>NZ_BMVW01000006.1:15810-387400 GCF_014650915.1 Streptomyces poonensis | reverse complement strand
TCGCGTTTCCCTTTCCGGCGGTTCCGACTCTATCAGATCCTTTCGGGCCTGATTCCCAGTCAGCGGGAGTCGTCTTCCCGGCCGTTGGGCCGTTCCGACTGGTGAGACTTTAGCGGATTCCCGGCTCCCGAGCTAATCGGGGCTGCGTCCTTTCGAACGCGGATTCCTCATTTCGCAAATGCCCACGCCAATGACGCGACGACAGATCGACTGATCGTCGAGAGTGGGTGGTACCTGCGGAATGGCTGTCCGGGGACCGACCGGAGTCGGCGCTCACGTCGGACAACTCGGAGAACAATACGGATGGGGCTACGGCGTGTCAACCCCGGTCCAGAAGACACTCCCGGGGCGTACGCTGGATGACGTGATGACGAAGCGTATGTGCACCCAGCTGTGGTGGGCCGCCTGACGGCGGCCTGGTCACGTACGCACTCGACGGCCGCCGCTTGGCGGCCGTTCTTGTTTCTCCCTCCTGGAGGAGCCGGCCGACGGGCACGGCGGCTCCGACCGATCGGAGCACCCGGACAGCGGGGCACCGGAGAGATGGAGAGAACGAGATGACACGGGTCTTCAGCGGTATCAAGCCGACCGGGCATCTGACGCTGGGGAACTATCTGGGGGCCATGCGCCAGTGGGCCACGGTGGACCAGCACCGGGCCGACGCGCTGTTCTGCGTCGTCGATCTGCACGCGCTGACCGTGGACCACGATCCGGCGCGGGTGCGCCGGCTGAGTCGGCAGTCGGCGACGTTGCTGCTGGCCTCCGGGCTCGACCCGGACCTGTGCACCCTCTTCGTACAGAGTCATGTCGACGAGCACGCGCGCCTGTCGTACGTGCTGGAGTGCGTGGCCACGGACGGGGAGATGCGGCGCATGATCCAGTACAAGGAGAAGGCGGCGCGGGAGCGGGAGCGGGGCGGGAGTGTGCGGCTGTCGCTGCTGACGTATCCCGTGCTCATGGCTGCGGACATCCTCGCGTACGGGACCGCCGAGGTGCCGGTGGGGGACGACCAGGCACAGCATGTGGAGCTCGCGCGGGATCTGGCCGTGCGGTTCAACCATCGGTACGGGCAGACGTTCGTGGTGCCGAAGGCCACGCTGCCGCCGGTGGCGGCCCGGGTCATGAACCTGCAGGAGCCCACGGCGAAGATGGGGAAGTCCGACGACTCCGGGCCCGGGATCGTCTATCTGCTGGATGAGCCCGATGTCGTGCGGAAGAAGATCATGCGGGCCGTGACGGACAGCGGGCAGGACGTCGTGTACGACCGGGAGTCGCGGCCGGGGGTGGCCAACCTGCTGGAGATCCTCGCGGCGTGCTCGGGTGCGGACCCGGAGAAGTTGAGCGGTGGGTACGCGTCGTACGGCGCTCTGAAGAAGGACACCGCGGAGGCCGTGGTCGAGCTGCTCAGGCCCGTACAGGAGAGGCACCGTGAGCTGTGCGCCGATTCCGCGTATGTGGAAGGGGTGCTGCGGGACGGTGCGGAGAAGGCACGGGGCATGGCCCGGCCGATGGTGGACGCCGCCTATCGGGCGATCGGGCTGCTGCCGCCCGTGAGCGCGCCCGTGTCCGCGTAGGTGTCGGTGTCGGTGTCGGTGTCGGTGTCCGGGCCTGTGCCGAACGCCGCTCGGTAGGCGCGGGGGCTGGTGGCGAGGCGCGCTGCGAAGTGCTGGCGCATTGTGACCTCGCTGCCGAACCCCGCGCGGCGGGCGACCTCGGGCATGGGGAGGTCGGTGCGTTCGAGGAGTTTCTGGGCCGCCGCGACGCGCTGGTCGAGAAGCCAGCGGAGCGGGGTGGTCCCGGTCGCCGCGGTGAAGTGGCGGGCGAAGGAGCGCGGGGACATACCGGCGTGGGCGGCCAGGTCGGCGACGGTCAACGGTTCGTGGAGGTGGCGCAGTGCGTGCTCGCGGACGGCGGCGAGGGCGTCGGCGTCGCGGTCCGCGCGCGGGGTGGGGTGCTCGATGAACTGTGCCTGGGTGCCGGTGCGGAAGGGCGCGGTGACCATCGAGCGGGCGATGGTGGCCGCGGCCTCGGCTCCGTGGGCACGTCGGACGAGGTGGAGGCAGAGATCGATGCCGGCCGCGGTGCCGGCCGCGGTCCAGATGTTGTCGTCCTCGATGAACAGGGCGTCGGGGACGACGGTGACGCGGGGGTGGTGGGCGCGCAGGAGGTCGACGAGGTTCCAGTGGGTGATGGCGCGGCGGCCGTCGAGCAGGCCGGCCTGGGCGAGGGTGAAGGCGCCGCCGCAGAGGGCCGCGATGGGGGTGCCCCGGGCATGGGCACGGCGGAGGGCGTCGAGGGCGGGCGCTGGGGCGGGTGTGAGGTGGTCGTCGAGGCCGGGGACCAGGATCAGGTCGGCCCGGGGCAGCCAGGTGAGGGTGCGGTCGGGGAGGAGTGTGAGGCCGCCGCGCATCGGGACCGGGGTGGCGCGGTCGGCGGCGACACGGCGCAGGTCGAAGGCGGGGGCGCCGCGGTCGGTGCGGTCGGTGCCCCAGACCTCGGTGATGACGGAGACGTCGAAGGCCCGGATGCCGGGGAAGGCGAGGAGGGCGACGCGGTACGGGCGGCCGGCGTCGCGGTACGGGCGGCGGGTGTCGTGGCGGGTGTCCTGCGGGCCGGAGCTTTCCACGGCTGGCAGTAAACCATCGATCGCTGACTTTTCCCCCTCTGGGGTGGTGGGGCCGGCGGCGGCAGGATCGTCGGCATGGAGAACAAGAACACAGGTGTCGCGGGGACCGTGGAAGCCGCAGAGACCGTGGACGTCGCAGAGGTCGCGAAGACCGTCGCAGAGGTTGGAAAGACCGCGGGGGGCGTCGAGGTCGCGCGGGACGCCGCGCTGGTCGTCGTGGATGTGCAGAAGGGCTTCGAGGAGTCCGGCTTCTGGGGACCGCGGAACAATCCGGAGGCCGACGACAACATCGCGGCGCTCATCGACGTGTGGCAGGCGATGGGGCGGCCGGTGGTGTTCGTACGGCACGACTCGCCGAAGCCCCAGTCGCCGCTGCGGCCCGGATACGCCGGCAATGAGCTCAAGGAGTACGTGGAGCAGCGGCGCGGGAAGGGCGCCGGTCCGGAGCTGTTCCTCACCAAGACCGTGAACTCGGCCTTCCTCGGCACGCCGGATCTGGGTGCCTGGCTGCGGGCTCAGGGGATCGGGCAGATCGTCGTGGCGGGGATCCAGACGAACATGTGTGTGGAGACGACCGCGCGGATGGGCGGGAATCTCGGGTACGACGTGCTGGTCGCGTACGACGCGACGTACACCTTCGATCTGGCCGGGCCGTTCGGCTGGCGGCGGAGCGCGGAGGAGCTCGCGCGGGCCTCGGCGGTGTCCCTGCACGGGGGCGGCTTCGCGCGCGTGGTGACGACGGAGGAGGTCGTGACCGCGGCGGGGTGAGCTGCCGCCCCCGGGAGTGCGTTGCCGGGCGGGGTCAGTCCTTCTTGCCGGAGGCCAGTTCGCGGCTGCGGTCGCGGGCGGCCTCCAGGGCCGCGATGAGGGCGGCCCGTACGCCGTGGTTCTCCAGTTCGCGGATGGCGCTGATGGTGGTGCCCGCGGGGGACGTGACGTTCTCGCGGAGCCGGACGGGGTGCTCTCCGCTGTCGCGGAGCATGGTGGCCGCGCCGATGGCGGACTGGACGATGAGGTCGTGGGCCTTGTCGCGGGGCAGGCCGAGGAGTATGCCCGCGTCGGTCATCGCCTCGACCAGGTAGAAGAAGTACGCCGGGCCCGAGCCGGACAGGGCCGTGCAGGCGTCCTGCTGGGTCTCGGGGACGCGGAGCGTCTTGCCGACGGCGCCGAAGATCTCCTCTGCGTGGGCGAGGTGGTCGGCGGTGGCGTGGGTGCCGGCGGAGATGACGGACATCGCCTCGTCGACGAGGGCGGGGGTGTTCGTCATGACCCTCACGACGGGGGTGCCCTGGGCGAGGCGCTCCTCGAAGAAGGCGGTGGGGATGCCCGCGGCGCCGCTGATGACCAGGCGGTCGGCGGGGGTGTGCGGGGCGAGTTCGTCGAGGAGGGCGGCCATGTCCTGAGGCTTGACCGTGAGGATGAGGGTGTCGGCGGTCTTGGCGGCCTCGGCGTTGGTGACCGGGGTGACTCCGTAGCGGGTGCGGAGTTCTTCGGCCCGCTCGGGGCGGCGGGCGGTGACCAGGAGGTCCCCGGGTGCCCAGCCGGCTCGGATCATGCCGCTGAGCAGGGCCTCGCCGATCTTTCCGGTGCCGAGGACTGCGACTTTCTGGGTCATGGTGCGGGTGCCCTCCGGGAGTGCGTCGTCCTGGGGGCATCCTCGCACCCGGGCTGCCGGCGGGGGTGAGCTGTCCGGTGGGCGGGATGTCGGGCGGGATGTCGGGCCGGGTGGGGGCGTCCGGTGGGGGGAGTGACCGGTCGTCGGTCACGGTCAGGAGGTTCTGCGGCGGAGTGTGGCCGCTCCGAGGGCGAGGACCAGCAGGGCACAGGCCGCCACGATCAGGGCGTCGCGTACGAAGCCGGCCGTCATCTCGGTGTGGTGGAGCACCTCGTTCATGCCGTCGACGGCGTACGACATCGGGAGGACGTTCGAGATCGCCTCCAGGACGGGGTGCATGTCGGGGCGCGGGGTGAAGAGGCCGCAGAGGAGGAGCTGGGGGAAGATCACGGCCGGCATGAACTGGACGGCCTGGAACTCCGAGGCGGCGAAGGCCGAGACGAAGAGGCCGAGGGCGGTGCCGAGCAGGGCGTCCAGGAGGGCGACCACGAGGAGCAGCCACGGGGACCCCATGACGTCCAGGTCCAGGAACCACAGCGCCAGTCCCGTGGCCAGCGCGGACTGGACGACCGCCAGGGCGCCGAAGGCGAGGGCGTAGCCCGCGATGAGGTCGGCCTTGCCGAGGGGCAGGGCGAGGAGGCGTTCGAGCGTGCCCGAGGTGCGTTCGCGGAGGGTGGCGATCGACGTCACCAGGAACATCGTGATCAGCGGGAAGATGCCGAGCAGCGAGGCACCGATGGAGTCGAAGGTGCGCGGGCTGCCGTCGAAGACGTAGCGGAGCAGGATCAGCATCACGCACGGGACCAGCAGCATCAGCGCGATGGTGCGGGGGTCGTGGGCCAGCTGGCGCAGGACCCGGGTGGCCGTCGCCGTCGTACGGGAGTAACTGATCGTTCGCGCGGGCACGTGCCCGGTCTCGCGCGCGGGCACGTGCCCGGTCTCGAGCGTGGGCGGGTGGCTGGTCGCGTGCGTGGTCATGAGGAGCCCCCTCTTGCCGTCTCCCTTCCGGGAGTGTCCGCCGCGGTCGCCTCGTCGACCAGGCGCAGGAACGCGGCTTCGACCGTCTCCGCTCCGGTACGGGCGCGCAGGGCGTCCGGGGTGTCGTCGGCGAGGAGCCGGCCTCCGCGCATCAGGAGGAGGTGGTGGCAGCGCTCGGCCTCGTCCATGACGTGGGAGGAGACGAGCAGCGTGGCGCCCCGGTCGGCGGCGATGCGGTGGAAGAGGTGCCACAGGTCGCGGCGGAGGACGGGGTCGAGGCCGACGGTCGGCTCGTCGAGGACCAGGAGATCGGGCGTACCGAGGAGGGCGACCGCGAGGGAGACGCGGCTGCGCTGGCCGCCGGAGAGGTTGCCGGCGAGGGCGTCGGCGTGGGTGGTGAGGGCGACGTCGTCGATGGCGCGGGTGACGTTCGCGGCCCGGCGGGCGGTGGCCGTGCGGCCGCGGCCGGGGTCGAGGATCTCGGCGAAGTAGTCGAGGTTCTGGCGCACGGTGAGGTCGTCGTAGACCGAGGGTGCCTGGGTGACGTAGCCGATGCACGAGCGGAGACGGGCGGTGCCCGCCGGGTGGCCGAGGATGTCCAGGGTTCCCGTGACCTTGGCCTGGGTGCCGACGATCGCGCGCATCAGGGTCGACTTGCCGCATCCCGAGGGACCGAGGAGGCCGGTGATCCGGCCGCGCGGGACGGTGAAGTCCAGAGAGCGCAGGACCGTGCGGGAGCCGCGGACGACAGTGAGGTCTCGAGCTCGGACGGCCGGGGTGGCGGTCGGTGTGGCGGTCGGGGTGGCGGTCGGGGGATTCGCGGTGTCTGGCGGGTCCGCGGCGGCCGAGGGGTCTGGGGCGTCCGGCGGGTCCACGGCGGCCGGTGGGTCCGGGGGGTCCGCGGCGTCCGGGGGGTCTGGGGGGTGCGGTGGGTCTGGGGGGTGCGGTGGACTCGGGGAGTTATTCATCATGTGATGAACAGTGCTCCTGGAGGTGTGCGGCGTCAAGGCGAGTGCTCACGCCGACGACGAGGGGTGACTGCTACGGACGGCGGCGGGAGGGGTTGCCGGTACGGCGGTTCGTGCGGCGCTCGTACTGGGTGCGGGCCTTCTCGTACTCCTCGCGGTGCAGTTTCTCGCCCGGGGCCTCGGTGAGGGAGCGGAAGAAGTAGGCGAGAAGGGAGCCGAGGAAGCCGATGGTGAGCAGTCCGCGCAGCGAAGCCTGGCGTTCGGGGTCGGGGCGCTTGCCGTAGCCGCCCCAGGTGTGGCCGAAGGCGAGCGCGCTGCACACCGCGAACATGACGACGACCAGGAGGGAGACGAAGCCGCCCACCGCTCCGATCTGCAGGCCCTCGTAGGCGAAGCGGAGCACCAGGCAGGTGACGGCGACCGCGGCGAGCGAACCGGCGGAGACGGCCACGCGGCGCAGCCGGTAGCCGTCGTCGTGGTTCAGCCAGGTCGTCCCGAAGAAACGGATGGGTTCGGGCTGGGGGCCCGTGGTCCGGGCCGCCGGGGTGCCGTTCTGCTCGTCGCTCACCCGGCGATTATCGCTCCGGTCCGCCCGGCCCCCGCCCTCACGGTCCCGGTACTAGGAGCAGCGCGGCGCCACGTAACCGTCGGCGCCCGTGTACACGTACGCGTCGGAGACGAACTGGCCGCCGGCGATGTTGTCCCAGATGTTCGTCGTGCCGTACGGGCCACTGACGGTCGTGCCGGGTCGCTGGCAGCGGATCGACACGCTCGCGCCCTCGGGCAGGGTGCGCACGACGCCGTACTGCGTGCCCGGTCCGCTGCGGACGTTGAGGCGCACGCCCGGTGCCACCGCGTACAGGCGGACTGCCGCCTGGACGGTGGCGGTCGCTTCTTCCGCAGCCGTCGTGTCGGTCGCAGCCGTCATATCGGCCACGGTGGTGGTCTCGGTTGTGGTCGTGGTCTCGGTCGCGGTCGCGTCGTCCCTCGTACCCGAGATGTCGATGTTGTCCATGGCCATGGCGGCCTCCCCGTTTTCCCCGTTGCCCCGTTGAATAGTTCACGCCAATCACACGTGATGCGCCGAGGCTAGCAAGCCACCGGGGTTTCGTACGCGGCATCGACTAGGCTCTGCGCGACGCGCACGCGGCCGAACACACGGGGGTGAGGATGCCGCCACAGCGCAGCGCCGGTTCGGAATCGGAAGCGGAGTCTCCGCGATACGCCGGTCAGTACCTGCTGGAGGCGGAGCTCGGCTCCGGCGGCATGGGAGTCGTACATCTGGCGCGGTCGACGTCCGGGCTACGGCTGGCGGTCAAGGTCGTGCACGCCGACTTCGCCGAGGACCCCGAGTTCAGGGGGCGGTTCAGGCAGGAGGTGGCGGCCGCACGGCGGGTCAGCGGTGCTTTCACCGCCCCCGTGGTCGACGCCGACCCCGAGGCCCGGCGCCCCTGGATGGCGACCCTCTTCATCCCCGGCCCGACCCTCGCCCAGCATGTGAAGCGGAACGGTTCGCTGCCTCCGGCGCGGCTGCGGCAGCTGATGGCGGGACTCGCCGAGGCCCTGCGGGACATCCACCGGGCCGGCGTGGTGCACCGCGATCTCAAGCCCAGCAACGTACTGCTGGCCGAGGACGGTCCCAAAGTCATCGATTTCGGGATCTCCCGGCCCTCCGACAGCGAACTGCGCACCGAGACCGGCAAGCTGATCGGCACGCCTCCGTTCATGGCGCCGGAGCAGTTCCGCAGGCCACGGGAGGTGGGGCCGGCCGCCGACGTCTTCGCTCTCGGGTCCGTCATCGTGCACGCGGCGACCGGCAGCGGGCCCTTCGACTCCGACAGTCCGTATCTGGTGGCATATCAGGTCGTTCATGACGAGCCGGACTTGACAGGCGTGCCCGAGGAGTTGTCCGGGCTGGTCGCGCGCTGTCTGGCGAAGGAGCCCGAGGAGCGGCCCACCCCTGACGAGCTGATGGCGGAGCTGAGGTCGGTGCGGGCCTCGTACGAGACCCAGACGTTCATACCCGGGCAGCAGGGTGCCGACGAAGCTACGGACTGGGCGCCGTCCGCGGGATCCGGCCGGTCAGATGTCACCCATCACGCTCGGCGGCGATCGCGCGGACTGCCGGCCGACGGTGTCGGCGGAGACGAAGGCGGAGACGGAGACGGAGACGGCGGCCGCAGTGACGATTCCGCTGAAAGGCCTGTCCTCAGCTCCTCGGCCACCGGCGGGGGATCCTCCGCCACCGGCAAGCGTCCCCGGTCTCTCACGAGGGCCCGTGCCCGTCGGGTGTGGGTTCCCGCCGCCGTCCTCGCCGTGCTCACAGCCGTCGCCGGGGTCTTCGTCCTCCACCCGAGCGCCGACTCCCCCGCGGACTCCCGGGAGGGGAAGCCGCCGGGAAGCGCCTTCCGGCCGTGGGACGTCACCCTGGGCGCGCACGGCGCCGAGGCCACCGGCATGCCCTGGTGCTCGTACACGCCCCAGGCGCTCTACTGCTCCCGGCCCGGAGTCCTGGCCGCGGCCGTGGACCCGGACGACGGCGAGGTCCTGTGGTCACGGAGCGAGGCGCCGAGGGACGACTGGATTCCAGACGCACCCACGCTCTCGGGCGGGCTTCTGCACGTCGTGAGCGGGGACGGCCGACGGCTCACCGTGCTCGATCCGGCGACCGGCCGCACCCGCTGGAGCCGTGACCTGGCGGAGTCCGACGGCCCCGTCTCCCACGTGGGCGGAGTCGTCCTGCTCAGCGGCGTCGACTCGACGGTCACCGCCCTGGACGCGGCCACCGGCGAGGAGAAGTGGCGACGCGCGTTCCCGGGGCTGCCGTCGCCGAGCTTCCGGTCGTACGGTGACGGGCTCGCGTACGCGGTGAACCCGTCCGGGACCGACGGGACACGGGTGACCGCTGTGGACCCGCAGACGGGCGACACACGCTGGCAGCGACGGCTGGACGGGGCGCTGGGCCTGGTGGGCGCCCGCGACGGCACGCTCTGGTTCACCTCGACCGACACGGACTCGTACGCGAACGCCGTCGTGCGGTACGACGTCGCGAGCCGCACCGTCCGGCGGTTCGAACTGCGCTTCGGGCTTCCCGGCGCGCTGGCCGTCGTCCACGACGAGACGGTCTACCTGACGGCGGACGGTGGCTCGTTGGTCGCCGTCGACACCCGGGCCGGTGGGCGGGGGCAGCTGTGGCGGCTGGAGACATCCGTCAGCTTCGCCTCACCGCCCGTCGTGGCCGGGCAGCGGTTGTACTTCACCGCCGCCGACGGACGGCTTCTCGCCATCGACACCGCCCGGGGCAGGCTGCTGGGCCAGACGAAGCCGCGCCTCGCCGAGGACTCGGAGTCGATGGTCTCCTCGTTGCCGCCGCCGGTCGCGGCCGGGGAAAAGGTGTACGCCGGGGCTCCGGACGGGTCGCTGTTCGCGGTGGGCGCGGGGGAACCGGCGGGCTGGTAGCGGAACCGGGAACCGGCGGACGGACTCGGCCGGGGGCCGCTGCCGACAGACGGTGTCGTCGTCGGCAGCGGCCCCCGGCCGTGATTCCGTATTCCGTGATGCGTGATGCGTGACCCGTGCCCCGTGCCCCGTGTCCCGTGCCCCGTGACCCGTGATGCGTAAGGGAACGTCCTGCGTCAGCGAGTCGGCTCAGCCCAGCTTCGTCACGTCCCGCACCGCGCCCTTGTCGGCGCTCGTCGCCATCGCGGCGTAGGCGCGCAGGGCGGCGGAGACCTTGCGGTCACGGTTCTTCGGGGCGTACGCGCCGTTCAGGGCCTGCTCTCGGCGGGCCAGCTCCGCGTCGTCCACCAGCAGCTCGATCGAGCGGCCCGGGATGTCGATGCGGATGCGGTCACCGTCCTCGACCAGGGCGATCGTGCCGCCGGAGGCCGCCTCGGGGGAGGCGTGGCCGATGGAGAGGCCGGAGGTGCCGCCGGAGAAGCGGCCGTCGGTGACCAGCGCGCAGGTCTTGCCCAGGCCGCGGCCCTTGAGGAAGGACGTCGGGTGGAGCATCTCCTGCATGCCGGGGCCGCCCTTGGGGCCCTCGTAGCGGATGACGACGACGTCGCCGTGGGTGATCCGCTTGTTGAGGATCTTCTCGACGGCCTCCTCCTGCGACTCGCAGACCACCGCCGGGCCCTCGAACGTCCAGATCGACTCGTCGACGCCGGCCGTCTTCACGACGCAGCCGTCCACGGCCAGGTTGCCCTTGAGGACCGCGAGGCCGCCGTCCTTGGAGTAGGCGTGCTCGGCGGAGCGGATGCAGCCGTTCTCGGCGTCGGTGTCGAGGGTCTCCCAGCGCTCGGACTGGGAGAAGGCCTCGGCGGAGCGGACGCAGCCGGGGGCCGCGTGCCAGAGCTCGACCGCCTCGGGGGACGGGGAGCCGCCACGCACGTCCCACGTCTTCAGCCAGTCGGAGAGGGACGGGCTGTGGACGGAGTTCACGTCCTCGTTGAGGAGACCGGCCCGGTACAGCTCGCCCAGCAGGGCGGGGATACCGCCGGCGCGGTGCACGTCCTCCATGTAGTACGTGCCCCGCTTGGTGACGTTCGGGGCGACCTTCGCCAGGCAGGGCACGCGGCGCGACACCGCGTCGATCTCCGCCAGGCCGAACGGGACGCCCGCCTCCTGGGCGGCGGCCAGCAGGTGCAGGATCGTGTTGGTGGAGCCGCCCATCGCGATGTCCAGTGCCATCGCGTTCTCGAAGGCCGCGAAGGTGGCGATGTTGCGGGGCAGGACCGTGTCGTCGTCCTGCTCGTAGTAGCGGCGGGTGATGTCCATGACCGTGCGCGCCGCGTTCTCGTACAGCGCCCGGCGGGCCGTGTGCGTGGCGAGCACCGAGCCGTTGCCGGGGAGGGAGAGGCCGATCGCCTCGGTCAGGCAGTTCATCGAGTTGGCGGTGAACATGCCGGAGCAGCTGCCGCAGGTCGGACAGGCGTTCTCCTCGATACGGAGGATGTCCTCGTCCGAGATGTTGTCGTTCACGGCGTCGGAGATCGCGTCGACCAGGTCGAGCGTACGGACCGTCCCGTCGACGAGGGTGGCGCGGCCGGACTCCATCGGGCCGCCGGAGACGAAGACGGTCGGGATGTTCAGGCGGAGCGCCGCCATCAGCATGCCCGGGGTGATCTTGTCGCAGTTGGAGATGCAGACCAGGGCGTCGGCGCAGTGGGCCTCGACCATGTACTCGACGCTGTCGGCGATCAGGTCGCGGGACGGCAGCGAGTAGAGCATGCCGCCGTGGCCCATCGCGATGCCGTCGTCGACGGCGATCGTGTTGAACTCGCGCGGGATACCGCCCGCCTGTTTGACCGCCTCGCTGACGATCCTGCCGACGGGCTGGAGGTGGGTGTGGCCCGGCACGAACTCGGTGAAGGAGTTCGCGATGGCGATGATCGGCTTGCGGCCGATGTCCTCGCCCGGTACACCGGAGGCCCGCATAAGGGCGCGGGCGCCCGCCATGTTGCGGCCGTGGGTGACTGTGCGGGACCTCAGCTCGGGCATCGTCGCTCGCTCCTTCGGGGCGGACCGGCTCTGCGGCCGGTCGATCGGACTGCTTCGAGCGTACGCCGGTCATCCAGTGGGCGGACAGATGGTCCGGTATGCGGGATGTACGTCTCGGTGGAGCGGGGGCGGTGTTCCGGCCGGACAGCGCAGGCAGCGGCTTGACCCCGCGTGACCTGTGTGACCCGCGTGACCTGCGTGACCGGCCCCGCTCACGGACTCGTCAGATGTCCCTGCACCACCGGCGCCACCCGCGCGATGATCTTCTCCGGGTCCGCCGACGCCAGCGGCTCAACCTTGATGACATGCCGCAGCATGACCATGCCCACGAGCTGGGCGGCGGCGAGTTCCGCGCGTAGTTCGGCGTCCGGGACCGCCAGCCGGGCGACGATGCGGCGCAGCACGTGCGTGGCGATGATGCGGCGGAAGACGGCGGCCGCGGTCTCGTTGTTCACGGCGGACCGGACGACCGCGAGCAGCGGCGTACGGGTCACCGGGTCCTCCCAGACGCCGAGGACGAAGCGGGTCAGGCGTTCGCCGACACCGTCCAGGGGACCCTCCTCGATCGCCTTCGGGGCGTCCATGGCGGGTGCGAAGGTGACCGAGACGGCCGCTTCGAAGACCTGTTCCTTGCTGCCGAAGTAGTGGTGCACGAGCGCCGGGTCGACACCGGCGGCCTTGGCGATGCCGCGTACGGACGTCTTGTCGTAGCCGCGCTCGGAGAACACCTCGCGGGCGGCGTCGAGGATGCGGTCGCGGGCGGCCGGGAGGTCGGCCGACTGTGCACGGGGCGGCCGTCCCCTGCGCCGGGGAGTGGCCTCGGTCACGTCCGGGGCGCCTTCGCCGCGGAGGATGCGGAGGAGGCGGAAGACGCCGAGGCCGCGGAGGCGGCGGAGGCGGCGGAGGACGCGAGGTGCAGCCGGGTGAAAGCCAGGGCCTCCGCGAGGTCGGCCTCGCGTTCGGCACTGGACATCGCGCGACGGGTGTTGACCTCGATGACGACATGGCCGTCGAAGCCGCTCAGGGCGAGGCGCTCCAACACCTCCGCGCAGGGCTGGGTGCCGCGGCCCGGGACCAGGTGCTCGTCCTTGTTGGAGCCGTTGCCGTCGGCGAGGTGGAGGTGGCCGAGGCGGTCGCCCATGCGGTCCACCATCTGTATGGCGTCCGTACGGGCGGTCGCGGTGTGGCTGAGATCGATCGTGAAGTGACGGTAGTCGTCCTTCGTGACATCCCAGTCGGGCGCGTACGCGAGCATCTCGCGGTCGCGGTAGCGCCAGGGGTACATGTTCTCGACGGCGAATCGCACATCGGTCTCGTCCGCCATCCGCCAGATTCCCGTGACGAAGTCACGCGCGTACTGGCGCTGCCAGCGGAAGGGGGGATGGACGACGACGGTGCTCGCGCCGAGCTTCTCGGCGGCGGCCCGGGCGCGCTGGAGCTTGACCCAGGGGTCCGTGGACCACACGCGCTGAGTGATCAGCAGACAGGGGGCGTGGACGGCCAGGACGGGGATCTGGTGATAGTCGGAGAGTCTGCGCAGCGCCTCGATGTCCTGGCTCACCGGGTCGGTCCACACCATGACCTCGACCCCGTCGTAACCGAGGCGCGCGGCGATCTCGAAGGCCGTCGCCGTCGACTCCGGATAGACGGAGGCCGTCGACAGCGCGACCTTCGCGTCCGGGATGCGCACCGCTGGTTCTGCCACGAGGGACAGGGTACGGGGCCGCGCTGCGCACCGGGAGCCGGTTGCTGTGGCACCGGCGTGAGGGTGCGGGGGCGGCCGTCGGCTGACCCGGGCATACGGACGCGGGAGCGGCTGCGGCCCGCCGTTCCCGGGTGGTGGATGTCACGCCGACAGCAGGTGGTAGAGGGCCGGAGGCACGCCGTCGGCGCATGGTGCGTGCCCCCGCCGCCCGGGGCATCACGCCGTCGGCGGGAGATGCCCCGGGGGCGGGACGTGCCGCCGTGCCGCCGCACACCCCCGCCGTACCCCGCCCCACCCCGCCCCGAGCCCACCCGCCCCGCGCCGAGCCCCTGGCGCTCACATCACCGGCATCCCTCACATCACCGGCACCGCTCACATCACCGGCATGTGGTCCAGGCTGCGCAGGATCACGCCCTCGCGCAGGGCCCAGGGGCAGATCTCCAGGGCTTCCACGCCGAAGAGGTCCATGGCGCCCTCGGCGACCAGGGCCCCCGCGAGGAGCTGGCCCGCGCGGGCCACGGACACCCCGGACAGTTCGGTGCGCTCGGCGACGGTCATCCCGGCGAGCCGCGGGACCCAGCCCTCCAGGGACTCCCGCTTGAGCTCGCGCTGGACGTAGAGGCCCTCGGTGGAGCGCGCGGCACCGGCGAGCCGGGCGAGCTGTTTGAAGGTCTTCGAGGTGGCGACCACATGGTCGGGGGCGCCGAACCGCTTGAACTCCCCCACAGTGCGGGCGATCTCGGTGCGTACATGGCGGCGGAGCGCCTTCACGTCGGCCGGGTCCGGCGGGTCCCCCGGAAGCCAGCCCGCCGTCAGCCGGCCCGCGCCCAGCGGCAGCGACACCGCGGTGTCCGGCTCCTCGTCCATGCCGTACGCGATCTCCAGGGAGCCGCCGCCGATGTCGAGCACGAGCAGCTTCCCGGCCGACCAGCCGAACCAGCGGCGCACGGCCAGGAACGTGAGCCGGGCCTCCTCCTCGCCGGTGAGCACCTGGAGCTCGACGCCCGTCTCGGCCCGCACGCGCGCGAGGACGTCGTCGGCGTTGCCGGCCTCCCGAACGGCGGACGTCGCGAACGGCAGCAGATCCTCGACGCCCTTGTCCTCGGCGGCCTGCAGGGCCTCCTGGACGACCCCGACCAGCCTCTCGACCCCCCGCTCGGTTATCGCCCCGTCCTCGTCGAGGAGCTGGGCGAGCCGCAGCTCCACCTTGTACGAGTACGCGGGAAGGGGGCGTGCGCCCGGGTGTGCGTCCACCACCAGCAGATGCACCGTGTTCGAACCCACATCGAGGACACCGAGTCTCATGTACGGAACGCTACTGCTTGTACGTACGCCACCAGGCACGGAAGCAGTACCGGGCGCCCTACCCTGGACGGGTGCCAAAGACGAAAAAGGCGAAGGACGAAAAGGCGGCGAAGTCCGCGAAGGCGACGAAGGACGCCAAATACGCCGTGCGTTCTTCGCAGGCGCAGGCGGGGACGCGGACGGGGTCTGGTGCGGAGGCTGGAGCGGAGGCGACGGGGCGCGCGAAGCCGGCGAAACGTTCTCCGGAGCCCGATGAGAAGGGGCTCGACTTCGCGCGCGCGTGGGTGGAGTTCCCTGATCCGGCGGACGACGAGCAGGTCTTCCGCTGCGATCTGACATGGCTGACCTCCCGCTGGAACTGTGTCTTCGGCAGCGGCTGCCAGGGCATCCAGGCCGGCCGCGCGGACGACGGCTGCTGCACTCTGGGTGCCCATTTCTCGGACGAGGACGACGAGAAGCGGGTCGCCGGACATGTGGCGCGGCTCACTCCGGAGATCTGGCAGTTCCACGACG
The DNA here is from genome assembly GCF_014650915.1 of Streptomyces poonensis. Classification (GTDB taxonomy): domain Bacteria; phylum Actinomycetota; class Actinomycetes; order Streptomycetales; family Streptomycetaceae; genus Streptomyces; species Streptomyces poonensis. Next base: position 372,188 of record NZ_BMVW01000006.1, on the reverse strand, counting down.
TGGGCACCCGGTCCGGCTGGGTCTCGGAGGACGAGGACGGCGAGCGCCAGACCCGCCCGTACAAGGGGTCGTGCATCTTCCAGAACCGGCCCGGTTTCGCCGGTGGCGCAGGCTGTTCGCTGCACATCCTGGCGCTGCGGGAGGGCCGCGAGCCCCTGGAGACCAAGCCGGACGTCTGCTGGCAGCTGCCGGTCCGGCGCACGTACGAGTGGATCGACCGCCCCGACGACACACGCGTGCTCCAGGTCTCCATCGGTGAGTACGACCGGCGGGGCTGGGGTCCGGGCGGCCACGACCTGCACTGGTGGTGCACGTCGGCGACCTCGGCGCACGGCGCGGGCGAGCCGGTGTACGTCTCCTACCGGCCGGAGCTGATCGAGCTGATGGGCAAGGCCGGGTACGACCGGCTGGTCGAACTGTGCGAGGAGCGCCTGGCGTCGCAGCTGCCGCTGCTGGCACCGCATCCGGCGGACCCGACGAACCCGGTGTAACCAGCGGAACCGGCGTAACCGGCGGGATCAGCGGGATCAGCGGGATCAGCGGGATCAGCGGGATCAGCGGGATCATCAGAACCGACCGATCCGGCACGCTGATCGGGCCTGATCGGGCCTGGTCCTCAGCCCTGACCGTCCGCCCTAGCCGTCCGCCCGCTCCGAGCCGTCGGGACTGTCGTTGCCGCCCGTCTGCGGCCCCGGTCCGCCGGGGCCCGTGGTTGTCGCGGTGGCCGGGGACGAGGGCGTCGGTGCCGGGGCGGAGGAGCCCGGGGCGCCGGGCGCGGGTTCGGGGGCGGGCGTGGACGGCGGGGTGCCCGGTGCCGTCGAGCCGGGGCGCGGGCCGGGAGAGGCCGGTCGTGGGTCGCTCGGCCGCGCGTCGTCCGGCCGTGGGTCGCTCGGCCCGGCGGTGGGTCCGTAGCCCTCGATGGAGACGACGGCTCCCGCGGGCGCGACCGACACCTGGGCCCTCCAGTGGCCCGCGGGCTCCCGCAGCCGGTCGACGTGCACCTTGATCGTCACCGATGCGCCGGGCGCGAGGGTTCCCGAGGAGCGGCTGAAGTAGAGCCAGTGGGCGTCGGTCCGCGCGGACCAGGCGACCGGTGCGTGCCCCGACGCCGTCAGGGTGATGAGCGTGGTGTCGCCGTCGCCGGCCGCTTCCACGGCGAGTTCTCCGGCGCCCGGGCCGGGGACCGTGGAGACGACGCCGGAGGCGTCCGCGTCCTTCCCGGTGCGGCCGGGCCCGGTGCCGGCGCTGTCGGCGTGCTCGTGGCCGGCCGTGCCACCCGTACCGCCCGCACCGTCGCCGGCTCCGTCCGCTCCGTCCGCGTCGTGTGCCTCGCGCACGGTGACCGCGCGGCCGTCGGCGCCGTCGCCGACGGAGGGGGCGTCCCGGAAGGCGGCCCAGGCGGCGAGGACGGGCGCCGCGACGACGGTGGCGACGACGGTCGTCGTGACGGCACGCGTGCGCAGCCGGCCACGGCGGGCGGCACGGTCATTGAAGTCCATGGGGAAACCGCGCCGGTCGAGACGCGGAGAGCCGCACCGCGCGCGCGTGAGCTGATCCATCGCCGTGCGCAGGGCCGCGCGCGGGGCATCGACGAGAGGCAGCGCGGCAGGCGTGACGCTGGTGCCGGGCCACCGTCCCGGGGTGACGTGTTCGGCGGTACGGCGGCAGCGGGGGCAGTCGTCGACGTGACGGACCAGTTCGCGGCGCAGGGTGGTGCTGAGGATGAGCCGGTGGTCGTGGGTGAGCCGGGAGACACCGGGGCAGGTGCCGCTCTCCACGACGGCGAGGGCCGCGCGGGTGCGTTCCACCTCGCAGGCGGCGGAGGCCAGCAGCTCGCGCGCGGAGGCGGGCGTCGTGCGGAGGACGGCGGCGATCTCGTGGGCGGTGAGCTGGTGGCGCACGGCGAGTTCGAGCGCCTCGCGCTGTCCGGGTGTCGTACCGGCGGCCTCCGGCCAGGCCAGCCGGGCGAGCTCGCGCCGCCGCCGCGCCTGGGTCTCCGGGGGGACGGCGGGCGTGGGGTCGGGGGCGCGCCGTTCGCCGGTTCCGGGACGGCCGGAGGCGGGCGCGCCCCGGCGTTTCAGTCTCTTCGGGGCCGTGCCGGCCAGTTCACGCAGACACGCCCAGCGGGCCAGCGCGTACAGCCGGGGGCGGCGGTCGTCCGGGGCGACGGGACCGCGGCGGCGCTCGGCGAGACGGAGCGCGCCGGCCAGCGCCGCGATCGCCGTGTCGTGATCGCACAGCACGGACAGGCAGTAGGTGAACAGACCGTCGAGGTAGGGGTCGTAGCGCGTGGGCGGGCGCTGCGCCGCCGGGCGTCGCGCCGACGGTTGCGCGGCCGCCCGGTCCTGCGCCTCCCGGTCGTGTGTCTTCCGGTGCGCCTGTTGTGCGCCGGTGGTGCGGGGCGAGGTCTCCGGGCTGGTGGTCATCACCCGTGCGACCGTAGGCGGCGCACGACGACCCCTTCCTCCCCGTTGCCCACTTTTAATCCATACGGGTGAAACGATCCCTCATAAGAGGACAGGAAGCTGGGGTTCCGTGGCCGGTACGAAGGAATGATGTCCAGTTCGGACGGGAACAGACAGGAATCGTCCACGGACGGCCGCCGTGTACCGCGTAGGCCGAAGCCATCGGGGCGGAGGCCAGCTGTCAGTGGGGCCGGATACGGTTTCGTGCATGGCTGCCCGTACGAAGACCACCAAGGACCGGCCGTCCTACCGCTGCACCGAGTGCGGCTGGCAGACGGCCAAGTGGCTCGGCCGCTGCCCCGAGTGCCAGGCATGGGGGACCGTCGAGGAGTATGGCGCGCCCGCCGTCCGGACGACGGCACCGGGCCGCGTCACCTCGTCCGCGCTGCCGATCGGCCAGGTCGACGGGCGCCAGGCCACCGCGCGCTCCACCGGCGTGCCCGAGCTGGACCGCGTCCTCGGCGGCGGCCTCGTCCCCGGAGCGGTCGTGCTCCTCGCGGGCGAGCCCGGCGTCGGCAAGTCCACGCTGCTGCTGGACGTGGCGGCCAAGGCGGCGAGCTCCGAGCACCGCACGCTGTACGTCACCGGTGAGGAGTCGGCGAGCCAGGTGCGCCTGCGCGCGGACCGCATCAACGCCATCGACGACCATCTGTACCTCGCCGCGGAGACCGACCTGTCCGCCGTGCTCGGCCACTTGGACGCGGTCAAGCCCTCCCTGCTGATCCTCGACTCGGTGCAGACCGTCGCCTCCCCGGAGATCGACGGCGCTCCGGGCGGCATGGCCCAGGTCCGCGAGGTGGCCGGCGCCCTGATCCGCGCCTCCAAGGAACGCGGCATGGCCACCCTCCTCGTGGGCCACGTCACCAAGGACGGTGCCATCGCCGGACCGCGCCTGCTCGAACACCTCGTGGACGTCGTCCTCCACTTCGAGGGCGACCGCCACGCGCGCCTCAGGCTCGTACGGGGCGTCAAGAACCGGTACGGGGCGACGGACGAGGTCGGCTGCTTCGAGCTGCACGACGAGGGCATCACGGGCCTGGCCGACCCCAGCGGCCTGTTCCTGACCCGCCGCGACGAGCCCGTGCCGGGCACCTGTCTGACGGTCACCCTGGAGGGCCGCCGCCCGCTGGTGGCCGAGGTGCAGGCGCTCACCGTCGACTCCCAGATCCCCTCCCCGCGCCGTACCACCTCGGGCCTGGAGACCTCCCGCGTCTCGATGATGCTGGCGGTGCTGGAGCAGCGCGGGCGGATCACGGCACTCGGCAAGCGGGACATCTACTCGGCGACCGTCGGCGGCGTACGGCTGTCGGAGCCCGCCGCGGACCTCGCGGTCGCCCTCGCGCTGGCGTCGGCCGCGAGCGACACCCCCCTGCCCAAGAACCTGGTGGCGATCGGCGAGGTGGGGCTCGCCGGCGAGGTCCGCCGGGTCACGGGCGTGCAGCGCAGGCTCGCCGAGGCACACCGCCTGGGCTTCACGCACGCCCTGGTCCCGTCCGATCCCGGGAAGATCCCGCCGGGGATGAAGGTGCTGGAAGTGGCCGACATGGGCGACGCGCTGAGGGTCCTGCCGCGTTCGCGTCGCCGAGAGGCCCCACGGGAGGCGGAGGACCGCCGGTAGACTTTGCCCAGGTCTCGCCCGTCCGTACGAACCGAGTGTGCGAAAGCGGGAGCGCCCCAGAACCTGCGACCGGAGGAGTGCAGTGGCAGCCAACGACCGGGCAGCAGCTCCCGGAAAGTCCGGTGGGAGTGCCGGTGCCGATGGCCTGATGCGCGCCTCTCTGAGCGCCGTGGCACCGGGTACGGCGCTGCGCGACGGCCTGGAGCGGGTGCTCCGCGGCAACACCGGCGGGCTCATCGTGCTCGGCTCCGACAAGACGGTCGAGTCCCTGTGCACGGGCGGGTTCGTACTGGACGTGGAGTTCACCGCGACCCGGCTGCGTGAGCTGTGCAAGCTCGACGGCGGCATCGTCCTGTCCACCGACGGGTCCAAGATCCTGCGGGCCGGTGTGCAGCTCGTGCCCGACCCGACGATCCCCACCGAGGAGACCGGCACCCGGCACCGCACGGCGGACCGCGTCAGCAAACAGGTGCGCTTCCCGGTCGTCTCCGTCTCCCAGTCCATGCGCCTGATCGCGCTGTACGTCGGCGGCCAGCGCCGCGTGCTGGAGGACTCGGCGGCGATCCTCTCCCGCGCCAACCAGGCCCTTGCCACCCTGGAGCGGTACAAGCTCCGCCTCGACGAGGTGGCGGGCACGCTCTCCGCGCTGGAGATCGAGGACCTGGTGACCGTCCGCGACGTGTCGGCGGTGGCGCAGCGCCTGGAGATGGTGCGGCGGATCGCGACCGAGATCGCCGAGTACGTGGTGGAGCTGGGCACGGACGGCCGGCTGCTCGCCCTCCAGCTCGACGAGCTGATCGCCGGGGTGGAGCCGGAGCGCGAGCTGGTCGTCCGCGACTACGTGCCCGAGCCGACGGCCAAGCGTTCCCGCACCGTCGACGAGGCGCTCGCCGAACTGGACGCGCTCCCCCAGGCCGAGCTGCTCGAACTGTCCACGGTGGCCCGGGCGCTGGGCTACACCGGCTCGCCCGAGGCGCTCGACTCCGCGGTGTCCCCGCGCGGCTTCCGGCTGCTGGCGAAGGTGCCGCGGCTGCCGGGCGCGATCATCGACCGGCTGGTGGAGCACTTCGGCGGCCTGCAGAAGCTGCTCGCGGCGAGCGTCGACGACCTCCAGACCGTGGACGGCGTCGGTGAGGCTCGCGCCCGGAGCGTACGCGAGGGGCTGTCGCGGCTGGCGGAGTCGTCGATCCTCGAGCGGTACGTGTAGCCGGCCGACGGCTGGGGCGCGGGACGGACCGGTCTTCGGATTCCTTCCGGCCCCTTTTGACCCCTTCTGCCACTTGCCGGCCCCGGTCCTGGTCCTGGTCCTGGTCCTTCCTAGTCCTTCTCCAGCACGAAGGACGTCCGGTCATTGCCCAGGCCCGGCGCCTTGATCTCCACCAGGTACGTGCCCGCGGGCGCCGAACGCGCGGAGGGGGTCGCGCAGTTGGGCTCGCTGGGCTTGCGGTCCCACTCGATGGTGCGGGTGATGCCGCTCTCGGCGGGCACGCGGAACAGGACGCTGCCGGCGCCCTCGGGGCAGTCGACCGAGGACCACAGATCGTCGTCGGCGTCCGCCTGCGTGATCGTCAACACGGCCTTCTTCGGACCGAGGTCGACCTTGCAGTCGTTGCCGGAGGTGTTCTTCGCGATCAGTTCGAAGGTGGGCTTGTCGCCGGGCTCATAGGTGTTCCGGACACTGCGGAGGGTCAACTCGACATCGCCGGTGGTGCAGTCGGGCAGACCGGACCCGGCCGGGAGCCGCTGCCCGGTGCCGCCACCGACCTCGCCGCCCGAGCCGGCGCCACCGCCCCCGGAACCACTGGCGGACCCGGAACCTGCGGAGTCCCCGGAGCCGTCACCGGAACCACCGTCCGATCCGCTGGCCGACCCGCCGTCCGCGCCCTCGTCCGCGCCCTCGTCCGAGCCGTCCCCCGAACCGGACGAGCCGCCACCGCCCGACTCGTCGCGGCCGCCCGGGGCTTCACTGATCGCAGGACCCGAACCGGACGGTCCGGCCGTGATCGAGGGCAGGGGATTCTTGCCGTTGGACCCGTTCGCGTTGCTGCCCGTGTCTCCGCCGCCGCGGGTGAGGACCCAGGCCGCCAGGAGCGCCAACAGGGCGACGACGGACAGCAGTACGGCCCTCCGTCGCCAGTAGATGGAGGAGGGAAGCGGCCCGACCGGATTGCGCAGAGATCCCACGGCGCAAACTGTACGAGAGATCGACGCGTTCCCCCGCCCCACCCGCCGCCCCGGCATCGAACTTTCTCCGGATCATCATCCCGGCGGCCCCGGTCCCGACCCGCCACCTCCGATAACCGCGTGCGCCCACTCCCGCATGGCAGGATCGACGGTGCCATGACTGCAACCCCGCACACCCCGCACACCCCGAGCGCCGCCGCCCCCGTCACGTCGGCCGTCTCCGCCCCGCCGGCCATCCCCGTCACCGTCCCCGCCACCGCCGTCACCACCACCGCGTCCGCCGCTGCGTCTGCCGCTGCGTCCGCCTCCGCAACGCCCCCGGCCCCTTCCGGAGGCGTCCTGCACGAACCCGTCATCGCCTGGTTCGACGAGCACGCCCGCGATCTGCCGTGGCGGCGGCCGGAGGCCGGCCCGTGGGGGGTGATGGTCAGCGAGTTCATGTTGCAGCAGACCCCGGTCAGCCGTGTCCTGCCCGTGTACGAGCAGTGGCTGGCCCGCTGGCCCCGCCCGGCCGACCTGGCCAAGGAGCCCCCGGGCGAGGCGGTGCGCGCCTGGGGACGGCTCGGCTACCCCCGCCGGGCACTGCGCCTGCACGGCGCCGCGGTCGCCATAACGGAACGGCACGGCGGCGACGTGCCGACCGACCACGCTCAGCTCCTCGCGCTGCCCGGGATCGGCGAGTACACGGCCGCCGCGGTCGCCTCCTTCGCGTACGGGCAGCGGCACGCCGTCCTCGACACCAACGTGCGCCGCGTCCTCGCCCGCGCGGTGACCGGCGTGCAGTACCCGCCCAACGCCACCACCGCCGCCGAGCGCAGGCTCGCCCGCGCCCTGCTGCCCGAGGACGAGCGCACCGCCTCCCGGTGGGCCGCCGCCTCCATGGAGCTCGGCGCCCTGGTCTGCACGGCGAAGAACGAGACGTGTCACCGCTGCCCGATCGCCGACCGGTGCTCCTGGCACCTCGCCGGGAAGCCCGCGCACGACGGGCCCGCCCGCCGCGGGCAGACGTACGCGGGCACGGACCGCCAGGTCCGCGGCAAGCTCCTCGCCGTCCTGCGCGAAGCCGTCGCCCCCGTGCCGCAGGCGGTGCTCGACCGCGTCTGGGACGAGCCGGTGCAGCGCGCCCGCGCTCTGGACGGCCTGGTCTCCGACGGTCTGGTGGAGCCCCTGCCGGGAGGCCTGTACCGCCTGCCACTGACCTGACGGCTGACACATACGTCACAGCAGCCTCTACGCCACGGCACAGACTCCGCCCGACTAATCCCGCTATATCCGCCCCAAAGGGCACCCGCCTTTACCCGGCTCCTACTTCCGTTACACAACCGACGGACAGCCGCGCGCTTTCCGCGGGCTGCCCCGCACAGCCTCGTGACAACACCTCCGTAGCTTCGGTGCCGTACCGACGGGGAACGGAGGCGGTTGGAATGGCGCAGGGCGAGGTGCTCGAGTTCGAGGAGTACGTCCGCACCCGGCAGGACGCGCTGCTGCGCAGCGCCCGCCGGCTGGTCCCGGACCCGGTCGACGCCCAGGACCTGCTGCAGACCGCGCTCGCCCGTACGTACGGCCGCTGGGAGGGCATCGCGGACAAGCGGCTCGCGGACGCCTATCTGCGCCGCGTCATGATCAACACTCGGACCGAGTGGTGGCGTGCCCGGAAGCTGGAGGAGGTCCCCACCGAGCAGCTCCCGGACGCGACCGTCGACGACTCCACCGAGCAGCACGCGGACCGCGCGCTGCTGATGGACGTCCTGAAAGTGCTCGCTCCGAAACAGCGCAGCGTCGTCGTGCTGCGACACTGGGAGCAGATGTCCACGGAGGAGACGGCCGCCGCCCTCGGCATGTCGTCGGGAACGGTCAAGAGCACGCTGCACCGGGCGCTGGCCCGGCTCCGCGAGGAGCTGGAGCGCCGGGAGAGCGAGGAACGCGGCGAGCACGGCGCACGCGACGAACGCGGTGTCCGCGTGCTCGGACCGGTTAAGGAGCGGGAGCGTTGCGCGGCCTGAGTACCCGGCCCCTGCAGGCGGTGAAGGCGGCGAGCACGGCGGTGGCCGGGATCGCCGCCCTCGGGCTTTTCGCCTCCGCCTGCGGCACAGGCGGCACCGGCGCCCGCGACGAGGGACCGGCGCTCAGCGACCGGCGGCCGGGCGGCGCCACGCCCTCGGCCACTCCCTCGTCCTCGGCCTCGTCCTCGGCCTCGTCCTCCGCCTCGCCCTCCGCCTCACCCACCGAGACCCGCCGCAGCGTGACCGAGGTGATCGCGATGGTCAAGGCGGACCCCGAGGTCAGCAAGGCGGTCAAACAGGATCTCAAGCCGTGTGTCGCCGACGAGTACCCGGTCGACGTGTCGTACGGCGATCTGACCGGGGGGACCGCGAACGACATCCTGGTGAACGTGATGACGTGCGGCGACGCCGTCGGCGTGGGCTCGTACGTGTACCGGAAGCGCGGCGGCGAGTACCGCAACGTCTTCCGGGCGGAGGAACCCCCGGTGTACGCGGAGATCGACCGGGGTGATCTGGTGGTCACCCAGCAGCTGTACGAGAAGGACGACCCGGTGTCGTACCCCTCCAGCGAGGAGGTGATCACCTACCACTGGACGGCGGACCGCTTCGAGGAGCAGTCGCGCACGCACAACGAGTTCAGCAAGGCGGTGGGCACCGCGGACAGCCCGGCCCCCGCCACGGACTGACGCGGCCGGCCGGCGGGAACGGCGGGCCGGCCGGCCCGCGCGAGCGGACAGCGAGCAGGCAAGCACTCAGGAACACAAGGAACAAGAGAGCACCGGGAACAGGGATGGCAGAGCAGACCCACGTCCTCTTCGTCGAGGACGACGACGTCATCCGCGAAGCCACCCAGCTCGCGCTGGAGCGGAACGGCTTCGTGGTCACCGCCGTGCCCGACGGACTGTCGGGCCTGGAGGCGTTCCGTGCCGACCGGCCCGACATCGCGCTGCTGGACGTGATGGTGCCGGGCCTGGACGGGGTGAGCCTCTGCCGCCGGATCCGGGACGAGTCGACCGTGCCCGTGATCATGCTGTCGGCGCGTGCCGACTCCATCGACGTCGTCCTCGGCCTGGAGGCCGGAGCGGACGACTACGTGACCAAGCCGTTCGACGGTGCCGTGCTGGTGGCGCGCATCCGTGCGGTGCTGCGGCGGTTCGGGCACGCGAGCGGGGGCGCGGGCCGGGCGGAGGACTCCGCGTCCGGCGCCTCGGACGGGCTGCTGACCTTCGGTGACGGCGACCTGGAGGTCGACACCGAGGGCATGGAGGTACGGCGGTCCGGGCGGCCGGTGGCGCTGACGCCGACGGAGATGCGGCTGCTGCTGGAGTTCTCCTCGGCGCCGGGCACGGTGCTGTCCCGCGACAGGCTGCTGGAACGTGTGTGGGACTACGGCTGGGGCGGTGACACCCGGGTCGTGGACGTCCATGTGCAGCGGCTGCGCACGAAGATCGGCCAGGACCGGATCGAGACGGTCCGCGGCTTCGGCTACAAGCTGAAGGCCTGAGCGGTGGGCACCACTCGGCGGCCGAGGCCGACGAAACGGCCGACGGCACACCTGCTCCGCGGCGGCTCGGGCCCACGCACCGGCCCGCGCACGGACCCCGGCACGGACGTCGGTACGGACGTCGGTACGGACGTCGGTACCGGCCCGCGCACCGGCGGCCCGCGCACAAATCCCCGCACCGGCTCACGAACGGGACCACGCATCGGTCTGCGCACCGGCCTGCGCACCGGCCTGCGCTGGAAGCTCAGCGCGGCGATCGCCCTGGTCGGCGCGCTGGTGGCACTGGCGCTGAGCCTGGTGGTGCACAACGCGGCGCGCGTGTCGATGCTCGACAACTCACGCGACCTGGCCGACGAGCGCCTCCAGGTCGCCCAGCGCATGTACGAGTCGGGCCGCCAGCAGAACCAGGGGGCCTTCGGCGTCCAGGTCGACGACCCGGCCGTCCCGAAGGACCTGATGGCGAAGGTCGCACAGGGCCGGCGCGCCACATACGTCGCCGAGGGCGCCCACGGCGTGCCGGACATCTGGGCCGCGGTGCCGCTCAAGGACGGGCGCGTGCTGTCGCTGCACACACGCTTCACAGACCGCAGCACCGATGTGATGAAGGACCTCGACCAGGCCCTGCTCATCGGCTCGATCGCGGTCGTCCTCGGCGGCTGCGCGCTCGGCGTCCTCATCGGTGGCCGGATGTCGCGCCGGCTGCGCAAGGCCGCGGCTGCCGCGAACCGCGTCGCCAAGGGCGAGACGGAGGTACGCGTCGGGGGCGCGATCGGCGGTGTCGCACGCGACGAGACCGATGACCTCGCCCGCGCCGTGGACGCCATGGCGGACGCGCTCCAGCAGCGCATCGAGGCCGAGCGCAGGGTGACGGCGGACATCGCGCACGAGCTGCGCACCCCGGTCACGGGTCTGCTGACAGCGGCGGAGCTGCTGCCGCCGGGCCGCCCCACGGAACTGGTCCGCGACCGCGCCCAGGCGATGCGCACACTGGTCGAGGACGTGCTGGAGGTCGCCCGGCTCGACGGCGCCTCGGAGCGGGCCGAGCTCCAGGACATCCTGCTCGGCGAGTTCGTGGCCCGGCGCGTGGCCGCCAAGGACGCGGACGTCACGGTGCGTGTGCTGCACGAGTCGGAGGTGACGACGGATCCACGCCGGCTGGAGCGTGTCCTGTTCAATCTGCTGGCCAACGCCGCGCGGCACGGCAGGCCCCCGATCGAGGTGACGGTCGAGGGCCGGGTGATCCGGGTCCGCGACCACGGTCCCGGCTTCCCCGAGGACCTCCTCGCCGACGGTCCGCGCCGTTTCCGTACGGGCTCGTCCGACCGGGCGGGCCAGGGTCACGGGCTGGGCCTGACCATCGCGGCCGGTCAGGCGCGGGTGCTCGGTGCCCGGCTGACCTTCCGCAACGTACGCCCCGCCGGTGCGCCGCAGGACGCGCCCGCGGAGGGCGCGGTGGCGATCCTGTGGCTGCCGGAGCACGCGCCGACGAGCACGGGGAGCTATCCGGTGGTGGTGCTGCCCGCCCGGGAGACCTGACGGGGGCCGGGCGGGGCCCCGCACACGGTCGCTCACACACGGTGCGCCGACACATGGTCCGCCCGCACATGGCCGTCCTGCACGTGGCCGCCCGCACACAGCCGTTCCCACACGGTCCGCCCGCACACAGCCGTTTCCACACGGTCCGCCCGCACACGGCTCATGTCACACCGGCTCGGCGACCGCCTTCGCCTCCGAGGGCCCCGCGGACTCCGGCCCCGGCTTCTGCTCGGGCTCCCCGGCCCCCTTCAGCGGCACTTCCTTGACGAACACCGCCGCCACCAGCGCCAGGACGGCCACCACGGCCCCCAGCAGGAAGGCGGAGTGCGTGCCCGCGGCGACCGCGTACTGGTACGCCTCCCGTGCCGCCTCCGGCAGCTTCGCCAGGCTCGCCGCGTCGAGCTGCGCGGACTGCTCGGTCACCTGGGAGCCGAGGTCGCCGGCCCGCTCGGCCATCACGTCCTGCACCTTGTGGTTGAACAGCGCTCCCATGATCGCGACGCCGAAGGACGACCCGAGCGTACGGAACAGGGTGGTGGACGAGGAGGCTACGCCCATGTCCTTCATCTCGACGCTGTTCTGCGCGACCAGCATGGTGATCTGCATCAGGCACCCCATGCCGGCACCGAGCACGGCCATGTAGATACCTGACGTCACCCGGGACGTCCCGGTGTCCATCTGTGCGAGCAGGAACAGCCCGCCGACCATCAGCACACTGCCCACGACCGGGAACACCTTGTACTTCCCGGACTGGGTGGTCACCCGCCCCGCCACCATCGACACGGCGAGCATCGCGCCCAGCATCGGCAGCAGCAACAGTCCGGAGTTGGTCGCGGACGCCCCCTGCACGGACTGCTGGAACAGCGGCAGGAAGAGGACGGCCCCGAACATCACGAACCCGGTGATGAACCCGATCACCGACATCAGCGAGAAGTTGCGGTTGCGGAAGATGTGCAGCGGCATGACCGGCTCCGCCGCCTTCGCCTCCACGAACACGAACCCCACGAGCGCCGCCACCCCGATGGCGGTCAGCTCCATGATCACGGGCGAGTCCCACGCGTACTCCGTGCCGCCCCAGGTGGTGACGAGCACGATCGCGGTGATGCCGACGGTCAGCAGCGTGGCCCCGAAGAAGTCGACGCGCCGCCACGACCGGTTCGCCGCCTTCTTCGGCAGATGCAGTACGGCGGTGACGGCGACCAGGGCCACGATGCCCAGCGGCACATTGATGTAGAACGACCAGCGCCAGCCCCAGTGATCGGTGATCGTGCCGCCCACCAGCGGCCCGGCGATCATGGCGAACGCCATCACACCGGCCATCATCCCCTGGTACCGGCCGCGCTCCCGCGGCGGTATCAGATCACCGATGATCGCCATGACGCCGACCATCAGCCCGCCGGCGCCCAGCCCCTGCACCGCCCGGAACCCGATGAGCTGCCCCATGTCCTGGGCCATGCCGCTGAGCGCCGAGCCGATCAGGAAGATCACGATCGAGGTGAGGAAGGCCCCCTTGCGCCCGTACATGTCGCCGACCTTGCCCCAGATCGGGGTGGAGGCGGCGGTCGCGAGCGTATAGGCGGTGACGACCCACGACAGGTGTTCCAGCCCGCCCAGTTCGCCCACGATCGTCGGCATGGCCGTACCGATGATCATGTTGTCCAGCATCGCGAGCAGCATCGCGATCATGAGGGCTAACAGAACGACCCGCACGCTCCTCGGCTGTGCGCCACCCTCGGCCGCTCTCTCCCTCGCTGCGGCTCCCGCCGCGTCCGTACGCGCGTCAGCCATGGCCTTCACTCCCCCTGTCGTCCCCCTGGGTCCTCTCGGACCTCCGCGTAGAGCCGACCCGGCCACTTACTTGCCGCCCGGCTAGTTCACTACACTGGGAACGTAGACAAGTAACTAGCCGGGCGTCAAGTAAGTTTGGGTGAGGATGGGCGGCACCATGGGTGACACGGGCGGCGTGAGCGGCGCGGAGAGCGAGGGCAGCGTGCGCGGTACGGACGGCACCGGGCACCGGCGTCGCGGGAACACCCGCAAGCGCATCCAGGACGTGGCGCTGGAACTCTTCGCCGAGCAGGGCTACGAGAAGACGTCACTGCGCGAGATCGCGGAGCGGCTCGACGTCACCAAGGCCGCGCTCTACTACCACTTCAAGACCAAGGAGGACATCCTCGTCAGCCTCTTCGAGGATCTGACCAGGCCGATCGACGAGCTGATCGAGTGGGCCGGGAACCGGCCACGCACGCTCGACACCAAGCGGGAGGTCCTCCGCCGCTACAGCGACGCACTCTCCGGCGCGGCCCCGCTCTTCCGCTTCATGCAGGAGAACCAGGCGACGGTACGGGAGCTGAGCGTCGGCGAGACGTTCAAGAGCCGCATGATCAGGATGATGGACATCATCAAGGACCCGGACGCGCCCCTGCCCGACCAGGTCCGCTGCATCAGCGCCCTCTTCACGATGCACGCCGGGATGTTCGTCCTCCGGGAGGTCGAAGGCGACCCCGAGGAGAAACGCAAGGCGGTCCTCGAGGTCGCGATCGACTTGGTGACACAGGCGCACGGGAGCACCGGAGAGGACCGGCCGTCCTGACACGGCCGTCCTGACACAGCCCGCTAGTACAGCCCTCCTGCCCTCCTGACACAGCCCGCTAGTACAGCCCTCCTGCCCTCCTGACACGGCCCTCCTGACGCAGGACGCCCTGACGCATGGCGTCAGGGCGTTGTGCGTCAGGGCGTTGCGCCCGTCAGGACATCAGAGCGTCGGAGCGAGCCTCGCAGCGAGCGTCAGAGCGTGATGCCCTTGCTCCGCAGGAAGGCGACCGGGTTCACGGCGGAGCCGTAGTTGGCGGTCGTACGGATCTCGAAGTGCAGGTGCGGACCGCTGGAGTTACCGGTGTTGCCGGAGAGGGCGATCTGCTGACCGGTCTTGACGGTCTGGCCTATCTTCACGTCGATGCGCGACAGGTGGGCGTACTGGGAGTACGTGCCGTTGTCGTGCTTGATCACTATGGCGTTGCCGTACGCGGGACCGTCACCGGCGCCGTTGCCGCCGGCCTTGACGACGGTGCCGTCGTGCGCGGCCACGACCTTCGTGCCGCTCGGCACGGCGAAGTCCTGCCCGCTGTGCTTGGCGGTCCACATGCTGCCGGCCTGGTTGAAGCTGGCGGAGAGCGTGTAGTCCTGGACGGGGACGACCCAGGAGGTGGCCTTCTTGGCGGCGGCGGCCGGGGCGGCGGCGGCAGCGGGGGCAGCCGTGTCCGCCGCGGTCGCCATGCCGGCCCCGACGCCACCCGCGACCGCGACTCCCAGGCCGGCGGCCACGGCGGCCGAGCGCAGACGGAGCAGGGACGAACGGGACAGGCGGGAACGGACAGCCTTCGACATCAAACAACCTCACAGATGCGGGGACAGGACACACCGGCGCCGCGGCGGCGGGGCTCCCGGTGGGCATGACGTCCATGGACACGAAGTCCGGGGACTGAACCGTCCGGCGCATCCAGGGCTGCCGAACGGACTCATCCTTGGTACCTGGGGTCCCTATCCGTGACAAGAACTGTGATCTACGACGGAAGGCCGTACATCACTGGAAATCCACCCACACACTGACATTCGATCCGCCACCCGGACAACCCGCGGAAGCGCCGAAAGCCAGCCCAAAAATAGGCCCCCCTGACACTGAACGTCCTATTCGCCCCATCTATCCCGCATCACTATTCCCCCTAGTAAGTGACACGCCTCTCGTGCCGCATGTCACCGGCGCCAGAGCTGCGGACTTCCCTGAATGTGGCGGGGGCCACTCGTCCTCCGGGCGCCCGCGAACCGTACGCTGAGCCCGCACAGGCGACCGTGCTCCCGGGGGAGGCGACATGGAACCGGCGGCCATCGGCGTGAGGCTGGCGTCGAGCGTGATGACACCGCTCGTGAAGAGGCTCTTCGTGACGGAAGGGCCGGGGGCCGGGCTCGTCGACAGACCGGTGCGCGTCTCCGAGTTCGTCTCGTTCCGCGGGGAGAAACGCACGCTGGCGGAGAAGGAGCTCACCAGGATCGCGACCGAACTGGTCCGGCGCGCCCTCAAGGCCGGCGAACGTCCGGTGGGCCACGACGAGGAACCCGCCGTCGTCCACGCCCTCGCCACCACCCTGTACGCCCTGGGCGACCTCGACATGACCGACGTCCAGGCCGTGCAGCTGGGACAGCAGACCCTCGCCCTGCACCTGCGCGCGGAGAGCGGCACCCCCGACCGCCATCTCTCCCTCGACGCCACCCTCTTCTACCAGCGCGTCCTCGACACGGCCTGTCTGCACATCCTGCACTTCTTCACCCAGCGCTCCACCTTTGTCCCCCGCACGCTCGTGGAGCAGACCCGCAGACAGGCCGAACTGATAGCGAAGGTGGACGAGCTGATCGCCCGGACGCCCTTGCCCGGCGGCACCGACACGGCCTTCGAGCAGCGCTACCTGGCGTATGTGGCCACGAAGAACAGCCATCTCACGATCTACGGCATCGATCTCGTCAACTCCCCGGAGCGCTGGCCCCTGGACGCCGCTTATCTGAGCCTCCAGGCTTTGCGCCCGGGGGAGGACGACGAGCCCGTCGACCGGGGCGGGGCGCACATCGCGTCCACCTCCCTGCCCGCCGAACAGGCCCTGGCCGACCACGACCGCGTACTGCTGCGCGGGGTCGCCGGCTCCGGCAAGACCACGCTCGTGCAGTGGCTCGCGGTGACGGCGGCCCGCGGCGAACGCGGTGACCGCGTCCCGTTCGTCCTCCCCCTCCGTACGCTCGTCCGCCACCCCGGCGGCCCGCCCTCCCCCGACGCCTTCCTCGCCGCCGTCCGCGTGCCCTTCCACGCCGCCCAGCCCGCCGGGTGGACGGACCGCGTGCTCACCGCCCGCCGGGGCCTGCTCCTGGTCGACGGCATCGACGAGATCCCCGAACGTGACCGCGACCGCACCCGGCGCTGGCTGCGCGACCTGCTGCAGGTTTATCCCGGCAACCAGTGGCTGGTCACCTCGCGGCCCTCCGCCGTCCGCGCGGACTGGCTCACCCCGGAGGGCTTCACCGAGCTGGCCCTCTCGCCGATGAGCCGGAACGACGTGGCCGCGTTCATCGCCCGCTGGCACACGGCGGCCCGTCTCGACGCACCCGACACCGACCGCCTCGACGGCTACGAACGCTCCCTGCTGGAGGCCGTCCGCACCAAGGCCGACCTCGGCCTCCTCGCCACGAACCCCCTGATGTGCGGGCTGATCTGCGCCCTCCACCGCGACCGCCGCGGCTACCTCCCGCACGGCAGGCCCGAGCTGTACGAAGCGGCCCTCTCCATGCTGCTCGCGCGCCGCGACGAGGAGCGCGACATGTTCCGGGGAAGCGGCGAGGACGACCTCCACCTCACCGAACTCCCGCAGGTCCAGCTGCTGCAGCGCCTCGCGTACTGGCTCATCCGCAACCACCAGACCGAGATGGACCGCGACCGCGCCGTGCGCATCGTCGCCGACATCCTGCCCTCACTGCCCGCCGCGGCGGCCCAGGGCGACGCCGAGCGGATCCTGCGCCACCTCCTGGTCCGCAGCGGCCTGCTCCGCGAACCCACCGTGGGGACGGTGGAGTTCGTCCACCGCACCTTCCAGGACTACCTGGGCGCGAAGGCCGCCGTGGAGGACGGCGACTTCGGCCTGCTCGTACGCAACGCCGTGGACGAGCAGTGGGCGGACGTGATCCGGATGTCGGTCGCCCACGCCCGTCCCCGGGAGCGGGCCGAACTGCTGGGGGCGATGAACGAGTCGGCCGAGCAGCTGGACGGTGCGGCCTCGGCGCGGGTACGGCTCCTGGCGCTGGCCTGCCTGGAACACGCCACGCAGCTCGATCCGGCGGTACGGGCCGCCGTGGAGCGGGGCGCCGCCGCGCTGATCCCTCCGCGTACGGCCGAGGAGGCCCGGCTGCTGGCAGCGTGCGGGCCGCTGGTGCTGGAGCTGCTGCCGGGGCCGGAGGGCCTGACGGACGCGGAGGCGCGGGCGGTGGTCGTCACGGCGTCGCTCGTCGGCACGGACGCTGCACTCCCTGTGCTGACCCGTTTCCGATCGCACCCCTACCTGTCCGTACGCGCCCAGCTCGGCTGGACGTGGCACCGGTTCGATACGCGGCAATACGCGGAGGAGATCATCGCCCGCCTCCCGGAAGAGGGCCTCTACTTCAGCGCCCACTCGGCCGAGCACCTGCTCGCCCTACGGGAGCTCGGTGGCCGGTCCCGCCTGAGGCTGGCCGGTGACATCCGCTCGGCGGACATCCGTGCCGGTCTCCTGCCCGGCCAGGTGGACAAGCTCATCGTCCGGGACAACCAGGTCCTCGAGGACGTGAGCTTCCTGGCTGAGCAGGACCGCCTCGCCCATCTCGACCTCGACGGCAGCCCTCGCCTGGCCGACCTGACCCCGCTCACCGAGCTCCCGCTCCCCTGGCTGTCGCTGAACCGCCTCGCCGGACTGGTACGGCCGGGTGCTCTCGACTGCCTCGCGGCATCGGCCACTCTGAGGTCGCTCGACCTCGGCATCCCGCTGTGCGCCGAGTCCGTCGACGCCGCACTCCCCGCAGGCCTGCCGCTGGAGTACCTCCGCTTCACCAGGGACGCACTGAAGCACACCGGGCTGCGCGGCCTGAGCCGTCTGGAGTCGGTGCGCAAGCTGAGCCTCGCCAAGCTACCGGAGGCGCTCACTCCCGATGACTTCGAGGAGATCGCGCGGCTTCCGTACCTGGAGGAACTGCGCATCATCTGGAACGCGACCGGATGGCAGGCGGGCCCCGCGCTGCCGGGCGTCACCCGTCTGCGGCTCAACTGGTTCACGGGCGCCGAGGACCTGTCGAAGCTCCCGCACCTCTTCCCGAACCTGCGGACGGTCGAGATCTACCTCGCATCCGAGACGACCGACGTGCCGGAGCACATCCTCGGACTTCTTCCCGACACCCGGGTCCTCGAGAGCACCGACGTCGTGCTCTGAACGCGAGACAAAAAAAGGGGGTGCCCCGGAGCCGAAACTCCGGGGCACCCCCTACCGCTCAGGCCGAGCGCAGCGCCTACGCGTCCTTGCTCAGGTTGGGACCGCCACCCGCCGCCTGCTCGATCGGCGGGACGTCCGGCAGGGCCGACTTCTCCTCACCGCGGAAGGTGAAGGTCTTGGTCTCGCCCTCGCCCTCGGTGTCCACGACCACGATGTGGCCCGGACGCAGCTCGCCGAAGAGGATCTTCTCCGAGAGGGTGTCCTCGATCTCGCGCTGGATGGTGCGGCGCAGCGGCCGGGCGCCCAGCACGGGGTCGTAGCCCTTCTTGGAGAGCAGCTCCTTGGCGGACTGGGAGAGCTCGATGCCCATGTCCCGGTCCTTCAGGCGCTCGTCCACCTTGCTGATCATCAGGTCGACGATCCGGAGGATGTCGGCCTGCGTCAGCTGCGGGAAGACGACCACGTCGTCGACGCGGTTGAGGAACTCGGGCCGGAAGTGCTGCTTGAGCTCGTCCGAGACCTTGTTCTTCATGCGCTCGTAGTTGGTCTTCGTGTCACCCGCGGCGGCGAAGCCGAGGTTGAAGCCCTTGGAGATGTCCCGGGTGCCGAGGTTGGTCGTCATGATGATGACCGTGTTCTTGAAGTCCACGACCCGGCCCTGGGAGTCGGTCAGGCGACCGTCCTCCAGGATCTGCAGCAGCGAGTTGAAGATGTCCGGGTGGGCCTTCTCGACCTCGTCGAAGAGGACGACCGAGAACGGCTTGCGGCGCACCTTCTCCGTCAGCTGGCCGCCCTCCTCGTAGCCCACGTAGCCGGGGGGCGAACCGAAGAGACGCGAGACCGTGTGCTTCTCACTGAACTCCGACATGTCGAGGGAGATCAGCGCGTCCTCGTCACCGAAGAGGAACTCCGCGAGGGCCTTGGACAGCTCGGTCTTACCGACACCGGACGGGCCGGCGAAGATGAACGAGCCACCCGGGCGCTTCGGGTCCTTGAGCCCCGCGCGCGTACGGCGGATCGCCTTCGACAGCGCCTTGACGGCGTCGTCCTGGCCGATGACCCGCTTGTGCAGCTCCTCCTCCATGCGGAGCAGGCGGCTGGACTCCTCCTCGGTCAGCTTGAAGACCGGGATGCCGGTGGCCGTGGCGAGGACCTCGGCGATCAGCTCGCCGTCGACCTCGGCGACGACGTCCATGTCGCCGGCCTTCCACTCCTTCTCCCGCTTGGCCTTGGCGGCCAGGAGCTGCTTCTCCTTGTCGCGGAGGGAGGCGGCCTTCTCGAAGTCCTGCGAGTCGATCGCGGACTCCTTGTCACGGCGGACGCCGGCGATCTTCTCGTCGAACTCGCGGAGGTCCGGCGGCGCGGTCATCCGGCGGATGCGCATCCGGGAGCCGGCCTCGTCGATCAGGTCGATCGCCTTGTCCGGGAGGAAGCGGTCCGAGATGTAGCGGTCGGCGAGCGTCGCCGCCTGCACCAGGGCCTCGTCCGTGATGGAGACGCGGTGGTGCGCCTCGTACCGGTCGCGCAGGCCCTTGAGGATCTCGATGGTGTGCGGGAGCGAGGGCTCCGCGACCTGGATGGGCTGGAAGCGGCGCTCCAGGGCCGCGTCCTTCTCCAGGTGCTTGCGGTACTCGTCCAGCGTGGTGGCACCGATGGTCTGCAGCTCGCCACGGGCCAGCATCGGCTTGAGGATGCTCGCCGCGTCGATGGCGCCCTCGGCGGCACCCGCACCGACCAGCGTGTGGAGCTCGTCGATGAACAGGATGATGTCGCCGCGGGTGCGGATCTCCTTGAGGACCTTCTTCAGGCGCTCCTCGAAGTCACCGCGGTAGCGGGAGCCGGCGACCAGGGCACCGAGGTCGAGGGTGTAGAGGTGCTTGTCCTTGAGGGTCTCGGGCACCTCGCCCTTGACGATGGCCTGGGCGAGGCCCTCGACGACGGCGGTCTTGCCGACGCCGGGCTCACCGATCAGCACCGGGTTGTTCTTGGTACGGCGGGACAGCACCTGCATGACCCGCTCGATCTCCTTCTCGCGCCCGATGACCGGGTCGAGCTTGGACTCGCGGGCCGCCTGCGTGAGGTTCCGGCCGAACTGGTCGAGGACCAGGGACGTGGAGGGCGTGCCCTCGGCAGGACCGCCGGCGGTAGCGGTCTCCTTGCCCTGGTAACCGGAGAGCAGCTGGATGACCTGCTGCCGCACCCGGTTGAGATCGGCGCCCAGCTTGACCAGGACCTGGGCGGCGACGCCCTCGCCCTCACGGATCAGGCCGAGCAGGATGTGCTCCGTGCCGATGTAGTTGTGACCCAGCTGAAGGGCCTCGCGGAGCGACAGCTCCAGGACCTTCTTGGCACGGGGGGTGAAGGGGATGTGGCCCGAGGGCGCCTGCTGGCCCTGGCCGATGATCTCCTCCACCTGCTGGCGGACAGCCTCAAGCGAGATCCCGAGGCTCTCCAGGGCCTTAGCGGCGACACCCTCACCCTCGTGGATCAGGCCCAGGAGGATGTGCTCAGTGCCGATGTAGTTGTGGTTGAGCATCCGGGCCTCTTCCTGAGCCAGGACGACAACCCGCCGCGCGCGGTCGGTGAACCTCTCGAACATCGTTAATCGCTCCTCAGAGCGGTCAG
Source organism: Streptomyces poonensis (assembly GCF_014650915.1). Lineage (GTDB taxonomy): Bacteria > Actinomycetota > Actinomycetes > Streptomycetales > Streptomycetaceae > Streptomyces > Streptomyces poonensis. The sequence continues at coordinate 351,258 of NZ_BMVW01000006.1, read as the reverse complement.
GCAGTGAGGGGACGCTCCCCTCGCTGTCCTTCCGCAGCTTAGTCCCGCAAGCGGGGACCGCTCATTCCAACTGCCGACACCGTCCTTGGCCTCCTGACCCCGAACGCCGACATCTGCTCCAACCCGATGGTGCGAGACGATGTTCCCGCAGGCCAGGCACTTACCCCCACCACCAGTACGCCGATGGCGAACGTGAGACGGCCTTGCCTGCGTGTCGCCCCCTCCCACTAGGGATGTCTTACCCGTACGCACTGACACTCCATGCCGCGTGCACCGGTTCCCTCCGCTACGGGCGAACATCCTTGCGCCGGTGCCCACTCCGGGACACCCCCTCTTTCACCACTCTCGGCGCATGGCGGCGTACCCAGCGTAACCCCGGGGCGAGACGGGCGGTTGGTCCGCACATGGCACTCATCGTCCCCCTTCCCCGCTGTTCGCCCGGTCCGGGCGACGGAGTGCGGCGGTGGTACGAGGACGGGCTCGGCTGGTCCACGGTGCCCGGATCGCCGGTACGGCTCATGACGGGTCTGCGTTTCGACGTGCTCGACGTCCCCGCGGAGGCCGGCGTCGTGGCGCTGCGGCGGGTACCTCCGCGGACCGGGCCGGGGGCGGGAGCGGGCTCTCCGGTGGCTCTGCACGGAGGGCGGATGCGGTTCCTGGTCGCCGCGGGCAGCGCGGAGGAGCTGCCGGGCCTGCTGGAGTGGCTGGACTGGGGAGGCCTCGAGCTGAATCTCGCGGTCCTCGGCGCGGGCGGCCGCATGGAGGCCCCGCTCCCGTGGCGGGGCGGAGGCGGGCGGGATGCCTCGCTCCCCGGCGGAGGCGCCGGGATTCCGGTCCCGGGCCGGCCGTCACCCCCGGTCCGGTCCGGTCCGCGGGAGGCCGCCGTGTGGTTGCGGCCCCCCGAGCCGGGGTGCGAGGTGGAGGCGTCGCTCCCGGCGCTGTCGGCGCCGGCGGGCGGCGGGGGCACTCCCGACCTCGTACGACTGGTGGACACGGTGGCCAATGAGTGCCACCGGGTCCGGCTGCGGCGGATGTGCGCTCAGCCGTTGGCCTTCTCGTATGCCTCGCGGATGGACGCGGGGACCCGGCCGCGGTCGTTGACCTCGTAACCGTTCTCCTTCGCCCAGGCGCGGATCTGCGCGGTGTCCTGGCTGCCGCCGGAGGCCGCACGCGTCTTTCCGCGCCCGGCCGAAGCGCGGCCTCCGGTACGACGACCGCCCTTCACGTAGGGCTCAAGAAGGCCGCGGAGCTTGTCCGCGTTGGCGGTCGTGAGGTCGATCTCGTACGTCTTGCCGTCCAGCGCGAACGTCACGGTCTCGTCCGCCTCGCCACCGTCGAGGTCGTCGACAAGAAGGACCTGAACCTTCTGTGCCACCGGATTTCCTTTCATCGATAACTTGAGGGCCGAGGGTCCGCGGCCGGAGCCGCTGTTTCACGTCCCCTGTTATATGCAGTACTGCAGTACGTCGGAAAGCAAACCGCTTTTGCTGGAAAAACACAAACCCCCGGGAGAGGACCGCACACCCGGGGAAGACCGGAAACGTACGCGTTTCGGACATAGGGAACCCGGGCAACGCGGACTACCGGAATAGACCCTCCTCGATCCCGCCCGATCGTTGCGGCGATCCCCGGCCATCACAGATGCAGAAGCATCCGGCTGTTGCCCAAGGTGTTCGGTTTCACTCGTTCGAGACCGAGGAACTCAGCCACGCCCTCGTCATAGGAACGCAGCAGCTCCGCGTAGACATCGGTGTCCACCGGTGTCTCGCCGATCTCCACGAAGCCGTGCTTGGCGAAGAAGTCCACTTCGAAGGTCAGGCAGAAAACCCGCCGAACACCCAGCCAGCGGGCGGTGTGCAGCAACTTCTGCAGCAACTGGTGGCCCACGCCCAGTCCCCTGGCCTCGGGATCCACCGCGAGAGTGCGGACTTCCGCGAGGTCTTCCCACATCACGTGCAGTGCTCCGCAGCCCACCACCTGCGCGTTGTCATCGCGTTCGGCGACCCAGAACTCCTGGATGTCCTCGTAAAGCGTCACGGTGGCTTTGTCGAGCAGGATGCCCTGGCGGACGTACGCGTCAAGCAGGCGCCGGACGTGCGGGACATCGCCGGTCCTGGCCCGCCGGACCGTGATGGCTTTTGCGGTGACTTCGGGACTCGTCGCTGGCATGAGCGGACGCTATCGCCTGGTCCCGTCCTGCCGGGAGGCGGGGTTCTCATCGCGGTCCGTGGCGGCCGCGGATGATTCGCCCGGTGATTCGACGGCGGTTTCAGCAGCGGTTTCGGCGGGCTCGGGGCCTTGCACGATACGGACGGCGTCACGCAGCGCCTGTCTCTGTTCCTCGCTCATCATGCCGAAGAAGGCGACGAGCGCGGCCGCGGGGTTGTCGCTCTGCGACCAGGCGTCGTTCATGAGAGCGGCCGCGTAGGCGGCGCGGCTGGAGACCGCCTCATATCGATAGGCCCGGCCTTCCGCCTCGCGGCGCACCCAGCCCTTCTGATGGAGATTGTCCAGAACGGTCATCACAGTGGTGTATGCGATGGACCGTTCCTGTTGAAGGTCTTCCAGGACTTCCCGAACGGTCACCGGGCGGTTCCACTTCCACACCCGCGTCATGACCGCGTCTTCGAGTTCTCCCAATGGGCGAGGCACAACTCAACACCTTAGCGGGAGAAGGGGAACAAAAAGGGCGTACGACTCGAAAAGCAGATGAGTCGTACGCCGTGGAGTGCGGAGTCCGGTTTCGTTCCGGGTCCCGCCGCGAGGTGCCGGGCTCAGCCCTTGGCTTCGCCGGTGGAGGTCTGCCGGACGTTCTCCGCGCGCGCGAGGGCGGCGTCGACGATGGCGTCCTCCTTGGCCTTGTTGGAGCCCCCCTGGGTCTTCACGATGACCCGGATGACGCTGATGAAGAACACGGCCATCACGACGGGCGGCAGGAGCGCGGAGACGTAGTCCATGGAACCAGGGTAGCCAGGGGTGTCCGGTAGGTCCCGGTCGGGTGGGGGCCGGCGAGGCGGGCGGAGTCATGCTCCGGCTCGCACTCCGGGCCGTCCCTGGCTCGGGCCTCGGTCCGTCCCTGGCTCGGACCTCTGTCCGTTCTTGACTCGGGCCCCGGCCCGTCCCTGGCTCGCGCTGCGGCCCGTTTCTGGCTCGGACCTCGGCCCGTCCCTGACTCGCGCTCCGGCCCGTCCCTGGCTCGGGCTGTGCGGGGCGGGCTGCGGCCTGTGCACGGCCGCCACCCGCGCCGCAGCTTCGACAGGACCCGGCCCGCCACGGCCGCGATCCGGCTCGCTCCCGGGCCTGCATCCCGGTCGCGCTTCGGTCTCGGCCGGTCGCGCTTCGGTCTCGGTCGGACGCCGTCGGACTCGCGCCCCGGTCGCGCGCGGAGCCCGCCCGCCCGGGCGGGCTCCGGACCGCGCTGCGGCAGGCCTCAGCCTGCGACGAGCCGGCGGGACGTGGCCGCCGGCGGGACCGGCTTGCGCTTGGGCGGGAAGACCTCGCCGGGGGTCGGAATGGGCCGGCGGGCCGGGCTCGGAGCCTGGGGGCGGGGCGAGGCCCCGGGTTCCCGGGCGGGCGGCGCGGGCTCGGCGGGCCTGGCCGGCTGGTCCGCGGGGCCGCCCGCGCCGCCGGGCGCGTCGGCTGTGGCCCGCGCGCGCGTTCCGGCGGCCACCCCTCCGGGGAGGGCCGTCAGCCGGGTACGTGAGGCCGGTACGGCGGCGGCAGCGGGAAGCGCCGCGGCGGTGGAGGCAGCGGGGGAGGTGGCCGTCGCCGGGTGCCCGGCGTCGCCCTGTCCGGGACTCTGACGCGTGGGCGCGCAGCGCTCCAGCAGAGCGGCCGCGGCGGCGTTGCCCCGCAGGGCGCGCAGCGCCGCGAAGTCGTCCGGGGTGGCCTGGTGACCGGCTCCCAGGGCCTCCTCCAGGAGTGCCAGGTAGCCCGCGGCGGTGCCGGGGAGAGCGGCACGGTACCGGGCGAGGTCGGCCAGCAGGAAGGCCCTCAGCCGGGCGCTCTCGCGGGCCGCCTCGTCGACGGACTCGGCGAGCCGCAGGCAGTCGTGTACGTCCTCGGCTGAGGCGGAGCGGGGATTGAGGGCGAGGGCGAGGGCACGGCGGAGCACACGCAGCTCCTCCGCGCCGAACGCCATGGCGCCGCGGGATCCGTAGGGCGTGGGCATGCAGCGACAATACGCGCTAATCAGACAAAAGCGGTGTGATCGGCGGGCGTGGCGCGGCCGAGCCACCCGGGCGGGCGTCGGTCCGGGGCGTGGTCACGGCAACACGGAGGGGTGTCCCGATGCGCCAGGGTGCTCGCCGGGCACCCCGGCGGAACACCTTCGCGGGACACCCCTCCGAGGTGTTCATGAAGCCTCACGTGCCGTAAGGGGCACGTCGGTGTTCACATGCGGGCGATGTTGCGCTCGTACACCAGGCGCAGGCCGATCAGCGTCAGCCAGGGCTCGTGCTCGTCGATGACCGACGCCTCGCCGAGGATGATGGGGGCCAGGCCGCCCGTGGCGATGACCGTGACGTCGTCGGGGTCGTCCGCGAGTTCCCGGGCCATGCGGCCCACCACGCCGTCGACCTGGCCCGCGAAGCCGTGGACGATGCCCGACTGCATGGCCTCGACCGTGTTCTTGCCGATCACTGCGCGCGGGCGGGCCAGTTCGATCTTGCGAAGCTGGGCACCGCGGATGCCGAGCGCCTCCACCGAGATCTCGATGCCCGGCGCGATCACCCCGCCCACGTACTCCCCGCGCGCGGACACCGCGTCGAACGTCGTCGCCGTGCCGAAGTCCACGACGATCGCGGGACCGCCGTACAGCTCGACCGCCGCCACCGAGTTGATGATGCGGTCGGCGCCGACCTCCTTGGGGTTGTCCACGAGGATCGGCACGCCCGTCTTGATGCCCGGCTCGACCAGGACCGCGGGGACGTCGCCGTAGTACCGGCGGGTCACCTCGCGCAGCTCGTGCAGGACGGACGGCACCGTCGAGCAGATCGCGATGCCGTCGATGCCGTCGCCGAGCTCCTCGCCGAGGAGCGGGTGCATGCCCATCAGGCCCTGGAGCAGCACCGCCAGCTCGTCGGCCGTACGGCGCGCGTCCGTGGAGATGCGCCAGTGTTCGACGATGTCCTCGCCGTCGAACAGACCCAGGACGGTGTGGGTGTTGCCCACGTCGATCGTCAGCAGCATGGCCCTACCCCCGCTTCCTACTCCGCCGCTCGCAGGTCGAGGCCGATGTCGAGGATCGGCGAGGAGTGGGTCAGGGCGCCCACGGCCAGGAAGTCCACGCCCGTGTCCGCGTACGCCCGGGCGTTGTCCAGCGTGAGGCGGCCGGAGGCCTCCAGCAGGGCGCGGCCGCCGACGAGGGCGACCGCCTCCGCGCACTCGGCCGGCGTGAAGTTGTCCAGCAGGATCAGGTCGGCGCCCGCGTCGACGACCTCGCGCAGCTGGTGCAGGGTGTCGACCTCGACCTCGATCGGCACGTCCGGGAACCTCTCCCGTACCGCCTTGAAGGCCTGCGCGACGCCGCCCGCGGCGACCACGTGGTTGTCCTTGACGAGGGCCGCGTCCGACAGGGACATGCGGTGGTTGACCCCGCCGCCGCAGCGGACGGCGTACTTCTCCAGGGAGCGCAGCCCGGGCGTCGTCTTCCGGGTGTCGCGGACCTTCGCCTTGGTGCCGTCCAGGGCGTCCGCCCACGCGCGCGTGGCCGTCGCGATGCCGGAGAGGCGGCACAGGATGTTCAGCGCGCTGCGCTCGGCCGTGAGCAGGTCGCGGGTGCGGGTCGTGACGCTCAGCAGCTTCTGGCCGGCCTCGACGCGGTCGCCGTCCTCCACGTGCCGCTCGACCTCGAACTCGTCGGTGCAGACCACGGAGAGGACCGCCTCGGCGACTCTGAGGCCCGCCGCGACGCCCGCCTCGCGCGCGGTGAAGTCCGCGGTGGCACGGGCGTCCTCCGGGATGGTGGCGACCGTGGTGACGTCGACGCCGTTGTCCAGGTCCTCCTGGATGGCCACGTTGGCGATGTCCTCGACCTCCACGGGGTCGAGCCCGGCGTCGGCGAGGAGCTCGGCGAGCGCGGGGTCGAGCCCGCACTCCAGGTACGCCTCGAGGGCGTCCGTGTCCTGGTCCGTGCCGCAGGCGCAGCCGTCGCCGCAGCCGCCGCTCTGGGCGAGGGGAAGGTCGGGGGTACTCACTTCGTCACTGCTCCTGGGGAGGGCACGGGGGCCGGGGTGTGGGGATCCGCAGCGGGCCGGGCGGGGCCCGGAACCGGCGGGAGGGTCGCTGGGAAGTGTGGGGTGTCCGTGGTGTGCACGGCCAGTGCACGGTCGGTATTCAGCCGTACGACGATGTGGCGCCGCCAGTCCGTGTCGTCGCGCTCGGCGTGGTCCTCGCGCCAGTGGCAGCCGCGGGTCTCCTCGCGCAGCCGGGCGGCGGCGACCAGCACGCGGGCCACGTACAGGAGGTTGGTGGTCTCCCAGCTGTCGACGCCGGGCTCGGCGGTCTTGCCGTTCTCGTCGAGGGCGTCGCGCGCGTCGGTGTCCAGCCGGTCGAGGGCGGCCGCCGCGGCGTCCAGGGATGCGGCCGAGCGCAGGACGCCCGCGCCGTTCGTCATGATCCGCTGGATGGCGAAGCGGGCCTCCGGGGCGAGCAGCGGGTGCGCGGGCTGCTCCGGGTGCGCGACGGGCTGCGCCGCGCGCGCGGGGAGGCCGCCGGCGTCCCGGACCTCGGCGATGTCGGCGGCGATGCGCTCGGCGTAGACGAGTCCCTCGAGGAGGGAGTTGGAGGCGAGCCGGTTGGCGCCGTGGACGCCGGTGCAGGCGACCTCGCCGCAGGCGTACAGGCCCGGTACGGTCGTCCGGCCGTGGTCGTCCGTGCGCACGCCGCCGGAGGCGTAGTGGGCCGCCGGCGCGACCGGGACCGGCTCGGTGACCGGATCGATGCCGTGGGCGCGGCAGGCGGCGAGGATCGTCGGGAAGCGCTGCTCCCACATCTGGGCGCCGAAGTGCCGGGCGTCCAGGTACATGTGCTCGGTGCCCTGCTCCCGCATGCGGCGCATGATGCCCTTGGCGACGATGTCGCGGGGTGCCAGCTCGCCCAGTTCGTGCTGCCCGGTCATGAAGCGCACGCCGTCCGCGTCGACCAGGTGGGCGCCCTCTCCCCGTACGGCCTCGGAGACGAGGGGCTGCTGGCCCTCCGCTTCGGGTCCGAGGAAGAGCACCGTCGGGTGGAACTGCACGAACTCCAGGTCGCTGACCTCGGCGCCCGCGCGCAGGGCGAGGGCCACGCCGTCGCCGGTGGAGACGGAGGGGTTGGTGGTGGCCGAGAAGACCTGGCCCATGCCGCCGGTGGCGAGGACCACGGCGGGCGCGTGGACGGCGCCCACGCCGTCGTGCCGGCCCTCGCCCATGACGTGCAGGGTGACGCCCGCGGTGCGGCCGTCGGCGTCGGTGAGGAGGTCGAGCACGAGCGCGTTCTCGACGGTACGGAGCCCGCGCGCGCGGACGGCCTCGACGAGTGCCCGGGAGATCTCGGCACCGGTGGCGTCGCCGCCCGCGTGCGCGATGCGGCGGCGGTGGTGGCCGCCCTCCCGGGTGAGCTCCAGTTCTCCTTCGGAGGACTCGTCGAAGCGGGCGCCCGTGTCGATCAGGCGGCGGACCGCGTCCGGGCCCTCGGTGACGAGGAGGCGCACGGCGTCCTCGTCGCACAGTCCCGCGCCCGCCACGAGGGTGTCGTCGCGGTGCTGCTCGGGGGTGTCGCCCTCGCCGAGGGCCGCGGCTATGCCGCCCTGGGCCCAGCGGGTGGAGCCGTCGTCGAGACGGGCCTTGGTGACGACCACGGTGTCCAGGCCGGCGGCCTCGCAGCGCAGCGCGGCGGTCAGGCCGGCCACCCCGGAGCCGACGACCACGACGTCCGCGGTGATCGCCCAGCCGGGGGCCGGGGCGTGCAGTCGTATGCCTGTGGTGGTCACGAGGCGGCTCCGAAGGTGAGGGGGATGTTGTCGATCAGCCGGGTGCCGCCGACCCGGGCGGCGACGGCCAGGACGGCCTCTCCGGTGTGGTCGTCCGCGATCTCGGTGAAGTCGGCCGGGTCGACGAGGGCCAGGTAGTCCAGCTCCAGCGGCGGCGTCAGCTTGGCGGCGTCGTCGAGGACCAGGCGGGCGGCGGCGCGGACGGCCGCGGGGCCCGAGCGGTCGGCCGGGGCGGCCTTGGCGACGGCGTGCGCGTCGGCCGCCGCGCGGGACTCGCCGATCGCGCTGAGCGCCTCGGCACGCGCGCGTGTGGCGGGCACCTCGCGGGCACGCGCGCGGAGCGCCTCCTGGGCGGCGTGCCGGTCGCGGCCCGCGAACAGCGCCTGGGACAGCGCGAGGGCCGTACAGCGCTCCGCGGTGGACAGGAAGCGGTTGCGGCTGGACAGGGCCAGGCCGTCGGCCTCGCGGACGGTCGGCACACCGACGATGTCCATGCCGAAGTTCAGATCGCGGACCATGCGGCGGATGAGGGCCAGCTGCTGGGCGTCCTTCTGCCCGAACAGGGCCACGTCGGGCCGGGTGAGGTGCAGCAGCTTGGCGACGACGGTGAGCATGCCGTCGAAGTGGCCGGGCCGCGAGGCGCCCTCCAGGCGCTCTCCCATGCGGCCCGCGCTCAGGCGCACCTGGGGCTCGCCGCCGGGGTAGACCTCGTCCACGGAGGGTGCGAAGACCACGTCGGCGCCCGCCTGCTCGGCGACCTTGAGGTCGGCGTCGAGGGTGCGCGGGTAGCGGTCGAGGTCCTCGCCGGCGCCGAACTGCAGCGGGTTCACGAAGACGGTGACCGTCACGAAACCCTCGTCGCCGACGTGTTCCCGGGCCGCCCGGATCAGGGTGGCGTGGCCCTCGTGCAGGGCGCCCATGGTCATGACGACGGCGGTGCGGCCCGGCCCCGCGAAGCGGTCCTGCGCGTGCCTCAGGTCGGCGACCGTGGGGACGAGCTCGAAAGTGCGGCGGGTCATCGGTCTTCCCCGTTCTCGGGCAGGTTCGTGCCATGGGCGAGTACCCCGAGGAGGTCCTCGGCGAGTTCCGGCTTGAGCAGGCCGCCTGCGAGCGCCCGGTCGGCGGTCGCGCGGGCCATCGCCAGATAGCCGTCGACGGTCTGCGGGGCGTGCTCGCGCAGCTCGGCGACGTGCGCGGCGACCGTGCCCGCGTCCCCGCGCGCGACGGGGCCGGTGAGGGCCGCGTCGCCCGAGCGCAGTGCGTTGTCCAGGGCGGCGCCGAGCAGCGGGCCGAGCATGCGGTCGGGGGCCTGGACGCCCGCCGTGCGCAGCAGCTCCATGGCCTGGGCGACCAGGGTGACCAGGTGGTTGGCGCCCAGGGCGAGGGCCGCGTGGTAGAGCGGCCGGGCGGACTCGGCGATCCACTCGGGCTCGCCGCCCATCTCGATCACCAGCGCCTCGGCGGCCAGCCGCAGCTCCTCGGGCGCGGTGACCCCGAAGGGGCACCCGGCCAGTCGCTGCACGTCCACGGGGGTGCCGGTGAACGTCATCGCGGGGTGCAGCGCCAGCGGCAGCGCCCCGGCCCGCAGCGCGGGGTCCAGCACCTTCGCGCCGTACCGCCCCGAGGTGTGCACGAGCAGCTGTCCCGGCCGTACGGCACCGGTCTCGGCGAGGCCCTCCACGAGGCCCGGCAGGGCGTCGTCGGGCACCGTCAGCAGCACCAGCTCGGAGCGCTGGAGCACCTCGGACGGGGTCACCAGCGGAACGTCGGGCAGAAGGTCGGCCGCGCGCCGCCGGGAGGCGTCGGAGACTCCCGAGACGGCCACCGGGCGATGCCCCGCGAGCTGCAGCGACGCCGCCAGCGCGGGGCCCACCCGGCCTGCGCCGACGACGCCCACGGTGAGCCGCGCGGGCCGGTCCTTGGGGTCTGGTTGCTGGACTGTACTCACTCGATGGTGACCTTCCCGTTCCAGTCCGCTCCGGGTACCGGACGATTTCTCGTCATGTTAACGCGATTGCCTCGCGGGCCGGCCGGTCGTCCACAGGCTGTGGGCAGGCGGGTCGCGGCGGCACACGACCGGTGCCGCGCGCGGGTCGTGAGCCGGGGGGCCGCACGGGGACGGAAACGGGATGTGAGCCGAGGGCCGCGCGGGAACGGAAACCGGGTGCCGCGCGCGTGGGGTGCGCGGCATCATCCCGGGGTGAGCGATACCAGTGACAAGAAACAGCGGTCCGAGCGACGGCGGGCGGCCCACCGGGCGGCGCGGCGGGTACTGGAGCGTCCCGGCTTCCTGGCGACGGTCCGCGAGCGGCTGGCGCTGCTGCACGAGACGGCGCCGGACCTGTACGACCTGGACGAGTCGGCGGACATCTACGGCAGCGGCATCGTCGAGGTCCTGGAGGAGCGCGTCGCCGGGCTGCTCGGCAAGGAGGCCGCCGCGTTCTTCCCGACGGGCACGATGGCCCAGCAGGTCGCCCTGCGCTGCTGGGCCGGCCGTACCGGGAACCCGACCGTGGCCCTGCACGCGCTGGCCCACCCCGAGGTGCACGAACGGAACGCCTTCGGCGTGGTCAGCGGCTTGCGCACGGTCCGTGTCACGGCCGAGCCGCGGCTGCCGACCGCCGACGAGGTACGCGGCTTCGAGGAGCCCTTCGGAGCACTGATGCTCGAACTGCCCCTCAGGGACGCCGGTTTCGTGCTGCCCTCCTGGGAGGAGCTCCGCGCGACCACCGAGGCCGCGCGGGAGCGGGACGCGGTGGTGCACTTCGACGGCGCCCGCCTGTGGGAGACCACCGTCCACTTCGGGCGTCCCCTGGAGGAGATCGCCGATCTGGCGGACAGCGTCTACGTGTCGTTCTACAAGTCGCTCGACGGCTTCGGCGGAGCCGCGCTCGCCGGCCCCCGGACACTGATCGACGAGGCGAAGGCCTGGAGGCACCGGTACGGCGGCCAGATCTACCAGCAGTTCCCGACCGCGCTGTCGGCGCTCGCCGGCCTGGAGCGCGAGCTGCCCCGGCTGCCGGAGTACGTGGCTCACGCGCGCGTGGTCGCCGCCGCGCTGCGCGAGGGGTTCGCGGCGGCCGGGGTGCCGTGGGCGCGCGTCCACCCGGGCGAGCCGCACACCCACGAGTTCCAAGTCTGGCTGCCGTACGACGCCGACGTCCTCTCGGAGGCCGCGATACGGCAGGGCGAGGAGACGGGAACCGTGCTGTTCGCGCACTCCTGGGACGCCAAGGGACCGGATCTTGCCGTCACCGAGATCGGCGTACGCGCGGCCGGGCTGGAGTGGACGGCGGAGGACGTGAAGGCGGCGGTCGCGGACTTCGTCGCGCTGCTGCAGGACCCGGCCTCGGGGTGATGTCCGGGATCCGGGGGTGATGCTCCGGGGTGATCAGGCCGGGGGGCGCATGTGCAGCATGCGGGTCAGCGCGGCCCGCGCGCCGACCCGGCCGTCCCTGCCCTCCCGGCCGTCCCTGCCCTCCGTACCGGCCGGCCCGCGAGGACGGCGCGGAACCGGCGGCGGCCGCGCAGCGCCCGCACGACCCGCCAGTCGTGGGTGCCGGGCGCGGAAGGCAGTCGTTCGCCGAGGCGCTGGGCGCGGTAGGTGTCGAGGAGGTACTGCTCGGTGACGCTCAAGGGTGCGGTTCCTTTCGCCTCTCGGCGGTCGGGGCCGGGGATCGACAGCTGGGGATCGGCAGCTGGGTGACCGCCGCACAAGTCCCACCGTCGCGTCCGTGCAGGGCTCGCGTCGCGCCGATTGACCGCCGTCGTCAATCGGCGGACGCGTTGTCAGTGGCGGGGTGCACCATGAGGACATGAGCGTGAGCATCGACATCACCGGGCTGCGCGGCATGGGGGCACCTCCCGGCTCGAGCGAAGCCGAGAGCTGGGGGAGGATCGTCTTCCGGACGTCGCCCCTGGCCGAGCTGGCCACCACCCTGCACGCGCTCGCCGAGCCCGACCACCACCCGGGCATACAGGGCTGGGTGACCGCGACCGCCGCGTCCCTGAAGCCGGACCTGGCCGACCGGCTCACCCAGGCCGACTTTCTGTGGCGGCACATATTCTCCGACATCTTCCTGCCGTTCGCGGGGCTCCCGGACAGGGACGGCAGCCCCGGGGCGACGCTCGAGGAGGAGCTCGACGCCCTGGACCGGCTCAGCGACGAGCGGTTCGTCGGGGCGGCCCTGGAGTTCAGCTGCGGCTCCCGGTACGGGGGCGTGCTGCCCTCACCCCTCGTCGACCGGACCCGCCACGACATCGCGCTCGAAGTGGCGGCGAGCCGGGGCCCGGAGCAACTGGGGTTCACCCGGCGGCTGCTGGAGGATCCGCCGACCGTACGGGCCTGGGTTCGCCGACTGCTGGAGGACTGTCACGAGGCGTTCTTCGCGGACACCTGGCGCCGGGTGCACACCCAGCTGGCCGCCGACGCCCGCCACAAGACCGAGATCCTGCGCCGCAAGGGCCTGCGGGAGGCCCTGACGGCGGTCTCGGCCGCGCTGTCCCTGAACGAGGGCCCGGGCGGGACGCGGATCGAGGCGGACAAACTCGTCCACGGCTCCACGACCGCCGTGGATCCCGCCATCGCTCCGGGGGTCACGTTCCTGCCGTCGTACCACGGCTGGCCGCATCTGACGGTGCTGTACGCCCCCGGCTGGCGCCCCGTCGTGATGTATCCCGTCGGCGGCCCGGAGCCGGCGAGCCCCGCCCCGGTGGAGCTGATCCAGCTGCGCCTCGACGCCCTGGCCCACCCGATACGTCTGCGCCTGTGCCGGAACATAGCCAGGTCGCCGTACACCACGAGTGAGCTGGCGGTCGCCAACGACCTGAGCGCGCCCGAGGTGTCCCGCCATCTCGCCGTGCTGAAGAAGGCGGGCCTGATCACGACGCGGCGCCGCGGCCGGTACGTGCTGCACCAGCTGGACGTGACCGTGGTGGCCCGGCTGGGCAGCGACTTCCTGGAGGGCATCCTGCGCTGACGGCCGCACCCGGCCCCGCGGCGCTCCGCCCGGCCGCTCAGTCGGACCGGCCGAACCGGTCGCCTCCAGCGAATCAGTCGAACCGGATGTGCTTCAGACCGACCCGGACCTGCCGGAGTCGCGTCCGCAGAGCGCCCTCCCGGTTCGGGGTGAGCGTCAGCCCGGACAGCACGGCGATCCGGTCCGCCGTCTTCGGCACGGTCGAGTGATCGGTCCACAGGTGCTCGGCGAACTCCGGCTCGCGCAGCCGTTCCAGACAGCGGTCGAGCTGGGTGACGGCCCAACTCTCCCGGCGCGGCACCGCGTTCCTCCCGCCGAGCAGTCGCAGCACACGGCCGAAGTGCCGCTCGCGCAGTCGCCGCAGCACGGTCTCGCGCTGGGCGAGCAGCGTGAAGTGGCGTACGTCGTGGTCGAGTTCGCGCAGGCGTCCGACAGTCTCGGCGAAATACCCGGAGTCGGTGACCGTCATGGGGACGATCACCACTCCCTCGTGCCGGGTCAGTGCCAGGTCGAGCACCTCGACCACGCCCTGCCGCCATGACGCGAGGTCCTGGAAGTCTCCGCGCAGTTCCGGCGGCAGCGTGCGGCGCAGGCCGAAGCCGGCGTGCTCGGGATCGCAGATCACGCTGCCGGGAAGTCTGCGCTGGATCTCGTGTGCGGTCTGTGTCTTGCCGCCCCCGAAGGGGCCGTTGATCCACAGGAGCATGCGCAGACCCTAGTGGGCTGCGGTCACGCACGGGTCACATCCGTGGATCCCCGCCGCCCCGGCTCCCGTACGGGGCTCAGCCGTGCCCGCCGGCCCGGACCAGTCCCGTCTCGTACGCGAGGACGACCACCTGTACCCGGTCGCGCAGACCGAGCTTGGTGAGGATGCGGCCGACGTGCGTCTTCACGGTCGCCTCGGACAGGACCAGCCGGGCCGCGATCTCGCCGTTCGACAGGCCCTGCGCCACGAGCACCATGACCTCGCGCTCGCGGTCGGTGAGCCGCTCCAGCTGCTGGTGCCGGGGCTCCCTGCCGGTGCTCGGCAGCATCGGCGCGAAGCGGTCGAGCAGGCGCCGGGTGGTGGAGGGGGCGACGACCGCGTCGCCGCTGTGCACGGAGCGGATGGCGGCGAGGAGCTCACCGGGCGGCACGTCCTTGAGCATGAAGCCGGAGGCACCCGCCTTGAGCCCGGAGAAGGCGTACTCGTCGAGGTCGAAGGTGGTCAGGATCAGCACCTTCGGCGGGTCGGGCTCCATGCAGATACGGCGGGTGGCCTCCACGCCGTCCAGCTTCGGCATGCGGACGTCCATCAGCACCACGTCCACCGGCGTGGACCGCACCACCTGGAGGGCTTCGACACCGTCGCCGGCCTCCGCCACGACCTCCATGTCCGGCTGGGCGGCGAGCACCATCCGGAACCCGGTGCGCAGCAGCACCTGGTCGTCGACGAGCATCACGCGGATCGCCATCGGGTCCTCTTCCGTTTTCATCACTTCAGGCCGTGCAGGTCGTCGTGCGGGTCAATGAGTTTCATCAAGGTTTCAGTGCGCGGGTTTGAGCGGCAGCAGGGCGCTGATGCGGAAGCCGCCACCGGGCCGCGGGCCCGCGTCCAGGGTGCCGCCGACCATGCCGACCCGCTCCCGCATCCCGATCAGGCCGTGTCCCTGCCCGTCGAACCCGCCTTCCTCGTACAGCTCCTGCGGGGCGCCCTTGCCGTCGTCCTCCACCAGCAGCCCCAGTCCGTCGTCGAAGTAGACCAGGCGTACGCTCGCGCCGGCGTTGGGGCCGCCGTGCTTGCGGGTGTTGGTCAGCGCCTCCTGCACGATGCGGTAGGCGGTCAGCTCGACGCCGCTCGGCAGGGGCCGCGGGGTCCCCTCGATCCTGAAGTCGACGGGCAGGCCCGAGCGGCGGCACTGCTCGATGAGCTCGTCGAGCTGTTCGACGTCGGGCTGCGGAACGTACTCGCCGCTCTCCTGGTGCTCGCCGGTGCGCAGCACGCCCAGCAGACGGCGCATCTCGGCGAGGGCCTGGCGGCCGGTCGAGGAGATGGTCTCCAGGGCCTTCTTCGCCTGGTCGGGCGCGGCGTCGAGGACATACGCGGCACCGTCGGCCTGGACCACCATCACGGAGACGTTGTGGGCGACGACGTCGTGCAGCTCGCGCGCGATACGGGCGCGCTCGGCGGCGACGGCGACCTTGGACTGCGCCTCGCGCTCCTTCTCCAGGCGGGCGGCACGCTCCTCCAGCTGGGCGAAGTAGGCGCGGCGGGTGCGCAGCGAGTCACCGAGCACCCAGGCGAGGGCGAAGGGCACGGTCTGGAACACCGCTATCGCCATACTGCCCAGCGGACTCGCCGGCTCCGTGGGCCAGCGCAGCTGTGCCAGCGGCCCCGCGCAGAGGGCACCGACCAGGGCGAACCGGGAGGTCCAGCGGACGCCGGTCGCCGCCACCGTGTAGATGATCACGAGCATGCCGAAGTCGGCGGGGAGCGGCGGTACGTCGACGATCAGCTGTGCGACGCCCGTCGCCGCGGCCAGCACCAGCATCTTCTCGGGCATACGGCGCCGCAGGGCGATCACCAGGCAGAGCGCCAGAGAGATCGGGACGACGGCGGCCATGAGATCGCTCCCCGTGGCCTCCTGCCGGGTCGTCCCCCCGACCACGGACATGCCGAACAGGATGAGGGCCCAGAAGCCGTCCACCCCGGTCGGGTGCCTGCGGAGGAAGTCGTAGAGGCGCTGCACGTAACCCAGAGTAGGGAAGCGTGGTGTGTGCAGGGGTCAACCGGAGGGCCGATCCCCGGTCGGTGCGCGTACTCCCCAAGGTGGATGCCACGCTGTCCGCGACGCTTAGCCTGGGCCGGTGACCAGTGAGACGGGCGGCGAGTGGCGCGGGTGGCGGGAGGCCACGGAAGAGGCGTTGTACGGGCCTTCCGGCTTCTACCGGCGGCCCGGGGGGCCCGGGCCCGCCGGGCACTTCCGTACGTCGGTGCACGCCTCGCCACTGTTCGCGGTGGCCGTGGCCCGGCTGCTGTGCCGGGTGGACGCTGCGCTCGGGCAGCCCGCCGAGGTGGCCTTCGTGGACATGGCGGCGGGCCGGGGCGAGCTGGTGTCGGGGGTCCTCGGGGCGCTGCCCCCGGAAGTGGCCTCCCGCGCGCGTGCGTACGCCGTCGAACGCGCCGACCGGCCCGACAGCCTCGATGACCGGATCGAGTGGCTCCGGGAGCGCCCCCAGGGCGTCACCGGCCTGCTGTTCGCCAACGAGTGGCTCGACAACGTTCCCGCGGACGTCGCCGAGGTGGACGCCGCGGGCGTACCCCGCCGTGTCCTCGTACGACGGGACGGCGCCGAACGCCTCGGGGAGCCGGTGACGGGGGCGGAGGCCGAGTGGCTCGCGCGGTGGTGGCCGCTGCCCGTGGAGGAGGGCATGCGCGCCGAGATCGGGCTGCCCAGGGACCGCGCGTGGGCCGACGCCGTGGCGAGCGTCGACCGGGGGCTCGCCGTCGCCGTGGACTACGCGCACGTCGCGGGGGCCCGCCCGCTCTTCGGGACGCTCACCGGATTCAAGGAGGGCCGCGAGACATCACCGGTGCCGGACGGCTCCTGCGACATCACGGCCCATGTGGCGCTGGACGCCTGCGCGCTGCCGGGTGCGCGCCTCGTCACCCAGCGCACGGCCCTGCACGCCCTGGGGATCACCGCCGGCCGTCCCCCGCTGAGCCTGGCGGCCACGGACCCCACGGCATACGTACGCGCGCTGGCGGACGCGGGCGAGGCGGCCGAGTTGACCGCGCCCGGGGGCCTCGGCGATTTCGGCTGGCTGCTGCAGCCGGTGCGCGTCCCGCACGGCACGCTCGGCCTGCCGGACGCCTAGCCCGCGCCTGGCGCCCGCCGCCCACGGCCCGCTCGTCGCTGCTTGCCGCTACTTGTCGATGTCTCCCACCACGAAGAACAGCGACCCCAGGATCGCCACCATGTCCGCGACGAGCGTCCCCGGCAGCAGCTCCGTGAGCGCCTGGATGTTGTTGTACGAGGCCGAGCGCAGCTTCAGCCGGTACGGGGTCTTCTCGCCCTTGCTGACCAGGTAGTAGCCGTTGATGCCGAGCGGGTTCTCGGTCCAGGCGTAGGTGTGGCCCTCGGGTGCCTTGAGGACCTTGGGGAGGCGCTGGTTGACCGGGCCGGGCGGCAGGTCGGCGAGCCGGTCGAGGCAGGCGTCCGCGAGGTCGAGCGCGTTGTGGGTCTGCTCCAGCAGGCACTCGAAGCGGGCCAGGCAGTCGCCCTCCTGCCGGGTGACGACCCGGAGCGTGTCCGTCAGCTCGCCGTACGCGAGGTACGGCTCGTCGCGCCGCAGGTCGAAGTCGACCCCGGAGGCGCGGGCGATCGGCCCGCTCACCCCGTACGCGTGCACCGCCTCCGCGGAGAGGACGCCGACGCCTCGCGTACGCCCCCGGAAGATCTCGTTGCCGAGCACCAGGTCGTCGAAGACACCCATCCGCGAGCGCACCGCGGCGACGGCCTCCCGCGCGCGGGAGGGCCATCCGGCCGGGAGGTCCTCCTTGAGGCCGCCCACGCGGTTGAACATGTAGTGCATACGCCCGCCGGAGATCTCCTCCATGACGTTCTGGAGCTCCTCGCGCTCCCGGAACGCGTGGAACATCGGCGTGATGCCCCCGAGCTCCAGCGGGTACGAACCCAGGAACATCAGGTGGTTCAGCACCCGGTTCAGCTCGGCGAGCAACGTACGCAGCCAGACCGCGCGCTCCGGCACCTCCATGCCGAGCATGCGCTCCACGGCGAGGACCACGCCCAGTTCGTTCGAGAACGCGGAGAGCCAGTCATGACGGTTGGCGAGCATGATGATCTGCCGGTAGTCACGCGCCTCGAAGAGCTTCTCGGCGCCGCGGTGCATATAGCCGATCACCGGCTCCGCGTGCTGGATGCGCTCGCCGTCGAGCACGAGCCTCAGCCGCAGCACTCCGTGCGTGGACGGATGCTGGGGCCCGATGTTGAGCACCATGTCCGTGCTCTCGGCGGCGCCGCCGATCCCGACCGTGGTCTCCGTCGTGGGAGTCATGGGCACAGTCTCTCGTACGTACGCTGACGGGATGGAGACGGGGACCATGGACGACGCGGGGCACGACCCCGAAGGCGGTGCGATCGAGCGCGGTGGGGTGACGGGCTCCGCGGGGCCGCGTGACGAGCCGGTCTGGAGCGGGCTGCCGCGCGGACTGCTGCGGATGCGACGGCTGCTGCTGGTGGTGTGGCTGGTGCCGCTGACCGTCGCCGCGGCTCTGGTGCCGGGACTGCTGGCCGCCCCCGGCTGGGCGGTGTCCGCCCTGTTGCCGCTGGGCCTGCTGCTGTGGGCCTGGCCGATGCTGGGCCGCAACTGGCGCTCGTGGCGCTACGCCGAACGCGCGGACGACCTGCTGATCAGCCGGGGCGTGCTGTGGCGCCAGGAGACCGTCGTCCCGTACGGGCGCATGCAGCTGGTCGAGGTGACCTCCGGGCCGGTGGAACGGCACTTCGGGCTGGCCGGCGTACAGCTCCACACGGCCGCGGCCGCCACGGACGCGCGTATCCCGGGGCTCGACCCGGCGGAGGCGGAACGTTTGCGCGACCGGCTCACCGAGCTGGGCGAGGCACGATCGGCGGGCCTGTGAACACGCCGGACAAGCCTGTGAACACACCGGACGGGCCGGTGGACACACCGGACGGGCCGGTGGGCACGCCCCGGGGCACGTGGTCGGACGGGCCGGTGGACACGCCCCGGGGCACGTGGTCGGCCGTGCCCGTGGAGAACGCGGGTATCGCGGAAACCGGTGTCCCCGCGCGCGCGGCCGGAGCGGGCGAATCGGTGGAATCCGTGGACTCCGCGAACTCCGTGGACTCCGCGAAATCCGTGGAATCGGTGGTCGAGCACCGGCTGCACCCCGTGACACCGCTGCGGCGGGCCTGGGCACCGGTCGCCGTCCTCATCGGCTGGGCGGTGCACGACCCCGACCAGGCCCAGCGCCAGCTGACCGGGCTGACCACGACCTCGCTGCTCCTCGGGCTGGCCGTGATCCTGCCGACCGCCGCCCTGTACGGCTTTCTGACCTGGTGGTTCACCCACTTCGCAGTGACCGCGGCGGAACTGCGCATCCGTACCGGCCTGATCTTCCGGCGGACGGCGCACATTCGGCTGGAAAGGATCCAGGCCGTCGACGTGACCCAGCCGCTGCTGGCCCGGGTCGCGGGCGTCGCCAAGCTCAGACTCGACGTCATCGGGACCGACAAGAAGGACGAGCTGGCGTATCTCGGCGAGGCGCAGGCCCGCGCCCTGCGGGCGGAACTCCTCGCCCGCGCGGCCGGTTTCGCGCCCGGGACCGCGCAGGAGGTGGGCGAGGCCCCGGTACGCCGGCTGCTGCACGTCCCGGCGGGCGTCCTCGCGGTGTCGGTCCTCCTCACCGGTGCCACCTGGGCCACGCTGGCCGCCGCGCTCGTCGTACCGCCGGTGCTGTGGCTGGCCACCCACAGCCTGTGGACGGTTCTCGCCGCGGCACTGCCGCTGTTCGGCGCGGCGGGCGCGAGCAGCGTGGGAAGGTTCGTCGGGGAGTACGACTGGACGGTGGGCGAGTCGCCGGACGGCGTGCGGATCGACCACGGGCTCCTCGACCGCGCGCACGAGACGGTGCCGCCCGGCCGGGTGCAGACCGTACGGATCGTCGAGCCGCTGCTGTGGCGGCGGCGCGGCTGGGTACGGGTGGAACTGGACGTGGCGGGCTCGTCGAACTCGGTGCTGGTGCCGGTCGCGCCGCGCGACATCGCCGAGTCGGTCGTCGCGCGCGTGCTGCCCGGAGTGACCGTGCCGCCGTCCCTGATACGGCCGCCGCGGCGCGCCGGGTGGTGCGTGCCGTTCTGGTGGCGCGGGTACGGCCTCGCCGTCACCGACGATGTGTTCGTGGCGCGGCACGGGCTGCTGCGCCGGAGCGTCGCGCTGGTGCCGCACGCCAAGGTGCAGAGCGTCCGGCTGGAGCAGGGGCCGTGGCAGCGGTTCCAGGGACTCGCGGACGTCCACGTGGACACGGGCGCCAACAAGACGGTGACGGCCCACCTCCGGGACGCGGACGAGGCGGCCGGACTGCTGCAGGCCCAGGCGGACCGGTCCCGTACGGGGCGGAGGGAGGCGCGGCCCGACCGGTGGATGGCGTGACGAGGGCCGACGGTTCGGGGCGGTGCCCCGGACGACAGGAGGCGGCCGCACAGGTGTGCGGCCGCCTCCTGGTCGAGGTTCAGGATGTCAGGACGCCGCGCTGCGCAGCCCCTGCAGATCGATCCGCTCGGTCTCGTCGTGAGCCGTCAGGTCGATGACCTGGCCGGCGCTGCGCGCTTCCTCGTCCGCGGGCCTGAACTCGGGCTCGTTCTCCGCCTTGTGCAGCGCGAGCGCCTCCTCGCCGACGACGTCCGCGAGATCTTCGTTCTGTACAGAATCCTGTACGGACTCGGTGTCGGCCGACCCCTTCTGCGTACCGAAGAAGTCGAACCCGCCCTCGACCGCCGGGCGCCGACGGGGGGCCGCCGGTACGACGGCCACGGCGGTCGGCACCGTGAAGTGACCGGAGGAACGATCGGGCAGTGCGGGCGCCGACGCCTCGGAGACCGCCTCGGAGACCGCCTCGGAACCGACGAAGCCGTCACCGGACGCGGTGGCCGTGGGCCCGGAGGGCTCGGCGGTTCCGGAGGACTGAACGGCTTCGGAGGGCTCGGCGGCTCCGGCGGTCTGAACGGCTTCGTCGGAAGGCTCGGTGGCTCCGGAGGTCTGAACGGCTTCGTCGGAAGGCTCGGCGGCTCCGGAAGGCTCCGAGGGTTCAGCCTCGCCCTTGTCGTCGGCGCTGCCCGCCTCGTCGGCGTCCGTGGTCACGCCGCCGGCGTCCGTGGTCGCACCGCAGACGTCCGTGGTCACGCCGCCGGCGTCCGCCGCCTTCGCAACATCCGCCGCCTTCGCGGTGTCGTTCTTGCCGATTCGGTTCAGCGCCGAGTTGGCACGCAGGAAGAGCGCGGAGCCGGCCGGGGAGAACACCCCGGGAGCGGTCGCCTCCACCGGTTCGTCGGCATCGCGCTCAGCGGACCGGTCCGCCACGCCCGCCTCACCCGCCTTGCCTGCCTCGCCTGCCTCGCCTGCCTCGTCACGAAAAGCATTTGGGCCATCCGAAGCATCCGGAGCGGAAACGGCAGCCGTCTCGGGACCCGCCCCCTCACTCACCGGCGCCCCCGCGGGCAGCGCACGCGCCGTGCCGGGAGCCGATGCCTCTATGGCCAGCAGCCGGCGGCCCTCCAGGGCACTCGCGCGCTCCGACTCCGCGGTGGCGTACCGGCGCAGCAGGCCGGCGTGCTCGTTGCGCAGGCCCGCGAGTTCGGCCCGCTTGGCGCGCAGCTTCTCCTCCAGCCTGTGGCGCAGCTCGCGCGACTCCTCGAGGTCGGACTCCAGCTCGGCGACCTGCTCCTCGAACCGCCACTCGTCGCTCGCCCGCGCGCGCGTGAGTTCGGCGACGCGTTTGCCCGCCTGCGTGTCCCAGCGGCGCATGACAACCGCGCCCACGACCGTTGTCACCGCGGCGCCCGCGGCCAGTCCCCGGAGCAGAAACGGCTCCGAGAACAGCCAGGGCCCCAGGGCGCAGACGACCGAGACGCCGGCGATCGCCGAAGGAGGAAGCAGCCTGTGCAAGGGCGGTGAATGGCGATGACGTCCACGTGGCATGGCCAGAAACTTACCGCGCGTAGGCGAATGATGGTGCCCCCGAGGTAAAAACACAGCCACCTCGGAGCCATCACACTGTCACGGACATCGACAGGCACGCCAAGCTGCACGAATCGGTTCCCGTAAGCGCTTGCACATCGGTTGCGGGAAACGTCCGGGAAGACTCCGGCAGAAGCGTCCGCGGGTGCGCGGAGGCAAGTGCGGTGAGTATCCGCACGGCAGGGACCGACGAGTACGCGAGGGAAGCACGGGAAGCACGGCGAGTACGGGGGCGGAGAGGCCCTGCACGTGTCCGGAAAAGAGTCCCGTGGCCCCGCGCGCTTCGCACGACGCCGCCCCTCCGTCCCCCTGCTTCGCCCTACTTCTCGATCAATCCCTTCGACTCCAGATACTCCGCGGCGACATCGGCCTCCTTCTGGCGCTCCTCGTCGACCTTCCGGTTCAGCTCCACAAGATCATTTGTGGTGAGCGCACCGGTCAGCTTGCCGAGCACATCGGCTATCTCCTGGTCACCCGCGTCCTTGGCATTGACCACGGGGAGCACGTTGTCCGCGTTCTGCAGCTTTTTGTCGTCCTCCAGCAGCACGAGGTCGAAGTTCTTCAGTGTGGCGTCCGTGGTGGTGGTCAGAACCAGCTGGTCGGTGCCGTTCTTCACGGCCTGCTTGGACTGTGTCGTCCCGACACCCTTGGGGTCGATCGCGGCGACCTCGATGCCGTACGTCTTCTCCAGGCCCGGCGCGCAGAACGGCCGTGTCTCGCACTCGTCACCGGCCGCGATCCTGACCTCGACACCCGCCTTGCCAAGATCGGAGAGGGTTTTCAGGTCGTGCTTCTCGGCGAATTCCCGGCTCACCGCGAACGCGTTCTGGTCGACGGCCTCTCCGGGCGGCAGCACCTTCAGCCCCCGCGGCTCGGCGAGTTTCCGCAGCGCGGTGACCGTGGCGTCGACATCACTGGAGGCGACCGGCTCGGCATCCGGCCCGTTCTCATCGGTGTTGAGGAATTCCGCGAGCGTCGCCGCGTATTCGGGGACGACGTCGATGGCGCCCTTCTCCAGCTGGGGCGCGTAGATCTCGCGGTTCTCGACGGTGGCCAGGGTCACCTCGTAACCGGCGTCCGACAGCAGCTGTTTGTAGAGCTCCCCCAGGACCTTCGCCTCGGTGAACCCCGCGGCTCCCACCACCAGTTCGCCCTTGTCACCCCCGGATCCGACGGACTTTCCGTCCGAACCCTTGTCCTCCAGGCTCTCCCCACCGCATGCCGCGAGCATTCCGGTGAGCGTTCCGAAGGCCACCGCCGCGACAGCCATCCGGCGCAGTCCGCGCGTTCTGCTGTGCATCGCCACCCCAATTCAAGCTAGTTGATCAAGTCGTGCCGATCCGAAAGTCCGTCAGCCCACCGGCCCGTCGGCCCGTCGGCCCGCCGGCCCGTCAGTCCGCCGGTCCTTCAGCTCGACCGAGCGACCCACACAGCCGGCCCTCCGGGCGAGCCGGCTCAGGAAGCACCGCGCCCACGGCCCAGCCCCCCGGCGCCCAGTCGCGCGGCCGGTGACGGATCGCATACCCGCCCCGCCACCACCAGCACCCCCTCGACCAGCAGCGCGAGAGCCGCCACCAGGAAGGCGCCCGCCACGACCTGCGGCGTGTTCTGCAGGTTGAACCCGGCCGTGATGATCCGCCCGAGCCCGCCCTCGCCGGCCATCGCGGCGAGCGTGGCGGTGGCGACCACCTGGACGGCGGCCGACCGGAGCCCCGTCATGACCAGCGGATACGCGAGCGGAAGCTCGACCCGGCGGAAGACCTGCCCGCCGCTCATACCCATGCCGCGCGCGGCCTCCACCACCGACCGGTCCACCTCGCGCATGCCGATGTAGGCATTGGTCAGCAGCGGCGGAACCGCGAACAGCACCAGTGCGATCAGCGTCGGCAGGTCACCGTGCTCGCCCAGCGGGGTGAGCGTCAGCAGCACCAGCACCGCCAGCGTGGGCACCGCCCGCCCCACGTTGGAGACGTTCACCGCGAGCGCGCCGCCCTTGCCGATGTGCCCGAGCCACAGCGCGAGCGGCAGGGCGAGCAGACAGGCGACGGCGAGGGTGACCCCGCTGAAGTACAGGTGCTCGCCGAGCCGGTGCCAGACGCCCGACTCGCCCTGCCAGTTGGCGCTCGTGGTGAGCCAGTCCCACGCTCCTGGAATCGCGTTCATGCCGGCTCCGCCACCTTCTCCGCACGGGCACGTATTCGGTCGCTCCCCGGCCGCCGCGCCCGCGTCCAGGGCGTGAGCAGCCGCTGCGCCCCGAGCAGCAGCAGGTCGGCGGCCACGGCGAGCAGCACGCACAGGACGGACGCGGTGAGCACCTGCGCCTTGAAGGTGCTGTCGAGGCCGTCGAGGATCAGCGTGCCGAGGCCGCCGTGGCCGACGATCGCGCCCACCGTCGTCAGCGCCACCGTGGAGACCGTGGCGATCCGTACGCCCGCGAGCAGCGCCGGGAGCGCGAGCGGCAGTTCGACCTCCCACAGCAGCCGTACCGGCCCGTATCCCATCCCGCGCGCGGCCTCGACGGCCTCGTCGGGGACGGCCCGCAGCCCCGCGAGGATGTTGCGCACCAGGATCGTCAGCGAGTACAGCACGAGCCCGGTGACGACGAGTGCGGCGGACAGCCCGAACAACGGCAGCAGCAGCGAGAACATCGCCAGCGACGGGATCGTGTAGAGCACGGTCGTCAGCCCGAGGACCGCGCCCGCGACGGCCCGCCGCCGGCGGGCCAGCAGCGCCAGCGGGAAGGCCACGAGCACGCCGAGGGCGACCGACGCGGCCGTGATGCCGATGTGCTGCGCCGTCGCGTCGATCAGCTCCTGGCTGCGGGTGCGGACGTACTCCCCGCAGATCCAGTCGTTCTCCACCAGACAGTTCCGCCGAGTGCTCACCCCGCCGCACCTCCCCCGAAATCGTCGAACACATGCGGCTGGACCGAACAGTTCCCGTGTTCTTGACTTGCCGGTGACCCTAGCCCCTGCCACTGACAATCACCGGCGGTCGCCGCACAGTCGCAACACCGCCTTCACACGGCCACGGTCACCGACGGCCACAATGGGGAGACATGATCCGGTTCGAGCACGTCACCAAGCGGTACGCGGACGGCACCACGGCCGTCGACGACCTGACCTTCGAGGTCGCCGAGGGCGAACTGGTCACGCTGGTCGGCCCGTCGGGCTGCGGCAAGACCACCACGATGAAGATGGTGAACCGGCTCATCGAGCCCACGAGCGGCCGCATCCTGCTGGACGGGGAGGACGTCTCCGCCGTCGACCCGGTGCGGCTGCGGCGCCGTATCGGCTACGTCATCCAGCAGGTCGGCCTCTTCCCGCACCGGACGGTGCTCGACAACACCGCGACCGTGCCGCACCTGCTGGGCGTCAAGCGCGCCAAGGCCCGTGAGCGCGCCGCCGAACTCCTCGACCTGGTCGGCCTCGACCCCTCCGTCTACGGCGACCGCTACCCCGACCAGCTCTCCGGCGGCCAGCGCCAGCGCGTCGGCGTGGCGAGGGCGCTGGCGGCGGACCCGCCCGTCCTCCTCATGGACGAACCGTTCGGCGCGGTCGACCCGGTCGTGCGCGAGCGGCTGCAGAGCGAGTTCCTGAGACTGCAGCAGTCCGTCCGCAAGACGGTGCTGTTCGTCACCCACGACATCGAGGAGGCCGTACGGCTCGGCGACCGCATCGCCGTGTACGGGGACGGCCGCATCGAGCAGTTCGACACCCCCTCGGCGGTGCTGGGCTCGCCCGCGAACGAGTACGTGGCCGGCTTCGTCGGCGCCGACCGGGGCCTGAAGCGGCTCTCCGTGACGCCGATCGAGGAGGGCGACCTGGAGCAGCCGCCCGTGGTGCACCTCGACGACCCGCTGCCCAGGGAGCTGGACGCGCGCTGGGCCGTGGTGCTGGACGGGGACGACAACCTCCACGGCTGGATATCGGCCGAGCACGCGCGCGTGCGCACCGGCACCGTACGGGAGCACGCCCGCCGCATGGAGGCGTGGCTGCCCGTGGGCGCGTCCCTCAAGCAGGCGTTCGCGACGATGCTCCAGCACGACGCCGGCTGGATAGCGGTCGTCGACAACGCCGGCGAGGGCCGCTTCCTGGGCGTTCTCACCCCGTCCCGGCTGCACGAGGCGCTGCGCCGCTCCACGGCGGCGGACGCGCGGGACGTCCCGCGCGCGGACGTGGAACTGGAGACGGTCAGCGACCACTGACCACCAAGACCGCCCACAAACCGGTGCGGGCGGACCGGCCCGGCCCCCGGGGCCTACGCTGGACACATGAGCAAGCAGAACCAGCGCACCCACGTGGCGGGGCTGCCCGTATGGGACCGCTGCGCGGTCATGGGCGTCGTCAACGTCACGCCGGACTCGTTCTCCGACGGCGGCCGCTGGTTCGACACCACCGTCGCGATCAAGCACGGTCTCGACCTCGTCGCCGAAGGCGCCGACCTGGTGGACGTCGGCGGCGAGTCCACCCGCCCCGGCGCCACCCGCGTCGACGAGGCGGAGGAACTGCGCCGCGTCGTGCCCGTCGTCCGCGGTCTCGCCTCCGAGGGCGTCGTCGTCTCCGTCGACACCATGCGCGCCTCCGTCGCCGAGCAGGCCCTCGCCGCCGGTGCCGCCCTCGTCAACGACGTCAGCGGCGGTCTCGCCGACCCCGCGATGATCCCCGCCGTCGCCGCCGCGGGCGCCCCCTTCGTCGTCATGCACTGGCGCGGCCTCCTGGAGGGCGGCAACGTCAAGGGCGTGTACGAGGACGTCGTCTCGGAGGTGGTCGACGAACTGCACGCGCGCGTGGAGGCCGTTCTGGAGGGCGGCATAGCCCCCGACCGCGTCATCGTCGACCCCGGGCTCGGCTTCTCCAAGGACGCCGAACACGACCTCGCCCTCCTCGCCCGCCTCGACCGCCTGCACGGGCTCGGCCACCCCCTGCTCGTCGCCGCCTCGCGCAAACGGTTCCTCGGCCGCGTCCTGGCCGGCCCCGAGGGCACCGTGCCCCCCGCGCGCGAGCGCGACGCCGCCACGGCCGCCGTCTCCGCGCTCGCCGCCCACGAGGGCGCCTGGGCGGTCCGCGTCCACGAGGTACGGGCCACCGCCGACGCCGTACGCGTGGCACGGGCCGTAGAAGGAGCCCGGGAGCGGTGAGCACGCCCCACATCGACGTCGAGCAGGTGGAACTCGCCAACACGGCCTACTACGACGCGATCGAGCGCGGTGACTTCGAAACCCTCACCTCGCTCTGGCTGACCCCCTCAGACGTGGGCGTCGACGAGCAGTACCACGACCCGGCGGACACCGGTGTGATCTCCTGCGTCCACCCCGGCTGGCCGGTCCTCACCGGCCGGGGCGAGGTCCTGCGGTCGTACGCCCTGATCATGGCGAACACCGACTACATCCAGTTCTTCCTCACGGACGTCCATGTGTCCGTCACCGGCGACACCGCCCTCGTGACCTGCACCGAGAACATCCTCAGCGGCGGACCGGCCCCCGAGGGCGCAGGGGAGCCGGGCCCGCTCGTCGGCCAGCTGGTCGTCGCCACGAACGTCTTCCGGCGCACCTCCGACGGCTGGAAGCTGTGGTCGCACCACGCCTCCCCGGTCCTGGCCGAGACCGACGGCGACGAGGGCGACGACACACCCGCTTGAGGACGGCACGTCCACACCCCGGAAGTGGCCAGGATCACGGCCCCGGCGAACGGAGCGGGAACGGACCGGCCGGTGACCGGGCGGGACGGGCTTCCGGCCCGCCGTGCCGCCGTGTTCCCCCGCGGAAACGCCCGGTGAACCTTGCCCCTCACGGGCAGGTCGGACCCCCTCATGGGCAAGCACTGTCGGTGCCCGCAGGTAGATTCGGTGGGGCCGGGTACCGACGGCATACCGGCGGCATCCGGTACCCGTCCGCCGGAACCGGAACCGGCACCCGGAAAACACCGCCCGACGATTGCAGGAGTGATTCGCGTGGATCGTGTCGCGCTGCGCGGCCTGAGGGCCCGCGGGCACCACGGCGTGTTCCAGAAGGAACGCGAAGAGGGCCAGACCTTCATCGTGGACCTGACCCTCGGCCTGGACACCCGACCGGCCGCGGCCGACGACGACCTGGCGAAAACCGTGCACTACGGCATCGTGGCGGAAGAGGTCGTCGCCGTCGTCGAGGGCGACCCCGTCGACCTCATCGAGACGCTCGCCGAGCGCATCGCCCAGGTCTGCCTGAAGCACGAGGGGGTCCAGGAGGTCGAGGTCTGCGTCCACAAGCCGCAGGCGCCGATCACGGTCCCCTTCGACGACGTGACCGTCACCATCACCCGGAGCCGAGCATGACCGCGTCCTTCACCGAGGGTCCCAGCGACCCGACCGTCCAGCCGGTGCCCGCCTCGGTCGTCGAGAAGGTGGACGCCGCCGACAGCACCCTGCACAACCCCCAGCGCGCCGTCCTCTCCCTGGGCGCCAACCTCGGCAACCGCCTGGAGACCCTCCAGGGCGCCGTCGACGCCCTGGAGGACACCCCCGGCGTACGGATCAAGGCGGTCTCCCCGGTGTACGAGACCGAGCCCTGGGGCGTCGAGCCGGGCAGCCAGCCCTCGTACTTCAACGCGGTCGTCCTGCTGAAGACGACCCTCCCGCCCGACTCGCTGCTGGAGCGCGCCCACGCGGTGGAGGAGGCCTTCCACCGCGTACGGGACGAGCGGTGGGGAGCGCGCACGATCGACGTCGACATCGTCTCCTACGCCGACCTGATCTCCGACGACCCCGTCCTCACGCTGCCCCACCCGCGCGCCCACGAGCGCGCCTTCGTCCTCGCGCCCTGGCTCGACGTGGACCCCGAGGCCCAGCTGCCCGGCCGCGGCGCGGTCGCCGAGCTCCTCGCCGATGTCACCCGGACCGGTGTCACGCCCCGCGCCGACCTGGAACTCCGGCTGCCCGAGTAGTCGTTAAGGTCTACCGAACACGCAAACATCCGGCGCCCCGACGACGCTGACACCGACCGACGAAGGGACATCGTGAGAGAGCTGCGCATCAGGACGCTGGCAGCGGTGTTCGTGGTGGCCGGAGTGCTGTCCTGGGCCGGAGCCCGCCTGTGGAACGCCATGGGCACGCTGCCCCGCGTCCCGCTGGCCGCGCCCATCGTGCTCGCCCTGATCGCCGTCGTCCTGCTCGCCACGGCGCTCTCGCTGCGCTCCCGGCTGAAAGCCCAGCGCGAGCGCCGCCCGGGCGCCCAGGGCGTCGATCCGATGCTCGCGGCCCGCGCGGTCGTCTTCGGCCAGGCCAGCGCCCTGGTCGCGGCCCTGGTGGCCGGGATGTACGGCGGCGCGGGTGTCTTCCTCCTGGAGTCCCTGGAGATCCCCGCCCGCCGCGACCAGGCGATCTACGCCGGCTTCTCCGTCCTCGCGGGCATCGCCGTCATAGCGGCCGCCCTCTTCCTGGAGCGCGTCTGCAAGCTCCCGGAGGACGACGACACCAATGGCGACGGCACGGTCCGGGCCGCCTAGCAGCCGCTCAGAACGGCAACCGGGGCTGTCAGGCGCATCGCACGCCCGGCAGCCCCGGCCTCGTTCGTCATCGGGCCGTCATCGCTCAGCGGGCCGCGAGAGGGCTCAGCGAGCCATGATCAGGCTCATCGCCTCGTTCCGCGTGGCCACGTCCCGCAGCTGCCCACGCACGGCGGACGTGAGCGTCTTCGCCCCGGGCTTGCGGATGCCGCGCATCGACATGCACATGTGCTCGCACTCCACCACCACGATCACTCCGCGCGGCTCCAGGATCTCCATCAGGGAGTCGGCGATCTGCGTGGTGAGGCGCTCCTGCACCTGGGGCCGCCGGGCGTACACGTCCACCAGCCGGGCCAGCTTGGACAGGCCGGTGATCTTCCCCGAGGTGGAGGGGATGTAGCCGACGTGGGCGACGCCCCGGAACGGGACCAGGTGATGCTCACAGGTACTGAAGACCTCGATGTCCTTGACGAGCACCATCTCGTCGTGCCCGAGGTCGAACGTCGTCGTCAGCACGTCCTCCGGCTTCTGCCACAGCCCGGCGAATATCTCGCGGTACGCCCGGGCGACCCTCCCCGGCGTCTCCCTCAGGCCCTCCCGGTCCGGGTCCTCCCCGACTGCGATCAGCAGCTCCCGTACGGCGTTCTCGGCGCGCTTCTCGTCGAACTCGCCGATCGTTCCTTCGCCGTCCAGCGTCACGGGGTCGGTCATCTGGTGCCTCAATCCTGTGCCTTCCGACGCGTACGGATCACGCGTCTGATGAGCGCGCATACGAAAGATGCCGCGCCCCCCAGGCTAGAACCTGGGGGGCGCGGCAATCATTCCGGGCCTGGTGGGGGCTCCGGTGAGGGACGGGTCAGCTCTCCCGGCGGTCCTCCGGGGCGGGCTCCGTCGAGGAGACGGACTCCGCGGTACCGGCGGTACCGGTGATCGCCGGCGTCGCGCCGTTCACGCCGTTCGTCAGGGCGAGCTCCTTGGGGGAGAGCACCGGCGGACGGGTGGACGGGGTGCGGCGGGACGAACCGGTCCAGGCCGGCCGCGGCGGGCGCTTGACGATCGGGGCGAAGATCTCGGCGATCTCCTCCTTGCCGAGCGTCTCCCGCTCCAGCAGGGCGAGGACGAGGTTGTCGAGGACGTCCCGGTTCTCGACGAGGATCTCCCACGCTTCGTTGTGGGCGGTCTCGATGAGCTTCTTGACCTCTTCGTCGACGAGCGCGGCGACCTCTTCCGAGTAGTCGCGCTGGTGCGCCATCTCCCGGCCGAGGAACGGCTCGGTGTTGTCGCCGCCGAACTTGATCGCACCGAGACGCTCGGTCATGCCGTACTGCGTGACCATCGCGCGGGCGGTGGCCGTGGCCTTCTCGATGTCGTTCGCGGCACCCGTGGTCGGGTCGTGGAAGACGAGCTCCTCGGCCGCGCGGCCGCCCAGCATGTAGGCCAGCTGGTCCAGCATCTCGTTGCGCGTCGTGGAGTACTTGTCCTCGTCCGGGAGGACCATCGTGTAGCCGAGGGCGCGGCCGCGGGACAGGATGGTGATCTTGTGGACCGGGTCGGAGTTCGGCGAGGCCGCCGCGACCAGGGCGTGACCGCCCTCGTGGTACGCGGTGATCTTCTTTTCCTTGTCCGACATGATCCGGGTGCGCTTCTGGGGGCCGGCGACCACGCGGTCGATGGCCTCGTCGAGCATCTGGTTGTCGATCAGCTTCTTGTCGCTGCGGGCCGTGAGCAGCGCCGCCTCGTTCAGCACGTTCGACAGGTCGGCGCCCGTGAAGCCCGGGGTACGGCGGGCGACCGCGGACAGGTCGACGTCCGGGGCGACCGGCTTGCCCTTCTGGTGGACCTTGAGGATCTCCAGACGGCCCTGCATGTCGGGGCGGTCGACGGCGATCTGGCGGTCGAAGCGGCCGGGGCGCAGGAGGGCCGGGTCGAGGATGTCGGGCCGGTTGGTGGCGGCGATGAGGATGACGCCGCCCTTGACGTCGAAGCCGTCCATCTCGACGAGCAGCTGGTTCAGGGTCTGCTCGCGCTCGTCGTGACCACCGCCGAGGCCGGCGCCGCGGTGGCGGCCGACCGCGTCGATCTCGTCGACGAAGACGATCGCCGGAGCGTTGGCCTTGGCCTGCTCGAACAGGTCACGGACACGTGAGGCACCGACACCGACGAACATCTCGACGAAGTCGGAACCGGAGATCGAGTAGAACGGGACGCCGGCCTCGCCCGCGACGGCGCGCGCGAGCAGGGTCTTGCCGGTGCCGGGCGGGCCGTACAGCAGCACACCCTTGGGGATCTTGGCGCCGACGGCCTGGAACTTGGCGGGCTCCTGGAGGAACTCCTTGATCTCGTGGAGCTCCTCGACGGCCTCGTCCGAACCGGCGACGTCGGCGAACGTCGTCTTCGGGGTGTCCTTGGTGATGAGCTTCGCCTTGGACTTTCCGAAGTTCATGACGCGGGAGCCGCCGCCCTGCATCTGGTTCATCAGGAACAGGAAGACGACCACGATGAGGACGAAGGGCAGCAGCGAGAGCAGGATCCCGACGATGGGGTTCTGCTTCGACGGCGAGACCGTGTAGCCGTCCTCGATCTGCTTGTTCTGGAACTTCTCCTGCAGCGTGGTGGCCAGGGCCACGCCCTGGTTGTCGATGTAGCTCGCCTGGATCTTCGAGCTGCCCTCGACCTTCTCGCCGTCCTTGAGCTCGACCTTGATGATCTGTTCGTCGCCGGTGGTGATCTTGGCCGACTTGGCCTTGTCCTCATTGATCGCCTGGACGACCTGGCCGGTGTCCACCGTCTTGTAGCCGCCGGACGAGCCGACGACCTGCATCAACACGACCACGGCAAGGACGGCCAGCACGATCCACATGACCGGCCCACGGAAGTATCGCTTCACGTCCATCCATACGGAGCGGTGCCGCCCCGTCCCTCCTGCCATAGTGAGTTTGATAAAGGCTGTTCTTCGGACGGTACCCCAGCATTGTCACCCGAAGCCGCGTGGGACGGCTGACAATCCCGCCTCTGCATGCTCCAACGGCGCGAAACGCGCTGGGGTTCCCGACCGTCTTGGGGGCCTTGGGCCACAAGGGACCCGGGGCCTCGACGAGGAGGCGTTCAGCCGCCGTACACGTGGGGCGCGAGCGTACCGACGAACGGGAGGTTGCGGTACTTCTCGGCGTAGTCGAGGCCGTATCCCACGACAAATTCGTTGGGAATGTCGAATCCGACCCATTCCACGTCGATCGCCACCTTGGCCGCCTCCGGCTTGCGCAGCAGCGTGCACACCTTGAGGGAGGCGGGCTCACGGGAGCCGAGGTTGGAGATCAGCCAGGACAGGGTCAGGCCGGAGTCGATGATGTCCTCGACGATCAGGACGTGCTTGCCCTTGATGTCGGTGTCGAGGTCCTTGAGGATCCGTACGACGCCGGAGGACTGCGTGCCCGCGCCGTAGGAGGAGACGGCCATCCAGTCCATGGTGAGGGGGGTGGACAGCGCCCGGGCGAGGTCGGCCATGACCATCACGGCGCCCTTGAGGACACCGACGATGAGCAGGTCCTTGCCCGCGTACTCCGCGTCGATCTTCGCGGCCAGCTCGGCCAGCTTCGCGTCGATCTCTTCCTTGGTGATGAGCACCTTCTCGAGGTCGGCACCCATGTCTTTCGCGTCCACCCGCATCACTTTCGGTCGTCCCGCACGTACGGCTGACCGGCGCGCCCCGCGAGGGGGGCTGCCGGGCGCCTCCCGCAGGGGGCGACTGTCAGCCTTGCCGAATCACCAGTCTGCCACCCTGCCGCTGGGCGACGACCTTGCCGGGCAGGTTGATGGCCCCCTGACCGCGCCAGCCGGTGATCAGCCGGTCGACCTCCTCGATGTGCCGGGCGAAGAGCGAGCCCGCCGGGGCGCCGGCCTCGATGGCGGCGCGGCGCAGGACTCGGCGGCGCACGGCGGGGGGCAGCGCGTACAGCTTGGCGCACTCCAGGAGACCCGCCGCGTCCCGTACGGAGTCCGCCGCCTGGCGGGCCCAGGCGTCGAGGGCGTCGGCGTCGTCACGGGACAGCTGGGCGGTGCGGGCGAGGGCCTCGACGACGCCCTTGCCGAGTGCCTTCTCCAGGGCGGGCAGGCCCTCGTGGCGCAGCCGGGAGCGGGTGTAGGCCGGATCGGTGTTGTGGGGGTCGTCCCAGACGGGCAGGGACTGGACCAGGCAGGCCTTGCGGGCGGTCTGCCGGTCGAGCTGGAGGAAGGGCCGCCGGTAACGGCCGCCGGCCCCCGAGACCGCGGCCATGCCGGACAGGGAGCGGATGCCGGAGCCGCGGGCGAGGCCGAGCAGGACCGTCTCGGCCTGGTCGTCGCGGGTGTGGCCGAGCAGGATCGCGGCGGCGCCGTGCCGTTCGGCGGCGGCGTCGAGGGCGGCGTACCGGGCGTCACGCGCGGCGGCCTCGGGCCCCACCCGCCGCCCGCCGCCACCGGTGTACGGGGCGCCGTGCGCCGTCCGGTCCGATGCGGGGCCGACGGTCACGGCGACGGCGTCGACGGGACCGAGGCCGAGGGCGCGCAGGCGCTCGGCGACCTCGTCGGCGCGGACGTCGGAGCCGGGCTGGAGGCCGTGGTCGACGGTGATGCCGCCGGCCCGGACGCCGAGCCGCGGGGCCTCGAAGGCGAGGGCGGAGGCGAGGGCCATGGAGTCGGCGCCGCCGGAGCAGGCCACGAGGACGAGCGGCGGGGCGGGGGGCGTCTCGCCGCCGGGGCGCGGCCGGGAATCCGCGGCGGGCGCGTACGGGGCGGTGAGAGCGGACTGTGGCACGCCGACGGGCGTGGGCTGCCACCGGGCGCCCTGGGGAGAGGGCAGGGACGGGACGGGGGCGCGGGAGCCGCCGTCGGAGGCGTGCGGGAGTTCGGTGAGGATGTCGTGCAGGACGCGGCGGACCGCCAGGCGTATCGCCGCGACCGCAGGATGGGGACCCATGGTCCGGTTCCCTTCACATGGAAAGAGTCGAGGGGTGACCCCGAGATCGGTCACTCAGAGTACGTAGATGGTGACAGAGACGGGCTGTTCCCCGAGCATTGCACGGCTCCCCATGGCTCACGCTCCCTCGGACGGGTGATTGAAGGGGCGCGCGCCTGCCGTCGGACGAACCGGCTTCACCACCGACGAGCCGGTTTCACCACCGCTCGGCCGTGTTCACGCCTCCGACTTCCGGTGCACCCGCGCGACCCAGTCCGCCGGTTTGGCGATCTCCGCCTTGGTGGGGAGGGTGTTGGGCGAGGTCCACACGCGGTTGAAGCCGTCCATCCCGACCTGGTCGACGACGGCCCGTACGAACCGCTCGCCGTCCCGGTACTGCCGGAGCTTGGCGTCCAGGCCGAGCAGTTTGCGCAGGGCGAGATCGAGCCGCGACGCCCCGCGCGCGCGGCGCTGCTGGAACTTCTCGCGGATCTCGCCGACGGAGGGCACCACGGCCGGTCCCACGCCGTCCATCACGAAGTCGGCGTGGCCCTCCAGGAGGGACATGACGGCGGTGAGCCGGCCGAGGATCTCCCGCTGGGCGGGCGTCTGCACCAGGTCCACGAGGGACCGCCCGTCGTCGTCCTCCTCGCCTTCAGGGCGGCCGCCGACGAGGGCCTGGGCGGCCTCCCGGACGCGTTCCAGGACGGTCATGGGGTCGACGTCGGTCTCCCCGAGGAACGACTGGATCTCCCCTTCCAGGTGATCGCGCAGCCAGGGCACCGCGGTGAACTGCGTGCGGTGCGTCTCCTCGTGCAGGCAGACCCAGAGGCGGAAGTCGTGGGGGTCGACGTCGAGTTCGCGCTCGACGTGGACGATGTTCGGCGCGACGAGCAGCAGCCGTCCGCCGCCGTTGCTGCCCGCGGGAAGCTCGCGGGTGGCCGGGGCGAAGGTCTCGTACTGGCCGAGGACGCGCGAGGCGAGGAACGACAGCAGCATGCCCAGCTCCACACCGGTCACCTTGCCGCCGACGGCGCCGAGGACCGCACCGCCGGGAGAGCTGCCGCGACGTTCCTGCATCTTGTCCAGCAGCGGTTTCAGGATCTCCCGGAACCCGGCGACGTTCGCCCGGACCCAGCCCGGGCGGTCGACGACGAGCACGGGGGTGTCGTCCGCCTCCTCGGGCCCCATCCGGGTGAAGCCCCGGACGTGCGCCTCCGACGCCTTGGCGTGCCGGCGCAGCTCCGCGACGACGGCCCTGGCCTCGTCGCGGCTCACCTCGGGGCCCGGCCGTACGAGCCGGGTCGCGGTCGCCACCGCGAGGTTCCAGTCGACCATCTCCGCACCACCGATGCTCGTCATGCGTCAACGGTACGGGAGCGCCGCCGCTTGGGGCAGGCCGTACGGGGGGCCGGGGTGCCGCCTTCCGCACGGCCGCGTGAGGCGTGGTGCCCAGGGGCGGCGAGGGCACAGCGAGGGCTCACCGCCCGCGGCAGCCGCAGCCCGCCAGCGTGGAGGCCGCTCGGTCCAGGGTCTCCTGAGCGGCTGCCGGGTCCGTCGTCCCGGTGGTCAGGAACGCGAAGGCCAGCAGGCGGCCGTCCGCGTCGACGACCGTGCCCGCCAGGGAGTTCACCCCGGTCAGGGTGCCCGTCTTGGCGCGGACGAGGCCGGTGCCGGACGCCTCGCCGGCGTACCGGTCGCGGAGCGTGCCCGTGAAGCCGGCGATCGGCAGGCCCGTCAGTATCGGGCGGAGTTCGGGGCGGTCCGGTGCGGCCGCCTCGGCGAGGAGCGCGGTCAGGAGGCCCGCCGTGAGCCGGTCGTCGCGGCTCAGTCCGCTGCCGTCGGCGAACCGGACGCCCTTCAGCGGGAAGCCGAGCCTCTTCAGCTCGGCGCGGATCGCGGAGCCCGCGCCCTCGAAGCTGGCCGGCGCGCCGGAGGCGAGGGCGGTCTGGCGGGCCAGGGCCTCGGCGATGTCGTTGTCACTGTTGGTCAGCATGCGTTCGACCAGAACGGACAGGGGCGGGGACGAGACGGAGCCCAGCGTCCTGGCGCCCTTCTTCGCCTTCGCCGGGTCGAGGCTCTTCGTCGTGATGCCCCGGTCCTCCAGGAGCTCCTCGAACCGGCGAGCCGCGTCCTTGGCCGGGTCGGTGCCGCGGTCCGCCGGTCCGCTGGACGAGTCGTCCAGGCGGGCCTCGTCGACCATGAGGGCGGTGACCGGGGCGAGGTTGGTGTTGGGGCCGATGGAGTGCAGGACCGGCCCCTTGTAGAGGGACGTGTCGTAGGTGAGCGCGACCTCGTCCAGGTGGCGTTCCTTCAGCGCGGCGGCCGTCTCGTCGGCGAGGTCGCGCAGGCTCGCGTACCCCTCCACGTCCTTGCGCGCGGTCAGGGTGGGGTCGCCGCCGCCGACGAGGACGACCTCCTCGGAGCCGGGCTGGAGGACGGTCCGCGTCTCGATGCGGTGGTCGGCGCCGGCCGCGGAGAGCACGGCGGTGGCCGTGGCGATCTTCGTGGTGGACGCCGGGGTCAGGGCGTCGTCGCCCTTGCCGTACAGGGTCCTACCGGTCGCGACGTCGACGACCGCGGCCGTACGGTCGGAGCCCAGCGCGTCGCCGTCCAGCAGGGGATCCAGGGCCTTCGCGAGGGCCTGCTCGCCTGGCGCGCGTCCCGTCCCGCCGAGACCGGCCAGCACGGCAGGGGCGCTCGGGGCGGGCGCGGGCGCCCCCTGAGCGGCACCGGACGCGGCACCGGTGTCCCGCCCGTGATCT
This sequence comes from Streptomyces poonensis, assembly GCF_014650915.1. Taxonomy (GTDB): domain Bacteria; phylum Actinomycetota; class Actinomycetes; order Streptomycetales; family Streptomycetaceae; genus Streptomyces; species Streptomyces poonensis. The sequence goes on along the minus strand of NZ_BMVW01000006.1, from coordinate 314,368 downwards.
GTGCCACCCTCCCGAACCTGTGCTGCGGCCCACTCCCGCTCCGCCGTACGCTGACCGGAGGAGTCCCAAGGACCGGCCGAGACCGCCGCTCCGGCCGCCACCACCAGGCCGAAGCCGGCCGCGGAGGCGATGAGCCGGCGCGTCGTGAGCCTCGGGGAGCGTGTGGCCACGGCCCGCGTGACGTGCACGACGCGTGCTTGCACGGCGCGCGCGGCCCGCACCACATGCGGCCCCGCGGCCCGCCAGACCCTCGGCTCCGGCACGACCACCAGCCCCTTTCGCGATCACACACCTGCGTGAGGGACACTTAATCACCAGAACTATGTGCTGATCATGAAGGAGCCACCGGTGGAGTTCGACGTCACGATCGAGATTCCGAAGGGTTCGCGGAACAAGTACGAGGTGGACCACGAGACCGGTCGTATCCGCCTGGACCGTCGACTCTTCACCTCGACCAGCTACCCGGCCGACTACGGCTTCGTCGAGAACACGCTCGGCGAGGACGGCGACCCGCTGGACGCGCTGGTCCTCCTGGAGGAGCCGACGTTCCCCGGCTGCCTCATCAAGTGCCGCGCGATCGGCATGTTCCGGATGACCGACGAGGCCGGCGGCGACGACAAGCTGCTGTGCGTGCCGGCGTCCGACCCGCGCGTGGAGCACCTGCGGGACATCCACCACGTCTCCGAGTTCGACCGTCTGGAGATCCAGCACTTCTTCGAGGTCTACAAGGACCTGGAGCCCGGCAAGTCCGTCGAGGGCGCCAACTGGGTGGGCCGCAGCGAGGCCGAGGCCGAGATCGAGCGGTCGTACAAGCGTCTCAAGGAGCAGGGCGGTCACTGAGACCTCGTCCCTGTGTGGCCGACGGGCCGCGTGACCCCTCGTGGGGTGACGCGGCCCGTTCGCGCTCCAGTGCGCATACTGGGGCGTATTGGAGGTAGGTGGCCGGAGGACGGTGCCGGGAGGTACGTGGTCGGGAGCAGCGGGTGACGAAGGCAGCGCAGACGGAGGACCGTAAGCCGCGGTCGGACGAGGCGACGAGCGCCTTCGCCCGTCCGGACATCGACGGGGAGTCGTCCACGACATCCGAGTTCGCGATCCCCGACGGTCTCGACGTGCCGAGGACGGGTACGGAGTCCGAGGCCACGTCGGAGTTCGCCGTACCGGAAGGCCTGGATCCGCCGCAGTCGCCCGCCGCCGAGGGCGAGCGGTCGGCGTTCAGCACGCCGAGCACGTACGGCGCCCGGGACGCGCCCGGCTTCACTCCTCCGGGCGGCATATCCGCGGTCAGCCTGACCAAGGACGCCCCCTGGCAGGACCGGATGCGCACGATGCTGCGCATGCCGGTGGCCGAGCGGCCGGCGCCGGAGCGGGCGCAGCGGGCGGAGGAGGGCGGTCCGGCCGTCCCCCGCGTGCTCGACCTGACGCTGCGTATCGGTGAGCTGCTGCTCGCGGGCGGTGAGAACGCCGAGGACGTGGAGGCGGCGATGTTCGCCGTGTGCCGCTCCTACGGCCTCGACCGCTGCGAGCCCAACGTCACTTTCACGCTGCTGTCGATCACCCACCAGCCGTCCCTGGTGGAGGATCCCGTGTCGGCGTCACGGACGGTGCGCCGGCGAGGCACCGACTACACGCGTCTGGCGGCCGTCTACCGGCTCGTGGACGACCTGAGCGACCCGGACACACAGCTCTCCCTGGAGGAGGCCTACGGGCGCCTGGCGGAGATCCGCCGCAACCGCCACCCCTACCCCGGCTGGGCGCTGACCGGCGCCGCCGGGCTGCTCGCGGGCGCGGCCTCCGTCCTCGTCGGCGGTGGCCCGACGGTGTTCGTGGCGGCCGCGCTGGGCGCGATGCTCGGCGACCGGCTGGCCTGGCTCGCCGCCGGGCGCGGGCTGCCGGAGTTCTACCAGTTCGCGGTGGCCGCGATGCCCCCGGCCGCGCTCGGGGTGGCGCTGACGCTGGCGGACGTGGACGTGAAGGCGTCCGCGGTGATCACCGGTGGGCTGTTCGCGCTGCTGCCCGGGCGGGCGCTGGTGGCGGGGGTGCAGGACGGGCTGACCGGCTTCTACATCACCGCGTCGGCCCGGCTGCTGGAGGTCATGTACCTGATCGTCGGCATCGTCGTGGGCGTGCTGCTGATCCTGTACTTCGGCGTCAAGCTGGGCGCCGAGCTCAGCCCGGACGCGGCGCTCGGCAGCTCCGACCGGCCGCTGCCGCAGATCGCCGCGTCGATGCTGCTGTCGCTGGCCTTCGCGGTACTGCTCCAGCAGGAACGTTCCACCGTGCTCGCGGTGACGCTCAACGGGGGCGTGGCCTGGTCGGTGTACGGCGCGATGCACTACGCGGCCGGCTTCTCGCCGGTCGCGTCCACGGCCGTCGCGGCGGGTCTGGTGGGCCTGTTCGGGCAGCTGATGTCCCGCTACCGGTTCGCGTCGGCGCTGCCGTACACGACCGCGGCGATCGGCCCGCTGCTCCCCGGTTCGGCGACGTATTTCGGGCTGCTCGCGTTCGCCCAGAACGACGCCGACGCGGGGCTGGCCAGCCTCACGAGGGCCGTCGCGCTCGCCATGGCCATCGCGATCGGGGTGAACCTGGGATCGGAGATCTCCCGGCTGTTCCTGCGGGTGCCGGGGGCCGCGAGCGCGGCGGGGCGGCGGGCCGCGAAGCGCACGCGCGGCTTCTGAGCGGCCGCGCCCCGGAAGGGGGGAGGCCGGCCCGTCGTCAGTTCTGCGGGTGTCCCTGACCCTGGCCGTACGGGTAACCCTGGCCCTGACCCTGGGGGTACTGCGGGTGGCCGTAGCCCTGGGAGTCGTCGTACGGCTGGGGGTGCTGCTGCGGGTACTGCTGGGGCTGCTGCTGCGGATAGGGCTGGTTGCCGTAGCTCTGGTTCTGGCCGCCGTAGGGCTGGCCCTGCTGGCCGTAGCCCTGATCCTGGCTCCCGTGGCCCTGGCCCTGGCCCTGGTGGCCGTACTGCTGGCCCTGGTGGCCGTACTGCTGGTTCTGGTGGCCGTACTGCTGGTTCTGGTGGCCGTACTGCTGACCCTGGTTCCCGTAGCCCTGATTCCCGTAGCCCTGGTTCTGGTTGCCGTACGGCTGCTGCCCGCTCTGCTGGGCCGACGGGATGCGACGGAGCTGGGCCGTCGCGTCGTCCATGACGGGAGGTGCCGCCGGGGCGGGGGACACGGGAGACGCGGCGGGCGCCGGAGGCTGCGGCTGGTTCTTCTTCTGCCTGCGGGCCTTCCAGAACTCCAGGATGATCGGGACCACCGAGATGAACACGATCAGGATCAGCATCGCCTCGATGTTGTCGCGGACGAACGCGATGCTGCCGAGCCAGGAGCCGAGCAGGGTGACGCCCGCGCCCCACAGGATGCCGCCGATGATGTTGAAGGTCAGGAACGAGCGGTACCGCATCCCGCTGACGCCCGCGATGATCGGCGTGAACGTGCGCACGATGGGCACGAAGCGGGCGAGGATCAGCGACTTGGGGCCGTGCTTCTCGAAGAACTCGTGCGCCTTGGTGACGTTCTCCTGCTTGAACAGGCGGGAGTCGGGGCGCTTGAACAGCGAGGGGCCCACCTTCTTGCCGAACATGTAGCCCGCCTGGTCGCCGAGGATCGCGGCGAGGCAGATCAGCACGATGGCCAGCCAGAGCGGGAAGTCCAGCGTCTTCGAGGTGATCAGCATGCCCGCGGTGAACAGCAGCGAGTCACCGGGCAGGAAGAAGCCGATGAGCAGGCCGGACTCGGCGAACACGATCGCGAGCAGGCCCCAGATGCCGAACGTGTCGAGCAGGTAGTTCGGATCCAACCAGCTTGGTCCGAGGGCAAGCGTCGTCACGTTCCGGGCTCCTGTGGGGATGTCGGGATGAGGAGAGGAGATGAGGCGGTGCGGCGTACGGCTGACCAAAGCTATCAACGGCAGCCGATCCCGCCAGGTTCCACCGTCCCTCCCAGCATGCACTGTGCCCCGGCTGAGCCGCACCTGTGGGCATGTGTAAGGGGCGCCCTCAAGGAAGAGCGCCCCTTACCGACTTGAATCCCCGCGGTGTCAGCCCGCGTGCCGGGCCGCGTTGGCGACGATCGCGTCCCGCAGGTACCGGCCGAGGCCCGGGCGGATCCTGTCGTACGTCTCCGTGAACCGCGGGTCGGTGACGTACAGCTCACTGATCTTGGCCTGAAGCTCGTGCGTGCAGTCGTAGTACGAGCGCTGGATGAAGCGGAGGTGCTCCTCCGCCGCGTCCATGGCCGCCTCCGAGCCGGCGTCGGCCCCGGAATCCATCAGCTCGGCCACGCGCGCGTGGAGCGCGTCGAGCTCCTCGTTGACGCGCTTCCAGTCCTCCTTGGTGTAGGAGGCCGTACGGCGCTGCGACTCCTTGTAGGCGTCCGTGTGCCCCCAGCGCTCCCGCACCTCGTCCTCGTACTGCGCGGGGTCGTGGTCCCCGAACACCTCGAACCTTTCCTCCGGCGTGAGGTTGATACCCATCCTGCGTGCCTCCATGGCGTGCTCCACGGCCGCCGCCATCTGCTGCAGCTTCTCGATCCGGGCGGTCAGCAGTTCGTGCTGGCGGCGCAGATGCGCGCGCGGGTCCGCGTCCGGGTCGTCGAGCAGGGCCGCGACCTCGTCGAGCGGGAAGCCGAGCTCCCGGTAGAACAGGATCTGCTGCAGCCGGTCGAGGTCGGCGTCCGCGTAGCGCCGGTGGCCGGCGTGCGTGCGCTCGCTCGGCACCAGCAGCCCGATCTCGTCGTAGTGGTGCAGTGCGCGCACCGTCACCCCGGCGAAACCGGCGACCTGTCCCACGGAGTAGCTCATGGCGTCCGCTCCCTTCTCGGTACGCACCTCAGGCTGAGCCCTCACGCGGCGTGAGGTGCAAGCGCCCGCGCCACCGGACTCAGCGGTCGTCCCCCGGGTGCCGCTCCCCCGTCGCGTACGGGTTCGCCTCCCCCGCGGAGAGGACGCCGACGAACGGCTCCCCCTCGCCCGCGAAGGTGTACGTGCCGGACTCGATGCGCTCGATGAGGCCGCGGGTCCACTCCGCCTCGCCGTCGGACGCGTGGACCCACATGTGCATGATCTCGCCGATATGACCGATCGACTCGGGGCCCGCCTCCGGCGTGTAGTACTCGGTGGCGGACGTGCGCCACTCCGCCAGCCTGCGCAGCCGCTCCCGCAGCAGCCGCACCACCTCGTCCCGCTCCAGCTCGACCATGAAGCCGATCGCCGCGGACAGTGTGTCGATGTGCCGGTCCCGCTCGACGAGGGCCTCGCGCAGCAGCGAGAAGTACTCCCGGTCGCCCGCCTCCGTGATCTCGTACTCGGTGCGGGGCGGGCCGCCGGCCGTGGAGGGCGCGATCTCGTGGGCGTGCAGCAGTCCCTGCTTCGCCATCTGCTTGAGGGCGTGGTAGATCGAGCCGGGCTTGGCGTTGGACCACTCGTGCGCGCCCCAGTACTCCAGGTCGTTGCGCACCTGGTAGCCATGGGCCCGCCCGTGCTGGCGCACCGCGCCGAGCACGAGGAGACGGATCGCTGACATGGGGCCAGCGTAGGGCGCGCGGGCCCGGCCCCCGGGCTCAGCCCCAGGAGCTGCCCTGCTCCTTCGCCACCAGTTCGAAGGCGGTGGCACCGTCCAGGGACTCGCGGACGATGTCGGCGTGGCCGGCGTGCCGGGCGGTCTCGCGGATCAGGTGCAGGGCCAGCCAGCGCATCGAGACGTCCTTTGCCCCCTGGAACCAGGGCTGGTCCGGCAGCGCGAAGGTGTCGTCGAGGCTGGGCACCGAGCGGAGGAACGCCTCCGTCTCGGCGGCGACCTCTTCGTAGTACGCGAGCTGGGACTCGACGGTCTCGTCGCCGGCCAGCCGGAAGCACTCGTGCCAGTTCGACTCGTCCCGGTGCACGGCCGGCTCCTCGCCCTTGGCGCGGGCCACCCAGGACTGCTCGACCTCCGCGCAGTGCTTGAGCAGCCCGGCCGGCGACAGCTCGCTGGCCGAGGGCGTGCTCGTGGCCTGCTCCGCCGTCAGCCCGAGCAGCGCCCGGCGGACGCCGCCGCGCTGCTCGGCGAGGAAGGCGAGCAGCGCTCCGCGCTCGTCGACGCATGCTTCCGCGGGAACGTGAGTGACCATGATCGGCCGCCTTTCATCGGGTCCTGGGAGTTCTGGGAGGGCTCTCCCTGACACCGATGAAGCTACGGGCCATTGCGGTCAGGTCCTGTCCGCAATGGCCCAGGGGTTCCGGGCCCGTCAGAACGGGAACGCGCTCCGCCCGTGCTGCACCGAGATCCACTTCTGTGTGGTGAAGGCCTCGACCGTCGACTCGCCGTTCAGCCGGCCCAGCCCGGAGGACTTCTCGCCGCCGAAGGGGACGATCGGCTCGTCGTGCACGGTGCCGTCGTTCACGTGGAACATGCCGGTGTCGATCCGCTTGGCGAACCGCACGCCGCGCTCGACGTCCGCCGTGTGGACGGCGCCGCTCAGCCCGTACGGGGTGTCGTTGACGATCCGTACGGCCTCCTCCTCGCCGTCGAAGGGGACCAGGAAGGCGACCGGGCCGAAGACCTCCTGCCGGAGGAGGGCGGAGTCGGTGGGCAGCCCCGTCAGGACGGACGGCCCGACCAGGTTCTCCGTCGCCGTGCCGCGCACGAGCGCCGTGGCGCCCTCGGCGATCGCCTGCTCGACGGCGCCGGTCACCGCCTCCGCCTGGGAGGAGTTGATGACCGGGCCGATGACCGTCTGCGGGTCGCGTGGGTCACCGACCTTGAGGGTCTTCACCTTGGCGACGAACTTCTCGGTGAACTCCGCCTCCACGGAGCGGTCGACGAGGACGCGGTTCGCGGCCATGCAGACCTGGCCCTGGTGGACGTACCGGCTGAAGACCGCCGCGTCCACCGCGTAGTCGATGTCGGCGTCGTCGAGCACCACCAGCGCGCTGCTGCCGCCGAGTTCGAGGATCGACCGCTTGAAGTGGGCGGCGCAGACGGTGGCGACGTGCCGGCCGACCTGGTCGGAGCCGGTGAAGGAGATGACCTTGGGTATGGGGTGCTCGATGAACGCGTCGCCGATCTCCGCGATGTCGGTGATCAGGACGTTGAGCAGCCCGGCCGGGAGGCCCGCGTCCTCGAAGATCTTCGCGACCAGGGCGCCGCCGGTGATCGGGGTGTTCTGGTGCGGCTTGAGGACCACGCCGTTGCCGAGGGCCAGGGCGGGCGCCACGGACTTCAGCGACAGCAGGAACGGGAAGTTGAACGGGCTGATGACGCCCACCACGCCGACGGGCACCCGGTAGAGCCGGTTCTCCTTGCCGTCGATCGGCGAGGGGATGATCCGGCCCTCGGGGCGCAGGGCCAGGTGGACCGACTCGCGCAGGAACTCCTTGGCGAGGTGCAGCTCGAAGGCGGCCTTCGTGTGGGTGCCGCCGAGCTCGGCGATGATCACCTCGGTGATCTCCCGCTCACGCTCCTCGACGAGCCGGAGGGCTCTCTCGAAGACGGCCCGCCGGGTGTACGCGTTGGTCTCCGCCCAGGCCCGCTGGGCGTCGCGCGCCGCACAGTACGCCGCGTCCACCTCGTCGGCCGTGGCTATGGTGATCGACGCCAGCTTCTCGCCGTCGTACGGGTTGAAGTCGATGATGTCCCACGACCCCGAGCCCGGGCGCCACTCGCCGCCGATGTACTGCTGAGCCAGGTCGGTGAAGTACGACGACATGTGATCCCTCAATCCCTCGCGGCCTAGGCGGATGCCCGTTCACACCGTGGCGTGATCACACGTCATCGTACGTGTGGCACAAGGGAGTTGTGAGGTTGTTTGTGGACACTGTGACAGCTCAGGAGAGCTGGATCAGGCCCCTGAGCAGGTCGCGGCTCTCCTCCGGGGACGGGCTGTCCTTCTGGAGCTGCCGCATCGCCCGCTCGTACTGGGTGACGTCCTCGCGCTTGTCCAGATACAGCGCGCTGGTGAGCTGCTCCAGGTACACGACGTCGGACAGGTCGGACTCGGCGAAGCTCAGCACGGTGAAGGAGCCGCTCTCGCCGGAGTGCCCGCCGAAGCCGAACGGCATCACCTGCAGCCGTACGTTCGGCCGCTCCGATATGTCGATGAGGTGCTGGAGCTGCCCCCGCATCACCTCACGGCTGCCGTACGGGCGGCGCAGCGCGGCCTCGTCGAGGACGCAGTGGAACTGCGGGGCAGCCTCGGAGACCAGGTACTTCTGCCGTTCCAGGCGCAGGGCCACGCGCCGGTCGATGTCGGCCTCGCCGGCGTTCGGCATGCCGTTGGAGATGACCGCGTGCGCGTACGCCTCGGTCTGCAGCAGGCCGTGCACGAACTGGACCTCGTACGAGCGGATGAGGTGGGCCGCGCCCTCCAGGCCGACGTAGGTGGGGAACCAGCTGGGCAGGACGTCGCTGTAACTGTGCCACCAGCCCGCGACGTTGGCCTCCTTCGCCAGCGAGAGCAGCGACGTGCGCTCCTTCTCGTCCGTCACGCCGTACAGCGTCAGCAGGTCCTCCACGTCGCGCGCCTTGAAGCTCACCCGGCCCAGCTCCATGCGGCTGATCTTCGACTCCGACGCACGGATCGAGTAGCCGGCCTTCTCGCGCGTGATCCCCTGTCCCTCGCGCAACCGCCTGAGATGCGAGCCCAGCAGCATCCGCCTCACCACCGACCCGCTCGATTCACCGGCGCCCACGGTCCGTCAGCCTCCCCAAGGTCTTCAGGGGCCGCAGTCTGCCACTAACCACTCCGATCCGCACATGCGCGGTTACAGAAACGGAAAGTCTCAGAACCGAGGACACAGGAAAAGATCAGGCGGGACACAACATGTAGGCAGAAGGCGGCAGAAAAAATCATCGGCAAGGGGTACTCCGTGCACCATACCGGGCGCGTGCACGTGCATCTGCCCTTGCATCTGCCTTACTCATCGGAAACCATGGTCTTGCGCCACCGCTGCATCGTCACGACCGCGGACCCCGGGAGTGCCTCGCATGGGAACGAACGGATCGACCATGCTCGAACCCTTACGGCAGGGACTCCCCCCACTCGACCCCGCGGCCGCGTCACGGACGGCGTCCTGCGCACTCCCCTCCCGGTACGAAGCGGTGCGCGAGGCCCGGCAGTTCACCCGCGGCACGCTCGACCAATGGGATCTGGGCGACCGGTTCGACGAGATCTGTCTCGTCGTCTCCGAGCTGGTCACCAACGCGCTGCGACACGGTCTGCCCGGGGCGTCCTCCCGCTTCCCCGCCCAGCACCCGCATGTGCGGCTGCACTTGATGCGCTGGACCGAGCGGCTGGTGTGCGCGGTGCGCGACCCCAGCCACGACAGCCCGGTCGCGCACGGCTCGGAGGACTTCTCGGAGGACTTCTCCGCGGAGTCGGGGCGCGGCCTGTTCCTGGTCGGGTCCTTCGCCGACAGCTGGGGCTGGCACCCGCTGGCCGGGACCCTCAACGGCAAGGTGGTCTGGGCCATGTTCCGGCTGGGCCCGGAGCCGGCGGCCTCGGCGGTTCCGGCGGGCCAGGCGGTCCCCTCGGCTCCCGCGGCGCCTCAGTGACGTACCGCGGCGCTCTTCCGCGTCGCGGTTCTACGCGTGTCACACCACCGGGACCGGCCGACCGTCCCCGTGACGGCGGGCGCCGGCGTCAACCGCCCGCGACCAGATGGTCGAACTCGCCGTCCTTGACGCCGAGGAGCATGGCCTCGATCTCCGCGCGCGTGTAGACGAGCGCGGGCCCGTCGGGAAAGCGCGAGTTGCGCACGGCCACATCACCGCCCGGCAGGCGCGCGAACTCCACACAGGATCCCTGCGAGTTGCTGTGGCGGCTCTTCTGCCAGGCCACGCTGTGGCGCTCCGTCAGCTCTGTCGCCGCCATGCCGTTGTACACGTCGTCCACGCCGTACACGTCGTGGTCCACAGGTCGCTCCCCGGGTGGTGCAGTGGCTGAAGAGGCCATAGATGCAATAGTCAACTGCCTCGGATCATAGCCGCGTTCACGTGCCCATGCATGAGCCGATGCACGTACAGATGCACGTGCACGCCGGGTGGTTCCGCGATTACAGCCTTTACGGTCGCATGGTTGCCCCGCGCACTGTAGAGACGTAGGACATTCCGTTTGCGTTCACTCTCCCCGAGGTGACATTCCTGGTCACGGACACCGCGAGGCCCCGGAGAGCCGGGCAGCTGCTCTCCGGGGCCAGGGTGAGGAATGTGACTGGGCGCGCGGTGCGACGGGGTGACTAGCGGGGTGCGGCGGAGTACGGCAGAAGGGCCATCTCACGGGCGTTCTTGATCGCCCGGGCGAGGAGTCTCTGCTGCTGAGCGGATACGCGGGTGACGCGGCGGCTGCGGATCTTGCCCCGGTCGGAGATGAACTTCCGCAGCAGAGCGGCGTCCTTGTAGTCGATGTACGTGACTCCCGCCACGTCCAACGGATTTGGCCGGTTCTTGGCAGGCCGGCGGTCGGTACCGCGGGACAAATCAGACCTCCAGGAAGGTGTCGAAGGGACGCGGGAGGCGCGACCAGGCCTCGCGCCCGGCGGCGTACTCGGCGTCGGTGAGCAGGCAGTAGTCCAGCAGCCGGGTGAGTCCGTCCCGGTCCAGCGCGGGCGAGGTGAACACCAGGTGCTGGCAGCGGTCCCCGTGCTCCGGATGCCAGTCGAGCGCGGCGGCGGCCCGGCGCACCGGCGGGACCAGCTCCCAGGCCGCGTCCGGCAGCGAGGCGAGCCAGGGCCCGGCCGCCTCCACACACAGGGCGCCGCCGGCCGCGTCCCAGTGCAGCAGCGTGTCCGGCCGGTCGGCGAGCCAGAACCGCCCCCGGCTGCGTGCCGCCGCGCAGGTCAGGTCCTCCAGCGCCGCGTACAGCCGCTCGGGGTGGAAGGGCCGCCGCCCGTGCCAGACGAGCGTGGCGACCCCGCACTCGTCGGCCTCCACGGGCAGCAGCGCGCACGCCGGGTGCTGGGCGGCGGCCGCGGCCTCGATGTCGAAGCCGGCGAAGGCCGCTTCGAGGAGGGGGGAGCGTGGCGCCTCGGGCCCGGCCGCGGCGCCGGCACCCGCGTCAGTCGCGGCGTCGACCGCGGGGGTCGTCTCCCGTGCCGGGGCTTCGGGGGCGCTCTGCGCTGACGGTGCCGGGGCGCCCGCCGGGTTCCCCGGGTGGCCGCTCCCGATGGGAACCCGGCGGGCCGTCGGGTGGAGCTGGGCCAGCAGGGCGCGGTCCTCGTCGTCGGCCTCCGGGGAGTCGGCGACGGCGAGGACGGGCGCGTACTCCAGCTGCCGGGCGAACGTGTCGGCGACCGTGCGCTGGTCGGTGGCCGCGGCCGCGAGTCCGCGCTCGGCCAGGTCGTCGCCGTTGGCGAGGTACGGCAGCACCAGCGCGGGGTCGACCGCGGTGATCACCGAGCTGACCGTCAGTCCGCTCGCCGCCACCACCTCGGCCATCGCCTTCGGCTCGACCGAGTCCCACAGCTCGACGACGGCGAGCCGGGTGAGCCCGCCGGCCGCGAGCCGCTCCAGCTCGGGGACCAGGTCCTCGCGCAGCGCACAGCACGCGCAGTCGTTGACCAGCGGGGTCTCGCCCGTGTCCGTCACCCCGGTGCGGTCCCGGACCGTACGCCGGACCGTACCGCCGACCGCGGTCGACAGGTCGTGGTGCAGGGCGACGCTGCCCGGGGCCTCGGCCAGCAGCCGCTCGACGGCGGCCCGGCGGGCGTCGGCGTGCAGCCCGCCGACGATCACGACGGAGAGCTCGTCGGCACTCACCGGTCAGCTCCGTTTCCCGTAGCGCTTCTCGAACCGCTCGACGCGGCCCGCCGTGTCCAGCACGCGCGCGGTACCCGTGTAGAAGGGATGGCTGACGTCCGAGATCTCGACGTCGACCACGGGGTAGGTGTTGCCGTCCTCCCAGACGATCGTCTTCTCGCTCGTCATCGTCGACCTGGTCAGGAAGGCGTGGTTCGCGGCGCGGTCCCGGAAGACGACGGGACCGTAGGCCGGATGGATTCCCTTGCGCATGGCGGCGGTTCAGCGCTCCTCTCGGAAGTCGACGTGCCGGCCCGCGACCGGGTCGTACTTGCGCAGCGTCATGCGGTCCGGGTCGTTCCGCCGGTTCTTGCGGGTGACGTAGGTGTAGCCGGTGCCGGCGGTGGACCGGAGCTTGATGACCGGACGGAGTTCGTTGCGTGCCATGACTGGTACCTTACTGAAAATGAATTCCATTTACAGCAAGCGATCGAGAGAGGTGCGTCACCCTTGTCCGCCCACTGCATGCTGACCGGGGCCCGGCCGGGCTTCGGCAATCACATCTCGCACTCCCACCGGCGCACGTCCCGCCGTTTCGACCCCAACATCCAGTCCAAGCGCTACTGGCTGCCGAGCGAGGGCCGGTACGTGCGCCTGCGGCTCAGCGCCAGGGGAATCCGGACGGTCGACGCGATCGGCGTCGAGGCGGCCGTGGCGCGCATCCGCGCGCGTGGGACGAAGGTCTGAAGGTCGAAGGATCCGAGGGGACGGAGCAGGGAATGGCGAAGAAGAGCAAGATCGCGAAGAACGAGAAGCGGAGGGAGACCGTCGAGCGGTACGCGGCGCGCCGGGCCGCACTGAAGGAGGTCATCCGCAGGCCCTCCTCCACGGCGGCCGAACGGGAGGCCGCGCAGCGGGAGCTGCGCCGCCAGCCTCGCGACGCGAGTCCCACGCGCGTGCGCAACCGGGACCAGGTGGACGGCCGCCCCCGCGGCTACTTCCGGGCCTTCGGGCTGTCCCGGGTGAGTCTGAGGGAGCAGGCGCACGCCGGATTCCTGCCGGGGGTGCGCAAGTCCTCGTGGTGAGGGCCTGGTGAGGACCGCCCCCTTGTGTGATCGTCCGTGGAGTTGTCCGCGACGGCTGCCGGCTTGCGGCTGTTGCCGAGGTGACATCACAGCCACACGCACACCTGGGGGTTCCAGTGACCACGACGACCACGGCAGCCTTCCCGGCCCGGCGGGCCCGTGTCGCGGCAGCGGCGGCCGCACTGACGGCCGCGCTCGTCCTGACGGGGTGCAGCGGCGGGGACGGGGACTCCGCTGGAGGCGAGGGTTCCTCCGGAGCCGGGGATTCCTCCGGAGCCGGGGATTCCTCCGGGGGCGGGGATTCCTCCGGGGGCGGGGGCTCCTCCGGCAGTGATGCCTCGTCGTCCGCGCCCGCCGCGCCGACGACGGAGCCGTCCGGCGCGACGGGCGGGCTCGAGGGCAGCTGGCTGGCCACCACGGACGGCAAGGCGGTGGCACTGATCGTCACCGGCGAGAAGGCAGCGGTCTTCGAGACCGGCGGGACCATGTGCAGCGGCACCGCCGAGGAGGAGGCCGGCGTGCGGATGCTCCGCCTCACGTGCAGGGGTGGCGGTGACGACCGCGCCGACGGCCGGGTCGACTCCGTGGGCGCCGGGAGCCTCACGGTCACGTGGGAGGGCGGCGCGGGCGAGGAGACGTACCGGAAGGCGGAGGGCGGCTCGATGCCGTCGGGGCTGCCGACGGCTGGACTCGGGACCTGAGAGGGACCGGGGATCAGGAACGGGGTCGGCCGCTGTCGCCCCTTCCGCGCACCGACATCGGCGGTGCGCCCGTGTCGAGGGCTTCGGAGAGCTCGTCCAGCGCCTCCAGGAGGAGCGCGGCGCCGAGCCGTACGACCGCGCCGGTGTCCGTCGCCGCCTCCTCGTGCCCGGTGTCCGTCGCCGCCTCCCCGCGCCCGGCGTCCTGGGCGTCCCAGGCCGCCAGCGCCTCGCGCGCCCCGTCCCAGCGGGGGACCCGGCGCTCGCGTACGGCCTTCGCGCCCCGGTCCGTGACGGTGCGCAGGACGTCGGCGAAACGGGTGGCCGCCGGGTTCGGGGGCGCGTCCCGGCCGGGGACATGGGCCTCCAGCAGCATGGCGACGCGGCCGAACTGGGCGACCGCCTCCTCGGCCTCCTCGGCGGCGGTCCGGGAAAGGCCCCGGTGGCGTACGGGCTCGTTCTCGGCGCGGGCGACCGCGGTGTGCCAGTCCATACGGGCGGTACGGCCGGCCAGCAGGGCCTCGCGCACCTCGTGGGCGGAGCGCTCGGGGTCGCCCGGAGCGGCGTACCGGCCGACCACCGCCCCCGCGTAACGGCCCGTCGCGGCCAGCCAGTCGGCGAGGCGGGTGCGCAGCCGCGGGGTCTCCCAGGCCGGGTAGACGGCGTACGCGAGCATCGCGAGGAGGCCGCCGGCGAGGGTGAGCAGCAGGCGTTCCGTCACCGTCTGCGTCCATGCCTCGCCGCCCATGCCGAGCAGGAAGACCACGTACGCGGCGATACAGGCCTGGGCCGCGATCTGGCCGGTGCGCATCAGGAGGTACGTCAGGCCCGCGCTCAGCACGGCGAGGGCGCCCGAGAGGTACGTCCCCGGGTGCGCCACCTGCATGATGCCCGTCGCCAGGGCGATGCCGATCAGGGTGCCGCCGAAGCGGGCGACCGCGCGGCTGTACGTCTGTGAGAAGTCGGGGCGCATGGTCATGACCGCGGTCAGCGGGGCCCAGTAGCCGTGGCCGAAGGGCAGGGCCGCGCCGATGAGGTAGCCGGCGACGGCGACCGCGGTGATGCGGACGGCGTGGCGGGCGATCGGGGAGTCCCGGCGGAGTTCCCCGCGCATGGCGCGCAGGGTGACGGGGACCAGGCCGAGGAGCGAGGGGCGCCGCAGGGACCGGGTGTGCGGGCGAGGGCCGTCGGTGTGCGCGCCGCCCGCCGTCTCGACGACGTCCTGCAGCAGTGTGCCGAGCCGGGTCGCCGCCCGGGCCGACGGGCCCTTCAGGATCGCGCCCGTGTCCGGGGTGCGGAGCGCGGCGAGCGCGGCCGGCGGGACGTCGACCTCCCCGCCGTGGCGGATCGCGGAGGCCGACGCGTCCAGGACGGTGGCCGCGGCGGCGAGGAGTTCGCGGACGCGGTCGCGTGCCCGGCCCTCGTCGGGGACGCCCAGCGCCGGGTCGGCGAGGGTGGCGAGGACGGGCCGGATGCGCTCGGCGAGGAGGCGGGAGCCGCGCAGTTCGGCGGGCCGGGTGCGGGCCTGGCGGGGCGTCAGCGTGGCCGCGTCGCGGGCCGCCATCAGGGGCTCGGGGTCGAAGCGGGCGACCGGGTCGTGACGGAGGCGGCGGGCGTAGTCGGCCTCGGCGGCCAGGGCGTCGGCGAGCGCGTCGCGCTGGGCGCCCCAGCGGCGTACCGGGAAGAGGACGATCAGCGTGGCCTGCACCAGACCGCCCACGATCATCATCGCGGCGTGGACCGCGGCTTCCGCGACCGAGGTCGGCAGGGTGATGGTGATGAGCATGATCGCGACGTTCGAGGCGGCGATCAGGCCGGTCGTGGGCCCCGCTCCCCAGGCCAGGCCGGCCAGGAACGTCCACACCATCAGCAGGACCAGGAACAGCGGCAGGCGGGAGATCGTGACGTAGCCGAGGAAGGTCGAGACGGCGAGGGTCGTGCCGGAGACGAGGGCGAGGGTGGGGCGCGGCCGCCAGCTGCGCTGGAACGTGGCCATCGCCGCCTGGAACGCCCCGAACGCCGAGCTGGCCGCGGCCAGGGGCCCGAACGCCCACAGGCCGAACCCGAGCATGATCGCCAGCCCTGCCGCGGCCCGCACCGCGACCAGCGGTTCGAGACGCTTGCGCTCGACCGTCAGTCCCGAGCGGCCGGTCTCCTTCAGCGCCCGGAACCAGCTCATCCACATCAGCGTACGGGTACGGGGAGCAAACGGGATGTCTCGGTCATACGCGGCGTCGGCCCACCCCGCGGCCGGTCGCCTGCGCGGGTGATGTGAAGCTTCACCATCCGCACCGCGTGATGATCGTCGGAGCACACCGTCCCTTACCCGACCCGGGGGAGCCCATGCGCACCACGCCCGCCGCCGTCACCGCCGCCCTCGTGGCCGCCCTCACTCTGACCGCCTGCGGCGACTCGTCCGACACTCCCGGCACTTCCGACGAGGACACCGCGTCCGGCGCGGCCGGCGGCAAGGTCACCGCCTGCGCGGCCGACAAGCTCACCGTCGGCTTCGGCCCCAGCAACGCCGCCCCCGCCGCCGGGGACACGGGCAACATCCCCGTCACTCTCACCAACACCGGCAGCACCTGCACGCTCCAGGGCGTCCCCGACACCGAGGTCCACAGCGGCGACAGCTCCTGGACCGTCAGCACCGAGGAGGGCGCCGCGGAGCCGAAGCTGACCCTGGCCGAGAACGCGGCGGCGTCCTTCACGATCACCTACGTACGCGGGGCCGCGGGGGACCCGGAGCAGGCCGTACGGCCGGAACGGGTGGAGTTCCGGCTGCCCGGCGGCGGCACGGCGCAGAGCTACGCGTGGCCGGACGCGGAGGTCGCCGTGAAGTCCGCGGAGGAGCTGGACATGACGGTGAGCCCGTTCCTGCCGTCGGGCGACTGAGAACACCCGGGGCGACGGGGGCCCGCAGGGCGCGGACGCCCGCTCACGGCAGCCTGGGCCGGGCCGCGAGCCGGGCGCGGTCCGCCGCCTCCGCGCCCTGGTGCCAGCCGGCCTCGTCGCTCACCCCGCGCACGCGCGTGGTGACCGTGTCCGGGAACAGACGCGTGACCTGCTCGTGGACGGCCAGGTCGCGGGCGGCGAGGACGGGCAGCAGGTCCGGCCCGGGCGTTTCCCCGGACACCCCTTCGGCCCGGCTCCCGGACGCCTCGGTCTGCGCCTCGGCGACCGCCGCCAGCCGGTCGCCGATCCGGTACGCGTACGCCGCCAGGAACGACTGCCGGAACGTCTTCGTACGCTTCCTGCCCCCCGCCCTCTGCGCCGCTTCCGCCGTCGTCATCGCGGTCGTGGCCTGCACGAGGAGTGAGGTGTAGAGGAGTTCGACCGCCTCCAGGTCGGGTTCGAAGCCGACGACCGTGGAGAAGCCGAGGGCCTCGTTCCACACGGCCTGGCAGCGGTTCGCGCGCGCGACCGCGTCGAGGAGCACCGCCTTGGCCGTCTCGTACGGCGGGTCGACGCCGATCCGGCAGGCACTGGGCACGTTCGGGTCGTGTGCCCGCGCGGCGAGCAGCGCCTCGTCGATGCTGTGCCGCGCCATCAGCTCCTGCGCCTTCGCGCTGAGCGCCTCCGCCTCCTCGGGGAAACCGGTGGCCTCGGCCTTGGCGAGCAGGGCACGGATGCGGGACAGCACGCGGGCGCCGCCGGACGGACGCTCCGGAGAGCCGGGAGAGCTGCGGGGCGCCCGCGCCTCGCCGAGCGGTTCGAGGGCGGGCAGGCGCAGGAGCAGGCGGTACAGCTCCAGTACGGCGGTGGCGTGCGAGAAACGGTCGGTGCGGGGCGGCGGCGCGAACCCGTCCAGTTCCCCGAGTTGGGCGGCCCAGCGGGAGCCACGCCCGGCCTCCTCGGGGGCGGGATGCTCCTGCTCGTCGAGGATCAGCCGGGCGACGAGGCGTACGTGGTGGTCGTCGAGCTCACGCCGCACGAGCCGTACGACGTCGGCGGGCTGCCAGCCACGCCGCCAGGCCGCGGCGACGAAGTCGCGCCCCCTGCGGGCGACCTCTGGGTCGGCGGACGGGTCGGCGGCGAGCAGTGAGGCGCCCGCGTCCAGGGCGGCGTCGGTGTCGGCGTACAGGGCGGTGCCGAAGGCGCTGTCCACCGTGCTGGTCGTACTCACGCGTCGATCGTGACATGCCGCCGTCCGGCATCGAAAAGCGTTCGGCTGTCAACTCGGGGTTGACGACCCCCCAGCGTCAACCTACGGTTGACACATGACGACGAACCCCTTGGTCACGGCGTCCATTCGCCTCGACGACCTGATCGAAGCCATCAAGAAGGTCCACCCCCAGCCCCTCGACCAGCTCGAGGACGCGGTGATCGCCGCGGACCACCTCGGTGACGTGGCCGACCACCTGATCGGCCACTTCGTCGACCAGGCCCGGCGTTCGGGCGCGTCCTGGACCGAGATCGGCAGGAGCATGGGGGTCACCCGGCAGGCGGCCCAGAAGCGCTTCGTGCCGAAGGCCGAGGCCGACCTCGACCCCAGCCAGGGTTTCAGCCGCTACACCCCTCGGGCCCGCAACGTGGTGGTCACCGCGCACAACGAGGCCAAGGCGGCGGGAAACACCGAGGGCCTTCCCGCACACCTCGTACTGGGCCTCCTCAGCGAGCCCGAGGGCCTCGGGGCCAAGGCGATCACCGCCCAGGGGGTCACCCTGGAGGAGGTCCGCGCCGCGGCGACGGCCGCACTGCCTCCGGCGTCCGCCGACGTGCCCGAGCTCCTCCCCTACGGCGCGGACGCCAAGAAGGTCCTCGAACTCACCTTCCGCGAGGCCCTCCGGCTCGGCCACAACTACATCGGCACCGAGCACATCCTCCTCGCCCTGCTGGAGTTCGAGAACGGGGACGGGGTGCTCAGCGGGCTGGGCGTGAGGAAGGACGCGACGGAGGCGAACGTGGCACAGGAGCTGCGGGCGATCACGGGGGACACGAAAGACACGGAGGACACGGAGGACACGGAGGACACGGAGGACACGGACGTGTAAGCGGCCGGAGCCGAGTGGGGGAAGGCCGGGGGTGCGGGGTGAGCGCGGGCCCGTTGTCAGACCCCCCTGTCACACTCGCACCCATGACCGACCACTGGGCTCGCTGGGCTCTCGCGGAGGCCGAGGACGGAGGCGCGTACATCGCCCCCCTCGGCCCCGACGGGCTGCTCGCGGGACCCGTACGGCACGAGCCGGACCCGGTCACCGCCGTCCGGAGCCGGCCGCGGGTCGCCCGCTGGGTGTGGCGGGCGACCGCGGCGACGTATCCGCGCCTGATCGCCGCGGGGGTGCGCGTGGAGCGGTGCTACGACATCGATGTCGCCGAGAACCTGCTGCTCGGCCATGAGGGACGGCACGGCGAACCCCGTTCGGCCGCCGCGGCGCTCGCCCGCCTCCGCGGCGCCCCGGTCCCCCCGGACCCGCCCCAGCGCGCCGCCGAGCCGGGCGCCCAGGCCCCGCTCTTCGAGCCCCGCCCCGTCCACGTCCCCCTCACGGACCTCGTCGAGGTGTACGCGGACCAGCAGCGGCGGCACGACGCCACCGCCCACCCCGGCCGCATGCGCCTGCTCACCGCCGCCGAGTCGGCCGGCATGCTGGTCGCCGCCGAGATGAACCACGCCGGCCTGCCCTGGAGCCCCGACGTGCACCGCCGGGTCCTGCACGAACTCCTCGGCGAGCGGTACGCGGGCGGCGGTGAGCCCCGGCGGCTGGCCGAGCTCGCCGACGAGGTGTCCCAGGCGTTCGGCCGGCGCGTACGGCCCGACCTGCCCGCGGATGTCGTCAAGGCCTTCGCCCAGGCCGGGATCAAGGTCAGGTCCACGCGCCGCTGGGAGCTCGAGTCCGTCGACCATCCCGCCGTACGGCCCTTGCTGGAGTACAAGAAGCTGTACCGCATCTGGGTCGCC
Source organism: Streptomyces poonensis (assembly GCF_014650915.1). Lineage (GTDB taxonomy): Bacteria > Actinomycetota > Actinomycetes > Streptomycetales > Streptomycetaceae > Streptomyces > Streptomyces poonensis. The sequence goes on along the minus strand of NZ_BMVW01000006.1, from coordinate 294,967 downwards.
CACGGCTGGTCATGGCTCCAGGACTGGGTGCGGGAGGGCCGGTTCCGGCCCGAGTTCCTCGCGGGCGGCACGGTCACCGGCCGCTGGGTCACCAATGGCGGGGGCGCCCTGCAGATCCCCAAGGTGATCCGCCGCGCCTGCGTCGCCGCCCCCGGCTGGCGGCTCGTCGTGGCCGACGCCGACCAGATGGAACCGCGCGTGCTGGCGGCGATCTCCCGCGACCCCGGCCTGATGGAGGTGGCGAGCCGCGCCACCGACCTGTATCAGGAGGTGTCCGACCGGGCGTTCGCCGGCGACCGCGCGCAGGCGAAGCTCGCCGTGCTCGGCGCGGTCTACGGGCAGACCTCCGGTGACGGCCTCAAGAACCTCGCGGCACTCCGCCGCCGCTTCCCCCGGGCCGTCGCGTACGTGGACGACGCGGCCCGCGCGGGCGAGGAGGGCCGGCTCGTACGGACCTGGCTGGGCCGTACGAGCCCGCCGGCGGCCGGAGCCGCGGCCGAGGCCGCGGCGGAGGAAGCGGGCATCCCGCAGGACGAGCCCGCGCGGGCTTCCGTGGGCGCCGACTCCGGCACCGACCAGGACTGGACGCCCGGATACGCGTCCACCGACTCCCGCGCCCGGGGCCGCTTCGCCCGTAACTTCGTCGTCCAGGGGAGCGCCGCCGACTGGGCGCTGCTCCTCCTCGCCGCCCTGCGCCGCACACTGGCGGACATGGCGGCCGAACTGGTCTTCTTCCAGCACGACGAGGTGATCGTGCACTGCCCGGAGGAGGAGGCCCAGGCGGTCGTCGCGGCGATCCGGGAGGCGGCCGATCTGGCGGGACACCTCACGTTCGGCCGGACACCGGTGCGCTTCCCGTTCACGACGGCGGTGGTGGAGTGCTATGCCGACGCGAAGTGAGGGTGGTGAGGGTGCTCGCGCACCTGCTCAGCGGTCCGCCAGCAGGTTCCGCAGCTTCCCCGCCACCGGCGAGTCCGTGCCGTCGAGGACCCGCAGCGCCGCCTCCCACTCCGCGTACGCCTCGTCGGAGCACCCTTCGTCCGCCAGCAACAGGCCCCGCTGGTGCCTGGCGAGACCCTCCATGTACTGGTCGGCCCGCCGTTCGGCGAGCTCCAGCAGCCGGCCGCACTCGTCGAAGGCGCGTTCGGTGCGGTCCAGTGCGCGCAGGGCGCGTACGAGCCCGAGCCGGGTCTGGGACTCGCCGCCCCAGTCCTCGTCGTCACCGAGGATCGCGAGGGCCTGCTCGAAACTCTGCACGGCCCGGTCCGGTTCACCGAGCCGGAGGTGGGCGTATCCGATGTTGCAGTGTGCGGTGTGCCGTACGAGGACGCTGTCGGCGACCTCGCCGAGCGCCAGACTGCGCTGGTGGTGCACGATGGCGGCTCGCGCGTCGGTGTGCTTGAGCAGGTTGCCGAGATGGCTGAAGGTGACGGCCTGGCCGTACGGATCGCCCAGCTGCCGCGACAGCTCCAGGCTCTGGCGCAGCGTCTCCTCGCTCTCCTCGTACCGGCCGAGGCTCTCCAGCAGCAGGCCCCGGTTGTTCAGACAGCGCCGGATGCACGAGACGGCACCGAGCCCGCGCCACAGTTCGAGCCCCAGGTCGTTCAGGGCGAGGGCCTCCGTGAGCCGGCCCGACATGAAGTGCAGCCCCGCCCGGTCGGTGAGGGCGAACGCCTCGGCCGCGTCGTCCCCCACCGACCGGGCCACGTCCAGCGCGATCCGCCCCAGCACGTCCAGCTCGGCGAGACGTCCGCTGCGCTGCAGGTACGGGAAGAGCTGGCGGACCAGCACGGGCACCAGCGCCAAGGGGGTGGCGGCCGCGGCCGTCCCATCGGCGGTACCGTCGTTCATCCCGCCGGCCGTACCGGCTGCTGTCCCGGCCACCGCCCCTGCGGCGATGCCGGTCGCGCCCGGCCGTACGCAGCGCTCCACGAGGGCGACGATGTTGGGCAGTTCACGGTCGCCCCAGGCGAAGGCCGCCTCCGCGGAGGGGAACGGGCGGGTGTCGACCGGGGCCGACTCACCGGCCGTCGGCCGCAGCCGTTCCTCACGCTCGTATCCGGGCGGCAGAAGCGCGATCAGACTCTGGCGCGCACGGTCGGCGTACCAGCGCAGCGCGTCCGCGACGGCACCACCGCGCTCGGTGCCGGTACTGCCCCCGCTGCCGTCACTGCCCGCGCCGCCGTCGCTTCCACCACTGGCACAGCTGTCATCACAGGCATCGCAGGCGTCACTGGCGTCACTGCCGTCGGCGGAGAGCTCGCGGGCGAAGTCCCGTACCAGATCGTGCGGTGCGTACCGGCCGTACGCCGTCTCCTCCAGCAGCGCCACGTCGACGAGCCGGTCGAGAGCGGCCTCGGCACGCCGTTCGTCGGTGCCGGTGAGACGGGCGACGAGCGGTGCGCCGTACGCGGGCAGGTCGAGCGCCCCGATGCGGTGCAGGGCGAGTGCCGCGTCGCGGTCGGCCTCGCGGTCGGAGGCGCGCAGGGCCTCGTGCGCCACCGCGAGGGACCGGCGCACGCTCAGATCGTCGTACTCCAGGTGGTGCAACCGCCCCTCCGTAGCGGCCAGTTGCCCGGCGAGGGCGTCCGGGCTGAGCGCACGGCGCGCGGCGAGGCGTGCCGCCACGATCCGCAGCGCGAGCGGGAGACGGCCGGCGAGCTCGACGAGCGGGTGGGCGCCGTCGAGCCCGTCGCGGCCGGAGACCGCGCGCAGTAACGCCGCGCTGTCCTCGTCCGACAGCGGCGTGAGCGGGAAGCGGTGGGCGCCGTCCAGCGCGGTGAGCGGGGACCGGCTGGTCACGATCACGGCGCATCCGGCGCCCGCGGGCAGCAGCGGCCGTACCTGCGCGGCGTTCGCGGCATCGTCGAACACCATGAGCGTGCGGGTCGGCGCGAGCGTGGAACGGAGCAACGCGGCCGCCGCGTCCGGGTGTTCGGGGATCTGGCGCGGCTCGGTACCGAGGTCGCGCAGCAGTGCGGTGAGGGCCTGGTGCGGGCTGACGGGGGTCATACCGGGCGTGGCACCGTGCAGATGGACGTACAGCTGGCCGTCGGGAAAGCGATCCGCCAGCTCATGGGCCGCCTGCAGGGCGACGGCGCTCTTGCCGACGCCCGCCATGCCGCTGACGACGGCCACCGCAGGGGAACGGTCGGCCGGGGACAGACCGGTGTCCAGAGCGCGGCGCAGGGCGGCGAGTGTGTCGCCGCGGCCGGTGAAGTGGGCGGGAGCGGCCGGGAGCTGGGCGGGACGCGGACGGCCGGAGGGCGCGTCGACAGAGCTGGTGGCACCGCTGGTACCGGCAGTGGCAGCAGTACTGCCGGTACCCGCCGTGCCCGTACCGACGCCACTGCTCGCGGCGCCATGGGGGCCGTCAGAACTGTCGGGTGCCCTGCCGGTGAGCCTTCCGGCGGGCTCCTCCTGGAGGATCTCCAGATGCGCGTCGCGTACCGCCGCCCCCGGTTCCACGCCGAGTTCCTCGACCAGCCGGGCGCGCAGATCGCGGTGCACGGCCAGTGCCTCGGCCTGGCGTCCGGTGTGGTGCAGCACCAGCATGAGCAGCCGGTGGAAGGCCTCCCGCAGGGGATGCTCGGCCACGAGCGCGGCCAACTCGGGGGCGAGCGCGGCCAGCCGGGCGGGTCCGGCGGCCGGAGCATCTGCGAGCGCGCCCGAGGCCAGGGCGGCACCCGCGCCCCCGGCACCCTGGGCGAGGCCGAGTTCCGCCTCGTACCGCCACTCCAGGAGCAGCAGCCGCGCCTCCTCCAGCCGCTGGACGAAGGCGTGACCACCGAAGCCCTGCGGCAGCGCGCCGAGCGGCGTCCCCCGCCACAGCGCGAGCGCGGCGGCGGCCTCGCGCACGGTACCCGCCCAGTCCCGGTCCGCGTGCGCGGAGCGCGCGGCCGACACGTGTGTCTCGAAGACCCGGACGTCCAACTCGCCCTCGCCGACCCGCAGCAGATACCCGGGCGGAACGGCACGCAGCCGCTCCGGATCGTCCAACAGCCGCCGCAGCCTGGTCACATGGTTCTGCAGCGAGGCGTGCGCGGACGGCGGGGGCGCACCGCCCCACAGCGCGTCCTTGAGCGACTCGACCGAAACGGACCGGCCGGGCTCCAGCAGCAGCGCGACGAGCAGGGCACGCATCTTGCCGCTGCCGATCGGCCGTACGCCGCCGTCGGCGTCGTACAGCACCGGCGAACCCAGCAGTCCGAACCGCAGCCCGTACCGCATAGCACCGCCTGTCGTCCCTCCGCCCGGCCTCCGGGCCGTGCTCCACGACGACTTCGCGCCGCCCGTTGGCCACATGTTAGCGATCCGTTGGTGCCGTCTGATGTGATCACTTCATCGGATCTGGCCCGACGGTGCGCGCGTAGGACGCGTTGCTCGGGGGAGTGTCGCCGCCGCGGCCGGGTCCGGGGCCTGCGGGGCCCCGGTCGGCTGAGGTGAACGACCGGGGCCTTGTGCGTGCCACAGGGCTTCGTCGTACGTCGTACTGCTAGGGCCGGGCGAAATCCTGAACCTGGTCCCGATCCGGGTCCTGCACCGGGTCCTGTGCCGGGTCCTGGGCGCGGGCGTCGGCCTCGGCGGTTCCCGCGCGGCCCGTGGTCAGCCGCAGGATCACGGCAGCCGCGGCTCCCGCCACCAGTCCGAAGGTCAGGGCGGCCGGAACGCCGCCGCCCAGGACGGCGGACAGATGCAGCAGTCCCCAGCGCATGCCCGTCCCGTCCGTCACCACCCGCAGCAGCTGGCTCGCCAGCAGCCCGATCACGGTCGCACAGACCGCGCCGACCGCCATCGCCGGCACAGCGGCTCGGGTGAGCAGCCCGGGCAGCAGCCGCAGCGCCCACCACACCACGGCGAGCAGCAGTACGTCGGCGCTGCGGTACAGGAGCCAGTCGCCGAGCGGTGTGCCGGACGGGCCCGTCCAGGCGCCGAGCAGCAGCCATTGGCGCAGCAGGTCGCCCGGTTCGGCGAACACTCCGCTGCCCGTGAAGGCCGTCTGGAGAGCGGCGGCGTTCGACTGGTACGACAGGACGACCGAGGACAGTGCGATCACCGCGGTCCCGGCGGTTGCGGCCGGCCGGGCGGCAGGCGCCGGAACGGGCCGCCGCGGCAACGGACCGGCGCCCTCCGCGGTGACGCGTGCCACGAGCACCGCCCCCACCGCCGCGACCAGCGCGGCCACCACGAGGATCTGCCGCCCGGAGGAGATCATGGACGCCAGCTGCGGCAGGAAGCAGTAACTGCCGCCCTGCGAGGCGATCAGCCACGGCGCGGAGACGGCCACCGCCAGGGTCCCGGCCACCAGGCCCCAGGCCCACACCGCGAGCAGCGCGGCAGGCGTCCGGCCGCGCACCGGCGGCAGCCTGCGGACCAGGAACAGTGCCCCGGGCACGAAGAAGGCGAAGACCGCGACGAACCTGATCTGCAGAGCGGTGCGGTAGAGCTCGCCGTACCGGCTGCCGTCACTCCCGGCCGTGTCACTGCTCCCGGCGCTGAACCGGAGCGAGTCCGGCGGATCGTACGACCAGGGGACGAGCCAGTGCTCGAGCTCGGCAGTGGTCCGGCCGCCGAGCAGGTCGACGGCACCCTGCAGGTGCAGCGCCTGCGCACTCGCTCCCGCCCACCACAACAGCACCGGGATCAGTACCCCGCCGACCACTGCCGGTATCGCCGCGCGCCGATATGTGATGTACGGCCCTGCGCTGCGATGACGCACTCGCGTGCACCCTCTGATCAAGCGGAGGCTACGGGGCGGCGATCACATACGGATCACAGTCGCACGTCGCTTGCCCGGGCCCGCACATCGGCATGCCCGGGCCCGCCCGGGGGCGGCCCACAACAGCCAGAGGCCAGGACACGTATCACGTGACCTGGCCTCTCATGGAGCCGCTTTCGGGATTCGAACCCGAGACCTACGCATTACGAGTGCGTTGCTCTGGCCATCTGAGCTAAAGCGGCGCGCTGCCCGCACTATGGTGCGATCAGCAACATCGGTAAGTCTACACAGTTTCCCGAGCTCCCCCTACCACCCACCGGGGCACCCTCCTGGACGCCCGCGGCGGGAAGCCGCGGGTGCCCGCCGGCCGGCCCGGCCTCACCGCTGTGCGCAGCGTTTCCCCTCGGCCGGCGGTGTGCCCCGCAGCAGGTAGGTGTTGATCGCCGAATCGATGCAGTCGCTGCCGCGGCCGTACGCCGTGTGTCCGTCGCCCTCGTATGTGAGCAGCCGTCCGGAGGAGAGCTGGGAGGCCAGGGCCCGCGCCCAGGGGTACGGGGTCGCCGGGTCGCGGGTGGTGCCCACCACGACGATCGGGGAGGCGCCCTTCGCCTCGATGCGCTGCGGCGCTCCCGTGGCCTTAACGGGCCAGTACGTGCAGCTCAGGGCGGCCCAGGCGAGGCCCCTGCCGAAGACCGGGGACGCCTTCTCGAAGGCGGGCAGCGCCTTCTCGACCTGTTCGGGGCCCGAGAAGGCCGCCGGGAGGTCCAGGCAGTTCACGGCCGCGTTGGCGTACATCAGGTTGGAGTAGCGGCCGTCCGGGTCCCGCTCGTAGTAGCTGTCCGAGAGGGCGAGCAGGCCCGCCCCGTCCTCGTCCTCGACGGCCTGGTTGAGAGCCTGGCGCAGTTCGGGCCACGCGGCCTCGTCGTACATCGCGGCGATCACGCCCACGGTGGCCAGGGACTCGCCGAGTTCCCGGCCGTCCGGGTCGCCGGTCGCGAGGGGCTTCTCGTCGAGCCGCCGGAAGAATGCCTTCAGGTTCTCACCGACCCGGCCGGGGGTGGTGCCCCGGCCGCCGAGGGGACAGTCGGCCTGCCGTACGCAGTCCTTCGCGAACGACTGGAAGGCCGTCTCGAAGCCCGCCGTCTGGTCCTCGTTCAGCCTGCGGGCGGACAGGGACGGGTCCATCGCGCCGTCCAGCACCAGCCGGCCGACGCGCCCCGGGAACAGGCCGGCGTACGTCGCGCCCAGGAACGTCCCGTACGACGCCCCCACGTACGTCAGCCTCTCGTCGCCCAGCAGTGCGCGCAGGACGTCCATGTCGCGGGCCGCCTCGACCGTGGACACATGGCCCAGCAGCCGTGCCGAGCGTGCCTCGCAGCCCTTCGCGAACTGCCGGAACGACCCCACCAGCGCGTCGGCCTCCGCCTCGTCGTCGGGGGTGGGATCCGTCTGGGTGTACGTGTCCATGCCGGGGCCGGTGAGGCACTCGACCGGCTCGCTGCGGGCGACGCCGCGCGGGTCGACGGCCACCATGTCGTAGCGGGCGCGGACCGCCTGCGGATAGCCGAGGGCCGCGTACGACTCCAGGTACTCCACCGCCGAGCCGCCCGGTCCGCCCGGGTTGACGAGCAGCGAGCCGAGGCGCTCGCCGGGGCCGGTCGCCTTCCTGCGGGCCACCGCCAGCCGGACGTCGCCCGCCTCCGGCTTCGCGTAGTCCAGCGGGGCCCGCATCGTGGCGCACTGGAAGCCGGGTCCCACGCAGTCGCGCCAGTCGAGCTGCTGCCGGTAGTACGCCGACAGCGCCACCGGGACGGCGCGCGGCAGCGGTGCGAGAACGGCGGCCCGCTTGGTCGAGGTCGTCGTGGCCGCCGTCACACCACCGGAGGTGCAGGCGGGCACCAGCAGCGAGAACGCCGCGACCAGCATCGTGCCCGTACTGCCGAGGCGGCGGCCCGTCCCGCGGAGGGGACGGTCGGGGCGGGGGGAAGTGCGCCTCTTGTACATTGCGCGAGCGTAACGCCAAGCAACCGACCGATCACCATCCGCGACGTACGACACCCATACGGACGAAGGTGTCGGCCGGCTCAGCCGTCGACGAGCAGGTCAGTCGCCGAAAAGTGGGTCAGTCAGCGACAACCGGCGTCAGCCGGCCCGCAGCGCCACGGTCATCGCCTCCACGGCCAACAGCGGGGCGACATTGCGGTCCAGGGCGTCGCGGCAGGCGGCGATCGCGTCGATACGGCGCAGCGTCGACTCCGGCGTCGTCCCGCGCGCGAGGCGGTCCAGCGTGTCCTGTACCTCGGTGTTGGCGAGGGCGACGCGGGAGCCGAGCTGGAGGGCGAGGACATCGCGGTAGAAGCCGGTGAGGTCGGTCAGCGCCAGATCGAGACTGTCGCGCTGCGCACGCGTCCGCCGGCGCTTCTGCTTGTCCTCCAGGTCCTTCATCACACCCGCGGTGCCGCGCGGCAGCCGCCCGCCCTGGACCGCGCCCAGCGCCGCCTTCAGCTCCTCGGTCTCCTTGGCGTCGACCTCCTCGGCGAGCTGCTTGGACTCCTCCGTGGCGGCGTCGACCAGCTCCTGGGCCGCCTTGAGGCAGCCGCCGATCTCCTCGACGCGCAGCGGCAGCCTGAGCACGGCGGCCCGGCGCTCCCGCGCACGCGGGTCGGTGGCCAGCCGGCGGGCGCGGTCGATGTGCCCCTGGGTGGCGCGGGCGGCCGTCGCGGCCGCGTCCGGTTCGATGCCCTCGCGGCGGACCAGCATGTCGGCGACGGCGTCGACCGAGGGCGTCAGCAGGCTGACGTGACGGCAGCGCGAACGGATCGTCGGCAGCACGTCCTCCAGGGACGGGGCGCACAGCAGCCAGACCGTACGGGGGGCGGGTTCCTCCACGGCCTTCAGCACGGCGTTCGCCGACTTCTCGTTCAGCCGCTCGGCGTCCTCGACGAGGATGACCTGCCAGCGGCCGTTCGCCGGCGAGGTGAAGGACTTGCGGACGGTGTCCCGCATGTCGTCGGCCAGGATCTGCGTGCCCACGGCGGCGACCGTGGTGACGTCCGCGTGCGTGCCCACCAGAGCCGTGTGGCAGCCGTCGCAGAAGCCGCAGCCGGGGCTGCCGCCGAGCGCGCGGTCCGGGCTCACGCACTGGAGGGCCGCCGCGAAGGCCCGGGCGGCCGCGGTGTGCCCCGCTCCCGGCGGGCCCGTGAACAGCCACGCGTGCGTCATCTTCGACCCCTCGGGCGGCGGGGCGTCGGCGGCGGCCGCGGTGACGATCGCGTCGGCGTCCCGGGCGGCCGCGTCGAGCTGCGCGCTCAGCTTCTCCTGGCCCACCAGGTCGTCCCACACGGGCATACGGCACCGCCCTTCCGTCACACTCTGCCCTGCCGTGACCCATTGTGCGGGAGAGCACTGACATCCGGGTCCGTGTACCGGAGACCCCACCGAATCAGCGACGGTCCGCAGCTCCCGCCGGGGCGAGGCCCCGCCGGATCAGCGGCGCCGACCGCCCCGTCCCCGGCCGTGGCCGCCGTCGTCCCGGTAGTCGTGCCCGTGCTCCTCGCGCGGTCCCAGCAGCTCGTCCGCCAGGGTCGGCAGGTCGTCCAGCGGGGTCTCCTCTGCCCAGTCGGACCGGGGGCGACGGCGCGGCGTGCCCTCGGCATCCACCTGGGGCAGCTCCCGCGTACGCTCTTCCGGCCGCTCGGCGGCCTGCTGCCCGGGAGCCTGCCACTCGTCCCGGAAGTACCCGGGCGGCACCCGGTCGGCGGGCTCGTCCGCGCCACTCCCCGATCGGACGTCGTCCTCCCGTACGGGAGGCAGTACGGCTGTCTCGTCCGCCGCCCCCGGATGCACCGGCGGCTGCGGAAGCTCGGCCGTCGTCTCCGTGTCGGGCGCACCGGCGCGCACCTGCGGCAGCACGGCCGTCTCGTCCGCGGGGCCGCCCGGCGCATCCGTCGGCGTCACCAGCGGTGTGGGTACGGTCGGCGCGTTGTCGGCCGCGAATGCGGGCGCCCCCTCAGAGCCTCGCGCGCCTCGCGCCTCGCCGGCACTGCCCGCCTCCGAACCCGCGGAACCCGACGCCGAACCCGCAGAACCCGATCCCGCAGAACCCGACCCCGAACCCGCAGAACCCGGTCCCGCGGCAGCGTTCCGCTTCTCGAAAGAGACCCGCTTGTCGAAAGAGACCCGCGCGGCCCCGGCCCCACCGGACGTTCCCGCCCCACCGGACGTTCCCGCCCCACCGGACGTCCCCGTCCCACCGGCCGACGCACCGCCACCGAACGTCCCCGCCCCGCTCGTCGCCGCCGAAGCCGCGGCCGCGGCCGCCGCCTCCGCCGCTCTGCGGGCCTCCTCGGCCCGCAGCAGTGCCTCCTCGGCCTTCCGCTGCTTCTCCAGACGCCGCGCCTCGGCCTCGGCGCGCAGCCGCTCCTCCTCGGCGGCCTGCGCTCGGCGGCGCTCCTCCTCGGCCTTGCGCCGCGCTTCCTCCTCGGCCCGTGCCCGCTCCTCGGCGAGGAGCCGTTCCCGCTCCTCCTCGGCACGCCGGCGCGCCTCCTCGGCCCGCTGCCGAGCCTCCTCGGCCTGCCGCTCGGCCTCGCGCCGCTGGGCCTCCTCCAGCTCGCGCCGCTTGCGCTCCTCCTCCTCGGCGCGCAGTTGGGCGAGCTGTTCCTGCCGCTCGCGCTCCAGGCGCTCCTCCTCGGCCTTGCGGGCGGCCTCCTCCTCGGCCTTGCGCCGCGCCTCCTCCTCGGCCTTGCGGCGGGCCTCCTCCTGGGCCTTCACCTCGGCCTCGGAGAGCGGCAGCATCATGTCGAGCCGGTGCCGGACGACGGTGGTGACCGCCTCGGGCTCCTGGCCCGCGTCCACGACGAGGTAGCGGCCCGGGTCGGCCGCGGCCAGCGTGAGGAAACCGGACCGCACGCGCGCGTGGAACTCGGCCGGCTCCGACTCCAGCCGGTCCGGCGCCTCCGTGAACCGCTCCCGCGCGGTCTCCGGCGACACGTCCAGCAGCACCGTCAGATGGGGCACCAGCCCGTTCGTCGCCCACCGCGAGATACGGGCGATCTCGGTCGGCGACAGATCACGGCCCGCGCCCTGGTACGCCACCGACGAGTCGATGTACCGGTCCGAGATGACGACCGCACCCCGCTCCAGGGCGGGCCGTACGACCGTGTCGACGTGCTCGGCGCGGTCGGCGGCGTACAACAGCGCCTCCGCGCGGTGCGACAGCCCGGCCGAGGAGACGTCCAGCAGGATCGAGCGCAGCCGCTTGCCGACCGGCGTCGCCCCCGGCTCCCGCGTCAGCACGACCTCGTGTCCCTTGGCCCGGATCCACTCGGCGAGCGCCTCGGCCTGGGTGGACTTCCCCGCGCCGTCGCCGCCCTCCAGGGCGATGAAGAACCCGGTCGCCGAGGGCGCGTCCGCCGGCTCGTCCCCGCCGCGCAGCGCGTCCCGCAGGTCGTGCCGCAGCGGTACGCCGGACCGGTCGTCCACCTTGGCCAGCACCAGTGCGGCCACCGGCAGCAGCAGCGCGCCCACCAGCATCAGCGTGAACGCGGCGCCCCCGTGGGCGAACACGAACCTGCCGTTCTCCACCCGGTGCGGCCCGATCAGCGCCGCCACCAGGGGGGCGATCAGGGCGCCGAGCGCCACGAAGACCCGTACGACCGCGTGCAGGTGCCCGGTCGTCCGCACCCGGCGGGCGGCCTCCGTCTCCTGGTCGAGCAACGCGTGCCCGGTGTTCGCGGCGATACCCGCGCCGACCCCGGCGAGCCCGAAGACCAGCACCACGCTGGTCACGTCCGGTACGAGTCCGGCGGCGAGCAGGGCCACGCCCGTGAAGGCGACGGCCAGCGAAAGCAGCCGGCGCCGCGACAGCGAGGGCAGGACCGAGGGCGCCGTGCGGATGCCGGCGGCCACGCCGCCCGTCAGCGCGACGACCAGCAGCCCGTACAGGACCGGGCCGCCACCCAGGTCCTTGGCGTGGAGCACGGCGACGGCGACGGCCGCGGCGACCGCCGCCGCGACGGCCGTGCAGGCGAGCACCAGGATTGGGATCGCGCCGGTACGCCCCTTGTCCCCGCCCGGGCCCGTCCCCGTCCGGGGGCGGCGCAGACCCTCCAGCGGCGACCGCGCGCGCGGGGTGCGCGTGCCGGGCAGCTCGAGGAAGACGACGACCGACAGCGAGGCGGCGAACAGCCCGGCGGCGACGTACGCCGGCAGTGCCGCCTGGTGCAGGCCGAACCAGGCGATACCGGCGCCCAGCAGGTTGTTCAGCAACGACACGACGACGAGGGCGGCGGCTGCGAGCGGCACCGCCAGGAAACCCGTGCGCAGGGACAGGCGCCGCAGCGCCTCCATGTGGTCCGGCAGCGGGCGCACGGTCGCGCCCTCCAGCGGCGGCGCGGGCAGCAGCGCGGGCGCCGCGCTCTCCCGGCACACCGTCCAGAAGCGCTCGGCGACACCGGCCACGAACGCGGTCACCAGCAGGGCGGCGAGCGCGCTGTCCGGCGTCCAGTCGATCCACAGCGGCGCGACGATCAGCAGCACGGCGCGCAGTCCGTCCGCGCCGACCATGGTCCAGCGCCGGTCGAGCGGGCCCTCCGGGGACGTGAGCGACGTGAGGGGCCCGAGAAGCACGGCCCCGAAGAGCAGCGTGGCCAGAACGCGTGCCCCGAACACGGCGGCGACCGTGAGGGCGACGCCCCGGTAGCCACCGCCGAACGAACCCTCCGCGATGGCCACCTGGAAGGCGAGGATCACGAGGACCAACAGCGCCAGGACATCACCCGCACCGCCCACGAGCTGCGCACTCCACAGCCGCCTGAGCTGGGGGTGGCGCAGCAGGGCGCGGACGGCGCGCTCGCGGGAATCCGCGACCAGTGCGTCGTCGGGGGCCGGGGTGGGGGCCGTTGGCTGCTCGGCTCGCGTCATGCATTCAGCCTATCGGGAGCCGCCGACACCCCGAGAGGACCGCCCGCCCGTGCACGACCCCCCACACACGCACGGACGTCCCCACCTCGTGACGCCGGTACGCCCGACTCCGGGACCCGATGTGAAGCACCGGTGAAGGCCCGCGGCGCCACCGGCGCCCGGCGCGGCGGCCCTCAGCCGCTGCCTTCGGCCAGTCCTCGCCCGCCGCCTTCGGCCAGTCCCCGACCGCCGCCTTCGATCAGTCCTCAGCCGTCGCCTTGGAGGCCGACGCCGCCGTCTTCTTCGCCGCGGTCTTCTTCGCCGTCGCCGTGGTCTTCTTGGCGGCCGTCTTCTTCGCCGTGGTCTTCTTGGCGGCCGTCTTCTTGGCCGGGGCCTTCTTCGCGGCCGTCTTCTTCGCCGTCTTCTTGGCGGGCCCCTTCGCCCGCTTCTCGGCGAGGAGCTCGAAGCCGCGCTCCGGGGTGATCGTCTCGACGCTGTCGCCGGACCTCAGGGTCGCATTGGTCTCACCGTCGGTGACGTACGGCCCGAAGCGCCCGTCCTTGACGACGACCGGCTTCTCGCTGACCGGGTCGGTGCCCAGCTCCTTCAGCGGCGGCTTGGCGGCGGCCCGGCCACGCTGCTTGGGCTGGGCGTAGATCGCCAGCGCCTCCTCCAGCGTGATCGTGAACAGCTGCTCCTCGGACTGCAGGGAGCGCGAGTCCGTGCCCTTCTTCAGGTACGGGCCGTAGCGGCCGTTCTGCGCGGTGATCTCCTGACCCTCCGCGTCCGTACCGACGACGCGCGGCAGCGACATCAGCCGCAGCGCGTCGTCGAGGGTCACCGTGTCCAGCGACATCGACTTGAACAGCGAGGCCGTACGCGGCTTGACGGCATTCTTGCCCGTCTTAGGGGTGCCCTCGGGGAGCACCTCGGTGACGTACGGGCCGTAGCGGCCGTCCTTGGCGACGATCGTGTGGCCGGTCGCGGGATCCGTGCCCAGCTCGAAGTCGCCGCTCGGCTTGGCGAGCAGTTCCTCGGCGAGCTCGACGCTCAGTTCGTCCGGCGCCAGGTCGGCCGGGATGTCGGCGCGCTGGTGGTTCTCGGAGTCCTTCTCGCCGCGCTCGATGTACGGACCGTAGCGGCCCACGCGCAGCACGATGCCGTTGCCGACGGGGAAGGACGACACCTCGCGCGCGTCGATCGCGCCCAGGTCCGTGACCAGCTCCTTCAGACCGCCCAGGTGGTCGCCGTCGCCGTTGCCGGCCTCGGCGGCGAGCCCGGCGCCGTCCGTGTTCTCACCGTTCTCACCAAAGTAGAACCGCTTGAGCCACGGCACGGCCTGCGCCTCGCCGCGCGCGATGCGGTCGAGGTCGTCCTCCATCTTGGCGGTGAAGTCGTAGTCGACGAGCCGCCCGAAGTGCTTCTCCAGGAGGTTGACCACGGCGAAGGACAGGAAGGACGGCACGAGCGCCGTGCCCTTCTTGAACACATAGCCGCGGTCGAGGATGGTCCCGATGATCGACGCGTACGTCGACGGGCGGCCGATCTCCCGCTCCTCGAGCTCCTTGACCAGGCTGGCCTCGGTGTAGCGGGCCGGGGGCTTGGTCGCGTGGCCGTCGACCGAGATCTCCTCGGCGCTCAGCGGGTCGCCCTCACTGACCTGCGGCAGCCGGCGCTCACGGTCGTCGAGCTCGGCGTTCGGGTCGTCGGCGCCCTCGACGTACGCCTTCAGGAAGCCGTGGAACGTGATTGTCTTGCCGGACGCGCTGAACTCGGCGTCGCGGCCGTCGGCGGCGGTGCCACCGATCTTGACGGTGACGCTGTTCCCGGTCGCGTCCTTCATCTGGGAGGCGACGGTCCGCTTCCAGATCAGCTCGTAGAGCCTGAACTGGTCGCCGGTCAGCCCGGTCTCCGCGGGCGTGCGGAAACGATCACCCGAGGGCCGGATGGCCTCGTGCGCCTCCTGCGCGTTCTTGACCTTCCCGGCGTACGTGCGCGGCTTCTCCGGCAGGTAGTCGGCACCGTACAGCTGGGTGACCTGGGCGCGGGCGGCCGCGACGGCGGTGTCGCTGAGCGTCGTGGAGTCCGTACGCATGTAGGTGATGAAGCCGTTCTCGTACAGCTTCTGCGCGATCTGCATGGTGGCCTTCGCGCCGAAGCCGAGCTTGCGGCTCGCCTCCTGCTGCAGCGTCGTCGTACGGAACGGGGCGTACGGCGAGCGGCGGTACGGCTTGGACTCGACCGAGCGCACGGAGAACGCGGTGTGCTCCAGCGCGGCGGCCAGCGCGCGGGCGGCGGCCTCGTCGAGGTGGAGAGTGTTCGCGCTCTTGAGCTGCCCCAGCGAGTTGAAGTCGCGGCCCTGGGCGACGCGCCTGCCGTCGACCGTGGTCAGGCGTGCGACCAGGGACGACGGGTCGGACGGGTCACCGGCGCGGCCGGTGCCGAAGGTGCCGGTCAGGTCCCAGTACTCGGCGGAGCGGAACGCCATGCGCTCGCGCTCCCGCTCGACGACCAGCCGGGTCGCCACGGACTGGACACGGCCCGCCGACAGCCGCGGCATGACCTTCTTCCACAGGACCGGCGAGACCTCGTAGCCGTACAGACGGTCGAGGATGCGGCGGGTCTCCTGGGCGTCGACGAGCCTCTGATTGAGCTCGCGCGGGTTGGCCACGGCGGCCCGGATCGCGTCCTTGGTGATCTCGTGGAAGACCATCCGGCGGACCGGGACCTTGGGCTTGAGCACCTCCTGGAGGTGCCAGGCGATGGCCTCGCCCTCGCGGTCCTCATCGGTGGCCAGGAAGAGCTCGTCGGAGTCGCGCAGCAGGTCCTTGAGCTTCTTGACCTGGGCCTTCTTGTCGGCGTTGACGACGTAGACGGGCGCGAAGTCATGGTCGACGTCCACGCCGAGGCGGCGCACCTCGCCGGTGTACTTCTCGGGCACCTCCGCGGCGCCGTTCGGAAGGTCGCGGATGTGCCCGACGCTCGCCTCGACGATGTATCCAGGGCCGAGGTAGCCCTTGATCGTCTTCGCCTTGGCAGGCGACTCGACGATGACGAGTCGGCGGCCGCCCTTCGCGGTCTCGCTGGTCGGGGACAACTTCGCTCTTCTCTCCGGTCGACGCTGGGTCTCCCCAGGTTTTCGTCCCGGGGTCGGGTCATGCTGACGCTGCGGAGTGTGACGGTACATCCCGCCCCCGTGTCAAACGGGAAAAGCCCGCAACGGCCACTCGAACGGTAACCCGACTACCGGTATTCCTGCCGCCCGGCGTGGTCAGCGCCCTTTCCGGCCCCATCCGGAAGGTGCTCTCTCAGTTACCCGGCCGTCCTTCCCGGCCCGGTTCCTCAGACGCGGGCGAGGCACCACACGCCGACGGCGAGAGCGACCAGCGCCACGACTCCCGCGAGCGTCGCCGAGGCGACGGGGCGCACCCCTTCGGCCACCGGCAGCCCCTGCCTCAGCCGGGTGCCGGTCCAGACCGCGAGCCCGGCTCCGAACAGGGCGAACACCACTCCCGTGAAGATCGCCGGCCCGCTCTCCATGTCCCGTTCCTCCCGTCGCGGGGTCCCAGTGACGAGAGACTGGCACGCACGGGCAGCGAGCATGCGAATCCGCGGTGAACGTCAGGCGACCGGCCCTTCGGTCCTCGTCCGGCGGGGGCGCCATTCCGATGATCTGAGCACTCTCGCTACGGCCCCCGTGCACACCACTGCCGCGAACCCGTCGTTCCGGCCGGTCCCGCGGTGTCCGTCCGCCGGCCCGTCCGTCGGTCCGGTCCGGACGCCGCACACTCCTCACCGGAGGCCGAAGTCGGCGCGAACCTGTTGCCCCAGAGGGCCCACAACGTGAGCCGATGCCCTTCCGGCACTCCCAGACGTAGTCCCCCGAAGTCCCTCCGAGTTCCTCCGAGTCCCTCGGAGGAACTCGGAGTGCCTCAGAGCCCTTCGGACAGGTCACCCGGCAGGTTCGAGGAATCCCTGCTCCACCAGCAGCCGGATCTGCGCCGGGGTCCGGTCGCGCAGCGCCAGCGGGTCCTCGCCCACCAGCTGGGCGATGGCATCCAGGATGCGGCCCGCGCCGAGCGTGCCGTCGCACACGCCCGCGAAGCCCGCCCCGACCGTGTCGACCTTGGTGGCGCGGCGCATCCCGCGGTTCTGCCGCAGCACCACGTGCTCCGGGTCCTCCGCGCCCGGCAGCCCGACCTGCTCCTGGACGACCTCCTCGACGAGCCGGAAGTGCGCGGCGAGCAATGCCGCGTCATCGTGCTCGCGCAGGTAGTCCACGCGCTCGAAGTGTGCGCGCACCGCGTCCCCGAGCGGCTGCTCCACGGGGTGCGGCCACTCCTCGACCGTGATGACGGGCTCGGTGTCGGCGGCCGCGGCCTTCCGCAGCGTGATCCACCCGAAGCCGACGGCCTTGACCTTGCGCGACTCGAACTCGTCGAGCCACGCGTCGTACCGCGCCTGGTACTCGGCCGTGTCGCCGCGGTGGTCGCCCGCGTCCCGCAGCCACAGCTCCGCATACTGCGTGACGTCCTGCACCTCGCGCTGCACGATCCACGCGTCGCAGCCGCGCGGCACCCACGCGCGCAGCCGGTCCTGCCAGTCCTCGCCCTCCACGTGCTGCCAGTTGGCGAGGAACTGCGCGTAGCCGCCCTCGTTCAGCCGCTCCCCCGACTGCCGGACGAGCGTGCGGCACAGGTCGTCCCCGCCCATGCCGCCGTCACGGTAGGTGAGCCGGGCAAACAGAGGGGCATCGCGGAGCGATTCGGCCGAGGGTGGGGGTGGGAGACGGGTGGGCGAGATCACGAAGGGCGGGTTCGACACGATGAGGTCGTACGTCTCGTCGTCCCGGACCGGCTCGAAGAGCGAGCCCTGGCGCAGGTCGGCCGCCGGGGCGCCGGAGAGTGCGAGCGTGAGCGCCGTGATGTGCAACGCGCGCGGGTTGACGTCGGTCGCGGTGACGCGCGTGGCGTGCCGAGCGGCGTGCAGTGCCTGGATGCCGGAGCCGGTGCCGAGGTCGAGCGCGGACGTGACGGGAGTACGTACGGTGATCCCGGCAAGCGTGGTGGACGCCCCGCCCACGCCCAGGACGACGCCCTCCGCGCGGCTGCCGATGCCGCCGGCCCCGCCGACCGCGCACCCCAGGTCGGACACGATGAACCAGTCCTCGCCGTCCGGCCCCCCGTACGGCCTGACATCCACGGCCGCCGCGAGCTCGTCACCGCCGGCCCGGACCAGCCAGCCGCTGTCCACGCAGTCGTCGACCGGCAGGACGTCCGCCACGCGCGCGTACGGCACGGGCTGCTGCAGCAGGAAGAGCCGTACGAGGGCCTCCAGCGGCGAGTCGCCGCGCGTCGCCCGCAGCGCGGGCACGATCTCGCTCCGTGCCAGCGCCGCGTACGCGGGCGCGCCGAGCAGGTCGAGCAGCCCGTCGGCGGTGAAGGAGGCCCCGATCAGGGCGTCACGGAGCCGCGCGGCGACTTCGGGGCGGTCGGTGGACGGCAGGGATGACAGGCTGGAGTTGCTCACGCCCCCCATTGTGTCGGCTCCCACCGACATGACACGTCAGCTGTGGACGACGTCTCCGGTCACGTCGGCACGCGCGCGTACGGGACGCCGCCTCAGAAGTACGCCGGCACGCGCGCGTAGTCACGAAGCCGCCTCAGAAACACATCGTCGTACGCGCGTCGCAGGCCGCCGCGTCCGAGTACTTCGGCACGCGCACCTACGCGGCGGCGCTGCGGCCGGGCGGAGCAGCAGCCGTCAGCTCTTCGCGGCCGAGGCGGAGGCGGAAGCGGACTTGCAGCTCTCCTGCCGGGCCATCGCCCGGCCCACGTCGCCCTCCTCCAGCTTCTTCAGCGCGTCGTTCCCGCTCGCGCTGAGCTTGTTGAGCTCGCCGGCGACATCCTTCAGGCCGTCGGCGAACTTCGCCTGGTCCTTGGTGTCGAGTTCGTCGACCTGCTTCTTCAGCTCCGTGTACGCCGTCGAGATCTCGTTGAGTTCCTTGACCGCGTTCTTCTGCTTGCTCTCGCCGTCCTCGACGTCCGGTACCCCGGCCTTCTGCACGGCCGCTCCGATCGCCTTGTAGGCCGCGGACATGTCCTGGAAGGCTTGGGAGTCGGTCTTCTGGACGTCCTCCGGTGCGCTGTTGTCCGAGGTCTGCTTCTGGATCGCGGCGTTGGCGGCCTCGATCTTCTTGGCCTGCGGCTGCACCGCGTCGCAGACCTGCTTGGCCCAGGAGTCCAGCTTGTCGCTGCTGTCGTCGCCACCGCATCCCGTCAGCGCCAGTACCAGTACCGCACCGCCGGACAGCGCGGCCGCGAGCTTCTTGTTCACCGGATTGGTCCCTTCCATGGCTCTCGGCCCCGGAACATACACGCCGGACGGGTGGCACCCACATGTCGAACGACCGCTCTATCACCTTTTGAGCCATTTGCATCAGCCGAGAGAAGGCTCACGCACAAAGCACACGTAGAGAACTCACGCACACGGCTCGCGCACAAGGCGTGCACACAGCAGGGCGGGCGTACGGCACATCAAAACGTGCCGTACGCCCGCCCCTTGACCGGCTGAAGGCGAGTCGTGGCGGTACCGCCTACGAAACCACCGCCGGATCGACCGACTTGGCAACCGGCTCGGCGTTGCCTTCGTCACCCATGGTGATCCCGCGCCGCTTGGACACGTACACCGCGCCCACGATCACGGCGATCGCTACCACCGCGACGAGTACGCGCAGCCCGAGGCTCTTGTCCGCGCCGTAACTGAACTTGACGACTGCGGGCGCGATGAGCAGCGCCACCAGGTTCATCACCTTCAGCAGCGGGTTGATCGCGGGCCCCGCGGTGTCCTTGAACGGGTCGCCCACCGTGTCACCGATCACGGTCGCCGCATGGGCCTCGCTGCCCTTGCCGCCGTGATGACCGTCCTCGACGAGCTTCTTGGCGTTGTCCCACGCGCCACCGGAGTTGGCGAGGAAGACCGCCATCAACGTGCCTGTGCCGATGGCTCCCGCGAGATAGGCGCCGAGCGCGCCGACGCCGAGTGTGAACCCGATGGCGATGGGCGCCATGACGGCCAGCAGACCGGGCGTGGCGAGCTCCCTGAGGGCGTCCTTGGTGCAGATGTCGACGACCTTGCCGTACTCGGGCTTCTCGCTGTAGTCCATGATCCCGGGCTTCTCGCGGAACTGCCGCCGCACCTCGTAGACGACCGCTCCCGCCGACCGCGAGACCGCGTTGATCGCCAGTCCCGAGAAAAGGAAGACGACTGCTGCGCCCGCGATGAGACCGACCAGGTTGTTGGGCTGCGAGATGTCCATCACCAGGCTCATCGGTCCGCCCTCGCCGACCTTCTCGCCCACGTCGCGCGCCGCCGTGACGATCGCGTCGCGGTACGACCCGAAGAGCGCCGCCGCGGCGAGCACGGCCGTGGCGATGGCGATGCCCTTGGTGATGGCCTTGGTGGTGTTGCCCACCGCGTCCAGCTCGGTGAGCACCTGAGCGCCGGCGCCCTGGACGTCGCCGGACATCTCGGCGATGCCCTGCGCGTTGTCGGAGACCGGTCCGAAGGTGTCCATGGCGACGATGACGCCGACCGTGGTGAGCAGCCCGGTACCGGCCAGCGCCACCGCGAAGAGGGCCAGCATGATCGACGTACCGCCGAGCAGGAACGCCCCGTAGACGCCGAGGCCGATCAGCAGGGCGGTGTACACGGCCGACTCCAGGCCGATGGAGATGCCCGCGAGAACGACAGTGGCCGGGCCGGTGAGCGAGGTCTTGCCGATGTCCCGCACCGGGCGTCGGTTGGTCTCGGTGAAGTAGCCGGTCAGCTGCTGGATCAGCGCGGCCAGCACGATGCCGATGGCCACCGCGACGAGCGCGAGGATCCGCGGATCGCCGTCCTTGCCGGTGATCGCCGTGTCCGTGACGCCCTCCAGGCCCGCGTACGAGGACGGCAGATAGACGTAGACCGCCAGAGCCACGAGGGCCAGCGAGATCACCGCGGAGATGAAGAAGCCGCGGTTGATGGCGGTCATCCCGCTGCGGTCGGTGCGGCGCGGGGCCACCGCGAAGATGCCGATCATCGCGGTGAGCACCCCGATCGCGGGTACGAGCAGCGGGAACGCGAGTCCGGCGTGACCGAAGGCGGCCGAGCCGAGGATCAGCGCCGCGACCAGGGTCACGGCGTACGACTCGAAGAGGTCGGCCGCCATGCCCGCGCAGTCGCCGACGTTGTCGCCCACGTTGTCGGCGATGGTCGCGGCATTGCGCGGATCGTCCTCCGGAATGCCCTGCTCGACCTTGCCGACCAGGTCGGCGCCGACGTCGGCCGCCTTGGTGAAGATGCCGCCGCCGACCCGCATGAACATCGCGATCAGCGCGGCACCGAGGCCGAAGCCCTCCAGGACCTTCGGCGCGTCGGCCGCGTACACCAGCACCACACAGGAGGCGCCCAGCAGGCCGAGCCCCACCGTGAACATGCCGACGACGCCGCCCGTGCGAAAAGCGATCTTCATGGCTTTGTGCGCGACAGCGGTGAGGTCTTTCTGCGGCTGACCCTCCGCCGGGGTCGCCTCGCGCGCGGCGGCTGCGACCCGCACATTGCTCCGTACGGCGAGCCACATACCGATATAACCGGTGGCCGCCGAGAACGCCGCACCGATCAGGAAGAACACCGACCGTCCGGCGCGCTGATTCCAGTCGTCCGCGGGCAGCAGCATGAGCAGGAAGAACACGACGACGGCGAATACGCCGAGCGTGCGCAGCTGCCGGGCCAGATAGGCGTTCGCGCCTTCCTGGACCGCCGCCGCGATCTTTTTCATGCTGTCGGTGCCCTCGCCCGCCGCGAGAACCTGGCGGACCAGGATCCCGGCGACCACGAGCGCGGCCAGCGCGACAAGTCCGATGACCATCACGATGAGCCGGTTGTCGTCGGTCAGTACTGCGGCTGCGAAGGTCGTGGGGTGATCAAACTGGTGATCAAACTGCTGAGGGGGAGAAAGCCCCGCCATTCGTCCTCCTTGACGCTTGGGCTGAGCTCAAGATGTGGACGGATTGTAGGGAGCGGAACCTGATCAAAACAGTGCGCGGTAAATGGAATTAGCCTTCATGAGCCTCTCAGCAAATGATCGCCCGGGAAGCACAGAACCCGAAAGCGGTAATGCCTCAAAAGCGTTGACGTTTGATCGAATAATCATGGTATGGATTGTGAATGTCTTCACGAATTCCGGCCGGGTCTCCGAAAAAGAAGCGAGGGCCCTGCTCAGCAGGACCCTCGGGGGGAGATCCAGGGATCTCGGACCGTGGTGTACACCCTTGGAACAGGACGAGCGGCCTTCAGGGAGGAGGCACAGGCCAGGTGTACGCCACACCGATCGATGTCACCGGCAACCGGTCACGATCTCCCGTCGCGACGGCACGGCCGCCGTCGACGCGGCGTCAACAGAATGCGGGCCGCCGTCAACACGGCGCGGACAGAAGCCCGCTCATCGTCAACGGGACGTGAACGCGAGCGTGCCCGGCGGCGTGGTGGGCCAGCTCATACGGATCAGGCCACCGTGCTCGCCGGCGGAGACCTCCAAGTCGTCGACGAGGCCGCTGATGACCGCGAGGCCCATCTCGTCCTCCTCGGCCTCCACATCGGCGTCGTCGTGGGCGCCGTGCGTCCTGTCGCCGGGAACCGCCCGCGGCGCCTCGTCGCCGACCTCGATGGAGAACTGCTTCTCCTCCTCGATCAGCAGCACTCGCACCGGCGCCGTGATGCCGCCGCTCTGATGCAGTCCGACGGCCCGGGTGCACGCCTCGCCGACGGCGAGCCTCACCTCGTCGAGGACGGCCTCGTCCACCCCGGCCTTGCGCGCGACGGAAGCGGCCACCAGACGGGCGGTCCTGACATGTCCTGGGACCGCGCTGAAACGGAGTTCAACGGTGGCCATGCATCCCCCTCGGAACTACGGGCGTGCTGTCGGGGGGACGGGCCCCGTCGGGCCCGGTCCCCCCTCTTGTCGTCTGTACCGCCATGGGCACGCAGCCCTGGAGACGGTCAGTCGGTGGCCGCCACCGCCTCGTCGACCGAGGTGTGGATCGGGAACACCTTGGTGAGACCGGTGATACGGAAGATCTTCAGGATGCGCTCCTGGTTGCACACCAGGCGCAGCGAGCCCTCATGGGCCCGCACCCGCTTCAGGCCGCCCACCAGCACGCCGAGCCCGGTGGAGTCGAGGAAGTCCACACCCTCCATGTCGACGACGAGGTGAAAATTCCCGTCGTTCACCAGCTCGACCAGCTGCTCGCGCAGCTTGGGCGCGGTATATACATCGATTTCGCCACCGACCTCGACGACCGTGCGATCGCCGACGGTACGGGTCGACAGGGACAGGTCCACGGATCCTCCAGCACCTTGCTATCGAGCGGTCGTCCCTCGGGACACCTCGGCTTCAGCCCCAGAACGGTTCGCCAGCCGCGATGGCATTCAATCACTTACCGGCAGGCGTGCACGACGCCTTGGGGCCATTGTCCGTCACGCCAGTGACACACTCGGTGCCGATGGCCAAGAATCACCGATCCGATCGATCCCCGACGGACACAGCCTCCCGCCCCGCGCCCGGTACGGTCCTGGACCGGCTCGCCCACGGTCCGGACCGGGCGTCGCGCATCACTCATACGGAGCACTTGCCCCCGCGGGAGGCTCGCCATGCCCTCTGGCCTGACCGGATCCGCACGGAGGTCCTCGCAGCCGTCCGGCAGGCAGGCGTCGAGCACCCCTGGGCCCACCAGGCGCGCGCAGCCGAACACGCGCTGGACGGCGAGTCGGTGGTCGTCGCCACCGGTACGGCCTCCGGAAAGTCCCTGGCCTACCTCGTACCGGCGCTGTCGCGCATCCTGGACGGCTCCGAGGCCCCCAACGGCCGCGGCGCCACCGCCCTGTACCTGGCGCCGACCAAGGCGCTCGCCGCGGACCAGTGCCGCTCGGTGAAGAAACTTTCACAACCTCTGGGCACCGCGGTGCGCGCGGCGGTGTACGACGGCGACACTCCCGTCGAGGAACGCGAGTGGATCCGCCAGTACGCCAACTACGTCCTCACCAACCCCGACATGCTCCACCTCGGGATCCTGCCCTCCCACCCGCGCTGGTCCTCCTTCCTGCGCGCCCTGCGCTACGTGATCATCGACGAGTGCCACACCTACCGCGGCGTGTTCGGCTCGCACGTCGCCCAGGTGCTGCGCCGGCTGCGCCGCCTGTGCGCGCGTTACGGTTCCTCACCCGTCTTCCTGCTCGCCTCGGCGACCGCCGCCGAACCCGCGGTCGCCGCGTCCCGGCTCACCGGTCTGCCCGTGGTGGAGGTCGCGGACGACGCCTCCCCCCGGGGTGAACTCGTGTTCGCCCTCTGGGAGCCTCCGCTCACCGAGCTGCACGGCGAGAAGGGCGCCCCCGTCCGCCGCACCGCCACCACCGAGACCGCCGACCTCCTCACCGACCTAGCGGTCCAGGGGGTCCGCTCGGTCGCCTTCGTACGGTCCCGGCGCGGCGCCGAGCTGATCGCGCTGATCGCCCAGGAGCGCCTCGCCGAGGTGGACCGCTCGCTCGCCCGGCGTGTCGCCGCCTACCGCGGCGGCTACCTCCCCGAGGAACGCCGCGCCCTGGAGCACGCCCTGCACTCCGGCGAACTCCTCGGCCTCGCCGCCACCACCGCCCTGGAACTCGGCGTCGATGTCTCCGGCCTGGACGCCGTGCTGATCGCCGGTTATCCGGGCACCCGGGCGTCGCTGTGGCAGCAGGCGGGCCGGGCCGGCCGCTCGGGGCAGGGCGCCCTGGCCGTCCTGGTGGCTCGGGACGACCCGCTGGACACCTTCCTCGTCCACCATCCGGAGGCCCTGTTCGACCAGCCGGTCGAGTCGACGGTCCTCGACCCCGACAACCCGTACGTCCTCGCCCCGCACCTGTGCGCGGCCGCCGCCGAGCTCCCCCTGACGGAGGACGATCTGCCCCTGTTCGGCCCGTCCACCGAGGAGTTGCTGCCGCAGCTGGAGGCCGCGAAGCTGCTCCGGCGCCGTACTAAGGCGTGGCACTGGACGCGCCGGGAACGGGCCGCCGACCTGGCCGACATCCGCGGCGAGGGCGGCCGTCCCGTCCAGGTCGTGGAGGCGGGCACGGGCCGGCTGCTGGGCACGGTCGACGCGAATTCCGCCCACACGACCGTCCACGAGGGCGCGGTCCACCTGCACCAGGGCCGTACGTATGTGGTGCGCGAACTGAACCTGGAGGACTCCGTCGCCCTGGTCGAGGAGGCCAACCCGCCGTACTCGACGGTCGCCCGCGACACGACCGCCATCTCCGTCCTGGAGACGGACGTCGAGGTCCCCTGGGGCGAGGGCCGCCTGTGCTACGGCTCCGTCGAGGTCACCAACCAGGTCGTCTCCTTCCTGCGTCGAAAGCTGATCACCGGCGAAGTGCTCGGCGAGACGAAACTCGACCTCCCTCCTCGTACGCTCCGCACCCGTGCCGTGTGGTGGACGGTCACCGAGGACCAGCTGGACGCTGCCCGGATCCCGCCGGAGATCCTCGGCGGTGCCCTGCACGCCGCCGAGCACGCGTCGATCGGCATGCTGCCCCTCTTCGCCACCTGCGACCGCTGGGACATCGGTGGGGTCTCGATCCCGCTCCACCCCGACACGCTGCTGCCGACGGTGTTCGTCTACGACGGCCATCCGGGCGGCGCGGGCTTCGCCGAGCGCGCCTTCCACACCGCCCATGCGTGGCTCACCGCCACCCGCCAGGCCATCGCCTCCTGCGAGTGCGAGGCCGGCTGTCCGTCCTGTATCCAGTCCCCCAAGTGCGGCAACGGCAACGAACCCCTGCACAAGCGGGGCGCCGTACGGCTGCTCACGGAACTGCTGCGGGGGGCGCGAGCCACCGAGGGCTGAGGTCCTCCGCGGACCACCGAACGAAGTGCGGAAGGCTGAGAGACTCCTCGGCCTGCGGGGCGGAGTGTCGGCCTGTGGGTCGGGGGGGACGTGCTTCCTGCCAGGGGCCCGAGGGCGCCCAGGGACGTCGCGCCCATGGGGTCCGCCGGATCCACGGGTCCGGCCGGGCCCGCTCGTGACCTGGCCTCAGCCGTGAACGGTTCCCTGCCCGACGCCGCCGTCACGTCCGAGGTGTCACCCTCGATCACGCACCGCACGAGCCGAGTGCCCTGGACCCGGGCGACGCGGCCCGCGACGTCGCAGGCCGCGTCGGTGCCCTCCGTCCAGTGATCGGCGGCGGCCAGCGCCGCGAGGTCGGCGGCCCCGGCAGCGCGATGCCGGACCACGACGGCCTGGCCCACGGCCAGTACGGCACCGAAGACGACACACAGGACGGTCACGGCGGCCGCGGCCCAGACGGTGCCGGATCCGCGGTCCGCCCAGGCCCGCGCTCGGCCACCGACCGCTCGACGCCCCACCCGGCCACGGTTCCGGCTCCCCGGCCTCACCCGGTCACCCCCACCGTCTCCTCCGCCAGGGCCACGACCTCATGGCCCAGGTCGATGCTCAGCGCGTCCGGCCCCGGCGGGTCGGCCGTGACCGTCACACGCACGAGGTCACCCTCCCGGCTCACACCGACCCTGGCGCCGTCCGGTGCCGCCCGGCGGGCCGCTGCCACCACCGCGTCTGGCGGGTCCTGGCGCGCCGCGGCCCGGGCGCCGACCCGTGCCGCGTCCACGCACTGGATCTGCGCACAAGCGGCGAGCAGCGCCCACACCAGCGCCATCGTGAACAAGACCAGCACGGGCAGCGCCACGGCAGCCTCGGCCGTCACGAATCCCCGATCGCTTCTCCAGGTCCGGGGCATCGAGGCCGGCACCGGCCCTCTGCCACTGGCCGAACGCGGCCCCCGCACCTCGTACGAACGCGCGCTCCGGCTCTCCCGCGCTCGCGAGCCCCTCGGCGCGCCGGCCGCTGCCTCATGCCCCGTCATCTCATGCCCCGCCATCGAGGGCCTGCTTCACGATGTCCTGCAGCTCCGACTGAACCTGCCCGCTGGTCACCACCTTGTAGAGCACCGCGGCGAAGGCCACCGCCGCGACGATTCCCACCGCGTACTCGGAGGTGACCATTCCCGCATCCCTCCGCACCGTGCGTACCCCGTGCACCCTGCACACCCCGCGCACCAGGGCGCCCATCCGTCCTCGTACCGCCATCACCGCGGCCCGTACCGTCTTCCGCATCTCAAACCCCCGTGAGGTCCCGTTCCGTTCACCACATGTGCTGTCGTCGCCATCGCCGCTCGGTCCCGCCGCTCAGTCCGTCATCACCCGCCTCCTCCCAGCAGCCCGCCCGCGAGCCCGATCACCACCGGCAGCACCCCGACGACGATGAACGCGGGCAGGAAGCACAGCCCCACCGGCACGGTGACCATGACGGCAGCCCGGCGGGCCCGTCCGGTCGCGGCGCGCCCCCGTTCGGCGCGGGCGTCGGCGGCGAGCCGGGCAACCGGGGCGGCGGCCGGTACCCCCGACTCGTCGGCCCGCTCCAGCAGGCGGGCCAGCCGCCCGGCACCGGGCAGCGCACCCAGCGCCCGCCACGCCTCCGTCGGCTCGCCCCCGAGCCGAAGCTGAGCCGCTCCCCGGCACAGCCGCTCACCGACCGGGCCGCCCAGGGCGTCACCGACCGCCTGCGCCGCCGCCACCGGGCTCGCCCCGGCCGTGATGCAGGCGGCCAGCAGGTCCGCGGCGAGGGGAAGTTGTCCCGCGACCTGGACCGGATCCCGCGGCTGGCGGGCCGGCTCGTGTGACTCGCGAGCCGGGTCATGTGACTCACGGGCCAGGTCGTCTGTCTCCCGGACCGGTCGGTTGCCTCGTCGCCGCGCCCACCACCGAACCGCGAACCCGGCCGCCACGCCCACCAGCAGTCCGGCAACGCCCTCGACCAGCACCCACCCGGCGCAGACCACGCCCGCCACCGGCAGCCACCGCCGCAGGGCACCCAGCACCGCAAGGCGTCGGCCCGACGGCACGGCCTCGAGGCTCAGCACCGCGCCCATCCGTCCGCGCAGTCTCCGCTCACGCCTCGCGGCACCGAGCGACCGCACCAGCCAGCACAGCCCCGCGACCGCACACAGGAGTGCTCCCAGCCTGTGGACGCCTTCCGTACTCATGCCGTCTCCGCTGACCGTACGATCCGCAGCGCCCACCACAGGCCGGCGCCCTCGAGCGCTCCGCCGACCAGCAGGCACCCCAGCCCGGCCGTGCTGTGCAGCACCACGTGCAGCGGATCGGCGCCGAGCGCGGTGCCCAGCAGCAGCCCGAGCACCGGCAACCCGGCGAGCATCACCGCCGTGGAGCGGGCGCCCGCCAACTGGGCGGACAGGTCCGCCCGCTGGTCCCGTTCGGCACGCAGGGCGCCCTCCAGGCGGTCGAGGCCCGCCGCGAGACCCGCGCCCCGGTCCACGGCCACCCGCCAGCAGGCGGCGAGCCCCAGCAGGCCGTCTGCGCCCGGCCTGCGTGCCGCGTCCGTGAGCGCACCCGGCACGTCCCCGCCGAACCGCGCCGCCGCCAGGACGACCGGCTGCGCTTCGCCGAGCCCGCCCGAGTCCCGCGACGCCCGCAGCAGCGCCTCACCCGGTTGCCGCCCCGCGCGCACTTCCCCGGCGAGCGCCCCGCAGAGCGCGATGACGGCGTCGCACCGGCGTTCCCGTGCCCGCCCCGCCTCCCGAGACCGCCGTACGCGCCGCAGCAGCGGCACGGCGAGCGCGCCGGCGAGTACCGGCAACACGGATTCGCCGAGCAGGGCGATGACTCCACCGACGGCCACCGCCCACCATTCGGCCCGCAGTTTCCGCATCCGTACGAGCGCCCTCTCCCAAGGCGGCGGCCCGACCGACCCGCCACCGGCGAGCAGCAACTGTGTCCGCCGCGCCCCGTCACCCGGTCCGCCCAGCAGCCAGGCCGCCGCCCCGGCACACGCCACGGCCGCCCCGGCCGACAGCTCACCGACCCCCGTCACAGCCACCGCCCCCTTCCGGTACCGCCCTCGTGAGCGGCACTCCGCTCTCTGCCCGGGCCAAGCCCCCTGTCCGACCCGGACCCCCCGTACGACCCGGGTCCTCTGCATGAACCGGGCCCGCTGTACGGACCGGACCCTCCATACGGGCCAGACCCCCTGTATTGCCCGAACCCCCTGCCCGAACCCGGAGCAGCCCCCGCAGCCGCTCCCAACCCCGCTCGTACGCGAAGGCCTCGGCTTCCCATCGCAGCGCCGGCACCGTCACCACCAGGCCCGACGCATCCCGCTCCAGCACGTGCACCTCGGCGATCCGGCGCCGCCCGTCCCTGTCCCGTACGAGGTGGAGGACCACCGACAGAGCCGCCGCCAGCTGGCTGTGCAGTGCGGCCCGGTCGAGTCCGGCCGCCGTGCCGAGTGCCTCCAGCCGGGCGGGCACCTGTGCCGCGGCGTTGGCATGCAACGTCCCGCAGCCGCCCTCGTGGCCCGTGTTCAACGCGGCCAGCAGGCACACCACCTCGGGTCCGCGCACCTCACCGACGACCAACCGGTCGGGCCGCATCCGCAGTGCCTGCCGCACCAGATCCTGCAGTTCCACGAGCCCGGCCCCCTCTTGGTTGGCGGGTCTGCCCTCCAGACGCACGACATGCGGATGGTCGGGCCGCAGTTCCGCCGCATCCTCGGCCAGCACGATCCGTTCCCCCGGGTCGACCAGGCCGAGCAACGCGCTCAGCAGCGTCGTCTTGCCCGTCCCGGTGCCCCCGGTGATCACGTAGGACAGGCGGGAGGCGATCAGTGCCCGCAGTACGCGGTCCCCGCCCGGCGGCACCGTTCCCGCCGCCGTCAACTCGCCGAGGGTGAAGGCTCTCGGCCGCACCACGCGGAGGGACAGACAGGTCGAGCCCACGGCCACCGGCGGCAGGACCGCGTGCAGACGTGTGCCGTCCGGGAGCCGTGCGTCGACCCACGGCCGGGCGTCGTCGAGCCGTCGGCCGGCCACAGCGGCCAGCCGCTGCGCGAGGCGCCGTACGGCCGCCGCGTCCCGGAAGGTGACCCCGGTCAGCTCCAGGCCGCCGCCCCGGTCCACCCAGACCCGGTCGGGCGCGGACACCAGTACGTCGGTGACGGACGGGTCGGCGAGGAGCGGTTCCAGCGGCCCGCTGCCGATCAGCTCGGAGCGCAGTTGCTCAGCGGCACCGAGCACTTCGGCGTCCCCCAGTACCCGGCCCCGCTCCCTGAGCGCCTGCGCCACACGCGCGGGCGTCGGTTCGGAGCCGCTCTCGGCAAGCCACTGCCGTACGTCGTCCAGAAGGTCGTGACCGGCTCCCGCCATCGGGTCCCCGGTCCGATCGTCCATCCACGCACTATGGATCCGATCGTCCATCCACGCGGTACGGGTGGTCCGAGCACCTGCCCGCACGTCCCGCACCTGGTCGTCGCCCCGCGCGTCCTGATACCCGCTCACGCCGCATCAGCTCCCGCCAGCGCCCGTTCCCAGAACCCTCCGCAGAACCGGGCGAGTGGCCCGCGCGCGACACTTCCCGGAGGAGCGCCGGCATCCAGGAGCCCCGTCTCCGCGGGGACCTCGCCGACCAGTGGAAGCCCTAGCAGCCGGGCCACTTCGAGGTCGTCCAGCCCTGGCGCACACGGACCGCGCACCACCACCCGCAGATCACGCAGGACCATTCCGAACGCCGAGGCCACCCGTCCGGCGGCCGCGATCGCGCGCAGCTCGGCGGGCACCACCAGCAGCCCCACGTCGATCTGGGCGAGCGCCTCGGTGACGCTGTCGTCGAGGCGGCGCGGCAGGTCGACGACCACCGCGCCGCCCCGTCGGCGGCCGGCGGCGAGGACCGCCCGTACGGCCTGGGGCGGAACGGTGACCGTGTCGCCGCGGTCCCAGCTGAGGACCCGCAGCGAGTGCAGCTCGGGGAGTGACTCCTCCAGGGCGCCGCCGCCGACCCGGCCACGTGAGGCGGCGAAGTCGGGCCAGCGCAGCCCCTCGGCCGTCTCCCCGCCCAGGAGGACGTCGAGCCCGCCGCCGAGCGGGTCCGCGTCCACGAGGAGGGTGCGCCGTCCTTGCCGGGCGGAGGAGACGGCGAGCGCGCAGGCCAGGGTGGACGCGCCGGCACCGCCCCGCCCGCCGATCACGCCGACGGTGAGGGCGGGTCTGCCCACGCCCTCGGCCACGTCGGCGATGCGGTCGACCAGCCACTGCTCGCCGTCCGGCAGCACCAGCACATGGTCGGCACCGATCTCCACGGCTCGCCGCCAGACTCCGGAGTCGTCCTGGTCCCGGCCGACCAGCACCACTCCCCGTCTGCGCGTGGCTCCCCGCACGCGCCGCGCGGCATCGTCGCCCACGAGGACGAGCGGTGCCGCCTCCCAGCTGTCCCTGCCCTGCGGCCCGCCGTGATGGACCTCGGGTCTGGCGCCCGCGGCCGCGCACAGGCGCAGCAGGTCGTCCAAGAGCTCCGCGTCCTCGGTGACGATCAATGGCCTGCCCTGCCGCCCCTCGGCGGCGGGCGGCCGACCATCCGTGATGGCTCCCGCCACGATGTCCAGCCCCCTTCGCTGCTTCCTGCGCGGGATCCGCTCGGCGCACTGCGCCCCGTGAATCCCGCTCATGTCGAAGACCTGTGAAGAACCGGCGCCCGGCCTTCATATGCACGGCCGACAGAAACCGGCCAAACGCACCGACAAACCGAACCGGCCATGAACTCGCCGTGAGCGGTGCGCCGGAATCACAGTGCAGCGATCCGGAAAATCGTGTGGATCTTGCTCGATAACTGTGGACATCTCGGCGCTTGTGGATATCTCCGCCACCCATACAGGCGATCCCCGCACAGCGTTGGACCGGATACCGCAGCGCAGTTCGACAGCTACGCACAGTTACGAATCATGGGTGGCGGGCGAGAGGACACCGTGGGGATACGACACCGCGCGGCGGTCATGGGGCAGAAGCGAAAAACCCACCCGGACATGCGACGACCCCCGCCGGGGGGGAGAGCGGGGGTCGTCCCCACGGCCGACTCGGGGGGGGAGGAGTCGGACCGGGTTAGCACGGTCGCGAACGATCCGTGACTTCCATGGTGTACCCGAGAGCCCTCTCAGGCAAACCCACGCGCACCACACTAGCCCGAATGGCGGGCGCATATGCTCGGGCTCGTGGAAAACCACTCCTTGCCTCGCACAGCGGCCTTCTTTGACCTGGACAAGACGGTCATTGCGAAGTCGAGCACGCTCACGTTCAGGAAGTCGTTCTACCAAGGCGGTCTGATCAACCGCAGAGCGGTCTTGCGTACTGCATATGCCCAGTTCGTCTTCCTCGCGGGTGGCGCCGACCACGACCAGATGGAGCGGATGCGCGAGTACCTGTCCGCACTGTGCCGCGGGTGGAACGTCCAACAAGTAAAGGAGATCGTCGCCGAGACGCTTCACGACCTGATCGACCCGATCATCTACGACGAGGCCGCCTCCCTCATCGAGGGGCACCATCTCGCCGGTCGGGACGTCGTCATCGTCTCGACGTCCGGCGCGGAGGTGGTCGAACCGATCGGCGAGCTCCTCGGCGCGGACCGCGTGGTCGCGACCCGCATGGTGGTGGGTGACGACGGACGCTTCACGGGGGAGGTGGAGTACTACGCCTACGGCCCGACCAAGGCCGAGGCGATCAGGGAGCTCGCCGAGTCCGAGGGCTACGACCTCGCGCGCTGCCACGCCTACAGCGACTCCGTCACCGACCTGCCGATGCTGGAGGCCGTCGGGCATCCGCACGCGGTGAATCCGGACCGCGCGCTGCGCCGCGAGGCCCTCGCGCGCGGGTGGCCGATCCTGGACTTCAACCACCCGGTGCGACTCAAGCAGCGGCTGTCCGTACCGCCACGTCCGGCGCTCGTGGCCGCTGCCGCCATAGGCGCCGCGGCAGCCACGGCAGGACTGGTCTGGTACGCGAGCCGACGCCGACCGGCCACAGCGTGAGGCGCCGGCCACCTACGGCGTGAGGCGCCGGCCAGCCGCCGCATGCGGCATGTCGCACCAGCAGACGCGGTACGCGCCACCGATGGCCCCACCCACGGGACCGCGACGCCCTTTTCACACCTCTTTGAATGCAAAAGTAAAGAAGTGCATCCAGGGCTTCCGCTTGCTCCGGTCCGGGAGTACAAAGGATTCAACGGCCCGCGAGTCCAAAGGACATCCGAAGGGATCACCTTTAAACGCAATTGGCCCCACGGACCGAGCATGGACGCCGAGCACCCACGCGACGTCGACCCGTCGATTACGGGCCAGCCGCACCAGGTGACGGGCGAAGTTCCCGACCTGATGGGCAACATATCGAGGACGCATGGTAACTCGGTGAACATGCCAGCGGCGGTACGAGCATTCGTACCGCCGCAACCCTTTTACCGGCGCCGGCTCGCCCTCCGGGCGAGGCCCGAGGGCCGCCGATCCCCTCGTGCGGAGGGGCACGGGATCTCAGGCCGCGCCGCGCTGCAGGGCCTCGCACACCGCCGTCGACTCACGGGCCCCGAGTCCGACCGCCTTGCCGCAGTGGGTGATCCAGGCCGACATGCCCTCCGGGGTACCGGAGACATAACCCTCCAGGGCGGCCAGGTAGGCGGCACGGCCGAGTTCCGCGTGCCCCACCTCGGCGGGGCAGATCGACTTGGGATCGAGGCCACTGCCGACCAGGACGATGCGCTCGGCCGCGCGCGCGACGAGGCCGTTGTGTGAGCCGAAGGGGCGCAGGGCCAGCAGTTCGCCGTGGACGACGGCCGCGGTCACCAGGGCAGGGGCCGAACTGCCCGCGATGATCAGCTGAGAGAGCCCTTCGAGGCGCCCCGAGACCTCGGCGGCGTCCGGCAGCGGCAGGCCGACGAGCGGCTCGTCGACCGGTTCGCCGTCCTGCCGGGGGCGCCCCACGCGCGCGTCGTCCCGGCCGGACGCCGCCACCAGATGCAGCCGGGCCAGTACGCGCAGCGGTGACTGCCGCCAGATGGACAGCAGTTGCCCCGCCTCCGCGGTGAGCCTCAGGGCCGCACCCACGACGCGGGCCTCGTCGTCGCCGCTGAAGTCGGTGCGGCGACGCACCTCCTCCAGGGCCCAGTCGGCGCCGGACAGTGCCGCGGAGCCGCGCGCTCCGCGGAGCGCCGCCTCAGAGGTGACCTCGTTGCTGCGGCGCCGCATGATCCGGTGCCCGTAGACCCGGTCCACGGCCTTGCGCACGGACTCCACGGACTCGGCCACACCGGGGAGGGCTCCCAGGGCCGCGAGCGGATCGGCAGTCGCGCCTGTCGTACTCATGAGTACGACCCTACGCGCCCCGCACCGCCCGACCGCCACCCCGTCAGGCCGCGACGCGCCTCGTCCACCGCCCTCTTTCACCAAGGAGTGGTCTCACCCACAAATGGAGTACGGCGGGTCATCGTTCCGCTACGCTAGGTGAACATGAAAATTGCTTTCGTCGGGAAGGGCGGCAGCGGCAAGACCACCCTGTCGTCCCTGTTCATCCGGCATCTCGCCGCCGTCGGGGCGCCGGTCGTCGCCGTCGACGCCGATATCAACCAGCACCTCGGCGCCGCGCTCGGCCTCGGTGAGGCGGAGGCCGCCGAGCTGCCGGCGATGGGCGAACGACTGCCGCTGATCAAGGATTACCTGCGCGGCTCCAATCCCCGTATCGCGTCCGCCGAGACAATGATCAAGACCACTCCGCCCGGTGAGGGCTCCCGGCTGCTGCAAGTGCGCGAGGACAACCCGGTGTACGACGCCTGCGCACGGTCCGTGGAACTCGACGGCGGCGCCGTCCGTCTGATGGTCACCGGCCCCTTCACCGACGCCGATCTGGGGGTCGCGTGCTACCACTCCAAGACGGGTGCGGTGGAGTTGTTCCTGAACCATCTGGTCGACGGCCGCGACGAGTACGTGGTGGTCGACATGACGGCCGGCTCCGACTCCTTCGCGTCCGGCATGTTCACCCGGTTCGACATCACGTTCCTCGTCGCCGAGCCGACCCGGAAGGGGGTCTCCGTCTACCGCCAGTACAAGGAGTACGCGCGGGACTACGGGGTCGCCCTGAAGGTCGTCGGGAACAAGGTGCAGGGCCAGGACGACCTCGACTTCCTGCGTGCGGAGATCGGCGACGACCTCCTGGTCACCGTCGGGCACTCGGACTGGGTGCGCGCCATGGAGAAGGGCCGCCCGCCCCGGTTCGGGCAACTGGCGGAGACCGACCGCGACGCCCTGCGCGCCCTTCAGTCGGCCGTGGACACCATGTACGGGCGGCGGGACTGGGTGCGTTACACCCGTCAGATGGTCCACTTCCACCTGAAGAACGCGAGCACGTGGGGCAACGCGCGCACCGGAACCGACCTGGCGGCGCAGGTCGATCCCGGGTTCGTCCTCGGTGAGGGGTTCATGGCCACGGCCTGAGCGCTCCCGAGCGTCCGGCCTCAAGCCCGCCGTCCTCGTCCGGCTGCCGTACGGGAAGCGTCTCCGGGGCTCCGGCGGGCGTCCGTACGACGGCCGGACATCACGGTCTGGCGGCCGGCGCCCCGGGAACGCCCCTGGGGGCGGGGCCGTGCGCGCCGCCCAGGAATGTCCTCCAGCCCCGCTCCGGGGCCTCGCCGACCTCGAGGGTGCGCAGCCTGGCCAGCACCCTGGGGTCCTGGGCGTCGAGCCAGTCGGCGAGCTGCCGGAAGGAGACGCAGCGCACTTCCCGTCTGGTACAGGTCCTTTCGACGGCCTCCTCGACCGCACGCATATAGGTTCCGCCGTTCCAGGACTCGAAGTGGTTGCCGATGATCAGGGGCGCGCGGTTGCCGTGGTAGGCGCGCAGGAAACCTCTGAGCAGGCCGTCGCGGAACTGGTCGCCCCAGTACTCGTGCCGGTCCGGGTCACCGGTACGCGCGTCCGACTGGTTCATGTAGAAGTTGTAGTCCATGCTCAGCGTCTCGAAGCCACGGCCCGGGACGGGGACGAGCTGCATGGACAGGTCCCACAGGCCCTTCCTCTTCCGTGGCCACACCTGATCGTTGACGCCGCTGGTGTCGTAGCGGAAGCCCAGGTCACGGGCGGCCTTCCGGAAGTTCTTCCGGCCCTCCAGACACGGCGTACGGCCGCCGATCAGCTCCCTGTCGTAGTCGAAGGGCAGCGGTTCGGCCTTCTTGGCGCCCGTGTTGGTCCGCCAGGACTTGACGAGCGCCTTGGCCTGCGCGATCTCGCTCTTCCACTCGGCCACCGACCACTCGCCGACGCCACCCTCGCTGCCGCAGAAGTGGCCGTTGAAGTGGGTCCCGACCTCGTCGCCCTCCAGCCAGGCACCGCGCAGTTGCGTCACGGTGTCCCTGACTCCCC
The DNA here is from genome assembly GCF_014650915.1 of Streptomyces poonensis. Taxonomy (GTDB): domain Bacteria; phylum Actinomycetota; class Actinomycetes; order Streptomycetales; family Streptomycetaceae; genus Streptomyces; species Streptomyces poonensis. The sequence goes on along the minus strand of NZ_BMVW01000006.1, from coordinate 259,015 downwards.
GTACATCGTTGAAGCCGATGTCCGAGCTGCCCGGCGAGTGCCGCGGGGGCCGGTACAGATGGCGCTTGGCCTCGGGCAGCATGTACACGCCGCTCAGGAAGTACGTCATCGTCGCGTCGTTGGCCCTGGCCACCTTGCGGAAGTGCGAGAACAGCCGCTGGCCGTCCTCGCCCGCACCGTCCCAGGAGAAGACGACGAACTGCGGCGGCCGCTGCCCCGGCTTCAGCCGCTGGGGCTTCGGCAGCCGGGGCTGGAGCCCGGTGTAGGCGGTCGAGCCGTCGCCGATCAGGCGCACGACGCTCTTGGGTGCCGGGGCCGCGGCGGCTTTCCTCCCGCCGCGCACGTCTTCCTCGGAACCGGCGCCGCCGAGCGCACAACCGGCAAGCGCCGTGGCGCCGGTTGCGGCGAGCACGCATCCCGCGGCGATCCTCTGGGGGGCGGCCATGGTCGTCCCACCTTCTTCCTTCAGTCCGGGCAACGCTGATCAGAAAGTCCTGCTCCCCGGGCGGCGGTGCGCGAGAGACGGCAGGGCGGTCAAGGTCGCACACACTCCGGAAGGAATTGGTATGACAAGCCCACAAACGCCCTTTGTCACTCTTTGGAGTGATCCACTACCCCATATGCGAAGAATGTCCTGACGTGGCCTTTACTCTTGATTACGATTCGTTTACCGAGCGTTGAGATATCCCGCCGCTGTCCACCGTGACCGATCGACGGTCGTCCCCCGGCCCCGCCTCCACGCGGGGCCACCTGCCACGGCACGCGCCGCCCCTGGAGGAGACGGGAACCATGCCAGCCTGCGTCCCCGCCCGAGCCACCGAGTCGTCCCGGACGAACAGGGCTCACCCACCCCACAGCCCCCCACCAGCCCCCCGACGGCGGTTCCGCGTCCACGGCGCCGACCTGTCCGCCTCGCTCGCGGTCTTCCTGATCGCGCTCCCTCTGTCCCTCGGCATCGCCCTCGCCACCGGCGCGCCCCTGCAGGCCGGTCTGGTCGCCGCGGCCGTCGGAGGGCTCGTCGCGGGGCGCCTCGGCGGCTCTCCGCTCCAGGTGAGCGGCCCCGCCGCCGGGCTCACCGTCGTCACCGCCGAGCTCATCCACCGCTACGGCTGGCGGACGACCTGCGCCATCACCGTCCTCGCCGGTCTCGCCCAACTCGGTCTCGGCTGCCTGCGCGTGGCCCGTACGGCGCTCGCCGTCAGCCCGGCCATCGTGCACGGCATGCTCGCCGGTATCGGCGCGACCATCGCCGTCGCCCAGCTGCACATCGTGCTCGGCGGCACCCCGCAGAGCGCCGTCCTCGACAATCTCCACGCGCTTCCCGCCCAGCTGGCGCAGCTGCACCCCGCCGCCCTGGCGACGAGCGCGCTGACCCTCGCCGTCCTGTTCGCCTGGCCGCGGCTGCCCGGCCGGGCCGGCCGGCTGCTGCGCAGGGCCCCCGGCGCGCTCGTCGCCGTCACCGCGGCCACCACGGCCGCCGCCCTCGCCGGGCTCAGCCTGCCCAAGGTCGAGCTGCCCTCCTGGCACAGCCACGCCCTGGCCGGGCTTCCCGAGGAACCGGCGTTCGGACTCGCCACCGCCGTCCTCACCATCACGCTGGTGTGCAGCGTGCAGTCACTGCTGGGTGCCGTCGCCGTGGACAAACTCGTGGCGGGACAGCCGGGCATGGCGCGGTCGAACCTCGACCGGGAGCTCCTCGGCCAGGGCTCCGCCAACATCGTCTCCGGAGCGCTCGGCGGACTGCCCGTCGCCGGTGTCGCCGTGCGCAGCTCGGCGAACGTGCACGCCGGCGCCGTGAGCCGGAACTCCACCATGCTGCACGGCGTTTGGGTGGTGGTGGCCGCGCTGCTGATGGTCCCGGTGCTCGAGCTGATCCCCCTGGCCGCCCTCGCCGCCCTCGTGATGGCCGTAGGCATCCAGATGGTGTCCCTGAACCACATCCGCACGATCACTCGCCACCGCGAGGTGCTGGTGTACGCCGTCACCACGCTCGGCGTCGTCCTCCTCGGCGTCCTGGAGGGAGTGGCGCTGGGTGTCGCCGTGGCCGTCACCGTCGCCCTCCACCGCCTCGCCCGCACCCGCATCACGCACGACGAGAAAGACGGCGTCCACTACGTACACGTCAGAGGTCAGCTGACGTTCCTCGCGGTGCCCCGGCTGAGCCGTGCCCTGCATCTCGTGCCCCATGGTGCCGAGGCGGTCGTCGAACTGGACGGGTCCTTCATGGATCACGCCGCGTACGAGACATTGCAGGACTGGCAGAAGACGCACACCGCGCAGGGCGGCGGTTCCGTGGAGATCAGCGGGCGCGCCGGTCTGCGGATCGCGGAACCCACCGAAGCGACCGGCTGCCGATGCCGCCCCTGGACGCCCTGGCGCAACCACCACTGCGAAGACCCCCGGCCCGATCCGGTCGGCGAGCAGCCGGAGCAAGCCGCCGACGACGGGACCGGCGGCCACCGGCTGGCACGGGGGATCAGCACGTTCCAGCGCAACACCGCTCCCCTGGTGCGCGATGAGCTGGCCCGGCTCGCGCGTGAGGGACAGCGGCCCTCGCAGCTCTTCCTGACCTGCGCGGACTCACGGCTCGTCACATCGATGATCACCTCAAGCGGCCCGGGGGACCTCTTCGTCGTGCGCAACGTCGGCAATCTGGTGCCGCTGCCCGGCGCGGAGAGCGGGGACGACTCGGTGGCGGCGGCGATCGAGTACGCGGTGGACGTACTGGCGGTGCGGTCCATCACCGTGTGCGGGCACTCCGGCTGCGGGGCGATGCAGGCGCTGCTGAACACGGATCCCGGCGGCGCCCGGACACCGCTCAAGCGGTGGCTGCGGCACGGCCGGCCGAGCCTGGAGCGCATGGCGGACAAGGAACGGCCCTGGGCCCGGCTCGCCGGACGGGCACCGGCCGACGCCACCGAGCAGCTCTGTCTGACCAATGTGGTCCAGCAGTTGGAGCACCTGAAGGCGCACGAGTCCGTGGCGCGCGCCCTGCACGAAGGGCGGCTGGAACTGCACGGGATGTACTTCCACGTGGGTGAGGCACAGGCGTACCTGCTCACGGGTGGGTCCGAGCTGTTCCGCCATGTGGAGGCCCATGACACGAAGGAGCAGCGCAGCCCGGTGTGACGGTGGCGGTGTGCGGCCCGCCCGGCCCCGGTCGGGCGGGCCGCTCGGCTCACCCCGCCCGATGTGCTCCGACTCGTCCCCCGCCCGATGCGCTCCGTGTCTGAACCACACCCGCTCCGCGTCCGTGACCATCAGTGGCCCGAGCTGCGGAGCCACCCGCCCACAGGTCTAAACCATTCATCCGTCGACCCTTGTCAGCGGGGGTCCGCGTCTGATGAGCTGTGGCCCGGGACACAGCGCACACCCTGAGAAAGGGAGATGTCGTGAGCAACGAATCCTTGGCCAACCTGCTCAAGGAAGAGCGCAGGTTCGCGCCCCCCGCCGACCTGGCCGCCGACGCCAACGTCACCGCGGAGGCGTACGAACAGGCCAAGGCTGACAGGCTCGGCTTCTGGGCCGAGCAGGCCCGCCGACTGACCTGGGACACCGAGCCGACCGAGACGCTGGACTGGTCCACCCCGCCGTTCGCCAAGTGGTTCAAGGACGGCAGGCTCAACGTCGCGTACAACTGCGTGGACCGGCACGTCGAGGCCGGGCACGGCGACCGGGTCGCCATCCACTTCGAGGGCGAGCCGGGCGACAGCCGGGCCATCACCTACGCCGAGCTCAAGGACGAGGTGTCCAGGGCGGCGAACGCCCTGCTGGAGCTGGGTGTCCAGAAGGGCGACCGCGTCGCGGTCTACATGCCGATGATCCCCGAGACGGCCGTCGCGATGCTGGCCTGCGCCCGGATCGGCGCCGCCCACTCCGTGGTCTTCGGCGGCTTCTCCGCGGACGCGCTCGCGAAGCGCATCGAGGACGCCGACGCCAGGGTCGTCATCACCTCCGACGGCGGCTACCGGCGCGGCAAGCCGTCCGCCCTCAAGCCGGCGGTGGACGATGCGGTCGGGCGCGTGGACAACGTGGAGCACGTCCTCGTCGTGCGCCGCACCGGCCAGGACGTCGCCTGGACCGAGGGCCGCGACGTGTGGTGGCACGACGTCGTCGGGCGGCAGTCCGCCGAGCACACCCCCGAGGCGTTCGAGGCCGAGCACCCGCTGTTCATCCTCTACACCTCCGGTACGACCGGGAAGCCGAAGGGCATCCTGCACACCTCCGGCGGCTACCTCACCCAGACCGCGTACACCCACCACGCCGTCTTCGACCTCAAGCCCGAGACCGACGTGTACTGGTGCACGGCCGACGTCGGCTGGGTGACCGGACACTCCTACATCGTGTACGGGCCGCTGGCGAACGGCGCGACGCAGGTCATGTACGAGGGCACGCCCGACACGCCGCACCAGGGCCGCTTCTGGGAGATCGTGCAGAAGTACGGCGTCACGATCCTGTACACGGCGCCGACGGCGATCCGTACGTTCATGAAGTGGGGCGACGACATCCCCGCCAAGTTCGACCTGTCCAGCCTGCGGGTCCTCGGGTCGGTCGGTGAGCCGATCAACCCCGAGGCGTGGATCTGGTACCGCAAGCACATCGGCGCCGACACGACACCCATCGTGGACACCTGGTGGCAGACCGAGACCGGCGCCATGATGATCTCGCCGCTGCCGGGTGTGACGGAGGCCAAGCCGGGCTCCGCCCAGCGGCCGCTGCCGGGCATCTCGGCGACCGTCGTCGACGACGAGGCGAACGAGGTCCCGAACGGCGGCGGTGGCTATCTGGTCCTCACCGAACCGTGGCCGTCCATGCTGCGCACCATCTGGGGCGACGACCAGCGGTTCATCGACACCTACTGGTCCCGCTTCGAGGGCAAGTACTTCGCGGGCGACGGCGCCAAGAAGGACGACGACGGGGACATCTGGCTCCTCGGGCGCGTGGACGACGTGATGCTCGTGTCCGGTCACAACATCTCGACCACCGAGGTGGAGTCGGCGCTCGTGTCCCACCCGTCGGTCGCGGAGGCGGCCGTGGTCGGCGCGACCGACGAGACGACCGGACAGGCGATCGTGGCGTTCGTGATCCTGCGCGGTACGGCGGCGGAGACCGAGGACCTGGTGGCCGAGCTGCGCAACCACGTGGGCGCGACCCTCGGGCCCATCGCCAAGCCGAAGCGGATCCTGCCGGTGGCGGAGCTGCCCAAGACCCGCTCCGGCAAGATCATGCGTCGTCTGCTGCGCGATGTCGCGGAGAACCGGCAGGTCGGAGACGTGACGACGCTGTCCGACTCGACCGTGATGGACCTGATCCAGAGCAAGCTGCCCGCGGCGCCGAGCGAGGACTGAGGACGTACCGGAAGGGGCACTCGTCACACGCGGCACATGTGGCGGGTGCCCCTGGCACGTCCTGAGGACCGCCCTCGGCCTCCGCACCAGGTCCTTAGACAGCCCCACCAACGTTAGATAGGCTAAGCAACGCGTAAACAACACGATAAGAACCTCAAGGCGCGCCGGGAAGTCTGGTCGGCATGTGCTCCGCCCTGCCCACCTGCCCGGAGGTCCCCGCCATGCCCACCCGCCCCGCGAACACCCGCAAGTTCTTCGGCCGTCTGTCCCTGCCGGAGCGGACCTTCATCGCGGACGCACTGCGTACCGAAACCGTGGGCGGTGTCCTGCTGCTGGTCGCCGCCGTCACCGCGCTGATCTGGGCAAACGTCCCCGCGCTGCACAACAGCTACGAGACCGTGCGGGACTTCCACCTGGGCCCCGCCGCACTCGGTCTCGACCTCTCCATAGGACACTGGGCCGCCGACGGACTGCTCGCCGTCTTCTTCTTCGTCGCCGGGATCGAGCTCAAGCGCGAACTGGTGGCAGGCGAGCTGCGGGACCCGAAGGCGGCCCTGCTGCCCGTCGTCGCGGCGCTGTGCGGCATGGCCGTACCGGCGCTCGTCTACACCCTCACCAATTCCCTCGGTGGCGGTTCGCTCGGCGGCTGGGCCGTGCCCACCGCCACCGACATCGCCTTCGCGCTGGCCGTCCTCGCGGTGATCGGCACCTCGCTGCCCTCCGCCCTGCGCGCCTTCCTGCTCACCCTCGCCGTCGTCGACGACCTCTTCGCCATCCTGATCATCGCGGTGTTCTTCACCGAGGGCCTGAACTTCGCCGCGCTCGGCGGCGCGCTGGCCGGCCTCGTCGTCTTCTGGGTGCTGCTCCGCAAGGGCGTGCGCGGCTGGTACGTGTACGTCCCGCTGGCCGTCGTCATCTGGGCGTTGATGTACAACAGCGGTGTCCACGCCACGATCGCCGGTGTCGCGATGGGGCTCATGCTGCGCTGCACGGCGCACGAGGGCGAGGAGCACTCCCCCGGCGAGCACATCGAGCACCTCGTACGGCCTCTGTCCGCAGGCCTCGCCGTACCGCTGTTCGCGCTGTTCAGCGCAGGTGTCGCGATATCCGGCGGCGCTCTCGGCGAGGTGTTCACGCAACCCGAGACACTGGGCGTGGTGCTCGGCCTCGTGGTCGGCAAGACGGTCGGTGTCTTCGGCGGGACCTGGCTGACGGCCCGCTTCACCAGGGCGACGCTCAGCGACGACCTCGCCTGGCCGGACGTGTTCGCGGTCGCCACGCTCGCGGGCATAGGTTTCACGGTCTCGCTGCTCATCGGCGAACTCGCCTTCGAGGGCGACGCGGCGCTCACCGACAAGGTCAAGGCGTCCGTCCTCACCGGCTCCCTCATAGCGGCCGTACTGGCCACCGTGCTGCTGAAAATGCGTAACGCCAAGTACCGCCGCATGTGGGAGAACGAGGAGCGTGACGACGACCTGAGCGGCGTCCCCGACATCTATGAGGAGCACGATCCGGCGTACCACCTGCGCATGGCCGAGATCCACGAGCGCAAGGCCGCCGAACACCGAAGGCTTGCCGAAGTGGCGGGCAGGGCAGGCGAGGGTCACGGCGGTCCGGCATGATCTGACAGGACCGTACAGAAAATCGCAGGCACACCCGGGGCCGCACGCGGGGCCCACGCCCCCGGGACGCCCAGGACGCAGACAGCAGAAGAGGGAGACTCCGATGAGCGCACCCGACGGCAGCCCGGTCGACGCCGAACGCAGCATCGGCCAGTTGTTCGCCTCGGCGACGACCGACTTGTCCGCGCTGGTGCACGACGAGATCGCGCTGGCCAAGGCCCAGCTCAAGCATGACGTCAAGCGCGGCGCGGTGGGCGGCGGCGCGTTCGCGGCGGCCGGCGCGGTGCTGATCTTCTCCCTGCCGATGCTGAGCTTCGCCCTCGCGTACGGCATCAGGACGTGGAGCGACTGGAACCTCGCCGTCTGCTTCTTGCTGTCCTTCGCGGCGAACGTACTGGTCGCCGGGCTGCTCGCGCTGATCGGCGTCGTCTTCGCGAAGAAGGCCAAGAAGGGCCGGGGCCCGCAGAAGGTCGCCGCCTCGATGAAGGAGTCGGCGGGCGTCCTGCAGAAGGCCAGGCCGCACCCCCGTCAGGCCGGACCGGCCGACGGCGGCGTCGAGGCTGTGGCACGCTCGTCGTCATGACGGACCCCGCCCCTGCCCCGGCCTCTCCGGCTTCCCCGGCCTCGCCCTCGCTTTCGACTGCCGCCTCGGAGCCGACTTCCGCTTCCACCTCGGGTCCGGCTTCGGCTTCGGCTCAGCCCACGTCGGTCGTACGGCTCGACGTGCCCGGCGGGAAGGTCACGCACCGGGACGTCGCGGCCAACGGGGCGCGCTTCCACATCGCCGAGCTGGGCGACGGTCCGCTGGTCCTGCTGCTGCACGGCTTCCCGCAGTTCTGGTGGACCTGGCGGCACCAGCTGGTCGCCCTCGCCGAAGCGGGCTTCCGGGCCGTGGCCATGGATCTGCGCGGGGTCGGCGGCAGCGACCGCACGCCCCGGGGCTATGACCCGGCCAATCTCGCGCTCGACATCACGGGGGTCGTACGGTCCCTCGGCGAGCCCGACGCCGCGCTCGTCGGGCACGACCTGGGCGGATATCTGGCGTGGACGGCGGCCGTGATGCGGCCCAAGCTCGTACGGCGGCTCGTGGTCTCCTCGATGCCGCACCCGAGGCGCTGGCGCTCCGCGATGCTGTCGGACGTCAAGCAGACCGCGGCCAGCTCCTACATCTGGGGCTTCCAGCGGCCCTGGATCCCCGAGCGGCAGCTCACCGCCGACGACGGCGCCCTGGTGGGCCGTCTGGTACGGGACTGGTCGGGGCCGCGCCTGCCGGACGACGAGGCCGTGGAGACGTACCGGCGTGCCATGTGCATCCCGTCGACCGCCCACTGCTCGATCGAGCCGTACCGCTGGATGGTCCGCTCGCTGGCCCGCCCGGACGGCTACCAGTTCAACCGCCGGATGAAGCGGCCGGTCCGGGTGCCCACCCTCCATCTGCACGGCTCGCTCGACCCGGTGATGCGCACCCGCAGCGCGGCCGGCTCCGGGGAGTACGTCGAGGCGCCGTACCGCTGGCGGCTGTTCGACGGCCTCGGCCACTTCCCGCACGAGGAGGACCCGGTCGCCTTCTCCGCCGAGCTCATCAACTGGCTGAAGGACCCCGAACCCGACCGGTGATCGTCCGGCCGACGACCCTGCCGGACGGTGATCGCGTCGATACGCCTGGCCTGCAAAGGGAACCGCCGACCTGCGACCGAACACATGCCCGGCGCATAGGCCAATTGAGGGGCCTGAGAGCGGTTATCGACCTTGGGGCGGGGGCACACGTCCGGGTATGGGCTGGACGCACGATTACAGTGACGCAGCACGCAACCGCCGCTCGGCCGCGGAGCTGAGCTCCTACCAGAGGAGCACCCCCCAGTTCCCGGGCACGGATCCCCGGCTGGGCATCCCCCACATTCTGCGCCGCCGGGCCCGCTGGGTCTCGGCGCGGCTGCGTCACCAGCGCCCCTGACGCCACCCGGCGGTCAGAGCGCGCAGCTGTCGCTTCCCACTTGCCGGTTGGCCGCACGACCCTCGCTGATGTTCTCCTTCACCTCGTCCACGGTGAGGGCGTAACCGGTGTCCGGGTCGTCGAGGGACTTGGCGAAGATCACTCCGTAGACCTCGCCCTCGGGTGTGAGGAGCGGGCCCCCGGAGTTGCCCTGACGGACGGTCGCGTACAGCGAGTAGACGTCACGGCGGACGGTGCCGCGGTGGTAGATGTCCGGGCCGTCGGCCGTGATGCGGCCGCGCACGCGCGCGGGACGCACGTCGTACGCGCCGTTCTCCGGGAACCCCGCCACGATCGCGCCGTCGCCGCTGCCGGCGTCGGCCGACGCGAACTGCAGTACCGGCGCGTTCAGTCTCGGCACGTCCAGGACGGCGATGTCGCGCTCCCAGTCGTAGAGGACGACCATGGCGTCGTACCTGCGGCCCTCCCCGCCTATCTGGACGGTGGGCTCGTCGACGCCGCCGACGACATGGGCGTTGGTCATCACTCGGCGCTCGTCGAAGACGAAGCCGGTGCCCTCCAGAACCTTGCCGCAGCTCTCGGCGGTGCCCATGACCTTGACGATGGACCGCTTGGCGCGGGTGGCGACCGCGCTGTCGGCCAGCTCGGGGTCCGGGGGCCGCACTTCGGTGATGGGTTCGTTCGAGAACGGGCTGAATACCTGGGGGAAGCCGTTCTGCGCGAGGACCGAGAAGAAGTCGCCGAACCATGTGTCGGCCTGGTCGGGGAGGGCGCTCGAGACACCGAGCAGGAGCTTGGAGTTGCGCACCTCCTTGCCGACCGTCGGTATCGTCGTACGGGCCAGGAGGGTGCCGATCAGCCAGGCGACCAGCAGCATCGCCACCACGTTGACGAGGGCACCGCCGGTGGCGTCCAGGGCGCGGGCCGGGGACCAGGTGATGTACCGGCGCAGCTTGTTGCCCAGATGGGTGGTCAGGGCCTGGCCGACGGAGGCACAGACGATGATGACGATCACCGCGACGACGGCGGCGGCCGTACCCACCTCCGCGTCGTCCGTCAGCGCGTCCCAGGCGACGGGAAGCAGATAGACGGCGACGAGGCCGCCGCCCAGGAAGCCGATCACCGACAGGATGCCGACGACGAACCCCTGGCGGTAGCCCACGATCGCGAACCACACGGCGGCGACCAGCAACAGGATGTCCAGCACGTTCACCGCTTCACGCCTCGCCTCGTCACCATGCGGTCGCCATGGCCCACCCCGCGGTCGCCGTCGACCGCCCCCGGGCCCGGGAGGTGGCTCCCGGAAGAACACAGCACGGCCGCCACCCTGTCACGCGCTCCAGTCGAGGGGGACATGCTTCCCGCGGTCCCAGGGCCGCTCCCAGCCCGCCAGATGCAGCAGACGGTCGATGATCCCGGCCGTGAAGCCCCAGACGAGAGCCGACTCCACCAGGAAGGCCGGGCCCTCGTGGCCGCGCGGGTGGACGGCCGTGGCCCGGTTCGCGGGGTCCGTGAGATCCGCCAGGGGAACGGTGAACACCCGGGCGGTCTCCTTCGGGTCGACGACGCCCACCGGGCTCGGTTCGCGCCACCAGCCCAGCACGGGCGTCACGACGAACCCGCTCACCGGGATGTAGAGCCTGGGCAGCACGCCGAAGAGCTGGACACCTGCCGGGTCGAGCCCGGTCTCCTCCTCGGCCTCGCGCAGAGCGGCCCGCAACGGTCCGTCGCCCTGCGGGTCACCGTCCTCGGGGTCGAGGGCGCCGCCGGGGAAGGCGGGCTGTCCGGCGTGCGAGCGGAGCGAACTCGCCCGCTCCATGAGCAGCAGCTCGGGGCCGCTCCTGCCCTCGCCGAACAGGATCAGCACGGCGGACTGCCGTCCCGCTCCGTCGGCCGGCGGCAGAAAGCGGCTCAACTGCCGCGGCTCCACCGTCTCCACGACGTGCGCCACCGGGTCCAGCCAGGCGGGCAGGCCGTCCCGGCTCAGCTCCAGCCGCCCGTCGTGCGTGTCGCTCGCGTGCTTCATCGCCACCCCCGTCGCTCTGCTGGTCCCAACGCTCCTGGGAACACCGATCGTTCCATGTGTCCCCCATGTGGGTGTGCCGCCGCGTCCCGCCGGCTCACGGAGCCGGCCGGGCTTGTGCCTCCGGGCGGCCGTCCGACGGAGCCGGCCAGGTCCGCGCCACCAAGCGCGGGGCAGCGGCGCCCCGCCGTCCGCGTCCGCCGCTGCGTGCGGCGCTCCCGCCGGGCGGGCACCGTCACGCGGCCCCCAGCGGCGGTGCCGGGATGCCGCCCGCGTCCAGGTACGCCTGCGGGGGCTTGAGGCGCTGGCCGGGGAAGCCGCCCTTCTCGTACTTCAGGAGCTTCTGCGCCTTCTCCGGGTCCGTCTCGCCCTCACCGAAGGCCGGGCACAGCGGCGCGATGGGGCAGGCGCCGCAGGCGGGCTTGCGGGCGTGGCAGATTCGGCGGCCGTGCCAGATCACATGGTGCGAGAGCATCGTCCAGTCGCTCTTCGGGAAGAGCGCGCCGACGGCCGCCTCGATCTTGTCGGGGTCCGTCTCCTCGGTCCACCGCCACCGGCGCACCAGCCGCTGGAAGTGCGTGTCCACGGTGATCCCGGGCCGTCCGAAGGCGTTGCCGAGCACGACGAACGCGGTCTTGCGGCCCACTCCGGGCAGCTTGACCAGGTCCTCCAGACGCCCGGGGACCTCGCCGCCGTGCTCCTCCACCAGCGCCTTCGACAGCCCGATCACCGACCTGGTCTTGGCCCGGAAGAACCCGCACGGCCGCAGGATCTCCTCGACCTGCTCCGGGTCGGCCGCGGCCAGGTCCTCGGGGGTGGGATACCGCGCGAAGAGCGCCGGTGTCGTCTGGTTCACCCGCAGGTCGGTGGTCTGGGCGGACAGCACCGTGGCCACGATCAGCTGGAAGGGGTTCTCGAAGTCCAGCTCCGGATGCGCGTACGGGTACACCTCGGCGAGCTCGCGGTTGATCCGGCGGGCGCGGCGTACGAGGGCGGTACGCGACTCGGGTTTCGGGGGGTGACCGGTCACGCGCTTCGCGCCCGCCGGCCGCGCGGGGGCGGCCGTCTCGGCGGCGCTCTTCCCGCCGGCCGTCCTGGTCGCCTTCTTGGCCGGGGTCCCGGCCAAGGTCGAGGTCGATGTCGATGTCGACGTCCTGGCTGCAGTCACCTTGGTCCCCTTTGCCGCTTTCTTCGCTCCCACGGGGTCCTGTTCGCCCACAGCGGAATCCCGACGTGCAACCACCCGCCCAGCCCCCTCGGCCTGTGTGCTCACCGGCGATTTGGACACCCGGCCAGCCTAAGGCCCAGCAAGGACATCCGCCCCGGGGCCAGGGGATCGGCGCCCGATTGGACCCCTGCCGCATGTCCCGGCACACCGGTGCGGCATCCTTGTGACAGATCACACTGTTTGGACCGTCCGGCAAAATGGGGAGCACGGTCCCCTGGTAAACGGGGGAAAAGATCCCCTGAGCAGGTCGACAAGGAGAGAACTCGTGGACGACGTTCTGCGGCGCGCCCCGCTCTTCGCGGCGCTCGATGACGAGCAGGCCGCGGAGCTCCGCGCCTCCATGAGTGAGGTGACCCTCGCGCGCGGCGACTCGCTGTTCCACGAGGGCGACCCGGGTGACCGCCTCTACGTGGTCATGGAAGGCAAGGTCAAGCTCCACCGCACGTCCCCCGACGGCCGCGAGAACATGCTGGCGGTGCTCGGTCCCGGCGAGCTGATCGGCGAGCTGTCGCTCTTCGACCCGGGCCCGCGTACGGCCACGGCCACCGCGCTGACCGAGGTCAAGCTGCTGGGCCTCGGCCACGGCGACCTCCAGCCGTGGCTGAACGCGCGCCCCGAGGTGGCCGCCGCCCTGCTGCGCGCCGTCGCCCGGCGCCTGCGCAAGACCAACGACCAGATGTCCGACCTGGTCTTCTCGGACGTGCCCGGCCGGGTGGCCCGTGCGCTCCTGGACCTCTCCCGCCGCTTCGGCGTGCAGTCGGAGGAGGGCATCCACGTCGTCCACGACCTCACGCAGGAGGAGCTCGCCCAGCTCGTCGGCGCGTCCCGTGAGACGGTCAACAAGGCCCTCGCCGACTTCGCCGGCCGTGGCTGGCTCCGCCTGGAGGCCCGCGCGGTGATCCTCCTCGACGTGGAGCGCCTGGCCAAGCGGTCGCGCTGACCGCCCGCCGTACGGCGACGGGGCCCCGCCTCCTCGGAGCGACGGGGCCCCGTCGCCGTTTCGCGCCCCGCCCCGCCCTCCCTCAGATCAACCCGTGCTCCCGCAGATAGACCATCTGCGCCCGTACCGACAGCTCGGCCGCCGGCCACAGGGAGCGGTCCACGTCCGCGTACACGTGCGCCACGACCTCGCCCGGCGTCCGGTAGCCGTTCTCGACCGCCGTCTCGACCTGGGCGAGCCGGTGGGCGCGGTGGGCGAGGTAGTACTCCACGGCGCCCTGGGCGTCGTCGAGGACGGGACCGTGCCCGGGCAGCACGGTGTGCACGCCGTCGTCGACCGTCAGCGACCTGAGACGCCGCAGGGAGTCCAGATAGTCGCCGAGACGGCCGTCGGGATGGGCCACGACGGACGTACCGCGCCCCAGGACGGTGTCGCCCGTCAGGACCGCCTGATCGGCCGGGAGATGGAAGCACAGCGAGTCGGCGGTGTGCCCGGGCGTCGGCACCACCCGCAGCTCCAGCCCGCCGACCGTGACCACGTCGCCCGCGCCGAGGCCCTCGTCCCCGAGCCGCAGCGCCGGGTCCAGCGCCCGCACCGCCGTTCCCGTCAGCTCCGCGAACCGTGCGGCGCCGTCGGCGTGGTCGGGGTGCCCGTGCGTGAGCAGGGTCAGCGCGATGCGCTTGCCGGCCCGCTCCGCCGTGCCGACGACGGTGCGCAGGTGCCCCTCGTCCAGCGGGCCCGGGTCGACGACGACCGCCACGTCCGAGTCCGGCTCGGACAGGATCCAGGTGTTCGTGCCGTCAAGGGTCATCGCGGACGCGTTGGGCGCGAGCACGTTGACCGCGCGCGCGGTGGCAGGGCCCGACAGGACCCCGCCGCGTGGCTGGCCAGGCAGGGCGGCGGCGTCGGTCATGCGGATGCTCCCCCGGTCGGAACGGTGGGAACGGCCGGAACGGTGGGGACGTGCTTGGTGAACTCGTCGTGACCGGGCCAGGCCAGCACGATCTCGCCGTTCTCCAGCCGGGCCGTGGCGAGGACGGGCGTCAGGTCGCGCGCGGGCGCGGCGGCCAGCGCCTCGGCCGCGGTGGTGTACGTGGTGAGCCCGCGCAGCGTGGCGATGGTGGGCGGCATCATCAGCAGGTCGCCCCGGTCGTAGGCGTCGGCCGCGTCCTGGGGGCGGATCCACACGGTGCGGTCGGCCTCCGTGGAGGTGTTGCGGGTGCGCTGGCCCTCGGGCAGCGCGGCCACGAAGAACCAGGTGTCGTAGCGGCGGGACTCGAACTCGGGGGTGATCCACCGGGCCCAGGCACCCAGCAGGTCCGACCGCAGCATCAGCCCCCTGCGCTCCAGGAACTGCGCGAAGGACAGCTCATGGGCGGCCAGTGCGGCCCGGTCGGCCTCCCAGTCCTCGCCCGTCGTGTCACCGACCACCGTGTCGGCGGTGGGGCCGGCGAGCAGGACGCCCGCCTCCTCGTACGTCTCGCGTACGGCCGCGCACACGATGGCCTGGGCGGCCGTCTCGTCGACGCCGAGCCGGTCCGCCCACCACGCGCGCGTGGGGCCCGCCCAGCGGATGAGGCGGTCGTCGTCGCGCGGGTCCACTCCGCCGCCCGGATAGGCGTACGCGCCCGCGGCGAAGGCCATGGAGGCGCGTCTGCGCAGCATGTGCACCACGGGGGTGCCGTCGGTGTCCTTCAGCAGCATGACCGTGGCCGCCCGCCTGGGCGTGACCGGGGTGAGTGAGCCCTCGGCCAGCGCACGGATGCGTTCCGGCCACTCCGGGGGGTACCACTGACCGTTCGCCATGGCCGGAGGCTATCCCGTGGCGCGCTGATGTTCGAGAGGGAACATCACGTGACACATGAGTGACAACAAGGGCGCACTGTCGTACCCGCGGCCCCGGAGGGCGTCGACGTCCCCGGGAGCCCGGCCAGTCCGACAGGAAGCGATGTGACCGGCGTCCCTGGGACCCCGGTCACCGGCCCGTTCACGCCTCCGCCAGCTCCACCTGGATCTCGACCTCGACCGGCGCGTCCAGCGGCAGCACGGCCACGCCGACGGCGCTGCGCGCGTGGACGCCCTTCTCCCCGAGAACCTCGCCGAGCAGTTCGCTGGCACCGTTGACGACGGCGGGCTGCCCCGTGAAGTCGGCGGCCGAGGCGACGAAGCCCACGACCTTCACCACGCGCGCGATGCGGTCGAGGTCACCGGCGACCGACTTGACCGCGGCGAGCGCGTTCAGCGCGCAGGTGCGAGCCAGGTCCTTGGCCTCCTCCGGCGTGACCTCGGCACCGACCTTGCCGGTGACGGGCAGCTTGCCATCCACCATGGGGAGCTGGCCGGCCGTGTAGACGTACACCCCGGACCGCACGGCGGGCTGGTACGCCGCCAGCGGGGGCACGACCTCGGGCAGCCTCAGCCCGAGCTCCGCGAGTTTGGCCTCGACAGCGCTCACGCCTTCTCCCGCTTCAGGTAGGCCACGAGCTGCTCGGGGTTGTTCGGCCCGGGCACGACCTGGACGAGCTCCCAGCCGTCCTCGCCCCAGGTGTCCAGAATCTGCTTCGTGGCGTGGACGAGCAGCGGCACGGTTGCGTATTCCCACTTGGTCATGTGGCCGACTCTAGCCGCTGCCGCTCGGCGGTCGCGTGGCCGAGCGGGGCCCCGTTGTCCACAGCCTCACGCGTAGGCCGTGGACGGACTGGTTACGCTCGAATACGTGAGCAGGCTCCAGGTCGTCAGCGGCAAGGGCGGTACCGGAAAGACCACGGTCGCCGCAGCACTCGCGCTCGCCCTCGCGACCGAGGGAAAGCGCGCCCTCCTCGTCGAGGTCGAGGGCAGACAAGGCATCGCACAGCTCTTCGAGACGGAGGCGCTGCCGTACGGGGAACGGAAGATCGCCGTGGCTCCGGGCGGCGGCGAGGTGTACGCGCTCGCCATCGATCCCGAACTGGCCCTTCTGGACTACCTCCAGATGTTCTACAAGATGGGCGGCGCCGGCCGGGCCCTGAAGAAGCTCGGCGCCATCGACTTCGCCACCACCATCGCACCGGGTCTCAGGGACGTGCTCCTCACGGGCAAGGCGTGCGAGGCGGTCCGCCGCAAGGAGAAGAACGGGCGGTTCACGTACGACTACGTGGTGATGGACGCCCCGCCCACGGGCCGCATCACCCGCTTCCTCAACGTCAACGACGAGGTGGCGGGCCTGGCGAAGATCGGCCCGATACACAATCAGGCCCAGGCCGTGATGCGTGTCATCAAGTCCCCGGAGACGGCGGTGCACCTGGTGACGCTGCTGGAGGAGATGCCGGTCCAGGAGACCGTGGACGGCATCGCGGAGCTGCGCGGCGCCCGGCTGCCGGTGGGCCGCGTCATCGTCAACATGGTGCGGCCGACCGTGCTGGACGCCGCCGATCTGGAGTTCATGGAGACCGCCTCCCGCCCCGCCATCGCACGGGCGCTCTCCGGCACCGGGCTCGGCGGCGCGCGCCGTGGCGGCGGCGCCGATCGGCTCGTCATGCCGCTGCTGGAGCAGGCCGGGGAGTACGCCGAGCGCCACGCCCTGGAGCACGAGCAGCGGACCGTACTGCAGGAGCTGGGCCTGCCGCTGCACGAACTCCCGCTGCTCGCCGAGGGGATGGACCTGGCGGGCCTGTACGAACTGGCCACGGAACTGCGTCAGCAAGGGATCTCATGACTACGGACCCGTCCGCCACGCACGACTCGGCCTCCGCGCACGACTCGGCCTCCGCGCACGGCTCGGCCCCCGCGCACGACACGCACGGGCCGTCCCGTGCCCACGACCCCCACCGCTCCATCCGGCCGGCCCGGCTGCTGGAGGTCGATCCGCTCCTGGACGACCCGGCGACCCGCATCGTGGTGTGCTGCGGCTCCGGCGGCGTCGGCAAGACGACCACGGCCGCGGCCCTGGGGCTGCGGGCCGCCGAGCGCGGCCGCAAGGTGGTCGTGCTCACCATCGACCCGGCCCGCCGGCTGGCGCAGTCCATGGGTATCGACTCCCTGGACAACGTCCCGCGCCGGGTGAAGGGCATCGACGACACCGCGGGCGGCGAGCTGCACGCCATGATGCTCGACATGAAGCGCACCTTCGACGAGATCGTCGAGGCGCACGCGGACGCCGAGCGGGCGGCCGCCATTCTGGGCAACCCCTTCTACCAGTCGCTCTCCGCCGGCTTCGCGGGCACGCAGGAGTACATGGCGATGGAGAAGCTGGGACAGCTCCGCGCGCGGGACGAGTGGGACCTGATCGTCGTCGACACCCCGCCGTCGCGTTCGGCGCTGGACTTCCTGGACGCTCCGAAGCGGCTCGGGTCCTTCCTGGACGGGAAGCTGATCCGAGTGCTGCTGGCGCCGGCCAAGATGGGCGGCCGTGCGGGGATGAAGTTCCTCAACGTCGGGATGTCGATGATGACGGGCGCCCTGGGCAAGCTGCTCGGGGGGCAGCTGCTGAAGGACGTGCAGACGTTCGTGGCCGCCATGGACTCGATGTTCGGCGGGTTCCGCACCCGCGCGGACGCCACGTACAAGCTGCTGCAGGCGCCCGGCACGGCGTTCCTGGTGGTGGCGGCCCCGGAGCGGGACGCGCTGCGGGAGGCCGCGTACTTCGTGGAGCGGCTGGCCGCCGAGGACATGCCGCTCGCGGGTCTGGTGCTCAACCGGGTCCACGGCAGCGGCGCGGCCCAGCTGTCCGCCGAGCGCGCGCTCGCCGCCGCCGAAAATCTTGAAGAGACCCGCATTGTGGATCAGCAGGACGGGAAAGTAGGACTTTGTAACTCTCCCGACACGCACGGCTGTTCTGAATCTCCCGCATCCGAGGGCCCCGGATCCGCGGCTCCCGCACCCGAACCCGGCTCCCCCGCCGACGATCGGGTCGTCACCGACCGGGCCGCCACGGACAACCGGACCACCACGGACGACCCCACCATCGAACAACTCACCGCAGGCCTGCTAAGGCTGCACGCCGAGCGCATGCAACTGCTCTCCCGCGAGCAGCGCACGCGTGACCGCTTCGCCGCGCTCCACCCGGAGGTGGCCGTCGCGGAAGTGGCCGCGCTGCCCGGCGATGTCCACGACCTCGCGGGGCTGCGGGACATCGGAGACCGGCTCGCGGCCGTACGGCCGGAGCTTCCCGAGACCGAGACCGGCGCCTGAACGTCCCGGGACACACCCGCCCCGGGCGTGACCGGCACCGCTCACCGTCCGGGGCACCGGCGGCATCGACCGGCAGACGGTCGCCGACGGCATCCACCGGCGCCTGTGGCGGCCCGGGGCACCCGGACCTGGCACATCTGCCCGACACGCCGAC
Organism: Streptomyces poonensis; assembly: GCF_014650915.1. Classification (GTDB taxonomy): domain Bacteria; phylum Actinomycetota; class Actinomycetes; order Streptomycetales; family Streptomycetaceae; genus Streptomyces; species Streptomyces poonensis. The sequence goes on along the minus strand of NZ_BMVW01000006.1, from coordinate 240,577 downwards.
GCCCGAAGGGCGTCCTGAGTGAACCTCGTGCTCCCGGCGAGCCCCGTGCTCCCGGTGATCGGTGAGGGCGGTGAAGCGGCCCTCAGCCCACCGCCGCGTAGTTCTCGTAGGTCTCGTCCTCATCGAGGGGAAGCAGGCCGGCGCCGCGCTCGTACTCCGTACGCGCGGTCTCCAGCAGCCTGCGCCACGACGTGACGGTCGGCCGCCTGCGCAGCAGCGCACGACGCTCGCGCTCCGTCATGCCTCCCCACACGCCGAACTCGACGCGGTTGTCCAGCGCGTCGGCCAGGCACTCCGTGCGCACCGGGCACCCGGTACACACCGCCTTGGCCCTGTTCTGCGCCGCTCCTTGAACGAACAGTTCATCCGGATCGGTAGTGCGACAGGCAGCCTGCGCACTCCAGTCGGTTACCCAGCCCATACCGGCGCCGTCCTCTCCCGAATCGAGGCTCCCCCACGGCGGCAGCGGCATATTCACCGCCGCCAGTTGAGGACGTTACGGAAGGTGGGCACAGTGCAACACCCCCTTCGGGCCCAATCTTGAATGGCCCGAACGGACTATGCGTAAGCGGCAGATCACCCGCGGGAGTGACCTGAGGGCATACGTGACCATCCCGTCAGACCGGGACAGTTGCCATGCACCACATCGGACACCGGGTGACACACAAGGCGGATTCGGACTCGCCCCTGGAGAAAAGTGGGGCGCCGTCGGAACGATCCGGGGTCGCCGGACGTACTTGATACATGGGTCTACTTCTGTGACGACCGAGAGCAGCTTAGGCCAAGGCATATGCGCGTGTCCGGCGAATGCGAAACCCTGGCACTTGTCATTGGCATGCCGACCGGGAGGACGGGCGCCGACCGGGGAGACGGGTACTGACCGCGGGACGGGCGCCGCCCGCTGCCCCGTACGTCACGATCCGGTACTCGAACATCCCGAGGAACAAATGCTCCCTCGGGATCTTCATGACTACGGATTAGGCTGCCTTCATGGCAAACAAGCGCTCGGGCGGTGGTCTGTCGCCAACGCAGCAGGCCGCCAGGTTCCTCGGTGTCAGCGTGCTCGCGGGCGCCGTCATGGCGGGCATCGCGATGCCCGCGGTCGGCGCTCTGGGCCTGGCCGCCAAGGGATCGGTCGAGGGGTTCGACGAGATCCCGTCCAATCTGAAGCGCCCTCCGCTGAGCCAGCGCACACAGATCCTGGACAGCAACGGCGACCAGATCGCCACGGTCTACTCCCGTGACCGCACGGTGGTCGACCTCAAGGACATGTCGCCGTACATCCAGAAGGCGATCGTCGCGATCGAGGACGCGCGCTTCTACGAGCACGGCGCGGTCGACCTCAAGGGCATCCTGCGCGCGCTGAACAAGAACGCGCGGAGCGGCGGTGTCGAGGAGGGCGCTTCGACGCTGACGCAGCAGTACGTGAAGAACGTCTTCGTGGAGGAGGCCGGCGACGACCCGACGAAGGTCGCCCAGGCCACCCAGCAGACCCTCGGCCGCAAGATCCGCGAGCTGAAGTACGCGATCCAGGTCGAGGAAGAGCTGGGCAAGAAGAAGATCCTGGAGAACTACCTCAACATCACGTACTTCGGCCAGCAGGCGTACGGCGTCGAGGCTGCGTCCCAGCGCTACTTCTCCAAGTCGGCCAAGGACCTGAAGCTCCAGGAGGCGGCCCTCCTCGCCGGCATCGTCCAGGCCCCGACCAGCTACGACCCGGTGAACGACGAGGCGACCGCCAAACAGCGCCGCAATGTCGTCCTCCAGCGCATGGCCGAGGTCGGCGACATCTCCCAGGCACAGGCCGACAAGGCCAAGGCGACGCCGATCGAACTGAACGTCAGCAAGCCGAAGAACGGCTGCATCACGGCCGTGAAGGGCGCCAGCTTCTTCTGCAAGTACGTCGAGTACGTCTTCCTCAGTGACCCGGTCTTCGGCAAGACCAGGGAGGACCGCGCCAAGGTGTGGAACCAGGGCGGTCTGACGATCAAGACGACACTCGACCCGCAGGCGCAGGAGTCGGTCCAGGCTTCCCTCGAGGACCACATCTACAAGTCGGACCCGGTCGCCGCGGCGACCACCCTGGTCGAGCCCGGCACCGGCAAGATCCTCGCGATGGGCCAGTCGAAGCCGTTCGGCTACGGCGAGAACGAGACCGAGATCAACTACTCGGTCGGCAGCGGCATGGGCGGCTCCAACTACGGCTTCCCGACCGGTTCGACGTTCAAGCCCTTCGTGGCGGCGGCCGCCCTGGAGCAGGGCCGGCCGGCGACCCAGGAGTACTCGTCGCCGTACCAGATGGAGTACCCGAGCCCCGTCCAGACCTGCGGCAGCAAGCCGTGGGTCAACGACAGCGGCACGACCGTGGAGAACGAGGCCGAGTCGGAAGTCGGCCCGTACCGCCTGAAGAAGGCGATGGAGCTGTCGGTCAACACCTACTTCGTGCAGATGATCTCCGACATCGGCCTGTGCCCCGTGATGGAGATGACCGACAAGCTGAAGGTCGTGCAGGGCAACGGCGACAAGCTGCCCGAGGTGCCCGCGATCTCCCTCGGCTCCAAGGGCATCTCCCCGCTGACCATGGCGTCCGCGTACGCCGCCTTCGCCTCCCGCGGCATGTACTGCACGCCGGTCGCCATCGAGTCGATCACCCAGCGCGTCGGCAAGGAGCAGAAGCCGCTCGAGGTGCCGAAGTCGACCTGCTCGCGCGCCATGTCCGAGAAGACCGCGGACACCATCAACACCCTGCTGCAGGGCGTGGTCGACTCCGGTACGGGTCAGGAGGCGGGCCTCACCGACCGCGCCAACGCCGGTAAGACGGGCACGACCGACGAGCGCAAGAACGCCTGGTTCGTCGGCTACACGCCGAACCTGTCGGGCGCCGTCTGGGTCGGCAGCGCCTCGCAGCAGGTGCAGATGAAGAACATCACGATCGGCGGCGTCCCTCACGCACTCGTATACGGCGGTGCGGTCCCGGGCCCGATCTGGAAGGACGCCATGACCGGCGCCCTCGCCGGCAAGGAAGCCTCCTCCTTCAACCTCGTCCACATCCCCGACGGCAACGACGGCCGCGGCAGGGGCGACGACGGGAACAACGGGGACGACGGCGACGAAGGTGACGACGGTGACAGCTGGGGCAACTGGAACGGTGGGAACGGCAACGGTGGGAACGGCAACGGCAACAACGGCGGCCTGATCACCGGCGGCTCCGACGGCGGCACCATCCCCACGCCCTCCTTCTCGATCCCGGAAGACCTCATCCAGGGGCAGGAGAACGGCGGGGGCTTCGGCGACGGGGGCGGCTTCGGCTGATCCGTCGACCAGGTGACCAGGCGACCAGGTGATTCCTGGTTCGCCCTGGTCGGTCCTGATACGTGTACGGCGGTGGGGCGCCCCCTGGAGTGACCAGGGGGCGCCCCACCGCCGTAGGGAAGGGGGATCGCTGAAGGGTCCGCTCAGCCGTTCGCGAGAAGCTGCTTGACCACCGCGGCTACGCGGCCGCCCTCGGCCTGCCCGGCCACCTTGGGGTTCACGATCTTCATGACCTGGCCCATCGCGCGCGGGCCCTCGGCACCGGCCGCACGGGCCTCCTCGACCGCCTGGGCGACGATCTGCCGCAGCTCCTCGTCCGACAGCTGCTTGGGCAGGTAGACGGCGAGGAGCTCGCCCTCCGCCCGCTCCCGCTCGGCCTGCTCGGCACGGCCGCCCTGAGTGAAGGCCTCCGCGGCCTCGCGCCGCTTCTTCGCCTCCTTGGTGATCACCTTGAGCACCTCGTCGTCGGAGAGCTCGCGCTTCTCCGTACCCGCGACCTCCTCCTTGGTGATCGCGGTGAGCGTCAGCCGGAGCGTCGAGGAGCGGAGCTCGTCGCGCTCCTTGATCGCGGCGTTCAGGTCTTCCTGCAGCTTCGACTTGAGCGTGGTCATGGGCTTGATTGTCGCAGGTGCGCGGGGCCGTCCGCCCGTTGATTTCGAGCGCGCGGACGAGGAGCGACGGCGGACGGGCGGCCGTTCACCCCGGGCGTCGCCGAGACGGCGCGCGGAGGGTGGTAATCGCCCGTCCACATGGGCATTTGGCCGGTTCTCGGGGTTATCCACAGGCGGCGCTGCATGTCGTCCGGGTCTGACACGATGGGCATATGCGAGCGCGATACGGAGTACCTCTGGGGATCGCGGCGGCAGGCGCCGCCGGTCTGTTGTACGCGGCGGGGTTCGAGGCCCGCTCCTTCCGGCTGCGGCGGGTGACGGTGCCCGTGCTGCCGCCGGGCATGCGGCCCCTGCGCATACTCCAGGTCTCCGACATCCACATGGTGAGCGGACAGCGCAAGAAGCAGCGCTGGCTGCAGTCGCTGGCCGGGCTGCGTCCCGACTTCGTCATCAACACCGGGGACAACCTCTCCGACACGGACGGCGTGCCCGAGACGCTGGACGCGCTGGGCCCGCTGCTGGAGTTCCCGGGGGCGTACGTCTTCGGCTCGAACGACTACTACGGCCCGATGCTGCGCAACCCCGCCCGTTACCTGCTGGAGAAGGCTCAGGGCCGCCACGGCCTGAACGGCAACGCGGCGGCGGTGGGCGTGGTCCACAACCCGTGGGAGGAGCTGCGGGACGGCTTCGACGCGGCGGGCTGGCTGAACCTCACGAACACCCGCGGGACACTCAAGATCGACGGCATGGAGATCGAGCTGACCGGCCTGGACGACCCGCACATCAAGCGCGACCGGTACGCGCGCGTGGCGGGCGGCCCCTCGGAGTCGGCCGACCTCTCGCTGGGCGTGGTGCACGCGCCCTACCTGCGCACGCTGGACGCGTTCACCGCGGACGGCTACCCCCTGATCCTGGCGGGCCACACCCACGGCGGCCAGCTCTGCATCCCCTTCTACGGGGCGCTCGTCACCAACTGTGACCTGGACACGGACCGGGTGAAGGGCCTGTCGACGCACACGGCGGAGGACCGGACGTCCTACCTGCACGTATCGGCGGGCTGCGGTACGAACCGGTACACCCCTATACGGTTCGCCTGCCCGCCGGAGGCGTCGCTGCTGACACTGGTGGGACGCGACTGACCACGGGCCCTGCCCTGTCCACCCGTCCGGCGCCACCGGCCGGCATCACCATCCGGCGTCACCATCCGGCGTCACCCATCCGGCTTCACCCATCCGGATCACCCCGTTTCGTCCGATTCGCCGGAGTGACCTAGCGTGAGCGCATGACCGCTCCGATACCTCGGGACATTCCGGACCTGCCCGTGATCCCGGGCGTCGCCACCCCCCTGCCGGCCCTCGTACCCGCGAGAGCCGTGCTACCCCTGACCCGGCGCCCCGCGGCCGCCGCCTTCCGCGCCCTGGTGGCGCTCGCGGCGGCGGCGGGCGTCGGCACCGAACTGCTTCTTGGCAACCCGCTCCAGGCCGCGAGCCACTGGTCGGTGCAGTGCGGTGCACTGGTGGCCGCGGTGTTCGCCTGCTCGGCGTCGCGCGCATGGACGGCCCGCCACCCCGTATCGCCCCTGCTGACGGGCGGCACGCTGCTGTATGCCCTGGTCGCGGGCATGGTGCAGCACCTGCTCCTCACACGAGGGGTGGGCGCGTTCGCCCTGACAGGAGCGAACGCGGCCTTGGGGACCGACGACATGGCCGCACTCGCGGGCGGCTGGCAGGCGATGACCGGCCCGCTCCTGCACACAGTGATCCCGCTCGCGGTGGCGGCGGACTGGCTGCTGCTGACCCGCCCCGGCGTCCTGCGGCCGTCGCATGCGATGAAATGGCTGCTCTTCCCCCTGGCGTACCTGGCGTTCACGCTGGTCAGAGGCTCACTGCTCGCCGACGGCTCGCCGACGCAGTACCTCTATCCGTTCCTGGACGCGGACACCTACGGCTACCGGAGCGTCCTCCCCAACGCCCTCCTTCTCGGCCTGGCGATCTACACCCTCGCCATCGCCCTGGTGGCCGTCGACCACATCCGCCCCGATCCGCTGCGGCCCCGCCAGGATTCCCCCCTCGACCGATGGGCACCGGACAATCGCCGCAGCCGGCGAAACCGCCGGGGCCCCTGGGGCCGTCGGGACCGCTGGGACCAGCTCCCGGAGAACTGGATTTCGTCTCCAGCCACGAGTGGGCTAGAGTAAACGACGTCGCCGCGACGAGCAGCGACGATCGGGGTGTAGCGCAGCTTGGCAGCGCGCTTCGTTCGGGACGAAGAGGTCGTGGGTTCAAATCCCGCCACCCCGACAGAGAAACAGCAGGTCAGCCAGTTACTGATATCAGTAACTGGCTGACCTGTTTGGTGTGCGTGTCTATCTGCGTGACTACCGCTCCGGGGCCCGCTTGAAGATGCCGTCCATGACCACGGCGCCGGTCTGGATCACAGGGCGGATCTGCTTCCGGTAGACCTCCTCGGTCACGGCCGTACCCGAGTGGCCGACGAGCCGGGAGATCTCCTCCAGCGGGACGCCACGGTCCGAGAGCAGCGACACGAAGCTGTGCCGGAGCTTCCGGGGCGTCCACTCGTCGGCGTTGACTCCCTCAGCGTCCTTGAGCGCCTGGCGGAAGGCCCGCCGTACGTTCGTGGCTTCGAGCGGCTTGCCCACGGCCGACGAGAATACGAGGCCGTGTTCCTCCCACTGGTCGCCAGCGGCGAGCCGTTCCCAACCCTGGTCCTCGAAGTGCTGCCAGAGGACCTCCACGCAGCGCGCCGGCAGGGCGAGCGTGCGCCGGGACTTACGGGTCTTCGTGTCCCCGCCGCGCCGGACCGAGCGCCACACCGCGATGTGCGGAGGCTGCGGCGGATCGGCATCCGGCTGGCCCTTGAGGAAGACGTGGTCCCAGGTGAGCGCCCGCAGCTCCTCAGTACGCGCGCCGGTCAGCAGGGCTACAACGATGTACGCGTGCATCGAGGAGCCCTCAGCCGCCTTTAGCACCGCCTCGGCCTGGGCGAAGGTGAGCGCCTTGGACGGGCGGCCCGCCTGGCCTTGGGGCACGGAGCACAGCTCGACGACGTTGCGCTTCACCTTGTCCCGCGCCATGGCCCGCTTGACCGAGCGGTTCAGGCAGGAGTGGAGCGCCTGGAGGGTGCGCGTACTGAGCGTCTGCGCCTTGGCCGCCAGCCAGCGGTCGACGTCTTCCGCGCTCAGGTCCCGCAGCTTCCGTGCTCCGAGGGACGGAATGACGTGCTTCTGGCTCAGGGTGGTGCAGGTCTCGACCGTGCGCGGGTCGCGGCCCGCCAAGCCGTAGGCGAGCCAGTCGTTCACGGCGTCGGCGACGGTGTAGCCGGTGGGGGCGATGGCGAGGCCGTCTTCGTAGTCCCGCAACACCTCTTTGAGCTTGTTCTTCGCCTCCGTCTTGGTCTTGCCACTCCCCCGCCGGACGATCCGCTTGCCGCTGGGATCGAAGCCGAGGTTCGCCGTAGCGATCCAGCGTTGCCTCCTCTCGTCCCAGTGCAGCCCGCCGTCCCCGCGGCTTCGACGCTTGGTCATCAGGCGGCTTCTCCCAGCTGGGCCCGGATGAAGTCGCGCACGGAGTCGGCAGGGATGCGACGAGCACCATCGATCTTGAGGGAGGCCAACCGACGGGTGCGGATCAGGTCGTAGACCTTCGAGCGTCCGAGCTTGAGCCGCGCCATGACTTCCGGCACGGTCAGCAGCTCGGTAGTTGCGGTGGTCATGCTGCGGCTCCTTCCTGGGCGAGTTGATCGCGTAGGGCTTCGCGGGCGGTTTCGCGGTTGAGCTGGATATCGCGGTAGATGGTGGCCGCGAGGGCGGATTCGCCAGGGGTGTGGCCGTGGCCGGCGTACTGCCAGTCGGCGAGGACGAGCACGGTGTCCGGCTCGACGTCGTCCAAGCCGAGGGCGTCGCGTTCCTGGGCAGCGCGGTAGTCGGCTCTGGCCTGGCGCAGTTCGCCGAGGGTGGTGGAGTAGCGGCGGGACTTGCTCGAGAAGTGGCCGCGGAAGCCGAGCATGTGTGCCCAGGCCCACAGCCGCCGGTCGGGATAGACCGGGTCCAGCCGCTTGCACGCTTCGATCAGGCGGCGGGTGTGGTCGGGCACGCCGTGGCGGTCGAGCTCGGAGAGCTCCCCGATGCGGCGATCGAGGGTGCCGGTGTTCTCGGCGGCCTTGGTGGCGTACTTGGCGACGTAGGAGGCCACGGCCTGTTCGGTGATCTCGGAGCCGTCACCGAACGCCTTCACCGGGCGGACGTCGAGCTGTCTGCCCCAGCGGAAGGTACGGGCGGGCTGCTCCTCGGCAGCCGGGACCGAGACGGACGTGTAGGAGTGCGCGACGGCGGCCCGGATCGCGTCGTCGAGGAGCTGCACGGTGGCCCAGGAGGGCGGCGGAGTGTCGGGACCGTCCGGGCCGTCGATGCGGATCACGGCATGGAAGTGGATGGCGCCGCGCTTCTGGAACTCGGCGACCTTGCCGTACGAGATGCGGGCGGCCTCCTTCAGCTCCCGTTGGGAAAGGCCGGCGCGGGCAGCGATCTCGCGGCGGAGCCGGTTGGTGAAGCGCTGCCAGAGCTGTCCGGCGTGGTTGTTGAACAGCACGGCGCCCGCGTAGTCGTAGGTGGCCGGGTCCAGGGCGGTGCCCAGGATGGGGTCGTCGGCCGGATGGCGGAGGCCGCAGCGGCAGACGCCTCGGTCGGGTCGGTTGTGCACCGGGCCGAAGGACGGGGCGGTCAGGGTGGCGAAGACACGCGGGTGGTCGCGGACGCTGGCGGGGATGTCCCGGCGGTCGTCCCCGGCGAGTCCGGCGCGGATGAGGTGGTAGGTGTCGCCCGCGTACGTCCAGGCGCAGGCCGGGCAGCGGGAGGCGCGGCGGTTCCCACAGGCCACGCGGAGCCGCCCGCCCGACTCGCTCTCGGTGGTGTAGTGGCGCAGCGTCTCGCCGGTCACCTTGTCCTTGGCCAGGGTCCAACCAGTGAGGTGGATGGGGTCGGCGCAGCCGCCGGTGCGGCGGATCTGCTCGTGCCAGCGGTCGTAGTCGTCAGCCGAAGCCACCCTCAGCAGGTCGCCGAGGGTGGTCGGGTCGTCGAGCAGGTCAGGCACGTGCACCGTCCTGGGCGCGGGCGGGGCGGCGGACGGTTCCGGTGCCGTGGCAGGACCGGCAGTCGGCGGTGATGGTGCGCAGGTGGCCGTGGGCGTCGCGGCCGCCGGTGGTGATGGCGGCGGAGGCGAAGCCGTCGCAGTTCGGGCAGATGCGGGGCGCGGGTGTCGGGCGGTGGGCCATGCTGGAGGTTCCTTCCGGTTGCGAGATCGGACAGGGGCACGGCGCCCGGGCGGCGGATGCTTGGCGGTATCGAGGCCGCCCGGGGGCCGGTCAGCGACGCTTGGCGTCGGTGGTGACGAGCGAGCGGATTACCAAGGCGCAGACGGCGACCGAGGCGCCCGTGACGGCGACCGCGAGGAGCATCGAGACCAGGACGGCGCCGACGACCAGGACCACGGCCGTGCCGCCCCCGACGAGCGCGACGACGGCGCCGGGGGTGAGCTGGACGGTGGGCCGGGCCGAAGCCGCCGCGGCCGGGGCGACCGGGGCCGGCGCGGGGGCCGCCGGGTGCTGGACGACAGTGGTCGGCTCCACGACGGCGGGCGGGGTGACGCGGGCGGTCGGCATCGGGTTGCTCGGGACCTTGGGGCGGAGCATGGCGGGTCTCCCTACTTGATGGCGGTGTCGATGACCGGGGCGAGAAGGCTGTCCGCGATGAGGTAGCCACCGAGGAGGAGCACCAGGACGAGCCAGAGCGGCGGGCGGATGAGCTTGCAGCCGAGCCAGCCGACGACGATCAGGGCGAGCCAGAGCGGGACGTCCACGGGGTCTCCTAGCGGGCGGCGCAGCGGTGGGTGCGGGCGGCGAGCTGGGCGGCGGACTGGCTGGAGTAGTCGGCGGACCAGCCGCAGCGGTCGGAGGTGCACACGGCGGCGTGCTTGGTGCGGCCGTGGCGGTCGCGGTGGGTGCCGATCTGCACGGGGCCGATCCGCATCACGGAGTGGAAGTGGTCACGAGCGGGCATGGCGGTGGTGCTCCTTCCGGATCAGGTGAGCTGGGCGGCGATGGCGGCGGCGAGCTGCGGCGGGACGCCGAGCCGGGCGCGGAGGGTGTCGGTGTCGATCGGGAAGCCAGTGCGGGCGCGGTGGTCGTCGGCGACCTTGCGGGCGTGGTCGACGAGCGCGGCCGGGACCGGCGGAGCCGGGGCAGCGGGCGGAGCCGGGGCGGGTTCCGGGGCCGGGTCGAGCTCAGCGGCGGGAAGCGCCGGAGTCTTCTCGGCTTCGGTCACCGCGGCCGGGATGTCGTCAGGCCCGGGCGAGGCGACCGGCTCAGGGGCGGAGTTGATGTCGGGTGTGGGGATCGGGGCGGGAGGTGCCGGCGGTTCCGGCGCCCGGTTCGGGGCGGGTGTGTGGGCGAGGAGGGTGCCTCCCATGAAGGCAAGCGCGGGCCAGGCAGCGACGAGGATGCGCAGCCAGGCCGGGACCTGGTCGAGGTCGAGGAGTCCGGCGGTGGCGACGTTGGCGCCGAGCGAGGCGCACAGGGCGATCACGAACCAGCACCAGGCCAGCCGGGACGGGCCGTCGACGCGGAGCCGCCGCCAGGAGGCGACCAGGAGCAGGTCGACGCTGATCGGGTAGGCCCAGGCTTTCCAGCCGTCCTGTCCGGCAGCGGCGGCGAGGTCATGCAGGTGGGCGAAGGACAGGGCCCCGGCGATGACGGCCTGGACGAGTACGGCGTCGACGCGGAGAGCGGGGCGGGTCATCGTGGCTCCTTCCTGGGATGAGGCATGGAGGGGGTAGGGACCTGGCGCGAAGGGCGGTCGCGCCGACCGAGGAGGCGGGAAGGTCAGGCGGTGACGGGAGCCGTCTTGGTCAGCGGCACCCGGGCCGAGGGCAGCGGAGCAACCGCTGGCCGGAAGGGCTCCAGCGCGGGCAGGTCCGGGACGCGGTCGGCGTGCTTGTTGCAGATGTTCACGGCCTGGCGCAGTGAGGTGTGCGGGGCGCGGATGCGGGCCCAGCCGCCGGAGGAGTCACCGGCGATGGCGACGCCGCGCATGTCGGTGGGGATCTGGACGGCGGCGAGGACGGCGTCCGGAGAGATGTCGCCGAAGGCCATGTTGGCGGAGGTCTCGTCGTTGACGCGGTGGGCGGTACGGCCGCTGAGCTGGGAGCGGAGCATGGTGATGCTCTTGCCGAGTTCGGCGCCGAAGCGCTGTCCGCAGATTTCGAGGTAGATGCCGGCGGCGCGGCCGAGCTGGGCGAGGCGGACCAGGGCGGTGACGATCCGGTCCCGTCGCTTCTCCTCGTCCTTGGTGGCGAACAGGGCGAGCTCGGCGACCTCGTCGACCAGGACCACGACCGGCACGGGGCGGACGTCGGCGGGCAGGTCCCAGATGTCGGCGGCGATCTCCTCGTCCGGGGTGGTGATGCTGATGCGCTGCTGGGCGCGGATGAGCTGGTAGACCTCCTCCATGTGCGCCACCAGGACTTCCAGCAGTTCCAGGGCGGTGTCGGGGTTGTCGGCGAGCGCGGAGAACCGCCGGGCCAGCGGGAACAGCTCCACGCCCTGCTTGCAGTCGATGCCGACCAGCGCGACATCCATCGGCGCCAGCCCGGCGACGAGGTTGCGCTGATAGACGGACTTGCCCGACTCCGTGGCGCCTAGCGTCAGGCCATGCGGGACGGCCCGGTAGTCGCGGTAGTGGACGGAGCCGTCTTCCCGCAGGGCGACCGGGACCCGCATCGGGGCGGTGTCGAGCTGGGCGGGCATCTGCACCCGCTTGAGCACGTCGTAGCCGGTCATCCGGATCTCGACCACGCCGGAGCGGATCTCCCGCGAGGTCACGCCGTACATGCCGAAGGAGTGGCGGAGCCGGTCCGTGGCGGCGGAGACGTCGAAGGCGTCCTGCCCGGGACGCAGCTTGATCCGCAGGACCAGGCCGAGTCTTCCGCTGCAAGCCCTCGGGGGGCACCGAGCGCACGTCGAGCGAGTCCACCGCGGTCGCCTGGCTCACGCCCGAGGAGGTCAGCGAGCGTATGTCCGAGGTCTTCGCGATTCGCCTGCTGGATGCCCTGGACGGGAACGGCCCGCACGTACGCAGCCACGACGGCCGCAAGCTCATCGAAGCCTGACGACTCACGGCTCAAGCCGCCTGCCATGCCTGCCGATGCCGGGCGACGCTGTAGACCTGCTCGATCTGGTCTGCTGTCAGCACCCCGGTGAGAGGGGCCAGCACGGAAACCTCCCGTTCGCGATACACCCTTACCGTGAGCTGCGTGGCCACGACCTTCAGGTCGGTGACGCCGACGAAGACCAACACTGGCTCAACCGGCACAGGGAAGCCGCAGTAGCGCTCAAGCACTTGCTGTACGCGGCGAGCCTCAGCCCGACTCTTGCGAGCATAGGGCTCAGGTGCTCCATGGTTGACCTTCACCGCATCGTCGCCGACCCATACCGCCTTGTTGGCATGGTGCTTGGTGTTGATGCTGAACACTCCACCGGGCCCAACCAGGAGATGGTCGAGATCTACGTCCCTCGGCAGCGGGATGGAGTGCAGCACTCGCCACCCTTGGCGCCGCAACCGATCGAGTTCGGCCCCCACACGCTGTTCTCCTGCCAGCCCTTTACGCCAGGAGTCCCCTTCAATCGGGCGCCGTAGTAGCCAGGCAACCACCCGCGCCCAAGCACTCACACCGGCAGCAGCGACCTGCGGGCGCAGAGCATCACCCGGCGCGTTGGAAGCGAGGTCATCAGCCGCAGTCAGGGGCGGCAACACCGGCCTACCAGGCACCGCCGACGCCGGCACCGGGACGATGCCCGCTAAGTACTGAGTCAGTATGGCCGTCACCGGCTCGCGATACTCGGCCCGCAAGACCGTGATCACGCCTGTCTTGCAGTCGGCCCAGCCAACTGCCGTACCGTCCGGAAGGTTGGCGTAAAGGCGATCATGCCCGTACCGCTTCCAGCGCACGACTTGCAGCTCATGCATGGCCATGGCTCCCCCTGTTCCACGAACGTAACGTCGCCATGGCAACAGCAGGAGCGACACGGCCACAAGACCGCGATCGCGGTAAGACTTTCCCTACATCAATCAAGCCCGCGCACGGCGCGGGTGCGCGCCGCCTTTTCGGCGGGGCCGCCGCTCTGTCTTCGCCAGCAGCGGCCCCGCCCGGCGGTGCGCCGGCGGCAGCGGGTATGACGTGGGAGACACCCTCTGTGGCTGGGGCGGTCGGCTCCACGGCTTTAGGCAGCCAATTTGGCGCGAGCCTCGAAGATCATGGCCCAAAATCGGGCACTAACGGGCAGGCTCACAGACCTGCCCGATTCGCTGGCTAGCGTAATGGGCCATGATCACTCGCGCCAAATCAGCTCCAGCCCAAAGCCGCTACGCCGACCTTTCGACATCACCGAACGACCGAGCGGCATATCTACACGTCCGGCAGTTCTCGCCGAATAGCATCGGGAATAGCGAACCTCTTCAGGTAATGAGCCATAAATTTGGCACCTTGCACATCCTCGCGCAACAGATCTGCAACGAACTGAACCTCGTGCGGTGAACTCAACCTACGGACCGCTGACGCGAACACATCGCCAATATAAAAGCGGTTATGATCGACTCCCAGCCGAAAGATCCTCCGTAGCGCAATTTGCCGAAGCAATACATCATCACTGGACCACAGCACATTACGGAAGAAGTTCGCGAGCTCGTCAGTGTAACTGAAGGGGTGACTACCGTCAGCGTATCCGTCAAAAACTCGGACCACGTGAGAGAAAACCGAGGGATCCTCTTCCGCCATGGCCTCTATTACATCGCCCGGAAGACTGGGCAAGAACTCCTTGAAGAAAACTTCGTCGTCAGACCTCTCCGACAGGAAACGCAGCAGATCAGGAACCGCATCAGCCGCCTTTTCGACGGCCTTTTCACGCAGCGCTTGAGCCCGCTCCGTCGGCGCAGCCAGCTCATCACTCGGAGCAGTGGCCAGTTCCAGCGCTCGCCGTAGGTCAGCTACCGACTGGAAGCGGTCTTCAGGCTCTTCCGCAACACACTTAGTGATCACATAACGGAAGTCGGAAGGAATCTTCGCCACTCTAGCTCGCGGATATGGGATCTCACCTACGACGCAATAGTAAAGTATCTGCCCCATCGCGAAAATGTCGGCCGTTACGCCAACATTATGAGGATCGTCGTACTGCTCCGGAGCCATGTACGGCAGGGAGCCGAACAGGATTTCCTGACGGGTCATCGTCAAACTATTCGAGTTAACATCTTTGCAGAGCCCGAAGTCAGACACTACCCAGCGATCATCAAGGTATAGGATATTTTCGGGCTTCAAGTCCCTATGTATAATCCCTTCGGCATGGGCGTAAGCCAGAGCGTTCAATACTTCCATAACCATGACGAGGGTTTCATCCCACTCAACACTGCGCGACTGCAGGAGATCCTGCAGCGAAAAGCTAGCGAGCGGCATGACATAGAATGGGCTGGCCTCATTGAGATTCATTGCGATGATCGGCATAACACCCGGGTGGCGAAGCGCACTTTGACACCGCACCTCGCGCACAAAGCGAGCCCTATTTTCCTCGTCTGGAGATAGATCTGTGGACTCCAGCGGGAACTTCATCGCGACAAGACGATCCCGTTCGAGGTACTTCGCTCTCCAGACGGTTGCTTGTCCCCCGTCTCGAATCTTCTCAATTCTAGAAAACTTCGCCACGACTCGTCCCACCCCCGGGCGCCGGCATGAAGGTCATCGCATCGTACTCGGCCTGATGCTCGGACGGAGGTCATGTGACGTGCGTAGAACACCTGCGGCGATGAGGGTCACATGCTTTGATCAGAGAGCACGTGGCAGGTCTTACATCTGCGGGAGGGGAGCAACTATGAGTACGCCCAAGGTCTTGACCGTAACGCTTGAGTTTGAGATGGGGGAACGAAAGATTCACGCGGCAAGGATCAAGGCCGCCTATGAGGCTGCCGTGAGCGCCGCTATAGAAGCCGCCAAGGGCGAGCTACTCGACGGTAGTGTCACCACAGTCCGTAGTCGCATGACTTGGGACTACAGATGGGCCGAGCAATCAGCTCACTACACCGATGTAGACGTCGAGTGGGTAGAGGACGAAGACGAGCCGGAGGCATGAGCTGTGCGACCGGCTCAACCTCTACTGCTCGGCAGGGCACCGGTAGCGTCGGCAGGGTGAGTGTCTAACTGCGTGACAACGCCCGCGCACACCGGCGGACACCCACGCACACCAGCGGACCATCGCACCAGGTGAGAGCCACACCAGCCCAAGGTCAAGCCCGCGCCCAAGTTGCTTCGGGACGAAGAGGTCGTGGGTTCAAATCCCGCCACCCCGACACAGGTCAGAGGCCCATTCGCTTGATCGCGAATGGGCCTCTGAGTGTTTGTGCGGCAGCGGGGGCCGGCCCCGGCCGGCTACGACTCCAGGTACCTCAGGACCGCCAGGATGCGTCGGCTGTAACCGGTGGTGTGCGTCAGGTTCAGCTTGTCGAAGATCGTGTTGAGGTTCTTCTCCACCGCGCTCTGCGAGATGTGCAGTTTCTGCGCGATGGCCGCGTTGGTGTGGCCCTGGGCCAGGGCTTCCAGGACGCTGCGTTCGCGGGGGGTGAGGCGGGTCAGAGGGTCTCCGTGGGTGGTGCGGACGACCAGTTGCCGTACCACCTCGGGGTCGATGGCCGCGCCGCCCGCGTGGATGCGTTCCAGTGCGTCCAGGAAGTCGTCGACCTGAGCGACGCGGTCCTTGAGGAGGTATCCCACGCGTTCCGCGCTGGTGGCCAGCAGTTGGGCCGCGTAGGTGCGTTCGATGTGCTGGGAGAGCATGAGGACGCCGGTCTCGGGCCGGCGTTCGCGGATCTCCAGTGCCGCGCGCAGTCCCTCGTCGGTGTGGGTCGGGGGCATCCGGATGTCGAGGACGACGATGTCCGGTTGCCGTGTCTCCATCTCGTTCAGGAGGGATGCCGCGTCACCGACGGCGGCCAGGACCTCGTGCTCCTCCTCGGCCAGCAGGCGGACCAGGCCCTCCCGCAGCAGGGTCGAGTCCTCGGCGATCATCACGCGCATGGGAGCTCCGCGGTCATGGTGGTGGGTCCCCCTTCGGGGCTGTCGATGTGCAGGGCGCCGTCCAGCGCGGCCACCCGGCTGCGCAGTCCGCTCAGACCGGTCCCCGCGGGGTTCGCGCCGCCCCTGCCGTTGTCCTGGATGCGCACCACGAGCATCCCGCCGTGCAGTTCCACCCGTACGGAGACGGCCGTGGCGCCGGAGTGCTTGGCGGCGTTGGTCACGCACTCCGACACCACGAAGTAGGCGGCGGTCGCCACTGGCTGCGGCAGCGGCCCGGCGACGTCGTACTCCGTACGGACCGGGACGGCGCACCGCTCGGAGACCCCGGCCAGCGCCTCCTCCAGGCCCAGGCTGTCCAGCGCCGAGGGATAGACCCGCCAGGCCACTTCGCGCAGTTCGGCGAGGACGTCCTGGGACTCCTGGTGGGCCTGGCGCAGCAGGGCTTCCGCCTGTTCGGGGCTGCGTCCTCTGCGGGCCCGGCCGAGCAGCATGGCCAGCGCCACCAGACGTTGCTGGATGCCGTCGTGGAGATCGCGCTCGATGCGCCGGCGTTCGGCGTCCACCGCCTGTACGACCGCTGCCCGGCTGGTGGCCAGTTCACGGATGCGCCGCCGCAGCAGTTCCCGCTCGGAGGGACCGAAACACTCGCGGGCGGTCCGCGCGTCCAGGGCGGCGAGCGAGTGGAGCCCCTGGAGGTCGAGGAAGAGCAGCACCGCGCCGAGGAGCACCTGCGTCAGCAGTTCGTCCCAGCGGACGCCGCCCTGGGCCGTTCCCCGCACCAGGACACCCGCCAGGACGACGCCGAAAGCCAGCAGCCCGATCACGATGCCGCACAGCAGCCCCGTCCAGCTGCGGACCGCCAGATAGCGGAGGATCTTGTGGTCGGACGCCTTGTAGTGCTCGGGGAAGCGATCGCCGAAGAAGACGGACCGGCGGCCCCGTTCCAGGGCCGCCAGCCGGCGCGCTCCGGTCATGAGGACGCCGAACGCGCTGGTCCGGGTGAGCGGCCACAGCAGGAAGGGGCCGAGGGCGGTGCCGACGAGCAGGAAGTGGAGAGAGCCGAGCAGGGCGGTGGCGCAGCCGAGGAGCGCGCCGACGCTCCGGAGCGGCCAGGAGGGGCGGCGGCCGATCGCCGCGGCGTCGTCCTCGCCGTTCCGGCCGTCCCATGGGCCCGGCAGGCGGTGGTGGGCGGCGATCCCCGCGTGGCCGGCTGCGGAGTTGCCTGCGCGGCCGCCTGCGGATTCCCCCTGCACAGGGATCGAGACTAGTTCGGGTGTGCGGACGGAACAAGGAAGATCCGGGCGGCCGGGACAGGGACGATCCGGGTGGCCGGGCAGCGGGACCCTCCGGTCCCCCGTGCGGGCGCGCTCGCGGTGCGTCATGCGGCGCGGCGGTGCCGACCCCCGTCGCGGCCGCGCAGCCGTACGGCCACGTACGCCGCGAGGGCGACGGCCACCAGGACCAGCACTCCCTTGGAGAGGATCCCGACGTACGTCTCCACCACCTCCCACTGGCCGCCCAGCCAGTAACCGGCCATCACCAGGACGGAGTTCCAGATCAGGCTGCCGAGCGTGGTCAGCATGACGAACAGGGGCAGCGGCATGCGCTCCACTCCGGCGGGGACGGAGATGAGGCTGCGGAAGATGGGCACCATACGGCCGAGGAAGACCGCCTTGGTGCCGTGTTTCGCGAACCACTCCTCCGTGCGCTCCAGGTCGGAGGCCTTCACCAGCGGCAGCCTCGCCCAGATCGCGTGCATACGGGCACGGCCGAAGAGCATGCCGATGTAGTACAGGGCCATGGCTCCCGTGACCGAGCCCAGCGTGGTCCAGAACAGCGCCGAGGCCAGGGTGAGGGCTCCCTGGCCGGCGGCGAACCCGGTCAGCGGCAGGATCACCTCGCTCGGCAGCGGCGGGAAGAGGTTCTCCAGCGCGATGGCCAGTCCGGCTCCGGGGCCGCCCAGGGTGTCGACGAGATCGGCGGCCCAGCCCGCGATGCCGTCCGCGGGTTCCTGCGGCAGGGCCAGGGATGTGAGGTGCATATGCGTCTCCAAGCGGGCGGGTCGGTTGGCCCGGGGCAGGCGCCCCGATCGCCCTCCACGCTAGAAATCGCAGCTCAGCGACGGTATGAGGATTGCCGTCCGGTCGGCTGCGGTTTTCCGCAGTGCTCACCTGCGGAAAACCGCACCCCGGCCGGCCTCATGCCAGGAAGTCGTCCAGGGACTTCGCCATCGCGGTGACGAAGGCGTCCCGGGCGAGGGCGGGGATCCGGTCGAGGGAGAGGTACGGGTTCAGGTCCTCCAGCTCGACCAGGAGGAGGTCACCCTCCTGGGTGCGGCAGGCGTCGACGCGCTGGATGCCGTGATCGAGGGTGTTCCAGGTGATGAAGCGCCGGGCGAAGGCGAGGTCCTCAGCGGTGGGCTCGTAGGGTTCCAGGACCCAGCGGCGGTCGGGGTCGGGGGCGTACAGCGCGTACTGGAACGTGTCGTCGACGTAGTAGAACGACACCTCGTGGCGGAAGTCGACGCGCGGCTGGACGAGGACGTCGCCGTCGCCGCGGAACAGGCCGTCCAGGCCGTCCAGTTCCTCCCGCGGTACGAAGCGCAGGCCTATCGAGTCGGCTCCCGCCTTCGGTTTCACCGCGTACAGGGCGCTCTCGGGAAGGTGGTGCAGGTCTTCCGGGCGGTCGATCGTGGGGATGACCGGGTAACCCGCCCTCGTCAGGTCCAGCAGGTACTGCTTGCCCGCCATGTCGCCGCGGCCCGTCAGCGGGTTGTAGACCCGGGTGCCGCGCTCCGCCGCCCGGGCACGGAAGGCGTCGTACTCCTGCTGGTAGTGCAGGACGGGGCCGCTGTTGCGGACCACGACGGCGTCGAAGCGGTCCATCATCGCAATGGCGTCGAGCGGGTGGCACAGCGCGACATCGAAGTGCGCGCGGAGGCGGGAGGAGAGGTGGATGTCCTCGTCGCAGTAGCGCCGGCCCCTCGCCTCGTAGGTGAGGTCCGTGACGTACAGCAGGCTGGGGCGGGGCGGCACGGGGCGTCCTCTTCTCGGCTCGGTCACCGATGTTCATCAGTGGTTGACAGCGGTTGACGGTGGTTGACAGTGGAACCACGCACAACTGTGCGGCAGTCTTCTCCCTCGTGGGGAGCCTTCCATATCAACGTGGGTCGCATCGGAGCGGATCGCTCGCCGACGGGGCGCACATGGTGGTGTGCGGCGACGACGGGCTCGCGCTGCGGCTGGCGGCCGAGTTGCGGAGCGTCTACCGGGAGCAGGTGGTCCTCGTCGTACCGCCGCGCGAGCCGGTCGCGCGGCAGCCGGTGGTCGGGCGGGCCCGGACACCGGCGTGGCTGGACCGGTTCTCCGCGTTCTCCGCGGTGGTCGGCCGGGCCGGCGGGAACGGTGACTCGGAAGCAGTGGGATCTCCGGGTGCGGGTGCGGGTGCCGGTGCCGGTGCGGCCGGGGCCCGGGACCGTGTGGTGGAGGCCGCCGAGGCGAGCGAGGCCGTGCTGGCCGAGGCGGGGGTGGAGCGGGCCGCCGCACTGGCGCTCGTGTACGACGACGACGAGACCAACATCCGGGCCGCGCTGACGGCCCGGCGGCTCAACCCACGGCTGCGGCTCGTCCTGCGGCTCTACAACCGGCGGCTGGGCCAGCACATCGAGGAACTGCTCGATCAGGCATCGGACCTGGCCGTCGGAGACGGTGACGGGACGGGGGACGGGACGAGTGACGGGACGGGGGACGGGACGGATGACGGGTCGGGGGGCGGCGCGCGGGGGCGGTTCGGGTTCGACGCGTCCACCACCGTGCTGTCCGACGCCGACACGGCCGCGCCCGCGCTGGCCGCTACCGCTGTCGCCGGTACCAGCAAGGTCGTGCAGACCGACGGGCTGATGCTGCGGGCCGTGGAGCGTGCGCCGGGGCAGGGGGCCGGTCAGGGGGCCGGGCTGTGCACACTGGCCCTGCTGTCCACGACGACCAGCGACCCCGCCGGGGACGAGGGGTCCGAGAGCAGTGGGCCGCGCGGGCCGCGGCTCCTGCCCGACGAGAGCGAGACGGCCGCGGCGGGCGGGCGCGGCACCGTCGTGCTGGAGACCGTGTCGTACGCGGGGCCCGAGCTGCCGCCCGGGCGCGCGGGCGTACCGCTCGGAATGTTCCAGTCCCTGTTCTCACGGCGGCTGCGGTGGTCGCTGGCGGGGCTGGTGGCGTGTGTGGTCGCGCTGGCCGTGGCACAGGTGGTGATCACCGACGAGGATCCGCTGCGGGCGACGTACATCACGCTGCTCGATCTCTTCGCCATCAACGAGCCCGCGGTCGGCAGAACGCTGGGCGAGCAGGTGCTGCAACTCCTGTCCGGGCTGATGGGGCTGCTGTTGCTGCCGGTGCTGCTGGCCGCCGTGCTGGAGGCGCTCGGTACGTTCCGCAGCGGCACCGCACCGCGGAAGCCACCGCGCGGCCTGTCGGGGCACGTGGTACTGCTTGGGCTCGGCAAGATCGGGACACGGGTGCTGACCCGGCTGCGGGAGCTGCACATCCCTGTCGTGTGCGTCGAGGCGGACCCCGACGCGCGGGGCCTGGCGGCGGCGCGGCGGCTGCGGGTGCCGGTGATCCTGGGGGACGTCACGCAGGAAGGGGTGCTGGAGGCCGCGAAGATCCACCGGGCGCACGCGCTGCTGGCGCTGACGAGCGAGGACACCACCAACCTGGAGGCCGCGCTGTACGCCCGGTCGCTCAGACCCGACCTGCGGGTGGTCCTCCGGCTGTACGACGACGACTTCGCGACCGCCGTCTACCGCACGCTGCGGGCCGCGCATCCGCGGGCGCTGACCCGGAGCCGAAGCGTGTCGCACCTGGCGGCACCCGCGTTCGCCGGGGCCGTGATGGGGCGGCAGATCCTGGGAGCCATACCGGTCGAGCGGCGGGTGCTGCTGTTCGCGGCCGTCGAGGTGGACGGGAACCCGCGGCTGGAGGGGCGGACCGTGGGCGAGGCGTTCCGGGCGGGGGCCTGGCGGGTGCTGGCCCTGGACACGGCGGACCCGGCCGAGCGCGCGGCCGACCTCGCGGCGCCGCGTGCTACAAGGGCGCCCGGCGCGCCGTCCGGACTGGTCTGGGACCTGCCCTCCACGTATGTGCTCCGCAAGCAGGACCGGGTGGTGCTGGCCGCCACCCGCCGGGGGCTGGCGGAGCTGCTGGGCCGGAGGCCGGGTGCGGCGGGCCGGGGGTGAGGTACCGGTACGGCACGTATCAGTACTCGGTACCCGTACCTCACCCCGTTCCCCGTCCCTCCGGTCAGGCCTCCCGAGGGTCGGGCCCCCCGAGGTGTCTCCGGGCGAAGTCCAGCTCCAGCCGCACCTGCTTGATGCGTTCGTCGACGACCAGGGACCCGTGCCCCGCGTCGTACCGGTAGACCTCGTGGACGGCGCCGCGGTCGGCCAGGCGGTCGACGTAGTTGTCGACCTGGCGGATCGGGCAGCGGGGGTCGTTGACGCCGGCCGAGATGTAGACGGGGGCCTTGACCCGGTCAACGTACGTCAGGGGCGACGAGGCCTCGAAGCGCTCGGGGACCTCCTCGGGGGTGCCGCCGAGGAGCGTGCGGTCCATGGCCTTCAGGGCTTCCATCTCGTCGTGGTAGGCCGTGACGTAGTCGGCGACGGGGACGGCCGCGATGCCGACGGTCCAGTGGTCCGGCTGGGTGCCGAGGCCGAGGAGCGTCAGATAGCCGCCCCAGGAGCCGCCGGTCAGGACCAGCCGGGCCGGGTCCGCGAAGCCCGAGGTGACCGCCCACTCCCGGACCGCCGCGATGTCCTCCAGCTCGATGAGGCCGACACGGTGCTTCAGGGCGTCCGTCCAGGCGCGGCCGTAGCCCGTCGAGCCGCGGTAGTTGATCCGGATGACCGCGTAGCCGTGGTCGAGCCACGCCGCCGGGGCCGCCGCGAACGCGTCGCTGTCGTGCCAGGTCGGGCCGCCGTGGATGTCGAAGACCGTGGGGTACGGGCCGGAGGCGCCCCGCGGGCGCTGGACCAGGGCGTGGATGCGGCCGCCGGGGCCGTCCACCCACACGTCCTCCACCGGCACCGACCCCGGGCACTTCACCGTACTGCCGCCGGCCGTGACCGGCGGCGGGTCGAGGACCACCCCGCCCGTCGTCGAGCGGACCGCCGGCGGCTCGGCCGCCGACGACCACAGGTACTCCACGCTGCCGTCCGGGCGGGCCGTCGCCCCCGAGACCGTGCCCGGCGGGGTCGGGACCCGCGTGAGGCCCCGGGTGGCCAGGTCGTACCGCCACAGCTCGCTGCGTGCCTCGAAGCTGTGCACGACGAGGAGCGCCGACCCGTCCGGGTACCACTCGGCGCTCAGGTCCCCCGGCAGCCGGCCCGCGATGCCCAGGTCGGTCTCCTCGCCGGACGCGACGTCCCACACCAGCGGCTCCCAGCGGCCGTTGCGCTGATGGCCGACGAGCAGCCGGGTGTCCCCGTCGACCGGGGCGAATCCCAGCACCTCCAGGCCCAGCTCGACCGTGCCGCCCTTGGTGTCGTCCAGCTCCGTGACGGTCGTGCCGTCCGGGCGCAGCACCCGCAGCGCCGAGTGCATGGCGTCGCCGTGCTCGGTGTGCTCGATCGCGATCAGTGAGCCGTCGTGGGAGAGGTCACCGACACCGGCCGACTCACGGTGGCGGTAGATCTCCACGGGGTCCTCGCCGCGCCGGGACACATGGATCGTCGAGCCGTCCTCGTCCGTGGAGCGGCCGACCACCGCCGTACGGCCGTCGCGGGCGATCGCCAGGCCCGCCGGGTAGGAGGGCTCCAGGCCCGGGGTGGCCTCCTCGTCCGGGCCGCCGTGGAACGGCTGGCGCCGCCACACCCCGAACTCGTCGCCGTCCTTGTCGTCGAACCACCAGACCCACTCGCCGTCCGGCGAGAGCACCCCGTCCGTCGTGCCGTTCGCCCGGTCCGTGACCTGGCGGCGCTCCCCCGTCTCGCGGTCCCACGCGTAGAGCTCGTACGTGCCCGTGGCGTTGGAGACGAACAGCGAGCGGTGCGGCGCGTCCTGCGCCCAGTCCGGCAGCGACACCCGGGGGGCCCGGAAGCGCTTTTCCCAGTCGGGCATCGGCCCGCTCTGTTCGTCCTGCGGGGAGGATCCGTTGCGAGAGGATCCGTTGCTCTGAGTCATGGCCCCATACTGCCCGTCCCGGCCCCCGAACCGACGCCGAGGACCACAGCCTGTGGAAAACTCGGCCCGCGCCTGGCCGGCGGTCACCCGGAAGTGGGGTCCGCGGTACGCCGCGACGACGCCGCGACCAGTTGTCCGGGCAGCGGAGGGACGACCCCGCGGACCGGCGCGGACCGGCGGCCCCGTACCGTAAAGGGCGTGTACCGGTTCCTGCTGACCCCCCGTTGGTGGGGGATCAACATCTTCGTGCTGCTGGCCATCCCCTTCTGCATCTTCATGGGGTCCTGGCAGCTGAGTCGGTTCGAGGACCGCGTGGAGACCCACCAGGCGGCGGAGGAGCACGCCGAGACGGCGCAGCGGGAGGCGGCCCGGCCGCTGGACGAGCTGCTGCCCGTGGACAAGGAGACCTCCGGCAGGCAGGCCACGGTGACGGGCCGGTACGGCACGCAGCTGCTCGTACCGGACCGGAAGCTGGACGACCGGAACGGCTACTACGTACTGACGCTGCTGCGCACCGACGACGGCAGGACACTGCCCGTCGTACGGGGCTGGCTGCCCGGCGAGGCGGACCCGGCGAAGGCGCCCGCCGCGCCCACCGGAGAGGTGACGGTCACCGGTGCCCTCCAGGCGTCCGAGAGCCCCGGTTCGAACGGGGTGACCGCGGTCGGCGGGCTGCCGAAGGGCCAGACCGGGGTGATCAGCGCGGCCTCGCTGGTGAACCTCGTGCCGGACGACGTGTACGACGCGTGGATCACGCTGACCGAGGCCGACTCCGGGATGAAGGCCGTGCCCGCGACCGCGCCCGACGACACGGGCCTGGACCTGAAGGCGTTCCAGAACCTGGGCTACACCGGCGAGTGGTTCGTCTTCGCGGGCTTCGTGGTCTTCATGTGGTTCCGGCTGCTGCGCCGCGAGCTCGAGTTCGCGCGCGACGCGCGGCTGGGGCTGGTGACGGACGAGACGGACCAGGGCGCCGACGGGACGCCGGCCCGGGAGTCCGGCCGGCAGAGCGAGCCCGCGTAGCGTCATGGGCGCCCGGTACGGCCGGGCGCCCGGTGAGCTCGCTCAGGAGCCCGCCAGCAGCCCCGTCCAGTAGACCGTGCCCGCGCACGCGTTGCTCACGGTCGCCGTGACGGACGGCGCACCGTCCGCCGCCGTGTGGGTGACCGCCACGCTGCCGTCGGCGACGCCGTCCTGCCTGAGGAGCTGGGGCGCCGTCCCCGTTCCCGTCCCCGTCGCCTCGGCGGAGGTGCCGCCGCCGTCGGGAACGCTGTCGGTGGGGCTCGGGTCCGGGGTCGGGTCGGTGCCGCCACCGCCGCCTCCAGCACCGCCGCCCCCACCGCTGCCGCCGCCGTCGACGGGACAGGTCTCCGTGGGCACCCAGGCGAACTTCACCTCGTACGCGGCGCCCGGCTGGAGCACCAGCTGGGAGACCGTCAGCGAGGGATCGGGCAGCCCGGTGGCCGCGTCGCCCGCGACATGGGCGGTCACGAGCAGCTTGGACTGGTCCGCCGCGCCCTGGGCCACCGAGCTCACGCCGCCCGTGCCGGAGACGCTGCAGCTCGTGCCGGAGACGTTGGTCACGCGGAAGGTGCCGTACACCGCGCCGGCCGCGTCCGGTGCGTTCACCGTCGCGGTGGCGCCGCCGAGCCGGCCCCCCGTGCACACCGGCATGCTGTCGGGCGATGCCGTGGCCGAGGGACCCGTACCGCCGCCGGGCGTGCCCTTCTTTTCGTCCTTCTCGTCCTTGCCGCCGTCCTTGCGGCCGGTGTCCTCGGAGGAGTCGGCGGAGCCGCCGGAGGATCCGGAACCGCCTTCTTCGCCCACGCTCTGGCTGGCGCCTCCCTGTGCCTCCTGGGAATTGCCGACCGCCGAGGTGTTGGCGCTGGTGCCGGTGGAGTTGGACACGTGGACGAGGGCCGGGACCGCCGTGCCGGCGAAGAGGACGGCCGCCGCCATGCCGACGACCGCCTGCCGCCTGCGCGTCCGCCGGGCGGGGACCGCGCGCCGCAGATGCTCCAGGGTGCCGTCCTTGGGCTCGATGTCCATGACGGCCCGGTGCAGCAGCCTGCGCAATGCCAGCTCGTCCGCCTCGAGCCCGTCGGGGCCCTGTTCGTCCGGGCCGTGGTTCACAGTTCCGTTCCCAGCGTGCGATTCGTTCCGAGCGTGCGACCGGTTCTGATCGTGCCCGTCCTGACCAGGCTCGATCTCGCTCTCGCGCTCGTCGTGCCCGTATTCGTCCCGTTCGTCGTGGCCGCTCATGCCGACGCCTCCATGGCGACCCGGAGGGCCGCGATGCCGCGCGAGCCGTACGCCTTGACGGAGCCCAGCGATATGCCGAGCGTCTCGGCGACCTGGGCCTCGGTCATGTCCGCGAAGTAGCGCAGCACCAGCACCTCGCGCTGCCGCCGCTGGAGCCCTTTCATCGCCTTGATCAGCGAGTCGCGCTCCAGCTGGTCGTACGCGCCCTCCTCCGCGCTCGCCATGTCGGGCATCGGCTTCGACAGCAGCTTCAGCCCGAGGATGCGGCGGCGCAGCGCCGAGCGGGAGAGGTTGACGACCGTCTGACGCAGGTACGCCAGCGTCTTCTCGGGGTCGCGCACCCTCTTGCGCGCGGAGTGCACGCGGATGAAGGCCTCCTGGACGACGTCCTCGCAGGACGCGGTGTCGTCGAGCAGGAGCGCCGCGAGACCGAGGAGCGACCGGTAGTGGGTGCGGTAGGTCGCGGTGAGATGGTCGACGGTGGTGCCGGCCGCCGTGGTCTCGGCGGTGGTCTCCTCAGCGCCGTCGCGCTGGCCGGGTATGCGGGCGGGCCGCGCTGCGGGCATGGGGGCGATCACCGGCATGCCGCCGGGAGCGACGGCCATACGGGAACGGCGGGGCGGACGCAGGGCTGTGCCTGTCGTCCGTACCGCGGTGAAGTCGAGTACCTCTGCCACGCCAGTTGGACACGTTCCGGGCCGCCGGGGTTGTACGCGACGTGCATCGGTTTCGCGGCAGGTCGTGTCCGCGTCGGCTGTGTCGGCGCGTCCGCCGGTCTTCCCGACGGCGCACCGGACAACGTCTCGTATGCCCCCATGCGTACCAGCTCTTCCCCTATGCCCGTGTGTCCTGGTGCCCGGTCCCCCGAAGGGCGTTCGCAAAGACGCTCCCCGCCCTCCGCGCGGTTGCGGTCAACAGGAAGGCGGTGCGGCCGGAAACCGCGGTGCGCAAAATTTACATGGTCACCACAACCTGGGGGGCGGCCACCCATGACGTCGTCGCCGTGCGGTGACCGCTCACGCCCGCAGGTCGGCCGCCACCAGTTCCGCGATCTGCACCGTGTTGAGGGCGGCGCCCTTGCGCAGGTTGTCACCGCACACGAAGAGTTCGAGCGCCGTGGGGTCGTCGAGCGCGCGGCGCACGCGGCCCACCCAGGTCGGGTCGGTGCCCACCACGTCGGCCGGCGTCGGGAACTCCCCCGCGGCCGGGTTGTCGAAGAGGACGACACCCGGGGCGGTGGCGAGGATCTCGCGCGCCTTGTCGACGGTGACCCCGCCCTCGAAGCGGGCGTGGACGGTGAGCGCGTGCGTGGTGACCACGGGGACGCGTACGCAGGTCACGGCCACCGGGAGCGACGGCAGTCCGAGGATCTTGCGGGACTCGTCGCGTACCTTCATCTCCTCCGAGGACCAGCCCTCCTCGCGGAGCGACCCGGCCCACGGCACCACGTTCAGCGCGACCGGCTCGGGGAACGGGCCGGTGTCGTCGCCCACGGCCCGCCGTACGTCGCCCGGGTGCGTCCCCAGTTCCGTACCGGCGACGAGCGACAGCTGGCGGCGGAGGGTCTCGACGCCCGCGCGGCCGGCCCCGCTGACCGCCTGGTACGAGGAGACGACCAGCTCGCGCAGCCCGAACTCGGCGTGCAGCGCGCCGAGCGCCACGATCATCGACAGGGTGGTGCAGTCGGGGTTGGCGACGATCCCGCGCGGGCGCCGGCGGACGGCGTGCGCGTTGACCTCGGGGACGACCAGCGGCACGTCCGGGTCCATGCGGAAGGCGCCCGAGTTGTCGACGACCACCGCGCCCCGGGCCGCGGCGACGGGCGCCCACTGCGCCGCGACCTCGTCGGGCACGTCGAACAGCGCGACGTCGGCCCCGTCGAAGGCGTCCTCCGACAGGGCCGTCACCTCCACCTCCTCACCGCGCACGGCCAGCTTGCGGCCGGCCGAACGCGGTGAGGCGAGCAGACGGATGTCGCCCCAGATGTCCGCGCGCTGGGACAGGATCTGGAGCATGACCGCGCCGACGGTCCCGGTCGCCCCCACGACCGCGAGCGTCGGCCTGCCGGTGCGACCGGCATCGGGGGTCATCAGCGGCCGGTGCCTCCGTAGACGACGGCCTCGTCGCTGTCGGAGTCGAGTCCGAACGCGCTGTGGACGGCGCGGACGGCCTCGGGCACGTCGTCGGCGCGGGTGACGACCGAGATACGGATCTCGGAGGTCGAGATGAGCTCGATGTTGACCCCGGCGTCGCTGAGCGCCTCGAAGAAGCCGGCCGTGACGCCCGGGTTGGTCTTCATACCGGCGCCGACCAGGGAGATCTTGCCGATCTGGTCGTCGTAGCGCAGCGAGTCGAAGCCGATCGCGTTCCTGGCCTTCTCCAGGGCGTCGATCGCCCGGCGGCCGTCGGTCTTCGGCAGCGTGAAGGAGATGTCCGTGAGACCCGTCGCCGCGGCCGAGACGTTCTGCACGACCATGTCGATGTTGAGTTCGGCGTCGGCGATGGCGCGGAAGATCGCGGCGGCCTCGCCCGGCTTGTCCGGCACGCCGACGACCGTCACCTTGGCCTCGGAGGTGTCGTGCGCGACACCGGAGATAAGGGCCTGCTCCACCTTCTGATCCCCTTGCTCGATCGGCTCACTGCTGACCCACGTGCCCTGCAGCCCGCTGAAGGACGAGCGTACGTGGATCGGGATGTTGTAGCGGCGGGCGTACTCCACACAGCGGTGGAGCAGCACCTTGGAGCCGGACGACGCCAGCTCCAGCATGTCCTCGAAGGAGATCCAGTCGATCTTCCGGGCCTTCTTCACGACCCGCGGGTCGGCGGTGAAGACACCGTCGACGTCGGTGTAGATCTCGCAGACCTCGGCGTCGAGGGCCGCGGCCAGCGCGACCGCGGTCGTGTCGGACCCGCCGCGCCCGAGCGTGGTGATGTCCTTCTTGTCCTGGCTGACGCCCTGGAATCCGGCGACGATCGCGATGTTGCCCTCGTCCAGCGCCGTACGGATACGGCCCGGCGTGACGTCGATGATCCGGGCTTTGCCGTGGACCGAGTCGGTGATGACGCCTGCCTGGCTGCCGGTGAAGGACTGGGCCTCGTGGCCCAGGTTTTTGATCGCCATCGCCAGCAGGGCCATGGAGATCCGCTCTCCCGCGGTCAGCAGCATGTCGAACTCACGGCCGGCAGGCATCGGCGACACCTGCTCGGCGAGATCGATCAGCTCGTCCGTCGTGTCGCCCATCGCGGAAACGACGACGACCACCTGGTGGCCGTTCTTCTTCGCTTCCACGATCCGCTTGGCGACGCGCTTGATGCCCTCGGCATCGGCTACGGAGGAGCCTCCGTACTTCTGCACGACAAGGCCCACGTGCGCTCCTCGCTCAGTCCGTCTCTGTCCGCACATACCCACGTACTGCGGTCGGCTCAGTCTATCGAGCGGCCGGTCGCCCCCTCCGGGATATCGCATGGTGAGATGTCCCGCCCACCCTGCGACGACCCCGGTGTTTCTCCCGTCTCGGCCCGGCACCCGCCGGAATTCACTCGGGAGGCCCCGGTCGCTCCGGAGCTCTACCTGCCCAGGAGCGGGTGGGGCACTCGGAAAGTGCCCCGAGTCACATCGCCGCACGTCCCGGGCGCGGCCTAGAGCGTCGCGAGCGCCGGTGCGAAGGCGATGAGCAGCGGCAGCAGGGGGACGAGCGCGGCGGCCGTCGTGGTGGCGGCCCGGCGGGCGCGGTCCAGGCGGGGCGGCGGTTCGAGGAGGCGCTCGACCCGGTCGCCGAGGAGCCGCCGGGTACCGGCGCAGCTCAGGACGCCCCGGTGCCGGTTGAGCTCGATCAGCGCCAGGGCCGCGGTGAGGTGGCCGCAGCGGCGCGACGCCGTGTCGTCGGCGGCGAGCTCGACGAGGCGGTGGGTCTGGTCGGCGAAGTGGGCGAAGAGCGGCACCCGCGGGAACCCGGTGGCCAGCGCCGCCGACAGGTGCAGCAGCCAGTCGTGGCGGGCGCGGGCGTGGCCCAGTTCGTGGGCGAGCACGGCGTCGACCTGCCGCTCGTCCAGCCGGCGCAGCGCGCCCGTGGTGACGACGAGCCGGGGCCTCGCCCCCGGCATCAGCCAGGCGTCCGGATACTCGTCCTCCAGGACCACCAGCGGCCCCCGGGCGTCCGCCAGGCCGTCCGCCAGTCCGGCGGGCAGCTCGGGCACGCGGTCGCGCAGGTGCTCCCGGCGCAGCCGCTCGCGCCGCCGGGCCTCGACGAGCTCCCGGGCGAGCATGGCGCCGGTCCAGGCGGCGCCGCAGGCCAGCAGCAGGGTCAGGAAGGCCGTCCAGGGCGGCGCCGCGGCCAGGTCGTACGCGTCGGTGACGGCCGCGGGCGCGGGCGCGAAGGCATGGACCCGTACGGTGTCGAAGACCGCCGCGGCCCCGAGCACCAGCCCGGCCAGGCAGCTCAGCAGCACGGTGCCGACCAGGCACTGCCACACCCACAGCGCGACGACGGGTTCCCGTTCCGGCCAGCCGGCCCGGAGCAGGACACGGGGGCCCAGCACGGCGGCGGTCAGGGCCACGGTGGTCAGCAGAAGCAGGAGAGCGGTCACGGCACGGCCTTCGGCACGGTCGTCGGGAGAGCGGTCACGGCACGGTCGTCGGGGGAAGCGGTCGGGGCACGGTCTCAGCCCGCGGTCACTTGACCTGGCGCAGTCCCAGCGGGCCCGCGATCTCCTCCGCCATCACCCGGCCGGCCTCCAGCTCCAGGGCCTCGTCGCCGAGGTCCTGGTCGGTGTCCAGGCCGTCCAGCTCCTCCAGCGGCTGGTTCAGGCGGACGTGGGCGACCAGGGACTGGAGGGCGCGCAGGGTCGCGGAGGCCGTGGAGCCCCAGTTGGAGAAGTAGGAGAACTGCCACCACCACAGGGCCTCGGTGGTGCGGCCGGACTTGTAGTGGGCCATGCCGTGGCGCAGGTCGGTGATGACGTCGGCGAGGTCGTCGGAGATCCTGGCCGGGACGGGCGCCTTGCGGGGCTCGTACGGGTCGAAGACCTCGGAGTACACGTCGACGGGGTCCAGCATGCGGGCCAGGTTCTCGCGCAGTTCGTCCACGTCCGGCTCCGGGCCGAGGTCGGGCTCGTACCGCTCGTCCGGCACGATGTCCTCGTGCGCGCCGAGGCGCCCGCCGGCCAGCAGCAGCTGGGAGACCTCCAGCAGCAGGAAGGGCACCGCCGAGTCCGGCTCGTCGCCCTTGGCGACCTCGGTGACGGCGACCAGGAAGCTCTCGATCTGGTCCGCGATCTGGACCGCGAAGTCGCCGGGGTCCGGGTCGGTCGCGTGCAGCGTGGCGTCAGACATCTAGGAGTCGTCTCCCCTCGAAGGCGCGGCCGAGGGTGACCTCGTCCGCGTATTCCAGGTCGCCACCCACCGGGAGGCCGCTGGCCAGGCGGGTGACCCTGAGGCCCATGGGCTTGATCATGCGGGCGAGGTACGTCGCGGTGGCCTCGCCCTCCAGATTCGGGTCCGTGGCCAGGATCAGCTCGGTGACCGTGCCGTCGGCCAGGCGCGCCAGCAGTTCCCGTATGCGCAGGTCGTCCGGGCCGACGCCCTCGATGGGGCTGATCGCTCCGCCCAGCACGTGGTAGCGGCCGCGGAACTCACGGGTGCGCTCGATCGCGACGACGTCCTTCGGCTCCTCCACCACACAGATGACGGCGGGGTCGCGGCGGGTGTCGCGGCAGATGCCGCACAGCTCTTCCTGCGCCACGTTGCCGCAGGTGGCGCAGAAGCGCACCTTGGCCTTGACCTCCAGCAGGGCCTGGGCGAGACGGCGCACGTCCGTCGGTTCGGCCTGGAGGACGTGGAAGGCGATCCGCTGCGCGCTCTTGGGACCGACGCCGGGGAGCCGCCCCAGCTCGTCGATGAGGTCCTGGACCACGCCTTCGTACAACGGACTGCCCGCCCTTCGTGGAGTCTTTCAGTTCGTACGGTAATTGGCCCCCGCCCCGGGGAGAAGGCGAACCGGACAACGGGGTGGTGGGGGCCGCCGTACGGGGTGATCCGCCCGCCGGGGGGCGGACGCCCGAACAGCCGGACGGCTAGAACGGCAGCCCCGGGATGCCGCTGCCGCCGCCCAGGCCCTGAGCCAGAGGACCGAGCTTCTGCTGCTGGAGCTTCTGGGCGTTCTCGTTGGCCGCCTGGACCGCGGCGACCACCAGGTCGGCGAGGGTCTCGGTGTCCTCCGGGTCGACCGCCTTCGGGTCGATGACCAGGCCGCGCAGCTCGCCGGCGCCGGTCACGGTCGCCTTCACCAGGCCGCCGCCCGCCTGGCCGTCGACCTCGGTCCGGGCGAGCTCCTCCTGCGCGTTCGCCAGGTCCTGCTGCATCTTCTGGGCCTGCTGGAGCAGCTGCTGCATGTTGGGCTGGCCACCACCGGGGATCACGATCAGCTCCCTTGTCGAGCGTTCCGAGCGTTCCGAGCGTCCCGCCGGCGCGGTTCCGCGGTCTCGCGGTTCCGTCGCTCTGACGTTCCGTTTTTTCCGTCCGGCACGAGCCTACGTGGTCGGCGCGCCCGTCGCCCAAGCACTCTTTCGGGTGAGGCCACGAGGGAGCCTATACCTGATCAAACCCTTCGTCCGGGCGTAAAAACGGCGAAAGCGCCGCCGTCGCCACCCGTTGGGCGCTAGGAAGGGGGCGGCCGTGTGCCGGAGCGCGTCCGCGCGTGCCCTCGGTCGTGCGGCCGTCATGTGGTCGGGTCAGGTCGCGTCAGCAGCAGTAGGGAGTGCCGGGTGAGCCAGCCGGAGATGCAGCCCGAGAGAGCGTCCCAGGAGGGACGGGGCGACAGCGCCGGGCTCCGGTCGGGCGGTGAGTCGGGCGGTGATCTGACCGGGCGGCCGTTCCCGGCGGGCGACTGGGGGGAGCCCGCGGAGCGGCTGGAGGAGCTGTACCGGTGGGTGGAGCGGAACGCACTGCACACGGTGACGTGGTACCTGGCGGACCGGGTGTGGAAGCGGCGGTGCGCGTGGGTGCTGCGGGCCGGGGCGGCGCTGGGGGCCCTCGCCGGGGCGGCGCTGCCGCTGCTCGACCTCACCGGGGTGGTGGGCGGGGTGGCGGCCTGGGGCTATCTGTCGCTGCTGCTGTGCGTCGCCTGCGTGGCCGGGGACCGGTACTTCGGGCTGACGTCCGGCTGGATGAGGGACGTGGCCACGGCGCAGGCCGTGCAGCGCCGGCTCCAGGCGCTCCAGTTCGACTGGGCGTCCGAGAGCGTGCGGGAGATCCTCGGCCCGACGGACGGGACGGCGAGCGAGGCGGCGGAGCGCTGCCTCGGGGTGCTCCGCAGATTCACGGAGGACGTCACCGAACTCGTACGGACCGAGACCGCCGACTGGATGATCGAGTTCCGTACCGGGTCCGCGCCGCTCGGCATCCAGACGGCCGGACCGGGGACGGCCCGCCCGGAGGCGTCCCCGAACGGCCGCTACGCCGTCCCGCCGGCCGCCCGCCCGAACATGCCGCGGCAGCGGCCGCCGGAGGCGCGGTGACCTCGGAAGACACGATGACCGCGGGGCCGGCTGCGTCCGCGGCCTACGTCTGCGGCAGCGGGTACGCCACGGGCCCGCGCAGCCCGGCCCGGTTCACCGCCCGTACGCCGAAGAAGACGTTGTCCTTGGAGAGGTCTGCCTCGTGGGACGTGACGTCCCCCACCGGGACGACATGGGTCCACTCGGGTGCCGTCGTCTCGCGCCGGACCACCTCGTAGCCCGCGAGATCGGGTTCGGTGCCGCGGGTCCAGACGAGCTCGGTGGAGTTGGTGAGGGTCGAGGTGACGATCCGCGCGTCGCGCGGGGCGTCCGGGGCCTGGGCGAGGGTCCACAGGGCCGCCGCGTTCACCTTCGCCACGCGCGCGATGTACCCGAAGTCGCAGAACTCCGGGAGGTCCCCGTACTGCTTCCCGTCCTCCACCCGTACGTCCTGGTGCTGGTGGGCGAAGTCCTCGGCGGGCTCGGTGAAGCGGGCGGCCGCGTAGCCGCGTTCGAGGAAGGGGATGTGGTCGCCGCCGCGGCGGTAGCGGTCCCGGCGGTAGATCACGCGGACGTTCATGCCCGTCGCGTCGTTGACGGCCACATCGCGGACGAAGCGGGCCAGCTGGCGGGACGGGGAGTCGTTCTCGCCGCCCACCGACCGGCGGACCGCCGCCTGCTCGGGCGTCTCGGAACTCGGCACGCCCTCCGCGAAGAGGCGGATCGTGTACGGGTCGCGGGTGCCGTCGTCGGCCTTCGGGCTGCCCACGATGTCGTTGGTGAACATCGCCCGCACATCCGTGCCGGCGGCCTTGTACCGCTCCGCCATGTGCGCGGCCCCGTACAGCCCCTGTTCCTCCCCCGCCACCGCCGCGAACACGATCGTCGAGGCGGGCCGGCGCCGGGCCGTCACGCGGGCCAGCTCCAGGGCGACGGCCACCCCGGAGGCGTCGTCGTCGGCGCCCGGCGCGTCGGAGGTGGCGTCCATGACGTCCGTGGCCCGCGAGTCGTAGTGGCCCGACACGACGTAGACGCGGTCGGGCGTGACCGAGCCGCGCAGCGTGGCGATCACGTTGGTGATGCGGGTGGGCTCGGGTATCCGGCTCGCCGGTTCCTGTACGTACGACTGGAGCTCGACCGTCATCCGGCCGCCGGAGGCCCGCGCGTACGACGTGAGCTCGGCGTGGATCCAGTCGCGGGCCGCGCCGATGCCGCGGGCCGGGTCGTCCTGGGCGGAGAGCGTGTGGCGGGTGCCGAAGGAGGCCAGCTTCCGGACCGTCGCCTCGATGCGGCCGGGGTCGATCTCGCGCAGCAGCGCGCGGAGTTCACGGCCGGGCTTCTGGGCGGTGGCGGGCGGGGGAGAGCCGGTGGCACCCGTGTCGGCGGCGGCCGGGGTCGTGCCGGCCATTCCCGCCGCGGCGGTGGCTGTGGCGGCGGTGGCGGTGGCGGTGGCGGTGGCGGTCAGAAGCGTTCTCCTGCTGGGGCGCATGGGGCCTCCGCGGTGGGCGCGCATCAGGGGGACCGATGGGACTCCACTTATGGTCGTGGACACGTCAAGCGTGAGCAAGGGTGCGGCCGTAGCGCTGCCGTAGTGCTGCCCTGGTGCCGCCGAACGGGCGGTTCAGCCGGCCTTCGTGAAGGTCAGCTCCTGCCCGTTGGCCATCACACGGCGCAGCCGGCCGTCCGGGAGGAGGGTGACCTCGCTCGCGGCTCCGGGCGTGCAGGACGTCGCCGGTTCACCGACGGTGACCGTGGAGGGGCCGATCCGGAGCGGGCCGCCGTCGGCCGGCTCGGACGCCAGCCCGGCCTCGAACACGCAGTGGTAGCTGCCCGCGCCCGTCGGCCCGTCCGCCGTGAGCGTCAGGACCGTGTCGCCGACCTCGCCCTGCCGGATGACCAGCCGGCGGGTGCTGTGCCCGGCGGCACCGTCGATGCCGGCGTCCCAGGTGCCCAGGTACCCGGCGGGGACCGCGCCGTCCTCGGGCGCCTGCGACGTGGGCTGTCCGGTGGCGGACGGCGCGGGCTCGGAGGTGCCCGGCTGCGAGCTGCCCGGACCGGGTGTGGCGGGCGCGCTCGACACCGGGCCGGCCTTGTCGTCGTCCTGTCCGGCGCCGCCCTTCATCAGCGCGTACACCGATCCGCCCGCCCCCAGCGCCACCACGAGGGCGACCGCGATGAGGGCCGCGGTGGTACGGCCGGACCTGCCCGGGGCGCCGGGCTGCGGGGCGTCCCCCGGGCCGCCGTACGGGGCGTGACCCGGATAGCCCGGACCGTACGGCGGAGTCGGACCGAGGCCGTAGGGCGGTGCCGGGCTCCCGGCCGGCCCGTACGGCGGTGGGGAGCCGGTCTCCGGTCCGTACCCCGGTCCGTACCCCGGGCCGTACCCCGATCCGTTCCCCGATCCGTTCCCCGCCTGCCCGCCGGACCAGCCGCCGCCGTGCGGGGGGCCGTACCCGGCGGCGGGCTGCGGATGCTGCTGCGGATAGCCGTACGCGGAGGGCGGCGGCGGAAGCGCGGGCGGGGGCGCCTGCGGAGCGCCCGACACCTGCGTGGGCAGCCGGTCCACTCCGGCCGCCGCACCGCCCGGCGGACCCGGCGGGGGCGGCAGCGGCGGCGCGGGCGGCATGTCCCCGCCCTCGGGCGCGGCGGGCGCGTGCTCCGGGGAGGCCTCGGGCGCTCCGGCCGGGCCCCTCGCCTCCTGCGGGTCCTCCGCGTCCAGCAACCGCACGGCGTGCCGCCCGAGCTGGGCCACCAGTGCGCTCGGCAGCCACGGGTCCCGGGAGCGCCCGTCCAGGACGGTGTCCTCCACGCCCGTACGGGCCAGGATCCGGTCCAGGGCGGGCCGGGCGGCGGGGTCCTTGCGCAGGCAGTCCCGGACGAGTTCGGCGAGTCCCTCGGGCAGCCCGGTCAGGTCCGGCTCCTCCTGCGCGATGCGGAACATCAGCGCGTGCACCCCGGAGTCGGCGCCGCCGAACGGCTGGACGCCGCTCGCGGCGTAGGCGAGGACGGAGCCCAGGCAGAAGACGTCGCAGGAGGGCGTGATGCGGTCCCCGCGCACCTGCTCGGGCGCCATGAAGCCGGGCGATCCGACGAGTGCGCCCGTCCGGGTCAGCCCGCCGCCGGTGACGGTCTCCAGGGCCCGCGCGATCCCGAAGTCGATGACGCGCGGGCCGTCGATCGTGACCAGTACGTTGGACGGCTTGAGGTCCCGGTGGACGATCCCGGCGGCGTGGATCTCCTGCAGCGCGTGCGCGAGCCCGGCGGCGAGGATGCGCACCGACCGCTCGGGCAGCGGCCCGTGATCGTGCCCGACGACCGCCTGGAGGCTGGGCCCGGCCACGTATCCGGTGGCCACCCAGGGGATCCGCGCCTCGGTGTCGGCGTCCAGGACCGGCGCGGTCCAGTGTCCGCCGACCCGCCGCGCGGCCTGCACCTCCTGCCGGAACCGCGCCCGGAACTCCTCCTGCTCGGCGAGCTCCTGCCGCACCAGCTTCACGGCGACGGTGCGGCCCCGGTCGGACCGGGCCAGGTACACCTGGCCCATCCCGCCCCCGCCCAGCCGTGCGAGCAGCCGGTACGACCCGGCCCGCCCCCGCAGTACGTGGCCCGGGGGCACTCCCTGCGGATCCCCCGCGCCCAGGTTCTCCCTCATGTGCCACCTTCCCCCCGTCCGGGTGCAACAGCCCGAGAATAGTGCGGCTGTACCAGGAGACCAGGGAACCCGTCCCTACGGTTCCGTAACAGCGCGGACGCGCTTCGTGAGGGCGCTCATCGGGCTTCGCGAGGGCGCTCGGCGCGTGCCGGGCGGCCGGGCGGCCGGGCGGCCCGACACACTGTCGCGTTCCCGGCCCGGGCGCAGACAGGACGCCCATGTCGCGGCGGGCCCGCGGCGCCTACGCTGCGCGGCATGATCCCTCAGCTCCCTCAGCCCCCGCAGCTCCCTCATCCGGATCCCGGGACCGGGGCCGCCGTGAAGGCCGCCGACCGCGCGCACGTGTTCCACTCCTGGTCCGCCCAGGAGCTCATCGACCCGCTCGCCGTGGCCGGCGCGGAGGGCTCGTACTTCTGGGACTACGACGGCAGGCGCTACCTGGACTTCACCAGCGGGCTCGTCTTCACGAACATCGGCTACCAGCACCCGAAGGTCGTCGCCGCGATCCAGGAGCAGGCGGGGCGGATGACGACGTTCGCGCCCGCGTTCGCGATCGAGGCGCGGTCGGAGGCGGCCCGGCTGATCGCCGAGCGCACGCCCGGAGACCTGGACAAGATCTTCTTCACCAACGCCGGTGCCGACGCCGTGGAGCACGCCGTGCGCATGGCGCGGCTGCACACCGGGCGCCCCAAGATCCTGTCGGCGTACCGCTCGTACCACGGCGGTACGCAGCAGGCCGTCAACATCACCGGTGATCCGCGCCGCTGGGCGTCCGACAGCGGGTCGGCGGGCGTCGTGCGCTTCTGGGCGCCGTTCCTGTACCGGTCGCGCTTCTACGCGGAGACCGAGGAGCAGGAGTGCGCCCGGGCGCTGGAGCACCTGGAGACGACGATCGCCTTCGAGGGGCCGGACACCATCGCGGCGATCATCCTGGAGACGATCCCGGGCACGGCGGGGATCATGGTGCCACCGCCGGGATACCTGGCCGGTGTCCGCGAGATCTGCGACCGCCACGGCATCGTGTTCGTCCTCGACGAGGTGATGGCGGGCTTCGGGCGGACCGGTACGTGGTTCGCGGCGGACCTGTTCGGTGTCGTACCGGACCTGATGACCTTCGCCAAGGGCGTGAACTCCGGATACGTGCCGCTGGGCGGCGTCGCCATCTCCGAGCGGATCGCGGCGACCTTCGCGCGGCGGCCGTACCCGGGCGGGCTGACGTACTCCGGGCACCCGCTGGCCTGCGCGGCGGCCGTCGCCACGATCAACGTGATGGCCGAGGAGGGCGTCGTCGAGAACGCGGCCGGCCTCGGCGCTCGGGTGATCGGGCCGGGGCTGCGCGACCTGGCCGCCCGCCATCCCTCGGTGGGCGAGGTGCGCGGCGTCGGCATGTTCTGGGCGCTCGACCTGGTGCGGAACCGGGAGACCCGCGAGCCGCTGGTCCCCTACAACGCGTCCGGTGAGGCCACCGCGCCGATGGCCGCGTTCGCCGCCGCCGCGAAGGAGAACGGCCTCTGGCCCTTCGTGAACATGAACCGCACCCACGTCGTGCCCCCGTGCACCCTCACGGAGGAGGAGGCGAAGGAAGGGCTGGCGGCCCTGGACGCGGCGCTGACCGTGGCGGACGGGTACACGGAGTGAGGGATTGACGGAGTGACGGCACGGCCGGCTCCCTTCGCGCCGGCCGGCAGCTCTTCGGGCCGGCCGGCAGCTCTTCGACCACTTCCGCACACATGAGAGCGACTCGCAAACACCAAGATGTGACTTTCGAACGCCGGTGAGCGACTTGTGAACGCGTAAGGTGACGTGCTCGTAGAAATGTACGCAGAAGAACGTACAGACCCGCACGCGAAGGAAGAGGGCCCCGAGCATGCCCGGCACCGGCACCGGCGGCGGCCGCCCGAGCCGCAACGGCGGTGGCGCCGTGACCCCCGTGACCCGTAGCACCCTGCGCCAGCAGATCGCGGACGCGCTCCGCGACGAGGTGCTGGCCGGCCGGCTCCAGCCGGGGCAGGAGTTCACGGTCAAGGAGATCGCCGACCAGTACGGGGTGTCCGCGACCCCCGTCCGCGAGGCCCTGGTCGACCTGTCGGCGCAGGGGCTGCTGGACGCCGTGCAGCACCGCGGCTTCGAGGTCCACGCGTACTCCCTCGACGACTACCGGGAAATGATCGAGGCCCGCGGGATCGTGATCGACGGCATCTTCCGGGACAAGCGGATCGACGACGACCCCCGCACGACCGCCGTCCTGGCCGCGGTGCGCCGCCGCGGCGAGGAGGCCCGGCGCGCCGCCACCGCCGGGGACCTGAACGTCCTCATCGGCTACGACCTGCGCTTCTGGCGCGAGCTGAGCGACCTGTTCGGCAACCCCTACCTCGCCGACTTCCTGCACCGGCTGCGCGTGCAGAGCTGGGTGTGCGCCGTCCAGCATCTGCGCAGACTCCCTGATCTGCGCGGGCAGTTGTGGGCCGAGCACACCGAACTCGTCGACGCCCTGGTGCGGGGCGACACCCGGGCCGCCCACGGCATAGTCGCCGCCCATAACGCCGACTGCCTCGCCATGGTGGAACGCCTGGCGGCCCGATGAACCGCGCGG
Source organism: Streptomyces poonensis (assembly GCF_014650915.1). Lineage (GTDB taxonomy): Bacteria > Actinomycetota > Actinomycetes > Streptomycetales > Streptomycetaceae > Streptomyces > Streptomyces poonensis. The sequence continues at coordinate 201,350 of NZ_BMVW01000006.1, read as the reverse complement.
CCGGACCTGGTTCCCGGGCCGCCGGAGTATGGGTATAGAGACACGCACGAAAGGCGCCCGGACGGGTCCCTGCCCTTACCCTTTCCTCACCACTGTGCTACGCAAGGAGCCTTCCTTTGGCCTGTGACCTGTGGCTGGTCCCGCTCGTCGACGTGTTGTGCCACACCCCCGACAACCCCTTCGCCGAGGAACTCGCGCTCTACAACAAGGTCCTCCACGAGGCCGGACTGCCCGCGGTCCCGGTGTACCAGTACATGCCGGGCCTGTCCGGCGAGGTGGCCCCGGTCGCCGTCTTCGACTACGACGCGCTGCACTTCCTGCGGCGGGCGTACCTGCTCCAGGTCTGCGGCCTTCCGGTGACCCCGGTCGACGAACTCGGCGGCGACTACGAGCAGTTGCTGGAGATGTTCGAGTCGACCGCCCAGCAGTCCCACCTGGTCTGGCACTACGACCACGCGGGCGCGTACGTTCCGGTCGACTTCCCGCACCCCCTCTCCGACGACGAACTCCTCGCCGGCGGCGGCCCGCTGGGCTCCTCCCAGACACTGCTGCGGGAACTGGAGTTCGTGGCCCCGTCGATCGGCATCGACCCGGCGAACCCTCCGGCGGCCCCCGCCCCTCCGCTCGCCCCCACGGAACTGGAGGAACGGGCCGTCCCCGCCCCGTACGACCCCAGCCCGTTCGCCCGCGAACGCCACGTGTGGCTGGGGCTGCACGCGGCGGCGACGCGGAGTCTGGCGCAGGGGTCGATGATCGTGTTCAGCTGAGTGGACGACTTTCCCACGGACGCGCCAAGTCCGTTTGTGATCAAGTGGGTTGGCCCTCGTGACGTGATGCTCGCTCGGCATCGTCGGCATCACAGGACAGGGCCGCCCCTCCATGACAGCCATCACCACGATCGAACTCGACGACGGCTCGCTGCTGCGGGTGGAGACCAACAGGTCCACCGGCCGGGGCCCGGCAGACGGCGACCTCCGGCCGATCCGTAGTCACCCGGCCACCGACATACCCGAGCGGCTCACAGCCGCCGTCTCGCGGAGACACCCTTCCGGCAGTCGGGCAACTCCGCCTCGGGCACGATGAGTGCCACCGTCTCGTCCTCGAGCGCGTAACAGAGCTGGGCGTGCAGCACCTCGGCCTCGGCAGGCGTGAGGTGCAGCGCGACGTCGGAGTCGAACACTCCCCCGCGGCTCAGCCACAGCTCGATGGCGATCGCCCCGTCCTCGCCCCGCCGCACCGGCTTCCCGGGCACACGGCTCACTCGTACGCGGGCGTCCTGCTGAGCGCTCATCAGGCAGCCACCCCCGCCGGGGTTCCGATGCGGTGACCGTGGATCACCCACGGGCCCACGTCGATGCCGTCCATCGCGAGCACGAGTGCGGCGCGGCGTTCCTGCTGTTGCTGTCGTCGTTCGTGGGCCAGGAGGTAAGGGCGTACGAGGGGACTCGGGTCGTCGAGGAGTGCGGGGGCCTTCATCCTGTCCGGGGAGAAGAGACCGGGCGGGACGGTCCGGCGGATGAGCAGCCGCAGCCCGGAGAGGGTGCGTGGCGCCATCGGTGCGAGCTGCCGCGGCCCGTGAAGGCGACGGCGACGTCCGGTGGCGGGGATCAGGAGGGAGAGGAGAAGGACGAGTGCCCGGTACAGGGCATGCCGGATAGGGTTGGCCATGCTGACGCTCCTTTGCGGCGTTGGCCATGCCCCGGGGTGCGGACACACCGCCGGGGCTCTGTTTTCGCTGCAACCGTGCGATCACACGCTGTAGCTAGACGTGCAGCCACAACATACACGCCACCTCAACATTGAAGTGACATCAACGCTTAGATGGCATATGCCAAGCCCATGTCGAGTCGGCCGTGCCGGCTTTGACGGCGGCGATGAGCATGCGGAGCCCGTGGGCGTGGGCCGCCATCACCGCACCCGGTGCATCACTCTCCCGCATAAGCACACCCTCACCATGCTGGGCGAGTTCGATGCAATTGCCGTCCGAGTCCTCGGAGAAGGAGGACTTACGCCACGCTATGTCCACTGCTGTCATGCCCTCAGAGTTGTTTGCCGACTTCACGTATGAGGTCGCACGAACGGTCAGGGTCGAGCGCCCGCTCTTCCATACGGTCCAGAACAAGGCGGTAGTTGGCGAGATGGGTGTCAGCATGGAGAAACCGTGAACCCAGGGGAGTGTCCGACTGAACCGTGTCCAGCCGCTGGACAGGGCCGCAGGCGTACATGGCGGAACTTCCCGCGCTCGGGAACCCGCCGACGGTGAAAGGGAGCACTCTGACGGTCACGTTGCTGCGCTCCGACTGCTCCAGCAGATGATCCAGCTGCGACTTCATCACCCGAGCGCCGCCGAACAGCATGCGCAGCGCGGCCTCGTGGATGAGGAAGGTGCACGACGGTGGCTCCGCCGCGTCGAGTACGGAGCACCGCCTGACCCGGAACTCGACCTTGCGGTCGAGGTCGTCAGCGCCGAGTTCGGGCACCGCCTCCTTGAACACGGCGCGCGCGTAGTCCTCGTTCTGGAGGAGCCCCGGCATGTGGGTCAGCTGTGCGGTGCGCAGCGCCGTCGCGTGCCGCTCCAGCTCCGCCAGGTCCAGGAGCACAGCCGGGAGCACGGCTCGGTACTCGTCCCACCAGTTCTTGCCGCGTTCCCTCGCCATGTCCGCGAGCGCGTCGACGTACGCACGGTCCGGACAGGCGTAGTTGGTGGCCCACACTCGAACGCGGTCCGCGCTCACACCGAACCGGGCCGACTCCGTGTTGCTGATCGTGGCCTTGTCCACTCGGTGCAGCTCGGCCGCCTCGGTCAGTGACAGGCCGACCTGCTCACGCATCTTCCGCAGCTCCGTGCCCAACCGCCGCTGCCGCTCGGTCGGAGGCTTCCTGGCCGCCATCAACCCGCCCTCTCGCCGTGACTCACGCAGGGACCGTATCTTCCCGCCGCGGCCTCGAGCGCGGGAGGCACTGCAATGGCTCACGACCTGCCCGCCACCCCCGGGTCGGCTCCCTGATCACCTGAACGAGCGGTGTGGCGCATGGTCCCGTCGGCCGGTGGGGAGTTCACGCTCCCGACCGCACCCACACATCGGCCTCCACGACCCGGGACCGCCCAGTGCGCCACATCGCCCTCGCCACCGCCACGTTGCTGGCCACCGCCGGCCTCCTGACCGCCTGCACGACCACGAGTCCGGCAGCCCGCCCGTCCCCCGACGACCTCATCAAGACCGCCACCCAGCGCCTCACCGACGCCTGTCTCACCCGTCAGGGGCTTGTTCCGCCGCGCCCCGGACAGAGCTCACCTTCCGCCGCCGAGCAACAGCACCTCGCGGACGCGCTGTTCGGCACGGGCAAGGCGGAACTCTCGCTCAGGCTCCCCACCGGTTACACCGTCCGCGCCCACACCGACGGCTGCCTCGCCGCCGCCCAACGCCGGCTGTACGGCGACCAACGCCGCTGGTTCCGGGCCTCGGTGATCGTCGGCAATCTGCGTCCCGAGGCCGCCCACACCCACCGCACCCTCGCCGAGGTCCGCGCCCGGCACCGCGCCGAACTGGCCGACTGGCGCCGGATGCGGGCCCGCGCCGTACGGGCCGCCGGGCCGCTGCTCACCACCGAGTGACCACAACAAGAATCAAGAGAGGAACACACCTATGAACCGCATCACCGCCCTCCTCACCGCCACCCTGCTCTCCGGCGGAGCCGTCCTCGCCACCTCGGCCGCCGCCGGGGCGGCCGACTGCCGCAGCGGCTACTTCTGTGTGTGGACGGACGCCAACTTCGACGGCATGAAGATCGAGCACAGCGGCGACGACCACTGGTGGGAGGGCGACATGTTCAAGCAGGACTCCTCGTGGGCCAACCACGGTGTCTCCGGCCCCGGCGTCCCCGACCACGTCAAGATCTACGAGGGCCGCGAGCTCACCGGCCGCGTCACCCTCTGCCTGGCCCCGGGCCAGGAGGTCGCCTATGACGGGGGCGCGAACGACGACGGTGGCTCTCACACATGGACGACGGGCTGTTAGGCCGAGCGACCCGTAAGCACGAGGGGCGCCCCCCGGACGGGGGGCGCCCCTCACTGCTGTCGTACGACCGCCGCGCGGCCTGCAGCCGGCCTACAGGAACGAGTTGATCTCGATCGTCTCGTCCCGGCCCGGGCCCACGCCGATCGCGGAGATCGGGGCGCCGGACATCTCCTCCAGCGCCTTCACGTAGTTCTGGGCGTTCTTCGGCAGGTCGGAGAACGACTTGGCCTTCGTGATGTCCTCGGACCAGCCGGGGAGCGTCTCGTAGATGGGCTTCGCGTGGTGGAAGTCCGTCTGGCTGTAGGGGAGTTCCTCGACGCGCTTGCCGTCGATCTCGTACGCCACACAGACCGGGATCTCCTCCCAGCCCGTCAGGACGTCGAGCTTGGTGAGGAAGAAGTCCGTCAGGCCGTTGACCCGGGTCGCGTACCGGGCGATCACCGCGTCGAACCAGCCGCAGCGGCGGTCGCGGCCGGTCGTCACGCCCCGCTCGCCGCCGATGCGGCGCAGCGCCTCGCCGTCCTCGTCGAACAGCTCGGTCGGGAACGGGCCGGCGCCGACGCGGGTCGTGTACGCCTTCAGGATGCCGATCACACGGCTGATCTTCGTCGGGCCGACGCCGGAGCCCGTGCAGGCACCGCCCGCGGTCGGGTTCGACGAGGTCACGAAGGGGTACGTGCCGTGGTCGATGTCCAGGAGCGTGCCCTGGCCGCCCTCGAACAGGACGACCTTGTCCTCCTCCAGCGCCTGGTTCAGGACCAGGACCGTGTCGGCGACGTACGGCTTGATCTGCTCCGCGTAGCCGAGCAGCTCCTCGACCACCTGGTCGGCGGTGATGGCGCGGCGGTTGTAGAGCTTGGTGAGCAGCTGGTTCTTGACGTCGAGGGCCGCCTCGACCTTCTGCTGCAGGATCGACTCGTCGTACAGGTCCTGCACGCGGATGCCCACACGGTTGATCTTGTCGGCGTACGTCGGGCCGATGCCGCGGCCCGTCGTGCCGATCTTGCGCTTGCCGAGGAAGCGCTCCGTCACCTTGTCGACGGTGACGTTGTACGGCGTGATGATGTGGGCGTTGCCGCTGATGAGCAGCTTGGAGGTGTCGACGCCGCGCTCGTTGAGTCCGCTCAGCTCGGAGAGCAGGACCGACGGGTCGACGACGACGCCGTTTCCGATGACCGGAGTGCACTCCGGGGACAGGATTCCGGAAGGGAGGAGGTGGAGGGCGTACTTCTGGTCACCCACGACTACCGTGTGGCCGGCGTTGTTGCCGCCCTGGTAGCGCACCACGTAGTCCACCGATCCGCCGAGCAGGTCGGTGGCCTTCCCCTTGCCTTCGTCACCCCACTGAGCACCGAGCAGCACAAGTGCGGGCACGCGCGTACACCCCTTCCGGGCGGGGCATGTCCAACGTCAGGGGCGTACGGGGCACCCTGTGTGCCGCGTACACGGTGGCCGTTCCCGGCCGTCCTCCGTCGTCGGACCCGGATGCCCCGGAATAGACGAAGCCCCTGGCTAAATGGCGCAAGGGGCTCTTGCACAAAGATGCTACCCGAGGAAGCGAGGCAGGACCGAGGTGGCGACTTCCGACCAGCTCCTGGTGGTCATCGACCCCCTCGCCCGGCGAACGGACGGAGAGTCGGTACGGATCGCGAAGGACGTGCTCAGCGCGGGCGCGGCGAGCACGAAGGTCTGCCTCCCGGAGGGGCCCGAGGAGTTCGCGCGGGCGCTGGAGAGGCGCGGGTCCCGGCGGCCGGTCGTGATCGGTGACGACCGCGCGCTGCTGCGCGCCGTCTCGGTGCTCCACCGGCAGCGGGAACTGGCCACGTGCGCGCTGTCGCTCGTGCCGGTCGGTGGCGGCGGTTCCGGGACGGATGCGGCTGTAAGTGCGGGTGCGGGTGCCGGAGGGCTGTCGCTGGCGCGTTCGCTGGGGGTGCCCACCGGCGCCGTGGCCGCGGCGCGGGCCGTGCTCGACGGTGTCGAACGGCGGCTGGATCTCCTGGTGGACGACAGCGACGGAGTGGTGCTGGGGGCGGTGGGCATCCCGTCGGTGCCGCTGCCGTCGGTCTCCGGGGCGGTACCGGGGGCCGGAGGGTGCGGAAGAGCCGGCGGGTTCTGGAGGACCTGCGGCGGGATCGCGGGAGGCGGGCACGCGGTGGGTCCCGTGGGGTCCGGGACCGTCGGGAGCGCCGAGGGTGCCGGAGGGGGCGGAATCGCGGCCGGGAGCGGCGGCAAGGGCTCCGCGGGTGTCACGGCTCCGTCCCCGTGGCTGCGGACCCGCCGGCTCCTGCTGCGGACGTTCAGTTTCGGCTCGCGCCCGGCTCGGGCCGCGGACCATGCGGAATGCGTGCCGTCACGGCTGCGGGTGGAGGTCGACGGGGTCCTGCTCGTCGACCTCGACCAGCCGGTCCGGACGGTGTCGGTGACGCCGGGCGGGGACGGATCCGCGGAGGTCGAGGCACGGCCGGCGTCGATGGGTGCCGGGACCGCTCCGCTGCGGGCCGTCGGACGGCGGGTGACCGTGTCGGGGGCGGATTTCCGGTACGCGTCGGACTCCGTCGTCGCCGGCCCCGTCCGGACCCGGACGTGGACCGTACGGGAGGGGGCCTGGGGGCTCACGCTGCCGGGGTGACCGTCAGATCTCCGCCCGGCCCCCGCCGAACAGTTCCGCGCGGTGGGCGCGCCAGCGTTCCATCAGCCGGCCTATCTCGCCCTGGAGGAACTCGAAGAAGGCGAGCGTCTCGGCGAGCCGGCGGCCGGCCGGGGTGTCGGCGCCGAGCTGCTGGACACCCTCGCGCAGGGCGTCCTCCCAGCGGCGGAGGACGGCGTCGCGGTTCGTCACCGCCTCGTACCACTGGTCGCTGTGCACGCGGTACCGGTCGCGGCGCGAGCCCGGTTCGCGCTCCCGGGAGACCATGTGCTGCTGCGAGAGATAGCGCACCGCGCCGGAGACGGCGGCCGGGCTGATCCGGAGCTGCTCGCCGAGCTGCGCGGAGGTCATGACTCCGGTGTCGGACGAGAGCAGCGCCGCGAACACCCGCGCGGGCATCCGCTGCATCCCCGCCTCGACGAGCTGCGAGGCGAACCGCTCGACGAAACGTGACACGGCTTCGGAGTCCCGGCCGGAGGCCGCTTCCGTGGCCGCGCTCCGGGCCCGGTCCGTCACCGACTCGCTCACGTTCTGCCCGTCCGCCATCGTCACCCGATCGTCTTCCCGTCGCCGTCTGCGCCACTGTCTGCGCCACTGTCGGCGCCACCGTCGAGTCTAACGTCTATTTATACGGTTCCTTAACTTCACAAATTTGTGAACGTACCGTACGTTCAGAAGCATGACCACGGCACGGCACGCCATCGACGTGTGCGGACTGCACAAGTCCTTCGGGCGAACACACGCACTGGACGGTCTCGACCTGCACGTCGGAACCGGTGAGGTCCACGGCTTCCTCGGGCCGAACGGCGCCGGGAAGTCCACCGCCATCCGGATCCTGCTCGGCCTGCTCCGCGCCGACGCGGGGGCCGTACGGCTGCTGGACGGCGATCCCTGGGCGGACGCGGTCGAGCTGCACCGCCGTATCGCGTACGTTCCCGGCGACGTCACCCTGTGGCGCAACCTCTCCGGCGGCGAGGTCATCGACCTGTACGGGCGGCTGCGCGGGGGCCTCGACCGGGCGCGGCGGGCCGAGCTGCTCGAGCGGTTCGAGCTGGACCCCACCAAGAAGGGCCACACCTACTCCAAGGGCAACCGGCAGAAGGTCGCCCTCGTCGCCGCCTTCGCCTCCGACGCCGACCTGCTGATCCTGGACGAGCCGACCTCCGGCCTGGACCCGCTGATGGAGGAGGTCTTCCGGCGGTGCGTGGGCGAGGCGCGCGACCGCGGCCGCACCGTCCTGCTCTCCTCGCACCTCCTCAGCGAGGTGGAGGAGCTGTGCGACCGGGTCAGCATCATCCGCAGGGGCCGCACCGTGGAGAGCGGCTCGCTCGCCGACCTGCGCCATCTGACCCGTACGAGCGTGACCGCCGAACTCGCCGGGACGCCCGACGGACTGTCCCGGCTGCCCGGCGTCCATGGCCTCGAGGTGCGCGGCGGGCGCGTCCGGCTCCAGGTGGACACGGACCGGCTCGGCCCGGTGCTGCGCTCGCTCACCGACTCCGGCGTACGGTCGCTGACCTCGACCCCGCCGACCCTCGAGGAGCTGTTCCTGCGGCACTACCAGGACGACCTCCCGGCCACCCCGGTGGAGGTGGGGACGCGATGACCGCGGTGACGGCGACGGAGTTCGCGCCGAGGAGGTCAGGCGCCGGGCAGCTCGCCGGGACCGGCGCCCTGGTGCGGCTGGCGCTGCGCCGGGACCGGGTGCTGATCCCGGTGTGGGTGGCCGTCATCGCGCTGGCGGTGCTCTCCCTGCCGGGCGCGCTGGAGAGCATGTACGGGACGGCGGCCGAGCGTGCCGAGGTCGCGCGGCAGATGCTGGCCAACAGTTCGCTGCGCGCCACGTACGGCCCGGTGTTCGGCGACTCGCTCGGCGGGCTGGTGGCGTGGCGCATCGGTGTGTACGCGGGGCTGTTCGCCGCGATCGTCAGCCTCGTCGTCGTCGTACGGCACACCCGGGACGAGGAGGAGAGCGGGCGGCAGGAGCTGTTGTCGTCGGCGATGGTGGGGCGGCGGGCACCGCTCACGGCGGCACTGCTGACGGCGCTCGTCGCGAACGCGGCGCTCGCCCTGCTGATCACCGGGGGTCTCGTCGGGCAGGGGCTGGGCCCGTCCGGGGCGCTGGCGCTCGGGCTCGGGACGGCCGGCGTCGGGATGGTCTTCGCGACGGCGGCGGCGATCGCGGCGCAGCTGACGCAGAGCGCGCGGCTGGCGAAGGGGCTGACCGGGGGGCTGCTCGGCGCGGCGTTCGTGCTGCGGGCGGCGGGCGACGCCGCGGAGAGCGACGGTTCGTCCGTCCTGACGTGGGCGTCACCGGTCGGCTGGCTGGAGCACCTGCGTGCGTACGCGGACGAGCGGTGGTGGGTGCTGCTCCTGCTCGTCGGGGCGATCGCGGTGCAGGGCTCCGTGGCGTACGGACTGGCCGGGCGGCGCGACATCGGCATGAGCTTCCTGCCCACCCGGCCGGGCCCGGCGACGGGCCGCCTCGGTACGGCGGGCGCGCTGGCCTGGCGGCTCCAGCGGGGCAGTGTGCTGGGCTGGGGGCTGGGCTTCCTCGCCGCCGGGGTGGCCTTCGGCGGGATCACGGGCGGCGCCACCGAGCTGGTCGGCGACAACGAGCGGACCCGCGAGATCATCGAACGGATGGGCGGGCGGTCGGGGCTGACCGACGCGTTCCTGGGCAGCATGGCCGGCATGCTCGGAATGGTCGCCGCGCTCTACATCGTCCAGTCCGTGCTGCGGCAGCATACGGAGGAGACCTCGCAGCGGGCCGAGCCGGTGCTGGCGAACGTGGTCGGGCGGCTGCGCTGGGCGAGCGGGCATCTGGTGATCGCCTTCGGCGGGTCCGTGCTGCTCCTGCTGCTCGGCGGCCTGGGCCTGGCGGCCGGGTACGGCGGGCGCTCCGGCGCGGTCATCGGCGCCTGTCTGGTCCAGCTTCCGGCGGTGTGGGTGATCGGCGGCTGTGCCGTCCTGCTCCACGGGGTGTGGCCGCAGGCGGCCCCGGCGGCGTGGGGCGTGGCGGGTGCGGCCCTGCTGATCGGGTGGCTGGGGCCCGCACTGAACCTGCCCGGCGCCGTGATGGACCTGTCCCCCTTCAGCCATCTTCCGGAGTTGCCGGGTGGGCCGATGACGTGGGGTCCTGTGGGAGTGCTGACGGGGCTGGCGGTGGTGCTGGTGGCGGCGGGGCTGGCGGGGTTGCGGAGGCGGGATCTGCTGACGTGAGGGTGGGGCGGTGGCGGCGCGGGGTGGCGGCTTCGGTGGGCCCTCAGTCGATGTACTGCTTGAGGTCCTCGGTGTCGAGCTCGATGCCGACGGGGGCGGGGAGAGCGACCTTGGCGCCGAGCTTAACGGTGTGGATGTCGCGGTATCCGGCCTTCGGGTCCGGCTCGCTGTGCACGAGGACCGAGAGCTGGTCGCGGTCGATCAGCAGGTAGACGGGGATGCCCGCCTCGGCGTAGGCACGGGGCTTCTCGACGCGGTCGCGGCTGTGCGTGTCGGAGTCGTACGACGTGATCTCGACGACCATGAGGACGCCGTACGGGTCGGCCCAGTCGCCCTGGCCCACGAAATGGTCGACCGGCGCCAGTACGCCGTCCGGCCGTGCCCGGCCCCTGCGGTACCTCTCCACCTTCAGCCCCTGGGTCGGGTTGAGGTCCAGCTCGGGACGGGCGTGCATGCACTGACGGATCAGCCACATGATGATCGCCCCGTGGTTGCCGTTCGTCACCTTCGTCAGCCCGATCCGTCCGTCGATGAACTCGAACCCGACGGTTTCGACCTCGTGAGCAGCAAACTCGGCGATCCGCTCGAACACGTCCACCGACAGCTGGGACGACTGGGACGACGACAACGCGCGCTCTGCCATGACCGTCATGGTGCCTCCTTTCGCAGGCCGGCACCAGCTTGTCGCGTTACCGAAGGTCGCCGATCGGTTTCGTCCGGTGATCAGTCGAACGGGTGATCAGCACAGGCGTTCAGCTGACTCCGACGCTCAGCCCCTTCAGCCCCCGCATCACGAAGTTCGGCCTCCGCTCCGGCTCCGCCGACAGGGTCAGGGCCGGGGCCTTCGTCAGCAGGGCCTTCATCGAGGCGGCCAGCTCGATACGGGCCAGGGGCGCGCCGATGCAGTAGTGGATGCCCGCACTGAAGGAGATGTGCGGGTTGTCCTTGCGGGTGAGGTCCAGACGGCCGGGGTCGGTGAACACCGCCGGGTCGTGGTTGGCCGAGCCGAAGAGCATGGCGATCTCCGCGCCGCGCGGGATCGTCGTGCCGTCGATCTCGATGTCGTCCAGGACCCAGCGTTCGAAGAACTGGAGCGGGGTGTCGTAGCGCAGCAGTTCCTCGACCGCCGTCGGGACCAGTGAGTGGTCCGCGCGCAGGGCCGCCAGCTGGTCGGGGTTGCGGAACAGGGCCCACCAGCCGTTCACCGTGGCGTTCACCGTCGCCTCGTGGCCAGCGTTCAGCAGCAGCACACAGGTCGAGATCATCTCCTGTTCGGTGAGCCGGTCGTCGTCCTCGTCGTGCGCCGCGATCAGGCCCGAGACCAGATCCTCGCCCGGTGCCTTGCGCCGGGCCGCGATCAGTTCGCGCAGGTACTCCGTGAACTCGACCGACGCCCGCACCGCCTTCGCCGCCGTCTCCTCCGACGGGTTCAGCTCGTACATCCCGCAGATGTCCGCCGACCACGGCCTGAGCGGCGCCCGGTCGGACTCCGGGATGCCCAGCATCTGAGCGATCACGGCCACCGGCAGCGGTTCGGCGACGTCCGTGAGCAGGTCACCGCCGCCGGCCTCGACCAGGCGGTCCACCAGCTCGCCGGCCAGGCGGTGGACGTACGGCGCGAGCCGCTCCACCGTCCGGGGCGTGAACGCCTTCGACACCAGCCGCCGGATCCGCGTGTGGTCCGGCGGTTCCAGGTCGAGCATCCCGTGGTCGTTGAGGGTGTGGAACGGCTCGTGCTCCGGCGGCGGTGCCGTCCGCCCGAACTCCTCGTGCGTGAAACGGTGCTGGTACGTCCGGCCGAGCCGCCGGTCCCGCAGCAGGGCCGACACATCCGCGTGGTGCGGCACCAGCCACTGGTCGCTGGGCTCGTAGTAGTGCACCCGGCCCAGCGCCCGCAGTTCGGCGAAGGCGGGGTACGGGTCGGCCACGAACGCGGGATCCCACGGATCGAAGGGGAGGGCGGATGCGCTGCTACGGGTGCCACGGGCTGCCATGGACGGACGCTAGCCCGGTACCCCCGCCGCTGACCAGGGGTCTCAGCCCGGCGTGACCAGTCTCGCCTCGTAGGCGAAGACCGCCGCCTGGGTGCGGTCGCGCAGGCCCAGCTTCACCAGGATGCGGCTGACATGCGTCTTGATCGTGGACTCGGCGACCACCAGGCGCTCGGCGATCTCCGCGTTGGACAGGCCCTGCGCGATGAGCACCAGCACCTCCGTCTCCCGCTCGGTCAGATCGCCGTACGCCGCCCGCGCCGAGGGCGGCAGACGGGGTGTCTCCGCGAGCCGGGAGAACTCCGTGATCAGCCGCTTGGTGACCGACGGCGCGAGCAGCGCCTCGCCGGACGCCACCACCCGCACTCCGTCGGCGAGTTGCCGTGCCGAGGCGTCCTTGAGGAGGAAGCCCGAGGCGCCCGCCCGCAGTGCCTGGTACACGTACTCGTCCAGGTCGAACGTCGTCAGCACCAGCACCTTCGCCGCGCCGTCCGCGGCCACGATCTCCCGGGTCGCCTCGATGCCGTTCAGCTCGGGCATGCGGATGTCCATCAGGACGACGTCCGGGGAGAGTTCGCGGACCCGGTCCACCGCGTCCCGGCCGTTCACCGCCTCGCCGACGACCTCGATGTCCGGCATCGCGCCCAGCAGGACCGAGAAGCCCTCGCGGACCATCATCTGGTCGTCCGCGATCAGTACGCGGATGGTGCCGCCCGTCATGCCTCGTCCTCGATCACCGTCGGCACCGGCAGGAACACCGTCACCTCGTAGCCCCCGTCCGCCGTCTCCCCCGCCGTCATCTCCCCGTCCAGCATCGTGACGCGCTCGCGCATGCCGGTGATGCCGTGTCCGGCGCCGGGCGAGGGCTTGACCAGGCCGGTCGCCGGGCCGTTCACGATACGGAGGCCGAGGCCGCCCAGCACATAGCCGATCTCGACGCGGGCCGGGGCGCCCGGTGCGTGCCGGAGGCTGTTGCTGAGCGCCTCCTGGACTATTCGGTACGCGGACAGCTCGATGCCCTGCGGGAGTTCGCGGACGGCTCCGGTGACCGCCTTGTCGACGGTCAGACCCGCCTCGCGCACATTGGTGAGCAGGGCGTCGAGGTCGGCGAGGGTGGGCTGCGGTGCCTCCGGGGCCTCGTAGTCCTCCGCTCGGACGACGCCGAGGACGCGGCGGAGCTCGGTGAGCGCCGCGACCGCGTTCTCCCTGATCGTGGCGAATGCCTGCGCCAGCTCCGGCGGCGGGTTCTGCACGCGGTACGGCGCGGCCTCCGCCTGGATCGCGACCACCGACATGTGGTGGGCGACCACGTCGTGCAGCTCGCGGGCGATCGTCGTGCGCTCCTCCAGCAGGGTGCGCTTGGAGCGTTCGTGTTCGGTGACGGTCTGCTGGGCGGTCACCTCGCGCTGGGCGGCGCGGCGTATGTGGATGACGGTGACGGCCAGGAAGGCCATGGCGGAGGCGGTCAGCAACGGCACGCCGTTGTTCGCGTAGCGCCCCGCACCGAGAAGCGACGAGACGAGAAATCCGTACGCCGCGGTGATCACCCACATCCACACGGCGACGCGGGGTCGCGTCCGCAGGGCCACGACCGTCATCACCGTCAGATGGCAGGCGAAGGCTCCGATCGTCCACGGCCAGTCGCCGTAACTGTCGTCGTAGAACGTGGTGGCCACCGGGGTCGCCGCCATGGACACCCAGAAGGCACCGACGGGTCTGACCAGCGTCAGCAGGACGGGGAAGAGGGCGAGCAGACCGCTCAGCACCGAGATGTCGCTCCGCCCGTCCGTCGTGCCGAGAGCCATCGCCCACAGACCGAGCACGGCCACGACCGCATGCGGCGTCCACACCGCGTACTCCCGCAGCCGCGCAGGCAGCCGCCGGGTGATCGGACCGTCCATGTTCATCCGGGGCAGCGGGCGGTAGGCGAACGCGTCGGTGATCAGGTCCTGGCGCAGTCCCCGCAGGGCGTCCAGGGCCAGCCGGTACTCGGGGCTGCGCGGCTTGTCCCCGCCCCGCCGGGGCGGCGTCCGCATCTGGGTCGTCTCGGTCACGTTCCACACGGTAGGTGCCCGCCGGCGCCTGGGTCGTCCCCAGTGAGAGGGGTTCTCCGGGGTCCCTCTCAGGTACTACGGGTGGCTCCCGGACGCCGCCCGCGGCTCAGTAGCCGGACGGCCGCACCAGGCCCGACTCGTACGCGAAGATCGCCGCCTGGGTGCGGTCCCGCAGGCCCAGCTTCACCAGGATGCGGCCCACATGGGTCTTCACGGTCTGCTCGGCGACGACGAGGCGCTCGGCGATCTCGGCGTTGGACAGCCCCTGGGCGATGAGCGCGAGGACTTCGGTCTCCCGCTCGGTGAGGTCGGCCACGCGTTCCTTCAGCGGGGCGCGGGGGGCCGCCCCGTGCAGGCGCGAGAACTCGGCGATGAGGCGGCGGGTGACCCCGGGGGCGAGCAGGCCGTCGCCCGCGGCCACCACCCGTACCGCCTCGGCGAGCTGGTCCGCGGAGGCGTCCTTCAGCAGGAAGCCGGAGGCCCCGGCGTGCAGGGCCTCGTACACGTACTCGTCGAGGTCGAACGTCGTCAGGACCAGCACTCTGATGTGCGGGTGCTCGGCGGTGATGCGACGGGTGGCCTCGATGCCGCCGAGCTCGGGCATCCTGATGTCCATCAGGACGACGTCCGGGGCCAGTTCGGCGACCTTGCCGATCGCGTCGAGGCCGTGCACCGCCTGGCCGACCACCTCGATGTCGGGCTGGGTGTCGAGCAGCACCGTGAAGCCCTGCCGGACCATCTGCTGGTCGTCGGCGATCAGTACGCGGATCATGCGGTGTCGTCCTCGGGGTCGGGCGGGCGGTGAGCGGTGGCGGCGGTGTGGTCGGTGGCGTCGGCGGGGACGGGGGCGTCGGTGGGGACGGGGGCTGCGATGATGCCTGGGGCGTCTACCGGCAGGAACGCGGACACCTGGAAGCCGCCATCGGGCGTGGGGCTCGTCGCCAGGGTGCCGCCGAGCATCGTGGTCCGCTCACGCATGCCGAGCAGACCGTGCCCCGCCCCCGGCGATCGGGGCACGCGCCGCCGCGGGCGCGTGTTGCGGACCTCCACGCGCAGGCCGTACGCGAGGTGCGTGAGGTGGATCCGGGCCGTCGCGCCGGGCGCGTGCCGCAGGACGTTGCTCAGGGCCTCCTGCACGATCCGGTACGCCGACAGCTCCACGCCGGGCGGCAGCGGACGCCGCTCGCCGGTGGTCCCGACGGTCACCGTCAGGCCCGCGGCACGGGTGTTCTCCACCAGCGCGCCGAGCCGGTCGAGGGTGGGCTGCGGGGCGTGCGGGGCGGTTCCGGTGGTGAGGGCGGTACCGCCGGCGGTGGCGGTGGCGGGACCGTCGAAGGGCTGCGCCGTGTCGGGCTGCTCCGAGCGCAGCACGCCGAGCACCCGGCGCAGTTCGGTCAGCGCCTCCAGCGCGTTCTGCCGGATGCCCGCGAGGTTCTCCTTCAGCTCCTCGGGCGGGTCCTTGACCAGGTGCGGGGCGACCTGGGCCTGGATGGAGATGACCGACATGTGGTGGGCGACGACGTCGTGCAGCTCGCGGGCGATGCGGCTGCGCTCCTCCAGCAGGGTGCGGCGGGCGCGCTCCTCGGCGGTGAGCGTGGTCTGCCGGCCGAGCTCGGCGCGGGCCTCCCGACGGCCGCGCAGCGCGATGCCGAGCACCACCACCACCGCGGAGAGGACGATCGCCGCCACGCCCGTGGGCTCGTGGTCCGCCTCGTCCCCCAGGGCCTGGAGGACGAGGGTGGCCAGTACGGTCAGGGCCAGCGCCTCGACGGACACCCGGGTCGGCACCCGCAGCGCGAGCAGCAGCAGCACGAGCAGCTGAGCGATGATCCCGGCCGCGGTCCAGGGCCAGGGGAAGCCGTGCGCCGATCCGGACAGCATCCGGCTCCGCACCGCGAGGGCCACCAGCACGGTGGTTCCGGTCGCGAGCCACCAGCCCGGGATCGGCCGCCAGAGCGCGAGCACCACCGCGCCGCCGTGCACCAGCGCGAGCGGGAAGGCGTACCCGAAGGCAATGCTGCCGTGGTCGCTGAGCTGCCCCGTGTCACCGATCGCGATGCCGAGCGCGACGAGGCAGACCAGGCCGTGCGGCAGCCAGCGCAACCAGACCGACGGCGGCAGCGGGTCCGCCCGTACGGTCCACAGGTCGTCGCGCAGCATCCCCAGCCAGCGCCGCGCACGGCGCACGATCATGTACTGACTCCCCCGCTCCGTCACACGGCTCACCTTAGACACGGCCCGCCTCCGCGGGGATCTCCCGGCCGCGCTCAGCAGGTATCTCCCGGCCCCTCTCCGCAGGGATCTCCCGGTCTGTCGGCCGGTGCTCCCGCACCACCCGTGCACGGTGACCCCGGCTACCACCCCGTTCCCAGGAACGGAACGCGGCCCAGCACACGGCGAGCGCCACCGTGAACACCGGAAGCCAGGCGAGGCGGGCCGCGACCCACCCCAGGCCGTCGGGCGGCGTGTGCAGACCGGGCAGGCGGCCCGCGAGGAGACCGGTGGCCGTGGTCGCCATCAGCGCCGTCTGGTGCCACAGGAAGACGGTCATCGCGGACAGGTTGGCCAGCGCCACCGCCGCCCAGGCCACCGGCCGGCGCATCGCCCGGCGCAGCCGGTCGCGCAGCAGGAGGGCGAGGCCGCACTGGGCCAGGCCGAAGGTGACGGCGGCCAGCGTGGGCGGGTTGAGGTTGGAGACCGCGGCGCCGGGGACGCCGACCATCGACGCCGGGTAGCCCGCCCACGCGACCAGCGCCGCGGTCGCCGCCGTACCGCCGGCGAGGAGGATCCGTCCCGCGCGGCGGCGGTCCAGTTCGCCGCGGGCCCAGGCGGCGCCGAGGGTGTACGGCACCAGCCAGCCCGCCGCCAGGTTGATCCAGCCGAGCCAGGACGGGGCGCCGAGGCCGAAGCGCAGCAGGTCCACGTGGAGGACGACGGCGAGTGGCCAGAGCGGGTGGAGCCGGGCCAGCAGCGGGGTCGCCGCCGTCAGCGCGGCGAAGACCAGCAGGAACCACAGGGGCGACAGGGCCAGCTTCACCAGTGTCCGGACCGTCGCCTCGTCCGTGCCGGACAGCAGGAGCAGCAGCGCCGTCACCGTCCACAGCCCCAGCACGGCGGCGACCGGCCGGAACAGCCGGGACAGACGGCCCGACAGCCAGCGGCCGTAGGACGTGCCCCGGACCCGGGCCGCGGCGTGGCCGCGGGTGGCCACGTACCCGCCCACCAGGAAGAACACGGCGAGGGGCTGGAGGACCCAGGAGACGGGCGCCAGCCAGGGCAGGTGCCGCAGGGGGCTGTCCGTGTGCAGCCCGCGGCCGTCCGCGACCAGCGCCGTCACCAGCCAGTGGCCCAGGACGACGCCGAGGATCGCCCCGGCGCGCAGGGCGTCGACGGCACGGTCCCGGTGTGCGGGGGTGGCGGCGTCGATCCGGGCGGCATTCCGCCACAAGGTGCCCCGCAGGCTCCGCCGCGGAGTCTGTCCCGCGGTTTGCCGCGGAGTCTGTCCCACGGCTTCCCGCGGAGTCTGTCCCACGGCTTCCCGCGGGGCCTGCCTCAGGGTCTGCCGGATCGACTCAGCCATGAGTGACGACCTCCTCGGTCTCGCCCAGGACGATCCGGGCGAGGTTGGTCAGGGAGAGGGAGCCGGGGTCGAAGTAGTCGCTGTGGCCGCCGTCGCCCGCGGCGAAGACCCGGGCGCCGAAGGCCGGGGAGACGGGGTCGGCGCCGAGACCGACGGTGGTTCCGAACAGGTCGACGCCGACGTGCGGAACGTGCTCCACCCAGTCACCGCTCGAGCGGCCCGCCCAGACGCGCGCCCGGGTGTGCAGGCCGGCGGCGCTGTCGGCGCCGGTGCCGGGGCTGCCGACGAGGGCGATGTCGTCCGCGGCCGTACCGGAGGCGGCACGTCCGCAGACCACCGAGCCGTAGGAGTGGCAGACGAGGGCGATCCGTGCGGACCGGCCCAGGATGCCGCGCAACTCGTCGACGAACTCCCGCAGTCGGGGCGCGGCCTGCTCGGCCCGCCCGGTGGTGGCGACCGTCGTGCTGACCGTGCCGGGGGTCTCGTAGCCCAGCCAGGCGACGACCGCGACGGGGGCTCCCCCGCTCATGGAGGCCAGCTCCCGGTACAGGGCGCGGGCGGCGGTGCGGAAGCGGTCGTAGGTGTCGAGGCCGGTGTCGGAGCCCGGGACCAGGACGGCGACGCGCTCGGCGTGGACCAGGTCGCCGAACACCTCCGTGGCCAGGCCGGTGCCGCGCCCGTCGAAGGCGAGCAGGTGCCGGGACGGCTCGGCCAGGGAGCGGTCCGCAACGGCCCGCTGCCGGTCACCGTGGGCGGCGGCCATGCGGGACGCCTCCGCGGCGGCGGCCCGGTTGGCCGCGTACGCCTCGTCCAGGGTGGCCGCCGTGAGCGGGCCGAGAACGGCCGGAGCCGGGGCCGGGGTACGGGGCTGTGCGGCGGCCGAGAGGGGCAGGACGACGGCCCCGGTGACGAGCGCGGCGAGCACCGCGCGCCGCAGACCGCGCAGACGGCCGCGCCGGCCGCCCCCGGCCCGCGACGTCCGCTCGCCCCCGACCTGCGGCGCCCGCTCGCCCCCGACCTGCGGCGCCCCCTCGCCCCCGGCCCGCGGCGCCCGTGCGTCCGGCTCGACTCCCATGGTCTCCCCCGTTCCGGCCGGCCCGTCCTTCGGGCCGTTCCGATGGGGAAGTTACGGATCACCGACCGTGGTCGGCGTCACGCCGGGGAGCTCACCTGCTCCGTAGCTCTCAGGTATTACGGGTATCACCAGGGCGGCGACGCCGCTGCTGTCACGGGCATCACCGGGTTGGCGACGCCACTGCCGTCACGGGTATCACCGGGGCGGCGAAGCCACCGCGGTGCTCACCACCGCGGTGCTCACCACGCCAGCTGCGCGATCTCCTCCGCCACCACGGCACACGCGTCCGCCGCCGGGTCGATCAGCGGGAAGTGGCCGACGTCCTCCAGGAGCGTGAGGCCCACCATCTCCCCCGCCCGGGCCGCCGCGTCCACGTACGACTCGGTCACCGCCTGCGGAACGACCGCGTCGGTGCGGCCCTGGACCACGGTGGTGGCGATGCCCGTGGGCAGCAGGAGGGCCGGGTCGGCGTACGCCTGCCGCTCGGCGAACACGTCGGGCCCGCCCAGGAGTTGCGCGGCCGCGCCCCCGCACACGTCCAGCTTCTCCGCGACGGCGAAGTCGGCGATCGGGGCGAGGGCGACGACCCCGCGCAACGGCGCCGGGCGGTCCGTACGCCAGGGCGCGCCGGCCGGGAGGACGTGGCGGGCGGCCGCCCAGAGCGCCAGGTGGCCACCCGCCGAGTGCCCGGTGATCACCGTGCGGCGCGGGTCGGCCTGCGGCAGCGCGTCCCGTACGAGACCGGGCAGCGCGTCGAACGCCGCGGCGACGTCGTCGAACGTCTCCGGCCACCGGCCCGCCTCCGGCGCAGTCCCTCCGGTCTCACCGGTCTCACCGGCCTCACCGGCCTCGCCGTCGGCGCCCCGCCGGTATTCCACGTTGGCCACGGCGAACCCCCGCCGCGCCAGGTAGGCGGCGAACGGCGTGATGTGCCGGCGGTCGTACCGGGCACGCCAGGCGCCACCGTGCAGGACGACCACGAGCGGTGCGGGACCGGCGCCGGAACCGGGCCCGCCGTTCCCGCGGGAGTCTCGCGGGGCGTAGAAGTCGATCACCTGGTCGGGGTGGTCGCCGTACGCGGCGCAGGCGTCCGGGGCGACCGGCGGGTGCGAGAAGGCGGACGCCTCCTCGGCGGCGGCGCGGGAGACGGCGTCGACCGGGGCTGCGGCGTCGTCCGGCATGCTCCAACCTCTCAGCGGCGTAACAGTGTTGGGTGTTCGGGATCCGGCCGGATCCGGTGCTGATCCTTCCGTTGGCGGGGACGGTATCAGGCCGGTGACAAGGGCGGACACGCGGATGTCACGCTCGGTGAAGACGAGCTCAGGCCACCAGGATCTCCGCCAGCACCCGAGCCGCCCGCTCCGCGTCCCCGAAGCCGACATACAGCGGTGTGAAGCCGAAACGCAGCACGTCAGGACGGCGGAAGTCGCCGACCACCCCCCGGTCGGCCAGCCGCTTCATCACGTCCCCGGCGTCCGGGCAGCGCAGCGCCACCTGACTGCCCCGTTCCGCGTGGCCGGCCGGCGTCAGGCACTCCACGCGGCCCTCGGGGACGTACGCCGCCACGCACTCCAGGAAGAAGTCCGTCAGGGCGAGCGACTTGGCCCGTACCGCCTCGATCGACACCCCGTCCCAGACCTCCAGGGCCGCCTCCAGCGCCAGCATCGACAGGATGTCCGGCGTGCCCACCCGCGCGCGCGGGGCACCGGCGGCGGGCGTGTGGTCGGGGCGCATGCCGAAGGGATCGGCGTGGGAGTTCCAGCCCGGCAGGGGCGAGTCGAAGCGGGACTGGAGGTCACGGCGTACGTACAGGTACGCGGGCGAACCCGGCCCCCCGTTGAGGTACTTGTACGTGCAGCCGACCGCCAGGTCGACCCCGTGTTCGTCCAGCCCGACCGGCAGGGCGCCCGCGCTGTGGCACAGGTCCCAGACGGTGTACGCGCCCGCCTCGTGCGCCGCGGCCGTCAGTCCCGGCAGATCGTGGAGCCGGCCGGTGCGGTAGTCGACGTGGTTCAGCAGCACCGCGGCCGTGCGGCCGGTCAGGGCTCCCGGGACGTCCGCCGGGGCCACCGGACGCAGGGCACAACCCGTCATCCGGGCCGCCGACCCGGCGATGTAGCCGTCCGAGGGGAAGGTGGTGGCGTCGACGAGGATCTCGTCCCGCCCGTCACCCGCGAGCCGGACCGCGGCCACCAGCGCCTTGAAGACGTTGACGCTGGTGGAGTCGCCCACGACGATCTGCCCGGGGCCCGCGCCCACCAGCGGGGCGATCCGGTCGCCGATCCGCTCGGGCGCGGTCCACCAGCCGCTCTCCTCCCAGGAGCGGATGCGCAGCTCGCCCCACTGGCGGCGGACGACGTCCGCGACCCGGTCGGGCACGGCCGCCGGCAGCGCGCCCAGTGAGTTGCCGTCCAGGTACACCGTGTCGTCCAGCACGAACCGCTCGCGGAGCCCGGCGAGCGGGTCGGCGGCGTCCAGCTTCGCTGCCGTGTCGATCAGTTCAGACATACGATCGCGCCGTCCACAGCTCGGGGAACACGTTCTGCCGGGCCCGCTTCTCCAGCCAGGCCACCCCGGCGGAGCCGCCCGTGCCCTGTTTGGCGCCCATCGCGCGGCGGGTGGCGAGCAGGTGGTCGTTGCGCCAGCGCCACACCAGCTCGGCGACGTCGGTCAGCGCCTCGCCCAGCCGCACCAGCTCGGCGTCCTGGTCGCCCGCGTAGACCTCGGCCCAGGCGGCCTCCACCTCCGGCGACGGTTCGTGGCGCTGCGACACGTCCCGCCGCAGCACGGCGTCCGGGACGGCGTACCCACGGCGCGCGAGGAGCCTCAGCACCTCGTCGTAGAGGCTCGGCTCGTGCAGGGCCTTCTCCAGCTCGTCGTGGACGCGCGGGGCGCCCCGGTGCGGGACCAGCATGGACGCGGACTTGTCGCCGAGCAGGAACTCCATGCGGCGGTACATCGCCGACTGGAAGCCGGAGCCGTCGCCGAGGGCGCCGCGGTAGGAGTTGAACTGCGCCGGGGTCAGGTGGGCCAGTGGCTTCCAGGAGGCGTTCAGCGCCTCCAGTTCACGGACGGAACGTTTCAGCGCGTCGAGCGCCATCGGTACGTCGTCCGCGCGCAGGGCGTGCGCCGCGGTCTCCCACTCGTGCACGACGACGGTGAACCACAGCTCCATGACCTGCGAGGTGACCAGGAAGGCCAGCTCTCCCGGGTCGTCGGAGAGCGGGTGCTGGAGGTGGGTGAGCACGTCCGCCCTGACGTAGTCCTCGTACGGCGTCGTACCGGCGAAGTCGAGATGCGGAGTCTGCGGCTCAGGCGCCTCATGGTGCCCAGGAGCCGGTTGAGCCTGTCGGGACATCACTGTCTCCTGTGTGTGCTCCGGGTAGCGGTCCGCCCCTGCCGAAGCCGGCACGGGGGCCCCGGTCCCCACCCGCATCCTCCGCAATCACTCCGGGAACGGCAAGGCCGGTTCCCCGCGCCCGGTCTGTCGGGAGCCGGACCCGGACAGGCAATTCCCGGCCATCTCTGTAATACGGTTCTGGAACACGCAGGACCTTGGTGGGGGTATTCGTTGAGTGCTCGGATTCTGGTCGCTGAAGATGACGGGAAACAGTCTCGACTGATCCGGATCTATTTGGAGCGAGAAGGAAACGCGGTGCAGGTCGTGGGTGACGGCCGCGCGGCGCTGGAGCGGGCCCGCTCCTCGCGGCCGGATCTCATCGTCCTCGACGTGATGCTGCCGCTGGTCGACGGGCTCGATGTGTGCCGCATCCTGCGTGCCGAGTCGGACGTCCCGATCCTGCTGCTCACCGCCCGCACCACCGAGGAGGACCTGCTCCTGGGCCTCGACCTCGGTGCCGACGACTACCTCACCAAGCCGTACAGCCCCCGCGAACTGACCGCCCGGGTACGGGCGCTGCTGCGCCGGTCCGGAAAGACCGCCGGTGCGGCCGGGAATCCGGTTCTGCGGGTGGGCGAGCTGGAACTGGACACCGCTCGCTTCGAGGTCCGGATGGCCGGACGGCCGGTGCCGCTGACCGCCAAGGAGTTCTCCATCCTGGAGACACTGGCGCGGGAACCGGGACGGGTCTTCACCCGGGCGCAGATCATCGAGCGCGTCTTCGGCTTCGACCGGGACGTCCTGGAGCGCACCGTCGACGCGCACGTGATGAACCTGCGCCGGAAGCTGGAGGTGGATCCGGGGCGGACCCGCCTCCTGGAGACGGTGTACGGCCGGGGCTACCGCCTCGCGGACGCCCCGGGCTCAGCCCGCTCCTGACATGCCGCCGTCCGGAGCCGTGGGCAGTACGACCGTGAAGGCGGTGCCCGCTCCGACCGTGCTGCGCACCTCGATCGTCCCCCGGTGGTCGGTGACGATCTGCCGGGCGATGGACAGCCCCAGGCCGCTGCCGCCCGTCGCCCGGCCCCGGGACGCGTCCGCCCGCCAGAAGCGGTCGAAGAGATGCGGCAGGTCCTCCGCCGATATCCCCTTGCCGGTGTCCCGTACCTCCACGACGGCCAGCTCGCCCCGCGGTCGAAGGGCCAGGGTCACGGTGCCGCCCGCCGCGGTGGCCCGCAGCGCGTTGCCGACCAGGTTGCCGACCACCTGACGCAGCCGGTCCGGGTCCGCGGTCACGGTCACGGGCGACGGCGCCTCCAGGGCGAGCGCGATCCCCGCCGTCTCGGCCTGGGCGTGGTGAGCCGTGCGGCTGGTCTCCAGGAGCTCACGCAGGTCGACCCTGGTGGGGTGGTAAGTGAGCGCGCCGGCCTCCGCGAGGGCCAGATCCTGGAGATCGTCCACGATCCGCTGCTGCAGCAGCGCCTCCTCGTGGAGGGAAGCGAGCAGCTCGGGGGTCGGCTCCACGACTCCGTCCCGCAGCGCCTCCAGATAGCCGCGCAGATTGGCCAGCGGGGTGCGCAGCTCGTGCGCGATGTCACCGGTGAGGCGGCGCTGACGCTCCTCGCCGGCCTGGATCGAGTCGGCCATACGGTTGAAGGCACCGCCGAGCTGCGCGATCTCGTCCCGGCCGGAGACGGGGACCCGGCGCGCCAGATCGCCCTCGCCCAGCCCCTTCGCGGCGAGCGTCATGGCGCGCACGGGGCGCAGTACGGCCCTGCTCAGCAGCAGTGCGCCGAGGATGACCGCGAGGGCGACACCCGCCGCGACGGCCACCGTGGGCGCGGCGGCCAGGGTGGGCGGCGACTCGTTCCGGACTCCGAGGCGGATGTCCAGGCGCGGCGGGGCGACGGAGCCGGTCCGCTCGTTGAACACCCGCTGCAGGCAGGCGGTGAACCGCTGTTCGGACGCGCACGGCTGGAGGGCGTCGAGATCCTCCCGGGTCGGCGCGTTCGCCTTCCCGTACGTCTCCCCGCACTGCGGAGGCCGCCGGTCGGTGCTGATCCGGGGGACACCGACGGCGTCCGGCCTGGCCGTCACCTCCGCTCCCGCCCGTGTCAGGCAGGCCGCGTACACCGCCGCGGCACGGTAGTCGGCGATGGCTGTGGCGGTCAGCTTGACCGAGGTCTGCGGTACTCGGCCCGCGGGGAGCTCCAGGGCGGGCCGCGGGTCGACCAGGATCGGGGGCCGGCTGCTCAGCGCGCGCGGCTCGCGGCCGGCCAGGGCGTCGGAGTCGGCGAGCAGCACGCCGGACTCGGTGGCGACCCGGATGCGCTGGCCGGTGTCCTTCGCGAGTCCGGCCACCGTCGGGGACAGGCCTTCCCAGGTGCCGTGTGCGAATCCGTAGGCACGCAGTTCGCCGGTGATCCGGGAGACCTCCTGCTGACCGGCCGTGACGGTCTCCTGTACCTGACGGTTGGCCTGCCGCAGGGTCAGCCAGGCCGTGGCGGCGGTGGCAGCCATCGCGACCACCATGAGCAGACCGAGAACCCGGACCCGGAAGCTCATGGCGAGACCCCTTCTGTTCGGTCACCGAAAGACGCGTTCCCATGATCGCTGGAGTGTTCCGCAGGCCGGCGTTCCGCAAAAGCGATGCATTTCTTTTGTCCGAGAGAGTTCGAGAGTTCTGGCCTCCCGGGAGCAGAAACGACCAGTTCGGGCGGAATGCTCTCTTCCCCCTTTGTCGAGCGGTATTGCACTTACGCCACTCACAAGGTCGTCGCGCACCCAGCCGGTGACACGGGGCTGCTCATGTGCCGGACAGCGCCTCGGTCGGTGACAGCCTGCTCGCCCGGACCGCCGGGTACAGGCCGGCGATCACGCCGATGACCAGCGTCGAGGCGACGCCCGCCACGCTCGCCCACACCGGGACGACGGTCGGCCAGTCGCGGCTGAGGGCGTATCCCGCCGTGATCAGTGTGCCGAGTACCGTCCCGGCCAGTCCTCCGATGAGCGAGAGCAGCAGCGACTCCGTCACGAACTGGGTGCGGATCTGGCCCCTGGTCGCGCCGAGGGCACGGCGCAGGCCGATCTCCGGACGCCGTTCCAGGACCGAGATGACCATGGTGTTGCCCACGCCCACGCCCCCGACGAGCAGGGCGACCCCGCCGAGGCCGAGCAGCAGCCCGGTCAGCGCGGACTCGGTGGCCTCGCGGGCCGCGAGCGCGTCGGAGGGCCGTGAGATCCGCACCTCACCCGGCTTCTCGGGGTACGCCGTGGCCGGGAGCACCGCCCGTACCGCCGCGACCTGACTGTCCTCCGCGCGGACGTACACCGTCGACGGGTGGCCGTCGAAGCGCAGATAGGTCCGGGCCGCCGACCAGCCGACGAGTGCGGCGCTGTCGAGCTCCGGCGCCAGCGGTACCGGATCGAGGACACCGATCAGCGAGAACCAGCGGCCGCCGAGCCAGACCCGGGTCCCCGGGGTGTACACGTCGAGCCGCTGCGCCGCCGTGGCGCCGAGCACCACCGCCGGGTACTCATCGGTCGCGGAGTCCAGCCAGCGCCCCTTGCGGATCTCGCCGCCGACGGCGGGCAGGAGGCCGGGGCCCGCCGCGAGAACGGTCAGCGAGCCGGTACGGCCGATGGCGATGTGCTCGTTGCGGTACACGTGGACGTCGGTCGCGCCGGTGGCGGCCACCTGCTGTACCGGCGGGATCCGGCGGATCATCGCGACGGACTCGGCGGGCAGTTCGGCCTTCTCCCCCGTGAGCGACTCACCGGGGGCGACCCGCAGGAGGTTGGTGCCGAGGGCGTCGAGCCGCCGGTCGACCTCCGCCTGTCCGGAACCCGAGATGCCGACCACCGCGATCATGGCGGCGACACCGATCGCGATGCCGAGCGCGGAGAGGAAGACGCGCAGCGGACGGGTCCGCAGACCGGTGCCGCCGAGCCGTACGACGTCCGCGGGCCCGAGCCGCGCGGCGCGCAGCCGGCCGCCCCCGCGGCCGTGTCCCGGCAGGGGGGCGGGCGGTGCCGGGTGCCGCTCCGGGGACTCGTCCCGCGCCGAGGGGGTCCTCGTCATACCGTCAGTCACCTCGGCGCCCCGATCGTCGTGCTCCGTACCGTGTCGCCGACCAGCCGGCCGTCGCGCATCTCGATACGGCGCGGCAGCCGGTCCGCGATCTCCCGGTCATGGGTGATGATCACGACCGTCGTACCGGCCTCGTGCAGTTCGCGGAGCAGGTCCAGTACGGCCGCTCCCGACGCGGAGTCCAGGTTGCCGGTCGGTTCGTCCGCCAGCAGGACCGACGGCTCGCCCACCACCGCACGGGCCACCGCGACCCGCTGCCGTTCACCGCCGGAGAGCTGGTGCGGCAGGTGGTGGACTCGGTGGCTGAGCCCGACCCGGTCCAGCGCCGCCCTGGCCCTGGCCCGGCGGCGGCGCATCGGGACGCCCGCGTAGAGCAGCCCGTCCGCCACCGAGTCCAGGACCGGGACGCCGACCGCGAGATGGAACTGCTGGAAGACGAAGCCGATCCGGGTGGCCCGCAGCGCGGACACCTCGCGGTCGGACAGCTCGGCCACGTCGTAGCCGTCGATCAGGACGCGGCCCGCGGAGGGCCGGTCGAGGCTGCCCATCAGGTTGAGCATGCTGGACTTGCCGGAGCCCGACGGGCCGACCACCCCGACCAGTTCCCCGCGCCCGATCCGCAGGGTCACGTCGCGGACCGCGGCCACCCCGCCCGGATACGTCCTGGAGACGGCGTCGAACTCCACGACAGCCGAAGACCCGCCGCTCACTCCGGAATCCTCACCTTCAGGCCCTCGCGCACCGCGGGACCGCTCACCTCCACCCTGCCGTCCGCGAACAGTCCGGTCTTCACCGCGACGAAGGTGCCGTCCGTGGTCTCCAGGCCGTGACCGCCCTCCGCGAGCGCCACCAGCGCGGCGACCGGGACGGTCAGCACGTCCTTGACCTCACGGCCCACGTACTCGACGGTGACGGGGCCGCTCTCCAGCCGCCCCACGGACTTCTGGTCCCCGATGGTGATGGTCACCGGGAGGGTCGCGGTGCCCTGCCCCGAGCCGTCCTCACCGGTGCCCCCCTCGGGGGCGGTGACCCGCCGGCCCACCGACGCCACCTGCCCCCGGACGGACTTGCCGTCGGGCAGTTGGATACGGACGGCCGTGCCGCGAACGGCCCAGGCGGCGTCCGCGGCCGAGGCGTCGACGACCACCTTCCGGGCCGTGCCGGTGTAGGTGAGCGTGGTCTCGCCGACGGCGTCGCCGAGCCGGACGCCCGGCTGACCGATCCGCACCCGGCCGGCCGAGTAGACGACGTCCCCGACGCCGACCGTGCCGGTCTCGGGCAGTCCGAGCGACTTCTGCCAGCGCTTCACCGCCTGGGCCGTCCCGGCGCTGAACGTCTCGTCCACCGTGAAGCCGGTGTAGCCGAGCGCGGCCAGATTGGTCTCGAACTGGAGGACGTCCATGCCCGTGAGTTCCGCCGCTGCGGCCGTCCCTTCGGCCGTCCCGGCACCCGCTGCGGCCGTCCCGGAGCCCGTCGGCGTCGGCGACGCGGACGGACCCGAGGCGGCGGCCTTGCCGTCCGTGGCGTCCCCCTCGGTCGTCCGGGGCGTCGTCTCCGGCTCGGTGGCGGTCGGCCCCAGATCCCGGTACATCGGCAGCGTCCCGTACAGGAGCACCACCGGACGGTCGTCGACGCGCAGCAGCGTGTCACCGCGCTCCGCGGTGGTGCCCGGCTCGGGCAGCCAGGTCACCGTGCCCGTCGCCTTGACGGGCAACGGTATCTCCGTGCCGTATCCCAACTGGCCGTCCACCTCCGTGCGTTCGGTCAGCGTGGCCCGGGTGACCGGGACGGTCGAGCCGGCCCTGGGCGGGGCGCCCGACCCCTCGTCCTCGCCACCGCCACCGAGCCCGAGTGCGCCCACCACGGCGACCGCCGCCACGACGAACACGGCACAGACGATCAGCGCCGTACGCCGCCCCGGTCTGCCGCGTGGCGGCTCGGCGGCCGTCCCGGGCCCGCCGTCGAGCTCGTCATCGGTGTGCGTCACGGTCTCCGCCACGATCAGCCCTTGCCCGGGCCCGGGGTCGCCGGGACTCCGACGATCGGCCCGCAGATGCGGATGGCCCGCTTCGCACCGGCCGAGCTCTGGTCCCACTCGCCCTGTCCGAGACCGTCGGGGCCCGGGTCGGGGAAGTCGGAGGCTCCGTTCTCCTGCATGCACTTCGCGTACTGCTGCTTGACCTTGATCTGCTCGGCGGTGAGCTCGGTCTGGTTTCCCTTCTCGACGCTCTCGGGCACGGCCCTCAGGTGGTCGGCGCACTTCTCCGTGGCGGCCTGGAACTCGGCGTCCTTCTTCAGGGCCGGATCGTCACCGAAGTCGATGTTCCCCTTGTCGTCCGGGTCCGGGGCGTCGACCCCGTTCTCCCGCAGGCATTTCACGTACGCGCGCTGGGCCTGCACATACGCGGCCACGTCGCCCCCGCCGCCCTGTTCCCCCGAGGCGGCGGACGACGTGGCCGCGCCGCCGCTCGCGGCCGTCGGCACCTTCGGCCCGCCGTCGTCGCTGCCGCAGCCGGCCAGGGCCAAGGCCATGACCGAGGCCGCCGCGGCCAGCAGTACCCGATTCGTCCTCACCGGTTTCCCCGCCCTCCATGTCGGACCCGTCCGCGAACGCGACGGGCAGGTCGACCGTAGGGCGGAGACGATGAAGAACCTTTGAAGAACCTGTCGACTGATCATGCGGCCGCGGAACGCTCCGACGCCGCCGTGCGGGCCTGTCCCCAAGTGGCAGACTGCTTCCATGACGACGCACAAGAACCTGCTCGGCGGCCCGGAGCCGACGTACCTTCCGGAGAACGAGGAGGCGTACCGCCTGCTG
Source organism: Streptomyces poonensis (assembly GCF_014650915.1). Classification (GTDB taxonomy): domain Bacteria; phylum Actinomycetota; class Actinomycetes; order Streptomycetales; family Streptomycetaceae; genus Streptomyces; species Streptomyces poonensis. The sequence continues at coordinate 172,514 of NZ_BMVW01000006.1, read as the reverse complement.
GACGAGGGGTCCCTGACGGCCGCCGAGGTCGTGGCGAAGCACCCCACCTTCTCGCTCGGCTGGGCCGTGCTCGCCGACGACGCCTTCGAGGCGGGCCGCGTGGTCGAGTCGTACGCGTACGCGCGGACCGGCTACCACCGCGGACTCGACCAGCTCCGCCGGGCCGGGTGGAAGGGGCACGGGCCCGTGCCTTGGGAGCACCGGGCCAATCGCGGCTTCCTGCGCTGCCTCGCCGCCCTCGCCCGCGCCGCCGGCGAGATCGACGAGAAGGACGAGACGGAGCGCTGCTGGCAGTTCCTCAAGGACAGCAGCGCCGAGGCGTACACCGCGCTGAAGCGGTAGTCACCGCGGAGGGAGCGAGGAGGCCGGACGCGCCCGTACACCCACCGCGCACCCTCGCACACAACCGGATACACCGGAACACTCCGGAACACTCCGATACGCAGGGATACTTTCGATACGCCCGATACGCCCGCGGGCCCGGCGCCGAAGCGCCGGGCCCGCGAGGGACATCCGTAGGACGTCGGGAAGCGACCGGTTACTTGATCTTCGTGCCCGCCGAGCGGAGGGCCTGCGTCGCCTCGACGACACGCGCGGCCATGCCGGCCTCGGCCAGCTTGCCCCAGGTGCGCGGGTCGTAGGTCTTCTTGTTGCCGACCTCGCCGTCGACCTTCAGGACGCCGTCGTAGTTCTGGAACATGTGGGCGGCGACGGGACGCGTGAAGGCGTACTGCGTGTCCGTGTCGAGGTTCATCTTGACCACGCCGTTCTCCAGCGCGGTGGCGATCTCCTCGGCGGTGGAGCCGGAGCCGCCGTGGAAGACGAAGTCGAACGGCTGGCTGCCGGCCGGCTTGCCGTACTTGGCGGCGACGCCCTCGCTGAGCTCCTTCAGCAGCTCGGGACGGAGCACGACGTTGCCCGGCTTGTACACGCCGTGCACGTTGCCGAAGGAGGCGGCCAGCAGGTAGCGGCCCTTCTCGCCCAGGCCCAGCGCCTCGGCGGTGCGGACCGCGTCGTCGACCGTCGTGTACAGCGAGTCGTTGATCTCGTGGGTGACGCCGTCCTCCTCGCCGCCGGTCGGGGTGATCTCGACCTCGAGGATGATCTTCGCGGCGCGGGCACGCTCCAGCAGCTCCTGGCCGATGGCCAGGTTGTCGGCGAGGGTCTCCGCCGAGCCGTCCCACATGTGCGACTGGAACAGCGGGTTCTCACCGCGGGCGACGCGCTCCTCGGAGACCGCCAGCAGCGGGCGGACGTAGCCGTCGAGCTTGTCCTTCGGGCAGTGGTCCGTGTGCAGCGCGATGTTCACCGGGTACTTCTCGGCGACGATGTGCGCGAACTCGGCCAGGGCCACCGCGCCGGAGACCATGTCCTTGCTGTACTGACCGCCCAGGAACTCCGCACCGCCGGTGGAGATCTGCACGATGCCGTCGCTCTCGGCCTCCGCGAAGCCGCGCAGCGCCGCGTGCAGGGTCTGGGTCGAGGTCACGTTGATGGCCGGGTAGGCGAACTTGCCTGCCTTCGCCCGGTCGAGCATCTCGTTGTAGACCTCGGGGGTTGCGATGGGCATTCGTCCGCTCCTTGTATGTGCGGGTGGGTGTGCTGCGTTCTTACGGCCCTGACCTAGACCTTGGCTGCGACGTCATCGTCGGCCCCATCTTTCCAGACTTGGCCGTAAGGTCCATGCCGCGGTCCGCGGACCGGTCGGTACAGGCTCAGTCCAGGCCCAGCTCGTCCTTGGAGTAGGCGAAGAGGTACGGCACCCCGGCGCCCTCCTGGATCTTCTCGGCGGCACCCGTGGCCCGGTCGACGATGGTCGCGACGGCCACGACCTCGGCGCCCGCCTCCCGCACGGCCTCGACGGCGGTGAGCGGGGAGCCGCCGGTGGTGGAGGTGTCCTCGACGACGAGCACGCGGCGGCCCTTGATGTCGGGGCCCTCCACCCGGCGCTGCAGCCCGTGGGCCTTCGCGGCCTTGCGGACGACGAACGCGTCCAGGCGCTTCCCGCGCGCGGCGGCCGCGTGCAGCATGGCGGCGGCGACCGGGTCGGCGCCCATGGTGAGCCCGCCGACGGCGTCGAACTCCAGGTCCGCGGTCAGGTCCAGCAGCACCTGCCCGACGAGCGGCGCGGCCTCGCCGTCCAGGGTGATGCGGCGCAGGTCGACGTAGTAGTCGGCCTCCAGACCCGAGGAGAGGGTCACCTTGCCGTGCACCACGGCCTTGTCCTTGATCTGCTGCAGCAGCGTGCCGCGTACGTCACTCATGCCCGTCAGCTTAGACAGCCCGGGACGGAACGGAACCCGGCGCTCCCGTCGGGCCCGCTCAGGGTCGGCGCCACGTCCAGGTGGTCGTGGCCTCCAGGGGGTCGATGGGCGTGACCAGGCGCGGGTGGGTGTTGAGCCCGTTCGGCGGCCCGGTCTGCGGTTCCACACAGACCGCCTCCGCCTGCTCGTCGTACACGACGACCCACTGCTCGCGGGAGGCGACCGTCAGCTCCAGCTGTCCGGGCCAGGTGAGGCGCACGTCCACGCCGTCGGGCATGCCGAAGCAGTCGTCCCAGGGGCCGGGCTTCGGGTCGAGGCGGTTGCCGGTGGGCAGGTGGTCGTCGCCGCGCTCCTCCTGCCAGGCGGGATCGAAGTCGATCCGCACGTCCTCGCCGCCCAGGTTCCGGTTGAACCACGGGTGCCAGCCGATCTGCGCCGGGAAGGACGACTCGTGCGCCTCCACGGACATGGTCAGCGTGAGGGAGTCCGCCGTCAGGGCGACGACCTGGGTGACGCGGCCGGGGTACGGCCAGGGGTCGACCAGGTCGTACGTGAGGACGGCCTCGTCGGGTGAGGTGCGGGCGACGCTCCAGGCGCCGTTGCGGGTGGTGCCGTGGATGGCGTGCGGCGGGGCGTTCAGGGGCATCTGGCGGACGGTCGTGCCGTCCAGGAAGCGGCCGTCACGGATCCGGCCGCACCACGGAACCATGGGGAAGCAGCCGAACCGCTCACCCTGGCGCAGCAGTTCGACACCGCCGACCCGCAGACCGCTCACCCGCCCGCCGTTCGCGGGCGCCAGGACTGCCTCCGCGTCACCCGCGGTCAACGTGATCTCTTGGTTACGCACGACACGACCCTACGGGGTGCCTCCGGCGGACGGGCGGAGCGGGGCGCGCGGGCGTGGGGGCGCCGTCGGCGGCCGGGGGCGTGGGGAGGCGGGGAGCACTTCCGGCCCGTGGGGCGTGGAAGCCGGTACGAGGGGCTTGCGGAGGCCGGTCCACACGGGCGCGCACCACGGGTCCTCCGCGGTCGGGGGCGACCCGGGCGCGCCGACAAGCGCCCGGTCCGTGGTCGGCTGTTCAGCGGCGGTGGCGTGGGCCCCGGCCGTTCGGCGGCACCGGCAGGGACACCGGGAACTCAGCGGCACGGGCGGGGCACCGACTGTTCGGTGGCACCGGCACGGACACCAGCTACTCAGCGGCACCGGCACGGACCTCAGCTGTTCAGCGGCGCTTGCGCAGGGCCCGGGTGACGACGATGGCCGAGGCGAGGGCCAGGGCCGCGGCGGGGGCGGCCCAGCGGAGCGCGGGGCTCGGCGCGGCGGACTCGGGGGCTGGTACGGGGGCGTAGCGGCCGCGCGGCGGGGCGTGGTCCACCTCCTCCGCACTGCGCCCGATCATCGTGCGGCGCGCGTGCGCGGCCTCGGCCGGGAGTTCCCCGGGGTCGGTGAAGTCGTCGGACACGAGGTCCTCGGGCCCGAGGTCGCCCGGACCGAGATCACCGGGGCCGCCCAGGTCACCAGGTTCCAGGTCGTCCGCCGTGTCCGGGTCGAGGGACGGGGGCGGGACCTCCGTGTCGGACGCGGAGGCCGGCGCGGCTTCGGACGGCGACGGGGACTGTGGCGGCGGCACCGAGTGCCCCTCGTGTTCCCCGTGCTTCTCGTGCTCCTCGTCCCCCTCCTGCTCCCCGTGCTCCCCGTGCTCCTCCTCGGAGACCCTCGCCAGGTTCTCCGCGAAACGGTTCAGCAGACGTGCCGTCGCCGTGGACACCGCGTCGGAGGGCAGGTCCGCGACCCGGCCGTCCGCCGACGCCGTACCGGTGAAGACGAGGGTCGTACCGTCGTCCTCCGCCGGGCGGAGTCCCACCGTGAGGGACAGCTTCACCGAGCCGCTGCCGCGGGCCTCCGTCCCGTCGCCCTCGACCGTGTAGGAGCCGTCGCCCCGGTCGGCGACCCGGAGTGCGCCGCGGTAGGTGATGGAGTGCCCGGCGACGCGTACCTTGAGGCGCCCGGCGACGGGGGGCGCGCCCGCCTCCTGCTGGAGTCCGGGCACCGCTCGGGCCACGCGTTCGGGATCGGACAGGGCCGCCCTGAGCCGGTCGGCCGGAACCGGAACGAACACCTCATGCTCCATGTCAGCCGAGCCTACCCACGGCACCGCCGCTCGCACCCGTACATGCGCGGATTCCTCGGCCCGCCTCAGTCCGCGTAGCGCGGATGCACGAGCGTGGACGGCGGCAGCCCCCGCAGACGCGTCGCCTCCGCCCGCCGTGCACCCGCCGTCAGCTCACCGCGGGAGAGCGCACGCGGGCCGCCGGGCAACGTGCCGGGCACGGCCGGCCGTGGCCGTCTCTCTCCGGACGCCAGGACGTAGCCCCAGTCACGGCCCGTCGCGGGGGCGGAGGTACGGCCGCTCACGCGGTACGGCGTCGTCCGCAGCCCGGACGCCCGTAGCGTCGCGTCGACCGTCCAGAAGACCCGGCGCCGGGAGTCCACCGGCCCGGCGTGGACCACCAGGCGGCCGCCGGGCGCCAGTGTCTTGCGGGCCGTGCCGTAGAACTCCTGCGAGTACAGCTTCGTGCTCTCGGTGATGCCCGGGTCGGGCAGGCTCGTGACGACGACGTCGTACGCCGCCGGGGGCGCCTCGCGCAGCCAGGCGAAGGCGTCCGCCGTGTGCACGTGGACGCGCGCGTCGTCGTACGCGTGGCCGTTGAGGGCGGCGAGCGCCGGGTCGGAGCGGGCCAGCCGGACCACGCCGGGGTCGGCGCCGGCCACGTCGACCCGGTGCACGTCCGGGTACCGCAGCACCTCCCGCGTGGCAAGGCCCTCGCCGTCGCCGAGGACGAGCACGCGCGCGTGGGGGCCGTTCATGGCGGGGTGGACGAGGGCCTCGTGGTGGCGGCGCTCGTCCCGGGCGCTGAACCGCAGCCGGCCGTCGAGGTAGAGGGCGAGCGGCCGGCCGTGCGTCCCGCCGGTGAGGACGGCCTCCTGGACGCCGGTCCGCAGCACGGCCCGTACGTCGGCGCCGTAGACCGCCTGCCGGGCCGCCCGCTCGAAGTCGCCGACGAGCACCGCGGCCGTGGCGAGCAGGCCGAGGACGAGGACGTATCCGAGGACGAGGCACCAGCGGCAGCGGTGGCGCAGGTCGCCGCGGAACAGGCCGAGGACCAGGGCGGCGCCGGCCAGCGCGTTCACCGCGCCGGTGAGCAGGGCACCGGTCAGCTGGCCGAGCCAGGGCAGCAGCAGGAAGGGGAAGGCGAGGCCCCCGACGAGCGCGCCCACGTAGTCCGCGGCGAACAGGTCCGCCACGGCGCCGCCCGCGTCCTGCCGGCGGACGCGCTGGATCAGCTCCATGAGCAGGGGCACTTCGGCGCCGATGAGGACGCCGATGGCCAGGGAGAAGGCGACGAGCAGGCAGTCCGGCGCGTTCGCCCATGTTCCGGCCCGGTCGCCGGCCCAGGCGAACGTCGCGTAGAGGGCCATCGCGCTGCATCCGCCGATCAGGGCGAGGGCGGCCTCGATGACGCCGAAGCCGGCCGCCGCGTGCCAGCGGAGCCGTTTCGCGGCGAGGGATCCGGCGCCCATCGCGAAGACCATCACGGACAGCACGACGGAGGCCTGGGTGACCGAGTCGCCGCTGAAGTACGAGGCGAAGGCGACGAGTTGGAGCTCGTACACGAGACCGCAGGCCGCGCAGACGAACACACACGCGAGGACGAGGAGGCGACCGGTGCCCTGGCGGACGGGCAAGCGCGCCTGACCGCCGCCGCCCGGACCGCTCCAGGGCGGTGGCGCGCCGGGCGGTGCGGGGGCGTGCGACTCGATCACGCTGGGAACGCTACGTCACGCCTGCGGCGCACTCCGTCACCCACACGTGTGGAAAGAACGGCGTTGTGGAGTGCTGGGTGTTTGCGGGGGCTTCCCCCTCGGCGCTCCGCTTCCCGTACGCGGCCAGGCCCCTTGACGCCGCTGTATGACGTACCGTCACCCACCGGTCAGCGCCTCACCTCGGGTCACACCACCGCCGGCACCCGCACCCCCACCCTCGTCCTGGTGGCCACCAACTGGCCGTCCTGCGGGTACGCGTGCCAGGTGTGCCAGTGGACCTGCCCCCGGTGGCGCTGGACGAGCATCGCGGTGAAGGCGTGGGGGCTGCCGGGAAAGACACCCGCGAGTCCGTGGGGATGGTCGGAGACGAGGCCCAGCAACTCCTGGGCGCGGCCTGCGAAACAGCCCGGCGAGAGCATCTCCACACGGGCGGCGAACTCGTACTCCCAGTTGCCCACCCGCTTGGCCACGCCGAGCGGCAGCGGCGTGCTGGACCCCGGGATGCACGCGACCGTCTCCGAGCACGTGCCCCGCTCCTCCTCCAGGATCACCTGGTGCGATGCCCCGAGCAGTCTCAACTGGAGCCGGGCGTCCGGCAGTTCCAGGTCGAGAGTGGCGAGCGCGGGCAGCGGCTCGCGGCCCAGGGCCCAGGCGAGGTCGGCCGCGCTCGTGTCGGTGTAGGAGGTGTTCAGAGTCGTGAGCATGGGTCGGCTCCGCAAGCACGCAAAGGGTGGAGTGGATCCGGCGCGCCCCGTTCGGCACCGGGAGATGCCCGGCCGGCCAGCTGGATGGGGACGTCCGATTCGGTCTGATCAGCCCGGTCAGGCCTGTCGGGTGAGGACGTCCGGGGGCTGCGTTGGTGATTTATAGGGAATCATGAACTGTGGCGCCGCCACAGCGTTTTTACCCATCTTCGTAGGGTTTCCATCCCCCGGGGGGCTCCCCAGCTCAACTGTTCAACCGGGCGTGCGCCCGCGACGCCGGAGTGCTCCCGGTGCGCCCTGTTACCTGCTGATACGTGTGGTCTCCCACATGTCCCGCCGGGCGGCCGAAAGCGCATACGTCCCGGGCACACCTCTTCACACGGCGAGTGCCCGCCGGAAGGTCTCACCTCCCCGCGGGCACTCGTCGGTCGTGCCGGTCGTGACGGCCTGCCGTGTCAGCTGCCTCCGCCGCATCCGCCGCCGCCCCCGCAGGAGGATCCGCCGCCGCAGGACGAGGACGAGGACGAGCCGCCGCTGTCGCACGAGCCGGAGCCCGAGTCCGAACCCGAGCCGGAGTTGCTGTCACCGGCCCACCAGCTGCCGCCCGTGTCCGACGACGACCGCACGGAGCCGCCGCCCGACCGCGCCCGCGAACCGGTGCTGCCCCGACGTACCGCCCTGTTCCGGCCTGCGCTGCTCCGGACGGTGGCCGCCACGGCCCCGACCACGGTGATGCAGATGACCGCCAGGATGATGCCGATCAGCGCGAGTGTCATGGCGTCACCCACCTTTCTTCCCCCGAAGCGGTCCCCCCGTGGCCCCCCGTGGGCCCGGAACCGGTCCCCCGCTTCTTGCGTGACACGGGGATGCCCTCGCCGCCTTCGCGCCAAAGCAGAGTTGAGCAAGTCCAGAGCTTGTGCGCAGGATGACGGCCATGACCTCCAGCCCACGCCCCGTAGGGCAGCCCGTACGTCACCCCGACCGTCCCCCGCTGAACCGCCGGCTCGCCGAGTTCGGGACGACGATCTTCGCCGAGATGTCGGCACTGGCCCTCAGCACCGGGTCCATCAACCTGGGCCAGGGCTTCCCCGACACGGACGGCCCGGAGGAGATCCGGGAGGCGGCCGTACGGGCGCTGCGCGACGGACGGGGCAACCAGTACCCGCCCGGCCCCGGCGTCCCCGAGCTGCGCGCGGCCGTGGCGGCGCACCAGGAGCGGCGGTACGGGCTCCTGTACGACGCCGACACCGAGGTGCTCGTCACGGCGGGCGCGACGGAGGCGATCGCCGCGTCGCTGCTGGCCCTGCTGGAGCCCGGCGACGAGGTGGTCGCCCTGGAGCCGTACTACGACTCGTACGCGGCGTGCATCGCGATGGCGGGCGCCCGGCGGGTGCCGGTGACGCTCCGCCCGCACGTCCACGACGAGGGCGCCTCCTTCCGGCTGGACCTCGACGAGCTGCGTGACGCGGTCACGGACCGCACCCGGCTGCTGCTGGTCAACACCCCGCACAACCCGACCGGGACCGTCCTGACCCGCGACGAGCTCGCGGCGATCGCCGAACTGGCCGTCGAGCGCGATCTGCTGGTCGTGACCGACGAGGTGTACGAGCACCTGGTCTTCGACGACGCCGAGCACGTGCCGCTCGCGACCTTCCCCGGCATGCGCGAGCGGACCGTGACCATCGGCAGTGCGGGGAAGAGCTTCTCGTTCACCGGCTGGAAGGTCGGCTGGGTGACGGGGGCGCCCGCCCTGGTGTCCGCCGTGCGCTCGGCGAAGCAGTTCCTGACGTACGTCTCGTCGGGGCCCTTCCAGTACGCGGTCGCCGAGGCGCTCGCGCTGCCGGAGACGTACTTCGCGGCGTTCCGCGCGGACATGCTGGCCAAGCGGGACGTGCTCGCGGCGGGGCTCGCGGAGGCGGGGTTCCGGGTGTTCCGCCCGGCGGGCACGTACTTCGTCACCACCGACATCCGGCCGCTCGGCGAGTCGGACGGCTTCGCCTTCTGCCGTGCGCTGCCGGAGCGGGCGGGTGTCGTCGCCATTCCGAACGCCGTCTTCTACGACGACCGCGAGGCCGGCGCGCCCTTCGTCCGGTTCGCCTTCTGCAAGCAGGTGGAGGTGCTTCAGGAGGCGGTCAAGCGGCTCAGGGCGGCCTTCTAGGGGTGTGATTCCGGACATTACTGGCGTGTAAAGCTGGCAAATCCGATTAACCGGACGCATGGTTCCCGGTGTGACTCCCGTCAGCACCGTGCCGGCGCAGGCTCAGGAGGGTGCCCGGCGACCGCCCGCCCGCGCCCGGTCCGTACCCGAGCGGCCGCCCGCGATCGTGCTGGCGCTCGGGGTCTTCCTCGCCGCCCGGCTCATCGGTGTCGCCGTCGTCGTGGCGCTGGCCCAGGGGGCCGGCCGGGACCCGTTCGACGTGCTCGCGCGCTCCTGGGACTCCCTCTGGTACCTGGGGATCGCGGAGGACGGCTACGGGCGGGTGAAGCACGCCTGGTTCGGCGTCGCCAACGACCTGGCGTTCTTCCCGCTCTACCCCGGGCTGGTGCGGGCGCTCACCGAGATCCTGCCGATCGGCGGCGGCGCGGCGGGTCTGCTGGTCTCCTGGACGGCCGCCGGGGCCGCCGCCTGCGGGCTGTACGCGATCGGGGCACGGCTGTACGGCCGCGGGACCGGTGTCGCGCTGGTGCTGCTGTGGGGGCTGCTCCCGCACTCCGTCGTGCTGTCGCTGGCGTACACCGAACCCCTGCTCACCGCCTTCGCGGCCTGGTCCCTGTACGCGGTGCTCACCGGGCGCTGGGTGTGGGCGGGCGCGCTGGCGGCGCTCGCGGGCGTGTCCCGGCCGAACGGGATGGCGGTGGCGGCGGCGGTGCTCGCGGCGGCGGCGTACGAGGTGATACGGCGGCGCGGCCGCGACGTCCCCGGCGGGCTGTGGGCGGGCGCCGCGCTGGCGCCGCTCGGCTGGTGCGGCTATGTGCTGTGGGTGGGGGTGCGCACGGGCGATCCGCTCGGCGGGTACTTCGCGGTGCAGCGGGGCTGGGGATCGACGTACGACTTCGGGGTGGGTGCCTGGCGGTTCGCCGGGGAGCAGCTGATGAAGGGGGGCCGCTTCGAGTACGCCATGGCGATGGTGGTCGTGGCGGTGACGGTCGTGCTGTTCGCGCTGCTCCTCGCCGACCGCCCGCCGCTGGTCCTGCTGGTGTACGCGGGCGTGCTGCTGCTGATCGCGGTCGGCGGCTCCGGCTTCTTCGCGTGCAAGCCGCGCTTCCTGCTGCCGGCCTTCCCGCTGCTGCTGCCGGCCGCCCGGGCCCTGGTACGGACGGCGCGAGCCCGGCCCTGGCACGCGACCGTGGTGGTCGCCGCCCTGGCCGGGCTCTCGTTCTTCTACGGGGCGTTCCTGGTCGTGCACGGACGCACGTCCCTGTGACGGCACGCCACCGCGGCGCGGACTGCTCGTCCCCGGACTATTCGTCCTCGGGCTTCTCCGCCTCGTCGACGTCCTCCGCGAGGCCGAGCTGCTCGACGAGCCACCGGTCGAACTCGATGGCGGCCCGCACCCAGCTCACCGTCGACGACACGAAGTGCTCCAGGCTGACGCCGGTGCCGATCAGCATCTGCGCCTCGCCGATGAGGCGGACGGAGCCGTCGTCGTGGGTGTGGCTGTAGACCTTCGGCCACAGGGTGCGGCGGTTCCAGTCGTCGATCGCCTCGAGCAGCTGGGCCTTCTCGTCGATCTGGTGCGGCCGGTCGTAGAACGTCCGCACCGAGAAGACCTGCTGCTCGGCCTCGCCGCGGAACATGAAGTACGTACGGAACTGCTCCCACGGCGCCGCGAGGTCACCCTCGTCGTCGACGACGTACTTCAGCTCCATCTGGTCCAGGAGCTGCTTCACGAGATCCTGATCCGGGACGACGGGGCCCGCCGGTCCTTGCGGCTGCGGCTGTGGCTGGCCCCCGAAATTCGGAATCGAGGACGGGTCGATGCTCACCGTGTTCTTCCCTTCGTACGGATTCCGCCATCCTGCCCCATGCGGGGAGGGCCCTGGCAACCCCCGTCCCGGAGGGTTGCTCAGCCCTTGGCGGAATTACGCTGCCGGGCCGCGGGGAGCCCGGCGGGCCCGGTGGCCCGGCGCCACCGGGCGGCGCGACGCGCGGGGCGCGTGTGGCGGTCAGAGCGTCTTGCCCGTCGCGCCCGTCGCACCCGCCGCACCCGTCGCCGGGCCGACGATCAGGCCGTCGCCGAAGGCGTCGACCCGCACCGTGTCGCCGTCCTTGACCTCGCCCGCGAGGATCTCCTTGGCGAGGCGGTCGCCGATGGCGGTCTGGATGAGGCGGCGCAGCGGCCGGGCGCCGTACGCCGGGTCGAGCCCCTCGTCCGCGAGCCAGGCCAGCGCCTCTGGCGTGATGTCCAGGGTGAGCCGGCGGTCGGCGAGCCGCTTGGCGAGCCGGTCGATCTGGAGCCGGGCGATGCGCTCCAGCTCGCTCTTCGACAGGGCGGAGAAGACCACGAGGTCGTCGAGGCGGTTCAGGAACTCCGGCTTGAAGGAGACCCGGACCACCTCCAGCACCTGCTCCTTCTTCTCCACCTCGCTGGTCAGCGGGTCCACCAGGAACTGGCTGCCCAGGTTGGAGGTCAGGATCAGGATCGTGTTGCGGAAGTCGACCGTGCGGCCCTGGCCGTCCGTGAGGCGCCCGTCGTCGAGCACCTGGAGCAGGATGTCGAAGACCTCGGGGTGGGCCTTCTCCACCTCGTCCAGCAGGACCACGCTGTACGGCCTGCGGCGCACCGCCTCCGTCAGCTGGCCGCCCTCCTCGTAGCCGACGTACCCGGGGGGCGCGCCGACGAGCCGGGCCACGCTGTGCTTCTCGCTGTACTCCGACATGTCGATGCGGACCATGGCCCGCTCGTCGTCGAAGAGGAAGTCCGCGAGCGCCTTGGCCAGTTCGGTCTTGCCGACACCGGTCGGGCCGAGGAAGAGGAAGGACCCGGTGGGCCGGTCGGGGTCGGCGATCCCGGCCCGGGTGCGGCGCACGGCGTCGGACACGGCCCGTACGGCCTCGCTCTGCCCGATGAGCCGCTTGCCGAGCTCCTCCTCCATGCGCAGCAGCTTCTGGGTCTCGCCCTCCAGCAGCCGCCCGGCCGGGATGCCGGTCCAGGAGCCGACCACGTCCGCGATGTCGTCCGGGCCGACCTCCTCCTTCACCATCGTGTCCTTGGCGGCCTCCTCCTCGGCGGCGGAGGCTTCCTCCAGGTCCCGCTCCAGCGCCGGGATCTCGCCGTACAGCAGCTTGGACGCGGTGTCGAAGTCACCGTCGCGCTGAGCGCGCTCCGCCTGCCCACGCAGCTCGTCGAGCTTCTCCTTCAGCTCGCCGACCCGGTTGAGGGACTGCTTCTCCTTCTCCCAGCGGGCGGTGAGGCCGCGCAGCTCCTCCTCCTTGTCGGCGAGGTCGCGGCGCAGCTTCTCCAGCCGCTCCCGGCTGGCCTGGTCGGTCTCCTTGCCGAGCGCCAGCTCCTCCATGTGGAGGCGGTCGACGGCGCGCTGGAGCTCGTCGATCTCGACGGGCGAGGAGTCGATCTCCATACGGAGCCGGGAGGCGGCCTCGTCGACGAGGTCGATGGCCTTGTCGGGCAGGAAGCGGGAGGTGATGTAGCGGTCGGAGAGGGTGGCGGCGGCGACCAGCGCGCTGTCCGCGATCTGCACCTTGTGGTGGGCCTCGTAGCGGCCCTTCAGCCCGCGCAGGATGGCGATGGTGTCCTCGACGGTGGGCTCGGCGACCAGCACCTGCTGGAAGCGGCGCTCCAGGGCGGGGTCCTTCTCGATCCGCTCCCGGTACTCGTCGAGGGTCGTCGCGCCGACCATGCGCAGCTCACCGCGGGCGAGCATGGGCTTGAGCATGTTCCCGGCGTCCATGGCGGAGTCCCCGCCGGCCCCCGCGCCCACCACGGTGTGCAGCTCGTCGATGAAGGTGATGATCTGCCCGTCGGAGTCCTTGATCTCGGCGAGGACGGTCTTCAGCCGCTCCTCGAACTCACCGCGGTACTTGGCCCCGGCGACCATGGCCCCCAGGTCGAGCGCGACGAGCCGCTTGTCCCTCAGCGACTCGGGCACGTCGCCCTTCACGATGCGCTGGGCAAGCCCTTCCACGACGGCGGTCTTGCCGACACCGGGCTCACCGATCAGCACCGGGTTGTTCTTGGTGCGGCGCGACAGCACCTGCACCACACGGCGGATCTCGGTGTCCCGGCCGATGACCGGGTCGAGCTTGCCCTCGCGGGCCGCCGCCGTGAAGTCGGTCCCGAACTTCTCCAGGGCCTTGTACTGACCCTCGGGATCGGCTGTGGTCACCCGGCGTCCTCCCCTCGCCTTGTTGAAGGCCTCCAGCAGCTTCTTCGCCGTGGCCCCCTGACCGGACAGTACGTCACCGGCCTGGCCGCCCTTCGCGGCGATGCCGATCAGCAGGTGCTCGGTGGAGAGGTACTCGTCGCCCAGCTCCTTCGCCTTGGCCTGCGCCTCGGCGATGACGGCGAGCAGTTCACGGTTGGGCTGGGGCGGTGCGACGGTGGAGCCGGTCACGCTGGGCAGCCCGGCGAGGACGCGCTCGGCGCCCGCTCGCACGGAGGCCTGGTCGGCGTCGACGGCCGCCAGAAGATCGATGATGTTCTCGTTGTCCTGCCCCTGGAGCAGCGCGAGGAGCAGATGGGCAGGGGTGAGGTCCGCGTGCCCCTCGGACACGGCGCGGTTACCGGCCGCGTTGATCGCGTCCCGGCTCCTGTTGGTCAGCTCGGCGTCCACGTTCGCCTTCTCCTCCTTGCTCGGCCTCGCTCAGCTGTTGCCGGCGCCACACTGACTTGGGCAACGTCCACAAAGTTGAGTCTATTCCACTCAAGAGCCACGTGGGGTCGCGGAACGCGGACTGCGCGGACTGCGCCTCGGTGACCGACTACCCCTGCGGACCGGTGCGATCCCCGGCCGGTCGGCGTCATGTACGGCCCGCCGCCCGGAGCGACTCGCCGGACGGCCGAGAGCACGGCAGCAGGAAGGGGCCAGAGCGCCGTCATCGGGGACGAGACAAGACGGGGACCGGAAGCAGACCGAAGGCGACGACGGGAACCCGAAGAGCCACTGACCCGGCATGGACGGAGCACCGGAAGAGGCGAACCGAGACCGGGGGCGTCACCGGCGTGAGACGGACCTGAGCAAGCGCCGCCGACTCGCACGGCAGGGTCCCGTCGGGCCGAGGGCGGCCGGGGCGGCTGACGCGTCCGAGGCGGACGCGCCATTGGGAGGGGGGAGGTGAGCCGGAACGGGCACCACCAGCGGGACAGGCCGAAGTGGGCGTTGCCCGCTCAGGCACGCGCCCGAGGAGGGCGTGTGGCCGGAATCGGTAGGTCGTGGGCGGCGGGACCGGCAGATGTTTCCCGAGTGGCCGCCGTTACGGATGCGGCCATGGTTGCGGCTGGATTCAGTCGACTTCGACCGAGGAGCACATCCGCCCATACGGATGTTTTCGCCGCAAACCTGCAGCGGCGTCACCGTGTTCAGGTCACGGTGACGCCGCTGCTGGGGGGAAGCGCCTGAGCGATCTTTAACGACGGGGGAATCGCGTCAGGCACTGCGGGGGGTGGCTGTGACGGCTGCGGAGGCCGGAGGCTCCGGCCGGGCGAGCTGGTCGTCGCGCTGGTCGAGGTTCACGAAGATCATTCCGTACCGGACGGCACACCGTACCGGCTGCGGCGCGCCGCGCGGACGGCGCAGACACCGGAACGCCCGGATGTCCTCGTCATCGTCCCGGGTGACCACCACCGGCTCGCCGAACACGGTCACCATCAACGAGTCACCGCTGTGGGGGATGGCGGTGGCCAGGTCGATGAAGTGCCAGCCGGAACGGTAGGCGGTGGCCATCTCCCGGCGGAAGGACCGGTCGTCAGGGGGTGTGGTCACGTCAGCCCCCGGAGCCGTCGTCTGCGGCCCCAGTGTTCAGGGCCACCGCCGGCCAGTGACTGTCCGCCCGGACGTCGCTCTTCGCATCGGAGAGGCCACTCAGTGTTCCGAAGGCCACAACGGCTGAGAAGGCGATGACAAGCACCGAGCGAAGCATTCTCTTACCCATAGTCGGCTTCGTCCTCACTTGAAGGTCTCCTCTTCCCCCGTCGGATACGACGATGGCTCATTCGGGCACGTCATCGCCACACAATCGATGCATCATGTTCCTGCACGTTCAGGACCCTGGGGGGTGGAGATATGGCAGCAAATCGGAACAGAGGGACACATCCCCACACGGTTACCGAGCTGTGCGAAGAAGGAGGCCGTCTCTATGCGCACGCCTTGCGCACCGGACGCATCGAACGCACGGAGGTGGAGAACACCCCGTGCCTGATGGAGCTCGCACTTCTCCACCCCGATCCCGATGACGCGGACTGGCTGCGCCCCGTTCCCCCGTCGGTCGCCCTGTCCCAGCGGCTCAACCCCATAGAGCGCGAGATAGCCGAGCGCAGGCGCCTGTCGGTCGAGCTGGCCGACGCCTTCGAACCGTTCATGGCCCTCAGCGCCGGGGAGACGACGCCGACTCACTCGATCACGGTGCTGGAGGGCGGCGACCGCATCAACGGGGCACTCAACCTCGCCACGTCGCAGTGCCAGAACGAGATGCTCACGATCCAGCCGAGCGATCGCGGCTCCGAGCGCAGCCTCCTCCAGGGGCTGGAACGAGACAGGCCACTGATCGAACGTGGTGTGCGGATCCGGACCCTCTACCAGCACACGGCCCGTTACAGCCCGGAGAGACTGGCCTATGTGGCTCAGCTCTCCAACGGCAAGGCCGAGTACCGCACCATCGACGAGGTGGTCGAGCGCCTCATCATCTGCGACGAGACCGTCGCTTTCATCCCCACCAGGGACGACCAGCAGGTGGCCCTGGAACTCCGCCACCCGGGCCTCGTCCGTTACCTGATCAAGGTCTTCGAGTTCATGTGGGGCCGCGCCGTCCCACTGAGCGCCGGCGCGCCCTACGAGACGGCGCCGGGCGGCATCACGGAGATCCAGCACTCCATCGCCAAACTCCTCGTGGAGGGCCACGTCGACGAGGCCATAGCCCGCCGCCTCGGCATGAACGTGCGCACGTGCCGCGCCCACATAGCGAAGCTGGCCACGGCCCTGGGCAGCGGCAGCCGGGCCCAACTCGGCTATCTGATAGCCCAGTCGGGGATCCTGGACCAGGACCCAGGACAGCCCGGAGAAGCGAGCCGCATGTGAGCGTCGAGGCGCATGGGCACAGAGCGGACGAGTTGTGCGAGCAGGGCCTGAAGCTGTACGAGCGGGCGCTGCGTGAGGGCGGCCTCCGACGGACGGACGCCGGCCCGGCCTCCTGCCTGACCGCACTCGGTCTGCTGCACCCGGACATCACCGACGACCAGTGGTTGCGTCCTCTCCCGCCCGCCGTGGCCCTTCCGCGCCTTCTCGGGAACATCGCGGAGGACATCGCCCGGCAACGCCGGCGCGAGTCACGACTGGCGGACATGCTGCAGCCCCTCATCGAGCTCGGCACCCGGCACGCGGCCTCCGCCGACGCCGCCTCCTTCACGGTCCTGAGCGGGATGGACAACATCAACGCCCGCATCGGCCGGATGATGGCCGAGTCGACCGGAGAACTGCTCGCCGTGCAACCGGGCGGCAAACGCCCTCCCGCACTCCTGAACGCCGACCTGGCCCGGGAGCGGGACATGCTCTCCCGAGGCGGCCGCATGCGCACGCTCTACCAGCACACCACGCGCCACGATCTCGCGACCCTCGCCCACTTCGAGCAGCTGGACGGCGACGTGGAGGTCCGTACCCTCGACGAGCTGCCCAACCGCATGGTCGTCATCGACAGGTCCGTGGCCTTCATCCCCGCGAACGAGGATCGCAGCATGGCCATGGAGGTCCATCACCCGGCCGTGCTCTCCTACCTCACCACCACCTTCGACATCCTCTGGCGGATGGCGACGCCCATGTACCCGCAGGCGGTCCAGCCGCCCTCGGTCAACGGCATCACCCCCCGCCAGCGCGCCATTGCCACCCTTCTCGTCGAAGGCCACACGGACACCGCCATCGCGGAGCGCCTCGGCATGAACGTCCGAACCGCCCGCGTACACATCGCCAAACTCGCCGCCACCCTCGGCAGCGAGAGCCGCGCCCAGCTCGGCTACCTCATCGGCCGGTCGGGGATTCTGGAGCAGGAGCGGGAGCAGGAGCGGGAGCAGGAGCGGGAGCAGGAACGGGAGCAGGAACGACAGCGGTAGACGCCGCTGTGGTCGTCCCCGTGTCCCCCGGTACGGAATCAGTACTCGGCGGACCGTCCGACCGCCTGGGTGATCCATGCCCCCCATGGAAGCTCGCGCCTCACCAGGAGCGCTGACCAGCTCCTGCGACGCTCACGATGACAGCGACAGTCGACACCGAACGTTCCACGGGGAAGGTGCACGCCTTGAGTCCGGACACGTCAGCGGCCGTCCGGCGACTGCCCGCCGTCGACGCGCTGCGCGGCTTCGCGCTGCTCGGCATCCTCATGGTGAACAGCACGCAGATCATGGATCCGTATGTGTCGGCAGCGGTTCGTACGGTCTCTCCCGCTACGGGCGCGTGGGTACGGCCGCGCTGATGGTGTTCGGCTGTGCCGTGTACGGCGCCCAGCTCGTCGTCAGCCGGTGGTGGCTGGAGAGGTACAGGCAGGGGCCCGCCGAGTGGCTGCTCCGGGCGATCACCCTGGCGAGGCCGCCGCGACGACGGGAGCCCGCGGGTCCGTGACGGACGCCCCGACGGGCGAAGGCCCGAGGTCACCTCGCGCCGATCCCTAGCGCGACGAGGGCGCGGACGCGGCCCGGAGCACGTCCCCCGCCGGTCCGGAACGCGGCGGCCCGTCCAGCCCCGCCTGCGCGATCCGTACCCCCAGCTGCGTACGGCTCGCCGCCCCCAGCGTCTCCGACAGCCGCGCGATATGGGCTCGGCACGTGCGGACGCTGATGCCGAGGCGTTCCGCGACCACCGCGTCCTGGTGGCCCTCCGCCAGCAGGGCGGCGATGGAGCGTTCGCGGTGGGTGATGCCCTCGATGCCGGTCGAGGGCAGCGCGGCGGCGAGGGGGATGCCCAGGCGCCAGAGCCGTTCGAAGACCGTCACCAGGTACTCGATCAGGGCCGGGTGGCGGATCTCCAGGGCCATCGTGCGGTCCGCGTTCGCGGGGATGAAGGCCACCGTGCGGTCGAAGACGATGAGGCGTTCCACGACCTCGTCCAGGGTGCGCGCCTCCGCCGCGTCCCCCATCAGCTCCATGTACGTGTGCAGGCCCTGCCCGTGCCGCGCCACGTGCGTGTACAGGTCGCGCATCCGGACGCCCCTGCGGCGCATCTCCAGCGCGCGGTGCAGGCCCTCGCGCAGTTCGTCCTCGCGGCGGATGCCGCCCGGCTGCACGGTGAGCACCTCCGCCGTGCACGCCTCGGTCGCCTGGTCCATGGCGGCCCGGATGCGGGACAGCCCGTCCAGGACGCGGATCGCCGTGCTCTCGGCCGCCGGCTGCACCCGGTCGCCGCCGAGTCCCGCGTACCACTCCACGGCCGCCACCGCCGCGCCCACCCGTGCCTGGCTCGCGCTGACCTCCGCGTGGACACCGCGCAGCAGCCGGGTCATGACCTCCTGGGGAGAGGTGGGCACCAGCCAGCCCATGTCGTCGGGGTCGGGGTGCAGCAGCGCCAGGTCGACCAGGCAGGGCACCGTCTCGGCGTCCTCGCGCGGCACGCGGCCCCGCCGTACCGCCCGGGAGTACACCCGGTCCCCGGCCTCGCACAGCCGGTCGGCACCGTGGGGGTGCGCGTTCCGGCCGTCCACGTCCCGGCCGTTTCCGTCCCGGCCATTACCGTCCCGGACGCCGTCGTGCGGATAGGCGCCCGCCCCGTGCCCGGCCATCTTCCACCCCTGGCTCCAGCGTTTTCCGCAGCGCAACTATGCGCGGCCCGTCCGGTCTCCGCAACACGGGCCGAACGCGCGAGTAAGCGGGACTGACCTAAAAGATCCGGACTTCTCCCCGCCTCCGTCCGGGCCTCTGCAACAAGTTGACGGCGTGGAACGCCGTACCGTTCCCGTCACCCCGGAACTCGTCTCCACCCGGCTCCGCGGCGCCCTGAGCAGCCCCGGCGGGCCTGGCCCCGGCCCGCCGCGAGCGCACGAGGCCCTCAGGTCACGCCCTTCACCCGTGCTCTTGCCCACGCGAGCCGCTACAGATCGGACAGTGATCAATGTGTTACGTACCGCGTAGGCGCCGGACGCCCGAAGAACGGAAATGACGCATACGCGTTGGCGACGTGGACGCGGGAGGGCGAGGCGGTACGACGACGCCGCCCCGGTCACGAACGGACCGGGGCGGCGAACGGACCAGGGCGGCGGTGCGGGGCAGAGACGGAGAAAAGAGACGGGGGAAAAGACGGGGAAAGAGCGGCCGGGTGACCGGGTCTACTCCGACAGCCCGATCTCCGCGCACGCCGCCTTGTACTTGGCCGTGCAGATCTCCTTGACCGTGTAGATCTCGTCCGCGATGACCGTGTCCTCGATGTTCTCCGTGGTCAGCGCCACCACGGGCACCAGTCGCGCCGGGATCTTCTCGTGCGTCGGGGAGTCGACCTTGTCACGGGTGAGGGCCTCGAACTCGATGGAGCGGCCCTGGACCCTGGCGACGGCCATCTCGGCGGCGGTGCTCGCCTCCTGCGGGTAGGACTTGTAGACGCTCATGTACTGGTCGCCGGCGACGATCCGCTGCACCGCGGCCAGCTCGGCGTCCTGCCCGGTGACGGGCGGCATCTCGGTCACCCCGGCGGTCTTCAGGGCGTCGATGACGGCGCCCGCGATGCCGTCGTTGGCCGCGTAGACCCCGGCGATGTTGTCCACCCCGACGGCCGTGATCGCCTCTCCCATGTGGACCCTGGCGTTCGCCGGGTCCCAGTCCTTGACGTCGTACGTCTTGGCGATCGTCACGTTGTCCTGGAGCTCGCCCAGGGCACCCGCCTTGAACTGCGCGGCGTTCGGGTCGGTGGTCGCCCCGTTCATCATGATGATCTTGCTGGCGGCGGAGTCGCCCAGCTTGTCGGTGAGCGCCCGGCCCTGCACCTGGCCGACGAGTTCGTTGTCGAAGGAGACGTACGCCTCGATCGGGCCCTGGGCCAGCCGGTCGTAGGCGATGACGGGGATGCCCGCCTCCTTCGCCTTCTCCACGCCGCTCGCGATCGACTTGGCGTCGACGGCGTCCACGAGCAGCACGTCGACCTGGTCGGTCACCATCTGCTCGAGCTGGCGGAGCTGTTTGTCGGCGTCCGCCTCCGCGTTGGCGTACTCGACGTTCCCCTTGCCGTTGGTCAGCTCGGCGACCTTCTCCTTGATGATGGGGTAGTCGAACTTCTCGTAACGGGCGTTCGCCTTCTCCGGCAGGAGGAGGCCCACCGTGATGTCGTCGCCCTTCGTGGGGCTCGCCTTGCTCTCGTCGCCCGCGCCGTCCATGACGCCGCAGGAGGCGAGGGAGAGAGCCGCGGCGGACGCGGCCAGGGCGACGGCCGTCCGGCGCAGGACGGGACGACGTATACGGGTGCGGGTGTTACGGATGTTCACATCAGGTGCCTTCCGGGCGTGGACGCGACTATGCGACCCAGTGGCTGAAAGCCAACGCCGTGATCACCTCATGGTCAAGAAGTGACCGCTTAACGAGATGACAACGGTGTTCTGTGTTCTCGATGTGAAGAGAGTAGAGCTTTGGGGCCATGGGGAGGACTCACGTCTTCCACTTTGTGAGCCATTACGCGCCATCGGGCCCGTCTTGGGCCCAACTCCGGCCCTGGTCGCGGCTGTTATCTCCCGGTAGACGATTTTTGTCCGCATACGAAAGGACCCGGAGGCCACAACGGCCTCCGGGCCCTCACGAACGTGTGGAGCGGGAGCGGTGTCAGTCCGAGGACTGCCGGCCCTTGGGGCGCCACACCACCAGGGCGCTCGTCTGCTGGACCTCCTGGTACGGCACGAGGTCGCGGCGGTACGAGGCGTGGACCGCGGCCTCGCGCTGCCGCATGGCCGCCGCCGCGCCGTCCAGCGCCCCCTCCAGCTCCGCCACCCGGGACTGCAGCGCGGCGACCTGGTTCTCCAGTTCGATGATGCGCTTGATCCCGGCGAGGTTGATGCCCTCGTCCTGCGACAGCTGCTGCACCTGGCGGAGCAGCTCGATGTCACGGGCCGAGTAGCGCCGGCCCCGGCCCGCGGTGCGGTCGGGGGAGACGAGGCCCAGGCGGTCGTACTGACGCAGCGTCTGCGGGTGCAGACCGGAGAGCTGGGCCGCCACCGAGATGACGTAGACCGGGGTCTCCTCGGTCAGTTCATACGGGTTACGTCGACGGCCGTCCATCTGGTCATGCTCCCTTCGCGGCCTGGAACAGCTCCGCCCGCGGGTCCTCGCCCGCGGTCGCCTCGCGGTACGCCTCCAGGGCGTCGCGAGCCTTGCCCGACACGTCCTTGGGCACCGTCACCTCCACGGTGACCAGCAGGTCCCCGCGGGTGCCGTCCTTGCGGACCGCGCCCTTGCCGCGGGCCCGCATCGTACGCCCGTTCGGGGTGCCCGGCGGCAGCTTCAGCGTGACCGGCGGCCCGCCCAGCGTGGGCACGCGGACCTCGCCGCCCAGTGCCGCCTCGTCGAACGTCACCGGCACGGTCACCGTCAGGTTGTCGCCCTTGCGCCCGAAGACCGGGTGCGCGTCGACGTGCACGACCACGTACAGGTCGCCCGCCGGACCGCCCCGCTCACCGGGCGCGCCCTTGCCGCGCAGCCGGATCCGCTGGCCGTCCGAGACGCCCGCGGGAATGCGCACCTGCATGGTCCGCGACGACTTGGCGCGCCCCGAGCCCTTGCAGACCTCGCAGGGGTCCTCGGCGATGAGGCCGCGGCCCTTGCAGTCCGGGCAGGGGTCGGTGAGCGAGAAGCCGCCGCCGGAGCCGCGCGCCACCTGGCCGGTGCCGACGCAGGTCGGGCACACGCGCGGTGTGCCGTTCTTGTCGCCGGTGCCGGAGCAGGCCTTGCACGGCTGCTGGCTGGACATGCGCAGCGGTACGGTCGCGCCGTCCACGGCCTCCGTGAAGCTCAGCGTGACCTCGGACTCGACGTCCTGGCCGCGCCGGGGCTGGGTACGGGCACCGGTGCCCGCGCCGCCACGGTTGAACAGGCCGCCGAAGACGTCACCGAGCCCGCCGCCGAAGCCGCCGGCCCCCGATCCCCCGCCGCCCTGGGCGCCGCCTCCGAAGAGGTCGCCCAGGTCGAAGTTGAACGATCCGCCACCGGCGCCGGGGCCCGGACGGAAGCCGCCGTTGCCGAAGAGGGCGCGCGCCTCGTCGTACTCCTTGCGCTTCTTGGGGTCGCCGAGCACGTCGTTCGCCTCGGAGATCTCCTTGAAGCGCTCCTCGGCCTTGGCGTTGCCCTTGTTGGCGTCCGGGTGGAACTCGCGGGCGAGCTTCCGGTACGCCTTCTTGATCTCGGCCTCGGTGGCGTCCTTGGGGACGCCGAGGACCTTGTAGTAGTCCTTCTCGATGAAGTCCTTGGTACTCACCCTCGACGTCCCTCCTCCCTCGTCGTCCGAGCTACGTCAGCCCTCGTCCGGGCCACCGTTCTCCTTGTCGTCGCCCGCCGCGTCGGCTCCGCCGGCCCCGTTCTCGTCGGATCCCTCGGCCTTGACCGTCTGCGCGCCCGGCTGCGGCTCGGCGACCGCCACCCGCGCGGGGCGGATGGTGCGCTCGCCGATCCGATACCCCGGCTGCAGAATCGCCACGCACGTCGTCTCCGTGACGTCCGGCGCGTAGGAGTGCATCAGAGCCTCGTGGATCGTCGGGTCGAAGGGCTCGCCCTCCTTGCCGAACTGCTGGAGCCCCATCTTGGCCGCGACGGTCTCCAGCGACTCGGCGACGGACTTGAAGCCGCCGACCAGCTCGCCGTGCTCCCGCGCGCGGCCGATGTCGTCGAGCACGGGCAGGAGCTCGGTCAGGAGGTTCGCGATGGCGATCTCCTTGACCGCGACCCGGTCGCGCTCGACCCGGCGGCGGTAGTTCTGGTACTCCGCCTGGAGCCGCTGGAGGTCCGCGGTGCGCTCACCGAGCGCGGTACGGGCCTGGTCCAGCTGGGCCACGAGGGCCACGTCGCTTGCGTCCCCGGCCGGGGCCGCCCCCTCCTGGGGGGCGGCCTTCGGCTCGGCGTCGTCGGGGGTCGCGCCGGAGGGGACGTCGGGCTGCTTCGGCTGCTGCTCGTCGAAGCCCGGGGTCTCCTCGGTCACGCGGCACCGTCCTTGCGGTCGCGGTCCTCGTCGACGATCTCGGCGTCGACCACGTCGTCGTCGGCCTTGCCGGCACCGGCACCGGCGCCCGCGTCGGCACCCGCGCCACCCGCGGCCTGCGCGCCCTGGGCGTCGGCGTACAGCGCCTGGCCCAGCTTCTGCGAGACGGCGGCGACCTTCTCGGTGGCGGTGCGGATCTCGGCGGAGTCCTCGCCCTTGAGCTTCTCCTTCAGCTCGGCGACAGCGGTCTCGACCTCGGTCTTGACGTCACCCGGGACCTTGTCCTCGTTGTCCTTGAGGAACTTCTCGGTCTGGTAGACGAGCTGCTCGCCCTGGTTGCGGGTCTCGGCGGCCTCGCGGCGGCGGTGGTCCTCCTCCGCGTACTGCTCGGCCTCCTGGCGCATCCGGTCGACCTCGTCCTTCGGCAGCGAGGAGCCGCCGGTGACGGTCATCTTCTGCTCCTTGCCCGTGCCCAGGTCCTTCGCGGTCACGTGCATGATGCCGTTGGCGTCGATGTCGAAGGAGACCTCGATCTGCGGGACGCCGCGCGGGGCCGGCGGCAGACCGGTCAGCTCGAACATGCCGAGCTTCTTGTTGTACGCCGCGATCTCGCGCTCGCCCTGGTAGACCTGGATCTGCACGGACGGCTGGTTGTCCTCGGCCGTCGTGAAGATCTCCGACCGCTTGGTCGGGATGGTCGTGTTGCGCTCGATGAGCTTGGTCATGATGCCGCCCTTGGTCTCGATACCGAGGGACAGCGGGGTCACGTCGAGGAGCAGGACGTCCTTGACCTCACCCTTGAGGACACCGGCCTGGAGCGAGGCGCCGATGGCGACGACCTCGTCCGGGTTCACGCCCTTGTTGGCCTCCTTGCCGCCGGTCAGCTCCTTGACGAGCTCGGCGACGGCGGGCATACGGGTGGAGCCGCCGACGAGGACGACGTGGTCGATCTCGTTGATCGAGATGCCGGCGTCCTTGATGACGTTGTGGAACGGCGTCTTGCAGCGCTCCAGCAGGTCCGCGGTCAGCTGCTGGAACTGGGCGCGCGTGAGCTTCTCGTCCAGGTGCAGCGGGCCCTCGGCGGAGGCCGTGATGTAGGGCAGGTTGATCGAGGTCTCGGTGGACGAGGACAGCTCGATCTTGGCCTTCTCGGCGGCCTCGCGGAGGCGCTGGAGGGCCATCTTGTCCTTGGACAGGTCCACGCCGTGACCGGACTGGAACTGCTTGACCAGGTAGTCGACGACGCGCTGGTCCCAGTCGTCACCACCGAGGTGGTTGTCACCGTTGGTGGCCTTCACCTCGACGACGCCGTCGCCGATCTCCAGGAGGGACACGTCGAAGGTGCCGCCACCGAGGTCGAAGACGAGGATCGTCTGGTCGTCCTTGTCGAGGCCGTAGGCCAGGGCGGCGGCCGTCGGCTCGTTGACGATGCGCAGGACGTTCAGACCGGCGATCTCGCCGGCCTCCTTCGTCGCCTGGCGCTCCGAGTCGTTGAAGTACGCCGGAACGGTGATGACGGCGTCGGTGACCTTCTCGCCCAGGTAGGCCTCGGCGTCCCGCTTCAGCTTCTGCAGGATGAAGGCGCTCATCTGCTGCGGGTTGAAGTCCTTGCCGTCCAGGTTGATCTTCCAGTCAGTGCCCATGTGGCGCTTGACCGAGCGGACCGTCCTGTCGACGTTCGTGACCGCCTGGCGCTTGGCGACCTCGCCGACCAGCACCTCACCGTTCTTCGCGAAGGCGACGACGGACGGCGTGGTCCTGGCGCCCTCGGCGTTGGTGATGACGGTGGGCTCGCCGCCCTCCAGAACGCTGACGACGGAGTTAGTCGTGCCCAGGTCGATGCCGACCGCACGTGCCATTTCGATTCCTCCAGCTGACTTGAGTGGAACGGGCTCAAGTGTGCATCACAGCCGCCGCTGGGTCAACAGACCTGAGCCCAGGGGACTCAACTCTTATTCCGTACTTACACGCAAGGTGCTCCCTCGCCCTTCTGACCAGGGAGTTCCCGTGGCGAGCCGAGAGCGGGCCCCGCAGGCCACGGCCCGCACACGGGGTGACAACGACGTGCGGGCGCGCTCGGTACGGTCCGGCGGTCCCGGATCAGGCGGTGGACTGCCGGCGCCCCGACTCAGGGACGCTTGTGGGAGACGGCAGCGGGCACAGCCGGTGCGGGTGCCGCGGACGCGCGGGGCGCCGGGGATGCCTGGGCCGGCGGCTCTCCGGCAGGGCCACCTTCCGGACACTGTCGGCCCCGGCCCTCCGGGTACCCCCGGTTCCGGCCCTCCGGGTACCCCCATCTCCGTAAACAGGCACGCGCAGCAGGCCGAGAACGGTCACCGCCGCCACCGCGGCCACCCACAGCGCGGCGGCGGGGCCCATCCACAGCATGTGGACGGCGAGGCCGACGAAGGCCGAGGCGAGGGTGGTGGCACCCAGAACGACCACGGCACCCTGTGCGGTGAGACCGAGCCGGCGCAGCCGGTGCGCGAGATGGTCCGGCGCGCTGCGCCACAGCGGCCGCCCGGCCCGGTGCCGCGCCACCAGGACGAGCACGGCATCGGCGCTGACCATGGCCGTCAGCGCGAACGGGACCCCGGGCCCGGCCCCGCCGTGCGCGCCCTGCACCAGCACCACCCCGCCCGCGATCAGGAACCCGGCGAACAGCGCACCGCACTCCCCGATCAGCACGCGCGCGGGAGGCCAGTTGTGCATGAGCACCCCGGTGAGCGCGGCGGCCAGCACACTCAGCAGCGCGGCCAGCCCGTCCATGACCTCGGCGGCGGCACACGCGGCGGCCGTGAAGGCGGTGACGATCCCGACGGCCCCGAGGGCGCCGTCGCAGCGTCCGAGCCCCTTGAAGGCGTGCACGACGAGGACGATCCACCCGATGCTGGGCAGCGCGAGGAGGAGCCCGATCTCGTCGTACGGCACGACGACCGCGGCGGCGACGGCGATCCCGGCCACCCGGATCCGGAAGGGCAGCCCCCGCGGCCCGCGCAGGTCGGCGGCGAGCCCGAGCACCGCCAGTCCGAGCGCCGCCAGGAGCAGCCGCCCGCCGTCACCGGCACCGAGTGGTGCGCCCCCGGCCCACGCTCCGGCCCCGGCCACGGCACCGGTCGCGGCGACGAGGGCGACGCCCCCGCTCAGCGGTACGCCGCGGGCCCGCCGCCGCTCGGCCAGGCCGAGGCGCAGCGCGGGCACACGGGTGGCCGCCGCGAGGGCGGAGGCGAGGAGGAGGGCGGAGGCGGCGGTGAGGATCCCGTACAGCACGTACCGAGGTTATGACCGTTTGCACCAATATTCGGTGAATAACACGATCTGTTCGCGAGAGAGCAGTTTCCGGAAGGGCGGACGGAGAGCGGAGAATGGGGCGGTGACCTGCGCGTCCATACCGCGTCCCGAAGCCGTGACAGCGGACACTCAGGCCACCCTCAGCGACTCAGATCACTGCACGCCTGACTACAGTGCGGCGCCAGATGTGGGTAGTCTCAGAGGACTACATAAGTTACCGCTTAGTAATCAACCGTCGGGGTAGGCGAAGAGCCCCGCAAGCCCCGCAGAAACCCTCGCAGGCCCGAGGAGCCCCCGAATGCAACTCGCCGCGATCATCGTGTCGCTGGTCCTGACCGCGGTCGGCGTAGCGCTGATCGCACGCGCCGTCGGCCAGTTCGTCCGGTACTTCCGGCTGGGGCAGCCCGTACCCGCCGGCACCCGGACCGACAACCCCTACCAGCGCAGCGTGACGCTGGTGAGGGAGTTCCTCGGTCACACCCGGATGAACCGCTGGGGCATCGTGGGCATCGCCCACTGGTTCGTGGCCATCGGCTTCCTGACGCTGCCGCCGACGATCATCACCGCCTACGGCCAGCTCTTCAAGGCGGACTGGACGCTGCCGATCCTCGGCGGCTTCCTGCCGTACGAGCTGTACATCGAGTTCATCAGCGCGATGACCACCCTCGGCATCCTGGTGCTGATGGTGATCCGCCTGCTGAGCCTGCCCTCGCGGCCGGGCCGCAAGTCGCGGTTCACGGGCTCGAAGATGGGCCAGGCGTACTTCGTCGAGTACGTCATCCTCACCATCGGCCTCGCCATCTACGTGCTGCGCGGCCTCGAGGGCGCCCTGCACCACGTGGACGGCTACGAGGCGGCGTACTTCGCGTCGTACCCGCTGGTCCTGGCCTTCAAGGGGCTGAGCCTCACCGCGCTGCAGAACCTGGTCTACCTCTTCGCGATGATCAAGCTGGGCACGACCATGATCTGGATGATCACGGTCAGCCTGAACACCAACATGGGTGTGGCCTGGCACCGCTTCCTCGCCTTCCCGAACATCTGGTTCAAGCGCAACGCCACCGGCGAGACGGCCCTCGGCGGCCTCCAGCCGATGACGTCGGGCGGCAAGCCGATCGACTTCACCGACCCGGGCGACGACGACGTCTTCGGCGTCTCGCAGGTCGAGCAGTTCAGCTGGAAGGGTCTCCTCGACTTCTCCACCTGCACCGAGTGCGGCCGCTGCCAGTCGCAGTGCCCGGCCTGGAACACGGGCAAGCCGCTCTCCCCCAAGCTGCTGATCATGTCGCTGCGCGACCACGCGCACGCCAAGGCCCCGTATCTGCTGGCCGGTGGCGGCAAGACGATGGAGGGCGAGGAGAAGGCGAGCGAGGAGCAGCTCAAGGACGTTCCCGCCGCCGCCCTCGCCGAGGCCGAGCGCCCGCTGATCGGCACGCTGGAGGAGAACGGCGTCATCGACCCGGACGTCCTGTGGTCCTGCACCACCTGCGGCGCCTGTGTCGAGCAGTGCCCGGTGGACATCGAGCACGTCGACCACATCGTCGACATGCGCCGCTACCAGGTCATGATCGAGTCCGCGTTCCCGTCCGAGGCGGGCACGATGCTCAAGAACCTGGAGAAGAAGGGCAACCCCTGGGGCCTGGCCAAGAAGCAGCGCCTGGAGTGGACGAAGGAAGTCGACTTCGAGGTGCCGGTCGTCGGCAAGGACATCGAGGACCTCACCGAGGTCGAGTACCTGTACTGGGTCGGCTGCGCGGGCGCCCTGGAGGACCGCGCCAAGAAGACCACGAAGGCCTTCGCCGAGCTGCTCCACATGGCGGGCGTGAAGTTCGCGATCATGGGCGGCGACGAGAAGTGCACCGGTGACTCCGCCCGCCGCCTCGGCAACGAGCCCCTGTTCCAGGAGCTCGGCATGGAGAACGTCATGTCCCTCAACGCCGCTTTCGGCGAGGAGATGGACGACGACGGCAAGGTGACGGAGGAGTCCCGCAAGCCGAAGTCGGCGAAGAAGATCGTCGCCACCTGCCCGCACTGCCTCAACACGCTCGGCAACGAGTACCCGCAGCTCGGCGGCGACTACGAGGTCATCCACCACACCCAGCTGCTGCAGCACCTCATCGACGAGGGCAAGCTGATCCCGGTGACCCCGGTCGAGGGCCTCATCACCTACCACGACCCGTGCTACCTGGGCCGCCACAACAAGATCTACACGCCGCCGCGCGAGATCATCGGCAGGGTCCCGGGCCTGCGCAACGAGGAGATGCACCGCCACAAGGAGCGGGGCTTCTGCTGCGGCGCCGGCGGCGCGCGGATGTGGATGGAGGAGCGGATCGGCAAGCGCATCAACAACGAGCGTGTTGATGAGGCGCTGAGCCTGAACCCGGACATCGTCTCGACCGCCTGCCCGTTCTGCCTGGTCATGCTCACGGACTCCGTCAACGGCAAGAAGAACGACGGCAAGGCCAAGGAGTCCATCCAGGTCGTCGACGTCGCCCAGCTGCTGCTGGACTCGGTCAAGACCCCGGTCACGGACGACGAGCCCCCCGCGGGCGCGGCCGAGACGGAGGACGCGCCCGAGCCGGAGCCGGTGAAGTAACCGGGCACCGCGCGAGTACGGAAAAGGCCACCTCCCCGCTGAGACGGGGAGGTGGCCTTTTCCGTACCCCGCGCATCACAACATCCGCACAGCGCACAGAAATGCTTCACGATCCCGTACAACCCTCGCGCGCCTCTGTGTGTCTCCTGTTAGCCAACTGCGCAGTGAAACCCGGACGTTCACCGGGCGAACCGGGGCAGACGGCACACCATTCGACGGGGGACGCCGGTGTGGCGTTCCGCATGCCGCAGGAGAATCCCGCATGCACAAGCACTCGCGCCTCGCCCTTGCGACGGCCACCGCCGCCGCGCTGGCGGGCGGTCTGCTCACCTTCTCGGCCACGACGGCGACGGCGGCCGACTCCGTCCACCACCCCGTGGCGGACTTCAACAACGACGGCTACGGCGACGTCGCGTACTCGGCCGGCGCCGCCACCGTCGGCGGCAAGAAGAGCGCCGGCCAGATCGTCGTCCTGTACGGCTCGGCGAGCGGTGTCACGTCCGCCAAGCGCGCCGTCATCAGCCAGAACACCTCCGGGGTGCCCGGCGGCGGCGCGGAGACCGGCGACGGCTTCGGCTGGATGAGCGCGTACGGCGACTTCAACGGCGACGGGTACGACGACCTCGCCGTGGCGGCCACGTACGAGGACCTGGGCAGCGACAAGGACGGCGGCACCGTCGCGATCCTGTGGGGCTCGGCGAAGGGCCTGTCCGGCGGCACCACGATCAAGGACGCGGCGCCCTCCTCGCACGACCGCTGGGGCCGGTCCCTCGCCGCGGGTGACTTCGACGGCGACGGCACGGAGGACCTCGCGGTCGGCACCACGTCCAACCGCGTGTACGTCTTCAAGGGCGGCATCACCAAGTCGGGCACGTCCGGCGGCCAGTACTCCTTCACGGTGCCCCTCCAGTCCGGCGGCGTCGCCGGCACGCTCAACCTCACCGCCGGCGACATCAACGGCGACAAGCGGACCGACCTGGTCGTCGACGGCTACGAGACCGACAGCGACATGGGCTGGAACACCAACTACTACGTGCCCGGCTCGGCCTCCGGCCTGAAGGCGTCGAGCGCGAAGGAGCTGAGGCGCGGTGTCATCACCGGCATCGGCGACGTCAACGGCGACGGCTACGGGGACATCGTCACCGGGCAGAGCTGGGACCCGGGCAAGGACAGCAGCGACACCGTGCCCGGCTCGTCCACCGGCGGCAAGGTCAACATCATCTACGGTTCCGCGAGCGGCCCGGCCACCGTCAAGGCCGTGACCCAGAACTCCGGCAACGTGCCCGGTTCCTCCGAGCGCGGCGACTGGTTCGGCAGCGAGCTGTCCCTCGGCGACGTCAACGGCGACGGGAAGACGGACCTGGTGGTCGGCGCGCCCGGCGAGGACCTGGACGGCGTGGCCAACGCGGGCGGGGTGACCGTCCTGTACGGCTCGGCCTCCGGGGTCAACACCGCCTCGGGTTACCAGTTCTTCGCCCAGTCCACGGCCGGCGTCCCCGGCACGGACGAGAAGAACGACTACTTCGGCGGCGAGGTGAAGCTCTCCGACGTCACCGGCGACGGCAAGGCCGACCTGACGGTCGGCGCGTACGGCGAGAACAGCCACGACGGCGCGGTGTACTACCTGCCGTCCAACGGCAAGAAGATCACCACGACGGGTTCCCGTGCCCTCTCCCCGGCCTCGGTCGGCGTGTCCACGGACGCGACGCCGGAGTTCGGCGGCAACGCGGCCAACTGACGCGCCCCTCTTCACCCGTAGGGCCCGCACCCCTTCACCCGCAGGGCCCGCACCCCCTTGCCGGCAGGGCCCGCCCCCTCCAACCGCAGGGGCCCGCACCCGCCGACGGTGCGGGCCCCGCACCGCCCACCCCGAAGCCCCGGAGCCCCTCTTGCGCAAGCGCACCCTCCTCCTCGCCACCGCCCTCACCACCGGCCTGCTCACCGCCCTCCCCGCGACCGCCCAGGCCGCCCCGTCGGGCCTGTCCGGCGACTTCAACGGCGACGGTTACCGCGACCTCGCGATCGCCGCCCCCCTCGGCAAGATCTCCGGCAAGTCCCGCGCCGGATACGTCGCCGTCCTGTACGGCACGAAGAGCGGCCTCAGCACCACCAAGCGCCAGGTGATCAGCCAGGCCGTCACCGGCATCCCCGGCACCCCGGAGACGTCCGACTACTTCGGCGACCGCCTCACCACGGGCGACCTCGACGCCGACGGCTACACGGACCTGATCGTGGGCGTGCACGGCGAGCGGCTCGGCTCGAGGGACGAGTCGGGCGCGCTGACCGTGGTCTGGGGCGGCGCGTCCGGCCTCAAGACGGCCACCGACATCACCTCGCCCCTCCCGAGGTACCGCAACGAGCTGGGCTGGTCGGTGGCGACCGGCGACTTCGACGGGGACGGCGACACGGACCTGGCGGCGGCGAACATCGCCTTCCCCGAGCTGAACATCTTCAACGGGCCGATCTCCCGCAAGGGCAAGGCGCAGTCCCTGACCGGCATCGACACGTACGACCAGACCGGTATCAACACCGACAAGCTCGTCGCGGGCGACGTCACCGGCGACGGCAGGACGGACCTCCTGGTCATGGGCCAGGAGGAGATCACCGACGGCTACCGCACCCGCAGCGTCCTCTACAAGGGCTCCGCGACCGGCCTGAAGGCGGGCAGCAAGGTCGCGGGCGGCTACGAGGCGGTGATCGCCGACGTGAACAAGGACGGCTACGGAGACATCGTCACCGGCAACTTCATGGAGAAGTCCGCCGAGAACCCGAACGGCGGCCCCGGCGGCGCCATCACGGTGACGTACGGCGCCGCCAACGGCCTCAGCTCCCGCACCCCGGTCCGTATCACCCAGGACACCTCGGGCGTGCCCGACGCCGCCGAGCGGAACGACGCGTTCGGCTGGAGCCTGTCGGCGGGCGACGTCAACAAGGACGGGTACGCGGACATCGCGGTCGGCGTGCAGGGCGAGAGCATCGGCGCGGCCCAGCGGGCGGGCGCGGTGATCGTCCTGCGCGGCTCGAAGTCGGGCCTGACCGGCAAGAACGCGAAGGCGTACCACCAGAACACCTCGGGCGTCCCCGGCACCGCCGAGTCGTCCGACCACTTCGGCGACGCCGTCAAGCTCACCGACATCACCAAGGACGGACGCGCGGAGCTGATCGTCGGCGCGATGGGCGAGAACGACGGCGAGGGCGCGGCCTGGCTGTTCAAGACCACGTCCAGCGGCATCACCGGCACGGGCTCCAAGTCCGTCAACGGCAAGACGGTGGGCCGCCCCGCCGGACTCGCCTACTTCGGCAACGTCCTCGCGGGCTGACCCGCACCGTCCCCCTCCCCGGAGATGCCCATGCGTCTGCGCACCACCACGGCCCTCGCCGCGCTGCTCGCGGCGGGGGTCACCCCCCTGACCCTCACCTCCCCGGCCTCCGCCGCGGCCGCCAAGTACGCGGACGACTTCAACGGTGACGGGTACCGCGACCTCGCGATCGGCGACGAGGGCGCCACCGTCGGCGGCAAGAAGCAGGCGGGCGCCGTCATCGTCATCTGGGGTTCGTCCAAGGGCCTGGACCCCGCCCGGCGCACCGTCGTCTCGCAGAACAGCGCGGGCATCCCGGGCGCGGCGGAGACGTCCGACTTCTTCGGCAGGGACATCACGACCGTCGACCTGAACAAGGACGGTTACGCCGACGTCATCGCCACCGCGCCCGGCGAGGAGGACGGCGCCTACAACGGTGTGTTCACCGTCCTGTGGGGCTCGAAGTCCGGCCTGACCAGCGGCAGCGCGTACAGGAACCCGAAGCACAAGGACCGCGGCTTCGCCAAGGACATCGCCGTGGGCGACTTCGACGCGGACGGCAGGCAGGACGTGGTGGCGGTCGACGACCAGAACATCTGGTACCTGCGCGGACCGTTCACCAAGTCCGGCTCCCGGGGCAAGGCGACCGACTTCGACCCGATCGACGGCGAGAACATCGACCCGGAGCTCGTGGTCTCCGGCAAGGTCACCAAGGACGGCACCGCCGACTTCGCGGTCCTCGGCCGGGACTGGGACACGGACGACGACCGCGTCTGGTTCTACAAGGGCGGCAAGGGAGGACCGAAGAAGACCAAGAAGGTGAACCTGCCCTCCTCGGCCTCCCTCCTGGAGGGAAGCGCCACGATCGCCGACTTCGACAAGAACGGCTACGGCGACCTCGCGATCGGCGGCCGCCGCTCGGGCAAGGGCGGCGGCGTGTACGTCCTGCGCGGTACCTCCACGGGCCCCAGCACCTCGGCGAAGACCATCACCCAGTCCACGTCGGGTGTTCCCGGCACCCCGGAGTCCTGGGACGACTTCGGCAGTGACGTCTCGTCCGCCGACACCAACGGCGACGGCTACCCGGACCTCGCCGTGGGAGTGCCGGGTGAGGTACTCGGCGACAACTGGGCCGCCGTGGGCGGCGTCACGGTCCTCCGGGGCTCGTCCTCCGGCCTGACCGGCAAGAACGCCCGCAACTACGACTACGCCACCGCGGGCGTCGCAGGCGTACCGAACGAGGACAACGACGCCTGGTTCGGCGACTCGGTCCTGCTGCGCGACTTCAACCGAGACGGCCGCGCGGAACTCGTCGCCGCCGCACCCGAGTCGATCCCGGGACGCCTGCACCTCCTCCCCGGCACCTCCTCGGGCCCGACGGGCAAGGGCTCCCAGATGCTCACGCTCAAGACCCTCGGCCTGACATCCCTGTCCAACCTGTATGCGGAACTGGCGGACTGACACCCATGAGACGACTCCGATCCCGCACCACCCTGGCCACCGCGACGGCGGTGGCCCTCACCGCCGGCCTGCTCGGCCTGGCCACGGCCGCCCCGGCGACCGCCGCGGCCGCCAAGTACGCCGACGACTTCAACGGCGACGGGTACCGCGACTACGCGGTCGCCTCGTACGGCCCGGACTACGAGAGCAAGG
Organism: Streptomyces poonensis; assembly: GCF_014650915.1. Lineage (GTDB taxonomy): Bacteria > Actinomycetota > Actinomycetes > Streptomycetales > Streptomycetaceae > Streptomyces > Streptomyces poonensis. The sequence goes on along the minus strand of NZ_BMVW01000006.1, from coordinate 138,567 downwards.
GCGGCGGCGTCCAGGTCACCTTCGGCACGAAGAGCGGCCCGGGGACGAAGACGCAGTTCGTCGACCAGTCGAGCCCCGGCGTCCCCGGCTCGGACGAGGCGGGCGACATGTTCGGCGACGCACTCGCCGCCGCGGACTTCAACGCGGACGGCTACGGCGATCTCGCGGTGACCGCCCTCAACGAGGACGTCGCCGGCAGCAGCAACGCGGGCGCGGTCACCGTCCTGTGGGGCAGCCCCAAGGGCCTCTCCGGCGGCACGGCCGTACCGAACAAGGCGGGCAAGAACTCGTACCACATGGGCTCCGACCTGGCCACGGGCGACTTCAACGGCGACGGCAAGAAGGATCTGGCGCTCGTCAACGCGGGCAAGGCGTACGTCTACCGGGGCTCGATCGGCAAGTCGGGCGTACGCGGCTCGGTGACGACCCTCGACAAGACGGCGTTCGACGCCACGGCCCTGATCGCCGGAAAGGTCACCAAGGACGGCAAGACGGACCTCGTCGTCATCGGCGACGTGGTCACCGACAAGTACATCGCCTCCGACGCCTGGTTCGTCAAGGGCGGCAGCGCCAAGCTGTACCCCGGCAAGTCGCTCCGCCTGGAGTCCCAGACCGGCAACGGCGGCACCACGGAGCGCGGCGGCGACGGCGTCATCGCCGACTTCGACAAGGACGGCTACGGCGACATCGCCATCGGCACGCCGATCCACTCCAAGCTGAGGGGCCGTGTATCGGTCTGGTACGGCGCGTCGGCGGGCCCGGGCACGTCGGCCCGCTTCACCCAGTCGACGACCGGCCTGACCGGCAGCCCGGAGGCGTACGACGAGTTCGGCGGCAGCGTCTCGGCGGGCGACGTCAACGGCGACGGCTACAAGGACCTGGCGGTCGGCGTCCCCGGCGAGTCGGTCAAGGGCAAGGAGTACGCGGGCGGCGTCCACGTCCTGTACGGGCGGTCCTCCGGCCTGACCGGCAAGAACTCACAGTGGTTCGACCGCGACACGGCGGGAGTCCCCGGCGCGCTGAAGGCGGACGACCAGCTCGGCTACACGGTCCGCCTCCGCGACACGAACAGGGACGGCAAGGCCGACCTGTACATCGGTGGCAGCGCGAGCGGCGTACGGCTGCTGGGGTCGTCCAAGGGCGTGACCAAGACGGGTGCGACGACTCTGGAGTACGAGGACGTGGTGCTGCGGGGGACGCTTCAGTAACGGTAACTGTCGCGTATGTGGTGCAGGAGGGCGGCGAGCCCGGTGGCGGTGGTGGTCAGCATCGTGCCGGGCTCGTCGTTCTCGCGCAGCCGCAGGGCTTCCGGGGTGGCGGCGACCTCGATGCAGTTGGGTGCGTCCTCGTCGCTGGAGAACGAAGACTTCTGCCAGACGGTGCCCACGGCCATGTCGGGCTTCTCCTCTCACATCAGCGATCTCCGCGCAAGTGACGTATGAGAGCTGCGAGCCCAGTACTCGTTATCTGGACGACGCTGCCAGGTTCGTCGCTCTCACGGAGATAGAAGGCGCCTTGCCGGGAGGCGAGTTCGACGCAGTCGTCGTGGTCGATCCCACCGGAGAACGAGGACTTCTGCCAGGCGTCGGGTGCCATGTCGCGGTCCCTCACATCTGCTGTACGAGGCGATGGATGAAGTCTCTCGACTCTACGACGCCCAAAGCAGCCTGCTCGATCGTGCGGAGGACACCTCGGTAGCGGCTCAGCTGAGCCTCTCCATCCAGGTAAGCCCCGCCATGCGCCGTGTCCACCAGCACGGTGTCCAACTGCGGCACGGCGCCGCTCGCGTACACCAGCGGAGCACTGATCCCAGCGAAACCGTCGACGTCGAAAGGAACCACGCGGACGGTCACTTGCGGACGCTCGGACTGGTCCAGGATGTGCAGCAACTGCTTCCGCGCTGCCTTGCTGTCAGCGGCCCGCGTACGGAGGGCCGCCTCGTGTATCACGGCCTCATAGCCGATTCTGCCCAGGACCTCCTGGCGCCGCCGCCGAAATCGGATCCGCGCCTCACGCTGCTCCCCGGTCGGCGCTACCGGCGAGTTGAAGATGCCCCGGATATGGTCCTCAGTCTGCAGGAGCCCGGGGACATGCACGTTCTGAAAGGTCTCCAGCGTTACGGCGTGATGCTCCAGCTCGGCCACGTTCAAGTACCCGGACGGCACCTTGCCCCGGTATTCCTCCCACCAGCCGCGTTCTCGCTCGGCCGCCATGGCCGCCAATGCGTCGACCAGAACGTCGTCGCTGCACGCGTACTGGCTGGCCAGGTACCGCACGCGCTCCGCGCTCACCCCGACCCGTCCGGCCTCGGTGCTGGACAACTTGCTCTCCGCGATACCCGATGCCTGCGCTGCAGCCCGGAGGGTCAGTCCGGCCCGTTCCCTGAGTTTGCGCAGCTCGGCACCGAGCCGTTCCTGACGTGCGGTGATGACAGCTCTGGAGGCCATGCGCCCCTTCTCTCGGGCTAGTTGAGGGCTCCGAGTATCCCAGTTCCGGTTGACCGAGGGAAAGCTTTACCTCTACCGTCTGTGACGCACCGCACACGCTGTGAAACCCGGGAGCCCGGAAGTGCACCGCGCCGTCATGCCATGGCGGGCGCGGCAGAGCCACCGCTCGTGACATTCGCAGCCGCCCACCCACGCCTACCGCCGCCTCCACCAGGAGATCCGTATGTCACGAGCCCCGTGGGAGTACACCCTCTACATCCCCCACGACCCCCGAGCCGTAGGCATCTGCCGACGCACCCTCCGCGACATCCTGACCACCCACGACCTGCCCGCCCTCGTCGACCCGGCGGAGCTGCTCGCCTCGGAGCTCATCTCGAACGCCGTCCGGCACACCGAGGGTCCGGCCGCACTGAAGCTCAGACTGTCCGGGCCTTCCTTCCGCCTCGGCGCCTGGGACACGGACCCCACGCCCCCGGCCACCACCGCCCCTCACCCACACGGCGAGTCCGGCCGCGGCCTCCACCTCATCGACGCCTGCTCCGACGACTGGGGCTGGTTCCAGGTCCACCGCGACGGCGCCCACGGCAAGTACGTCTGGTGCGAGCTCGACGCGAGGAACGGACCCAGGTGATCCCCAGTGCCCCTAAGGGAAGCCCCACAGCACCCTTAGTGGATGTCACAGCTCGGCCGCAAAGCCGGGTCCGCGAGCCCGGGCCCGGCCCACCACGCGCCGTAAGCAGGTACGTTCGACGACGTGGCTGGATTCAGGATCGGACGCGGCCGGAACAACGGCGCTCCTCAAGCGCGACCGCAAAACCCCCCGTACGGGCAGCAGCAGGCCCAGGCTCCGCAGGGCGGCGGCTCGTCGTACGGCTATCCCCAGGCGCCGCAGCGACCGCAGTACGGCGGACACGCGGGCGGCCACGGCGGCCGGGCCGAGTCCGGCTGGCCGCAGGCGCACGGCGGCAACCACGGCGAGCCGGAGTACTTCGGCGACGACGGCGGCCACGGCTACCCCGGCCCCCAGAGCGCGGGCAGGGGTCCGGGCCCGGACCCGTACGCGGCCAACAACCCCGGCCACACCCAGGCCTTCTCGATCGACGAGGACCCGTACAACCAGAGCGGCACCTACCGCGCGGGCCACGCACCGCCCGCGCCGGCGGGCCCGCGCCTGGGCTGGAAGGACCTGCTCAAGGGCATCGTCACCAGCCCCAGCCAGACCTTCCTCGTCATGCGCGACTACGCGATGTGGGCCCCGGCCCTCATCGTCACGTTCCTCTACGGCCTGCTCGCCGTCCTCGGCTTCGACGCCGCCCGCGAGGACGCGATCAACGCCACCCTGGACAACGCCGTCCCGATCTTCCTGACGACCGCCGTCGCCATGGTGGTCAGCTTCTTCATCCTGGGCGTGGTCACCCACACCCTGGCCCGCCAACTCGGCGGCGACGGCGCCTGGCAGCCCACGGTCGGCCTCTCCATGCTGATCGTGACCCTCACGGACGCGCCCCGCCTGATCGTCGCCATGTTCGCGGGCGGCGACGCGTCCTTCGTCCAGATCCTCGGCTGGATCACCTGGGTGGCGGCGGGCGCCCTGCTGACCCAGATGGTCGCCAAGTCGCACGACCTCCCGTGGCCGAAGGCCCTCGGCGCGTCGGCGATCCAGCTGATCGCGATCCTGTCGCTGATCAAGCTGGGCACGTTCTAGGAGCCACCGGTACGAGGGAAGCCCCCGGCGCGAGAAGCGCCGGGGGCTTTTCCACGACGGAGCGCACCGCCGACAACTCCGAATTCACCGGAGAATCGAAGACGCGCGAGTTCCCGGAACGCCCCGGAACACTCCCGGAATACCACGGAACACCCCGGGACACACGAAACACGTGCGATGCTCCACGAATTGGGTCCACGAATTCAGAACGGGTAACGAATTCGGCGATCCGGAAACAAGGAGCGCCTGCACGCGAGATCCACGAGCAGGGCGGCAGTGCACTGGTCGGTACCGGCGGACCGCACGGAGCGTCGGGAGACCGGGCGCCCGAGCGGCGCCTTCCAGCGCACGGGAAGTGATGCACCATGCCAGAGCCCAAGTCGTCGTTGGCACGGCGCGGCAGGGGATTGGCCCGCACGACATGCGTGGCCGTACTGCTCCTCGTCGTCACCATCGCCGGACCCACTATCGCGCAGGCCACCGACACACATTCCGCTCACCGAGCGGAACATGGCACCGCGATGGTCCAGCAAGCAATATCAAACGCTCAGATCGACGAGATCAAAGAATTCATCGCCCAACTCGTCCGTGATTTCGCAGAAATCATCAAGCCGAGCATCTCGGTGCAGTTCGGCGTGACCATGGCGGTCACCCTCGTCGGCGGATACACCCTGTGCAAGATTGTGATCAGCTTGCGGCGTGGCGGCCGCCGCAGCCGCCGGGACCACGACGATCACTACATCTGCCACGAGCACCAGCTCTGCCACGCCTGCCACGGCACTCGTCGGGCCCACCGGTGAGCCGGAGCGACCTCGCCACGGCCTGCCGGAACCGTCCGCAGGCCGTGGACCATGTTGCTGTCTGTCTCGCCTCAGGCGTCGAGAACCTGACCACTCCGCTTCACGACGGGGGGCTCGACGGACCACGGGAAGTTGATCCAGTCATCCGTCCGCTTCCACACGTACTCGCACTTCACGAGGGAGTGGGACTTCTCATAGATCACGGCGGACCGCACCTCGGCGACGGTGCCGAGGCAGAAGTCGTGGACGAGCTTCAGCGTCTTGCCGGTGTCGGCCACGTCGTCCGCGATCAGGACCTTCTTGTCGGAGAAGTCGATCAGGTTGGGCACGGGCGCGAGCATGACGGGCATCTCCAGGGTGGTCCCCACGCCCGTGTAGAACTCCACGTTCACCAGGTTGATGTTCTTGCAGTCCAGCGCGTACGCCAGCCCGCCCGCGACGAAGACGCCGCCGCGGGCGATCGAGAGCACGATGTCCGGCTCGTACCCGTCGTCGGCGACGGTCTGGGCGAGCTCGCGCACGGCGACGCCGAACTGCTCGTAGGTCAGGTTCTCTCGTACGTTGCTCACGTCGCTCTGCTCACACCTGGGTTCTGTGGAAATTGACGTAGGACCGGGAGGCGGTCGGCCCGCGCTGCCCCTGGTAGCGGGACCCGTACCGCTCGCTGCCGTACGGGAACTCGGCCGGCGAGGAGAGCCGGAACATGCACAGCTGGCCGATCTTCATGCCCGGCCAGAGCTTGATCGGCAGGGTCGCGAGGTTCGACAGCTCGAGCGTCACGTGCCCCGAGAAGCCGGGGTCGATGAACCCGGCGGTGGAGTGGGTGACGAGGCCGAGCCGCCCCAGCGAGCTCTTCCCCTCCAGCCGGCTGGCGAGATCATTGGGCAGCGTGATGACCTCGTACGTGCTGGCGAGCACGAACTCGCCGGGGTGGAGGATGAACGGCTCGTCCCCCTCCGGCTCGACGAGCCGCGTCAGATCCGTCTGCTCGACGGACGGGTCGATGTGGGGGTAGCGGTGGTTCTCGAAGACCCGGAAGTACCGGTCGAGACGCACGTCGATGCTCGACGGCTGCACCATGGATTCGTCGTACGGATCGATCCGCACCCGACCGGCGTCGATCTCGGCCCGGATGTCCTTGTCTGAGAGAAGCACGCCCCGAGGATACGCAAGACGCGCGGACCGCCCGCAACCGGACGACCCGCGCGCCTGCCGGCCTCTGTCACGGGCCGGCCCCTGCTCGCGCTGCCGCTAATGCCTCGCGACTGCCCCTACCGCCACCGGTACGGGCACCGCGCTGCGCAGCCGGGCACACCGCGGACAGCGGATCAGCCGTCCGGGGCCGAGGCGCTCGGCCTGCTGCATCGGGAACGAAGCGGTGCTGAACACGTGCCCATCGGCACAGCGGACGACGGTGCGTTCCATCAAGTCCTAGAGTCCCTTCCCCAAGAGCCGCGTCTGTCTGTCGACCTGACGACGAAGGCACACATTACGGGATGAAAGGGACGGCCCTCCAGGCGGCACTCCGGCCCCACGCGGACCCCCGGCCACACCCCCACCGTATGCCCCAACTCCCGTGCCGCACACCCGGTTCCAGCCCCCGGACAGCGGCGGGCCCCACGGCTTCACCACCGGGGGCACGACATGAGGTAGAGTGACGACGCGTCCCGACACCGGTTCGATCCGGCGTCTCGCGCGGGTGTAGTTTAATGGTAGAACATCAGCTTCCCAAGCTGAGAGCGCGAGTTCGATTCTCGTCACCCGCTCCAGCAGAAACCCCCAGGTCATCGACCCGGGGGTTCTTTGTTGTCTGGACCAGTGGGCGGGCGGCTAGGTGGCGGGCCCGGACTGTGCCGTGTGACCGACGGCGTCCGGGCGTGCCGACCAGGATGTGAGGAAGGCCAGGGCGTCGTGGGTGGGCGTGCCTGCCGGGGCGGTGTAGGTGACCAGGATCTGGTCGGAGGCCGTACCGAGCTGCATCGTCTGCCAGTCGAGTTCGAGGCCGCCGACGACCGGATGGCGCAGGTGTTTGCGCCCCGCGCTGGGGATGCGGACGCCGTGCCCGCTCCACCAGCGGCGGAAGTCGGCGTCGCGCACCGACAGCTCGCCGACCAGTTTGGTCAGCCGTGGGTCATCGGGGCTGTGTGCGGCATCCATCCGCAGCCGGGCCACCGTTTCGGCGGCGACGGACTCCCAGTCCTCGTACAGTCCACGGACGCGGGGATCGAGGAACACCAGCCGGACGAGGTTGCGGTGCTCAGGGCGCAGCCCGGCGAAGTCGCGGAACAGGGCGGTCGCGGCGGCGTTCCAGGCGAGGATGTCGAAGCGGCGGCCGAGCACGAGGGCGGGAGTGTGGGTCAGAGCGTCCAGCAAGTCCTGCACGGGGGAGGCGACCTTGGCCGGCGTGCGGGGGCCACGGCGTGACGGGCGCGACCGGACGAGCAGGCGCATGTAGGTGAGTTCGTCGTCGGTCAGCAGCAGTGCGCGGGCCAGGCCGACGAGGACATTGTCGGAGGCCGTCGCTACTCGGCCCTGTTCGAGGCGGGTGTAGTGGTCGACGCTCACGGCGGCCAGCTGTGCGACCTCCTCCCGGCGCAGACCCGTTACTCGGCGGGGGTTGCCCACGGGGGGCAGCCCGACTTGTTCGGGAGTGATCTGCGCCCGCTTGGCCTTGAGGAAGTCTCCGAGCTCGCTCACGTCCACGAGTGTCACATCCGCCGGTCGTGCCGTTCCTGGGGCTGTCGTCCCCAGGAACCGCGTGCCCAGCCACGACACAGCTCTGGGCGGCCCGCATGAGCAGCGCAATGCTCGGTGGGCACGCAACGGACACCCCCGACGAAAGGCGCTGATGTGTCTGCTCTGCCCTTGGACGCCGCCATCCGTATCGCCGCCGCCGGCGAGACCGCGGCCAAGGAGATCGGCACCGCGATGAACATCGCCATCGTCGATGCCGGCGGCCACCTTCTGCACTTCACGAGGATGGACGACGCCTGGCTCGGTTCGATCGACCTGGCGTTGAGGAAGGCCAAGACCTCGGTGCTGTTCCGGATGCCCAGCGCAGCACTCGGCGAGATCTCCCAGCCGGGCGGCCCTGTCTACGGTATCGAGCACAGCAACGGCGGCCTGATCTCCTTCGGCGGCGGTATGCCGATCGTGGACACCGACGGCCGTACGGTCGGGGCTGTCGGCGTCTCCGGCGGCACCGCCGACCAGGACGTCCACGTCGCCGAAGCGGCCGCCCGGGCGTACTGACCCGTCCACCCACCCAGCCGCCCCAGCCGTAGATCACCTCGGCTTCCCGAGCTGAGAGCGCGAGTTCGGTTCTCGTCACCCGTTCCAGCAGAAACCCCCGGGGCGTCGCCCCGGGGGTTCTTTGTTGTCCGGTCCGGCTAGTCCCTTTCGGAAGTCGCGTATTCGGACGCCGCGTGCTCTCTGCGTGCCGTGGGCCGAGGTGACACGATCAGCTGTCCTGGCAGGTCCGGCGGCACCGGGGTCCCGTCCCGGTCCCACCCTGCGGTGGTCCGCGCGTAGCCGTACACCACCGACGCCATCGCCAGGATGAGCAGTGGTCCGAACGCCCACGGGTGTGCCGCCATCTGCATCGGCAGCCAGCGAGCCGATATCAGGATTGCGGCGAAGACCACCGCCCCGTAGGCGACCAGCCGGATTCCCGTCCGGTCCCAGCCGCGGTCGAACGAGCGCAGCGCTGCCTCGATCGTGACGGTGAACACCACGCCGGCTACGAGATCGATGCCGTAGTGGTAGCCGAATCCCAGCGTCGCGCTGAGCGTGGCGATGAGCCAGAACGTTCCCGCGTAGCGCAGGATCCGTGGGGCCCTGCGGGAGTGGATGAAGATCGCGGTGGCCCACGCCGTGTGGAGGCTGGGCATGCAGTTGCGGGGTGTGATCGCGTCGTACGGGACCGGGTGCGGGGGGCCGGCCGGCGGTGGCGTGTCCGGCCACAGGTTGGCCACCGCCCACGGCTCGCCGCCCGTGCCGAAGGCGCCGGTGCCGTAGGTGAAGACCGGTCCGACCACAGGGAAGATCATGTAGATGGCCGGCCCGAGGAGGCCGATCACCAGGAAGGTGCGGACCAGGTGATGGCGCGGGAAGCGGCCCTGGGCCGCCACGTTGCGCAGCTGGTACAGCGCGACGACGACCGCGGCCACCGCGAGCTGGACGTAGACCCAGTCGAGGACATGGGCGCCGACCGGGCCTGTGGCCTCGACGATCCGGCCCACCACCCATGACGGGTTGCCCAGCGCGTGGTCGGCGGTGGCCACGTACTCGTCGAGCACCATCGGGCGCGTCTTCGAGGTGATCAGCAGCCAGGTGTCGCCCGTCTTCCGGCCGGCCACCAGCAGGAGACCCAGCCCGGCGCCCTTCAGCAGCAGGACACGTTCCTGGCCGGTGCGGCGCGTGACAGCGATGACCGCACAGCCCAGAATCACCCACAACGCGCCGTTGCCGAAGGAGTGCCCGTCGGTCACTTCGGCATCGGCCGCCCACCTCACCAGCAAGAAGGCGACGTCGATACCGATCGCGGCACCGACCGCGATGAACCGTTGCCGCCAGGTGAGCACCACCATCATCAACGCCATACCGGCATACAGCAACGGCCCCGAAGCGGGGGCGGATATCACCTCTTTCGCCTGGTTGGTCATCGGCCCCGGTAGGCCGTAGCGGCGTGCGGCGACTTCCAGCACGATGAGAAATCCGAGGGCCGCCGCACCCGCCACGGCCCAGAGTCTCGTCCGCGGTCGACGCCACACGGAGGGCGTATTTCTGGGGTGTATTCGCGCAAACACCCGCGATGTTATGTGTCTCAATCTTCGGTCGCTTTGCTTGCTTTCGGTTAATTAGTGCTGGTTAGTGTTGATCAGTCATCAGTCATCGGACGTGTTCTCAGAAAGCTGCTCGTCGGCAGAGGAAGACGAGAGGATCACCCTCCGGGTTCATCCGGAGCTTCACGACAAACCCCCGGGTCATCGACCCGGGGGCGTGCTGTCCAGACCGGCTGCCTTGGGATCACTTGGTGAAGGTGAAGTACTTAAGGACCGTCGCGGAGTCGGCCGCCGCCGGACCCGCCGCTCCCGCCGCCAGGGCCGCGGAACTGAGAACGACCGCGAGTGTCGTCGCGATCGACATGCCGCGTCTGCGAGCAGTGATGTGACCCCCCACGTAGAAGAAGCCCGGTGCTCACCGGGCGGTCATGAGCCGGCAGCACGTCCCCCCTCACACCGACGACGGGTGTGTGAACGCTGCCGAGAACGCAGCGTATGGCATGCAAGTGCCCATGACGGATCGGAATCCGCTCGGTGACTCGCTCGGCGACTCGGTCGATACTCGCTCGATGACCCGCTCCATGCGAAACCCCCAGGTCAGAGACCTGGGGGTGCGCGCTTGGATCACGGACCTCACGAACTTCGGTTCAGCGGCTCGGCCGCTCACTCATAGGTGATGTCCGAGGTGCCGTAGCGGCAGAACGTGCCGTCCGGGCCGCTGCCGAGAGCGGTCGGCTCGTCGCCGTCGTCGTTGCCCTGGAAGCGCTCGCAGATGGTGATGTCCCGGTCGTCGTCGCCGACGACGGTCACGTTCGAGAGGGTGGCCGTGTCCCCGTAGTTGGAGTTGATGCCGGCCAGGACCTTGCCGGGGCTGGTGACCACGACGTTGTCGATGACCACGTGGCGCTCGTACTGGGTGCCGCAGTTGCCGCAGGAGCGGTACAGCTTGCCGAAGTCCTCGACCTGGAAGTCCTTGATGGTGAGGGTGCCGGCGCCGTTGTGCTGGAAGACCTTGTCGTCCGCGCCCTTCGCACCGCCGCCCTGGACCAGGTACGTCGCGGAGGAGGACTTGCCCTTGAAGGTGGCCGCGTCCTCGCCGACGTTCTCCCACCACACGTTCTGCAGGGTGCAGCTGCCCGAGCAGTGGATGCCGTCGGCCGCCGGGGAGCCGAGGACGACGTTCTTGAGGACGGCGCCGTCGGCCAGCTTGAAGATCGGGTCCTGGCCCTCGTCCTGGCCGTCGCCGCCGAGGTCGCCGGAGCCGTAGTGGCGGGCCAGGCCGCCGTCGTAGGTGCCGGACACCTCGATCGTGGCGCTGACCGCCTTCGAGCCGGTCGCGGTCGGCCAGCCGGTGAGCGCGGGGGAGGAGGGCGTCGCGCTCGCGGACGCCGTCGCGGACGGGGAGGCCGGAGCAGTCACGGACGGCGAGGGGGAAACGGGGGCGGACGCGGTCGGGGAGGACGAGGCCGGGGAGGACGGGGCCGGAGTGTCGGAGACCGTCGTCAGCGTCCAGGTCTTGCTGCTGACCGAGTCGCAGGAGTTCTGCTGCGCCAGCCCGTCCTTGATGTTGAGGCACTTGGCGCTCTTGCCGTTGACCAGCTGGTACCCGTCGTCGACGGCGGTCGCCTTCCACACCTGCGACGTGCCTCCGTCACAGTCCTGCTGCTGGACCGGCTTGCCGGCGGAGGTGGCGGCGCCCTTCACGCCCACGCACAGGCCGCTGCCGACGGCCTGGACGGTGAAGCCGTCGCCCGAGGTGCTCAGTTCCCACTGCTGCCCCGTACCGCTGCCACAGGCCGCCGTGGCCAGCTGCACATCCGCCGCGGTGCTCGCCGACGGCACGTCGAGACATGTGTCGTCCGCGCCGTTGACCAGGCGGTACGTACCCGCGCCGGGGCCCGAGGCGGAAGCGGTCATCAGCACGCCGCCGACGATCGCGCCACCGGTCAGCGCGGTGGCCAGCACACCGGTGATCACGGTCCGGCGGCGGTTGGTCCGCCTGCGCCGGAGCTTGCGCAGGGTCGCTCTCTCGCTCACTGGGTCTTCCTTCGTCCGAGGGGTTTCGCCTGGTGGTCGCCACCGCTCGGGCAAAGGTTGCCGATCTTCTTTTCTCCGGGTGCACTCCGGGTGCGATGCGGGGTCGCCTCTCGGTCGGCCCCCCGTCACGCACAAGATCTACCGCTACACCGCCCATCCCTCGCGGCTCGTGCTGCCGTTCACGGCGCGCGAGGCGGCTGAGGAGTGAGGGAGGCCCGAAAACCCCGGAGCTCGTCATGAGCATGTTGTTAGGCTCCCTCCACGCGCGTGGGGGGAGCGGCCGGGGGGCCGGGGGAGACACCAGAGCGTTGCCGTACGTCCCACCATGCCTTCTTCTTTCCTTCATTCCTTCAGGAGGAACGGTGGCCCGACTCGGCCGAGACCGGCACAGACACAGACATGGACCAGTACCGGGCTCACGCTCGGCACGCCTCGGCACGCCGGCGGCACGTACCGCGGCGGTCCTGGCGACGGCGCTGGCCCTCGGCCTCCCGCTCGCCGCCGTACCGTCCCCGGCGGCAGCCGCTCCGCAGCCCGCCACCGCGGGTGAGACCGTACTGCCCGCCGCCCCGCGGGCCGTGCCCAGGGCCACGCAGATCCTCAACGCGGGGACCAGCGGTTTCCTCTGGGCGCAGGAGGGCGACGACCGGCTCCTCTGGACCGATTACGCCACCGGCACCACGACCGCGCTGGAGCAGCGGCTGGATGTCCCGGTCCAGTACGACATCGACAGCGGCTACTTCCAGCAGTCCGGCTCCTTCCAGCCCGGCAACTACGGGGACGGGTCCGACACCGTCGCCCTCTATTCGGCGGAGGAGTCGCAGGTCACCCTCCTCCAGGGCGCGGGGGTCTCGGGCGGCACCGCTGTGGTTCCGGTGCCCGAACACCACACCTATCAGGGCACGTTCGGCAGCACCGTCCTCACCAGCACCGGCAGCGTCAACGGAAACCCGAACGCCTACCAGCTGTGGCGTGTCCAGGACGGGGGCGGGATCGGGCGGACCCCCGTGACCGGGCTGCCGGACGGCGCGTCGGACATCACCGTCGAGGACGGCGACGCCCGGTCCGTCATCCTCCGCTACAGCACCGGTGACAACGAGAACGGCTGGGCGCACTGGGGCATCGTCGACCTCGCCACCGGTGCGTTCAGCGCGCTGCCCGACCGGGTCGATCCGGAGGAGGGCTGGGAGGTGACCGGCTTCCGGCTGGGCGCCGACTCGGTGCTGCGGCTGCGCAGCGGGCGCTCCCTGGCGGACGTGTACGACCGTGCCGACCTGTCCGCCGCGCCCCGCACCTTCGACACGGGCGCACTGTCCTACCAGGCCTCGTTCGGCGTCGTCGGTGACACGCCGCTCGGCCTCGAACCGGTGTCGCCCGGCGACAACAAGTACCGGGGCCAGCCACTGTGGGCCCTCACCTCCGACGGCACGGACACCGGCCTGACCGAGGTCATGAACCCGGCCGCCCACGGAATCGTCCAGGCGCCGGACGGCTCCGTGCTCGTGGCGGGCGCCGAGCAGTACGTCGAGCAGGGCGACCTCGACTGGGGCGTGTACCGGATCGCCCAGGCCGCCGACGGCTCGGTCACCCGCAGCCGGCTGACCGCCGTGGGGCCGATGCCCGCGCAGATCAACGGCCTCTCGCTCGGCAGCGGCATCCTCACCACGGCCGACAACAGCACGCTGTACCAGCCGAACACCATCATCGGCGCCTACCGCAGCACCTGGCTCACCACGAGCGGCACCCCGGCCGTCACCAGGGCCACCGTGGACGGTCTGGTCAGCGGAAGGGACGGCGACTGCTACGCCGGCAACACCCGCTGCATCCCGATGCTCGCCGACGGCACCGGCCACCACGGCCGCCGCCACGCCACCGAGTCCGGCCTGACCATGCTGCGCGCCAACGGCGCCACCGACTGGGGCCCGACCCTCGACACGGGCGACGACGCCCCGCAGCTGAAGGGCCTCTCCGGGCGGTACGCGGTCGTCGACAGCGCCTCCTCCGGCTACCAGTACGTCGGCGAGTTCGCCGCCGACGGCCCGGCGGGCAAGGTCCTGCAGAAGCGCGACCGGGTCGCCGCCGCCGTCTGGGGCAGCACCCTGTGGAGCGGCGCGGCCACGGGAGGCACGGTCACGGCCACCCGGCTGCCGTCCGGCACCGCCGTGGAGTCCTTCACCACCCGCAACGGCTGCACCCCGTCCGACCTCCAGGCCGTGGGCCGCTGGGTGTACTGGGCCTGTGCGGACGGCTCGGGCACCGCGGCGGGCGCGGGCGTCTACGACCGTACGACCAAGCGCACCGCCACCGCCCCCGCGGGCCGGGTCCTCCTCGGCGACGGCTACCTCGTCGAGCGCGTCGGCGGCACCCAGTCGGGCAGCGGACTGAAGCTCATCGACCTGCACGGCGGGCTGCCGTCCAGTGGCAGCCACACGGACCTGCCGAGCCGCAAGCTCGCCGACTGGACCGACCTCGGCCGGGACAACCTCGGGGCGGGCACCACCTGGACCGTGGACCGCTTCGGCGGCGGCGTCGCCTACGCCGACCGCGAGCAGCGCGTCCACCTCGTACCGACGGGTGTCCCTGCGTCGGCCCTGTCGGTCATCGACTCCACGGTCACCTCCGGGGCCGCGAGCTGGTCCGGCACCTGGTGGCTGTCCAAGCCCGCCGCCTCCTGGAAGGTGACCGTCCGCAACAAGGCGTCCGGCGCCACCGTGCGCACCCTGTCCGGCTCCGCCGCCCGCGGCCTGCTGAAGGCCGCCTGGGACGGCAAGGACTCCGCGGGCCGCCTCGTCACCAACGGCACCTACACCTGGACGCTCACCGCTCTGCCCGCCGACGGCCAGGGTGCCGCCCGCACGCTCTCCGGCACCGTCAAGGTGACGGCCGGGGCGGCGGCACCGCGCGACCACGCGGGGAAGGACGGCGTCGGCGACGTCCTCACCCTCGACTCCTCCGGCACCCTCGCCGTCCAGCGCGGCACCGGCACGGGCAGGCTGAGCGGCAAGGTCTCCGGCGCGGGCTGGCCGACCACCGCGAGGTTCGTGCCGTTCGGCGACCTCAGCGGCGACCGCTGCAACGACGTCCTGGTGCGGCTGAGCAGCGGCGCCCTCCGCGCCTACCGCCCGGCCTGCGGCACGGCGGCGACGCCCTCGACGCCGTACACCGCGGTCGGCACCTCCGGCTGGACCCAGTACGACGTGCTGACCTCGCCGGGTGACGTGAGCGGTGACGGCAGACCGGACCTGGTCGCCCGCAACCCCTCGACCGGGGCGGTCTACCTGTACAAGGGCACCAGCACGGGCAAGCTGTCGGCGCGCGTGAAGCTGTACGGCGACTGGAGGACGTACAAGAAGGTCGTCGGAGCCGGTGACCTGAACGGCGACGGCATCGGCGACCTCCTCGCCCAGGACAAGTCGAACAACCTGTACCGGTACGACGGCACCGGCAAGGGCACCTTCAAGGCCCGGGTGAAGGTTTCCTCGAACTGGGGCGCCTCCTACAACGCGGTCGTCGGCGCCGGTGACATCTCCGGCGACGGCAAGGCGGACCTGGTCTCGCGCGACACCGGCGGCAACGTGTACCGCCAGAACGGCAACGGCAAGGGGTCGTTCGGCGGCCGTACGAAGATCGCGACGGGCTGGAAGGGGTACAAGGCCGTCGTCTGAGGGCCGTCCACCTCGTGGCGTCCGCTGCCGGGTCCCGGTCTTCCGGCCCGGGCCCGGCAGTTCGCCGCGAGTACTGCGTTCCCGCCCCTGCCTGTAGGTTCGAAACGATCACCGCCACGAGCGCTGGATCGCTGAGGACGAGGGGGACCCATGGACACGGCCACCATCACGGCGCGGCTGGATCAGGCGCGCACCGCGGACACGCGGGTACGGGACCGCATCGTCGACGAGGTGGCCGGCGAGCTGCTGGCGGCGGGCACTCCGCCCGCGTACGAGGTGGCCTCGGCCGATCTCGTCACGGATCCGTACTTCATGTCCGCCGACCGCTACTGGCGGCGGCGCTTCCACGACCGGCCGACGGTCCGTACGGCGCTGGAGTGCGCCCGCTGGGTGACGGACCATGTGGCGGACGGGGAGCCGGGGTGTGGTCGCCGAGCAGTGGGGACTCGGCAACGGGTTCCTCAACCGCGGGAGCGTGGAACCGGCGGCCGACCTCACGGCGGCGGCCGTCGAGGTGGGCCCGGGCGTCACGGGTGAACGCATCGCCTTCCTGCTCACGCTCTTCCACGCGGGCAAGCTGCGGGCCAACTTCTGCTTCGACGAGCTGCACGCGTTCCTCCTGTCCTCGCCCCTGGCCGTGGCCGCCGGCCGCTTCCGCGAGGATCCCGTGTTCCTGGCGCTCCAGTCCTTCGCCGCGTTCGGCAGCCGGGCGCTGACCGTCGCGTACGCCACCGAACTGCTGGAGCGGGCCTGGTCGGCGCCCGGCCGCACCCGGCACACCGTGGACGTCTGCCTCAACGGGCTGGCCTTCGCCGCCCCGTTCGAGGGCCAGGGCGAGCTGCTGCGCCGTCATGCGGAGGAGGCGGTGGAGGCGTATCCGCGCGACCACATGTTCCAGGCGCGGCTCGCCACCGCGCTGCACATGTGCGGGCGGCACGACGAGGCGCTGGAGCGCATCGACACGGCCCTCACGCTGCTGGCCGCGAGCCCCACCGCGAGCCTCGGAGTGCTGCAGGACCAGTACCTGACCAGACGGGACGCGATCCAGGAGGGACGGCTGCGGGCCCTCAGAGACGCGGAGCAGCAGCGCCGCTGGGAGAAGCAGGCGGACGCGAACGTCCGGCTGGAGCGTTCGCTGCACACCTCCTCCGTGCGCGTCGTCGAGGTCGTCGCCGTGTTCACCGCCGCGATCGCGTTCGCCGTCGGTTCCCTGCAGGTGACGCTGACCGGCACGCTCTCCCTGGGCGACCGGCTCTGGCTGCTGGCCGCGCAGGGCGTGGGACTGGCCCTCTTCGCGCTGCTCATAGTGGGCGGCACCTGGCTGATCACGCGCAGCCGTCGTCAGGGGGACCACGCGGGCGGGTGACGGACGGGTGGAGGCGTCGGAGGTCCTCCCGGGGTCCCGTACGGGGGAGGGCGCCGGCGGCGGTGCGGCAGGGGACGGCCGTATCCGTACCGCCGGGGCGCCCACGCCCCGTCAGCAGACCCTCGTACCGCCCTCTCGTACCGCCCCTACAGCCCGTACCGGTACTTCAGGTGCCGCCAGAAGTCGCGCAGCATCCACTTGTCGAACTCGGTGACGGCCGTCGCGCTGCCCGCCTTCATCAGGAAGCAGCACTGGCCGGTGGGCGACCAGTCGTAGAAGTCGTCCAGGCCGAAGGTGTGGCCGACCTCGTGCAGATAGATGTGGATGTCCTCCTGGCCGAGGGCGCCCGTGAAGTACTCCTGGCCGACGCGCTGGCCCCAGTCTCCGCCGGCCCCGCCCTGGAAGCCCTTCGTGAGCCACAGGGACTGGTCGTAGTGGCGGGTCACTCCGCCGGGGCAGCGTGAGTAGTTCCCGTCCTGGTGGAAGAAGCGGCCGCAGTCGGGGGCGCACTGGGGCGCGCCGCCGCTGTCGAGGATGCCGGTGTAGATGTCCACGGAGTTGTCGGTCCACTGGAGCGTCGAGCGGTTCTTGACCGCCCAGCCGACGATGTCGACCTTGACGTCCGTGTACGGCCAGGCGTTGTGGCCCGTGCCGTTCTCCACCATGGCGGACATCCATTTCCCGAACTGCTTCTTCAGCGCCGCGTGGACGCGGTCGCGCAGCGCGGCGCTCACCGGGGCGTCGGACTCCCAGCGGACGCAGTAGTTGACGGAGCCCTTGTTGGCCATGACCTGGTCCCAGCCGTAGTTGCGGAAGCCGTACAGGTCCGGATAGGTCGACTCGACGTGGTTCCAGACCTCGGTCAGCGGCTGGACCAGGCCGGACGGCGGGTTCCACTGGTCGGCGGCCGCCGTGCGGGACGCCACGGCCGCCGTCTCCGGGCCGGCCGGGACGGTGGCGGCCTCCGCGCCGGGTGACACCGCGCCGGTCACCGCGATCAGCGCGGCGAGGACGGTGAACAGATGCGCGAGGTACTTGCGCATGCGAACTCCTCGTCGTGGGGGATGGGTTCGTTCCTCCCCTGGTCGCCGCCACCGGTCCGGAGGTTGCCGCACCCGCCTCCTCCCCCTCCTCCCCCTTCCTCCCTTCCCTCCCCTCCCTCGTTCGGGCGACCGGCGCGCACACCCCCGGCCGCGCCGCCCCGCCCGCCCCGTACCGGCCGCACGGCCCCCGACACGGGAACCCGTCCGGTGGATGGACGTGCACCGTTTGCCGTTTTCCTGGATCTTTGACAGGTCAAGTGGCCGTTTTGTGCGTTAACTGGCTTCTTGTGGACCTACGAACGATTTAGGGAAATGTAGGGAAGTTGATGGCTGCACAAACGGAGCCGACGGAGCCGGTCACCCTGGTCCCGGTCGAGGGACCTCGCGGCAGGGGCCGCGTCGTGGTGTCCTGGCTGACGACGACGGACCACAAGAAGATCGGGAACCTCTATCTGATCACCTCGTTCATCTTCTTCCTGTTCGGCGGCGCGCTGGCCCTGCTGATCAGGGCGGAGCTGGCCCGTCCCGGGCTGCAGATCCTCTCCACCGAGCAGTACAACCAGATGTTCACGATGCACGGCACGGTGATGCTGCTGCTGTTCGCCACCCCGAGCTTCTCCGGCTTCGCCAATGCGATCATGCCGCTGCAGATCGGCGCGCCGGACGTGGCCTTCCCGCGGCTGAACATGTTCGCGTACTGGCTGTTCCTGTTCGGCAGCCTGATCGTGCTGGTCAGCTATCTCACCCCCCAGGGCACCGCCGACTTCGGCTGGACCGCCTACTCGCCGCTCACCAGCGAGGAGCGCACCCCTTACGTCGGCGGTGACCTGTGGATCATGGGGCTGGGCCTGTCCGGCTTCGGCACCATCCTCGGCGCCGTCAACTTCATCACCACCATCGTGTGCATGCGCGCCCCCGGCATGACCATGTTCCGGCTGCCCCTGTTCACCTGGAACGTGCTGCTCACCTCGGTGCTCGCGCTGCTGGCCTTCCCCGTGCTCGCGGCGGCGCTGCTGGCGCTGGAGGTGGACCGGCGCTTCGGCGCGCAGATCTTCGCGCCCGAGAACGGCGGTGCGCTGCTGTGGCAGCACCTGTTCTGGTTCTTCGGCCATCCGGAGGTCTACATCCTGGCGCTGCCGTTCTTCGGCATCATCACCGAGGTCATCCCGGTCTTCTCCCGTAAGCCGATCTTCGGCTACATGGGTCTGGTCGGGGCCACGATCGCCATCACCGGGCTGTCCGTGACCGTGTGGGCCCACCACATGTTCGCCACCGGCGGGGTGCTGCTGCCGTTCTTCTCCTTCATGTCCTTCCTGATCGCGGTGCCCACCGGGGTGAAGTTCTTCAACTGGATCGGCACGATGTGGCACGGCTCCCTGTCGTTCGAGACGCCGATGCTCTGGGCCTTCGGCTTCCTCGTGACCTTCCTCTTCGGCGGGCTGACCGGCGTGCTCCTCGCCTCCCCGCCCCTGGACTTCCACGTCACCGACAGCTACTTCGTCATCGCGCACTTCCACTACGTGGTGTTCGGCACGGTCGTGTTCGCGATGTTCGCCGGGTTCCACTTCTGGTGGCCGAAGCTGACCGGCACGATGCTCGACGAACGCCTCGGCAAGCTCCACTTCTGGACGCTGTTCGTCGGCTTCCACACGACCTTCCTGGTGCAGCACTGGCTGGGCGCCGAGGGCATGCCGCGCCGGTACGCCGACTATCTGGCCGCCGACGGCTTCACCGCGCTCAACATGGTCTCCACCATCGGGTCGTTCCTGCTCGGCCTGTCGACCCTGCCGTTCCTGCTCAACGTGTGGAAGACCGCCAAGTACGGCAAGCGCGTGCAGGTCGACGACCCCTGGGGCTACGGCCGGTCGCTGGAGTGGGCCACCACCTGCCCCCCGCCCCGCCACAACTTCTGCGTCATGCCCCGGATCCGCTCCGAGTCCCCCGCCTTCGACCTGCACCACTCGTACGAGGCCCAGCTGGACATGGAGGAGAACGTCGGCCGGCGCGACGTGGTCGACGCCAGCGGCCACGACGACACCGCCCACGGCAGAGACCGGTCATGACCGGCGACCGGCCCGACGTACCGCCGCGCGGCGACCGGCCCGGCGCGCCGCCCCGCGACGGGCCCGGTCTGCCGCCCGCCGAGCAGGCCGCCGCCTTCGTCAACGAGGTCGAGGGCCATCTCCTCGCCCACGCCGAGCGGGAGCGGGCCCGGCGCGAGGCGGAGGCCCTCTGCGCCCGGCTGCCGTGGCTGACCGGCGCGCAGGCCGAGGACGTCACCCGGCACTACACCGAACAGCGCCTCGACCTCACCCGGGAGCTGCTGCGGGCCACGATCGCGCGGGCGGCGGAGCTGCGCGGCGAGTACGAGGCCCGTTACACCGGCCTCCGCCGCAGCCTGCTGAAACGCCACGCGGCCTGTGCGGCGACCGTGTTGGCCTGCGCCGCCGCGGTCAGCACGGTGCCGACCGCCCTGACCCGCTAGGGCGCGGGCGGCAGACGGCAGACGGCACCAGGCGGTGGGGGCACAGCCGTCGGCAGCACTGGAAATGCGGCCGGAACAGCACTGTCCTGGCCGGCCGTTCGGGGGGACCCGGCCGCGTGCAGTCCAAGTCCCTCCGGGAGGAACCCATGACCTTCAACCCCCTCGAACAGCGGGGCATCCCGCTGGACCGGCAGCTGCGCAACTGGCGTGAGCTCGACGTCGAACCCCTCGACCCCGACCACTGCGACCCCTACACCCGCTGCCGCGTCATCACGATGAACGGCATCGAGGTCGAGGCGATCCTGTTCAGCCACCACCTGTCCAGGAACACCGTCGACCCCGACGTCAAGCGGCAGCTCGCCCGGACCCGGTACATCGAGGCCCAGCAGCAGAAGGTGGTCAACTGGCTGCTGCCCGGCACCTCGTCGGTGCTGGAGACGACCATCGCGTACGAGCAGGTCGCCGTCGACCTGACCGCGTGGGTGGCCCGGATGGAGCCGGACCCCTATCTGAAGCAGGCGTACCAGTTCGGCGTGCTGGAGGACTTCGACCATCTCTACCGGTACGCGAACCTGTACGAGATGATCGAGCACCGCAAGGCCGAGTCGATCGTCGACGACCTGACCGAGGTCATGCCGGGGCGGCCCACCAAGTACCACCACCGCGACCCGGTCGACAACGTCCGCGACCCGTACGACAAGGCGCGGGTCGACCCGCTGTCCAGGCTGCACGCGTTGACCATCATGTCGGCCGAGCAGCAGACCATGAACTTCTACATGAACACCGGCCCCACCTACATGGAGCCGATCGCCCGCCAGCTCTACCAGGAGATCGGGCTCATCGAGGAGGAGCACGTCACCCACTACGAGTCGCTGGTCGACCCGGGCGAGACATGGTGGGAGCAGCTCGTCAACCACGAGTACAACGAGTGCTACCTCTACCACTCCTTCATGGAGCAGGAGTCCGACCCCAAGGTGAAGGCGATCTGGGAGCTGCACCTCAACATGGAGCTGGAGCACCTGCACACCGCCTGCGACCTGATGCGCACCTTCGACGGCCGCGATCCGCAGGAGATCCTCGCCCCGCAGCTGCCGAACGTACTCACCTTCGAACCGAACAAGGCCTACCTGCGGGAACTTCTCGACACCCAGATCGACCTCACCACCCTGGGCGCCGGCTACGTACGCGAGGCGCACGAGCGCTTCGAGCAGATGCAGGCCGGCATCCACGGCGGCGAGGAGCCGCCCAGCGAGCGCGTCATGGCGCAGCACCAGGAGATGTTCGGCCGCGAGTACCGCCTGGAGACCGAGGGCGAGCACCCCGACTCCCGGCTGCGCGAGAAGTGAGGGAGGAGGCGTCATGAGCGAGAGCAAGAGCGAGAGCGGGATCCGCACCCCGCAGGCCGGTGACGACCGCGCGCCGGACGACGACGTGGTGGGCCTGCTGATGCGGCAGCACGGTGACATCCGCAACCTGTTCGACGAGGTCGAGCGGTCCACCGGTGACGCCCGCCGGGATGCCTTCCACCGCCTCGTACGGCTGCTGGCCGTGCACGAGACGGCGGAGGAGGAGGTCGTGCACCCCGTCGCCCGCCGGGCCTTCCCCGGGGGCGAGGAGATCGTCGCGGACCGGCTGGCCGAGGAGCACGGGGCGAAGGAGGCCCTGTCCGTGCTGGACGGCATGGACACCGACGACCCGCGGTTCCTCCCCCTGCTGCTCGACCTGCGCGGGGACGTCCAGCGGCACGCCCGGGCCGAGGAGCGCTACGAGTTCACCCATCTCCGGCGCAGCGCCGACCCCGCCCGGCTGTCGGCCATGGCCAAGGGCGTCAAGGCGGCGGAGGCCATGGCGCCGACCCGCCCCCACCCGGGAGCCGAGTCCGCGGCGGCCAATGTCGCCCTGGGGCCGGTCGCCGCGCTGGTGGACCGGACGAAGGACGCGGTCCGCAAGGCCATGAAGGGCTGACGCCCCGGGGGTCCGACGTTCGGGGACCGGACGTCTCCCGGCCGCTCACGGTGACGCCGGCGGCGCACCCGGAGCGGCACCCCGGGAGGCGCCCAGGTCCCGCACCGTGCCGCCCACCTTCTCGCGCAGCGGCTCCAGCAGCTCCGGCCGTGCGGTGATGGCCCAGCGCGGCCCCACGAGGTACCGGCCCCCGTAGACGGCCGCACTGTCGAGCCAGGTCAGCTGGTACCTCTCCGCGGGGAAGGTGGTGATGAGGTACTCGCCCTCGGCGGTGCGGCAGACCCCCTCGCGCAGTTCGTCCGCCTCGACGCGGATCTCCGCCTCGCAGCCGGTCAGCGAGGCGATGACCTCGACCCGGGCGGGCGCCGCCACGGTGGTGTCCGCTCCGGTGCCGTCCCCGCCGCCGCATCCCGCGGCCAGGGGCAGGAACGCGAGGCCCGCGGCTGTCGCCGCGCCGCTCACCCGCTGCCGCTTGCTCGGCACCGCTCTCCTCCGTGTCCGCCGTGTCCGCCGTGTCCGCCGTGGTCCTCCCGGGCTACCCGCCGGAACGTACGTACGGAGCCTCGGATCACTCACCTGGAGGCCCCCGGCGTGCGCGCTGGGAACCGTCTTCGTCACAAAGGGCTGAACCGGTGATCACATCAGGTGAATAATGAGGCGGGAAGGCGTCTCAGAGCAGAGAGGGTCGCCGTGGGGACCGACAGGGACAGTGAGGTCACCGGGCAGCGGTTCGACGTGGCCGATGCCGTGCCGCTGCTGCTCGACGCGCACGGGACGGTGACGAGCTGGACGCGGGACGCCGAGCGGCTCCTCGGCCACCCGGCCGCCGCGGTGCTCGGCAGGCACGCCGGCGCGCTGCTGGTTCCCGAGGACGCCGCCCGCGTCACCGCGCTCGCCGAGGACCACCGTGCCGGGGGCGGCGGCTGGACCGGCGTGCTCCGTGCCCGTCACCGAGGGGGCTGGAGCGTGCCGCTGATGGTGCGGGCCGTTCCCCTGTGGGGTTCCTGGCCGGCCGGGCGGGAGCGGGGACGCGGGCCACGGCACGCCGGGGCCCACCACTGGGTCGTCCTGCTCTCCGACATGGCCGGCGCGCCCGGCTGGGACATGAGCCGGAGCGTGCTGGAGAGCATGGTCGCGCGGTCGCCCGTCGGCATGGCGATCGTCGACACCGAGCTGCGGTTCGTGTGGGCGAACGCCGCACTGGAGGTGTTCGGCGGCGGCCCCGCGCACGAGCGGATCGGCCGCCGGCTCGCCGAGGTGCAGCCCGGTCTGGACGCCGAGCGGCTGGAGGCGCAGATGCGCCAGGTGCTGCGGACCGGTGAGCCCGTCGTCGACCACGAGCATGTGGGCCTGCTGCGCTCGGCGCCGCACCGCGAGACGGCGCACACGATGTCCTTCACCCGGCTCGACGACGACGCGGGCAGACCCCTCGGCGTGTACTACACGGTCATGGACGTCTCCGAGCGCCACCGCGCCCGGATGCGGCTCGCGCTCCTGGACCGGGCCGGCGAACAGATCGGCCGCACCCTCGACGTCGCGCGCACCGCGCAGGAACTGGCCGACGTGGCCGTGTCCGGACTCGCCGACTTCGTCGCCGTCGATCTGCTGGACTCCGTGCTGAGGGGCGCCGAGCCCGGGCCGGTGCGGGGCGCGGACGCGGTGCCGATGCGGCGCGCCGGGCAGCGGTCGGTGCACGAGGGCGCGCCGGAGGCGGTCGCCGGGGTCGGGGCGCCGGCCGCCTATCTGCCCGGTACGCCCCCGGTGCGCACCCTGGCCGAAGGCGTGCCGTGGTGCCGGTTCCGGATCGGCCCGCTCGACCGGGAGTGGTCGGACACCCGGCCCGGCGGACGGCAGGCCACCTTCCGGGAGCTCGGGCTGCACAGCGTGATGATCGTGCCGATCCGGGCACGCGGCATCACGCTCGGCATCACCACGTTCTTCCGGAGCGGCCGCCCGGAGCCCTTCGACGAGGAGGACCTGGACCTCGCCGAGGAGCTGGTGGCGCGGGCCGCCGTCTGCGTCGACAACGCCCGCCGCTACACCCGGGAGCGCAACGCGGCCCTCGTCCTGCAGCGCAGCCTCCTGCCACGCTCGCTCCCCGAGCAGGACGCCGCGGACGTGGCCGCCTGCTACCGCCCCGCCGACGAGCTGGCCGGGGTCGGCGGCGACTGGTACGACGTCATCCCGCTGCCCGGCGCCCGCGTCGCCCTCGTCGTCGGCGAGGTCGAGGGGCACGGCATCGACGGCGCCGCCGCGATGGGCCGGCTGCGCACCGCCGTCCGCACCCTCGCCGACCTCGACCTGCCGCCCGAGGAGGTGCTCGCCCACCTCGACGACCTGGTCGCCCAGTCCGCCCGGCAGGCAGGCACCGGTCCGGACGCGGGGAGTGAGCAGACGGTCGGGGCGCGCTGTCTGTACGTGGTCCACGACCCGGTGTCGGGCGCGTGCGCGATGGCCGCGGCCGGGCACCGGGCGCCGGCGCTGGTGTCCCCGGACGACGGCTCGGTCCGGTTCGCGGACGAGCTGCCGATCGGGCCGCCGCTCGGTGTGAACGGCCCGCCCTTCGAGTCCCTGACCCTGGAGCTGCCGCCCGGTACGGTGCTCGCCCTGCACACCGACGGCCTGCTGGCCGAGTCGTCCCCGGCGCTGCTGGGCCGGGCCCTGGAACGGCCGTCCGGCACCTGTCTCGACACCCGCGCCCAGCGCGTGGTCGACACCCTGGTCCCGGCCCGGCCCGGCGACGACGTGGTGCTGCTGCTGGCCCGCACCCGGCGGCTCGCCCCCGGCCGGGTCGCCGACTGGGAGCTGCCGCCCGACCCGGCACTCGTCGCCCAGGCCCGCAGGACCGCGACCGGGCAGCTCGCCGCCTGGGGCCTGGACGAACTGGCGTTCACCACCGAGCTGGTGGTCAGCGAACTGGTCACCAACGCGATCCGGCACGCCACCGGCCCCGTACGCCTCCGGCTCATCCTGGACCGCACCCTGATCTGCGAGGTCTTCGACGGCGGCGCCACCGCCCCCCACCTCCGCCACCCCCGTACCACCGACGAGGGCGGCCGGGGGCTGTTCCTGATCTCCCAGTTCACCCAGCGCTGGGGCACCCGCTTCCTGCCCGAGGGCAAGGTGATCTGGGCGGAGCAGGCGCTGACGGGGGTGGAGGGGTAGGGGCGGGAGCGCCCTGCCCGGCGGGGTCGGCGCCTGGGACGGCCTCGTCAGCGCCTGGGACGGCCTCGCGTACGTCGCGTCCTGCCGGTCCCGGGCGGCGGCGTCCGCGTACCGGCCGTGCGCGTGTCTGCCGCCCGTGCGCCGGCCGTGCGCGTGTCGGCCGCCCGCGTGTCGGCCGCCCGTCGCCGGGAGCCGAGGAGCTCGTAGAGAGCCGCCCATGCGGGGGCGTCCAGGCTCTTCGGGAGGGCCGTCGGAGCGATGCGGTGCTGCCGGAGCAGGCGCTGGACCTCCTGCCGGGCCTGCCGGGAGAGTTCCGGTGCCTCGGCGGCGAGGATCCGGGCCAGGCCGTTGCCCCGGCCGGTGAACACGCGCCGTACGAAGTCCTGGTAGCCGTGCCGCTCCCGGACGGGGACCAGGGGCTCGGGCCGCCGGGAGAAGACGACCAGGCCGCCGTCGACGCCGGGGCGCGGGCGGAACGCCGAGGCGGGCACCCGGGACACGAGCCGGAACTCGTACCAGGGCCACCACTGCGCCGTCATCAGGCTGGCCCCGCCCACTCCGGCGCGCCGGCGGGCCACCTCCCACTGGACCAGGAGGACGGCGTCGGTCCAGCCCGGGGCCCCGAGGACCCGGCGCAGTATCGCGGTCGTCTGGTGGAACGGCAGGTTGCCGACCAGCACATGCGGCGTGGCGGGGAGCCGGAAGCCGAGGAAGTCGGCGTGGACGATCTCGGTCGCCGGATCCGGGCCGGTACGGCGGGCGAGCCGCGCGGCACGCCCGCCGTCGATCTCGACGCCGGTCAGGCCGCGGCCCAGCCGCTGGAGCGGCAGGGTCAGCGCGCCGTCACCGGTGCCGATCTCGATGATCGGGCCGTCGGTGCCGGCGACGAGGCCGACGACGGTGTCGATGGTGGTGCGGTCGATGAGGAAGTTCTGGCCCAGTTCATGCCGGCCAGGACGATGGGTGCGCACAGGATCTCCGCGGCTTCGAGGGGAAGCCGGGCAGCACGAACGGACCGCCCGGCGATGACTCGCTGAGGCGGCGGCTTCTCCCGATGCGTATCTCCGACGCGGAAGGTCCGCCGCTAGAAGCGGCGGAGCTCAGTCACTGCGATCGCACACATGCCCCCGACGCTACCTCGCGTCACGGGCGGCGCGGCAACTGGTTTTCCCGCCACGGGACATGCCGGAGTGCCGCCGCTACGGGCGGCGGGTCCTGGCCATCGCGGCGACGGCGTACGCGTACATGCCGGTCACGCTACCGGGCGCCGGGCACCACCCGGCAACCGGTTTTCCGCGCCGGGGATGCCGGGACACGCGCCACGGAACCCGGCCGCCCGCCACCGCGTGTCCCGGCAGCCTGTTACTCGCCGTCGTCCTGTCCCCCGTCCCACCGGCCGTCCTGCCCGCCGCCCCACTGGTCGTCCTGCCAGCTGTTCCCCCAGCCGTTCCGCCATTCGTTCTGCGGGGTGTCCTCCTGGGCGTCGTACTGCTCCTCCTGCTCCTCCTGCTCGTCCGGCTGGTTTCGCTCGTCCCGCCGGTCCCCGTCCTGCGTGTCCGGGCTCTCCCCGGCCGCCGGGCTCTCCTGGTCCTTCGGCGTCCTGCCCGTCCTCCGGGCCTCCTGGACCTCCTTCAGGCGCTGGGCCCCCCGTTCGACGGCCCGGCGGGTGGTGTCGCCGTCGACGCCGTAGAGGCCGCCGTGGGTGAGGAGCGCGGCGCCGTCCCCGACCCGCACGGCGGCGACGTCGAGCGTCAGCGGGCCCTTCTTCCCCTCGACCCCGCCGTTGACGGTCATCCGGAGGCCCCGGCGCGCGTCTCCGGCCGCGGGGAGGTCGACCGGGACGACCTTGACGGCGTGGGTGCGCCCGCCCGCGCCGGTGACGTCGAACTCACCGCACTCGTCGGTGAGTTCCCGCACATGGCCGAGCTTGGCGTCGACGCCCTCCTCCTTGTACTGGCCCACCTGGTGGCGCAGTTGGGCCCCGTACTCACCGTCGTCGAACCCCACGGCCGCCGACCCGCCGACGGGCTCGCCCAGCAGGTCCTCGGCGTACACGGTGTCGAGCAGTTCCTGGCACTCGGGGCGGTTCGCCCTGCCCTTGAGCAGTCCGTCCCGCCAGGTCGCCGCGCCCTTCGTGCCGCCCCAGGCCCACCCGAGGTCGTCCGCGCGGAGCAGGGCGCCCGCGGCCTGGGCGTCGGTCAGGGCGGAGACGCCCGCGGCGGCCGAGGGCGAGGCGGCGGGACTCACCCGGTCCGCCGGGGAGGACCGGTGCCGGGTCGTGTCCCCCTCTCCGGCCCCTCCCCCGCGCTGTGAGCAGGCCGCCGCCCCCACGAGCACCGCGGCGGTGACCGCCGAGGCGAGAACACGGTACGGACGTTGCATGAGCGGGGCCTCCCGGGGACGTGGCGTTTCGTCCACCGCAGCACCACCGGCCACCGCCGACCAGCCCAGGCGCTGCCAACGAGTGAGGGGCTCCCACGGCCGGCGTACGCGGACGCGGGACACGCCGGTAAGACCGGAGAGGAAAGTTCGGCGCGGATGTCATCCGGATGGGGGACCGACGGCGTTGGCAGGGGTGGAGAGGCGCCCTCCGTGCTGTCGAACGATTCATCGATCCGCCTATGAGCAGGAGTTGTCCGTCCATGACACGGATGCACAAGTACGTCGCCGCCGCCGCGTTCACCGCGCTGCTGGCGGGGATGCCCGCGGTGTCGTACGCCGTCCCACAGGGGAGGACGGCGCACGACACCGCGTCGGTCAGCACGGCCGCGAAGACGCCGGCCGCGCGCATCGTCCAGCCCGGTGAGCACGTCGTCGCCGCGCCCGGGTTCGAGCTGTGGCTCACCGAGGAGGGCAAGCACTGGACGACGCCGGACAACCCGGATCCGCAGTTCCGGAGCGTCGTGGACGGCAACATCGACCGCACCCAGCCGGGCGTGTCGCTCCAGGCGGAGGGCACGGCGGAGGGCGACATCTATCTGTCCGGCGTGTACTACGGCGGCCGGGGCACCGCCTCCTTCGTGGAGGTGGAGACGGCGGCCGGTACGGTGCGCGGCAAGCTGATCGAGCTGCCGGGACGGCCCGGCTGGGGTGCCTGGTACGCCACGGCCCACGCGCCCGGGTCCGACTGGGACTTCGTCGGCACGGTCACTGTCCGGGACACCAAGGGCCGGGTGTACGCCCAGCTCCCCCGGTGACGACACCCCGGTGACGGCACTCCGGTGACGACACCCCGGTGACGACGCTCCTGTGTCACCGCCGGGCGGGGGCCGCCGGCTGACCGGCCCCCGCCCCGCTCCCCCACGTTCCCGACCCGAGGACCGTCGCCCGTGCCGCACCCTGACCCCGAAGTCCTCGCCGCCGGTCTTCCGCAGGCCCAGGCCCCGGCCGCGGACGACGACTTCGCCGCGTACGCCACCTCCGCCTGGCCCCGGCTGGTCCGCACCGCGCACATGCTGACCGGCGACTTCCACGAGGCGGAGGACCTCGTGCAGACCACGCTGGCCAAGGTCTACGCCCGCTGGCTGCGCATCCCACGGGACGACGTCGACCTGTACGTACGGCGGTCCCTGGTCAACAACAACATCAGCCGCGTACGCAAGAGACGCGTCGCCCATCTGCTGATGCCGTTCCTGCCGG
This sequence comes from Streptomyces poonensis, assembly GCF_014650915.1. GTDB lineage: Bacteria > Actinomycetota > Actinomycetes > Streptomycetales > Streptomycetaceae > Streptomyces > Streptomyces poonensis. The sequence continues at coordinate 109,466 of NZ_BMVW01000006.1, read as the reverse complement.
AGCGGGTGCACCAGCCGGAGGCGGGGCACGCCGACTCCGTCGCGCAGCGGGCGGCGGTGACCGAGGCGCTCGCCGCCCTGTCGGCGCGGCAGCGGTCCGTGATGGTGCTCCGCTTCTGGGAGGACCTGAGCGAGGGCGAGATAGCCGAGGTGCTCGGCTGCTCGGTCGGCACGGTCAAGACCCATGTCCGGCGCGGCCTCGCCGCCCTGCGCGCCCACCCCGTATTCGCCCCTCCGAGCGTCCCCGGAGCCCGCCCATGAGCCATCCCACCTCGCGTGACCCGGTCGGCCAGGGCGCCACCGGCGACACCGAGCGGCGGCTGCGCGACGCGCTCGCCGAGGCCGCGCACGGCGTCAGCCCGTCCGCCGTACCGCTGGCCGCGATCGAACGGGACGGCCGGCGGCGCGTGCGGCGGCGCCGGGCCGTCGCCATGGGCGGTGCGGCCGCCGTACTGCTCCTGCCGCTGGCCGCCGTACTGGCGCTGCGCCCGGACGCCTCCGGCGGACCGGCCGAGCGCGTCACGCCCCCGGCCGCCACCGTGACCCCGTCCGCCTCACCGTCCTCCTCGCCGTCCTCCTCCGCGCCCGCCGGGCGGGCACGGGTCGTCGAGCCCGGCGAGCGGGTGACGGCGGCGCCCGGTACCGAGGTGTGGCTGACGGAGGAGGGCAAGTACTGGCACGAGCCGGACGGTCCGCCGGTGGAGTTCCGCAGCGTCGTGGACGGCAACCTCGACCTGAGCGAACCGGGTGTCTCCGTCCAGGCGTCGGGCTCGGGCGACGGTGGCTACTTCCTCTCCGGGGTCTACTACGGCGTCCGGGAGGCGGCGGCCCGGGTCGAGATCGAGACGGCCGGGGGCACCCCGGTGGAGGGCACCGTGCTGCGGCTGGCGGGGAACACGACGTGGGGTGTCTGGTACGCGAGTGCCGAGGCACCCGAGCAGCAGACCGGTTCCGACGCCCCCGGGGGCCCCTCCTGGAAGGTCACCGTGTACGACGCGCGGGGCCAGGTGATCGCGGAGTCGGCCTCCGGCCTGTGAACAGCGCCGTCCCGGCCGCGGTCAGCGCTTCTCGTACGGATTCCGCGGCTCCGCCACCCTCTTCACCGAGGTCGCGTCCAGGACCGGCGGCCAGGCCCCGTCCGTGCCGAGGTCGCCCTTCGGGTGCCAGGTGCCGGTGACGGTGACCCACGCGTCCGCCGGCGGCGCGTCCGCCTCGCGGATCTCGATCCTGTACGGGGCGGCGTCGGCGGCGCAGCAGGAGACCAGGAGGCGGGTGAGGTACCAGGTGCCGTCGTCGCCCTCGTCGTCCTCGTTCTCCTCCCGCGTGACGAAGCCCGTCATCCGGACCGTGCGGCCCTTCAGCGAGCGTTCGCTGTCGTAGATCGCGCGGGAGGTGTACTCGCCCAGGGTGAGGTCGACGGGGTCCCCGGCCGGGAGTTCCGGGAACGTGCCGACGCCCTGGGCCGCGTACCGCGCCGCCTCGCGCTCCGCGCTGTAGGAGCCGAGGGCCGGAGGCGGGGACAGGAGGAGGGCGAGGGCGGGAACGGCGAGGAGCAGGGCGACACGGGGGCCGTGGGCATGAGAGTGGCCCTCATGGGAGTGGTTCGCCCGGTCACGGGCGGACCTCCATCCCGAAACCGCCCCCAGCAGCACCAGCACCACCCCCGACGCGATCAGGAACGGACGCAGGCCCGGCTGCACGTACCGCAGGTACACCTCGCTGAACAGCGAGATCCGCAGGATCGCCGCGCCGGACAGCAGGAGCAGGACCGCCGGACCGTACCGCCTCACAGCAGCCACCACCCCGCCAGGACGCTGCTCGTGACCGCGACGGCCCAGGTGGCCGCGGAGAACCGTACGGCGAAGGAGCGGCCGAACGTGCCCGCCTGGAGGGCGATCAGCTTCAGGTCCACCATCGGGCCGACCACCATGAAGGCCAGCCGGGCCGTCGGCGAGAAGCCGGTCAGCGAGGCCGCGACGAAGGCGTCCGCCTCGCTGCACACGCACAGCACCACGGCCAGGACCGCGAGCAGGAGGACGGACAGCCAGGGGGAACCCGTGAAGGTGTCGAGGACCGAGCGCGGGACGACGATGCCGAACGTCGCCGCCGCGGCCGCGCCCACCACGAGGAAGCCGCCCGCGTGGAGGAAGTCGTGCTGGAGTCCGGCGCGGAAGCCGTCCCAGCGGGACCGCGGCGCTCCGGACCCGGCGGAGGACGTACGGCGCTCCGGCAGCCGCAGCCACTCCTCCTTGCCGAAGCGCACCCACAGCCAGCCCATCACCAGCGCCGCCGCGAGCGAGGCGAGCAGCCGGGCCAGGACCATGGCCGGCTGCCCGGGGAAGGCGAGGGAGGTGGCGACCAGCACCACCGGGTTGATCGCGGGCGCGGAGAGCAGGAAGGCCAGCGCGGCGGCGGGCGCGACCCCGCGGCGTATCAGGCTGCCCGCCACCGGGACGGACGCGCACTCGCAGCCGGGGAGCACGACACCCGCCGCGCCCGCGACCGGCACGGCGAGCGCGGGGCTGCGCGGCAGCAGCCGGCCGAACACCCGCTCCGGTACGAAGGCACCGATCGCGGCCGACACGAGCGTGCCCAGCAGCAGAAACGGCACTCCCTGCACGACCACGGCCGTGAACACCGTCCACCAGGCGGCCATCGCGGGGGTGGCGAGATCCAGGGCGAGCACTGGTCCGAGGACCGACACGACCGTGGCGATGGCGGCGAGCGCGAGGCCGCCGAGCGCGGCGTACACGAGCGCCCGCGCGGCGAGGCGCACACCGTCGGCCGCACCGCTCCGCTGATTCCTCACGCGCCCCGCTTCCGCCCGTTCGCCCACCGTCCGCACACCTGTGTGCCGCCGAAGGCTAGGCGCCGCCCCTGTGTCCCCTCACAGGGTGTTCAGGCGGCGCTCACAGAGGCGGCTGGGCCGGGGCCGGACCCAGCGTCGTCGTCCCCGGCGCCGTGCGGTGGCCGAGGCCGGTCCGGTACGCGTCCAGGGCCGCCTCCACCCGGCCGGTACGGCGCAGCAGGTCACCGAGCAGCCGGCACAGGTCGGCCAGGTCGCCGGCCGCCCCGGCCCGCTCCAGCAGGCTGAGCGCGCGGACGTAGTGCTCCTCGGCGGACTCGGTGTCGCGCGCGTCCTCGGCGATGATGCCGAGCAGGCGGTGCGCGGCGGCGGAGTGCACGGCGCCGCGTTCGGACGAGAGGTCGCCGAGCACCTCGTGGAGCAGGCCGGCGGCCTCCTCCGAGGCGCCGCGCCGGTGCAGCACGTCGGCCAGCTCGACCGTCACCTGGCTGAGGTAGAGCGTGGCGCGGCGGGCCGACAGCATGGTGCGCGCCTCCCGGAGCTCGCTCTCCGCGCGCGCCAGCTCGCCGTTCTGCGCGTACAGGTAACCGCGCATCCAGTGGCAGTTGGCGAGCTCGGTGCGGATCTGCAGCTGGCGGTACAGCTCGGCCGCCTTGGCCAGGGACGCGTCGGCCTCGGCGGTCCGTCCCTCGGCGATCAGTGTCCGGGCCACCTGGCGGTGCATGCGGGCCACCAGCACCGGGTCCTTCACCTGCGGCGCGAGCGCCAGCGCCAGCTCGGCCGCCTGTGCCGCGCGCGCGTGGGCGCCCAGGTCCATGTAGGGGGCGATGGCGCTCGCGTAGAGCAGCAGCAGCGCGTCGGGGTCGTGCAGGCCGCCGCGGTTCAGCTCGTCGAGCGTGGTCTCCAGCAGGTAGCAGGCGTACCGGAGTTCACCGGCCAGGTAGTGGGCGACCACCCGGCCGCGCACCGCGGGGACGCGGGCGGGCAGCGGTGCGTCGGCGAGCGTCCGTTCCGCGCGCTCGAAGTAGGTGAGGGCCACCGTCAGGTCGCCCGTGTCCAGGCCGCACTCGCCGAGCCCGAGGAGGGCCGCGGCCTGCTCGGCGACGAGCCCGTGCTCCTCGGCCTCCTTCAGGAGCGTCGCGTAGCTCTCGGCCGCGATCTGGGCCTCGCCGGTGGCGAGCGTGCGCTGGGCGTCGGTCAGCCGCAGCCGCAGCTCGGTGGCGAGGTGGGCGGGACGGCCGGTGGCCAGCTCCTCGTACGCGACGCCGAGCCGGCCGGCGATGTGGTTCAGCGCCTGGTCGGAGGCGCGCACCCGCCCCGCCTCGACGGTGGAGATGTACGCGGGCGTGTAGGCCGGCTGGGCCAGCTGCCGCTGGGTGAGACCGCGTTGGGCGCGCAGCTGCTGCACTCTGCGCCCGATGGTCTCCGGGTCGTCGCGCTCGGGCATGGGACAAGCATGCCAGTAAGCCGAGTTGAGCCGGCACTTTCCACTCACAGCGCCAACTCGGCCGTGCGCTCTTGCTGTTGACGTCACAAGCCCTTACGTTAAGCAGCGCGTTAAGCCCGTTTAACGCGCCGCTGTCGCCAGCTGCGGCGCCGTGGCCCCGTCGCCGTTGTCCCCGCTTCTCATTGCGAGGTCGCCGTGCTCCGACAACTGCTCTCCCGCCACGCCCGCCCGCTCGGCGCCGCGCTGCTCGCGGTGGCCGCCCTGGTCACCGCGGCGAACGTGGTACGGCCGCACTGATCGCCGTACGGCCGGGCCCCCTCACGCGCACCTGAGACACGGTGCCCGGTGGCACGTACCGCCCCGGTCACACGTTCCGCCCCGCCGCCCCTCTACCCCGCTACCTGCTGCACCCGCTGCACCGGCCGCAGCTCCCGCGTCTCGCCCTCGAGTCGCGCCAGACGCCGCTGCACATGCCGGAGCGCTCCCGCCCGCCTGCCCGGCACCCGTTGGCGCACCTCGAGCAGCGCGGGACCGATCTCCCGGGCCCACGCCGCGTCGTCGACGCGTCCCCACTGGTGGTGGGCGCGGTCCACGGCCGTCTCGACGGCGGGCGCGTCCGGGGCCTCGCCCGCGGCCAGCCGCGCGGTGGCGACCGCCAGCCAGGTACGGCAGCTGCGTGCGGCGTCGCCCGCGAACATCGCGAGATCCGCACGGACCTCGGCCCAGTGCAGCGCCTGCTCGGACGCGGCCCCGTGCGCGTGCCGCGCGGCCTCCTCGTGCCGTGCGGCGAGCGCGTCGGCCTCGTCGTGGCGCTCGGCCTGCACGGCGGCGGAGATGGCGGCGTGCGGGTCGTCGTCCGGGGCGGGGCCGCCGACCGTGGGCGGTTCGGCCGGCAGAGGGGGGAGGGACGGAAGAGACGGAGGCGGCGGGGAGGACGGAGAAGCCGGAGACGCCGGAGACGCCGGAAGGGGCCCGGCGGAACCGTACGAAGGGGCGGGAGCCGCAGGGCCCGCAGGCATCGCAGAGGCCCCAGAAGCCCCAGGCGCCGCAGGAGGCACAGGCCCCGCGGAAGCCGCAGGAGCCGGGGACAGACCCGAGGCGCCAGCCCCGGGAACCGCTCCCGCGCCCGCTCCCGCGCCCATTCCCGCTGCACCGAACGCACCGACCCGGCCCCCCTGCGCCGTCCCCTCGTACGACAGCACCACGTCCCCGTACGTCCCCGGCCCCTTGCTCGCGATACGGGTCAGAGCCTGCTGGTGCAGCTCGGCGGGCGGCGGGCGGTGGCCGCTGCGCAGGATCGTCGCGACCGTCTTCATGTACAGGGGCTGCGCGACCGAGCGGCGCGACGGGGGCGGGGCGATGCGCCCGTACACGGCGACGGCGGGGCCCGCGTCCAGGGACAGGGAGCGCAGCTGCTGCCACGTCTCGGCGTCCGCGTGCAGGTCGGCGAGGAGTGTGGTCGTACCCGGCGGCCGCAGGCGCAGCTCCTCGCGGAACCAGTGCCAGGGGAAGCCGGTGTAGCGGACGGTGGCCGGGGTGGTGCGGGCGAGCGCGAGATGGGGCAGATGCTGGCGGCGGTCGAGCTGGAGCTGGCCGGCGAGGAAGACCGTCAGCGGGCCGGGGGTGCCCGCGGCGGCCCTCAGCCGGGTGAGGACGGCCTGCGGGTCCAGCGGGTCGGCCAGCTCGACGACGTTCGCGGTCTCCGCGCCGGCCAGCACCGGCGGGGCGACGGCCGCGAGCACCGGGAGCACGGACGCCGCGTCCACCAGACACCCCTTGCCCGCAGGCGAGGCCGCCAGCAGCAGGACCGTTCCGGGCATCGTTCCTCCCCCATCCATCACGTACGGCAGCACGGTAACCGGTGCGGGTGGTAAGAGGCGATGTGCTGTGAGGCACCTCCCCGACGAACGGTTCCGACTTGCCGGCCCTTCGCGCGAGGTGTGCCCTGGAAGTCGGGGGAGGAAAGAGAGGAGTGCTCTCATGGCTTACGCGACACACATGGCGGGACCGCACCGCGCACTTCCGCCCGGTACCTCGCCGACGCCGGATGTCTTCGGCGAGCGCACCCACAGGATCATGCACTGGGCGGTGCCCGTGGTGCTCGGTCTCCTCTACGGCTACTGGGTGGCGGCCCTCGACCGCGACGCCGGGCCCATCACCGGCGGGAACATGCTCCTCGGCTGGCTCAGCGCGCTCGCGTTCGTGGTCCTGTACGCCGCCGCCCGCGCCCTCGCCCACCGGCTGAAGCGCGAGCCGCACGCCCTGACGTGGGCGGTGTTCGCGGGGCTGGCCTTCGGCTTCCTCTACAGCCAGAACGGCGGCACCGTCGTACGGGCCTCGGGCCTGTCGCTGCTGGTCGCGGTGGGCGTGTTCGCCGTGGCGTGGTACCGGTATCCCCTGCACGGGAACGCGGAGGGCCGCCGCATCTGACCCCCGCCGGCCCCTGCCTTCGGGCTGCCTGGCCTTCGGGCTCCCCGTTCGGCTTGTCCCTTGCGGCCATATGCAGTCAGACCCGGTCCGCCCGCTCGCCCGCCGCGTCGCGCGGGTCTTGCCTGGAGGAGTGCGCCGACGTGTCCCCGGCCTGCTGTCGCCGGTCCTGATCGCCCTCGCCTGCCTGTTCGCGCCGCTGGGCGCACTGGCCGGCTGGGCCACGTACGGCGTCGGGGACCCGGCCCGGTACGCGGCGGCGACGGCGCCCCTGGCCGCCGACCCGGCCGTGCGGGAGGCGGTCGCGGACGCGGTGACCGACGGGATCATGCGGGAGGTCCGGGTGGCCCCGGCGCTCCACGCACCGGTGCGCTCGTTCACGTACCGGGCCGTCCGGTCCTTCACCCGCACCGAGGCGTTCCGTACGGCGTGGAACGAGGCGAACCGGGCCACGCACGCCGCGGTGATGCGGGCGGTACGCGGTGAGGGCGGGGGACCCGTGACGCTCGACGTCGCGCCCGTCGCCGCACGCGTCAAGCGGCAGCTCGTGCACGACGGTGTCCCGCTCGCCCACCGCATCCCGGTCGAGCACACCGAGGTGACCGTCCTGTCGTCGGGCGACCTGGACCGGCTCCGGAAGGGGTATCGCGTGCTGGAGATCACCGCGTTCTGGCTGCCGTCGCTCGCCGCCGCGCTGGCCGTGGCGGGCGTCCTGCTGGCCGCCCACCGCCGCCGCGCGCTGTTCGCGACGGGTATCGGTACGGCGCTGGGCGGCGCCCTGCTGGGACTGGCCGTGGCCGTGGGGCGCCGGCTCACACTCGCCGATCTGCCGCCCGACGTGTCGCGTGGGGCGGCGGCCGCGGTCTACGACGCCCTCACGGGCACGCTGCGCGTGGTGACGTGGTTGCTGGTGGTGTTCGGGGTGGCGGTGGCGCTGGGCGCGTGGGTCACGGGCCGTCACGGGCGGGGACGGCGGGCGCCCACGGAGCCCGCACCGGCTACGGCTCCGGCTCCGGCCCCGGCTCCGGCGACTCCGACGCCTCCGGCGGAGGAGCCGGGACGGGCCCCCGTCTGACGCCACGCCGGGCGGCCTGGGGCGGCGGCCGAAAGAGTGCAGCGCGGCGCTGCGGGACGTCCCGTCCCGAGTAGTCTGAGGCGGTTCGGACCGTATCGCGACTCATCCGTCCGGCCCACGCCGAGTGCGGTCCCGCCGCCCCGGCACAAGCATGCGGATGAGCTGTCGAAGCCGAGGAGGCCCTCATGGCCCAGCAACCCACCGCATCCTCACCGAGCTCGGCCCCTCCGCACCCGGCCCGCCCGCGGGGTACGGGCCTGGCCGCCGGTGGCACCGCCTTCGCCGGGGTCCTGTTGGTGGTGACCGGCGTGCTCAGCATCCTGAACGGCATCGCGGGCATCGCCAGGGACACCGTGTACGCGTTCGTCGGTGACTACGTGTACGAGTTCAGCCTCACCGCCTGGGGCTGGATCCACCTGATTCTCGGCGTACTGGTCGCCGTCACCGGCTTCGGCCTGCTCAAGGGCAAGTCCTGGGCACGCGTCGCCGGTGTCGTCCTGGCGGCGCTGTACATCATCGAGAACTTCCTGTTCCTGCCGTACGCGCCCGTCTGGTCGGTGATCTCGATCGCGATCGGCGTGTTCGTCATCTGGTCCCTGCTGACGGTGCGGGACACCTACGCGACGAGGTGACCGGGTGGCGGGCGGCGGACGGTGATCACGGCCGTCGCCCGCCACATCCCGGCGCCTCCCGCCCGGCGACTCCCGCCCGGCGCATCCCGCCCGGCGCATCCACTCGACACCGCACCGACGGCACAGTGGCAACCTTCTTTCCGGAATCCCCGTCTTCATGAGGAGTCACCAGGAGCGTCACCAGGAGTTCGAGGGGATCCGGAGAGCGGGCACCCAGCGACCGGGCGGAGGCCGGGACGTGGACACAGCGGCGGCCGACCGGGCGGTGGGCGAGGGGGAACGGACGGGCGGGCGGCGGGCCGCCGCCTGGTGCGCCGGGCTCCTGCTCCTCGGGGTGAGCGTGGTCGTCGGATGCCGGGCGGCGGACAGCGACGGCGTCACCCCGGTGCCCCAGCTGCTCGCCTTCCTGCCCTGGCTCCTCGCCCCCACGGGCGCCGCCCTGCTGCTCGCCGCGCTCGCCCGCCGGCGGCTCGTCCTGCTGTGGGGTGTGATCGTCCTCGGGGCGCTCGCATGGTTCCTGGAGCCGTACGGGAAGTCCGGCGACCCGGGCGGCAGACCCGTGGCCGAGCTCCGGGTGCTGACGGCCAACGTGCGGTTCGGGCAGGGAACGGACGCCCTCGTCGACGAGATCCGCCGGCACCGCCCCGACATCGTGTTCGTCCAGGAATGCGAGTACACCTGCTCCGCCGCGCTCAGGAAGGCCTTCGGCGGTGACACCGGCGCCTACCCGTACCGGCAGGCCGTCGACGCGTACGGCTCCGAGGGCTCCGTCATCCTCAGCGGACACCGGCTCACCCCGGCCGACGGTGTCACCGGCACCCTGGGCATGCCCGGCGCGACCGCCGATGTCGCGGGCCACCCCGTACGGCTCCAGCTCGCCCACCCCATGCCGCCGCTGCCGGACCAGCTGGACACCTGGCGCCGCGAGCTCGGTGCCCTGCGCGCGTACGCCGCGGCCGGCCGCGGCACGCCCACGATCCTCGCCGGCGACTTCAACGCCTCCCAGGACCATGCGGCCTTCCGCCGCATCCTCGACGCCGGCCTGTACGACAGCACACGGCTCGCCGGGGAGTCCCGCACCCCCACCTGGCCCGCCCGGACCGCCCGCGGCCCCCTGGCGCTGGGCGCGCAGATCGACCACGTCCTCGTGAGCGGGGACTTCGCCGCGCGCCGGGCCCGCTTCCTCGACCTCGACGACACCGACCACCGTGCCCTGGTCGTCGACCTCACGCTGCACGACCGGACGTGACGGCGAACGGGGGCGCTCCTCAGAAGAGAAGCGCCCCCGCTCGCCGAGGTCACTCGCCGATGTCACTCGGCGAGGTCACCCGCCGAGATCACTCGCCGATGTCGCTGCCGTCCGCGCGCCACACCGCGACGACGGCCGGGCGCGAGATCTTGCCGGGCCCGTCGGGCCAGGTGCTGCCCGGGTTCGTGGCGGAGGCCCCGTCGACCTCGCCCGGGTGCTGCACGGCCACCAGCACACGCCGGTCCTGGATCACCGGCCCGCAGGTCTCGGCACCCGTCGGCACCGTCAGGAACTGCTTGAGCTCGCCGCGCCGGTCACCGCGCGTGGCGACGCCGAACAGGCCGTCGTGCGAGCCGAGGGCGGAGCCGTCGGTGGAGATCCACAGGTTGCCGTACGAGTCGAAGGCGACGTTGTCCGGGCAGGAGATCGGGCTGACCCGGTCCTTGGGGAAGCCCGCGAAGTACGTCGCCGGGTCGTCGGGGTCGCCCGCCACGAGGAACAGCGACCAGGCGAACCTCGTGCTGTCCGCGCGGTTCCAGCGCTCGGTGAGCTCCAGGACCTGGCCGTGCTTGTTGGCGTTGCGCGGGTTGGCCTCGTCCGCCTTGGCGTTGGAGCCGACACCGCGGTTGGAGTTGTTCGTCAGGGCGACGTAGACCTTGCCGGTGACCGGGTTGGGCTCGACGTCCTCGGGGCGGTCCATCTTCGTGGCGCCCACCTTGTCACCGGCGAGGCGCGTGAAGACGAAGACCTCCTCCGCCGTCATGCCGTCGACGTGCGAGACGGCGCCCTTGGCGGTCGCGGTGGCCAGCGGGATCCACTCACCGCTGCCGTCGAACTCGCCGTCGTTCGGCAGCTTGCCGGTGCCGTCGATCTCGATCGCCGGGGAGTCACCGGTCAGCTTGGCGACGTACAGCGTGCCCTCGTCGAGGAGGGAGAGGTTGTGCTCGCGGACGGCCCGGGAGCTGCCCTTCTTCATCCGCTTGCTGCCGACGAACTTGTAGAAGTAGTCGAAGCGCTCGTCGTCACCGGTGTAGACGACGGGGCGGCCGTCCGAGGTGAGGCGCACGGTCGCGCCCTCGTGCTTGAACCGGCCGAGAGCGGTGTGCTTGCGGGGCGTGGAGTCGGGGTCGTACGGGTCGAGCTCGACGACGTACCCGAAGCGGTGGACCTCGTTCGGCTCCTGCGCGACGTCGAACCGCTTGTCGAAACGCTCCCACTTGCGGTCGGTTGCCCCGCTGCCCAGGCCGTACCGCTTGTCGGTCGTCCGGGTGCCGTGGGCGAAGTACTGGTTGAAGTTCTCCTCGCCGTGGAGCGTCGTGCCCCAGGGCGTGACGCCGCCCGCGCAGTTGTTGAGGGTGCCGAGGACCGTGGTGCCGGACGGGTCGGCGGAGGTCTTCACCAGGTCGGAGCCGGCCGCCGGACCGGTCAGCTTGAACTTGGTGGTGGCGGTGATACGGCGGTTGAGCTGGTGCCGGGACACGACGGTGAGCTTGCCGGTGCGGCGGTCCTCCTCCACCACGACGGCCGAGAGACCGTGCGCCGCCCAGCCGATCTCCACCTGCTCGCGGGTGGGGTTGTCGGAGTCGTAGTCGCGGAACATGAGCACCTCGTCGGTGTACTCGTGGTTCGCGACGAGGATCTGGCGGCCCCGCTCACCGGGCAGCGGCAGCAGCGCCAGGAAGTCGTTGTTGTACCCGAACTGCCCGGCCTGGGCCTTGGCCGTCTGCTTCTCCGGGTCGAAGGCGGGGGCGCCGCGCAGGATGGGCTCGCCCCAGCGGATGACGACGTTCTGCCGGTAGCCCTCGGGGACGGTGACCTGGTCGGCGGTGTTGGGAGCGACGGGGGTGAAGCGCAGCCCGCGTGCGGCCTTCCCCTTGCCCCCGTGCTTGCCCTTGTCCGCCGCGGCCGGGGCGGCGGCCTGCGCCTGCGGGGCACCGGCCGTCAGGGCGGCCGTACCGGCGGCGGACGCCACGGTGACGACGGCAGCGGCGCGCATCATCGAACGGCGGCTGAGCGCACCGGCGATGACGTCGCCGACGTATTCATTGGTGCTGGTGTTCGGCACCTCGTGGAAGCAGGCGTCGCCACAGCGGAAACGGCAGGTCAGGGCAGACCGCCCACCGGGATGCGACGCCCCATTGGTCCCGAGGATCGGCAGCAGTTTGCGCACTTTGCTCTCCCATACGTGCCCGTGATGTCGACGTGACGCTAGGGGCACATGCGAGCGAAAGCGCTGCTTCCTGGTGAACGAGGGGTGAACCCCGGAGGGAGTCGGGCGGTGTTGACAGCGAGGCGCGGCGGAGGTAACCGACTGGCCCTCCCCTCCCCAAGATCGCCCGCGTCGGCCGCTAACCTTACGTGTCCGTCCTGGCCAGGGATAGACGGGCTACAACTCATGCGAAGGGTTGCGCACATGGGCATTCTCTCTCTCCTGCGGAACGCGTTCGGCCGCTCGCGCAAGGGGCGCGACACCGACGCGGAGCCCCTGCGGGAGGCTGCGCAGGACCCGTCACGGAAGACCGCGGACGGGTCGGAGGACGCCACCTCGCAGGGCGACCGGATCCCGGCCCCGTCGGAGGAGCGCGACACGGTGACGCCGCCGGCGACGGAGACGGCGACCGGCGTGGACGAGACACCGAAGCTCGAGGACGAGGCCCCGGCCCCGGCCCCGGCCCCGGAGCCCACCGCCTCGTCCGGGCCCGAGCCCGAGGCCAAGCCGACCCCGTCCATGGCCGACGAACTGGTCTCCGCGGCCTTCGACAACGTGACGGTCCCCAAGCCCCGCCCCACGCCTCCGGCGGAACAGCCCGAACCGGAGCCCGAGCCGGAGACCTCGGCCGAGGAGCCGCGGCAGGCGCCCCCGGCGGAGCAGCCGAAGCAGGACGCGGAGCCCCAGCCCGAGCCGGAGCCTGCACCGGAGCCGGTGGCCGAGACCACTCCTGAGCCGGCGCCGACAAGCGAGTCGAAGCCGGCCCCGGAGCCCGAGCCCGCACCCGAGCCGATCGCGGAAACCGAGCCGGAGCCCGTCGTCGAGTCCGAGCCGGAGCCCGTACCCGCCCCGGAACCCTCACCCGAGCCGGTCGCCGAAGCGGCCCCCTCTCCTGCCGACGAGACCGTCCCCGAGCCGACGCTCAAGCCCGTCGAGGAGGCGAAGCCGACGTCCGAGCCCACTCCTGCCGCCGAGCCGGAGCCGGAGCCCGAGCCCGTCGCCGAAGCCTCACCCGCTTCCGCCCCCGAGCCGGAGTCGGCACCCGAGCCCGCGCCCGCCCCGGCCACCGAGCCCGAAGGCACCCCGTCGGCGGAGCCGGAGACCAAGACCGAGCCGCAGCCCGCGACCGAGGCCGAGGCCGAGGCGGACACGGAGCCCCAGCCCGGGACCGAGCCCGAAGCCAAGGCGGAGGCCGAGGCCGAGGCCCAGGAGCCGTCAGCCACCGCGCAGCCCGAGCAGGAGCCCACCGCCGAGGCGGAACCCGAGCCGAAGCCCGAGGCGGAACCCGAGCCGAAGCCCGAAATCGTCACCACGGTCGCCAAGAAGGCGGTCGAGCCGGAGACCGAAACGGACGCCGAGCCGGAGACCGAAAAGGACGCCGAGCCGGAGCAGCCGGAGCCAGTCACGGAAGAGACCACGACCACCGGCCCCGCCTGCCCCCGCGCCACCCTCACCACCACCGCCCCGGACCTCGTCACCGCGTACGACGCCGCCGGCGCGGAGCTGGAGAAACACGGACTGACCGGCACGCGTGCCCGCGTCTACCTCGTCCTCGACCGCTCCGCCTCCATGCGCCCGTACTACAAGGACGGCTCCGCCCAGGCACTCGGAGAGCAGGCCCTCGCCCTCGCAGCCCACCTGGACCCCGAGGCCAAGGTGCACGTCGTCTTCTTCTCCACGGAGCTCGACGGCACCGGCGAGCTCACCCTCGCCGCGCACGAGAACAAGATCGACGAGCTGCACGCGGGCCTCGGCCGCATGGGCCGTACGAGCTACCACGCGGCGGTGGAGCAGATCATCACCGACTACGACACCTCCGGCACCAAGGACCCCGCCCTCGTCCTCTTCCAGACGGACGGCGCCCCGGACGCCAAGACCCCCGCGACCCAGTCCCTCACAGACGCGGCGAAGACGAACCCCTCCGTCTTCTTCTCCTTCATCGCCTTCGGTGACCCGGAGAACAAGGCGTTCGACTACCTCCGCAAGCTCAAGACGGGCAACACCGCCCACTTCCTGGCCGGCGAGACCCCGCGCGAGCTGACGGACGGCGAGCTCTTCGAGGGCGTACTGGCGAACTGGCGTCCATGACGCCGTACCCCATGTGACACGCACCACGGGTGGCGGACGGACATCGGAGGCAGACCGTCCGCCACCCGAAACGCGTGTGAGTCGATCTACACGGGGACAGTAGGATTTCGACCATGGCGGCCACTGGATCCGAGAAGCAGGGTGAGAAGGCGTTCTACGTCTCCACCCCCATCTACTACGTCAACGACGCTCCTCACCTGGGCCACGCCTACACGACCGTTGCAGGGGACGTGCTCACCCGCTGGCACCGTCAGCGCGGCGAGAAGGTGTGGTACCTCACCGGCACGGACGAGCACGGTCAGAAGATCATGCGCACCGCGGAGGCGAACGGCGTCAGCCCGCAGGAGTGGGCCGACAAGCTCGTCACCGAAGCGTGGCAGCCTCTCTGGGAGCACCTGGAGATCGCGAACGACGACTTCATCCGCACCACGCAGAAGCGGCACACGGACCGCGTCCAGGAGTTCGTGCAGGACCTGTACGACAAGGACGAGATCTACAAGGGCGGCTACGAGGGCCCGTACTGCGTCGGCTGCGAGGAGTACAAGCTCCCCGGTGAGCTGCTCGACGGCGAGGGCGAGTACGCCGGCCAGAAGCTGTGCCCGATCCACAAGAAGCCGGTGGAGATCCTCGCCGAGGAGAACTACTTCTTCAAGCTCAGCGAGTACGGCGACAAGCTGCTCGCGCACTACGAGGCCAACCCGGGCTTCATCCAGCCCGAGTCCGCGCGCAACGAGGTCGTGAACTTCGTCCGCCAGGGCCTTCAGGACCTGTCGATCTCCCGCTCGACGTTCGACTGGGGCATCCCGATCCCGTGGGACGACAAGCACGTCATCTACGTGTGGGTCGACGCGCTCCTCAACTACGCCACGGCGGTCGGCTACAACGAGAACCCCGAGAAGTTCGAGTCGACCTTCCCGGCCGACGTCCACCTGGTCGGCAAGGACATCCTCCGCTTCCACGCGGTGATCTGGCCGGCGATGCTGATGGCGCAGGGCCTGCCCCTGCCCCGCAAGGTCGCGGCCAACGGCTGGCTGATGGTCGGCGGCGAGAAGATGTCGAAGTCGAACCTGACCGGCATCAAGCCGCAGGACCTGACCTCGCACTTCGGCGTGGACGCCTACCGCTGGTACTTCCTGCGCGCGATCGCATTCGGCCAGGACGGCTCGTTCTCGTGGGAGGACTTCTCCGCCCGCTACACGAGCGAGCTGGCGAACGACTACGGCAACCTCGCCTCCCGCGTGGCTGCCATGGTCGGCAAGTACTTCGGCGGCACGCTGCCGGAGGCGACGGCATCCGGTGAGGCCGAGCAGGCGATCCAAGAGGGCCTGGCGAAGGCGGTCGAGACGGCCGACCGGAAGATCGGCGAGGAGCTGGACTTCCAGGGCGGCATCCTGGCGGTCTTCGACTTCGTCAAGCAGGTCAACGGCTACATCACCGAGCAGGAGCCCTGGAAGGTCGCCAAGGACACGTCCGAGGAGGGCAAGGCCCGCCTGGCGACGATCCTCTACACGGCCGCGGAGTCGCTGCGCGCGGTGGCGGTCCTGCTCAACCCGGTCATGCCGGACACCTCCGCCAAGCTCTGGGAGTCCCTCGGCGCGGAGGCCGGTCTCGGCGCCCTCGCGGACCAGCGAATCCAGGAGACGGGCGACTGGGGCAGGCTCCCGGCCGGCTCGACGATCACGAAGGGCGCGATCCTGTTCCCGCGCCTCGAGGAGAAGCCGACGGCATGACCGTGTAGCTCACGAAGGCGGCCCACGCATCGCGCGCGAGCGCGAGGTGCGGGCCGCCGACGTTTTTGGAGTCGCGTACGTGCACTGTGCCGACGGCGACAGCTATCTCAATGCAACTATCACCTTCCGTGCCGTCGCTGTAGCTGCTTTTGAACCAATCGAGTTCAGAGGTCATGTCTCTCCCAGCACTTGCTCGATGAAAGCGAGTGACTCCCCCGGCGTGAGAGCCTGGGCCCGGATGATGCCATACCGGAGTTCAAGGATCCGCAGCTCTTTCGGGTCGGAGGTCGGACGGCCGTTGTACGCACCGTCGGAGCGCCCGACTGCCGTACCGTCCGCGAACTTGAGCACCTCGATCTTGCCGTCCACACCAGGATGGGCGCTGGTGTCCGTAGGCATCACCTGAAATGTCACGTTACGTAGTTGCGCCACCTCCAGCAGGTGTTCGAGCTGACGGCGCCGCACCATCGTCCCCCCGACACGGCGCCATAGTGCTGCCTCTTCTTGGACAAAGCTGAGCGGAGGGGCGGGCGACCTCTCAAAGACCGACTTACGCGCCATACGAGCGGACACCAGGCGCTCCACCTCCTCCTCCGAGTACGGCGGTTGTCGCGCCTCGAACAGGGCCCGCGCATGCTCCGGCGTCTGCAGGAGGCCGTGAATGCTGAGCCCTACGTACACGCCGATCTCAACCGCTTGTGCCTCCAGCTTCGCCAGATCCCGAACCTTCTTCGGGTAACGGACTCGCGCCACGTCCACCTTCATCGCCGAGAGCAACCCATCCGCCCCCAGCACCTCGTCCGCCCTGTCCAGATACCCAGGCTGCGGAATTCGCTTCCCGCCCTCAATCTTGTAGACGAGGTCCTCCCCGTACCCCACCGCCTCTCCGAACTCGGCGGCCCGCATCCCCACCGCCTCCCGCCGAAGTTTCAACTGCCGCCCCACGGTGGCGACGACGGCGACACCCCAGTCGTCATCCGGATCGACTTCCCACCCCGGCTCATCCGTCATCCCTGCCCCCTCGCGCTCCGACAGTCCGGACGGCACCGGACAACCAGCGGACAGTCACCGTACGCAACGGCTCTGTCACTGTTCACAGTAAGCGCAGGCGACCACGCTGAGCGATGTGAAAGAGCAACCCGTACAACTACTCACCCACCAGCGTCACTTCAGCGTCAACCTGTCCCCCACACCACATTGCGCCAGCCTCGCCCGCCGCCTGACCACCGAGAACCTGCGCACGTGGAACCTGCCGTGGGCCGAACTCGATGTGCCACCGGAGTCCAGAAACCTGGACTCCGGTGCTGCGGGCGGTCTTCCCCAAGAAACACGAGAGGGAAAGAAACCACACCAAGCCCCACCCCTCCCGCCCGCAGCGCAAACTCACTCGCGGGAGTGAACATCGCCAACTCGGCTGGATTCGGGACCGGTTGCCTGCCCTACGCTCAGCGCGGCACAGCACAACACCCAGACATGCGACGGCCCCCGCCGGGACTGGCATCCCAATGCGAGGGCCTGACCACCGAGGAAGTAGGAGCTTCCCGATGGATACGCAGCACCCTAACGTGCGCTCGCACGCCCAGTCCCGAGTCACCGGTAAAAACCACCACCGGAACGCGCATCCCGGCGGCGTCGAGCACGACAACACCCGCCACACCACCCGTTTCACGGTGATCGGCAACCACCTGGCCCAGCACCCCGACCTGTCGGGGCTCGCCATCGGCCTGGCGGTGTACATCCAGTCCGTCCCCGCCGGCGTCCCCGTGGACATCAAGACCCTCGCCGCCCGCTTCCCGGAGGGCACCACCCGTATCGCCGCTGCCCTGCGCGAACTGGAGACCCACGGCTACCTGCGCCGCACCCGCGAACGCACGGAGAGCGGCCGGGTCGTCACCCGCACGGTCTCCTGCAACCAGCCGGGCCGACACGCACCAGCAGAGCCCACCAGGCCTCCGGCCCGCCGAGCCGCAGCCGCCCCGCAGCAGGAGCCACCACGCCGCGCCCTTCCTGCCGTACCTCGCCCGGCGTACCCCGCCCTCTCCCTCCTCCAGACAGCCACCGAGGTACTCGCCGACCTCCGCCGCAAGGACCCCCGCCTGCTCCTCTCCGCCACGGACGCCGAACACCTGGCCCCCGGAGTGGCTGCCTGGCTGGAACGCGACCTGCCCCCCACAGCCGTCGTACACGCCCTGACAGCGGACCTACCGCCCGAATCCCTGCGCCGCCCCGCAGCTCTCCTGGCCCACCGCCTCACCACCGGGCTCCCGCCCCTGCCTCCGTTCCGTGCTCCCGCGCAACCCACACCCGTCCCCCACCGAATGATCAACTGCGACGGCTGCGACCGCGGCTTCCGCTCCGACGGCCCCACCCGCTGCCGCGACTACCGCGGCGACTGAACAGGATCCCCTATGGTCAGCTCGCCCCACGAGGCGATGCACCGCATCTTCCAGGAGTTCCCGGACCTCTTCTCCAGGCTCTCCGAGGTGCTCGGCGTCGACTTCCCCCCACCCACCTCGGTCACCGTCATGCCGACCGACCTCACCGAGAACCGACCGGTCGAACGCCGCGTCGACACTTTGTTGCAACTGGAGACGGAGGACGACGGACCGCTCCTCCTCGCTGTCGAGGCCCAGGGCAAGAAGGACCCGGCCAAGCCCGCGAGCTGGGCGTACTACGCCTCGTACCTGCTGGCGAAGTACCGACAAGCGCAGCCGATACTGCTGGTCGTCTGTCAGGACCGCGCGACCGCCGAGTGGGCGGCCCGCCCCGTTCACTTCGGCCCCCGCCAGTGGCCCCTGCTCACCCTGCGCCCACTGGTCGCGGGCCCGCACAACATGCCGGTGATCACCAAGTCGGCCGAAGTCCGCAAGGACCTGGTACTCGCCACGCTGAGCGCCATCACCCACGCCACACACCCGGACATCGGGGCCATACTCAAAGCAATGACGACCGTCCTGCGGGACACGCCGCGCGACCTGGCCGACCCGATCATCGAATTCATCGCACAAGGCCTGGGCACATACCCAGCCGCAGAGCTCTGGAGGACACTGGTGGCCGTGGACCTGTCTTTCTACAAGTCGCCCCTCAGCGAAGAGATCCGAGACGAGGGCCGTATCGAGGGCCGTACCCAGGGCCGTACCGAGGGCGTGATCCGACGCGCCGCCGAAGACGTCCTGGAGGTCCTGGCAGTGCGCGGCATCGACGTCCCCGACGAGGTCCGCGAACGCATCACCAGTTGCGGCGACCCCGAGGTCCTGCGCCACTGGCACCGGCGCGCCATCACCGCCGCCACCGCCGAGGGGATCTTCGAGGACGACTAGTGGCGACCAGAGACCTCTCCTTCTACAGGTCGTACATCGCGGAAGAGATCCGGGCCGAAGGCCAAGCCCAGGCCGGCGCCGAGAGCATCCTCGTCGTACTGGGAGCACGCGGCCTCGCCATCCCCGACCACGTCCGCGGTCGCGTCACAAGCTGTACCCACCTGGACACCCTGACCCGCTGGCACAGGCGCGCCGTCACCGCCCCGACAGCCGAGGACATCTTCACGGACCTGACGGACCTCACGACCGAGTAGCAGGCCTGTTACCCGCCCGCTACCCGACCACAATGGACAACCCGCCCCGAACGTCAAGATCATGAACGGGACGGCCATATCGGCCGCCACCCGGCAGGACGACCAACCAACTGGGGGGACCATCCATGGCACTGTTCGGCAACGCACACAGCATCGACCCGGCCTCCGCGCAGCAGGACTACGCGCGCCTGCTGGGGCACGGCGAGCAGATCCAGGCCGCGTACCTGCTGATCCGCGACACGATCCTCTTCACCGACCGCCGCCTGATCTTCGTCGACAAGCAGGGCATCACCGGCAAGAAGACGGAGTACCACTCCGTCCCCTACCGCAGCATCACCCACTTCGCGGTGGAGACCGCCGGCACCTTCGACCTCGACGCCGAGCTCAAGATCTGGATCTCCGGCACGTCCATGCCCGTCGAGAAGACCTTCACCAAGGGCGTCGACATCTACGAGGTCCAGGCGATACTCACGCAGTTCGTGGCGAGGTAGTGCCCACCTCGCTCTCCCACCCCGCTCTCCGGCCTCACTCGAAGTCGTCCACGGGCGTCAGCACCCGCGTACTGGTCTGCTGGTAGATCACCGAGCTGCGAAAGCTCACGACCTCCCGGCGGGCGCTGAAGCGGTCCATGAGGAACGCGTGCAGTCGCTCGATGTCCGGCACGGCCACGTGGACGACGAAGTCGTCGTCGCCGGAGACCACGAACACGGAGACCACCTCCGGCAGTTGGGCGAGGTAGGCCTCGAAGCCGGCTATCACGTCCCGGCTCAGCGGGCGCAGCCGCGCGAAGACCAGCGCCTGGAGCGCACGGCCGAGCGCGCGTGGCTGCACCGCCGCGTGGTAGCCGGTGATCACGCCGCGCGCCCGCAGGGCCCTCACGCGCTCCAGACAGGTGGAGGGTGCGATACCGACCAGGCGGGCCAGCTCCCGGTTGGTGAGCCGTGCATCGCGCTGCAAATGGTCCAGGATCGCCGAATCAATGCCGTCCATGACCGCCATTCTGGGCCGGATTCCGAATTTGGGACGGCAAAGCCCCCACATTCCCGCACCACCACCTAGCTTCCTTCCCATTCACCGGATGCCGGATGGGAAGGGAGCCGCGCCTCCATGACGACCGCCGCCGCCGACCACTACGACCTGTTCCTCGCGGAGCACTACACCTGGATGCTGGGCGGAGACCTTCTCTCCCTCGCCGCGACGCAGCGCGAACAGTTGCGGGAGTGGGGAGTGATCCCGGACCAGAGCCACTCAGGAGCACTTGCCGTGGACCTCGGCTGCGGCCCCGGCCACACCAGCCTGGCCCTGGCCGACCTGGGCTTCGACCAGGTCCTCGCCGTCGACCTGAGCCAGTCCCTGCTGGACGAACTCTCCGCACACGCCGCCGACGTACCCGCCGTGCGCCCGGTCGAGGCCGACCTGCGCACCGCGCTCCCCGATCTGGTCCGCCCCGGCTCGGCGGACGCCGTGGTGTGCCTGGGCGACACGCTCACCCACCTGCCCACCAGGGGAGACGTGGCCGCACTGCTCAAGGACATCGCGACCGCGCTCGCACCCGACGGCACGGCCGTGCTGTCCTACCGCGACCTGACCGTCCCGCTCACCGGCACCGACCGCTTCCTGCCGGTGCGTGCCGCCGGGGACCGGATCATGACGTGCTTCCTGGAGTACCCGGACGACTTCGACGACTACACGGTCGTCGTGCACGACCTGGTCCACACCCGTGCCGGCGACGGCGACAGCTCCGGATCCGGCTGGACCATGAACGCCCACAGCTACCGCAAGCTCCGCATCTCCCACGCCTGGGTCCTGGACCAGTGCCGCGCCGCCGGACTCCAGGTCGTACGGGAACGGACGGCGCCCGGAGGGGTCATGCGCACGGTGATCCTGCAGCGCGACAGGTGACGGCTCACCCTCTCCACAGCACGAGTGGCCCGGAATCGCCGACCGTTCCGGGCCACTGTGCCGTACGGGAACGACTCGTCCGTCAGCTCGCAGCCGACGCCGAGGGCGACGCCGTCCCCGGCCCGCCGCCCGGCTGCACCGAGTCCTCCGTGCCCTCGTGCGTCGCCTCCGGGTCAACGCCCACCGTGATCGTGGCGACGACGCCCTTGGCGATGTCCTTCTTCTTGTACTTCAGCTTCAGCAGACCGCCCTGGGTGCCGGACTGGTCGTAGATGGTGTCCTCGGTGAGCGTCGTGCGCTCGGTCGTCGACGTGGAGTAGGGCTCCACCTCGGCGGAGGCGAGGACGGCCTCCTCGTCGAAGAAGAACTGGCCGGTGTGGCAGGTGTTGCCGCCCTCGTACCCGGTGTCGGCCCACTCGCCGCCCACATGCACCTTGGTGTGGATGTGCACACAGCGGCCCTGGTACCAGCCCGGGAAGATGGTCTTGAAGGTGACGTAGCCCTGCTTGTCCGTGCGCCACGTACCGCGCAGGTAGCGCTCGTCGTCGGTGGGCTCCTCGTGGACGCCGCCGCCTCCGCCGCCGGGGCCCCCGGACGGCATGTCGGTCGGCATGTCGGTCGGCATGCCGGTCGGCGTACCGGACGGCGGCTCGCCCGTCGGGGCGCCGGAGGGCATGCCGCCCCCACCGCCGCCCGTGCTCAGCGATTCGTAGCCCGAGTAGATGCCCAGCGCGTCGCAGTGCCAGACGTCGACGGCCGCGTTGCGGAGCGGCTTGCAGGTCTCCGAGTCGATCACCTTGATGCGGAGGGTCAGCGGGATGCCCTCCTTGTCCTCGGTGATGTCCGTACGGAGCTTGTCCGCGTCGATGTAGTAGGGGCCCTCCGTCGTCTCCGAGGTGAGCTTGTAGCAGGTCTCCGCGCTGCCGGCGGAGGCGGTGGAGGTCGCCGTGTCCTTCGTCTGGCCGGCGTTCGCGGTCGCGGCGATACCGCCTCCGACGCCCACCGCGGCCACGGCCGCGCCGCCCGCCACGACGACCTTTCGGCGCGTCAGATTCCGTTTGTGTGCTGGTGCTTGCTTCTCCGTCATGGCCCGGGACGCTAGGGCGTGCACCTGTCAGGCACCTGGGTGACAGCTGGGAACAAGCGTTGCTTACAACAATGGCCCGGAACCGATGCCGGTTCCGGGCCACTGAGCCTGCGCGGACCTGCCTACTTCGGCTGCGGCTTCCGCACCGACAGGTGCAGCTCCCGCAGACGCGCCTCGTCCAGCTCCGTCGGAGCGCCCATCATCAGGTCCTGGGCGTTGCCGTTGAGCGGGAAGGCGATCGTCTCGCGGATGTTGGGCTCGTCCGCGAGGAGCATGACGATGCGGTCGACGCCGGGGGCGATGCCACCGTGCGGCGGGGCGCCGAAGCGCAGCGCGCGGAGCATGCCCGCGAACTCGCGCTCGACCGTCTCGTTGTCGTAGCCGGCGATGTTGAACGCCTTGAGCATGATGTCCGGCTCGTGGTTCCGGATCGCGCCCGAGGACAGCTCGACGCCGTTGCAGACGATGTCGTACTGCCAGGCCAGGATGTCCAGCGGGTCCTGGTTCTCCAGGGCGTCCATGCCGCCCTGGGGCATCGAGAACGGGTTGTGCGAGAAGTCGATCTTGCCGGTCTCCTCGTCCTTCTCGTACATCGGGAAGTCGACGATCCAGCAGAAGCGGAAGACGTTCTCCTCGAAGTGGCCGGCCCGCTTGGCGGCCTCGACGCGCACGGCGCCCATGATCTTCGAGACCTCGTCGAACTCGCCCGCGCCGAAGAAGACGGCGTGACCGGCGGCCAGCCCGAGCCGCTTCGTCAGCTCCGCGACGTTCTCCTCGGTGAGGAACTTCGCGATGGGACCGGACAGCGAGCCGTCCTCGGCCACGCGCACCCAGGCCAGGCCCTTCGCACCCTGCTCGACCGCGTAGTCACCGAGCTGGTCGAAGAACTTGCGCGGCTGGGCGGACACGTCCGGCACCGGGAGGGCGCGTACGTGCTTGCCGGCGAAGGCCTTGAACTCCGAGCCCTCGAAGACGTCGGTGATGTCGACGAGCTCGAGCTGGGCGCGCAGGTCCGGCTTGTCCGAGCCGTACTTCAGCATCGCCTCGCGGAACGGGATCCGCGGGAAGGGGGAGGTGACCTCGCGGCCGCCGCCGAACTCCGTGAAGAGTTCGGTCATCAGCTTCTCGATGGGCTGGAAGACGTCCTCCTGCTCGACGAAGGACATCTCCACGTCGAGCTGGTAGAACTCGCCCGGCGAACGGTCCGCGCGCGCGTCCTCGTCGCGGAAGCAGGGTGCGATCTGGAAGTAGCGGTCGAAGCCGGAGATCATCAGCAGCTGCTTGAACTGCTGCGGGGCCTGCGGCAGGGCGTAGAACCGGCCCGCGTGCAGACGGGAGGGGACCACGAAGTCGCGGGCGCCCTCGGGGGAGGTGGCGGTGAGGATCGGCGTCGCCATCTCGTTGAAGCCGAGGGCCACCATCTTGTGGCGGATGGCGGAGATGACCGCCGTGCGCAGCATGATGTTGCGGTGCATGCGCTCGCGGCGCAGGTCGAGGAAGCGGTACTCCAGGCGCCGCTCCTCGTTGACCCCGTCCTCGGTGTTGATCGTGAAGGGGAGGGGGGCGGCCGCGCCGAGCAGCTCGACCTCGCTCACCTCGACCTCGATCTCGCCGGTCGGCAGGTCGGGGTTCACGTTCTCCGTGCCACGGGAGACGACCTTGCCGTCGACCCGGACCGTGGACTCCTTGGAGACCTTGTCCAGCGCCTCGTACGCGGGCGTGCCGGGACGGGCGACGAGCTGCGTGATGCCGTAGTGGTCGCGCAGATCGATGAAGAGGATGCCGCCCAGGTCGCGCCGATTGTGCAGCCAGCCGCTCAGCCGGACGTCGGTGCCGACGTCAGAGGCGCGGAGCTCGCCGCAGGTGTGGGACCTGTACCGATGCATCGTCGTTCATCCAGCCTTCGCGGATCGGGGAACGCCCAGGCGGGTACGGCCTAGGCCATCCCAGGGTACCGGCCACGTTGTGATCACCTCTCCTGCGTTTCCGTTCGACCCGTGGAACCCCTGTGGCGGGTGGGCCGTCCGGGTGCCTCGTACACCTTCGGTGGCAGTGCCCGATCAACTGTTCTTAAAGTGGGGCAATGCTCACTGATCAGCCCCTGCCCGCAGTGGGGGAGATCCTCTCCGCCCTCGCGACCGGGCTGTGGCGCGCGGACACCGGCGCCGGGCTCGTCGCCCTGGACGGCGAGGCCGCGCGGCTCGTCGGGCTGCCGCCGGAGCCGGTGACCGTCACGGAGGCCGCGGTCCGCGCGCGTTTCCACCCGGTCGACTGGATCGAGGTCGACGGCGTGATCCGGCTCGCCGCCGCCGAGGGCACCATCGCCGAGGTCCGGATGCGGGTGATGGACGAGCGGGGGGACGTCGTCCGCATCGTGCGCAGCCGCGCGAAGCCGTCCCTGGACCCGGCCACCGGGGAGTTCGACCTGGTGGGCACCCTCCAGGAGGTCAGCGAGCCGCCGCCGGGCGCCGCGCACACCCCCGTCACCGGGGACTGGCGCCGCTCGCGCGAGGCGTTCCTGCTGGACGCGGGGCGGGCGCTGGCCGAGGCGCGCTCCACGGAGGAGGTGCTGCGGGTCGCGGCGGGGCTGTCGATGCCGGGGTTCTCGCCGGACGGACTGGCCGTGTTCGGCGTGGAGGCCGACCGGCTCGGGCTCATCGGTCACCACGGGCAGCAGCCGGGGGACGAACGCCCGTTCACCCATATGTCGCTGGACACGGACTACCCAGCCGCCGAGGTCGCCCGTACGGGCCGGGCCGTCTACCTGTCGTCCCCGGAGGAGTACCGGTCCCGCTACCCCGCCTCCTGGCCGCTCGCCGAACGCTTCGCGCGCCGGTCGTGGGCGTTCCTGCCGCTCACCGTGGCCGGGCGCACGATGGGCGCGTGGATGGCCGCGTTCTCGTACCCGGTGTCCTTCACGCCCGACGAGCGCTCCGTCCTCACCACCGTGGCGCGCATGCTCGCCCAGGCGCTCTCCCGGGCCGGCGCGGCCGAGACGGAGCGTGAGCTGACCGACGGGCTGCAGCGTTCGATGCTGCCCATGCTGGGCCCGCAGATCCCCGGTATGAGCGTCGCCGCCCGGTATGTGCCCACCGGTGGTGGCCTCCAGGTCGGCGGCGACTGGTACGACATGATCCCGCTGCCCTCCGGCACCTCCCGGACGAGGTCCGGATCAGGGCGGTTCGCCCTCGTCATCGGCGATGTCCAGGGCCACGACGTGCGGGCCGCCGGTCTCATGGGCCAGCTCCGCATCGCCCTGCGCGCCTACGCGGCCGAGGGCCACCGCCCGGACGCCGTCCTCTCCCGCGCCTCCCGTTTCCTGCACGGCATCACGTACGACGAGGAGTACGCCGACCTGCGCTTCGCGACCTGTCTGTACATCGAGGTCGACCCCGGGACGGGCACGCTGGAGATCGCCCGCGCCGGGCATCCGGAGCCGGCGGTGCGCATGTGCGACGGCACGGTCCTGACGCGGTCGACCTCGGGCGGGCTGCCGCTGGGCGTCGACCCGGACGCGGACTACCCGATGACCCGACTCTCCCTGGAGCCCGGCGAGACCATGCTGATCTGCACGGACGGTCTGATCGAGACCGGGGGCCACGACCTGGACACCGGGTGGCTGCGGATCCGCCGGGTCCTGGAGGCGCACGACAGCGGACTCGACGGCGATGTGGAGGCGCTGGCCGACGCCCTGGTCCAGGCCGTGCACGGGCCCTCGTCCCACCACACCACCGGCCCGCTGGCCGACCGGCGCGAGGACGACATAGCGGTACTGCTGCTGCACCGGCAGCGCGCGGAACGGGGCGCGGGGGACGGTCGCGACGGCTCCGGGCCGCTCCGGCCGCCGGTCCGGCGTACGGCGCTCACCGTCGCCCAGGCCGAGCCCGAGCGGATCGCCGGCGCCCGCCGCCAGCTGCGCGAGCTGCTGCACGACTGGCGCAGCGAGGACCAGGTCGACTCGGCGGTGCTGCTCGTCTCGGAGATGCTGACCAACGTCCTGGTCCACACCGACGCGGACGCCCTGCTGGTCGCCGAGGTCGCGGGGGCCTCCGGTGAGCCGGCCGCCCGCCGGATGCGGATCGAGGTCACGGACGCGAGCGACGACCTGCCGCACCGGCGGCGGCCCGGCGAGCTGGCCTCCTCGGGGCGGGGACTGATGCTGATGGAGCTGCTGGCCGACGCGTGGGGGGTGGACCCGCGGGGCGAGGGCAAGAGCATCTGGTTCGAGCTCCGGGAGCCGGCCACGGCGGACGGCACCACCGCCTCACCCGGTGGTTGACCCCTCTCGCGACTCCTCGGTGGAGTACCGGTCCCGCAGCTCGTGCACGATCCCGAAAGCGGCCGCCGTGAGCGGTACGGCCAGCAGCATGCCGAGGATCCCGGCGACGGCCGCACCCGCGGTGAGGGTCACCATGACGACCGCCGGGTGCATCTGGACCGTACGGCTCTGGATCACCGGCTGCAGGACGTGCCCCTCCAGCACCTGTACGGCGAGGACGACGGCGAGGGCCCACACGGCGATGACGAACCCGCGGTCGGCGAGGGCGACGAGCACGGCGACGGCCCCGGAGATGAAGGCTCCGAGGTAGGGGATGTAGGCGCCGACGAGGACCAGCGCGCCGAGTCCCAGGGCGCCGGGCACACCGAGGATCAGCAGCCCGACGGTGATGCAGACGGCGTCGATGAGCGCGATGAGGGTGGTTCCGCGCATGAATCCCTCGACGGCCTGGAAGGCGCGCCGGGCCACGGCCTCGACGGTGTCGGCGGCGGCGGTCGGGGAGGCGGCGCGCAGGGTGTCGGCGGCCCGCTGGGAGTCGCGCAGGAAGAAGAAGACGAGCAGGAGCGCGAGGACGGCCATGGCGATGACCTCGCCGACGACGCTGACCCCGCTGATGACGTTGGACGCGGCGGTCCCGCCGAACCGGTTCAGCAGGTCCCGTGAGTTCGCGGCGAGGTCGTCCAGGGAGGTGCCCGCCGCCCCGAAGTGGTCGGCGATCGAGCGGGCCGCCTGCCGGAGGGAGGCGATGATCTGGTCCCCGCTGTCGATGAGGGCGGCGACCACGATGTAGACGGCCCCGCCGAACACGGCCACGACCGCCACGCAGGTGACGAAGGCGGCGACCGAGCGGTTGACCCTGGCCCGGACGAGCCACCGGTGGAGCGGCTTCAGCAGCGCGGTGCCGAGCAGCGCGAGCAGCACGGGGATGACGGCGGTCCGGAACTCCACACACAGCCGGATGGCGACGTACACCACCCCGGACACCAGCAGGACGACGGCACACCAGGCCGCCAGACGGCGCACGGGCTCGGGCAGCAGCTGCACGCTGCCCACCCGATCACGCACCGGGCGGGCCGTCCTGTTCGGACGGTCCGCCCGGGTGACGCTTCGTCAGTACGGTCCCGAGGGGGGCCAGGGATCAGATCCCGTCCTCGGTCATCCCGTGCACCGCCGGGATCGTCCCGAGGCGGCCCTTCTGGAAGTCCTCGAAGGCCTGCTGGAGCTCCTCGCGGGTGTTCATCACGAAGGGGCCGTAGTGGGCCATGGGCTCCCGGATGGGCCGGCCGCCGAGCAGCACGACCTCCAGGTCCGGCGTGTGCGCGTCCTGCTTCTCGTCCGCGCGCACGGTGAGCGAGGAGCCCGCGCCGAAGACGGCCGTCTGGCCCAGGTGGACCGGGCGGCGCTCGGTGCCGACGCTGCCGCGCCCGGCGAGGACGTACGCCAGGCCGTTGAAGTCCTCCCGCCAGGGCAGGGTGACCTCCGCGCCCGGGGCGAGGGTGGCGTGGATCATCGTGATCGGCGTGTGCGTGATGCCGGGGCCCTCGTGGCCGTCGAGCTCACCGGCGATGACGCGGAGCAGCGCGCCGCCGTCGGGGGAGGTGAGCAGCTGGACGCTGCCGCTGCGGATGTCCTGGTAGCGCGGGGCCATCATCTTGTCCTTGGCCGGCAGGTTCACCCACAGCTGGACCCCGTGGAAGAGGCCGCCGGACATGACGAGCTGCTCCGGCGGGGCCTCGATGTGCAGCAGGCCCGCACCCGCGGTCATCCACTGGGTGTCGCCGTTGGTGATGGTGCCGCCACCGCCGTGGCTGTCCTGGTGGTCGAAGGTCCCGTCGATGATGTACGTGGTACCTCCTCGTGCTCGAACTTTAGTTGAGAGTTGAACTTTCTGCTACCCCGGAACAGCGAAAGCCCGGAGGGCATTCCCTCCGGGCTCCCGGACGTCTGGTGGTCGGGGCGGCTAGCCGTACATCCGGCGCATCGCGAACTCGACCATCTGCTCCACCGCCTTGGCGTCGAAGACCATGCGGTGCTCGCCCTCCATGTCGAGCACGAAGCCGTAGCCGGTGGGCAGCAGGTCGATGACCTCCGCACCGGTGATCACGAAGTACTTGGACTCCTTGCCGGCGTAGCGGCGCAGCTCCTTGAGCGAGCTGAACATCGGGATCACGGGCTGCTGGGTGTTGTGCAGCGCCAGGAATCCGGGATTGTCGCCGCGCGGGCAGTAGACCTTGGAGGTGGCGAAGATCTGCTGGAAGTCCTCGGCGGACATCTGGCCCGTGGTGAAGGCACGCACCGCGTCCGCGAGCGAGGGCGGGGACGGCTCGGGGTACAGCGGGGGCTGCTGGCCGTACCCGCCGGGCATCTGCTGCTGCGGCGGCGGGGCGTACTGCTGCTGGGCGCCCGCGTTCTGGTCGTAGCCGTACATGCCTCAAAGAGTAGTCAACCCCCGGGTGCCGCAGCATCGTTCCTCCGGCGTTCCTCCGGCGTTCCTTCGGCAACGTGCGGCAATAAATCGCACGCGAGGCGCGTCACACCTCCCTGAGTGCCGTGCGCAACCGTCCGCACTCCCGCGCGCGTCACGCACCGTAGGCGCCCCGGCCGGCCCCGTAAGAGCCTCGTCACACCTTCCCGGCCGGGGTTGCGTCTTATTACCGGTGGGTAGCATCATCGAAGCTACTTGTTGGTATATGAACTAGCGCGAGGATCCAGTGCCTCGCCGATCTCTCCACGGAGGCGTCGCCATGGGGCACTACAAGTCGAATCTCCGCGACATCGAGTTCAACCTCTTCGAAGTGCTCGGGCGCGACAAGCTGTACGGCACCGGCCCCTTCGCGGAGATGGACACGGACACCGCGAAAAGCATCCTGGAGGAGCTGACCCGCCTCTCCGAGAACGAGCTGGCCGAGTCCTTCACCGACGCCGACCGCAACCCGCCGGTCTTCGACCCGGAGACGAACACCGCTCCGGTCCCGGCGTCCTTCAAGAAGAGCTACAAGGCCTTCATGGACTCCGAGTACTGGCGGCTCGGCCTGCCCGAGGAGATCGGCGGCACCACCGCTCCCCCGTCCCTGATCTGGGCCTACGCGGAGCTGATCCTCGGCGCCAACCCGGCGGTCTGGATGTACTCCTCCGGCCCGGCGTTCGCCCGCATCCTCTTCGAGGAGGGCACCGAGGAGCAGAAGAAGGCCGCGAAGGTCGCCGTCGAGCGGACCTGGGGCTCCACCATGGTGCTCACGGAGCCGGACGCCGGTTCGGACGTCGGCGCCGGGCGCACCAAGGCCGTACAGCAGGAGGACGGCTCCTGGCACATCGAGGGCGTGAAGCGCTTCATCACCTCGGGTGAGCACGACATGGAGGAGAACATCCTCCACTACGTGCTGGCCCGTCCCGAGGGCGCCGGCCCCGGCACCAAGGGCCTGTCCCTCTTCCTCGTCCCGAAGTACCTCTTCGACTTCGAGACCGGCGAGCTGGGCGAGCGCAACGGCGTCTACGCCACGAACGTCGAGCACAAGATGGGCCTGAAGGCCTCCAACACCTGCGAGATGACGTTCGGCGACCGGCACCCCGCCAAGGGCTGGCTGATCGGCGACAAGCACGACGGCATCCGCCAGATGTTCCGCATCATCGAGTTCGCCCGGATGATGGTCGGCACGAAGGCGATCTCGACCCTGTCGACCGGTTACCTGAACGCGCTGGAGTACGCCAAGGAGCGTGTCCAGGGCCCGGACCTCGCCAACTTCATGGACAAGACGGCGCCCAAGGTCACCATCACGCACCACCCGGACGTGCGCCGCTCGCTGATGACGCAGAAGGCGTACGCGGAGGGCATGCGCGCCCTGGTGCTGCACACCGCCTCCGTCCAGGACGAGATCGCCGTCAAGGAGGCCGCCGGCGAGGACACCGCCGCGCTGCACGCCCTGAACGACCTCCTCCTGCCGATCGTCAAGGGCTACGGCTCCGAGAAGGGCTACGAGCAGCTCGCCCAGTCGCTGCAGACCTTCGGCGGCTCCGGCTTCCTGCAGGAGTACCCGATCGAGCAGTACATCCGCGACGCCAAGATCGACACCCTGTACGAGGGCACCACCGCGATCCAGGGCCAGGACTTCTTCTTCCGGAAGATCGTCCGCAACCAGGGCGCCGCGCTGAACCAGCTCGCCGAGGAGATCAAGAAGTTCCTGGCGATCGGCACCGGCGGCGAGGAGCTGGCCGCGGCCCGCGACCACCTCGCCAAGGCCGCCGTCGAGCTGGAGGCCATCGTCGGCCTGATGCTCACCGACCTCGCGGCCACCGAGCAGGACGTCAAGAACATCTACAAGGTCGGGCTGAACACCACCCGCCTGCTGATGGCCTCCGGTGACGTGATCGTCGGCTACCTGCTGCTGCGGGGCGCCGCGGTCGCCGCCGAGAAGCTGGAGTCCGGCGTCTCGGCGAAGGACAAGGCCTTCTACACGGGCAAGATCGCGGCGGCGAAGTTCTTCGCGGCCAACGTCCTGCCGGGTGTCACCCTGGCCCGCAAGCTGTCCACGGGCGTGGACCTGGACCTGATGGAGCTGGACGAGGCGGCGTTCTAAGAAACGGAACGCGTCGGTCCGCCGCTGGGCCGTCCGACTCTCCACATCCCCCTCACGAGGGCCCGCTCCCCTAGGCCGGGAGCGGGCCCTCGTACGTCGTTAAGGTGAACACCATGAGCACAAGCGCCCGCCCGGCTCCGGGCACCGCCCCCGTATCGAGCGCTTCGCGCGCATCGCTCCGCTTCGGCCGCGGACTCACCGACGACCTGATGGCCTTCCTGGCGGCGAGCCCGTCGCCGTACCACGCCGTGGCGAACGCCGCCGAGCGGCTGGAGAAGGCCGGCTTCCGCCAGGTCGAGGAGACCGAGGCGTGGGACGGGACGACCGGCGGCAAGTACGTGCTGCGCGGCGGCGCGATCGTCGCCTGGTACGTCCCGGAGGGCGCCGGGCCGCACACCCCGTTCCGCATCGTCGGCGCGCACACCGACTCCCCCAACCTCCGCGTCAAGCCGCGGCCCGACACCGGGGCGCACGGCTGGCGCCAGGTCGCCGTCGAGGTGTACGGCGGCCCGCTGCTCAACTCCTGGCTCGACCGCGACCTGGGCCTGGCCGGCCGGCTCTCCCTGCGGGACGGCACCACCCGCCTGGTGAACGTCGACCGCCCGCTGCTGCGCGTCCCGCAGCTCGCCATCCACCTGGACCGCTCGGTCAACGACGGGCTGAAGCTGGACAAACAGCGTCATCTACAGCCCATTTGGGGGCTCGGGGACGATGTCCGCGACGGCGACCTCATCGGCTTCCTGGAGGAGGAAGCGGGCCTCGCGCGCGGGGAGGTCACCGGCTGGGACCTGATGGTCCACTCCGTCGAGCCGCCCGCCTACCTGGGCCGCGACAAGGACCTCGTCGCCGGGCCGCGCATGGACAACCTGCTCTCCGTGCACGCGGGCACGGCGGCGCTGGCCGCGGTCGCCGGTGCCGAGGACGCCGCCGCGCTGCCGTACATCCCCGTCCTCGCGGCCTTCGACCACGAGGAGAACGGCTCGCAGTCGGACACCGGCGCGGACGGCCCTCTGCTCGGCTCGGTCCTGGAGCGTTCGGTCTACGCGCGCGGAGGGTCCTACGAGGACCGGGCGAGAGCCTTCGCCGGCACCGTCTGTCTCTCCTCGGACACCGGCCACGCCGTCCACCCCAACTACGCGGAGCGTCACGACCCGACGCACCACCCGCGCGTGAACGGGGGGCCCATCCTCAAGGTGAACGTCAACAACCGCTATGCCACGGACGGTTCCGGCCGCGCGATCTTCGCCGCCGCCTGCGACAAGGCCGGCGTTCCCTTCCAGTCCTTCGTCTCCAACAACGCCATGCCCTGCGGCACCACCATCGGCCCCATCACCGCGGCCCGCCACGGCATCAGGACGGTCGACATCGGCGTGGCCATCCTCTCCATGCACAGCGCGCGCGAACTCTGCGGCGCTGACGACCCGTTCCTGCTGGCGAGCGCCCTGACCGCGTTCCTGGAAGGCTGAACTCCCTCTTGCCGATTGGGTGATGCCCGTCCGGGTACTCGGTGGTGACCGGAAGCAACCGGAACGACCGGAACGACCGGACCGACCGGACCGACCGGACCGGACAGGGAGGTAGCACTCATGGGCCTGGGCGGGTGCATCATTCTGATCGCCGTGGGGGCCATCCTCACGTTCGCGACCGACTGGGACATGCAGGGGGTCAACCTCGACCTGGTCGGCATCATCTTCATGATCGTCGGGCTCATCGGCGTCGCGACGTTCAGCAGTATCGCCAAGCGGAGGCGTGTGGTGGTGCCGCCCACGTCTCCCGTGGTCAGCGAGGAACCGCGCCGTGACGGGTACGGCGGCGTATGAGGCCGCCGGACACCCCCGCACAGCCACCACCACAGGGCGGCGCGTCGATCGGGAGACCGACGGCGCGCCGCCCTGTACGTGCGGTACGTGGTACGGCGTCAGGCGTCCATTCCCGCCAGCACCAGCGGCAGCCGGTCCGCGCCGCCCTCGGTGACGCGCACCGGGACGCCCCAGTCCTGCTGGTGGACATGGCAGGCCGGGTACTCGTTCGCCGGGTCGTCGTCGCAGGACGCCGCCATCGCCGAGACGTGCAGCACGCCCTCCGGTACGGCGGGGTTGAGCTCCAGGGTGCGGGACAGGTCGGTGTCCGCGCCCTCGCCCGCCAGCAGCAGCTCGGGCGGGGTCGACGAGACCAGCAGCCGGGTCGAGGGGCCGTACCGGGTGTCGAGCTTCTGGCCCGCCGGGGCCTGGAAGACCACGTCCAGCCGGAGCTCGCCCGGGGCGACGTCGGTGGCCGCGCGCTGGGTGCGGTGGGCCACCGAGGCGACCTGCACGGCCTCCTCGGGCAGCCGCAGCCGGGTCAGCCGGTGCCGGGCGGACTCCACGACCACGATGTCGTCCCCCACGAGCACCGCGTCCGACGGCTCCCGCAGATCCGTGGCGAGGGTCGTCACCTCGCCCGTCGCCGGGTCGTAGCGGCGCAGCGCGTGGTTGTAGGTGTCGCTGACGGCGACCGAGCCGTCCGGCAGGGCCGTCACCCCCAACGGGTGTTGGAACAGCGCCTGTTCCGCCGAGCCGTCCCGGTGCCCGAAGTCGAACAGGCCGGTGCCGACGGCCGTGTGCACGGCCCCTTCCCGGTCCACCCAGCGCAGAGCGCTCGTCTCGGAGTCGGCCAGCCACAGCCGCTCCCCGTCGGCGGAGACCGCGAGCCCCGACGGCTGCGCGAACCACGCCTGGTCGCCGGGACCGTCGACGAGCCCCTCGTTCGTCGTCCCGGCCGCGACGGCGACCGTGCCGCCCTCGCCGTCGCCCGCCGGGTCGTACGCCCACAGCTGGTGGACGCCCGCCATGGCGATCCACACACGCCCGCCGAACACCGCGACGTCCCACGGCGACGACAGGTCCACCTCGCGCGCGGGACCCGACGTCGGCGAGCCCTGCCACCACTGGCGGCCCGTCCCGGCGAGCGTGGTGACGTACCCGGTCTCCAGATCCAGCCGGCGCAGCGCGTGGTTGACGGTGTCGGCCACGACCACCGCGCCGTCGTCCAGCAGCGCCAGGCCCTGCGGCTCGCTGAAGCCCGCCGACTCCGCCGTGCCGTCCGCGAAGCCGCGTGTCCCCGAGCCGATGCGCCGCAGGACCGTCTCGCCGTCCGCGTCCAGCTCCACCAGCTGGTGCCGGGTGGTGTCGCTGACCAGGAAGCTCCCGCCCGGCAGCGCGAGCGCCTTGCCGGGGAAGCGCAGGACGGTCGGCTCGGGCTCCGGCGCCACGTACGGGCCGTCGCCGCGCCGCAGCGTCCCCTTCGCCTCGTGCTCGGCCTCCAGCTCCTCGACCAGCTTCTCGATGGCGTGCGCGTGGCCCTCGCCCGCGTGCTGGGCGACGACGTATCCCTCGGGGTCGATCACGACGAGCGTCGGCCAGGCCCGCACCGCGTACTGCTTCCAGGTGGCGAGCTCGGGGTCGTCCAGCACCGGGTGCTCGACGTCGTACCGCTCGACCGCGTCCACGACCGCCTGGTGCTCGGCCTCGTGCACGAACTTCGGGGAGTGGACGCCGATGATCACCACGGTGTCCCGGTGCTTCTCCTCCAGCTCCCGCAGCTCGTCGAGGACGTGCAGGCAGTTGATGCAGCAGAACGTCCAAAAATCGAGAACAACGACGCGTCCTCGCAGGTCGGCGAGGGTGTACTGCTCACCGCCCGTGTTCAGCCAACCGCCCTTGCCGATCAGCTCGGGGGCGCGGACACGTGCGCGGCGGGGTGTGGAGTCGTTCATGGCTCAAGGGTGCCACTTGTCCGTGGGACGCTCGCGAGCCTGTGGACAACCCGGTGACGATCCGTGCCGGACCGCCCACGGGATGCGTACGAGCCGTGTTGGAGAGATGCTCGACGCACCCAGGGGGGACGACTCCGAGGAGTGGTTCCATGGCTCACCAGACCGGCGGCTCCGGCATGCGTGACCGCACCGCGTACGAGGACGGCGCGCCCGGGCGTGACCCGTACGACCCCTACCACGACGACCCGTACGAGAAGTCCGAGCGCGAGCCGAGGGACGCCCCCCGGCGCCGGGGCACCCACGACGAACCTCGCCGTCCGTACGACGACCGGGACGTCGACATACGGGAGGGCTACCGGTAGGCCGTCGGCGGTCCGCCCGAGGTGACAAGGTGGGCGGCGGCCTGGCCGCCGCCCACCCGCGCGCGTGTAGTCAGCGGCGCGGTGGTGCGAGGCCCAGCATCCGGTCCTTCAGCGCGGGGAACTGTTCGCGCGTCGTCGCCACCTTCGCCGGGTCGAACTCCACCGTGAGGACCGTCTCCCCGGAGCCCGCCTCGGCCAGTACCTCGCCCCAGGGGTCCACCACGATCGAGTGGCCCGCCTGCGGAACTCCCGCGTGGGTCCCGGCCGTTCCGCAGGCGAGGACGTACGCCTGGTTCTCCACCGCCCGGGCCCGGGCCAGCAGCGTCCAGTGGGAGCGGCGGCGCTCCGGCCAGCCCGCCGGGACGACGAGCGTCTGGGCGCCGGCGTCCACGAGACCGCGGAAGAGTTCGGGGAAACGGAGGTCGTAGCAGGTCGCGACGCCGAGCGTCGTCTCCGGCAGCCGGACCGTCACCAGGTCGCCGCCCGCCGCCATCAGGACGGCCTCGCCCTTGTCGAAGCCGAAGCGATGGATCTTGCGGTACGCGGCGGCCAGTTCACCGGAGGGGGAGAAGACGAGAGACGTGTTGTAGAGAGCACCTTCGTCGGAGCCGTCGGTCGAGGGCGCGCGCTCGGGGATCGAGCCCGCGTGCAGCCATACGCCCGCGTCGCTCGCGGCCTTGGCCATCACCTCGAAGGTGGGCCCTTCGAGCGGCTCCGCCTCGTCGGCGAACGCCTGGTAGGCGAAGGCGCCGGTGGTCCAGAGCTCCGGGAGCACGACGAGGTCCGCTTCGGCTTGTTCCCGTACGAGGGCAGCCACACGCTGCCGACGCGAATCGACCGATTCGCCCTCGTCTACGCCGATCTGGATGAGCGAGGCGCGCACACTACCACCGTCCTGACATTCGAGCCGTCCACACGGGCCTACGATCGTCACACGAAAGCACTGCCGGGGTGCTTCGCAGCAGCGTAGCTTGGGGGTCCCCCCTGCTCGAGCGAAGCCGAGAGCTCGGGGGAGTTCCACGACGCCCATCGACCGCTGACACCGCCGACCACCGGCTGCATCCGCCCGTGTACCGACCGCCCGAGGGGTCCCGTTCCGTGAGTCTGCATCCCACTCTTCAGCCCTACGCCGACGCCTGGACCCACTCCGTGGATGCGATATCCGAGCTGGTGGCACCGCTCGTGGAGGGCGAGTGGAACCGCCGGACACCGTGCCCCGGCTGGTCGGTGCGTGATGTGGTCTCCCATGTGATCGGCATGGACTGCGAGATGCTCGGCGACCCGCGTCCCATCCACACACTGCCGCGCGACCTGTACCACGTGCAGAACGACCACCAGCGCTACATGGAGATGCAGGTCGACGTCCGCCGCCACCACACGGGGCCGGAGATGACCGCCGAGCTGGAGTACACGGTCATCCGCCGCAACCGCCAGCTGCGGAACGAGTCACGGGACCCGGAGACCAAGGTGCGCGGCCCGCTCGGCGTGGAGCTCACCCTGGAGCAGGCCATGCGGAACCGGGCCTTCGACGTCTGGGTGCACGAGCAGGACCTGCGTACGGCGCTCGGCCGCCCCGGCAACCTGGACTCGCCGGGC
Organism: Streptomyces poonensis; assembly: GCF_014650915.1. GTDB lineage: Bacteria > Actinomycetota > Actinomycetes > Streptomycetales > Streptomycetaceae > Streptomyces > Streptomyces poonensis. The sequence goes on along the minus strand of NZ_BMVW01000006.1, from coordinate 72,676 downwards.
GCCCATGTGGTCCGCGACGAGCTGCTGTCCGTGCTGCCCAAGGTCGTCGCCGAGGACGCGCAGGCGCCGCGCAGCTCGGCGATCGTCTTCGATGTGCACGGCCCCGTCGAGTTCCTGCGGACCGTCCGCGTCGACATCCAGGGCCGCGGCACGCTGGAGACGGCCCCGGCGCTCGGCCCCGCCGCCACCATCTCCCTCGACTGGGAGACGTACGTACGCCTGGCCTGCGGCCGGGTGACGCCCGAAGCCGTCGCCGACCGCATCAAGGCGGAGGGCGACGCCCAGCTGATCGCGTCGATCCTGCGGTCGTTCGCGGTGACGGTGTAGCCGGCCGGTGTCCCTCCCGGGCAGCCGCGCCCGTCGTCACGCCGGTACGTGCACCGTCTCCACCCGGCTCGCCACCAGCCGTTCCCGCTCGCGCCGGACCGCGCGCCCGCGCAGGCGGAGGATCTGGGTGAGGCCCAGGGCCTGGAGGACGAAGACGGACGAGAAGGCGACGCGGTAGTTCTCACCGGTGGCGTCCAGGAGCACACCGACCGCCAGCAGCGTCGTCATGGAGGCGACGAAACCACCCATGTTGGTGATGCCGGAGCCGGTGCCCTGACGCTCGGGCGGGTTCGCGGGGCGGGCGAAGTCGAAGCCGATCATCGAGGCCGGGCCGCAGGCACCGAGGACCACGCACAGCACCACCAGCAGCCACATCGGCGCATGGTCGCCCGGATACACCAGCGTGGCCGCCCAGACGGCCGCCGTGGACAGCACCGTGCCCAGCGCGAGCGGCAGCCGCGCCGCGTGGTGCCGGGCGATGATCTGCCCGTACACCAGGCCGAAGACCATGTTCGACAGCACGATCAGGGTGAGCAGGTCACCCGCCGACGCCCGGTTCAGCCCCTGCGCCTCGACCAGAAACGGCAGGCCCCACAGCAGCAGGAACACCATCGCCGGGAACTGCGTGGTGAAGTGCACCCACATGCCGAGCCGGGTGCCCGGCTCCCGCCAGGACGCCGCGATCTGCCGCCGTACGTACGCCGCGCCCTGGTGCGGGAACGGCTCCGGTTCATGTCCCTCCGGATGGTCCTTGAGGAGGAGGAGCATGAGGACGAGGACCACGACGCCCAGGGCCGAGCTGCCCGCGAACGCCGCCGTCCAGCCCACGTCGTGCAGCAGCCGCGCGATCACCAGCGTCGACACCAGGTTGCCCGCCATGCCCGCGAGCCCCGCGAACTGGCCGACGAGCGGGCCGCGCCGGGCCGGGAACCAGCGGGTGCCCAGCCGCAGCACGCTGATGAACGTCATCGCGTCACCGCAGCCCAGCAGCGCCCGGGAGGCCAGCGCCATGCCGTAGGTGGGCGAGAGGGCGAAGCCCAGCTGTCCGGCCGTGAAGAGCACGGCGCCCAGCGTGAGCACCTTCTTGGTGCCGAGCCGGTCGACCAGCAGGCCCACGGGTATCTGCATGCCCGCGTACACCAGCAGCTGGAGGATCGAGAAGGTGGACAGGGCGGACGCGTTCACATGGAAGCGGTCGGCCGCGTCGAGGCCGGCGACCCCCAGCGACGTACGGAAGATGACCGCGACGAAGTAGACGGCGACACCGACACCCCAGACGGCGATCGCGCGCCCGCCGCCGGGCGGGTCACCGGGCAGCCCGGCGGTCCGGTGCGCATGCTGCGAGGTGCTCAACGGACCTCCCCCCGGGCCAGGTGGGAGAACCAGCTGACGTGCCGGTGGACGATGTCCACCGCGGCGTCGGCGTCCCCGCCGCGCAGCGCCTCCAGGATCTCCTGGTGCTCGGCGAGCGTCTTGGTGACCCGGTCTGGGTGGGCGTGCATCACGGCGACGCCCATGCGCAGCTGCCGGTCGCGGAGCTGATCGTAGAGGCGGGAGAGGATCTCGTTGCCGCCGCTGCGGACGATCTCAGCGTGGAAGCAGCGGTCGGTCACGGCGGCGGCGGCGAGGTCCCCCGCCGCCGCCTGGGCCCGCTGCTGCTCCAGCAGCTCCTCCAGGCGGGCGATCAGCTGGGGCGAGGCCGGGACCGTCTTGCGGACCGCGTGCTCCTCGACCAGCTGGCGGGTCTCCACCACGTCCGCGATCTCCTGCGCCGAGACCGGCAGCACGAGGGCGCCCTTCTTCGGATAGAGCTTGATCAGGCCCTCGGCCTCCAGCCGCAGCAGCGCCTCGCGCACCGGCGTCCGGGACACCCCGACCTCGTCGGCGAGTTCGCCCTCGGTGAGGAGGGCGCCGCCCTCATAGCGGCGCTCCAGCACCCCTTGCTTGACGTGCGCGTAGACGCGGTCGGCGGCGGGGGGCTGCTTCGCGGGGGCGGACACGGGCGGCGACTCGGGCGGGGCTGAAGGCATGCCCACAGGATAGATACAACACGTACGCATGGCGGATCTCGTCCATATGCCGGGACCCCACCCATCATTTATCCCCCAGCATTCGCACAACCTTCCGTGCTACTTACGTGTCACACGAGAAGCGGCCCTTCCATGCCACTCCCCAAGTGGCCGCACTCAACAGACATTTGACGTAATCGGGGTACTCAACTTGATAACCGGCATACAGGGCGTTCGGGTCCGCAGGGCCGCCGCCGTCGTCATGACCTCCGGTGCGCTGGTCGTCGGCGGTGCGCTGAACACGGCGCCCGCGCACGCCGCCACGAAGCCCACCATCAACGCCAAGGGCGGGTTCATCATGAACAACGCCAACGGCAAGAGCCTGTACACCAAGTACGCGGACACCAAGCGCGCCACGGGCTCCACGACGAAGATGATGACCGCCAAGGTCGTGCTGTCGCAGAAGAACCTGAACCTGGACGCGAAGGTCACGGTCCAGAAGGCGTACAGCGACTACATCGTCTCCAAGGGCGCCTCCTCGGCCCGGCTGATCGTCGGCGACAAGGTCACCGTCCGCCAGCTGCTCTACGGGCTGATGCTCCCGTCGGGCTGTGACGCCGCGTACGCGCTCGCCGACAAGTTCGGCACCGGCTCGACGCGGGCGGCACGGGTGAAGTCGTTCATCGCCAAGATGAACAGCACCGCCAAGAGCCTCGGCATGACGAACACGAAGTTCGACTCGTTCGACGGCATCAGCAACGGCTCGAACTACTCGACGCCGCGCGACCTCACGAAGCTCGCCAGCAACGCGCTGAAGTCGTCCACGTTCCGCTCGATCGTGAAGACGAAGTCGACCAAGCAGAAGGTGACGACCAAGAGCGGCGGCTACCGCTACATGAACTGGTCGAACACCAACAGCCTGCTCAGCGAGTACAGCGGCACCATCGGTGTGAAGACCGGCTCCGGTTCCCAGGCCAAGTACTGCCTCGTCTTCGCCGCCACCCGCAACGGCAAGACGGTCGTGGGTGCCGTCCTGACGGCGTCGTCGGCCGCCAACCGCACGTCGGACGCGAAGAAGCTGCTGAACTACGGCTTCGCGTCGCTGTAGCCGGCGCGCACAGCCGTCTGTCGGCCGAGGAAAGGAGAGGGGCCCGCCGGGCAGTCCGGCGGGCCCCTCTCGTCGTACGTGTCGCCGTGCCGGCTAGGCCCAGGTGATCAGCCGCTTCGGCTGCTCCAGGATCGCCGCCACGTCCGCCAGCACCTTGGATCCCAGCTCCCCGTCGACCAGACGGTGGTCGAAGGACAGCGCCAGCGTGGTGACCTGGCGTGGCTTGACCTTGCCCTTGTGGACCCAGGGCTGGAGCTTGATCGCGCCTATCGCGAGGATCGCGGACTCACCGGGGTTGAGGAGCGGCGTGCCCGTGTCGACGCCGAAGACGCCGACGTTCGTGATGGTGATCGTGCCGCCCTGCATGGCCGCCGGGGACGTCCTGCCCTCGCGGGCCGTGGCCACCAGCTCACCGAGCGCCTCGGCCAACTGCGGCAGGGTCTTGTCGTGCGCGTCCTTGATGTTCGGCACGATCAGCCCGCGCGGGGTCGCCGCCGCGATGCCCAGGTTCACATAGTGCTTGCGCACGATCTCCTGGTTGGCCTCGTCCCAGGAAGCGTTGATCTCCGGGTTGCGCCTGATCGCGACCAGCAGGGCCTTGGCGATGAGCAGCAGCGGGTTCACCCGCAGCCCCTGCATGTCCTTGTCCTGCCTGAGCTCCTCGACCAGCTTCATCGTGCGGGTCACGTCGACCGTCACGAACTCCGTGACGTGCGGCGCCGTGAACGCCGAGCCCACCATCGCCGCCGCCGTCGCCTTGCGGACGCCCTTGACGGGGACGCGGGTCTCGCGGGCCGCGTCGTACGACGCCGCGGGCGCCGCCACGGCGGCGGCCGGGGCGGCGGGGGCCTCGGCGGCAGCGGGCCGCGCGGGCACGGGCTGCGGTGCCGTGGGCCGGGGGCCCGTGGGCTCGGCGACCGGGGGAGTCACCGCCGCGTGCACGTCCTCGCGCGTGATGATCCCGTCCGGACCGGACGGGACGATCGTCGTCAGGTCCACGCCGAGGTCCTTGGCCAGCTTGCGCACCGGCGGCTTGGCCAGGGGGCGCTGCGTGCCGCCGCCGTGCCCGTTCAGCTCGCCCTGGACGCCCTGGAGCGCGGCACCCGCGTCGTGGGACGTGTGCCCGGCGGCGGGCTCCGCGGGCGCGGTGCTGCCCTTGCGGGGACGGCGCTTGGTGGACGACTCCGCGACGCCGTACCCGACGAGGACCGGCTTGCGGCCCTCCCGCGCGGCCGGCTCGGCCGGGGTCTCCCCGGGCTCCGGTGCGGCGGCCGGAGCCGCGGGGGCCTCCTCGGCCACCGCGCCGCCGGTCACGTCGACCGCGATGATCGACGTGCCCACGTCGACCGTGGTGCCCTCGGGGAAGTGCAGCGCGCGTACGACACCGTCGTAGGGGATCGGCAGCTCGACGGCCGCCTTCGCGGTCTCCACCTCGCAGACGACCTGCCCGTCGGTGACCGTGTCCCCGGGCTGGACGTACCACTTGAGGATCTCGGCCTCGGTGAGCCCCTCGCCCACGTCCGGCATCTTGAACTCGCGAACGGACGCTTCGGTCATCGTCGTCACGACCCTCTCCTCAGTACGCCAGCGAGCGGTCGACGGCGTCGAGCACCCGGTCCAGGTCCGGCAGGTAGTCCTCCTCCAGCCGGGCCGGCGGATACGGCGCGTGGTAGCCGCCGACCCGCAGGACGGGCGCCTCGAGGTGGTAGAAGCACCGCTCGGTGATCCGGGCGGCGATCTCCGCGCCGGAGCCGAAGAACACCGGCGCCTCGTGCACCACGACCAGCCGGCGGGTCTTCTCCACCGAGGCCTGGATCGCGTCGAAGTCGAGCGGCGAGACCGAGCGCAGGTCCAGGACCTCCAGGGACTTGCCCTCTTCCGCGGCGGCGCTCGCGACCTCCTGGCAGAGCTTCACCATCGGCCCGTACGCGACGAGCGTGAGGTCGGTGCCCTCCCGCACGACGCGGGCCTTGTGCAGCGGGTCCGGGATCGCCTCACGGCTGACCTCGGCCTTGTCCCAGTAACGCCGCTTCGGCTCGAAGAAGATCACCGGGTCGTCGCTCTGAATGGCCTGCTGCATCATCCAGTAGGCGTCGTTCGCGTCCGAGGGCGAGACCACCTTCAGGCCCGCGACGTGCGCGAACAGCGCCTCCGGGGACTCCGAGTGGTGCTCCACCGCGCCGATGCCGCCGCCGTACGGAATGCGGACGACGACCGGCAGCTTGACCTTGCCGAGCGAGCGGGCGTGCATCTTCGCCAGCTGGGTGACGATCTGGTCGTACGCCGGGAAGACGAACCCGTCGAACTGGATCTCCACCACCGGGCGGTAGCCGCGCAGGGCCAGGCCGATCGCCGTGCCGACGATGCCGGACTCGGCGAGCGGGGTGTCTATGACCCGGCCCTCGCCGAAGTCCTTCTGCAGGCCGTCCGTCACCCGGAACACGCCGCCGAGCTTGCCGACGTCCTCGCCCATGACGAGGACCTTGGGGTCGTTCTCCAAGGCGGTGCGCAGCGATTCGTTGATCGCCTTGGCCAGCGCCATCTTCTCTGCGGTCATCGCTGGTTGCCCTCCTCGACATCGGCGAACGACGCCTGGTACGCCGCGAACTGGGCGCGCTCCTCGTCGACCAGCGCGTGGCCGTCCGCGTAGGCGTTCTCGAAGATGGCGAAGCGGTCCGGGTCCGGCATGGCACGCACCACTTCGCGCACTCGCCTGCCCAACGCCTCGCTCTCCTCCTCGAGTTCCGCGAAGAATCCCTCGTTCGTGTCCGTTTGGGACTCGATGTACGTGCGCAGGCGCGCGATCGGGTCCTTGGCCTCCCAGGCCGCCCGCTCGTCGTCGCCTCGGTACCGGGACGGGTCGTCGGAGGTGGTGTGGGCGCCCATACGGTACGTGAACGCCTCGACGAGGGTGGGGCCCTCGCCCCGGCGGGCCCGCTCCAGCGCCCACTTGGTGACCGCGAGGCAGGCCAGCACGTCGTTGCCGTCGACGCGGACGCCCGGGAAGCCGTACCCCTGGGCGCGCTGGTACAGCGGCACCCGGGTCTGCTTCTCGGTGGGCTCGGAGATCGCCCACTGGTTGTTCTGGCAGAAGAACACGACCGGGGCGTTGTAGACCGCGGAGAAGGTGAACGCCTCGGCGACGTCGCCCTGGCTGGAGGCGCCGTCGCCGAAGTAGGCGATGACCGCGGAGTCCGCGCCGTCCTTGGCCACGCCCATCGCGTAGCCCGTCGCGTGCAGCGCCTGGGAGCCGATGACGATCGTGTAGAGGTGGAAGTTGTTGCTGTTCGGGTCCCAGCCGCCGTTGTTCACGCCGCGGAACATGCCGAGCAGGTTGGTCGGGTCGACCCCGCGGCACCAGGCGACGCCGTGCTCGCGGTAGGTCGGGAAGACGTAGTCGTCCTCGCGGGTGGCCCGGCCGGAGCCGATCTGGGCGGCCTCCTGGCCGAGCAGCGAGGCCCACAGGCCCAGCTCGCCCTGGCGCTGGAGGGCGGTGGCCTCGGCGTCGAACCGGCGGGTCAGCACCATGTCGCGGTAGAGCCCGCGCAGCTCGTCGTCGGTGATGCCGGCGACGTACGGGTCGAACTCGGCGTTCTTGACCCGCTCGCCCTCGGGGGTCAGCAATTGGACGAGTTCGGTCTCGGTGCCCCGCGCCTTGCCGGTGGCGGTGCGGGTGGTGCTCTTGGTGCCGGTGGTACTGCGCTTGCTGCCGGTGGTGCCGGCCTTGCCTCCCGCGCTGCGTCGCGGCTTGCGCGCGGCAGTGCTCTCCACGGTCACGTGTGCTCCTCCGTCTGTCCGGCCCCCGGGATTGCCGGGTGGGCTGGGAGTCCCCCGCGCTCTTTCGGAGCTCGGGGGAGCGGCTCGCCTGTCCCGTCACCCGGGCACGGGGTGGGTGCCCTCGGCCGGGAACAGGCGTGACAGGTGCCCCGGCGAGCGCCCTGCACAGTGCACGTTACCCAGTGCTCCACATTCCTGTGAAACCCCTCCTGACCTGGGCATTTCCTTGGATTTCCAAGTATCCGACTGCTCGGATGTCCAAGTAACCCACGCCCGTCGGGAACAGTTCCTGGTCACAGCACTGGTCACAGCCTCGCAGGGGGCCGGAACACCGGCACGTTATCCCGGCCACCTGGAGCACGGGAAGAGTTCGCATGGCCTATTGCCGTCGCCTTCGGCACCGGCCCTCGCTCTCCACCGCACACCGACGTCCGGAAAACGGACGCGTTGGAGGATCTCCCGTGTGAGACTGACGCCGTGCCCGGAAGTGGAAGAATCACCGTATTCGTGCTCGATGATCACGAGATCGTCCGCCGAGGGATCCGTGATCTGTTCTCCGGCGAGGACGACATCGAGGTGGTCGGCGAGGCGGGCACGGCGGCCGACGCGCTGACGCGGATCCCGGCCGCCCGTCCGGACGTCGCGATCCTGGACGTACGGCTTCCCGACGGCAGCGGCGTCGAGGTGTGCCGGGAGGTCCGCTCGCGGTCCGCGGGCGTCAAATGCCTGATGCTGACCTCGTACGCCGACGACGAGGCCCTCTCCGGCGCGATCGCGGCGGGCGCGTCCGGATATGTCCTGAAGACGGTCCGCGGCGACGAGCTGCTCGCCGCGGTACGGGACGTCGCCGCCGGGCGGTCCCTGTTCGACCCGGCGGCCACCGCGCGCGCGTGGGAGCCTCCGCGGGACGACGGGGACCGTGCGGACGGCGCCGACGACGACCGGACGGCGGCGCTCAGCCAGCGGGAGCGCAGGATCCTGGAGCTGATCGGTGAAGGGCTCACGAACCGGGCGATCGGCGAGCGGCTGCACCTCGCCGAGAAGACCGTCAAGAACTACGTTTCGAGCCTGCTGTCCAAGCTCGGTATGCAGAGACGCTCGCAGGCCGCGGCGTACGTGGCACGCAAGCAGGCCGAGCGACGGTGACGCGGCACCCGGCGGGCACCGCCGACGGTGAACCCTTCGAGCCTGTGTACACGCAGGTCGAGCCGCAGTTCGTCACCGTGTATGCCTCGGACGGGTGGCTCGATGCGGGGAGCGCCAGCTCCGGCACGTGAAGTGACCGAAGACGACTGTCTGTGACAAGCGCGAGCTCAACGGCCCGGAGACGTGCCCTAACATCTGGCGCGTGCTGCGCTCGTCTGTACCACCCCCCGAGCTTCACACGCCCCCTCTGCGCGACCTGTTGCGACGGTACGCCGCCGGGTCCGCGCTGGCCTGTGTCCCCGTCGAGCAGGGGCTGCTCAACCGCGGCTACCGGCTGGCCACCACCCACGGGCACTACTTCCTCAAACACCACTTCGACCCCGAGACCGCCGCCCCGGCCGCCATCGCCCGCCAGCACCGGGCGACCCAGCGGCTGGCGGACCTGGGCGTACCGGTGGCTCCGCCGCTGGCCGGCCGCGACGGGCGCACGGTGGCCGTCGTCGGCGGGCACGCGTACGCCCTGCACCCGTGGATCGAGGGACGGCATCGCCACGGCGGCCAGCTCACCACCGACCAGTGCGGACGGCTGGGCGCGCTCCTGGGGGTGGTGCACTCCAGCCTGGAACAGGTGATGCCGCCGCAGGGAAGGGCCACGGCCGCGCCCGCCCCGAGCGCCGACCCGGCCGGCACCCTGGCGCTCATCGACGACCTGCTCACCCGGGTCCGCCGCCATCGGCCTCCGGACAGCTTCGACGAGCTCGCCCGCCACCGCCTCCTGGAACGGCGCACGCTCCTGGAGCGGTACGAGCACCGCAGACCCCCGCAGGGCGGTTCCGTGGGCTGGGTGCACGGTGACTTCCACCCCTTCAACGTGCTCTACAAGGGCGCCGCTCCGGCGGCGATCGTCGACTGGGACCGGCTCGGCGTGCAGCCCCGCGCGGAGGAGGCGGTGCGGGCCGCGGTGATCTTCTTCCTCCGGCCGATCGGCACCCTGCACCTGGCCAAGGTGCGGGCCTACGCGCGCGCGTACCGCCGTACCGCACGCGCCACGCCCTCCGAACTCACGGCCGCCGTGCACCGCGTGTGGTGGGAGCGGCTCAACGACTTCTGGATGCTGCGCTGGCACTACGAACGCGGGGACACCCGCGCCGACCGGCAGTTCCCCGCCTCGTCCGCGCTGGTGGTGTGGTGGACACGGGAGTACGACGCGGTGTGCGAGGCGTTCTCGGGCTGAACCGTTCGTGCACGGCGCGGCGCCCCGCGCTTCGTGCACGGTGGGCCCGGAACGGCACGCGCGCGTGGAGCCCGTTTCCGGGCCGCACGCGCGCGTGAGGTGTTGCTCGATGCGGATCAGAGGCCGCCTTCGCCGCCCAGGGTGCCGCCCTCCGACGTGTCACCGGTGTTGCCGCCGTCCGTCGGATCGCTCGACTCCGTCACCGTGTCCGACGGCTGCGACTCCTGGTCGTCCGGCGGCACCTCGGTCTCCGTCGCCGGATCCGTCGGGTCGACCGGCGGTGCCTCGCTCTGCGAGTAGGAGGGGCTGTAGCTCGGCGACGGGATGTACGAGGGCTGCCCCCAGCCCGAGCCCCCGCCGGTGCCCGTGTCGGTGCCGTCGTCCGTGGTGTCCTCGGTCGCCTCGTCGCTGGGCGACTCGCTGGGCTTCTTCTCCTCGGCCGACTCCGTGGCGGACGGCGACTTGGTCGTCCCTCCGTCGCCGCCCCCCTTGTCGGTGGTGGTGTTGAGCGCGAGGGCGACACCCGCCGCGATGGCGATGACCGCGAGCACCGCGAGGACCCACAGCTTGCCGCGGCCGCTGCCCTGGTTGCCGTGCCCCTCGAAACCGCCGTCGTCGCGGCCGCCGCCGACCGGCAGGATCGGCTGCGGGATCTGGGTGGTGCCCGCCTCCCCGGCGTGCGGCATCACGGTCGTACCGGCGAGGCCCCCGGGCGGGGTGTGCCGGCCCTCGTGCATGCCCACGGGCCCGGTGTTCCAGGTGCCGGTGTGACCGCCCTGGTCGTACAGCATCTGCAGGCCGTACTGGACCAGTCCGCGCATCTCCTCGGCCGTCTGGAACCGGTCGTCCGGCTCCTTGGCGAGCGCACGCATGGCGAGCCCGTCGAGCTCCGGCGGAGCGCCCTCCGAGACCTCGGACGGGGGCACCGGGATGTCCTGCACATGCTGGTAGACCACCGACAGCGGGGTCTCACCGACGAACGGCGGCCGGAGTGCCAGGAGTTCGTAGAGCAGGCAGCCGGTGGCGTACAGGTCGGAGCGGTGGTCGACGGCCTTGCCGAGCGCCTGCTCCGGGGAGAGGTACTGGGGCGTGCCCATGACCATGCCGGTCTGGGTCATCGTCGTGGACGCGCCGTGCAGGGCGCGCGCGATGCCGAAGTCCATCACCTTCACGGCGCCCGACGTGGTGATGATCACGTTCGCCGGCTTGATGTCGCGGTGCACGATGCCGTGCTGGTGCGAGTAGGCCAGCGCCTCCAGGACGCCCGAGACGATGATCAGCGCCTGCTCGGGCCCGGGGGCCTCGGCGTTGAGCAGCAGATCGCGGATCGTGCGGCCCTCGACGAGCTCCATCACGATGTACGGCACGGGGGTGCCGTTCACGACGTCCTCACCGGAGTCGTACACCGCGACGATCGAGTGGTGGTTGAGCCCGGCCACCGACTGCGCCTCGCGCGTGAAGCGCGCCTTCGAGACGGGGTCCTCGGCCAGGTCGGACCGCAGCAGCTTCACCGCGACCGTGCGACCGAGACGTACGTCCTCGGCCGCGAACACCTCGGCCATGCCGCCCCGGCCGAGTCTGCCGGTCAGCCGGTACCGGCCGTCCCCGACAAGTCCGCCGTTACCCCACATCTCCGGCGCGTCTGACATACCGCCGCCAGCCGCCTCGGGGTCGGACGGGCCCTGAGCGCGCTGCTGCTGTGCCATCAGTCCTCGCCGTCGTTTCTGCCCGCGGTCCGCGCGGTGGTTGTTACGGTCTCCTGTCGGGCCACGCTACAGCCTTCCCGCAACGCACCGGTCCGACTTGGATGCGAGACGGAATCAGATAAGGGACCGGCCATCCAACCCTCAGCTGGCCCCGCCGTGCAAATTATGTGCGCCGGCCGTACCCCCGCTGTAACGCTTCCGCGACGCTTCCTTCGCTTACGGACACGGAACGGGCACCTCGCTTGACGTGTCGGTGCCCTCGGGCAGACTTGGCCGGGAGGAGCGCGAAGATCACGAGGATCGCCGACCGCGGGCGCCACACCGGCAGCTCGCACCCGCGCCGATGGGGGACACAGACAGATGAGCCAGGACGGCGTCCAGGGGCTGGTACCCGGGGCGTGCGCTCACCGGCGGCCGCCCTCAGCTGCGCGCTCCGCTCGGTGGGGGCGGCATGGCCTCGGTGCACCTCGCGTACGACTCGGTGCCCGACCGGCAGGTCGCGATCGAGCACCGCACAGCACGCTCGGACGCGAGCAGGCGTTCCGCGAGCGGTTCCGCCGCGAGGCACGGACCGTGGCGAAGCTCACGCACACCACCATCGTCTCGGTCTTCGACACCGGCGAGGACATCCTGTCCGACGGTGACGGCGTCCCGACGCCGTACATCGTCATGGAGTACGTCGAGGGCCGGCCGCTCGTCCCGGTGCTCGACGCGGATGTCCGGGAGCACGGCGCGATGCCGGCCGACAGGGCGCTGCGGATCACCGGGGACGTGCCGGCCACGCTGGAGTCCAGTCACGAGTCGGGCCCGGTCCACCGCGACATCGAGCCGGGCAACGTGATGGTGACCAAGCGCGGTGTGGTCGAGGTCATGGACTTCGGCATCGCCCGGGCCGTGCAGTCCGGCGTCACGCCATGACACAGACCGGCGTGGTCGTCGGCACCCCGCAGTACCTCTCGCCGGAGCGGGCCCTCGGCCGCGGTGTCGGCGCGTGCTCCGATCTGTACTCGGTCGGCGTCATGCTGTGCCGGCTGGTCACCCGCGCGCTGCGGAAGAACCCCGACGAGCGCTTCCCGAGCGCCGAGGCGATGCGCGCCGAGTGCCTGCGGGTGGCGTCGTCGTTCCGAACCGCCGCACCGAGCATCGTCCCGAGCTCCCGGACCTCTCCGATCCTACGAATGACCGGTGCAGGGCCGCGCTAGAACGGTAGGACAGCTTCGAGTGGGAGGGCCCGGCACCTCCCTGGTGCCGGGCCCTTCCACAGCGCGGCGCGTCACCGGCGCACCAGAGGTCACTAGAGGTACGGTCCGCCCGAGCGCCCACCCGCACGCGGGTCCTCGTGGCCCTCGCCGCCGACGCCCGGCGGAAGGGCGCGGCGCATCTGCTCCAGCTGGGCCCGCGCGGCCATCTGCTGGGCGAACAGCGTGGTCTGGATCCCGTGGAACAGCCCTTCCAGCCAGCCGACCAGCTGGGCCTGCGCGATGCGCAGCTCCGCGTCGCTGGGCACCGCCTCGTCCGTGAAGGGCAGGGAGAGCCGCTCGAGCTCCTCGACCAGCTCGGGGGCGAGGCCGTCCTCCAGCTCCTTGACCGAGCTGGCGTGGATGTCCTTCAGCCGGGCCCGGCTCGCCTCGTCGAGGGGTGCCGCCCGCACCTCCTCCAGCAGCTGCTTGATCATGCTGCCGATGCGCATGACCTTCGCGGGCTGCTCCACCTGCTCCGTCACCGGGATCTCGCGGGAGTCGTCGTCCCCGCCGCCACCGCCGCCGCCGCCGATTGCCATGCCGTCCTGGCCGACGACCAGGATCTGGGGTTGCTCGGACGACCGTTCGTTCCTCGGCATCTCCATGCCGCCATTCTCTCGCACGTGTACACCTCATCACCGTGGTGCCCCCGCACGGGAGTGATCCACCGCGTACGTGCGTTTTGTTCACTTCCGGGGGGAGGACGTTCGGTTCCGGGACGGTTCTGGGGATCTCGGGACCCGGACCCGCGGCGCGGACCGCTCGCATGGCGTAGGTCCGTACGGTCTCGGCATGCGTCGGCCGGAGTGGCGTGTGAGCCTTGAGTGACTGCTGACGGGCTGTCTCCCGCGGTCGTCCGCGCCTTCGGCGGCCTTCGGCACCGTCCTTCGCCCTTCGCCCCTGGGAGGGGTAACCGGCGTGAACTCACGGTCATATGTGCTGCGACGGCTCCGCCCGCCGCGATGGCTCCGCCCGCACCTGCTCGCGAGCCTCGTCCTTTCGGTGCTGGTGACGGCGGCGGGCGCCGTCCCGTCCCCGTCCGCGGCAGCCGCTGAACGGACCCCGCCCGCAGAGGCGTCCCGTGCGGGAAGCCGCGCGGGCGAGGGGCGGGAACGGCCCGGACGGGAGGACCCCGACCCCGATACCGACATCGACACCGACACCGACACCAAGACCGGCACCGGCACCGACACCGACACCGACACCGACACCGAGACTGAGACTGCCGGCGCCGCCGACGCGGCGACCGCCGAGGAGACGCACGCGGAGCCGGCGAATCCGGCGAAGCCGGAATCCGTCCGCTCGCCCGAGTCGTCCCACCACGCCGCGCTGCCCGACGAGGCGACGCCCGGAGGCCGGGAGCGGGGCACCCGGACGGGCGCCGCCGAGGAGCCCGCGGTGCGGGTACTGCCCCTCGGCACCGGTCTGATCCTCATCGGCCTCGGGCTGGGACTCGCCTTCGCCGGCCTGCGCCTGCGCCGCTCGTGAGGCGGCCCGGGCCGGCGCGGCCCCCTACTCCGTCACCAGCAGCACCTTGCCGACGTGTCCGCTCTCCTCCAGCACCTGGTGGGCCTGTGCCGCCTCGCTCATCGGCAGTTCGCGGTCGACGACCGGACGTACGTGCCCGCCCTCGATCAGCGGCCACACGTGCTCGCGCACCGCCGCCACGATCGTCGCCTTCTCGCCGAGCGGTCGCGCCCGCAGGGAGGTCGCGCTGATCGCGCCGCGCTTGCCGAGCAGCAGACCGATGTTCAGCTCGCCCTTCACCCCGCCCTGCATGCCGATGATGGCGAGGCGCCCGTTGACCGCGAGGGCCTGGACGTTGCGGTCCAGGTACTTGGCGCCCATGTTGTCGAGGATGACGTCCGCGCCCGCACCGTCGGTGGCCCGCTTGATCTCCTCGACGAAGTCCTGCTCGCGGTAGTTGATCAGGATGTCCGCGCCCAGACCGGCGCAGTAGTCCAGCTTCTCCTGGGTGCCCGCCGTGACGGCGACCCGCGCGCCGACGGCCTTGGCGAGCTGGATCGCCATCGTGCCGATGCCACTGGAGCCGCCGTGCACGAGGAACGTCTCACCGGGCCGGAGATGGGCGATCATGAAAACGTTCGACCAGACGGTGCAGGTCACCTCGGGGAGCGCGGCCGCCTGCCGGACCTCGAGACCCGCGGGCACGGGCAGCAGCTGCCCGGCCGGAACGGCGACCTTCTCCGCGTATCCGCCACCCGAGAGCAACGCGCACACCTCGTCGCCGACGGCCCATCCGGAGACCCCGGGGCCCAGCTCGGCGATCCGTCCGGAGCACTCCAGGCCGGGGTACGGGGAGGCGCCGGGCGGTGGGTCGTAGAAGCCCTGGCGCTGCATGATGTCGGCGCGGTTCACCGCGCTCGTCGCCACCTCGATGAGCACTTCGCCCTCGCCGGGCTCGGGATCCGGGACCTCGGCCCACACCAGCGCCTCGGGCCCACCGGGTTCAGGAATCGTGATCGCGTACATGAAGGGGACGCTACTCCTCATGCCTTCCGCTCCGAGCGAAGGTGCGCGGCGCGGGCGGCACCGCGCCGCGCACGTGATGCGGCCGATCTTCAGTCGAGGGACCGTGGAGACCGACGGCGGCAGACGGCGACCGACGCACCGATGAGTTCCGGAGCTCCCGGCGGTCTCCTTTTGCGCAGCCCTGTACACCGGGGCCCGTAGCTCCCACCCCGTACGAGGGCCGGCAGCCCCGTACACCGGGGTCCCGTACGCGGAAGGACGCACAACATGAGCGGACAGACGTCCGGCCTCGCGATCGAGACCGCGGGTCTGGTGAAGACGTTCGGCGAGACCCGGGCCGTCGACGGCGTCGACCTCGCCGTGCCGGCCGGCACGGTGTACGGCGTCCTCGGCCCCAACGGCGCCGGCAAGACGACGACCGTGAAGATGCTCGCCACCCTCCTGCGCCCGGACGGCGGCCGGGCGCAGGTCTTCGGTCACGACGTCGTACGGGAGGCGGACGAGGTACGCGGCCGGGTGAGCCTCACCGGTCAGTACGCGTCCGTGGACGAGGACCTGACCGGCGCGGAGAACCTGATGCTGCTCGGCCGCCTCCTCGGGCACGGCAAGGCGGCGGCGCGGAAGCGCGGCGACCAGCTCCTGGCGGCCTTCGGACTGAGCGAGGCCGCGGGGAAGCAGGTCAAGCAGTACTCCGGCGGCATGCGGCGGCGTATCGACATCGCCGCGTCCATCCTGAACACACCCGACCTGCTCTTCCTGGACGAGCCGACGACCGGGCTCGACCCGCGCAGCCGCAACCAGGTGTGGGACATCGTGCGCGCGGTGGTCGCCCAGGGCACCACCGTCCTGCTGACCACGCAGTACCTGGACGAGGCCGACCAGCTCGCGTCCCGGATCGCCGTCATCGACCGGGGCAAGGTGATCGCGGAGGGCACCAAGGGCGAGCTGAAGGCGTCCGTCGGCGCGGGGTCGGTACATCTGAGGCTGCGTGATCCGGCGCAGCGCCCGCAGGCCGAGGTCGTGCTGCGGACGGTGCTCGACGCGGAGGTGAAGCCGGAGCCCGATCCGGTGGCCCTCACGGCACGGGTCGGCGCGGGCGCGGCGAACGGGCGGGGGGCGGCCGAGCAGGCGGCCCGCGCGCTCGCCGAACTGGCCCGCAGCGGCATCACCGTCGACAACTTCTCCCTTGGCCAGCCCAGCCTGGACGAGGTCTTCCTCGCGCTCACCGGGCACGACACGGGAGCCCAGGACACCACCGGACCGCACGACGGGGCCACCGGACCGCACACCAAGACCATTGGACCGCACGACGACACGAAGGAGGGGGTGGCCGCATGAGCACGGTGACTCCCGCCAAGGGCGAAGGACCGGCCCCTGTCAGCACCGAGTCGCTGGCCGCCCTGCTGCTCGCCGAGGAGCGGCCGCCGCGCCCCGGCGCCCTGTCCGCGTCGCTGACCTTCGGCTGGCGGGCGATCCTCAAGATCAAGCATGTGCCGGAGCAGCTCTTCGACGTCACCGCCTTCCCGATCATGATGGTGCTGATGTACACCTACCTGTTCGGCGGTGCCCTGGCCGGTTCCCCGACGGAGTACCTCCAGTTCCTGCTGCCGGGCATCCTGGTGATGTCGGTCGTGATGATCACGATGTACACGGGTGTCTCGGTGAACACGGACATCGAGAAGGGCGTCTTCGACCGGTTCCGTACGCTGCCGATCTGGCGGCCGTCGACGATGGTCGGGTATCTGCTGGGTGATGCCCTGCGCTACACGATCGCCTCGGTGGTGATGCTGACGGTCGGCCTGCTCCTGGGATACCGCCCGGACGGCGGGGCCGGGGGCGTGGTCGCCGGCATCGCGCTGCTGATCGTCTTCTCGTTCGCGTTCTCGTGGGTCTGGACGATGTTCGGGCTGCTGCTGCGCACCGAGAAGTCCGTGATGGGCGTCAGCATGATGGTGATATTCCCGCTGACGTTCCTGTCGAATGTCTTCGTCGACCCGAGGACGATGCCGGGCTGGCTCCAGGCGTTCGTCAACAACAACCCGGTCACGCATCTGGCCTCGGCGGTCCGGGGACTCATGGCCGGTGAGTGGCCGGCCGCGGCGGTCGCCTGGTCCCTGGGGTGGACGGCGGTGTTCGTCCTGGTCTTCGGCCCGGTCACGATGCGGCTCTACAACCGCAAGTAGCGGGCGCCGTACGGCCGTCGTCAGCGACCGCCGTACGGCCACCGCGCGTCAGGGCCGTCACAGGCGCCGAGGGCGCCCGCCGCCGGGGGGTGGGCGCCCTCGGTCATGCCTACCGGCGGGCCGGGAGTCCGCTTGCTACTCGTGGGACAGCGGCCGCATGTCGGGGGCCACCTTGGTGTTCGGTGTGGCCCGGACGATGGTGATGAGCCGGTCCGTCAGATGGAGTTCGCCGATGGCCGGGTCGTCGTACCCGAGCACCCGGTGCCCTCGTACGACGCTCACCACGAGGTCGTCGACGTCCCGTACGCCGAGCCCCGCCTCGGCCTTTATGACCGGCCGCTCGACGATGTCCAGACCGCTGCCCTGCTGGATGAGGTCCTCCATGACCATGCCCGCGGCGGGACTGAGGACGGAGAGACCGAGCAGCCGGCCGGCCGCGCTGGCGCTGGTGATGACCACGTCGGCGCCGGACTGCTTGAGCAGCGGCGCGTTCTCCTCCTCCCGTACCGCGGCCACGATCTTCGCCCCGCGGTTGAGCTGCCGGGCGGTGAGCGTGACCAGGACGGCGGTGTCGTCCCGCTGGGTGGCGATGACGATTTGGCGCGCCTTCTGGACCTCGGCCCGCAGCAGCACGTCGCTGCGGGTGGCGTCCCCGATCACTCCGGCGTAGCCGTGGGCCGTCGCCGCCTCGATCACCTTCGTGCTGGGGTCGACGACGACCACCTGCTCCTTCTTCAGGCCCGACGCCAGGACGGTCTGGAGCGCCGACCGCCCCTTCGTCCCGAAGCCGACGACGACGGTGTGCTGCCTCAAAGCCGCCCTCCAGCGGTTCTGTCGCCATTCCTCACGTGTGCGTTCCGTGAGGACTTCGAGCGTGGTGCCGACCAGGATGATCAGGAACAGCACGCGCAGGGGCGTGACGACGAAGATGTTCACGAACCGGGCGGCGTCGCTGACCGGGGTGATGTCGCCGTACCCGGTGGTGGAGAGGGTGACGGTCGCGTAGTAGAAGGCGTCGAGCAGGTCGACGTCACCGTCCGAGTTGTCGTTGTAGCCGTCACGGTCGGCATAGACGATGAAAGCAGTCGCGACCAGCAGGGTCAGCGCCATCACCACTCGTTTGACGACCTGCTGGATCGGTCGCTCGACCGTCTGTCTCGGCAGTTTCACCTGGTGAGTGACGAGATGCTCGTCCGCCTGCCGAGCGATCACATCATGGCCCGGAAGTTTCACGTGAAACGCTCCCTGGTCCCCGCTGCGGTCCCCACGGTCCTCCGCCTGCCTTGTTTCACGTGAAACACACCTGCGTCCCCGTAGTGGCCCAGGGCAGGTCCAGCAGCTCCAGTGCCTCTCCGGGGCGTGCACCGCCCGGCGGTACGACGGCCAGGGCCACCGCTGCCGCGATGCCGCGGAGCATGGCCGGGCCGTTGTAGTGCAGCGGTACCGCACGGTCGCCCCGCAGGACCACGGGGACGAGCCGCGTGTCGCACGGGTGACCGTGCACCGCCTCCTTCACGGGCCGCGCGTACGGCTCCTGGGCGGCTCGTCCCGCGAGGGTGCGCAGCAGGGGCTCGGCGAGGGTGAACAGGCCGGAGACGGCCGCCAGAGGGTTCCCGGGGAGCCCGACGAGGTGCTGGTTGCGCCCGGTCCGCGCCAGGAGCATGGGGTGGCCCGGACGGACCTTGACCCCGTCCACGAGGAGTTCGGCGCCGATCCGGGCCAGGGTGGGGTGGACGTGGTCGACCGGGCCCGCGGCGGTGCCTCCCGTCGTGACGATCAGTTCGGCGGAGGAGTTCCGCAGGGCCTCCTCCAGGGCGTGGGCGTCGTCCCCGAGCCTGCGGACCGCCGTCACCTCGGCGCCGAGCGCCTCCAGCCAGGACGGCAGCATGGGGCCGAGCGCGTCCCGGATCAGCCCCTCGTGCGGGAGCCCCTCGGTGAGCAACTCGTCACCCAGGACCAGCACTTCGGCACGCGGGCGGGGAATCACTCCCACCGTGTCGTAACCGGCGGCCGCGGCGAGCCCCAGCACGGCCGGTGTGATCTGTGTGCCGAGCGGCAGGAGCTGATCGCCGGTGCGGCACTCCTGGGCGCGCGGCCGGATGTCCTGCCCGTGGTTCACCTCACGGGTGGCGTGCAGTCGGCCGCTCGCGTCGGTGCGGCCGTGCTCGCTGCGCAGGACGGCGGTGGTGTCCGGGGGGAGGCGGGCCCCGGTGGCGATGGGAGCGGCCTCGCCGTCGGTGAGGGGGGCCGGCCGCCCGTGTCCGGCCAGGACGCCCTCGTCTCGTACGGCCCAGGGGCCGGGCCCCGCCACCGCCCAGCCGTCCATGGCGGAGGTGTCGAACGACGGCAGGTCCGTGAGCGCGGTGAGGGGGGCCGCGAGCACCAGGCCGAGGGCGTCGTGGAGAGCGACGGTGACCGGAGTACGGCGCCTCGCCGTCCGGGCGGCGCGTTCGGCGCGCGTACGGGCCTCCGGCCAGGGGGTCGCCGCGTGGCGGGCCCCCTCGGGCCCGTGCGGGGCGCCGGAGGCGGGCGCCGGGGCGGAGGAGGCGTGGCCGGACCTGTCGTTGGCCAACGCGAGCGCCTCCTTCACATACAGTTCCTCGGCGTCCTGGGCGGTCATCCGGCGTCCGTGGGGGCGTCGGAGGCGGAGGCCGGCCGCCCGGCCGCTGGTCCGGTGCTCCCGGCGGCGTCGGAAGCTTCGGGGGCTTCGGCGGCGTCCTCCTCGGCCCAGCGGAGTGCCAGGGCCGAGGCCTTGCGGGCGGCCTCCGCGACCGCCTCCGGTCCTCCCCCCGCCCGGGCGGCGGCGTACCCCGCGAGGAACGTGGTCAGCGGGGCCGCCGGGCGGGCCACCGAGTGCGCGGCGTCCCGGGCGAGATCGAGCAGGACGCCGGTGTCGACGTCGAGGTCGATCCCCAGCTCGTCCTTGACTGCGGAAATCCATTCATCCAACACGTGCCCATGCTCCCTGATGCGTGCCCGGGCGGCGGCGATGTCCTCCCAGGTGTCGCAGTCGAACGACGCGACGGGGTCGGAAATGCGGGTGAGGCCGAGTGCTCCGGTGAGCCGTCGCAGAGGCAGCCCGGCCGGGCCGCCGTACTCGGCGGTCAGCGCGGCCAGTTCGCGCCGCAGTGCGTCGGTCCGGTAGGCGGCGACGAGGGGCTGGTCACGGCCGTCGGAGTCGCTGAGCAGCACGCCGTCGGGACGGGCGCCCCGTCCCCCCGCGTCCCTCAGGGCACCCAGCAGTCGCCGTACCGTCCCCTCGCCGAGGAACGGCAGATCGGCGGAGAGCAGGACGACGTACGGTGCCGTGGTGTGCCTGAGGCCCGCGTCCAGCGCGGCGAGCGGGCCACCGCCGGCCGGCTCCTCGCGCGCCCACACCACGGGCCGCGCGGTCGCCCGGGGGTCGGCCACCACCACCGTGGTCCGGGCGCCGGAGCAGGCGGTCAGCACTCGGTCGAGCAGCCTCCGGCCGCCCACGCGCACACCGGGCTTGTCGGTGCCGCCGAGCCGCCGGGCAGCGCCCCCGGCGAGGATCACCGCGTCGAAAGCGGGCCCGGCGCCGCCGTACGGGACGGGGGCGCCGGGCTGTGGTTCGTCCGGAGGGTCGTACGCGCTCACCCCCCGAGTATGCGCGCCCTGAAGATCACAGGGAACGCAGGAGTACCACCGGCCGTTCGACGCAGTCCGCCACGTACCGCAGGAACCCGCCCGCCGTGCCGCCGTCACAGACCCGGTGGTCGAAGGTGAGCGAGAGCTGCACGACCTGACGGACGGCCAGCTCGTCCCGGTGCACCCAGGGCTTGGGGATGATGCGGCCGACGCCCAGCATGGCCGCCTCGGGGTGGTTGATGATCGGCGTGGAGCCGTCGACGCCGAACACGCCGTAGTTGTTCAGCGTGAAGGTCCCGCCGGTGAGGTGTGCGGGCGTCAGCGTCCCCGCCCGCGCGGCCTCCGTCAGCCGCGCGAACTCGGCGGTCAGCGACTCGGCGTTCCGCGTGTGCGCGTCCCGGACCACGGGGACGACGAGCCCGCGCTCGGTCTGCGCGGCGAAGCCCAGGTGCACCTGGTCCAGCCGGACGATCTCGCGGGCCTCGGTGTCGACGGTGGAGTTGAGCTCGGGGAAACGCGCGAGGGCGGCGGTGCAGATCCGCGCCAGCAGGGCCAGCAGGGAGATCTTCGGCCCGCCTGCCGCGTTCATGGCCGCGCGCGCGTTCAGGAGTTCCGTGGCGTCGGCGTCCACCCAGCAGGTGGCCTCCGGGATCTCCCGCCGGCTGCGGGAGAGCTTGTCGGCGACGGCGCCTCGCACACCGCGGAGGGGGATCCGCGTTCCGGGCCCGGTGGCGGTGGCGGTGGCGGGAGCAGGAGCGGGTGCGGGGGCAGGAACAGGTGCGGCTGCGGCTACCGGCGGGCTGGCGCTCGCCGCGGGCGCCGGAGCCCCGGTGGCCTCCCGGAGGGCGCGCTCCACGTCCGCGCGCAGGATCAGCCCGTCGGGCCCGGAGCCCGGCAGCTTCCGCAGATCGAGGCCGTTCTGCCGGGCGAGCCGGCGGACGAGCGGCGAGATGACCGGCACCGGGCCGTCCGGGCGCCCGGACGCGGTGCCGGTCGCCTCGGCCTTCACCTGGCTCTCCGGGGCTGCGTCCGGCGCCTGGGCCGCCGCCACCGCCGACGCCCCCTGCGCCGCGACGCCGTCGACGGACCGCCCGGTACGCCCCGGCCGTACCCGCCCGCGCCGCGCCGGGGGCGCCCCCGTGCCGTAGCCCACCAGCACGTTCCCGGAGCCCTGACCGTCGTCCGACGGCCCACCCACGGCCACCGTCAGCAGCGGGGCGCCCACGGGGAGTTCCGCGCCCTCCTCGCCGAAGCGCGCGGTGACCACACCCCCGTACGGGCACGGCACCTCGACCATGGCCTTGGCCGTCTCGACCTCCACCACCGGCTGGTCGACGGCGACCACGTCCCCGACCCGCACCAGCCAGCGCACGATCTCCGCCTCGGTCAGCCCCTCACCGAGGTCGGGCAGCCTGAACTCCAGTACCTGGGCCATCAGCTCTCCGCCTCCCACTGCAGGCGTCCCACGGCGTCCAGGATGCGGTCGACGCCGGGCAGGTGGTGCCGCTCCAGCATCGGCGGCGGATAGGGGACGTCGAATCCGGCGACGCGCAGGACGGGGGCCTCCAGGTGGTGGAAGCACCGTTCGGTCACGCGGGCCGCGATCTCGCCGCCGGGCCCGCCGAAACCGCCCGCCTCGTGCACGACCACCGCGCGCCCGGTGCGCCGTACCGACGCGGTGACCGTCTCGTCGTCGAACGGCACCAGCGAGCGCAGGTCGACGACCTCCAGGTCCCAGCCCTCGGCCCGGGCCGCCTCGGCCGCCTCCAGGCAGACGGGCACGGACGGCCCGTACGTGATCAACGTGGCGCTACGGCCCCTGCGCCGCACCACCGCCCGCCCTATGGGCTCGACGGTCTGCGGCTCCTCCGGGTTCCAGGCGTCCTTCGACCAGTACAGCCGCTTGGGCTCCAGGAAGACGACCGGGTCGTCGGAGGCGATGGCCGCGCGCAGCAGCCCGTACGCGTCGGCGACGGTCGCGGGCGTGACGACATGGAGCCCCGGAGTCGCCATGTAGTACGCCTCGGAGGAGTCGCTGTGGTGCTCCACGCCGCCGATGCCGCCCCCGTACGGGACGCGGACGGTGATCGGCAGGGGCATCGCCCCGCGCGTGCGGTTGCGCATGCGCGCCACGTGCGAGACGAGCTGCTCGAACGCCGGGTAGGCGAACGCGTCGAACTGCATCTCCACCACGGGCCGCAGCCCGTACATCGCCATGCCGACGGCCGTGCCGAGGATGCCCGCCTCGGCGAGGGGCGTGTCCGTGCAGCGGTCCTCGCCGAACTCCTTCGCGAGCCCGTCGGTGACGCGGAAGACCCCGCCGAGCGTGCCGACGTCCTCGCCCATGACGTGGACCGCCGGGTCGGCGGCCATGGCGTCGCGCAGCGCGCGCGTGAGGGCCTGGGCCATGGTGGCGGGCTTCACGGCGACGGTGGTCATCGGCCCGCCCCTTCCGCCTCGGCCTCGGCCTCGGCGTCCAGCTCCGCCCGCAACTGGTCGCACTGCTCGGCCAGTTGCGGCGTCGGCTCGGCGTACACGTGGGTGAACAGGTCCATGGGGTCGAGCGCCGGGTCCTGGTTCATCCGCTCGCGGAGGTCCGCGGCCATCGCCTCGGCGTCCTCGCGCACGGCCCGTATGGCGTCCTCGTCGAGGAGCCCGCGCGCGGTCAGCTCCCGTTCCACGAGCGCGATCGGATCGTGTGCGCGCCAGGCCTCCACCTCGTCGTCGTCGCGGTACCGGGTCGCGTCGTCCGCGTTGGTGTGGGCGTCGATGCGGTACGTCACGGCCTCGACCAGCGTGGGGCCGCCACCCGCGCGCGCGTGGGCCAAGGCCTCGCCGAGCACCTCATGGACCGCGAGGGCGTCGTTGCCGTCCACCAGACGGCCCGGCATCCCGTACCCGACGGCCTTGTGGGCCAGGGAGGGGGCGGCGGTCTGCCGGTCCAGCGGGACGGAGATCGCGAAGCCGTTGTTCTGGACGAGGAAGACGACCGGCGCCTGCCAGACGGCCGCGAAGTTCAGCGCCTCGTGGAAGTCGCCCTCGCTGGTGCCTCCGTCGCCGACCAGGGCGAGCGCGACCACGTCGTCACCCTTGAGGCGGGCCGCGTGCGCGAGCCCGACGGCGTGCGGGAGCTGGGTCGCGAGGGGGGTGCACAGGGGCGCGACGCGGTGCTCGTACGGGTCGTAGCCGGTGTGCCAGTCGCCGCGCAGGAGGGTGAGGGCCTCGACCGGGTCGACGCCGCGGGCGACGGCGGCGAGTGTGTCGCGGTAGCTGGGGAACAGCCAGTCGCGCTCCTGGAGGGCGAGCGCGGCGGCGATCTCGCAGGCCTCCTGGCCGGTGCTGGAGGGGTAGACGGCGAGCCGGCCCTGCCTGGTGAGGGCGGTCGCCTGCGCGTTGTAACGGCGGCCGCGCACCAGCTCCGCGTACAGCCGGCGCAGCAGGGCGGGGTCCGCCCCGGCGGCCGCCTCGGTGCCCAGGACGCGGTGGGGGCGCGCGTCGGGCAGCAGCGGCGCGGGGTCCGTGCGGGGCTGCCAGGCGGGCGGCGGCGTGGGCCGGTAGGCACCCCGCTGCTCCATGACCGTCATGACGGCACCTCCTCGTGGGAGCGGCTACGGGAGGCGCGTCGTCTGTGACGCGCCTCACCTACCGATTGTTCGGTCGTCGGCACATTTTGGCTACAGGCACCGTCAGGCTGTGGACAAACGGTTCTCCACAGCCTGTGATGGACGCAGTACGTCCATGGCAGGGAGGCGGGGGGACATGACACCTGAACAAATGGCCGATCCGTCGGAGCCCGGCCCGGTTCCGCCGCCCCCACGCCCGTTGGACGCGATCGACCGGGACATCCTGCAGATACTCCAGGCGGACGGCCGCGCCTCGATACGGTCGGTCGCCGAGCGGGTGCACGTCTCGCGGGCCAACGCGTACGCCCGGATCAACCGCCTCCTCGAGGACGGTGTGATCCGCGGGTTCGGGGCGCGCGTGAACCACGAGCGCGCGGGTCAGGGAACCTCCGCGTACATCACCCTGAAGATCGTGCAGAACTCCTGGCGCACGGTCCGCGAGCGGCTCAGAGCGCTGCCCGGCGCCTCCCACATCGCCCTCGTGGGCGGCGACTTCGACGTCCTGCTGCTCGTGCACACCCCGGACAACAAGGCCCTGCGTGAGCTGGTGCTCACCCGGCTCCAGGCCATGCCCGAGGTGCTCAGTACGCGGACGCTGCTGGTGTTCGAGGAGGAGGACCTGGACCCGGAGGGATGAGGGCCCTCCGGGTAACCCGCCGGATCGCTCAGCTCCCCTCGCTCCTCAGCTCTCCTTGCGGAGCCCTCCGAAGACCAGCCGGACGACGGCGTCGGCGACCTCGCGCTCACCCATGCCGCGCCCGTCCGGCCGGTACCACTCCACGATCGAGTTGATCATTCCGAAGACCAGCCGGGTCGCGAGCCGTACCTCCACGTCCGCGCGGACGTCACCGTCGGCCGCCGCGGCCTTCAGCAGCTCGGCGACCCGGTGGTCGAAGTCGCGCCGCCGCTCCAGCGCCCAGCGCTCGGTGCCGGTGTTGCCGCGCACCCGCAGCAGCAGCGTCACATAGGGCAGTTCGGCGGTGAGCACCTCGACCATGCGGCGCACCACGTACTCCAGGCGCTCCACGGCACGCCCCACGCGCGCGGGTTCCTCGTCGAGGATGCCGAAGAGCCCGTCGAGCGCTCTGCTGACGGCGCGGCGCAGCAGTTCCTCCTTGCCCGCGACATGGTGGTAGATCGACGACTTGGAGATGCCGGCCGCCTTGGAGAGGTGCTCCATCGACGTGCCGTCGTAGCCGCGCTCGTTGAAGACCTGGACGGCGACGGAGAGCAACGTCTCCGGGGTGTACGTGTCGCGCTTGGCGGTGGTCATGAGGTGCCCTCCCGCTTGTCGGAGGCGTGCGCGTGGCGGTAGAGCGCGAGGGACGGCGCGTAGCGCCCGGACGGGTCGCGCAGGTGCAGTTCGTCGAGGAGGTCGTACGCCCAGTCCCGGCCGAGCCTGCGGCTCCATTCGATCGGGCCCAGGGGGTAGTTGACCCCCAGACGCATGGCCGTGTCGATGTCCTCCTCGGTGGCCACGCCCTTGGCCACGGCGTCGTGCGCGAGGTCGACGATCCGGGCGACCGTGCGCGCCACGATCATGCCGGGCACGTCACCGATGACGCTGACCTTCTTGCCGAGCGCCTGGAACAGCCCGGTCGCCTCGGAGAGGGTCTGCGGGGAGGTGTCCTGCGAGGCGGCCAGGGCGATGCGGGTGGCCTTGCGGTAGTCGAGCGCCAGGTCGAAGTAGACGACGTCCCGGAACTCCACGGAGGTCTGCCCGTCGGCGAGGACCAGCTGGCCGCCGCTCGGCAGCACG
Organism: Streptomyces poonensis; assembly: GCF_014650915.1. GTDB lineage: Bacteria > Actinomycetota > Actinomycetes > Streptomycetales > Streptomycetaceae > Streptomyces > Streptomyces poonensis. The sequence continues at coordinate 46,461 of NZ_BMVW01000006.1, read as the reverse complement.
AAGCGGGTGCCGTGGTCCTCGTCCTCCGCACGGACGGGGATGCCCGCCTCGCGGACCAGCGCGAGCAGCTCGGAGGCGGGGCCCAGGTCGCCCTCGGCGACGACGTAAGCGGGCGGCCGGGCCTCCTCCGCGCTGTGCGGCTCGGGGCGCTCGGCGCCGTCCGCGTGGTCGTACCAGCCGTGCCCGGTCTTGCGGCCGTGGCGGCCCGACTCGACGAGCCGCCGCTGGGCCAGCGAGGGCGTGAAGCGCACGTCCTGGAAGAAGGCCTCCCACACGGAGCGGGTGACCGACTCGTTGACGTCCTGCCCGATGAGGTCGGTCAGTTCGAAGGCGCCCATCTTGAAGCCGCCGGACTCGCGCAGCACCGCGTCGATGGTGGCGGGGTCGGCGGCCTGGGCCTCGTACACCGCGAACGCCTCGGCGTAGAAGGGCCGTGCGATGCGGTTGACGATGAAGCCCGGGGTGTCCGCGCAGGCCACCGGGGCCTTGCCCCAGGAACGGGCCGTCTCGTACGCGCGCGTGGCCGACGTGACGTCCGTCGCGAACCCGGAGACCACCTCGACGAGCGGCAGCAGCGGTGCCGGGTTGAAGAAGTGGAGTCCGACGAACCGGCCCGGGTGGCGCAGCGCGCCGCCGATGGCCGTGACGGACAGGGACGAGGTGTTGGTGGCGAGCAGGCAGTCCTCGGCGACGACGTCCTCCAGCGCGCGGAAGAGCTCCTGCTTCACGTCGAGGCGTTCGAGCACCGCCTCCACGACGAGGCCGCAGTCCGCGAGCTCGGCGAGGCCGTCGGCGGGCCGCAGCCCGGCCCGTGCCGCGTCCCGGTCGGCGCCGGTGAGCCGCCCCTTCTCGACGAGCCGGTCGAGGCGGGCGCCGATCGCGTCCGCCGCCTCGCGGGCGCGACCGGGCACGGCGTCGTACAGGCGTACGGGGTGGCCCGCGACCAGCGCGACCTGGGCGATGCCCTGGCCCATGGTGCCGGTGCCGACGACGGCCACGGGGCTGCTGAGGTCGAGTCCTGTCATGTGCGCGATCCTCCCGCACGACATTGTCCGCAGATACGGCGGACCCCCTTGTACCGACCGATCGTTCGGTTACTCTAACTCTGTCGTCCGTTCCCGTCCTGGTTTCCGCCCAGGTCATGAGCTCGACGAGGAGCTCTTGAAACGAGGAGTTGGTCCCGCATGGCCACCGAACTCACCGACCACGAACTGATCGCCAAGCATCGGCCCACCCTCGACCAGGCGCTGGAAGCGATCCGCACGCGCGCGTACTGGTCACCGCACCCCGAGCACCCCAAGGCGTACGGCGAGAACGGCAGCCTGAGCCTCGCGGAGGGCAAGACCGCCTTCGACGCCCTCCTGGGCACCCGCCTCGACCTCGGCCAGCCGGGCACGGACGACTGGGTCGGCGGCGAGGTCTCGCCGTACGGCGTCGAGCTCGGCGTCACGTACCCGCACGCCGACGTGGACGTGCTGCTGCCCGCCATGCGCGCGGGCCAGGGCGCGTGGCGCGACGCGGGCCCGGAGCTGCGCGCCGCGGTCTGCCTGGAGATCCTCCAGCGGATCAGCGACCGTACGCACGAGATCGCGCACGCGGTCATGCACACCAGCGGTCAGGCGTATCTGATGGCGTTCCAGGCGGGCGGCCCGCACGCACAGGACCGCGGCCTGGAGGCGGTCGCGTACGCCTGCTTCGAGCAGCTGCGCACCCCCGCCGCCGCGGAGTGGACCAAGCCGCAGGGCAAGCGCGACCCGCTCGTACTGGCCAAGGAGTTCACGCCCGTCCCGCGCGGTGTCGCCCTGCTCATCGGCTGCAACACCTTCCCGACGTGGAACGGCTACCCGGGCCTGTTCGCGTCCCTGGCCACCGGGAACGCGGTACTGGTGAAGCCCCACCCGCGCGCGGTGCTGCCGCTCGCGCTCACCGTGCGGATCGCGCGCGAGGTGCTGGCCGAGGCGGGCTTCGACCCGAACCTGGTGGCGCTGGCCGCCGAGCGGCCCGGCGAGGGCATCGCCAAGACGCTCGCCGTCCGCCCGGAGATCCGGATCATCGACTACACGGGCTCGACCGCCTTCGGCGACTGGCTGGAGTCCCACGCCCGCCAGGCGCAGGTCTACACGGAGAAGGCCGGCGTCAACACGGTCCTCATCGAGTCGACGGACGACTACAAGGGCATGCTCTCGAACCTGGCCTTCTCGCTGTCCCTCTACAGCGGCCAGATGTGCACCACCCCGCAGAACCTGCTCATCCCCCGCACGGGGATCATCACGGACGAGGGCCCCAAGTCCTACGACGAGGTCGTCGCCGGCCTCGCGCGGTCGGTGGACGGCCTGCTCGGGGACGACGCGCGCGCGAACGCCCTGCTCGGCGCGATCGTGAACCCGGACGTGAAGGCGCGTCTGGAGGCGGCCGCGGCGCTCGGCGAGGTCGCCCTGCCCTCCCGTGAGATCACCAACCCGGAGTTCCCGGACGCGGTCGTGCGCACCCCGGTGATCGTCAAGTTGGACGGCGCCAAGCCGGACTCCGAGGCGGCGTACATGAGCGAGTGCTTCGGCCCGGTCTCCTTCGCCGTCGCCGTGGACTCGGCGGCCGACGCGGTCGAGCTGCTGCGGCGCACGATCCGCGAGAAGGGCGCGATGACGGTCGCCGCGTACACCACCTCGGAGGCCGTCGAGCAGGACGTCCAGGAGGTGTGCCTGGAGGAGGCCGCCCAACTCTCGCTGAACCTCACGGGCGGGGTGTACGTGAACCAGACGGCCGCGTTCTCGGACTTCCACGGCTCGGGCGGCAACCCGGCGGCCAACGCGGCGCTGTGCGACGGCGCCTTCGTGGCGAACCGCTTCCGGGTGGTGGAGGTGCGCCGGCAGGCCTAGGCCCGGTCGTCCACGGCGAGCGGTGCGCCCCCGCCGGCGCTCCAGTGGAACAGCGTCATGGCCACGCTGGTCGCGAGGTTGTAGCTGGAGACCTGGGGGCGCATCGGCAGCGACACCAGGTGGTCGGTGCGCTCCCGCAGCTCCGCGGACAGCCCGCTGCGCTCGGAGCCGAAGGCGAGCACGGCGTCGTCCGGGAGCTTCACCCCACGGATGTCGTCGCCCTCCGGGTCCAGCGCGAACACCGGGCCCGGCGGCAGCTCGTCCACGCCCAGCCGCTCCACGGTGGTCGCGAAGTGCAGGCCCGCCCCGCCGCGGACGACCGTGGGGTGCCAGGGGTCGAGCGTCCCCGTGGTGACCACCCCGGTCGCGCCGAAGCCGGCCGCGAGCCGGATCACGGCTCCGGCGTTGCCGAGGTTGCGCGGGTTGTCGAGGACGACCACGGGAGCGGCGCGGGGCGTGCGGGACAGTGCCCGCAGACCGGCCTCCCGCGAGGGGCGCACCGCCAGCGCGGCCACCGCGGTGGGGTGCGGGCGCGGCACCAAGGTGACGTACGTGGTCTCCGGGACCTCCGTCAGCAGCACGTCGAGCGTGTCCCGTACGTCCGGGGCCAGCTCGTCGGCGAGGGCGAGTGCCGCCTGCCGGTCGGTCGTGACGGCCAGCGGCACCTCGGCGCCGAAGCGCACCGCGTGCTTGAGGGCGTGGAAGCCGTCGAGCAGGACGGAGGAGTCGGCGAGCCGCCGCCAGTCACGTACCGGATCGTTCATGCGTGAAGCCTACGGGTGCGTGCTCCGCGTCCCCCGGGGCGGCGGACTGCCGCCCGCGCGGCACGGGAAGCGTGCGGTCCTTCCGGGGGCGGCGCCGGTGAAGCCCGTCCCGCGCGCGTGCCGCCTGTCCGCCCATCCACCGGAGGAAGGACGTCGGCAGGAACACCGCGTCGGCGGCAATCATCGCGAGCGAGAAGAACGGCAGGCCCAGCACGACGGCGATCACGGCGTGCTCGGTGATCATCAGCGCCAGGAGGACGTTCTTGACGCGCCGGTTGAAGAGCGCGAACGGGAAGGCGACCTGCACGAGGACCGTCCCGTACGTCACCAGCATCACCAGCATGCCGTTCGCCGACAGCAGGTCGGACAGGGCCGGCCAGGGCGAGAAGTAGTCGAGGTGAAGCGGGTAGTGCACCGCGGTGCCGTCCTGCCAGCGCGAACCCTGGATCTTGTACCAGCCGGCCGTGGCGTAGATCAGACAGGCCTCGGCCATGATCACGAGAAGTGCCGCGTTGTGCACGAGGTTGGCGATCAGATCGAGGAGGACGCGGGGCTCGGCGCCGCGCGCACGGTGCCCGACGAGCCACCACAGGCCCTGCACCGCCCACAGCCCCCAGAAGAACACCGTCCAGTCGCCGTCCAGCCGGCCCGCGAGCGACGCGAGCAGCAGCGCGAAGCCGAGCACCGACCACAGAACGGGCCCCACCCTGTCCGTCGGGGACCGCTCCCCACGCGCGCGTGCCGCATGCGCGAGCCGTGCCCGGCGCGCGTCCAGGGACCACACCTGACCGCAGCGCGTGAACACGAGGTAGATCGCCATGAGGTGGATGACGTTGTCGCCGCCGTCGCCCATGAAGACGCTGCGGTTCTGCAACGAGAGGACACCGACCATGAAGAGCACGCTCGTGGTGCGGGTGCGCCAGCCCAGCAGGAACAGCGCGGCGGACAGCACGGCCAGACCGTAGACGGCCTCCAGCCAGATCCGGCTGTCGGACCACATCAACGCCGTGAAGGCGCCGTTGCCCGCCACGAGCTGCTGGGCGAGGTCCCAGCTCCAGGGCCCGTCGGGCCCGTACATCTCCTGCCGGTGCGGAAACTCGCGGAGCAGGAACAGCAGCCAGGTCGCGGCGAAGCCGACGCGGACGACAGCCGTCTGGTACGGCCCCAGCGCGCGGTCCGTGACCCGGGCGATACCGCGGCCGATCGCGGCGGCGAACCGACTCATCACACGCCCGCCCCCGTCCGGTCCCGTTCGGTCACCTTCCACCAGGGAAGTTCACGGACGACGGACTTGTCGGACACCTGCTCCTCGCTCCACTCCGGCGGCTGCACATTGGTGGTACGGGAGCGGACCTGGACGCGTTCGACGGCTCCGCCCGGCCCCGCGGCGTCCTCCCTTTCGAGGCGCATGACGACGATGCGGCGCAGATACCGCTCGGACAGATCCCCGCGCCGGCCGGTCGGGCGGTCGTCTCCGTCGTGCGAGGTCACGTAGAAGTCCCAGGCGCGGCGCAGCGCGTTCTGCTGGGTGTGGCTCGGCAGCAGGTTGCCGTCGATGGCCTCGCCGTCCAGCGCGGACAGGTCGTACCAGCCGGTCGTGTGGTTGCCGCCGTCCGCGGTGCGGATCTCGGCGCGCACCTGCACCGCGACGTTCTGCTGCAGCGGGTTCGGCGCGAACAGCTTCCAGTTCTGCTCGAACTCCGGGTAGATCCAGCCGTCGATCGCCTCACCGTGCTGCTTGGTGACCGTGTTCGCGGGCGCGACGTGCAGGAAGACCATCGCGAGGTGCACACAGGCGATCACCCCCACGACCGCCAGCGCGAGCGCGACGAAAACCTGGGCGGGGAGACGGAGCGCGGCGATACCGGCACGCTCTCCGGGCGCGGTCGGGATTCTCAACCCGTCCGGGGCATCACGCCCGTACGGGATGTTCGGTCCCTGTGAGGCGTCCGGCCCGTGCGAGGCGTCCGAGCCCTCGTCGTACGCGTCCATCCGCCCCGACTCCCGATTCCGATGTCCGACGCCCTGCCCGCTCCGCCGCGCAGCGCCCGACCCCACGGCCGTGGACCGCCGCGCCACGGTGTTCGACACCGAACGGTACTCAGGCGTGCCAGCCCGCCGCAGCCTCTGCGGGCACGGCGGTCGTATCAACACACCGCACACACCGGCGCCACGAGTTGTCCACAGCGGTTGACACCTTACGGGGCCCCGGCTCACCATTGACTCGGCACGAACCGAACGATCGGTCGGGAGCGAGAGGTCGAGGGGGACCGATGGCGACAGCAGCGCACCGAGCGGCCCGGACGCACACGGATACGGACGGGCCGGCGGGCGACACCGCGCTCACCACGGCGTACCAGGTGGCCTTCGACGCCGCCGTCGCGGCCGACGAGCGCATAGAACCGCGCGACTGGATGCCCGACGCCTACCGCTCGACACTCGTCCGGCAGATCGCTCAGCACGCGCACTCCGAGATCATCGGCATGCAGCCGGAGGCCAACTGGATCACGCGCGCACCGTCCCTGCGCCGCAAGGCCATCCTGATGGCGAAGGTCCAGGACGAGGCGGGCCACGGCCTGTACCTGTACAGCGCGGCCGAGACCCTGGGCACCGGCCGCGACGAGCTCCTCGACAAGCTGCACAGCGGCCGCCAGAAGTACTCCTCGATCTTCAACTACCCCACGCTGACCTGGGCGGACGTCGGCGCGATCGGCTGGCTGGTGGACGGCGCCGCGATCACCAACCAGGTCCCGCTCTGCCGCTGCTCGTACGGGCCGTACGCCCGCGCGATGGTCCGCATCTGCAAGGAGGAGTCCTTCCACCAGCGCCAGGGGTACGAGCTGCTCCTCGCCCTCAGCCGCGGCACCCCCGAGCAGCACGAGATGGCGCAGGACGCGGTGAACCGCTGGTGGTGGCCGTCCCTGATGATGTTCGGCCCGCCCGACGACGAGTCGCAGCACTCCACGCAGTCGATGGCCTGGAAGATCAAGCGCCACTCGAACGACGAGCTGCGCCAGCGTTTCGTGGACATCTGCGTCCCCCAGGCCGAGTCGCTCGGCCTCACGCTCCCCGACCCGGAGCTGAGGTGGAACGAGGAGCGGGGCCACCACGACTTCGGCCCGATCGACTGGGCGGAGTTCCGGCAGGTCCTCAAGGGCAACGGCCCGTGCAACGAGCAGCGGATCGACCAGCGCAGGCGGGCCCACGAGGAGGGCGCCTGGGTACGGGAGGCGGCCGCGGCGTACGCGGCCAAGCACACCACTGAGGCGGACAGCGAGGCAGGAGCGGAGCGAGCATGACGAACACCGACTGGCCCTTGTGGGAGGTCTTCGTGCGCTCCCGGCGCGGCCTCTCCCACACCCACGCCGGCAGCCTGCACGCCCCGGACGCCGAGCTGGCCCTGCGCAACGCACGCGATCTCTACACCCGGCGCGGCGAGGGGGTCTCCCTGTGGGTCGTCCCCTCCGCCGCCATCACGGCGTCCTCGCCCGACGAGAAGGACCCGTTCTTCGAGCCGGCCGCCGACAAGCCGTACCGGCACCCGACCTTCTACGAGATCCCGGAAGGGGTGCAGCACCTGTGACCGCGCCCACCGCCTCCACCGCCCCGGTCGCCGCCCTCGCCCTCGGCGACGACGCCCTGGTGCTCTCCCACCGCCTGGGGGAGTGGGCGGGGCACGCCCCCGTCCTCGAGGAGGAGGTCGCCCTCGCCAACATCGCCCTGGATCTGCTGGGCCAGGCCAGGCTGCTGCTGTCGATGGCCGGTGACGAGGACGAGCTGGCGTATCTGCGCGAGGAGCGCGCCTTCCGCAACGTCCAGCTCGTGGAGCAGCCGAACGGCGACTTCGCGCACACCATCGCCCGCCAGCTGTACTTCTCCACGTACCAGAGGCTGCTGTACGGGCAGCTCGCGGCCGGGGACACCGAGTTCGCCGGGCTGGCCGCGAAGGCCGTCAAGGAGGTCGCGTACCACCAGGACCACGCCGAGCAGTGGACGCTGCGTCTCGGCGACGGCACGGCCGACAGCCATGAGCGGATGCAGCGCGCGTGCACGGCGCTGTGGCGGTTCACCGGAGAGATGTTCCAGCCGGTGGAGGGTCTGGACGGGGTCGACTGGGAGGGGCTGCGGGCCGTCTGGCGCAAGTCCGTGGAAGGCGTGCTCGGACGGGCCACCCTGACGGTCCCCGAAGGTCCTCAGTCCGGGGCGTGGACGGCGGGCGCCGGACGCCAGGGCCTGCACACCGAGCCCTTCGGGCGGATGCTCGCCGAGATGCAGCATCTGCACCGCAGCCATCCGGGAGCGTCATGGTGACGGCCACCACGCCCTTGGAGGCCGAGCTGCTGCGGATCGCGGGTTCGGTGCCCGATCCCGAACTGCCCGTACTCACTCTGGAGGAACTGGGCGTGGTGCGCGCGGTGCACCTGCGCGGCACGGATGCGGTCGAGGTCGAGCTGACCCCCACGTACACCGGCTGTCCGGCGATAGAGGCGATGTCCCTGGACATAGAGCGGGCACTGCGCGAGCGCGGCCTGCGGGAGGTCACCGTCCGCACGGTTCTCACGCCCGCCTGGTCGACGGACGACATCACGGACGAAGGGCGGCGCAAGCTCCAGGCGTTCGGCATCGCCCCGCCCCGTGCGGGGCGGGCGTCCGGGCCGGTCCCGGTGGCGCTGGGGCCGACGCGCACGCGCATCGCGCGGGCCGGGGAGACCGAGCAGGCCGCGGCCACCAGTTCCGTCCACTGCCCGCACTGCGGGTCGGCCGACACCGAGCTGCTCAGCCGTTTCTCGTCCACCGTGTGCAAGGCGCTGCGCCGCTGCCTGTCCTGCCGTGAACCGTTCGACCACTTCAAGGAGTTGTGATGGCCCGCTTCCACACGCTCCGGGTGGCCGCGGTCGACCCGCTGACCGACGACTCCGTGGCGCTCACCCTCGCCGTTCCGCCCGGACTGCGCGAGGAGTACCGGCACGCGCCCGGCCAGCACCTGGCCCTGCGCCGGATGCTCGACGGCGCCGAGATCCGCCGCACGTACTCGATCTGCTCCGCGGCTCCGGCCCCCGGCGCCGCCGGCCCGCCGACGCTCAGAGTCGGGGTGCGGCTGGTCGAGGGCGGGGCGTTCTCCACGTACGCGCTGAAGGAGATCACCGTCGGCGACGAGGTGGAGGTGATGACGCCCGCGGGGCGCTTCACCCTGGAGCCCGCTCCCGGCCGGTACGCGGCGGTGGTGGGCGGCAGCGGGATCACCCCCGTGCTGTCGATCGTCACCACGCTGCTCGAGCGCGAGCCGGAGGCCCGGTTCTGTCTGATACGCAGCGACCGTACGGCGGCGTCGACGATGTTCCTGGAGGAGGTCGCCGACCTCAAGGACCGTTTCCCGGAGCGGCTGCAGCTGGTCACGGTGCTCTCCCGGGAGGAGCAGCAGGCGGGCCTGCCGTCCGGGCGGCTCGACCGGGAACGGCTCGCCGGACTGCTTCCGGCGCTGCTGCCCGTGGACGGGGTGGCGGGGTGGTTCCTGTGCGGGCCGTACGGGCTGGTGCAGGGGGCGGAGCGGGCGCTGCGCGGCCTCGGGGTGCCCCGGTCCCGGATCCACGAGGAGATCTTCCACGTGGACTCCGGCACCTCGTCGGCTCCGGCCACGACCACCGCCCCGGCCGCTCCCGCGCACAGCACGGTCACCGTCCGTCTCGACGGCCGCGGTGGTGCCTGGCCGGTGCGTGAGGGCGAGTCCCTCCTGGACACCGTGCTGCGCAACCGCCCCGACGCGCCCTACGCCTGCAAGGGCGGAGTGTGCGGGACCTGCCGGGCCTTCCTTGTGTCGGGCGAGGTACGGATGGGCCGGAACTACGCGCTGGAGCCGGAGGAGACCACGGCGGGTTACGTACTGGCCTGCCAGTCGCACCCGGCGACGGAGGAGGTGGAGCTGGACTTCGACCGGTGAGTCCCGGGGTGAGCCGGAGCGGAACAGAAAGGGCGGCACGCCCCCGAGGTCGCCCCCGAGGTCACAGCACGAAGCCCGGCTGTCCCTCGTCGTCCACGACCGGGCGCCCGCCGGCCGCCCAGGCCTGCATGCCGCCGTCGACGTTCACGGCGTCGATGCCCTGCTGGGCGAGGTACATCGTGACCTGGGCCGACCGTCCGCCGCTGCGGCAGATCACATGGACACGCCCGTCCCGCGGCGCCGCCTCGGTGAACTCGCCGTACCGGGCCACGAACTCGCTGATGGGGATGTGCAGCGCCCCCTCGGCGTGGCCCGCCTGCCACTCGTCCTGCTCGCGGACGTCCAGCAGGAAGTCGTCGTCCTTGAGGTCCGCGACCTCCACCGTGGGCACAGCAGCTCCGAAATGCATGCGTACGACGCTACCCGACCACCGGGAACACGCGGCGCACCGACCGTGGCAGCGACGGACCGCCCCCGCGCACCCCGATGGACCGTCAACGCGGCGGCGCGGCCGGCGGCTACCCCTCGGCCAGCAGCCGCGCCAGTTCCGCCTCACGCTCGGCGACCTGGGCGAGGAGTTGCTCGGCGATCTCGTCGAGGAGACGATCGGGGTCGTCCGGGGCCAGGCGGAGCATCGCGCCGATGGCCCCCTCCTCCAGCTCCCGGGCGACCAGGGTGAGCAATTCCTTGCGCTGGGAAAGCCATTCGAGGCGGGCGTAGAGCTCCTCGCTGGGGCTGGGGCTGCGTTCGGCGGGCAGCGGACCGGCGTCCCACTCCGCGGACAGCTCCCGCAGCAGCGCCTCGTCACCCCGTCCGTAGGCGGCGTTGACCCGGGCGATGAACTCGTCGCGCCGCTTGCGCTCGTCCTCGTCCTGCGCCAGGTCCGGGTGGGCCCTGCGGGCCAGTTCCCGGTAGAGCCTGCGGGCCTCCTCGCTCGGGCGCACCCGCTCCGGGGGCCGTACGGGCTGCTCGGTGAGCATGGCCGCGGCCTCGGGGAACAGCCCTTCCGAGCCCATCCAGCCGTGGAACAGCTCCTCCACTCCCGGCATGGGCATGACCCGCGCCCGGGCCTCGTGAGCGGCGCGTATGTCCTCCGGAGCCCCGGTGCGCGCGGCCTTCGCCTCGGCGATCTGCGCGTCCAGCTCGTCGAGCCGGGCGTACATCGGACCGAGCTTCTGGTGGTGCAGCCGCGAGAAGTTCTCCACCTCGACGCGGAAGGTCTCCACGGCGATCTCGAACTCGATCAGCGCCTGTTCGGCCGCCCGCACGGCCTGCTCCAGCCGCGCCTCGGGCCGCTCGCCCTCGTTGTCACCGGTGCGCTCCTGCTCCCGCGGCCCGTCGGCAGGTGCGCCGGTGTCGGCATCGGACGCGGGCGTGGAGGAGGGTACGGAGGATGCGGAGGGGGACACGGACGCGGGCTGCGCCTGGTGCTGGGACTGATCGGCTTCCGGGCTCGTCACGCGACCAGCGTAGGCCACACCCGTCCGACCGGCCCGCTCCCTCAGACTCCCGGCTCCGCCGCCACCCGGCCCTCCCTGATCGCGGTCACGAGGTCGGCGTGGTCCGCCTCCGTACGGTCGGCGTAGCGGACCGCGAACGACGCGATCGCCTCGTCCAGCTCCTCGTTCTTGCCGCAGTAGCCCGTGACGAGGCGGGGGTCGGCGCTGTGGGCGTGGGCACGGGCCAGCAGGGCGCCGGTCATCCGCGCGTAGTCGTCGATCTGGTCGGCGGCGAGTGCCACCGGGTCGACACTGCCCTTCCGGTTGCGGAACTGCCGTACCTGGAAGGGCCGCCCGTCGAGCGAGGTCCAGCCGAGGAGGGTGTCGCTGACGACCTGCATCCGCTTCTGCCCGAACACCACCCGCCGGCCCTCGTGCGACACCGCGGGCACGTCGAAGCCGGCCTCCGCGAGATGCGGGATCAGCGCCGACGGACGGGCCTCCTTGACCTGGAGGACGAGCGGCTCGCCCCGGTGGTCCAGCAGCAGGACGACGTACGAGCGCGTGCCCACGCTGCCCGTGCCGACCACCCGGAACGCGACGTCGTGCACCGCGTAGCGGGCGAGGAGGGGCAGGCGGTCCTCCGACAGGGTCCCCAGATAGTCCTCCAGGGAGAGCGCCACCGCAGCCGCCTCCGCGTCGGGCACCCGGCGCAGCACCGGGGGCGCGTCCACGAAGCGGCGGCTGCCGTCCTCCAACACCTCCGTCGACTTCGCCGCGAACCGCCCGCTCGTGTTGGCCCGGGCCTTCTCCGACACCCGCTGCAGCGTGCCGAGCAGGTCATGGGCGTCCGTGTGGGAGACCAGTTCCTCGTCCGCGATGGCGTTCCAGGCGTCGAGCGCCGGCAGCTTGGCGAGCAGGCGCATCGTGCGGCGATAGGCCCCCGCCGCGTCGTGCGCGGCCTCCCGGCACCGGTCCTCGTCCGCGCCCGCCTCACGCCCGGCCAGTACGAGGGAGGCGGCGAGTCGCTTGAGGTCCCACTCCCAGGGGCCGTGGACGGTCTCGTCGAAGTCGTTCAGGTCGATGACCAGTCCGCCGCGGGCGTCCCCGTACAGGCCAAAGTTCGCCGCGTGCGCGTCCCCGCATATCTGGGCGCCCACGCCCGTCAGGGGTGTCCGCGCGAGGTCGTACGCCATGAGGCCGGCCGAACCGCGCAGGAACGCGAAGGGCGTCGCGGCCATCCTGGCGACCCGTATCGGTGTGAGTCCGGGTATCCGGCCCTGGTTGGACTCCTCCACGGCGACCACCGCGTCCGGCCGGCCGGCGTCGAGCGTCAGCTCGGCGTGCGCCGCGCGCGGCACCCGCGTGCGCAGTGCCTTCCCCTCGTCCCTGGGCGAGCTCTGCGACGGCCACCGCGCGAACCCCCGCACCCGGGGCAACCGCGCGTGTTCGCCCGGTACCGCTCCGCCGGACACGGGTTCCGTGCCCACGACCGCCGTCCCCTCGTCCGTCGCCACAGCCCTGTCGGTCACGGCGACCGCCTCCCCCGCACACGAACATCGACTCAAGACGACCGTACAGGCGCTCGATGCAGAGCGTCAGGACCCTGTGGACAAGTCCACGACCTCGAAGGCACGCCCGCACGCCTGTGGAAAACTCCGTCACCCAGGCACCGCCCACGGCACGGCTCGAACGCTGCACGAACACCGGACGAACACCAGACAGGGAGGACCTCATGTCCGCCGCTCCGGCACTCCCCGGCGCTTCCCCCGGCGCTCTCGTCCGCCCGGCCGCCCCCGCGGACGTCGAGGCCATCGCGGAGATCAACGCGTACTACGTCACCGAGACGCTGGCCACGTTCGACGAGACGCCCCGGAGCACGGGCGAATGGCTACGGATCCTGGAGGACCGGCGCGCACGCGGGCTGCCCTTCCTGGTCGCCGACGTGGACGGTTCGGTGGCCGGCTACGCGTACGCCGGCCCTTGGCGCCCCAAGCCCGCCTACCGGCACACGGCCGAGGACACCATCTACCTCGCACCGGGGCACACCGGCCGGGGACTGGGCACCGCCCTGCTGAACGTCCTGCTGACGGAGTCCGCCGCGGCCGGGATCCACCGGATGATCGCGGTGATCGCCGACACGGGGGACGGCGGCTCGCTCGCCCTGCACCGCCGTTTCGGCTTCACCGAGGCGGGCCGCCTCACGGCCGTCGGCCACAAGCACGGCCAGTGGATCGACACGATCCTCATGCAACGTGCCCTCACCGACCACTGACCGAGCCGACGCCGAGCCGACCTGCGACCGTGAGATACCTCACTCTCAGCGACGGTGCGCCACACACATCGCACGACGCCTTCCCGGCAATGAAGAAGGGCCCCCACCGGACTTCCGTCCTGGTGGAGACCCTTCCGCTGTGCGCGAGGGGGGAGTTGAACCCCCACGCCCTTGCGGGCACTGGAACCTGAATCCAGCGCGTCTGCCTATTCCGCCACCCGCGCATTGGGTGTGTCCTCCGGCTCCCGTCCCTTTCGGTGCTGGCGCCTTCCGACATGCAGAAGATTAGCACGCCGGAGCGGGTGGGTTCACATCCCTTCTTCCCGCCCCCGGCCACGCCCCCACGGCCCCCGCCGGCGGCCTCCCGGGCACCGTTCCCGTGCGGCCCCGGGCGACGCGGTCGACCGAGCCGCCACACACGCCCCGCAACACGCCCCACACCCGGCCGCACGCCTCCGCCGCCCTCTCCCTTCTCCTCTCCTTTCCTCTCCCCTCTCCTCCGGCCTCTCCTCCAGCCCCTCCCCACGTATCAGCGAGTGCTGGTTCACGTATCAACCTCGTACCGGTCCCGGCCATCTCCCCAGGAGGCGGACGGGGTGCACAGTCAGGTGCGGGACACTGGTCTCGCGTCGCCTCTACGATCCTTGGCAGAAGCACCGCAGGAGAGACCGCGGAGCGCACCCAGAGCGCACTGCGGAGCAAGGCACGGAAGAGTTCGGAAGAGTTCGAAAGCGAGCTCCGAAGGGAATCCGGGAGGGGACTTCAGTGGGCGTCGACACCGGTCGACCGGGCCGACGGGGGGAACCAGCCGATTTCCCGGCGCGTGGATACGATCAGTAAGCAGTACGTACGCGGTACGCAGGACGACAACGACGGAGGAGGTGCCCCATGGGAGTCCTGAAGCGTTTCGAGCAGCGTCTCGAAGGTCTGGTCAACGGCACCTTCGCCAAGGTGTTCAAATCCGAGGTACAGCCCGTGGAGATCGCGGGAGCGCTCCAGCGGGAGTGCGACAACAACGCGACCATCTGGAACCGTGACCGGACCGTCGTACCCAATGACTTCATCGTGGAGCTGAGCGCGCCCGACTACGAGCGCCTCAGCCCCTACTCGGGGCAGCTCGGCGACGAGCTCGCCGGCATGGTGCGCGACTACGCCAAGCAGCAGCGCTACACCTTCATGGGTCCCATCAAGGTCCACCTGGAGAAGGCGGAGGACCTCGACACCGGTCTCTACCGGGTGCGCAGCCGTACGCTCGCCTCCTCCAGCAGCCAGCAGGCACCCGGGTCCGCCCCGGCCGGCCCGCCCGGCGGCCCTGCCGCCGGGCCCGTCCCCGGTGGCCACGGCGGCGGCTACGGCTACCCGCCGGCCGCCCCGCCCGCGGCCGCCCCGCCCATGCCGTCCGCGCCGCCGCCCGGCGCGCGCCCCGGCGGCTACGGCTACCCGCCGCAGCCCGTGGGCGGCCAGCGTCCCCCGGCGGCCCCGACGGCCGGCGGGCGCACGCGCTACTGGGTCGAGATCAACGGCACCCGCCATCAGATCTCCCGCCCGACGCTGGTGCTGGGCCGCAGCACCGACGCCGACGTGCGGATCGACGACCCCGGCGTCTCCCGCCGGCACTGTGAGATCCGGACCGGAACGCCCTCGACGATCCAGGATCTCGGGTCCACCAACGGCATCGTGGTGGACGGGCAGCACACCACCCGCGCTACGCTCCGCGACGGCTCGCGGATCGTCGTGGGCAGCACCACCATCATTTACCGGCAAGCCGAAGGGTGAAGCGGGGGCAATGTCAGAGCTGACCCTCACGGTCATGCGGCTGGGGTTCCTGGCCGTACTGTGGCTGTTCGTGATCGTGGCCGTGCAGGTCATCCGCAGCGATCTGTTCGGTACGCGCGTCACCCAGCGGGGTTCGCGCCGGGAAGCCCCCCGGCAGCAGGCGGCCGCCCGGCAGACGCCGCCGCCGCAGCGCCAGCAGAGCGCCGGCGGCCGTGGCCGCCGCGGCGCCCCCACCAAGCTGGTCGTCTCCGAGGGCACCCTCACGGGAACGACGGTCGCCCTGCAGGGCCAGACCATCACGCTGGGGCGCGCGCACGACAGCACCATCGTGCTGGACGACGACTATGCCTCCAGCAGGCATGCCAGGATCTACCCGGACCGTGACGGCCAGTGGATCGTCGAGGACCTGGGGTCCACCAACGGCACGTATCTCGACCGGACCCGCCTCACGACCCCCACACCGATTCCGCTGGGCGCGCCGATCCGCATCGGCAAGACCGTCATCGAGCTGCGGAAGTAGTGCTACATCATGAAAGAGCGCGAGCGGAGCGAGCACGCAGTGGTCCTCACCCCGGGCCCCGGCGCGCTCCCGACCGGAGGGTGGGCACCGTGCGGATGTACCCGGAGCCGACGGGCGAGGTGCGCATGAGTCTGTCACTGCGTTTCGCCGCCGGATCGCACAAGGGCATGATCCGGGAGGGCAACGAGGACTCCGGTTACGCCGGTCCGCGGCTGCTCGCCATCGCCGACGGCATGGGCGGCCAGGCGGCCGGCGAGGTCGCCTCCTCCGAGGTGATCTCCACGATCGTCGCGCTCGACGACGACGTGCCCGGCTCCGACATCCTCACCTCGCTGGGCGCCGCCGTACAGCGGGCCAACGACCAGCTGCGCTCGATGGTCGAGGAGGACCCCCAGCTGGAGGGCATGGGGACCACCCTCACCGCCCTGCTGTGGACCGGGCAGCGGCTCGGCCTCGTCCACGTCGGCGACTCGCGCGCGTACCTCCTGCGGGACGGCGTCCTCACCCAGATCACGCAGGACCACACCTGGGTGCAGCGGCTCGTCGACGAGGGGCGCATCACCGAGGAGGAGGCCACCACCCACCCGCAGCGCTCCCTGCTGATGCGCGCGCTGGGCAGTGGCGACCACGTCGAGCCCGACCTCTCCATCCGCGAGGTCCGCGCCGGCGACCGGTACCTGATCTGCTCCGACGGCCTGAGCGGCGTCGTGTCCCACCAGACGATGGAGGACACCCTCGCCAGCTACCAGGGCCCGCAGGAGACCGTGCAGAACCTGATCGAGCTGGCGCTGCGCGGCGGCGGCCCCGACAACATCACGGTCATCGTCGCCGACGTCCTCGACATCGACTCCGGGGACACCCTGGCGGGGCAGCTCTCCGACACCCCGGTCGTGGTGGGCGCGGTCGCCGAGAACCAGCACCAGCTGCACGACAACGGCGCCATGCAGACCCCGGCCGGCCGCGCCGCCGGCCTCGGCCGGCAGGGGCCCGGTCAGGGCGGCGGCGAGTTCGGCCCGCCCGGCTCCGGCGACACCACCGGCTACGTCCCCGCGGGCGACTTCGGCTCCTACTCGGACGACGACCTCACCAAGCCGCGCAAGCAGCGCAAGTGGCTGAAGAGATCCTTCTACACCGTGCTCGCCCTCGCCGTGATCGGCGGCGGCACGTACGGGGGCTACCGCTGGACGCAGACGCAGTACTACGTCGGCACCAACGACGACCACGTCGCGCTCTACCGGGGCATCAGCCAGGACCTGGCCTGGCTGTCGCTGTCCAAGGTGGAGAAGGACCACCCCGACATCGAACTCAAGTACCTGCCGCCGTACCAGCAGAAGCAGGTCGAGGCGACCATCGCCGAGGGCAGCCTCAAGGACGCCGAAGAGAAGATCGACGAACTGGCCACCCAGGCGTCCGCGTGCGAGAAGGACGCCGAGCGCCGCCAGGCCGAGAGCGAGCGCAACGCCAAGACCGGCGAGGGCGAGGCCGGCGGGGTCACGGGAACCACACGGTCCTCCCTCACGTCCAAGGCCACAGCGTCGCCGTCAGGGACACCGTCGGCGCCATCGCCGTCAGCGACGAGCACAGCCGATCCCAAGCCCACGCCCACACAAGGCCCCAGCCTCTCCGACGAAGAGCAGAAGCTGGTCTCGCTGTGCGGTAAGCAGTAGGCAAGCCGTGAGGGGCCCGTTCATACGATGAGCAGTACATCCAACACGTCGACGCACCACACGTCCACGATCGGCGCCATCGGCGCGCCGAGCCGCCGCAACACCGAGCTCGCACTGCTGGTGTTCGCGGTGGCCATTCCCGTGTTCGCCTACGCCAACGTCGGCCTCGCGATCAACGACGAGGTCCCGTCCGGTCTGCTCGCCTACGGCCTCGGCCTGGGCCTGATCGCGGGCGTGGGCCATCTCGTCGTACGGAAGTTCGCGGCGTACGCGGACCCGCTGCTGCTGCCGCTCGCCACGTTGCTCAACGGGCTCGGGCTGGTGGTCATCTGGCGGCTGGACCAGTCGGAGCGGCTGCAGCAGTTGGCGGAGCGCCAGTACGGCGTCTTCAGCCCGTCGGCTCCCAACCAGCTGATGTACTCGGCCGTCGGCCTCGCCCTGTTCGTCGCGGTGCTCGTGTTCCTCAAGGACCACCGCATCCTGCAGCGCTACACGTACATCTCGATGGTCGTGGCGATCGTGCTGCTGCTCCTGCCGCTCGTGCCCGGTGTCGGTGCCGACGTCTTCGGCGCCAAGATCTGGATCAACGTCGCAGGATTCTCCATCCAGCCCGGCGAGTTCGCGAAAATCATCATCGCGATCTTCTTCTCCGGCTACCTCATGGTGAAGCGGGACGCCCTGGCCCTGGCCAGCCGCCGGTTCATGGGTCTCTACCTGCCCCGTGGCCGCGACCTCGGCCCGATCATCACGATCTGGGCCGTCAGCCTGCTCATCCTCATCTTCGAGAACGACCTCGGTACGTCGCTGCTGTTCTTCGGCATGTTCGTGATCATGCTGTACGTCGCCACCGAGCGCACCAGCTGGATCGTCATCGGTCTGCTGATGTCCGCCGCCGGAGCCGTCGGCGTGGCCTCGTTCGCCAGTCATGTGCAGGCCCGTGTCGACGCCTGGCTCGACCCGTTCGGTTGCTACAAGACGTCCGGCGCCTGCGAGCAGATCGGCCAGTCGATCATGTCGTTCGGCTCCGGTGGCGTCATGGGCACCGGGCTCGGCCAGGGCAACTCCGACCTCATCGGCTTCGCCGCCAACTCCGACTTCATCTTCTCCACCTTCGGCGAGGAGCTCGGTCTGGCCGGCGTCATGGCGATCCTGCTGATGTACGGGCTGATCATCGAGCGGGGCATCCGCACCGCGCTGGCCGCCCGCGACCCCTTCGGCAAGCTGTTCGCCGTCGGTCTGTCCGGTGCCTTCGCCCTGCAGATCTTCGTCGTCGCCGGCGGTGTGATGGGGCTCATCCCGCTGACCGGTATGACCATGCCGTTCCTCGCGGCCGGTGGCTCCTCCGTCATCGCCAACTGGGCCCTCGTCGGCATCCTGATCCGCATCAGTGACACCGCACGCCGACCGGCCCCGACGCCCGCCTCCAACCCCGACGCCGAGATGACCCAGGTGGTCCGACCGTGAACAAGCCCCTGCGCCGTATCGCGATCTTCTGCGGACTCCTCGTCCTGACGCTGCTCATCCGGGACAACTGGATCCAGTACGCCCAGGCCGACGCGCTGAAGAGCCACGAGTACAACCGCCGGGTCTCCATCGAGCGGTATGCCACCCCGCGCGGCGACATCATCGTCGACGGCAAGGCGATCACCGGGTCGGTCGCCACCGAGGGCACCGACTTCAAGTACAAGCGCACCTGGAAGAACGGCGAGATGTGGGCGCCCGTGACCGGGTACGCCTCCCAGATCGTGGGCGCCACCCAGCTGGAGAGCCTCGAGGACGGCATCCTCACCGGCAACGACGACCGGCTGTTCTTCCGCAACACCCTCGACATGCTCACCGGCAAGAAGAAGGAGGGCGGCAGCGTCGTCACCACCCTCAACGCCGCCGCGCAGAAGGCGGCCTTCGAGGGGCTGGGCGACCGGAAGGGCGCCGTCGCCGCCATCGACCCGACCACGGGCGCGATCCTCGCCCTCGCCTCCACCCCGTCGTACGACCCGTCGGCCTTCGCCGGCATCAGCACCAAGGACAGCGAGGCCTTCTCCAAGCTGGAGAAGGCCAAGGACAAGCCGATGCTGAACCGGGCGCTGCGCGAGACGTACCCGCCCGGCTCGACCTTCAAGGTGGTCACGGCCGCCGCGGCGCTGGAGAGCGGCGAGGTCGGCGGCATCGACGACAAGACCGACACCCCGGACCCGTACCGGCTGCCCGATACGACGACCGACCTCACCAACGAGCACGGCGTGTGCAAGAACGCCTCGCTGCGCTACGCGCTGATGGTCTCCTGCAACACCGTCTTCGCCAAGCTCGCCGACAACGTGGGCAACGAGAAGATGATCGAGATGGCCGATAAGTTCGGCTTCAACAACCCGGAGCTGGACACCCCGGTCCGCGCCGCCGAAAGCGTCTATCCCGAGGACAACCGGCCGCAGAACGCCATGGGCGGCATCGGCCAGGCGTCCAACCGTGCCACCCCGCTCCAGATGGCCATGGTCGCCGCCGCGGTCGCCAACGACGGCAAGCTGATGAAGCCGTACATGGTCGACCAGCTGCAGGCCTCCGATCTCGAGACCATCGAGACGACCGAGCCCGAGGAGCTCTCGCAGCCCGTCTCCGCCGAGACCGCCCAGGCGCTCCAGCAGATGATGGAGACGGTGGTCAACGACCCGCAGGGCACCGGCGCCAAGGCGAAGATCGACGGCGTCACCGTCGGCGGCAAGACCGGTACCGCGCAGCACGGCCTGAACAACAGCGAGAAGCCGTACGCCTGGTTCATCTCGTACGCCAAGACCGGTGACGGCAGCTCGCCCGTCGCCGTCGCCGTGGTCGTCGAGGACGGCGCCGCCAACCGCGACGACATCTCCGGTGGTGGTCTCGCCGGACCCATCGCGCGGGACGTGATGAAGGCAGTCATCAACAGCAAGAAGTGACCCATGTCACCTCGCGCTCACAACAGTGCACGTTGCGATACCGGTCCTGTATCGGGTGACGACAGCGGCCCGGTCACGCAGGGCCAGCCGGGTACGGTATGCCCGGACAGCACACCGCCGGACCACACATGGGTGCGGTCGGGACCGACGGAGAGGGCTGGTAGGTAGCTATGGAAGAGCCGCGTCGCCTCGGCGGCCGGTACGAGCTGGGCCATGTGCTCGGCCGTGGTGGCATGGCCGAGGTGTACCTGGGGCAGGACACCCGCCTCGGCCGCGCCGTGGCGGTGAAGACGCTGCGCGCGGACCTCGCGCGCGACCCCACCTTCCAGGCCCGGTTCCGCCGGGAGGCCCAGTCCGCCGCCTCGCTCAACCACCCCGCGATCGTCGCGGTGTACGACACGGGCGAGGACTACATCGACGGCGTGTCGATCCCGTACATCGTCATGGAGTACGTCGAGGGGTCCACCCTCCGTGAGCTGCTGCACAGCGGGCGCAAGCTGCTGCCCGAGCGGGCCATGGAGATGACCATCGGCATCCTCCAGGGCCTGGAGTACGCCCACCGCAGCGGCATCGTCCACCGCGACATCAAGCCGGCCAACGTCATGCTGACCCGGACCGGCCAGGTCAAGGTGATGGACTTCGGCATCGCCCGCGCCATGGGCGACGCCGGCATGACGATGACGCAGACCGCGGCCGTGATCGGCACCGCCCAGTACCTCTCGCCGGAGCAGGCGAAGGGCGAGCAGGTCGACGCGCGGTCCGACCTGTACTCGACCGGCTGCCTGCTGTACGAGCTGCTGACCGTCCGCCCGCCCTTCGTCGGCGACTCCCCGGTCGCGGTCGCCTACCAGCACGTACGGGAGGAGCCGCAGCCGCCGAGCGTCTTCGACCCCGAGATCACGCCCGAGATGGACGCGATCGTGCTCAAGGCGCTGACCAAGGACCCCGACTACCGCTACCAGTCCGCCGACGAGATGCGCGCCGACATCGAGGCCTGCCTCGACGGCCAGCCCGTCGCGGCCACGGCGGCCATGGGAGCGGTCGGCTACGGCGGCTACCCGGACGACCAGCCGACGCAGGCCATGCGCCCCACGGACGCGCAGGCCACCACCATGCTGCCGCCGATGAACCCGGACGACGGCGGCTACGGCTACGACGACCGCCCCGACCGGCGCCGCCAGAAGAAGAACAACACCTCGACGATCCTGCTGGTCGTCGCGGGTGTGCTGGTGCTCGTCGGAGCGATCCTGATCGGCAAGCTGGCGTTCAGCGGCGATGACGCCGACAACGAGCCCTTCTCGGCCCCCAAGTTCGTCGGCCTGACGCAGGAGGAGGCCGAGCGGCAGGCCGAGAACGTCGATCTGACGCTGGAGGTCACCAAGAAGCCCTGCGAGGACCAGAAGACCGGGAACATCTGCGAGCAGAACCCGGAGCCGAAGGCCGAGGTGAACAAGGGCGACACCATCGAGGTCGTGGTGTCGACCGGGGCGCCGAAGGTTTCCGTGCCGAGCGTGATCGGTCTGAGCCTGGACGACGCCAAGTCGAAGCTGGAAGGCGACGACTACGAGCTCACGGTCAAGACGGAGTCGCGGGAGTCCTCGGAGACCGAGAACACCGTCCTGGACCAGAACCCCATCGGTGGCAAAGAGGTGGAGAAGGGTTCGACGATCACCCTCATCATCGCCAAGCCGGTGGAGAAGGCCACCGTGCCGGACGTCACGGGCCAGACCTGCGAAGCAGCCCAGCAGCGGATGCAGCAGAGCGGGCTCACCGGTACGTGCACCGAGGTCGAGACCGACGACGACAACGCGGTCGGCAAGGTCATCACGACCGCGCCGCAGGCGGGCACCCCGGTCGACAAGAACTCCACAGTGACCATTCAGATCGGCAAGAAGAAGGCCGAGGAGACGGTCCAGGTCCCGGGCGTCCGCGGCAGCTCTTTGAAGGACGCGAAGAAGACGCTCCAGGACGCCGGTCTGCAGGTCAACGTCAGCGGCTCGCAGAACGACGACGCCATCGTCGTCACCCAGGACCAGGAGGGCGCCCAGGTGCCCAAGGGCACCACGGTGAACCTGGTGGCCATGGACCAGGGCGGCAACAACGGCGGCAACAACGGCGGCGGCGGCTTCTTCGGAGGCCTCGGCGGTTAGCGGCAGTCGCCTTCCGCGCGACGGTACGACGGAGCCCCGGCACCCTCTCATCGAGGAGGGTGCCGGGGCTCCGTCGTACTCCCCGCGTACGCGCCGTCTAGCGCAGTTCCTCCGGCGGCGTGCGCTCCTCGTCGACCTTCTCCACGCGCTCCAGCTCGCCCCACACGATGTAGCGGTAGTTGGAGGTGAAGACGGGCGTGCAGGTGGTCAGCGTGATGTACTTGCCGGCCTTCTTCTTCCCGGACTCCTTGGGGATCGCCGACAGGACGTCGACGTTGTACTTCGAGGTCTCCGGCAGCACCGCGTAGACCTTGTAGACGTACCACTCGTCCTTCGACTCGAAGACGATCGGGTCGCCCTTCTCGATCTTGTGGATGTTGTGGAACTTGGCGCCGTGGCCGTCACGGTGGGCGGCGAGGGAGAAGTTGCCGTTCTTGTCGCTCGCCGGGAGGGTCGCCTTGACGGGGTCGGTGTAGTAACCGGCGATGCCGTCGTTCAGGTGGTCGGTCGAGGTGCCCTTGCTGACCAGGATCTCGTCCTTCGACATGGTGGGGACGTGGAGGAAGCCGATGCCCTTCTTCGGGTCGAACTCGGCCGGCTCGCCGTCCTCCTCCTGGGCCCAGGTGTCGCGGACCTTGTTGCCCTGCTTGTCCGCCTCCCGGTCGGCCAGGACGTTCGTCCACCACAGCGAGTAGACGACGAACAGGCCGAGCACCAGGCCCGCGGTGATGAGGAGTTCACCGAAGACGCCGACCGCCGTCGCGATCCGTCCGGTGCCGCGACGGCGCGGTGCCGCCGGTGACGGCGCCGCGGACCCGTCGTCGGTCTGCTCCTCGTGCTGCTGCTCCCCGTTCTCGGTGGTGGGTGCCACTGCATCTGCCCCGTCTGTTCCAGGTACCGCGTGCTCTGTGTGCGTGTGCGTGCTGTCACGTGCTCGCATGCTCGGGTGCTCACGTGGTCACGTACTCACGTGCTCATTGGACGAGAGCGTCCGGTTTCCCTTCGCTGCGCGGCCGTTCCTCGACCATCTTGCCCCAGACGATCATCCGGTACTTGCTGGTGAACTCCGGCGTACAGGTCGTCAGCGTGATGTACCGGCCGGCCTTTGTGAAGCCCGAGCCCGGCGGCACCGGGTTGAGCACGGCGGTGTTGGACGGGCTCGTCACCGGCAGGATGGAGGCCATGTCGTAGACGTAGTACGTGTCCTGCGTCTCGACCACGATCGGATCGCCCGGTTCGAGCCGGTTGATGTACCGGAAGGGCTCCCCGTGGGTGTTCCGGTGTCCCGCGAGCCCGAAGTTGCCCGTCTTGTCCTCCGGCATGGCCGTCTCGATGCTGTTCTCGTCGTAGTGGCCCACCATGCCGCGGTCGAGGACCTTCGACTTGCTGATGCCCTCCGCGATCGGGACGACCACGTCCAGCTTCGGGATGTGCAGGATGGCGAAGCCCTCTCCCGGCTCGAACGCCCCCGGTGCGCGCCGGCCGCTCGCCCACTCCTCCTGGAGGCTGCTGGCCTCCTGCCCGGCCTGGGCGTGCGCCCGGATGTTCGACCACCACAGCTGGTACGTCACGAAGAGCAGCATCAGCACACCGGTGGTGATGAACACCTCGCCGATCAGCCGGCTGGCTATGGTCCCGGCGCTGGGCCTGCGCGCCCGTGCGGCCCGCCGGGCCTCCACCCGGGACCGGGGCGCGGCCGTCGAGGGCCTTTCCGTGGCCGTCTCGCCGTCCTGCGGGCCTCCCGCGCCCCCTCGCCGCCCCTGCCGCTTGGCGGCCCTCCGACGGGCCGCACGGCCGCCTCCTGAGGCCGGTGAGCCAGTGGTGGGCGAGCCGGGGGTCTCATCGCGGGCCTCGGTCGGGGCGGACACCGCGGGCATGGTGGCCGTGGGCGCCGTGTCGTGCGTGGATATGTACGCTTTCGCGCCCTCGGCCGTGCGCGGGGGCTCTGCCGTGCGTGGGGGCTCGGCCGCGCGCCGCGGTTCGGCTGCGCGCCGGGGGCCGGCCGCACGCCCGGACCGGGCCGCGCGCCGGGTGTCCTCCAGCCGCAGCGGTACCGTCTCGTCGGTGGTCGGGAGACCGGTGGGGTGCTCGTACCCCGGCACCGAGTACCTGTCCGCGTACGTGTCGTCGTACGAGGGCTTTGGTGCGGCCTGGGGCGGCTGCTGCGCGTTCGTACGGCGCTGTCCCGGCCGCCGCCTGAACCACTGCGACGTGTATTCCTCGGGCAGCGGGTCGGTCAGCGGATCGGACAGTTCCCCGACCGCCGCCCGGAGGGCCTCCGCCTCGAACGCGTCGGCTCCCCCGGACACGGCCTCGCCGCCGTAGGGGGAGCTGTCACGCTCGGGGCGCAGCGCCGTCACGCCGTGGCCCTGCCCACCACCGGGGCGAGCCCCGCCGACCGCTCCACGGCGCCCGCGTCACCGCACTCCGCCAGCCAGTTGGCCAGCATCCGGTGACCGTGCTCGGTCAGCACCGACTCGGGGTGGAACTGCACGCCCTCGACCGGCAGTTCCCGGTGTCTAAGGCCCATGATGATGCCGTCGTGCGTGCGGGCCGTGACCTCCAGCTCGGCCGGGACGGTCGCGGGCTCGGCGGCCAGCGAGTGGTAGCGGGTCGCGGTGAAGGGCGAGGGAAGCCCCGCGAAGACGCCCCGGCCCTCGTGCTCGACGGGCGAGGTCTTGCCGTGCAGCAGCTGCGGCGCCCGGTCCACGACACCGCCGTACGCCACCTGCATGGACTGCATCCCGAGGCAGACCCCGAAGACGGGCACCCCGGTGGCCGCGCAGTGGCGGACCATGTCGACGCAGACGCCGGCCTCCTCGGGCGTGCCCGGGCCGGGCGAGAGCAGGACGCCGTCGAAGTCTCCCCCACTCTCGGCTTCGCTCGAGCGGGAGGTGCCCCCACGCACGTGCGCGGTGGTCACCTCGTCGTTGCGCAGCACCTCGCACTCGGCGCCCAGCTGGTACAGGTACTGGACCAGGTTGAAGACGAAGCTGTCGTAGTTGTCCACGACGAGGATGCGCGCGCTCACTGGTCGTCCACCGTCACATCGTTGAAGGGCAGCAGGGGCTCGGCCCAGGGAAAGACGTACTGGAAGAGGACGTAGACCACGGCGAGCACCAGCACCACGGAGATCAGCGCCCTGATCCAAACGTTCCCCGGCAGACGCCGCCAGATCCAGCCGTACATGCCGTCCCTTCCCTCACGTCACGGCGCCGGACTCAGGCCGTGCACCAACAGACTAACGGCGCAGCGCCTCTGGTTTCCCGGTGTCCACAGGCTGTGTGGAACGCAACTCCGCCCACACGATCAGCCGATGACTGTGCCCCCACTCCGGATCGCAGGTGGTGAGCGTCAGATAGCGGCCGGGGCGGGTGTATCCGGACGCGCGGGGTACAGGATCGATCACCTCGATGTCCGTGGGCACTGTTTTGTACGGGCCTTTGTCGATCCGATACGTGAACCAGGTCGTCCCGTCGGTCAGCACCACCGCATCGCCGCGGCGCAGCTCGGGGAAGTCCTTGAACGGATCGCCGTACGTGCGGCGGTGGCCGGCGACCGCGAAGTTCCCTTCCTGTCCGAGCCGGGCCGTCACCGTGTAATGACCGAGGCCCTTCTTCAGGGTGTTCGTCCCGGTTCCTTCGAGCACGGGCATGTTCCACGTGAAACCAAGACGCGGGACGTACATGAGGGCGAAGGGCCTGCCGTTCCGGTAGGGCACGGGCGCCTGTTCCGTGCCGCCTTTCGCCCACTGCCGCTTCAGCAGCTCGGTCTGGTGGTCCCGCTCGCTGTCGGCGTTCACGCCGGTCCAGAACAGCACATAGGCCACGAAGAGCACGATCAGTGCCCCGACGGTGATGCACAGCTCGCTGACGGTCCTGACGATCACGCGCACCGGCGGCTCCTGACCGGGCCTGGACTTTCCGCCTCGCTCGACTACTCGCCTTGCTCGTCCTGCTCGACGGGTTCGGCGTAGTGCAGGTCCACTGTGCCGGAGTACCCGGGGAGAGTCACCGTTCCGTCCTCGGTGACTTTCCAGCCGAGGCCGTAGACGTTGACGTACACCATGTAGTTCTGGATCGCGGGCGCGGCGGACAGCGCCTGCTGGAGCTTCTCGGGGTCGCCGACCGCCTGGATCGTGTACGGCGGCGAGTAGACGCGGCCCTGGAGGATCAGGGTGTTGCCGACGCAGCGCACGGCGCTGGTGGAGATCAGCCGCTGGTCCATGACCTTGATGCCCTCGGCTCCGCCCTCCCACAGGGCGTTCACCACGGCCTGCAGGTCCTGCTGGTGGATGACCAGGTAGTCGGGCTGGGGCTCGGGGTAGCCGGGCAGCTTGGCGGTGGCGTCCGGCGGGGCGTCGTCGAGCGTGACCGTGATCGCCTCGCCCGTGACCTTCTGGGTTCCCGCCTCCTTCTCCAGACCCTCGAGCCGGTAGTCGTCGGCCCGCGTCCTGCCGTCGTCGCGCTCGGCGAGGGCCTCGACGTCGTCGCGGAGGGAGGCGTTGGAGTCCTCCAGCCGGCCGTTCTCCTGGCTGCGCTCGTGAATGAGGTCGGAGAGCCGCAGCAGGGAGGCGTCGGTGCGGATGTCGGTGCCCTTGGCCGTGTTGAAGCTGGTGAAGAAGATGAGGCCGGCGAGCGCGAACACGGCGACGGTGAGGATGCGGACGGGCGGGAAACGCCGCCGGGCCGGCGGACCGGATTCCGTACCGGCGGCCGCGGGGACGGCGCCCCGGAGGTCTGCGCCGGGGGCGGGAAAACCTGTGGCACCCGGGCCCGGAGAGCGTGCGGGACCCGTCGCGGGCGAGCCGTCCGGCTCCACCCCGGGTGTGTCGGCGGAATTGCTCAACGTACCCTTATCTCCTTCGGCGCCGCGGAAGCACTACGCTAACGGACGCCCGGAGGGCACTCAGTGTCCCCTTGTAACCTGCCCCCGGCACCCGCCCCAGTTCTCTGCGCGGCCACGCAGCGCATCGACAGGAGAGACCCTCGTGCCGAAGTCACGTATCCGCAAGAAGGCCGACTACACGCCGCCGCCGTCCAAGCAGGTCGCGAACATCAAGCTGAGCAGCCGCGGCTGGGTCGCCCCGGTCATGCTGGCCCTGTTCCTCATCGGCCTCGCCTGGATCGTCGTCTTCTACGTGACCGACGGCTCGATGCCCATCGACTCGCTCGGCAACTGGAACATCGTGGTCGGCTTCGGTTTCATCGCGGCCGGATTCGGTGTCTCCACGCAGTGGAAGTGACGGTCGCCCGCTGGTGAACACCGCCTGACCAGGGGTGTCCGCGAGCTCTGCCCACGGCTGTCCACTGAGTTATCCACAGGCGTTTTCCACATGGGGAAAAGAACGACGATCTGTGGATAACCGTTCCGGCGTTGACGCCGATACGACAGACCTACCGTCAGCCGCAGACTTGTTCGCCCCCTGCCTCACCTGGGAAAACACGGGTGAGCGGCAGGGGGCACACCTGTTCCCGCACAGTGTGCACAAGATCGGCCACCGTCTGTGGACAACGAGGGCCGGCCGGCCGGTCGTCAGGTGAGCTGGACCGTCCTGATCACGGTCAGGACCACCACCGCGGCCAGGACCAGCGCGCAGGCGCCGTACTGGACCAACGCCCGCCGCTCGCGCGGCGCGTGCACCATCGCGTAGCCGATGAGGACACCGCCGACCAGGCCGCCGATGTGCGCCTCCCAGGCGATGGTGTTGTGCCACCCGATGGTGAAGATCAGGTTGATCACCAGGAGGATGATCACCGGTCGCATGTCGTAGCGCAGGCGCCGCATGAGCACGGCCGTCGCGCCGAACAGTCCGAAGATCGCACCGGAGGCGCCCAGCGACGGCTGGTTGGGCTCGTCCAGCAGATAGGTGAGCGCGCTCCCCGCCAGGCCCGAGACCAGATAGAGGGCGAGATAGCGGGCCCGGCCGAGCGCCGCCTCCAGAGGACCGCCGATCCACCACAGGCTGAGCATGTTGAACGCGATGTGCATATAGCTGCCGTGCAGGAACATCGCCGTCAGCAGCCGGTACCACTGTCCTTCCGCGACGCCCTCGAGCCCTCCCAGCCACGGAACGTAGGCGCGGCCGAGGAGGTCGAAGCGGTCGGTGAAGTCGTCGCCCAGCGAGAGCTGGACCAGGAAGACGAGCAGGTTGATCCCCAGCAGGACCTTGGTCACCAGGCGGGGATCGGAGGAGACGGTGCCGCCCGCGAGCGTACGGGGCCGGGAGGCGTCCGGGGCGTGGCCCGTACCGGAGCCGGTGCGGACGCACTCGGGGCACTGGAAGCCCACCGAGGCGTTCACCATGCACTCGGGGCAGATGGGACGCTCGCATCGGGTGCAGCGCACCCCGGTCTCACGGTCCGGGTGCCGGTAGCAGCCGGGCAGGCTGTGGGCGTCCTGCGGTCCCGGGCCCTGCGGGCCGTGCGGGCTGCCTGGCGCCTGGTCCATGGGGTCCCCTCATCTCCGTACGTCGGCACACGGCGGGCGCACGAGGTTCTGTCCACGCAGCGCCGCGCCCCGCCCATCCTTACGGCTGGGCGGGGCGAATGGTTCCCTTCGGGCACCGGCCCCGTCGGGGGACGGCCCGGTCCGAGGTCAGCCCTCGCGGGTCTCCACGACGACCGACTCGATGACCACGTCGTTGACCGGGCGGTCGGTGCGCGGGTTGGTCTGGGTACCGGCGATGGTGTCCACGACCTTCTGGCTGGCCGCGTCGGTGACCTCGCCGAAGATGGTGTGCTTGCCGGTCAGCCAGGCCGTCGGGGCGACGGTGATGAAGAACTGCGATCCGTTGGTGCCCGGACCGGCGTTCGCCATGGCCAGCAGGTAGGGCTTGTCGAAGCGGAGCTCCGGGTGGAACTCGTCCTTGAACTGGTAGCCGGGGCCACCGGTGCCGTTGCCCAGCGGGTCGCCGCCCTGGATCATGAATCCGCTGATCACCCGGTGGAAGACCGTACCGTCGTAGAGCTTGTCCGTGGACCTCTGGCCGGTGGCCGGGTTGACCCACTCACGCTCGCCCTTGGCGAGCTCGACGAAGTTACGGACCGTCTGGGGCGCATGGTTCGGCAGCAGCCGCACCTCGATGTCGCCGTGGTTGGTCTTCAGGGTGGCGTAGAGCTGCTCAGCCACGATCTGCCTTCCGTTGTCCTCTGTGACTCCCCGATCCTCGCACGGACCGCGCCCGGCGTCGCCCGGCGGCCACATCCGGGCGAACATCCGAGGCTCGCGCTCACGCGCACGTTGCCGGGCCTGCTCCGTGAAAACCAGTCGAGTCGGGCAGGACGGCAGCGCGTCCCGTCGATCCGTGGCATTGTCGTCGACAAGCGCCCGTTGCCCCGTATTCATCCGCTATCGCAGGTGATCGCCTGCCACGGTCGGCCTCCCCGGCAGCCCATCGGCCTCCCAGCCACAGCACGCAGATCCGCACCGATCCGCCCGGGGGTGTCGGCCAGGGCCCGGACGCCCACCCGGACTCCCCACCCGGATGCCCGCCCTCACATGCCCGACAGCGTTGGGGCAGGCATGATCCGTAAAAGGGTGGAAAGTCGATTACCGTACGCCACCGAGGAGGAGGATCCCGTGACACGCAAAGACAGCGTGCGCGCAGCGGCCGAGTCGGCGAAGGACAGCGTGCGGCACGCCGCGGAAGTGGTGGCGCCCTACGCCGACACGGCCAAGGACAGGGCCGCTCACTACTCGCACGAGGCACGTGTGCGGCTCGCGCCCAAGGTGTCGCAGGCCGCGGAGCAGGCACGACTCCAGTACGGCACCCATGTGGTGCCGCGCCTGGAGCAGGCCCTCACCCATGTGCCGCCGAAGGTCGACCAGGCAGCCCACGAGGCGGCCGTCCGCACCCGTAAGGCGGCCCGCCAGGCCGCTGACTTCACCGGCCCCCGCGTGGAGCGGGCCATGGCCGCGGCCGGGCCCGTCCGGGAGGAGGCCGCCTCCCGCGGCGCCGCGGCGCTGGCGGCGCTGCGCGGGCAGGTGTCGCCCAGGGAGATCCAGAAACTGGTCCGACGGCACGAGCGGCGAGCCAGGGCCGCCCGTCTCGCCAAGGGACTGTTGGTGCTGGGCGTCCTCGCGGGCGGTGCCGTCGCCGCCTGGAAGTGGTGGGACAAGCAGGCCAACCCCGACTGGCTGGTCGAGCCCCCCGCCGCGACCGAGGTACCCGACGCGGGCCGTCTCACCTCCGTGGACGGCAGCGGTCAGTCCGTCCTCGATCCCGAGGTCCAGGCCAAGGAGGCCGAGGAGGAGGATGCGAAGCGGGACGACCGCCCCTGAACCACCCAACAGCGCGGTGGGGCAGAAGACCGAGGG
>NZ_BMVW01000006.1:0-15772 GCF_014650915.1 Streptomyces poonensis | reverse complement strand
TGAAACATCACGCCCTGCTCGACGAGGCGGCGGCGGATGTCGTCCGGCTCGCTGACGACGGTGCCGTCGGCATTCGACAGGAGCGCCTCGGCCGGCCGCAGGAACGGTGTCCGCTCGGCGGCCGCCGCGACGGCCTGCCGCGCGGATTCCATGTACGCGGTGTGGAAGGCGCCCGCGACCGGGAGCGGCTTGACCGTGGCGGAGGGCGGCGGAGCGGCGGCGAGCCGCTCCAGGTCCCTCACGGCTCCGGCCGCGACGATCTGGCCGGGGCCGTTGAACGTGGCCGCGTACAGGCCCAGTTCGGCGATGCGGCCGAGGACACCGGCCTCGTCGCCGCCGACCACGGCCGCCATCGAGGTGGGGACCTCGGCGCAGGCGGCGGCCATCGCCCGGCCCCGCACCGCGGCGAGGCGCACGGCGTCAGCGGGGGCGAGCGCTCCGGCGTACACCGCCGCGGTCAGCTCCCCGACCGAGTGCCCGGCGGCCACCAGCGGCCCCTCCGGCCCGGCCGGGCCGAGCGCCTCATGGGCGAGGAGCCCGGCGGCGACCAGCATCGGCTGGGTGTGCTCGGTGCGTGCGATCTCGGCGGCCGGCGCCCTGCCGCCGAGGTGCACGAGGTCCACGTCGGCCGCCTCGGACCAGGCCCGCAGCCGCTCGGCGTACACCGGGTCGCGCAGCCAGCCGGCCACCATGCCCGGCGTCTGGGAGCCCTGTCCCGGCGTGACGAATGCATACACACGTCGAGGACCAGCAGCTCGGGCCCGGGGAGCAGGGCGAGGGCGAACCGCAGCCGCTGCTGCTCGCCGCCGGAGCACTCCACGACGCGGCGGCCCCGCAGCCCGTCGAGCCCGGCCCGCACCAGCACCGCGTCCACGTCGGAACCCGGGTGCAGCGATCCGAGCATCCGCACGGTGGCCTCGACGGTCAGGTCGGGCAACAGCCCGCCCGTCTGGAGCACCGCGGCGACCTGCCCGGAGCGCACCGCCTGCTGCGGCTCGCGCCCGAACAGCTCCACCGATCCCTCGTCGGGCCGGGTCAGCCCGAGCAGCATGTCGATGGTGGTCGTCTTGCCGGCACCGTTCGGCCCGAGGAACGCCACGATCTCGCTCCGCCGGATGCGCAGATCGATACCGTCGACGGCGCTGAAGCGCTCCCCCTTGGCATCGGTGAACCGCTTCACGACCGAGCTGAGCCGGACGGCATCCGGCGACGTCACCTCCCCGGTCACCGGGCGCGGTCGGGTACTGATCATCTTCGAGTCCTCACCATCTCAACGGGGTGACCTGGCGAGACCCACTCTTCTCCGGCCGTCTATCGGCCCCTGCCCGACCGGCTGTCCGGCGGCTATCCGGGCGGCGAGCGCCTCGCTCCTCGCCCGGGCGTCCGTCCTGGAGGGCCCTGCCGCGGGAGGCATCGTGCAGCAGCACGGAAAAGCCCGCGGCGGGCACGCGAAAAAGCCCCTCTGACCCGCGTTTCCGCAGGTCAGAGGGGCTGTACGGAGTGGAGCCTAGGGGAGTCGAACCCCTGACATCTGCCATGCAAAGACAGCGCTCTACCAACTGAGCTAAGGCCCCCGGAAGAGAAGCGTCCGCCCGGAGAACTCCGCGACCGGGGGGCGCCGCAGACCAGAGTACCGGGTCACCCCCGGGATCCCGCAAAAAGATTGGGGGTCCCCGTGAACAACCACGCTCCGTAAGATGCACGGCGTGGTTCGCTACAGCGAACCGCGGTATTTGGGGAAGCGATGGGGAGACGCAATGGACGCCGCACAGCAGGAAGCAACCGCAAGAGCCCGGGAGCTGCAGCGGACCTGGTACGGAGAGCCGCTGGGGGCGCTCTTCCGTAGGCTCATCGACGACCTGGGACTCAACCAGGCTCGTCTCGCGGGGGTACTGGGGCTCTCCGCGCCCATGCTGTCGCAGCTGATGAGCGGCCAGCGCGCCAAGATCGGCAACCCCGCGGTGGTCCAGCGGGTGCAGCTGCTGCAGGACCTCGCGGGGCAGGTCGCGGACGGCAGCGTGAGCGCCGCGGAGGCGACCCAGCGCATGGACGAGATCAAGAAGTCGCAGGGGGGCTCGGTCCTGAGCAACACGACGCAGTCGACGACGAGTTCGGGGGCGCCCACCGTGAAGCGGGTGGTCCGCGAGATCCAGTCGCTGCTGCGCTCGGTGGCGGCCGCGGGCGACATCATCGATGCCGCGGAGACCCTCGCCCCGACCCACCCGGAGCTGGCAGAGTTCCTCCGGGTGTACGGAGCCGGCCGCACCTCCGACGCGGTGGCGCACTACCAGGCCCACCAGAGCTGATCGGTGACCCGGCCGCCGAAAAGGGGGTTCGGCGGCCGGGAAGGCGAAACGTGAAGGCGGAACGGGAAAGCCAGACGGGAAAGCGATCGGGCACCCACGAATAACAGCTCCGGGAGCTGGGGAGTGGGACACGACAGGCGGAGCTGCACAGCACAACAGAACAAGAAAGCTGGGAACCCGGCCACCGGACTCCACGCAGGAGGACGGAGAGGCGCACGCACCGGAGAAGGGCCCCACCGAGGGCCCGGGCGCCGGAGCGTGCGGGAAGGGGAGGCGTACGGGGAGCGACAGCGGGCTTCGACGACGGACCGGAGACCGGGTCGCCGTATCCGGGCCGGCCGAAGGGAGCCGTAGCGCTCGCCGAGTGGCGACCAGCCGAGGGGGGAACTGAAGGGGGAGCGACGCACAGCCATGGGTGAGGTCTTCGCCGGCCGGTACGAACTGGTCGACCCGATCGGGCGCGGAGGGGTGGGCGCCGTATGGCGCGCCTGGGACCACCGGCGGCGCCGCTACGTGGCGGCCAAGGTCCTCCAGCAGCGCGACGCACACTCCCTGCTGCGCTTCGTCAGGGAACAGGCCCTGCGCATCGATCACCCCCATGTGCTCGCACCGACCAGCTGGGCAGCCGACGACGACCAGGTGCTGTTCACCATGGAACTGGTCACGGGAGGCTCGCTCGTCAACCTCGTCAACGACTACGGCCCGCTGCCGACCGCCTTCGTCTGCACCCTGCTCGACCAGCTTCTCTCCGGGCTCTCGGCGGTCCACGCCGAGGACGTCGTGCACCGGGACATCAAGCCCGCCAACGTCCTGCTGGAGGCCACCGGGACGGCCCGGCCGCATCTGCGGCTGTCCGACTTCGGCATCGCGATGCGCCTGGGCGACCCCCGGCTGACCGAGACCAACTACGTGGTCGGGACGCCCGGTTACCTGGCCCCCGAGCAGATGATGGGCGCGGAGCCCGACTTCCCCGCCGATCTGTTCGCCGTGGGCCTGGTCGCCCTGTACCTCCTGGAAGGCGCCAAGCCCGACACCAAGGCGCTGATCGAGCACTTCGCGGCCCATGGCACGCCCGGCCCGCCCATGAACATTCCCGAGCCCCTGTGGCAGGTCGTGGCCACGCTGGTGCAGCCCGACCCGCATGCCCGTTTCCGCACCGCCACGGGGGCCCGCAAGGCGCTCGCCGCGGCCGCGGAGCTCCTGCCGGAGCCCGACCCGGACGACGAGGTGTCCGAGCTGGTCGAGGTCTTCGACCAACTGGGCCCGCTGCCCGAAGGGTTCACCCCCGCGGGACCGCTCAAGCGGGCCTCCGGCCTGGACACGAGCGGAACGGCAGGTACTACAGGCACGGCAGGTACATCGGGCCACTCCGCGCGCAGCACGAACTCGAGCCCGCCCACCGGCACGGGAACAGGCACGGGCACGGGCACGGGAACAGGCGCGGGCCCCGACGCAGGCGGGAGCACAGGCACAGGCCCCGGCACGGGCACGGGCACGGGCACGAGCACCAGCTCGGGCGCAGGCGGCACAGCGCCCCCGCCGTCCGCGGCCGCGAGCATCGCACCGAGGCCCCCGCACGCCCCTCCGTCGAGTGCCGACACGGACACCGCACCACCGGCTCCCCCATCGGCCCCCGTGCCCCGGCCGCCCGCCGCACCACCCCCCATGCCGAGCACCGCACCGTCGACGACGGCCGGCTCAGGCCGCGATCTCTTCTCCGCCCCCGACCCCACCGTCGTACCCCCGCGTCCGGCGCGGGCTCCGGAGCCTCCGCGGCCGTCCACGATGTCGGACACGGGCAGCTTCCACCTGCCACCGCCCCAGCCCGTTCAGGTGCGGCCTCAGGCCCAGCCGCAATCCCCACCACAGCCCCAACCACAGCCACAGCCCCAGCCCCGACCACAGCCCCAGCCGCAGTCCCATGTGGCCGCGGTCCACACTCCGACAGCGCTGTCGGTCCAGTCCGCCGTCTACGCTCCCCCTCACACGGAGACGGCGGTGCAGCAGCAGGCATACGCCTCACCTGCCTCACCCTCACCTGATGCGTACAGCGCTCGTTCCCCGGACGGCCCCCGCCGTTCGAGGCGGGGGACGAGGCGGAAAGCGCGCCGACGACCGGGCCCGCCCGCCAGGGTGGCCGTACCGGTCCTGCTCCTCGCCCTGGTCTGCTTCGCGGTGGGTTTCTGGGCCCTGGCCCAGCTCTGATCCCCGGCCCGCCCCGTCCCCTGGCCCGACGATCCTTGCCCCGAGTACCCCTAAGCCGCCCGCCGCCGGGCCACGAGCGTCCACAGACCGAGCCCCAGTACGAGCACGCTTCCGGTGCCGATACCCCCGGCGGCCAGCACTTTCATGGCGGTGGCGTGGCCTCCCGGTCCTCGGCCGCCGCCGGAGGCCGCCGCGCTGCCGGTCCCGCCGGAGTCCTCGTCCCCGCCGGTGCCCCCGGCACCGCCACCGTCCTCGCCCGCGGTGCCGGCCCCCTCTCCGTTCTCCGCGGCCTCCCGGTCCTCGGCCGTGACCGTGAACACGTCGCGCGGTTCGGACGCCCCGAGGTACCCGGGCCCCTCCTCCGGCGAGCCCTCCACCCGCACACGCAGCGTCAGTCCGAACGGACCGTCCCCGAACCGTTCGGCGACCGGCTCCCCGAGATGCACCGCGAGGTAGTACCAGCCGGCGAACCGCATCGCGCTCGTCTCGTCGTCGACGGCGTGACGGTTGCCGTAGCGCACGGGAGGCAGCGGATCCAAAGCCACGGACCGCTGACGGCCGTCATAGGGGGACGTCACGTCGTCCACGAGGCCCCGTACGGGGTTGTAGAGGGACACGACCATCGCACTGCCCGTGAAGCCGTCCCCGCCGCCGTCCGCGCTGCCGAGCTCGGCCGTGGCGTACACCTGCTGGCCCCAGTCCACGGGCACCTTGTAGTAGAGCGTCCGGCCGGGTCTGATGCCGCCCGTCTGCGACCAGACGCCCTGGCCGACGGGGCTCGCCGTCGCGAAGCCCGTACCGCCCGTGCGCGGCCCGCCGTCGCCCGTGACGGCCTCGGGGGTCGCCGAGCTCCAGTTCTCCGGCGGTGCCGTCGTCGCACCGGCGTCCTTCAGGGGCGGCTCCCACGCGTGTCTGAGCTCCAGCTCCCAGGGCTCCCCGCCGCCCTCTGTGCCCTCCTGCGACGAGCCACCCGTGACGGCACGCTCGACGACCACGTAGTACGCACCTGCCGCTCGGCACATGTACGCGTCACGGTCCGCCTCGCGCACCACCCAGGCGGTGACCGGACGGGGGCTGCGGGTCGGGCCGAAGCGGGCCGTGTCGGAGGAGCAGACGTGACCGTCGGCGTCCTGCAGCGACACCTTGAGCCCGGCGGAGGAGGCGACGGCGGTCCCCGGCCGGGGAACGGCCGTCGCGGAGACGTAGGCATCGGCCGCACCGTCCAGCTCGAGGCGGTAGTACAGCTTGCCGTCCGCACCGAGGGAACTGCGGTACGTCGTCCCGGCGACTAGGCGTACGGATCCGGTGGTGCTCGTCGCGCCCTCGACCGTACGGGCGTCCTCGTCGAAGGCGTACGGAGCGGACGGATCGGGATCGGAGGTGCCGGCCGCCCTCGCGGTCCCGGACAGCGCGGCAGCCGCACACAGGAGCGCCGCGGAGGCCGCCACCACTCGCCACCAGACCGTGCGCCGCCCCATCACGCGTCACCCCTCGTCGTAGCCCTGGACGCCGCCCATCCTGCCCCGCCGGCCGGGCCGGCACCCGCCCTCCGTGGACGACTGCCCGAAACGCCCCCTCCAGGGGGCCTGATCCTTTCCGGGGCGGCCATGCCGCGCCGTCTCCGCGGTGGCCGTGCGCCGGGACGGTCCCGGCGTACGCGGCGGCGCAGGAGGCTCGCTCACGCCCCGCGCCGTACCGCACAACACAAGACCCCGACCGCGAGTCGAGCGGTCGGGGTCTGTTCTGAGACTGGTGTCGGCACTCACGAACCCGTGGGCACGGAGTCAGTCGCCTCCGTCCACAGATCCTGCTCGGCGCGGTCCGCCTGGATCTGGCGGTACACGAGGAGCCCGCCGATGGCGGCCAGTGCGACCAGGAGAAGCTTCTTCACCGCGCGACCTCGTCTTTCCTTGACGTAGGGGACTTCTGGCGCCCGACTATACACACCGATCGATATCGATCAGTGACCTGCTTCGGTGGCCAACTTCCTCCTGCAATACCGCGAGAGAAGCGGATCACACCACTCCGATCGCAGGCTGATCACATCGCACGGTCCACACGGCGCGTGGAGGACGTATCACGCCGTCATCCGAACCGCCACCGAAACCTCATGTTCCGGGACATCTCGCCCCACTTGCGCCCATCCGAGTGGTGTTCATCTGAAGGTCGACGCGCCATGGGCGTCGGTCCGACACTTCGCACTCCGCATACACATCATGAGGAAAGTACGCAAATCGCCCAACCCGAAAGTGAGGGGCCATGGTCCCGAACAAGGTCATGAGGCTGTGGACGGCCGTCGTCGCCGCCTTCCTCGCGCTCTGCACGGCGCTCGGACTGATCACGACCACGGCGTCCGCCGCGGTACCGCAGGCCGAGCCAGCGTGCAACCCCGCACCGGCCGTCACGGTGCCCACGGCACCCTCGGAGGCTTCGTCCCACAGCGGCGCGCTGCCACCCACTATGAAACAGCGCATCCGGGCCGAGGCCCACGGCGGCTCACCGTCCTGCCGCCTGCACAGACATACGGACACTCTGACGAGCACGACGAGGGACGCGGTGGTGAACACCGCAAGGACCCCCAGACACCTCGCGGAACGCACGGAGACCCTGTCACCCGCCCACACGCCGGTCTCCCGGGAGTGATTCCCCAGCCTTCGCAGCTGACCTGACCTGACCGGCACGGCCCGCCCTTCGGGGCAACGAGGCGACTTTGCGTACGCCCCACACGAAAACCCCCCACCTGGGACGGTCGGGGGTTCTCGTGCGTGCTGTGACGTCACCCTGAACGTTCAGGGTGATGACATGCCCACCTTGACGCCGAAATCCTTCGCCACAGCCAGATCAGCATGACCATGGACGTCTTTACGCACGTGGTCGGCGGACGAACGGGAAGCTGTCGCGATGCTCGCGGAGTTGCTGGAAGATCCGCTCATCGGCTGATGCCTGGCGTTGGAGGACTAGCGCCTGAGCCTCCTGCGAACCCAGCCCGCTCCGAGAGTGACCGTGGCGACCACTGTCAGAAGGATCGCTCCGAGAATCAGCGTCGCCCCTGCTGAGACCACGAAGATGCCCCACCACGGCGGATCGCCTTCCACTGGCCCTCCCCGAGAGTCATGTGTACCAAGCACGACGCTTGGGCTTGGGAGCTGGTTCCGCGATCACCGCTGATGTCAGCCGTGGATGTCAAAGACCCCCGGCCCATTCGGACCGGGGGTCTTTTCGCTGGTGGGGCTAACAGGATTTGAACCTGTGGCCTCATCCTTATCAGGGATGCGCTCTAACCAACTGAGCTATAGCCCCGCCGCGCTCTGCGGTGTGTCCCGCGCGCTGACTCCTGAAGATTAGCGCACTACGTGGGCAGTCCCAAAATCGATACCCGGAGGGGCCCTCCCAGGCCCGATCCGGCCCCGCTCACTCGTCCTCGGCGAGCGTCAGTTCCACGCCGCCCACGAAGCCGGCGGAGAGGTTGTAGATGAACGCGCCCAGCGTCGCCAGTGCCGTGGCGAGGACCACGTCGATGACCGCGATGATCGAGGTGAAGATCAGGACGTTGGGCAGGGACAGGAAGGACTGCAGGTCGAATCCGTTGGACTCGTTGGAGCCCGTCGCCTCGGAGATGGTGCCACCGACCGTCGAGAAGACGCCCATCGCGTCCATGACCATCCAGAGCACCGCGGCCGCCACGATCGTGCAGATGCCGAGCGCGATGGAGAGCAGGAAACTGACCTTCATCACCGACCACGGGTCGGCCTTGGCCACGCGCAGCCGGGCCTTGCGGGTACGCGGCGTGGTGCGCGCGCCCGTACGCGGACGCCGTACGGCACCGGCAGGAGCGCCGGGTCCGCCGGTGGTGTCCGTCCTGCCACCCGGATGCCCGGCGCCGTCCGGCCCGCCCGCGGCCGTGCTGTAGGCCTGCGGCGGGTGGTACGGCCCGGACTGCTGCTGCGAGGACCGCTCCCCGGGCAGCGGGGAGGCCGACGCCGCGGTGGCATGCTGCTGGGCCTGGGCCGCGGCCGGACCCGCGCCGGCCGCGTACTGCTGCGTATGCGGACCTCGGGCGTCCGTCACAGTTCCCCCCTGGGATTCCTCTGAGTCGTGAGAGGCAGTCGAGCTCGTGGCGGAGCCACGGCCGCCGTCCGTTCCCGTACCGGTCGATCCGGCGCCCGTGGCTCCGCTCACGATGACTCACTCCTCGCGCTACTCGGCCGAGGACTGCCCGCCCTCGTCCGTGCCGGTGTCCGTGGCGCCGTCGGCCGTCTCGTCCACGGCCTCGTCACCGTCGACCTCCTCGGCCTCGCGCCCCGCCTCGGCATTACGAGCGATGCCCACGACGGCATCGCGCTTGCCCAGGTTGATCAGTTGGACGCCCATGGTGTCACGGCCCGTTTCCCTGACCTCGCTGACTCGCGTACGAATCACACCGCCGGACAGTGTGATGGCGAGGATCTCGTCGCTCTCCTCGACCACCAGCGCGCCGACGAGCTCACCGCGGTCCTCCACGATCTTGGCGGCCTTGATGCCGAGGCCGCCGCGGCCCTGGACGCGGTACTCGTCGACGGCGGTCCGCTTCGCGTACCCGCCGTCCGTGGCAGTGAACACGAACGTACCCGGTCGAACAACATTCATCGAGAGCAGCTCGTCGCCCTCGCGGAAGCTCATTCCCTTGACGCCCGAGGTGGCACGGCCCATCGGCCGCAGCGTTTCATCGGTGGCCGTAAACCGGATTGACTGCGCCTTCTTGCTGATCAGAAGCAGATCGTCGTCGGCCGAGACCAGTTCGGCTCCGATCAGTTCATCGTCCGAGCCGTCCTCCGTCTCGCGGAGATTGATGGCGATCACACCGCCGGAGCGGGGCGAATCGTAATCCTTCAGAGGCGTCTTCTTGACCAGACCACCCTTGGTGGCCAGCACCAGGTACGGCGCGGCGTCGTAGTCGCGGATCGCGAGGATCTCGGCGATCGCCTCGTCCGGCTGGAAGGCCAGCAGGTTCGCGACGTGCTGCCCGCGCGCGTCACGGCCGGCGTCCGGGAGCTCGTACGCCTTGGCCCGGTAGACGCGGCCCTTGTTGGTGAAGAACAGCAGCCAGTGGTGGGTCGTCGAGACGAAGAAGTGGTCGACGATGTCGTCTTCCTTCAGCTTCGTGCCGCGTACGCCCTTGCCGCCGCGCTTCTGGGCGCGGTAGTCGTCGGTCTTGGTGCGCTTGACGTAGCCGCCGCGGGTGACCGTGACGACGATGTCCTCCTCGGCGATCAGGTCCTCGATGGACATGTCGCCCTCGTAGGGGATCAGCTTCGTCTGGCGGTCGTCGCCGTACTTCTCGACGAGCGCCGCGAGCTCCTCGCTGACGATGCCGCGCTGGCGGGTCGGCGAGGCGAG
This sequence comes from Streptomyces poonensis, assembly GCF_014650915.1. Taxonomy (GTDB): domain Bacteria; phylum Actinomycetota; class Actinomycetes; order Streptomycetales; family Streptomycetaceae; genus Streptomyces; species Streptomyces poonensis. The sequence goes on along the minus strand of NZ_BMVW01000006.1, from coordinate 5,885 downwards.
GATCGCGTTGTACTCGTTGATCTTGGCCTGGAGCTCGTCGTGCTCCTGGACGATCTTCTGGCGCTCCAGGGCGGCCAGCCGGCGCAGCTGCATCTCGAGGATGGCGTTGGCCTGGATCTCGTCGATGTCCAGGAGGCCCATCAGGCCGCCGCGCGCGACCTCGACGGTGTCGCTGCGCCGGATCAGCGCGATGACCTCGTCGATGGCGTCCAGGGCCTTCAGCAGGCCGCGCAGGATGTGCGCGCGCTCCTCGGCCTTGCGCAGCCGGAAGCGCGTCCGGCGGACGATGACCTCGATCTGGTGCGTCACCCAGTGACGGATGAAGGCGTCCAGGGAGAGGGTGCGCGGCACGCCGTCGACCAGCGCCAGCATGTTGGCGCCGAAGTTCGTCTGCAGGTCGGTGTGCTTGTACAGGTTGTTCAGGACGACCTTGGCGACCGCGTCCCGCTTGAGGACGATGACCAGGCGCTGACCGGTACGGGACGACGTCTCGTCGCGGACGTCCGCGATGCCGCCGATCCGGCCGTCCTTCACCAGGTCGGCGATCTTCTGCGCGAGGTTGTCCGGGTTGACCTGGTACGGCAGCTCCGTGACCACCAGGCACTGGCGGTTCTGGATCTCCTCGACCTCGACGACCGCGCGCATCGTGATGGAGCCGCGGCCGGTGCGGTACGCCTCCTCGATGCCCTTGCGGCCCACCACCAGCGCGCCGGTCGGGAAGTCGGGGCCCTTGATGCGCTCGATGAGCGCCTCGAGCAGCTCCTCGTGGGAGGCCTCGGGGTTCTCCAGGCACCACTGGGCACCGGCCGCGACCTCGCGCAGGTTGTGCGGCGGGATGTTGGTCGCCATGCCGACCGCGATGCCCGCCGAGCCGTTGATCAGCAGGTTCGGAAAGCGCGCCGGCAGGACGGTCGGCTCCTGGGAGCGGCCGTCGTAGTTGTCCGTGAAGTCGACGGTCTCCTCGTCGATGTCGCGGACCATCTCCATCGACAGCGGCGCCATCTTGCACTCGGTGTAGCGCATGGCCGCCGCCGGGTCGTTGCCCGGCGAGCCGAAGTTGCCGTTGGAGTCCACCAGCGGCATCCGCATCGACCACGGCTGCGCGAGGCGGACCAGCGCGTCGTAGATCGAGGAGTCGCCGTGCGGGTGGTAGTTGCCCATGACGTCGCCGACGACGCGGGCGCACTTGTAGAAGCCCTTCTCGGGCCGGTAGCCGCCGTCGTACATGGCGTACAGGACGCGGCGGTGCACGGGCTTCAGACCGTCCCGTACGTCCGGCAGCGCGCGCGAGACGATGACGGACATCGCGTAGTCGAGGTAGGAGCGCTGCATCTCCGTCTCGAGCCCGACGGGCTCGATGCGCAGGGTCGTGTCCTCGGCGGCACCGGTCTCTTCAGGCGTCACTGGGGTGTTCTCGTCGGCCATTGCTGGTGGGGATCCTTCCTGGTGCGGTCAGCTGGGACCGACTCAGATGTCGAGGAAGCGGACGTCCTTGGCGTTGCGCTGGATGAACGCGCGGCGGGCCTCGACGTCCTCGCCCATGAGTACCGAGAACAGGTCGTCGGCCTGGGCGGCGTCGTCGAGCGTGACCTGGCCGAGGACACGGTGGTCGACGTCCATGGTGGTGACGCGCAGCTCCTCGGCGTTCATCTCGCCGAGACCCTTGAAGCGCTGGACCGAGTCGTCCCTGATGCGCTTGCCGTTCTGCCGGCCGAGCTCGATCAGGGCGTCGCGCTCGCGGTCGGAGTACGCGTACTCGAAGTCGTCCTTGCCCCACTTGATCTTGTACAGCGGGGGACGCGACAGGAACACGTGCCCGGCCTCGACCAGCGGCCGCATGAAGCGGAAGAGGAAGGTCAGCAGCAGGGTGTTGATGTGCTGGCCGTCGACGTCGGCGTCCGCCATCAGGATGATCTTGTGGTAGCGGAGCTTCTCGATGTCGAAGTCCTCATGGACCCCGGTGCCGAAGGCGGAGATCAGCGCCTGGATCTCCTGGTTCTGCAGGATCTTGTCGATCCGCGCCTTCTCCACGTTGAGGATCTTGCCGCGGATCGGGAGGATCGCCTGGTACTGCGGGTTCCGGCCCGACTTGGCCGAGCCGCCGGCGGAGTCGCCCTCGACGATGAAGATCTCGCACTTGGTGGGGTCGTTCGACTGGCAGTCGGAGAGCTTGCCCGGCAGGGACGCCGTCTCCAGCAGGCCCTTGCGCCGCGTGAGGTCGCGCGCCTTGCGGGCCGCCACGCGCGCGGTGGCCGCCTGGATGCCCTTCCGGATGATGTCCGCGGCCTCGACCGGGTTACGGTCCAGCCAGTCCGTGAGGTGCTCGTGGACGACCTTCTGCACGAAGGTCTTCGCCTCCGTGTTGCCCAGCTTTGTCTTGGTCTGACCCTCGAACTGGGGCTCCCCGAGCTTGACCGAGATGATCGCGGTCAGACCCTCGCGGATGTCGTCACCCGTGAGGTTGTCGTCCTTCTCGCGGAGCAGCTTCTTGTCGCGCGCGTAGCGGTTGATCAGACCGGTCAGCGCGGCCCGGAAGCCCTCCTCGTGCGTACCGCCCTCGTGGGTGTGGATGGTGTTCGCGAAGGAGTAGACGCCCTCGTTGTACCCGTTGTTCCACTGCATCGCGACCTCGACGGACAGGAGCTTCTCCTTGTCCTCGGCCTCGATGTCGATCACGGAGGGGTGGACCACCTCGCCCTTGCGGGAGTTGAGGTACTTCACGAAGTCGACGATGCCGCCCTCGTAGTGGTACGTGACGGTCTTGACCTCGGCCTTGTCGTCCGCACCGGCCTCGTCGGCACCCGTGGTGGCCTTGGCCGACTCGCGCTCGTCGGTGAGCCTGATCTTCAGGCCCTTGTTGAGGAACGCCATCTCCTGGAAGCGCCGCGAGAGCGTCTCGAAGGAGTAGTCGGTGGTCTCGAAGATGTCACCGTCGGCCCAGAAGGTGACCGACGTACCGGTCTCCTCCGTCGCCTCGTGCTGGGCGAGCGGGGCCGTGGGGACGCCCATCTTGTAGTCCTGCGTCCAGCGGTAGCCGTCGGTCTTGACCTCGACGGCGACCTTCGTCGACAGCGCGTTCACCACGGACACGCCCACGCCGTGCAGACCACCGGAGACCGCGTAGCCACCGCCGCCGAACTTGCCGCCCGCGTGCAGCACGGTCAGCACGACCTCGACGGCCGGCTTGTTCTCCGACGGCACGATGCCGACCGGGATGCCACGGCCGTTGTCGACGACGCGCACGCCGCCGTCGGCGAGGATCGTCACGTCGATCGTGTCGGCGTGACCGGCCATCGCCTCGTCGACGGAGTTGTCCACGACCTCCTGCACCAGGTGGTGCAGGCCGCGCTCACCGGTCGAGCCGATGTACATGCCAGGTCGCTTGCGGACCGCGTCCAGCCCTTCGAGGACGGTGATGGCGCTGGCGTCGTACGAGGAGGCCGCGACCTCACCGTTCGGGGATGCGGCCTCGCCGTTGGCGCCGGCGTCGGTGGACGGGATGTTCTCGTTGGGGTTGCCGGAATCGGCCACGAAGCGCCCTTTCTGGCACAGCACGAGCCAGACTCCCGGCTGGTCTGCCGGAGCGGCTGCGGCATGTTGCGGTGGAAGCTTTTGTCAGCGTTGCACAGTGTTTCCGAAACGGTCCCCACAAGTGGGGCTGGATTAGCTTCCAGTCTACCGGTAGCGCCGACAGTGATGGGGGTTTGCCGGTACCTGAGTCCCCATGTGCCGCCCTGAACCGGTCTCGGCCGACTCCCCATATGCGGAACGGGGCTCCAAGAGGCTCACAGCGGCACTCAGCGCTTCCGGACGTCAACCCTTCGCTACTCCCGGGTCAGGTCGCTGTCCACCGCCGCGCAGGCTCGGGCGGAAGGGTGCGCAACGGCGGCCGGGAGCCCTCTGCCGAAGGCTCCCGGCCGCCGTGACGCACACCTCTGTGTGACTCCGGTCACCCCCGAGTGTCTGGGGTGCTCAGCCGTACGTGTCCCCGGGGCCGGCGCTTCCGGGGGCGCGCAGCGGGCCGTAGCGGCGAGCGGGGCCGCCGGGGCCGTACACCTTGATCAGCGCGACCCTGCCGTGGCCGAGATCCTGGTTCAGCCGGGCCACCAGCTGCGGGGCCAGCAGGCGCAGGTTCGTCGCCCAGGCCGTCGAGTCGCAGCGCACGGTCAGGATCCGCTCGTCCTCGTCGTACTTCTCGGGGACGCAGTGCTTGGCCACGTCCGCGCCGACGATCTCCGGCCAGCGCCCCATGACACCGCCGACGGCCGCGGGGGCCTCCCAGCCGCGCTCGGTGATCAGGCGGTTGATGGCGGAGCCGAGCGCCATCGGGTCACGGCCGTCGGCTCGCGCGCCGGAGCGCAGTCCGCCACCGCGCCGGGCCTGCCGCTTCTGCTGAGCGGCATCCCCACGCGCGCGTGCCGCCTCCTTCGCCGCCCTGAGCGCCACGCGCGCGAGGTCGACGCCGGAGGGCTCTGCCGCCTTGCGGGAGGCGGGTTTCCGCGGGTCCGGTGCGGGTCCGTCGCCGCTCATGCCCGCTCCACCGTGCCGTCGGACACCGCGTACCGCGTCCCGGTCAGGACGCCGGGTACGTCGTCGTCGACCGCCGCCGTGACCAGTACCTGCTCCCCAGGGGCGACCATCTCCGCCAGCCGCTCCCTCCGGCGGGCGTCCAGCTCGGCGAACACGTCGTCGAGGACGAGCACCGGCTCGTTGCCCTCGGCGCGCAGCAGCTCGTACGAGGCAAGTCGCAGTGCCAGCGCGTACGACCAGGACTCGCCGTGGGACGCGTATCCCTTGGCGGGCAGCTGACCGAGCTTGAGGACCAGATCGTCGCGGTGCGGTCCCACCAGGGTCACGCCTCGCTCGATCTCCTGCTTGCGGGCCTCCGCGAGGGCGGCCGTCAGCTGGTCGTACAGCTCCTCGCGCGTGTGGCCCTCGCCGGGCGCGGACGGCTTGTACTCCAGGGCGACCGGCCCGCCGCCGGGCGCGAGCTGCTCGTACGCCTTGTCGGCGAGCGGCTCCATGGTGGCCACCAGGTCCAGACGCTGGGCGAGCAGCTCGGCGCCCGCGCGCGCGAGGTGCTGGTCCCACACGTCGAGGGTGGACAGGTCCATGGAACGGCCACCGTGCCGCCGGGCGAGTGCTGCCGTCTTCAGGAGCGTGTTGCGCTGCTTGAGGACCCGGTCGTAGTCGGAGCGCACGCCGGCCATACGGGGGGAGCGCGCCGTGATCAGCTCGTCGAGGAAGCGGCGCCGCTCACCAGGGTCACCCTTGACCAGGGCGAGGTCCTCGGGCGCGAACAGCACGGTCCGCACGATGCCGAGCACGTCACGTGGCCTGACCTTCGAGGACCTGTTGATTCGGGCACGGTTGGCCTTGCCCGGGTTCAGCTCCAGCTCGACGAGCTGCTGCCGGTCGCCCTGGCGGACCTGGGCCCGGACGACCGCGCGTTCGGCTCCCATGCGGACCAGGGGCGCGTCCGAGGCGACACGGTGGCTGCCGAGGGTCGCGAGGTAGCCGACCGCCTCGACGAGGTTCGTCTTGCCCTGGCCGTTCGGCCCCACGAACGCGGTGACGCCCGGCTCCAGCGGGACCTCGGCCCGGGCGTACGAGCGGAAGTCGGCCAGCGACAGATGCGTGACGTGCATGGTCGTGTGCCGACCTCCCCAACGTGGTGCTTCGGGCGGCCGCGGCGGCGGCGGGGCCCGCCGTGGCTTCGGGTTCCCCCGGTTGTCCACGACCTGTGGACAACCGGGGCGTTCCTGAGGGTGAGCGAGGGGATCGCCCCGCTGGTCACCCCCAGGGTGTGGATTACTTCTTCTCGACCGCGTGGCCGCCGAACTGGTTGCGCAGCGCGGCGATCATCTTCATCTGCGGGGAGTCGT
>NZ_BMVW01000005.1 GCF_014650915.1 Streptomyces poonensis | reverse complement strand
GGAGAACTGCCCGGTGACGCCGATCGCGGCGCGCACCGCCTGCGGGTCGGCGGCGAGGTCGTGGCCCGCCACCTGGACCTGCCCGCCGTCGGCGGAGACGAGCGTGGACAGGATCTTCACGGCGGTGGTCTTGCCGGCGCCGTTCGGCCCGAGCAGCGCGAACACGGACCCGGCCGGGATGTGCAGATCGATGCCGTCGAGGACGGTCTTGTCGCCGTACGACTTGCGCAGACCGACGGCGGAGACGGCGGCCGGAGACGGGTGACCGTCACCCTGCCTGGACGTGGACATGACAGATGAAGGCATGGAGTCCTCCCGTTCGAAGGATGAAGGCTGAAGGCTGAAGGCTGAATGGGGAAGGGTGAAGGGGGAAGTGGCCGGGGGAATGGGTGGGGCGAGGACGGCCGGTCCGGGGTCAGGCCTTGGCGCGGAGGATGTCGATGTTGCCCCAGTTGGTCCTTGCGCGGACCTTGACGGTCTCCTCGGCCTGCTCCGGGGCGTCGGACGTGGTGAGCCTGTTGCGTACCTGCCCGCGGTTGGAGGTGACGTCGAGCCAGGCGGCGGTGCCCTCGCGGATGCCGATCTCGATGGAGCCGTTGGAGGTCTCCAACTGGACCTCGCCGCGCGAGACCTCGGAGACGCGGAGGTGGCCGTTGGTGGAGGTGCCGGTGACCGACGCCTCGGCGCGAGCGATGTCGATGCCGCCGTTGGCGCCGCTCAGCCGCAGCTCACCGGTCACGGCGCCGACGGTCGTGGTGCCGTTCGAGTTCTTCAGGACGGCCGGGCCGTCGATGGTGCCGACACGCACCTCGCCGGTACTGCAGGTGATCTCGGCCCTGCCGTCGATCCGGTCCACGGTGATCTGGCCGTGCGACGCGTTCAGTTCCGCCGGTCCCGTGGTGTCGAGGCGGATGTCGCCGACCGAGGTCTTCACCCGGACCTCGCCGAGCCGGCCCTCGCCGAGCAGCTGGGCCCAGGCGCCGGTCATGTCGATGCGCGAGCTCGTGGGCAGGTCGACCGTGACATCCACGACGCCGCTGGGCCCGATGAGGCGGCGGTGCTTCGTCGTGACGGTCAGCACGCCGCTCGCGTAGGTGACCTCGGTCTGCTCGGCGGCCCGTACGTCCTTGTCCCGCTCCGGATCGCGGGGCCGGACCTTGACGACCGTGTCGGGGCGGTCGCTCGCGGTGAACCGGATGGAACCGGCGTCCACGCGGGCGGTGACCGAAATCGGTTCGGGAGTGTCGAAAGAAGGCATGGCTGTCCCGTCCTCTTGAGTCCTTGGGCCGTCCCCGCAGGTGGGACGTGATGTGGGTGAAGCGGTGTGGGACGGGCGCGGCTAGCGCACCCAGCCCGTGAAGCTCTGTCCGATGCTCTGGGTCGTCTGCGTCGTGCGCGTCCGGGTGCCGCCGTCGACCGCGGCGGACACGGCCCGCACCAGCCACGCGTTGACCGACAGGCCCTCGCGGCCCGCGGCTTCCTCGGCGCGGGCCTTGAGGTGGGCCGGCAGGCGCAGGTTGACGCGGGCGGTGCCGCCCTCGTCGCCGTCGGCGGGCGCCGCCTGTGCCATGAGCGGTTCGACGGGCGCGGCCGGCTCCGCGGCGGTGCCGCTGTCGGTGGGCGGTGGTGTCACCACGAACTCGGGGTCGAGTCCGCGCAGCCGTACGTCGACCGAGCCGGGGGCGAGGTCGCGGGTGACCTCGTCCATCGCCGCGGAGAGCGCGTTGAGCAGGGTCAGGCGAGCCGCCGACTCCAGGGGGGCGGTGAGCCGCTCGGCCAGCTCGCGGGCTTCGTCTCCTCCGGCTTCGGCGGCCACCGCGAGTTCGCGGCGGAGGGTGTCGACGTAGGGCGTGAGGTCCATGACGCCATAGTGGCGCCATTCTGGTGCCATGCGCAAGCGGTTGGGTGGACGAGTATGCGGGGAGTCGACGTGCGCCCTCCCTGACCTGCGTGTACGTGCGTGTGCCGAGTTGGACCGGAGGGGTGGCGCGCGAGCCCCCGGCCGCCTCCAGGTGGATGATGGCGTCATGGTGGCTCTCGATGACACCTCGTGGTGCCACTCGGGTGCCGCGTGCTCAGCGCAGTGCTCGTTCCAGGATGTCGCGGTGATCGGTGACCCACTGGTACGCCCTCTGTACGGCACTGACCAACCTCCGGGCAGGAACGACTCAGGTATTCGGCCGGCCTGCGAGCAGGGAGCGTTGGAAGGCCGACCAGGTGGCCGGTCGCACCTGGATGAAGGGGCCTGTCGGGTTCTTCGAGTCACGTATGGCGACTGTTCCGGGGATGTTGGTGGCTATTTCGACGCACTCGCGCTGGGGGTCGCTGTAGCTGGACTTTTGGTACTGGAAGTCGCGCATGGCTCATAGCTCCTTACGAAGGTGGTGGAGGTGCGAGACGGATTCGTCTTTGCTCAATGAACGCGCGGCGATCGCCTCGAACAGTTCGTTATAGGCCGCGGTGTCTTCACCTCCCTCGATCCAAAGGCGGCTGAGCGGAAGCTCCAGGTACACGACGTCCATGGCCCCGGGCTCGGCGAATGACATGACGTTGAACGATCCGTTCAGTCCGACCTGGGGGCCGGTACTGAAGGGGTGGATCAGCAAAGTGACATTGGGCTGCTCGGCCACCTTCGCGAGGTGATCGATCTGTCCCCGGGCCGTCGCCGCGTCGGCGGGGAGATTACGCAGTGCAGACTCATAGATAACCGCGCGCAGGGTGAGGGGAGAATCGTCCACGAGGCGTTGCTGGCGTGTCAGGCGTGCCGCAACGAATTCCTCGTCCTCCGCCGGGTCTCCGGCTGTCTGCGCTTTTCTCGAAGCGCGTACGTAGTCCGGCGTTTGGAGCAGTCCAGGAATGAAGGACGGTTGCCAGGCCTTGATGGCGGTGGCCGCGTTCTCCAGTGACACGTACTCCTGCATGTCGCCCAGGGTTGCGTAATCGTCCCACCAGCCCTTGGCCTTGCGCCGCTCCCGGTCGATCCGGGCCAGGTCCAGGAGTCCTCTGATGACACGCAGGTCACGGACCTCGTACAGCTCACACAGCGCTCTGAGGTCCGGGTCACGCATGGGGACCCAACCGCGCTCCATCTTGGCGACTTTCGTTGTGGACGCGGTCAGTGCCTTGGCCGCATGGGTCTGTGTGAGGCCGGCCGCAGTGCGCAGCTTGACGAGCTCCGCGCCGAGGCGGCGGCCCAGTACGGAGGAGGTGCTGTTGCCCTGCATCGGCTGGCTGGCGGTCACGTCGGTGCTGCCTCCTGGCATCGGCTCGCCGTCAGTCTGGCCCGCTGCGAACCGGCCCCGCAAACCCCGAACGGAGGAATTCCTCCGGGAGGCGCTTGCGATGAGCGTGACGGCGCTCCTACTTTCGGTGACGAACTGATCGCAGAGCGGCGCCAGTTGTCATCCGGCGCTGCTCGCCCCTGCCCGGAGGTGCGCGGTATGGCCGCCCCCGCAGAACCCCCCGTCCAGTACGACCGCCTCGACTACACCCCACTCCCCAAGAGCGTCACCCTCGCCCGCCACCGCGCCCACCGCCTCGTCGCCCAGTGGGGTCATCCCGAACTAGCCGCCGACACCGCACTGCTGGTGTCCGAGCTGGCGGGCAACGCCGTCACGCACGGGCGCCTGCGCGACCGCCTCTTCCGCGTGGAACTCACCCTCACCGAGCGCGCCGTACGCATCGCGGTCTCCGACCCGAGGGGCGAACGCCTGCCGCACCTGCGGCTCGCCGCGGACGCGGACACGTTCGGGCGCGGGCTGCTGATCGTGCGGGAGGTCGCCGACCGCTGGGGCGTGTCCACACTCACGGTCGGCAAGTCCGTGTGGTGCGAACTGGATGTCGTACGGCAGGAACCCGCCGCCCACTACGGTGAGCGTGAGCCCAGCGAAACCCGGTCTCCCAGGAGGACGACGATGGCCGAGCCACTCAAGACCTTCGTCAACGGCGTCGAAGTGGAGGTGCCCAACAGCATCCCCGACATCCGGGCCGCGCTGCCCGAGGAACGGCGGGCGGAGTTCGACCGGGCCGTCGACGACGCCGGGGTGCACGACATCCACGCCGTCATGCGGCACTGGATGCTGGAGGCCGTGCCCGACCCGGCGGCGGACGCGCTGCTGAAGAAGCTCGCCGCGGACGAGGCCGAGAGGCGGGGCGTCGCTTGAGCTACCGCATCACCTACGCACCGCCCGCCGACGACGCCCTCGCCAAGATGAGGAACGCCGAAGCGTTCAGGGAGGCCATGGGGCGAACCATCGGTCGTGATCCGTACGGATGTGGATCGACCGCGGTGAGGGGAGAACGGGACCGGCGGGAGGCGACCGTCCTCGGCGCCATAGTGCTCTATTACGTCTCCGGGTCCGTGCTGACCGTGACCGTGGTGAGGTTAATTCCCGGGCTGTGAGGTGAGGGACTGGGCGGGGCCGTCGGGCCACTGCATTTGATGCGACACACTTCGGCCGCCCTGGCTAATGGGCTGAGGCGGCCGGGGCGCGTCAAAGCGGGGAAGAGTGCAAGAGCCGCTGCGAAAGTTCGATCACATGCTGATCATGGTGACGGAGCTCGGATGGCGGTAGTGCAAACTCCTATCCACTTCGGCGAGTGGCGCCGAAGATCTGCGTGATAGTGAGAGGGTCGCGGCGGGAACTGCTCCTGAGCGCGACCCATTCCAAGGTGAAGGAAGAGACTTTGCCGGACTTTATCTTCTCTGGGTGGATCGTGTAGGTCGAGCACACCGTTTCATTGCAAATCGTTGCTGTGCGGCTGAGGCCTCCTCCCGCTTTTGGAATTATTTCGAGCATCCCGTGTTTGCCAGTCCAGATCCCCAGCTGGTACCTACACGCCGATCGGGTGCATGTACCGAGCTTTTTTATGGTAGTTCCATTCCTATCCCAATATTTGCCAGCGGAATCGGCTGCTTCCCACAGGTGCGAATCGAGGCGGGGAGCGGAGGGAGGGGTGATCGACTGTCGCTTGAGGGAATATTGGCCCGCCAGTTCTGCGCGGTCTCCTCTCGGTGAGCCCGCAGAGGGGTGTGGCTGGGAGACGCCTCCCGTAGAAGACAGGCTGTCGGAAGCCTTGTAGGCGTAGACTCCGCCGCCGATGACAGCGCCCACTGCCACGGCAACCACAACCTTGGTGGCCATGCTGGATGCGATCCCCGAAAGGCTGCCGGCCGTATCAGCGGCTGGCGGAGGGGGAGCAGCGGCTGGGGCAGGCGGTACGGCGGGCGGTGGGCCAGGGGGAGCCGGCGCTGGCGGGGGTGGCGCCGTCGGCTGGGCGGGGAGAAGGGCAGCTGCCGCCGCGCCCCCCACAGCACCCCCTACGGCCCCGGCGATACTGGTCGTCAACTCGTCCACGGCCAGGCTGGCGATCCGCCGAACTCCTCCAGGCTGCAGGGCTCCCGGTGCGACAGACCGGGTGACCGGATCTTCGATCCCAGGCTGCAGCGCCAGCAGAAAGCGGCGGAACACGACGGCTGTGGGGCGTTGAGCCGAATCCGGTGAGAGTGTCGCCCGCAGAATGTCGAGCAGCTGAGGAGGGACACCTGGGATGTCCGCCAGGCGCTGATCCCGCAACAGCATGTCGGCCGGTGCGTCGGCCCATGGCAGTCGGCCGCCGAGCGACAGGTACAGGGTGGCGGCGAGGTTGTAGATGTCGCCTGCCGGACTTGCCGTGGTTGCTCCCTGGGAGGCACTCGCCATGAATTCCGGAGGCGTGAACATGTCGAGAGCGATTGAAGTTGTGAGGCCTGGTGCGGTTGTGCCGAATCCAGCGAGCACAGCACGGTCTTGAAGTAGAAGGATCGTTGAGGGACGAACGGCCCCATGGGCGAGTCCGAGTGAGTGTGCCGCCAAGAGTGCATCGCACAAGTCGATCCCATGCCGATGGGCCGCAGCGGGGGAAAGCGGGTCACTCGCCAGTTGATCGGCCAGGGTCTGAGCGCCGGTCGTCGCTGCCACGTAGGGTCTTCCGTCGTCGGTTACGCCGTAAGCCAGCACGTCAGCGATGTACGGGGACGCCGCCGCCCGATACAGCGTGTCAGCCCATGTGAAGTAGCTGAGTTGTTCCTGCTCACTGGCGAATACTCGGTGGCCGATGGTGAGGACGGCAATTCTTCCGCGCTCGTCCGAGACCAGCCATACCGTCGCCATTCGATCTTGATCAAGAAGCGACTGTGCTTGGAATCCGTGCACCGGTAACACCGGCATGAATGACATGTTCCGCCCCGCGCTGAAGAAACCGTCGGAGAATGACTCAGGAATGTAGCAGGAGCGCCCCAAGGTCACTTTTCGAGAGGCAGGACGGGTGACAGCAGGCGAAGCGGAAGAACAAAGTTCAAGCAGCGTCGTAAGCGTCGTGCTTAATCGATGTAATCCATGGGGCCCGTGGAGCTCGGTTCTGCCCGCCATGCGCCGCCCGGCGGTGAGCGACCCCGCCGGGCGCCCGGCTCACCCCCGTACCGCCTCCACCCGCACCGCGCACGCCTTGAACTCCGGCATCCTCGACGTCGGGTCCAGCGCGGGGTTGGTGAGCGTGTTGGCGCGGCCCTCGCCCGGCCAGTGGAACGGCATGAAGACCGTGTCGGGGCGGATGGTGGTCGTGATGCGGGCCGGGGCGACCGCGCGTCCGCGCCGCGACACCACCGCCACCGGGTCGCCCTCCGACGCGCCGAGCCGTTCCGCCAGCCGCGGGTGCAGCTCGACGAAGGGGCCGGGCGCGGCGGCGTTCAGCTCGTCGACGCGCCGGGTCTGGGCGCCGGACTGGTACTGGGCGACGACGCGGCCGGTGGTCAGCAGCACCGGGTACTCGTCGTCGGGCTCCTCGGCGATCGGGCGGTGGGAGACGGGGGCGAAGCGGGCCCGGCCGTCGTCCGTCGCGAAGCGGTCCAGGAAGAGGCGGGGCGTGCCCGGGTGGGCCGGAGGAGTGTTCCTGCCGGCCGGCGCCGGACACGGCCAGAACACCCCGTCCTCCTCCGCCAGCCGCCGATAGGTGATCCCCGAGTAGTCCGCGATCCCGCCCGCGCTCGCCCGGCGCAGCTCCTCGAAGACCTCCTCGGGATCGGTCGGGAAGCCCTTCTCCACGCCCAGCCGGGTGGCCAGTTCGTGCAGGACGTACAGGTCGCTGCGGACGCCCTCCGGCGGGGTGACCGCCCGGCGGCGCAGCAGCACGCGGCCCTCCAGGTTGGTCGTCGTGCCCGTCTCCTCGGCCCACTGGGTGACCGGCAGGACCACGTCCGCCAGGGCCGCCGTCTCCGAGAGGACCACGTCGCACACCGCCAGGAAGTCCAGCGAGCGGATGCGTTCCTCGATGTGGGCGGCGCGCGGTGCCGAGACCACCGGGTTGGAGCCCATCAGCAGCAGTGTCCGTACGTCCCTGCCCAGCGCGTCGAGGAGTTCGTACGCGCTACGGCCCGGCCCGGGCAGCGAGTCCGGGTCGACGCCCCACACCTCCGCCACGTGCCGCCGCGCCTCGGGGTCCGTCAGCTTGCGGTAGCCGGGCAACTGGTCGGCCTTCTGCCCGTGTTCGCGGCCGCCCTGCCCGTTGCCCTGGCCGGTGAGGCAGCCGTAGCCGGACAGCGGGCGGCCCGCGCGGCCCGTCGCCAGGCACAGGTTGATCCACGCGCCCACCGTGTCCGTGCCCTTGGCCTGCTGCTCGGGTCCGCGCGCGGTGAGCACCATGGCGTGCTCCGGCTCGCAGAACAGCCGGACGGCTTCGCGGAGTTCGGGGACCGAGACACCCGTGATCCGCTCCACGTACTCCGGCCAGTGCGCCATGGCCGCCGCCCGGGTCTCCTCCCAGCCGCTCGTCCGCTCCCGGATGTAGTCGTCGTCCGTGCGGCCCTCCGCCACCACCAGGTGCAGCAGGCCGAGCGCGAGGGCGAGGTCCGTCCCCGGCCGGGGCGCGAGGTGCAGGTCGGCCTGTTCCGCCGTACGCGTCCGGCGCGGGTCGACGACGATCAGCCGGCCGCCGTTCTCCTTCAGCTCGGTGAGGTAGCGCAGCGCGGGCGGCATGGTCTCGGCGATGTTCGAGCCGACGAGGATGACGCAGCCCGTCCTCGGGATGTCCTCCAGCGGGAACGGCAGCCCCCGGTCCAGCCCGAACGCCTTCCCGCCCGCGGCCGCCGCCGACGACATGCAGAACCGCCCGTTGTAGTCGATCTGCGAGGTGCCGAGCACGATCCGCGCGAACTTGCCCAGCGCGTACGCCTTCTCGTTCGTCAGCCCGCCGCCGCCGAAGACGCCGCAGGCGTCCGGGCCGTGCTCCGTCCGCGCGCGGGACATCCCCTCGGCGACCCGGTCCAGTGCCTCGTCCCAGCCGGCGGGCGTGAGGACGCCGTCCTTCCGTACCAGCGGGGAGGTCAGCCGTACCCGCTCCGAGAGCACCGCGGCCGCCGTACGGCCCTTGCCGCACAGCGCGCCCCGGTTCACCGGGAAGTCCGGGCGTTCGACCACCGCGACGCCCCCCTCCCGCGCGGGCGTGAGATTCATCCCGCACTGCAGGGCGCAGTACGGGCAGTGGGTGGGCGTCGCCGGAGTCTGCTGCATAAGCCCAGCGTGCGGGGGGTGTGTTACGCGGCGGGGCGCCGTCCGTTACGCGGCCGGGACGGGGATCTCCCGGCGGGAGGGACGCCGACGTGAGGAACCGAGGACTTCACCGCGCCTCGGCCAGTGCCCGTTCCACCCCCGGTTCCTCCGGTCCCAGGAAGTGGGGGTCCGGCTCCAGCACCGCGTCCAGGGCCGCCTTGCCCGCCGCGAACATCTCCCGGGCGGCCCCGTAGTACCAGGTCACGTCGTGCCGGTCGGCGACCCCGATGCCGTACGACCGCACACCCGCCTGCTCGCACAGGGCCACCGCACGGCGGATGTGGAAGCCCTGGCTGATCAGGACGGCCTCGTCGACACCGAAGATCTTCCGGGCGCGTACGCACGAGTCCCAGGTGTCGAAGCCCGCGTAGTCGCTGACGATGCGCGCGTCCGGCACGCCGTGGTCGGTGAGATAGGCGCGCATGGCGTCCGGCTCGTCGTACTCCGCACGGCTGTTGTCACCGGTGACGAGGAGCACCTCGACGCGTCCCTCGCGGTACAGCCGCGCCGCCGCGTCCAGCCGCCGGGCGAGGTACGGGGAGGGCTCGCCGTCCCACAGGCCCGCGCCGAAGACCACGGCGACGTCGGTGCGCGGCACGTCCTCGGCGGTCCGCAGCCGGTCGGAGGTCGCCGTGAACAGCCACGCCGAGGGCAGCAGCGCCAGCACGCACAGCAGCATCACCGCCTGCACGGCCCGCCGCTGTACGGTGCGGGAGCGGGCATGTGCACGGATGCGCGGCAGATGCATGGTGTGGGCCCCCGGTTCCGTCGTGTCCGTCGTGTCCGTCGTGTCCGTCGTGTCCGTCGCGTCCGTCGCGTTCGTCGTGCCGTCCGCCTCGGCCAACGAAGACGCCGCCTTCGAAGATCCGGTTCTCCCCGGGCACGCACGTGACCAGCCTCACGTCCGGACCGTGAAGCCTCAGGTCACCGCCCCTCACAGGGCGTGTCCCCCCGCGGTGAACCCCCGGAAAACACCCGTGACGCCCGTGCAACGGAGCAGCAACCTGGTGTCCCGAGGATCGGTCCATGAACCGGATCAGCCCCGCATCCCCCGCCCTCGTCCTCGTGGCGCACGGCAGCCGCGACCCCCGCGCGCTGTCGACCGTACGGGCCCTGATCGAGCGGGTGCGCGGGCAGCGGCCCGGGCTGCCCGTGCATCTCGGGCACATCGAGCTGAACGCGCCCCTGCTCCCCGACACCCTCGCCGGCCTGGCCTCCCTCGGGGACCGGGCGGCCGTGCTCGTACCGCTGCTGCTCAGCCGCGGCTACCACGTCAAGCGGGACATCCCGGAGATCGCGGCCGCCTCCGGGGTCCGCGCCCGGTTCGCGGCGCCGCTCGGCCCGCACCCGCTGCTCGTCGAGACGCTCCACGAGCGGCTCGTGGCGGCCGGGTGGCGGCCCCCGGCGACCGACGCCGAGCGCGCGGCGAGCGGGGTCGTGCTCGCCGCCGCCGGATCGCGCGACCCCGACGCGGCCACCGACACCGGCCGCACGGCCGCGCTCCTCGCCGACCGTCTCGGCGTCCCGGTCGTCCCCGCGTACGCCTCCGCCGCCGCGCCCACCGTGCCCGAGGCCGTACGGGCCCTCGCCGCCCGGGGCCGTCACCGGGTCGCCGTCGCCTCGTACTTCACCGCGCCCGGCCGGTTCGCCACCGAGTGCGCCGAGGCGGCCCCCGGTGTCGCCGCCGCCCCGCTCGGCGCCCACCCGGCCCTGGCCCGCCTGGTCCTCCACCGCTACGACGAGGCCCTCGCGACGACGAGGGCCGGCTCCGCCGCGGAACCGGCCCTGGCATCGGCCTGACGTACGCCGCCGGACCGGACCGCCCCCCTCCGCCCGGCCGGATCGCCACGTCCCGTTCGACGGCCACGGCGTCTACTGTCGGTATATGGCAGGTATCGCACCCCAGGAGCACCAGACGGACGGGGCGAACTGGGTGAAAAGGACGAACGGGACGAACGAACACCACGTCGCCCCCGGCGGTTACGACGACGCCGACGTCGAACGCTGGGCCGCCGAACCCGACAAACGCCCCGGCCGCACCGCCTTCCAGCGCGACCGCGCCCGCGTCCTGCACTCCGCGGCGCTGCGCCGGCTGGCCGGGAAGACCCAGGTGGTCACGCCCGGCACGCGCACCCCGGCCTGGGACGCCAGCCCCCGCACCCGGCTCACCCACTCCCTGGAGTGCGCGCAGGTCGGCCGCGAGCTCGGTGCCGCCCTCGGCTCCGACCCGGACCTCGTCGAGGCGGCCTGTCTCTCCCACGACCTCGGTCATCCGCCCTTCGGGCACAACGGCGAACAGGCCCTCAACGAGTTCGCCGAGGACTGCGGCGGCTTCGAGGGCAACGCCCAGTCGCTGCGCCTGCTCACCCGGATCGAGCCGAAGCGTTTCACCACCGACCCGGCCTCCGGTGAACCCGTGAGCGTGGGCCTCAACCTCACCCGCGCCACCCTCGACGCCGCCACCAAGTACCCCTGGCCGCGCGGCGCCCACCCCAGCGACCCCGCGTCGCCCAAGTTCGGGGTGTACGAGGACGACCGGCCGGTCTTCGACTGGGTCCGCGAGGGCGCCCCCGGCCACCGCACCTGCTTCGAGGCACAGATCATGGACTGGTCGGACGACGTGGCGTACTCGGTGCACGACGTCGAGGACGGCCTGCACGCCGGGCACATCGACCCGGGCTGTCTGCACGCCGAGCCCGAACGGCAGGCGGTCTTCGCCGTGGCTGTCGGGCGTTACGTCCCGGCCGGCACCGATACCGCCGAACTCGCCGAGGCCCTCGACCGGCTGCTGGACCAGGAGTGGTGGCCGCACGGCTACGACGGTTCGGCCGTCGCGCAGGCCCGGCTCAAGGACGCCACCAGCCAGCTCATCGGCCGCTTCTGCCTGGCCGCGGAGGGCGCCACCCGGGCCGCGTACGGAGGTGGGCGCCTCACCCGGTACGCCGCCGAGCTCGTCGTACCGCGCGCGACCCGTCTGGAGTGCGCCGTGCTCAAGGCCGTCGCCGACCTGTACGTGATGCAGCGCGCCGAGCAGGAGCGGCTCCGCGCCGACCAGCGGATCGTCGTCGCCGAACTGGCCGAGGCGCTCACCGCCCGGGCGCCCGCCGGCCTCGAGCCGCAGTTCCGCGCGCTGTTCGCACAGGCGCCCGACGACCGTGCCCGCAAGCGGGTGATCGTCGACCAGATCGCCTCCCTCACCGACGCGTCGGCGCGCTCACTGCACGCGAGGCTCACGCGGCCCGTGTGATCGACGTGGGCCGTACGACCCATGCGCAGTAGGTGATCTCTGTGGTTTCGTGTGCCGTGAGCGACTCCGAAGAGGGACGAATGTGACCCTCCGTGGCCTGATCGGGCCACAACCCCTTCCCGCGCCACGCTCCGTGCGGGACGCTCGCAGGGAACATCCGCCGCGGCGTCCGGCGTGACGTCCGCGGTGACACGCGCACAGTTCGAACTGGGGGCCACCCCTACACCCCCGCAGGAGGCATCAAGTGGTCGACGCGGATCAGACATTCGTCATCGTCGGAGGAGGACTGGCCGGCGCCAAGGCGGCCGAGACGCTCCGCGCGGAGGGCTTCACCGGGCGCGTGATACTGATCTGCGACGAGCGTGACCACCCCTACGAACGCCCGCCGCTGTCCAAGGGCTTCCTGCTCGGCAAGGACGAGCGCGACAGCGTCTTCGTGCACGAGCCGTCCTGGTACGCGCGCAACGACGTCGAGCTGCACCTCGGCCAGACCGTCGACGCGATCGACCGCGTCGCGAGGACCGTCCGCTTCGGCGACGACGGCACCCTCGTCCACTACGACAAGCTGCTGCTCGCCACCGGCGCGGAACCCCGCCGCCTGGACATCCCGGGCACCCACCTCGCGGGCGTCCACCACCTGCGCCGGCTCGCCCACGCCGAGCGCCTGAAGGGCGTGCTCGCCGCGCTCGGCCGGGACAACGGCCACATCGTGATCGCGGGCGCCGGCTGGATCGGCCTGGAGGTCGCGGCGGCGGCCCGTACGTACGGCGCCGAGGTCACCGTCGTCGAGCCCGAGCCCACCCCGCTGCACGGCGTCCTCGGCCCCGAGATCGGCACCCTCTTCGCCGAGCTGCACCGCGAGCACGGCGTCCGTTTCCACTTCGGCGCCCGGCTGACGGAGATCGTCGGCCAGGACGGCATGGTGCTCGCCGCCCGCACGGACGACGGCGAGGAGCACCCCGCGCACGACGTGCTCGCCGCGATCGGCGCGGCACCCCGGGTCGCCCTCGCCGAGGCGGCGGGCCTGGAACTGGCCGACCGCGCGCGGGGCGGCGGCATCGCGGTGGACGAGCGGCTGCGCACGTCCGACCCGCACATCTTCGCGGCCGGCGACGTGGCGTCCTTCCCGCACCGGCTGTTCGACCGGCGGCTGCGCGTCGAGCACTGGGCCAACGCCCTCAACGGCGGCCCGGCCGCGGCCCGCGCGATGCTCGGCAGGGACGTCAGCTACGACCGCGTGCCCTACTTCTTCTCCGACCAGTACGACCTGGGGATGGAGTACAGCGGGTGGGCGCCGCCCGGCACGTACGACGAGGTGGTGATCCGCGGGGACGCGGCGAAGCGTGAGTTCATCGCGTTCTGGGTGCGGGAGGGCCGGGTGCTGGCCGGGATGAACGTGAATGTGTGGGACGTCACAGAGACGATCCAGAGCCTGATCCGCGCCGGGGTCCAGGTGGAGCAGGAGAGGCTCGCGGACCCGCGCGTTCCCTTGGAGAGCCTGGTCCCGTAGCGGCCGGCCGGCACCGTGCCCGGGGTGCGGCAGCGCACCCCGGAGGTGCCCGGCAGGTGCCCCGCAGGCATCCCGGAGATGTCAGTGGACCCCCGTAGAATTCACGCGTGGCAGGACGGATCAACGACGAGGACGTGAAGGCGGTACGGGACGCGGTCCCGATCGACGCCGTGGTGTCCGAGTACCTCCAGCTGCGCAACGCGGGCGGCGGCAACCTCAAGGGCCTGTGCCCCTTCCACGACGAGAAGTCGCCGTCCTTCCAGGTCAGCCCCAGCAAGGGCCTCTTCCACTGCTTCGGCTGCCAGGAGGGCGGCGACACCATCACGTTCGTGATGAAGGTCGACCACCTGTCCTTCTCGGAGGCCGTCGAGCGCCTCGCCGCCCAGGCCGGGATCACCCTGCGCTACGAGGAGGGCGGCTACAACCCCGCCCACCAGCGCGGCGAGCGCATCCGCCTGGTCGAGGCGCACAAGCTGGCCGCCCAGTGGTACGCGGAGCAGCTGGCCACCAGCCCCGAGGCGGACACCGGCCGCGCCTTCCTCGCCGAGCGCGGCTTCGACCAGGCGGCGGCCGAGCACTTCGGCGTCGGCTACAGCCCGCAAGGATGGGACCACCTCACCCGCTACCTCCGCGGCAAGGGTTTCAGCGACAAGGAGCTGATCCTCTCCGGCCTCTCCCAGGAGGGCCGCCGCGGCCCCATCGACCGCTTCCGCGGCCGCCTGATGTGGCCCATCCGCGACATCGGCGGCGAGGTCGTCGGCTTCGGCGCCCGCAAGCTGTACGAGGCGGACAACGGCCCCAAGTACCTGAACACCCCCGAAACGGCGATCTACAAGAAGTCGCAGGTCCTGTACGGCATCGACCTCGCCAAGAAGGACATCGCCAAGGCCAGCCGGGCGGTCGTCGTCGAGGGCTACACCGACGTCATGGCCTGCCACCTCGCGGGCGTCACCACGGCCATCGCGACCTGCGGCACGGCCTTCGGCGGCGAGCACATCAAGATCCTGCGCCGCCTGCTGATGGACAACGGCAGCGCACGCGTCATCTTCACCTTCGACGGCGACGCGGCCGGCCAGAAGGCGGCCCTGCGCGCCTTCGAGGACGACCAGAAGTTCGCCGCCGAGACGTACATCGCCATCGCGCCCGACGGCATGGACCCCTGCGACCTGCGCCTGGCCAAGGGCGATGAGGCGGTCGCGGACCTGGTCGAGCCACGCACCCCCCTCTTCGAGTTCGCCCTCCGCCAGATCGTCGCCCGCTACGACCTCGACACCCCCGCCGGGCGTGCCGCGGCGCTCGACGAGGCGGCCCCGGTCGTGGCCCGCATCAAGAACAGCGGCGCCCAGCACGAGGTCGCCGTGCAGCTCGCCGGCATGCTCGGCATCCTCGACACGCAGTTCGTGGTCAGACGGGTCGCCCAGCTGGCGCGCTGGGCGCGCGATCGCGGCGGCCGCGGGCCCGCGCCGTCGTCCTCCCGGACGCGCGGGGAGCACGCACAGTACGCGCAGTACGAGGCGGCCCCCCGCCCGGCCTCCCCGGGCCCGTCCCTGACCCTCCGCAACCCCGTGTACGCCACCGAGCGCGAACTGCTGAAACTCGCCCTCCAGCGCCCGGAGCTGGTCTCCCCGGCCTTCGACGCGTACGGGGTCGACGAGTTCACCGCCGCGCCGTACGCCGCCGTGCGCCAGGCCATCCTGGACGCGGGCGGCGCCGAGTACGGGACGCGCGACCCGCAGGAGTACCTGGTCCAGGTGCGCGAGGCCGCCCCGGACGACACGGTGCGGGCCATGGTCACGGAGCTGGCCGTGGAGGCGATCCTGCGCAAGACGGTCGACGAGGCGTACGCGGGCGAGCAGCTCGTCACCGTCCGCCGCCGGGCCGTCGAGCGGCGCGTCCGCGACGTCCAGAGCGCCCTGACCCGGCTCGGCCAGCACGCCGACCCGGCCGAGTTCGCCGCCGTGCAGAACGAACTGTGGGTCCTCCAGCAGTACGACCAGGCGCTGCGGGAGCGGGGCGCGGAAGCGCTGTAGGGCCCCCGTCCCAGCCGTCCGCCATTCAAGGTGTTTCACCCGCGGGCGGCTGCGTACCCGTACGTCAGGGTAACCAGGTGGTCACGGACCGGACTCAAAAAGTCACCGCACGCCCCTCGTGGCGGCGATGTGTCGTACTCCACACTGGGTTCCGGTGCCTGAGTCCTCGGAGCGCGGCCGACCCGTCCCCGACGGGTCCGTGATCCCCGCGGTTCCGCTCACTGACTACGGGACGGCTGTCGGCGAGGCCGGCGACGCCATCCCCGACGTACCGCTGCCGCACGCTGGGGCAGCGACATTCCTGGAGGTCGCCCCCGTGCAGACCCAGACCCAGACCCTCACCCAGACCGACATCAGTACGGACGGTACGGAGCTCGACGCGGAGACCGACGCCATCTCGGCGGTGCCCGCGCAGAGCCGCGCCGTGCACCACCCCGACGCGGAGCCGCAGGGACCACCGCCGGACTTCGACGAGCAGGAGCCGCCCGCGGGCGCCGCGGACACGACAGAGGCACCGGACCCCGTGGAACCCGTGGATCCGCCGCGCACCCGTACCGAGACGAGCGGCCCGTCCTCCGACCTGTTCCGCCAGTACCTCCGGGAGATCGGCCGCATCCCCCTCCTCACGGCCGCCGAGGAGGTCGAACTGGCCCGGCGCGTGGAGGCCGGCCTGTTCGCGGAGGAGAAGCTGGGCAGCACGCCCGACCTGGACACCCAACTGGCCTCGGACCTCGACAAGCTGGTCGTGATGGGCCGCATGGCCAAGCGCCGCCTGATCGAGGCGAACCTGCGCCTGGTGGTGTCGGTCGCCAAACGGTACGTGGGGCGCGGCCTGACGATGCTGGACCTGGTCCAGGAGGGCAACCTGGGCCTGATCCGGGCGGTCGAGAAATTCGACTACGCGCGCGGCTACAAGTTCTCCACGTACGCCACGTGGTGGATCCGCCAGGCCATGTCTCGTGCCCTGGCCGACCAGGCCCGCACGATACGCGTCCCCGTCCACGTGGTGGAACTGATCAACCGGGTCGTCCGCGTCCAGCGCCGCATGCTGCAGGAACGCGGCTACGAGCCCACCCCGGAGGAGGTGGCCGCGCACCTGGACCTGCCCTCCGAGCGGGTCAGCGAGGTCCTGCGCCTGGCCCAGGAGCCGGTGTCCCTCCACGCCCCCGTCGGCGAGGAGGACGACGTGGCCCTCGGCGACCTGATCGAGGACGGCGACGCGACGAGCCCTGTCGAATCGGCGGCGTTCCTGCTCCTGCGCGAACACCTGGAAGCGGTCCTGTCGACGCTCGGGGAACGCGAACGCAAGGTGGTCCAGCTCCGGTACGGCCTGGTGGACGGCCGCCCGCGCACGCTGGAGGAGATAGGGCGCATCTTCGGCGTGACGCGCGAACGCATCCGCCAGATCGAGTCCAAGACCCTCAACAAACTGAGGGACCACGCGTTCGCGGACCAGCTGCGCGGCTACCTGGACTGAGGGATCCTCGCCCCCGCCGCCCCTACCCGTCCCATCCCCAGGGGCTGCGCCCCTTCGACCCGCTTGGGGGCTGCGCCCCGGACCCGCTTGGGGGCTGCGCCCCGAGCCCCGCTGGGCTGCGCTCCGGGCCCTGCAGGATTGCGCCCAGGATCCGACCTGGGCTGCGCTCTTGGCCCCACCGGGCTGCGCCTCGGGATCCCGCCGAGCTGCGCTGGGGATCTTGCCGGGCTGGCTCCGGGCCCTGCGGGGCTGCATCGGATCTGGCGGGGGCTGCGCTTCGGGGACCCTGCAGGATTGGCCCAGGATCCGACCTGGGCTGCGCTCGGGATCGCGCCGGGCTGCGCCCCGGGCTCCGCCGGGCTGTGCTCCGGATCCCGCTGGGCCATGCCCCGGGCTGCATCGGTTGCGCTCCGGGCCCTGCTGGGCTGCGTCGGATCCGGCGGGGCTGCGCTTCGGGGGCCCTGCAGGATTGCGCCCAGGGTCCGACCTGGGCTGCACCCCGGGCTCCGCCGGGCTGTTTCTCCGGATCCCGCTGGGCCCCGCCCCGGGCCGCACCGGTTGCGCTCCGGGCCCTGCGGCGCTGCGCTCCGGATCCCACCCGGGCTGCACTCCGGGCCCCGCCGGGCTGCGCCCCAGGCCCCACGAGGCCCCGGGCTGCGCCCCAGGGCCCCACCGGGCTGCACCTCGGACCGGCACCGGCGCTGCGCCGCAAACCCCACCGGCAGTCCGGCCCCAGGGCACCTACTTCGTGTGCCCGAGGCATGGGATCCGGCCGGCCCTGGACCGGGACTGAGCCCAGGCCCGGGCTCCGGCCGCGGACCCGGCCAGGGCTCCGCCCGAGACCGTGCCTCACGCGGCGTCTCAAGCGCCGGACGGGCTGGTCTCAGCCCGTCCGGCGCTTGAGGACGAGGCCGTCAGGCCGACAGCGGGGGCTGGGGGCGCAGCCCCCAGGGATGGGACGGGTAGGGGCGGCGGGGGCGAGAGACCTCTGGGCCAGAGACTCCTGGGCTCAGTCCACCTCCGCCACCGCCTGCGCGAACTGCGCCTTGTACAGGCGTGCGTACGCCCCGCCCGCCGCCAGCAGCTCCTCGTGCGCCCCCTGCTCCACGATCGAGCCGTTCTCCATGACCAGGATCGTGTCCGCGTCCCGGATGGTGGACAGCCGGTGGGCGATCACGAAGGACGTCCGCCCGTGGGCGAGCTTCGCCATCGCCTTCTGGATCAGCACCTCCGTACGGGTGTCGACCGAGCTCGTCGCCTCGTCGAGGACGAGGATCACCGGGTCCGAGAGGAACGCCCGCGCGATCGTGATCAGCTGTTTCTCGCCCGCGCTCACCCCCGTCCCCTCGTCGTCGATCACCGTGTCGTACCCGTCCGGCAGCGTCCGGACGAACCGGTCCGCGTGCGCCGCCCGCGCCGCCTCCTCGATCTCCCCGCGCGTGACCTCCCGCGACGCGCCGTACGCGATGTTCTCCGCGATCGTGCCCCCGAACAGCCAGGTGTCCTGGAGGACCATCCCGATCCCCGCCCGCAGCTCGTCCCGCGACATCTTCGCCACGTCCACGCCGTCCAGCGTGATCCGGCCGCCCGTGACCTCGTAGAAGCGCATGAGGAGGTTCACCAGCGTCGTTTTGCCGGCTCCCGTCGGGCCGACGATCGCCACCGTCTGCCCGGGCTCCACCGTCAGCGACAGGTCCTCGATCAGCGGCTTGTCGGGGTCGTAGCGGAAGGAGACCTTCTCCAGCGCCACCCGCCCGCGCAGCTCCCCGGGACGCGCCGCCGCCTCCGGCAGCGGGTCCGGCCCCTGCTCCTCCGCGTCCAGCAGCTCGAAGATCCGCTCGGCAGACGCGATGCCGGACTGCACCAGGTTCGCCATCGACGCGACCTGCGTCAGCGGCATCGAGAACTGGCGGGAGTACTGGATGAAGGCCTGGACGTCGCCGATCGACAGGGCACCGGACGCCACCCGCAGCCCGCCGACCACCGCCACCAGCACATAGTTCAGGTTCGAGACGAACATCATCAGCGGCTGCATCACCCCGCTGTTGAACTGGGCCTTGAAGCCCGCCTCGTACAGCCGCTCGTTCTCCTCCGCGAACTGCTTCGCCGACTCCTCCTGCCGCCCGAACACCTTCACCAGCGTGTGCCCGGTGTACATCTCCTCGATGTGCGCGTTGAGCGCCCCCGTCGTCCGCCACTGCGCCACGAAGTGCGGCTGCGAGCGCTTGCCGACCCGGGTGGCGACGACGAACGACAGCGGCACCGTCACCAGCGCGACCAGCGCCAGCAGCGGGGACACCCAGAACATCATCACCAGCACGCCCACGATGGTGAGCAGCGAGTTCACCAGCTGGCCGAGCGACTGCTGCAGCGTCTGGCCGATGTTGTCGATGTCGTTCGTCGCCCGGCTGAGGACCTCGCCGCGCTGCCGCTGGTCGAAGTACGACAGCGGCAGCCGGGACAGCTTCGCCTGCAGGTCCTCGCGCAGCCGGCCCACCGTGAGGTTGATGGCCCGGTTGGCGAGCCGGGTCGCCGCCGCCATCAGCAGCCCGGCTCCCGCGAACACGCACAGCGCGAGCAGCAGGACGTTCCCGACCGCCCCGAAGTCGATGCCCTCGCCGGGCGTGAAGTCCGTGCCGCTCAGCATGTCGGCGACGCCCTCGTCCCCGCGCTCCCGCATGGACGCGAGGACCTGCTCCTTGGTGGCGCCCTCGGGCATCTGCCGGCCGACCACACCCGCGAAGACGAGGTCCGTCGCCCGGCCCAGGATCCACGGGCCCAGGACCGACAGTCCGACGCTCAGCACGGCGCACGCCAGCATCACCAGCATGGTGGTCCGCTGGGGGCGGAACTGCGCGAGCAGCCGCTTGCCGGACCCCTTGAAGTCCATGGACCGCTGATCGGGGCCGGTCCCGGCCATCATCCGTCCCACCGGCCCGGCCATCAGGCAGCCTCCGCTTCCGTGAGCTGGGAGAGCACGATCTCCCGGTACGTCTCGTTGTCCGCCATCAGCTCGTGGTGCCGTCCCGTGCCCACGACCCGGCCCTCGTCGAGGACCACGATCCGGTCGGCGTCCCGGATGGTCGCCACCCGCTGGGCGACGATCACCACGGTCGCCTCGGAGGTCTCGCGGGCGAGCGCCGCGCGCAGCGCCGCGTCCGTGGCGTAGTCGAGCGCGGAGAAGGAGTCGTCGAAGAGGTAGATCTCCGGTCGCTGGACCAGGGTGCGGGCGATCGCCAGACGCTGGCGCTGGCCGCCCGAGACGTTCGTGCCGCCCTGCGCGATCGGGGAGTCCAGCCCCTGCTCCAGGCCCGTCACGAACTCCTTCGCCTGCGCCACCTCCAGCGCGTGCCACAGTTCCTCGTCGGTGGCGTCCGGATTGCCGTACCGCAGATTGCTGGCGACGGTACCCGCGAACAGGTACGGCTTCTGCGGCACCAGCCCCACCGTCCGCGCCAGCAGCGCCGGGTCGATCGTCGTCACGTCCACGCCGTCCACCAGCACCTCGCCCTCGGTGGCGTCGAACAGCCGCGGCACCAGCCCCAGCAGGGTGGACTTGCCGCTGCCCGTGGACCCTATGACCGCGGTCGTCTCACCCGGCCGGGCGAGCAGGTCGACGGCCCTCAGCACCGGTTCCTCGGCACCCGGGTAGCGGAAGCCGCCGCCACGGATCTCCAGTGTCCCGTGCCGCCGCAGCTCCCGGACCGGCGCGGTGGGCGGGACGACGCTGCTGTCGGTGCCCAGCACCTCCTGGATGCGCTCGGCGCACACCTCCGCGCGCGGCACCATCATGAACATGAAGGTGGCCATCATCACGGACATGACGATCTGCATGAGGTAGGCGAGGAACGCCGTCAGCGCGCCGATCTGCATCCCGCCGCTGTCGATCCGGTGGGCGCCGAACCACACGACCGCGATGGACGACAGGTTCACCACCGTCATGACGATCGGGAACATCAGCGCGAGCAGCCGCCCGGTGCCGAGGGACACCTCCGTCAGCTCGGCGTTGGCGCCCCCGAAGCGCTTCTTCTCGTAGGCGTCCCGGACAAAGGCGCGGATCACCCGGTTGCCGGTGATCTGCTCGCGCAGCACCCGGTTCACGGTGTCGAGCCGGTCCTGCATGGTGCGGAAGAGGGGACGCAGCCGCCGCACGATCAGGCTCACCGAGATGCCGAGCACCGGCACGACGGCCAGCAGCACCCCGGACAGCGGCACGTCGAGGCCGAGCGCCATCACGATGCCGCCCACGCACATGATCGGCGCCGACACCATCAGCGTGAACGTCATCAGGGCCAGCATCTGCACCTGCTGGACGTCGTTCGTGGTCCGCGTGATCAGCGAGGGCGCCCCGAAGTGACCGACCTCACGCGCGGAGAACGACTGCACTCGGTCGAACACGGCCGCCCGGATGTCCCGGCCGACCGCGGACGCCGTACGGGCGCCGTAGTACACGGCGCCGATGTTGCACACGACCTGGACGAGCGAGACGCCGATCATCACGCCGCCGAAGGACAGGATGTAACCGGTGTCGCCCGCCACCACGCCCTCATCGATGATGTCGGCGTTGAGCGTGGGCAGGTAGAGGCTGGCACACGTCTGCACGAACTGCAGCAGCACCAGGACCGCTATGGGTTTTTTGTACGGACTCAGATAGGTCCGCAGCAGTCTTATGAGCACGCGAGGTCTCTCGTCGTCGACAGGGACAGGGGCTGGATGCACCAGCCCCCATCGTCGAACACTCCACCCGCGTTACCTCAACCGATTAATCCAAGAGGGGACCAAGGTTTGGTGATGCCTCGGTCCTTCTGCCTGCGCCGCCGCCCGGCGCCCTACGCCCCGAACGCCCCCGGATGCGTCTGCTCGCGCACCGACACGTACTGCTGGCGCACCGCCTGGCCCACGGCCAGTTCCTCGCCCGGCTCCAGGACCTGCGCCGGCGCGCCCCGCCAGGCCGGCGGGGTGTGCGGGTCGAGGGTGCCCTGGGAGACGCCGAGCGCCCAGGCCGCCTGCCGGGCCGCGCCGACCGCCGCGTAGTCGCCGGGCTGCGGCACGACCACCTGCGCCCCGAACAGCGCGGGCGCCGCCGCCTGCACGGCCGGCAGCTCCGCCACCGCGCCCAGCAGGAAGACCCGCCGTACGTCGACCCCGCGCCCGCGCAGCACGTCCAGCGCGTCCGCGAGCCCGCACAGCATGCCCTCGAACGCGGCCCGCGCCAGGTGCTCCGGCTTCATCGACTCCCGCCGCAGCCCGGTCAGCGTGCCCGCGGTGTGCGGCAGGTTCGGCGTGCGCTCGCCCTCCAGATACGGCAGCAGCACCAGCCCGTGGGAGCCCGGCGTCGACTTCATCGCCAGGTCGGACAGGCTCTCCAGATCGGGCAGCCCGAGCAGCTCGGCGGTGCCGCGCAGGGTCCGTACGGCGTTCAGGGTGGTCACGACGGGCAGGTGCATGCCCGTGGCGTCGGCCAGTGAGGTGATCATCCCGCTGGAGTCGACGAGTGCCTCGGGGTGCACGGCCATCACGGACCCGGAGGCGCCCAGCGACACCACCGCGTCCCCCAGCCCGATGCCCAGCCCGAAGGCGGCGGCCATGGTCTCGCCGGTCCCGGCGGAGATCAGCAGCCCCTCCGGGGTCGTACCGGCCGCCTCGGAGGGCCCGAGCACCTCGGGCACCATCGCCTGGTGCCCGAGCGCCAGCTCGACGAGATCCGTCCGGTACGAGCCGGCCGCCGCCGACCAGTACCCCGTACCGGAGGCCCCGCCCCGGTCCGTGGTCCGTCTCACGGGCCGCCCCAGCAGCTGCCACACCAGCCAGTCGTGGGCCTGGAGCAGCACCGCCGTCTGCGCCGCGTTCTCCGGCTCCGTCCGCGCCAGCCAGCGCAGCTTCGTCACGGGCTGCTGCGCCTGCGGTACGCACCCCACGGCCTCGGCCCAGGCCTGCCGC
Organism: Streptomyces poonensis; assembly: GCF_014650915.1. Classification (GTDB taxonomy): domain Bacteria; phylum Actinomycetota; class Actinomycetes; order Streptomycetales; family Streptomycetaceae; genus Streptomyces; species Streptomyces poonensis. The sequence goes on along the minus strand of NZ_BMVW01000005.1, from coordinate 403,764 downwards.
CCGCCGAGCCCGTCGACCAGGTCGGCCGCGGCGACCTGCGCCCGCTTGTCACCGCCGACGAGCGCGGGCCGCACGGTGTTGCCCTGCGCGTCGAGGGGGACCAGCCCGTTCTGCTGCGCCGAGACCCCGATCGCCTGCACGCCCTCGAGCAGCCCTCCGCCGGCCGCCTCGCCCAGGGAGAGCAGCCACGCCTGCGGATCGACGTCGGAGGGGCGGCCACCGCTCGCCGTCTTCTCCAGCGGATGCGCGGCGTACCCCTGCCTGAGCACGGCCCCCGTGTCCGTGTCGCAGACGACGATACGTGTGAAATCAGGCGAACTGTCCAACCCGGCGACTATCCCCATGGCGGAAATTCTGCCGCACGGGAAGAGGTGGACGTGCCGCCGGAACGGTACGGGGCACCGGCCGACCTGGTGATCGCCCGGTGCCCCGCTGTCCGTGCCTGTCCGTGTGCCCGGGGGCCAGGTGCTGCCGGCCCCCTGGCCTGCCGTCAGGTGTTGCTGCCGTCAGGTGTTGCTGGTTCCCCAGTCGTCCTGACCGCCGGCGCCCGCGCCCGCGTGGCGCTCGCGCAGCGTGCGCACCCGGCCGGCGACCGAGTCGGGCATGCGGTCGCCGACCCTCTCGCTCACCGCGTGGTACGCCTTGCCCGCGAAGGTGCGCCCCTGCTGGGCCGCCGACTCGGCGGTGTTGCGCACCGCGGGGTTCTGCGCGATCTGCCGGGCTGATTTCTTCAGCTGCTCGTAGCGCTCGCGCCCGGCCCGCGTGCCCAGCACGTAGCCCAGGGCCAGTCCGGCGACGAACGTGAGCCGGTAGAGCATGGCGGCCACCTTCCTTGCGTCTGCGAGTGAGTCTGCCTCGGTTGCGTATGCGTCTGCGTCGGTTCTGGTCGGTCCTGCGTACAGCTGCGGCACTCGTGGAACAGCCGGTCCGCACGTCGGAGCCGTCGCACAGGAGTACCGATTGGCGGAGCACCCCCCTGCTTGCGCTAATGTATGTGTCGCAGCGAGCGAGCGCCCCCTGGCGGATACCCAGGTAGGTACGTTCGATGCACCGAGGCATTCCTCCGTAGCTCAATTGGCAGAGCAGCCGGCTGTTAACCGGCAGGTTACTGGTTCGAGTCCAGTCGGGGGAGCTCGATCCTCCGTAGCTCAATTGGCAGAGCAGCCGGCTGTTAACCGGCAGGTTACTGGTTCGAGTCCAGTCGGGGGAGCAGCCCGAACAAGGACCCCTTGAGGGGTCCTTTTTCATGTCGTCTTCCTTGTCCCGGTGGAACCGCTGGGCCCCTGGTGAAGTCCTGGTGGGCAGGTGAAGCCGACCATCCGAAGCAGGAGATCGTATGAGCGGCTATGCTGCGGCAGACGGCGCGCACAAATGTGCGCGGCGCGCCGTATCGGGGCGGTAGCTCAGCCGGTTAGAGCAGCGGACTCATAATCCGTCGGCCGTGGGTTCGAGTCCCACCCGCCCCACCCTGCGCCTCCCGTGCAGAAACGATGTGTACTGCCACATCGCATCGCCCTGACTGGTTTCCACCAGTCGGGGCGCAGCTATTTCCGGGGCCGTGTGCGCGGCACGGGACCGGTGGACGGGCCGACTGCGACACGCGTCACACCGTCGGCGGGACGGCCGCCGTGACGCCTCCACGAGGGCCTGTGAGGGGGCCTGCGCCCCTCCCCGGCCCCTACCGCGGGAAGCGGGGCGAAGGCGGACGACTCCCTCCGTGGAGGAATGAGGAGTGCCTCCGTGGGCACGATCGTGGGCACGATCGTGGGCACGATGTGCCAGGTCGCGGCGGCGAGGGGGTTGGTCGCACACCGACACGGACACGTATGGGACACACGGACGCACCAAGCGCAGGGATATATCGGGCACAGCATCGGGAGGCCGTCATGAACCACCGGATTCGTATCCAGACCAGCCGTCGGCCTTCCGCTCCGCGCGACACCACCATCGACCGGCGGACGCCCTCGGGGCGGGTGCTGCCCTACTGACGTACGCCGGGGCATCGCACGGCGGGGTGGGCGGGGCATGCCGCAGGGGCGGCCGGGACAGCCAGGACGCGCGCGGGACGTATGCGGACGTACGCAGGATGTGCGGCACAGGGCACCAGGGTGACCGGCCCGCGGCGGGCGCGGGGGAGTGATCCGGGCCGGCCGGCCCGGCCCGTCGGCTCAGCCCGTCAGCGTGTGCAGCTCCAGCGGCTGGATGCGGCCCTCCAGCATGGCGCCGAGGCCCTCGATCGCGCAGACGTCGGGACGCTCGGCGATGTGCACCGGCATGCCCGTCGCCTGCCGCAGCATCTGGTCGAGGCCCGGCAGCAGCGCGCTGCCGCCGACCATCACGATGCCGCGGTCGGCGAGGTCGGCGACCAGGTCGGGCGGGCACTCCCGGAGCACCTTGCCGACGCCGTCGAGCACCGCGGTCAGCGGGGTCTGGATGGCGTCCCGCACGGCCGCGGTGTTCACCCGGACGGAACGGGCCAGCCCGGTCGCCACATCCCGCCCGTGGATGTCGGTGAAGGCGGGCCCCTGCGCGGTGAGCCCGTTCCCGGAGAGGGCGACCTGCAGCGGCCGTACCGACTGGCTGGGCAACTGGAGGTCGTGCCGGAGGCGCAGGTGCTGCACGATCGCGTGGTCGACGGCCTCGCCGCCCACCGGGACGCGCTGGGCCGTCACGATCGAGCCGAGGGAGAGCACGGCGAGCTGGGTGGCGGCCGCGCCGCAGACCATGACCATGGTGGCCTCCGGGCGCTCGACCGGCAGCTCGCAGCCGACCGCCGCCGCGATGAGCGTGTCGACGAGCTCCACCCGCCGGGCGCCGAGGCCGACCAGCGTCTCGATCGTCGCCCGCCGGGCGAGCGGGTCCGCGTCGTGCGGAGTGCAGGCCGCCCCGCGCAGGAAGGGCTTGCGGCGCAGCGTACGGCGCATCTTGTCGCCGATCAGCTGGCGCAGCATGCGCTGGGCCATCTCGATGTCGACGACGCTGCCGCCCGAGACGGGCCGGACCACACGGATGTAGTCGGGCGTACGGCCCGTCATCCGCTCGGCCAGCTCGCCCACCGCGATCAGCGCACCGGTCCTCGTGTTCACGGCGGCCACGCTCGGCTGGTCGACGACGAGTCCTGCGCCCTTGATGTAGACGCGGCTCCGGGCCGCGCCCAGATCGACGGCGAAATGGCAGCGGCGCAGCTGGTCCAGACTGGCGGTCATGGCGGTTCCTCCCGAGTGCACAGACCGTGACGGGCCGTGAGTTGCGGTCTCCCTTGCATCGTGCGGGGCACGCGCGCGGGACGCCTTCCGCGGAGGGCCGGATGGGGTGCCGCCGGACGGGTGATTCCACCGCGGCCGGCGGGGAGCGTGCGCGGCAGGGGCGGCGCGGCGGCGTGCCCCTCCCGGTCCGGCGCGGGATCAGCCGGGCGGCCGGGGGGAGGCCGGCCCGGTGATGCCCCGGACGATGCCCAGGTCCACCAAGTCCTGGGGTCTCACCCGGAGTTGGTCCGCCGTGGCGCGCACCTGGTCCTCGGGGCGCTTGAGGATGGCCGCGGCCAGCTCGGGGGCGATCACGGAGAAGTAGCTGTCCGGGGTCGCCCAGGTGTTGCCGGGCGCGGCCAGCGCGAGCGCCCCGCCCGAGCCGCCCTCGCCGATCACCAGCGTGGTGACCGGTGTACGGGCGGTGGCGACCGCCTCGAACAGGTCCGCGATGGCCCCGCCCGCGCCCTGCCGCTCGGCCTCCGCGTCGTTGGCGGCGCCCGGCGTGTCCACCAGGGTCAGCACGGGTATGCCCAGCCGGCCCGCGAGGCGGATCAGCCGGGCGGCCGTGCGGTACCCGGCGGGCCGGGTCGCGGTCCCGTCCTGGGCCGCGTACGCGACGGTCCGCCCCTCGTGCTCGCCGAAGCCGCACAGCATGCCCGGGTCGGTGCCGCCGCAGCGGTCGCCGCCGATGGCCGCGCGGCGGGTGAAGTAGGCGTCCAGGTAGGCCTCCGCGCGCGGGCGTTCGAGGGAGCGGGCGCGGGCCACGGCCTCCCAGCCGGTGGCCGGGAGCCCGGCCGTCCGGCCGAGCGGCGCCGGTGGTGGCGGCGCGGGCCGCGGGGACGGCCGGTCGAGCAGTGCCAGCCACAGCGCCAGCGTCTCGCGCAGTTCTTCGGGCCGTACGACCGCGTCGGCCGCGCCCGCCGCCACCTGCGCCTCGGCCGTGTACGCCGCCGGGTCCGCGTCCGGCGGGCGGACCCGGGAGCCGGCGAAGCCCACCTGGGCGCCCGGCAGCGCCAGCACCACGTCGGCGCCCGCGCCCAGCGTGGCCCAGCCGCCGCCCGTCGTCGGATCGCGCACCACGGCGATCTGCGGCAGTCCCGCCGCCCGGGTCAGGGCCGACTGCCGGGCCACGCGCTGGAGCTGGACCAGCGCGCGCATGCCCTCCTGCATCCGGCTGCCGCCCGTCGCGACGAGCGGGACGACCGGCAGCCGCTGCTCGCGCGCGTACTCGTGCGCCGCCTCCAGCAGGTCCCCGGTGCGGGTCCCCAGCGATCCGCCCAGGAAGCCGAACTCGAAGGCGAGCACCACCGCCGCCGTACCGCCGATCACCGCGCGCCCGCAGACGACGGACTCCTCCTCGCCGGTGCGCGCGGCGGCACGGGCACGCGCGGCGCCGTAGCCCGCCCAGCCGAGGGGGCCGTCGGGGGACCGGTGCCCGGCGACGGGTGCGGGCAGCGGTGTGAAGTCGTCCGTGACCAGGGCGACGATCTCGCGGGCGGACAGGCGCTCAGCCATGGCCGGCGACGTCCTCGTGGGCGTCCTTCAGGGCCCGCTTCATGATCTTGCCCATGTCGTTGCGGGGGAGGGAGCCGAGGAAGCGCACGGTGCGGGGCCGCTTGTGCGGGGCGAGGCGGTCGGCCACGTGCCGGGTCAGCTCGGCGGCGAGCGTGTCGTGCGGCTGCTCACCGGGCACCACCCAGGCCACGATGCGCTCGCCCAGATCGTCGTCCGGCTCGCCCGTGACGGCGGCCTCGCGGACGGCGGGGTGTTCGAGGAGGGCGTTCTCGATCTCCCCGGCCCCGATCTTGTAACCGCCGCTCTTGATCAGGTCGGTGGCCTTGCGGCCGACGATCCGGACGTATCCGTCGGGGTCGCGGACCGCCATGTCCCCGGTGCGGAACCAGCCGTCGGCGGTGAACGCGGCGGCGGTGGCGTCCGGCCGGTTCAGGTACTCGGTGAACAGGTTCGGCCCCCGCACCTGGATCTCGCCGACGGTCTCCCCGTCGTACGCCGCGACGGGCGTGCCGTCCTCCTCCACCAGCCGCAGCTCCACGCCGGGCAGCGGGACGCCGACGGTGCCCGCGCGCGGCTCGCCGTCCGCGCGCACGCTCGTGTTCATCAGCGTCTCCGTCATGCCGTACCGCTCGATCACCCGCCGCCCGGTCGCCGCGGTGATGCGTTCGTGGTCGTGCACCGGCAGCGCGGCCGAGCCGGAGACGAGCAGCCGCGCCCCGCCCAGCGCCGCGGCCAGCGCGGGCTCGCCGGGCAGGGCCTCCGCGAGGCGGTGGTACATCGTCGGCACGCCGAACAGCATGGTCGCGCCCTCGGTCAGCTCCCGGGCCACGCCCGCCGTGTCGAACCGGCCCAGGTGCCGTACGGAGCCGCCGCGCCGCAGCGGGCCGAGGGTGCCCAGGATCAGTCCGTGGACGTGGAAGAGCGGCAGCGCGTGGACGAGCACGTCGTCGCCGGTCCACTGCCAGGCGTCGGCCAGCGCGTCCAGGGTGGCGGCGATCGCCCGGCGCGGGATGACGGCGCCCTTGGGCGGGCCGGTGGTGCCGGAGGTGTAGACGACGAGGGCGGGGTGGCCGGGGGCGAGGTCCGTGGGTGGCGGGTTCTCGCCCGGTGCGTGCACGTCGACGTCGATGCGCGTCAACTGATCGAGGGTGGAGGGGAGGTCGCTGCCCGGTGTGGTGAGGATCAGTTCCGGGGCGCTGTCCTTGACGATGTGCCCCAGCTCGCTCTCGCCCGACTTGGGGTTGAGCGGGACGGCGGGCACTCCCGCCAGCAGCGCGGCGACGACTGCGACCGCCGTCTCGAGTGTGGGCGTCGCCCATACGGCGACACGGTCGGCGCCCCTGATCCGGCCGGCCAACGCACCGGCGGCCGCCGCGAGTTGCCCGTACGTCAGGGAGTGCGCGCCGAACCGCAGGGCGGGCCGGTCGGCCGTGGCCGGGAGGTCGCCGGCCAGGGCCGGGAAGAGAGGGGACACGCGTCGTACTCCTTCGTCGATCACAGTTCGTGAGGCGGTTCGTGGAACAGTCCGAGGTCATCCCCAGCCGGGCACGACCAGCACCAGCCAGGCCGCCGCGGGCACCACCGCGACCACGATCCCTCCGTACACCATCAACTGCCGGAAGAAACGCTCACGGTCGACGTCCGGTGCCGCGGCGAGCACGAGGGCGCCGTTTGTCGAGAACGGGCTTACATCCACGACGGTCGCCGACACGGCGAGCGCCGACACCATGCCGATTGCGCCGATTTCGCCCTGCGCCAGGAACGGCACCGCCAGCGGGATCAGCGCGCCCATGATGCCCACCGACGAGGCGAACGCCGAGACGAGCGCGCCGATGTAGCAGAGCAGCACCGCGGCCAGCAGCGGGACGCCGATGCCGCCGACGCCCTCGCCGGCCCAGGTGATGGTGCCCATCTCGTCCAGGACGCCGACGTAGGTGAGGACACCGCAGATCAGCAGCACCGTGGGCCAGGCGATCTGCCCGACCGCGGTCCGGCTGTCCGCCGGCCAGACGGCGCTCAGCAGCACGGCCAGGGTGATCGAGGCGAGGCCCGCGTCGAGATCGAAGCCGAGGACGGCGACGACCAGGGCGACCAGGGCGGCGAGGGTGGCGGCGCGGGCGGGGGTGAGGCGGGTGCCGGGGGCGTCCTCGGCGCGGGCCGGAGTGGAGGGGGCTGTGGTGGTGGGGGCCGTGGTGGTGACCGTGGCGGCGCGGGTCCCGCCGGAGCCCCTGCCGGTGCCGGCGGTGTCTCTGCCGGTGTCGGTGGCTCCTCCGCCGGTGCCGGTGCTTGTCGCGTTCCCGTCGCCCCGGTCGGTGGTCACGGTCCCCCGCGCCCACAGCTTCAGCCCGCCGAAGAGGACGAACACGACGCCCGCGATGACGAGGTTGGCGACGAGGGAGGCCAGGAAGAGCGTGATCTCGCTGCCGGGCAGCCGCTCCCGCTCGACGATGCCGTTGACGATCGAGCCGTAGATGCTGATCGGTGAGAAACCCCCGGCCTGCGCGCCGTGCACGACCATCGTGCCCATCAGCAGCGGGCTGATCCCGTACCGGGCGGAGAAGCTCAGCGCGACGGGTGCGACGATCGCGACGGCGGCCGGACTGACCGCGCCGATCGCGGTCAGCACGCCGGTGAGGGCGAACATCACCCAGGGGATGAGCGCGACCCGCCCGCGCACCAGCCGGATCGCGGCGTGCACCAGCCAGTCGGTGGTGCCGTTGGCGCGGGCGATGGCGAAGAGGTACGTGACGCCGACGAGGACGACGAACAGGTCGCCGGGGAAGCCGGCGAAGACGCCGTCCGCGTCGAGTCCGGCGACGAGCCCGCCCACGCCGAAGGCGGCGGCGAAGGCGAGGGCGCCCATGTTGACCGAGCGCGTGGTGGCGATGACGAACACCACGACGAGCACGAGGATCGAGATGAGTTCGGGGGACATACGGGCTCCCGTCGTTGGGTCCCGGAGCGGTCGGGGCATCGTGGGCGCAGCCATTGGCCAAGTGGCTGAGCCAATTCGGGGTACTGGCCGGTCAGCGTGGACCCGGTGCGGAAGCTGGTCAAGGGGTCACGCGGAAATTGGCTCAGCCACTCGGCCACTCATGGGCGCGGTGTTACGCTCCCGAGGAGAGGGGGGACCCCGTGACCGACGCCCTGCGTCCCATGACGAAGCAGCGCCTCTACGAGCAGGTGCTCGACCGTCTGCGCCAGTACGTCGCCGAGGGCGGGCTGCGCGCCGGGGACCGCCTGCCGCCCGAGCGCGACCTCGCCCAGCGCCTCGGCGTCAGCCGCGCCTCGGTGAAGCAGGCGATCGTGGTCCTGGAGGTGCAGGGCCTGGTGGAGGCGCGGCACGGCGGCGGGACGTATCTCGTCCGCGACAGCCTCGACGTCGAGCCCGTGGAGCAGCTCGTCGAACGCCGGCGGCGCCTGCCCGACGTGCTGGAGGCCAGGGAGGCCCTGGAGACCAAGCTCGCCGAACTCGCCGCCGAGCGCCGTACGGAGGAGGATCTCGCCGCCATCCGGTCCGCGCTCGCGCACATGGAGCGGGAGATCGAGGAGGGCGCGCACGGGGTGGAGGGCGACCGCCTGTTCCACGCGGCGGTGACGGCGGCGGCGCACAGCGGTCTGCTCGCCGAGTTCATGCGCTCCATCGCCGAGCAGATCGCCGAGAGCCGCACCGAGTCCCTGCGCCAGCCGGGCCGCCCCCACCGCTCCCTGGCCCAGCACCGGGCCATCCTCGACGCCGTCGCCGGCCGGGAGCCGAAGCGGGCGGCCGCCGCGATGCGCCGTCATGTGCGGACGGTGGCGAAGGTGCGGCTGCTGGACTGGGACCCGGAGGAGGAGCGGGAGGAGCGGTAGGAAGCGGGCCCGGTGCCGCGACGGGGTCGGTCCGGTCAGTTCTGCCCCGCCTGCCCCACCTCCACCACGTCAGCCACCACACAGCTCACGTTGTCCGGGCCGCCCGCCTCGTTCGCCCGGTTCACCAGGGCCTGGACCGCCGTGTCGGGAGCGGGCACCGAGGCGAGCACGGCGCGGATCTCCTCCGTCGGGACGACCGCGGACAGGCCGTCCGAGCAGAGCAGGTAGCGGTCGCCGGGGCGGGCGTCCTGGAGGCGCAGGTCGGGCGCCGGGACGGCGTCGCCGCCGTAGAGGCCCTTGAGGAGCAGGGCGCGCTGGGGATGCGCGGCGGCCTCCTCCGGCGTCAGGCGGCCCTCGTCGATCATCGACTGGACGAGCGTGTGGTCGTGGGTGATCTGGAAGAGCGCGCCGTCGCGGAGCACGTACGCGCGCGAGTCGCCGATGTGGACGAGCGCGAGCTGCGAGCCGGTCCAGAGCATGGCCGTCAGGGTCGTGCCCTCCTCCTCGGTGCCCGCGACGTCCCGTACGGCCCGCGTCGCCCCCTGCACGGCGTCCTCCAGCAGGTTCAGCACGCTGCCCGCGGGGAGCGTCTCGCGGTCCAGGACCTTCAGCGCCTCCACGGCGGCCGTGCTCGCGGGCGCCCCGGTGGCACCGAAGCCGTCGGCCACGGCCAGTACGCGGGTGCCCGCGTAGGCCGTGTCCTGGTTGGCGGGGCGCACCAGGCCGGTGTCGGAGAGCGAGGCGTAACGGAGTTCCAGCATGGCGGTGTCCTCCTCGGACGTCTCGGAAAGGTGGTCCACGAGGAACGCCGCCAGGTCCCGGCGTGCCGCCGTCTCGGCCTCGACCCGCGCCCAGTACGCCCGGATCTCGCGGGCCGCGGCCGGTCCGTCCAGCGCGCAGACGTGCCGGATGCGCGCGAGGGGCATCCCGAGCCGCCGCAGCCACGCCACCAGCCGGGCCCGCTCCAACTGCCCGGCCGCGTAGTAGCGGTAACCGGTGTCCGGGTCCACCCGGGCCGGCCGCAGCAGGTCCAGCTCGTCGTACAGGCGCAGGGCCTTCGGCGACAGCCGGCTCGCCTTCGCGAAGGCGCCGATCGTCAGCATGCTCATGGGTTCCCCCCGGTGTTCCTCGTTCGCCCTCGATGCTGCGGCTTCACCGAAGGGGAAGGTCAACGCCAAATGTGTTGCGGCGGTCGCGGAGATCGTTGTTAGCCTGCGCGGGCACCACCGGCCTGGACATTTGTACGAGGATGGAGACCCTGTGGCCCGCACCGCCCCCTCCCGCATAGCGCTCGTCACCTACGACCCCGGCGCCGACGGGCACAAGGACAGTGATCTGCCGGTGCTGGCGCGGGCGGTGGACGAGACCGGAGCCGTGGCCGAGGTCGTGCACTGGGACGACCCGGAGGCCGAGTGGGGTGCGTACGACCTCGCCGTCATACGGTCCACCTGGGACTACAGCTGGCGGGCCGAGGAGTTCGCGGACTGGGCCGAGCGGTGCGCGAGGGCGACCCGGCTCGCCAACCCGGCCCACATCGTGCGCTGGAACGCCGACAAGCGCTACCTCGGGGAGCTCGCGGACGCCGGGGTGCCCGTCGTGCCCACCCGGTACATCGCACCCGGCGACCCCGTCGAGCTGCCGGAGGACCGCGAGTACGTCGTGAAGCCCACCTCCGGGGCGGGCGCGCGGTTCGCGGCGCGGTACGCGGCAGGGGAGCGGGAGGCCGCCGTACGGCAGATCGAGCGGATGCACGCCGAGAAGTTCACGGCGATGGTGCAGCCCTACCTCACCGGCATCGACACGACCGGGGAGCGGGCCCTGCAGTTCTACGGGGGCCGGCTGCTGCACGCCAGCCGGAAGGGCGCCGTGCTCACGCCGGGCACACCGTACGACGCCGACAAGATGCCCCACCCGGACCTGCGGGTGTGGGAGCCGACCGGCGCCGAACTCGCCGTCGCCGATCGGGCGCTGGCCGCCGTGCCGGGAGGAGCGTCCGGGTTGCTGTACGCGCGCGTCGACCTCGTGGACGGGGAGGACGGGCGGCCGTGCGTGATGGAGCTGGAGCTGATCGAGCCGAACCTGTTCCTTTGGCTGCACCCGGAGTCGGTGCGGGCCGTGGCGGAGGCGATAGGCCGGGCCGCGGGCGTGTGACGGGTGTGTCAGGCCGGGCCGCGGGCCCGTGACGGGTGCGTGACGGGTGCGTGGTGAGGGCCTTCGCCGTCAGCCGGTGACCGCCACCCGCTGCAGCAGCCCCCACGTGAACTCCGCCACGCACTCCCGCCGTACGCCCTCCTCGTCCGGTGCCGTGAAGGAGAGCCCGAACCGCGTGGGAGCGGTGCCCTCCAGGGGGCGGGCGGGGGCGAAGGCGCGGGCGGCCTCGTCGACCGTGCAGGACCAGGGGGTGAGGTCGGCCAGGGTGCGCAGCTCCGGGCCGGGGGCGTCCGGGGCGCGGACGAGCCACTCGTTCCAGACGGCGCCGTTCGGGGCGAGCATCACCTCGAAGCGCAGGTCCGGCCAGAGGGGGAGCGGCCAGCGCAGGGCCTCGCACTCCAGGTCGCCGATCGTCCGGGGGGTCACCGACTCCGGTGCGCCCAGGATCGAGCGGTACCGCGATGCCGCCGCCGGACGGGAGCGGGGCGAGCGGAGCATCGCCTGCCAGCGCTTGTTCGCCTCGCGCATGTCGGTGATCGAGACGCCCAGTTCACGACGGGCGTCCGCCACCAGTTCCGGGTTGTGGTCGGCCATGCGGCGCAGCAGGACGAGCTGGAGGTCGAGGGGGGTGAACGGCCCGGCGGGGGGCTTCGCGGCGGAGGGCATGGCCCCCATGGTGGCGCAGAGCCGGTGCCGGTGCGGCCGGGCGGCGGCCGTCCGGCAGGAACAGCACCGAGTTCACGTACCGGGGGCCCCACAGGCCGCGGAAGGGGAGTGTCCGGCGGACCAGGCCCTGCGTCGCCACGTACGACACTCTCGCCTGGTGGGTCTCCAGGGCCGTCGGGTCCAGCGGCAGCCAGGTGCGGCCCGGCAGGACCCAGCCCGCGTAGCCGAGCCCGGCGAGCAGGTCGACGACCGGGGCGATCGGCTGGATACGGGACTCCAGCTCGACGAAGAGCACGGGGCGGTCACGGGTCAGGATGCCGTGCGCGCCGCGCAGGACCGCCGGTTCGCCGCCGTCCACGTCGATCTTCATGAAGCCGACGTCCCGCAGCCCCAGCCCGTCCAGGGTGACCAGCGGAACCGGCAGCGCGCGGGCGTGGATGTCCCGGCGGAGCAGGGACGACACGCCCCGCTCGCCGTCGTCGCCCGGCGGCAGCCACAGCCGTGCGGTGCCGGTGCGGTCCGAGGCGGCGGCCTCGACCACGCGGACGTTGGCGGGGGCCGCCGCGGTGAGGAGCCGGGCCAGCCGGGGGACCGGTTCGACGGTGACCACCTGCCGGGCCCGCCGGGACAGGCGGCGCGTCCAGGGGCCGTACCAGCCGCCGACGTCCACGGCCGTGCCGCAGCCGGGCGGGCAGAGGTCGCCGAGTCTGGCGAGCTCCGGTTCGAAGCGCGGATAGACGAACCCGGCCGCCGCGGCGACCAGGCGTTCGGGCAGGTGGGGGGCGAGCCGGGCGGCCAGGGTCATAAGGCTTTCTGCCGCGCCGGCGGGACGGGTATGCCGACACCGCCGGTACAGCGGCGTGTCGCGGCGTGTCGCGGCGTGTCGCGGTGCGTCAGGACGCCGTCCGCCGGACCAGTTCCTCGTGCTCGTCCTCGGTCACCTGTTCGCCCGAGGACGGCAGCAACTGCGGGATGCCGTCGACGATGGGGTAACGGAGGCGCAGCCGCGGGTTGTAGAGCGCCTCCGCCGCGCGGGGCGCCTCCCGCTGGACGAGCAGGAGCAGCGGGCCCTTGTCGAGCGGGCACGCCAGGATCTTCAGCAGCGGGTCGTCGGGGTGCATCGTCATGGGGTGTCGGCTCCTCATGGGGTGGCGGCTTCTCATGGGGTGGCGGCTTCTCGGCCGGGCGGGGGCGAGTGTGCCCCGTCCCATTTCAGGACCTCCGCGCGTGCAGCAGCAGGAGCGACGCGACGGACGGCAGCGCACAGGCCAGCCGGTCCAGCGGCCGGAGCGGACGCGGTACGCCGTGGAAGGGCGCCCCCCGCAGCCGTACGACCTCGAAGCCGGACGCGGCCACGAACGACCGCAGCGCGCGGGCCGTGTACAGGCGCAGATGGCCCACCACCTCGGTGCCCGGACGGCCGTGGACCGCGCGCAGGCTCACCTCCGAGAAGACGGGCTGCACGCCCGCCAGCAGCAGGGCGCGGTTGTACCAGGCGGCGAGATTGGGCGTGGACAGCATCAGGTGGCCGCCCGGGCGCAGCACCCGGTGGATCTCCTCCAGGGCGCCGTCCGGGTCGACGAGGTGCTCGACGACCTCGCTGAACAGCACGGCGTCGGCGCCCGCGGTGGCGAACGGCAGCCCGCCGTCGCTGAGTTCGCCGCGCACCACGTACGGCAGCCGGGTGCGGGCGCGGCGCAGGACGTCCTGCGACCAGTCGACGCCGATGATGCGGTGACCGGCGAGCAGGGGCGCCGCGGTGGCGGCCGCCGTGCCGTCGCCGCATCCCATGTCCAGGACGGTCCTCACGCCCGCGGTGGCCGGGCCGAGGGCGGCGGCCAGCATGCGGGCCTGCCGGATGCTGCGGGCGGTGCCGGAGGCGACGGGGACGGCGGGGTTCTCGTAGAAGCCCCGCAGGCCGTCGCGTTCGGGGGTGGCCGGGCTCGCGGTCGTGGCCGTGCTCGTGGTCCTGTTCGTGGTCGCGCTCACGGCGAGCCCTCCCCGGTGAGGTGCAGGAAGCGCTCGAAGAGGTCGCGCAGCCGCGCGCCGTCGCCGGGTCCGAGCAGCGCCCGCGACCAGCGCAGGGCCAGATGGAGGCGGTCCGCGGTGGACGCCGCCGTCACGGTGAGGCCGCGCGGCATCCGGGCCGGCGCCGAGAACCACACGGCGCGGGCGCGGCCGGCGTCCTCCCCGAAGTCCAGCGGGTACGGGACGCGGCCGATGTTGCTGAGCAGGGTGGTCGACGTCCAGGGCGCGGCCGCCCGGCGCAGTCCGCGGGTGAGCGCGCCCCGCCAGGCCACGGGCACGACCGGGGCGGTCAGCAGGGCGGCGGTGTGGCCGAGCGGGGGCCGGGCCAGGGACTTCAGGACGCGGGTGCGCCCGGCCGTACGGAGCAGCAGCTCGCCCACGCGGGCGGGGTCGAGCTCGTCGGGCGCGAAAGGCACCTCCAGCAGGCGGGTGCCGTTGCCGATCGGCATGTCCGCGTTGCGGGGGCGGTCGTCGACCGGCATCGAGATGCGCAGGGGCGCGGGGCGGGCGCCGTGCTCCCGGTTCCAGTGGGCGATCATCAGGGCCGTGGCGACCATGAGCTGGTCGTTCACGGTGTACGGGGAGCCCTCCGGGCGGCGGGGCACGGCGAGTTCGGCGACGAGCAGGCCGTTGCCCGCGGCCGGGGCGGGCTCGGGGGTGCCGTGGGCCACCCGGGCGGGCGGGGCCCAGACGGACGGGCCGTCGACCTCCGGCGGGCCCGCCGGGCCCGCCGGCCGGGCCGGCGGCGTGGCGGGGGAGTTGTCCCGGCCGCCGTACAGCTCCGCGGCGGTGGCGAGGACGCGCAGGCAGGCGGGGCAGTCCAGGGCGGTGTGGTTGAGGGTGAGGAGCAGGACGGTGCCGTCGCCGCCCGCGGCGTACGGGGACCCCGGGGCACGGCCGGCCGCTCCCTCGACCACCTCCACGCGGAGCGGCGGCGCCGCCGACAGCGGCGGGGCCTCGGCCAGCGCCCTCGTCCGGGCGTCGCGCAGCGCGTCCGGGCCGTACGGCACGTACGTCACCAGGTCGACGTCCGGGTCCGCCCTCAGCTCCCACTCGTAGCGGCGGCGGTACCAGGGCCCCGGCGCCTCCCGCATCAGGCTGCGGGGGTGGCGGTGGAGCGCCTCGGTGAAGGCGGCTCCCAGCCGGACCGGGTCCAGGCGGCCCGGCAGATGGACCTCGATGTGGACCGTCTCCGGCACCTCCTCCTGGAGACAGTGCCGGGTGACCTCGTCGACCACGGGGAACGGGACGCGGGCCGGTGGCCGCACGGGACCGCCCGTGCCGTTGCGCGCGGGGTGTTCCACAGCGGTCATGCGCCTTCACCCTTCTCCGGGCTGTCGCCCTTCTCCGGGCCGTCACCCTTCTCCGGCCGCTGCGGCCGCGGCGGCGGCAGCTGCTCCGTCGATGCCTCCGAGCCGGGCGGTGGGGCGGGCCCTGCGGGCGGTACAGGCGGTATCCCGTAGGGCAGCGTCGAACCGGCATCATCTGGACCGGTGCCGGTGCCGGTGCCGGTGCCGGAGGCCCCGTCACCGGAGGCCCCGTCGGCCGGAGGCCCCTCGGCCGCCGGCCGCGCCCGCCTCCCGACGCTCACCAGCCCCGCGAACAGCCCGAGCACCGCCAGCACCTGAGCCACCGGCCCGAACGCGCCCTCCCCGGCGGCCGGGGGCTCACCGGCCCCGGTGGCGGCGGCGACCCCCGCCCCGGCGAGTGCCAGGAAGGCGAGCGGCACCAGCAGCGCGTGCCGCCTCCACGCCAGCAGCGCCAGCACCGGCACCACCAGCCCGAGCAGCCCGGCGATCATGACTCCGGCGAGCGTCAGCGCCACCGTGCCCAGCCGGACACCGGGTTCCGGCGGCACGGGCTGCGGCGCGTCGGGGTTGGGCGAACGGCGCCGCCAGAGCACCGCGCCGATCAGCGCGGCCAGCCCGACGGCGCTGCCGAGCAGCCCGGCCTCGTACACGGTGGCCGGTTCGTACGACAGCTCGACCGTGCCGCCCGTGCCGCCCGGGACGTACCAGCCCTGTTGCCAGCCGTCGAGCCGCAGCGGAGTGAGCTCGCGGCCGTCCAGGGTGGCCTTCCAGCCGTTGTTCACGTTCTCGTACGTCGTCAGGTACGAGGCCACCCCCGGGCCGACCGTCACCTCACGGCGGTCACCGAGCCAGTCCCGTATCCGCAGCTCCCGGTCATCGGCAGCGGCACCGGGACCGGCACCGGCACCGGTGGCCGAGGCCTCCGTCACGTCGCCGCGCGTGAGTGTCACGTCCGTCACCGCGAGCGGGCCGGCGTCCGCGGACTCCACCCGGTGCGCGCTCCCCTCCAACTGCACCTCGGCGTCCTGCCGGCCGCCCCGGCAGAGCGTCACCTCGACGCCGCGCCGCTCGGCCAGGTCCCGTACGGTGCCCCGCGCGCCCGTCTCGTACGGGTCGCCGTCGATCGTGAGCACCGGGCCGCGCCCGCAGGGGAGGGAGAACGCGCGGTCCCCCGGCGGCCACGGGGTCCGCTGGCCCTCGGTGAGTGCCGGGAGGTACACCTCCGCCAGTCCGGCCGGGAGCTGGAGGTCGTCGCCCGCGACCGGGTTGTGCAGGGTGAGTCGTTCGGTGTCGGTGATCGTGATGTCGAGCCGGTCGGTGGTGATCCGCTGGAAGCGGGCCCAGCCGTGCTCGTCCACGGCGGCGACCGCGGCGCCGTCCGGCGAGCTGATCTCCACCCGCGTCGCACGGGCCGACAGACCGCCCGCCGGGGCGAGCACGATGCTGTCGATCTTCTTCCGGCCGGACCAGCCGAGGTGGATCGTGGGGCGGTCGCCCGCGATCCAGGCCGTCGTCAGGTCGCCGTCGGTGAGGTTGCGGGGGGAGAGGCCCGGGCCGAGGGCCGCCGTCGAGTCCGCGGCCGCGGTGACCCCGGCGCGCCGCTCGGGCGCCACCTCGTACAGCAGCCGGTCGAGTTCCGGGCCCGGCACCGGTACGGCGGTGGCCCGCACCTGGTAACGGCCCGCCTCGGAGACCGTGAAGCGCCGGTGCAGTCCGGGCTCGGTGCCCGTCGGGGAGAAACCGGTGGGATCGGCGGCGCGGTGCAGGGAGACGACCTCGCCGGGGGCGGCGGAGCGCGCGGCGTCGGTGGGCAGCCGCAGCACGCGGGTCACCCGTACGCCCGGGATGGCGATCTCGGAGAAGCCCGCGCCGGCCACCCCGGCCCGCCGCTCCTCCGACTCCACGATCGTGAGCTTCAGCCAGTCCGTCGTACCGGCGCGGGCCCGGACACGCTGCGTCGAGCCGTCCGTCCGCAGGAAGCTGGTGACGGCGCCGCGCGCGGTCTCCACCCGCACCCGGACCGGCGCCGACCGCACCCCGTCCTGCGGCAGCGGCGTCACCGTGAACGTGTCCGGGACGTCCTGGAGGCCGTCGAACCCGATCCGGAGCCACTGCCCGTCCGCCGAGCCCGGCGCGCCCTCCGCCCACGCCGTGTCCGGGTCGCCGTCGAAGGCGTTCACCGGGTCGTACTGGGGGAGGTGGAACAGCCAGTTGCCGCTGGTCGACGCGGTCACCGTGCGGGCGCCGCGCAGTTCGGCGACCGTCTGGTGCTCGATGCCCGACACGGGGAGGATCTGGCGCGGCTCCCTGCCGGGGTCCTGGAGGCTGCCCTCGGGGTTCCGCTCGGCCGGGGTGTACGTGTACGAGGTGTTGGCGTTCACCAGGCCGAAGCGGGTGTCCGCGCGGCGCAGCCCGTCACCGGTCACCTGTACGGCGGGGACGCCGAGACCGGGGTGGGCGTCGCCGGTCAGCACGGTGGGCCGGCCGCGCACCGCGGGACCGGCGGCGAGCGGCAGCAGCGCCTCGGGGCCGCCGGAGACGACGGCCGTGTCCGCGACCGGCTTCAGCCCGGCCCGGCCGGGGCGGGGCGTGCCCTCGGGCGGCCGGTAGACCTCCACGGCGCGCAGGCGCGGGTACAGCCCTTCGACCTGCAACGGGGTGCCCTCCGCGATCCGCCCGCCGGTCGTCATCGGCCCGAAGCCCGTCACCCGTTCGTACCCGGACTGCTCCAGGGTCCGTTTCACGGTCGTCGTCGGTACGGCGCCGATCTGGTCCGGGTCCAGGTCGTTGCGTACGACCACGTAGTGGAGGCCCGCGCGGCTCAGGTAGTCGGCCAGGCCCGGGACCTCACCGCCCGTCAGCAGCGCCTGCTCGACCGCGTCCATGGCGCGCCGGTTGCCGGGCGTGCCGAAGGGCACGAAGTCGCGCTGCGCCCAACGGGACTTCGCGAGCACGTCCAGTGGCTGGTCGATGGGGGAGCCCCAGGTGTAGAGGCCGTGCGCGGCGGCGGGGACGACCAGGGCGCGGGAGTCGGGCGAGTGGTCCGCGAGCCAGTCGGCCGTCGTCCGCCAGTACCGGGGCAGCTCCTGGAAGGAGCCGGGCTGGAGGATCGACCCGTTGAGGTACGGCCACAGCAGCCCGGGCAGCACCAGGACCGCGGCCACCAGCGGCGCGAAGCGCCGGCCGCGTACCCGCCGGGTTCCGCGCGCGGTCCCGCGCCCGGCCTTGTGCGTCCGCTCGGTCTTGGGCGTCCGGCCGGCCACGCCCACCAGGTGCGCGAGCCCCAGGACCAGGGCGAGCGCCAGTCCGGTCTGGAACTTGTAGATGTTCCGGAAGGGCGCCAGGGCGCCGTCCAGCAGGCCCTGCACCGTCTCGTGGAGCGGGCCCCCGAACACGCCCCCGTACCCGGCGAGGGTGACGACCGCGACGGTCAGCACCGTGAGCACCAGCCACCGGCGCTCGGGCATGTCCCGCCGGGCGAGCCCCGCGAGACCGAGTCCGGCGGCGAGCGAGGAACAGACGATCACGATGACCGAGGAGGCGACGGTCCAGCCCGCGGGCAGCCACGCCTCGCCGAAGTGGAGGTACGCCACCCAGTTCCCGGCGCCGCGGAGCACCTCGGTGGCCGACATGGTGGCCGTCGTGGTCTGCGCTGTCTCGATGTACGGCAGGAAGTTCTCGCCGTAGGCGCCGAGCAGCAGCAGCGGTATCACCCACCACGCCGTCGCGAGGATCACCCCGGGCGCCCACCAGGCGATCAGCTTGCGGCGGCGGGGGCCGCGCGGGCGGGACAGCAGGTACAGGCCGACCGGGAGCAGGGACGCGAGGGTGGACGCCGCGTTGACGCCGCCCATGAAGGGGATGATCAGCGCCGAGCGCAGGGCGGCGACCCGCGCGCTGTACCGCTCGTCCGTCAGCGGCAGCAGCACCCACGGCAGGAACGCGCCCGGCAGCACGGCCGCCGAGGTCGAGCCGACCACGATCGTGAACGTCGGCCACAGCGCGTACGCCACCGCGCCGAGCAGCCGGGAGGCCGGACTGCCGATTCCCAGTCGCTCGGCCAGCCGGAGCGCCCCCCAGAAGGCGACGGTCACCACCAGCGACAGCCACAGCCGCTCCGCGAGCCACACCGGCACATGCAGCAGGTCGCACAGCGCGTAGTACGGCAGCATCGGCCAGAGGTAGCCGATGTACTGGTCCGCGATCCCGCCGAAGCCGCCCCGGTCGTGCCACAGCTGTTCCAGGTCGGACAGGAACTGCAGCGGGTCGAGCGCCACGCCGAGCTTCGTCTCGAACGTCATCCGCCCGGGCGACACGACCAGGAACAGGACGAACACCACGGCCCAGAACCCCAGCAGCCAGCGACGCGACCGCGGGCCCTCGCCGGGGCGCGCGGCGGGCCCCGCGGGGCGGACCGGCGTGGGAGGGGGAGCCTGGACCGTGTTCGTCATGCTGGACACCGCCGGAGAATGAGGAGGAGGTTCCATGTGGCGAACTCGCGCAGGACCGGCACCTTCACGACGGTCCGGGCGAGGAACGGCGCGTAGCGGGAGCGCGCCGTCACGACCGTGACGTCGTCGCGCTCGCGCACCTGCCGCAGGGTGGGTCCGATGTGCACGGCGAAGAGGTTCTCGCCGAGGGTGTGCTTGGCCGGTCGGCCGGTACGGCGCCGGTAGCGGGCGCGGGCCCGCTCGGCGCCCAGGTAGTGCCAGGGCGACCACTCGTGACCGCCCCACGGGGACAGCCAGTTGGTGAACGACACATAGATCAGCCCGCCGGGCCGGGTCACCCGCACCAGCTCGCTGAGGAGGATCTGCGGGTCGGCGACGTGCTCCAGCACGTTGGAGGAGAAGCAGACGTCCGCGACGCCGTCGGCCAGCGGCAGCAGATACCCGTCCGCGAGCACGGCCCCCTCGGGCGGCTCCGCCCCGAGCTCCCGCACATCCGGCTCGAACAGGTACGCGTACGCTCCGCGCCGCCGGAGCTCCGCCGTGACGTACCCGCCGCCCCCGCCGACATCCACGACCGTACGGCCCCGCACCGGCCCGCCGTACGCCTCGACCTGGTCGGCGGCGTCCCGGGCGAGCACGGCGTAGCAGCGCGCCGGGTCGTCCTGCTCGCGCAGGAAGGCGCGGAGGAGGACGACCGAGCGCCGCAGGGAGGGGTCTTTCGGCCGGCGGTGGGGTGACTGCCGGTGGGGTGGCCGACGGTGGGGTGACTGCTGGTCGGGCGTCTGGGAGCCGGGTGTCTGCCGGTCGGGCAGCCGCCAGCCGGGCAGCTGTCGGCCGGGCAGCCGCAAGTCGGGCGGCTGCCGGTCGGGCAGCGCGCGGCCGGGCAACCGTCGGCCGGGCACCCGCCAACCGGACACCCACCAGCCGGACAACCACCGGCCGGGCGACCGCCAACCGGGCAATCGCCAACCGGCGGGCCGCCGACCGGAGCCCGCGGCGGCCCGGAGTTGCCACCGCCCGTTCGTCCGTTCCGCCCCCGAGGGCGCCGTCACGGCGACCAGCTCCTCACCGCCTCGGACGCCACCGCCCGGAACTGGCGGACCGTGTGGTTCCAGCGGTAGCCGGCGGCGCGTTCCCGGGCCGCCTTGCCCATGAGGGCGCGGCGCTCGGCGGACAGGGCGAGGGCGCACCAGGCGGCGGCGAACGACGACTCGCCCCGGGTCAGCACACCCGTCTCGCCGTCCACCACGGAGTCCCGGAGGCCGGGCACGTCGAAGCCGACCGTGGGTGTCTCGCGCGCCGCGGCCTCGGTGACCACCAGGCCCCACCCCTCCACCGCGGAGGGGTGCACCAGCAGCCACGCGGCGCACAGCAGCCGGTGTTTCTCCGTCTCGGGCACATGGCCGGCGAAGGTCGCGTCCGGGCCCGCGAGCCGCTCCAGACGGGCCCGCTCCGGGCCGTCTCCCACGATCACCAGCTGCCCTCCCGTCACCGGCCGCACGCGCTCCCACAGCCGCAGCAGCAGATCGATCCGCTTGTACTCCACGAGCCGTCCCACCGCCACGAACAGCGGCTCGGGCGACCGCTCGGCCCGCGGGCCCGGTTCCTCGACCCCGTTGTGCACCACTCTGATCCGCTCGCGGTCCACGCCGATCGCCCGCAGCGCGTGTGCCGTCGACGGGGAGACGGCGACCAGCAGATTGCGGCGCTGCACGCCCGCCAGCGCCCAGTGCTCGAGTCTTCGGCCGACGCGCGCGGCGGGCGCGAGCGGCCCGCCGAACCGCATCCGCCACAGATCGGTGTGGACGTGGTTGACGAGACAGAGCGTCGGTCCGCGGTGCCACAGGGGCGCCAGGTACGGCATGCCGTTGCACACCTCGACCAGCAGGTCGCAGGTGCCGACCTGGCGGGCGAACGCGGGCCGGGCACGCAGATAGTGGCTCAGATCGCCGCCGGCCGACACGACCCGGTACTCGCGGAACGCCGCCGGGCCGCCGCACAGCAGGGTCACCTGGTGGCCGAGCCGGGACAGCCCGCCGGCCAGCCGGTCGACCAGCAGTTCGGATCCGCCTGCCGCCGGGTTGCCGAGGTCCCGGCGGGCGAGGAAGACGATGCGGCGCGGCTGTGGGGGGTGCGCCGGGTGCTGCGCGCTGCGTGGAAACGCCTCGAGCAGCGAGAACGGCACGTGCTGGGGCATTGAGTGCTCCAACTCGTCTCGGGGGGCGGGACCCAGCGTGGGGGGAGGGGCGCGGTGCGGATCGGTGGATCGGTGGAGTGGTCGGAGCCTGGTGACGCGGGGTGGAGCGGGCCGGACCCTCGGCGGTCCGTGGGGGTGACTGCTTGTCGTGCGTGGGGGAGTACTCGTCGTCCGTGGGGTGACTGCTCGTCGTGCTCTGCGGAGGTGAGGCGGCTGTGCTCGGCGGAGTGGACAGTTTTCGCCCAGCGCCGGGAAGCCGCTACTCACCGATGTGATGAATTCCGGCTTTTTGGACGTGACGCCTCATCATATAGTGAGCAAAGCTGCGAAGGGCCCGGATCACCCGGGGCGCCGACGTCCGCGTATCACCAGAACGGCACCCGCCACGGCCAGCGCGGATCCGGCCACGGCGGCGCCGAACGGCACCGTACGCCCCAGCAGGCGCAGCCGTTCGCCGTCCCGCTGCGCCTGGGCGACGGCGGCCCTTTGCGTTGCGGGTGTGAACGCCAGTTTCCGGCTGTCGAGCAGGACCGCCGCGTCCCGGTGCGCACCGGGCGCACGCAGCGTGCGGCGGGGGCCGGTCTGCGCGTGGAGCACCCTTCCGGTGGTTCGGTCGACGACCAGTTCGATGCCGTGGTTGGCGTACCACTCCTCGGCGAGGACCTGCGGGCGGTCCGGCGCGCCCACGATCCTGCCCGGCACCGGCCGGCTACCGGTCCGCGTCGCGGGGACGCTGCCGGTGAACCGGTAACCCTCGTACCCGCGGACCTTCTCCACGCCCTGGTACCGGAGCACGACCGGCGCCCCGAGGGTGTTGTCCCACCAGCGGTAGGGCCGCCTCTGCACGTCGAACGGGAACTTCAGATAGGCCTCGCCCTCGATGTACGGCTGCTCGCCGCAGCAGTGCACGGGGCGGTTGGTCCGCCGGTCGCTGACCCAGCGGTGTGGGGTGAGGTCCAGGGCGTCGTGCGGGTCGGCCGCGGGCAGCGTCTCGTCGGTGTCGACGGTGGTGACGACGTCCCAGACGGCGGCGTGCCCGCTGCGCTCGCTCGCGGCGACGTCACCGCGCACCCGCTGGGTGACGGTGATGTGCCGGCCCGGCACGGTCCTCAGCCGCCCGGCGTCGAAGACGCTGCCGGTGCCCGTGTACACGGCGGTGGTGTCGACGTCGACGGGGTTCACGGCGACGCGCGGCGTCACGTACCACGCGAGCAGCGGCGCGAGGACGAGCAGGAACGTGCCGAGACCGAGAAGCACGAGCGAGAAGGGTGTGGCATGACGGCGCATCCGGGCACTCCAGTGACGTGGGGCGGCGCGACGCGCGCACAAGGGACGTCCGGGTCGGCGCCGAGGGACGAGAGCGCATGCGGTACGGGCCGGGAACGTAGGCGCACCCTTGACGGGGTGTCAATGGCGTGTCGAGACTGGGCCGGGTCAGGGGTCTGGTGAGCGCGGAGGTCCGGGTGGGGGCGGCCTTTCGGCGGCCTCTCGACGGCCTCTCGACGACCGCTCGACGGCTTCCCGACGGAAAAAGGCTGACCCTGCGATGTCCCGACTGCTCGCCGCCGCGCTCACCGTCGCGGCCGCCGCCGCACTCGCCGTGGGTGCCGCGTTCGGTGTCCTCGCCCGGCTGGAGGCGGCTCCGGACCAGCCGAACACCCCGCTGATCACGTACGAGACCGCAGGCGGGGAGCGCTGAGCCGCGACCCGGAGGTGAGGGTTCCCGGGTGAGGGTTCCCGGCCATTGCCCGGGCGAGTGAAGTCTGACTAGCCTGTGTTCGTCATGCCGATCGTCTGTTGAAATTTCGAACATAAGGGAGGGGGCCGGTCGTGGGACGCCTCGTACCTGCCGTGACCCGGGCTCTCGACATACTGGAGCTCTTCCTGGACGGGGACGGCACGCTCTCCGCCCCCGACATCGTGCGCAGGCTCCAGCTGCCGCGCACCACCGTGCACGAGCTGGTCACCACGCTCGCCGCCCGGTCGTACATCGTCCCGGTGCCGGGGCAGCCGGGACGCTACCGGCTCGGTGTGCGCCCGTACCAGCTCGGCAGCCGGTACGCCGAGCAGCTCGACCTCGCCGCCGAGGGCCAGCAGGTCGCCCGGTCCGTCGCGGAGACCTGCGACGAGACGGTGCACGTGGCGATCCTGGAGGGCACCGACGTCATCTACATCGCGAAGGTGGACTCCACGCACGCCGTCCGCATGGTGTCCGCCGCCGGACGCAGGCTGCCCGCGCACTGCACCTCGGTCGGCAAGATGCTCCTCGCGTCCCTCCCCGAGCCGGAGCTCACCGCCCGCGTCCCCGACGACGCCGAGCTCCCCGCGATGACGCCCAACAGCATCACCGATCCGGCCGCCCTGCGCGAGGCACTCGCCGAGATCCGCGACCGCGGCATCGCGGTGGAGCGCCGCGAGTCCAACCCCGACGTCTCCTGCGTGGCCGCGCCGGTCCGCGACCGCACCGGACGCGTCGTCGCCGCGCTCTCCATCTCCGTACCGATGATCCGTTGGAGCGACGAGCGCCGCGTGGAGCTGGAGCAGCTCGCAGCCAAGGGTGCGGCACAGTTGTCGGAACGGCTCGGACACAGGAGTGCGGTATGACGACGGACATGACGTACGAGGTGGCGGTACGCGCCGAGGCGGAACTCGGCGAGGGCCCGACGTGGGACGCGGCGGCCGGCCGGCTGCTCTGGATCGACATCCTGAACTCCCGCGTGCACACCTACGACCCGGTGACCGGACGGCGGTCCGTCCGCCGCACCGAGCAGCACATCGGCGCCGTCAAGCCGCGCGCGGGCGGCGGGCTGGTGCTGAACCTGCGGGACGGGATCGGGCTGCTCGGCCCCGACGACTCCTTCCGCTGGCTGCACCGCGAGCCGGTCCCCGGCCGCCGCGCCAACGACGCCGCCGTCGCCCCCGACGGCTCGCTGTGGGCGGGCACCATGCGCTACGACGAGGCGCCGGGCGGCGGCACGCTGTCCCGGGTCACCGGGGACGGGACCGTCGAGACCGTCCTGGACGACGTGACGGTGAGCAACGGCACCGGCTGGAGCCCCGACGGACGGCTGATGTACTACATCGACACCCCCACCCGGCGGATCGACGTCTTCGACTTCGACCACGGGTCCGGCCGGGTGACCGGCCGCCGTCCGCTGGCGGAGATCGAGGAGGGCGCCGGCTACCCCGACGGCCTCACCGTCGACGCGGACGGATGTGTGTGGGTCGCCCTGTGGGACGGCGCGGCGGTACGCCGCTACACCCCGGACGGCAGGCTCGACCGGGTCGTCGACCTGCCGGTGCCGCGGGTGACGGCGTGCGCCTTCGGCGGAGCGGACCTGACCGACCTGTACATCACGACGGCCCGGACCGGGCTCGACGCCCCGCACCCGCTCGCCGGATCGCTGCTGGTGCTGCCGGGAGCGGGCCGGGGGCTGCCGCAGCCGGCGTTCGCGGGCTGACGCCGGGTCCGGGCGGGGGCCTGACGGCACCCCGCCCCGCACCCGGCGGTCACGGCAGTCCTGCCGCCTTGCGCTCCCACACGGTGAGGGGCGGTCCGTCGAGGGCGGGCTTCAGCGGGCCCGCCACCGCAGCCAGCAGGACCGGCGGCGTCAGCAGGACGGCCGCGCCCCGCTCCAGCGACGTCACGTCGGTCACCCGGCGGGCGATGCGCCCGTTGCCGGTGGCGGTCAGCATGAGACGGTCGACGTACGCGGCCAGGAGCCGGTCCCTGCGGGTGATCCCGCCCTCGGCCGCGCCCGGGTAGAAGATGTCCTGGCCGACGGCCAGGTCCCAGGCCGCGCCGATCGGCCGGGTCATGGCCCGCTGGACCCGGCGCGCCAGCCCCGGCGCGCCCCATCCGTACCGCCGCACGACCTCCCCGAGGAGCTCCGCGCTCTGGGCGCCGACCGCCATGCCGTGCCCGTAGACCGGGTTGAACGCGGCGAGCGCGTCGCCGATCACCGCGAAGCCCTCCGGCCAGGCCGGCATCCGCTCGTACAGGTACCGGCGGTTGACGGTGGTGCGGGTGTACGCCACGTCGCTCAGCGGCTCGGCGCGCTCGACCAGCTCGCCGATGACCGGGTGCCGCAGCTCCTCGCGGGCGAAACGGGCGAAGTCGTCGGTGTCGGGGGAGGGCCGGCCGCCGCGGGTGCCGGACAGGGTGACGATCCACCGGCCGTCCTCGATGGGCAGCAGGAAGCCCGCCCGGCCGGGCCCGCCGGCACGCGGGTCGGGCTGCACGTTGACGACCGGGAAGTGCTTCCGGGCCGCCTCGGGTGCGCGGAAGAGCCGGCTGGCGTAGGCCAGGCCGGAGTCGACCACGCGCCGCTCGGGCTCGGGCAGCCCGAGGCCGGTCAGCCAGTGCGCGGCCCGGGAGCCGCGCCCCGAGGCGTCCACGACCAGGTCGGCGCGGAGGGTGCGTTCGGGTCCCTGGTGGGGGCGGACGCGTACGCCGGTGACGGCGGCGGCGGTCCCGGTCAGGCCGACCGCCTCGGTCCGGTCGAGGACGTCGATCCGCTCGTCGGCGAGGACGCGCGCACGGATCGTCGCGTCCAGCAGGTCGCGCCCGGCGAGAAGCACATGGTGGGACTCGGCCCAGCGCCGGAACCAGCCGCGGGGGCCCAGTACGACCATGTCGGTGGTGACCGGCAGCCGGTTCGCCCCGGCGTCGCGGAGGGTCCCGGTGATCCCCGGCAGCAGCCGTTCGACCGCCTGTGCCCCGCCCGACCAGAGCATGTGGGCGTGCCGTGCCTGGGGCAGCCCCTTGCGGGGTTCGGGACCGGCGGGCAGGGCGTCGCGTTCCACGACGGTGACCCGGTCGGCGACCGCGGACAGGGCGCGGGCCGCGAGCATGCCGGTATGGGATCCCCCCAGGACGACGGCGGTTCTGGCGGGGGTGGTGCGTTCTGTCATACGTGCGTTTTCTCTCTGCCGGAGGAGGTCGCCCGGGCCCGCACCGCCTCGACGTCGGGGCGGTGGCGCAGAGCCTGGGACACGGCCCGGATCTCCTGCAACAGGTAGGCGGTCTCGGGGCCGGAGGGCGGGGAGGCGCTGTCGGTCTCCGGAGACCGCTCGCGGGCGGCGACGGCGTCCAGGACCGTGACGGCGGCGGCCAGGGCCCTGGCCCGGTCCGGCTCGTGCCCGAGGCCGAGGGCCGCGTCGTACGACCGCCTGCGCAGATCCTCGTCCAGGTGCCGGGAGAGCTGGAGCAGGGTGTCGCGGATGAACGTCTCGCGGCGGATCAGCCGCATCTCCGCGGTGGCCCGCGGAACGGGCGGCGCACTGCCGGCGTTCACGCCGCGCATCAGCAGGTAGAGGGGCCGCAGATGGCGGTGGCCGAGCCGGACCCGCCAGCGTTCGTGCAGGTACTGTCCGGCGTGCGGGAGGATGAAGCCCACCGCGACCAGGGTGGCCGACACGGCCGCGGCCGACGGTGCCAGGTCGGTGCTCAGCCGGTCCAGGTCGTGCCCGGTCAGCCGGGCGGTGACGGCGGTGAGCTTGGCCGTGCCGAAGAGCAGGTTGGACGCGTAGCCGATGCCCAGGAGCCTCAGGCCCCAGCGCAGCCAGGCGTCCAGGCCGTCGGTGCGGACCCAGTTCCAGATCAGCCGTGCCGTGATCGAGCAGGCCACGGTGTGCGCGACCAGGTAGAGCAGGATCCCCTCGCGCATGAACGGCGTGGTGGCGTAGTACGTGTCCAGGTCCCGGCGGCGCTCCACGGGGACGTCCGCGAGGACGAAGAGCACCCACAGGGCGACGACCACCCCCGCGTAGACGAGGACGACCCACCGGGCCGTGCGGCGTGTGGCGGCCGAACGGTCGGACAGCCCGTTGCGCCAGGCCACGATCAGCAGCAGCCAGGACGCGCACAGCGCGGTGAGGAGGGAGTACACGAGCGGGGCGGCGAAGTTCGGTATGCCGGTGACGCGGTTCGTCCAGCCGATCATCGACGGGGAAGCGAAGACGAAGACGGCGCAGGCGAACAGCAGCAGGACGCCCACGGCCCGCAGCATCGGGTCCCGCCACAGTTTGACCAGGTTGGGCAGCTTGATGACCAGCGCGACGGACAGAGCGGCGATGGGCAGCCAGAAGGAGACGGAGATGCCGCCCAAGGTGTCGGAGGCGTCCAGCGCAAGATGCGTGAGGGTCATTGTCTCCCCCTGCTCTTCCCGAGGTAGCCCAGGGACCGCTGCACGGGTCCGGGCGGCGGGCCGGAGCCGTGGCCGTCGAGGTAGGGCCGGACCAGGGTGGCCAGCCGATGCCCGAAGTCGTCCGCCTCGGCCTCGTCCCGCTCCCGCGAGCCGTTGCGGGCGGCGACGGGGGCGCCGCCCCGCTCCAGTGCGGCCGACAGCCCGGGGCAGAGTGTGGTGTCCCGCTTGCCGATCTCCTCGGCCAGTGCCCGGACCCCGGCCGTCCGCGCGCCGGGACGGTGCCCGTGCCCGGCGTGCAGGTGCCACAACTCATGGCCCAGGATGACCAGTTGCTGCACCGCCTCGGCCCGCTCCTCGACGATGATCAGGTCGAAGTCCCGCAGCTCCACCCACAGCCCGGTGACGTCGAGCTCGTCGGGGAACCGTTCGAAGCGCAGCTCGACGGGCCGGCCGCCCTGGCGTGCGGCCATCTCCTCGCACAGGGCCCGGCACAGC
Organism: Streptomyces poonensis; assembly: GCF_014650915.1. Taxonomy (GTDB): domain Bacteria; phylum Actinomycetota; class Actinomycetes; order Streptomycetales; family Streptomycetaceae; genus Streptomyces; species Streptomyces poonensis. The sequence goes on along the minus strand of NZ_BMVW01000005.1, from coordinate 375,702 downwards.
TCCCGGACGCCGGCCGGGGGCCGGGGTCTGGCCCGCAGGGCATCGGCGAGCCGGTCGGTCAGTTCGCGCATGGCGAGGCCGGTGCGGCGCCGGCGTCGCAGCGCCCGGGCGGTTCGTGCCGCCTTCTTCCACGCGCCCGCGATGTCCATCGCGCCCCCCTTGTCCCCTTGACCGCCGCACAGCAGGCCGTTCGAGACTACGCGTCCGCATGTGCCTCCGTCATGCGATCCGGCGACCGTTGTTCAACCGGAAACGACCACAGCCTTTCGAAAGTTCTGTCCGAAGCATTGACGCCCAGGTCTGCCGACTTTACGGTCCCGTTCGAAGTTACGGGCGTTATCCGAAATACCGAACGCGGCGTCACGCGGAGATTGGGCGGCGAAGCGTCACAGCACGGAACACCACTTCGAACGTAAGGGCAGGGCATGGGACGACCTGGCCTGAATCGCAGGCAACTTCTGGCCGCGGCGGGCGGCCTGGCGGTCGCGGGCAGCTTCGGCTTCGCGGCTCTGGGCAAGGGCGCCGACGCGCTCGCCTCCGGCGCGGACGCCCGGGTCCGCTACTGGAACCTCTTCAGCGGCGGCGACGGCTACAACATGATCGCGATGCTGGACTCCTTCCGTAAGGACAACCCCGGCATCGACGTGAAGGACTCCACCCTCCAGTGGGGCAGCCCCTTCTACACCAAGCTGGCCATGGCGGCGGCGGGCAACCGGGCCCCGGACCTCGGCGTCATGCATCTGGGCCGGGTCACCGGCTTCTCCCCCGGCCGCCTCCTGGACCCCTGGGACCTCGGCCTGCTCGCCAAGTACGGGGTACGGGAAGAGGACTTCAACCCCGAGCTGTGGAAGCGCGCCGTCATCGACGGCAAGCTGTACGCCCTGCCGCTCGACATCCACGTGCAGCTCTGCTTCTACCGCAAGGACGTGCTGGAGAAGGCGGGCCTGCTCGGCGACGACGGCAAGCTCGTGCAGGTCACCTCCACCGACGAGTGGTTCGACGTGCTGAAGGAGGCCAAGAAGGCCACCAAGAAGGGGCTGCAGACCATCGGCCTGTGGCACAACGACCAGAACTTCCAGTGGTGGTTCTTCGTCGCCTTCTACACCCAGCTCGGCGGCACCTGGTTCGACGACTCCAGCACCGAGGTCACCTTCGACACCGACAAGGCCACCCAGGTCCTGGAGTTCCTGCGCCGGCACATCGCCGACGGGTACGCCGACCCGGGCTACGGCGGCGCCGCGGGCGCCGAACAGTTCGTCAACGGCTCCCCCTTCTGCTGGGAGGGCAACTGGTCGGTGCCGGTCTTCGACACCGCGAAGGTCGAGTACGGCGCCACCCCGCTGCCGCCCGTCTTCGGCAAGCCGGCCACCCACGCCGAGTCGCACTCCTTCGTGCTGCCGCACCAGTCCGACCGCGGCGGAGCCGCCAACGAGGCCGCGCACCGGCTCGCCGCCTACGTCGTGCAGCACGCCCGGCAGTGGGCGGCCGGCGGCCACATCCCCGCGTACACGCCGACCCTGTCCTCGGCCGCGTACCAGGAGCTCCAGCCGCAGAACGAGTACGTCACGGCCATGGACCACCAGGCCACCGAGCCGAAGGTGTGGTTCGCCGGGTCCACCGGCATCCTCGCCCAGCGCGTCGGCCCCATCGTCGTCTCCTCGACGACGGGCTCCGCCAGGCCGGAGGCCGTGGCCCGCCGGATGAAGGGCGCGCTCACCACGCTCCTCGCCATGAAGAACCCCATGGACGGCAGAACCGCCGCGCAGGGAGGTGCGGTCGCATGACGACGACCAGCGCTGAGACCGTCATCCGCCCGGCCCGCGCGCACACCGCCGCGCCCACCGCGACCGTCCGCCGCAAACAGGGCTTCCAGCACGGCGGCTGGTTCGTCGCCCCGTTCCTCGCACTGTTCGCGCTCTTCGTGATCTGGCCGCTGCTGCGTGGCCTCTACCTCAGTTTCACCGACGCCAACATCTCCGGCGACGGCGCGAGCTTCGTCGGCCTCGACAACTACCGCGAGGCCCTCGACGACCCGCTGATGTGGGACGCGCTCGGCCACAGCGCCTGGTTCACGCTGCTCGTGGTGCCCTGCATCACGGTCCTCGCCTTCCTCCTCGCGATGCTGGCCCACCACATCGAGCGCGGGAAGTGGCTGTGGCGGCTCTGTTTCTTCCTGCCGTTCCTGCTGCCGTCCACCGTCGCCGCCAACCTGTGGCAGTGGCTGTTCAACCCTGGCAACGGCATGATCAACCACGTCTTCGGCCTCGAGACGCCGTGGCTGACCGACAAGTCGTACGCCATGCTCGCCATCGTCATCACCACCCTGTGGTGGACGGTCGGCTTCAGCTTCCTGCTCTACCTCGCCGCGCTCCAGGGCATCCCCGCCCACCTGTACGAGGCCGCCAAGCTGGACGGCGCCAACGCCTGGCACCGCATGGTCCACATCACGCTGCCGATGCTGCGCAACATCACCGGTCTCGTCATCGCCCTGCAGATCCTCGCCTCGCTCCAGGTCTTCGACCAGGCCGTCGTGATGATGGACTTCGCCCCCGGACCGGAGGACTCGACCCGCACGTTCGTGCAGTACACCCTCGAAGAGGGCTTCACCAGCTACCGCGTGGGTTACGCCTCCGCGATGTCCATCATCTTCTTCGTGCTCATCGCGGCCGTCGCCCTCGCGCGGATGTGGCTGCTGCGCAACCGTGAGGAGGGCGGCCGATGAGCAGCACCGCCGCACAGATACGCGTCAAGTCCCGTACCCGCAGGCCTTGGACGCCCAGCCAGATCGTGCTCACCCTGCTCGGCGTCGCCGTCTCCGCGGTGATCCTGTCGCCGCTGGCCTGGGCGCTGTTCACCTCCCTGAAGTCGGAGACCGAGGCCGTCGAGGTGCCGACGCACTGGCTGCCCAAGGACTGGACCGGCCAGGCGTGGTCGGCCATCTTCGAGAACGGCAACATCACCAACTGGTTCGTGAACTCGCTCGTCGTCTCCGTCTGCGTCACCGTCATCGTGCTGTTCGTCAGCGCCCTGGCCGGATACGGCTTCGCCCGCACCGAGTTCCGCGGCAAGGGCGCCCTGATGGGCGTGGTGATGGCGGGACTCATGATCTCCCCGGCCGTGCTCGGTGTCCCGCTGTTCACCACGGTCCAGCAGATGGGGATGGTCGACACCTACTGGGGCATGATCCTGCCGCAGTGCGCGCCCGCCGCGATGGTCTACATCCTCTACAAGTTCTTCCAGGGCGTCCCGCGCGAACTGGAGGAGGCCGCCTTCATCGACGGCGCCGGCCGCTGGCGGGTCTTCTTCACGGTCATCCTGCCGCTGTCCCGCCCCTCGCTCGCGGCGGTCGGCATCTTCACCTTCATCAGCTCGTGGAACAACTTCCTCTGGCCGTACATGGTCACCAACAACCCCGACCTGATGACCATGCCCAACGGCATCGCGACCGTCATGAACTCCTACGGCATCCAGTGGGCCCAGCTCATGGCCGGCGGCCTGACGGCGGGCCTGCCCCTGATCATCGTCTTCGTCTTCTTCCAGCGCCAGATCGTGGCGGGCGTCGCGCACACCGGCCTGGCCGGCCAGTGACGGCACCCACCGAGTAACGAGGAGACCCCACTTGAAGCGCCTCAGACTCGCCGCGCCGCTCGCCGCGGCTGTCGTCGCCCTGCTCCCGGGCACCGCCCAGGCGGACGTCACCTACCCCGACCCCCAGCCGATCACCGGCCAGGAGATCATCCACGACCCCACCGTCATCCGCCTGAAGAACGGCGGTTACGTCTCCTACTCCACCGGCGGCGTCATCGGCGCCCGCACCTCGAAGGACCGCGTCCACTGGGACGACGCGGGCAACGCCTTCGCCGAGCCGCCGGAGTGGTGGTACGAGTACAACGACACCGGCGACCCCTGGGCCCCCGACATCTCCTACCGCGACGGCCGCTACTGGCTCTACTACGCCGTCTCGTCCTGGGGCACCAACCACTCGGCGATCGGCGTCGCCACCTCCCGTACGGGCCTTCCCGGCACCTGGACCGACCAGGGCAAGGTGTTCACCTCCGAGACCACCGACACCTGGAACGCCATCGACCCGGCGGTGATCCGCGCCGACGGCAGGCTGTGGATGGCCTTCGGCTCGTACTGGACGGGCATCCGCATGGTCGAGCTGAACCCGAGGACCGGCAAGGCGGCCGAGGACGCGACGGTCCACCACCTGGCCACCCGCCCCGACGCCCCGTACGCGGTCGAGGGCCCGGAGATCGTCAAGCACGGCCGCTACTACTACCTCTTCGCGTCGTACGACGCGTGCTGCTCGGGCGTGAACTCCACGTACAAGATCAAGGTCGGTCGCTCCACGGACATCGAGGGCCCGTACGTCGACAGCACCGGCAAGCCCCTGCTGGAGGGCGGCGGCGACCTGGTGCTGGAGGGTCACGGCCGGTACATCGGCACGGGCGGCCAGTCGGTCTTCGAGGACCGGGGCAAGGACTGGCTGGCGTACCACTACTACGACGCCGAGGACGACGGCACGCCGAAGCTGGGCCTGAACCGCCTGCACTGGACGAAGACCGGCTGGCCAGAGGTTTTCTAGGGGCGCGGGGAACTGCGCGACCAGCCACAACGCACCTGTAGCCGCGATCACGACAAGAACCACCCACCTCGAAAGGCGCCCATGCGAACCGCCCGCTTCACCCTCGACCCCGCCTTCACCGTCGGCGATGTCAACCCCCGCCTCTTCGGTTCCTTCGTGGAACACCTCGGCCGCTGCGTCTACACCGGCATCTTCGAACCGGACCACCCCACCGCCGACGAGGCCGGCCTCCGCCAGGACGTGCTGGACCTGGTCAAGGAGCTCGGCGTCACCGCCATCCGCTACCCCGGCGGCAACTTCGTCTCCGGCTACAAGTGGGAGGACTCGGTCGGCCCCGTCGAGGACCGCCCCCGCCGCCTGGACCTGGCCTGGCGCTCCACGGAGACCAACCGCTTCGGCCTGTCCGAGTACATAGCGTTCCTGAAGAAGATCGGCCCCCAGGCGGAGCCGATGATGGCGGTCAACCTCGGCACGCGCGGCGTGGCGGAGGCCCTGGAGCTGCAGGAGTACGCCAACCACCCCGCGGGCACGGCGCTGTCGGACCTCCGGATCGAGCACGGCGACAAGGACCCCTTCGGCATCAGGCTCTGGTGCCTCGGCAACGAGATGGACGGCCCCTGGCAGACCGGCCACAAGACCGCCGAGGAGTACGGCCGCCTCGCCGCCGAGACGGCCCGCGCCATGCGCCAGATCGACCCGGGCCTCGAACTCGTCGCCTGCGGCTCCTCCGGCCAGTCCATGGACACCTTCGCCGAGTGGGAGGCGACGGTGCTGAAGGAGACGTACGACCTCGTCGACTACATCTCGCTGCACGCCTACTACGAGCCCGTCGACGGCGACGTGGACTCCTTCCTCGCCTCGGCGGTGGACATGGAGTCCTTCATCGAGAACGTGGTCGCCACCTGCGACCACATCGGCGCCCGCCTCAAGTCCAAGAAGAAGATCAACCTCTCCTTCGACGAGTGGAACGTCTGGTACCTGCTGCCCCACCAGAAGGAGACCGAGGAGAACCCGCTCGACTGGCCGGAGGCCCCGCGCCTGCTGGAGGACAGCTACAGCGTCACCGACGCGGTCGTCTTCGGCTCCCTCCTGATCGCGCTGCTCCGGCACGCCGACCGCGTCACGGTCGCCTGCCTCGCCCAGCTCGTCAACGTCATCGCCCCGATCATGACCGAGCCGGGCGGCCCGGCCTGGCGGCAGACCACCTTCTTCCCGTTCGCGCAGGCCTCGAAGTACGGGCGCGGCGAGGTCCTCGACGTACGGGTGGACTCCCCGACGTACGAGACGAAGAAGTACGGCGAGGCGGACCTGCTGCACGCCACGGCCGTCCGGGCCGAGGACGGCTCGGTGACCGTCTTCGCGGTCAACCGCAGCCGCACCGAGACCCTGCCGCTCGAGGTCGCGCTCAACGGCCTCGGCCTGTCCTCGGTCGTCGAGCACAGCGCCCTCGCGGACGCCGACCCCGACGCCCGCAACACCCTCGACGACCCCGAGCGGGTCGCCCCCCACGCGGTCGAGGGCACGGCCCTGACGGACGGCACGCTGAAGGCCGCACTGGAGCCGCTGTCCTGGAACGTGATCCGCCTGCGCTAGCGGCGCTCCCGCCGTGACCGGTCGAGGCCCGGCCCGCCGCCCCGGTCACGGCCCGGTTCACCGCCCCGGTCCGCCACGGACCACAATGACCCCATGAGGATCTCGGCACGGGCGGACTACGCGGTACGGGCGATGCTGGAACTGGCGGTGCGGCAGGACGACGGCCCGGTGAAGGCGGAGGCCGTCGCCCTGGCCCAGGACATCCCGCACAAGTTCCTGGAGGGGATCCTCGGCGATCTGCGGCGCGGCGGGCTGGTCAGCAGCCGGCGCGGCGGCAGCGGCGGCTACCGGCTGGCCCGGCCCGCCGACGGCATCACCGTCGCCGACGTCATCCGCGCCGTGGACGGGCCGATCGTGTCCGTCCGCGGTGAGCGGCCCACCCAGCTCACGTACACCGGTCCCGCCGCGCCGCTGCTGCCGCTGTGGATCGCGGTGCGGGCCAATGTGCGGCGGATCCTGGAGGGCGTCACGCTCGCGGACATCGCGGCGGACGCCCTTCCCGGGCCCGTACGGGACCTGGCGGCGGAACCGGCGTCATGGGAGAACCCCTGACGCGCTCGCGTCAACGCTCTCAGCTGCTCCACAGCTTCAGCCCTTAACGTCGGCCCCGGCGAATTCCTACTGATCCGGTCGGAAAACCAGGGAAGACGGGACGGATTGATGCGCACGCTGGTACTGCTCGCGTTGGCGGGGCTCGGTGCCCAGCTGGTGGACGGCAGCCTGGGCATGGCCTATGGCGTCACCTCGACCACGCTGCTGCTCGCCATGGGCACCAACCCGGCCGCCGCGTCGGCCACGGTCCACCTCGCCGAGATCGGCACCACGCTGATGTCGGGCGCGGCGCACTGGCGTTTCGGGAACGTGGACTGGAAGGTCGTCGCGAAGATCGGCGTGCCCGGTGCGCTCGGTGCCTTCCTGGGCGCGACCGTGCTGTCGAACCTCTCCACGGCGGTCGCCGAGCCGGTGATGTCGCTGATCCTGCTCGGCCTCGGCGTGTACGTCATGTCCCGCTTCACCCTGCGCGGGCTGCCGAAGGACAAGGTGGGCAAGCCGCTGCGGAAACGGTTCCTGTCGCCGCTCGGGCTGGTCGCCGGGTTCCTGGACGCGACCGGCGGGGGCGGCTGGGGGCCGGTCGGTACGCCCGCGCTGCTGGCCAGCGGGCGGATGGAGCCGCGCAAGGTGATCGGGTCGATCGACACCAGCGAGTTCCTGGTCGCGATCGCCGCCGGCCTCGGCTTCCTGTTCTCGCTCGGCTCGCAGGGCATCGACTTCGTGTGGGTGCTGGCCTTCCTGCTGGGCGGGATGATCGCGGCGCCGGTCGCGGCCTGGCTGGTGCGGCTGGTCCCGCCGCGCGTCCTCGGCTCGGCGGTCGGCGGCGTCATCGTCCTCACCAACGTCCGTACGCTGCTCGGCAGCGACTGGATCGACGCGCCGGGCGCGCTCACCACGGCCGTGTACGTCCTGCTGTGCGCGCTGTGGGCCGCCGCGCTCACGTACTCGATCCGGGCCCACCTCAGGGAGAAGGCGGAGCGGCCGGCGGCCGAGGAGCCGCAGCCCGCGGCGGTCTGAGCACCGGTCGGGGACCGCTCAGTGCAGGCGCATCGCCAGGGTCACCGCGGCTCCCGACGTGCCCGCCGCGATGGTGAGCCGGTCGGTGACCAGATGGGCGAGCCAGAGACCGCGGCCGGAGCGGCTGTCGTCGAGGCCGGGGAGGAGTTCGGGGATCGCGGGCGTGAAGCCGGGGCCGTTGTCGGTGATCCGGCACTCCAGCTCGTCCGCCCGGCGCCGCAGCTCCAGATGGCCGCGGCCGCCCGCGTGCTCGATCGCGTTGTCGGCGATCTCGCTGATGGCCAGGGTGAACTCGCCCAGACGCACTCCGGCCAGTCCCTCGGCGGCAGCCCTGTCCTCGACCATGGCGCGCAGGACGGACACGTTCGCTTCGGTGAAGTGCCGTTTCAACAAGACCGTTTCGGGACCCTCTAGGCCGCTCAGCCGCATATATCCACGCTATCCGGGTCCGGCCGATCCGTAACCGAAGGATCGCGTGGGGATGAAGTAAGGCCGGAATTGTGCGATCGCGATCACTGAACGAATCCTTCCGGGCGGTTGTTGCCCGGTGTGGTGGTCAAGGTGGTGATCGGGGTGAAGTCGACGGACAGGGCGCGGAGTTACGTATGTGAGAAGCGTTGACGCGGAAGCGCTTCGACTCTACGTTGCGGGGCACGCAAACGTCCGACAGAACGGCCACCGTTCGATATCCCGGACGAACTCCCCATCCTCCCCAGGAGGTTCCGCGTGAGCCGCACATCCCTCACCTCCCGCACGTCCCGCGGGCCCCGCTCATCCCGCTCGTCCCGGAGAACCGCTCTCCTCGCCGTCCCCGCGGCCGTTCTGCTCGCCCTCGTCCCCGGTACGGCGAGCGCGTACCCGAACCCCGGTACCGTCACCGGATCGACGGTCGTCCACGACCCCACGATGATCCGCACCTCCTCCGGCCAGTACCTGCTGTACGCCACCGGCGGCGGTATCTCGAGCAAGTCGTCCACCAACCGGATCGCGTTCAGCGCGGGCGCGGACGCCTTCTCGACGCGGCCGAGCTGGTGGTCGACGTACTCGTCCGTGCCGGAGGCCTGGGCGCCGGACATCTCGTACCACGGCGGCAAGTACCTCATGTACTACTCCGTGTCGTCGTTCGGCTCGCAGAAGTCGGCCATCGGGCTGGCCGGTTCGACGACCGGGCAGCCGGGGAGCTGGACGGACTACGGCGTCGTGTACACCTCCAGCTCGTCCACCGACTACAACGCCATCGACCCGAACCTCTTCGTCGACGACGACGGCAAGTGGTGGCTGTCCTTCGGCAGCTGGTGGAGCGGGATCAAGATGATCCAGATCAACCCGTCCACCGGCAAGCAGCTCTCGTCCAACACCACGCGCTACTCGCTGGCGTCCCGCCCGACCGGCACCAAGGCGGTGGAGGCCCCCTACATCGTCAAGCGCAACGGCTACTACTACCTCTTCGCCTCGTACGACACCTGCTGCGCCGGCACCAGCTCCACGTACAAGGTCAAGGTCGGCCGCGCCACCTCCGTCACCGGGCCGTACCACGACAAGAACGGTGTCGCGATGACCGACAACGGCGGCACCCCGGTGCTGGAGTCCCACGGCAGGGTCATCGGTCCCGGCGGCCAGTCGATCCTCAAGGACGTCGACGGCGACCTGATCGTCTACCACTACTACGACGGCAACGACAACGGCACGCCCAAGCTCGGTGTCAACCTCCTGAACTGGAGCAGCGGATGGCCCGTCGCGTACTGACCCTGCTGGCCGCGCTGCTCCTCGCCCTCTCCCTGGGCCAGCCGTCCGCGAGCGCGGCCTCGTTCACGAACCCGGTCAAGTCGGTGAAGGGCGCCGACCCCTGGATCTCGTACCACGACGGCAGCTACTACATGGTGACGACGAGCTGGACCGACGTCATCACCATGCGCAAGTCGACCACGCTGGCCGGGCTCGCCACCGCACCCAGCGTGCAGGTGTGGAAGGGTGACGCGGCCTCGCGGTGCTGCAACATCTGGGCGCCCGAGCTGCACTTCCTGAACGGCCGCTGGTACCTGTACTTCACGGCCGGGCAGAACGTCTCCGACTACAACCCCACCCAGCGCAGCCACGTCCTGGAGAGCGCGGGCTCCGACCCCATGGGCCCGTACACCTTCAAGTCCACGCTCAACAGTTCCTGGATGCTGGACGCGAGCGTGCTGAACGTGGGCGGGCGCCTGTACCTGCTGGGCAGCGCGAGCGGCGGCGGGACGCAGAACCTCGTCATCGCGCCGATGTCCAACCCGTACACGGTCAGTGGGTCCTTCTCGACGATCTCCACGCCGACGTACGACTGGGAGCGGCAGGGCGGGACCGTCAACGAGGGCGCGGAGGTGCTCCAGCGGAACGGCCGGACGTTCCTGATCTACTCGGCGAGCGGGTGCTGGACCCCGGACTACAAGCTCGGGCAGCTGGAGCTCACCGGCTCCAACCCGCTCTCCGCCTCCTCCTGGACGAAGAAGTCCACGCCCGTCTTCCAGCGCAGTGACGCGAACGGCGTCTACGGGCCCGGGCACAACGGCTTCTTCACCTCGCCGGACGGCAGTGAGAGCTGGATCGTGTACCACGCCAACGACAGCGCGAGTGACGGCTGCGACAACGGGCGCACCACACGCGCCCAGAAGTTCAGCTGGAACTCGGACGGCACGCCGAACTTCGGTATGCCGGTGCGGTTGGGCGCGGCCCAGAACGGTCCCTCGGGGGAGCCGTCCACCGCGTCCACCACGTACACGGTCGTCAACCGCAACAGCGGGAAGTGCCTGGACGTCGAGAACGGGGCGACCGCGGACGGGACGAACGTCCGGCAGTGGGCCTGCAACGGCGCGAACCCCCAGCGGTGGCGTCTGGAGGACCTAGGCGACGACACGCACCGGCTGGTGAACGTGGCCACGGGCAAGGTGCTGGACACCGCCGACTGTTCGGCGGCGGACGGTGCGGATCTGCGGCAGTGGTCGTGGCTGAACAACACGTGCCAGCGGTTCCGGTTCGTGGCGACGGACAGCGGATACGTGCGGATCGTCAACCAGGCGACGGGGAAGGTCGCGGACGTCGCGGACTGCGGCACGGCCGACGGGACCGACGTACGGCAGTGGTCGTGGCTGAACAACGCGTGTCAGCAGTGGGCGCTGCGGGCCGTGTGACGGCTACCGCGAAACTCCCCCTCATAGCGACCCGGCCTGCGGCCACCCCACCGGCTCCGGCTGGGTGCGGCCGCGGACCTGGGCGGCCGTGAGGCCCTGGGCGGCTCCCGTCGCGCGGCGGTTCGCGGCCGCGGCGGCCATGCCGGGCATGCCCGTCTGGGCGGCCGGGGTGAGGCCGGCGGCCGCGGCGGGTGACATGCCCGGCATCGCGGCCGCGGGTACGGCGACAGGCGCGGGCACGGGCACCGGCGGCGCGGGTACGGGTGGCGCGGGTACGGGTGGCGCGGGTACGGGTGGCGCGGGTACGGGCGCGGGCATGGGCACCGACGGCAGGGGCCCGGGTGCCGGCAGTGACGCGGCCTGCGCGGCGAGGCCCTGGGCGCCCGCGCCGTTCGTCCCGCTCATCAGCCGGTCCACGGCCGCCGTACCCGAGCTGTAGCCGGTCCCGGTGGCAGGCTCGGGTACGACGGCTCCCCTCCCGGTCCCGTACAGCACCGACTCCAGGCCGGACACCAGGCGTCGCACGTCCACCTCGGGCCGGACGACGAGCCGCAGGAAGCGACTGGACGAGCCGATCTTGTTGCCGCACTCGCGGACCAGGACGCGGTGCTCGGTGAGCAGCCGGTCGCGGACCACCGTGCCCTCGGCGCCCACGGGCAGGCGCACGAAGAGGAAGTTGCCCTGGGACGGGTAGACCGTCAGACCGGGCAGCGCGGAGAGCCGGCGGGCCATGTCGAGGCGGTCCCGGCGCACCTGGTGCAGGCTCTCCAGGTACTCGGCGCCGTGTTCCTTGAGCATGAACACCACGGTCTCCGCGAAGGAGTTGAGGTTCCACTTCGGCAGCATCGAGCGGATCTTCCCGGCGAGCGCGGGGTTCGCCACCAGGTAACCGAACCGTATGCCGTGCAGGCCGAAGTTCTTGCCGAGGCTGCGCAGCACGATGACGTTGGGGCGCATCACCGCCTCCTTGACGACGCTCGGCTCGGCCTCGGCGTCGGCGAACTCCAGGAACGACTCGTCGACGACGACCAGGTCCAGGTCGGCCATCGCGTCCATGAACTGCACCACCGCGTGCCGGTGCAGAAAGCCGCCGTCGGGGTTGTTCGGGTTGCAGAGCACGGCGACGCGGGTGCCGCGGGCGCGGATGAACTCGGCGTACTGCGCGAGGTCCAGGGCGAAGCCGCTGGACTCCTGGAGCGGGAACATGTCGACGCGCTTGCCGGTCTCCATCGGCTGGTCGGTCCAGCGGCCGAAGGTGGGGACGGCGACGGCGAGGGACTCCCGGACGAGGAGATGGTCGATCCAGGTGATCAGCTCGGTCGAGCCGTTGCCCATCGCCACGCACTGCGGCGGCAGCTGGAGGAGGTTGCAGAGCTCGGCCGTGATCGTGTCGGCGCTGCTCGGGTAGTACGTGATGATCTCGCGCAGCCGGCCGGCCAGCTCGTCGAACATGGCCGGGGTGGGGAAGTACGGGTTGCACGGGATGCAGAAGTCGACCGGCCCGGCGCCCTCGCCCCCCTCGCGCGTCAGCGCCGCCATCGACGGGCTGTGCGCTGCGGTGCCGCGGAACAGCGAGGTGACGTTGCCGGCCATGGGACCTCCGTGTGGGCGGACCCGGTGGGGGGAACCGGGCCCGTCGTGCCTGGACGGCCCGTGCGGGGGAGCACGGGCCGCCCTTGCATACGGAGGCCGACGTGACGCCGTTCAACTGTTGTGAAGAAAACGTGTCCGGCGTGATGGTGCTGTCAGGCGTCGAACGAGTGCACCGTCGTCGTCCGGTACGTCTGACCCGGCCGCAGCACCGTCGACGGGAACGACGGCTGGTTCGGCGAGTCGGGGAAGTGCTGCGTCTCCAGGCAGAGGGCGTCGCCCTGCCGGTAGACGCGGCCGCCGGAGCCGACCAGGGTGCCGTCCTGGAAGTTGCCGGAGTAGAACTGCAGGCCGGGCTCGTTCGTGGCGATGCGCAGCGTACGACCGGACCGCGGGTCGCGCAGCGTCGCGGCGTGCTCGGGACGGGATGTGATGCCCTTGTCGAGCACCCAGTTGTGGTCGTAGCCCTGCCCGTACAGCAGCTGCTGGTGGGCGACGCGGATGTCCTCGCCGACCGTCTTGGCGCGGCGGAAGTCGAAGGGGGTGCCCGCGACCTTCGCCAGCTCACCGGTGGGGATGAGGCCGGAGTTCACGGGGGTGTAGCGGGAGGCGGCGATCGACAGCTCGTGGTCCTCGATCGTGCCGCTGCCCTCGCCGGCCAGGTTCCAGTAGACGTGGTTGGTGAGGTTGACGACGGTGGCCTTGTCGGTGGTGGCCTCGTAGTCGATGCGCCAGTCGCCGGCGCGGGTGAGGGTGTACGTCACCTTCGCCTTGAGCGTGCCCGGGTAGCCCATCTCGCCGTCGACGCTCGTGTAGTGCAGGTGGAGGCCGACGTCGGAGCCCTTGGTGAACGGCTCCACGTCCCACACGCGCTTGTCGAAGCCCTGGGCGCCGCCGTGCAGGCTGTTCTCGCCGTCGTTGACGGAGAGCTGGTACGCCGTGCCGTCGAGGGTGAAGCGGCCCTTGTCGATGCGGTTGCCGTAGCGGCCGATCAGGGCGCCGAAGTAGGGGCTCTTCGCGACGTAGTCGTCGAGGTTGTCGAAGCCGAGGGAGACGTTCGCGTACCGCCCGCGCCGGTCCGGGATCTCCAGGGACTGCACGGCCCCGCCGTAGGAGAGGACCTTCAGCCGCGTCCCGCCGTTCTCCAGCGACCAGCGGTACACCTTGGTGCCGTCCGCGAGCTTTCCGAAGAGTTCCTTCACCGGCTTCCTGCCTCCCCCGGCGTGGGCCGTGCCCGCCGCACCGATCGTGCCCGCCGCGATACCGGCGGCCGCCGCTCCCGCTATGACCGTGCGTCTGTTCATGTCCATCTGTTACGGCTCTCCTGCGTAGAAGAAGGGCCCCGCCTTCTGGCGGGGCCCTCGTCCGAAACTTACGAACCGACCTTGCGCTTGTTCCACACGTCGAACCCGACCGCCAGCAGCAGCACCAGGCCCTTGATGACCTGCTGCCAGTCGGTGCCGATGCCGACGAGGTTCATACCGTTGTTCAGCACGCCCAGAACCAGACCACCGATGATCGCGCCGAGGACGGTGCCGACGCCGCCGCTCATCGACGCGCCGCCGATGAACGAGGCCGCGATCGCCTCCAGCTCGAAGTTGAGGCCGGCCTTGGGCGAGGCCGCGTTGAAGCGGGCGGCGAAGACCAGACCCGCCAGGGCCGCGAGCATGCCCATGTTCAGGAAGACCAGGAAGGTGACCTTCTTGTCCTTCACACCCGACAGCTTGGCCGCGGGCAGGTTGCCGCCGATCGCGTAGATGTGGCGGCCGATGATCGCGTTGCGCATGACGTAGCCGAAGCCGACGACCAGCACGCCGAGGATCAGCAGGACGATCGGGGCGCCCTTGTAGCTGGCCAGCAGCAGCGTGACGACGAGCACGGCGGCGGAGATGGCTACCAGCTTCAGCACGAACAGGTTCGTGGGCGGCACCTCGAGGGTGAACTCCCGCTGCCGCTTGCGGTCACGGATCTCCTGGAGCACCACGAAAGCGATCAGCGCGATGCCGAGCAGCAGGGTCAGGTTGTGGTAGTTCGTCTCCGGGCCGACCTCGGGCAGGAAGCCGTTGGCGACCTTCTGCAGACCCTCCGGGAACGGGCCGAGGGTCTGGCCCTCCAGGAAGATCTCGGTCGCGCCGCGGAAGACCAGCATGCCCGCCAGGGTCACGATGAACGACGGTATGCCGAGATACGCGATGAAGAACCCTTGTGCCGCGCCCGCGGCCGCGCCGACGGCCAGGCACAGCAGCACGGCCAGCGGCCACGGCAGATCGTTCTTCACCATGAACACGGCGGCGATCGAGCCGACGAACGCCGTGAGCGATCCGACCGACAGGTCGATGTGCCCCGCGATGATGACCAGCATCATGCCGATCGCGAGGATCAGGATGTAGCTGTTCTGCAGCACCAGGTTGGAGACGTTGCGCGGCAGCAGCAGGTCGCCTTCGGTCCAGACGGCGAACAGCACCACGATCAGCCCGAGGGCGATCAGCATGCCGTACTGCCGCATGTTGCGGCGCATGCCGTCCAGCACCAGGTTCAGCAGGCCTCCGCTCGCCGCGCCGCCCTTGCCGGGCGGCGCCGGGGCCGGCGTCTTGGCGGTCACGTCCGTGCTCATCGGGTTACCTCTTTGTCCTTCGTCATCTGACGCATCAGCGATTCCTGTGAGGCCTCGGCCCGCGAGAACTCACCGGTGAGCCGTCCCGCGGCCATGGTGTAGATGCGGTCGCACATGCCGAGCAGCTCGGGCAGCTCGGACGAGATGAAGACGACCGCCTTGCCCTCGGCCGCCAGCTGGTCGATGACCGTGTAGATCTCGTACTTGGCGCCGACGTCGATACCGCGCGTCGGCTCGTCCAGGATCAGCACGTCCGGCCCCGCGAAGATCCACTTGCTGAGGACGACCTTCTGCTGGTTGCCGCCGGACAGCTTGCCGACCGGCTCGAACACGGTCGGCGCCTTGATGTTCATGGACTTCCGGAAGCCCTCGGCGACCTGCCGCTCCCCGTGCTCGTCGACCACACCCGCCTTGGCGACCTTGCCCAGCGCGCTGAGCGAGATATTGCGGTTGATGGTGTCGATGAGGTTGAGGCCGTAGTGCTTGCGGTCCTCGGTGACGTACGCGATGCCGTGCTTCACCGCCTCGGGCACGGTCTTCGTACGGATCTCCGTGCCGTCCTTGAGGACCGTGCCGCCCGTGTACCGGCCGTAGGTGCGCCCGAACACGCTCATCGCGAGCTCGGTGCGCCCGGCGCCCATCAGGCCCGCGATACCGACGATCTCCCCGCGCCGCACCTGGATCGAGACGTCGTCGACCACCTTGCGCTGCTGGTCGATCGGGTGGTGCACGGTCCAGTTGCGGATCTCCAGGGCGGGCGCGGCACCCTCCTCCGGCTGGTGCGGCGACCGCTCGGGGAAACGGTTCTCCAGGTCACGGCCCACCATGCCGCTGATGATCCGGTCCTCGGTGGTCTCCTCGGCCGCCACGTCGAGCGTCTCGATGGTGTGCCCGTCGCGGATGATCGTCACCGAGTCGGCGACCCGGCGGATCTCGTTCAGCTTGTGGGAGATGATGATCGAGGTGATGCCCTGGTCCTTCAGATCGAGGATCAGGTCCAGCAGCTTGCCGCTGTCCTCGTCGTTCAGCGCCGCCGTCGGCTCGTCGAGGATGAGCAGCTTCACCTTCTTCGACAGCGCCTTGGCGATCTCGACGAGCTGCTGCTTGCCCACGCCGATGTCGGCGACGCGGGTCTCCGGGTGCTCGTCGAGGCCGACGCGGCGGAGCAGCTCGGTGGCGTGCTTCAGCGTGTCGTTCCAGTTGATGAAGCCGCGCCGCGCGTGCTCGTTGCCGAGGAAGATGTTCTCCGCGATGGAGAGGTAGGGCACCAGGGCCAGTTCCTGGTGGATGATCACGATGCCGTGCTCTTCACTGGCCCTGATGTCCTTGAACGCGCAGACCTCCCCCTCGAAGAGGATGTCCCCCTCGTAGGTGCCGTGCGGGTGGACGCCCGAGAGGACCTTCATGAGGGTCGACTTGCCGGCGCCGTTCTCCCCGCAGATGGCGTGGACCTCGCCCTTCCGGACGGTCAGTGTGACGTCCGACAGCGCCTTGACGCCGGGAAAGGTCTTGACGATCGAGCGCATTTCCAGGACGGGTCCCGCCATGGTCGTGCCTTCCAATCCTTCGGTGCCGTCGGTTACTTGAGGTCGCTCTCCTTGAGGTAACCGGAGTCGACGACGGTCTTCTGGTAGTTCTCCTTGTCGACGCTCACCGGCTCGAGCAGGTACGCGGGCACGACCTTGGAGCCGTTGTCGTAGGTCTCCTTGTCGTTGAGCTCGGGCTCCTTGCCGTCGAGCGAGGCCTCGACCATGTTCACGGCGACCTTGGCGAGCTCGCGGAGGTCCTTGAAGACGGTCATCGACTGCTGGTCGTCGATGATCGACTTGACCGAGGCGAGCTCGGCGTCCTGGCCGGTGACGATCGGCAGCGGCTTGTCCTTGGTGCCGTAGCTGTCCGACTTCAGGGCGGACAGGATGCCGATGGAGATGCCGTCGTACGGCGAGAGCACCGCGTCGACCCGCTCGCTCTTGTACGCCGAGGTCAGGATGTCGTCCATGCGCTTCTGGGCGGTGCCGCCGTCCCAGCGCAGGGTGGTGACCTGGGTCAGCTCGGTCTGGCCGGAGCGGACGACGAGCTGCTTCTTGTCGATGTACGGCTGGAGGACGCTCATCGCGCCGCCGAAGAAGTAGCGGGTGTTGTTGTCGTCGTTGGAGCCGGCGAACAGCTCGATGTTGAAGGGGCCCTTCTCGCTGCCGTCCTTCAGGCCGAGCTTCTCGACGATGTAGTTGCCCTGGAGCTCGCCGACCTTCTCGTTGTCGAACGACGCGTAGTAGTCCACGTTGTCCGTGTTGAGGATCAGCCGGTCGTAGGAGATCACCGGGATGTCGGCGTCCTTGGCCTGCTGGAGCACGTTGTTCAGCGACTTGTTGTCGATGGCCGCGATGATCAGGGCGTCCACGCCCTGCGTGATCAGGTTCTCGATCTGGGAGACCTGCTGGTCGGGGTCGTCCTCCCCGTAGACCAGCTTGGCCTCGAAGCCCTTGGACTCCAGGGTGTCGACGACGTAGTTGCCGTCGGCGATCCAGCGCTCGGAGGACTTGGTGGGCATGGCGACACCGATGGTGGCGCCGTCCGCGCCGCCCTTGCCCTCCTCACTGCCGCCTTCGCTGTCCTGGCCGCAGGCGGAGAGGGTGAGGGCGAGTGAGGCGGCGGAGGCCAGGGCGGCGAATGCGGCTCGGCGGTTGCGCATAATCATCATCCTTGA
Organism: Streptomyces poonensis; assembly: GCF_014650915.1. Taxonomy (GTDB): domain Bacteria; phylum Actinomycetota; class Actinomycetes; order Streptomycetales; family Streptomycetaceae; genus Streptomyces; species Streptomyces poonensis. Next base: position 357,877 of record NZ_BMVW01000005.1, on the reverse strand, counting down.
TGTGGTGGGCCGGCTCGGTCGGCGGTGATGCGGGGCGGAGCGGGGGAGGCGCTCCGTGCGGTACGGGGGAGACCGAGGAGAGTGTGTGGGATCGTGTGCGGCTGTGTCTGCTTCTGCGCAGGGACCTTTGTTCGAACGTTATGAAGGACGTCGCACCGCGGTGGCGGGGCCACGTCGCACCCTGGTCACGCGGGCACGTCGAACCGCTTGAGCTCGCCCGGCAGCCGCGAACCGAGGGGCGCCATGTCGTTGTCCACGCCGTGCCGTTGCAGCAGGTCCAGGGCGAGCCGGCCGCGCCGCACCCGCTCCCGGGCGGTGGCCAGGGTGAGCTCGCGCATGTGGTGCCCGTACGGGTAGATCCCGGGGGCCTTGGCCAGCCCGAACTTGAGGTAGATCGGCGCACCGCGCCGGATCAGCTCGGCGATCTCGTACATGCGCACATACCCGCCGAGGTCGTCGGGGGCCTCGACGTACATGTCCATGGGGGTGCCGGAGGCGCGGCGTATCTCGGTGAGGTGATCCAGCGTCAGATCGCTGGGCACGTTGATCGAGTCGGCGCCGAGGTTCTCGTACACGGCGAACGAGGCCGGGTTGACCGGGCCGATCAGTGCCGACACCTTCAGCGTGGTGTCGGCGGGGATGATCCCGGCGGTGCGGGCCCGGTGCAGCGTCCACAGTACGCCCTCGTCGGCGACGAGCAGGCACTTCACGCCCAGCTCGGTGGCGCGGACCGCGTCCTCGACACAGCCCGCGACCGCGTCGTGGCCCCGGGCACGCAGACCCGCCCCGCCCGAGTCGGTCCGGGTGGAGCCGCCGATGTCCCAGGTGCCGCGCGGGCCGGTGAACAGGCAGAGCTCGATGTCGCGTTCGGCGGTGGCCTCGACCATCTCGGTGATCTCGGCGTCGGTCAGCATCCACACACCGCTGCCCTGGCTGATCCGGTGAATCGGCACATCGAGCCGCGAGGACTCCTTGAGGACCACGGACAGCGCCTCGGGTCCCTCGCACGAGGGGATCTCGGTGCGCCAGCGGCCGCCTCCGGGGAAGCTGTGCGACGAGGCGTCGGCGGGGGACAGGGCGGGCGCGTCCAGACCGAGCGAGGCGAGCGCCTGCTCGCCGGGTCGACGGGGTGCCGTGGCGGAAGCGTCGGTCACAGGTTGTCCTTCAGGTTCGGCATGCTCGGCATGTTCGTGATTTCGGACGGAGTTCGCGGATCAAGGCGCGAACCGTGCGGTAGCGGAGTGCGGGGCGCGAGGTGCGGGGTGCCGGGTGCGGTGGCGCTGGGCGTACGCCGGTACGGAGCGTCAGGGTCTCCGTACCGGCGCACGGCTCGTGGTGGTGCTGTGTGCTGTGCGGTGGGGGCCTCGGTGGGGTCAGGGCCGCAGCAGGACCTTGCCCACCTTCGGGTCGCCGGCCCCCACCAGCTCGATGGCCTGTGCGAACTGTGCGAGCGGCAGTTCATGGGTGACGAGCGGCAGCGGATCGAGGAGCCCGGCCCCGAAGACCCGCACCGTGTGCGCCCACGCCTCGGGCGGCGCGCCGAACACGGTGTGCACCTCCAGCTGCCGTACGACGAGGTCGGTCGGGTCGAGTCCCTGGGCGCCCGGCGCGGGGATCCCGGTGAGGACCAGCCGCCCGCCGCGCCGCAACAGCCCCGCGGCGGTACGGGCGGCGTCCGCCGACCCCGCGGTCTCGATGACCACGTCGAAGTCGCCGGGCAGCTCCTGGTCCTTGGTCCGGAAGTCCGTGGCGCCGAACCCCTTGCAGAGCGCCGAGCGGTCCGGGCGGGTGCCGACGACCAGCAGCTCGGCCGGGCTGGCCGCCTTCAGGAACTGAACGGCGAACACCCCGAGCGTCCCGGTGCCCACCACGGCCACCCGCTCCCCGGGCCGCGCGTTCGCCTTGAGCGCGGCGGCCGCGATGCAGGCGGCCGGCTCCAGCAGCGCGGCGGCCGTCAGATCGGCGTCGTCGGGCAGAACGTGCAGGAGACGGGCGGGCAGCGTCAGCGTGGAGGCCATCGCACCCGGCTGGGTGAACCCGGTCTCCTCGTACCCGGCCGTGCACAGCGTGGTGTCGCCCGCATGGCAGCGGTCGCACACCTGGCAGTTCCGGAAGCCCTCGCCGACGACCTTGCGGCCTACAAGAGTCGAAGGCACTCCGGCCCCGACCGCCTCCACGGTCCCGGACCACTCGTGGCCCGGTGTGAGCGGATACCGCACATACCCCTCGGGCCGGTTGCCCTGGTAGACCTCGCGGTCGCTGCCGCAGATGCCGGAGGCGTGGACGCGCACCAGCGCCTCGCCGGCCTCCGGCTGCCGGGGCTCGTGCGGGACGAGCCGGTGCTCGCCCGGCGCGTCGATGACGACGGCGGTGCTCACGGGGCCCCTCCGGGGGTGACGACGGCGGTGCTCACTTCGTGGCCTTCGGCTTGCGCTGCTCCCAGCCGTCGGCCCACAGGTCGAACCGGGCCTGCTGCTGCGGGAACTCGGCCGCCGCGTCCACGTCCAGCTCGACACCCAGGCCGGGCGCGTCGGACAGGTGGAAGCAGCCGTCCTCCGGGTCCACGTAGGGCGCGCCCTTGATCACCTTCTTGATCTCCGCGTCCGCGAAGTCGTTGAAGTGCTCCAGGATCTTGAAGTTGGGGGAGGTGAAGCCGACCTGGAGGGAGGCCGCGGTCAGCACGGGCCCGCCCACGTTGTGCGGCGCGACCAGCATGTAGTGGGTCTCGGCGGTCGCGGCCAGCTTCCGGGTCTCCCAGATGCCGCCGATGTGGCCGACATCGGGCTGGAGGATGTCCACGGCCTGGCTCTCGAACAGTTCACGGAACTCGATCCGGTCGTGGATGCGCTCACCCGTGGCGACCGGCATGTCGACCTTGGCGGCCACCTTCTCCAGCGCCTTGAGGTTCTCCGGCGGCACCGGCTCCTCCAGCCACGCGGGCTTGAAGGGCGCCAGCTCGTGGGCGAGCCGTACGGCGGTGGCCGGCGAGAACCGGCCGTGCATCTCCAGCATCAGCTCGGCCTCGGGCCCGATGGCGTCCCGTACGGCCTCGATCAGGGAGACCGCGTACAGGGTCTCCTTGTGGTCGAGCTCGAAGTGCCCGGTGCCGAACGGGTCGATCTTCAGCGCCCGGTACCCGCGCTCCATCACCCCCTGGGCGGCCTTGTGGTACGCCTCCGGGGTGCGCTCGGTGGTGTACCAGCCGTTGGCGTACGCCTTGACCTTGTCGGTGACCTTGCCGCCGAGCAGCTGCCAGACCGGTACGCCGAGGGCCTTGCCCTTGATGTCCCAGCAGGCCATCTCGATCACGGCGATGCCGGACATCACGATCTCGCCGGCCCGCCCGTAGTCGCCGTACTTCATCCGGCGGACGAGGTCCTCGACAGCGAACGGGTCCGAGCCGAGAATGTGGTTGGCCTCGGCCTCCTTCAGGTAACCGAGCAGAGCGTCGGTGTGTCCCAGCATCCGGGTCTCGCCGACCCCCGTGAGCCCCTCGTCGGTGTGCACCTGGACGTAGGTCAGGTTGCGCCAGGGTGTCCCGACCACGTGTGTGCTGATTCCGGTGATGCGCACGGCAGTGTCCCTCGCTGCTTCGTCGGTGCTTGTGCGGCCCTGCGACGGCTCGTTGTGCTCGTGTGGCCCGTCCGGGCATGTTCGAGATTTCGTCATGCGTTCGAAATGCTGGCGTGACAGTAAGGACGGTGCCGGGGGAGTGTCAATGGGTCGCACGCATAACGGTTGCGGCAGGGGCGAGCACGCCCTCAACTCCCATACCGGAACAGGTGCTTCCCTACACAACATTCACAGCGGCTTCCAGGGGAATGCCATGAGAAGCATCTAGTCTCCCCGCGTCATGAACTACTGCCACCCGTGCCGACGGCACCTCAACGGCGCCCTCTCCTGCCCGGGCTGCGGCGCCCAGGCCGATGAGTTCCGCGCGTACACGGTGGACGACGGTGCGCGCCCGTCCGGGAGTGCCGGGAACGCCGGGAGCGCTGGGAACGCCGAAGGTTCCGGGAGCGCCGAAGGTTCCGGAAGCGTCGGGGGTACCGGAGGCGTCGGGGGTACCGGAGGCGTCGGGGGCGATACCCGTGCCGGTCGACGCGATCGCAAAGCGGCCGCCCATCGCCGGCGCCGCCGCCGGGTCCTGTTCATCGGTACGGGGCTGCTGCTCGCGGCGGGCGGACTGAGCCTCGCCGAACTCGGCGTCGAGGCACCGGGCTCGCATCCCGGCACGACGACGACGGCGGCGGACGGCGGCCCGGCGGAGTCCCCGGCCGCCGCGGAGGCGCCGTCCCCGCAGGACGGCACCACGGCCGCCGTCGGCGTGGCCGCGGACGCCTCCACCGCTCCGGACGGCGGCTCGGCGTCCCCGTCGGACGGGCGCTCGCCCACGGGCGCGGGGACCGAGCAGGAAGAGGCGGTGCGGGAGGAGGACTCCCAGAGCGGCGCCGAGGAGCAGGCAGGACAGGACGGTGACCGGGCGGGGCGGCCGCCCTCCGGAGGCGCCGCGGCGGGCCGTACGTCCCCGGCGCCGGGAGCCACCTCCGCCCCCGGGGCATCCACGGCCCCGAGCTCCGGCCCCACGTCCGAGGAGCCGCCCCCGGACCCGTCGCCTTCGGAAACGTGCGACCGGTTCCTGTGGTGGTGCGCATGACCTTCGCCGGCCTCGGGATCCAGGCCTCGGCCAGGTCTCGGCCAGGTCTCGGCTAGGCCGACAGCATCCTCCGCAGCAGCTCCCGCAGGCCGAGCCGTTCCTCCTCGGACAGGGCCGCCAGCGGCTCCCGCGCGAAGTCCAGGGACTCCCGCAGCCCCTTCGCGATCCGGCGGCCCTCCTGGGTGGCCGCCGCCAGCTTCACCCGGCGGTCGTTCGGGTCCGGCCGCCGCTCCACCAGCCCCCGGGCCTCCAGCCGGTCCACGATGCCGGTCACGTTCGACGGCTCGCACTTCAGCTTCTGCGCCAGCCGCCGCATGGGCAGCGGCTCCAGGGAGAGCAGGCTCAGCAGCCGCGCCTGGGCGCCGGTCAGCGCGTGCTCGGCGGCGGCCTCCTCGTATTCCTCGTGATAGCGGGCCACGACGGTGCCGATGAGCTCGACCACCTCCAGGGTGAGGGGGTCGACCGGTGGACGTCTGTGCGTGGCCATGGGCACCAGGCTACCGGCTTATTTGACATGCTGAAATTTTCAGGCGCATGGTTGTTTCAGGTTGTGAAGTATTTCGGGTACAACGTAGGTACCACGCAGTACGACGTAGTACGACGCAGGAAAGGCGCCCTCATGTCCGACACCCCGGCCCTCCCCACCACCAGCCGTGAATGGCACCTGCTCAGCCGCCCCGTCGGCTGGCCGAAGCCCGAGGACTTCGCGCTGGTCGAGGCGGAGATCCGGCAGCCCGGCCCCGGCCAGGTCCTGGTACGGAACAAGTACCTCTCCGTCGACCCGTACATGAGGGGGAGGATGTCAGCGGCCAAGTCGTACGTCGCCCCCTTCGAGCTGAACAAGGTCATGCAGGGCGGGGCCGTCGGCGAGGTCGTCGCGTCGAACGCGGAGGGCATCGCGCCCGGCGACCACGTGCTCCACTTCGGCGGCTGGCGCGAGTACGCCACGTTCGACGGCAAGCAGGCCGTCAAGGTCGACCCGGAGGCCGCGCCCCTCTCCACCTACCTGGGCGTGCTCGGCATGACCGGCCTGACCGCCTACGCCGGACTGCTGCGCACCGCCTCGTTCAAGGAGGGCGACTCCGTCTTCGTCTCCGGCGCCGCCGGTGCCGTGGGCAGCCAGGTCGGCCAGATCGCGAAGCTCAAGGGCGCCTCGCGGGTGATCGGCTCCGCCGGGTCCGACGAGAAGGTGAAGCTGCTCGTCGAGGAGTACGGCTTCGACGCGGCCTTCAACTACAAGAACGGCTCCGTCGGCGAGCAGCTCCGCGAGGCCGCGCCCGACGGTGTCGACGTGTACTTCGACAACGTCGGCGGCGACCACCTCGAGGCCGCCATCGGCTCCCTCAACCGGGACGGCCGGATCGCGGTCTGCGGAATGATCTCCGTCTACAACAACACCGAGCCGGCCCCCGGCCCGAAGAACCTCGCCCGTCTCATCCAGACCCGCGGCCGCATCGAGGGCTTCCTCGTCGGCGACCACTACGACCTGCAGCCGCAGTTCTTCCAGGAGGTCGGCCCCTGGGTGCGCTCCGGTGAGCTGAAGTACCGCGAGACCGTCGTCGAGGGCGTCGAGAACACGCTGGAGGCGTTCTTCGGGGTCCTGCGCGGCGACAACACCGGCAAGATGATCGTCAAGCTCTGACCGGCCGGCCGTAACCGCGAGAGGTCCGCACCCCTGTTACCCGGGGGTACGGACCTCTCGCGGTTACGAGGGTCAGCGCGTCAGCGCCGCCGCATGCACCGCCTTCACCAGCCGTGCGTTCTCCGGCGCCGCCCCGCCCGGGAAGGCCATCCGCCGCCGGGTGTAGCCGTACCCCAGGCCGCTGCGCGGGTCCGCGAAGGCCTGGGCGCCGCCCGCGCCGCTGTGCCCGAACGCGCCGGCGCCGAGGAACGGGTACCAGTTCTCGGCGGTCGCCTGGAAGCCGAGGCCGTACGCCTTGGGGGCGCGCATCACCAGGTCGAGGCCGATCGAGTGGATCTGGCCGACCTCCGCGACCATGTCCGGCTTCAGCAGCGGCGGGCGCCCGTCCACCTCGCTGACCGCCGCCGCGTACATCCCGGCGAGCCCGCGCGCGGAGGCCACGCCGCCCGCCGACGCCGGTCCCTTGGCGCGCACGGTACGGGAGTTGGCGTGGTCCACCAGCTCGCCCGGGTCCGGCACGTGCGCGTTGAACGCGATGGAGGTGAGGGTGTGGGGGCCCGTCGGAGCGGCGTCGAGGACCGCCTGCTCCTCCGGGGTCGGCACCATCGGCTGCACGGAGCGGAAGCGGGGCTCGTGCTCCTCGGGGAGGCCCAGGAAGAAGTCCAGCCCGTACGGGGCGCGCACCCGCTCCTCGTAGACCTCCTGGAGCGTCCGGCCGGTCGCCCGCCGCACCACCTCGCCGGTCAGCGCGCCGATGACGAGCGCGTGGTAGCCGAAGGCCGCGTCCGGGCGCCAGTACGGGCGCTGGCCGGCCAGTCGCTCGGCGATGATCCGGTCGTCGGCCAGTTCCGCCTCGGTGAACCCGGCGTCGAGGCCGACCAGCCCCGCGCGGTGCGTCACCAGCTGCCGCAGGGTCACCGCGCCCTTGCCCTCGGCCGCGAACTCCGGCCAGTAGTGCGCGACTTCGCGGTCGAGGTCGAGGATGCCGTCCTGGACGAGGAGCGCCACCACGAGATGGGCGGCGCCCTTGGTGGACGAGAACACGCCGTACAGGGTGTCCGCGCCGGTGTCCGGGCCCGCCCACAGGTCGACGACCCGCCGCCCGTGCACGTACGCGCACAACTGGCCCTCGTAGTCCGGCCGCTGCCCGGCGACCACGGCGGTGAACTCCTCGCGCACCGCCTCGAAGCCCTCGGCGACCGTGCCGTGGACGGTGCCCGCTCCGGTACCCGTCCCGGAGCTCTCCTCAGTTCGCTGTGTCATCCCCACTCCTCATGGCCCTCACGGGCGAGGTCTACCTGTTCGACTCCCGCGCAACAAGAGGGCGATGCGGTCACGAATGCCTCGAACGGGACGTGCCGGGCGGAGCCGACAGGGCATGCTGGGGGCGGTTCGCACTTCGGCACGGCACAGGTACGGCACAGGTGAGGCTTCGCGCGAGGCGAGGAGGGCCCATGTCCCCGATACCGTCGCTCCCCGGCATCCCCGGCATGCCCAGCAGGGAAGACATGCTGCGGATGGCACGCAGCACCACCGAGATCACCGGCCAGCTCCTCGACACGGCCGGGAACATCACGAAGATCGCGGTCAACACCTTCGATCCGCGCGCCGGCTCGGGCGCCGAGGTGCTGCGCGTCCTGAGCCAGACCACGGCGGATCTGGCCGAGGCCAGCGCGTCCCCGCAGGCGCAGGAGGCCTTCTACCGGATCGTGGACACGCTGACCCGGCTCGGCACCAGCGGCGCGCCCCTGGCGGTCCACCCCGTGAGCGAGCCCGCCCAGGCCCTGCTCACGGCGCTGGGCGACAACCTGCTCCCGGTCCTCGATGCCGTGGAGCCCGCGGTGGAGGAGGCGGCGGACGCCCTCGGTGAACTGGTGGAGGCCACCTCGCCGATCGTCCCGGCCGCCGCCGGGCTGGCCGCGGGCGCGCTGCTGGCCCTGACGCCGCTGATCCGCGCGTCCGCCGAGATCCTGCGCGACTCGGCGCCCGAACTGCGCCGCATCGCCGACGCGCTGACCACGGCGCTGGCCCCCCTCATGCCCCTCCAGCTGGCCCTCGCGGAACGCGCGGCGGCCGCCGGCGCCGGAGTCGTCCGCGCCGCCCTGCCCCCGCTCGCCGACCTCACCGAGGCGGCGGCCGCGACCACGAAGGCGGCCCGCCCGGTGCTGATCGCGGGCGAGGAGATGGTGGTCGCCGGCCTGGAACAGCTCCAGCCCCTCCTGATCGGCACGGCGTCCCGCGCGGGCCGGTTCGCCCGGGCGGCGGCGGTACGGGTGCAGGCGGCGATGTCTCCGGCGGCCGAACAGGGCGTGGTGGTGGCCGTGGCACCGGCGTGACGGAGGGAGCCGCCCAGGGTGACGGGGGAAACGCACTCCCACCCCGGCTAAAGTGCACCCCATGCGCGATCTACGGGTGGGATTCACGTACTTGCTCCGCGGCCAGCGATGGGTGGCCGGGCACGGGAAGCAGTATGGCTTCTCGCTGCTCCCGGGCCTGATCACGCTGGTGCTGTACGGGGCGGCCCTCGTCGCGCTCGCCCTGTGGGGCCAGGACCTCGTCGGCTGGGCGACGCCGTTCGCCGACGACTGGGCCGACCCCTGGCAGGGCCTCTTCCGCGGGTTCCTGACCGTCGTCCTGTTCGCCCTCGGCCTGCTGCTCTCGGTGGTCACCTTCACGGCGACGACCCTGCTCGTCGGCCAGCCCTTCTACGAGAGCCTCTCGGAGAAGGTCGACCGCGACGTCTCCCCGGACGGCACCGCCCCCGACTCGGGCCTGTCACTCGCCCGCGACCTGTGGATCTCGGCCCGCGACAGCCTCCGTATCGTCGTGCGCGCCGCGGTGTGGAGCGTCCTGCTCTTCGCGCTCGGGTTCATCCCGGTCGCCGGGCAGACCGTCGTCCCCGTGATCGGCTTCATGGTCACCGGGTTCTTCCTCACCGAGGAGCTCACGGCCGTCGCCCTCCAGCGCCGCAGCGTCGAACTCCGGGAGCGCCTGGCCCTGCTGCGCTCCCGCAAGGCGCTGGTCTGGAGCTTCGGCACCCCGCTGGGCCTCGCCTTCCTGGTCCCGTTCGTCGCCGTCTTCCTGATGCCGGGCGCGGTCGCGGGCGCCACGCTGATGGCCCGCGACCTGCTCGGCGAGGAGACCCGGGAGGTCGGCGACGAGGAGTCCGGCCGCAGCCGGGACGGCGACCAGGAAGGGGCTCCGGCCGCCTGAGCCGCGGGCCCGGCGGCGTCCCGTACGGACCGGTCAGCAGCAGTTGATGTCGTCCGTCGCGTGGAACCGCCCGCCGCCCCCGCCGGAGGCCTCGGCCGCGACCCGCACGATCGCCCGCGTCTGCGCGATGATGTCCAGCCGGTTCCGTACGAACTGCGGATCGGTCACCGTCCCGGTCGCCGGATCCGTGTTGCCCGTCCCGAACTGCAGGACCGGTGTGTGCACATGCCCGCCCGGCAGCGCGTCGTGCAGCCCCAGCCGGTCGCGCAGCAGCGTCGCACGGTACGCGATCTCGTTGGACAGGTAGTCGCCGCCGCCCCCGGCACGGGCCGTGGAGCCGGGCGTCGGCCCCTCCGGCCGGACGACCGGCTCGGTCCCGCCCGCCGGGATCTCGGTGACACCCGTGTTGTCGTACACCGGGAAACGGCCCGTGTCCGCGGCCACGACGTCCGCGTACGGCAGGGTCGTGGACGTCCACTGCGGCTGGGAGGCCGGGTCGGTGACGGGGACGGTCTCCGTGCGGGAGACGTTCGCGTTGTCGGGGAAACCGCCCCGCCAGGCGCCGTTGGTGCGCTCGACGTCGAAGCGGCCGACCCGGCCCTGGCTCACCGTCGTGAACAGGTCCACGTGCGGCAGGACCGGCCGCAGCGCCCGCTCCACCTCACGGTCGGCGAAGTCGTCCCAGCGGACCGGGAAGACGGCCGTCTCGATGCGCGCCGGACCGTCCGCCGTCCGGATCGTCGTCCCGTCGAGGGCCAGCGCGGTGGCGCCGGACGGGTTGGAGATCCGTACGTCCCGGTCCAGGGTGAACGGGTCGAAGCCGGTGACCAGGATCCGCTGCACACCCTTCGCGCGCGGGTAGCGGAGGGAGTCCTGCCCGCGCGAGGTCCGCTCCACCGCCTCCAGGAGCCGGTTCCGCTGGGCGTCCGTCAGCCCGAAGCCGGGTTCCCAGCTCCGTAGCGCGCGCGTCATGCCCAGCCGGGCCCAGTACAGCGGCCGGTCGTCGTCCTTGCTGATGTCTCCGCGCAGCGGCTCGCGCCCCTGCGCCCGGTCCACGGCTCTCCGCCACAGCCGCGCGCCCTCGCGCTCGGCGACCCGCTGGGCCTGCGCGTACGACCGCGCCTTCGCCAGCGACCGGGTGAAGTCCGGTGCCACATCGTCGAACCCGGAGCGTCGCAGGATCTCCTGGGGCGCGGCCCGGTCGAGACGCAGTTCCTCGACGGTGGAGGAGGGTGCCGCGGTCGTCGCCGAAGCCGTCACCGGTGCCGCGAAGCCGGTAATCAGGGCCATGCCGAGTATGCCGATTCGAACCCGCAGGGAGGTCAAGGGAATCCGGCCCCTTCTGTCGCCGTGTCGTGGGGGACGGCGGCAGTATCGCGTGACCGCGGCGGCGTATGCCATGGGGCGGTGCGGGAGCGGCCGGCCGGGACTCAGCCGGACTCGCCCGTCCCGCCCAGCAGCCCCAGGAAGTCCCGGAACGCCTCCGGCATGTCCACCGCCTCCGGGTCCAGCAGCCACTGGTACTGCAGCCCGTCCATCACGGCCACGAGCAGCACAGCCGCCCGCTCCGGGGTGAGCCCGCCCGGCAGCCGCTCCCCGTGCTCGGACCGCAGCGCCTCCGTCATGGTGGCGCGCACCCTCCCGTACCGCTCGGTGAAGTACGCGCGCGCGGGATGGTCCTCCGTGACGCTCTCGCCGAGCAGCGCGGAGAAGGTCTGCACGATGCCGGGCCGCATGGCGTTGTACTCGACGAGCGAGGCCAGCAGATCGAGCCGCCACGGGCTGTCGGGCACCGCGTCCCACTGGTCCCGCTCCTTCAGCACCGCGACGAGCAGCGCGTCCTTGGTGGGGAAGTAGTGCAGCAGGCCCTGCTGGGTGAGCCCGACCCGCTCGGCTACCGCGGCCATGCTCGCGCCCCGGTAGCCGCGCTCGGCGATCACCTCCAGAGCGGCCCGGACGATCTCGGCACGCCGTTCCTCACTTCTGGCCCTGGTGCTCATGGCGTCACCGTACGGCAAACGGGTGCCTCCCCTTCACCTGATATATAACGGCGAAATAACGAAACCTACCAAGTTACAGGTGTCGGGTGCAGGATGGAGGCACGCACGGACGTCACCGCTTCGACGAGGAGGCACCGCCAATGGCGCACCCCCGCCCGCAGACCACCGACTCTCCGCAGTCCGGGAAAACCCCCGTCACCTCGGCCGACGAGGCCCGGGAGGCCCGCGAGGCAGCTGTGGAGGCCGCCCTGCGCGGGCTGGACCTCGACGCGAAGGCACGGCTGCTCGCCGGACAGGACATGTGGACGCTGCCCGCGCTCCCCGAGATCGGCCTGAAGTCGCTCGTCATGTCGGACGGCCCGATCGGTGTACGGGGCGTGCGCTGGACCGCCGACGACCCGTCCGTGGCGCTGCCCTCCCCGACCGCGCTCGCCGCCACCTGGGACCCGGAGCTCGCCCGCCGGGCCGGAGTGCTGCTCGCGCAGGAGGCCCGCCGCAAGGGCGTCCACGTCCTCCTCGCGCCCACCGTCAACCTGCACCGCTCGCCGCTCGGCGGCCGCCACTTCGAGGCGTACAGCGAGGACCCGTACCTGACCGGGCGGATCGGCACCGGCTATGTGCGGGGCGTGCAGTCCGGCGGCGTCGGCACCACGGTGAAGCACTTCGTCGCCAACGACGCCGAGACCGACCGCTTCACGGTGGACAACCTCGTCTCCGAGCGCGCCCTGCGCGAGCTCTACCTGGCCCCCTTCGAGGCCATCGTCGAGAACGCCCACCCCTGGGGCATCATGACCGCCTACAACACGGTCAACGGCACGACGATGACCGAGCACCGCTACCTGGTGAACGAGATCCTGCGCGGCGAGTGGGGCTTCGACGGCTTCAACGTCTCCGACTGGATGGCCGCCCGCTCCACCGTCGGCGCCATCGAGGGCGGCCTCGACGTCGCGATGCCCGGCCCGCGCACCGTGTACGGCGAGGCCCTCGCCCGGGCGGTACGGGACGGCGAGGCCGAGGAGGCGAAGGTGGACGAGGCCGTGCGCAACGTCCTCCGGCTCGCCGCCCGGGTCGGCATCCTCGAGGGCGCCGATCCGGCCGTCACCGACCTCCCCGCCACCGTCGACGGCGAGGCCCTGGCCCGCGAGATCGCCCGCCGCTCCTTCGTCCTCGTCCGCAACGAGACCCGCGACGAGGCCCGCGACGAGGCCCGCGACGGGACCCCCGCCCTGCCCCTGAAGCCCGGTGGAACGGTCGCGCTCATCGGCGCCGCCGCCCGCGACGCCCGCGTCCTCGGCGGCGGCTCCGCCACCGTCTTCCCCGCCCGGATCGTCTCCCCGCTCGACGGGCTCACCGCCGCCCTCCCCGAGGGCACCCTCACCTACGCCCTCGGCGCGGACCCCAACGAGGAGCTCGCCGTCGCCGACCAGGGCTTCGAGCTGCACGCGGTGTGCCGCGCCGCCGACGGCACGGTCATCGGCACCGGCTCGGCACCCAACGGCCAGATCCAGTGGATGGGCGACGACCTCCCCGAAGGCGTCACGCACGACCGCCTGCACACCGTCGAGCTGACCGGCACGTTCACCCCGCGCGAGAGCGGCCCGCACACCTTCGGTGTCAAGGGCATGGGCTCCTTCACCCTCACCATCGGCGGCACGACGTACTACGACGACGTCCAGCGCCCCGCCAAGGACGACCCCTTCGAGGCGTTCTTCGGCGCCCCCGTGCCCCGGGCCCAGGCCGAACTGACGGCCGGCGAGCCGGTCGAGGTCTCCCTGACGTACGTCGTCGCGCTCCCCGAGGACATCCCGCTGAAGGTGATCGGCTTCGCGCTCTGCCACCAGGAGCCGCAGCGCGACGCCGACGAGCTGATCGCCGAGGCGGTCGAGGCCGCCCGCGCCGCCGGCACCGCCGTGGTCGTGGTCGCCACCACCGACCGCGTCGAGTCCGAGGGCTTCGACCGCACGGACCTGCGGCTGCCCGGCCGCCAGGACGACCTGGTGCGCGCCGTCGCGGCCGCCAACCCGAACACGGTCGTGGTCGTCAACTCCGGCTCGCCGGTGGAACTCCCGTGGCGGGACGAGGTCGCCGCGGTCCTCCTCACCTGGTTTCCCGGCCAGGAGGGCGGCGCCGCCCTCGCCGACGTCCTCACCGGCGCCCACGAGCCGGGCGGCCGGCTCCCCACCACCTGGGGCTCGCTGGCCGACGCCCCGGTCACGCGGGTGGTGCCCGAGGACGGCGAACTCCCTTACACGGAGGGCGTGTTCATCGGCTACACGGCCTGGGAGAAGGAGGGCCGCACCCCGTCGTACGCCTTCGGGCACGGCCTCGGCTACACCGCCTGGGAGTACGAGTCGATCGAGGTCACCGGCACGGCCGTGACCGTCCGCGTCCGCAACTCCGGCGGGCGCGCGGGCCGCGAGGTCGTCCAGGTCTACCTCGCGCCCGCCGAGCCCGGGGCCGGCCGCCCGGCCCGCCGGCTCGCCGGGTTCGCGGCCGTCGAGGCGGCCCCGGGGGAGCGTGCCGAGGCCGTCGTGGAGCTCCCGGACCGCGCCTTCGAGATCTGGGACGAGGGCACCGGCGCCTGGACGCGGGTGAAGGGCGCGTACGAGGTCCAGGCGGGCCGCTCGGCCGCCGACCGCCGCCTGACGGCGCCCGTGGAGGCGTGAGGCGGCAGGCAGCCCGCCGCGCGCCCGGCCACCGCCGCTAGCGCACGGAGAACCCGTACACGGTCTCCGACCGGTACACCCCGCCGGGCCGCAGCACCGTGCTCGGGAACTCCGGCCGGTTCGGCGCGTCGGGGAAGTGCTGGGTCTCCAGGGCGATCCCGGCGCCGGGCACGTACGGCAGGTCGGGGGCGAGGTGGTCGGCGGTGTAGAGCTGGAGCCCGGGCTCGGTGGTGGCCACGGTCAGCACCCGCCCGGACCCGGCGTCGTACAGCTCGGCCACCTCGGCGGGGGTGTCCGTCACGCCCTTGTCGAGCACGAAGTTGTGGTCGTACCCGGAGCCCACCTCCCGCTCCGTACGGAAGTCGAAGCGCGTGCCCTCGACCGCGGTGAGCTCACCCGTCGGGATCAGGTCGGCGTCCACGGCCGTCACCCGTGAGGCGTCCAGCCGGAGCCGGTGCCCGCCCGCGGGCCCCGACCGCGCCCCCGCCAGGTTCCAGTAGGAGTGGTTCGTCAGGTTGACCACGGTCGGCGCGTCCGTCGTCGCCTCGTACGCGATCCGCAGCGCGCCGCCGTCCTCGTCCAGCGTGTACGTCGCGGAGACCGTGAGCCGCCCCGGAAAGCCCTCCTCGCCGTCCGGGCTGATCCGGGACAGCCGCACCCCGCCCTCGACCGGCTCGGCCTCCCACACGCGCTTGTCGAAGCCGCGCTCGCCGCCGTGCAGCGAGTGGGGCGGGGTGTTGCGGGCCGGCTCATGGGTGCGGCCGTCCAGGGTGAAGCGGCCGCCGGCGATGCGGTTCGCGTACCGCCCGGCCAGCGCCCCGAAGTACGGCTCGGGGTGCGCGAGATAGCCGTCGAGACCGGGGAACCCCAGCACCACGTCCGCGGGCCGGCCCTGCCGGTCCGGCACCTCGGCCGACTGCACGATCCCGCCGTACGTCAGCACCCGCACCCGTGTCCCGCCGCGCTCCAGGGTCCAGCGGTGCACCGGGGAGCCGTCGGGAAGTGTGCCGAAAAGTTCACTCATGATCGAACTCTAGGCCACCGTGTCAGGAGGGCTCCTCGCGGGCCGTGACCGCGCGGTACGCGATCTCCGCGAGCCGCGCCTGCCCCTCGACGCTCGGATGGAACCAGTCCCACGGGCTGAGTTCGGAGCCCCCGAAGCGGTACGCGAACACCGCGCCCCCGTCGAAGCGGCACCGCCGGTCCTTCGCGCACACCTCCTCCAGCACCGCGTTGTACGCCTCCACCCGGTCCCGCACCGTGTCGCGCCGCTTGCTCGCCGCCGCGTCCAGGGCGTCCGGATCGGCCAGCATCGACGGGCAGATACCGAGCTGCCACACCTGCTTGCCGAGCGGGTTGACGCGGCCCACGGACCACAGCCGCTTCAGGTCCGGCACGCTCGCCACGTACACCTGTGCCTTCGGCGCCTCCTCCCGCAGCGTCTCCAGGGCGTCCTCGAAGGAGGCGCGGAAGTCCGCCACCGGCGTCATGGCGTCCGTCGTGGGGCGGCACGCGTCGTTCGCGCCCGCCAGCACGGTCACCAGCTCCGGGCGCCGTGCCGCCGCCTTCGCCATCTGGTCCGGCAGATCGGCCATCCGCGCCCCGCTCACCGCGAGGTTCCAGCTGCGGCCGGCGGCTCCGGCCGCGCCCAGCAGCCGTACGGCGAGACTGTCCACCCTGCTGTCGCCGCCGGTCGCCCATGACACCTTCGGGCAGTCGGCGAGGACCGAGCACGCGTCGTAGCCCGTGGTGATGGAGTCCCCGACGGCCGCCACGGACCGCGGCGTACGGTCCCACGCGCGCGTGGGGGAGGGGGAAGGGCTCGCCGTCGCCGTGGTGCCGTCCGGGGCGGGCGAGTCGCCGCCCGTGCCGCCGCAGCCGGCCGCTCCCAGCAGGGCCGCCGTCACGGCCGCGAGCACCGCCCGCACCCGGTGGCGTCGTGTCCGCATCCGCAGGTCCCCTTGTTCGTATACGGCGCGGTCACCCGGCCCGTTCGTCACTGTCGGTAGCCTCCGGGCCGTTCCGCCCGGTCAGCACGGGTCCCTCCGGACGGCCCCCTTACCGGGGGACACCCCCGGCCCCCGCCGGAAACCCGCTCACACGTCCCGCCGGGTGAAACCTCGTCGTTTCCCGGCATCGGCTCCGACGGTACGTCACACTCCTTGCCCCGTCGCACGGTAGCCTCGCCACGTGGCTGCCCTGCCGCTCCCCGTTCCGTTAAGTTACAAGTCGGGAGGCCCCGGTGACGACACGTGGAGTCCTGTACGTGCACTCCGCGCCGCGCGCACTCTGCCCGCACGTGGAGTGGGCCGTGGCGGGAGTCCTCGGCACGCGTGTCAGCCTGGACTGGATCCGGCAGCCCGCGGCACCGGGCACCTGGCGGTCGGAGTTCTCCTGGCAGGGCGAGGCCGGCACCGCCTCCCAGCTCGCCTCCGCGCTGCGCGGCTGGCATCT
The DNA here is from genome assembly GCF_014650915.1 of Streptomyces poonensis. GTDB lineage: Bacteria > Actinomycetota > Actinomycetes > Streptomycetales > Streptomycetaceae > Streptomyces > Streptomyces poonensis. The sequence goes on along the minus strand of NZ_BMVW01000005.1, from coordinate 341,245 downwards.
GCTCCGCTTCGAGGTCACCGCGGAGCCGTGCCCGACCGCCGAGGGCGAGCGCTACAGCTGCACCCCCGATCTGGGCATCTTCCACGCGGTCACCGGCATCCACGGCGACATCCTGATCCCCGAGGACCGGCTGCGCGCCGCCCTGGTCCGCTCCCAGCGCGGTGAGACCGACCTGGAGGCCGAGATCGCCCGCCTCCTCGGCAAGCCCTGGGACGACGAACTGGAGCCCTTCCGCTACGCCGGCGAGGGTGCCCCGGTGCGCTGGCTGCACCAGGTGGTCTGAGGACCGCGCCGGGCCCTCCCAGGACGAGCGGAGCCCTCCCGGAGCAAGCGGAAGGCCCCCACCGGGCGGTGGGGGCCTCCTCATGTCACGACGGCCGTGCGGCCGGTCCTCAGATGGTGCGGAACGCCAGGACGACGTTGTGCCCGCCGAACCCGAACGAGTCGTTCAGGGCGGCGATGCGGCCCTCGACGGGCAGCTTGCGGGCCTCGCCGCGGACGACGTCGGCGTTGGCCTCGGCCTCCGGGTCGATGTTCTCGATGTTGATCGTCGGCGGGGCGATCCGGTGGTACAGCGCGAGGATCGTCGCCACGGACTCCACGCCGCCCGCGCCGCCCAGCAGGTGGCCGGTCATGGACTTCGTGCCCGAGACCGCCATGTGGTCCGTGTCGTCGCCGAACACCTTGCGCAGGGCCTTCAGCTCGGCGACGTCACCGGCCGGCGTCGAGGTGGCGTGCGCGTTGACGTGCACGATCTCGGCCGGGTCCAGATCGGTGCTCGCCAGCAGGTGCCGCAGCGCGTCCGAGATGCCGCGGCCCTCGGGCTCCGGCTGCACGATGTCGTGGCCGTCGGCGGAGATGCCCTGGCCGACCACCTCCGCGTACACGCGGGCACCGCGCTTCGCGGCGTGCTCGGCGGACTCCAGCACGATCACACCGGCGCCCTCGCCGAGGACGAAGCCGTCGCGGGCCGTGTCGTACGGACGCGAGGCGCCCTCGGGGTCCTCGTTGTTCTTGGACATCGCCATCATGTTGCCGAACGCGGCGATGGGCAGCGGGTGGATGGCCGCCTCGGTGCCACCCGCGACGACGACGTCGGCGCGGCCGGTGCGGATCATCTCGACGGCGTAGCCGATGGCCTCGGCGCCCGACGCGCAGGCGGAGACCGGGGTGTGCACACCGGCGCGGGCGCCGACGAGCAGACCCACGTTGGCGGACGGGCCGTTCGGCATCAGCATCGGCACGGTGTGCGGGGAGACCCGGCGGACGCCCTTCTCCTTCAGCACGTCGTACTGGTCGAGGAGGGTCGTCACGCCGCCGATGCCGGAGGCGATGACCGCGCCGAGCCGGGCGGGGTCGACCTCGCCGTTCTCGGTGGCCTTCTCCTCGAAACCGGCGTCGGCCCAGGCCTCCTTGGCCGCGATCAGCGCGAACTGCGCCGAGCGGTCCAGGCGGCGGGCCTGCGGCCGCGGAATGACCTCGGTCGGCTCCACGGCGATCTGCGCGGCGATACGGACCGCCTGCTCGGCGGCCCAGTCCTGCGTCAGGGGGCGGACACCGGAACGTCCGGCGACCAGGCCCTCCCAGGTCGTGGCAGCGTCGCCACCCAGCGGTGTAGTTGCGCCGATACCGGTGACGACCACGGTGCGATTGGTCGAGCTCACGGGAATTCTTTCTCCAACGGATTGAGGATTCGTACGGCGCCACCGCCGGGTGGCGGGGCAAGGCACCGGACCGGCCGTGGGACCGGACCCGGTGCCGCAGCCCGGCCGGATCCGGGGATCACGGATCGGGCCTGGTGCCGTGGCCCGGGCCGATCCGGGGATCAGGCCTGGTGCTTGAGGATGTAGTCGGTCGCGTCGCCGACCGTCTTGAGGTTCTTGACGTCGTCGTCCGGGATCTTGACGTCGAAGCGCTCTTCGGCGGCGACGACGACCTCGACCATGGACAGCGAGTCGACGTCCAGGTCGTCGGTGAAGGACTTGTCCAGCTGGACGTCCTCGACCGGGATGCCGGCGATCTCGTTCACGATCTCCGCGAGACCGGCGACGATCTCTTCCTGAGTGGCGGCCATGGTGGCGCTCCTTCTTGATTGTCCAGAGGGTGTGGCGGTGGTTCCCGTACCGGACCGTGTGACCTTGTCCGGCACGGAGTGCCTAGGGGAGGGTAACGACCGTCGCGGCGTACACGAGACCCGCCCCGAAGCCGATGACGAGCGCGGTGTCGCCGCTCTTCGCCTCGCCGGACGCCAGGAGCCGCTCCATAGCGAGCGGGATCGAGGCGGCCGAGGTGTTGCCGGTGGTGCGGATGTCACGGGCGACCGTGACGTGCTCCGGCAGCTTGAGTGTCTTCACCATCGAGTCGATGATCCGCACATTGGCCTGGTGCGGGATGAAGACGTCCAGGTCGTCCGGGCTGATCCCGGCCGCGTCCAGCGCCTGCTGGGCGACCTTCGCCATCTCGAACACGGCCCAGCGGAACACCGCCTGGCCCTCCTGCGTGATCGCGGGGAACTTGACGTTGCCCGCGCTGTCCAGCGGCAGGGTGGAGACGTCGCCGGTGGGGGTCCCCCCGCTCGAGCGAAGCCGAGAGTGGGGGAGGAACTCGTTCCACGGCACCGTCTGCTTGATCGTCTCGGACTTGTCGCCCTCGGAACCCCACACGGTCGGGCCGATGTGCGGCTCGTCGGAGGGGCCGACCACGACCGCGCCCGCGCCGTCACCGAAGAGGAACGCGGTGGCCCGGTCCTCCAGGTCGGTCAGGTCGCTGAGCCGCTCCACGCCGATCACGAGGACGTACTCGGCGGAGCCCTCGACGATCATGCCCTTGGCGAGCGTCAGCCCGTAGCCGAAGCCCGCGCAGCCGGCCGAGATGTCGAACGCGGCGGCCTTGTCCGTGCCGAGCTTGTCGGCGATCTCGGTCGCCACGGCCGGGGTCTGGCTGAAGTGCGAGACGGTCGAGACGACGACCGCGCCGATCTGCTCGGGTGAGATGCCGGCGTTCGCGATCGCCTTGCCGGACGCCTCGATGGACATCGCGGCGACGGTCTCCTCGGGGGAGGCCCAGTGCCGGGTCTCGATGCCGGAGCGGGAGCGGATCCACTCGTCGGACGAGTCGATCTTCTCCAGGATCACCTCGTTGGGCACCACCCGGGTCGGGCGGTAGCCGCCGACACCGAGGATGCGCGCGTACGGGGCGCCCTTGCCGGGCCTGATCTTCGACATGCTTCTCGGGCTCCTTGTCAGGCGCCCGCCGCGTCAGCGGCAGGTGTCGACGACGCGGCGGCGATCAGCTCGCGGGCGGCGTCGAGGTCTTCGGGGGTCTTGAGGGCGACGGTCTGCACACCGGGCAGGGCGCGCTTGGCGAGACCGGTGAGCGTGCCGCCGGGGCACACCTCGATCAGCCCGGTCACACCGAGCTCCTTGAAGGTCTCCATGCACAGGTCCCAGCGCACCGGGTTGGCGACCTGCCCGACCAGCCGGGACAGCACCTCGTCCCCGGTGGCGACGGCCTTGCCGTCCTTGTTGGACACGTAGGTGACGGCCGGGTCGGCGGGCGTCAGGCCCTTGGCGGCCTCGGCGAGCGCGTCGACCGCGGGGGCCATGTGGTGCGTGTGGAAGGCGCCCGCGACCTTGAGCGCCACCACGCGGCGGACGCCCTCGGGCTTGTCCGCCTCCAGCGCGGCCAGCTGTTCCAGGGTACCGGCGGCCACGATCTGGCCGGCGCCGTTCACGTTCGCCGGGGTCAGGCCCAGCTTCTCCAGGTGCGGGACGGTCGTCTCCGGGTCGCCGCCGAGCAGCGCCGACATACCGGTCTCGGTGACCGCGGCGGCCTCGGCCATGGCCAGGCCCCGCCTGCGTACGAGGGTCAGGGCGGCCGTGTCGTCCAGGACGCCCGCGAACGCGGCCGCGGTGATCTCGCCGACGCTGTGCCCGGCGACGGCGCCGGGCGCGATCCCGGCGATGTCACCGAGTGCCGCGGCGGACAGCAGACCGGCCGCGACCAGCAGCGGCTGCGCCACGGCGGTGTCACGGATGGCGTCCGCGTCGGCCTCTGTGCCGTAGTGGGCGAGGTCCAGACCGATGGCGTCCGACCACGCGCCGAGGCGGTCGGCGGCACCGGGAAGGTCGAGCCAGGGGGTCAGGAAGCCGGGCGTCTGGGCGCCCTGGCCGGGAGCGACGAGTACGAGCACTCTCACACTCTCTCTTGGGGACGGCCGAAGCCGCCCGTGGGGACAGGGACGAAGAACACGGAGGGGTTTTGTGGAGCCCCGACAAAACCTTAGGCCTGAGGATCTCCATCGACCAGACGCCCCAGGATCAGCGCGATCCTCAGTGTGAACGCGGACCGTACATCGGAGGGCGACCAGCCGGTGACGTCTGTCACACGTCGGAGCCGGTAGCGCACGGTATTGGGATGGACGAAGAGCATCCGGGCGGCGCCCTCCAGACTCGACGCCTGCTCAAGATAGACGCTGAGAGTCTCCAGCAGTGCCGACCCGGCCTCCTCCAGCGGTCTGTAGATCTCCTCCACCAGCTGCTCGCGAGCGCTGGGGTCACCGGCGATCGCGCGCTCCGGAAGCAGATCGTCCGCCAGTACCGGGCGGGGCGCGTCCTGCCACGCCGAACACGCCTTCAGACCGGCCGCCGCGGCCTGCGCGGACCGGGTCGCGGCCAGCAGATCGGGCACGATCGGCCCGGCCACCACGGGCCCCGCAGCGAACGGCCCGATCAGGGACTTGGCCACCTGCAACGGGTCGTCGCTGCCCCCCGCGATCACCACGAGCCGGGTCCCGAGCACCCCGGTGAGCACCTGGAGCTTGGCGTGCCGGGCGGCCCTGCGGATCGCCTCCACGGTCAGCTCGCTGTCGCCGTCGGGCGCCGTGCCGAGAATGACGCAAACATGATCCGGCGAGTTCCAGCCGAGCGCGGCGGCCCGGGACACGGCCCCCTCGTCGGCCTCTCCGGACAGCACCGCGTTCACGACGAGCGACTCCAGCCGCGCGTCCCAGGCACCGCGTGCCTCGGCGGCCTGCGCGTACACCTGGGCCGTGGCGAAGGCGATCTCCCGCGCGTACACGAGGAGCGCCTCGCGCAGCACGGACTCGTCACCGGGCGCCGCCACCTCGTCGATGGCGCTCTCCATGACCTCGATGGTGGTGCGCACCATCTCGACGGTCTGCCGCAGGGTGATGGCCCGGGTCAGCTCGCGGGGGGCGGTCCCGAAGACATCGGTGGAGATGGCCTGCGGGGCATCGGGATGCCGGAACCACTCCGTGAAGGCGGCGATACCGGCCTGCGCGACCAGCCCGATCCACGACCGGTTCTCGGGGGGCATCGCCCGGTACCACGGCAGCGTCTCGTCCATGCGCGCGATGGCCTGCGCGGCGAGGCGTCCGGACGACTTCTCGAGTCGCTTCAGCGTCGCGGCGTGTGGATGGCTGTCGTGCTGACGGGCGGCGCGCTGGTGGGGGTCGGAGTTGCTGGTTTCGGGTTCGGGCACGGGGACAAGACTGCCTCATCCGGACGGGGGCATGCGGAGCCGGGGCCTGTACACGGCGTTACCGGGCGGGTTTACCGTGGAGTCCGTGATGGACGTACGGCGCGCCGCTGACCGCTACCCCGGAGGCGACCCGGCAGCCGGGATCGAGTCCCGGCACGCCTTCTCCTTCGGCCCGCACTACGACCCGGACAACGTCCGCTTCGGTGCGATTCTGGCGTGCAATGAGGAACGCCTGGCTCCGGGAGCGGGCTTCGACGAGCACGCGCACAGCCACACGGAGATCGTGACGTGGGTGGTCGAGGGGGAGCTGACCCACCGTGACTCGACGGGGCGGGAGACACGGGTGCGGCCCGGGGACGTGCAGCGGTTGAGCGCGGGGGGTGGGGTCCGGCACGTCGAGCGCAATGACGGGGATGTGCCGCTGGTGTTCGTGCAGATGTGGCTGGCGCCGCGGGAGGTCGGGGGTGTTCCCGCGTACGAAATCGTCCGTGGCCTTGGCGACGCCGTGCCGTATGGGGTGCCTGAGGCGGGGGCGGTGTTGCGGGTGTGGAGGTTGGGGGCGGGGGCGCGGACTGGGGTGCTGTCCGCTCCGTATGTGTACGTGCATGTGGTGCGTGGTGAAGTGGACCTGGCAGGCGTGGTGTTGGGGGCCGGGGACGCGGTGCGGATCGTCGGCGAGAAGGGCCTGGAGATGACGGGCCGGGCGGACGCCGAGGTGATGGTGTGGGAGATGGCCGACGGAGCGAGTGCGGTGGCGTGAGCGACTTCGCGGCATGGCGTGGGCCCGCACCCTCGGAGAAGGGTGCGGGCCCACGGCCGAGCAGTGGCTAGTCCCGGCAGTTCATGTCCACCGTCACCAGCGATTCCGGATGACCGAACCGCTTGGCGAGCGCGACGAACGCGTCACATGTGCTCTTGTCGATCGCCACGAAGTACGACTTCACGGCGCGCAGGAACAGTCTGTAGCCGAGGTCCGCGCAGACTTCGACGACCGTCCGCTCCAGCGCCGGTACGAGGCCCGGCAACGGGAGCGGGTAGATCGACTCCTCGGCTGCCTTCGTCAGGTCACCGGCGACCAGGTGGATCACCTGGAGAACGAGACGTCGCAGTTGCTTGTCCGTCACGGGAGCGGCGGACGGCGGAACGAACGCGGGGTCGGCCCGGCGCTCCGCGGCTAGCCAAGCCCCCTCGATCCTCTGCAGCCAGGTACGCGCGTCCACGCCGTCCCTGGCCGGGTCGAAGCTGTCGTCGGTGGCACCGAGCCACAGCGTGCGGATCGTCTCGTCCGGGAACGGGGAGCGCAGCAGAAGCTGGACATCCTTGCCCAGTTGCAGGGCCGCCGGGCTGTCCAGGTCCGTCACCGACCTCGCCGCGATACGCAGCACGGCCGCGAGCGGCCCCTGCTCGACGAGGCAGTCGAGTTCCTCCACGGGGAGGTACTCCAGGTCCTCGCACTGCGCGGCCAGCCACGACAGCCCGATGTCCGCTGCCATGGTCATCCCTCCAGGTAGGCGGTGTAGACGACGTACTTTGTGGGTTGGTGGGACTTACCCACGTACTTCAGCTGGATGACCACGGTGTTGCCGGCGGCCACTCCCTGCGGGCCGTTCCGCACCCACTTCTTGCCGAGGGAGTCGCCCATGCCCTTGACGGTCCAGCGGATGGTCTTCAGATCCTTCCTCGGATCGAAAAGGATGCCCTTCCCGATCCGCCGAGCCTGCTTGTCCTTCCACGTCGCCAGCTCGTCGGCCTTGCCGGGCTGCATCATCCACTCTCGCATGGCCCGGTCGACGGCTTCCGCGGCGGTCGCCTTGTCGGTCCACCTCGTCGCAATGCCGTTCTGCGACGCATTCGCCTTGGCTGCCATCTGGGCATCGTTGAGGTTGACGTGCTGCTCCAGGGTGTGAGCTCCCTCGATGCCCTCGTCGGCGATGATGTTGGTGCAGTTGTGGACGAGGACGTCCTGCGGACGGGTCCCCCCGGTGCCGACGTAGAACGTGTGCGGCCCGTCGACCGTCAGGTCGAACACCTCGCGGGGAGCCGCATCCGTCCGGTCCCGGAGCGCCGTGACGGCCCGGAACGCAGCGTCCGGTGTGCGCAGCCGGTCGCCCACGCGCAGATCGGAGACCTGGGTCCAGCCACGTCCGTCGACGTAGAACCGGTGGCCCGCCGTGCTGGTCAGCACCCCGTCGGCCACGGTGATGTCGACCAGCCACCGCGTGTCGTGCCGGAAGGTGTCGGTCACCGGTTGCGCGGCCGGCCGCCCGGTCGCGGGGTCCGTGGCGAGCACCAGGTCACCGAGCCGTACGTCCCGGATCGCCTTGCGGGAGCCGTCCGCCATGAGGACCTGCGTACCGCCCGGGAAGCTGTTGACCCGGCAGGCGGTGACCACGTCCTCGTAGACGTTGACCGAACCCTCGATCTTGGCGAGGCTCGCGGCGTCCAGGTCCAGGGCCTTCAGCGCATTGAACGCGTCCCGGACCCCGACCCCGGTGTGCATCGCGGCGTTCAGGGCGTGGATACCCTCGGCGATCTTGCCGAGCGCCTTGCCGGGGATGAAGTTGGAGGCCGCCCAGGCGCAGCCGCTGACACTGCCGTGCCAGCAGTCCACGAAGTCCTGGATCAGCAGTTCCTTGCCGATCCTGAGGTAGGTCTCGATGAGGCCCTTGAGGATGTCGGCCTGGGTGAAGGTGTAGGTCACTTTCTTCTTCAGGCCCTTGTAGGGCTCGGATGCCAGGAGCACCGTGTCCGCCGTGGGGCATCCGGACTGGGTCGCGGGGACGTCGGGGTTGGTGCACAGGTAGAAGTCGACCGTCACGTCGAACGTGTAGGTGAAGGTGACGGTGCAGCTCGTACCGAATCCCGGCGGGAGCTCACAGGGGTTGTCCTGCTTGGCGTCGGTGACCTTGAGGCTGTCCTCGTCGACGACGAAGAACGTGCCGCCGATGCCCGTACCGGCGCCGGTCGAGATCTGCTGGTTGGCCTCCTTGCGCGCGGCGGACTCCGCGGCCTCCTGCGCTTCCTCGGCGTACTTCTGCGCGTCCTTCGCCGCCTCCTCGGCCGCGTCCGCCGCGGCGTCGGCGCGGTCGGCCGCCGCCCGGGCGTCCTTCGCGGCCTGCTCCGCCTCGGCGGCGGCCGCGCGGGCCGCGGAGGCGTCGAGGGCGGCCTGGTCGGCGGAGGCCCGCGCGTCCTCGGCGTAGCCCTCGGCGCGCCCGGCCGCCCGGTCGGCGGCGGCCGCGTCCTCCGTGGCCTGGCGCTGGTATTCGAGAGTGCGGCTCAGGGACGCGGAGGCCTTGGACGCGGCGGTGGCGGCGTCGGCGGCGTAGTCGAGGGCCTCCTTCGCGTAGCCCCGGGCGTCCGCCGCGTACCCGGCGGCGTTCGCCGCGTACTGGTAGGCGGCCTTGGCGTCGCCCTGCGCCTGGTCGGCGTACGCCTTGGCGGCGGCGGCCTCCTGCTGTGCGTTCTTGGCGTGGGCGTCGGCGACGGCCTTCTGCTGCTCGGCGATGGTCTTCGACGCCTGCCCGGTCAGGACGACGAGGCTCGCGGCCGAGTCGGTGGTGACGTAGGGGGAGCCGAGTTGGATGGCGTCGTTGGCGGGCTTGGCGACCTGGGCGGCGGCGTTGCCGGCGTCCACGGCGGCCTGGGCGGTGACGTGGGCGTAGCCCGCGGCCTTCGCGGACGCCACCAGGGCGTTGGCGGCCTGCTTGCTCGCCTCGTCCGCGTGGGCCTTGGCGGTCTTGGCCTGCGCTTCCGCCTCCTCGGCCATCTTGACCGCCGCATCGGCCTCGGAGGAGGCGTGCTCGGCGGCGTCGATCGCGTCCGCCACGGCGGAGGTCGCGGTCTTCACCGCGGCGTCCGCCCTCAGCTTCGCGGCCTCGGCGTCGTCGGCGGCGGCACGGGACCGCTTGGCGGCCGCCTCGGCGCGGGTGGCGGCGGCGTCTGCGTCGGCAGCTGCCTGCGTCGCGGCATCGGCCTCGGAGCGGGCCCGCTGGGCCGCTGCCTCGGCGTCGCTCGCGTGCGCGTCCGCCTGGTCCGCGGCCGCCCTGGAGTCCTGGGCGTTGCTGTCGGCCTCGTGAGCCTGGGCGTAGGCCTCCTTCGCGTCCGCCTTCGCCCGCGCTGCCTCGGCCTTCTGCTCGGCGTCCCACGCGTCGTCCCGCAGATCACGGGCCTTGTCGCGGGCGTCCTCCGCGGCGTTCTTCTTCTCGACCGCGGTGGCCTCGGCGGCCTCGGCCTTGCCCTTGGCCTCCTTCGCGTTCGCCGCCTCGGCCTGGGCGTTCTCCTTGTGCCGGGCCGCTTCGGCCTGCTTGGCCTCGGCGGTCTCCTTCTCCTTCTTCGCGGTGGCCTCTTCCGCCTCCGCCTCGAGCCGCTTGGCGTGGGCGTCGGCGGCGGCCGCCTTGGCGTCGCCCTCGGCCTTCAGGGCCTCGGCGAGCTTGGCCTCGGCAGTCTCCTTGTCCTTCTTGGCGTTGTCGCGGTGGTCCTTGGCCGACTCGGCGGCGGCCTTGGCCTGGAGCTCCGCGATGTGCGCGGCCTCCTTGCGGAACTCCGCCTTCGACTGCGCGGCCTGGGCCAGTGCCCGCTGCGCGATGGTCAGGCTGTCCCCGGCGGAGGCGCGAGTGGCGGCCTCGGCGGTCTCACCGGCCTTCACCATCGCCTCCAGCGCGGCGGCCGCGCCCTTGGTGACCTGTGCCTTCTGCTGGCCGACGAGCAGACCACGGCCGCGCGGGGCGCCATTGGCGTCGGCGATGGCGTAGGCGGCCTGCTCGGCGGAGTCGGACGTGGCGGCCGCGTTCTTCGCCGCGGCGGCCTGCGCCTTGAGGACGGCGAGCTGCTTCGCCGCCCCCGCCCGGGTGCTGACGATGCCGGCCTTGGCCTGGGTGAACTGGGCCGTCGGCGGGAGGGTGCCCGTGAAGCCGGACGGCTTGATGGTGAACTTCTGCGGGTTGGTGTTGTTGCACGTGTACAGCTGTGCGTCCTGGCCCTGGTCGTACGTGTGCAGGTCCAGGCACTTGCCCGTGCCGACGTTCTTCAGGGGCGTGGTGGCGCGCACGTTGTAGTCCCAAGTCTGCGCCGGGGACTCGTTGCACGTCCAGAGCTGGATCTTCGTGCCGTTCGCCGAGTTGTTGCTGGAGACGTCGAGGCACTTCCCGGACTTCTTGTTCCACAGGGTGAGCGCCCCGGAGGTGCCTTCGAGCCCCCAGTCCTGTGCCAGCGAGCCATTGCACGTGTACAGCTGCACTGCGGTGCCGTTGGCCGTGCCGCCGCCGGCGGCTTCCAGGCACTTGCCGTTCGCGCCGTAGACCTGGATCACCGACGAGGCGTAGCCGATGTGGCCGATGCCGCCGGAGGACCAGTAGTCCTGCCAGCGGGCGAGGTGGTCGGCGGCCCAGGAGTGGCCCAGCAGGTCGCCCAGGGCCTTCGCGCCGGCGGCGAGCGCCTTGACGGCGTTCTCGTTGGCGTCGACGATCTGGTTGCGCTGCGTGGCCTGGGAGGCGATCTCCTGCTGCCACTCCTCGGCGGCGGTGTCGTAGAGACCGCTCAGCACCTTGTTCGGGTCGATCGGGTCACGCCACGCACACGAGGCGAACCGGGTCTTCAGGTCCTCGACCGCGATGCGGTACTCCGCCGTGCCCGGCTGCGCAGCGGTGCGGGGGAAGCCTCCGGAGGCGAGGAAGATCCGGGCGTCGTCCACGCCCGTGGGCTCCAGGGACCAGTTCGCCAGGTGGTCGAAAGCCCTCCCCTCCTCGTAGGCACGGTCCTGCTCCTCGGGGGGAAGGCTCGGGTCGTACTCCTTGTCGTACAGCGGAGTGCCGAGGTCCTTGACGGCCTTGACCGTCTGCTCGTCGGCCTCGGGTGTGGGGTCCTCGTAGAGGTCGTAGTCGCTCATCCAGAACCGGTCGGCGGTCCACTTGCTGAGACCGGTCTGGTCGTAGAAGTCCCCCTCGTCGTCACCCGGTCCGCCAGGAGCGTCGTGGAAGTCGGCGACAGTGAAGCCACCGGGTGTCTCCAGCCCGTTGAGGGGCTTCTCCCACACGTCGCGCTGGGCGTTGAGCACGTCCAGTTCCTGGCGCGCCGCGTCCTTGTCCTTCTCGAACGACGTGGCGAGCGGGGTGTCCGTCCAGTGCTCCCGGTTGGCCAGCACATGAAGCCGCTCCGGCGTCTGGTTGAGGCCGTCCTGCGCGACCGCGGCCATGGACGGACCGCCCAGGCGCAGCACATCGGCCATCAGGCACTGGTCCTGCCGCAGCTCCTCGGCGGCCGTCTCCTCGAACCAGTTGGAGGTGTCACTCGCCGGTTCGGTCCGTGGACTGATCACGCCCGGCTGGGCGGCCAGGCCGCCGAGGACGGCCAACGCGGCCACGGATGTGATGGCGGGGGTGAGGAATCTGTAACGTCGTGATCTGGGTCTGAACAACCCTGGTCCAAGGCGCAAGAGAGCATCCCTTCATGGCGAATGAGGGCAGGCGGGGGTACCCGTCAGAAGAGGCTGGGGTGATGCGCGAGGATCAGCCCGCTGTTCCGGCGCGGAGGCAGGAACGGCAGACGGCGCCGACCGAGGCGGCGTGCGCAATGAGCCTATGTGGCGACATGTCGGTTCAGCCCTCCCCCTGGCGGCGCTGTTCCCCCGGCCGCCGAATGATGCGCATGCGTCGTGGCGGAGTGGTCAAGATCCGCCATGCATGCGGTGGTCACCTTAGGCGGAGGCCAAGAGTGTTCAGCAAGGGGTGGGTTCGGCGCTCTGAGACCTGTGGCGTAGAAGAGCTCATGAGGAGCTCTCGCCTCGGCGAGCACAAATGCTGTGTTCACGACAGGAGTTACCTGTCTGTCCACTATGAAGCCAGGTGGGTAGAGCGATGCTTATCAGGCGGATGTTGACCGAAAGTCGACCTCGCTTACGCAGGTGTGACGAGCGACTACCGCCGCAGGTTGTCGACGAACGCCTGCCAGGCGTCTGCGGTGAAGGTGATGACCGGCCCGGACGGGTTCTTGCTGTCGCGGACCGGTACGGCAGCGGTGGGGCAGCCGTCGGCGACTTCGACACACTCGCCGCCTGTGCTGCCGCTGTAGCTGGACTTACGCCACTGTGCGTTCCTCGGGACGGAACTGGTCTCCATAGCGCTCCTCCATTACGCGGGCGATCAGTACCGCCGAGTCATCCAGGGAGAGGGCGGCGGCCTGCAAGCGAGCGTAACGGAGCGAAGCCTCCCTGATGGTGTCGGGATTGGCCGTCATGTGACCGGAGATCAGGTCCTCCGTGTAGAGGATGTCCGGGTCGTCGTCGAAGCGCATCACGGTGTACGCCCCGTCCAGGCTTGAGTGCTGACCGGCCGCGTTCGGCAACACCTGTACGTGCATCCACCGGTGACCTGTGAACCTCAACAGGTGGGCGAGTTGGCGTCGCATGACATCAGGGCCGCCGATCGGCCGGTGCAGTACGGCTTCGTCCAGGACCACCCAGCACAGCGGCGGTCGCTCGCGCTCCAGGATGCGCTGGCGCTCCATTCGGGCGGCCACCAAACGGTCCAGATCATCCGGCAACCCGGTGGCGAGGACGGTGCGTGCGTACTCCTCTGTCTGCAACAGTCCGTACACCACCTGCGCCTGATACGAGGAGAGGTAGGCAGCCTTCGCCTCCATGTCCGCGAACGGCTGGAACCAACTCGGCAGTTGGCTGCGCAGCACCAGGCCGATCAGCCGGGAGAACAGCCCGTCCGTGCCGAGCGCGGCGTCCACCCGCTCGGAGAAGTCGCGAGTGGGCACCTTCTTCGTCGTCTCGATCTGCCCGATCAGAGACCCAGTGCAAAAAATGATGTCGCCGAGCTGTCCTTGCTTGAGGCCATGCGCCTCGCGCTGGCGGCGCAGTTCCCAGCCGTAGTAGTCGAGTGGTGAAGCGCTGGGGTCGAGCGACTGGATGTTGGCCACGGCTGTACCTCCGGCCTCCAACGCCTCTTGGCGTTCGGTTCGTTGCGTAGCCGAGAGTAATCAATCCGTCGCACGCTGGTGACGTGAATCACACAATTCGTCCGCAAGGGACGGACTTCGAGTCGAGGTACCGAGCAGGATTCGTACTCAGCGAACACTCGGCCCGGCATCTGCGCCGCATCCTCCGCCTGCACCTCGCTGCCGCTGATCTGCTGGAGGTCGCAGACGCAGCCGAACTGGCGCTCACCGAGCTCGTCGGCAATGTCGTCCGGCACGTACCCGGTCGCCGTTGCCGCATGTGCTTCCTGTTGCGTCCGGGTGCAGTGCGGGTGGAGGTCGCCGACAGTTGCAGGCGCCTGCCCGCTCCGGCACCCGAGAACATGGACGCCTCGGACGAAGCCGAGACCGGCCGTGGCCTGCTCCTCCTCCAAGCCGTGACCGACCGCTGGGGCGCGGAACCGCACCCCGACGGCAGCGGCAAGACCGTGTGGTTCGAGTGCCTGGCCAAACCGCCGACCGTCCCCGACTTCCTCAGCCGCGCAGCTTCCCCAGCACCGCGTCCGTGAACGGCGTCCACGCCTCGATCGCCCACGGCCCGAAAGCGCGGTCGGTGAGGGCTACGCAGGCGATCTGCGCATCCGGGTCGACCCATAGGAACGTACCCGACTGCCCGAAATGCCCGAACGTCCGCGGCGACGACGAGGTCCCCGTCCAGTGCGGCGACTTCCCGTCCCGAATCTCGAACCCCAGCCCCCAGTCGTTGGGGTTCTGGTGCCCGTACCCCGGCAGGACACCCTTCGTGCCGGGGTACTGGACCGTCATCGCCTCGGCGACCGTGCGCGCGTCGAGCAGCCGGGGGGCCTGCACCTCGGCGGCGAAGCGGACCAGGTCGTCGACCGTCGAGACGCCGTCCTTGGCGGGGGAGCCGTCGAGGGTCGTGGACGTCATCCCCAGCGGCTCCAGCACCGCCTGGCGCAGATACTCCGCGAACGGGATGTCCGTCGCCTTCGCCACGTGGTCCCCGAGCTGCTCGAACCCGGCGTTGGAGTACAGTCGCCGCTCCCCGGGCGCGGACGTGACCCGGTGCTCGTCGAAGGCGAGGCCCGACGTGTGCGCGAGCAGGTGGCGGACCGTCGCCCCGGGCGGGCCCGCCGGCTCGTCCAGTTCGATCGCCCCCTCCTCGTACGCGACCAGCACGGCGTACGCGGCGAGCGGCTTGGTCACCGAGGCGAGGGGAAAACGGTGGCCGGTCGGGCCGTACGACCCCACGACCGTGCCGTCCGCCCGTACGACGGCCGCCGCGGCGGTGGGGACCGGCCAGTTCTCGATCAGCGACAGGCTCTGCAAGGACATGCCCCGAGCCTAAGTGGACCGCAGGTGCAACCGCATGGAGGGGTCGGGCTTGCGTACGAAGCCCAGGGAGGCGTACAGCGGCTCGGCCTCGGCGGAGGCGTTGAGGTCGACGTGGACCGCGCCCCGTTCGCGGAACCACTCCAGCAGGCCCCCCATGCAGGCGCGGGCGTAGCCCCGGCGGCGCGTCCCCGGGTCGGTGGCGACGCTGAAGACGTGGCCGACGACGCCGTGCGGGTTGTCCGCGCGCCCGATCCGGTACTCCAGCGTCCCGGCGGCCAGCGCGGCGAGCGCGCCGGACCGGTCGGGGTGGTCGACGACGACCGCGGCGAAGGAGCCGTCCGGGTCGGTGAGCCGGGCGCGCAGGGTCGGCAGGGACAGCGCGTGCCAGTCCGTGGACGGGGTACCGGAGTGGACCGAGTCGATCATCACCTGGCGCAGCCGGAGCACTTCCGCTGCGTCCTCGGGGGTGGCACGGCGTATACGTGTCATGATCCGCACGGTAGCCACCGGCCTCGTTCACGTCACCGCAATATCACCGGATTCCGCTTGCTTGGAGTGCACTCCAACGTTCTAGCGTTGGGGTCATGACGGTGACGGAGACCACTGGAACCGGGATCAGGGTCGAGGCCACGACCGAGGCCAGGACCGACAGCTGTGCGGGCCCGCCGCGCGCCGACCGGCGTCCGGACGGTGAGGACCTCTACACGATCAGCGAGGTCGCCGCCTTCACCGGCCTCACGACGCACACGCTGCGCTGGTACGAGCGCATCGGGCTGATGCCGCACGTCGACCGCTCGCACACCGGCCAGCGCCGCTACCGCAACCGGGACCTCGACTGGCTCGACCTCGTCGGCAAGCTGCGGCTGACCGGTATGCCGGTGGCGGACATGGTGCGCTACGCGGAGCTCGTCCGTGAGGGCGACCACACCTACGGCGAGCGGTTCGAGCTGCTGAAGGCGACCAGGGAGGACGTGCTGGCGCGGATCGCCGAGCTCCAGGACACCCTGGCCGTGCTGGACCGGAAGATCGATTTCTACGCGGACGCCGGGCGGGCCCTGGCGTGGGAGAGGACCCGATGACCGAGAAGAACGTCGACGCCATCGACACCGTGCGGCTGGGGGAGGCCGGCCCCGAGACCGGCGTCCAGGGCCTCGGCTGCATGGGCATGAGCTTCGCGTACGGCCCCTCGGACGTGGACGAGTCGCGGGCCACCCTGGAGCGGGCGCTGGAACTCGGCGTCACCCTGTACGACACGGCGGACGCGTACGGTGCCGGGGAGAACGAGCGGTTCCTGTCGCCGTTCTTCAAGGCGCACCGGGACGAGGTGGTCATCGCCACGAAGTTCGCCCTGGCCATTCCGCCGGACGACCCGACCCGGCGCGTCATCCGCAACGACGCGCCGTACATCCGCGATGCCGTCGAGGCGAGCCTGAAGCGCCTCGACGTAGACGTGATCGACCTGTACTACATGCACCGCCGGGACGTGAACGTCCCCATCGAGGAGACCGTCGGCACCATGGCCGAGCTGGTCCGCGAGGGCAAGGTGAAGCACCTCGGGCTGAGCGAGGTCACCGGCGACGAGCTGCGGGCCGCGCAGGCCGTGCACCCGATCGCCGCCGTGCAGTCGGAGTGGTCGCTGTTCAGCCGGGACATCGAGGCGGGTGTCGTGCCGGCCGCCCGGGAGCTGGGCGTGGCCCTCGTGCCGTACTCGCCGCTCGGCCGGGGCTTCCTCGCCGGGGCCTTCGCCAACGCCGACAAGGACCTCACGGCCGGCGACTTCCGCCGCCAGCAGCCCCGGTTCACCGGGGAGAACGCGACCGCCAACGCGGCCCTGCTGGAGCCGGTCCGCGCGGTCGCCGAGGCCCACGGGATCTCGCTCGGCCAGGTCGCGCTGGCGTGGGTGCAGCAGCGGGCGCGGGTCCACGGCCTGCCCGTCGTACCGATCCCGGGCACCCGCAGGCGCGGCCGGGTCGAGGAGAACGTCGCGGCGACCCGGATCGTCCTCGGCGAGGAGGACCTCGCGCTGCTGGAGCCCATCGCGGCCGAGGTGGCGGGCGACCGGTACGCGGACATGGCGTTCTCGTCGGCGGGCCGGGAGTAGGACATGGAAAGCGGGCTTCCGGCGATCGGCCGGGAGCCCGCGCCCCGTATCCCCGTGCCGCTACAGCTCCGCCAGGAGCTCCGCCTTCTTCGTCGTGAACTCCTCGTCCGTCACCAGCCCCGCCTGGTGCAGCTCACCGAGATGGCGGATGCGGTCGGCGATGTCGGCCGGGTCGCGGCGACGGGCCGCGGCCTGCTCGACCGCGGGCGCCGGACCGGCGGCGCGGACCGCGGCCAGCACCGCGGCGGCGAACGGCAGCGACTCGTGCACCGGGCCGTAGCCGAGCCCGAACACGACGGCGGCCGGGTCGGCGTCGGCCTGCGCGGGCGGCGGCGTCGCCGAGTTCCGGCGCAGCAGCCGCAGATGGCCCTCGAACACCTCCGGCGAGCGCCACTCGACGCCGCTCAGGGAGGTGACCGGAAAGGTCTGGTCGCCGGCCTTCCACTTCGCCGAGGAGGCCCCCGTCCAGAACCAGCGGAAGGTCACGGCCGTGCCGTCGAAGGAGGCCTTCGCGTCGTACGCCTTGAACTGTCGTGGCGCCTCGGGGGCGGCCACGAGCTGGCGCTCCGCCGGGCCGTCCGTCCGGGGCAGCCGCGCCCGCAGCTCGTCCGCGTAGTACTCGGCGAGGGTCTCGCGCTCGGCCGGCAGTACCAGGCGGTACGGATCGCACATCTCCTTCAGCTGCCCCGCCGCGGCGTCCATCAGCGGATCGGCGCCCGGCCGTGGCTCGGCGCGCAGGACCACGGTCCCGCGCCTCCCCGGTGTCAGCGTGACTCCCGCGATCGCCTCCAAGGGGATGCGGCGTTCACCGAGGGCCTGGAACAGCTTCGGCGTGCGGATTCCCCGTTCGAAGCGGATGAGCACGGAGTCGGACTCGAACTCCCAGGCGGCATGAAATCCGGCCAGTACATCACCCATGCGGCTCATCGTATGCGTGAGGCGCGTCTTCGTCCCCTCCTCAGGTCGGCCTTCATTCCTTCGATTTCTACGCGCGTCAGGCGGCGGTGGCCGAGGACAAACCCTGACGGCAGGCGTCATCCTCGCGTTCGGCGTGCGCGCAGCGCACCGCGCGATATGCGCCAACCCCGATCTCGGCGAAGTTGCGCAGGCTCTCCGTGCCGGGTGCGAAGTAGCCGGCGTGCCCCTCGGCGCCGTCCGCCGACAGCACGCGCGCCCCGAACGCCGCCGACACCGGGTCGGCGCCGTGGCCGAGCCCGCCGACCTCCAGGTACGGCACGTCCTGGATCCAGTCGTCGGCGTCCCGCGTCGCCCACACCCGGGCCGGGGTGTGCAGCTGGGAGGCCCGCTCGGCACGCATGCCGGGGCTGCCCGCGACCGCGATGTCGGCCACCCGCCGCGGCAGTCCGGACGCGGCGACGCCGCACACCACCGAGCCGTAGCTGTGGCAGTACAGCGCGACCGGCGCGGTGCCGGGCAGCCCCCGCACCAGCGCGTTCAGCCGTTCCGCGCCCTGCTCGGCGCGCAGCGCGGTGGCGGCCTCCATGCCGAGCCCGCTGGGCGCGGTGTAGTCGGCCCAGGCGATCACGGCGGTACGGGTCGCGGGGTCGGCCGCGCGCTCGGCCCCGTACAGGGCGCGTGCCATGCCGACGGGTGCCGAGTACGCGCGGTGGGACCGCTGGAAGGTGAGCACGTCGGTGTCGACGCCGGGCACGACCACCGAGACGCGCTCGGCCCCGTCGAGGTCGCCGAAGACCTCGGCGACGCGGCCCGAGCCCTGGGGATCGAAGGCGAGGATCTGCCGGTCGCCGCGCATGAGGTCCGCGAAGCGGTGCATCCGGCGGCCCGCCTCGTACTGGCCGAGCTCGGACAGCCGGGCGTCGTGCGTGCGTTTCTCCTCGGCCTGTCTCTGCTGGTCGAGCGCGACGCGGTTGGCCCGGTAGCGCAGTTCGGGGGGAGCGCCGTTCATGTTGCCGACCGCGAGCGGATAGCGGTGGGTGAGGCGGAGGCGCTGCGACTCGGTGAGCGAGGCGAAGAAATGCGCCACATGGCCCGGGGTGGAACGGGGGTCCGGCAGCGCACGGCCGTCTATCCGGCCGTGCTGCCACGCGGAGAGCGACGTCTGCAGGGGCGAGGCCCCGCGATGGGCGCGGATGGCGGTCCAGCCGGTGGTCGCGAGCATCACGAACACCACGGCCAACGCGAGCAGTGCGCGCCAGACGTTGAGTTGGGGGGAGGCGTCGAAGGAAGTCACTGAGAGGACACACTAGGAGAACGAACAGGTCTCGCGTTAACCAGGTGAGCAACATCACGTTTCGCACGCGCGAGTTGCACATTTCCCTACCGGCACCGACGCCTCGTACGCCCCGGGACCTCGGCCCGTGCGTCCCCGCCGTCCGTCTCGGCCCCTAGGCCACGGCCTGGTCAACGCAGGTCCCGGGGTGTGGAGATGCACGGCGGCCGGTCCGCGGACGGCGTCGACGTCCCGGCCCTCGCGTCCGGCGACGGTCCGAGCGGCCTCCCGGTGTCTCGTGGCGCACCTTCTTCCGCTGCTTGGTGGACCATGGACCGGGAAGGAAGGGCCGCTCGCCCCGGTCTCCGTACGGTGCGTGCAGATCGGCCAAGGGGGGAGTGATGTGACAGTTACCGGCTTGTGAAATGGTTCGCCAAGTGTCAGTGGCTCTCATTAGCCTCGGGGTCATGACTAGTCAGACCACCATCGACACGACGGGGCCGGGGGACAAGGCAGTCTCCCCGTCGGTCCGGCCACCGGTCTCAGGGCTGCGCGGGCACCCCTGGCTGACCCTGATAACCGTGGCCGTGGGGGTGATGATGGTGGCCCTGGACGGCACCATCGTGGCCATCGCCAACCCGGCCATCGGCAAGGATCTGGGCGCCAGCTGGTCCCAGCTCCAGTGGATCACCAATGCCTACTTCCTCGCCCTGGCGGTCTCCCTGATCACCGCGGGCAAGCTCGGCGACCGGTTCGGTCACCGGCAGACCTTCCTCATCGGCGTGGCGGGCTTCGCCGCCTCCTCCGGGGCCATCGGGCTGTCCGAGGGCATCGGAGCGGTCATCGTCTTCCGTGTCCTGCAGGGTCTGTTCGGCGCGCTGCTGATGCCGGCCGCGCTCGGGCTGCTGCGGGCCGCCTTCCCGGCCGAGAAGCTCAACATGGCCATCGGTATCTGGGGCATGGTCATCGGCGCCTCGACCGCGGGCGGCCCGATCCTCGGCGGTTTCCTCGTCGAGCACGTCAGCTGGCAGTCCGTCTTCTACATCAACGTGCCGGTGGGCGTCCTCGCCGTGGTCCTCGGCGTGTGGATCCTGCTCGACCACCGCGCCGAGAACGCTCCGCGCTCGTTCGACATCCTCGGTATCGTCCTGCTGTCGGGGGCGATGTTCTGCCTGGTCTGGGCGCTGATCAAGGCCCCTGAGTGGGGCTGGGGCGACGCGAAGACGTGGACGTTCGTCCTCCTGTCCGTCGTGGGCTTCGCCGGGTTCTCCTTCTGGGAGACCAAGGTGAGGGAGCCGCTGATCCCGCTGGCGATGTTCCGGTCGGTGGCGCTGTCGGCGGGTGTCGTGCTGATGGTCCTGATGGCCATCGCCTTCATGGGCGGCCTGTTCTTCGTCACCTTCTACCTGCAGAACGTGCACGGCATGAGCCCGGTCGACGCCGGCCTGCATCTGCTGCCGCTCACCGCCATGATGATCGTCGGCTCGCCGGCGGCGGGCGCGATGATCACCAAGCTGGGTCCGCGCATACCGCTGGCCGGCGGCATGGCGCTCACCGCGATCGCCATGTACGGCATGTCCACGCTGGAGGCGGACACCGGCAGCTTCACGATGTCGGTCTGGTTCGCGGTCCTGGGTCTCGGTCTCGCACCGGTCATGGTCGGTGCGACCGAGGTCATCGTCGGCAACGCGCCGCTGGAACTGTCCGGTGTGGCCGGTGGCCTCCAGCAGGCCGCCATGCAGGTCGGCGGCAGTCTGGGTACGGCGGTGCTGGGCGCCGTGATGGCGTCCAAGGTCGACAACGACCTCGCGGGCAACTGGGTGGACGCCGGCCTGCCGAAGCTCGGCGAGACCGAGGTGCACCAGGCCGCGGAGGCCGTGCAGCAGGGCATCGCACCGGTCCCCGAGGGCACGCCGGAGGCGCTCGCCGCCAAGATCACCGCTGTCGCGCACGACACCTTCATGTCCGGTATGGGACTCGCCTGCCTCGTCGCGGCCGGTGTCGCGGCCGTCGCCGTCCTGGTGTCGTTCCTGACCAAGCGCGGGGAGAACGCCGCGGCGGGCGCGGGCGCCGCGCACATCTAGTTCGCCGATCAGGGTGACGCGGCGCGGCGAACCCTCGCTTCCCGGGGCGCCGCAGGTCACAGTAGGCCGGGTCCTCGTACGACATGGTCGTACGACAGGGGACGCCGCCGGTCCTGCGGTGTGCTGCCGGAGGGGACAGTGCGCGAACAGGTTCGAGGCGGAAAAGCGGGGGTACCCGCGACATCACGAACCCGAACTGACAGCGATGTTCTGGGAGTTGATGATGGCGGGCTTCGGCAACAGCACGCGCAGGTACCCCCGCTCACGTGGCCGGACGTGGTCACGGAGCGGGCCGGATCGCGCGACCCTGGGGATCATCGGAGCCATTTGCGCGATCGCGGGATTCTTCGTCCTGGGCATCGTCCTCGGGCCCGTGGCGGTCGTCTGCGGCTGGCTGGCCATGGGACGCAGCTGGAACGGCGGGGCCTCCGTCCCGGCACTGATCGCCGTGGTGCTGGGCGCCATCGTCACCGTCCTGTCGATCGTCGCGCTCATCGGGGCCGCATCTTCCGGCTACGGAGTCTTCTGACCTGCGGGAGTGAGGGAAGGGCCGCTCGGCACGGGGAGCCTGGGGAGGTGCGATGCCGGGCGAGAAGGGCCCCTCGGCTACGGCCGAGGGGCCCTTCTCGACGCGGGCCGGCAGGGCTTGCGTCGACAGGCGGCCGCACCGCGGGGGGACGGGCGCGCAGCGCCCCGTCCCAGGGGCGCGGAACCGTATCGGCATGCGGCTCCGCCATGGGGCGCGACCGGCCACCGACAACCCGCGGACGCCCGCCGGCCGTCACCCCTACGGCACGGCGCTACGCGTCCCCTCCGGCCGCGCCGGGATCCGCCGCCGTCACGTCCAGCAGCTGATACCGGTCGATGGCCTGCTTCAGCATCGACCGGTCCACCTTCCCCTCACGCGCCAGCTCCGTCAGCACCGCCACCACGACCGACTGGGCGTCGATGTGGAAGTAGCGGCGCGCCGCGCCCCGCGTGTCGGCGAAGCCGAAGCCGTCCGCGCCCAGCGAGGCGTACGTCCCGGGCACCCACCGCGCGATCTGGTCGGGAACGCTGCGCATCCAGTCGGACACGGCCACGAACGGGCCCTCCGCGCCGCTCAGCTTCCGCGTCACATACGGAATGCGCTGCTCCTCCTCGGGGTGGAGGAAGTTGTGCTCCTCCGCGGCGACGGCCTCGCGCCGCAGCTCGTTCCAGGAGGTCGCCGACCAGACGTCCGCCCGGACGTTCCAGTCCTCGGCGAGGAGCCGCTGCGCCTGAAGCGCCCACGGCACGGCCACGCCGGAGGCCATGATCTGCGCCGGGATCTCGCCCGCCGTGCCCGCGCCGATGCGGTGGATGCCCTGGAGGATGCCCTCGACGTCGACGTTCTCCGGCTCGGCCGGGTGCTGGATGGGCTCGTTGTAGACGGTGAGGTAGTAGAAGACGTCCTCGCCCTGGGGGTGCTCGTCGTCGCTGCCGTACATCCGGCGCAGACCGTCCTGCACGATGTGCGCGATCTCGAAGCCGTACGCCGGGTCGTACGCGACGCACGCGGGGTTCGTCGAGGCGAGCAGCTGGGAGTGGCCGTCGGCGTGCTGGAGCCCCTCACCGGTCAGCGTCGTACGGCCGGCCGTCGCACCCAGAACAAAACCGCGCGACAACTGGTCGGCCATCTGCCAGAACTGATCGCCGGTGCGCTGGAAACCGAACATCGAGTAGAAGACGTAGACCGGGATGAGGGGCTCGCCGTGGGTGGCGTACGCCGAGCCCGCCGCGACCAGCGAGGCCGTGCAGCCCGCCTCGGAGATGCCGTCGTGCAGCATCTGCCCGGTCGGCGACTCCTTGTAGGCGAGGAGCAGCTCGCGGTCCACGGACTCGTACTGCTGGCCCAGCGGGTTATAGATCTTCGCGCTCGGGAAGAACGAGTCCATGCCGAAGGTGCGGTACTCGTCGGGCGCGATCAGCACGAAGCGCCTGCCGATCTCCTTGTCCCGCATGAGATCCTTCAGCAGTCGGACGAACGCCATGGTGGTGGCGATGGACTGCTGACCCGAGCCCTTCTTCACACTCGCGTACGTCTTGTCACCGGGCAGTGGCAGCGGCTTCGCCCGTACGACACGCGCCGGGACGTACCCGTCCAGCGACTTGCGCCGGTCGTGCATGTACTGCATCTCCTCCGTGTCCCGGCCCGGGTGGTAGTACGGCGGCGGGCCGGACTCCAGCTCCTTGTCCGAGATCGGCAGATGCAGACGGTCGCGGAAGTGCTTGAGGTCGGTGACCGTCAGCTTCTTCATCTGGTGCGTGGCGTTGCGCCCCTCGAAGTTGGGGCCCAGCGTCCACCCCTTGACCGTCTTGGCCAGGATGACCGTCGGCTGGCCCTTGTGCTCCACGGCCGCCTTGTACGCCGCGTAGATCTTCCGGTGGTCGTGGCCGCCGCGGCCGAGGTGCAGGATCTGCGCGTCGGTCATGTTCTCGACCATCGCGCGCAGCCGGTGGTCGTCGCCGAAGAAGTGGTCGCGGATGTACGCGCCGGTCTCGGTGGCGTAGGTCTGGAACTGACCGTCCGGCGTGGTGTTCATCTTGTTGACCAGCACGCCGTCGCGGTCCTGGGCCAGCAGCGGGTCCCAGGTGCGGTCCCACACCAGCTTGATCACGTTCCAGCCGGCACCGCGGAAGACCGACTCGAGCTCCTGGATGATCTTGCCGTTGCCGCGTACCGGGCCGTCGAGGCGCTGGAGGTTGCAGTTGACGACGAAGGTGAGGTTGTCCAGCCCCTCCCGGGCGGCGATGCTCAGCTGCCCGAGCGACTCGGGCTCGTCCATCTCCCCGTCGCCGAGGAACGCCCACACATGGCTCTTCGAGGTGTCCGCGATCCCGCGGGCCTCCATGTACCGGTTCATCCGGGCCTGGTAGATGGCGCCGATCGGGCCGAGGCCCATCGACACGGTCGGGAACTCCCAGAAGTCGGGCATCGACCGCGGGTGCGGATAACTCGACAGGCCGTACGGCGCCTTCGACTTCTCCTGCCGGAAGCCGTCGAGGTGCTTCTCGCTGAGCCGGTCGAGGAGGTACGCGCGGGCGTAGATGCCGGGGGAGGCGTGGCCCTGGAAGAAGACCTGGTCGCCGCCGTCGCCCCGGTCCTTGCCACGAAAGAAGTGGTTGAACCCCACGTCGTAGAGCGAGGCGGAGGAGGCGAAGGTGGCGATGTGACCGCCGACCCCGATGCCTGGACGCTGGGCACGGGACACCATCACGGCGGCGTTCCACCGGGTGGCGTTCAGGATCTTCCGCTCGATCTCCTCGTTGCCCGGGAAGAACGGCTCGTCCTTGGTGGCAATGGTGTTGACATAGTCCGTGCTGCGCATCTCGGGCACGGCCACGCGCTTCTCGCGGGCCCGCTCGATCAGCCGGAGCATCAGATAACGGGCCCGCTCACGGCCGCGCTCGTCGACGGCGGCATCGAGCGAGTCGAGCCACTCCTGTGTCTCCTCGGGGTCGAAGTCAGGGACCTGGCTCGGAAGGCCGCCAATGATGATCGGATTGCGATCGGCTCCGGAAACCACGCTGTTCCTTCACTGTCAGAGGGGCACTGTTCGGCTGTGCCTTGCACCGTTTCCCATCGTGTACCTCGGGAAGGCGCACGTCATCTCTACCGTGGGGTAAGGGAAACGTTCGCGCGGTCACCGGGGCGGGCCCGGCAAAACGCAACGATACGTCCACTCTGTGACGCATTTCGCAAAGGCATTCGGTTCTCGTACCCTCGGATGACTACCGAATGCGCAAACCGGGCAGAACGGTGTGGCATGCGGCACCCTTGGATGGAATTCCATGATGGGAGTTGCGGTGACACGGCCGGGATCGTCACCGTTTCGGCGGTCTCGAAGGCTGGGTACTTGCGCGATCCGTCCCGCCCGTGTGGACTACGGCCAATGCTTCGCGTACGCGCGTGGCTGAACTTCCCCGGGGGAGACCCCACCCGAACATGATCAGGAGGCAACCCGTGAGCGCGACCGCGGACCACGCGGAGGAGCGGACGAACCCTGCCGCGAGGCTGGGGTTCCAGCCCGAGCAGGTGGTCCAGGAGATCGGCTTCGACGACGACGTCGACCAGGAGCTCCGCGAGGCCATTGAGGACGTCATCGGCGGCGAGCTCGTCGACGAGGACTACGACGACGTGGCCGATGCTGTGTTGCTGTGGTTCCGCGACGATGACGGCGACCTGACGGATGTGCTGGTGGACGCCACCACGTACATCGAAGAGGGTGGCTCGATCCTGCTGCTGACGCCGAAGACGGGCCGCGACGGCTACGTGGAGCCGAGCGACATCTCGGAGGCCGCGACGACCGCCGGCCTGTCCGCGTCGAAGAGCGTCAGCGTCGGCAAGGACTGGAGCGGCAGCCGGCTGGTGACCCCGAAGGCGGCCAAGGCGAAGCGGTGACGCTCCGCCGGGCGGGCCGGGCACACCGGGGCTGCTGAGCCCCGGCCCTGCCCGGCCCCTGGGCCGTGCCCCGAGCGGCCCCCGGGACGCCCGCGTCGTGGACCGGTTCGCGGTGTGCTCCGTGGTCCTTCCCGGCCGCTTCGCAGGGTCGTGCCCCGGTCTCCGTGAGCCCGTGCGCGGCGGCCGGGCTGTGTGTGGCTGAGGCCGTGGCTGCGGCGCCTGTACGGCCCGCAGCATGTACACCGGGCCGGCGTCCCGCCGGCCCGGGTTCCCGTTCGGCCCGCATGCCGTGCCTCGGCCGCCGGGCCGCCGCCGGTCGCCCGGCCGGCTGATCCTTCCGTTCCCGTTCCCGTTCCCCCGACCACCGTCCGTCTCGGGGGGTGGCCCCTCCATGAGGTGGGCAGACCGCTGCGTAGGGTGGTCATCGGCCGGAACGGACAGACGGAAGGGAACGCACGATCATGGCGATTCAGGTCGGGGAGAAGGCTCCCGAGTTCGAGCTGAAGGACAACCACGGCGCCACCGTGAAGCTCTCGGACTACCGCGGCGCGAAGAACGTGGTGCTGCTCTTCTACCCGTTCGCCTTCACCGGCGTGTGCACCGGCGAGCTGTGCGAGCTCCGGGACAACCTCCCGACGTTCGTCAACGAGGACACCCAGCTGCTCGCCGTCTCCAACGACTCCATCCACACCCTGCGCGTCTTCGCCGAGCAGGAGGGCCTGGAGTACCCGCTGCTCTCCGACTTCTGGCCGCACGGCGAGATCTCGCGCGCGTACGGCGTCTTCGACGAGGACAAGGGCTGCGCGGTCCGCGGCACCTTCATCATCGACAAGGAGGGCGTCGTCCGGTGGAGCGTCGTCAACGACCTCCCGAACGCCCGCGACATCGACGAGTACGTCAAGGCCCTCGACACCCTGTGATTCTTCGGTCTCAGGGCCTGCGACGGGCGGGAACCCGTCACTAGGATCGACACGTTGATCTGATGGCACGCACGACGGGGCTTCCGCCCCTGGACACCAATGGGAGGACTCGTGGGAGTCAGCCTCAGCAAGGGCGGCAACGTATCCCTGACCAAGGAGGCCCCGGGCCTGACCGCGGTCATCATCGGTCTGGGGTGGGACGTCCGCACCACGACCGGCACCGACTTCGACCTGGACGCCAGCGCCCTGCTGCTGGACGCCTCCGGCAAGGTCGGCAACGACCAGAACTTCATCTTCTTCAACAACCTCAAGAGCCCCGACGGCTCGGTCGAGCACACCGGTGACAACCTCACCGGTGAGGGCGAGGGCGACGACGAGCAGATCAAGGTCGACCTCGCCGGCGTCCCGGCCGAGATCGAGAAGATCGTCTTCCCGGTCTCCATCTACGACGCCGAGAACCGCCAGCAGTCCTTCGGCCAGGTGCGCAACGCGTTCATCCGCGTCGTCAACCAGGCGGGCGGCGCCGAGATCGCCCGTTACGACCTCTCCGAGGACGCCTCCACCGAGACCGCCATGGTCTTCGGCGAGCTCTACCGCCACGGTGCGGAGTGGAAGTTCCGCGCCATCGGGCAGGGATACGCGTCAGGCCTGCGCGGCATCGCCCAGGACTTCGGAGTGAACGTCTGACCGTCCTGTACGAGGCACGTTCCGTCCGGCGCCGCACCCCGTCGATCTGTCGATTCCATCGACTCTCGTCGACTTCGTCGAGTGCGGCGCCGGACGTGCTCTCGGCAGGATGCTGCGCCGGAGCGAAGCGCAAACCCGGAAGCGGCAGACCGAACGGAACCAGGGAAAAACCGGACAGGGTCGAACGAAGCCGAAGCAAGAAGAACAGATCCACGCGGGGAGGACCAGCACCATGGGCGTCACGCTCGCCAAGGGAGGCAATGTCTCCCTCTCCAAGGCCGCACCGAATCTCACCAAGGTGATGATCGGGCTCGGCTGGGACGTCCGCACCACCACGGGCGCCGACTTCGACCTGGACGCCAGCGCCCTGCTGTGCGGCGGCGGCCGGGTCCTCGGCGACGAGTGGTTCGTCTTCTACAACAACCTCACGAGCCCGGACGGTTCCGTGGAGCACACCGGTGACAACCTCACCGGTGAGGGCGACGGCGACGACGAGTCCATCGTGGTCGACCTGTCGCAGGTGCCGGCGGACTGCGACCGGATCGTCTTCCCGGTCTCCATCCATGCCGCCGACGAGCGCGGCCAGGCCTTCGGGCAGATCAGCAACGCCTTCATCCGGGTCGTCAACCAGGCCGACGGGCAGGAACTGGCCCGCTACGACCTGAGCGAGGACGCCTCCACCGAGACCGCGATGATCTTCGGCGAGGTTTACCGCCATGGCGGCGAGTGGAAGTTCCGTGCTGTCGGACAGGGGTACGCGTCGGGCCTTCGGGGCATCGCTCTAGACTTCGGGGTCAATGTTTCGTAAAGCCGCGCACGGCGCGGGGGAACCCCGTACACATACGATTGGGTAGCCAGTGGTACTGAAAACCTTCGGCTGGTCGTTCGCGGTCACCGCGCTCGGCCTGGTCGCAGCGGTGTTCTACGGGGGGTGGGCGGCCTTCGGCATCGTGGCGATCCTGTCCATCCTCGAGATCTCGCTGTCCTTCGACAACGCGGTGGTCAACGCCGGAATTCTGAAGAAGATGAATGCCTTCTGGCAGAAGATCTTCCTCACCATCGGCATTCTGATCGCGGTCTTCGGTATGCGGCTGGTCTTCCCCGTCGTCATCGTCGCCATCAGCGCGCAGCTGAACCCGATCGACGCCGTCGACCTCGCCCTCACCGACAAGGACCTGTACCAGCAGTACGTGACCGACGCGCATCCGGCGATCGCGGCGTTCGGTGGCATGTTCCTGCTGATGATCTTCCTGGACTTCGTGTTCGAGGAGCGCGAGCACAAGTGGCTCGCCTGGCTGGAGCGGCCGCTGGCCAAGCTGGGCAAGATCGACATGCTGTCGGCGTGCATCGCCCTGATCGTGCTGCTGATCACCTCGATGACCTTCGCCGCCCACGCCCACCAGCACGGCGGCGCCCACGTCGACAAGGCGGAGACGGTTCTGCTCTCCGGCATCGCGGGCCTGATCACCTACATGGTCGTGGGCGGTCTGTCCGGCTTCTTTGAGGACAAGCTGGAGGAAGAGGAGGAGCGCGAGCACGAGGAGGAGGAAGCCGCCAAGCGCCAGGGCAAGCCGGTCTCGGCCGTCAGGCTGGCCGGCAAGGCCGCCTTCTTCATGTTCCTCTACCTGGAGGTCCTGGACGCGTCGTTCTCCTTCGACGGCGTCATCGGTGCCTTCGCCATCACCAACGACATCGTGCTGATGGCGCTCGGTCTGGGTATCGGCGCCATGTACGTCCGCTCGCTCACCGTCTACCTGGTCCGCCAGGGCACCCTCGACGACTACGTCTACCTCGAGCACGGCGCGCACTACGCGATCGGCGCCCTCGCCGTGATTCTGCTGGTCACCATCCAGTACGAGATCAACGAGATCATCACCGGCCTGATCGGCGTGG
Organism: Streptomyces poonensis; assembly: GCF_014650915.1. GTDB lineage: Bacteria > Actinomycetota > Actinomycetes > Streptomycetales > Streptomycetaceae > Streptomyces > Streptomyces poonensis. Next base: position 312,171 of record NZ_BMVW01000005.1, on the reverse strand, counting down.
TCCTGATCGGCGCCTCCTTCTGGTCCTCCGTCCGCCGCAACAAGAGGCTGGCGGCCGCGGAGGGGAACGCCGAGTCCTCCAAGGCGGAGATCTCCTCCGGGGTGTGAACCCGTCCCGGGTGAGGAACGCTTCGTGCGGGGCGGCCACCGAGGAGCAGTCCTCGGTGGCCGCCCCGCGGCGTCACCGCCTATACAGGACACAGACGGACAGCGGGGTGGGGGGCGGAAGATGGGTTTCCTGGACAGTTTGCGCGGCGGCCGAGCGGCCGAGTACGACGCCGGCAACGCGGCGACCAACGCGATCGAGCTCACCAAGCGGAACCAGCGGATCTCGCTCACCAAACAGGGCGCCGAGACCGGCCATCTGCGCATCAACCTGTCCTGGCGGATGCGCACCTCCGACATAGGCGGCCCCAGGCGCGCCAGCCTGCTGCGCCATCCCTTCCAGGCACTCAGGCCGCAGGAGGTCCAGGGCCACACCCAGAGCATGGTCAACGTGGACCTCGACCTCGGTGTCATGTACGAGCTCAAGGACGGCAGCAAGGGCGTGGTGCAGCCGCTCGGCGGCTTTCTGGGCGACACCAACGCCCCGCCGTACGTGAAGCTCAGCGGCGACGACCGGTTCGGCTCCGGGTCCGGCGAGACGGTCTACGTCAACCTCGACCACCGGGACGACATCAAGCGGCTCCTGGTGTTCGTCTACATCTACGACCAGACCCCGGCCTTCGACCGCACCCAGGCCGCCGTCACGCTCTATCCGAGCAACGGTCCGCGGATCGAGGTCAGCCTCGACGAGCGCCAGCCGCAGGCGCGCTCCTGCGCGGTGGTGATGATCGAGAACGTCAAGGGCGAGATCGTCGTCCGCCGCGAGGTGAAGTTCGTGTACGGCTTCCAGGGGGAGCTGGACCGGTTGTACGGGTGGGGACTGCAGTGGGGGCGTGGCTACAAGTCGAAGGCCGAGCGCTGACGCCGTGTCCGGCGGGGTGCCTTCCCCTAGCGGCCGATGAACTGCGGGCCCTGGGGCGGGAGCTCGAAGTCCGGGTCCGGTAGCGAGCTCGTCGCCTGCGGGTAGCCGTAGGCCGGGGCCGCCGTCGCGGGCGGTTGCTGGGGGTGCGGATAGCCGTACGCGGGCGGGCTCGTGTGCTGGCCCGTCGGCTGCGGGTAGCCGTACGCGGGCTGGGCGGGCGGCTGGGCCGGAGGGGCCGGCGGCGCCAGGGGGTAGCCGTACGCCGCCGGCTGTGCGGGCACCGCGGCCGTCGACTGCTCCGGCGGCAGCGGTACCGAGACGTCCGGGACCTGGGTCTCGGAGGCCGGGGCGGTGGCGGCCGCCTCGGTCTCGTCCACCGAGATCCCGTAGTCCACCGCGAGCCCCTGCAGACCGTTGGTGTAGCCCTCGCCGAGCGCGCGGAACTTCCAGCCGCCGCCGCGCCGGTACAGCTCCCCGCAGATCAGCGCGGTCTCCTCGCCGGTCTCCGGTGTGATGTCGAAGTAGGCCAGCGGCTCCGCGTCGGCGACGGTGGCGTCGTACAGCAGGATGCGCAGGGACCGTACGCGGTCGAAGGTGACGTCGTCGGCCGAGGCGACCAGCAGAATCTGTCCGACGGCGGGCTCGACACCGGCCAGATCCGTCTGGATCGTGTCCGTCAGGCCCTCGGCGACGCGCTTCTTGCCGAGCCGCCAGACCTTGCCGGAAGGATGACGCGGCTGGTTGTAGAAGACGAAGTCCTCGTCGGACCGTACGCGGCCGTCGGAGCCGAGGAGCAGCGCCGAGGCGTCGACGTCCGGGACGCCCTGTCCGGTCGTCCAGCGCAGTACGGCGCGCACCGCCGTGACGTCCAGCGGGACGTTCGATCCCTTCAGCATCGCGTGCGTCATGCGGTCATCCTGCCCTGTCGGTCCTGGTCACGACAACGCGGGTAGAGGTACTTCCGGAGGCCCGGGCCGGGCTGACGGGCGCGACCCGGGCGGGCAGGCCCGCGGCAGGGCTGTGCAGGCCCGCGTAACCGGGATTTCATGCGCTGCGGGAACTACCGACAGGGAACCGAACGTACTATTACCGGCCACTCGTTCGACCGGCCGACCAGCCGCACAGGGATTTATATGCGTCATTTCGGGCATCTCGCCCCTGAGGAGCGTCAGCGCCTCTTCCACCGGGAGCCGGCCGTCTTCACCGCCGACTCCCCGGCCCGCGTGCTCGCGGCAGCCCTCGGGGCCACTCTCTACAGCCCGGCCACCCGGCCGCGGCTGGCCGACGACGTGATCAAACAGGCCGGACGCGGCGTGGTCTCCATGGTGCTGTGCCTGGAGGACTCCATCGACGACGGCGAGGTTCCCGGCGCCGAGGAGAACCTCGTCCGGCAGTTCGCCGACCTCGCCGCCAGGCCGGGCGCCGAACTGCCCCTGCTGTTCATCCGGGTCCGCACCCCCGAGCAGATACCGGACCTCGTACGGCGGCTCGGCGCGGACGTACGGCTGCTGTCCGGGTTCGTGCTGCCGAAGTTCACCGAGGAGCGGGGCGTGCCCTTCCTGGAGGCGCTCACCGCGGCCGAGGCCGCCTGCGGGCGGCGGCTGTTCGCGATGCCCGTGCTGGAGTCGCCCGACCTGCTGTACCTGGAGACCCGCGCCGCGGCCCTGCAGGGCATCTTCCGCACGGTCGACAAGTACCGCGACCGGGTGCTCGCGCTCCGCCTCGGCGTCACCGACTTCTGCTCCTCGTACGCGCTGCGCCGGGCGCCCGACATGACCGCGTACGACGTGCAGATCGTGGCCTCCGTGATCGCGGACGTGGTCAACGTCCTCGGGCGGGCGGACGGTACCGGCTTCACGGTCACCGGGCCCGTGTGGGAGTACTTCCGTGTCTCGGAGCGCATGTTCAAACCGCAGCTGCGGCACAGCCCCTTCCGGGAGCAGCGGGCCGTGGACCTCCGTGACACGCTGCTCGAACACGCGATGGACGGCCTGCTGCGGGAGGTCGCCCTGGACCAGGCGAACGGCCTCCTCGGCAAGACCTGCATCCACCCCTCGCACGTGCTCCCCGTGCACGCCCTGTCCGTGGTCAGCCACGAGGAGTTCAGCGACGCGCAGGACATCCTCCGGCCCGAGCGCGGTGGCGGAGGCGTCCTGCGGTCCGCGTACACGAACAAGATGAACGAGGTGAAGCCGCACCGCGCCTGGGCCGAGCGCGTGCTGCAGCGCGCCGAGGTCTTCGGCGTCGCCGGCGAGGACATCGGCTTCGTGGAACTGCTGGCGGCGGGGCTCAGGGTCTGACGAAGAAAGCTCCGACGAGGAAAGCTCTGACGAAGACATCGATGAACAAGAACGAGGTCTGGACCGGGAACTGGGTCGCCGAGCGGCTCGGTGTCGAACTGGCCGGTGACGACCGGCTGCGCGACCTGCTGGGACTCGCGCTGAGACGCAACCCCAAGCGTGCGCACCTGCTGGTGTCCAACGTGCTCGGCAAGCACGTGCCCCAGTCGCCGTCCGTCGTGTACGGGTACGGCGTCGCCCTCGGCCGCCGGGTGCGCGAGCTGCTCGGCGACGAGGAGGCGGCCGCGGCCGTCGTCCTCGGGTACGCCGAGACGGCCACCGGCCTCGGCCACTCGGTCGCCGACGGCGTGGGCCTCGCGCCCTGCCTGCACTCGACCCGGCGGCCCGTCGAGGGTGTCGCCCGGGCCGGCGGCTTCGAGGAGTCCCACTCCCACGCCACCTCCCATCTGCTGCTGCCGGAGGACCCGGCGCTGCTCGCGGGCGACGGCCCGCTGGTGCTGGTGGACGACGAGTTCTCCACCGGCAACACCGTCCTGAACACCATCCGCGAGCTGCACGGCCGCTATCCGCGCGGGCGGTACGTGATCGTGGCGCTGGTCGACATGCGGTCGGCGGCGGACCTCGGGCGCCTTACGGAGTTCGCGCGCGAGATCGGCGCCCGCGTGGACCTGGTGACGGCGGCCTCGGGGACCGTACGGCTGCCGGAGGGGGTGCTGGAGAAGGGGCAGGCGCTGGTGGCTGAGCAGGAGGCGGCGGCCGGTGGCGGAGCCGCTGCCGGTGTGTCCGTCCCGGACGGTGCCGCACCGCGCGTCACCCGTGTCGAGCTGGACTGGCCCCGCGGCCTCCCCGACGGCGGACGCCACGGCTTCACCCCCCGGCACCGTACGGCCCTGGAGAGCGCCCTGCCCGCCATGGCCGCCCGCATCGGGGACGCCCTGCCGGCGGACGCGAGACGTGTGCTCGTGCTCGGCTTCGAGGAGCTGATGTACGCGCCGCTGCGGCTCGCCGTGGAGCTGGAACGGCAGATCGGCGGCACCGGCGCCGAGGTGCGCTATTCCACCACCACCCGCTCACCCGTCCTCGCGGTCGACGACCCGGGCTACGCGATCCGCAGCCGCATCGTCTTCCCCGCCCACGACGACCCCGCCGACGGCCCCGGCGAGCGCTACGCCTACAACGTCGCGGGTGCCGGCTTCGACGCGGTCGTCGCCGTCGTCGACTCGGCCGCCGACACCCCCGCCCTGCACGCCCCCGACGGTCTCGTGGCCCGGCTGGCCGCACATGTCCCGCACGTCCTGCTCGCGGTCGTCCCGTCGTACGTCCCCGCGCCTCCGCACGCCCCCGCGCATGCTCCCGAAAGGCCCTCCATGCTGCCCGAGCCCCTCCGCGGCCCCGCCTTCTCCTCGTACGCACCCGACGAGGTCGGCTGGCTGCTGCAGGACCTCTCGGACGTCACCCTGGAGGCGCCGACCGAGGAGCGCGAGGAGGCGATCCAGCGCGGGGGCGCGCACTACGCGGAGTCGCTGCCGGTGGAGTACCAGCCCAGCGAGCGGTACCAGGCGCTCTTCCGCAGCGCCCTGGACGTCTCCGCCGCACGGATCGCCCAGGCGGTGGGCGTCGTCACCGAGACCGTGCTTGCCGAGCGGGCGCGGCGGTCGTCGCGGCCCGTGCTCGTCTCGCTCGCGCGCGCGGGCACGCCTGTCGGCGTCCTGATGCGCCGCTGGGCCCGGCACCGGCACGGGTTCGACCTGCCGCACTACGCCGTCTCCATCGTCCGCGGCCGGGGCATCGACGCCAACGCGCTGCGCTGGCTGGCGAAGCGGTACGACCCGGCCGACGTCGTGTTCGTCGACGGCTGGACCGGCAAGGGCGCCATCACGCGGGAACTCGCGGCGGCGGTCCGGGACTTCGAGGCGTCCGACGGCATCACCGGCTTCGACCCGGAGATCGCGGTCCTCGCCGACCCGGGCGCCTGCGTGCGCACCTACGGCACCCGCGAGGACTTCCTCATCCCCTCCGCCTGCCTCAACTCCACGGTCTCCGGCCTGGTCTCGCGCACCGTGCTGCGCGCGGACCTGGTCGGCCCGGACGACTTCCACGGCGCGAAGTTCTACCGCGAACTCGCCGGCGCCGACGTCTCGAACGACTTCCTGGACGCCGTCTCCGCCCGGTTCACCGAGGTCGCCGACGAGGTGGACGCCAAGGCCAAGGAACTCCTCTCCGCCGACCGCACCCCCACCTGGGAGGGCTGGGCGGCCGTCGAGCGGATCAGCGAGGAGTACGGCATCCACGACGTCAACCTCGTCAAGCCGGGCGTCGGCGAGACGACACGCGTCCTGCTGCGCCGCGTCCCCTGGAAGATCCTCGCCCGGACCGGGGCGGGCGCCGACCTGGACCACGTACGTCTGCTGGCCGAACAGCGCGGGGTGCCGGTGGAGGAGGTCGACGGTCTCCCGTACACCTGTGTGGGACTGATCCACCCTCAGTACACACGGGGCGCCACCGGCGCCGACGGGAAGGCGGTGGCCGTCTGATGGCCGTCCTGGTGGCGAGCGACCTCGACCGTACGCTCATCTACTCGTCCGCCGCGCTGGCGCTCACCGCGCCGGACGCGGAGGCACCGCGGCTGCTGTGCGTGGAGGTGTACGGCAGCGAGCCGCTGTCGTACATGACGGAGGCCTCGGCCGCACTGCTCGCCGAACTCGGGGACGCGGCGGTGTTCGTGCCGACCACGACCCGGACGCGCGAGCAGTACGGGCGGATCAACCTGCCGGGTCCCGCGCCGGCGTACGCGATCTGCGCGAACGGCGGTCATCTGCTCGTGGACGGCGTCTCGGACCCGGACTGGCACGCGCGGGTGCTGTCCCGCCTCGCCGACGAGTGCGCCCCGCTGGACGAGGTGCGCGCCCGCATGGAGGCCACCGCCGACCCGCTCTGGGTGCGCAAGCACCGGGTGGCGGAGGACCTGTTCGCGTATCTCGTCGTCGAGCGTGAACTGCTGCCCGAGGACTGGGTCAAGGAGCTCGCGGTCTGGGCCGAGAACCGCGGCTGGACGGTCTCGCTCCAGGGCCGCAAGATCTACGTCGTACCGAAGCCGCTCACCAAGAGCGCGGCGATGCGGGAGGTGGCCCGGCGCACCGGCGCCGGGCTGACGCTCGCGGCCGGGGACTCCCTGCTGGACGCCGATCTGCTGCTGGCGGCGGACCGCGGCTGGCGTCCGGGGCACGGCGAGCTGGCCGAGACCGGCTGGGTGGCGCCCACGGTCACCCCGCTGCCGGAACGGGGGGTGGCCGCGGGGGAGCGGATACTGCGGGAGTTCCTCAAGGCCTGCCGGTAGGGGTGTCAGGGCCTGCCGGCAGGGGGTGGCGTCAGGGCCTGCCGGCAGGGGTGGCGGTCGTGTCGCTCCCGTCACGGCGGCGCGAGCCGGGCCCCTTCTTGAACACCCGCACGGCCACGAAGGCCAGCACCGCCAGGACGGCGCCGACCAGCACGACCTTCGAGTAGGCGGAGACGACCGACGACACCTCCGCCCAGTTCTCGCCGAGGAGATAGCCGGCGAGGACGAAGATCGTGTTCCAGATCGCGCTGCCGAGCGTGGTGAGGAGGGTGAACACGGGCAGCGGCATGCGCTCGACACCGGCCGGCACGGAGATCAGGCTGCGGAAGATCGGGATCATCCGGCCGAAGAAGACCGCCTTGGTGCCGTGCTTGAGGAACCACGCCTCCGTCTTCTCGATGTCGGCGACCTTCACGAGGGGGAGGCGGGCGGCGACGGCGACGAGGCGGTCACGGCCGAGGAGCGCACCGAGACCGTAGAGCGCCACGGCACCGACGACCGAGCCGGCGGTGGTCCACAGGAGGGCGGCGAGCAGGTTCATCTGCCCGGTGCTCGCCGCGAACCCGGCGAGCGGCAGGATGACCTCGCTGGGCAGGGGCGGGAACAGGTTCTCCAGCGCGATGGCCAGCCCGGCGCCGGGCGCGCCGAGCGTGTCCATGAGGCTGTTGATCCACTGAGGTGCGGGGCCGGCCTCCGCCGCCATGACTGTCATGGGGCCACGGTAGGAACGCGAAGCTGAAGGGGAGCTGAGGATTCAGCTCGCTCGGTTCACCGCGGCTCGCTCCGGCCCGCTCGGCTCGTCCCGGTCGTTCCGGCTCGCCCTCAGCCGCAGCAGCCCCCACCACAACAACCGCCACCGCCGCCGCCACCACCGGCCGGACGGGACGCGGCGGCCGGACCCGACGCCGATCCGCCCACCGCCACCGTCGACAGGAGCTTCACCGTGTCGGTGTGACCGGAGGGGCAGTCCGCGGGCGCGGCGGACTCCGCCATGGGACGGCTCAGTTCGAAGGTGTCGCCGCAGGTCCGGCAACGGTACTCATAGCGAGGCATGCGCACAGGTTAGCGGGCCTCATCGGGGCTCAGGAGGCCCCGGAGCCCCGGTCCTCGCGGATCCGGGTCACGACCCGCGCCACGGTCGTCCGCACCGCCTCCGTCTCCGTCAGGAAGTGCCAGTAGTCCGGGTGCCGCCCCTGCAGTGTGGTGATCGCGCGCTCCAGCCGGGCGACGGAGTCGTCGAGCGGGCGGGCGTGCCGCGGATCGGGAGTGGCACGGCCCGTCATGGCCAGCCGCTGGGCGTCGCGGATCGCGAACCGGGTGCGCTCGATCTCCCGCTGCGGGTCCTTCTGTACGGCGTTCAGCCGCCGCAGCCGGTCGCCCGCCGCGGAGACGGCCTCGTCCGTGGAGTTCAGCAGCGCCCGTACCGTCGACAGCAGGGCGGTCGCGTCCGGCCAGCGCTGCTCGTCCCGCGCGGCCCGCGCTTCCCGGAGCTTCCCCTCGGCCTGCCGTACGCTCCGCGCCGCTTGCTCCGGCACGTTCTGCAGGTCCTGCCAGCACGCGGCGGCGAAGCGCCGGCGCAGTTCGCTCAGTACCGGCTCCACCTGTTCGGACCGGGTGGTCAGGGCCTGCGCCCGGGTGCGCAGCGACACCAGCCGGCGGTCGATCTCCGCGGCCCGCTCCGGCAGCCGCTCGGCCTCCGCACGCACGGCCTCGGCCTCCCGTACGACGCGGTCGGCCCGCTCCAGGGTCTGCGGCACGCCGTGCTGTCCGGCGCCCTGGTTGAGCTTGGTCAGCTCGGGGGCGAGGGCGGCGAGCCGGGCGGCGAGGTCGTCGGCCTTGAGCCCCGAGCCCCGTACGGAGTCCAGGGCGTCGGTGGCGGCGAGGAGGGCCTGGCGGGCCCGCTCGACGGCCGGGGCGAGCCGGGCCAGCTGGGTCTCGGCCTTGCCGAGGAGCGGCCCGAGCCCTGCGGCGAAACGGTCCAGCTCCTCCTTCACCCGCCCGAGCTCGTCCTTCGCGGCGGTCAGCTCGGTCCGGGCGCGCGCGGCGGCGGAGGCCTCCAGGCCGTCCCGGTCCAGGTCGTGGGCGTCGACGGCGTCGATGTAGCGGCGGCTGGCCTCGTCGATCCGCCGCCCCAGCGCCTCGAAGCCGGAGACCGCGCGGCGGGCGTCGGGGGAGTCGTCGACGGCGGTGATCGTCTCTATGGAGATCCGCAGATCGCGCTGGGCGGTGTCGAGCTCGTAGAACGCGGCCGCGGCGGCGTCCTTCGCGGCCTGTGCCTCGGCCCGCTGGTTCTCGGCCCGCCCCCCGAACCACCGCCGGGTCCCGCCGCCCGTGAAGGCCGCGGGCAGGGCGAGGACGGCGAGGGCGGGCACGGCGGCGGCAAGGAACAGCAGATCACGGGCGCTGCTGGAACGGGCGCTGCTGGAACGGGCGCTGCTGGGACGGGGGCTGCTGGAACCGGGGCTGCCGGAACGGTCACTGGCGGCACGGGCGCCACCGGACCGGTTGCTGCGGAAACGGATACCGCTGGACTTGTGGCGCGCGCTCGGCGCGAACGGCGTGTACGGCTGTGAAGGTGTCGCCGTCACATCCCTCTCCCGTGCTGTGATCCGCCCTGCCCGATGTCATTCTCCCACCCGGCAAAGACGAAAACACGGGCCGTTCAGTTCGCCGTGCGCACCCTGACCGAGCCGTCCTGCGTCCGGGCGGTGACCACGTGGTCGCTGGACTCGTCGCGGGGCACGGAAACGTCGACGGAGCCGTCGGCGCTCTCGGTCGTCACCCGGTACGTGTCACGCGGCAGCCCGACATCTATGGAGCCGTCGCCGCTGCGTGCCTCCACCACGTCCGGCACGACCCCGAGCTCGATCCTGACGGACCCGTCCTCCGTACTGGCCCTGACGCTGCGTGCCTCGATTCCCTCCGCGCGCACGGAACCGTCCCCGGAGTGCATCTCCAGTGACCCGCTGCTGTCCGAGACGCGCACGGACCCGTCCCCCGTACGCACCTCCAGCGGCCCGCTGCTGTCCGAGACCCGCACCGACCCGTCCCCGGTACGAATGTTCAGTGCCTCCTCGAACCCCTTGGCGGTCACGCTCCCGTCCCCGTCCCGCACGGTGACGGCGACGCCACGGGGCACCTCGATACGGTGCCTGGCCGCACAGTCGGCGACCAGTCCCGAACACCTCAGACGCAGTTCGAGCCGGTCGTCCGCCATCTCCCAGCTGACCTCGGGATCACCGCCCAGGACGACACGCCCCTCGAACCACCGGGTCACCTTCACCTCGTCCACATCGGCGGGGACCAGCTCCAGCGCGGAGTCGTCGGAGTCGACGGTGAGGGTGCGGCCCTGGAGGGCGAAGGACCGCTGCTCCGGCGCACTGTCGTCCGAGGCGTCGGCACCGCACGCGGCGACGCTCCCCATGAGCACCGCGACGACTCCGGCGACGGCGACCGCCCGGGCACGCACTGTACGAGCCATGAAATCTCCCCCTGAACCGTCGCACCGCGACTGTTGAACGGTTGCACCGCTGAACCGCTGGTCTGTGAGATCGAGGAACCTGTGACGAGTTCCGCTTCGACGCACTCGACGTTACGGACCGGCCGGGTCCAGAGGGATCCGGCCCGCTCCCGGATCGGAGGTGGGGTTATCCCCCGCCCCCACCCCGCCGCGCGGTGCTTACGGCACAGGTTTGCAGGACACACCCTCGGGCAATGTAGGCTGTCGACTCGTTCTGGGTGCGTAGCTCAGGGGTAGAGCGCCTGCCTTACAAGCAGGATGTCGGCGGTTCGAAACCGTCCGCGCCCACCAGTCCGAAGGACACGAAAAAGGCCCAGGTCAGCGGGTGAGAACCCGGAGACCTGGGCCTTGGTCTTCGGCAGCCGGGCCCGGTGCTTCCGCGGCCGGAGGGCGAGTGATCACGACCTCCTACCCGGCGGCGGCTGCCGGGGGACCTGCTCGTCCCACAGCGGCGATCACGGCGGAGACGACGGCGGTCGCGGCGAGGCTTCCCACCATGACCATCCCCACGCCGACCATGAAGAGGCCGCTGGAGTCGTCCGACCAGTCGGCATAGGCGGCAACGGTCAGGCCGACCGGGATGCCGGCCACGGCGCCCGCGACGTAGCGCCGCGACACCGCCCAGTACAACGGCGCCAGCAGGGTCAGCACCAGTCCGATCACCTGCCACGCCTCGTACGGGCCGGTCGTCGTGCCGTCACTGTGCACGTCACGGTGCTGGTCCCAGCCCAGCCAGGCGGCCCATGCCGCCAGTGTCACCCCGGCCAGCGCGAGGGCCGTCAACAGTTCGGGAACCGGTCTCAGCGGTCGTCGTTCCATGGCACAAGCGTTTCTGATCGCCTCGTGGCCGACCAGCGTGCACGTACTCAGTTCCGTCCGAGTACTTGGACCGGGCCGAGGTACCGAGGACGCGTCGGAGGGGACGGGGCTTGTAGGCCGTAGGCTTCGGTCATGGTGACTGCGACTGTCCGTGAGTGGAGCGACGAAGAGGGGTGGGGTGTGCTCGACTCCCCCGAGACTCCCGGCGGTTGCTTCGGCCACTACTCCGACATCCAGGCAGCCGGGTTCCGCACACTGTCTCCCGGGCAGCGGGTGGACCTCACCTGGGAAGCTCCCGGCTTCGAACAGGACGGGTACGACTACCGCGCGGTGAGCATCGTGCCCCGGCCTGCCTGACCTTCACACTCGTCCTGGCCGGTCCTCCTCCGTGCCCTTCCGGGTGTCGGGGAACATCGAGCGGGAGGCGAGGACGATGACTCCCAGGGACGCCAACGCCAAGCCGTGACGTAACCACCTCATACCGCCCTCCCAGTCCGCTGGCGGGCCGAGGGCCAGCCAGACCGCCACAGTGAGGCCGACCAGCGCGCTCGCCGCGCCGGCCGCGCGACGTGATCCGGGGCTCATGAACCGGGCATCTCCTGTCGTGTCGCCGCCGAAGGCCGAGTGTCCCTGCCGAAGGCCGGGCGTCCCTCCACCGGGGGTTCATTCCGCGATCGGGTCCGACCGCCGGAAGGTTCTCCAGTACTGGCGTCGTTTCTCGTCCCTCACCACGACGCCGAGACGGGCCAGTTCCTCGCGCAGTTCCCGGACATCCTCGTCGGAGGCGCCGTTCTTCTCCAGTGATTTCTGGCGGGCCGTGAGGAGGGCGTCGGCGCCCTCGGGGAGTCCGGGAGTGGCCGGGACCCAGCGGCGGAACTCGTCCTTGTGCGGGTCGGTGTCCGCCCACGCGTAGCCGTGGCCGGTGAAGGCGTCGGCGACGCGGTCGGCGTTCAGGTCGCATTCCTGCCGGGTGAGCTCGCCGCCGTCGTGGCCGAGCAGGACGAGCCGGCCGCCGTCCCGGAACACCGTGGCGACGGCGTCGTGCGAGAACGTCCGCTCCCGGCCTTTGCTCGTGAGGACGACCCGGTCGTCCGACAGACGGATCGCCAACTGCTCGTGCTGGGCGACGAGTCCGAGGACCAGCCCGGCCGCCGAACCCGCGGTGGCCGGTACCGCGGCGGGGAGCGACGCGAGGAGCTCGGCCGGTCCCTGCAGCGGTGCCCACGGCAGTGTGACCAGCCAGTGGGCGAGGGGGCTGACGAGCCAGCCGAGACCCGCCCCCGCCAGTACGAATCCGGCATAGATACCCAGAGTGGTCCAGGTGGACTGGCTGAGCACGGTGACCCGGTGGCTCTGTGGGCCTTGCCCGCGCGCCTTGCGCATGCTCGTGGTCATGGTCACGATCCCCCTCGTCTCCTGACGTTGCCACAATAATAGACCGAGTGCTCGGTCTATTATTGGTCGCCTAGTATGCGCACGTCCGGGAGTCGAGCAGAAGGGGCCGCGATGGTGAGGACGGTCGACCCGGCCAGACACCGGGCGCGGCGCCGGCACATCGTCGACGCCGCGGCCCAGATCTTCGCCGCCAAGGGCTTCGAGCGCACCACCACGGCGGAGATCTGCAAGGCCGCCGGTATGAGCGCGGGCAACCTGTTCCACTACTTCCCGAACAAGCGCGCGATCTTCCATGCCGTCTTCGAGGATGACCAGCGCGACGACGGCGGTGTCGGCAAGTCCGAGCGTCTCGCCGCCGCCCGAGCCGCCGACGACCCGTGGGCCGCCCTTCTGGACACCGTCGACCTTCTCGCCGCCCCCTCCGCCGAGCCGCTGGTTCCGGCCCTGGTCATGGAGGCGATGATCCAGGCCTACCGCGACCCCGAGCTCGAGGCGCTGCTGAGCCGTGACAACGACGAGGAGAGGTCCACCATCAGCACTCTGCTGCGGAACGCGGCCGCGGCAGGGCAGATCGACCCCGGCCTGGAGCCGGACGGCACCGCGGCCTGGGTCATGGCTCTCATCGCCGCGCTCTACACCAGCGCCGCCACCGACCCGTCCTTCGATCCGGCCGAACAGCGCTCCACTCTGCGTCTGATCCTCCAGCGCTTCCTGCGGCCGTCTGCCGCCTGTCCTGAGCGAGGGGCAGGGGGCTAGTCCTCCCGCGCCGCCTCCGGTGGCTCCGGCCGCTCGTGGGCGTGCTTCAGGCGCATCCGGGCGTCGACCTTGTCCTGGCCGGTGACCTCCTCCCAGAAGCGGTGGCAGGTCACGAAGACCGCGAGTTCCCGTTCGCGCCGGCGCAGCTTCTCCACCTCGGCCTGTTCGTCGGCGGTCCAGCCCGGGGAGGCCGGGCGCTCCACCTTGCGCCAGCCGTTGTCGTCGTGGAAGCCGTCCAGCGGCTCGACCGACCAGGGGAGCCGCCGCAGCAGGGCCAGCAGCTCGGCCCGGACCTGATGCAGTTCCTCCTGCCCGGCCAGGAGATCACTTGGGAAGTCGTAGGTCTCAGCCACGCGGTAATGCTACGCCTGTTCGATTTTCTGATGCGACTTCCTTCGGCTACATGGCGGGCTCACGTCGGGCCCGTGGCGCGTACCCGCCGGGAGCCCGGCAGGCAGCCCGCCAGGCTCCCGGCAGGCAGCTCACCAGGCTCCCGGCAGGCAGCCCGACAGTCTTCCGCCAGACGTCCGCGCCGACGGCCGACGTCAGTGACCCGCCTCCCTCAGTTCCCGTACCAGCCGGTCCGCCACCGGGACCGGTACGCCGTGGCGCTGGGCGGCGCGCAGCACGGCGCCGCCGATCGCGTCCAGCTCCAGCGGGCGGCCCGCCTCGGCGTCGCGCTGCATGGACGTCTTCGTGGCGGGCGGGAAGCCGTCGTAGCGGCGGACGGCCTCGGCGGGGTCCACGGGGGCGCCGCACGCCCGGCTCACCGCCGCGATCTCCTCGGCCAGGGCCGTCAGTTCGGCGCGGTGGCGGGTGCGGATGTCGCCGACCGTGCGGCCGTACCGCGTGGTGAGCAGCGCGAGCGGGGCGAGGAACGCCATCTTCGCCCACAGCACCGCCGGTTCGCCGTCCAGGGTCCGGGTGCTCACGCCCGCCCGTTCCAGTGCTCCCGCCAGGGCCGCCAGGGACGTGCGGCGTGCGGTCGGCAGCCTGTCGCCGGTCAGGTCGACCTCCACGAAGGGGCTGCCGTGCTCGATCACGCCGGGGGCCACGCGGGTCGACTCGACGCGGATGACCGCGGGTGCCACCCGGTCGGGGCCGTAGTCGGCCCGGAGCCGCTCCGGGTGCTCGACGCCGTTCAGGAACGGTACGACGAGGCCGTCGTCGCCCAGGGCCCGCGCCGGTACGCGGGTCAGGGCCGCGTCGAGCGTCGTGTGCTTCACCGCCGTCAGGCACGCGTCCACGGGTTCGCGCAGCTCCGTCGCCGTTTCGACGCGGACCGTGAAGTCGCCGAAGGGGCCGCTGCGCACCCGGAGGCCGTGGTCGTCCAGGGCACGGGCCGTCTCGGGGCCGGCCAGGCAGATCACCCGGTTCCCCGCGCGCGAGAGGAGTGCCGCGAGGAGGCCGCCGACACCTCCTGGGCCGAGCACCGCCACCGTCAGCCGGTCGTTCGTCATGGTCTTCCCCTCTGTTCTGTTTGCCGAATGTCGTCGGTGACACTGGGAACATGTGCCGGAGTATCAAAACCCTGCGCCCGCCCGTTCTCCCCGAAGAGGCCACCGAGGAGGAGATCCGGGCCGCCGCCCTGCAGTACGTCCGCAAGGTGTCCGGCTTCCGGGCCCCGGCCGCGCACAACCGCGAGGTCTTCGACCGGGCGGTGGAGGCGGTCGCGGCGGCCACCGCGGAGCTGCTGGCGGGGCTGGAGGTGCGGGGGAGGGGCGCGGCCGCCCCGGACGGAACGTCCGCGCGCTGAGTCAGCTCCCCGGGCGCGGCCTGCGGATCAGGTACGCCGCTCCCGCGCCCGCCCCGAACAGGGCCGCCAGCGAGATCGCCGTGGCGATCCAGGTCGCGCCCAGCCAGTGGGCGCCGAAGTAGCCGAGGGCGACGCCGTAGGCGGCCCAGGCGAGACCGGCCAGGATCGACCAGGGGAGGAAGTCGCGGACGCGGCGGCGGGCGGCGCCGGCGGCGAAGGACACCACCGAGCGGCCCGCGGGGGCGAAGCGGGCCACGACGACCAGGGCGCCGCCGCCCCGCGCGAGGGCCGTGCCGAGACGTTCCTGCGCGTGGGAGAGGCGCCGGGAGCGGGCGATGGCACGGTCCAGGCGCTCGCCGCCCCGGCGGCCGACGCGATAGGCCACCAGATCGCCCAGTACCGATGCCGTGGCCGCGCAGAGGAGAAGGGCGAGCAGGGCGAAGGCGTCCGGCAGGGCGGCGGTCTGCGTCGCCGTTCCGGCCGTGCCCGCCGCTGCCGCCGTCGCGGCCGTGATGACGAGGACGCCGCTCGGGAGGACCGGGAGGAACACGTCCAGGAGGACGGAGGCGGCCACCACGGCGTAGATCCAGGGACTGGCCGTCAGCGACCCCACGCTCTCAAGCACCGACAACTCCCAGACTCCCCCGACTCCCCCGCGGGCCATGTTCGTGTCGCCGGAAGAGACGGCAGGGCGGCCCAGTGACAGCCAGACAGCGTACGCCCCGGGTGTGACAGAGGGTCCACAGGGGGCGATTGTGCCCGTGATGTCCCGTTCACCCGTCTGCCGTCCCGGGAGGCGGACGGCCTCCCGGCGGCGTACCAACGAGAAGCGGGGGCCGAGCAGAGGCGCAAGCGCAGTGGAGCAGTGGAGGAGAGGACAGAGATGGTGGCAGGCATGGCCGTCGCCCTCACCGCGGCCGTGGTGACGGGCCTGGGCGGTACGACGGACAGTGGCGGTGAGTACTGGAAGCGGAGCACCGCGACCTTCGCGCCGCCCGGCACTTCCGCGCCGGTGGCGGTGACGTACGACAGGACCCTCGTCCCGGAGGGTTCCTCGATCGAGGTGCAGCAGCGGACGGGAGCGGGCGGCGCGACGACCGTGCGGCTGCGGGTCACGGGGTTGCGGGCCGGGCACACGTACGGGGCCCATGTGCACCAGAAGCCTTGCGGGACCGATCCGGAGTCCTCGGGAGGGCACTACCAGCACCAGCCGCCGGACGCCGCCGCCGACAACGAGGTGTGGCTGGACTTCACGGCCGACGACCGGGGTGCGGGCGAGGCGACGGTGCGGCACGACTGGGAGTTCCGGCCCGGGGAGGCGTCGTCCCTGGTGCTGCACGACAGGCCCGGGGACTCCGGGGCGCGGGTCGGCTGCCTGACGGTGCCGTTCGGGCGTACCGGGCAGGATGCGGGGCCGTTCGGGCGCACCGGGCAGGACACCGTGCCGATGGGGTGGGCCGGGCCGGCGGCCGCGGCGTACGGCTCGGTCGGGCAGGGGGTCGTGCCGTACGGCTGGGCGGGGGAGGGGCTCGTGCCGTACGGCTGGGCCGGGCCGGCGGCCGGGTCGTTCTGGTGGTCGCGGTAAGGCCGCGGACCAAAGACCAAAGACGGAAGACGCAAGCGGAGGCGGAGACGGAGGACGTCGGCGGAGGGCACGCGTGCGCGGCGCCCGCCGCCACGGGGGCGGGCGCCGCGGCGGCGGTGCGCGGGGTCAGGCGGTGACGGGCCGTTCCTCGGCGGCGGGCGTGTCCGCGGCCGAGGCCGAGCGGCCCTCGAAGAGCCGGTCGAGCCCGAACGCGCCGGAGCCCGTGAAGATCAGCAGGAACATCGCCCAGCAGTACAGGGCGGCACCCTCCCCGCCGTTCTCCATGGGCCACAGGGCCGCGGGCTGGTGGACCTTGAAGTAGGCGTAGGCCATGGCGCCCGACGAGATGAACGCGGCCGCGCGGGTGCCCAGGCCGAGCAGCACCAGAATGCCGCCGACGAGCTCGATGACGGCGGCGTACCAGGTGGGCCAGCTGCCCACCTCCGGGGTGGTGCTGCCGAGCACCCCGAAGATCTTGGCGGCTCCGTGGCAGGTGAAAAGCAGGCCTATGACGATGCGGAACAGGCCGAGGGCGTAGGGCTGGGCGCTGTTGAGGCGTCCGGACATGTGGGGGACTCCTTCGGTCCGGCGGGCCGGCGGGCCCGTGGGCAGGCCGGCTTCGTGGGGCTTCACAAGGGGGCGGTCGCGTCGGCGATCGTGCGACAAACGGTAGGGAGCCCAGAATGTTGCTTGCAAGTTCAACATTCGGCCAGGATTTTGCCCCCACTTGAACTCCCGGCCAGGGCACCGGCGCACGTGGGAGCGCTCCCAAGTGTCGTGAGGGTGCCGGCCGACGTGACTGAATCAGCGCGCTCCCGGGGGCGGTCGGTGCGCAAGGAAGCGCAGGTGCGCCACGGCGTGCCCCCGCGACCGTTTCCCGCCGCACCGCCGCACCGCCGCACCGCCGCACCGCCGCACCGCCGCACCGCCACCGCCACCGTCACGCCCACCGTGCCCGCCGCGGTCCTCAGGTGCTGAGCTCCGACTCCGTCACCGTCTCCAGGGAGGCCGTGCCGCCCCGGGACTCCCGGGCCCGGTCGAGTCGCAGGCGGGCCGAGCGGCCGCGCAGGGTGAGGGTCATCAGGTGGTTGCCGAACCAGGGGCCGCCCGTGCGCCGCCAGTCGATGGAGGGCCGGGCACCCCGCCCGTGCCGGCCGAACCAGCGGCCCAGGGCGCGTCCCGGGCGGCTCCAGCCGAAGCGGAAGCCGAGGCGCATGGAGCGCGGGATGGAGTTGTGCACCGGGGAGCAGGTCAGCTGGAGGACCCGTGCGGCGGGGGCCTTCCCCGTGGGCCAGGAGGGCTCCGCGACGTACGCGTGGTGGACGTCGCCGGAGAGGACGAGGACGGTCGCGGGGGCGCCGTCGCCCGAGCCCGCCCGGGCGATGAGCGCCGCCAGCGACTCGAACGACTCCGGGAACGCGGCCCAGTGCTCCAGATCCGCCGCCCTGCGCAGGTTCTCGCCGAACCGCGCCCAGCGCTCCCCCCGCTCGCCCCGGCACAGGGCGGCGTCCCAGGCCTCGGCGTCGTGCACCAGGTGGGGCAGCAGCCAGGGCAGCGAGGTGCCGATGAGGAGGTGGTCGTACGCGCCGGGGTCGTCCAGCACCTGGGCGCGCAGCCAGCGCTCCTCGCCCGGGTTCAGCATCGACCGGCTGTCCTCGTCCAGGACGCGCGCCGCCCGGGTGTCGACCATCAGCACGCGCACGCGCCCGAAGTCCCGCCGGTAGCTCCAGCGGACCGAGTCCGGGGCCTGGTCGGCGCGGGCCGCGTGGGCGCGCAGCGCGTCCGTGCCGTCCGGCGTGGCCCGTACGGCGGCGTACACCGGGTCGGCGGCCAGTTCGGCGGGCGGCAGGTTGCCGAGGTGCTGGTGGACCCAGTACGACATCAGCCCGCTCAGCAGCCGCTCCCGCCACCACGGGGTGGTCCGCATGTCGGCCAGCCAGGCGGCGCTGGTGTTCCAGTCGTCGATCACGTCGTGGTCGTCGAAGATCATGCAGGTGGGGACGGTGGAGAGCAGCCAGCGCACCTCCGGGTCGAGCCAGGACTCGTAGTAAAGGCGGGTGTACTCCTCGTAGTCCGCGACCTGGTCGCCGGGGGGCTCGGCGAGGTCGCGGCGGGCGGCGAGCCAGCGGCGGGTGGCCTCGGAGGTCTCGTCGGCGTACACCTGGTCGCCCAGCAGGAGCAGGACGTCCGGGCGCTCGGCCGCCGGGTCGGCGGCGATGCGGGCGGCGAGGGTGTCCAGGGCGTCGGGGCCGACCGGGTCCTTCTCGTACGCGGGCGGGGCGGCCCAGCGACAGGAGCCGAAGGCGACGCGGACGCCGTCCCGGTCCCCGTCGGGCGTGCGGATCGTGGCGGGCGGGAAGGGCGAGTCGGGCAGGGGCCAGACCGGGGCGCCGTCGAGGAGCACCTCGTACGCCGTCGCCGCGCCCGGGGTGAGACCGGTGACCGGGATCAGCGCGTAGTGGTGGCCGGCGATCTGGAAGGTCCGGGTGTCGCCGCGGGCGCCGTCGGCGCAGCGCACCTCGGCCGTGCAGGGACGGCTCGTCTCGATCCACACGGTCGCGGAGTCGCCGTCCGCGTACCTCAGCAGTGGCCCCAGGCGCAGCTTCGTCATCGGCGGTCACCCTCCTCCGTCGCCCCGTACGGTACGGGGCGACGGAGGGGAGCGGGGAGGTTCCGGGAGAACCTCGGCGGAACGATTCAGCAGGCGGACAGGTAGTTCGTCAGCGCCGACTTCTCGGCGGAGTCCACCGAGAGGCCGTAGTAGTACTTCACCTGGACCCAGGCGCGGACGTACGTGCAGCGGTACGCGGTGCGGGACGGCATCCAGGTGGCCGGGTCCTGGTCGCCCTTCGCCTGGTTCACGTTGTCCGTGACGGCGATGAGCTGCGGGCGGGTCAGGTCGTTGGCGAACGCCTGGCGCCGGGAGGTCGTCCAGGAGTCGGCGCCGGAGTCCCAGGCCTCGGCCAGCGGCACCAGGTGGTCGATGTCCAGGTCGGAGGCGGCGGTCCAGGTGGCGCCGTCGTACTGCGAGTACCAGCTGCCGCTGGTGGAGGCGCAGGCGGAGTCGGTGACGACGTTCGAGCCGTCGCGCTTGAGGACGGTCTCGCGGGTGTTGCAGGCGCCGCTGATGGTGATCCAGTGCGGGAAGAGGTCCCGGTTGTAGCCGGTGCGGTCCTCGGTCGCCACGGTGAGCGAGGCGAGGTAGGAGCGGGCCGTGGCGGCGCTCACCGGGGTGGGCAGCGCGGCGGCGGCGGTGGGGGCGTTGAACAGACCCGTCATGGTCGCCAGTCCGATGACGGCGGCGAGTACACTGAGACGTCGACGCGCGTAGAACTTGCGCATGCTAACTCCCTTGGGGATGGGGGGACTTGGGTGCGGGCAACGGAATGCTGGCCGTGCTCCGTTGCGTGGGGATGAGCGTCCGGTGAGAAGTTAATGACACGTACATGACACGACAAGACCTCGGGGTGCACGGGTTTCGCGGGGTGCACGGGTTCGCGGGCTGCGGGTTGTACGGGTCCGCGGGTTTTTCCGGGGGGCGGAGCCGTCGCGTACCATGGACGGCGCAGAAGGGGAGTAGCTCTTCGCCGGACCGTCGACACACTGCTCAGCTTGTCTGAGCCGGCGCCCGGAGGCAGGCCTCGTGACGGGGTCGGCCAGCGAGACCTTCGGCAAGCAGTGCACCGCCCGTGCCGCCCGGTATGGGTGGCCCCCGCACCCGCTGGTGCGGGACCCGTGTGCTGCCGTGCCGAGGTGTCGCGTCAGTGGACGGTTCTCTCGGCGGGGCAGCCCCGACCGATTGAGGAACAGTGATCAGTCTCAGCGTCACGGCGCTCGTCTTCGGCGTCGTCTTCCTCGCCGAGCTCCCCGACAAGACCGCGCTCGCCGGCCTCGTGCTCGGGACGCGCTACCGCGCCTCGTACGTCTTCGCCGGTGTCGCCGCCGCCTTCCTCGTCCACGTGGTGCTCGCCGTCGCGGCCGGCAGCGTGCTGACGCTCCTGCCCGGACAGATCGTCTCCGCGATCACCGGCGTGCTCTTCCTCGGCGGCGCGGCCGTGCTCCTGATGAAGAAGGACGAGGGCGAGGGTGAGATCCGCAAGCCCGAGGACCAGAGTTTCTGGAAGGTCTCGGGGGCGGGCTTCATGCTCATCCTGGTCGCCGAGTTCGGCGACCTCACGCAGATCATGACGGCCAACCTCGCGGCCCGCTACGAGGACCCCCTCTCCGTCGGCCTCGGCGCGGTGCTCGCGCTGTGGGCGGTGGCCGGTATCGGCATCGTGGGCGGCAAGGCCCTGATGAAGCGGGTGCCGCTGGCGCTCATCACCAAGATCGCGGCGCTGGTGATGCTGGCGCTGGGCGTGTGGAGTCTGTACGAGGCGGTGGCCGGCTGAGCCGGTCGGTTCATGCGGACATGCGGACCGCTTAGCCGGTCGGTTCATGCGGACGTACAGACGTACAGAGGTGCGGGCGTACGGACGTGCCGGCGTACGGACGGGGGGTCGTCGGCGCGGTGCTGGGCGGGGGCCCTGGCGCAGTGCCGGACTCGTTTTGTATCGTGGAGGAACAAAGTGGCTCCCGCCCGCACTCCCTGACCGGCGGGCGGGACCACCTTGTCCCTCCGGGGCCGCGCCCGGCCGGCCCCCCAGCCCGTCCTGGAGCATGACGATGACGGACACCACCGTTCTGACCGCCCGCGCCCTCCTCCTCGACATGGACGGCACCCTCGTCAACTCGGACGCCGTCGTGGAGCGCATCTGGCGCCGCTGGGCCGACCGGCACGGGCTGGACGGCGACGAGGTCATGAAGGTCGTCCACGGACGGCAGGGATACGCCTCGATGGCGGTGCTGCTGCCGGACCGGCCCATGGCGCAGAACCACGCGGACAACGCGCGCATGCTCGCCGAGGAGACCGCGGACATGGACGGCGTCGTGGAGATCCCGGGTGCCGCCGCGTTCCTCGCCTCCCTCGCCGGACTGCCGCACGCGCTCGTCACCTCCGCGGACGTGGCGTTGTCCACCGCGCGCATGGCCGCGGCGGGACTGCCCCTGCCGGACGTGCGGGTCACCGCGGAGTCCGTCGGGGCGAGCAAGCCCGACCCCGAGGGATTCCTCAAGGGCGCCGCCGAGCTGGGCGTCGACCCCGCGGACTGCCTGGTCTTCGAGGACTCCGGGGCCGGGATCGCGGCAGGGCGCTCCGCCGGGATGCGGGTCGTCGGCGTCGGGCCGCGGGCGGGCGTCCACCGGCCGGACGCCTGGGTGGCCGACCTCACCCGGGTACGGGTCGAGGGTGCCGCCGGCGGGGAGATGCGGATCACGGTCGTTTCCGGCTGAACCTCCGGCGGAAGGGCGGGTCGCCGCGCCCTCACGGGACGCGGTCGCTCACGGCTCCGTCGTCTCCGACTCCAGGCGCTCCCTGGTCGGCAGGCCGTAGACGCCCCGTTCGTCGTTCTGGATGCCGCGGTGCCACTGGTAGCGGCGGACGGCCTCCTCGACGTTGCGGTCGTAGCTCTCGTCGATGTCGTTCCGGTAGAGGCCCAACTGACGCAGCCGCAACTGGAGTTCGGTCACCTCGGGGTTGTCGTCGCCGCGTCGCAGGACCATGGGTGCGGGCTCGGCGTCGGCCACGTCCTCGGACTCGGCAGTCTCCGTGGCGGACGGGCTCGGCGCGGACGTGGTCCGCTCGGGCGCGGCCGAGGGGGACGGTGACGCCGACGTGCCGGCCGACGCCGACGGGGACTCGCTCGGACCGGCGTCGGCGGACGGGGAGGCGCTGTCCGTGGCGGGCGCCGCCGATGTCGCGCTCGTGGACGGCGCCACCTCGGACGCGTCCTCCTCGGACGACGTGACGTCCGGCACGCTCGCCCGCAGGCCGTCGGGCAGCGCCGCCTCCCGGGTCGGCGTGTCGTACGAGAACATGCCGCTGACGAAACCGGCGACCGCCAGTACGACGGTCACGGCGCCCGCGGCGGCGAGCACGACGCGGTTGCGGCGTCCGGGCCGTGCGCCGGCCGGAGCCGGGTGCCTGCCGTCCGGAGCCGGGCGCGTCCCGGCGGCGGGCGGGGTGGGCGTGCGCGTCCCGGCGCCGGTGCCCGGGGCGGGCTTGTCGAAGAGGCGTAGGTCGGCCGAGTCGGGCAGGGTCGTGCCCGCCGCCATCGGCATGGAGATCGTGGGTGCCTCGTCGGGCATGCGCGCGGGTGCCTGCTCTGCGGGTGTCCCGGGTGCTCCGGGTGCCACAGGTGTCCCGAGTGCCCCAGGTGTTCCGAGCGCTCCGGGCGTCGCTGTCATCCCGGGTGCGCCGGTGGCTCCGGCGCCTCCGGGCTCCTCCGGTCCGCCTCCGGCCGCGCCGTCCAGTTCGACGTACGGACGGATGCGCAGCGGGTCGAAGTCCTCCGCGGCCGCCGCCTGGGCCGTACGGGCGTCGCGGAGGGCGTCGGAGGCTCGGGTGCCGCACGGGCAGGACGGGGTGCCGTCCAGGGCACGCGGCGCCGCGCACTGCGGGCAGACGTGTCCCCTCGGCTCACCGGCATGGCCGTTCCGCTCACTCACGCGTGGTCCCTCCCCGTACGGACTTCAGAGATTATGCAGATCTTGCACACAGAATCTCCCGGGAGCCCCCTGGAACGGCGGCGTCCGGCAGGACTCAACAGGCCATAACAGGTCACACCGACCAGGATGGGAGAGGAAGAGAAGCAGAAGCCGAAGAGGAAGTCGTACGGGGCCCTCGGGCTCTCGGGAGGTCTTCATGGCCAAGGGCACCCCCGCAGGCGCAGCCGATTCCCCGTCGCGGGCGACGCCGGGCGCGGCCGCCCCTGGCGTCGCCCGCGGCGGCGTTCTTGTCTCGCTCTGCGCCCTGCTGCTGGGCATGCTGCTCGGCGCGCTCGACCAGACGATCGTGGCGACCGCGCTGCCCACCATCGTCAGCGACCTGGGCGGCATGGACCACATCTCGTGGGTCGTCACCGCCTATCTGCTGGCCGCGACGGCGGCCACCCCGCTGTGGGGCAAGCTCGGTGACCAGTACGGCCGCAAGCGGCTCTTCCAGACGGCGATCGTCATCTTCCTGGTGGGCTCCGCGCTGTGCGGAGCGGCCCGGAACATGCCCGAGCTGATCGGCTTCCGGGCGCTCCAGGGGCTCGGCGGCGGCGGGCTCATCGTGCTGTCCATGGCGATCATCGGGGACATCGTCACACCCCGCGAACGAGGCCGGTACCAGGGGCTGTTCGGGGCGGTCTTCGGCACGACCAGCGTGCTCGGGCCGCTGCTCGGCGGGCTCTTCACCGAGCACTTGAGCTGGCGGTGGGTCTTCTACGTCAACCTGCCGATCGGCATCGTCGCGCTCGCCGCGATCGCCGTCGCCCTGCACGTCCCCGTCAGCACCACCCGGCACGTCATCGACTACCTCGGCAGCCTGCTCATCGCCTGCGTCGCCGCCTGCCTGATCCTGGTCGCCACCCTCGGCGGCACCACCTGGGGCTGGGGATCGCCGCAGATCATCGGGCTCGCGGTGCTGGGCGTGGCGCTGGCCGCCGTCTTCGTCGCCGTGGAGCGGAGGGCCGCCGAGCCGGTCCTGCCGCTGAAGCTCTTCCGCGTCCGCACCTTCACGCTCTCCGCGGTGATCAGCTTCGTCGTCGGTTTCGCCATGTTCGGGGCGATGACCTACCTGCCGACGTTCCTCCAGGTGGTCCAGCGCGTCTCGCCGACCATGTCCGGGGTGCACATGCTGCCGATGGTGGTGGGCACGCTGCTGGCGTCCACCACCGCCGGGCAGATCGTCAGCCGCACCGGCCGCTGGAAGGTGTTCCCGGTCCTGGGCGCCGCCGTCACCACCCTCGGTCTGCTGCTGCTGGCCCGGCTCGACGAGCACAGCACCACCACCGTTCTGAACGCGTCCTTCTTCGTCTTCGGGGCCGGTCTCGGACTCGTCCTCCAGGTCCTGGTGCTGATGGTGCAGAACGCGGTGCCGTACGAGGACCTCGGCGTCGCCACCTCCGGCGTGACCTTCTTCCGTTCCATCGGCGCCTCGTTCGGCGTGGCCGTCTTCGGCGCGCTCTTCGCGGGCCGGCTGGGGACGGAGCTGCGGTCGGCGTTCGGCGGGGCGCCGCTGCCCCCGGGCGTCACCGCGGACACGCTGAAGACGGACCCGCGGGGCATCGCGCAGTTGCCGGCCGGGCTGCGGGCGCCCGCCGAGCACGCGTACGCCGTGTCGATCACCGACGTCTTCCTGTACGCGGCCCCGGTCGCGTGCGTCGCCTTCGTCCTCTCCTGGTTCCTGCGCGAGGAACGGCTGCGGGGCTCGGTGACGGCGCCGGACCTCTCGGAGACGCTGGCCCCCAACCCCGTCGAACGGTCGTCGTACGACGAGGTGGTCCGGGCGCTGTCCGTGCTCGGGACCCGGGAGGGGCGGCGGGAGATCTACGAGCGGATCACCGCGCGGGCCGGCCAGGACCTGCTGCCCGGGTCGAGCTGGCTGCTGCTGCGGATCAGGCGGGAGGGCTCGGTGGAGCCCGCCGTGCTGGCCGAGCGCAGCCCCGTGCCGCTGGACGTCGTGATGGCGGCGGCCCGGCAGGTCGAGGAGCGCGGGCTCGCCCGGCGCGACGGCGTCGACATGACCCTGACCGGGCGGGGCCGCGAGGTCGCCGACCGGCTGGCCGCGGCCCGCGAGGAGTCCCTCGCCGAACTGCTCGGCGACTGGTGGGGTCCCGGCCGGCCCACCGACCTGGTCCGGCTGGTCGCCGAACTCGGCGCCGAAATGGGCGGCTGTGACGACGAACGCCCGCACGAGCACGCGTCGAAGCGGCCGTACGGAAAGGCCGCCTAGGCCGCGGGGCACACGGGGTACCGGGCCCGCGGGGCGGGGTGCTGGGCCCGCGGGGCGGGGTGCCGGGCCCTTCGGGAGAAACAGTTTACGGGCGGACTTCCGGGCAACTCGGTGCGGAAACAGGCCCGTTGGGTCGACAACCCCGGAAGGCATCCATGTCCACAGGCGTGATCATCGCTTTGATCGTGATCGTGGCGGCCGTGGTGGTCATCGCGGCCGTCCTGTCCCTGCGCGACCGAGGGGCCCACGGCGGCCGCGGGCTGCGGCGCCGCTTCGGGCCCGAGTACGACCGGGCGCTCGCCCGGCACGACGGCGACACGAAGGCCGCCGAGGCCGAGCTCGCCGAGCGGGTCGAACGGCACGGCTCGCTTCAGCCGCGGCCGCTGGAACCGGCGGAGCGCGAGCGGTACGAGGTCCGCTGGACCGCGGTCCAGGAACGCTTCGTCGACTCGCCGCGGGAGGCCCTCGCCGAGGCCGACCGGCTGCTCGGCGAAGTGGCCGGTGCGCGCGGCTTCCCCGACGGCGGGCGCTACGACGAACAGCTCGACGCGCTCTCCGTGCACCACGCGCACCACGTCCACGGCTACCGGCGCGTGCACCGCGTCGCGAACTCCCCGGCGAACGGCGACGGGAGCCGCGCGGGCACGGAGGAGATGCGCACGGCCCTCGTCGAGGCCCGCGCGCTGTTCGAGGAGCTGGTGGCCCCGGGCCACCGGAACTCCACCACCCACCGCACGGCCACGGAGGGCCATGGCGCGCGCCACAGCTCGCGCCACAGCTCACGCAACGGCATGCCGTGGTCGTTCAACAGGCGTCACCCGAAGGAGAGTTGAGGGGGTCGATGAGGATGACTGACGACGTCAGGGCCGGTCGAACCACTGGCACGACCGGAACCGCGAGCACGACCGGAGCCATCGGGGCCGAGGAACCCCACCAGGCCCCGCTGCTGTCCCGCGAGGAGTCCGAGAAGTACGGGCTGCGGCTCCAGCACACGGTCAGCGGGTTCGTCGACGGGCCCCGGGACGCCGTGGAGGACGCGGACCGCGTGCTCCAGGAGATCGCCTCCCGGTTCACCGAGGCCGTGACCGAGCGGAGCCGCACCCTGCGCGCGTCCTGGCAGACCGCGGGCGAGGGCGGGCCGTCCGCCGCCGACACCGAGCAGCTGCGCCTCGCCCTGCGTGACTACCGTGAGCTGGCCGAGCGGCTGCTGAAGCTGTAGCGGAGGATCCGCACCGCGCGCCCGGCGATCCTGCGATCACTCCGCCTCGTCGTCGCGCGCGGCCTCCCGGCGTTCCCGCCACTGCCGTACGACGTCCTCCACGTCGTACGGCTTCAGGCCCAGCGGCGGGCCCGGCGGGGGCTTGAACATCATGTCGCGGATCTTGGTGTTGATCTCGGTGACGATCTTCCGTACGAGCCGTTCGGCGGGCGCGGACAGGGCCGCCGCCAGCGCGTCCTCGGCTTCCTTGCGCAGGGCCAGCGAGGGCGGGAGCACCGCCAGCCCCTCGCGGGCCATCTTCTTCCGGACCCACCACAGTTCGTCGTACGGCGTGTCGGGGTCGGGCAGCGGCTTGCCCGCGCCCGGCAGCGCGGCGAACTCCCCGCGGGCCTGCGCGTCACGGATCTGTTTGTCGACGAAGGACTCGAAGCTGACACCAGGTGGCTTGCGCTCGGTCATGTGTCCATTGTGCCCGGAACCGCACATGTGGCCGAGGCCGCGCCTTATCATGCGGCCGCGGTGTGCCGAGGGGGCCCCGCGTGGCGACCATCGAAGGAGCACGCGTGCTGGAACTCACCATGGCCTCGGTCTCCGGGGCGGACGCCGGGGCGACGGCGGGCATGCTGATGGCCGACGCGCCCAGCGACCCGGGCGCCGTGCTCCGGGTGGGCCGCGACCAGGCCGCGTGCCGTCTCGTGACGCCCGACGACTGGCTGTTCGTCTCCCGGGTCCACCTGGAGTTCCTGTGTGCCCCCGACGGCACTTGGCAGGTGACCTGGCTGCGCGGCTCGCAGGCCGACCCCTCCTCCGAGGTGAGCCTGGCGCTGACCGGAGTGCAGCCGCAGCGCCTGCCGTACGGTGCCACGGCCAGGCTGCCGCACGGCAGCAGCGGCGAGCTGGTCATCCAGGACCGCACCGGGCCCCGCAGCGTCAACGTGGGCTTCTACCACGAGGGGTGAGCCGGTGCAGCGCCCGGCCGCCGGTCGTCGTCAGTCCAGCACCCGCGCCAGCGCGAAGCCGTCGTACCCCTTGCTGCCCACCGTCTGGACCGCCGTCCCGGTCAGCCTCGGGTGGGTGGCGATCAGGTCGAGTGCGGCGCGGGTGCCCCGGATGTCCGGGGCGTCGCTGTCCGCGTCGGTGACGCGGCCGCCCCGTACGACGTTGTCGAGCACGATCAGCGCGCCGGGGCGGGCCAACTTGAGCGCCCACTCCAGGTAGTGCGGGTTGTTCACCTTGTCCGCGTCGATGAAGACGAAGTCGAACGGCTCGGGATTCTCATCCGCCAGCTTCGGCAGCGACTCCAGCGCGGGACCCACGCGCACCTCGGCCTGCCCGCCGAGCCCCGCCCGCTCGATGTTGCGGCGGGCGACGTCGGCGTGCCGGGCGTCGTACTCGAAACTGATCAGCCGGCCGTCCCCGGGGAGCGCGCGGCCCAGCCAGATCGTGCTGTAGCCGCCGAGCGTGCCGATCTCCAGGATCCGGCGCGCGCCCTGGACCAGGGCGAGGAGGTGGAGCAGCTTGCCCTGGTTGGGGGCGACGTTGATGTGCGGGAGGCCGGCCGCGTCGCTGTCGCGCAGGGCGGCGGTCAGCGCTTCGTCCTCGGGGGAGAGCAGGGTGGTGAAGTAGGCGTCGACGTCGTTCCAGAGCCGCGGGTCGCTGCTGCTCATGCACCATGCCTTTCGTCTGGCTAGTTAGATCCTCTAACTAGTTCCGCGGGCCGATCGTAGACCCGGGGACGTCCCGCTGTCGCCCGGTCATGGGAGGTGTGTCGCGCCTCCGCGGGTGAAGGCAACCCGCCGCGGACTATCGTCATCCGGACAAATGCGGGACGGACGTCAGGTGGAGATGGGGTTGCCTGCGTCTCACGGCGGGGGCGGTGCGACTCTCTAGGAAGCTCCTTAGGGTGCGCACAAGGAACACCAACGGGACGAAACGGGGCGGGAGGGCCGACGGGGCGTGGCGAACGCGGAGCAGAGCAGACCGGGCGATGCCTTGGGGGCGGGCGCGGTGACGACGGTGACGACCAGGCTGAGCACGGTCCGCGCGGTGCTGTGGCTGATCGCCGCCGTCCTCGCGGTGCGGCAGGTCGCCGCGGTGCTGAGCACGCCCAAGGGCGAGCGGCTGACGGATCTGGAGACCTGGGTCGGACCGAACGGCGTGCTGCACGTGAGCGGCTCGCTGTACGACTCGACCCGGTTCACGGGCACGCCCTTCGCGGGACTCGTCCTCAAACCGCTGACCCGCTCGGCGGAGCAGGCCCTCGGCTGGGGCTGGACCTTCGGCACGCTGCTGCTGGTCGTCGCCCTCGGACTGATCGCCGCCCGCGCCCTGCCCCAGCCGGTGTCCCGGCGCACGGCCCTGCTCGCCGCGCCCGTCGCGGTCAGCCTGCTGATGCTGTCGCTGCCGGTGCGCAACGCCCTGCACCTGGGCCAGACCAGCATCATTCCCGTCCTGCTCGTGCTCGCCGGGTGCTTCGCGGTCCGCGGGGAGCGCGCCAGTGGGGTGCTCATCGGCGTCGCGGCCGCCCTCCAGCCGTCCGTGCTGCTGTTCGCGCCGCTGCTGTGGTTCACCGGGCGCCGGCAGGCCGCCGCGTCCACCGGGGTGACCTTCGCCGCGTGCACCGCGCTCGCCTGGGCCGCGATGCCGCACGACTCGTACACGTACTGGGTGCACCATCTCGCGGGTGCCGGCCTCGGCGGCGCGGCGGACGACCTCGCGAACCAGTCCCTGCACGGCGCGCTGCTGCGGCTCGGGCTCTCGGGATCGCTGGAGATCGTGCTGTACCTGGCGCTGGGCGCGGCCGTCGCCGTCCTCGGTCTGCGCCGGGCCGTGCGGTACGCGCGCGACGGGCAGCTGCTGCTGGCCGTCGCGGTCACCGGCTGTGTCGCCGTCGCCGTGTCGCCCACCACCTGGCAGCACCAGCTGCTGTGGGTGCTGCTCGCGGTGGTCGGCCGGGTCGGCACCAGAGCCTCCGACCGGTACATGTGGCCGGTCGCCGTCGTCCTGGTCATGACACTGCCCGCGAAGATGATGGTCCCGAACATGGCGGCCCTGCACCCGCTGCGCGACAACATCGTGCTGCTGGCCGCCCTCGCCGCCGCCCTCGTCGTGCCCTTCCTCCCCCGCACCTCGCCTTACTACAGGGCGCCGATACCGACCGACTACGCCGCCCCGGTCCCCACCCGGTGGAAGTCCGTCCCGCTGCTGCCGTTCCTGCGCCGCGTCCTCACCCGCCCCAACCTGCTCATGGAACTGCTGCTGATCCGCGTCACGTACGCCGCCTACCAGCAGGTTCGGC
This sequence comes from Streptomyces poonensis, assembly GCF_014650915.1. Lineage (GTDB taxonomy): Bacteria > Actinomycetota > Actinomycetes > Streptomycetales > Streptomycetaceae > Streptomyces > Streptomyces poonensis. Next base: position 282,402 of record NZ_BMVW01000005.1, on the reverse strand, counting down.
TCGCGGCGGCCAGCAGCCGGGCCACCGCGGAGGCGCACGGCGAGCAGATCCACTCCATCGAGAAGGCCCTCTTCCTCGACGTCGAGCACTGGGTCAACCACACGGTGGTCGGCATCGACTGGCTGCGGAACTTCTTCGACTTCTACTACACCTCGTTCCACTTCGTCCTCCCGCTGACGGTCCTCGGCCTGCTGTACGCCCGCCGCCCCGTCGACTACCGCTGGGCGCGCTCGGCCCTCGGCTTCGCCACCCTGCTCGCGCTGCTCGGCTTCTGGCTCTACCCGCTGGCCCCGCCGCGCCTGATGCCCGGCCTCGGGATCATCGACACGGTGCACGGACCGCAGGACTTCTCCCAGCCCGACTACGGCACGCTGACGGCGCTGACGAACCAGTACGCGGCGATGCCCTCGCTGCACTTCGGCTGGTCGCTGTGGTGCGGGCTGGTGGTCGCGATCGTCGCGCCGAAGTGGTGGATGAAGGCGCTCGGCCTGCTGCATCCGGCCTTCACGTTCGCGGCGATCGTGGCGACCGGCAACCACTGGATCCTGGACGCGGCGGGCGGCGCGGCCGTGGTCGGTGCGGGCTTCGGGCTCACGTACCTGTTCCAGGGCCCGCGCGCGCGTACGGTGCTGAAGGCGGCCGAGGTCAGCAGCGAGCCCGTGCGCCCGGTGAAGGAGGCCGGCGCGAAGGACCGTACTCCGAGCTGATCCGGTACTCGCCCGGCTCCGCCACCGTCAGCCGCGTGAACTCGCCGTCGCCGTCACGGCCGCCGTCGCCGTCCCGGCCGAGGCAGCCGCCGTCGGAGCGCAGCCACGGCGAGTACGCGATCCGCACGGTCACGGAGCCGGGGCGCGGCATCCGCAGCCGTACCTCGGCGCCGGTGGTGCGGACGACGGTGGCGGGCGGGGAGACCAGCGGTACGGCGTCGCGCACCCGGTACACCTGCCAGTGGGCGTCCCGCCACACCGGCTCCAGCCAGGGCGGGCGGCTGCGCACGAGGGCCGCCTCCTGCCGGGCGTACCCGTCCGGTTTGCCGAGCGGCAGGACGACGTACCCGACGGCCCAGTGGTCCAGCCAGGCCCGGTAGGTGGTCTCGGAGAAGGTGCCGTCGTAGAAGAGACGGCCGCGCTCCATGTCGAGCTGCCGGTTCCAGCCCCGGGCCAGGTTCACGTGCGGGGCGAGCGCGGTGGCCTCCCGGTGGTCGCGGGCCGGGACGGCCTCCACCCGGGTGCGGTCGGCGCCGAGCCGATCCAGGGCCCGTACGACGCCCTGCGTCTCGGCGGCCCACGCGGGCACCGCCGTGTACTCCGTCAGGTCGTCGGCGGTCTTCCGGCCGACCCAGACCAGCGCGAACACGAGCACCGCGACCAGCAGAGCGCGGCGCACTCCGCGCACGGTGAGCAGGGCGGCCAGCAGCACCGCCGGGGCGAACAGCGCGGCGAACCGCTCGACGTTCGTACCGACCGGCGAGGCGACCAGATAGGCGAGCACGGTCCCGGCCGCGTACACGAACCCACTCCACCGCGCCACCCGCCAGCCGCGCGGGGCGAGCGCCGTCACCGTCAGTCCCAGCAGCACGGGCGGCCAGATCCGCGCCGCGGGCATCAGCTGTTCACCGGTGAAGGGGAAGAGGAGCGTGGTCAGCCCGACCACGACGGCGGGCGGCGCCAGCAGCGCGGCGGCCCGCACCCAGTCCCGTACGAGGAGGAAACCGGCGCCCACGACGGCCAGGAACAGCCCCGCCACCGGGCTCGCCATGGTCGCGAGCGCCGCGCACACCACCGCGAGTGCCACCGGCCGCCCCCGCCGCTCCCGTGGCATCCGGGTCAGCGGCACACAGGCGGCCAGGCCCAGCGCGGTGCCGAGCGCGAACGTCGTCCGGCCGCAGGCGACGTTGCACCACAGCGCGAGCGACGCGAGGAGCGCGGGACCGAGGGGCCGCCGCAGGCCCGCCCGCCCCACGAGGACCGCCGCCAGCCAGGAGGCGGCGAGGCCGGAGACCACCGTCACCGTGCGCACCCCGCAGGCGGCCATCAGATAGGGCGATATGAGGCTGTAGCTGGCGGTGTGCATCCCGCCGTACCAGAACAGGCTGTACGCCGACCCGCCGTGCCGAGCGACGAAGTCCGCCCACGCCTCCTGCGCGGCGAGGTCCCCGCCGCCGGTGGCGAGGAACAGCCACCACACCGCGTAGAGCGGGAGCACGGGCAGGGTGGCGAGGAGGGGGAGGCGGTGGCGGTGCCGCCACGCCCCGGGTTCGGGTTCGGCAGGGGCCACGCGTTCCAAGACGCCGGGCGGGGAGGCGGCGTTCAGCGCGGGGCCGAGGATGGCGGGAAGGCGTCGGTCAGTACCAGTTGTTGGCCTGCCAGAACTTCCACGCGTCGCACGGGCTGCCGTAGCGGTCGTTCATGTAGTCCAGGCCCCACTCGATCTGGGTGGCCGGGTTCGTCTTCCAGTCCGTGCCCGCCGAGGCCATCTTGGTGCCCGGCAGGGCCTGGACGAGGCCGTAGGCGCCGCTGGAGGCGTTCGTCGCGTCGACCTTCCAGTCGCTCTCGTGGTCGACGATGCGGTCGAAGCACTGGTACTGGGCCTTGTCCGCGATCATCTTCTGGGCGACCGCACGGGCATCGGCGGGACTGGCCGACGCGGCCTGCGCGGGGGCGGCGGCGAGCAGGGCGCCGGCGGTGGCGGCGGCCAGGGCGGCACTGGCGACGGCCTGCTTCGGGGAGGCGATGCGACGGGCGAGGGAGACAGCGGACACAGCGGACACAGGGGACACAGGGGACCTGTTCGTTCGGGGACGGGGTGGCCGCGGGCATGTCCTGGCTGCGCGGAAAGGGCGGGGTGAGGACATGCGGGGGCGCTGCGACTCGGAGCTCGGGAGGGAGCATGTCGGCGCCGTGCGACTCGTCCAGAGAAACAGGAGTGCCCGGATGTCCGCAATGCCCTGTGGGGCGGCTCACGCCCCGGGCCGCCCTCAGCGCGGCTCGAACGTGACCGGCGTCTCGAAGGCCGCCCTGCGCGTGGCGCGGCGCAGCGCCTTGAGGAGGGTGCCGCCGAGGGTGAGGGTGAGGACGACGGTGACCACCGCCCGGCCGAGGTCCCAGCCCAGGGACGTCGCCAGGCAGTAGGCGAGGAAGCGGGCCAGTTTGGTGCCGAGGGGATCGTCCGCGTCGAACGCCACGCTCGACGCGAGCGTGTCCAGGAACGGCCAGCCCTGGAGGTTCATGAGCAGGCCGTAGGCGAACGCGGCGAGGAAGCCGTACGCGGCGAGCATCAGCAGCTCGGCGCGCCCGCGCAGCCGCGCCGCCCCCGGCAGCAGCCCGGCGCCCATCGAGAACCAGCCCAGCGACAGCATCTGGAACGGCATCCAGGGCCCCACGCCCCCGGTGAGCAGCGCGGACGCGAACATCGTCACGGAGCCGAGGACGAACCCGAAGCCGGGGCCGAGGACCCGTCCGCTGAGCACCATCAGGAAGAACATCGGCTCGATCCCGGCAGTCCCGGCACCGATCGGGCGCAGTGCCGCGCCGGTTGCGGCCAGCACCCCGAGCATCGCCACGGCCTTCGCGCCGAGCCCCGACTCCGAGATCGTCGCCCCGACGACACCGACGAGCAGCACCAGCAGCCCCGCGAAGAGCCAGGGTGCGTCCTGCGCGTGCGCGGTCACCTGCGCGCCGGGGTCCGCGAGCAGCGGCCAGGTGAAGGCCGCCACGCCCACCGCGCTCACCAGCGCGAGCGCGGCGAGGGAGCGGGGGCCGAGGGGGACGGGGCGGGAGCGGTTCACGGCACGCATCAGCGGTTCCCCTCCAGCGCCCGCCGCACCTGCGCCACCGTCAGCCACTTCTGCGGCGCCAGCACCTTCGTGACCTGGGGCGCGAAGGACGGGGAGGCGACGACCACCTCCGCGGTGGGCCCGTCGGCGACCACCTCGCCGTCCGCGAGGATCACCACCCGGTGGGCCAGCTCGGCGGCGAGTTCCACGTCGTGCGTGGCCAGCACGATGGCGTGGCCCTCGGCGGCCAGCGTGCGCAGAACGGTGACCAGGCGGGACTTGGCGGCGTAGTCGAGGCCCCGGGTCGGTTCGTCCAGCAGGAGCAGCGGGGGGCGGGCCGTCAGGACCACCGCCAGGGCGAGCGCCAGCCGCTGCCCCTCCGACAGGTCCCGCGGATGCGTGTCGTCGTCCACGCCCGGGAGCAGCCCCGTCACCAGCGCCCGGCAGGTGCCCGGCGCGGCACCGGCGTCCTCGTCGGCGGCCGCGCACTCGGCGGCGACCGTGTCGGCGTACAGCAGGTCCCTCGGTTCCTGCGGGACGAGGCCGACGCGGCGTACGAGGTCACGCGGGGCCGTGCGGTGGGGGACCGCTCCGCCGACGCGCACCGTTCCGGCGGTCGGCTGCACGAGGCCGACGAGCGTGCCGAGCAGCGTGGACTTCCCGGCGCCGTTGCGGCCCATCAGCGCGACGGTCTCGCCCGGGGCGACGGTGAGGTCCACGTCGCGCAGGGCCTCGACGTGGCCGCGGCGGACGGTGAGGGAGACGGCGAGCGCGGCCGGGGCGCCGGGCGCGGGGGCCGCCGTCTCCGGCAGGGCGCGCCGTCTGCGCAGGAAGCCGGTGCGGCGGGAGGGAGGGGCAGCCGGCTCGGGGAGAGGCGGAAGCGGGGTGGACGGTGCCGCACCGACGGCCGAGGGACCGTCCGGCGCCAACGTCGACAGACGGTCCCGCAGACCCGCCCCCGCCCGGCGCCGGGCGTCCCGGACCGTCAGCGGCAGCGGTGACCAGTCCGCCAGCCGCCCCAGGCCCACCACCGGCGGGAACACCGGGGACACGGCCATCACCTCCGCCGGTGTGCCCAGCACCGGGGCCGCGCCCGGCGCGGGCAGCAGCGCCACCTGGTCCGCGTACTGGACCACGCGCTCCAGGCGGTGCTCCGCCATCAGCACGGTCGTGCCCAGGTCGTGCACGAGCCGCTGGAGCACGGCCAGCACCTCCTCCGCGGCGGCCGGGTCCAGCGCGGACGTCGGCTCGTCCAGGACCAGCACCCTGGGGTGCGGGGTGAGGACGGAGCCGATGGCGACGCGCTGCTGCTGGCCACCCGAGAGGGTGGCGATGGGGCGGTCGCGCAGGCCGGCGAGGCCCAGCAGGTCGAGGGTCTCCTCCACCCGCCGGCGCATCACGTCCGGGGCGAGCCCCAGCGACTCCATGCCGTAGGCGAGTTCCTCCTCGACGGTGTCCGTCACGAAGTGGGAGAGCGGGTCCTGCCCCACCGTGCCCACCACGTCGGCGAGTTCGCGCGGCTTGTGCGTACGGGTGTCGCGGCCCGCCACGGTGACGCGGCCGCGCAGGGTGCCGCCCGTGAAGTGCGGCACCAGTCCGCTCACCGCGCCGAGCACCGTCGACTTGCCCACCCCGGACGGGCCTACCAGCAGCACGAGTTCGCCCTCGGGGACCTCGAAGTCCACGCCCGTGACGGTGGGTGCGGCCGCCCCGTCGTACGTCACGGAGACATCCTCGAAGCGGATCATGCGGGTTCCTTGCGTGGGCGTGGGCGTGGGCGTGGGTTCGGCGCGTCGTGCGCGGGCCGGGACCCGGGCGGGGGCGGGGCCGGCACGGTGAACGCCGGCAGCAGTCCCAGCAGGATCGCCGCCGCCGGCCACAGCGGGAACGCCGGGGCGGTCAGGGGGACGACGCCCGGGTGCAGCGCCGCCGGATCGTGGGCGGCGTACGCGACCGTCAGCCCCGCCACCGCGACCCCGGACCCCGACACCAGCCACGCCCGGACGCCCCACGCGTCCGGCCGGTAGCGCGTGCGCGGCGAGCGGCGGCCGCCCAGCCACAGCCCCGCCAGCGCGGCGGCGAGCCCGGCGAGCAGCACGGGCAGCCCGTAGGTGCCGCCCTCGGCGGTGAGCACGCCGTACGTCCCCGCGCAGACCCCGAGCAGTCCGCCCAGCGTCAGCGCGGCCGTCGTACGGCGCACCGCGGGCGTCACCTCGGCCGTCCGGCCGTACCCGCGCGCGTCCATCGCCGCCGCCAGCGCCACCGACCGCTCCAGCGCGCCCTCCAGCACCGGCAGCGCGACCTGCGCCAGCCCGCGCAGCCCCCGGTCCGGGCGCCCGCGCAGCCGGCGGGCCGCCCGCAGCCGCCGCACGTCCGCGACGAGATGCGGGGCGAACGTCATCGCCACCACCACCGCCACCCCCGCCTCGTACAGCGCGCCCGGCAGCGACTTCAGCAGCCGCGCCGGGTTGGCGAGGGCGTTCGCCGCGCCCACGCAGATCAGCAGCGTGGCCAGCTTCAGCCCGTCGTACAGGGCGAAGACGAGGCCCTCGGCGGTGACCCGGCCGCCGAGCCGCACGCCCTGCGCCCACGCGGGCAGCGGCACTTCCGGGAGGGTGAGGAGGGTGTGGGTGCCCGGGATCGGTGAGCCGAGGAACACCGCGAAGAACAGGCGGATCAGCAGGACGGCGAGGGCGAGCCGGACGAAGGCGGCGTACGAGCGGGCCCAGGGCGCGTCCGTGCGGTGCGTGGCCACCACGTACCCCACGACCGCGAGGAGCAGGCCGAGGAGGAGCGGATTGGTGGTGCGGGAGGCCGCGGTGGCGAGTCCGAGGGCCCACAGCCACCAGGCGCCGGGGTGCACGGTGCGGCGAGGTGCCATGCCCGTCAGCTCCTGCGCCGCCTCGACCGCCACACCGCCGCCGCGGCCAGCACCGCGACCGCGCCCAGGCCCACGAACAGGCCGGCGGACGGGCCGGTGGAGGAGTCGGCGGAGCCCGCTTCGCCGGAGGCTTCCTCGGCGGACTCGTCGTCGAACTCCGGTGAGGAGCCGCCCTTGGCGCCCTCCGCGACCGGCTCGCCGCAGCCCGTCTCCGGGTAACCGTCGATGGCGCACAGCAGGGCGCTGGCGTCGTACCGCAGCGGTCCCGCGACCGCCGCGAGGGCCTCCGCCGTCGTGGCGTCCTCCGGGACGCGGGCGCACGCGGTGCGGGCCTTCGGGGGCGTCTCCCCGGACGGGGCGTCCGCCGCCGTGCCGAAGTCGATGACCAGGGCGACCCGCTTGCGGTCCGCCCGCTCCGGCGTACCGGCGCAGATCCCGTCGAAGCCGGTGGCGCCGCGCGGCTTCGCCGCGCCGCCCGCGTTGGCGGTGACCGCGAACCGCAAGCCCTGCACGGTACCGTCGGCGGGCCGCGCGGTCGACGGGCCCTGCGTCGCGAACGTCCACGACGCACCGTCCTGCCCGCCCCGCTCCCAGAACGACCAGTAGCGGTAGTCGGTGGCCGACGCCTCGCCGGCGCCCCCGAGGAGAAACACGGAGAGGAGCGCGGCGAGGAGCGAGGCCAGGACGGACGTACGACGGCGGGTCACGGCTGCTGCTTCCTGCGGCCGCTGATGAGGAAGCCGATGCCGGCGCCGGCGATCAGGAAGACGACGACGTACCACCAGGCGCCGAACACGGAGCCGTCGTCCTCGGACTTCTCCTCCTCGGACGCGGCGGACGACTCGGCCTTCTCGGGCGCCGGGCCGGTGGCGTTCAGCTTCTCCACCAGGTCCGTGCCGCCGAAGTCGCGCGGGTCGGTGCCGGTGGCGTGCGCGGCGAAGACCAGCTGGGCGTACGCGGCGGGGCCCGCCTGGACCGCCCAGGTGGGGGCGTTCTTCTCCAGCCAGGCCAGGGGCTCGCCGGTGCTGTCCTTCGCCCCGGCGGCGGCGAGCGCGACCACCGCGTCGGCGGTGTTGCCGTAGTCGGGCTGGTCCTCGGCGCCCGCGAGGGCGGACTTCAGGTAGCCGTCCTTCGCCAGCGCACCGGTGAGGTAGGCGACGCCGCCCTGGGCCGCGTCCGCGGGGGACACGTCCTCGCCGTCGGCGCACTCGGCCTTGCCGCCCGCCTTCCCGGCCTCGGCCACGAAGCCCTTGCCGAGGCCCGCGAGCACGGCGGCCGCGGTGGCGTCGGCGTTGGCGGTCAGGGCGCCCTTCTCGTCCGGCTGGTAGGCGTAGGCGCCGCCGTCGTCCTTGCCGCAGGGCACGGCGAGGGTGCGCAGGGCGTCGTACGGGGAGTTGCCCTTCTTGCTGCGCTGGTCCGCCGGGTCGTCGCCGACGGCCGCGAGGGCGCCGACGACCACGGAGGTGGAGTTGGTGTCGCTGGGCCCGTCGGCGGTGTAGCCCCAGCCGCCGTCCTCGTTCTGGGCGTCCTTCAGCCAGCGCACGGCGTGCACCGTCTCGGCCTCGTGCCCGCCGAGCGCCGCGAGGGCCTGCACGGCCGCCGCGGTGCTGTTCGTGTCGACCTGCGTCTTCGCGTCGCACTGCGCCATGGCGTCGGCACGGTACGCCGGGAAGGCCCCCTCGGCGCACTGCTGCCCCACCAGCCAGTCCACGGACTCCGCCGCGGGCTTCACACCCACGGTGTGCTGCGCGAGCAGGGCGAGCGACTGGCGCCAGACGCCGTCGTACGTGGGGTCCGTGCTGCCGTACAGCCCGGACGGTATCGCCACCGAGGGCGACGGCGACGGGGACGTGTCGGCATCGTCGGCGACGGCCGGTGCCGCCGTGCCGATGACGGCGGTGGCGGCCAGCAGCGCGGCGGTGCGGCGAACGTTCATGCTCGGCGGGTGCCTCTCCCTGCGGGGAGCCGGGCGGCACGGGACTCCCCGGGCGGCTCGGCTCCGCGTTCCTCGACGGTGCCAACGGCGGGCTGCCGGTGGCGCGAGCCGGTCACGTACCCACCGGGGCGGTCCGGCTCACCGCAAGCGGTTCGGGACTGCGGTGCGAAAGTGCGGGTCGGTGCCGGTTTTGTACCGGCTTTCCCCCGTACGGGCGCGATGACGACCCGGATACTGTACCGGCCCGTAACCGGGGCCCCGAGCGGTGGCCGTGCGTCCGCGGCGGGAGGGTGCGCGCGGTCCCGCAGGGTCCATGCCCCGGAGGCGGCCCGGGGACTCCTGGCGGCCCCGAGGTGCCTGACCGCTCAGTCGTCCGCCGGCGTCAGGTCGATCAGCCTGCACGCCGTCTCGATGTCGGCCCGGACCTGCGCGATGGAGGCCCGGCCCGAGAGCCAGGTGATCAGGGCCGAGTGCCAGGTGTGCTCGATGACGCGGACCGCGCGGAGCTGTGCGGGGGTGGGGTGCTCCCGGCCCATCGCGTCCAGGACGATCGCCGTCGTGCGGCGGGAGACCTCGTCGACCTCGGCCCGTACGCCGCGGTCCGCGAAGGTCAGGGCGCGGACCATGGCGTCGGCCAGCTGCGGCTCGCGCTGGAGTGCGCGGAAGGCCCGCATCAGGGTGCTCGCGACGCGCTCCGCCGCCGTGTCGCCGGACGGCGGCCGCTTCCGCAGGGTGCCGTGCAGATGCTCCAGTTGGTCCCGCATGACGGCGACCAGCAGATGGATCTTGGACGGGAAGTAGCGGTACAGGGTGCCGAGCGCCACCTGCGAGGACTCCGCGACCGCCCGCATCTGCACCGCCTCGAACCCGCCCCGGCCCGCCAGCCGCGCGGTCGCGTGCAGGATGCGGCGCCGCCGGGCCTCCTGGCGCGCGGTCAGCGGGGGCGTGGTGGGGTGCGTGATGCTGCTGTCGGTCCTGGCTGCGGTAGTGGCTTCCACCTTGGCCTCCGAAGGCGTGGGTCCGGTTTCGTGACAGTCGGCGAGGGGGAGCGACGAGTCAGCATGGCAGCGTGTCCGGGGGTGGCGCGAATCACCCGGTGCACCGCTCACAGCGAAAGCTACCTGCCGGTAGATTCGGAGCCTCCGAACGATCAAGTCTGAAACTTGTTCTAGATCAGCGACCGTCGTACCCTCGCGGGACAGTGCAGGGAGAAGGGGGCCAGAGTGACCGCTGAGGCCAGGCAGGCGGGTTCCCCGGAGGGCCTTGCCGCCGACGGCATGCGACCGCTCGACATAGCGCTCCTCACCTACAAGGGAAATCCTTTCTGCGGCGGCCAGGGCGTCTACGTACGGCACCTGTCCCGCGAGCTCGTCCGGCTCGGCCACCGGGTCGAGGTCATCGGCGCCCAGCCGTACCCCGTGCTCGACGAGGGCGAGGACCTGGACGGGCTCTCCCTCACCGAACTGCCCAGCCTGGACCTGTACCGCCAGCCCGACCCCTTCCGTACCCCGAAGCGCGACGAGTACCGCGACTGGGTCGACGCCCTGGAAGTCGGGACCATGTGGACCGGCGGCTTCCCCGAGCCGCTCACCTTCAGCCTCCGTGCCCGCCGCCATCTGCGCGCCCGTCGAGGCGAGTTCGACGTCGTGCACGACAACCAGACGCTCGGCTACGGCCTGCTCGGCGACATCGGCGCCCCCCTCGTCACCACCATCCACCACCCCATCACCGTGGACCGGAAGCTGGAGCTGGACGCGGCCGGGACCTGGCAGCGGCGGGCGTCCGTCCGGCGCTGGTACGCGTTCACGCGCATGCAGAAGCGGGTGGCGCGCCGGCTCCCGTCGGTGCTCACCGTCTCCGGCAGCTCCCGCCAGGAGATCGTCGACCACCTCGGCGTACGGCGGGACCGTGTCCACGTCGTACACATCGGCGCCGACACCGACCTGTTCTCGCCCGACCCGTCCGTGCCGCAGGTACCGGGCCGGATCGTCACCACCTCCAGCGCCGACGTGCCGCTCAAGGGCCTGGTCTTCCTGGTCGAGGCGCTCGCCAAGGTCCGCACCGAGCACCCCGGCGCGCACCTCGTCGTCGTCGGCAAGCGCGCCGAGGACGGGCCCGTCGCGCAGGCCATCGAACGGTACGGGCTGGGCGGCGCCGTCACGTTCGTGAAGGGCATCTCCGACGCCGAGCTGGTCGACCTCGTGCGGTCGGCCGAGGTCGCGTGCGTGCCCTCGCTGTACGAGGGGTTCTCGCTGCCGGCCGCGGAGGCCATGGCCACGGGCACGCCGCTGGTCGCCACCACGGGCGGGGCCATCCCGGAGGTCGCGGGACCGGACGGGGAGACGTGCCTCGCGGTGCCGCCCGGCGACGCGGGCGCGCTGGCCGCCGCGCTGGGCCGGCTGCTCGGGGACCCGGACCTGCGGGCCCGGCTCGGCGCGGCCGGACGCGAGCGCGTGCTGGCCCGTTTCACCTGGGCGAAGGCCGCGGAGGGCACGGTGGCCCGGTACCGCGAGGCGATCGCGCGGGCCGGGGGCACCGCGAGACCCCGCGCGGCTGCCGGATCCGCACCCGCGCCCGTACCCGAAGCCGCGACCGTGACCGACGCCGATCCCTACCCCGCCAACCCCGAAAGCAGGGCCACGTGCTGACCGTCGACTTCTCCCGGTTCCCGCTCGCCCCGGGCGACCGCGTCCTGGACCTCGGGTGCGGGGCGGGCCGGCACGCCTTCGAGTGCTACCGGCGCGGCGCCCAGGTGGTGGCGCTGGACCGCAACGGCGAGGAGATCCGCGAGGTCGCCAAGTGGTTCGCGGCGATGAAGGAGGCCGGTGAGGCCCCCGCCGGGGCGACGGCCACCGCGATGGAGGGCGACGCCCTCGCGCTGCCGTTCCCCGACGCCTCCTTCGACGTCGTGATCATCTCCGAGGTCATGGAGCACATCCCCGACGACAAGGGCGTGCTCGCCGAGATGGTGCGCGTGCTGAAGCCGGGCGGCCGGATCGCCGTCACCGTGCCCCGCTACGGCCCCGAGAAGGTCTGCTGGGCGCTCTCCGACGCGTACCACGAGGTCGAGGGCGGCCACATCCGTATCTACAAGGCCGACGAGCTGCTGCGGAAGATGCGCGAGGCGGGCCTGCGTCCGTACGGCTCCCACCACGCCCACGCGCTGCACTCGCCGTACTGGTGGCTGAAGTGCGCGTTCGGCGTCGACAACGACAAGGCGCTGCCGGTGAAGGCGTACCACAAGCTCCTGGTCTGGGACATCATGAAGAAGCCGCTGGTGACGAAGGTCGCCGAGCAGGCCCTCAACCCCCTCATCGGCAAGAGCTTCGTGGCGTACGCGACCAAGCCGCACCTGCCGCGCGTGGACGCCGAGTGACCACCCCCCGCACCGAGCACCTCGTCCTGCCCGGGGTCCTCACGGCCGAGGAGGCCGCCCGGACCGTGCGCGGCATCCTCGCCGTGCAGCGGGAGGACGGCGCGATCCCCTGGTTCCGCGGCCACCACCTCGACCCGTGGGACCACGTCGAGGCGGCGATGGCGCTGGACGCGGCGGGGGAGCACGAGGCGGCCGAGCGGGCGTACGCCTGGCTGGCCCGGCACCAGAACACGGACGGCTCCTGGTACGCGGCCTACGCCGACGGCGACCCGCACGACGTCACCGACCGCGGCCGCGAGACCAACTTCGTCGCGTACGTGGCCGTCGGCGTCTGGCACCACTACCTCGCGACCGGCGACGACACGTTCCTGGAGCGGATGTGGCCGGTCGTGTTCGCGGCGGTCGAGTTCGTGCTGGCGCTCCAGCAGCCGGGCGGCCAGATCGGCTGGCGCCGGGACGACGACGGCACGGCCACTGCCGACGCCCTCCTCACCGGGTCCTCGTCCATCCACCACGCCCTGCGCTGCGCGCTCGCCATCGCCGAGCAGCGCGAGGAGCCGCAGCCGGACTGGGAGCTGGCGGCCGGCGCGCTGCGGCACGCGATCCGGCGTCACCCCGAGCGGTTCCTCGACAAGGACCGCTACTCGATGGACTGGTACTACCCGGTGCTCGGCGGCGCGCTGACCGGCCCGGAGGCCAAGTCCCGCATCGAGGAGGGCTGGGACCGCTTCGTCGTCCCCGGACTCGGGGTGCGCTGCGTGGTCCCCAACCCGTGGGTGACGGGCGGCGAGTCCGCCGAACTCGCCCTGGCGCTCTGGGCGATGGGCGAGTCCGACCGCGCGCTGGAGATCCTCCAGTCGATCCAGCACCTGCGCGACGACGTCTCCGGCCTGTACTGGACGGGGTACGTCTTCGAGGACCGCGCGATCTGGCCCGAGGAGCTGACCTCCTGGACGGCCGGCTCGCTCCTGCTGGCCGTGGCGGCCCTCGGCGGCGACGAACCCACGTGCGCGGTCTTCGGCGGCGACCGCCTGCCGTGGGGGCTGGACCCGGACTGCTGCGACGGCTGACGCCGTACGGGCCGCACAAGCCGTACGGCCGCGCGGTGGGAGCCGCCCGGCTCAGTACCGCTGCGTGCGGTTCGCGATGGCGTGGCCCACGACGAGGTAGACGACCGCGGCGAGTCCGTAGCCGGTGACGACCCGCGCCCACTCCTCGTCGAAGGTGAACAGGTCGTGGGACCAGCCGGCGAGCCAGCGGGCCGTGTCATGGACGAACCGCACGAAGTCGTTCGCGCCGTTGGCGTCCAGCAGGTACATCAGGATCCACAGGAAGATGACGGCGGCCATGACGTCCGCGACGACCGCGATGATCCTCCCTGCCTGGCTGCCGCGATATCGAGGAGACATGCTCGCCGTGTTGCCGTTGAACGCTGGATAAAACCCGGACGGCCCCGCTCCGCCCCCTCAACTCGCCCGACTCAAACGGCCGTTCGCATCCCGTACGCATGGAGTTGGCCCTTCCGGCAGCGTGCGTTCGCCGTGGTCGCGGAAGATCCTGGCCCCCGGGGGAGGGCAGGAGAACCGTGTCCGATGCTGTGTCCGACGACAGACCCACGCACTTCCAGGAACCGAGACTGGCCACGCGCCGCGGGGGACGCCTCAGGGTCCCCGGCCATGTCCTCGTCGCGTCGGCCGCCGCTCTGGCCGGGCTCCTGGCCCTGACGATCACGGGCAACACGCTGCGCCCGTTCGACCGGATCGTCACGATCGAGGCCAAGATGGCCTCCAAGTCCGACTTCTTCCGGGATCCCGAGGTGCAGCGGCTGCTGCTGCGCGAGCACGGCATCCGCGTGGATGTGCACCGGCTCGGCTCCCGCGGCATCGCCACGCACTCCTTCGCCGGCATGGATGTGGTGTTCCCGTCCGGGCAGCCCGCGGCGAAGCTGGTCCTGGACCAGCAGAAGAGGTCGGTCAGATCGTCGCGTCCCTTCGTCACCCCGTTGGTCCTCGGCACCTTCCGCGACTACGCGAAGACCCTGGAGCGGGCCGGGGTCGCGGTCCCGCAGCCCGCGGGGAACGGGGAGACGCTCTACTACGACCTGGACATGCGCAAGTTCCAGAACCTGCTCGACGGCGTGGACGGCCCGCGCGGCGCCGGGGACGGCTCGGGCCGCACCGCGGACACCTGGAACGGCATCGGCTTCGACGACATCAGCAGCCACAGCAACAGCGGCCGCGTCCTCGTCCGCACCTCCGACGTCTGCGAGTCCAACGCGGCGGGCACCTACCTGAGCATTCTCGCCTTCGTCGCGAACGGCAACCGGACGCCGGGCACGGAGAACACCAGCAGCGCCCAGAGCGCCGGCGACCGCGTCACCGCCCTCGCCGAGAGGATCAGGCCCTTCATCAACCTCCAGGGCATGTGGGCCGACGAACAGGCCGACAGCTACTTGTCCGACCTCGGCGAGAGCATCGCGCCCATCTCCCTGATCTACGAGCACCAGTACCTGGCCCACCAGATCGCCTACCAGGACAAGCACGGCGAGCAGGACACCGAGCGCGTGCTGCTCTACCCCTCGCCCTACGCCCTCACCGAACCCCAGCTCATCTCCCTGACGGAGAAGGGGGACCGGCTGGTCGAGGTGATGGACAACGACGACCGGCTGCGCGAGCGCGCCGTCGAGCTGGGCTTCCGGGTGCGCGCCAAGGGCGAGGACGACACCAGGAAACAGCTCGACGCCTACCTGAGCGGGCACGGCATCCAGGTGCCGGCGGAGAACCCCGACCGGACCAAGGTCTTCGAACCCGACCTCGACGTCCTCGAACAGATCATCAACCACGTGGGCAACTGCCCGCCCCCCGAGGGGGACACCCCGTGAGGCGGCCGGTGCGCGTCCTGACGGCCGTGCTGGCCATGGCCCTCCTCGCCGCCCTCACCTCCTCCTGCTCCTCGGACGACGACGTCACCCTGCGGGTCCTCGCCAGCCCCGAGCTCGCCGATCTCGAGCCGCTGCTGGACGAGCTGGAGGAGGACACCGGGATCGAGCTGGAGATGAGGTACGACGCCACCGCCGGCCTCGCCGGACAGCCGCCCGCCTCCGGGGACTCCCCGTACGATCTCGCGTGGCTCGCCTCGGACCGCTCCTTCCTGCTGGGGCTCCAGGAGCGACAGGCGTCCGGTGACCGGGTGGCCCGGCCCGAGTCCACACCGATCATGCGCTCGCCCGTCGTCGTCGGCCTGACCCCGGACATCGCGGAGGAGCTGCGGGCCCGGGTCCCGGGCGGACGCCTCACCTGGGCGGACATCGCGGACGCCGCCGCCGACGGCACCGTACGGTTCGGGATGGCCGACCCGCGGCGCAGCGACACCGGGCGCGCCGCGCTCGTCGGCGTCGCCACCGCGGCCGCCGGCACCGGCAGCGCGCTGCGCGAACAGGACGTGTCCTGCGACCGGCTGCGCGGCTTCCGCTCCGGCCAGACCCTGACCGGCGCCAGTTCCCGCGATCTGATCGACGCCTACGTGGACCACCAGGACGAGGCCAACGCGCTGATCGCCCACGAGTCCGAACTGCTCTCCCTCAACGCCACGGGAAAGCCGGCCGAGCCCCTGGAGATCGTGCATCCCGAGGACGGCATGGTGCTGTCCGACTTCCCGCTGCTGCTGCTCGACCCCGGCAAGCGGTCCGCGTACCGCGAGGTGACGGACTGGCTGCTCGATGCCGACGCGCAGCGGAAACTGATGGAGCGGACCCACCGGCGCCCGGTCAACCAGGACGTCCGGCCCGAGCCGCGGCTGCGGGCGGCCGTCGGCAACGCCCTGTCCTTCCCCGACCGGCTCTCCATCGTCGAGCGCCTCGTCGCCGACTACGGCGATCCGCTGGGGAAGACCGCCGACCAGGTGGTGTTCCTGCTCGACTTCTCCACGTCCATGCGCGGCGAGCGGATGGCACAGCTGCGGGCCGCCTTCGCGGGGCTCAGCGGCGCGGACGAGACCTCCACCGGCAAGTTCGCCCGCTTCCACCGCGGCGAGCGGATCACGGTCGTCCGGTTCGGCGGCCGGGTGCTGGAGGAGCGGACCGTGACCGTACGCGGCGACGCCGACCTGCGGACCCTCGACGAGATCGTCACCGGGGGCGCGTTCGACGACGCCACCGCCGTGTGGTCGGCACTGGACCGGGGCTACCGCGTCGCGGCCGCCGCCGTCCGCGAGGAGCCCGGACAGCCGGTCGCCGTCGTGCTGATGACGGACGGCGAGAGCAACGCGGGCATCGCCTACGAGGAGTTCCTGCGCCGCCACCGCGCACTCGGCACCGAGGCCGCCGAAGTGCCCACCTTCCCCGTCCATTTCGGCGAGGCCGACGCCACCGCCCTGCGGCGCGCCGCCACCGCGACCGGCGGCCGCATGGTCGACGCGAACCGCTCCTCGCTGTCCGACGCGTTCAAGGAGATCCGTGGGTGTCATTGACAGTCAGTGGTGGGGCCTGTGGTGGCCGTGGCTGGTCGTCTGGGCGCTGACGGCCGGCTGCCTCGCCGTGGTGCTCCGGTACGTGGTGGCACGCCTCGGCCGGCTGCGCAGAGGCCGCGGGGGCAGAGCCCGGACCATGGGATACGGCATGTGCTTCTTCCTGCACCGGGAGCGCGTGATGAACCTCTACCAGTTCGGCGGCTTCTCCGCCGCTCTGGAACAGGAGGTCGCCGAAGAGACCAACGTCACGACCAAGAACACACTGTCGCCGAAGTCGTTCCTGGGCGGGGTCGAGGCAGGCCGGGAGGCCAGCAGGCAGCGCGTCACCGAGTACGTCCAGACGAGCACTCCCATCACGGTGATACGGCTGCTCATGGACACGATGCGCAAGGAGGACGTCATCGTGGACGTCGACCTCGCCTCCGGGCTGCTCATCCCCAACCGGGCGCTCGGTGAGAATCTGCGTGACCGGGGCGACGCCCACCGGGCACCCGTGTCCGCCGCCGCGGCCGTCTCGGCATTCGTGCTGGTCAACGGCCGGTTCAGCGCACAGAAGCTGGACAACGACGACATCGTGCTGTGCGCCCGCTACGGCCGTGGGGAACCGCCCGCCCAGGTGCGGATCCCCTGCGAGGCGGACGGGCTCCTCGAAGGCCAGAACCCGGACTATCTCAACGGGGAGTTCCAGGCCCGCTGCCTCGCCAGGGTCCACACCTGGAACCGTGAGACGGGGGAGCTGACGCTGAACCCAGTCGCGGTCTTCCGCTGAGCCGTACGACGACGGCCCCCCGCCCACGAGGGCGAGGGGCCGTACCGCGCATGCGGAGACGGACGGCGCGGCGGCGCGTCAGCCGCGCTGGATCCCGCTGGTGTCCTGGAGGACACCGCGGCGGCCGTCCTGCGTCTGGGCGACGAGGTTCGGGCCGCGCTGCTCGACGGCCAGGTACCAGGTGCCCGGCGCGAGCTCGGCGATGGTGTTCTGGGAGCCGTCCTCCGCGAACAGCGGACGCGGCACCGGCACGGCGAACCAGAACGGCGAGAAGTCGCTCGGCGCGGGCTGCGGCTGCGGCTGCGGCTGCGCCTGCGGGGCCTGGCCCTGCGGCTGGGGCTGCTGCGGCTGGCCGCCGAACGACTGGCCCGGCTGACCGGGCTGGCCCGGCTGGACGCCGTAGGGCTGGCCGGGCTGCTGCTGGGCGCCCGGGTAGCCGTAACCGGCGGGCGGCTGCGCGCCGTACGGCTGCGGGTTCTGCGGGCGGGGGGCACCGACGAGGGCGGCCTTGAGGGCCGGGACGAGGGGGGTGGCCACGGCCGCGGCGGCCATGATCAGGGTGGCGATGAGGGCGAGGATCAGGCCCGTGCCCGCGTCGCCGGTCTCCCCGCTGGAGAGGTTGTCGGCGCCGCCGGTCGGGTCGAAGACGTTGCCGAGCGCGCTCCACGCGGCGAAGACCGTGAAGGCGATGCCGAACTGGCCGAGGTCGAGACCCGCGACCTTCGGCGCCTGCGGCAGCCCCCGGGCGACGACGACCAGCGCCGCACCGATGATGCCGGCCAGTACCACGCCGAGCAGGACCGGCCCGCTGCCCCAAAGGTTCGGCAGGTCGACGCTGTCGGGAACCCCGTCGATCGAGTAGAGGTCGAGGAACGACGCGATGAACAGCAATACCGCTGCTCCGATCACCACGCCGTCGCCTCTAGTGAGGGAGCGGATATTCACTTCAGGTCCTTCGTCAGTCGTCTCGTCATCGGTGGAGGCGTCGCTGACACCATGTCGCCGGCTGGGCCGTGGTGCGAAGCGCGGGGGTGGCCCCTCGTCACAGGACGACCTTATCGCCCGCCTGACGAGGCTGTCCGCCGGGATCGACGCGCTGATCACGACTCGCCCGTTACGTGCGCAGGAAACTCACGATTCCCTCAGAGATGCCCTGTGCCGCCTTCTGCCGCCAGGCGCCGCTGGTCAGCCGCGCCGCGTCCTGGCCGTCCCGCATGTTGCCGCACTCGATGAACACCTTGGGAACCGTCGAGAGATTGAGACCGCCCAGGTCCGTCCGGGTGTCCAGCCCGGTGCCGCCGCCCACGTAGTTGGACGGCGCGCTGCCCGTCACGGCCACGAACCGGCCCGCGATCCGCTCGCCCAGCTCCCGGGACGGCCCGGTGATCGGCCGGGTGTCGGCGGCGCCCTCGTGCACGGCGCCCGGCAGGATCACATGGAAGCCGCGGTTGCCGGCCGCGGACCCGTCGGCGTGGATCGACACCACGGCGTCGGCCCCCGCCTCGTTCCCGATCCGCGCCCGCTCGTCGACGCACGGCCCCCACGCCCGGTCGCCGTCCTGCGTGAACTTCACGGTCACGCCCTGCTCTTCCAGGACGGTACGCAGCCGCCGCGCCACGTCCAGCGTGAAGTCGGCCTCCGCGTAACCGGAGTTGGTGGACGTCCCCGTGGTGTCGCACTCCTTGCTGTTCGTCCCGATGTCCACCTGGCGGTTGATCTCGGTGGTGTGCCGGAAGTTGCCGGGGTTGTGACCGGGATCGATGACGACGACCTTGCCCTTGAGAGGACCGGAGGCGACGGGCGCAGAGGCGCTGCCGGCGGAGGCGCTCGGCTTCCTGCCGCCGTCGGTCGGCGTCCTGTCCGGCGAGGAGCGGGTCCCCGGGTCCGTCGGCTCACCGGACGCCGGTGCGGTGGCCGCGGACGACGACGCGGACGCCGCCGCCGTACCACCGTCGTCGCCCCCCGCGTCAGGGGCGCCCGTGGCCTGCCACAGCAGCCATCCCGCCAGGGCACCCGGCACCAGCGCGGCCACCGCGACGGTCAGCGGGCGCCGCAGGAACGAGCGGCGGGGCGGGGTCGGTTCGAAGTCCGGTCCTACGTACGACACGTCAGTCACCATACGACCCGGCCCGGCGGCCCGCAGGGCGCCTGCGCTCCTCGGGTGATGTGCCCGTGCGGGAAACGGTGACATCTCTGTGCGGGAAGTGACCGGTGAGATATGGACCGGACGGGCGTGCGCGGGGCACAGTACGAGAGTGCTGGAGGTGGTGATCGCGGTCGTCGGAGCCGTGGTGGGTGTCTCGTCGCTCGCCCTGAGCGTCGCCGTACACCGCCACAACGTCCGGCAGGCCGAGCGGCTCGCCGAACGCGAGCGCCGTGTCGAGCGGCGGGAGCAGGAAGCCGACGAGCGGGAGACGCTGGTCCAGCCGTCGATGCTCCAGATGACGCTGACCAGCAGCCCGTCGCCGCTCGTGGACGGCTATGTGCAGTGGTGGCTGGAGGCGGCCAACACCAGCAATCAACCGTTGCAAGGGGTGACGCTCTGTTATGACGGGGTGCCCCTGGGCCGGCAGAGCGTGCTGCTGCCGGCCGGTGGGACGGTCCGGACGCAGCTTCCTCCGGTTGCCGCCACTGAGGCGCCGCCCTCTCCGCTGCTGTGTTCCGCCGAGTTCACGGACGCCGGGGGGAAGCGGTGGCGCCGACTGGCGAACGGGCGGCTCCAGTCCTGGGCGGTGGGTGCCGACGGCGCGGGTCGGTGGCGCACACCGGTGGCACCCGTCGTCGACCCGCATCCGGTGCAACTCGGCGCCCCGCGGGACGTGATGGGCCCGCCGCCGGCGGGAGGGGTCTTCCGTCCACCGCCGGCTCGGCGTTCCCCGGTCGCCGCCGTAGCGCTCGTGCTCATGCTCGTGCTGGTGGCGGTCACGGTGTGGCTGCTCGTGCGCTGAAACGGTACTGCCGACGTACCGTCAGATCCCGGCCCCCGTCCGCCGCAGCACCCGCAGCGAGTCCGTCGCCGACACCTCCTCGAAGGCGCCGGAGTCCAGGGCCCGGAGGTAGACGCGGTACGGGGCCTGGCCGGTGAACTCGTCCTCCGGTTCCGGGAAGACGTCGTGGATGACCAGCAGCCCGCCCTCGGCCACGTGCGGGGCCCAGCCCTCGTAGTCGGCGCCGGCGTGCTCGTCGGTGTGGCCGCCGTCGACGAAGACGAAGCCGAGCGGGGACCGCCAGAAGGCCGCCACCTGCGGGGAGCGGCCGACCACCGCCACCACGTGGTCCTCCAGACCCGCCTTGCGCAGGGTGCGGCGGAACGTGGGGAGCGTGTCCATGAGGCCCACCTCGGGGTCCACGGTGGACGGGTCGTGGTAGTCCCAGCCCGGCTGCTGCTCCTCGCTGCCCCGGTGGTGGTCCACCGTGATCGCGGTGACCCCGGACCGGCGGGCCGCGTCGGCGAGCAGGATCGTGGAGCGGCCGCAGTACGTGCCGACCTCCAGGAGGGGCAGCCCCAGCCGCCCCGCGCCGACGGCCGCCTCGTACAGCGCGAGGCCCTCCCGTACGGGCATGAACCCCTTCGCGGCCTCGAAGGCGGCGAGGATCTCCGGCTCGGGTGCTGTGGGCATGGGGTTCCTCCGTCGTGCGGGTGCTGTGCGTGCCGTGGATGGGGGCGGGACGGCGGCCCATGCTGCCCTACCCCCGGACCGGGCCCGCGGCGGGGGTCACGACGCGACCGGCCTGGTTCCCGAGGACGAGTCCGCGTGCGGCGAAAGTCCCGTGCCATGAGCGACCGTCGTTGAGAACATGACACGCATGCTCCGTGCCGCTGCAGAAACCCGTACCCCCAGCCGTATCATGCCGCCGCCCACCTGGCTCCTGGTGGCGCTCGCGTGTTCCGGGCAGTTCCTCGTCGTCCTGGACGTGTCCGTCGTCAATGTGGCCCTGCCCTCCATGCGCACCGACCTCGGGCTCGGCGACACGGGACTCCAGTGGGTGGTGAACGCGTACACGATCGCCTTCGCCGGCTTCATGCTGCTCGGCGGGCGGGCCGGCGACCTCTACGGGCGCAAGCGGATGTTCCTGGTCGGGCTCGCCGTCTTCACGCTGGCGTCGCTGGGCGGCGGGCTCGCCCAGGACGGATGGCAGCTGCTCGCGGCCCGCGCCGCGCAGGGGCTGGGCGCCGCGGTGCTCGCCCCCGCCACGCTCACCATCCTCACCGCGGCCGTACCGGAGGGACCGGCACGCGCGCGTGCCATAGCGACCTGGATGGCGGTCGGCGCGGGCGGCGGAGCCGCGGGCGGCCTGGTCGGCGGTGTTCTGGTGGACTTCCTGTCCTGGCGGTGGGTGCTCCTCATCAACGTGCCGGTAGGGGCCGTCGTCCTGGCCGGCTCCCTCCGGTGGCTCGTGGAGAGCCGGGCCGGGGACGGGCGGCGGCTCGACCTCCCCGGCGCGGTCCTGGTGACGGCCGGTCTCGCGACCCTGGCCTACGGCATCGTGCAGACGGAGGCCGAGGGCTGGGCGGCGGCGTCGGCGCTCGTGCCGCTGCTCGCCGGACCGGCACTGATCGGTGCCTTCCTCGCCGTCGAGGCGCGCACCGCGGCACCGCTGATGCCGCCGAAACTGCTGCGGCTGCGGTCGGTGGCGTCGGCGAACGCGGCGATGTTCCTGTCCGGCTCGGTGACCTTCTGCATGTGGTACTTCATCACGCTGTACGCGCAGAACGTGCTCGGCTACACCCCGCTGGAGGCCGGGCTCGCCAGTATGCCGAGTTCGCTGGCGGTGGTGCTGGGCGCCAAGACCGCGCCGCGGCTGATGCGGACGCTGGGGGCGCGGCACGTCGTGGTCCTCGGAATGCTGGTGTCCGCCGCCGGGTTCGGCTGGCAGTCGACGATGACGGCGGACGGCGCGTACCTGACCGCGATCATGATCCCCGGCGTGCTGATGATGACGGGCGCGGGCCTGGCGTCGACCCCGCTCGCCGCGCTCGCCACGTCCGGGGCGGCGCCGGGCGACGCCGGACTGGTCTCCGGGCTGGTCAACACCTCGCGCACGATGGGCGGTTCGCTGGGCCTGGCCGTCATGTCGACCGTCGCTGCGTCCCGTACGGGTACGGCGTCCGCGGGCGGCGGTCCGGCGTCGGCGGAGGCGCTCGCGGCCGGGTACGCGCTGGTGTTCCGTACGGGCGGGACCGTGCTGCTCGCGGCGACGCTGCTGATGCTGGCGTGGCTGCCGCGGCAGCTCCGTCAGCCTCAGGGCCGGCCTCAGAGCCAACCCTGATGGCGGGCCTCCCGCATCGCCTCCATGCGTCCATGCGGTTGCGGGTGCCCGTCTTGCCGATGGCGGAGGAGAGGTAGTTGCGCACGGTGGACTGGGGGAGGTGGAGCCTCGCGGCCATGTCGGCGACGGTCGCCCGACCGCGGAGGCGATGTACAGCAGCGCCACGTCGGGCCACCGGGCAGCAGTCCGAGCTACGCGGCAGGGCGTCCGCCGAGGCCCGCCAGGTCGACGGAGACGAGATTCCCGCCCGCCGCCCGGCGCAGCTGCTCACCGGTGCCGTCGGCCACGACCCGGCCGCGGTCGACGACGACGATGCGATCGGGGTACGCGTCGGCCTCGTCCAGGTAGTGCGTGGAGAACAGCACGGTGCGGCCGCGCTCCGCGTACGCCCGCATCGACGCCCAGAACGCGTGCCGCGCCTCCACGTCGAGGGCGGCCGTCTCCCGGCGCGCCACGGTCAGATCCACGCCGTCCACGGCCCGTACGGCGCCGTACGACTTGACCGCCCCCGTGAAGGACACGGCCGGTGCCTCCGGCGTCCGCGTCCCGTCTGTCTTCGTCATGGCCACGACGCATACGGACCCGGGGGCGGGCCGCGGCAGATGCGCTCGTACGGAGCCGGGCAGGACAAATGTCACCGGACCCGCCACTGGGGTCGTCGGCGACCGGGCGGTACAAGGAACTCCATGCCCATCGACGCAGCCAAGGCCCTTGACGCCCCGCCCCGCACCGCCGAGATCACCTGGACCCCCGAGGACGTCCAGCTCTACCACCTCGGCATCGGCGCCGGCGTCCCCGCGACCGACCCCGGCGAACTGCGTTACACGCTGGAGTCCCGGCTGCACGTCCTGCCCGCCTTCGCCACCGTCGCGGGCGGCGGGCCCCCCGGAGTGATCCGTGGCCTGTCGGCGCCCGGTGTCGACGTCGACCTGGCGCGGGTGCTGCACGGCGGCCAGACGATCGCCGTGCACCGTCCGATCCCCGTCGCGGGCAGGGCCGTCACCACCTCGCGCATCACCGCCGTCCACGACAAGGGGAAGGCCGCGGTGCTCGTCCTGCGCACCGAGGTCGCCGACGCGGACGGGCCGCTGTGGACGGACGACGCCCGGATCTTCGTCCGCGGGGAGGGCGGCTGGGGCGGCGGGCGCGGCCCGTCCGGCAGCCCGCCCGACCTGCCGTCGGGCCCGCCGGACCGGCTGGTCGAGCGGCCCGTCCGGGAGGACCAGGCGTTGCTGTACCGGCTCTCCGGCGACCGGAACCCGCTGCACGCGGACCCCGCCTTCGCGCGGCGCGCCGGGTTCGAGCGGCCCGTCCTGCACGGGCTGTGCACCTACGGGATCACGCTGAAGGCTGTCGTCGACACGCTGCTCGGCGGGGACGTGACCCGGATCCGCGCCTACGGCACGCGCTTCGCCGGGGTGGTCTTCCCGGGCGAGACCCTGCGCGTCCGGATGTGGCGGCGGGGCGAGGGCACGGTCCAGGTCTCGGTGACGGCGGCCGAGCGGGGCGACGCCCCGGTGCTCGCCGACACCGTCGTCGAACACGTGTGAACGGGAACGGCCCCGCCCGTCGTCGAACACGACGGGCGGGGCCGGGCGCCGGTGCGCCGTACCGCCCGGCTCAGGCGGCCGACTCGGCCGGTTCGTGCTGCTCGGCCGGCTTGCGGTGCCGTCCGCGCGGTGTCGCCTCGGCGTCCTCGGCACTGACCGAGCCGCGGTGCCGTCCGTGGCCCAGGAGGTCCTGGGCCTGCGACTCGGCGTGGGCGGCGGGCGGTTCCGTGGTGTGCACGTCGCTCATCTGTAAATGTCCCCCAACAGCATTATTCGTACAGGCGGGTGATTTTAACGGGCCTCCGTGCGGGTTCCGACGCCGCCCATGTGCGGTGCGGCGTACGCGGCGGCGGATGCGACGTACGCGGCGGATGCGGTGGATGGGGCGGATGCGGTGGGTTTGTTCGCCGCAGGCAGCCCCACGCGCCCCCGCAGCGGCGCCTCCTGCAACGGCACCGGCCGCGGGGCGACCGGCTCCGGGACAGCCGGTACCGGAACCGAAGCCGGTACCGAGAGGGGAGGCGACGCCTGCACCGGCGCCGTACCACCGCCCGCGCAGGCCCCCGGCGCAACGGCCCCCGCCCCCGCCGGTACCCCCACCCAGGACACCCCGCACGGCACCGCCCTCGTCGCGTACGGCAGACCGAGCACCCCGTCCCTCGTCAGCAGCCCGGAACCCGTCAACCATCCCTCGGGCGGAGGCAGATGGTGCACCCGGCCCTCGCCCGGCCGCCAGGTGCCCACCCAGCTCCCGGCCGCGCTGTCGATCCGCAGGGCCACCGCGCAGTTCTCCGGGGTGAGCACCTCCCCGGGCTGGATCGCGAACGGCAGCACCGCGCAGTCCCGCAGCCGCAGGCACTCCGGGAAGCGGACCGGCAGCGCGCTGCCCAGCACCCCCCAGCCGAGGCGGGCACGGCCCGGCGACGGCGCGTCCGAGCGGATCACGAGCAGCCCGCTGTACGGGTCCGCGAGCAGCAGCCGGTCGTCGCTGTGGTCCGCGATCTGCAGCAGCGGGGATGCCTCGCCGGCCCGCTCCAGGTCCACCACCACCGTCTTCGTCCGGCCGTCCAGCAGCCGGTCGAGGGCGAGGAGCCGTCCCGTACGGTCCAGCCACACCCCGCCCGAGCAGTGCCCGGGCACCTCCGCCAGCTGCTCGGGACCGAACGCCCCGCCCACCACGAGCCACACCGCCGTCGACCGCGGGCCCGCGGCGAGGGCGTACGCCCGCTCCCCGCCCGGGGCGGGCGGCAGCAGCCACAGCGCGGCCGAGGGATCCGAGCACTCGACCCCGCCGAGCGGCAGCTCGCCGGTCCCGGGACCGGCCGGGTACAGCAGCGAGAACATGTGCCGCCCGCTCGCGACCCGGTGGACCAGCACCCGTCCGTCGCCCATCGGGTGCACCTCGGTACCGGGCTCCTCCGGCTGGCCGGCGGGCAGCGGCACCGCGTAGGGCTCGGGGCCGTCCAGGGTCCAGCGCTCCGGGTACCAGGACTCACCCCCCGCGTGGGCGAGGCGCGCGGCGTACGTCCCGCCGGAGCTGATCACGCATCCGGGCCGCGGGCACGGGTGGCCGCCGTGCCCCGCGTAGGGGCCGCCGTCACCGTGCCCCGCGTACGGGTCGTCGCCGTACCCGGCGGCCGGGAGCGCGGGTACCCCCTGCCCGGACGGGTCCGCGAGCCCGGCCCCGGTGGATGCACAGACCGTCATCGTTCGGTCACCTCCGGCTATGACGCTAGTTTTCGTACGCGCGGGCGTGGAACCGGCAGGGCAGCCGCTTCACACATAAGGAGGGTCGTACCGCAATTCATCCGGGCAAACAGGGACCGGTGTGCTGCCGGGGCCGGGAAGCGGGCGATCGCGGGACGCCACTGGTCAAGTGACCGACGGCCGGCCGGGCACCGGAGGAAGACAGGTAGCCTTTTCCCCGTGCCCCGTCTGTCTGAAGTCATCGCCGCGCTCGACGCCCTCTGGCCCCCCGAGCGGGCCGAGGCGTGGGACGCGGTCGGTACGGTCTGCGGCGATCCCGACCAGGACGTCTCCCGTGTGCTGTTCGCCGTCGACCCGGTCCAGGAGATCGCGGACGAGGCGGTGAAGCTCGGCGCCGACCTGCTGGTCACCCACCACCCCCTCTACCTGCGCGGTACGACGACGGTGGCGGCCTCGACCTTCAAGGGCCGCGTCGTGCACACCCTGATCAAGAACGATGTCGCGCTGCACGTCGCCCACACCAACGCCGACACGGCCGACCCGGGCGTCAGCGACGCGCTCGCCGGCGCCCTGGACCTGCGGGTCGTGCGCCCCCTCGTGCCGGACCCCACGGACGCCACCGGCTGCCGCGGCCTCGGCCGGGTCTGCGCACTGGACCACCCGCTGACCGTGCGGGAGTTCGCCGCCCGGGCCGCCGAGCGGCTGCCCGCCACCGCGCAGGGCATCCGCGTAGCCGGTGATCCGGACGCGCTCGTGCGCACGGTCGCCGTGAGCGGCGGCAGCGGCGACAGCCTCTTCGACGCCGTACGGGCCGCGGGCGTCGATGCCTTCCTGACCGCGGACCTGCGCCACCACCCGGTGTCGGAAGCCCGCGCCCGCAGTGCTCACAGCACTGCCGACACTCCTCTCGCGCTGCTCGACGCGGCGCACTGGGCCACCGAGTGGCCCTGGTGCGAGCTGGCCGCCGCCCAGCTCGACGAGATCTCCGACCGCCACGGCTGGGACCTCAGGGTCCATGTCTCCAAGACGGTCACCGACCCCTGGACCGCCCACGCGGCGTCCATCACCACCGATTTCCCGGGAGCCCCCAACTGAACGCCGCGCCCGCCGACCAGATCCGCCTCCTCGACGTGCAGGACCTCGACGTACGCCTGCAGCAGCTCGCCCACAAGCGCCGGTCGCTTCCCGAGCACGCCGAGATCGAGTCGCTGACCAAGGACCTCACGCAGCTGCGCGACCTGCTGGTGGCCGCGCAGACCGAGGAGGGCGACTGCGCCCGTGAGCAGACCAAGGCCGAGCAGGACGTGGACCAGGTGCGCCAGCGCGCGGCCCGCGACCAGCAGCGCCTGGACTCCGGCGCCGTCACCTCCCCCAAGGACCTGGAGAACCTCCAGCGCGAGATCGCCTCGCTCGCCAAGCGCCAGGGCGACCTGGAGGACGTCGTCCTGGAGGTCATGGAGCGCCGTGAGTCCGCGCAGGAGCGGGTCACCGAGCTGACCGGCCGCGTGGCCTCCGTCCAGTCGAAGATCGACGACGCGACGGCCCGCCGCGACACCGCGTTCGAGCAGCTCGACGGCGAGGCCGCCGCGGTGACCAAGGAGCGCGAGGTCATCGCCGGTTCCGTCCCCGCCGATCTGCTGAAGCTCTACGACAAGCTGCGCGGCCAGCAGGGCGGCATCGGCGCGGCCAAGCTGTACCAGCGCACCTGCCAGGGCTGCCGCCAGGAGCTCGCGATCACCGAACTCAACGAGGTCCGCTCGGCCGCCCCGAACACGGTGGTGCGCTGCGAGAACTGCCGCCGCATCCTGGTGCGTACGGCCGAGTCCGGCATCTAGGCGCAGGGCGTACGGAGTGGAGTTCGTCGTCGAGGCCGACGGGGGTTCCCGGGGCAACCCGGGTCCGGCGGGGTACGGCGCTGTCGTCCTGGACGCGGGGACGGGCGAGACGCTCGCGGAGCGGGCGGAGTACCTCGGCGTCGCGACGAACAACGTGGCGGAGTACCGGGGCCTGCTCGCCGGCCTGCAAGCGGCCCGCGAACTGGCCCCGGACGCCGACGACTCCGTCCGGGTCCACGTCCGCATGGACTCCAAGCTCGTCGTGGAGCAGATGTCGGGCCGCTGGAAGATCAAGCACCCTGATCTCCGGCCCCTTGCCATGCAGGCGGCGGCCGTCTTCCCGCCGTCCCGCGTCACATACGAGTGGATCCCGCGCGCACAGAACAAGCACGCCGACCGCCTGGCCAACGAGGCGATGGACGCGGGGGCGCGCGGGGAGCAGTGGTCGCCGTCGGCGTCGACGGCGGACCTGGATCCGCGCGCGGGACGGGAACGGGCACAGTCCTCGGTGCCCGAGCCCTCGGGCCCGCCCGGGGACGCGGCGGCCGGTGCGGCGAAGGCGCGGGCGGCGCTGGCCGGGGCCCGTCCGTCCGCCGTGGCGGAAACAGCCAAGGCCGAGGCCGACCTCCGCGCCGCCCGCAACGTGGCCTCCACCGGCCCCGCGCCCGACCTCGGCACCCCCGCCACCTTCGTACTCCTCCGGCACGGCGAGACCCCGCTGACCCCGGAGAAGCGCTTCTCGGGCAGCGGCGGATCGGACCCCTCCCTCTCCGGCATCGGCCGCCACCAGGCGGAACGCGTGGCCGCCGCCCTCGCGGCCCGGGGCACCGTCCAGGCGGTCGCCTCCTCACCGCTCGCCCGCTGCCGCCAGACGGCCGGGATCGTCGCGGCCCGGCTCGGCCTCGGCGTACGGGTCGAGGACGGCCTGCGGGAGACCGACTTCGGTGCCTGGGAGGGGCTGACCTTCGCGGAGGTGCGCGAACGCCATCCCGAGGACCTGAACGCCTGGCTGGCCTCGCAGGACGCCGAACCCACCGGCGGCGGCGAGAGCTTCGCGGCCGTGGCCCGGCGCGTCGCCGCCACCCGGGACGAGCTCGTGACCGCGTACAAGGGCCGCACGGTCCTCCTCGTCACACACGTCACGCCGATCAAGACCCTGGTCCGGCTGGCCCTCGGCGCACCCCCGGAGTCCCTCTTCCGTATGGAGCTGTCGGCGGCCTCGCTGTCGGCGGTGGCGTACTACGGGGACGGGAACGCTTCGGTTCGGCTGCTCAACGACACGTCGCACCTGCGCTGAGCGCGGCCGCATCCCGGGCCAGCGCCTCGACGCGAGCCCAGTCGCCGCCCGCGACGGCCTCCGCCGGGAGCATCCAACTGCCGCCCACACACCCGACGTTGGGAAGGGCGAGGTAGTCCGGCGCCGAGTCCGGTCCGATTCCCCCGGTCGGGCAGAAGCGCGCCTGGGGGAGCGGCCCGGCCAGCGCCTTCAGATACGCCGTACCGCCCGCGGCCTGCGCCGGGAAGAACTTCATCTCCCGCACCCCGAGCTCCAGCAGCGCCACCACCTCGGAAGCGGTGGAGACACCCGGCAGGAACGGCACCCCGGACGCCTGCATGGCCCGCACCAGCCCTTCCGTCCAGCCTGGGCTGACCAGGAACCGCGCACCCGCCGCGACCGCCTCGCCGACCTGCGCGGCGGAGACGACCGTGCCCGCCCCGACCACGGCCTCCGGCACCTCGGCCGCGATCGCCCGGATGGCGTCCAGCGCGCCCGGCGTCCGCAGGGTCACCTCGATCGCGGGCAGGCCGCCCGCGACCAGCGCCCGCGCGAGCGGTACGGCGCGGGCGGGATCCGACACGACGACGACCGGGAGGACGGGGGCGAGGTCCAGTACGGAGGCGGAGAGGGAGGTGGAGGTGGCAGGGGAGGTGTCCGTCATGGCGCCATCCTGCACAGGGCGAGCAGCATGCACAACGGCTGTTGCGCATGCTGCAATGACTGTGGTCAGTGAATGTCTGTCACCACCACATCCAGCGCCCACGCCTTCCCCGCCTTGGCGGGCGCCTCGGCCTCCACGACGTACCCGAGATCGCGCAGCGCCTCCACCAGCTCGGCGGGGTCCTTGGGCGCGATGCCCTCACTCACCAGACTGCGGACGATCCGCCCCTTGGTCGCCTTGTTGAAGTGGCTGACGACCGACCGCTTCTCCACCCCGTCGACGATCTGCGAGTGCAGCACCCGCACGGTTGCCGTCCGCCCCGCGACCTCACCCTTCGGCTTCCAGGCCGTCGCGTACGCGGAGGACCGCAGGTCGAGTACGAGTCCGTCCCCGGCGGCCTCGGGGAGCGCGCTCGCCATGGGCGTACGCCAGAAGGCGCCGAGGGCGCCGAGCCCGGGCAGCTTCACGCCCATGGAGCACCGGTAGGACGGAATACGGTCGGTCACGCGGACCGCGCCCCACAATCCCGAGAACACGAGCAGGGAGCGGGCCGCCCGCTGCCTGGCCGCGGTGTCGAGCGAGGCGAGGCCGAGGGCGTCGTACAGCACCCCGGTGTAGATCTCCCCGGCGGGCCGCGCCCCGGCGGTCCTGAGCTCAGCATTCTTGGCGACCTCGCCGCGCAGCCCCTCACTCAGGCCCAGCACCTCCCGCGCCTTCTCCTCGTCCCCCGCGCACAGTTCGACGAGCTCACCGAGGACGGCCTCGCGGGCGGGGGTGAGGGCCGGCGACGAGAGCGACTCCAGCGCCAGCGGGGCGCCACGGCCGGACGACGCCTTGCCTTCGGACGGCGGCAGCAGCACGAGCACGGGTGGTTCTCCTTGTACGGGGCGGGTGGGGCTCCGCCAGCGTACGGCGTGACGGAAGCCGGGCCTCCGCGCACTAAGACGCCGCGCGCACCCTTGTGAGCTCCCTCACCAGCTCGTTCGCGTCATCGGCATGGAACCGCACCAGCCGTACGGGGCGGGGCCTGCCGAAGAAGGTGACGTGCTCGACGGGCTCCGCCAGCTCCACCGTGACCGAGGTCTGCGAGCCGACGGCGAGATCGAGCTCACCGTCCCGCTTCTCGTGCGTGGTGCGCAGCTCGCGCCGTACCGAGGCGACGGAGGCGAGCGGCACCCACAGATCCACGACGGCGAAGCGGCGCAGACGCAGGGCGGTGCCGGTGAGGACGTGCGGCCGGGTCACGGAGGCGGCGTACATCCCGACGACGATGAGGACCGTATAGAGGTCGACGACGAGAAAGGCGTAGTGCACGACGGGAAAGTCCCGCAGCAGCACGGCCATCGCCACGGTCTCGACGACACACACGAACCCGAAGCCGAACATCATGGCCCCCTGCCCGCGCGCATACCCGAAGGCCCGCCCTTCCCCCGCGCCATGAGGCCGCCGCGCCACCCACCGCACAAGACTGACCAGCAGCAACAGCTCATGCCGTACGAGGATGAGCGCGACCTGCGCGGACTTCCTCATCGCCCTCATCGCCGGCCCTCCGCGACCATCCGCAACGTACGGCGGACGACCTCCGCCTGGGCCGGGGCGAAGTCGGCGTAGAGGGCCTGCAGGAAACTGTGCCCCTCGTCGACGCCGACGTCCGGCACCAGCCCCTCCGGGATGGAGCCGACGAGAAACCGGGCCGCCTCCTCCACCCGCGGATCATCGACGTCCGCGTCGACGAGCTCGTCCAGCAGCGCGTACGCCCGATGCGCCCGCTCGACGCCGCCCGGCACGGCGAACGCGCTCCGGAACGACGCGAGCATGCGTTCCCGTTCCCCCGGGGACGCTGTGGTCTCGATCAGCGCGAGCACTTCACGGTCCATGGCGGCCATGGGGGACTCGGGTCCGGGCGGCGACGTATCGCCCATCTCGCGGAACAGGGCGGCGAGCTCGGCGGAAACGGGCCCCTCCGCGGGCAGCCGCCCCTGCTCGGCCTCCTCCCTCACCTTCCGCAGCCGCTCCCGCCGCTCCCGGACGGCGGCCTCCTGCCGGGCCAGGTCCTCGTCCAGCTCCGCGAGCACCTCGTCCAGCTCCCGCCCCTCCTCGTCCGCCAGCACGTCCCGTACCTCGGCGAGCCCGAGCCCCAGCTCGGTCAGCCGCCGGATCCGGGCGAGGACGACGGCGTGCCGCAGTGTGTAGTCGCGGTACCCGTTCGGGCGCCGCTCCGGTTCGGGCAGCAGCCCGAGGTGGTGGTAGTGCCGCACTGTCCGGGTGGTGACACCGACGGCCGCGGCGAGCTCTCCGATCCGCATGCCGAACAGTAGAAACGTTGACGTTGCGGCAGGGTCAAGCGGGCGGCGCGTGCCTGACGGCCCGCGGTGCCGTGTGCCACGATCGAGGGAACGGTTCCCGACCTCTCGGACAGGTGATCTCCCGGTGTCCCAGTCTGGCGAGCGACAGAAGGAGGGGCGTGACATGACTGCCATGGCCCACGAGCCGCTCACGCAGGAAGACGTCCTGTTGGAGAGCTTCCTTGCCCTGGACACCCCGGACGGGGTCCGGGCGGAACTGATCGACGGGGAGATCGTTGTGACACCGCCGCCGGACGGGGAGCACGAGGACTACATCGAGCTGATCCTGATGCAGGTGTACCGGCGATCCCGGACCGACATGCAGTTCGCCGGGAACAAAGGCTTGAAGGTGGACAGCGGAGGTGCCTGGCCCACGGACCATGTGATCCCGGACGGCACTTTCGCCCCGCGTCGGCTCAGGCTCTACCGGACCGCCAACTCCTGGATGCCCTGCGATGGCGTGGCCATGGTGGTCGAGGTCACTTCCACCAGGCCCCAGGCCGACCGTGAGGCCAAACGCCGCTGTTACGCGCGTGGTGTCGTTCCGCTGTACCTGCTGGTCGATCGCAAGGCCGCGTCGATCACCTTGTTCAGCGATCCGGAAAAGGGCGACTACCGCGAACATCGCACCGTCCCCTTCGGCAAGCCCATCCCCCTCCCCGAACCCTTCTCCTTCGACCTGGACACCGCCGACTTCCTCTGATCCCCTGAAGCGGGGGAGGGGGACCAAAGGTGACCGCACAAGAAGTGGCCCGCTGGACCAGGGCACGGCTCGGCCGCTGCGGCCCGCCCCTCGACCTCCTCACCGCCTGCTTCGACCGGCACCGTTACGCCCCGCACGCCCACGACGAATTCACCGTCGGCGTCACGACCGGCGGCCTGGAGGTCATCGCCTACCGCGGCGACCGCATCTACTCCGGCCCCGGCTCCATCGTCGTCCTGGAACCCGGCGAGATGCACACCGGCGGCCCGGCCGCCCCCGACGGCTACGCCTACCGCGCCCTGTACGCAGCCCCGCCCCTGCTGACCGACGGCACCGCGGACGGCGGCGGCCTCCCGCACTTCCGCGAACCCGTCCTCGACGACCCGGAACTGGCCGCGGCCCTGCGCCGCGCCCACACCGACCTCAGCACCTACCCCGACCCGCTGGAGGCCGAGTCCCGCATCCCCTGGCTGCTGACGGCCCTCGCCCACCGCCACTCCACGGCCCGCGCCACCCGCGACAGGCTCCCCGGCGCCGCCCGCCTCGCCCACGCCGTACGCGACCGCCTGGCGGACGAACTCCTGACCCCGCCCTCCCTCACCGACCTGGCCACCGACCTGGGCCTGTCCCGCTACCAGCTCCTCCGCGCCTTCCGTACGACGATGGGGATACCGCCCTACGCCTGGCTGGCCCAGTACCGGGTGAACAGGGCCCAGTGCCTCCTCGCAGCCGGACTGCGCCCCGCCGAGGTCGCCCCGCTGGTGGGCTTCGCCGACCAGGCGCACCTGACCCGCTGGTTCCGCCGGGTGCTGGGGGTGACCCCGGCGGCGTACCGCAACAGCGTTCAAGACACCCGGCACTGAGGCGGCCGATCCTGCGGGCATGACTGCACGCGGCTGGTTTCTGTTCTCCCTGATGGGAGTGGTCTGGGGCATCCCCTACCTGATGATCAAGGTGGCGGTGGAGGACCTCTCCCCGTCGATGGTGGTGTTCACGCGCTGCGCACTGGGCGCGGCGCTCCTGCTCCCGTTCGCGATACGCCAGAGGACCGGAACCGGGACCCTGCCCCACACCGTCCGAACTCACTGGCGCCCCATGCTGGCCTTCGCCTGCATCGAGATCATCGTCCCCTGGTTCACCCTCACCGACGCCGAACGCCACCTGTCCAGCTCCACCGCCGGCCTGCTGATCGCGGGCGTGCCGATCGTCGGCGTGGTCCTGGCCCGCTTCTTCGGCGCCACGGAACGGCTGGGCCCGCGCCGGGCGACCGGCCTGGCCCTGGGCCTGGCGGGCGTGGCGGTCCTCACGGTCCCGCACCTGACCGGCGGCGACGCGCGCTCGCTGGCGGAAGTCCTGCTGACGGTGCTGGGCTACGCGATCGCCCCGCTGATCGCCGCCCGCCACCTGAAGAACGTCTCCTCGCTGCAGCTCACAACTGCGTGCCTCACACTGGCCGCCCTGGTGTACGCAGTACCCGCCGCGATCACCTGGCCCACCTCGCCCCCGTCCGCCGAAACCCTCGCCTCCCTCGCCGGCCTTGGGGTGCTGTGCACGGCGGTGGCGTTCGTGGCCTTCCTGGAGCTGATCAGGGAGATCGGTCCGACCCGGGCAACGGTCATCACGTACGTGAACCCGGCGGTGGCGGTGGCGGTGGGAGCCCTGTTCCTGGACGAGGCCCTGACACCGACGGTCCTGACGGCCTTCGCGCTGATCCTGACGGGCTCGGTGCTGGCCACGGCAGCGGCGGGACCGAGCAGGGACACCCGCCCGGTACCATGGTCGGCACGGCAGACGAGCCGGGCGGACGGCCGCGTGGAGTCCCCCTAGGGGGCTTCCCGAGGAACGTCCGGGCTCCACAGGGCAGGGTGGTGGCTAACGGCCACCCGGGGTGACCCGCGGGACAGTGCCACAGAAAGCAAACCGCCCAGTGCTCAGGCGCTGGGTAAGGGTGAAACGGTGGTGTAAGAGACCACCAGTGCCCAGGGTGACCTGGGCAGCTAGGTAAACCCCACCCGGAGCAAGGTCAAAAGGAGCGCCGTAACAAGCGCTCTGCGCGGACGTTCGAGGGCTGCCCGCCCGAGTCCGCGGGTAGACCGCAGGAGGCCGGCGGCAACGCCGGTCCTAGATGGATGGCCGTCGCCGAGGAGTCCGCGAGGACCCCTCGGAACAGAACCCGGCGTACAGCCCGACTCGTCTGCCGCTCTCCGATTGCGCACCCATGAGGGCTGGGGCTGTCAAGGCGCACGATGTCCCGGCCCGGTGTGTGCCGAGGGGGTTCGCGCCGAGTTGAGCGCCGTTGTCCTGATCGAGGGCGAGCCCGGCGCGGAAACCCGTCTGGACCGCCTCGGCGTCGAGGCCGGCTCCACCGACCAGGTCGACGCCGCCACCACCCGGCTCACGGACGGGGGGCTCGCTGCACCGGCCCCGACACCGGCGCGGACGGATGCTGCACCGGCTGGCCGGCCGCAGCGGCATGCCGATGCGGCCGGCCAGCCGGCCCCGCTACGGCGTGAGCAGTCGGCGCAGCCGCGGAGTGCCGAGGGCGACCACTGTGCCGACCGCCAGTACGAAGGACCCGAGCAGCAGGAAGTAGGCCGTCGGCGACAGTACGGCGGTCAGCCGGAACAGCTGGCCTCCCACCACCACACCCACGGCACCGAACATGCCGTTCACCGCGAGCAGACGGCTTGTGCTGCCGGGCGGTGCGACCGCGGCGGCCAGCGCCAGACCGGCCGGAGCGAGCGCGATCTCACCGCAGGAGTAGAGCAGGTACACCAGCAGCAACCACTGCGGGCCGACCGGGCCATGCTCGGCGAGCCGGGCGGCGACGGCCATCAGCAGAAAGCTGAGACCGGCTGCGATCAGCGCGCCCGCGAACTTGACGGGAACGTCGACGCGGGGACCGGCACGCAGCCAGAGCCGAGCGAAGAGCGGGGCGACCAGCAGGACGAAGAGCGGGTGCACGGACTGGAACCAACTGGCGGGGACCTCGAAGCCGAGCAGATCCCGGTCGGTGTGCCGCTCGGCGAAGAGGCTGAGCACCGAGCCGCTCTGCGCGAAGATCATCCAGAATGCGGCGGACGCGGTCATCAGCGCGGTGAATCCGGCGATACGACGCTGGTGGCCCGCTTCCCGTGTGTGGGTCCGGCGCAGTGAACGCAGGTACCAGAACGGGAGGGTGACCGTGGTCAGGCCGAGGACGGCGAGCACCGCGGGAAGAGGCAGCAGTCCGTACGCTGCCGGCACCACCAGGAGCGCTCCCGCCGTACCCGCGGCCCAGACGGCGCCCCGGAGCATCGCGGCGGCCTCGGGGCCCGGCACCGGGCGGGGCGGACGCGCGCCCACGTCGCCGTACCGGCGCAGGCCGAGGGCGAACTGGATCAGCCCCGCCGTCATACCGAAGGCGGCCGACGCGAAGCCGAGGTGCCAGGCGACGCGCTCCGCCAGCAGCCCGGTGACGACGGGGGCGATGAGCGCACTGATCTGGATGCACATGTAGAAGAGCGAGAAGGCCGCCTCGCGGCGGCCCTCCCCGTCCCCGCTGACCCCCGCGACCATGGCCGCCATGGCCGGCTTGACCAGGCCGGTACCCGCGATGACCAGCAGCAGCCCGGCATAGAGCGTGCCCGTGACCGGAACCGCGAGCACCACGTGGCCACAGGTGATGAGCACACCGCCGAGCAGCACGGCCCGGCGTGCGCCCAGCACCCGGTCGGCGAGCCAGCCGCCCGGCAGACCGGCCATGAAGGTGAGCGACATGTACGCCGCGAAGATCGCGGTGGCCGACTGCGGCGCCATGCCCATGCCGCCGCGAGCCTCAGCAGCGGTCAGGTAGAGGACCAGGATCGCCGCCATGCCGAAGAAGCTGAACCGCTCCCACAGGTCGACCGCGAGCAGGGTGCCGAAGCCGGGCCGGCGGCCGTTCCCCGCCCGTACCGCTGTGACGGGGGCGGTCGTCGGCGATGCGTCCGACGGGGTGAGGGACGTGTCCACCGGAGGTCACCCGCCCGGTTTGAGCGCCACCCCGGCCAGCATCGCGAGTCCCGGGTCGGGGGTCTCGGCCGGTTCGGGACGCCACAGCGGTGCGCGGACCACGCCGGGTTCCACGAGCTCCAAGCCTTCGAACAGCGCGGCGAGTTCCTGGTTGTCGCGCCAGATCACCTGGCTCACCGCACCCCGGTACTGCTCGGCCGCCTCCGGCGCCGCCCTCGGCACCTCCTCCGCGCCGGCGTGCGAGATCACCAGGGCACTGGCGGGTGCCAGCCGCTCGGTGTACCGGCGCACCAGGGCGAGCGGATCGTCGCCGTCCGGGACGAAGTGCAGTACGGCGGCGAGGATCAGCGCGACCGGCCGGTCGAAGTCGATCAGCCGGCGGGTGTCCGCCGCGTCCAGGATCTCCTGGGACCTGTACAGGTCGCCCTGGAAGACGGCCGCTCTGGGTTCGTCGGCGAGCAGCGCCCGGCCGTGCGCGACGGCCACCGGGTCGATGTCGACATAGACGACCTTGCTGTCCGGGTGGGCAGCGAGGGCCACGTCGTGCACGTTGCCCTCGGCCGGGATGCCGGAGCCGATGTCGAGGAACTGCCGTATGCCGAGCGCGGACAGCTCGCGTACCGCGCGGCGCAGGAAGGCTCGGTTGGCCTTGAGGGTGGCAGGGAGGTCGGGGTTGCCGGCCGCGACCTTGCGGGCGAGTTCCCGGTCCACCGGGAAGTTGTGGGTGCCGCCGATCCAGTGGTCGTAG
Organism: Streptomyces poonensis; assembly: GCF_014650915.1. GTDB lineage: Bacteria > Actinomycetota > Actinomycetes > Streptomycetales > Streptomycetaceae > Streptomyces > Streptomyces poonensis. The sequence goes on along the minus strand of NZ_BMVW01000005.1, from coordinate 245,106 downwards.
ACCCGGGCGATGCTCGGGGTGTCGATGTCGACCTCCGGCGGGGCCCAGGCGGGGCGTTCCAGTTCGGTGTCCTGACGTTCCACGGGTGTCTCCTCCAGTAGGGGCGGGGCGGGGCGGGGCGGGGCCTGCGGTCACGCCGTGAACACCGGGAGCTCTTCGAGGCCGCGCATCATCAGGCTGCTGCGCCAGCGCAGTTGATCCACGTCCACGGCGAGCCGCAGCCCGGGAAAGCGCGTGAGGAGGCGGCTGAGGACGATCTGTCCCTCCAGCCGGGCGAGCGGGGCGCCCAGGCAGTGATGGATGCCATGGCCGAAGGCGACCGAGGCGGTGTGGGCGCGGGTGATGTCCAGGCGGTCCGGGTCGGGGTAGCGGGCCGGGTCCCGGCCGGCGGCGCCGAGCGAGATGGTCACGAACTCGCCTTCGGGGATGACCACGGAGCCGACCTCGACGGGCTCGGTGGTGAACCGCCACGTGGCGTTGGTGACCGGACCGTCATGGCGGAGGAACTCCTCGACGGCCGCGGGCCACAGCGACTCGTCCGCCGCGAGCTGCTGACGCACCCCGGGGTGGGTGAGCAGGGCCAGGGTGCCGTTGCCGATGAGGTTGACCGTCGTCTCGTGTCCGGCCACCAGCAGCAGGAACGCCATGGAGATCAGCTCGTCGGACGACAGCTGGTCGCCGGCGTCCTGGGCGTGTACCAGGTCGGTGAGCATGTCATCGGCCGGTTCGGCCCGCTTGGCCTCGATCAGCGCCCTCAGGTAAGCGATCATCGACGCGCTGGCCTCGCGCACCTCGTCGGTGCCCGCGCCGGAGACGAGCAGGTTGGACCAGCGGCGGAAGGCGGCCCGGTCGTCCGGGGGCACACCGAGCAGCCAGCAGATGACCGTGAACGGCACCGGGAAGGCCAGCGCCTCCATGAGGTCCAGCCGCTCGTGCCGGGCCATGGCGTCCAGCAGTTCGTCGGTGAGCTCGGTGATGCGCGGCCGCAGGGACTCGGTCCGGCGCGCGGTGAAGGCCCGGCCGACGAGCCGGCGCAGCCGGGTGTGGTCCGGCGGGTCGCTGTCCAGCATGTGCACGCTGAGGACGTGCGGGAACTGGCTGCGCTCGCCCGACTCCGCGAGGAACTCCCGCTGTCTGTCGGGATCGGCGAAGTTCCGTGGGATGAGGTCCCGGCCGACTCGCATGTCCTTGCTCAGCCGGGGGTCGGCGAGCAGCGCCCGGGCGTGCTCGTACCCGGTGACCAGCCAGGTACGCAGGCCGTTCGGTGTCGTCACGGGCACGGCGGACGCGGTGCGCCGCAGCTCGGCCAGCGCCTCGTGCGGGTTCTGGTGGAAGGCGGGGGTGAACAGGTCGATCGGCGGGGCGGTCTGCCGGGCGCTGATGCGTGCCATTCTCAGACTCCTTCCGTGACATCGGCGGTGGCCCGGTCCCCCGCGTAGCTGGCGAGCTCCCGGTAGATCTCGAAGGGCCGGGCCCGGCCGGTGTCGCGCAGCGGCCGCAGCGGGGCGGTCTGGTCCTTGTGGGCGGGGCCGCTCTCCCAGGCGGTGAACGCCTCCCAGTCCGACCAGCGGCTGACCACGACATAGGAGCGCGGATCGCCGACGGCGTGCAGCAGCTTGTTGCCGAGCAGGCCGGCGGTACCCGTCATCCGGCGGCTGGCCTCGTGGTACGCGGACAGCACCCGGTCCGGGTCGTCGCTCAGGTGGTAGAGCACCACCTCGATGGCGCCACCGGTCACGATGCGGCGCCGGACAGGGCGGCGACCACGTGCATGGTCGTCATGGAGCCGCCGCTGCGGTACGGGTGCAGCTTCTGGCGGTGCTCCAGATGGCGGTCGCTGGTCTCGAACTCGCGGAACAGCGGCTCGTTCGTCCAGTCGCTGACGATGTAGTAGACGCCGTCCTCCTCGGTGCTGCGGGACAGCCACTGGCCGAGGTTGGCGGGGTGGGTGGTGACCGAGTCGCCGACCTCCAGCCACACCTTCTCGAAGTCGTTCTCCATGCCGGGCTTGATCTGCATCCGCAGCATGACCCGGAAGACCTTCTCGGCGGGCTCGGGCATGTCAGATCCCCCCGTCGACGTTGAGGGTCTCGCCGGTGATGTACGCGGCGGCGTCGGAGAGCAGGAACAGCACGGGGCCCGCGAGTTCCTCGACGGTGCCGAGGCGGGCGAGCGCGGTCTTGCGGGAGTACATGGCCCGCAGTCCGTCGGCGCGGTCGGCGGGCATGGTGGCGAAGGCCTCGGTCTCGATGACGCCGGGGGCGACCACGTTGACCCGGATGCCCCGCGGGCCGAGTTCCTTGGCGAGGGAGCGGGTCAGCCCGATCATGGCGGCCTTGGCGGCGGTGTAGTGGGCGCGCAGCGGGATGCCCGCGGCGGCTCCGCGCGAGCCGATGTTGACCACCGAAGAGCCGGCGCCGAGCAGCGGCAGCGCCTGCTGGATGATCCGGTAGGCGGCGGTGAGGTTGGTGTCGAGGATCCGCGCCCATTCGTCGGCGGGCAGGTCGGCGAACGGGATGTGGCTGATCACGCCCGCGTTGTTGACGATCCCGTCGAGCCGCCCGAAGCGGTCCTTGGCCTCGCCGACGAGGCGGTCGACCTCGGCGGTGTCGCCGACGTCCGCGCGGATCACATGGTGGTCGCCGGCCGTCTCCTTCAGCGCGGCGGTCAGGCTTTCGACGGCCTCGCTCTCCTGCCGGTAGCAGGTGAGGACGTCGGCGCCGGCCCGGGCGGCGGCGAGGACGATGCCCCGCCCGATGCCCCGGGTGCCGCCGGTGACGAGCAGTTTCCTGCCGTGCAGTGCGAGTTCCACTGGGAATCCCTCCATGGCTGGGCCGCGGCTCAGACGCAGCCGTCGACGTGGATGTTCTGGCCGGTGACGTAGCCGGCGTGGTCGCTGATGAGGAACAGCACGGCCTGGGCGATGTCGTCGACGGTGCCGAGCCGGCCGAGCGCGGTGAAGGAGGCGAAGGCGGCGCGCTGCCGCTCGGCCTCCTCGGCGGGCAGTTCGTCGAGCGCCTCGGTGGCGATACGGCCGGGCGAGACCGTGTTGACGCGGATGCCGCGCGGTCCGAGTTCCCGGGCCAGCGAGCGGGTCATGCCGACCAGCGCGGACTTGACGGCGGTGTAGTGAACGCCGCCGGCCATGCCGATGAAGGCGACCGTGGAGCCGATGTTGACCACCGAGGAGCCGGCGGAGAGCAGCGGCAGGGTGCGCTGGGTGACCAGGTGGGTGGCGGTGAGGTTGCCCTGGAGGGTGGCGGCCCACTCGGCGGGCCCGAGGTCGGCGTACGGCTGCGGACGGAAGGTGGCGGCGTTGTTGACGACGGCGTCCAGTCCGCCGAGGCTCGCCTCGCACGCGGAGGCCAGCCGGTTCACGTCCGTCTCGTCGGCGGCGTCGGCTCGCAGCACCTGGTGCTTGCCCGGGGTACCGGCCAGTTCCTCCTCCAGGGTGGCGACGGCCGTGCCGGGGGTGCGGTAGCAGGTGACGACGTCGGCGCCGGCCCGGGCCGCCGCGAGGACGATGCCCCGCCCGATGCCGCGGCTGCCGCCGGTCACCAGGACGCGCTTGCCCTGGAGTTGCCGGCCGGCCCGGGCCGCGGTCTCCACCTTGGCCTTGATCAGCCGCATCTGGACGGCGGTGTTGCGATTGAGCCTGGCGGTCATCCCGGCGTCGTCGACCGGGGCGTCGGGCTTCATCGCGAAGTCCTGGATCCAGCGCATCCGTACGCCGCCGGGCACCTCCTCGTACTCCCAGCGGATGTTCATGTACGCGAAGGGGCCGGTCTCGACCCGGCGGGCCACGACGGTGCGGGTGGCCGGGTCGGGGGTGCGCTCGGAGACCCAGCTCCAGACCGTGCCGTTCTCGTCCGGGTGCAGGGCGAGGCGGAAGGTGACGGTGTCGCCGTCCTGGCCGAGGATCTCGGCGGAGGCGTACTCGTTGAACAGCCGCGGCCAGGCGGCCACGTCGTTCGTCATCGTCCAGACCAGGTCCATCGGTGCCTCGACGACGATCGCGTTGTCAGTGTGTCCTGCCATCAGACGTGGGCCTCCGTGAGCCGGGCGTGGACATAGGAGAGGGCCTCGCGCGGGGTCTGGGTGTGCGCCAGGTCACCGTCGGGGATCTGGATGCCGTACTCGCGCTCGATGCGGTTGACGAGTTCCAGCAGGGCCAGGGAGTCGTAGCCGAGGTCGACGAACGCGGTGTCGGCGAAGTGCTCGCCGTCCAGATCGGTCTGCTCGTCGACGCCGGCGCTCGCGCGCAGGATCCGCCGGATGTCGTCGAGGGTGAACTCCGCCATGGGGAGCCGCCTTTCGTACGTCGTGGGTGGTGGTGGGCCGGTCACTTGGTGCGGGCGTCGCGGTCGCCGGCGCCGAGGACCAGTGCGGAGGTGAAGCCGCCGTGGCCGCGGGCCAGGACCAGGGCGGTACGCGGGTCGGTCTGGCGGGGGCGGTCGAGGACGAGGTCGATCTCGCAGCCGGGGGCCGTCCGGCCGAGCCCCGCGGTGTGCGGGACGACACCGGCGCTCAGGGCGAGCAGCGCGGTCGCCACGTCCAGCGCGGCGCCGCCCGCGTACAGGCGCCCGGTGAGGGTCTTCGGCGCGGTCACCGGTACGCCGCCGGGGCCGAAGACCTCGGTGATGGCGCGGGCCTCGGCGAGGTCCTCGGCGAGTGTGCCGGAGGCGTCGGCGAAGACCATGTCGATGTCGCCCGGGGCGAGCCCGGCGTCGGCGAGGGCGCGCCGGACGACGGACACCAGCACGGAGTGCCGCGCGGCGGTGCCGTCCGCCGTGGGGTCGAACCCGGCCGCGTAGCCCCGCAGTTCGCCGTAGGCCGGGACCCCGCGGGCGCGTGCCGCGTCGGCCTGCTCGACGACGAGGACGGCGCCGCCCTCGCCCGGGACGAAGCCGGAGGCGGCCGCGTCGAAGGGCAGGTAGGCGCGGGCGGGATCGTCCTCGGTGGACAGCCGCCCGGTGGACATCTGCGCCACCAGGCCGTACGGGCACAGCGAGGCGTCGGTGCCGCCGCTGAGCACGAGCCGGGAGCCGGTGTCCAGCAGCCGCCGGGACTGACCGAGGGCGTCGAGGCCACCGGCCTGCTCACCGCAGATGACCCCGCAGGGGCCGCGCATGCCGTGCCGGATGGAGACCTGGCCGGTGGTGGCCGCGTAGAACCAGGCGATGGACTGGTAGGCGCCGACCCACGAGGAGCCCTTCTGGTAGAGGTTCTCCATCTCGTGCTGTCCGAACTCGGTGCCGCCCGAGGAACTGGCGGTCACCACCGCCATCTCGTACTCCGGCAGGGTCGCCGGGTCGGCGGCGGCGTCCGCGAGGGCGTCCTCGGCGGCGGCCAGCGCGAAGTGGGTGAAGCGGTCGGTCTGCGGGACGAGCCGCCCGGGTACTTGCTCACCGGCCCGGAATCCGGGCACCTCACCGGCGACCCGGACGGGGTAGCCGGTCGGGTCGAAGCGGGTGATCCGGCCGAGGCCGCTCTTGCCCGCGAGCACCGACTCCCAGTGCCGGGCGGCGCCGATCCCGGTGGGCGCGACCACGCCGAGCCCGGTGACCACGGACCGGCCGCGGCGGCCGGGGCGTATGCCGGAGGCGCTCATGCCGCCTCCCCGAGGGTGGGCCGGCCCAGGACCATCGCCGTCTGGAAGCCGCCGAAGCCGCTGCCCACACTGAGCACCCGGTCCATGCGGTGCTCGCGGGCCGTCACCGGCACATAGTCGAGGTCGCATTCGGGGTCGGGCGTGGACAGGTTGGCCGTCGGCGGTACGACCTGGTGGCGCAGGGCCAGGGCGCAGGCGGCGATCTCCAGGGAGCCGATGGCGCCGAGCGAGTGCCCGATCATCGACTTGATGGAGCTGACCGGCACCTCGTGGGCCCGCTGTCCGAGACTGCGCTTGAACGCGGCGGTCTCGTGCCGGTCGTTCTGCTTGGTGCCCGAGCCGTGCGCGTTGATGTAGTCGATGTCGCCGGCGTCGAGCCGCGCCCGGTCCAGGGCGACCCGGACGGCCTCGGCCATCTCCCGGCCGTCGGGCTTGAGGCCGGTCATGTGGAAGGCGTTGCTGCGGCCGGCGAAGCCGAGGATCTCGGCGTACACGGTGGCGCCGCGGCGCCTGGCCGACTCCAGCTCCTCGATGACCATGACGGCGGAGCCCTCGCCCAGGACGAAACCGTCGCGCCGTCCGTCGAAGGGCCGGGAGGCGTGTTCGGGGTCGTCGTTGTTGGCCGTGGTGGCCTTGATGGCGTCGAAGCAGGCAGAGGTGATCGGCGACAGCGGGGCGTCGGTGGCGCCGGCGAGCACGATATCGGCCGTGCCCTCCTCGATCAGCTGGACGCCGTGTCCGATGGCGTCCAGGCCCGAGGTGCAGCCGGTGGATATCAGCGCGACCGGCCCCTCGGCGCCGGCCTGCCGGGCCACCTCGACGGCGAGGGTGCTGGGCACCATGTAGCCGTACAGGTGGGGAACGCCGTAGCTGTGGTCGACCAGCCAGTCGCGGCCGCCGTCGGAGAGGACCGCGTACTCCTCCTCCAGGCCCATGGTGCAGCCGACGGCGCTGCCGATGCTCACGGCGACCCGTTCCGGGTCGGCGCCGGGCAGTTCGACGCCGCTGTCCGCGACGGCCTCGCGGGCGGCGACGACCGCGAACTGGCCGGCCCGGTCCATCCGGCGGGTCTCCTGGGGGGTGAGTCCGGCGGCGAGCGGATCGAAGTCGCACTCGGCGGCGACCTGGGAGCGGAACCCGGCCGGGTCGAACAGGCTGATGCGGCGGGTGGCGGTGCGGCCGGCGGTGAGCAGGTCCCAGTAGGCGTCCCGCCCGATCCCGCCGGGCGCGACGGCGCCCACCCCGGTGATCACCGCGCGGCGGTGCGACGCTGTCATCGGGCCGCTCCCACATCGGGGTTGCCCGCGGACGCGTCGAGCGGCTGCTCCGTGTCGACGTGGCCCAGTTCGGGGCGCGGTGCGAGCGGGGAGAGGTGGAAGACCGCCTCGGCCGGTACGGACCCGGTGTTGACCAGGCGGTGGCGCACCCCGATGGGCACCAGCAATGAGTCGCCGGGGCCGAGTTCGACCGGGGCGCCGCCGTCCAGCGTCATCTCCAGGCGACCCTGGATCACATGCAGGAACTCCTCGGAGTACGGGTGGTAGTGCTCGGTGACGTGGTGGCCGGGGGCCAGTCGCAGCACTCCGCCGAAGCCGGAGGTGCAGCCCACGGTCCTGGGGCTGAGAGTGACGCGGATGTCGCCGCCGCGCTTGGTGTTGGCGGCGACCTCGTTCGCGGAGACCCTGGTGGTGGCGGGGGCGCTCATCGGGCACCGCCCAGGTTCGCCGAGCGCGGGGCGCTGGTCCGCGGGCCCTGCTGAGGCGTCCAGGAGTAGAAGGGGACGGCCATGGCGTCCTTGGGCTCGCGCCAGCCGGGGTCGTAGGGCGAGATGAACTGGCCGAGCCGGGTGTTGATCTCCTCGTAGAGCGGGTGGCTGCGCGCCTTGTACAGGTTGGGCGCGATGTCCTGCTCGGCCTCCACCAGATGGAAGTACAGGTTGTGGAACGCGAACAGCGTCCGCCTCGACACCCCCACCAGATGTGGCAGTTCGGTGCTGTCCGAATCGGCGAAGACCTGCGCGACGCCCTCGGCGTCGGCGAGGTCCATCCTCGCCACGATCAGCGTTCGGTGCACGATGTCCTCCCGGCTTGTCGGTTCTGTGTTCACCCTGGTCGGCGGGGGTCGAGACGCCCTCGAGGGCGCCTGGAGAACCGCTGACGGCCCCGGTGCGGGGGCCCTGGCCGGGCGGGGGGCGGCGACGGCTCGGTGGGTGGGGGCGGGCAGATCGCGGCGGCTAGGGGCGGAGGCGGCCGGGCACGGCGCGACACGGGCCGGCGCGAAGGGCGACGGACGCAGCGCGACGGGCCGACGCGAGGAGCAGCCGGCACAACACGACGGCCCGCCGCACCTGGGGTGCGGCGGGCCGTCGCGGAGATCTTCCCACCCGGCGTTGCCGGTTCCACCGGCATGCCTGGCTCTACCGGCGGACGCCCGCCGTCTTCATCAGCGTCACGTGGGCGCCGGTGCGGCCGCCGGCGCCCGTCCGGCCGTTCGGTACGTCACTCGCGGGCGCGCCCCGCAGGAGCAGGATCAGGGCCTGTCGGGTGAGCCGGGGCACGGAGTACAGGGGCTCGGCGTCCGCGGTCAGGTGTTCCTGGACGAGATGGACGTCGACGAGGTACTCGAGGAGCGTCTCGGCGTCACCGATGCCGGGGCGCAGCCGTGCCACCACCTCGTCAAGGCTCCATCGGGGCCGCTCACGCTGGAGCAGCAGGCGCAGCAGCTCCTGGGAGGGGGCGAGCAGATGCCGGTGGCTGGCGGCCATCGTGGCCATCAACGACTGGGTCCCGGCGGGCAGTTCGAGCAGCACCCGGTGGTTGCCGCGCAGCCGCAGCGCCAGCCGGGCCGCCGACCAGCCGGGCCGCGCGGTGAGCCGGCCCGCCACCGCCCTGATCGCCAGGGGCAGTCCCTCGCACTGCCCCATCAGCTCCTGCACGGCGGCGGGGTCCTCCTGCCGGGAGCGTTCCCCGGCGACCCGGTCGTAGAGCTGGAGGGACTCCTCGGGGGACAGGGCGGGAAGCACGATCTTGCGGCCGGTGGAGAGGCTGTGCGCCCGGTAGCGGTTGGTGGCGATCACCGCGCAGCCGGAGCCGCCCGGCAGGACGGCACGGACCTGGGAGGCGGTGAGCACGTCGTCGACCACGACCAGTACCCGGCGGTCCGCGGTCCAGCTGCGGAAGAGCCGGCTCAGCTCGTCGAGCCCGGCGGGCTGCTTCTCGCGCTGGATGCCACAGGCGGTGAGACAGGCCGACAGCACGTCGGCGAGCTGCTGGGAGCCCTCGCCGACGGTGGACAGGTCGATGAAGAGCTGTCCGTCGGGGAAGCGCGGGCGCAGCCGGTGCGCGGCGCGTACGGCGAAGGCGCTCTTGCCGACGCCGGGCGGGCCGTGCACCTCCACGACCCGCATGCCGGTGCTGGCCCGGTCCGCGCCGAGGAAGGTCTCCAGCTGGTCGAGTTCGCGTTCCCGTCCGACGAAGTCACCGACGTCGGCGGGGAGCTGGGCCGGTCCGGGCGCGAGCCGGCGCCCGCCGGGTGCGGTGTCCGCCTTGGCCGTGGCGGCCGGTCCTCTGAGGTGGCCGCGGTCGGCGAGCACCTCCTGGTGGAGCCGCTGGAGCTGCGCGGAGGGTTCCAGGCCGAGTTCCTCGACGAGATGGCTGCGCAGGGTGCGGAAGGTGTTGAGGGCGTCCGGCCGGCGTCCGCAGCGGTGCAGGGCGCGCATCAGCTGTCCGGCGAACGCCTCGTGGGTGGGGTGGGCGCGGAAGGCCTCGGACAGCTCGTCCAGCACGGCGTGGTGGCGGCCGAGTTCGAGCTCTAAGGAGAAACGTTGCTCCTGGACGCTCTTACGACGTTCCTCCAACTGGGTCGACCAGGCCGACAGCCGGCGTCCGGTGCTGATATCGACGAGGGCTCTGCCCTGCCACAGCGAAAGGGCGTTCTTCAGGGTGCGGGCGGCCTCGTCCCCGTCGCCGCGGCGGAGTTGTGCCATGCCCTGTTCGGTGAGCTGGTCGAACCGGTAGGCGTCCACCGACTGCTTGTTGTCCAGGCGCAGTTCGTAACCGCCCACTCTGGTCAGGAGTGCGGGGCAGCCGTGCGGCGGACGGGTTCCGAAAGGCGCGCCGTGCTGTCCGGTGGCCAGCAGCAGTCTGCGGCGCAGTTGATAAATGTAGGTTTGCAAGGTGGTCAGCGCGCTGAGCGGCGGACGGTCCTCCCACAGCTCCTCGCACAGCTGATCCACGCTGACCAGCGAGTTGGCATTGAGCACCAGCAGGGCAAGCACCTGACGCAGTTTGGGAGCCGACGGTGTGACGTCCTCTGCGTTCCTACGTACTCGCATGGAGCCCAGCAGACCGATCTCTATCACTGCATCCCCCCTGAGTGCGCCGCCTGTGTGGGGTGGCGGCCATCGGTTGTTCACCTTCCTGCGTCACTCGTTTTCGGGCGAAACATCCCATGCATGGATAGATGGAAAAATGGCTTCTCCTTTACCCTCGAAAACGGTTTCGCCGAAGAAGAAGTTGAATTCGACATAAACCGTGCGGGCGCCCGGAGGTGGAATATCGAATTCCACGCTCCGGCCGGCCGAATGCCGAATTCTCGTTCATTGTCTCGGCATTCTATTACTTCACGCACATGGATGACAAGGTGCACATTTCTTGCCGGAGTGTGGCGTCCGGCACCCCTCACAGAGCCAGCTCGACCCGGTACTCCGCCAGCCAGGTGTTGAGCTGGAGCACCATCTCCATGCTCGCCCGCTCCACCCAAGCGAAGGCGCCGCTCGGAGCCGCCGCCGCGCCCAGCGCCGCCCGGGTCGCCTCGGCGTCCAGCAGCGGCGCGACCGGGGCCGCCCGGTCCGCGGCCACGTCCCCGAAGCGCTGGCGCACGAACTCGCCGTAGGCCGCCTCCTGGACGGTCGGATAGGCGCTCTTGGGCCGGTTGAGCACCCGCTCCGGCAGCAGATCGGCGACGGCGGCCCGCAGCAGGCTCTTCTCCTGGCCGTTCACCCGCTTCAGCTCGGCCGGCACGTTGTACACGTACTCCACCAGCGCCCGGTCGCAGAACGGCGGGCGTAGCTGCACCCCGTGCGCCATGCTCATCCGGTCGGCCCGGTCCAGATGGGTCGGGGCCCAGCGGGTCAGTGCCAGATAGGTGACCTCGCGCGCCCTGCGCTCGGCGGGGCCCTCCCCGGCCACGTGCGGGACCTCGGTCAGCGCGTCGCGGTAGTGCTGGTCGGCGTACTCCATGAAGTCCAGCTCCTTGCGGAGCGTGCGGTCCACCAGCGAGCAGCCGAGACCGCCCGCGGCGGCGTCGTGCCCGCGCTCGAAGGAGACCCACGGGAAGGTCGTGGAGTTGCTGTGGTCCGGGTCGTACGCCCAGAAGTAGCCGTTGAACACCTCGTCGGCGGTCTCCCCGGAGAGCACGGTGGTGATCCCGGCGCCGCGCAGGGCCCGGAAGAACAGCAGCAGCGAGACGTCCATGTCACCGAGCGGGGACGGCGCGTCCTGGCTGCGCAGGGCGGCGGCGTGCGTCTTCGGGTCGGCGAGCGCCGCCGTGTCCAGCAGGATCTCGGTGTGCTCGGTCCCGATGTGCTCGGCGGCGAGGGCCGCGTAGGGCGCGTCCGGAGTGGCGCGCATGGTCGGGTGCGGCTCGAAGTTCTCCGCGTAGCCGGAGAAGTTCACCGAGAACGACCGCAGCCCGCCCCCGGCCGCCCGCCGCTCGCGGGCCGCGAGCGCGGTCAGCGCGCTGGAGTCGATCCCGCCGGAGAGCATCGCGCCGACCGGCACGTCTGCGCGCAGATGCGTGGCCACCGCCTCCGACAGCAGCCGGCGCACGGTGGCGACGGTGGTGTCCGGGCCGTCGGTGTGCGGCCGGGCGGGCAGCGACCAGTACCGCCGGTGACCCGTACCCGGGGCGCGCACGGTCATCGTGTGGCCGGGCAGCACCTCACGCGTGCCCCGGAAGATCCCGGTACCCGGCTTGCGGCTGTGCGCGAACAGCTCCCGGAGCCCGTCGCCGTCGACCACCGGCCGCAGCGCCGGGTGGGCCAGCAGCGCCTTGGGCTCGGAGCCGAAGACCACCCCGGACGGGGTCAGGAAGTAGCACAGCGGCTTCACCCCCAGCCGGTCGCGCACCAGCAGCAGTTCCTGCCGTCGTACGTCCCATACGGCCAGAGCGAACAGGCCCTCCAGCCGCTCGGGGAACGCGGCGCCCCACTCCAGATAGGCGTGCAGTGCCACCTCCGCGTCGCCGCCGCCGGTGAACCGGTGCCCCTTGGCCGCCAGTTCACGGCGCAGCTCGGTGTGGTTGGTGACAGCCCCGTCCAAGGTCAGCACGGCCATCGGGCTCCCGGCCTCCGACTCGACCACGGCAGGCTGCGCCACCTGCTCGGGGTGCCCCGGGGCGAGCAGGGCGAGCCGCCGGTGGGCCAGCGCGGCGTGCCCCTCGATCCACTCGCCGAAGCCGTCGGGACCGCGGTGCGCGAGCGCCGCCGCCATGGCCCGTACGGTGGGCGCCTCCGGTGTCAGGTCCCGCTCGAAGTCCACCCAGCCGGCGATTCCGCTCATCGTGGGGTCCTCTCGTTCGCTGCGTGTGAAGTGGGGGCGTGCGAAGTGGATGTGTCTGGTGTGGAGGCGTCCGATGCGGGGGCGCTGCTCCCGGCCGGGAGGTGGGTGACCTCGACGAACGACAGCCCGTGCCGGGTCACGGCCGCCCGGAACGCGTCGAGCCCCGGCGCCCCTTCGCCGCGTACCGCGATGCCGAGCCGGCGCGGGGCCGCCTCCCCGTAGCGGCGGTACAGCTCCAGATAGCCGTGCGCGGTGCGCTCCGCGTCGTCGACCAGGGAGAACCGCACCGGCCGCCGCTGCCCTCGCCAGGTCAGCTCGCCCGCCGAGCCGCCCGCGAAGTTGTGCCGCCAGCCGCTGCCGGTCGCCACCACCAGCGCGCCGCCGAGGGTGTGCACCCCGGCGGGCACGGTGTACGGCCGTCCGCTGCGCCGCCCCGTGAAGTGCAGCAGCGCGAGCCGCTCGGCCATCGGACCGGGCGCGGGCGCGGACAGCAGCTCCCGCATCCGGGCGTCGGCCGTGGCCCGCTCCTCGCCCTCCGGCAGATCGCGTACGACGACGGGGCTCACGACACCACCACCGCGGCGGCCGTCAGCGCGCATCCCGCGACCGCGAGGCAGGTGCGCACCAGATGCCAGCCGCGCCAGGCCGGACGGGGATCGCGCCAGCTGGGGCCCAGGTCCTCGGGCCGGGTCCGCTTGACCACCCGGTTGATCGGCACGTTCCGGGTCTGCGACACCACGGCCACCCCGGCCATGCACAGGGCGGCGACCGCGAACAGCGCCCGGGGGCCGCCCGAGGCCCGGATCGCGAGCCCCACGTCCACGGCCGTGGAGCCGGTGACGATGAACGGCATGATCCGGTCGTAGCGCCTGCCGAGCAGGATGTGCGTGGACACGTACCGCTCCGGTGTCATCGCGATCAGCGCGGGCATCACGCTCACCGCGACCGCGAAGAGCACCCCCGCCACCAGGCCGGTGCCCGTCAGCACCAGCACACTCAAAGCCTCCACCACCGCTTCCGCCCTCCTTCGGTCCCCGCGCGTCCCCAGGACCCGTTCTCAGCCTGCTCCGGGCCTCTTCAGGGCCTGCCATCGGCTCGAACCTGTCAGCCGTACCTCGGACGGCACTCGAATCCGCCTGGGAGCGTGCCCCTCCGCACCCGTTCCGTTCGCCCGCGCCGCGAGCCCGGTTCGAGGTCCCGGGTGTTGCATCGGCCCGCCGAAACCCGACGCATTCCCACACCTTCGAGGAGCCGGTATGGCGGACGAGACGACCGAAGTACTCATCGTGGGCGGCAGCATGGTGGGCCTCGCCCAGGCCCTGTTCCTCGCCCGGCAGGGCATCCGGCCGCTGCTGGTGGAGCGGCACGCGGAGATCTCAGCGCACCCCCGGGCGCAGGCCGCGAGCCCGCGGACCATGGAGCTGCTGCGCGCGCTCGGCCTGGAGGACGCGGTACGGGCGCGGGAGAACCCGCACGCCCAGTACGGCGACATCCTCCAGGCCGAGTCGCTCACCGGGGCCGAACTCGGACGATTCGACGGCCCGTTCCGCCACGACCCGAACGACGTGGGCACCACCGGCTGGACCCTGATCGGGCAGGACCGTCTCGAACCGGTGCTGCGGGAGCGGGCCGAGGAACTCGGCGCGGACATCCGGTTCGCCACCGAGATGACGGAGTTCACCCAGGACGCGGACGGCGTCACGGCCGTCCTGCGCGACCTGGGCGACGGCTCCGAGCGGACCGTGCGGGCGCGGTACCTGGTCGCGGCCGACGGCTCACGGGCGCCGGTCCGCACATCGCTCGGCATCGGCCGGCACGGGCCGGGAGTGTTCGGCCGGCAGATGAACATCGTCTTCCACGCCGACCTCGACCCGTACGTGGCAGGACGCACCTTCTTCCTCTGCTTCGTCAGCAACCCGACCGTCAAGGGGGTACTCGGCAAGCTCGGCGGCGCGGACTCCGACCGCTGGGTGCTGGCGCCGAGCCTGCCGCCCGGGGCCGACCACCGCGCCTACGGCACCGAGGACTGCGTGGAGCTGGTGCGGGCCGCTGTGGGGGTCCCCGATCTGCCGGTCGCGGTGGAGTCGGCGACGAGCTGGGAGATCGCCGCCTGGGTGGCGGACCGCTTCCGCTCCGGGCGGGTGCTGCTGGCCGGTGACTGTGCGCATGTGATGCCGCCCACCGGAGGGTTCGGCGGCAACATGGGGATCCAGGACGCGCACAACCTGGCCTGGAAGCTCGCGCGGGTGCTGCGCGGAGAGGCGGGTCCCGGTCTGCTGGACACCTACGAGCAGGAACGGGCGCCGGTCGCGGAGTTCACCGTCGACCAGGGCGTCATCCGCTACCTCCAGCGCAGCGGCCTCGACGAGGCGGCCGCGGCCCGGCACCGTCCCGAGACGACGGTGCTGTTCGGCCACGTGTACCGATCGGACGCCGTCATCGGCGAGGCCGGCGACGACGGCACCGGCGTGGTCGAGGACCCGACCACCCCCAGCGGCCGCCCCGGCACCCGCGCTCCCCACCTCCCCCTGGTCCGGCAGGGCAAGGAGATCCCCCTCCACGACCTCCTCGACGGCGACTTCTGGCTCCTCGCCGGCCCGAACGGCACCGCCTGGCAGGAGCCGGCGGCGACGCTCGGCCTGTCCTTCCACCGCGTCGGCACGGAGGAACCCCCCGAGGTCGTCGAGCGCTTCCTCGCCCGCTACGGCGTCCAGGACACCGGCGCGGTTCTGCTCCGCCCGGACGGCTTCATCGCCTGGCGCGGCACCGACCTGCCGGAGCACCCCGCCGAGTCCCTGATGACGACCCTGGACACGGTGCTGCACCGCACGGCCCCCCAGGGCCTGTCGTAGGTTCCGCCCTCGCCCACACCACGGCCGCGGCGCTCCGGGACGGAGCACCGCGGCCGTTCGATACGCGCGGAGCGCGCTTCCAGGGGCAGCGAACGCCTACACCCGGTCCAGGATCGCCCGCAGGGCCGTGATCGCCGCGCGGTCGACAGGCCCACCGCGCCCCGCGGTCGTACGCCAGCCGACGAACCCGTCGGGCCGTACCAGAACCGCCCCGCCGGCCAGCAGGCCGTACCGGCGGCGGAAGGACCCGTCCTGGTCCCACAGCCTGGTGCCACGGCCGATGCGGACGACCTTCAGGCCGACACCGAGCCGCGCGGCCTCCTGCTCCACCGCCCCGGTCCACCGCCCCGCCAGCTCGTCCACGAGCAGAGTGAACCCGTCGCCGTACAGGTCGATGACGGACACCGGCCCATCGGGACCGTCGAGCTGGAAGTGCGGGGCGCGCGCACCGGGCCGCGCGCCAGGATGCGCAGGATCCTCCACGATCGAGTCGGGTGCCCCCTCCTCCAGGGCGAAGGCCCCGGAGCGGTAGCAGTACCCGAACGTCATGGTCGTCTCGTCCAACAGCTCGTCGGCGACCTCCTGGTACTGCTTGCCCTCCCGCACCGCGAACCGCAGCATCGCCTGCCGGACGGTCTCCTCGGCCACCGGCCGCCGCTCGGCGTCGTAGCTCTCCAGCAGCTTGGGGCCGGCCGTGCCGGACAGCACCAGGGCGAGCTTCCAGGCCAGGTTGTACGCGTCCTGGATGCCGGTGCTGGCGCCGAAGGCCCCGGTGGGCGGCATCACATGGGCGGCGTCACCGGCAATGAACACCCGGCGGGTCGCGAAGGTGTCCGCCACGCGCGCGGAGATGTCCCACGCGGGCATGTCCACCGACTCGATCTTCAGCGGCATATCGGGCACCCCGACCGCGGCCCGCACCAGCGCGGTGCAGCGTTCCTCGGTGAAGTCCTCGGCGCGCTGGCCCTTCTCGGGGAAGAAGGAGACGTTGATGACCCAGCGGCGGTCGTTGTCGATCGGGATGATCGTGCCGCGAACCTCGGGGTTGTTGACGTACGCCGCGATGATCCGGCGGCCGCGCAGCGCCTCGGTCAGGTCGGCCTCGAAGAAGAAGCTGACGAGGTTGGTGATGGTGCCCCGGCCGTGCGCCCCGATGCCCAGCATCGCGCGCAGGGGGCTGCGACTGCCGTCCGCCGCGATCACGTAGTCGGCGTGGATCTGTGAACGTGTGCCGGTGGCCAGGTCGGTGGTGCCGACCAGCACTCCCGCCCCGTCCTCCACGTACTCCTGGATCGCGTCGACCCGGGTCGAGAAGCGGACGTCCGCGCCGGCCTCGACGGCCCGCTCCCGCAGGATCGGCTCCAGTTGGTTCTGGTCGATCAGCGTCCACCGGGTGGGGCTGATCCGCCCGATGTCCTCCGGGGACGCGCTGGGCATCCGTACGCGTTCCTTGCCGGCGAGGCTCTCGACGTGCACCAGATCGGTGTTGCCGGAGATCGGGGAACGCCCGGCGCGTACCCGCTCCTCCATGCCGACCGCGCGGTACAGCTCCATCGTCCGCGGGTTGATGGCGCGGGCCTTGGGGTGGGTGGAGGTGTCGGGGTGGCGTTCCACCAGGGTGGCGCGGACGCCGTGATGGGCGAGGAAGACGGCCGCGGACAGTCCGGTCAGCCCGCCTCCGACGATGAGCACAGGGGTCCGGTGCGGCTTCATGCTGCCTCCTTGTGGGCGGTGACCAGGGTGTGGGTACCGAGCAGGGGCTGTGTGTCGCCGTCGGTGAAGCCGGCCCCGCGCAGCCAGGCCCGGCAGTCCGCGACCCGGTACTCGGAGCCGTCGGGGCTGACCAGCCGCATGTGCAGGCTGCTGAGCAGCCGCTCCGGGTCGCTGCGGTCGTCGTCGATCATCCGGTCGTAGACGAGGACCGTGCCGCCGGGCCGCACCGCCTCGAAGACCCGGCCGAGCAGCTCGCGCCGCCGGGCGGCGTCGAAGCCGTGCAGGATGTGGCCGAGGATGACGACGTCGGCCGGCGGGATCGGGTCGGTGAAGAAGTCGCCGCCGGCGAAGGCGACCCGGTCGGCCAGGCCGAGGCCGCCGATGTGCTCGGTGAACAGCGGCCGGGTCCGCTCCAGGTCGAAGCAGGTCGCCCGCAGATGCGCGTGCGCCCGCACCAGTACCGCCGCGAGGTTGCCGCGTGCGCCGCCGAGGTCGACGAATGAGGAATGGCGGCCCCAGTCGAGGCGCCGGGCGAGTTCGGCGCCCATCCGGTCGCTGTACGCGTCCAGCCCGGCCAGGAAGCGCTTCATCTTGGCGGGGTCCTTGTGCCGGTCCCCGACGAAGCCGCCCTTGTCCGGGTCGAGGTGCTGGGGCTCGCCGGAGCGCAGCGCCTCGGTGAGCCGGCCCCAGGTGCCGTACAGCGTCTCGTTGGTGAGCTCGACGAAGCCGCCGAGGTAGGAGGGGGACTCCGGCACCAGGTAGGCCTGCGCCAGCGGGGAGTTGCGGTAGCGGCCCTCCGTGCGCTCCAGCAGACCGAGCCCGACCAGGGCGTCCAGGAAGTCCGGGACCATGCGGTGGTGGGTGCCGGTGCGCCGGGCCAACTCGGCGGCGTCGGCGGGACTTCCGGCGAGCGCGCCGAACACGCCGAGGGTCACTGCGCTGTGCAGCACCTTGGCGGCGCAGTCGGCAATGGTCAGCCGGATCAGCGGTCCGGGGTCGACCGCCGGGGCCGTCTGCGGGTCTTCGGTCGTTGTCACACGAGCCTCCTGGTCTGCCTCTGCCTGTTCTTCGGCCTGGGTCCTGCGTCGTACGGCTGTGCAGTGCCGACGATGGTCGCGAGCCGTCGATTCGGGCTCGAAGGGCGCTGAAGGGTGGCCGGGGCACGGAGGCCGACGTACGTGAGCCGCCCTCCCGTGCGGGAGGGCGGCTCACGGTCAGTAGGTGACGGGTGGTCAGTTTTCCTCGGCGGCCACCTCGTGACCCCGGTGGTCCTCGCCGCGCAGCGGGAGGTTCTTCATCGTCAGGGCGGCCAGCAGCCCCAGGAGGAGGACCGGTACGGCGGTGAGGAAGACAGGCGTGAGCGCGGCGGCGTACGACTGCTCCACGGCGTTGCGCACGGGCTCGGTGAGCCGGTCCAGTGTCTCGGTCGAGTTCAGCGTGTCGGGGTCGATGCCGCGCAGCGCGTCCGCGGGCGTCCGCTCGGCGATCTCCTCGGTGAGCCGGCTGTAGAAGATCGAGGCGAACAGGGAGATGCCCACGGTGGTGCCCAGCTGCCGGGCGAAGGACACCGTGGCGTGGACCGCGCCGATGTCGTCGCGGGGCGCGGTGTTCTGCGCGGCCATGGTGAGCACCTGCATGTTCAGTCCGGCGGCGACGCCGAAGACCAGCATGTAGCCGATGACCACGGCACGGGAGGTCCCGGT
This sequence comes from Streptomyces poonensis, assembly GCF_014650915.1. Taxonomy (GTDB): domain Bacteria; phylum Actinomycetota; class Actinomycetes; order Streptomycetales; family Streptomycetaceae; genus Streptomyces; species Streptomyces poonensis. Next base: position 226,667 of record NZ_BMVW01000005.1, on the reverse strand, counting down.
GTCCATGGTGGCCAGCAGCAGTGCCCCCACGATGCCGATGGCCATGCTGAGCACGGGGTACCACTTGTAGCGCCCCGTCTTGGTGATCGCGGTGCCGCTGATGACGGAGGAGGCGACCAGGCCGAACATCATGGGCAGCAGCACCACACCGGACATGGTGGGGCTGGCGCCGGTCACCACCTGGATGTAGATCGCCAGGAAGTTGACCGAGCCGAGGAAGACGATGCCCGCCGCGACGCTCACCAGCACGCTGACGCTGAAGGTGGAGTCGCGGAAGAGGTGCAGCGGGATGACGGGTTCGGCGGCGCGGCGCTCGGCGGCGACGAACGCCACGGCGAGCAGCACCGCTCCCGCGGCGAGCCCGAGGATCCGCCAGTCCAGCCATGCGTACTTCACTCCGCCCCAGCTCGCGGCCAGGGTGAGCGCGACGATCGCGGCGCTGAGCAGGACGAAGCCGGTGTAGTCGATGTGCGCGGGCCGGTCGGCGCGGGGCAGGTGCAGACAGGTGGAGACCAGCACCAGGATCACGATGCCCACGGGCAGGTTGAGCAGGAAGACCCAGTGCCAGCTCAGCAGGTCGGTGAGCGCGCCGCCGACGGCGGGCCCGGCCAGTGCGGCGAGCGCGAAGACGATACCGAAGAGGTTGAAGTACTTGGCGGCCTCACGCGGGTTGAACAGCTCCCCGATGATGGCGAGCACGGAGACGAAGAGACCGCCGGCGCCGATGCCCTGCACGGTGCGGAACAGGATGAGCTGGTCCATCGAGTGCGCGGCGCCGCTCAGCGCGGAGCCGGCGAGGAACACCGCGACGGCGATCAGGAAGATCTTCTTCCGGCCGAAGAGGTCGCCGAGCTTGCCGTAGACGGGCGTGGTGACGCTGGCGGCGATGATGTACGCGGTCGTCACCCAGGAGAACACGTCGAGACCGCCGAGGTCCCCGACGATGCGGGGCAGCGCGGTGGCCACGATCTGCGAGTCCAGCATGGCCAGGAAGACGGCCAGCAGGCAGGCGGTGATGACGGGTCGGATGCGGGTCCGGGGCGGGGAGCCGACAGCGGTGAGCGGGCTGTCGGTCCCGGTGGTGCGGGAGGGCACGGTGATTCGCCTTTCGGGCTGGAGTGGGTGCCATCCCCGTCCCGCCGGCCGGGGCCGGCCGGCGTCGTCTGCGGTGTGGGATCCGTCAGGGGATCGCTGTGGTCCGTGGTGGGGTGCGCCGTACGGCACGAGTGCCTCTCGTGCCGTACGGCGGGTGGCCCGGCCCCGAGCGGGGGATGATCGTGACCGGCCACGTCCTCGGAGGCGGCGGGTCGCCGGTCCCGGGTCAGGGGACGAGGACGACCTTGCCGAGCTGGGCCCGGGCCTCCATCAGTTCGTGTGCCTTGACGGCCTCGTCGAGGCCGAGCCGCTCGTGGATGATCGGGCGCACCTTGCCGGTGGCGATCATGTCGAGCAGGTCGCGCTGTCCCGCGGCGATGGCCTCGGGCTTGTTGTAGAGCATGGCGTAGAGGGCGAACCCGGCCACGGTCTTCATCCGGCTGAGCATCAGCGGGTGGACGGGCTGGATGTCACCGCTGGCCGAGCCGTAGAAGACCAGCCGGCCGAACTGGGCGGTGAGGGCGACGCTCTTGGTGAGGATGTCGCCGCCGACGGTCTCCAGGACCACGTCCACGCCGCGGCCTTCGGTCGCGGCCCGGACCTGCTCGTCCCAGTCGTCGTCGGTGTAGTTGATCGTGACGTCGGCACCGAGGTCACGGACGAAGTCCAGCTTGGCCTGCGTACTGGCGGTGGCGATCACCATGCCGGCACCCATCGCCTTGGCGATCTGCACGGCGATGTGGCCGACACCCCCGGAGGCGGCGTCGATCAGGATCGACTCACCGGGCTTGAGCTGACCGGACTCCTTGATGGCGTGGTACGCCGTCTGGGCCGGGCTGGGCAGCAGGGTCGCCTCGGCGGCGTCCATGGTGTCCGGGATGGTGATGGCCCAGGCGGCGTCGGCGGTCACGTAGTCGGCGTAGGCGCTGTGGTCGACGTCGACGACGATACGGTCCCCGACGCTGACGTTGGTGACGCCCTCGCCGAGTGCCTCGACGACGCCGGCGACATCGCCGCCGGGGGCGCCGGGCAGCGTGGCGTGGCCGCCGATCGGGATGCCCTGACGGCGCTGGACCTCGGCGAACGTGACGCCGACGGCCTCGGAGCGGATCAGCACTTCGCCCGGTCCGGGCTGCGGCTTCTCCGCCTCTTCGACACGCAGCACCGAGGGAGCTCCGTGCTCGTAGTGGCGGACGATGCGCATGGTGTTCTCCCAACTAGGAGGTGTTGTCGAGCTGCGGACGAATCGTCGCGCGGCTCCGCCCAGGGATCCGGGTTACATGGAGTGGTGCGCCGACAGCGGTCACATGCTGTCGTGCCTCTTTATTGCATGCTATCTAGCACGCATTTGTCAACTGCACATCGATGATTGGGTGCATTGACTGAGAGGTGGTCAGGGAATGAGCACGACACGGCCGAGCTGGGAACGCGACTCCATCAGCTCGTGCGCGGCCGCGGCGTCCTTCAGCGGCAGCTCGGCGTGGACGACGGGACGGACCTTGCCGGAGGCCACCATGTCCAGCAGCTCCCGGGCACCCTTGGCCATGACGTCCGGCTTCTCGCCCATCACGCCCCACATGCTGAAGCCCATGACGATGCGGTTGTCGAAGATGTCGCCGACCTCGATGGCCGGCAGCTCGCCACCCGCAGCGCCGTACACGACCGTCCGCCCGAACTGTGCGGTGAGGTTCACGGACTTGGTGAGGATGTCCCCGCCGACGGTCTCCAGAGCGACGTCCACGCCCCGGCCGCCGGTCGCGGCGCGGACCTTCTCGTCCCAGCCGTCCTCGCCGTAGTCGACGGTGACGTCGGCGCCGAGCGACGCGGCGAAGGCCAGCTTCTCCGCTCCGCGGGCCGCGGCGATGATCTGCCCCGCGCCGAGCGCCCTGGCCATCTGGACCAGCAGATGGCCGATACCGCCCGCGGCGGCGGTGATCAGTACGGACTCGCCGGGCTGGAGCTTCGCCGCCGTGACGATCACGTGGTAAGCGGTCTGGCCGGGGATGGGCAGCGAGGTGGCCTGGCCGGCGTCGATCCCCTCGGGGACGGCGAACAGCCAGCCGGCCTGGGCGACGACGTACTCGGCGTATCCGTCGTGGGCGACACCGGTGACCACCCGGTCACCGACTTCCACCTGGTCGACGCCGTCGCCGACCTGCTCCACGACGCCCGCGACATCACCGCCGGGCGAGCCGGGAAGGGTGGCGGGACCGCCGACCGGGATGCCCTGACGGCGCTGGCACTCGGCGAAGTTGACCCCGACCGCCTCGGTGCGGATCAGCACCTGGCCGGGACCGGGGACAGGGGTGTCGGCCTCTTCCAGCCGCAGCACCGAAGGGGCGCCGAATTCGTGGTGTCGGACGATGTGCATGGATGTACTCCTCTTTCTGGGGTTTCTCGGGTGCACTACGGAAATTTCCTCGGCGTGCACGACAGGGGTTTCTCCTGCGTGCGTTACGGCGTGCGGGTATGGGGACGAGCCGGATCAGGCCGGTGTGAGTTCGACGAGCGAGCGCACCGGTCCCAGGCCCACCACTCGGCGCAGCGAGAGCCCGGCCTCGGCCGCCAGCTCGCGCAGCTGGTCGGTGGTGCGCATCCGCCCGCCCAGATAGACGAGCATCCGCAGGTCCAGATCGGTCTGGTCGGTCTGTACGTCGAGCAGGCCCTCGAGGACCATGACCCGGCCGCCCGGACGGACGGCCTCGGCGCAGCGCCGAAGGATCTCGGCCGCCCGGTCGTCGGGCCAGTTGAGCAGGACGTTGGACAGCAGATACACATCGCCGCCGGCGGGCAGCGGATCGAAGAAGCTGCCGACCACCGCACGGCAGCGCTCCTGGAGGCCGGCGGCCGCGAAGTCCCGCTCGGCCGCCGCCGCGGGCCCCTCCAGGTCGAGCAGGGTGCCCCGCGCGCCCGGGGTGGCGTCGACCACGGCCGCGAGCAGGTCGCCGCTGCCGCCGCCCACGTCGACGACATGCCGTACGGCCTGCCAGTCGCCCTGGGCCAGCAGCTCGGGGACGACCCAGCGCATGCTCGCCGCCATCCGCCGGGCGAAGGCCTCCGCGAGCGCGCCGTCCGACTCGACGTCCGTCCAGAACTCCCGCCCGTACAGCGCGGAGTAGACGGGTGAACCGGAGCGCACCGCGTCGAGCAGGCGGAACACCGCGGCCTCGCCCCGGCCCGTCGGGCCGTCCAGGCGGAGCCAGTCACGGCCCGACTCCGGGACGTCGTGGCGCAGCAGGGCACCGAGCTCGGTCGCCTCGTAGCCTCCTTCGGGCAGCGGGCGGTAGATCCCGGCGTTCACCAGGTGGCCGAGGAGACGGCCCAGAGCGGTCGCGTCCACGTCCGCCGCACGGGCCAGCGTCTCGACTGTGACCGCCCCGGCGGCCATGTGGTCCGACAGTCCCAGAGTGGCGGCCACTCTGATGGCCATGGGGGTGATCAGGTCGCTCTTCTCCATCAACTCCTGAGACCAGGGCGGCTTGCTCACTTCGTCCTCTCGCGTGCGAGCTGTGGGGGCTGGGGAAGGTGTCACGTCGGCCGCAGGGAAGTACCGCCCTCCGGCCGATCTCAGCCTTCGTCAGACGGTGCCGAACCAGGTGGTGACGGCTGCGGTCAGTGACTCCCGCAGTTCCGCCTCCGGCATGTCCCGGTCCGCGGCCCAGGCGACATAGCCGTCGGGGCGGACCAGCAGACCGGCCAGCTGCGGCTCCTGGGCGCACTCCGCCCGGACGTGCTGGAGCCGGCCTGCCCAGGAAACGCCCGCGGCCCACTTCTCGTACACCTGGCCGATCTGCGCGTCGCCGGTCAGATCGAGCAGCACGCCGGTGCCACGCTTCAGGTACTTGGGCAGGGGCCGGACGCCGTCCTCGGTGTTCAGCTCCAGGTCGCGGGCGAAGTCGCCGAGCAGCCGGTGCTCGGGGCCGTCGATCGGGTAGCGGACGGTGACGCCACTGAGCATCTCGGCGAGGTACCGGTTCACCTGCTCCTTGCGCATGAGGTCGGTGAAGAGCTCGCGCAGCGGGGTGACATACGGGTCCGGGTTCATCAACGCGATCTGCGCCCGGGTGTTGGCCAGCACCTTGCGGGCCGGCGCCTGGCGCTCGCGGTCGTAGCTGTCGAGCAGGTCCTCGGGAGCCCAGCCGTGCACCGCGGCGGCGAGCTTCCAGCCGAGATTGAAGGCGTCCTGGAGGCCGAGGTTGACGCCCTGGCCGCCGACCGGGAAGTGGGTGTGGGCGGCGTCGCCGGCGATCAGCAGCCGACCCTCGCGGTAGCGGTCGGCCTGGCACGCGGAGTCGGTGAAGACGGAGAGCCAGCGCGGCGAGTGCGCACCGAGGTCGCTGCCCCAGATCTCGCGCAGGCTCGCGGTCAGCTCGTCCAGGGTGAGCTCCGCGCCGGGCTCCCGCTCCGCCTCGAAGTCGAACGTGGACACCCGGTGGTAGGTGTCGTCGAGCGGCACGCAGAACAGCAGGCCGCGTTCGGTGCGCTCCATGCCCATGGGGGCGTTCTCGCGGTCGGCGAGGATCACGTCACCGAGCCGGGCGGTGACCCGGCCGCCGGTACCGGGGAAGGCGATGCCGGCCTCCCGGCGGACCAGGCTGCGACCACCGTCACAGCCCACGGCGAACAGGGCACGCACGGTGTAGGTGCCGTCGGGGCCGGTCACCTCGGCCTCGACGCCGTCGGCGTCCTGGCGTACCGCGGTGACCTCGTGGCCCCGCCGGATCTCGGCGCCGAACTCGGCGGCGCGCTCCTCCAGCAGGCGTTCGGTCCTGGTCTGTTCGGAGAGCAGGGCGTAGCCGTGCGCGCTGTCGAGGGTGGAGAAGTCGACCCACTCGTCGAGGCCGGCGAAATGGCCGTTGTTCCAGGAGCGGGCGCCCTCACGGAACCGCTTGAGCAGGCCGCGCCGGTCGAGCGACTCCAGGGAGCGGGCGTGCAGCCCGAAGGCCTTGGAGTGTGGGGTGCGCTCGGGCAGCCGTTCGAGCACGACGGCCCGGACGCGGGCGATGCGGAGTTCCGCGGCGAGCAGCATGCCGACGGGGCCGCCGCCGACGATCAGCACGTCGAAGTCGACGTCGGTGTCGTAGGCGATCTCTAAGCCGCGATCGGACTCGGGGGGCACGGGATGGGGCATGGGGTCCTCCGACGGACGGTGATAGATGTTCGACAGCAGGTATATGCTTTAAGTCATGCAGTGGATTGAGAGCATACAGATGCTCGCCTGCCGTAATCAACTCGCTTAGAATGGGGACATGGACACTTCGACCCAGCCCCCGCCGCGGGCAGCGGATCTGCTCGACGCTGTCGGCCCCGCCTTCTCCCGACTGCGGCGTGCGCAGGCGCTGAACGTCGAGAAGCAGGTGTCCCGCAAAGACCTCACGAGGACGCTGGTTCTCAACATCGTCCAGGACGGGCCCGACCAGGAGGGCCAGGAGATCACCGTCGGTGTCGTGGGCGAGCGACTCGCCGTCGACCCCTCCGTGGCGAGCCGGATGGTCTCGGACTGCATCACCGCCGGCTATCTGATCCGCGCGGCCTCACAGCGCGACGGCCGCCGTACGATCCTCCAGCTCACCCCGGAGGGGCACGAGACGCTCGCCCGCTTCCGCCACCACCAGCGAGCGGCCTTCGAGCGCATCACCCAGGACTGGCCGGAGGAGGAGCGGCTCGAATTCGCCCGCCTGCTCATCAAGTACGTGGACTCCGTGGGCGAGTTGCAGCACGAATCCGGCTCCGCCTGACCGTCCGGCGAGCGCACGGAAGGGCCCGCGGCGACGACCGCCGCGGACCCCGGTCCGCTACCTCTGCCCCGTACGGGATCCCCGTGCGAGAACTTCGCGCAGTACCGCCGTGAGCACCGCGGTCTCCTCGCCCTCCGGGTCCGCGCCCGGCGACCGCCATGCGACGACACCGTCGGGCCGTACCAGTACCGCCCCCTCGGGGCGCAGACCGCCGTAGCGCTCGCAGAAGGTGCCGTCCGGGTCGGCCAGCGTGCCCGCCCCGCCGCCCGTGCCCGGCACCACCCGGCGGGCCACGAGTTCCAGGCCCAGCCCGGCGGAGGCGGAGGCGGCGGCCGAGATCCACTCGCGGCCGCGCTCCCCGGTCAGCAGGACGAAGTTTCGCCCGAACAGGTCGAGCGTGGAGACGGGTTCGGCGCCCCGCGACAGCATCGCGTACGGCGCCCGGGTCCCCGGCTCCCCGCGCAGCGCCCGCGGATCGGAGGCGACGGGAAGATCCGCGCCGCCCGGCTCCGCGACGACCGCGGCGGAGCGGTACGCCTGGCCCGACGTCACCGTCACGGCGTCCGCGACGGCGGCCCGCTGCTCCGGGGTGGCGGTGCCGGAACGCAGGGCGAGCTGGAGGGACCCCTGCTCGGCCGTGTAGCTCGCCACGGGTCGCCGTTCGGCGTCGTACGTCTCCACGAGGCCGGCACCCGCGACGCCGTCGACCACCAGGGCGAGCTTCCAGGCGAGGTTGTGGGCGTCGGCGATACCGGTGTTGGCTCCGTAACCCCCGGTCGGCGGCACCACATGCGCCGCGTCCCCGGCGAGCAGCACCCGCCCGTGCACGAAGCCCTCGGCCACCTGCTCCGCCATGTCCCAGGGGAAGCGCGAACGGATCGTCACCTCGACCCCGGGCGCTCCTACGGCCGCCTTCACCAGCTCGGCACAGCGGCCCTCGGTGAAGTCCTCCAGGCTTTCGCCGTCCTCGGGCCTGTACCCGACGATCAGCGTGCCCCCGGTCAATGTGTCGTCATGCACGAGGATGCCGGTGACCTGGTCATTCTTCACATGGACCACGCTGTAGCGGCGCTCCCCGAGCACCGGGCGCAGATCCGCGCGGAACGCGATGCTCACATGCCGGGACAGCACCCCGCGCCCCTGCCGGGGCACCTTCAGCGCCTCCCGCACGGTGCTGCGCGGCCCGTCGCAGGCCACCAGATAGGAACTGCGGAAGGTACGGGTGCCGGCGTCGTCACCGAGGACGGCGGTCACCCCCTCCGGGTCCTCCGTGAAGGACAACAGCTCCGTACCGAACCTGAGGTCGGCGCCGAGCTCCACGGCCCGGTCCCGCAGCAGAGGCTCCAGCCGGTCCTGCGGCAGCAGGAGCAGCCGGGAGGGGGTGAGGTCGCCCAGGTCGTCGTCGCCCTCCAGCTCCTCCTTGCTGAACAGCACCTCGCCCGCCAGCGAGGTCACCCCGGCACGAGTGCGGTGGGTGGCGAACCCCGCCGCCTCCCGTACGGCCGCGTCCTCGACGCCGGCCTGACGCAGCAGCTCCCCGGTCCTGGGGTAGTAGCCGACGGCCCTCGGATGGACGGAGGTGCCGGGATGGCGCTCCACCATGGTGCACCGGACCCCGTGCCGGGCGAGGAACAGGGCGGTGGACAGCCCGACGAGGCTGCCGCCGACGATCAGTACGGGTGCGCTGTCGGAAGGATCGGAAGCGGTGGTCATCGCACAGTCCCTCTCTGGGGTGTCGGCCTCGGACATCGGCTTTCGGAACGGACGTCGGTCCTGCTCACGGGGTCGGCAGCCCGGCCCGCCCCAGGGCCAGGTAGTCCACGACCTCCCAGTGCTCCGCGACCTTGCCGCGCTCGATGCGGAACTGGTCGCAGGTGCGCATCCGAAGCGGCAGCCCGGAGGGGCCGCCCCCGCTCCATGCGCCGGTGAGCGTGCCGGTCCAGGTGACGAAGACCATCACCCGGTCGTCGGCGGCGACGATGTGGTCCACGGTGGTGACCAGGTCGGGAAAGGCGGCGATGTTGTCCGCGAAGAACGCCTTGAACGCGTCGAGCCCGTCCGGCACCGCGTCCGTACGCATGTTGTGGTGCCGGTAGTCCTGGTGGTAGTAGCGCTCGGCCAGGTCCAGCCGGTGCTCGCTGAAGACGTCGCGGTACGCGCCGAGGACCAGGTCCGCGTTGGCCCGCTCGATGTCGCTGTGCGGGCCGTGCAGACCGGGGGCGGCCGGCCGGCCGCTCTGTTCCGGCCCGACGTCCAGGCCGTGCGCGGCGAGCACGTCCCGGTCGACCACGTTCCAGTGCTCGGCGACCCCGCCGTCCCGCAGACGGTACAACTCGGCGGTGTGCAATCGGAGTTCGGCGCCCGATCGGGTGCGTCCGGTCCAGGTCGCGAAGAGCATCACCCGGTCGTTGTCGGCCACCAGGTGGTCGATGTCCGCGCGCAGCTGCGGGAACGCACGGTCGGATGTCCGCCAGCCCGCCGGGTCGTGCTCGACGCAGTCGGCGTGGAAGAAACGGCCCGCCTCCTCGAGGCGGCGCTCGCGGTAGAGCGTCCCGTACAGCTCGCGGACCAGCTCGGCGTTGCGCGTGCGCTGCCCGGCGGGGATCACGGTGGTCATGGGGTCCTCTCGGCTCGGCTCTTGAACAAGGGGAGGATCGGGGGAGGGCGACCGCTCAGGCCTTGAGCGCGTACGTCGACCAGTGGGAGTCGGCCTCGAAGCCGAGCTTGCGGTTGAGCGCGACCACGGCCGTGTTGGCGGTGTCGTTGAAGACCTGGACCAGCGCGAGCCGGCTGTTCTCCCGGGCAGCCCCGAGCAGCAGTTCGGCCTTCAGCCAGGTGGCGAGACCACGCCGCCGGTGCTGCGGCAGCACCAGCGTCTCGCCGACGTCCGCCATCGGACCGCTGCGCACGAACACGGTGGCGTACGCGACGATCGCGGTGCCGTGCTCGGGCAGCGCCGCCACCACATGGGGCAGATGCCCGGCCCGCTCCGCCTCGGCCTCCCGCGCCCGTACGTCGTCGGCGGCAGGACGCCGCACCCGGGCCTGGCCGTTGACCCGTTCCTCCAGCGCGCTCCAGGCCCGCGCATAGGACTCCACCAGGTCGTCGGGGCAGGACCCCTGCCACGCCACCAGCCGGTACCCGGGGACCGGCCGGGCCGCCGCGGCCCGCATCACCTCACGGGCGGGCCCGGCCAGACGCAGCCGATGGCGCACGCTCTCGCCGATGAGCTCCGCGCCGAGCTCCGCCGCGAAGCGCTCACCGGCCGCCGCCCTGGGAGCATCGGCCAGCAGCAGATCCCGTCCCCGCTCCCGCAGTGCCGCCAGCCCCGCGGCCGCCAGGGCCCGCCCGGCACCACGCCGCCGGAAGCCGGGGAACACCCACAGCGAACCGTGTCCCGGCCCGCTCGGATCCCCCAGGTCGAGCCCGAGCTTCAGCACCCCGGCCGGGGTGCCGCCGTCGTACGCGACGAGCACGATCCGCTCGGTCCCGTGCCGCCGCTGGAACAACCGCGCCAGCAGGGCCTCCGTCACCGGTGGATCACCGGGCAGCTCCAGGCTCATGGTCTCCCGGAACCCGGGAAGCAACGCGGCGACGGTCGCCGGCTCATCGCCGTCGAGGCTACGAATCTCCATACCCCACACGGTGGCCCGGACCTCTCGAAGCACCGTCGAGGACAACTCGACACCGGGCGCGCGCACCGGCGCGGAAACGGGACGGGCCCCGTCGCCCTCCAGGACTGCCTGGAAGGCGACGGGGCCCGGTACTACGGGTACTACGGGGGACGCCGATCGGACCCGTCAGGCGCCGCCCGTCACGCGGAGCGTCTCGCCGTCGGTGTTGCCGTTGGCGGCCGAGCCGAGGAAGACGACAGCCCGGGCCACGTCCTCGGGCGCGGACATCCGGCCCGACGGCAGGGTCTTGCCCTTCTCCTCCAGGAAGCCCGGGGGCACGTGCGCCCGCACGGTCTCGGTGCTGGTCTGCCCCGGCACCACCATGTTGACCAGGATCCCGTCGGGTCCCAGTTCCCAGGCCAGGCTGCGCATCAGCCCGAGATACGCGGACTTGCCCGCACCGTACGCCCCCGCCCCGGCCTTGCCGGTGTCCGCGAGGCCCGCGCCGAGCAGCACGACCCGGCCCCACGGCCGCCCGCGCATCCACGGCAGCACCGCCTGCAGCGTGTGGAACACGGCGTCGACGGACGTGCGCAGCACTTCCTGCCACTGCTTCGCCGGTACGTCCTCGAAGTGCGGCACCGGCTGCCCGGGCCGCGGGATCGCCTCGCTCCAGACCACCGCGTTGGCCACCAGCACATCGATGCCGCCCCACTCCTCGGCGACCCGCCCCACCGCGTCCCGTATGCACCGCTCGTCCGCGAGGTCGTAGCGCACCACCAGCGGTGTCCCGCCCGCCTCGGTCACCAGCCGCGCCGTCTCCCGGGCTCCGTCCTCATCGCTGTGGTACGTGATCGCGACCTTCGCGCCCTCCTCCCCGTACGCCACGGCCGTGGCCCGGCCGATGCCCGAGGAGGCGCCGGTGACCAGTACGACCTTGTTTTGCAGATCCGTCCTCATGACTCCACCTCGGTCGTCGTCGGGGCACGGTGGCCGATGCTCCGCGCGTGCCGGAAGAAGTCCTCCGGGTCGTAGGCCCGCTTCACGGCGCGCAGCCGGAGACGGTTCGCGCCGAAGTACTCCGTCTCCCAGTCCCCGTCCACCCGTGAGCTGGGGAAGTTGATGTACGAGCCGCAGGCGAGCGGCTCGAGTGCCGTCGCCGCACGGTCCGCCAGCGCGGTCAGCCGCGTCGGCGCCGCCGGGTCCGCCGCCACCTCGCGGCAGGCGAACTGACAGCCGATCAGGAACCGTGCGTCCCGGTGGGCGTAGGCGGTCGCGGTGCTCGGCACCCGGCTCGCCGCACCACCCAGCGCGATGCACAGCAGATAGCGCTCCTGGCCCGCCGCGTCGAGCTCGGGACCCCAGGCGTCGAGGAGCGCCGCCGACTCCGCCCGGGTCGCGGCCCGGCCGGTCAGCCGGTAGCTCTGCCGGGTGTACGGATGCCGGTGCCCCTCAGCCTCGGGACCGGTTCCGGTACGACGGCACTGGGCCACCGTCTTCGAGCCGCACAGCGCCTCGTGCATCACCTCGGCATACCCGCCCCGCGCACCGACGGTCCGGCTCAGCGGCTTGCTCCCGGCCCGTTCCGCCAGTTCGTCCAGCCCGGCGCGCAAGGTCTCGTCCGGGCCCAGGTGCACACCCCAGACCTTGACCACGGGACGCCCGCCGGGCCCGAACATGCCCGGCAGCACCACCAGCGAGGTGCCGAGCTCGTCGGGGCCGTCGACGGCCCACTCCTGCCAGGCCGTCAGCACCTCCACGGCGTCGTCGTACGCCCACAGCGTCTCGAAGCCGGTCATCACGGGGGCGTCGATCGGATGCACCTCGAACTCCGTGACCACCCCGAAGGTGCCTCCGCCGCCACCGCGCAGCGCCCAGTAGAGATCGGGTTCCTCGGTGGGCGAGCAGCGGACGGTCCGGCCGTCGGCGAGCACGACGCGAGCCGCGGTGATCCGGTCGCTGCCCAGTCCGAACCTCCGCGTCTGCCAGCCGATCCCGCCACCGGTCAGGAATCCGCCCGCGGCGACCGTGGGAAACGTCCCGGTGACGATCTGCCGCCCCTGGGACCGCAGGGCGTCCAGCGCGTCCAGCGACTGGACACCCGCCGCGAGCCGCACCACGGGCCCCTCGGCCACGGCGTGATTCATCCGGGACAGGTCGACGACCAGGCCCGTACCGGTAGACCAGCCGTTGAAGCTGTGGCCGCCGCCCCGGATGTGCGCCCGCACCCCGTGCTCCCGGGCGTGGCGCACGCACAGTGCGACATCCCGCTCGGAGGCGCAGTACGCGACGGCGTACGGCTCGATCGTGTCGTACTCGGTGTTCTGGAGCTGTCGGGCCAGAGCGAAGCCCGCCTCGTGAGGCAGAACCAGGTCGCCGTCGAGCCGGTCCCGCAGCGCCGCCGCACGCATCAGTCGTCGACGCCGTACTTGCCGGCGGTCACCTTGGAGCCCGCGTGCCCGCGCAGCTTGGTGCCCTGCGGATCGAAGAACTCGGCGCCGCCGGTGCCCTGCCACTCGGTGTCCGAGACGAACTCGCCCGACACCCGGACATGCGCCTCCCCCACGTGGTTGCCCTCGGGGTCGGCGGCCAGGATGTGGAAGCCGTACTCGAAACTGTCCGGGCCCGTGGTACGCCAGGACCCCAGGCCGATGTTCTTCGTGTTGAGCTGGGTGGAGACGACCGAGCCGTCCGCGGAGAAGCAGACGAGCCCGGGGACCGTCTTCCCGTCGTCGTCCAACTGCGTGGTCCAGGTACCGACCAGCCGTGCGTCGCTCATCACAGATCTCCTCGATTCTCCGGGGGAACGGGCGGAGTGGGATGTCCCGGCCAGGCTTCCGGCCGCCTCTCAAGGCCGGCTCGAAACACCCTGTAGCCGGGCGGGTCCTGCTGCGGCGGACCGCACAGGGGACCGGACTCCGGATGCCAGAGCCCGGCCACATGCATGGAGCCCAGGGCCACCAGTCCCCGGTACGACGGCAGCAGGAGGTAGTGCACCAGCACCCGCCACACAGCGCCCGAGGCGGTGCGGCGGGGCGGGACGGCGATCTTGTCGGGATGCCCTTCGGGCAGGAACTCCGGGTCGAACGGACGCGGGGACATGGCACTCCTGGAGGTGCATGCGCGAAGTCGTCAGGCGGCGCGGACGGCCATCTCCACGCCGCCGTCGAAGGGAAGGGGCAGCGACACATAGCCGCTGCCGGAGAGCCGGACATGGGCGAGGAACTCCGCGCACCGCGCCGACACGTCGCGCACTCCGTGAGCCACCACCACGGCACCCGGCAGCATCCTGGGCTCCACCAGCTTCAGCAGCGCGAGGAAGGACTCCGGCGGACCACCGAGCAGCAGCAGATCGACCGGTCCGGGCACGGTCGCCAGCAGCCGCTCGGGACTGCCCAGCCGTACCTGGGCGTACTGTCCGAGTCCGCCCTTCTCGACCGCGGCCGCGACGGCCTCGGCGCGTTGGGCCTCCGGCACGCAGCAGATGACCCGGCCCCGCCCGTTCTCGCTCATGGCCGCCGCGAGCCCGGCGGTGCACGACTCGTCCGGACAGCCGATCTGGAGCACATTGAGCGGTCCGGCAGCCAGCACCAACTGCCGCAGCAGGGTTCCGGTGGCGGTTTCGCAGGAGGGCTCGGCGGAACATCCGACCGATGAACCGGCGGAAGATACGGCATTGGGCATGCGGAACTCCCCGTCACGAGTGTCGAGACATTCGACGTCTCCCGGCCGAGCGTCACAGATGCCCGCCGCCATGAGCGACGGCCCTGGACACCGTCCCGAGCGGGATTCCAGCGGCGCCCCAGACCCGCTCCTGGTGGGTCAGGGGCACGGATCGCTCGCCCTGCGGCGCGCGGCGTCGTACGGAGGCACGGACGGACCTGAAGGAGACAATCAGCAGGCCGAGGAGGCGGTGATCCGGCTGGAGCACGGGCAGCCGATCCGCTTCGGCGTGGACGGTGTTCTCCTGCAGGTCGATCCGCGTACGAATACCTGGTCGCTCTCCGAGCCCAGCACCACGGGAGCACCACGGGACCTGTGCGCCGTGGGAACTGTGCGCCGTGGGAACTGTGCGACGTACCGATGGCCTGACCGCACCGCAGCGGGTGGGGTGCGGGGCTCCGGGCGCGATTGCGGCTTATCGGGTCTGAAGCCGGGTGCTAGACCGGACATCACGGGCGCGAGCACGACGCATCTGGGCGGCGTGTGCACGGCGCTGCCCGGATCTGTGGTTCGAGTCCCTGGCCGAGCGGCCATCGCCACAGCGCGGCAGGGCGGAAGGGCGGGGCAACGGCACGGTATGCGGCTCACTGATTCCGAAGGAGACCCCTATGCCCGTCACCAACGAAACGTCGGCCATCCGGCCGTTCACCTTCGAGTTCTCCGATGCGGAACTCGGAGATCTGCGTGCACGCATCCTGGCCACCCGCTGGCCCGACGGGGAGACCGTCAAGGACCAGTCGCAGGGTACGCAGCTCGCGACGATGCGGGAACTCGCGCGGTACTGGGCGGCGGAGTACGACTGGCGCAAGATCGAGGCGCGGCTGAGGGCCCTGCCGCAGTTCATCACGGAGATCGACGGACTGGACATTCACTTCCTGCACGTCCGCTCGCGGCACGAGAACGCTCTGCCGCTGATCGTGACGCACGGCTGGCCCGGCTCGATCATCGAGCAGCTGAAGATCATCGAGCCGCTGACCGATCCCGCGGGCCACGGCGCGGACGTGTCGGACGCCTTCCATGTGGTCATCCCGTCGCTGCCCGGACACGGGTTCTCGGGCAAGCCGAGCGCGGGCGGCTGGAACCCCGAGCGCATCGCGCGTGCCTGGGCCGAGTTGATGCGGCGCCTGGGGTACACGAGGTACGTGGCGCAGGGCGGCGACTGGGGCGCGCTCGTCACCGATCTCATGGGTGTGCAGGCGCCGAAGGGGCTCCTCGGCATCCACACCAACATGCCCGGCGCGGTTCCGCCCGCCATCGAGCAGGCGATCGCGGCCGGCGAGCCGCTGCCCTCCGGCCTGTCGTTCTCCGAAGAGGAAAGGCGCGCGGTCGAACAGTTGCAGTTCTTCTACAAGCATGTCGCCTACGCCCTGATGATGGGGTCGCGTCCGCAGACGCTGACCGGGCTGGCCGACTCGCCCGCCGGTCTGGCGGCCTTCATGCTCGACCATGACGCGGCCAGTCTGGAACTGATCTCCCGGGTCTTCGCCGGACAGCCCGAAGGCCTCACGCGTGACGATGTCCTCGACAACGTCACGCTCTACTGGCTGACGGGCACGGCGATCTCCGCCGCGCGTCTGTACTGGGAGAACGCCCAGACCGGTACCCCGTTCTTCAGCGTCAAGGGCGTCTCCGTCCCGGCTGCCGTGAGCGTCTTCCCCGACGAGCTCTACCAGGCCCCGAAGAGCTGGGCGGAGCAGGCGTACCCGAACCTCGTCCACTACAACAGGCTCGACAAGGGCGGCCACTTCGCGGCCTGGGAACAGCCGGGTCTCTTCGTGAGGGAACTCCGGGCGGGCTTCCGTTCGCTCCGCTGACGGCACCGGCAGCGCCGCGCGTCGGTCGCCGTTGCCGTGAAGATCGCCCACTCGGTACTATGCGCTCCTTTTTCGCGCAGAAGGGGGCTGGGTGTGAGCGGGGCGGGCGACAGAACCACGGGGTGGAGACGCAGGCTGGCGACACTGGGAGGGTGCTCGATCCCTCTGGTGGTCATCGGCATCGTCGTCGGCAGCATCCTGGAAAGCGGCGGCTATCTGCCCGGAGACGGGGTCCGTACGGTGTGGAAGGCACCACGGGACCAGAGCGCGGCCGAGCACGGCAACGGCAGCTGGCTCACGGGTGACACCGTGGTCAGGATCCGGTACGACGCCGTCACCGCCTACGAGGTGGATGGCGGGAAGAAGCGGTGGAACCTCGCGGTTCCCGGCCGGGACGAGGTCTGTGCCGTCAGCCGCGCTACCGCCGACGGCACGGGGGTCATCGCGCACGGCGAGGAGGAGACCGGCTGCGACACCGTCACCGCGGTGGACCTCGCCACCGGCGAGGAGCGCTGGCACCGCACGCTGAAGGCGGAGCCGGGTGTGCTGGAGCAGGAAGCCGACATGGTCGCGATCGCCGGCGGAACGGTGGTCACCCACGACACCGGTGCCGTGCGTGCCTTCGACGCCCGCACCGGCGCGCCCCGCTGGCAGGTGGCCGCTCCCGAGGACTGCGCCCCGTGGGCCGTGCACGCCTCGGAGGAGCAGGCGTTCACCGTCCTCGGCTGTGAGTCCGGGCTCCGGCTCACCGCTCACCGGCTCGACGACGGCGAGCGGACCTGGACCAGCGAGCCGGGTGCCCGGTCCGACGGAACGTTCGTCCGCCTGCTGTCCGCCGACCCGCTGCTGCTGCAGGTCGAGGAGGACGCCGCACGCGGCATGCACGCCATCCTGTCGTACTCCCCGGAAGGGAAGGTGCGGGGACGGATCGCCCTGGAGCGCGGCTACGGGACGATCCAGTCGCGCGATGACGGGGATGCCTACGTCATGCTCGACGGTGAGCGGCTCATCGCCTGGACCCAGCAGCCGGGCGGCTACGGCACCCGGGACAAGCTCGCCGCCTTCGAGGTGAAGAGCGGGCGGCACCTGTGGACGGCCGGTTTCGAGGACGACGACGTACTGGCCGTACAGGCCCGCGACGGAAGTGTCAGCGCCGTGGTCGACCCCATCGGCAAGGGCAATACGGAGGAGGATCTCCACGTCTTCGACACCGAGGACGGCGAGGAGACCGATGTGCGCACCTTCCGCGACGACATGGAGACGCCTGACGGCACGACCTACCTGACCGGCGACGGCCGCCTCGTCGTGGTCGACGCTCCGGGCGAGGGCGGAGGTCACACGGTCGCCGTCTACGAGAACTGGTGAGATCGTCCCGCCCCGGCCCCGACGGGGGAGGCTCCTGCGGCGCGGCACGAGAGGTGCCGGGCGAAGAAGCGGGCGGTGATCCGCTCGGTCCTCACGGCCACCGCGTCCCAGCATCCCCATGTCCTGTCGGACTGCTGGTGGCGGAGTGGCGGATGGCGGAGCCCGCCTGGCAGGTCATCTTCGTCGAGTCGCAGCTGAGTCGGGCGGGCCGCATCCGGATGCGCCTGGTCCCGGAGAAGCACGAGGTACGCGCCCTCGAGAAATCATGGGAGGTCACCCGGATCGGGAACCCGCCGGAGCTCAAGATCTCAGGGGAGTACACGCGCGGGCCCGACAGAACCGTCTCCCGCCACTACACGGTCCAGCGCGGGGAGAACGGCGACCTCGAAGCGACGGAGACCTTCCGCTTCAGCGCGGCGGACCTGCGCAACCCCCTGCGGGACGCCGTCCTCACGTCGGGCTGGACCTGGCGCGGAGTGCTCGGCGAGCTGTGAGGCCCGCCTTCCGCGACGACGACGTCGAGATGTCCGACGGCACGGTCCGCGTGAGCGATGACGGTCGCCTCGTTGTGGTCGACGCGCCCGGTGAGGGCCGAGGTCACGCGGACGTCGTCTGCGGGACATGGTGAGGCCTCCTCGCCTCGGACGCCCGTCCGCCGGTCCGGGTGGGCTGTCGCGACGGGCCGTTCAGGCGGGGACGGACTCCGGGTCGGCCCCGTCGAAGGGCGGGTAGGTCTGGTTGCCCATCCGCTCAGCCGCGTCGATGTAGTCGGCAAGAGCGGTGCGGGACTGAGCGAGCGTGGCCATCTGATCGTCCAGTCGCTGCAGCCGTGACCGCATCGCGGCCAGCAATTCCGGACATCCGAGCAGCTCCGGGGTCTCTCCGACCGCACAGGGCAGCAGGTACGCGATGTCCTCGGAGGACAGTCCGGCACCGAGCAGGTGGCGGATCTGTCTCACCCGCAGTACGGCGCTCTCGTCATATGTGCGGTACCCGTTTGCGCCGCGGTCTGCCTCCAGCAGGCCCTGGGCCTCGTAGTAGCGCAACTGGTGGGCGTTGACGCCCGTCCGGCGACTCAGTTCCCCGATCCGCATCGTCCGCACCGTCCGCATGGAAACCTCGCTTGACCTTCACACCGGTATCAACGTTGACGATGCTGCCATGACCAACGAAACCGCTACACCCGTGACAGTCATCGGACTCGGGCTGATGGGCCAGGCACTCGCCGGGGCGTTTCTGAAAGCCGGGCATCGAACGACCGTGTGGAACCGCACGGCCTCCAAGGCCGACCGGCTGGTGGCCCAAGGGGCGCGGCCGGCGCCGACAGTCGGCGATGCGATCGAGGCAGGCTCCCTGACGATCATCTGCGTCACCGATTACGAGGCCGTGCGCGAGCTGCTCGGCGCGAAGGACGTCGACCTCGACGGTGCGACGTTGATCAACCTGACCTCGGGCGACTCGGCCCAGGCCCGAGCAACCGCCCGGTGGGCCGAACAGCGAGGCGCCCGCTACCTGGACGGCGCCGTCATGGCCATCCCGGCGACGATCGGCACCGCCGAGGCGGAGATTCTGCAGAGCGGACCGGAGGCGGACTTCGAAGCGCACAAGTCGGCACTCGCCGCGCTCGGTACCGTGACCTATCTGGGCGCGGACCATGGCCTGGCGTCCCTGTACGACGTGGCCGGTCTGACCATGATGTGGAGCGTCCTGAACGCCTGGCTGCACGGCACCGCTCTGCTCAGGACGGCCGGTGTCGACGCCGTGACGTATGCGCCGTTCGCGCGGCAGATCGCGGCCGGGGTGGCCGAGTGGCTGCCCGGGTACGCCGAGCAGATCGACAGCGGCTCCTTCCCGGCCGAGGTGTCGGCCCTGGAGACCGACGCGCGGGCCATGGCGCACCTCGTCGAGGAGAGCGAGGCGGTGGGCGTCAATGCCGAACTGCCGAGGCTGATCAAGGCGATGGCCGACCGGTCGATCGCCGCGGGACACGGCGGCGAGCAGTATCCGGTGCTGATCGAGGAGTTCAGCAGGCCAAGCACCGACTGACCGGCCCTGAGCCGCGGGTCGACCGGTCCGTCGTGCTTCAGGGACGGCCTCCTCGGCGTCGGTGCGGGCGTGCGCCGCGCGGCGCCGGGTGGCCTCTCGGCAGGAGCAGCGGCGTTGTATCGAGCGGGCCGGTTCCCGGGCCGCGTGGGCAAGTGAGCCGGTCTCCGTTCCCCCGCTTGCCTTCGAGCGCACTTGAAGCGCCAGGATGACGAGCGCGCACGGCAGGTTCCTTCCTGTCTGCGCGAGCCCCCTCCACTCGTCGGGAAGGACTGGACAATGTCCGATGTGCACTTTGCGCTGGGCACGATGGGCTTCGGCACCACGGTCGGCTTCGACGCGTCGTCACGTCTGCTCGACCGGTTCGTCGACGCCGGCGGGACGATGCTAGACACCGCCGACTGCTACGCCTTCTGGTCCGACCCGAGTGGTCGCGGCGGGCAGAGCGAGGAGCTCGTCGGGCGGTGGCTGGCCCGTCGGCCCGGTCGGCGCGAGCAGGTGTACATCAGCACCAAGGTGGGTGCCGAGCCGGTCGGTCCCGGTGACTGGCCGGCCAACCGGGAGGGGCTGTCGGCACCGGCGATCAGAGCCGGTGTCGAAGGCAGCCTGCGGCGGCTGGGTACCGATCGGATCGATCTGTACTGGGCTCACATGGAGGACCGGGGCGTCTCGCTGGACGAGTCCGTCGAGGCTTTCGGCGCGTTGGTCGCCGAGGGTGCCGTGGGACGGCTGGGGTGTTCCAACCACCCTGTGTGGCGGGTGGAGCGGGCCCGGCAGATCGCCCGCGAGACTGGGCGTGCGGGGTACACCGCACTTCAGTTGCGGCACTCCTACCTCCAGCCCCGTCCCGGCGTGCCGGTGCCCGGCGTCGACCACCGGTTCGCCTGGGTCACCGATGAGGTCGTCGACTATGTCGACAGCGAGCCGGAGCTGTCCCTGTGGGTGTACACCGCCCTGCTGAACGGCTTCTACGCCCGTTCGGACCGGCCGCTTCCCGAGGCTTACGAGCACCCCGGTACGTCACGGCGGCTGGCGGCTCTCGACAAGGTGGCCGGGGAGCTCGGGGTGAGCCGGAACCAGGTTGTCCTGGCCTGGCTGATCGGGGGGAAGCCGGGTGCCACTCCCATCGTCGGCGTCAGCACCCCCGGGCAGCTAGACGAGGCCCTCGCCGGGGCCCGCCTGCGGTTGCCCGACGAGCACCGGCGCCTGCTCGACGAGACCGTCTGACGCTCCGACGCGCCACTGTGGCCTGGGCGGCAACATCCTCAAGGAGCGGTTCCTGGAGACGGACGCCTTCGACGCCGTCTACCACGCGGCCTACAAGAAGCTGTACGAGCAGTTCTACGCCTCCGGGTACGCGCTCGACTCCCTCGCCGGACAGGCCGAGCAGTCGGGAGCCGACGCCTCCGCGATCGCCGACACGGTCAAGTCCCTGAGCGGCACGGTCACGGCTCGGACCGAGAGCCTCGCGGACAACGAGGTGATCACTGGCTGACCACTGACCGACATCGCGGAACCGGCGCAGCCCATGGTGCCGATGTCACGAGCCCAGCGACCGCTTCACCACACCCTCCAGATGCGCGCCGAAGACCTCACGGGCGTCGGGGGTCATGGTGCGCAGGGCCACCAGGGCGGTGATGACCACGTCGCACAGCTCGGACCGTACGTCGTCCCAGGTGTGGGTGGTGCCCTTGCGCGGGTTCTGGCCGGTCGCGCCGATCACCGCCTGGGCGACCTCGCCGACCTCCTCCGAGAGCTTCAGCACCCGGAGGAGCAGGGCGTCCTCGCGGTCGGCGGGGCGGTGCTCCTCCAGCCATGAGTGGAGGCGGGCTATGGACGTCCAGAGGTCGGGAGAACCGGAAGAGCCGGAAGAATCGAGAGGGCTGGAAGAGCCGGAAGAGCCGGAAGAGCCGAGAGGGTCTGGAGAGTCAGGAGAGTCAGGAAAGTCAGGCGAGTTGGGAGAGTTGGGTGAGTGGGGGAAGTCGGAGGAGAGGCGCTGAGGCCGGCTGCTGTCGCTCATGCGCCGCAGCCTGTCACGCTCGCTCAGCCCTCGGGCAGCGGATCCTGCTTCCCCGCCTTCTCCTCCGTCTCCTGTCGCACCCGTCTGTTCCGCGCCCCCACGACCAGCGACGTCACCGCCGCCGTCCCCGCGAGGGCCAGCGGCACCATCCAGCCGCGGTTGAGGGCGTGGCCGCTGGCGTGGTCCAGGGACAGCCGGCCGGGGCCCGTGACCGCGAGGCCGGTGGCGGTCAGGCCGAGCGCCGCCGCGTACTCGTAACCGCCCTCCTGGGCGAAGAACCCGTTGGGCATGTGCACCGCGGCGGCGCCCGCCATCGCGCCCGCGGCGGCCGCGCCGGCCGCGGGTGTCGCGAGGCCCAGCGCCAGCAGCGCGCCGCCGCCGGTCTCGGCGAGGCCCGCCGCCAGCGCGCTCTGCTTGCCCGGCTTGTAGCCGATGGACTCCATCCAGCCTCCCGTGCCTTCGAGGCCGTGCCCGCCGAACCAGCCGAAGAGTTTCTGTGTGCCGTGCGCCGCGAGGACGCCTCCCGTGCCGAGGCGGAGCAGCAGCAGTCCGAGATCGCGTCGGTCGAAGCAAGAGGTCACGGTGACTCCCGGGGCAGAGGGGATGAAGGCCTGCACTTCCTTCCCCCGCGTCTCCACCGTCCCACCGACCACCCCTCCGCGACCGTCCCGCGCGGCCGATCGGGTGGCTGGCCGGGTGGCTGGCCGGGTGGCCGGCCGGGTGAGTGCCTCGGCGGGCCTTCGGGTGGCGGGGCCCCGATGCCGATGTGAGGCTGACAGGCATGACGATCCAGGTGGCCAGACTGAGCGACCCCGCGGTGCGTGCCTTCGTCACCGCCGTGAACGCCCATGACCGCGAGGCGTTCAGGGCACTCCTCGCGCCCGGCGCGACCATGTCCGACGACGGTTCGGAACACGACCTCGACGACTGGACCGAGCGGGAGATCTTCGCCTCCCGCGGCCATATCCACGTGGACAAGGAGTCCCGGGGCGGTCGCGCCCTCATCGCCCGCTACCGCAACGACACCTGGGGCGAGATGCGCACCCGCTGGTACTTCACGGTCGGCGACGACGGCAGGATCTGCCGCTTCGAAACCGCCGGGGCCTGAGGGCCTGACCGCCTTGAGGGCCTGACAGCCTTACCTTGAGGGCCGGACCGCCTTGAATGCCTGACCGCCGTACGCCCCGCTGCCGCACATCGCGTCCGGTGCGCGGCAGCCGTTCCGCGGCCGGTGCACACCTCGCGGTCCCGAGCGAGGTCCGCCCCCGGTCCGGTCCGCGGAACGACTGCCGCCATCCCCCCTCGATGTGGTCCTCGTGCGATGGCTGTGCGGTGGCGACGCGACGGCGGAAGTGCGCCGCCCCAAGTGTGAAGCTCCGGTGGAGGGATGTTGAGCATAAGTCCCTCACGTGCCGGAATGGCGCGGAGTTGAGCATTCCTCTTGTGTAGGTTGAAACGGACACGACCGATCGGTCACATCCGGGCTAACCCCGTCCCACATACGGCATCGTCGTGGCCAGAACCGTAGTGAACTGGACATTCGCCTCCAGCGGCAGCTCCGCCATGTGCCGCACCGTGCGCGCCACGTCCGCCACATCCATCACCGGCTCCGCCGCCAGCTGCCCGTTCGCCTGGAGCACGCCCCGCTGCATCCGCTCGGTCATGTCCGTCGCCGCGTTGCCGATGTCGATCTGGCCGACGGCGATGCCGTACGGACGGCCGTCCAGCGACAGGGACTTGGTGAGGCCGGTCAGCGCGTGTTTGGTCGCCGTGTACGCCACCGAGTGCGGGCGGGGGGTGTGCGCCGAGATCGAGCCGTTGTTGATGATCCGGCCGCCCTGCGGTTCCTGTTCCTTCATCTGCCGGTACGCCGCCTGCGCGCACAGGAACGCCCCGTTGAGGTTGGTGTCCACCACGTGCCGCCAGGCCGCGTAGTCCAGCTCCTCCACCGGGACGCCGCCCGGTCCGAACGTGCCCGCGTTGTTGAACAGGAAGTCCAGCCGCCCGAAACGGTTCCGCACGGCGGTGAACAGGGCGGCCACCTCCTCCGGGCGCGTCACGTCCGTGGGTACGCACAACGCCCGGGACGCCGCGTGCCCCTCCGCCGTCTCCGCCAGCCGCTCCGCGCGCCGGCCGGCGAGCGCCACCGACCAGCCCGCGTCGAGCAGTTCGCGCGCCACGGCGCGGCCGATACCGGAACCCGCGCCCGTCACGGCCGCGATCTTGGGTTGTGCAGTCCGCATGTCGTCCATGGGGCCGCAGCGTAGGCGAGACCACGCCATCCGGAACTCATGTGGCCGCCATCTGACTGTTGTGTACGCGACAGCCTGGCGTCGACCCTGGCCCTTCCAATGCGTCGTACAACCACCATCACGGGAGGGCCAGATGACACCCGCAGCCCAACAGCCGTCTCAGCCGTCGCACGCCTTTGCACCCGGCCGCATCTCCCAGCACGACGCCGAACTCCGGGCCGTCGCCCGCCACTTCGGCCGTCGCCGGTTCCTCACCACCACCGGTGCCGCCGCCGCGCTCGCCTTCGCCGTGAACCTCCCGGCCGTCGGTGCCGCGAGCGCCGCCGAACTGGACGCGGCCCAGATCACCGAGGACCCGTTCACGCTCGGCGTGGCCTCCGGTGACCCGCTGCCCGACTCGGTGCTCCTGTGGACGCGACTCGCCCCGAAGCCGTACCAGGCCGACAGCGGACTGCCGGCCCAGCGGATCAGCGTGCAGTGGGAGGTCGCCCGCGACGAGCGCTTCCGGCGGGTGGTGAGACGCGGCACCGCCACCGCCCACCCCGAGTTCCACCACACCGTGCACGTCGAGGTCGGGCACCTGGACGCCGGGCGCGCGTACTACTACCGCTTCCGCGTCGGTCGCTTCGTCAGCGACACCGGCCGTACGCGCACCGCCCCGGCCCAGGGGAGCCGCGCCTCCGCCCTCACCCTCGCGGCCGTCTCCTGCCAGGCGTACCACGACGGGTACTACACGGCGTACCGGCACCTCGCGCAGGACGACGTGGACGTGGTCTTCCACCTCGGGGACTACCTGTACGAGTACGCCGTCAGCGCGGTCGGCGGCTACCGCAACTACACCGACCGCACCCTCCCCGACTTCTTCAACAAGGAGACGGTGACCCTGGAGGACTACCGCCTGCGGTACGCCCTCTACAAGACGGACCCCGACCTGCGGGCCGCGCACGCCGCGCACCCCTTCGTCGTCACCTGGGACGACCACGAGACCGAGAACAACTACGCGGGCGACATCCCCGAGAACTCCGTGCCGCCGGAGGAGTTCCTGCTGCGCCGCGCCGCCGCCTACCGCGCGTACTGGGAGAACCAGCCGCTGCGCACCCCGCAGCGCCCCGACGGGTCCGACATGCAGCTCTACCGCCGCCTGCACTGGGGCCGGCTCGCGCAGTTCGACATCCTCGACACCCGTCAGTACCGCTCCGACCAGGCGTACGGCGACGGCTGGCAGTACTCCGGGCCCGAGTCCGAGGACCCCTCGCGCACCATGACCGGCGCCACGCAGGAGCGGTGGCTGCTGAACGGCTGGCGGAAGTCCCGCGCGGTGTGGAACGTCGTCCCGCAGCAGGTCACCTTCTCCGAGCGGCGCAACGCCACCGGTGACACCTACAAGCTGTCGATGGACTCCTGGGACGGCTACCCGGCCTCGCGCGAGCGGATCCTCGCCGGTGCGGACGCCGCCGGGATCGAGAACCTGATGGTCCTGACCGGCGACGTCCACGTCCACTACGCGTTCGACATCAAGCGCGACTTCGCCGATCAGTCGTCGCGGACCGTCGGCACGGAGATCGTCACCACGTCGATCAGCAGCGGCCGGGACGGCTCCGACAAGCCGGCCAACTGGGACACGTACATGACCGCCAACCCGCACATGAAGTTCTACAACGGGCGGCGCGGCTATGTGACCGTCGCCCTCGGCGCGGACGAGGCCCGCGCCGACTTCAAGACGGTGCCGGCGGTGACGACGCCGGGTGCGGCGATCACCACCGCGGCGTCGTTCGTCACCGAGGCGGGGAACCCGGGGCTCGAGCCGGCGTGACCCCCCTGCCGAAGCGGCCTGGCGTCACTCCTCGCCGGGGTAGCGGACACCGACGCGCGACCGTATCGCGTCGAGTGTCCGCATCACGGCGAGGGTGCCGTCCAGGGGGACGAGCGGGGACTCGGTCTCGCCGGCCCGCAGCGCGCGCATGACCTCCAGGGCCTCGTGCTTGAGGCTGTTGCGCGGGCCGGCGGCCGGGTCCGCCTTGAAGGTCTCCGGCTCGCGCCCGTCGCGGTGCAGCACGAAGTGCTCAGGGAAGAAGAAGCCGTACGGCACGTCGATGCGGCCGTGCGAGCCCGTGATGTACGCGGACGTGGACGTGCCGCCGACGATGGAGCAGTGCAGCTGGGCGAGAGCACCGTTCTCCCAGGAGAGCAGTGCCCCCGTCTGGAGATCGACGCCCTCCTCCGAGAGCGTCGCTCGCGCCGTCACGTCCGCGGGCTCGCCGAGCAGCAACTGCGCGAACGACACCGGGTAGACCCCGAGGTCGAGCAGCGCGCCGCCGCCCTGGGCCGGGTCGCGCAGCCGGTGCGAGGGAGGGAAGGAGCCCGCGAGCCCGAAGTCCGCCTGGACGGTGCGCACTTCACCGATCGCACCGTCCCGCACCAGGTCGGCCAGCCGCCGGACCAGCGGGTTGCAGTACATCCACATGGCCTCCATCAGGAAGCCGCCGTGCTGCCGGGCGAGCGCGACCAGTTCCTCCGCCTCGCGCGCGTTCAGGGTGAACGGTTTCTCCAGGAGTACGTTCCGCCCGGCCTCCAGGCACAGTCCGGCCGCCGCCCGGTGCGCCGCGTGCGGGGTGGCGACGTACACCACGTCCACGTCCTCGTCGGCGGCGAGGGAGGCCCAGTCGCCGTACGCACGCGGTATGCCGAACCGTTCGGCGAACGCCTTCGCCGAGTCCATGCTGCGCGAGGCGACGGCCACGACCTCCGCGTCCGGCAGGTCCACCAGGTCCGCCGTGAATGTCGCGGCGATCCCGCCGGTCGCCAGAATTCCCCACCGCACGCGTTCGCCGACCGGCCCGCTCATGCCCACCCCTGTGTCCCCTGTCTCCCCTGGAGCGCCTCTGACGCACGTATTTCCGTGATGGATCACGTAGTTCGAACTGAGAGCATAGGTGGCGGACCGATCTCAGAGGGAGGGGCTCATGCCCGAGCGTGGCCGTACCACGCGGGACCAGGCACGTCAGGAAGATCCGAAGCAGCACATATCGAACACCACCAAAGACACACGGGACAGCAGAGACACGCGGGGCAGCGCAGACACACGGACGCCGGCCGGTGACCGCGCTCTGCGGGCCTCGCGCCGCACCGGTCTCCTCGTCACCCTCGTCCTGGGCGGCCTCACCGCCACGCCCCCGCTGGCGATGGACATGTACCTCCCGGCCCTGCCGGAGGTCACCGAGGCGCTGAGCGCGCCCGCCGCGACGGTGCAGCTCACCCTCACCGCCTGCCTGCTGGGCATGGCGCTCGGGCAGCTCGTCGTCGGGCCGATGAGCGACCGGTGGGGACGCCGCCGGCCGCTGCTCGCCGGGCTCGCCGTCTACGTCGTCGCCACCGCGCTGTGCGCCGTCGCGCCGACCGTCGAGACACTCGTCGCCCTCCGGCTGGTGCAGGGGCTCGCGGGAGCGGCCGGGATCGTGATCGCCCGGGCCGTCGTCCGCGATCTGTACGACGGCGTGGCGATGGCCCGCTTCTTCTCCACCCTCATGCTCATCTCCGGCGTCGCGCCGATCGTCGCGCCGCTCATCGGCGGGCAGATCCTGCGCGCGACGGACTGGCGGGGCGTGTTCGTCGTCCTCGTCGTGCTGGGTGTCGCGCTCACCGCGGTCGTCTGGGCACGGCTCCCGGAGACGCTCCCGCCCGCCGAACGGCACGCGGGCGGCGTCGGCGAGACCCTGCGCGCGATGCGCGGGCTGCTCGCCGACCGGGTCTTCACCGGGTACATGCTCGCGGGCGGGTTCACGTTCGCCACGCTGTTCGCCTACGTATCGGCAAGCCCGTTCGTCGTACAGGAGATTTTCGGGGCCTCTCCGCAGACGTTCAGCCTGCTGTTCGGGGTGAACTCGGTCGGGCTGGTGATCGCCGGCCAGGTCAACGGCCGGATCCTCGTCGGCCGCGTCAGCCTGGAACGGGTGCTCGCCGTCGGCCTCGGCGTCGTCACGGTGGCCGCGGTCGCGTTGCTCCTGATGACCACCGGAGTCCTCGGCGAGGTGGGCCTCGTGCCGGTGTCCGCCGCGCTGTTCGTGCTGATGTCGGCGATGGGCATCACCCTGCCCAACATGCAGACGCTCGCCCTGCTGCGCGTCCGGCACGCGGCCGGGTCCGCGTCCGCGCTGCTCGGCACGTCGTCGTTCCTCATCGGCGCGGTCGCCTCGCCCCTCGTCGGGATCGCGGGCGAGGACACCGCCGTCCCGATGGCCGTCGTCCAGCTGGCCGCGGTACTGGTCGCCGTCGGCTGCTTCGTGGCACTGTGCCGTCCCTGGAAGAACCGTGCGGCCTTGGAGGAGGGAGCGGGGAGCTGAGCGCACCACCGCGACTGCGCACCGGCAGCCCGGAACAGGCCGGACTCGACGCCGTTCACCTGCGGGCACTCGTACGCGAGGTGCGGGCCCGCACGGCGGGACGGAGCCCGTGGGCCGCGGGCGCCGTCGTGGTCGCCGGGCGCGGGCCGGTCGTCGCGGTGGAGGAGGCGATGGGCTGGGCGGTCGGCTACGCGTCGTACGACGAGACGACGGGCCGGGGCGTCGAACTGCCGCCGGGCGACCGCGTGCCCGCCACCCCCGCCACGCCCTTCGACCTGGCCTCGCTCACCAAGCTGTTCACCACGGTCGCGGCGGTGCAGCAGCTGGAGCGCGGCACGCTCGGCGTCGACGCGCGGGTGGGGACGTATCTGCCGGAGTTCCGGGCGGCCGCCGAGCACGGCATCACCGTACGGCAGCTCCTCACCCACACCTCCGGGCTGCGGCCCGAACTCCCGCTCTACGAGTGCGCGTCGGACGCCTCCCGGCTCGCCCTGCTGCGCGCCGAGGCGCCGACGGCGCGGCCGGGCACGGCGCGCCGCTACTCCGACCTGAACATGCTGCTGCTCCAGCACCTGCTGGAGCGCGTCACCGGCCGCACCCTGGACGGCCTCGTGCGCGACGGCATCACCCGCCCGCTCGGCATGACGGCGACGGGCTTCGGGCCCTGCCCGGGCGCGGCGGCCACGGAGGACCAGCGGCGGCCGTGGGCGAAGGCGGACCGGGGCATGCTGCGCGGCGAGGTGCACGACGAGAACGCGTGGGCGCTCGGCGGGGTGGCCGGTCACGCGGGCCTGTTCGCCACCGCCCGGGACCTCGCGGTGTTCTGCCGGACACTGCTGTCCGGCGGCTCGTACGGTGCGGCCCGCATCCTCGGCCCCGGCTTCGTCGAGCTGATGTTCACCCCGCCGGGCCTCGGGTTCCTGCTCGACCGGCCCCGGTTCATGGGCGAGCTGGCGGGCCGCGGCGCGGCGGGCCACACCGGTTTCACGGGAACGTCCCTGGTCCTGGACCCGGCGACGGACACGTTCCTGGTGCTGCTGGCCAACGCGGTGCACCCCCGGCGCCGGCCGGTCCCGGACCACGGGCCGCGCGCGGCGGCGGCGACACGGCTGGCGCGCGCGGTGCGCGGGAGCTGAGGGAGCGGTCGGCGCGGGCGGTGCGCGGAAGCTGAGAGAATCGACGGGTGACCACCCCCGTTTCCCCTGCTCAGACCGCCGAGACCCTGCGTGACGCCCTCGCCGGGCTGCTCGACGGGCTGCCGCCGAAGGCCGCCGCGCAGGCCGTCGAGCGGCTGATCGCCAACTACCGGGGACGGACGCCGACGGACGCGCCCGTGCTACGGGACCGCTCCGACGTGGTCGCCTATGCCGCGTACCGGATGCCGGCCACGTTCGAGGCGGTGCGCTCGGCGCTCGCGGCCTTCGCGGACGCGGTGCCCGGCTGGGTGCCGGGCAGCCACGTGGACGTCGGGGGCGGCACCGGCGCGGCGACCTGGGCCGTCGGCGCCACCTGGGCGGGACGGCGGCCGGTGACCGTGCTGGACTGGGCGGAACCCGCGCTCGCGCTCGGCCGGGAGATCGCCGCCGCCCACCCGGACCTGAGGGCCGTGGAGTGGAAGCGGGCCCGGATCGGAGCGGCGCTCGACCTCGGCGGTCCGGACACCGACACCCTCGTGACCGTCTCCTACGTCCTCAACGAGCTGACCGACGCCGACCGCGCCTCGGTGGTGGACGCCGCAGCGGCCGCGGGCCGGGCCGTGGTGATCGTGGAGCCGGGCACCCCCGACGGCTACGCCCGCGTCATCGAGGCCCGCGACCGGCTGATCGGCGCCGGGTTCCACGTCGCGGCGCCCTGCCCGCACAGCGCCACCTGCCCGATAGTGCCCGGCGAGGACTGGTGCCACTTCTCCGCGCGGGTGAGCCGCTCCTCCCTGCACCGCCAGGTCAAGGGCGGTTCCCTGGCGTACGAGGACGAGAAGTTCGCCTACGTCGCCGCCACCCGCTTCCCGCCCGCCCCGGCCGCGTCCCGCATCGTGCGCAGGCCCCAGATCCGCAAGGGCCAGGTCCTCCTCGACCTGTGCGAGACCGAACCGTCCCTGCGCCGCGCCACGGTCACCAAGCGCCACGGACCGCTCTACCGGGCGGCCCGTGACGCGGACTGGGGGGACGCGTGGCCCCCGGCGACGGACGAGTGACCGTCACGTGGTTCCGGTACGGCGGCCCTCCTGCAGCTTGCGCAGCAGCTCGCGTTTCTGGGCGGCCGGGTCCTGGCCGCCGCCGATGCCGGCGCCCCGGTTGCCGCCGCGCATGGCCTTGCGGCCGAGGTTCCTGCGCGTACCGCCGACACCCAGCATGTTTCCGGCTCCGCCTCGGGGCATGGTGTGCTCCTTCTCGTCTCTGAGTCCCCCCAGCTGCGTGACGATACGTACCGTCTCGCTTGCTTGCCCGTACAGGGTCAGGCGAGACGCACCGTCTTGTCAACTGATAAATTGAGGAACATGGTTCAGAAGCCCGCCCCCGACGCCGCCCGGCGCAGTGAGAAGTCCCGCCGCGCGATCTACGACGCCGCCCTCGCCCTCGTCACGGAGGTCGGCTACCCGAAGACGACCATCGAGGGCATCGCCGCCCGCGCCGGGGTCGGCAAGCAGACGATCTACCGGTGGTGGTCCTCCAAGGCCGATGTGCTGCTGGAGGCCTTCCTCGACCTCGGCGCGCAGGCGAGCGAGCAGGCCGCCGAGGCCGCGGCCGGACGTGGCGGGGAGCAGTCGCTGGAGCACGGGCTGCCGGACACCGGAGACCTCGCGGCCGACCTCAAGTACGTACTGCGGGCGACCGTCGACGAACTGCTGGACCCGAAGTTCGAGGCGCCCTACCGGGCCCTGGCCGCCGAGGGCGTCGCCGACGAGAAGGTCAGCACCGAGTTCGTCGCCCGGCTGCTCGAACCCGGCCTCCAGCTGTATGTGCGGAGGCTGGAGACGGCACAGGAGGCCGGTGACATCCGGCCCGGGATCGACCTGCGCATCGCGCTCGAACTCTTCGTCTCCCCGCTCGCCCAGCGCTGGCTCCAGCGCACCGGCCCCATCTCCCATGAGTACACGGACGCCCTCGTCGACTACGCGCTGCACGGACTGGCGCCCCGCTGATCGCCGCCACTCTGTGCGACCGCTCCATGCCTCCGTGCGACCGGTGTGCGTCAGGTGTGACCAAGGTGACCGTGGATACCCGCAACGGTGCGGCAAATGCCGCCAAAGCGCTCAATAGCCCTTGATCGCTGCCTGGGCGGCGGCACCGCCCCACCCACCCCGGACGCGGTCTCCGGTCACCGGGAGCGCAGGATGGTGGGACCATGAGGCATGCTGTCCGCACCACAGCGAGGCGAGGGGATACATGAGCGCTGAGTTCGGCCGCCGCCCTGGCGGGCAGGGCAGGATCTCCCAGTGGCTGCGCGGTCGCCGCCTCAAGCAGGACGCCGGGGACGGCGGACGTGAGGCCCTGCTGCTGGCCACCGCCGCCGCGGGACTGCCGCTCGCGCCCGCCGCGCACCCCGTCGACGGCTACCGCTGTTCCTGCGACCGCGTCGGCTGTCCGACGCCCGCCCGCCACCCCGTCTCCTTCGCCTGGCAGACGCAGTCCACGACCGACCGCGCCCAGATCGAACGATGGGCCCGCCACCAGCCGCAGGCCAACTTCATCACCGCGACCGGCATGGTGCACGACGTCCTCGACGTCCCCCTCGAAGCCGGGTACGAGGCCCTGGAGCGGCTCCTCGCCGCCGGGATCGACGTCGGCCCGGTCGCCGAGACCGGCGACGGCCGCATGCTGTTCTTCACCCTCACCCGCGGCACCCCCGAGGACGAGGACGAGTGGTGGCCCTGCGAGCTGGACTGCCACCCCGAGACGATGGACGAGCACCCCGGACTGCGCTGGCACTGCCGGGGTTCGTACGTCCTCGTACCGCCGGCCCGGCTGCCGGGCGATCTCGGGGTCCGGTGGGTGCGCGGCCCCGAACACCCGCTGCCGGACCCGCTCAGCCTGCTGGAGATCCTCACCGACACCTGCTCCCGGTACGCGGGCGAGGACGCGGACCACTCCTCGGCGGCCTGGCCGCTGCGGGGCTGAGGAACCCGCAGCGCCTGCCTACTCGCCCTTCGCGGCGACGAGCCCGTCCACGCGGCTCAGGAACCGCACCTGCTGGTCCGACGCCGTCCGTGCCGGGTCGAGCACCGCCTGGTTGGAGACGCGCTCCAGCGTCAGCGAGGACTTCACGTCGCCGGTCAGCAGCGCCTGTACGTTCGCGTTCGAGACGGGGATGTCGACCCCCTGGTGGGCGGTCTGCTTCTCGTAGTGGCGCGTGGCGAAGAAGACCAGCGCCCCGCCGTCCTTCGTCCGCAGCCCCACCGGGGCGTACGCGCCGCCCGTGAGCGGCTCGTCGATGTACTGCCGGGCGAGCCCCGGTTTGCTCTCGTTCTTTCTCCGTTCCGTCCGCCACTCGGAGGTGTACCTCCCGGGTGCGAAGGCCCCGCCCGCGGAGTCGCCGTCGTCGGCGGAGTCCATGTACTCGACGTACGCCTTCCCGAGCTTGCCCGGGGCCACCGCGAGCGCCGCGTCGTCGGCGGTGACCGGCTGCGCGTTCCCGTCCTCGTCCTTCTCGAACTCCGGTATGTCGTCGGTGCTCAGGATCGTCAGATACGACACCGCCCACACGTCGTCGGCGCTCGCCCGCGTGAACACCAGCAGCCAGCGGGCGTCCTCCGCGCCCTTGTTGGAGTCCGCGTCGGCGACGAACCAGCGCGGCCAGCCCGCCTTCTCCGGGATGGTGAACTCGGCGTCGGTCAGCTCCAGCGGCGCGTGGGACGCGTTGCCGTCCGGGCTGACCTTGCTGCCCGCCTTCAGCTTGGCGCTGTCGATGGCGGCGAGCGCGCCGGCCACCCGCTCGGCGTCCAGGGACTGGTCGAACGCCTTGTCGGCCTTGTTGTACGCGGTGGTGAAGTCCTTCAGCGCACGGGCGGCCTCGGCCTGCGTCGCCGCAGGAACGATCTCCCGCTCGCCGTGCACGACCACACAGCCGCTCGCCGTCAACGACAGAACGGTCACCGATGCGGTCACCAGGGCGAAACGTCCGAACCGCCCGCTGAGAACCCCGCGATCCCTGCTCATCAGGCTCCTTCACCTTCCCCTTCCCGGAGGCGAACCCTACCGGGGGAAGGAGAGGCGCGAGTGCCGGGACCGGGTGAAGCGGCCACACCGTGACCTCGGTGACCTCAGTCGCGTCTCGGGGTGATGAGGACCTCCCCGGTCCGGGGGTGCGGGAACACCTCCACGGGCTGGCGGTACACCTCGGACAGCAGCCCGTCCGTGAACACCCCCTCCGGCGGGCCCTCGGCCGCGATCCGGCCCGCGTGCAGGACCGCCACCCGGTGCGCGTACGCCGCGGCGAGCCCCAGGTCGTGCAGCACCACGACCACCGCGTCCCCGGCACGCGCCCGTTCCCGGCACACCCGCAGCACCAGCTCCTGGTGGCGCAGGTCCAGGGCGGCGGTCGGCTCGTCGAGCAGCAGCAGCGGCGCCCGCTGGGCCAGCACCCGGGCCAGCGCCACCCGGGCGCGCTCACCGCCGCTGAGCGCGGAGAAGGGGCGGGCCCCGAACGCCGTGACCTCGGTGGCGGCCATGGCCTCGGCCACGGCCCGGTCGTCCTCGTCGCCGGCGCCCGGCCGGTGCGCCCAGGGCGCCCGGCCCATCCGTACGACCTCCTCGACCGTGAACGGGAACGCCAGGGACGCCGACTGGGGCAGTACGGCGCGGCGCAGGGCGAGGTCGGGCGCGGACCAGCCGTCGGCCGGGCGGCCGTGGACGCGTACGGTCCCGGCGGTGGCCGGCAGATCCGCGGCCAGGGCGCTCAGCAGGGTCGACTTGCCCGCGCCGTTGGGCCCGACGAGCGCCAGGACCTCGCCCGCGCGCGCGACGACGTCGACACCGCGCAGCACCTCGCGGGAGCCGAGGCGGACGTGCAGGCCCTCGGCCTCGGCGAGCACCTCGCCGGGCGCGGCGGCCGGGGGCGGGGTGGCGGTACGCCCCCGCAGACGCAGTGACTTCATGCCCAGCCTCCCTGCTTGCGGCGGGTCCTGCGCAGCAGCCAGAAGAAGAAGGGGCTGCCGATGAGCGCGGTCAGTACGCCGAGCGGCAGTTCGGCCGGCTCGGCGAGGGTACGGGTGGCGAGGTCGGCCGCGAGCAGCACGACGGCCCCGCCGAGCGCGCTGCCCGGGATCAGGAACCGGTGCCCGGGCCCGGCCGCCATGCGCAGCAGATGCGGCACGACCAGCCCGACGAAGCCGATGATCCCGGAGACGCTGACGGCGGCCGCGGTCAGCAGCGCGATCACGAGGACCAGCACCAGCCGCAGCCGCTCCACGTCCACACCGAGGTGCCGGGCGGGCCGCTCGCCGAGGGAGAGCAGGTCCAGCTTGCGGGCGTACAGCGGGGCGACGGCGAGTCCGACGGCCGCGCACGGCAGGACCGCCAGCACCTTCGGCCAGGTGGACTGGGCGAGCGAGCCGAGCTGCCAGAAGGTGATCTGGTTCACCGCCGCGGTGTCCGCGAAGAAGATGAACAGGCCGATCAGGGCGCCCGCGAAGGCGTTCACGGCGATGCCGGTGAGGATGAGCGTCACGACCTCCGTACGGCCCCCGGACCGCGACATCGCGTACACCAGCAGCACGGTGGCGAGCCCGGCGAGGAACGCGAGCACGGAGACGGTCCAGTTGCCGAGGAAGGTGAGCCCCAGCGAGATGGACGCGACCGCACCGACCGCCGCACCGGAGGAGACGCCGATGACGCCCGGCTCGGCCAGCGGGTTGGCGAACACGCCCTGCATCAGCGCGCCCGCGCAGCCCAGTGAGGCGCCGACGAGGAGGGCGAGCACGATGCGCGGGAACCGTACGTTCCACAGCACCGACTCCGCCACGCGGTCCAGCGCCGCCCCGCCGAGGCCCAGCCGGTGGGTCACGGAGGACAGGACGTCCCCCGTGGGGATCGGGTAGGCCCCGAGCCCGGCGGCCACGGGCACGAGCACGAGGAGCGCGGCGACGAGACCGGCGGTGAGGAGGAGGGGCGTGGCACGCCGTGCCCCGGGTTTCGCGCGCTCCGCGTGCTCCGCGGTGTGCGCGTCCTCCGCCGGTCCGTCCGGCCCGACGGGGTCGGCCGGCTTGTCCAGTACGGTCATTCGGCTTCCTGACAGGTGGTGTCGCGGGTGTGGTGTTGAATGCGCGGGTGACTGGTTACGACGTGCTGCGGGTGTTCTGCGGTCCCCGCGGCGGACACGGCAACGAACTCGGTGTCGTCCGCGAGGGCTCGGTGCTGCCGGACCCCGCCGACCGGCAGGAGTTCGCCGCCAAACTGGGCTTCAGCGAGACCGTGTTCGTGGACGACCCCGAGCGCGGGGTCGTCGACATCTACACCCCGACGCTCCGGCTGCCGTTCGCCGGGCACCCCTGTGTGGGCACGGCCTGGCTGCTCGACGTCCCGGAACTGGTCACGCCCGCAGGCGTCGTCGGCGCCCGGCAGGACGGCGAGTTCAGCTGGATCGAGGCCCGCCCGGAGTGGGCGCCGCCGCGCACCCTGCGCCGGTACGGCTCGGCGGCCGAGGTGGACGCGCTGCCGGTGCCCCCGCCCGGCGAGTGGATCTACGCGTGGGCCTGGGAGGACGAGGCGGCGGGCCGGGTCCGCGCCCGGGCGTTCCCCGGCCGCATCGATGAGCGCGGCGACAGCCGCTCCGGTGGAGCCGGTGCTTGCACCGGGGGGATCGACGAGGACGAGGCGACGGGCGCGGCGGCCCTGCTGCTCACCGCCCGGCTGGGCCGCGCCCTGAACATCCGGCAGGGCGCGGGCTCCCAGATCCTCACCGCACCGCAGCCGGGGGGCTGGGTGGAGGTGGGCGGACGGGTCGTCCTCGAACGCTGAGCGTGACCGCCGGGAGGCTCACGCGCTCAGCGGGAACTCCTCGCCCAGCGCCCGGAACACGGCGGTGTTCAGCGCGAACGCCTGCTTGCACTCCGCCACGATCCGCTGCTTCTCCAGGTCGTCCGCGGGCACCCGGTCGAGGAGCTCGCGGTAGGTGCGCTTGAACGCGGCCGGGTTGGCGATGCCCTCGAACACGTAGAAGCGCACGCCGTCGCCCTTCCTGGCGAAGCCCCACGTCCGCTCCGCCTTGTCGCGGATGATCTGGCCGCCGGAGAGATCGCCGAGGTAACGGGTGTAGTGGTGGGCGACGTACCCGCCCGGCCAGGTGCGTGCGCACTCGGCGACCCGGTCCGCGTACGCCCGCGTCGCCGGCAGCGCGGCCGGTGTCGACCGCCACCCGGGCCCCCGCAGATGCTCCAGGTCCCGCTCCAGCGCGGCGAGGCGCATCAGTTCGGGCCGGATGAACGGCCCCGCGACCGGGTCGTTCTCCAGACCGCGCGCCCCGCTCTCCAGCGCCGCGTACACGAACCACAGCTGCTCCGTGTAACGGGCGTACGCCTCCACGCCCAGTCTGCCGCCGAGCAGATCGCCCATGAACGTCGTGGTCTCCGCCTCCGTGTGCTGTTCGTGGGACGCGGTGCGGATGAGAGTCGAGAACGTCGTGACGGGCGTGTCCAGGTGCATGCAGACCTCCAAGCCGGAAGAGCGACGAGAGCCACTGGCATCTTCTATGGTTAGGCTTACCTAAGTCAACGCCTTCCCGACGCTCTGTCGGTAAAAGACGCTACCCGGAATCGGTCCTTCGCGCACGGAAAAAGCCCGCTCTCTTGACAGAGCGGGCTCGGATCCGGTAATGGCGCGGACGGTCGGCGGCTACGGCAGTGTGAGGATCTCCGCCCCCGTGTCCGTCACGACCAGCGTGTGCTCGAACTGGGCCGTCCGCTTGCGGTCCTTGGTCACGACCGTCCAGCCGTCGTCCCACATGTCGTACTCGTGCGTGCCCAGCGTGAGCATCGGCTCGATGGTGAAGGTCATCCCGGGCTTGATCACGGTCGTGGCGTGCGGGCTGTCGTAGTGCGGGATGATCAGGCCCGAGTGGAACGACGAGTTGATGCCGTGCCCCGTGAAGTCCCGCACGACCCCGTACCCGAAGCGCTTGGCGTACGACTCGATGACGCGACCGATGATGTTGATCTGCCGGCCCGGCCTGACCGCCTTGATGGCGCGGTTCAGGGACTCGCGGGTGCGCTCGACCAGCAGCCGCGACTCCTCGTCGACGTCCCCGACGAGATAGGTGGCGTTGTTGTCGCCGTGCACGCCGCCGATGTACGCCGTCACGTCGAGGTTGATGATGTCGCCGTCGCGCAGCACCGTGGAGTCGGGGATGCCGTGGCAGATGACCTCGTTGACCGACGTGCACAGCGACTTGGGGAAGTTGCGGTAGCCGAGCGTCGACGGGTAGGCGCCGTGGTCGCACATGTACTCGTGCGCGACCCGGTCGAGTTCGTCCGTGGTCACACCCGGGGCGATCAGCTTGGCGGCCTCGGCCATCGCCTGCGCGGCGATCCGCCCGGCGATCCGCATCGCCTCGATCGTCTCCGGGGTCTGCACCTCCGGTCCGGTGTACGGCGTGGGAGCGGGCTTGCCCACGTACTCGGGCCTGCGGATGTGTCCCGGAACGGTACGGGTGGGGGAGAGCTTCCCCGGTGCGAGCAGCGACTGGCCAGACATGTAGCGAGTTTAACCAGCGGGTGTGGGGGACCATGTTCCTGGCGACTGGAGCGACTGGCGGAAGGAGCGGTGGGCATGGCCCTGTTCAGGAAGCGCAAGGCCGGCAAGCCGGGCGAGTGGTACTACTGCCTGGAGCACGGGAAGGTCGAGGAGGGCCCCGAGTGCCCGGGCAAGGACCGTATGGGCCCGTACACGTCCCCGGAGGAGGCCGCCCACGCGATCGACATCGCGCGTGAGCGCAACGACGAGTGGGAGACGGACCCGCGCTGGCACGACCGCCGGCGGCAGGAGGGCGACTGAGCGTCGCTCCCGGGCGCGCTACCAGCGTGTGGGCGGCGGGGACGTCAGCTGGTCCGCCAGCCGGGACAGCCGGTCCCGCAGCCGGCGCCGGCCCCGTGGCGCGGGCAGGGAGTTCTCGCCCGCCGCCGCGCTCACCAGGTGCTGCACCGTGTCCAGGTCCGGTCCGGCGTCCGGCGGCACCGTCAGCGACTCGTGCGCCGCCGTGCCCAGGTCCCGGTCGCCGCTGCCGAGCGCGAGCACCGTCGCGCCGGCCCGCCGGGCGTCGTGCACCCGCTCCAGCAGCGCCTCGCCCGGTGCAGCCGGGGACACCACGAGCAGCGTCTCGCCCCGCCGGGCGGCCGCCACGCGGTCCAGTCCCACCGCGAGGTGCGGCGGATCGGAGGGCAGCGCCCTGTGCCGTACGAGCGTCGGGGCGAGTTCCGGGGTGCCGGACCAGGCCGCCTCGTCGACGAGGTGCGCGGCCAGGTGCCACGGCTCGTACTCGGCCGTGCCCACCAGCAGCAGCCCGCCGCCGTACGACGCGACGGACCCGCGGAGCGCCCCCGCGAACCGCCGGGTGGCCGCCGGCCACTCGGTCCCGGAGAGCACGTCGCGCAACAGGGCGACCCGTACGGCATCCATGCGGCGCATACTGCCTCAACCGGACACTCGTGACCCGGAGTTCACCGCGAATTCGCCCGGCCGGGGCAGAGGGGCCCCTCGACCGTGTTCCCGCACGCCGAGGAGAGCCGCATGACCGAGATCGAGACCAGTGTTCCCTTCCGTGCCGGGCAGGAGGGGTACGCGAGCTTCCGTATCCCGGCCGTCGTCGCCACACGGTCCGGCACCCTGCTCGCCCTCTGCGAGGGGCGGGTCGACTCGCGCGACGACCACGGCCACATCGATATCGTGCTGAAGCGGTCCACGGACGGCGGCCGCACCTGGGGCCCGCTCGAGGTCGCCGCACGCAACGGCGACGATCTCGCGGGCAACCCGGCCCCCGTCGTCCTCGACACCGGCCGCGTCCTGCTCGTCCACGTCCGCAACGCGGCCGCCGCCACCGAGACCGCCATCCGCCGCGGCGAGGTGAGCGCCGCCGACGGGCGCCGGGTGTGGGTGCGGCACAGCGACGACGAGGGGGCCACCTGGTCCGCCCCGAGGGAGATCACCGCGGACGTCAAGCGGTCGTCCTGGCGGTGGTACGCCACCACGCCCGGCCACGCCCTCCAGCTGCGCACCGGCCGGGTCGTCGTACCCGCCAACCACTCCCTGCCGCCCACCGGCACGGACGACGGCACCGAGGGCCGGTACAACGGCGGCCACTGCCTGCTCAGTGACGACCGCGGGGAGACCTGGCGCATCGGGTACGCCGACGACGACACCGACGGCTACGTCAACGTCAACGAGACCACCGCGGCCGAACTCCCCGACGGCCGCGTCTACCTCAACACCCGCAACGACTCCCCGTCCCCCGGCACCCGCGCCGACGCCCACTCGCGGGACGGCGGCGCGAGCCTGGTCAAGCCCTTCCGGCCGCAGGCGGGCCTGACCGGACCCGTCGTCGAGGGCAGCGTCCTCCAGCTCCGCGACCCGGACCTGCTGCTGTACTCCGGCCCCGCCGACCCCGGCGCCCGGGCCCTGATGACGATCCGCGCCAGCACCGACCACGGCACCACCTGGCGGCCGGTCCACACCGTGGACGGGCTGCCCGCCGCGTACTCCGACCTCGTCCGCGTCGACGACGC
Organism: Streptomyces poonensis; assembly: GCF_014650915.1. Classification (GTDB taxonomy): domain Bacteria; phylum Actinomycetota; class Actinomycetes; order Streptomycetales; family Streptomycetaceae; genus Streptomyces; species Streptomyces poonensis. The sequence continues at coordinate 186,953 of NZ_BMVW01000005.1, read as the reverse complement.
CACCGTCGGCCTGCTGTACGAGACGGGCGACTTCAGCGCGTACGAGACGATCACCTTCCGCCGGATCCCCGTGACGGCACTCACCCGAACCGGACACCCGGCGCCACGGTCCGCGCACGTAGAGTCGGCCCATGACCTCTACTGAGAGCACTGAGAGCAGCGACAGCAGCGCACAGACGCCCGCCAAGGCCCCCGCCAAGGACCCCTGGGACCTGCCCGACGTGTCCGGGCTCGTCGTCGGCGTGCTCGGCGGCACCGGACCGCAGGGCAAGGGCCTCGCGTACCGCCTCGCCCGGGCCGGCCAGAAGGTGATCATCGGTTCCCGCGCCGCCGAGCGGGCGCAGGCAGCCGCCGAGGAGCTCGGGCACGGCGTCGAGGGCGCCGACAACGCCGAGACCGCGCGCCGCAGCGACATCGTGATCGTGGCGGTGCCGTGGGAGGGGCACGGGAAGACCCTGGAGTCCCTGCGCGAGGAGCTGACCGGCAAGCTCGTCGTCGACTGCGTCAACCCGCTCGGCTTCGACAAGAAGGGCGCCTACGCGCTGAAGCCGGAGGAGGGCAGCGCCGCCGAGCAGGCCGCCGCGCTGCTGCCGGACTCCCGGGTCACGGCCGCCTTCCACCACCTCTCCGCCGTCCTCCTCCAGGACCCGGAGACCGACGAGATCGACACCGACGTGATGGTCCTCGGCGAGGTCCGCGCCGACGTGGAGATCGTGCAGGCGCTGGCCGGCCGCATCCCCGGCATGCGCGGCATCTTCGCCGGGCGGCTGCGCAACGCCCACCAGGTCGAGGCCCTGGTCGCCAACCTCATCTCGGTGAACCGGCGCTACAAGGCCCACGCGGGGCTGCGGCTCACCGACGTGTGAGCGACACCCGACCGGTGTGCGAGGCGAACCGGGGCATGGGGGACACTGGAGGCCGTACCACTACGTCCGACCGTTCCGTCCCCCGCCGGGACGGTGTCGATAGGAGCCGCCTCCCATGCCCCGCCTCGCCCTGTACACCCTGGTCGTCTGCCTGCTCTCCGTGGCCGCCGCCGTGGTCTCGTTCGTCCAGGGCAGCTGGCTCGGCATCGTGTGGGTGCTGCTCGCGGGCCTGTCGTCCAACATGACCTGGTACTACGTACGCCAGGCGAAGGCGCGCAAGGCCGCGGCCCAGGGCTGATCCGGGAGAGCTACAGGCCTACGGTGCAGACGCCGCTGTCCTCCTGCCAGAAGCGGTACAGGTTCCGGCCGCAGTAGCTCTCCAGCTCGCTGACGCCGAGACCGCGCAGGATCGCGTCGACCGCGTCGAAGAACACGGCGTTCACCGCCGGGATCCACAGCACCGCGAACACCAGCAGCAGTCCGAACGGGGCCAGCGGCTCCATCTGCCGCCGCGCGTTGTACGACAGCCAGGGCTCGATCACCCCGTACCCGTCCAGGCCCGGCACCGGCAGGAAGTTCAGGATCGCGGCCGTGACCTGGAGCAGCGCCAGGAACGCCAGCGCGAACCGGAAGCCGAACGGCACGCCGTCCAGCGCGCCCAGCCAGAAGGGCGCCGTGCAGACCACGGCGAACAGCACGTTCGTCAGCGGGCCCGCCGCCGAGATCAGGCTGTGCTTCCACCGGCCCCGGATCCGGCCGCGCTCGATGAACACCGCACCGCCCGGCAGACCGATCCCGCCCATGATCACGAAGAGGACGGGGAGGATGACGCTCAGCAGCGCGTGCGTGTACTTCAGCGGGTTGAGCGTCAGGTAGCCCTTGGCCCCGATCGAGATGTCCCCGCTGTGCAGCGCCGTGCGCGCGTGCGCGTACTCGTGCAGGCAGAGGGAGACGATCCACGCGGACGTCACGAACAGGAAGACGGCGACCCCGGGCTCCTCGGCGAAGCCGGTCCAGGTGGCCCAGCCCGTGACCGCCATGACGGCGACGATGCCGAGGAAGACCGGGCTGATCCTCCGGTCGCTCCGGCGGGACATGGCGGTGGTCATGGGAGGGCTCCTGGTATGGGGTGTGGAATGCGCGCGGGCGGGTCGACCGTACTCGGTGGTGTGGGGGGAACGTCCTGCGGAGGGCCCGAGGTTCCTGGTAGTCGATACCCTGTAATCGAGTCGGCTGAGGAGGTGGCCATGACGATCGCCGAGAGCTGGGTCGAGTCCATGCAGCAAGCCATGGAGGTCCCCAGAAGCGCGCGCCTCCGGCTGACGAGGAACGGGCTCACTTCGGTACCGGTCACCCATGCGCACAGGACGACTCAGCGGCGCATCGAGAACCAGATCGAGGAACGGCTGCCCGGTTGGACTCCGGTGGGTGAGTTCGCGGTCGTCCCGCCGAGGGAGGGGTACAAGCCCGAGCCGGACGCCTCGGCGCTTCCGCTGGACCAGGTGCGCACGGACAAGAGCGAGATCGACGAAACACTGCTGCCCTTCGTGGTCGAGGTCGTGTCTCCCGAGAGCGTGAAGCGCGACTACAGCACCAAGCCGGATCATTACGCGCTCCGCGGCATCCCCGCATACCTGGTCGTCGACGTGCTGACCGCTCGTTGGACCCTCATGACCCGTCCCGAAGCCGGTGAGTACCGGCACGAGGAGTCCGGCGTGTTCGGCGACCCCATCGAGATCCCCGTCGCCGACCAGACCCTCGTCCTGGACTCCTCCCAGTTCATGCGGGTCTGAAACCCGGAGGCGGTACGGGCGGGCCCCCAGGGACAATGGATCCGTGCGTTACCGCGTCCTCGGCACCACCCAGGCATTCCGCCCCGACGGCACACCCGTACCCGTCGGCGGTGCGCGGCTGCGCGCCCTGCTGACCGTGCTCGCGCTGCGGGCGGGACGTACGGTGCCCGTGTCCGTCCTGGTCGACGAGGTGTGGGACGGCGACCCGCCCGCCGACGCGCCCGGCGCGGTACAGGCCCTCGTCGGACGGCTGCGACGGATCCTCGGCGCGGAGACGGTGGTGTCGGCCGAGGGCGGCTACCGGCTCGCCGCCCACCCCGACGACATCGACCTGCACCGCTTCGAGCGGCTCGCCGGGGAGGGCATCGGCGCGCTGGCCGACGGCGACCCGGCGAAGGCGGCCGGCGTCCTCGACGACGCCCTGGCCCTCTGGCACGGCCCGGCCCTCGCCGACCTCCCCGACCGCACGGCCGAGGCGGCCCGCCGCGAGGCGCGCCGGCTGGACGTCCGCCGCGCCCGCCTCACCGCCGCCCTCGCCCTCGGCCGGGCCGAGCAGTCCCTCCCCGAGCTCACCGCCCTCTGCGACACCCACCCCCTCGACGAGCCCCTCCAGGTCCTGCGCCTGCGCGCCCTGCGCGACACGGGCCGCCCGGCGGAGGCCCTGGCCGCCTACGCGGACGTACGCCGCCTGCTGGCGGACCGGCTCGGCGCGGACCCCGGCCCCGAACTGCGCGCGGTGTACGAGGAGCTGCTCAACGAATCCGCGTCGGAGTCGGTGCCGCCGGTCCCCGGTGCGGCCCCGCGGTCGCCCGGCACCCCTCCCGAGCCGTCCGGTACCGCCGCCGGGGCGGCGCCGGGAGCCTCCCCGGCGCCGCCCGTCCCCGGTGCGCCGTCCCGCCCCCGCCCCGGCAACCTCCGCGCCCGGCTGACCTCCTTCGTCGGCCGGGACGACGACATCGGGGCCATCCGCGGTGACCTGGCGGCGGCCCGGCTCGTGACCCTGCTGGGGCCGGGCGGGGCCGGGAAGACGCGGCTGTCGCAGGAGGCGGGGGAGGCCGTCGCCGATGCGGTGCCCGACGGGGTGTGGCTGGCCGAGCTCGCGCCGGTCGACGATCCCGGGAACGTGCCGGAGGCCGTCCTCACCGCCCTCGGCGCCCGCGAGACCGTGCTGCGCGGCGCGGGCGCCGAGGAGATGCGGGCGGTCTCCGAACGGCACGACGACCCCGTCAGCCGGCTCGTCGAGCACTGCGGCAGACGGCGCATGCTGATCGTCCTCGACAACTGCGAGCACGTCGTGGAGGCCGCCGCCCGGCTCGCCGAGCAGCTGCTCCAGCGGTGCCCCGGACTCACCATCCTCGCCACCAGCCGGGAACCCCTCGGCGTACCGGGAGAGCTGCTGCGGCCCGTGGAGCCGCTGGCGGAGCCGTACGCGCTGCGGCTGCTCGGCGACCGCGGGGCCGCCGCCCGGCCCGGCTTCACCGTCGCGGACGACCCCGAGGCGGCCGACGAGATATGCCGGCGGCTCGACGGGCTCCCGCTCGCCATCGAGCTGGCGGCCGCCCGGCTGCGCATGATGACGCTCCGTCAGATCGCGGACCGGCTCGACGACCGGTTCCGGCTGCTCACCGGCGGCAGCCGGACCGTACTGCCCCGCCAGCAGACCCTGCGCGCCGTCGTCGACTGGTCCTGGAACCTTCTCGACGAGGACGAGCGGGACGTGCTGCGGCGGCTCTCCGTCTTCTCCGGCGGCTGCGACCTCGCCGCCGCCGAGGCCGTCTGCGGCCCGGCCGCCCTGGACGCGCTGGGGTCGCTCGTCGACAAGTCCCTGGTCGTGGCCGCCCCCTCGGCCGACGGCGGGATGCGCTACCGGCTCCTGGAGACCGTCGCCGAGTACGCGCGCGAGCGGCTCGACGAGTCCGGCGCCCGCGCCGCCGCCGAGCGCGCCCACCTCACGTACTACCGCGAACTGGCCCGTACCACCGACCCGTTGCTGCGCGGCCCCCGCCAGCGCGAGGCCATCGCGCTGCTGGAGCTGGAGGACGACAACATCCGCACCGCCCTGCGGCACGCCGTCGAGGCGCGCGACGAGCAGGAAGCGCTCTGCCTGGTGCTGTCGCTGTGCTGGTACTGGACGATGCGCGACCTGCGCACCACGGCCCGCCAGTGGTCCACCGAGGTCCTGACGCTCGGCCCCGACCCCTTCGCCGGGCCCGCCCGCCCGGTTCCCGATCTCCGTGAACGCTGCACCGACGGCCCGCCGCCCATGCGTCCCGAGGTTCTCGACGAGGCCCGGCGCGGTGTGCACCTCGTCCACCTCGCCTGCATGGACATGGACCTGAAGGGCTGGGAGACCCCGCAGGCCAAGGAGAAGTTGCGCACGATCGCCGGCACCTACCGGCCCGGACAGCCGCAGACCTGCCGGCTCCCCGGCTTCCTGTGGTTCTACGCGGTGCTGCTCGGCGGTGACATGGACCGCGTGCGCACGGTGGTCGACGAGACCGTCCGCAGCTGCCGCGAGCTCGGCTACACCTGGGAGCTGGGCCAGGCCCTGCACATGCGGGCCAATCTCCTCGCCAACCGCGGCGACTGGGCGGGTGACGCCACCCGGGACGCCGACGAGGCGCTGGAGCTCTTCCTCGGCATCGACGACGCCTGGGGCGCGGCCGAGGCGCTCTCCGCACGGGGCGAGGCGAAGGAGCGCAAGGGCGAGTACGAGGGCGCCGCCGCGGACTACGAGCGGGCCATGGAGTTCGCCGAGCGGCTCGGTGCCCGCGCGCAGCTGGGCGTCCTGAAGGCCCGGCTGGGCAGCGCGCTCGTCGAGGGCGTGGACGCCGAGCGGGGCGAGCGGCTGCTGGCCGAGGTCGTGGCGGACAGCCACACCAACACCGAGGCCAGACCCGCCGCCCGGCTCTTCCTGGCGATCTGGCTCCTGCGCACCGGGCGACTGGCGGCGGCGCGCGAACACATCCGGCTGATCAGGACGGACTTCGAGGCCGCCGACTTCGTGGTCTTCACGAGTTTCATCACCGCTGTGGAGGCCTGGCTGGAGGCACTGGAGGGGCACTTCACCGAGTCCCTGGTCCTGTTGCGCCGGGCGATGGAGCAGGCCGGTGACCCGATCAGCCGGATGATCATGCCCCATATGGCCTCCAGCCACCTCACCGTGGCCGCCATCGCCGTCGCGGGCGTGGACGGCGGCGCCCGCGCGCGGGACGCGGCCCGGCTCCTGGGCGCCGCCGACGCGCTGCTGCCGCCCGGCCACTTCCGCGGCCCGTCGGAGATCGAGTGCCGGGCGCAGGCCGAGGCCGCGGTGCGGGAGGTGCTGGACGACACGGCGTACGAGGCGGCCCGCGCCGAGGGCGCCGGCCTGTCGCTGGAGGAGGCCGGCGCCCTGATCTGACGGCGGACCGTGTCCGGGGCACGGTCCCGTGTACGTCAGCTCTTCGTCCGGTACTTGTGGATGGCCACCGGCGCCATCACCAGCGTCAGCACCACCGACCAGCCCAGGGTCACCCACAGGTCGTGCGCGACCGGCCCGCCCGACATCAGCCCGCGTGCGGCGTCCGCCAGCGAGGACAGCGGGTTGTAGTCGGTGAAGTTCCGCAGCCAGCCGGGCATCGACTGGGTCGGCGCGAAGATCGACGAGCCGAACTGCAGCGGCATCAGCACCAGGAAGCCCATCGCCTGCACGGACTGCGCGTTCTTCAGGGTCACCCCCAGCGTGAGGAAGATCCACATCACGGAGGAGCCGAACACGACGGCCAGTCCCACGGACGCCACCAGCCCGGTCCAGCTGGTGATGTCGAACCCCACGAGGACGCCGACGACCAGCAGGATCGCCGTGGCGACCAGCATCCGCAGCAGCTCGACCACGATCTTGGCGAGCAGCACCGAGGACCGGCCGATGGGCAGTGACCGGAAGCGGTCCATGATGCCCTTCTGGAAGTCCTCGTTGAAGCCGGTGCCGACGGCCATGGCGATGTTCATGCCCATCATCGCCATCAGGCCGGGCACGACGTACTGCACGTACTCGTCCTGCCCGCCGCCGAGCGCCTGTCCGATGGAACCGCCGAAGACGTACACGAACAGCAGGGTGAAGACGATCGGCATGAGGACCGCGTCGAACATCGACTCCGGGTCCTGCCGGATCCACAGCAGATTGCGGCGGACCAGCGCGCCGGTGTGACGGGCGTGGGCGCGCAGCCCGATCCGGCCGTCGGCGGTGCCCTGGAGGGGTGGTGCGGTGCCGCCCGTGCCGCTGCCGGGTTTCTCGATGACGGTGTTCGTCCTGGTGCTCATGCGGCGGTCTCCTCGTGACCGGCGGATCCGGTCTCGTCCTGCGGGTGCGGGGTGCTCGCCCGGTGGCCGGTGAGGGACAGGAACACCTCGTCCAGGCTGGGCAGTTCGGTGGTGATGGAGGCGATCGTGACGCCGCGCGCGGTGATGGCGCCGACGATCGCGGTGAGCTGTTCGTCGCTGAGGACCGGCACCAGCAGCGTGCCGCTCTCGGTGTCGACGGTCGCGGTGGCGAGACCGGTCAGGCCGGAGTCGTCGAGCAGGGCCGCCAGCGGGCGCAGCTCCGCCGGGTCGGCCGGACGGACCCGCAGGGTGCGGCCGCCGACCTGGGCCTTCAGCTCCTCGATGTGGCCGCCCGCGATGACCTTGCCACGGTCGATGACGGTGAGCTCGGAGGCGAGCTGCTCGGCCTCCTCCATGTACTGGGTGGTGAGCAGCACGGTGACCCCGTCCCCGACCATGCGCCGGACCTCGTCCCACACCTCGTTGCGGGTGCGCGGGTCGAGGCCGGTCGTGGGCTCGTCGAGGTAGAGCACGGCCGGGCTGCCGATCATGGAGGCGGCGAGGTCGAGGCGGCGCCGCATACCGCCGGAGTACGTGCCGGCGGGGCGTCTGGCGGCCTCGGTGAGCGAGAAGCGCTCCAGCAGCTCGCCGGCGCGCCGGCGGGCGTCCTGGCGGGACAGGTCGAGGAGCCGGCCGATCAGGTACAGGTTCTCGAAGCCGGAGATCTTCTCGTCGACGGCGGCGTACTGGCCGGTCAGCCCGATCACGCGGCGCAGTTGCCGGGGCTGCCGTACGACGTCGTAGCCGGCCACCGTGGCGTGGCCCGCGTCGGGGGTGATCAGGGTGGACAGACAGCGGACGAGGGTGGTCTTGCCGGCGCCGTTGGGGCCGAGGACGCCGAGGACGGTGCCCTCGCGCACGTCCAGGTCGACGCCGTCGAGCGCCTTGGTCTTCCCGTAGTGCTTGACCAGGCCCCGAACGGTGACGGCGCTCCGGGCGCCGTCGGTGTGTGTGTCGGTGGGCTTTCGCTTCATGGGAACGACGGTGTCAGGAGACACCGACAGAGCGCCGACAGTCCGCCGACAAGCAGCCGACAGGGGGGCGGCGGGCCGACAGGGGGGCGGCGGGCCGACAGGTGACCGACACGACACGGGGAACGGTGGGAACGGCCCGCCGACCGGAGGACGGAGAACGGCCCGCCGGCGGAGAAAGGCCGGCGGGCCGCTGCGGTGCCGCGGTGGCTCAGTGGACGGAGTGCTCCTCCAGCGGGAACGTTCCGCCGACGACGTCCTCGGCGAAGGACCGGGCCGCGCCGGCCATCACCTCGCGGAGGTCCGCGTACTTCTTGACGAACTTCGGCACGCGGCCGGAGGTCAGCCCCAGCATGTCCGTCCAGACGAGGACCTGGGCGTCCGTGCCGGGACCGGCGCCGATGCCGACCGTGGGGATGTGCAGCGCGCGCGTCACCTCGGCCGCCAGCTCCGCCGGGACCAGCTCCAGGACGACCGCGAACGCGCCCGCGTCCTGGACCGCCTTCGCGTCCCGCAGCAGCTGCGCGGCCGCCTCCTCGCCGCGGCCCTGCACGCGGTAGCCCATCGAGTTGACCGACTGCGGGGTCAGGCCGATATGGGCCATGACCGGGATGCCGGACTCCACGAGGAGCTCGATCTGCCGGTGGGAGCGCTCGCCGCCCTCCAGCTTGACGGCGCCCGCCCCGGCCTCCTTGATCAGACGCGTCGCGGAGCGCAGCGCCTGGACGGGGCCCTCCTGGTACGAGCCGAAGGGCAGGTCGGCGACGATCAGGGCGCGCTTGGTGCCCCGTACGACCGCGGCCGAGAGCATGGTCATCTCGTCGAGGGTGACGGGTACGGTCGTCTCGTACCCCAGGTGGCAGTTGCCCGCCGAGTCGCCGACGAGCATGACCGGGATCCCGGCCTCGTCGAAGACGGACGCGGTCATCGCGTCGTACGCGGTGAGCATGGGCCACTTCTCGCCGCGCTCCTTGGCGGCGGCGATGTCGCGGACGGTGATGCGGCGGGTGCTCTTGCCGCCGTACAGCGCCTTGCCGCCGTCGGAGGGCTTCAGCGCGGACGGTGCGGGCTGGGTGGACTGCGTGGCCTGTTCGGCCTGTTCGGCCTGCTTCTGGGCAGCCGGAAGCTGCGTCATCGCAACGGCTCCTTCTGTCATCTCGAGGCGCCCTGACGGCGTCCCCGGACCGTTTCCATGGTGGCACCTCGTGTCACGTGCGACCAGACCGGGGTCAGGGAGATGGGTCACGTCAAAGGGGGCTCCAAGGAGCCGAAGAGCCCGCAAAGGATTCCGATACGAGACGGTGTCGTATCGAAAATCGCCTACCGTGGTCCCATGACGACTTCCGCTGCCCCCGCCGCCGGACGGCGCGTCCCCGAAGCGGTGCACCGGCGCCGCTGGGCGATCCTCGGTGTGCTGATGCTGAGCCTGCTCATCGTGGTGCTCGACAACTCGATCCTGAACGTCGCCATCAAGACCATCGCCACCCCGGCGCCGACCGGTCTCGGCGCCACGCAGAGCGAGCTGGAGTGGGCGATCAACTCCTACACGCTCGTCTTCGCCGGACTGCTGTTCACCGCCGGGCTCCTCGGCGACCGGCTCGGGCGCAAGCGGGTGCTGATGGCCGGGCTCGTGGTGTTCGGCATCGGGTCCGCGCTGGCCGCCGGGTCGGGCACACCGGGCGAGCTGATCGCGTTCCGCGCGGTGATGGGTCTCGGCGCCGCCTTCGTGATGCCGGCCACGCTCGCCGTCCTGATGAACGTGTTCGAGCGGGACGAGCAGCCGAAGGCCATCGGCATCTGGGCGGGCGGCGTCGGCCTCGCCATCGCCATCGGGCCGATCACCGGCGGTGTCCTCCTCGAACACTTCTGGTGGGGCTCGGTCTTCCTGGTGAACGTGCCGATCGTCGTCGTCGCGCTGGCCCTGATGCTGTGGCTGGTGCCGGACTCCCGCGATCCGGCCCCCGGGCGCATCGACCCCTTCGGCGTCCTGCTGTCCGTCATCGGGCTCGTCCTGCTGGTGTACGGCATCATCGAGGGCGGCCAGTACGGCGACTTCACCCGTGTGGACGTGCTCCTGCCGATCGTGGGCGGAATCGTGGTGCTCGCCCTGTTCGTCCTGTACGAGAAGCGCAGCGACCATCCGTCCATCGACATCGCGTACTTCCGGAACAAGGTCTTCTCGGCCGCCGTCTGCGCCATCGCGCTGGTCTTCTTCGCGCTCATGGGCGTGACCTTCTTCTCCGTCTTCTACACCCAGAGCGTGCGTGGCTACGAACCCCTCGAGACCGGTCTGCTGCTGCTCCCGCTGGCCCTGGCGCAGCTGGTCTTCGCGCCGCGGGCCCGGCTGGTCGTGAACCGGTTCGGCACCAGAGCGGTCTGCACGGCCGGGCTGCTGACCGTCGCGGTGTGCCTGGCCGCGTTCACCGCGCTGGACGCGGACACGCCGATCTGGATCCTGGAGCTCGTCTTCTTCTTCATGGGCACCGGGATGGCGCACATCATGACCCCGGTGAGCGTCGTCGTCATGCAGGCCCTGCCGCGCGAGAAGGCCGGCTCGGCGTCCGCGCTCAGCAACACCTTCCGCCAGGTCGGCGGCGCCCTCGGCATCGCGGTCCTCGGCTCGGTGCTGTCGGCGGCGTACCGTTCGGGCATCGAGGACGACCTGCCGCCCGCCGCCCGGCACGAGGCGGGCGAGTCCATCGAGGCCACGCTCGCCTTCGCCGCGCGGCTCGGCGCCCGGGGCGAGGACCTGGTCGGCCCGGCCCACGACGCCTTCCTGCACGCGATGCACATCACCGCGCTGTGCGGGGCGGGCGTGGCCCTGCTGGGCGCGGTGGTGGTGGCGCTGTTCCTGCCAGGGAAGGACCCGGAGCGGCCCGGGGGACGGGAGGAGAGCGAGCCGGCCGCGGCGGACCGCTAGGCCGGCTGCGGACCGTCGTACGGGGCCGGGCCCGGTGCCCGGGCGCCGGCGGCGACGAGGCAGAATCGAGGCAGCGCGACGAGAGGGACGGAGTCGAACGTGAGCCCCGCCGGCAGCCGAGTCAGGGCAGAGGGAACCGGGGGTCCCGCCCGGGGGCGCCCGCGCAGCGAGGCCGTGGAGCGCTCCATCATCGAGGGCGTGATGAAACTCCTCGAGGACGGCGTACCGCTCGCGGAGCTGTCCATCGAACGGGTGGCGCGTACCGCGGGCGTCGGCAAGGCCGCCATCTACCGTCGCTGGAGCGGCAAGGAGGAGCTCTTCGTCGACGTCCTGCGCGCCGCCGAGCCCCCGGACCCGGAGCTGCCCGGCACCTCCGTGCGCGACGACCTCGTCGTGCTGCTGGAGTCGCTCCGCCGGCGCGGTCTGATGAGCCGTTCCTCGGCGATCCTGCACAACGTCCACGCCCAGATGAAGAGCAGCCCGCGGATCTGGGCCGCGTACCACACCATGGTGATCGAGCCCCGGCGCCGTACCACCTTCGACGTCCTGCGCAGGGGCGTGGCGAACGGCGAGCTCCGCGCCGACGTCGACATCGAGCTGCTCGGCGACCTCTTCGTGGGCCCCATGCTGGTCCGTACCCTCATGCGCCCCGACGCCGCGCTCGACGAGGGGCTGTCCGAACGCATCGTCGACACGGTCCTGGAGGGACTGCGGCCGCCCGGCCGGTAGCGTCCCGCCCCTCCCCGCGGCCCCGCCCACGGTGCCGTGGACGTCCTGTGCGCATGTGCCGGGGCGGCGTCACCGTCCGGTCACCGGGTGCCCTCACGATGTTCGCGTTTCGTCACAAGGTGCCCGCCGCTCCCGCCGATGCGGAACTCCCGGCGCCGGGTTGCTCGTCCTCGTGCGAGTACGGCCGCACGGGGCGGCGGGAACGACGGCGATCATCCCCTAGGGTCTAGGCGCAGGGGACGAGGTGCACGGCAGGTTGTGAGGCGACAGGTATGGCGCAGGCGTACGTGACGGAGACGGACAGCGGCGGCACGAGCACGGGCCGCGAGGGCTCCCGGGTCCGGCGCCTGCTGAGTCTGCTGGACGGCTGGCGGCGCGACCCCCGGACCTGGCGCCGCGGCATCCTGGTCGCGGTGTGCGCGGTGATCCTCGCGCTGGTGATGCTGCTGCACGCGCGGATCCCCAACCGGTACGGCAACCTCGGCAGCCTCACCGAGACGTTCCTGCCCTGGCTGGGCGTCTTCGTCCCGCCGCTGCTGCTCCTCGCGCTGCTGCGGAGGTCCGCGACCGCGCTGATCGCCGTGGTGCTGCCCGCGGCCGTCTGGCTGAACCTGTTCGGCGGGCTGCTCACCGGCAAGGCCGGCACCGGCGGCGACCTCACCGTCGCCACCCACAACGTCAACGCGGACAACGCCGACCCCTCCGGCACGGCCCGTGCCGTGGCCGCGTCCGGCGCGGACGTGCTGGCGCTGGAGGAGCTGACGGAGGCGGCGGTGCCGGTGTACGAGAAGGCGCTCGCGTCGACGTACCAGCACCACGAGGTGGTCGGCACCGTCGGGCTGTGGAGCAAGTACCCGCTGAGCGGCACCGAGGCCGTCGACATCGAGCTGGGCTGGAAGCGCGCCATGCGCTCGACGGTGACGACGCCCGAGGGGCAGGTCGCCGTGTACGTCGCCCATCTGCCCTCGGTGCGGGTGAAGCTGGAGGCCGGGTTCACCGCGCGGCAGCGCGACAAGAGCGCCGACGCCCTCGGCGAGGCCATCGCGGACGAGCCGATCGAGCGGGTGGTCCTGCTCGGCGACCTCAACGGCACCATGAACGACCGTGCCCTCAACGCCGTCACCGCGCAGATGCGGTCCACCCAGGGCGCGGCGGGCGACGGCATGGGCTTCAGCTGGCCGGCGTCCTTCCCGATGGCCCGCATCGACCAGATCATGGTCAGGGGCGTGGAGCCGGTCGCCTCCTGGACCCTGCCGGAGACGGGCAGCGACCACCTGCCGGTGGCGGCGCGGGTCCAGCTCGACGGATCCTGAGCGGCACCGCCGTACGCGCCTGCTCACATCTGATCGCAACCGGCACGCAACCCGCTGGAATAGTCCGTCGGGCAGGGTTTGTTCCGCACGTGAACTTACGATGTAGGACCCTGCTCCTGAAAGGCCTGTTCCCATGCCCCTGGCCCTGCTCGCCCTCGCCGTGGGTGCCTTCGGCATCGGCACGACCGAGTTCGTCATGATGGGGCTGCTGCCCGACGTCGCCGACGACCTGGGCATCTCCATCCCGTCCGCCGGGCACCTGGTCTCGGCGTACGCGCTCGGCGTCGTGATCGGCGCCCCGCTGCTCGCCGCCGTGACGGCCCGGATGTCCCGCCGCACGGTGCTGATCGCCCTCATGGTGCTGTTCGTGGTCGGCAACGCGCTCTCGGCGTTCGCCCCCGACGACCACTGGCTGCTGGCCGCCCGGCTGCTGAGCGGACTGCCGCACGGCGCCTTCTTCGGTGTCGGCGCCGTCGTCGCCACCGGCCTGGTCGCGCCCGAGCGCAGGGCCCGCTCCGTCTCGCTGATGTTCCTCGGCCTGACGGTCGCCAACATCGTGGGCGTGCCCGCGGCCACGCTGATGGGCCAGCACCTCGGCTGGCGCGCCACGTTCCTCGGGGTGAGCGCCATCGGGCTGGCCGCCATCGCCTCCCTCGCCCTGCTGATCCCGCGCGACCACGCCCACGCGCCCTCGGGCGGCCTCCGCGGCGAACTGGCCGCCCTGCGCTCCCTGCCCGTCTGGCTCGCCCTCGGCACGACCATCGCGGGCTTCGGCGCCCTCTTCGCCGCGTACAGCTACATCACGCCCATGCTGACCGACGCCGCCGGGTTCGCGGAGACGAGCGTCACGGTGCTGCTGGCCCTGTTCGGCGTCGGCTCGACCGCGGGCAACCTGCTGGGCGGGCGGCTCGCGGACCGCGCGCTGCGGGGCACCCTGTTCGGCGGGCTCGTCTCCCTCGCGGTGGTGCTGGCGCTGTTCCCGCTGCTGATGCGGAACGGGGTGACGGCCGCGCTCGCGGTGGTCCTGCTCGGCGCGGCGGCCTTCCTCACCGGTTCCCCGCTCCAGCTGATGGTCATGGAGAAGGCGTCCGCCGCCCCCTCCCTGGCCTCCTCCGCCAACCAGGCCGCCTTCAACCTCGCCAACGCGGGCGGCGCCTGGATCGGCGGCCTCGTGCTCGCCGCCGGCTTCGGCGTCACCTCCCCGGCCGTCGCCGGCGCGGCACTCGCCGTACTGGGTCTCGGCGTCGCGGCGGCGGCGTACGCGGTGGACGTACGCCGGGGCGAGGCGGTACGGGCCGGCGGGGGCCGTCTGATCGCCACGCACGTGCCCGAGAAGGAGACGGCTCAGAAGGGCCTGCGCTGAGGGACGGGTTCCGGTCGCCTTCGCGGGCATGTGGACGGGTGTACAGCACCCGGACAGATGCCTGAAAACGCCCGTCGCGCAGCCCGCTTGACCGCCGCCGGACCGGGATAGGCTGCCGGAACGGAACCTCCGTGGCGGGGCGGCCACGGCGAGGCCAGGGCGTGGAAGCAGGTGAGTGCGGTGAGCACCAGCGCGGGGATGGCTGCGGTGCTCGACGGACTGCGCCCCCGTGGCGGCGCCGCTCTCATCGGCGGCGATCCGGTGTTCTGCGCCGAGGTCCTGGGCGTCGGCGGGGTCGCCGTCTCCCTGCTGCCGGACGGCGAGCCCAGCGAGCCGGTGTGGGCGACTCCGGGGCTGAGCCTGCGCCTGGAGGATCTCCAGTTCACCCTCGGCCAGGGACCCAGCCTCGATACGCTCGCCTCGGGCAGCCATGTGCTGGAACCGGACGTGGGCCGGGTGGACGCGGACCGGTGGCCGCAACTGCTGCCGGAGTTGCGCAGGTTCCGGATCAGGGCGGTCTTCTGTTTCCCGCTCCTGGTCGGTGGGGTCTGCCTGGGCGTACTGACACTGCACCGTCGCTCACCGGGCCCGCTGAGCGACACGGCGATGGACGACGCACTGATTCTCGCGGGTGCGTTGGTCTCCATGGTGCTGGACAACGCTCTCGGACAGGAAGGCATGGCGACGTCGGAGGACCCTTCCGTGCTCTACCGGGCGTCGGTGCACCAGGCCACGGGCATGATCAGCGTGCAGGCGGGCGTCTCCCTGCCGCAGGCCATGCTGTTGCTGCGGGCCCACGCCTACCGGCACGGCAAGCCGGTACTGGATGTCGCGGGCGACGTGGTCGCGAGGCGGATTCATTTTCGGGACATCGGATGGAAGCCGGATCGGTCTGGCGGGAAGGGAACATCATGACCGGGGTGCAGCAGGAGGGAGCATTGCGCGCTTTCCTCGACACGGTCGACACGCTCGTCGAGGACTTCGACCTGATCGACGTCCTGCACCGACTGTGTGTCCGCAGCGTCGAGTTCCTCGACGTGGCCGCGGTCGGCATTTCGCTGGCGGATCCGCACGACGACCTGCACCTGCTGGCAGCCTCGGACGAGGGCGAGCGGATGCTGGCTCTGTTCGACGCGCAGACCAGGCACGGCCCGGGCCCGAGCAGCTACCGTTCCGGGGAACCGCTGCTGAACGTCCGGCTGGTCTCCGGCGAGGAGGACGGTGAGGTCACGGCGTTCGGCACGCGGGCCCGGCAGATGGGCTTCGTACGGGCCCATGTGCTGCCGTTGCGGCTGCGCCGGCGGGCCATCGGCACGCTGTGCATGCTCGACACCGCCCCGCAGGACCTGAGCGAGCGCGCCACCAGGCTGGGCCAGACCCTCGCGGACGTGGCCACCATCGCCATCCTGCAGCACCGCACCATCGAGCACCGCAACGTCGAGCGCGCTCAGCTGCAGAACGCGCTGACCAGCCGGATCATCATCGAGCAGGCCAAGGGCATCCTCGCCGAACGCTGGCAGCTGCGGGTGGACGAGGCGTTCCAGCTCATGCGCTCCTACGCCCGCAACCAACACGCCCGCCTCGACGAGGTGTCCCGGCGGATCATCGACGGCGACATCGACACGGAAGAGATACGCGCACGCACGCAACGGAAACGCTGACGGTGCCTCCCGCTCCGTACCGCCGGATCCGGAAGGCGGCGTCACCGGCGTCGGACGGGCGGTACGGAGCGGGGGACGCACCGGGCGCGGCCGGCCGGCACCGCGTCAGCGGAGATAACGGGTCAGTATGTCCTCCGCCAACTCGGGCAGCGGCCGCCCGGCCCCGAACGCCTCCGCGCGCAGCCGTGCGAGCGCCTCGTCCACCCCGATGCCCAGCTGCTGGGCCAGGACGCCCGCGGCCTGATGGGTCCGCTGCCAGTGGGTCTCCGCCAGGGAGCCGGACTGCCCCACCGGGGTGGGCCTCCCGGTGAGCAGCACCAGCGCCACGGCGCGCACCGCGAGCCGGGCGGCGGCCTCCGTCCTCCTGCCCAGCGGTCCCGCCGCGTACCGCAGCAGGTTGGCCGATCCGAAGGAGACCTCGCCCTCCAGCAACGGGAACGCGTAGATCGATCCCACCGTCGGCAGCCGCTCTCGCGCCACACTTCCGAACAGGGGCCATCGGGTCACGGTCCCGTGCAGATCCTCGACGGCGACCGGCCGGCCGGACGCCGAGGCCGTCAGGCAGGGTCCTTCCTGCAGTTCGAACTGGAGCTCTTCCAGACGCATGGCATCCGCGTTGGTCGCGTGCAGCAACTGCCTGTCCGGCGTATGCGTCAGGAGCGACATGGACACCGCGTCCACCGGCAGCCCCACACACAGTGCTTCCGCCACCCGCTCGGGCAACCCCGAACCCCCACCGACGGCGGCGGCTGCCTGAAGCACTGTCTCCGCTGCGGACGACACGTCAGCCATAGCGATCCCGCGGTCAGGTGCCCGCCGTTGCCGGAGGGCACATCCAACCATGCGTATGTCCGCCGAAGCCGCCGCCAAACCGCACGGCACGGCCGAAGCCCGGTGCAGGCGCCCGGGGGACCGGGAGCGGGCACCGGGCTCCGCGCGATCACGCGTGTTCGCGCCACCGGTTGGTGATCGGCAGGCGCCGGTCCTTGCCGAAGCCCTTCACCGAGATCTTGGTGCCCGGCGGGTACTGCCGGCGCTTGTACTCGGCCCGGTCCACCATCTGCAGCGTCTTCGTGACCAGCGCCCGGTCGAACCCGGCCGCGACGATCTCGTCGGCGCCCTTGTCCCGGTCCACGTACAGCTCCAGGATCGCGTCCAGGACCGGGTAGTCCGGCAGCGAGTCCGTGTCCACCTGGCCCGGGCGCAGCTCGGCGCTCGGCGGCTTGGAGATGGAGTTCTCGGGGATCGGCGGGGTCTGGCCGCGCTCGGCGGCCGCCCGGTTGCGCCACTCCGCCAGCCGGAAGACCGACGTCTTGTACACGTCCTTGATCGGCCCGTACGCGCCCACCGCGTCGCCGTACAGCGTCGAGTACCCGACCGCCAGCTCGGACTTGTTGCCCGGCGCGAGCACGATGTGCCCCTCCTGGTTGGAGATCGCCATGAGCAGGGTGCCGCGCAGCCGGGCCTGCAGGTTCTCCTCGGCGAGACCGGTCAGGCCGAGCGACCCCATGTACGCGTCGAACATCGGCTCGATCGCTACGGTGCGGTAGTTGAGCCCCGTCCGCCGGGCCAGCTCCGCCGCGTCGTCCTTGGAGTGCTCGGAGGAGTACTTCGACGGCATCGAGACGCCGTACACGTTCTGCGCGCCCAGCGCGTCGCAGGCGATCGACGCGACCAGCGCCGAGTCGATGCCGCCGGACAGGCCGACGAGGACGGACTTGAAGCCGTTCTTCGCCGCGTACGCCCGCAGGCCCACGACCAGCGCCGAGTAGACCTCCTCGTCGTCGTCGAGCCGCTCCGCGTACCCGCCGGTCAGCTCCGGCTCGTACGCGGGCAGCGGCTCCTCGGAGATCACCAGGCGGTCGATGCGCAGTCCGTCGTCGACGGTCCCGGTGGGCGCGTCGGCCAGGGCGGCGGGCAGGTCCAGGTCCAGGACCACGCAGCCCTCCGAGAACTGCGGCGCCCGCGCCACCACTTCGCCGTCCTTGTCGACGACGATCGAGTCCCCGTCGAAGACCAGCTCGTCCTGCCCGCCGATCATGGCGAGGTAGGCGGTGGTGCAGCCCGCCTCCTGGGCCCGCTTGCGGACCAGCTCCAGGCGGGTGTCGTCCTTGTCGCGCTCGTACGGCGAGGCGTTGACGGACAGCAGCAGTCCGGCGCGGGCGGAGCGGGCGGCCGGCACCCGGCCGCCGTCCTGCCAGAGGTCCTCGCAGATGGCGAGGGCGACGTCGACGCCGTGGACGCGGACCACCGGCATGGTGTCGCCGGGGACGAAGTAACGGAACTCGTCGAACACGCCGTAGTTCGGCAGGTGATGCTTGGCGAACTTCAGCGCCACCCGGCCACGGTGCAGCACCGCGGCGGCGTTCTGCGGGGCGCCCGCGGGCTGCCCGTACTTGGGCTGGGCGGTCTCGGAGCAGTCGAGGTAGCCGACGATCACCGGCAGCTCCCCGAAGCCCTCGTCGGCGAGGCGCGCCGCCAGGGCCGTCAGGGCCGCGCGGGAGGCCTCCACGAAGGACGAGCGCAGGGCCAGGTCCTCGACGGGATACCCGGTCAGCGCCATCTCCGGGAACGCCACCAGGTGGGCTCCCTGCTCGGCGGAGTGCCGGGTCCAGCGGACGATCGCCTCCCCGTTCCCGGCGAGATCGCCGACGGTCGAGTCGATCTGATTCAGGGCGAGGCGTAGTTGAGGCACACACCCAGTCTAATCGTCAGAGCGACGCAATGGGGCGTGGGGCGCACCACGGCGGGCGCGCCCGGTGCGCCTCGCGCTGTGGTGCTCCACTCGAAGCGTGCGGGCGCCCTGCTCGAAGCGCGCGGGCGCCCCCTGCTCGGAAGCGTGGCGTGCGGGCGCCCCTACGGACGTGCCGTCGCGCCCCGCTCCTCCAGCATGTCCGCCATCAGCTGGATCTCCGACTCCTGCCCCTGCACCATGGTCCCCGCGAGCCGCTTCGCCGCGCCGACCGTGCACTTGGACTCACAGCCCTCGGCCATGTGGATGCCGCCCTTGTGGTGGGCGGTCATCAGCTGGAGGTAGAAGATCTCCGCCTGCTTCCCGTTCAGCCTGCCGAGCTTCTCCATCTCGGCGTCGGTCGCCATGCCGGGCATCAGGGCGCCGTCCTCGCCCGCCGGCATGTCGCCCATGCCCATCCAGGTCATGGGCGGGTCCGCCGACGCCTTCGGCAGACTCCACAGGTCGAGCCAGCCCAGCATCATGCCGCGCTGGTTGGCCTGCGTCTGCGCGATGTCGTACGCGAGCCGCCGCACATCCTCATCGTCCGTGCGGTCGCGGACGATGTACGACATCTCGACGGCCTGCTGGTGGTGGATCGACATGTCCCGGGCGAAGCCCGCGTCCGCGGAGTCCTTGGCAGGTGCCTCGATGGAGGGATCGTCGCCGGCGGCGACCGCGTATGTGACCGCACCGGCCGCGACGAGCACCGCCGCGGCCCCGGCGGCGATCCAGCCGACGCCCCGCTTCATCGTGCCCACCGCTTCATCATGCCCACCGCTTCATCGTGTTCACCGTGCCGGTCCGCCGTCACCGACCGCGGTCACTTGGAGACACCGCCGGTGCAGGGGGCGCCCGGCTCGGGGGTCTGCTCGCCCTGGAGGTACTTCTCGAAGAACTTGTCGACGTCCGGGTCGGTCGCGCTCTTCACCGTGCGCTGGTGGCCCCACGCGGACAGCATGATCGGGTCCTTCTGGTCCTCGACCGGGCTCATCAGGCTGTACGGGGTCTTCTTCACCCGCTCGGTGAGCGCCTTGACGTCGGCCTCGGGCGCCTTGTCGTTGTACGTCACCCAGACCGAGCCGTGCTCGAGGGAGTGCACGGCGTGCTCGTTCTTGAGCTCGTCGGTGTAGACGTCGCCGTTGCAGTTCTGCCAGACGGCATTGTGGTCGCCGCCGACAGGGGGGTTCATCAGGTAGTCCACCGTGTTCTGGACGTGGTTCTGGGTCAGCTCGCCGTCCCACGTCTTCACGCCGTCGGAGCCGGTGACGAACTTGCCCTTGGAGGCGTCCGCCTTGCCGCCGTCGTCCGACTGGGAACGGATCAGGAAGGTCCCGCCGACGACGAGACCGGCGACTATGACGACGCTCGTGCCGATCGTGAGGAGGCGGTTGCGGCGCTCACGGGCCTGCTCGGCGCGGCGCATCTCCGCTATGCGCGCCTGGCGCGTCGAGGAGTTCTTCTTGGCGGAACCCATGCTGAGTCCTTCGGGGAGGCTGGGACGGTCGGGTCAGCTGATCGTAATGTCAACTGAGGCCTGATTTGCAGGGTGGCCGCAGGAATGGCCCGGCGGGGACGAGCGCCGGACAGGCGCCGGGCGAGTACCGGACACACTCCGGGCGAGTACCGGACAGGTGGCGGGCAAGTGCCGCGCGGATATTTTGAACCGCAGATGCGGATTACCTACGGTAGGGAGCATGCGGCTGCTGCGCTCCACCGACCTCGCCCTGCGCGTCCTGATGCGGCTCGCCGTCGCGGACGGCGGGTCCACCCCGACGACCCGTGAGGTCGCGGCGGACATGCACGTCCCATACACGCACACCGCCAAGGTCGTGGCCGAACTCCAGCACATGGGCCTGGTCGCCGCCCGGCGCGGCCGGGGCGGCGGTCTCGCGCTCACCGAGGAGGGCCGTGCGGCGTCGGTCGGCCGGATCGTGCGCGCCTTCGAGGGGGAGGGTGACGTGGTCGACTGCGAGGGAACGGGACCGACGGGCTGCCCGCTGAGCTCCGGGTGCCGGCTGCGCGGCGCACTGCGACGGGCCCAGGAGGCGTTCTTCGCCTCGCTGGACCCGTTGACGGTGGCGGACATGGTGGCCGGGCCGACCGGTTCGCTGCTGCTGGACATCTCCCGGACGCCGCCGGTCTAGGCGGTCCGGTTGGTCTGCTTGGTCCGGATGGTCCGGACGGTTCAGCCCTGGGCGAGCCAGAGGTCCGGACCGAACACCTCGTAGTGGATGTCGGCCGGTGCCACACCCTTGTCGATCAGCTGGGAGCGCACCGCGCGCATGAAGGGCAGCGGACCGCACAGGTACGCGCGCGTGCCCGCGGGAACGTCCAGCCCGGACAGGTCGACCAGACCCGTACGGTCGGCCGGGTGGCCCGCTTCCGGCTGCTCGTACCAGAAGTGCACGGAGACGTCCGGGAGCTTGGCCGCGAACGCCTCGTGGTCGGCGCGCAGGGCGTGCTCGGCGGCGGAGCGGTCGCCGTGCACGACGGTGACCGGGGCCTCGTGGCCGCTCGCCACCAGCTGCTCCAGCATGGCGATCATCGGGGTGATGCCGATACCGGCGGAGGCGAGCAGCAGCGGCGCCCCGGCGTCCTGGTCCAGGACGAGGTCGCCGTACGGGGCGGACAGGTGCAGCCGGTCGCCGACCCGCACGCGCGCGTGGATGTGGTTCGAGACCTCACCGTCAGGCCCGTCGCCCCCGTGGATCCGCTTCACGGCGATCCGGCGGATCTCCGAGCCGGGCGCGCCGGCGAGGCTGTACTGGCGGATCTGCCGGGCCCCGTCCGGGAGCGTGACCTGGACGGAGACGTACTGTCCCGCGCGGTGGGCGGGGGCGGGCTCGCCGTCGGCCGGGCGGAGTTCGAGGACGACCACGTCGGACGTGTCCTCGACGCGGCCGACGACCTCCCACTCGCGGCCCACGCCCTGGCTGCCGCTCTCCTCGTACAGCCGCCGCTCGATCGCGATCAGCGCGTTCGCCATCAGCCAGTAGACGTCCGTCCAGGCGGCGGCGACCTCCGGGGTGACGGCGTCGCCGAGGACCTCGGCGATGGCGGCGAAGAGGTGCTCGTACACCACGTCGTACTGCTCGGGGGCGACACCCAGGGAGGCGTGTTTGTGGGCGATGCGGCCGAGCATCACGTCGGGCCGGTCGTCCGGGTGCTCGACGAGGTACGTGGCGAAGGCGGCGATGGAGCCGGCGAGGGCCTGGCGCTGGGTGCCGGCGGCCTGGTTGCCTCGGTTGAACAGGTCACGCAGCAGGTCCGGGTGGGCGTCGAACAGTCTGCTGTAGAAGAGCTCGGTGATCTCGCCGATGGCGCCCCCGACGGCGGGAAGGGTGGCGCGCACAGTGGCTGCGGACTGTTCGGACAGCATGAGGACTCCTCGGACTCGACTGCTCCGCGATTTCTTCACACGGTATTGAAACTTGCATCTCAGATGCAAATTAAACCGTCGTAAATCGGAAGTGAGGGGAGCCGCCGCGGACCGTCCATTACAGAGCCGGGAGCGAGCGGGCAAGATGGACACCGGAGCCGTACACCTGTCGTACGCGGGGCGTTCGAGCGGCGGTCGCTCAGCCGATCAAGGTGCGCAACGCGCATGAAATGGTGTTGTGGTGGGATGCTCAGGTGCCGGACCTCTCCCGTGATCCGGGGCAGTGGGCCTGACCAGCAAGGATGGGTGGAAGCTAGAGATGGACAAGCAGCAGGAGTTCGTGCTCCGCACGCTCGAGGAGCGCGACATCCGGTTCGTACGCCTGTGGTTCACGGACGTGCTGGGCTTCCTCAAGTCGGTGGCCGTGGCACCGGCCGAGCTTGAACAGGCTTTCGATGAGGGTATCGGCTTCGACGGCTCCGCGATCGAGGGTTTCGCCCGCGTCTACGAGTCCGACATGATCGCCAAGCCGGACCCGTCGACGTTCCAGGTCCTGCCGTGGCGCGCGGAGGCCCCGGGTACCGCCCGTATGTTCTGCGACATCCTGATGCCCGACGGCTCCCCGTCCTTCGCGGACCCGCGCTATGTCCTGAAGCGAGCGCTCGCCAAGGCGTCGGACCTGGGCTTCACCTTCTACACCCACCCGGAGATCGAGTTCTTCCTCCTCAAGGACAAGCCGGTGGACGGCTCGGTGCCCACCCCCGCCGACAACTCCGGCTACTTCGATCACACCCCGCAGAACATCGGCATGGACTTCCGTCGCACGGCGATCACCATGCTGGAGTCGATGGGCATCTCGGTGGAGTTCTCCCACCACGAGGGCGCCCCCGGCCAGCAGGAGATCGACCTGCGCTACGCCGACGCGCTGTCCACCGCCGACAACGTCATGACGTTCCGCCTGATCATGAAGCAGGTGGCGCTGGAGCAGGGCGTCCAGGCGACCTTCATGCCGAAGCCGTTCTCGGAGTACCCGGGCAGCGGCATGCACACCCACCTCTCGCTCTTCGAAGGTGACCGAAACGCGTTCTACGAGTCGGGCGCCGAGTACCAGCTCTCCAAGGTCGGCCGCTCCTTCATCGCGGGCCTGCTGAAGCACGCGGCGGAGATCTCCGCGGTGACGAACCAGTGGGTCAACTCCTACAAGCGCATCTGGGGCGGCTCCGAGCGCACCGCGGGCGCCGGCGGCGAGGCCCCCTCGTACATCTGCTGGGGCCACAACAACCGCTCCGCCCTGGTCCGCGTGCCGATGTACAAGCCGGGCAAGACGGGCTCGGCGAGGGTGGAGGTCCGCTCGCTCGATTCCGGCGCGAACCCGTATCTGGCCTACGCGGTGCTCCTCGCCGCAGGCCTGAAGGGCATCGAGGAAGGGTACGAGCTCCCGCCGGGCGCCGAGGACGACGTCTGGGCCCTCTCGGACGCCGAACGCCGCGCGATGGGCATCGAACCGCTCCCGCAGAACCTGGGCGAGTCCCTGACGCTGATGGAGCGCAGCGACCTGGTGGCCGAGACCCTCGGCGAGCACGTCTTCGACTTCTTCCTGCGGAACAAGCGGCAGGAGTGGGAGGAGTACCGGTCCGAGGTGACGGCGTTCGAGCTGCGGAAGAATCTGCCGGTGCTGTAGGCGTACGCCGCCCGCGGGGCCACTCCCGCGGGCGCGCCCGCAGGCGTCCGGCCCCGCCGGGGTCTCCCGGGGGGGCCAGTGTTCCTGCCGGAGGCCCGCCGCTAGCGCTCCGCGAGCTCGGTCAGCAGCTTGTGCAGCGGCTTCTCCGCACGCTGCCGGTACTCCTGGATCGCCCACCCGTTGCCGTCCGGGTCCGTGAAGTACATGAACGTGGCGCCGTCGGTGGGTGCGTACTCCACCGGCTCCGACACCTCCAGACCCCGGTCGAGCAGTTCGGCACGCGCCGCCTTGATGTCGGACACGCACAGCTGGAGGCCCCGGTAGGAGCCGGGCTGCGGCTTCGGGCCCTGCAGCGCCGCGTCCCAGAAGGCGTCCTGGGCTAGGAGGACCGAGCAGCCGGAGCCCGGGGGCGTCAGCTGGACGAGGCGCATGCCCGAGAGGACCTCCTGGTCGATGTCGACGTGGAAGCCGACCTTGTCCCGGTAGAAGTCGCGGGACCGGTCGATGTCGCTGACGGGCAACGGGATCACTTCGAGTGTGTACTGCATGTCTGCTCCTCCGCATCAGGCGAGCCGGTCCCGCCCACCCAAGCCGATGAAGCCCCCGGAGCGCCACCACCAGGACGACGGTCTGTCCGGTGCCGCCGGCTTCTCCTCCCGACTCTGCGGTTGGGTTCGGGCCGTACGGTCTTGATCCGACGGGTCCGGCGGATCCGGTTACAACTGCCTGGATGGCTGTCAGTGCTGCAGAGACGCCGATGGGATGCGGTGTTCTCGGGCCCACAACACTTCCTGCGCAACAAGCGGCGGGAGGGGGAGGAGTACCGATCCGAAATGTCCGCGTTCGAGCTGCGGAAGAACCTGCCGGTGCTGTAGGGGTGGGTTACCCCATGATCGGCGACGGGGCCGACGGTTGATGACCGTCGGCCCTCATGCCGAGGGTCACTACAGGCCGATGAGCCGTACGTGATCCCCGCACAACCTGCTCATGTCATCGATGTCGGACGTCAGCAGGGCCACCGGGCCCGGCTGGCGCATGGCCATTTCCGCCACGGTGGCGTCGATGGCGTACTTGTGGCCGTGCAGTCCCGCCGTCTTGAGCAACTCGGCCGCCGCCTTGGCCGTCTGCTGGGTGACCGGTTCGACCTTGACCCGTGAGAGCGTCCAGTTGAGACGCGGCAGATTCACCCGCGCATGGCTGACTTCCACGATGGTGTTGGCGCCGATGACGAAGTCGGCTCCCATGTCGTGGAAGACCTGGAGCATCGCCAGGAGCTTGCGGTCCTGGGCGACCCAGGCCGACAGTCCCTGTGAGTCCAGGACGACTGTCTCGAAGTGCGTGCTCACACAACGTCCGGGCGACCGGAGAGGCCGGGGCCGGCGGGGTCGAGAATCCTGGCGCGGGCTTCCGCCAGCTCCTCGTCCGTGAAGGCGCCGTGCTCCTCCTGGTGGCGCCGCAGGTCGTCGCTGAGCAACTGGTGCCTGATCTGGCGGGCCACGGCCTCGGCCACGTAGCCGGAGACGTTGTCCGTCAGCTTCCTGAGCTCGGCCACCTGCTCGGTGGGCAGCGTGACAGTGATGCGGGTCGTAGCGGACATGTGGCGAGCATACTGGGGTATGCGCCTTGGTGGGCCCGAGGCGCGTCGGCGCACGGGCTTTTCGCCCGCCGAAGCCGGTGGACGCCCTGAGTGCCGGTGGACGACGGTGTGCCGGGCGCCTCCGCGGCGCCGGAGTAGTACCTTCACTCGACTTCTCGTCAAAATGACACAACAATCCCTGTGATACGCCGAGTCGGTCTGTGGTGGACAGCCGTCGGCTGACATCAGTTCTGCTTCTCGCCGAGGGCCATGCGCAGCCAGTCGAGGGATCCGGTCTCCAGGACCGCGTCGGCGAGTTCGTTTGCGGTCTTGGTGACGAGCCGGCCGCGGCTGTTGTCGATCCACCGCTGGGCGTTCTCGTAGCCCTGGGCCTTGTACTCGACGCCCTGGATAAGGCACTCCAGTTTGTCGGCGTCCCGGGCACAGATCGCCTCGGCGGATTCCTTCGCCTCGTACTCCGCGACGAGATCACGCACCGCCGAGGCCAGAACCTCCGGCATACCCGCAACCTGGTCGGCGGTGACCGCCTGCGGGTCGGCCTCGGTGGAGTACTTCTTGCCGAGGTAGTTCACGTCGCCGGTGCGGGTCTCCTGGGAGTCGTGCCACACGGCGAGGAACGCGGCGCGGGACGGGTCGGCGCCCTCCAGCTTCGCGATGATCGTCGCGATCAGGGCGGTGCGCCAGGAGTGTTCGGCGACCGACTCGGGGTCCCTTACGCCGGCCATCCACCAACCGCTGCGGCTGGTGTGCTTCAGCGTGCCCGCCTCGTACAAAAACCTCGCCACTGCGTCCAGATCTTCTGCCACCGTCGGACTCCTCTCACGCCTCGGTGAGGCGGATCGCGTATCGGATGCTGTCGAGCTCCCGCCGCCCGCGCGGGGAGACCTCCTGGCTATCCAACATCACCGGAATCCGATCGCGCAGGACCCGGCCAGCGGCTCCGGAACGCAGCAGGTGGGAGCGGATTTGGAGGAGAGCCCACACGGTGTGGATGTTGAGATCGGCATACCCGTGATGCGGCGTGAGGCCCTGGGCGAGATGGGCGAGCAGTTTGTGTCCGGGCCAAGGGCCGGGCGTGGGTGCGGCGATGAAGTCGTCGGAGAGTTCGAGGTGCGGTGTCTCGCCGACCCAGTAGGCCCAGTAGTTGAGGTTCGCGGCCTCCCCTGCGTCGTCGTCGGTGAGGGCCCTGTCGATGAAGTGGCCCATGCGGTCGCGGTCGCCCCGGCGAGCGGCGACGGCCGCCACGGAGCGTGAGTTGAGCCAGTGGGTGAGCCAGTCCCCCGACCGCTCAGTGCTCTGCTGTTGTGCCAGCCATTGGGCGGTGTCGGCCGCGTTGTCGTATCCGGAGAGGTAGAGGGCCTGGCGGCGGAGCAGGAAGCGCCCGTCCCCGCGGGACTCATCGGCGATCCGCCGCAGCCGGCCGAAGAACCGGACGCGGTCGGCAGCGGTCAGCTCGGGTCCGGCGGGCGCGGGACCCCGGCGCGAGCGCGGGGGCGCGGGGAGGTCGCGGACGGGCTGCGGCGGTACGCCGTTGAGCGGCCAGGCGAGGAGCTCGACGAGGTCTCGCTGCATCACCATGGTGCCGAGCGGGCTCTCGTCGACGGGTACGTGCTCATCGAGCGCGCTCGCAAGGAGGACATCCGCTTCCAGGGCCCGTTCCAGAGCCTTGAGCAGAGCCGGTGGAATACCCAGCCGCATCAGCCGGTGACGGTGCACGAGCATCTGCCCGACGGGTACCGCGGTGAGCGGCCGTCGACCGCTCTCCCAACCCGCGATCGTGTCCGGTGACACCTGCAGCCGCTCGGCCACATCCTCCTGGGTGAGGCCCTGCTGTTCCCGTATGACCCTGAAAACGTACCCCGAGATCAGACCCGCGCGGGGGCGAGATTGCGTTCCCCGACCACCGGTCAGGGTTTGTCGAGAGCTCGGCCGCACTGGAACTCCGTTCCCAGGGGTTGGCAGCAAACCACCTGTACTCGCGGTCACTTCAAGGCTGGATCACGGATCCCTACCGTCGTATGCACCCTGGCCGAGCCTAGTAGGGAGGCCGTCACTGATGCGGTCCATTCCGACACTCCGCGTGCTGGTGCACACCCGAGCCGAACGAGAACTGGCGGTCAGCCACTGGCTCCTCTCAGCAGCCGATGACATCGCCCTGGCACGAAACGAATGGGCGAACAGCGGCATCACGCTCTTGCGATGCGGTGGTGTCTTCACCACGATTCGCCTCTCGGCCCGATTGGTGCAGGCTGCCGTCGGTACCACGGACCCGGACGCGATCGACGCATACCTCACGGACTTCCTGCGGGGCGGCCCGGTCATCGCCGACACCACCTCCCAGCTCTACTACGCCCTCGTTCCGGCGAGTGCCGCAAGTCGATCGCCACTGGCAGCTCGAGCCCTGCCGGACGTGAGGATTCTCGGTCCGCGCTGCTACCTCGGCGTGCCGCATCCCCAGTACACAGCGCCATATGAACGGCGCTCGTACTGGCCCGTCCCGATGAACGGCCCCGGCGCGCTGGGCAGCCCGGACGCCGTCATGCAACTGGTCACCGAAGCCCGGCACCGTCGGACGACGACGGACAGCACAGTAGGTCCCTGAATTACCCCACTGCGCTGGCACCGCAAGGGGCGTGTGACCGGGGATGCGTCATTCACGACCCGCACAGCCAGGCCGAGGCCAGCGGTGTCAAGCATCAAGTGAGGCCACAGCGTCAAGCAACAACCGAGACAAGACACACCACTCAGACAGGCATTGAGTTACAAGCTTTTCTACTGGTTCAAGGCGGCTCGCTGACGCTCGCCACGCGCGGCCCGGCCCCCGGCCGGGCCTGCGCTCCAGTCTCCGCCCCGCTCCAGCCCGGCCGGGGCCCGAGCCGCGTACACAGCAAGCAGCCGCCTAGCGTCAGAGAAGGGCACGTCGTGGCTGGGGCGGTCAGCTCCACGGCCATAGGCAGCCACTTTGACGCAAACCTTGAAGATCTTGGCACCAACGTCGCGCTTATCGGGCACATGGACAGACCGCCCGACGCGCTGCCAGCCTACCGGACCATGATCACTCGAACCAAGCAGCTCCACCTTATCCGCTCCGCCGACCATTACGCCTCGTAATCTACGGGAGCAGCCACTCCATGAACTGATTGATGGAAAATCTATTCGCCCTTTGCTCAAGCTGGAATGGATACTTAGTCTCCAGCCGAATACCGATACTTCCGGGTGACGCACTAACAATTATCCTCATGTCATCCGGAAGTGCAACTTCCGCCCCAGAATCCGGATCCCATGAGAGGATAGAATAATCATCGCGCAACTTCTCCAAGACCATCCGCGGCAACTCGTTCACGGGTGGCGTTATGGAGAATTGATACCCAACACTTAGAACGCCCAAATCTTTCAGGGCTGCGGAGGCGAGTTTAGTCAAAAGACTCGGATCCGGATTCACTATGTCGACATCCAGAACTGCGCGATTCCCGATCGTCCCAACAAGCTCACCCCCCAAATCGTCTATTCGCTCTGTTATTTCGCCATTTGGGAACGAGAATGCGGGATTAGAGAAATCAATCGCGGAAACGGGGATGAAGTTCAAGAGAATCCCATTGGCTTTCTTGCGAAGTTCAGTCAGAAGTCGCACAGCCTCTTCACGGACTTCGTCTTGCGTGTGATCCGCGGAAAGTCCGCCGTAAGTCTTTACGGTATCCGCATAGAGTGAGAAGCGGGCGCTAGATATCCACATCTGCCGCTCGGCAGCAGGTCCAGGGGAAGGTTCCTCTCCATGTCCCACAACGAGACGGCGCAAAGACTCGAAGCCATCCTCCAGGGACCTAGATGCATCAACGTACAGTCGGCTGACCAGAGACCCTGGCAGATCCACCTTCTCCAGAAGGACCGGGATAACCTTAGGCTTTTTGCCCCGCAGTTCGAGCGTCAACGCTGTATTCAGTTCATGCCGAACCCACGACGAAGCCAGCGAGGCACGAGAAAGAAACACTACATAGAGATCAACCTGTTCAATCCCTCTAGCAACTTCTTCTACAATATAATCGCCAGCAGCGATATCCTTGCTGTCCAGCCAGGTCTCCAAGCCGAGCCGATTAAGAAAACCTGCCATGCGAAGCACGGCGTCCCGATCTACATGCGCATAACTTATGAAGACTTGCAACCCCTGCAAAGGTTCGCCATGAGCTTTCGGCTTGACCGACCCCACGTTATCCCCCTAGAATTATCGCCCGCTTCCTCCATGCTCTCTCTAAGCAGCCTCGGCCGCAACCCCGGAATGAACTCTCGACTCATGTCCCAGGTAGGCGCCCAGGAGCGATCTACCTCGCTGCATTTGACGTTGATGGAGGGCATCATCACCACCACGGATAACAACGGCCCCAGCGCACTGCGGTACCCGTCTGCCGTATATGGCCTGTGGATCACCCCCGGGCCGAACTCCTAGAGCGGTATCTTCGAGAGCGCCGACGCCTCGCCTGACGTCCGCCCGGTGATTGCCGTACGGCAGCTAAGTAGCGCAACCGCAGCCGACCGGCAGCAGCTCCTGGAGATCCCCGACCTCACACCCCGTCCCGGGACGCAGTGACCTTCCAGTCGATAGTTCGGAACGATGTCGTACGACGCGTGCCGGGTAGGGCGGAATTCACGAGATCACCGTGGAACAGGGTCGCTACGACGCGCCGACACCCGTTTGCGGCAGGTCAGCCCCGCGGTAAGTCCTAGATCACCCTAGTTTCCCAAGCTGAGGCACTGGCACTGTAATCACGTGTCGGCCGTCGGGGCTTGCTCGGTCGACGCCATCGGCAGCGTGGCTGAGGCCGGTGGGGGCACAGCGAGGCACACGCGCGCCTGATCGGTCGGCGCACCCATCCTCGTGGCTGACTGTCGTCGGCTGCGGTTCGTGCCACAATCGTGCCAGATGCAGGAGTCAGTCACGGTCAACGCCGGTGCCCCGCAGTCGAGTACCCGCCCGCTCCCTCGGCCGACGAAGCCGCTGCTCAACCGCCAGATCACCCAGCCTCTCTCCTAAAGCGGTGAGTGCTCGCTTACTCGCCTTACGTCAGTGCTGACCACCAGAGTGCCGACTTCTGCGGTGGCTCCACAGCACCCACTAACACCGTCACCGCAGTCCGGCTGTGGCTCCGCTCGCAAGCCCCTTCCGCTTACTTCCGTACACCGTGGCCTACAGCAGGACGGGGCGGTTGGCGGATGTGTACTCGTCCGCGATGTTGAACACGCTGGCACACTGTGGGCATTCGGCCCTGCCGAAGAGGTGAGCGACTCCGTCGGCGAGTGCCTCGTGCCCATCGCGGACGGCAGTCTCGTGCATCCACCGGCCAATGCTGGAGAGTTTCTCGGAGGACGCCGGCAGCAGGCCGCGACGGTCCACGTCACCCAGGTGCCAGTCGCGGACCGCTGAATAGCGCCCGTGGTTCCCGATGGCGATCGTCACTTCCACGGCGCAGTGCGGGCAGGCCAGGTGGTAGAAGTCATCCGTGAAGTCCCCCAGGACGGCACTCCAGTGATACTCCTCCTTGGCCGCGAGCAGATCGAGGAAGGTCGCGAGGTAGTCGGCCGGCCGCGATTGCAGGTGCCGGTCGAGCAGCTCGCGAAACTCCGCGATCGCGTCGGCGCAGTCCGCTAGCAGATCGTCGCAGCCGTGGTGTCCTGCCGCGCGTCGCAGGATCGTCCCAGCCAGTCCACGCGCCCGTGCGCTCCTCGACGCAAGACGCACCAGGCGCGGCAGGGCGGCAAAGCCGGCGGGGAAGACGAGGTCGTGTTCGAGGGCCAGCCGGTATCCCAGTTCCTCCCATGCATCGGCGTTGTCCCCGAGCTCCACCCGTTCCAGAAGCGCGGGGACGCGATCGACATCCCCGCGACAGTCGTGCATCTGCGTCCAGTTCGCCACCTGAGCATTTAAGCGGTCGCTCCGTTATGGTGCGCCGCATGACCGACAACGCACCGGCCTGTCCCGAGTGCAGCCAGTCCCTGAAGTCCGGCGGCTTCGTCCTCGTCAAGCGGGAGGACGATGGCCAGCGGATCTGCCGGACACTGTTGAGGTGCACTGGTCAGCATGCCTGGTGGCGCTGGGCCGACCGGCCGGAGGAGCCGCTGGAGGCTTGCCCGATGCCCGAGCTGTTCCGCTGACATCCAACACTGACATCAACGACCCCGGACGGCGGCAGCACACAGCAGCCCTGTATGGCACCGGTTCACGAGGCGAGCCCCGACCGGGCCGATGGAAGATCGAACTCTTAAAGCGGGTGTCACTGGCTCGAATCCTGCCGGGGCACTGCGTGTGACCAGGTGCAGAGCACTGGAGGGCCTCTCGGATTGATCTCAGAGAGGCCGCTCTTCAGGGTGTCCTCAGTCCATGACCTAGGACATGGCGTGGAAACTCGATGTTGTCACCCGTGCACGCAGCCCTCGGGCGATAATCGGGGCATGGCCGCACCACTCTCCGTCCCAGAGCTTCGTAGAGCCAAGTTCGCCCGGCGGTTGCCCGGTGAGCTGGCGGAGCTTGCCGGCCCTGTTCATGGGGTGGTGAAACTGCCGCTGCACCTGGCCTGGTCCGGACTGACCGAATTCGACCTGGACCAGCCGCGGCTGCGCATGAGCTGCTACCGCATCGTCCTTGCCGAGGGCCTCCACGACGACCTGGTCCAGTACCTCAACCGGGACCTGCTCATCAGCATGTGGCCCACCCTGCGCACACTGATCAGGCGGGACCTCCGCGCCGTCTGGGAAGCCGCCTTCGCCGAACTGGATCCGCACGCTCAGGCCGTCGCGTGAACCTCACCGACCTGCATCGCCGCTTGCTTGCCGACGTCCTCGCCGTAGGCACCCCTACCCCCTCGCGCTCACCGGACGCTATGCCGTCCAGGCGCACGGCCTCGTCGATCGCCTCAGCCAGGATCTCGACGTCGCCACCGAGAGCCCGGAAGGTATGGAGAAGATCGCCGCCGCCGTGCGCGCGGGACTGGAGAAGCGAGGCTGGAAGGTACACGCACTGGAGACGGATCCTCTGTCCGCACGGCTGGTCGTGACCGACCCGGCCAGCGGCGCGGAGTGCGAGGTCGATGTGCTCAAGGAAGCCCTCTGGCGCCCACCAGTGGAGACGGAATACGGTTTGGTTCTCTCCCTCGAAGACGTCGTCGGAACCAAGGTTCGAGCCCTGGCCGACCGTGGCCTCGCTCGTGACCTCATCGACGTTCACGCAGCCTTCGACCGCTGGAGCCACCCCGAACTCGAAGAGCTCGGCCGTCGCCATGCCCGCGACGGCTTCGAGCTCACGGACCTCCAAGCGCGCCTCGCCGGGGCGGACTGGATCGACGACAGCGAGTTCGGCGCCTACGGCCTCGATGGACAGGCGATCACCGAGCTGCGCCGGTGGGCCCAGGCGTGGGCGGACGACATCGCCGAGCGTCTGCTTGAAGTGGACACCTCGTACGACGACTGACTGGGTTCCAGTGCGAGGCGGACGCGTAGTCAGTGGCTTGCCAAAATTCAGGCAGCA
Organism: Streptomyces poonensis; assembly: GCF_014650915.1. Classification (GTDB taxonomy): domain Bacteria; phylum Actinomycetota; class Actinomycetes; order Streptomycetales; family Streptomycetaceae; genus Streptomyces; species Streptomyces poonensis. The sequence continues at coordinate 154,074 of NZ_BMVW01000005.1, read as the reverse complement.
GATGGATGTTCCTGACAGCGGCCACTGACATCCATAGGTGACATCAACGAGCGCGAACGGCAGCGGCCACAGTCGGCTGTCGTCAACGACGCCCTTGCCGCGTCGCGTCACGTGGCTGTGAGCTCCTGGTCGGCGGCGGTTTCGAAGGTGCGGAGCTCCTGGAAGCGACCGCCGCGCTGGTCATCGCGCTGTGGGTCGGCGAAGGAGCGGATACACAAGCGATCGCATCTCCGCTGGCGTACGCAGCGGGATCGAGCCGTCAGGAAGCGGAAGGCGGCACGGGGCTCTCCGATAGTGGATCTGAGTGCTGCGAGCGTGCCGTCGTCGACCTCGAAGGCGTGTATCCGGTGTGCATCTCGTGAGGTCGCGTTCGGCCGGGTCGTGCAGGTCGATGACCCGGTCGTGCCCGCTGCTAAAAGAAGTAAGAACCGGGGAAAGAACCAACCAAACCCCACCCCACCCGACCCCCTCACTCGAACGGGTGAGCCACGCCGACTGGGCTGGCGATCAAGGAAGTTGGTGGGGCAAGGTCGGGCCAGATTCGCCTTGCGATACGACTTTCACCTCGCGAGGTGACACCGACACCGACAACCGCACATGCGACGGCCCCCGCCGGGACGGCAATCCCGGAGCGAGGGCCTGACCACCGAGGAAGCAGGACCTTCCCGATGGCTGAACAGCACCTTAGCGCGCCCCCGCGCGCCCGGTCCGGTCGTTCCCACCGTCACCGTTCCAAGAACGGAGTTGGCCTCGTGGCCGCACGTCATCCCGAGCAGTTCACCGTGGTGGGCAACCACCTCGCCCAGCACCCCGAGATGTCCCTGACGGCGATCGGTCTCGCCACCCACATCCAGTCGCTGCCCGAGGGCACCCCGGTCGGCATCAAGGCGCTCGCCGCGAAGTTTCCCGAGGGCGAGACCAGGATCGCCGCCGCCCTGCGCGAGCTGGAGACGTACGGCTATCTGGCCCGGACCAGGGAGCGCATGCCGTCCGGCCAGATCGTGACCCGGACGATCTCCTACAACCAGCCCCGGCTCAACCCTGCCTTCACCGGTACGCCGGTTCCGGCCGCCCCGCGTTCCGAAACGGCGCCTGAGCCCGAGGAGCCCGAACCAGCGGCTCCCACGCACTCGGTCACTCCCACGGCGACAACACCCACGGCAACACCCACCGCAGAGACACCGACGCCGTCGGCACCGGATCGCACCGAACGTACGACCCCCACCGGACACCTCCCCCTCCTCCCGGCCCCCGCCGCTGACTCCTTCCACCATTCCGCCGCCATCGCCCTGCTGGCACGGCTCCGCCTGGACGACCCCCGGCTGCTCCTGTCTGAGCGCGACATCCACCGCCTCGCGCCCGCCGTGAACGCCTGGCTGGAACGAGGAGTCGACTCCGCCGACGTACGGCGCACCCTGAGCGCATCGCTGCCCGTGGAGCCCCTGCGCCACCCGACCGCGTTCCTGGCCCACCGCCTCACCGCGCTGCTCCCACCGCCGCTCCCGGCCGCCGCGCCTCGGTCGAGTGATCTGCCTAATCTGCCTAATCTGCCCGACCTGCCGCGACCGTCGCGTCCGGCGCCCTTCCAGACCTGCGACGGCCGCGAGCGTGCCTTCCGCTCGACGGAGCCGGGTCACTGTCGCGACTGTGCTCCGCGATTCGCCGCCGCGTAGGTCCTCGGTTCCCCCCGTCTGAAGCACTGACGATGCCCGGGACGGGCGCGTACGCTTCATCCGGCGTGGGCCACGGTCCCGGCTCGGGGCGGTGGCCGACGGGGGACGTACCTCACGGGGGAGCTTGAGGCGCCATGACGGAGCAGCAGGGCACGAGCGGCAGATCCGGGAAGCAGGCGCGGCGGCGTTGGCTGCCGCGTGCGGCGGCGATCGGCAGGGACCTGGTCCTCGCCGGGGCGATCGTCGTGGCCGTGCACTTCCTGGCGCCCCTGACCTGGGGAGAGTCGGTGCTGGTGGGCGCCGTGTGGCTGGTGTCCGGCATGATCGTCTCCTTCGTCCAGGAGGCCTGGGAGCGCAGGCGGACCGGCCGGAGCAGCCGCTGAGCCTCCCCCGGCAGGGTGGCGCCGAACAGCACAGCGGGGGCAGACGGACCGGTCGTGTCGGCGAGCGTGCCGGCGACACCGGTATGCCCGCCGCTCCTTCCGGGCTCCGGAGTTAGGCTCGTGCCCGTACGACCATGATCCGACAGTGAGCCGGACGTGTGGAGCGACGGAGCGACGAACCGCACGGATCGGATCCGACAAGGAGGCCGACCATGACGGCGCCGGGGCGCAGGAGCAGTACCTTCACTCGGCTGCTGCGGCACGGCTTCACCGATCCGTCGGCCGCCGAGCGGCTGCTGGAGAGCACGGAGCTGGCCGGTATACGGAACGATCCCGTGCTGCTCGAGGCGCTCGGTGCCACCGCCGATCCCGATCTCGCGCTGCTCGGCCTCGTACGGCTGCTGGAGGCGCAGCCCGAGCCCACGGCGCGGCGGCAGCTGCTGGACACGCTGATCGCGGCCAAGCCGCTGCGGGACCGACTGCTCGGGGTGCTCGGCGCGTCCGAGGCGCTTGGGGACCATCTCGCCCGGCATCCGCACGACTGGCAGGCGCTCGTCACGTACGAGCCGCGGGATCTGCACCCGGGGGTGGAGGAGTTCGAGCGGGGGCTCGCCGAGGCCGGGGATCCGGTGTCCCTGCGGGTCGCCTATCGGCGGTGTCTGCTGTCCATCGCCGCGCGGGACGTGTGCGGGACCATAGACGTCGCGCAGACCGCCGCCGAGCTCGCCGACCTCGCCACCGCCACCCTGCGCGCCGCGCTTGCCATCGCCCGGAGCGCCGCGCCGGACGACGCCGCGGTGTGCCGGCTCGCCGTCATCGCGATGGGCAAGTGCGGGGGACACGAGCTCAACTACGTGTCCGATGTCGATGTGATCTTCGTGGGTGAGCCCGCGGAGGGTGCTGATGAGCAGAAAGCCATCAAGGCCGCCACCCGGCTCGCCTCCCACATGATGCGGATCTGCTCACAGTCGACCGTCGAGGGCAGCATCTGGCCCGTCGATGCGAACCTGCGGCCCGAGGGGCGCAACGGGCCGCTCGTGCGGACGCTCGCCTCCCACCTCGCCTACTACCAGCGGTGGGCCAAGACCTGGGAGTTCCAGGCGCTGCTCAAGGCCCGGCCCGTCGCCGGGGACGCGCAGCTCGGCGCGGAGTACGTCGAGACCCTCGCCCCTCTGGTGTGGCAGGCCGCCGAGCGCGAGAACTTCGTCGCCGACGTGCAGAAGATGCGGCGCAGGGTCGTCGAGAACATCCCCGCCGGTGAGGTCGAGCGGGAGCTGAAGCTCGGGCCCGGGGGCCTGCGCGATGTCGAGTTCGCCGTGCAGCTGCTTCAGCTCGTGCACGGGCGGGCCGACACCTCCCTGCGCAGCGGCACCACCCTCGACGCGCTGCGGGCGCTCGCCGACGGCGGGTACGTGGGGCGGGCCGACGCCGAGCAGCTCGACCAGGCGTACCGGTTCCTCAGGACCATGGAGCACCGGATCCAGCTGCACCGGCTGCGGCGTACCCACCTCATGCCCGACAACGAGGCCGATCTGCGGCGTCTCGGGCGGTCGCTGGGGCTGCGCACGGAACCCGTCGACGGGCTGCTGCGTGAGTGGAAGCGGCACGCGGCCGCCGTGCGGCGGCTGCACGAGAAGCTGTTCTACCGGCCGTTGCTCGACGCCGTCGCCCAGCTCGCGCCCGGCGAGGCCCGGCTGAGCGCCGGTGCCGCCCGGGAGCGGCTCGTCGCCCTCGGGTACGCGGACCCGGCGGCGGCCCTGCGGCACCTGGAGGCGCTGGCGTCGGGCGTGTCGCGCAAGGCGGCGATCCAGCGGACGCTGCTGCCGGTGATGCTGGGGTGGTTCGCCGACTCGGCGGACCCGGACGCGGGGCTGCTGAACTTCCGGAAGGTGTCCGACGCCCTGGGCAGGACACCCTGGTACCTGCGGCTGCTCCGGGACGAGGGGGCCGCCGCCGAGAACCTCGCGCGCGTGCTGTCCGCCGGCCGACTGGCCCCCGACCTGCTGATGCGGGCTCCCGAGGCCGTCGCGCTGCTGGGCGACGGGGACGGTGGCCGCGGCCACCTCGAGCCGCGTGGGCGTGCGCAGCTCGAGCAGGAGATACTCGCCGCGGTCGGGCGCGCCGACGGGGCCCGGCAGGCGGTCACGGCCGCGCGCGGGGTGCGGCGGCGCGAGCTGTTCCGTACGGCCGCCGCGGACATCGTGGGCTCGTACGGCACCGACGGGTCGCCGGGCGACGTCGACCACGGCCGGCTGGTGGACATGGTCGGCGACGCGGTGTCGGACCTGACGGCGGCGACGCTCGCCGGGACGCTGCGGGCCGTGGTGCGGGAGCACTACGGGGACACGCTGCCCACCCGCTTCGCCGTGATCGGCATGGGACGGTTCGGCGGGCACGAGCTGGGCTACGGCTCCGACGCCGATGTGCTGTTCGTGCACGAGCCGTGGGAGGGCGCCGACGAGCAGGAGGCCGCGCGGGCCGCGAACACGGTCGTCGCGGAGATGCGGCGGCTGCTCCAGATCCCGAGCACCGACCCGCCGCTGCTGATCGACGCGGACCTGCGGCCCGAGGGCAAGTCCGGGCCGCTGGTACGGACCCTGAAGTCGTACGAGGCCTACTACCGGCGCTGGTCGCTGGTGTGGGAGTCGCAGGCGCTGCTGCGGGCCGAGTTCGTCGCGGGCGACGAGGACCTGGGGCGGCGGTTCGCCGAGCTGGTCGATCCGCTGCGCTATCCGCGGCGCGGGCTCGGGGACGACGCCGTACGGGACATCCGGCGGCTGAAGGCGCGGATGGAGTCCGAGCGGCTGCCGCGCGGCGCCGACCCGACGCTCCACGCCAAGCTGGGGCGGGGCGGGCTGTCCGACGTCGAGTGGACGGTCCAGCTGCTCCAGCTGCGCCACGGGGCCGAGGAGCCGGGGCTGCGCACCACGCGGACCCGGGCCGCGCTGGCCGCGGCACGCGCCGCCGGCCTGGTCTCCGAGGAGGACGCCGCCACGCTCGACGAGGCCTGGGTGCTCGCCACCCGGGTGCGCAACGCCGTGATGCTGGTGCGCGGGCGGGCCGGCGACACGTTCCCCTCGGACGCGCGCGAGCTGGGCGCCGTGGGCCGCTACCTCGGGTACGGCCCCGGGCACGTGGGCGACATGCTGGACGACTACCGCAGGGTCACGCGGCGCGCTCGGGGTGTCGTGGAGGCGCTGTTCTACGGGATGTGAGCACGGGCCCGGCGGTCACCTGCCGCGGCAGCCCCTGCGGCAGCGCGCCGTACCAGACGCGGACCACCGCGTAGCCGAAGGCCAGGCAGAGCGCGCCGCCCACCGCGTCGAGCCAGAAGTGGTTGGCGGTGGCGACGATCACCACCAGGGTCCCCGCCGGGTAGAGCAGGCCCAGGATCCGCACCCACGGCACCGAGGCCAGCGCGAAGATGGTCAGCCCGCACCACAGGGACCAGCCGATGTGCATGGAGGGCATCGCGGCGTACTGGTTCGACATGTTCTTCAGGTCGCCGGAGGCCATGGAGCCCCAGGTCTCGTGGACCAGGACGGTGTCGATGAAGTCGCCGCCCGTCATCAGGCGCGGCGGGGCGAGCGGGTAGAAGTAGTAGCCGACCAGGGCCACCGCCGTCGTCGCGAAGAGCACCAGGCGGGTGGCGGCGTAGCGGCCGGGATGGCTGCGGTAGAGCCAGACCAGGACGCCCAGCGTCACCACGAAGTGCAGGGTCGCGTAGTAGTAGTTCATGCCGACGATCAGCCACTTCACCGAGTTCACGGTGTGGTTGACCGTGTTCTCGACGGCGATCCCGAGGTGGTGCTCCACCTTCCAGATCCAGTCGGCGTTGGCGAGCGCCTGGGCCTTCTGCTCCGGGACCGCGTTGCGGATCAGCGAGTACGTCCAGTAACTCACGGCGATCAGCAGGATCTCGAACCAGAAGCGCGGGCGGCGGGGGGTGCGCAGCCGGGCCAGGACCCCTCGCCCGGTGACGTCCGTGACGGGCCGGGGAGCGGTCCGATCCCTGCCTTCCAATGTCGTCACGGTCGTCTCACTCATGGGCACAGAGTCTGCCAGATAAGACTTCGCTCACGGATCATCCCCTGGTCGGGTCCCGGACAGGCGGTCTCCTTAGTGGGCGGGCGGTGCGGCCTCATGCCCACGTACCCCTCCAGGACCGGGACTCTCCTCCTCGGGGACGATCCCGTCCTCAGGGACGATCCCGTCCTCAGGGACGATCCCGTCCTCAGGGACGATCCCGTCCTCAGGGACGATCCCGTCCTCAGGGACGATTCCGGTCGCCGGGCGCGGAGGCGGTGGAACCGCGCACCACCAGCTCGGGCATGAACACGAACTCGCTGTGCGGCGCCGGGGTGCCGCCGATCTCCTCCAGCAGGGTGCGCACCGCCGCCTGGCCCATGGCCGGGACCGGCTTGCGGACCGTGGTGAGGGGCGGGTCGGTGAAGGCGATCAGCGGGGAGTCGTCGAAGCCCACCACGGAGATGTCCTTCGGGACGTCGAGGCCCCGCTGCCGCGCCGCGCGGATCGCGCCCAGCGCCATCATGTCGCTCGCGCAGACCACCGCGGTGCAGTCCCGGTCCATCAGCGCGGCGGCGGCGGCCTGGCCGCCCTCCAGCGTGTAGAGGGAGTGCTGGACCAGCTCGGTCTCGATGGTCTCGGGGGCCAGGCCCAGCTGCTCCTGCATGGTGCGGACGAAGCCGTCGATCTTGCGCTGGACGGGCACGAAGCGCTTCGGGCCGAGGGCGAGGCCTATCCGGGTGTGGCCGAGGGAGACCAGGTGGGTGACCGCCAGGCTCATCGCGGCGCGGTCGTCCGGGGAGATGAAGGGGGCCTGGACCTTCGGCGAGAAGCCGTCCACGAGGACGAAGGGCACGCCCTGGGCGCGCAGTTGCTCGTAGCGCTGCATGTCGGCGGTGGTGTCCGCGTGCAGTCCGGAGACGTAGATGATGCCGGCGACCCCGCGGTCCACGAGCATCTCCGTCAGTTCGTCCTCGGTGGAGCCGCCCGGGGTCTGGGTGGCGAGGACCGGGGTGTAGCCCTGCCGGGTCAGCGCCTGGCCGATCACCTGGGCCAGGGCCGGGAAGATGGGGTTCTCCAGCTCGGGGGTGATCAGGCCGACGAGGCCCTCGCTGCGCTGCCGCAGCCGTACGGGCCGCTCGTAGCCGAGGACGTCGAGGGCGGCCAGCACGGACTGGCGGGTGGTCGCGGCGACGCCCGGTTTGCCGTTGAGCACCCGGCTGACCGTCGCTTCGCTGACCCCCGCCTGGGCCGCGATGTCGGCAAGCCGTGTGGTCACGGCACCGGACTGTACCGGGCGGGTGCCCGCTTGCCCACCGGCCCGTCGCCGGGTGGGCGCGGGGGTGCGGCCCGTCGCGGGCTGCTGCGTCATCGCGGTCCCTCGTGTCTCTGATCGGTGTCAGGTCCCTGCTTCCCGTACGGCGACGGGGTGGGTCCCGTACGAAAGGGGCGCCTTCCGCAAGGCGCTGACAGGGTGATGATTCCCGCACAGGAAAGCCTTGGCAAGAGCTTGCAGAGTCTTGCACAAGTGTCCCTGGCCGTGCTGAGCGGCTGCAAGTAGGGGTTTTCGAGCGGTTGCGACGGGGTCACGGAAGGGTAACCGTCGCCGTTTCTTGCACTTTTTTTCTGCAAGGTCTTTCGCAACGGTTGCATCGCTGTTACGTTCACGTCGCCCGCTGGCCTCCCCCACTCTCGGCTCCGCTCGAACGGGGGCACCCCCATCGGCGCAGTCGGCAAGACGGCAGGGAGCGGATTCAGGCCGGTCCCCGCATCACACGGGCTTTCACCCTCAAGGAGATCTCATGCGGCGTGGCATAGCGGCCACCGCGCTGGTGGCGTCCTTCGCCCTCGCGGCGACGGCCTGCGGCGGAAGCGACAGCGGCGACAGTGCCGACGGTCCGGTCACCATCACCTATTGGGACACTTCCAACGCCACCAATGAGGCGCCGACGTACAAGGCCTTGGTGAAGGAGTTCGAGGCCGCGAACAAGGACATCAAGGTCAAGTTCGTCAACGTCCCGTTCGACCAGGCGCAGAACAAGTTCGACACCGCCGCCGGCGCCTCGGGCGCCCCGGACGTGCTGCGCGCCGAGGTCGGCTGGACCCCCGCCTTCGCGAAGAAGGGCTACTTCCTGCCGCTGGACGGCACGGAGGCCCTCGCCGAGCAGGACAAGTTCAAGTCCAACCTGCTCGAGCAGGCCAAGTACGAGGGCAAGACGTACGGCGTGCCGCTGGTCACCGACACCCTCGCCTTCGTCTACAACAAGGAACTGTTCGAGAAGGCCGGCGTCGAGGTCCCCAAGACGTGGGAGGACCTGAAGAAGGCCGCCGCCACCATCAAGGACAAGACCGGCGTCGACGGCTACTGGGGCTCCACCGCGGGCTACTACGGGCAGCCGTTCCTCTACGGCGAGGGCACCGACACGGTCGACGCCGAGGGCAAGAAGATCACTGTCGCCTCGGCCGAGGCCAAGAAGGCGTACCAGACCTGGCTGGACCTGTTCGACGGCAAGGGCCTGCACAAGGCCGACACCACCGCCGACGCCTACGCCCACCAGCAGGACGCGTTCAACAACGGCAAGGTCGCCTCGATCATCCAGGGCCCGTGGGAGATCACGAACTTCTACAAGGGCTCGGCCTTCAAGAACAAGGAGAACCTGGGCATCGCCACCGTCCCGGCCGGCTCCGCGGGGAAGGCGGGCGCCCCGACCGGCGGCCACAACCTCTCCGTGTACGCGGGCTCGGACAAGGCGCACCAGGAGGCGGCGCTGAAGCTGGTGAACTTCATGACCTCGGCGAAGTCCCAGGAGACCATCGCCCTGAAGAACTCCACGCTGCCCACCCGTGATGACGCCTACACCGACCGGGTGAAGGCCGACCCGGGCATCGCCGGCTACCAGACGGTGCTCTCCGCCGCCCAGCCGCGCCCGGCGCTGCCGGAGTACAGCTCCTTCTGGACGCCGCTCGACGACGAGCTGCCGAAGATCGCCAGCGGCAAGGAGTCCCTCGACAAGGGCCTGGCCAACGTGGAGACCGCGATCACCAAGCTGGTGCCGGACTTCAGCAAGTGATCACGCGGCCGCCGCACCCCCTCCCGGGCTCCGGGCGGAGCGATGCGGCGGCCTCCGGCCCGGGTGCCGCACACACCACGTCGCCCCGTTGCGCACCCGGGCTCCCCACGGCCGCCCCGGGCCGTACCCCTGAACATGCAGAAGGTGTCGAACCATGACAGTCGCCATCGACCGAGCGACCGGCAAGCGGAGAGGTGAGCCGGGCCCGCGCCGCGGTCGCTTCCAGCGCCTCAAGCAGAGCTACCAGAAGTACTGGTACGCGTACGCGATGATCGCCCCGGTGGTCGTCGTGATCGGCGGCCTCGTCCTGTATCCGCTGGCCCGGGGCCTCTACCTGACGTTCACCAACGCCAACAGCCTCAACTCGGCCCGCACCATCGGCGTGAACGAGATCGAGGCCACCTACGAGTGGGTCGGCCTCGACAACTACGCCGACATCCTGTGGGGCCCGACCAGCTACGACCGCTTCTGGTCGCACTTCATCTGGACGATCGTCTGGACGGTGCTCTGCGTCACCCTGCACTACGTCATCGGCCTCGGCCTCGCGCTGCTGCTCAACCAGAAGCTGCGCGGCCGCACCCTGTACCGGCTGATCCTGGTGCTGCCGTGGGCCGTGCCCACCTTCGTCACCGTCTTCGGCTGGCGCTTCATGCTCGCCGACTCCGGCGTCATCAACAACTTCCTGGACTCGATCGGCCTGCCGTCGCCGATGTGGCTGGAGGACACCTTCTGGCAGCGGTTCGCGGCGGTCATGGTGAACACCTGGTGCGGTGTGCCGTTCATGATGGTCTCGCTGCTCGGCGGGCTCCAGTCCATCGACTCCACGCTGTACGAGGCCGCCGAGATGGACGGCGCGAACGCCTGGCAGCGCTTCCGCTACGTCACCCTGCCGGGCCTGCGGACCGTCAGCTCCACCGTGGTGCTGCTCGGTGTGATCTGGACGTTCAACCAGTTCGCGGTGATCTTCCTGCTCTTCGGCAACACCGCGCCCGACGCGCAGATCCTCGTCACCTGGGCCTACCAGCTGGGCTTCGGCCAGCAGCCGCGCGACTACGCGCAGTCGGCCGCCTACGGCATCCTCCTCCTCTCCATCCTGATCGTCTTCACCTCCGTCTACCGCCGCTGGCTGGACCGCAATGAGCAGTCCGCGATCTGAGGCAGGAGTCCCCATGAGCACCACGACCCTCCCGACCGCCGCGCCGGTGGACCAGGCCCCCGCGGCGGCCACCCCGCCGCGCAAGGTGCGCGGACGCGGGCAGCGCAGCCGCGCCGGCTCCCTCGTCTCGCACCTGATCCTGATCGTGGCGAGCTTCGCCGCGCTCTTCCCGATCGCCTGGCTGGTCTTCCTGTCGCTCGGCCCCGACAAGGACGACTATCTGCACCCCGAACGCATCTTCGGCAAGATGACGTTCGACAACTACACGTTCGTGCTGACCGAGACGAACTTCTCCGACTGGCTGGTGAGCACGCTCATCGTGTCGCTCGGCACCACCGTCATCGGCGTCCTCGTCGCCGCCACCACCGGCTACGCGGTCTCCCGCATGCGCTTCCCGGGCTACCGCAAGTTCATGTGGCTGCTGCTGGTCACGCAGATGTTCCCGGTGGCCGTGCTGATGGTGCCGATGTACGAGATCCTGTCGGAGCTGCGGCTCATCGACAGCTACCTCGGCCTCATCCTCGTCTACTGCACGACCGCGGTGCCGTACTGCGCCTGGCTGCTCAAGGGCTACTTCGACACCATCCCGTTCGAGATCGACGAGGCCGGGCGCGTCGACGGACTGAGCCCCTTCGGCACGTTCGCGCGGCTGATCCTGCCGCTCGCCCGGCCGGGTCTGGCCGTCGCCGGCTTCTACAGCTTCATCACCGCGGTCGGCGAGGTCGCCTTCGCCACGGTGTTCATGCTGTCCGACACGAAGTACACCTTCGCCGTCGGTCTGCAGAGCTTCGTCAGCGAGCACGACGCGCAGCGGCAGTACATGGCCGCGACCGCCGTGCTGGTCGCCATCCCAGTCTCCGCCTTCTTCTACCTTGTGCAGAAGAACCTGGTGACCGGCCTCACCGCGGGCGGCACCAAGGGCTGACGGCCCCGGGGCGATCCCCTTGGGGACCGCCCGTCCGAGGCTCCCGCGCGCCCCGGCGCGCGGGTGGCGGCCGCGGTGCCCTCCGCGCATTCGAGCACAGAGGGACCGTCCGACCCCGCTGCCACCGCGGCCGCCTCGTCACCCCGACCCGAGACACCGTTGTCCACATCCCTTCCCCCCTCTCGGCTCCGCTCGAGCGGGGGGACCCCCCCATCGCATCAAGGACGTCATGAGCCAGCATTCCGTTGAACCGGCCCCGACCTCCGCACTCGCGACCGTCGCCGCCCGTCGCGACTGGTGGCGCGACGCGGTGATCTACCAGGTCTATCCGCGCAGCTTCGCCGACAGCAACGGCGACGGCATGGGCGACCTCGAGGGTGTACGTTCCCGGCTGCCGTATCTGCGCGACCTCGGCGTCGACGCCGTGTGGCTCAGCCCCTTCTACGCCTCTCCGCAGGCCGACGCCGGCTACGACGTGGCCGACTACCGGGCCGTCGACCCCATGTTCGGCAACCTCCTGGACGCCGACGCGCTGATCCGCGACGCCCACGCGCTGGGCCTGCGCATCATCGTCGACCTGGTCCCCAACCACTCCTCCGACCAGCACGAGTGGTTCAAGCGCGCCCTCGCCGAGGGGCCGGGCTCCCCGCTGCGGGAGCGGTACCACTTCCGCCCCGGCAAGGGCGAGGACGGCGAGCTGCCGCCCAACGACTGGGAGTCCATCTTCGGCGGGCCCGCCTGGACCCGCGTCACCGAACCGGACGGCACCCCGGGCGAGTGGTACCTGCACCTCTTCGCCCCCGAGCAGCCCGACTTCAACTGGGAGCACCCGGCGGTCGGCGACGAGTTCCGCTCCATCCTGCGGTTCTGGCTCGACATGGGCGTCGACGGCTTCCGCATCGATGTGGCGCACGGCATGGTCAAGGCCGAGGGCCTGCCCGACCTGGGTTCCCATGATCAGGTCAAGCTGCTGGGCAACGATGTCATGCCGTTCTTCGACCAGGACGGTGTCCACGACATCTACCGCGAGTGGCGCAAGGTCCTCGACGAGTTCTCGGGCGAGCGCATCTTCGTCGCCGAGGCCTGGACCCCGACCGTCGAGCGCACCGCCCGCTACGTGCGCCCCGACGAGCTGCACCAGGCGTTCAACTTCCAGTACCTGAGCACCTACTGGGACGCGCCCGAGCTCCGTACCGTCATCGACCGCACCCTCGACGCGATGCGCCCGGTGGGCGCCCCCGCCACCTGGGTGCTGTCCAACCACGACGTGACCCGGCACGCCACGCGCTTCGGCAACGAGGCCGGCCTCGGCACCCAGATCCGCAGCGCCGGCGACCGCGACCTCGGCCTGCGCCGGGCCCGTGCGGCCACCCTGCTGATGCTGGCGCTGCCCGGCTCCGCCTATGTCTACCAGGGCGAGGAACTGGGCCTGCCCGACGTGGTGGACCTGCCGGACGAGGTGCGCCAGGACCCCGCGTACTTCCGGGGCGCCGGACAGGACGGCTTCCGCGACGGCTGCCGGGTGCCGATCCCGTGGACCCGCACCGGCTCCTCGTACGGCTTCGGCGACGGCGGCTCCTGGCTGCCGCAGCCCGAAGGCTGGGGCGAGCTGAGCGTCGAGGCGCAGACCGGCGTCGCGGACTCCACCCTGGAGCTGTACCGCACCGCGCTCACCGTGCGCCGCGAGCAGGCCGATCTCGGTGCGGGCGACTCCGTGGAGTGGCTCAAGGCGCCCGAGGGCGTGCTCGCCTTCCGCCGCGGGGAGTTCGTGTGCGTGGCGAACACCACCGGCGAGGGCGTGCAGATTCCGGCGTACGGCCGGGTGCTGGTGTCCAGCGGTGAGGTGACCGTGGCGGACGACGAGGCGAAGCTGCCCGCGGACACCACCGTGTGGTGGACGACTGCCTGAGGATGACTGAATCAGTCTGACGGCAAGGGCTTACGTCTGTTTGCAGGGGCTCGCCGCCCGTTCCGGGTGGCGGGTCCCTGCTGTCGTCGTATGGGGTGTCATGGCAGGTGGCAGGCGGACCAACGCCCCTTATCGGACGGCCGTTTCGGGCCGGTGAAGTAGGCGTGTCCAGAGGGTTGACCGGTGCATCAGTGGCTCGTACGGTTCGGTCGGCTGAAAGTTTTCAGTCAGGTTGCAGCAAGAACCTTCAACGCCCTCCCCATTGGCACCTGCTCTGCCCTCCCCATGGGCATGGGCACCTTCAACGGAGAAGGACCCCCGCATGGCCAGCAGAACCCTCTCCGGCGCGCTCGCCCTCGCGGCGGCCGCGTCGGTGGCACTCGCCGTCCCCACGGGCAGCGCCTACGCGTCCCCGCCCGGCACCAAGGACGTCACCGCCGTCCTGTTCGAGTGGAAGTTCGACTCGGTCGCCAAGGCGTGCACCGACACCCTCGGCCCCGCCGGTTACGGCTACGTCCAGGTCTCGCCCCCGCAGGAGCACATCCAGGGCGGTCAGTGGTGGACCTCGTACCAGCCCGTCAGCTACAAGATCGCCGGGCGTCTCGGTGACCGTGCCGCCTTCAAGAGCATGATCGACACCTGCCACGCGGCCGGGGTGAAGGTCGTGGCCGACGCCGTCATCAACCACATGTCGGCCGGTTCCGGCACCGGCACGGGCGGCTCCTCCTACACCAAGTACGACTACCCCGGCCTGTACTCGTCCTCCGACATGAACGACTGCACCACGCAGATCGGCAGCAACTACGGGGACCGCGCCAACGTCCAGAACTGCGAGCTGGTGGGCCTCGCCGACCTCGACACCGGCGAGGAGTACGTCCGCACGAAGATCGCGGGCTACCTCAACGACCTGCTCTCCCTCGGCGTCGACGGCTTCCGGATCGACGCGGCCAAGCACATGCCCGCCGCCGACCTGGCCGCCATCAAGGGCAAGCTGACCGACCCCGGCGTGTACTGGAAGCAGGAGGCGATATACGGCGCGGGCGAGGCCGTCTCGCCGAGCGAGTACCTGGGCACCGGTGACGTCCAGGAGTTCCGCTACGCCCGCGACCTCAAGCGCGTCTTCCAGAACGAGAACCTCGCCTACCTCAAGAACTTCGGCGAGAGCTGGGGCTACATGGCGTCCGGCAAGTCCGCCGTCTTCGTCGACAACCACGACACCGAGCGCGGCGGCGACACCCTCAACTACAAGAACGGCGCCGACTACACCCTCGCCAGTGTCTTCATGCTGGCCTGGCCCTACGGCTCGCCCGACGTCCACTCCGGCTACGAGTGGTCCGACAAGGACGCCGGCCCGCCGAGCGGCGGCCAGGTGAACGCCTGCTACAGCGACGGCTGGAAGTGCCAGCACGCCTGGAACGAGATCTCCTCCATGGTCGCCTTCCGCAACACCGCGCGCGGCGAGGCCGTGACCGACTGGTGGGACAACGGCGGCGACCAGATCGCCTTCGGCCGGGGCTCCAAGGCGTACGTGGCGATCAACCACGAGGGCTCCTCGCTCACCCGCACCTTCCAGACCTCGCTGCCCTCCGGCGACTACTGCGACGTGCAGAGCGGGAAGGCCGTGACGGTCAACGGCTCCGGGCAGTTCACCGCCACCCTCGGCGCGCAGACCGCGCTCGCCCTGCACACCGGCGCCCGCACCTGCCAGGGCGGCGGCAACCCCGACCCCGGCACCGACCCCGACCCGCAGTCCGGCGCCTCGTTCGCCGTCAACGCCACCACCCAGCTCGGCCAGAACATCTACGTCACCGGCAACCAGTCCGCCCTCGGCAACTGGAACACCGGCAGCGCCCTCAAGCTCGACCCGGCCACGTACCCGGTGTGGAAGCTCGACGTGAACCTCCCGGCCGGAACGTCCTTCGAGTACAAGTACATCCGCAAGGACGCGGCCGGAAACGTCACCTGGGAGAGCGGCGCCAACCGCACCGCCACCGTCCCGACCTCCGGCAAGGTGACGCTGAACGACACCTGGCGCAACTGACCGGCCCCCTCGGGCCTGTTGTGCCACGCGGCCGCCCGGCGCCCCTCACCGGCAGGCGCCGGGCGGACGCTTCTTCCCCTACCCCTGTCAGGCCCCTACCAGGAGAGAGAGTCCGTGAGACGCCCGCCCCTGCGAAGAACCGCGACCGCAGCCGTCGCCGCGGCGCTCTGCGCCACGCTGGCCCCGGCCGTGCCCGCGCTCGCCGCGCCCCGGCCGCCCGCACCCCCCTCGGACGCGAAGCTGGCGGCCGAGTCCGCCCGCCACGAGCTCACCCGCGAGCAGTTCTACTTCGTCCTGCCGGACCGTTTCGCCAACGGTGACACGTCCAACGACAAGGGTGGTCTGACCGGTTCGCGCCTGGCCACCGGCTACGACCCCACCGACAAGGGCTTCTACCAGGGCGGCGACCTCAAGGGCCTGACCCGGAAGCTCGACTACATCAAGGACCTCGGGACCACCGCCATCTGGCTGGCCCCGATCTTCAAGAACCAGCCCGTGCAGGGAACCGGCGAGAACGCCTCCGCCGGCTACCACGGCTACTGGATCACCGACTTCACCCAGGTCGACCCGCACTTCGGCACGAACGACGACCTCGAGACCCTCATCGACAAGGCCCACGCCAAGGGCATGAAGGTCTTCTTCGACGTCATCACCAACCACACCGCCGACGTCGTCGACTACGAGGAGAAGTCCTACGAGTACCTCTCGAAGGGCGCGTTCCCGTACCTGACGAAGGACGGCGAGCCCTTCGACGACGCCGACTACGCGGACGGGAAGGAGAAGTTCCCGGCCGTCGGCACCGGCTCGTTCCCGTACACGCCGTCCGTGCCCGCCGCCAAGAAGGACGTCAAGGTCCCCTCCTGGCTGAACGACCCGACGATGTACCACAACCGCGGCGACTCCACCTGGGCCGGCGAGTCCGCCACGTACGGGGACTTCACCGGCCTGGACGACCTGTGGACCGAGCGTCCCGAGGTCGTCGAGGGCATGGAGAAGATCTACCAGCGGTGGGTCAGGGACTTCGACATCGACGGCTTCCGGATCGACACCGTGAAGCACGTCAACATGGAGTTCTGGACCCAGTGGGCCACCTCCCTCGACGCCTACGCGGCGAAGAAGGGCCGGGACGACTTCTTCATGTTCGGCGAGGTGTACTCCGCCGACACGTCCGTCACCGCGCCGTACGTCACCGAGGGCCGGCTCGACTCCACGCTGGACTTCCCGTTCCAGGACGCGGCCCGCGCGTACGCCTCGCAGGGCGGCAGCGCCCAGAAGCTGGCCGCGCTCTTCGGTGACGACTACAAGTACACGACCGACAAGGCCAACGCGTACGAGCAGGTCACCTTCCTCGGTAACCATGACATGGGCCGCTTCGGCACCTTCCTCAAGCAGGACGACGCCGGGGCCTCCGACGCCGAGCTGGTGAAGAAGGCGAAGCTCGCCAACGAGCTGATGTTCCTCAGCCGCGGCAACCCGGTCATCTACTACGGCGACGAGCAGGGCTTCACCGGCGCGGGCGGCGACAAGGACTCCCGCCAGACCCTGTTCGCCTCGAAGGTCGCCGACTACCTCGACGACGACCAGCTCGGCACCGACCGCACCCACGCCGAGGACGCCTACGACACCAAGGCGCCGCTCTACCGCCAGATCGCCGCGCTCGCCAAGCTGCGCAAGGCCAACCCGGCCCTCGCCGACGGCGTCCAGACGGAGCGGTACGCGGCCGACGGAGCGGGCGTCTACGCCTTCTCCCGTACGGACGCGAAGACCGGCACCGAGTACGTCGTCGCCTTCAACAACGCGGACGAGGCGAAGACGGCGACGTTCGAGACCGGGTCCGCGGGCATGACGTTCCGCGGCATCCACGGCACGGACGCCTCCGTGAAGAGCGGCTCGGACAAGAAGGTCACCGTCACGGTCCCGGCCGGATCGTCGGTCGTGTTCAAGGCGGCCGGCAAGCTGGGCAAGCCCACCACCAAGCCGTCCGTCACCCTGAAGGCCCCGGACGCGGGCGCCACCGGCACCGTCGAGCTCACGGCGGATGTCGACGGCGGGCAGCTCAACCGCGTCGTCTTCGCCGCCCAGACCGGCAACGGCAAGTGGCAGGTGCTCGGCTCCGCCGACCACGCCCCGTACAAGGTCACCCACACCATCGGCGAGGACGTCCCGGCCGGCACCGCCCTGCGCTACAAGGCCGTGGTGGTCGACTCGGCGGGCCGTACGGCGAGCGCGACGGCCGCCTCGACCACCGGCACCCCGCCCGCCGAGGAGATCCCCACCGCGTCGTCCCGTGACTACGCGATCGTCCACTACAAGCGCGAGGACGGCGACTACGACGACTGGGGCCTGTACGCCTGGGGCGACCTCGCCGACGGTGAGGCGACCACCTGGCCCGAGACCCACCCCTTCGTCGGCCGTGACGCGTACGGCGCCTTCGCCTACGTCAAGCTGAAGCCGGGCGCCTCGAACGTCGGCTTCCTCGTCATCGACAAGGACGGCAACAAGGACGTCTCCGCGGACCGGACCATCGACGTCACGAAGACGGGCGAGGTCTGGATCGAGCAGGGCAAGGAGACCGTACTCACCGAGCGTCCCTCCGGCGAGTACCCCGAGCAGGACAAGTCCAAGGCCGTCCTCCACTACCACCGCGCCGACGGGGACTACGACGGCTGGGGACTGCACGTCTGGGGCGGCGCGGCGAACCCGACGGACTGGTCGAAACCCCTCGAACCGGTGAAGACTGACTCCTATGGCGCTGTCTTCGAAGTACCGCTCACCGAGGGTGCCACCAACCTCAGCTACATCATCCACAAGGGCGACGAGAAGGACCTCCCCAGCGACCAGGCGCTGGACCTCAAGGCCAATGGCCACGAGGTGTGGCTGTTGAGCGGTCAGGAGAAGTACCTGCTCCCGCAGCCCGCGGGCAGTGCGGCGGCCCTGGACCTGACCACCTCCAAGGCGGTCTGGATCGACCGGAACACGGTCGCCTGGGACGGCAGCCCGAGCGCCGCCTCCACACAGCTGCTGTACGCGCGCGACGGTTCGATAGCGGTCGAGAACGGCACGCTGACCGGTGACGCGAAGGTGCTCCGGCTGTCGAGGTCCGAGCTCACCGACGCGCAGAAGGAGAAGTTCCCGCACCTGAAGGCGTACACCGCCTGGACCGTCGACCCGCGCGACCGCGACCGGGTGCGCGAGGCGCTCCAAGGCCAGGTCGTGGCCTCACAGCGGGCCGCGAACGGTGCCGTGCTGGCGGCGACCGGCGTCCAGATCGCGGGCGTGCTCGACGACCTGTACGACGCGACGGACGCGGACCTCGGGCCGACGTTCGACCGCAAGGGCCGGCCGACGCTCGCCGTGTGGGCGCCGACGGCGCAGTCCGTGTCGCTGGAGCTGGATGGTAAGACGGTCGCCATGAGGAGAGACGGCGGTACGGGCGTCTGGTCCGTCACCGGGTCCCCGTCCTGGAAGAACAAGCCGTACCGGTACGTCGTCAAGGTGTGGGCGCCGACCGTTGGCAAGATCGTCACCAACAAGGTCACCGACCCGTACTCCGTGGCCCTCACCACCGACTCCGAGCGCAGCCTCGTCGTCGACCTGGGTGACAAGTCCCTGGCCCCGAGCGGCTGGTCGAACCTCGCCAAGCCCAAGTCCGTACCGCTCAAGGACGCCCAGATCCAGGAGCTGCACATCCGGGACTTCTCGGTGGAGGACAAGACCTCCCCGGCGGAGCACCGGGGCACCTACCTCGCCTTCACCGACAAGGACAGCGACGGCTCCAAGCACCTGCGCGAGCTGGCGAAGTCCGGTACGTCGTACGTGCACCTGCTGCCCGCCTTCGACATCGCCACCATCCCCGAGAACAAGGCGGACCAGGCGGTCGTCGACTGCGACCTCGCCTCCTACCCGGCCGACTCCGAGAAGCAGCAGGAGTGCGTGGCGAAGGCCGCGGCGAAGGACGCGTACAACTGGGGTTACGACCCGTACCACTACACGGTTCCCGAGGGCTCCTACGCGACCGACCCCGACGGCACCCGGCGCACGGTCGAGTTCCGGAAGATGGTCAAGGCGCTGAACGAGGACGGCCTGCGGGTCGTCATGGACGTGGTGTACAACCACACCACCTCCAGCGGTCAGGCGGACACGTCCGTGCTGGACAAGGTGGTGCCCGGCTACTACCAGCGGCTCCTCGCCGACGGTTCCGTGGCGACCAGCACCTGCTGCGCCAACACCGCGCCCGAGAACGCCATGATGGGCAAGCTGGTCGTCGACTCCATCGTCACCTGGGCGAAGGAGTACAAGGTCGACGGGTTCCGCTTCGACCTGATGGGCCACCACCCGAAGGCCAACATCGTGGCCGTGCGGAAGGCACTCGACGCGCTGACCGTGGAGAAGGACGGCGTCGACGGGAAGAGCATCATCCTGTACGGCGAGGGCTGGAACTTCGGCGAGGTCGCCGACGACGCCCGCTTCGTCCAGGCCACGCAGAAGAACATGGCCGGGACGGGCGTCGCCACCTTCTCCGACCGCGCCCGTGACGCCGTGCGCGGCGGCGGACCGTTCGACGAGGACCCGGGTGTGCAGGGCTTCGCCTCGGGGCTCTACACCGACCCCAACTCCTCGAAGGACAACGGGACGGAGGCCGAGCAGAAGGCGCGGCTGCTGCACTACCAGGACCTCGTCAAGGTCGGGCTGAGCGGCAACCTGAAGTCGTACACCTTCACCGACACCAGTGGCCGGGAGGTCAAGGGGTCCGAGGTCGACTACAACGGTGCGCCCGCCGGATACGCCGATGCACCCGGTGACGCCCTCGCCTACGTCGACGCCCACGACAACGAGTCCCTGTTCGACGCGCTGACCTTCAAGCTGCCGAAGGACACCTCGGCGGACGACCGGGCCCGGATGCAGGTCCTCGCCCAGGCGACGGCCACCCTGTCGCAGGGCCCCGCCCTGTACCAGGCGGGCACCGACCTGCTGCGCTCCAAGTCCCTGGACCGCAACTCCTACGACAGCGGCGACTGGTACAACGCGATCCACTGGGACTGCCGGGACGGCAACGGCTTCGGGCGCGGTCTGCCCCCGGCGGCCGACAACGAGGCCAAGTGGTCCTACGCCAAGCCGCTGCTGAGCTCGGTGCAGGTGGGCTGCGAGCAGATCCAGGGGGCCTCGGCCGCCTACCAGGACCTGCTGCGGATCCGTACGACGGAGTCCGCCTTCTCGCTGGACACGGCGGGCGAGGTGCAGTCGAAGCTGTCCTTCCCGCTGTCCGGGAAGGACGAGACGCCCGGTGTCATCACCATGGAGCTGGGTGACCTCGTCGTCGTCTTCAACGCCACGCCGGAACGGCGCGACCAGAAGGTGTCAGCGCTGGCCGGCACGTCGTACGCGCTGCACCCGGTGCAGGCGGCGGGCGCCGATGCCACTGTCAAATTCGCGTCGTACGAGGCTGAGACTGGCATATTCAGCGTCCCGGCGAGGACGGTCGCTGTGTTCTCCCGGAGCGCCCGATAGGGCGCTAGCGTGGGTGGTGCGGGCCCGAGGGGGTCCGCACCACCTCAGCTCAGGGGCCAGCCGCGTGGATTCCATGGCCGAACGGGCCGAACGGGCCGACCAGAAGAACACCACGATCCTCGTCGTCGATGACGCGGCCGCGAGCCGCTGCGCGCTCGGCGCCGTCCTTCGCCGGGCGGGTCACCTCGTCGTCCCCGTCGCCACCGCCGGTGAGGCACTCCTCGAACTCGACCTGCGGCTGCGCGCGGGCGCCCTGCCCGACGTGGCCCTCGTCGACGTCGGGCTGCCCGATATGAGCGGCTTCGAACTGTGCCGCAGGCTCAAGGCGCTGCCGCTGATGGCCACGCTGCCCGTCGTTCATTTCTCCGCCGCCGCCGTCGCGCCCAGCGACCGGTGCCGGGGCCTGGACGCGGGCGGCGAGGCGTATCTGACGGTGCCCGCCGAACCCGAGGAGATCCAGGCCGTGGTCCGGGCGGCCCTGCGCGGCGCCCGGATGCGCAGCGGCGCCGAGCACCTCGCCCAGGACCTGACGCTGCTGTCCGAGACGATCCTTCCCGTGCAGGCCGCGCACAGCCCGAGCGAGCTCGCCCGGGTCGCCGCCGCGGGCACCGCCCGGCTCACCGGCGGCCCGGCCGCCGTGTTCGTCGTCGGCGAGGGCGGACACGTGTACAGCGGCATCCACTGCGGGCGGGCCGCCGCGGCGCCGCCGGAGAGCGGTGCGCGCGAGACCGTCGCCCGGCTGGTGCGGCGGGTGACGGCGGCCGCCGGCTCGGTGTTCGAGACCGTCGTGCCCGCGCCGCTGTGGCCGCCGGGTCTCTTCCCGCGCGACGCCGGTGAGGACGTGCGCATGGTGGTGACGCGCACCCGGGACGGCCGGGCGGCCGTCTGCCTGACCACGCCCACGCGCCGGCACCGCAAACCGCCGCCGGGCACCGCCGCCCTGGTCGCCCGGCTCGCCCAGGCCACCGCGCTCGCCGCGCAACCGCTGCTGATGTACCAGGCGGAGCGGCATGTGGCGCTCACCCTGCAGCACAGCTTCCTGCCGAAACGATTGCCGGACCTGCCGGGCGTCGACGTCGTCGTACGGTACGAGCCGGCCTCCCGCGAGACCGAGATCGGCGGCGACTTCTACGCGGCCCTGCGCACCGGCGAGGGTGTGCTCACCGCGGTCGGTGACGTCGTGGGGCACTCGCTGGACGCGGCCACCGTCATGGTGGAGATCCGGCACGCGCTGCGCGCCTACTGCGTCGAGGAGGCCGATCCCGGCGCGCTCGCCCGGCGGCTCGACCGGATGCTCCAGCACTACCACCCCGAGGTCACCGCCACCGTCTGCCTCGTCCTGGTCGACCCCGCCACCGGCCGCACCCGGATCGCCAACGCGGGCCACATCGCACCGCTCGTCGTGCGCGACGGGGAGGGAGCCGAGTATGTGCGGGCGGCCGGACCGCTGCTCGGCCTCGGTCTCGACCGGCCGGCGCCCACGGAGACCGTGCTCGGGCCGGGCGACCGGCTCCTGATGGTCACCGACGGCCTGATAGAGAGCCGGGGCACGGATCTCGCCGTGTCCATGGAGCAGTTGCGCACGGCGGCCGCCGCGGCCCCGCCCGGCACGGGCGCGCTCTGCGACTCGCTGCTGCGGCACTTCGGCCGCGACCGGGAGGACGACATCGCCCTGCTGGCGCTGCGGCTGGACGACTAGGGTGTGATCACCGTCCCGGACGCCCGCTCCGGGAACCCTCGAGGACGCATCCGAACAGGAGTCCCCATGCCGCAGATCACCGTCGACTACTCCGCCGCGCTCGCCGACACCTTCGACCGCCGCGCCTTCGTCAAGGCGCTGCACGCCGAGGTGGTCGAGACGGCGGCCGCGCGACTGGAGGCGTGCAAGACGCAGTTCCGGCCGACCGAGGACACCACCGTGGGCGGCGACGCCGACGGGCACGCCGTCGTGCATGTGACGCTGGGACTGCTGGCGGGACGCACCGAGGAGACCAAGGCGAAGCTCACCGAGGGCGTACTGGAGCTGCTGCGCGGCCACATCAAGCCGGCGGACGGGCTGATGCTGCACGCGTCGGCCGAGGTACGGGACCTGGACGCGTCCTACCGGAAGTTCGAGGGCTGATCCGGAGGTCCGGTCAGGCGGGCGGTGCGCCCAGCGCCACGAGGCGGGCCGACAGGGCGGCGAACGGGCCGTCGGCCGGCTCGCCCGCGATGATACGGCGCACCAGCGCCGCCATCTCCTCGTCGTACGCCGCGGCCACCGCCGCCAGCGCCGCGAAGTCGTTCACCAGCTGGACCTCCAGCTCGCCGCGCGGGACGCGGCGCCCGTCCAGCCAGAGCAGCGCAGTCGACTCGGCGAGCGAGATCCAGGAACGGACCACCAGCTCCAGCCGGGCGGGCGGCTTCTCGACCTCCAGGTGCGCGAGGATCTGCACGTACGCGGCCTGGCGCACCCCGTCGACGAGCGCGTTGGTCCGGGACGAGCCGACCGCCGGGCCGCCGCGCATCAGCGCCGAGAAACCGGGGCCGTGTTCGTCGACGAAGTCGAAGAAGCGGTGCATCACCCGCAGCAGCCGCGCGCCGACCGGGCCCTCCCGCGGCTCGATGAAACGCTCCGCCAGTTCCTGCGACGCCCGCTTCAACGCGGCCTCGTACAGGCTGAGTTTGCCGGGGAAGTAGTGGTAGACCAACGGCCGTGAGATGCCCGCGGCCGCGGCTATCTCGTCGATCGACACCTCGTCGGGCGAGCGCTGGCTGAACAGTTCAAGGGCGACGCCGATCAACTGCCGCCGCCGCTCCTCGACACCCATTCTTCGACGAACACCGGTGGTCATGCGAACACTTTACCGACCGGTACCGGCCCTCAACGGGCCGGTCCCACCTAGTTCGTTCACAACTCGACCACGTTTTCCGCACCTCGCGCGATCTAGGAAGCGGCGATGTCCCATCCGCTGAAGCCGACCGTCCCGCGCGCCCCGGACCCGCCGTTCGTGGCGCTCATGAACATCCCCACGTCCTGCGCCCCGGCCGCCGCACCCGGCACGGTCACGGTCGCCACCGTCCGCCAGGCCGACCCGCCGTCGGTCGAGCAGGCGCCGGTGTACGAACCGCCGGCCCGGGTGAGCCGCAGCAGCACCGGCACCTTGATCCCGGTGATCCGCCGGTAGGTGTCGAGCGTGCCGTCACCGGTCGAGTCGTACGACAGCACGACGCCGTTGGCGGGCGTGACGGCCAGGTTGAGGAAGCCCGGCGAACCGGGTGTACCGAGGGCGTTGCGCACGACGATCCCCGCACGGGCCCAGCTCCCGGTCGCCGCCTGGGAGTCGACCCGCAGCGTCACCACCGCCCCGTCGCCCAGCGCCCCCTCCCGGTAGACGGTCCCGAACTCCGTCGTGCCCTTCCACAGGTCGGCGCCCGCCCCGTCGATCGCGAACCGGTCCTCCAACTGCCCGAACACGGCGCCGTTGTTCGTGTACGTCCGCCAGCCTTCGGCCAGTGGCCCCGCCTCGAAGAGCGTGCCCTCGAACCGGCTCTCCACCCGCTCCTCGCCGCGCGGCCCGTACTGGACGGTGAGCGTGTACGGCAGCGGGCGCAGCGGCTCGTCGAGCGGGGTGCCCGGCGCGCTCGCCCGCCAGCGGACGGTCCCCGACCCGGCGGCGGGCACGGACGGGAGCGAGGCGGGCCCCTCCGGCTCGGCGTCGATGCCGGTGAGGGCGAAGTCCACGCGCCCGGTCGCCCGCAACCCGTTGACGTTGCGGAACACGGCCGTGACCCGCGCGTCCCCGCCGGGCGGGAAGGCGGCCGGCTCGGCGGTCACGGTCAGCGTGCCCTGGTACGGCGCCTTCGCGAGGACATCCCGCACGCGCGCGGCCGTACGGTACGCGTCGCCCACCGGCCGCAGCGCATAGTCCTTGCGCTCCCGCGTCCACGGCTCCTCGACCGCGAACCAGTCCACCGCCTCCGGCGCCGTGCCGGTGACCAGCGCGTCCTCCAGCGCGTCCAGCCACTTCTGCCAGCGCGGCACGTAGAAGTCGGCCATCAGGCCCTGCCACTCGCGGTTGCCGTACTCGTGCAGATTGCCCGCGTCGGAGGTGGCCCGCCCGCCCCACACCGTGATCAGCACCTTCGCGGTCCGTTCGAACTCGGCGCGCTCGGCGTCGTTCGTGGCCATGCGCCGGGCGTCGTCGATCCACGGACCGAGCAGGAAGGCCGGGTCGGTGCCCGTCACCTCGTCGGACAGCCGCATCAGCCTCAGCCACAGCGTGGCCAGGCGGCGGAAGGTGTCGAGGTCCTTGCGCTGGTACGCGGCCCGCAGCTGCGGCAGGTACTGGCGGCTGCGGTGCGCGAGCGCCTGCCGGGCCACATCCACCAGGTCGTACCGGTAGGCGGCGCTGCGCCGCAGACCGCCCGCCACGCCGAGCAGCCCGGCGAACGCGGCGTCGAAGCGGCCGGGGTCGTAGGTGAGGGCGCGCGGCGCGTACTCGGCGGCGCGGTTCGCGGCGAGGTCGGGGCGGGCGCAGAACAGTGAGTCGTGCGGGTCGCTGCGCTCCACGGCGTGCTGCTGGTACGCCGTGTCGTGCAGCGCCCGCCACGCCTTGCGCGCCTCGGGATCCCGCCCGCCGTACCGGAAGACCGCGTACGACGCGAACCACTCGGCCCGGTCGATCCGCTCCTCCGCCCACGCCAGCTCCGAGAACAGCTCGAACGCGGCCGGATCCCGGTCGGTGGCCTCCGGCATGTACGCGGTGCCGACCAGCGCGCTGTCCGGCTTGTCCCGCCAGGCGAAGAACTTCTCCTCCCAGAGGTGGGCGCGGGCGCCGATGGTGGTCCGCCCGCCGAAGTTGGGGATCGTGCCGAACGCGTACGGAGTGCCGCCCCAGTCGCGCTCCCGGTCGGTGACGCTCGTGTACCGGTCGGAGACCCCGTCCACGATCAGCATCCTCGACCTGTCGACGGCGTCGAGGAGCTCGGGCAGCGGGTTCTCCTGCCAGCCGAGGATGACCCAGGTGGCGTCGGGCTCGAACGCGTGCAGGGCCCGCTCCACGCCGCGCGCCGCGTCCGGCACGGGCACGTCACCGGCCGTGCCGCCCTCGTGCAGCAGGTCCATCTTGAAGTGGGCCGCCTCGCCGAAGACGTCCTTCTGGTGGGCGTAGAAGGAGGCGGCCACCTGCGCGAAGGCGTCGGTGCGCGGGTCCAGCCAGTCGGGGCGCTCGAAGCCGTGCCAGACGCCCTGCGGGACCACGTGCGCGTCGCCGCCGTTGCGCTCCACGAACTCCTTGGGCACATGCCCGTAGTAGCCGGGCAGCACGGGCGCCATGCCGAGCTCGCGCAGCCGGTCGGCGATACGGCGGCCCAGCCGCGCCCGCTTGTCGATCAGCTCGGGGGAGAGCGGGCCGCCGTACCCGGAGAGGTTCTGCAGCAGCCACCACGGCTGGTGCGAGGGGGCGGGCAGCCAGGCGCGCGCCTCGGCGTCGGAGTACCCGAAGTCCTTCAGTACGCGGTGGTAGACGGCCTCCATACCTGCGATGACCAGCACCTCGTTGCAGCCGTGCAGGGCGAGGAGGTCGATCTCGCGCTCCCAGTACGCCCAGTCCGCGTACGGGGCCGTGTAGCCGTCGTTGGTGTCGTTGAGCGCGAAGCGGTGGGGGAGCGCGGTGGACCGCTCCAGGGGCTGTGCGGGCGCGGGCAGGCGGCGCGGCAGGTCGAGCTGGTCGCCGTTCCAGGCGAGGTGGGCCCCGCACACGTACTTCAGGTACCAGTGCACCCCGGTGAGGAGCGTCGCCGGGGTCGTCGCGGACACCTGGATGCGCCCGGTGGTGCCGGTCACCCGGAACCGGTCGCCCGCGCCCCGCCTCCCGACGAGCCGGAGCACGAACTGGTCGGCGTGCCCGGGCAGCAGCCGATTGAGCGCGGAGCGCGCGGGAGCCGTATCGAAGGCGGGGCCCCTGCGGGGGCTCCCTGCGGCGTGGGCCGGAGCCATCAGTCCCAGGGTGGTTCCGAGGCCGATGGCACCGGCCGAGCCCAGCACCGTGCGTCGCGACGGACAGTTCATCTGTGTGCCCCCTGTGTCGACAGATGCGGCACGCTAACGGGACGGCCGTCCGTGCTCAACGGTGCGTACGGAGCTGGCGAGTTCATGTCGCCGCTCATGGCGCGGAGACACCTGAGGTAGGTACGCATGACACTGACGCGCAGGACTTCGGCGGTGGCTGCCGGGGCGGTCGCGGCCCTGCTGGCACTGGCCGGATGCGGCGGCTCGGACGACGGCGGGGCGCGGGTGCCCGAGACGGCGACGGGCAGCCTGGAGCACCTGGCGGGCGAGGCCGGCTGCACACCGGACATGCAGACGGACGCCGACGAGATCCGCCAGGCGATCTGCAGGAACACCGACGGGAAGTTCGTTCTCGCCACCTTCGCCACCGACCGCGGCCAGCGTGAGTGGCTGAACGCGGCCAAGGACTACGGCGGCCACTACCTCGTCGGCCGCAAGTGGGTCGCCGTCGGCGGGACGAAGGTGGTCACGGCACTGCGCGGCCGGCTGGGCGGGAACATGGAGGAAGGGGCCTCACACCACTCCGGTCACGGATGAGCGGAAGGCGGAGAGACGGAGAGACGGAAAGGCAGAAAGGCAGAAAGGCGGTGGCGGGAGATCCCGCCACCGCCTTTCCGTACCTCGGCGAATCACCTGTGGATCACTTGCATTTCCTGCCGCTGTTGATGCAGTTGACCATGCGGTTCATCAGGTTCTCGTCGAATACGTTGATGAAGTCGTCGTGGTCGGTGATCGGCTTGTGCAGTTGTTCCGGGAATCCGTCCACCGCGAACGGCTGCTGGATCTGGCCGTTCTCTATGACCGGCCGCGGCACGTCGTAGACCAGGTTCATCGTCAGCTGCGGAATGGCCTGGAACCCCTGCGGGCAGGCGCCCGTGTTCGGGTCGGCGAAGGCCACGTGGGAGCGGTGGTTCGCGCTGTCGATGTTCTGGCCGTCCCAGCAGCTCTGGAAGTCGAAGGTCCTGACCACCTGGCTGCCGTCGGGGCACAGCGGGTACTTGTCCGTCAGCACGCGGTCCGTGAAGCCGGTGCAGGTCCAGCCCGAGTTGGCGTTCGCGGTGCCGTTGGTGAAGGCCTTCGCGTCACCGGTGATGATGCGCAGGAACTTCGGCATCGCGACGACCTTGCTGCGCGCGTTGCCGACGAACTTGATCTCGGCGCGCTCGGCCTGCACGATCCGCCCGACGTTGCCCTCCGCGCCGCCGCCCTGCTCGTTCGCGTCGAACTCGGCGGTGCCGTCCTGGACACGGATGACCGGCCAGTAGTACGTCGACTTGTCGCCCTGGTTCTGGCACGAGGTCTCGGCGGCGGCGAGGTCGTCGTCGCTGGCGAAGGCGTCGTTGCCCTGGTTGCCCACGTAGTCGTGGGTGTGGTGGGCACCGTTGTCCACGCCGGGTGCCACGATCAGGTTGTCCGTGTTGAACAGCTTGTTCTCGTTGACGCCGCAGGTCGTGGTGAAGGTGCCGGACGAGCCGCCGCGCCGGGTGCGGATCTTCTGGACGTTCGGCTGCACCGTGGTGATGTCGACGAAGTCCTCGGCGAACGGGCCGGCGGCGCCGTTGCCGTTGTCGCCGACCTGGCCCTGGCCGTTGTCCTGGCCGCCGTCGTTCTGGCCACCGTCGTCGTTCTGACCGCCGTCCTGGCCTTGATTCTGGTCCTGCCCCTGCCCGTCGTCCTGACCGCCCTGGCCCTCACCGGCGTCGGTGGCCGGCTGCTCCACCGTCTTCCCGGTACAGCCGGCGAGCCGGTCGAGCCCGCCCGGAGCGGATCCGCCCACGCGCTTGATGTTGATCGCTATCCGCTCGATGGCCGCCGTCCGCTTGGACTTGAGCGGGCCGAGGATCGCGTTCTGTACGAAGCCGGCGTCACCGGCCTGGGCGTTCCGCGTGGACGCGAGACGCGCGTAGGCCTCGGTGATCTGCTCGTCCAGCAGCGCCAGCTCCTTGTCGACGCCCGTCCGCGCGCGTTCCGGCACGCTCGTCAGCTGCTGGCCGACGTCGGGGCAGTCGATCGTCGCCACCTGTGTGGTGTCGGCGCGCGTGCTGTTCCGGTCCGGGGACCTCGACTCGCCCGCCGAGGCGTAGAAGTTCGCCCAGACCAGCCCGCCCCCCGCGACGGCCAGCGCCGCGGAGGCGGCCACGGCCCGCACGGCCAGCGGCGAACGGCGTTTTCGTGTGTTGCGTCCCATGGAACTCCTCTGACTTCCTTGCGGGGCAGCGAGGCGCCCGACAGGAGTGAAGCGGCTCCCTCCCATACGCACGGGGCTGGTGTGGTGTTCAGGAGCTCCGGGAGTATTTTGAGAAGACGCGGATCTCCGACCGCCGTTCAGCGGCCGTGATCCAAATAGGCGAGCACCGCGAGCACCCGCCGGTTGTCGTCGTCCGACACCTCCAGTCGCAGTTTGGCGAAGATATTGGAGGTGTGTTTGGCGATGGCCCGTTCCGTCACGACGAGGCGTTCCGCGATCGCCGTGTTCGAGCGGCCCTGCGCCATCAGCTCCAGCACCTCCAGCTCACGCGGGGTGAGCCGGGCGAGCGGCCGGTCGTCCGCCTGGCGCCGCGCCAGCAGCTGCTGGATCACCTGCGGGTCCATCGCCGTCCCGCCCGCGGCGACCCGCCGTACGGCGTCCACGAACTGCTCCGCGTCGAACACCCGGTCCTTCAGCAGATACCCGACCCCGCCCGTGCCGTCGGCGAGCAGTTCCCGCGCGTACAGCTGCTCCACGTGCTGGGAGAGCACCAGCACCGGCAGGCCCGGCCGCTCCCGCCGGGCCTGCAGGGCGCACTGCAGGCCCTCGTCGGTGTGCGAGGGCGGCAGCCGGACGTCGACGACGGCGACGTCCGGCCGCAACTCGGCCAGGGCCCGCGTGAGTTCGGGACCGCTCTCGACCGCGGCGGCGATCTCGCAGCCGTACGCCTCGAGCAGCCGGACCAGCCCGTCGCGGAGCAGGAACAGGTCCTCGGCTAGGACAACGCGCAAGGGATCTCCACGGTGACCAGGGTGGGGCCGCCCGCAGGCGAGCTGACGGCCAGGACGCCGTCGAATGTACCCAGTCGCCGCTCGATGCCCGCCAGCCCCGTGCCCGCGCCGATCCGGGCGCCGCCCTTGCCGTTGTCGGTGACCGTGGCCCGCAGCACACCGCCGGTGTGGTGCAGGTCGACCCAGACCCGGTCGCAGCCGGAGTGCTTGACCGCGTTGGTGAGCGCCTCGCTGACCGCGAAGTAGGCCGCGGACTCGACGGGCGCGTCGGCACGGCGGCCGTCGAGCTCCACGGTGACCTCGGTGGCGACCGGCAGCCGCAGCGCCAGCGCCCGTACGGCGTCCCCGAGCCCGCGCTCCGCGAGCACCGGCGGGTGGATCCCGCGCACCAGGTCGCGCAGCTCGGTCAGCGCCTCGGCGGAGGACTGCCGGGCCTGCGCGAGGAGCCGCCTGGCCTGCTCGGGATCCTTGTCGAGGAGCGCCTCGACGGTGCCGAGGTCCATGCCCATGGCGACCAGCCGCGCCTGCGCGCCGTCGTGCAGGTCCCGCTCGATCCGGCGCAGCTCGGCGGCGGAGGCGTCCACGGCGTCGCGCCGGGTCTCGGTGAGGACGCGGACGCGCTCGGCCAGCTGGTTCTGGCCGGAGGCGAGCACGGCCCGGGTGAGCAGGAAGTGGGCGTGCAGCAGGCGCGGGGCGAGGACGTACGCGACCACGAGCAGGACCGCGCCGAGCGCCGCCGCGGCCAGCGCGCTGACCGGGCCCGACACCGGCACGAAGCCGTACCAGTACCCGATGCCGTCGCTGCCGTCCGTGAACACCCGCCACAGCCCGGCCGCCAGCGCGAACCCTTCGAAGGGGTAGAGCACCAGCACCGCCGGCAGCAGGGCGGTCACGAACCCCGCCGTCATGTCGGCCGGCAGCCAGACGAGATCCCGCCCCGTCGCCGGGTCCCGCAGCATGCCGAAGGTGCGCGCCCAGGGGTTCGCGTCCTCCGGTATCGGCCGGTACGCCGGCGGGATCCGTACCCCGCCCCACTCCGCCGCGACGACCCGCCGCCAGTTCGCGTACGTCCGCACCCCGGACAGCACCCAGGGCGTGGTGACGATGCCGACGCCGATCGGTATCAGCGCGATGGACACCAGGGAGAGACAGAAGCAGAGGACCGACGCCGGCAGCGAGACCAAGGCCAGCACGAGCCCCCGCCCGGCGGCCGTCGCCACGCCCCGTACCCCCGTACGCGGGCGACCGCTGTCCGTGTTGTCGATGTTCATGCCGTCAGTCTGGCCGAGCGACCGGCCGGAAACACTGGGGATGGGGCCCGGACCGGGGGTGGTGCCAGCTGCACCCCGCACCGGGGGGTGGCGCCGGCCGCACCCCGCACCGTCACCCGTGGGCGCCGAGCACCTTCGCCTCCACCGCCGGGTCGAGACCGACCGGCGGCCGGTCCGGGCGCTGGGGCGCGACGCCGCCCAGACCCCGCAGCCAGGCCCACGTGTCGGCCACGGTCTCCGCCACCGGCCGGCAGCGGAGCCCGTCCCGTACGGCCCGGGAGACGTCCACGGCGTGGAGGGCGCCGTGCAGCTCGCTGTCCGGCGGCACCCACACCGGCAGCTGCGTCCACGGTTCGACCCCCGCGTCTGCGAGCACCTCGGGCGGGGTCCAGCGAAGTTCGGCCGCGCCGCCGGTGACCCGTACACAGGCGTCGAGGAGCGCCCCCATCGTCGTACGGCCGCGCGGGCCCACCAGGTTGTACGGACCGCTCAGCCTTGCCTCCGCCGCCGTGAGGATCCACTCGGCGAGGTCGCGGACGTCCACGTACTGGACGGGCAGGTCCCGTGGCCCCGGCGCCAGCACCGGGCCGCCGCGCGCCAGGCGTGTCAGCCACCACGGGAGGCGGCCGATGTTCTCGTACGGGCCGAGGATCAGACCCGCGCGCACGAGCAGCGAGCGGGCCTCGCCGAAGGTCTCCAGCGCCGCCAGCTCCCCGCCCCGCTTGTCGCGCGCGTAGTCGCTCTGCCCGGCGTCCGCCGACGCGCCCTCCACCAGGGGCACGCTCTCGTCGTACCCGGCGGGCGGCGGCCAGGCGTACACGGAGCAGCTCGACACGTACACGTACCGGCCGGCCCGGCCGGCGAGCAGCCGTGCCGCGTCCCGTACGGCCCGTGGCGCCGCCGACCAGGTGTCGACGACGACGTCCCACTCGCCCGGGGTGCCGGCGAGCGCCGCGAGCCCGCCGGGGGCGGTGCGGTCACCTGTCAGCGACCGCGCACCGGGGGGCGCCGGGTGCCGCCCCCGGTGGAACACCGTCACGTCCCAGCCGCGGGCGAGTGCCGCCTCGACGACGGCACGGCCCGCGAACTCCGTCCCGCCCAGCGCCAGAAGTCTCCTACCGCTCATGACACCGACTCTGCCCGAGCGGCGGCCGGTACGGAACGGGAATCTGCTGTCAGGAGATTCCCTCAACGGCCGGTCGGCGGCGTGTACTTGTACCCCACCCGCCGTACCGTCTGGATCGTCCTGCGGTGTTCGGTGCCCAGCTTGCGGCGCAGCCGGGCGATGTGGACGTCGACGGTGCGGCCGTCGCCCACATGTCCGTAGCCCCACACGGTGGTGACCAGGTGATCGCGGGTGTGCACCCGGTTCGGGTGCGCGACCAGGTGGGCGAGCAGCTCGAACTCCAGGTACGTGAGGTCCAGCGGCCGTCCGTCGACCTCGGCGGTGCGCTGCGCGGAGTCGACACGGACGAGGGAGTCGCCGCTCTCGCCCTCGGCGTCGGTCTCCGGCCGGTCCGGCACCGCGAACGGCAGGGCGGGCGGCAGGGCGGGCGGCTGCTGGTCGGCCGGTACGAGCACCAGGTAGCCGATCATCGGCGGATGACCCGGCAGCGTGGGCAGGGTGTGCTGGGGTGCGGGCAGCCAGGTGGTGCCCGGCGGCAGGAAGTCCGCGACCTGTACCGCCTCGTCCCGGTCGACGGCGCGCAGCCGGTGCCGTGCGGAGCCGGGGGCGGGGGAGGAGTCGGGGGCGGTGAGGGGAGCGGTGGTCAGGGCGGCGGTGGAGAGGGGACGGGTGGTCGCCATGAGAGGTCAGCTCTTTCGCGCGAGGGGTTCGACGGAAGGGCGACGGCCGCGATTCGTGGTCGGGCTCGCCGGGACGTACGTCGTGCGCGCGGGCCGAAGGCCGGGGTGTACGGCTTCAGCGGGCCGGCGCGTTCGTCGCGCGGCAACACACCCGGTCGAAGTCGTGGTGCTGACGGGAAGGCCAGAAGGGCTCGAGGTCATGGCGACCCGTCGCGAGGTACTTCCGGAAGCTGGCCATGGCCCCATTGAAGCAGACACCGGGGGCGGGCCGGGAGACTCCTCTCACTGAGTGGACGCCCTCGCGGCGTGACAAGGGCGACAACCTCCCTACCCGACCAGTCGTCTGTGCCAGGTCAGCGGAGTGACCGTGATCGCGTCTCCGGGATCGCCGTCCCACTGCGCGGACAGCCCGGCCTCGGTGAGCGCCGCCACGACCTCCCGGCCGACCGCCGCCGTGGTGCCGGCCGATCCGTCGAACCCGCCGTACAGCAGCCACAGTCCATGACCGGCGGCCGCTCCCTCGGTGCACTGCGAGTGGAAGAACACGAACCCGCGCGCGTCCTCGCGCTCGGCGCCTATCTCGCTGGTGCCGCAGCTACGGCAGCAGGTGAAGTTCTCCCTGGCGGTGATGCCGCTCGCCTCCAGTGTCGCGAAGGCCCGGGTGAGGCGCTCGGGGTCGGTGGTCCCCTCCCATGTCTCCTGCTCGGCCAGCCGCTCCAGCCACAACCGGTCGACGAGCCGCCGTGCCTGGGCCGGGGACACGGGCCGGTCGTCACCGTCCACCAGGACGTGCTCGGCGGCCTCGGCCAGCTGGGCGCGGGTGCCGTAGCCGCAGGCCAGCAGGGTGCGGGTGTGCTCCTCCACCTGTTCGCGCACATCGTCCGGAAGCTCCGGCACGTCTTCCGGGGGGTCGTGGTCGAGTGCGGTCCACTCGAACCCGGCCTCCCAGCCGTCCGCCCGCCGGGCCCAGCCGGTCATGGCCTCGGCCACGTGCTCCGGATGCGTGACGACCGTACCGAAGAAGCGGTCCCGCCCG
Source organism: Streptomyces poonensis (assembly GCF_014650915.1). Classification (GTDB taxonomy): domain Bacteria; phylum Actinomycetota; class Actinomycetes; order Streptomycetales; family Streptomycetaceae; genus Streptomyces; species Streptomyces poonensis. The sequence goes on along the minus strand of NZ_BMVW01000005.1, from coordinate 120,238 downwards.
TCCCGGTACTCCAACTGGTAGGCGTCGCCGCCCTCCTCGTGCCACACCTGGACGAAGACGTCGGGTATGTCGGGTATCCGCTGCACGACCAGCCACCGGTCGTGCTCACCCCCGATGCGGTACACCAGCTCCCGCAGCTCCTCCGGCGAAGTGCGGGTGTGCGTCTGCCAGTTCTCGGTCTCCACCTTGATGGCGAGAGCCCCGTCGTTCTCCATGTGCTCACCCTGGCACGCCCCACTGACAACGGGGTCACGTACGACACGGAAGGGGCGCCCACCAAGCCGGTGGGCGCCCCTTCGGGAAGCGGGGGAGCGGGTCAGACCTGGCCGGCCTTCTCCAGCGCGGAGCAGCAGGTGTCCACCAGGAGGCGCGTCACGACGTAGGGGTCGACGTTGGCGTTCGGGCGGCGGTCCTCGATGTAGCCCTTGCCGTCCTTCTCGACCTGCCACGGGATGCGGACCGAGGCGCCGCGGTCGGAGACGCCGTAGGAGAACTTGTCCCAGGGGGCCGTCTCGTGCAGACCGGTGAGGCGGGTGTCGATGCCGGCGCCGTAGTTCTTGACGTGGTCGAGCGGCTTGGAGCCCTCACCGAGCGACTCGCACGCGGTGATGATCGCGTCGTAGCCCTCGCGCATGGCCTTGGTGGAGAAGTTGGTGTGCGCGCCGGCGCCGTTCCAGTCGCCCTTGACCGGCTTGGGGTCGAGGGTGGCGGAGATACCGAAGTCCTCGGCGGTGCGGTAGAGCAGCCAGCGGGCCACCCACAGCTGGTCGGCGACCACCAGCGGGGAGAGCGGACCGACCTGGAACTCCCACTGGCCCGGCATGACCTCGGCGTTGATGCCGGAGATGCCGAGACCGGCCTTCAGGCAGTTGTCCAGGTGGGCCTCGACGACGTCCCGGCCGAAGATCTCGTCCGCGCCGACACCGCAGTAGTAGCCGCCCTGCGGGGCGGGGAAGCCGCCGGCCGGGAAGCCCAGCGGACGGCCGTCCTGGAAGAGGGTGTACTCCTGCTCGATGCCGAAGATCGGCTCCTGCGCGGCGAACTTCTCGGCGACCTCGGTCAGCGCGGCCCGCGTGTTGGACGCGTGCGGGGTCATGTCGATGTTCAGGACCTCGCACAGCACGAGGATGTCGTCGCCGCCGCGGATCGGGTCGGGGCAGGTGAACACCGGCTTCAGCACGCGGTCCGAGGCGTGGCCCTCGGCCTGGTTGGTGGAGGACCCGTCGAAGCCCCAGATCGGCAGCTCGGCGCCCTTGGCGTCGTCGGCCAGGATCTTCGTCTTGGAACGGAGCTTGGCCGTCGGCTCGGTGCCGTCGATCCAGATGTACTCAGCCTTGAACGTCACGGGGCCACATCCTTCGGTGGGTCTGCGGGTCGCAGTCGCGCGGGTGCCTGCGGCGGCGCTGCGGCACTGGGGCGCCGCGTGGGATGCCCGCAGCTTGTCAACGGGCGGTTTCCCGCCCGTTGCCCATGTGTGAAGGCCGTGTTACCTGCGACTTCCCGGGGTGGGGCGACACCGTGAGATCCCGTGCGGGGCTGGGCGGCCGCTCGTATGCGATGGACGCGGGCGGCCCCGCCGCCGCTGGACCGCCCCGGACGACCGCTCACCGCCCGCCGCTCACCGCTCACCGCTCACCGGGACAGGGCGTCCCGTACCGCTTCCTCCGTGCGCGCCACCACCGCGCTGCCGTCGTCGGCGGTGATGATCGGCCGCTGGATGAGCTTCGGGTGCTCGGCGAGCGCCCGCACCCACCGGTCCCGGGAGCCGGCGTCGCGGGGCCACTCCTTCATCCCGAGCTCCTTCGCGGCGGCCTCCTGTGTCCGGGTGATGTCCCACGGCTCCAGCCCGAGGCGCGCGAGAACGTCCCGGATCTCGTCCTCGCCCGGCACGTCCTCCAGATACCGGCGCACGGTGTACTCGGCGCCCTCCGCGTCCAGCAGGCCGATCGCGCTGCGGCACTTCGAGCAGGCCGGATTGATCCAGATCTCCATGCCCACACGGTACGGGAAACACCGGGCGCCACCCCTGTCACACCCGCCCTTGTCACAGTCCCCCAAAGTGCCTCTGGCCAGGGGCGATTGTCAGTGGTGGGCAGTAAAATTGAAGCAGTGTTCGAGGGAGTTGCCGGGGGTCCGGCGGCTCCCTGACCGCGACAGGAGGATGCCTGTGCCCGCTGCCGCACTCAAGCCGCTGCCCACCCAGTCCACGGCCAAGAGGCCGGTCCTGCTCGACCTTCCGTACACACCCGTGGAGAAGAGCCCGCTGCCGCCGGGCCGTCCCCGCGAGTGGTACATCACGCACAACCGCCGCCTGAAGGCGATGCGCCTCGCCATCGCCCTGCTGGACTCCGGCGTCTACGTCCCCAACCAGGCCCGCAACGAGACCATCCGCAGCACGGCCGAACTCATCGGCGTCCACCCGCCGTCGGACACGACCTGCCACATGGTCCGTGCGCTGATGCGCTACAGCCGCTGAGGGGCTTCGGCCGGCCCGGCAGCCGACCCGTCCGTCAGACCGTTCCGGTGCCGTCCGCCCCGTGGGGGCGGGCGGCACCGCCGCGTTCCGTGACTCCGTGTAAGCGCTCCCACGGTCGACCGTCCCTCGGCGGAAGCGGACGCGCCGCAAATTCGGATGCGCGGGAAGCCATCGGGCGAGCATCCTGGACAGGCGGGACCGAGCCGCCCGGCACGCTTCCCGCAGGACAGGCGCCACTTCCCAGGAGCCGGACTACTCTCGACACACTGACGGCGGACGTCTCGTCCCCAGCACCGACCAGCATCCGTCAGTACCCATCAGCATCTGTCAGCATCCGTCAACAGCCACGTCATTACGTTCAGTCATCACGTTCAGTCATCACCACGCCCACGAGGAGGGAGGCCCGTCATGGCCACCTTGGTCCTCACAGCGACCCTGATCCTGGTCGTCCTGGGTTTCGGCAATCACATCTACTGGCTCGCCGCGGTGGCCCTTCTGTTCGTGTACCTCCAGTACGGCCGCACCCGCGACGAGGCGTCGAAGAGGTCCTCGTCCGGGTCCGGCTCCGGTTCCGGGGCGGGCGGTGCGCAGAGCATGCCGTCCACCTACCGCGCGTATCGCGACCGCCGTGACCGCCAGGCCAAGTGGGAGCGCCGTTACCGCCGTGAACGGCCTCTGGAGGCCCGCCGTCAGGAGCGCGAGAAGAGCGGGAGGTGAGACGACGGAGTCCCGCCACCACCCTCAGAGTGGTGGCGGGACTCCGCCCGCCTCCCTGGAATGCGCACCCGTTCACGCACCTCGGCACAGACGGCGAATGCCCGGCGAACGCCCGTCCAACGCTCGGTTTCGTCGTCTTTACAACCTTCCGGCCCCTCCGCAGGTCTGAACGGGCTGATCGATTGTTGCTTTCTCTGGGGGGAACACATGAGAAGACCCACCCTCTCGGTGCTGTGCACGCTCGGCGCGCTCGGTGGCGTGCTCGCGGTTCCGGCGGCGGCACAGGCGGCCGATCCGTATCCGTCGGGCCCCTCGGTCCGGACCAGTGAGACCGCGATCTTCCTGGACTTCGGTACGACCAAGCTGCCGAAGGACCTGAAGGTGCTCCTGCGCAAGACGGGCACCGACACTCCGGTGGCGACCATCACCAAGTTCGACGTCCTGCAGGACGAGGACATCTGCATGCCGTCCTGCCAGGACGACCCCGGTGAGACCGGTATCAGAACCTCCGCGCTGGGCCTGGCGGACCTGGGCCGGTACGCGGTGGACGTCGAGTACGACGGCACCGGGGGCGAAACGATCCTTCACAAGGACGAGGCGGTTTTCGACTACCACCTGATACCGCAGGTCAAGAGGTTCGAGGTGAGCGGGGAGCCGGACCTGGAGAACAGGACGGTGACCGTCACGGCGGACGCGACGCTGCGCGACCCGCGCGACGACTCCGAGACGCCGATGGCGAACGGCCGACTGGTCCTGGAGACGACCGCGGCGAAGACGGAACTGACCACCGACGCCGCGGGCCATGTCGAGACGTCCTACACCTTCACGGGCACGGAGAAGCACGACACGTCGACGTACCAGAACGACGTCGCGGTGGTCCTCCGGCCGGCCGGCGCGGCTGCCGCGCACGGTCTGACCCGCCAGGTCGAGGTCTACCAGGCCTCGACCACCATCACGCTGGACTCGCCCACGGTGAGGGGCGCGGACGGGACGGACGTCCCGCTGAGCGGCCGGGCCACCTACCGCGACCGCAACGGCGTCTCCAAGCCGGTTCCCGTCGGCACGCCCATGTCGGTGTACGAAGTACGCAGCTTCAAGACCGGGGATGACGGACGCTTCACCACCGAGGTCCCCGTCTACGGCACCCAACGGCAGACGATCGCCCTCCATGGCACGCCATGGGTGCCCACCACGTACGCGTACGTCACCCCGGACCCGACGACGAGCGCCGGCTTCCACAGGCAACCCGACGTCACCGTCAGCCGCTACAAGAAGATCTCGGTGTCGGCCGTCTTCGACCGTTACGACATCCCGGCCCCGACGACCCTGAAGGTGAACCTTCAGTTCAAGGCGCTGGGCTCCAAGACCTGGGTCACCAAGAAGACCATCAACAGTCCCGCAGCCAAGGGCGACAGCTCCCGTACGGTCACGGCCGCGGACCTGCCCTACCCGGGCGCGGGCGTCTGGCGGTTCCAGTTCCCCGGCACCAAGCAGATCCCGGCGGGCCCCGCCCCGGAGTCGTACATGGTGTCCCGCTCGATGACGGCCTTCCCGGAGTTCAACGCGAGCCCCGAGCCGGTCAAGAAGGGCGCCTCCCTCAAGATCACCGGCAAGCTCGAGGAGAAGAACGACTTCAGCGGGAAGTGGCAGAAGTTCGCCGACGCGCGGGTCGACCTCTACTTCCGCGCGAAGGGCAAGACCACCTGGAAGAAGGCCGGCACCGCCGTGACGGACAAGAACGGCAAGTTCACGAAGACCCTCAAGGCGACCAAGGACGGAGACTGGCAGGCCAGGTACGCCGGCGACAACTATCTTCACTTCTACGGTCAGAGCCGCCTGGACTTCGTGGACGTCAAGTGAGCACGGTCCGCATGAGGTGACAGCACCTTGACGGCCCTCACCGACGACGTGGCCTGTCTCGGCCGCCGCTGAGGATCGGTAGCCGACAGCCGACAGCCGAAGGCCGGCTCTCCCGGGCGCAGCTGGAGCGGGGCGATCTCGTTGGTGCTGGTGCTGGTGCGAGGTGAGACGACGGTGCCCCGTCACCGCCCTCAGGGTGGTGACGGGGCACCGTCCGGTCCGCAGCAGCGCAACGGCGGCCGGCGACACCCTCCCGTACGGCCCGAACCGCACCCGTTCACGCACCTCGGTGAACACCCGGCGAACACCCGTCCAACACGCGCTTTAGTCCCCCTACAACCCTCCAGCCCTTCCAGAGGTCTGGAGGGTTGTTCGAATTCTGATTCCCTGGGGGGAACACATGAGAAAACGCACCCTCTCGGTGCTGTGCACGCTCGGCGCGCTCGGTGGCGTGCTCGCGGTTCCGGCGGCGGCACAGGCGGCCGATCCGTTTCCGTCGGGTCCATCGGTCCGGACCAGCGAGAACGCGGTCTTCCTGGACTTCGGTACGAGGAAGCTGCCGAAGGACCTGAAGGTGTTCCTGCGCGAGCCGGGCACCGACACCCCGGTGGCGACCATCACCGAGCTCGACTGGGCGGACGAGGGCGATGACGTCGACTGGGACGAACCCCATGTGACCGTCGTCAGAACCTCCCCGCTGCGTCTGGCGGACCTGGGCCGGTACGCGGTGGACGTCGAGTACGACGGCACCGAAGGCGAAACGATCCTCCACAAGGACGAGGCGGTCCTCGACTACCGCCTGATCCCGCTGGTCAAGACGTTCGAGGTGATCGGGGACCCGGACCTGGTGAACAGGACGGTGACCATCAAGGGGGACGCGACGCTGCGCGACCCGCGCGACGACTCCGAGACGCCGATGGCGAACGGCCGGCTGGTGCTGGAGACGACCGCGGCGAAGACGGAACTGACCACCGACGCCGCGGGCCATGTCGAGACGCCCTACACCTTCACGGGCACGGAGAAGGAGGACAAGTCGACGCCGTCGCGCGACGACTTCGCGGTGGTCCTCCGGCCGGCCGACGAGGACGCCGCGCACGGTCTGACCCGCCAGGTCGAGGTCGACAAGCCCTGGGTCACCATCACGCTGGACTCGTCCACGGTGAGGGGCGCGGACGGGACGGACGTCCCGCTGAGCGGCCGGGCCACCTACCGCGACCACAACGGCGTCTCCCAGCCGGTTCCCGTCGGCACGCTCATGTCGGTGTACAACGTACGTAAGTTCTACGCCGGGGAGGACGGGCGCTTCACCGCCCAGGTTCCCATCTACGGCACCCGACAGCAGGCGATCGCCGTCCATCTGACGCCATGGCTGCCGGCCGCGTACGCGCGCTACACCCCCGACCCGACGACGAGCGCCGGCTTCCACAGGATCCCCGACGCCACCGTCAGCCGGTACAAGAAGGTCACGGTGTCGAGCGTCCTCGACAGTTACGACCTCCCGGCCAAGACGACCCTGAAGGTGAAGCTCCAGTTCAAGGCGACGGGCTCCAAGACCTGGGTCACCAAGAAGACCGTCGACAGCCCCGCGGCCAAGGGCGACAGCTCCCGCAAGGTCAAGGTCGCGGACCTGCCCTACCCGGGTGAGGGTGTCTGGCGGTTCCAGTACTCCGGCACCAAGAAGATCCCGGGCGGCCCCGCCCCGGAGTCGTACACCATAGTCCGCGACATGACGGCCCTCCCGGAGTTCAACGCGAGTCCCGAGCCGGTCAAGAAGGGCGCCTCCCTCACGATCGCCGGCAAGCTCAACGAGAAGCACTGGTACGACGGGCAGTGGGGTGCGTTCGCCGGCGCGCGGGTCGACATCTACTTCCGCGCGAAGGGCAAGACCACCTGGAGCAAGGCCGGCACCGCCGTGACGGACAAGAACGGCAAGTTCAAAAGGACCTTCAAGGCGGCCAAGGACGGCGACTGGCAGGCCAGGTACGACGGTGACGAATCGCAGCACTTCTACAGCCACAGTCGCAAGGACTACGTGGACGTGAAGTGAGCACGGCCCCCTGAGGCAGCCGAAGGCCGGCTCTCCCGTGCTGGGAGAGCCGGCCTTCGGTTCACAGCCGGCCCAGGGGAGGAGCGGTTACCCGCTCCGACCTGGGGCGATATCACACGTCGAAGAAGTGATCTCCAGGCTCAGCGGCCTCAGGAAACTGCGTGCGCTGCTGTCCTGACCAGCACGGATGCTGTTGTTGTCTGTCGTCCTTGGTCGTTGTGGGCCGCCCTGGGACGGCCCACAGACGGCCCGACGGCCGCTTCGTCCCGAAACAACTGGGGTCTGGGCTCAGCTTTTGGGCTCGGGCGGCCTTTACCTGTGCTGATAGTCCGCAGGACGTCCGGGCTTGTTCGCCGTTGTTCGTGGGCGTGGTCACGCAGTTAGATACTCACCTGATGCCGCTCCCGGCGCGTGGGAGCGACGCGCCTTGACCCAGTCTCACGGGCAGATTGCCACCCCACGTCGCCGGTGCGGTCGCACAGTTCACCAGCGTCGGCTTGAGGTGCGCACGACTCCGGAAAACTCTTCTGCCTAGTGCTCGTATGCAGCTCAAAGCTCCTTGCCGACAGGGGCTGGGCTCACCCGTCCACAGATAGTCCACGGACCCTCAGGTGTCACTAGAGGCTCACAGCCGACCGCTCGAAGAATCGGTAATATGCCGATACATCCAACTGCGCCATGTTCTGTCCCAGTCACCGTCACCCGCAGACACCTGGCGGCGGCGGGTGGCCTGGTGGAGTGCAGCCATGAATCCTCGCGAGCGGTGGCCTTGCCGGAGCGGCCCATACTGCCTCGGAGCTTGATGTCAGAGGCATTGTTTAAGCTCGTCGTGACGGAACGAGACCTAGGGGGGTCATGAGGAGCAAGGACCTGGCCAGTGCAGCCGCTGTAGAAAAGGTACTAGTCGAGTGCAACAGCCTGGGAAGGCAAGCGTTCCTGGTGCGGCACAAATGAGGTATTCGCACGAAGAGGCTGCTCAAGTAATGCTGAGCGTGGGGTTGACGCCGCAGGAGCCGTACCCAGGGTCTAAGAAACCCTGGCACTGCATCTGTACAGCGTGTGGAAACTCGATTACACCCACCTTCAGCAATGTGCGTGCCGGAGGTGGGTGCAAGTTCTGTGCTGGAAGAGTCTTGGAACCCGCCAAGGCTGAGCAAGAGATGCGTAAAGCAGGACTGGAGCCGCAGGTTCCGTATCCAGGCGTAAGTAAGCCATGGCAGTGCATCTGTACTGTCTGCGGGAAGACAGTCACACCGATACTCACTAACGTGCGTGCCGGAGGTGGGTGCAAGTTCTGTGCTGGGAGAGTCTTGGAACCTGCCAAGGCCGAGCAGGAAATGCGCGCTGGCGGATTTATCCCATTGGACCCCTACCCTGGGGCGGGGAAGCCGTGGAGATGTAGGTGCGTGAGATGTGGAAAAGAGCCTAGTCCCACGCTGAGCACCGTCCGGGCTGGAAAGCGATGCAAGTTCTGTGCGGGCCGCGTGATTGATCCTTCCGAGGCCGAGAGAGTGATGCGGGCGGCCGGTCTTGAGCCGGAAGAACCCTACCCTGGTCTTGTAACCAAGCCCTGGCCATGCGTATGCGTGAATTGTGGCAACCGTGTAACTCCCATGTATTCAAACATTCGCTCTGGCGGTGGCTGTCGCTTCTGCGCGGGACAGGTGGTGATCCCTGTTGAAGCGGAACGAGTTATGCGTGAAGCTGGTCTTATTCCGCAAGAGCCATATCCGGGTTCGGCTCGCCCATGGCGAAGCATCTGCGCAGCATCCGGTCACGTGGTGTCACCGATGTATGCCACCGTCAAGAACGGTAGGGGATGTAGAATTTGTGGACGGGAGAGGATGAGAAAGAAGAAAACTCTCTCGGAAAATGATGCCAGACTGGTGATGCTCTCAAGGGGGCTGATACCGCAGGTCCCCTATCCAGGTTCTGGTAGGCCGTGGAAATGCCTCTGCGAGTCATGCGGGAACACGGTTACTCCCATGCTTGGCACTGTTCGAAAAGGCCATGGCTGCAAATTCTGTGCCGGAATGATAGTCGTTGCAGACGAGGCGATTCAGGTGATGCGAAGTGCAGGCCTAGAGCCGGAATCTCCGTATCCGGGAGCGGGTAAACCGTGGCGGTGTGTATGTACGAAGTGCCAACGCCGAGTGAATCCACGGCTCAGCGACGTTCGTGTGAGACGAGCGGGGTGTAAGTATTGCGCTGGCCACACTGTGGATCCAGTGGATGCGGATAGAAAGATGCGGGAAGCCGGGTTCATCCCACAGGGCCCCTATCCCGGTTCAGAGAAGCCTTGGCGCTGTATCTGTGTAACCTGTGGGCGGGAAGTAACACCCGTTTGGAGTAAAGTTAGAAAAGGGACTGGTTGTCGATACTGTGCGGTCTCTGGATTCGACTATGCGGCTCCTGCCCACGTCTATGTTCTTATGCATCCGTTGGGAGCGGTGAAGATAGGTATCGCGGGTTCGGCGGCGCGGAACAGGAGATATTCAGATCACGCCCGCCAAGGCTGGGTCCTCTTCAAGCGCGAGGAATTCCAGTCTGGAGCGGATGCCTGGCAAGTGGAGCAGGCCGTCTTGAGGCAACTGCGCCGCGAGGGGCATATGCCTTTCATGTCTGCTGACGAGATGCCTCAAGGTGGCGAGACAGAGACCTTCGATGCAGATTTAATCTCCGCGTACTCCATCTGGAAGATGGTGCTATGTCAAGCCGGCAAGGTTAGGAACTCGGGGGAAATATCGCCAAACCGAATCATCTCAGGAATCGAATAATGGATTGCTGTCGATGCGGTGAGGATAGCGGCGAAGTGGGTGTTTCAGGTGATCAGGGGTGCCGGCTAAGGTCAATTTACAATGTGTGGCAAGTGGAGCATGAGCATGGGCACGCACTGCAGAATGCTTCTTAATGCGTCGGCGGAACTGCTGTACCGCATGGTGAGAGGCTCGTTCCTAGAGTAGGTACGAGCCTCTGTGCTGGGGCCCTGGCCCTCTCGATGCGAACCACGGGCGGGGAGGGCGCTGAGGTCTTTCCGGCTGGTCAGAAAGTTGCTTGGAGCCGGTGACGGCTGGTCGCGGTTGCGGTGGTTGCTGTACTTGGCTGCTGTACCGCAGAGGTCATGGAGCGGGCCTTCTGATGGCTCTGTTGTTCAGCCTTCTTCCGGTCAGGCTTGGAAGACCAAGCGCTCCTGGCCCGGCCACGCCAGTGTGACGCCGACTCGTCGGCATAGGTTGACCCATCTTCCCTCGGAAGGTTCCCGCTCGACCCACAGGACCGCCGATACCTCCGATACACGGTCGCGTAGCTGGTCCTGGTAGTCGAGGACCTGCCCGAGGCCTGCCCGAAGTTGACGAGTCTCGTTGGCAGTCGTCAGCGACTTGACCTCACAGACAGTCACTCGACCTTCGCGGTCCCGCCAAGCAATATCGAAACTGGGGTCGGACACGTCTGGAGACAAGGCTGTGAAGCCCCATTGCTCGGCTTCCTCAGCCAGAGCGTTTTGCAGCCGTCGGTGCGCTGACAGGTTTCGCCCCACTAGGTCAGGGTCCGGAGCGCTCAGCGTCGCTGACACCGGGGCAACGCTTTCGTCTGGTGCTACATAGTCTTGTCCGACACCAACCTCAGGAGCGGTGATTGTGGTTTTGACCGGTACCAGGTGAAAACGAATGACCTTGCGCAGGGGACCTCCACCGGTCGCCGGCGCCTCACCTTCGGAGTATGGGCAGTCTGGGTCGAGAACCCACTCCCCGAGGTAACGCACCGTTCCCCGGGCACCGTCGAACAAGCGCAGTCGCTTGCCGGTCTCACGATGCTCCAAGATGGCCTTGTTACCCCGGATCATCTCTTGGTCGCCGACTTGACCTTCGCCCGTGTAGTGGAAGGTCCCGTCCTCGTTCCACGTATCAAAGTAACCGTGCTGGTGACCCGAGCTGGCTGCCGTGAAGATGAGGATATTCTTCGTCTTCCCGGATGGGCTGATGCCGTTCTGGGAGCTCCCGCCGTAACGCTTGTGTAGGTCAACTCGTCGAATTTCGTCCCCGGGTTTCAGATACCACTCGGAATCCTCATCTTTCGAACTACTAATGGCCTCGAGGATCGCCTCCCACTGTTCAGCGTTCAATTTGTGAGGATTACGCCCACCAGGCATGGTGAGGATGGTCGCGCGGACCATTCGGGGATCAGCAGCAAGCTGATTTTTAGGTACGTGATGATTGAGCCATTGATCGACTTCTAGCGGAACGTAGTCCTTTTCACCTGGATCACTCGCCCAGTAAGCAGTTTCTTGCATACCGCGAGTTGCCCCGCCAGTGAAGTGGCCGCGGGCGATGACGCCAGCATTAACCCCGGACATCCACAGCACGAATTGGTCGCCGGCGGCCACGTCTCTCTTGTATTGGGAGATCGTCCACGATGTGAGGACATGCCCATCGTTGCGGAAACGCTGAAGGTCGAAGACATTAGGATTGCAGGTCAAGAGCCACGTGGCCATAACCCCCCCAGGGTTGAAGAAGAACTAGAGTCAAGCCTGCTTTTTTCGTGGCCTGCCACGGCCGGCAGACACAAGCCCAAGTGTGAATTGAACAGGCTGCGCTTGCATAGTTGCCATTTCCTCGGAGTTACTAGCGAGAGCGCCGATCACCTTACGGATAGCCTCCTCGTAGGCTCCGCGTGTGGCACCCGCTTGACCGGCCCTATAATCACCAGTCTTTACATCGAATGCTGTGCGAACCAGTGTGTCCTCGAACAGCTCATGGACCTTCGTTACCTCCCCATCCACAGTCACCTCGCGTAGGTCATCTCGACGCCAAGGCAACTTCGCGAGTTCATCGATTACACGCCGAGTTCCAAGTCCAGCGAGTTTGGCGGCTGCGATGACGTTTGCAATCACATGAAGACCTGCCGCAGATGAATGTACATATTCGGCCTTGAACTCTGAAGCCGACAGCTCGTCTGCAGCCATCCTATTCCATCCGGGGATGCGCGTGAATGCATAGTCAAGGTCTGCGACGATCTCGTCAGCGGTAACCTCAATGACTTTATCTAGTGGCCATCCCTCCTGCTTCGCTCGCCGGGAGAAGATTTGAACCAAAATATCTTCGCGTTGGTCGGGGGTTCGGTCTCGTACACCCACACCAGCAATAGCAGCAGCAGCAGACCTCACCGCAGCAGCAGGGTATAGTGGGTCATACTTTTTCCCTTTGGAGGCAGCCAACTTCTGTGCTGCTTTGGCGCCGAGGTAAGCAGTGCGATCCGATAGGTAGCGGCTCTTACGTGTCACTTGCTGACCAAGCCGATTTTGCACGGCACTGCTATCCATAATTGCAATCAAGCTAGCGCTGATCGGACGCGTACTCGCCATCTTGACAAAGATGGTGGATAGCACGGATGGCTCACCCTCCAGCAAAAGGGTCATCTCAATGCTACTGCTTTCTAGAGTACGGCGCGCGTGAGCATATTTCTCCGAGAATGGATCACTCGCGATTTTACGCCAAGCGTCAGTCAAGCCCCTTACTCGGTGTTGACCGTCCTCAACGATCGGGTTTTCGCTTGTTACGGGGACGACCAATTTCACGAGTGAGACATGCTTCGCAATGGGTTGCAGGACTTCAATATCCACTTGACTTTCAGGCATTGCGATAGTTAGCGTTCCAAGATACGGTCGATCCGTCTCAAGCAAGAACGCAGTGATCTTTTCTGCGTGTTTCTCGCTAATGTCTCGCTGACCAGGAGTTGTGAGGCTCTCCGCGTCGAAATCGTGGCGCTCCAACAGGCGATCGAAGGTGAGTTGATCAGCTACCTGCTTGAATGGGATCGTGAAGGTGATCTTGCGCATGGTTCCGGCGTTGGACAAAAAGCCGATTGCCTCAAACTTCGCGGGAATGGAAATAGACCCGTCTCGAAGCGCCTCTGCAGCTGCGCCAACCGTGGGATCACTGGATTGGGTCGTCATGTACTCACCCTTCATGTAGCCCCGAGCTGCAACGGCTCGACTCTCAGTCTGGGAGGTGAGAGTCGAGCCGTCCCACGGGAGAACTTAGCTCCGCGTCAACGCAGCGACCTGGTCGTCCAGCCGGAAGCTGCCCCAGCAGGCGTTGCGCAGGTCATGCCCTTTGGAGGCCCAGACCGCGTTGATGACCTTGAGTCCTTGACTCTGCACATACTCGACGGCCGGCACGTAGTCGGCATCTCCGGAAACGAGAATTGCAACGTCGTAGGCACGCTGCCAGGCGAGGGACAAGAGGTCAGTGACAAGAGCTGCGTCCACGCCCTTCTCACCGTTGGAGATGAAGGGCTCCCCGCAGCTCGAGCACTTGCTCGTCTCGGTCTGGCAAGAGCGGCAGTAGACCTTTCGAGGCCTCGGGCGACGTGTTCGCACTTTCACGTCGTAGCTGGGCTGCTGATCGAGGAAGTTGGTCAGCCAGTTCTGGAGCGGCTTCTCAGTCGCTTCGTTGACCGAAGCGTGCACGAGAGTCTCCTCGAGCGACACGGTCACGTTGCTTCCAGTGGTTGCCAGAAGATCTTGAGTTGCGGTGACCAGCGTTCTAGGCAGTCGCTTCCAGTCGCAGTTCACCCCCGAGCCTGCCGCACCGTTCCAGCCCAGCTGGAAGTTCCAGAAGTCGACGAAGACTCGTGCTCGCACTAACACCTCGGACCTGCCCTTCTCCCCATGGGGCTTCCTGCGGGGCTCGAGTGCATGAGGACGAGCCGCCGAACGTTGACCACTGTACCCGAAAAAATAGCCTGGCGGTTTTTTTGTTGGATCGCACTCGTCCCGAGCCAGAAGCCTAGCGGCCCCTTCACTCACCCTTGATGGCGTGTGCATGACAAGATTTGACCGTGGGGATAGTCCGCTACTCAACGGAGCGGGCCGACGCGCCCTATGCGCAAGGAGCGCATGTATGCTCACGGAGCGTAACATCTCGGGTTTGAATGCTGCTTCATGGCGGGATGTCCGGAGCAATGGTCAGTGCCGAGCGTTATAGATGGTGCTGGGCAAAAAAATACGGGGAGCCTTGCGGCTCCCCGGGGCAATAATACGCAGCGCGCTAGCTTGGCTAGCCTTCACTGCGGGGTGTTGATACCTGAAGAGTAGCAAACAACACTGCTGTTGGCAGCGCCGGCTTCTCGACATGGTAGCTACCGACGAGCTGGCCGGTGGTCACGTTGGAGGTTCATCTGTAGCCATCCCCGCCTTGGATCGGACCTGGTCAGGGAACCGGGTGACGGGTTGAGTGGCCCGGCCGTCACCGACTGGTGACGCTCCTGAGTCGAACGCTGCCAGAACATCGTGGTCAATTGATACCCATGCATTGACCGTTGAAGTCGCGGAGCCGACCGCCCCAGCCACGGGGCCCCGGACCCGGTAGCGAGGTAGCCCGCTGGGAACCGCCGCCGCGATCCGGCCTTTTCGCTACCACAAAGCGTCTGTGACCTGCTGTGCGGCAATCCCCTGTACCCCATGGCACGGTGCTGGGTTCTTGGCCGCTGAGCGGTGGCGACGGACGGACAGCGCCGCCGCGCGTGCGCGGCCCCTCGGTCCTTGGATCGATCCCGACTTCGTTGAGCGGCCCGGGCCTGTTGGTTTTGATGGGGTGTTTCATGCTCGTGCGCTTTACGGTCCTACGGTGGCTGAAGCGTTTTCCCCTTCAAGGCCGGATCGCGGCGACGGTTCCCCACGGGCGTTCCCTGCGTCACCGGGCCAAGAGTCCCAGGTAGAGGGCGGTCGGCGCTCGCAGCTGAGGACGGCCGACCGCGAGCGAAGCAAGCCTTGATGAACGTAGGGGAAGTTGTACCGCACCGGCACACTGTTTTGTGGTCCCAGGGTGCTCATCGACGACGCATGGCCCACAGCGCACACGAGCCCCTATGATCCTCGCTGGGTCTGAGGCAGGGGGTGGGGCCCGTGGATCTGTTGGGGCAGCTCGTCACGATCGCTGCTGTGTTGCTGGGCGGGCTAACGACGCACTTCACCAATCACCGGATGGAGCGTCAGCGGACGCAGTACACGATGCTGACACGGTGGGACGAGCGGAAGCTCGACGCGTACGCCGAGTACGTTGACCGCGTCCGGACCTCCATATACGCGTCCGTAGCGCTTTACGAGGAGCGCCACGGGATGCGGGTCATGGAAAAGACCGAGCAGGAACTGGCGCTTGCACTAGCGGATACGGTGATCCACCGCGGCCGTGCGTTTGAGCGGGTGATGCTGCTTGCTGAGGACGGTGTCGTTGAAGCTGCGCACGACCTCGGTGACGCGGTTCATGCGATCGATTGGCGAGCGCGGGGCGTGACAGATGGCACGCTGGATGAGTGGCGCGCGCTGCATGAGACCGTGTTCCAAGCGATCAACAAGTTCCATGAGGCTGCGAGGAACGACCTCGGAGTCAGAGGCGCCTTCCAGGCAGAGGAGCACAGTGCGCGAGGCCTCGTGCTCCCGCCCACCCGTCGGCAGTCGGACGACTGATCACTCGCCCTCGAAGCGCCATCCCGTGCATTCCGCCAGGATCTCCGCTCGCGCACCGATGACTGCCATGCGGGCGGACCGCTCACCCTCGTGCACGTGTGCTGCCTGGCTGGTCACCTGTCCCGGCCATTTCCTGTAGAGGAGCCCCGTTTCCGCGTTGAACCACCCGCGGGAGACGGCATTGAGCGCGAGCAGGAGCCCCGTGTCCTCCGACGCCGGAAGCGCCATCCATCCGCCGAGGGCCATGAGGAGATCCCTCCGCACGCACAACGTGGCGGGATGGACCTGGGCGCGGTAGTCGTGAGCCCTCCAGTGTTCGAGGACGGTTCCACGCTCGATGGGGCCGGCCGGTGGGTCCTGGTCGAAGCCCACCGTCGAACCGTCCGGCAAGAGGTCGAGGACACGGGACGTGGTCCACCCGATGCTGGCGCCCGAGAGGGCGGCGATGTCGCGCGCGAGGGTGCCCGGCGTCAGCATGTCGTCGGCATCGAGCACCTTGACGTACCGGCCGCGCGCACGCGCAAGGCCCACCGTTCGCGCCATGGCCGCTCGGCCAGCTCGCCCCTGCCCGAAGCTCACCCGCTCGTCATCGGGCACGAAGGGAGCGACAGCATCCGTCTCGCCGTCTTCCTGGATGACCCACTGCCACTCCCAACCGGCCGGCATCTCCTGCTCGGTGAGCGACTTGTACGCGTCCGGCAGATACTCGGCTCCGGGTGCGTGCACGGCCGTGATGACGGTGATGGTCTCGGTCATGCGTCACCACCTGACCAAAGGCGTGGTGAACTCCAGCACGGTTCGGTCTCCTGGCAGCGTCACGTCGGCCACCTCCACGACACGGCCGTCCGTGTCGATACTCGTCTTCCGCAAAACCATGACGGCGACACCCGCGGTCAGTTCCAGCTCTTCGGTCTCCTCAAACGTCGGGGGGCGGGCCGTCACGCGCTCGACGACGCGGTCCACCTCAATGCCCACGGTATGGAGCTGATTCTGAGTACCCCCGGGCCACGGCTCGTTGTCCGGGTCGAGTAGGTCTGGGTTGGCGGCCGCCGTCTCGTAGAGCAGCCGGGACCGGCTGACGTTGAACGGCGAGTCCTCCTCGCGGTACCGAGTGCGATAGACGCGTTCGAGTAGACGCGTGCCGACCGGCACGCCGAAGGCTTCGGCCAGATCCTCATCTGCTTCGATCTCTTTGAACTCAGCGCTGAAGACCAGGTCAGAGATGGTCAGACCCGTGTCTCGCTCGGTGGCCCCGGTCTGCTGCCGCTCTTCGAGCGTTTGCCGGGCCCGGTCCTTTTCCCACTGGTGACGCTCGTTGGTCCGCGTCACCGGACGGCGAGCCTTACGGACCACGTTGCCGCGGCCGTGCTGCTTTTCGATCAGCCCTTCCGCCTGCAAAACGCCGAGCGCCTGGCGCAGGGTGGGCAGGCTCTTGCGGAAGTCCTCCGCAAGCTTGGTCTCGGCCGGCAGACGCTCGCCCGGACCCCACTCACCTGCGCGGATGCGCTGCCTGAGGTCGTCAGCGATGCGCTCATACGCCTTGGCCATTCGGTCTCCACCGTCCCTCGGTTGGGGTGCCTGTACAGGATAAGTCCTCAAGAGGAGTTGACGACTCAATGCCGGTACGTCATAGTCGTGGCAACTCCTAAAGAGGAGCTGAGGACAGGAAGTCTTGTAGGGCTTCCTGCCCTGTTTTGCCTGCACTTAAAGGGCCCCTTCGGGGGTCATGAGGCCCCGCGTACGCGGGGGCGAGGGACCCGGGGCCCTTTGCACTCCCGGAGGGCTTAGACCGAGAGGTCACGTCTCCATACGCCTGAAACGGGAGCCCGTGTTCCCGAAGGAGACAGCACATCACCACGCCTCGCCGCCGTGCTTCGACAACGGCGGCCGGCTGCCTCCGCTGCTCGTCTCGCACGAGCAGCGCTGAGGGGAGCCGGACCTTCCGACTTCAATGGCGCGCGCCCCCGGTGCTGGAACACCGGGGGCGCTGTTCGGGCCGTTCACCCTTGGAGAGGAACACGACCCAATGGAACACATCGTCACTGTTCAGGACGTTGTTACCGCGTTCGCCGACTTCATGGAGCCGACGGCCGCGGAGCTGGACGCGATCGAGCGGGAGATGCCCGTCGTCCTCGCGGACGTCGACCTGCTGGACGCGCAGATCGCCACGCTGGACCGCATCCCGACCGAGCTGGACGAGCGGCGCATCCGCCGCGCCCGTCGGCGGGCGCTGGCCGCGCGGGTTGCGCTGATCAACCGCACCGCCGCCGCGAGCCTGCCCGGGGGTGCTGCATGAGCGCCGCCGACCGGAACCTGATGACCGCGCACGCCGAGGTGAAGGCGGAGATCGCGCGGACCGACACCAAGACCGGGCTGCTGCTGGCGTTCGTCGGCGCGGTTCTGGCGGGCGCCTGGACCGTCGCCAAGGACGCGCCCCTGAACCTGCCCGCCATGGTGGTGGGCGGGCTCGGGATGGCGCTGCTGGTCGGTGCGGCCGGCATGCTGCTGCGCTCGACCCGGCCGAACCTGCGCGGTCAGCACGGCTTCCCGCTGTGGGCCACCCTCACCGCCGAGGAGATCCACGAGGCGGTTGCCGGGGACCTGGCGGCCGACATCGCGGGTCTGTCCCGGCTCGCGGTCGCCAAGTTCACCGGCCTGCGCCGCGCGGTCGACCTCACATGCGCCGGGGGCGCGCTGCTCATCCTCGCCGCCCTGCTCACCGCAGGGGGTGCGCTGTGACCGCCCAGACAAGCGCCAAGACCGTGCTGCCCGCCGTCGCCATGACGGCCGTGTCCATGGTCCTCACCCTGGCCGTGGTCGTCATGTGGCTGGGCACGGCGGTGCCGTGGCCGGTCGCCGTGGTCGTCGGGCTCGGTATCGACGGCGGTTGGCTGGCTACTCTCGCCTACGAACGCCGCCTGGCGGCGCAGGGCGACCACAGCAACGCCGTGACCGCCGTCGGCTGGTCCTTCGGCCTCATCGCGACCGGGGTTCTGGTCGCGCACGCGCTGACCGCCGAGGGCTCCGCCGGGGCATGGCTGGCCGTCGCCTGGTTGCCGCTGGCGGCCAAGGCGCTGTGGCTGGTGCACGGGCTGTGGGAGCGCACCGCGCTTACCCCGTCCGCGCTCGACTCGATCCGCGGCATCCAGCAGGAGGCCCGGGACGAGGCGGCCGTGGCCCGCGCCCGGCTCCGCGCCGAAGCAGCCACCGAGGAGACCCGCTTGACGGCCGTGACGGCCGCTGGGGCGCGCGTCGCACGCGTCCAGGCCAAGACCGCACAAACCCTCTCCCGGGCCTGGTCGACCCTGGCGACGGCCCGGGACGGCGAGGACACCGGCAGGGCGCTGACCAGCGTGACGACCCCCGTCACACCCGGCGTCACACCCCGCTGGGAACTCCCCGTGTGGGGCCCCGCCGAGCCGGTGCCCGCGCTGGAGGCGGCGCCCGCGCTCACCGATGCGGAGCTGGACGCGCTGGTCGACAGAATCCGCCACAGCCAGACCCCGGCCCTGTCCTACCGGGAGATGGCCGCCCGCTTCCGGGCGGCCGGCCACTCCGCCTCTGAAGTCCGCCTGCGGGCCGCGTGGAAGCGCGTGGCCTGATGGGCGCGCTGCCGGTATACCGGTGGCGCCTCGCCCCGGACGGCTACGCCACCCGCCGCCAACTCCGCGCCCGCGGACTGCGGCCCGGCGGTCAGCCCGTGGCCGCCGAGCTGCAGCGTCCCCGCCGCCAGCGGGGGCCGCTGGTCGCCTACCTGTACCGGGTCGACCTGGCCAAGCCGGTCCGGCCCATGACCCCCGCCCGGCGGGCGGCCCTGGCCAAGGCGAACGCTGCCCGCCGTACCTGCCCCGCCTGCCATCGCGATGCGGGCTACGTCATCCCCGCCGCGCTCGGCACGTGCGTGCCGTGCGCCTATCCAGAAGGGACCTGCGATGGAGTCGCTGCCTGAGGTGCCCCGGGTCGTCCAGCTCCCGGACGGCACCTACACCTACACCGACCACCGTCCGGCCCCGCCGCAGCAGTACGGCGGGCCGCAGATCATCCACCAGCACGTGCACCAGGCGCCGCCGGACCGCACGGTGCAGCGCATCGCGCTCGGCTCCGGCGTCGGCGCCGGGGCGGTGGCGGCCGGGGTCTACTTCGGCCCGCTGCTGGTCGGCGCGCTCACCGCGATGGCCGCCAACCTCGCCCTGCTCGCGTTCCTCGCGGCCGTATGCGCCTGGGGTGTCGTGACCGTCGTCCGCTCGGTCGGTGGCAAGGACGGCAAGCGCGCCGCCGACACCGTCCGCCGCGCCCGCCGCCGACGCTGACGGTTCCCCGCGGTTTCGGACCCGGTGCGGTCCGGGGCCGTCGGGAGCCGGACAGCCCGGCCCGGAACGGGAGACCACCGTGAGCAGCGAACGACTCCGCTTGACCGCCGGCGAGAAGACCAAGGTCGCCTGGTACGTCGCCCGGATGGCCAAGCGCGGCCTCGCCGACGACCGCCAGAACGGCGGCCGAGTCGACCAGAGCGACCTTCAGCGCAAGGTCGAACGGATCGAGGAGCAGGCCCGCAAGCGCGCCGAACGCGCCAGCAAGAGCAAGTAGCAACGCCCCGGGGGCGGTCGTCCCGGCCAAGGAAACAGGCCGCCCCCGGGCCCTTCACCACCCATCTGAGTAGCAGGGAGTACCCAGCATGACGGACAGCACGACGGGCCCGCACCTGCGCCCCGTGCCCACCCCCGCCCCCACCTCCGATGACGACGCCCCGGCCGCGCCGGTCGCGGTCGACAATCCGGCGCTGCCGGAGCCGAAGGTGCGCATCGAGAAGCGCAAGCCGGTCCTCGCCGGATGGCTCACCAACCGGCGCGACTTCGCCGCCACCGCCCGTCACACCGGCGCCCACGTCGGCTACGCCGCCCTCTACCACGGGGTGCGCATCCCCGTGTACGCCGGCCGCCTCGCCCTGATGGCGCCGCGGGGCGCGTGCCGGTTCGTGGCCGCGACGAACCGGTGGGTGTGGGACCGCGAGGCCGCCCCCCTGCGGGCGTTCGCGGTGCGCACCGAGGACGTCGAGGAGTACATGCGCCTGGCCCGCCTCCGTGCCGGACGCATCCGGCTGCGCGGCCTGGTCGCCCTGGTCGCGGCCGTCTTCGGCGTCGGCTTCGCCCTCTACCTCTATGTCCTCGCCCCTGCCTATCTGTACGCGTTCGCCGCCGGCGGGGTGCTGCTGCTGGGGCTGGGCGGGCAGCAGCCGGACGCCCCGGTGGTCGGTCCGGCGGTGCTGAAGACCGAGGTGCAGAAGCTCACCGGCTCGATCGTGCTGCGCGGGCTGGACTCGATCGGCAACGCCAAGATCACAGCCGCGATCAAAAAGGGCGGGGACATGAACGGCCTGCGGTTCGTCTCCGAGATCGTGCGCGACGGGCCCGGCTACCGCGCCGACCTCGATCTCCCCTACGGCGTGACACCCGAGGACATCATGGAGGCCCGCAAGCCGCTCGCCTCCGGGCTGCGCCGCAAGACCGGCTGCGTGTGGCCCGCCCCCGACCCCGAACAGCACGAAGGACGCCTGGTGCTGTGGGTGGGCGACAAGCCGATGAACGAGACCACCAAGCCCGCCTGGCCACTCGCCAAGACCGGGACGGTGGACCTGTTCAAGCCGGTGGTGTTCGGCAACGACCAGCGCATGCGCGACGTCGCCGTCACCCTCATGTTCGCCTCCGTCGTCGTCGGCTCCATCCCCCGCATGGGCAAGACCTTCCTCATGCGGCTGCTGCTGCTCATCGCCGCCCTCGACCCACGCGCGGAGCTCTACGCGTTCGACTTCAAGGGCACCGGCGACTTCGGCGCCCTGGAGCCGGTCTGCCACCGCTACCGCGCCGGCGAGGAGGACGACGACATCGAATACGTCGTCCAGTCGCTGCGGGAGCTGAAGGAGGAACTGCGCCGCCGGGCCAAGGTCATCAAGTCGCTGCCCCGCTCCCGCTGCCCGGAATCCAAGGTCACCCCGGAACTGGCCAGCGACAAGAGCCTGGGGCTGCATCCGATCGTGGCCGGGTTCGACGAGTGCCAGGTGCCCTTCGAGCACGAGGAGTACGGCAAGGAGATCGAGGCCATCTGCACCGACCTGACCAAGCGCGGTCCGGCCCTGGGCATCGTGGCCATGTTCGGCACCCAGCGCCCCGACGCCAAGTCGCTGCCCACCGGCATCAGCGCCAATGCCGTGCTGCGGTTTTGCCTGAAGGTGATGGGGCAGCCCGCCAACGACATGGTGCTGGGCACGTCGATGTACAAGTCCGGGTACCGGGCCACCATGTTCTCCCGCTCCGACCGCGGGATCTGCTGGATGGCCGGCGAGGGCGACGACCCCCGCATCGTGGCCTCCGCGTTCGTCGACGCGGTCGCCGCCGAACGCATCGTCGCCCGCGCCCGCCAGGCCCGCGAGGAGTACGGCAACGTCACCGGGCACGCCGTTGGCAAGGGCCCGGAGAAGTCCGGCACCGGCTCGGACATCCTCGCCGACGTCCTGGACGTCATCGCCGACGACGAGAAGGCGGTGTGGTGCGAGCGGATCGCCGCCCGCCTCAGTGCCGCCCACCCCGACACCTACGCCGGATGGGCGGGCGAGAACGTCACCGCCGCGCTCAAGCCCTGGGGCATCAAGCCGGGCCAGGTGTGGGGCACCACCGACGACGGCGAGGGCGCCAACCGGCGCGGCATCAAGCGCGCCGACCTTACCGCCGCCATCACCCGGCGTAACGCCGATCGGGCCGCCGCCTAGCCCAGCAGCACTGCTAGACCTAGCAGCCGCCACCGCTAGGTCTAGCACCTCCACTAGCGCCCCGCATGGCCGTTGATCAGGCAACTAGCGTCTAGCGGCCTGCCTGCGGAAACACCCTGAAACCGCCCTGCGAAGGGATGTGAGCCCTGGTGGCTCTCGCTAGCCTCGCCATCTTCCTGATCTCCGCTGGTTACGCAGTGTTGTGTGCCGTGCAGCCGTTCGCCCGGTGCCGCAAGTGCTCCGGCACCGGTGTCCGGCCCGCCCGCCGCACGGTCAAGCTGTGCCGCCGCTGCCACGGACACCGCTACCGGCTGCGCACCGGCCGCCGCCTGCTCAACACCGGCCGCGACATCCACCGCGCCGGCACCCGACCCCACCCCCACCACCGCGACCGGGAGTTCCCCACATGGCCGTGACCGTCTCGCTCGTCTTCCTCTTCGGACTCGTCCTGTTCTTCCTGCTGCGCAACCACAGCCTCAGCGCCGGCGCGGCGTTCACCGCCGTGATGTTCGGCTTCTTCCTCGCCTCCACCGGCGCCTCCGAGCCCATCAACGAACTGACCACCGCCGTCGTCCACGCCATTCCCACCCCCTGAACAAGGAGCAGCGTGTTCGAGATCCGAGTCATCTGCGACCCCGCCGACGCCGACCGCATCACCACCGCACTCGGCACCGCGTTCGCCACCGGCACCGTGCGCCAGTACCCCACCCGGGACGCCGACCGGCACCGGCTCTACGTCTCCGCTGACCACCGCCCCGCACCGGCACCGTGGCCCACCCCAGACGAGGCATACGCGCTCGCCCCGAGCATCGTGAGTGAGATCGGCTGGACCGCCCGCACACTCGCCGCCGCCGGATGCTTCACCGAGTTGGACCGGGACTTCTACCTGCGCAAGGCCGCGGTGCTCGACCGCATCGCGCTGCTGGACGAACCTGGCGACCACCACGGCGACGCCACCGAGGCCGCCGTAGCGGCGGCGCTGTATCTGCTCGACCGGGACCAGGCGCAGACCGGCAACCCCGTGTCCGGCAGTGCCGCCGGATACGCCCGCGGCTACGTCCGCCAGCAGTACGCCCACTGGGCCAAGAACCAGTAGCAAGGCCAAGGGCGGCCCCCATCTCGCCAAAGACCCGGGGCCGCCCTTGCTCGCCAGCACCCCTACGAGGAACTGGAGACCTTCAGCATGACCCAACCCACCCGCATCCAGCGAGTGGCGCTGCAACTCGCCGCCGCCGGACTGCCAGTCCTGCCCCTGCGGCGAGGCAAGCTGCCGTTCGGGAACTGCCCCGCCTGCGCGGACAACGCCTGCGGTGGTCGGCCGACCATGAAGACCGCCGGGCCGTGCCGGTGCCCCGGCGTCTGCCACGGTTGGGCCGCCGCCACCACCGACCCGGTAGTCATCGCCTCCGCCGCATGGGCGCCCGCGTGGCGTGAAGCCGTGTCCGTTGCCTATCACCCCGGCGGCGCCGGGCTCACCGTGGTCGACTTCGACAACGCTGCCGCCATCGCCTGGGCCCGCGAACACCTGCCCGCTACGCGCATCGTGCCGACGACGCGCGGTGAGCACTGGATCTACCGGGGCGCCATGACCTCGCGCAACGCGGTTCGACCCGGCGTGGACATCAAGTCGTCCATGTCCTACGTCCGGTGGCTCGGTTTCGGCACCGGCACCACGACCGCCTTGCCCGACACCGTGCTTGCGCTGGCCGTGAAAGACCCCGCCACGGCCCGGCCGGTGCCGCAGGCCATCGCCGTGCCCGCCCGGGGCAGCACCGGGGAGTGCCCGCACCGCACGCCCGCCTACCTCGCCCGGGGCATCGCCATGGCCGAACAGCGCATCACCGAGGCCCGCAGCACGGTCCACGCCACCGTGTACCGGACGTTCCTCGCGGTGCTGTCCACACACGGCCGGTGCGGCTGCCTCACCGACGCCCACGTGACGCGACTGTTCACCGCCGCGCAGGCCAAGGGCGAGACCGTCCGGCACTGCACCGACGCGTGGACCAACGCCCGTACCGCGCTGGGACTGTGACCGTGTCCGACGACGACAAGACCCCCGCCCGCGACGTCATCGCCGACTACGCGCAAGCGCACTTCCGCTACTTCCGGACCGCCGACGGGACCGTGTTCGCGCAGAGGAACGGCCACCCCGTGGCCCGTCCGATCCGCTCTCAGGGCACCTCGGGAAGCCATCGGCAGGAACTCATGGTCGGCCTGTTCAACGACGGACTGGGCGTGTTCAACGGCACTGCCCTGAAGGAGGCGCTCGACTTGATCGAGGCACTCGCGATGAGCCAGGACGTGCAGCCCGTGCACATCCGCGTCGCCCCCGGATTCGACGGCGCAACCTGGCTGGACCTGGGCCGCGACGACGGCCGCTCCGTCCGCATCCACCCCACCGGCTGGGACATCGCCATCCCCGACCCGCGCGAGGTGTGCTGGCGCCGCACCCAGCTCACCGGGGAACTCCCCCTGCCGGCCAAGGACACCGACGGCAAGGGCATCGACCTGCTGATGAGACTGTGCAACTTCGCCAACGCCGAGACCGAGTGCCTGGCCATCGCCTGGCTCATCGGCTGCCTGGGGCCGTCCGTGCCCGTCCCCGCCCCCTTCCTCACCGGCCCGCAGGGCGCGGGCAAGTCCACCGGCGGGCGGATGCTCGTGCGGATCATCGAGGGCATGAGCGGCGACCTGCGCCGGGCCCCGAAGGACGAGGAAAACCTGATCGCGGCCGTGGCCGCCGGATGGGTCACCGCCCTGGACAACCTCTCCCACCTCGGCCCGGACCTCTCCGACGCGATGTGCTGCATCGTCACCGGCGCCGAAACCGTCAAGCGCGCCCTGTACACCGACGGCGACGTGGTCCGCGCCCGCTACCGCCGCCCGCTGCTGCTCACCGGCATCGACGTCGGCGTCATCCGTCCCGACCTCGCCGAACGCCTGCTCCCGCTGCGCCTGGAACGCCCCCGCACCCGGCGCACTGAGGCGGAACTGTGGGCGGAGTACGCGGAAGCCCTGCCCGTCATCCTCGGCTCCCTCCTGGACCTCACCGTCCAGGTGCGGGCCGCGGAGGCGGACATCCCCACCGACCTGCGCATGGCCGACTTCGCCCACCTGTGCGCCCAGCTCGACGCGGCCACCGGCCTCGGAGCGCTGGCCGCCTACCGGGCCAGCCTGGACGACCTCAACGACGACGTCATTGAGGGCGACCTGTTGGCGCAGACCGTACTCAAGCACGCCGCCGGCATCGACCCGGGCACCGAGCAGAGGATGACGTCCGCCGAGTGGCTGCACCACCTCACCGGCCTCTACAGCGGCGAGGACTGCCGCCCCCTACCCAAAGGCTGGCCGACCACCGGCAAGGTGCTCTCCGACCGCCTCAAGCGCCTTCAGCCCACCCTCGCCGCTCGGGGCGTCCTCATCGACTGGGGCCGCACCAAGACCGCCCGGTACATCGAAATGGTCCGGCCCCCGGTCCCGGCGCCCCCGCATGAGCAGGCACCGGCGTTCTGACCGGCGTCACCGCCCGTACAAGCAAGAAGAGCACCCCGGCCAGGCGTGCTCTTCTTGCTGTTCGGCGGCGGCGCCGCCCTGCGAGGTCGCGCCGCGAAGCGGCTCCCCATTCACGCTCTGAGCTGCGCACCACAACAGACACCCCCCTCCTTTGTCCGAAGGAAAGAGACGCTGCGTCACCTGCGTCACCCACGGCCGGTAGTCGGCCTGCGGCCTGCTGAAAGAGCGGTGACGCAGAGGGGCGGTGGCTGCGTCACCTCGCGTCACCTGCGTCACCCGGTGACGAGAGCCTGCGTCACCGGTGACGCACCCGCGGAATCTCTGCGTCACTCGTCACCGCAGGTCAGACGTGCGAATGACGCAGATGACGCGGTGACGCAGAAATCCCCACCTCGGACACACGCGGCCATGCCTCTCGCCTGGAGTTCCTATGGCACAACCGAAGGACCCCGACCCCCGCGCCATGCTTCGGGGCGGTCTCCCCGATCGGTACCTCACCCCCGACGACATCGCCGACATGTTCGAGGTGCCCAAGGAGACCGTCTACCAGTGGCGTAAGAAGCGCACCGGCCCGCCCGGCTTCCGCGTCGGCAAGCACCTCCGCTACGACCCCGCCGACGTACGCGCCTACGTAGCCCAACGCAAGACCGCCGGCCGAAACGCCGCCTAACCGAACAACCACCCAAGCAGGAGGGAGAGCCGCACACAGCGGCTCCCCCTCCTGCTTGCTGTAGAGAGGACCGCCGCCACGTGGCAGGCCACATCCAAGACCGCTGGTACAAGACGGAAGCCGGTGCCGACGGCAAGACTCGACGCGTACGGACCGACCGCTACGGCACGGGCATGCGGTACCGCGCCCGCTACGTAGCGCCGGACGGGACCGAGCGCAGCAAGTCCTTCCCGGACAAGCAGAAGCGTCTCGCCGAGGCGTGGCTGACGCAGATCGCGGCTGACATGACGCGTGGCCAGTACGTGGACCCGTCAGCGGGCAAGGTGACGTTCAAGGAGTTCGCCACTCAGTGGTTGGCCTCTCAGACCACGGACCCTTCCACCATCGTGAACATGGAGCTGCGGTTCCGACTGCACGCCTTCCCGTACATCGGCACCCGGCCCGTGAACGGCTTCCAGCCCACCCATATCCGTACCTGGGCGCGGGCTCTAAAGGACTCCGGAATGGCAGCGTCATACCAGCGGACCGTGTTCGCGAACGTCTCAGCCGTGTTCGGTGCGGCGGTCGATGACGGGCTCATCGCCAAGAATCCCTGCCGGGCGGGTTCCGTCAGGGCTCCCAAGCTGGATCCGCGGAAGGTCAAGCCGTGGACCCGTGACCGGGTGTTCGCCGTTCGTAGCGGGCTCCCCGAGCAGTACGCGACGATGGTCGACGTCGGCGCCGGGTGCGGCCTGCGGCAAGGCGAGATTTTCGGGCTTGCCGTGGACGAAGTCGACTTCGTCGGGGGAGTGGTGCACGTCGTCAGGCAGGTCAAATTGATCGGCCCGAACATGGTGTTCGCTCCGCCCAAGGGCGGCAAGTTCCGCGATGTACCGCTGCCCGACGTGGTGTCGCATGCGCTCGCCGCGCACATCACTCGCCGACCGCCCACCGAGATCACGTTGCCGTGGAAGACGCCGGACGGCCCTCCGGTCACGGCGCCGCTGTTGTTCTACTCGCGGGAGCGCAAGGCGATGAACCGCAACTACTTCAACATGTACCTCTGGAAACCGGCTCTGGTCACCGCCGGCGTCATCCCGGAGCGGAGCCAGGGGGAGCGGTTCAGTCAGTCGCGCGAGCATGGCATGCACGCGCTGCGGCACTACTACGCCTCGGTGCTGCTGGACGCAGGAGAGAACATCAAAGCACTCGCTGAATACCTCGGGCACTCGGACCCGGGCTTCACCCTACGGACGTACACGCACCTGATGCCGAACAGCCAGGACCGGGCGCGCAGGGCCATCGACGCCGTTTTCAGCGTGGACGCTGATGCCGGGAAGGGTGGGAGCGACAGCCCGCCAGCTGCAGCGGCCTGAGAGGGCCCGATCGAACGGCCGGCGGCTGTGCCTCCCGAAGAGGCGGTCAGCACGGTCGACGGCATGTTCGTTAGATGGGCCCAAGCCGACATCGCCGTAGCTCGGACTGCTGGGTGACGACAACGCGGGTTTTCGGCCGCGTAAGGTCCTGATTCTGCCGAAATGAATGAGACAGCGGCCAACTGCCCTACATGCTCCTGACAATGCACCCAGCGTACCGACGGGGCGGGAGGACAAATGGGCAAGCAAGTCAAGTGCGGATCGACGCAGACCAAGTCCGGCAAGCCGTGCAAGAAGCCAGCGATGATCGGCTATTCCCGATGCCAACTCCACCGAGGCGCGTGGACGCCCAAGCAGGTCAAAAAGACCAAGAAGCGCTGACCGCGAAGGAAATGGTCGACAAGACCCAGCAGGTTAAGTCCGCTGCGGAACAGGCCAACGGCTGATCTCGCGGCGTGCTGGCTCCCGGGCACTGTCCGGCGGGTCGCAGGAATCGCAAGTCGGTACAAGGGAGCGCCCGACGCGCTGCGATGAGCGACCCATCGGACAGTCCCTGGGGGCAGGCAGCCCGTGCTCGTCGCATCTGCTCGCCGTGCGGCCGTGACACGGGTATGCGAAAGGCCGCCGGCCGTGCCTCCCGCAGCGGGGAGATACGGCCGACGGCCCACAGACGGCCCAGGGGAGCGGTTACCCGCTCCGACCTGGGGCGATATCACACGTCGAAGTAGAGCTCGAACTCGTGCGGGTGCGGGCGCAGCTGGAGCGGGGCGATCTCGTTGGTGCGCTTGTAGTCGATCCACGTCTCGATCAGGTCGGGCGTGAAGACGTCGCCCTGGAGCAGGAACTCGTGGTCGGCCTCGAGCGCGTCCAGGACGGCGCCGAGCGAGGTCGGGACCTGCGGGACGCCCGCGTGCTCCTCGGGAGCCAGCTCGTAGAGGTCCTTGTCGATCGGCTCGGCCGGCTCGATCTTGTTCTTGATGCCGTCGAGGCCGGCGAGGAGGAGGGCCGAGAAGGCGAGGTACGGGTTGCCGGAGGAGTCGGGCGCGCGGAACTCCACGCGCTTGGCCTTCGGGTTGGAACCGGTGATCGGGATGCGCATGGCCGCGGAGCGGTTGCGCTGCGAGTACACCAGGTTCACCGGGGCCTCGAAGCCGGGCACCAGGCGGTGGTAGGAGTTCACCGTCGGGTTGGTGAAGGCCAGCAGCGACGGGGCGTGCTTGAGGATGCCGCCGATGTAGTAGCGGGCCATGTCCGACAGGCCCGCGTAACCGGCCTCGTCGTAGAACAGCGGGTCGCCGTTGCTCCACAGGGACTGGTGGACGTGCATGCCCGAGCCGTTGTCGCCGAAGATCGGCTTCGGCATGAAGGTCGCGGTCTTGCCGTTGCGCCAGGCGACGTTCTTCACGATGTACTTGAAGAGCTGGAGGTCGTCGGCGGCGGCGAGCAGCGTGTTGAACTTGTAGTTGATCTCGGCCTGGCCGGCGGTGCCCACCTCGTGGTGCTGGCGCTCGATCTGCAGACCGGACCGCTCCAGCTCCAGGGACATCTCGGCGCGCAGGTCGGCGAAGTGGTCGACCGGCGGGGCCGGGAAGTAACCGCCCTTGTAGCGGACCTTGTAGCCGCGGTTGTCCTCCAGCGCGCCGGTGTTCCAGGCGCCCGCCTCGGAGTCGATGTGGTAGTACGACTCGTTCTCGGCGGTCTTGAAGCGCACGCTGTCGAAGACGTAGAACTCGGCCTCGGGGCCGAAGAACGCGGTGTCGGCGATGCCGGTGGAGGCGAGGTAGTCCTCGGCCTTCTTCGCCACGTTGCGCGGGTCACGGGAGTACTGCTCGCCCGTGATCGGGTCGTGGATGAAGAAGTTGATGTTGACCGTCTTGTCGCGGCGGAACGGGTCGACGCGCGCGGTGGAGAGGTCGGCGCGGAGCGCCATGTCGGACTCGTGGATGGCCTGGAAGCCGCGGATGGAGGAACCGTCGAACGCCAGCTCCTCGGCCGGGTCGAAGGTCGCAGCCGGCACCGTGAAGTGCTGCATCACGCCCGGCAGGTCGCAGAACCGGACGTCGATGAACTTGACGTCCTCGTCCGCGATGAACTTCTTGGCCTCGTCGGCGTTCTGGAACATCCAGCTCCTCCTACTCCCGGCCGTCCGTGCCGGGGTGGTAGTTCGTTCGTGCGGCCAGTGCGGTGGCACACGCTGGTCCCGACCATAGGTACGGGTGATTTCTCGGGCGTGACCCATTTGTTTCGCCCAAGTTAACCGGAGCGCGTCCCCGGCGACCCGCCTGCGGGCCGACGAGTGCGTGCGCAGTACCGTGGACGGGTGGACAAGAGGGAAGCAATCGGATCGTGGCTGTCCGGCCCGCGCGCGGCCGCGGAGCAAGCGGGTGTCGACTTCGGTTACCGCGGTGAGCAGCTGGGGCTGCCGGAGTCCGGGCCCGGCTCCGTCGCCCGCCCCGGCCGGCGTCTCGGTGCCCTGGCCGTGGACTGGGGCCTGTGCCTCTTGATCGCATACGGTCTCATCACGGACGGCTACGGCCAGGCGACCGGCAACTGGGCCCTGCTCATCTTCTTCGTGCTCCACGTCCTCACGGTCGGCACGATCGGCTTCACCCCGGGCAAGCGCCTCTTCGGCCTCAGAGTGGTCAGCGAGGGCACCGGCACGGTCAGCCCGCTGCGAGCCCTGATCCGCACGGTCCTGCTGTGCCTGGCGATCCCGGCCCTCGTCTGGGACCGCGACGGCCGTGGCCTCCACGACCGCCTCGCGCGCACGGTGGAAGTGCGTATCTGACCGCCGTACGGCGACCGGCCCCCCTTCCTCGCACGCGGACGCGTCCCCGCGCACCGACGCCGTAGGCCGAACCGACGCCGTAGGCCGAGGGGGCGCCCGGAACGGAACGGGACATGCAGACGGGGCGCCCGGAACCTCACGGTCCCGGACGCCCCGTACGAGGAACGGTCTCGGTGGTGTCAGCGCGTCTTCGGGCCACCCCGCGGCATCCGCATGCCCTTGGGCATCGGACCCTTCGGCAGCGGCATGTTGCTCATCAGGTCGCCCATCGCGCGCAGCCGGTCGTTGGTGACCGTGACCTGCGGGCCCGACAGGACGCGGGGCAGCTTGAGCATCGTGGTGCGCAGCTTCTTCAGCGGCACCTGGCCCTCGCCGGTGCCGACGACCAGGTCGTGCACCGGCACGTCCGCCACGATGCGGGCCATCTTCTTCTTCTCGGCGGCCAGCAGGCTCTTCACCCGGTTCGGGTTGCCCTCGGCGACCAGCACGATGCCCGCCCGGCCCACGGCGCGGTGCACCACGTCCTGGCTGCGGTTGATCGCGACGGCCGGCGTGGTCGTCCACTGGCGGCCGATGTTGTCGAGCACCGCCGCCGCGGCACCCGGCTGGCCTTCCATCTGCCCGAAGGCGGCCCGCTCGGCCCGGCGCCCGAAGACGATCGCCGTTCCGAGGAAGGCGAACAGGAAGCCGGCGATCCCGAGGTAGACCGGGTGACCGACCAGGAAACCGATCGCGAGGAAGACACCGAAAATGCAGATTGCGACAGCCGCGAGTACAAGACCGATCTTCTTGTCGGCCTTGCGGGTCATCTTGTAGGTCAGGGCGATCTGCTTGAGTCGCCCGGGGTTCGCAGCGTCCGCTGCGTTGTCCTTCCTCGCCATGTCACGAAGTCTACGTGGCCCGGGAGGCGGGGACGAAGGCGGTGCCGGATGGGACGGCGACCGTGGCGGTCGCGGCGGCGGTGATCATGGTGATCACGGCGGGCACGTACGGCCGCACGGGGAGCCCGGCCGGTGCGGTGCCACGGGGGTTACGGCAGACGCGAGGCCACGGCGGCGTCGAGGACGCGCTGGGCCTCGACCCGGTCCTTGGCGCGGCGGCGGTCCTCCATGACGGAGGTCCAGGCGTTGCGGCGGGCGGTGCGCTGGCCGCTGCTCATCAGCAGCGACTCGACGGCACGCAGTGCATCGGTGAACGAAGGAATGGCGGTGGCGCGAACAGGCGCGGCCTGCATGATGGAGGTCCCCCCTCGGGATGGCAGCTCTGACCAAGTTTGTACAAGCTGTGAAACCAGGGTCACTGATTGGTGTTACCAGGACGTGACCGACCGGTCAAACGCGAATGAAGGTTTGCGTCGGCGTCCCCGAACGCCGACGCGGCCCCGACGACGCCCCCAACTGCGGGGACGGACGGGACCGCGTCCTCCAGGCCACTGCCGCCCGGTGTTCCCTGTGCTCAGGTTCACACAAGGGAAGTGGCACGCAATGCCATCCAGGCCGCCGCGCGCGTCCGCTCAGACGGCCTGCGAGGCGACGTACGCGCCACGCTTCTCCACGGCCATCTGGTACAGCCGGCCGGCCCGGTACGAGGAGCGCACCAGCGGGCCCGACATGACACCGGAGAAGCCGATCTGCTCGGCCTCCTCCTTCAGCTCCACGAACTCCTGCGGCTTGACCCAGCGTTCCACCGGGTGGTGGCGCACGCTCGGGCGCAGGTACTGCGTAATGGTGATCAGCTCGCAGCCGGCCTCGTGCAGCTGGCGCAGCGCCTCGCTGATCTCCTCGCGGGTCTCGCCCATGCCGAGGATCAGGTTCGACTTGGTGACCAGGCCGTAGTCGCGGGCCTCGGTGATCACCTTCAGGGAGCGCTCGTAGCGGAAGCCGGGGCGGATGCGCTTGAAGATCCGCGGAACCGTCTCGACGTTGTGCGCGAAGACCTCGGGGCGGGAGGCGAAGACCTCCTGGAGCAGCTCCGGGACGGCGTTGAAGTCCGGGGCGAGGAGCTCGACCTTCGTGCGGCCGCCCTCGCGCTCCGCGGTCTGCTGGTGGATCTGGCGCACGGTCTCGGCGTACAGCCAGGCGCCGCCGTCGGGCAGGTCGTCGCGGGCGACACCGGTGATCGTGGCGTAGTTCAGGTCCATCGTGACGACGGACTCGCCCACGCGGCGCGGCTCGTCACGGTCGAGCGCCTCGGGCTTGCCGGTGTCGATCTGGCAGAAGTCGCAGCGCCGGGTGCACTGGTCGCCGCCGATGAGGAAGGTCGCCTCGCGGTCCTCCCAGCACTCGTAGATGTTGGGGCAGCCGGCTTCCTGGCAGACCGTGTGCAGCCCCTCGCTCTTCACGAGGTTCTGCATCTTGGTGTACTCGGGACCCATTTTCGCCCGGGTCTTGATCCACTCGGGCTTGCGCTCGATGGGGGTCTGGGCGTTCCGGACCTCCAGGCGCAGCATCTTGCGTCCGTCGGGTGCGACTGCGGACACATCGGCTCCCTGTAGCTTCGATTCATGGGCGTACCTCAGCGTACGCCCGTTGATTGTGCGGCAGGGCGGCCGGGTGCCGGCCGCCAGCGCCCCTTGAGGCAACTTCGGGCGGGTGAGGGGCATTCCCCGCGGCGCGGGGAATGCCCCCGGCCCGGCTCAGGCCGAGGCGCGCTCGATCTCGCGCGGCTTGAGCTCGGCGTTCTCCAGGACGTCCCGCAGATGGCGCTCGGCGACCGGCAGGACCTCCTCGATGGTGACGTCGCGGCCCAGTTCGTTGGCGAGGGACGTGACGCCCGCGTCGCGGATGCCGCACGGGATGATCCGGTCGAACCAGGCGTTGTCCGGGTTCACGTTCAGGGCGAAACCGTGCATCGTGACGCCCTTGGCGACCCGGATGCCGATCGCGGCGATCTTCCGGTCCTCGCGGCGCTGGCCGGCGTTGGACGGGGCGTACTCCGGCCCGTTGAGGCGCGGGTCGAACTCCTCGTCCTGCAGCCGCGGGTCGAAGTCCAGCGAGAGACCGCCCAGCGACGGGCGCCGCTCCACCGGGTCGCCGAGCACCCACACCCCGCTGCGGCCCTCGACCCGGGTGGTCTCCAGGCCGAACTCCGCGCAGGTGCGGATCAGGGCCTCCTCCAGCCGCCGCACATGGGCCACCACGTCCACCGGGCGCGGCAGCTTCTGGATCGGGTAGCCGACGAGCTGGCCGGGGCCGTGCCAGGTGATCTTGCCGCCGCGGTCCACGTCGATGACCGGCGTTCCGTCCAGGGGGCGTTCCTCGTCGGCCGTGCGCCGGCCCGCCGTGTAGACCGGCGGGTGCTCCAGCAGAAGCACCGTGTCGGGGATCTCGTCGGCGAACCGCGCCGCGTGCACCCGGCGCTGCTCGTCCCACGCGTCCTGGTACTCGACGGCCTGGGCACCGAACCCCATGCGGACGAACCGGAGCTCACTCACCGTAAACGCGCCTCCCTGGAAGCACTGCTCGCGATCGCGGGCGATCGGTCGAGATCCCCGTGCGATCAACCGCGATCAACTGCAATCCGCTGCGATCGACTGCTGCGTCAGGCGCGTTCTGCGCCCACGCCACTGTACGCCCGGCCGAATCCCGTCAGCCGTGTGGCCAATCCTCACACGATCGGATGAATGGACGGCGGAATGTGCGATCGGATGCTCACGCTCCGCTACATTCGCGCCGTTCAGAGGGCAAAAAGGGCTGCTCACATGCGCTCCAGACACCTCGCCGAAGTACAGGAAGGCAGGAGACCGCACCGCAGATGACGGAACGACCCGCGCAGCGCACTCCCAACCGTCAGCTCGCCGCTCTCATCGCAGAAGCGGGGTTCTCCAACGCGGGGCTAGCGCGTCGTGTGGACCAGCTCGGCCTCGAACACGGACTCGATCTGAGATACGACAAGACATCGGTCACCCGATGGCTCCGCGGCCAGCAGCCCCGGGGCACGACGCCCGCGCTCATCGCCGAGGTGTTCACCCGACGGCTCGGCCGCCGGCTCACCGCACAGGACCTCGGACTGGACGCCTGCGCGCCCGTGTACGCGGGCCTGGAGTTCGCCGCAGGACCCGAGGAGGCCGTCGACATCGTCAGCGGGCTGTGGCGCAAGGACTCCGGCAGCCACGCCGAGCTCCGCAAGATCGCGTTCACCCCGGCCGGACTCGTCGTCCCCAGCCGGGACTGGCTGATCGGCCGCGCCGACGACCGCGTCGGCCGGGGCGACCCCGGCCCCGCCCGCATCCCCGCCCAGGGCCGCCCCGCGGCTC
This sequence comes from Streptomyces poonensis, assembly GCF_014650915.1. Taxonomy (GTDB): domain Bacteria; phylum Actinomycetota; class Actinomycetes; order Streptomycetales; family Streptomycetaceae; genus Streptomyces; species Streptomyces poonensis. The sequence continues at coordinate 85,327 of NZ_BMVW01000005.1, read as the reverse complement.
CCAAGTCCCCGGCCGCGCTCGGACCGGCGGTGCCCCTGCCCCGGCAGCGCAGCCAGACCGAGCGCGGCCCCGGCCAGCGGGTCACCGCCGGTGACATCGCCGCCCTGCGGTCCGTGGGCGAACTGTTCCGCGCGCTCGACCACGCCTACGGCGGCGGCCACGCCCGCCAGGCCCTCGTGCGCTACCTGGAGCACGAGGCCGAGCCGATGCTCCGCGGCGTGTACGGCGAGCAGACCGGCCGCCGGCTGTTCGGCGCCGCCGCGGACCTCACCCGGCTGGCCGGCTGGACCTCGTACGACATCGCCGCCCACGGGCTCGCCCAGCGGTACTTCGTCCAGGCGCTCAGGCTCGCCCAGGCGGCCGGGGACCGGATGTACGGCAGCTATGTGCTCGTCACGATGAGCCGGCAGGCGGTCTACCTCGGGCACGGACGCGAGGCCGTGCAGCTCGCGCGCGTGGCCCAGCAGGGCGTCGGCTCCTCTGCGCCGTCCGTCGTGCAGGCCCTGCTGCACGCCGTCGAGGCCCGCGGGCACGGCGTACTGGGCGAGGTGCGCGCCTGCACCGCCGCCCTCGTCCGGGCCGAGCGGGCCCTGGAGGCGGCCCGGACGGAGGACGACGTGCCGTACTGGGCCCGGTTCTTCGACGAGGCACAGCTCGCCGACGAGTTCGGGCACTGCCACCGCGACCTCCAGCAGTACCGGGCCGCGGCCCAGCACGCCGAGCGCTCGCTGCAGCTGCGTGCGCCCGCCTATGCCCGCAGCCGCCTGTTCTGCCGGGTCGTCCTCGCCTCGGCCCGGCTCGGGCTCGGTGAGCTCGACCAGGCCTGCCAGCTGGGCGCGGAGGCCGCGGCGCAGGCCACGGAGATGAGGTCGGTGCGCGCGATCGAGTACGTACGCGACTTCGAGCGCAGGCTCGAGCCGTACCGGGACGCGGCGCCCGTGCGCACGTACCGGGACCGGGTCGCGGCGCTCGGGTAGCGGGACAGTCGTACGGCGGGCGGGCGCCCGGGTGGCCGAGAGGCCGCGCGGGCGCCCGTTCCGTGTCCGCTCACGCGGCCGCGTCGAGGCACTCCTCCAGCGCGGCCGGCCGGGCGTCCAGGTCCGTGAGGACGGCGTGGGCGGCCCGCCGGGCCGAGTGCAGGGCGCCCTGGACGGTGCCGGAGTCACGGTGGTCCCCGCACACGTAGAGGCCCGCCAGGATCCGTACCGGGCGGTGCGGGTCGTGCGGCGGGGGCATCGCGGGGACCGCCTCGGCGTCGTGGTGGACGGCGAGGAGCTGCCAGCGGGCCGTCGACGTGCCGTACAGCCGGGCCAGCTGGGCGCGGACCGTGGCGTCCAGATGGGCCGCGGCCGGGGGCGTGCCCAGCACGGTCGACGAGATCAGCGCCCGGCCGGCGGGGGCGCGCGAGGGATCGACCTGGCTGATGACCGCCGTGTGCGACACCGGCCCGCTGCGGTCGGCGTCCAGGACCAGCGCCGGCTCGGTGAGCGGGGGCGGGTCGTCGGTGGTGTGGTGCAGGACCGTCACCGGGTGGAAGCCGGGCACGCGCAGCCCGGGAAGGAGTCCGGCGGCGGCGCGGGCGCCGGTGGCCAGCAGCACGGCGCGGCAGGCGAGTGTGCCGTGTTCCGCGGTGGTCACCGAGGTGGTGCTGAGGGACAGGACGCGTACGCCGGTCCGCACCGTGCCCGGCGGGAGCGCGGCGGCGAGGAGGTCGGGGACGGTGTCCGCGCCGCCCTCCGGCAGACATGGACGGCCGGTCGCGAAGGCGCGCAGGGCCAGGTCGGCGCGGCGGCTGGAGGTCTGGAGCGCGGGGTCGCCGAGCAGCGCGGTGAGCAGGGGGCGCAGCAGCCCGTCGACGGAGCGCGCCGGGAAGCCGCGGGCCCCGAGGACCTGCGCGGCGGGGAGCTCCGGACGGGCGAGGAGGCGCTCGGGCGGTGCGGCGGCCAGCCGGGCCAGGGCGACGGCCAGCCGTGACTGGTCCGCGGCCGAACCGAGGGGACCGGGGCGCGGCGCACGGACGGCGCCCTGCGTACGGGGCAGCCGCGGGACGCTTGCGAGAGCGCGTACGGCGGTGAGGGCGCCCCGCGCGCTCCGGGCGTGGGCGGGGGCGGCGGGGCCGGCATGCAGCCGGCCGTCCGCGTGCAGCAGGACGGCCGGCGAGAAGGAGCGCAGGGCCAGGGGGGCCAGCGCCGGGGTGCGGCGCAGTTCCGGGTACGAGGTGAAGAGCAGCGGGGCCGTACGGTCGAGCCGGAAGCCGTCGACCTTCTCCGTGCTCATCCGGCCGCCGGTCCCTGGAGCGGCCTCCAGTACCGCGACGGCCAGCCCGGCTCTCGCCAGATGGTGGGCGGCCGCGAGGCCGGCCACTCCGGCTCCCACGACCACGACGTCTGCCTCTTCCGTCTGGTGCACCGACTCAAGCACGTGCCCCTCCCGAGGGTCGCGCGGCTGCTGGAGTGCTGGAGACGTCATGCCCCCAACAGGCGTGCGGAATACTTGAGTTCGGCTCTGGTTTGTCATATGCCAGGACCGTGAGCCGGCCGGGCCACGGGACTCAGCGCAGTGCCGCCCGGATCGCGTCCTCCACCCCCGGGAACGCGAACGTGAAGCCCGATCCGAGAAGGCTGGCCGGGACCGCGCGGGTGCTGCCCAGGACGTCGCCCGCCACCTCGCCGAGGACCAGGCGCAGGGCGGGGGACGGCACCGTGAACAGGGCCGGACGGTGCAGCACCCGGCTCATGGCCGCCGTCACCTCGCGGTTGGTCACCGGCTCCGGAGCCGTCAGGTTCACCGGCCCGGACAGTGCCGGGGTGTCGACGATGTGCCGCAGGGCCGCCACCTCGTCGTGCAGCGAGATGAAGCTCCAGTACTGGCGGCCGTTGCCCATCCGGCCGCCCAGCCCCGCCTTGAACAGCGGGAACAGCGGCCCCCACGCCCCGCCGCCCCGGGCCACCACCAGCCCCGTCCGGGCGAACGCCGTACGGATCCCGGCCTCCCGCGCCGGAGCCGTCGCCTCCTCCCACTCCACGCACACCGAGGGCAGGAAGCCCTCACCGGGCGGCGCCGACTCGTCGACCGCGCGGTCGCCCGTGTCGCCGTAGAAGCCGATGGCGCTGCCGTTCACGAACACGCGCGGCGGTGTGTCGAGCGAGGCCAGGGCCTCGGCGAGCGCGGCCGTACCCAGGACCCGGCTGCGGCGGATCGTCGCCTTGTACGCGTCCGTCCAGCGGCGTGACGCCACCCCGGCGCCGGCGAGGTTCACCACCGCCGCGCATCCGGCGAGCCCCGCGGAGTCCACGCGCCGCTCCTCCGGGTTCCAGCGGACCTCGTCCCGCGCGCGGGGGGCCCGCCGCACGAGCCGTACCACCTCGTGCCCGTCCGCCCGCAGCGAGCGGACCAGCGCCGAACCGATCAGCCCGGACGCCCCGGCGACGGCGACACGGGAACCGGGAGGGAGCTGTCCGTCGGTCCCGCCCTCAGCCTCAGCCTTCATGGACCCATCCTGCCGGGCCGGGGCGCCGGGCGCACCGGGCGGGCGGCGGTGGCGCCGGATGCTGTGCTGGTTGCCGTGCTAGGTCCGGCGTCCGGTTCTGTGTCTGGTTCTGTGCCCGGCTCCGTCATCGGTGCTGTGCCGGCGGTTCGGTCGTTCCGGCCGTCGTTCCGGCGGTCCTGCCGGTGAGGAGGTGGCGCAGACAGCGCGCCGCCACTTCGGCCGGTGAGCCCGGGCCCTCCAGCGGCGCGTCCGTCGCCGCCCAGCTCTCCAGGGCGACCCGGATCGCGTCCGTGGCGACCGCGGCGGTCAGGCGGACGTACAGAGGGTCCGCGCCGGCGCCGAGCAGCCGGGCCACCACCGGGACCAGCCGCTCCTCGGACTCCCGGTTGACGCGGTACCAGACCGCGCGCAGTGCCGGGTCGCCGGCCGCCGCCCGCAGCAGCGCGCGTGTCTGGTGGAAACCCTCACCGGTGTGGCCCTCCGGGACGGACAGTGCCTCCCGGACCGCCCGCTCCAGGGTCTCCGGCAGCGGAGCCGCGTCCGGCCGGGCCGCGGCGAGCAGGGCGCGCCAGCGGTCCCCGCCCGCCGCGAGCAGCGGGGCCACGGCGTCCTGCTTGCTGCGGAAATACCGGTAGAACGTGCGGGGCGCGACCCCGGCCCGGCGCGCGATGTCCTCCGCCGTCGTGCCGTCGGGCCCGTGCTCCCGGAACAGCGCCGCGGCCGCCCGCGCGATCTCGAGCTGTGTCGCGGCCTTGCGGCGCTCGGTCAGAGAGGGGGTGGTGCCGGTGGTGGGCGTGGTGCCGGTGGTGGGCTCGGGACCTGGCGGTACGGGAGTGGGCTGGGTGGTCACTGGAGCAGCGTACGACGGGACGGAACAACCGCTTCCGGGCCTACGACGTGATCAGCTCGCCCGTGTCCACCGGGTTCGTGGCGTTCCTCGCCCGCTGGGCCTCGGGCGCCACCTCGGCCGCCGTCAGGACGTACCCCGTGCCGCTGTCCGAGGTGGAGCGGGCGAACACCACCCCGTACACCCGGCCCTCGGTGGTGAGGAGCGGGCCGCCGGAGTTGCCGGGGCGCACGGTGGAGCGGATGGAGTAGATCTCGCGGGTGACCGTGTCCGAGGCGTAGATGTCCTGGCCGGTGGCGTTGATGCGGTTCGCGACCGTGGCCGCCTGGAGGTCGAGGCCGCCGTCCTCCGGATAGCCGGCGACCACCGCGGAGTCGCCGCGCTCGGCGGTGTCGTCGAAGCGGAGCACGGGCGCGTTCAGCGCCGGGACGTGCAGGACCGCGACGTCCTTGTCCGGGTTGAACAGCACGACCCGGGCCTCGTACGCCGGTCCCACGCCGCCGACGCGCACGGTCGGCTCGTCGATGCCCGCCACCACGTGGGCGTTCGTCATCACATGCTGGGACGCGTACACGAAGCCGCTGCCCTCGCGGCCCTGGGTGCCGGAGAAGCCCTCTATCTTGACCGTGCTGCGCTGGGCGGCCTCCGTCGCGCTCGGGGTGACGCTGTCGCCGGACGGCTCGGCGACGCCCGCCGACGGTTCGGTCTCGAACGGGTTGAACACCTGCGGGAAGCCCGCCTCCGTGAGGGCGGAGGTGGCCCGCGAGAACCAGGCGGGGGTGGTGTCCGGCATGGTGTTCTGCACGGCGCCGAGCAGTGACGAGCCGCGGATCGCCTGGGTGATCAGCGGGGACGAGGACGCGGCGAGGACGCTCGCGGCCACCCATGCGACGACCAGGACGGCGACCGTGTTGGCCGCGGCCCCGCCCACCCCGTCGGCCACCCGCAGCGGGCCGCGGTCGAGTTCCCCGCGCAGCCGCAGGCCGAGCCGCCCCGCCAGTTCGTGCGCGACCACGGCGGGGGCCAGGACCGTCAGCACGGCCGCGACCGTCGCGGCGGCTGTTCCCGGCGTCACCGCCACCAGTTCCAGGACCCAGGGCAGCATCCACACGCCGAGGGCGGCACCGCCCACGAATCCGGCCAGGGAGACGCAGCCGGCGACCAGACCGCGCCGGTAACCGGACGCCGCGTACGCCAGGATCACCAGCAACAGCAGGATGTCGAGTACGTCCACTCCGGCCGCCTTTCCTCTCGGGCCTGTCGGGTCCCCTGGTACGGGTGGGGCGGCCCGGTGATCCGGTACCCCGGCCGGAGCGTCTCAGGCGGAGGCCACCGAGACGTCGTCCGGCTCGTCCGTACGCAAGGGAGCGAACACAGGAGAAAACGTGCCGGACCCGGACGTCGGTTCCAAGGGGGAGGCACGCCACACATCGCGTGAGCGGAGGAACCGGGGCAAAGTGGTGATATGCGCGTCTTCCGGATGGCGCGCCGCGGACAGCCGCGGCGGAGGCGACGGGGGCCGGAGCGCGCATGGGCGGAACCGCCCGTCGCCGTACGCGGCGGCAGGACCGTGGACAGTGGCGGAACCGTGCGCGGCGGCAGCGCCGTACGTGGCGGCAGGGCGGGACGCCGGCCAGGCGCCGGACGGCTGTCACGTGTCCCGCGCGCCGTCCTCGTCGTGCTCGGCTGTCTGCCCGGACTGGCGGCCGTGTCCGGACTGCTGCTGTGTGCCGTCGGCGTGGACCGCGTGGTGGCCGGCTCCGCCCGCCCCGTCGCCGCCCGTCCCGCCTCCGTCCACCAGGCCGCCCGGCCGCCGGTCGTACCGAGGTCCGGCTGGCTGGGCGACGGCGCACGCCATGGCCGCCCGCCGCCCGCGCGGTACGACGACCGGGTCGTCGCCGTCTTCGTGCACCACACGGACTCCCCGAACGGATACGACTGCGCGGACGTGCCCCGCATCATCGACCACCTGTACGCGGGCCAGACCGGACCCCGGGACTGGGACGACATCGGCTACAACTTCCTCGTCGACCGCTGCGGCACGATCTACGAGGGCCGCGCCGGCGGCGTCGAACGGCCCGTCACCGGCGCCCACACCCAGGGCTTCAACCACCGCACGGCGGGCATAGCGGCCATCGGCAGCTTCACCGAGGGCGTGCCGGTGCCCCGGGAGATGACCGACGCGATCGCCGCCCTCGCCGCCTGGAAGCTCGGCCTGTCGGACATCGACCCGCGCTCCCGTGTCCGTCTCGTCTCCAGCAACGACCGCAGCCGGTACGCAGCCGGCACCGAGGCCCTGCTGCCCGCCCTCGCGGGCCACAGCGACGGCTATATGACGAGCTGCCCGGGCGCCGCCCTGGCGGCCCGCCTGCCGGAGATCAGAGAGACCGCGGCCCGGCTGCAGGGCAGGTTGTGACCGTGACAGGAAGGCCGTGGGCGCCGCACAGACTTCGTCAAGGTCCGCGCCCTGACGTCGCGGTGTCGCCGTACCGCCGTACCGGAGTCAGGACCTGAACCGCTCCCAGAGCTTGGGGTAGCGCTCCGCGAGAACGGAGTCGTCCTCGAAGTCCAGAGCCGTGCCCTGCGGTTCGGGCGGTGCGGACGGAATGCCGAGGTCCGGGGCGACGGTGCCGGTGAGCTGTTCGTATGCCTCGTCCGCCGCGTACCCCAGCTCCTCGCCGTCCCCGTCGAACTCCTCGTCGAAGTCGTCCAGGAGGTCGGCGAGGGAGTCCGGGTCGTGCACGGCGTGCTCGAAGACCTCCCGGCCCTGGCCGATCAGCCAGCACCGGAAGAAGTCGAAGGCGTCGTCGCTCGCCCCGTCGAGCAGCACGGCGGCGGCCCCCCACAGTTCCCAGGTGTACGCCCGGTTGTAGCGGGACTCGAAGTGCCGGGCGAAGTCCAGCACGGCGTCCGGGTCCAGCTGGACGAGCCGCTCGACGAGCAGGTCGGCGTGCTCTTCGGGGTCGCCCCCGGAGGCCTCCCGGGTCGAGTCCACCAGCTCCCAGAACTCCGTCTCGTCCATCACGGCTCCAGCATCGGGCCTGCAGGGGTGGGGCGCACCTGGAGTGCGGTGTTTTGTTGTGGGCGGTAGGGGCGGTACAGCTCCGCGAGGCGCGCCGCGTCCGCCGCGAACCGCTCGCGCAGAGTCCCCGGGGACAGCACCTCGACCTCCGGCCCCAGGGCCGTCAGCTGCGTGTGCGCGACATCTTCCGACTCGACGGGGAGGGTGACGGTCACCCATCCGCGTCCGTCGGCGGGGCCCGCGGCCTCCAGCGCCTCACGGGCCGACTCCGGATCGAGGGCGTACTGCAGTCTGCGTACCCCGTCCGGGGACAGCCGCGCCACGACCTCCGCGCGCAGAATGGACCGCGCGAACTGCCGGGCCCGTTCCTCCCAGAACCGCGGCAGCGCGAAATCCTCGTCACGGGTGAAGCGTTCGTCGAGGGCGGCGACCGCCGTGAACCGGTCGATGCGGTACACCCGGAAGGAGCCCTGCTCCGGCACCCGCGCGCACAGGTACCAGACGCCGGCCTTGAGGACGAGTCCGTACGGTTCGAGGGAGCGCTCGGCCTCGGCCTCGCCGCGCCGGTAGCGGGCGGTCACGACCCGGTCGTCCCACACGGCGTCCGCGACCGCGGGCAGCAGGGCGGGGGTCTCCGGCTCCCGGAACCAGCCCGGCGCGTCCAGGTGGAACCGCTGGGACGCCGTCCGGGAGGCGTCGCGCAGGGAGGGCAGGAGGGCGGCGGACACCTTGAGCCGGGCGGCGGAGGCGGCGTCCTCGAGCCCCATCTCCCGCAGTGCCCCCGGAACGCCGGACAGGAACAGTGCCTCGGCCTCGCTGCGGGCGAGGCCGGTGAGCCGGGTGCGGTAGCCGCCGATCAGCCGGTACCCGCCGGCCCGGCCCCGGTCCGCGTACACGGGCACCCCGGCCTCCGACAGCGCTTGCGCGTCCCGGGTGACCGTGCGTTCGGACACCTCCAGCTCCCGGGCCAGCTCGGCGGCGGTCATGGAGGGCCGCGACTGGAGCAGCAGCACCATCTTGATGAGGCGGGCAGCACGCATGGGGTCATGATGCCGGGTGTGCGCACGGGGAGGGGAGTTCGCCCCCGCCGCCCCTACCCGTCCCATCACCAGGGGCTGCGCCCCTTCGACCCGGCTATGGGGCTGCGCCCCAGACCCCCATCGGCGCTCCGTGCCCCGCCTCCGCTGCTCGAACGCCGGAGGAATGACTGATTCCAGCCCGTCCGGCGTTCGAGGACGAGGCCGTTCAGGCCGACAGCGGGGTCTGGGGGCGCAGCTCCCAGGGGTGGGACGGGAAGGGGCGGCGGGGGCGAGGAAACCCCGCCGCCCCGCCGCCCCGACGACCGTCACACAGCCACAGCCACAGCCACAGTCACAGTCACAGCCCGTACCGCTCCCGCGCCTCCTTCACCGCCGTCGCCTTGGCCTCGCCACGCCGGGCCAGCTGGGCCAGCGCCGCGACGACGATCGACTCGGCGTCGACGCCGAAGTGGCGGCGGGCCGCGTCGCGGGTGTCGGAGAGGCCGAAGCCGTCCGTGCCGAGCGAGGCCCAGTCCTGCTCGACCCACTGGGCGATCTGGTCCGGGACCTGGCGCATGTAGTCGGAGACAGCGAGGACCGGGCCCTCGGCGCCCTGGAGCGCCTGCCGCACGTACGGCACCCGCTCCTCGCCCCGCAGCAGCGCCGCGTCCGCCTCCATGGCGTCCCGGCGCAGCTCGGTCCAGGACGTCGCCGACCAGACGTCGGCCGCCACGCCCCACTCCTCGGCGAGCAGCTTCTGCGCCTTCAGGGCCCAGTGGATCGCCGTGCCCGAGCCGAGCAGCTGGATGCGCGGGGCGTTCGCCGGTACGGCCACGCCCGCCGACTCCGCCGTGTTGAAGCGGTACAGGCCCTTGACGATGCCCTCGTCGATGCCCAGGCCCTGCGGCTTCGCGGGCTGCGGCAGCGGCTCGTTGTAGACGGTCAGGTAGTAGAAGACGTCCTGGTCCTCGCCCGGTGCCGCCTCGCCGTACATCCGGCGCAGACCGTCCTTGACGATCGCCGCGACCTCGTACGCGAACGCCGGGTCGTACGTCAGAGCGGCCGGGTTCGTCGCCGCGATGACGGGCGTGTGGCCGTCCGCGTGCTGCAGGCCCTCACCGGTCAGCGTCGTACGGCCGGCCGTGGCGCCGACCAGGAAGCCGCGGCCGAGCTGGTCGCCGAGCTGCCACATCTGGTCGGCCGTGCGCTGCCAGCCGAACATCGAGTAGAAGATGTAGAACGGGATCATCGTCTCGCCGTGCGTCGCGTACGACGTGGACGCGGCGATGAAGTCGGCCATCGAACCGGCCTCGGTGATCCCCTCGTTGAGGATCTGGCCGTTCTTGGCCTCCTTGTAGTACATCAGCTGGTCGCGGTCGACCGGCTCGTACGTCTGGCCCTTGGGCGAGTAGATGCCGAGGGACGGGAAGAGCGACTCCATGCCGAAGGTGCGCGCCTCGTCGGGGACGATCGGCACCCAGCGCTTGCCGGTCTCCTTGTCGCGTACCAGGTCCTTGACCAGGCGTACGAAGGCCATGGTCGTCGCGATGCTCTGCGAGCCGGAGCCCTTGTCGAAGGCGGCGAAGGCCTTGTCGGCGGGGGCGGGGAGGGGTGCCACCGCGTGCGTGCGGCGGGCCGGGGCCGGGCCGCCGAGGGCCGCGCGGCGCTCCTGGAGGTAGCGGACCTCGGGGGAGTTCGCGCCCGGGTGGCCGTAGGGGACCTGGCCGTCGACGAAGGCGCTGTCCGGGATGGGCAGCTCGAGCAGGTCGCGCATCGCCTTGAACTCGTCCACCGACAGCTTCTTCATCTGGTGGTTGGCGTTCTTCGACGCGAAGCCGGTGCCGAGGGTGTGGCCCTTGACCGTCTGGGCCAGGATCACGGTCGGCGCGCCCTTGTGCTCCACGGCCGCCTTGTAGGCCGCGTACACCTTGCGGGCCTCGTGACCACCGCGCGAGAAGTGGAAACACTCGAGGATCTTGTCGTCGCTCAGCAGCTTCGCCATCTCGGCGAGCGCCGGGTCCTTGCCGAAGAAGTCCTCGCGGATGTAGGCGGCGTCGCGGGTCTGGTACGTCTGCACCTGCGCGTCCGGGACCTCGCGGAGGCGCCGGACCAGGGCGCCCGTGGTGTCGAGCTGGAGCAGCTCGTCCCAGGCCGTGCCCCACAGCGTCTTGATCACGTTCCAGCCGGCGCCGCGGAACTGGGCCTCCAGCTCCTGCACGATCTTGAAGTTGGCGCGGACCGGGCCGTCGAGGCGCTGCAGGTTGCAGTTGATGACGAAGGTGAGGTTGTCCAGGCCTTCGCGGGAGGCGAGGGCGAGTGCCGCCGTCGACTCCGGCTCGTCCATCTCGCCGTCGCCGAGGAACGCCCACACGTGGGAGGACGAGACGTCCTTGATGCCGCGGGCGGTCAGGTAGCGGTTGAAGCGCGCCTGGTAGATGGCGGAGAGGGGGCCGAGGCCCATCGACACCGTCGGGAACTCCCACAGCCAGGGGAGGCGGCGCGGGTGCGGGTAGGAGGGCAGGCCGTTGCCGCCGGCCTCCTGCCGGAAGTTGTCGAGGTGCTGCTCGGTCAGCCGGCCGTCGAGGAAGGCGCGGGCGTAGATGCCGGGGGAGGCGTGGCCCTGGATGTACAGCTGGTCGCCGGAGCCGTCGCCCTCCTTGCCCTTGAAGAAGTGGTTGAAGCCCGTCTCGTACAGCCACGCGGCGGAGGCGAAGGTGGCGATGTGGCCGCCGACGCCGTATTTGCTGCCGCGGGTCACCATCGCGGCCGCGTTCCAGCGGTTCCACGCGGTGATCCGCTGCTCCATCGCCTCGTCACCGGGCACGGCCGGCTCGGCGGCGGTGGGGATGGTGTTGAGGTAGTCCGTCTCCAGCAGCTTCGGCAGCGCCAGGCCGCCCCGCTCGGCGCGCTCCAGCGTGCGGCGCATCAGGTACGCGGCACGGTGCGGGCCGGCCGCCTTGGTGACGGCGTCCAGGGAGGCCTGCCACTCGGCGGTCTCCTCGGGATCGCGGTCAGGGAGCTGGTCGAGCTCGCTCGGCTGGATGGCGTTGGGGTCGGTCATTGCGCCGCCTTCCGGTGCGGAGGGGGGTTCCCTCATCGGTAAGGGGTGGGGGTGCCCTTGGTCTTTGGCAGGACAGGGCGAGGGCTCTGGTCGGAGCCCGTCGAGGACTGTAACTCCCTGATCGATGATCGATCAAAGGGTTGACGGTGAAAACTTCTTGATCACGAGAAAGTCGGCACGCGGTGCCTTTGAAAAGGGCACCCCGTGCCGCAATTTCCCTTGGTTTTCGCAGGTGAGAGGCCCGTTTGAGCGGGGAAGCGCTCTTGCGCACCCTTGCGGGTTACGACGACGGCTCGCTGCCCGTACGGGGCGCGCATCCCAGCACGTGCGCCTTCACCAGCTCCGCGATCCGCGGGTCCCGGCGGCGGAACGCGGCCACCAGCTCCTCGTGCTCCTCGGCGTACGACTGCTGGACCGTGCCCAGCCAGCGGATGGACAGGGCCGTGAACACCTCGATGCCGAGGCCCTCCCAGGTGTGCAGCAGCACCGAGTTCCCGGCGGCCCGCACCAGTTCCCGGTGGAACGCCACCGTGTGCCGGACCTGGCCCGTGCCGTCCGCCCTGCGGTCCGCCTCGTACAGCGCGGCGACGTGCGGCTCCAGTGCCGAGCAGTCCTCGGCCAGCCGCTCCGCCGCGAGTTCCGCCGCGATGGCCTCCAGGCCGGCCCGCACCGGGTACGACTCCTCCAGGTCGGCCGCCGTCAGATTCCGCACCCGGACGCCCTTGTTGGGCGCCGACTCGATCAGCCGCAGGGACTCCAGCTCCCTGAGCGCCTCCCGTACGGGGGTCTGGCTGACCTCCAGCTCGGTCGCGATCCGTCGCTCGACGATCCGCTCGCCCGGCTTCCAGCGCCCGCTGACGATCCCCTCCACGATGTGCTCGCGGATCTGTTCGCGCAGCGAGTGGACGACGGGCGCGGTCATGAGGGCTCCTTAGCCGGAAGAGCCGGAAGGGGCTTACCGCCCCCGGGGCGTTGACCTTTAGACAATAAGGCCGTACGGCCGTCGCGGAGGGGCGCACGGAGGCGCCCCGGCGCAGGTGAGACGAGGCTTACACGCCCCCGACACAGTCCCAATACGGTGCTTTTCGCCAAGACCTCGCCAACACCGACATGGCCGTGACGTGGCCGTACGACGGTGCCCCGCCCGGAGAGTTCCGGACGGGGCACCGTACGAAGAGACGAACCCAGGGACGAACCCTGCGCGCCTGTTACAGGCCGAGCTCGACCTCGAACTCGCCCGCCTCCAGGATCGCCTTGACGGCCGTCAGGTAGCGGGCCGCGTCGGCGCCGTCCACCAGGCGGTGGTCGTAGGAGAGCGTCAGGTAGGTCATGTCGCGGATGCCGATGACCGTGCCCTCCTCCGTCTCGATGACGGCCGGGCGCTTCACCGTGGCGCCGAGGCCGAGGATCGCGACCTGGTTCGGCGGCACGATGATCGTGTCGAACAGCGCGCCGCGCGAGCCGGTGTTGCTGATGGTGAAGGTCGCGCCGGCCAGCTCGTCCGGGGAGATCTTGCTGGCGCGGACCTTGCCCGCCAGCTCCGCCGTGGCCTTGGCGATACCGGCGAGGTTGAGGTCGCCGGCGTTCTTGATGACCGGGGTCATCAGGCCCTTCTCGGAGTCCACCGCGATACCGATGTTCTCGGTGTCGAAGTAGGTGATCGTGCCCTCGGCCTCGTTGATCCGGGCGTTGATGGCCGGGTGGGCCTTCAGCGCCTGGGCCGCCGCCTTCACGAAGAACGGCATCGGGGAGAGCTTGACGCCCTCACGGGCCGCGAAGGAGTCCTTCGCCTGGGCGCGCAGCTTCATCAGCCGCGTGACGTCGACCTCGACGACGGAGGACAGCTGGGCCTGCTCGTGCAGCGCCTTGACCATGTTGTCGCCGATGACCTTGCGGATGCGCGGCATCTTGACGGTCTGGCCGCGCAGCGGGGAGGCCTCCAGGACGGGGGCCTTCTTCGCGGCGGCGGGAGCGGCGGGAGCGGCGGCAGCCGGGGCGGCGGCCGGAGCCGGGGCGGCCTTCGCGGCCTCGGCGGCGGCGAGCACGTCCTGCTTGCGGATGCGGCCGCCGACGCCCGTGCCCTTGACGGCGCCCAGGTCGACGCCGTTCTCGGCGGCGAGCTTGCGCACCAGCGGGGTCACGTACGCGCCGTCGTCCACCGGCTGGGCGGCGGCCGGAGCGGCCGGGGCCTGGGCCGGGGCGGCGGGCTGCGCCGGAGCCGGGGCGGCGGCGGCCGGGGCGGCCTGCTGCGGGGCCGGAGCCGCCGGGGCGGCCGGAGCCGGGGCGGCCGGAGCCGGAGCGGCGGGGGCGGCCGGGGCGGCGGGCTGAGCCGGGGCCGGGGCGGGCTGCGCCGGAGCCTCGGGCGCGGCCGGAGCGGCAGCCGGGGCGGCCGGAGCGGCGGCGGGCGCGGCACCCGGCTGGCCGATGACGGCGAGCTTGGCGCCGACCTCGGCGGTCTCGTCCTCGCCGACGACGATCTCGAGCAGCACGCCGGAGGCGGGCGCCGGGATCTCGGTGTCGACCTTGTCCGTGGAGACCTCGAGCAGCGGCTCGTCGGCCTCGACGGACTCGCCGACCTCCTTGAGCCAGCGGGTGACGGTGCCCTCGGTGACGGACTCGCCGAGCGCGGGCAGGACGACGTCCGTGCCCTCGGCGGAACCACCGCCGGAGGCGGCCTCGGCGGTCGGGGCCGGCGCCGGGGCGGCCTGCTCGGTGGAGGGGGCGGCCGGGGTCTGGGCGGCCGGGGCGGCCGTCTCGGTCGGGGCCGGGGCGGCCGGAGCGGCCTGGGCGGCGGGGGCCTCGGCCGGGGCCGGGGCGCCGGTGCCGTCGTCGATGACGGCGAGCTCGGCGCCGACCTCGACGGTCTCGTCCTCGGCGACCTTGATGGAGGCGAGGACACCGGAGGCGGGCGAGGGGATCTCGGTGTCGACCTTGTCGGTCGACACCTCGAGCAGCGGCTCGTCGGCCTCGACGCGCTCACCCTCGGCCTTCAGCCAGCGGGTGACAGTGCCCTCGGTGACGCTCTCGCCGAGCGCCGGAAGGGTTACGGAAACCGCCATGGTTTCTGTTGCTCCTAACGAATTGCGGAAGTCTGTGTCGTCGCGGGGCGTCGCGAACTCGTCGCGACCGTCGACCGAGGGTCAGTCGTGCGCGTGCAGCGGCTTGCCGGCCAGGGCCAGGTGGGCCTCGCCGAGCGCCTCGTTCTGCGTCGGGTGGGCGTGGATCAGCTGGGCGACCTCGGCGGGGAGCGCCTCCCAGTTGTAGATCAGCTGGGCCTCGCCGACCTGCTCGCCCATACGGTCGCCGACCATGTGGACGCCGACCACGGCACCGTCCTTGACCTGGACGAGCTTGATCTCGCCCGCGGTCTTCAGGATCTTGCTCTTGCCGTTGCCCGCCAGGTTGTACTTCAGGGCGACGACCTTGTCCGCACCGTAGATCTCCTTGGCCTTGGCCTCGGTGATGCCGACGGAGGCGACCTCCGGGTGGCAGTAGGTCACGCGCGGCACGCCGTCGTAGTCGACCGGCACGGCGTTCAGGCCGGCCAGCCGCTCCGCGACGAGGATGCCCTCGGCGAAGCCGACGTGCGCGAGCTGCAGCGTCGGGACCAGGTCGCCGACCGCGGAGATCGTCGGGACGTTGGTGCGCATGTACTCGTCGACCAGGACGTAACCGCGGTCCATGGCGACCCCGGCCTCCTCGTAGCCGAGGCCCTGGGAGACCGGGCCGCGGCCGACGGCGACGAGCAGGACCTCGGCCTCGAACTCCTTGCCGTCGGCGAGGGTGACCTTGACGCCGTTCTGGGTGTACTCGGCCTTCTGGAAGAAGGTGCCGAGGTTGAACTTGATGCCGCGCTTGCGGAAGGCGCGCTCAAGAAGCTTGGAGGAGTTCTCGTCCTCGACCGGGACGAGGTGCTTCATGCCCTCGATGATCGTGACGTCGGAGCCGAAGGACTTCCACGCGGAGGCGAACTCGACGCCGATGACACCGCCGCCGAGGATGATCGCGGACTCCGGCACACGGTCCAGGACGAGGGCGTGGTCCGAGGAGATGATGCGGTTGCCGTCGATCTCCAGGCCCGGCAGCGACTTCGGCACGGAGCCGGTGGCGAGGAGGATGTGGCGGCCCTGGATGCGCTGGCCGTTCACGTCGACGGAGGTGGGGGAGGACAGCCGGCCCTCACCCTCGATGTAGGTCACCTTGCGGGAGGCGATCAGACCCTGCAGGCCCTTGTACAGGCCGGAGATCACGTCGTCCTTGTACTTCTGGACGGCCGGGACGTCGATGCCCTCGAAGGTGGCCTTCACACCGAACTGCTCGCTCTCGCGGGCCTGGTCGGCGATCTCGCCCGCGTGCAGCAGGGCCTTGGTGGGGATGCATCCCTTGTGCAGGCAGGTGCCGCCGACCTTGTCCTTCTCGATCAGGGCGACGTCCAGGCCCAGCTGCGCCCCGCGCAGGGCCGCGGCGTAACCACCGCTGCCACCGCCGAGGATCACTAGGTCGAAAACGGTGCTGGCGTCGTTCGCCACGTCACGTCCTCCATGCATGTGCGCCATACGCCGGTCTCCAGTGACCGGGCGGCGGCTGGTGTCCGGCCGCTTTTTTGCTTCGGCCCTGGGGTGGGGCCCTGTCCTGCCGTGCCCCATCTTTGCACTTGTCGGAGGCGTACGAGACGTGGGGCCCGGGTGTGAGACGCCCCACGCGCCCGCCGAAGCGGGACGAAACGGCCCCGGGCGGCGGGCGCCCGGGGCCGTGTGACACAAACGGAACGGACCTCAGCCCAGGTCGCCCGCCGCCGTGAGCTCCGCCAGCCGCACCAGGGTGCGCACCGCCGAGCCCGTGCCGCCCTTCGGCGTGTAGCCGAACGGGCCGGACTCGTTGAAGGCCGGGCCCGCGATGTCGAGGTGGGCCCAGGTGATGCCCTCGCCGACGAACTCGCGCAGGAACAGGCCGGCGACCAGGCCGCCGCCCATCCGCTCGCCCATGTTGGCGATGTCGGCGGTCGCGGACTCCATGCCCTTGCGCAGGTGCTCCGGCAGCGGCATCGGCCAGGCGGCCTCGCCGACCTCCTCGGCGGCCTCGTGGACGGCGGTGCGGAACGCGTCGTCGTTCGCCATGATCCCGAAGGTGCGGCTGCCGAGCGCCAGCATCATCGCGCCGGTCAGCGTGGCCACGTCCACGATGGCGTCCGGCTTCTCCTCGGAGGCCTTCGTGAGCGCGTCGGCCAGCACCAGCCGGCCCTCGGCGTCGGTGTTGAGGACCTCGACGGTCTTGCCGCTGTACATGCGCAGCACGTCGCCGGGGCGGGTGGCCGAGCCGGACGGCATGTTCTCGGCGAGCGCCAGGTAACCCGTGACGTTGACCTCCAGGCCGAGGCGCGCGGCGGCCACGACCGCGGCGAACACGGCGGCGGCACCGCTCATGTCGCACTTCATCGTCTCGTTGTGCCCGGCGGGCTTGAGCGAGATGCCGCCCGAGTCGTACGTGATGCCCTTGCCGACGAAGGCCAGGTGCTTCTTCGCCTTGGAGGAGGTGTACGACAGCTTCACCAGGCGCGGCGCGGACGACGAGCCGGCGCCGACGCCGAGGATGCCGCCGTAGCCGCCCTTGGCGAGGGCCTTCTCGTCGAGCACCTGCACCTTGATGCCGTGCTCCTTGGCCGCGGCCTGCGCGATCGCGGCGAACGCCTCGGGGTTGAGGTCGTTCGGCGGGGTGTTGATCAGGTCGCGGGCCCGGTTCAGCTCCTCGGACACGGTGACGGCCCGCTCGAGGGCGGCCTTGTGGGCGCGGTCGCGCGGCTTGGCGCCGAGCAGCGTCGCCTCGGCGAGCGGCCCCTTGCCGTTCTTCGCCTTGCCGTTCTTGGCCTTGGCGTCGCCCTTGTCCTTGTACGCGTCCCAGACGTACGCGCCGAGCAGCGCGCCCTCGCCGATCGCGCCGAGGTCGCCCGCGTCCCCGACCGGCAGCGCGAACGCGGCCTTCTTGGAGCCGGTCAGCGCCCGGGCCGCGGCACCGGCCGCCCGGCGCAGCGCCTCGGGCTCGTAGGAGGCGTCCTTCTCGGGCTCCGCCCCCAGGCCCACCGCCACCACGAGCGGCGCCTTGAAGCCGGACGGCGCGGGCAGCTTCGTCACCTCACCCTCGGCGCCCGAGGCGCCGAGGGTCTTGAGGACATCGGCCAGCTTGCCGTCGTACGCCTGGTCCACGGCCTCGGCGCCCGGTGCGACGACCAGGTCCCCGGACCCGGATGCAGAGCCCTTCGCGACACCGACGACGATCGCGTCGGCCCGGAGGCCGGACGCGGCGGCGGTGCTGAGAGTGAGAGCAGTCACGGTGGTGAAATCTCGCTTCCGATTGAGTTGCTGGTGGCCGAACGGATGGGGTCGACCGGCCCTGGGGGAGACCCTAGATCCGCCAAGTGCGGCAGTCCCGGCCGGGCCGGGGGAATCGGTACTGCGCAAGGGCTTCTGCCGGTCCTGGGGTGCCAAGGACGAGCCTAGGCCCTGCGTGCCGGATCGGGCCCGTTCGCCTGCGCGTTCGTGCCGAACGGCTGTCTGACGGGGGGCTCCGTCAGCCCGGCGCCAGCACGAGGAGCGCAGCCGTCGCAGCGGTCTCCGCCAGCGCGCCGAACACGTCACCCGTCACTCCGCCGAGGCGGCGTGTGCAGTGCCGCAGCAGCAACTCGGCCGCGGCGCAGGCGAGTACGACCGCGCAGACCGCCCGCACCGCACCGTACGTCCCGGAGAGGGCGCCGCCCGCGACCGCCGCCGCCACGGCGACCGCGCCCGCGACCAGCAGCGCGCCCCCTACGGGAACCGTGCCCGCGACCGCCGCGCCGAGCCCCTCGGGCCGTGCCGGGGGCACCCCCGCGCGCGCGGCCAGGGTGAGGGCGAGCCGGGCCGCGGCCGCCGAGAGGACGGCCGCGAGGGCGCCGTGGGCCCACGAGGTGCCGTACGCCTGCGCGAGGGCGGCGACCTGCGCGAGCAGCACGAGCACCAGGGTGATCACGCCGAAGGGGCCGATGTCGGACCGCTTCATGATGCGCAGCGCGTCGTCGGCGGGCTTGTTGCTGCCGAGGCCGTCGGCCGTGTCGGCGAGACCGTCGAGGTGGAGGCCGCGGGTGAGGACGGCGGGCACGGCGACGGCCGCCACGGCGGCGAGCAGGGGACCGGCGCCGAGGAGGAGCAGCACCGCGCCGAGCCCGGCGGCCCCGAGCCCGACGACCACCCCGGCCACCGGCGCGCACAGCATCCCCGCCCGCGCGGCCCCGCGGTCCCAGCGGGTCAGCGGAACGGGCAGCACGGTGAGGGTGCCGAAGGCGAAGCGGAGTCCGTCGAGGAGGGGGGTGGTGCGCACCGGCGCAGGTTACCCGGCGATCGCGGGGACGGCTCCGGCGGCCGTGCCCGCACCGGGCACCCTCGCGCCCGGCTATCCCTCGGTGCCCGGGTGTCAGCTCCCGCCCGCGTCCGCGTGCGCCTCGTCGCCGGGCTTCTCCGCGTCCTCGCCGTCCTCGCCGTCCCCGCCGCCCTCGGCCTCCCGTTCGGGGAGTTCCGCCGCCAGGGCGGCCGCCGCCTGGACGAGGGACAGGGCCAGCAGCGCGCCCGTGCCCTCGCCGACGCTCACGCCGTGGTCGAGCAGGGGCTCGATCGCCATCCGGTCCAGGGCCTTGGCCTGGGCCGGCTCACCGCTGCGCTGGCCGGCCAGCCACCAGTCCGGGGCCCGGAAGGCGATCCGCTGGGCGACGAGCGCGCACGCGGCCGACACCACGCCGTCGAGGACCACCGGTGTCTTGCGCACCGCGCACTGGAGCAGGAAGCCCGTCGCCGCGGCGAGATCGGCCCCGCCCACCGTCGCCAGCAGCTGGAGCTGGTCCCCGAGGACCGGGCGGGCCCGCCGCAGGGCGTCCCGTACGGCCGCGCACTTGCGCATCCACGCCAGGTCGTCGATGGGCCGCCCGCCCCGCCCGGTGACCACGGAGGCGTCGGTGCCGCACAGGGCGGCGACCAGCACGGCCGCCGCCGTGGTGCCGCCCACGCTCACATCGCCGAGCACCACCAGGTCCGTACCGGAGTCGGCTTCCTCGTCCGCGACCGCGACTCCCGCCCGGAACGCCGCCTCCGCCTCCTCGGCGGTCAGCCCGTCCTCGACGTCGATCCGCCCGGAACCCCGGCGCACCCGGTGGCGCACGACGTCCGCGGGCAGCTCCCCGGGGTCGCAGTCCAGCGCCATGTCCACCACACGCACCGGCACGTCGAGCCGCCGCGCCAGCACCGCCACGGGGCTGGTCCCGTCGAGCACCGCCCGCACCAGCCGGACCGCCGTGCCCGCGGGCCGCGCGGACACGTCCCGCGCGGCGATCCCGTGATCACCCGCGAACAGCACCACCCGGGGACGGGTGATCGGCCGCACCGGTACGGCGGACTGCGCCGCCGCCAGCCACTCGCCCAGGTCGTCGAGGCGCCCCAGCGCTCCGGGCGGCACGGTCTGCCGCTCCCGCCGCGCCTCGGCGTCGCGGCGCACCCCGCCGTCGGGGCGCTCGATCAGATCGGTGAAGTCGTCGAGATTCAGCGAGCTCATTCGCCGAACAGTACCGGCCGCGGTCGAACGCGGCGGCGTCACACCGGCGTCACTTCGGCGGCACGGCTGCGGGACGTCGTTGCACCCATGATCGCCATCCCATACGTTCCGTTTTGCTCGCCATTGCCCCGCAGGGAGTCGCCCATGCCCACCGCCCCGCGACCCGCCCCGACCCGGCCCGACCCGTCCGCGGACCAGTTCCGTGAGCCACGCCGGGACGACTGTCCCTGGTGCGGCTCCACCCGGCTGCGCACCCGGGTCCGTACGTCCGACCCGGTACGGCGCGCTCCGGGCGTCTTCGAGGTGGACGAGTGCCGGGAGTGCTCGCACGCCTTCCAGAACCCCCGGCTCACCGCCGACGTTCTGGCCCTCCACCTCCGCCGTCCGCACGGCGGCCACCGCCCCGCCGCCCTCCGCGCCGCCGCCCGCGCGGTGCCGCCGGACGCCGAGCCCGAGAGCTGGCTCGACGTCGGCACCGGGCACGGGCACTTCCCGGAGGAGGCCAGGCAGGTGCACCCGTACACCTGCTTCGACGGGCTGGACCCGACTCCGCGCGTCGAACGGGCCCGCGAGGCCGGACGCGTCGAGGAGGCCCACCGGGGCACGCTCACCGACCCGGCCGTCACCGGACGGCTGCGCGGCCGCTACGACGTGGTCAGCATGTTCCACCACCTGGCCCACTGCCCCGACCCGCGTGCGGAGCTCCGCGCCGCGCTGACCGTCCTGCGCCCCGGCGGCCACCTGCTGATCGAGCTCACGGACCCCGGCTGCCTGTTCGGCGCGCTGCTCGGCCGCTGGTGGGCGGCGTACGACCAGCCGCGCCGGCTGCACCTGCTGCCGCTGCCCAACCTGCTGGCCGAGCTGGCGGCCGCCGGCTGCGCGATCGTCGCCGTGGACCGCGGCGGACCCCACGTCCCGTACGACCTCACCGGCGCCCTCTCCCTGGCTCTCGCCCGCCGGCACCCTGCCCCGCCCTGGGTCCGCGTCCCGCTGCTGGTCATCGCCACGGCACTGGACCACGCCCTCGCCCCGCTGCTGCGCCGCACCCGCTTCTCCAACGCCTACCGGGTCCTCGCCCGCCGGCCGGCGTGACGTCAGCCGCGCAGCGGCAGCGCCTGGCCCGCCACCACCAGCAGCACGTGCTCGCACTCGGCCGCGAACGCCGCGTTCAGGCGCCCGAGTTCGTCCCGGTAGCGGCGCCCGGAGGCGGTGGCGGGCACGATCCCGGACCCCACCTCGTTCGACACCGTGACCACCGTGCGGCGGGTCTGCCGCACGGCCTCGGTGAGGTCCCGCACCCGCGCCCGCAGGGAGCGTTCGCCGCCGTCGGCCCACTCGGCGTCGTCCCACGCGCCCACGGAGTCCATCGCGTCGGTCAGCCACAGCGACAGACAGTCGATCAGCAGCGGCGGCCCGTCCTCCTTCAACAGCGGTACGAGGTCGCAGGTCTCGGCCGTGCGCCAGGAGCCAGGCCGCCGCTCCCGGTGCGCGGCGACCCGGGCCGCCCACTCGCCGTCCCCGTTCCGGGTGCCGCCCGTCGCCACGTAGAGCACGTCCGGGAACGCCTCCAGCCGCCGCTCCGCCTCCACCGACTTGCCCGAGCGCGCCCCGCCCAGCACGAGGGTGCGCCGCGGTACGTCGGGGACGTCCTCGTAGGCGCCCACGTCCAGCGTCGTGCCGTCCGGCACGGCCCGTGCCCCGGCCGCGGCCAGCCGGCGGCGCAGCTCGGCGCCCGGCGGCACGTCGTGGTCGAGGTGCACGGCGATGACGTCGGTGGTGGGGCCGGCCGCCCCCACCGCCCGCAGCCGCGCCAGCGCGTCCGGCCGCCCGATCACGTCCAGCAGCACCATCGCGTACGGCTCGGACGGCCACTCCTCCAGTCCGGCCGGCGCGGCCCCCGGCGGCAGGTACAGCAGCCGCTGCCCGTCCGGTCCCGTCACGGCGTACCCCGTCCCCGGCGCGTCCAACGCCAGCGCCCGCACCCGGTGCCCGCTCATCAGCGCCAGCTCCCGCCCGTCCGGCACCCGCCCCGGCTGCGGCAGCCCCGCCGGGACCTCGACCGCGGGCCCCTCGTGCGGATGCGAGAGCAGCACCTGCCGTACGCCGGCCAGGGTGTGCCCGGAGCGGGCGGCGGCGAGGGCGGCACCGGGCGTCAGATCGAGCAGCAGCGTCCCGTCCACCAGCAGCGCGGTCGCCGCCCGGGCGTCGGTGCCCTGGGCGGTCGCGCAGGCCGCGCAGGGACAGTCGGGGCGGGGAAGTCCCGCGGGGGCGCCGGTGCCGAGCAGTGTCAGTTCCACGCGGCTGATTTTCTCGTGTCCCGCCGAGTCCTCGCAGGTCTTGCGCGTCCGACTAGGCTTCGGACAGGAACCGGATCTTGCCCGGCACCGCCTCCGGCGCCGGGCCGGTACTTACGGAGGCTCACATGGCGGCATGGACGTGGCGGTTCGAGAAGGCCGACGGGACGGAGGTCCAGCCCGCGGTGCAGCCCGAGGAGTTCACCACTCAGGGGGACGCGGAGTCCTGGATCGGCGAGCACTGGAAGGCCCTGCTGGAAGGCGGTGCGGACCAGGTCCGGCTGTACGAGGACACCACGGAGATCTACGGGCCGATGAGCCTGCACGCGGAGAACGCGTAGGGCGACGGGCTGCCCGGTCCGCCGCTCGTGGAGCGGCGGACCCGGGCCGCGCGGGCCCGCATCGCGCCTAATGCTCCCCGAGCGTCACCTCGGCCGTCCTCTTGTCGTCGTCCCGCAGATAGGAGACGGCCGCCCGGTCGCCCGGACGCTTGCCGGCCAGGGCCTCGGAGAGGGATGTGAAGGTGGTGATGTCGGTGTCGTCCAGCGCCGTGATGACGTCTCCGGCCCTGAGACCGGCCTTGTCGGCCGCGCCGCCCCCTTCCACCGAGACGACGGCCACCCCGACGGGCCGGTAGTCGCCGCCGACGAGCGTACGGCCGGTGATGCCGAGCGCCGCCCGGCCCGAGTCGGTCACCCGGCCGTGCTTGACGATCTGGTCGGCGACCGTCCGCACCATGGACGAGGGGATGGCGAAACCGATCCCGGGCGCCGCGCCCTCGCCGAGCCCGGAATTGGTCGCGGCGAGCGTGGGAATGCCGATGACCCGGCCGTCGAGGCCGACGAGGGCACCGCCGCTGTTGCCGGGGTTGATCGCCGCGGACGTCTGCACCATGTTCGGGATGGTCGCCCCCGTGCCCCCGCCCGAGCTGCTCTCGGTCACCGTGCGCCCGGTGGCCGACACGATCCCCTGCGTCACACTGGACGACAGCCCGAGCGGTGACCCCATGGCGAGCACGATCTGGCCCACGTCGACTCCGGACGAGTCGGCGAAGGACGCCGCCTTCAGCCCGTCCGGCACGTCGTTCAGCCGGATCACGGCGAGGTCCTGCTCGGGGTACGCGTACACGAGCCGCGCGCTGAGCACGTCCCCGCTGTTGGCCGTCGTCACCCGGAACGTCCGCGCGTCGCCCACCACGTGCGCGTTCGTGACGATGTGCCCCTTGCCGTCGTACACCACCCCCGACCCGAGGTCGTCGCTCGCCTGGATCTGCACGACCGAGGGCAGCACGTCGTCGACCACCTTGCGGTAGTCGTCCTCCAGCCCGTTGGCCGCCCGGGGCGCGGCGGCCCGGGCGGTGGTCGCGCCGTCCCGCGTGACGGGCGCCCGGTCGCCGGAGCACCCGGAGCCGGAGAGGAGGAGGAGAGCGGCGACGGTCACGGGGGCCAGCGGCCGGAGGGCGTGCGGGCGGGGCGGGCACACGGATACGTCCATGGCCCGAGTCTCACCGTGCGGCGGCGGTCCGGGCACGGGATGTGCGCCCGAACGGGCGCCGCGGGAACGCCGCGGGACCTCCCGGCGCCCCCGGGGACGTCAGCCCCGCACCCCGCACAGGTGCAGCAGCGCCGCCACCCGCCGGTACGGGTCCGTCCGGCCCGCCCGGTCCTCCGCCGCGAGCAGCGCGACCATGTCCTGGGGCGTTCCGGGAAGCGCCGTGCCGCCCGCCGTGAGATCCGTGAAGACCCGCACCCCGTACCAGGTGTGCAGGGGCGCCCCGATCCCGGCGAGCGTGGCCGTCAGCGAACCCAGCCGGTCCGCCCACACCTCGAGCCCCGGCCGTGACGGGGACTCACCGTGTTCGGGCGCCGCCGGGATCCTGGGGGTGTGCGCGGGTGTGTCCAGGGCGGCCAGTGTCCCCGCCCAGTCACCGGTGAGCGCCGGCCGCAGGGCGGGGGTGTCCCCGTTGCGCACGAGGAGCGAGAGCAGCCCGCCGGGGGCGAGCATCCGTGCCAGGCCCGCCAGCAGCGGGTCCGGCTCCTCGATGTGCATCAGCACACCGTGGCACAGCACCACGTCGAAGCTGCCCGGCAGGAAGTGCACGCCCGTGTCGCGGCCGTCGCCCTCGACGACCCGGACCCGGCCGCGGACGCCCTCCGGCTGCGCGGCGAGCGCCTCACGGACGACCGCGACCATCTGCGGATCCCGCTCGACGCCGGTCACCGCGTGCCCGGCACGCGCCAGCCGCAGCGCCTGCGCGCCCCGGCCCATGCCCACGTCCAGCACCCGCAGCCGCTGCCCGACCGGGAACCGCCCGGCTATCTGCTCGTCGAGCTGCCGGGTCACCAGCTCCTGCCGTACCGTCTCGCGCAGCCGGTCCCAGCCGCCGGCCCCGGTGTCCGCCGCGCCCTGGGCGAAAGACGTTGCGCTCAGGGCCGCTCTCCGCGCTTGACCTGCGGCTTCGGCAGCCTGAGGCGACGCATCTGAAGGGTGCGCATCAGCGCGTAGGCGACGGCGCCGCGCTTGTTCTCGTTCGGGAAGCGGGTGTTCAGCTGCTTCTTCAGCCGGATGCCGGTGACGACCGAGTCGACGACGATCAGGACGATCACGAAGAGCCACAGCAGCAGCGCGACGTTCTGCAGCGCGGGCACCCGCACCATGCTCAGTACGAGGATGACCACGGCCATCGGCAGGAACCACTCCGCGATCGCGAACCGCGAGTCCACGAAGTCGCGCGCGTACTTCCGCACCGGGCCCTTGTCGCGCGCGGGCAGATAGCGCTCGTCGCCGCTCGCCAGCGCCTGGCGCTGCCGCTCCATCGCGGCACGCCGCTCGTCGCGGTTGCGCTTGGCGGCCTCCTTGCGCGTCGTCGGCGTGTTGGCGACGCTGCGGCGCTGCGTACGGGCCTCACTGCGCTTCGGCGTGGGGCGGCCCTTGGGGGCCTGCGGGTCGCGGGTCTGCTTGGAGTCGGTCACCGGCGCCTGTGCGGCGGCCTGGGCCTTCTCATCCTTGGCACGGCTACGGAACACAAAAACCAAGGGTACGGGGTGCGCCCGCATGGACCCCAGCCCGGTGGGGAACGATCCGGCAACACCGGACGTCTGTAAAGGGGACGAAAGCGGCCATGTCCCACACGAAACGCACGGGGAGGCACGGGGAAACAGGAGGAAACCTGAGCGTTTCCGGGACCCGTCCCGTATGCGTACCCGGGAGACATGTCCTCCCTGCGCCGGATCGGTGCCGTCCGCAGTCGTCCTTGGGGAGGAGCGCATCCGTCCCCGAACAGTGCGGTAATGGATGCAGAACCCGTACCGTTGGTTCTGTTGCAGTCGCTGGAGCTGGAGTCGGTCAGAAGGGGGCGCGCGAAGCCCATGAGCGGTGTCATGAAGCGTATGGGGATGATCTTCCGCGCGAAGGCGAACAAGGCCCTTGACCGGGCCGAGGACCCGCGCGAAACCCTTGATTACTCGTATCAGAAGCAGTTGGAGCTGCTCCAGAAGGTGCGTCGCGGCGTCGCCGACGTGGCCACCTCCCGCAAGCGCCTGGAGCTCCAGCTCAACCAGCTCCAGTCGCAGTCCTCCAAGCTGGAGGACCAGGGCCGCAAGGCGCTCGCGCTGGGCCGTGAGGACCTGGCCCGCGAGGCGCTCTCCCGCCGTGCGGCGCTCCAGCAGCAGGTGACGGACCTGGAGACGCAGCACGCCACGCTCCAGGGCGAGGAGGAGAAGCTCACCCTGGCCGCCCAGCGGCTGCAGGCCAAGGTGGACGCCTTCCGCACCAAGAAGGAGACCATCAAGGCCACGTACACCGCGGCCCAGGCACAGACCCGGATCGGCGAGGCGTTCTCCGGTATCTCCGAGGAGATGGGCGACGTCGGCCTCGCCATCCAGCGCGCGGAGGACAAGACGGCCCAGATGCAGGCCCGGGCCGGCGCCATCGACGAGCTCCTCGCCTCCGGTGCCCTGGACGACCCGACCGGGATGCACAAGGACGACATCCAGGCCGAGCTGGACCGGCTCTCCGGCGGTACGGACGTGGAGCTGGAGCTGCAGCGCATGAAGGCCGAGCTGGCCGGGGGCACCACGGCCGGGCAGCAGGCGATCGAGGGCGGCACGGGCCAGGGTCAGGCCCAGGCACAGCCCCAGCAGCAGGACACCCCGCGTTTCGACAAGCAGTGACCGGTCACGGTACGGATTCCCACGCCTTCAGGAGGGCGACATGATCGTACGGATCATGGGGGAGGGGCAGGTGAGGCTGGCCGACGGCCACCTCGCCGAACTGAACAAGCTGGACGACGAACTGCTCGCGGAGATGGAGGGCGGTGACGGTCCAGGCTTCCGCCGTACGCTCCATGCCCTGCTGGACAAGGTCCGTGAGCTGGGCACACCGCTGCCGGACGACTCCCTGGAGCCGTCCGAGCTGATCCTGCCGTCGCCGGACGCGACCCTGGACGAGGTCAGGGAGCTGCTGCAGGGTGACGGACTGATCCCGGGCTGACGGCCGGGGCGGCTGACGGAGGGAAGAGCCGCGGACCGGCCTGTGCGTGCCGATTCCCGGCCGGAGATCCCGGGGACGAGGCCGCCCGGGCGCCCGTACTTCCGCACCGCCGCCTGTGACGACCCCGTACCGTAAGCAGTCGTGAGCACCTTCCAGCGCGTCAGGTCCTGGCTCAGGGCGCACCCTCTGGCGCCGGACGCGGTTCTGGCGGCCGGTGTCCTGGTCTGCATGATCGTCGGCTCGTTCGTCGACCCGCACGCGGAGGCCGGCGCGAAGTGGGGCGCCCGTACGCCCGAACCGCTCGGTCTGGCGCTCATGGTCCTCGCCGCGGCGGCACTGATCCTGCGGCGCCGCTCGCCCGTGCCCGTGCTGGCCGTCACCGTGGTGTTCGCCCTCGCCGAGTTCACCACCGGCGGTCCCCGCGCCCCGCTGGCGATGTCCGTGGTCGTCGCCCTGTACACCGTCGCGTCCGCCACCGACCGCCCCACCACCTGGCGGGTGGGCCTGCTCACCATGGTGGTCCTGACGGGTGTCGCCATGCTCGCCGGGCCGCTGCCCTGGTACGCCCAGGAGAACCTCGGCCTCTTCGCCTGGACCGGCATGGCCGCCGCGGCCGGGGACGCGGTCCGCAGCCGCCGGGCCTTCGTGAACGCCATAAGGGAACGCGCCGACCGGGCCGAACGCACCCGTGAGGAGGAGGCCCGCCGACGGGTCGCCGAGGAGCGCCTCCGGATCGCCCGGGACCTGCATGACGTCGTCGCCCATCACATCGCGCTGGTCAACGTGCAGGCGGGGGTGGCCGCCCACGTCATGGACAAGCGCCCCGACCAGGCCAAGGAGGCCCTCGCGCACGTCCGCGAGGCCAGCCGTTCGGCGCTCGACGAGCTCCGCGCCACGGTCGGTCTGCTGCGGCAGTCCGGTGACCCGGAGGCCCCCACCGAGCCCGCCCCCGGCCTGAACCGGCTGGACGAGCTCGCCGGCACCTTCCGCAACGCGGGGCTGACCGTCGAGGTCGCCCGCGCCGACCACGGCACCGAACTCCCGGCCGCCGTCGACCTCGCCGCGTACCGCGTCATCCAGGAGGCCCTCACCAACGTGCGCAAGCACGCGGGCCCGGCGGCGAAGGCCGAGGTCAGCGTCGTCCGGGTGGGACCGGACATCGAGATCACGGTGCTCGACGACGGCACGGGCACCCGCGCCGGCCGCGCCGACGACGGCGCCCGCGCCGAAAGCGGGCACGGGCCGGTCGAGGACAGCGGCGGGCACGGCCTGCTCGGCATGCGGGAACGCGTCACCGCGCTCGGCGGCACCTGCACCGCGGGCCCCCGCTACGGCGGCGGCTTCCGGGTCCACGCGATCCTGCCGGTCGACAGCCGGACGGCTGCCGCCGCGGACACCGTGTGACGCGGGACCGCGTGCGGCATCCGGCCCGGATGCCGCAGGTCGGCCGTTCGCTGGGCGTACGTCGGTCGTCCGCCGACCGCACGTCGGCCGTCCGCCCCGCACCGGCACCGCCCGTTCGCGTCGGGCCGTCCGTTCGCGGGCGGCCGGATCGCCCGCCTGCCCGGGCCGGGCAACCACCCGTCCACGCACGGGCCACCGCTCGCTCGCGGGCGTAGGGGCACCACCCGCTCGCACAGGCAGGGAAGCACCGTCCGTACGGCCCGCCCGGACGGTTCCTGCAGTAGCGTCCGCCCGTACGGACACCCCGGTACCGTCAGCCTGTACGGACAGCGACGGACAGCCCAGTACCGTCCGCCCGTACGGCCACCCGGAAGACCGTCACCGCCCCGGAGGGGACTCCGCATGACCATCCGCGTCCTGCTCGCCGACGACCAGGCGCTGCTGCGCAGTGCCTTCCGCGTCCTCGTGGACTCGGAGCCGGACATGGAGGTCGTGGGGGAGGCGTCGGACGGGGCGGAGGCCGTGCGGCTCGCGCGCGAGGAGCGGGTGGACGTCGTGCTGATGGACATCCGTATGCCCGGCACCGACGGCCTCGCCGCCACCCGGCTCATCACCGCCGACCCCGCGCTCACCCATGTCCGCGTGGTGATGCTGACGACGTTCGAGGTCGACGAGTACGTGGTGCAGTCGCTGCGCGCGGGTGCCTCCGGCTTCCTCGGCAAGGGCTCCGAGCCGGAGGAGCTGCTGAACGCCATCCGGATCGCGGCGGGCGGCGAGGCGCTGCTGTCACCCGCGGCCACCAAGGGGCTGATCGCCCGGTTCCTCGCCCAGGAGGGCGCCGCCGACGACGGCCGCGACCCCGCCCGCTCCGAACGGCTGGGCTCCCTCACCGGCCGGGAGCGCGAGGTCCTCGTCCAGGTCGCCGGGGGCCACTCCAACGACGAGATCGCCGAACGGCTGGAAGTGAGCCCGCTGACCGTGAAGACGCACGTCAACCGGGCCATGGCCAAACTGGGCGCCCGCGACCGGGCCCAGCTGGTCGTGATCGCGTACGAGTCCGGGCTGGTCCGTCCGCGTGTCGAGTGAGGCGGCGACGGACCGCTACGTGCGCCGGTACGCCCAAGGGTGGACCGCCCCGGGGACCGTCCTACTGCGCTCGCAGTACACACCGCACCAGGAAATGGACCCAGGGGCGACGGATCGGCGGTGACCTATGGCCCAGGGTGTAGGGGTGGGCGCCCGCATGCGCCCTTTCTCCGCTCAGGCCACAGAAGAGAGACGCTGACCCATGTCCTGGCTGTCGCGATTCAGCCTCGCACAACGGGCCCTGATAGGGCTGATGTCCATCATTGCGCTCGCCTTCGGGGCGATCGCGATACCCCAGCTCAAGCAGCAGCTGCTGCCCACCATCGAACTGCCCATGGTGTCCGTGCTGGCGCCGTACCAGGGCGCGTCCCCCGACGTGGTCGAGAAGCAGGTCGTCGAGCCGCTCGAGAACAACCTCGAGGCCGTCGACGGCATCAGCGGCATCACCTCCACGGCGGCCGAGGGCAACGCCGTGATCATGGCGTCCTTCGACTACGGCCCCGACACCGACCAGCTGGTCGCCAACGTCCAGCAGGCCGTCAACCGGGCCCGGGCCATGCTCCCCGACGACGTCGACCCGCAGGTCGTCGCCGGGTCGACGGACGACCTCCCGGCGGTCGTCCTCGCCGTCACCTCCGGCCAGGACCAGCAGGCCCTCGCCGACCGGCTCGACCGGACCGTCGTGCCCACGCTGGAGGACATCGACGGCGTCGGCCAGGTCACGGTCGACGGCGTACGGGACCTCCAGGTCACCGTCACCCCCGACGACAGGAAGCTCGCGGGGGCCGGCCTCACCACGGCCGCCCTCGGCCAGGCCCTCCAGGCCGGCGGCGCGACCCTGCCGGGCGGCTCCTTCGACGAGGACGGCGCCAACCGCACGGTCCAGGTCGGCGGCGGCTTCACCTCGCTGAAGCAGATCGAGAACCTGATGGTCACCGGCGAGGGCGAGGACGCGAAGCCCGTACGCCTCGGTGACGTCGCCACCGTCAAGGAGGCGGAGGCGCAGGCCACCTCCCTGACCCGGACGAACGGCAGGCCCAGCCTCGCCGTGGCGGTCACCATGGACCGTGACGGCAGCGCGGTCGCCATCTCCGACGCCGTCCAGGACGCGCTGCCCGAGATGCGCGACGACCTCGGGTCCGGCGCGACGGTCACCGTCGTCTCCGACCAGGGTCCGGCCGTCGCCAAGTCCATCGAAGGACTGACGACCGAGGGCGCGCTCGGCCTGGTCTTCGCGGTCGTCATCATCCTCGTCTTCCTGGCGTCGATCCGCTCGACGCTGGTCACCGCGGTGTCCATCCCGCTGTCGGTGGTCCTCGCGCTGATCGTGCTGTGGACCCGCGACCTCTCCCTCAACATGCTCACGCTCGGCGCGCTCACCATCGCCATCGGCCGCGTCGTCGACGACTCGATCGTGGTCCTGGAGAACATCAAGCGCCACCTCGGCTACGGCGAGGAGCGCCAGGAGGCGATCCTCAAGGCCGTCCGCGAGGTCGCGGGCGCCGTCACCTCCTCCACCCTCACCACGGTCGCGGTCTTCCTGCCGATCGGCCTGGTCGGCGGCATGGTGGGCCAGCTGTTCGGGTCCTTCTCGCTGACGGTGACGGCGGCGCTGCTGGCCTCCCTGCTCGTCTCGCTGACGGTCGTGCCGGTGCTGTCGTACTGGTTCCTGCGCGCCCCGAAGGGCACGCCGGAGGACGCCGAGGAGGCGCGCCGCCAGGCCGAGGAGAAGGAGGCGAAGAGCCGCCTCCAGCGCTTCTACGTCCCGGTGCTGCGCTTCGCGACGCGCCGCCGGATGACGAGCGTGGCGATCGCGGTCGTCGTCCTCATCGGTACGTTCGGCATGGCGCCCCTGCTGAAGACCAACTTCTTCGACGCGGGTGAGCAGGAGGTCCTCAGCATCAATCAGGAGCTCCAGCCCGGCACCAGCCTGGCGAAGACGGACGCGGCCGCCAAGAAGGTCGAGAAGGTGCTCGACGGGGTCAAGGGCGTCAAGGACTACCAGGTCACGGTCGGCTCGTCCGGCTGGATGGCGGCCTTCGGCGGTGGTACGGACACCAACCAGGCGTCGTACACGGTCATGCTGGAGGACGACGCGTCCTCCGAGGACGTCCAGGAGCGCATCGAGAAGGGCCTCCGCAAGATCTCCGGCACCGGCATCGGCACGACGACGATCGCGGCCGACGGCGGCTTCGGCAGCCAGGACCTCAGCGTCGTCGTGAAGGCGGCCGACGCGGACGTGCTGCGCAAGGCCTCGGAGCAGGTCCGCAAGGCGGTGGCCTCGCTGGACGACGTCAGCGACGTCACCAGCGACCTGGCCCAGAGCGTGCCCCGGATATCCGTCCGGGCCAACGAGAAGGCCGCCGCGGCGGGCTTCAACGACCAGACGCTCGCCGCGGTCGTCGGCCAGGCGGTGCGCGGTACGACGAGCGGCACGGCGACCCTCGACGACACCGAGCGTGACATCGTCATCAAGTCGGCGAAGCCGGCCGACACGCTGGCCGAGCTGAAGGCGCTGCCGCTGGGCCCGGTGAAGCTGGGCGACATCGCGGACGTCGAGCTGGTCGACGGCCCGGTCTCCATCACCCGGATCGACGGCCAGCGCTCGGCCACCGTCACGGCGAAGCCGCAGGGTGACAACACGGGCGCGGTGAGCCTGGACCTGACCGAGAAGCTCGACAAGCTGGACCTCCCGGCGGGCGCCACGGCCACCATCGGCGGTGTCTCCGAGGACCAGGACGAGGCGTTCGCCAACCTCGGCCTCGCGATGCTCGCGGCGATCGCGATCGTGTTCATGCTGCTGGTCGCGACCTTCCGCTCGCTGATCCAGCCGCTGATCCTGCTGGTCTCCATCCCGTTCGCGGCGACGGGCGCCATCGGCCTGCTGATCGCCACGGGCACCCCGATGGGCGTCCCCGCGATGATCGGCATGCTGATGCTGATCGGCATCGTGGTCACCAACGCGATCGTCCTGATCGACCTGATCAACCAGTACCGGCGCCAGGGCTACGGCGTGGTGGAGGCCGTCCTGGAGGGCGGCCGGCACCGCCTCCGCCCGATCCTGATGACGGCCCTGGCGACGATCTTCGCCCTGCTGCCGATGGCCCTCGGCATCACGGGCGAGGGCGGTTTCATCGCCCAGCCGCTGGCGGTGGTCGTGATCGGCGGTCTGATCACCTCGACGCTGCTGACCCTGCTGCTGGTCCCGACCCTCTACGCGATGGTCGAGCTCCGCAAGGAGCGCCGGGCGAAGAAGAGGGCGGCGAAGCGGGAGAGGAAGGCCGGCGGCCCGGCCGCGGAATCCGCCGACGCGGACTCCGGCGAGCCGGAGCCGGCCAAGGTCTGACCGACGGCCCAGGCCCGCACGACGAAGGGGCGCCCCTCGAACGGAGGGGCGCCCCTTTGCCCGCGGCCGCGCGGGCCCGCACCGGACCGGCGGTTCGTACGTCGAAGGGGCGCCCCCACCCAGGGGCGCCCCTTCGACGTACGACCGGAACAGTCCGGCGAACCGCCCCGGAGGGCTGCCGCGAACCCGCCCGGAGGGCTACGGCAGTGCCAGCATCCGCTCCAGCGCCAGCTTCGCGAACGCCTCGGTCTCCTTGTCGACCTCGATGCGGTTGACCAGCTTCCCCTCGGCCAGCGACTCCAGGGTCCAGACCAGGTGCGGGAGGTCGATGCGGTTCATGGTGGAGCAGAAGCAGACCGTCCGGTCGAGGAAGACGATCTCCTTGCCCTCGGGAGCGAAACGGTTCGCCAGGCGCCGGACCAGGTTCAGCTCCGTGCCGATCGCCCACTTCGAGCCCGCCGGGGCCGCCTCCAGGGCCTTGATGATGTACTCGGTCGAGCCCACGTAGTCCGCCGCGGCCACGACCTCGTGCTTGCACTCGGGGTGGACGAGGACGTTGACGCCGGGGATACGGGCCCGTACGTCGTTCACGGAGTCGAGGCTGAAGCGGCCGTGCACCGAGCAGTGGCCGCGCCAGAGGATCATCTTCGCGGCGCGCAGCTCCTCGACGGTCACGCCGCCGCCCGGCTTGTGCGGGTTGTAGACCACGCAGTCGTCCAGGGACATCCCCATGTCGCGGACGGCGGTGTTGCGGCCGAGGTGCTGGTCCGGCAGGAACAGGACCTTCTCGCCCTGCTGGAAGGCCCACTCCAGGGCCCGTTTCGCGTTCGAGGACGTGCAGATCGTGCCGCCGTGCTTCCCGGTGAACGCCTTGATGTCCGCCGAGGAGTTCATGTATGAGACGGGTACGACCTGCTCCGCTATACCGGCCTCGGTCAGCACGTCCCAGCACTCGGCGACCTGCTCGGCGGTGGCCATGTCGGCCATGGAGCAGCCCGCGGCGAGGTCGGGCAGGACCACCTTCTGGTCGTCGGAGGTCAGGATGTCCGCGGACTCCGCCATGAAGTGGACACCGCAGAACACGATGTACTCCGCCTCCGGGCGCGCCGCCGCGTCCCGGGCCAGCTTGAAGGAGTCGCCCGTGACGTCCGCGAACTGGATGACCTCGTCGCGCTGGTAGTGGTGACCGAGCACGAAGACCTTGTCGCCGAGCTTCTCCTTGGCCGCGCGGGCGCGCTCCACCAGGTCCGGGTCGGACGGCGAGGGCAGGTCACCGGGGCACTCGACACCGCGCTCGCTCCTCGGGTCGGCCTCGCGGCCGAGCAGCAGCAGGGCGAGGGGCGTCGGCTGGACGTCGAGCTCCTGGGGTTGGGCGGTGGTCACGACACGCACCCTTTCTGTTCTGCGGCACGCCGGCCCGGGTGGCGGGGCGGCGGGACATGTGACTGACCTTTTCGTCGAAATGACGTTATCTATCATAACCGCTTCACGTCACTTTGACGATGCCCATTGCGTCGATGTGACGTGAATCCCGGAGACGCCGGTCGCGGGGGCGCCCGCGCGGCACGGGGCGCCCGTGCGGTCGCCCACAGCTCACTGTCCGGTGCGCGACCCGTGTGCGAGCATGAAAGTAAGACGCGAAGGAAATCCGCCCGGTCCGGAATGAATCCGGGGCCAGGCCGGTTGCACTCGTCGGCAAGCAGTCTCCGTACAAACCGGGAGAGATGTAGATGTCCGTATCGGACGAGACCACCACCGTCACCGACGGCATCATCCTGACCGACGCCGCCGCGGCCAAGGTCAAGGCCCTGCTCGACCAGGAAGGCCGTGACGACCTCGCGCTGCGCGTCGCCGTCCAGCCCGGTGGCTGCTCCGGCCTGCGCTACCAGCTCTTCTTCGACGAGCGTTCCCTCGACGGCGACGTCGTCAAGGAGTTCGGCAGCGTCAAGGTCGTCACCGACCGCATGAGCGCCCCGTACCTCGGCGGCGCGTCCATCGACTTCGTGGACACCATCGAGAAGCAGGGCTTCACGATCGACAACCCGAACGCGACGGGCTCCTGCGCCTGCGGCGACTCCTTCAGCTGAGCCGCGGCGGCGCCTGTCCGCACGCGTACGAAGGCGGCGTTCCCCTCGGGGGACGCCGCCTTCGCGTTGTGCCCGCTGTTCCGCTGCTCGCTGCCCTGTTGTCGTGCCGCTGTACGGCTGCCGTGCCGCTGTACGGCTACTTCCCCGGGGGAGGGCCGTCGCCCAGGTCGCCCTCCGGGATCGCCCTGCCGTCCGAGCCGACCACCGCGCGGTCGCCCAGCGGGGCGTCCAGGCGCACCGTCCGCTCGACGGTCTCGGCGATCAGGACGCAGACCCGGTCCGAGGGCGTCTCGGTCGCCGTGACCGTCACCTTGCCGGTTCCCTCGTCCACCGACGCGGAGTACTTGTTGCAGACCCCGCCCCAGAAGCTCACGGTCAGGTTCCGGCCGCTCGTCGTGTAGCCCTCGATGTCGACCTCGCGCGGCGCCGGAGCCGCGCCCGGCACATCGGCCCCGGGCTTGCCGGGAAGCCGCGTCGACTTGTCGTCCCCGGCCGGCGCGGGCCGCTCCGGTGCCGCCAGGTACTCGGGGGCGACCGCCGGATGCGTCACCGTGAAGCTCCGGCCCGGCCCGTTCGGCCGGACCTCGAACAGCCAGGACGGCACCAGCGCCGGCCGGCCGTCCACATGGTGCGCGGCGAGCCCGAAGGTGGCGCGTTCGACGGTGACGGGCGCCGGTTCCGGAGCGACGGTGGGTGCCACGGTCGGTGCCGTGGTGGGTGCTGCGGTCGGTGCCGCGTACGGCTTCCCGGCCCGGCCCTCCAGCGGTACGGGGTCCGCGCTGCCGCCGACGTCGCCCCGGCCCGTCCCGTTCATCAGGTCCAGCGCCTTCCGTGCGCCGACCACCGGGTACGTGTCGCCCTTCACCGGCGCCTTGAGGTTGCCGCTCCCGCTGACCACGTGGCCGTCCGCGCCGATCCGGAGGCCGGTCGCCCAGCCGTACGTGGGGAGCCCGTCCATCTCGGGATCGGCGTTGACCACCCTGACGGCGCCCATGACCTGGCCGGCGTCGAGCTTCGCGGTGTCCTGCCCCACGGCCTTCAGTACCGGGGCGGCCGCCTTCTTCGCCGCGGCCTCGCCCACCGGGGTGCCCCCGGCCGCGGTGTCCGGGGCGCAGACGTCCGGCTTCCCGCAGTCGTCGGTGCCCGGCGCGTACCGGCTGAAGGTCCAGGTGCCCGGGGCCTGCCCGTTCACTGTCAGGTTCGGGCCGGAACCGTCCTTCGTGCCGCCGACCCGCCATGTCCCGCCCTCGGCCCGGGGTGTGCCCTCGACACCCAGGGCCTTCGCGAGCCGGGCCACCTCGGCGGCGGTGACCTCGCCGGCCGCGCGGTACACGGGGGCGGAGTCCGGGCCGCCGGGGAGGTTTCCGTCGGCGCGGTAGATCACACCGTTGGGGGCCGGCTCGCCCGGGGCGATGCCCTCCGCGGTGTCCTGGGCGTAGCTGTCGAGGGACAGCGGAGGGGGAGCGCCAGCGGCGCCGGAGGTGTCCGGGCCGCTGCCGCCGCCGGAACCGCCGCCCGTGGCGGTCGCCGCCAGATACGCTCCGCCGCCCCCGACGAGCAGCACCGCCGCCGCCATCGAGGCGATGACCGTCGGCGTCCGCCGCCGCGTCCGCCGCTGCCTGCCCGAGCCGTCGCCGCTCCGGTCGCCCGTGCTGCCGTCGCCCGCGCGGCTGCGACCGCTCCCGGCACCCACCGGCCCCTCGTCGGGACGCACCGAGCTCCCGGAGCGCGCCGCACCCTCCGCTTCCTGCGCCGCGCGCGCACCGCTCTCCGCCTCGTGGGCGCCGCCGGTGGCGCCGGGCGTCGCGTCGTAGTCCTCGGGTTCGGGTCGCTCGGTGTTCACCGCATCGCTCCTTCGGCTCCACAGCTGTCCCTGGTGACCCGGTCCCGCGCGGCGGCGGGGGCGAGGAAGAGCCGTACACCGGGCCCCCTTGACGGGGGACAGCGATGGGACGCGGCGGGGGAGAGTGCGGTTCCCCGTTCAGACGTTCAGTCGCCGTACTCGGACATCGCGTCCAGCAGCCGGGCCGATCCGGGCGGGACCGTCACGCCGTGGATCAGCGCCGGGGACACCGGCCGATCGGTGATCCTTTCGGGGGCCGCCCAGTGCGGCACCATCCGGGCGCAGTCGCCACGCAGCTCCGCGAGGCCCCCGTCCTGGACGTCCGGGACGGCCCGGACGTCCAGGACGTCAAGGGATTCCGGGCGGAGCGGGGTGGCGGATCCGGCAACGCCCAGGCGCTCGAGGTTCGTCATAGCGGAACGGTAAGCACCGCCGGAGCCATGGAAAAAGCCCTACTATCGGGTAGTTCTGTCTGCTTCTGCTCGCTCGGGCGACCGGGTAGCGTGAACTGTCAATCCCCTCCCGTCGCAGGAGCGTGTCCTCGCCGTGCGTATCGCAGTCTCCGGCTCCATCGCCACCGACCACCTCATGACCTTCCCCGGCCGCTTCGCCGACCAGCTCGTCGCGGACCAGCTGCACACGGTCTCCCTCTCCTTCCTGGTCGACGCCCTCGACGTGCGCCGGGGAGGTGTCGGCGCGAACATCGCCTTCGGCATGGGCCAGCTCGGTACGCAGCCGATCCTGGTCGGCGCGGCGGGCGCCGACTTCGACGAGTACCGGGCCTGGCTGGACCGGCACGGCGTCGACACCCAGTCCGTACGCATCTCCGAGACGCTGCACACGGCCCGCTTCGTGTGCACCACGGACGCCGACCACAACCAGATCGGCTCCTTCTACACCGGCGCCATGAGCGAGGCCCGCCTCATCGAGCTCAAGACCGTCGCGGACCGCGTGGGCGGCCTGGACCTGGTGCTGATCGGCGCGGACGACCCCGAGGCGATGATGCGCCACACGGAGGAGTGCCGCGCCCGGTCCATCCCCTTCGCCGCCGACTTCTCGCAGCAGATCGCGCGCATGGACGGCGAGGAGATCCGGCTGCTGCTGGACGGCGCCACGTACCTCTTCTCCAACGAGTACGAGAAGGGGCTCATCGAGTCCAAGACCGGCTGGACGGACGCCGAGATCCTCTCCCGGGTCGGCCACCGCGTGACCACCCTCGGCGCGCAGGGCGTGCGCATCGAGCGGGTCGGCGAGGCGCCGATCGAGGTCGGCTGCCCGGAGGAGGAGCGCAAGGCCGACCCGACGGGCGTCGGCGACGCCTTCCGCGCGGGCTTCCTCTCCGGTCTCGCCTGGGGTGTCTCCCTGGAGCGCGCCGCCCAGGTCGGCTGCATGCTCGCCACGCTGGTCATCGAGACGGTCGGCACCCAGGAGTACCAGCTGCGCCGCGCCCACTTCATGGACCGCTTCACCAAGGCGTACGGCCACGACGCGGCCGCCGAGGTCCAGGCCCACCTGGGCTGACGGCGGACGCCAGGAGGCCGGGGGACTAGGAGACCCGGCGGACCAGATAGGCCGAGCCCCGGTCCGCCGGCTCCTCCCCGACGTACTCCTGTCCCCGCATCTCGCACCACGCCGGGATGTCCAGCCGGGCCGCCTCGTCGTCGGCCAGGACCCGGACCGTGCCGCCCACCGGTACGTCCCCGAACACCTTGGCCAGCTCGATGACCGGGATCGGGCACCGCTTGCCGAGGGAGTCCACGACGAGGGCGTCTCCGGAGCCGTCCCGTACGGTGGCCGCCCCGGCAGCCTCAGCCGCCCCGGCCGCCTCGGCAGTGGCCGCGGGCGCGGGCGCCCCGAGCTTCCCGCGCACCGCCGTGACCGCGCCCGGCAGCACCGACAGGAACCGCTCGACGTCCTCCTCCGCCGCACCCGGCGGCAGCGACACCCGGACGTTGCCCTCGCTGAGCACGCCCATCGCCTTCAGTACGTGACTCGGCGTCAGCGTGCTGCTGGTGCAGGACGAGCCGGACGACACCGAGAAACCCGCCCGGTCCAGCTCGTGCAGCAGGGTCTCCCCGTCGACATAGAGACAGGAGAAGGTGACGACGCCGGGCAGCCGGCGCTCCGGGTCGCCGACCACCTCCACGTCCGGGACCAGCGACGGCACCCGCGCCCGGATCCGGTCCGTCAGCTCCCGCAGGCGGGCGGCCTCCGCGGCGGCCTCGGCCCGTACGGCCCGCAGCGAGGCCGCCGCCGCCACGATCGCCGGGATGTTCTCGAACCCGGCCGCCCGCCCCGACTCCCGCTCGTCCGCCGGGCCCTGCGGCGCGAACCGCACCCCCTTGCGCAAGACGAGCAGCCCGACCCCGGCCGGCCCGCCCCACTTATGGGCACTGGCGGCCAGCAGGGACCAGTCGCCCTCCACCCGCCCCCAGCCCAGTGACTGCGCCGCGTCCACCAGCAGCGGCACCCCCGCCGCCCGGCACGCCTCGGCCACCTCGGCGACCGGCTGCTCGGTGCCCACCTCGTGGTTGGCGGACTGGAGGCAGGCGAGCGCGGTGTCAGGACGGAGCGCCGCGGCGTACCCGGACGGGTCGACCGCACCTGTACGGCCCACCGGGACCCGCGTCACCGTGCCGCCGCCGGCCTCATGGACCTCCGCCGCGTGCAGCACCGAGGAGTGCTCGACGGCCGACACGGCCAGATGCGCCCCCACCCGCCGGCGCCCCGCCAGCGCGCCCGCGATCCCGGAGTGCACCGCGTGCGTGCCCGAGGAGGTGAACACCAGCTCGTCCGGGCGGCAGCCCACCGCCTCGGCGGCCGCCTCGCGCGCCGCGTCGAGCAGCAGCCGGGCCCGCCGCCCCTCGCGGTACAGCCGGGCGGGATCGGCCCACCCCTCGTCGAGCGAGGCGGTCAGAGCCTGCCGGGCGACGGGGTGCAGGGGAGCGGAGGACGCCGCGTCGAAGTAGGACACGCCGCCACGCTAACCCGTGCCGGTGCCGCGGCCGCGCGGGGCGGGCGGGCTCACGTACTGCCGGGCAGCGCGCACGGGACATGCGCGCCCCCTGTCCGCCCCTGCGAACCCGGCAGCTGGCGGTACACGCGGGGCGCCCGCGTCGGTAAACCTCCCAAGGGGCCGTCAGACGGGGTGCGGAGCCGGTCATTCCACCCCTTCGGGGTGTCCGGCGGCGCGTTGGGCACCCTCCCCGCGCGACCCCAAATGGCGTCCAGTAGGGTTTGGTCCGCATAAACATCCAAACCCCTGCCCGACGCAGGGCGGCGACCGACCAGCGAGAAGGCCGCAGCCGACCGCGCGGGCGAGACTCTCGGGAAGGCGCTACGTGAGTCCCAACGGCTCCGACCGCTCGCCGCGGCGCCCGATGCGGCGGAAGCTGCTGCAGGCACTGACTGCGGGCCTGGTCCTGGCGACAGCCACCGGTTGCTCGTACAACTGGGAAGACTTCCCCCGCCTTGGTATGCCCACCCCGACCACGGAAGAGGCTCCGCGGATCCTCTCCCTGTGGCAGGGTTCCTGGGCGGCCGCACTCGCCGTCGGCGTGCTGGTGTGGGGCCTGATCCTGTGGAGCGCGTTCTTCCACCGGCGCAGCCGCACCAAGGTGGAGATCCCCCCGCAGACCCGGTACAACATGCCCATCGAGGCCCTGTACACGGTCGTCCCGCTGATCATCGTCTCGGTGCTCTTCTACTTCACCGCCCGCGACGAGTCGAAGCTCCTCGACACCTCCAAGAAGCCCGACGTCACGGTGAACGTGGTCGGCTTCCAGTGGAGCTGGTGCTTCAACTACGTCGAGCAGGTCGACGGTTCCACCGGCGACGCGAAGACGGACGAGAACCTGGACGCGATCCCGGAGCGGTTCAAGAAGGACTTCCCGGAGAACGCGGGCGGCGTCTACGACTGCGGCATCCCGGGCGACCGCAACCCCCAGACCAACAACCCCGGCCCGACCCTCTGGCTCCCCGAGGGCAAGACGGTCCGCTTCGTCCTCACCTCGCGTGACGTCATCCACTCCTTCTGGGTGGTGCCCTTCCTGATGAAGCAGGACGTCATCCCGGGCCACACCAACGCCTTCCAGGTGACCCCGAACAAGCAGGGCACCTTCCTGGGCAAGTGCGCCGAGCTGTGCGGTGTCGACCACTCCCGCATGCTGTTCAACGTGAAGGTCGTCTCGCCCGAGCGCTACGAGCAGCACGTCAAGGAGCTCGCGGAGAAGGGTCAGACCGGTTACGCCCCGGCCGGCATCGAGCAGACCGACCATTCGAAGGAGCGGGAGGCGAACCAGCTGTGAGCATCCTCAACGAACCCCAGGGTGCCGCGGCCGACACGTACCAGAGCGAGCAGCCGGTACGGCGCCGGCAGCGCGGCAACGTGGTCATCAAGTGGCTGACCACCACTGACCACAAGACGATCGGCACGCTGTACCTCGTCACGTCGTTCGCGTTCTTCTGCATCGGCGGCGTGATGGCGCTCCTCATGCGCGCCGAGCTGGCCCGTCCGGGCACGCAGATCATGTCGAACGAGCAGTTCAACCAGGCGTTCACCATGCATGGCACGGTCATGCTGCTGATGTTCGCCACCCCGCTGTTCTCCGGCTTCGCGAACTGGATCATGCCGCTGCAGATCGGCGCGCCCGACGTGGCGTTCCCGCGGCTCAACATGTTCGCGTACTGGCTGTACCTGTTCGGCTCGCTCATCGCGGTGGGCGGCTTCCTGACCCCGCAGGGCGCGGCCGACTTCGGCTGGTTCGCCTACTCCCCGCTGTCGGACGCGGTCCGCTCGCCGGGTGTCGGCGCCGACATGTGGATCATGGGTCTGGCCTTCTCCGGCTTCGGCACGATCCTCGGTGCGGTCAACTTCATCACCACGATCATCTGCATGCGCGCCCCCGGCATGACGATGTTCCGCATGCCGATCTTCACCTGGAACGTGCTGCTGACCGGTGTCCTGGTCCTGCTCGCCTTCCCGGTCCTGGCCGCGGCCCTGTTCGCCCTGGAGGCGGACCGCAAGTTCGGCGCCCATATCTTCGACGCCGCCAACGGCGGAGCGTTGCTGTGGCAACACCTCTTCTGGTTCTTCGGCCACCCAGAGGTGTACATCATCGCGCTGCCGTTCTTCGGCATCATCAGTGAGGTCATCCCGGTCTTCTCCCGCAAGCCGATGTTCGGCTACATGGGCCTGGTCGCCGCGACCGTGTCCATCGCGGGTCTGTCCGTGACCGTGTGGGCGCACCACATGTACGTCACCGGTGGCGTGCTGCTGCCGTTCTTCTCCTTCATGACGTTCCTCATCGCGGTCCCGACCGGCGTGAAGTTCTTCAACTGGATCGGCACGATGTGGAAGGGCTCGCTGTCCTTCGAGACACCGATGCTCTGGGCGACCGGCTTCCTGATCACCTTCACCTTCGGTGGTCTGACCGGTGTCATCCTGGCCTCGCCGCCGATGGACTTCCACGTCTCCGACTCGTACTTCGTGGTGGCGCACTTCCACTACGTCGTCTTCGGCACCGTCGTCTTCGCGATGTTCTCCGGCTTCCACTTCTGGTGGCCGAAGTGGACGGGCAAGATGCTCGACGAGCGGCTCGGAAAGATCACCTTCTGGACGCTGTTCATCGGCTTCCACGGCACGTTCCTGGTGCAGCACTGGCTGGGTGCCGAGGGCATGCCGCGCCGTTACGCGGACTACCTCGCGGCCGACGGCTTCACCGCCCTGAACACGATCTCGACGATCGCCTCGTTCGTGCTCGGCCTGTCGATCCTGCCGTTCTTCTACAACGTCTGGAAGACCGCCAAGTACGGCAAGAAGGTCGAGGTCGACGACCCGTGGGGCTACGGCCGCTCGCTCGAGTGGGCGACGTCCTGCCCGCCGCCGCGGCACAACTTCACCACCCTGCCGCGGATCCGCAGCGAATCCCCGGCGTTCGACCTGCACCACCCGGAGGTCGCCGCTCTCGACCAGCTCGAGAACGCCGGTCACGGTGAGAAGGCCCTCGCTGGTGGCAAGGAGGCCGGCAAGTGAAGATCCAGGGCAAGATGTTCATCTGGCTGGCCGTCTTCATCCTCGCCATGGCCATCGTCTATGGCCTGTGGTCGAAGGAGCCGGCCGGTACCACGGCGCTCTTCCTCGCGTTCGGCCTGAGCATCATGATCGGCTACTACCTGGCCTTCACGGCCCGGCGGGTCGACGTGGGCGCTCAGGACGACAAGGAGGCCGATGTCGCGGACGACGCCGGCGAGCTGGGCTTCTTCAGCCCGCACAGCTGGCAGCCGCTGTCCCTGGCCGTCGGTGGCGCGCTCGCCTTCCTGGGCGTCGTCTTCGGCTGGTGGCTGCTGTACTTCTCGCTGCCGATCATCATGATCGGCCTGTGGGGCTGGGTCTTCGAGTACTACCGCGGTGAGAACCAGAACCAGTAACACGCGCTGAGCGCACGGGAGCCCGGACACTCCGCCGAGGAGGGTCCGGGCTCCCTCGTCTGCCGCACCGGATTCCCCCGGACGGGCCATCCGCCGCGCCCGGGCGGACGGCCCTTCCTACGGTGAGGCCATGAACCGCACTCCGCGTCACTGCACGGCCGTCGGCACCACCGCGCTGCTGGCCGCCCTGGGATCGGCCGTCACCTCCTGCGGCGGCGGCCATCCGCTCGCGGCGGCCCCGTACGACGCGGCGGACGACATCTCGTTCCACGCCCCCACGGACAAGGGCGGCACGGCCGACCCGGACCGGCCCCTGGACATCACCGCCGACGGCGACGGACGCCTCACGGACGTCACGGCCGTGGACGCGGCGGGACGGTACGTGGCGGGCGAACTCTCCGCCGACGGCGGCCGCTGGCACAGCACGTCCCCCCTCGCGTCCGGCGCCCGCTACACGGTCCGCGTGAGCACCGAGGACGAGGACGGCCGGCCCGGCCGTACGGACCTCACCCTGCGCACCGGCAGACCCACCACCACCAAGCGGCTGAACGTCACCTTCGGCCCCAAGAAGGGCGAGTACGGCGTCGGCCAGCCCGTCGTCGCCGAGCTCAGCGCGCCCGTCCGCGACCGGGCCGCCCGGGCCGTCGTCGAGCGCGCCCTGAAGGTCGAGTCCACGCCGGCGGTGGCCGGTGCCTGGCACTGGGTGGACGACCGGAAGCTGCACTACCGCCCCGAGGAGTACTGGCCCGCGCACGCGACGATCCGCGCCCGCAGCGCCCTGGAGGGCGTACGGATCGGCGACCGCCTCCGCGGCGGCCGGTCGAAACCGCTCAGGATCACCACGGGCGACCGGCTGATCGCCCTCACGGACGCCGCCGCGCACCTGATGACCGTCTACCGCGACGGCGAGGCGATCAAGGAGATCCCGGTGACCACCGGCAAGCCCGGCTTCGAGACCCGCAACGGCGTCAAGGTCGTCCTGGGCAAGGAGTACTTCGTACGGATGCGCGGTGAGAGCATCGGCATACCGCGCGGCAGCTCCGACTCCTACGACCTGCCCGTCTACTACGCGGCCAGGGTGACCTGGAGCGGCGAGTACGTCCACGCGGCCCCCTGGTCGGAGGGCTCCCAGGGCAGCGCGAACGTCAGCCACGGCTGTACCGGCATGAGCACCGGCAACGCCGAGTGGTTCTTCGACACCGTGCAGGAGGGCGACATCGTCAAGGTCGTGAACTCCGGCGGCGACACGATGGCGCCCTTCGGCAACGGCT
Source organism: Streptomyces poonensis (assembly GCF_014650915.1). Classification (GTDB taxonomy): domain Bacteria; phylum Actinomycetota; class Actinomycetes; order Streptomycetales; family Streptomycetaceae; genus Streptomyces; species Streptomyces poonensis. The sequence continues at coordinate 41,066 of NZ_BMVW01000005.1, read as the reverse complement.
TCGGCGACTGGAACCTCGACTGGCGCAAGTGGCGCGCGGGCAGCGCCCTGGTGGCCGGCGCGGACGCCCCCCACCCGGACGACCGGGCCAGACTGCGCCCGGAGTCCCTGTGACGGCCGCAGGAGGCCCGCGACCGCCGTCCGGGGGACATACCGTCCCAACCGCCTGAACCGCCCGTCAGCCGGACGCTCAGGCGCTCACAGCCGCCCTGCGGCGCAGCAGGGCGGCGAGCGCGTCCGCGAACTCCACCGGCTCCACCGGCAGCGTCACCGCCGCGTCCGCCCGGCTCCACGTGGCCAGCCAGGCGTCCTGCGGGCGGCCGATCAGCAGCAGCACCGGCGGGCACTGGAAGATCTCGTCCTTGATCTGGCGGCACACGCCCATGCCGCCCATGGGTACGGCCTCGCCGTCCAGCACACAGACGTCGATGCCGCCCCTCTCCAGCTCCTTGACGACGGCGGCCGGAGTGGCGCACTCGACGAACTCCACGGCGGGGACGTCGGGGGCGGGCCTGCGCCCGGTCGCGAGCCGTACCTGTTCGCGGGTGTTGGAGTCGTCGCTGTAGACCAGCACCGTGGCGGTCGGCTGCATGCTTCCTCCGGGACGTCGGCGTCGTACGTACGCAATGGAGCGGAGCGGAACTGGAGCGGAACTGACAAGACCGTTGCGCGGATGCTACTCCTTCGAACAGTGCGTCAGCACCGGTTCTGCCACGGCTTCGATGGGCCATACGGGCAGCGCACGAGGCGCGAACACCCCGAACGGCACCCCCCGGAGTGAGGGCGGGATAAGCGACCGACATAATGTCGGTCGTGGCGACAGCAACGACAGTAGAAACCGGGCACGCGCACCCGTCGGTCAATCGACCGAACCTCACCAGCGTCGGAACCATCATCTGGCTGAGTTCCGAGCTGATGTTCTTCGCGGCCCTCTTCGCGATGTACTTCACCCTGCGATCGGTGACCGGTCCCGAGTTCTGGAGCGAGAAGGCCGACGCCCTGAACTTCCCGTTCTCGATGACGAACACCACGATCCTGGTGCTCTCCTCGCTGACCTGCCAGCTCGGCGTGTTCGCCGCCGAGCGCGGGGACGTGAAGAAGCTCCGGATGTGGTTCATCGTGACCTTCGTGATGGGCGCGATCTTCATCGGCGGTCAGGTCTTCGAGTACACCGAGCTGGTCAAGCACGAGGGCCTGTCGCTCTCGTCCGACCCGTACGGCTCGGTCTTCTACCTGACCACCGGCTTCCACGGCCTGCACGTGACGGGCGGCCTCATCGCCTTCCTGCTGGTCCTCGGCCGTACGTACGCGGCCCGCAGGTTCACCCACGAGCAGGCGACCGCCGCCATCGTCGTGTCCTACTACTGGCACTTCGTCGATGTCGTCTGGATCGGCCTCTTCGCCACGATCTACATGATCAAGTAAATCGGGCGCCGCCGGCGGTGGACCAGACACCGCGACGGACCGATCCATTTACCGACAAGCATCGACGCAGAAGATCCTGACACCGGGGTAATCCGTGAAAAAGCTCTCCGCACGACGACGCCATCCGCTGGCGGCGATCGTCGTCCTACTCATCGCGCTGGCGGCCACCGGGGGGCTGTACGCCGTCTTCGCGCCCGCTGACAAGGCGCAGGCCGACGAGACCGCCCAGTCCCTGGCCATCGACGAGGGCAAGAAGCTCTACGCCGTCGGCTGCGCCAGCTGCCACGGCACCGGTGGTCAGGGCACGACCGACGGGCCGAGCCTGGTGGGCGTGGGTGCCGCGGCCGTCGACTTCCAGGTGGGCACGGGACGCATGCCGGCCCAGCAGCCGGGCGCGCAGGTCCCGCGCAAGAAGGTCATCTACACCCAGGCCCAGATCGACCAGCTCGCCGCGTACGTCGCCTCGCTGGGTGCCGGTCCTGAGGTCCCGACCGAGGAGCAGTACGACCCCGCGGGTGCCGACATCGCCGAGGGTGGCGAACTGTTCCGCACCAACTGCGCGCAGTGCCACAACTTCACCGGCAAGGGCGGTGCGCTGTCCAAGGGCAAGTTCGCGCCGACCCTGGAAGACGTCGACCCGAAGCACATCTACGAGGCCATGCAGACCGGCCCGCAGAACATGCCGTCCTTCCCCGACACGACGCTGTCGGAGGAGAACAAGAAGGACATCATCGCGTACCTCGACGCGGTCAACAGCGACGACACCGTCGAGCCCGGGGGCAACGCCCTCGGTGGGCTCGGTCCGGTCGCCGAGGGCCTGTTCGCCTGGGTCTTCGGTCTCGGCGCGATGATCGCCGTCGCCGTCTGGGTCGCCGCTCGGACCGCAAAGGCCAAGAAGTCATGAGTAGCCAAGACATTCCCGAAGAGAACCTGCCCGTAGCGCAGGACACCGCGCACGGCACCGTGGACGTGGCGGACGAGAAGCACCCGTTCGCCGACCCGGGCCTGCCGCCCCACGAGCACCGCATCCAGGACATCGACGAGCGGGCCGCCCGGCGCTCCGAGCGCACGGTCGCCCTGCTGTTCACGGTGTCGATGCTGGCCACCATCGGCTTCATCGCCTCGTACGTGGCGATCCCGGTCGACAAGAACGTCTACATCTGGACGCTCGGCCACATCAGCGCGCTGAACTTCGCGCTGGGCGTCACCCTCGGCATCGCCCTGTTCTGCATCGGCGCCGGCGCGGTCCACTGGGCCCGCACGCTGATGTCGGACGTGGAGGTCGCCGACGAGCGCCACCCGATCGAGGCCGCCCCGGAGGTCCGGGCCAAGGTCCTCGCCGACTTCAAGCAGGGTGCCGAGGAGTCCCAGCTCGGCCGCCGCAAGCTGATCCGCAACACGATGTTCGGCGCGCTGGCCCTGGTGCCGCTCTCCGGCGTCGTGCTGCTGCGCGACCTCGGCCCGCTGCCCGAGACCAAGCTCCGCCACACGCTGTGGAAGAAGGGCACGCTGCTCGTCAACCAGAACACGGACGAGCCGCTGCGCGCCTCCGACATCGCGGTCGGCTCACTCACCTTCTGCAAGCCCGAGGGCCTGGACGAGCACGACCACGGGTTCCAGAACGAGATCGCCAAGGCCGCCTTGATGATCATCCGGCTCCACCCGGAGGACATCAAGGACAAGCAAGAGCTCGAGTGGTCCCACGAGGGCATCGTGGCGTACTCGAAGATCTGCACCCACGTGGGTTGCCCGATCTCCCTGTACGAGCAGCAGACGCACCACGTCCTCTGCCCCTGCCACCAGTCCACCTTCGACCTGTCCGACGGCGGCCGGGTGATCTTCGGTCCCGCCGGTCACGCCCTGCCGCAGCTGCGGATCGGCGTGAACGACGAGGGTTACCTCGAGGCGCTCGGCGACTTCGAAGAGCCCGTCGGTCCTGCCTTCTGGGAGCGCGGATGAGTACTACGAACACCACCGCCGCCGACTCGCGCCCGCGCGGGAAGGCACCGGCCGGCGAACGCGTCGCCGACTGGGCCGACGGCCGCCTCGGGATCTACTCCCTGGCCAAGGCCAACATGCGCAAGATCTTCCCCGACCACTGGTCGTTCATGCTGGGCGAGATCTGCATGTACAGCTTCATCATCATCATCCTCACGGGTGTGTACCTGACGCTGTTCTTCCACCCGTCGATGAACGAGGTGGAGTACCACGGCAGCTACATCCCGATGCAGGGCCAGATGATGAGCGAGGCCTTCAAGTCGACGCTGGACATCAGCTTCGACGTGCGTGGCGGTCTGCTCATCCGGCAGATCCACCACTGGGCCGCGCTGATCTTCCTCGCCGGCATGTTCGTGCACATGATGCGCGTGTTCTTCACCGGCGCGTTCCGCAAGCCGCGTGAGATCAACTGGCTGTTCGGCTTCCTGCTGTTCGCCCTCGGCATGTTCACCGGCTTCACCGGTTACTCGCTCCCGGACGACCTGCTCTCCGGTACGGGTGTCCGCTTCACGCAGGGCGCGATCCTGTCCGTGCCGATCGTCGGCACGTACATCTCGATGTTCCTGTTCGGCGGCGAGTTCCCGGGCGACGACTTCGTGGCCCGCTTCTACTCGATCCACATCCTGCTGCTGCCGGGCATCATGCTCGGCCTGATGGTGGCGCACCTGATCCTGGTCTTCTACCACAAGCACACGCAGTACGCGGGTCCCGGGAAGACCAACCAGAACGTGGTCGGCATGCCGCTGCTGCCGGTCTACATGGCCAAGGCCGGAGGCTTCTTCTTCCTGGTCTTCGGTGTCATCGCGCTGATCGCGGGCCTGTTCACGATCAACCCGATCTGGGCGCTCGGCCCGTACCGCGCGGACCAGGTGTCCACCGGTGCCCAGCCCGACTGGTACATGGGCTTCGCCGAGGGTCTCGTCCGCGCCATGCCGGGCTGGGAGATCAACCTCTGGGGTCACACGCTCGTCCTGGGTGTGTTCATCCCGCTGGTCGTCTTCGGTCTGGTGCTGGGCGTCATCGCGCTCTACCCGTTCCTGGAGTCCTGGGTCACCGGTGACAAGCGCGAGCACCACATCCTGGACCGCCCGCGCAACGCGCCGACCCGCACCGCCTTCGGTGTCGCCTGGGTGACCTGGTACATGGTGGGCCTGATCGGCGGTGGCAACGACCTGATCGCCACCCACTTCCACATGTCGATCAACGCGGTCACCTGGTTCGTCCGCATCGCGTTCTTCGTCGCACCGGTCGTCGCCTTCGTCGTCACCAAGCGCATCTGCCTCGGCCTGCAGCGCCGGGACCGCGAGAAGGTGCTGCACGGCCGTGAGACCGGCATCATCAAGCGCCTGCCGCACGGTGAGTTCATCGAGGTGCACGAGCCGCTCAGCCAGGAGCAGCTGTACACGCTCACCGCGCACGAGCAGTACCGGCCCGCCGAGATCGGCCCCGAGGTCGACGAGAACGGCGTCAAGCGCAAGGTGAAGGGCACCGAGAAGCTGCGCGCCAAGCTCAGCAAGGGCTACTTCGGCGAGGAGAGCCAGATCCCCAAGCCGACCGTCGAGGAGTACAAGGAGATCACGAGCGGCCACGGCCACCACTGATCACTGCGTTCGCCACACCACAGCGAGGGGCCCCGTCCGTACACCGGACGGGGCCCCTCGCCGTGTCAGGGGGTGGATAGGGTGGAGCCAGTCTTTTACCCACCTGCCTAGGAAACCCAGGAGCGGCTGATGAGCGCTGTGACCCCCGCTGGAGGCGACACCGCGGCGGGCCGCTCCTGGCCCGTCCTGCTGAACGGCCTGCTGGAGGGCCGGCACCTGTCCGCGGACGAGACCGCCTGGGCGATGGACGTGATCATGCGCGGTGAGGCGACCGACGCGCAGATCGCCGGGTTCGCGGTGGCGCTGCGGGCCAAGGGGGAGACCGTCGAGGAGATCTCCGGTCTGGTCCGCACGATGTACGAGCACGCGAACGTGATCGAGGTGCCGGGGAACACGGTCGACATCGTCGGCACCGGCGGCGACGGCGCCAAGACGGTCAACATCTCCACCATGTCGGCGATCGTGGTGGCCGGCACGGGCGCGAAGGTCGTCAAGCACGGCAACCGGGCCGCGTCGTCGGCGTCCGGGGCCTCCGACGTCCTGGAGAAGCTCGGCGTCAATCTGCAGCTGACGCCGCAGCGGGTGGCGGAGGTCGCCGAGGAGGCCGGGATCACCTTCTGCTTCGCGGTGAAGTTCCATCCGGCGCTGCGCCATGTGGCCGCCGCGCGCGGCCAGCTGGCGATCCGCACGGTGTTCAACTTCCTCGGTCCGCTGACCAATCCGGCCAAGGTGCGCTCCCAGGCGGTCGGGGTCGCCGACCCCCGGATGGCGCCCATCGTCGCCGGCGTCTTCGCCGAGCGCGGCAACTCCGCCCTGGTGTTCCGCGGCGACGACGGCCTCGACGAGCTCACCACCACGGCCACGTCCCGCGTGTGGGTCGTGCGCGACGGCAAGGTGACCGAGGAGACCTTCGACCCGAGGGACGTCGGGATCGAACTGGTGCCGGTCGAGGCGCTGCGCGGCGCCGACGCGTCGTACAACGCCGATGTGGCGCGCCGTCTGCTGAACGGCGAGACGGGTCCCGTACGGGACGCCGTGCTGCTCAACTCGGCGGCGGCCCTGGTCGCCCTGGAGCCGGGCACCGGGACGCTGGCCGAGCGGATCAGCGCCGGAATGGAGAGGGCCGCGGAGTCGATCGACTCGGGGGCGGCCAAGCAGGCCCTGGACCGCTGGGCGGCCGCCAGCAACGCGTAGCGTCCGGGCACGGGTGACGTCCCGCGATCCGGACACGGGTTGCGGGACGACGATCAGTTACGTAGGTTTTCGTACCAGGTCATGAGCGACAGTCATGCGGCCCCGGCCGGCTGTCCGGCAACCCTCCGTCCGTGGCGGGGTGCCCCGGGTGAGGACCAGGCCGTGCACAGCAAGGTGCGTGGCAAGCGCGGACCCCTCGCGCCACCAGGGGTCCTGGTCGTCGAGGAGCCTTCTGTGAGCAAGCGAATGCGATAGGGCGTAGAGCCCCGCCTCCGCATACCCCTTCGCACCCCTTCACCTTTCCCGTGTCGTCGACGCGCACCCTCCGGCGTCCGGCACGGTGATCTCGCCTGCCTCTCACCGGAGTTCGCCATGTCTGTCTCCACCGCTGCCGTCGACCAGTCCGTTTGTGCCCCGCTGCCCGTTCTGGGCGGGGATGTCACCGTCCCGCTCGTCACCGGCGGTGAGGTCGCCTACGCCGCGCTCGACTACGCCGCCAGCGCCCCGGCCCTCCAGCGGGTGTGGGACGACGTCGCCGCGTACGCGCCGTACTACGGGAGTGTCCACCGGGGCGCCGGGTACCTGTCGCAGCTGTCCACGGAGCTGTTCGAGAACGCCCGCGCGGCCGTCGCCGAGTTCCTCGGCTGCCGTGACGGGGACCAGGTCGTCTTCACCCGGTCCACCACCGACTCGCTCAACCTGCTGGCCGCCGTGCTGCCCGCCGGCTGCCAGGTGTTCGTCTTCGAGACCGAGCACCACGCCTCGCTGCTGCCGTGGCGCAACGCCCGGGTGACCTACCTGGACGCCCCGCGGACGCCGGACGAGGCCGTCACCACCCTGGAACGCGCCCTCGCCGACCGTGACCCCTATGGTCCCGCCCTGGTCTGCGTCACGGGCGCCTCCAACGTCACCGGCGAGCTGTGGCCGGTGCGTGAGCTGGCCGCCGCCGCGCACGCGCACGGTGCCCGCATCGTGCTCGACGCCGCCCAGCTCGCGCCCCACCACCCCGTCTCCGTACGGGACCTGGACGTCGACTGGGTCGCCTTCTCCGGGCACAAGCTGTACGCGCCGTTCGGCTCCGGGGTCCTCGCCGGGCGCGCGGACTGGCTGCGGGAGGCCGAGCCGTACCTCGCGGGCGGCGGCGCCTCGCGGAAGGTCACGCGGCGGGCGGACGGCGGGGTCGACGTGGAGTGGCACGACAGCGCCGCGCGGCACGAGGCCGGCTCGCCCAACGTCATCGGCGCCTATGCCATCGCCTCCGCCTGCAAGGCCCTCACCGAGGCCGGGTTCGACGCCCTCGTCGCCCGCGAGCAGTACCTGATCGGGAAGGTCCGGGCCGGGCTGGCCGAGGTGCCCGAGGTGAAGGTGCTCTCCCTGTTCGGCGACGACGCCCCGCGCGTCGGCGTCCTCTCCTTCGTCGTCGAGGGCTGGAACAGCTCGCACTTCGCCGCCGCGCTCTCCGCCGAGTACGGCATCGGCGTCCGTGACGGCCTCTTCTGCGCCCACCCGCTGGTGCGCACCCTGCTCGGCAGCGACCCGCAGACGCAGGGGGAGTGCGGTGCCCCCGAGGCCGCGCCCGGTGAGAAGTCCCTCAACGCCATCCGCGTCAGCTTCGGCGCGGGCACGCCGGACGAGCACGTGGTGCGGTTCGTGCACGCCGTCCGCGAACTCGTGCGGGACGGCGCGCAGTGGAACTACCGCACGGAGGACGGGCGGTGCGTGCCGGCGGTGTGACGGACGGGAGGCGGGTGACGTCCGGTCGGCGGCTGTCTTGACGCGTACGCGCCGTATACGCTCCCCTCTGGCAGTCGGACGGGGGAACAGGGGGCACGGGGTGCAGGCGCTGCGCGAGGCGGATCCGCGGCGGATCGGGCCGTACGGGGTGCTGGGCAGGCTCGGGGCGGGCGGCATGGGCGAGGTCTATCTCGCCGAGTCGCGCACCGGGCTGAGACTGGCCGTGAAGGTGGTGCGGGCCGAGCACGCCGAGGACCGCACCTTCCGGGCCCGGTTCAAGCAGGAGGTGCGGGCCGCGCAGACCGTCGGCGGCGCGGGCACCTACACCGCGCGGGTCCTCGACGCGGACACCGAGGGCGAACGGCCCTGGATGGCCACGGAGTTCGTCGACGGGCCCAGCCTGCGGGACGCCGTCCTCGACCACGGGGCGCTGCCCGAGGACGCGGTACGGGTGCTGGCCGCGGCCCTCGGCGAGGCGCTGGCCGCGATCCACGCGAAGGGGATGGTCCACCGGGACCTGAAGCCCTCCAACATCCTGCTGGCGGCGGACGGCCCCCGGGTCATCGACTTCGGGATCGTACGGGCCCTGGAGGCGACCGCGCTGACCCGCACCGGAGCGGTCGTCGGCTCGGTCGGCTACGTGTCGCCCGAGCAGATCCGCAACGGCGGCCGGGTGGGGCCGCCGAGCGACGTCTTCTCGCTGGGCGCGGTGCTCGCCCACGCGGCCGCCGGCTGCGAGCCCTTCGGCGAGGGCCAGGACGCGGTGATCCTGATGCGCGTCATCACCCGGGACTTCGACCTGTCCGGCGTACCGCAGGGCGTCCGGCCGCTGATCGAGTCCTGTCTCCTGGAGGATCCCGCGGAGCGCCCCACCCCGGAGGAGGTGGTCCGGGCGGCCGGGCACACGGCGGGGTCACTGCGCGAGGCGGTACGGCCGGGGTGGTTCACCGGCGCCCCCGCCGGCCCGGACGGGGCCGCCGGGGACGGCGAGCGGTGGCTGCCCGGCCGGGAGACGGGGGAGCGGGCGAGCCGGGTCGAGTACGTGGCGCCGGTGACGGTGGCGGACACCGCGGGGCCGGTGGCCGCCGAGGCCGCCGAGCCGACGGTGCCGACCGTGACCACGGTGCCGACCGTGACGACGGTGACGACGGCCGCGCCGCGGAACACCTCGCGGCGAGGGCTCCTGCGGGCCCTCGGAGCGGGTACCGCGGTGGCGGCCGTGGCCGGGGGCGGGGGATGGCTGTGGCTGCGGGAGCCGGACGGCGACGGCGGTACGAAGGCCGGTGCGCGTCCCTCGGGGTCGTCCTCCGCCGGGAAGAAGGCCGGGGCGGGGGCACAGGTGCGCTGGAAGTACTCGGGCGGCATGCCGGTGATCGGGGACCAGGGACCCTTCGGCGCGCTCTCGCCGGACGGAAAGGTGCTCTACGTCCCGATGTCGGACGGCACGCTGCACGCCGTCGGCGATGACGGCGAGAAGCGTTGGCAGGTCGACCTCGGTGACCACCAGACCCTCATGAAATGTCCGGTGGTGACACCGGAGGGGATCTTCGTGGTCGTCGTCTTCGCCACCGACGAGGAGCAGCTCGTCAACCGGCTGGCGCTGGTGAGCACGGGCGGCGAGCTGCTGTGGTCCCGGGAACTGGCCATGGACGGCTCCGTCGAGCAGCCCGTGGCGCTCGGCGGCCGGGTCCTCGTCGGCGGCAGCATCGGCGACTTCGACGGACCGGGCTGCGTCCTGGCGTACGACGCGGACGGCGTGCAGGTGTGGTCGACCCCCCTCCAGGCCGGTCCCTACGCCGGCCTGGTGGTGATGGGCGACCGTGTGCTGGTACCGAGCATGGACAACCACCTGTACGCGATCGAGGCCGACGGCACCGTCGCGTGGAAGACCGCCCTGGACGGGGACGTCCTGCAGCCCGCCGTGTCCGGAGACATGATCGTCGTCAGTACGAACGGTGGCGCCGACGAGCTGTTCGGCATCCGCACCGACGGGCGGCGGGCGTGGACGCGGGAGGATCTCGCAGGTCAGTACGTTCCGGCCCGGGGCCTGGGGGACGTCGCCTTCCTCGGGGTGAACGACTCAGGGGTCCTGAGGGCGCTCGACGAGGACGGGCGAGTGCTCTGGGAGTACGGCGCCTACGGTCACATCGGCGGGCCGGCCGTCGGAGACGGTGTCGTCTACGTGTCGACGACGACGGAGGTGCACGCCGTCACCCCGGACGGGAAGCAGGGCTGGACGGCCCCGATCGGTACCGCCGAGTACACCGCGGCCCCGGTCCTGCGGGGCGGCCGGCGCCTCTACGCCCTCTCGTCGGACGGCTTCACCGCCCTCGACATCACCGCCTGACGGCCTCCGTCACCCGCGCCCCCAGCAGGATCATCCGCAGCGCGCGCTCGGTGGCGTCCGTGAGGAGTTCGCCGGCCCGCAGCAGCGCCTCCGCCAGGGCCATGGGGGCGGGCAGGATGCCATGGCAGGCGTCCACGCCGGGCACGTCGTGGGCGCCCTCGCCGAGGGTGCCCGCCAGGGCCAGCACCGGCCGTCCGTGCAGCTTGGCGCGGCGGGCCACCTCGGCCGGGACCTTGCCGCGGGGCGTCTGGCGGTCCAGGGCGCCCTCGGCGGTGAGGACCAGGTCGGCGCGGGCCAGCCGGGCGTCCAGGTCGAGGTGGTCGAGGAGCACGTCGAAGCGGGGGAGCAGCCGGGCGCCCAGGGCGGCGAGGCCCGCCCCCAGGCCGCCGGAAGCGCCGGTTCCGGGGCCGTGGCGCAGATCGGTGCCGGTGACGGCGAGATCGCGGGTGAGGACGCGCGCCCAGTTCGCGAGGCCCGCCGACAGCTCCTCCACCTGCGCGGGCGTCGCGCCCTTCTGGGGGCCGAAGACGCGGGCGACGCCGCGCTCGCCGCACAGCACGTTGTACGGGTTGCAGGCGACGAGCAGCTCGGTGTCCGCCAGCCGGGGATCCAGGCCGGACGGGTCGACGCGGTGCAGCCGGACCAGTTCCCGGCCGCCCGGCGGGAGTTCGAAGCCGTCCGCGTCCAGCAGCCGGGCGCCCAGGGCCTGGAGCGCGCCGGCGCCCCCGTCGGACGTACCCGAGTCGCCGCAGCCGACCAGGACGCGCCGTACGCCCGTGTCGAGCGCGGCGCGGATCAGCTCGCCGACGCCGTACGTGGTGGTGGCGCCCGGGTCGCGCAGGGAGCGCGGGACGAGGGAGAGCCCCGCGACGGCGGCCATCTCGACCACCGCCGTGCCGTGGGAGCCGAGGAGGGCGAAGTGGGTGCCGACCCGCTCCCCGACCGGGCCCGTGGCGGCGAGCGCGACCAGCCGGCCCCCGGTCGCGGCGGCCAGCGCGGCGGCCGTGCCCTCGCCGCCGTCCACCAGCGGGATCAGGTCGAGTTCGGCGCCGGGCACGACACGGCGCACACCGGCCGCGATGGCGTCGGCGGCGGCCTGGGCGGACAGGGACTCCTTGAAGCCGCTGGGGGCGACGGCGATACGGGTGAGCATGGGTGAACTCCTCAGGGGCCGAAGGGCTGACGTGCTGACGGGCTGGCGGGCTGGCGGGCTGGCGGGCTGGCGGGCTGGCGGGCCGGCGGGCGACGGGCTAGCGGACGACGGGCACGCCGAGCAGCGGCCACACCGCGACGGCGAAGAGCAGGACCAGCGCGGCCGTGAGCGGCGCCAGGACGGCGGACAGCCGCAGCAGGTCACGTGGGGTGTAGGTCGGGGTGCCGGGGATCTCGGCGAAGAGCGTGACCGGCTTGGCGGAGGCCGGCAGGGTGTGGCAGAAGCCCGCGGCGGCGGTGGAGGCGAGGGCGGCCGCGACCGGGTTGACCCCGGCGCCCACGGCGGCCGCGACCACGAGGGGGACCAGCACCGAGGAGCGCGCCGAACGGGACTGGAGGACCAGGTGGGCCGCCGTGCTGACGACGATCACGACGGCCAGGAACAGCGCCGGGGGGACACCGCCCGTCGGCACCCCGCCCACCAGCCACTTCGCCGCGCCCGAGTCGGCGAGCGCGACGCCCATCGCCATCGTCGCCGCCATGAACAGCAGCAGCGACCAGGGGACGGTCCTCAGCGCGTCCTTCAGGCGCACGGTGCCGAGCGCGGGCGAGGACGCGACGACCGCGCCGATCAGTGCGACCACCGCGGGGGAGACCTGGTGCAACGGCTCGCTGCACCACAGCACCACGACCGTCCCGAGCAGCGCCGCGCACCGCGTCTCCGCCTGCGACCAGGCACCGGTGACCGGCCGGTCGCTGTGCTCCTGTATCTCCTCGGGCGTGATGCGCACCGGGCCCTCGCGGTCCGCACGCCGCGTGGTCGTCAGGAGCACGGCCTCGGCGGCGAGATGGGAGCTGACGACGGCCAGCGGCAGCCCCAGCAGCAGCCACTCCACGAAACCGACCCGGTCCCCGGTCGCCTCCCACAGCACCGACACCGTGATCAGATGCGCACCCGCACCGATCAGGGTCGCCACCGCCGACAGAAGGATGACGGTCGGAAACAGCAACGCCAGCATCACGACCAGTCGTTTCCGGTCGGCGAGCGCCTTGGCGAGGGCCAGGAACACCGGCAGCGCGAGGGCCGCCCGGCCGGAGGTGGCCGGCACCGCGAACGCCGTGACCACCAGCGCGGCCGTCGTCAGATGCGTCAGCTGCCGCACCGTGCGCGCCCCGCCGACCAGGAACACCGCCACGCGTCCCGCGAGCCCCGTCCGGGTCACCGCCGCCGCCAGCACGAAAGCGCAGATCAGCAGCCACACGGTCGAGTCGCCCAGGGTGCCGAACAGCGTGTCGCTGCTGATCACCCCGGTCACCGTCAGCGCCAGCCCGGCGCCGAGCGCGATGTACGTGTCGTCGATCGGCGTGGCGATCCAGGCGCAGGTCGCCAGGGCGAAGACGGCGAGCGTGAGCCGGGCGTCGGCCCCGAGGCCGGGGAGGTTCCCGGGCACCGCGAGCAGCGCGCACAGGGACAGCGACACGCAGAGGGCGAGGGCGAGGCGGGGGTTCAGGGTCACGTCATCCAGGGTTCGGCCGGGCGGTGAGCCGTCGATGAGCCGTGGATGAAGGAAACTTCACGCGGCGCTCCCGCGCGCGGGCCTCACTCGCGCGCTCCCGTCTCACCCCGGCAGCCGGTACCCCATTCCCCGCACCGTCTCCACCCGCTCCGAGCCCAGCTTCTTCCGCAGCGCCCGTACATACACGTCGACGATGTTGGAGCCGGGGTCGAAGTCGTACCCCCACACGTGCGACAGGATCTGCTCCCGGGACAGCACCTGCCCCGGATGCCGCAGGAACAGCTCCAGCAGTACGAACTCACGGGCCGTCAGGTCCACCGTCCGCCCGTCCGCGCGGGCCCGGCGGGTGCGCAGGTCCAGGCTGAGCTCGCCGCTGCGCAGCACCGTCACCTCGGGCGCCCGGGCCGCCGTACGCAGCCTCAGGCGCACGCGCGCGAGCAGCTCCTCGAAGCGGAAGGGCTTGGTCATCCAGTCGTCGGCGCCGCCCTCCAGACCGGCCACGGTGTCCCGTACGGAGTCCCGCGCGGTCAGCACGATCACGGGGACCGTCACCCGGGCCTCGCGCAGTTCGCGCAGTACGGTGAAGCCGTCCCGGCCGGGCAGCCCGATGTCCAGGACGACCAGGTCGAAGCCGCCGGTCAGGGCGTACTCGTAGGCCGCGTCGCCGTCACCGACCACGGTGGTGGTGAAGCCGTTGGCGCGCAGGCCCTTCTCGACGAAGGACGCGATGCGGTCCTCGTCCTCCACGATGAGGATGCGGTTCACGTACGTGCCTCTTCCAGGGTGAGTACGAAGGTGGCGCCGCCGCCCTCGGTGTCGTGCAGCCGGACCCGGCCGCCGTGGGCCTCGGCGATGGCCCGGACGATGGACAGTCCGAGCCCCGCGCCCGAGCCGCGCGCGCCGCGGCGGGCGGTGCCGCGCCGGAAGCGCTCGAAGATGACCTCGGCGTCCTGCGGCTGCACGCCGGGCCCGGAGTCGGCGACGTACAGTTCCACGCGCGTGCCGTCGGCGCGGGAGCCGATGCGGATGGTCTGGCCCGGTGTGGTGTGCTGCACGGCGTTCTGCGCGAGCTGGACCATGGCCTGGGTGATCCGCTGCGGGTCCAGCCGGGTCTCGCGGTCGGCGACCTCGGCGAGCCGCCAGTCGCGGTCGCCCAGGGTGCGGGCCTTGACGTAGACGTCGGCGGTGAGTTCGGCGAGCTGGACCGGCTCGGGAGTGACGAAGTCGGGACGTTCGGCCTTGGCGAGCAGCAGCAGGTCCTCCACGATGCGGCTCATCCGGTCCAGCTCGTCGGTGACCAGCCGGACGGTCTCCTCCCGTTCGGCCGGATCGTCGCCCATCAGCTCCAGATGGCCGCGCACGATGGTGATCGGGGTGCGCAGCTCGTGGCCCGCGTCGTCCACGAATTCCCGCTGGGCGGCGAAGGCCCGCTCCAGCCGGTCGAGCATCGCGTTGAACGTCTCGGCGAGCGCGGCGATGTCGTCCCGGCCGTGCACCGGGATGCGGCGGGTGAGGTCCTGCTCGGTGATCTCGGCGGCGGCGGTGCGCACCAGCCGTACGGGCAGCAGGATGCGTCCGGCGACCACCCAGCCGATGCCGGTCGTCAGCAGCAGGGCCACGCACGAGATGGCGAGCAGGACGCGGAACACGTCGTCCGCGCCCTGCTGTTCGCGGCCCGGGTGGAAGGCGACGACGAACGCGGCCTCCGGCTCACCGCCGGCCCGGGCGACGGCGACCTTGGCCCAGCGGATCTCGCCGGAGGGCCGGTCCAGGGTGCCGCTGGAGTCGGGCGAGTCGAAGATGCGGCGCCGGGCGCCCGGGTCCTCGTGCAGGGGCACGGCGACCGGGATGTCACGCGGCTGGATGAACTGCGCGGGGCCGCGTCCCTCGCGGCCCACCAGCCCGATCAGTTCCTCGTCCGGATCGGCGTACTGGCGCTCCAGGAAGACCCGCAGCAGCCGGGCCGGGTCGGTGAACGGGCGGCCGGTCTCCGGATCGACCCCCCGCTCCTCGAAGGCGCTGAACTCGCCGGTCTCCTGGGCGAGCAGGCCGTTGATCCGGTGTTCGGAGTCCCGCAGCAGGATCGAGCGGGTGGTCGTGGCCACCGAGGCCAGTGCGACCGCCATCACGAGCAGCAGCCACAGCAGGATGCGGACCCGCGCGGATATCCGCCGGCGCGGGTCGTCAGCCGTCGTCGCCGGGGCCGTCGTCGCCCGGTCCGTCGTCGTCACCGGTTGCGTTGTCGTCGGGTCCGTCGTCGTCACCGGGTCCGTCGCTCCCCGCGTCCTGGCCGCGGCCGTCGTCGTCGTCATCGTCCGAGGGGCCGTCGGTCACCGGAGGCGGCGACACGATCTCGTCGCTCGGCGTCGGCTCGGACCGGTCCGGCCCGGGCGTGGCCGTGGGGGTGCCGCTCTCCAGCTCCACCTCGGCCGGGATCTTCGGTGGCTCCGGGCTGTCGGTGAGGGCGAAACTGGTCGCGGCGATCCCCAGCGGGACCACCACGACGGCGGCCAGGGCCGCCATTCTGCGCGAGAAGGCCATGGGACCACCCTGCGCGGGCGGACCGGAGGCCAGGATGAGCCGGAGATGAAGAATCCTTCATCGGGCCGACGGGCGAGGGCCCGCGCGGCCGGCCTCCGACGGGGGCGGGTCGCCCCGTGTCCTCAGCGGTTCGCCTCGTGTCCTCAGCTGTCCAGCCCGATGGCGAACGCCGCCTCCAGGTCGTGCTGGGAGTAGGTGCGGAACGCGACGTGCGTGTCCGTCGCCTCGACGCCCGGGATCTTGCTGATCCGGCCCGGGATGACCTCGGCGAGGTCGTCATGCGCCCGTACCCGGACCATGGCGATCAGGTCGTAGGTGCCCGTCACGGAGAACACCTCGCTGACGGAGTCCAGCGCGGCGATCGACTCGGCGATCTCGGGGATCCGGTCGACGCTGGTCTTGATGAGCACGATCGCGGTGATCACGGCTGGTTCTCTCCCTGGGGAACGGCACGGGGATTACGGCACGGGGATTTCACCTTACTCAGCTTCGCCGGGGCGGGGCGGACCGGCCGGGGGCCCGTCGGGGCCGCCCGGAGCGGATGTGGCGGACGCGGCGGACGCGGCCGGGGGAGCGGACGGCGCGGACGGACGCGCGTACCGCACCCACGCGTAGGCGAAACCCAGCGCGAATCCCACGACATGGGCGAGATAGGCGACCCCCGGCCCCCGCGTGGCCCGCCCCGCCGCCACCCACTGCAGGGCGACCCAGAACGGCAGGGTCACCCAGGCCGGGAAGCGCAGCGGCAGGAAGAAAAGGAACGGGAACAGGCTCGTGACCCGCGCTCTGGGGAACAGGTACAGGAACGCGCCGAGGACCGCGGAGATCGCCCCCGACGCGCCGACCAGCGTCTGCGAGGAACCGGCGTTGGCGGCCGCGTAGCCGACCAGGGCGAGATATCCGCAGCCCACATAGAACAGCACGAACTGCACGCGGCCCATCCGTTCCTCGGCCATCGCCCCGAACACGTACAGGAACAGCATGTTGCCGAGGAGGTGCAGCCAGGTGCCGTGGACGAACAGCGCGGTCACGGGTGTGAGCAGCGCGCCCGGGTCACCGGCCAGCAGCTCGGCGGGCACGACGCCCCAGCGGCGGAAGTACAGCCGCTGCGCGGCGAGCAGCTCGTCCCCGGTGCCGTACCCGGGACTGAGGCCGGAGGCCGGCCCGATCGCGAAGACCAGACAGCAGGCCGCGATCAGACCGTACGTCACCGGTGCCGACGGTCCCCGTTCCGTCCGGCCTGTCGCCGCGCTCCGCTTGCCGATCATGAACAGATCATGACGTAACCGGACCGAACAGCACAGACCGCCTCGCCGCTGTGACCGGACGGGCGTGGGGGACCCGCCAGGCCGTAGGGTTACGAGCCACACGCACCGGGGAAGCGGGTGCGTCACGGAGACTGGAAGAAGGAAGAGCAGCCACGATGACGGTTCCCCTGCCGACCGCGACGACCCGCTGGCGCTGCACCCTCTGCGGCAACCTCACCCGTTTCGACGTGACCCGCTCCTCGAAGGTCGTCGAGTACCTGCACCTCGACCTCGCCGGAGAGCCGAAGGTGGAGGAGCGCGAGGTGGTCAGTGAGACCATCGAGTCGGTGCGCTGCCGCTGGTGCAACGCGGTGGATCAGGTGGAACTGGTGGACAGGCCGGGCGCCGGCTCCTGAACGGAGCGGGCCCCGCACAGGTATAGGGGTGACGGATGGTGGAGACCGCGGGCGGGAGGCCGGACGACGGCGCCGCTGAGGTGCTCGACCGTCCGCTGCCCGAAGGCGTGCGCAAGCGCGTCGTGCAGATCGTCTCGGACGGCTTCGGCGGGCTGACCGTCGCGGAACTGCCCGCACAGCTGAGGCAGTACGCCCGGTTCGCCCCGAACCGCCGGGCCAAGTTCGCGGGCAACGCCATGGCGGCCGCCGTGGAGACCGACGCGCTTTTCAGACAACGGATCGGGGAGCGGCTCAGAGAGGCCCAGCCGGAGCTCGCCGGCGCCCTCGACGCAGGCTCGCCGCCCCCGGCCGCGGATCCGCTGGACGTGGCGGCCGCGGCCTATGTGCTGCGCCCCGCCGGCTGGGTCAAGCTGGTGACCGCGGCCGGCGAGGAGGCCCAGCGGGCGGACGCCGAGCGCGCCGACGAGGAGAGCCGGGCCGAACTGGCGCGGCTGCGCGAGGAGCTCGACCGGGCCCGGCTGCACGCCAGGACCGAGACCGAGCGGCTGCGCGCGGAGCTGGACACGGCGAAGAAGGAAGCCGAATCGCTTCACCGGAAGCTGCGCGCCGCCCTCAGCGACGTCAAGCGCGGCGAGGCCGCGATGCGCAAGGTCCAGAGCGAGATCGAGACCGTGCGCGCCGAGAGCCAGGCGCAGGTCTCCGCGGCCGAGAGCGAGACCCGGCGGCTCAAGGCGCGCCTCGGCGAGACGGAGGCCGCCCTGGAGGCCGCCCGCCGGGCGGCGCGCGAGGGGCGCAGCGTCGAGGACATGCGCGTACGGCTGCTCCTGGACACCGTCCTGGACGCGGCGCAGGGGCTCAGGCGGGAGCTCGCGCTGCCGCCCGTGTCCGTGCGCCCCGCGGAGACCGTGGACGCCGTCGAGCCGGGCCGGATGACCCCGAAGGACATCGCCGCCCGCGCGCTGTCCGACAACGACCCCGCGATCCTGGACCAGTTGCTCGCGCTGCCGCAGGCGCACCTCGTCGTCGACGGCTACAACGTCACCAAGACCGGCTATCCGCAGATGCCGCTGGAGAAGCAGCGCCTCAGGCTGCTCGGCCAGCTCTCGCAGCTCGCCGCGCAGACGGGCGCCGAGGTGACCTGTGTCTTCGACGGTGCCGAGCTGGCCGCGCCCGTGCTGCTCGCACCGCCGCGCGGGGTCCGGGTGCTGTTCTCCAAGCCCGGCGTCACCGCGGACGAGCTGATCCGCCAGCTGGTGCGCGCCGAACCGCCCGGCCGGCCGGTCATCGTCGCCTCCACGGACCGTGAGGTGGCCGACGGCGTGGCCCGGGCGGGCGCCCGGCCGGTGGCGTCGGCGGTGCTGCTCAAGCGCTTCTCGCGTGGCTGAGAACGTACGCCCCGTCCTCTCGGGGCGTACGTCCCATGCGTTCCGTAGGCCCCAACCGCAACATGTGCCGTGAATGCCGGGATTGGTGGGGCGGGAGTGCGACGCAGCGTCAACCTGCCGTCCACTGCACGTGAGTTGTAGGACGAAAATGTCGAGCGTCACATACTTTTTTCACCAGAGGATTTGAACTGATCACAAGAAGGTCACTAGGGTCGGGCGTCGAACCTCCGCTCGGTTGATCACTTATTGGGAGTGACGGCGGGGGGGCACCGCCCACCGGCGTGTCGGTAGGCGGCTGGAGGAAGAAGGAGCTCGCCCCCGTGGCGTCCCACCGTCGACCCAAGCAGCCGAGCCGCGCACGAGTGACCGTGCTGACCACCGCCGCGGCCGCCGCCGTGGCCCTGGGCTCCCAGACCGCCAACGCGGCGCCCAGCGAGAAGCCCAGCAAGGACGAGGTCAAGACCAAGGTCGACAAGCTGTACGAGGAGGCCGAGAAGGCCACCGAGAAGTACAACGGCGCCAAGGAGAAGCAGGAGAAGCTGGAGAAGCAGATCTCCACGCTCCAGGACAACGTCGCCCGCGGCCAGGACGACCTCAACGCACTGCGCGAGGACATCGGGCTCGCGGCCAGCGCCCAGTACCGCTCCGGCGGCATCGACTCCTCGGTCCAGCTGTTCCTCTCCGCGGACCCGGACGACTACCTCGACAAGGCCTCCACGCTCGACCAGCTCAGCGCCCAGCAGGTCGACTCGCTGAAGAAGATCCAGGAGAAGCAGCGCTCGCTCGCCCAGCAGCGCCAGGAAGCCACCGAGAAGCTCGAGGACCTCGCCGACACCCGCGAGACCCTCGAGAAGAAGAAGAACGAGGTCAAGGGCAAGCTCGCCGAGGCCCAGAAGCTCCTCAACTCCCTCACCGCGGCCGAGAAGGCGGCGCTCCAGGAGGAGGAGGACCGGGCCACCCGCGCCAGCGAGCGCACCGCCCTCAGCGCCGGCAGCGACGCCAAGCCCGTCTCCGGCCGCTCCGGCTCCGCCTACGCAGCCGCCCAGAGCCAGATCGGCAAGCCGTACGTGTACGGCGCCACCGGCCCCAACTCCTTCGACTGCTCGGGCCTCACCTCCTGGGCCTACGCCCAGGCCGGCGTCTCCATCCCGCGCACCTCGCAGGCCCAGGCCAACGCCGGTACGCGCATCTACTCGCAGAGCCAGCTCCAGGTCGGCGACCTGGTCATCTTCTACGGCGACCTGCACCACGTCGGCTTCTACGCGGGCAACGGCCAGGTGCTGCACGCCCCGCGCACCGGCACGGTCGTCCGCTACGAGTCGATCAACAACATGCCGTTCCAGTTCGGCGTCCGGATCTGACGCGGATCCGACGTACCTCCGGCGCGTCCCGGAAGGGCAGCCTCTCCGTCGACCCGCCGACGGAAGGCACCTCTTCCGGGGGACCCGCGAGATCGCCACACCCGGCCGCCTGAACGGGCGAAATCCGGTGACGTGAACTGACCCCACGCCCCGCTGATGACTGGATTCTCGGCGGGGCGTCACGCTGTGTGCCCGCCGAGGTCGTTGGCCGTCGCGGGGCGCACGGCTACTGTCTGGCGCGTTTCCCCGACTACCGCGGACCCGGCACCGGGTTGCCGCAGCACAGGGCTGCCCGCCCGGCGTCGCGGAGACGGTTCGTGTCTTTCGACAGCGAAGGGAGTACGGCTTCCCGTGGGGTCCCATCGCCGCTCCGCCCCGTCCGGGTTCGACCGGGGTGTCAGCGCTGCCCTCTGTGTGCTGTCCGCCGCCGCGGCCCTGGGCGCCGGGTCGGCCGTCGCCGCTCCGCCCGAGGAGACCCGTGCCGAGGTGGACCGCCTCTACCAGGAGGCCGAGCAGGTCACCGAGGCCTACAACAGGGCCGGCGAACGCGCCGGCGTGCTGCGTGCGCAGGTCGGCGCCGCGCAGGACCGGATCGCCCGCCAGCAGCACCGCGTCAACACCATGCGGGAGGCGATCGGGGCGCTCGCGGGCGCCCAGTACCGTTCCGGCGGCCTCGACCCCTCCCTCGCCCTGCTGTTCTCCGAGGACCCCGGTGAGTACCTCGACAAGGCCGCCACCCTCGACCGGATCAGCGCCCACCAGGCGGACGAGCTCAGGGACCTCCAGGGAGCCCTGCGCGAGCTGTCCCGGCAGCGCGACGAGGCCGGCGGCAAGCTGACGGAGCTGGAGGTGAGCCGCCGGGCCGTCGCCCGGCACAAGCGCACCGTGGAGCGGAAGCTCGCGCAGGCCCGCCGGCTCCTCAACTCCCTCGCCGCCGCCGACCGCGCCGCCTACGACCGGGCCTCGCGCGGCGACCGCCCGCAGGTGCCCGACCTCGGGGACGCCGTCGCGCCCGGTGCCCGCGCGGCCGCCGCCGTCGCCGCCGTCCGCTCCGCCGTCGGCAAGCCCTACATGTGGGGCGCCAGCGGGCCGCACGGCTTCGACTGCTCGGGCCTGATGCAGTGGTCGTACGCGCAGGCCGGGGTCGGACTGCCGCGCACCTCGCAGCAGCAGCGGTTCGTCGGCCGGCAGCTGCCGCTGTCCGAGGCGCTCCCCGGCGACCTCGTCGTCTACCGGTCGGACGCCAGCCACGTCGGGATGTACGTGGGCAACGGCCAGGTGATCCACGCGCCGTACCCGGGGGCGCCGGTCCGCTACGACCCGGTCGGGATGATGCCGGTGACGTCGGTGACGCGGATCTGACCGGTCGCGCGGCCCGCGACGAGGCCGCGCGGTCACCGTACGATCGGGAACGTGGCTGGTCGACGGCGTGGGGCGGGGGCGGTACCGCTGCTGGTGTGCGCGCTCGTGGCGGGCTGCGGCGGGAGCGAGGCGCCCGACCCGGCCCGCGCGGACGTCCAGCGGGTGCTCGACCGGCGGGCCGAGGCGGTCCTCGCACGCGACGAGAGCGCCTACCGCGGCACGGAGGCACCGGTGGCCGACAGCGGCGGGCTCGCGACGGGCCTGGCCGAGTTCGCCAACCTGCGGGGCCTGCCGCTCGCCTCCTGGTCGTACCGGCTGACCGGGTTCCACCGCTCCGGGGACCGGGCCACCGCCGAGGCGGAGCTGCGGTACCGCGTCCGCGGGTACGACCGGGCGCCGGTCACCGCCGCCCGCGCCCTGACCCTGACCCGCGACGACGGCAGCTGGTACGTCGCCTCCGACGAGCCCGCCCGCGAGGCCGCCGAGCAGCTGTGGGAGCAGGGTGCCGTCCGGGCCGTACGGGGGCGGCACAGCCTCGTCCTGGGCGTCGGCCGCACGGAGGCGGAGCTGCGTACGTACGCCGAGGCGGCGGACCGCGCGGTGCCCGCGGTGAGCGGGGCGTGGGGCGACGACTGGGCGGAGCGCGTCGTCGTCCTGGTGCCGGAGTCGCTGGAGGAGATGGCGGGGCTGCTCGGGGCGCCCGCCTCCGGTTACCGGGGCATCGCGGCGGTCACCACCGGGGAGACGGGCGGCTCGGGGCGTACGCCCGCGGACCGGATCGTCGTCAACCCCGACGCGTACGCGGTCCTCGGCGACTTCGGCGGACAGGTCGTCCTCACCCACGAGGCGACGCATGTGGCCACCCGCGCGCACACGACCGCGGCCACGCCCCTGTGGCTCTCCGAGGGGTACGCCGACTGGGTCGGCTACCGGTCGGCCGGACGCACCCCCGCCCAGATCGCGCCGGAGCTCCAGCGGGAGGTACGGGAGGGCCGGGTGCCGGACGCGCTGCCGGACGACGAGGACTTCGGGTTCGGCCGGGACGCGAACGGGCTGGCGATGGCCTACGAGGGCGGCTGGCTGGCCTGCCGGATGATCGCGGACCGGTGGGGCGAGGAGCGGCTGAACGCGTTCTACCGGGCCGTGGGCGGCCACGAGCGGCGGGCGGGGGCCGTGGAGGACGCGCTGCGGGACGTCCTCGGCACGACCCCCGCACGGTTCACCGGGCAGTGGCGGGAGTATCTGCGGGACCAGCTGGGCTGAGGGCCCCGGGTCAGGACGTGAGAGGCTCCCTGGCGCGGGCTGCCTGACCGGGGACCGAGACGGAGGAGGACGGCGCGGTGACCGTGCTCCGCCACAGCTCCCGGGCGGCGAGCACGGCGGCGGCGACGAGGAGGCCGTTGCGCACGACGAGCAGGGTGACGCCCCACCAGTCGCTCGCGACCACCTCCGCGAACCAGACCGGGAACTCCAGCGCGGTCACCAGGCTCGCGGCCACGACACAGTACGCGGGCCGCACCATCACGCTGCCCCGGAAGCACAGGCAGACCGCCGCGAGCCCGACCAGCCACACCATGTACTGCGGACTGATCACCCGGCTCGTCACCGTGAACATCAGCACCGCCACGAAGGCGGCGTCCGCGAGCGTGTGCGGCGTCAGGCGCCGTGCCCGCAGCCGCCACAGCAGCAGCCAGCCGAACGCCAGCACGCTCAGCAGCAGGGCCGCCCGGCTGACGACGTCGACGTGCGGGCCCAGGAACTCCATCGACCCGTAGTTGAAGTACACGCCGCCGTCCCACCCGAACCAGCGGGCCACATGGAACACCAGCGCACCGAGGGACTCCACCTCCGTGCCCCGCTCGCGCTGGAAGGTCAGGAAGTCGAACGCACCGGGCATCGCCAGCGCGCACAGCGCGGCCAGCGCCACGGCGGTCACCGCCGCCGAGACCCACGCCCGCAGCCGGACCGCGCCCAGCAGGAGCAGCGCCGGCCACACCTTCAGCAGCGCGCCGAAGGCCACGAGCGCACCCATCACGCGCGGGTGGCGCACCCCCGCGACCAGCGCCGCGACCGCCACCGCCGTCACCATCACGTCGTACCGGGCGTAGACGGTCGGCCCCATCAGGGGCACGCCCACGACCCAGACCCAGGCGCCGCGCCGGGTCCGGCCCGGGCCGCGGCCCGCGTACAGCAGCAGCGCCAGGACCACCAGGTCGGTGAGGCAGACGAGGACGAAGAACGCCTGCGCGTAGTCCAGGAACGGCAGCAGCGCGGGGGAGAGGATCGGCAGCGCGGCGACGGGCGGGTACTGCCAGGTCACGTCGTCCAGCGGATACGTGCCGGCGCGCAGGACCTCGTACCAGCCCTGGTAGGTGGACGACACGTCGGTGGTGACGTCCGGGCCGGGGAAGACGATCACCTTGAGGACGAACAGCAGCAGGAGCAGTCTGGTCGCGGCCCAGGTCGTCAGCAGCAGGACCGGGATCCGCCGTATGCCCGCCATGTCCACGTGTGCCCCTGTTCCTGTGCGTCGCGGATGGGGACGGCATTATCTCCCGCACGGCTGTGCGTGGGCTGGGAGGCGCGGCCGGACCCGGCCAGGGGTGACGGTTCGGTAGGGTCGGCGGCGATGCACAAGACCCTGATCGTGACCAACGACTTCCCGCCCCGGCCCGGGGGCATCCAGGCGTTCCTGCACAACATGGCGCTGCGCCTGGACCCGGAGCGGATCGTCGTCTACGCCTCCACCTGGAAGCGCGGCCGGGAGGGCGTGGAGGCGACGGCCGCCTTCGACGCGGAACAGCCCTTCACCGTCGTACGCGACCGCACGACGATGCTGCTGCCCACGCCGGGCGCCACCCGCCGCGCGGTGTCGCTGCTGCGGGAGCACGGCTGCACCTCGGTGTGGTTCGGGGCGGCGGCCCCGCTCGGCCTGATGGCGCCCGCGCTGCGCCGGGCCGGCGCCGAGCGGCTGGTGGCCACGACCCACGGGCACGAGGCCGGCTGGGCGCAGCTGCCCGCCGCGCGCCAGCTGCTCGGCCGGATCGGCGAGTCCACGGACACCATCACCTACCTGGGCGAGTACACGCGCTCCCGCATCGCCACCGCGCTCAGCCCGGACGCCGCCGCCCGGATGGTCCAACTGCCGCCCGGGGTCGACGAGAAGACCTTCCACCCCGGCTCCGGCGGCGACGAGGTCCGCGCCCGGCTCGGTCTCACCGACCGGCCGGTGGTCGTCTGCGTCTCCCGGCTGGTGAAGCGCAAGGGGCAGGACACCCTCATCCGGGCCATGCCCCGCATCCTCGCCCGGCAGCCGGACACGGTGCTGCTCGTCGTGGGCGGCGGCCCGTACGAGAGCGACCTGCGCAAGCTCGCGGAGGAGACCGGAGTCGCCGCCTCCGTCCGCTTCACGGGCTCCGTGCCCTGGTCGGAGCTGCCCGCCCACTACGGCGCCGGTGACGTCTTCGCCATGCCCTGCCGGACCCGCCGGGGCGGGCTGGACGTGGAGGGCCTCGGCATCGTGTACCTGGAGGCGTCCGCGACGGGACTGCCCGTGGTCGCGGGCGACTCGGGCGGCGCCCCCGACGCGGTCCTCGACGGCGAGACCGGCTGGGTGGTGCGCGGCGGCTCCGCGGAGGAGACCGCCGACCGTGTCCTCACCCTCCTCGACGACCCGGAGCTGCGCCGCCGCATGGGGGAGCGGGGGCGCGAGTGGGTCGAGGAGAAGTGGCGCTGGGACCTGCTGGCGGAGCGGCTGAAGAAGCTGCTGTGAACCGCTGATGGCGCCCACCCCCGACGGGGGTGGGCGCCATCAGCGGTTCAGGGCCCGGCTACTTCCGGTAGATCGCCTCGATCTCGTCCGCGTAGTCCTTCGCCACCACGTTCCGCTTGAGCTTCAGGGACGGCGTGAGGTGCCCCGACTCCTCGGTGAACTGGGCGGACAGGATACGGAACTTGCGCACCGACTCGGCCTTCGACACCGCGGCGTTGCCGTCGTCGACCGCGGCCTGGACCGCGGCCAGCAGGTCCGCGTCCTCGCGCAGCGACGCGACCGTGGAGCCGGCCGGTTTGCCGTGCTCGGCGCACCAGCGGCCCAGGAACTCCTCGTCGATGGTGACCAGCGCGCCCACGAACGGCCGCCCGTCGCCCACCACCATGCACTCCGCGACCAGCGCGTGCGCGCGGATCCGGTCCTCGATCACGGCCGGGGCGACGTTCTTGCCGCCCGCGGTGACGAGGATCTCCTTCTTGCGGCCGGTGATGCTGAGGTAGCCGTCCTCGTCGAGGGTGCCGAGGTCACCGGTGTGGAACCAGCCGTCCTCGAGGGCCTCCTCGGTCGCGCCCGGGTTGTTCCAGTACTCCTTGAACAGGTGCTCGCCGTGCAGCAGCACCTCGCCGTCGTCCGCGATGCGGACCACCGAGCCGGGCAGCGGCTGGCCCACCGTGCCGATCTTCGGCCGGTCCCAGGGGTTGAACGCGGTCGCGGCACAGGACTCGGTCAGGCCGTAGCCCTCCAGGACCGTGAAGCCGATGCCGCGGAAGAAGTGGCCGAGACGCTCGCCCAGCGGGGCGCCGCCGGAGATGGCGTACTCGCCGCGGCGGCCGAGGACCGCCCGCAGCTTGCCGTAGACGAGCTTGTCGAAGACGAAGTGCTTGATCTTCAGGCCGATCGACGGGCCCGACGGGGTGTCCAGCGCGCGGCTGTACGCGATCGCCGTGTCGGCGGCCTTGTCGAAGATCGCGCCCTTGCCGTCGGCCTGCGCCTTGGCGCGTGCCGCGTTGTAGACCTTCTCGAAGACCCGGGGCACGCCGAGGATCAGCGTGGGCCGGAACGAGGCCAGCTCCTCGGTGAGGTTCTTGATGTCCGGGACGCAGCCCAGCTTGATCGGCGCCATCATCGGCGCGATCTGCACCAGGCGCCCGAAGACGTGCGCGAGCGGCAGGAAGAGCAGCACCGAGCACTCGCCGGTACGGAACAGGGGGCGCAGCCGCTCCACGATGTTGCCGCACTCGGCGAAGAAGCTGCGGTGGGTGAGGACACAGCCCTTGGGGCGGCCGGTGGTGCCGGAGGTGTAGACGATGGTCGCCGGGTCGTCGGCCTTCGCCAGCGAGCCGCGCTCCTCGACCGTCTCGTCGGTGACGTCCTGGCCGAGCCGCCCGAGCTCCTCCACCGCGCCGGCCTCGATCTGCCACACGTGCTTGAGGGCGGGCAGCTTCTCCCGCACCGACTCCACGGCCTCCGCGTGGGCGGGCAGCTCCACCAGGCAGGCGGTGGCGCCCGAGTCGCCGAGGATCCACTCCACCTGCTCCGGCGAGCTCGTCTCGTACACCGGCACGGTCACGGCGCCCGCGAACCAGATCGCGAAGTCGAGCAGGGTCCATTCGTAGCGGGTGCGTGACATCAGGCCGACCCGGTCGCCGGGCTGGACGCCCGCGGCGATGAGGCCCTTGGCGGCGGCCTGCACCTCGGCGAGGAACGCGGTGGCGGTGACGTCCTGCCAGGCGCCTCCCGCCTTGCGGGCGACGACGGCGACGTCCGGGTGCTGCGCGGCGTTTCTGCGGACGATGTCGGTGAGATTGCCGTCCGTCGGGACCTCGTACAAAGCCGGAAGGCTGAACTCGCGCAAGACTGCTGCTCCTCATAGGGCGCCGGCGCCACGACTCTGTGTTGCTGCGACGGTGCGGTCCAAGGATCGGGCTGGTGCTCGGGGGGTCGTCGGCCGACATCCTGAGCACGGATGGACTGCCCGGACGTTACCCGTCGGTATGGCCTCCCAACAGGGGGTCCCGACGAGATGTTCTCTCCGTCACATGTGGGTGACTTACCTGGCGCACAGTAGTCCACAGCCTCCGGGACTGGCGAGTAACCGCAGGTAGGGGCATCTCTGTTCACGTTTGCCCCATGACCCCTACCCTTGATCGACATGGCATCCACAACTGGCGGACACACCGGGACACGCGTCCACGTGGTCAGCGACGTGCACGGCAACGCGAGGGATCTCGCCAGGGCGGGGGAAGGTGCCGACGCCCTGATCTGCCTCGGCGACCTGGTGCTCTTCCTCGACTACGCCGATCACTCGCGTGGCATCTTCCCCGACCTCTTCGGGGTGGAGAACGCCGACCGGATCGTCGAACTGCGCACCGCCCGCCGCTTCGAGGAGGCCCGCGCCCTCGGGGCCCGGCTGTGGGCGGGGATCGAGGAGGACCGGGCCGCGGTGATGGAGAAGGCGGTGCGCAAGCAGTACGCCGAACTCTTCGCCGCCTTCCCCGCCCCGACGTACGCCACGTACGGCAACGTCGACATGCCGCGCCTGTGGCCGGAGTACGCCGGGGACGGCATCACCGTGCTGGACGGGCAGCGCGTGGAGATCGGGGGGTGGACCTTCGGCTTCGTGGGCGGCGGGCTGCGCACGCCGATGCGGACGCCGTACGAGATCAGCGACGAGGAGTACGCGGCGAAGATAGAGGCGGTCGGCGAGGTGGACGTGCTGTGCACCCACATCCCGCCGGAGGTCCCGGAGCTCGTGTACGACACGGTCGCCCGGCGCTTCGAACGCGGCAGCCGTGCCCTGCTGGACGCCATCCGCCGCACCCGGCCGCGCTACTCCCTCTTCGGCCATGTCCACCAGCCGCTGGTGCGGCGGATGCGGATCGGGGCGACCGAGTGCGTGAACGTCGGGCACTTCGCGAGCAGCGGGAGGCCGTGGGTGCTGGAGTGGTGAGGGAGGCGCGGCGGCCGGAGGGCGCCGGAAGCGGAAGGCCTTGCGAACCGGACGAACAGCAGGTCGGATGAGAAAGGTCCGGCGGTCGCGCGGTAGCCTTCACGCTGCACACACGTGCGTACCCACCCCCTCCCCGGGCCCGGCCCGGCCGGCCAGGGGCGACCTTCGATCCGGACCGCATCTGGAGGAGCCACGGCGATGGCGGAACACACCAGTTCGAGCATCACGATCGAGGCGGCACCGGCCGACGTCATGGGCGTGATCGCGGACTTCGCCCGCTACCCGGAGTGGACCGGCGAGGTGAAGGTGGCGGAGGTGCTCGCGACGGACGACCAGGGCCGCGCCGAGCAGGTCCACCTCGTCATGGACGCGGGCGCGATCAAGGACGACCAGGTGCTCGCCTTCACCTGGACCGGCGCCCACGAGGTCTCCTGGACCCTGGTGAAGTCCCAGATGCTGCGGTCCCTCGACGGCACGTACCTGCTGAAGCCGGCCGGCGCCGAGGCGACCGAGGTGACGTACCGGCTCACGGTCGACGTCAAGATCCCGATGCTCGGCATGATCAAGCGCAAGGCGGAGAAGGTCATCATCGACCGCGCGCTGGCCGGCCTGAAGAAGGCGGTCGAGTCGGAGGCGAAGTAGCCCGCCGGACCGGGCGGGGGCGACGAGCCCCGCGGCGGTCGGCCCGTGAGCGCGCCGCCCCGGAGCGGCGGACGGCTCCTGAGCGCGCCGCGCACCGGACGGCGAACGTCCCCGCCGTGCGGCGCGGGTAGCGTTCACCTCCATGCGCTCCATCCTGATCACCGGTCCCGGCGGCAGCGGCCGTACGACCGTCGCCGCGGCCACCGCACTGGCGGCCGCCCGCGACGGCGCCCGCACCCTCGTGCTGAGCGCCGACGGCACCGACAGCCTCGGTGCCGTGCTCGGCGTCCCCACCGGCACCGGACCCGTCGAGGCGGCGCCCGGACTCACCGCCTGGCGCCCCGACGCGGCCGAGGGCTTCCGGGCGGACCTCGTCGCCCTCCAGGAGCGCGCGGCCACGGCCCTCGACCTCCTCGGCGCCGCCCGCCTCGACGCCGAGGAACTCACCCCGCTGCCCGGCGCCGGGGAACTCGCCCTCCTGCGCGCCCTGCGCGACGCGGTCCTCTCGGAGGCGTACGACCTGCTCGTCGTCGATCTGCCCCCGGCCCCGCACGCCCTCGACCTGCTCGCGCTCCCCGAGGAGCTGCGCCGCTATCTGCGCCGGCTGCTGCCCCCGGAACGGCAGGCCGCCCGCGCCCTGCGCCCCATGCTCGGCCGCCTCGCCGGCGTGCCCATGCCCGCCGGGTGGCTGTACGAGACGGCCGCCCGCTGGGACGCCGAACTGGCCGCCGTCCAGGCCGTCCTGGCGGAGCGGGCCACGACCGTACGGCTGGTCGCCGAGCCCGGTCCGGCCGGCGCCGACCAGGTGCGTACCGCCGCCACCGGTCTCGCCCTGCGCGGCCTGCGCCTCGACGCGCTGGTCGCCAACCGCGTCCTGCCGTGCACCACGGGCGACACCTGGCTCGCCGGAGCCGTGGCCCAGCAGCGCAAGACCCTGGAGGAATGGCAGGACACGTACGGAAGCGGTCCGGACGCCTCCGTTCCGGTCCGCGAGGTGGCCCACCTCGGGCGCGATCCCCGCGGCGGTGACGACCTCCTCGCGCTGGACGTGCCCGGGGCCGGCCCGGCGCCCGCCCCGGTCGAGTGGCCCGTCGCCGACCGGCTCCTCGACGACGGCGAACTGATCTGGCACCTCCCGCTGCCCGGCGCGATACGCGAGGAGCTCGACCTGCTCCGGCGCGGCGACGAACTCGTCGTCACCGCCGGGCGGTTCCGCCGGATCGTGCCCCTGCCGTCGGCCCTGCGCCGGTGCACGGTGAGCGGCGCCTCCCTGCGCGAGGGGGAGCTGCGGATCCGGTTCGCGCCGGACCCGGAGCTGTGGCCGAAGGGCCGCTGAACGGCGCCGGACCGTCCGTGTGGCGGGCATGGTGAACCGCATGGCTCCGTTCGGGTAACGTCGAAGACACGAACCCCAGTCAGGAGTCCGCCATGAGCGAAGAGCGCCCCACGTCCGACGCCGCTCAGGAGGAGGCGGCCGACGAGGCGCGAGCCGCCCGCCCGGCCGACCCGGACGCCTGGGCGACGGCCTGCGAGGAGGACCTCGAGGCGGAGAAGGCCCGGCGCCGCGCGCAGTACGGGCCGCCCCCGGGCTCGGCCGCCGAGGAGCTGCGCAAGCTGGTCGACGCCGTCACCGACAAGCTGTCCGCCCTGCAGTCGCCGCTGTTCGGGGCGGCCGCCTCGGGCGCGGCCCAGCAGGTGGTGAACCAGGTGGTGCGCCAGGCCAGGGCCGCGGTCGAACCGGTGATCGAGCGCAACCCCCAGGTCTTCGACCATCTCGCCGCGGCCGGCTCCGAGCTGCTCGCCGCCTACCGCTCGGCGGTGGAGAACCAGGAGCGGCGCTGGACGCAGGGCGGCACCGCGCGGGACGAGGACCGGGACCGACGCCGGGACGGAGGCCGGGACGGAGACGACGACCCGGGCCCGGGGGAGCGCATCGACGTGGACTGAGGGTCCCCTCGGGTACGGTTGGCCGTAGCGGGGCTCGACCGAAACTGAGGGATTCATGGGACTCACCATCGGCGTCGACATCGGCGGCACGAAGATCGCGGCCGGCGTGGTCGACGAGGAAGGCAACATCCTCTCGACCCACAAGGTGCCGACTCCGGGCACGCCCGAGGGCATCGTGGACGCCATCGCCTCCGCCGTCGAGGGCGCGCGGGCCGGGCACGAGATCGTCGGTGTCGGCATCGGCGCCGCCGGCTATGTGAACCGCCAGCGCTCGACGGTCTACTTCGCGCCGAACATCGACTGGCGGCAGGAGCCGCTGAAGGAGAAGGTCCAGGCGCGGGTCGGCCTGCCGGTCGTGGTGGAGAACGACGCCAACGCGGCCGCCTGGGGCGAGTACAAGTTCGGCGCGGGCAAGGGCCACCGCAACGTCATCTGCATCACGCTCGGCACCGGACTCGGCGGCGGCATCATCATCGGCAACAAGCTGCGCCGCGGCCACTTCGGCGTGGCCGCCGAGTTCGGCCACATCCGGATGGTGCCGGACGGCCTGCTGTGCGGCTGCGGTTCGCAGGGCTGCTGGGAGCAGTACGCCTCCGGCCGCGCCCTCGTGCGGTACGCGAAGCAGCGCGCCAACGCCACCCCGGAGCGCGCCGAGGTCCTGCTCTCGCTGGGCGACGGCTCCCCCGACGGCATCGAGGGCAAGCACATCTCCATGGCCGCGCGGCAGGGCGACCCGGTGGCCGTCGACTCCTACCGTGAGCTGGCCCGCTGGGCCGGTGCCGGCCTCGCCGACCTGGCCTCGCTGTTCGACCCGTCCGCGTTCATCGTCGGCGGCGGGCTCTCGGACGAGGGCGAGCTGGTCCTCGACCCGATCCGCAAGTCCTACAAGCGCTGGCTCGTGGGCGGCAACTGGCGTCCGGTGGCCGACGTGATCGCCGCCCAGCTCGGCAACAAGGCCGGCCTGGTGGGCGCGGCGGACCTGGCCAGGGAGCCCGACCCGGTCATGTAGCCCGACCCGGTCAGGTAGCCGGACGGCTCCGTACAGCCGCCTGGATTCGTACGTTCGCACAGCCGCAGGGCTTCGTGCGGCAGCGCC
The DNA here is from genome assembly GCF_014650915.1 of Streptomyces poonensis. Classification (GTDB taxonomy): domain Bacteria; phylum Actinomycetota; class Actinomycetes; order Streptomycetales; family Streptomycetaceae; genus Streptomyces; species Streptomyces poonensis. The sequence goes on along the minus strand of NZ_BMVW01000005.1, from coordinate 9,380 downwards.
CGTCGCGCCCCGGTCACGGGGGGCGGCGGGCGCCGCGTATCTTGACCGTCATGGCGACCACCACGGTGCTTCCCGCCTCCCGGACCGAGGCCGACGGCTCCGCCGTCGTACGGGTGCTGAGCTACAACATCCGCTCGATGCACGACGACACCGCCGCGCTGGCCCGGGTGATCGCGGCCTGTGCCCCGGACCTGGTGCTGATCCAGGAGGCCCCCCGGTTCTTCCGCTGGCGCAAGCAGCTGGCGCGGCTGGCGGCGGCCTCGGGGCTGGTCGTTCTCTCGGGCGGCGCCACCGCCGCCGGTCCCGCGCTCCTGTGCTCGCTCCGGGCGACGGTCGAACGCACCGAGGACGTCCTGCTGCCGCTCACGCCCGGCCTGCACCGGCGCGGCTTCGCGACGGCGGTCGTACGGTTCGGAGGTGCCCGGCTGGGAGTGCTCAGCTGTCACCTGAGCCTGCAGAAGGACGAGCGGTACGAGCAGGCCGGCCTGCTCCTCGACCGGCTCGCCGGGATGGGCGTGGACCACACGGTCGCGGGCGGCGACATCAACGACACCCCGGACGGCCGGAGCTTCAAACGGCTGGCCGCCGAGCTCCAGGACGGCTGGGCGACGGCCCCCTGGGGAGGCGAGTACACCTCGACGCCGACGGACCCGAAGAAGCGGATCGACGCGGTCTTCGCCGGGCGGGGTGTCGAGGTACTGGGCTGCGGGGTGCCCCAGGGCCACTCCGGGGTGACGGAGGCGGACCTGAGGGCGGCCACCGACCATCTGCCGGTGCTGGCCGCCCTCAGGGTGCCCGCGTCGTCCTGACCGGACTGGGCACTGGTCGCAGGCCGGTCAGACGACCGCGCCGCGTCCGGGGTCGTCGTCGTCTTCGTCGCCGTCCTTCATGCGCATCACCAGCGTGGCGAAGCCGCCGAGGAAGCCGCCTATCCCGAGGGTGGTCAGCCACCAGGTCATGTCCCAGCCGAGGAGCACGGCGAGGAGCAGCAGGACGGGCCCGCCGACCACCCCGAGCCAGGCGAACCTGGCCGTCGCGTCGGTCGCGGGCAGCGGGGGCGGCTCGGGCGGTACGAAGTGGCCCTCGCCGTCCTCGTCGTCCTCGTCGAGGTCGTCCTCGCCGGGCTCGGCCAGCCGGTAGTCGCGCGGTCCGCCGACGCCGGGCGCGAAGGCGACGGAGCTGCCCAGGGGTCTGGTCCCGGAGGGCCCGCCCTGCTCGTCGGACGGCTGGTCGGGGGCCTGCTCGCCGGACTTCCCGGTGGTGTCGTCCGGCTCCGCCTCCGGCAGCGCCAGGTCCTCGATCGACCTGAACGGCCTCGCGCCCGGCGGGTCCGGCGGCTCCTGCCCGTACCCGGCGACGATCGCCCGCCACGCGGCGTCCTCGTCGAACGGGACCTCCCGCTCGCCGCCCGACGGCATGCCGGACGGGGGCGTGCCCGGAGCCGTGTCGGGAGCCGGAGCCGCGCCGGAGGACGGACCGGCGGAGTCCCCGGACGAGGCGCCGCGGGCGTCGCCGCCGCGCTCGCCGAGGGGCGCCTCCTTCTCCTCCGGCTCGTGCCCGGAGTCCTGCTCAGCCACCAGTGGCCGTCCCTTCCTGCTGTTTCACCGACGCCGGCGCCGGGACCGCCTCCTCGCCGGCGTCGGCGGAGGGCGCGAGCCGGCCGATGAACGCGTGGCTCTCCTCGAAGATCAGATCCGCGTCGTTGTCCAACGTCGCGACGTGGTGACTCTGTTCCAGCAGGATCTCCGTGACGTCCGTCGACGACACCCGGCCGAGGATGCGCGCGGAGTCGGCCGGCGGCACCACGTGGTCCTCCGGGCTGCGCAGCAGCAGCAGCGGCTGGGTGACCTGCGGCAGCTCCTTGTCGACGAGCCGGAAGAAGGTCCGCAGCGAGTGCGCCGCGTGCAGCGGGACCTTGTCGTAGCCGACCTCGACGGCGCCCTTCTTCCTGATGTCGCCGGTCAGCCCCTTCGTCGTGGGGACGAGGTGGCGGAGCACGGGGAGGGCGTGCGCGGCCAGGCCGTGCACCTTGTTCGCCGGGTTGACGACGACGAGCCCGCTGATGTCGTCCCCGTGCTTCGCGGCCAGCCGCAGGGCCAGGGCACCGCCCATGGACAGCCCGAGGACGAAGACCTGCGCACAGCGCCCGCGCAGGGCGCGCAGCTCGCGGTCCACCTCCGCGTACCAGTCCTGCCAGCCGGTGAGCCGCATGTCCTCCCAGCGCGTGCCGTGCCCGGGAAGCAGCGGCAGCGAGACGGTCAGACCGCGCTCGGCGAGGTACTCCGCCCAGGGGCGCAGCGACTGCGGGGAACCGGTGAAGCCGTGGCAGAGGAGGACGCCGACCTCCCCGCCCTCGTGGCGGTACGGCTCGGCTCCAGGAAGGACCGGCACGTTCGGTCTCCTGTTCGGTGAGGAGGTGAGGACCGGGAAAACGGCCCCGACGCGGCACAGGCTTCGAGGCGTACTTCACCGTACGCGACCGCACTGACACCGACCAGGGCTTTCGCCACCCGGAACGACCTCCGGCGACCGCCGGGCACGGTCCGGGACGCGTTCCGCCTCCCGGACCGCCGGGCCGCACGTCACCGCTCCGGGTTAAGGTCTGATCGACGAAACACAGGAGGCACTCGGTTGTTGTACGGCGCGATGAAGGTGTCCATCGGAGGGCCGCTGAAGCTCGCCTTCAGGCCGTGGGTGGAGGGCCTGGAGAACGTCCCCGCCGAGGGCCCCGCGATCCTCGCGAGCAATCACCTCTCGTTCTCCGACTCGTTCTTCCTGCCCGCGGTCCTGGACCGCAAGGTGACGTTCATCGCGAAGGCGGAGTACTTCACCACGCCCGGCGTCAAGGGCCGGCTGACCGCCGCCTTCTTCAAGGGCGTCGGCCAGCTGCCCGTGGACCGTTCCGGGGCGCGCGGCGCGGGCGAGGCGGCGATCAAGAGCGGTATCGAGGTGCTGGAGCGCGGCGAGCTGTTCGGGATCTACCCCGAGGGCACGCGCTCGCCCGACGGCCGGCTGTACCGGGGCAAGCCCGGCGGCCTCGCGCGTGTGACCCTCGCCACCGGTGCGCCGGTCATCCCGGTCGCCATGATCGACACCGAGAAGATCCAGCCGCCCGGGAAGGTCGTGCCGAAGCTGATGCGCCCCGGCATCCGGATCGGCAAGCCCCTCGACTTCCGTCGCTACCAGGGCATGGAGCACGACCGCTTCGTCCTGCGCGCGATCACCGACGAGGTCATGTACGAGATCATGAAGCTCTCCGGCCAGGAGTACGTCGACATGTACGCGACGGCCGCCAAGCGGCAGCTCGCGGAGGCGGCGAAGGCGGAGAAGCAGGCCCAGAAGGAACGCTCGGGTTCGTAGACGCGTCCGTCAGGGGTGGGGGTGAGCCGTGTGCCCAGGCGCGAGCAAGTGATGAGGATGTCGGTCGAGCAGCCGCTGTGGCGTGCTCTGACCGCGTATCGCATCCTGACCCTGTTCTATGCGATAGGCCTGTTCGTCAGCGGCTACGACGAGTTCGTGCGTCCCGGTACGGCCATCGCCTACTTCGCCGTCCTCTTCGTGTGGACGCTGGCGACCCTGCCGAGGGTCGCCAACGCGGCCAGCTGCACCAAGCGGTTCCTCGCCGTGGATCTCACGCTCGCGCTCGTCGGCATCCTGCTCACCCGCGTCGCCGACGACGTGTCCCGGATCGAGGCCGGCGGTCCGACCCTGCCGTCGATCTGGACCGCCGGCGCCGTACTGGCCTTCGCCATCAAGGGCGGCTGGCGCTGGGCCGCCTTCGCCTCCACGCTGGTCGCCGCCGCCAACCTCGTCGAGCGGGGCGCCCCGACCCGCGACACCGTCCACAACGTCCTGCTCGTCACGATCGCGTCCATCGCCATCGGCTACGTCGTCGAGGTCGCCCGTGCCTCCGAGCGCACCCTCGCCCGCGCCCTGGAGATCGAGGCCGCGACGAGGGAACGGGAGCGGCTGGCCCGCGACATCCACGACAGCGTGCTCCAGGTCCTCGCCATGGTGCAGCGGCGCGGGACCGCCCTCGGCGGCGAGGCGGCGGAGCTCGGCCGGCTGGCGGGCGAGCAGGAGGTGGCGCTGCGCAGCCTGGTCTCCGGGGGGCTCGCCCCGGTCTCCCGGGTCTCGGAGGACGCGGCCGAGGGCGCGCTGGTCCGGCTGGTGGAGGAGCCGGACGCGCCGGACGGGACCGCCGAGGGCCCGGTGGACCTGCGGGCGCTGCTCACGCCGTACGCGGGCGCCAAGGTCACCCTCTCCGAACCGGGCGCCCCGGTGTCGCTCGCCCCGCTCACCGCGCGGGAACTGGCCGCCGCGGTCGGGGCGGCCCTGGACAATGTCGCACGGCACGCCGGCGCGGACGCGCGCGCGTGGATCCTGGTCGAGGACGAGCCGGACGAGGTGATCGTGACCGTGCGCGACGACGGCCCCGGTATCCAGGAGGGGCGGCTCGCCCAGGCCGAGGGCGAGGGCCGGCTCGGTGTCGCCCTGTCCATCCGGGGACGGCTGCGCGGCATCGGCGGCAAGGCCGAGATCATCTCGGTTCCGGGGCAGGGCACGGAAGTCGAACTGAAGGTACCGAGGTCCCACGAGGACACCACCGGCACACGGGGGAAGGCGGAGCGGAGATGACCGGGACACCGGGACGGACGAGCACGGAGCGGGCCGGGGCGGGGGCGGGACGGCGATGACGGACGGCACGGAGACGGAGCACGGGCCCGACGGGCCCGGGCGGCAGGGGCCGGTCAGGGTCATGGTGGTCGACGACCATCCGATGTGGCGCGACGCCGTCGCCCGCGACCTGACCGAGGCCGGCTTCGACGTGGTCGCCACGGCGGGCGACGGCGAGCAGGCGGTGCGCCGCGCCCAGGCCGCCGCGCCGGACGTCCTCGTCCTGGACCTGAACCTGCCCCTGAAGCCCGGTGTGCAGGTGTGCAAGGAGCTGGTGGGCGCGGACCCCGAACTCCGGGTCCTGGTGCTGTCGGCCAGCGGCGAGCACGCGGATGTGCTGGAGGCGGTGAAGTCCGGGGCCACCGGCTATCTGCTGAAGTCGGCCTCCACCGAGGAGCTGATCGACGCGGTGGGCCGCACGGCCGTCGGCGACCCCGTCTTCACACCCGGCCTCGCGGGCCTGGTCCTCGGCGAGTACCGGCGCCTGGCCGCCGAGCCCGCCCCGGCCCCGGGGACCGACGAGCCCGACACGCCCCGGCTCACCGAGCGCGAGACCGAGGTGCTCCGCCTGGTGGCCAAGGGCCTGAGCTACAAGCAGATCGCGGAGCGTCTGGTGATCTCCCACCGCACGGTCCAGAACCATGTGCAGAACACCCTGGGCAAGCTGCAGCTGCACAACCGCGTGGAGCTGGTGCGCTATGCCATAGAGAGAGGCCTCGACGGGGCGTAAACCCGTGAATGCACCCCATCGGGTGATCGTCGACTGATCCCTATTGATCAAGTCGCCCGTATTTCATCGGAATTGACCTTTCATGGCATGCCAAAGTGACCTGGATCACTATTAGCGTGACGGGTGTCAGGTGCCGTGCGTCTGTGACGCACGCCAGGCACGCGTATGGCGAAGGGACATTTCCATGCGGGTCGGAGTACTGACCGGAGGCGGCGACTGCCCCGGGCTCAACGCCGTCATCCGGGGCATCGTCCGCAAGGGCGTGCAGGAGTACGGCTATGACTTCGTCGGCTTCCGGGACGGCTGGCGAGGTCCTCTCGAGAACGACTCCGTACGGCTCGACATCCCCACGGTGCGGGGGATCCTGCCCCGCGGGGGCACCATCCTCGGCTCCTCACGCACCAACCCCCTCAAGCGGGACGACGGCATCCGGCGCATCAAGGAGAACCTCGCCAAGCAGGAGGTCGAGGCGCTCGTCGCGATCGGCGGCGAGGACACCCTCGGGGTGGCCGCCGAGCTGACCGACGCGTACGGCGTGCCCGTCGTCGGCGTGCCGAAGACCATCGACAACGACCTCTCGGCCACGGACTACACCTTCGGCTTCGACACGGCGGTCGGCATCGCTACCGAGGCGATCGACCGGCTGCACACCACCGCCGAGTCCCACATGCGCGTCCTCGTCGTCGAGGTGATGGGCCGGCACGCCGGCTGGATCGCCCTCCACTCCGGCCTGGCCGGCGGCGCCAACGTCATCCTCATCCCCGAGCAGCGTTTCGACCTGGAGCAGGTGTGCGCCTGGGTGACCTCGCGCTTCCGGGCCTCCTACGCGCCGATCGTGGTCGTGGCCGAGGGGGCCATGCCGAAGGACGGCGAGCTGGTGCTCAAGGACGAGTCGCTCGACTCCTTCGGGCACGTCCGGCTCTCCGGCGTCGGCGAGTGGCTGGCGAAGCAGATCGAGAAGCGCACGGGCAAGGAGGCGCGGACGACCGTTCTGGGCCATGTCCAGCGCGGCGGCACCCCGAGCGCCTTCGACCGCTGGCTCGCCACGCGCTTCGGGCTGCACGCGATCGACGCGGTCCACGACGGCGACTTCGGCAAGATGGTCGCCCTGCGCGGCACGGACATCGTCCGCGTCCCGATCGCGGAGGCCACGGCGAAGCTGAAGACGGTCGACCCGAAGCTGTACGAGGAGATCGGGGTCTTCTTCGGCTGACCGGCGGCAACCCCTCCGGCCGGCCTTCCGCGGGCCCGACGCACGGGCCGGACCGGACGGGCCGTCCTCCCGGCCCGTCCTCCCGGCCCGTGCGGCGGCCGCCTCCTAGCGCCGCGGGAACGCGCTAGTGCCCTGTACCTGCCCGATCAGCTCCCGTACGACCCCGGCGCCGCGCAGGGACAGCACCGACTCCGGGTGGAACTGCACACCGGCGAACCCGGGACCCCGCACCGCGTGCACCTCGCCCGACCCGCTCCGGCTGACCTCGACCCCGTGCGCCGCCAGCTCGGCCGCCGCCGCGTCGCCGCAGGCCGCCACGAAGCTGTTGTAGAAGCCGACGGTCTCGGTGCGCCCGAACAGGTCGATCTCCGTCTGCGCCCCCTGGTACGGGACCTCCTTGCGCACGATCTCCAACCCCAGCTCGGCCGCGATCAGCTCATGGCCCAGGCAGACGCCGAGCACACCGTGCCGGTGTTCCCGGATCACCTCGGCGGTCAGCTCCCGCAGGAAGCGCATCTTGGGGTCGCCCATGTCGGAGGGATCGCCCGGGCCCGGCCCCAGCACCACCGGGCCCTTGTGCGCGAGCACCGCCTCCCGCAGCCCCGGCGCGTCGTACCGCCGGACGGTGACCGTAAGGCCGCTCGACCGCAGCACGTGCGCGAGCATCGCGGTGAAGGTGTCCTCGCCGTCCACGACGAGCGCGTGCCCGGTGAGATCCGCGGACGGGGCCTGCATCCGCAGCCAGAACGGCGCCAGCGAGGACCGCCGCCCGTCGAGCGCCGCCCGCACCCGGGGGTCGTCCGCCAGCCGCGGCCGCGCCCCCTCCGTACGCGGCCTGCCGGGGCGTACGCCCAGCGCGGCCAGCACGCCCGCCGCCTTGGCGTGCGTCTCGGCGACCTCGCCCGCCGGGTCCGAGCCGCGCACGAGCGTGGCGCCCACCGCCACCTTCAGGCGGCCGTCCGCGGCGATGTCGGCGGTACGGATCAGGATGGGGGAGTCGAGGGTCTGGGACCCGCCCGCGTCCCGCCCGAGCAGCGCCAGGGCGCCCGAGTAGTACCCGCGGCCACCCACCTCGTGGCGTTCGATCACCCGGCACGCGTTCTGCACCGGCGACCCGGTCACGGTCGCCGCGAACATGGTCTCGCGCAGCACCTCCCGCACATCCAGCGAGGACCGTCCGCGCAGCTCGTACTCGGTGTGCGCGAGATGGGCCATCTCCTTCAGGCGCGGGCCGACCACGACCCCGCCCATGTCGCCGACCGTGCACATCATCTTGAGCTCCTCGTCGACGACCATCGAGAGCTCCTCGATCTCCTTGCCGTCGGCGAGGAAGTCCAGCAGGTGCTCCGGCGTCGGTCCCTGTGCCGGATAGCGGTACGTCCCGCTGATCGGGTTCATCAGGACCGTCCCGCCGGACATCCGCACATGCACCTCCGGGCTGGCCCCGACCAGGGTGCGGTCGCCGGTGTGCACGACGAACGTCCAGTACGCGCCCCGTTCGCCCGCCAGCAGCCGCCGGAACAGCGCCAGCGCGTCGGCCCTGCCGAACCCGGGGATCTCCCCCTCGTACGTCCGCCGGACCACGAAGTTGGCGCCCTCGCCCCGCCCGATCTCCTCGCGCAGCACCCGCCCGACGATCCCGGCGTACTCCTCGTCGTCCACGTCGAAGCCGCCGCCCTCGACACGCACGTCGTGCCCGGGCAGCTCGGCGAGCGCCCGCTCCAGCGGGATGCGGTGGGTCTCCTCGGGTGTGAGCACCGCCAGCGGTGTGCCGTCGTCGCGGACGTCGAAGCCGCGCTCGCGGATCTGGCGGAACGGCACGAGGGCGAGCCCCTCGTCGGGGAGATCGGCGAGCCGCTCGTACGTCGTGACCGGTCCGACCAGCAGCTCCACCGTCTCCTGGTCGTGACCGGGGGTGCGGCGGCGCAGCAGGGCGAACGGTCGGGGGTCGTCCAGCAGGTCGAGCAGGTGCATGGGGCGTTCCTCTCGGTGAGGCTCCGGTGGGCTCGCAGAGCCCGTGGAGCTCGGTGGGAGAGAAGCGGCCGTTCTCCTGCCGGAAAACACTGAAGGCCGCCTCTCGGGCGGCCTTCGCGAAGTGTGGGTACGCGCAGTCAGCGGGCCGCCGGAGGAGCGGTCCACCACCAGTTCTGGTTCTGGGTCGAGTGCGCGAACATGCCCGGCACCCTACCGGACGCGGGCTGCTCCGATCGAGCCTTCCTTCGAGCGGAGCTCGTCTCACTTGATGAGCAAGGGAATGGACGGCCGACACGACACCGTAATGTTGACGTCGTGACCGTGAACGCTAAGACCAGCGCGAGCGCTGGCAACACCTGGCGAGACCTGCCCGCGGCGCAGCAGCCCGAGTACCCCGACGTCGAGGCTCTGCGCGCAGTCATCGCGGACCTCGAGTCGTATCCGCCGCTCGTCTTCGCGGGCGAGTGCGACCAGCTGCGCGCCCGGATGGGAGCCGTCGCCAGGGGCGAGGCGTTCCTGCTCCAGGGCGGCGACTGCGCCGAGGCCTTCGACGCCGTGTCCGCCGACCACATCCGCAACAAGCTCAAGACGCTGCTCCAGATGGGCGCCGTCCTCACCTACGCGGCCTCCGTGCCGGTGGTGAAGGTGGGCCGGATCGCGGGGCAGTACTCCAAGCCGCGCTCCAAGCCGACCGAGACCCGCGACGGCGTCACCCTGCCGACCTACCGCGGCGACTCCGTCAACGGCTTCGACTTCACGGAGGAGGCCCGCGTCCCGGACCCCGAG
>NZ_BMVW01000004.1:292045-467659 GCF_014650915.1 Streptomyces poonensis | reverse complement strand
GCACGCTGTTGAGTTCTCAAGGAACGGACGCTTCCTTTGTACTCCCCCGAGAGACTCTCTCGGGCTTTCCTCGGGGCGCTTCCCTTCGGTCTTGCGTTTCCGACTCTATCAGTGTTTTTCCGTCTCTCTGACCACCCTTCTGCGAGCACGCAGAAGCCGACCCCGAGAGAGGATCTGACAAGTTGGATGCTGCCGGGTGGTGACGCTTTGACGCGTCGCCTTCTCCCTTGCAGGTCTCCGACTGTACAGGGGCATCCGAAGCAGAGGCAAATCGTTTGGGCGCCGCCCTACAGCCGTCAACCGGTACGTCTCATGCGGAACCCCCAGTTCATATGACATACGCTGCTCAACAGTGCGCCGTCCGGGACAGGCAGTGACGGCCCATATGAATCTCCTCTGGGAGGCTTCCCATGACCACCGTGACGTCCCCCCTTGCTGGGCGGGCCATCGGACTCGCCGCGGTACCAGACCCCGTCTTCTCGGGAGCGATGGTAGGCCCCGGCACAGCGATCGACCCCGTGAGGGAGGCCTCCGAGGCCCTCTCCCCCGTCGACGGCGTCATCGTCTCGCTCCACCCGCACGCCTTCGTCGTCGTCGACAGTGACGGCCACGGCGTGCTCACTCATCTCGGCATCGACACCGTGCAGCTCAATGGCGAGGGCTTCGAGCTGCTGGTCAACAAGGGCGACACCGTGGCACGCGGCCAAGCCGTCGTGCGCTGGAACCCCGCCGCCGTCGAGGCCGCGGGCAAGTCCCCGATCTGCCCCGTCGTGGCGCTGGAGGCCACGGCCGACTCCCTCACCGGTCTGCGTGAGGACGGCGATGTGCAGGTCGGCGACGAGCTCTTCGGCTGGCAGTGACCTCGGCGCCGTTCGATACGGCGGGCTGGATGACCACCGCGGCGGTGGGATCCGCCGCACTATCGGAGACGGGTGAGATGGAGACAACGCTGCGAGGCGTCGGCGTGAGCCACGGTGTGGCGATCGGCCAGGTACGGCACATGGGTACGGCGGTACTGGAGCCGCCGGCCAAGCAGATCGCCACGGACGAGGCGGAGCGCGAGCAGGGTCGCGCCCGCAAGGCCGTGGAGGCTGTGGCCGCCGACCTGATGGCGCGCGGCAACCTGGCCGGAGGCGAGGCTCAGGCCGTGCTCGAGGCCCAGGCCATGATGGCCCAGGACCCCGAGCTGATGGCCGATGTGGATCGGCGCATCGTCGTCGGCAGTACGGCGGAGCGTGCGGTGTACGACGCGTTCGCCGCGTACCGGGCCCTGCTCGCGGGAGCCGGTGAGTACCTGGCCGGCCGGGTCGCTGACCTGGACGACGTGCGGAACCGTATCGTCGCCCGGCTGCTCGGGGTGCCCATGCCGGGCGTGCCCGACAGCGACGAGCCGTATGTGCTCATCGCCCGTGACCTGGCGCCGGCCGACACCGCGCTGCTCGATCCCACGCTGGTCCTCGGTTTCGTCACCGAGGAGGGTGGGCCCACCAGCCACAGCGCGATCCTGGCGCGGGCGCTGGGGGTGCCGGCCGTGGTCGCGCTGCCGGGCGCCGGTGAGCTGGCCGAGGGCACGACGATCGCTGTGGACGGCAGCACGGGCGAGATCTTCGTGGAGCCGAGCACGGAGAAGAAGGCCGAGCTGGAGGCCGCCGCGGCGGAGCGCAAGGCAGCGCTGGCCGCGTCGTCCGGCCCGGGTGCCACCTCGGACGGGCACAAGGTCCCGCTGCTGGCCAACGTCGGCGGTCCTGCGGACGTGCCGGCCGCCGTGGAGGCCGGGGCAGAGGGAGTGGGGCTGTTCCGCACCGAGTTCCTGTTCCTCGACGACAGCAAGAAGGCTCCTTCCGAGCAGAAGCAGATCGAGGCGTACCGGCAGGTCCTGGAGGCGTTCCCCGAGGGACGTGTCGTCGTACGGGTGCTGGACGCGGGGGCTGACAAGCCGCTGGACTTCCTGACGCCGGCCGACGAGCCGAACCCGGCGCTGGGTGTGCGTGGTCTGCGGACGCTCCTCGACCACCCGGAGGTTCTGCGGACGCAGCTGACGGCGCTCGCGAAGGCCGCGGAGGGGCTGCCCGTCTACCTCGAGGTGATGGCTCCCATGGTCGCGGACCGGATCGATGCCAGGGCCTTCGCGGAGGCGTGCCGGGAGGCCGGGCTGCAGGCGAAGTTCGGCGCGATGGTGGAGATTCCGTCGGCGGCTCTGCGGGCGCGGTCGATTCTGCAGGAGGTCGAGTTCCTTTCGTTGGGGACCAATGACCTGGCGCAGTACACGTTCGCGGCGGACCGGCAGGTGGGCGCGGTGTCGCGGCTGCAGGACCCGTGGCAGCCCGCGCTGCTCGACCTGGTGGCGCTGTCCGCGGAGGCGGCGAAGGCCGAGGGCAAGAGCTGCGGGGTCTGCGGTGAGGCCGCGTCGGATCCGCTGCTGGCGTGTGTGCTGACCGGTCTGGGTGTCACCTCCCTGTCGATGGGTGCGGCGTCGATTCCGTATGTACGGGCGTCGCTGGCGAAGTACACGCTGGCCCAGTGCGAGCGTGCCGCGGCCGCCGCGCGGGCGGCGGACACCGCGGAGGAGGCGCGCAGCGCGGCTCAGGCGGTGCTGTCCGGCGAGTAGTCGGCGGCCCGGGTAGCCGTCGGTAGGTCGGCTCTCAGGGGCGCTCCACCTGAAAGGGTGGGGCGCCCCTTCACTTGTTCTGTGCGGGCTTGTTCCGTTCAGTGGGTGTGCCCGCCCTTCATCGGTCCGTCACCGCCGAGGCCGGGTGGTGCGCAGTAGTCGACGCCCGACTCCGGGGAGACGAGATCTCCCGAGTCGGCGTCCGTGCAGTAGGCGTCGAAGACCTCGCCGGCGGTGAGGGGTTCCAGCCCGTCTGCGCGCAGGCGCCAGCCGTAGACACGGTCGGTCGTGCCGGGGCTGCTGGTCCGCATGACTAGACCGCCGGGGCTCTGGGTGGCCAGGCCCACCGCCAGGACCGTGGTGAGTTCCAGGGCTTCGGTCTCGTCCATGCGCAGCTCGCCGTCGGGGCTCTCGTCGGTCCGCAGGATCACGGTGAGCGGCTCGCGGGCGGCCGAGACACTGCACACGAGGTGCCGCTCGCCCGGTCCGGCGGTGCCAAGGATGCGGGTGAGCAGTTCCGAGGCCTGGGCGAGGGCGGCGCGTCCGATGTCCTCGCCACAGGACGCGCAGGCGCCGATGCCTGCCAGGAGCATGGCCGCGTACTGCCAGGTGGCCTGCCGGACCGCCTCGTCGACCAGTTCCGGGAGGAGTTCGTCGAGAGGCTGGCTCTCGTACGGAACGCTGGGGCCCGTCGCGGCCAGTTCGGCGGTGAAGCGGGTGCGGCTGGCCGGGGTGTCGGGGTCCAGGCCGGTCTCGGCGCAGAACTCCGCGTACTCCTCGGGATCGAAGAGGGCGACCGTGGTGTGGCTGCCCTGCGAGGCCAGGGTCCTGAGCAGTGCTTCGACCTGTCGGAGGTAGGTCGTATGGTCATCGAACGTGAAGGTGCGATAGCGCCGCATCGCCGTGAAGTCGTGCTCGTCGGCCAGCAGGCCGATGGTGCCGGCGATCTCGCGGCGCAGGGCGCGTCGCATGGTCGGGTGCTGGGTGTGCGGCATGGTTCCCCCTGTGCGCGGCAGTCGATCAATGCTCACTCACAGTAACCGGCGCCACTGACAATGCCTGGCGGGCAGGGGGAAATGCCAGGTCAACGGCGTTTGTTCGCCAAGTCCTCGTAGAAGTGGAGCAGGTCGAGGTTGTCGATGGAGCCCGGGTTGACGGCCTTTTCCAGTGGGCTGCCCTGGAGGAGGCGTTTGACCGGTACCTCGATGCGTTTGCCGGTGAGGGTGTGCGGGATGCCGGGGACCTCGATGATCTCGTCGGGGACGTGGCGTGGGGAAAGCTGTTCACGGATGGTTCGTTTGATGCGGTTCAGCAGGGCCTCGTCGAGGGCGGCTTCCGGGGCTAGGTGGACGAACAAGGGCATCCAGTAACCGCCGTCGGGCTGTTCGACTCCGATGACGAGGGACTCCTTGATCTCAGGGAGGCGTTCGACGACTTCGTAGATGTCCGCGGAACCCATGCGGACGCCCTGCCGGTTGAGTGTGGAGTCGGAGCGGCCGTGGATGACGACGGAGCCGCGGGAGGTGACGGTGATCCAGTCGCCGTGGCGCCAGACTCCCGGGTAGGTGTCGAAGTAGCTGTCGTGGTAGCGGCTGCCGTCGGGGTCGTTCCAGAAGTGGATCGGCATGGACGGCATGGGGTTGGTGACGACGAGTTCGCCGACCTCGTCGATGACGGGTTCGCCGCTCGGGTCCCAGGACTGCAGGTCGGTGCCGAGGCTGGGGGCCTGAAGTTCGCCGATGTGCACGGGGAGGGTGGGGACGGCTCCCGCGAAGCAGGAGCACACGTCGGTGCCGCCGCTGACGGAGGCGATCCACAGGTCCGCCCCGCTCTCCGCGAACTCGTCGTGCAGCCAGCGGAAGCCGTCGGGCGGCAGCGGGGAGCCCGTGGTGCCGACGCACCGTACGCGGGACAGGTCGTAGTCGCGCGCGGGATGGACGCCCGCCTTCCGGCAGGCCATGACGTACGCGGCGGAGGTGCCGTAGAGGGTGGCGCCGGTGCGTTCGGCGACGCGCCACTGGGCGCCCGTGTCGGGGTGGCCGGGGCTGCCGTCGTACAGGACGATCGTGGTGCCCGTGAGCAGGCCGGAGACGAGGAAGTTCCACATCATCCAGCCGGTGGACGTGTACCAGAAGAAGCGGTCGTCGGGGCCCAGGTCGCAGTGCAGGCCGAGTTGTTTGAGGTGCTCGACGAGGATGCCGCCCTGGGACTGGACGATGGCCTTGGGCAGGCCGGTCGTGCCGGAGGAGTACAGGACCCACAGGGGGTGGTCGAAGGGAACCTGTTCGAAGACGGGGTCCGGGTCGGCCGAGGTCAGGGAGGACCAATCGAGGGCGCCCTCGGGGGTCTCCGTGCCGAGCAGCGGGACGTGGACGACGGCGCGGAGGGTGGGCAGTTCGCGGCGGAGTTCGGCGACGGCGTCCCGGCGGTCGTGCTCCTTGCCGCCGTAGCGGTAGCCGTCGACGGTGAACAGGACGACGGGTTCTACCTGCTGGAAGCGGTCGAGGACGCTGCGGGCGCCGAAGTCGGGGGCGCAGGACGTCCAGACGCCGCCCACGGCTGCCGTGGCGAGGAGGGCGACGACGGCCTGGGGGATGTTCGGGAGGTAGCCGCTGACGCGGTCCCCGGGGCGTACTCCGAGGGCGCGCAGTTCGGCGGCGAGGGAGCCGACCTGGCGGCGCAGTTCGGACCAGGTCACCGGACGCGGTTCATGGGTCTCGTCGACGTACAGGAGGGCCGCTTCGTCGGCGCGGGTGTCGGCCGCGCGGAGGGCGTGTTCGGCGTAATTGAGGGTCCCCCCGGTGAACCACTGGGCGCCCGGCATGGAGCGGTCGCCGATAACGCGCGCGTAGGGGGTGGAGAACCGTACGTCGAACCACTCCGTGACGGCTTTCCAGAAGGTGTCCAGGTGGTCGACGGACCAGCGGTGCAGGGCCGCGTAGCCGCCCTCGGCCGGTGCGCCGTGGTACTCGGCGGCCCAGGCTTGGAACCGGGTGATCCGCGCGCGGGCGATGCCCTCCGGATCGGGCTGCCAGAGCGGTGAGGGGTGCGCTGAGGTCATGGGGCGGCTCCCGGGCTGTACGCGGTGTGTGCGTCTGGGCGCGCACGGGCTGGGGTGTGCGCGTGACGCGGCTGACAGGACGATGCCACGTGATCGATTCCCACACCAGGGGTCGCCGCACATGGTCGGCGTCGTGAAGATGTGGTCCGACCATGGGTGAACGGCAGTTGAACGACTCACGCCTGTGGGCGGGACAGTGGCAAGGTGACCCGCATGGAAGCTCGTGACCTGGTGCGTTCGGTGAAAGCGGTCGGTTCGGCGGGGGCAGCACAGGGACTGCGTGCCGTGCGGGCGGCATGGCGCAGAAGGCGTACGGACGCCGCCGGGTTGCCGGGACGGGGTGCGGAGCGTGCCCGGGTGCCCGGGGCGGTGCGGGAGGTGGAGCCGGGTCCCGGAGGCGGGATCGTCCGGTTCGCGCGGTCCGAGCTGAGGGTCACCGTGTGTGCGAACGGCGCTGTCTTCTGGGGCTGGGACGGAGCCGATCAGCAGCCGTCGTACGCCGTCGCGGGCCGGTGTCCGGAACCGGATCCGCGCGTCGTCCTGGAGCCCGACACGGACGGCGCCTGGCGGGTGGTCGCCGAGCGTGTGACGGTCGTCGTGTCGCGGCACGGTGCCGTCGAGGTCCAGACGCCGGGCGGGGTGACCCTGCGCCGGGACCTGCCGCCCCGCTGGTGGGAGCCTGCGGACGGGGGCGCGGCGCGCTGGATGCAGCGCGCCGAAGTGGGCGCGGACGCGCGGTTCTTCGGGCTGGGCGGGCGTGCGTCGGGTCCGAGGCTGCGGGCCGGGACGTACCGGCTGTGGAACACCGATCCCGGGCATGCGCCCGGGCCCGGTGACGACCCGCTGTACATCACCATGCCGGTGCAGATAGTGGTGGCCGACGCGGGGACGCATCTGGTGTTCCACGACACCTCGTGGGACGGCACGGTGACGCTGCGGGAGGGCGAGGAGGGCGCCGGCTCCGGGCACGACCGGGCGGGGACGGCCGAGGTGCGGATGGACGGCGGTCCCCTGCGCTGCTGGGTGGTGGTGGGTACTCCCGCGCGCGTGCTGCACACCTGGGCCGCGCTCACCGGTGCCCCGGCGCTGCCGCCGGCGTGGGCGCTGGGCCACCATCACGCACGGTCGGGAACCGGCGGCGAGCAGGAGGTGCGGCGGGTCGTCGCGGGCCACCAGGAGCACGGCCTGCCGCTCGACGCGCTCCACCTCGGCGTCGGCCACCAGGACGCCCGCCGGGTGTTCACGGTCGACGGGGAGCGCTTCCCGAAGCTGCCGGTGCTCGCAGAGGAACTGCGCCGGGGCGGGATCCGGCTGGTGTCGGTCGTCGATCCGGCGGTACGGGCGGAGCCGGGGAACCCCGTGTACGACAGCGGGGCGGCCGAGGACGCCTTTGTGCGGGACCCGGCGGGGCGGGTCGTGAAGGGCCTGGTGCGGGCCGGGGAGTCGGTGTACCCGGACTTCACGCGCGCGCGGGTGCGCGATGGGTGGGGCGAGCTGTACGCGGAGCGGCTGGCCCAGGGGTTCGCCGGGTTCTGGCACGACATGAACGAACCCACGTCGTTCACGGCCTTCGGGGAGAACACGCTGCCCCGGTCGGCGCGGCACGATCTGGAGGGCCTGGGCGGTGACCACCGGGAGGCTCACAACGTGTACGCACTGTGCATGGCGCGGGCCGGCCACGAGGGCCTGCGCGCACTCGCGCCCGGCGAGCAACCGTTTCTGCTCTCACGCTCCGGCTGGGCCGGTATGCAGCGCTACGGAGGCGCCTGGTCCCCGAACATGGCGACGGACTGGCCGGGGCTGCGGGCGTCGCTGTCCCTGGTGCTGGGGCTCGGTCTGTGCGGAGTGCCGTACTCGGGCCCCGACGCGGGCGGTCCGGACGGGAGTCCCTCGCCGGAGCTGTATCTGCGCTCGTTGCAGCTCGGTGCTTATCTGCCGCTGTTCCGGACGCACGCGGGTTCAGGTGCAGGAGGCGGGGAGCTCTGGGACTGCGGCGACGAAGTGCTGGCCCACGCGCGCGAGGCACTCCTCGGGCGGCGGCGTCTGCTGCCGTACTTCGTGACGCTGGCGCACCTGGCGCGCCGTACGGGGGCGCCCTACGTGCGACCGCTGTGGTGGAGCGCCCCGGAGGACCGGGCGCTGCGCGACTGCGAGGACGCCTTTCTGCTCGGTGACTGCCTGCTGGTGGCGCCCGTGCTGGGGCCGGGGGCGGACCGGCGTGCGGTACAGCTGCCGAGGGGGCGGTGGTACGACACGGTGACCGAGGAGGCGTACGAGGGGCCCGGGCAGGTGCTGGTCGGGGCGCCGCTGTCCCGTATCCCGGTGCTCGCGCGCGCGGGTGCCGTCCTGCCGGTCAGGGGTGCCGATGGCGGCCTGGAGCTGGAGGTGTGGGCGCCCGCGCGCGGACGGACGGGGGGCGGGGTCGTGGTGTCCGGCACGGGCGGCGGCCGGGGCGAGCCGGAGATCGAGCGTTATGTGTCCCGGTGGCGGGATCGCACGGTCGTGGTGGAGCGGCACGGCGACGACGGGCCGGGCGAGCTCCCGTGTCCCGTACGGGTGCGCGGGCTCGCCCGGCGATGACTCAGACGTACCGGCCCTCGAAGAAGGCCTGTACGGCCAGGGTGTGCAGGGGGAAGGCGAGTTCGGTCGGCCTGCGCAGCAGGTGCCAGCCCTCCGTCTCGTCGGTCGCGACGGACGGGGGGAGGTCCGCGGCGGACCGTTCCGGGAGGAGACCGAAGACCAGCAGATGGCCGTCGGGCGAGCTCATGGCGTCGGCGAGCCGGACGTCGCGCTCGGCGGCGTCGATGCCCGTCTCCTCCTTGAGCTCACGGACGACGGCGTTCCGCCAGTCCTCACGGTGGTCGATGAAACCTCCGGGCAGGGCCGTGCCCCCGCGCGCGGGTTCGATGGTGCGGGTGATGACGACCAGTGCGGTGCCTATGGCGTCGTACACGGGCTGAAGGGCCACCGCGACCGGCAGCGGGTTGCGGTAGGCCACCGTGTGGCAGGCCGCGCAGGTGCGGGGCCAGCCGGAGACGTCCTCTCCGTAGGGCTCTCCGCAGCTCGAACAGTGGCTGTCCGGGGCGGAGTTGTCGTGGGGAAGTTCGGTTGCGGACACGCGGCGGACTGTAGCCGATCACGTCGAGGACGTTCTCCGGGACGACTCAGTGGGTCAGTGGCTCGATGAGTCAGCGGCTCTGGGAGCGGACGCGAGAGACCTCCTGGACACCGGGAAGTCGAAGTAGGTGTCCGGGTGGGGTTCCGGCTTGTAGGTGAAGTGCCACCACTCCTCGGGGAGATTCACGAACCCCACGGCCTCCAGGGTCCCCTTCAGGAGCTGCCGGTTGGCGCGCTGCACGTCGCTGATGCGCGGGTCGTCGGTGTGCGACAGCGTGTCGAAGCAGTCGTACCCCGTGCCCATGTCCACGGAGTTGTCCGGGAAGCGCTCGTCGCGCGGTGCGTGACAGGGCACAAGGGGCTCTCCCGGGACGTACGGACGGGTCGGCCGGGCGGGGAGTCGTACCACGGTGAGGTCGACCGTCGAGCCGCGGCTGTGGCCGGACTTCTCGGCGATGTAGCCGTCGGCGAACAGGCGGGTCTTGTCGACCCCGGGGTAGAACTCGGTCTTCATCCGCTGGTCGTCCAGGTCCTCGGCCCAGCGGACGAAGTGGTCCACCGCGCGCTGCGGGCGGTAGCAGTCGTACACCTTGAGCGTGTAGCC
Source organism: Streptomyces poonensis (assembly GCF_014650915.1). Taxonomy (GTDB): domain Bacteria; phylum Actinomycetota; class Actinomycetes; order Streptomycetales; family Streptomycetaceae; genus Streptomyces; species Streptomyces poonensis. The sequence continues at coordinate 458,269 of NZ_BMVW01000004.1, read as the reverse complement.
GCGCTTCAGGAGCTTCGTCTGTGCCTTGTGGAGGGCTTCGGCGGCGGGCCGGGTGAGGATGCACAGCGGCTGCCGGTAGCCGTCGACGCGGTCGCCGACGAAGTTGTGCGCGGTGAAGTAGCGGATGTCGTGGAGGATCGTCGGGTCCACGCTTCTCAGGGCGACGAAGTCCTCGGGTGCTCTGGGTCCGGGGGTCGCCCCGGCCGGTGCGGCCGTCGTGGTGAGGGCGAGCAGTGAGGTGGCGGCGATGATCAGTGTGCGCAGCCGGGACACGAGTCTTGTCATGTCTCCTCATCTACCCACGGAGAAGTGGGTCGGCGGCAGAGCGCTCGGAGGGCGTACGCCCGGGGGTGACCGGGACCGTCCGCTCGCCCCTCGCGAGCCGTACCGCCCTGTGGGACGGTGGCAGGACCGGACCGTCGGGCGGGTCCTCGTCTACGGGAGGTCTCGATCATGGGCATCTCAGCGGAGCGCACTCCGGACGCCGGGGCGTTGGCGGAGGAGATCTTCAACGGGCTGCGCACGGCGCTGGAGGTGTTCGCCGTCGACGTCGGGGTCCGCCGTGGGCTGTACCGGGCACTGGCCGCGCACGGCCCCCTGACGCCCCGTGAGCTGTCGAAGACGGCCGCTGTGCATGACCGGTACGCGCGCGAGTGGCTGGAACAGCAGGCGGTGGCCGGGATCCTGACGGTCTCGGGGCCGGACACGGAAGGCGGTCACGCGCGGCGCTACGAGCTGCCCGCGGAGCACCGGCGGGTGCTGGTCGACCAGGAGGACCCGCTGTACCTGGCGACGGGCCCGCAGTTCATCGTGTCCATCGCCGGGGCCCTGCCCGAGCTGCTGGAGGCCTTCGGTACGGGCGCGGGAGTGCCGTACGAGCGCTACGGACGGGGCACCCGCGAGGGCATCGCGGGGCTGAACCGGCCCCTGTACCGCCCGGAGACGGTGCGTTCCTGGGTGACCGCCCTGCCGGACGTGCACCGGCGGCTCGCCGACGCGCCCCATGGCCGGGTCCTGGATCTGGGCTGCGGTCTCGGCTGGTCGACGATCGCCCTGGCCCGTGCCTTTCCCGCCGCGCGGCTCACCGGGATCGACCTGGACGCCGCCTCCGTGGAGGAGGCCCGGCGCAACGCCCGGGAGGCCGGCCTCGGCGGGCGGGTGTCGTTCGCCCGGGCCGATGCCGCCGGAGTCCGTCCGGACGATCCGGTGGACCTCGTCACGGTCTTCGAGGCCCTGCACGACATGGCGGACCCGGTCGGGGCGCTCGCGGCGGTGCGCGGGCTGCTGGCTCCCTCGGGAGCCGTACTCGTCGCGGACGAGAAGGTCAGCGAGGAGTTCACCGCCCCGGGGTCCGAACTGGACCGCCTCAACTATGCGTTCAGCGTGCTGCACTGCCTGCCCGCCACCCGCGCGGAGGGTGCCCGGGTGGAGGCGGGCACCGTACTGCGGCCGGACATGGTGCGCGCGTACGCGCGCGAGGCCGGGTACGGCGCGGTCGAGGTGCTGGACATCGAGCACGACCTGTGGCGCTTCTACCGGATCACTCCCTGACCCGGTTCCGGCCGCTCCTCGCCGTGAGCCGCTGTCACCACCCGCCCGTGAGCCGCCCTCCCTGGGCCGCCCTTGCGCTGATCGGGCGCCCCGGAGGACAGGTGGGTTGTCCGACATTCGCCCCCTCGAACCGGCGCTCCCTCCCCCGCAGGTCACACGCGGCCCTCGCCCTCGTGCCGCCCCCAGGCGTCGCCGTCCGGCGACCTTGACGCTCCCTGACCGCGGGTTGACACTTCCGGTGTCAGTCGGCATCGCCGCATTCACACGGCTTCGTACCCGCACGGCACCGCTCGGGTGTCCCGCCCGCGCAGTCTGCGCAGAGGGCCGTTCCCACGGGCGATCCGGCTGCGACGGCACGCTCGTCACGGGCGCCGGGCGGGGCGCGGAACCTGCCCGCCTCCGGCTGAACCGGAGCGGCCACGGGAAGCGCGCACGAAGGACCCGGAAGGCACCACCCCGGCCAGGGCCTAGGAGCCGCCATGAGCAACGGAGACATCTTCGTCGGTGAGGTCATCGGTACGGCGATCCTGATCCTCTTCGGCGCGGGTGTGTGCGCCGCCGTCACCCTCAGGTACTCGAAGGCGAGGGCCGCCGGCTGGATCGTCATCGCGTTCGGCTGGGGCCTCGGTGTGCTGGCGGGCGCGTACACCGCCGCTCCCCTGTCGGGCGGCCAGCTCAACCCGGCCGTCACCCTCGGGATCGCCGTCGACACCGGGGTGTGGGGCAAGGTCTGGGTCTATCTGCTGGGCCAGATGGTCGGCGCCATGCTGGGCGCGGTCCTCGCCTACCTCGTGTACTTCGCCCAGTTCCGGGCCAATGTCCGTGATGTCGGCACCACGGAGGGGACGGCGGACGAACCGGTGCCGACCATCGGCATCTTCTCGACCGTCCCGGAGATCCGGAACCCGGCCGCCAACCTCATGACCGAGATCATCGCGACGACGGCCCTCGTGCTGCCGATCCTCGCCTTCGGGCTCACCACGGGCCTCGGCAAGTCCGGCACCCTGGTACTGATCGTGTCCCTGCTGGTCGTCGGCATCGGCCTCTCCCTGGGCGGACCCACCGGCTACGCGATCAACCCGGCGCGCGACCTCGGCCCGCGCATCGTGCACACGTTCCTGCCGATCCCGCACAAGGGCACCTCCGACTGGGGATACGCCTGGGTCCCGGTCGTCGGCCCGCTGATCGGAGGGGCGCTCGCGGGCCTCATCTACAACGCGGCCTTCTGACCGCCTTCCGACCGCCTTCCGTCTTGCCCACCGACCGCCCTCCGGCTTCTGCCGCATCCGACGTAAGGGGACGTCATGCCGGACACCGCCCAGAAGTACGTCGCCGCCATCGACCAGGGCACGACCTCGAGCCGCTGCATCATCTTCGACCAGGACGGCGGGATCGTCGCCGTCGACCAGCGCGAGCACCGGCAGATCTTCCCCAAGCCGGGCTGGGTGGAGCACGACGCCACCGAGATCTGGTCCAAGGTGCAGGCCGTGGTCGCGGGGGCGCTCGCCAAGGCGGGCCTGCGCGCCGACCGGCTCAGCGCCCTCGGCATCACCAACCAGCGGGAGACGACGGTCCTGTGGGACCGCGCGACGGGCAAGCCCGTGCACAACGCGATCGTCTGGCAGGACACCCGTACCTCCGCGCTCTGCAACGAGCTGGGCGGCGCCGACGGGCAGGACCGTTTCCGCGCGCGGACCGGTCTGCCGCTGGCGAGTTACTTCTCCGGGCCGAAGGCGGCCTGGCTGCTGGACAACGTGCCGGGCCTGAGGGCTCGCGCCGAGCGCGGCGAGATCGCCTTCGGCACGATCGACTCCTGGCTGATCTGGAACCTCACCGGCGGGACCGCCGGCGGCCGGCACGTCACCGACGTCACCAACGCCGGGCGCACCATGCTGATGAACCTGGAGAGCCTCCAGTGGGACTCCTCGATCCTCTCCGCGATGAACGTGCCCGAGGCCGTCCTCCCGGAGATCAGGTCGTCGGCCGAGGTGTACGGCACCGCCGTCGGCCAGCTCGCGGGGGTGCCGGTCGCCTCCGCGCTCGGCGACCAGCAGGCGGCGGTGTTCGGGCAGGCCTGCTACGACGTGGGCACGGCGAAGAACACCTACGGAACCGGCAGTTTCCTGCTGCTCAACACGGGCAACCGGCCCGTGCCGTCGAAGAGCGGGCTGCTCACCACCATGGGCTACAAGATCGGCGACCAGGCTCCCGTGTACTGCCTGGAGGGGTCGATCGCGATCACGGGCGCCCTGGTGCAGTGGTTCCGCGACCAGCTCGGCATCATCCGCACGGCCGGCGAGATCGAGTCGCTGGCGGCGAGCGTCGACGACAACGGCGGCGCGTACATCGTGCCCGCGTTCTCCGGCCTGTTCGCCCCGTACTGGCGGTCCGACGCGCGCGGCGTCGTCACCGGGCTCACCCGGTACGTCACAAAGGCGCACCTCGCGCGCGCGGTGCTGGAGGCCACGAGCTGGCAGACGCGCGAGGTCGTGGACGCCATGGTGCAGGACTCCGGGGTGCGGATCACGACCCTCAAGGTCGACGGCGGCATGACCGGGAACAACCTGCTGATGCAGCACCAGGCCGACGTCCTCGACGTGCCGGTGATCCGTCCCAGGATCGCGGAGACGACCTGTCTGGGCGCCGCGTACGCGGCCGGACTCGCCACCGGCGTGTGGAACGACCTCGACGAGCTGAAGTCGCACTGGCAGAAGGACGCCGAGTGGACGCCGTCCATGGACCCGTCCGTCCGTGACCGCGAGTACCACAACTGGCACAAGGCGGTGGAGAGGAGCTTCGGCTGGCACGAGGACGGAACCGGCTGAGGACGTCCGCACGCGCGCGCGTGCCTGTATCGCGGTCGACGGGTACGGGCCGCGCTCGCGTGCGTCAGGTGGTGACGCTGCGGTCGCGGTCGGCCGCGTACGTCATGGCGTGCCGTACGACGGTGACCAGGACCTCCTTGACGGACTCCCGCTCGCGCGCGTCACACAGGACGACCGGCACGTCCGGGTCGAGGTCGAGGGCCTGACGGACGTCCTCGGCGGGGTGACGGGCCGCGCCCTCGAAGCAGTTGACGGCGACCACGAACGGTATGGAGCGCCGCTCGAAGTAGTCGACGGCGGCGAAGCAGTCCTCCAGGCGGCGGGTGTCGACCAGCACGACCGCCCCGAGAGCACCGCTCGCGAGCTCGTCCCACAGGAACCAGAAGCGGTGCTGCCCGGGGGTGCCGAAGAGGTACAGCACCAGGTCCTCGCGGAGCGTGATGCGCCCGAAGTCCATCGCGACGGTGGTGGTGTGCTTGCTCTCCACGCCGCGGGTGTCGTCGACCGGGCGTCCCGCCTCGGTGAGCACCTCCTCGGTGCGCAGCGGTCTGATCTCGCTGACCGCGCCGACGCAGGTCGTCTTGCCCACGCCGAAACCGCCGGCCACCAGGATCTTGAGCGTGACGGGCTCGACCGGGGGCTTGCCGCGTTCTGAACGCCCGAGGATCATCGGTTTCTTCCTCTGTTCTTTGTCGGTGATCGCACGCCCGATGGGCGGTGAGGCAGGGCGTCAGAGCGCCCGGAGGCCGTTGATCACGTCGCGCAGAATGCTTTCGTCCACCAGCTCCGCGGGCGGCACGGGACGGGTCACATGCACCAGTTCCCCGTCCACGAGGTCGCCCACGAGGACACGTACCACTCCGATGGGCAGGTCGAGTTCCGCGGCGAGTTCGGCGACCGACTGCGGGCTGTCACGGCAGAGTTCGACGATGTGCAGGTGCTCCGGGGACAGCGAGCCGTCCGCCTCCGTGTCGTCTGCGTGTGGTTCCGTCACGACCAGCGCGATGAGGTCGAGGCGGTGCTGGACCGCATGGCTGGTGCGGCCCCGCGTCATGGCGTACGGACGGACCACCGGTCCGGCATCGTCATCGAACCAGTGGTCGTTCCCCTGAACGTCTCCGCTCATGTCATCCCACTACCCGCCTCAGGGCACATCGGTGCGCGGAGCGGCGCCCAGATGCACCCCGACGCGCTTGACCAGGAGTGTCATCTCGTAGGCGACCTGCCCGACGTCGGAGTCGGCGTCCGACAGAACGGCCAGGCAACTGCCGTCGCCGGCGGCGGTGACGAACAGGAAGGCGCCGTCGAGTTCGACGACCGTCTGCCGGACGCTGCCCGCGTCGAAGTGCCGGCCGACGCCCTTGGCGAGGCTGTGGAAGCCGGAGGAGACGGCGGCCAGGTGCTCACTGTCCTCACGGGTCAGATCCTTGGAGACGCCCGTGGGCAGTCCGTCGCTGGACAGCACGAGCGCCTTGCGGATGCTGGCGACGCGGTCCACGAGATCGTCGAGGAGCCAGTTCAGCTCCTTGGACCCCGTGCCGGCGGCGGTGGACCCTGGGACCTTCGGTGCGGTCATCGACCGTCCCCCTTGTTCGTTCCTTGTGCTGCGCCGTCCTGGGCCTGATCGCCCACGGCGTTCTCCTGGCGGCCGCGTTGCCAGCCCCGCTGGAGCGAGGCCATCCGGCTGCGTACCTCTTCGGCGTCGCGGTCCGCGAGGGCCGCCTCTTCCCTGCGGGCCCCGCCGGGCTCCGGGTGCCGTGCGGGGCCGCCCCTCAACTGCGGGGCCAGACTGGCCTGCCGGACGCGGCGGGGCAGCGCGCCGTCCTCCGATTCTGCCTCGCCGCCCCGAGCGCCCGCGCGCGGGGTGTCTTTCCCGGTGCCCGCGCGCGGGATGTCCTTTCCGGAGTCCGCGCGCGGGATGTCCTTCCCGGAGCCCTCGCTGCCGAGTGGGTCCGTACGACGGCGCCTGGTCAGTACGGACGGTCCCTCCCCGTCGCGGGCGGCGGACTCGGGGTGTCCGGCGGACCGGACGCGGGAGGGGGCGGAGCGGCCGGGGCGCGCCGGCGGCTGATCCGGCTCCTCGGTTCCGGACATCGCCGGCCCGCTGTGCTGCGGCAGTTCCTCGTCCTCCTGCGGCGCCCCTCCCGTCACCGGGCGGCCGTGCGAGCTGACGAGCTTGGGCTTCCGGCGCCGGGGCAGCGGCACCGGCCCACCGGTGTCTGCGAGGGTGTCACGGTCGTCGGGCGCCTCCAGCTCGACCGGGCCGTCCAGCGGCGGGGCCGGCAGGCCGGGGAACCGCACCGGTACCTCGGCGAGGGCCGCCCGGCGCTCCGCCTCGATCTCGGCCTCCCTGGTGGGGTGGGCACGGTCGAGACGGAACCCGATGCCGTTGGTGTCGGGCACGTCGTCGCTGAGCAGCGCGTCCGGGATGAAGACCACGGCCGTGGTGCCGCCGTACGGCGAGGGCTGCAGGGAGACGCGGACGTTCTGCCGCTGGGCGAGCCGGCTGACCACGAACAGACCGAGCCGGTCGGTGTCGGACAGTTCGAACTCGGGAGTCTCGGCGAGCCGCAGGTTGGCGTCGAGGAGCGCCTCGGCCGACATACCGAGGCCGCGGTCGTTGATCTCCAGGGCGAAGCCGTTGGCGACGCGCTCGCCCAGCACCTGGACCGCCGTGTGCGGCGGGGAGAACACCGTGGCGTTCTCCAGGAGTTCGGCCACGAGGTGGGTGAGGTCGGCGACCGCCGGGCCGGTGACGGCGACGCGGGGCAGCCGGCGCACCTCGATGCGCTCGTAGTCCTCGACCTCGGCGACGGCGGCCCGTACGACGTCCATGAGCTGGACGGGCTTGCGCCACTGCCGGGAGGGCGCGGCGCCGGAGAGGATGACGAGGCCCTCGGCGTGGCGGCGCATGCGCGTGGTCAGGTGGTCGAGGCGGAAGAGATCGGCGAGCTCCTCGGTGTCCTCGGTGCGACGCTCCATCGTGTCGAGCAGGGTGAGCTGCTTGTGGAGCAGCACCTGGCTGCGGCGGGCCAGGTTGACGAAGACCTCGGAGATGCCGTCGCGCAGTTCGGACTGCTTGACGGCGGCTTCGACGGCGGCGTGCTGGAGGGTGTTGACGGCCTGGCCGACCGCGCCGATCTCGGTCTTCTCGTACTCCAGGAGCGGGGCCTCGGTCTCCACGTCGACCTTCTCGCCCGCCGACAGCCGGCGCATCACGCTGGGCAGCCGGACCTCGGCCGCCTCGTGGGCCTCCTGACGCAGCCGGCGCAGATCGCGTATGTGGGCGCGTCCGACGCGCACGGACAGGAAGAGCGAGATCAGGACGGCGGCGAGGCCGAGGAGGCCCGGGACGGCGGCCTTGACGATGACGGCGACGACGAGGGGACGCACGCGCTCCTGGAACCGGTCGCCCGACTGGACGCCCAGGTCGGCGAGTTCGTCGAGCACCTGTCCGGCCGCGGCGTCCCAGCTCTTCGCGGTGACGCCGGTGGGTGTGCCGGGACCGGAGTCGATGACGGCCCGTTCGGCGATGCGCAGGGGGGTGGTACCCGCGTTCGTCCAGTAGCGCTCGAAGCGTTCGCGCTCCGCCGCGGGCAGCAGCGGCAGGTTCACCTCGTACGTCAGGCGGCGCTGGGCCACCAGGTCGGTGACCTTGCGGACCTCGTCACGGGTGAGCCGGCCGGAGACCAGGGCGGAGCTGAGGAGGGCGTCCTCCCGGGCGAGCAACTCCCGCGCGCGGGCGACGTTGACGAGGGCGCGGCCCTGCTTGTCCAGCTCCACGTTGTCCAGCGTCTGGAGGTTGACCAGCAGCAAGTAAGCGGGGTCCACGAGGGAGTTGTAGAGGTCGTAGGCCTGGGAGACGTCGACCGTGCCCTCCTGGACGCTGCTGCGCAGGGACGGCAGGCCGTCGAGGGCGTCCAGGACGGCGGTGAGGCGCGCGGAGGTGCCCTCGCCCATCTTGTCCCGCAGCCCGCCGTCCGCACCGCTCTCGCGTATCTCGGTCACGGCCCTGTCGGTGGCGGCCCGGCTGCGCCTCAGCGCGGTGAGCGCATCGGAGGCGCGGGGGTCGGCGAGGTGGACGAGGGTCTGGCGGCGCTCCTCCTGGAGCACCTGGACGGTGTCCTCCGCCGGATACCCGATCTTCTCGACCACGTCCGACACTTCGAAGAGCCGGTCGACGTCACGAACCGTGAGAAACGTGGTGAAGCCCCAGATCGCGGTCAGGGAGAGCAGAGGCACGAGCAGCAGCGCCACGATCTTCCTGCGGATGGACTTCCCGCGAAAGGGCATGGCCTCCCCCAGCTCGGCCCCCACGCAACGGGGGACACATGTGCGTCAACAAACGGCGTGAGCCTACTACCGTCACACAGGTAACTCGAAGAGCTGTCCGAGTGCACGCCTCTCGACCAGGGAACCGGACATGGGGAGTTGTCCGTTCATTGGGGGAGATCGCCTCCTGCCCTCCGGCATGACGGCGACCGCGTCCCGGCTGCGAAGTCCGACGACTGGCCGGAATTCTCCGCGTGTCGGGAATCTTCGGCGGACGTCCAACGTCCTTCTGTACAGAGATCGGGGGCGGAATCGGCTGCAGGCGCCGCATGCCGCGCTCAGGCGGCGTAATACTGCGCAAGCCGGGCAGCCGGAGGGGTGCCGGGAGCTGGTGGTCCCGGAGCGAGTCGGCTGCCGGCAGTGGGGAGTGACGGTTGATGGACACGGCGGAGCGGAACGGGGCGCCCGGCGGCATGGTGGACCACCTCGCGGCAGACGGGCGGTACGAGTCGGGTGTGGCGGGCCGGCAGCCGTACTACCGGCCGTTGTGGGTGGAGGAGCCCGCGAAGAGACGGCGCATGCCGGATCCCGTACGGACCGCGGCCGTGCGTGCGGTACTGATCATTTCTGTGACCCTGATCCAGGCGATGACAGCCTTCCTGTGCACGTTGGCCGGTTCCTGGCTCGCCTTCCCCATGGTTCTCAGCAGCGTGGCCAGCACGGTGGTGGCGACGTGGAGCGTGCTGGACGTATGGGTCACCCGGCAGGTCTGGAACCAGCGGAACGGCGTGGTGTCCGCGCCGAGCAGCACGGCTCGCGCGTTGCGCCGGGAGCGCCGCCAGGCCCGGCGGAAGGCACGGGCCGCAGAGCGCTCCCGGCAACGAATACGCCGACAGCGGGGCAGGGCCGGGCAGTTGTCGCACCCGTGATCGGCTTCGCTTCGCTCCGGTCGGCTCCGCTTCAGCCGAGTGCTGTCCGGCCCGGGGGTGAGCCGGGGATGAGCCGGGGATGAGCCGGGTATGACCCGTGTCCGCCGGTGAGACGCCTGCTGAGAGGCTGTCCGACAGACCCGGACGAGCAGCGACAGCGCAAGGAGCAGCCCTCATGTCTCCCACCTATGACGTGATCGTGGTCGGTCTCGGCGGCATGGGCAGTGCCGCCGCCCACCATCTGTCGGCACGTGGTGCGCGCGTGCTCGGCCTGGAGAAGTTCGGTCCCGTCCACCAGCAGGGCTCCAGTCACGGCGGCTCGCGGATCACCCGGCAGTCCTACTTCGAGGACCCGGCGTACGTCCCGCTGCTGCTGCGCGCCTACGAGCTGTACGAGGAGGTGGAGCGCGCCACCGGCCGGGAGATCGCCACCCTGTGCGGCGGCGTGATGGTCGGGCGGCCGGACTCCCGTGCCGTAGCCGGATCGCTGCGTTCCGCCGAGCAGTGGGGCCTCGCCCACGAACTGCTGGACGCGGGGGAGCTCCGCCGCCGCTTCCCGACCCTGAACCCCCGCGACGACGAGGTCGCCCTCTTCGAGGAGAAGGCCGGTCTGGTCCGCCCGGAGAGCATGGTCGCCGCCCATCTCGAACTGGCGGACCGGCAGGGCGCCGACCTGCGCTTCAACGAGCCGATGCTGCGCTGGGAGCCGTACCGCGACGGGGTGCGTGTCCGTACCGCCGAGAACACCTATACCGCCGGCCAGCTGGTCGTCTGCCCGGGGGCGTGGGCGCCGCGGCTGCTCACCGACCTCGGTGTGCCGTTCACGGTCGAACGGCAGGTCATGCACTGGTTCCAGCCGGTGAACGGGGTGGGCTCCTTCCTCCCCGAGAACCACCCGATCTACATCTGGGAGGACACCGAGGGCGTCCAGGTCTACGGCTTCCCCGCCATCGACGGCCCGGACCAGGGCGCCAAGGTCGCCTTCTTCCGCAAGGGAGGGATCACCACCCCGGAAACCATCGACCGGACGGTCCACGACCACGAGGTGGCGGAAATGGCGGAGCGCATGTCGCGCTGCATCCCGGATCTGCCCGGCACCTTCCTCAAGGCCGCCACCTGCATGTACACCAGCACCCCCGACGAGCACTTCGTCATCTCCCGCCACCCCGCGCATCCGGAGTCGGTGACCGTGGCGTGCGGGTTCTCCGGGCACGGCTTCAAGTTCGTGCCCGTGGTCGGTGAGATCGTCGCCGATCTCACCCTGACCGGCACCACCGCTCACCCGGTCGGTCTGTTCGACCCCCGCCGCTTCGCCGCCACGCCCGCTTGAGGAGTGCCCCGGCCCCTCAGGGGGCGACCGGGCCGGTGCCGGCCGCCCCTCGGGGTCAGGAGGCAGCCGGTGCCGGCCGCTTGTACATCCGAGTCGCCGTGATCTCGCTGTGCACCGCCTCCCCCGCCTGGGGCGGCTGCGGCAGGCCCGGGCGGAGGTGCTCCTCCACGCTGATGTACTTCAGACCGGCCCGCAGGTCGGCGTCGTTGCGCAGCCGGATGACCAGCGGGAACTCGGCGAGTGCGGTCGTGTCGAACAGACCGGTGGTGTAGAGCAGCTGCACCCCGAGGGCGTCCGACACGGCCCGCTGGAGCTCCAGCAGATACGTGGCGTTGGCGCGCCCGATGGGGTTGTCGAGGAACAGCGTGCCCGCGTGCCGGTGCTTGTCGCGACCCCGGTCGTTGGAGCGCAGCGCCGCCATCGTGCAGTACAGCGCGATCGCCGCGGTCAGCAGCTGTCCGCCGGAGAACACGTCGCCCATCTGCCCGACGGGCACCCGCTCGGCGCGCAGCACGGCGTCGGGCTTGAGGATCTCCACGGCGACGCCCTTGGGCTGGAGGGCCGCGGCGACCCCGCGCAGCAGCAGGGACATGCCGTCGCGCCGCAGATCGGAGTTCTTCCTCACGGCCGCGCGGGTGGCCTCGTCGATGACCTCGCCGAGCCGTTCGACCAAGGTGGCCTGGTCGGGTTCCTCGAAGCGGATGCGCAGGAACTCCTGCCCGGACCACTCCCCCAGCCCCTCCGGCAGCCGCGACAGCCGCTGGGCGGACCGCAGCGTGGCGAGGGCCGACTCCACGAGCCCGCGCAGCCGATCCACGATCGAGTCCCGGTTGCGCTCCAGCTGCTCCAGCTCGTCGGTGAGGACCCGCAGCCGGGGCGCGAAGGCGTCCGCCCACTTCTGCGCGTGCTCGGGCAGCGCGGACGCGGGCAGCTCGCGGATCTGCTGCCGGGCCGGGGTGCGGACCTGCTCGTAGCGGGTGGAGTTGGCGTGCCGGACGAGGATGTCGCTCGCCTCGCGTACGGCGGCCTCGGCGGCGGACAGGTCGGCGGCGCAGCCGCGCAGCGAGCGGCGGGTGTCGGCGGCGGCCTTGCGGGCCTCCTCCAGGCTGCCGGGGTACGGCTCGGGCGCTTCCTGCTCCTCGGCCGGGGCGTGCTCGCGCAGCAGGTCGCGGAGCAGGGCGGCCGTCTCGTCGAAGCCGCCGGCCGCGTCCTCGGCGGCACGGTGGGCCTCCAGCAGGTTCGCGTGGGTCTCGCGGGCCTGGTTCAGCGCCTCGGTGCGGGAGGCGAGTTCGGCGGTGGCGTTGCGCAGGAGGGCCTGGGCGTGCTCGGCGCCGACCGGGAACAGGTCCGCGGGCAGCTCGGTGTGCGCCTCCTCGCCGTCCTCGGGGGCGAGCCGCTCGGCCTCGCCGCGCAGCCTCCCGAGCTGCTCGCTCGCGGTGGACATACGGGTCTCCAGGAGCTGCACGAGCTCCTCCGCGCGCGCGGCGGCGGCCTGCCGGGAGGGCCCGTCGGAGCCGTCGGGTGACTGGAGGAGCTGCTCGGCGCGGTTGCGGACCTTGTTGCTGAGCCGGTCGAGCTCGGCGCGGGCAGCGGACTCGTCGCTCTCGGCGCGGGCCTGTTCGGCGCGCAGGTCGGCGCCGACGCCGACCTTCTCGTACACCTGGGAGGCGGCCCGGTAGGCCTCGCGAAGGGCGGGCAGGGACGCCTGCGGCGGCTGCGCCGGGGAGTCGTTCTCCGGTACGTCGTCGGGGGCGCCCGCGATCTCGGAGCGCTCGCCGCGCAGGGCGCGGGCCGTGCGGCGGGCGTCGTCGGCGGCGCGCTGGGCGGCGCGGCGGTCCTCGTCGGCGGCGCGGGCCCGTTCCAGGCAGGTCTGGGCGCGGGCCTCCGACTCGGCGGCCTCGTCCGCGAGCTCGCGCAGCCTGACCTGCCAGGTGGCGCGTTCCCGCAGCCGGGAGGCGAGTCCGGCGAGGGCGTCGGCGGCACGCCGGGCCCGCTGTGCGGCCTCCTGGCGTTCGTCGCGCACTTGGGCGGCCTCGGCGGCGGCCTCCTCGGCCTCGGCGCGCACGGTGCGCGCCTCCGCGAGTTCGGCCTCGGTCTCCTCGGCGAACGCACGTGCCTCGTGGGCGGCGGCGGCGAGTTCGGTGAGGCGTCCCGCCGGGCAGCCGGTGCGCCAGGAGGTGAGCCGTGCCGCGAGCTCCCGGTCCTTGCCGAGGCGCGCGGCGAGCGTACGGATCTCCTCGTCGCGCTCGGTCGCCCGCGCGCGCAGCGCCTGCCGCTCCTCGTCGGCGGCGTGCTCGTCGTGCATGGCCGGGTTCGGCGGGACGAGGAAGACGCCGGTGTCGCTCCCGTCCAGGGCGGGGGTGGGCGCGAGCAGCGCGGCGGCGGTGCCCACGGCCACCGTGGAGCGGGGCAGCAGCGCGGCGCCGGAGAGCGCCTCACGGGCCCGGACGTGGCTGTCCGGGTCGGTGATGATCACGCCGTCGACCAGCTCGGGCCGGGCGGCGAGCACGCGCGCGTGGTCGGCCGGGTCGACCGCCTGGGCGAGGTAGCGCCAGCCGGGGAGGGCCGGGATGCCGTGCTCGCCGAGGAACTCCACGGTGGCGAGCACGTCCGGACCCGGCGGGAGCAGTCCGCCGTCGCCGAGGGCGCCGAGGATCCGGGCGTCGTCGGCGGCTGCGGTGCGCAGCTCGAAGAGGTGCCGTTCGGCGGCGGCGACGTTCTCGTCCAGCAGCTCGCGCAGTTCGTCGGCGCAGCGGTCCAGTTCCTCGGGGGTGAGGGGGCCGTCGGCGAGGTCGCGGACGGCCGCGCCGCGAGCGGACGTCCCGGCCGCGCCGTCCTGCGCCCCGCTCGCGCCGTCGGTGCCGCCCTCGCGCTCACCGTCGGCGTCGCCGCGCCGCGGCGCCGGCACCCCGCCTGAGGCGCCCGGCAGGCTCAGCAGCTCCGCGAGCCGCTCCTCCGCGGCCAGCGCCTCGGCCGTACGGCGCTCCGCCTCGTACGCGCGCTCGGCCGCCGTGGCCGCGTCCGCCGCGCGGGCCGCGGTCAGCTCGGCGCGCGACTCGGCGGAGGCGGCTTCCCGGGCGTGCTCGGAGGCGCGGCGGGACGCCTCGCGCGCGGTGTCCCAGGCGGCGACGGCCGTCTTCTCCGCGTCACTGGCGGCGAGCGCGGCCCGCGCCGGGTCGGCGTCCGGCGCGCTGTCGTCGAGCCAGCCCGCCCGTACGGCCTCGGCGGTCTCCTGCTCGGCCTCGGCGAGCCGCTGCCGCAGGTGCCCGGCCTCGCTGCGGGCACGCTGGGCCTCGGTGGCGGCGGTCGTGGAGTCCCGGTACGCGGTCTCGCCGGCCTCCTGGAGCGCGGCGGACCGCTCGTCCCCCTCGTTGGCGAGGGACTCGGCGCTCTCGGCGGCGCTCTGCAGGGCGCGTACGAGGTCGACGGCGGCCTTGGCGCGGGCGGCGAGCGCGGGGGCGGCGTCCCGCTCGGCCTCCTGGATCGCGGCGGCCACGCGCGCGACGCGGTCGGCGGCGGCGCGGTGGCGCAGTACGGCCTCGGCGGCCTGCCAGGCGGAGTGCAGGGTGCGTGCGTCGGCGAGCTCGCGCTTCTGCGCGGCGGCGGACTTCTCGGCGGCGGCGAGCGCCAGGGAGGCGTGCCGGTAGGCGAGTTCGGCCGCGATGAGCGCGCTGCGCTCGCGGACGCTCTCGGCCTCCGTGACGGCGTGCGCGGCGGCGGTGACGCGCTGCGCGAGGTCGGCGCCCCGCTCCCGCTCCTGTCCGGCCCGGGCGGACAGCCTGCGGGCCAGCGTGCGGGTGCGGCGCTCGGCGGCGGCGTGGATGTCCCGGGCCCGCTGCCGTGCCTCGGCGGCGTCGACGATCCGGCCGAGCAGGTCCACGGAACCGGCCGTGAAGTCCCGCTCGGCGATCAGCTCGGCGCGCCGTCCCAGCTTGTTGCCGAAGCCGCCGACCAGGTCGGCGAGTCCGTCGGTGTCACGGGTGTCGGTGACGGCGCGCAGCAGCAGATCGGTGAAGTCGGAGTCCTTCTTGACCGCGAACAGGCCGGCGGCCTCGCCCTCGTCGGCGTTCATCTCCCGCTGGTAGCGGAAGAGTTCGGGGTCGAGGCCGAGGTCGGTGAGGTGCTCGTTCCAGCGGTCGTGGATCTCCTCCCAGTGCACCTCCAGGTGCGGGTAGGTCTTGCCCGCCTCCATGAGCGCGTCCCGGAAGCCCTTCATCGTGCGGCGCCGTCCACGCGCCCCGGAGACGCCCTCGACGGGCGGCCGTACGGCGGTGGACTCGGCGACCGGGAGGTTGTCCAGGCTGAGTCCGGGGCCGGGCCGGAAGGAGTACCAGGCCTCGGCGAACTTCCGCGGGTCGTTGGAGACCTGCCGCCCGCGCCACTCGCTGACCTTGCCGACCACGACGCACTCGCCGGTCAGCGTGTGCTGCCACTCCAGGGCCACGTGCCCGCAGTCGTCCGCGAGCAGGAACTTGCGCAGCACGCCGGAGCTGGCGCCGCCGAGGGTGTTGCGGTGGCCGGGCAGCATCACCGAGAAGATCAGCTTCAGCAGGACGGACTTGCCGCCGCCGTTCTCCAGGAAGAGCACGCCCGCGGGGGCCGGGCGGCGCGGCGGGCCGACGGGCTCCTCCTCGAAGAACTCCGCCTGCTGCGGCGCGGGGTCGGGCACGGGCTCGCCCACACCCCGCAGGTCCAGCACGGTGTCGGCGTAGCGCGCACCGGCCGGCCCGATGGAGTAGAGGCGGACCCGGGACAGCTCGTACATGGCGGCGGACTTTCGCGGTCGTGAGGGTGGTTCGGAGGCGGATCAGGCCGGGAGCCTGGTCAGGAGTGGAACGGCAGCCCGGCGTCGGCCACCAGCTCCAGGTCGTCGGTGTCCTCGGCGGGCAGCAGCGTGGCGGTGCCGTCGGTCACCGGGACGACGCCCAGCTCCAGCAGTTCGGCCAGGGCGGCGCTGCCCGCCATGTCGCGCACCTGGAGCTGGTAGCGGGCGGTCGTGCGGTAGGTGCCGCCGTTGTCGTCGCCGGTGCGCTGCAGGAACCCGGAGTCGGTGAGGAACGCGACGGCCTTGCCGACGATGCCGGTGGTCGAACCGGCCAGTCTGCGCGCGTCCTTGGTGGCCCCGGTGGCGCTGCGTCTGGCCCAGATGCGCCAGGCCGCCTCCAGTCCGGGGGCGTCGGTCGCCGGGTCGGTGTTCTCGCCCTGTTCCTCGGCCCGCTCCTCCAGCCGACGGCAGGCCTGCCGTACGAAGGAGTCGACGCCGTTGACGGACACGCGCCCGATGTACCCGTCGTCCGCGAGGTCCTCGGGGCGGGGGAACGCCAGGGCGGCGACGGCGAGATGGGCCAGTCCGTGCAGGAACCGGTCGCCCGCGTCGGACGACGTACGACGCGCGTAGTCGCTCATGCGTACGGCGAACACGGAGTCCTCGGCGGCCGTCACGGCCATCCCCGCGCGCGGGGACACCTCCAGGACCACCAGCCCCAGCCCGGTGGCCACGGCGTCGGCGAGCCGCGCGAACGGCGGGTCCTCCCGGTAGCGCCGCAGCAGCTCCCCGTACTCCTGGTCGCGGGCGGGCTGCAGCTTGGGCTGGAGGCCGAAGGCGACGAGCCGCGCCGCGTCGGCGGCGTCGGCGGGGGTGACGGCGGCGGACGCCGGAGCGGCGACGGCCTCCGGCTCACTCCACTCGACGTGCTCGGTCACGGCTGGGGCTCCTCGTTCGGTGGTACGGGTCGTTGCGTTGCGCTCAGTGGCGCGTGAGCTGCCGTTGCGCAGCTCGGCGGCGAAGCGGTCATGATCTGTCCGCCGCCATTCCCACCGCGTCCAGGAGCGCCGTCCCCACGATCAGATCCGCGCCCCCGAACTCCGCGTCGTCCAGCTCGGTCCCGTCGTCCACCGCGAACAGCAGCTTCTCCTCGCCCTGACGGTAGGCGGTGCCGACCGGCGGGCTGGCCGCGTGCACGGCCAGCAGGGCGACCAGATACGGCAGTTCGGGGTCCTGGCGGCGGGCCTCGGCGAGCAGGCCGGACAGCCGGCGGGGCGCGTCCGCGGGCAGGTCGAGCAGCTCCGTGGCGGCGGCCAGCTGCTCCTCGCTGAACCGGCTGTCGTCCGGGGTGGCGATCAGATCCGGCTCGGGCATCTCGGCGCCGAGGTGCTCGCGCTCCACGGGCGGCGTCAGCAGCAGGTCGACGAGGTCCCCGACACGCACGGAGGCCCGTGTACGGAATCCCGTCCCGCGCGCGAAGAACGCGTCCGTCACACGGACCGCCTGCTCCAGGGGCATCGGGAGCACGGGCGCGACCAGATGCCCGTACAGGTCTATCCCCGATTCCGCGGCAGGCGTGGCGAAGGCCTGGCGGTCCTGCTCGGCACGGAAGAGGGGGCCGGCCTCCAGCAGGCGGGACTGGAGCTGGGTGTGCCGGCGGATGCAGTCCTTGACGATGTCGACCAGCTCGGCGGCGCGCCGCTTGTGCTCGGGTTCCTCGGACTCGTCGCGGGCCTTGCGGATGTTGGTGAGGATCGCGTTCTCGTGGCGGTAGCGGTCGGCCACGTGGTCGAGGGCCTCGGCGATCATGTCCGGCACCGCGTGCAGCCAGTCCACCGCGCGGACGTTGCGGCGGGTGGCGTCCAGGGCCTTCCTGAGCGTCTCCGAGTACTGCACGGTGCGGTAGCGGGCCTGTTCGGCGGCGAGCTGGGCGTCGGCGAGCCGGCCGCGGCTGATCAGCACCTCCAGCTTGACCTCGGCGGCGATCTGGGCGCTGGTGACATCGGTGTCGAGGGCGCCCACCAGGACGTTGACGGCCTCGTCGGTGGTGCGCAGGTAGACGCCGCCCCCGTACCCGGGGACCTCCTCGATCAGCTTGAAGTCGTAGTCGCGCCGGACATAGGTGCCGTCGGGGGCGAACGTGCCGTACACGGCCCGGAAGCCGCGGTCCACGCTGCCGACGTTGATCAGGTTCTCCAGTACCCAGCGGGCGACGCGCTCGTGCTCGGCGGCGGGGCGCTGGGGGGCCTGCGCGGCGATGCGCGGGACGAGCCGGGCGACGATCTGCTCGTGGTCGGCGCCCGTGTCGAAGTCCATGTTGAGCGTGACGAGATCGATGGCCGCGAGGGCGATCTCCGCCATGCCGTACACCGAGTACTCACCCGCGAGGTTGGCCTTGCGCGCGTCGAGGTCGTGCAGCGGCGCGGTGCAGGCGAGCGCGCGCAGCCGCCGCGCCAGCCCCTCGTCGGCGGCCGGGCCCGGCGCGGGCCGCGGCCCCGCGCTGAGCTGGGGCGGAACGCTGTCCGTCGATGCAGGCGAAGTCACGGTGCACAGATTAGGTCCTCGCTCTGACAACGACCCAAACGGCGGGGGCGCTCCGCGCGGGAGCGGGAGGCGGGGGCGGGGATCGCAGCGGGGAGGACCGCGGATTCCGGGCCGGGTGCGGGCCCACCGTTCCGACACCGGCCGCGCCCACGCCGCGAACCGCGAAGCCGCGAGGGAGAGGTGCGCGGCCGCGCACCTCTCCCGACACCCCCAGGCACGGCCCCACACCCACGCGAAACCCTCAGGCACGGCCCCACACCCTCCCGAAACCCTCAGGCACGGCCCCACACCCTCCCGAAACCCTCAGGCACGGCCCCACACCCTCCCGAAACCCTCAGGCACGGCCCCACACCCTCCCGAAACCCTCAGGCACGGCCCCACGCCCACGCGAAACCCTCAGGCACAGCCAGCCCCACGCCCACGCGAAGCCGCCTGCCTGGAGCCCCGGACTCCGCCCGGCGGCGCGCCCGGTCGTCAGCCGATCCCGAAGCCGATGCCCTGCCCGGCGTCGGCCACCCGTCGCCCGTACACCTCGACCAGCCCCCTCAGCGAGTCGTCGAGGTAGCCGGCGAGGAGCCGCTCCGCGCCGTCGCGGTCGCCCGACTGGAGGGTCTGGAGGATCTGCCGGTTGCGGGCGAGGTACGGCTCGTGGAGGCGGCGCGGGTCGTCCACCACGTGGAAGGCGAGCCGCAGTTCGGCGAAGACGCTGCGCATCAGCTCGTCGGTGCGCTCGCTGCCGGCGAGGGCGACCAGCTCCCGGTGGAAGTGGATGTTGGCCGTGGACACACCCTTCCAGTCGCTCTCGCGGGCCGACCGCTGCCCGTCCGCAACGGCCTTCGCGAGAGCCTCCACCGCGTACGGGGGCTCGCCGAGGCCGCGGACCACCGCGCACTCGACGAGGCTGCGGGTGCGGTAGATGTCCTCGACGTCCTCCACGGTCAGCACCCGTACGAAAACGCCGCGGTTGAGCTCGTGCACGAGCAGCCGTTCATGGGTGAGCAGGCGGAACGCCTCGCGCAGCGTGTTGCGGGAGACGCCGAGCGCCCCGCCGATGCTGTCCTCGGACAACCGGGTGCCGGGCGGGAAGAAGCCCTCGGCGATCCGGCTTCTGAGGATGTCCGAGACCCGCTCCGCCGTGCTGGTGCGGCCCAGCAGTGCCCGGTCGTCGGCCAGTCCCGTCAGTTCTGCCATGCCGGGAATCTAAGCGTAGGGACAAGAACGAAACAACATGGGTATTGAGGGATTGTTCAACGATCCTCTACCTTGCTGGAAGGAGTCGGACACCCGCTCAGCTCCGGCAGGCGCCGGCTTCCCCGCACGGCACGGCTCAGTTCGCACGCGCCCTCCGTCCTCATTGCGAGGTGCCCATGAGCACGAACCCTCCCCCTCACGCCCCGACAGCCCGCGCCCGGCACCGCGCCGATGATGCGGGCACCGACGACCACGCGTCCGGCAGCGCGTCCGACGGCGCTCTCGGCTGGCTGCGCGCCCTCGGCCCGCGCGGCCGCCGCGCCTTCGCGGGCGCCTTCGGCGGCTACGCCCTCGACTCGTACGACTACTTCACGCTGCCGCTGAGCATGGTCGCGCTGGCCGCCTCCTTCGGCCTGGACAGCGGCCAGACCGGACTGATCACCACGGTCACCCTGGTCGTCTCGGCGATCGGCGGAGCGGGCGCCGGAGTGCTCGCGGACCGCGTCGGGCGGGTGAAGGCACTGATGATCACTATCGCCGTGTACGCGATCGGCACCGTGGCCTGCGGTTTCGCTCCCGACTACGAGACGCTGCTGGTCTTCCGGGCCGTGCAGGGACTCGGCTTCGGCGGTGAGTGGGCGGTCGGCGCGATCCTGGTCGCCGAGTACGCGAGCGCCAAGCACCGGGGTCGTACGCTCGGCGCGATCCAGAGCTCCTGGGCCGTCGGCTGGGGTCTGGCCGTCGTCGTCTACACGCTGGTCTTCGAGTTCCTGGACGAGGACCTCGCCTGGCGTGTGATGTTCTGGACCGGCGCGCTGCCCGCGCTCCTCGTCGTGTGGGTGCGCCGCCGGGTCGAGGACGCGCCGGAGGCGGCCGCCACGCGCGAAAGAAGCAGCGCGAAGGGCTCCTTCACGGCGATCTTCAAGCCCGGCACCGCCGGCGTTCCGGGCCTGCTGCGCACCACGGTCTTCGCGACGTTGCTCTCGACCGGTGTCCAGGGCGGCTACTACACGCTGGCCACCTGGGTACCCACGTATCTGAAGACGGAGCGCGATCTGTCGGTGGTCGGCACCGGCGGTTATCTCGCGCTCCAGATCTCCGGGGCGTTCATCGGCTACATCACCGGCGGGTACCTCACCGACCGGCTGGGCCGCCGGCGCAACATCTGGCTGTTCGCGGTCCTGTCGGCGCTGTGCATCTGGGCGTACACGAACATCCCGAGCGGCGCCGACGGGCTGCTCCTGGCGCTCATGTTCCCCCTGGGGTTCTGCATGTCGGCCATCTTCAGCGGCTTCGGCTCGTACCTCAGCGAGCTGTACCCGGCGGCCGTGCGCGGCACGGGGCAGGGCTTCACGTACAACGCAGGACGCGCCGTGGGCGCCGTCTTCCCCACGACGGTCGGCTTCCTGGCCGGCAGCTGGGGTGTGGGCGGTGCGCTGGTCTTCGGCGCGATCGGTTACGGCCTGGCGGCACTCGCGCTGCTCGGGCTTCCGGAGACGCGAGGGAAGGAGCTCGTGTGAACCCCTCCACCACTCAGGGTCACCTCACGGACCTGACGACCCGGAACATTCCCACGACCCCCGGCGTACCCGAGGCGGAGCACGCGCGCGCGTGGACCCCCGGCGAGGCACGGGCCCGGTTCCGTGCCGGCCTCACCGGTCCCACCACCGGCATCGCCGCCGGGCGCACCCAGGCGAACCTGATCTCGGTGCCGGCCGACTGGGCGTACGAGATGCTGCTGTTCTGCCAGCGCAACCCCAAGCCGTGCCCGGTGCTGGACGTCACCGACGCCGGTTCCTGGACCACCCCGCTCGCCGAGGGCGCGGACCTGCGCACCGATCTTCCGCGCTATCGGGTGTGGGAGCACGGTGAGCTGGTCGCGGAGCCCACGGACGTGGTCGACGTCTGGCGCGAGGACCTGGTGTCCTTCCTGATCGGGTGCAGTTTCACCTTCGAGTGGGCGCTCGCCGAGGCGGGCGTGCCGCTGCGCCACATCGAGCAGGGCCGCAACGTGTCCATGTACGTGACGCGCCGCGCGTGCCGTCCCGCGGGGCGGCTGCGCGGCCCCATGGTGGTGTCGATGCGGCCGGTGCCACCGGAGCACGTGGCGACCGCGATCCGGGAGACGAGTCTCCTCCCGGCCGTGCACGGCAGCCCGGTGCACTGCGGTGAGCCGTCGGGCCTCGGCATCGCGGATCTGGCCCGCCCGGACTTCGGCGACCCGGTGGACGCCGGACCGGACGACATCCCGGTGTTCTGGGCCTGCGGGGTGACGCCGCAGGCCGTGGTGATGGCCTCGCGCCCGCCGTTCGCCGTCACCCACGCCCCGGGACAGATGTTCCTCACCGACGCCCGGGACGAGCAGTACCGGGTGGCCTGACGCACCGGCCCCCCTCCGAGCACCACCGGACCTGGCGCACCGGGCCTGACACAGTGGGCCGGGAGCGCCAGGCTGGAAACAGCGGGTTCGCGGGTCCACGGGCCCGCGGGCCTGCCGCGCACGGCCCGCACGACAGAACGGAACCACATGACCTCGATCGACCTGAACGCCGACCTCGGCGAGGGCTTCGGCCGCTGGCGGCTCACCGACGACGAACAGCTGCTGTCCGTGGTGACCAGCGCCAATGTGGCCTGCGGCTTCCACGCGGGCGACCCGGTCACCATGCGGCGGGTGTGCGAGCTGGCGGCCGGGCGCGGCGTACGGATCGGCGCGCAGGTGTCCTACCGGGACCTGGCCGGGTTCGGGCGCCGCGCGATGGACGTGCCGCCCGGCGAGCTGGCCGCCGAAGTGGCCTACCAGATCGGCGCCCTGGGGGTGTTCGCGCGCGCGGCGGGCACGCGCGTGTCGTACGTGAAGCCGCACGGCGCGCTCTACAACCGCATCGTGCACGACGAGGAGCAGGCCCGGGCGGTGGTCGACGGCGTCCGTCTGGCGGATGCCGGACTCCCGGTCCTGGGACTGCCCGGTTCACGCTTCCTGGCCCTTGCCGGGGAGGCGGGGCTGCCGACGGTCACCGAGGCGTTCGCGGACCGCGCCTACACCGACGAGGGCACGCTGGTGCCGCGCGGCCGGGACGGTGCCGTGATCACCGACGGCGACGCCGTGGTCGAGCGGTCGGTGGGTCTCGCCCGCTCCGGCACGGTCGTCTCCCGCTCCGGGAAGCGCGTTCCGGTGCACGCCCGGTCGCTGTGCCTGCACGGGGACACCCCGGGCGCCGTGGAGCTGGCCCGCCGGGTCCGCGCGGCGCTCACGTCCTCGGGCGTCCGGGTGGAGGCGTTCGCATGAGGGTCCTGCCGGCCGGGGACCGCGCGCTCCTGATCGAGGTGGCGTCCGGCGAGGAGGCGCAGGCGCTCCACGCCGAGCTGCTGCGCCGCCGCGCCTCGGGCGAGCTCACGGCCGCCGAGATCGTCCCCGCCGCCCGGACCGTCCTCCTCGACGGCCTGGACGCCCCCGCGCGCCTGGCCGAGCGGCTCGTCTCCTGGGAGGTGCCGCCCGCGCCCCCGCGCGCGGAGGACGTCGTCGAGATGCGCGTACGGTACGACGGCCCCGACCTCGCGGACGTCGCCGCGCACTGGGGGGTGGCCCCGGACGAGGTGGCCCGCATCCACGCGGCGGCCGAGTTCCGGGTGGCCTTCTGTGGCTTCGCGCCCGGTTTCGGCTACTTGACCGGGCTGCCCCGCGAGGTCCCGCGCCGGGCGACCCCGCGGACGGCCGTCCCGGCGGGTTCGGTGGCGCTGGCGGGCCCGTACACGGGCGTGTACCCGCGGTCCTCCCCCGGCGGCTGGCAGCTGATCGGGACGACCGACGCGGTGCTGTGGGACCACACGCGCGAGCCGGCCGCCCTGCTGACGCCGGGCACCCGGGTCCGCTTCGTCCCGGTGGGGGCGCCGTGACCGACCGTGCCCTCGTCGTCGTGCGCGCCGGGGCCCTCACGACCCTGCAGGACCGGGGGCGGCCCGGCCACGCCCATCTCGGCGTGCCCCGCTCCGGAGCGCTGGACGCGCCCGCCGCCGCACTGGTCAACCGGCTGGTGGGCAACCACGCGGACGCCGCGGTGCTGGAGACCACGCTCGACGGCTGTGCCGTACGGCCGCGTTCGGCGGTCACCATGGCCGTCGGGGGCGCGCCCTGCCCGGTCACCCTGGACGGGCGGCCGGCAGCCTGGGGGACCCAGCTGTGGGTGCCCGGAGGGGCCCTGCTCGACCTCGGGCCCGCCCGCTCGGGAGTGCGCAGCTATCTCGCCGTCTCCGGTGGCGTGGCCGTCGAACGCGTACTGGGCAGCCGTTCGACCGATCTGCTGTCCGGGCTGGGACCCGCCCCGCTGACCGACGGGACCGTACTGCCGCTGGGACCTCCGGCGATGGTCCACGCGCGCGTGGACGTCGTTCCGCACCCGGCGCCGCCCACCGAGCTGGTGCTGCGGGTGACCCCCGGGCCCCGCGACGACTGGTTCACCGCGGCGGCCCTGCGGACCTTCACGACCCACCCGTACACCGTGTCCAGCGCGAGCAACCGCATCGGCCTGCGCACAGAGGGACCCGCCCTGGAACGGGCGGTCACGGGTGAACTGCCCAGCGAAGGCATGGTCCTGGGCGCGGTCCAGGTGCCGCCGGACGGCCGCCCGGTCGTCTTCCTCGCCGACCATCCGACGACCGGCGGCTACCCGGTGATCGCGGTGGCGGATCCGGCCGACCTGTCCGCGGCGGCCCAGGCCGCACCGGGGACACCGGTGCGGTTCGTGGCGGTACGGCGGCGGGGCTGAGAGGGCGGCCGTACGGCTCTCGCGGCAGCCGTACGGCGCAACCCGCCGTACGGCCGCCCTCACCGGCCCGTACGGCCCCCCTGCAGCCGTCCGCGGGCACGCCGGGCTCAAGCCGCGTCCGCCCGTTCGGGTGCCGTCAGCGCGGCCAGCGCCGACGCCACCGCGCGCGAGGCACCGAGGTCCAGCCGGGCGCTCGTGCCGCGGGCCTGGTGGCGGACCTCCGCCGCGGCGAGGGCGAGGAGCTGCGGCAGCAGATCGGTGCACCGCCGGGCGACCCAGGCGGTGCCCTGCGTGGCCAGCCACCGCAGGACGGCCGACCGGGAGGGTTCGGGAAGCCGGGGCTCGGCACCGGGTGCCGCCCCGGTGGCGATGCCCGCGTCCGCGAGCAGCGCGTGGAAGCGCACCGCGAGCTGCCGGTGGCCGCGCTCGCCGGGGTGCAGCCGATCGGCGCTCCACATCCCGGGGTCCGTCACCCAGGCGCCGTCGCAGGCGTGCAGATGGACCGCTCCGTACCGCTCCGACAGGGCGTGGACGACGGTGTTGACCCCCTGCTGCCGCCGGGCGAGCGGCCTGGCCAGCGCGCCGGGCAGCCCGAGCAGCGCGCCGGGGTCGGGCAGGCAGGCGGTGAGCAGGACGGCATCCCGCGCGCGGAAGGCCGCGTACACCGCGTCCAGGCGGGCGGCGACGGCGTGGATGTCGAACGTGCGGCGCAGGGTGTCGTTGACGCCCACGACCACGGACACGACGTCCGGGCGCAGCGCCAGTCCGACGGGGGTCTGCCGTTCCAGGACGTCACGGGTCTGGGCACCGCTGACGGCGAGGTTGGTGAACTCCGCGCCGGGGCCCAGTCCTTCGGCGAGGAGGGCGGCCCAGCCGCGCCAGCCGTTCCCGACGGGATCGCCCACGCCCTCCGTCAGCGAGTCGCCGAGCGCCACGAACCGCGGCGCTCTCATCGGACGGCCCCTTCGACCGCTTTCTCGACGGGCGCCTCGACACCCTTCCGCACCGGCTCCGGTTGCGTCACCGGCTGCTCCCCCACCGGCCGTCGTACGGGCGCGTCGTGCGCCGCCAGGAAGGCCTCCACGGCGGTGCGCCACCCGAAGAGCTCAGCACGCGCGCGTGCGGCCTCCCGGCGTTCGCGCTCAGGGCGCCCGAGCAGCAGTTCCACCGCGTCGGCGAACGCCTCCCCGCTGTCCGCCGCGGTGGCCCCGGCCGCTCCGACGACCTCCGGCAGCGCGGACGAGGCGCTGGCCACCACGGGTGTGCCGCAGGCCATCGCCTCCAGCGCGGCGAGCCCGAACGTCTCCGCGGGCCCCGGCGCCAGGCACACGTCGGCCGAGGCCTGCAGGGCGCCCAGCTCGGTACGGTCGGCCAGGTGCCCGAGGAACGTCACGGGCAGCCCGCGCGCCCGCTGTTCCAGGCGTCCGCGCAGCGGCCCGTCCCCGGCGACGACCAGCACCGCACGCCGTCCGCGCCGCAGCAGCGCCTCCAGCGCGTCCAGCGCCGTCCCGGGCCGCTTCTCCACGGACAGACGGGAGCACATCACCAGCAGCGCGTCCTCCACGCGCGCGTGCCGGGCGCGCACCTCCGGGTCCCGCAGCGCGGGGTGCCGTCCGGCGAGGTCGACGCCGAGCGGCGCCCGGACGACGTTGCGCGCACCGATCCGCACGAACTCGCGCTCCGCGAACTCGGTGGTGCACACCACGCGCGCGTAGGTGTGCGCCGTACGGAGGTTGAGGGCGTCGGCGGCCCGCCGGGCGAGCCCTTCCGGCAGTCCCCAGGTGCGTAGCACCCCGTCGGCGGTCTCGTGGGAGACCATCACCGCGGGCACCCTCGCCCGCCGGGACCACGCCCCGGTCCAGCGCAGGGTGGTGCGGTCGGACACCTCCAGGCGGTCGGGCGCGAGCGACTCCAGGAGCGCGGCGACGCGCCGCCTGTCCGTGAGGACGCGGTAGCCGCCGGTGCCGGGGAGCAGCGGTCCGGGCAGGGTGATGACCCTTCCCTGCTCGGTCTGCCGGTCGGTGTACCGCTCGCCGGGCACGACGAGCACCGGGTCGTGCCCGGCCGCCGCGTACCCCGTGCCCAGTTCGCGCAGGGCGGTGCGCAGCCCGCCGGACGCGGGCGCCACGAAGTTGGCGAGCCGCACGATCCGCAGTCCCCCGCCACCGCCGTACGACCGCGGCACCTGTGCACCGGCCGGCGCACCGGACGGATGCGAGCCGGCGCCACCGCTTCCTCCCACCGCACGCCCGCTCACGCCGCCACCACCGACCGCGCCGCCAGCACCTCCGCGTAATGCCCGAGGAGCATCTCCCCCACGGCCTCCCAGGTGCGTCCCTCGACGGCGGTCCGCGCCGCCGCGCCGTAAGCGGCCCTCAGCTGTGCGTCGGCGGCCAGGGACCACACGGCGTCCCGTACGGCGGCCGCGTCGCGCGGGGGGACGAGCAGGCCGGTCCGCCCGTGGGCCACCAGGTCGAGCGGGCCGCCCGCGGCGGGCGCCACGACGGGAACCCCGCTGGCCATGGCCTCCTGCACGGTCTGGCAGAAGGTCTCGTAGGGCCCGGTGTGCACGAAGACGTCCAGGGAGGCGAAGATTCGGGCGAGTTCGTCCCCGGTGCGGCGCCCGAGGAAGACGGCGCCGGGCAGCGCCTCGCGCAGCCCCGGTTCACTGGGCCCGTCGCCGACGATTACGACCCGTACGCCGGCCATGCCGCACACGCCCGCGAGCAGCTCCACCTGTTTCTCGGGGGCGAGCCGGCCGACGTAACCGACGAGGAGCTCGCCGTTCGGGGCCAGTTCGCGGCGCAGCTCGGCGTCCCGGCGGCCGGGGCGGAAGCGGACGGTGTCCACGCCGCGCGGCCAGAGCCGGACCCTGGGCACCCCGTGCGCCTCCAGGTCGTGCAGGGCGGCACCGGAGGGTGCGAGGGTGCGGTCGGCGGCGGAGTGGACGGAGCGGATGCGCCGCCAGGCGGCGGCCTCCCCGGCGCCCATGTAGGTGCGGGCGTATCCGGCGAGGTCGGTCTGGTAGACGGCGACGGCGGGGATGCCGAGCCGGGCGGCGGCCGCCATGCCGCGCACCCCCAGGACGAACGGGCTCGCCAGATGGACGAGGTCGGCGCGGTGCTCGGTGAGCGCCGTGACGAGCCGCCGGCTGGGGAGGGCGACGCGGACCTGGGGGTAGCCGGGGAGCGGCAGGGAGGGAACGTGAACAAGGGGGACAGCGGGACACGGCACCTCGGCGGCGGCCGGGGTGCCCGGGGCGGGTGCCGGGGCCACGACGAGGGGGGCGTGACCGCGCGCGGTCAGGTGCCGCACGGTCTGGAGGGCGCAGTGGGCCACGCCGTTCACATCGGGGGGAAAGGATTCGGTCACGATGACGACACGCATACGGGTGTTGTCCTCGCGCTGGACGTGGACGCGTCAACGTCGATCTTTCCGGGCGGGAAACGGTCCATGAGCGTTGCGCTCCGTGACCGTTCCGCTCCGCGACCCTTTCCCCCGGGTCACCCGGTGTTCACACGGCGGGCATGTCGGGCCCGATCCGGCTGCGTACGGCCGTCTGGACCTCCGCCTCCTCGGCGGGATCGGCGGCGAGCCGGCGCAACTGGTCGACCACGCGCGCGTCACCCGTCTCGGCGTGCCGTGCGGCGACCTCGCGCGTGGACTCCTCGCAGTCCCAGAGGCATTCGACGGCGAAGCCGGCCGGGAAGGAGGGGTCGGTGGCGGCGAGCGCCCGGGCGGCGCGGCCACGGAGATGGGAGGAGGCGGTCTCGCGGTAGATGTGCCGCAGGACGGGTGCGGCGCAGGCGATGCCGAGGCGCCCGGTGCCGTCGACGAGGGTCCACAGGGTGGGCGCGTCGGGCCCTTCGCCCCGTACGGCCTCGCGGAGCGCGGCGAGCACCAGATCGCTGTCCTGGGCGCCGCCGCGGCAGGCCAGGACACGTCCGGCGGCGGCACCGAGCGCGTCGGGGCGGTGCGCCCAGCGGCGCGCGCGCTCCACGGCGGCGACGCTGCGCATCCGCTCGAAGGCGTCGACGGCGGCCTCCACGACGGCCGCCGAACCGTCTGCCACGGCGCCCTCGATCAGGTCGAGGGCATCGGGATCGTTGCCGTCGGCGAGGTAGCGCAGGGCGGTGCAGCGGGCGCCGTCACCGCCGGCGCGGGCGGCGTCGAGGATCTCGGCGCGGTCCTCGGGGCCCGCTACGGCCATGAGGCAGCGCGCGGCCGGGACATGGAGCGCGGCGCCGCGGTCGAGGCCCTGCTGGGCCCAGTCGAAGACGGCCCGCACGCTCCATCCCGGGCGCGGTCCGGAGGAGTCCATCTGCCGCTGCCAGCGGTCGAAGCAGCCGGTCTCCTGGGCGGCGCGCACGCGCGCCGCGATCGCCGTACGGGAGTCCTCGGCCCACAGCCGCCACGGACGGGGCTCGAAGGCGTCGCGGACGGCGGCGGCGAGCTCGGCCTCGCCCTCGGCATCGGCGGGGAAGCGCGCGAGCACGGGTGCGGCGAGGGCGCGCAGGCCCGCGTCGTCGTCCCTGAGGGCGAGCTCGTCGAGGGCCCAGGCCCAGTTGGTGCCGGACGCGGCGTACCTGCGGAGCAGTACGAGGGCGTCCCGCCTGCCGTACGAGGCGAGGTGGCCGAGGACCGCGAGGGCCAGACCGGTGCGCGACTCGCAGGTGTCGAGCACGTCCTCGGGGGCGAAGAGGTGCCGCTCGATCTCGTCGAGCCCACCGTGCAGGTCGAGGTAGAGCCGGGCGTAGTAGAGCGAGCGGTTCTCCACCTGCCAGTCGTGGCGGGGGTCGCTCAGCACACAGTGGTTCAGGGCCGCGAGTGCCTCGGCCCGCGGGGCGGTGAGCGCGTGCAGCGTGCCGTCACCACGGCCCCGCTGCAGCAGGCCGAGCAGCGTACCGCTGGGCGCTATGACCGGTTCGAACATGGGAAACAGCCTCACATCAAGCGTCGACGCAACCGGGGATCGTGCTTTACCTGGCCGCGTGACAACACGTCGGAGCGCCCGCCGTCTCTTGCTTGCTGTAGACCATCTTCCTCTGCCTCTCGTCGGTGGCCCATGCGGGCCGCATCACGGCCCGCGCGGTGCGGCAACACCTGCCCGGCCATCGCGTCCGTGAATCACGACGTCATGATGACCCGGCGGTTCTTCCCGCCGCGACCGATATTTCCGGCGGCCCCGTACCGCCTCCCCCGTTTTCCGTGTTCTACCTGCTCAGGACAGTCGGATCAGTGTGCGCCGAACAGTTCCAGCAGCTCCGCCTTGCCGAACATCCGGGCCGTGTCGACGGCCGACGGCGTGCCCGCGAGCGGGTCGGCGCCCCCGTCGAGGAGGGCCTGGATGACCTCCTGCTCACCCTTGAAGACCGCTCCGGCGAGCGGGGTCTGGCCTCGGTCGTTGGCGCGGTCGGCCTCGGCGCCGCGCTCCAGGAGGGCGCGTACCGCCTCGGCGTGGCCGTGGTAGGCCGCGAGCATCACGAGGGTGTCGCCCCGGTCGTTGGTGAGGTTGGCCGGAACGCCCGCGTCGACGTACGCCACGAGCTCCTCCGTACGACCGCGGCGGGCCAGGTCGAAGATCTTGGTCGCGAGCTCCACGACCTCGGGGTCGGGGGCTTCACTCATGGCCGGACCGCCTCTCGCAGCGAGCAGTTCCGAGCTCGGGCGAGCTCGGCGGACAACGTGGGGTGCGCACGGTGGCGGGTCGCTGCCGCCGTACGGGTGAATCGTCAGCGTACTGGGCTCCGGACACACATGACCGGAGCCGACCGAGGCAAAGATCACAGCTGTCCCGGTCGGGCGCAACATCGCTGATCAGACGGCCCTGGGACGGCTGCGCCGGGAAGGTGAAACCGTCCGATATTCACCCAGTTGCACCTTTTGTCGTATGGATACATCCTGTGACCCTGGAAGAACTCAAGGTGACTGTCCCCCTCGACCAGGAGAGCACAAATGATTCTTTCGATCTCAGGCGTCGTCCTGCTCGGCATCATCGTCTTCCTCTTCTTCCGCAAGGACGGGCTGAAGGCCTCGCACGCCATCGTGGTCACGCTGT
This sequence comes from Streptomyces poonensis, assembly GCF_014650915.1. GTDB lineage: Bacteria > Actinomycetota > Actinomycetes > Streptomycetales > Streptomycetaceae > Streptomyces > Streptomyces poonensis. Next base: position 428,041 of record NZ_BMVW01000004.1, on the reverse strand, counting down.
TCGGCTTCTACCTCGCCAGTACGGCCATCGCGCCGAGCATCAAGGCGGGCGGCGAGAGCCTCGCGAGCCTTCTCGGCGGAATCAACTTCTGAGCCGTCCCCGTCCGCGCGCGATCCGCGTCCGCCGGACACACCCGTCCCCGCATCCGCACCCGCATCCGCACCCGCATCCGTAGGAGACCGCAGTGGTCCGGCGTCCCCTCCCCCGCATTCTGCGCAGCGGCGGCGCGCACCTCGCCCGGAGCCGGGAGCTGGCCCGGACAGCGGCCGACGGCGCCTCCGACGTCCTCCACCCGCTGATCACGATCACCCGCGGACTGCGCCGGCTCGTGGCGGCCGGACGGCGCAAGTGGGCCGACACCCCGAAGGACAAGCGCGGCTCACTGCTCTTCCTGGTGGCGTCGGTGGTCCTGGTCGTCGCCCTGGTGCCGTACGGACCGCTGCTCGCCGTCGCCGGGCTGATGGCGGCGGCGGCCTGGCACGGCCGCGAACGTGCCGCGCCGTCGCCCACGGGTCCGGACGAGGCCCAGGCGCAGCGCCTCCAGTCGCTGTACGAGGCCCTGGTGCCGTACTTCACGGCCGCCGCCGACCCGGAGCCCCTGTACGTCCACGGCGGCGAGTGGAACAAGGCGTTCCCCGCGTACGGGTTCGACGACACCGGCCGGGTCCGTCACCTGGAGATCCGTTATCCCGCGTACTTCACGGACGGCGAACCCGAGTCCCGCGCGCGGATCGAGCATCTGCTGCACGCCAAGGCCGGCCGCGGCCGCGAGTACCGCTTCGACTGGGACGAGGAGGGCAACCAGCTCACGGTCACGGTCCTCGCCCCGCTCCCCACCGACATCACGGCCCAGCACTTCGTCACGACCTCGGGCGAGACGGTCCTCGGCTTCACGGACGCGACCACCGTCCGGCGCACGCTGCCCCTCGACCGCGACGGCGACGACGGCGGGCAGCGCGACGTTCCCGCGGTCGTCTGGCGCACGGGCCCGCGCTCGACGGAACCGCATCTGCTGGTGGCGGGCCGGCCGGGCAGCGGTACGACGACCCTGCTGCGCTCGATCGCGCTCCAGGCCCTGCGGCACGGCGACGTCCTGATCGTCGAGGGCGGTGGGACCGGGGAGTACGCGTGTCTCACCGGCCGGCAAGGCGTCCTGGCCGTGGAGTGCGGCCTGGCGGGCGCGCTGGCGAGCCTGGAGTGGGCGGCGCACGAGACGGAGCGCCGGCTGATCGCCGCCAACCGCGCACGCCAGGCGGGCCACCCGCCGCCCGACGACATCAGGCGCCCTCTGTGGATCCTGCTGGACCGGCCGGGCGCACTCGGTCACCTGGCCGCCGCCGACGGCGGCCGGGACCCGCAGTCCCTGCTCCAGGTGCCGCTGCGGCACGGCCGACCGGCGCACGTCACGATCGTCGTGGCCGAGCAGTTCGACGGCCTGGACGCCCTCTCCGACGCGGTACGCCAGCACACACACGCGCGTGTGGTGCTCGGCCCCGCGTCCCCGGAGCAGGTCGAGGCGGTGCTCGGCGCGCCGCCGCAGACCACGCCCGCCTGGGACGTCCCGCCCGGCCGCGGGTACGCCCGCCTCGGTGCGGGCCCGGTGCACCGTCTCCAGGTCCCGGCCACTCCGGACCCGTACGACGACGCCACCAGCGACAACGACCGCCAGGCGGTACTGGCCCTGCTGCCGGAACGCACGGCTCCGGCCGACGCGACGGCCGCGGAGGCCGCCCCGGCGGACGCGGGCGTCGTACCGCCGAAGCCCGACCGGGAGCCCGATACAAACTCCGATACAACCTCCGGTACGAACCCCGGCGCGAAAACCGCCGAGGTCGCGGTCGCCGAAGGCTGACGGGCGGATCCGCGGGAAGCCGCCACTGACACCACCTGACGCCACTCCTGACACCGCCGCTGACACCGTCACCGGCATGCCCCGGCCGGTCTCACGCCACGAACGTCCGCGGCGCCTCCGCACCGCCCCCGGAAGCGCCCGTCCGCACCAGGTGCGCCGCCGCAGCGAGCCGTACGGCCGCCTCGTCGGCCACCGCGCCGCCCACGGTGAACGGCAGCCGGACGTATCCCTCGAAGGCGCCGTCCACCCCGAAGCGGGGCCCCGAGGGAACGCGCACCCCGACCCGTTCCCCCGCCTCGGCGAGCCGCGAGCCCGACAGGCCCCCGGTGCGCACCCACAGCGTGAGTCCTCCCCGGGGCACCGAGAACTCCCAGTCGGGCAGCTCCCGGCGCAGGGCGGCGACGAGCGCGTCCCGGTTCTCGCGCGCCTGCGCCCGGCGCACGGCCACGGCCTGCTCCCACCCTCCGGTGCTCATCAGCCAGTTGACGCCCAGCTGCTCCAGCACGGGGGTGCCGAGGTCGGCGTACGCGCGGGCCGCGACCAGGCTGCGGATGACGTCCGGCGCGGCGCGCACCCAGCCGATCCGCATACCCGCCCAGAACGCCTTGCTCGCCGAGCCGACCGTGATGACGGTCGAGCCGGCCGGATCGAAGCCGCACATCCGCCGGGGCATCTCCACGTCCGCGTCCAGGTGCAGCTCGCTCATGGTCTCGTCGACGACGAGCACGGTCCCGGCGGCGCGGGCCGCGTCGACGAGCCGGCGCCGCTGGTCCTCGTCGGCGAGCGCGCCGGTCGGGTTGTGGAAGTCGGCCACCACGTACGCGAGCCGGGGCGCCGCCTCGCGCAGCACCTGCCGCCAGCGGTCCAGATCCCACCCGGCGAGGTCCTCCGCCATCGCGACCGGCACCAGCCGGACGCCCGCCTCGCGCATCAGCTGGAGGATGTTGGCGTAACTGGGGGACTCCACGGCGATGCGCTCGCCGCGCCCCGCGAACAGGTGGCAGATGGCGTCGATCGCGCCCATCGCCCCGGTGGTGACCATGATCTGTTCGGGCATGGTGGGGATCCCGCGCGCGGTGTAGCGGTCGGCGAGCAACGCGCGCAGCGCGGGCAGCCCGGCCGGGTAGTCGCCGTGCGTGTGCGCGTACGGGGGCAGCTCCTCCAGCGCTCCCCGCACGGCCCGGGTGAGCCAGGGCTCGGGGGCGGGCAGGGCCGCGGTGCCGAGGTCGATGACGGAGCCGAGCGCCTCGGGCGGCAGCGGCTCCAGCCCGCGCGCGGGCAGTGGGTTACCGGCCGGAACCGCGGTCCAGCTGCCCGCTCCCCTGCGTGACTCCAGGAACCCCTCGGTACGCAGGGCCTCGTAGGCCGCCGCGACCGTCGTACGGCTGACGGACAGCGAGAGCGCGAGCTCCCGCTCGGCGGGCAGCCGGGCGGCGACCGGCACCCGGCCCTCCAGCACGAGCAGCCGGACGCCGTCGGCGAGCGCGCGATAGGCGGGCGGACGGCGGGTGCCAGGGCCGGAGGGGCGCTCCTGCTGGGAATTGAGCAGCCGGGCGAGCTGTGCAGCACCCACCGCCGAGGTCCACTGCGCCATGATTTCCAGTCCACCTTCCCCGAATTGGCCATGGATGGCGTGCGCCACCAAGCCACAGAGTGACATGCGTCAGGCCACTGCCACCAGCTGAGGGGGAACGTCTTGTCCACCGTCCCGAACCCGCCCCGCCGCCTCGGACGACGGCTGCTCCAGCTGTACGCGGGTCTCACGCTGTACGGCGCGAGCTCGGCGCTCCTGGTGGAGGCCGGCCTCGGTCTGGAGCCCTGGGGCGTACTGCACCAGGGGCTGGCCGAGCTCACCGGGCTGACGATCGGCGTGGTGTCGATCGTGGTCGGGGCGGTGGTGCTGCTGCTGTGGATCCCGCTGCGCCAGCGGCCGGGCCTCGGCACGGTGTCCAATGTCTTCGTGGTGGGCCTCGCGATGGACGCCACGCTCGCGGCGGTGCCCGACACGCGTTCCCTGATCGCGCGTGTGCCCCTGCTCCTCGCCGGCGTCCTGCTGAACGGCGTGGCGACCGGCCTCTACATCGCGGCCCGCTTCGGCCCCGGCCCGCGCGACGGGCTGATGACGGGTCTGCATCAGCGCACCGGGCGTTCGATCCGGCTGATGCGGACGGCGATCGAGGCGGCCGTCGTGGTGACCGGTTTCGCCCTCGGCGGCACGATCGGCGCGGGCACCGTCCTCTACGCGATCAGCATCGGCCCCTTGGCCCAGCTCTTCCTGCGGGTGTTCTCCGTTCCCTCGGCGCACGGCAGTACCGTCGTCGCCTCGGGTCCACCGGAGCGGGCGATACTGCGGAGGTGACCATGACGACGACTCCCGCGCGCCACCCGTACCTGGACCATCCCGGCCCGATCGCCTTCGCCCACCGGGGCGGCGCGGCGGACGGCCTGGAGAACACCGCGGCCCAGTTCCGGCGCGCGGCCGAGGCCGGCTACCGGTACATGGAGACCGATGTGCACGCCACGGCCGACGGGAAGCTCGTCGCCTTCCACGACGCGACCCTCGACCGGGTCACCGACGGCACGGGCCACATCGCCGACCTCTACTGGAAGGACGTCCGGCACGCGCGCGTGGCGGGCGTCGAGCCGGTCCCCCTCTTCGAGGAACTGCTGGAGACCTTCCCCGAGGTGCGCTGGAACGTCGATGTGAAGGCGGAGGCGGCCCTCCATCCGCTGCTCAACCTGATCGCGCGCACCAGGGCCTGGGACCGGGTCTGCGTCGGCTCGTTCTCGGAGCCGCGCGTCGCCCGCGCCCAGCGCCTGGGCGGCCCCCGGCTCGCGACCTCGTACGGCACCGGCGGCGTCCTGGGGCTGCGGCTGCGTTCCTGGGGCCTGCCGGCCGCCCTGCGCCGCTCGGCGGTCGCCGCGCAGGTGCCCGAGTCGCAGTCGGGCGTCCCGGTGGTCGACCACCGGTTCGTCCGGGCCGCCCACGCGCGCGGGCTGCAGGTCCACGTGTGGACCGTGAACGAACCGGAGCGGATGCACCGGCTCCTGGATCTGGGTGTAGATGGCATCATGACCGATCACATCGACACGCTGCGCGAGGTCCTCCAGGAGCGGGGCACCTGGGTCTGATCCCCACGAATCCCCCTCGCGCGGCTGTTCACGGGGACACGGGGAAGCGAGGGCACGGGTGGGCACGGACACCCTGCGGGCGGGCGCCCATGGCGAGGCCGCCGAACGACGGCGCGAACAGCGCGGCTGGTACTTCTACGACTGGGCGTGCTCGGTCTACTCGACGAGCGTGCTGACCGTGTTCCTCGGCCCGTACCTGACGTCGGTCGCCGAGGCGGCGGCGGACGCCGACGGCTATGTGCACCCGCTGGGCATCCCGGTCCGCGCGGGCTCCTTCTTCGCGTACTCGGTGTCCCTGTCGGTGATCCTCGCGGTTGTGATCATGCCCCTGGTGGGCGCGGCCGCCGACCGGACGGGCCGTAAGAAGCCACTGCTCGCGGCCGCCGCCTATCTGGGGGCCGCGGCGACGGCGGGCATGTTCTTCCTGGACGGCGAGCGCTATCTGCTGGGCGGCCTGCTGCTGATCGTCGCCAACGCCGCCCAGTCGGTCGCGATGATGCTCTACAACTCCTACCTGCCGCAGATCGCCCCGCCCGAGGAGCGCGACGCGGTCTCGTCCCGGGGCTGGGCCTTCGGGTACGCGGCCGGTTCGCTGGTCCTGGTGGTGAACCTGGTCCTGTACACGGGACACGACTCGTTCGGCGTCTCGGAGAGCACGGCGGTGCGCATCTGCCTGGCCTCGGCCGGGCTCTGGTGGGGCGCCTTCACCCTCGTACCGCTCCGGCGCCTGCGCGACCGCCGGGTGCCGGCCGGCCAGGTCACCGCCCCTGGGCTGCGCCGGCTCGCGGCCACCGTCCGCGACATGCGCCGCCATCCGCTCACCCTCTCCTTCCTCCTCGCCTACCTCGTCTACAACGACGGCATCCAGACGGTGATCTCGCAGGCCTCGGTGTACGGCTCCGAGGAGCTCGGGCTCGGGCAGTCCACGCTCATCGTGGCGGTGCTGCTGGTGCAGGTGCTGGCGGTGGCCGGGGCGCTGGGGATGGGGCGGCTGGCCCGGAGGTACGGCGCCAAGCGGACGATCCTGGGCTCACTGGTCGCCTGGACGCTGACGCTGGCCGCCGGGTACTTCCTGCCGGCGGGCGCACCCGTCTGGTTCTTCGCGCTGGCCGCCGGGATCGGCCTGATCCTCGGCGGCAGCCAGGCGCTCTCCCGCTCGCTGTTCTCGCATCTGGTGCCGCCCGGCAAGGAGGCCGAGTACTTCTCGGCGTACGAGATGAGCGACCGCGGTATGAGCTGGCTGGGCCCGCTTCTGTTCGGCGTGACCTACCAGCTGACCGGGAGCTACCGCGACGCGATCATTTCTTTGGTGATCTTCTTCGTGCTGGGATTCGCTCTGCTCGCGCGGGTACCCGTCCGCCGGGCGATCGGCGACGCGGGCAATCCGGTGCCCGAAAGGATTTAGCGCGGGAGGCGAAAGGGCTGTAGTGTACGCGTTTGGCCTGCCAGGCGGACCGTTACTGCGCGTCAAAGATGACGAAACGCTGTGTGACATCTGCTGTCAGATGTGACAAACCGGGCGTCGGTGGGTACAACAAGGGCGGCTACGACGGCGACGCATGACCCGGAACGGACTCGAGACGGGAATCTTTACCGCCGACCGGACGTTGACCGGATGACGACGACAGCGACACCTGTCCTGTGGGCGACAAGCCCGGGAGGCACGATTCATGAGTGAGCGAGCTCTTCGCGGCACGCGCCTCGTGGTGACCAGCTACGAGACGGACCGCGGCATCGACCTGGCCCCGCGCCAGGCCGTGGAGTACGCATGCGAGAAGGGGCATCGTTTCGAGATGCCCTTCTCGGTCGAGGCGGAGATCCCGCCGGAGTGGGAGTGCAAAGTCTGCGGGGCCCAGGCGCTCCTGGTGGACGGCGACGGCCCGGAGGAGAAGAAGGCCAAGCCCGCGCGTACGCACTGGGACATGCTGATGGAGCGGCGCACGCGCGAGGAGCTCGAAGAGGTCCTCGAGGAGCGACTGGCCGTCCTCCGCTCCGGCGCGATGAACATCGCTGTTCATCCCCGGGACAGCCGCAAGTCAGCGTAACCCCTCCGGGGAGCAGGGCGGCCGGCGAGCACAGCACAGCCGAAGACCGCGGGTGCCGTACGTGAATGTCACGTACGGCACCCGTGGTTTTCGCGTTGGGGTGAAGTGGACCGGCGCTGGGTGAACCAGCTCGGGGTGAACCGGCTCGGGGTGAACCGGCTAGAGCTGGGAGGACCGGTTCCGCACGGGCCATCCTCGTGGCAACCGGAGGAACCGGTACACCGGTCTCCCACGGGGACGACCGGAAAGCGACCCACAAGAACCGGCCCCGGCCTTCCCACGGAGCCGCCCCGAAGCGCCCGGAGGCACCGGCAACCGGCAACCGGCAACCAGCCGTCACGGGGCCGCCACAGCGGCTCAGCCGCTCGGCGACAGTGGGCTCGGCGCTTCAGCGGTTCAGCGCTTCAGCGGTTCAGCGGCGGGCGCGGACCCTGCGGGGCGCCGGTGTCACCCACGTCGCCCCTGTCGTCCCTGATGACCTCGCCCTGGACGACCTTGCCGTCCGGGCGGTGCATGCGGGCCTGCTGGAAGACGCCGCCGAAACCGCCGTCCGCCGCCGCCTCGCGGAGCTTGCGTTCGAAGGTGCGCTCGGCGTAGCGGCCGACGGCCTTCTGGACCGGCGGGATCAGCAGCACCAGGCCCACCGCGTCCGAGATCAGGCCCGGCAGCATCAGGAGCAGGCCGCCGAGCATCAGGAAGCCGTTGCCGTCGCTCCTGGCGCCCGTGGGCGCGGTGCCGGACTGCTGCTGCTGGAGCGTCTCGGTCAGATTGCGGAAGGCCCGGCGCCCGGCCCGCTTGACCACCACAGAACCGAGGACGAACCCGGCGACCAGCAGCAGGAAGACCGTGAAGCCACTGGCCGCGCCCGCGACCAGCGACAGCAGCCAGATCTCCAGCACCAGCCACGCGGCGAGGCCGAGCGGCAGGAACGTCCGCAGCCGGGAGCGCCGCGGCCGTGCGGTGTACGGGGGAGTCTGAGCGCCAGTCATGCTTCCAGTGTGCCCGGACCGGGCTCAGCACGGCATAAAGGGGTGATCAGGCGCTGTTCGGCCGCTCGGGGCGTACCGGCTTGTCGTCCCGGCTCAGCGCCTTGCCGACCCGCTCCCCCACCCCCCATGCGGTGACCCGCCACAGGGCCTCCACCAGGATGTCGCGGCTCATCTTGGAGTCGCCCAGTTCCCGCTCGACGAAGGTGATGGGCACCTCGACGACGTGGTAGCCCGCCTTGATCGCGCGGCGGGCGAGGTCGACCTGGAAGCAGTAACCCTGGGAGGCGACCTCGTCGAGGCCGAGACCTTGGAGGGTCTCGCGGCGGAAGGCGCGGAAGCCTCCGGTGACGTCGCGGATCGGCACATCGAGCAGGACGCGCGAGTAGAGGCTGCCGCCGCGGGAGATGAACTCACGGGACTTCGGCCAGTTCACCACCCGTCCGCCCGGCACCCAGCGGGAGCCGAGGACGAGGTCGGCGCCCTTCAGCGCGGTGAGCAGGCGGGGCAGCTCCTCGGGCTGGTGGGAGCCGTCGGCGTCCATCTCGATCAGGACGCCGTAGCCGTGCTCCATGCCCCAGCGGAAGCCCGCGAGGTAGGCGGCGCCGAGCCCCTCCTTGCCCTGGCGGTGCAGCACCTGGACGTGGTCGTCGCCGGCGGCCAGCTCGTCGGCGAGCTTGCCCGTGCCGTCGGGGCTGTTGTCGTCGGCCACCAGGACGTGCGCCTCGGGCACCGCCGCCCGTACCCGGCCGACGATCTTCTTGATGTTCTCCGCCTCGTTGTAGGTCGGAATGATCACCAAGGCCGTGCCGAGCGGGCCGAACTGCCTCCCCTGGGCTGTTGCCGCGAGGGTCCCGTCGCCGTCGTTCACTGCTGCCCCTTCAAGTCCGTACGCAGGGGTCCACCATAGTGGGCGGGCCCTGCACCGCCGCGGCAGCACGTGCGTACGGGGGTGTCGGCCGCGCGCGAGCGGGGCGGAACCGTGTCGAGGGGGTCCACGGCGCCCGGATCGTCCGCCCGGGTCGCACGCGGTGGCGCCGCGGACGGGGGCCCGGCGCCCTTGCCCTTCGGGCGCCCTGGCCACCGCGCCGAACCGGGATCACTCGCCGGGTCGGGCGAACACCGTCTCCCCGCCCACGACGGTGCGCAGACAGACCGGAAGGTCCGTGCCGGGGCCGAGATCGGGCAGCCCCGGAGTGCCCGAACGGGGGTCGGTCGACCAGCGGGCGACCCGGTCGTCGGGGGCCTGGACCACGAGCTCGCCGGTGCGCCACACGGCGTAGTCCGCGGGCGCGCCCGGCACGAGGACACCGGCGTCGTCCCGGCCGATCGCCCGCCAGCCGCCGCGTGTGTGCGCGGTGAACGCGGCGCGGACGGACACCCGGTGCTCCGGGGTGCGGTGGAAGGCCGCCGCGCGGACGGTGCCCCAGGGGTCCAGCGGCGTGACGGGGCTGTCCGAGCCGAACGCGAGGGGAACACCGGCGCGCAGCAGGGCAGCGAACGGGTTGAGCGTACGGGCGCGCTCGGCGCCCAGCCGCCGGGCGTACATGCCGTCCTCGCCGCCCCACAGGGCGTCGAAGGCGGGCTGCACGGATGCGGTGAGACCCAGCTCGGCGAAGGCCGCGACCGTCTCGGGGGTGAGCATCTCGGCGTGTTCGACCCGGTGCCGGGCGGCACGGACGCGGGCGAGGCCGACCTTGTCGGCGGCGGTGCGCACGCCCTCGACCACGGCGTTCACGGCGGCGTCGCCGATGGCGTGGAAGCCCGCCTGGAGCCCCGCCTCGGTACAGGCGACGACGTGGGCGGCCACGGCCGCGGCGTCCAGGTGGGCGGTGCCGGTGTGCCCGGCGTCGGCGTACGGCTCGTGCAGGCACGCGGTGTGCGAACCGAGGGCGCCGTCGACGAAGAGGTCACCCGCCGCGCCGATCGCGCCCAGCGCGCGGGCCCGCGCCACGCCCTCCTCGCCCCATTCGGCCCAGTAGCCCACGACGCGGGGACCCGGCTCCTCGGCCGCGAGCCGCAGCAGGGCGGTGAAGTCGTCCTCCGAGGAGATCTCCGGGCCGCCGCACTCGTGGACGGTCCCGATGCCGAGGGAGGCGGCGCGGGCGAGCGCGGCGCGCTGTGCCTCCGCGCGCTGGGCGGGGGTGACGGCGCCCAGCGCGGTGGCGCGTACGGCGTGGTGGGCGTCGCCGGTCAGCGGACCGTCCGGAAGGCCGGTGCCACCGGGGACCAGGTCGAGCAGCGCGCTGGTGACGACCGCCGAGTGGACGTCGATCCGGCTCAGATAGAGCGGACGGCCTCCGGTGGCCTCGTCGAGCTCCGCGCGCGTGGGCGGACGGCCGCCCGGCCAGCGGGAGGCGTCCCAGCCGTGGCCGAGGAGCACCCGGTCCGCCGGGCGGGCCGCGGCGAACTCGCGCACGCGCGCGAGGGCGGCCTCCAGGGAGGGCGCGTCGGACAGGTCGAGGCCGGTCAGCGCCAGACCCGTGGCCGTGGTGTGCACATGCGCGTCGGTGAACGCGGGGGTGACCAGGGCGCCGTCCAGGTCGATCACCTCGTCGGCGCCGTCCGCGAAGGCGTCGGCCGCGCCCTCGGAACCGACCCAGGCGATCTGCCCGCGCTCCACCACCATCGCGGTGGCGAAGGGGTCGGCGGGGCTGTGGACTTCTCCACCGCGCAGCAGCACGGTCTGTGACGAGGTGGTGCTCTCACTCATGGCACCAGTCTCGCGCCTCGCGGTCGGCGTCCCGCGCGCGGGTCGGCCGGAACCGCACCGGCCCGCCCCGCGCGCGACGGCCGCTCCCAGAACCGTGGGGCCGGCCACCGGTCCCCGCAGGGCCGCCCACCGGTTCCGTGGTCGCCGGCGCGGGTCCCCGGCGCACGGCTAGATACGCGGCGGCCTGGCCTCGTACGGCGTCGACAGCACCACCGTCGTACGCGTCGACACGCCCGCCAGCGTCCGCAGCCGGGCCAGCAGTTCCTCCAGCTCGTGCGGGGTGGCGACACGGACCTTGAGGATGTAGTTCTCGTCGCCCGCGACGCTGTGGCACGCCTCGATCTCCGGGACGCCGGCGAGCCGCTCGGCGATGTCGTCGGGAGCGCTGGGGTCGAAGGGTTTCACCGAGATGAAGGCGGTCAGCGGCAGCCCGACGGCCTCCGGGTCGACGACCGCGGCATAGCCGCGGATGACGCCGCGCTGTTCCAGCCGGCGCACCCGCTGGTGCACGGCTGACGTGGACAGGCCCGTCGCCTTGCCCAAATCCGTGTAGCTCATCCGCCCGTCCTCGACGAGCAGCTGCACGATCTGTCGGTCCAGCTCCTCCATGGAGCAAGAACCTACAGGGCGGCTGATCTCCTCGGATACCCGAGCGACGCAGGTCATAGCCGGTTCGTGATGTCTTCGGGAGTTGCCCGTGCGCTGTCCGTGTGCCGTCCGGGTGAGAAACGCTCCTCAGCGACCGCCCACCATCGGAGTGTGACGAACGCCACAGTTCCGGAACAGGCTTCGTGATGTCCCCGTGATTACCGCGGGAATCGGACGGGAAGTGGTTGGTGTGGTCGAGGCCGCAGCGCCTTCACGGCCCAGCCCGAGGGGGAGTAACCCATGCAGAATCCCAAGCGCCCTGGTCGTACCGCACCCAAGCGCCCGCAGTTGGTCGTCGAGCCCGAGCCGGAGGGTGTCGAACCCGACGACGAGTTCGACGCGTACGACACCTTCGAGATGTACCGGGTGATCTGCCCGGACTGCGCACAGCCCATCGCGCTCCTGGCGGACGAGGAGGTCCTGCCCGAGCACGCGCTGTGCGCCTCGCCGTGGAATCCGTTCGGGCTCACGGTCTGCGCCGGTACGGGCCGCGCGGCGGCCGACGCCCGGCCCGCGGACGCGTCCACGGAACCCCACGAGCAGGATTCCGCCCTCCTGCTGACGCTCCCTCAGGGGCTCGACTGGCGGATGCAGCCCTTCTCGCACATCGGCGGCCCCGGTTCCCGCCCCATGCGGATGCCGGTGATCCACCGGCAGGCCGCGTAGCGGCTGCGCCCGTCGCGCTGGGCGCACGTCCCGTTCACCCCGCCGGCTTCCCGGTAACTGCCCTGCACCATGGCCCATGTCTGCCGTGGTGCAGGTTCGGTATGTCCGGTGTTCCGATGTTCCGGTGTTCCGGTGTCCGGCGTCCCGTACCTGGTATCCGATGTCCGGCGTCCGGTGCGGGATCTGCGGTCGCCGTGACATCCGCGGTGACGAGCCGTCAACCCCGCGTGCCGCCCGGCCGGTTGCTCAGGTACCGCGGTACGAGCCCCCTACAGGCCCCGTACGGGTCCGCCCTGACACACAGGCTCGAATCCCGGGGCGGGTGACCGTGTCGGCGGTGTGCACGTTGTCCCGGTATGACCCTCACCTCTGCAGTGGCCGGGCGCCGTCTTCACATCACCGTCCCGGCGTCGTCCGCGGGAACGGTGCCACGGCGGCCCGGGACGTCACCCCAGGATCCGCCCATCTACCGGGCCATGATGCGCAATTGGGCGGAACGCGGGCGCACGCTTCCCGGCTGCCACGACCCGGAGTGGGCCCGGCTCGCGACACCTCCGCACGAGGCCGACCCGTTCACGGCACCCGCGGACCCGTACGGTCCGGGCACCGTCCTCAGCGCGAGTCGGGACCCGCGAGGTGACGGGCGATGACCATCCGCTGGATCTGATTGGTCCCCTCGACGATCTGCAGCACCTTGGCCTCGCGCATGTACCGCTCGACCGGGAAGTCCGCCGTGTAGCCGTACCCGCCGAGGACCTGGACGGCGTCCGTGGTGACCTTCATCGCCGTGTCGGTGCAGTGCAGCTTCGCCATGGCGGCCTGCTTCGAGAACGGCAGGCCGGCGTCCCGCAGCCGCGCCGCGGCCAGGTACAGGGCCCGGCCCGCCTCGATCTGCGTCGCCATGTCGGCCAGCAGGAAGCGCAGTCCCTGGAAGTCGGAGATCGGGCGCCCGAACTGCTGCCGCCCGGTGGCGTACGCGACCGCCTCGTCGAGTGCCGCCTGCGCCAGGCCGATCGCGCAGGCCGCGATGCCGAGCCGTCCGGAGTCCAGCGCGGACAGAGCGATCGCGAAGCCCTGCCCCTCCTCGCCGATGCGCCGCTCGTCGGGGATCCGCACCCCGTCGAAGTGGACCTGCGCGGTGGGCGAGCCCTTCATCCCCATCTTCTTCTCGGGCGCCGCGGCGCTCAGCCCCGGGACGTCACCGGGGACCAGGAAGGCCGTGATGCCCCGGGGACCCTCGGCACCGGTGCGCGCCATGACCGTGTAGAAGTCGGCGATCCCGCCGTGCGTGATCCAGGCCTTGGTGCCGTTCAGCACCCAATGTCCCCCGCCTTCCCGTACCGCTTTCGTACGGAGGGACGCGGCGTCCGAGCCCGAGGACGGCTCGGACAGGCAGTACGCGCCGAGGAGACCGCCGCCCAGCATCGCGGGCAGATGCTCGACCTGCTGCTGCTTGGTGCCGTAGGTCGCGAGCGCGTAGCAGGACAGGGAGTGCACGCTGACGCCGAGGCCGACGGTGAGGCGGGCCGCGGCCAGCTCCTCCAGAACCTGTAGGTAGACCTCGTACGGCTGGTCACCGCCGCCGTATTCCGCGCCGTACGGCAGGCCGAGCAGTCCCGACTGTGAGAGCAGGCGGAAGAGTGCGCGGGGGAAGCGGCCGGCGTCCTCCTCCTCGGCCGTATGGGGGACGATCTCTCGCTGGGCGATCTCACGGACGAGCGAGATCAGCTCCCGGGCCTCGTCCGTGGGCAGCTGACGGTCCACCGGCGGTACGGCGCGGTCGAGCATGGCGGCGCTCTCCTCCCTGTCGGGCGCTCTCGGTGGACGCGCTCCGGGATGAGAGGCGCCACCGGGTCTCACAGGCCTGGCCGGCAACGCCCTTCCGGGTCTCGGAAGCTGCTGGTCAGCGGCCATGGCGGTTGCAGTATGCCCGCTTGGGAGCAGCACGTCACCGGTTAACGACCGTTTATTAGGACACATCTTCCGGGACCTGTCACCGCTCCCCCCTCCGCCCGCGCGTCCACTCGCGCGCCCGCCCTCACGTCATGGTCCGCACCATTGACCGAAGTGGTCTAGTCCTTCTACCGTTCACGCGACCGCCTTTTCGCGTTCATGCCAATCGGCGGGCCAGTACAGCGAGCCCAGTACAGCGAACCCAGAAACAGCGAACCCAGCACAGCGAGTCCAGGCACCACACCCCCACGTTCCCCCACGCTCCCCCACGGAGACAGGATGCTCAGACCACACCGCTCACTCGTCCGCTCACTGATGTCCGCCCTGTGCGCCGCCGCCCTCGGCGCCGGGCTGCTCGCCGGCGCGGGCACCGCCGGCGCCGCCGGGACCACGGCCGAGGCGCCCCAGCGGGCCGCGGCGGGCTCCAAGGTGATCGGGTACTTCACCGAGTGGGGCACCTACGACCGCAAGTACTACGTCAAGAACATCAAGACGTCCGGCTCGGCGGCGAAGCTCACCCACATCAACTACGCCTTCGGCAACGTCACCGGCGGCAAGTGCGCGATGGGCGACGCCTACGCGGCGACCGACCGGGCGTACACCGCGACCGAGTCGGTGGACGGCGTCGCCGACACCTGGGACCAGCCTCTGCGGGGCAACTTCAACCAGCTGCGGAAGCTGAAGAAGCAGAACCCCGGCCTCAAGGTGCTGTGGTCCTTCGGCGGCTGGACCTGGTCGGGCGGCTTCGGCGAGGCGTCCCGCAACCCGGCGGCCTTCGCCCAGTCCTGCTACGACCTGGTCGAGAACTCGAAGTGGGCGGACGTCTTCGACGGGATCGACATCGACTGGGAGTACCCGAACTCCTGCGGCGCCACCTGCGACACCAGCGGCCGGGACGCCTACCCGAAGCTGCTGTCGGCGCTGCGCGCCAAGTTCGGCGCCGACTACCTGATCACCTCCGCGATCCCGGCCGACGCCACCGCCGGCGGCAAGCTCGACGCGGCGGACTACGCGGGTGCCGCCCGGTACGTCGACTGGTACAACCCGATGACGTACGACTACTTCGGCGCCTGGGACGCGACCGGCCCCACGGCCCCGCACTCCGCGCTGACCTCCTACAGCGGTATACCGAAGGCCCAGAACCACACCTCGGCGACGATCGCCAAGCTCAAGGGCCTCGGTATCCCGTCCTCGAAGCTGCTGCTGGGCATCGGCTTCTACGGCCGCGGCTGGACCGGGGTCACGCAGTCGGCACCCGGTGGCACGGCCACCGGCGCGGCGGCCGGCACGTACGAGGCCGGGATCGAGGACTACAAGGTCCTCAAGACGAAGTGCCCGGCGACGGGCACGGTCGGCGGCACCGCGTACGCCAAGTGCGGCAGCAACTGGTGGAGCTACGACACCCCGCAGACCATCGCGGGGAAGATGACCTACAAGAACGCGCAGGGCCTGGGCGGCACCTTCTTCTGGGAGCTGAGCGGCGACACCGCGGGCGGTGAACTGATCAAGGCGATCAACTAGCCGCACGGGAACGGTGCCGGGGGCGGGGGCGGGTCCACGATCCGGACCCGCCCCCGGCATGCGGCGTCCTCACGCGCTCAGGCATCGCGACGCTCAGGCATCGCGACGCGCGGGCATCAGCGGCGCGCAGAAATCAACAGCGCTCAAGCATCGCGACGCGCGGGCTGCGGGGCGAGGTAGGCGGGTTCGAGTTCCTCGATGACGCGCATCGTGCCGCCCAACGTCTTCACCAGCAGCTCCCGCATGGCCTCGCGGGACAGCTCGGGGCGGTCGATCCAGTCGAGGGTGGCGCCCTCGACACCGCACACCCAGCCGAGGAGCCCCATGCGGGGCAGCGCCCCTATGTCACGCCGGCCGTACGCCCCCTCGGCGATGGTGGCGACGATCGTCTCGCGCACCGCGTCCCGGATGGCCTGGACCTGGGTGTCGAAGCCGACGCCGCCGCTGACGATGGTGCGGTACGCCTCCTGATTGCCCTCGGCGTAGCGCAGATAGCCGTCGACGGTCCGGTGCACCCGCTCCACGGGCGGCGCCTCCAGGCCGCCGGCCGCGAGGGTGACGAGGTCGGCCACCGAGTCCTCGACGATCGCGAGGTAATAGCCGCGCTTCGACTTGAAGTAGTAGTAGATCAGCCCTTTGGCGACATGCGCCTGCCGTGCGATGTCGTCCATCGACAGCGCGTCGTACGAGGTGTCGGCGAACAGCTTCCGCCCGATGGCTATGAGTTCGGCGCGGCGGGCGAGGGAGCGGCCGGTGCCGCGCGTCCCCGCTCGCCCGGTCGTGCGTGGTGGACTGTCAGTCAATGTGGGCCCAAGTCTCCAGCCGCCAGCGGGACATCGGCAGTATGGCAGACCGGTACCACTTGTTTGTTCGACTGAAGATCGACAGAGCCGACGGCCCGGAGGCCGGCCACCGAGGTCCGGTCCGGTGGACCGGCCGCTCAGGTCACAGCAGGCCGACCTGCGTGACCAGCATCGCCAGGACCACGACGAAGGTCCAGCCCATGATGTGCTCGAAGATCTTGGGGCCGTCGTCCTTGGGGCCGCCGGTGCGGGCCCGGGTGCCGGTGGCGGTGGCGGATGTCGCGGTCATGGCTTCTCACTGATCCCGTCGTGCGGTGGACTCCCCCCACCCGTCCGTCCACCTTGCCACCGAATGGGGCGATTGCCGCGGAGACGTTGGTCACAACGCTACGGCCCCCGGTCGTACCGGGGGCCGTAGCCGTCGATGCGACGACGGAGGTCAGCACATACCGACCGCCGCCAGCGCCCTGCTCTGCCGGGCGCTGGGACGTGCCGGGTAGTACAGGTAGCAGACCCCACCCGTGCCGGAGACGACCTTGCCGGCGGCGTTGTACCGCTTGGTTCTCAGCCAGATGTTCTCGAATTCCCGCCGCTTGTAGACCCGGCGCACGGCCTGGTTGCTGGGCGACGCCGGATCGTTGGCGATCACGTCACCGGCGGCGGTGAAACCGATCACGGTCATCAGATGGCCGGCCGTGCCGTAGCCCGCGCCGGTCAGCTCCGAGGCGAGGAACGACTGCGAGGTGATCACGGGGATCCCGGCCGCGATCAGTTTCTCCACGTCGGTGAGCGAACCGAGCCGGGTCACCACCGCTTCGAGGTCCTTGTACGTGGCGGCGTACGCGGCGTTGAAGGGCCAGTTCCCGCAGCCGCCGTACTGGTGGTCGAAGGTGAACCGGGCCGCGTGGCACACCTGCGGGTCCGCGTACGCGGGGTCGACCCAGGCCAGGTCCTGCGCGGTGGGCCGCCGCCCCCAGTACTCGATGATCATCTGCGAGGAGGTGGGGCTGCACCAGGCCTCGCCACCGTTGTCGTACTCGGGGTACTGCCCCTTGTGGATCTCCTGCGAGTAGCGCGGGACGACCAGCTCCTTGGCGAGCCGTGGGGTGGAGGCCGGGACGGTGAAGCGGTCGGGGACGTCGGAGCCCATCGCGCCGATCCGCCACACGGTGGGGGTGAGCGCACTGCCGGGCCGCCGGTAGAGGGTCAGCCGCAGCCGGTACGCGGCGATCCGCAGCCCCGAGGCCGGGGCGTCGATCGCGAGGGTGTCCGTCCAGACACTGCTCCTGCCGTCGCCCTGGCCGTCGACGGAGGTGCGCTTGATGTCCTGGTCGCCGGCCGCCCACCGGGCCAGCACGTACCAGGGCGTCTCGGCGCCGTCGGAGTACGTGCCGCGCACCTCGGCCTGGAGCCAGGAACCGGCCGGGGTGTGCGCGTTCCAGGAGGCGATCACCTCGGTGGCCGGGACGGTGAGCTTGTGGGCGGGGGACGTCCAGGTGGCGTACTCCCAGGCGGAGGTGGTGGCGGTGTGCGGGTCGGCGTAGTCGGTGGTGCCGGCCGGCCGGTCGATCACCAGGCCGGGGCGGGCGCCCGCCACCGCGCGCGTTCCCTGCGCGCTGCCCGAGCGCCAGTCGTCGTACGAGGTCCAGGCGCGGTTGTCCACCGTGGGGGCGCGGAGCCTGCCGGCCGAACCGCGCCCCGGCGCCTCCAGGAGGAGGGCGAGGTCCTGCGGGGAGCGGCCGGCGGCCGCGGCGGGTCCCGCGGCTCCACCAGCGGCCGCGGCGACAGCCGCGGCCAGAACGGTTCTGCGGGACAACTGCGAAGCTCTGCTCATGGGTGGGTGACCCCCAGTGGTCCGGACGGCGGGGTTCGAGCGACGGCTGTGCGCCAACTATGAATGTCGTACCCCGACTTCTGCCAGCACCCCGCACGCGGCGTCACACCAATATTGGACGGGACCACTGGCAGCCCGCGGGGGCGGCGGAGGTGACGCGGGTTCCCTGGGTAGAGTCGGCCACCGCACCGTCTCCCCCACCACCCCGGGAACCGTCATCCACCAGCTCGCCACCCGTCTGCGCCGCCTGACTCCCTCCTGCGGCCCTGTCCGGCTGATCGGCGTCGACGGGCACGCGGGCTCCGGGAAGAGCACCTTCGCCGGCCGGCTGTCCACCGTGCTCGACGGCGCCCCCGTGCTCCATCTGGACGACATCGCCACCCACGAGGAACTCTTCGGCTGGACCGGGCGACTGCTGGAGCAGGTGATCGAGCCGCTCGCCCACGGCGGCCGCGCACGCTATCTCCCGTACGACTGGAACGCGCGCGGCTTCGGGCCCGCCCGGACGCTGCCCGCGGCACCCGTGGTGCTGATCGAGGGGGTCGGCGCCGGCCGCCGTGCGCTGCGGCCGTATCTCGCGGAGCTGCTGTGGATGGACGTGCCGCGGGAGGAGGCGTGGGCGCGCGGGCGGTCGCGGGACGGGGAGGCGCAGCGGGACTTCTGGACGGGATGGGTCGCCGCCGAGCGCCGGCACTTCGCCGAGGACCCCTCCCGGCCGTTCGCCGGCCTTCTGGTGCGACAGTTCCCCGAGGGATACGAGGTCCTGCCGGGACCGGCCGGGACCAGTGATGCGCCCCTCTCCCTCACGCACCGTGACGGGCCGTCCGCGGTGTGCTGAACTTGTGAAGGCCCTTGCGTGAGAACTTCCGTCAGTGCTCCAACTCGGCTTGACCCGGGGGCCGTACAGGACTTACGTTCTCAATGTGCGGCCTTTCGAAGCCGCCGTAGACGCGAAGCCCCCGGTTGTTCCCCCGTGATCGGGGGCTTCGTTCTGCCCTTCATCCCCTCTCTCCGGCGCCTCCGGGGCACGATTCGTTCACCCTGGGTCACCGAGCACGGCGCCCGCCGTCCGCCCCCACCTCGGAAGACGGGCCCTGCGGCACTCTTCGGCGGGCCACTCCCCCGCAGGTACGATGCCCTCGGTGCGACCTTCGGACGGCTGCTTGAGCGCACCGTTACAACTCCCGTCCGCAGCACGACGGTTCGACGAACGCTGCCGACGGCACTGGTCGGTGACAGTCGATGGCATACCGACGGGGGCACGGTTTGTGGGGGACGTGATGGACTTCGGCACGCGGGGCCCCGAGGCTCCCGCCGACCTCGCCTGGGTGCGAGGCGTGGACGCCTACACGATGGGCGCCTATCCGCAGGCGGAGGAGGAGTTCCGTACCGCGGTGCGGATGGACCCCGGGATGGCCGACGGCTGGCTCGGCCTGCACGCCCTGCGGGTGGACACGACCACCGCGCTGCTCAGAATGTTCCGGCACCGGGACCGCTTCGGGGAGCAGCGCGCCCGCCACCGGCGCACCCTCAACTCCTGGTACTGGCTGGGCTGGTGGGTGCAGCCGGTACTGGAGAGCCCGCGCGACCTGCTGCTGGCCCACGCCTCGCACTGGCTGGACGGCCGGCACGTCCCCGAGCTGGACCGCGCCCTCGCGGGACTGCCCCCCGTCGACGCCGATCCCCAGGTCCGCTTCCTGCACGCCTGCCGCGCCTACCTCGTCAAGGACTGGGAGCAGCTGGTCCGGCACACCGACCCGCTGGTCAACGACCCGATGCTGGGCATCGAGGCCGGGCTGTTCGGCGGCATGGCCCGGGTCCGGCTGGAGATGTACGGCCAGGCGGAACCGTTGCTCTCGGCCGCGCTGATGCGCTGCCGCAGCGAGCAGCCGCAGCGCAAGGAGCTGCGGTACTGGCTGGCCCGCGCCCACGAGGGCACCGGCCGGTCCGCGGCGGCGCTGCCCCTGTACCGGGCCGTGCACCGGGTGGACCCGGCCTTCATGGACACCTCCGCCCGGCTCGCGGCGATCGCCGACGGGGACGGGTACGACGAGGCGGCCGACCTCGCCGCGATCGCGCTGAGCGGGGGCGGGCCGGACCTCCTGGAGGGACCGGACGGCGTCGACCCGCTCTTCGGCTTCGAGGAGCGCGACCTGAAGATAGAGCCGGATCTCCCGCCGCCGGGCGGTCTGCCGCCGGAGACGGGCGACACGGTGGTGCGCGAGAAGGCCGCCGCGGCGCCGGCACAGCCCTT
Organism: Streptomyces poonensis; assembly: GCF_014650915.1. Classification (GTDB taxonomy): domain Bacteria; phylum Actinomycetota; class Actinomycetes; order Streptomycetales; family Streptomycetaceae; genus Streptomyces; species Streptomyces poonensis. The sequence goes on along the minus strand of NZ_BMVW01000004.1, from coordinate 407,634 downwards.
GCCCACAGGCCCCACCGATCCGGCCCTGCTGGAGGACGCGCTCGCGCAGCTGGAGCGGATGGTGGGCCTGGAGCCGGTGAAGCGCCAGGTCAAGGCGCTCTCGGCGCAGCTGAACATGGCGCGGCTGCGGGCCGGCCAGGGGCTGCCCGTCCAGCCGCCCAAGCGCCACTTCGTCTTCTCGGGTCCCTCCGGCACCGGCAAGACGACGGTCGCCCGTATCCTCGGCCGCGTCTTCTACGCACTGGGGCTGCTGGGCGGCGACCACCTGGTGGAGGCCCAGCGCGCCGACCTGGTGGGCGAGTATCTGGGCCAGACCGCGGTGAAGGCCAACGAGCTGATCGACTCGGCGATCGGCGGCGTCCTGTTCGTGGACGAGGCGTACGCGCTGTCCAACTCCGGGTACGGCAAGGGGGACGCGTACGGCGACGAGGCCCTGCAGGTGCTGCTGAAGCGCGCGGAGGACAACCGCGACCACCTCGTCGTCATCCTGGCCGGCTACCCGGAGGGCATGGACCGCCTGCTGGCCGCCAACCCCGGGCTGTCCTCCCGCTTCACCACCCGCGTCGACTTCCCCTCGTACCGCCCCCTCGAACTCACCTCGATCGGCGAGGTGCTGGCCGCGGAGAACGGCGACATCTGGGACGAGGAGGCGCTGGACGAGCTCCGCTCCATCAGCGGGCACGTCGTCGACCAGGGCTGGATCGACGAGCTCGGCAACGGGCGGTTCCTGCGGACGCTGTACGAGAAGAGCTGCGCGTACCGGGATCTGCGGCTGTCGGGCTATCCCGGCACCCCGACCCGCGACGACTTGTCGACCCTGCGACTGCCGGACCTGATGCAGGCGTACGGGGAGGTCCTGTCCGGGCGGGCGCCGCAGGATCCGTCGGCCATGTGAGCCAATCCCGTGGGGGCCGGGTGTCGTTCGCACCGGGTCTCGTCCGCAACCGGACCGGATTCCGTCCCCCGGTCAGCCGGTCAGCCGGTCAGCACCGCCTCCTCCGGGGGACCGCTGGTGCGGGGCTGCGCGATCCGGACGGGCTGGATCTGCCGGTGCGCCGGGTCGCGGACCTCGCCCACCAGCAGCTCCAGCACGTCCTCCAGGGCCACCAGACCCACGATCCGGCCCGAGGCGTCGGCCACCTGGGCGAGGTGGGTGGCGGCACGGCGCATGACCGTGAGGGCGTCGTCCAGCGGGACATCCGCGCCGAGGGTGGCCATGGGCCGCCATATCTGCTGCGGGACCGCGCGGCCGGTGTCCTCCAGGTCGAGGACGTCCTTGACGTGCAGGTACCGGCCCATGAAGGCGCCGTTCTCCGCGACCACCGGGAAACGGGAGTACCCGGTGCGGGCGGTGAGCTCCACGACCTGGGCCGGGGTCACCGCCGGCCCCACCGTGACCAGCGCCTCCCGGTCCAGCAGGACGTCCGTGACGGGGCGGGAGCCCAGCTCCAGGGCGTCCTCCAGGCGCTCCTGCTCCTCGGGGTCCAGCAGCCCGGCCTGACCGGAGTCCTCCACCAGGCGGTTGAGCTGCTCACTGGTGTAGACCGCCTCGACCTCGTCCTTGGGCTCGACCCGGAAGAGCCTCAGCACCAGGCGGGCACAGGCGCCCAGCGCGACCGTGACCGGTCCGCACAGCCGGGCGAAGGCGACGAGCCCCGGGCCGAGCCACAGCGCCGTCCGCTCGGGGGCCGCCATCGCCAGGTTCTTCGGCACCATCTCGCCGATGACGAGGTGGAGGAAGACGACCGCGGCGAGCGCGATCACATACCCCAGGGGGTGGATGGCGCCGTGCGGCAGGTGGATCGCCTCGAACACCGGCTCCAGCAGCCGCGCCACGGTCGGCTCGGCGACCGCTCCCAGCGTCAGCGAGCAGACGGTGATGCCGAACTGGGCCGCCGCCATCATCCGCGGCAACCGCTCCAGGCCGTACAGCACCTGCCGTGCCCGCGCCGTCCCCAAGGGCTCGATCTGACTGCGGCGGACGGACACCAGGGCGAACTCCGCGCCGACGAAGAATCCGTTCGCCAGCACGAGCAACAGCGCGAACAGCAGCCGCAGCACGCTCATCGGGCGGCCTCCGTGACAGAAGCGGCCGCCATGGCGGGAGCGGTTTCCACGGCACGGGTGGGCTGCACGCCCCGGACGGGCTGCGGAACGGGGGCAGGCCGCGTCCCGGGCTCCGTTCCGAGGACGAGCTCCCCACCGCCGCCGGGACCCGCCTCCGCGGCCGGAACGAGCCGTACGAGACGTACGCGCTCCGCCCGGTAGTGGCCGACCTGCACGACCGACAGCCGCCAGCCCGGGAGTTCGGCCCGGTCACCGGGGACCGGGATGCGGTCCAGCAAGTCGGCGACGAGGCCCGCCACGGTCTCGTACGGTCCCTCGGGCACGACCAGTCCGATGCCGCGCAGGGCGTCGACGCGGCAGCCGCCGTTCACGTCCCAGGCAGGCAGGCCGTCCTCGGGCGGAGCGGGGGCGAGTGCGGGCACGTCCTGACCGTCGTGCTCGTCACGTACCTCGCCGACCAGTTCCTCGACGATGTCCTCCAGGGTCACCACACCGGCGGTGCCGCCGTACTCGTCGATCACGACGGCGATGGGCTGTTCGCTGCGCAGCCGGGCCAGCAGCAGCTGCACGGGGAGCGTCCCGGGGACCAGGAGCGGTGTCTGCGCGATGGTGCCCACCGGGGTGCGCAGCCTTTCGTGCGCGGGCACGGCGAGGGCGTCCTTCAGATGGACCATGCCGACCATCTCGTCGATGCGCTTCCGGTAGACGGGGAAGCGGGACAGGCCGGTGGCGCGGGTCAGGTTGACGACGTCCTCGGCCGTCGCGGACGACTGCAGCGCGTTCACCCTGACCCGCGGGGTCATCACGTGCTGCGCGGTCAGCCCGGCCAGGGACAGGGTGCGGACGAAGAGGTCCGCCGTGTCCTGTTCCAGCGCTCCGGCGCGGGCCGAGTGCCGGGCGAGGGAGACGAGCTCACCGGGGGTGCGGGCGGAGGCAAGTTCGTCGGCGGGCTCGACGCCGAGGGCGCGGACGAGGCGGTTGGCGACCGCGTTGAGCCCGGCGATCACGGGCCGGAACAGGCGGGAGAAGACGTACTGCGGGCCGGCCACGAAGCGGGCGACCTGCAGCGGCCGGGACACCGCCCAGTTCTTGGGCACGAGCTCGCCGATCACCATCTGCACGGCCGAGGCCAGCAGCATGCCGACGACCACGGTGACTCCGGACACCGCTCCCCGGGGTATGCCGACCGCCGTGAACGGGCCGTGCAGCACCTGGGCGAGCGCCGGTTCGGCCAGCATGCCGACGACGAGTGAGGTGAGGGTGATGCCGAGCTGGGTGCCGGAGAGCTGGAAGGACAGCTCCTTGTGGGCGTCCACCACCCTGCGGGCCCGCCGGTCGCCCTCGGCGGCGGCCTTCTCCGCGTCCGGCCGCTCGACCGTCACGAGGCCGAACTCGGCCGCCACGAAGAATCCGTTGGCGAGGATCAGCAGGAGCGCCGCCCCGAGGAGCAGCAGGGGGAGGGTCATGATGCCGCCGTCCGGGCCGGGGCACGGAGCGGGTCCGTGCTATGTCGGCAGGGGGCGGCGCAGGTACTGCAGGACGATCCGTCCATCGCCGGAGGGTGTCACTCCTCGGGTAGCAGGAACCCCTGCGCACCGGGAGCGGATACGGCAGGAGCGGTGGCGTGGGGGGACGCCTCCGGCACCAGAGTAATCAAGACAGCGGCCTGTACGGCAGGGTCACATGCCCTGATCCGTCCCTGAACATCCGGTGGCCTCGCCCCTGAGTCCGCCCTGGGCATCCGGTGGCTTCGGCATCGAGCCGGCCCCGACACCCGGTGCATCAGCATCCGCGTCCGCGTCCGGCCCCGACCCGACTCACGGCCGTCTCACGGCCGTCTCAGGGGCCGGCTGAGCGAGCGGCTCAGGACCGGCCCGGACCGGCTCAGTCCTCGCGCGGCTCGCGCGCGGCGGTCCCCCGGGCCTCGGTGAGCGCCCGCAGCGCCCGTGCGTCCTCGATCGCGTGCTGCTTGGAGATGCCCGGCTGGATGCCGAGCGCGGGCAGGCTGGTGCCGTCGCTGAGGTCCAGGAAGACCCAGGGGTCGCCGGGACGGAGGTTCACCCGGAGGATCTCCGCCCAGGCGAGGCGCCGCTTGCCCGCGATGTTCACGACGGTCACCCCGGACTCGTCCGCGACGACCTTGGGCCGGGCGAGCAGGAACAGCACACCGGCGAGCAGCGCCGCGGTGAACACGAAGCTGAGGCGCTCCCCCGTGCCGAGCTGTTCCAGCAGCAGCGCGACGGCCGTGATCACCACGAAGATCGCGACACCCGCGGTGTGCAGGACGGCACGGGTGCGACCCGGCCGGAACGTGACGGGGAGGGCAGGCAGATCCGACATCGGGAAACGGTTCCTCGAACCTCTGGAGAGGGACGGGCTCGCAGGGCGCGGGCGGGAGCGGACGGGGTACGGACGGCGGCCGGGCTCAGAGCCGGCAGGCGTGGATGGCCGTGGTCAGGATGGCCCGGGCACCGATCTCGTACAGGTCGTCCATGATCCGCTGGGCCTCCTTGGCCGGGACCATCGCGCGGACGGCGACCCAGCCCTCGTTGTGCAGCGGGGAGACGGTGGGCGACTCCAGGCCCGGAGTGAGCGCGACGGCCTTCTCCAGCTGCTCGACGCGGCAGTCGTAGTCCATCATCACGTACGTCCGGGCCACCAGGACGCCCTGGAGGCGGCGCAGGAACTGCTGGACCTTCGACTCGGCGGTCTCATCGGTGTCCGCGCCGGTACGGCGGATCACGACCGCCTCGGACTTCATGATCGGCTCGCCGAAGACCTCCAGGCCCGCGTTGCGCAGCGAGGTGCCGGTCTCGACGACATCGGCGATGACCTCGGCGACGCCCAGCTCGATGGCGGTCTCCACGGCGCCGTCGAGGTGGACGACGGCGGCGTCGATGCCGTTGTCGGCGAGGTGCTTGGCGACGATGCCCTCGTACGAGGTGGCGACCGTCATGCCGGAGAGGTCCTCGAGGCCCTTCGCCGTGCCCGGCTTGGTGGCGTAGCGGAAGGTGGAGCGGGCGAAGCCGAGGGGGAGGATCTCCTCGGCGTCGGCACCGGAGTCGATGAGCAGGTCGCGGCCGGTGATGCCGATGTCGAGGCGGCCGGAGGAGACGTAGATCGCGATGTCGCGGGGGCGGAGGTAGAAGAACTCGACCTCGTTCTCCGGGTCGACGATGCGCAGTTCCTTGGACTCGCGGCGCTGCTGGTACCCGGCCTCATGCAGCATCTCCGCCGCAGGGCCGGACAGTGAACCCTTGTTCGGGACGGCGATGCGCAGCATGAGTGGGGCTTCCTTCGGGTGAGAGGGGTGTACGGGGGAACGGGTGCTTACAGGTGGGCGTAGACGTCGTCGAGGGAGATCCCGCGCGCGACCATCATCACCTGGACGTGGTAGAGCAGCTGGGAGATCTCCTCGGCGGCGGCGTCCTTGCCCTCGTACTCGGCGGCCATCCAGACCTCGGCGGCCTCCTCGACGACCTTCTTGCCGATGGCGTGCACGCCCTTGCCGACCAGTTCGGCGGTGCGCGAGGTGGCGGGGTCGCCGTGGGTCGCCTTGTGCTGGAGCTCGGTGAAGAGCTCCTCGAACGTCTTATTGGACATGGTGAGCCCTACCCTACGCGCACCCTCGGGTGTCTCAGCGCCAGGGCTCGGATACCGAGCGGAGCGTGGCGGCGGTCGCCACGGCCGCGGTGACCGCTTCGTGCCCCTTGTCCTCGGTGGAGCCGGGCAGGCCCGCGCGGTCCAGGGCCTGCTCCTCGGTGTCGCAGGTCAGCACGCCGAAGCCGACGGGCACCCCGGTGTCGACGGAGACCTGGGTGAGGCCCTGGGTGACGCCCTGGCAGACGTAGTCGAAGTGGGGGGTGCCACCGCGGATGACGACGCCGAGGGCGACGATCGCGTCGTACCCGCGGCCCGCGAGGACCTTGGCGACGACGGGGAGCTCGAAGCTGCCGGGGACCCGGAGCAGGGTCGGCTCGTCGATCCCCAGCTCGTGCAGGGCGCGCAGGGCGCCCTCGACGAGGCCGTCCATGACCTTCTCGTGCCACTGGGCCGCGATGACCGCGACGCGCAGGTCGCCGCAGTTGCGTACGGACAGTTCGGGTGCGCCCTTGCCGCTCACGTCTCTCCTAGGGGTGTCGCTGCTTGCCGTTTTCGTTCGTTACTGGTTGCCGCAGGTGGACGCGGAGCCCGTGTCCAGCCAGGGCAGGTCGTGCCCCATCCGGTCCCGCTTGGTGCGCAGGTAGCGGAGGTTGTGCTCGCCGGCCTGGACGGGCATCGGCTCCCTGCCGGTGATCTCCAGGCCGTGGCGGGTGAGCGCCTCGGTCTTCTCGGGGTTGTTGGTCATCAGGCGCAGGCTGCGTACGCCGAGGTCCTTGAGGATCTGGGCGCCCGCGGCGTAGTCCCGGGCGTCGGCGGGCAGGCCGAGCTCCAGGTTGGCGTCGAGGGTGTCACGGCCGCGCTCCTGGAGCTCGTACGCGCGCAGCTTGGACAGCAGGCCGATACCGCGTCCCTCGTGGCCGCGCAGATAGACGACCACGCCCCGGCCCTCGGCGGCGATGCGCTCCAGCGAGGTCCCCAGCTGGGGGCCGCAGTCGCAGCGCAGGGAGTGGAAGACGTCGCCGGTCAGGCACTCGGAGTGGACGCGGGCGAGGACGTCCTCGCCGTCGCCGATCTCGCCGTGGACGAGGGCGACGTGCTCGACGCCGTCGACGGTGGAGCGGTAGCCGTACGCGGTGAACTCGCCGAACGCGGTGGGCAGGTGGGTCCTGGCCTCGCGGCGGACGGTGGGTTCGGAGGTGCGGCGGTAGGCGATCAGATCCTCGATGGAGATGATCGTCAGGCCGTGCCTGCGGGCGAAGCGGAACAGTTCGGGCAGGCGCAGCATGCGCCCGTCCTCGCCGGCGATCTCGACGATGGCGCCCGCGGGACGCAGTCCGGCGAGCCGGGCGAGGTCGACGGCGGCCTCGGTGTGGCCGTTGCGCACGAGGACGCCGCCGGTACGGGCGCGCAGCGGGAAGATGTGCCCGGGACGGACGAGGTCGCCCGCCTGCGCCGTGCCGCTCGCCAGCAGCTGGAGCGTGGTGGCGCGGTCGGCCGCCGAGATGCCGGTGGTGACGCCGTGGGCGCCGGACGCGTCGACCGAGACGGTGAACGCGGTCCGCATCGACTCGGTGTTGTCGCTGACCATCTGCGGCAGGTCGAGGCGGTCCAGTTCGTCGCCCTCCATGGGCGCGCAGATCAGGCCCCGGCACTCGCTCATCATGAAGGCGACGATCTCCGGGGTGGCCATCTCGGCCGCGATGACGAGGTCGCCCTCGTTCTCCCGGTCCTCGTCGTCGACGACCACGACGGGGCGGCCGGCCGCGATGTCCGCGATGGCCTGCTCCACCGGGTCGAGGGTGAGGCCGTCGAGGCTGTCGGTGCTGTAGAGGACCCGCATCGAGGGCTTGGTCTCGGGTTCCTCGGGGAGGGGGCTGCTGGTGCGCTCTCGGGGCGGCGCGGGCGACGGGCGGGCGGTCATGCGGGGGCTCCTTCCATGGCGGGCTGCCGGGAGCGCAGCCACCAGTCGCGCATGCCCCACAGGACGAGCGCGCCGTAGATGACGTAGACGAATCCGGAGAAGGCGAAGCCGTTGGCGAAGTTGAGCGGGACGCCGACGACGTCGACGAGCAGCCAGGCGAACCAGAACTCGACCATGCCGCGGGCCTGGGCGTACATGGCGACGACGGTGCCGACGAATATGTACGCGTCGGGCCAGGGGTCCCAGGACAGCGCCGGGTAGGCGGTGAACAGCGCGCCGACGGCGAGGGTGCCGAGCGCGGCGGCGGCGACGAGCCAGGCGCGCTCGCGCCAGGTGGCGAACCGTACGGCGATGCCGCCGTCCTGCGCCTGGCCCTTGCCGCGGTTCCACTGCCGCCAGCCGTAGACGGCGACGAGCATGACGACGATCTGCTTGCCCGCGCTGCCGGAGAGGTGGGCGGTGGCGAAGGCGGCGAAGAGGACGACGCCGGACAGGAACTGCACGGGCCAGCTCCACACGGAGCGGCGCCAGCCGAGCGCCAGGCCGATCAGACCGATGACGTTGCCGATCATGTCCGACCACTTGATGTGCTGGTCGAAGAGGACGAAGGCCTCGGAGTTGAGCCAGTTCACTTGTCTGCCCCCTGTCCCGCGAGCAACCGCTCGACGTACTTGGCGACGATGTCGACCTCGAGATTGACAAGATCGCCGCGCTGCTTGTTCCCGAGCGTGGTGAGGGCGAGCGTGGTGGGGATCAGGCTGACGGTGAAGTGGTCGGCGCCGGCGTCGACGACGGTGAGGCTGATGCCGTCGACGGTGATGGACCCCTTCTCGACCACGTAACGGGCCAGGTTCGCGGGGAGTGAGATCTTCACGATCTCCCAGTGCTCGGACGGCTCGCGCTCCAGGATCTCGCCGGTGCCGTCGACATGGCCCTGCACGATGTGGCCGCCGAGCCGCGCGCCCACGGCCGTCGGTCGCTCCAGGTTGACGCGGGAGCCGACCCCGAGGGCACCGAGGCTGGAGCGCTGGAGCGTCTCCGCCATGACATCGGCGGTGAACTCGTCGCCCTCGTGCTCCACGACGGTGAGACAGACGCCGTTGACGGCGATGGAGTCGCCGTGCCGGGCGCCCTGCGTCACGAGGGGGCCGCGCAGGCGGAAGCGGGAGGAGTCGCCGAGGTTCTCGACGGCGGTGATCTCACCCAGCTCTTCGACGATTCCGGTGAACACTTCCCGGGTCCTCCTGCCTCATGGGGCTCGGATCGGACTCCGGGGCTGTCGAAAGACGACAGATGTCAGCGAAGCTGCGGCACACAGGCGACGACGCCGCGTGAGAGGCCCGTCCCCTGAAGGGCGGACCGACAACAGACGGCGGCGCGCACGTATGCCCGCCCGCCGCGCACTGCCTCCCATCCGGACTTTAACCGTCGGTCCAGGAATTTCACCTGGTCAACCGGCCGCTGGAAGCGACCGGGTCGCGGACTGTAACCGCCGGTTCGGACTTTCACCGACCCCGGAGTGCGCTGCTTCTGGTACATGGCCAGTGTGCCACGCCTGATCGGCACCCAGAGAGCCGGCTGCTGTGGAGTGGCTCACAGACCGTGCCGCCGGGCTTCCCCGGGGGCCGATGAAAGGGCCAACTAGGAGGACGGCAAGCCCTCTTGAGTACCTGAACGACGCATGACGGCGCACGACGATGCGTTCTTCCGCATCACTCCTCGGCAACCGATCCGGACCCATTGACCAATTGGTCTAGTCCTTTTAGGGTCTGCGATCACGGCATCCGCCCCAGAGCGGCCCGGCGGCGGTGACGAAGGCCCTTGCCCCGCCGCCGGGTCTTCACCACGGCGAGGTTCCCGTCAGCTGCTCCGTACGTACGAGCCAGGTCCTACGCCCGTTCCTCAGGTCTGGACGACGGCGCGAAGAGCTCGTCCTGGGCCGCCTCCCGGGCCATCAGCAGCGCCCCGCGCACGACGGCGCCGCCACCGAGTTCGCTCACCCGCACCTCGGCCGACAGCGGTGACATCCGGAGCAGCCGCTCCTCGACACGAGCGGCGAGGACGGCGCCGCCCGCCTGCCCGATCTCGCCGCCGAGCACGACACAGCCGGGGTCGAGGACGGCGACGACGGAGGCGGCGCCGACGGCGATCCGCTCGGCCAGGGCGTCGAGGAAGCCGGAGGCGGCGGAGCTGTCCGGGCCATCTCCATGACCACTCCCATGACCATCCCCATGACCCACCCGGTCCGCCCGGTCCGCCCCTCCCCCGGCCGCGCTCACGGCCTCCCCGACCAGCTCGGCCGCATACGGTCCGGTGGCCGTGCGCCGCGCTCTCAGTCCGTGTTCCTCCGCCAGGCGCACCACGGCCGCGTCCGCCACCAGCGCATGGAAGCCGCCCGCACAGTCGGTCGCCGAGGGCAGCGCCCCCGTACCCGGCACCGGCAGGAAGCCGATCTCGCCCGTACCGCCGGAGGCTCCGCGCCGCAGGCGCCCGTCGAGGACGACGGCCGCCCCCGTCCCCATGCCGAGCCAGAGCAGCACGAACGTGTCGCGGTCGCGGGCCGCGCCGTCGCGCTGCTCGGCGAGCGCGGCGAGGTTGGTCTCGTTCTCCACGAGCACGTGGGCCGTGAGGCGCTCCCCGAGGGCCGCGACCAGGCTGCGGTGCCATGCGGGCAGCCCGGTGGAGTCGCGGAGTTCGCCGGTGCCGGGGTCGATCAGGCCCGGCGCGCCGATGCCGACCGTGTGGAGCCGGTCGGCGCCCGCCTCCCGGGCCGTGCGCTCCACCAGCGCCACCGCCCGCTCCACCGCGGGCCCGGTGCCCGTGCCGTCGGCGACCGGCAGGGACGCCCGGGCGAGCTCCGTGCCCAGCAGGTCGCAGACGACGACGGTGACGCCCTCGGTGCGTACGTCGAGGGCGGCCAGGTGGGCACGGTCGGCGACGATGCCGTACAGGCGCGCGTTCGGGCCGCGCCGCTGCTCGCCCGACTCCCCCACGACCGCGATCAGTCCGGCGGCCGTGAGCCGCTCCACGAGGTCGGCGACCGTCGGCCGGGACAGGCCGGTGAGCTGCTTCAGCTGGCCGGCCGTCAACGGGCCCTCCTGCTGGAGCAGGCGCAGGGCGAGCCGGTCGTTGATGACCCGGGCGGTGCTCGGTGATGCGGGCATGCCGGGATCCTCCCAGGTCGGCGGGGCACCAAACAGGGGGGTCACCGGGTTGCTGCCGGGCGACCGATCAGGCGGCCGATGTGCCGTCTATCTATTAGGAAGCCTTCCTGATAGTTTACGCGCGGCACGGCCCCGAGGGGTGCACCGAGAGGGCGTACCCCGGATGCGGTCGGCCGGAGGTGGGGAGGATGACAGAAGCATGAGCGAAGTGGCCTACGATCCGCGCACCGTGCGGCGCGCCCGCTACGCCGTGGCCGCCGTGTTCGCGGTGCACGGCGCGGTCACCGGGTCGTTCGCGACGCGGGTCCCCTGGATCCAGGACCACGCGGAGGTCGGCGCGGGCCAGCTGGGACTCGCCCTCGCCTTCCCCGCGCTCGGCGCGTCCGTGGCCATGCCGCTCGCGAGCCGGATCAGCCATGTCCTCGGCGCCCGTACGGCGCTGCGCGTGCTGATCGCGCTGTGGACGCTCGCCCTGACCCTGCCGTCCCTCTCGCCGAACCTGTGGACGCTGTGCCTGGCGCTCTTCGTGTACGGCGCGACCGCGGGCATGGCGGACGTCGCGATGAACGCGCTCGGTGTCGAGGTGGAGGCCCGGCTGCACAAGTCGATCATGTCCGGGCTGCACGGCATGTGGAGCGTGGGCGCCCTGATCGGCTCGGCGGCCGGCACGCTCGCCGCGCACCTGGGCTCGGACGCCCGGCTGCACCACGCGCTGGCCGCGGCGGCCCTCACGGTGCTGGGGGTGACCGCCTGCCGGTGGGTGCTCGACCTCCGACCGGCGGAGGACGAGGAACCGCCGCCCCGCTTCGCGCTGCCGCCCAGGTCCGCGCTGCTCATCGGCGCGGTCGGGTTCTGCGCGGTGTTCGCGGAGGGCGCGAGCCTGGACTGGTCCGCGGTCTACCTGGAGGACCGGCTCGGCACCTCGGCGGGTCTCGCTGCGGCGTCCACGACCGGCTTCATGCTGACCATGGCGCTGGCCCGGATCGCGGGCGACACCGTCGTGAACCGCTTCGGCGCGGTCCGTACGGTGCGCGTCGGCGGGGTGCTGGCGGTGCTCGGCGGACTGCTCGTCGTCCTGGCGGACCACCCGGCGGCGGCGATGGCGGGCTTCGCGCTGCTCGGCCTCGGCATCGCGGTGGTCGTACCGCTGTGCTTCGCGGCGGCCGGGCGCAGCGGCCCGAATCCGGCCCAGGCCATCGCGGGCGTCGCCACCGTCACGTACACCTCGGGTCTGGTGGCCCCGAGCGCGATCGGCACGCTGGCCCAGGCGACGAGCCTCGTGGTGTCGTTCGGGCTGGTCACGTTTCTGGCGGGCGGGCTCGCCGTCTTCGCGGGCGTACTGCGCGCCGGCGACCGGAACCGGGACGGGACCCGTCCGGAGGTCAGCTCTCCGGACGCAGCAGTTCCCGGCCCAAGGCCCTGAACCGCTCGCTCCACGGCGTGGGCCGCAGGGTGGTGGCGTCCAGCCGGACGAGGACGCGGCTGCCCTGCGCGTACGTCACCGCCCCGTCGGCCGAGCAGAACCGGAACCCGTACGTCAGGCCGGTGTTCCCGAGCCGCTCCAGCCACAGGTGCACGGCGTACGCGCCCGGCCGGTCCACCGGCGCCTCGTAGCTGATCCGCAGCTCCCGGACCGCGTTGCAGAAGTCCCCCGCCGCCTCCCAGTCGCCCGCGTACCCGACGAAGCCCCGCTCCTGCCACAGCTGCGCCCAGGCCCGCTCGACCATCACCGGGTAGCGGGCGTTGTGCAGCAGGCCGAGCGCGTCCAGGTCGTCGAAGTGGACGGTGACGGGGACCAGCCGGCCGTACTCGGGGGCGGACGGATGAGCGGCGGGCGCGGTCGGGGCTTCGGCGGTCATGGGCGGGACTCCAGCGGACGTACGGAATGAGCGGCTCCATCCTAAGCGGTCGCTCATCTCCGCAGGCCGGACCCCTGAGCGGACGCTCAGAACGAAGCGGACGCTCAAGGTCCTTTTTGCCGTGACAATGTTCCGGACAGACGCACGCACGACGAAAGCGAAACCCCACCATGGATCTCGGCGTCCGCTGGAAGCTGCACGGAGACGGGCGCACCCCCGCGCCCGGAGCGGTCGTCCGCCCCGACGAACGGCTCTCGTGGCCGCGCACCGCCGGGCTCGGCGCCCAGCACGTGGTCGCGATGTTCGGGGCGAGCTTCGTCGCGCCCGTCCTCATGGGCCTCGACCCCAACCTCGCGATCATGATGTCGGGCGTCTCGACCATGATCTTCCTGCTCGCCACCCGCGGCCGGGTGCCCAGCTACCTCGGCTGCTCACTGTCCTTCGTGGGCGTCGCCGCGGTGATCCGCGCGCAGGGCGGCAGCAGCGCGACGGTGACGGGCGCGGTGTTCGTCGTCGGTGCCGCGCTGTTCCTGGTGGGACTCGCCGTGCAGAAGTTCGGCGCTCGGATCATCCACGCCGCGATGCCGCCGATCGTGACCGGCGCGGTCGTCATGCTCATCGGCTTCAACCTCGCCCCGGTCACCGCCGCCACCTACTGGCCGCAGGACCAGTGGACGGCGCTGCTGGTGATGCTGTTCACCGGACTGGCGGTGGTCTGCCTGCGCGGTTTCTGGTCCCGGATCGCGATCTTCCTGGGCCTGATCTTCGGGTACGGCATCTCGTGGGTCTTCGACCTGGTCTTCGGCAAGATCAACTCGATGGACGCGAGCGGCAAGGTCACCGACCACTGGCGGCTCGACCTCTCCGGCGTCGGCGACGCGGCCTGGATCGGCCTGCCCGACTTCCACGGCCCCACGTTCGAGTGGTCGGCGATCCTCGTCGCGCTGCCGGTCGTGATCGCACTGGTCGCGGAGAACGCCGGGCACGTCAAGGCGGTCGGCGAGATGACCGGCGACAAGCTGGACGACAAGCTGGGCACGGCGATCTCGGCGGACGGCGTGGGCTCCATGCTCTCCACGGCGCTCGGCGGCCCGCCCAACACCACGTACTCCGAGAACATCGGCGTCATGGCGGCGACCCGCGTCTACTCGACGGCCGCGTACTGGGCGGCGGCGGTCTTCGCGCTGCTCTTCGGCCTGTGCCCGAAGTTCGGCGCGGTCGTGGCCGCGATCCCGGGCGGCGTCCTCGGCGGCATCACGGTCATCCTGTACGGCATGATCGGCCTGCTCGGCGCCCAGATCTGGATCAACGCCAAGGTGGACCTGCGCAATCCGCTGAACCTGGTGCCGGCCGCCGCGGGCATCATCATCGGCGTCGGCAACGTCTCCATGGACTTCACCGACAACTTCTCGCTGAGCGGCATCGCGCTCGGCACGATCGTCGTCATCACCGGCTACCACGTACTGCGGGCCCTGGCCCCCGAACACCTGAAGACGCAGGAGCCGCTGCTGGACGAGGGGACCTCGTCGTACGACTCGGGCGCGGACCCGGACGGCCCGGGTGAGAGCACCGGCTCCCGGCGCACCAGGCCGTAGGCGCGCCAGGCCGTAGGCGCGGCCGGGCGAGAACCTGCCCGCCGCACCCCGGCAGCCGTCGGACTCGCCCGGCAGCTCGATCCACGGACGGGCGTCGGCACGGCTCCGTTCCCCCGTTCCGGGGAAGCGTCCCGCACGGCGGCTCCCCCGTCGGCGCGGGGCTGGGACTCTGCCCCCATGACGCGGTTCGACCCTCTCACCACTCCTGTGGACACGGTCCTCTCCCGCATGCGTGCCCTGGACGCAGCCCTGCCGCGGCGGGACGGGGTCGCGGTGTTCAACCGCGTCTATCTCGCCGTCACCGAGGCGGTCGACCGGCACGTGGACGCGGGACGCTTCCCGGACGCCGAGGCCGCGATCACGCTGGACGTACGGTTCGCCGAGCGCTATCTGACCGTGGCCGAGGGACGTCACCCGCCCGCCTGCTGGCGGCCGCTGCTGCAGTTCCGGCGCCACCCCGGCGTACGTCCCCTGCAGTTCGCGCTCGCGGGCATCAACGCGCACATCGGGCACGACCTGGCGCTCGCCGTCGTCGACGCCTGCCGGACGCTCGGCTGTGCGCCCCCCGAGCTGGAGGACGAGTTCGACCGCGTGGGAGACATCCTCGTCTCGCTGGAGGAGCGCATCCGCGAGGACCTGATGCCGGGTCCCGACCTGCTCCAGATCGCCGATCCGCTGACCCATCTGCTCGGCGCGTGGAGCCTGGAGCGGGCGCGCGACGCCACCTGGTCGGCGGCCCGGGCGCTGTGGGCGCTGCGCGGACTGCCGGATCTCGCCGAGGAGTTCGCCGGGCGCCTGGACACGGCGGCGGGCTTCGCGGGCCGGATGCTGCTCACACCGCTGCCTGACTGATATAGCCCTCAACTTCCCCTCCGCGGAGGTACGTTCGAGGCCCGGACCTCTTCGCGAAGGAGCGCAGGGCATGGCGACACGACTCGGACTCGGTCTCCCGCAGATGCGGCAGTACGACCTCGGCAAGGACGTTCCCGACGTGGCCCGGACGGCCGAACGGATCGGTTACGAGAGCCTGTGGGTGTTCGAGCGGATCCTGTTCCCCGAACCGGCGACCCAGGGCCTGTACGGCATCGAGGGCCTCCCCTGGCCGGACCAGTACCGCGGGGTGGCCGACCCCCTGGTCACCCTCACGCTCGCCGCCTCCGCCACGGAACGGGCCGCCCTCGGCACGAGCGTGCTGGTCGCCCCGCTGCACGGGCCGTTCCAGCTGGCCAAGGCGCTGGCCTCGCTGGACGCGGCGAGCGGCGGCCGCGTCGTCGCGGGCCTGGGCACGGGCTGGTCCCTCGACGAGTACGCGGCCGCGTCGGCACGGCCCTTCGAGGAGCGCGGCCGGGTCCTGGACGAGGTGATCGGGGTGTGCCGTGCGGTGTGGGGCCCCGATCCGGTGACATACGACGGGGAGCACACGAAGATCGCGTCCGCCGTGGTCGGGCCCAAGCCCGCCCGGCCGATCCCGATCCTGCTCGCCGCGAACACGCGGAGGGCGCAGATCCGGCTCGTCGACCGGGCCGACGGCTGGCTGCCGGTCGGCATGGGCGTCGAGCAGATCACCGCGCAGTGGCGGGCGCTGCGGGATCTCGCCGCCGAGCGCGGACGTACGGAGCCGCTCCGTACGGTGCTGCGGGTCAACACGCAGTACAGCGCCAAGCCGTACTCCGGCGCCGACCGCCGCCCCTTCCAGGGCGACGCCGACCAGATCGTCGAGGACCTCGCGGCCCACGCCGGTATCGGCCTGGAGGAGATCCTCATCGATCTGCAGGGCTCCACGCGCGACGCCCGGGAACTCGAAAACGTGGCGGCCGAGGTGTACGAGAAGGCGCGGGCGGCCGGGGTCTGAGCCCGCCGGCCGCCCCTGTCCGTCGGACCCCGGGTCAGTCCTCCGGCAGTTCCACCGGCGCGATCTCGTCGTACACGTCGCCGGGCCCGGGGTTGGACGGGTCGGTCGTGCCGCCGAAGTGGTGCATGACGCCCCAGACCGCGTTGAGCGCGGTCTGGACGGCGCCCTCGGCCCAGCCGGCCGTCCAGGAGATGTCGTCGCCGGCGAGGAAGATGCCGCGCTTGTCCTCGGGCAGCCGGTCCTGCACGAAGTGCGTGAACAGGCGCCGCTGGTAGCGGTAGTGGCCGGGCAGGTTCGCCTTGAACGCGCCCATGAAGTACGGCTCGTTCTCCCAGGACACGGTCACCGGGTTGCCGATGATGTGCTTCCGGATGTCGACCTTCGGATAGATCTCGCCGAGCGACTTCAGCATCACCTCCATCCGCTCGTTCGCGGACAGCGGCAGCCACTTCAGGCTGTCGTCGCACCAGGTGTAGGAGAGGCAGATGACGGCGGGCCTGTCCGGGCCGTCGTCGAGCAGGTACGTCCCGCGCGTCATCCGGTCCGTCAGCGTCATCGACATGACGTCCCGCCCGGTGTCCTCGTCCTTGTCCAGCCAGAACGGCCGGTCGACGGGCACGAACAGCTTGCTGGACTCCATGTAGTGCGTGCGCTCGATGGCGGTCCAGTGGTCGATCGGGAAGAGCGCGTCGTCACAGGCGATCTTCGACAGCAGCATCCAGGACTGAGCGGTGAAGATCGCCGCCTGGTACGTACGGATGTCGCCGTGCGCGTCCGTCACGGTGATCCGGTTGCCCGCGGTGCGGTGCAGCCGGGTGACGGCCGGGCGGGGCTCGCCCCCCTCGTGCAGCGCGGCCAGCGAGGTGCCGTACGGCCAGTGCACGATCTTCTCCGGCTCGCGCTCCCACAGCCGCAGCGGGAGCTGCTGGGAGCCGCCGACGATGCCGCGGTGGTGGTCGTCGGCCTCGGTGTAGACGACGCGGAGGATCTCCAGGATGGAGTTCGGGAAGTCGGTGTCCCAGCCGCCGGTGCCGAAGCCGACCTGGCCGAAGATCTCCCGGTGCCGGAAGGACTTGAAGGCCGGCGAGTCGCAGAGGAAGCCGTAGAAGGTCTGGTTGTCGAGCTTCTCGACGAGCCGGGACCAGATCTCGCGGATCCGCGGCACGTCGCGCTCCCGCATCGCCCGGTTCATGTCGGAGAAGTCGGCACCCTCCTCCAGGCACCGCGCCCAGGCGTCCGCCACGTCCCGGTAGACCTGGGGCAGGTCGGCGAGGGTCTCGGCGTAGTGGGTCTCGCCCTTGAGGTCGACGACGGTCGAGGGCGTGGCCGGCGAGAGGGGGTTCGGGAAGGGCCGCGTCTCCAGCCCCACCAGGTCGATGTAGCGCTGAAGGGCCGTGGAGGACGGCGGGAACCGCATGGCGCCCATCTCGGCGGTCAGCGACGGGTCGCAGCCGTCGAAGCCGACGGTGCGCAGCCGCCCGCCGATCCGGTCGGCCTCGTACACGACGGGCTTCAGGCCCATCTTCATCAGCTCGTACGCGGCCACGATGCCGGACAGCCCGCCGCCGATGACGGCGACCTCGGTACCGTGCTCGGTCGCGGGGACCTGCCCGAGGCCCGCCGGGTGGGCGAGGAAGTCGTCGTACGCGTACGGGAAGTCCGGGCCGAACATGGTGATCGGCGGCTGGGCGTCGGTGTGCTGGACGGCGTTGGGCACCGTGGACGTCATGGGGTGCGGACTCCTTGCACGAAGAACCGGGGAGCTGACAAGCGTGTGGGGAGGAACGGACCGTTACCGCGTCACCGTCGGGCGAGCGATCCGTAGAGACCGGGCCTGCGGTCCTCCAGATACGGGTTCGCCCTGCGCGAGGCGGCCAGGAACTCCGCGTCGACGTCGGCGAACACGAGGTCCTCGCCGCGTCCGGCGCGGGTGCGGGCGACCCCGTCCGGTCCGGCGAGCGTGGAGAGCCCGACGAAGTCGAACTCGCCCTCCCGGCCGACCCGGTTGACGTACGCGATGTACATCTGGCTCTCGAAGGCGCGCACCGGGACGAGGCTCTCGGCGACGAACTGGAAGGGGTGCATCTGCGCCGTGGGCACGAGCAGGAGGTCCGTGCCCGCGAGGGCGTGGGCGCGGACGTTCTCCGGGAACTCCACGTCGTAGCAGATCATCAGGCCGACGCGGAGGCCGTTCAGCTCCGCCTGGACGACCGGCTGCTCGCCCGGGGTGAAGTGGTCGCGTTCGAAGCAGCCGAAGAGGTGGGTCTTGCGGTAGTCGGCGAGGCGGGCGCCGTCGGCGGAGACGAGCTGCACGGAGTTGAAGACCGCCGCACCCTCGTCCGTGCCGGCCCGCTCCGGGTAGCCGTAGGCGATCGCGAGGCCGTGCCGTCCGGCGATCTCCGCGACCGCGTCCGCCGACTCGCCGTCGGCGGGCTCGGCCAGCCGGCCGACGCCGTCGCCGATCGCGTACCCGGTGAGGAACATCTCCGGCGCGACGAGCAGCCCGGCCCCGGCGGCCGCGGCCCGGCCCGCGGACTCGTCGAGAACCTTCAGGTTCCCGGCGACCGAGCCGGGGCGGCCGGAGCTCTGGAGCAGGGCGATGCGCATGGGTGGTCCTCACCGGTACGTACGGGGCGAAAATCAAGCGAAGGGGAAGGGCCGACGGGCCAGATAGACCGTACGGTCGGGCCGTTCGGCCGGACAAGCGGGAGCCGTTGCGCACCGGTGGGCGAATCGTTGCGTGCTCAACCGGTCCGGCGGCGATTCATTGCGTGTCCCCGTCGGCCCTCCGTCGAACCACCAGCAGCAGAGCAGTGACCAGGTACGGCAGCGCGAACACGGCGAAGGCCGAGCCGTGCGTCAGGTGCGACGCGGCCACCCCGTAGGCGCCGTACACGCAGATGGTGGTCAGCTCGGTGCCCACCCCGGCCACCGAGGTGAGGGTGGCGCGGCCACTGCCCTCGATGCGCCGCTGCAGCCGGGCGTCGGCCAGCACGTGCGCCAGCTGGAAGCCGCCGAAGGCGAGGGCCACCAGCGTGATGCCGACCGGTGTCCCCGCCGCCGCGCCCGCGGCCAGGGCCACCGCGGAGCCCGCGAGCAGCGCGGCCAGCCCGGTGCCGTCGAGGCGCTCCCCCGCTCCGGCCAGCAGACCGCCGGCCGTGGCTCCCGCCCAGACGAGGAGCAGCAGCCAGGGAACGGTGGTGTCGGCGACGCCGGTGTCGCGCACCAGCAGGGGTGTGTACTCGTCCAGCGCGCCCCACACGGCGGCGACGGCCGGCACGAGCAGCAGCGCGCCGCGCACGGACCGGTTGCCTCGGGCCTCGGCGAGACCGGCGCGCAGGGTGGCGGCCCAGCCGTCGCCCGCACCGCGGTTCTTCTCGCCGTCCCGGTGCTCGGGGAGCCGGGCGGCGAGCGCCGCGGTGAGCAGGCAGGCGAGCACGCTGGCCAGCCCCACGGCCCCGTATCCGCCGAGGGCGAGGACCGGTCCGGCCAGCCCCATCGCCCCCATCACGCCCAGCAGCCCTGCGGCCTGGGCGCGGCCCATGACGCGGGCGTAGCGGCCGGCCGCGCCGAGCCGGTCGAGCTCCTCGTGGACGAGCGCCTCCAGCGCACCGGTGCCGAGGGCCCCGCGCACGCCCCACAGCACGAAACCGGCGGCGAAGGCCCAGTACGAGGGGAACAGCACCCATAAGCCGAAGCCCACGGCGCCCAGCAGCGGCCCGATCCACAGCAGCAGACGCCGCGAGACCGTGTCGGCCCAGACGCCGGACGGGACCTCGAGGAGGACACCCGTCAGGGACCAGAGGACGAAGAGGGAGGAGATCTGCCCGACCGAGAGACCGGTGTCGGCGAACAGCAGCGCGTACACCGGGTAGAGCAGGACGAGGTCGTCGAGGAACGCATAGCCGTACAGCGTGGCCGTCAGCCGCCGGACTTCGGTGCCGGTGCCGGGCACACGCGCAGGTGAGAGAGTCATGAGGCCTTCCCGTAGGGACAACATCTCGGACGCCGGAGTACGGCGTTCCGAGGCGGTCCTCGGGAGGCGGGGTCACGGGATCAATGTCGCCAGGTCATGGGACGGATGGTAGGCATCCGCGCCCGTTCCGCCCAGCGAATTAAGGAAGCCCCTGGCGCCCGGCAGGGCGACAGGGGCTTCCCCACACCGGGCTCTCACGCACCCCCGGAGGAAAACCTCCGCAACAGCGGCGACAGCACCAGCACCGACTTCGTCCGCTCCACGAACGGCTCCCCCGCGATCCGCTCCAGCACCCGCTCGAAGTGCCGCATGTCGGAGGCGAAGACCTGGACGATCGCGTCCGCGTCACCGGTGACGGTGGAGGCGGACACGACCTCCTGGTACCGCTCGAGCCCGCGCTGGATCGTCTCCGGCGAGGTGTTGCTGCGGCAGTAGATCTCGACGAACCCCTCGGTCTCCCAGCCGAGCGCGGCCGGGTCCACGCGGACGGTGAAGCCGGTGATGGCGCCGGTGGCGCGCAGCCGGTCCACGCGCCGTTTCACCGCGGGCGCGGAGAGGCCGACCAGCTGGCCGATGTCGGCGTAGGAGCGGCGGGCGTCCTCGGCGAGGGCGTGCACGATGCGTTCGTCGAGATCGTTCAGCACAGTGGGTCGATCACTCTTCGGGCGTGGCGGTGGCGAGACGGGACCGGCGGTAGCCGTAGCTGAAGTAGAACACGAGCCCGACCACCATCCAGATTCCGAAGACCATCCAGGTGACGGCGTCGAGGCTGGCCATCATCCAGACGCAGAAGAGGAACCCGAGCGCGGGCAGCAGCGGCGACAGCGGCAGCCGGAAGGTGCGGGGCATGTCGGGGCGGGTCCGGCGCAGGACGACGACGGCCACGTTGACGAGTGCGAAGGCGAACAGCGTGCCGATGCTGGTCGCGTCGGCCAGCTGACCGAGCGGGACCGCGGCGGCGAGCACACCGCAGAAGAGCGACACGATGACCGTGTTGACGCGGGGCGTGCCGGTCTTCGCGTGGACGCGCGAGAACGCCTTGGGCACGAGGCCGTCGCGGGACATGGCGAACAGGATGCGGGTCTGGCCGTACAGCACGGTCAGGACGACGCTGGCGATGGCGATCACCGCGCCGGCCGCGAGCAGCGTGCCCCAGAAGGCGTCCCCGGTGACGTCCTTCATGATCCCGGCGAGGGCGGCCTCCGAGCCGTCGAACTGCTGCCAGGGCCGCGCCCCGACCGCGACGGCGGCGACGAGGACGTACAGCACGGTGACGATGAGCAGCGAGAGCATGATCGCGCGGGGCAGGTCGCGCTGGGCGTTCTTCGCCTCCTCGCCCGCGGTGGAGGCCGCGTCGAAGCCGATGTACGAGAAGAAGAGCGTGGCCCCGGCGGCGCTGACGCCGGCCATGCCGAGCGGCATGAAGTTCTCGTAGTTGCCGGAGCGGAAGCCCTGGACACCGATCACGCAGAACAGCAGCAGCGCGGCGATCTTCACGACCACCATGATCGTGTTGGCGCGGGCGGACTCACGGGCGCCGCCGAGCAGGAACGCCATCGCGAGCAGGACGACGATCAGCGCGGGCAGGTTGAAGATGCCGCCGTCGCCGGGCGGGGCGGACAGCGCGTCGGGGATGGTGACACCGATGGTGCCGTCGAGGAGCTCGTTGAGGTACTCGCCCCAGCCGACCGCGACCGCGGCCACCGACACGCCGTACTCCAGCATCAGGCACCAGCCGCACACCCAGGCGATCAGCTCGCCCATCGTGGCGTACGCGTACGAGTAGGAGGACCCGGAGACCGGGATGGTGCCCGCGAGCTCGGCGTACGACAGGGCCGAGAAGAGAGCGGTGAGACCGGCGATCACGAACGAGAGCGTGACGGCGGGGCCGGCGTCGGGGACCGCCTCGCCGAGCACCACGAAGATGCCGGTGCCGAGGGTGGCACCGATGCTGATCATGGTGAGCTGCCAGAGGCCGAGGGAGCGGCGGAGCGAGCCGCCCTCACCGCGGCCGCTCTCCGCGACCAGCCGCTCCACGGGCTTGCGCCGCATCAGGCGGGCGCCGGTGGAGGACGGGGCGGATGAGCTGGAGAACTGCGAGGGTGCGCCTGGATCGAGCACGCGTCGGCTCCTTGATCGCTGCCGATGGAAAGGGGATGGGAACGGGCGGCACCCTTGTTCAGGCAGGGGCCCACCGAGCAGGGAGTCCCTGCCACGCCGCGTCGCCGCGGACGACCCTATGAGCTGCGGCTTCTCGGGCGGAATGCAGCAACCTTGCGCGTCTGGGCAAGATCGTTGCGTTCATCGGGGGCTGGTGCATGTTTGTTGCGCGGACCGTTTCGGGTGTTGCACGGCCTTCATACCTATGAGGACCACTGCATAACCACTGCATACTGTACAACCCTTTGCATACGAAACGGCCCCCGTCCTCCCGGAAACCGGGATGACGGGGGCCACATCCGCTGCGGACGAGGGGTGCCGCTCAGCTCCAGCTGGCGTGCAGCGGCTTGCCCTCGGCGTAGCCGGCCGCGCTCTGGATGCCGACGACGGCCCGCTCGGTGAACTCCTCCAGGGAGGCGGCGCCCGCGTAGGTGCAGGACGAACGCACACCCGCGATGATCGAGTCGATCAGGTCCTCGACGCCCGGGCGGTCCGGGTCGAGGAACATGCGCGAGGTGGAGATGCCCTCCTCGAACAGGGCCTTGCGGGCGCGGTCGTACGCCGACTCCTCGCTGGTGCGGTTGCGGACCGCGCGCGCGGAGGCCATGCCGAAGGACTCCTTGTACAGGCGCCCGTCGGCGGCCTGCTGGAGGTCGCCGGGGGACTCGTAGGTGCCCGCGAACCAGGAGCCGATCATGACGTTGGACGCACCGGCGGCCAGCGCCATCGCCACGTCGCGCGGGTGCCGGACACCGCCGTCGGCCCACACGTGCTTGCCGTACTTCTTCGCCTCGGCCGCGCACTCCAGGACCGCCGAGAACTGCGGGCGGCCCACGCCGGTCATCATCCGGGTGGTGCACATGGCGCCGGGGCCGACACCGACCTTGATGATGTCCGCGCCGGCCTCGATGAGGTCCTTGACCCCCTCGGCGGCGACGATGTTGCCCGCCACGATCGGCACCTGCGGGTCGAGCGCCCGCACGGTCCGTATCGCGCTGATCATCGACTCCTGGTGGCCGTGCGCCGTGTCGATGACGAGGGTGTCGACGCCCGCGTCGAGCAGCTGCTTGGCCTTGCCGGCGACGTCGCCGTTGATGCCGACGGCGGCGGCGATGCGGAGGCGGCCCTTCGCGTCGACGGCCGGGGTGTAGAGAGTGGCGCGCAGGGCGCCCTTACGGGTGAGGATGCCCGCGAGCCGGCCGTCGGCGTCCACGGCGGGCGCGTAACGGCGGTTGGCGGCGTCGAGGGTGTGGAACGCCTCGCGCGGGTCGATGTCCGCGTCGAGCAGGAGCAGGTCCTTGGACATGACCTCGGCGAGCTGCGTGAAGCGGTCCACGCCGGACAGGTCGGTGTCGGTGACCACGCCGATCGGCTTGTGCGCGTCGTCCACGACGACGCCCGCGTTGTGGGCCCGCTTGGGCAGCAGGGCGAGGGCGTCGGCGACCGTCTGGTGGGGGCTCAGCACGATCGGGGTGTCCAGCACCAGGTGACGGCTCTTGACCCCGGCGATGACGTCGGTGACGACCTCGATCGGGATGTCCTGCGGGATGACGACGAGTCCGCCGCGGCGGGCGACGGTCTCCGCCATACGGCGGCCCGCGACAGCGGTCATGTTGGCGACGACGAGCGGGATGGTCGTGCCCGTGCCGTCCGGGGAGCTGAGGTCGACACCCTGCCGGGAACCGACCGCGGAGCGGCGCGGCACCATGAAAACGTCGTCGTACGTCAGGTCGTACGCGGGCTGGATGTCGTTGAGGAAACGCACGTGCTGCACATCCCAGTCGATCAAAGGTGGCCCCCGGGCAGGTCCGCCAGGGGGAAGAGCACGTACTTCATTGTCCCATGGGGACCGGTATGCACACCCCTGAATGATCATCCAGGCTGGTCAGGGGCCTCCTTGGAGGTTCCTCCAAGAGACAGCACCACCTGGAGCGGGGTGCCGGTGCCGCTCCAGTGGCCGGCGGCGTCCGCGAAGACCTCCAGGGCGATGGTCCAGTCGTTCGGCGCGGCGCCGGCGAACCCCTGCCAGCCGGTGAGGACGACCAGCCGCCCGCGCGCGGGCGGAGCCCAGGACAGGTCGGTGAGACAGTCGGCGAGGGCGTCCCAGTTGTGGCCGAACCAGTCCGGCAGACCCAGCGCGCGGGCGCAGCGGTCCAGGAACGCGGGCTTGTCGGTGACGCCGCCCAGGTCCAGCTCGACATGGACCCAGCCTCCGGCGGCGAGGACCTGGGCGAGCGTGCCGTCGCTCATGTCAGCACCGTCCGGAAGAAGGCGTGTCACGTGGTGTAGTGATCATCGGTTCAGTACATCCCGCCGCCCCGGCCGGTGACAATACGCCGCGCCCCGCACTCCGAGTGACCGGCATACGGGGCGAGGCGTACGGGGGCGGGGCGCGTCAGGGACCGTCCGGGTCCGCGCGGTTCAGCGCCGGCTTGGGCGCGGGGCCCGCCATCAGCAGATGGTCGGCGGCCGAGGTGTCCGTGACCAGGCTGGTCACCAGGCCCGACCGCAGAACGGCGTCGATCGCGGCCGCCTTGCGCTGTCCGCCCGCGATCGCGACGACCTCGGGGATACGGCGCAGCTGGTCGGCCTTGACCGTGATGCACCGCTCCCCCAGGTCGCGCCCGACCCGGCGGCCCTGGGCGTCGAAGAGGTGCGCGGACATCTCGGCGGCGACCCCGAGGGACGCGTAGTGGGCGCGTTCCTCGTCGCTGAGCATGTCGTGCACCGTGGAGATGCCCGCCTCCCAGGAGCCGATGGAGACACAGGCGACCGTGACCTTGTCGAAGTACTCGAAGGCGCGGGCGATGCCGGTCTGGTTGCGCAGCGCGGCGGCGGTGGCCGCGTCGGGCAGCAGCATCGGCGCGTAGATGGGGTGGGCGTCGCCGCCCGACACCTGGGCGGCCCGGCGGACCGCCTCCACCGAGCCGCGCTCGGCCGTGCCCGCGTCGTACACACCCGTCAGCTGCACCACCGTGCACGGCGGCAGCCGGTCGAGGGCGGCCGCCATGTGGATGGTGGAACGCCCCCAGGCGAGGCCCAGGACATCCCCCTCGGTCACCAGTTCGCCGAGGAGGTCCGCGGCGACCTCACCGAGATTCTCCGGGTCGGGCGACTCCTCGGCCTCGGCCGGGGACTCCACGACCACGGCGTGCCTGAGGCCGTAGCGGGCGCGCAGCGCGTCGGAGCGCTCGGCGTCCAGCTCGGCCGGGACGCGGATCTCGATGCGGACGAGATCCCGTTCGAGGGCGGTCTCCAGGACCCGGGCCACCTTGAAGCGGCTGACGCCGAACTCCTCAGCGATCTGGATCTTGGACTTGCCCTCCAGGTAGAAGCGGCGGGCCATGGCCGCCGCCTGCACCAGCTCAGCGGGTCCCATCCGCATGGCTGACCGGCCCGCCGACATACCCGACACGGCCATCTCCTCACTGCTGTTCACACTCTGGATTCGCCGTTCATCCTTGCAGATCCCACGTGTTCGATCCGCCCGGATGCGAGGCGTTCACGTTCCCTTGGCCCACAGGTCGCCCGTCCACCGGCCCATCGGGTCCGCTGATCGAACGTTCCGGCGGCCGCGCCGGGTTCCCGACCGGCCGTTCCGCGGGTCGCGGAGATCCGGGGCGCTTCCCACAAATTTCAGTGCGCGCTCCCGGCGTGGATCAATGCGCGCACGCCCAGCCGGCCGCCGCCGTGGCCGCCCGCGCCCGCTCACGCAGCGCGCGGACCGCTTCCGCCGGGTCCTCGGCGCCGTACACGGCCGATCCGGCGACGAAGACGTCGGCGCCCGCCTCGGCGCAGCGCTCGATGGTGGAGGCGGAGACGCCGCCGTCGACCTGCAGCCACATCTCCAGGCCGTGCTTGGAGATCAGCTCACGGGTACGGCGGATCTTCGGCAGCATGATGTCCAGGAACGCCTGGCCGCCGAAGCCGGGCTCGACCGTCATGATCAGCACCATGTCGAGCTCGGGCAGCAGATCCTCGTACGGCTCGATGGGCGTCGCGGGCTTCAGCGCCATCGAGGCCCGGGCCCCCTTCGCCCGGATCTCCCGGGCGAGCCGCACCGGAGCGGCCGCCGCCTCGGCGTGGAAGGTCACCGAACCGGCCCCCGCCTCGACGTACCGGGGCGCCCACCGGTCGGGGTCCTCGATCATCAGATGGCAGTCCAGCGGCGTGTCCGTCGCACGGGCCAGGGACTCTACGACCGGCACACCGAGCGTGAGGTTGGGGACGAAGTGGTTGTCCATCACGTCGACGTGGAGCCAGTCGGCTCCCTCGACCGCCTTCGCCTCCTCGGCGAGTCGGGCGAAGTCGGCGGACAGGATGCTGGGGTTGATCTGCACGGCCATGCCCCAAGCCTCCCATGCCCGGGCCCGGGAGCTCTTCCGGGCCCGGCCCCGGTGGGTGCGGACCGGGTACGTTCGGGGCGCGGGCGCGGGCGCGGGCCGGAGGTCAGGCAGTCCGCCGAAGTGAGTTCTCGTTTCTGCTGGCTTTGATCGGTGCGCCGGTCCGATTCCCCAGCCTTCACCGGTGCGCCGGTCCGATCCTCCGGCCGTCACCGGTGCGCCGGTCCGATCCTCCGGCCGTCACCGGTGCGCCGGTCCGATCCTCCGGCCGTCACCGCCGCCCTGGTCCGATGCCTCAGGTGCGTCTCACTCATCAGCCGGTCCGGTCCTGTCTCATGATCTCGGCCCTTGAGCCGAGAGACCGGCGTCAGCGCCCTTCCCGTCGCGCCCCCCGTGCGGCACGGCGGCGATCGTCCGACAGCAGCCATACCTCCGCGTCCTGCCGGATCCGCGCCGCGTCGAGGCTCTCGTACTCCCACATCACCGACCTGATCGTGCCTCGCTCGCGGTACTCGTCCATGATCGCGACATGCTCCGGCAGGCGTACGAACTCCGCCAGGGCCCGCCGCCCGGTCCACACCGAGACCGATCCGCAGCGCCGGGCCGAAGGCGCGGCCCACAGCCACATGCCGACCGCTCCTTCGAGATGCGGCCAGCGGCGTCGCAACGCCAAGCCGCGACGCACGATGCCGGGCAGGTCCCGGTACGCATCGCTGGTGAAGTCGGTGACGCTGACGATCAGCGATCCGCTCACGCGACCGCGCATGCCGTTGTCGATGCCGTTCGCCGCGACGCGGTCGCCGAGGGAGTCCCCGGCCGGGCCCGGGCACCAGCGGCTCCTCAGCACGGCCCCGGCGTCCAGGACGGGTCGCGGCCGAGCAGGGCGAGCAACCGGTCGCCCGGCGGGGCGTCGTCCGGGACGGCGATCCGTCGGCGGAACGCGGCACCGGCCCCACGGCCCTCGTCCGGGACACGGGCGGCGACGCGCAGCGCTGCGGCGGTGAGTTCGGTGTCGGGCTCCCACGGGGCGCCGATCGTCACCGCGACGTCCCAGGCGTGCGCCACGTAGTCGAGCAGGTGGAACCCGATCGCTGTCCGTCCGGGAACGGCGAAGCCCTCGCCCACCTCCGGCAGCGCGAACCGCCGTTCCAGCACCTCCTCGTCCGCGAACGCCGCGGTCACCTCGCCCACCGACGCCTCGTACGCTCCGGCCGGGTCATCGCCGAGGTCGCCGCCGCGCCATACGGCCCACGGCTCACCCGCGCCGCGGGCGGAGGCGGCGAACCCCTCGTTCTGGCTGACCAGATGGCGCAGCAGGCCGTACAGGGTCCAGTCCGCGCACGGCGTGGCCAACCTCAAGTGGTCGGTCTTCACCCGGGAGACCACCTCCCCGGTCAGCGACAGCGCCTGGCGGTCCAGTCGTCGTATGTCCATGGCCGGAGCGTAGGAACACACAGCGGTTCAGCTCCAGAGCCAATAAGCTGCCGGATGATTGAGCCAATCGGCGGGCCGGAAGCCGACAACGGCCGGGGCGGAGACGGAGAGCCGAGATGGACGTGCACGTCAGGCTCGACGGCCGGCGCGACCTGTCCGGCCAGATCTACCGCCGGCTGCGCGCCGCGATCCACGACGGGCTGCTGCGGCCCGGCGACCCGCTGCCCCCCACCCGGGAGTTGAGCCGCCGTCTCGCGGTGGCCCGCAACACCGTCGGCGTCGCCTACGAACGGCTCGTCGCCGAGGGCTACGCGGACAGCAGGGTCGGATCCGGGACCTATGTGCGGACCACGGGCCTGCCCACCGGCCTGTCCCCGCGCGGGCCCGCGACCGCCACCGACACCACCGGCTCGGGACTGCGCCCGCGCGCCCTGTGGGCGGATCTGACCCCATGGGCGGCCCCTAAGACCACGGGAGCGACCACGGCGGCCCACGACCTGCGGGTCGGCCTGCCGGACGCCCGGCTCTTCCCGTACCACGCCTGGCGTCCCCTGATCGCCCGGGAACTGCGCCACTCGGCGGCCGGGGCGGTCGGGTACGGCGATCCGGCCGGCCACGCCGGGCTGCGCGCCGCACTCGCCCGGCACATCGGACTCTCCCGCGGCGTGCGGACCTGCCCGGACGACGTGCTGGTGACCACCGGCACGCAGCAGGCCCTGGACCTCATCGGGCGCGTGCTGCTCGAACCGGGCGACCGGGTGGCCGTCGAAGAGCCCGGCTACCCACCGGCCCGGCTGGCGTTCCTGGCGCAGGGCGCCGAGGTCACGGGCGTACCGGTGGACGCCGAGGGCCTGCTGGTGGACGCCATTCCGCCCGGCACCCGCGCCGTGTACGTCACCCCCGCCCACCAGTTCCCGCTCGGCATGCCGATGTCCCTGCGGCGCAGAACGGCGCTGCTCCGGTGGGCGCGGCGGCACGGCGCGGCGGTGATCGAGGACGACTACGACAGCGAGTTCCGGTTCGGCGGGCGGCCGGTCGAGACGTTGCGGAATCTGGACCGGGACGGACACGTCATCTATGTGGGGTCGTTCTCCAAGGTGATGCTGCCCTCCCTGCGCGTCGGCTTCCTGGTGGCGCCCGCCCCGCTGCGCACGGCACTGCGCACCGCCAAGTACACCGCCGACTGGCACACGGCGGTCCCCACGCAGGCGGCACTCGCCCGCTTCGTCGACGACGGGTTGCTCGCCCGTCACATCCGCCGGATGCAGCACGCGTACGCGACCCGGCACCAAGCCGTCACCCGCGCGCTCACCGACCTCTTCGCGGACCTGGCCGAGCTGGTGCCGTCCGCCGCGGGCCTGCACGTGACCGCTTTCACCCGGGGCCGGCTCGCCGACCCCGACGCCCTCGCGGACCGGGCCGTCCGGGCCCGGGCAGCCGGCGTGGCGGTGCACACCCTGGCGGAGGTCGCCGCGAACCGCTCCGCGCGCCCGGGCTTCGTCTTCGGCTACGGCTCGATCAGCGCCCCGGACATCGAGCCGGGCCTGCACCGCGTACTCGGCCCGCCCGAGGACCACTGAACGCGGAAGGAAGTACCTTGACCTGTACCCGGCAGCGGAAGGTCCGCGACGCAAGCAGGTACTCGAGACCGTCAGCATCCGGGTGAGGCCGGCCGGCCCTCCGAGGAGGCCGTGCCGTCACCGCGGCACAGCCTCACCGAGGCACGAGCGTCGTCCCCCTGTGCACAGGGCCAGGTCAGGCAATCCGGCGGATCAGCGCCAGGTACATGGCGTCGGTCCCGTGCAGATGCGGCCACAGCTGTACGTCCGGGCCGTCACCGAGGGCCGGTACGCCCTCCAGCAGCGGCCGGGCGTCGATGAGTTCGGCCGCGGGACCGTACTGCTTGAGCACGTCGCCGACGACCGCGCGGGTCTCGGCGAGGTGCGGCGAGCAGGTCGCGTAACCGACGACGCCGCCGACCCGTACGGAGTCGAGCGCCGTGCGCAGCAGCGAACGCTGCAACGGAGCGAACCCGTCCAGGTCCTCCGGCCGTCGCCGCCAGCGTGCCTCGGGCCGGCGCCGCAGCGCCCCCAGCCCCGTGCAGGGCACGTCCATGAGGACCCGGTCGAAGCTGCCGGGCCGCCACGGCGGCCGGGTGCCGTCGGCGGCGATCACCTGGTACGGGCCGGGGTTCCCGTCCAGCGCCTTCGCGACCAGGCCCGCCCGGTGCGGCTGCTTCTCCGAGGCGAGCAGCACGGCACCGCGCTGAGCGGCGAGCCCGGCGAGCAGCGCGGCCTTGCCGCCGGGGCCCGCGCAGCCGTCCAGCCACGCCCGGTCCGGCCCGTCCAGCGGAGCGTTGGCGAGGGCGAGCGCCACCAGCTGGCTGCCCTCGTCCTGCACGCCCGCGCGGTTCTCCCGTACGGCGTCGACGGCGCCCGGTTCGCCGCCCTCGCTGAGCCTCACGGCGTACGGCGACCAGCGGCCCGGGGCCGCGGACTCCTCGCCGAGCGCGTCCAGGAGCTCCCCGGCGGTGACCCGTCCGGGGCGGGCGACCAGGGTGACCTCGGGCCGCTCGTTGTCGGCCTCGAGCAGGTCCTCGATGCCGTTCCGCCCGCCGCCGAGGGAGTCCCACAGCGCGGAGACGACCCAGCGGGGGTGCGAGTGCACGACGGCGAGGTGGTCCTCGGGGTCCTCGTCGTAGGGCGGGGCGACCCGCTCGAGCCACGCGTCGAGGTCGTGCTGGGCGACCTTCCGCAGCACGGCGTTGACGAACTTGGCGCGCCCGTCGCCGAGCACCACGCGCGCGAGCTCCACGGACGCGGAGACGGCGGCGTGGGTGGGGATCCGCGTCCCCAGCAGCTGGTGCACGCCGAGGCTCAGCACGTCCAGCACCGGCGGATCCACCTCACGCAGCGGCCGGTCGACGCAGGCGGCGATGACGGCGTCGTACGTGCCCTGCCGGCGCAGCGTTCCGTAGACCAGCTCGGTGGCGAGCGCGGCGTCGCGCGCGTCGAACTTCTCGGGCCCCTCCTTCTCGCGCGCCTTGCGCAGCAGCGGCGGCAGAACGAGGTTCGCGTACGCGTCCCGCTCGTCCACCGCCCGCAGCGCCTCGAAGGCGAGGATACGGACGGGGTCCTTCTGGGGCCGACGGTAGGGCTTGCCGGGCCTGCGCGGCCGACGGGACTGCTCACTCACGAAAAAGGTGCTCCGGAAGAAGAATGGAAGACAGGAAGTGCCTCCCAGCGTACGTCGTGGGGCCGGGCGGCACGTCGTGGCCGCCGACGGGCCACCGGGGCACACGACGGCCGGGTCCCGGAGGCCTCTGTGAGCGCCCAGGAAGGCCCCAGGCTGCAGGAATCTCCTCCCCGGCACAGACCGGAGCCTCACTGGCCTCCAGAGGCCCGGGGCCTCCCCGGTGTCCGAGGCCCGGGGCCTCACCGGCACCCCGGGGCCCGGAGCCTGCCTCGCGTCGGCGACACGCGCGCCACGCCGCGGGTGGGACCGCCCTCTGCGGCTACGCCCCGAGGGTCTCCCCCTGTGCGATCCGCACCCCACGGGCCCAGTCGGCCGCGCGCATCGGCTTCTTGCCCTGGGCCTGCACCCACAGCAGCTCGACGGCGTACGAGCCGGTCCCGGCGTGCACGCTGTTCTTGCCGACGTCGAGGGCGCCCGGGGCCAGGTCCGTGCGCTCGGGCACGGGCGCGACCTGGACGAGCTTGAGGCGCTCGCCGCGGAACGTCGTCCACGCGCCGGGCGCGGGCGTGCAGCCCCGCACCACCCGGTCGACCCGCAGCGCGGGCGCCGACCAGTCGACCTGTGCGTCCTCCACGGTGATCTTCGGGGCGAGGGAGACGCCGTCGGCGGGCTGCGGCACGGCCTTGAGGGTGCCGTCCTCGATCCCGTCCATCGTCGCGGTCAGCAGCCCGGCCCCGGCGAGGGCGAGCCGGGTGAGGAGGTCGCCGCTGGTGTCGGTGGGCCGGATCTCCTCGGTGACGGTCCCGTAGACGGGCCCGGAGTCGAGCCCCTCCTCGATGAGGAAGGTCGACGCCCCGGTGATCTCGTCCCCCGCCATGATCGAGTGCTGTACGGGGGCGGCACCGCGCCAGGCGGGCAGCAGCGAGAAATGCAGGTTGACCCAGCCGTGGGCGGGGACGTCGAGCGCGACCCGGGGCAGCAGGGCCCCGTACGCCACCACGGGGCAGCAGTCGGGGCCGATCTCCCGGAGCCGGGCGAGGAAGTCCTCGTCCCGCGGCCTGTTCGGCTTGAGCACCTCGATGCCGGCCTCCTCCGCCCGCTGCGCGACGGGGCTCGCGACCAGCCTCCGGCCCCGTCCCGCCGGCGCGTCGGGGCGCGTGACGACGGCGGCCACCTCGTGCCGTTCGGAGGCGATCAGGGCGTCCAGAGCGGGAACGGCGACCTCGGGCGTACCGGCGAAGACGAGCTTCATGAGTGACTGTCGGCCTCTCGGGCGGGAGTGCGGAACGGCCCCACGGACCCGGACACCGGGCCGGGGGGCGGCGCAACAGTCTATGGGGCGGGGCGCGGACGGCCCCCTCCCGCTCCCGCGTGAGCGATTCCTCCCCGGTTCCGCGCCCGTGGGCTCCCGTCGCGCGCCCCGGGCGCGCGGAGCTGTCGTAACTGCGCCCTCGCCGCCTGCCTCACGACCCGCCGGAGCACGCCCGTACGGCCCCCGATTCCCACGTCCCGCCCCCTGTCACCGACAGCGTCAACGTCACAAGCGCACGCGGGCCACGCAGGGGCGTATGCATATGCCCCTACGCCCCCGCAGCGTGACCACAAACCAAAAGGCGCGTTGGTCAAGAAAGAGTTGACCAAACAGGCCGCAGTCGCGGCCCATCCTTTTCAACGCCGGTTCGAGAGGCTTGTTCATGGCCGACCACGCAACCCACGACGCCCAGGCCCGGGCCAGCCTGCACTTGCTGGTGCGGGACATCGAGCGGGTCCGCCGGCAGGTGGACGCACTGCGCACCCTCACCGCTCAGCTGGGCAACGTCTACCGTCCGCGCCGCTCCGGCCCGTCCACGGGCTTCGTCGTCTACGGACGCGCCCCCGCCCCGACCGTCCGCCTCGCCCAGGAGCTGCGCGACAGCGTGGAGACCCTGGTCACGGCGGCTGTGGACTTCGATCGCTCACTGGGCTTCTCGTGGGACGCGGTCGGCTCCGCACTCGGGGTCACCAAGCAGGCGGTGCACCGCCGCTACGGCGCCCGCCGCGCCGCCTCCCCGAGCTCGGCCGAGGGCGAGCGCGCCGCGGAACCATCGGGCACCCGCACGGTCAATGTCGGCGCCGCCCTTCCCTCCGTACCCACGGTCCCCGCGGCCCGTTCGATGCCGACCGCGATGCCGGCCCAGCTGCCGACCCAATTGCCGGCCCAATTGCCGGCCCAGATGCCGGCCCAGATGCCGACCCAGCCGACGGCGGGCAGCCCGACGCTCCGCGACGAAGCCAGACCGACGGCCTTCCCCGGCCCCCGCAACGGCTGACCGATCTTCCCGATGGCCTGCCTCCCGGCGCCCGGCCGGGAGGCAGTCGCATGCCGCACGACGGCAGCCCCTGCCCCGCACACACCGGACAGGTCAGGTACACCTCAGGTACACCGAGCACGCCAGCACCCCGGACTCCGTCCAGGCTCCGGGCCCGGGGCGGCCACCCCCTCACCCGATGTCCGGCGGGTCGATCCGGATCCGCACCGTCTCGCTCCCCCCGCGCGCCAGCCGAGCCGCCTGTGCGCTCTTCAACGCGGTGGCCAGCGCGGCACCGCTGCCCGGCGGCACCCGGACGAGCGCCCGCTCCCACCGCTCCCCCGGCGGAGGCGCCCCGACCTGCCGCGGTCGTCCGGCATCCGTGACCGGCAGCGGAACGGGCCCCAGCACCTCGGCGTCCGACGGCAGCCGGACATCGGCGAGGAACCCGGCCAGCGCCTCCGCCGTCCCCGACACCGCGGCCATCCGTGACACGGGAGGGAATCCCAGTTCGGCCCGCTCGGCGAGCTCCCGTACCGCGTGCCCCACCGGGTCCCACCGGACGAGTGCCTGCACGGGCCGCAGCGTCGGCTCGGCGACGATCACGACCGTGCCGCCGGCCCCCTGTCCCCGTACCAGCGCCGCCGCTCCGATCCAGCGCCGCAGCGCGTCCTCCCCGGCCCGCAGGTCGGGCCGACCGAGCATCGCCCATCCGTCCAGGAGCAGCGCGGCCGCGTAGCCGCCCTCGGCGACCGGCTCTGCGCCGGGCGTGCTCACCACGAGCGCGGGCGCGGCCGGCACGGTGTCGAGGATCTGCTCACGCCCGGACGTCCGCACCGGCACGGCGGGGAAGGCCCGCCCGAGTTCCTCGGCGGTCCGCCGGGCGCCCACGATCTGCGCCCGCAGCCGGAACCCTCCGCACTCCGGGCAGTGCCAGCCGCTCTCCTCACGCCCGCACCAGCCGCACCGCAAAGCCCCGGCGTCCTGGGCCTCCAGCGGCCCGGCGCAGTGCCGGCACCGCGCCGGCTCCCGGCACCGCGCGCAGGCCAGCCGGGGTACGTAGCCCCGCCGGGGCACCTGGACGAGCACCGGGCCCTGCCGCAGCCCGTCCCGCACCACCTGCCAGGCGAGGCTCGGCAGCCGGGCCGCCCGCGCAGCCTCGTCCCGGGCCAGATCGGTGTCACCGACGGTCCGTATCAGGGGGGCGGCCGCCCGCACCTGCTCCCGGTCGGCGACGAGCGGCGCCGCCCATCCGCTCTCGACGAGCTGCGCGGCCTCGACGGTGCAGCTCCAGCCGCCCAGCAGAAAGGCGCACCTGTCCCGGGTCGCGCGCAGCTCCAGCACTTCCCGCACATGCGGAAAGGGAGCGTGGTCGTCACTGTGACCGGCGTCCCCGTCGTCCCAGACGACCACCAGCCCGAGATCCCGCACGGGGGCGAACATGGCCGCGCGCGTCCCGACGACGGCCCGTACGGCCCCGCGCCGCACGGCGAGCCACTCCCGATAGCGCCGCTCCGGCCCGGCGCCGGCGGTGAGCAGGGCGTGCTGTCCCTCGCCGAGCAGACGGCGCAGCGCCGCGTCCACGCGGGCGGCGGGCCGCCCGGCCGGCACGACGACCAGCGCCCCGCGTCCCGACGCGAGCGTGGCCTGGACGGCCCGTCCGATCTCCTCGGCCCACTCGGGCCCGGGCAGCGCCGTCCACACGGCACGCGGCGCGCCCCCCGCGGCGAGCGCCCGCAGGAACCCGGCCCCCCGCCCGTACCGGACCCAGGTCCCGGGCTCCGGCGGGCCGGGCGGCGGAGGCGGCCCGGCCGTCTCCCGCGCCTCGGCCCGCGCGTGCCGCGGCGGCACGGCCAGCTGCAGCACATCGGCCAGGCTCCCGGCATAGCGGTCGGCGACGGCCCGGGCGAGTCCCAGCAGCTCGGGCCCGAGCACGGGCTCGGGCGAGACGACCTGCGCCAGCGCGGCCAGCGGCCCCGAGTAGTCGGACTCGGCGACCCGCTCGACGAGATACCCGTCGATCAGCGAGCCGCCTTCCCGCCGCCCCTGCCGGACGTTCCGCCCACCGGCCCCGAAGCGCACCCGCACCCGCACCCCCGGCTGCGCGACGGCGTCCAGCTCCTCGGGGACGGCGTAGTCGAAGTACCGGTCGAGATGCAGCACTCCCTTGTCGACCAGCACCCGCGCGACGGGCAGCTCCTTGGCCAGGGCGGCCCCCCGCCACGTCCGCGGCTTGGCCTTCGGCGCCTTGTTCTGCCGTACGGCCTCCCGGATGAGCGCGAGCTGCTCCGGCACCGCGCCCTCCGCGCCGCCGTTCCCCCGCCCGTTCTCGCTGCTCACGCTTGCATTCTTACCAAAGGTCACTGACAACACCGCCGCCCGGACGTCATGCTCGGACGCTCCCGGACACGACGGAGCCCGGCTCCCCGCGAGGCGGGAAGCCGGGCCCGTGGAAACGTTGCGGCAGAAGCGTTACAGCCCGACGGCCTTCTGCAGCTCCTCCACCCGGTCCGTGCGCTCCCACGTGAAGTCGGGGAGCTCGCGGCCGAAGTGGCCGTACGCCGCGGTCTGGGCGTAGATCGGGCGGAGCAGGTCCAGGTCGCGGATGATCGCGGCCGGGCGGAGGTCGAAGACCGTGGTGATCGCGTTCTCGATCTTCTCGACGTCGACCTTGGCGGTGCCGAAGGTCTCGACGAAGAGGCCGACCGGCTCGGCCTTGCCGATCGCGTACGCCACCTGGACCTCGCAGCGCGAGGCCAGACCGGCCGCGACGACGTTCTTGGCGACCCAGCGCATCGCGTACGCCGCCGAGCGGTCCACCTTGGACGGGTCCTTGCCGGAGAAGGCGCCGCCGCCGTGGCGGGCCATGCCGCCGTACGTGTCGATGATGATCTTGCGGCCGGTCAGGCCGGCGTCACCCATCGGGCCGCCGATCTCGAAGCGGCCGGTGGGGTTGACCAGCAGGCGGTAGCCCTCGGTGTCGAGCTTGATGCCCTCGTCCAGGAGCGCCTTCAGCTCCGGCTCGACCACGAACTCGCGGATGTCGGGGGCGAGGAGCGACTCCAGGTCGATGTCGGAGGCGTGCTGCGAGGAGACCACGACCGTGTCCAGACGGACCGCCTTGTCGCCGTCGTACTCGATGGTGACCTGGGTCTTGCCGTCCGGGCGCAGGTAGGGGATGGTCCCGTTCTTGCGGACCTCGGAGAGGCGCTTGGACAGGCGGTGCGCCAGGAAGATCGGCAGCGGCATCAGCGTCGGCGTCTCGTCCGTCGCGTAGCCGAACATCAGGCCCTGGTCGCCTGCGCCCTGCTTGTCCAGCTCGTCCTCGTCGCCCTCCACACGGCTCTCGTACGCCGTGTCGACGCCCTGCGCGATGTCCGGGGACTGCGAGCCGATGGACACCGACACACCGCAGGAAGCGCCGTCGAAGCCCTTCTTCGACGAGTCGTAGCCGATCTCCAGGATCGTGTCGCGGACCAGCTGGGGGATCGGCGCGTACGCCTTGGTCGTGACCTCACCGGCCACGTGTACCAGGCCGGTGGTGATCAGGGTCTCCACGGCGACCCGCGAGGTCGGGTCCTCGCGCAGCAGTGCGTCGAGGATGGCATCGCTGATCTGGTCGGCGATCTTGTCGGGGTGGCCCTCGGTCACGGACTCCGAGGTGAACAGGCGACGGGACACAACGCTCCCTGTGGTTGCAGCGGCTGCTGGCTGATCATTGGCGGACGGGACGGGGGCTGCGCCCGGCGTCGTCCGAGAACAGTTTATCGGTCACGCTCGGCCGCGGGCCCACCTGTCTCGTCTCTCGGATGCGCTGTGACCTGCGGCACGCGCATTCTGCACTCAGCGGATCGGGATGCGCCAGAGCCGCCGCGCCCGGATGTACGGGGCGCGAGGGGCCGGTGAAGCGTCCGGAGCGGTCAGCCGAGACGCTCCGCCACCTGATCCCACACGGTCTCGGCCAGCGCTTCCTTGGGGCCGTAGGGCACGGGAAGCTCGCTGCCGTCCGAGCCGAGCACCACGGCCTCGTTCTGCTCTGAGCCGAACGTCTTGCGCTCCCCCACCTCATTGACCACGAGGAGGTCGCAGCCCTTGCGGCGGAGCTTCGCCCGGCCGTTGGCCAGCACGTCGTCCGTCTCGGCCGCGAAACCGACGATCACCTGGCCGGCGCGGGGGCGGTCGGCCGAGATCTCCGCGAGAACGTCCGGATTGCGTACCAGAACGATCGGGTCGGGCTCCTGGCCGTCCTTTTTCTTGATCTTTCCGGTCGCGTACGTCTGCGGGCGGAAGTCCGCCACGGCCGCCGCCATCACGACCGCGTCCGCGTCGGCGGCCGCCTTCAGCACCGCCTCGCGCAGCTGCACCGCGGTGCCGACCTGGACGACGTCCACGCCCGCGGGGTCGGGCAGTGCGGTGTTCGCGGCGATCAGGGTGACCCGGGCGCCCCGGGCGGCGGCGGTGCGGGCCAGCGCGTAGCCCTGCTTGCCGCTGGAGCGGTTGCCGAGGAAGCGGACGGGGTCGAGGGGCTCGCGGGTGCCGCCGGCGCTGACGACCACGTGGCGGCCCGCCAGGTCGGGTTCGGTGACCCCGCGCGCGAGCACCCTGCGGCAGACCTCGAAGATCTCCGTCGGGTCGGGCAGCCGTCCCTTGCCGCTGTCGGCGCCGGTCAGCCGGCCGACAGCGGGCTCTATGACGACGGCGCCGCGGCGGCGCAGCGTCGCCACGTTCTCCTGGGTGGCCGGGTGCTCCCACATCTCGGTGTGCATGGCGGGGGCGAAGACCACGGGGCAGCGGGCCGTGAGGAGGGTGTTGGTGAGCAGGTCGTCGGCGAGGCCGTGGGCGGCCTTGGCGAGCATGTCGGCGGTGGCGGGGGCCACGACGACCAGGTCGGCCTGCTGGCCGATGCGGACGTGGGGGACCTCGTGCACGTCCGACCAGACCTCGGTTGCGACCGGGTGCCCGGAGAGCGCGGACCAGGTCGCGGCGCCGACGAAGTTCAGCGCGGACGCGGTGGGCACCACGCGGACGTCGTGTCCCGACTCCGTCAGCCTGCGCAGCAGCTCACAGGCCTTGTAGGCGGCGATGCCACCGCTGACTCCCAGAACGACCTTCGGCTTGCCCACCGGGCCTCCCCGTCTCTCGGCGTAGAGCTGTAGAGCTGTGAAGCTGACGTACCACTCCATGACACACCACAGGCCCGGCAGCCGCGCTGCCGGGCCTGTGGTGGAAGAACAGTGGTTACTGACCCGGGCCCTCGATGGCCTCGGACGTCAGCAGACCCGCGTTGATCTCGCGCAGGGCGATCGAGAGCGGCTTCTCGTGCACGTGGGTGTCGACGAGCGGACCGACGTACTCGAGCAGGCCCTCGCCGAGCTGCGAGTAGTACGCGTTGATCTGGCGGGCACGCTTGGCCGCGTAGATCACGAGGCTGTACTTCGAGTCGGTGGCCTCGAGGAGCTCGTCGATCGGCGGGTTGATGATGCCCTCGGGCGCGGAGATGGAAGAGGACACGCTCTACCTTCCGATGGATGGGAAAGATTCAGTCGGTGCGATCGGTACGATCAGGACAACGCCCGTCACGATCACACAACGTCCATCAAGGCTAGCAGCTCACGCGCCACGTCCTCGACGGAGGTGTTGACCAGGGTGGTGTCGAACTCCGGCTCGGCCGCGAGCTCGACCTTGGCGGCCGCCAGACGGCGCTCGATCACCTCGGGCGGCTCGGTGCCGCGCCCGGTCAGTCTACGCACGAGCTCCTCCCAGGAGGGCGGAGCCAGGAACACCAGCTGCGCCTCGGGCATGGACTCACGGACCTGCCGCGCGCCCTGGAGATCGATCTCCAGGAGCACGGGCTCGCCCGCCTCCAGCCGTTCGAGGACGGCGCCACGGGGTGTCCCGTAGCGGTTGCCGGCGAACTCGGCCCACTCCAGCAGCTCGCCGTTGGCGATCAGCTTGTCCATCTCGTCGTCGGTGACGAAGAAGTAGTGGACGCCGTGCTGCTCGCCGGGGCGCGGCTTGCGGGTCGTCGCCGACACCGAGAGCCAGACCTCGGGATGTTCCTTGCGCATATGGGCGACGACCGTGCTCTTGCCGACCCCCGAGGGGCCGGAGAGCACGGTCAGCCGCGGACGTTCGCTCATGCAGCGATTATTTCAGCAATCCCGGGGTGCCCGGGACTCAGGAGCCCGTGCTGCCGAACTCGCGCTCAAGAGAGGCGATCTGGTTGGAACCGAGGCCTCGCACACGGCGGCTCTCGGAGATCCCGAGTCGCTCCATGATCTGCTTGGCGCGGACCTTGCCCACGCCCGGCAGGGACTCAAGGAGGGCGGAGACCTTCATCTTGCCGATGACGTCGTTCTCCTGGCCCTGCTTGATGACCTCGTGCAGGGAGGCGCCGGAGTGCTTGAGTCGATTCTTGACCTCGGCCCGCTCCCGGCGAGCCGCGGCGGCCTTTTCGAGCGCGGCTGCGCGCTGTTCAGGGGTAAGGGGCGGAAGAGCCACGCCTACGTCACCTCGGATGTCGAACTGTCGGATACGGACCGGTGAGGAACCTAGTCGCCCCACACCTGGGGAGCCACGAGCAACACGCTCGCCTGTTGTCCCCCACTGCCTTGAGGGGCGTGGGAGGTGCCCCCACTCGTCGGAGACTAGCGGCCAAGTCCGCCAGAGTCAGCGAGAACAGCGGAAAAGTCCTGGTCAGCCTCCCTGGAGTCGGACATAACCGGCATAACGACCCTGTTTTGAGTGTGTATTCGGACTCGGCACGTCCGAGACCACACTCATCGGAGGTTTGAACCGGGGTCCCGGCCGAAAGCCCCAGATGGTCCCGGGGAGGTCTCGGGAGATGCCGGGGAGGTTCCGGGAAACCTCTCAGCCGGAGGCCACCGCGGAGGCGATCTCCGTCGCGAAGCGCTCCGCGGACGCGCGGAGCGCGGCGGCGTCCGGACCGTGACGAAGAACACCCCGGCTGACGTTCGGCACCACGTTCCGTACGGCCGTGCCGAACACGCCGGGCAGGTCCGCCGGGGTGGCCCCCTGGGCACCGATCCCGGGCGCCAGCAGCGGCCCGTTGATCTCCAGGTCGTACGAGGAGAGGTCGCCGAGCGTCGCCCCGACGACCGCGCCGAAGGAGCCCATGGGCTCCGCGCCCGCGTTCTCGGCCGCGAGCCGGGCCAGCATGGTCGCGCCGACGGTCCGCCCGTCCTCGCGGACGGCGTGCTGCACCTCGCGGCCCTCGGGGTTGGAGGTCAGCGCCAGCACGAACAGACCCGCCCCGTTCTCGCGCGCCAGGTCCACGGCCGGCTGCAGCGAGCCGTACCCGAGGAAGGGCGACACCGTCAGGGCGTCGGAGAACAGCGGCGCGTCCTTGCGCAGGTAGGTCTCGGCGTACGCGGCCATGGTCGAGCCGATGTCGCCGCGCTTGGCGTCCATGACGACCAGGGCACCGGCGGCCCGCGCCTCCTCCACGGACTTCTCCAGGACGGCGACGCCGCGCGAGCCGAAGCGCTCGAAGAACGCGCTCTGCGGCTTCAGCACGGCCACGCGGTCGGCCAGGGCCTCGACGACGGTGCGGCTGAACCGTTCCAGGCCCGCGACGTCGTCGTTGAGGCCCCAGTCGGCGAGGAGGGAGGCGTGCGGGTCGATGCCGACGCACAGGGGGCCGCGCTCGTCCATGGCGCGGCGCAGGCGGGCGCCGAAGGGTTCCAGAGCGGTGGTGCCGGTCATGCCGCTGTCCTGACGTCTGCGCCGACGGCGTCGGCGAGGGTGGCGTACGGGCTGGTCCGCAGGCGTGCGGCGAGCCCCTTGTGGATCGCGCGGGCCCAGAAGGGGCCCTCGTAGATGAAGGCGCTGTACCCCTGGACCAGGGTCGCGCCGGCCAGGATGCGCTGCCAGGCGTCCTCGGCGTTCTCGATGCCGCCGACGCCGACGAGGGTGATCCGGTCGCCCACGCGCGCGTAGAGGCGGCGCAGCACCTCCAGGGAGCGTGCCTTCAGCGGGGCACCGGACAGGCCGCCGGTCTCCTGGACCACGGCCGGGTCGGACGTCAGACCGAGGCCCTCGCGCGCGATGGTGGTGTTGGTGGCGATGATGCCGTCCAGGCCCAGCTCGACGGCCAGGTCGGCGACCGCGTCGATGTCCTCGTCGGCGAGGTCGGGCGCGATCTTCACCAGGAGCGGTACGCGGCGGCGGGTCACCGTGCGGTCGGCGGCCTCGCGGACGGCCGTGAGCAGGGGCCGCAGGTGGTCCACGGCCTGGAGGTTGCGCAGGCCGGGCGTGTTGGGCGACGAGACGTTGACGACCAGGTAGTCGGCGTACGGGGCGAGCCGCTCGGCCGACTTCACGTAGTCGGCGACGGCTTCCGCTTCCGGGACGACCTTGGTCTTGCCGATGTTCACACCGACCGTGGTCCTGAAGACCGGGTTGCGGGCGCCCAGGCGCGCCGCCACGGCCGCCGAACCCTCGTTGTTGAAGCCCATGCGGTTGATCAGCGCCCGGTCG
The DNA here is from genome assembly GCF_014650915.1 of Streptomyces poonensis. Lineage (GTDB taxonomy): Bacteria > Actinomycetota > Actinomycetes > Streptomycetales > Streptomycetaceae > Streptomyces > Streptomyces poonensis. The sequence continues at coordinate 365,678 of NZ_BMVW01000004.1, read as the reverse complement.
GGCACGAGGCGGAACAGCCGCTTCTTGGGGTTGCCCGGCTGCGGCTCGCCGGTGACCGTGCCGATCTCGACGTGGTCGAAGCCGAGCATGGCCAGGCCGTCGATGCCGACCGCGTTCTTGTCGAAGCCGGCGGCGAGGCCGAAGGGGCCGTGCATGCGCAGTCCGAGCGCCTCGGTGCGCAGCTCCTTGTGGCGGGGCGCGAGCACGGCGGCGGCGAAGACGCGCAGCACGGGGATGCGGGCGGCCAGCCGGATCCAGCGGAAGGCCAGGTGGTGGGCGGCCTCCGGGTCCATCCGGGAGAAGAACAGACGGAAGAGATACGAGTACATGTGGTTGGGGTGTCCTCGGTGTCCTCATGAAGAGGGGGACACCGTTTCGGTGTCCCCCTCTAGTGGTCGGCCGGTCAGTCGCGGGCTGCCGTCAGATGTTCGGCGTGTTCCTGGAGGGAGCGGACGCCCACCCCTCCGTGGTGGAGCGCGTCGATGCCCTGCACCGCCGCCGCGAGCGCCTGCACGGTGGTCAGGCACGGCACGGCGCGGGCCACGGCCGCCGTACGGATCTCGTAGCCGTCGAGGCGGCCGCCGGTGCCGTACGGGGTGTTGACGATCAGGTCGACCTCGCCGTCGTGGATCAGCTGGACGATCGTCTTCTCGCCGTTCGGGCCGGTGCCCTCGCTCTGCTTGCGGACGACCGTGGCGTTGATGCCGTTGCGGCGGAGCACCTCGGCCGTGCCGGACGTGGCGAGCAGCTCGAACCCGTGGGCGACCAGCTCACGCGCCGGGAAGATCATCGAGCGCTTGTCCCGGTTGGCGACCGAGATGAACGCGCGGCCCTTGGTGGGCAGCGGCCCGTACGCACCGGCCTGCGACTTGGCGTACGCCGTGCCGAAGACCGAGTCGATGCCCATGACCTCGCCGGTGGAGCGCATCTCCGGGCCGAGGACCGTGTCGACACCGCGTCCGGAGGTGTCCCGGAAGCGGGACCAGGGCAGCACGGCCTCCTTGACGGAGATCGGCGCGTCGAGCGGCAGGGTGCCGCCGTCGCCGTTCTTCGGCAGCAGGCCCTCGGCGCGCAGCTCGGCGACGGTCGCGCCCAGCGAGATACGGGCGGCGGCCTTGGCGAGCGGCACCGCGGTCGCCTTCGAGGTGAAGGGGACGGTGCGGGACGCGCGCGGGTTGGCCTCCAGGACGTAGAGGATGTCGCCTGCCAGCGCGAACTGGATGTTGATCAGGCCGCGGACCCCGACGCCCTTGGCGATGGCCTCGGTGGAGGCGCGCAGGCGCTTGATGTCGTACCCGCCGAGGGTGATCGGGGGCAGGGCGCACGCCGAGTCGCCGGAGTGGATGCCGGCCTCCTCGATGTGCTCCATGACGCCACCGAGGTAGAGCTCCTCGCCGTCGTACAGCGCGTCGACGTCGATCTCTATGGCGTCGTCCAGGAACCGGTCGACGAGGACCGGCCGGGAGGGGCTGATCTCGGTCGACTCGGCGATGTAGGACTCCAGCCGCGCCTCGTCGTACACGATCTCCATGCCGCGGCCGCCGAGCACGTACGACGGCCGGACGAGGACCGGGTAGCCGATCTCGTCGGCGATGGCCTTGGCCTCGGCGAAGGTGGTGGCGGTGCCGTGCTTCGGGGCCGGCAGCCCGGCCTCGGCGAGCACCCGCCCGAAGGCGCCCCGGTCCTCGGCCGCGTGGATGGCCTCGGGCGACGTGCCGACGACCGGCACGCCGTTGTCCTTGAGCGCCTGCGACAGGCCCAGCGGGGTCTGGCCGCCGAGCTGGACGACCACACCGGCGATCGGGCCGGCCTGCGCCTCCGCGTGGACGATCTCCAGCACGTCCTCGAGCGTGAGCGGCTCGAAGTACAGGCGGTCGGAGGTGTCGTAGTCGGTGGAGACGGTCTCCGGGTTGCAGTTGACCATGACCGTCTCGTAGCCCGCGTCGCTCAGCGCGAAGGAGGCGTGGACACAGGAGTAGTCGAACTCGATGCCCTGGCCGATGCGGTTCGGGCCGGAACCCAGGATGATCACCGCGGGCTTCTCGCGGGGCGCGACCTCGGTCTCCTCGTCGTAGGAGGAGTAGAAGTACGGCGTCTTGGCCGCGAACTCGGCGGCGCAGGTGTCGACCGTCTTGTAGACCGGGCGGACCCCGAGGGCGTGCCGGACCTCGCGCACGACGTCCTCGCGGAGCCCGCGGATCTCCGCGATCTGCTGGTCGGAGAAGCCGTGCCGCTTGGCCTCGGCCAGCAGCTCGGGCGTGAGCTCCGGCGCGGCGGCCAGCTCGTCCGCGATCTCCTTGATCAGGAAGAGCTGGTCGACGAACCACGGGTCGATCTTCGTGTAGTCGAAGACCTCCTCCGGGGTGGCCCCGGCGCGGATCGCCTGCATCACGGTGTTGATGCGGCCGTCGGTCGGGCGGACGGCCTCCCGCAGCAGCTCGTCCTTGTCGCCGGGCTCCCCGACGAACGTGAACTGGCTGCCCTTCTTCTCCAGCGAGCGCAGCGCCTTCTGGAACGCCTCGGTGAAGTTCCGGCCGATGGCCATGGCCTCGCCGACCGACTTCATGGTGGTCGTCAGGGTCGAGTCCGCCGACGGGAACTTCTCGAAGGCGAAGCGCGGGGCCTTCACGACCACGTAGTCGAGCGTCGGCTCGAAGGAGGCCGGGGTCTGCTCGGTGATGTCGTTGGGGATCTCGTCGAGCGTGTAGCCGACGGCCAGCTTGGCGGCGATCTTGGCGATGGGGAAGCCGGTCGCCTTGGATGCGAGGGCGGAGGACCGGGAGACACGGGGGTTCATCTCGATGACGATGACCCGGCCGTCCTCGGGGTTCACCGCGAACTGGATGTTGCAGCCGCCGGTGTCCACGCCGACCTCGCGGATGACCGCGATGCCGATGTCGCGCAGGATCTGGTACTCGCGGTCGGTGAGCGTCATCGCCGGGGCGACGGTGATCGAGTCACCGGTGTGGACGCCCATCGGGTCGAAGTTCTCGATGGAGCAGACGACCACGACGTTGTCGTTCTTGTCGCGCATCAGCTCCAGCTCGTACTCCTTCCAGCCGAGGATGGACTCCTCCAGGAGCACCTCGGTGGTCGGGGAGAGCGTGAGGCCGGTGCCCGCGATACGGCGCAGCTCCTCCTCGTCGTGCGCGAAGCCGGAGCCGGCGCCGCCCATGGTGAAGGAGGGGCGGACGACGACGGGGTAGCCGCCGAGCGTCTCGACGCCCTTCAGCACATCGTCCATGGAGTGGCAGATCACGGAGCGGGCGGACTCGCCGTGCCCGATCTTCTTGCGGACCTCCTCGACGACGTCCTTGAAGAGGTCGCGGTCCTCGCCCTTGTTGATGGCCTCGACGTTGGCGCCGATGAGCTCGACGCCGTACTGCTCGAGGGTGCCCGCCTCGTGCAGCGAGATCGCCGTGTTGAGGGCCGTCTGACCGCCCAGGGTGGGCAGCAGCGCGTCCGGGCGCTCCTTGGCGATGATCTTCTCGACGAACTCCGGGGTGATCGGCTCGACGTACGTGGCGTCGGCGATCTCCGGGTCGGTCATGATCGTCGCCGGGTTGGAGTTCACGAGGATGACCCGGAGGCCCTCGGACTTCAGCACACGGCACGCCTGGGTGCCGGAGTAGTCGAACTCGGCGGCCTGGCCGATGACGATCGGGCCGGAGCCGATGACCAGGACGGACTGGATATCGGTGCGCTTAGGCACGCTGGCCCTCCATCAGGGAAACGAAGCGGTCGAACAGGTAGGCGGCGTCGTGCGGGCCGGCTGCCGCTTCGGGGTGGTACTGGACGCTGAAGGCCGGCTTGTCGAGAAGCTGGAGGCCCTCCACCACGTTGTCGTTCAGGCAGACGTGGGAGACCTCGGCGCGGCCGAAGGGGGTGTCGGAGACCTCGTCGAGCGGGGCGTCGACGGCGAAGCCGTGGTTGTGCGCGGTGACCTCGACCTTGCCGGTCGTACGGTCCTGCACCGGCTGGTTGATGCCGCGGTGGCCGTACTTCAGCTTGTAGGTGCCGAAGCCGAGCGCACGCCCGAGGAGCTGGTTGCCGAAGCAGATACCGAACAGCGGGGTGCCGCGCTCCAGGACGCCCTGCATCAGCGCGACCGGGTGGTCGGCGGTGGCCGGGTCGCCCGGGCCGTTGGAGAAGAACACGCCGTCCGGGTTCGCCGCGTAGATGTCGTCCAGCGTGGCGGTGGCGGGCAGCACGTGCACCTCTATGCCGCGCTCGGCCATGCGGTGCGGGGTCATGCCCTTGATGCCGAGGTCCACGGCGGCGACGGTGAACTTCTTCTCGCCGACCGCGGGGACGACGTACGCCTCCTCGGTGGTGACCTCCTCGTACAGGCTCGCGCCCTTCATCTGAGGGGCCTCCTGGACGCGGGCCAGCAGCGTGGCGTCGTCCCTCACGGCGTCCCCGCTGAAGATGCCGACGCGCATGGCGCCGCGCTCGCGCAGGTGCCGGGTGAGGGCGCGGGTGTCGATGCCGGAGATGCCGACGACGCCCTGGGCGGCGAGCTCCTCGTCGAGGGTGCGCCGGTGGCGCCAGCTGGAGGGCACGCGCGCGGGGTCGCGGACGACGTACCCGGCGACCCAGATCTGCTTGCTCTCGGGGTCCTCGTCGTTGACGCCGGTGTTGCCGACGTGCGGGGCGGTCATCACGACGACCTGACGGCGGTACGACGGGTCGGTGAGGGTCTCCTGGTAGCCGGTCATGCCGGTGGAGAACACGGCCTCGCCGAAGGTCTCCCCCACGGCCCCGTAGGCACGGCCACGGAAGATCCGGCCGTCCTCCAGGACGAGTACGGCGGGAGTCTTCGAAACTCCCCTGGTGGAGGTGGTCATCGTGCGCCTTCCGTTTCCTTCTTGTGGACCTTCTCGGTCTCTTCGACCTTCTGGATCATCTGGTTGAGGGTCTCGACCCATTCGTTGTGCTCGGCCGCGCGGTCGGAGCGGAACCCGGAGTCGAGCAGCTTGCCGCCGTGCTCCCACGTGACGATCAGCAGACCGCCCTCGGTGAGGACCTTGCCGGCGATGCCCTTGTCGAGGCGGGCCTCGCGCAGAGCGGCCACGGGGATGAAGAAGTCGGCCGCCCCGGGGCGTACGACGTCCACTCCCGCGTCCGTCAGCGTGAGCTCGGCCCGGCTGCGGGTGCCCAGGCCGTGCGCCACGATGCGGTCCAGCCACTGCCCGGCGGTGGTGGAGCCGTGGTAGCGGCCGCTCATCTCCAGTTTCGCCGGACCGGGGTCGTCGGGCGTGGCAGGCAGCTCCGGCAGGTCGCCCTGGAGGGTGCCGCGCCACTTCCAGCCCTCGCGCATCAGCCAGTAGACGAGGGCGACGAACAGGGCGAGGCCCACGAGCCAGCCGATACGGGCGGCCCAGTCGGTCACTTCGGCCGACTTCTGTTCGGCTGCGAGTACGGCCGCGCCTGCGGCGGCCGACAGATCAAGAGGTGTCACGTGAGCTTCCCGTCGACGAGCGTGGCCTTGCCCCGGAGCCAGGTGTGCGTGACACGGCCCGGCAGCTCGCGGCCCTCGTACGGGGTGTTGCGGCTGCGCGAGGCGAAGCCCGCGGGGTCCACCGCTCCACGGTATGCCGTGTCGACGAGGGTGAGGTTGGCGGGCTCACCAGCCGAGACGGGACGGCCGTGACCGGTGGCCTGTCCGATGCGCGCGGGCTTGAAGGACATCCGGTCGGCGACGCCGGCCCAGTCCAGCAGGCCCGTGTCGACCATCGTCTCCTGGACCACCGACAGCGCGGTCTCCAGGCCGACCATGCCCATGGCGGCCGCGGCCCACTCGCAGTCCTTGTCCTCGTGCGGGTGCGGGGCGTGGTCGGTGGCGACGATGTCGATCGTGCCGTCGGCGAGCGCCTCGCGCAGGGCCATCACGTCGCGCTCGGTGCGCAGCGGCGGGTTGACCTTGTAGACCGGGTTGTACGACCGCACCAGCTCGTCCGTGAGGAGCAGGTGATGCGGGGTGACCTCGGCGGTGACGTCGATGCCGCGGGACTTGGCCCAGCGCACGATCTCCACCGACCCGGCGGTCGACAGGTGGCAGATGTGGACGCGCGAGCCGACGTGCTCGGCGAGCAGCACATCGCGGGCGATGATCGACTCCTCGGCCACCGCCGGCCAGCCCCCGAGGCCCAGCTCGGCGGAGACAACGCCCTCGTTCATCTGGGCGCCCTCGGTCAGCCGCGGCTCCTGCGCGTGCTGGGCGACCACGCCGCCGAAGGCCTTCACGTACTCCAGCGCGCGGCGCATGATCACCGCGTCGTCCACGCACTTGCCGTCGTCGGAGAAGACGGTGACACCGGCCGCGGACTCGTGCATGGCGCCCAGCTCGGCGAGCTTGCGGCCTTCGAGCCCGACGGTGACGGCGCCGATGGGCTGCACGTCGCAGTAGCCCGACTCCTGGCCGAGCCGCCAGACCTGCTCGACGACACCGGCGGTGTCGGCGACCGGGAAGGTGTTGGCCATGGCGAACACGGCGGTGTACCCGCCGGAGGCCGCCGCGCGCGTACCGGTCAGCACGGTCTCGGAGTCCTCGCGGCCCGGCTCGCGCAGGTGGGTGTGCAGGTCGACGAGGCCCGGCAGGAGCACCTTGCCGTCGGCCTCGACGACCTCGGCGCCCTCGGCGGACAGCCCGGTACCGACGGCCTCGATGGTCCCGCCGTCGATCAGGACGTCCTGGGGCTCGCCGCCGAGCACCTTCGCACCGCGGATCAGGGTCTTGCTCATGTTCTTCACTTCTCCTCGGTACGGCTATGGGTGACGGCGGGCTCGTTGCCGCCCAGCAGCAGGTACAGGACCGCCATGCGGATGGAGACGCCGTTGGCGACCTGCTCGACGACCGTGCAGCGGTCGGAGTCGGCGACCTCGGCGGTGATCTCCATCCCGCGGACCATGGGGCCGGGGTGCATCACGATGGCGTGCTCGGGCATCTTCGCCATGCGGTCGCCGTCGAGGCCGTAGCGCCGGGAGTACTCGCGCTCGGTCGGGAAGAACGCCGCGTTCATCCGCTCGCGCTGGACGCGCAGCATCATCACCGCGTCGGACTTGGGCAGCGTCGAGTCGAGGTCGTAGGAGACCTCGCAGGGCCAGGTCTCGACGCCGACCGGCAGCAGGGTGGGCGGGGCGACGAGGGTGACCTCGGCGCCGAGGGTGTGCAGCAGGTCGACGTTGGAGCGGGCGACCCGGCTGTGCAGGACGTCGCCGACGATCGTGATGCGCTTGCCGGCGAGGTCCTGGCCGAGCCCGGCGTCCCGGCCGACCAGGCGGCGCCGCATGGTGAAGGCGTCCAGCAGCGCCTGGGTGGGGTGCTGGTGGGTGCCGTCACCGGCGTTGATCACGGCGGCGTCGATCCAGCCGGAGGTGGCCAGGCGGTACGGGGCACCGGAGGCGCCGTGCCGGATGACGACGGCGTCGACGCCCATGGCCTCCAGTGTCTGAGCGGTGTCCTTCAGGGACTCGCCCTTGGAGACGCTCGACCCCTTGGCGGTGAAGTTGATGACGTCCGCCGACAGCCGCTTCTCGGCGGCCTCGAAGGAGATCCGGGTGCGGGTCGAGTCCTCGAAGAAGAGGTTGACGACGGTACGGCCGCGCAGGGTCGGCAGTTTCTTGATCGGCCGGTCGGCGACCCGGGCCATCTCCTCGGCGGTGTCGAGGATCAGGACGGCGTCGTCACGGGTGAGGTCGGCGGCCGAGATGAGATGACGCTGCATCTTTTCAGGCTCCGTAAGGCGGTTCTGTTCGGGAGGCATGGGCCCGCCGCGTGGGCGCGGCCGGGCGTGCGGGCGCGCGCGGGCGCACGGGTGGCGTACGAGGGCCGGGTACGCCGGAGTGCTAGCGCTGCGCGTCCGGGGCGGCGGTCGGCTTCGCACCGAGCAGGACGGTGTCGCGACCGTCCTCCTCGGCGAGCTGGACCTTGACCGTCTCCCGCAGCGACGTGGGGAGGTTCTTGCCGACGTAGTCGGCGCGGATCGGCAGTTCGCGGTGGCCGCGGTCGACGAGGACGGCGAGCTGCACCGCGCGCGGGCGCCCGATGTCGTTCAGCGCGTCGAGGGCGGCCCGGATGGTGCGGCCGGAGAAGAGGACGTCGTCGACGAGGACGACGAGGCGGCCGTCGAGGCCGTCACCGGGGATCTCGGTGCGGGCCAGCGCACGCGGCGGCTGCAGGCGCAGGTCGTCGCGGTACATGGTGATGTCGAGGGAGCCCACCGGGATCTGCTTCTCGGTGATCTGCTCCAGCTTGGCGGCGAGCCGGCGGGCGAGGAAGACGCCCCGGGTCGGGATGCCGAGGAGCACCACGTCGTCGGCGCCCTTGGCGCGCTCGACGATCTCGTGGGCGATGCGGGTCAGTACCCGCGCGATGTCGGGGCCCTCGAGAACGGGCCGCGCATCGGACGCTTGCGTGTCCAGCTTGTCCATAAGAAACGGACCTCCTTCTCCGCCTCACGGGACGGACCTTAAAGGACGTCGGAATTGCGCCATCCACGGTAGCAGGCTCGAACAACCGCCCTGATCACCCCCCTGGCGTAACAGACAGCGGTTACCACGGAAGAGTCGGTACGGACCATTCGGCTTGACGGGGAAGAGTCACGCTGCGTAACCTCACAGTGAGTCACCAGCCGCGCGGCGTCGCCGCGCGATGACACAGTGTCCGGGAGCTATATGTCCAGCGAATACGCCAAACAGCTCGGGGCCAAGCTCCGGGCCATCCGCACCCAGCAGGGCCTTTCCCTCCACGGTGTCGAGGAGAAGTCCCAGGGACGGTGGAAGGCGGTCGTGGTCGGTTCGTACGAGCGCGGCGACCGCGCCGTGACCGTACAGCGCCTTGCCGAGCTGGCGGATTTCTACGGGGTTCCGGTGCAGGAGCTGCTGCCGGGCACCACCCCCGGCGGCGCCGCCGAGCCGCCGCCGAAGCTGGTCCTGGACCTGGAGCGCCTCGCCCACGTGCCGGCCGAGAAGGCGGGCCCCCTGCAGCGTTACGCGGCCACGATCCAGTCGCAGCGCGGCGACTACAACGGCAAGGTGCTCTCGATCCGCCAGGACGACCTGCGCACCCTCGCCGTCATCTACGACCAGTCGCCCTCGGTCCTCACCGAGCAGCTGATCAGCTGGGGCGTCCTGGACGCGGACGCGCGCCGCGCGGTCTCCCACGAGGAGGCCTGACCGCTCCGCGGGCTCAGCAGAAACGTGCCGCCAGGGTGGTCGGAACCAGAAGGCCCGGCCACCCCGGCGGTTTGTGCATACCCGGGCAGCACCTGAAACGCTGGAGGGCCCGCAGCATGTGTGCTGCGGGCCCTCCAGCGTTGAAGAACGGCGCGCCCCTGCAAGGGGCGCGGGGAACTGCGCGACCAGCCACGAACGACCCGCGGCCGACATCGCACAGCAACCCCTACGGCGCTCCCCCGCTGCCTACTGCTCGCGGCGCAACGAAGGCTTCAGCTCCTTCAGCCGACCGAGCAGCCCATTGACGAACGAGGGCGACTCGTCCGTCGAGAACTCCTTCGCCAGCTGCACCATCTCGTCCAGGACGACGGCGTCCGGGGTCTCGTCGACCCAGATCAGCTCGTACGCCCCGAGACGCAGGATGTTGCGGTCGACGACCGGCATCCTGTCGAGCGTCCAGCCGACGGCGTACTGCGCGATCAGCTCGTCGATGCGCCGCGTGTGCTCCGCGTAGCCCTCGACCAGCTGCATCGTGTACTCGCTCACCGGCGGCTGCCGGGTGTCGCTCCGGGAGTGCCGGACCCAGTCGGCGAGGACCGTCAGGACGTCGGCCCCGCGCTGGTCGCCCTCGAAGAGGATCTGGAAGGCGCGCTTACGGGCCGTGTTACGGGCGGCCACGGTTAGCTGTTCACCCGGCCGAGGTAGTCGCTCGTGCGGGTGTCGACCTTGATCTTCTCACCGGTGGTGATGAAGAGCGGGACCTGGATCTGGTGGCCGGTCTCCAGCGTGGCGGGCTTGGTGCCGCCGGTGGAACGGTCGCCCTGGACGCCCGGCTCGGTCTCCTGGATGACCAGCTCGACGGCGGCGGGCAGCTCGACGAAGAGCACCTCGCCCTCGTGCTGGGCGACGGTGGCCGTGAAGCCCTCGATCAGGAAGTTGGCGGCGTCGCCGACGGCCTTGCGGTCGACCATGAGCTGGTCGTACGTCTCCATGTCCATGAAGACGAAGTAGTCGCCGTCCATGTAGGAGAACTGCATGTCGCGCTTGTCGACGGTGGCCGTTTCGACCTTGACGCCGGCGTTGAAGGTCTTGTCGACGACCTTGCCGGAGAGCACGTTCTTGAGCTTGGTGCGCACGAAGGCCGGGCCCTTGCCGGGCTTGACGTGCTGGAACTCGACGACGGACCAGAGCTGGCCGCCTTCGAGCTTGAGCACCAGGCCGTTCTTGAGGTCGTTCGTGGAAGCCACGGTTGCGGAATCTCCTGGACTGACGTGTACGACCGGGAAGACACGCGCTACAGCGCGAGCAGCTCCTTGGTCGTGATGGTGAGTAGCTCGGGTCCGCCATCCGCCTCGGGGCGGACGACGAGCGTGTCATCGATCCGGACGCCGCCCCGGCCCGGGAGGTGGACCCCCGGTTCGACGGTGACCGGCACGCAAGCGTCCAGTTTACCCATGGCCGCCGGGGCCAACTGCGGGTCCTCGATGTTTTCGAGGCCCACCCCGTGGCCCATCCGCGGAGCGAGTCCTTCCGCGTACCCCGCCGAGTCCAGGACGTGGCGGGCCGCGCGGTCCACGTCACGGTAGGCCACTCCGGGCGCGAGGGCCTGGCGGCCGGCGCGCTGGGCCGCGAAGACCAGGTCGTAGAGCTCGATCTGCCAGTCTGCGGGGGACGTGCCGATGACGAAGGTGCGGCCGATCTCGCAGCGGTAGCCGCGGTACGTGGCGCCGAGGCAGACGGAGAGGAAGTCGCCCTCCTCGACCCGCCGGTCGGTGGGCCGGTGGCCGCGGCGGCCGGCGTGGGGGCCGGTGGCGACGGAGGTCGCGAAGGCGGCGCTGTCGGCACCGTGGTCGACGAGACGGCGCTCCAGTTCGAGGGCGAGGTGGCGTTCGGTGCGGCCGACGAGGATCGACTCCAGCAGCTCCGCGAGCGCCTGGTCGGTGATCTCCGCGGCGATCCGCAGACAGGAGATCTCCTCCTCGTCCTTGACCACGCGCAGTTGCTCGACGGAGCCGCCGAGGTCGGTGAGGCGCAGCAGGGGGGCCACGGATACGAGGGCGCGGTGCCGGGTGACGGTGAGGTGGTGCTCCTCGACCGCGAGCGACTCGGCGCCCCGGCCCGCGGCGAGGTCGGCGGCGGCGACCGCGGGGTCCCCGCCCGAGCCGGGCAGGGAATGCACCCGCAACGCCTCGTCGGGCCGTCCGTCCTCGGACCGCTCGCCGGGCGTGCCGCGGCACAGCAGCAGGTCCTCGCCGGCGCCCAGCAGGAGGACGGCGTCCTGGATCGCCGTTCCCGCGAGGTACCGCACATTGGCCGGGCGGGTGACGAGCGCCGTCGCGCTGCCGCCCGCGTTGCAGCACTCCCGAAGCCGGGCCCGGCGGGCCGCGTACACCTCTGACATGGGCCGAGCCTATGAGCGGTGGCCGGAAACCGCCGGTCCAGAGGGTCCGGACGGGCGGCGGCTCGTCCGTACGGGGCGGGCCACGACACGGCCGGGACGCGCTGTCGTGACGCCCGCTGCCCGCCGTACTCACGGGGCGACGGCGCGCCCCCTCACGCCTCGCGGGGGCCGCGCACGCCCCCTGTCATGTCACCACTTCGGCGGGCTGGCGATCGACCGCGCCAGGATGTCGTCCAGGACACGGGCCGTCGCGGGGACGTCCAGCTGGGAGTTGTCGATGATCGGCAGGCCGGATCCGTACCAGCCGGCCATGCGGCCGTGGATGCGGGCGACCTCCTCGTCGGTGAGGCGGCGGTTGCCCGTGCGCTCCGCGTTGCGCTCCAGCACGATCTCCAGGCCGGGGAGCAGCACGACGGGCAGCAGCCCCGGGCCGACATGCCGTTTCCAGCCACCCAGCCCGACGACCGGGCGGTCGGGGAAGACGGCGTCGTCGAGGATGCAGGAGATGCCGTTGGCCAGGAAGTTACGGGCGGCGAAGCCGCAGGTCCGGCGGGCGAGACGATACTGCGCCTCGGAGTTGTCGTTCCAGCCCGACTGGGGATCGGCGAAGCCCGAGCGCACCCATTCCCGTACGTCGTCCAGGCTGATGTGGGCCGTGGGGACACGGCGGTGGTCCGCCCAGAACTTGGCGACGCTGGTCTTGCCCGCGCCCGCCGGGCCGATCAGCAGCACCGCGAGCGTGGCGGTGGTCGCGTCGGGCGTGCTCGGGGCGGGCGGTGCGCTCGGCGCGGTGACGGGGCCGCCGGGCGGAAGCTGCACATGCCCGGTGGTGTCCCGCGACGGCGGCGAGGACGCGTGGTGGGGTGCCGTCTGGTGCGGCGGGGCCTGGTGCGGCGGCGCCTGATGCGAAGGAGGGTGATGCGGAGGAGGCTGGTGCGGCGGGACCTGTGGGGCACCGGGCGGGAGCGGTACTCCGGCGAAGCCCGCACCGGGGGGAGTCGTCGGCGCACCGCCAGGGTGGCCCGGTGGCCCTGGATGACCTGTGTTGCCCGGATGGTGCGCGGCTGTGGACCAGGCGGCCGCGTTCCCGTGCCCCGGCTGATGGGGCGGCGGCAGCGGAGCTCCCACTGCGTGCTGCATCCGGTGCCACTCCGTCTCGTTCAGTCGCGTTGACGCTGGCCAGGACGGGGCGTCGGGCCCCGTTCCCTACCGAACGGTACCGTCCCCGGCCGTTGTTCGGTGAACGGCCGGGGACGGCCCGAAGTGCCCATGCCCGCACGGCGGGTCGGGCCGGGGTGCCGTACGGGCGCTACTGCCCGACCTCGCCGTAGGCGGCGAGCAGGACGGCCGGGTCGGGCCCCTCCAGGACGGTGGGCTTGGCGAGGCCGTCCAGAACGATGAAGCGCAGCAGGTCGCCGCGGGACTTCTTGTCCACCTTCATGTTCTCCAGCAGCTTGGGCCACTGGTCGTAGCGGTAGGTCAGCGGCAGCCCGACCGCCTCCAGGACCGTGCGATGGCGGTCCGCGGTGGCGTCGTCCAGCCGGCCCGCGAGACGGCCGAGCTCGGCGGCGAAGTGCATGCCCACCGCGACGGCCGCACCGTGCCGCCACTTGTAGCGCTCGTTCTTCTCGATGGCGTGGCCGAGGGTGTGCCCGTAGTTGAGGATCTCCCGCAGCCCGGACTCCTTGAGGTCCGAGGAGACCACTTCGGCCTTGACCCGGATGGCCCGCTCGATCAGCTCGGCGGTGTGCGGTCCCGCCGGGGTGCGGGCGGCCTCGGGGTCGGCCTCGATCAGGTCCAGGATCACCGGGTCGGCGATGAAGCCGGCCTTGATGACCTCCGCGAGCCCGGACACGTAGTCGTTGACCTGGAGCGAGTCCAGCGCGGCCAGGTCGCACAGCACGCCGGCCGGCGGGTGGAAGGCGCCGACCAGGTTCTTGCCCTCGGCGGTGTTGATGCCGGTCTTGCCGCCGACGGCCGCGTCCACCATGGCCAGCACCGTGGTGGGGATCGCGATCCAGCGCACCCCGCGCAGCCAGGTGGCCGCCACGAACCCGGCGAGGTCGGTGGTGGCGCCGCCGCCCACGCCGACGATCACATCCGTGCGCGTGAAGCCGGACTGGCCGAGCGCCTTCCAGCAGTAGGCGGCGACCTCGGCGGTCTTGGCCTCCTCGGCGTTCGGCACCTGGATGGCGACGGCCTCGTAGCCCTGCTCGGCCAGGTCGGCGCGGAGCGCGTCGCCGGTCTCGGCGAGCGCCTCGGGGTGGATCACCGCGACCCGCTTGGCCTTGGGCCCGATCAGCCCGCCGAGCTCCGCGAGGAGCTGCCGGCCGACCAGGACCTCGTACGGGTCGGTGCCCGCCGTACCGGCGACCTGGATCCGGGTGACTGCCTGCTCGCTCATGCCTGCTTCAACTCCATGGCGTCGAGGACCGCCTGGGCGACCTCTTCGGGGGTGCGTCCGTCGGTGGCCACGACCGCGCGGGCGACTTCGGTGTAGAGGTGGCGGCGGGCCTCCATCAGCTCCCGCCACTGCTTGCGCGGATTGACCGCGAGGAGCGGCCGGGCGGCGTTCAGACCGGTCCGCTGCGCCGCCTCCTCCACGTCCATCGACAGGTACACGACCTGGTGGGCGGCGAGCAGCGCGCGCGTGTCGGCGTCGAGGATCGCGCCGCCGCCGAGGGCGAGCACGCCGGTGTGCCCGGCCAGCGCGGCGGCCACCGCCCGCTTCTCCAGCGCGCGGAAGGCCGCCTCGCCCTCGTCGACGAAGATGTCCGCGATGCTGCGGCCCTGCTCGGCGACGATGTCGTCGTCGGTGTCCCGGTACGCGCAGCCCAGTCGCTCGGCCAGCAGCTGCCCGACGGTGGACTTGCCCACACCCATCGGGCCCACGAGGACGATCGACGGAGCGCTCGTCGGACGGCTCATCGGATGGCCAGGTTGTCGAGGTACGACGTGACGTTGCGCCGCGTCTCGGCCACGCTGTCCCCGCCGAACTTCTCCGCCACCGCGTCCGCCAGCACCAGCGCCACCATCGCCTCGGCCACGATCCCGGCCGCCGGCACCGCGCACACGTCCGAGCGCTGGTGGTGCGCCTGGGCGGCCTCACCCGTGCTGACGTCGACCGTGCGCAGCGCGCGCGGCACGGTCGCGATCGGCTTCATCGCCGCCCGGACGCGCAGCAGCTCACCCGTGGTCAGACCGCCCTCGGTGCCGCCGGAACGGCCGGAGGACCGCTTGATGCCCTCGTCCGTCGCGAGGATCTCGTCGTGCGCCTTCGAGCCCGGCACCCGGGCCAGGTCGAAGCCGTCGCCGACCTCGACACCCTTGATCGCCTGGATGCCCATCAGCGCGGCCGCGAGCCGGGCGTCGAGGCGGCGGTCCCAGTGCACGTGCGAGCCGAGGCCGACCGGCACGCCGTACGCCAGCACCTCGACCACACCGCCGAGGGTGTCGCCGTCCTTGTGGGCCTGGTCGATCTCCGCGACCATCGCCTTCGACGCGTCCTCGTCCAGGCAGCGCACCGGGTCGGCGTCCAGCTTCTCGACGTCGGCCGGGGTCGGGTACACGCCGTACGGGGCCTTCGCCGCCGCCAGCTCCACGACATGGCTGACGATCTCGATGCCGGCCGTCTCCTTCAGGTACGAGCGGGCCACGGCGCCCAGCGCCACACGGGCGGCGGTCTCCCGGGCCGAGGCGCGCTCCAGGATCGGGCGGGCCTCGTCGAAGCCGTACTTCTGCATGCCCGCCAGGTCGGCGTGGCCGGGCCGGGGGCGGGTCAGCGGCGCGTTACGGGCGAGCCCGTCCAGCGTCTCCCGGTCCACCGGGTCGGCCGCCATGACCTGCTCCCACTTGGGCCACTCGGTGTTGCCCACCATGACCGCGACCGGGGAGCCGAGGGTGAGGCCGTGCCGGACGCCGCCGAGGAAGGTGACCTCGTCCCGCTCGAACTTCATCCGGGCGCCGCGACCGTAGCCGAGCCGGCGCCTGGCCAGGTGGTCCGCCACCATCTCCGTGGTGATCGGCACGCCGGCGGGCAGACCCTCCAGCGTCGCGACGAGTGCGGGACCGTGGGACTCCCCCGCGGTCAGCCAGCGCAACCTGCTCAACGGTGCTCCTCATGCTCGCGCCCGGTACTGCGTCTGCCGCGGTGTACACGCGTCCTCGCGTACGGCAACGGCGTGACCGGGTGCGCGGCCCTGGCCCGCCAGGGACGATCCTCCCATGTCCGGGCGCCGGGACCGGCCGGAGGTCCATCAGGCGGGACGGAACCTGCCCTTCAGCGGGCCGCGAGCGCGTCCTCGCCCGCCTTGCGCATGACGTCCACCGGCGCCGGGACACGCCCCGTCATCTGCTCGACCTGCAGCACCGCCTGGTGCACCAGCAGGTCGAGGCCGCTGACGACGGCGCCGCCGTACATGGACCAGCGCGCCGCCAGCTCGGTCGGCCACGGGTCGTACAGCACGTCGAACAGGGTTGCGGGCATCTCCGGGACGGCGGCCGCCAGCGCGTCCGTCGTGCCGGCCGGGGTCGTCGCGACGACCAGCGGCGCGCGCAGCGCCTCGGCGGCGTCCGCCCAGTCGGCCGTGCGCACCTCGACGCCGAGCCGTTCGCCCCACTGCCGCATCTCGGCGGCGCGTGCCTCGCTGCGTACGTACGCCACGACCTCGCCGGTGCAGATCCGGCCGAGCGCGGCCAGCGCGGAGGAGGCGGTGGCGCCCGCGCCGAGGATCGCGGCCGAGTCGACCTGCTCGATGCCCCGCTCACGCAGGGCGGCGACCATCCCGGGGATGTCGGTGTTGTCGCCGGTACGCCGCCCGTCCTCGGTGAACACGACGGTGTTGACGGCCTCGACCGAGGCCGCCGTCTCGCTGATCCCGTCCAGCAGCGGAATGACGGCCCGCTTGAGCGGCATGGTCAGCGACAGCCCGGCCCACTCGGGGCCGAGCCCGCCGAGGAACGTCTCCAGCGTCCTCTCGTCGACCTCGAAGCGGTCGTACGACCAGCCCTCGAGCCCCAGTGCCGCGTAGGCGGCCCGGTGCAGCACCGGCGAGAGCGAGTGGTCGATCGGGGAGCCGAGCACGGCGGCCCGGCGCTTGGTGTCGTTGCCGCTCATTGTCCGTTCTGCGCCTCTTCGTACTTCTCGCGGTTGCGGTTGTGCTCTTCGTTCGTCACGGCGAAGAGCGTCTCGTCCTCACTGATGGAGACGAAGTAGTACCAGTCACCCTCGGCGGGTTCGAGCGAGGCCTTGATCGCCTCCTCGCCCGGGTTGCCGATCGGCCCGGGAGGCAGACCCCTGATCTTGTACGTGTTGTACGGATCGTTTATCTGCCGCAGGTCGTCGACCGGTCCCGTGGCGAGCTTGGACTCGCCGCGCAGGTAGTTCACCGTCGAGTCGAAGTCGAGGAGGCCGTAGGTCTCGGTGTTGTCGGGCTCGAGCCGGTTGTAGATGACCCGCGCCACCTTCTCGAAGTCGTGCTTGTACTTGCCCTCCGCCTGGACGAGGCTCGCCACGGTGAGAACCTGCAGCGGGTCCTCCAGATCGAGGCTCTGGGCCTTCTTCTCCAGGCCGAACTCGGCGTACTTCTGCTTGGAGAGGTTCACCATCTCCTTCAGCACGTCCTCGGGCTTCATGCCCTTGGCCACGGGATAGCTGGACGGGTAGAGGAAGCCCTCGAGCGGGTCCTTTATGTCCTTGTCGTCGTTCGCCCACTCCGGCAGGCCGAGCTGTGACCACTTGTCCTCGGCGACCGACTCGGTGGTGCCCGACTTCAGCTCCAGGCGCTTGTCGATCGCCTTGTAGATCTGGGCGTTGCGCTGTCCTTCGGCGATGACCAGGTTGTTGCGGCTCTTGGGGTCGAGCATGAGGGAGACGGCGTTCGCGGCGGACATCTGCGTGTTGAGGACGTAGACGCCGGCCTGGATCTTGTCCCCGTCGGGATTGTTCGCCTGCGCGGTCACGAACGCGTCGACGCTCTTGACGACGTCGGCCTTCTTCAGCTCCTGGCCGATCGTGTAACCGCTCGCGCCCTGGGAGATGGTGACGGTCACGGTCTTGTCCGTGCCCTCCCCCGCGTAGTCCGGGGCCGCGCCGAAACGGTCTTGGTAGAACTGGTAGCCGAAGTAACCGACGCCGCCGACGCCACCGCCGAGGACGAGCACCACCACCAGGCAGGCACAGCCGCTGCGGCGCTTCTTTCCGCCCTTGCCCGCCTTGGCTCCCTTGCCGCCCCGGCCCCGGCGGTCACCGCGTCCGCCACGCCCGCCCGGACCGCCGTCGCTGTCGACGTCGTCGTCCTCGTCGTCGTCTCCGCCCGCGAAGAACGCGTGTTCGCCCTGATCGGGGCCGGGATCCCAGTCGGTCTCCCGGGGCTCGGGCTCGGTGCGGCGGCGCCCGGGCTGCTCCGGCGGCGGGTACGCGTCGGAGGTGCCGTAGCGGTCGGGCTGTTCGGCGCCGTACGCACCGGCCTGGTTCCCGTAGGGGTCCGTGGGGTCCGCGGGGTACTGCGCCTGGGGCTGCCCCTGGATCCCGTGGGCCTCGGGCGCCCCGTGCATCCCGTCGAACGCATGGGCCCCGGTGTCCCAGCCGCCCTGGTACCCCTGCTGTCCCTGCTGTCCCTGTCCGTCGTACTGCGGGTGGTTCTGCCCGTCGTACTGCTGCGGGTACGACTGCTGCCCCGCGCCGTAACCGGGCTGCCCGCCCTGGCCCCAGTCGCCGTACTGCGCCTGCTGCTGCGGCTGCTGCGGATAGTGCTGCGGCCGGCCGCCGTAAGGGGGCTGCTGGGCCTGCTGCCCTCCCCATCCGTCGTCCCCGTACAACGGGTCCTCGGGATGCCACGGTTCGGAGCCTTGGCCCCGGCCATACTCAGTCATCGATCCCCTAGAGCCGCGAGGCGGCGGTCGCCCGGCTCAGGTGTTCCGGCCTCCGTCCCGCCTCTCTCTGTGCGGTGGCTGTTCGAACACCATCGCATCGCGCGGAACGTTACCGTATCGCGATCAGACAACCACTTCGACGCCCTCTCCCGGCGGCTTGCCTGACACCCGTTCGGATTCCAGCGCCTGCTGAAGGATGATCACAGCGGCTGCCTGGTCGATGACCGAACGGCCCTTCTTGGACTTCACGCCCGAGGCACGCAGCCCCTGACTGGCCGTCACCGTGGTCATCCGCTCGTCCACCAGTCGTACCGGCACGGGGGAGATGCCACGCGCCAGCTCCTGGGCGAAGCCACGGACCTTGGCCGCCGCCGGGCCCTCGCCCCCCTTGAGGGAGCGAGGGAGGCCGACGACGACCTCGAGGGGCTCGTACTCCTCGACGAGCTGCTTGAGCCGGCGCTGGGCGGCCGGGACGTCGCGTCCCGGCACCGTCTCGACCGGTGTGGCGAGGATCCCGTCGGGGTCGCACGAGGCGACCCCGATACGGGCGTCCCCGACGTCGATCGCGAGTCGACGTCCTCTGCGCATGGTTCCGGCCCTTACTTGGCGGTCTCGGCGACCAGGCGCTCGACGGCCTGGACGGCCTCGCCGACGGCGTCCGGGTTCTGGCCGCCGCCCTGGGCGACGTCCGGCTTGCCGCCACCGCCGCCGCCGAGGGTCTTGGCGGCGGTGCGGACCAGGTCACCGGCCTTCAGGCCGCGGTCGCGGGCGGCGTCGTTGGTGGCGATGACCGTCAGCGGCTTGCCGTTGTTCACGGTGAACAGGGCGACCACGGCGGCCCGGCCGCCCTGGATGCGGCCGCGCACGTCGAGGACCAGCTTGCGCAGGTCGTCGGGGGTCGTACCGTCCGGGACCTGACCGGTGACCACGGCGACGCCCTGCACGTCCTTGGCGGACTCGGCGAGCCCGGCGGCGGCCTGGAGGACCTTCTCCGCGCGGAACTTCTCGATCTCCTTCTCGGCGTCCTTCAGCTTGCCGAGCATGGCGGAGACCTTCTCCGGGAGCTCCTCCGGGCGGCCCTTGATCAGCTCCTGGAGCTGGGCGACGACCGTGTGCTCACGGGCGAGGAAGTTGTACGCGTCGACGCCCACCAGGGCCTCGATACGGCGCACACCGGAGCCGATCGACGACTCGCCGAGCAGCTTCACCAGGCCCAGCTGGGCGGTGTTGTGCACGTGCGTGCCGCCGCACAGCTCCTTGGAGAAGTCGCCGATGGTCACGACGCGGACCCGGTCGCCGTACTTCTCGCCGAACTCGGCGATGGCGCCCTGCTTCTTGGCCTCGTCGATACCCATGACCTCGGCGCGCACGTCCAGGTCGCGGGCGAGCACCTCGTTGATCTTCTGCTCGACGTCGGTCATCACGGCCGTCGGGACGGCGGACGGCGAGCCGAAGTCGAAGCGGAAGCGGCCGGGCTGGTTCTCGGAACCGGCCTGGGCGGCCGTCGGGCCGAGGGCGTCGCGCAGGGCCTGGTGGGTCAGGTGGGTGGCCGAGTGGGCGCGGGCGATGGCCTTGCGGCGGCGGGAGTCGATCGAGGCGTGGGCCGAGGCGCCGACGGTGACCTCGCCGACCTGGACGACGCCCTTGTGGACGTACACGCCCGGGACCGGCTTCTGGCAGTCGCGGACCTCGATGACGGCGCCGGAGTCGACCTTGATGCGGCCGGTGTCGCCGATCTGGCCGCCGCCCTCGGCGTAGAACGGGGTGCGGTCGAGGACGATCTCGACCTCGTCGCCCTCGGTGGCGGCCGGGGAGGACACACCGTCGACGAGGATGCCGACGATCCGGGACTCGCCCTCGGTGTCCGAGTAGCCGATGAAGTCGGTGGCGCCGGAGCTGTCGGCGATCTCGCGGTAGGCGCCGAGGTCGGCGTGGCCGGTCTTCTTGGCCTGGGCGTCGGCCTTGGCGCGCTCCCGCTGCTCCTTCATCAGCCGGCGGAAGCCGTCCTCGTCCACGGAGAGACCCTGCTCGGCGGCCATCTCCAGGGTGAGGTCGATCGGGAAGCCCCAGGTGTCGTGGAGCAGGAACGCCTTGTCGCCGGGCAGCACGGAGGAGCCGGCGGCCTTGGTCTCGGCGACGGCGGTGTCCAGGACGTTGGTGCCGGAGTTCAGCGTCTTGAGGAAGCGGGCCTCCTCGGCGAGGGCGACCTTCTCGATCCGCTCGCGGTCGGTGACGAGCTCCGGGTACTGCTGGCCCATCATCTCGATCACGGTGTCGACCAGGTTCTTCACGACCGGCCCTGTGGCGCCGAGCAGGCGCATGTTGCGGATGGCGCGGCGCATGATGCGGCGCAGCACATAGCCGCGGCCCTCGTTGCCGGGGCTGACGCCGTCGCCGATGAGCATGACGGAGGTGCGCATGTGGTCGGTGACCACGCGCAGGGAGACGTCCGAGTCATGGGCGTCGCCGTACGAGACACCGGTCAGCTCGGTGGCCTTCTTGATGACGGCCATCGAGGTGTCGATCTCGTACATGTTCTGCACGCCCTGCAGAATCATGGCGAGGCGCTCCAGGCCGAGGCCCGTGTCGATGTTCTTGCTCGGCAGGTCGCCGAGGATCTCGAAGTCCTCCTTCGAGGTGCCCTCGCCGCGCTCGTACTGCATGAAGACCAGGTTCCAGATCTCCACGTACCGCTCGTCGTTGACGGCCGGGCCGCCCTCGACGCCGAACTCCGGACCGCGGTCGTAGTTGATCTCGGAGCAGGGACCGCAGGGGCCGGGGACGCCCATGGACCAGAAGTTGTCCTTCTTGCCCAGGCGCTGGATGCGCTCGGCGGGGACGCCGACGACGTCGCGCCAGATCTGCTCGGCCTCGTCGTCGTCCTGGTAGACGGTGATCCAGAGCTTCTCCGGCTCCAGGCCGTAGCCGCCCTTGTCCTGGGGCGTGGTGAGCAGCTCCCAGGCGTACTTGATGGCGCCTTCCTTGAAGTAGTCGCCGAAGGAGAAGTTGCCGCACATCTGGAAGAACGTGCCGTGCCGCGTGGTCTTGCCGACCTCTTCGATGTCGGGCGTGCGCACGCACTTCTGCACGCTGGTGGCGCGGTCGAAGGGCGGCTTGACCTCACCCAGGAAGTAGGGCTTGAAGGGCACCATGCCGGCCGGGACGAGCAGCAGAGTCGGGTCGTCCGCGATGAGCGACGCCGAAGGGACGACGGTGTGCCCGCGCTCCTCGAAGAAGCTCAGCCAGCGGCGGCGGATTTCGGCCGACTCCATCAGTGGTCCTCATTCCGGTTGTACGAGTTGTAGGAGTTCGTCTGGTACGTCGAGCCTTCGACGTACTTGGGGGTGGTGCGGTTCTCGATGGCGGCGTGCTGCCGGGGTGCAGGGAGCTCGTGCTGGTCGACGGGCGTGTGCAGGCCGAGCGCGTCGCCCAGCTGCTCCTCGCGCTGCGCCATGCCGTCGCGGACGTCGAGCGCGAAGTCCACCGCGCGGTCCTTGATGCGGTGGCCGGCCTCGAGCGCCTTGTTCGCCGCCGTCGCGGCGAGGCTCTCCGGGGTCAGCTGCTTCAGCTTGCGGTTGACCTTGGTGGTGGCCCACACACCGGCGGCGACGCCCGTGGTGAACCAGAACGTACGACGGAACATCGGTGGGTCAGTCCTTCTTCCCCCGGCCGCGCTTCTCCTTGCGCGCGGACGGGACGGTGCGGCCGACGATCACGGTGCGGCGGGGCGCCTTGCCCGGCGTCTCCTCCTTGCGGGCGCCGAGGGCCCGGCGCACGCCGTAGCCGAACGCCGCGACCTTCACCAGCGGGCCGCCGAAGGTGGAGGCGACGGTGGTGGAGAGCGCCGAGGCGTTGGAGGTGACTTCCTGCACGTCGGAGGCGATCGCGTCGACCCGGTCGAGCTGCGTCTGCGCGGAGCGGACCGCGTCGGAGGCGTCGGCGAGCAGCGGGACGGCCTGGTCGGTCACGTCCGCGACGAGTTTGGTGGTCGCCTTGAGCGTCTGGGCCAGCCTCGCCAGCGCGACGGCGAGGAAGGAGACCAGGATCGCCCAGAAGACGGCCACCAGGATCCCGGCCACCTCTCCACCGGACACTGTGGCACCCGCTCCCTGGTACATGCCTGAACATCGAAAAGTCGTGCACCGAGCCTATCGCGCCCGGGAAGCCACTCCGTACCGCATTAACGGCCGCCCGGTCCGCCAGCGGCGACACGGACGCGGTGACCGGAATGCGGAAAGCCCGCCGTCCCGCCCGCCTCGGAGAAGCGGGAAGGACGACGGGCTGACGCGCGAGAGGACTACGTCCGCCGAAGCAGGATCAACGGGCGTAGTACTCGACGACGAGCTGCTCGTCGCAGATCACCGGGATCTCCTTGCGGTTCGGCTCGCGGTCCAGGCGGAACGCCAGGGCCTTGAGGTTCACCTGGAGGTAGCGCGGGGTCTCGCCGTCCGCGGCGAAGCCACCCTCGCGGGCGACCTCGAACAGCGGCTTCTGGCGGCTGCGCTCACGGACCATGACGACGTCGTCCGGCTTGACGCGGAAGGACGGCTTGTCGACCTTCTGGCCGTTGACCTCGATGTGGCCGTGGACGACCATCTGACGGGCCTGGTAGATCGTGCGGGCGATGCCCGAACGCAGGACCAGGGCGTCGAGACGGCGCTCGAGCTCGATGATCAGGGCCTCACCGGTCTTGCCCTGGACCTTGGAGGCACGCTCGTAGGCGCGGACGAGCTGGCGCTCGGACACGTCGTACTGCGCGCGCAGACGCTGCTTCTCGAGCAGACGGACCTTGTAGTCCGAGTTCTGCTTGCGGCCGCGGCCGTGCTCACCCGGCGGGTAGGGGCGGGCCTCGAAGTACTTGACGGCCTTCGGGGTCAGCGCGATGCCGAGGGCACGCGACTTCTTGACCTTGGGGCGGGACTGGTTCGCCACTGTTTCTCTTTTCCTAGTGTTCGGCTCGTCAGGGTTGTGGGAGGTCGCATCCGCAGCCGGGGATCCCGCCCCGTCCCGCTTAAGGGCCGAGGTGGGCAGCCGCCCCCTGGTCTGGGCACATACGTGCAGCACGCGAGTGGCCCACCGACCGTTCCCGGGGCTCCGGGTGGTGGTGGGCTGCCCGCGACACCTTCGACGGTGCGCGACGCTCCTGGAACCCGCTGGGGGTTCCGGCCGGGTGTCCCGCTCTGACAGCGCGGGACTCGGCACTCCGAGCGAGTTTACAGGGTGCTCAGGACCGCTTGCGACCGAGGTGCTTCCGGGTCCACTCCACCGCGTCCGCGTAGCGCGCCTCGGCGCCGTGCCGGGTCGGGGTGTAGTACTGCCGGTCCTTGAGCGCGTCCGGGGCGTACTGCTGGGCGGCGATCCCCTCGGGCAGGTCGTGCGGGTACACGTAGCCCTGGGCGTGGCCGAGCTTGGCGGCGCCCTTGTAGTGGCCGTCCCGGAGGTGCGGGGGCACGGGTCCGGCGAGGCCCTTGCGGACGTCCTCCATGGCGGCGCCGATGGCGGTGGTCGCCGCGTTGGACTTGGGGGCGAGGGCGAGCGCGATGGTGGCGTGGCTGAGGGTGAGGGCGGCCTCGGGGAAGCCGATCATGGCGACGGCCTGGGCGGCGGCGACCGCGATGGGCAGCGCGTTCGGGTCGGCGAGGCCGATGTCCTCGCTGGCGGAGATCATCAGCCGCCGGGCGATGAACCGGGGGTCCTCCCCCGCCTCGATCATGCGGGCCAGGTAGTGCAGGGCCGCGTCGACGTCGGAGCCGCGGATGGACTTGATGAGGGCGCTGGCCACGTCGTAGTGCTGGTCGCCGGAGCGGTCGTACTTCACCGCGGCCCGGTCGACGGTCTCCTCCAGGGTCTGGAGGCCTATCTCCGTCTCCCCCTTGTCGAGAGCGGCGCCGGCCGCTGCCTCCAGGGCGGTGAGGGCGCGGCGGGCGTCGCCGCCGGCGATGCGCAGCAGATGCTCCTCCGTCTCCTCGGGGAGGGTGACGGACTCCTTGAGGCCGCGCTCGTCGGTGAGGGCCCGGCGGAGCAGTCCGCGCAGGTCGTCGTCGGTGAGCGGTTCAAGGGTGAGGAGGAGGGAGCGGGAGAGCAGGGGGGAGATCACGGAGAAGTACGGGTTCTCCGTCGTCGCCGCGATCAGCGTGACCCAGCGGTTCTCCACGGCGGGGAGCAGGGAGTCCTGCTGGGCCTTGCTGAAGCGGTGGATCTCGTCGAGGAAGAGGACGGTCTCGGTGCCGTAGCCGCCGGTGGCGCGGCGGGCGCCGTCGATGACCGCGCGGACCTCCTTGACGCCCGCGGTGATCGCGGAGAGCTCCACGAAGCGCTTGTTGGTGGCCTTGGAGACGACGTACGCGAGGGTCGTCTTGCCGGTGCCGGGCGGGCCCCACAGGATCACCGAGGAGGGGCCGGCCGGGCCGCCGCCGGACTCGCCGACGAGTCTGCGCAGGGGCGAGCCCGGCTTCAGCAGGTGCTGCTGGCCCACGACCTCGTCGAGGGTGCGGGGGCGCATCCGTACCGCCAGGGGGCTGCTGGACGGTTCCTTCTCCTGGCGTTCTTCTGCGGCGGCGGTGAACAGGTCGGGCTCCACGCTGAAACCCTAAATCACCGCACTGACAGCGCGGCGGGCGCCGTCAGCTCGTCCAGAAGTCCCACCAGCGGGTCAGGATCAGCATGCCGATGACGCCGATGTGCATCACGGGCAGGACCCAGGTGAACTCGCCGAAGAAGCCCTTGAGCCAGCCCGGCGCGGGCAGATGGCCGTTGCGTACGTTGAACGACGTCACGTACCAGAACATGACGATCGTGGCGACCCAGGCCAGGCAGCACCACAGGCACAGCGAGTTGATCCGGTACAGGGACTGGAACTGGAGCCAGGTGACGAAGCCGACACCGAAGAGCGTGCCGGCGTTGAAGGTGAGCCAGTACCAGCGCGGGAAGGACGCGCGCGCGAGCAGGCTCATCCCGACGCAGATCACCATGCCGTACGCGACGAGGCCGAGCATCGGGTTCGGGAAGCCGAAGACCGACGCCTGGTCGCTCTTCATGATGTTGCCGCAGGAGACGACCGGGTTGAGGCTGCACCCGGGGGTGAAGTTCGGGTCCTCGAGCAGCTTGAACTTGTCGATCGTGATGACCCAGGAGGCCAGCAGTCCGGCCGCGCCCGTGATCAGCAGCATGATCGCGAAAGCGCGCCCGGCGCCCACCGCGGGGGCGCGCGAGGCGTCGGCGGGTTCCCGTTCGATGGGGACGTTCTTGACTGTTGTCTTGCTCATCACGTCGTATCCGTAGCGTCGTCGAAGAAGCCGTCCAGCACCGTCATTGTGCCGTACACACTCGGCCGTCGGCCGTCGGACGGACGTAAGGAAGGACGTTCGGGGAGCGTCTCAGGGACCTTCGGGCCCCGTGGGCGGCTGCGTGACCTCACGGCTCACGACTCGTTGTTCCGAGCGCTCCGCATGCGGGCCTCCCCGCCGACGCGACGCGGGGGTGATCCGGGCGCCATGAACAACACGAACCGGAGCGGAGCCTGCTCCCCGCCGACGCGGGGTTGCGACGCCGGGCGGCCATGTGACCGCCCGGCGTCTTCTTGCTGCGCGAAGTACGGCTACCTCTGCAGCAGCGACTCCAGTTCCGCGACGATCTCGTTCACACCGATCGCCCTCTGCTCGCCGGACTCCATGTCCTTGAGCTGGACGACATTCTCGGCGAGGTCACGCTCGCCCAGCACGAGTGCGTAGCGGGCGCCCGACCGGTTGGCAGCCTTCATCGCCGCCTTGAGTCCCTTGCCACCGAACGCGAAGTCCGCCGCGACGCCCACCTTGCGCAACTCGGTGACCTTGGCGAACAGCACCCGGCGGGCCTCCTCGCCGAGCGGTACCGCGTAGACGCTGGTGGCCGCGGGCAGGGCGAGCTCGACGCCCTCCGCCTCCAGGGCGAGGACCGTGCGGTCCACGCCGAGGGCCCAGCCCACCGACGGCAGCGCGGGGCCGCCGATCATCTCCGAGAGGCCGTCGTAGCGGCCGCCGCCGCCCACCGCGGACTGGGAGCCGAGGCCGTCGTGGACGAACTCGAAGGTCGTCCGCGTGTAGTAGTCGAGGCCGCGGACCAGCTTCGGGTCGTCCTCGAAGGCCACGCCCGCCGCGGTGATCAGCTCGCGGACCTCCTCGTGGTACGCCTTGCAGGCGTCGCACAGATAGTCGCGCAGCAGCGGGGCGTCCACCAGCTGCTTCTGGACGTCGGGGCGCTTGTCGTCGAGGACGCGCAGCGGGTTGATCTCGGCGCGGCGCAGGGTCTCCTCGTCGAGGTCCAGGCCGCGCAGGAAGTCCTGGAGGGCGGCGCGGTAGACCGGGCGGCACTCCTTGTCGCCCAGGGAGTTCAGGAGGATGCGGAAGTTCCTGAGCCCCAGCGAGCGGTACGCCTGGTCGGCCAGGATGATCAGCTCGGCGTCCAGGGCCGGGTCCTCGGCGCCGATCGCCTCGGCGCCGACCTGCGAGAAGTGGCGGTACCGGCCCTTCTGGGGGCGCTCGTAGCGGTAGTACGAGCCCGAGTACCAGAGCTTGACCGGGAGGTTGCCCGCCTTGTGCAGGCTGCCCTCCAGGGCCGCGCGCAGGACGGAGGCGGTGCCCTCGGGGCGCAGGGCCAGCCGGTCGCCGCCCTTGGTCTCGAAGGCGTACATCTCCTTGGTCACGATGTCGGTGGACTCACCGACGCCGCGCGCGAACAGCTCGACGTTCTCGAAGCCGGGCGTCTCGATGTAGCCGTACCCGGAGGCGCGCAGCGGGGCGGCGATGGCCTCGCGGACGGCGAGGTACTTGGCGCTGTCCGGGGGCAGCAGGTCGTACGTGCCCTTGGGGGCCTTGAAGGTGCTCACGAAAGTCTCTCGTCACATTCCTCGTCGGGGAGCGGACGTCGGGTCCGCGCCCTGGCCGGCGGCCACCTGCCGCAGATACGGGTTGGTGGCGCGCTCCTGGCCGATGGTCGTCTGGGAGCCGTGGCCGGACAGCACCACGGTCGAGTCGTCGAGGGGCAGGCACACGCGGGCCAGCGAGTCGAGCATCTCGGCCATGTCACCGCCGGGCAGGTCGGTGCGTCCGATGGAGCCGGCGAAGAGCAGATCGCCCGAGAAGAAGACGGACGGGATGTCCGCCTGTTCGGGCATCCGGAAGGTCACCGACCCCTTGGTATGGCCGGGCGCGTGCGCGACGGAGAACGTCAGCCCCGCGAGCTCCAGCCGCGAGCCGTCGGCCAGCTCCTTGACGTCGTCGGGCTCCCCCACGGCCAGCTCGCCCATCAGCGGCATCCCGATGGAACGGCCGAGCGCCTTCTCCGGATCGCTCATCATGTAGCGGTCCGCGGG
Organism: Streptomyces poonensis; assembly: GCF_014650915.1. Classification (GTDB taxonomy): domain Bacteria; phylum Actinomycetota; class Actinomycetes; order Streptomycetales; family Streptomycetaceae; genus Streptomyces; species Streptomyces poonensis. The sequence goes on along the minus strand of NZ_BMVW01000004.1, from coordinate 337,878 downwards.
GTGGATCCACGCCGGTACGTCGTGCGCGCCGCACACCGGGACGACCGAGGCCACATGGTCGATGTGGCCGTGGGTGAGGACGACGGCGACGGGCTTGAGCCGATGCTTCTTCAGTGCCTCCTCGACTCCCTGGGCGGCCTGATGGCCCGGGTCGATGATCACGCACTCCTCGCCGGCGGCGGGGGCGACCAGGTAGCAGTTGGTCCCCCAGGCCCCGGCGGGGAACCCGGCAATGAGCACGTTCGTCCTTCGTTGTGTCGTACGAGGTGAGTGGCTTGGCGGACCGCCGCGGAGCGTCGTGCCGCGGATCAGAGCCTACCGGCGGTGCCGTTTCCTCAGCGAACCCATATACGGTACGGGGCACACGCAGGCGGTCGGCGCACAGGACGCACGCGTACCGGTGGACATACACAGACGCATGAGGAGAGAACCCGGTGGTCAGCCAGGAACAGCGGCGGCGTCAGCTCGCCCGGGAGAAGTTCTTGCGGCAGCAGCAGCGGCGTACGGCCGCGCGGCGCAAGGCCCGCATCCGCAACTCCGTGATCGCCTCGGTCCTCGGCGTGATCGTCATCGGCAGTGTCGGGCTCTACACGACCGACGTACTGAAGGGCGACGACAGCAAGGAGAACGCGAGCGCGGAGGTGACTCCGAGCGCCTCGGCCAGCAAGGCGCCGGACCCGTGCGAGAAGGCCGCGAAGGGCGAGGTGAAGGAGCTCACGTTCAAGAAGGAGCCCGAGATCACCATCGACAAGAGCGCGACGTACACGATGGCGCTGCAGACCACCTGCGGTGACATCGACATAGCCATGGACGCGTCCAAGGCACCGCACACGGTGAACTCGTTCAACTTCCTGGTGGGCAAGGGTTACCTGGACCACACGAAGTGCCACCGGCTCACCACGTCCGGCATCTACGTGCTCCAGTGCGGCGACCCGCAGGGCACCGGCGCGGGCGGACCCGGCTACACGATCCCGGACGAGAACCTGAAGGACAAGAGCCTCAAGGGCGACGTGTACCCGGCGGGAACGGTCGCCATGGCCAACCAGTACAACGCCCAGACCGGCGAGGGCCGCGACACCGGCGGCAGCCAGTTCTTCCTCGTCTACGAGGACAGTCAGCTGCCGGCCAACTACACACCGTTCGGGACGATTTCCGAATCGGGCATGAAGGTCCTGAAGAAGATCGCCGAGGCGGGCGAGAACACGGGCATGGGGGACGGCGCACCGAACGCGACCGTGGTGATCGACAAGGCGACCGTCACCGAATCCTGACCGCCAGCTGCGAAATTTCGGTCGCGCGGGATGCGGACAGCCGCCCCGCCGGTCGCCTATGTTGGCCGTGACGAAACTGTGGACGATGCCCGGGGGTGCAGCAGGCCCCCGCAGGCATCATGTGGAGGAGGCGCTGTGAGCAGCGACCCGTGGGGCCGCGTCGACGAGACGGGGACCGTGTACGTGCGTACGGCCGACGGCGAGCAGGTCGTCGGCTCCTGGCAGGCCGGCTCTCCCGAGGAGGCGCTGGCCTACTTCGAGCGCAAGTACGAAGGCCTCGTTGTCGAGATCGGCCTCCTCGAGCGACGGGTACGGACCACCGACCTGTCGGCCAAGGACGCCCAGACCGCGATCGGCCATCTGCGGGAGCAGGTGGACGCGCACCACGCGGTGGGGGACCTGGACGCGCTGCGGACCCGGCTGGACAAGCTCGTCGAGACCGTCGAGGCACGCCGCGAGGAGCGCAAGGTACAGCGGGCCAAGCAGTCCGACGAGGCGCGCCATGCCAAGGAGGCGCTGGTCACCGAGGCGGAGCAGCTGGCCCAGTCCGACCAGTGGCGGTCGGCCGGTGAGCGGCTGCGGGCGCTGGTGGACACCTGGAAGGGGCTGCCGCGGCTGGACCGCAAGTCGGACGACGAGCTGTGGCACCGCTTCTCGCACGCCCGCTCGGCGTTCTCCAAGCGGCGCAAGGCGCACTTCGCGCAGCTGGACGCGCAGCGCGAGGACGCCCGCAAGGTCAAGGAGCGGCTGGTCGCGGAGGCCGAGGCGCTGTCGGACTCGACGGACTGGGGGCCGACCGCGGCCCGCTACCGCGAACTGATGGCGGAGTGGAAGGCGGCGGGCCGCGCGCAGCGCGAGCACGAGGACGACCTGTGGAACCGCTTCCGCGGCGCCCAGGACGTGTTCTTCGCCGCCCGCGGTGCCGTGTTCGCCGAGCGTGACGCCGAGCAGGCCGAGAACCTCAAGCTCAAGGAGGAGCTGGCCGAGGAGGCGGAGCGGCTGCTGCCGGTCACGGACCTGAAGGCGGCGCGTGCCGCGTTCCGCTCCATCAACGAGCGCTGGGAGGCCATCGGCCACGTCCCGCGGGACGCCCGCCCCAAGGTGGAGGGCCGGATGCACGCGGTGGAGCGGGCCCTCCAGGACTCCGAGGAAGCGGAGTGGCGCCGTACGAACCCGGAGGCCCGCGCCCGGGCCGAGGGGCTCACGGGCCAGCTCCAGGCGGCCGTCGACAAGCTGAAGGGCCAGATCGAGGCGGCCCGCGCCGCCGGCAACGACGCCAAGGCCGACAAGCTCCAGCAGGAGCTGGACGGCCGTCAGGCACTGCTGGACCAGGCGCTGAAGGGGCTGCAGGAGTTCGGCGGCTGACGCCGGTTCCCCGTACGACGGTGCCGCCTCCCCCTGCTTCGGGGAGGCGGCACCGTCGTATGCGCTAGCGCTGCTGTCGCGCCGACGTCACCCGGTACACGTCGTACACGCCCTCCACGCCCCGTACGGCCTTCAGGACGTGTCCGAGGTGCTTCGGGTCGCCCATCTCGAAGGTGAAGCGGGAGGTGGCCACGCGGTCGCGGGAGGTCTGCACCGCGGCCGAGAGGATGTTGACGTGCTGGTCGGACAGGACGCGGGTGACGTCCGAGAGAAGCCGGGAGCGGTCCAGCGCCTCGACCTGGATGGCGACCAGGAAGACCGAGGACTGGGTGGGCGCCCACTCGACGTCGAGGATGCGCTCCGGCTCGCGGGAGAGCGAGTCGACGTTGACGCAGTCGCTGCGGTGTACGGAGACGCCGCTGCCGCGGGTCACGAAGCCGATGATCGGGTCGCCGGGGACGGGCGTGCAGCAGCGGGCGAGCTTGACCCAGACGTCGTCGACGCCCTTGACGACCACACCCGGGTCGTTGCTGCTGCGGCGCTTGCGGCGGCCACGCCCGCGCGTGGACGGGACCGGCTCGTCGATCTCCTCGGTGGCCGCCTCCTCGCCGCCGAGGGCCTGGACGAGCTTCTGCACCACGTTCGGCGCGGAGACATGGCCCTCGCCGATCGCCGCGTACAGGGCCGAGATGTCGGGGTAGCGCATCTCGTGCGCGAGCGTGACCAGCGAGTCGCCGGTGAGGATGCGCTGGATCGGCAGGTTCTGCTTGCGCATGGCGCGGACGATGGCGTCCTTGCCCTGCTCGATCGCCTCGTCGCGGCGCTCCTTGGAGAACCAGGCGCGGATCTTGTTGCGGGCCCGCGGTGACTTGACGAAGCCGAGCCAGTCCCGGGACGGGCCGGCGCCGGTCGCCTTGGAGGTGAACACCTCCACCAGGTCGCCGTTGTCCAGGGTGGACTCCAGCGGCACGAGGCGGCCGTTGACACGTGCGCCTATCGTGCGGTGGCCGACCTCGGTGTGGACCGCGTACGCGAAGTCGACCGGGGTGGCGCCCGCCGGGAGCGCTATGACGTCGCCCTTCGGCGTGAAGACGAAGACCTCGTTGCGGGAGAGGTCGAAGCGCAGGGACTCCAGGAACTCGCTCGGGTCCTCGGTCTCCTTCTGCCAGTCCAGCAGCTGCCGCAGCCACGCCATGTCGTTGATGGCGTCCTTGTCCTTGCCGGAGGTCTTGGGGACGTCCGTACGGACCTTGGAGGCGCCCGCGACAGCCTCCTGCTTGTACTTCCAGTGCGCGGCGATGCCGTACTCGGCGCGGCGGTGCATGTCGAACGTGCGGATCTGGAGCTCGACCGGCTTGCCGTTGGGTCCGATGACCGTCGTGTGCAGCGACTGGTACATGTTGAACTTGGGCATCGCGATGTAGTCCTTGAACCGCCCCGGGACCGGGTTCCAGCGGGCGTGGACCGTGCCCAGCGCCGCGTAGCAGTCGCGGACCGTGTCCACCAGGACGCGGATGCCCACCAGGTCGTAGATCTCCGCGAAGTCCCGGCCGCGGACGATCATCTTCTGGTAGACGCTGTAGTAGTGCTTGGGGCGGCCGGTGACGGTCGCCTTGATGCGGGCCGCGCGCAGGTCGGACTGGACCTCGTCGGTCACGATCGCGAGGTACTCGTCGCGCTTGGGGGCGCGCTCGGCGACCAGTCGGACGATCTCGTCGTACATCTTGGGGTAGAGGATCGCGAAGGCGAGGTCCTCCAGCTCCCACTTGATGGTGTTCATGCCCAGGCGGTGGGCGAGCGGCGCGTAGATCTCCAGGGTCTCGCGCGCCTTCTTCTCCTGCTTCTCGCGCTTGAGGTAGCGCATGGTGCGCATGTTGTGCAGGCGGTCGGCGAGCTTGATGACCAGGACACGCGGGTCCTTGGCCATGGCCACGACCATCTTGCGCACGGTCTCGGCCTGCGCGGCCTCGCCGAACTTGACCTTGTCCAGCTTGGTGACGCCGTCGACGAGGAGGGCGACCACGTCGCCGAAGTCGCGGCGGAGCTGCTCCAGGCCGTACTCGGTGTCCTCGACGGTGTCGTGCAGCAGGCCCGCCATCAGGGTAGCGGGGTCCATGCCGAGCTCGGCGAGGATCGTGGTGACCGCGAGCGGGTGGGTGATGTACGGGTCGCCGCTCTTGCGCTTCTGGCCGCGGTGCCAGCGCTCGGCGACCTGGTAGGCCTTCTCGATCTGGCGCAGCGTGGCCGTCTCGATCTTGGGGTCGTTGCTGCGCACGATCCGCAGCAGTGGCTCCAGGACCGGGTTGTACGGGTTGGAGCGCTGGACGCCGAGGCGGGCCAGCCGGGCGCGGACGCGGTTGGAGGAGCCTCCCGAGCGCGAGGGCTGGCTCGTGGCCGGGCGTGCCGGTACGGCGGCCGTGCGCTCCGGCGCCGTCGGCCTGGCGGGCCGTGGCTGTTCGGCCGTCCGGCCCGGCGCGGACCGGGCGTGCTCGCCCGTGCCCTGCGCGGAGTTCTGCGCACCCGGCGCGGGCGTGGCCGCGGGTCCCGGCGTCTGCTCGGGCTTGGCGGCGGTCAGTGGCTGGGCCTCGTCTGCCAAGAGGGCTCCTCGTGCGCGATCCGGGTCCCCCGGTCAGGCTCCGGAGACCCCATGGTAGCGATCCCGGGCTTTTGGCTCGTCTTCGACCGGTGAGACGCCCTTGCACTGGAGAAACGCGTGAAGCGGGCACCGGATTCCTCCGGTGCCCGCCTCCGCGGTGCTGTGTGCTCCTGTGCGGGGCTACGACGGTCCTGGTGGGCCCGCCCCTGTCAGGGGGCTGCTCAGACCTGGAGCAGGGCCTCCAGCGGGGCGCCCGCGAGGGCCGGCTCCAGGCGGGCCCGGCCGCCGAGGAAGCCCAGCTCCATCAGGACGGCGACGCCCGCGACCTCGGCTCCTGCCCGGCGGATGAGCTGGAGCGAGGCCTCGGCGGTGCCGCCCGTGGCGAGGACGTCGTCGATGACCATGACGCGGTCGCCGGCGGCGAGGTCCTCGGCGTGCACCTCGATCTCCGCGGTGCCGTACTCCAGGTCGTACGCCTGGCTGAGGGTCGCTCCGGGGAGCTTGCCCGCCTTGCGCACGGGGATGAAGCCGACGCCGGCGCGGACGGCGACCGGTGCGCCGAGGATGAAGCCGCGCGCCTCCAGACCGACGATCTTGGTGGCGCCGTTGCCGACGGCGATCTCCGCCAGGGTGTCGGTGAGGGCGCCGAACGCCTCCGGGTCCGCCAGCAGGGGCGTGATGTCCTTGAACATCACACCGGGCTGCGGGTAGTCACGGACGTCGCGGATGCGGCTGAGCAGGAGTTCTTGAATGTCGGTCATCGACGCTTTCCGGAGGGTCGGCCGCGTCCCCGGGTGCGGGACGCGGGCTGGTGGCGGGGGCCGACGACCGCGGGGGTGGCGTCCTCCGGCTCGTCGCCGTACGGCTCGTCACCGGCTTCGGCCGGGTCGGTCCCGTCCTGGTCCTGGCCCGCGGATTGTGCCCGCTTGGCCAGGACGCGCTTCTTGAGGGCCTTCATCTTCGGCTCGCGCTCCTTGAGGTCGGCGACGAGCGGCGTGGCGATGAAGATCGAGGAGTACGCACCGGCGGCCAGACCCACGAACAGCGACAGGGAGATGTCGTTCAGCATGCCGGCGCCGAGGACGCCGCCGCCGATGAACAGCAGGCCGGCGACCGGCAGCAGCGCGACCACCGTGGTGTTGATGGAGCGGACCAGGGTGCCGTTGATCGAGCGGTTGGCGATCTCGCTGTACGTCCAGCGGGTCTGCTTGGTGAGGTCCTTCGTCTGCTCCTTGAGGCTGTCGAAGACGACGACCGTGTCGTAGAGCGAGTAACCGAGGATGGTCAGCAGACCGATCACCGTGCCCGGTGTCACCTCGAAGCCGACCAGGGCGTAGATGCCGACCGTGATCGTGATGTCGTGGATGAGGGCCACGAAGGCGGCGAGCGCCATCCGCCACTCGAAGGCGATCGCCAGGTAGATCACCACGAGGACCAGGAAGATGCCGAGGCCCTGCCAGGCCTTGTTGGCGATCTGGTCGCCCCAGCTGGGGCCGACGAGGTCGGCGTTGATCTTCTCCGCGTCGACCTTGAGGTCCTGGGCGAGCTGTTCCTTGATCTGGTCGGACTTGGCGGTGTCGACGCCGGAGACCTGGATGCGCAGTCCGCCGGAACCGAGCTCCTGCACGATGGCGTCGTGGCCCGCGGCGTCTTCCGCGTACGTCTCCGCCTGGGAGGCCGAGATCTTGGTCTCCGGGGTGGTGAAGACGGCGCCGCCCTGGAACTCGATGCCCATGTTCAGGCCGCGGACGGCGAGGCCCACGATGGCGAGGACGGTGATCAGGACGGAGACGCCGTACCAGATGAAGCGCTTGCCGACGAAGTCGTAGCCGACCTCGCCGCGGTGGAGCCGGGCGCCGAGGGTGCCGAGTTTCGACATCTCACGCCTCCTTGGGGTCGACGGGGACGGCGGGACGGCGGGTGCGGCGCAGCGGAGGCCGGGCACCGAGTCGCTTCGGGTCGAGGCCGGACCACTTGTGGCCGCCTCCGAAGAACTTCGTGCGGGCCAGGAGCGTCAGCAGCGGCTTGGTGAAGAGGAAGACCACGACCACGTCGAGCAGGGTGGTCAGACCCAGCGTGAACGCGAAGCCCTGGACCTTGCCGACGGTGACGATGAAGAGCACCGCCGCGGCGAGGAACGACACGAAGTCGGAGACCAGGATGGTGCGCCGGGCACGCGGCCAGGCCCGCTCGACGGCGGGGCGCAGCGAGCGGCCCTCGCGGATCTCGTCCCGGACCCGTTCGAAGTACACGATGAACGAGTCGGCGGTGATGCCGATGGCGACGATGGCACCGCAGACGGCCGGCAGGTTCAGCGCGAAGCCGATGGCCGGGCCGAGCAGCGACATGATCGTGTACGTCAGGGCCGCGGAGACGAGCAGCGAGGCGATCGCGATGAGCGACAGACCGCGGTAGTAGACGAGCAGGTAGATCACGACCAGGGCGAGGCCGATGGCGCCGGCGATCAGACCGGCGTGCAGCTGCTCACCGCCGAGCGCGGCGGTGACGGTGGTGACGCTCGACTCCTTGAAGGTGAGCGGGAGCGCGCCGTACGACAGCATGTTGGAGAGGCCCTGGGCCTCCTCCTGGGTGAAGCTGCCGGAGATCTCGGCGTTGCCACCGGTGATCGACTGGTTGACGTACGGGTCGGAGACCACGTCACCGTCGAGGACGATCGCGAACTGGTTCTGCGGGGACTGGTTCTGGGCGAGCTTGCCGGTGATGTCGGCGAACTTCTTGGCACCGCCGGACGTGAAGTCCATGGTGACCTTCCAGCCCGCGGCGCTCTGGGTGTCGAACACCGCCTGGGCCTTGTCGACGTCGGTGCCGTCGACCTCGGCCGGGCCGAGGATGTACTTCTGCCACTGGCCCTGCGCGTTCTGGCCGCAGGCGAGGGTCGAGTCCTCGGGCTTGACGCCCTTGCCGGCCTCGGAGCGCTGGTCGGCCTTGGTGCAGTCGAGCTTGGTGTACGCCGCCTGGAGGTCGGCGGTCGCGGCGTCGGAGCCGGTGTCGGCACTCGTCGACGCGGACGCGGACGGGGAGGCTTCGGTGCTCGCGGAGGCCGAGCCGCTCGGCGTGGCGTCGGCCTTGAGTCCGTCGGTGATCGCGCGGCCCTGCGAGGTGGCGCTCGCCGACGGGGTCGCGGAGCCGGAGGACGACGAGCTGGCCTTCTCCTCGTCCGCGGCCGACTCGTCGGCGGAGGGCGACGCGCTCGGGGAGGCGCTGCCGCTGGAGCCGGCGCTCGGGCTGGCGCTGGGGCTGGCCGTCGCGTCGGTGCCGGAGACCTCGGTGGCGACGACCGGGCGGAAGTAGAGCTTGGCGGTGGTGCCGACCTGTTCCCGGGCCTGTGCGGAGTTGGTGCCCTTGGGAATGTTGACGATGATGTTCTCGCGACCCTGGGTCTGGACCTCCGCCTCGGACACGCCGAGTCCATTGACACGGCGCTCCATGATCTCGACCGCGGTGTCCATGTTGGTCTTGTTGATCGCGTTGGCCTGGCCGGGCTCGGAGACCGCCGTCAGCGTGATGCTCGTACCGCCGGCGAGGTCGATGCCGAGACGCGGAGTGGTGTGTCCGGAGAGGAACATTCCCCCGGTGAGCGCCACGAGGGCGATCAGGATGAGAGCCAGTGCGCGGCCTGGTCTGCTCTGGGCGCTCGCGCTCCGGCCCTTCTTCGGTGCTGCCACCTTCTCGTACTCCCTCTCGGGCCGCCCGGCGCCGGGTGGGCGCGCGGACGGCCGTGCCATGGTGTCGGGACTCCGTGCGGGAACGGCACGTCCCGGGTGACGCGGGACGCGAGCGGGTCGCGCCGCGCTGCCGGGCCGTGCTTACTTCGCGTCGGACTCGCCGTCGGTCTTCTTCGGCTCCGCGACGTCGGCCTTCGGCTCGGCGTCCTGCACGGCGCTCTCCTCGGCCTCGTCCTTCTTGCTGAGGTCGAGGGGCTTGTCGGCGGCGTCGGCGGCGGGCTCGTCGGTCCCGGTGAGGGAGGAGGCGTCGTCCGGGACCACGGTGCCGTCGGTCTTCAGGTCGTGCTCGACGCCGTGGACGATGCGGTTGTACTCGTCGTCGCCGAGGACGGCCCCGATGGCGTTCTTCGCGAAGAGCAGCTCGACGCCCGGTCCGGCGTCGAGGAGGACGGTGTCCTCGTTGACCTCCTTGACCGTCGCGTACATGCCCCCGATCGTGCGGACGCCGGAACCTGGCTGCATGGCGTTCCGCATGTCGACGGCCTGCTGCTGCTTCTTCTTGGCCGACCGGGTCATCAGGAACATGGCCCCGATGAGCACGATGATCGGGAGGAGGGACACGAGACTCACGGGTCGGAACTTCCTTCGCACGACCGCGATGGTGAGCGGCCTGATGGTTGGGGGTAGGAACGCCGCCGACAAGGGCGGCATCGGCGGAGTCTAAGCGAGTCCGCACGCAGGGAACAACGCACAGCATGGCACCGGGGTTCCTGACCCCGGCGAGTCCCGCGCCGTCACGCCCCGAACAAGTCCTGTTGTCCGTTTCCCCCGGAGGCCCGGCCGGGCGGGGTGAGGCCGAGATGCGTCCATGCGGCGGGGGTCGCGACCCGTCCGCGCGGGGTGCGGGCAAGCAGTCCCTCACGGACGAGGAAGGGCTCGGCGACCTCCTCGACGGTCTCGCGCTCCTCCCCCACCGCGACGGCGAGCGTGGACAGGCCGACGGGTCCGCCGCCGAACAGCTTCAGCAGCGCCTCCAGCACCGCGCGGTCGAGACGGTCGAGGCCCCGGGAGTCGACCTCGTAGACGGCGAGGGCGGCCGCGGCGATGTCCTTGGTGATCACTCCGTCGGCCTTGACCTGCGCGTAGTCCCGTACGCGGCGCAGCAGCCGGTTGGCGATGCGGGGCGTGCCGCGGGAGCGGCCGGCGATCTCGCCGGCGCCCTCGGCCGTGATCTCCACCTCCAGCAGGTTCGCCGAGCGGTGGATGACCCGCTCCAGCTCGGCGGGCTCGTAGAACTCCATGTGCGCGGTGAAACCGAAGCGGTCGCGCAGCGGGGGCGGCAGCAGACCCGCGCGCGTGGTGGCGCCGACCAGCGTGAACGGCGGCAGCTCCAGCGGGATCGCGGTGGCGCCGGGCCCCTTGCCGACGATGACGTCGACGCGGAAGTCCTCCATCGCCATGTACAGCATCTCCTCGGCGGGCCGGGACATGCGGTGGATCTCGTCGAGGAAGAGGACCTCGCCCTCCTGGAGGGAGGAGAGGATCGCGGCGAGGTCGCCGGCGTGCTGGATGGCGGGGCCGCTGGTGATGCGGATGGGTGCGCCCATCTCGGCCGCGATGATCATCGAGAGGGTGGTCTTGCCGAGGCCGGGGGCCCCGGAGAGCAGGACGTGGTCGGCGGTCGCCCCACGTGCGCGTGCCGCCCGCAGCACCAGGTCGAGCTGCTCGCGGACCTTCTCCTGGCCGATGAACTCGTCCAGGTCCTTGGGGCGCAGGGCGGCCTCGACCGCCTGGTCCTCACGGTCGGCGACAGAGCCCACCAGCCGCTCCCCGGCGGGCCCGACGGGCCGTTCGCCGGCAGTCGGGTCGGTCGTGTCGTCCCAGTTCATTGCTGTGCCTCGCGGGTGGTCGCGGTCGGGTGGGTGGTACGGGGCGGATGGCGCGCCCGGGAAGCCCGAGGGGCCGTTTCCGGCCGTTCTCGGTGAGCGCCTTCCGGTCAGCTCCCGGGAGCGCCGTTCGTCAGCGGGCTCTGTTGAGCGTCTGCAGCGCGGCCTTCAGCAACCGGCCCACCTGGGGCGTGCCCTCGGCTGCCTCCGCCTGCGGAGCCACCGCGGCCACCGCCTCGTCGGCCTCCCGGGTGGCGTACCCCAGTCCGATGAGAGCGGCATGCAGCTGGTCGCGCCAGCCGGCGGTGACCGGGCTGCCGACGGCCGGGGCGCCGACCGGCTCCCCGAGGCGGTCCTTCAGCTCGAGCAGCAGCTTCTGGGCACCCTTCTTGCCGATGCCGGGGACCGCGGTGAGGGCCTTCTCGTCGCCGGTCGCGACCGCGCGGCGCAGGGCGTCCGGGGTGTGCACGGCGAGCATGGCCTGGGCCAGCCGCGGGCCGACCCCGCTGGCGGTCTGGAGCAGCTCGAAGGTCTGGCGCTCGTCGTCGTCGGCAAACCCGTACAGGGTGAGCGAGTCCTCCCGTACGACGAGGGAGGTGGCGAGTCTGGCGGGCTGCCCGACGCGGAGCGCGGACAGGGTGTTCGGCGTGCACTGGACGGCCATGCCCACGCCGCCGACCTCGATCACCGCGGCGTCGGGAGCGAGTGCGGCGACCGTGCCGCTGACGAAGGCGATCATGCCGTCCGGCCTTTCGATGCGTGCGGGGCTTGCGATGTCTGCGGAGCTCCGGATGTGTGCGGAGCCCTGGATGCGTGCAGGGCCATGGCCTGCTGGAGTCTGTTCTGGGCGGGGGCGCGCCAGATGTGGCAGATGGCGAGGGCGAGGGCGTCGGCGGCGTCGGCGGGCTTCGGGGGTGCCGCCAGCCGCAGCAGACGGGTGACCATGGCGCCCACCTGGGCCTTGTCCGCGCGGCCGCTGCCGGTGACGGCGGCCTTGACCTCGCTGGGTGTGTGCAGCGCGACGGGGATGCCGCGGCGGGAGGCACAGAGGATGGCGACGGCGCTGGCCTGGGCGGTGCCCATCACCGTGCGGACGTTGTGCTGGCTGAAGACGCGTTCCACGGCTACGCAGTCCGGCCGGTGCTCGTCCAGCCACTGCTCGATGCCCTGCTCGACGGCGACGAGGCGGTGGCCGAGGTCCGCGTCCGCGGGCGTGCGGACGACACCCACGCCGATCATGGTGAGCGGCCTGCCCGCCACACCCTCGACCACGCCGACGCCGCACCGCGTCAGTCCCGGGTCCACCCCCAGCACGCGCACGCGCACCCCTCCCTCCGATTGCCTGTTTCTGCAGGCTATCGGGTGCCACCGACAACGAGCACAAAGCGACGGACCGACGGGGATTCCCGTCGGCCCGTTCGTCTCGCGGCTCGCCGCTCGCGCGCCTCGCGGTGTGTGTGATGCGTTACGCGTCGACCTTCGCCATGACCTCGTCGCTGACGTCGAAGTTGGCGAAGACGTTCTGCACGTCGTCGCTGTCCTCCAGGGCGTCGATCAGCTTGAAGATCTTCTTGGCGCCCTCCTCGTCCAGCTCGATCTGCATGGTCGGGACGAAGTTGGCGTCGGCGGAGTCGTAGTCGATGCCGGCCTCCTGGAGGGCGGTGCGGACCGCGACCAGGTCGGTGGCCTCGCTGAGCACCTCGAAGGACTCACCGAGGTCGTTGACCTCCTCGGCGCCCGCGTCGAGCACGGCGCCCAGGACGTCGTCCTCGGTCAGCTCGCCCTTGGGGACGATCACGACGCCCTTGCGGTTGAACAGGTACGACACGGAGCCCGGGTCGGCCATGGAGCCGCCGTTGCGGGTCATCGCGACGCGGACCTCGGAGGCGGCGCGGTTGCGGTTGTCGGTGAGGCACTCGATGAGCACCGCGACACCGTTGGGGCCGTAGCCCTCGTACATGATCGTCTCGTAGTCGGCGCCGCCGGCCTCCAGGCCGCCGCCCCGCTTGATCGCCGAGTCGATGTTCTTGTTCGGGACCGACTGCTTCTTCGCCTTCTGCACGGCGTCGTAAAGCGTCGGGTTGCCCTCGAGGTCGACGCCGCCCATCCGCGCCGCGACCTCGATGTTCTTGATCAGCTTCGCGAAGAGCTTGCCGCGCTTGGCATCGATGACGGCCTTCTTGTGCTTCGTCGTGGCCCATTTAGAGTGGCCGGACATCTGCCTGTCTCCTTCGCGTAACCCATCTCTGCAACGACGCAGGAATCCTACAAGGACTCCGGTGTCCGGTTCGCGCGCACCATCTCGACGAACAGGGCGTGCATCCGGTGGTCGCCCGTCAGCTCCGGGTGGAACGACGTGGCGAGCGCGTTGCCCTGGCGGACCGCGACGATGTGGCCGTCGTGCTCGGCGAGCACCTCGGCCGCGGCGCCGACGGACTCGACCCAGGGGGCGCGGATGAAGACGCCCTCCACAGGATCGCCCTCGACGCCCTGGACGTCGACCGCCGCCTCGAAGGACTCGTTCTGCCGGCCGAAGGCGTTGCGGCGCACGATCATGTCGATGCCGCCGACGGTCTCCTGGCCGGAGCGCGGGTCGAGGATCTTGTCGGCGAGCATGATCATGCCCGCGCAGGTGCCGTAGACCGGCATGCCGTCGCGCACGCGCGCGCGGAGCGGCTCCATGACGCCGAAGAGGACGGCCAGCTTGGAGATGGTGGTGGATTCGCCGCCGGGGATGACCAGGCCGTCGACCTCGGCGAGTTCTTCGGGGCGCCGCACCGGCCTGGCCACGGCGTCGGCCGCGGCCAGGGCGATGAGGTGCTCCCGTACGTCGCCCTGGAGGGCCAGGACGCCTATGACGGGGGTGTTCATGTGTTTCCGGTGCCTCCGGTCGCCGCTGGTGCCCTACCAGCCGCGGTTGGCGTAGCGCTCGGTCTCGGGGAGGGTGTCGCAGTTGATGCCGACCATGGCCTCGCCGAGGTTGCGGGACGCATCCGCGATGATCTTGGGGTCGTCGTAGAAGGTGGTGGCCTTGACGATGGCCGCGGCGCGCTTGGCCGGGTCGCCGGACTTGAAGATGCCGGAGCCGACGAAGACGCCCTCGGCGCCGAGCTGGCGCATCAGGGCCGCGTCGGCCGGGGTGGCCACACCACCGGCGGAGAACAGCACGACCGGCAGCTTGCCGAGCTCGGCGACCTCCTTGACCAGCTCGTACGGGGCGCGCAGCTCCTTGGCGGCAGCGTACAGCTCGTGGTTGTCGAAGCCGCGGAGCTTGGCGATCTCGTTCTTGATCTGGCGCAGGTGGCGGACCGCCTCGACGACGTTGCCGGTACCGGCCTCACCCTTGGAGCGAATCATGGCCGCGCCCTCGGCGATGCGACGCAGAGCCTCGCCCAGGTTGGTGGCGCCGCAGACGAACGGCGTGGTGAAGGCCCACTTGTCGGAGTGGTTGACCTCGTCGGCCGGGGTGAGGACCTCGGACTCGTCGATGTAGTCCACGCCGAGGGACTGCAGGACCTGGGCCTCGACGAAGTGGCCGATGCGGGACTTGGCCATCACCGGGATGGAGACCGCGTCGATGATGCCCTCGATCATGTCGGGGTCCGACATACGGGCCACGCCGCCGTCCTTGCGGATGTCCGCCGGGACGCGCTCCAGGGCCATGACCGCGACGGCGCCCGCGTCCTCGGCGATCTTCGCCTGCTCCGGGGTGACGACGTCCATGATCACGCCGCCCTTGAGCTGCTCGGCCATGCCGCGCTTCACGCGCGCGGTGCCGGTCTCGGGGGACTGGGCGGGGTTCGGAAGCGTGCTGGACACGGGTGTCGACCTCACTTGGTGAGAGGGAGTTGCTGCAATCACCGAGGAAACGTGAGGCGAGCAGGCCACAGCAAGGGCCAATGAGGAGGCGGTGGCTCGTTTTCGGGCGCCGGGAAGGATGCCGCAATACACCTGCCCGGAGGCCGGGACACGCCTGACCGGAGGCCGGAGGGGCCGGAATCAGGCTCCCGCGCGGTCCACCAGTGCCGTCGGCGGCTCGTCGTCCATCTCGAAGGCCATCGGGAAGGGTGCGTGGCCCGCGAGGCGGAACCAGCGGACCTTGCGGTGGCGGCGCAGCGCGCGGGCGGCCCGTACGGCGTCGTTGTGGAAGCGGCGCGCCATGGGCACCCGGCGCACGGCCTGGGCCAGCTCCTTGGCGGCCTCCTCGCCGCCCGGCGCCTCCCGTACCGCCTCGACCTGCGCCGGCTCCGCGAGGACCGCCCGCAGCGCCTGGCTCAGCTCGCTCTCGGCGACCTCCCGCTGCTCCTCCTCGGCCTGCCGGGCCGCGTGGGCCGCCTCGTACAGCACGATCGAGGCGGCCGGGTCGAGAACCTTGGAGGTGGCCAGTTCCTGGGCGACCGAGGCGCGGCGCAGCAGTTGCGCGTCCAGGGCGGCACGGGCGGCGTCGATCCGGGCGTGCAGCCGGTCGAGGCGGCCCGCGGTCCAGCTCAGGTAGAGGCCGATCGCGACCAGGGCGACGAGGATCCAGATGAGGGTTGCGCTCACGGGCGGCAAGGCTACCCGTACGAGGTCATGGCCCCGTCATGTGCCGTCACCCGCCGTCACGTCCCAGGCGCACCGGAAACCGCCGTGTCCGGTGGACGAGTCGGGGGTGTTCCGCGATCGTGCGGCGACCCGGTAGCGGTTGCAGTACGAGGCGTGGCACAGGTACGAGCCGCCGCGGATGACCCGTTCCGTACCGGCCGGGGGGAAGCGGTCCGCGCACCACTCCCACACGTTGCCCGAGGTGTTGTACAGCCCGGAGCCGTTGGGTCCGTACGCGTCCACGGGGACGGTGCCGGTGGCGCCGCCGGGCCGGGTGCTCACGCGCGGGAAGTCGCCCTGCCAGATGTTCATGCGGTCCGCGTCGAAGTCGTCGCCCCAGGGGTAACGGCGGCCCTCCAGGCCCCCGCGGGCCGCGTACTCCCACTCCGCCTCGGTGGGCAGCCGGGCGCCCGCCCAGGCGCAGTACGCGAGCGCGTCGTGGTACGACACGTGCACCACGAGGTGGTCCGCGCGCCCCTCGACGTCCGAGCCGGGTCCTTCGGGCGCGCTCCAGCAGGCACCCTCGACGCCCAGCCACCAGGGCGCACCGGCGACCGCGCCGAGAACGGAGTCCCGCGCGCGTGGGTGCAGCAGCAGATGGAACACGAACGAGCTGCCGTACCGTTCCGCCTCGGTGCGGTACCCGGTCGCGCGCACGAAGCCGGCGAACCGCGCGTTGGTGACGGCGGTGGCGTCGATACGGAACGGCTCGACGGTGACGGTGCGGACGGGTCCCTCGGCGTCGTCGGGGTGGCCCTCATCGAAGGCGTCTCCCATGCGGAAGTCACCGCCGGGCAGGGTCACGGCCGTCGCGTCGTGGGCGGGCCGGGCGCTCGCGCGCGGCCCGGGGCGGCGAGCGGGAGAACGGAAGCTGCCTCCCCGCGCGCGGGCGCACAGCACGCACCCGGGTGACCGGATGCGGCGGGAGTGGCACGGTCGTCCTCCCGCGCGTCGTCCGCGGTCATACACCGTGCCCCTTCGGCCCTCAGTCCCGCGCCAGCCCGAACCGGGCGCGCAGCCCGGTGCGTTCGTCGGCGGCGACGGCGGCCGCTCCGTCGGTGACCGTCTCGTACACGGACAGGATGTCCGCGCCGACCGTCGACCAGTCGAAGCGCCGGACGTGGGCGCTCCCCCGCTCGCTCAGCTCCTGGCGCCGCTTCGGGTCGCCGAGCAGCCGTACGGCCGCGGCGGCCAGCGCGTCCGCGTCCTCATTGGCGAACAGCTCCCCCGCGGCGCCCTGGTCCAGGACCTGCGCGAAGGCGTCCAGGTCGGAGGCGAGCACCGGCGCACCCGCCGACATGGCCTCCACCAGGATGATCCCGAAGCTCTCGCCGCCGGTGTTGGGGGCGACGTACACATCGACACTGCGCAGGAAGCGCGCCTTGTCCACGTCGCTGACCATGCCGAGGAACTCGACGCGTGACCGCATCTCCTCCGGCAGGCTCTCGACGGCCTCCTCCTCGTCGCCGCGCCCGGCGACCAGCAGCCGGGTCCCCGGCCGTTCGGCGAGGATCTTCGGCAGCGCCCGCATCAGCACCGGCAGGCCCTTGCGGGGCTCGTCGATGCGGCCTATGAAGCCGAGGGTCCCGCCCTGCCACTCGGGGTTGGGCTTGGCGGCGGCGAAGAAGTCGACGTCGACGCCGTTCGGGATGACGACGGCATCACCGCCCAGGTGCTCGACGAGCGTCCGGCGCGCGTACTCGCTCACCGCGATCCGGGCGCTGATCTTCTCCAGGGCGGGCTGGAGGATCGGATACGCGGCGATCATCGCCCGGGAGCGCGGGTTGGAGGTGTGGAACGTGGCGACGATCGGGCCCTGCGCGGCCCAGCACGCCAGCAGACCCAGCGACGGCGAGGCGGGCTCGTGGATGTGGATCACGTCGAACGCGCCCTCGTGCAGCCAGCGCCGCACCCGGGCCGCCGACAGGAAGCCGAAGTTCAGCCGGGCTACCGAACCGTTGTACGGGACGGGGACGGCGCGGCCCGCCGAGACGACGTACGGCGGCAGGGGGGTGTCGTCGTCCGCCGGGGCGAGGACGGACACCTCGTGCCCGAGGCCGAGAAGGTGCTCGGCCAGATCACGGATGTGGAACTGGACGCCGCCGGGGACGTCCCAGGAGTACGGGCAGACGATGCCGATCCTCATGGCCGCTCACCCTCCGGCTCGGACGACGGCTTCGACGACGGCTCCGAGGACGACTTCGAGGACGTCTCCGGGCGGGGCTCCAGGTCGGCGACCCACAGGCGCTGCAGCATGTGCCAGTCCTCCGGACGGTCGGCGATCCCTGTGGCGAAGGCGTCGGCCACCGCCTGTGTCATGACAGACGTCTTCTCCGCGCGCGTACCTGACTCGGGTACCGCGACCGGCGGGTGCACGCGCGCGTGCATCACGGGCGAGTCGTCGTACCGGAGCGTCACGGGCAGCAGAGCCGCGCCGGTGTGCTGGGCGAGCATGGCAGGACCGGCGGGCATCCGGGCCGTCTCGCCGAAGAAGTCCACCTCGACCCCGGACGCGGACAGGTCCCGGTCGGCGACCAGACAGACCAGGCCGCCGTCGCGCAGCCGCCGGGCCAGGGTGCCGAACGCGGAGCCCCCGGTGTGCGGCAGGACCTCCATGCCGAGGCTCTCCCGGTAGGCGACGAACCGGTCGTACAGCGTCTCCGGCTTGAGGCGCTCGGCCACCGTCGTGAAAGGGGTCTTCAGCTGGGTGGTGACCCACGCGCCCGCGAGGTCCCAGTTCGCGAGGTGGGGCAGGGCTATGACGGCGCCCTTGCCGGCCGCCAGGGCGTCGGTGAGGTGGTGCACGCCCTTCACCTCGACGCCGTCCCTGATGCGCTGCTCGCTCCACACGGGCAGCCGGAACGACTCCATCCAGTAGCGCAGGTAGGACCGCATGCCCGCGCGCGAGAGCTCGGCCAGACGCTGCGGGGACGCGCCCGGCACCACGCGCGCGTAGTTGCGCTCCAGCCGGAGGACGCCCTTGCCGCGCTGCTTCCAGGCGAGATCGGCGATGGTGCGGCCGAGGCGGGCGGCGGCGGGCTCGGGAAGCTTCTTGACGGTGCTCCAGCCGAGCCCGTACAGCGTGTCCGTGAGCCGCTCCTGGACGCCGCTCACGGGGTGGCCTCGCTCCCGTGGGAGGTGTGTCCGTCCGTCTCCGGTCCGGAGGCGGCGGCCGCGGCCTCCGCCTCCGCGGACTCCCGGCGGACCGTGACGACGCGCTGGACCAGCGTGACGAGACTGCCGACGGCGACGATCCACAGGGCGATCGGCAGCAGCACGTCGATGCCGGGCACGCCGAACTTGTGCAGGCCCGCGAAACCGGCCGCGACCAGCGAGATCACCAGCCGCTCGGCGCGCTCCACCAGCCCGTTGACGGCGACCGGCAGGCCGATCGACTCGCCGCGGGCCTTGGTGTACGACACGACCTGGCCGCTCGCCAGGCAGAAGATCGACACGGCGCACAGGATGTTGTCGTCACCCTGTCCCGCGTACCAGAGGGCGAAGCCGCCGAAGATGGCCCCGTCGGCGACCCGGTCCAGCGTGGAGTCCAGGAAGGCGCCCCAGCGGCTGGAGCGGCCGAGCTGGCGGGCCATGTTGCCGTCGACGAGGTCGGAGAAGACGAACAGCGTGATGACGACCGTGCCCCAGAAGAACTCACCACGGGGATAGAAGACCAGCGCGCCCGCGACCACACCGGCGGTGCCGATGAGCGTGACCGTGTCGGGACTCACCCCGCGGCGGATGAGAAACGCGGCGAACGGTGTGAGAACACGCGTGAAGAAAGCACGCGCGTACTTGTTCAGCATGGCCTTCCCGAGGGTCGGTGGGCCGCGCGGCCCCTGCTGGCCACCGGCGGGCCCATCGTAGTCACGCGCGCGCGTGTGCGACGGCCGGGCACCCGCGCCCCGGTGTCACGTCCTGGTCACACCCGTCACACGTTTCGTCCTCCACCCGGACTTCGCGGGGCCCGGCACGGCCGCCGTCACGATGTCGTCCGCCATATGGACGCACCGTGACGGCAGTGGAAAGCTCGATGGCACCGCGGGCGTCATCGGAGCCGTACCGCTGGGGGCGCCCCCTCTGGGGGAGGCTCCGCGTGTCCGCGCCCACAGTGACCTCACCGTGCACGGGAGGCTGGACCATGGGCGACAAGGCGAACGCACATCCTGGAGCCGCCGGCAGGGCAACGGCGGCCGACCGACCCGCGTCCGTACGGAATGTGGTGCTGGTCGGCCACAGCGGATCGGGCAAGACGACTCTGGTGGAGGCTCTCGCGCTGACGGCGAGGGCGGTGAACCGGGCGGGCCGCGTGGAGGACGGCGGCACCGTCTCCGACTACGACGAGATAGAACACCGGCAGCAGCGCTCGGTGCAGCTGTCCCTGGTCCCCGTCGAATGGGACGGGTACAAGATCAATCTTCTGGACACTCCCGGATACGCCGACTTCGTCGGGGAGCTCAGGGCCGGTCTGCGAGCCGCGGACGCGGCCCTTTTCGTGGTCTCGGCCTCGGACGGGGTGGACGGCTCGACCCGGATGGTGTGGGAGGAGTGCGCGGCGGTCGGTATGCCCCGTGCCATCGTGATCACCCACCTGGAGGCGGCCCGCGCCGACTTCGACGAGATGACCCGGATCTGCGCGGAGGCCTTCGGCGCGGACGACCCGGACGCCGTACTGCCGCTGTACCTGCCGCTGCACGGGCCGCAGGGACCGGACGGGCACGCGCCCGTGACCGGCCTGATCGGCCTGCTGACGCAGCGGCTGTTCGACTACTCCTCCGGGGAGCGCAAGGAGTCCGAGCCGGGCCCCGACCAACTGCCGCTCATCGAGGAGGCCCGCAACCGGCTCATCGAGGGGATCATCGCCGAGAGCGAGGACGAGACCCTGATGGACCGCTACCTCGGCGGCGAGACCGTCGACGTCAAGACGCTCGTCGAGGACCTGGAGCGGGCCGTCGCGCGCGGGGTGTTCCACCCCGTGCTGGCCGCCGCCCCCGCGGCCGAGGGCGCCCGGCAGGGCCTCGGCACGGTGGAGCTCCTCGAACTCGTCACCGGCGGTTTCCCCACCCCGCTGGAGCGCGAGGCGCCCGCGGTCACCACGATCGACGGCAGGCCGCGCGGGATCACGGCCTGCGACCCGGACGGCCCGCTGGTCGCCGAGGTCGTGAAGACCGCGAGCGACCCGTACGTGGGCCGGCTGTCGCTGGTGCGCGTCTTCTCCGGCACCCTGCGCCCGGAGGAGACGGTGCACGTCTCCGGGCACGGCATGGCCGACCGGGGGCACGAGGACCACGATGTGGAGGAACGGATCGGCGCCCTCTCCGCACCGTTCGGCAAACAGCAGCGCACCCTCACGCACTGCATAGCGGGCGATCTGGCGTGCGTGGCGAAGCTCACGCGCGCGGAGACCGGGGACACGCTGTCCGCCAAGGACGACCCGCTGCTCATGGAGCCGTGGGAGATGCCCGACCCGCTGCTGCCGCTCGCCATCCAGGCGCACAGCAAGGCGGACGAGGACAAGCTCTCGCAGGGGCTGGGCCGGCTGGTCGCCGAGGACCCGACGATGCGGCTGGAGCAGAACCAGGACACCCACCAGGTGGTGCTCTGGTGCCTGGGCGAGGCACACGCCGACGTGGCGCTGGAGCGGCTGCGCAACCGCTACGGGGTGCAGGTCGACCTGGTCCCGCACAAGGTCTCCCTCCGGGAGACGTTTGCCGGCCGGTCGGCGGGGCGCGGCCGCCATGTGAAGCAGTCCGGCGGGCACGGCCAGTACGCGATCTGCGAGATCGAGGTCGAGCCGCTGCCGGGCGGTTCGGGCATCGAGTTCGTGGACAAGGTCGTCGGCGGGGCCGTGCCGCGGCAGTTCATCCCGTCGGTGGAGAAGGGCGTGCGGGCGCAGGCCGCCAAGGGGGTCGCCGCCGGGTACCCGCTGATCGACGTACGGGTCACGCTGCTCGACGGCAAGGCGCACTCCGTGGACTCCTCGGACGCCGCGTTCCAGACGGCCGGCGCGCTGGCGCTGCGGGAGGCGGCGGCCGACGCGAAGATCCATCTGCTGGAGCCCGTAGCCGAGGTGGGTGTCCTCGTCGGGGACGACTACGTCGGCGCCGTGATGAGCGACCTGTCGGGGCGGCGCGGCCGGGTGGTCGGCACCGAGCAGGCCGGTGGCGGGCGCACCCTCGTCCGGGCCGAGGTGCCGGAGATCGAGATCGGCCGGTACGCCGTCGATCTGCGCTCGCTCTCCCACGGCACCGCGCGCTTCAGCCGCCGCTACGCCCGGCACGAGCCGATGCCGCCCCAGCTCGCCGAGAAGATGCGCGAACAGGCCAAGGAGGCATGAGAGTTACCCGGTGCGCGGTGGTCGCGCCCGCTTTCGCGCCGGTGTGCATCCGGGCGAACTCCGCGCATCGGCGGGCGGCTTCGGCCGTCCGCCGACGGGATGCCGGCGAGTGCGGATACGCTGATCACCTGATCGTGGATGTGGTGTGATCACCGCTCGACCGTGTCGCCGGTCGAGGCGATGAGCTGATCAACAGGTGTGCGGAGCACCGAAGTCGGGAAGGCCGCAGAAGCAGGTGGAGCGGCTGATGGGGGCGGAATGTCTTTCGGCGATATCGGTCCAGAGGTCCCGCGCGCGGGATCACGGGCGATGGCGACGTTCGCGCTGGCGTCGGCGGCCTACCGGGACGACGAGGTCAGCAAGATCCTCGAAGCGAACAACGAGTGGCACCAGTCGACCGTGAAGCCGCACCGCAAGTGGGCGACGATCTTCCGGCCCAACCTCGGCGAGGCGTTCTCCCAGGCGGTGGTCTCCCGGACGCTCGGTGTCGGCCGCAAGCCGCTCATCCAGTCCTTCGGCATCGAACCGCAGGTCGTCGTCGAGCACTGCATGGCGGCGAACCACCTCCGCCGCGAGCGCGACATCAAGCTGACGGCCGTCATGCTGATCTTCGGCGTGCTCTTCCTGCCCGGCCTGCTGCTCTGGCTGCTGGTCTTCCAGATCCGCTCGACGGTCGCCAAGCGCGACGACAAGCGTGCCGGGGCCCTCGCCACCACGGTACTGGTCGCCGTGGGAGCACTCGTCGTGCTCTTCCTGGTCAAGATGCCGTTCACCGGCTTCTGGGCCTGGTACGCGCGCGCGGCGCTCGTCGCCCCCGTCATCGGCTGGTTCCTGGCCAAGCGGATCTGCGAGAACTCGGCGAAGGACCTGCGCGAGCGCTGGACGGGTCTCCTCTCGGGCAGCGCCGTGGGCGCCCGGGTGCCGGAATCGGTGCCGAGCAGCCCCGGCGACGAACGCGCCGAGCGGCTGCGCCAGGCGTTCGGGGAGCTCAGGGACGAGCAGGCGTCGAACCACCTGTTCTACGCGGGCCCCAAGGGCGTCCTCGGCATGGGCACGCGCTGGGGCCACTGGCATCTCGCCGAGGACCTGATCCCGCTCCCCTCCCGGCACACGGAGGAGACACGCACCACGGGCTCGCTGAGCATGGATCTGGCGAAGCACCTGGTACCGGCCCCGGAGGTCGCGTCCTTCCAGAGCTTCGACCTCGCCAACGTCATCGAGCGGGCGCTGGGCGAACTCCACAAGAGTCCCCTGACCACGGGTGGGTTCCCGCAGCCGGACATAGGTCACTGGATCATCACGCCCATCCCGCCGGGCGCCGCGGAGGTGTCGCGCCCCGGTACGTACACGGCGCACCGGGCCAACGCCAAGCAGCTCAGCGACATCTGCAACAACCAGCAGTTCGACCAGGGCGACCGGCACTACCTGGGCGTGCAGTGGACGCTCTGGGACGGGCAGTTGGTGATCAGCATGCTCGTCACCGTGACCGTGCTGCACAAGACCCTGCGCATCGAACTCACCGGCCACGCCCTGGGACCGGTGAACGGGCTGTTCATGAGCAAGCCGGCGGCGAAGGAGCGGACCGTCTCCAAGACCGTGCGGTTCTGGGAGACCCGCACCATCACCCTGCCGCTCGTCGACAACGACGAGGTGGTCCGTCTCGCGGCCCGCGCGCCGCTCAGCTGGTACCCGCCGCTCCTCAACTGGCTCGGCGGCTCACTGGTCCTGCCCGAGCCCTTCGGCCTGCGGCACGCCTGGGCCGACCAGCCGTGGAAGAACCGCTTCATGACCGACGACGTCCTGCGCACCGCCACCCCGGTGCTCCGGGTGGTGCACACGGCGGTCATCGACTTCCTGTCGGAGCACGGCGTGGACACGGCGAAGTTCGACAACCGTTCGTCGGTGCTCAGCGGTGCCGTGCAGGATCCGACACCCAAGAAGGACGACGTCTACGACGCGTGAAGCCGCCGGCGCCCGGGCGGACCGCCCGACGGCGCGCGGCGGCGTGCCACGAGGGCCGGGGTCAGACCGCTGGCCACGCCTCCGCCAGCATCTTGCGGGTGTCGGCGAGCAGCTGCGGCAGCACCTTGGTGTGGCCCACGACCGGCATGAAGTTGGTGTCGCCGCCCCAGCGGGGCACGACGTGCTGGTGCAGGTGGGCGGCGATCCCGGCGCCCGCGACCGAGCCCTGGTTCATGCCGATGTTGAAGCCGTGGGCACCGGAGGCGGTGCGCAGCGCGGTCATGGCCTGCTTGGTCAGCTCGGCGAGCTCGACGGTCTCCGCGGCGGTCAGGTCCGTGTAGTCGGCGACGTGGCGGTAGGGCACGACCATGAGGTGGCCGCCGTTGTACGGGTAGAGGTTGAGCACCGCGTAGACGTGCTCCCCGCGCTTGATGATCAGACCGTCCTCGTCGGACTTGGCCGGGATCGAGCAGAACGGACA
The DNA here is from genome assembly GCF_014650915.1 of Streptomyces poonensis. GTDB lineage: Bacteria > Actinomycetota > Actinomycetes > Streptomycetales > Streptomycetaceae > Streptomyces > Streptomyces poonensis. The sequence goes on along the minus strand of NZ_BMVW01000004.1, from coordinate 313,710 downwards.
GCCGTCGTCGGCCCCCGGGCCGGTCGGCTTGTTCTCGCCCTGGATGTACGCCATCCGGTGGGGGGTCCACAGGCGCTGGAACGCGTCCTGCGTTCCCACTCCGATCTGCTGTTCCGGCTCACTCGTCATGAGGTGCAGCATATGGCTTCCCTCCTGCGGAACGCGTCGCCGGGGCACCGGCGGGCGGCCCCGGGCGCCAAGCTGGCGTGGTGGAGGATGACAGCCGCAAGGCCCGCTGGGAACGGCGAGCGGAGCTGCCGCTCGCGATCACATCGATGCTCTTCCTCGCCGCGTACGCGGTGTGGGTGCTCGCGCCCGGCCTGCCCGGCACGGGGCGGCCGGCCTGTCTCGGGGTGCTGTTCACGGCGTGGGGCGTGTTCGCCGTCGACTACGCGGTCCGGTGGCGGCTGAGCGGGCAGGGGGCGGGGTTCGTACGCACACACGCGCTGGACACGCTGGTGCTGTTCCTGCCGCTGCTGCGGCCGCTGCGGCTCGTGCGGGCCTACCAGGCCGTTCAGCGGCGGACCGGCAGGCCCCGGCTGCCGCTGTACGCGCGGGTGAGCGTCTACGCGGGCCTGAGCGCCGTACTGCTCGGCTTCACCGGAGCGCTCGCCGTGTACCAGCAGGAGCACACGGCACCTGACGCGTCGATCCGTACCTTCGGGGACGCGCTCTGGTGGACCTGCGCCACGCTGGCGACCGTCGGGTACGGCGATCTCGTGCCCGTGACGCCCCTGGGGCGGGCCGTCGCGGTGGGCATGATGATGTGCGGGCTGGCGCTCCTCGGTGCCGTGACCGGGTCGTTCTCGTCCTGGCTGCTCCAGTTGTTCGCGCGCGAGGGCGGGGACGACGCGAAGCCCCCGGAGCACTGAGCTCCGGGGGCCTGACGTGTGCCGTGTGCCGTGGGATCAGACCTGGACGCGGTCCTCCACGGCCTTCACGATCTTGGCGATGGCCTCGTCGACGGGGATGCCGTTCTCCTGCGAGCCGTCGCGGTAGCGGAAGGAGACGGCGCCGTTGGCCATGTCCTCGTCGCCCGCGATGACCATGAAGGGCACCTTCGCCTTCTGGGCGTTGCGGATCTTCTTCTGCATACGGTCCGAGGAGGAGTCGACCTCGACCCGCAGGCCCTTCTTCTTCGCCTCGGCGGCGAACTTCTCCAGGTACTCCACATGCGCGTCGCCGATCGGGATGCCCACGGCCTGGACCGGGGCGAGCCACGCCGGGAAGGCGCCCGCGTAGTGCTCCAGCAGCACCGCGAAGAAGCGCTCGATCGAGCCGAAGAGCGCGCGGTGGATCATGACCGGGCGCTGCTTGGTCCCGTCCGGGCCGGTGTACTCGAGGTCGAAGCGCTCCGGCAGGTTGAAGTCCAGCTGGACGGTCGACATCTGCCAGGTCCGGCCGATGGCGTCCTTGCACTGCACGGAGATCTTCGGGCCGTAGAAGGCGGCGCCGCCCGGGTCCGGGACCAGCGGCAGGCCCTGCTTCTCGGCGACCTGGCGGAGGGTTTCGGTGGCCTCCTCCCAGATCTCGTCGGAGCCGACGAACTTCTCCGGGTCCTTCGTCGACAGTTCCAGGTAGAAGTCGGTCAGGCCGTAGTCGCGCAGGAGGTTCAGGACGAAGGTGAGCGTCTTGTCGAGCTCGTCGGCCATCTGCTCCTTCGTGCAGTAGATGTGCGCGTCGTCCTGGGTGAAGCCACGCGAGCGGGTCAGGCCGTGCACGACGCCCGACTTCTCGTACCGGTACACGGTCCCGAACTCGAAGAGGCGCAGCGGCAGCTCACGGTACGAACGGCCGCGCGCGTCGAAGACCAGGTTGTGCATCGGGCAGTTCATGGGCTTGAGGTAGTAGTCCACGCCCTCGTCGAGCTGCATGGGCGGGTACATGCCGTCGGCGTACCAGTCCAGGTGGCCCGAGGTCTCGAACAGCTTGCCCTTGGTGGCGTGCGGCGAGTAGACGAACTCGTAGCCCTCCTCCTCGTGCCGCTTGCGCGAGTAGTCCTCCATGACCCGGCGGATGATGCCGCCCTTGGGGTGGAAGACCGCGAGGCCGGGGCCGATCTCCTCCGGGAAGGAGAACAGGTCCAGCTCGTTGCCCAGCTTGCGGTGGTCGCGCTTCTCGGCCTCGGCGAGGAAGTCCAGGTGGGCCTTCAGCTCGTCCTTGGACGGCCAGGCGGTGCCGTAGATGCGCTGGAGCATCGGGTTCTTCTCGCTGCCGCGCCAGTACGCGGCGGCGTTGCGCATCAGCTTGAACGCCGGGATGTTACGGGTGGTGGGCAGGTGGGGACCGCGGCAGAGGTCCTTCCAGCACAGCTCGCCGGTCTTGGCGTCCAGGTTGTCGTAGATGGTCAGCTCGCCGCCGCCCACCTCGACGTCCGCGCCGTCGTCCGAGGACGCGGCGCCCTTGAGGCCGATGAGCTCCAGCTTGTACGGCTCGTCCGCCAGCTCCTCGCGGGCGGCCTCGTCGGTGACGACGCGCCGCGAGAAGCGCTGGCCGCGCTTCTGGATCTCCTGCATCTTCTTCTCGATGGCCTTGAGATCCTCGGGCGTGAAGGGCTTCTCCACGTCGAAGTCGTAGTAGAAGCCGTCCTTGACGGGCGGGCCGATGCCCAGCTTCGCCTCGGGGAACAGCTCCTGCACGGCCTGCGCCATCACGTGCGCGGTCGAGTGCCGCAGGATGTTCAGACCGTCCTCGGAGGAGATCTCCACGGGCTCGACGGTCTCGCCGTCCTTGACCTCGTACGCGAGGTCCTTCAGCTCGCCGCCCACGCGGGCCGCGACGACCGAGCGCTCGCCGGGGAAGAGGTCGGCGGCCGTAGTGCCCGTCGTCACCACGCGCTCTTCCCGCTCGGAATCGCGTTGGATGATCACACGGACGTCTGACACCGGTCTCTCCTGCCTGAAGGGGGGCCTCTGCATCTTCACGGCCTAGGCCATTGGAGAGGATCGTACCGAGCCGGGGGTCCTGCTCGCGAAACGGTTATGTCCCGGACCGTCTCACCGCCCTCCCTCACTCCCCTCCGCACGCCCCCTCGAAGAAGGCCGTGATCTCCGCCGTCTCCTGCAGCGACTTCATCAGCCGGTCCCGCTCGGCGTCGTCCACCTGCACGGGAACGACCTTGGACACGCCGGTGAGCCGCCGGAATCCGCCCCGGCTCTCCAGCCGCCCGTCCACCCGCACCGGCAGCCCGACCAGATGCGCGTGCCCGGCGATGCGGTAGGCCTCCTCGTCCAGAGTCACCCGTACGCGCGGGACCTCCGCACCCGCCAGGACGTGCAGGCGTACGGCGCCCGTGCCGCCCGTGCCGGATCTGCGCATCCGTACGACGGTGCCGGTGACGCTCACGGACACCGAGGGCTCCTCGCTCAGGTAGCGGGCCGCGGCGTCGCGCAGGACGGGCAGGTCCCCGGGGGAGAACTCGACGGGTTCGGCGGGGGTGGCGCAGCCCTCGGGGGCGCCGGCGGCGGGGGCCCAGGCGACGGCGATCCGGGCGCCCTCGGTACCGCGGACGAGGGCGACCAGGGCCTTGGTGAACTCGTGGCTGACGCCGGCCTCGACGGCGCCGTCGAAGGCGTCCATGCCGCCGGTGGCCCGCCGGTAGTCGACGGCCTCGCGGGCCGCGTGGAGCGCCTGGTGGAAGCGGACGGCGAGGGGGCGGCCGGTCGCGACGGGAACGAAGGCCGTGAGCCGGCGGCCCCCGGAGGCCGCTCCGGCGAGCACGCTCTCCAGTGACTCCGCGGCCGGCCGGCGGTGGCGGGCGCCGTGATAGCCGGCACGCGCGTGGGTGGCGAGCGCGGCCGCGAGGAGCATCTGACGGGCGGCGCCGCGCAGCTGGTCCTCGGCCACCCAGGGGGCGGCACCGGCGGGCCCCACGGGCACATCGCGCCACCAGCGGATCTCGTCGCTGGGGACGGCCAGGCCGACCAGGATGTCGCGGGCGGCGGGCGAGCCGCTGCGGGCGAGCGCGTGCAGGGCCTCGCCGAGCAGGTCGTCGCTGTCGGGGAGGGCGCGGCTCTCGGGCACCAGCAGGCTCGTGCCGCTGCCGCCGGGGCCGGGCGGGGTCCAGCGTCCGTACCGTCCCCGGGCGCCGCCGCGGCGCTGCCAGCCGTGCCGGCGCAGAAGCGCGCCGAGGACGGCGGGGTCGACGCGGGCGGGGTCGGGCGGGTCGGGCCAGGCGGTGGGGTCGGCGGGGCGGGGCCGGACGGGCCACAGGGGTTCGCCGGTGGGGCTCAGCGTCACGGTCTGCCTCCCGTTCCGACCCTGGTCATGATCTCGCAGAGCGCGCGGTCGTCGAAGACGCGCGCGGTGGGTATGCGGACGTTGGTTCTGTACCGGCCGGTGATCGGATGCCCGGCGAGGTTGATCCAGTAGCAGCAGTGCCGCAGGTCGAGCCGGTCGTGGCCGGCCCGCAGCCACTCGTCCTGGGAGCGGGGCACGATCATCACGACCAGGATCTTGTGCACCGCCACCGGGGTGCGGGCCAGCTTCGCCAGGTGGTCGTTGTCGAGCGTGAAGGAGAAGAAGCGGCCCGGGGGGTTCGGCGGTATCTGGTACGTCGCCTTGAGCTGCACCTTTATGGTGACCTCGTCGTCGACCGTGTGCCCGGGGGCGCTGTGGCTGACGTGCCAGTCGATCCCGTTGTCCGGGAAGGGCTGGGAGAGCGAGCAGCCGGCGGCCGCGGCGACGGCGTGCAGATAGCCGACCTGGAGCGTTTCCATGCAGGCGGTGGTGGCGAGGGTGCCGCGTGCCGTGGTTCCCCGCGGCAGCAGCCCACCGTGCTCGGGCTGCGCGATCGCCATGCCAAGAGCCTTCCGAAGCGGGCGGATTCCCGACACAGGCCTCTGAACTGCCAAGACCCGTACTTCTGTTGTCTCCTCGCGGCGTATGGCGCAAACAGCCCGGGTATCACCGAACCGGGCAGGGGACGGCACGTCAACTGCCGAGGCACGGTGAGGAGTTGAAAGCACATGACGTGCTGGTACGAGGGCCCCTTGGCCGCTTTTGACACGGAGACCACGGGCGTGGACGTCGAGACCGACCGGATCGTGTCGGCCGCCGTCGTCGTCCAGGAGGCGCCCGGAGCCCGGCCGCGCGTGACCCGCTGGCTGGTGAACCCGGGTGTGCCGGTGCCCGCCGCGGCGACGGCGGTGCACGGGCTGACGGAAGAGCATGTGCAGCGCAACGGGCGCTGGCCGTCGCCGGTGATGGACGAGATAGCGCGGCAGCTGTCGGAGCAGGCGGTGCGCGGCCGTCCGCTCGTGGTGATGAACGCGCCGTTCGATCTGACGCTGCTGGACCGGGAGTTGCGCCGGCACCGGGCGTCGTCGCTGTGCCGCTGGTTCGAGTCGACGCCGTTGTTCGTGCTCGATCCGCTCGTCCTCGACAAGCACCTGGACCGCTACCGCAAGGGCCGCCGTACGCTCGGCGCGCTCTGCGAGCACTACGGGGTGCCGCTGGACGGCGCGCACGACGCGGCGGCGGACGCGCTGGCGGCGCTGGAGGTCGTCCGGGCGGTGGCGCGGCGGTTCGCGGCCCGGCTGGAGCGCCTCTCCCCCGCCGAGCTGCACACGCTGCAGGCGGTGTGGCACGCGGCGCAGGCGCGCGGGCTGCAGGCGTGGTTCGCGCGCACCGGTTCGGAGGAGGCGGTGGACCCGGCGTGGCCGCTGCGGCCGGACCTGCCGGCGGCGGCCTGAGCGGGAACCGCGCGGACGGACCCGGACATGCGGAAAGCCGGTCCGTCGAAGACGGACCGGCTTCCTCCGGGTGGGCGATACTGGGTTCGAACCAGTGACCTCTTCGGTGTGAACGAAGCGCTCTCCCACTGAGCTAATCGCCCGGGAACGCACTGAACAATACAGGTCCCCACGGGTCCGGTACAAACCGCTTCCCGGTCCGTGGTCAGCACACCGCCAGGTGGGCGACGAGTCCCCGGTGTCCCGCCCGCATCATCAGCGCGTGGTTGGCGCGGAAGACGGGCCGCCCCGGCACGGCGAGCCGGCGCAGCAGCGGCTTGGTGACGTGCACCTCCTGCTCGTAGCGGGCGAGGGTGCCGGGCCCGCCGGCGGTGAGCGTCCAGCGTGCCCATCCGTCGATGTCCCCGGTCGTCGCGATCTCCAGGACTCCGGCCGCCCGGTCGCGCCGCACCTCCCGCCCGGTGAAGGCCAGCTCGTACGGCAGGACCGACCGTATCCGCGTGCACGCGCGCGTGGCGTCGATACGGGTCACCTCGCGCACCTGGGGCCACCAGCGGGGGTAGTCCTCGATGCGCTCCAGTACCTCGCGGACGGTGGCGGGCGGCGCGGGCAGGGCCCACAGGCTGCGGAATCGGTAATGGTTCCAGTCCATGCGGGTCCGAGTGCCCCTGTGGAGGCCCGCCGTGCGTCGTGCGGCGGGGCTTCCCCGGCCCGCGCCCGTCGGCGCCGGGCTGGTGCCTCCCGCACCCGCCGGTCCGCCGCTGCTCGCGCGGGGCGTGGAGGCGAGCAGCGGCCGGCGGCACACGGCGCGTGCGGGAGGTGCTGGGGTGGGGCGCCGGTACACCCCGCGCGGGGGCGGGGGCCGTGGGTGTCCCGTTGCGGACGGCCCACGACCCCCGCTGCCTACCGGCGGCGCGTCACGGCATCTTGTCGCCGAGCAGCGCCAGGTTCTCGATGGCGGCGAGGCCGTACAGCGCGGTGTCGTTGGTGGAGATCCAGGCGGCCTCGCTGCCCGGGACCAGCGTGGCCGGGCCGGTCAGCTCCTCCGTCTTCCACGGCGCCGACTCCTTGTAGCCGTCGGAGTTGTAGAACTTCTCCCACGCGCGCGTGGCGAGCTTCTCGTCGCCGGTCTGCACGGCCGCGTAGGCGTCCAGGCGGGAGTGGCCCTGGAAGAGGATGAGGCTGCCGAAGTTGCTGCCGTAGCGCGCGGCCTGTTCGGCCTTGGTGGCGTTGAAGTAACGGCAGTAGTCGTAGTACGCCTCGTTGAACTCCGGCATGTCGATCAGGTCGATCAGCTCGGCGCACAGCTCGTTGAGGCCGAAGACGGCGGAGAGGTGGGAGACCCCGACCACGGGCTTCTCGGCGACCGCGAACTTCCCCGTGTCGAGGTCGTACAGTCCGCTGCCCTGGACGAAGCCGTTGGGCTGGGCGGCGATGCCCTCCATCGTCGACAGCACGCGCGCCTTGGCCTTCTCCCACTTGGGGCCCTTGCGCTCCCACTCCGTCAGCCACGCCGAGACCAGACCGCTCCAGTCCGTGCCGAAGCCGATCGACAGGGCGTGCCGGTCGGGCGTGTACGGGTCGGTGCGGACCTTGCGGTTGGGGTCGAGGATGAGGAACGTCTCGTCGGAGTCGACGTTGGCGTGCATGAGGTCGCCGACGCGTTCGTCGGCGGTGAGGAAGTAGTAGAAGCGCCGGTAGGTGGTGTTGGCGATGCGCTGCTGCTTGGCGCTGTCGGCGTAGTGCTGCACACCGTGCCGGGTGCCCAGGCCCGCCCACTTGCCGAGGTGGTAGACGTCGACCTCGCCGGTGTGCCGGGTCATCGCCTCGGCGAAGCGGAAGATGTCGGCGCGGCCGGAGCGCAGGTAGGCGTACCAGAGCCAGAGGTCCGGGGAGAGCTCGGAGTTGTCCCAGGCATAGCCGCCGATGTCGTAGCGCCATTGGTGCCGGACGGTGTCGTAGGTGTGCATGATGTCGCCGTAGTCCCAGAACCCGTACCAGCGACGCATCTCCACCTGGTCCTTGTAGTAGGTGAAGAGGAAGTCGAGGTGGTCCTCGATCTTCGCCTTGGCGGGGGTGGAACGGTCGGGCTCGGAGTAGAGGCCCGGGCCGAAGACGCCCGCCTTGATGAGCTGCTTGGGCGGCGCGGCCAGCTGCGGCAGTACGCGGACGGCCTCGACCTGCCGGGCGAGCTGCTCGGGGCTCGGCGTCGTCTCGTTGGCCCAGAAGAGGAGTTCCGAGGTGCGGGCGATGCCGTAGGGGGTGCCGAACTCGGGCTCGTAGTCCTCGTAGGTGATGTTGAGGCCCTCGAGCTGTTCGGCGTACGTGTCCTGCCCCATGCCGTCGTGGTAGAAGCGCAGGTCCATGGGCTGCGCCTCGGGCGACCAGAGCCAGAGGGTGACCTCGGCCTCGTCGGTGTGGGCGTCGCGGATGTCGAGCTGGGCGGGGAACTTCTCCCAGAAGTCGCGCAGCCCGAAGGAGAGGCCGCCGCTCACGCCGCCGACGTAGCCGAAGCCGGAGGCGCGCCGGCCGCCGCCCGCACCGATCCAGCCGTGGCCCTTCTTGGTGCGCTTGCGGACGGTGAAGCCGTCGGCGGAGAGCTGGGAGAGGGTGTAGTCGCCCCACTCGGGGATGTACTGGAGGCGGGTGGTGACCCGCTGGTCCCAGGTGGCGGGGTCGGGCAGCTTCTGGCCCTCGTACTGGGCCGCCTGCACGGCCGCGCCCGGGTCGCGGCGCAGCCCGGTGATGCCCTTGACGGCCTCGCGGAGCATGCCGGTGCCCTCGCCGCCGATGCGGATGTGCCGGTCGTACGACTCGTCGCGCATCGGCACGGTGAAGCGGACGCCGAGGCCGCGGATGAAGTCACCGCTGGCCTTGCCGGGCTCCTGGGTGCCGTCGAAGGTGATCGTGTGGACCATGCGGAACGATTCGGCACCCGCGTAGAAGTACAGCCGGATCGAGAACGGCAGCCAGCTGCGGCTGCCCTTGCGGTGCTTGCCGTCGATGCGGACGACCGCGCGGACCGGGCCGTTCTGCTCGACCTCGGTCTCGCTGATCACGCTCTCGAATCGTTCCAGCTTCGTCGCGCCCTGGTCGCCGTCCTCGATCTCGGGCTGGCGCAGCAGGACGAGCCGGCCGTCGCGGGCGATCTCGGTCGGGCCGCGCCGTACCGACTTCACCAGCGTCGAGCCACTCTTGCCGATCTTCGCCGTGATGACACCTGTGGACACCTCGATGGTGCCGCCGCCGCTGGACACGGTGATCTTCTTCTCGGGGGCGGCGGGGCTGCCCGCGGCGAGGGTGAGCTTGCCGGCGCCCGCGCCCGTGCCGACCGCGTGCGCGGTCCACTTCAGGGAGCCGTCGGGCCAGTACGCGAGGGGCCAGGTCTGGACGGGGACCGCCTTGCCGTCGGCGTCCGTCAGGGCGAACTTCTGCTCCTTGCCGTACGCGCCCTTGGGCCACGGCACGCCCACGGTGGACCCGGGGGCGGCGCCGAGTCCGCCGTCCTCCAGCCAGTCCAGGGTCACCGGGTCCGCGTCGGCGGTCTCGGCTCCGAGCGTGGCTCCCGGGGCGGCCTGCGCGGTCGAGCCGAGCGCAAAGCCGGCCTGGGCGGCGGCTCCGGTGACGGCGGCCGCCTTGAGGAGGAATCTGCGGTCGATGGGGGACATGGCCTTTCCTTTCCTTGCGTCCTTGCAACGGGTGGCAGAGGCTTGTCAAGGGCATGACAGGTAGAGGTACGACGCCATGGGCGTCGCACCGGGGAGACGTGGGATGCCGGTCAGGTGCGGCGGTACCGCTCCTCCACGGCGACGGCCGCCGCCGCGACGGCCCCGAGAACGGGGACCGCCAGCGGCGCGACGAGCCAGGCGGAACCGGCGACGACCGCCAGTCCGCAGACGATCAGTAAGGACCCCGCGGGATCGCGGAGGGTGCGCCGGCCGGCGGCCCCGAGCAGCGCCCGCCAGGAGGCACCGGGTGTCCACACCGCCGCCGCGCGCAGCCCGGACACCATCAGCGCGATCAGCGCGAACAGACCGACCGCCGCGGCGAACGGCCCGCCGGGCAGCCCGGCCCGCGCGACCTGGACGTCCACCCAGACGGCGACCGCCGCGGCCCACCCGGCGAGCCCGACGGCCCACCCCCGGCGCACGGCCGTCCGGAAGTCGGCGACGAACTCGCGCCAGCCGCCGCTCTCGTGGGAGGTCCGGCGCCGCAGGTGCCGGGCACCTGCGGCGAACGCCGCCGGGTAGGTGACGAGGCCGAGGCAGGCCACGGCGATCCACACGCCGGTGAGCATGCACTCGGCGAAGACGGCGAACCGCTCGCCGAGCAGAGGCTCTTTCTTGCGTGCCTTCACGCTTGCTTGCGCCATGGTGACCGCCTCAGCCCTTTCACTTCACTTCACTCAGTCACTTCGGTCACTTCGGTCACTTCGGTCACTTCAGGCCGGACGTGGCCATGCCGTCGATGAGGTACCGCTGGAAGGCCATGAAGAAGGCGATGACCGGAACCAGTGCCACCAGCGACATCGCGATCATGCCGCCGTAGTTGGCGATACCCTCCTGGTCGCGGAACATCATCAGCCCCAGCGAGACGGTGTACTTGGAGGGGGTGTTGAGGTAGATCAACGGCCCCATGAAGTCGTTCCACGCGTTGATGAAGGTGAAGATGGCGCTGGTGATGAGGGCGGGACGGCACAGCGGCAGCACGATGGACCAGTAGGTCCGCAGGTGTCCGCAGCCGTCGAGCTTGGCGGCCTCGTCCAGCTCGCGCGGCAGCCCGCGCATGAACTGCACCATCAGGAAGACGAAGAACGCCTCCGTCGCCAGGAACTTGCCCGCCACGAGCGGCACGAGGGTGTCGACGAGCTCGAGGTTGCGGAACATCACGTACTGCGGGATGAGCAGGACGTGGTACGGCAGCAGCAGCGTGCCGATCATCAGGGTGAACATCAGGTTCCGCCCGGCGAACCGGATCTTGGTGAAGGCGTAGGCCGTCAGCGAGCTGGACAGCACCACACCGACCACGGCGAGGAGCGCGTAGGTCAGCGAGTTCACGAAGAAACTACTGATGGAGATGCCGGAGATGCCGTCGGCGAGGCCGGAGAAGTTCTCCCAGACGGGCTTGGTGGGCAGCAGGTCGAGGCTGGCGATGATGTCCTTGCTCGGCTTGAAGGCCGCGCCGACCACCCAGATCACGGGATACAGGACGACCGCGAGGACGACGAGCGCACCCACGTGCCAGGCGATCGATCCGGTGCGCCGCCGCTCGTTCGCGGTGTGCACGGCGGGACTGGTGGCGGTGGTCACTTGGCGGCCTCCTCGTAGTGCACCCACTTCTTCTGCGACCAGAACAGGACCGCCGTCACCAGCGCCACCGCGATCACCAGCGTCCAGGCCATCGCGGAGGCGAAGCCCATCTGAGCCTCCTTGAAGCCCTTCTGGTAGAGGTAACAGGTGTAGACGAGCGTGGCGTCGGCCGGCCCGCACCGGGTGTCGGAGACGACGTACGCGGAGCCGAACACCTGGAACGCGTGGATGGACTCCAGCAGCACGTTGAAGAACAGCACGGGCGAGATCATCGGCAGCGTGATGTTCCAGAACCGCCGCAGCGGGCCGGCCCCGTCCACCTCGGCCGCCTCGTACAGCTCCCGCGGGACCTGCTTGAGACCGGCCAGGAAGATGACCATCGGCGCGCCGAACTGCCAGATGCTCAGCGCCACCAGGGCATAGATGACGTAGTCCGGATTGCCGATCCAGCCGCCCACGTCGAGACCGAAGATCTTCTGGGTACGGTCCACGACCGCGTCGTCCGAGAACAGCGCCCGCCACACGAACCCCACGGAGACGCTGGCACCGATGAGCGAGGGCATGTAGAACGCGGCCCGGTACAGCCCCTGCCCGCGCCGCTTCTGTGCGAGCAGCAGCGCGACGCCGAGCGCCAGCAGCAGTTTCAGCGGTGTGGCCACGACGACGTACTTCAGGGTGACCTGCACGGACTTCTGCCAGCGCGGATCCTGGAACATCGTCGTGAAGTTGTCCAGCCCCACCCACTGCGGTGGCGCGAACAGGTTGTAGCTGGTGAACGCGTAGTACAGCGACGCGATCATCGGCCCGGCCGTGAGCAGCAGGAATCCCGCGAGCCACGGCGACATGAAGAGGTAACCGGTCAGGTTCTCGCGGCGCCGCCCGCGCCGCCCGGCGGCGGGAGCGGCGGACCGCTTCCCGGCCGGGGGCGCGGGCGCTTCCTTGACGAGCGTCATGGTGGTACGTCCCCTCAGCCCGCGAAGGCGGCCTTGGCCTCGCTGAACAGCGCCTTGGCGGCGTCGGCCGGCTTGGTCTTGCCCTGGGCGACCTCACCGCCGATGCGCAGGAACGCCGCCTCGATGACGTCGGCACCGGACGGGTGCGGGGTGATCTTCCCGAGCACGCCGGCCGCGGCGACCTCCTCCTCGTAGGCCTTGACGCCCTTGTTGTTGTCGTCGGTGGGCGTGAACGCCTCGTACTGCTCGGACGTGGCGAGGATGCCGCGGTCGTACCCCATGATCTTGCCGACCTCGGGGTCGTGGGTCATGAAGTCGATGAACTGGGCGACTTCCTTCGGGTGCTTGGTGCCGGTGAAAGCGCTGAGCATCAGCGAACCGAGGTACTGGCCGGTGTCCTTCCCGTCCGTGGTGGGAATCGGCGCGAGCCCGTAGTCCGACTCGCCCTCGCCCTCGTAACGGATGGAGAAGTTGTCCCAGGTGAATTCGGACGCGGCGAGCCCCGCCGACAGGCCCGACTTGGGCTTGACCTGCTCGATCTTCTTCGGGTCGGCGACGAGCCCGGAGCGCACGCGCTTGTAGCCGTCCTCCCACCACTGCGTCAGATCGTCCTCGGTGAAACCGAGATCGCTGTCGGTGTAGAAGGCCTTGCCGTTCTGCCGCAGGTAGAGGTCGTAGAGGTACATGATGCTGAAGTAGCCCGTGTCACCGGCGATCTTCAGCTTGTCCTGGATCGTCTGCAGCGCGTCGAAGTACTCGTCCCAGGTCCAGCCGAACTTCGGCTTCACGCCCGCCTTCTCGAAGGCCTTGAGGTCGATGACGAGTGCCATGGTGTTGGCGCCGACCGGGATGCCGAGCTGCTTTCCGTCGGCCTGACCGGCCGACAGAACACCGTTGCGGAAATTGTCGAGGCTCAGATTGCCCGCGTCCGCCTGGGTCTTGAGGTCCATCAGAACCCCGCGCTTGTCGTACTTGCGCAGGAAGGTGACCGAATTCTGGAAAACGTCCGGCGGATTCCCGCCGGAGGCCTGCGTCTGGAACTTCTCCCAGAACGCCTCATAGTCCGTGAATTCCGGCTTGACCTTGATCTTCGGGAACTTCTTCTCGAAGAGCGCGATCGTCTTCTTGATGGCGATGGCCCGCGGCTCGCCGCCCCACCAGGCGTAACGGATCGTCACCGTTCCGTCCCCCGAACCGCTGCCGCCACCGCACCCCGTCGTGGCGGCCAGTCCCAGCGTGGTCAGCGAGGCACCGACCGCCTTGAGCACCGTCCGCCTCTCCACGCTCATGTTGTCACCCACAGTGGGACCTCCCCGCGACGTCGTCGATCGCTCGCATGAATCGTTTCAAGTAAGCGCTTGCTGGCACAAGGTACGGAGGCCCTCCGGGCACGTCAATGATTCGGACAGGAATTCCTCCAAAGCCGGGGACGCGGTCGGCGGGTCGAACACGCGACTGCGCGCGGCACCTGTTGCAGAGAGTGCCGAAGGAGCCCTGGGTGAGGCGTGCGGGTGACGGAAGCACGGCGGAGGCGGTTCTCGCCTCCGGCCGACGACGGCGGGAGGGGCGACATTCGGACGTCATGAGGGCACGGAGACGGGCGGGCTCCCTCGGTCGGCGGCCGAAAGATGAACGATGGACCGCCACTCAGCGTGACGGTCGGCGACGGCAGCCGGCCGCCGGTCAGGTGCAGCAGCGTCCCTCACGACGCCGGGTGACGAGCGGCGGCGGGTGACGGGCGGCGGCGGGTGACGGGCGGCGGCGGGTGGCGAACAGGCCGGGCAGCCGGGCCGCGCGCGGCCGAACACCGGTCGGACCCGGGAGAACCGCTCGAGCGAGCCGGCGTGCCCGGCAGGCGAGCGGACAGCCCCACGGCGCGGAATGGGCGCAGGGGCGCCGCGGCACGGAACACGCGCCGAACGGAACCAGGGCACTCCGGCACCGCCCTGAGAAGGACGCCCCATGGCGGACTGGAGAGCCCGCGGGAGCCGGGCCCAGGGCGCACGCATACGGACGGCAGCGGGCCGAACCGGGGGCCGGAGGGCGGAGATCGGGGGCAGGGGTCGGGGGCGCGCCCGCCGGCTTCAGGAGCCCGCGAAAGCCCGCCCGCAGCAACAGAACGACCCGGCTCACGGTGTCCGTGAGCCGGGTCGTCCGGCGATCTTGTGGGCGATACTGGGATCGAACCAGTGACCTCTTCGGTGTGAACGAAGCGCTCTCCCGCTGAGCTAATCGCCCGGGCGCAGGAAGAACATTACCCCATGTCAGGGGGTGCTTCCGACCACCTGTCCGACCACCTGTCCAGCCGCCTGTCCGATCACCTGTCGACCACGGACCGGAGCATCGCCCGACACCCGGTCACTGGTTCTCGATCTTCCAGGGCATCTGGAGACCGAACTTCCACAGGTAGATCCCGACGACCGCGGCCACGATCACCAGACCGGTCGCCGTCAGGATGATGTTGCGACGGCGGACCTTGGGGTCGAGCGCGCGCTGCGCCGCCTCGGTCACCTTGCGTTTCGTCCAGCGGAGCACGAGCTGTGCCCAGACGAACTCGGTCGCCCAGATCGCCATGCCACCGAAGATCACCACCCAGCCGGGGCCGGGCAGCACCAGCATGGCCGCGCCCGCGACGACCACCGCGAGCCCGATGACGAAGACGCCCACCTGCCAGCCCAGATGGAGCGTCCGCCGCGCCTTGATGAACCCCGGCGCCCGGGACCCGAGGGGGGCCGGGGCCGCCGTCTCCGCGGCCTCGCTCCCAGGTGCACCGGTCTCTGTGCCAGTCTCGCTCTTCGTTCCGTTGGCCGCCACGGCGACCTCCCCCGTGTCGTGACTCCCCGTATTCATACAGCCAAACCTTACCTGAGCCATTCCGGTCACCGGAATGGCCGTATCCGACGAACGGGTTCTCGGCCGTATGAGCTACCAAAAGCGACGCAAAACACTCAGAGGGGTTTACAACGGCACCGTAGGTGGGATGTCGATTTCGCCGACGTGCGAATCCCCGAGCGCACACTGAGCGAAAGGCCTTGGCGCTTATGAACACCACGGTCAGCTGCGAGCTGCACCTGCGCCTCGTTGTGTCGAGCGAGTCCTCACTGCCTGTACCCGCGGGACTGCGGTATGACACGGCCGATCCCTATGCCGTGCACGCCACCTTCCACACCGGAGCCGAGGAGACCGTCGAGTGGGTGTTCGCCCGCGACCTCCTCGCCGAAGGGCTGCACCGGCCCACCGGAACCGGCGACGTCCGCGTCTGGCCGTCCCGGAGCCACGGTCAGGGCGTCGTCTGCATCGCCCTGAGCTCCCCGGAGGGCGAGGCTCTGCTCGAGGCCCCGGCGCGGGCCCTGGAGTCGTTCCTGAAGCGAACGGACGCCGCCGTGCCGCCCGGCACGGAGCACCGCCACTTCGATCTCGATCAGGAGTTGTCGCACATCCTTGCGGAAAGCTAGGCAAGCCAGACACAACCGGGGCAAAATCCGATAGAGCCGCCCGGCGCCGTCCACTCGGGGAGACGGCTCGGGCCAAGACAACCGCATACGGCACACACCGGCGCCGTCGCCACGGACCCTCGTGGCGACGGCGCCGGTGCGCGTGGCCCCTGCCACCCCTGGGGCCGGGAAACACGGCCGGGCCGTGAGCGACCGTACGGCACGGGCGGTAGGCGCCAGGTGTGCCACGGGTGTGACGGCCCTGATCCAGGTCACTGCCCGTACCGGCCGGAAGAACCGCCGAGCCACTACCATCGGCCAGCATCGGCGGGCGCCCGCCCGACCTCCAGGCCAGGGGAGCCAAACGTGCTGATCACCCACGACATCCGGTGCGCCCTCGACAGCGTGGTGGATCTGGTGAACACCGCGCCGGACGACGACACCACGCCCGACGGGCTGGAGGATGTCGCGGCGCTCGACGAGTTCGTGCGAAACCACAAGATGAGCGATGTGGGAACGCTGTCGGAGTTCGACCTCGCGGCGGTGCGCAGGGTGCGCGGCCGGTTCGCCGAGGTCTTCGCGGCGCCCGACGCACGCTCGGCCGCCGCCGTCATCAACGAACTGGTGGCCGCGGCGGGGACCACTCCGCGCCTCACCGACCACGACGGGTACGACTGGCATGTGCACTACTTCGCGCCCGGCGCCTCGGTCGCCGACCATCTCGCGGCCGACTGCGGGATGGCCCTCGCCTTCTTCGTCGTCGCCGGGGAGCAGGAGCGGCTGCGCCGCTGCGAGGCCCCGGACTGCCGGCGCACCTTCGTCGACCTGTCCCGGAACCGCTCCCGCCGCTACTGCGACAGCCGCACCTGCGGCAACCGCCTCCACGTGGCCGCCTACCGGGCCCGCCGCAAAGAGGCCACGGGCTGATCACCGCAGGCGGACCACCACAGGCGGCCTTCTGGGAGCACGCGCGCCGATCGCTGATCGTCGGTCAAGGGGCACCGCCAGGGGGCGGTCGGCGAAGGTGCCGGCCGCCGCCAGGAGTGAGGCGAGAGCCGACGGAGCCCTCGGCGGGTGACGCCTGGGCTCCGTTTCCGGCTCAGAGCAACAGCAGATCGTGCAGTGATGCCACGAGCAACAGACAGCCGATCACCGCCAGGAAGATCATCAACGGTGGCTGGGAAAGGGCGAAGAGACACCCCCGCCGCTCCTCGAGCGGGGCGGCGGTGTCGCTCTCAGTTGTGTCCAGCATCTCGCGGCGATGATGGCGCAGCAGGCACCCTCCGCGCGATCAACACGCCCGAAATGACCGGTCGTTCACCTATATCCGCACCGCGCGAGAACGATAGTGATCACTTCCGCGCTCCGGTCGTCCGGTCGGCTGAGGCATACCGTCTGTGTCGTTTCACCCCGGTACGTCCGGCGCAGATCTGGACTGCCGCCCCTTGCTACCGCCCCTCCACCGCCCACCGGACCAGGTGCCGGGTCATATGCCGTGCTTCTTGAGAATGGCTTCAATGTCACTGAAGTCGTCCGCCGGGTCCGTGGCCCGCGACGCGGGCGCCGGACGGGCCGCCGGACGCGAGCCCTGGCCCAGCGAGGGGGCCGAAGCCTCCGGAGCGAGCGCTTCACGCCGTGCGGCCCTGGCGGCCTTGCGCTCCTTGCGCGTCCCGCCGCCGCGCCGCTCCACGGCCCGGGTGCCCGCGAAGATCAGCCACGCCGCGCCGAGCAGCGCGACCCCGGCCCACGCCGTCGGGCTGAAGGCGGTGTCGGCCACCCACTGGACCACCCCGGTCAGCACCAGGCCGATGGGCACCAGCGAGTAGGCGGCGATGCGGGCAGCCCTCAGGAAACGTTTGCGGTAGGCCGTGACCGCGGCGATGCCCAGGCCGGCCGCGGAGACGGCGGAACAGACGGTCTCGGCAATCATCCGGTCCTCCAGGCGGGCTCGGTCGACGGTCGGGCAGGGGGCAAGACCGGGCCGGTTCGGCCCGTCCCTTCCATCCTGCACCGCTGCCCGCCCGGTATGCCATGGTCCGACCGGATCTCAGGGGCATCTCCGGGTCGTGATCAGGGTCGGCTCCACCTCTGGTACCAGGCGGAGGCCCCGACCGCCATGGAGGAAGGCCCCGACCGCCATGGAGAAAGGCCCCGTGCGACACCGGACGAAGGCCCCGCCGCCCCGATTGGGCCGGCCGCCCCCGGACTGGGAGACTGGCGCCCATGAACGACTCCTCCCCCGCGCGCGCCGCCGTCGTCCTGGACGTCTGGTGCGAACTCCAGTGTCCCGACTGCCGCACCGCCCTCGACGACGTCCGCGCCCTGCGGGCCCGCTACGGCGACCGGCTCGACGTACGGCTGCGGCACTTCCCGCTGGAGAAGCACAAGCACGCGTTCGCCGCCGCACAGGCCGCGGAGGAGGCCGCGCAGCAGGGCAAGGGATGGCCGTACGTCGAGGCCGTGCTGGGCCGCGTCGAGGAACTGTCCCGCACCGGCGAGCCCTTCCTGGTGGAGACGGCCCGTGAACTGGGGCTGGACGCCGAGGAGTTCGACACCGCGCTGATCGACGGCCGACACATCCTGATCGTGGACGCCGACCAGGCCGAGGGCAAGGCCATCGGGGTGACCGGCACCCCGACGTACGTCATCGGCGGGGAGCGCCTCGACGGCGGCAAGAGCCAGGAGGGACTGCGGGAGCGCATCGAGGAGATCGCCGACCGCCTGCTCACGGACGGGCAGGGCGACTCCCTGCCCAGGTGAGTCGCGCAGCTGAACTACAGCAACTCCTTGCGCAGGTGATGGGTGAGCGTTCTGTAGCCGAGTGAGGTGTAGAGGCGGACGGCCGGGGCGTTGTCCGCCAAGACGTCGAGGCGGATCGCCGTGCGTCCCGCGGCGACCGCCCGGGCCTCCGCCGCGTGCATGAGCGTGCGGCCGTGGCCCCGGCCGCGGTGGCGCGCGTCCGTCTCCACGTCGTACACGAAGGCCCGGCCGTCCCGCTCCCCCAGCCACAGCGTGCCGACCGGAACCCCCTCGTGCTCCAGGACGGCCAGCGTCATGCCCGGGGTGCCCAGACCGTCGGAGAGCAGCGCGGTGTGGTCGCTCTCGGCCAGGGCCCGGGCCTCGGCCACGGGCACTCCCCAGGCGGTCCGGCCGCGGACGTGTCTGTCCCGCACGCGCTCCCGCCACTGCGCGAACTCCGCCTCCGCCATGGGGCGGAGGCGGCTCCCCGCAGGCGGTCCGGGAGGGGCGTCGCCGACGCGCTTCTCCATGAGGCGGCTGCCGGGCACGTAGCCGAGCGCGGTCGCCAGCGACAGCGCCGGTCCGGCGTCCGCGGGGATCGCGGCCTCGATCCGCCGGCAGCGCCAGCCGCGTACCACCTCCTCCGCGGCGAGCGCCGCCACGGTGCCCCGTCCCCGGCGGCGGTCCGGCTCCTCGATCCGCAGATCCAGGATCCGGGCCACCGCGTCCCCGAGGGCGGGATGCGTGCCGAGGTGGACCGCGCCGACGGGACGGCTGTTCACGCACACCTGATAGCGGCGTGAGCGGGTTCCGTCGGCGTTGTGCTGCAGCGGCTCGATCGGCCGCAGGGTGGTCGTCATCAGGGGTGTTCTACCCCTGTCGGACCCTGGATCAGCCGCTCGTGAGCGGTGAACAGGGTCGCGGGCGCACACGGATCACGGCGATCACGGATCCAGGTCGTCGCCGGCGCGCTCGTCGAAGATCCGCATGGCCTTGGCGGTCACCGGGCCGGGGGCGCCGGGCAGTTCGCGGGCGTCGACCCGGTGCACGGCCTGGACGTCACGCAGCGTGGACGTCAGGAAGACCTCGTCCGCGCGCTGGAGGACGTCCAGCGGCAGGTCGGTCTCCTTCGCGCCCGTCCACTCCACGGCCAGCGCGCGCGTGATGCCCGCGAGACAGCCGGAGGCGACCGGCGGGGTGTGGATCTCCCCGTCCAGGACGACGAAGACGTTCGAGCCCGTGCCCTCGCACAGTTGCCCCACCGTGTTGCCGAACAGCGCCTCGGACGCGCCCTCCTGGTGCGCGCGCGCCAGGGCGATGACGTTCTCGGCGTACGAGGTGGTCTTCAGACCGGCGAGCGCGCCGCGCTCGTTACGCGTCCACGGGACGGTGATCACGGCCGTGGAGTCGGGCCGGCGGGTCGTCTCGCCGAGGGCGACGACGAGCGTCTGGCCGTGGTCGCCGCGGTCGGAGCCGAGCGGCGAGATGCCGCCGGTGTACGTGATCCGCAGCCGGCCGAGCGGCATCGGGTTGGCGTCCAGGACGGCGGCACAGGCGCGGCGCACCTCGTCGAGGTCGGGCTCGGGCAGCCCGAGGCCCCGCGCCGAGCGGGTCAGCCGGTCGAGGTGGCGGGTCAGCGCGAAGAGCCTTCCGTCGACCGCCTTCACGGTCTCGAAGATGCCGTCACCCACGGTCAGCCCGTGGTCGAGGGCGGAGACGCGGGCGGACTCGATGTCCTTCAGCCCGCCGTCGAGCCAGATCTTCACTGCTGTCTACCTCGCAAGGATGTGCGTGTGCCGGACGCGGTCGCGTCCAGGTCGTGCCGGCCGGGGTCCGGGTCGTGCGGCCGGGGTTCCGGGCTCGTCCCCGGCCGGCCCCGGACCGGCGGGCCCCCGTCCCCCTCGTACGTTCCCGACGCTACCGCGAGCAGCCGTGCGGCCTTCAGCTCGGTCTCCCGCCATTCCCCCTCGGGGTCGGAGCCCCAGGTGATCCCGGCGCCCGTGCCGAAGCGCAGCACGCCGTCCGCCCGGTCGATCCAGAACGTGCGGATGCCGACGGCCAGCTCCCCGGTGCCCCGGTCGGCGTCCACCCAGCCGATGCCTCCGCAGTACGGGCCGCGCGGCGCCGTCTCCAGGGCGGCGAGGATGCGCAGGGCGCTGGACTTGGGGGCACCGGTGACGGAGCCGGGCGGGAAGGCGGCGGCGAGCAGCTCGGGCCACCCGGCGGCGTCGCGCAGTTCGCCGCGCACGGTGGAGACCAGGTGGACCAGGCCGGGGTGCTTCTCGACCACGCACAGGTCGGGCACGGTGACCGAGCCCGTGGCGCAGACGCGGCCGATGTCGTTGCGGACCAGGTCCACGATCATCACGTTCTCGGCGTAGTCCTTCTCCAGCAGGTCCGCCTCCGTACGCCCGGTGCCCTTGATCGGCCCGGACTCCACGACGCGGCCCTCGCGGCGCAGGAACAGCTCGGGAGAGGCGGTGGCGATCTCCACTCCGTGCCGCGGGAGCCGGATCGTTCCCGCGTACGGCGCCGGATTGCCGCGGGCGAGCAGCGCGGTCAGCGCGTCCACGTCGGCGTCCGGTGCGACGGGCGCGGACAGCACGCGGCAGAGGTTCGCCTGGTACACCTCGCCGGCCGCGATGTGCTCGCGTATGCGCCGGACGCCCTCCGTGTACGCGGCGCGGTCGAGGGACGACACCCAGTCCTCGGGGGCGGGCCCGCGCCAGGCGCCGGGCACCGGAGCGGGCACCGGCTCGCGCCGTACGTCGCGGAAGCGGGCGCACACCAGGCGGCCCTCGAAGTCGGCGGCGACGGCCCAGAAGCCCGCGGAGTCCAGTGCCGCGGGATCACTGGTCACATCGGCGAGACCGGTGGCGACGAGGCCGCCGAAACGGGCGAGAGGAGGCAGGTCGAGCACACTGTCGAGTCTAGGGCGGGCGCCCGGAGGAGGGCCCTGACCAGGGGCCGGACCGGACGCACCGCAGCACGCTGCACAAACGCGTTTTTGTACTGGCCCGGGAATCCGCTAGAGTTCAACACGTCGCCGGGACGCGGAAGCGAAACGGAAACGACAAGCGGACGTAGCTCAGTTGGTAGAGCGCAACCTTGCCAAGGTTGAGGTCGCGAGTTCGAGCCTCGTCGTCCGCTCGAAGGAAGCAGGGGATCTTCCCGAACCCCTGCGCTCCGGGTGGAGTGGCCGAGAGGCGAGGCAACGGCCTGCAAAGCCGTCTACACGGGTTCAAATCCCGTCTCCACCTCCAAGGACGATTAGCTCAGCGGGAGAGCGCTTCCCTGACACGGAAGAGGTCACTGGTTCAATCCCAGTATCGTCCACTGGATCTTCGGATCCGCCATGGATCTTCGGATCCCCCGCGCGATTAGCTCAGCGGGAGAGCGCTTCCCTGACACGGAAGAGGTCACTGGTTCAATCCCAGTATCGCGCACGCAGTACCCAGGGCCCTCGGGCTCTGGTCCCGAGGACGATTAGCTCAGCGGGAGAGCGCTTCCCTGACACGGAAGAGGTCACTGGTTCAA
>NZ_BMVW01000004.1:0-291977 GCF_014650915.1 Streptomyces poonensis | reverse complement strand
CGGCTCAGCTGGAGAACAGCATGCGGCCGAAGCTCTTGTGCCGGTTGTGACCGTAGTGGCCGTGACCGCCGTGGTGCGGGGCTCCCCAGGCGGGAGCGGGGGGAGCCGCCGGGTAGGCCTGCGGGGCTGCCGGGGGCGGCGGTGCGGGCTGCGACCACTGGGCCTCCAGGCGGGTCAGCGACTCCAGCTCGCCGTAGTCGAGGAATATCCCGCGGCAGCCGCTGCACTGCTCGATCTGGACGCCGTTGCGGTTGTAGGTGTGCATCGGCGCATGGCACTTCGGACACTGCATGGTTCGGCTCAACTCCTCGCCGTTCGGTACTGCTTCGCGTATCGCCAGGACAGACACTGCCCGGCTTCGGTCGGTTGCACCCTACTTCGTGAAATCTTGCACCAACTCCGGTGGGGTGGTGCCCATTCGGTGACAGGCGTCGACCACTGCCCGCTGCACCTCGTCCAGGGGGCGGTCCGCCGCCACCGACTTGGCCACGGCCAGGGCGGCCGTCTGCACGGTCAGGGCGCGGGCCGGGACGTCCAGGGCGGGCCAGGGGTCCCCGGCGGCCGGGACCGCCGGGCCGCCCTCCTCCCGGTACGCGGTCAGGAAGCGGGTCCACTCGTCGGGCGGGAGCAGCCCGCAGGCGTACCAGGCGGCCGGGCGCGCCAGGTCCCAGCCCGGGACACCCACGCCCAGGTCGTCCACGTCGATCAGCCGCCACGGACCGGTCCCGGCGGGATGCCGGACGAGCTGGCCGAGGTGGAAGTCACCGTGGCAGAGCGTGCTCGTGACGGGCATGGGCCGGTCCCCGCGGGCCCAGGCCGGGAGCGCGGCCCACGCGCGCAGCACGGGCGGGGCCGCGGGGTGCGGGCCGGCCGCGCGGAGCCGGGCGACGGCACGGGCCGCCTTGGCGGGGCCGCGCATGGGCGGCAGCCCGGCGGGCGCGGGCGCCCGGTGCAGCCGGGCGAGCAGGGCGCCCGCCGCCTCCCAGGGGGCGTCCTCGGGGATCTCCGGGTCGACCGGGGTGCCGTACGGCCAGAAGGTCACCTGACGGCCGTGCAGGACGGCCGGGGCCGGACGCAGCGGGGCGAGGAGGACCGTGGGGAGTGCGGCGGCGGTGGCGAGGCGGAGGGCGAGCCCGGTGGGGTCGGTGCCGGGTGCGTGGGCCTTGGCGACCGTGTCGCCGTGGCGGACGACCGTGCCGTCGTCGCGTGCGGCGAGCACCGTGTCCGGGTGCCCGCAGGGTTCGCCCCGGCCGCCCCGGGGATGGGCCGCTTCCCGGGCCCCGGCGGCGAGGGCGGGCAGTACGTCGACGGGCACGGTCACGGAACTCCCTGGAGATGTCTGTGCTGTCCGTGAGCGTAGACGCAGGTAGTCATGGACCTGGCGCGCGAGAGCGTGGATGCGGGGCGGCGCGGAGCCGTGGGTGCATGGTGCAACGCCCGCGCGGCTCCCCAGCCGCGCGGGCGTCAGTGCCGTCCGCCGCACCCCCGTCCCCACGGGGTTTCATGGGTGGATGTCCCCGCCCGGACCGCTCTTCCGGGCCTGGGGTCGCCGCTCAGCGCCCCAGCATCACGCCCACGGACGACGCCTGTGTGAGCACTGCCTCGAAGCCGCCGAAGGCGTACAGGAGCAGGGCTGCCAGGGGCAGGACCATCGCCGTCGCCACCAGGGGGTGGCGGCGCCCCGCGCGACCGGCGGGCAGCGACGCGCGGTGCGCCTCGCGCTCCCGTGTGCGGGCCGGCGTCCGCGGTGCCGTAAGGGCCATGGTCCCTCTCCTGACCGATCACTTGTCGTCGTTGGCAGCGGCGGGCGTCCGACCTCGGGGGACGAGTGCTGCACCCGCCGCTTGACCTCAAATCTAGGCGCGCGGCGGATGCCGGTCGTCATGCCCTCGTACCGATTGCCGGGCCTCCCGGAGGATGAGCCGTGACCTGCGGCGTACTCCCCTGGGTGGAGACGGGCGCCTAGGACTCGGGGTCTTCCCGGAGGGGACGTCCGGTGTGCCCCGACTGTTCCGAGCTGTCCTCCCGCGGCACCGGCTGTTCGACCAGGGCCAGCACCCGGTTCGCCATGAAGCGGGCCGTACGCACCACTGATCCACTGCGCGTGACTTCGCTCACTTCGACGACGCCCCGGCGCACCGCCGTCTCCACCCGGCGGCCCGCCCTGCTGGCCACCACCTCGTACGTACGCGTCGTGTCACCGGCGTCCACGACGATCTCCACGCGGTCACCTTTCACAGGTCCAATCCCCCTTCCGCGGCAGGTCGTTGGGATCAGGGGCGGCCCGGCGCCGTCCCGAACTCCTGTTCCCTGGCCACGTTTCAAGTGTCCCACCCGGCACTGACAATCCATCGGACCGCGAGGGCGCGGCCTCTGCGCGGACCCGGCCGTGGAAACGTAAGCTGTGGCGAGTCATACGGACCGGGCAGCGGGGATGGACATGGCGATGATGCGCCTGAGGCGCGAGGACCCGCGCGTCGTCGGCTCGTTCAGGCTGCACAGACGGCTCGGCGCGGGCGGCATGGGCGTGGTCTACCTGGGTTCCGACCGGAAGGGGCAGCGGGTCGCGCTGAAGGTGATCCGGCCCGATCTGGCGGAGGACCAGGAGTTCCGGTCGAGGTTCGCTCGCGAGGTGTCGGCGGCACGGCGGATCCGGGGCGGGTGCACCGCCCGGCTGGTGGCCGCGGATCTGGAGGCGGACCGGCCGTGGTTCGCCACGCAGTACGTGCCCGGCCCGTCGCTGCACGACAAGGTCACCCAGGGGGGCCCGCTGCCGGCCGCCGAGGTCGCCGCGATCGGGGCCGCCCTCTCCGAGGGGCTCGTCGCCGTGCACGAGGCGGGCGTTGTGCACCGGGACCTGAAGCCGTCCAACATCCTGCTGTCCCCGAAGGGGCCGCGGATCATCGACTTCGGCATCGCCTGGGCGACCGGGGCGTCGACGCTGACCCACGTCGGTACGGCCGTGGGGTCGCCCGGGTTCCTCGCGCCGGAGCAGGTGCGCGGTGCCGCCGTCACCCCGGCGACCGACGTGTTCGCGCTCGGCGCCACCCTCGCGTACTCGGCGACGTCCGACTCGCCGTTCGGGCACGGCAGTTCCGAGGTGATGCTGTACCGGGTGGTGCACGAGGAGCCCCAGCTGCACGGCGTGCCGGACGCGCTCGCCCCCCTCGTCCGCGCCTGCCTCGCCAAGGACCCGGAGGAGCGGCCCGACACGCTGCAACTGTCGCTGCGGCTCAAGGAGATCGCGGCCCGTGAGGCGCAGGGGCTCACGGACGTACGCCCGCCCGCTCCGCGCACCGATCCCGACCGGCCGTCGGGCCGGCTCGCCGGACCGTACGCCGAGCAGCGCACCCAGCGGCGCCGGCAGACCGCTCCGGGCACGCCTTCGCCGCGTACGGCCGACGGTTCCCGTACGGGGAGCGGGTCGCGGACGGCGAACGGGACGGGTACGGGAAGCGGGTCGCGGACCGGTGGTTCGTCCCGCACCGGTGGCGGTTCCGGCTCCCGGTCCTCGTCCGGGGCACGCCCCGTGCAGCAGCGCACCTCCCGTTCCGGCGGCAGGCCCGCACCGCGCAGCGGAGCGGGACGTCCGGCGGCCCGCACCAACGGGACCGCCGGACGGCGGCCCGCCAACCCCCGGCTGCTGCGCCAGCGACTGATCGTGTTCGTCGTGGTGACGCTGCTGGTGGCCCTCGGGATCGCCGCCGCGCAGGGCTGCCAGGGACCGGCGCGGGGACTGGACGACGGACGGGTGCGGGAGGACGTACGGCAGGAGCAGTCGTACGGGTCGCCGCGGGACGAGCCGGTGGGCAGCGATCCGGCGGAGACCGCGGAGAGCGAGCCGGACGGCGAGCGCGACGCCCCCATGGCGGAGCACGGCTGAGTCCGACCCGCGGGAGCCGGCCCGTGGTCCCCGTCAGGTACCGGGGCGGCCCGTCGCCACCGCGTAGAACGCGACCGCTGCCGCGGCTCCCACGTTGAGCGAGTCGACGCCGTGGGCCATGGGGATGCGGACCCGTTCGTCCGCCGCGGCCAGGGCCTTGCGGGTCAGGCCGTCGCCCTCGGCGCCGAGCATCAGGGCGACCCGGTCCATGCGGTGCGGGGCCGTCTCGTCGAGGGTTCCGGCCGTGTCGTCCGGGGTGAGCGCGAGGAGGGTGAAACCGGCCTCGCGGACCGCGTACAGATCCTTGGGCCAGGCGTCCAGCCGCGCGTACGGCACCGCGAAGACCGCGCCCATCGAGACCTTCACGCTGCGCCGGTAGAGCGGATCGGCGCACGTCGGGGAGAGCAGGACCGCGTCCATGCCCAGGGCCGCGGCCGAGCGGAAGATCGCGCCGATGTTGGTGTGGTCGTTGACCGACTCCATGACCACCACCCGGCGGGCGGTGCGCAGCAGTTCGTCCGCCGACGGCAGCGGCTTGCGCCGCATGGAGGCGAGGGCGCCGCGGTGCACGTGGTAGCCGGTGACGTGCTCGGCGAGCGCGGGCTCCACCACGTACACCGGCGCCGGGGAGTCGTCGACGATGTCGCGCATGGCCTCGACCCACTTGGCGGAGAGCAGCATCGAGCGCATCGCGTAGCCGGCGTCGACGGCCCGCTTGATGACCTTCTCGCCCTCGGCGATGAACAGACCCTCGGCCGGCTCGCGTCTGCGGCGCAGCTCCACGTCGGTCAGGCCCGTGTAGTCGTGCAGACGCGGGTCGTCGGGGTCGTCGATGGTGATCAGTTCTGCCACGGGTGCTGGTGCCTCGTCCTCGGTGTGGTGTCCGGTGGCCGGAGCCCGGTGTCTACGGCTGGTCGGGGGTGGCCTGCGGGCCGACCCGCACGACCTCGCCGATGACGATGACCGCCGGCGGCTTCACGTCCTGGGCCACGACCGTCTCGGCGACCGTGGCGAGGGTGGCGTCCACGCGGCGCTGGGCGGCCATGGTGCCCTCCTGGACCAGGGCGACCGGGGTGTCGGCCGGCTTGCCGTGCGCGATCAGTGTCTCGGCGATACGGCCGATCTTGTCGACACCCATGAGCACGACCAGCGTGCCGCGCAGCTTCGCCAGCGCCGGCCAGTCGACCAGCGAGCGCTCGTCGTCGGGCGCGACATGGCCGCTGACCACGGTGAACTCATGGGCGACACCCCGGTGGGTGACGGGGATGCCGGCCGCACCCGGCACCGAGATCGAGCTGGAGATGCCCGGGACGACCGTGCAGGGGATGCCGGCCTCTGCGAGCGCCTGGGCCTCCTCCATGCCACGGCCGAAGACGAAGGGGTCGCCACCCTTGAGCCGTACGACGGACTTGCCCTGCTGGGCGTGCTCGATCAGCGCGTTGTTGATGGCCTCCTGGGCCATGAAGCGGCCGTACGGGATCTTCGCCGCGTCGATCACCTCGACGTGGGGCGGCAGTTCGGCGAGCAGGTCGCGCGGGCCGAGCCGGTCGGCGATGACGACGTCGGCCTCGGCGAGGAGGCGGCGGCCGCGCACGGTGATCAGGTCGGGGTCGCCGGGGCCGCCGCCGACGAGGGCGACACCGGGGGTGCGGGTGCGGTGGTGCGGGGCGACGAGGGTGCCGTCGCGCAGGCCCTCGACCACGGCGTCGCGGATGGCGGCGGTGCGGCGGGGGTCGCGGTCGCGGGCGTCCGTGGTGAGGACGGCGACCGTGACGCCCTCGCTGTGTCCCGTGGCCGGGGTCCAGGCGGTGGCGGCGTCGGCGGCGTCGGAGCGGACGCACCAGACGCGGTGGCGCTCGGCCTCGGCGGAGGCGGCGGCGTTGGCGTCGGGGTCGCTGGTGGCCACGACGGCGTACCAGGCATCGGCCAGGTCGCCGTCGGTGTAGGGGCGCCGCTCCCAGGTGATCTCGCCCGCGTCCGCCATCGCCTCGACCGAGGGCGTGGCTCCGGGGGACACGAGGAGGACGTCGGCGCCCGCCGCGATCAGGGCCGGGAGGCGGCGCTGGGCGACCTGGCCGCCGCCGAGGACGACCACTCGGCGACCGGTGAGACGGAGGCCTACGGGGTAGGCGGGGTGTTCGGCCTTGGGCATCGGCGTACGGCTCCCTGCGGGGCTTCTTCGGGGGTGGGGTGCTGCGCCTTCGGAGCGCCCCTGACATGGGATCTTAGGTGCGGGGGCGGTGGGAACCGGGGTGGGGTGGGTGTTCTTCCCCGGACCCGCCCCTTCCCGAGACCGGGGCTGCGCCCCGGGCCCCCGGTGCGGTGAGCCGTTGTCGGCTGCGGGTGGTCGGTCTGTGCCCACCCTCCCCCGAGCTCTCGGCTCTGCTCGAGCAGGGAGGTGCCCCCATCGCCCCTGCGGAACGACTGCCCACAGACCGACCCGGCGGGCCTTTGGCCCGCCCGGTCCTACTTCTCCGTCACTCCCGCCGAGTCGAACGTCGCCACCTCGTGCATCGCGCGGGCCGTGCTCTGGACCATCGGGAGGGCCAGAAGGGCGCCCGTGCCCTCGCCGAGGCGGAGGTCCAGATCGACCAGGGGACGCAGGCCGAGCTTCTTCAGGGCCGCCACATGGCCCGGCTCCGCGCTGCGGTGGCCCGCGATGCAGGCCGCCAGGACCTCGGGGGCGATGGCGCGGGCCACCAGGGCTGCGGCGCCCGCGCTGACCCCGTCCAGGATCACCGGCGTACGCAGGGACGCGCCGCCGAGGAGCAGGCCCACCATCGCGGCGTGCTCCAGGCCGCCGAACGCGGCGAGGACGCCGATGGGGTCGGCCGGGTCCGGCTGGTGCAGCTCGATGGCCCGGCGGACCACCTCGGTCTTGCGGGAGAGGGTCTCGTCGTTGATGCCCGTGCCGCGGCCGGTGACCTCGGCGGGGTCCGTCTCCGTGAACACGGAGATCAGGGCGGCGGACGCGGTCGTGTTGGCGATGCCCATCTCACCCGTGAGCAGCGCCTTGTTGCCCGCCGCGACCAGGTCGCGGGCCGTCTCGATGCCGACCTCGATCGCCTGCTTGACCTCTTCGCGGGTCAGCGCCGGACCGGTCGTCATGTCGGCCGTGCCCGCGCGGACCTTGCGGGGCAGCAGGCCCGGGGTCGCGGGCAGGTCGGCGGCCACGCCCACGTCGACCACGCAGACCTCGGCGCCCACCTGGGAGGCGAACGCGTTGCAGACCGCTCCCCCGCCCAGGAAGTTGGCCACCATCTGGGCCGTGACCTCCTGCGGCCAGGGGGTGACACCCTGGGCGTGCACGCCGTGGTCGCCCGCGAAGACCGCGACGGCCGCGGGCTCCGGGATCGGCGGCGGGCACTGCCGGGACAGACCGGACAGCTGCGCGGAGATGATCTCCAGCATGCCGAGTGCGCCCGCGGGTTTCGTCATGCGCTTCTGCCGCTCCCAGGCCTCGCCGAGCGCCTTGGCGTCCAGCGGGCGGATCCCGGCGACGGTCTCGGCGAGCAGGTCGTGCGGCTCCGCGCCGGGCAGGGCACGTCGGCCGTACGTCTCCTCGTGGACGACCCAGGACAGCGGGCGGCGCTTGGACCAGCCCGCCTGCATCAGCTCCGGCTCGTCCGGGAACTCGTCCACGTACCCGACACACAGGTACGCCACGACCTCCAGGTGCTCGGGCAGGCCCAGTGCGCGGACCATCTCCCGCTCGTCGAAGAAGCTGACCCAACCGACGCCGAGGCCCTCGGCACGGGCAGCGAGCCACAAGTTCTCCACCGCCAGCGCGGACGAGTACGGCGCCATCTGGGGCTGCGTGTGGCGGCCCAGGGTGTGGCGGCCGCCGCGGGTGGGGTCGGCGGTGACGACGATGTTGACCGGGGTGTCGAGGATGGCCTCGATCTTCAGTTCCTTGAACTGCTTCGCCCGGCCCTTGGGCAGCGACTTCGCGTACGCCTCGCGCTGGCGCTGGGCCAGTTCGTGCATGGAGCGGCGCGTCTCGGCCGAGCGGATGACGACGAAGTCCCAGGGCTGGGAGTGTCCGACGGACGGCGCGGTGTGGGCCGCCTCCAGGACGCGGAGCAGCACCTCGTGCGGGATGGGGTCGCTGCGGAAGCCGTTGCGGATGTCCCGGCGCTCGCGCATCACGCGCAGCACGGCCTCGCGCTCCACGTCGTCGTAGCCGGGTGCGGCGGGGCCGGTGGCCTCGCCGGCTACGGCCACGGCGGCCGTGCTCCCTTGTTCGTGCACTTGCTGCTCTTCTTCCTGGTCTTCCTGGTCCTCCTGGTCGGCGGCCCGGGTGTCCAGGTCGTCCGCGCTCTGTGCGACGGCCTCGGCGTCGGCGGCGGGCGCCGGGTCGGTCTCCGGGGCGGTCACCAAGGTGACTTCGGGGGTGACTTCGGGGGTGGGATCGGACGTGATTGCGGGCGCGGGTTGCGTTGCGACCTGTTCCGCTGCGACCTGTTCCGCTGCGGCCGGTTCCGTCGTCGCCGGTGCCTCGGGCAGGCGGGGGCCGGGAACCGTGGCGGTGAGGATCTCGTCCTGGGCCGGTGCGGCCGCGACCGGCTGCTCGGCGGGGAGCGGCTGGGCCGGGTACGGGGCGGTGGGCACCGTGCCGTCCACGGGGACGAACTGGCCCATGGGCTGGTCGGCGGTGGGCTCCGGGGCCGTGTGCGACGGCTCGGCGGCGGTCGGGGTGACGGCCGTCTCCGTCGGCTCGGCACCGCTCTCGGCGGGGGCCGGCTGCTGCGCGGGAACGGCTCCCTGGACGTCCTCGGCCACCTGCTCCTCGACGGGAGCGGCGGGTTCCGCGACGGCGGGCGCTGGGTACCGCGCCCCCTGGGCGGGCTCGGCGTCGGACAGGCGGGCGGTATCCGGGGCCGCGGCGGTCTCGTCGGCCACGGCCGCAGGGGCAGCCGGGTCGGCCGCGATCGGCGCTTCCTGCTCGGCGGGCTGCGGCTGGGCGACCGGCTGGGCCTCCGCCTCGTCCGCTGCCGCGGCGGCTTCCTGCTCCTCCGTCACCTCCGCCGCGCCCTGGGCGGCCGGGAACTCCTCCTGGAACTCCTCCTGCGCGGGCTGCGGCCCCTGCGCTGCCTGTGCCGCCACCGGCACGTCCTGTGCGGGCTGCGGATCCTGTGCGGGCTCCTGGCCGTGCACTGCGGGGTGCTCCTGTACGACCGCCTGGTCCTGCACGGCCGTTGCGGCCTGGGCCGCGTCCTGGGCCCAGGTGACGTTCTCGCCCTGCCCGGCCTGCTCGTCCTGCACGACCGGGGCCGTCTCCGCCTCCGCCTCGGCCTCCGCGGTCTGCGGCGCCTGTACGGCCGTACCGAGTCCCTCGGCGTCCCCCTGGGGGCCGGCGGCCGGCGTCGCCTCGCCGCTCGGGGGAACCTCGGCACCCACCGCAGGAGCCGCCACCGGCGCGGTCACCCAGGGCGTCGCCCCGGGACCGCTCTCCGCGTGCTGCGGCACGTCGAGGTATTCGGGCCCGGCCGGAGGGGTCGTGGGCTGCGCGGCGGGCCGTACGGCGGCGGGGGGCGTCGGGGCGCCGGCCGGACCGCGGTCGGCGAGGGACCGGACCGGGCTGGCGGAGCCGCCCGGCGTCGGGGGCGGTCCCAGGTGCAGCGGGCGGCGGGCCACCGGCGGCTGCGGGACGGGCGTCGCGACCGGCGTGTGGAAGGCGGCCTCGGGCATGGCGTGCGCCTCGGACGTACGGACGGCGCTCAGGTCCACCGCACCGCTGTCCCGGCCGTCCGTCTCGTGCGGACCGGGCTCGTGCACGACCTGGACGACCGGCTCGGGAGCGGGCGGCGGCACCTCGTTGCCCCAGGCGCCCTGGGCGCCCGGCAGCAGCAGCTCTTCGTCCTCGGCGGACGTCTCGGAGAGGTAGGTGTACGCACCCGGCGCGTGGACGCCCGGCTGCTCCACCATGCCTGCGCTCTCCGGCAGTCCCTCACCCGGGACCTGGCCGGTGTCGGTCATGCGTAACCCCTCGCCGATCGGTTAGTGCTTCTACGCCAGCTGGCCCGGAACGGCGCGCCGACCGCCCCGCATCTGGAGAACGAGCGTGCGTGCCGAGCGGCACGAAACGACCCGCCTGCAAAGACGACAAAGCCATTGATTGGCATTGTCCCGGTCACTCCGCCGTCGCGACAGCTGATCCGCGACGGTCCGCTGTGGACTGCGCCACGTTGCGAGCCCTCCGGTACCGCCTTACCGCACACGGCACCAAAACGGGCACGTTTTTCGGACATTGACTTACGAAGCACCAGGGTGCCGCAGTGCGGTACGACGATCGGCCAGCCTACCGCGCCGGTACGACAAGCGGATCACGGGGAACGTACGGGCGGCGCTCCGTCCCGCCGCTCCAGCTGCCCCGTGAGCAGGAACGCGACGCTCCGTTCCTTCTCCGTCCAGGCCCGGGTGTCGAGTTCGACGGACTGGAGGAGGGCGCACTGGACGGCGTACCCGTGCTCCGAGAGGTTCCTGCCGATGAGTTCGGCGGCGTCCCGGGTCGCCGCGTGGGTGACGATGCGCTGCGGGCGGCGGTCGGCGACGGCGGAGACGACCGCCGCTCCCCCGCCGCCGACCCGGACGACGTCGGGTTCGGGGAGGTTCTCCAGGATGTGCGGCGCGGTGCCGTGCACGATCTGGAGCTGGACGCCGAAGCTGCGGGCCGCGGCCGAGGTGCGGCCGCAGGCGTCGGCGTCGCGGTCCACGGCGAGGACGGCGGCGCCGCAGCGCGCGGCCTCCGTGGCGAAGGCCCCGCTGCCGCAGCCGATGTCCCACACCAGGTCGCCCGTGCGCGGCCCGAGACGCGCCAGTTGGGCCGCGCGCAGCAGGTCGGTCTCGCCCTCGCCCAGCTGCCCGCCGTACACGTCGGCGGGCAGGGCCCAGCCGCGGGGTCCGGCGGCCGGGTCGCGGCCGGCGATCCAGCCGCCGTCCTCGGCCGGGACGACGGGGCCGCCGATGACGATGACGACGTTGGGGTCGCGCCAGGTGTGGTCGGCGGCCTTGTCGGAGGTGACGATGGTGACCCGCTCGCGGTCGGTGCCGAGTTCCTCGCAGATGACGAAGGTGCGGTGGACCCCGTCGAGGAGGAGGCCGAGTTCGGCGGGGCCGGCGCCGGGCGCGGTGAGGACGGCGACCTTGTGATGGGCGCGGCAGACGTTCACCGCGCGGCGCAGGGTGCGGGGGTGGGCGACGACCACCTGTGCGTCGTCCCAGGGCATGCCCGCGCGCGCGAAGGCCGCGGCCACGGCCGGGACGGCGGGCACGACCTCGACCTCCAGGCCGAACTCGGGAGCGCGCAGGGTGCGGACGACGCCGAAGAAGCCGGGGTCCCCGTCGGCGAGGACGACGGCGGTCCCGCGGTGGCCCGCGATACGGCGGGCGGCGAGGGCGACACTGCCGAGCCGGACGCGTTCGGCGGCCGGGGGTATCTCGTCGAGCGCCAGATGGTGGGCCGCGCCGGCCACCAGTGTGGCGGCGCCGAGCGCGGAGCGTGCCGCGGCGGTCAGCGGCGAGCCGTCCCAGCCGATCACCGTGACCCGGTCGGCCATCGTCGTCAGTCTCCAGTGGTGCGTGCGGAGCGTGGGGGGTGCCCGGCGCGGTCTCGGCACGGGCTCCGTGAGGGTACCTGGTCAGGGCCGGGCGGCGCCGAGCCGGTCGTACGTCATGAGCCGGGGCCCGCCCGACGGTCGTACGGCCCCGACGGGGGGGACGTACGACGCCACGCGCGCGTGAGCGGCCGGGACGCACCCCAGGAAGCGGCCGGGCGGGGCGCCCGACAGGTCCGCGGGCGGCGAACCGGTGCACGTGCCGGTGCCGGTGGGTCCCCGTACGAGGACGGCTCAGTTCCAGTGGGAGAACGACGTGAAACCGCCGGTGTCGGCCAGTTCCTCGCTGACGCCCTCGAGGTCTTCGGGGAGCAGGCTCCAGACGATGTAGTCGGTGCGGATGTCGATCCAGCCCTCGTCGGTCCGCGTACGCGCTATGCAGGCGTTGCGCAGGACGCCCTCGCTGATGCAGCCGATCTTCTGGGCGACCTGCTGGGCGGCGGTGTTGTCGGCGGCCGTGCGCAGCTCGATGCGTTCGAACTTCTGCTCGGCGAAGAGCCATTGCGCGGTGGCGAGCGCCGCCTCGGAGGCGTAGCCCTCGCCGCGTGCCCAGGGGGCGACGACGTACGACAGCTCGGTGGCGCGCACCTGCCAATTCGTCGCGGTGAGCTGGACGAGGCCGACCAGACGCTGGGTCAGGAACTCGGCGACCGCGAGGTGGAGGCCTCGGCCCGCGGTGCGTTCGCCGGGCGCGTACTCCGTGATCCAGGTGCGGGCGTTCTCCTCGGTGAACGGCTGGGGAGCGTCCGTCCAGGCCGCGACCAGCTCGTCGTTCATCATCTCCGTGAGGGCCGGGACGTCGTCCTCGTCGAGGGGGCGCAGCACCAACCGCTCCGTGCTGAGGGAGATGTCGGGGAAGGTGGTAGTCATGCGCCGCTCCGTAACCTTCGGAAACCGTCGGGTCCTGCTGGGTCGTGCCGGGTCCTGCTGAACTGCCCAGCATGCAGCATGAAAGCACCGGACCGCACCACGGGGTCACGCCGGGAGGGGGACCTCGTGGTGCGGTGGGCGGTGCGTCAGCCGGAGGCGACCGGCAGGACGGACCCCTGGTACTTGTCCTCGATGAACTTCTTCACCTCGGCGGATCCGAGCAGCTTCACGAGCTTCTCGACCCGGGGATCGTCCTCGTCGCCGCGCTTGACGGCGAGGACGTTGGTGTACGGGTTGTCCTTCGCGGACTCCAGCAGGATCGCGTCCTTCGCGGGGCTGAGGCCCGCGTCCTGGGCGTAGTTGTTGTTGATGACCGCGGCGTCCACGTCGTCGAGCGAGCGCGGCAGCTGGGCGGGCTCCAGTTCCTTGAACGTCAGGTTCCGGGGGTTCTTCGCGATGTCCGCCGGAGAGGCGTTCGCACCGGCGCCGTCCTTGAGGGTGATCACGCCCTCGGCGGCGAGGAGCTCCAGGGCGCGGGCCTCGTTGGTGGTGTCGTTGGGCAGGGCGACGGTGGCTCCGTCGGCGAGCTTCGCGACGTCGGTGACCTTCTTGGAGTAGACGCCCAGGGGCGGCAGGTAGACCGGTGCGACCGCGACCAGGTCGGTGCCCTTGGACTCGTTGAAGTCCTTCAGGTAGGGCTCGTGCTGGTACAGGTTCGCGTCGAGCGAGCCCTCCTGGAGCGCGGTGTTCGGCAGGACGTAGTCCGTGAACTCCTTGATCTCCAGCTTCAGGCCCGCCTTCCCGGCGAGGTCGTCCTTGATGTACGTGAGGACCTCACCGGCCGGGACCGGGGTGGCGCCGACGACCAGGGTGTCGTCGGCGCCGCCGGAGCCGGCGGAGTCCGTGCCCGAGCCGCAGGCGGTCAGCGCGAGGCCGAGGGCCAGGACGCCGGCCGCCGCGGGCAGGACGGGCTTGCGCAGCTTCATTTGTTCACTCCCCCTGAGTGCTGCCGGGCCGCTCAGAAGGAGGCGATGACGGAGCCGTCGTACTCGTCCTCGATGAACTTCTTCACCTCGTCGGAGGTGAGGAGCTTGGCGAGCTTCTTCACGCGCGGGTCGTCCTCGTTGCCCTCCTTGACCACGAGGAGGTTGACGTTCGGGTTGTTCTCGGGGGACTCCAGCACCAGGGCGTCCTCGGCCGGCTTGAGGTCGGCCTCCAGCGCGTAGTTGCCGTTGATCACGGCGGCGTCGACGTCGTCGAGGGAACGCGGCGTCTGGGCCGCCTCCAGCTCCTTGAACTTGAGGTTCTTCGGGTTCTCGGTGATGTCGGCGGTGGTGGCCGAGGTGCCGACGCCCTCCTTGAGGGTGAGGAGCCCGTTGGCGGCCAGCAGCTGGAGGGCGCGCGCCTCGGTGACGGTGTCGTTCGGGACGGCGATGGTCGCACCGTTCTTCAGGTCGTCCGCCTTGTCGGCCTTCTTGGAGTACAGGCCCAGCGGCTCCAGGTGCACGGACGCCACGGACTTCAGATGGGTGCCGTTCTTCTTGTTGAAGTCCTCCAGGTACGGCTCCGTCTGGAAGTAGTTGGCCCCCACCGAACCGTCCTCGGTCGCCGTGTTCGGCGTGACGTAGTCGGTGAACTCCTTGACCTCGAGGTCGAGGCCCTCCTTCTTCGCCAGGTTGTCCTTGACGTAGTTGAGGATCTCGGCGTGCGGGACGGGCGTCGCGGCGACGACCAGCGGGCCGGAGGTGTCGGAGGCGGCGTCGGAGTCGTCGGAACCGCAGGCGGTGAGCCCGAAGGTGAGGGCTCCGGCGGCGAGGACGGCGGTCGTGATCTTGGCGGTGTTACGCACGAAAAGTGCCTTTCCTTATGTGTGGTGCGACCCGTTTTGGGTGAACGGGGGCTGGGGGCGGCGGACCGGGACGGTGATACGGCTGTCCGATCTGTCCGGCTGTCCGGCTGTCCGGCTGTTGCCGCGGTCGGTGCCTTCGCCGCCGGGCGTGCCCTTGCGGCGGTCGTGCCCTTGCGGCTGTCACGGATGTAACCGGTCGTCGGGACGGCCCCACCGCTCGGGCGGCCGGGGCCACCCGAATGGTGTGGCCGGTCAGGCCACCTTGCTGACGTCGGTGGTCGTCGCTCCGGCCGCCGGGACCGGCTGGGCGTCGGGCTCCTTGGCCTTGAGCAGCCGCAGCTTCGGGCCGGGGCCCGAGCGGCCGCCGCGCCGGTGCAGGCCACGGGCCGCGTAGTCACCGGCGAACTGGATCACCGAGATGACGACCGCGAGGATCGCCACGGTGATCCACATCAGCCCGGTCTCGAAGCGCTGGTAGCCGTACCGGATGGCGATGTCACCGAGGCCGCCCGCGCCGACGGTGCCGGCCATCGCGGAGTAGCCGATCAGGGCGACGATCGTCGTGGTGGCCGATGAGATCAGCGAGGGCAGGGACTCCGGGACGAGGACCTTGCGGACGACGGTCCAGGTGTTGCCGCCCATCGACTGCACGGCCTCGACGAGCCCGTGGTCCACCTCGCGGACGGCCGTCTCGACCAGGCGGGCGAAGAACGGGATGGCGCCGATGGCGAGCGGCACGATCGCGGCCTCGCGGCCGATGGTCGTCCCGGTGATCCAGCGGGTGAAGCTCATCAGCGCGACCATCAGGATGATGAACGGCAGCGAGCGGGCGACGTTGACGATCTGCCCGATGACCTTGTTGGCCACGACGTTCTGGAGGAGCCCGCCGCGGTCGGTGAGCACCAGCAGGATGCCGAGCGGGAGACCCCCGACGACCGCGATGAGCGTGGACCAGCCCACCATGTAGAAGGTGTCCCAACACGCCTGCTCCAGCAGCGGCTGCATCTCGGACCAGGTCACTTGGCGGCACCTTCCTTGAGGAGTGCGGGCTCCTGCTCACGGCCCGGGATGTCGATCTGGAGCCCCTGCTCGCGCAGGAAGCCGATCGGCACGACGTTGTCCTCGTAGCGGCCGGGCAGCTCGATGCGCATCCGGCCGACCTGCTTGCCGCCGACGGTGTCCATCGCGGCGCCGAGGATCGATATGTCGATGTTGTAGGTGCGCGAGAGCTGCGAGATGACCGGCTGGGTGGCCGCGTCGCCGTGGAAGGTGACGTCGACGACGGTGCGGTCGTCGCCGGTTGCCTCGCCGCTGACCGGGAAGAGCGCGGCGGCCAGCTCCGAGCCGGGGGTCGCGAGGAGCTCGCTGACGGTGCCGGACTCGACGATGCGGCCCTTCTCCATCAGGGCGGCCGAGTCGCAGATGCTCTTGACGACGTCCATCTCGTGGGTGATGAGCAGGACGGTCAGGCCGAGCTGCCGGTTCAGGTCGCGCAGCAGCTGGAGGATGGAGCGGGTGGTCTCCGGGTCGAGGGCGCTGGTGGCCTCGTCGGACAGGAGCACCTTGGGGTCGCCGGCCAGGGCGCGGGCGATGCCGACGCGCTGCTTCTGGCCGCCGGAGAGCTGCGCCGGGTAGGAGCCGGCCTTGTCGGCGAGGCCGACCAGGTCGAGCAGCTCCAGGGCCTTGCGGGTGCGCTCCTTCCCGGAGACGCCGAGGATCTCGAGGGGCAGCTCGACGTTGTCCCGCACGGTCCGCGAGGACAGCAGGTTGAAGTGCTGGAAGACCATGCCGATGCGGCTGCGTGCCTGGCGCAGCTCCCGGCCGGCGCGGGGGCCGCGGCCGGCGAGGGCGGTGAGGTCCTGGCCGGCCACGGTGACCGTGCCGGAGGTGGGGCGCTCCAGGAGGTTGACGCAGCGGATCAGCGAGGACTTGCCGGCGCCGGACTGGCCGATGACGCCGTACACCTCGCCTTCGCGGACATGGAGGTCGACGCCGTCGAGAGCGGTGACCTCACGGCCGCGCGAGCGGTAGACCTTGGTAAGGCCCGTTGTGGTGATCACTGGGGTTTCCGTCACTGTCGAGTGCGCGGCGCGTCGTGGGCGCCGGGCACGGGGCATTCATGGTCGGGAACGGCCGGAACGCTGCACGGTTCTCGCGGTGGCGGTGCTACCGGGACCGGGGAGATCTGAGAGAAACGTGTGCGCGGGGGCGTGGCTCGGTCGCGTACGCCGGGCGTACGGCGGACCCGAGCGGCGCTCGCTTCGGGGCGCGAGGCTCTGTGGTGGTGCGGGGGCCCTCTAGAAAGCACACATTCGACACATACAACGAGCACCGGGCGTCATGGTCGCCTCGGTCGCAGGGGTGCGGTCGCTCGTCGTGGTCATGCGATCAGTAAAGCAGACAAGCGCTGCTGACCGGCCACCTCTGTCCGAATGGCGGACGGAGGTGAACGCCCGCCGGACGCCGGACGGCCGGCCGCCGGCCCCCTCAGGCCCGTACGGAGATCTCCATGCCCTCCCCGGTGACCAGCCCGGACAGGGCCGAGAGATCCTTCACCACCAGGTCGGCCGTCAGCTCGGCGGCCTGGTGCGTTGTGGCCAAGGCCACGGTGGTCATGCCCGCCGCGCGTCCCGCGCGCAGTCCGGCCGGGGCGTCCTCGAAGACGACGCAGCGGGCCGGGTCGACGCCCAGTTCGCGGGCCGCGAGGAGGTACGGCTCGGGGTCGGGCTTGCCGCGCGTGACATCGTCCGCGCAGATCAGCACCTTGGGGCGGATGTCCACGGCGCCGAGGCGGGCCTCGGCCAGCCGCCGGGTGGCCGACGTGACGACGGCCCAGCGGTCGGCGGGCAGGGCGTCGAGGAAGTCGCGGGTGCCGGGCAGCAGGTGGACGCCGCCGTTCGGCACGTCCTCGACCTCCAGCTCCTCGATCCGGGCCACGGCCTCCGGGACGACGGCGGCGGGCAGCAGATCGGCGGCCACCTCGGCGGCGGTCCGTCCGTGCAGCTCGACCCGTCCGAACTGCTCGGCGGTGATCCCGTACTCCCCCGCCCATCTGGTCCAGCACCGCCGCACCGACTCCAGGGACGAGACGAGCGTCCCGTCGTTGTCGAACAGCATGGCCTCTGCACGTATCGTCATGCCCCCGACCCTACGGGCACGGCCGGGGGCGAGGGCATCGGACCATTTGGCCCGTAATAGGGTCACGGCATGCTTGTTGCCCTGACCGTCGCGACCGCCGTCGCCGCGCTGCTGCTCGCCGCCTGGTGCGGCTGGGCCGCCTACCGGGACCAGCCGACGAAGGACTGGCACTTCATCGGCATGGGTGTGGTCTCGCTGCTGGCCGCGGTACAGCTGGTGATCGGCATCGTGCAGCTGGCGCGCGGCGAGGACCCGGAGCAGGGCACCGTACTCTTCGTGTCGTACCTGCTCGGGTCGTTCGCGTGCGTCCCGGTGGCCGGCTTCATGTCGCTGGCCGAGCGCACCCGCTGGGGCAGTGTGACCGTCGCGGCCGGCGGTGTGGTGCTCGCCGTGCTGCAGGTACGGCTCTACGACATCTGGGGAGGCTGAGATGGCGCCGGCCGAGAAGACCACCGGCCCCGGGGCGACCGGGGGGACGACGGCCCCCGGCGAGGCGGCCGGGACCGGGCGGACACGGCTCATCGGCGGGCCGGGCATGCTGCTCGTCTGGCTGTACGGCGTGATGGTCGTCGGCGCCGTCTCCCGGTCCGCCTTCCAGATCTCGACGGAGTTCGGGCACGCCCCGCTCCCCTACTCGCTGTCCGCCCTCGCGGGCGTCGTGTACGGCTTCATCACGTACTCGCTCGTCCGCGGCGGGGAGCGGGCCCGCAGGGCGGCGCTCGTGTGCTGCGCCGCCGAGCTGCTGGGCGTCCTGGTCGTGGGCACGTGGACGGTGCTGGAGCCGTCCGCGTTCCCGGACGCGACGGTGTGGTCCGACTACGGGATGGGCTACCTCTTCATCCCCGTACTGCTGCCGCTGACGGCCGTGTACTGGCTCCGCAAGGGGACCCGCCGCTCCTGAGGTCCCGCCTCCCGCTTCGGAGGCGGGACAGGAGTCACGCCGTCGCCGCGTACGACCCCGTGGGCGCCGCCTTCTCCAGGACGATCATGGGGACGCCGTCCTCGCCCTTCGAGGTGCCCACGGTCTCGTAGCCCACGCGACGGTACAGCCGCAGGTTGCCCTCGCTGCGGTGACCCGTGTGAAGGCGGAACCGGGTGGCGCCGCGCTCCTCGGCGAGCGTCGACTCGGCCGCGCGCAGCAGGCGGGCCCCGATCCCGTGGCCCTGGAGCCGCGGGTG
This sequence comes from Streptomyces poonensis, assembly GCF_014650915.1. Classification (GTDB taxonomy): domain Bacteria; phylum Actinomycetota; class Actinomycetes; order Streptomycetales; family Streptomycetaceae; genus Streptomyces; species Streptomyces poonensis. The sequence continues at coordinate 273,443 of NZ_BMVW01000004.1, read as the reverse complement.
CACGCAGAGCTTGCCGATGGAGGCGGTGCCGTCGTCGGCGATCCGGCCGCGCACGGAGCCGACCACCTCGTCGCCCAGCCGGGCCACGAACACGCAGTCCGAGACGACCTCCTCGCGCACCGAGTCGAGCGTCTGGACGAGCGGGCCGATGCGGTAGTTGCCGTAGAGGGCGGCCTCGCTCTGGAAGCACAGGTACTGCAGCCTGAAGATCTGCTCGGCGTCCTTCGCGGTCGCCACGGAGATGGTCACGCTCATGCCCATGTGTGCACGCCTCCCGCTCACCTGTCGTTGTCCCCCACTCCTATCCCCGTGGTTCGCGGGCCGCAACCTCCGGGCCGAGCATTCGACGCAGACATCCCAGGCATCTGGAACGTTCTGGCCCCAGACTGCCCTGTGAGATACCCAACTCACCTGCGATCTCCCGGTACGTGAGGTCCTGGGGAGACAGAAGCGCCGCGAGGAGGCGGGGGCACCGGCCGGGCAGCCGGCGGACCGCGGCGTACAGGGCGCGGTGGCGGGCGGCGGTCAGGGCCTGCTGCTCGGGGCCGGGCCGGCGGTCGTCGGCGGGCTCGGTGACGTAGGGGCGCTCGCGGCCGGCCGTACGGCGGCTGCGGCGCGCCTCGGCACGGACCGCGCCGCGCAGCCAGCCCTCGGGGTCGTCGGGCGGTCCGTCGGTGTCGAGGCGTTCCAGCAGGCGGAGCCAGACGGCCTGTTCCAGGTCCCCCGGCTCCGCCCCGGCCGCGTACGCCTCGGCGGAGGCCTCGGCGAGGAGCAGCGGGCGCAGGGCGGTGACGATCTCGTGGCTCATATGCGGCGGGACGCGGCCGCCCCGGCAGGAGGTTGCCGGGGCGGGCGGGAGTCACCCCGATCGGGGCGACGGGGTCGCCGGTTGACGCCGGCCGGACCGTCGGACGAGCTCACATACTGCGTATCGATGTATCGCCGTATCCCTGTGTCGACTGCTGCTGACCGGGATCGGCTGTGGAGCCGGATCAGCCGTTGACGAAGTCCTCGCGGGCGAGGAGACCGGTGTCCGGGTTGTCGGTGAAGATTCCGTCGATGCCCGTCTCGAAGTAGGCCTGGAAGGCGCCGAAGGCGTCGCCGTAGGCGGCCGGGTCGGTGCCCTTGCGGAAGTCGGCGGGCAGGAAGGTGTTCTCGTTGCGCATCGTGTACGGGTGCAGGATCAGTCCCGCGTCGTGCGCGTCGGCCACGAGCGTGGTGGGCCGCGTCAGCCTGCCGCTCGCGTCCCTCGGTATGACCAGGTCCAGGGTCGGGCCGATGCCCTGGGCGTACGAGGCGATCCAGGCCAGGCCCTCGGGCTTGATCAGGTCGGCGACCGTGCGCGGGTCGCCCGCCTCGACGAAGTCCCAGGGGCGGCTGCTCGCACCGGACAGCAGCACGACGAGGGGGTTGTCCACCAGGCGGTTCAGGCGCTGCATGCTGCCCGGCTCGAACGACTGCAGGAAGACGGGCGAGTTCTTCTTGTGACGGCCGTACTTGCGCAGCAGCTTCGCGAGCGGCTCCTCCAGGCCGAGGCCCAGCTTGCGGAAGTAGGTGGGGTGCTTGGTCTCGACGTGCAGCCAGACCTCCTTGCCGCGCCGGCGCGACTCCTTCTCCGCCCAGCGCAGCACCTCCTCGAACGTGGGGACCTCCCAGCGCCCGTCGTAGAGCGTGTTCTGCCGCCGGGTGCCGGGGATGCGCTCCGTGGCGCGCAGCGTCTTCAGCTCGGCGAGGGTGAAGTCCTCGGTGAACCAGCCGGTGAGGGAGGTGCCGTCGACGACCTTCGTGGTCCTCCGGCCGGCGAACTCGGGGTGGTCGGCGACGTCGGTCGTGCCCGTGATGTCGTTCTCGTGCCGGCACACGAGGTGGCCGTCCTTGGTGGGCACGAGGTCCTGCTCGATGACGTGCGCGCCCATGTCGAGGGCGAACTGATAGGAGCCGAGGGTGTGCTCGGGCCGGTAGCCGCTGGCCCCGCGGTGCGCGACGACCGTCGGCACGGGCAGGCTTCTGAAGCCGCCGCCGCTGCCGTGCCGTTCACCGGCTCTCGCCACGCCGGGCAGCCCCACGACCGCTCCGCCCGCGCCGAGCACCGCGGCCCCGAGCAGCGCCCGCCGCCCCGTTCCCCGGCTCTGCCGCCCGTACGACTCCTGCGACTGCTGCGACCCCTGAGACTCCTGCGTCCCCATGCGGCACTCCTCCGAGATTGCCTGTACTGCCCTGCACCTGCCGAAGCTGGACGATCGTAGGTGCCGTCGGGTGACGTACGGGAGACCCGCGGAGGAACACACGGCTGCCGCTGGATGTCGTACGCAATCGACGTGCGCGGCGGACGAAGTGACGGTTCGTCGGCTTGCCCGGCGGACTTCCGGGTACGCGGACGGCGGACGGCGCGCGATGTCCGTCACAGTGCGGGCGGGCACGGAAACGCACAACGGACACAAAGCGCAGGTAAACGTACGTCAACAGTGCGTATCGGCCTCGTGAACCCGATGTGCGCGACGCGGGGGACCGCGAGTATCGTCCTCACCTGCACAGACTCATATCGAACCCCTTGGCATCGGAGGGCCCGTTGTCCCGCTTCGCGCTCATCAAGGCAGTGCTCGGACCGATCATGCGCCTGATGTTCCGCCCCCGGGTGGAGGGCGCGGAGCACATCCCGGGCGACGGCCCGGTCATCCTCGCCGGCAACCATCTGACGTTCATCGACTCGATGATCCTGCCGCTGGTCTGCGACCGTCAGGTGTTCTTCATCGGCAAGGACGAGTACGTCACCGGCAAGGGGATCAAGGGCCGGCTGATGGCCTGGTTCTTCACCGGGGTCGGCATGATCCCCGTCGACCGTGACGGCGGCCGGGGCGGGGTCGCCGCCCTGATGACCGGGCGCCGGGTGCTGGAGCAGGGCAACATGTTCGGCATCTACCCGGAGGGCACCCGCTCCCCCGACGGCCGCCTCTACCGCGGCCGCACCGGCATCGCCCGCCTCACGCTGATGACCGGCGCCCCGGTCGTCCCGTTCGCCATGATCGGCACCGACAAGATCCAGCCGGGCGGGGCCGGACTGCCGCGCATCGGCCGGGGGCTGCGGGTCACGGTCCGCTTCGGCGAGGCGATGGAGTTCTCCCGTTACGACGGCATGGACCGCGACCGCTATGTGCTGCGCGCCGTGACCGACTCCGTGATGGCGGAGGTCATGCGGCTGTCGGGGCAGGAGTACGTGGACATGTACGCCACGAAGGCCAAGCAGGCGGCGTGACGCTCCGCCGCCGGTGAGCCGGCCGCGGCTGCTCGAAGACCACGGAGCGGCGGCCCCCCTGCGCAGGGGGGCCGCCGCTCGTGCGTCGGGCGTGCGCCCGGCAGCGGCATCGGGCGGAGCCCACCGACCGGGCAGAACGCGCCGTACGGTCGGCGCCCACCGTGCGGGCGGGTGCCGGACGGCCTCCGTACACGCGGCTCAGCGGTCACCGCCGCACGCGCCGCTCACGGGTGCTCCACCCGGTCCCCCAGCCGCTGGCCGCGCAGCAGGAACCACGCCGCCACCGAGGTGGCGAGGAGCACCACCGCGCCGGCGCCCGCCGCGAGACCGAGCCCGTCGACGAAGGCCTCGCGGGCCGCCGCCAGCAGCGCCGCCGCACTGTCCGCGGGCAGCTCCGACGCCACCTCGACGGCGCCGCCGAGGGACTCGTGCGCCGCGGCCGGGGTGCCCGCCGGAGCCGTGAAGTCCCGGTACACGCCGGTCACCACGGACCCGAGCAGCGCGATACCGAGGGCGGCGCCCAGTTCGTACGCGGTCTCGGACACCGCGGACGCCGAACCCGCCTGCTCCTTGGGCACGCTGGACAGGATGACGTCGGCGGTCACGGTGAACGAGAAGCCCGCGCCGAGGCCGACCACCAGCAGCGCGGTGCCGAGCAGGGGGTAGCCGGTGGACTGGCCCACCAGGGTGAGCGAGGCGAGCGCCAGGCCCACGGCGGCGAGCCCGCCCGCGACCACGGACCGCACGGAGAACCGCCGGGCCGCCGTGCCCGCGACCAGTCCGGCCACCACCGCGCCGACGGCGGCGGGCAGTTCGGCGAGCCCGGCCTCCAGCGGCCGCCTGCCCTGGACGAGTTGCAGGTACTGCGACAGGAAGAACACCAGTCCGGACATGCCGAGGACGGTCAGCAGGTCCGCGATGACGGCACCGGTGAAGCCACGGCGGCGGAACAGCCGGATGTCCAGCAGCGGCGCGGGCAGGGTGAGCTGGCGCCGTACGAAGCAGTACAGCGCGGCCGCGCCGAGCACGCCGGCGGCCAGGGCGTCCAGGGACGGCCCGTGCGAGGCCGCCTCCTTGATCGCGTACACCACGCCGATCATGCCGACGAGCGAGAGCACGACGCTGACGAGGTCCCAGGGGCCGGGCTGCGGGTTCCGCGACTCGGGCAGCAGCTTGGCGCCGACGAGGACGAGCACCGCCATGACCGGCAGGTTGATCAGGAAGACCGAGCCCCACCAGAAGTGCTCGAGCAGGACACCGCCCACGACCGGGCCGACCGCCGCGCCGGCGGAGGCGGTCGCACCCCATATGCCGACCGCGAAACTGCGCTCGCGCGGGTCGGGGAAGAGGTTGCGGATCAGGGCGAGCGTGGCGGGCATCAGGGTGGCGCCCGCGACACCCAGCAGCGCCCGCGCGAGGATCATCAGCTCGGGTGTGGTGGCGTAGGCGTTGAGCACGGACACCGCGCCGAACACCGTGGCACCGGTCAGCAGGAGCTTCTTGCGGCCGATACGGTCGCCGAGACTGCCCATGGAGACCAGCAGACCCGCGATGACGAACGAGTAGACGTCGCCGATCCACAGCAGCTGGGTGCCCGAGGGGTTCAGGTCCTCGCTGATGTACGGGGTGGCGAGACCGAGGACGGTCGCGTCGACGGCCACCAGCAGCACGGCGAGCACGAGCACGCCGAGGGCGAGCCAGCGCCCGGGGCGCGCCTCCGTCGCCTCCGCGGCGGTCGTCCGCTGCTTGATGCCGGTCATGATTCCTCTCTCCGCAGTGCGCCGCCGAGCAGCAGCTCGACGATGTTGAACTGGAAGTCCTTGCCCGCCACCCGGCCTTCGAGCACGGCCCACGCGCCGGAGGCGAACAGCCCGTACAGCGCTTCCGTGAGCCAGACCGGGGTGAGGTCGATACGGAACTCGCCGCTCTCCTGACCACGCCGGAACAGGGCGGTGATCCGCTCGTCCAGCCGGGCCCAGCCCTCGTTCTGCTCCTCGCCCTCGAACAGCTGGTTCTCGGTGTAGAGGAAGGCGAGGAGCCCGGCGGCGGGCTCGATCTCGTGCACGAGCCGCGTGACGGCGTCGCGCGCGGACCCCTCGTCCAGCCGGGCCGCGTCCAGGGCGGCCTCGCACTCGGCGATGCCGAGCGCCTCCAGGGCTCTGACGAGGGCGTCCCGCCCGGCGAAGTGGCGGTGCAGCGTGGCCCGGCTGATCCCCGCCGCCCTGGCCACCTCGTCCATGGTGGCCGTGGATTTGCGGGTCAGCAGGGCCGCGGCGCTGCGCAGTACGTGGTCACGATCGAGGGCCATGAGACAACCATAACCCACATGAGACATTGATGTCTCATTCAAGGCGTACGGGTCTCATGAACCGTGTCCGGCGATCTTCGATCGGAGGTGGGGGCGGGCGGGCCGCTCAGTGCCAGGGCAGCTGTCCCCGCCGCTCCCAGTACACGGCCGGCTCCTCCGCGAGCGCTGCGAGCCGGGTGAGCTGCTCCTCGTCGAGGCCGACGACGGCCGCGTGCAGGTTGGAGGCGAGCTGCCCGGTGGTCGCGGCGCCGGACAGGACGACTCCCGCCCAGGGCTGCCGCAGCACGTACGCGAGGGCGACCGCGTCGGCGCCGAGCCCGCCGGCCCGCGCGGCGATGTCCCGCACGGGCTCCGGGGCGTGCGGTCCGGTGAGCCGCCCGTTGGCCACGCCCTCCTTGACGATCACGGTCAGCCCGGCGTCGTGCGCCTCCGCGAGCGCGGGCCCGGCCGAGGTCTCCAGGACGTTGTACGTGGACTGGACGGTACGGAAGAGGGGCGTGCCGTCGACGGTCACGGCGAGCGCGGCGCGGATCGCCTCCGCCTGGGCGGGCCCGCTGGTGGAGAAACCGATGACGGTGCCCTCGGCCGCGGCCTCGGCGAGCCGGGCGTGCAGCTCCTTGTCGGTGAGGGCCGGGCTGTCCGGGGTCACCGAGTGGATCTGGTACAGGTCGAGCCGGTCGCCGAGCAGCGCGGCGGTCTCGGCGCGCTGCCGCTCGTACGTCGCGAGCGTGTGGTCCTTGACCTCGTGCCGCTCGGCGTCGGTGCGCCAGTCCGCGGTGTAGGTATAGCCCCACTTGCTGCCGATCACGACCTCGTCGGCGGCGTCGGGCCGGGCGCTCAGCCAGTCGGCCAGGAACTCCTCCGCGCGGCCGTAGGAACGGGCCGTGTCGAAGTAGCGCACGCCCTGGGCGTAGGCGGCGTCGAGGAGTTCGTGGGTGCGGGCGCGCAGGGCCTCGGCGGTGCGGTCGGCGGGCAGGTCCCGCTCGCGGCCCAGGTTGATGTAGCCGGGGCGGCCGACGGCGGCGAGGCCGAGACCGAGGCGGCAGGTGGGCGTGGTGGCCGAGGAGAGTCGGGAGAAGGGCATCGCGGGCATCGCAGGCTCCGTTCGGGTCGCCGGGTCGCTTCCGGGGGCGCACGCCCCAACGTAACCGCGATGATCTCTGCGTATCACGCGCGCGTGGGAGGACACCGGGTCTCCCCGTCCTCCCACGCGCGCGCGTGCCTGCCGCTGATCGCTACCTCGTGCTCTTGGCCGTCGCCCACGCGTGCTGCGCCGCCACGTCCGCCTTCACCTCGGCGAGCTGGACGGCGACCGCCTCCGGGGCCGTACCGCCGCGGCCGTTGCGGGAGGCGAGGGCGCCGGGGACATTGAGCACCGACCGTACCTCGGGGGTGAGGTGGGCGGAGATCTTCGCGAACTGCTCGTCCGTGAGCTCGTCCAGCTCCTTGCCCTCGGCCTCGGCGACCTTGACGCACTCGCCCGCGACCTCGTGCGCGACCCGGAACGGAACGCCCTGCTTGACCAGCCACTCGGCGATGTCGGTGGCGAGGGAGAACCCGGCCGGGGCCAGCTCCTCCATGCGCTCGCGGTGGACGGTGAGGGTGGCCATCATGCCGGTGAAGGCGGGGAGCAGGACCGTGAGCTGGTCGATGGAGTCGAACACCGGCTCCTTGTCCTCCTGGAGGTCGCGGTTGTACGCGAGCGGGAGGGCCTTGAGGGTCGCCATCAGACCGGTCAGGTTGCCGATCAGCCGGCCGGACTTGCCGCGCGCCAGCTCCGCGATGTCCGGGTTCTTCTTCTGCGGCATGATCGACGAGCCGGTGGAGAAGGCGTCGTGGAGGGTGACGAAGGAGAACTCCTTCGTGTTCCAGATGATGATCTCCTCGGCGATCCGGGAGACGTTGACGCCGATCATCGCGGTGATGAACGCGAACTCGGCGACGAAGTCCCGGGAGGCCGTGCCGTCGATGGAGTTGGCCGAGCTGCCGTGCTCGAAGCCGAGGTCCTGCGCCACCGCCTCGGGGTCGAGGCCGAGGCTGCTGCCCGCGAGGGCGCCCGATCCGTACGGGGAGACGGCCGTCCGCTCGTCCCACTGGCGCAGCCGCTCGGCGTCCCGGGACAGCGCCTGGACGTGGGCGAGGACGTGGTGCGCGAACAGGACCGGCTGGGCGTGCTGGAGGTGGGTGCGGCCCGGCATGGCGACGTCCGGGTGCGCCTCGGCGAGGCCGATCAGCGCGTCCTGGAGGTCGGCGATCAGTCCGCCGACGACACGGGCGTGGTCGCGCAGGTACATCCGGAAGAGGGTGGCGACCTGGTCGTTGCGGGACCGGCCGGCGCGCAGCTTGCCGCCTAGGTCGGGGCCGAGACGCTCCAGCAGGCCCCGCTCCAGGGCGGTGTGCACGTCCTCGTCGGCGATGGTGCCCACGAACGACCCGTCGGCGACATCGGCCTCGAGCCGGTCGAGACCGGCGATCATCCGGGTCAGCTCGTCCTCCGTCAGCAGGCCCGCCTTGTGCAGCACGCGCGCGTGGGCACGCGATCCGGCGATGTCGTAGGGCGCCAGCCGCCAGTCGAAGTGGACGGACGCGGACAGCTTCGCCAGGGCCTCGGCGGGACCGTCGGCGAAACGGCCGCCCCAGAGCCGTACGTCACCGCTGTTGCTGCTCACTGCTGTGCTCCTCGGTGGATGTGGAGACGGGAGGTCGGGGGTTGATGTGCGACCGCCTCCCCACCACGGGAGGTGAGGAGGCGGCTGTCAGGCTGATGCGTGCGAGGTGACCTGCGCGGTCACGCCAGGTCGCGCTTGGCGGCGATCTTCGACGACAGGCTGTAGATGTCGATGAAGCCCTTGGCCGCGGCCTGGTCGAAGGTGTCGCCGGTGTCGTAGGTGGCGAGGTTGAAGTCGTACAGCGACGACTCGGAGCGCCGGCCGGTGACGACGGCGCGGCCGCCGTGCAGGGTCATCCGGATGTCGCCGGTGACGTGCTGGTTGGCCTCGTTCACGAAGCCGTCCAGGGCGCGCTTGAGCGGGGAGAACCACTGGCCGTCGTAGACGAGCTCGCCCCAGCGCTGCTCGACCTGCCGCTTGTAGCGGGCCAGCTCGCGCTCGACGGTGACGTTCTCGAGCTCCTGGTGGGCGGTGATCAGGGCGATGGCGCCCGGAGCCTCGTACACCTCACGGGACTTGATGCCGACGAGGCGGTCCTCGACCATGTCGATGCGGCCGATGCCCTGGGCGCCCGCGCGCTCGTTGAGCTGCTGGATGGCCTGGAGGACGGTGACGGGCTTGCCGTCGATGGCGACCGGGACGCCCTCCTTGAAGGAGATGACCACCTCGTCGGCCTCGCGGGGCTCGGCCGGGTTGGAGGTGTACTCGTAGATGTCCTCGATCGGGGCGTTCCAGATGTCCTCCAGGAAGCCCGTCTCGATGGCCCGTCCGAAGACGTTCTGGTCGATGGAGTACGGGGACTTCTTGGTGGTCGCGATCGGCAGGCCCTTGGCCTCGCAGAACGCGATGGCCTTGTCGCGGGTCATCGCGTAGTCACGGACCGGGGCGATGCACTTGAGGTCGGGGGCGAGGGCGACGATGCCGGCCTCGAACCGCACCTGGTCGTTGCCCTTGCCGGTGCAGCCGTGGGCGACCGTGGAGGCCCCGTGCTTCTGGGCGGCGGCGACGAGGTGCTTGACGATCGTCGGCCGGGAGAGGGCGGAGACCAGCGGGTAGCGGTCCATGTAGAGGGCGTTGGCCTTGATCGCCGGGAGGCAGTACTCCTCGGCGAACTCGTCCTTGGCGTCCGCGACCTCGGCCTCGACGGCACCGCAGGCGAGCGCGCGCTTGCGGATGACGTCCAGGTCCTCGCCGCCCTGGCCGACGTCCACGGCAACGGCGATGACCTCGGCGCCCGTCTCCTCGGCGATCCAGCCGATGGCGACGGAGGTGTCCAGGCCGCCCGAGTAGGCGAGTACGACGCGCTCGGTCACGGGTTTCTCCTCACAGTGCATTCGCTGACATGCATGAGTATGCAGAAGTCTGCATGGTTCGTCAATTCGGCACCGCCGGAGCGGTACCCGGCTGAACGGGGGAACGCGCTTTCTCGTATCTCTCTCCGACCGCAGGCGCCGCGTGTCCGTACCCCGACCGAGCGACCGAATGAGGCACCGACATGTCCAGCTCCAGGGCACTTCCGAAGTACCGCAAACGCCGCATCGCGCTGATCGGCGGCGCCGCCGCCGTGGCGTTGTCAGGGGCGGTGATCGCCGGGTCCGCCCTGGCCGGGGAGAGCACCGCCGACGGAAACGGCGACGCCTCCGCCTCGCCCGGCTCCATCACCTGCCCGGCGGTCGAGCCCGGCCTGCCGGAGGTTCCCGCGTCGGCGCGGGCCGAGGTCGACCGCAACCTCGCGCTGCTCGGCACCCAGGTCCAGGAGGCGAACCAGCGACTGATCGACACGGTCGGCCAGGGCGGGCCGAACTTCGTCCGGAACGCCATCCTCGGCCCGCTCGAGGACAAGCGCGTCGCGACGCTGAACCGCATCGAGACGGCCATCGGGCGCGCGGCCGAGAAGCCGGAGGGACTGGAGGCGCTGGCACCGTGCAGCCTCGACGCGGGCAACGCGGGCGGAGCCGGTGCTGATGCCGGTGCTGATGCCGGTGCTGATGCCGGTGCTGATGCCGGTGCTGATGCCGGTTCCGATGGGGGCGCTGATGCCAGTGCCGATGGGGGCACTGATGCTGGTGCGGGTACTGATACCGGTGCCGGTGCCGGTGCCGAGACCGCGGGAGCCATCTCCTGCCCGGACGTCGCGTCCCGCCTCCCCGAGATCCCCGCCTCCGCGCAGGCGGAGGTCGAGCGCAACCTCGCCCAGCTCGGCACCCAGATCCAGGCGGCGAACCAGCGACTGATCGACACGGTCGGCCAGGGCGGGCCGAACTTCGTCCAGAACGCCATACTCGGCCCGCTGGCCGACAAGCGGACCGCCGCCATCGAGCGCATCGCCCTCTCCATCGGCCGTACCGCGGAGAGGCCGCAGGGCCTGGAGTCCCTCGCCACCTGCACGCTCGACGAGTGACGACCCGGAGACAGGCCACCATGGCCGCCGTGACGACATGACCGCCACGACCGCCACGACCGCCATGACCGCCACGACCGCCGTGACCGCCGTGACCGCCACGACCGCCGTGACCGCCCCGAACGCCGGCCAGGGCGGTCACGGCGCCGCCCGTCCCACCCCACGCAAACCCTTAGACATTCGAAAGACTTTGGCCGACAATCGTTCGACATGGGAAAGACTTACGAGCGCATCGACGGCCGCCTGCGTACGTTCATCGAGGCACAGCCCCTCTTCTTCACCGCGACCGCGCCCCTGTCCGGCGACGGCACGGTCAACCTCTCTCCCAAGGGCCTCAAGGGCTCCTTCGCCGTCCTCGACGAACTGACCGTGGCCTACCTGGACTTCGCCGGCAGCAATGCCGAGACCGTCGCCCATCTGCGGGAGAACGGCCGGATCACCCTGATGTGGTGTGCCTTCCAGGGGCCGCCCAACATCGTCCGTGTCCACGGCAGGGGCGAGCCGGTCTTCCGTGACGACCCCCGTTTCAAGGAACTCCTCAGCCACTTTCCCGACATCGACCCGGCCCCGCACGGCCTGCGCGCGATCATCCTGGTCCGCGCCGAACTGATCCGCGACACCTGTGGTTACGGCGTGCCGTTCATGACGTACGACGAGGACCGCGATCTGCACGGCCGGCGCTTCGCGCGCGAGGACGACGCCTCGCTCGACTCCTACTTCCGGTCGAAACCGCACATCGAAACCAGCCTGGACGGGCTGCCGGGGCTGCCTTTGCCGCTGCCGCCCTCTACCGTCTGAGGCATGCGCCTCGGTGACCGTCCGATCAAGCGTGCCGGTGTCGTCGCCCTTCTCGCGTCCGTCTCCCTCGTGCTCGGTGCCGCGCCCGGTGACGGGCCGCCACTCCCCGAGCGCATGGCCGACACGGGCGGCGGCACCCAGCTGATCACCGCTCAGGCCCCCCGCACCTCGTCGACGACGGGCCGGGTCACCTGGTGGGACCGGCGCGGCGGACGCTGGGTGAAGGCGGGGTCCGCACCCGCGCGCTTCGGCTCGGGCGGGCTCGCCGAGGGGCGCTCCCGCAAGCAGGGCACCAACACCACACCCACCGGCCTGTACGACCTGCCCTACGCGTTCGGCATCGAGAAGGCACCGCCCGGCACGCACGTCCGGTACCGCCCCGTCCGCCGGAACTCCTGGTGGTGCCAGGACAACGACTCCCGCGCTTACAACCGCTGGACCGAGCCCCGCCCCGCCGACTGCCGTGCCACGGAGGCCGAGCACCTGATCACGTACGGCACGCAGTACGCGTACGCCTACGTCATCGGCTTCAACTACGCGAGGCCCGTGCGCGAACGCGGCGCCGGGATCTTCCTGCACGTCGACGGGCGCGGCGCGACGGCCGGTTGCGTGTCCGTGCCGCGGGACGCCATGCGGCGCATCCTCACCTGGGCCGATCCGGAGCGCGCTCCGCACATCGCGATCGGCACGAGGAGCGGGCCGACGGCGATCACGCGGTACTAGCGGTACCAGTGGTCCCGCGCCTCCCCACCGGCTGAACACTCCGCGGTCGCGGCACGTATCCCAGGGCCAAGGGACTTCGCCCCACGGAGGAACCGTGACCACCACGATCGCAGGCGGCCGTGCCGCGCGGCGCCAGACGATGCGCCGTATCCGGCCCCGCCGCTCCCCCGCCGTACCGCTGCTGCTCACCGTCTGGGCGGGGGCGGCCGGGGTGCTCTGGCTGTGGTGGAGCAACACCCCGGCCATCGCGGACACCGCGGGCCGGGTGCTCGCCGCGGGCCGGATCACGGGGCTGCTCGCGGGCTATCTGATGGCGCTGGTGGTGCTGCAGATGGCGCGGGTGCCCGCGCTGGAGCGCCGGGTCGGCTCGGACCGGGTGGCGCGCTGGCACGCGATGAGCGGGCGGTACACGCTCTGCCTGGTCGTCGCCCACGTCGTGCTGACGATGTACGGGTACGCGCTGCAGGCGGGGCTCGGCGCCGGGGACCTCGTGCGGCAGACCGTGGACTCGGTGAACGGGCTGCCGGACATGGGCAAGGCCGCGATCGGCACCGGTGTGCTGGTGTTCATCGGGCTCATCTCGATCGGTCCGGTGCGGCGGCGGATCCCGTACGACCTCTGGTACCACGTGCACCTGTTGACGTACGCCGCGACCTTCCTGACGTTCTGGCACCAGCTGTCGACGGGCAATGAGTTCGCCGTGGAGCCGGTCGCGAGGACGGTCTGGTACGCGCTGTACGGGTCGGTGACCGCGCTGGTGGTCTGGTACCGGATCGTCACTCCGGTCCGGCTGAACCTGCGGCACCGGCTGCGGGTCGAGGCGGTCGTGGAGGAGGCGCCCGGGATCGTGTCGGTGCTGATGAGCGGGGAGCGTCTGCACCGGATGGGCGCGGAGGCGGGACAGTTCTTCCGCTGGCGGTTCCTCGCGCCGGGCATGCGGTTCAGCTCGCATCCGTACTCGCTGTCGGCTGCGCCGCGCCCGAACATGCTGCGCATCACGGTCAAGGCGATCGGCGACCACAGCTCGGCGCTGCGCGACCTGGAGCCCGGCACGCGGGTGTGGGCCGAGGGCCCGTACGGGGCGCTGACGGCGGGCCGGCGGAGCCGGGGCAAGGTGCTGCTGGTGGCGGGCGGGGTGGGCATCACGCCGATGCGGGCGCTGTTCGAGACGCTCCCGGGCGCGGCCGGCGACCTCACGCTGCTCTACCGGGCCAACAGCACCCAGGACCTCGCCCTGTGGGACGAACTGGCGGCGATCGCCGACGAGCGCGGGGCCCGGCTGATGTACGCGGTGAACAGCCCCGACGGGGAGCGCCCGGACATCTCCCCGGAGACGCTGCGCCGCAAGATCCCCGACATCGAGGTCCATGACGTGTTCCTGTGCGGGCCGCCCGGGTTCGCCCAGCAGGTGTACGAGGCGCTGCGCGGCGCGGGCGTGCCGGGCCGCCGTATCCATCACGAGTCGTTCGAGATGTGAGCGGCGGGACCGCCACGCCCAGGGGCCCGGCCGCCCACCGGCTTCCCACACCTACGGGCCCTCCACACCTACGGGCCCTCCACACCTACGGGCCCTCCACGCCAACGGGCCCTCCACACCCACGAGCCTTCCTCACTTACGGAACTCCCCATGTCAGGAGCTGAAGGAGCGATGAAGAAGAGTCATCCCATCCGGCGCGTTCTGCTGGCCGGTGCCGCCACGGTGTCCGGCATCGTGCTGCTCCTGTCGCTGAAGCCGGCGTCCGATCCCGCGGGCGCGGCGCAGGCGGCACCGCAGCAGACGGCGGGCGCGCCATCGGCTCAGGGCGGACCGGGCGGCGCCGCGACCGGTGCGCAGACCCTGACGGGTGACGTGACGCGGACCGAGTACGGCCCGGTCCAGGTCCGCGTCACCGTCAGCGGCGGGAAGATCACCGACGCCGAGGCCGTACAGGCACCCAGCGGCGGCCGCAGCACCCAGGTCACCGACACCGCCGTCCCCCGCCTCAACCAGCAGGCCGTCACCACCGGCACCGCCGACATCGACACCGTCTCCGGCGCCACCTACACCAGCGAGGGCTACCGCAAGTCCCTCCAGTCCGCCCTCGACAAGGCCGGTGGCTGAGCCCGTGGGCGCCTCCGCGCCGCCCCGGCTGTGTCATGCCGAGGAGGTCATGGGCACGGTCTTCTCCTTCGACGTCCGGGGCGGCGAACCCACGGCGGTCAGGGGTGCGCTCGACGAGGCCGTGGCCGGGCTGCACGCCGTCGACGCGATGTTCAGCACCTACCGTGACGGCAGTCAGGTCTCCCGGTTGGCCCGTGGGGAGCTGGTCCTCGAGGAGTGTGATCCGCTGGTCACCGAGGTCCTGGAGCTGTGCACCGAGGCGGAGCGGATCAGCGAGGGCTGGTTCAGCGCCACGTACGAGGGCTGCTTCGACCCGACCGGCATCGTCAAGGGCTGGGCCGCCGAGTGCGCCGCGCTGCGGCTGGCCGCGGCGGGTGCGAGCGGGGTCAGTGTGAACGGCGGCGGTGATGTGCAGTTGTGCGGGGTGCCGGGGCCGGAGCGGCCGTGGCGGGTGGGGGTGTCCGACCCCTTGCGGCCGGGCGCGCTGGCCGCCGTGGTCTCCGCCGCCGGTGCCGAGCGGCTGTCGGTGGCGACGTCCGGTACCGCCGAGCGGGGCGCGCACATCGTCGATCCGCGCACCGGGCGGTCCGCCGTCACCGACCTGGTCGCCGTGACCGTCGTCGGACCCCGGCTGACCTGGGTGGACGCCTGGGCGACGGCGGCGTTCGCGATGGGCTCGCGGCAGGCGCTGCGCTGGCTGGAGTCGCTGCCGGACACGGAGGCCCTGCTGATCACGGCGGGCGACGAGGTCCGCTGCACCGGGGGGCTCGCCGACCGTCTCGGCTGAGTCCCCCGGCCCGTGGAAGCCGTCAGCCGCCGTCAGCCGCCGTTCTGCGCCAGCCGCAGCAGATGGTCCGCCAGTGCCTGCCCCCCGTCCGGCGCGCGGCTGATCAGCAGCAGCGTGTCGTCGCCGGCGATGGTGCCGAGGATGTCGTGCAGTTCGGCCTGGTCGATGGCCGAGGCGAGGAACTGCGCGGCCCCCGGCGGGGTGCGCAGGACCACGAGGTTCGCGGAGGCCTCCGCGGAGATCAGCAGCTCCTGGGAGAGCCTGCGCATCCGCTCCTCCTTCGCCGACTCGCCCAGCGGTGCGCGCGGGGTGCGGAAGCCGCCCTCGCTCGGGACCGCGTAGATGAGGTCGCCGTCGGTGTTGCGGATCTTCACCGCGTTCAGCTCGTCGAGGTCGCGGGAGAGCGTCGCCTGGGTGACGGTCAGCCCGTCGTCGGCGAGGAGCTTCGCCAGCTGGCTCTGGGAGCGCACCGGCTGCCGGTTGAGGATGTCCACGATCCGGCGGTGGCGTGCGGTGCGGGTCTGCGGCACGCCGGGCCCGGTGTGCTGTCCGTGGTCCTGCGCCTGGCTCATCGTCGTCTCATTCTCCGGATCGTCCGTCCTCACGGGCTGCGTCGAGGACGCCGGGCAGTGCCCGGAGGAAGGCGTCCACCTCCGCGTCGCCGAGGGTCAGCGGCGGCATGAGCCGTACGACATCGGGGGCGGGCGCGTTCACCAGGATTCCGGCGTCCTGAGCCGCCTGCTGTGCACGGGGCGCGAGCGGCTCGGTGAGCACGATACCCAGCAGGAGGCCCGCACCGCGGACATGGGCGACCAGCGGGTGGTTCAGGGACTCGATTCCGTCCCGCAGCTTCTCGCCCTGCCGTTTCACGTTCTCCAGCAGTCCGTCGGCCTGGATGGTGTCCAGGACGGCGAGTCCGGCGGCGCACACGACGGGGTTCCCGCCGAAGGTGGTCCCGTGCTGGCCGGGCTGGAGCAGCTCCGCGGCCCGCCCGAAGGCGACGGTCGCGCCGAGCGGCAGCCCGCCGCCGAGGCCCTTGGCCAGCGTGACGACGTCCGGCAGCACGCCCTCGTGGGCCTGGTACTCGAACCAGTGGCCGGTGCGGCCGATGCCGGTCTGCACCTCGTCGAGAACGAGCAGCGAGCCGGTGGCCGCGGTGATGGCGCGGGCGGCCTTGAGGTAGCCGGCGGGCGGGACCACGACACCGTTCTCGCCCTGGATCGGCTCGATGATGACGAGAGCCGTCTCCTCGGTGACCGCGGCGGCCAGCGCCTGCGCGTCGCCGTACGGGACGTGGGTGACGTCGCCGGGCAGCGGCAGGAACGGTCCCTGCTTGCCGGGCTGGCCGGTGAGCGCCAGCGCGCCCATGGTGCGGCCGTGGAAGCCGCCCTGGGTGGCGACCATGTGGGTGCGCCCGGTCAGCCGGCCGATCTTGAAGGCGCCCTCGTTGGCCTCGGCGCCGGAGTTGCAGAAGAAGACCTTGCCCTCGCGGCCGAAGAGCTCCAGGAGCCGTTCGGCGAGGACCACGGGCGGCTCGGCGGCGAACAGGTTGGAGACATGGCCGAGGGAGGCGATCTGCCGGCTCACGGCCTCGACGACCGCCGGGTGGGCGTGGCCGAGCGCGTTGACCGCGATGCCGCCGACGTAGTCGAGGTACTCGGTGCCGTCGGCGTCCCACACCCGGGGGCCCTCGCCGCGGACGAGGGGCAGCCGCGGGGTGCCGTAGTTGTTCATGAGCGCGCCCTGCCAGCGGGCGGTCAGCTCCTGGTTGGTCATGCCGCGTCCCCCTCTTGCTCGTCCTTTTGCGGGTCGGGCACGACCATGGTGCCGATGCCCTCGTCGGTGAAGATCTCCAGCAGGATCGAGTGCTGGACCCGGCCGTCGATGACGCGGGCGGTGTTCACGCCGTTGCGCACGGCGTGCAGGCAGCCCTCCATCTTCGGCACCATGCCGGAGGACAGCTCCGGCAGCAGTTTCTCCAGCTCGGTGGCCGTGAGGCGGCTGATCACCTCGTCGGAGTCCGGCCAGTCCTCGTAGAGGCCCTCGACGTCCGTGAGGACCATCAGCGTTTCGGCACCCAGTGCCGCAGCGAGTGCCGCAGCCGCCGTATCAGCATTGACGTTGTAGACATGACCCAGATCACCGTCGTCCTGACTGCGGGCGATGGAGGAGACGACCGGGATGCGGCCGTCGGCGAGCAGGGCCTCGATCGCGCCCGTGTCGATCGCGGTGATCTCGCCCACCCGCCCGATGTCGACGAGCTCGCCGTCGATCTCGGGCGTGTGCTTGGTCGCGGTGATGGTGTGCGCGTCCTCACCGGTCAGGCCGACGGCGAGCGGGCCGTGCTGGTTGAGCAGCCCGACCAGCTCGCGCTGCACCTGCCCGGCGAGCACCATCCGTACGACGTCCATGGCGTCCTCGGTGGTGACTCTGAGGCCCGCCTTGAACTCGCTCACGATGCCGTGCCGGTCGAGGGCGGCGCTGATCTGGGGGCCGCCGCCGTGCACGACGACGGGCTTGAGGCCGGCGTGCCGCAGGAAGACGACGTCCTGCGCGAACGCTGCCTTCAGCTCCTCGTTCACCATGGCGTTGCCGCCGAACTTGATGACGACGGTCTTGCCGTGGTGGCGGGTGAGCCAGGGCAGGGCTTCCACGAGGATCCGGGCCTTGGGGAGCGCGGTGTGCTTACGCGTCGTTCCGGTCGTCGTTCCGGTCGTTCCGTTGCTCATGAGGAGTAGGCGCTGTTCTCGTGGACGTAGTCGGCGGTGAGGTCGTTGGTCCAGATGGTGGCGGTCTCGGACCCGGCGGCGAGGTCGGCGACGATGTGCACCTCGCGGTAGCGCATGTCGACGAGCTCGCGGTCCTCGCCGACGGAGCCGTTCTTGCAGACCCAGACGCCGTTGATGGCGACGTTGAGCCGGTCGGGCTCGAAGGCGGCGGACGTCGTGCCGATCGCGGACAGCACCCGCCCCCAGTTGGGGTCCTCGCCGTGGATGGCGCACTTGAGGAGGTTGTTGCGGGCGATGGACCGGCCGACCTCGACGGCGTCCGCCTCGCTCGCGGCGTTGATCACCTCGACCTTGATGTCCTTGCTGGCGCCCTCGGCGTCCCGGATGAGCTGCTGCCCGAGGTCGTCGCAGACGGCGCGGACGGCCTCGGCGAACTCCTCGTACGCGGGGGTGATCCCGGACGCTCCCGAGGAGAGCAGCAGCACGGTGTCGTTGGTGGACATGCAGCCGTCGGAGTCGACGCGGTCGAAGGTGACATGCGTGGCCGAGCGCAGGGCCTTGTCCAGTACGCCGCTGTCGAGGTCGGCGTCGGTGGTGATCACGACGAGCATGGTGGCGAGGCCGGGGGCGAGCATGCCGGCACCCTTGGCCATCCCGCCGACGGTCCAGCCGTCCTTGCTGACGACGGCCGTCTTGTGCACGGTGTCGGTGGTCTTGATGGCGATGGCGGCCTTCTCGCCGCCGTGCTCGGAGAGCCGGTCCGCGGCCGTCTGGATACCCGGGAGCAGCTTGTCCATCGGCAGCAGCACACCGATGAGGCCGGTGGAGCAGACGGCGACCTCGATGGCGCCCCGCCCGAGGACCTCGGCGACCTTCTCGGCGGTGGCGTGCGTGTCCTGGAAGCCCTTGGGACCGGTACAGGCGTTGGCGCCGCCGGAGTTGAGGACGACGGCGGACACCTGACCGCTCTTCATGACCTGCTCGGACCAGAGCACGGGCGCGGCCTTGACACGGTTGGAGGTGAAGACGCCCGCGGCGGCGCGGCGGGGCCCGTCGTTGACCACGAGGGCCAGGTCCGGGTTGCCGTTGTCCTTGATCCCGGCGGCGATGCCCGCCGCCGTGAATCCCTTGGCTGCCGTGACGCTCACGGTGCGACTCCGATCGTGGAAAGCCCGGTGGTCTCATCGAGCCCCAGGGCCAGGTTCATGCTCTGGACGGCACCGCCCGCGGTGCCCTTGGTCAGGTTGTCGATGGCGCTGATCGCGATGATGCGGTGCGCGGCCTCGTCGAGGGCGACCTGCACGTGAACCGCGTTCGAACCCTGGACGGACGCCGTGGCGGGCCACTGCCCCTCGGGGAGGAGGTGCACGAAGGGCTCGTCGGCGAAGGCCTTCTCGTACGCGGCGCGCACGGACTCGGCGGTCACCCCGGGCTTCGCCTTCGCGGTGCAGGTGGCGAGGATGCCGCGGGGCATCGGCGCGAGGGTCGGCGTGAAGGAGACGGTGACGGGCTCACCGGCGACCGCGCCGAGGTTCTGCATCATCTCGGGCGTGTGCCGGTGGCCGCCGCCGACGCCGTACGGCGACATGGACCCCATGACCTCGCTGCCGAGCAGGTGGGGCTTGGGGGCCTTGCCGGCGCCGGACGTCCCGGACGCGGCGACGATCACGGCCTCGTGCTCGGCCAGGTCCGCCGCGTACGCGGGGAACAGGGCCAGCGAGACGGCCGTCGGGTAGCAACCGGGTACCGCGATGCGCTTGGACCCCTCCAGCGCGGCGCGGGCACCCGGCAGTTCGGGGAGGCCGTAGGGCCAGGTCCCGGCGTGTGCGGAACCGTAGAACTTCTCCCAGTCGGCGGCGTCCTTCAGCCGGAAGTCGGCGCCCATGTCGACCACGAGCACGTCCGGGCCGAGCTGCTCGGCGACGGCGGCGGACTGCCCGTGCGGGAGGGCCAGGAAGACGACGTCGTGCCCGGCGAGCACCTCGGCCGTGGTCTCCTGGAGCACCCGGTCGGCCAGCGGCAGCAGGTGCGGCTGGAGCGCGCCGAGGCGCTGTCCCGCGTTGGAGTTGCCGGTCAGGGCGCCGATCTCGATCTCGGGGTGGGCGAGGAGCAGACGCAGCAGTTCCCCGCCCGCGTATCCGCTCGCTCCCGCCACCGCTGCACGTACCGCCATGGAATCCTCCTCCTGGATGGCATGACTATACGTATCGCTGCACGTTTATGCAATCCTTGAGATCGCGGCGCGGGGACGCGGCGCCGTCCTCACCTGATGCGGCGTGCGGGTCGCGTGGCGGCGTGCAGGAGGTGTTCCAGCGGGCCGCGGCGGAACCGCCGGGTGTAAAGCATCGCCAGCAGCATGGTCGCCGCGCTGAAGGCGGTCAGCTCGAACAGGGCTGGGCCCGCCTCCTCCTCCAGGCCGATCGCCCGGATGAGGAGGATGTGGGCGACGTAGGCGGTCAGCGCGACCACGCCGACTGCGGATACGGGGGCCGCCAGGCGTGTCACTCGCGGCATCCGGGAGACGGCGGCGAGGCAGGCGGCCACGAGGGCGAGCGCGACGCCGGTGTTACCGAGGACGGAGAAGGTCGTCTGGCTGTGCGGTGCGCCCACCAGCAGCCAGGCGGCCGGGGTGCCGTCCTCGAGGTAACCGACGGTGTCGGACCACCAGGCGGAGGAGGCGGAGCCGCCGTCCGTGGCGGCGGTGACGGTGCTCAGCGCGTTCGGCACCAGATGCAGCGCCAGCCAGGACCCGCCGTAGCCGAGGACCGCCAGCGCGCCACCGGTGACGGCCAGGCGGAGGCGTGTCCGACTGCGGGTGAGGTCGAGCCGGGCCACCGCCATGCCCGCGATCATGAAGGAGATCCAGGTGAGCACCGGATACTCGCCGGTGAACAGCAGTTCGATGATCCCGTCGGTGCCGCTGACCCTGGCCAGCGGGTCCGCGGCGATCACGGTGTCCGACCAGTCACCTCCGTCGATCCATTGCCGGATGACGTAGAGCGCCTGGGGCATGACCAGCGCGCTCACGGCGGCGATCGCCGCGAGCGTCCTGGCCCGCAGTCGGTACAGCGGAAGGACCGCGAGGAAGATGAGCCCGTAGAAGGCGAGGATCACATCGACTTCCGTATCCAGCATGGTCAGGGCGAGGCCCATGACGATCAGAACGACCGAGCGGATGGCGACGCGGCCCATCGCCTGCCGTCCGGCACGCCCGGTCCGCGGGTGCGGACGGCCGGTGATGACGACGAGCGTGAAGCCGGCCAGCAGGGCGAAGAGCGCGGAGGAGCGGCCGCGGGCCAGTTCCAGCAAGGAGCCCGGCAAGCCGCCGACCGCTGCCGGTTCCGGGCCGAAGTGGGCGGTGTACATCCCCAGGACCGCCAGTCCTCGGGCCAGGTCGATGCCGACCAGCCGTCCCGTCGACGGTGTCGGGGAAGCGTCCGGGAGGGGGTCGGTGGTGGTGTCAGGCTCTACAGGCGCGATTGTGTGCACATTCGGTGACATGCCCTACAGCGTGTAGTAGCTCATTGCCGCGCCCCACCCGACAACCGGCAGCAGACAGCCAGCCGATCGGCTGGATTTCTCCGGCCGACCGGCAAGGGCAGGGCCCGTGCGTGGCGCCGGTCGCCGCGGCTCGCAGCAGCCGCGAGGGGAACAAGGGACGCCGATCGTGACCCGTGCGATGCGTGCGCCGGCAAGCGGAGTGCGGCCCGCGCGATCACGCACAGCGCGCCATTCCTCCATACCAGTACTGCGACCTGCACACCTCTTCCCTCGCGGGCCGTTCTCGGTGCGGGCACACATACGGATGTCGAGGTTCCGGCAGCGAACTTTTATCGCGCGTAGTAGTTTGAGGGGGTCGACGCCCCATCGATCGTTCCGGCGGCGCCTCCACAGCATCGCCGAGTGCGGTCAACGCGCGGAGCCGGGGCAATACCTGCCTATGGCTCCCCCGGGTCTTCTCGCCCACCGCCGCTTGCTCCCGACCCGTTCACCAGCCGCCCCAGCAGTTCCGCCAGGTGCCTGGACCTCCCCCTGTGCCCGATGGCGTGCCCCCGGCCAGGTACCCCACCGCACCACCCGTCTCGCCGCCTGTCCGCCACGCGCCCGGAGCGGCGCCAGCAAGGTGGCCCCGCATGCGCTTTCAGGCCTGCCGACAGCCGCATGCCTTCCCCGCCGAGTGCGCCGTGAGTGCGAACCGACAGAGCGGGCCGGGCGGTCAGCACCCGTGGGCCGTTCCGGCGAGGAGGAACGCCGGAGTCAGGGCCAGCAGCAACGGCAGCACCGGCACCACGGCCGACACCGCCACCCCCAGCGCGAAACCCCACGCCTTCGCCCGGGAC
Organism: Streptomyces poonensis; assembly: GCF_014650915.1. Classification (GTDB taxonomy): domain Bacteria; phylum Actinomycetota; class Actinomycetes; order Streptomycetales; family Streptomycetaceae; genus Streptomyces; species Streptomyces poonensis. The sequence continues at coordinate 251,334 of NZ_BMVW01000004.1, read as the reverse complement.
GGCGCGGCCTTGATCAGCCGACGCACGCGCTCGGCCGGATCGGTCCCGGTCAGCGCCGGCAGCCCGGGCGTCAGCACCGTCGGACCCACCTGGCACATCTCCAGCAGTGCCGAGGCCACGTGCCGCCGCCCGTACTTGCGTGCCGCCTCGTCATCGGCGGCCATCTCCGCCAGCCGGCGCACCTGCCGGGCGTACATACGGGCGAACCGGCTCCACCGGAAGGCCCACAGCAGGACGTCCGCGGTCAGGAAGGCGCGGTGATGACGGTATTTCAGGTGCGCGCGCTCGTGCTCCAGGGCCGCGGCGAGCTCACGCTCGGACAGCATCTCCACCGCGGCCGTGGTCACGACGATGCGCGAGCCGTTCCGTCCTCCGGGCACGCAGAAGACCGCCGGCGCGGAGTGCGGCAGCACCCGTACGTCCCCGTCACCGATCCGGCCGGGCGCACTCACGGCGTCCGCGGTCAGACGGTGCCGCCTGCGCTCGCGCCGCAGTCGTACCAGGTGCCACAGGGTGGGCACGACCAGCGCGAACACGCCCAGGGACAGCACCCAGGGCGCCGTCTGGTTGATCCCCTCGACCAGCCAGTGACCGCCGTACGCGGCATGGACCTTCCACATGTCGGCGTCGAAGAGCCACGCCACGCTGTGCTCCCACGCGTCATGGCCGAGCAGCAGCAGAAGGCTCGCCACCGCGGCGAACAGACTCACGGCGCAGGCCTGCCAGCACCGCAGGGCGGTCTGCGGGAAACGGCTGGCCCAGCGCGCCCGGGCCAGCAGACGGGCCACCGGCCCGCCGAGAAGCAACGCGTAGACGAGTAAGCCAACGATGATGAACAAAACAGCAGCCTCAGAGTTCGGCATCCGGGTCGGCGGGCAGGGCTTCCAGGGCCTTGCGCAGGGCCGCCGCCTCCGCGGCCCCGAGACGGCCGGCGAAATGCAGCAACGCGGTGGCCCGGTCGGACGAGGACTCGAGGGCCTGCTCCATCAGCGCGGCCGTGTAGTCCTCCGCCGACCGCAGCGCGCTGTAGCGGTAGGACCGGCCCTGCTTGACTCGCCCCACCCACCCCTTGGAGCGCAGGCGCTCGGTAACCGTCATGACGGTCGTATAAGCCAGCGGACGGCCCTCGTTGAGGGTGTCGGTGATCCATTGGATACTGACGGGTTCCACGCTCGCCCACACCACACGCATGACATCCGCTTCCAGTTCACCGAACGGTCTCATCGCCCCGACCTGCTCCCTCGCCCTGGGTCCCGGTGCCTTCCCGGAGGAAGGTAGCGGCCCTTGCAGTAGACCACCACGCACTTCCACGCCGTCCCCCGAACGGCACTTCCACGCCGTACCGCGAAGGCGCCCACCGGTCTTCGTCACGGCCCCCTGTGGCCCCTATAGGCTCGCCCGCCATGAACGTCATACGACTGCGGCGAAGAGCACGTGAGGCGGACCGGCCGGTCGCGGCCGTCCTGGGAACGGTCGACGCGCTGCTGAGCTGTGTGCTCTTCTGGATGCTGATCGGCTCACCGCTGTTCGTCGAGACCACCACGCGCGAGCAGGAGACCGCGGCTCAGTTCCTCGGGCTCCAGATCTTCGGCTGCTGGCTCGTGGGCGGACTGGTGCTGTTCTCCGTGCTGGGCATGACACGCACGGTGCTGAGCCATCTGGCCGCGATGCTTCTCACGCCCGTCGCCCTCGTCCTGATGCTGCTGGTCTCCTGACGGCTGCCGGTCTCCTGACGGCTGCCGGCCACCCGACCGGCCGGGGACTATCCCGGCCGCCCCGCTCGTTGGACCTGCCGTGTCAGCCGCTACGGCGGTGCCGACGAAACGGAGGGCTGAACCCATGAACGACGTCACGACGAGCGCGACGGACCGCGGCGCACCACTGAAGGAGGCGATCGGGCGGTACGGCCTGTGGAGCATCGGCCTGCGGTCGGAGGACCCGGCGCGGCGCGGCGAGATCGCGGAGGCCGCCGCCGAGATCGAGGAGCTCGGGTACGGCGCCGTCTGGCTGGGCGGCAGCCCCGGCGCGCAGCACGCGGAGCCGCTCCTCGGCGCGACGACGCGGCTCACCGTGGCGACCGGTATCCAGAGCATCTGGGACTACGAGCCCGAGGACACCGCGCGGCGTTACGCCGACGTGGAGGCCGCGCACCCCGGCCGCTTCCTGCTGGGCCTCGGCGTGAGTCATGCCAAGGTCACGGACCGGTACCGCCGCCCGTACTCGGCCATGGTCGGCTACCTGGACGCGCTGGACGCCGCGGGGGTGCCCGCCGGGCGCCGGGTGCTGGCCGCGCTCGGCCCGAAGATGCTGAAGCTGTCCCACGACCGGGCCGCCGGTTCGCACCCGTACCTGGTCACGCCCGAGCACACCGCGCAGGCCCGCGAGGCGCTGGGCGACGGCCCGCTGCTGGCGCCCGAGCTGAAGGTCGTCCTGGAGTCCGACCCGGAGCGCGCCCGCGCCACGGCCCGCGCCTACTTCTCCTTCTACCTGGGCCTGCCCAACTACACCGACAACTTCCTGCGGCTCGGCTTCACCGAGGACGACCTCGCGGACGGCGGCAGCGACCGTCTGGTCGACGCGGTGTTCGCCTGGGGCGACGAGGACCGCGTCCGCGCCGCCGTCGACGCCTTCTACGCCGCGGGCGCCGACCACGTGGCCTTCCAGGTGGTCACCGACAACCCTCAGGAGGATCTCCCTCTCGAGGGCTGGCGCCGCCTCGCCCAGCTGCTGGGCTGACGGGCGCGGGCGCGGCCCCGGCGGATCCCCGCCGGGGCCGCGCCCTCGTCCGGCGCTACTTCTGCTTGATCCGCAGGAAGGTGATCGAGTTCGCCGGGAAGGTGTACGTGAACCGGTCGGACACCCCGGTGAACACCGACTGCTCGGGCTTCACCGGTGTCTCCGTCTCCGTGTTCACCGCGTCGGGCGCGGCGGCCAGCGTGGTCACCTTCGCCTTCTTGGACGCGACCTTCGCACCGCCCAGGTCGATCGCCGTACGGGCGTCCGCCGACTGGGCGTTGACGACCTTGACGATCAGGTCACCGGTCTTCGCGTCCTCCGTGACCACCTGACGGAACGGCTCGGCCGGCTTGTCGTCGGTGAAGCTGCCCCACTGCTGGCCGTCGAGGTACAGGGTCACCTGGCGGCCGCGCACCTTGATGTCGATGTCGTAGGCGCGGCCCGTCTCGATCGAGTGCGGCTTGGAGATGAGTGTCGACTTGCCGCCGTCCGAAGCCTGCTCGACCGCCGACGACGTGTTGTTCCAGCCGCCCAGGTTCCACCAGTAGTAGTTCCCGGTGTCCTTGACGCCGAAGGCGATCAGGAAGCCCTCCTTGCCGGACTTCTTGGTGGCCTTCACGCTGAGGTCGTAGTTCGTCCAGGACGTGTCGCCGGCCGACACCATGGTGTTCTCGGCCGCCTCGTCGGTCTGCACGTACTGCCCGTCCTGCACGGTCCAGCTGCCGCCGCCCGTGTGCGTCCACTGCGCGGCGTCACCGCTGAAGTCGTCGCTGAGCAGCGTCGTGCCGTCCTCGCCCGTGACCTTCACGTCGTCGTACGCGGCCGTGGTCGCCCACGTCGACAGGCCGACGGCGCCCGAGATGGGCCCGCTCACCGAGGGGGTGGAGGTGGCGGTCGACGGGACGACGCGGTCGCCGACGTTGGTCATGAACAGCTTCTGCGTCTCGTAGTTGGCCGAGCCCCACGACGCGTGGTTGTTGAACCAGATCATGTCGGGCGACCACTGGACGTAGTCCTCGTTGGCGAGCAGCGGCGCGTAGCTGGCGAGCTTCACGATGTCCGCGTTGCGCTCCAGGCCGGTCATGAACGCGGCCTCGGAGAGGGCGTTCTTGAAGGCGTTGCCCTGGGAGGCGTACTCACCGAGGAAGACCTTGGGGCCGCTGCGGTCGTAGGAGTCGTAGCGGTCGTTGTTCTGGAGGAACCACTGCGGGCTGTTGTAGTAGTGCTCGTCGACCATGTCGACGTCCGCCTCGCGGTTGAGCCCCCAGGCCGTGTCGAAGGTCGTGCCGCTGTCGTCCGGGCCGGAGTTGGAGATGACGGTGATCTCCGGGTACTCGGCCTCGATCGCGGCGCGGAACTTCTCGAAGCGGGCGAAGAACTCGACCGGCAGGTTCTCCTCGTTGCCGACCCCGAGGTGGGTGAGGCCGAACGGCTTCGGGTGGCCCATCTGTGCGCGCTTGCGGCCCCACTCGCTGGTCACCGGGCCGTTGGCGAACTCGATCAGGTCGAGGGTGTCCTGGATGTGCCGCTGGAGCAGTTCCTCGTCGTCGGTGGCCCTGTTCTGGCCGCAGCCGGTGACGAGGGCGGGGACGACGGGCAGCGGCATGGCGCCGATGTCCTCGGCGAACTGGAAGTACTCGTAGTAGCCGAGCCCGTAGCTCTGGTTGTAGCCCCAGAAGTTGGCGTTGGTGGCGCGCTCCTCGACCGGGCCGATGGTGTCCTTCCACTGGTAGCTGCGCTTGCGCTCCCAGTTCGACTCCGCGCTGTAGTCCTCCATGGAGCCGGTGTTGACCAGGCAGCCGCCGGGGAAGCGGACGAAGCCGGGGTCCAGCGCGTCGATCTTCTCGGCGAGGTCCTCGCGCAGGCCGTTCTCGCGGCCCTTGAAGGTGTCGCGCGGGAAGAGGGAGACCATGTCGAGGGCGGCCGCCTGATCCGTGGCGACGGTGACGCGGCCCGTGGTGCTGGTGCGGCTCGCGGTGAACGTCGCCTCGTACTTCGCCCAGCCGCCGCGCGCGGTGACCTTGCGGGCCTTGGCGAGCTCGCCCTCGGAGTCGGTGAGGGTGAGGGTCAGGCGCGTCCGCCCGTCGACGCGGGCCCAGACCGAGAAGTCGTACTTCTTGCCGCGCTCGACGCTGATGCCCGTGTTGTAGCCGGAGTTGGTGACGGACGAGCCGGCGCCGAGGGACAGGTAGGTGCGGTTGCGCTCGTTGAGGCGGCCGTCGTCGTCCGCGGTCCGGCCGGTGCCGGTGACGGTCCAGGAGGTGAGCGGGGTGTACGAGCGGTTGTCGGCGGTGGAGTACTCGAAGGACCGGTTCTGCACGAGTTCGGCGTACAGACCGCCGTCGGCGGCCCGGTTGATGTCCTCGAAGAAGACGCCGTACATCGTGTCGTCGATCTTCGCGCCCTTGGCCTTCGGGTCGACGGTGATCGCGTAGTCGGTGGTGTCGGCGGCCTCGGTGCCGTCCTCGGCCTGCGCCGGGCCCGGGACGACCGCCGCCGCCATCAACAGGGAGGACGCGGTGACGCCCAGTCTCCAGCGGGTGCGGGACGACCGGGTGCGGGTGCGTGACATGGATACTCCGCGGCTCTGTGTGGTGCTCGGAACGTCATGGACGTTCCGAGCGTTCGAAATATCGAACACTGGTCAGCACTTCGAACGGCAAGATAGGGAGGGGGCTGTGACGCGTCAATGGGTCGCGCAGCATCGAACGGGACGGAGAGCGGAAAGGGATGGGCGAGTTCTGGCCAGTGCCGGATGTGCCGGCGTATCTCGCGGGGCGCTGGCGCGTGGAGCGTTCGGTGCGTGACCTGGCGAGCGGCGACGAGGGCAGCTTCGCGGGCAGTACGGTGTTCAGCGCGCTGGAGGGCGGCGGGCTGCTGCACTTCGAGTCGGGTGCCTTCACCTGGCGGGGCGTCACCCGGCCCGCCGAGCGGACGCTGCGCTTCCTGCCGGGGACCACGCCCGGCACGGCGGACGTACGGTTCGCGGACGGGCGCCCCTTCCACGACCTGGACCTGCGGACGGGACGGCACGTCGCCGACCATCCGTGCGCCGCGGACCTCTACCGCGGCGAGTTCACCGTCCAGGACGCGGACCACTGGCGGACCGTGTGGCGCGTGGGCGGACCGGCCAAGGACCTGGTGCTCACCACGGCCTACGCCCGCGACGGCTGAGCCGGCACCCCGTCGAAACGCAGGTACCAGCGGCCCGCGCGCCCCGTGACGGTGGTCGCCGCCAGGGGGCGCACGTCGATGTTCCAGTACGTCGAGGGCGGCGCCTTCAGGACGTACACCAGCGCCGCGCGGACGACGGAGGGTTCGGCCACGGCGACGACGCGGTCGCCGTCGCCCACGGGCCGGGTGTCGAGCCAGTCGCCGACGCGGGCGATGAAGGACAGCAGCGACTCACCGCCGTGCGGCGCGGACCGCGGGTCGGCCAGCCAGCCGTCCACCGCCTCCGGCTCCCGGGCCATCGCCTCGCCGAGCGTCAGCCCGCGCCAGCGGCCCATGTCGCAGTCGCGCAGGCCGAGTTGCATCAGCGGCGCATAGCCGAGGGCGTATCCCGTGGCACGGCTGCGCGGGGCCGGCGAACAGTAGCGCAGCTCGGCCACGGCCAGCGGCAGCAGACCGGGCGCGACCCGCTGCACCTCGTCCCAGCCGGCCCCGTCCAGCGGCCGGTCGTCCTCGAAACGCTCCGCGGGCAGCACGGGGCTGCGGGCGGCCGCGACGAACGTGACGCGAACCGACATGCGGCGATCGTGTGCCGTGGGAGCGGACGGGTCAAGAGGTGTTACCCAAGGGTCACCCAGGGTGCCCCGGACGTCACCCGGGCGTCACTCGAAGGCCAGCAGCATCCACTGCTCCGGCCGCTCGAGCCCCGCGAACCCGAGCTTCTCGTACACCCCGTGCGCGTCATGCGTGGCGAGCAGCATGCGCCGCAGCCCGTACGGCCGCAGGTGCTCCCGTACGGCCCCGACCAGCGCCGTGCCGATCCCCTTGCCGCGGACCGAGGGGTCGACGTACACGTCGCACAGCCAGGCGAAGGTCGCCCGGTCGGTCACGACCCGGGCGTACGCCACCTGCTCCCCCGACAGCGCCTCGTACACCCCGAAGTTGAGCGAGCCCTCGATCGCCCGGTCCTGTTTCTCGCGGGACCGGCCGATCGCCCAGTACGCGTCGGTGGACAGCCAGCGGTGGACGCGCCCGGCGTCGATGCGGGCGGGGTCGGCGGAGATCTCGTAGCCCTCGGGGAGGCTCGGCGTGTCGGTCATGCCGGGGATTCTCGCAGGCGGGGCGGACGAGCATCGAACGGGTTATCGCAGCACCTCGTCGCAGGCGGTACGCAGCCGCCGTACCCCTTCCGCGATCTCCTCGGTGCCCGCGACCGCCGCGAAGCTCAGCCGGAGGTGGGCGGCCGGGGGTTCGGCGCTGAAGTACGGGCGTCCGGGTGTGAGCGCGACGCCCGCGCGCAGGGCGGCCGTCGTCAGCGCGTGCTCTCCCCCGGAACCGAAGGCCCGCGAGGTGTCGCCGCCGCCGTCGGGCAGACGGAGCCACAGATGGTAGCCGCCCGCCGGGACATGCGGCAGGGCGAGTTCGGGCAGGGTGAGCCGCAGCGCGGCCGTCATGGCGTCGCGGCGGGCCCGCAGCTCCGCGGAGATCGCCCGCAGATGACGGGGCCAGGCGGGCGAGCCGACCAGTTCGAGCGTGGCCTCCTGCAGCGGCCGGGGCACGAAGAAGGTGTCGACGACCTGGATGGCGCGCAGCCGCTCCAGCACCGGGCCGCGCGCGGCCAGGGCGCTGACCCGGAAGCTCGGCGAGGTCGCCTTGGTCAGCGAGCAGACGTGGACGACGACGCCGTCGGGGTCGTCGGCGGCGAGCGGGCGCGGCAGCGGCCCCGCGTCCTCGTGCACCAGCCGCCGTACGAAGTCGTCCTCGACGACGAACGCGCCGGCCTCCCGCGCGATGCGCAGCACCTCACCGCGCCGCTCGGGGGCGAGCACGGCGCCGGTCGGGTTCTGGAACAGTGGCTGGCAGACGAACACCCGGGCGCCGCTGGCCCGGAAGGCGTCGGCGAGCAGCGCCGGCCGTACCCCGTCGGCGTCCACGGGGACCGGCACGGGGCGCAGTCCGGCCGCGCGGGCGATCGCGAGCATGCCGGGGTAGGTGGGCGACTCGACCAGGACGGGCGCGCCGGGCGGGGCGAGTGCGCGCAGGGCCGTGGTCAGCGCGGACTGGCCACCGGACGTGACCAGCACCTCGGCGGCCGTGACGGCGCCGCCGATGCTCCGCGCGAACCACTCCCGCAGCTCCGGCAGCCCCTCCATGGGCGGCCGCCCCCAGGCACCGGGGCGCCGCCCCGCCCGCGACAGCGCCGCCGCCATCGCCCGCTCCGGCTGCAGCGAGGGGTGCAGATAGCCGCCGTTGAACTCGATCACGCCGGGCGGCGGGGCGGCCAGCGAGACCAGCACCCCGCCCGCGTCCACCGAGCGCGGTACGAGATCGGCGGCGCCGTCCGCGCTGAGGGCGACCTCCTGCCAGGAGGTGTCCCCGGCGGCAGCGGCCGGGGTGCGGGGCCGCGCCCGGAACGCCCCGGCGCCGGGCCGGGTGACCACCAGCCCGTCGGCGGCCAGCTGCGCCAGCGCACGCGAGACGGTCACCGGGCTCACCCGGTACCGCTCGACAAGGACCCGGCTCGACGGCAGCTTCTCACCTGGCGAGTAGCGGTCCAGCTCCCGCCGCAGCCGGTCCGCCAGTTCCCCGACACTGCTACGCTCATGCATGAGAGCACAGAGTAGCGCTATCGCAGCACCCTCGATAGCAGTCAACACCGGCCGGGACGCGGGCCGGAATACGGACCGGGAGCGCCCCGGCCTCGGCACCGCGCAGGCCGCCCTGGGCGTCGTCGCCTTCTCGCTCACCTTCCCCGCCACCGCCTGGGGCCTGGAGGGCTTCGGGCCCTGGTCACTGGTGGCCGTGCGCAGCGTCCTCGCGGCCGTCGTCGCCGGCGGCTGTCTCCTGGCCGTGGGGGTGCCCCCGCACGAGCGAAGCCGAGGGTGGGGGAGGGTACGGCTTCCCGAGCGCCGGCACTGGGCGGGTCTCGCCGTGGTCGCCGCCGGGGTGGTCCTCGGCTTCCCGCTGCTCACCACCCTCGCGCTGCAGACGTCGACCACCGCCCACGCCGCCGTGGTCGTGGGCCTGCTCCCGCTGACCACCGCGGTCTGCTCGGCCCTGCGGATCGGCTCCCGCCCCTCGCGGACCTTCTGGGCGGCGGCCCTCGCGGGCGCGGGCGCCGTGGTCGCGTTCACCGTGGGGCAGAGCGGCGGCGCCCTGACGACGGCCGACCTGTATCTCTTCGGGGCCCTGCTGGTGTGCGCGGCGGGCTACACGGAGGGCGGCCGGCTGGCCCGGATCATGCCCGGCTGGCAGGTGATCGGCTGGGCGCTCGTCCTGTGCCTGCCGCTCACGCTGCCGGGCGCGCTGCTGGCCCTGTCCTACGAGCCGGTCCAGCTGACCGCGCACAGCGTGAGCGGGCTGCTGTGGGTCGCCGTGGGCTCCCAGTTCCTCGGCCTGGTCGTCTGGTACCGGGGCATGGCCGCGATCGGCATCCCGCGGGCCAGCCAGTTGCAGCTCGCGCAGCCCCTGCTCACACTGGTGTGGTCGGTACTGCTCCTCGGCGAGCGGCTCACCGTGGCCGCCCCGCTGACAGCCGCCGCCGTACTGGTCTGCATCGCGGTCACGCAACGGACGCGGAGCTGACCGCCGTGACTGCCCGCACCCGCCGGTTCCGGCACGTACCCGCCGGTTCCGGCACGTACCCGCCGGTTCCGGCGCGCTTCCGCCGGTTCCCCCCGGCGGCACCCGCCCTAGACTGACAGTCACGGACCGCCCACCCCGTGCAGAACGAGGAGGCCTTTCCGATGCACGCATCCGTAGGTGACACCCTGCTCGTGCACGGCCGGATCGTCGGGCAGCACGACAGGACCGCGGAGGTCGTCGAGGTACTGGGACCGGACGGCACCCCGCCGTACCGGGTCCGCTTCGAGGACGGCCACGAGACCCTGATGTCGCCGGGCCCCGACACGGTCGTCCAGCCCCGCGCGGAGCCGACGCTGTAGCGCCCCCGTCCCCGCCCCCGGCCCCGCCCCGGCCCCGCACTCCGCCTGCTCGTCAGGCGGGCGGGGCCACCCGTTCCCGGTAGTGGTCGGCGACCACCCGCTCCATCGCACCCGCCCCGTCCTCCGCGACCTCCTTGGCCGCGAAGAACACATGGCCGCGCACCTGCGGGTGGTCGCGGGCCAGGGTCAGGTGCCGGGAGAGTTCCGCCGGGTCCCGCCAGGCGGCCGGCTGGGCCGGGTCACCCGCCTTGTACAGCGCCTCGCCCACGTACAGCCGGGTCCCGCTGCCCTGGGCCACCTTCGCCCACCAGGGCAGCAGCTTCGCGTAGTCGGCGGCGGAGTTGCCGACCTCCCAGTAGAGCTGCGGGACGATGTAGTCGATCCAGTTCTCGCGGACCCAGGTGCGGGTGTCCGCGTACAGGTCGTCGTAGGTCTCCACGCCCGCGCGCGTGTCCGAGCCGAGCGGGTCCGTGGAGGCGTTCCGCCACACCCCGAAGGGGCTGATCCCGAACTGGGTGCCGGGCCGGATCCGCTTGATCTGGTCCGCCATCTCGCGCACCAGCCGGTCGGTGTTGCCGCGCCGCCAGGCGGCCCGGTCCGGGAAGTCCCCGCCGTGCTCCCGGTACGCCTCGTCGTCGTCGAAGGCCTGGCCCGCGACGGGGTACGGGTAGAAGTAGTCGTCGAAGTGCACGGCGTCGACGGGGTAGCGGCGCACCGCGTCGAGCATCGCCTTCTGCACGAAGGCGCGGACCTCGGGAAGGCCCGGGTTGTAGTACAGCTTGCCGCCGTAGGCGACCGCCCAGCCGGGGTTCCTGCGCACGGGGTGCGTGGCCGCCAGCCGCGCCGGGTCGGTGTGGCCGGCCACCCGGTACGGGTTGAACCAGGCGTGCAGCTGAAGCCCGCGCGCGTGGGCCTCCGCCACCGCCGTGCCCAGCGGGTCCCAGCCGGGGTTCTTGCCCTGGGTTCCGGTCAGGTAGGAGGACCAGGGCTCGTAGGGGGACGGCCAGAAGGCGTCGGCCGCGGGGCGCACCTGGAACATCACCGCGTTGAGCCGGCGCTCCACCGCGACGTCGAGGAGTTCCAGCAGCTCCGCGCGCTGCCTGCTCGCGGACAGCCCCGTACGGGAGGGCCAGTCCCGGTTGGCGACGGTCGCCACCCACATGCCGCGCATCTCCCCTTCGGCCGCCCGGCCCCGCCGGGACCCGGCCGCCGCCGCCCCGCTGTCCGCGGACGCGCCCCACGCGGCCGCGCCCGCCGTGACGAGGCCGCCGAGCACCGTACCGGCGAACAGCCGCCGCGACATCCGCCTCATGCCACACCTCCGCACCACTCCGTGTCCGCCCGGTGACGGCACGTGTTCGTGCCAGAGTGCCATGCGCCACCCCGAAAACCGCTGAGCGGCCGCCGCGGGTAACGTGCAGGTTCGGCGCAGGCCCGGACCACGGGGACATCCTGCGACAGCCCCGTAGTCCAGTGCAGCGAAAGGGACGATGTGACCGACATCGAACGCGTCGGAGTGGTCGGCTGCGGCCAGATGGGAGCGGGCATCGCCGAGGTGTGCGCGCGTGCCGGTCTGGATGTGAGGGTCGCCGAGACCACCGGCGAGGCCCTGGAGATCGGCCGTACCCGGCTGTTCACCTCCCTGTCCAAGGCGGCCGAGCGCGGCAAGATCACCGAGGAGGAGCGGGACGCCACCCAGGCCCGGCTGTCCTTCACCACCGACCTCGGCGAGTTCGCCGACCGTGACCTGGTGATCGAGGCCGTGGTCGAGAACGAGCAGGTGAAGACCGAGATCTTCCAGGTGCTCGACCAGGTGGTGACCCGCCCGGACGCCATCCTCGCCTCCAACACCTCCTCGATCCCCCTGGTCAAGCTGGCCGTCGCCACCTCCCGGCCCGACCAGGTCATCGGCATCCACTTCTTCAACCCGGCGCCCGTGCAGCAGCTGGTCGAGCTGATCCCGGCGCTCACCACCTCCGAGGGCACGCTCAGCCGGGCCCAGCTGTTCACCGAGAAGGTGCTCGGCAAGCACGCGATCCGCGCCCAGGACCGCTCCGGCTTCGTGGTCAACGCGCTGCTGATCCCGTACCTGCTCTCCGCGATCCGGATGTTCGAGTCGGGCATCGCCAGCCGCGAGGACATCGACAACGGCATGGAGCTGGGCTGCGCCCACCCGATGGGGCCGCTGAAGCTGTCCGACCTGATCGGCCTGGACACCGTGGCCTCGGTGGCGCACTCGATGTACGAGGAGTACAAGGAGCCGCTGTACGCCGCTCCCCCGCTGCTCCAGCGCATGGTGGACGCGGGCCGGCTCGGCCGGAAGACGGGGTCGGGGTTCTACACGTACCCCTGACCACGGCGCGTGGTCGTCCGTCCCTGTGGGCCCGGCACTCCCCCGAGTGCCGGGCCCACGGCATTCACACACCGTGTGCGCACCGGGCACGCATACACCCCGTACACACGCTCCCCACATGTCCACCAGGCGGGTTTCACTGTGAGTGCACATCGAACCGATGGCCGACTACAGAAAGGAGCTGGCACGTGGCCACCGACATCGAGCAGCCCGTGGTCCACGGTGAACTCGCGGAGTTACGCCGGCGCCTCGACGTGGGACACGCCCACGTCGAGGGAGGACTCACCCTGCTCAGTCACCGTGCCGAACAGAACGCCAAGGAGATCGACGAGCTGAACGCCCGGATCGCCGCTCTCGAGCACACCCGCTGGCCGCTGCCCACCGTGGCGGCGCTGGCGGCCGTGGGCGCGCTCGTCGTGGCGGTCTGGCAGGCTCTGGGCCGATGACCTGACCGGACGCCGCGGGATCAGGGCAAGGCGTCCTGCCCGAGCCTGAGATGGTGCAGGAGGAGCAGAGCGGCCGCCATGTTGGCGGCCGGAACCTCACCGCGGGCGACCATGTCGGGAACGAGTTTGAGGGGAACCCATTCCCGGCGGTCCGACTCGAAGTCGTCCACGGGGTGGCCGACATACTCTCCCTCGTCGGCCCAGTAGATGTGGTGCCGGGCGTCGGTGAGCCCGTTGGAGGGCTCGACGCTCATCAGGTGACGCAGGGGTCCCGGCCGCCAGCCGGTCTCCTCCTCCAGTTCGCGGGCGGCCGCCGCGGCGATGTCCTCGCCGTCCTCGACGACACCGGCGGGCAGCTCCCACCCCCAGCTGTCGGTGATGAAGCGGTGCCGCCACAGCAGCAGCACCTCGTTGGCCTCGTTGACGACGGTCGCCACGGCCACGGGGCGCAGCCGGATCAGGAAGTGGTCGAGGTGCCGTCCGTCCGGCAGCTCGACATCGGCGAGATTGACGCTGAACCAGCGATTCTCATACACAGTTTGTTCGTTCAGTTTCGTCCACTGCACGGTTCTGCCACCTTCCGACGGGTAAGCGGCAATATCGCAGCAGGAGTTCCCCAACAGCAGGCGCGCAGAAGTGGCACATGGGGGCCGCTCGCGTACGGCAGTGGGCGCGAAGTGGCATGTCCGGCGCCCGGCGGGCGCCGTCCGGACCGGGTACGGACCGTCTACAGGGGTACGCGCAGCGCCCCGTCGATGAGCTCGGCGGCCTCGGCCGTCCCCGCGCAACCGCTCCGCACCAGGTGCTCGCGCACCGCCCGCAGTCTGTCGCGCAGCCGCTGGGACTCCATCCCCCGGGCCTGCTCGGCCATCCGGACGGCGGCGACCACCGCCCTGTCGGCGTTGCCCTGCCGCAGCTCGATCTGGGTGAGCATGGCGAGCCGGTGGACTCGCCCCCGGTCGTGCGCCGGGGTGTGCACCGCGGCGTCGGCGTGCTCGGCCGCGGCCGCCAGGTCGCCGAGGCTCAGCAGGGCCTCCGCCACCTGTACGTTGACCAGGCCGGGCTGGACATAGCCGGTCTCGTCCGGCTCGTGACCGCGCCGGATGCGCTCGGCGGCCCGCTCGGCACGGCGGATGCAGGACAGCGCGCTCGTGCCGTCGCCCAGGTGCGCGTACGCCTTCGCCTGCATCGCGTACAGGTCCGAGGCGAGCGCCGGGGTGATGTGCCGGCCGGCGGCGCGCAGCGCGGCCTCGGCGAAGGCGACGGCCTGCCGGTAGTCCTTCATGTACAGCGACTGGTTGACGAGCAGCGCGATCACGTATGCCCCGAGCCCCCGGTCCCCGCTGGCCTTGGCGAGCCGCAGGGCCTGGTGGAAGTACCGCTGGGCGAGCCCGTGGGCGTCGGAGTCGTAGGCGCAGATGCCGGCGACGGCGACCAGCCCGCCGGTGGCCCGGTGGAGCTGGCGGCCGGTGGCGTCGGCGTAGCCGCCGCGCAGCAGCGGCGCCGCCTCGGCGTTGAGGAAGCCGACGATCCGCGCGCGGGTCGCCACGCCGCCCGCCTTGCGGTACAGCTGCTCGTAGTGGGCGCGGGCCGCGCGCAGCATTTCGATGTCGGCGGGGGTGACCTGGTGCCGGCCGCCGCGCGAGACGTCCGTGTCCTCGGGCGGGTTCTCCCACTCCCACACGGGCATCACCGCGGGAGTGCCGGTCACGGCCTGGGCGCCGAGGATGTGCGGGCGCTGCTGCTCGTCGGAGCGCCACAGGGCGGTGGCGCGCTCGACGAAACCGGAGAGCGAGGAGCCGTGCGGGGCGGCCGGTTCGCCGGGCACGCCGAGGCCGATGTCGTCGAGGGTGACGGTACGGTGCAGCCGGGCCGCGAGCACCTCGCAGATCAGGTCGGGCACCTGGCCGCGCGGGCGCTGGCCCTTAAGCCACCGCGCCACGGCGGTGTGCTCGTATCTGAGCGACAGACCGCGGGCGCGTCCCGCATGGTTGACATGGGCCGCGAGGCCCGCGTGGGAGATCCCTGCTTCGTCGAGGATGGCGTCGAGCAGAGTGTTGGGCAGCATGGGGCCCTCCCGTTACTCGGTGCGACCAGATTAATGCTTTTCCGGTCATTACCGCCGTCCTGTTCACACGGGGTGTGAACGGAGTGCCCGAATCCGGGTGGTGCGCGCACTGTCGCGCGGGTTTTCGGCCCGGTTGACTGAAATTCCCCGCAAGAGGCCGGCCGGGCCGCCGGCTCCCCCTCGTACAAGTGCGGCGGCCCGGTCGAGCGCCGTCCGCCCGGCCGCCTGCCCGGCAACTCCGCGGCGGGGTGGACGGCGCCGCCGTGCCGGCCGGGTCAGGTGACGCGATGGGCCACGGCCGGGCCGGACTGCCGGCCTCGGTGCCCGTCGTTGCCGACCACCATCAGGGTGACGTCGTCGGCGGGCCGCCCGCCGGTGTGCCGCAGCAGCTGGGTGAGCACGGCCCGCAGTACGGAGCAGGGGGTGAGGGGCCGGGTGCGCACGGCCTCGGCGAGCACGGCGGGCAGGGAGAAGAACCGGCCGTGCGCGTCCCGGGCGTCCTCGGCGCCGTCGGTGTGCAGGAACAGCGCCTCGCCGGGCAGCAGCGGACCGCAGTCGGTGGCCGGGAGCTCGGCGGGCAGCGGGAACGGCCCGAGCGGGGGCAGGGGGTCGCCGCCGCCGAAGGTGCGCACGGCGCCGTCCGCCGCGAGCAGATAGGGCCAGGGATGGCCGCAGTTCAGCGCGAGTACCTCGCCGTCGCGCCGGATCTCCAGCAGCAGCACGGTCACGAACTCCTCGGCGACCGTGCTGTCGGGATCCACCGCGTCCGGCGCGTGCGGACCCACGGCGGAGAACTCGGCCCTGGCCCGCTCGCGCAGATGACGGTCGAGGGCCCGGTCGAGCCGCCGGAGCACCCGGGCGAGCTCGTCCTCGTCGTGGACGGCCTCGCGGAAGCAGCCGAGCACGGCGGCGACGGTCCCCACGGCGGCGATCCCGTGGCCGCGCACATCACCCACCACCACCCGCACGCCCTGGTCGGTGGCGATCACCTCGTAGAGGTCCCCGCCGACCCCGGCGCCGCGGTCGGCGGACAGCTGGACGGCGGCGGTGGCCAGCCCGTCGATCCGGGCGGGCAGCGGCCGCAGCAGCGCCCTGTGCACGGCCCCGGCCGCCGCACGCGCCTGCCGCAGCTCCCTGAGCAGCGCCCACCTCACGTGCAGCATCAGACCGGTGCCGACGGCGAAGAACACGGCGCCGGTGACGATCCGCGCTCCCCATCCGTCCTGCTGCGCCAGCGGACAGACGAGTTTGTACGTGAGTGCCGTGGTGCCCCACGCCGTGGGCAGCCCCAGGGCGAGCGCCACGCGGACCGGACGCCGGTGGGCGGCACAGGGCGAGCGGTACGTCCGGGGCCTCGCCCTGCGCGGAGCTCCAGCCTTGAGACGGATCATGCCGATGGCCCCCCATGTAAGCCCTGACAGCGCGCAGACGGCCTTGAGAGGCCGGTCTGATTGTGCCGACCACATGCCCCGAAGAGACCGAATCGCCCTGACTTGTCACCCGAATGAGTGAGGTGACTGGTGAGGAACCAGAGGCGAGACGTCTCGCCCCGAAAGGGGCGCGGGGAACTGCGCGACCAGCCACGGACAGCCTCAGCTGCCGTAACCGGCCCGCAGTCCCCCGCGTAGTGCCAGGTGAACCGGCGGAGCTAGCCCCGCAGCACGGCGCCCGTCCGCTCGCCCGCCAGCGCGACGGCCGCGTCGCGGGCCGCGGAGGCCTCGTCGACGGTCAGCGTGCGGTCGGCGGCACGGAAGCGCAGCGCGTACGCGAGGGACTTCCGGCCCTCGCCGAGCTGCTCCGCGCTCTCGTAGACGTCGAACAGCCGGATGGACTCCAGCAGCTCTCCGGCGCCCTCGCGCAGCGCGGCCTCGACGTCCGTCTGCGGCACCGACGCGTCGACGACCAGGGCGACGTCCTGGGTGGCGACCGGGTAGGCGGAGATGCGCGGAGCCGGCGAGATCTCCTCGCCCGCCTGCTCCAGCGCGTCCAGGTCCAGCTCCATCGCGCTGGTGCGCGCGGGCAGGCCCAGGGTCTTGAGGACGCGCGGGTGCAGCTCGCCGGCGTGGCCCACGACCCGCTCGGCGCCGTCGACGACGACCACCAGCTCGGCGCACCGGCCGGGGTGCCACGGCCCGTACTGACCGTTCCGGACGATCAGCTCGGCACCCGCCTCACGGGCCACGGTCCGGGCGGCCTCGACCGCGTCGGCCCAGTCGGCCGGGCGGCCCTTGCCCCACCAGCCGGACTGCTCACGGGCGCCCGCGAGGACGACGGCCACATGACGCGGCTGCTCGGGCAGCGCGGCGGTCAGCTCCGCGATCTCCTCGTCGGTGGGGCGCCGGTCGACCGGGAGCCGGCGTGCGACGCGCTGCTCCTCGCCCGCAGGGTGGAAGACCAGACCCGTCTCGAACAGCGCCAGATCGTGGCTGCCCCGGCCGTCGTTGCGCCGCAGCGCGCCGAGCAGGCCCGGCAGCAGCGTCGTACGGAGCGCGGGCTCCTCGTCGCTGAGCGGGTTGACCAGCTTCACGACGCGGCGGGCCGGGTCGTCGGCCTCCAGTCCGAGCTGGTCGAAGACCTGCTCGCCGATGAACGGGTAGTTCAGGGCCTCGACGTACCCGGCGCCGGCGAGGGCGCGGCCGACCCGGCGGTGCAGCCGCTGCCGGCGGGTCAGGCCGCGGCCGGCGGGGGGCTTGGGCAGCGTGGAGGGCAGGTTCTCGTAGCCCTCCAGGCGGATGACCTCCTCCGCCAGGTCGTTCGGGTCGGTCAGGTCGGGCCGCCAGGACGGCACGGTGACGATCAGCTCGTCCTGCCCGTACACGTCGCAGCCGATCTCCTGGAGCCGGCGGACGACGGTCTCGCGGCCGTACGCGACACCCGCGACCTTGTCCGGGTGGTCCGCGGGGATCGTGATGGTGTGCGGCGCGGAGGGCGCGATGACCTCGGTGACACCGGCGTCGGCGGTGCCGCCCGCGAGCAGCACCAGCAGGTCGACGGTGCGCTGCGCGGCGGCGGCCGCGGCCTGCGGGTCGACACCGCGCTCGAAGCGGCGGGACGCCTCCGAGGACAGCTTGTGGCGGCGGGCCGTACGCGCGATGGAGACCGCGTCGAAGTGCGCGGCCTCGATCACCACATCGATGGTGGGAGCGGCCGTGTCGTCGGCGATCTCGGTGTTGGCGCCGCCCATCACGCCCGCGAGGCCGATGGGGCCGCGCTCGTCGGTGATCACCAGGTCCTCGGCGTCCAGCGTGCGCGTGACGCCGTCGAGGGTGGTGAGCTTCTCGCCCTGCTCGGCACGGCGGACCCCGATGGGGCCCTGCACCAGGCTGCGGTCGTACGCGTGCAGCGGCTGGCCGAGCTCCATCATCACGTAGTTGGTGACGTCGACGGCGAGCGAGATCGGGCGCATGCCGACCTTCTGGAGCCGGCGCTGCAGCCAGATCGGGGAGCGGGCCTCCGGCTCCAGGCCGCTGACCGTACGGGCGGTGAAGCGGTCGCAGCCGATCGGGTCCGAGATCTGCACCGGGTAGCCGAAGGCGTTCGGGCCCGGGACGTCGAGCAGCGCCGGGTCGCGCAGCGGCAGACCGTAGGCGGTGGCGGTCTCGCGGGCGACACCGCGCATCGACAGGGCGTAGCCCCGGTCCGGGGTGACGGCGATGTCGAGGACCTCGTCGACCAGCTCCAGCAGCTCGATGGCGTCGCGGCCGACCTCGGTCTCGGGCGGCAGGACGATGATGCCCTTGGTGCCGTCGTCGCCCATGCCCAGCTCGTCGCTGGAGCAGATCATGCCGTGCGAGGTCTTGCCGTACGTCTTGCGCGCGGCGATCGCGAAGTCACCGGGGAGCACGGCGCCCGGGAGGACCACGACGACCTTGTCGCCGACGGCGAAGTTGCGGGCGCCGCAGACGATCTCCTGGGGCTCACCGGTGCCGTTGGCGGTGCCGACGTCGACGGTGCAGAAGCGGATCGGCTTCTTGAAGCCCTCCAGCTCCTCGATGGTCAGCACCTGGCCGACGACCAGGGGGCCCTTGAGGCCGTCGCCGAGCTGCTCGACGGTCTCGACCTCGAGGCCCGCCGAAATGAGCTTGGCCTGCACGTCACGGCCGGTCTCGGTGGCCGGCAGGTCGACGTACTCCCGCAGCCAAGAAAGCGGGACCCGCATCAGATCTCCATCCCGAACGGCCGGGTGAACCGGACGTCACCCTCGACCATGTCTCGCATGTCCTCGACGTTGTGGCGGAACATCAGCATCCGCTCGATGCCGAACCCGAAGGCGAAGCCGCTGTACTTCTCGGGGTCGACGCCGCAGGCGACGAGCACCCGCGGGTTGACCATGCCGCAGCCGCCGAGCTCGATCCAGCCCTCGCTGGAGCAGGTGCGGCAGGGCCGGTCGGGGTTGCCGACGGACGCGCCCTTGCAGACGTAGCAGAGCATGTCCATCTCGGCGGACGGCTCGGTGAACGGGAAGAAGTTCGGCCGCAGCCGGGTCTTCATGTCCGTGCCGAACAACGACTGGACCATGTGGTCCAGCGTGCCCTTGAGGTCGGCCATGGTCAGGCCCTCGTCGACGGCGAGCAGTTCGATCTGGTGGAAGACCGGCGTGTGCGTGGCGTCGAGCTCGTCGGTGCGGTAGACGCGGCCCGGGCACACCACGTACACGGGCGGCTCGCGGTCGAGCAGGGCACGGGCCTGCACCGGGGAGGTGTGCGTACGCAGCACGACACCGGACTCGTCACCGTCGGTGCCCTCGGCGCCCTTGACGAAGAAGGTGTCCTGCATCTGCCGGGCCGGGTGGTCCGGGAGGAAGTTCAGGGCGTCGAAGTTGAACCACTCCGCCTCGGCCTCGGGGCCCTCGGCGATCTCGTAGCCCATGGACACGAAGACGTCCGCGACCCGCTCCATCATGGTGGTCAGCGGGTGCCGGGCGCCCGCGGGCACGCGGTCGTACGGCAGCGTGACGTCCACGGCCTCCTCGACCAGTACGCGCGCGTCGCGCTCCGCCTCGAGCTCGGCCTGGCGCGCGGCGAGGGCCTTGTTCACCGCGCCACGGGCCATGCCGACCCGCTTGCCGGCCTCGGCCTTGGCCTGCGGGGGCAGCGCGCCGATCTCGCGGTTGGCCAGCGCCAGCGGCGAGGTACCGCCGGTGTGGGCGACCTTCGCCTCCTGGAGCGCGTCGAGGGAGTCCGCGGCGGCGAAGGCGGCGAGCGCCTCGTCCCGCATGCGCTCGATCTCTTCCGGTTTCAACGCCTCGACCTCGACAGGGTCGTACGACTTATTGGGTGCCGACATCTCTTCCCGTGCTTCCGGTTGGCTGGCTGAAGGTCCCGTCGCGACTCGTGGGCGCGGCCTCGCGCTGACGACCGTCTTCGACTGCTGGACGCAAAGGTGCCAAAGGCCGAGTCTAACGGGGTGGGAGCGGCTCCCCGGACGGGCGCCCCCGCCCGCGGGACCGGACGGCTCGGGCGCCGGGCCGGGGCGGACGTGCGGGGGGCACTCGTGTGGGGGTGCTCACATGGGGAGCGGAGAAGCCCGTGGCCCCGCCGGCGTCACAGATACGCCGGGGCGCTCACGGGCAGGGTAAATCGGAACTCGGCGCCGCCGCTCGGGGCGCGGCCGACCGTGATGGTGCCGCCGTGGGCCTCGACGATGCCCTTGACGATGTACAGCCCGAGGCCCGTGCCGCCGCGCTTGCTGCCCCGCCAGAAGCGGGTGAAGACGCGGTTCATGGACTCCTCCGGGATGCCGGGCCCCTCGTCGCTCACCGTGACCGACGTAGCTGTGTTTCCGACGTACTCGCCTTCGCGCGGGGACGCCGTGGGCGTGATGTCGATCGTGACAGTTCCCTCGCCGTGGCGCACGGCATTTTCCAGCAGGTTGCTGAGCACCTGGTCCACCTTGTCCGGGTCGGCCCACAGGGCGGGCAGGGGCTGCTCGACCCGGAGCAGGAACCGGTCGGCGGGCTGGCCGGCGGCGACGTACGCCTGGATGTGGCGGCCGACGGCGGCGCCGATGTCGACGGGCTGGCGGCGCACCTCCAGCCGTCCCGAGTCGATGCGGGAGATGTCGAGCAGCTCGGCGATGAGCCGGGTGACGCGGTTGGCGTCGGCGTCGACGGTCTCCAGCATCAGCTTCTTCTGGTCGTCCGTGAACCGCTCCCACTTGGCGAGCAGGGTGGCGGTGAAGCCCTTGACGGAGGTGAGCGGCGAGCGCAGCTCGTGGGCGACCGTGGCGATCAGCTCGGCGTGGCTGCGCTCGGTGCGGCGGCGGGCCTCGGTGTCGCGGAGGGAGACGACGACCCGGCGGACGGGGCCGGTCGGCCGGGCGCGCACATAGCGCGCCGAGACGAGCACCTCGCGCCCGCCGGGCAGCAGCAGGTTCCGCTCGGGCTGTCCGACGCGGATGGCGAGGCCGCCGTACGGATCGGTGAGCTGCCACCAGCGGCGGCCCTCCAGGTCCTCCAGCGGCAGTGCCTGCTCCAGCCGCCGCCCGAGGGCGTCGGCGGCGGGGACGGCGGTGATGCGTTCGGCGGCGGCGTTGAAGCAGACGACGCGGCCGTGCTCGTCGGCGACGACGAGACCGTCCGGGAGGTCGTCGGGGACGATGCCGTGGCCGGCGAGGTCACCGTGCCGGGCCGTGGTCCCGGCGTGCACGTCCTGCGCACCCGGTGCTCTGCTGGTGCCGACGCTCATGCCCGTGTCCCCACCTCTCCTCCGGCCTCCGGGGCACCTCCCTGCTCGCCCGCCCGTACGAGGCCGAGAGCCTGGGGAGATTCCCCGGGCCCGTCACCCTACTAGCCACCGGCGACGGAACGGCACCCTCCGGAACCGCGCTGCGCACGGGCCGACGCGTAGAGACATACGGCGGCGGCGGTCGCGAGGTTCAGGCTCTCCGCCTTCCCGTGCAGCGGCACGCGCACGACGGCGTCGGCCAGCGCCCGGGTCTCCTCGGGCAGCCCCCACGCCTCGTTGCCGAACACCCAGGCGGTCGGCCCGCCCATGGTGCCCTTGTCCAGTTCCTCGTCGAGGTCGTGCACCCCCGCACCGTCGGCGGCGAGGACCCGTACACCGGCGTCCCGCAGCCCCGCCACGGCCTGCTCGACGGGCACCCCGACGGCGACGGGCAGATGGAAGAGGGAGCCCACGGAGGCCCGTACGGCCTTGGGGTTGTAGAGGTCGACGGAGGCGTCGGTGAGGATCACGGCCTCTGCCCCGGCGGCGTCGGCGCAGCGCAGCACGGTGCCGGCGTTGCCGGGGTCCCGTACGTGGGCGAGGACGGCGACCAGCTTGGGCCGTGCCGCGAGGATCTCCTCGAAGGGCGTGTCCAGGAACCGGCAGACGCCAACCAGCCCCTGCGGGGTCACGGTGGTGGAGATGTCCGCGATCACTTCCTCGGCCGCGAGGTGCACCCGGGCTCCGGCGGCACGGGCCTCACCGACGATGTCGGCGTACCGCTCCGCGGCCTCCACGGTGGCGAACAGTTCGACGAGGCCGGCCGCGCCGTCCACCCGGTGCGCCGCCGCCTCACGGACGGCCTGCGGTCCCTCGGCCAGGAACAGCCGCTCCTTGCCCCGGAAGTTCCGCTTGGCCAGCCGCCGCGCGGCCAGGACACGGGGAGAGCGGGGGGAGATCAGCTCGGGGGTGGCGGGGGGCATGCGGTTCACCTTGGGGTTCAGCGGTTCACGGACACGGCGGTCACGACAGACACGGCAGGCACGACAGACATCGCGGACACAAACAGGACCCGCAGGCCGGTGCGGCCTGCGGGTCCGTGTTCGTCGGCTCTAGAGCGAGCGCAGCGTCACGCGGCCTTCGGCGCGTTGACGTCGCTCGGCAGCGCCTTCTGCGCCACCTCGACGAGCGCGGCGAACGCGCCCGCGTCGTTGACGGCCAGCTCGGCCAGGATCTTGCGGTCGACCTCGACGTTCGCGGCCTTCAGACCCTGGATGAAGCGGTTGTAGGTCATGCCGTTGGCGCGGGCAGCGGCGTTGATGCGCTGGATCCACAGCTGACGGAAGTCGCCCTTGCGCTTCTTGCGGTCGTTGTAGTTGTAGACCAGCGAGTGGGTGACCTGCTCCTTGGCCTTGCGGTACAGGCGCGAGCGCTGACCGCGGTAGCCGGAGGCCTGCTCGAGAATCGCCCGGCGCTTCTTGTGGGCGTTGACTGCCCGCTTGACGCGTGCCACTTGTTAACTCCTTGTAGCGGGGCCGCGGTGGTCGTCACGCGGCCCGGAAACGAATGGGTCCCGGTCCTGACGTACGGCGCACGAGGCGCCGGACGTCACTTGCCGAGAAGCTTCTTGATCTTCTTGGCGTCGCCCGGGGCCATCTCGGCGTTGCCGGTGAGGCGACGCGTCACACGGGACGACTTGTGCTCGAGCAGGTGGCGCTTGCCGGAGCGCTCACGGAGCACCTTGCCGGAGCCGGTGATCTTGAAGCGCTTGCTGGCACCGCTGTGCGACTTGTTCTTCGGCATAGCGCCGTTCTCTCCTCGTCGTGGCGCTCCGGTGCCCGGTCGTGAAACCGGGCACGTCGGAACGTCCTGTCTATCGGTTGACACCCCCGAAACGCGCGTCCGGGGACTCCTGGGACTCGCGTCCCGGGTCAGGCCTCGGCGGACGCCTCGGCCGGAGCCTCGGCGGGCGCCTCGTCGGCGGGGTTCTGCGAGCGGCCGGGGTTGGCCTTCGCCTCCGCCTTGCGGGCCTCCTGCGCCTGGCGGGCCTCGGCCATCGCCTCGGTCTTCTTCTTGTGCGGACCGAGAACCATGATCATGTTCCGGCCGTCCTGCTTCGGGTTCGACTCGACGAAACCGAGGTCCTGGACGTCCTCCGCGAGACGCTGCAGCAGTCGGTAGCCCAGCTCGGGCCGGGACTGCTCGCGACCACGGAACATGATCGTGATCTTGACCTTGTCGCCCTGCTTGAGGAACCGGACGACGTGACCCTTCTTGGTGTCATAGTCGTGCGGGTCGATCTTCGGCCGGAGCTTCATCTCCTTGATGACCGTGTGCGCCTGGTTCTTGCGCGCTTCACGGGCCTTCATGGCCGACTCGTACTTGAACTTCCCGTAGTCCATGAGCTTGCACACGGGCGGACGGGCGTTCGCCGCGACCTCGACCAGGTCGAGGTCGTACTCCTGCGCAAGCTCCAGGGCCTTGGCAAGCGGGACAATCCCGACCTGCTCGCCGCTGGGACCGACAAGTCGCACCTCGGGAACGCGAATCCGGTCGTTGATGCGGGGCTCGGCGCTGATGGATCCTCCTCGGTAGCACCCCACGGCGGTCTGGCGGACCGCCGCGTATGTCTGGCTGACATAGGGACCAACCATCGCGGCGCATGAAAAATGCCCCGGACGGGACACAGGCGGGGCTCCAAGACTGCCGGAGCACCGCCGCGGTCGGCCGCGGGGCGCGCATCGGGCGACTCCACCGTCCGTACGGAACGGTGGGGCGCCTGACCGGTGACCTGCCGTCCCGGAGGGCGGTCAGGTGGGAGTTCGGAGCCTCCACTTGCGGGCCGGGCACCAGGTGTGTCCGGCCGGTCGTCACCCAAGGTTAGCAGCTCACCGGGGCGGGTGCGAACCGGCGTGCGGGCGCCTCCCGGGCACGGGCGCGCCCCGCGCGGGGCCTATCGTGTGAGGCATGAGTGACACCTCCCCCTCGGACCCCGCTGAGACCCGTAAGGACTCCGCCGGAACCCCCTCGGACGCCTCCGGGGCCCCCGACTTCGACGACATGACCCGCGACATCGCGGAGGTCCCGGCGGTCGAGGTGCTCGTGACGGTCGCCGTCAATCTGATGAGCGCCGCCGCCGTGAAGCTCGGTCTGACCGAGGAGGGCGACAAGTACAAGGACCTGGACGAGGCCCGCAAGCTGGTGCACGCCCTCGCCGGCCTGCTCGACGCGAGCGCGACCGAGATCAGCTCCTTCCACGCGGCGCCGCTGCGCGACGGCCTGAAGTCGCTGCAGCTGGCGTTCCGCGAGGCGTCGATCGTTCCGGACGAGCCGGGCCAGGGCCCCGGTGAGAAGTACACGGGGCCGGTGTTCGGCTAGTCCGCCCGAGGTCCCTTCAGGATCACTGACGTACGTACAAGGGCTCGCCCGGTGGCGTCGTCCCGGCCGGCAGGAGTGCCAGGTCGAGGCCGCGCACCAGGCGGGCCCGCAGTGTCTCGTCGGCCGCGAGCCGCTCGGCGACCGCGCGGGCCGACTCGGCCTGGGCGGCGGACGGGTCCAGGACGAGGGCGAGCGTGCCGTCCGCCCGGCCGGGGCCGAGGTGGGCGCGGAGCACGGCGGGCTCGGCGGCGACGGCGGCGCGCACCGCCTCGACCACGGCGGGGTCGGCGAGCGGATCCGTCGTGGTCCGCCCCTCGGCGAGCGCGAGCAGCGCCGGTCCCGTCAGTTCGAAGGGCACCGGCCCGGCCAGGTCCAGCACGACCGTGTCGGCCTTCTCGTGCGCGGCCGCCTGGAGCGCCTGGTGCAGGGGTACGGCGACGGGGCGGGCCGCGGGGTCCCAGAGCGCCAGCGCGTCGGTGGACGTGAACGCGGGCAGGGCGGTGCGGCTGCCGGCCTTCAGGGTCGGTACGGCCATGTCGCTGGTCTTCTCGCGGCGCAGCCCGTTCTCGTCCTCCTCGACCTCGCCCAGCACGGCGACGACGGGGACGAGCAGCCGGGCGCCCTCGAGGGCCTCCAGGACGGGCCGCACAGCCGTGCGGTCCTCGGCCCAGGCCGCGAGCGCCGCGCTCAGCCGGGGATCGGCGGATCCGTCGTCGTTCGCGAAACCGGGGTCGGGAATGTTCTTGTTCGCCACGGTCACCGACCCTATCGGGGCATGCCTCCCGCGCTTCGCCCGGCCCGGGAACGCGCCGTGCGCCGCGCTCACGTGATTCTCAGCGTCCGCTGACCCGCGTCTCACGTACGTCCCATCAACCGCACAGGGCGGGCCCCCAGCATCGGCCCCATGTCTTCTCGCCGTGCCCGCCGCCGCGCCCGTCCCGTCCGGCGACGCCGCCTCCTGTGCTCCGTGCTGGCCGCCGCCGTCGTGCTGGGCGGCACGGCCGCCGGGACCTGGTACGTCAAGGGGCAGGCGCACGGCGGGGACGGCACCGTATCGTCGTCGGCGGCATCGGCGGTGGAGGAGGCTTCGGTGGAACCTGTGGCGGCGCCCGAAGTGGACCGGGACGAGCTGCTCGCGATCGCGTTGAAGGGCGTGGCGGTGGAGGAGGGCGCCGAGATGTCCGTGGCCGTGCTGGATCCGGCGTCCGGGCGGAGCGCGGCGTACGGGACGGCGCCGTTCGACACGGCGAGCATCGTGAAGGCCGACATCCTGGCGGCGCTGCTGCTGCAGGCCGAGGACGCGGGGCGGACGCTCACCGCGCAGGAGAGGGAGTACGCCGCCGCGATGATCGAGGAGAGCGACAACGCGTCCGCGAGCGCGCTGTGGCGGACCATCGGCCAGGCGGCCGGACTGGACGCCGCGAACGAGCGCTTCGGGCTGACCGGCACCGAGGGCGGGCAGGGCATGCTCTGGGGGCTGACCCAGACGACGGCGGCCGATCAGCTGGTCCTGCTCCGGCAGATATTCGGGGACGCCGCGGAGTCGGAGCTCGGTGAGGCCTCGCGCGCGTATCTCCAGGGACTGATGGGCCGTGTCGTCGAGGACCAGGACTGGGGAGTGTCGGCCGCCGGCACCGCCGGGGCGGGGTTCGCCCTGAAGAACGGGTGGCTGCCGCGCAGTACGACCGGGCTGTGGGTGGTCAACAGCATCGGCCGGGTCACCGTGGACGGGGACGACTGTCTGGTCGCGGTGCTGTCGCGGGGCAGCACCACGAAGGCGAAGGGCATCGCGCTGGTCGAGGCGGCGGCGCGGGCGGCGGTGCCCGTGGTCACGGGCGACGGCGCCGGGGAGTAGCCGGTCTAGTGGGCGCCGGGCCGGGGGGCGTCGGCGTACCGCCGGTCGCGGCCCCGCCACACCACCACCGCCGTGCCGAGCAGCAGGACGCCGAGGCCGCCCGCGACCGGGGCCGCCCAGTCGAACGCGTCGCCGCCGCTCCCGGCCGGGTCCGGGCCCGGGCCGAAGTACTTGTGGCCGTACGCCGCCGCGGTCCGTCTCTCGGGCTTGACGCCGGCGCCCTTCTCGATCGCGGCGGCCGGGTCGACGAAGCCGAAGCCGTGGGAGTCGTCGCGGCCGCCGGCGGGGACGTCGCGGGCGGTGTCCTCCAGGAGCCGCTTGATCTGCGCGGGGGTCAGGCCGGGGTGGGCCGCGCGGACGAGGGCGACCGCGCCGGAGACGAACGCCGCGGCGGCGCTCGTGCCCCAGCCCTCGTAGTACTCGCCGTCGGGGTCGGCTATGACCACGTCGACGCCGGGCGCGCTGACGGTGGCGTACCAGCGGCGGGTGGAGAAGGAGGCGCGGGTGCCGTACTGGTCGACGGCGGTCGCGGCGATCACACCGGGGTAGGCGGCCGGGTACGAGATGTGGTCGCCCTTCTCGCCGCCGTTGCCGGCGGAGGCGACGACGACGGAGCCCTTCTCCAGGGCGTACCGGACGGCGGCGTCCTCGGCGGGTTCGGGGTGGGCGGACTCGGAGTCGTCGCCGAGGGAGAGGTTGATGATGTCGGCGCCCTGGTCGGCGGCCCAGCGTATGCCCTCGGCGAGGGCGTTGCCGCGGGTCTTGCGGGCCTCGCCGCGCGCGGGGTCCTTGTCCTCCAGGATGACCCGGACGGGCAGGATCCTGGCCTCCGGGGCGATACCGAGGACGCCGTCCGCGTTGCCGGCGCCGTGTCCGTGCCCGGCGATGATGCCGGCCATGGCGGTGCCGTGGTTGGCCCAGGCGCTGTCGCCCCGGCCCGCCCCGAAGCCGACCAGGTCCTTGCCCCGCAGCACGTTGCCCTTGAGGTCGGGGTGCTCGTCGTCCACGCCCGTGTCGAGGACGGCCACCGTGATGCCCGCGCCCTTCGTGGTCCGCCAGGCCTCCTCGGTGTGCATGGCCGCCAGGGCCCACTGCTTGCCGCGGATGCCGTCGGCGTGGGCGGCGGTGGCCGGGAGGAGGGCGAGGGTGGCGGCGAGGAGGACGCTCAGCAGGGCGGCTCCCCGGCGCGGTGCCGCGCTCACGAGGACTGCCCGTCGGCCGACACGGTCCTGCGCAGTCCGCGTTCCACGCGGTCGGCGAGGCCCCGCGCCTCGTGGCCGAGGCCGGACTGGGCGGGGGCGGTGGTGGCGTCGGGCTTCATGGCCTCCTCGGCGGGCTGCGGCTCGGTGACGGTGCGGCCGTCGGCGAACCCGGAGACGGCGTACACGACGACCGGTGCGTCGGTGAGGACGGACAGGGCCCAGGAGGCACGCTGGTCGTCGCCGAAGCCGGCCGCGACGGTGTTCCGGGCGGCGTACGGGCGGGGCATCAGGTCGGTCCGCCGGTCGAGGCCCTCTGTGCGGAACTGTGTCTTCAGCGCGGTCATGGCGGCGGAGTCGGCCTTCGTGAAGAGCAGGCCGACGGTGGTGACGTAGCTGTGGGTGGAGTCGGTGTAGGTGGCACGCAGGAGACGGGCGCAGCCGACGGGGCCGAGGGCCTTGCGCAGCAGCGGGTCGAAGGCGTCGGCGCAGCCGCTGTCGGGCGCCACGGCGATCCGCGTCCAGGTCCGGTCGGCGCCCCCGGGGCCCGCGCCCTCGCCCTCGACGGTCGGCGGGAACAGCTCGTCGACGGGCGCGCTGTGCCACAGCTCCCCGGCCGCGGCGAAGCCGCCGCGGTCCCCGGCCGCGTCCGCGTCCCCGGCCAGCCAGCTTCCGGCCGCCGCCCCGCCGATGAGCCCGAGACCGAGGACGACGCAGGCGGTGGCCGTCACGACGCGCGCCCGGCCGGGCCGCCGTCCGGCGCCGTCGCGGCGGGTCTCCCTGTGGTGGATGTCGGGCTGCGCGAGCGTGACGTAGGGGCGTCCTCCGGGCCGCGGGCCGAGTACCCGGCCGAGCGCTTCGGCGGTACGCCGGGAGGGGGCCGGGGCCGCGGGGGGCGCCCAGCCGTCGCCGGCCGGCCGGTCGGCGGAGAGGGGGGTCAGCCGTGCCGTCGGCTCGTCGGCCGGGAAGGAACCCGGCCGAACCGTCGGCTCGCCGGCCGGGAGGGGGACCGGCCGGGGTACCGGCTCGCTCCCGTGTCCTCGGCCCGGAGCGGGGGCGGGGCCGGCGGTCCCGGCGGCCGAGCGGTGTGCGTCGTCCGTGGCGGGCGGCGGCCCGTCCGGGAAGCGTGCGGTCGCCGCGGGCGGGGGCGGCGTGACGGGGGCGGTGTCCTGAGCGGAGGTCCGGCCGGGGCCGGGGTGGCCCGGCTGCGGCGGCCGGTGGGCGGGGCGCGGAGGTACGGGCGCGCCGTCCGCTGGCCGCGCGGCCGGCGGGGGCGGTGTCCCGCCGGGCGACGGGCTGTTCGCCGGCGTACCGTGCGGAGTCGCGCCCCCTGTCACCGCGCTGCCCGCCGGAGCGGTCCTCGCGGTGCGGTCCTCCGGTGCGGCGGGGCCCACGGTGACGTCGTCCGCCGGGTCGGCCGTGTGCGGGGGCGTCGAAGGGCGCGGCGGAGTCGTCGGGCGCGGAGGGATGGAGGCACGGCGCGCTTCCATGTTCCTGCACCCCCCGTTTTCTCGTACCCGGGTCGCCCCGGAGTCCGTCGAGGCGTCCGGCCGCCCATGGAGAGCGGCCCTCACCCGGGGGCCGGCCCGTCCGGGGGGTCCGCCCGGGCATCCGTACCCGTGGCGGCGCGTCGCCATCCCGGCCAGGGGTCGTCCCCCGCGCTCGCGTCACTCTACGGGTTGACGCGGGCCCAGAGGGAACCAGTCCGCTTGCCCGGGGCATCTGCCCGGAACGTCCCCCTACCCTGCGGTAATCCGGTCTGGCAGGCTTCGTTCATGACTGGCCGTGCCGCTGACCGGGCCCGTTACGACCGGGCCACCGCTCATCTCGACGCGCCCTGCGCGATCGTGGATCTGGACGCGTTCGACGCGAACGCCGACGACCTCCACCGCAGGGCCGGCGGCAAGCCGATCCGTGTGGCCAGCAAGTCCGTCCGCTGCCGGGCACTCCTCGAACGGGTCCTCGCGCGCGAGGGTTTCGCGGGCGTCATGTCCTTCACCCTCGCCGAGTCCCTCTGGCTCGCCCGGTCCGGCTTCGGCGACGTGCTGCTCGCGTATCCGTCGGCGGACCGCGCGGGCTACGCCGAACTGGCGGGCGATCCCAAGCTCGCCGCCGCCGTCACCGTCATGGTCGACGACCCCGCCCAGTTGCGGCTGATCGACGAGGCGCGGCAGGGCGGCCGCGAAGTCGTCCGGGTCTGCCTGGAGTTGGACACCTCCCTCAGGCTGCTCGGCGGGCGCGTGCGCGTGGGCGCCCGGCGCTCCCCGCTGCACTCCCCCGCCGAGGTCGCCGAGCTGGCCCGGACGATCACCCGGAGGCCGGGGTTCCGGCTGGTCGGGATCATGGCGTACGAGGGGCACATAGCCGGGGTCGGTGACGCGGTCGCCGGGCGGCCCCTGCGCTCGCGGGCGGTCCGGCTGATGCAGGCCGCCGCGAAGAGGGAACTGGCGCAGCGGCGCGCCGAAGTGGTGCGTGCGGTCCGGGCCGTGGCGCCGGACCTGGAGTTCGTCAACGGCGGCGGCACGGGCAGTGTGCAGCACACCGCCGCGGAGGACGCCGTCACCGAGATCGCCGCCGGGTCGGGCCTGTACGTGCCGCGGCTGTTCGACAACTACACGTCGTTCACCGGCCGCCCGGCGGCGCTCTTCGCACAGCCCGTCGTGCGCCGGCCGGGCGTCGGGGTCGTCACCGTGCTCGGCGGTGGCTACCCGGCCTCGGGCGCCGCGGGCCGCGACCGGCTGCCGGTGCCGTATCTGCCGGAAGGGCTCCGGTACGACGCCCAGGAGGGCGCCGGCGAGGTGCAGACACCCTTGCTCGGGGCGCCCGCGGACGACCTGCTCATCGGCGACAAGGTGTGGTTCCGGCACGCGAAGGCCGGGGAGCTGTGCGAGCGGTTCGACGCGCTGCACCTGGTGTCGGGCGACGAGGTGACGGCGACCGTGCCGACGTACCGCGGTGAGGGGCGCACCTTCCTCTAGGGCATTTCCACAGGTCCACAGGCGGCTCTACAGGGGCGTGACGTACGCGCCCGAGATCCCGCCGTCCACCAGGAAGTCGGTCGCGTTCACGAAGGAGGAGTCGTCGCTGGCGAGGAACGCGACCGCCGCGGCGATCTCCTCCGCCTCCGCGAACCGGCCGAGCGGGATGTGCACCAGCCTGCGCGCGGCCCGTTCGGGGTCCTTGGCGAAGAGCTCCCGGAGGAGGGGGGTGTTCACCGGCCCGGGGCAGAGCGCGTTGACGCGGATGCCCTCGCGGGCGAACTGCACACCCAGTTCTCGGGACATGGCGAGGACGCCGCCCTTGGAGGCCGTGTACGAGATCTGCGAGGTCGCCGCGCCCATGCGGGCCACGAAGGAGGCCGTGTTGATGATCGAGCCCTTGCCCTGGCGCCGCATGTAGGGCAGGGCGGCCTTGCAGCACAGGTACACGGAGGTGAGGTTGACCTCCTGGACCCGCTTCCAGGCCTCCAGGCCGGTGGTCAGGATGGAGTCGTCGTCGGGCGGTGAGATGCCCGCGTTGTTGAAGGCGACGTCGACGCTGCCGTACGTGTCGTACGCCGCCTCGAACAGCGCCTCGACCTGGTCGGGGTCGGTGACGTCCACCTTCACGAACAGGCCGCCCACCTCCTCCGCGGCCGCCTTGCCCCGCTCCTCGTCCACGTCGCCGCAGACCACGTGCGCGCCCTCGGAGGCGAGCCGGCGGACGGTGGCGAGGCCGATGCCGCTGCCGGCGCCGGTGACGACGGCGGTGCGGCCGACGAGCCGGCGGCAGATGTTCTCTCCGGTCACTTTGCCTTCGGTCACTGTGCGGAGCCCTCCGTGCTGATGAAGACGTTCTTGGTCTCGGTGAAGGCGGTGAGCGCGTCCGGGCCGAGTTCGCGGCCGATGCCCGACTGCTTGAAGCCGCCGAAGGGGGTCCAGTAGCGGACGCTCGCGTGGGAGTTGACGGACAGGTTGCCCGCGCGGACGGCCCGGGAGACGCGCAGCGCGCGGCCGACGTCCCGGGTCCAGATCGAGCCGGAGAGGCCGTACGGGGTGCCGTCGGCGAGCCGTACCGCCTCGGCCTCGTCCTCGAACGGCAGCACGACGGCGACCGGCCCGAAGACCTCCTCGACGGCCACGCGCGCGTGAGGTTCGATTCCGGTGAGGACGGTGGGCGGGAACCAGAAGCCGGGGCCCTCGGGGGCCTTGCCGCGGATGCCCTCGGCGTCCGGCGGGACGTACGACCGTACGCGCTCCCGTTGGGCCGCGGAGATCAGCGGGCCCATCTGGGTGCTCTCGTCCGCCGGGTCACCGACGACGACGGACTCGATCGCGGGTGCGAGGAGGGTGAGGAAGCGGTCGTACACGGTGCGCTGGACGAGGATGCGGGTGCGGGCGCAGCAGTCCTGGCCGGCGTTGTCGAGGAAGGACAGGGGGGCGCTGGTGGCGGCGGCCTCGAGGTCGGCGTCGGCGAAGACGATGTTGGGGCTCTTGCCGCCGAGTTCGAGGGTGACGCGCTTGAGGTGGGCCCCGCTTCTCGCCCACACCTGTTGGCCCACAGCCGTTGACCCCGTGAAGGCGATCTTCGCGACGCCGGGGTGCTCGACGAGCGCGTTCCCCGCCACCGGCCCCTCCCCCGGCAGCACCTGGAAGAGGTGCTCGGGCAGGCCCGCCTCCAGGGCGAGTTCGGCGAGGCGCAGGGCGGTGAGCGGGGTCGTCTCGGCGGGCTTCAGGAGGACCGCGTTGCCAGCCGCGAGCGCGGGGGCGGTGCCCCAGGCCGCGATGGGCATGGGGAAGTTCCAGGGCGCGATGACTCCGACCACCCCGAGGGGTTCGAGGAAGGTGACGTCGATGCCGCCCGGCACCGGGATCTGGCGGCCGGTCAGGCGCTCCACTCCCCCGGCCGCGTAATCGAGCAGATCGCGGACGTTGCCCGCCTCCCAGCGGGCGTTGCCGAGGGTGTGGCCGGCCTCGCGGACCTCCAGCCGGGCCAGTTCCTCGACGTGGTCGTCCACGGCTGCGGCGAAGCGGCGCAGCAGCCGGGCGCGGTCGCCGGGCGCGAGTGCGGCCCACTGGGCCTGCGCCCGCGCGGCCCGCGTGACCGCCGCGCCGACGTCCTCGGGGCCCGCGGCCGCGACGGTGGCGACGACCTCCTCGGTGGCGGGGTTGAGTACCTGGAGCTCGTGCTCGTACGACACGTACAGAACCTCACATGCGTTCGAAGGAGCGGCGCAGCTCCCAGTCGGTCACCGCGGCGTCGA
Source organism: Streptomyces poonensis (assembly GCF_014650915.1). Taxonomy (GTDB): domain Bacteria; phylum Actinomycetota; class Actinomycetes; order Streptomycetales; family Streptomycetaceae; genus Streptomyces; species Streptomyces poonensis. Next base: position 218,277 of record NZ_BMVW01000004.1, on the reverse strand, counting down.
AGGCCTCCAGCTCGACGCGCGCCATGTTGCGGTAGTGCGCGACCACCTCGTCCCCGAAGGCGGCGCGGGCGATGGGGCTGTGCTCCCACAGCCCGGCGGCCTCGCGCAGGGTGGTGGGCACGTGCTCGTACTCCCCCGTGTACGCGTTGCCGGGGCAGGGGTCCGGCAGTTCCAGCTCGTGCTCGATGCCGTACAGCCCGGCCGCGACCAGCCCGGCGACGGCGAGGTGCGGGTTGACGTCGCCGCCGGGGAGCCGGTTCTCGAAGCGCAGGGAGCGGCCGTGGCCGACCACTCTCAGGGCGCAGGTGCGGTTGTCGTGCCCCCAGGCGACGGCGGTCGGCGCGAAGGAGCCCGGCTGGAAGCGCTTGTACGAGTTGATGCCCGGCGCGTAGAGGAGCGAGAAGTCGCGGAGCGCGGCGAGCTGCCCGGCGAGGAAGTGGCGCATGACCGGGGACATGGCGTGGCCGTGACCGGGACCGGGACCGGAACCCTCGTCGGCCATGACGCTGTTCCCGTCCGTGTCCGCCAGCGAGAGGTGGATGTGGCAGGAGTTGCCCTCGCGCTCGTTGTACTTGGCCATGAAGGTGATCGAGACGCCCTCCTGGGCGGCGATCTCCTTGGCGCCGGTCTTGTAGACGGCGTGCTGGTCGCAGGTGACCAGGGCCTCGTCGTACTTGAACGCGATCTCGTGCTGTCCGGGGTTGCACTCGCCCTTCGCCGACTCGACCGTCAGCCCGGCGCCCGCCATCTCGTTGCGGATGCGGCGCAGCAGGGGCTCGATGCGGCCGGTGCCCAGCACCGAGTAGTCGATGTTGTACTGGTTGGCCGGGGTCAGGCCGCGGTAGTCCGCGTCCCAGGCCTGCTCGTAGGTGTCCTTGAAGACGATGAACTCCAGCTCCGTGCCGACCCGGGCGGTGTAGCCGTGCCCGGCGAGCCGGTCGAGCTGGCGGCGCAGTATCTGCCGGGGCGCGGCCACGACCGGGGAGCCGTCGTTCCAGGCGAGGTCGGCGATGACCAGGGCCGTGCCCTCGTTCCAGGGGACGCGGCGCAGGGTGCCGAGGTCGGGGCGCATGGCGAAGTCGCCGTAACCGCGCTCCCAGGAGGACATCGCGTACCCGTCGACGGTGTTCATCTCGGTGTCGACGGCGAGGAGGTAGTTGCAGCCCTCCGTGCCGTGCTCCAGCACCTCGTCGAGGAAGAACCGGGCGGCGAACCGCTTGCCCTGGAGGCGGCCCTGCATGTCGGGGAAGGCCAGCACGACGGTGTCGATCTCACCGCCCGCGACGAGGGCGTGCAGTTCCTCGACGCCGAGCGGGGGTGTGCGGTCTGCCACGGGGAGAGCCTCCTTCGGCCGGCCGAGGACCAGGGGCCATAAGGTATTGCCGGGAACCATTGCTTGGGAAGGGGGCACGGCGGGATGCCGCAGCCGGGCACACGGGAGACGGACGACCGGCTGACGCCGGTGCTGCGGCCGGTACGGGCCGGCAACGGCTTCGAGGAGGCGCTGGAGCAGATCCTCCAGGTCGTACGGCTCGGCCTGGTCCCCGGAGGCGAGCGGCTGCCCGCCGAGCGGGACCTGGCGAACCGTCTCGGCATCAGCCGGGTGACGCTGCGCGAGGTGCTCAAGGTGCTGCAGGACCAGGGTCTGCTGGAGGCGCGGCGCGGGCGGTACGGGGGCACTTTCGTGCTGCCCCGCTCCCAGGCTCCCGGCGAGGACGAACTGCGCCGCCGGGTGGAGGGGGTGGACCTGGAGGACGTCCTGCGGTTCCGGGAGGTGCTGGAGGTGGGCGCGGCCGGGCTGTGCGCGGCGCACGGGCTGGACGACGAGCGCGCCGCCCGGCTGCGGGACGCGCTGCGGAGCACGCACGACGCGCCCCTGGCGGAGTACCGGCGCGCGGACACGCTGCTGCACCTCACGCTCGCCGAACTCTCGGGATCGCCGACGCTCACCGCCCAGTACGCGGCCGTCCGCGCACAGGTGAACGACCTGCTCGACTGCATACCCCTCCTGGTGCGCAACCTGGAGCACTCGCAGCGGCAGCACGCCGCGATCGTCGGGGCGGTGCTGGACGGGGACGCGGACGGGGCCCGGGAGATGATGCGGGAGCACTGCGGGGGGACGGCGGCGCTGCTGCGGGGGTTCCTGGGGTGAGCGGCGGGCAGGTTCCGTAGGGGAATGGATTTACGCATGCTTAACGCACGGGTATTGCCTTCCCCTGACCGGCAGCGCAAAGGTATGCATCCATTCCATTGAGTGGGGGAGCCGCGCCATGCCTTCGGAAAGCTCCGAGCCCTCGGACCCCTATCTGCAGCGCAGGACACTCCGCCGGGGCAGCGCCGGCTGGGTGCTGCTGACCGGGCTCGGCGTCGCCTACGTCGTGTCCGGCGACTACTCGGGCTGGAACTTCGGCCTGGCCGAGGGCGGCTTCGGCGGCCTCGGCATCGCCCTGGTCCTCATGGGCACCATGTACGCCTGCATGGTGTTCGCCCTCGCCGAGCTGTCCGCGATCCTGCCCACGGCGGGCGGCGGCTACGGCTTCGCGCGCCGGGCGCTCGGCCCCTGGGGCGGGTTCCTGACCGGTACGGCGATCCTCATCGAGTACGTCCTCGCGCCCGCCGCCATCGTCATCTTCATCGGCGACTACGTCGAGTCGCTGGGCCTGTTCGGCCTGGAGTCCGGCTGGCCGGTGTACCTCGTCTGCTTCGTCGTCTTCCTCGGCATCCACCTCTGGGGCGTCGGCGAGGCGCTGCGCTTCAGCTTCGTCGTCACCGGGATCGCGGTCGCCGCCCTGGTCGTCTTCGCCGTGGGCGCGCTGGCGGACTTCGACGCCTCGTCCCTGGACGACATCCCGGTCGACCCGGACGCCTTCGGCGCGAACTCCTGGCTGCCCATGGGGCTGCTCGGGATCTGGGCCGCGTTCCCGTTCGGCATGTGGTTCTTCCTGGGCGTCGAGGGCGTGCCGCTCGCCGCCGAGGAGACGCGGGAGCCGGCCCGTACGCTGCCGAGGGCGATCCGCTGGTCGATGGGCATCCTTGTAGTGCTGGCCGTGGTGACCTTCTTCGCCGCTGCCGGTGCGCGCGGCTCGGCCGCCGTCCAGGAGGCCGGGAACCCGCTGGTGGAAGCCCTTCAGCCGGACGGTGAGGCCACGGCGCTCAGCCGGGTCGTCAACTATGCGGGCCTCGCCGGTCTGGTGGCGTCCTTCTTCTCCCTCATCTACGCGGGCTCGCGCCAGCTGTTCGCCCTCTCCCGGGCCGGGTACCTCCCCCGTTTCCTGTCGCTCACCAGCCGCCGCAAGGCCCCCTACCTGGGGCTGCTGGTACCCGGCACGATCGGCTTCGCGCTGGCGGCGGGCACGGGCGACGGTGCGCGCATGCTGAACATCGCCGTCTTCGGGGCCACGATCAGCTACGCGCTGATGTCCCTGTCCCACATCGTGCTGCGGCGCCGCGAACCGGACCTGGAGCGTCCGTACCGTACGCCGGGCGGGGCGCTGACCTCCTCCGTGGCCCTGGTCCTGGCCTGCGCGGCGCTGGTGGCGACCTTCCTGGTGGACGTGACCGCGGCGTTCATCGCGCTCGCGGTGTACGCGGTGGCGGTGGCGTACTTCGGGCTCTACAGCCGCAGGCGCTTGGTGGCGAAGGCGCCGGAGGAGGAGTTCGCGGCGCTGGCGGCCGCCGAGGCAGAGTTGGCACGGGACTGAAACCCTCAGGACCCTGGGCGACACGAGGAGCAGCAGGTGGCCAGGCCGCTGATCGGTGTGAGCACGTATCTGGAGCCCGCCGCGCGCTGGGGGGTGTGGGAGCTGGAGGCGGCCCTGCTGCCGGCCGGGTATCCGCGGCTCGTCCGGGCGGCGGGCGGACTCGCCGCGCTGCTGCCGCCGGACGACCCCGCGTACGCGGCCGAGGCCGTCGCCCGCCTCGACGGCCTGGTCATCGCGGGCGGCCCGGACGTGGACCCGCCCCGGTACGGCGCCGAACGCTCCCCGCGCACCGGACCGCCCGCGCCCGAGCGCGACGCGTGGGAGCTGGCGCTGATCGGCGCCGCGCTGGCCGTGGGCACCCCGCTCCTGGGCATCTGCCGCGGGATGCAGCTCCTCAACGTCGCCCTCGGCGGGACGCTGGTCCAGCACCTCGACGGCCACGTCACCGAGGTGGGCGTCTTCGGCCGGCACACGGTGAAGCCCGTGCCGGGTTCCCGGTACGCGGACATCGTGGCCGAGGAGGCGTCGGTGCCGACGTACCACCACCAGGCGGTGGACCGGCTCGGCGAAGGGCTGCGGCCGTCGGCGTACGCGGCGGACGGCACCGTGGAGGCGGTCGAGCTGCCGGGGCCCGGCTGGGTGCTGGGCGTCCAGTGGCATCCGGAGATGGGTGAGGACACGCGGGTGATGCGGGCGCTGGTGCGGGCCGCCTCCTGAGCGGTCGGGGCGGGCCCCGCCACCCGTGGAGCGCCGCTACCCGCGCGTCAGCGACAGCAGGTCCCGCGCCGGTCCCGTCGGCCGGTGGCCCGTCGGCCAGACCGCGCGCAGCGCCCTGCGCAGCCGTACGCCCTCCACGGGCACGTTCACCAGGCGGCGGGACGAGAGCTCCTCGCCGAGGGCCAGTTCGCTCAGTACGGCGGGGCCCGCGCCGCTGACCGCCGCGGCCTTCACCGCCGTGGTGGAGGACAGCTCGATCAGCGGGCGCGCGAGGCCGCCCAGCGCCGCGTCGAGGACCTGCCGGGTGCCCGACCCCTCCTCGCGCAGGACCAGCGGGGTCGCCGCCAGTTCCGCCGCCTCCACCGGTCTGCGGCGCCGCGCCCACGGATGCCCGGGTGCCGCCACCACGATCAGGCGGTCGTGGGCGATGACCGCCGAGTCCAGGCCCGACGGCACGCTCAGCCCCTCCACGAACCCGAGGTCCGCCTCGTCCGCGAGCAGCCGTTCCGCGACCACCGCCGAGTTGCCCGCGTGCAGCGAGACCGCCGTGTCGGGGCGCTGCGCGCGCAGCGCGACGAGCCAGCCCGGCAGCAGGTACTCCGCGATGGTCATGCTGGCCGCGACGCGCAGCCGGGAGTCCCGGCAGTCCCGCAGGGCCTGCGCGCCCGCGTCGAACGCCTCGGCCGCCTCGACCACGCGCCGCGCCCAGTCCGTGACCAGCGCGCCGGCGTCCGTGAGCCGTGAGCCGCGCGGTGACCGGTCGACGAGGGCCACGCCCAGCTGCCGTTCCATGGACCGGATCCGGCTGCTCGCCGCCGGCTGGCTGATCCCCGTCTCCTGGGCCGCCCGTCCCAGGGAGCCCAGCCGGGCCACGGCCAGCAGCAGTTCCAGCGCCCCGAGATCGGGCACCCGGTGCGCGAGTCCGCCCCGCGGCGCCGTCGCGTCCGTTCCCGTCCGTTCCTCCGCCTTGCTCATAACGCCAGCTTATGCCCTGTGCGGTGGCATCCCGTGCGGTGGAATCCCCTGGCGGGCCGCCCGCAGGGCCGCGCCGAGCACGATGGGTGCCTCGCCCAGCGACGGCCCGTACCAGGTGAGGTGACGGCCGTCGACCAGCGCGCACCGCAGCCCGGGGAACGCCTCGGGCCCGTCGTCCGCCGTGAAGCGGTACGGCTCGTCCGGCAGCACCACGACCCCGGGGCCGGCGGCCCGCAGTTCGTCCACGGGCACGCGCGGATAGCGCTCCGCGTGCGCGGCGTACAGGTTGTCCACGCCCAGCCGCGCCAGTACGTCCCCGGCGAAGGTGTCGCGGCCGAGCACCATCCAGGGGCGGCGCCAGACCGGCACGACGGCCGTCGTACGGTGCTCGGGGGCGGAAAGCCGGGACCAGGTCTCCTCGGCCTCGTCCAGCCAGCGCGGCCGTGACCTGGCTCCGCACGCCCGCAGCACCCGCTCCAGCTCGCCGAACGCCTGCGGGACGGAGCGCACCTCGGTGACGAGGACCTCGACGCCCGCCTCCCGCAGGGCGGCCAGGTCGGCGGCGCGGTTCTCCTCCTCGTTGGCGATCACCAGATCCGGGGACAGCGTGAGGATCCGGCCGGTGTCCGGGTTCTTGGTGCCGCCGATCCGCGGCACGTCGAGACCGGCGGGGCGCTCGCACCAGTCGGTGGCGGCGACCAGCGCTCCGGGCACCGAGAGCGCCACGGCCTCCGTCAGCGACGGCACCAGCGAGACGGCCCGCACGGCTGCCGCGTCCCTCACTGACTCGCGTCCCTCACTGGCGCGTCTCTCACTGCCGTGTCTCTCACTGCCGTGTCCCTCACTGCCGCGGCCGGTCCTGCACCGCCTCGATGTGCTCCGCGACCGCGACGACGAGCAGCCGGGTGTCGGGCACCGTCGCCCGCCAGCGGTGCCGCACCCCGCCGGTGAGGTAGAGGGTGTCACCGCGGCCGAGGCGATAGGCGCGGCCCTCGGCCTCGATCTCCACCGCACCGTCGGCGACATACATCAACTGGTCGTTGCGGTACTGGAACTCGTGCCCCGTGTCATGGTCGCCGGTGAACTCCGAGGCGTGCATCTGGTGGTGACCGCGCACCAGGGACCGCACCCGGGGTTCGAGCACCGTCTCGGCCGTCTCGGGGCCCTCGGCGCGGACGACGTCCACGCTGCACGCCGGATCGGCCGCCGCGAGGAGCTCCACGGCGGTGGTGCGCAGGGCGTCGGCCACCCGTTCCAGGGAGCTGCGGCTGGGCCGCGCCCGGTCGTTCTCGATCTGACTCAGAAAGGGAACGGACAGGCCGCTGCGCTCGGCCACGACGGCGAGCGTGAGTGCCAGCGCCCGGCGCCGCCGCCGCACGGCGGCGCCCACCCGAAGGGGCTGTTCTTTGTGGTCGCCCATCGCTCCGGCTCCCTCCTTCGCCCGTCGCTCCGTCACCCGTGCGCCCTGGCCCCTGCCGGAGCCTCCCTGCCGGGGTCCGCCGGGATCCGCCGGGGCGCTCTCCTCCTGATGAGTTCTCTGCACCCTACGCATGTTCGGCAAACCGTTTCATGCGCCCGTCACATCGACGTCACATTGCGTACGTCACGACCCTTCGGTTCACGCCAGCGGATCGGCGCGGCCGACCCGCCACGTGGACCGGCCGTGCTCCGGCCGCCCGCCGGGCGGGCCCGGGCGCCGGGCCGACGCCGACCGGGCCAGGAGGCGCACGCGGGTTCCACCCCCGGGTTCCCCGTGCGGGCGGCGGCCGATGGTCCCGGACCGAAGTCCGCCCCGGAACACGGCGCTATGCGTTGTCCGGAATCTTTCGGTCGATCTCGCCGTCCTCCGCCGCCCGTGTACGGCGCACCGGTCCCGTACATGCCGCGAGGGGGCGGGCCGCGGCGCACGCATGCTCGCGCGCGCCGCGGCCCGCCCCCTCAGGTCCCCCGAGCGGGACGGCCCGTCACTGCGGAGTCATCCGCTCCACCATGTCCGGGTGCTTCTCCAGCCAGGCGGCGACGGCCTTCTCCTCGTTGCCCTGCCCCCGGTCCTTGATCTCGGCCTCCAGGCTGCCGAGCTCGTCCTCGCTCATACGGAAGCCCTTGATCCACTCCGTGAGCTGGGGGTAGGCCTCGGGGAACTTCTCGTTGGAGACGGTGCGGATCGTGTTGCCCTCACCGAAGAGCTTCTTGCCGTCCTTCAGCTTGGTCAGCTCGTACTCGCTGTACGCCCAGTGCGGGGACCACAGGGCGACCGCGACGGGCTCCTTCTTGGCGTAGGCGCGCTCGAGCTCGGTCAGCATCGCCGGCGTGGAACCCTCGACGACCTCGTACTCCTTGTCCAGGCCGTAGCCCGGCAGGACCTCGTTCCTGAGCAGGTTCATCTGACCGGAGCCCGGCTCGATGCCGATGATCTTCCCGTCGAAGAGGCCGGCCTTGCCCTTGAGGTCCTCGAGCGACTTCACGCCCTTGACGTACGAGGGCACGGCGATCTCCAGGGAGGTCGGCTCGTACCAGGTACCGAGGTCCGTGAGGCTGTCCTTGCTCTTCTCCCAGTAGTTCTTCTGGGCGTACGGCAGCCAGGCGTCGAAGTTGAGGTCGAGGTCGCCGGAGGCCAGGCCGGTGTAGACCGGGCCGACGTCCATCTGCTTGAGGTTCAGCGTGTAGCCGCGCCGCTCCAGGACGTTCTTCCACAGGTGGGTGACGGCGACGCACTCGTCCCAGGGAAACCAGGCCACGTTCAGGGGCCGGGCCGCCTCCGCCGGGGTGCTGCCCGAGCCGGACCCGACCGGAGCCAGCTCGTCCACGAGGCCCGGGTGGTCCTTCAGCCAGGTGCGGACGGCCTCCTGCTGCCCGCCCTTGCCGGCCTTGTTGATCTCGGACTCCAGGCTGGTGAGCTGCTTCTCGCTCAGCTTGAAGTCCTTCAGCCACTTGGCGACGGTGGGGTCGTCGTCGGCGAAGCCCTTGCGGGACACCGCGTGCACGGCGTCGCCCTCGCCCCAGGCGCCCTTGGGGTCCTTCAGCTTCTTCAGCTCGTAGTCGCTGTACGCCCAGTGCGGCGACCAGAGCGTGACGACGATCGGTTCCTTCTTGCTGTACGCGCGTTCGAGCTCGGCCAGCATGGCGGGCGTGGAGCTGTCGACGACCTTGTACTCGTCGTCCAGGCCGTACTCGCCCAGAACCTTGCTCTTCAGCAGCTTCATCTCACCGGCGCTGGCCTCGATGCCGGTGATCTTCCCGTCGAAGGTGCCGGCCTCGCCCTTGAGGTCCGCCAGGGAGTCGATGCCGTCCATGTAGGCGGGGACGGCCAGCTCCAGGGTCGTCTCGTCGTACCAGGCGCCGAGGTCGTCGAGCCGGTCGCCGTACTTCTTCCAGTACGAGTCGTGGGTCGTCGGCAGCCAGGCGTCGGTCTGGAAGTCGATGTCGCCCTGCGAGAGCGCCGTGTAGAGCGGGCCCGCGTCCAGCTGCTTGGCCTCGACCTCGTAACCGCGCTGTTCGAGGACCTCTTTCCACAGGAAGGTGGAGGCGACGCCCTCGTCCCAGGGGATGTAGCCGATGGAGATCTTCTTGCCCTGGCCGACGTTCTTGCCGTCGGCGGCGGCCTGCGCGGAGCCGCCGTTGCCGCCGAAGACGCCCATGCCGCCCGCCACGAGGGCGAGGACCACGACGCCGACCGCGGCGACCTGGGGACGGAGCCGGTAGGACCAGATCTTGAGGCGCTTGGCGCCGTACGCCTTGGCCGCGGCGCGGCGGCCCAGCGGCGAGACCTGGGTGCCGAGGGCGCCGGTCATACGGTCGAGGTAGATCGCCAGGATGACGATGGCGAGGCCCGCCTCGGCGCCGAGGCCGACATCGAGCTGGCCGATGGCCTGGTTGACGGCGCCGCCGAGGCCGCCGGTGCCGACCATGCCGGCGATCGCGGCCATGGACAGGCCGAGCATGATCACCTGGTTGACGCCCGCCATCACTGTGGGCAGCGCCAGCGGCAGCTGGACACGCAGCAGGGTGTTGCGGGGCGTGGTGCCGAAGGCCTCCGCGGCCTCGACGAGCTCCTTGTCGACCTGCCGGATGCCCAGCTCGGTCATGCGCACGCCCGGGGCGAGCGCGAAGACCAGGGTGGCCACGATGCCCGCGGGGGCGCCGGTGCCGAAGAACAGCAGCGCCGGGATGAGGTAGACCATCGCGGGCAGCGTCTGCATCAGGTCCAGGACCGGCCGGACGGCCGCGCTGACCCGGTCGGAGCGGGCCGCCCAGATGCCCAGCGGCACCGAGATCACCAGCGCGATGATCGTGGCGACGAGGAGGAGCGACAGGGTCACCATCGAGTCCTCCCACAGTCCGAGGGAGTCGATGAAGGCGAAGCCCACGAAGGTGAGGACACCGGCCAGCGTGCCGCGCAGCCAGAAGGCCAGCACCGCGAAGATACCGGCGAGCAGCAGCGGCTCGGGCGCCTGGAGGACGGCGTCTATGCCGTCGTAGGCGCCGGTGAAGACGGTCTTGAAGAAGTCGAACAGCCAGGCCACGTGTGTGCGCAGCCAGTCGACCGCGCTGTCGACCCAGTCACCGAGCGGGATCCTAGGCACGGGCCATCACCTTCTTGCCGCCCTTGCGCCGCGGGGCGTCGCAGGCGCCGGAAGCGTCCTCCTCGCTGTCCTCCGCGCGCGGGGAGTCGCAGGTGCCGGGGGCGTGCTGCTCGTCGCCGAGGAAGCCGACGAGGCGCTGTCTCGGGACGACGCCGACGAGCTTCTTCTCGTCGTCGAGCACCGCCACCGGGTGCGCCGCGCGGGCGCTGAGGGCGCACAGCTCGGTGAACGGCATGTCGGGGCTCGCGGTCGCACAGTCGCAGTCGGCCTCGTCGCCGCGCACGTCCCGGTCCATGACGGCCCCGGCGGTCAGCACGCGGGAGCGGTCGACGTCCTGGGTGAAGGAGCCGACGTAGTCGTTGGCCGGGCGCATGAGGATGTCCTCGGCGGTGCCGATCTGCACGATGCGGCCGTCGCGCATCACCGCGATGCGGTCGCCCAGCCGCATGGCCTCGTTGAGGTCGTGGGTGATGAAGACGATCGTCTTCTTCAGGGTCTTCTGCAGTTCGAGCAGCTGGTCCTGCATGTCACGGCGGATCAGCGGGTCGAGCGCGCTGAAGGACTCGTCCATCAGCAGGATGTCGGCGTCGGTGGCGAGCGCGCGGGCCAGGCCGACCCGCTGCTGCATTCCGCCGGAGAGCTCGTCGGGCCAGGACTTCTCCCAGCCGGCCAGACCGCACAGGGCGAGCGCCTCGTCGGCGCGGCTCTCGCGCTCGGCGCGGGGCACGCCCTGCACTTCCAGGCCGTAGGCGGCGTTGTCCCGGACGCTGCGGTGCGGGAAGAGCGCAAAGTGCTGGAAGACCATGCTGATCTTCTTCGAGCGGACCTCGCGCAGCCCGCGGTCGCTGAGTGCGGTCAGGTCCTCGCCCCCGAAGCGGACCTGACCGGCGGTCGGCTCCAGCAGACCGTTGAGCAAGCGCAGCAGCGTGGACTTGCCGGAGCCCGACAAGCCCATGACCACGAAGATCTCGCCCGGCTCGACCGTGAAGGAGGCGTCGATGACGGCGGCCGTGATGCCGTCGGCGCGCAGCTCCTCCCGGTCGGTTCCCTCTCGCAGTCTCTCGACCGCCTGCTCCGGTCCTCTGCCGAACACTTTGTAGACATGTTCGGCCTCAAGCCTGGCTGACACGCTTACCTCTTGTCTCGGGGGCAAAAACGCGGAGCGCGCACGGCCGCAGGCAGTTGAACGTGCAACCGGCATCGCTCCGCGGCGGCGCCTCCCCGGTTTGGCCCGAGTCAAACGAAACAGTGACCGGGGTCACATTCGGCTCACCGGCCCCGCGACCGGCCGCGCGCGGGTCGCTGTCGGTGCCGTGCGGCATGATGCGGGACGTGACCGGACGACTGATGCTCCTCGACACCGCCTCCCTCTACTTCCGCGCCTACTTCGGCGTCCCGGAGTCCGTGAAGGCCCCGGACGGCACGCCGGTGAACGCCGTGCGCGGACTGCTGGACTTCATCGACCGCCTGGTCAAGGACCACCGCCCCGACCACCTGGTGGCCTGCATGGACGCGGACTGGCGGCCCCAGTGGCGGGTCGACGCGATCCCCTCCTACAAGGCGCACCGCGTCGCCGAGGCCCGTGAGACGGGCCCGGACGCGGAGGAGATCCCGGACACGCTGACGCCGCAGGTGCCGGTGATCGAGGAGGTCCTCGACGCGCTCGGCATCGCGCGCGTGGGCGTGGCGGGGTACGAGGCCGACGACGTGATCGGCACGTTCACCGCGCACGCCCGGGGGCCGGTGGACATCGTGACCGGCGACCGGGACCTGTACCAGCTGGTGGACGACGCCCGGGAGGTGCGCGTCCTGTATCCGCTCAAGGGTGTGGGCACGCTCCAGCTCACGGACGAGGCGGTGCTGCGCGAGAAGTACGGGGTGGACGGCAGCGGATACGCGGATCTGGCGCTGCTGCGCGGCGACCCGAGCGACGGGCTGCCCGGAGTGCCGGGCATCGGGGAGAAGACGGCCGCCAAGCTGCTGGACCGCTTCGGTGACCTGGCCGGGATCATGGCGGCCGTCGACGATCCGTCGGCCGGGCTCACCCCGTCCCAGCGCAAGAGACTCGACGAGGCGCGCTCTTATGTTGCGGTCGCGCCCGGGGTCGTCCGGGTCGCCGCGGACGTACCGTTGCCGGACGTGGCCACGGCGCTGCCGCGCGAGCCGCGCGACCCGGCCGAGCTGGAGGAGCTCGCCGCGCGGTGGGGACTCGGGGGGTCGCTCCAGCGACTGCTGATCACACTGCGGGCCTGAGCACCGGGCGCGCGAGGGATACGGCGGCGCTCGTGTGGTACTCACGCCACTGCGGGCGTGGCCCGGTCCGCAAGCGGAACGAGCGCAGCCGGGCGCGGAGGAGGGTTCGGGACGAGTCGGCGCCACGTGGGACAACCGGCAGTGCGTACATGCTGTGGCACAGGTGAAGGTGCTAAGTTAGGCAAGCCTTAGCTATGCAATTGGGAGGCCGCCATGACAGAGCGTCCAGCACGCAGGACACCCAAGCCCCACCGTGCGCGGGTGGTGCGCACCGAGCGGCTCAGCCCGCACATGCAGCGCGTCGTGCTCGGCGGCGAGGGTCTGGCGGAGTTCTCCACCCGCGACTGCACCGACCACTACGTGAAGCTGCTGTTCGGCGCCGACGGCGTGACCTACCCGGAACCCTTCGACATGGAGCGGATCCGCGCCGAGTACCCGCGCGAGCAGTGGCCCGTGACACGGACGTACACGGTGCGCGCCTGGGAGCCCCACCTGCACGAGCTGACCGTGGACTTCGTCGTCCACGGGGACGAGGGCCTCGCCGGGCCGTGGGCCGCGCGCGTCCAGCCGGGCGAGACCATCCACCTCCTCGGCCCCGGCGGCGCCTACGTGCCGGACCCGGACGCCGACTGGCATCTGCTCGCCGGTGACGAGAGCGCGCTCCCGGCGATCGCCGCGGCGCTGGAGGCCCTCCCCGACGGGGCGCGGGCCCACGCCTTCGTCGAGGTCTCCGGACCCGACGAGGAACAGAAGATCGCCTGCGACGTGGACGTCGTCTGGCTGCACCGCGGCGACCGCCCGGTGGGCGAGGCCCTGCTCGAGGCCGTCCGCGCGCTCCAGTGGCCCGAGGGCCGGCTGCACGCCTTCGTCCACGGCGAGGCGGGCTTCGTGAAGGAGCTGCGCCGGCTGCTGCGCGTGGAGCGCGGGATCCCGCGCGAGGACCTGTCGATCTCCGGCTACTGGCGGCTCGGGCACAACGAGGACGGCTGGCAGGCCTCGAAGCGGGAGTGGAACGCCCGCATCGAGGCGGAGCAGGAGGACGCGCCCGCGACCGCCTGAACGTGACGGGAGGCGGCGGCGCCCCCGTCATGAACGTGACGGGGGGCGGCGGCGCCCCCGCCGAGCCGCCGTCAGTCGCCCCGCACCCGCGCATGCAGATGCATGTCGTGCCAGCCGTCCTCGTGCAGCAGGGCGCCGCGCTTGGTGCCCTCCAGGGCGAAGCCCGTCTTGGCGGCGACGCGGCAGGACGCCTCGTTGCGCACGGAGTGCAGCAGTTCCAGGCGGTGGAAGCCGATCTCGTCGAGGGCCCAGCGGGCGAGGGCGGTCGTGGCCCGTGCGGCGACGCCCTGTCCGCGGGCCGAGGCCACGGTCCAGTACGCGACCTCCGCCGTGCCGTCGGCCAGCTCGATGGCCCGCAGCGCCACCCGCCCCTTCAGCCGGTCGGTGTCCGCGTCGACCACGGCCCACTGTGCGTCGCGCTCCTCGGTCCAGCCACTGCGCCACTCCGCTATCCAGCTCCTGACCTCGTCCTCCGACGCGGCTCCCCGCATGTGCCACTGCCGCAGAACCGGATCCCGGAAGGCGGCGTGGACGGCGGGCGCGTCCTCGACCGACCAGGGACGCAGGATCAGTCCGTCCCCCGTGGGGAGGGCGGGCTGCGGACGCTCGGCGAACGTTCCGGCGGGCAGGACGGGGCTGGTGAGATACGGCATGGCCGCATCCTGCCAAGCGAGCGGCGAGAAGGCCCACGCGTTGTTGCCGAGCGCCCCTCCGTACGCTTGCGCCTGATGAGACGCCGCACTCCGCCCCCGCCCTCTCCCCTGCCACAGCGCGAGGGGATCGACCCGGTGCGGCTGCGGCTGCCGCCCGAGCGCGCGTGGGCGACCGTACGGGACCACCTCGTGGAGCGGCTCGCGGCGGGGCCCGGGGTGATCGACGGGATGCTGGACGCGGGCGGGATCGTGGACGCCGGGGGACGGCCGGTGCCACGGGACATGGCCTACGAGCCGGGCATGTTCGTGTGGTTCCACCGGGACCTGCCCGACGAGGAGAGGGTGCCGTATCCCCTCGACGTCGTGTACCGCGACGAGCACATCGTCGTGGCCGACAAGCCGCACTTCCTCGCCACCACGCCGCGCGGCAGCCATGTCACCGAGACCGCGCTGGCGCGGCTGCGGCGGGAGCTCGGTGTGCCGACGCTCGGCGCCGCGCACCGGCTGGACCGGCTGACGGCCGGCCTGGTGCTGTTCACGATCCGGCCCGGGGAGCGCGGCGCGTACCAGACGCTGTTCCGCGACGGCCTGGTGACGAAGGAGTACGAGGCCGTCGCGCCGTACGATCCGGAACTCGTTCTGCCGCGCACCGTACGCAGCCGGATCCTCAAGGAGCGCGGGGTCATGGCGGCCCGCGAGATCGAGGGCGAGCCGAACGCCGTCAGCCGCGTCGAGCTGCTGGAGCGCCGCGGCGAGCTGGCACGCTACCGGCTCACGCCCCGCACCGGGCAGACGCACCAGCTGCGGGTGCACATGAGCGCGCTGGGCGTACCGATCCTCGGCGATCCGCTCTATCCGGTGGTGACCGGCCCCGTGCCGGCCGGTGACTTCCGGCGTCCGCTCCAGCTGCTGGCGCGGACCCTGGGGTTCACCGATCCGGTCACGGGGCGCGAGCACCGTTTCGTCAGCACCCGGGCGCTCGGGGCGTGGGCGTCGTACGCGGAGTGGGCGCGGTAGGGGCGGGCCCGGTCCCGCCTACTCGCCGCGCCACCAGCGCAGGAAACGCTGCCACAGACCGCGTCGGCGGACGGGGGCCGACGCCGGCTGCGCGGGTGGGGCGGCGGGCGGCGGGCCGACCGGCGGCGGCGTGCTCACCTCCCACTCCGGGCGCTGCGACGGCAGCGCCCGGGCGGCGGGCTGCTGCATGACGTCCTGCTCCGGCTTGGGCACGAACTTCACCGGCAGGCTCACCAGATGCCGGGAGAAGATCGAGGAGCGCCAGGTCAGCTCGCGCTCGTCGCAGGCCAGCTGAACGTCCGGCAGGCGCAGCAGCAGCGCGTCCACCCCGACGTCGGCGATGGCGCGGCCGATGTCCTGGCCCGGGCACTCGTGGGGGCCACCGCCGAAGGCGAGGTGGGACCGGTTGCCCTGCATATTGGCCAGGAGGTCGGGGCGGACGCGCGGGTCGACATTGCCCGGCGCGATACCGAACAGCAGCCCGTCGCCCTTGCGGATGCGCTGGCCGCCCAGCTCGGTCTCCTGCTTGGCGAAGTAGGCGAAGATCCCGGTGAACGGCGGTTCGTCCCACAGGGACTGCTCGACCGCCTCGGGCACCGTCATCTGCCCGCCGTTGAGCTGGGCGCGGAACCGCGGGTCGGTGAGCACCATGCGCAGCACGTTGGCGATGAGGTTGGCGGTGGCCTCGTAGGCGGCGATCAGGACGACGCGCAGGTGCTGGCCGATCTCCTCGTCGTCGAGGCCCGCCGGGTGTCTGACGAGGTGACTGGTGAAGTCCTCCTTGGGCTCGGCACGGCGGCGGGCGGTCAGCCGCATCAGGGCGTCCATGACGTACTGGTTGCTGGCGATCGCGGTCTCGGTGCCCTTGAGCATGTCGCGGGCCGCCTGCACCAGGCGCTCGTCGTACTCCTCGGGCATACCGAGGATCTCGCACATCACCGCCATCGGCAGATGCTCCGCGAACTGGCTGACGAGGTCGGCTCTGCCCTCCTCGCAGAACTCGTTGACGAGGTGCTGGGTCGCGCGGTTGATGAAGCGGCGGATGCCGCGGTGGTCGATGGTCGACATGGCGCCGGTGACCGCGGCGCGCAGCCGCAGGTGTTCGTCGCCCTCGACGAAGGAGCAGATGGGCTGCCAGGTGATGACCGGCGTCATCGGGTGGTCCGGCTTGACCGTGCCGTCCTGGAGGGCGTTCCACAGCCGGCTGTCGCGGCAGTACTGCGAGGGGCTGCGCACCATGTGCATGTTCTCGCTGTGGCCGAGCACCACCCAGACCGGCACGTCGTCGTGGATCAGGGCGGGGGCCACGGCACCGTGCTCGGCGCGGAGTTTCTCGTACACGGCACCCAGGTCCTCCGCCTCGGGACCGTACAGCCGGCGCAGTCCCCCGGGGCCGATGCCGTGGGCGGGGCAGCCGGGGGGCGGTGCCGAGGGATCGTCCGTGCCGGGTGGGAAGGGGTGGTCAGTCGTCACGATGGTCGCTCCGAGGCTGAAGGGGATTCGGTGGCTGGGGGGTGGGGGCGGGCGTACGCGGCTCGGGTGCGCGTACCCCCGTACGGCGTCGCAGCGTGGCGTGTGGCGCGGCGGCTCGCGCGGTGTGCGTGGGGTACGCGCTCTGTGCGTGGTGTCCGTGGTACGGGGGGTGTGACCGAGGCGCCCGGCATGCCGTGAGCCGTCGCTGCCGGGGCCGTCGGGTCACGCGGGCGTCTTCGTCGTCGCCAGCGCGTGCAGGAAGCGCAGCAGGGTCATCAGAACGTCCCGGCTGGAGGCCCGGCGCCGCGCGTCGCACGCCACGATCGGGACGTCGGGGGCCAGGTCGAGCGCCTGGCGGAGTTCCTCGACGGGGTACTGCGGTGCGTCCGGGAAGGAGTTGACGGCGATGACGAACGGCACGCCCTTCTCCTCCAGGCGCCCGATGACGTCGAAGCTGACCTCCAGCCGGCGGGTGTCGAGCAGGACGACCGCGCCGAGGGCGCCCTCGAACAGGCCGTTCCAGAGGAACCAGAAGCGCTCCTGGCCGGGTGTGCCGAACAGGTACAGAACCAGACGGTCCGTGATGCTGATCCGGCCGAAGTCCATGGCGACGGTGGTGGCCGTCTTGGTGTCGGAGCCGTAGTTGTCGTCGACGCCGATGCCGGCCTGCGTCATGGTCTCCTCGGTCGTCAGCGGTCTGATCTCGCTGACGGAGCCGACCATGGTCGTCTTGCCGACACCGAAACCGCCCACGATCACGATCTTGACCGCGGTCTCGGCCGTGTGCGGCAGATGGTCCTCGGTCCGTGGACCCGGGATGGTGTCAGAGCCTTTGAAGTCCATGCATCACCGCTTCGAGAAGGGAACGGTCGGCCCGCGCGTGCCGCACCACCGGAGCGCGTGCCTGTGCCAGTTCGGCCGCCAGCAGGTCGGTGAGCAGGACGGTCACCACGCTGAACGGCAGGTTGAGGTAGGCCGAGATCTCGGCCACGGACAGAGGGGCGTGGCAGATCCTGAGCAGCGCCGACTGCTCCGGCGCGGCGGAGGGCGGCGCCTCGGCACGCGCGACGATCAGCGTCACCAGGTCGATGGGGGCCCGTCCGCCGTCCTCGGCCGCCGAGCCGGTGAGGATGTACAGCCGCTCGGGGTTCTTCTCGTCCTTCTTGGGACCCGGCGTGGGACCCGGCGCGTGGCCTTCCGGAGGGCGCTCCGGGAAGTCGGCCTCGGACGGCAGGGGCGGCAGGGGCGACAGCGGGGACGATGCGGGGGGCGATGGGGGAGGCTGCTGTTTCGGATAGCGCCTCTGACGTCGCGGAGGAGTCATACGGTCTGCCCGTTGCGCCGGGGCGGACTCGTCAGATGCGAGCCGATCCGTACGACGAGGTCGCGCATGCGGGCGCTCATCAGTCCCGGCTCGGCGATCTCGTTGGCGAGGACCGCGAGATAGGCGTTGGGACCGGCCTCCATCAGATAGAAGTAGCCGCCGTGGATCTCGATGATCACCATGCGCATCCGGCCGTCGCTGACATCGATTTCGGCGGCGACGGCGCCGGCCAGGCTCTGCAGGCCCGCGCAGGCCGCGGCGACGCGGTCGGCGGCGTCGGGGTCGCCCCCGTGGCGCGCGATACGCAGTCCGTCGGCGGAGAGCACCACGATCTGCTGGATGCCGGGGACGCCGTCGGCGAGATCCTTGAGCATCCAGTCGAAGTTGGCTCGCTGGTGGATCACTTGAGGTCCCTCTCGTCGTCGGCCTCCGCTGGGGCCGGCTGGTCGGTCGCGGTGAACCCTGTGCGGGAAGACGGGTCGTCCGGGTCCCTGGTGAACGCGTTCGGGTCCGGGTCGCTCTTCAGGCCGGCCATGAACGCCTCGACCCAGGCGCCGGGCGGGTCGATCTTCTGCGGATCGTTCTCCCCCCATACGGGCGCGGCGGCCCGGGCTGCGGCCGCGGCCGCCTCCGCGGCCTCGGCCTCGGCCATCCGCTGGCTGAGCGGGGTCCGCACCCGGCTGCGGCGCTGCGGGAGCCCGTTGGGGGTCCATTCGGTGACGACGGGGACGTCGTCGTCGAAGCCCATGCTCCTGGTCAGTTCCTCGGCCGAGGACGGGACGGGCGGACCGGTGGTCGGGCGGCGCTTCTTGACGGTGCGGTCGGGTCCCTCGACCCCGCCGGTGTCCATGGTCGGCACGGAGGTGATGCCGATGCCGTGGGCCAGACCGGGGGCGCCCTCGTCGGTGAGCATGTCGCGCGGGACGACGAGTACGGCGCGGACACCGCCGTACGCGGACTGCCGCAGCGACACCTGCAGGTTGAACATGGTGCAGAGGCGGCCCACGACGGCGAGTCCCAGGCGCGGGCTGTCGCCGAGGTCCTGGAAGTCCATGCCGGTCTGGGCGCGGGCGAGCATGCCCTCGCACTTGGCGCGGCCCTCCTCGCTGAGGCTGACCCCGGCGTCCTCGATCTCGACGGCGATGCCGGTCTGCACCTCGACGGCGGTGACGTGGACCTTGGTCTGGGGCGGCGAGTAGCGGGTGGCGTTGTCGAGGAGCTCGGCCGCGGCGTGGATGAGCGGCTCGACGGACATGCCGTTGACATTGACCTTGGCGATGGAGTGCAGCTCGATGCGGCGGTACTCCAGGATGCGGGACATCGCGCCGCGCAGCACGCTGTAGAGCGGAACGGGGTTGGGCCACTGGCGGCCGGGGCGGCCGCCGCCGAGGACGGCGATGGAGTCGGCGAGGCGGCCGATCAGCGCGGTGCCGTGGTCGATGCGCAGCAGGTCGTCGAAGACCTCGGGGTTGCGCCCGTGGTCCTCCTCCATCTCGCGCAGTTCCTTGTTCTGCTGGTGGACGATCGCCTGGACGCGGCGTGCGATGTTGACGAAGGCGCGCTGCGAGGAGTCGCGCCGGACCTCCTCGCGGTCGACGATGTCGATGATCATGCGGATCAGCGAGCGCTGCGACTCGGGCAGGTGGCAGTACTCGGGGCTCTCCGCGATGCCGAGGCGGACCACCTCGGACGGTGAGTCGCCGCTGCGCAGGCGGTCCAGCATCGCGGGCAGGATCTCCTTGCCGAGGCGCAGGAACTCCTGGTCGTGGGCGGCGACGCGGTGCTCCAGATAGCTGGTCCGGTGGGCGAGTTCGGAGCGCAGGGACCGGACCCGGCGGCCGCGGCGCACCACTTGGGAGGCGGTCGCCACGACCAGGACGGTCGCGACGGCTCCGCACCAGCCGATGGCGATCCGGGCCGGCCCCGCCACCAGGGCGGCGGCGGCCCCGGTCGCCGCCGCCATCAGTATGGCCGGTGGCAACAACACGCGTGCGTAGGGAAGTTCACGGCCGCCGGGAGGCGATTGAACACTCACCATGTATGCCTTCTGAGACGAATCGGCTGGGGCAGGGGGAATGTGCTGTGGTCTGTGAGATCCCAAACTGGATCTTCGGTATTTTTGGGAACAAGCGCACGATTCCACCTCAACTCGGTGCGCTGCGGGCGAGCTTAATCCGACCGGATCATCGGCGTGTCATATTCAGCAAGCACCTGAAATCGCCACAGGGGCCGGAGTACCCTCAGCCCCATTTGCACACTCAGCCCTCAATCACACACGCTGTGTAGCGGCGAACGGGCATACGAAAGCCCCGCGAGGAAGCACGAGGAAGCCCTCACGAGGTGTCGACAAGTCGCCCGGCCCCGTGCTCCGAAGAGACACGGGGCCGAGCCGATATGAAGATCGGGCGGGCGCGCCGGAGAGGGCCCGCTCAGCCCACCGACGAGTACGCCACTACGCCGCGGAGCAGCCCGTCCACGGCCTTGCGGGCGTTCCTGGTGACCGTCGAACCCTCGGGCGCGGCGGCCGCGACCTGGCCGAGCACATCGATGACCTGCTTGCACCAGCGCACGAAGTCACCGGCCGGCATCTCCGCCTCGCGCAGCACCTCGTCCAGGCCCGTGCCGTCGGCCCACATATAGGCGGCCCAGGCGAAGCCCAGGTCGGGCTCGCGCTGGCCGACGCCCTCCGCCTGGTTGATGCGGAAGTCCTCCTCCAGGGCGTCGAGGCGGCCCCAGATCCGCACCATCTCGCCGAGCGCCGCCTTCGCCTTGCCCGAGGGCAGCTTCGGCGCGAGCGCGTCGTCACCGACCCGGGACTCGTACACCAGCGCCGACACGCACGCGGCGAGCTCGGCCGGGCCGAGCCCCTCCCACACGCCCGCGCGCAGGCACTCGCTGGCGAGCAGGTCGAGCTCGCCGTACAGCCGGGCGAGCCGCTTGCCGTGCTCGGTGACCTCGTCGCCGCGCAGGTAGTCCAGCTCGGTGAGGAGCTTGACGATGCGGTCGAAGGTACGGGCGATGGTGTTGGTCCGGCCCTCGATACGGCGCTCCAGTTGCGCCGTGTCGCGCTTGAGGCGGTGGTACCGCTCGGCCCAGCGGGCGTGGTCCTCGCGTTCGTCGCACCCGTGGCAGGGGTGGGCGCGCAGCGCGGTGCGCAGCCGGGCGATCTCCCGGTCGTCGGCGGCCGCGGACCGCTTCTTGCGGTGCCGCTCCGCCGGGATGTGCCCGGCCTTGGTGCGCAGCGCGGACGCCAGGTCCCGGCGCGACTGCGGCGAGCGCGGGTTGAAGGACTTCGGGATCCGCATCCGCTCCAGCGCCTCGACGGGCACCGGGAAGTCCATGGACGCGAGCCGCTTGACCTGGCGTTCGGCGGTGAGCACGAGGGGGCGCGGCCCGTCGTGCTGGTCGAAGCCGCGGTGGCCGTTGGAACGGCCGGCGGGCAGCCCGGGGTCCAGCACCAGCGCGAGGCCCGCGTACTTGCCGGTCGGGACGTGGATGACGTCGCCCGGCTTGAGCCTCTCCAGCGCCACGGCGGCCTCCGCGCGCCGCTGCGCCGCGCCCTGCTTGGCCAGCTCCGTCTCACGGTCCTTCAGTTCGCGGCGCAGCCGCGCGTACTCCTCGAAGTCGCCGAGGTGGCAGGTCATGGACTCCTTGTAGCCCTCCAGGCCCTCCTCGTTGCGCTGCACCTGGCGCGAGATCCCGACGACCGACTTGTCCGCCTGGAACTGCGCGAACGACGTCTCCAGCAGCTCGCGCGAGCGGTGCCGGCCGAACTGCTCGACCAGGTTCACCGCCATGTTGTACGACGGCTTGAAACTGGAACGCAGCGGGTAGGTGCGGGTGCCCGCGAGGCCGGCCAGGTGCTCGGGGTTCATACCCCGCTGCCACAGCACGACCGCGTGGCCCTCGACATCGATGCCGCGTCGGCCCGCACGTCCGGTGAGCTGGGTGTACTCACCGGGGGTGATGTCCGCGTGCTGCTCGCCGTTCCACTTGACGAGCTTCTCCAGCACCACCGAGCGGGCGGGCATGTTGATGCCGAGCGCGAGGGTCTCGGTGGCGAACACGGCCTTGACCAGGCCGCGCACGAACAGCTCCTCGACGACTTCCTTGAACGTCGGCAGCATGCCCGCGTGGTGGGCGGCGATCCCGCGCTCCAGGCCCTCCAGCCACTCGTAGTAGCCGAGGACGTGGAGGTCCTCGCGCGGGATGGAGGCCGTGCGCTGCTCCACGAGGGCACGGACCTCCTCGCGCGCCACGTCGTCGTTCAGCCGGAGGCCCGCGTACAGGCACTGCTGGACGGCGGCCTCGCACGCGGCGCGGCTGAAGATGA
Organism: Streptomyces poonensis; assembly: GCF_014650915.1. Lineage (GTDB taxonomy): Bacteria > Actinomycetota > Actinomycetes > Streptomycetales > Streptomycetaceae > Streptomyces > Streptomyces poonensis. The sequence continues at coordinate 196,189 of NZ_BMVW01000004.1, read as the reverse complement.
ACGTGATGGCGGGCAGCAGGCCCTCCGCGTCGAGCCGCTCGATGACCTCCGGCCGGCTCGGGATCCAGATCCGGGAGCGCTGCCGGCGCTCGCGCTCACGGTCGGCCTCACGCATGGCGCGGCCGCGTCTGCGGTCCTGGTACGACGGCCGGCTGGCCTCCATCCGGGCCATCCGGGTCAGGTCGGGGTTGACGGCCTTCCGCTGCCCCTCCCCCTCCTCGAACAGGTCGTACATCCGGCGCCCGGCGAGCACGTGCTGGAACAACGGCACGGGCCGGTGCTCGGAGACGATCACCTCGGTGTCGCCGCGCACGGTGTCGAGCCAGTCGCCGAACTCCTCGGCGTTGGACACGGTCGCCGACAGCGACACCAGCGTCACCGACTCCGGAAGGTGGATGATCACCTCTTCCCAGACGGCGCCGCGGAAGCGGTCGGAGAGGTAGTGCACCTCGTCCATGACCACGTACCCGAGCCCGCGCAGCGTCTGCGAGCCCGCGTACAGCATGTTCCGCAGCACCTCGGTGGTCATCACGACCACCGGGGCGTCGGAGTTGACGCTGTTGTCGCCGGTGAGCAGGCCGACCTTGTCCGCGCCGTAGCGGCGGCACAGGTCGGCGTACTTCTGGTTCGACAGCGCCTTGATCGGCGTCGTGTAGAAGCACTTCTTGCCCTGCCCCAGGGCGAGGTGCACGGCGAACTCGCCGACGATCGTCTTGCCCGAGCCCGTGGGCGCGGCCACCAGCACGCCCTTGCCCGCCTCGAGCGCCTTGCAGGCCTCGATCTGGAAGGGGTCGAGGCCGAAGTCGTACATCTCGCGGAAGGAGCCGAGCGCGGTGGCCTGCTCGGCAGCGCGCTTACGGGCTGCCGCGTACCGCTCGGCCGGTGAGAGGTCCTCTGTCATCGTGCTTTCGAGGTTACCGGCCCGCACCGACAACAGGACGATCATTATCCGGATCCACCTCCGCCGGACCCGGGATCCGCGCAGTTCAGAACAGTGCGACCCGTACGGCACCCCGCACGCACTCCGCGGTCAGCGGAAGCGGCCCGAGCGGCTCCCCGTCGGCGTACCCGGTGACGTCGGGGGCCTGGATCTCGATCCGCGCGGCCCGGTGCACGGTGACCTTCGGGTGGGCGAGATGCGTGCCCCTGTACACCTTCGGGAACACCGTCAGCAGTGTCCTGCGGTCGCAGTCGCCGACCACCGTGATGTCGAACAGCCCGTCCTGGAGGTCCGCGCCCGCACAGATCCGCATGCCCCCGCCGTACGACGATCCGTTGCCGACCGCGACGAGGGTGGCCTCGATCTCCCGGACCTCGCCGTCGTCGAGCCGGATCCGGAACGGCAGGGGCCGGAGGGCGGCGAGTTCGGCGACGATCGCCAGGTCGTACCGGAAGCGGCCGACGGGCCAGCGCATCCGGTTGCCGCGGTCGTTGACCCGGGAGTCGAAGCCGGAGGCGAGGACGGTGCCGAACCAGGTGCCGTCCGCCCGCGCACCGCCGTCCCGCGAGCCGTCCGCCCGCGAGCCGTCCTCCCGCATGCCGTGCACGCGCCCCAGGTCGACGTCCCTGAGCCGGTCCTCCTTCAGCGCCTCGGCGATCATCCGGCCCGCGGCGACCGGGTCGCGGACCGGGATGCCGAGGTCCCGCGCGAAGTCGTTGCCGGTGCCGACGGCGACGAGGCCCAGCGGGGTACCGGTCCCGGCGACGGCCTGCAGCGCGAGGTTCGCCATGCCGTCGCCGCCGACGGCGACCAGGGCTCCGGTGCCGCCCTCGACGGCGGCACGCGCGCGTGTGAGGGCGTCCACGGCGTTCTCCCCGAGGACGGTGCGTACGGAGAACCCGGCCGCCCGCAACGCGGAAGCGGCCGGCTGCGCCGCGCGGGCGCCCCGGCCGCGTCCCGCGGTGGGGTTGACGAACAAGGTGATCTCGTCGGTCACGGTCACGGGGTGACCCTACGAGGTGTCCGCGGTGTGTCAGGTCACGTCGTCATAACCGTTGATCCGGTCCTTGGCCGTTCCCGTACCGGCCGTTCCCGTTCCCTCGGGCAGCGCACGGCTCGCGGAGACGGGCTCCACGTCACCGACGTCCTCGGGGGTGAGGTCGAGCTCCGAGGCCTCGTCGTCGGCGGGGCCCTCGGCCTCGATGCGTGCCTTGCGGCGGTCGTTGAACAGGGCGACGGCGACGGCGCCGAAGTAGAGGATCCAGATCGGTGCGGCGAGCGCCAGCATGGTCACCGGTTCGGTGCTGGGGGTGGCGACGGCCGCGAAGACCGTGATGCCCAGGATCATGCCGCGCCACCAGCCGAGCATGCGCCTGCCGGAGATGACCCCGGTGAAGTTGAGCATGACCAGCAGCAGCGGCAGCTCGAAGGAGAGACCGAAGACGACCACCATGCGCGTGACGAGGTCGAGCAGGTCGTCCAGCGGCAGCAGGTTGTCCACGCCGAACGGGGTGAACTCGATCAGCACCTCTGCGGTAGTGGGCAGCACCCGGTACGCGAAGTAGGCACCGCCCAGGAAGAGGGGGGCTCCCGTGGCGACGAACGCGTAGGCGTACTTCTTCTCGTTCTTGTGCAGGCCGGGCGCGATGAAGGCCCACAGCTGGAAGAGCCAGATCGGCGAGGCCAGCACGACACCGGCCATGAGGGAGACCTTCAGGGCCAGCGAGAAGGGACCGAGCAGGCCGTTGATGGTGATCCGCGCGCACGGCTGTGAGTCGTCGGCCGCCTTCGCCAGTTCCTCGAAGGTTTTCGAGCACCCGACCGAATCAAGGACCGGATCGGTCAGGAAGTTGATGATGTCGTTGTAGAAGAAGGCAGCGACGACCGTGACGACGACGATGGCCAACAGCGACTTCGCGAGCCGGTTGCGGAGCTCACGAAGGTGCTCCACCAGGGGCATCCGCCCTTCGGGATCCTTCTCCTTCTTGCGGGCAGACTTCAGCAACCCACGTTCCCATCTCGTACGGCGGGCCGGTGAGTCCGGCCCTGCGTCAGCGCTTGGTCGCGTCCGTCGGCTCGGTGACCGGGCGGGAGCTGGTCACGTCACCAGGCGCGGCCTGGATGGTACGCGGAGCCGGCGTCTCCTCCTGCGGCGGGGCGGAGGCGGCGGTGGTGGTGTCCTTGTTCTCGGACTTCATCGCCTTGGCCTCGCTCTTGAGGATGCGCGCGGACTTGCCGAGCGAGCGGGCCATGTCCGGAAGCTTCTTCGCGCCGAACAGCAGAATGATGACGACGAGGAGCAGGATGAGCTCGGGAGCGCCGATCTTTCCACCGAACATAAGTCTTTACCTTCTCACAGAGGCGTCGAGTGGGGTGCTGTCCGACCGGTCGGACAAGCGTCCGACGATCGCGCTGGCAGCGATCGTAACGCTCGGGGGTAAACGCAAGGCAATCCCTCTGCATACTCCGGATTGCGGCCCGCGCCTCGTTCTTCGGGCCGCGACCACGAGCGTACCTGCCCCTGGCGCGAAGTTGACAGGGCGAAGTGCCGTGAAGCGCGGGGGGCCCGGAACTCACAGACGAACCCGTACGGGGTCACAGCCCGTCCACAGCGCGGGCCGTGTGCACGGCCGCCCGCTCCAGCTCCTCGGCGGCGCGGTTGATACGGCGCGCGGAGTCCGCGACCTGTCTGCCGAGACGCTGGGCCTCCACGAAGACCCGGACGGCGAGCACCCCTAGCACGGCCAGCCCCAGGAACCCCAGGGCGATCGCGAACATCGGCCAGAACATGGCTTCGAGCCTAGCCCGCCGAGTGCAGCCGCAGCGTACGCACCCCGCCGCCGGTCAGCAGCTCGACGATGCGCTCCCCCGCGGGCTTGCGGACGGCCGCCCCGCACTCGGGGCAGGTGAAGGAGTAGAAGGTGGTCCTGCTGGTGGCGCCGACGGCGAGCCGGAGGGCGCCGGCACCGAGCTCGAAGCTCGACCGGCAGTCGGGACAGCCGGCTCTGAACACCACGTCGGCCACCCGCCGCATACCGGCGAAGGCGACCGCCACGGACATCTCCCTCTCCTGCACACCGGAGGTCGCCGACCCGCTCACAGCCCTTGCTCCTGCCTGTCGTACAGCCGGTCCTGAACTGCGGGGGGCGCTGCTGCGGAGACGGCCCGCGCCGTGCCGTACACCGGCTTCGGCCCGTCGTACGACGACCGCGGCTCACCGCTGCCGTCCGCCGGTCCCACCGGCCCTGCCGGTCCCGCCGATCCCACCGTGTCCGCCGTGCCCGCCCCGCCGTGCGCCGGGCCGGCGACCGCGTCGTACGGCAGGCCGGACGAACCCGGCACCGCGCCCCGCTCGTCGTACGCACCCTCGAGCCCGTCATAGGCGGCGAGCGCCTCCCGCGCCGCCTGCCGGGCGCTGTCCGCGAGGTCCCGGGGCTCGACGATCCTGCCGTCGCGGCCGAGCCGCAGCGCCAGCCGCCGCAGCGATGCGGGGTCGGGGGTGCGCAGGGTGATGCGGAGCCCACCGTCGGGGAGCTCCTCGGCGCTGTCGTGCGGGTAGTACTCGGCGACCCAGCGCCCGCCGGGGCCGACCTCGACGACGACCTCCGGATCCTCGGCCGCCGGCTGCACCAGCGCTTCGGACAGGTCGCGCAGCTCGATCTCGGGCGGCGCGGACGGCTCGTCGAGGATCTTGATCTCGGCGACCCGGTCGAGCCGGAAGGTGCGGCGCGCCTCGGAGCGGCGGCACCAGGCCTCGACATAGGTGTGACCGACGCTGACCAGGCGGATCGGGTCGATCTCGCGCTCGGTGAGCTCGTCGCGCGCGGGCGAGTAGTAGCGGATCCACAGCCGGCGGCGCTCGGAGATCGCCCGGTCGACGTCCGCGAAGACCCCGCCCTCCGACTCGAAGGTCACCGAGAGCCGGGAGCTGGCCCCTGCGGCCTCGCCCGCGGCCGTCTCGACCTTGGCGGTGGCCCGCAGCAGCGCCTGCCGGTCGCCCTCGCGCAGACCGGGCAGGGTGGCCACGGCACGCGCGGCCACCAGCAGCGCGGTGGCCTCGTCGGCGGCGAGCCGCAGCGGCTCGGCCGCCTCCGCGGCGAGCGCGGCCGGGTTGTGCCACCAGATGCGCTCGCCGTCGGTGTCGATGTCGAGCAGGTCACCGCCGCGGAAGCTGGTCCCGCACAGGGGCAGCACATCGAGGTCGGAGATCAGCTCGTCCTCGCTGATCCCGAAGGCGCGGGCGACGTCCTCGACGCGGGCGCCGGGGCGCTCCCTCAGATACGTCACCAGGGAGAGCATCCGCCGGGTCTGGTCGATGGCGTTCGCCGGCCTGGCCGGTTTTCCCACCACTTGCTTGACTCCCCCTCAGCCCTTGGCCACGGCACGCAGCCGGTCCACCACGTCGGCCCGCAGCTCGGCCGGTTCCAGGACCACCACATCGGGCCCGAACTCCACCAGCCAGGCATCGAGTCCGTGCCCGTACGGGATCTCCAACTCGTCCCAGCCGTCGCCGAGTTCCCGTACGGAGGTGGCTTTCGCCCGCAAGGGGTAACCGGCGCCCGTGCGCAGCCGGATCCGCGCGGAGCGGTTGGCGATCTCCCCCGCCCAGCTCGCGACGGTCTCCCGCACGGTGACGACGTCGGGGATCTCGGCGGTGAAGCTGCCGCTGCGCGACCTGACCTTGCCGGTGATGCGCGACAGCCGGAAGACGCGCTCGGCGCCCCGGTCGCGGTCCCAGCCGGCCAGGTACCAATGGCCGCGCCAGCACTCCAGCGCCCACGGCTCGACGTTACGGGTCTCGGGGCGGGCGGCGGTGGCCTTGCGGTAGTCGAAGACGACGGGGCGGCGGTCGCGGCAGGCGAGCATCAGCGGCTCGAAGGCGGCCTCGTGCACGGGGATGCGGGGCTCGAGGGCGCCGTGGGCCTCGTACGGGTCGACGTCCTCGGGCAGCCCGGCCGCCCGCAGCTTCTGCAGGGCGCCGCTGGCGGCACCGGCGAGGCGGGCCTGCTGCCAGACCTTGGCGGCGAGGCCGAGGGCCGCGGCCTCCTCGGCGTCGAGAGTGATCGGCGGGAGGCGGTTGCTGTCGCGGCGGGCCAGATAGCCGACCTCGCCGTCGAGGTTCTCGACCGTCTCGATCACCAGGCCGAGCTCACGGAGGTCGTCCTTGTCCCGCTCGAACATACGGTTGAAGGAGTCGTCGGAACCCGCTTCCAGGTAGGCCTCGATGGACTCCCGCAGCTCGCGCTTGCTGAGCGGTCGCCGCGTCCCGAGCAGACACAGCGCCAGATTCATCAGCCGCTCGGCCTTGGCAATGGCCATCGACGCCCTTCCCTATGGTGCTTCTGACGGATGACCGTACCGCTCCGGGGTACCACGGCAAAAGCCGAGGGCCCATGCCCGTCGCGGGCATGGGCCCCGGACGGACGATCGCGTCCGGTCCCGTCCTGTCCACCGTCACGATCACCCACCCGGACCGTGGCTCCCGGGGCGGCGCCCCGGCGACCACGGTCCGGGCGGCGGTACGGTGCCGACCCGTCGAACGGAGACCGGGTCAGACGGAGACCAGGTCGCAGACGAAGATCAGCGTCTCGCCCGGGGCGATACGGCCGCCACCGGCGCCGCGGTCGCCGTACGCCAGGTGCGCGGGGATGGTCAGCTGACGGCGGCCGCCGACCTTCATGCCCTGCACGCCCTGGTCCCAGCCCTTGATGACCTGGCCGGCGCCGAGCTGGAACTCGAGCGGGGTGCCGCGGTTCCAGGACGCGTCGAACTCCTCACCCGTGGAGAAGGCCACGCCCACGTAGTGGACCTTGACGAAGTCGCCCGCCTTGGCGACCGGCCCGTCACCCTCCCAGATGTCCTTGATCTCGAGGTCCTTCGGGGGCTCGCCGCCCGGGAAGTCGATCTCGGGCTTGTCGATGCTCACGTCTTAGGCTCCTGCTTGTATGCGAATGCTTGTGTGCGCGTGCTCGTGCTCGAACGCTCGTGTACGAACAAGGCAACGCGGACAGTCTTACATCCCCGAAGGGGTCACATCTTCGCCAGGATGTCGACGGTGAACACCATCGTGGAGTCCTTCTTGATGCCACTGCCGCTCGGCGGGTTGTCGCCGTAGCCGAGCTCCGGCGGGATCACGATGAGCACGCGGCTGCCGACCTTCTTGCCCGCCATGCCCTGCGACCACCCCTTGACGACCTGCTGCAGCGAGAACGAGGTCAGCTGCTCGCGACCGTACGTCGAGTCGAACTCCTTGCCGGTGTCCCAGACCACGCCCCTGTACTGCACGAGGACGGTGTCGGAGGCCGCGATCTCCGCGCCGTCGCCCTCGATGACGTAGTCCGCGACGAGCTTCGTGGGCGGGTCCGCCTTCGGCACCTCGATGGAGGGGGCCTTGCCATCGGTGTTGGTGCCCACCTTGGGCAGGGCGGTGTCGCCCTGGGTGACCGTCTCGCCCTTCGCTGAGCTCTTGGCGTTGAAGCTGTCCTGGATGTCGATCACGAAGACCAGGGTGTCGGTGCCCTTGATCCCCCCCTGCGCGTTGCCCTGCGTGCCGTAGCCCCAGGTCGGGGGCACCGCCATCTCGACCCGGCTGCCGACCTTCCGGCCTTCCAGACCGTAGCGCCAGCCGTCGATGATGCGGCCCTGGCCGAGCTCGAAGAACGGCGACGTCTTGCGGTCGTAGGAGTTGTCGAAGACTTTCGCCGAGTCCCAGATCTGGCCCAGGTAGTGCACCTGCACGTAGTCGTTCTCGGCGACCGTCCGGCCCGTGCCCGCGATGACCGTCCGCACCGCGAGGTTCTCCGACGCCTTGCCGCCCTTGGCGACGGTCGGCTTCTCACCGAACTCCTTACCGGCCGTGATGGCGGGCAGCGGACCGTCCACGATCTTCGGCGGCTTCACCGAGGTGCTCGCGGACGCGGACGGGCTGCTGCTGGACTTGGCCGAGTCGGACTTCTCGTCACCGCATGCGGCGAGCGTGGCGAGTCCGGCGGGTACGGCGATGAGGAGTGAGCGTCGGCGCACGGTGAGGGCCTCGTATCGGATCGGTAGTGTGGGGATGACGTGCGCGCAAACTCTACGGTGTGAGAAGGGCGCCGCACGGCTAACGTGCGACGCCCCGTGTTGCGTTCCTTGATCGGACGGGAAACACCCGATCGGATTGCCGGAACGCGAGCCGGCTCACATTCCGGCGATCAGCTTCTCCACCCGGTCGTCCACCGAACGGAACGGGTCCTTGCACAACACGGTGCGCTGCGCCTGGTCGTTCAGCTTGAGGTGCACCCAGTCGACGGTGAAATCGCGGCGCTGTTCCTGGGCCCGCCGGATGAAGTCACCGCGCAGCCGGGCCCGAGTGGTCTGCGGCGGAACGGACTTGCCCTCGAAGATCTTCAAGTCGTTGCAGACGCGGTCGGCCTGCCCCTTCTTCTCCAGCAGGTAGTACAGCCCCCGCCGGCGGTGGATGTCGTGGTACGCGAGGTCTATCTGCGCGACCCGCGGATTCGACATGGTCATGTTGTGCTTGGCCCGGTACCGCTCGATGAGCTTGTACTTCATGACCCAGTCGATCTCGGTGCCGATCCGGTCCAGGTCCTCCGACTCGATCGCCTCGAGCGTCCGGCCCCACAGCTCCAGCACCCGCTCGACCGTTCCGGTGCGGATCCCGCGGCGCTCGCAGAAGTCGACGGCCTTCTCGTAGTACTCCCGCTGCACCTCCAGGGCGGAGGCCTCGCGCCCGCTGGCCAGGCGCACCTTGCGGCGGCCCGTGATGTCATGGCTGACCTCGCGGATCGCCCGGATCGGGTTCTCCAGGGTGAGGTCCCGCATCACCGTGCCCGCCTCGATCATGCGCAGCACCAGGTCGGTGGCGCCGACCTTGAGCAGCATGGTCGTCTCGGACATGTTCGAGTCGCCCACGATGACGTGGAGGCGGCGATAGCGCTCTGCGTCCGCGTGCGGCTCGTCGCGCGTGTTGATGATCGGCCGGGACCGGGTCGTCGCCGAGGAGACGCCCTCCCAGATGTGCTCGGCGCGCTGACTGACGCAGTACACGGCACCGCGCGGCGTCTGCAGCACCTTGCCGGCGCCGCACAGCAGCTGCCGTGTGACGAGGAACGGGATGAGGATGTCCGCGAGCCGGGAGAACTCCCCGTGCCGGGCCACCAGATAGTTCTCGTGGCAGCCGTAGGAGTTGCCCGCCGAGTCGGTGTTGTTCTTGAAGAGGTAGACGTCGCCCGCGATTCCCTCCTCGTGCAGGCGGCGTTCCGCGTCGACCAGCAGCCCTTCGAGAATGCGCTCGCCGGCCTTGTCGTGAGTGACCAGTTCGATCACGTTGTCACATTCGGGTGTCGCGTATTCCGGGTGCGAGCCCACATCGAGATAGAGGCGGGCGCCGTTGCGCAGAAACACATTGCTGCTGCGGCCCCATGACACGACACGGCGGAAGAGGTACCGCGCCACCTCGTCGGGAGACAGGCGGCGCTGTCCCCTGAACGTACACGTGACGCCGTACTCGTTCTCCAGCCCGAAAATGCGGCGGTCCATGACTGAACATTACGCCCGATCCCCGGAACTGAAACGGGGTTCGACAGCACGGTTCGGATCATTTTCGGATGAGACCGCAACGACCGCTCCCCCACGGGAAACCGCCAGGACCCGCCCCGTGACCAGCAGAACCAGCAGCGCCACGCCCCCCGCCACGCCCGGCACCGCGAAGCCCCACAGCACCCCGCCCCGCTCCACGACGGGGCCCGTGAGCCCGGTCCCCACCGACGAGCCCACCGTGAACGTCGTCACCAGCCACGAGAACGCCTCCGTCACGGTCCCCCGCGGCGCGTGCAGGTCCACGAGGACGAACGCGCAGGCGATCGACGGAGCCAGGAAGACACCCGCCACCGCCGTCAGCGCCGTCATGCCCACCGGACCGGGCAGCAGCATCAGCGGCAGATAACAGACCGCCAGCAGCGCCACCAGCACCCGCAGTCGGCGCTCCGGGGCACCGGCCCACTGCCGCGCCCCGTACACGGCGCCACCGACCAGGGCACCCAGCCCCAGCGCGGCCATCAGCCACCCGTACACGGCGTCCCCGCCGTTGCCGTCGTCGGCGTACGACTTGGCCGTCAGCGTGATGGAACCGAGCGCGATCCCCACGCACAGGAACGCCGCCAGCAGCGCCAGCAGCCCCGGCGAGCGCAGCGCGCCCAGCCAGTGCGCCTCCCGTGGGTCCGACCGCCAGGCCCGCGACGGCGCCGACACGACGACGGACAGGGCGCCGAGCAGTCCGATGACGTTCAGCACGATCAGCGCCGCCCGCGGCGACCACAGGGCCGCGGACAGCGTCACCAGCAGCGGCCCGACGGTGAACATCACCTCCTGCGCCACCGCGTCCATCGCGTACGCCGTGTGCACCCGCTCCTCCTTGCGGAGCACCGACGGCCACAGCGCCCGCAGACCGCCCTCCAGCGGCGGCGTGAACAGACCGGCGACCGCCATCGCGCCGTAGGCCAGGACCGGCGGCTCGACGCCGGTGAAGGCGAACACCGTCATGCCGAGCCCCGAGACGACCGCGGCCGGCAGCTGCACCCGCGGCTGCCCGTACAGGTCCACCAGACGGCCCAGCAGCGGCTGCCCCACCGCGTTGGCGACCCCGTACACGGCGGCGAGCGCGCCCGCGAGGCTGTAGCTGCCGCCCTCCGCGCGGACGAAGAGCACCACGGCGATCGCCGCGGTCGCGTTCGGCAGCCGGCCCACGAGCGTGCCGACGAGCAGGCGTGTGGCGTGTCTCGTCCGGAGGATCTCCAGATATCCGGCGGCCATGGTGTGCCCTTCTCCTCGTTCGTCTCCGTGCGACCGGGCTCTGCAACCCATCACGTTGTACGTATAACGTCCGCCGTCATACGTACCATGTGCGCTGTCGACGAGTCCAGAACGAGCCGAGTCCAGAACGAGCGCAGACGAAGGAGCAGGCCGCCGGTGGCACGAGGCAGCACCCGCCCCACCAGCCGTGACGTCGCCCAGGCCGCCGGGGTCTCCCAGGCGGCGGTCTCCCTCGTCCTCGGCGACAAGTGGCGCGGCCGGGTGTCGGAGGCGACCGCCCGGCGCGTACGGGAGGCGGCGGAGGAACTGGGCTACCGGCCCAACCTCGCCGCCCGCAACCTCCGCCTCGGTCACACCCGTACCGTCCTGCTCGTGGTCCCCGCCCTCACCACCGAGTTCTTCGCCGGCGTCTACACCGGCGCCGCCCGCGTCGCCGCACAGCACGGCTTCGGCGTCGTGCTCTACCCCTCCCCCGAAGGCGTGGGCCCCGCCCGCGACCCCTTCGCCTCCGCCCAGGCCGCGCTCGACGGCGTCATCGCCTCCTCCATGGCCGCCGACGCCCTCACCGCGATCCGCGGCGACCAGCTCCCCCTCGTCATGCTCGACAGCGACCCCGACGGCAGCCTCGGCGCCGCCACGGTCAACCTCGACATCGCCGACGGCATCCGGCAGGTCGCCGACCACCTGCTCGCCCTCGGCCACCGCCGGTTCCTGCACCTCGCCGCCGACGTCCCCTCCTGGACCTTCGAGGTACGCGCCCGCGAGCTGGCCGCCCGCGTGGGCGCGGTCGCGGACACCGAGCTGCGCACCGCACGGGCACCCATCACCATCGACGGCGCCCGGGCCGCCGCCGAAGCCGCCCTGTCCGGTCCCGGCCCCCGCCCCACCGCACTCGTCTGCGACGACGACAAACTCGCCGCCGGCGCGTACAAGGCGGCCCGCAGGCTGGGACTGCGCATCCCCGACGACCTCTCCGTGACCGGGCTGGACGACCTGGCCCTCGCCACGGCCCTCGACCCCGAACTCACCACGGTCCGCCTGGACGCGGAACTCTTCGGCGAGCGCGGCATGCAGGCCCTGCTGGCCGTCCTGGAGGGACGCGCACCGGACGGGGGCGACATCCCGGTGGAGCTGGTCGTACGGGGCTCCACGGGCGCGCCCGGGCATCGCCGTCCCTGACACGCACCGTCCCCACAACGCCGCGCGCCCCGGCCTCGAAGGCCGGGGCGCACCGTCTGGCGGTGAAACTGCGGGGATTGCGCTACCCGTGGGCGCTACTTCTCGTCGTCGCCGCCCTCGGCCTCCGCCTCGGCGGCCGTCTCCGCACCGTCGGCCTGCAGCAGACGGGACAACTGACGGCCCACGATCCGCCTGAACTTGCGCTGCTGCGGACGCGTACGGTCCAGCACCGCGACCTCCAGGCGCTCCGCGGGGATCTCCCGCTCGCTGCCGTTGGTGTCCCGGGACAGGGCCTGCACGGCCAGTTTCAGCGCCTCGGCGAGCGACATGCCGTCCTGGTGCCGCTGGTCCAGATAGCTGCTGATCTGCTCGGCGTTGCCCCCGACCGCGACCGAGCCGTGCTCGTCCACGATCGAGCCGTCGTGCGGCAGCCGGTAGATCTGGTCGCCCTCCGGCGTCTCGCCCACCTCGGCGACGACGAGCTCCACCTCGTACGGCTTCTCGGCCGCCGAGGAGAAGATGGTGCCCAGGGTCTGCGCGTAGACGTTGGCGAGACCGCGGGCCGTCACGTCGTCGCGGTCGTAGGTGTAGCCCCGCAGGTCGGCGTAGCGGACGCCGCCGATCCGCAGGTTCTCGTACTCGTTGTACTTGCCGGCGGCCGCGAAGCCGATCCGGTCGTAGATCTCACTGAACTTGTGCAGCGCGCGGGACGGGTTCTCGCCGACGAAGACGATGCCGTCGGCGTACTGCAGCACGACCAGGCTGCGGCCACGGGCGATGCCCTTGCGGGCGTACTCCGCCCGGTCGGCCATCGCCTGCTGGGGTGAGACATAGAACGGCGTCGACACCGGTTATCCGTCCCTTTCTGTCGAAGTCACTGGATCACCTTGATACGAGCGGTCGCTGTCAGAGCAGGGCGGCCCGCGGGCCGTCCGGCTGCTCCAGGCGCCGCTCCAGGATCGAGCGGGCGATCTCGGAGGACTCCTCGTCGGTGAGACGGCGGAACCCGTCCTCGGTGATCACGGTGACGATCGGGTAGATCCGGCGGGCGACGTCGGGACCGCCCGTCGCCGAGTCGTCGTCGGCCGCGTCGTACAGGGCCTGGACGACGAGTGTCGTGGCCTCCTGCTCGCTCAGGTCGCCGCGGAAGAGCTTCTTCATGGCGCCGCGCGCGAAGATCGAGCCGGAGCCCGTGGCCGCGAAGCCGTGCTCCTCGGAGCGGCCGCCCGTCACGTCGTACGAGAAGATGCGCCCCTTGTCGCGGTCCACGTCGTACCCGGCGAAGAGCGGCACCACGGCCAGGCCCTGCATGGCCATGCCGAGGTTGGAACGGATCATGGTCGACAGGCGGTTGGCCTTGCCCTCCAGGGAGAGCTGGGTGCCCTCGACCTTCTCGAAGTGCTCCAGCTCCAGCTGGAACAGCTTGACCATCTCCACGGCCAGACCGGCCGTACCGGCGATGCCCACCGCCGAGTACTCGTCGGCCGGAAAGACCTTCTCGATGTCCCGCTGGGCGATCACGTTCCCCATCGTGGCCCGCCGGTCACCGGCCAGCACCACACCGCCCGGGAACGTCACGGCCACGATGGTCGTGCCGTGCGGCGCCTCGATCACGCCCTGGGTGGGCGGCAGCTGCCGGTTGCCCGGGAGCAGCTCCGGCTGGTGCTCGGACAGGAAGTCCATGAAGGAGGAGGACCCAGGCGTCAGGAAGGCAGCTGGTAGACGCCCGGTGCTACGAGTGTTGGCTTCCACGCGTTTCCTTCCAAGTAGTCGGCAGCTCGGAGCGCAGCTGCGGGATCGTCCCCCAACAGGCCGAGGCCGGAATTGCAGTTGAAGCACAGTACGCCACGGACCCTACCCGTCTCCTGGCAGTGATCCACATGCACGGCCGGGGCCGCCTGGCAGATCGCGCAGAGGCCGTTCCGGGAGGCGATCGTCTCGTCCCGTCCGGCCACCGTCATGCACCGTCAAGATTCGACCGCTCACGCGAGAAGGCCGCGTGCGGCTTGTCCTGGCCGCACCGCACGCAGCGCTTCACCGCCTTCGCTTCCTAAGCCTCAATCCCCCGTCCACCTCGGGTTCGAAGGCTACTCGCCGCCCTTTTGAACGAATGACCGAACGAAGTCCTCTGCGTTCTCCTCGAGCACATCATCGATTTCGTCGAGCACGGAGTCGACGTCATCGCTCAGCTTCTCGTGCCGCTCCTTGACGTCCTCGCTGGCCTGCGCCTCGGGCGCCTGCTCCTCGACCTCCTCGTTCGAGCGCGTGGCCTTCTGCTGTCCGCCGCCGGTGTCCTTGGTCGCCATAACCCTCACCCCGCTCAGTTCGCCCGACATGGTCGGCATTGCTGCCGATCGGTGATGATCAGACCCTACTCGTCGGGTCTGACATTGGCCCGGTAGTTGTCACAACGTCCGGGGGCCATCTCGATGATTCCCGGACGCAGCCCTTTCGCACCCTGCGCGAAAGGCCCCGCCCGGGTACCCCTCAGCCCCCCGACAGCACCCTGACCAGGTCGTCCGCGGTGCGACAGCGGTCCAAGAGCTCTTTCACGTGATTACGCGTTCCGCGAAGCGGTTCGAGGGTTGGAACGCGTTGCAGGGAGTCCCGGCCCGGCAGATCGAAGATGACCGAGTCCCAGGAGGCCGCGGCGACGTCGTCGGCGTACTGCTCGAGGCAGCGTCCGCGGAAGTAGGCGCGGGTGTCCTCCGGGGGCTTCGTCCGGGCCCGTTCCACATCCGCCTCGTCGAGCAGGCGCTTGATCTTGCCGCGGGCGACGAGACGGTTGTAGAGGCCCTTCTCGGCGCGTACGTCGGCGTACTGGAGGTCGATGAGGTGGAGGCGCGCCGCGTCCCAGTCGAGGCCGTCGCGGCGCCGGTAGCCCTCCATGAGCTCGCGCTTGGCTACCCAGTCGAGCTCTCCGGAGAGGCTCATCGGGTCGTTCTCGAGGCGGTTGAGGGTGTCCTCCCAACGGGTCAGGACGTCCTTGGTCTGCTCGTCGACGTCGGCGCCGAAGCGCTCCTCCACGTACTTGCGGGACAGCTCGTAGTACTCCATCTGGAGCTGTACGGCGGTCAGGGTGCGCCCGCTGCGGAGCGTGACGAGCCGTTTCAGCGAGGGATCGTGCGAGACCTGGTGGAGGGTGCGCACGGGCTGGTCGACGGCAAGGTCGACGGCGATGAAGCCGTCCTCGATCATGGAGAGGACCAGGGCCGTGGTGCCCAGTTTCAGGTAGGTCGAGATCTCCGACAGGTTGGCGTCGCCGATGATCACGTGCAGGCGACGGTACTTCTCCGCGTCCGCGTGCGGCTCGTCGCGGGTGTTGATGATCGGTCGCTTCAGAGTGGTCTCCAGGCCCACCTCGACCTCGAAGTAGTCCGCGCGCTGGCTGAGCTGGAAGCCGTGCTCGTGGCCGTCCTGGCCGATGCCGACGCGGCCGGCCCCGGCGAAGACCTGGCGGGAGACGAAGAACGGGGTGAGGTGGCGCACGATGTCCGAGAAGGGGGTCTCCCGCTTCATCAGGTAGTTCTCGTGCGTGCCGTAGGAGGCGCCCTTGTTGTCGGTGTTGTTCTTGTAGAGGTGGATCGGCTGGGCGCCGGGGAGCTGGGCCGCGCGTTCGGCGGCCTCCGCCATGATGCGTTCGCCGGCCTTGTCCCACAGGACGGCGTCCCGGGGGTTGGTGACCTCGGGTGCGCTGTACTCGGGGTGTGCGTGGTCGACGTAGAGCCGTGCCCCGTTGGTGAGGATGACGTTGGCCAGGCCGATGTCCTCGTCGGTGAGCTGGCTGGCGTCGGCGGCCTCGCGGGCGAGGTCGAAGCCTCGCGCGTCCCGCAGCGGGTTCTCCTCCTCGAAGTCCCAGCGGGCCCGGCGGGCCCGGTGCATCGCCGCCGCGTAGGCGTTGACGATCTGGGACGAGGTGAGCATGGCATTGGCATTGGGGTGGCCGGGGACGGAGATGCCGTACTCCGTCTCGATGCCCATTACTCGCCGTACGGTCATGCGGCCCTCCTTGCCCGGCGGCGCCCTCGTTCGGGGGCGGCGCTCAAGTACCGCTGGTGCTCCGGTGCGTGTGCGGTGCCCGTCCCCGCACTGCGCGACTCGGCGGTACGACAGAGCCTAGAACGCCTTTGCGCTGGTGGGGAGATCATTTGCGTCATTGCCTTGGTCTGGCTGTGACCTGAAAAACAGTCGGCTGCGGGTGCCCGCGACGGGCACCCGCAGCCGCCCCGGTCTCTACAGGTACTGTCCGGTGTTCGCCACCGTGTCGATGGAGCGTCCGGTGTCCGCGCCCTGCTTTCCGGTGATGAGTGTCCGGATGTAGACGATCCGTTCACCCTTCTTGCCGGAGATACGGGCCCAGTCGTCGGGGTTGGTGGTATTGGGCAGGTCCTCGTTCTCCTTGAACTCGTCCACGCAGGCCTGGAGGAGGTGGGAGACGCGGAGACCCTTCTGGCTCTTTTCCAGGAAGTCCTTGATCGCCATCTTCTTGGCGCGGCCGACGATGTTTTCGATCATCGCACCGGAATTGAAGTCCTTGAAGTAGAGGACTTCCTTGTCACCGTTGGCGTAGGTGACTTCCAGGAATCGGTTCTCCTCGGATTCGGCGTACATCTGTTCCACGGCGGTCTGGATCATGCCCTGGACGGTGGTCCCCTTGTCGCCGCCGTTCTCGCCGAGGTCGTCGGCGTGGAGCGGGAGACGTTCGGTGAGGTACTTGCCGAAGATGTCCTTGGCCGCCTCGGCGTCCGGACGCTCGATCTTGATCTTCACATCGAGGCGGCCGGGGCGCAGGATGGCGGGGTCGATCATGTCCTCGCGGTTGGAGGCGCCGATCACGACCACGTTCTGCAGGCCCTCGACACCGTCGATCTCGGCGAGCAGCTGCGGGACGATGGTGTTCTCCACGTCCGAGCTGACACCGGAGCCACGGGTGCGGAAGAGGGACTCCATCTCGTCGAAGAAGACGATGACGGGAGTGCCCTCGCTGGCCTTCTCACGGGCGCGCTGGAAGACGAGGCGGATCTGCCGCTCGGTCTCGCCGACGTACTTGTTGAGGAGCTCGGGGCCCTTGATGTTGAGGAAGAAGCTCTTGCCGGCGGCCTGGCCGGTCACCTCGGCGACCTTCTTGGCCAGCGAGTTGGCCACGGCCTTGGCGATGAGCGTCTTGCCGCATCCGGGGGGCCCGTAGAGCAGGACGCCCTTGGGCGGCCGCAGTTCGTGCTCCTTGAACAGGTCCGGGTAGAGATACGGGAGCTCGACGGCGTCGCGGATCGCCTCGATCTGGTTGCCGAGGCCGCCGATCTGCTCGTAGCCGATGTCGGGGACCTCTTCGAGGACGAGTTCCTCGACCTCGCTCTTGGGCACGACCTCGTAGACGTAACCGGACCTGGGTTCGAGCAACAGGGCGTCGCCGGGGCGGATGGTGACGTCCAGCAGCGGCTCGGCGAGCCGTACCACCCGTTCCTCGTCGGTGTGCCCGAGCACCAGGGCGCGTTCGCCGTCCTCGAGGATCTCCTTGAGGGTGACGATGTCCCCGACGCGCTCGAACTCCATGGCCTCGACCACGTTGAGCGCTTCGTTGAGCATCAGCTCCTGGCCGCGCCGGAGGTCCTCCAGCTCGACGCTCGGGCTGACGTTCACCCGGAGCTTGCGGCCTCCGGTGAAGATGTCGGCGGTGCCGTCCTCGTTCGCCTGCAGGAAGACACCGAAGCCCGCCGGCGGCTGGGCCAGCCGGTCGACCTCCTCCTTGAGGGCCACGATCTGGTCGCGGGCCTCCCGGAGCGTGTTGGCGAGTCGCTCGTTCTGGGCGGACACGCCGGCCAGGTTGGTCTGCAGCTCGACGATCCGCTCTTCGAGAATCCTCGTGTGTCGCGGAGAGTCGGCGAGCTTGCGTCGCAGGACGGCGATCTCCTGCTCAAGGTAGGCAATCTGCCCGGCCGGGTCGTCGGACCCGCGTCCCGGGCGGATGCCGCGGTTCATGTCGTCGTCGTGGGCTGCCACGGTCCTCACCTCCTCCAAGGGGAGCTGGACGCTTCCAGACCCTACCTGGGTGGGTGTCGATTGAAACCCCTAGATCACAAAGACTGTCGGGGTGTGTCCGATCTTCACCCTTGCGCTCTCCCTCACGCCAGGGGAATACCCACTGAACATGATTAGAAAGCTGACGGAGGTAGGGTCGAAGTGTTCAACACCCGTCAGAGCTGGGCCGACTTGCAAGGTGTCGGTGCGGTCGGCGGGGGAAACGGCAGGAGAGATGACCGTGCAGCAGGAGGCCGGGACCGGCTCGGAGGCGCTTGAGGTCTGGATCGACCAGGACCTGTGCACCGGCGACGGCATCTGTGCGCAGTACGCCCCCGAGGTGTTCGAGCTGGACATCGACGGTCTGGCGTATGTGAAGGGGACCGATGACGAGTTGCTGCAGGCCCCCGGCGCGACGACACCGGTGCCGCTGCCGCTGCTGACCGATGTGGTGGATTCGGCGCGGGAGTGTCCGGGCGAGTGCATTCATGTGCGGCGGGTTTCGGACAGGGTCGAGGTCTACGGGCCCGACGCCGAGTGACAACCTGAAGACATAGGGTCACTTTTGTCGGCTTTTTCACAGCCCTTGCGACCGGGCGCCGTACACCGTCCCCGAGGGATGCGTCACACGCTGCGCGCCTCGGAGGGCGTCGAGCGGACGAACGCACCGTTCTTCCACTGCCACTTGGCACGGTCCGTGACGTCGGGGCAGCAACTCGGTACGTCCGCCGAGGAGTAGCCGAGCAGGGTGGCCGTGACGGCCCCGTCCCGGACGGCGAAGTCGGTGACGCTGCGCCGCTCCTCCGGGTCGACCAGGGTGGCGACCACCCGGGGCTCGGCCGCGGTGCCCTGGGTGACGACGTACACGCCGTTGGGCGGGTTGCCGGAGCCCGCGTCACAGCGGACCACGGCGACTGTCTCCGGCCGGCCGTCCCCGTCGAGATCGCCGGACGCCTTCTTCTGGACCACGGCCTTGGTGGGGCCGCACTCGATCGGGAAGTCCACCGCGGCGGGGTCGGGCACCGTCACGGCGGGACGGGCGGGCTGTTCCTCCGGGCCCGCCTGGACGGCGGTCGCCGGGTCGGGCTGCAGTACGGAGGAGAGGGCGACGACCGCGGCCACCGCCGTCGCCGTGACGAGCCAGTGCATCGGGCGGGTGCGGGTGTGGTCCAGTTCCGGGACGGCGGAGTGCTGCACGAGAGATGTGTCTCCTGTGAGGGCTGTGCCGGTGGGGGTGGACCGCATAGTGCCATACGTCACAGTGCGGCGGAACGCCGGGGGCGGGTCCGCCCTCGTCGCGTCGCGCGCGGGTGGCGCCGCCTCGCGGATGCCGCGCCCGCAGGGGCCCGGTGGCTCGACTCAACGGAAGAGCGCCGTGGCCGAGTTCCCGGACGGTGCGGGGAACTCGGCCACGGCGCCCGTACGTTGTGTGCGGCACCGGGCCGCCGGTCAGCGGCCGGCTGCTCCGTCGGCGTTCGGGCCGGCGTAGTCCTCGCCGTAGGCGCCCTTGGCGGGGCGTCGGCGGCGCATGGGCGGCTCGACTCCGTCGGCGAGGCGACGGGCGGTGAGCAGGAAGCCGGTGTGGCCGATCATCCGGTGATCGGGGCGGACGGCGAGGCCCTCGATGTGCCAGTTGCGGATCATCGTCTCCCAGGCGGTCGGCTCGTTGAAGCAGCCGATCTCGCGGATGGACTCGACGGTCCGGGCGAGCTGGGTGGTGGTCGCCACGTAGCAGCACAGGATGCCGCCGGGGACGAGCGCCTTGGAGACGGCCTCCAGGCACTCCCAGGGAGCGAGCATGTCGAGGATGACGCGGTCGACGTCCGTGTCGCTGAGGTTGTCCTGGAGGTCGCCCACGGTGAGCTGCCAGGCGGGGTGGGGGCCGCCGAAGTAGCGCTCCACGTTGGCCTGGGCGATCTCGGCGAAGTCGGCGCGGCGCTCGTAGGAGTGCAGCATGCCCTGGTCGCCGATGGCCCGCAGCAGGAAGCTGCTGAGCGAGCCGGAGCCGACGCCGGCCTCCACGACGCGGGCGCCGGGGAAGATGTCGGCGAAGGCGAGGATCTGCCCCGCGTCCTTCGGGTAGACGACAGCCGCCCCTCGGGGCATGGACAGGACGTAGTCGGGGAGCAGGGGGCGCAGCGCCAGGTAGGCGACGTTCCCGGTGGTGCGGACAACACTGCCCTCGGGCGCGCCGATCAGCTCGTCGTGCGGGAAGGAACCCTTGTGGGTGTGGAAATTCTTCCCGGCTTCGAGCGTGAACGTGTAGTGGCGTCCCTTGGGGTCGGTGAGCTGGACCTGGTCCCCGACCTTGAAGGGCCCGCGACGGCGGGCGGCACCGGTCGGTTCGGACATGTGACCAGCCTACCGGTCCCGGCGGGGGCCGCCGACCACACCGGTGGTCCGGCCGGTGCCGCCCACGCGCGCGTACGGCGGGTTCAGCTGGGCCGGGCCATCGCCTTGACGAAGGCGCGTTCCACGTCGGCGGCGGAGAGCACGCCGTAGATCTCGCCGGACTCCTCCACGACCAGGTACTCGGTGGCCGGGGCGGCGCGGAGGGCGTCGAGGAGGTCCTCGCCGGCGAGCTCGGCGGAGACGCGCATGCCGTCGGTGAGCTCCTGGGCGAGCCCGCTGACGGCGACCCAGGGGCGGCGGTGCTCGGGGACGCCGACGATGGCGGCCTCACGGACCAGGGAGAGGGGCTCGCCCTGCGCGTCGACGACGACGAGGGCGCGGGCACCGGCGTCGTTGGCACGCCGCAGGGCTTCGGAGAGCGGGGTGTCGGTCTCGACGGGCACCGCGCGGCGGGTGAGGGCGCGGGCGCGCAGTTCGGGCAGGTGCTCGCGGAGCCGGGCCATGCGCAGGCTGTTGCCCGCGCCGGTCCAGATGATCGCGGCGAGGATCGCGGCGAGCAGGGCGTCGGTGACGGTGTCCACGCCGCCGAAGTCGTCCGGGTCCGTGCCGAGCGCGCCGGACTGGGTGAGCAGCGGCAGCCCGATGAGGACGGAGACGGCGAGGGCGCGGCCGACCCAGGCGGCGGCGATCGTGCCGGTCATGGGCTTGCCGGTGATCTTCCAGACGACGGCCCGGAGCATGCGGCCGCCGTCCAGGGGCAGACCGGGCAGCAGGTTGAACACGGCGACGATCAGGTTGGAGATCATCAGCCCGGCGAGCAGGACGCCCGGGACGGTGCCGGGCTCGACGCCCTGCAGGGCGAGGTAGAACACGCCCGCGAGGACCAGTGACAGCAGGGGGCCGACGAAGGCCAGGACGAACTCCCGGCCCGGGGTCTCGGACTCCTTCTCGATCTCCGAGACACCACCGAAGAACTGCAGCTGGATCCGGCGGACCGGCAGCTTGTAGCGCAGGGCGGCGACGGTGTGGGCGAGCTCGTGGACGAGGACGGAGGCGTAGAAGGCGACCGCGAAGAACAGCGCGACGAGGTAGCGGGCACCGCCGAGCTCGGGCAGGACGCGGTCGAGCTGACCGCCGAACACCCAGGTGATCAGCGCGGCGACGAGGAACCAGCTGGGCGCCACGTAGACGGGTACGCCGAAGGGGCGCCCCATGAGGATTCCGCCGCCGGGTTCCTTGGGCCGCTGCGGCGGCCTGGGTGATCCGGAACCGGAGGTGGCGCGGTTGCGGGCGGTTGCGGTGTCCTGGCGCCCGGCGGGCACCGTCGCGTGCCGGTGGGGCAGGACCGGATCGGGGCCGCCGTCCGCCGGACGCTCGTCGTTCCGCGGGGGAGCGCCGCCCGCCGGACGCTCATTGCCCCGCGGGGGCGCGTCGCCCGCCGGCGGGCGGATATCGGCCGTGGGGGCCGGGGCTGTGGTGTCCGGGCGGTGGGCCGCGGGCGCGGGAGACGCCGTCGGGCCGTCCGGTCCCGGGGCCGGCTCCGGGACCGTCCGGCCGTCCTGCTGGGTTGAAAGCCCGGGACCCTCCGGTTCGCCGGCGCGGGGATCCGCCGCGGGTGAGGCATCGGGAACCGGCGCCGTCGGGGTGGTGCGGCCGGCCGCCTCCTCGGGGGCCGCCGGGCTGACGCGGTCGGCCGTGTTCTCGGGGGCCGGCCGGTCGTCGCCCGGCTCCGCCCCCGGGCGTGCGGTGCCGGCAGCCGGTGCCGACGGCCCCGCAGGGTGCTCGGTCGCCTCGTCGCTGCCGGATCGCGGCTGCCCGCTCCCGCCGCTCTGGTCCACGATGTCCCCTCGATCGAAGCGTCCTCCGCCGCCGGTCCTGCGGGGCGGAGGGGGTCCGTGGTCGATGCTATGCGGTCGTCCCCGCTCGTTCCGCCCCGGCACCCTTTCTGTTCCCCGCGCCGTCGTACGAGAGACACGCGCTCCGCTCACCGGGCCGGGCAGCCGGCGGACGATCTTCGCCGGGCGCCGTTCCCGTGCTGCCGTGATCTCTTCGGTCCGCCGTCTGTCAGTGCCGGGCCGTATGGTCTGTGGTCATGGAAACCCGCACCGACGGCACCGGCTCCGCGGCAGTGAGCGGTGCCGTGGCCCCCGCGCCCCCGGCCTCGCTGTCGCCCTCGCGCGCCAGTGACTTCATGCAGTGCCCGCTGCTCTACCGGTTCCGGGTGATCGACAAGCTGCCCGAGAAGCCGAGCGAGGCGGCCACGCGCGGGACGCTGGTGCACGCGGTGCTGGAGCGGCTCTTCGACGCGCCCGCCGCCGAGCGCACCGCGCCGCGGGCCAAGGCACTGGTCCCCGGCCAGTGGGAGCGGCTGCGCGAGTCGCGGCCGGAGGTCGCGGAGCTGTTCGCGGACGATCCCGAGGGCGAGCGGCTGGCCCGCTGGCTCGGCGAGGCGGACAAGCTGGTCGAGCGCTGGTTCACGCTGGAGGACCCGACCCGGCTGGAGCCGGCGGAGCGGGAGCTGTTCGTCGAGGCGGAGCTGGACTCGGGGCTGCGGCTGCGCGGCATCATCGACCGGGTCGACGTGGCGCCCACCGGCGAGGTCCGGATCGTCGACTACAAGACCGGCAAGGCGCCGCGGCCGGAGTACGCCGAGGGTGCCCTGTTCCAGATGAAGTTCTACGCCCTGGTGGTGTGGCGGCTGAAGCAGGTGGTCCCGCGCCGGCTGCAGCTGGTGTACCTGGGCAGCGGGGACGTGCTGACGTACGACCCGGTCGTCGCGGACCTGGAGCGCGTCGAGCGCAAGCTGCTCGCCCTGTGGGAGGCGATCCGTCTCGCCACCGAGACCGGTGACTGGCGGCCGCGGCCCACCAAGCTGTGCGGCTGGTGCGACCACCAGGCGGTGTGCCCGGAGTTCGGGGGGACTCCCCCGCCGTATCCGCTGCCGGTCGGGGCGCCCGGGGCCGAGGGGGACGCCCAGGGCAGAATGGGGCGGGACTAGCGAAGGAGACTCATGTGGCCATCCGTGTCCTACTGGTCGACGACCAGCCGCTGCTGAGAACCGGCTTCCGGATGATCCTGGAGGCGGAGCAGGACATCGCGGTCGTCGGTGAGGCCGGAGACGGCCTCCAGGCGCTCGACCAGGTGCGTGCGCTGCAGCCCGATGTGGTGCTGATGGACATCCGTATGCCGCGGATGGACGGTGTCGAGGCGACCCGGCAGATCACCGGGCCCGGCCGGGACGGTCCGGCGAAGGTGCTGGTGCTGACCACCTTCGATCTCGACGAGTACGTGGTGGAGGCGCTGCGCGCCGGTGCCAGCGGCTTTCTGCTCAAGGACGCGCCGGCCAACGAGCTGGTGCAGGCGATCCGCGTGGTGGCGGCGGGTGAGGCGATGCTCGCGCCGAGCATCACGCGCCGGCTGCTGGACAAGTACGCGACGCATCTGCCCTCCGGTGACGAGCCGGTCCCCGACACGCTGCACACGCTGACCGACCGTGAGGTCGAGGTGCTGAAGCTGGTGGCGCGCGGGCTGTCCAACGCGGAGATCGCGGCCGATCTGTTCGTCAGCGAGACCACCGTGAAAACGCATGTGGGTCATGTGCTGACCAAGCTGGGGCTGCGGGACCGGGTGCAGGCCGCGGTGTACGCGTACGAGAGCGGGCTGGTCCGTCCCGGCGCGCAGTAAGCAGTAAGCAGTAAGCAGCAGCCGTACGACACGACACACGGCAGGGCGCCCCTTCGTCACCGGACGAAGGGGCGCCCTGCCGTCTGTGCGGCACGCGTCAGTCCTTGCTGATCTCCCAGAACCGGAACACCGTCGACGCGTCGAGGCAGTACTCGAGGCCGTACACGTTGTCCCGGACGACGGCGTACTGCTTGGCCTGCCAGATCGGGAGGACGGGCACGTCCTCGGCGACGATGTTCTGGAGCTCGGCGTACTCCTTCTCGGTCATCGAGCGCTCGGTCTCGCCGGCGGTCGCCGGCAGCAGCGTGCCGGTGATCGTCTTGTTGGTGTAGTTGTTGCTGAGCACGTTCCCTTCGCCGAAGAAGGGGCTCGTGAAGTTGTCCGGGTCCGGGTAGTCGGGCACCCAGCCCTTCACGTACACGCCGTACTTGCCGTCGGCGATGTCCTTCTCGTACTGGTCGAAGGGCACGGACTTGACGTTCGCCTGGAACAGACCGCTGGCGTTCAGCTGCTCGGCGATCGTCTTCAACTCCTGGTCGGTGGCGGGACCGTAGCGCGTGGGCGTCGACCAGAGCGTCAGTTCGACGGGAGCCGTGATGCCGTCGGCCTCCAGGGCCGCCTCGGCCTTCTCCTTGGAGGGGCGGGCGCCGTAGGTGTCGAAGAAGGCCGTGTTGTGGCCGGTGATGCCGGCCGGGATGATCGAGTACAGCGGGGTGGCCGTGTTCTTGTAGACCTTGTCGACCAGGGCCTCGCGGTCGAGCAGGTAGGCGATGGCCTCGCGGACGCCGGCCTGGCCCGCCACGGGGTCGTCCATGTTGAAGACCAGGTGCTGCACCTCGGCGCCGGTGCCGTCGACGGTCTCGATGGCGCTGTCGGTGGAGGTGTCCGCCTCGATGTCGGAGATGTCCTCGGCGGTCAGACCGCGGTAGGCGATGTCTATCTCGTTGTCGAGGACGGCCTTCTTCAGGGCGTCCTGGTCGCCGTGGAAGAACTTCATGGTGACGCCGGAGTTCTCCACATGGGCGTTGCCCTTGTAGTTCTCGTTGACGGAGAAGACGGCCTGGTCCTCGCCGTAGGACTCCAGCTTGTAGGGGCCGGAGCCGACCGCCTCGCCGTCCTCGCGCAGCCCGTCGGCGTCGTAGGACCGGTGGTCCACGATCGAGCCGGCGCCGGAGGCGATCTTGCTGGGGAAGGTGGCGTCCGCGTACTTGAGCTTGAAGACGACGGTCTTCTCGTCCGGCGTCTCGACCTCGTCGAGCATGGGGAACATGACCGCCGGGCCGTCGGCGTCGTTGATCTTCAGCATGCGGTCGAAGGAGAACTTCACGTCCTTCGAGGTGAGGGACTCACCGTTGCTGAACTTCAGGCCGTCCCGCAGCGTGCAGGTGTACTCCTGGGTGCCGGTGTCGGTGAAGGAGCAATCCTTGGCGGCCTCGGGCTCGGGTTCCGTGGCGCCGTTGGGGAAGCTCAGCAGCGACTGGAAGACGTTGTTGAACAGGAGCCAGGATCCGGGGTCGTAGCCGGAGGCGGGGTCGGTGGCGAGGACCTCGTCCGACATCCCCATGACCACTGAGGAGCCGTCGGAGGAGTCACCCGTTTCCGAGCCGCAGCCGGCGAGCAGGCAGACGGCGAGTCCGGTGGTGAGGGACAGAACCGGCAGATTGTTGCGCATGTTCACGTACGTGTGCCTTGTGTCGTCGGGTCGCGAGAGCTCCGGGCCCGGCGATGCGGGCCCGGAGCGGGGGTGGTGGTCCTACGTGGGGGGTCCTGAAGTGGGGGGTGGTCCTGCAGTGGGGGGTTGTTCCGTGGCGGCGTGTGGGTACGTCAGCCGCTGACGCCGTGGCCGAGCTCCCAGAGCTGCAGCGTGGACGTGGAGTTGAGGGCCCATTCGGCCCCGGTGACGTCGTCCCTCACGGCGAGGTACTGCTTGCCCTGCCACAGCGGCAGAACCGGTACGTCGTCGGCCACTTCGTCCTGCATCTCCGTGAGGCTCTCCGCGGCGTTGAGGCGGTCGGCCTCGCGGCGGGACTGGGGGATGAGGGTGTTGCGGATCTCGCTGTTGGCGTACGGCGACCCGAGGAAGTTGTCCTTGTCGAGGAACGGCGCCAGGAAGTTGTCGGCGTCCGGGAAGTCCGGGAACCAGCCCAGGCCGTAGACGGCGTACTCGCCGTCCAGCTGGGCGGGGCGGAAGGCCTCCCAGGGGGTGCCCTCGATGTCGACGTCGAACAGGCCGCTGGCGTCGAGCTGCTTCTTCAGCTCCTCGAACTCCTGCTTGGTGGCGGTGCCGTAGTGGTCGGTCGTGTAGTGCAGGGTCAGCTTCACCGGGGTGGTGATGCCGGCCTCGCTGAGGATCGACTCGGCCTTGTCGGTGTCGGGCTCGCCGTACTTGTTGAAGAAGGAGTTGGAGTGGCCGGTGATGGAGGCCGGGACGAGCGAGTAGAGCGGTTCGGCCTGGGCGCCGTACACCTCGGCGACGAGCTTGCCGCGGTCGATGATCTGGGCCATGGCCTGGCGGACGGCGCGGGACTTGACCGGCGCGGCGTCGGTGTTGAAGGCGAGGTAGCGGATCTCCAGGCCGGGCGCCTCGACCGTGTCGATGTCGCCGGACGAGGAGGCGGCGAGCTCGTCGGTCTGCTGCGACGTCAGGCCGCGGGCCGCCAGCTGGATGTCGCCGTTGGCCAGCGCGGTGCCCATCATCTCGGCGTCGTCGAAGGAACGCAGCTCGACCTTGTCGTTCTTCGGGTCCAGGATGCCCTTGTAGTCGGGGTTCTTGGTGAAGACGGCCGAGACGAGTTCGTCGTTCTTGACCTCGGCCTCGAAGGTGTACGGCCCGGAGCCGTCGACCTCGAAGCCCTCGCGGAGCTTGTCCTTGTCGTAGTCGTCGGGGTTGAGGATGCCCGCGACGGGGGTCGACAGCTTGTAGGGCAGGGTGGCGTCCGGGCCGTTGAGGTGGAAGATCACCTCACGGTCGCCCTTGGTCTCCACGAGCTCGATGGTCGACAGCAGACCGGACACACCGCTGTCGGTGTTCAGGGCACGCGCGCGGTCGATGGAGAACTTCACGTCCTCGGCGGTGACCGGGTCGCCGTTCGCGAACGTCAGGCCCTCACGCAGGGTGCAGGCGTAGCGTTCGTTGCCGCTGTCGGTGAAGCCGCAGCTCTCGGCGGCCTCGGGCTCCGGAGCGCCCTCGCCGCGCGGCTGCGCCATGAGGGTCTGCACGGTCTGGCGCAGGATGTTCCAGGTGCCGACGTCGTACGCGTACGCCGGGTCCAGCGGCGCGGGCGTCTTCTTGGACGCGGCGACCTGGTCGGTGGTGCCCACGACGATCGCGTCCCCGCCGCCGTCCCCGCCGTCGGATCCGCCGCAGGCGGCGAGGGCGGGGGTGAGCAGGCCGATCACGGCCGGCAGCACCAGGGTCTTGCGCTTCATGCTCGTGTTTCTCCAGAGCTGTCGATGGCGTGGACCCGGCGGCGGGGGTGTGCGGACGGGTCAAGGGGTATGCGTTGTTCTCGCCACGACATTAGACCGAACCAGGAGTGTCGCCCGCTGGCACCGGAGTTGAGTTCTCGTCATACCTCATCACGCTGTGGAACCGGGTGCGGACGCACTGAAAAGGCGGTCGACAGAGGGATTGGTGCAGGCTGCACCAATTCGGACACAAGGGAGCACCGAACGACGCTGAGCAGGAGAAGCGGGCAGTTTTCAGCCCCGCTGCCGCCCCCTCCTCAAGTGGTGAACGTCACAGCGGTGAACGGGCCGGACGCTATCGGAATTCGGCGACCTGGGGCCGCCGAATTCCGTGCGTCGACGATCTCCGGCTTTACCGCGTATTCCATTCCGTACGCCAGGTGATCGCCTGTCGCATTTCCGTGATCAGGCCGGCATCAGGCCGTCATCGGCTGCCATCAGGCCGCGGAGAAAGGGCAGATCGACTTCTTCCAGTGAACGGACGACCGTGCGCCGGACGGCGGCGGCGATGGGCGCCACCGAGGGAACGGCGACCACCCGGCAGCCCGCCGCCTCCGCGGCCGCGACACCGGTGGCCGTGTCCTCGATCACCGCGCACGCGGCCGGATCGGCGCCCAGCCGTGCCGCGGCCAGCAGATACGGGTCGGGGTGCGGCTTGGTCCGCTCCACCTCGTCGCCCGCGACGGTGAGCGTGAAGTGCTCGGGGCCGAGCGAGGTGAGGACCCGGTCGATGATGCGCCGGTGGGAGGCGGAGACCAGGGCGGTGGGCATGTCGTGCGCGGCGAGTTCCGTGAGGAGCCGGGCGGCGCCCGGCATCAGCGGCAGCGTGCGCCCGATCCGGTCCTCGAACCCGTCGTTGAGCAGCACGGTGAGCTCGGCGAGGGTGATGTCCGCGCCGGTGGCCTCGATCAGGAATCCGGCGCTGCGGGTCATGGGACCGCCGACCACGACATGGCGCCAGGAGTCGTCGAGTGTGTGACCGAGGCCGGCGAAGACCTCGACCTCGACGTCCCACCAGAAACCCTCGGTGTCCACCAGGGTTCCGTCCATGTCGAGGAGCACGGCCTGCAGCGCCGAACCGTCGGCGGCACTCGTACCTGGCGCGGGGACCGTTGTGGTCATCCGGGCGCACCTCCTTGGGGGACGAGCAGGCCGGTTCCCGTGCGGGGAACCGGCCTGCTGCGATGGACCGACCAGTGTACGACTCCGGCCGCCGGAGCGCCTTGTGCGGCGGCTGCGCAAGAGCGGTGACACGGCCTTGGTCGACGCCGTGCCCCGCGGAGCGCTCAGCGGGCGTTGAAGTACTTGGCCTCGGGGTGGTGGATGACGATGGCGTCGGTGGACTGCTCGGGATGGAGCTGGAACTCCTCGGAGAGCGTCACGCCGATCCGCTCCGGCTGGAGCAGTTCGGCGATCTTCGCGCGGTCCTCCAGGTCCGGGCAGGCGCCGTAGCCGAGGGAGAACCGGGCGCCCCGGTACTTCAGATCGAACATGTCCTCGACGGCCTCGGGGTCTTCGCCCGCGAAGCCGAGCTCGGCGCGCACGCGCGCGTGCCAGTACTCGGCGAGCGCCTCGGCCAACTGCACCGACAGGCCGTGCAGTTCGAGGTACTCCCGGTAGGCGTTGGCCTCGAAGAGCTCCGCGGTCCTCTCACCGATCTTCGAGCCGACGGTGACCACCTGCAGCCCGACCACGTCGGTCTCGCCGGACTCCTCCGGGCGGAAGAAGTCCGCGAGGCACAGCCGGCGGCCGCGGCGCTGGCGCGGGAAGGTGAAACGGGTGCGCTCGTTGCCCGCCTCGTCCAGCAGGATCAGGTCGTCGTCCTTGGAGACACAGGGGAAGTAGCCGTAGACGACGGCGGCTTCGAGGAGGTTCTCGGTCTGCAGCCGGTCCAGCAGGCCGCGCAGCCGCGGCCGGCCCTCGGTCTCGACCAGTTCCTCGTACGTCGGGCCGTCGCCGGTGCGGGCCTGCTTCAGCCCCCACTGGCCCTTGAACAGCGCGCCCTCGTCCAGCCAGGAGGCGTACTCCTTGAGCTGGATGCCCTTGATGACGCGGGTGCCCCAGAACGGCGGGGCGGGCACGGGGTTGTCCGTGGCGACGTCCGAGCGCACGTGCCCCTCCTCGGGGCGCTCCTCGACGACCGTCTGCGCCGTGGCCCGCACCCGGCGCTGCTTCAGCTCCGGCAGGGTCGCGCCGGGCACGCCCCGCTTGACCGCGACGAGGGCGTCCATCAGGCGCAGGCCCTCGAACGCGTCGCGGGCGTAGCGGACCTCGCCCTGGTAGATCTCGTGCAGGTCCTGCTCGACGTACGCGCGCGTGAGGGCGGCGCCGCCGAGGATGACCGGGAAACGGGCGGCCAGGTCGCGCTGGTTGAGCTCCTCCAGGTTCTCCTTCATGATCACCGTGGACTTGACCAGCAGGCCGGACATGCCGATGACATCGGCCCTGTGCTCCTCGGCCGCCTCGACGATCGCGGAGACGGGCTGCTTGATGCCGAGGTTGACCACGTTGTAGCCGTTGTTGGACAGGATGATGTCGACGAGGTTCTTGCCGATGTCGTGCACGTCCCCGCGCACGGTGGCCAGCACGATGGTGCCCTTGCCCTCGGCGTCCGACTTCTCCATGTGCGGCTCGAGGTGGGCCACGGCGGCCTTCATCACCTCGGCCGACTGGAGCACGAACGGCAGCTGCATCTGGCCGGAGCCGAACAGCTCGCCGACCACCTTCATGCCGTCCAGGAGCGTCTCGTTGACGATGTCGAGGGCGGGGCGCTCGGTCAGGGCCTCGTCGAGGTCGGCCTCGAGGCCGTTGCGCTCGCCGTCGATGATGCGGCGCTTGAGGCGCTCCTCCAGCGGCAGCGCGGCCAGTTCCTCGGCCTTGGACGCCTTCAGCGACTTGGCGGTGGCGCCCTCGAACAGCTGCATGAGCTTCTGCAGCGGGTCGTAGCCCTCGCGGCGGCGGTCGTAGATGAGGTCGAGGGCGGTGGTGACCTGCTCCTCGTCGAAGCGGGCGATCGGCAGGATCTTGGACGCGTGCACGATCGCCGAGTCCAGGCCCGCCTTGACGCACTCGTCCAGGAAGACCGAGTTGAGCAGGATGCGCGCGGCCGGGTTGAGGCCGAAGGAGATGTTCGACAGGCCCAGCGTGGTCTGCACGTCGGGGTGGCGGCGCTTGAGCTCGCGGATCGCCTCGATGGTGGCGAGGCCGTCCTTGCGGGACTCCTCCTGACCCGTACAGATGGTGAAGGTCAGGGTGTCGATGAGGATGTCCGACTCGTGGATGCCCCAGTTGCCGGTGAGGTCGTCGATCAGCCGTTCGGCGATCTCGACCTTCTTCTCCGGGGTACGGGCCTGGCCCTCCTCGTCGATGGTCAGCGCGATCAGCGCGGCGCCGTGCTCCTGCGCCAGCCGGGTGACCTTGGCGAAGCGGGACTCCGGGCCGGCGCCGTCCTCGTAGTTGACGGAGTTGATGACCGCGCGGCCGCCGAGCTTCTCCAGGCCCGCCCGGATCACCTCGACCTCGGTGGAGTCCAGCACGATGGGCAGCGTCGAGGCGGTGGCGAAACGTCCCGCCAGCTCCTCCATGTCGGCGACGCCGTCGCGGCCCACGTAGTCGACGCACAGGTCGAGCATGTGGGCGCCCTCGCGGATCTGGTCGCGGGCCATCTCCACGCAGTCGTCCCAGCGGCCGTCCAGCATGGCCTCGCGGAACTTCTTCGAGCCGTTGGCGTTGGTGCGCTCGCCGATCGCCAGGTACGAGGTGTCCTGGCGGAACGGCACCGTCTGGTACAGGGACGCGGCGCCCGGCTCCGGACGCGGCTCGCGCTCGGTCGGGGTGAGCCCGCGGACCCGCTCGACGACCTGGCGCAGGTGCTCGGGGGTGGTGCCGCAGCAGCCGCCGACCAGGGACAGGCCGTACTCGCGGACGAAGGTCTCCTGGGCGTCGGCCAGCTCGGGGGCGGTCAGCGGGTAGTGGGCGCCGTCCTTGCCGAGGACCGGCAGACCCGCGTTCGGCATGCACGACAGCCGGACCCGGGAGTGGCGGGAGAGGTAGCGCAGATGCTCGCTCATCTCCGCCGGGCCGGTGGCGCAGTTCAGGCCGATCATGTCGATGCCGAGCGGCTCCAGCGCGGTCAGCGCCGCACCGATCTCCGAGCCCAGCAGCATCGTTCCCGTGGTCTCCACGGTCACCGAGACGATCAGCGGCAGCTCGAGCCCGGCGACGTCCAGGGCGCGGCGGGCGCCGAGGACGGCGGCCTTGGTCTGCAGCAGGTCCTGGGTGGTCTCGACGAGGAGGGCGTCGGCACCGCCGGCGATCATGCCCTCGGCGTTCTGCTGGTAGGCGTCCCGCAGGGTGGTGTACGGGGCGTGCCCGAGGGTGGGCAGCTTGGTGCCCGGGCCCATCGAACCCAGCACCCAGCGCTGCTGCCCGGTGCGCCGCGTGAACTCGTCGGCGACCTCGCGGGCGATCCGGGCACCGGCCTCGGACAGCTCGTGCACGCGGTGCGGGATGTCGTACTCGCCGAGGGCGGAGTGGTTCGCGCCGAACGTGTTGGTCTCCACGCAGTCCACGCCCGCGGCGAAGTACGCCTCGTGGACGGAGCGGACGATGTCGGGGCGGGTGAGGTTCAGGATCTCGTTGCAGCCCTCGAGGTTCTCGAAGTCCTCCAGGGTCGGCTCCTGGGCCTGGAGCATGGTGCCCATCGCCCCGTCGGCGACCACGACGCGCGTGGCGAAGGCGTGGCGGAGGGCGTCGGACCTGGTCCGGCTGTCGGAGGCGGGGGACGGGTTCGGCGACGAGGCCATGAAGGTGCTCCCTGGAGTGCGACGGCTGTCGGCTTTGCGCCTTCCCACGGAAGGCGCACGCGGCCAGGGTAGCCCGGAGTGGCGTAACCCGGTCAGGGGCGTCCACGAGCCGGACGGGCGGTCATGCGCCCTCGACATGCGGTTTACTCCGACGGCCACCTGGAACGGCGCAGGACACGGCCGTCCCGTCGGCCCGGCTCCGTATCGGGAGCCCGTGCGCGTGCGCTTCCGAGCCGCTTCGGAGTCACTCTGGACTTCGCCCTGGAGTTCGCTCTGGCGAAAAGGTGGCCTCCACCGTTGGCCGCACCCTGCCGCCGACGGGTAGTGTTCGGCATTGCCGAACGGTGTCAGTGGAGCCGCGCACCGACGGCTGAAGGGGACGGAGGCAGGAGGCGATGGCACGGAACATCCAGTCGCTCGAACGGGCGGCCGCGATGCTGCGGCTGCTCGCGGGCGGCGAGCGACGGCTCGGCCTGTCGGACATCGCCTCGTCGCTGGGTCTCGCCAAGGGCACCGCCCACGGCATCCTGCGCACTCTTCAGCAGGAGGGCTTCGTGGAACAGGACGACACCTCCGGCCGCTACCAGCTGGGCGCGGAGCTGCTCCGCCTCGGCACCACCTATCTCGACGTCCACGAACTGCGGGCGCGCGCCCTGGTGTGGACGGACGACCTGGCCCGCGCCAGTGGCGAGAGCGTCTACCTCGGGGTGCTGCACCAGCAGGGCGTCCTCGTCGTGCACCACGTGTTCCGGCCCGACGACAGCCGGCAGGTCCTGGAGATCGGGGCCATGCAGCCGCTGCACTCCACGGCCCTGGGCAAGGTGCTGTCGGCGTACGACCCGGTCGCGCACAGCGAGATGGTGGAGGGCGAGCGGAAGGCGTTCACGGACCGGACCATCAGCACGCCGGACGAGCTGGAGCAGGTTCTCGACCTCACACGCGCGCGTGGGTACGCGGCCGACGTCGAGGAGACCTGGGAAGGCGTGGCGTCCATCGCCGCGCCCATCCACGACCGGCGCCGCATGCCGGTCGGCGCGGTCGGCATCACGGGCGCCGTGGAGCGCATCTGCCGGGACGGCGAGCTGCGCCCGGAGCTGATCGCCGCGGTACGGGACTGCGCCCGCGCGGTCTCCCGCGACCTGGGGGCGGCGCGCTTCTGAGGCCCGCGCGGCAGCGGCCGCACGCCGACCTCGCGCGACGGTGACCGCACCCGTCGAACGGGGCGAGGACGCACACGGAAGGCCGGGGTGCCAGTCAGGCGCCCCGGCCCTCCGCCGTACCGCCGCGCTGCCGTACGCGCGCGTGCCCGCCGTTTCCCCTGCACGCACCGGGGTGAAGGCGGGCAGCGATCAATAACGATCGTGTTTTGGATAACTGACCTCTTGACGTGCATATGGGGCCAGGACAAGACTCCCGTCCATCGGTCGGCATTGTCGAACACCTACCGGCAATACGCGTTAGAGTGGGACAACGCCAAGGGCCGGCATCGCTCTCATCCCCGAGAGCGCGAACCACCGGAGGGACCCGGGGTTCGCCTTCCCCTGGACGAAGGACAAAGGAGTCGCGGGTGTCCAGCTCCGACATCTTCATCGGCGAGACCATCGGTACCGCCGTGCTCATCCTGCTGGGCGGCGGTGTGTGCGCCGCCGTCACTCTCAAACGCTCGAAGGCGCAGAACGCCGGCTGGCTCGCGATCACGTTCGGCTGGGGCTTCGCGGTCCTGTCCGGCGCGTACCTGGCGGGCGGGGTCTCCGGCGCCCACCTGAACCCGGCGGTCACCGTGGGTCTCGCGATCCAGGGCGGCACCGAATGGAGCGACGTCCCGCTCTACCTGGCCTCGCAGCTCCTCGGCGCGATGATCGGCGCCGTCCTGGTCTGGATCGCGTACTACGGGCAGTTCCGGGCCCATCTGACGGACCCCGAGATCCTCGCCGCGCAGCCGGTCGAGGAGGGTCTGGTCGACCAGAGAACCGCGCCGAAGGCGGGCCCCGTGCTCGGCGTCTTCTCCACCGGACCGGAGATCCGCAACGCCGCGCAGAACCTCGCCACGGAGATCATCGCCACCGTGGTGCTCGTCCTGGTGATCCTGACCCAGGGCCTCAACGACAACGGCAACGGCCTCGGGGTGCTGGGCGCCCTGATCACCGCGCTGCTGGTCGTGGGCATCGGCCTCTCGCTCGGCGGTCCCACCGGCTACGCCATCAACCCCGTCCGTGACCTCGGTCCGCGCATCGTGCACAGCCTGCTGCCACTGCCGAACAAGGGCGGTTCGGACTGGGGCTACGCCTGGGTCCCGGTCGTCGGTCCGCTGATCGGCGGCGCGATCGCCGGCGGCCTCTACAACATCGCCTTCAAGTGACGCGTCGGCCACGCACCGTCATGACACCCGAGAACGCCTCCAAGAGCCAGAGCCACGAAGAAGCAGGGAGCACCCCCGTGACCGACGCCCACACCGCCGGCCCCTTCATCGCCGCCATCGACCAGGGCACGACCTCGTCCCGCTGCATCGTGTTCGACCGGGACGGCCGTATCGTCTCCGTCGACCAGAAGGAGCACGAGCAGATCTTCCCCAAGCCGGGCTGGGTCGAGCACGACGCCACCGAGATCTGGACCAACGTCCAGGAGGTGGTCGCCGGGGCCATCGAGAAGGCCGGCATCACCCGCGACGACATCAAGGCCATCGGCATCACCAACCAGCGCGAGACCACCGTGCTGTGGGACCGGAACACCGGTGAGCCCGTCCACAACGCCATCGTCTGGCAGGACACCCGCACCGACGCCCTCTGCCGCGAGCTCGCCCGCAACGTCGGCCAGGACCGCTTCCGCCGCGAGACCGGCCTCCCCCTCGCCTCCTACTTCGCCGGCCCCAAGGCCCGCTGGCTGCTGGACCACGTCGACGGCCTCCAGGAGCGCGCCGATGCGGGCGACATCCTCTTCGGCACCATGGACTCCTGGGTCATCTGGAACCTGACCGGCGGTGTCGACGGCGGCAAGCACGTCACCGACGTCACCAACGCCTCCCGCACCCTGCTGATGAACCTCCACAGGATGGAGTGGGACGAGCGCATCTGCAGCTCCATCGGCGTGCCGATGCAGATGCTGCCGGAGATCCGCTCCTCCGCCGAGGTGTACGGCGAGGTCAGCGGCGGCAGGCTGGGCGAGCTGCTCGGCGGCATCCCGGTCGCCTCGGCGCTCGGCGACCAGCAGGCGGCCCTGTTCGGCCAGACCTGTTTCTCCGAGGGCGAGGCCAAGTCCACGTACGGCACCGGCACCTTCATGCTGATGAACACCGGCGAGAAGATCATCAACTCGTACAGCGGGCTGGTGACCACGGTCGGCTACCAGATCGGCGACCAGAAGCCGGTCTACGCCCTGGAGGGCTCCATCGCCGTCACCGGCTCGCTGGTGCAGTGGATGCGCGACCAGATGGGGCTGATCTCCACCGCCGCCGAGATCGAGACCCTGGCGCTCTCGGTCGAGGACAACGGCGGCGCGTACTTCGTCCCGGCCTTCTCCGGCCTGTTCGCCCCGTACTGGCGCTCCGACGCCCGCGGTGTGATCGCCGGTCTCACCCGGTACGTCACGAAGGCGCACCTCGCGCGCGCCGTGCTGGAGGCCACCGCCTGGCAGACCCGCGAGATCGCCGACGCCATGACGAAGGACTCCGGCGTGGAACTCGCCGCCCTCAAGGTCGACGGCGGCATGACCTCCAACAACCTGCTGATGCAGACCCTCTCGGACTTCCTGGACGCCCCCGTGGTGCGCCCGATGGTCGCCGAGACCACCTGCCTCGGCGCCGCCTACGCCGCCGGTCTCGCCGTCGGCTTCTGGTCCGGCACGGAGGACCTGCGCGCCAACTGGCGCCGGGCCGCCGAGTGGACCCCCCGCATGGACGCGGAGACCCGCGACCGTGAGTACAAGAACTGGCTCAAGGCCGTCGAGCGGACCATGGGCTGGATCGACGACGAGAGCTGACGAGCACCCACCCCTCACAAGCTCTGACAGGAGTAAGAACCACCGATGACCAGTCAGACCACCCTGCAGACCCTGCCTGCCCTGGGGACGCGTCCGGCGGCCGGCGCCGCTCCGAGCCGCGCCGAGACCCGGGAGCAGCTCTCCAAGGCGTCGTACGACCTCCTCATCATCGGCGGCGGCATCCTGGGCATCTCCACCGCCTGGCACGCCGCGCAGTCCGGGCTCAGGGTGGCGCTGGTCGACGCCGGCGACTTCGCCGGCGCCACCTCCTCCGCCTCCTCCAAGCTCCTCCACGGTGGCCTGCGCTACCTGCAGACCGGCGCGGTGAAGCTGGTGGCGGAGAACCACTTCGAGCGCCGTGCGGTCTCCCGTCAGGTGGCTCCCCACCTGGCGAACCCGCTCACGTTCTACCTCCCCGTGTACAAGGGCGGGCCGCACGGCGCGGCGAAGCTCGGGGCGGGCGTCTTCGCCTACTCCGCGCTGTCGGCGTTCGGCGACGGCGTGGGCCACCTGCTGAGCCCGGCGAAGGCCGCGCAGGACGTGCCCGAACTGCGCACGGACAATCTGAAGGCCGTGGCCGTGTACGGCGACGACCAGATGAACGACGCCCGGATGGCGCTGATGACGGTCCGCGCGGCCGTCGACGCGGGCGCCGTCGTCCTCAACCACGCCGAGGTCACCGGGCTGCGCTTCACCCGGGGCCGGGTCACGGGCGCGGAGCTGAAGGACCGCGTCTCGGGCGAGGAGTTCGGCGTGAACGCCCGGCTGGTGCTCAACGCCACCGGCCCGTGGGTCGACCACCTGCGCAGGCTGGAGGACCCGAACGCGGCGCCGTCCATCCGCCTCTCCAAGGGCGCCCACCTGGTGCTCAAGCGCACCTCCCCGTGGAAGGCCGCGCTGGCCACGCCCATCGACAAGTACCGCATCACCTTCGCCCTCCCCTGGGAGGACATGCTGCTGCTCGGCACCACCGACGAGGCGTACGAGGGCGACCCGGCGGACGTCGCGGTCAACGACAAGGACATAGCCCAGATCCTCGACGAGGCCGCCTTCTCGATCCGCGACCAGCAGCTCTCGCGCGACCTGATCACGTACTCCTTCGCGGGACTGCGGGTGCTGCCCGGCGGCCCGGGCGACACCGCGAAGGCCAAGCGCGAGACGGTCGTGACCGAGGGCCGGGGCGGCATGCTGTCCGTCGCGGGCGGCAAGTGGACGACCTTCCGGCACATCGGACGTACGGTGATGAAGAAGCTGGAGTCGCTGCCGGGCCACCCCCTGGGCAACGACTTCGAACCGATCTCCGCGCTGCCGAAGAAGCTGCCGCTGCCGGGTGTCGCCAACCCGCGCGCGGTGGCCCACCGGCTGCTGGTGGACCGCCCCGCGCCCGGCCCGCGCATGGCGCCGGACACGGCCCGGCACCTGGCCACCCACTACGGTTCGCTGGCCTTCGACATCGCCCGCCTCGCCAACGAGAACCCCGAGCTGGGCGAGCGCGTCCACCCGGACGCCCCGGAGATCTGGGCTCAGGTCGTCTACGCCCGGGACCACGAGTGGGCCGAGACGGCCGACGACGTGCTGCGCCGCCGGACCACCCTGACCATCCGGGGTCTCGCCACCGATGAGATCCGCGGCACGGTGCAGGACCTACTCGACAGGAAGTGACACCGAAGGTAAGGGGCGGCCTTCCAGAAGGCCGCCCCTTACCGTTGGGCCGGACCGCCTGGGCTCTTCTCCTCCCGCCTCTCCGATGTCAGCACTGCCGCATGGGGACCCGGCCGGGCGAGGTACCGCATAATGACCCCCAGACATCGGATGTCTATCGGGAGGCGCGCATGGCTGTCACGGACGAGGCGATCGAGAAGATCAAGGGAATGATCGTCTCCGGCGCCCTGCGCCCCGGCGACCGCCTGCCCAAGGAGGCCGAGCTCGCCTCCGGGCTCGGCCTCTCCCGCAACTCCCTGCGCGAGGCCGTACGCGCTCTCGCGCTGATCCGCATCCTGGACGTACGGCAGGGCGACGGCACGTACGTCACGAGCCTGGATCCCCAGCTCCTGCTGGAGGCGCTGACCTTCGTCGTCGACTTCCACCGCGACGACACGGTCCTGGACTTCCTCGCGGTGCGCCGCATCCTGGAGCCGGCGGCCACGGCGATGGCCGCGTCCCGCATCGGCGACCAGCAGCTGGACGCGCTGGCGGCCCAGCTGGACCGGCTCGGGGACGAGCCGTCGGTCGAGCAGCTCGTCGCCTGCGACCTGGACTTCCACCGGGGCATCGTGCAGGCCTCCGGCAACTCGGTGCTCTGCTCGCTGGTGGACGGCCTCTCGGGTCCGACCACGCGGGCCCGCATCTGGCGCGGCCTCACCCAGGAGGACGCGGTCAGCCGGACCCTCCACGAGCACCGCATGATCCTCGCGGCTCTCCGCGACCGCGACGCGGAGGCGGCCCGCTCGTGGGCGACGGTGCACATCGCGTCCGTGGAGCAGTGGCTGCGCTCGACCCTGTGAGGAGCCTCTCCGGACCGGCCGGCAGCGGGCCGGAGCGCCTACGGCGGCCGGGGCGGGGGCGCACGGCCCCCACACGCGCGGGTGAAGCCGCGCGCCCGGCTCGTTCACGCGCGCGGGGAGTCCGGCGCCCTGCTTCCGGCCGTCGGCGGACCCGTGAACAGCTCCGATGAATGGGGGGTGTGTCGGCCTGGCGAACGGGGCAGTGATCCGTTCACCGCCCCTGCACGGGGGCTGCGGAGGGCCCCTTGGCACGCCGTAAGGTTGGGGTGTACACGAGGGCACGTCGGAAGGAGGCGCTGGGTGATCGAGCTGGAGGGGGTTCCCGAGCTGATCGACCCAGTCATGGTGGCCGCGTTCGAAGGCTGGAACGACGCCGGCGACGCCGCCTCCACCGCGGTCGCACATCTCGACCGGGAATGGAAGGGCGAGGTGTTCGCGGCGCTCGACGCCGAGGACTACTACGACTTCCAGGTCAACCGTCCCACGGTGTGGCTGGACGGCGGCGTACGCAAGATCACATGGCCGACGACACGGCTGTCGGTGGTCCGCGTCGGCGGCGACAAGCCCCGCGACCTCGTCCTGGTCCGCGGCATCGAGCCGTCCATGCGGTGGCGCTCGTTCTGCAACGAGCTGCTCGGCTTCGCGCACGAGCTGGGCGTGGAGCTGGTGGTCATCCTGGGCGCCCTGCTCGGCGACACCCCGCACACGCGTCCGGTGCCGATCAGCGGGGTCACCTCGGACCCGGACCTGGCCCGCCGGATGGACCTGGAGGAGACCAAGTACGAGGGCCCCACGGGCATCGTCGGCATCCTCCAGGAGGCGTGCACGCACGCGGGTGTCCCGGCCGTCTCGCTGTGGGCGGCGGTCCCGCACTACGTGTCGCAGCCGCCGAACCCGAAGGCCACGCTGGCCCTCCTGAACCGGCTGGAGGACCTCATCGACGTACGTATCCCGCTGGGCGAGCTGCCCGAGGACGCGCGCGCGTGGCAGGTCGGCGTGGACCAGCTGGCCGCCGAGGACAGCGAGGTCGCCGAGTACGTGCAGACGCTGGAGGAGGCCCGGGACACCGCGGAGCTGCCCGAGGCGTCGGGCGAGGCGATCGCCCGCGAGTTCGAGCGGTACCTGCGCAGACGGGACGGGGGCGGCCCGGGCGGGCACGCCACGGCGGACGGCGACAGCGCCTCGTATCTGCGGGACAACCCCGGCGGCCGTCCACGGCCCCCGAAGCCGCCGCAG
Organism: Streptomyces poonensis; assembly: GCF_014650915.1. Classification (GTDB taxonomy): domain Bacteria; phylum Actinomycetota; class Actinomycetes; order Streptomycetales; family Streptomycetaceae; genus Streptomyces; species Streptomyces poonensis. The sequence goes on along the minus strand of NZ_BMVW01000004.1, from coordinate 156,215 downwards.
CGGCCGGGCACCGAGGACGATGATTCCTCCGAGGACTGAGAAGGACCGGGAAGGGCCGCGAAGGACGGGACCGGAGGCCTCCGAGAGCTGAGGTAAGGGGCGGTGCACAAGGTGCGCCGCCCCTTACGCGTCACCGTGGGCCCGCCTCAGCGCTCCACGGCCACCAGGGTGTACGTCGTCTCCGGCGTGGGCGTCGTGGTGAAGCGGGCGTTGGGCAGGTAGAGCCTGCTCCGGTACGCGGCCGCGGTGGTCGGCACGTCGAAGTGCGGGCTCGTCAGGCGCTCGCGGAAGACCCCGCTCCGGCCGTCCGGTGCCAGGCGGAACACGTCGATCGCGTCCTGCCGGTTCTGCACCACGTACAGCGTCCGCCCGAGGAGCAGCAGACCGTCGCCGTTGGTGAGGGGTGCCGCGTCGCCGAGGCCGACGAGCCGGGTGACGCCGGTCCTCGGATCGACCCGGTGCAGCGCGCCCACCCCGGACTGCACCACCAGCAGCGCCGTGCCGTCGGGGGTGCGGGTGATGCCGTTGGCGTTGACCACCTCGCCGGGGACCTGGTCCCAGTCGCCGCGCAGGGTGATCCGTACGGCCTCGTCCGCGTCCGGCAGCGCGCCGTTCCGGCCGAGCGGCAGGGCGTACAGGGCGGGCTGGTAGGAGTCCGTGAACCAGGCCGCACGCGGGGTGAGGAACACGTCGTTGACGAAGGTCGGGGCCGCCGTGGTGAGCGGGTACGAGGCCAGGACGGCGCCCGTGCGCGCGTCGACCACGCGGGCGCCCTGACCGCGTCCGGCGACGAACAGCCGTCCCCGGTCGTCGAGCTTCAGCCCGACCGAGGGCGTGCCGGGGCCGGCCGAGACGACGCGGCCCCGCCCCGAGCGCAGGTCGGCGCGGTAGATCGAGCCGTCGCCGAGCGAGCCGAGGTAGGCGTACGGGCCGCCGCCGATCGCGATGCCCTCGGGGCGGAAGCCGTCGGGCAGGGGGATCACGGCCGGCCAGGTCCTCCCGGCGTCCCCGGTCTTCCCGGAGCGGGCGGCCGCGCCGGCCGGTGAGCCGGTGAGCAGGGCACCGGCGGCCGCGGCCGAGGCCGTGAGCAGCGCTCGCCGGCCGAGGTGGGGTGCCGAGGGGTGAGGTGCGAAGGAGGAGTGCGGGGGTGCCACGTTCGCGTCCTTCCGCAAGGGACCGGCAGCTGGCCGGTCCAACGGTCAACTACCTCGCCAGCCCATCACACACCGGCGGCCCCCGCAGCACCCGACAGCCTTTCCACGGCGATTCGACAGCTCGCCGACAGGATCTGGCCGGTTTGTTACGTGACATCTGCTTCAGGACGGATTGCACACGTTACCCAATTCAACTTGTTTTGAAACCGAGTTGACGACGGCGGTCTTTACGCGGCGTCCCGGGCGTGCTTGGTTGTGCTGCGGGGCGCGGCCCGGGGGGCGCACATGGCATCCGCCCTTACATGGCTCGGGCCGCTTCCGGGCCACCCGCTACTTGGCACCCGCACGGACCGGAGGGAGCGGTACGCGATGACCGACCAGGTACAGCCGGAGCAGGGCCCGGGGGCGTCCGGACCCGGGCCCGACGGAGCGGGATTCACCTACCGAGGGACCGAACAGGAACTGATCGTCGTCGCCCGCCCCGAAGCCCGGCTGCGTGCCCGGCCGGAGGGCGTCCGCTCGGCGGCCGGTGCCGACGTCTCGGCCCTGAACATGTTCCTCAGCGACGAACAGCTCACGCTCGAACCGCTGTTCGGCAGCGAGGAACGACTGCAGTCCACCGCCGTGAGCGGTGAGAACGTACCCGACCTGACGCTGTTCTACCGGGTCCGCGGCGGTGCCGACCGGGCCGAGGAACTGCGCTCCAGGATCGCCGCCCTCCCGGGCATCGACACGGCGTACGTGAAGCCCGGCGCCGTACCGGCGTCACTGGGCTCGGTGGGGCAGAGCTCCGACGACAACCGCAAACTGAAGGAGGGCGCTCCGGTCACCCCGGACTTCACCAGCCGCCAGGGCTATCTGCGCCCCGCGCCCGAGGGCGTGGACGCGTACTGGGCCTGGCAGCGGCCCGGCGGGGCCGGGCAGGGCGTGACCGTGATCGACGTGGAGGGCGCCTGGCAGTTCGGGCACGAGGATCTGTCCGCGAAGCTCGCCGGTGTCGTGGCGGGCACCCCGTTGACGGACCTGGCCTGGCGCAACCACGGCACCGCCGTGATCGGGGTGATCGGCGGCGACCGCAACGAGTACGGCATCACCGGCATCGCGCCGGACGCGGTGACCGCGGCGGCGTCCTTCCAGGACATCGGCACCGCGGCCGCCATCCAGGCGGCCGCCGACCGGCTCGGACCGGGCGACATCGTGCTGGTCGAGCTGCACCGGCCGGGGCCGCGCAACGACTTCGAGGTGCGCGACGACCAGCGCGGCTACATCCCGCTGGAGTGGTGGCCCGACGACTTCGCGGCCATCCGGTACGCGACCGCCAAGGGCGTCCTCGTGGTGGCCGCGGCGGGCAACGGCGGGGAGTCGCTGGACGACGCGATCTACGAGCGCCGCCCGGACTTCTTCCCCGAGTGGTGGCGCAACCCGTTCAACCTGTCCAACCAGTCCTCCGGCGCGGTGCTCGTCGGCGCCGGCGCCCCGCCGCCGGGCACGCACGGCCGCGACCACGGTCCGGACCGCTCGCGCCTGGCGTTCTCCAACTACGGAGGCCGCGTGGACGCACAGGGCTGGGGACGGGAGGTCACGACGACCGGAGGCTTCTGGGACCGGCCCGGCGATCTGCAGGGCGGGGCGGAGGAAGTCGTCTGGTACACGGACACGTTCTCGGGGACCTCATCCGCCTCCCCGGTGGTGGTCGGCGCCCTGGCCTGCCTCCAGGGCATGCTCAAGGCGTCCGGCCAGGAGCCCATGTCCCCGGAACGTGCCCGTCAGGTGTTGCGGACCACCGGTTCCCCGCAGCAGGACGCGCCGGGCCGGCCCGCATCCCAGCGGATCGGCAACCGGCCGGACATCAAGGCGGCGGTCTCCCGCCTGCTGCCGGAGGCGGTCGGCTCGGGCCAGGCCGAGAGGTACTGGGACGAGCTGCTGCCGTATCCGCGTGAACTTCCGCCGAGGCTCCGGCTGTTCGTGGCCGGCACCTGGCGGAACCTGAACGACCCGTCCCCCGAGATCCGCCAGGCGGTGCACGCCGCGTTCGCGGGGGGACGGCCCGACGTCCGGGTCTGGTTCTCGGACGACGAGATCGTCGGCCTGGTGGTCACCGGCTGAGGACCTGGTCGTCCACGGACCGCCGAGATCCGGCGAACCGATGCACCGACGAACCGACGAACCGACGAACCGACGCAATCCCATCCATCGCATCACGGAAGGTGGCACCCGCATGAGCACCACCCCGCAGATGAGTTCCCTGGGACAGCAGCAGGGCCAGCAGTTCCCGAGCACCTCCCCGTTCCAGCAGCAGGGCCAGCAGCAGCCCTTCGGCCAGCAGCAGCCCTTCGGGCAGCAGCAGCCGTTCGGGCAGCAGGGCTACGGCCAGCAGCAGCCCATGGGGATGATGGGCGGCTCGCTCGAGCAGCTGCAGCAGCTGGGCCAGCAGCAGCCGTTCCAGCAGCTGCTCCAGCAGCTGGGCCAGCAGATGGGCCAGCAGCAGCAGCCGTTCCAGCAGATGGGCCAGCAGCAGCAACAGCAGCAGCAGCAGGACCAGCAGGCGCAGCAGCAGGAGCAGCAGATCCAGCAGCACCTGCAGCAGGTGCTGGTCTCCGCGGTCCAGCAGGTCGTGCAGCATGTGCAGCAGCAGCGCCTCGCCTCGGGTGTGGCGGACGGCTTCATCATCATCGTCCACCCGCTGCAGGGGCACGCGCGTCACGTCGTCCTGCGCATCAACAACCAGCTCCGCGTCCTGCAGGCCGCGACCCCGGAGGCTCTCGAGGACGTCCAGCGGGCGTTCGCGTACCAGCAGCCGGTCATCGGTGTCTGGGACACGCAGTCTCCGCACGTGCTGCGCAGCGTTCGGATCCAGCGGATCTGAGTGAGCTGACCGGCAGCATCTAAGGCACGAACGCACCCAGGGGCGCTTCCTCCGCCGGAGGAAGCGCCCCTTTCCGGTTCGGCAGTGCCTACAGGGCGACGCCCAGCAGCGCGTCCACCGCCCGTGACACCACACCGGGCGCGGCCTCGTCCGTGCCGCCCCGCTCCTGCTGGAGCGCGGCCCAGCGGTCGACCGCGGCGAGCGCGGCCGGGGCGTCCAGGTCGTTCGCGAGGGCCTCGCGGACCTCCTCGACCAGGGCCTCGGCGGGCGGGCCGTCGGGCCGGGAGACGGCGGCGCGCCACCGGCCGAGCCGCTCCTCGGCGTCCCGCAGCACCTGGTCGGTCCACTCCCAGTCGGACCGGTAGTGGTGGGAGTGCAGCGCGAGCCGGATGGCGGCGGGGTCGACGCCGTCGCGGCGCAGCCGCGACACGAAGACCAGGTTGCCCTTGGACTTCGACATCTTCTCCCCGTCGAGGGCCACCATCCCGGCGTGGACGTACGCCTTCGCCATGGGGAACTCGCCGGTCAGCACCTGGGCGTGCGAGGCGCCCATCTCGTGGTGCGGGAAGACCAGGTCGGAGCCGCCGCCCTGGACGTCGAAACCCATGCCGAGGTGGTCCAGGGCGATGGCCACGCACTCGATGTGCCAGCCGGGCCGGCCCCGGCCGAGCGAGCCGCCGTCCCAGCTGGGCTCGCCCTCGCGGGCGGCCATCCAGAGCATCGGGTCGAGCGGGTTCTTCTTGCCCGGGCGGTCCGGGTCACCGCCGCGCTCGGCGGACAGCAGCCGCATCGCGGCGGCGTCCAGGTGCGAGACGGAGCCGAAGTGGGGGTCGGCCTCGACGGAGAAGTAGATGTCCCCGTCGAGCTCGTAGGCGGCGCCCGCGTCCCGGAGCCGCTCCACCAGCGGGACGATCCCGGGTATCGCCTCGACGGCACCGACGTAGTGCTTCGGCGGCAGCATCCGCAGGGCCGTCATGTCCTCGCGGAAGAGGGCGGTCTCCCGCTCGGCGAGGCCCGACCAGTCGATGCCGTCCCGCTGCGCGCGCTCCAGCAGCGGATCGTCGACGTCGGTGACGTTCTGCACGTAATGGACCTGCCGCTTGGTGTCGAGCCACACGCGCTGCACGAGGTCGAACGCGTTGTAGGTCGCCGCGTGTCCCATGTGCGTGGCGTCGTACGGAGTGATTCCGCACACATAGATACGGGCGACGGGACCGGGGGCGAGAGTCACCTGGTCCCCGGTCGCGGTGTCGTGGATCCTCAGGTCGCGGCCCTGACCAGGCAGGGCGGGGACCTCGGAAGCGGGCCAGGCATGCATGTCATGAGCCTAACCGGACGGATGTTCCGTATACGAACGGGCCGGGCCGGATGGCCGGTACGGCCCTCTTGCGCACCCGCCGTTCCGTGTGTCCTCCCTGGCAGGGGGCGGGTGGATGGGCCTGCTCGCGACGGGCGGGACGGCACTGATCACGGCGGGGGGACGGACCTGGCCGCGGCGACAGGACGGGCCTGCCCGCGGCCGCAGGACGGGGCCGGGTGCCCGGGAGCAGGCCCCGTCTCCCCCGCCTACCGTCCCGGCGCGGCAACGCTCACACGGGCGGCCAGGGAATCGCCGGCCACTCGCCGCCGGGCTCGGGATGGCGGCCCGAGGCGAGCAGGGCGTCGACCCGCGCGCGGGTGGCGTCGAGCTCGGCCGCGGTGATCAGCTCCGACAGGGCCGCCGCCAGCGCCCCGCCGCCCTCCAGGCCCTGCTTCAGCCGGGTCAGCGCCTCGGTCGCCTCCGTCGTGAGGGGCTCGCCCGCCCAGCCCCACAGCAGCGTGCGCAGTTTGTCCTCGGTGTGGAAGGTCACCCCGTGGTCGATGCCGTACAGCCGTCCGCCGGCGGCCGGCAGCAGATGGCCACCCTTGCGGTCGGCGTTGTTGATGACCGCGTCCAGCACGGCGAGGCGCCGCAGCCGCTCGTCGTCGGCGTGCACGAGCAGCGCCGTCCTGCCCTCGCCGACCTCGGCGAACCCGATCGCCTTCCAGCCCTCCCCGGGTTCCTCACCGTCGACCAGTGCGAGCAGCTCGGCACCGGGTTCCGGTTCGGGGTCCGGCTCGATCCACAGCTGGCACATGCCCTCGCCGTACGGCCCGTCGCGCAGCACCGTGGGCGGCACGAGCCCCCAGCCGGTCGCCTCGGACACCTCGTACGCGGCGACCTCGCGCTCGGCGAGCGTGCCGTCGGGGAAGTCCCACAGGGGGCGCTCCCCGGCCACGGGCTTGTAGATGCAGGCCGCCTCCCGGTCCTCGAGGGCGACCGTGCAGTGCAGCGCCGCGTTGGACGCCTCGCGGATGCGGCCGCGCACGGTCAGCTCGCCCTTGGCGAGCAGTTCGGTGACACCCGTGCCCGGGGTCACGCTCCGCGGCGGTATCCGTTCTGGCGCGGACATACGTGTCCCTCCGGGTCGAGCGGCAGGCTGCACAACGGGCACGGCGGGCGCCCGGCGTTGACGACGTCGAGGGCGCGCTTGGCGAAGGCCCGGGCCTGCGCGCCGGTGAGCCGGACCCGGAGCATGGGCGGGCCGTTCTCGTCGTCCTGGAGGAGCCTCTCCTCCGCCTCGGCGAGATCCTCGTCGGAGTCGGCCTCCAGCTCCACCAGGGCCTGCGCCTCGACGATCATGCGCTCTTCCTCGCCGTCCCAGGCCAGTGCCATGGTGCCGACGCGGAACTCCTCCTCCACGGGGCTCTCCAGCGGCGCGGTGTCCGCGATCTCCGTGGGGGCGACGGCCGGGACGGCGGCGCTGCCGCCGCTGCGCCGTACGACCTCGTCGAGCAGCTCGTCCATGCGCTCCGCGAGCGCGGCCACCTGGGTCTTCTCCAGAGCGACGCTCGTGACGCGGTGCCCTGCGGAGGCCTGCAGGAAGAAGGTACGGCGCCCGGGCAGCCCGACCGTACCGGCCACGAAGCGGTCCGGGGGGTCGTAGAGGAACACCTGACGGGACACGTCCTGTCTCCATTGGAATCGACATCGGGACCGGCCGCTGCGGCTGCTGACGAGTTCAGCGCCGTCGCGACCGCTTCACCCTACTGCGGCGGACGATCACGGTGCGCCCGCATCGCCCCCGACCGGTGCGTTGGCGTCGGACGACTCCTCCCGCGGTGCGAGGGAGGCCAGATTCCCGGTGTCCCCGAGGCGAACCAGAAACGGGCGGAGCCGGGTGTAACGGATCGCCGTGATGGAACACGGTTCCACGGAGATCCTTTGGAAGAGGTCGAGATGAAGCCCGAGCGCGTCCGCCACGAGGGACTTGATGATGTCCCCGTGCGAGCACATCAGGTACACGGCGTCGGCGCCGTGGTCGCGTTCCACGCGCGCGTTCCACTCGCGCACCGCGTCCACGGCGCGTGCCTGCATGGCCCGCATCGACTCGCCGCCGGGGAACTCGGCGGCGGACGGGTGCGCCTGGACGACCTGCATCAGCGGCTCGTCCGTCAGTTCGGCGAGCTTGCGGCCGGACCAGTCGCCGTAGTGGGCCTCGCCGATCCGTTCCTCGGTGTGCGGGCGCAGTTCCGGGCGGGCCTCGAGCAGCGGCCGGACGGTCTCCTGGCAGCGCTGCAGCGGGCTGACCACCACCTCGGAGATCGGCAGCTCCGCGAGCCGCCCGGGCAGTGCGGCCGCCTGCGCGGCCCCGCGCTCGTCGAGGGCGACGCCGGGCGTCCACCCGGCGAGCACCCCGGAGGTGTTGGCGGTGGACCGCCCGTGCCGGACAAGGATCAACGTGGGCATGCGGCCCAGCCTAAACGGCACGCGCGCGGACTCCGCGGGGGATTTCACGGCCCGGGACACCTCCCGGGCCGTACGACGGGGGGCCTCGGCCCGCTCCGCACGGCGAAGGGAAGCACTCTGTGATCGTCGACTGTGCCGTCTACCGCCAGGGGCACCGTACGGAGGGGCCCGAGGACTTCTCCGACGCCCTGAGCGCCGCGCGGGCCGCGGGCGGCTTCGTCTGGATCGGCCTGCACGAGCCGACGGAGAAGGAGTTCGACCTGGTCAGCCGCGAGTTCGCACTGCACCCGCTGGCCGTGGAGGACGCCCTGAACGCGCACCAGCGGCCCAAGCTGGAGGTCTACGAGGACTCGCTGTTCCTGGTGCTGAAGCCCGTCGTGTACGAGCCGCACAGCGACGCGGTGTCCACGGGCGAGCTCATGATCTTCCTCGGTGACGGCTTCGTGGTGACCGTACGGCACGGGGAGGGCGCGCCGCTCGCGGCCGTACGCCGCCGTCTGGAGCAGGAGCCCGAGCTGCTCGGCAAGGGTCCGACGGCCGTGCTGTACGCGATCGCGGACGCGGCGGTGGACCACTACCTGGACGTGGCGACCGAGCTCCAGAACGACCTGGAGGAGCTGGAGACGGAGGTCTTCTCACCGGAGGTCGGCAGCTCGCGGCACACCGCGTCGCGGATCTACACGTTCAAGCGGCAGATCCTGGAGTTCCGGCGGGCCACCGGCCCGCTCGGCCCGCCCATGAGCCGGCTCTCGGGCCCGGGCGGCGCCGGCGGGGCGGTGCCCTTCGTGGACGACAGCGCCCAGCCCTTCTTCCGCGATGTGAACGACCACCTCACGCGGGTCAACGAGTCGGTGGACGGTCTCGACCGGCTGGTGTCGGACGTGCTGTCGGCGCACCTCGCGCAGATGGGCGTCCGGCAGAACGACGACATGCGGAAGATCTCTTCGTGGGCGGCGATGGCCGCGGTCCCGACGATGATCGCGGGCGTCTACGGCATGAACTTCGAGCACATGCCGGAGCTGCACTGGACGGCGTCCTACCCGGCGGTGATCGCGGTGATGGCGGTGCTGGAGCTGCTGCTGTACCGGCTGTTCAAGCGGAGAGGATGGCTTTAGGCCGGACCGGTCACGCGAACTCGGGGGACTCGGGAGACACCGCCGCCGGCCCGCCCAGGGCGTCGCGGCGTTCCGGCATCCTCAGGGAGACCATGCGCCGCCAGCCGCCGAGCCGCTCGTACAGGTACACGGCGTGGATGCCCGCGGCGAGGGCGGCCGCCTTGGCCTTCGGCCAGCCGAGGACGCGCCCCATGGCGGCCATCACGGCGAGGCTGACGTCGCGGTGGACGCGGATCTCGGCGAGGGCGCACTCCCGCAGGGTGCGCTGGATCGCGCGGCCGTGACCCGCCGCCGCGAGGCGCAGCAGCTCCTCTTGGCAGTACGCGAGGTGGTTGTCCTCGTCGTCGGAGATCATCTTCACCGCGCGGCCGATGTCGGGGTGGTCGGCGAAGTGCCTGCGGAGCAGTCCCATCTGCTCGGAGGCACGCTGTTCGGTGACCCTGCTGTGCGCGAGGTAGACGACGATGTCCTCGACCGTGAGCGGCTCGTCGGCCTTGAGCTTCTCGTGGGCGAGGCCGATACCGCCGCGCTCCAGGAGCATCGTGTAGTCGGCGCCGGACGGGACCTCGACCGGTTCGAGGCCGCGTTTCCGCAGGAGGGCGTTGAAGATGCGCCCGTGCTTGTCCTCGTCGGCGCCATGGCGGGTGATCTTGGGTGCGAGGGTGCGCTGGCTCTCCGGGACGAGCGCGGCGATCCGGGCGTTCTCCCAGCCTCCCTGTGCCTCCCCGCTGGCGGCGACGGAGCAGAACAGCCGGAAGGTCTCGTCGTGGTCGAGGATCTCCTGGAACAGACTTTTGGCCGAAAACATGCTGGGCACCTCTCTGCAGGATTCCACAGAGAAGGAGTCAAATGCGGTGGCAGCGGGCGGAGCAACACCGGTGTCGGACAAATCCGCCGAATGACGGACGGGACACGCGCCAGGGGGCGTAACCAACCAGGGCGGCGGGCGTTGTCCCGGTGACGGCCGTGGCGGGGAAGACCCCCCGAGCCCCCACCACGGCCGCAGACGCCCCCATGCACCCCCGGCGCTTCTTCGCGCCTCTCCTCCGCTACGCGAGCCCGGCCCGCTCCAGGGCCTCGGCGCCGGCCCGCAGCGAGGCGATCCGCTCGTCGAGCGTGAAGCCCGCAGGCGCCAGCGTGAGCGTGGTGACCCCGGCCTGGGCGTAGGCCCGCATCCGGTCGGCGATCCGCGCCACGGAGCCCAGCAGGGTGGTCCGGTCGATCAGCTCGTGCGGGACGGCCGCCGCCGCGCCGTCCTTGTCGCCGGACAGGTACTTGTCCTGGATCTCGGCGGCCGCCTCCTCGTACCCCATGCGCCGGGCGAGCTGGTTGTAGAAGTTCTGCTTGCGGCTGCCCATGCCGCCGACGTACAGCGCGGTGTAGGGCCGGAAGGTGTCGGCGAGCGCGGTCACGTCCTGGTCGTCGCCGACGGCGAGCGGCAGCGTCGGGCACACGTCGAAGCCGTCCATGGTCTTCCCGGACTTCTCCCGCCCGGCCCGCAGATGCCGGACGGCGGTGTCCTCCAGGTGCTCGGCCGAGGGGAAGATCAGCAGCGCGCCGTCGGCGATCTCACCGGTCTGCTCCAGGTTCTTCGGGCCGATCGCGGCGATGTACAGCGGGACGTGCTCGCGCTGCGGGTGCACGGTCAGCTTGATCGGCTTGCCCGGGCCGCCGGGCAGGGGCAGGGTCCAGTGCTCGCCCTCGTAGGAGAGGCGCTCGCGGGTCATCGCCTTGCGCACGATCTCGACGTACTCGCGGGTCCGCGCCAGCGGCTTGTCGAACTTCACGCCGTACCAGCCCTCGGAGACCTGCGGGCCGGAGACGCCGAGACCGAGCCGGAACCGGCCGCCGGAGAGCGAGTCGAGCGTGGCGGCGGTCATCGCGGTCATCGCGGGCTGCCGGGCCGGGATCTGGAAGATCGCCGAACCGACGTCGATGCGCTCGGTCTGCGCGGCGACCCAGCTGAGCACGGTGGCCGCGTCGGAGCCGTACGCCTCGGCGGCCCAGCACACGGCGTAGCCCAGCCGGTCGGCCTCCTGGGCGACGGCGAGATTGTCCGCGTCCATTCCGGCACCCCAGTAGCCGAGGTTGATCCCGAGCTGCATGCCGATTCCCCTTACCGATCAGTAACGTCGCTGTCGCGGCAGACACTAGCGCGCGGACGCCCGCGGTGGTGAGGGAGCCGTCCGCCGGGCGCGGGCGGGGCCGGTCCCGGCCGTGGGACCGGTTGTCCACAGGCCCCCCGCGTATCCAGTTCAGGCCAGTAATGTCGCGTGCATGGAGCAGAGGCATCTCGGCCGTACCGGCCTGCGTGTGTCGCGGATCGGGCTCGGCACCCTGACCTGGGGACGTGACACGGGCGAGCACGACGCCGCGGACATGCTGAAGGCGTTCTGGGAGGCGGGCGGCACCCTCGTCGACACGGCGGACGTGTACGGCGACGGGGACGCCGAGTATCTGCTCGGGCGCCTCATGGAGTCGCTGGTGCCGCGCGAGGACCTCGTCATCTCGACGAAGGCGGGCAGCGTCCCCGACCCGGACCGCCGCTTCGACGGCTCGCGCGGCCATCTGCTCTCCGCGCTGGACGCCTCCCTGGCCCGGCTGGGCACGGACCACGTGGACCTGTGGCACGTCCACGCCTACGACCCCGGCACCCCGCTGGAGGAGACCCTCCAGGCGCTCGACCTGGCGGTGAGCAGCGGCCGCGCGCGGTACGCGGGCGTGTCCAACTTCTGCGGCTGGCAGCTGGCGAAGGCGGCGACCTGGCAGCTCGCCGCTCCCGGCATACGCACCCGCCTGGCCAGCACACAGATGGAGTACTCGCTGCTCCAGCGCGGCGTGGAGCGTGAGGTGCTGCCCGCCGCGCTGGACCTCGGTGTGGGCCTGCTGCCGTCCTCGCCGCTCGGCCGCGGGGTGCTGACCGGCAAGTACCGCCACTCCACTCCCGCCGACTCGCGCGGCGCGTCGGAGCATCTCGCCCCGTTCGTCGCGCCGTACCTCGACGACACCGCGAGCAGCATCGTGGACGCGGTGCGGACGGCGGCGGACGGCCTCGCCACGACCCCGCTGCAGGTGGCCCTCGCCTGGGTCCGCGACCGGCCCGGGGTCGCCGCCCCGATCGTCGGCGCGCGCACCGCGCAGCAGCTCACGGCGGCACTGTCAGTGGAGGCGCTTACGCTTCCTGACGAGATCTGCCGGGCGCTCGACGACGTGTCGGCGCCCGTGCACCGCTATCCCGATCACGACTGGAGCACGCTGTGACCACGGATCCCGCGACCACGGAACCGGCCGAGCCGGAGGCACCGGGCGGCGAGGGCGCCGCCGCGGACGGGGAGCCGGGGACGACCGTGCGCACGCGGACACCGGACGCCACGGAGGCGGCCGGGGGCGGCGAGGACACGGGCGACGACGGCCGGGCGGCCGCCGACGACACCGGCACCGAGGCCGGCGGGACGGGCGCTGACGGGGACGAGAAGGCCACGGACGCGGACGATGCCGGCACGGCTGTGACCGGAAGCGGCGAGGAAGCCGCCGGGGACGGCGCCGAGGACGTGGGCGGCGGGGACACCGGCGACGAGGACGCCGACGGGAAGTCCGGTCTCTCCGAGGCGCAGGCCGAGCTGGCGGCCCAGCGGGTGGAGCGGGAGCGGATCGAGCGGCGCAAGGCCGAGCGGAACGGGCCGATCGACAGCGGGGCGGGGCTCAGCGGGACGGCCGCCGATCTGCTCGCCGCCGTACGCGCCGTGGAGAGCGGCCAGAAGCCCGTCTCCACCGTGTTCGCCGAACCGGAGCCCGCCCCCCGCAGGCCCGCGCCCGAACCCGTGCGGCGCCCGCAGCCCGTGGCACCCACGCCCGCTGCCGCGGCCCCCGCGCGCGAGACCGTCGACACCGTCCGCGCGGTACTGGCCCGGGGCGGCGCCCCCGAGTCGCTCGCCGCACAGGCCGCCGCGGTGCTCGGCGAGAGCGCGGCCGGGGAACTGGGCGCGGATCCCTGGCAGCTGCTGCGCGTCGGCGGGGTCCGGCCCGAGCAGGCGGACGGGTTCGCCCGGGCCCTGCTCGGCGCGGAGTGCGGTCCCGGTGACGAGCGGCGGGGCCGGGCGTTCACCGTCTGGCTGCTGGAGCAGGCGGCGCTCGCCGGGCACACGGCGCTGGAGGTCCCGGCGCTCACGGCGGCGCTCGGCCGGTACACGGTGCCGGACCCGGACGCGGCCGTGCGGAGCGCCGTCGCGGAGGGCGACGCCCTGGTCTTCCAGGACGCCCTCGACCCGGCGTCGGCGGCCCCGGCCCGGGAGACCGGGGACGCGAAGGACGCGGAAGAGACGGGGGACGCGGAGGACGGCGAGGGGGCCGCGGAGCGTCCGGTCCGTGTCCTGATCGGTCTCGAGCGGTACGCCCTCGCCGAGGAGAGTCTCGCCGACGGGCTCGCCCGCGTGATCAACTCCCTGCCGAAGGAGGACCCCGCGGACTGGTCCTCGGCCGCCGCGTCGGCCCCGCGGTCCGCCGCGGAACTGATCCGCGCCGTCGCCGGCCACGGCCTGGTCCTGCACACCGGCGGCGAGGCGTCCCGCGCCGAGCCGGCGGCCCTGCTGACGGCCGCCCGGGCACTCGGCCTGCGGGCCTACGCGGCCACGCACGCCACGGACGGCAGGCAGCGGTTCGCACGGCTGCTCGCCGGCACGCGCGGGAGCGCGCCGGTGTCCGGCGGTGGCGGCGCCGGGGAGACCGTCGACGCACCCGACGCCCTCCAGGCCGTCGCCACCGTGGCCGGGCTTCTCTCCGGTGCGCAGGGGCCGGGGCGGGACGCGGACGGGGCGCTGGACCTCGACCTCCTCGTCGTCCTCGACGCCCCGCAGCTCGACGTCGAGACCGCGGCCGTGCTCACCGAGTCGCTGCCCGACGGAGCCCGGCTCGTACTCAGCGGCGACCCGGGCGTCCTGTGGTCCGCGGGCCCGGGGCGGGTCTTCGCGGATCTGCTCGCCGCCCGCGCCTGCCCCCAGGTCGCCTCGCGCACGCCCGACCCCGGGCCCCTCGGCGAGCTGGTCTCCGGCATCGGCATCGGCGAGCTGAACCAGGTCGACGCCCCGGGCAAGGAGATCGCGATCGTGCCGGTGCGGGACGCCGGCGAGGCCGTCCACCGCACCGTGCAACTGGTCGTGGACTCGGTGCCGCGGGCGCTCGGCATCCCGGCGGAACAGACCCAGGTGATCACCCCGGGCCATGGCGGCGCGGCCGGCACGCGCACGCTCAACGCCGCGCTCAAGGAGCGCCTGAACCCCGGACCCGGCCGCTTCGGCGGCTTCGACCCGGGCGACCGGATCGCCTGGTCCCCCGCGCCGGGCCGCACGGTGTCCGGCCGTGTGACGGGGGCCGACGCCGACGGGCTGCGCCTGGAGTGCGCGGGCGCCCCCGTCGTCGTACCGAAGGAGCGCGTGGAACAGTCCGTACGGCACGGCTGGGCGCTGACCGCGCACCAGGCCGTGGGGCAGCGGTGGCCGGCCGTGGTCGTGGTGCTGCCCGGCGACGCGGCCCAGGCCCTGAACCGCCCCTGGGTCTATACGGCGTTCGGGCGCGCCGAGCGCCATCTGTCCGTGGTGCACGGAGTCGAGCAGGCGCTGCCGCGGGCGGTCGCCGAGGTCTCCGCCAAGCCCCGTACGACGCGTCTGTCCACGCTGCTCAAGGCTCAGGTGCCGACGGCCGGTTGAGCCCACGCGGATGCGGAAGGTGGCGGTCACCGTGTCATGGGGACCGCCACCCCTGCCGTCGTACGGCTCGCCGGACTCGTGGTCCCCTCAGCCGGACCCGTGACCGCTCAGCGATCCGCGTCCAGCGGTTCCAGATCCTCGTCGTCGTCCAGTTCCCCGACGTACGCGGGTGCGGGGCCGAATCCGTCGTCGTCGAGTTCGTCATCGGCCTCGTCGTCGAAGACGGTACTGGCGTCGAACCGGCAGACGACCCGGTCCTGCTCGGGCTGCTCGAAGGGCGTCTCCAGCCATTCGCCGGGCTCGGCAGGCTCGTCCAGGGCCGTCACCCAGAGCGTGGAGTCGCCCTCCTCCAGCCCGAACTCCTTGTGCCGCGAGGCGATCTCATCCGCTTCGAACTCGCCGAACACGATGTCCAGCGCATGTGCCGTACCGCCGTCGCCGGAGCCCTCGTCCCCCGACTCGTCGTCCTCCACGGCCTCGACCCGCTGTGCCTGTGCCAGCAGCCGCTGCGGCTCCACCACGGTGTAGTCCCGCCGGATCAGCACGCTGATGGCCTCGGGTTCCGGGCCGGTGTAGGGCGGTACCGTGCCGGGGATGTCGAACGGCGTGACCTCGTCGTAGCACTGGAAGAGGAGCTCGTCGTAGGCCTCGGCCGCCGCGGCCAGCTCGTTGAACGCTTCGGTGACGGTCGGGGTGTCCTTCCCCGTCCTCCGCTCGACCGCCGCCAGGTGACGGTCGAGCGCGGTCTTGACCGCCTCGGCGGCGGCGCGTACCTCGGCAGCGGTCGGCTGCGCAGCATCAGACATAGTGCAGACGCTATCCGCACCGGGCCCCAGCCCGCACAATAGATGCGATGCCGGAATACGAATTTGTCGACGTGTACGTTCCGCGCGGGGTCTCCCGCAAGGAAGCCACACGTCTGCTGACGGACCATGCCGAGTACGGTCACTGGGAACTGGACCGCCTGAGCCTGCTGCGTGACGGCAGCCGCAAGGTGCGGCTGCGTCGGCGGATCATCCGCCAGGTGCGCGCTACATGGTGAGGGCTTCCGACTGAGAAGAACAACATGAGAAGAACAACGGAAGCGGGCCCCGCCGGTGCGGGGCCCGCTCCGTTGTGCCGGCCGCCGGTTACGAGAGCGCCCGTGCCTTGCGGTAGAGCAGGGCCCCGCCGAGCAGCGCGCCCGCGCCCACCGGGAGCGCGAGGCCGAGCGGAAGGTCACTGCCCGTCCGCGCGAGCTCCGCGATGCCCTGGGGCTGCGTGACGGTCTGCGCGCTGAGGAGGTCCGCCCGCTCGCCGTCCCAGGCCGGGTCGCCCGTACCGCCGGACGCACCGGGACGTCCTGGCTCCCCGGGCTCGCCCGGCCTCGCGTGGTTCCCGGAGTGGCCCGCGCCGTCCGCGTCCCCGGGGGCAGCGGGAGAGCCCGGGGTGCCCTGGTCAGCCGGGTGTCCCGGATCGCCCGGCGGGTTCTCGTGACCGTCGCCCGGAGGCATCGGGTGGCCGCCACCGGAGTGGTCGTCGCCGGAGCCGGCCCCGTTCCCGCACTCGTTCCCGGTGGTGGAGTTGCCGATCCCGACGGCCTGCACGTTGTTGCCGCACACGTTGACCGGGGCGTTCACCGGCACCTGGACATCGTTCCCGGTGGCGACACCGGGCGAGTCACCGGCGACCCCACTGGCCTGGGAACCGCCGCCCCCGTGGCCTCCGTAACCCACGTCATCCCCGTGGCTTCCGTAGCCACCGTCACCATGGGCACCATCACCGTACCCGCCGTACCCGCCGTACCCGCCGTCATCGCCCTGGGCTCCGCCTCCACCGTTGGCGCACCGGTTGCCCGCCGACGGGTTGAACTCCCCCACGACGCTCACGGTGTTGCCGCAGACGTTGGCCGGCGCGTGCACCGGAGCCTGCACGGAGTTGCCCGAGAGCACCCCGGGCGAGTTGGCGGCGGTGCTCTGGGCGCCGGAGTCGGCGCTCGCGTAGCCGCCGGTCGCGGCGATGACGCCCGTTGCCGCCGCCATGGTCATCAGGCCCTTGCGAGTGACCTGTCGCATCGTCGAATTCCCTGCCTTCGTGTCCTGGATCGCTTCACTCGGAGAAGCCGGTCGGCCCCGGAGCGCGGCTCGCACTCCGGGGCCGACGGGCTCAGACCCTCATGGGATGAGGCACGACGTCACTTGCTGTAGCAGGCGTTGCCGAAGGCGGGGTTCATCAGCCCGACCACGTTGACCGTGTTGCCGCAGATGTTCGGCGAGACCTTGACGGGCACCTGCAGGACGTTGCCCGAGAGGACACCAGGGGAGCCCACGGCCGCAGCCTGGGCGCCCGTGTGAGCGGCAGCCAGTCCCGCACCCGCGAGAACCAGACCGCCGGTGGCAGCCGCGGTGGCGACGACCTTCTTGATCATTATTCCTCCTTGTTGACAATGAGATCCCGTAGTGCGGATCACACGGTCTGAAACGAGGAAGGAGTAATAGAGATACGAGCTGATGGTCTCATTCACTCGTCCCGGTCGATCATCGTACGGACTGCCGAATCGCTCAGGCCGAATCGCTCAGGCCGGCTCCGCTCAGGACGCGTCGATGAAACGGTCGAGCACCCGCACGCCGAACTTCAGGCCGTCCACCGGCACCCGCTCATCGACACCGTGGAACATGCCCGCGAAGTCCAGCTCCGGCGGCAGCTGCAGCGGCGCGAAGCCGAAGCAGCGGATGCCGAGGTCGTCGAAGGACTTGGCGTCGGTGCCGCCGGAGAGCATGTACGGCACCGCCCGGGCGATCGGGTCCTCGGCGCGCAGCGCGCTCTGCATGGCGTCGACGAGCCGGCCGTCGAAGTCGGTCTCCAGGGCCTTGTCCGCGTGCACGTCCTCCCGCTTGACCCGCGGGCCGAGGATCCGGTCGAGGTCGGCGAGGAACTCCTCCTCGTAGCCGGGCAGGAAGCGGCCGTCGACGTGCGCGGTGGCCTGGCCCGGGATGACGTTGACCTTGTAGCCGGCGCCGAGCATGGTCGGGGCGGCCGAGTTGCGCAGGGTCGTGCCGATCATCTTGGCGATGCCGCCGAGCTTGGCCAGCGTCTCGTCCATGTTGTCCGGGTCGAGCTCGGTGCCGAGCGCGTCGGACAGCTCGTCCAGGAAGGCCCGTACGGTCTTGGTGACCCGCACCGGCCAGGTGTGGCGCCCGAGCCTGGCGACGGCGTCGCAGAGCTCGGTGATGGCGTTGTCGGTGTTGGTCATCGAGCCGTGCCCGGCCGTGCCGTCCACGGTGAGCCGCATCCAGTGCATGCCCTTCTCGGCGGTCTCGACGAGGTAGAGCCGCAGCTTCTCGTTGACCGTGAAGGAGAACCCGCCGACCTCGCCGATCGCCTCGGTGACGCCCTCGAAGAGGTCCGGGTGCTTGTCGACCAGGTACTTCGCGCCGTACGTGCCGCCGGCCTCCTCGTCGGCGAGGAAGGCGAGCACGATGTCGCGCGGGGGCTTGCGGCCGCTGCGCAGCCGGTCGCGCACGACCGCCAGGGTCATGGCGTCCATGTCCTTCATGTCGACCGCGCCGCGGCCCCACACGCAGCCGTCCGCGATCTCGCCGGAGAACGGGTGGCGGGTCCAGTCCGAGGCGTTCGCCGGGACGACGTCGGTGTGGCCGTGGATGAGGAGCGCGGGCCGGGACGGGTCCTCGCCCTCGATGCGGGCGACCGTGGAGGCGCGCCCCTGGTGGGACTCGAAGATCTTCGGTTCGAGACCGACCTCGGCGAGCTTCTCGGCGACGTACTCGGCGGCCTTCCGCTCGCCCGGGCCGGAGTGGTCGCCGTAGTTGCTGGTGTCGATGCGGATCAGCTCGCGGCAGAGGTCCACGACCTCGTCCTCGCCGGTGACGCCCCTGGTCGTGTCCGTGTCGCTCACGCTGCTTCCTCCCGCTGTCGTCGCTGGTGGTTCCCCTCATCCTCCCTCCGCTGCCCCGCCCGCCCAAGACCGGGCCCGGCCCGTCACACGCCGTTCACACCGGACGGGGAAGCGGGGCGGGTGGTGGGACGGGAGTGGGCCCGGGGTGGGACCGGGAGGTGATCGAGGGCCCTCGAAAGCCTGGTAATGTTTTCTCTGTCGCCGCGAGGGAAACCCCGCACGACAGACACCTTGTCCGGGTGGCGGAATGGCAGACGCGCTAGCTTGAGGTGCTAGTGCCCTTTATCGGGCGTGGGGGTTCAAGTCCCCCCTCGGACACCACGGCGAAGGCCCCGCTCCTCCCAGAGGAGCGGGGCCTTCGGCTTACGGTCGCGGCTCAGCCTCGGTCGCGGCTCAGCCCCCGGTCGCGGGGACCTTCAGCCTGTCCCAGCTGGTTCTGCCGGGGATGCCGTCCGCGTCCTGGCCCCTGTAGCCCAGCTTCCGCTGCCAGGCCGAGTAAGACCTCCGGTCGGCCTCGGTCCACTCGGGGCCCGGCCCCTCCTCGTAGCGGCCGCAGCCCTCGGCCACCAGACGGCGGCCCATGGCGGTGATCACCGGGGATCTGCGGCCCACGCGGAACCAGCCGCTGCCCGGGAACGGCTCGTACGCCGGCGCCGGGTCCTGACCACCGCCACCCTGGCCGCGCAGCCGCTCGGCTATGCGCTTGCGCATGCTGCTCATCGTGAAGCCGCGCGGATCGACCTTGCCGGGCTGCCACTCCAGATGGCCGATCACGGACCGCTCGGTCCAGCCGTGGTGACGGCAGATCGCGGCGGCGGCCTTCTCGACGGCCTCCTTCTGCGCCTCGGGCCAGGGGTCCCTGCCGTCGCCGAGGTTGATGCACTCGAAGCCGTAGAAGTGCCGGTTGCCGTCGGTGTCGGCCTCGTTGTCGGCCGGCAGGGCCGTCTCGCCGATCACGGCGCGCAGGACGTCGCCGTCGCCGAGGCCCGCGTGGTTGGCGCGGCCGTTGCCGACGAGGTGGACGTGGCCCCGCTTGTCGATGACGCCGTGGCACAGGGGGCCCGGCAGGCCGGAGTAGCCGTCGTAGCAGATGTTCACGGACGCGGTGGTGCCGGAGGTGACGGTGTGGTGGATCATCACGCCGTTGACCGGTCCCCACGGGCCCTTCGCGTTGCGGTTGTGCGTGCGCCAGCTGCGTACCTCGTGGACCGTCAGGCCCTCCGCGCGCAGGATCTGCACCATCTTCGAGGCGCTCAGGGGTGTCGCCATCACTCGTTTCCTTCCGTGGCTCTCTTCGGCTGCTTCGGCCGGGATGTGGTCCGCGGCCGGAGGGTGGCGGGGGCCGGGTCGCCGTGCGGTCCGGTCAGGTCGGCGGCGAGGGTGCGGGCCTGGTGGAACCGGACGGCGGTCCGCTCGTCGGGCTCGGCGGCCGGCCGGCCCCGGCGCTCACTGCCCTGTCGGGCGCGTCGAGCAGCGCGCGGCTCGCGCTCCGGGCAGCGGCGCCGGCTCTGCGACGGTGCGGCGAGACCTTGCCGACGGAGTCGGGGGTCGTGCTGACGGTGTCGGAGGTCGTACGGCATCGGCGTTCACGCGCGCTCCACGTCGCCGATCGTCACGGTCGGCGCGGGGCGGCCGCGCGCGGGGTGCGGGGTGCGGGGTGCGGGGCAGACCGGTGAGCTCTCGCGGGCGTCGTCCTCGGCGTCGTACACCCGCAGGTCGAAGGTCTCGTCGGGGCGGGGGCGGGGCGTGTCGTGTCGTGGTCGACGGCGATGGCACCGCGCGGGCCCGGTCCGCCGAAGCGGCGCTCGGGTGCGGCGGAGCCGGTGACGCGTACCGGTGCGTCCAGAGGTCCGCGGCGGACGCCGCCGGGAAGCGCTTCGACGTGGACGCCGGGACGCGGGGGCTGCGCCGGCTTCTCCCCTCCTTCCCCTGGACTCCTTGCCGGGCACTGGGTGGAGGCATCAGGAGACCGCGCGTCGGTCGTCCGGGTCGAGCGGCGTGCTTGTGACTCCTGATGCTCGAGCGCTCGATCCACTCTGGAGAGTGGGGAGTTGGGACGGCAAGGCGTGTTCACGCCACTCATCGCCCTTCTGAGGGGAAGTCCACAGAGGGCCGGGGCACCTCTCGGACACGATGTGCGCGTGCCGCGGCGGACGCCGCGCATGGTCCGCCCGGACGGCGTTGCCGCAGAATGGGGGCATGCCCCGACGCACTTCGCCTTCCCGGCGGCGGCCCGCCCCGGCCCCCGCGCACACCCTCTCCTGCCCATGCGGTCATGCGGAGACGTACGAGGTGTGCTGTGGCCGGTTCCACCGGGGGGAGGCGGCGGCCCCCACGGCCGAGGCGCTGATGCGGTCGCGGTACAGCGCGTTCGTGAAGCGGGACGAGGCCTATCTGCTGCGGACGTGGCATCCGCGCACCCGGCCCACGGAGGTCGACCTCGGCACCGGTCCGGTATGGACGGGGCTGGAGGTGCTGGAGACGTCCGGCGGCTCGGCGTTCCACACCACGGGGACAGTGACCTTCCGGGCCTCCTACCGCGGCGGCGCGCTGCACGAGCGCAGCCGCTTCGAGCGGGTCGACGGCGCGTGGGTGTACGTGGACGGGGACTTCCCGGAGTAGCCGGGCGAGCGGCCGGGAACCTCCCGGAGCGGCCTCGGACGCTCAGCCCGCGGCCGGCCTCCGCCCGTTCGGCGCCAGGATCTCCAGCTCCTCGAGCGCGCCGAGCGTGATCTCCCGGGTGAGCTGCTCGGCCCGGGCCGCGTCGCCCGCGCGGACGGCCTCGGCGACCTGGACGTGCAGGGTGACGGCGGCCGGGTCGGGGTCGTGGAACATCACCTCGTGCTGGGTGCGTCCCGTGAGGACCTCCGCGACGACATCACCGAGGCGGGCGAACATCTCGTTGCCCGAGGCGTTGAGGACCACCCGGTGGAAGGCCACGTCGTGGAAGAGGTATCCCTCCAGCTGGTGCCCCTTCGAGTTGGCCACCATGCCGAGGGCGGCCTCGGTGAGCTCGGCGCACTGTTCCGCGGTGGCGTGCCGCGCGGCCAGCCCCGCGGCGACCGGCTCGACCGCGGAGCGCAGCACGGTGAGCGAACGCAGCTGGCGCGGCCGGTCGGCGCCGGCCAGCCGCCAGCGGATGACCTGGGGGTCGTACACGTTCCACTCGGGGGTCGGGCGGACCGTCACGCCGACCCGGCGGCGGGACTCCACCAGGTGCATGGACTCCAGCACCCGGACCGCCTCGCGCATCACGGAGCGTGACACCTCGAAGCGCTGCGCCAGCTCGTCGGTGCGCAGCACGCTGCCCGGCGGGTATTCGCCCGCGGTGATCGCCGGTCCGAGGATGTCCAGTACCTGGCCGTGCAGTCCTCGGCCCCCTGTGCTCATGGGGATCAGGGTACGAGCACGGCCGCTCCGAGAAAAAGTCAGACTTATTCATCACAGACTCTTGAATTTGTCGTACCTAATGGGTTTCAGTGAGGTCGACGCCGAATGACAGAGATGGCGTCGATGTCGACGAAGACAGCACAGCGAGGTAGTTCATGCGTACCCCCCACGTCGTCGTGGTCATGGGTGTGGCAGGGACCGGCAAGACCACGATCGGCCCCCTGCTCGCGTCCCGGCTCGGCGTTCCGTACGCCGAGGGCGACGACTTCCACCCGGAGGCCAACATCGCCAAGATGTCGGCCGGGACCCCCCTGGACGACACGGACCGGTGGCCGTGGCTGGACGCCATCGGCGCCTGGGCCCACGAGCGGTCCGGACTCGGCGGGGTGGTGAGCTGCTCGGCGCTGAAGCGCAGCTACCGGGACCGGTTGCGGGCGGCCGCGCCGGACGTCGTCTTCGTCCACCTCAGCGGCGACCGGGCCCTCATCGAGGACCGGATGGGCAAGCGGCAGGGCCACTTCATGCCGACGGCCCTGCTGGACTCCCAGTTCGCCACGCTCCAGCCGCTCGAGGCGGACGAGGCGGGTGTCGCCGTCGACGTCGCGGGCAGTCCCGAGGACATCGCCGGGCGGGCCGCCGACGCACTGGACGAGCTCGACCGGCCCGCTTCGTAAGGTCCGGCAGGACCCGGAAGCGGCAGGAAGCACCCCCGGAGCACCCGACGGGCCGAACGCCGTTCGGTCCCTCGACAGACCGGGCGGCCCGGCCCCTCACCTCGGCCCCGCGGACCGCGGATCCGACGGCCGGCCCGCCTCCTCCCCCTCCCTCCCCCACCTCCCCGTACACGCAAGGGATTCACCGTGACCAGACTCAGCGTCGAGATGCTGGCAGCGGACACCGCCGAACCGATCACCTCGGCGGGCCACGCTCAGCTGGGCATCGCCGTCCTGGCGGGCATCGCCGTCATCGTGCTGCTCATCACCAAGTTCAAGCTGCACGCCTTCCTGTCCCTGACGATCGGCTCGCTGGCCCTCGGCGCCGCGGCCGGTGCCCCCCTCGACAAGGTCATCAGCAGCTTCACCAGCGGACTCGGCTCTACGGTCTCCGGCGTCGGCGTCCTCATCGCCCTGGGCGCGATCCTCGGCAAGCTGCTCGCGGACTCCGGCGGCGCCGACCAGATCGTCGACACGATCCTCAGGAAGGCCGGCGGCCGTTCGATGCCGTGGGCGATGGTGCTGATCGCCTCGGTGATCGGTCTGCCGCTGTTCTTCGAGGTCGGCGTCGTGCTGCTGATCCCGGTCGTGATGATGGTCGCCAAGCGCGGCAACTACTCGCTGATGCGGATCGGCATCCCGGCGCTCGCCGGTCTGTCCGTGATGCACGGCCTGGTGCCCCCGCACCCCGGTCCGCTGGCCGCGGTCGACGCGGTCGGGGCCGACCTCGGTATCACCCTCGCCCTCGGTGTGCTGGTCGCCATCCCGACGGTGATCATCGCCGGCCCGGTGTTCTCCAAGGTCGCCGCCCGCTGGGTGGACGTCCAGGCGCCCGAGCGGATGATCGAGCCGCGCACCTCCGGCGAGCTCGAGAAGACGGGCCGCCGCCCCAGCTTCGGGGCCACCCTCGCCACCATGCTGCTGCCGGTCGTGCTGATGCTGGCCAAGGCGCTCGTCGACATCGTCATCGACGACCCCGAGAACTCCGTGCAGCGCGTCTTCGACGTGATCGGCTCGCCGATGATCGCCCTGCTCGCGTCCGTGCTGGTGGCCCTGTTCACCATGGGCCGCCCGGCCGGGTTCAGCAAGGGCCGGCTCTCCGAGACCGTCGAGAAGTCCCTCGCCCCGATCGCGGGCATCCTGCTCATCGTCGGCGCCGGCGGCGGCTTCAAGCAGACGCTGATCGACTCGGGCGTCGGCCAGATGGTCCTGGACATCTCCAAGGACTGGTCGATCCCGGCGATCCTGCTGGCCTGGCTGATCGCGGTGGCGATCCGGCTGGCGACCGGTTCGGCGACCGTGGCCACCATCTCGGCGGCCGGTCTCGTCGCGCCGCTCGCGGCCGACATGTCGACCACGCACGCCGCCCTGCTGGTGCTGGCCATCGGCGCGGGCTCGGTGTTCCTGAGCCATGTGAACGACGCCGGTTTCTGGCTGATCAAGGAGTACTTCGGGGTCAGCGTCGGGCAGAACCTGAAGACCTGGTCGGTGATGGAGTGCATCATCTCCGTGGTCGCGGGCGGCCTGGTCCTGCTGCTGTCGCTAGTGATCTAGTACGGGCTCCGACTCGTACGAGTACCCCCGCGGACCTCTTGGGGCCCGGGAACCGTGACCGGTTCCCGGGCCCCTTCGCCGTGCCCACGCGGATCGGCTCAGCCGACCGCCTTCGCCGCCGCCCGGCCCGCCGTACGCCCCGAGAAGAGGCAGCCGCCCAGGAACGTGCCCTCCAGCGACCGGTACCCGTGGACACCGCCACCGCCGAACCCGGCCGCCTCGCCCGCCGCGTACACGCCGTCCAGCGGCTCGCCGCTCTCGGTGAGGACGCGTGAGGAGAGGTCCGTCTCCAGTCCGCCGAGGGTCTTGCGGGTGAGGATGTTCAGGCGGACGGCGATCAGCGGGCCCGCCTTCGGGTCGAGGATGCGGTGCGGGGCCGCGGTGCGGATCAGCCGGTCGCCGAGGTAGCTGCGGGCGCTGCGGACCGCCATGACCTGGAGATCCTTGGTGAAGGGGTTTCTGACCTCGCGGTCGCGGGCGACGATCTCTCGGCGCAGTTCGGCCTCGTCGATCAGGGGCTCCTCGGTGAGGGCGTTCATCCCGCGGACGAGGGCGGGGAGGTCCTTCTCGACGACGAAGTCGACGCCGTGGTCCATGAACGCCTTCACCGGGCCGGGGACGTCGGCTCGCGCCCGGTCGAGGACACCCCGGACGGACCGGCCGGTGAGGTCGGGGTTCTGCTCGGAGCCGGAGAGCGTGAACTCCTTGCCGATGA
This sequence comes from Streptomyces poonensis, assembly GCF_014650915.1. GTDB lineage: Bacteria > Actinomycetota > Actinomycetes > Streptomycetales > Streptomycetaceae > Streptomyces > Streptomyces poonensis. The sequence continues at coordinate 131,342 of NZ_BMVW01000004.1, read as the reverse complement.
TCTTCTGGTCGAGCACGAACCACGTGTGGTCGTACCCGGTGCCCATGATGTGTTCCAGGGTGCCGAGGGTGTCGAAGCCCGGGAACAGCGGCACGGGCAGGCGTCTGCCGCGCGCGTCCAGCCAGAGCGACGAGGGGCCGGGGAGGATGCGGATGCCGTGGTTCTCCCAAATGGGGTTCCAGTTGTGCAGGCCCTCGGTGTAGTGCCACATCCGGTCGCGGTTGATCAGGTGGGCGCCCGCCTTCTCCGCGATGCCGAGCACCTTCCCGTCGACGTGGGCGGGCACGCCGGACACCATCCGCTCGGGCGGGGTGCCGAGCCGCTTCGGCCAGTTGGCGCGGACGAGGTCGTGGTTGCCGCCGATGCCGCCGGAGGTGACGATCACCGCCTGGGCGCGGAGCTCGAACGCGCCGGTGACGGTGCGGCTGCTGGCGTGTCCGCGCTGGACGCCCGAGGGCTCCAGGACCTCCCCGGTGACGGTGTCGACGGTGCCCGCGCTGCGGGACAGCCCGGTGACGCGGTGCCGGAAGCGGAGCTGCACCAGCCCCCGGTCCACGCCCGCCCGCACCCGCCGTACGAACGGCTCCAGGAGGCCCGGCCCGGTACCCCACGTGATGTGGAAGCGGGGCACGGAGTTGCCGTGCCCGGTGGCGTCGTAGCCGCCGCGCTCCGCCCAGCCCACCACCGGGAAGAACCGCACGCCCTGCCGGTGCAGCCAGGCGCGTTTCTCGCCGGCCGCGAAGTCGACGTACGCCTCGGCCCACTTGCGCGGCCAGTGGTCCTCGGGCCGGTCGAAGGCGGCCGTGCCCATCCAGTCCTGGAGGGCGAGCGCGTGGCTGTCCCTGATCCGCAGCCGGCGCTGCTCGGGCGAGTCCACGAAGAAGAGCCCGCCGAAGGACCAGAACGCCTGGCCGCCCAGCGACTGCTCCGGCTCCTGGTCGAGGAGGATCACCGAACGGCCCGCGTCGACGAGTTCCGCGGTGGCCGCCAGACCGGCGAGACCCGCCCCGATCACGATCACATCTGCGTCGTACGCCATGGGGACGTCCTCTCGGTCGGCGCGGTGCCGGGCGTTGTTACCGGTGGGTCAGCGACTGTGCGACGGCATCCTTCGGCACGGACGGGGCCCAGTCAACTGTTCAGGTGCGTGCGTTCGCCGCGATCAGGTGGTCGGACTGTCGGACGTCCTTGATTGGATGGGCCCATGAGTGCCGCCGACGAGATCATCGACATCGTGGACGAGGACGACCGGGTCATCGGGCAGTGGCCCAGGGGTGAGGCGTACGCGCGCGGGCTGCGCCACCGCTGCGCCTTCGTCCTGGTGCGCGACGCGCAGGGGCGGATCTTCGTCCACCGCCGCACCCCGACCAAGCTGGTCTTCCCCTCCCGGTACGACATGTTCGTCGGCGGTGTCGTCGGCGCGGGTGAGTCCTACGACGACGCGGCCCTCCGCGAGGCCGAGGAGGAGCTGGGCGTGAGCGGACTGCCCAGGCCCGTGTTCCTCTTCAAGTTCCTGTACGACGACGGGGCCGGCGGGGCGTGGTGGTCCGCCGTGTACGAGGTGCGCTGTGACCTGCCGGTGAACCCGCAGGTGGAGGAGGTCGCCTGGCACGGCTTCCTGCCGGAGGACGAGGTGGAGCTGCGGCTCGGCGAGGGTGCGTGGGAGTGGGTGCCGGACGGGCTGGCCGCGTACGAACGGCTCAAGGCGTACGAGGGCCGCCGCCCGTGACCGGGTTCTCGGCGTTCTCGGGCTTCCGGCGCGCCGTCCGGCTGTGGTTCGTGCCCCGGGAGATCCGTGCGGAGGGCACGACGCCCGACTACCGGTTCTCGCTGGCGAACGAGCGGACCTTCCTCGCCTGGCTGCGGACCGCGCTCGCGCTGATCGGCGGGGGCTTCGCGGTGGACCAGTTCCTGCCGGACCTGCGCTGGGGGTGGCGGGTGGGGCTCGCCCTCGCTCTGCTCACGACCGGTGTGCTGTGTTCGCTGCGCGCGGTCAACCACTGGGTGCGGGTGGAGCGGGCGATGCGGCGGGGCGAGGACCTGCCCGTGTCGCGGTTCCCCGCCCTGCTCGCCGTCGTCGTGGCCGTGGTCGCCGTGGCCATGGCCGTGGTGGTGCTGCTGGGCTGGGAGGGCTGAGGGACGTGCGCGAGGAGCGCGATCCGGGACTCCAGCCGGAGCGCACACGGCTCGCGTGGCGGCGTACGACGCTGGCGTGCACCGTCGCCGCGGTGCTCGCCGCGAAGACCGCGCTGGCCGGCGGGCCCTCGGTCACCCGTGTGGTGATGTGCGCCGTCTGCGCGGCGCTGTGGCTGGGCTTCCTGGCCGTCGCCCAGTCGCGGATCCGCGCCCTGGCCGCGCCCCGCCCGGCGGCGCTCACCCCGCGCACCGCCGGCGCGGCCGCGCTGTGCACGGTCGCGCTGGCCGTGTGTGCGGCGGCCCTGGTGCTCTGAGGGTGTTCCGGGGCGCGGCGACGAGCCGATTCCGTTCTGCGGCACGGCGTCGGAACGCCGGCGTCAGTCCACCGTCACCACGATCTTGCCCCGGGTACGGCCCTCCTGGTTCAGCCGGTGCGCCTCGGCGGCCCGCTCCAGGGGGAACGTCTCCGACACGTGCACCGAGATCACGCCCTCGGCGGCCAGATCGGACAGGCGCTGCAGATCGGCCGGGTCGGGGCGGACGAACCAGTACTGGCCGCCGTGCTCGGTGACGGCCGGGTCCGAGATGGAGGTGATCCGCCCCTCCGGGGCCAGGAGCTGGGCGAACTCCTTCAGCGAGTCGCCGCCGATGACGTCGAGGGCCGCGTCCACGCCCATCGGCACCAGGGCCCGCACCCGGTCGACGAGGCCCTCGCCGTAGGTGACCGGTTCGCCGCCGAGGCTCCGTACGAAGTCGTGGTTGCGCTCGCTCGCGGTGCCGATCACGCGGGCTCCGAGGTGGCGGGCGATCTGGACGGCGAGCGAGCCGACGCCGCCCGCGGCCGCGCTGACGAGGACGGTCTCGTCCCGGCGCACGTCGAGCACCCTGGTGAGCGCCTGGTAGGCGGTGAGCCCGACCAGGGGCAGGCCCGCCGCCTCCTCGAAGGAGAGGTTCGGCGGCTTGCGGGCCAGCGTGCGGACGGGTGCGGCGACGTACTCGGCGAAGGTGCCGCGGGACAGGAAGTCCTCGCGCACGTAGCCGATGACCTCGTCGCCGGGCGCCCACTCCGGGACGGCGCCGCCGGTCCGCTCCACCACCCCGGACACGTCCCAGCCCGGGACGACCGGGAAGGCGGCCTCCAGCATCGGGTCCAGGTAGCCCTCGCGGCACTTCCAGTCCACGGGGTTCACGGCCGCCGCGCGCACCTTCACCAGTACCTGGTCCGGTCCGAGCCTGGGTTCGCGCACATCTCCGTACTCCAGGACCTCGGGTCCGCCGTACCGGCTGTAACTGATCGCCTTCATGTCTTCGACCTTCCGGGTTATGAGAACGTGACGCAAGCCGGGCACACGCCGTCAAAGCATGCCGATCACGCCCGTCATGTGACTAGCCTGGCTGTGTTCCCAGCCACTAGCCCGTACCCCCTGAAGGTGAGCACCATGACCACCGTTCACCAGGAACACTCCACTCACGAGCACCGCCACGGCCCGACCTGCGGGCACACCGTCGTCCAGCACGGCGACCACGTCGACTACGCGCACGACGGGCATCTGCACCGGGAGCACTCCGGCCACTGGGACGAGTGCGAGCCCCAGGGACACATCACCCACACCGGGCACGACCACGAGCACGGCACGAACTGCGGACATGCCTCGGTCCGGCACGGCGACCACGTCGACTATCTCCACGACGGGCACCGGCACGCGGCGCACGAGGGGCACTGGGACGACCACTAGTTCCTCTCCCGCCCCTTGGGGGCCCGCGGCGCCCCAAGGGGCCTGTGCATCCCTCTCCGTCCTCCGCACCCCCGTCGAGATTCCGATCACTTCCGGCTCCCCCTCTGGACGGCATACCGACCGGTCGGCATCATGTGGAAGGTCCCAGGAAGGTCCTGCCGACCCCCACGTAGGAGCCACGATGCGCCCTGACCATCCGCCAGGTCTCGATCCCGACCGGCTGCGCGCCCTGCTCGACGCCGAGCGGCCCGGCCTGGTGAGCGGCCCCCTGACCGGCCGGCTGATCGAGGGCGGACGGTCCAACCTGACGTACGAGGTCACGGACGGCACCGGGAAGTGGGTCGTGCGGCGGCCGCCGCTCGGCCATGTACTGGCGACCGCGCACGACATGAAGCGCGAGCACCGCGTGATCAGCGCCCTGCACCCCACGGACGTGCCCGTGCCGCGGCCCGTGCTGCTGTGCGAGGACGAGGAGGTGCTCGGCGCGCCGTTCTACGTCATGGAGTTCGTCGAGGGCACCCCGTACCGCACCGCCGAGCAGCTCGCCCCGCTCGGTCCCGAGCGCACCCGGGAGGCGGTCCTCGGGCTGGTCGACACGCTCGTCGAGCTGCACGCGGTGGACCCCGCCGAGGTGGGCCTCGCGGACTTCGGCCGCCCGGAGGGCTTCCTCGACCGGCAGTTGCGGCGCTGGGGCAAGCAGCTGGACGCGTCGCGCAACCGCGACCTGGCCGGCATCGACGAGCTGCACGCCGCCCTGGGCCGTGAGCTGCCCCGCTCCCCCGCCGCCACCGTGGTGCACGGCGACTACCGGCTCGACAACGTGCTCATGGGCGAGGACGACCGGATCGCCGCCATCCTCGACTGGGAGATGTCCACCCTCGGTGACCCGCTGACCGACCTGGGTCTGCTGGTGATGTACAGCACGCCGCACGGGCTGCCCGACTCCCCCGTCTCCACGACCGCCACGGCCCCCGGGCACCCGGACCCGGCGGAGCTGGTCGAGCGGTACGCCGCGCGCTCCGGGCGCGACGTGTCCGCGGTCTCCTGGTACACGGCGTTCGCCTGGTTCAAGCTCGCCGTGATCCTGGAGGGCATCCACTACCGCTACACGCTCGGCCAGACCGTCGGCCGCGGTTTCGACCGGATCGGCGACCTGGTGCCCGTCTTCATCGAGCACGGCCTGACGACCCTGCAGACAGTCTCCCGAGAGGGCTGATCCATCATGGACTTCGCATTCGACGCCCGCACCGAGGAGCTGCGGGCGAAACTCCTCGCCTTCATGGACGAGCACGTGTACCCCGCCGAGGCGGTCGCCCACGAGCAGCGCGCCCGGCTGTCGTCCCCGTGGGAGACGCCCGCCGTCGTCGAGGAGCTGAAGGCGGAGGCGCGCCGGCAGGGGCTGTGGAACCTGTTCCTGCCGGACGCGGAGTACGGTGCCGGGCTCACCAACCTCCAGTACGCGCCGCTCGCCGAGATCGCCGGCCGCTCCCCGCAACTGGCGCCCACCGCGCTGAACTGCGGCGCGCCCGACACGGGCAACATGGAGGTGCTCGCCCAGTTCGGCGACGAGCAGCAGAAGAAGCAGTGGCTGGAGCCGCTGCTGGCCGGTGAGATCCGCTCGGCGTTCGCGATGACCGAGCCGGAGGTGGCCTCGTCCGACGCCACCAACATCACCACGCACATCGAGCGGGACGGCGACGAGTACGTCATCACGGGCCGTAAGTGGTACATATCCGGCGCGATGAACCCGGACTGCAAGATCTTCATCGTGATGGGCAAGACCGACCCGGACGGGGCGGACATCCGCCGCCAGCAGTCCATGGTGCTCGTGCCGCGCGACACCCCGGGCGTCGAGGTCCGGCGCGCGATGCAGGTCTTCGGCTACGAGGACCACTGGCACGGCGGGCACGCCGAGGTCGTCTTCGACCACGCGCGCGTGCCGGTCACGAACCTCATCGGCGAGGAGGGCGGCGGCTTCGCCATCGCGCAGGCGCGGCTCGGACCGGGCCGTATCCACCACTGCATGCGGCTGATCGGCATGGCCGAGCGGGCCATCGAGCTGATGTGCCGGCGGGCGGTCTCCCGTACGGCGTTCGGCAAGGCGCTGGCGCAGCAGGGCGTGGTGCAGAACTGGATCGCGGACGCGCGCGTGGCCGTCGAGCAGCTGCGCCTGCTGGTCCTGAAGACGGCCTGGATGATGGACACGGTCGGCAACCGGGGCGCCCACACCGAGATCCAGGCCATCAAGATCGCCACCCCGCGCACGGTCGTCGACATCATCGACCGGGCGATCCAGCTGCACGGCGCGGGCGGCGTCAGCCAGGACTTCCCGCTGGCGGAGCTGTACGCGGGCGCCCGGACGCTGATGCTCGCCGACGGGCCGGACGAGGTGCACCAGCGGTCGCTGGCGCGGCGGGAGCTGAAGAAGTACATGTGAGCACGCGTGTAAGGGGCGGACGCCATGGCGTCCGCCCCTTACGCATGCGACGTCTACGGCCGCAGCGCCCGCAGCAGCAGGTCCGCCAGGTGGTCGGCGACCTGCTGCGGGGTCATGGGCCCCTCGGGGCGGTACCAGGTGGACAGGTGGTGCACGGACCCGAAGTGGTAGTCCACCACCAGGTCGGCCGGGGTCGCCTTGGAGAAGACGCCCGACTCCTGGCCCTCCTCGACGAGCGCACGGAAGCGCTCGTGGTAGCGCCGGCGCTCGGCGCGCACCTGCTTGTTCTTCTCCGGGCTCAGGTGGTGCATCGAGCGGAAGAAGATCGACGCGTCGTCGAGGTTCTCGATCGTGGTGACGACGACGTCGGCCGCGGCGCCCCGCAACCGCTCCTCGACCGGCGCGTCCGCTCCCGCGAAGGCGTCCAGGCGCTCCTGCTGGACGCGCAGCACGCGCGCGTACACCTCGTGCAGCAGATCGTCCTTGGAGCCGAAGTAGTGGTACAGCGCGCCCTTGGTGACCCCTGCGGCCTCCACGATCTCCTGCACCGACGTGCGGTCGTACCCCTGCTCGGCGAAGAGCCGGGTGGCGGCGGCCAGCAGCCGCTGCGGGACGGGTTGCCCGTCCGCGTCCGTCGTCCTGGGCACTGCCGCCACCTGCCTTTCCGTCCTGCTTACCGGGTTCTGTTCGATGCTTGTGCGTTCACGGCCGGGAACGCAGTTCCCGACGGAGGATCTTGCCACTCGTCGTCTTCGGCAGGTCGGGCAGGATCTCCACCTGACGCGGATACTTGTAGGCGGCCAGTCTCTCCTTGCACCAGGCGGCCAGTGCGTCGGGGTCCGTCTCGGCCCCCGGACGGAGGCTGATGTACGCCTTGACGGTCTCGCCGCGGTACCCGTCGGGCACCCCGACGACGGCCGCCTCGCGGACCGCCGGGTGGGCGTAGAGCACGTCCTCGACCTCGCGGGGCCACACCTTGAACCCGGAGGCGTTGATCATGTCCTTCTTGCGGTCGACGACGTAGAGCCAGCCCTGTTCGTCCATGAACCCGATGTCGCCGGTGCGCAGCTCACCGTCCGGGAAGGTCTCGGCGGTGGCCTCGGGCCGCCGCCAGTAGCCGGGGACGACCTGCGGGCCGCTGACCACGATCTCGCCCTGTTCGCCGAAGGGCACCTCACGGCCCTCGTCGTCCACGATCCGGACCACCGTCTCGGGCCCGGGCAGTCCGACGGCCAGGGTGCCCGAGCCCGGGTCCACGGGAGCCTCCAGGTCCGGCGGCACGGAGGCGCAGGGCGCGGTGCACTCGGTGAGCCCGTACCCGTTGTGGATGTACGGCCCGAAGCCGGCGCGGAACTTCTCCACCAGCGCGGGCGGCAGCGGCGCCCCGCCCGAGGAGATCGACCGGAACGAGGAGAAGTGGTCGCGGGTGACGTCCGGGTGCGCGGCCAGTGCCATGAACGCGGTCGACGGGCCCACGGTGTAGTGCGGCCGGTGCTCGGCGAACGCGTCGAGGACGACGCCCGCCTCGAAGCGGTACGCGAGGACGAGCGTGCCCCCGCTGTTGAGCGAGGAGACGAGCTGGCAGACCATGCCGGTGATGTGGAACAGCGGCGCCATCGCGAAGTAGACAGGCGCCTCGGGCAACTTCAGTCCGGTCCGCTGCCGCTCGGCGTTGTACATGATGTTGCCGTGCGTGTTGGTGGCGCCCTTGGGGGTGCCGCTGGTGCCCGAGGTGTAGCTGATCAGCGCGATGTCGGACGGGCCGACGTCCCTGCCCTCGGGAGCCTCGTGCCCGGCGCGGGCGGCGGCCACCAGGTCGTCGGCGTCGGCGGCCTGCGGCAGCCGCTCGAAGTTCAGCACGCGCGCGTCGTCGCGGCTCTGCAGGTCCCGCTCGCAGGCGGTGAGCACGATCCGTACGGGCGAGCCGGCGGCCGTGTCCCGCAGATACGTCTCCCACGCGCGGTCGGAGCAGATCAGCGCCGTCACGTCGGCGTCCTCCAGGACGTGCGTGACCTCGCCCGACTTGTACATCGGGTTCACCGGCACCACGATCGCGCCCGCCTTCCAGGCGCCCAGCAGGGCCAGCACGAAGTGCGGGGAGTTCTGGAGCAGGATGGCGACCCGGTCGCCGTGGCCGAGTCCGCGTGCGGCGAGATGACCGGCGACGGAGTCGCTGAGGGCGTCCACCTCGGCGTAGCTGAGCCGTCCGTCGAAGTAGGCGAGAGCGGTGCGCCCGGGCGTGCGGGAGCGGGCGGCGCGCAGGGCGTGCACCAGGGAGTCCGGCGGGTCGACCGGGGCGCGCTGGGCGTCGCTGAGCAGGGCCAGCCAGGGCTTGTCCGTGTACGAGATCTCTCCTGAGGACACGGTCATCGGGTCGCCTCCCACTTCTGCTGGATGTGGTTCATGCCGGTCAGCCAGCGGTCCGGAACGGCCGCCCGCGCCTGGTAGTACTCCGCGACCTCGGGGTGCGGCAGGATCAGGAAGCGGTCTTCCTCGATGCCCTGGAACAGCGCGTTCGCGACCTCCTCGGGCTCGATCGCGTTCGGCGCGAGCACCAGGTCGCCCGCGCTGCCCGAGCTCGCCAGCATGTCGGTGCGCACGCCCTGGGGACAGATCGCGTGCACCTTCAGGCCGCGGTGGCGGTAGGTCAGCGACAGCCACTCGGCGAAGGCGTACGCACCGTGCTTGGTGACGCTGTAGGGAGCGGCGCCGATCATGGTGAGCAGCCCGGCGGCCGAGACCGTGGAGACGAAGCGGCCGCTGCCGCGCTCCAGCCACTCCGGGAGCAGCGCCTCGGCCGCGCGGACGTGCGCCATCACGTTGACGTCCCAGGCCCGCGCCCAGACCTCCTCGCCGGCCGCCTCCGTGCCGCCGGAGCCGAGGCCCGCGTTGGCGCAGTACACGTCGACGGTGCCGCCGAGGGCGTCCCGGGCCTCGGCGGCGATCGCGGACGCGTCACCGGGGACCGCGATGCCGCCGATCTCGCGGGCCACCGCCTCCGCCCGGTCCGCGTCGAGGTCGTTGACGGCGACACGTGCGCCCTCGGCCGCGAACCGCCGGGCCAGCGCGGCGCCTATGCCGCCCCCCGCCCCGGTGACGACCACTCTCGCATCCTGCACGGCTTCCACCATCGGTCTCCTTCGACGCGACGCGACTCGGTTGTGCCCGGCCAGACTAACCAGTCGGTATGTACTGCGGAAGGGGTGTCCCCGCGGTCGGCGCCGCGTTCGCCGCGTCGGCCTCGTTCCCCGGCGCCCACCGGCGCGCTACCGTGCATGACCATGACAGTGACGAGACGGGGGCTCCTCGCCGCCGGCACGGCCGCCGCCGCGCTGACGGCGGCTCCGGCCGCCGCGGACGCTGCGCACGGGACCGGCGGCGGGCGGCGGCTGCGGACCGGCTTCGAACGGCTGGCGGCCGGCGGCTACGCCCTGCTCGACGGAGAGCGGGTCGGCGTGGTCACCAACCCCACCGGCATCACGCGCGACGTCCGTCACATCGTCGACGTCATGCACGCCGACGACCGCGTGGACCTCGTCGCCGTCTTCGGCCCGGAGCACGGCTTCCGGGGCACCGCGCAGGCGGGCGGCTCCGAGGGCCGCCACGACGACCCGGCGACCGGACTGCCCGTCTACGACACGTACCTCAAGAGCGGGCAGCCGCTCGCCGACGTCTTCACCGCCTCCGGCGTGGACACCGTCGTCTTCGACATCCAGGACGTCGGCGCCCGCTTCTACACGTACATCTGGACGCTGTACGACTGCATGGAGGCGGCCCGGCTCGCGGGCAAGCGGTTCGTGGTGCTCGACCGGCCGAACCCCGTGACCGGACGCCGGGCCCAGGGGCCCGTCCTGCACGAGGAGTTCGCCACGTTCGTCGGGCGCAAGCCCATCGCGCAGGCGCACGGGATGACGGTGGCGGAGCTGGCCCTGCTGTTCAACGAGGAGTTCCTGAGCACTCCGGTGCCGCTCGACACCGTCCTGATGTCCGGCTGGCGGCGGTCGGACTTCCACGACGCCTCCGGGCTGCCCTGGGTGCCGCCCAGCCCGAACATGCCGACACCCGACACCGCCCTCGTCTACTCCGGCACCTGCCTCTTCGAGGGGACGAACCTGTCCGAGGGGCGCGGCACCACACGCCCGTTCGAGCTGCTCGGCGCCGAGGGCATCGACCGGCGGTGGGCGGAGGAGGCGAACCGGCTCGATCTGCCGGGCGTGCGCTTCCGGGAGGCGTACTTCGCCCCCACGTTCTCCAAGTTCCAGGGGAAGACGGTCGGCGGGGTGCAGCTGCACGTCCACGACCGGGCCGCGTTCGACCCCGTACGTACCGGCGTCGGTCTCCTGGTGACCGCGAAGCGGGTGTGGAGCGGCTTCGCCTGGCGCCCGGACCACTGGATCGACAAGCTCACCGGCTCCACGCTGGTCCGCACGGCGATCGACGCGGGAGCGGGCACCGACGAGGTCGTGGGCGCCTGGCAGGACGAACTGACGGCGTTCCGGCGGGTGCGCGCACGGTACCTCCGCTACCGCTAGCCCCCGTCCCGGCACCCCGGCGTCCCCGCGATCAGCACATCGATTCGAACGCCGCCTGCCGTACGCGACGTCTGGCCAACCGCCGCCACCGGCGGGACGATGCAGGTCGCACGACGTACCGGGCCGGAAGGGGCTCGCCATGGCGGAGCCGGAGATGAGCGTGTCTCCCTACTGGGAGCTGACGTTCGACGCGGACGGAGACGTGGACGACCGGCAGCGGGAGCGGCTGCTCACGCAGGTCGTCCGGCGGGGAGTACGGCACCTGGTCGTCTTCGCGCACGGCTGGAACAACGACCGCGCGGCCGCGACCCGGCTCTACAGCCGCTTCTTCGCGCCGTTCCCGGACCTCGCGCCGCACGCACCCCTGGGGTACGTGGGAGTGCTGTGGCCCTCGATGCGGTTCGCGGACGAACGCGTCTCCGGCTTCGCCCCGGCGACGGCGGCGCCGCCCACGCGCCCGGTGCTCGACAAGGGCAGCCGGCACGCGCTGCTGGAGACGTTCCCCGGGCGGGCCACCGTCGTCGACCAGCTGGCCCGGCTGCTGGACCAGCGGCCGGACGACGCCGGGGCGCTGGACGAGTTCGGCCGTCTCGTACGGCTCCTGGTGGAGGTGCGGCCGCAGGGCCCGCAGGCCGCGTTCGCGGCGGACACCCTCGCCGGCGGGGTACCCCAGGGTGATCCAGAGATGCTGTTCGGGGACACGGTCGCGATCTGCGGCGAGTTCGCCGGGGCGCTCGCGGAGACGGAGTCCGCCGCCGGGATCCGCGCCGCCGGACCGCCGAGACTGTGGGACGGCGCCCATGAACTCCTGCGCCAGGCCACCTACTTCGCGATGAAGCGGCGCGCGGGAACCGTCGGCGAGCGCGGGCTCGGCCGGGCCGTCGGACAGCTCGCGCAGACGGCCCCGGACGTGCGCGTGCACCTCGTGGGGCACAGCTTCGGGGCGCGGCTAGTGTCGTTCGCGCTGCGCGGGCTGCCCAGAGGGGTGCGCACCGTGGGGGGCGTGACGCTGCTCCAGGGCGCCTTCTCGCACTACGCGTTCGCCGCCCGGCTGCCGCACGACCCCCGGTCCGGCGGGGTCCTGCACGGCCAGCAGAACCGCATCGACGGCCCCCTGGTGTGCTGCCACTCCCGCCACGACTCGGCGCTCGGCACGTTCTACCCCCTCGCTGCCCGTACGGCGGGCGACTCCCACTCGCTCACGGGCTTCGACGCCGGCCGCCTCCTGGGCGCCAAGTGGGGTGCGCTCGGCCACGACGGGGTACGGGCGGTGCCGGACACCCCCGCCCTCGGGCTGGCCGACACGCTCCGGCTGCGCCTGCCCACGTCCGGCTGTGTGAACATCGACGCCGCGTCGGTGGTACGGCGCGGCGGCCCGCCGGCCGGCGCGCACAGCGACATCTGCCACCAGGAGCTGGCACGGGTGGTGCTGGCGGCGGGCCGCGTCGTCTGACCCGCCGCCGGCACAGCGCCGCCCGCGCTCCGCTACCGGTGCGACGTGAACTCCACGACCTGCTGGTACGTCGGCCGGTTCTGCCAGCTGATGCGCCCGTGCTCGATGCCGCCCAGCGGCCGCTGGACGACCGAGTCGGCGCACCACTGGTCACCGGCCGCGCAGCCGTCGTCGCCCGGGTAGACCTGGGCCGCGGTCCGCCCGGCCGCCTCCTTGAGCGTGCGGGTCAGGACGTCCCGGCAGCCGGCGAGGGTGCCGCCGCCGCAGTACGTCCGGGCGAGGCCCCCCTGCACCTGCTCGCCGAGGACGGACCGTACGTCCTTGTCGACGTAGGACCACCAGCCGTACTGGAAGGCGCTGCCGGCGTGCGCGCCGGTCGGGCCGTGCGCGGCCGACGGGGCCTCGTCGACCGGGAGGTTCGCCGTGAACGCCGTGTAGAGGTCACTGCCGAGGCCCGGTTCGAACTGGGCCTTCACCAGCAGCGGCCACCAGGCGTCGAGGATGCGGACCGCGTCGGCGTGGGCGTACTTCTTGGAGCCCGCCGCGGTCTCCGTGCGCAGTCCGCCCGCCGCGACCCAGTCCTTCAGCTTCGTCACCGCCGCCGCGACCGCGGGATCGGTGACCGGCGCGCTGTCGAGGACCTTCAGCAGCTCCGGCAGCACGTCCTCGGCCCGCAGGTCGGCGAGGCCCGCCTCGGCCATCGCCTTGACCAGCGACGCCCTGGTGACACCGCCCCCGTCCACCAGCTTTCGCACCCGGTCGTCCAGCAGGTCGCCGCGGTGCACCGAGCCGTTGCCCCAGGGGGCCGCGGTGTACTCCTCGGCCTGCTTGTTGTTCCAGGAGATGTAGTAGTCCTGGTCGACGGAGTTGGGGTGCGCGGAGGGCGGGGTGTACCGGGCGGTGTTCGTTCCCGGGTCCCAGTCGCGCCACTCGTACGCCGGCCGCGCCCACACCGGGAACTCGGCGTCGACGTCCGTGACCCGCACGGGATTGTCGCCGCTGTTGTAGTACGCGGTGTGCTCGGAGTCCGCGTAGAACCAGTTGAAGGTGTAGTTGATGTGCTGGGCGGCCTTCTGGAAGCTCTCCGGGCCGGTGACGTGGCCCGGGTCGTTCAGCATCTGGAAGCCGATCACCGAGTCGACCTCGTGCAGATAGGAGGAGCGCAGGGTGGTGTACGCGACCTTCTTGCCGTCGACCGTAGCGCGGTGCGTGACCGGGCCGTACGCGGTCCGCCACGCCTGCATGCGGTAGGAGCCCGCCGCGGTCGCGTCGGCGACGGTCGGCTTCCAGCTGTTGGTCTGTTCGACCTTCTCCATCGGGGTGCAGGTGCCGCGGTACAGGTAGTGGTGGTCGTCCTGGCACAGCTCGACCGCGTACGTGTCGATGACGTCCTGGCCGGAGGTGGTGGCGCTCCAGGCGTAGTCCTGGCCGCGGCCGAGTTCGACGTACATGCTGAGTCCGGCGAAGGAGGCGCCGCGGGCGCTGATGCCCGGGCCCTGCAGCTCCTGGAGCAGGAGCAGCTGGGGCGCGAAGTAGCCGGTCTGGGGGCCGAAGACGGCGATCGGGTGGCCGCTCGCGGTGTGTTCGCCGCTGACGACGAGGGCGTTGGACATACCGCGCCGGGCCGAGGTGAGGGCCTGCGCGGCGGCCGTGGCGGAGGTGTCGGCGGCGGTGGACGTGGCCGCGCTGCCGGTGCGGTCGTGCACCAGCGGCTCCTGTGTCACCGAGCCCGGATCGGGCAGGGCCCTGCCCTGCGGGTCCTCGGGCCTGGCCCCGTACGGGAAGCTGCCGTCGTGGACGGTGAGGACGGCCTCCGGGTCGTTGCGCATCCGGAAGGACTCCCACACCTTCGTGCCCTCGGCCACGCCGTACTTGGACTGGGCGGCCAGCAGGGAGAGCGCGTTGTTCACCTCGCCGCCGCCCCCGGAGCCGAAGAGGGCGCCGACGACGGAGGCGAGGGCGACCAGGTCGGTGAGCTCGAAGTGCTCGATGGTGCCGGCGTTGGTGATCGAGTCCTTGTGGCCGGTCAGGACGTACTCGCCGGGGAAGTAACGGCCGCGGTCGGAGGCGTCGATGTAGGCGTTGATGCCGTCGAGGTAGGCGGTCGCGTCGGCGAGGGCCTGCTCGCCGCGGGCGCCGTTGGTCGCGAAGACACGGTCGATCTGGGCCTGGAGCTCGGCCTCGGTGTAGGGCGCGGTGCGCCAGAACTGCTGCTCCAGGGCCTGGTTGGAGGGGGCGCCGCCGGCGAAGGGGGTCAGCCGGCCGCGGCCCACGTGCCGGAAGACGTCCATCAGCCACAGCCGGTCCTGGGCGGCCGCATAGCCGGCTCCGAACTCGGTGCCGTATCGAGTGGTACCGGTGATGTGCGGCACACCGGTCTTCTTGTCGCGGACGATGGTGACGTCGGTGCGGCCGGCCGGTTTCAGGGTGGAGGCGACCTGGTCGGCGGGGACGCCGAAGGAGGCGTCGCCGAAGAATTCGTTGATCTTGGCGTCGGTGAGGGCCGGATAGCCGGTGGCGAGGTTCGCGTACGGTCCGAGCCGGTCGCCGGAGTGCGCGGGCCGGGTGCCGAAGGCCTGGTGGAGGAGGATCTGGGCGAGGGTGGCGTTGCCGTTCTGGCCGGGCGGCAGGATGTCGGAGCACTGGCCGCCGCAGTGGTCCGCGGCCGCCGCCGCGCCGACGGTGCCCGATTCCGCCGCGGTGGCTGCCGGTTCCGCCCCGACGACGGCCGGTGCGGCCGATCCCGTACCAGTGGAAATCTGTTCCGCGGCGGTCGCCGGGGACAGCGGGACGAGAAGTCCCGCTCCGAGGACGCATATGGAGGCCGTCGTGAGGAACTCACGGAATCGGCGGGGAGTTCTCAGTCTGTCGAGGGCGGTGCATGGGGTGCGCCAGGTCATGACAGCTACCTCCCGACGGGGGTGGACCGGACTGTTACCGCCGGTATCCCCGAGTTTGGAGATGAACATGCGTCAAGTTTTCGGGAGGCGCCAACAGACCGCCGACACCCGGAAATCGCCGGTGGCACGGGGGACGAGCGGCCGAGAACCGTTCGACGGATGCCTTATGGAGGTCATCCGAAATCGAATGGAGCCGAATCGCGTGTCGATACGTCTATTCGGCGACGTCCGTACGACGACGACGCCGAAGTGACCGAAGTTCAGGTGCAGGTGTGACGGAGGTGCAGGGCGATGGCCGGATTCCGGAGTCTGGCGAGACAGGTGCGCGACCCCAGGAGTGATCTGGCACTGCGGCGTTATTCGCTGCGCAAGTGCCTGGAGAGGTTCGCCCCGTACGGGCATCGGGCGACCTGGGACCATTTGTGCTCCCGGGCCGGGTTCGGTCCGGAGGACCGTTCCCCGGATCCGGCGCGGCTCGTGGCCGCACTGGACGAGCTGGAGGAGGCCCGCTCCGTCTGGCTCGCGTACGAGGAGCAGTTCGCGCAGCGCCGTAAGAAGGAGAAGCACGACGGGCTGCGCAGGCCGGGCAGTGTGGACGACTGGCACCGGCTGACCTGGGGCGGATTCGGCGTCGCCTGGTGCGACGATCCGCATGTCCACCCCCATGAACCACTGGCCGAGGTGCTGCGCCGGCTGATCTCCGCGCTGGAGCGCGAGCCGGGCGCGGTCTGCCCGGTGTGCGAGGGCAAGCACCTCACCTGGAAGTACGACCTGGCCCACGAGCCGTCGTCGGGCCCGGTCTGCACCGAGTGCGGGATCGTGGTGCCGCGTCCCGTACTGACACCCGAGGCCCTGGCGGACGCCAGGTGCGGACGGCTGCTCGTGTCGGCCTGAGCCGAAGGAGCACTCCGGTGTCGGGAGACCATGGGGGGTCCGTGCTCAAGGGGGTGCCCCGGCTCGGCAGAAGCCGGGCAGGGGAAGAAGCCGAGCGCCCGGGGGGCGCCGAGACCCGAAGGGCCGAGTACGGTCGCGCTCTCGACACCGGTCGACACCGGCGATGCCGGGCACGGGCGGTATGCCGCGCGGCATACCGCGTCGTCAGTGGCGGCTGTGCCGCCGGCACCCGAGGACAGGGCCGGAGCGGCGACGCTCCCGGCCGTACGGACCCGGGTCAGGGTCCGGGCCGGGCCCGGGTCAGGCTCCGGGTACCGGTCGGGGCGGCCACCGGCGTCCGGGCCGCGTCCGACGATGCCCACTCGGTGACGGAGGGACCGGCCGGGGACGCGCCGTTCCGGCACACGCCGCCCGGCGCATACCGCGAAGATCGACCGTAACAGGGCGAATTCCGGTCGCTCCAGCCCTTTTTCTTCGGGACAGTCGGTGGCGATGCGTCTCACCCGACCCACCGAGGAGCCCCGATGTCGACGCTGCGCGTCACCGCCGAAACGCTGACCGTCCACGAGCATCCGAACGCCGACGCGCTCGAGCTGGCCCAGGTGGGCCTGTACCGGGCCGTCGTGGCGAAGGGCGCGTACCGCACCGGCGAGACGGCCGTCTACATCCCGGAGCAGTCCGTGCTCCCGCCCGCGCTGATCGAGGAGCTGGGCCTGACCGGCCGCCTGGCGGGCGGCGAGGCGAACCGGGTCAAGGCGGTCCGGCTGCGCGGCGAGCTGTCGCAGGGCATCGTGTGCCGCCCGGGAGCGCTCGCGGACGTGGACCTGGCGCGGGCGGCGGCGGACGGCACCGACTTCGCCGAGGTGCTCGGCATCACCAAGTGGGTACCGCCCATACCGCCCACGATGAGCGGCGACGTCGAGTCCGCCCCGGACCTGCTGCCCTGGGTCGACATCGAGAACATCCAGCGCTACCCGGACCTCTTCGCCCCCGGCGAGCCGGTCGTCCTGACCGAGAAACTGCACGGCTCGGCCTGCCTGCTGACCTACGTCGCGGGCGAGGGCCGCGTCCACGTCTCCTCGAAGGGCTTCGGCGCCAGGTCGCTGGCCCTCAAGGAGGACCCGCGCAACCTGTACTGGCGCGCGGTGCACGCCCACGGCGTCGCCGAGGCAGCGGCCGCACTCGCCGAGCGGCTCGGCGCGCGCCGGGTCGGCGTCTTCGCCGAGGTGTACGGGGCCGGAGTGCAGGACCTCGCCTACGGCGCCGACGGCCGCCGGGACACGCTCGGTTACGCCGTCTTCGACGTATCGGCGGAGATCGGCGGCCAGACCCGCTGGCTGGACGCGGCCGAGCACCTGACGGGCCGACTGCCGCTCGTACCGCGGCTGTACGAGGGCCCGTACGACATCGACCGCGTCCTGGCGACCGCCACCGGCCGGGAGACGGTGTCCGGGCGCGCACTGCATCTGCGCGAGGGAGTGGTGATCCGGCCCGTCATCGAGCGGTACAGCCCGGTGACCGGCGGGCGGGCCATCGCGAAGGCGGTCAGTCCGGCGTACCTGACACGGAAGGGCGGCACGGAGTACGAGTAGGCCCGCGGCCTCCGTACGGCCGGCGCGGGCGGCCGGGAACCGCTCAGCGGCAGTCCCCGGCCGCCTCCGCCCGCTCCTGCTCCTGCTCCTGCTCCTTCTTCCGCGCCGCGCGCCGGGCCGAGCCTCGCGCCACCATGAGTCGGGAGCCGCTCAGCCGCTCACCGAAGACGTCGTCGGGGTTGGACAGCACACAGCCGTCCAGGGACAGACAGCCGCAGCCGATGCAGTCGGTGAGGTGGTCGCGCAGCCGGTTGAGCTGCTTGATGCGCTCGTCGAGCTCGGACCGCCAGGACTCGGACAGCCGGGCCCAGTCCTCATGGGTCGGGGTGCGCTCCTCGGGGAGTTCCGCGAGGGCCTCGCGGATCGTGGCGAGGGGGATGCCGACGCGCTGCGCGGCCCGTACGAAGGCCACGCGCCGCAGCGCGTCGCGGCTGTAGCGGCGCTGGTTGCCGCTGGTGCGGCGGCTGCTGATCAGGCCCTTGGACTCGTAGAAGTGCAGGGCGGAGACGGCGGCGCCGCTGCGGGCCGACAGCTGGCCGACGGTCAACTCGTGGATCGCCTGGGGAATTTGGGGCACCTGTCAGAGCCTACCTACCCCCTGTCGGCGCCCGTCCGTTGACAGGGGCCCGCGACCCCACCATGCTAAGCAGTTGCTTAGACATTGCACTGTGGCCCGGAGACAGCCGGGAAGCGGGAGGACGCACCATGGCAGAGCCGAGGATCTTCACATCCGCCGACGAGCTGAAGGCGGCGGTGGGCGAGCAGCTCGGGTACAGCGACTGGCTGGAGATCGACCAGAAGCGCATCGACCTCTTCGCCGAGGCCACGGGCGATCACCAGTGGATCCACGTGGACCCGGAGAAGGCCGCCGCGGGCCCGTTCGGCACGACCATCGCGCACGGCTACCTCACCCTGTCGCTGCTGCCGCTGCTGGTGCCGCAGGTACTCAAGGTCGAGAACGTGAAGATGGGCGTCAACTACGGCACCAACAAGGTGCGTTTCCCCGCCACGGTGCCGGTGGGCTCCCGGCTGCGCGCCTCCGTCACCCTCGCCGATGTCACGGAGGCGGGCGGCGGGGTGCAGATCACCACCGCGGTCACGATCGAGCGCGAGGGCGGCGACAAGCCGGTGTGCGTGGCGGAGTCGGTGGCCCGCTACTACTTCTGAGCCGCGCCCGGGGCTACTTCTCGGCCCCGACCATCCGCAGCACGAGGTCGGCGTAGAGCGCGCCGACCTCGTCGGGCGTCCGGGGGCCGTTCACGTTGAACCAGCGGGCCACGTCGATGCAGAGCGACAGCACGGCCAGCGTGGTGCCCTTCACGTCGGGCACGTCGAACTCGCCGGCCGCCACACCGTCCTCGATGATCTCCCGCACGGTCGAGTCGTTCTGCCGCCGCAGCGCCACGATCTCGGCGCGCGCGTCCGGGCCGAGGGCGTCCAGCTCGTACTGCACCACCCGGGCGACCGTGTGCTGCCCGGCGTGCCAGCGCACGAAGGACCGTACGGCCTCGGCGAGCCGCTCGGTGGGGGTGCCCTCGCCCTCGGCCGCCGTCCGCAGCACCCGCAGGGCCTTCTCGTGCCCGATACGGCTGATCCGGTGGAGCAGCTCTTCCTTGGTCTTGTAGTGGATGTAGAGCGCGGCCGGACTCATGCCCGCGCGGCCCGCGATGTCACGGGTCGTCGTCGCGTGGTAGCCGCGCTCGGCGAATGCCTCCACCGCGGCGACGAGCAGCCTCCGGGCCGCGTCCGGGGTGACCTCGCCCCACGGCTGCGTCTCGCCGCCGGCCGTCTCCTCCGCCGTACTCATCGCTCGTTCGCCCCTTCCCGTGGCAGGGTGAACACCATACCCCCGAAGGTGAGCGGTTGCTTAGAGAGCCCGCTCAGCGCGTATGCGGCGACGGATCGGAGCTGCACACCCTCACAGCTTCTCGAAGGGATCGTGCTCGGAGAGGAGCTTCTCCAGCCGGGCCTGGTCGACCCGGCTGACGATCTGCCCGGCCTCCTGCCGGTCGCGGATCACCTTGGCGAGGGTGAAGGCCGAGGTCACGAGGTACAGCACGGCGATGGCCAGGAAACCCCGGACCCAGGCGTCCGCGTCCAGCTGGTAGATACCGACGGCCGTGGCCGCCATGGCGACGGCGAACGAGGCGACGGCCTGCCCGTAGAAGGCGGCCGTGGACTGCTGCTTGACCGGTGTCTCACTCATGCGGAAAAGGATCGGCGGACATGGCCGGAACCACATCCGCCGAAGTACTCACCCGCCTACTCAGACGCGGGCACCGGGATCAGAAAGCCGAGACGCCGGTCAGCGCCCGCCCGATGACGAGCTTCTGTATCTGGCTGGTGCCCTCGTAGAGGGTCATCACGCGCGCGTCCCGCAGCAGCTTCCCCACCGGGTACTCGTCGATGTAGCCGTACCCGCCGTAGACCTGGAGCGCGTTGTTCGCGGCACGCACGGCGGCCTCGGAGGCGAACAGCTTCGCCTTGCTGGACTCGGTGGCGAAGGGCTGCCCTCGGTCGATCAGATCGGCGACGCGCCAGGTCAGCAGCCGCGCCGCGTCGACATCGACGGCGATGTCACTGATCAGCTCCTGCACCAGCTGGTGGTGGGCGATGGTCTTGCCGAACTGCTCGCGCTCGGTCGCGTACGACACCGCGGCGTCCAGCGCGGCCTGGGCGATCCCGACGCACCCCGCCGCCACCGACATCCGCCCCTTGGCCAGCGCGGACATCGCGACGGCGAACCCCTTGCCCTCGGGCCCGAGCATCGCGCTCACGGGCACCCGCACGTCCTCCAGGACCAGCTCGGCGGTGGCCTGCCCGCGCAGCCCGAGCTTGCCGTGCACCGTCCGCCGGGTCAGCCCGGGCGTGTCCGTGGGCACCAGGAACGCGGAGACACCCTTGTGCCCGGGGGCGTCGGTGGACCGCGCGAAGAGCAGCACGACGTCGGCCCAGGTGCCGTTGGTGATGAACATCTTGGCGCCGTTGATCACGTACGTGTCGCCGTCCCGCACCGCGCGCGTGGACAGGTTGCCCGCGTCGGAGCCGGTGCCGGGTTCGGTGAGGCCGAAGCAGCCGACGTACTCCCCCGAGGTGAGTCCGGGCAGCCAGCGGCGCTTCTGTTCCTCGTTCCCCCAGGACGCGACGGTCTTGGCGACCAGCCCCAGCGACACGGACACGATGCCGCGCACGGAGGAGTCGCCGCGCCCGAGCTCCTCGGTCACCAGGCAGTACGCGAGGTGGTCGCCGCCGCTGCCGCCGTACTCCTCGTCGATCGTGAGCCCGAGGAAGCCGACCTCGCCGAGCTTCTTCACGATCGAGCGGTCCACGGCCTCGGCCCGGTCCCACTCGACGACATACGGGGCGATCTCGCCCTCGACGAAGTCCCTGGCGAGCCGCCGCACGGCGACCTGCTCCTCGCTGAGCTCAAGGTTCACGAAATGTCACCCCACAAGAAGGGAACCGGGAAGGCGGTCCACGAAGGCGGCCCACGAAGCGACGCACAGAAACTAACACTGCTAGTTTTACGGCGCAGCCCTACTATGTGCGCCATGGCCCGACCGCGCAAGCCCCTCCTGAGCACCGACCGGATCGTCGCCGTGGCACGGGAGCTGGTCGACGGCGAGGGCCTGGCATCCCTCTCCACCCGCCGCCTCGCCGCCGAACTGGGTGTCAGCGGCCCGTCCCTCTACAACCACTTCCGCACCAAGGACGAGATCCTGGAGGCGGTCGCGGACTCGGTGAGCGCGCAGGTCGACCTGTCGATGTTCGAGGACGGCCGGGACTGGCGGACCGCCCTGCACGACTGGGCCGTCTCCTACCGGGCGGCCCTGCGCGACCACCCCAACATCGTCCCGGTCCTCGCCCGCGGCCCCGGCCGCCGCCCGGCCGGCCTGCGCCTCGCGGACGCGGTCTTCGGCGCCATGGTCCAGGCGGGCTGGCCCCCGGCCCAGGCCACCTCCATCGGCGCCCTGATGCGCTACTTCATCATGGGCTCGGCCCTCGGCTCCTTCGCCGGCGGCTTCGTGGACGACGAGGCGGCCTACGACCCCGCCGACTACCCCCACCTCGGCCAGGCCCATCTCCTCGCCGACCGGCAGGAGAAGATCGACGAGCGGGCCTTCGAGACCGGTCTGACGGCGCTGCTGGACGGGCTGGCGCAGCAGTACGAGCAGGTGAGGTCGATTGCCCAGGACGCATCCGCCCAGAACGCATCCGCGTAGAGAACTGCGGCGCGGAACACTTCGGCGGGCACCGAAGCGTCCGTACCGCATGCTGGGATCCATGACCTCCAAGGACGCCGGAGCACCGGGACTCGCCCGGCTGGCCGGCCTGATCGCCGACGAGACGCGGGCCGCCTGTCTGCTGGCGCTGCTCGACGGGCGGGCGTGGACCGCCGGGGAGCTGGCGCGGCACGCGGGTGTCGCCCCGTCCACGCTGAGCGAGCATCTGGGCAAGCTGGTCGCGGGCGGGCTGCTCGCCGAGGAACGGCAGGGCCGGCACCGGTACGTACGGCTGGCCGGCGCGCGGGTCGCACAGCTGGTGGAGGACCTGGCCGCGCAGGTGGCGCCGGAGGCCGGGGCCCGGCGCCCGCGCACGCTGCGGGAGTCGAGCGCCGGGTCGGCGCTGGCGCGCGGCCGTACCTGCTACGACCACCTGGCCGGGCGGCTCGGTATCGCGCTCACCGACGCGTTCACCGCACGCGGGCTGCTGGTCCAGGACACCGGCTTCGCGCTCACCGAGGCGGGGCTGGCCTGGTTCGGCTCCGCCGGGATCCGCCTCGACCGCACCGGGCGCCGCCCGCTGGCCCGTGCCTGCCTCGACTGGACCGAGCGCCGTCCGCATCTCGCGGGCGTCGCGGGCGCGGCGCTGTGCCGGCACGCGCTGGACGCGGGCTGGTGCGTGCGCATCGGCTCCGGGCGGGCGGTCAAGGTGACGGAGGCCGGCGAGCAGGCCCTGTCCGGCCTGCTGGGCATCGGGGCGGCGGCGCTGCGCTGAGCCCGCCCCGTCCCCCTGCACAGAATCGTCCGGCTCCCTTGCACAGCATCGTCCGGTGCCCTGCGCCGTCCGAAATACGCGAGCCCTCGAACCGTCTCTTCCCTAACCTCGGGAGCATGATGAACCACCCCTTCTCACACCCGGCCCGCCGGACGGAGCTGCTCGCCGCGGGCGCCGCCGCCGTCACCGTGGTGCTGTGGGCCTCCGCCTTCGTCTCGATCCGCAGCGCGGGTGCCGCGTACTCGCCGGGCGCACTGGCCCTCGGGCGGCTGCTGGCCGGTGCCCTGACACTGGGGGCGATCTGTCTCGTACGGCGGGAAGGGTGGCCGCCGCGCTCGGCCTGGCGCGGGATCGCGATATCGGGGGTGCTCTGGTTCGGCTTCTACATGGTGGTCCTGAACTGGGGCGAGCAGCAGGTGGACGCCGGTACCGCCGCCCTGGTCGTGAACGTCGGCCCGCTGCTCATCGCGCTGCTCGGCGCCCGGCTGCTCGGGGACGCGATGCCGCCGCGGCTGCTGGCGGGGATGGCGGTGTCGTTCGCCGGTGCGGTGACCGTGGGGCTGTCCATGTCGGGCGGGGGCGGTTCCTCGGTGTTCGGGGTGGTGCTGTGTCTGCTGGCGGCAGTCGCGTACGCCGGCGGTGTCGTCGCCCAGAAGCCGGCCCTGGCGCGGGCGAGCGCGCTCCAGGCGACGACGTTCGGGTGCCTGGTCGGGGCGGTGCTCTGTCTGCCGTTCGCCGGGCAGCTGGTGTCCGAGGCGGCCGACGCGCCGGTCTCCGCGACGCTCAACATGGTCTATCTGGGTGTGTTCCCGACGGCCCTGGCCTTCACCACGTGGGCGTACGCCCTGGCCCGGACGACCGCGAGCCGGATGGGCGCGACGACGTACGCGGTTCCGGCCCTGGTCGTGGTGATGTCGTGGGTGGCGCTCGGCGAGGTGCCGGGGCTGTTCACGCTGGTGGGCGGGGTGCTGTGTCTGGCGGGGGTGGCGGTGTCGCGGTCGCGGACGGCTCGGGCCGCGACAGCGCCGGACGTGGCGGAACCGCGGCCCGAGCGCACCCCGGAGTCGGCGTGAGCACGCCCGGCCGGGCGGGGCGGGACGCCCGCTAGAACACCACCAGCGCCCGGCCGCCCTTGCCCGCCCGCATGTTCTCGAAGGCGGCCGGTATGCCGTCCAGCGCGATGTGCTCGGTCACCAGGGCGCCGAGGTCCAGCCGGCCGGCCCGGATGTGCTCGGCCAGCACCGGCAGGTCCTCGGCCGGGTTCGCGTTGCCGTAGACACAGCCGGACAGGGTGCGGCCCCAGTGGAAGATCTCCAGGGCGTTGAAGGTGACCTGCTGGTCCTTGCCGCCGATGCCGACGACCGTCGTACGGCCGCCGCGCCGGGTGGACTCCCAGGCCGTGCGAATGGTGACCGCGCGGCCCACGCACTCCACGGCCACGTCGACGCCCTGCTTGCCGGTGAGGGCGCGGATCTCGCGGGCCGTGGTGTCGGAGGCGAGCACGTAGTCGGTGGCGCCGGCCGCGCGGGCCAGCTCCTCCTTCTCCGGGGAGACGTCGACGGCGACGATCTTCGACGCGCCCGCGATCCGGGCCGCCTGGAGGGTGGCCAGGCCCACTCCCCCGACGCCGAACACGGCGACCGTCTCGCCGGGCCGGACCTTCGCCGCGTGGTGGACGGCGCCGTAGCCGGTGAGGACCGCGCAGCCGAGCAGGGCGGCGTCGGTGAGCGGGACGCCGTCCGGGGCGGGCAGGACGCAGGAGGCGGGTACGACCGTCTCCTCGGCGAACGCGGCGACGTTCAGGCCGGGGTGCAGGCCGGTGCCGTCGTCGGCACGGTGGGCGTGCACGTCGGCGGCGCCGCTGAGGGCGTCGGCGCACAGCCAGACCTCGCCGAGCGAGCAGGGGTGGCAGGTGCCGCAGGAGGGCGCCCAGTTGAGGACCACGCCGTCGCCGGGCGCGAGGTGCGTGACGCCCTCGCCCACGGTGACGACCGTGCCCGCGCCCTCGTGGCCGAGGACGGCGGGGACCGGCACCCGCAGGGTGCCGTCGGACAGGGACAGGTCGGAGTGGCAGACCCCGGCGGCGGCGAGCCGGATACGGACCTGGCCGGGACCGGGGTCCGGCAGGTCGATCCCGGTGATCTCCAGCGGGGCTCCGACGGCGGGCACTACGACGGCGCGGACGGCACGGACGGCCATGGCGGGTGACTCCCTTGGGACTGGATCAGCAGGACGGGATCGGCAGGACGGAATCAGAACTGGAGGGACTTGGTCTGCAGGTACTCGGACAGCCCGTGCGCACCGAGCTCCCGCCCGACGCCCGACTGCTTGTACCCGCCGAAGGGCGCGAGGGGGTTGAAGCGCCCGCCGTTGATGTCCACCTGCCCGGTCTCCAGCCGCCGCGCGAAGGCCACCGCCTCCGCCTCCTCCCCGGCCCACACGGCGCCCGCGAGCCCGTACACCGTGCCGTTGGCGATCCGTACGGCGTCGTCCTCGTCCTCGTACCGGAGGATCGACAGCACCGGGCCGAAGATCTCCTCCTGCGCGATCGTCATCTCCGGCGTCACGTCCGCGAAGACGGTCGGGCTGACGTAGTAGCCACGCTCGCGCGGGGCCTCCGGGCCGCCCGCGACCAGCCGCGCGCCCTCCGCGATCCCCTTCTCGATGTATCCGCGCACGCGTTCCTGCTGCCCCGCGTTGACGAGGGGACCGATGCGGTCGCCGTACTTCGCGGCGGCAGCGGCGGCGAGTTCGACCGCCTCCTCGTACTGGGAGGTGTGCACCAGCATGCGCGTCCAGGCGCTGCACGTCTGGCCGGAGTTGGACATGACGTTGGCGACGCCGACGTTGACCGCCTTGGCGAGGTCGGCGCTCGGCAGGATGACGTTGGCGGACTTGCCGCCCAGTTCCAGGGCCACGCGCTTCACCGCCGCGCCCGCCGTCGCGCCGATCCGCCGGCCGACCGCCGTGGAACCGGTGAAGGAGACCAGGTCCACGCCCGCGTGCTCGGCGAGGGCCTGGCCCGCGACCGGGCCGAGGCCGGTGACGAGGTTGAGGACGCCGGCCGGGACGCCCGCCTCGTGGGCGGCCTCGGCGAAGAGCTGCGCCGTCAGCGGGGTGTCCTCGGCGGGCTTGAGGACGACCGTGCAGCCCGCGGCCAGCGCGGGGGCGACCTTGGCGACGATCTGGTGGAGCGGGTAGTTCCAGGGGGTGATCGCGGCGACGACGCCGACCGGCTCCTGGTAGACGGTGGAGTTCCCCACCTTCTCCTCGAAGGGGTACGCCGCGGCCAGCTCGGCGTACGACCCGGCCACCATGACCGGCATCCCGACCTGCACCTTCTGCGAGAACGCGAGCGGCGAGCCCAGCTCCGCCGTGACCGTCCCGGCGATCTCGTCCAGGCGGCCGGCGAGCGCGTCGCGCAGGGCGCCGAGGACGGCGCCGCGTGCGGCGGGCGGGGTGGCGGCCCAGGCGGGGAGGGCGGCGCGCGCGGCTCGTACGGCGGCGTCGACGTCCTCGGCCGTGCCCGCCGGGACCCGGGCGATCACCTGCTCGTCGGCGGGGTTCACGACCTCGATCGTGTCCGTCCCGGCGGCGGGCCGCCAGGCGCCGTCGATGTACATGCCGTCGTGTGCCTTCATCGTGTCCTCCCCGGGGCGGGCATCGTCGGCCGCGGCGATCGGTCGCCGTCGACCCGGCCCCCTAAACTAGCGACGATAGTTTTCTGTCACCAGAGGGGTCCGTCCAGGAGTACTCGCCCCGCCGCGCCGCCACCACACCCCCAGCGCGCCGGGGAACGTCAGAAGCCGACCTCGCCGCCCGGCTCCCTGACCGCCGTAAGGTGCGCGAAGACGACGATGTTGCTGTTGTAGCCGCTCTCGCGGTCGTAGTCGCCGCCACAGGTGATCACGCGCAGCTCCGGGCGGTCCCGCCGGCCGTACACCTCCTCGTTCGGGAAGCCGTCCTTCTCGAACGTCCGCACGGTGTCCACGGTGTAGACGGCGGTACGCCCGTCCGCGCGCCGTACCTCCACGACGTGGCCGGGACCGAGCGCGCCGAGCGCCGCGAAGACGGCCGGCCCCCTCCGGGTGTCACGGTGGCCGACGACGACCGCCGTGCCGGGGCCGCCGGGTGCCGGGCCCTGCTCGTACCAGCCGACCAGTTCGGGCCTGCTCTCGTCGGGCGCGGGCAGCCGGCGCCGGTCGTCGAGGCGCAGGCCCGTGACGGGCGCCTCGATGTCGAGGTACGGGATGTCGACGCGGACCGCCCGGGACCGCGGCAGCGGCCGCGGCGCGCCGGGGGACGAAGGACGGGCGGAGGCGGAGCCGGCGGGCGCCGGGCGGGCCGGCGCCCCGCCGGGCGACGCCGGCGAGGCGGGGACCGAGGGGGTACGGGCCGGCGAGGCGGAGACCGGTGACCGGTGAGCCGACGGGGTGGAGGCCGGCGGGGCGGACACGGCCCCCGAGGACTCCGACGCGCGTGGTGCCCCCGCACCACGCGCGTCGGTCCGGGCCCCGGCCACCTCGGCGGGCTCGTCGTCCTGCGCCCACCAGACGCCGCCCACCAGCAGCGAGACGGCCACCACGACCGTCCTCGCCAGGCGGTAGGCGCGCCTCCGGAGCCAGGGCCGCTGGACGCCTCTACGCAGCGCCATCGGCGCGCCGACGGCGCATCCGGAGGTACATCGCACCGCCGATCGCGGCCGAGCCGACGGCCGCCGCGCCCGCGACCGTCGAGAAGTCCTGCGCGAGGCCGCCGCCACCGGCGGGCGGCCCGCCGTTGGGACCGATCGCGGCCTGCGGACCGGCGGCGTTGCTCACGGTCGCGCGCGGACGGGCGGCGCTGGGAGTCGCGGCGCTCGGGCTGACGACGCCCGGGCTCACGGCGCTCGGGCTGACGGCGCCGGGCCTGGCGGTACCGGGGCTCGCCGCGCCGGGGGACGCCGCACCGGGGCTGGCGGCGCTGGGGCTGGCAGCGGACTGCCTGGAGTCCGAGCACTCCGCCTTGAAGTCCTTCTGCTTGCCCGCGCCCGCCCCGCCGAGCATCTTCCAGGTGAGCCGGTACGCCCCCTCCGGAGCCGTCAGGGGCTCGGACTTGCCCGCTCCCTTGACGAGGGAGAGGGAGCCGGAGAGCGCGCTGCCGCCGGGCTTGGCGGGCTGGGGCTCGATGGTCCAGTCGAGACCCTGGACCGTGTCGAAGCCGGTGGCCTCGAGCTGGAACCGGCAGACCGCCGGCTGACCGTTCTGCGGGGCGACGGCCACGCCCTGCACCCGAGGCGTGACGTCCCCGTTGTCACCGGGAGCCGCGACGGCGCCGGGGGCTGCGAAAAGGGCGATTCCCGTGACGGCGAGCGCCGCGAGGCCGACGGCGCCGGAGCGCGCTCCCGAGCGGCGTGGGAGGAACGAGGTGGACATACATGACCTCCGGGTCAGGTGATATTCACACAAATCGGCTTTCACCCGACTCTCCGTCCATCCGCACGCGCAGGTGTGCGTGCCGCGCCCCGCGGCCCGTCAGATATCGCCCTTCCGGCCCAACGAGGCCCTGGCCCGCCGGCACCGGGCCCGGGCTCCGGCGACCCCTCCCGCTCCCGTTCCGCGCTCCGATCCGTTCTCCGTTCCGCGCCTGGTTCCGGTCTCGGCTCTGGTCTCGGCTCTGGTCTCGGCTCCGCGCTCGGTATCCCTCTCCGCTCCGCGCTCGGTTCCGCTCTCCGGCCGCGCGGTCGAGCGCAGGGCCGTGGCCGAGGACAGCAGCAGCAGCGCGCCCAGCATCACGAAGGGCGCGGCCACTCCCGCGACCCCGGCGACCAGGCCCGCGGCGGCGGGCGCGGCGACCTGGCCGAGCCGGTTGCCGGTCAGCCGCAGCGCGAGCGCGGTGGACCGGGCGCCGTCCGGGGCGGCCTGCACGACGGTGGTCATGGACAGCGGCTGTCCGACCCCCAGGCAGAACCCGAGGACCGCGAGCATCACGGCCAGCGCCCACACCGGCACCGGCACCGCGATCCCGGCACACAGCACGGCGGCCAGCAGACAGGTCACGGTGAGCAGCGCGGTCCGGCCCAGCAGCCGCAGCATGGGCGTCATCACGAGCCGGCACGCGATGGTCGCCGCCGCCCGCAGGCTCAGCAGCAGACCGATCACGGACGGCGCGATGCCCCGGTGCT
Organism: Streptomyces poonensis; assembly: GCF_014650915.1. GTDB lineage: Bacteria > Actinomycetota > Actinomycetes > Streptomycetales > Streptomycetaceae > Streptomyces > Streptomyces poonensis. The sequence continues at coordinate 102,501 of NZ_BMVW01000004.1, read as the reverse complement.
CGCCCACCACCGGCAGGTACGCGGTGAGGATGTCGGTCGCGGACAGCACGGCGAGACTGACGAAGATGCCCCCGGGCACGCCCCGCGTGCGCAGGATGCGGTGCACGGGGACCCGTTCGGCGTCCTTCGCACGGGACGTGGGCGCCGTACGGTGCTCGATGCGCCACAGCGACGTGCACGCGACCGCCGCCCCGGCCGCCGCGACGAGCAGCGCCAGCGCGCTCGTGCCCGCCATGTCCCGGCCGCCGATCAGCGCGCCCGCGGCGATCGGCCCGACGAGCTGGCCGAGCGAGGCGCCGATGGTGAAGTGCCCGAAGTTGCGGTCCTGCTCGTGCGGCGCGGACTGGCGGGCCACGATCGACTGAGCGCCGATCACGAAGCAGAGGTGGCCGAGCCCCATCACCCCGCTCCAGGCCGCCATCGCCGCCAGGGAGTCCGCGACCCCGCTCAGGGCGCAGCCGCCCGAGATCAGGACGACACCGACGGGCAGCAGCGGCGCGCACCGCCCGTGATCGGTACGGCGGCCGAGGGGCACGGCCACGAACAGCGGGAGCAGGGCGTAGACCCCCGCGATCACACCGACCGCGCCCTCGTCGGCGCCCAGCGCCAGGGCCCGGTAGGACACGGCGGGCCGGGCCATCGACACCGCCCCCTGCGCGAAACCGAAGGCGATGACGAGGCGGAGCAGCCAGCCACGGTTCCCACCGGGCCTCACGATGACGTGCCTCCTCGAACAACTACTGACAACAGTTACGAACGACTACGGACAACTACCGAACATGATCGCTCAGATGATGCCCATCAGGATCCCGGCCCCCAGCACCACGAGCGAGGTGAGCGCCGCCCACTTCACCACGAACCGGGTGTGGTCACCGAACTCGACCTTGGCCATGCCGACGAGCACGTACACGGCCGGCACCAGCGGGCTGGACATGTGCAGCGGCTGGCCGACGATCGAGGCGCGGGCGATCTCCAGCGGCGACACCCCGTGCGCGGCACCGGCCTCGGCGAGCACCGGCAGGACGCCGAAGTAGAAGCCGTCGTTGGACATGAAGTACGTGAGCGGCAGGCTGAGCACGCCGGTGACCAGCGCCATGTGCGGGCCCATGCCCTCGGGGATGGCGTCGACGAGCCAGTTGGCCATGCTGTCGACCATGCCGGTGCCCTGGAGCACCCCGGTGAAGACGGCGGCGGCGAAGACCATGCCGGAGACGTTCAGGGCGTTGTCGGCGTGGGCGGCGAGCCGCGCCTTCTGGTCGGCCATGTTCGGGAAGTTGACCGTCAGGGCGAGGGCGGCGCCGAGCAGGAACAGCACCGGGATCGGCAGCAGCTCCATAATCATGGCGGCGAGGAGCACCGCGGTCAGCAGCGCGTTGAACCAGTACAGCTTGGGGCGCAGCGTCGGGCGGTTCGGGTCGAGGCCCTGCAGGCGCGCGTCGCCGCCGCCTTCACCGTCGTCGCCGGAGGCGTCCGCATCGGTACCGGCGCCGGAGCCGCCGACGGCCTTGGGCGTACGCCCCTTGCCGGCCCCCGACGCCCCCTCGGCACCGGCACCGGCGCCGACGAGCACCGTCTCGCTCTCCTGCTCCTTCTCCAGCACCTCGTCCAGGCTCAGCACACCGAGCCGTTTGCGTTCGCGCAGGCCGAGCCCGTACGCGAGGATCACGACGAAGAGGAGTCCGGCGGCGAGCGCCGGGATCATCGGGACGAAGATGTCCGCGGCGTCGAGCTTCAGCGCGGTGGCGGCGCGGGCGGTGGGACCGCCCCAGGGCAGGGTGTTCATGACACCGTTGGCGGTGGCGGCGACACCGGTCATCACCACCAGGCTCATTCCCAGCCGCTTGTACAGCGGGTACATCGCCGAGACCGTGATCATGAAGGTGGTCGAGCCGTCGCCGTCCAGCGACACGATCGCGGCGAGCAGGGCCGTACCGATCACGATGCGCAGCGGATCCGCCTTGCAGAAGCGCAGGATGCCCCGCACGATCGGGTCGAAGAGGCCCACGTCGATCATGACGCCGAAGTAGACGATCGCGAACATCAGCATCGCGGCGGTGGGCGCCAGGGTGCCCACCCCCTCGATGACGTAGTCGCCGAGATGGGCACCCTTCCCGACGAACACACAGAAGAGCGCCGGGATCAGCACGAGCGCCGCGATCGGCGACATCTTCTTCATCATGATCAGGACCAGGAAGGTCGCGATCATGGCGAAGCCGAGGATGGTCAGCATGAGTTGGACACCTAACGTTCGCCCTTGAACAGCCACCGGAAGGACGGCGGATGGAGCGACGTTAGGGCGGGCCAACGAGCGTTAACAAGATGTTGACACGCGAGCAATAAGCGCAAAACTCCAGGTCACAGCCTCGTCTCGATCGGCGACAGCTCGACGGGCACACCATTGAGCCCCGGGTTGCCCGACAGCGGGTCGAGCTGCGGCCCGTCGAGGAGACGGTTGACGTTGACGCCGGGGTCGAGCGCGGCCTGCCGCATCCGGGTGCCGGGCCGGTCGTGCCCCCAGCCGCGCGGAAGGCTGACGACGCCCGGCCGGACGGAGTCGGTGATGCTGAACACGTCGTCCCGGTCCCCGCGCGCTCGGGTCACCCGGGCGCCCTCGACCGACCAGGCCGCAGGCGGCCGCGCAGAGAGGGCAGACGCGCAGGGCCGTACGGGAGTCGGTGGTGGTTGCGGCGGATGCGATGGTTCCGGCGGATTCGGTGGCAGTGGCGCCGACCGTACGGGACAGGGGTCCTCCCGGGCAGCGGCGGCAGTGACGCATGGCTGGGGTGGCACACGACTCACCAGGAGCATACCGACCGGTACGCATCTCGGGGAGTTCCCGGCGCCCGCCGATCCGCGGCCTCAGTCCAGCGCCCTCCCCAAATACGCCCGCAGCAGCGCCCGCATCTCCGCGATGATCCGCTCGTCCCCGTCCGGGGCGGTGCGGAAGGCGAGGTGGACCAGGCAGTCGGCGGTCTCCACGGCGACCAGGAAGGTGCGGCGCAAATCCTCGTCGGGCGTCCGGCCGATATGGCCGGCGAGGAGTTCGCCGAGGCGGTCGGCGACGCGGTGGTTGGGTGCCGCACGGCGGGTGCCGACCGGTATCTGGTTGCCGAAGTCGACGAGGCCGAAGCCGGGAGCGGTGCGCTTCATGTCGAGGTACTCGTCCAGGACGACGTCCACGGCGGCGCGCCAGCCCCCGTCGTGCGTCTCACCCAGGCGCTCGGCGACCCGCTCGGTGAAGCGGGCGAGGTTGCGCTCGGCGAGGGCGTCGACCATCGCGCGCTTGTTGCCGAAGAAGCGGTACACGGAGCCGATGGGCACACCCGCGCGCAGGGCGACGGCGCGGGTACTCAGGGCGTCGTAGCCCACCTCGTCGAGGAGGTCGGCGCAGGCGTCGAGGATTCTGGTCAGTCGTTCGGCGCTGCGGCGCTGCACGGGTGCGCGGCGCAGCGAGGTCGCTCGGAACACGGGCTTCATGATCTCTTTCCCCCCGGGTGCGACGGGCGCCCGGTGCGGGTGCGCCCGTCACGTCGGGCCTTGGTGCGGCGGGGCCGGCGAACGGGCGAGAGGCGGACCTCGCGGACGGTCAGCCGTGGGTCCTCGTCGCCACCGTCCCCGTCTCCGTCTCCGTCCGCGGCATCGGACCGGGCCTCGATGCGGCTCCGCGGCGTGCCCTCTTCATCGGCTTCGTCGGTCTCACGGCAGTGCTGTCCCTTCTCGTGCGTGTCGCCCGGCGGTGTGCCCGACGGTGACGCCCGCCCCCTCCGCGCGTCCACGACATGCCCGGGAGACTAGAGCACCTCTCCGACAAGCGGACCCACCTGGAGCCGGGTTCCGTCGAATCCGTCGAACGGCGCCGCCGCGCTCCCACCCGGACCGGCCTTCGCAGCCGCCAACACCACCGTTTGCTCCCGGTCGGTCCGGCATGCTCGGCCCGGTCTGCTCGGTCCGGCGTCCGAGGTGGCGTCAGAAGTGGCGGAGAACTGGCGGCAGAAGTGGCGTCAGAACTGGCGGCAGAAGTGGCGTGCGGACCCCTTGCGCCCCGCACCCCCGATTCCTACGGTGATGCATAGGATTCCGAGGCGAGGGAGGGCGCGCCCATGACCGTGGACGCGAGGAAGACCGCCGAGCAGCTGACATATCTCTGCGGTTTCGGCAATGAACACAGCTCGGAGGCGGTGCCCGGCGCGCTGCCGGTCGGACGCAACTCCCCCCAGCGGGCCCCCTTGGGGCTGTACGCGGAGCAGCTGAGCGGCACGGCCTTCACCGAGCCGAGGGCGCACAACCGGCGCTCGTGGCTGTACCGGATACGCCCGTCGGCCGCGCACCCGGCGTTCACGCGCACGGACAACGGCGCCCTCGGCACGGCGCCCTTCACCGATACCGTTCCCGACCCGAACCGGCTGCGCTGGAACCCGCTCCACGAACCACCGGCGGGCACCGACTTCCTGGCCGGTCTGTGGACCCTCGGCGGCAACGGCGACGTGACGCAGCGCACCGGAATGGCGGTGCACCTGTACCACGCGAACTCCTCGATGGAGCGGGTGTTCAGCGACGCCGACGGCGAGCTGCTGATCGTGCCCGAGCGCGGCGGGCTGCTGCTGCGCACGGAGTTCGGGCTGCTGGCCGCCGAGCCGGGCCATGTGGCGTTGATCCCGCGTGGTGTCCGGTTCCGCGTGGAGCTGCTCGACGATGTGGCCCGAGGCTATGTCTGCGAGAACTACGGCGCCCCCTTCCGCCTGCCCGACCTCGGCCCGATCGGCGCCAACGGCCTGGCGAACGCCCGGGACTTCCTGGCGCCGGTCGCCGCGTACGAGGACGTCGAGGGCCCGGTGGAGGTGGTCAACAAGTTCTGCGGCAACCTGTGGCGGGCCACCTACAGCCACTCGCCGCTCGACGTGGTCGCCTGGCACGGCAACCATGTGCCGTACATCTATGACCTGCGCCGTTTCAATGTGATGGGGACCATCTCCTACGACCACCCGGATCCGTCGGTCTTCACCGTGCTCACCTCGCCGTCCGACACCCCGGGGCTGGCCGGCGTCGACTTCGTCGTCTTCGCGCCGCGCTGGCTGGTGGGCGAGGACACGTTCCGGCCGCCGTACTTCCACCGCAATGTGATGAGCGAGTACATGGGGCTCATCGAGGGCGCGTACGACGCCAAGACGGCCGGGGAAGGCGGCTTCGTGCCGGGCGGGGGCTCGCTGCACAACATGATGTCGGCGCACGGTCCGGACCGGGAGACGTTCGACCGGGCGTCCTCGGCCGAGCTGCGGCCGCAGAAGATCGACGACGGGCTGGCGTTCATGTTCGAGACCCGCTGGCCGGTGACCCTCACCCGGCAGGCCGCGGAGGCGGGCCACCTGCAACAGCGGTACGACGACGTGTGGTCGGGTCTCGGGCGTCACTTCACGCCATTGCACTGAACGCCCGCGACCGGTACGGATACCGTCGTGACAGCATTCGCGCCGGACTCGATCGTCCTGAACCGCAAACTTCCGCTCTGGTATCAGGTCTCGCAGTCCCTGCGTGCCTCGATCCTCGGCCGGTCGCCCCATGACCCGCTGCGTCTGCCGACCGAGGAGCAGCTCGCCGGGCACTACGGGGTGAGCGTGCTGACCATGCGGCAGGCGCTGAAGGAACTGGAGGACGAGGGGCTGATCAGCCGGCACCGCCGACGCGGCACGTTCATCGAGCCGAGCGCGCGGCGCGGCGCCCCCGTGCGGCTGCTCGGCTCGGTGGACGCGATCGTGGCCCAGCAGTCGGGCATGTCCACCGAGCTGCTGGAGAGAGGCACGGCCGCCCCGCCGGCCGAAGTCGCGGAGTACTTCCCGGAGCTGGCCGGGGTGGCGACGTACCACCGGCTGCGCAGCGACGAGAAGACGGGCGAGCCGACCAACCACGCCCGCAACTACGTCCGGCCGGAACTCGCCGCCCGCATCGACCGCGACGACCTGGTCCGCTGGCCGATGACGAAGGTGCTGCGGGACGTGGTGGGCGTGGCCATCGCCCGGATCACGGACACGGTGGAGGCGCGCCTCGCGGACCCGGAGACGGCCCGGCTGCTCCAGGTGCCGCTGCTCAGCCCGATCCTGCACTACACGGGCGTGACGTACGACGAGGACGGCCAGGTGCTGGACGTGGCGGTCATCCACTACCGCGGCGACCGCTTCTCCTTCACGGTGACGCTGGACGCGCACTGATCCGGTTCATCGTGGCAGCGGCCGCGCACCGATGCCGTTCACCGTGACACCGGCCGCCCACCGATCCGGTCCCGCGTCGGCGGGGGCGTCGTACCATGCCCAGCGTGACGCACGACGACGCTCCGCTGCTGGCGGACCTCATGCCGTGGTCCGTCGCACCGCCGCGGCTCGGCCGGGGGTGGCCGACGGCCCCCGACGCGGCTTCGCTGAAGGCTCGCTGGGACGCCCTGGTGAAGGCCGAGGGCCCGGACCGCGAGACCCTGTTCGCGCCGACGCGCTCCCGCACCCTGCACTCGGCGGTGGGCCAACTGCCGGGCCGGGCGGGCGGCACCGGACGACTGGCCCGCGAGTCGGGGCCGTGCCCGGAGCCCGTACGCGTCCTCGCCGCGCCCTTCGACGAGCAGTGGCTCATCCCGGACCACCGGCTGATCGACGCGGCGCGGCCCGAACTGTGGCGGGTGGCGGACGCGGAGCAGGTGTTCGCCGTCGAGCAGCCGGCGGTACCCGACTCCCCGGGCCCGGCACTGCTGGTGTCGTCCCTGCTGCCGCTGCACCCGCCGCGGGGCCCGCGCACCGGCCCCGTCCGCCCGCTGTACCGGCGCCCGGGCGGAGCGGAACCCAATCTCGCCCCGGGCCTGACCGCCCACCTCGCCGGACGCCTGGGCAGCGCCCCGGAACCCCTGGACGTCCTGGCCTGGATCCTGACCGCCGCCCGCCCGGGCCCCCGGGGCATCGAGGTCCCGCTGACCGCGGACCCCGACGCGTGGCGCGCGGGCGTGGAGTCGGGACGCCGGGCGCTGTGGCTGATGCGCCGCGACGGCGAGCGCCCCAAGCTCCCGGGCGGCCGCCGCCCGTACGTCCGCGCCCCGCTGCCGGCCCGGCCCACGGAACTCCTCTACGACCGTGCGGAGGAGGTCCTGCTGATCGGCGAGGGCCGGATCGCCCCCGTGCCCGCGGCGGCGTGGGACTTCCACGTCGGCGGAGTCAGGATCCTGGAGGCCTGGTTCGCGCGCCGCACGGAACGGGCCGCCCCGGGAACCCTGGAAGCCGTGCGTCCCCCCGCGTGGCCGCAGGCCTGGACCTCCGAGCTGCTGGAACTGATCACGGTGCTGGCCCTGCTCGCGGAGGTACGGGACACGCACCCGGAGCCGGGCGTCCAGGACCCGGTCACGGCGGCCGAGCTGCGGAAGGCCGGCGTCCTGCCGGTCCCGGACTCCGCCCGCCGCCCCGCCTCCGTCCTGGACCACCAGGAGGAGGGTCCGGAGGGCCAGTTCGCCCTGCTGTGAGCGGCCCGGCGGTTCACGCCCCGCGGTCGAACGCGTCCAGCACCCGCTGCAGCGCCCGCTCGAACACCGCCTCCAGATCGATCGGCCCGGCGTCCTCCGCGAAGGCCGCGGCGAGGTGCGGGTACGCGCCGGTCGCCACCTGGCTGCCGAGGTAGGCGATGCGAACCGCGTTCTCCTCCTCCTCGGACCACGGCATCGCGCGGGTGCGCTCGGCGGTGGCGAGCTCGTTCGCGGTGTAGGTCGTCACGACGCCGTTGAGCAGCGCGACCAGCTCCATCTTGGTCGCGTACGACGCGTCGAGCGGTTCGAGGCAGGCCAGGCAGTGCTCCAGATAGTGCAGGGTGTTGGGGCTGAAGCCGTACACCCCCGACATCAGGCGCGGCGCCCAGGGGTGGCGGTGCATGATGGCGCGCGTCTGCCGGGCGTTGCGGAGCATGTCGGCGCGCCAGTCGCCCGTGGGCTCCGCCAGGACGTGTTCGGCGCCGATGGCGTCGACCATCAGCTCGTACAGGTCCTCCTTGCGCGGCACGTAGTTGTAGAGCGACATCGTGCCGCAGCCCAGTTCGGCCGCGACATGCCGCATCGAGACTGCCTCCAGCCCGCCCGCGTCCGCGAGGCGCACCGCGGCGGCCGCGATGTCCGCCCTGGTGAACGCCGGCCTCGGGCCTCGCCCGGTGCGCTCGGGGCGCGCCCAGATCACTTCGGGTACGGCCGCTCGGCCCGCCATCGCTCATCACCTCGATGACCATCCTAGTTACGTACAGCGTACGTAGTGCGCTATGGTCGAGCCATGACTACTACGTACGCTGTACTTAGTGAGGGCCTGGAGAAGCGGTTCGGTGACGTGCGGGCGGTGAACGGCCTGGATCTGGCGGTCGCGGAGGGCACGGTCTGCGGGGTGCTCGGGCCGAACGGGGCGGGCAAGACCACGGCGGTCCGGCTGCTGACCACACTGCTGCGGCCGGACGCGGGGTCGGCACGGGTCGCGGGGCACGACCTCGTACGGGAGGCGCCCGCCGTGCGCCGCGCGATCGCGGTCACCGGGCAGTACGCCTCGGTGGACGGCGACCTCACCGGGCGGGAGAACCTGCGGCTGTGCGCACGGCTGCACCGCGTCGGGAACGCGGCGGCCCGGGCGGACGAACTCCTGGACCGCTTCGGGCTGTCCGAAGCCGCCGGCCGGCTCGCGTCCACGTACTCGGGCGGGATGCGGCGCCGTCTCGACCTGGCGGCCAGCCTGGTCCGCCGCCCCGAGGTGCTTTTCCTGGACGAGCCCACCACCGGCCTCGACCCGGTCAGCCGGACCACGATCTGGGACGCCGTGCACGAGCTCACGGCGCGGGGCACGACCGTGCTGCTGACCACCCAGTACCTGGAGGAGGCGGACCGGCTCGCCGACACGATCGCCCTGGTGGACCGCGGCCGTGTCGCGCACACCGGTTCCCCGTCCGAACTCAAGGCGCTCATCGGGACCTACGCGGAGGTCATCGTCGCGGACACCAACGTCATGATCAAGGCGGCGGCTGTGCTCGACCGGCTCACCGGCGCCGAACCCGCCTTCCACCACGAACGGCGCGCGGTGGGCGCGGTCACCACCGACCCGACGCTCACCCTGCCCCGTCTGGTGCGCGAACTGGACGCGGCGGGCGTGCCGTTGCTCGACGCGAGCCTCAAACCGCCGACACTCGACGACGTCTTCCTCCGGCTCACCGACACCGGCGCGGAGCGTGCGGCATGAGCGCCCTGGCGTACGACGGCGCGGCGATGCTCGGCCGCCAGCTGCGGCGGGTCCGGAACAACCCCGCGCTGGTGGTCCTCGTCCAGACGATGCCGATCACGATGCTGCTGTTCTTCGGGTACGTCTTCGGCAGCGCCCTCGCGATGCCCGGCGAGGAGTACCGCACCTTCCTCGTGCCGGGGCTGCTGGTGGCGACCGCGGCCAACGGCATCATGACGGGGATGTTCCAGGCGGCCCAGGACACCCACCGCGGCGTGATGGACCGCTTCCGTACGCTGCCGGTGAGCCGGGCGGCCGTACCGCTCGGGCAGGCGCTCGCGGATCTGGTCGTGTCGGCCGTGGGGACGGTGCCGTTCCTCCTGGCCGGGCTGGCCGTGGGCTGGCGGATCGAGGGACCGGCGGTCCGGGCGGTGGCCGCCCTGGGGCTGTTGCTGCTGTTCCGGTTCGCGTGCACATGGATCGGGATCTTCCTCGGCCTGCTGACGCGCAACGAGGAGATGGCGGGTCAGCTGGGCAGCGCCACCTTCATGCTGCCCCTGCTGTCCAACGCCTACATCCCCACGGACGATCTGCCCGACTGGCTGCGCACGCTCGCCGAGTGGAACCCGCTCAGCGCGGTGACCACGGCCCTGCGGGACCTGTTCGGGAACTCCTCGGCGCCGGAGGGGGCCGCCTGGCCGGTGGCGCATCCGGTGGCCGGGTCACTGGCGTGGTGTGGTGTGCTGATCGTGGTGTTCGTGCCGCTCGCCCTGCGCGGGTACGCGCGCGGCGGACGGTGACCTGGGACACGGCGCGGCGAGCGGGGCGGAAGGAAGGAGGGAGGGCCGGCCGGTGACAGGAAGGAAGGCAGAGAGGGACCGGGACGAGAGCGGTGAGCGGTACCCGCGCCCGGGAACCGCTCGGGGGCGCTGCTGTGTGCCGTGGGGATGACGGGCGAAGAGACAGCAGCGCCACACCGGAACGGCGTGGAGCCCGAGCGGCGGGCTCGCACGGAGGGTCCGACCTGTACGGCGGGTCGTCCCGGTGCTGCTCAGCGGCCGCCGAACAGCGAGCGGCGCAGGCGGCGGAGCGGGGCGAACAGCGAGACCCGGTGCACCCGGGCTCCCCGGCCGCCGCGCCGGTGCGTGTCGCGAGCGGTTATCTCACGCATCAGGGACGTCGCCTCGGCCGCCTCGCGCTGCGGCACGGCGGGGCCGCCGAGCACCGAGAGATGCCGGTCGAGACGCGAACTGGTCGCGCTGCTCCCGCAGGTGATGGCAGGGACCCGTGCCCTGCGCACTGTTATCTGTTCCATGTCACTCCCCACCCGTACGAGTCCACCCGGCCCGGGCAGAGTAACCCTATCGCCCCCTTGGGGCACTCGTGTATCGCGGTCACAGCATTGACGTACCCCGCCCACGGATGACGATCACTCTCCGAATCCGACCGCATCCAGGGCGAGTTGGACAACTGGCAGGCTGGTGGGGTGCGGTGACCCTCCATCGGGTTCGACGGTCACGGCGAGTGACGTCGCGTCGGGGGTCATTCCGTCGGCGACCAAGGGCGTGTCGTCGGCGAAGAGGCCCAGAGAGCGAGGCTGCGCCTGGGGGCGCACAAGCCAGAGCTGATGCACTCGGCCGGATGGCGGCTCCTCCAGCCCGCGCAGAGTGACAACCGCGCGCCCCTCTTGAGCGGAGGCGATCACTCCGATTCCCCGGCCCCGCGCGTCCTGTTCGCCGGTCGCGCGGGCGTCGGGCGCGGCGAGAACGTGGGCGATCTCACGTGCCCGGTCGCGCTCGGCGTCCAGCCGCTCCTGCGTCCGGTGTGCCTGGACGGCGAAGAGCGAGGCCACGACGAGCGCCGCGGCGGCCGTGGCGGTGGCCAGCGGGGCGAGGAGAGGCCGCGTGCGGGGCGCGTGCCGCGGGCCCGACGGCGGCTCGGTGCCCCACCCGTGCGCCGGTGGCTGCCGGGGGCGGGCGCGGGGCGCTTCCTGCGGCGGTGGCTCCTGGGGTGTGGTGCGGACGGCGGCGAGGACCCTCTCGCGCAGGGCCGGCGGCGGCGTGGCCGTCGTGGACCAGGCGAGCCGTACCGCGTCCTCGGCCAGGGCGCGCACCTCGGCCGCGCACCGGTCGCACACGGCCAGGTGCCTCTCGAACCGTGCGCGCTCGTCGTGCTCCAGCGCGTCCAGGGCGTACGGCGCGGCGAGCGAGTGCGGATCGCGTCGGAAGAGGCGGGCGAACAGGCTCATGCGGCACCTCCCAGGCACTCACGCAGCCGCGTCAGGCCGTCGCGCATCCGGGTCTTGACCGTCCCGAGCGGCAGGGAGAGCCGCTCGGCGACCTCACGGTAGGTGTAGCCGTCGTAGTAGGCGAGGGTGACGGACTGTCGCTGGAGGTCGGTGAGCCGGTCCAGGCAGCGGCGCACCCACTCGCGTTCGAGGCCGGCCTCCACCTCCTCGGCGACCTGGTCGAAGGCGGGGTGGTGGGCGCGCCGTCCCTCGCGCTGCTCCCGGAGCCCGGCCGCGCGGGCGCTGCGCACCCGGTCCACGGCCCGGCGGTGGGCGAGGGTCAGGGTCCACGACAGGGCGCTGCCGCGGCCGGGGTCGAACCGGGACGCGGACCGCCACAGTTCCAGCAGCACCTCCTGCGCCACCTCCTCCGACTGCGCGGGGTCCCGCACGATGCGGCGTACGAGCCCGAACACCGGCCCGGAGACCAGCCCGTACAGCTCCTCGAAGGCGTTCTGGTCACCTCCGGCGACACGTATGAGAAGTTCGTCCGCCTCCACTTTCTCCCCCTCTGCTCCGGCCGGGCACGGCCATCCCCTCGCGTAGGGCATTCGCAACGAAGCCACCTCCGGATGGGGTTACGGATCGGCGCGCCGAAAACGCGGGTCCGGCCGCGGCGGAACGGATCCCGGGTTGTGGCCAATCCGCTCCGGCCGCGGCTCCGAATCCCCGTGCAGCAAGGCAAGTCGGCACAAGGGCGCGAGGGACGGACGGCATGACACCTACTTCCAGGGCGAAACGCGGCGGCATCGCCGCCCTCATGAGCGGGGCGCTGGCCGCCGCGGGGCTCGCGGCCGCCGGCGCGGCCGCGCTGGAGCCGGGGGCGGCCACCGCCTCCAGCCACCGGGAGGCCCCGCTGATCTCGGGGCAGCCGCAGTTCGACAACACGGACGTGTACGCCTTCGTCAGCCCGGACAAGCCGGACACGACGACGATTGTGGCGAACTGGATCCCGTTCGAGGAACCGGCCGGCGGGCCGAACTTCTACACGTTCGCCGAGGACGCGCAGTACGACGTCCACGTCGACAACGACGGTGACGCGCAGGGCGAGCTGGTCTTCCGCTACACCTTCGACACGCACACGAAGAACGGGAAGACCTTCCTGTACAACACGGGGCCGGTGGACAGCCTCGACGACCCCGACCTCAATGTGACGCAGACGTACGACCTCGAGCTGCTGAAGCTGAAGGACCAGCGTCTGGTCTCGAAGACCCGGCTCGCGGACGACGTGCCGGTGGCGCCGTCGAACGTCGGCAAGGCGTCGATGCCGGACTACGGCAAGCTGCGCGACCAGGCGGTGTACCGGACGGCGGGCGGGGCGACGACGTTCGCCGGGCAGGCCGACGACCCGTTCTTCCTGGACCTCAGGGTCTTCGACCTGCTGTACGGCGGTGATCTCTCCGAGGTCGGGCGGGACACGCTCAAGGGCTACAACGTCAACTCGATCGCGTTGCAGCTGCCGAGCGGCATGCTCACCGAGTCGGCGGACCAGCCGGTCGTCGGCATCTGGTCCACGACCCAGCGCAAGGGCGCCGACGGGCACTTCAGGCAGGTGTCGAGGCTCGGCAATCCGCTGGTCAACGAGGTCGTCAACCCGCAGAAGGACAAGGACGCGTTCAACGCGTCGGCGCCCTGGGACGACGCCCGGTTCCTGAAGAACGTCACCGAGCCGGAGCTGCCGAAGCTCATGGAGGCGATCTACAAGATCGACGCTCCGGCCGAGCCCCGCAACGACCTCGTGGACGTCTTCCTGAAGGGCGTGGAGGGCCTCAACCGGCCGCCGCACGTGCGCCCCTCGGAACAGCTGCGCCTCAACACCTCGATCGAGCCCGCCGCGCGGCCCAAGCGGCTCGGGGTCCTCGACGGCGACAAGGCGGGCTTCCCGAACGGGCGCCGGCTCACCGATGACGTGATCGACATCTCGCTGCAGGTCGTCGAGGGCGAACTGGTGGGTGCCAAGAACGACCTGGGGGACGCGGTCGACGAGAACGACAGGAAGTTCGGTGACTCCTTCCCGTACGTCGGTCTGCCGACGGCCGGTTCGCGCGGCGCGACGGCGAAGGGTGACGGCAACACCGTCCGCAGCCAGCTCGACGGCGGCGTGCCGGCCACGGCGGGCGGCGGCATGGACGACACCACGCTGATCGCGGCCTCCGCGGCGGCGGGCGCGGCCGGGTTCCTGCTGGTCGCGACCGGTGTGGTGTGGTGGCGGCGCCGGACGGCCGGCGGCCGCGCGTACCGCTGACCGGCGGCGCCGTCCCGGCTGCCCCGGTCCCGTGACCGGCGCGGCCCGTGCCTCCCCAGATTCCCCCACGGCGCGGGCCGCGCCACCCGCCGGTCACCACGTATTTCCTGCCATGGATGCCATTCGGATGCCGATGAACTCGAGGAGGGGCATGTCCCCGCGGAGGAACAAGGTGCTGCACACGGCCGCGTGTGCGCTGGCGCTGGCCGTCGCGATCACGTCGGGCGCCATCGCGCTGGACGCCCGCGACGAGCGGACGGCGGTGAGCGGCTCCGCCGCGCCCGGCGCCGGCGTCGGGCTGCTCGCCGGCGGTGACCTCGGTACGCAGGTCACCTCGCTCCAGGCGCATCTGCGCGACCAGCCGCGCGACCACGCCTCCTGGGCCGCGCTCGGTCTCGCGTACGTGGAGCAGGCCAGGACCGAGGGCGACCCCTCCCGCTATCCGCAGGCCGAGAAGGCGCTGCGGCGTTCGCTGGAGCTGCGCCCGGACAACGATCCGGCGCTCGCCGGCCGGGCCGCCCTCGCCGCGGCCCGCCACGACTTCGCGGGCGCCCTGCGCGACGCGGACCTGGCCCTGGAGCAGAACCCGTACAGCGAACGGGCGCTGGCCGTCCGGATCGACGCCCTGGTGGAGCTCGGCCGCTACGGCGAGGCGGCGCGGGCCGCCGACGTGGCCGACGCGCGGCGGCCCGGCATCCCGGTCTTCACGCGGTACGCCTACGTGCGCGAACTGCGCGGCGACACACGGACCGCCGAGCGGGTACTGCGCCGGGCCCTCGGCTCCGCGACCGCGCGCGGCGACATCGCGTACGTGGCCACGCAGCTCGGCGGGCTCGCCTGGAAGCAGGGCGACCGGAGGAGCGCGCTGGCCCACTACGCCCGTGCCCTCGCCGCCGACGACGCCTACGTCCCCGCGCTGGAGGGCCGGGCCCGCGCCCAGGCCGCGAGCGGCGACCGGGCCGGCGCGGTCCGCACCCTGGAGGCCGTCGTCGAACGGCACCCGCTGCCGGGACCGCTCGTGGCGCTCGGCGAGCTGTACGAGGCGCGGGGCGACAAGGCGGCGGCGCGTGACCGGTACGCGCTGGTGGACGCCTGGGTCTCGCTCGCCCGCGCGCACGGGGTCGACGCCGATCTCGACACCGCGCTCGCCGCCGCGGACCACGGTGACCGCGCGGCCGCCCTGCGCGCGGCCCGCGCCGAGTGGGAGCGGCGGCACACGGTCCACACGGCGGACGCCCTCGCCTGGGCGCTGCACGTCAACGGCCGGGACGAGGAGGCGCTGCCGTACGCCCGGCGCGCGACGGCGACCGGTTACCGGGACGCGGCCTTCCTGTACCACCGCGGCATGATCGAGCGGGCCGCCGGCGACCGGGCGGGAGCCCGACGCTCGCTCACGGCGGCGCTCGACCTCAACCCCGGCTTCTCGCCGCTCGGCGCCCGGCGGGCCCGGCAGGCCCTGGCGGCACTGGAGGCGGCCGAGTGACGTTCCGCCGACGCCTTTCCGCCTGCTGCGCGGCGGTCCTCCTGGCGGTCTGCGCGCTGGTGCTGCTGCCCGCCGGGGCCGCGCACGCGCACCCGCTCGGCAACTTCACCGTCAACCGGTACGACGGGCTGGTCGCCGCACCCGGCACGCTGCGCGTCCTGCACGTCGAGGACCTCGCGGAGATCCCGGCCGCCCAGGCCGCGCCCGACGTCGAGAAGCGGGGCAGGGACGGCTGGGCCCGCGAGCGGTGCGCGGCGGCGGCCCGGGGCAGTGAGGTCACGGTGGGCGGGAAGGGCGTGCCGCTGACCGTCGGCGCGAGCCGTGCGCTGGTAGGGCCCGGGCAGGCCGGGCTCACCACCCTGCGCGTGGAGTGCCGGCTCACGGCGCCCCTGCCCGAGGGCGCGTCGGAGACGGTGCGCTTCCGGGCCGCCGTGGACTCCGGGCCGGGCTGGCGCGAGGTCACCGCGCGGGGCGACCGGATGACGCTCACCGCGTCGGACGTGCCGGAGGAGTCCGTGTCCCGGCGACTGACCAGCTACCCGCAGGAGTTGCTGTCCTCGCCGGAGGACACCGCGGCCGCGTCCCTCCGGGTCCGGCCCGGCGGACCGGCCCTGGGCGCAGAGCCGGACGGCTCCGGCGGCGTCTCCGGCAGCTCGGTGCTGCCGCGCGCCGCGGACCGCTGGACCCGGGCGCTCGACGGCCTGGTGGCGCGGCAGGACCTGACCGCCGCCTTCGCCGCGCTGGCGCTGGGCGTCGCCGTGGTCCTCGGCGCGCTGCACGCGCTCGCTCCGGGACACGGCAAGACGATCATGGCGGCGACCGCCGCCGCGCGCGGCCGGGCCGGCTTCCGCGACGTCCTGCCGATGATCGCCTCGGTGACCGTGACGCACACCCTCGGTGTGGTCGCCCTGGGCCTGCTGGTCACGGCGGGCTCGGCCGCCGCGCCGTCCGTGCTCGCCTGGCTCGGCGTCGCGAGCGGGCTGCTGGTGACGGCGGCGGGCCTGGCGCTCGTACGCCGGGCCCTGGCGAACCGGCGGCTCGCGCACCGGCACACGCCCGGACATGACCATCCACACGAACGCCAGCACGCACATGAGCACGAGCGTCCGCACGAACACGGTGACGGACACGCGCACGAGCACAGTCGTCCGCATACGCACGCCCCCCACACCCGCACCCACACCCACACCCACACCCACACCCACGGCGGCATCACCCACACCCACCCCGTCGCCCCCACCCTCCGCGGCACGCTCCTGCTCGGCTTCGCGGGCGGGCTCGTGCCGAGTCCCTCCGCCGTGGTCGTGCTGGTGGGCGCGGCGGCGCTGGGGAGGGCGTGGTTCGGGCTGGTGCTCGTGCTGGCGTACGGCGCCGGGCTGGCGCTGACGCTCACCGCGGCCGGGATCGCCGTGGTGCGGGCGGGGGACGTGACGGCGCGGCTGCTGGCGCGGCGCTCCGGGTGGTCCGGCGGGCCGGCCGTCGCGGTGCTGCGCCGGGCCCTTCCCGTGGTGTCGGCGGGGGTGGTCGTCGCCCTGGGGGCCGGATTGGTGTTCAGGGGGGCGGCATCCGCGTTCGGCTGAGTTACTTTCGGGGAGATATCAGGCGCAGCGGAGGAATCGCGCGGATACGAGGAGGGGACGCCCGTGTCCGGAGCACCCGGCAGTGAGCGTGTGGTCGCGGGGCGCTACCGCCTCCTGTCCCGGCTGGGCGAGGGCGGGATGGGGACGGTGTGGCGGGCCCGCGACGAGGTCCTGCAGCGCGAGGTCGCCGTCAAGGAGGTGCGCGCCCCGGCCGGGCTCCCGGCCGGCGAGGTGGAGCGGATGTACGCCCGGCTGGAGCGGGAGGCCTGGGCCGCCGCCCGGATCACGCACCGGAGCGTGGTCACCGTCTACGACGTGGCCATGGCGGACGGCCGCCCGTGGATCGTGATGGAGCTGGTCCGGGGACTGTCCCTGGCCGACGTGCTGGAGTCCGAGGGCCCGTTGCCGCCGCGGGAGGCCGCCCGGATCGGCGCCGAGGTGCTGGCCGCGCTGCGCGCCGCGCACGGGGCGGGTGTGCTGCACCGGGACGTGAAGCCCGGCAACGTGCTGATCGCCAACGACGGCCGTGTCGTCCTCACCGACTTCGGCATCGCCATGGTGGAGGGCACCTCCGCGCTCACCATGACCGGCGAGGTGATCGGCTCCCCCGAGTTCGTCGCCCCGGAGCGGGCGCTGGGCCTCCCGCCGGGCCCGGAGTCCGATCTGTGGTCGCTCGGGGTGCTGCTGTACGCGGTGGTCGAGGGCAGCTCGCCGTTCCGGCAGGACACCCCGCTGGGCACGCTGCGCGCGGTCGTCGACGCGGAGCTGCCGCCGGCGCACCGGGCCGGCCCGCTGGCCCCGGTGATCGCGGGCCTGCTGCGCAAGGACCCGGCCGAGCGCGCCCGGGCCGAGGGGACGGAGCGGGATCTGCGCCTGATCGCCTCCGGCGGCACCCCGCGCGCGGACACCGCCTCCGCCGTGCCGTACACCCCGACGGTCACCGCTGTCCCGCTCCCGGAGACCGGCCCGGGCGGGTTCGGGCCGGCGACCCCGCCGCAGCCGGCGTCCGCCGCCGTGGCCCGGACCCCCGACGCGCCGGCGGAGCCCCGCCGCAGCCGCCGGTCCGTCCTGTTCGTGATCGTGGGCATCGCCGTACTCGCCCTGGCGCTGGCCGGGCTGACGTACCGCCTGGTGAACCGCGGCGACGGGGGCGGCAAGGCGGACGGCACGGTCGGCAGCGTGCGCCCCACCGGCGGCAGCGCGGAAGAGACGGGTGGGACCAGCGGGTCCGGCGGGGACGACGAGACGGACGTGAGGGAACCCACCGGCGGCCGCACCAGCGACGAGACGGACGCCGGGAAGCCGGGCGGCAGCCCCTCCGGTACGTCCACCGGCGACCGGACGACCCCCGCGCCCGACCCGACCGTGCGGGTGACGGTCGAGGGCGCGCAGACCGAGTACGCGGGGACGTGTCCCCCGCCGGACACCGAAGTGCCCACGTTCACCGCGACGTTCACGGTGGGGCGGGTGCCCGTGGAGGTCGGCTACCGGTGGGTGACGAAGGGCGGCGAGGTGTCGGACCCCGGCTGGCGCACGCTGGAGTTCCCCGCGGACGGGGGAAAAACCCGGCAGGAGCGGGTCATCGTGACGACGTACCGCACGGACGGGACGTACGAGGACGAGATCGGCGTCGAGGTCCGCGATCCGGTGCACACGGCGTCGGACACCGTGCCGTTCTCGGTCACCTGCGAGGGGGAGCCCCCGACGGACGGGACCTCCCCCAGCACGTCCGGGTACGCGTCGGTGTCCGGCGCGGCGGTCAGGCCGCGTTCCTGAACACCGGCAGATAGCCGCCCGACTGGCCCGCGGCCGTCGGGTGGTACGACTCGCCGATGTTCAGCCAGTTGACGCTGTGCAGCCACGAGCTGCCGGAGCAGATCTCGTGACCCGTGAACGAGGAGCGCACGTCGCCGAAGGTGAAGCCGTGGTCCGCGGCACGCTTGGCGATCGCGCTGTTGAGGTGGTCGGAGGCGTTGTTGATGGCGGTGCGCTTGGCCTCGGAGAGGCCAAGGCAGGTCTGGCCGAGCTTGTAGAAGCGGGGGTAGCCGAGCACGACGACGTGGGCGCCCGGCGCCTTGGAGCGGATCGCCGTGTACACGGAGTCGAGCCGGCCGGGCAGGGTGGAGTCGACGTACGCCCGGGCCGTGTTGATGCGGGAGATGCAGGTGCTGTCGGACGAGGTGACGCAGGTGGTCATCACGTCGGCGAAGCCCGCGTCGTTGCCGCCGACGCTGATCGAGACGAGGCCGGTGGAGGAGTTCAGCGGGCCGAGCTGGTTGGCCAGGACATCGTTGGTCCGGGCGCCCGAGCAGGCCGTGAAGCTGAAGGAGGAGGGGGCGTTGGCGGCGGCCCAGAGCTGCGGGAACGCCTTGGTGCTGCGCTTGCAGTCGCCGCTGGAGCTGAGGTAGCTGCCCGCGCCGACACCGGACGAGTAGGAGTCACCGAGGGCCACGTAGCCGGTGGCCGCAGCGGTCGAGGACGCCTGCGCCGCGGCGGACCCGGTGAGGGTGACGCCGGTGGCGAGGAGGAGCGAGGTCACGTATGCCGCAATTCGGGTACGTCTCATGGAACCTCCCTTTAGCAGGATCTCTGCCACAACCGTGGTAGCAGCTACGCGTGTTGACTGGAAGTGTTCATGCCAATAATTTCCGTGTCGTGTCCTCATTCGCCCCAGGCGTTCACCGCCATTTTCATTACGCCCCTATGACAGAAACATGACAACGCTTCAACTCCCTTGAGCTGCACCCGTTGATCCCCGACGCTGTGTGCAGCCCCGGCGTGGAACGCAACACTCCGAGGCCGTGCGTGCGAAGACGCGCGCACCCCCACATGCGCGCACCCGACCCCGGGGGCGCGCTGCCTGGAGGAGGACTCCCTCGTAATGGCACAGCTGCGTAGCAACAAGATCCGGATCGCCGCTCTCACCGCCGTGACGACCGCCGCCCTCGTGGGCGGACTCACGGCACTCCCCGCCCAGGCCGCCCCGGCCGAGGGCAAGGTGCTCGCGGCCGATTCCCCCACCGCGATCAAGGGCAGCTACATCGTCACGCTCAAGAAGGGCGCGACGGGCCTGAAGGCCACGTCCAGCCAGGGCAAGAGCCTGGTCAAGACGTACGGCGGCACCGTGCAGAAGACCTTCAAGGCCGCGCTCAACGGCTACACGGCCGAGCTCTCGGCAGCCGAGGCCCGCAGACTCGCGGCCGACCCGGCCGTGGCCTCCGTCGAGCAGAACCAGACGGTCCGGGTGACGGCCACGCAGTCCAACGCCCCCTGGGGCCTGGACCGCATCGACCAGACCTCGCTGCCGCTGAACGGCACGTACACCTACCCGGACTCGGCGGGCAGCGGCGTCACCGCGTATGTCATCGACACCGGCGTCCGCATCACGCACTCCCAGATCAGCGGCCGTGCCTCCTACGGGTACGACGCCGTCGACGGCGACACCACCGCCTCCGACGGCAACGGCCACGGCACCCATGTGGCCACCACCATCGCGGGCTCGACCTACGGCGTCGCCAAGAAGGCGAAGATCGTGGCGGTCCGTGTGCTCAACAACAGCGGTTCCGGCACCACGGCCGGCGTCATCGCGGGCGTCGACTGGGTGACCGCCAACCACAGCGGCCCCTCCGTCGCCAACATGTCGCTCGGCGGCGGCGTCTCCACCTCGCTCGACAACGCCGTCCGCAACTCCATAGCCAGCGGCGTGACCTACGCCGTCGCGGCCGGCAACAGCAGCACCAGCGCCTCCTCGTCCTCCCCCGCCCGCGTCAGCGAGGCCATCACGGTGGGCGCCACCACCAGCACCGACGCGCGGGCCAGCTACTCCAACTACGGCTCGGCCCTCGACATCTTCGCGCCCGGCTCCTCGATCACGGCGGGCTGGTACACCAGCGACACCGCGACGAACACCATCTCGGGCACCTCGATGGCCACCCCGCACGTCGCGGGCGCGGCCGCCGTGTACCTCGCGGGCCACACCTCGGCCACTCCGGCCCAGGTCGCCACGGCCCTGGTGAACGGCGCCACCACGGGCAAGGTGACCAGCCCGGGCAGCGGCTCCCCGAACCGCCTGCTGAAGATCGTCCAGTAGTGCCCGGCGCGTGAGCGCCACGCTCCGACTCGCTTGACCGGCACCACAGTTCCCCGGAGGCAGCCGGCGCCTCCGGGGAACCGTCGTGTACGCCGGGGACATCCTTTGCCGGTGCATTACGAATGCGGAATCCCGGTCTTGACGCCCGCGCGCCCCCTGGGTGACATTGAAGCCCGGCATCCGGCGCTTCAGGGGGCAAAGTCGCCCATGCAGACCTTACGCATCAAGCTGCCGTCCTCGTCGGGACCGCCACCGGGGGACGACGGCCGGCCGCGGCCCGGTCCGCGCAGGGACCTGGCGGCGCTGCTCGCGGGCGGAGCCGTCACCGTCGCGGCGGCCGGCGCGCTGCTCGCGCTCACGGACACGGCCTCGCCGCTGCGCGGCCCGCTCACACTGTTCTTCCTGCTCGCCGCGCCGGGCGCCGCCATCGGTGCCGCGCTGCGCGGGCTGGCCCCTCTCGGTCGCGTCGTGACGTCCGTCGCGGGAGCGGTCGCGGTCGACCTCCTCGTCGCCCAGGCACTGCTGGCGACCCGCGCGTGGTCCGTCCGCGGCGGGATCGTGGCGGTGACCGCGATCAGTTCGCTCGTCCTCCTGCTGGTTTCGGTGCGGCGCCTGCGCGGCCGCACGGAGAGAAGACGGACCCCCTGACGTGGACATCAGCGTGTACCGCCCCGGTGAGCTGACCGCCGCCGACCGGGCGGCCTGGACCGCTCTGCAGTCCAAGGCGCATCTGCACGGCGCGCCCGAGCTGGCGAATCCTTTTCTGTCACCGGAGTTCGCCCTCGCGGTGGGCGCCTGCCGGCGCGGCGTGCGCATCGCCGTCGTCCGGGAGGACGGAGAGCCCGCCGCGTTCTTCCCGTTCCAGCGGAGCGCCACCGGTGTCGGCCGGGCCGTCGGTCTCGGCCTGTCCGACTGCCAGGGCCTGGTCCACCGCCCGGGGTTCACCTGGGACGCGCGCGAGCTGCTGCGGGCCTGCGGGCTGGCGGTGTGGGAGTTCGACCACCTGGCGGGGGGCCAGGCGCCGTTCGAGGTCCACGCCACCGGCCGCTTCCCGTCCCCCGTCATGGACCTGGAGGACGGGTACGAGGCGTATCTGGGCCGGCTGAGGGCCAGATCGGGCGGGAAGTTCGTGCGGTCGACGTTCGCGAAGGAACGCCGGCTCCAGCGGGCGACCGACGGCGAGGTGCGCTTCGTGTACGACGAGCGCGACCCGGCGGTGCTGCGCACGCTGATGGAGTGGAAGTCCGCGCAGTACCGCAGGACCGGGCGCAGCGACCGCTTCGCGCACCCGTGGATCACCCATCTCGTGCACCGGCTCTTCCACACCCGCTCCGACGCGTTCGCGGGTGTGCTGTCCGTGCTGTACGCGGACGGCAAGCCGGCCGCGGCGCACTTCGGGCTGCGCTCCGACCGGGTGCTGACGTGCTGGTTCCCGGCGTACGACCCGGCGTACGGGCGGTTCTCGCCGGGTCTGCTGCTGCATCTGCACATGGCGGAGGCGGCCGCCGCCGACGGCATCGCCTATCTGGATCTCGGGCGGGGCCAGAAGCAGTACAAGGACTCCCTGAAGACCCGTGAGATCAGCGTGTCCGAGGGCTGGGTGTCCCGCCGCCACCCGGTGGCTCTCGGCCACCGGGCCCACCGGGCCCCGGTCCGGGCGCTGCGGAACACGGTGGTGACGCGGCCGGAACTGTTCGCACCTGCGGACAGACTCCTTAAACGGATTGGCAAAATCCGTTCGAGGAGGTAACTAACGGACACAACAACAAAAACGTGGGGTCTTGTTCCAGGACTTGCCATACGTGCCGATTTATCAATATCGTCGTACATCCACTCGCGTGGGTTCATCGTTATGCGGCTCCAGGGGAGGGCTCAGGGCCGCGATGATCCCGACGCGGTGGCGCGGTAGGGGGGTGCCGTGCTCGGTGACCGTACGTCGTGCCGAGTCGTGCCGCGCGACCGACTGGTCGCGAACAGTCGGCCAGCCATGCCAGCTCACTCGGGCGTGCACGTGAGATCCACTTCGTCATGCCCTGAGTGAGGACCCCCCTTTCGAACCGGACCACACACCGGACCGTCCAGGGGCGGGCGGTCCACCGGACGAGAGGGACCAGACTCATGACCTCAGTTCTGCGCCCGGCGGTTCCCGACGACACAGCGGAGGATCCGTCCGCGGCGGCGAAGTCCAAGTACCGGCCCGTCTCCAGCCACCTGGCCATCGCGCCGCCGGTGAGCGTGGTGATCCCCGCCATGAACGAGGCGGAGAACCTGCCGTACGTCTTCAAGACGCTGCCGTCCTGGATCCACGAGGTGGTTCTCGTGGACGGCAACTCCACCGACGACACCGTCGAGGTCGCGCGGGAGCTGTGGCCGGACGTGAAGGTCGTGCGCCAGCGCGGCAAGGGCAAGGGGGATGCCCTGATCACCGGGTTCGAGGCGTGCACCGGCGACATCATCGTGATGGTCGACGCGGACGGCTCGGCCGACGGCCACGAGATCCTCAGCTATGTCTCCGCGCTGGTCTCCGGCGCCGACTTCGCCAAGGGCTCGCGGTTCGCCAACGGCGGCGGCACGGACGACATGACGCCCGTCCGCAAGCTGGGCAACCGGGCGCTGTGCGCGGTGGTGAACCGCAAGTTCGGCGCCCGCTACACCGACCTGTGCTACGGCTACAACGCGTTCTGGCGGCACTGCCTGGACAAGATCGACCTCGACTGCACCGGCTTCGAGGTGGAGACGCTGATGAACATCCGGGTCGTCAAGGCGGGCCTGAAGGTGCAGGAGATCCCGAGCCACGAGTACCTGCGCATCCACGGCGCCAGCAATCTGCGGGCCGTGCGCGACGGGCTGCGGGTGCTGAAGGTGATCCTGAAGGAACGCTCCAACCGGCGTGACCTACGGCGCCGTCCGCACGGCACGATGCTCCTCGGGACGCGGGGAGAGGCGTCTTGAGCGAGCCGGACGTCTCGGTCGTCATCTGCGTGTACACCGAGGACCGCTGGGAGGACATCCTCGCGGCGGTCGCCTCGGTGCGGGCGCAGTCCCGGCCGGCCCGGGAGATCCTGCTGGTCGTCGACCACAACCAGGTGCTTCTGGACCGGCTGGCGAAGGAGTACAAGGAGTACGCGCGATCCGGGGAGGTGCGGGTGCTCGCCAACGCGGGCCCCCGCGGCCTGTCCGCCGGCCGCAACACCGGCATCGCCGCCTCCCGCGGCGAGATCATCGCCTTCCTCGACGACGACGCCGTCGCCGAGCGGCACTGGCTGCGCTACTTCGCCGAGGGCTACACGGACCCGCGGGTGATGGCCGTCGGCGGCCGTACGGTGCCCGTCTGGGCGTCCGGCCGCCGACCGCTCTGGTTCCCCGAGGAGTTCGACTGGGTGGTGGGCGCCGCGTACAAGGGCCTGCCCACCGGCCGGGCCCCGGTCCGCAACGTGCTCGGCGGCAACGCCTCCTTCCGCCGTACGGCGTTCGACGCGGCCGGCGGCTTCGCCACCGGCATCGGGCGCGACGGCGACAAACGGCCGCTGGGCTGCGAGGAGACGGAGCTCTGCATCCGGCTCACGCGGGCCAGACCGGACGCGGTACTGCTGTTCGACGACCGCGCGGTGATCCACCACCGGGTGCCCGAGGCCCGGGAGCGCTTCGCGTACTTCCGCACCCGCACCTACGCCGAGGGCCTGTCGAAGGCCCTGGTGGCGCGGAGCGTCGGCGCGGACAAGGGCCTGGAGTCGGAACGCCGGTACACCACCCGGGTGCTGCCCGCGGGGGTCGCCCGCGGGCTGCGCGACGCGGTGCTGGCCCGGCCGGGCGGCGCGGGCCGGGCGGGCGCGATCGTCACCGGGGTACTGACGGCGGCGGGCGGGTACGTCGTCGGGAGCGTCCGGGCGCGCAGGAACGGGACGGCCTTCTCCGTCGCGGACATAGACGCCGACGTCGTGGACATCGACGCCGGCAAGGAGGGCTCGGCATGAGCGAGACGGCTGTCCCGATCCTCATGTACCACGCGGTCGCGTCCGCGCCGAACGACGCGACCCGGGTGCTGTCCGTCGCCCCCGAGGCGTTCGCCGAGCAGATGGCGCTGCTCGGGGACCGTGGTTTCACCCCGGTCACCACGGCCGAGCTGGCGGAGCACTGGCGCTCCGGCGGCCCGCTCCCCGAGCGGCCGGTCCTCATCACCTTCGACGACGGTTACGAGGGCGTGCACCGGCACTGTCTGCCGGTGCTCACCGAGCACGGCTTCCGGGCCTCGCTGTTCGTCTCGACGGCCTGGATCAAGGGCGCGCACGACAACGGCGCCGCCCCCGACGCCATGCTCGACTGGGAGCAGGTGCGCCGGCTCGCGGACGCGGGCGTCGAGATCGGCGGGCACAGCCACGCGCATCCGCAGCTGGACCAGCTGACCGACGACGAGCTGTGGTCCGAGGTGCTGCGCTGCAAGGAGATCATCGCGGACGAACTGGGCTCCCGCCCCGTCTCGTTCGCGTACCCGTACGGCTACTCCAGCCGCCGGGTGCGGCGCACGGTGCGCGCGGCGGGCTTCGCGCAGTCGCTCGCGGTCGGCAACGGTCTCGCGCGGCGCCGCCAGGGCCCGTACGCCCTGGAACGGGTGACCGTGCGCCGGACCACCTCGATCGAGGAGTTCGAACGGCTCGTCGAGGGCCGTGCGATCGCCCGCAACTTCGCCAGGGACCGGGCCCTCACCAAGGGGTACGCCATGGTCCGCAGAGCACGACAGGTCCGGAAGGCACTCCGTTCCCGTGTCTGACACGACCACCACCGCCGAGGCCGGCACCGCCGCCACGACCGGGGCACCCGAGGAGCGGTCCGGGCGGCGGTTACGGCTGCCCGGACTGGGCGACGGGCCGGGCGGCAGCCAGCTGTTCCGCAACGCCTACGCCCTGATGCTCAACACCGGCATCTCCGCGGTGCTGGGGCTGGGCTTCTGGCTGGCCGCCGCCCGCTACTACTCGGAGGCCTCGGTCGGCCAGGGCTCCGCCGCCATCGCCGCGATGAAGTTCATCGCCGGTCTGGCCGCGCTGACCCTGACGGGCGCCCTGGCCCGGTTCATCCCCGTGGCGGGCGCCGGCACCGGGCGGCTCATCCTCCGCACGTACGTCGGGAGTTCGGTCGCCGTGGCGCTGGCCGCCGGGGTGTTCCTGCTGACCCTGGGGCTGTGGGGGCCCTCGTACCGCTTCCTGCACGACCCCCTTCTCGCCCTGGTGTTCGTGCTGGCGGTGGTCGCGTGGTCGCTGCTCACCCTTCAGGACGGGGTGCTGACCGGGCTGCGCAGCGCGCTGTGGGTGCCGGTGGGCAACACCGTGTTCTCCGCGGTGAAGCTGGTGCTGCTGGTGGTGTTCGCGGCCTCGGTCCCGACCATGGGCGTGTTCGTGTCGTGGATCGCCGCGATCGCGGTGTCGGTGCTGCCGCTGGGCTGGCTCGTCTTCCGGCGGCTGGTGCCCCGGCACGTGAAGGCGACCGAGGGGCACGCGCAACCGCCGTCCCTGCGGGAGATCGGGCGGTTCCTCGCCGGCGACTACACCGGCTCGCTGTTCTCGCTCGCCGTCGTCTACCTCGTCCCGGTGATCGTCGCCGCCCAGGTCAGCTCCGCCGACAACGCGTACTTCTACATCACCACGACCATCGGCGGCACGGTCAACCTGCTCGCCATCAACATGGGCGCCTCGCTGACCGTCGAAGGCTCCCACGACCCGTCACGGCTCGCTGCCGACACCCGTGCGGCGCTGAGGCGGATGGCCCGCATCATGCTGCCGGTGTGCGGGGTGCTGTTCTTCGGGGCACCGTGGATCCTGGCCGTGTTCGGGCAGGGGTACGCGGACGCGGCGACCCCGCTGCTGCGCTGGTTCGCCCTGGGCGCGCTGCTGCGGGTCGTGATGGAGACGTACTTCGCGGTGCTGCGCGCCCAGAGCCGTACCGCCGGACTGGCCTGGCTCCAGGGCCTGCTGTGCCTGCTGGTGCTCGGCCTGACGCTGCTGCTCCTGCCCCGGATGGGCCTGACCGGCGCGGGCGTCGCGGAGATCATCAGCCTTTCGGTGATCGTCCTGATCGCCGCGCCGAAACTGTACGCCATCGTGCGGACCGCGCCGCCCGCCGCGCCGCCCGAGGACGCGCCGCCGGACGGCGACCTCGCCGACATCGGCTCGGTCACGAAGCGGCGGAGCCCCACCTGGGCGCGCCGCCTCGACGCCGACACGATCGCGCTCGGCATCCATCTCGACTTCGACCACCAGGAACGGCGGCCGGACGTACGGCCCGGCCCCGGCACCCCGCCGGCCGGGACACCCGGCGAGCGGACCGAGCACCCGCCGGCGTGGGCGCTCCGGGTTCCGGACCGGGTACCGGAGGCACCGCCTGAGACGGAGACACCCCAGACACCTCAAGCGCCTCAGACACCTAAGGCACCTAAGGCACCTCAGGCACCTCAGGCACCTCAGATCCATGAGACCTCCGTCGAGGCTCCGGTGGAGACCTCCGTCGAGGCCTCGGGCCCGACAGAGGCACCCGTAAGCGCCGGTCCCGCCGCTCCCCGGACCCTGCGGGAGCGGCTGCGCCCCACGCGGTCGGGCCTGGTGCTCGGCTGTCTGCTGTTCTCCGCGCTGCTGCTGTACTGGGTGCCGGCGCTCGCGCTCGACGACACCGCCCTGGACGGGATGGGCGGGCTCGGGCTGGTCTCGGTGCTGCCCACGCCGACGCTCGTCGGCGCCGGACTGCTGGCCGTGGTGTTCGCCACGCTGCTGTGGACGGCCCGCGAGCGCAGGGGGCTGCTGCTCGTCACACTGCTGGCGACCGTGGTGTCACTGCACGCGCTGCCCGCGGTCGTCGAGACGGAGCCGCGGTTCCCGACGGCCTGGCAGCACCTCGGGTTCATCGACTACATCGACCGGACCGGCGAGACCGTGCCGGACCTGGACGCGCGCTGGAGCTGGCCGGGCTTCTTCGCGGCGGCCGCGTTCGTGGCGAAGGCCTGCGGCATCACGGACCTCACCGAGGTCATCCGCTGGTGGCCGCTCACCGTCCAGCTGCTGTACCTGGCGCCGATGTTCCTGATCACCCGCTCCATGCGGGCCAGCTGGCGGGCGAAGTGGACCGGCGTGTGGATCTTCGTGCTCGGCGGCTGGGTCGGCCAGGACTACTTCTCCCCGCAGGGCTTCACGTACCTCCTCTACCTGGTCTTCGTGGCGATCCTGCTCGTGTGGTTCCGTGCCCCGCGCATGCTGTGGGGCACGGCCCGCCCGGGCGAGGCGGAGGTCGAGCCGACCGACCGCCGGCAGCGCACGGTGCTGCTGGCGGTGCTGATCGCGCTGTTCGCGGCGACCGTCCCGGCGCACCAGCTCACGCCGTTCGTGATGCTGGGCGTGCTCACGGTCCTCGTCCTGATCGGCCGCTCGGAGCTGCGCGGGCTGCCGATCCTGTTCGGGGTGCTGGTCACCGTGTGGATCGGCTTCCTGGCCGAGCCCTACTGGTCCGGGCACTTCGACGAGCTGTTCGGCGGCATCGGCGGCGTCGGCGGCAATGTCTCGTCGTCCGTCTCCGGCCGGATCGCCGAGGGCAGCTCCACGCACAAGCTCGTGCTGTACACACGCGTGGCGCTGGCCGGCACGGTGATGGCGCTGGCCTGCTGGGGCTGGTGGCGCCGCCGCGACCACGGCTACCGCGAACGGTCGCTGCCGGTGCTGGCGTTCGTCCCGTTCCTGGGCTTCGGCATGCAGTCGTACGGCGGCGAGATGGCGCTGCGCGTCTTCATGTTCGCGCTGCCCGGCGCGGCCCTGCTCGCCGGACTCGCCCTGTTCCCGCGTACCGGGGTCACCGCGAAGGAGCGCGACAAGGACCAGGTGAGCCTCGCCCCGCTGGCCGCGCTGCTGGCGGGTCTCGTCCTGCTGGGCGGCTTCCTGGTGGCCCGCTGGGGCAACGAGCCGTTCGAGCGGACCCGTACGGGCGAGGTCGCGGCCATGGAGTACGTGTACGCGCACGACGACCCGACGGTGCGGCTGCTGTGGCTGAGCACCGACCCGGTGAACGACGTGACCCCCGCGATGCCGTGGGGCGCCCGGGACATGGAGAAGGTCGAGTACGTGCCCACCCTGGCGCCCGGCGACCCCGTACTGGTGTCGGGCCTGGTCAAGGCGCTGAAGGACGCGGGACCGAACTCGTATCTGATGGTCAACCGCAGCCAGGTGGTCTACCTCCAGCTGGACGCCGGCTACTCGACGACGTGGGAGCCACGGCTCCTGCACCACCTCGACGCCCGCGAGGAGCTGAGGCGGGTGTACGCCAACGAGGACGTCACGATGTACGCCCTGCGCGAGGAGCCGGACGGGCCGGTCGCACGGGCGGAACCGGGGCCGGCCGGGCCCCGGGTGACCTGGACCCCGTGGTCGGTCGTGGGCGGGCTCGCCGCGGTGGCGCTGATCGTGCTGCTGGCGGCCCGTGAGGTCGTCCGCGTCGCGCTGCGCCCCAGCGTGCGGCAACTGCGGTGGCTGCAGAGCAGCTTCTGGTTCGCCCTGCCGCTGCTGGCGGTGCTGCTGGCCTCGCTGGTGCAGCGGTTCCTGACGATGGGAGGCGCTCCGTAGCGCCCGGGAGGCATGAGGGACGACGGGTACGAGGTGAAGGGGCTCAGCGGCTGAGCCACTTCACCTCGTACGCGCCCATGTCGAACCGCCGGCCGTCGACCTCCGCGCTGATCTTCCGGTCGAGCGTGTTGACCACGAGCACCGCCTCGTCGTCCGCGAGGACGCGGACGTTGGGCTTGTCGTCGTCGGCCACGGAGACGGACTCGTACGCCGTCCCCGGCGGGAACTCCTCGTTGAAGCGGGAGAGCAGGCCGTACATCGGCAGCGCCTTGCCGCCGCCGGAGGCGTTCGTCGGGGTCCACAGGCAGCCGGCACAGTCGGAGCCGGCGGATCCGTCCTCCTTCTCCGGGTTCCAGTAGGAGCCGGAGGTGGCGCCGCCGCGGGCCATGGCCATCAGTCCCGCGGCGTGGACGGCGACGCGCCGGGTCTCGGACCAGCCGTCGCGGTCGTCGTTCGCGTCGGCCGGTTCCACGTAGTACTCGGACCACCACAGGGGCAGGTCGCCGATGCGCTCGCGCACCCAGCGGCCGACCGCCGTGAACTTGTCGGTGGCCGCGAACTCGTCGGGCAGCAGCTCGTCGTCCCTGGTGTAGCTGGACCCGTCGACGACGACGAAGTCCGCACCCGCCTTGTGCTTGTTCCAGTACTCGAAGGCGTCGAGGACCCGGCGGTCCAGCGCGCCCCACGGGCCCTTCAGGGTCTTGGACGCGTCGTGGTCGCGCGGGTCGAGGCTGTCCATCACCAGGTAGGGGCCGCCCACCATGATGTCCTCGTTGACCTGCTTCAACGCCTGGTGGACGCGGTTGTACAGCTCGGTGTAGCCCTCCTGGTCCCAGCGGTCCTCGGAGTCGTTCCAGAAGCCCTTGAACTCGTTCCAGACGATGAAGTGCCGTACGTCCGGATAGCGTTTGGCGACGGTCGCGGCGAGCGCGGCGAAGTCGTCGAAGTGCTCGGGATCCGGGGCCGACTCCAGGGAGGCCATGCTCCAGTTGGTGTTGTCGGAGCCGGACCGGCCGCCCTTCATCCAGTCCGGCGCGCAGCACAGGGTGACGACGGGGATGCCGCCGGAGGCGCGGACGAAGTCGATGCGCCGGTCCAGGTCGTCGAAGTCGTAGCGGCCCTTGACCGGTTCGGGGTTGCCCGCGCCCCAGCCCATGATGTGCTGGATCTGCGGCATCGGCCGCGCGCGGAGTCGGTCCGCCACGCGCCGCGTGGCCTTGTCGCTGCCCCGGTCGGCGCTGAACTGGGTGTGGGTGAAGCCCCAGCCGACGTCGGGTCCCAGGTCGTCGGGCGGAACGGCCGGAGTCCCGTGCACCTTGTCCCCCTCCGGTGAGGTGCCCGCGGTGCTGCCGCCGTCCCCGGGCAGTGTGTTGATCAGGGTCAGCACCAGCGCCAGGGCCACCACCGCCACGCCGAGCAGCGCGGCGAGCCGCCACCGCGGTACCCCCGAATTCCACCCATGACGTCGCATCGAGGGCAACAGTAACCGGCTGGTTCGGCACCCGGACAGGCCCGCTCTGCGACGGCCCCGTAACAGGACGACCCACCGGCGACAGAGGGCACTTCAGCACCTGAAGTGATCACCGGCATCAGGAGTACGGCACTGTGCGGCGCCCCGCACGCCGGGAGATCCCGGTGCACGGGTGACACTTCCGGCGCACTGCGGAAAGCGGATGCACGGGCGCGTCCCGTGACGGATCATGGCGGCATGTCTGCGAACCCACACGAGGCTCTGCCGATCCGGCTCAACGTCGACGACAGCGACTCGCCCTCGGACGTCGTCGACGCGCTGTTCCTCGGCCGCTTCGCGACGGGCGAGCAGCCGTTCGCGCACGCGGCCAACATCGACCGGGTGCGGTCCGGGGCGAGCCTGATGCCGCCGGGCGCCCGGGTGCTGCGCTCGGCCCGCGACGACGACCGCAGCGCGACGCTCGCGGAGGGCGACGGCTGGACGCTGCTGATCTCCCGCTGGAACCGGGGCGCCGACGTCACGGTCACGGCGACCAGCGCCGAACTGGCCGAGAAGGTCCTCGGCCAGGCCACCGACGGCGCGGCGGACGAGCCGGAGCCCCAGCCGAACGACGTGACGATGGGTTTCTGGTACGTGTCGCCGCGGCGCGGTCCGCACCGTACGACGCGCCGGATCTCCGCGGGCACCTGGGACGAGGTCCGTGCCAACTACACGGCACCGGTCGCGGACGCCCTGGACCGGCTGATGAAGACGACCCCGGAGGACATCGCGGGACGCCTCCTGCTGCTGCACGGGCCGCCCGGCACGGGCAAGACGTCCGCCCTGCGCACGCTCGCCCGCTCCTGGCGCGACTGGTGCCAGGTGGACTGTGTGCTGGACCCCGAGCGGCTCTTCTCCGACGTCGGCTATCTGATGGACATCGCGATCGGCGAGGAGGACGCGGCGGGCAAGGGCCGCTGGCGGCTGCTGCTGCTGGAGGACTGCGACGAGCTGATCCGCGGCGAGGCCAAGCACACGGCGGGCCAGGCGCTGTCCCGGCTGCTGAACCTCACCGACGGCCTGCTGGGCCAGGGCCGCAACGTCCTGGTGGGCGTCACCACCAACGAGGACCTGGAGCGCCTGCACCCGGCCGTGGTCCGCCCCGGCCGCTGCCTCGCCCGTATCGAGGTCGGCCCGCTGACCCGGCAGGAGGCCGTGAACTGGCTGGGCACCGAGGAAGGTGTGGGCCGCGACGGGGCCACGCTGGCGGAGCTGTACGCGCTGCGCCGGGGCATCCCGCCGGCGTCACTGCCGGAGCCGCGAGGCGGGGCGGACGCGGGGCTGTACCTGTAACGGGCGCCGTAACGGGTGCTTTCATGGGGGTATGACCCTGTTCGTCGGAACGTCGGGCTGGCAGTACAAGGACTGGCGCGGCCTCCTGTACCCGGACGGGACACCCGCGCGGCTCTGGCTGGAGGAGTACGCGGCGCACTTCGCCACGGTCGAGAGCAACAACGCCTTCTACCGCCTGCCGTCGTACGAGACCTTCGACGCCTGGCGGGAGCGTACGCCGCCGGACTTCGTGGTCGCCGTCAAGGCCAGCCGCTTCCTGACCCACGTCAAGCGGCTGAAGGAACCCGAGGAGCCCGTGCACCGTCTGATGAGCCACGCCGCCGGGCTCGGCGACCGGCTCGGGCCCGTGCTGCTCCAGCTGCCGCCCACGTTGCGCCGATCCCGGCCTCCTCGACGACTGTCTCGCCCGCTTCCCGGCCGGGACCCGGGTCGCGGTCGAGCCGCGCCACGACTCCTGGTGGGCGCCCGCCGTGCGGGACGTACTGGAGGCCCGGAACGCCGCGCTGTGCTGGGCCGATGTCCTGTCCCGCCCGGTGACCCCGCTGTGGCGGACCGCCGGCTGGGGGTACGTCCGCTTCCACACGGGGCGCGCCCGGCCGTGGCCGCGCTACGGGCGGCGGGCCCTGGTGAGCTGGGTGCGGCGGATCGCGGAGACCTGGCCCGACGACCGTGATGCGTACGCGTACTTCAACAACGATCCGGGCGGCGCGGCGGTCCTGGACGCCATGGTCTTCGCCCGCGTGGCGGCCGCGGCGGGGCTGACGGTCACGCGCACCCCGGTCCGCCTGCCGTCGCTGTCACCACCGCCGCCGACGCCGGTGACAGCGACGGCGACGGACGCGGCGGCGCGGCGAGGGGCGGGCGAGGCCGGGCGCCCTCAGTCCCCGTAGGCCGCCCGCAGGGCGTCGCGCACCGCGGCGAGCGCGTCGGGCTCGGCCAGTCCGAGCCGCCGTGCGCGCTCGGCGTACGCCTGTGCGGCGGCCGCGGCCTCGCGGTCCGCGGCGGAGCCGGCCGCGGCGACGAACGTGCCGTTGCGGCCCCGGGTCTCGATCACCCCGTCCGTCTCCAGGGCGCGGTAGGCCTTGGCGACCGTGCCCGCGGCCACCCCCAACTGCTCCGCCAGACCGCGTACGGTCGGCAGGCGGTAGCCCACCGGGAGGGCGCCGGAGCGTGCCTGCTCGGAGATCTGGGCGCGCACCTGCTCGTACGGCGCGGGTCCCTCGGTGATGTCGATCTTCAGGGTCACGAGGCGATTGTCCCGTACCCGCCGGAGAAAAATGAGAGGCATCCGTCTGCGGCCTGCACGTAGCGTGCGCACACATGACCGTCATCGTGCGCGATCTCCGGCCCGGGGCGGGGGCCGACGTCGAGGGCTTCGCCCGGGTGCGGCGGCTGGCCCTGCCCTTCATGCTGGCCACCCCGGCATCCGTCGCCCATACCCTCACCCACGCTCATCCGGACGCCCGTTTCCGGCAGTTGATCGCCGAGGAGGACGGTGAGGTCATCGGCACGGCGCAGGTGCACGTCGTGCATGACAGCCCGGACCCCGGCCAGGGCAGCGCGAATGTGTACGTACACCCGGGACGGACGCGGCGTGGGGCGGGTGCGCTCCTCGTCCGCGCCGCCGAGGAGTACCTGGCGGGTCACGGCGTGACCAAGGTGTACTCGTGGGTGCTGGACGAGCCGGGCAACCGCGCGTTCGCCGAGCGGCGCGGCTACCGGGCGAGCCGCTCCGCGCACTTCCTGCGGCTGGACCTGGTGCACGGGACGCTGCCCCCGCTCCCGGACCTCCCGCCGGGCGTCGTGCTGCGCACGGCCGCCGACTTCGCGGACGATCCGCGTCCGCTGTTCGAGCTGGACGTGGAGGCCTCTGCGGACGAACCGGGCGACATCGAGCACGAGTTGGCGGACTACGAGGCCTGGCTCGACGAGACCTGGCGGCATCCCCTCCTCGACCGCGACCTGACCTGCGTCGCGGTGGCCGACGGCCGGCCGGTGGCCTTCAGCGTGGCCTACACGGACGGCGACGGCCGCTACGGCACCGCGATGACCGGCACCGCCCGCTCCCACCGCGGCCGGGGCCTGGCCAAGCTGGCCAAGAGCCACTCGCTGCACCGGGCCCGCGCGGCCGGCTGCACGGAGGCCTTCACGGGCAACGACACGGGCAACGGCCCTATGATCGCGATCAACAAGTGGTTCGGGTACGAGATCTGTGCGACGGAGGTGCGGCATGTCCGCGAACTCGGCTGATCGGGCGGGCCTTTGGGACGTGGTGCTCGTCAAGGCGGGCCGTACGAAGATCCGTTACCCGGCCGAGCTGGTCGGCGACGACGGCACCCGCGTCACCGTGCGCGCCCCGTGGGCGGGTGCCGGCGTCCGCGACTTCGGCTTCGTCCGCTTCGAACCGGGCGACGTCTTCACGGAGCACTACTGGCGAGACCGGTGGTACGCGGTGAAGGAGGTCCGCGACGGGCAGGGCACCCTGAAGGGCTGGTACTGCGACGTCACCCGCCCGGCCGTGGTCTCCGGCACGGAGCTCGTCGTCGAGGACCTCGACCTGGACCTGTGGTGCTCCGCGGACGGTACCGCCGTACTGCGTCTGGACGAGGACGAGTTCGAGGCGAGCGGCCTGGCGGCCACGGACCCGGCGGCCACGTCCGCCGCCCGCTCGGCCCTGGACGAGCTGGAACTCCTCGCCCGGCGGCAGGACGCCTTCGAGTCGCTCCTCGGCTGAAGACACGCGTGCCGCGCACGGTATGCGGTATGCGGCATGCCGTGTGCCGCATACCGCTCTAGAACACCGCCACCACCGCGTACCGCCGGTCCCCCACCTCCCTCCCCCACAGCCTCGCGTCGTCCGACAGGCACTCCAGCCGTACCTCGGGCGCGAGGGGCGCGAGCAGGTCCATGAGCCGCTCCGCGGACACGCCGACCGGGGACACCGTCCCCCACACGCCCTCCACCAGGACGAGCCGCCCTCCGGGGCGCAGCAGCCCGCGCCAGTGCCGCAGCACACGCGCCGGGTCCGGAAGGGTCCACAGCACATGGCGTACGAGGACCACGTCGAAGCGCTCCTCCCCCACCGGCGGTGCCGCCGCGTCACCGACGACGAACGCCGCGTCACGGCCCGCCAGTTTGGCGCGGGCCAGACCCACCATGGCCGGGGAGAGGTCCACCCCGGTGACCCGGTGGCCGTGCTCGGAGGCGAGGAGTGCCAGACTGCCCGTACCGCAGCCCAGGTCCAGCACGTCGCAGGGGCGCGCGGGCAGCCAGGCGCGCAGCCGGGCCGCCCAGGCGTCGCGCACCACGGGGTCGCGCAGACCGTGGTCGGGCTCGTCGTCGAACGTGGCGGACTCCACGTCCCAGTCGATGTCGCTGGTCATGACGTCAGGGTGACACCCGCCACTGACAGCCGGATCGTGACAGCCGCCACTGACAGGGCGGGAGGCGGTGCGGAACCCTCCCCGGAAGGCCTAGCTCCGCCGGAACGCGGAACCCGGTAAGGCCACGAGGAGGCAGTCATGCGCCGCAGTACCGTGCACAAGCCCCTGAGGAAGCCCGAGTCCCGCCGGGCGCGGGACGAGGCGGCCGACGAGCGGCCGGCCGGGCGTCCGGAGGTGCGCAAGGACGTCGCGCGGACGTGGTGGCCGGACGGCTGAGCACGGCTCGGACGCGTCGTCGGTCGTGTACACAGCGGTACGGACCTGAGCGCAGTCTGATCACTTCCTTAACGCCGCCATAAGGATCTTCCTCACCCGCCTCGAACAGGCGATCTCGCGGTGACCCGGGGCTAGTTTCGGATCACCCCCACGGGATTCCCCAGCGGTTCCAGCCGCGCATCGCACCGTTTCGAGGAGTTCTTCATGCCCGCACCCCGCAAGGCTGCCGCCGTCGCCGCCGTCGGCCTGACCCCGCTCGCCCTGACCGCGCTGGCCGCCGCGCCCGCGTCCGCGCACGGTTCGATGGGCGACCCGGTCAGCCGGGTCTCGCAGTGCTTCGCGGAGGGCCCCGAGAACCCGCGGTCGGCCGCGTGCAAGGCGGCGGTCGCGGCCGGCGGCACCCAGGCGCTCTACGACTGGAACGGCGTGCGCATCGGCGACGTCGGCGGCCGCCACCAGGAGGTCATCCCGGACGGGGAGCTGTGCAGCGCCGGCAACGACGCGTTCAAGGGCCTCGACCTGGCCCGCGCCGACTGGCCTGCGACGAGCGTGAGCAGCGGCTCGTACACGTTCAAGTACCGGGTCACCGCCCAGCACAAGGGCACCTTCAAGGTCTACCTCACCAAGGAGGGGTACGACCCCGCCCAGCCGCTCACCTGGGACGACCTGGACCTGTCGAGCCCGGTGGCGACGGCCACCGACCCGGTCGCGTCGAACGGCTTCTACACGTTCTCCGGCACGCTCCCCGAGCGGTCCGGCAAGCACCTCCTGTACGCGGTCTGGCAGCGTTCGGACAGCCCGGAGGCCTTCTACTCCTGCTCCGACGTGTCCTTCGGCGGCGACAGCGCGACCGGCGGCAGCAACAGCGGCAGCACCTCGTCGGACGACGCGGCCGCCGCACCGGCGCCGTCCGCGTCCGCCCCGACCGACGAGCAGATCGAGGACGGCAACGCCCTGTCGACCGTCGAGCACCACGGCCACGGGGACGACGACCCCGAGACGACTACGGACCCGACCACAGCCACGGGCGCGGACGAGGACCAGGACGAAGCCGAGACCGCCGAGACCGCCGAGGCCGCCTCGGACACCGGCTCCGGTTCGGGCACCGCCAACGACGCCCGGCCCGCGGGCGCCGCCGAGAACCTCGCCGAGACCGGCGGCGACAGCATGACCCCGTACGTGGCTGTCGGCGGCGCGGCCGTCCTGGCGCTCGGGTCCTCGATCCTGTTCGCCTCGACCCGCCGCCGCGCGGCGGCCGCCGGCCGGCACGGCCGCTGACGGCCGCTGGACGGCCGCCACGACCGCTGGACGGCGGCGGCCGTGGCGGCTTGCTCCCGGGGTCTGTCCGGCGGCTCAGGCCGGACAGACCCCGGCGCATGTCGTCACGTGGTCACATCGTCAGGTCGTCAGGTCCTCACGTCGTCACCAGGCGGGCCGCACGGGCCCGTTGGGCGCGATGCGCAGCAGACACCCGTGCAGTGCCCGTATCTCTTCCTCGCCGAGGGCGTCGGCCCACGGCCGTACGGCGTCCGCCGCCGCCTCCTCCGCGGCCCGCGTGCACGCCCACCCGCGCTCGGTGAGGACCACCAGCCGGGCCCGGGCGTCCCCGGGGTGCGGCCGCCGCTCCACATAGCCCTTGCGCACGAGTTCGTCGACGACCTGGCTGGCCGCCTGCTTGGTCACTCCCAGGTGGACGGCGAGGTCGGTGACCGTGGCGCCGCCCGCGGCGAGCCGCGTGAACGCGAAGCCGTGCATCGGGCGCACCCCTTCGAACCCGCGGGCGACGACCCCGTCGTGGATACGCCGGGTCAGCTCACCGGCCGTGGCGAGCAGGACGGCGGACAGGGCCAGGGCGTCGGAGTTCTGCACGAAGGCATTGAAACATCTCCCGCCCTTGACGCATTGGTCAAGCTGCTTGACCATATAGTCAAATTGCTTGACCATCTGCCAGGCGTTCACGGAGGTCCGCCATGCCCGTTGTCCGTTCGTCCGATTCCGTCGTGCACGAGATCCACGGCGCCCGTTTCGTCTCGTACGCCGCTCCCCGCACCGGCAGCCGGGAACTGTGCGCCTGGCGGGGAGAGGTACCGGCCGGGACGAAGGCGCCCGTGCACACCGTCAACCGGGAGGAGATTCTCCATCTGCTCGACGGGGAACTGCTCGTCACCCTCGACGGCGTCGCCGAGCGGATCACGGCCGGGGACACCGTGATCGTCCCCTCCGGCGCCGCCTTCGGGGTCGAGAACCCGGGCGAGGGGACCGCCGTCACCTGGGTCGCCACATCGGTCGGACTGGAGGCCCGGCTCGCGGACGGTACGCACCTCGTGCCGCCGTGGGCCAACTGACCACGGCTCACGCGCTTCCGGGCCACGGTCAGCCCGCGCTCCCCGGACTCTGGTGCCACAGCTTCCGTGCCGCCTTCTTCGGCTCCTCGCCCGCGGGCCGCAGATCCGCCCACGGATGCATCTCGTACCCGGTGGACATGCGGATACTGCGCGAGCGGGCGGCCTCCATCGGGTCCTGCGCCGCGGACCCGGCCGGCGCGGGCAGCCCGTGCGACCCGGCGAGCCGGGCCGCCCGGTGCGCGCCCTCGCCGTCCGGAGCGCCTCCCGCCCCCGCCGGGGCGCCCGCCCCCTGCGCCAGCCGGGCCACCACCGCCTCGACACCTCCCGTACGGCGCAGCTCGACGAGTTCGGCGAGGTTCCAGGCGACCGATCCCACCACGCTGAAGCTGCGCGGCGCCCGCCGCTGCACCACTCCACGCACCAGCAGCAGCCAGGAGTGGAAGACGGTGTGGGCGCAGGCGTCGTGGGAGTCGTCGAAGAAGGCGAGGTCCACCAGACCCGTACCGTCGTCCAGGGTGGTGAAGATGACGCGCTTGCCGGAGCGGATCGGCGGGGTCTGGGTCGCCGCCTTGGCGCCCGCGACCAGGACCGTCTCCCCGTTCCGCGCCTCGCCCAGCCGTCGCGCGGACAGCACGCCGAGCTCGTCGAGGAACTGCTTGTAGTCGTCCATCAGATTGCGCGAGGCATCCATGGCGAGCACGCCCAGCTCGGCGCTGAGCCGCTCCTCCGAGGTGAGGTCGGGCAGCCCGGCCGACGCGGTCCCGCGCCCACCGGACAGGGGGAGCTGATCCCCGCGTCCTCCGCCTCCGGCGCCCCGGTGCAGCTCGGTCAGGTGCAGTTGCAGGTCGCGGCGGTTGGCGCCGAACGAGTCCAGCGCGCCGACCTGGGCGAGCCGTCCGGCCAGCGGGCGGCTGGGGCGGGCCCGTTCCCAGAAGTCGACCAGCGAGGCGTACGGCTGCCCCGCCGCGATCCGTTCGGCCTCGGCCTCACTGATGCCGTGCACGTCGGAGAGGGCCAGCCGGACGCCCCACTTCCCCGTTCCACCCGATTCAGACACCAGTTCGATGCGGTGCGTGACCCCCGACCGGTTCACGTCCAGCGGCAGGATCGGCACCCCGCGCCGCCGCGCGTCCGCCAGCAGCAGCCGCTTCGGGTACATCCCGGGATCGTGGGTGAGCAGGCCCGCGTAGAACGCGGCCGGGTGGTGGGTCTTCAGCCACGCCGACTGGTACGTCGGCACCGCGAAGGCGACCGCGTGCGCCTTGCAGAAGCCGTAGCTGCCGAACGCCTCGACGATCTCCCAGGTCCGGGTGATCGTCTCCGCGTCGTATCCCCGGGCGGCGGCATGCTGCGCGAACCAGACCCGGATCCGCCCCTGCGAGTCCGGGTCCGACAGCCCGCGCCGCACCCGGTCCGCCTCGCCCCGGCCGCAGCCGGTCATGCGGTCCACGATCTCGATGATCTGCTCGTGGAAGACCACGACCCCGTACGTCTCCTCCAGGGGCTCCTTCAGGTCCGGGTGCGGATAGCGGGCCGGCGCCCGTCCGTGGCGGGCCTCGATGAACGGGCGCACCATGTCGGCGGCGACCGGGCCGGGCCGGAAGAGGGAGATGTCGACCACCAGATCGTGGAAGGTCGCGGGCTGGAGCCGCCCGACCAGGTCCCGCTGTCCCGGCGACTCGATCTGGAAGCAGCCCAGCGTCTCGGCGGAGCGGATGAGCCCGTACGTCGCC
Organism: Streptomyces poonensis; assembly: GCF_014650915.1. Taxonomy (GTDB): domain Bacteria; phylum Actinomycetota; class Actinomycetes; order Streptomycetales; family Streptomycetaceae; genus Streptomyces; species Streptomyces poonensis. The sequence continues at coordinate 62,479 of NZ_BMVW01000004.1, read as the reverse complement.
GGGTCGCCCGCGTCGATGTCGACGGCGTCCAGGTCGAGCCGGTTGCCCGTCGCCCGCTCGACCTCGCCCACCGCGTGCGCCATCGCGGACTGCATCCGTACGCCCAGCACGTCCAGCTTGAGCAGCCCGAGGTCCTCCACGTCGTCCTTGTCGAACTGCGCCATGGGGAAGCTCTCGCCGCTGCTCGGCATCACCGGCGTACGGGCGAGCAGGGAGGCGTCGGAGAGCAGCACCCCGCACGGGTGCATGGCGATACCGCGCGGGAGGGCGTCGAGCGCCTCGACCAGCTCCCACATCCGGCCGTACTTCTCCTGCTCCCCCGCGAGCTTCCTGAGTTCCGGCAGTTCCTCCAGTGCCGCGCGCGCGTCCTTGGCCCGGATGTGCGGGAAGGACTTGGCGATGTGGTCGATCTCGGCCGGATCCATGCCGAGGGCGGCGCCCACGTCCCGGACGGCGTGCCGGACGCGGTACGTCTCCGGCATCGCCACGGTCGCGACCCGTTCGGTGCCGAAGCGGTCGATGATCGCGCGGTAGACGTCCAGCCGGCGCGCGGACTCCACGTCGATGTCGATGTCGGGCAGCACCGGGCGCCGCGTGGACAGGAAGCGCTCCATCAGCAGCCCGTGCGCGACGGGGTCGGCGTGTGCGATGCCGAGGAGGTGGTTGACCAAGGAGCCCGCGCCCGAGCCGCGCGCGGCCACCCGGATGCCCATCCGCTGGATGTCCTCCACGACCTGGGCGACGGTGAGGAAGTAGGAGGCGAAGCCGTGGTGGGCGATGATGTCCAGCTCGTGGTGCATCCGCTCCCAGTACTCGCGCCGCCCGTCGTAGCCGCGCAGCACCATGCCCGCCGCGGCCCGGGAGGCGAGGACGCGCTGTGCGGTGCGTCCGCCCGCGCCCACGAGGTGCGGCTCGGGGAAGTGCACGCTGCCCATGCCGAGGTCGTCCTCCGGGTCGACCAGGCACTCGGCGGCCGTCGCCTGCGTCTGGTCGAGGAGCCGGTACGCGGTCCCGCGCCCGAACCCGGCGGCCTCGACGACCCGCTCGGCGACGGCGAGCATGGCGTCCGCGTCCTTGAGCCAGGCCTCGCCCGAGTCCAGCCCGCGGGCGGGGTCGACGGGGACGAGACGGCGGGCGGCGTCCAGGACGTCGGCGACCGGGCCCATGCCGGGGTCGGCGTAGCGGACGGCGTTGGCGAGCACCGGCCGGATCCGCTGCTCGGCGGCGAAGCCGACGGTACGGGCGGCCAGCCGCAGCGAGCCCGGCCCGGTGCCCGTGCGGCCTTGCCACACGGTCTCGAGGCGCAGGGCGGCGTCGCCGTACGCCTCCCGCCACGGCAGAAGGAGCCGCGCGGCGCGGTCGGGGCGGCCCGCGGCGAGTGCGCGGCCCACGTCGGAGTCGGGGCCGAGCAGGACGGTCAGGCCCTCGGCGGCGAGCTCCCGCCGGGGCAGCACCGGCGGGCCCTCGCCGCGCGCGTGCGCCGCCGAGACGAGGCGGCAGAGGCCGGCCCAGCCCTGGGCTCCCTCGCGGGCGAGGAAGGTCACCCGGGGTGTCGACTCGTCGATGAAGGCACCGCCGCGTACGGGGGTCCGGCGCTTCTCGTGCGCCGCACCCCGCGCCCTTCCGGTGGCGCGCTCCCCCGCCGACGGTTCCTCCACCGCCAGCTCCGCCCCGAACAGCGGCCGGACCCCGGCCCGGGCGCAGGCCTTGGCGAACCGCACCGATCCGGCGAGGCTGTCCCGGTCGGTGAGGGCGAGGGCGTCCATGCCCCGCTCGGCGGCGCGCTCGGCGAGCCGCTCCGGGTGCGAGGCCCCGTACCGCAGGGAGAACCCGGAGACGGTGTGCAGATGCGTGAAACCGGGCACACGCACCTCCGCACTTCTCCGCACCTAATCGAACGCTAGTTCACAGCTTCCCCTCCCTCACCATACCCCCATTATCGAACGAACGTACGACATCCGTTCGGACCCGCCCCACCTGCGGAAACACCGGGCGCCCCGGAGCGTGGGGACATGACACGGACAGCCGCGACCCCTCCCGCCCGCCGCACCCTCCTCGGCGAGGTACGGGACGCGGTCACCCCGCGCGCCACGCTGCTCGTCCTCGCGGTCCTCGCCCTCCAGCTGCTCTTCATCGCCTCCTACGTAGGGGCCCTGCACGATCCGCGACCCCGGGACGTCCCGTTCGGCGTGGTCGCGCCGAACGCCCCGGCGGCCGGGCAGGCGACGGCCCGCCGGCTGGCACGGGTCCCGGGCTCACCACTGGACCCGCGCATGGTCGAGGACGAGGCCACGGTCCGCCGGCGGATCCTGGACCGGGATCTCGACGGCGCGCTGGTGCTCGACCCGGCCGGCACCACCGACACGCTGCTGGTCGCCTCCGGCGGCGGCGCGGCCCTCGCGAACACCCTCGAGTCGCTCGTGACCACGCTGGACGAGAGCCGGGGGCGTACGGTGCGGACGGTCGACGTGGCCCCGGCCTCCGACCGGGACTTCGACGGGCTCTCGTCGTTCTACCTGGTCGTGGGCTGGTGCGTGGGCGGCTATCTGTGCGCCTCGATCCTGGCGATCAGTACGGGGATGCGGCCTCCGAACCCGCGGCGGGCACTGATCCGGCTCGCGGCGATGGCGCTGGTCGCGATCGCGGGCGGGCTCGGCGGGGCGGTGATCGTGGGACCCGTGCTCGGTGCCCTGCCGGGGAGCGTGGCGGCCCTGTGGGGGCTCGGCGCGCTGATCACCTTCGCGGTGGGGGCGGCCACGCTCGCGCTCCAGGGGCTCTTCGGGATCGTCGGCATCGGACTGGCGATCCTGCTGGTGGTGATCGCGGGCAATCCGAGCGCGGGCGGCGCCTTCCCGCTGCCGATGCTGCCGCCGTTCTGGGCGGCGATCGGTCCGGCCCTGCCGCCGGGCGCGGGCACCTGGGCCGCCCGCTCGATCGCGTACTTCCGGGGCAACGACGTGACCGCCGCGCTGCTGGTGCTCTCGGCCTGGGCGGTCGCCGGGACCGCCGTCACCCTGGCGGCGGCCGCACTGCGCGGGAGACGGACCGAGGCCGGGGCCGGGCGCCCCGCCGCGGTGCCGTAGCGGTACGCCGCGAGCGCGCGAACGCGGACGGGTCCCGCCTCCGGACGTACCGGGCGGGACCCGCGACGTACCGGCCACCGGCGCCGGTCACCGCCCGTACCGGGCGGGACCGGCGCCGGGGCCGTCCTCCCCTCAGCCGATCCGGGCGCCGAAGGCCGAGAGCGCCTCGGTGACCGGCTGGAAGAAGGTCGTGCCGCCCGAGGCGCAGTCGCCGCTGCCGCCGGACGTGAGACCGATGGCGGTGGCGCCCGAGAAGAGCGCGCCGCCGCTGTCCCCTGGCTCGGCGCAGACGTCCGTCTGGATCAGACCGCTGACGACGTCGCCGTTGCCGTAGTTCACGGTGGCGTCCAGGCCGGTGACCGTGCCGCTGTGGACCTGGGTCGTCGAACCGCTGCGGGTCACCCGCATGCCGGCGGTCGCCTCGCCCGCCCCGGTGATGGCCTGCGCGGAGCCGTCGTAGAGGTTGACCTCGCTCGGATGGTCGACGCCGGCGGCGTACTTCACCAGGCCGTAGTCGTTCCCGGGGAAGCTGGACCCCGCACCGGTGCCGATCCGCCGGCCGCCCGTGTCGGACCAGGTGGTGGCGGCCTCGGTGCAGTGGCCGGCGGTCAGGAAGTACGGCTCGCCGTCCTTGACCACGTTGAAGCCGACGGAGCAGCGGCCGCCCCCGCCGGCGATGGCGTCGCCACCCGCGACGAAGGGCTTGAACTCCCCCTCCGTCCTCTTCAGTTCGGCCCTGGCGCCCAGCCCCTCGACCACGTCGGCCAGTTCGGCCCACTCCTCCCCGGAGACGGTGCGGTCCGCGGTGACGACGACCGTGTTGGTCCGCGGGTCGGTCGCCCAGGAGGTACCGGGGACGGCGGCGTCCCGCCGGAGCGTCGTACGGGCGCTGGTCAGTTCGGCGAGGGAGTGCTCCACGATTCTCGCCCTGGCACCGGCCTCCCGGACGGTTCCGGCGGCCGTCTCGTCGAGCACGTTCACCACCAGGTGCCCGCTCTTCGCGTCGTAGTACGTGCCCGCGGCGCCGGCGCCCAGGTCCCGGTCGAGGACCGAGGCGAGCTTTCCGGCCGCGCCGGCCGACAGGGTCCTCAGCTGGGGGACTCGCGCGGGCTCGCCGGCGTTCGCAGTCTGGAAGGTGACTCCGGTGGCGATCAGTGCGGCGACACCCGCACCCGCCACGGCGGCGCGCCGCCCGGATATGCGTCGGTGCTTCAACTCATGTCCTCCTGTGGGGGCGGCCGAAGGGGGTGTGGGGCCGCCTTCGGCCGGAAGGCGTACGGGCATGGAGGTGACGGACCGGAAAAAGCCGCGTCCATGCCAACCATGCGGCGCCCACTATTCCCAGGGGCACAGGGAGCACACAAGGTCGACTTCAGGCCGCGCACCAGGTCGCCGACGCCCCAGGGGCGTGCGCCCCACCGGGCGCCACGGACCGGTGCCGCACCGTCCGCGTTCCCACTGCAAACACACGCCGCGACGATCTCCTGCGCAGCGCATGAGATCTAGTCCTGTCTGGAAGTGACCTCTTCGGCGGCGGAGCCCGGGAGCGGCGGTGTCACGGAGGGCGCCGGCGGCCCGGACGGTGTCACGTCTCCTGGCTGCTGCTGGGCCCGTTCCAGAAACCGCAGCAGCTCCACCGGGAACGGCAGGACGAGCGTGGAGTTCTTCTCGGCGGCGACCGCCACCACCGTCTGCAGCAGCCTCAGCTGGAGCGCTGCGGGGGTCTCCGCCATCTGCTGGGCCGCCTCGGCGAGTTTCCTCGACGCCTGCAGCTCGGCGTCGGCGTTGATGACCCGGGCGCGCCGCTCGCGGTCGGCCTCGGCCTGCCGGGCCATGGACCGCTTCATGGTCTCGGGCAGCGACACGTCCTTGATCTCCACGCGGTCGATGGTCACGCCCCATTCCACGGCCGGGCTGTCGATCATCAGCTCCAGCCCCTGGTTGAGCTTCTCCCGGTTGGAGAGCAGGTCGTCGAGCTCGCTCTTGCCGATGATGGACCGCAGTGAGGTCTGCGCCATCTGCGAGACGGCGAACCGGTAGTCCTCGACCCGGACGATCGCGTCGGCCGGCGCGGTCACCCGGAAGTAGACGACGGCGTCCACCCGCACCGTGACGTTGTCCCGCGTGATGCCCTCCTGCGCGGGGATCGGCAGCGTCACGATCTGCATGTTGACCTTGTGCAGGTGGTCGACGAAGGGGACGACCATGGTGAACCCCGGACCGCGCACCTTCGGCAGCAGCCGCCCCAGCCGGAACACCACCCCCCGCTCGTACTGCTTCACCACGCGCGCCGCCGACATCACGTACACCGTACCGACGGACGCGAGGGCCACCCCCGCCGTCACCAGCTCCTCGACCATGTCGGCCCCCGGGGTCCGAAGTGGGCGTATGAGGGAGGTACTTGCAGGCGCTCGCAGCCACGCGTACGAGCCGCTCGTGCCCTACGACGGTAACTCCGGCGCACGGACGGGGCGAGCCCCCGCGCGGCATGTGCCGTGCGGGGGCTCGCCTGCTGCTGGCTGCAGTCCAGTGGCGGTGGTGCGGTGGTGCGGTGGTGCCGGATGCGTCGGGGAGATCCGGGCACCGTCATCCGGTCAGGTGAGGCTGACCCCGTAGGCGCTCAGGGCCTCGGTGACCGGCTGGAAGAACGTCGTGCCGCCGGAGGAGCAGTTGCCGCTGCCGCCGGAGGTCAGGCCGTAGGCGGTGCCGTTGCTGCCGTAGAGCGGGCCGCCGGAGTCACCCGGCTCGGCGCAGACCGTGGTCTGGATCAGGCCGGAGACGGTCTGGCCGCTGCCGTAGTTGACCGTGGCGTTGAGGGCGGTGACCCGGCCGCTGTGGGTGCCCGTGGTGGAACCGTCGCGGATGACGGTGGTGCCCACCGCCGGGGTCGCCGCGCGCGTGATGTCGACGCCGTTGGCGGTGCCCGGCTTGGCGATGGACGTGTTGCTGTACCGGACGATCCCGTAGTCGTTGCCCGGGAAGCTGGTGCCGGCCGCCGAGCCGAGGACCGTGGTGCGGCTGGAGTTGCCGTACCAGGTGCCCGAGCCGGAGGTGCAGTGCCCGGCGGTGATGAAGTAGTCGACCCCGCTGCTGCTGCGGACGTTGAAGCCGAGGGAGCAGCGTCCGCTGCCGGAGTAGATGGCGTCGCCGCCCTGGATCAGCTTGCTGAACTTGCCCGGCGTGTGCTTGATCGTGAGGGCGCCCGCGTTGTCACCGGCCGCCTTCTGGATCTTGGCGAGCTCCGCCTCCGAGACGGTGCTGTCGACGGTGACGAGGACCTTGCCGGTCTTCTGGTCGACCGCCCAGGCGGTGCCCGGCACATCGGCCTCGAGGACGGCGGAACTGGCCTGCTTGAGCTCGGTCGTGCTGAAGGTCTGCGCGTCGCTCGCGCTGGCGTTGGGGACTGCGACGGCAGCCGCGGCCACGAGTCCGGCGGCCACGGCGATCAGCCGGGTCCGTCTCGCTATGCCGCTACGGGGGGTGGTGCGCTGAGTCCTCACTGTTCGTTCCCTCCTGAGGGAAGTCGGGGGCCCGCTGGGTGGGGTGGGGCCCGTGAGGCGCAAGTCAAGGAACGTGTCCGGATTGCGAACACGCCGTGCCCCTGACAAGGCGCTGGGGTGAGTATTCGGCCGTACGACCGAGTGACGCAAGAGGGTCTTTCGGCCGCACGGTGGCCGATGTGCCTGCCACCAGCGGAGGTTGATCCCGTCAAACGGAATGTGAGGATTCTGTGCGTGCCCTGTCCGCGGCCGGAGTGTTTCCTTTGCGGCGGTCGGCGCGGATTGCCCCGGAACACGGTGGTCGGCGCCGTCCTGGCCGGGGAGTGGGATGCGCTCCGGCCGGTCCGGGCGAGGACACCCCGGGAGAACCCGCCGGGATCCGGTCAGGCGGCCTTACGGCAGGAGAGCGCCCCGAGGAAGGCGAGCGCCGCCCGCGCCGTCGCGTCGTTCTGCCGGAACGCCGGGCCGCCGGTACGCGGCCGGGTGAACGCGCCCGAGCCCCGGGCGTCGGTGTGCGGGCCGAGCGCGAAGCGCCGCGGATGCGGGAGGCCCGAACGGTCGAGCACCCGGCCGTCGGCGGGGTCCACGGCGAGCAGCCCTTCGGCGGTGACGGCGGCCCCGTCGGCGTACAGGCCGCGCAGCAGCGCGTCCCGGGTGCGCTCGGCCGTGGGGTGCGGCAGCCGCGCCTCGACCAGCGCGCGGGCCGCCACGGACGACCGGGGCACACTGGCGCTGCGGGCCCGGAACACCCCGCCGGCCGCCTCGACCGTCATCCCGGCGCCGAGGAAGCGCAGCACCCCCGCCCGCGACAGCGCGAGCATCTGCCGCAGCCGGGGTCCGGGCGGCCCCGACGCCAGGTGGCTGAAGAACCCGTGCCACCAGGGCCCGATGTCCCCGAGCCGCACCAGCTGCCCGTAGACGGACAGCAGCGCGAGGAAGACGGCCTGGTCCTGGCTGCGCAGCGGGTTGTGCCGCCGCGTCAGGTCGTCGCGGATGTACGCCCGCAGCTCCTCCTGGAGCTCGGCGTACGACCTGTACGCGACCCCGTCCAGCGGGCGGTCGAGCGCCGCCGTATCGAGGCGGTCGGCGGGGTCGGGCACGGCGGCCGCGACGAGTGCGGCCACCTCGGCGGCGCCCCCGGCGGCCGCGTACCGCGCCTCGAAGTCCGCCCACGCCATGCCCGTGCGCTCGGGGTGGGCCGTGAAGAGCCGGTGGTAGTGCGCGAACCCGAGCTCCTTCTCGACCAGCGGCCACACGTCCCGCCGGAAGTCGACGCCGTCCGGGCGGGCGAGCAGGGCGTCGACCTCCTGCGGCCCGAGGAAGCGCGGCAGCGGCGGCCGTTCGCCCTCCCAGTCGTAACCGATCTTGGAGTGGTAGGGCACGCCGCGCCGGGACCCGACGTACAGGACGGGCTCCCGCCCGGACGGCACGTACGCCGGTTCCCCGCGCCCGTCGTCCGCGTAGCGCCCGCCCCGGCCCTCCGTCAGCAGCACCATCAGATCCACGAAGGCGAGCCCGAAGCCGCGCACGAGGACGGGCTCGCCCGGCGCCAGTGCGGTGAGGTCGCTGTCGGCGGTGAAGTCCGGCGGCAGGTGGACGAGGCCGTGCTCGCGGGCGTACGCGGCCAGCTGCCGCTGCTCGTCGTCCGGTTCGGCGTCGAGGTGCCCGAGCGTGAGCACCACGAGGTCGGCGAGCAGGGGCCGGGGCCGGCCCTCCAGCCACACCCGCTGCCGTCCCTGCCGCGGCCCGTCGACGCGCAGGGCGCGCCGGGCGTGGCGGTGGACCCGGACGCCGGGCGGCAGAGCGGCGACCGTCCGCTCGTACACCCAGGTCAGATAGGAGCCGAGCAGCCGCCGGTCGTTGAAGGAGCGTCCGTCGACGGCGGCCCACTCGTGCAGGGTGGGCCCCGGGCGCACGGGGCCGGCCATGTCCACCGTCTCGTCGGTGAACATGGTGACGTCCTGCGCCTCTGAGTTCATCCACAGCAGCGGCGACTGCGTCTGCCGCCAGATGCGTCCGCCGCCCGGCGGGTACGGGTCCACGAGGTGCACGTCGAGTTCCGTGTCCCCGTACAGTTCGGGCGCGTTGGCGGCGATCCGCTCCAGCACTCCGGTGCCGCGCGGACCGGCCCCCACGATGACCAGGGACGGCCGCCCGGTGGCGGAGACGCTCATCGGGTGCGCTCCGCGGCGGGCGCGCTGCGGGCGACAAGGAGGGAGGAGAAGGACATGTGAAGGCTCCGTGGCGCGACGGTTCGAACACGGTCGTCGCCTTCACACGACAGGCGCACCCAGCGGGCGCCGTACGGCCGAGCCCCTCAGCAGGGCCGTCCGTCGAGAGTACGGGGGCGTTTCCCCGCGCTGTCAAGGCTGTCCGGACTGTGAGCCGTACGTCTCACGTGAGTTGACGCCGAACCGGATGCCTGTTCAACTTGGCCCATGCATCCGCAGCAGTGGCTGGTCACGCGCTCCCACATCGACTTCGGTCGAGTGTGGTCCTCGTCCTGTTGAGCCGCCCCCCTGCCTGCTGCCTGCCCTGAGCACGGGAACCGGCTCACTTCCACGCCTTCACACGCGTACCCCTCCCCTCAGCACCCGTCGCAGGGGCAGCAGCAATCACAGTTGTCACAACAGTCCCGGCAGCAGCCCTCGCGCTTCTTCCGGGACCAGGGCCCCTCGTACTCCTTCGCACAGCACAGCTTGCAGGTGCAGCACAGCAGCCAGAACATCCCGCAGCCGGCCCAGAAGCCACGCCGGCCCGAACCTCCGCCACCCGTAAGCGGGTTCGCCCCGCCGCCTCCCTGCTGTGGCGCTCCGTACGGCCCGTGGGGTCCGGCGGGCTGCCGCGGCTGCCCGTACGGCCCGGCGGGCTGGTGCGCCGCGCACACCGGGACCGTCCCGAACGCCCGGTCCACCGACCTGCGCAGTTCGTGCGCGAGCAGCACATGCGCGAGTCTGCCGTCCGTGAACTCGGCGTCGCGCAGGGCGAGCCGTATCCCGTGCAGCGCGTCCTCGGCGAGCCGCCGGGCCTCGGCGAGGGACGTGCCGGTCGCGCTCAGGGGATTCCAGGCACCTGACGCGGCATCGGCCTCGCGGTCCTCCACCGCGTCCAGCAGATGGGCGAGCCGTCCGAAGAGGCGGCCCGCCTCGGCGAGCGGCCCGGCGTTCTCCGGCCGTCCGGCCAGCAGCGCGGTGTGGGCGAAGGCGGCGGCGGTCGCCGTCTCGGTCGGCTCGGTGACCGTCAGGAGCGGGGTCCCGGGCCCGGCGAGCGCCTCGACGCCGACCTGGCGGTCCACGGCGTCGACCAGCAGGGCCGTGTCGAAGCCGAGGTCCGAACCGGTACGGGCGCCGGCTCGGTCCCAGCTCTCGGCGACGCGGCGCGCGGCGAGCCGTACCGGCCCGCGGGCCATGACCCCTCCCCCAAGCTCTCGGCTTCGCTCGAGCAGGGGGGACCCCCATCGTCGGCCACGTGGTCCCGGACCTTGGCCGAGGCGAGCACCAGGGAGACGGCGGCGGCGAGCCGGGCGCCCTCGCCGCGGGCGACCGAGGCGGTGCGCGTGCCCCGGTTGGGGTCTCCCCTGTTCGAGCGCAGCCGAGAACTTGGGGAAGGGCAGGGGCCGGCGGTGCGCCGCCATCCGGCGGACCGCTCGCGCGGCGCCTGAGCCTCCGTCAATACCGAGACCAGCAGCCCATCGTAATTGGTGACGATCCGGGCGAGCTGCCCGTGGTCCCCGCGCAGGGCGAGGCAGAGGCCGCAGAGATGGGCCATCCAGTCGGCGCGCAGCCCGTCACCGAGACGATGGGCACACGGCCTGACGATTCCGAACATGACACTCCCCCGTGTCCGACAGCGGCCCCGCTCCGATGTGATCATCGGTTCGCCGCATCGTAATGGGGGCCCGCTCCTCACCCGGACGCACCGCCCGTCACCCGTCCGCCGCGAGAAATATTATTTCACTCACAGTCAGCAGCCGTGTACGTCAGAGGCCTTGGGGCACACGGGCTCTGTACGGATGGGCTCTGCACCAGTACCGTCACGAAACCCCCGCGCGGCGTCTATCCACTTGGCGCGCCATCCGCATCATGGACGACCATAGGGATGCGGAAAGCAAGAAAGACCGCTGTGAGAGGAGGCGTCCATGGGATCGGTGCGCAAGGCGAGTGCCTGGCTTGGCCTCGTCGACGACAACGATGACGAGCGTTACTACGACGACGACTACGCCGAGGGCCAGCAGGAGTCCGGCGATGCCTGGGTCACCGACCCGCGCGTGAAGGTCGCGTCCGATTCGGCCCAGGAGAGGGGCCGCCGGATCGGCACGGTCGCCCCGGACAGCTTCCGGGACGCCCGGCACATCGGCGAGCTCTTCCGCGGCGGGGTCCCGGTCATCATGAACCTCACGAACATGGAGGCGGGCGACGCCAAGCGCGTCGTCGACTTCGCGGCCGGCCTGATCTTCGGTCTGCGCGGTTCCATCGAGCGGGTCTCCAGCCGCGTGTTCCTGCTGACCCCCGCCGACACGGAGATCGTGAGCGGTCAGGCGGCGAGCCGCGGGACGGACGGTTTCTTCAACCAGAGCTGAGGCGGGGCGGTATCCGCGCCCCGCCCGCTCCTCACCCCCGTTCCCTCCCCCTCCCGGTGTCACCGGAAGGCATCGAGCCCGGTGAACGCCTTGCCCAGCACCAGCTGGTGCATCTCGACGGTGCCCTCGTAGGTGAGCACGGACTCCAGGTTCGTGGCGTGCCGCATGACGGGATATTCGAGGGAGATCCCGTTGGCCCCCAGGACCGTACGGGCCGTGCGGCAGATCTCGATCGCCTCGCGCACGTTGTTCAGCTTCCCGAAGCTGACCTGTTCGGCACGGAGCCGTCCCGCGTCCATCCGGCGCCCCAGATGGTGGGCGAGCAGGATCCCCTTGTGCAGCTCCACCGCCATGTCGGCGAGCTTGGCCTGGGTGAGCTGGAAGCCGCCGATCGGCCTGCCGAACTGCTCCCGCGTCTTCGCGTAGTCGACCGCGGCCTCGAAGCAGGCCCGCGCCGCCCCCATCGCTCCCCACACGATGCCGTAGCGCGCGTGGGACAGACAGCTGAGCGGGCCCTTCAGCCCGGTGACCGCCGGCAGTACGGCGTCGGCGGGCAGCCGTACGTCGTCCATGACCAGCTCACTCGTGACGGAGGCCCGCAGGGACCACTTGTGCCTGATCTCGGGCGCGGAGAAGCCGGGGCTGTCCGTCGGCACGACGAAGCCGCGGATCCCCTCGTCGGTGCGCGCCCACACCACGGCCACTCCGGCGACGGACCCGTTGGTGATCCACATCTTCCGCCCGGTGAGCACCCAGTCCGAGCCGTCGCGCTTGGCGTACGTGCGCATCGACGCGGGGTCGGAGCCGTGGTCCGGTTCGGTCAGCCCGAAGCAGCCGATGACCTCGCCTGCGGCCATCCGCGGCAGCCACTCCCGCTTCTGCTCCTCGCTGCCGAAGCGGTGGATCGCGTACATGGCGAGGGAGCCCTGCACGGAGACCAGCGAGCGGATCCCCGAGTCGGCGGCCTCCAGCTCCAGGCAGGCCAGCCCGTACTGCACGGCGGTGGCCCCCGCGCAGCCGTAGCCGTCCAGGCTCATCCCGAGGACGCCGATCCCGCCGAGCTCCCGGGCCAGTTCACGGATCTCGGGGAGCTCGCCCCGCTCGTACCACTCGGCGACGTGGGGCAGCACCCGGCGCGCCGCCCAGCTGCGGACGGTGTCCCGGATCGCGAGGTCCTCCGCGTCCAGCAGGTCGTCGAGGCCGAGGGGGTCGGCGGGGTCGAAGGGCGGCAGCTTCGGGGACGCGGTCATGGGGCAGCCTCCGGTACTCCGGGCACACTGGAACACTGAAAACTAGCAGCGCTAGTCACGGGTCGACGCCGACGTTACGACGCAGTTTCCCGCACGTCCAGGCAGGCACCCACCCGGGGTCCACCGCGCCACGGCTCAGCGGACGGACTCGGCACGCGGCTTGGCCGCCGCCTCACGGGGCATGGCCGCCTCACGGGGCGCGGGCACCTCGGCCGGCGGACCGGACACGGGCGGCGCGGCGGCCGGGCCGGCCGCGCTCGCCCGGGGTGCCACGCCCTCCGCCGTGCCCTCCGCCGTCGCACCCTCCGCCACCGCGCCCTCGACGCCTCGCGGCAGCCGCAGCGCCATCACCGCGCCGAGCAGCAGCAGACCCGCGCTGACCAGCAGCGTGAGGTGCAGACCGTGCACGAAGGAGTCGCGGGCGGCCTGCCGCAGCGAGTCGCCGGACGCGCCGCCGAGCCGCCCGGCCACCTCGTACGCCTCGCCCAGCGAGTGCCCGGCCGCCGCCGAGGCCGCCTCGGGCACACCCGGCACCGACGCCAGCCCCGGCGCGTACGCCGCGTTCATCACGCTGCCCAGCAGCGCGATGCCGATGCCGGCGCCGAGCTGGTAGGAGGTCTCGCCGATCGCGGCGGCCCCGCCCGCCTGCGCCGGGGGCGCCTCGCTCAGCATCGACTCGTACGCCCCGAAGAGCGTCGTCTCCAGGCCGAACCCGAGGAACACGAAACCGGCGAGCAGCAGTACCGGCCGGTCCTGGTGGCCCATCGCCGTCAGCAGGACGACCGCGGCCGCGGTCAGGCAGAAGCCCAGCGACACCATGCGGCGCGGCCCGAAGCGCTGCAGCAGCCCGGAGCCCACCAGCCCCGCCGCCATCGCCGCGATCGTCAGCGGCAGCAGCCTCAGGCCCGTCTGCAGCGGGGACAGGTCGAGGACGAGCTGGAGGTACTGCGCGGCGATCAGCTCCAGGCCCACCAGCGCCAGCATCGCCAGCACGATGCACCCGACGGACGTGCCGAACGCGGGGCGGGCGAACATCCCCAGGTCCACCAGCGGATGCGTACGCCGCCGCTGCCGCCGGACGAAGGCGGCCAGCAGCGCGCCGCCCGCGAGCAGCGGCGCCGACGACCAGGGGTCGAGGAGCGACGCGCCGCCCCCGAGCCGCTTCACGCCCAGCACCATGCCGAACAGACCGGCGGCGGCCAGCAGCGCGCCGACCACGTCCCACGGCCCGTCGCGGTCGCCGGTCGACTCGGGCAGCAGCCACCGCCCGACCGGCAGACTCACCAGCATCAGCGGGATGTTGACCAGGAAGACCGAGCCCCACCAGAAGTGCTCCAGCAGGAAGCCGCCGAGCAGCGGCCCGACGGCCGCGCCGACCGCGGCCACCGCGCTCCAGACGCCGATCGCGAGCGCGCGCTCCCGCCGGTCGGGGAACACCTGCCGCAGGATCGACAGCGTCGCGGGCATGATCATGGCGCCGCCCACGCCGAGCAGCGCGCGGGCCGCGATCAGCACCTGCGGCTCGCTCGCCAGGGCCGCGAGCGCGGAGGCGACGCCGAACAGGCCGTAACCGAGCAGGAGGACCCGTCTGCGGCCGACCCGGTCGCCCAGCGTGCCGAAGAGGATCAGCAGCGCGGCACAGACCAGCGGATAGGCGTCGACGATCCAGAGCAGCTCGATGGCGCTGGGCCCGAGGTCCTCGGTGACGGCGGGCACCGCCACGTGCAGGACGGTCGCGTCGAGGGCGACGAGCAGCAGACTGGCGCAGAGGACGACGAGCACGACCCAGCGGTCGGCACCGGGCCCGGCCTCCCGACGGCACCGCGCGGCGGCCGTGCTCGTCCCGGACATGTACGTACCTCCCAGATGTTCCCTCGCGCTCGGCGGGATGCGCGGGGTGGGGACTCCCCGGCGGCCACGGCCCGGTCGGCGGCGGTTTCCGGACCCGCGCCACGAAGGCGAGTGGTCCGTCAGCGTACGCGAGTTCCCGCCAGGGTCGCGTGGCGGGCCTCTCATGGGACATTCCTACGACGTGTGGGGTGCGCCACTTCCGCCCGCCCGCCGGTCACGGCCGTCGACGCCCTCGCCCGGCCGCCCGGTTCCGGACCGCCCGGATAATCGAGCGCATGACCGTTTTCGACACGCGCCCGGCTCCGCCCCCGTTGCGCGGGGCCGTTCCCGCGCTCCTCGGGTACGCCGCGGTGCGCGCCCTGGGCCTGGTGGTCCTCGCCGTGTGGAGCGCGGCGCGTGACAAGAGCGCGCACACACTGCTGACGGCCCGCTGGGACTCACTCTGGTACGTGCGCGTCGCCGATCTCGGCTACGGCTACGAGGTCCGCCTCCCCAACGGGGACGTGCACTCGAATCTGGCCTTCTTCCCGCTGCTGCCCTGGCTGGAGCGGGCCGTGTCGGCGGTGACCCCGCTGTCGTACGCGGACGCGGGCCTGCTCGTCTCCTCGCTCGCCTCCCTCGCCGCCGCCTGGGGGATCTTCGCCGTCGCCGACCACCTGTACGGGCGCCGGGCCGGGATCTGCGCGGTGCTGCTGTGGGCCGTCCTGCCGGTCGGGATCGTGCAGTCGATGGCGTACACCGAGTCGCTGTTCACAGCGCTGGCGGCGTGGGCGCTGTACGCGGTGCTGACCGGCCGCTGGATCACCGCGGGCGCGCTGTCCGCGCTCGCCGGGCTGACCCGTCCGGTGGGCGCCGCGGTGGCCGCGGCGGTGTGGGCGGCGGCCATCGCCTCGTACGTACGGGAGCGCCGCGCGCTCGCGGGGGACGGGAACCGGCCTCCTCCGTTCGTGTGGGACGGAAGCACGGGAGCGCCGCACGGCACTTCCGTCGTACGGCGCGCCCTCGGCATGCTCCTCGCGCCTCTGGGGGCCGCCGGATACGCGCTGTGGGTCGGGCACCGCAGCGGCGGAGGTCCGCTGGGCTATCTCGACGTCCAGGCGGGCTGGGGCAACGGCTTCGACGGCGGGCGCGCCTTCGCGCGGTTCGTCGCCGGGCAGTTCACGTCGTTCCCGTCGGCGCTCGCCGGCGTGGGTCTCGTCGCCGGCGTCGTACTGGTCGTCTGTCTGTACGTCGCGGGCGTCCGGCAGGGGCAGCCGCTGCCGCTGCTCGTCTATACGGGAGTGGTCGTGGTGCTCGCCCTGTGCGCCTCGGGCTACTTCGGCTCGAAGCCGCGCCTGCTGATGCCCGCCTTCCCCCTCCTCCTGCCCCTCGCCGTGGCCCTGGCCCGGCTGCGGACCGGCCGGTCGGCGGCGCTCGTCGCGGCGGTCGCGGCGGGGTCGGCGCTCTACGGAGCGTTCTGGCTGAACGGCTCCGGCCCGCCGTGACGCCCCGGTCGTGCCCGGCCGGGCCGTGCGCGCTCCGTGAGCGCCCGGGTAAATCAACGCCAGCATTCGGTGAACGAATTGAAAAGCACACCGAAACCAGAGTGCCGAATACACAGTGGAATTGCAGGCGCAACCCCTGGTTGATTAGGGATTCCATGAAAATAAACCACGACCTGAGAGGTTTCCCACATCACATCGTCATCACAAACCGAGTGAATCGGACCGGATCGGAGCTCACTCCCTGTAACGTCGATTGACGTGCGTACCGAACGATCGCTGACTCGTCTGGAGCGGGTCTTCTCCCGGTTGGACCGCGAGCCGGAACGGCCGGCCCACATCGACGTGCCGGTGATGAGCCGGCACCGGGTCGTGCTCTTCTCCGCCACCCTGGCCTTCTACGCGGCCATCGTGTGGGCCGTGCTCATCACCTCGTGGCTGGTCCGGCTCGACTGGCAGCTGATGTTCTTCCGGCCGTACCAGCAGTGGCCGGAGGTGCACGCGTTCCTCGACTACTACGTGGTCCTGGGCCAGCGCGGGCCCACCGCCGTGATGGTGGCGGCCTGGCTGGGCTGGCGCTCGTGGCGGCAGCACACCCTGCGCCCGATGCTCGCGCTCGGTGTGTCCCTGCTGCTGCTGAACCTCACGGTCGGCGCCGCCAAGCTCGGCATGGGCCGCCTCGGACCGCACTACGCGACCGAGATCGGCTCCAACGAGATGTGGCTGGGCGGCGACATATTTCCTTCGGGCCACACCGCGAACGCCGTGGTGACCTGGGGCATCCTCGCCTATCTGGCGTCCACGCCGAGGGCACGGCGCTGGCTGTCCACCCTCTCCGCCGTGATCTCGCTCGGCGTGGGCCTCACCACGGTCTACCTCGGCACGCACTGGCTGAGCGACGTCATGCTGGGCTGGGTCGCCGGTCTGCTGATCCTGCTCGCGCTGCCCTGGTTCGAGCCGCTGATCGCCCGCGCCGAGGCCTGGATCTTCTCGCTGCGCGACCGTCTGCGCGTCCGGTCCCGCCGTACGGCGGCCGCTCCGGCCGCCCCGGCCGCCCCGCCCGTGGCCGCGCCCGCACCCGTACCCGGGCCCGCGGCCACACGGCGGGGTCCCGCACAGGAGCCGGCCACGGCCCGCGACCCGTCCGTCGCGGCACGGTCCACCCGGCCGCCGCATCTCGCGCCGGGACCGCACACACCGCGTTCGGAGCGGTCGCCGGTCACTCCGGGCGGCAGCCGCCGTCCGCCGCACTCGGACAGAGTGCCGCGCAGCACGACGACTTCGGCCCGCCCGCTGGCCTGACACGAGACAACGGGGGTCCGGTACGCACCACCCCGCCCCCCGCGCACGACGGCGAAGGCCCGGCTCCCCCGAGGAGCCGGGCCTTCGCCGTCGCCGTCGTGACGGTCGCTCAGCCCTTCCAGCAGCGCGTCACCCGGCCGTCCCGCACCTCGAAGTTGAGCCGGCCCACGCGGTACTCCATGGTGATGATCGCGCCCGGCGGCAGCGACCTGACGGTGGACCAGCCGCGCTCGCGGGCACGGCGCTCGGCGCTCCGCTCGTCGAGGCCCACATAGGCGTCCGGGCTGTCCTGGGGCTCTGGGGGCGGGGTGGGAATGGGTGCCATGACGCCACGGTAGGCCGCGGCCCGCGAGCGGGGAAGCCCGGTACCGCCACGAAGGGTCACTGTCGTCCGGCGATCACACTTGTGTCACAGAATCGCGACACCCGTTTCGACCCAACCGGTTCACACGTACGGGCGGTCGGGTACAAGTCCCCTGTCTCGCCGTCCGTAATTGGCGACCGGTCCACGGCCGTTCCCGAATAACCGCGTGAAAAAGGCGGAACCGTCGAACGGACCGCTGTTTTCCCCTGTCGATTGCCGGCCGTCGCGGAAGCGGAACCGCACAGCAAAGACACGGCTCCCGCACACTGCCTTCGTACGCCCCCTGTCGGAGCGCCGGACGGTGCGCGCATCATGGCGGGAGCTTCCAGCAGGCCCGGGACGCGACAGCGAAGGGGCGAGCGATGGGCACGGACACCGCGCAGGCGACGGCGCCACCCGTGGCGGCGAGGCGGCCGGGGCGAGTGGTGGTCGACTGGCTGACGACGACGGACCACAAGAAGATCGGGCATCTCTACCTCATCACCTCGTTCGCCTTCTTCCTGGTCGCCGGTGTGATGGCGCTGCTGATGCGGGCGGAGCTCGGCCGTCCCGGCCTGCAGCTGATGAGCAGCGAGCAGTACAACCAGCTGTTCACCGTGCACGGCACGGTGATGCTGCTGCTCTTCGCGACGCCCACGTTCGCCGGGTTCGCCAACGAGATCATGCCGCTGCAGATAGGCGCGCCCGATGTCGCCTTCCCCCGGCTGAACATGCTGTCGTACTGGTTCTTCCTCTTCGGCGGCCTGATCGTGCTCGGCTCGCTGCTGACCCCGTCGGGGGCCGCCGACTTCGGCTGGACCGCCTACACCCCGCTCAGTGGTCCCGAGCGGTCACCGGGCATCGGACCCGATCTGTGGATCATGGGGCTCGCGCTCTCCGGGTTCGGCACGATCCTCGGCGCGGTCAACTTCATCACCACCATCATCGGCATGCGCGCCCCGGGCATGACGATGTTCCGGATGCCGATCTTCGTCTGGAACACGCTGTTCACGTCGATCCTGATCCTGATGGCGTTCCCGGTGCTGGCGGCCGCGCTGCTGGTGCTGGAGGCGGACCGGCGGTTCGGCGCGGTGGTGTTCGCGCCGGAGAACGGCGGGGCGCTGCTGTGGCAGCACCTGTTCTGGTTCTTCGGCCATCCCGAGGTGTACATCATCGCGCTGCCGTTCTTCGGGATCGTCACGGAGATCATCCCGGTGTTCAGCCGGAAACCGATCTTCGGTTATCTGACGCTGGTCGGCGCGACCATGGCGATCACCGGGCTCTCGATGGTGGTGTGGGCCCACCACATGTTCGCCACGGGCGCGGTACTGCTGCCGTTCTTCTCCTTCATGACGTTCCTGATCGCCATCCCGACGGGCGTGAAGTTCTTCAACTGGACCGGCACCATGCTCAGGGGGTCGCTGTCCTTCGAGACGCCGATGCTGTGGGCGACCGGATTCCTGGTGACGTTCCTGTTCGGCGGGCTGACCGGGGTGATCCTGGCCTCGCCGCCGCTGGACTTCCACGTCACGGACACCTACTTCGTCGTGGCGCACTTCCACTACGTCGTCTTCGGCACGGTCGTCTTCGCGACCTTCGCCGGGTTCTACTTCTGGTGGCCGAAGTTCACCGGCAAGATGCTCGACGAGCGGCTCGGCAAGATGCACTTCTGGACGCTCTTCGTCGGCTTCCACACCACGTTCCTGGTGCAGCACTGGCTGGGCGCGGAGGGCATGCCCCGGCGGTACGCGGACTACCTGGCCGCCGACGGTTTCACGGCGCTCAACATGCTCTCGACGATCGGCGCGTTCCTGCTGGGCCTGTCGACCCTGCCGTTCCTCCACAACGTCTGGAGGACCGCCAAGTACGGGAAGAAGGTCGGCGTGGACGACCCCTGGGGCTTCGGGCGGTCGCTGGAGTGGGCGACCTCGTGCCCGCCGCCGCGGCACAACTTCGTCACGCTGCCCCGGGTCCGCTCCGAGTCCCCGGCGTTCGACCTGCACCATCCCGCGTTCGCCGCGATCACACCGCCGCAGACCCGCTCCGGCCAGGAGGGGAGCCCGCAGATCCACATCGGCCAGGAACGGCCGACGGACGGTCGCGAGCCGTTCTGAGAAGTCTGTCCGGCGCCCCGGGACGGCGGCCGTCCGGGGCGCCGTCCGGGGGCGCCGCCCTCCGTCAGTCCGCCTTGGTGACCGCCACCGAGAGGTCGTTGTCGGTCGTGTAGTACGGCACGGCCACCACCGGGCCGTGGTCCGTCTTCAGGGCCACCCCGGGGTAGACGAAGACGAGTTTCTTGTCGGCGACGTCGTCCAGCAGCCGCGCGATCCGCACCCGCGGTCCCGCCTCGCCCACCGGCCGCAGCCACAGGTCCAGGACACCGGGCGCCGGCGCTCCGTACGCCACGGTGCAGTGGAACGCGTCCCCGTCGGCGCTCAGCCCGGCACGCGCCACGGATGCCGCACCCTCCCGGTCCACCGCCTCGACGTACGCGTCCTCGGTGAGCGACGTGCCGTACACCCGGCCGCTCACCCCCAGGCCGTCACCGCCGACATGGAGGTCACCGGCCTCGGCGTGCGGGGCACGCAGCCAGCTGCGAACGCTGAGGTTGCCGTACTTGGTCGCGTACGGGATGCGGACGGCGACCCGGCCGCCGGCACCGCCGGGGACCCGGTCGACCAGCCGGCGCAGGTCGTTCAGGCCGGGCAGCAGGCGCCGCGGCGCGCCGTCGGCCGTCTGGACGTAGACGTCCCAGCGGCCCTCGGGGAGTTCGGCGTCGCCGGGCAGCGCGCACCTCAGCCGGCCGGTGCCCGCCGGGGTGAGCGGCAGGCGGGTCTCCTGCTCGCCGCCCCGCAGCCGCAGCACCAGGTGGGCGGGACCGGGCCCGCCGGGAGCGGTGACGGCGAAGGTGAGGCCGCCCTCGGGGTCGGCGACGCAGTCGGCGCGCGGAGCCGGCGCGCTCATGCGGTGCCTCCCTTCCTGAGGGCCCTGCGTCCGGCGTCCCGGACGGTGTAGGCGCCTTCGAGCAGGGCGCCCCGGGTGCGGTGCAGTGAACCGCGCAGCCGGCCCCCGAACGTGCCGCCGCCGCGTGCGACCAGTGCGGCGAAGAGCGACTCGTAGTGCTCGGCGATGCGGGACGGGTCGAAGCGCCCGGAGTTCTTGAGGGCAGCGTGCGCCATCTGCTGCCGCAGGGCGCCGTTGTCGATCAGTTCGAGCAGTCCGCCGGCGACGGCGTCGGCATTGTTCACCTGGACGAGACGGCCGTCGACGCCGTCGTCGATGATCTCGCCGGGGCCGTGCGGGCAGTCCGTGGAGACCACGGGCAGTCCGCAGCGCATGGCCTCGACGATCGTCATGCCGAAGGACTCCATGCTGGAGGTGACGGCGGCGATGGAGCCCTTGACCCATTCCGGCTCGATGGGATGGGCGGGACCCATGAGATAGACGTGGTTGTACAGGCCTAACTCGTCTATCAGCGCCCGGAGTTTGCCCTTCTGGCCACCGCCGCCGTAGATCCTCAGACGCCAGTCGGGGCGCTGCTCGCGGACCTTGTCGAAGGCGCGGACGAGCAGGTCGTACCGTTTGACGGGGGCCAGCCGCCCGGCCGCGACCACCCACTGGCCGGAACCGTCCGCCGGCTCGATCGCCGGCGCGGGCACCGGATTGGGCACGGCCCGCACCTGGACGCCGGGCAGCCGCATCGTGTTCCGGTACGAGCGGGCGTCCGCCTCCGTGGTCGTGGTCAGCGCGTCGAGGCGCGGGTACGCGTCGCGCAGCGTGGCCCGCAGACGCGCGGAGTGGTTGTCGAGCGTGAGGTGCTCCTGTCCCACCCGGATCGGTCCCCGGCGGGTCTGGCGGGCGATGTGCACGTTCAGACCGGGCCGGGTGCCCACCACGACGTCGGCGTCGACCGTGGCGAGGTGCTCGGCGATGCGCCGGTCGCTGAGAGCGCTGTACTGCTTGTACCGGCCGTCCGCGCGCGGGAACACACGGGCCGGGCGGTCGAGTTCCGGGTCACCGGCGTCGGCCCCGCCCGCGCGGATGTCGACGAGGTCCCGCATACGGACCCGTGGATCGGGTGCGAAGACCGGCTTCTCGCGGTGGCGGAAGACGGAGACGATCTCGACGTCGTGCTGCTCGGCGAGCGTGTTGGCCAGGTTGTACGTGGTCCGGATCGTCCCCCCGATGCCGTACGCGTTGTGTATGAGGAAAGAAATCTGCATAGGTCCCCCGAACCCCCTGTTCCCCCTGCGTCCAGTTCTCGTCCACCTGCCGTTCGGTGAGACCCGGGACAGCCGCCCCCGGTTGGGCTCCATCACCACTTTGTTCCAGAACAGTTGCGCGATCGGTAGCCCATTTCGGGAACCATTCGCGCGCCCTGATCGTGGTTGCTGGTCAGCGGCCCGCACCCGCCACGCCTTCCGCGCGGCGGTCACGGTCCGTGGCACGACTCACCGGGAACAGCGCGGAGCCGCGGCGCCCGAATGCACCGCGGCTCCTTGGTGTTCGCCGGCGAGGCGGTCGAACTGTGCTGATCCGACGGCCCGCAGGGATCGCCGGCGTTCACGAGGGTTCCGCCCGGTCGGCCCGCCGGGCGGAACCCCGTGCCCGGGACCGGGGGCGGCTCAGAGGTCGAGCCGCTGACCGGGCACGATCATGTGGGGGTCGGCGCCGATGGCGGCCTCGTTGGCGGCGTAGATCTGCTGCCAGGTGGTTCCGTGCCGGGCCGCGATGCCGCTCAGCGTGTCACCGCCGCGGACGGTGTAGTCGCCGCGGGAGGTGTCACGGTCCGTGTGGCCCGGCGCGCGGGCGGGAAGCTTCGACGACTGCTTCACGGGAGCCTGCTTCGTGGTCACCGGTCCCGCGTCCGGCGCGGCTGGCGCGCTCCCGTAGGCCCCGGCGCGTGCCGAGCAGACCGGCCAGGCGTTCCAGCCCTGGGTCCGCTGGACCTTGGCGGCGATCGCGATCTGCTGCGCCTTGGAGGCCTGGTCGGCGGTGGGCGCGTAGGCCGTGCCGCCGAATCCGCTCCAGGTGGAGGCGGCGAACTGCAACCCGCCGTAGTACCCGTTGCCAGTGTTGATGTGCCAGTCCCCGCCGCTCTCGCACTGGGCGATGCGGTCCCACACTCCACCGTCGGCCGCCGCGGCACTGCCGTTCCCGGCCAGGATCCCGAGGGGAGCCAGCAGGGCCGCTCCGGCGAGGACCGCCGTCGTGCGCGTCTTACGGATGCTGCCGTGGGTGCTGTCGGCACATGCGGACATGTAAATCCCTCTCAAAGGACCCGGGGTCCCCCAAGGCGGCGCGCGACGCACGTCGTACGGGACGCGGTCGGTGCGCTCCGCCCCGTCCGCCGACGGTGGTGGTGCTGGCTGGCCTGGTGCGGCCGGCGGACGTTCCCGAGCGGTGCTCGTTGCACACGGCCGAGGAATCTAGGGAGCCCCGGGCCCTGTATCAACCGGCGCGCTGTCCCCACAGGCCAGTTCACCGTTACCGAAGGTATCGTCCTTTTTCGGCCACCCACTTCATTGCCCGATTTCCGGATTTGTCGGCCATCGAGACCGGCGATCTGTGACTCACCTCACCCGAGCAACTTCGTTGGGAATGCACGGAGTTGGCATGGAGTGATGAATTCCGCCCCGGGCCTCACCGTGTGCTCCCGATGGTTCGATTCCGTTCGCCCTCGGGCGTGACTCCGGCCACAGATCGCCCGTTGTCTTCTGCATGAGCCGGGGACCCCCCGCGCTCATGGGCCGGGAGCCACCCGGCTTTCGCCACGCACCACATCCCGAGGAGCCCCCCGTGCCGCGCATGCTCGACGTCAGCGACGAGGTACGTGCCGAGATCGGCGACGAGGAAGCCGACCGGCTGCTCGCCGGAGAGAACGCCCCGGGCAGTTACGACTGCACGTCCTGCCGCACCCCGGGCGACTCCGAACAGGAGCGCACCAGCACCGTGCTGTTCATCGGCGACGAGACCGCCGTCCTCGCCTTCGCCCACGCCACCTGCCTGCCCTCCCAGGTCGTCCAGGTCACCGAGGAGCAGTTGCAGGGCGCCGTCCGGTCCATCACGGCCGACGGCGGACCCGCCAAGGCGGCGCCCGAGCAGGCCGTGCTCGGCGTCACCAGCGGACTGGTGCTGATCGGCGGCGAGTTGTACCCGGCGCTCGTGGTCGAACCCACCGCCCCCATCGCCCGCCCCGGCACCCCGGGCGACGGCGACGACTTCCTGCCGCTGCTGACCGAGCAGGGCTTCGTTCCGCTGAGCGGGATCGACACCGTCCCGCCGGTGCTGCACGGCTGGTCGGTGCTGCTCGCCATGGGCCAGCTGCACGCCATCCTCCAGCCGGGTACCGCCGACGGCCAGCCGGTCGCCTGGTGGCAGGCGCACCAGCCGCTCCAGGCCGCGGACAGCTGGCGGGCGGCCGCCGCGAAACACCAGCAGGTGCTGCTGTTCGCCGCACCGGTCGGCTCCATCGGCCGCCAGCCCCGCGAGGACCTGCTGCGCGAGGCCCTCGACAAGGCCGCCGCGAACGGCAAGCTGGTGGCCTCGACCCTGCCGCTCGCCGGAACCTGAGCGATCCGCCGGGTCCTGTGAGCCACGTCGGGCCCGGCCACCCCGCCGCCGGACCGGTGGCTGCCCCGGACCGGTGCTCCGCCGGGCCGGTACTCCGCCGGGCCGGGTCCGGCCGCACCGCCGGACCGGCGCTGGGCCGTACGGGCGGTGATCCGACCGGCCGCGCGCCGGCCCCGCATCCCTTGTGCGGCGGGGTCGTTTGGTCCTACGTGCACGCATACGATGTCCCCCGCCGCCAGTCCTACCAGCCGATTCCGTCCATGCGGCCGGCTCAGGACCCCTCGGGCCCCCCTTCGGCCACACCGATCTACGACGCGCTCTACGCGGAGTGGGTCAGGTCCTTCCGGGCCCTGCCCGGCGACCGCCACGGCGAGGAGGAGCTGGGCTTCACGGCCTTCGGCATCGCTCCGTACCTCGGCGGCACCTATGGGTCGTACTCCACGGGGGCGTACTCCACAGGCGCGTATTCCACCGGCTCCGCCGGCTCCACGGGCTCGTACGACGGCCGCCACGGCACCGCCGCGTACGCGACCGGGCGCCTCGCCACCCAGCACGGCACCCGGCGCGAGGCGCAGCCCGGCCCCACCTCCCAGGCGACATCCGTCTGGCAGCCCGTGGGCCGGATGCCCACCGGTCACACCGGTACGCACCACTTCCCCGCCGCCGCGCTGCCACCGGGCCCCCGCCGAGGGCACTGACCACGAGAGCCGACGGGGCCGGCCCTGAAGGCCCACGACGGTCCGCAGCGACGAGGGCGGCTCCCCGGGAGATCCGGGGAGCCGCCCTCGCGTGTACGGGCCGCCCGGCCCGCTACTTCTTCTTGCCGCGCTTCTCGCGCACCCGCACCGAGATGTGGATCGGCGTCCCCTCGAAGCCGAACTCCTCGCGCAGCCGCCGCTCGACGAACCGCCGGTAGCCCGCCTCGATGAAGCCGGACGCGAACAGCACGAACCGCGGCGGCTTGGTGCCCGCCTGTGTGCCGAACAGGATGCGCGGCTGCTTGCCGCCCCGGATCGGGTGCGGGTGGGCGGAGACCAGCTCGCCCAGGAAGGCGTTCAGCCGGCCCGTCGGAACCCGGGTCTCCCAGCCAGCCAGCGCCGTCTCGATCGCCGGGACGAGCTTCTCCATGTGGCGTCCGGTGCGCGCCGAGACATTGACCCGCGGCGCCCACGCCACCTGGCCGAGCTCCGTCTCGATCTCGCGCTCCAGGTAGTAGCGGCGCTCCTCGTCGAGGGTGTCCCACTTGTTGAAGGCGAGGACGATCGCCCGGCCCGCCTCCACGGCCATCGTCACGATGCGCTGGTCCTGCACGGAGATGTTCTCGGAGGCGTCGAGCAGGATGACCGCGACCTCCGCCTTCTCCACGGCGGCGGCCGTGCGCAGCGAGGCGTAGTAGTCGGCGCCCTGCTGGAGGTGGACCCGCTTGCGGATGCCCGCCGTGTCGACGAACTTCCAGGTGACACCGCCGAGCTCGATCAGCTCGTCGACCGGGTCGCGGGTGGTGCCCGCGAGCTCGTTGACGACGACGCGCTCCTCGCCCGCCACCTTGTTCAGCAGCGAGGACTTGCCCACGTTCGGGCGGCCGATGAGCGCGATACGGCGCGGGCCGCCGACGCCGGCGGTGCCGAAGGTCTGCTCGGGCGCCTCGGGCAGCGCCTCCAGCACGGCGTCCAGCATGTCGCCGGTGCCGCGGCCGTGCAGCGCGGAGACCGGGTGCGGCTCGCCGAGGCCCAGGCTCCACAGGTACGACGCGTCGGCCTCGCCGCTCGGGCCGTCGACCTTGTTGGCGCAGAGCACGACCGGCTTGCCCGCCTTGCGCAGCAGCCGGACGACGGCCTCGTCGGTGTCGGTGGCGCCGACCTTGGCGTCGACGACGAACACGACCGCGTCGGCCGCGTCGATCGCGTACTCGGCCTGCGCGGCCACGGAGGCGTCGATACCGAGGACGTCCTGCTCCCAGCCGCCGGTGTCGACGACCTTGAAGCGGCGGCCCGCCCACTCGGCCTCATAGGTGACGCGGTCGCGGGTGACGCCCGGCTTGTCCTCGACGACGGCCTCGCGGCGGCCGATGATGCGGTTGACCAGGGTCGACTTGCCGACATTCGGGCGGCCGACGACGGCGAGCACCGGGAGCGGGCCGTGCCCGGCCGCCTCGATGGCGCCCTCGACGTCCTCCAGGTCGAAGCCCTCTTCCGCGGCGAGCTCCATGAACTCCGCGAACTCGGCGTCGCCAAGTGCCCCGTGCTCGGTCTCCGAGCCGTCGGAGGGGATGTGGTCGTTCATGAAGTGGTACCTCGTTCGTCGTGGTGATCGGTGGACCGCCCGAGGGCGGGAGATCCACTACTCAAGTGTCCCCTGGCGCCCGGTGAGGCGCCTGGCGTTTTCCAGGTGGGCGGCGAGCTGCTTCTGGATGCGCGCGGTCGCCTCGTCCAGCGCGCTGCGCGTGCGCCGTCCCGTGCCGTCGCCCGCCTCGAAGGGCTCGCCGAAGACGACGTCGACGCGGCTGCGCAGCGGGGGCAGCGCCCGTATCAACCGTCCGCTCCGCTCGGAGCTTCCCAGTACGGCGACCGGGACGACCGGGGCGCCGCTGCGGACGGCGAAGTAGGCGAGCCCGGCACGCAGGGAGGCGAAGTCGCCCTCACCGCGGGTGCCCTCGGGAAAGATACCGAGGACGCCGCCGTGCTCCAGGACGGCGAGGGCCCGGCTGATGGCGGTCCGGTCGGTGGCCGTGCGGTCCACCTTCAGCTGGCCGATACCGGTCAGAAAGGGGTCGAGCGGCCCGGCGAACGCCTCTTTCTTGATCAGGAAGTGCGTGGGCCGCGGTGCGACGCCCATGACCATCGGGCCGTCGATGTTGTGGGTGTGGTTGACGGCGAGGATCACCGGACCGGCCGCGGGGACCTTCCAGGTGCCCAGCACGCGCGGCTTCCACAGCCCGTACATCAGACCGACGCCGATGCGGCGGCCGACCTCTGCACCCCGTACCGAAGGCGCCTCGGTCACTTGGCGGCCCGCTTCTCCTCGACGAGGGTGACCACGCACTCGATGACCTGCTGCAGCGTGAGGTCGGAGGTGTCCACCTCCACGGCGTCGTCCGCCTTGGCCAGCGGGGAGGTCTTGCGGCTGGAGTCGGCCGCGTCGCGCTTGAGCAGCGCCTCGCGGGTGGCCTGGACGTCGGCGCCCTTCAGCTCGCCGCTGCGGCGGGCGGCGCGGGCCTCCGGGGAGGCCGTGAGGAAGATCTTCAGGTCGGCGTCCGGCAGCACGGTGGTGCCGATGTCCCGGCCCTCGACGACGATGCCGGTCACCGCGCCGGCGGCGATGGTGCGCTGCAGCTCGGTGATCCGGGCCCGCACCTCGGGCACCGCGCTGACCGCGCTGACCTTGGAGGTGACCTCCTGGGTGCGGATCGGGCCGGCCACGTCGGTGCCGTCCACGGTGATGGTCGGCGAGGACGGGTCGGTGCCCGAGACGATGTCCGGCTTCCCGGCCGCGGCGGCGATCGCCGAGGGGTCGTCGGTGTCGATCCCGTTCGTCACCATCCACCAGGTGATCGCCCGGTACTGGGCGCCGGTGTCCAGGTAGCTCAGTCCGAGCTGCGCGGCCACGGCCTTGGAGGTGCTCGACTTGCCCGTGCCGGAGGGGCCGTCGATGGCGACAATGACTGCCGGGGCGGTCCGGGCGGCGCCGTTTTCCACGGTGTGGAGACCTTCCTGGTGCGGGATGACGGGAGTGTGCGGGACGCGAGCGCGCCCCGCACAAGGTTACTTGCTCCCCGACGCCCGTATGACTAACCCCGCGCCCCCTCCCCGGCGGGAGGGGCGGCGCCCGGCCGGCGTCACTGGCGGATCGCCCAGCCCCGCTCCCGCAGGGCCGCGGTCAGCGTCGGCGCCGCTTTCGGCTCGACCATCAGCTGCACCAGGCCGGCCTGCCGGCCGGTCGCGTGCTCTATGCGGACGTCCTCGACGTTGACGCCGGCGAGCCCCGCGTCGGCGAAGATACGGGCCAGCTGGCCCGGCTGGTCGTCGATGAGGACGACCACGGACTCGTACGCGCGCGGGGGGCTGCCGTGCTTGCCGGGGACACGGACCTGGCCGGCGTTTCCGCGGCGCAGGACGTTCTCGATGCCGGTGGCGCCCTCACGGCGCTTGTCCTCGTCGGCGGACTGCAGGGCGCGCAGCGCCTGGACCGTGCCCTCCAGGTCGGCCGCCACCTCCAGGAGCAGATCGGCCACGGGCCCCGGGTTGGCGGACAGGATGTCGATCCACATCCGCGGGTCGGAGCCCGCGATCCGGGTCACGTCGCGGATGCCTCCGCCGCACAGCCGTACGGCCGCCTCCTCGGCGTTCTCCAGGCGGGCCGCGACCATGCTCGACACCAGGTGCGGCATGTGGGACACCAGGGCGACCGCGCGGTCGTGGGCGTCGGCCTCCATCACGACCGGTACGGCACGGCAGTGCGACACCAGCTCGAGGGCGAGGTTCAGGACGTCGGTGTCGGTGTCCCGGGTGGGCGTGAGCACCCAGGGGC
Organism: Streptomyces poonensis; assembly: GCF_014650915.1. GTDB lineage: Bacteria > Actinomycetota > Actinomycetes > Streptomycetales > Streptomycetaceae > Streptomyces > Streptomyces poonensis. The sequence goes on along the minus strand of NZ_BMVW01000004.1, from coordinate 33,990 downwards.
GCCCCTCGAAGAGGTCCCCGCTGGCCGCCAGGGGACCCGACTTCTCGCGGCCCGCCATGGGGTGGGTGCCGATGTACCGGGTGAGGTCGAGGCCGAGCCCCTCCAGTTCGCGGCGCGGGCCGCCCTTGACGGAGGCCACGTCGAGGTAGCCGCGGGCCAGGCCGCGCCGCATCGCGTCGGCGAGGGCGGGGGCCACGTACGCGGGCGGGGCGGCCACGACGGCGAGGTCCACCGGCCCGTCGGGCGCGTCGTCGACACCGGCGCCGAGCGAGGCCGCCGTACGGGCCTGGTCCGGGTCGCGGTCGGCGAGGTGGACCTGGACGCCGCGCTGGGCGAGCGCGAGGGCCGCCGAGGTGCCGATCAGCCCGGTTCCGATGACGAGTGCGGTCCTCACTGGGCGATGTCCTTACGGAGGGCGGCGGCGGCGCCGAGGTAGACGTGCGCGATCCCGCTGCGGGGCCGGTCCGACTCGACGTGCGCGAGGACCCGGACGACGCGGGGCATCGCACCCTGGATGTCGAGTTCCTGGGCGCAGATCAGCGGTACGTCGACGATGCCGAGCTCGCGGGCGGCGGCCGCCGGGAAGTCGCTGTGCAGATCGGGGGTGGCCGTGAACCAGATGCTGATCAGGTCGTCCGCGGTGAGCCCGTTCCGCTCCAGGATGGCGGTGAGCAGGGCGCCGACCTGCTCGTCCATGTGCCCGGCCTCGTCCCGCTCGAGTTGGACGGCGCCCCGGACCGCTCGTACCGCCACGTCTGTGCTCCTTGCTGATGTACGTACACGACTCGTCGCACCAGCGTAGTCAGCCCCGCACGCACCGGTGACCGGCGCCCGCCTGCCGAGACGGGTCCGTACGAACCGAATCATCTGTGGCGTTTCCTCCCGAATTGCTTCTGTTTCGGGGTCGTCGGTGCCAGGATGCTGCTGCTCCGCCCTCCCTCTGGCTCCTTCGTACGTTCGGGGTGACGACATGACGATGGGATCGACGCGGCGCACCGTCCTCGTGACGGGCGCGGCGGTGCTGCTCACGGGCTGCGGCGGGGGCGGTGACCAGGACGAGGACGGAGAACTGGCGAGAACGGAGGACATCCCGGTCGGCGGCGGCAAGGTCTTCGGCGAGCGGAAGGTCGTGGTCACCCAGCCCGGAAAGGGCGACTTCAAGGCCTTCTCGGCGATCTGCACCCACCAGAACTGCACGGTCTCCACCGTCTCCGACGGGACGATCGACTGCGCCTGCCACGGCAGCAGGTTCAGCATCGAGGACGGCTCGGTGACGGCCGGCCCGGCGACGCGGGCGCTGCCCGGGAAGAAGATCACCGTGACGGGGAACTCGATCCGCCTCACGTGATCCGCCGCGTACGCTCGCGGTCATGCAGCCCGAGGCCCTGGTCCGCGACCACACGATCTACGCCTGCGTCATGGGTTCGCGCGCCTTCGGCCTGGCCACGGACGGCAGCGACACCGACCGCAGGGGCGTCTTCCTGGCCCCGACCGCCCTGTACTGGCGGTTCGAGAAGCCGCCGACGCATGTGGAGGGCCCGGCGGAGGAGCAGTTCAGCTGGGAGCTGGAGCGCTTCTGCGCGCTCGCGCTGCGCGCCAACCCGAACATCCTGGAGTGCCTCCACTCCCCGCTCGTGGAGCACATCGACGACACGGGCCGTGAGCTGCTCTCCCTGCGCGACGCCTTCCTCTCCCGCCAGGTCCACGACACGTTCGCACGCTACGCCCTCGCCCAGCGCAAGAAGCTCGACGCCGACGTGCGCACCCACGGCGCCCCGCGCTGGAAGCACGCCATGCACCTGCTGCGCCTGCTGACGAGCTGCCGCGACCTGCTGCGCACGGGCGAGCTCACGATCGACGTGGGCGAGGCCCGCGAGCGGCTCCTCACCGTCAAGCGCGGCGAGGTTCCGTGGCCCGAGGTCGAGTCGTGGATGACCCGGCTGGCGGCGGAAACGGACGAGGCGGCCGCCCGTTCCCCGCTCCCGCCCGAGCCGGACCGGGCCCGCGTGGAGGACTTTCTCGTACGGACCCGCCGTGCCTCAGCCCTGCGGGAGCCCCGCGAGCCGTACCCGTACGACGAAGTCGTGCAGGGCGTCGTACACGACCGGGGCGTCCGGCAGCGCTGAGGCGGCCTGCGCCTCGTCCAGCACCGTGTGCAGCCGCTCCACATCGGCCCGCACGCGCGCGTGGTCCACGTCCGCGGCGCCGTGCTCCCGCTCGGCCTTGGCCCGGACGAGGTCCGGCAGGTACGCGGGCGCGTCCACCTGCTCCAGCAGCGTGGGCAGATGGGCCTGCACCTCGCCGCTGCGCATCAGATGGACACCGGTGAGCAGCACGCGGAACGTGTAGAGCAGCGGCTTCAGCTCGCGCGTCTTCTCGAACAGCCGCCACTGCGTGGTGGCGAAGCCCCGGTAGTGGTGGGCGTGGTGGCTGGTCAGGACACCGGGAGCGAGCGCGGCCAGCTCCCGGTGGGCGTCGGTGGTGTGCACGACCAGCGGGGAGAGCAGCTGCTCCAGCACATAGCCGTTGCGCTTCAGCATCAGCCGGACGAACTTGCGCAGGTCGTGCGTGACGAGGTCCATCTCGACGCCGTCCCGCTCCCACATCCGCGACCGCGTCTCGTCCGCCTCCCGCAGCCCGACCAGCGCGGCCGTCGGCAGCAGGTGGACGCCCCGCAGGTCGACGTCCGAGTCGCGGGACGGGAAGCCGTACAGGTGCGCTCCGGAGACGGTCGCGAACAGCAGGGGGTCCGGCTGCTCCGCGACGACGGGAGTCAGGTCGATGTCCAGGTCGGCGGCGGCGAGGGCGTCGGTCATCGCTCAAGCGTCCCAGAGCGCTCCGAGCGCCATGAGGTCGCCTCGGTACTCGATGCGGTCGGCCCACTCCGCGGGCCAGGCGTCCGGGCCGTGATGGGCGCCCGCGAAGGCGCCGGCCAGGCAGGCGATGGAGTCGGAGTCGCCGGAGGAGCAGGCGGCCCGGCGCAGGGCGGTGACGGGCTCGCCGACGAACAGCAGGAAGCACAGCAGGCCGGTGGCGAGGGCCTCCTCGGCGATCCAGCCCGCGCCCGTCGCGAGACACGGATCGGTCTCGGGCGACGGATCGCGCAGGGCGTCCCGGAGCCGGCCGAGTATCTCCAGGCACTCGTCCCAGCCGCGCGCGATGAAGTGCTCGGGGCTCGGGTCCTGGCTCCGCGTCCACAGGTCGCCGAGCCACTGCTCGTGGTAGCGGGTGCGGTTGTCGTAGGCGTACGAGCGCAGCAGACCGACCAGTCCGGTCGGCTCGGCGCCCTGCGCGAGCAGCCGTACGGCGTGCGCGGTGAGGTCGGACGCGGCGAGCGCGGTGGGGTGGCCGTGGGTGAGGGCGGCCTGGAGCTGGGCGGCGCCGGCGCGCTGGTCGTCGCTCAGGCCGGGGGCGAGCCCGATGGGGGCGACGCGCATGTTGGCGCCGCAGCCCTTGGAATGGATCTGGGAGGCGTCCTGCCAGGGCCGGTCCTCGGCCCTCAGCAGGTCGCACGCGACCAGGCAGGTACGGCCGGGGGCCCGGTTGTTCTCGGGCGAGCGGAACCAGTCGACGAACTCCTCGCGCACCGGCCGCTCCAGCCGCTTCGGTCCGAGGACGCCCCGCTCCATGGCGGTCCGCAACCCACGGCCGAGCGCCAGCGTCATCTGGGTGTCGTCGGTGACGATCGCGGGTCTCGGCAGCTCCATGTCCCGCCAGGGTCCGCACTTGGCGAGGATCGACGGCACGTCGTTGAACTCCGTCGGAAAGCCGAGCGCGTCCCCGAGTGCCAGCCCGAGCAGGGATCCGGTGGCGGCGCGCTTGGTCGTTGTGGTGCTCATGAGGAGCGTCCTTCCCGGGAGGGTCGCAGCAGGGGCGGATGCAGGGCCGTGGCGGGACCGGCACGGTACAGCGCGGCGGGTTTGCCGCGGCCGCCGGTCAGCCGGGCGGCGCCGGGCACCGCCTCCACGAACCCGGAGGTCGCGAGGACCTTGCGCCGGAAGTTGGGCCGATCCAGCTCCGTGCCCCACACGGTCTCGTACACCAGCTGGAGCTCCCCGAGGGTGAACTCCGGCGGGCAGAAGGCCGTGGCGAGGCAGGTGTACTCGAGCTTGGCGCCGATCCGGTCGTGGGCGTCGGCCAGGATGCGGTCGTGGTCGAAGGCGAGCGGCCCGGCCCCGTCGTACGGCAGCCAGCGGGCACGCGCCGCGTCACCGCCGCCACGCGGCTCGGGGGCGTCCGGCAGGAGCGCGGTGTACGCGACGGAGACGACCCGCATCCGGGGGTCGCGGTCCGGCTCGCTATAGGTCCGCAGCTGCTCCAGGTGCAGCCCGGAGACGTCCGCGAGGCCGGTCTCCTCGGCGAGTTCGCGCCGGGCCGCGGTCTCCGCGGACTCGTCGGGCAGGACGAAGCCGCCGGGCAGCGCCCAGCGGCCCGCGTACGGCTCCTGCCCCCGCTCGACCAGCAGGACCTGGAGCCGGCCCGCCCGGATCGTGAGGACCGCGAGGTCGACGGTGACGGCGAAGGGCTCGAAGGCGTACTTGTCGTAACCCTTCATGCCCCCTCCCTCCCTGATATTGCCCCGGCGTCGTCGCCGGGCGTCGGCGGCGGGACCGGGACCACCCCCGTGGGCCCTGCTCCCGCGTACCGCACCCGGCGGCGACGCCTTCTTAATGGTCAGTAGGACTATAAAAAGGGCGGACGGTGTGCCACAAGCCCCTCACCGCGAGGAACGCAAGAAAAATCGGCCGGTCCCGGGAATCCCGGAACCGGCCGACGAGGCGCAGGCGCAGGCAGGCCCTACAGGTCCACCTCGCGCATCAGCATGCCCACCTCGGTGTTGGACAGCCGGCGCAGCCACCCCGACTTCTGGTCGCCGAGGGTGATCGGCCCGAAGGCGGTGCGCACCAGCTTGTCGACCGGGAAGCCCGCCTCGGCGAGCATGCGGCGCACGATGTGCTTGCGGCCCTCGTGCAGGACCACCTCGACCAGGTAGTTCTTGCCGGTCTGCTCGACGACGCGGAAGTGGTCCGCGCGCGCGTACCCGTCCTCCAGCTGGATGCCGTCCTTCAGCTGCTTGCCCAGGTCGCGCGGGATGGGCCCGACGATGTGCGCGAGGTAGGTCTTCTTCACGCCGTACCGGGGGTGCGTCAGCCGGTGCGCCAGCTCACCGTGGTTGGTGAGCAGGATGACGCCCTCGGTCTCGGTGTCGAGCCGGCCCACGTGGAACAGCCGCGTCTCGCGGTTGGTCACGTAGTCGCCGAGGCACTGGCGCCCCTCGGGGTCCTCCATCGTCGACACGACGCCCGCGGGCTTGTTCAGCGAGAAGAACTGGTACGACTGCGTGGCCACGGTCAGCCCGTCGACCTTGATCTCGTCCTTCTCCGGGTCGACGCGCAGACCCTGCTCCAGCACGATCTCGCCGTTGACCTCGACCCGGGCCTGCTCGATCAGCTCCTCGCAGGCGCGGCGCGAACCGTAGCCCGCGCGCGCGAGCACCTTCTGCAGCCGCTCGCCCTCCTGCTCGGCGCCCGGGAAGGTCTTGGGCAGCTTGACGTCCTTCTTGCCCGCGTACCGCTCGCGGTTGCGCTCCTCGGCGCGCGCCTCGTACTCACGGGAGCGCGCGGGGGCCGTACGGCCGCGCCCGGCGCCGCGCTGTGACTCCTGGGGCCGCTTGGGGCCGCCCTTGGCGCCACCGCGCGCCGCGCCGCCGCGGCCCGCCTTCGGGCCGTCCTGGGAGGCGCCGGGACCCACGTCGTAGCGGCGCTCCTCCGGGCGGGGCTTGCGGGGGCGGCCCTGCCCCTGCTTCTGGTCCCTGTCGTTGCCGGCCCCGCGGTAGTTACCGCGTCCGCCGCTCTTGCCGCTGCCGCTGCTTCGCATCAAAGTTCCGTCGTCGTCTTCGTCGGGTGATCGTCGTCTGTGTCCGGTGCGTCCGGATCGAACGACGGTACGCCCTCCTGGGTCTCGGCCTCGATCGCCTCCGCCTCGGGAAGGAAGGGCGCGAGCTCCGGGAGCTCGTCCAGGCCGCGCAGGCCCATCCGCTCCAGGAAGTAGTTCGTCGTCCTGTACAGGATCGCACCTGTTTCGGGTTCCGTGCCCGCCTCCTCGACCAGACCACGCTGGAGGAGGGTCCGCATGACCCCGTCGCAGTTGACCCCTCGTACGGCCGAGACACGGCTGCGGCTCACCGGCTGCCGGTACGCGACCACGGCCAGTGTCTCCAGCGCGGCCTGGGTGAGCCGGGCCTGCTGCCCGTCGAGGACGAAGCGTTCGACGGCGGCCGCGTAGGCGGGCCGGGTGTAGAACCGCCAGCCCCCGGCCACGAGCCGCAGCTCGAAGCCGCGGCCCTGCACGGTGTACTCGTCGGCCAGCTCCCGCAGCGCGTCCGCGACCTGCCGCCGGGGGCGTTCCAGGATGCGCGCGAGGTGCTCCTCGCCGGCGGGCTCGTCCACGACCATCAGGACGGCCTCCAGGGCGGGCTTGAGACCGAGGGCGGCAACGGTTCCCAGGCCGGCCGGTACCTCGGCGCCGCCCTCCGTCTCGGCGCCGCCCTCCGCCTCGGTGGTTCCCTCGCTCACGCCTTCTCCTCCTCCTCGGGCCTCTCCTGCGGCCGGTCGAACTCGTCCGTGACCATCGGCGTCCCGTCCCCGTCCCCGCCGGTCCAGCGCACCAGCAGCTCGCCGAGGGCGGCCTCCTGCTCCAGCGCGACGGCCTTCTCGCGGTACAGCTCCAGCAGCGCCAGGAACCGCGCCACGACCGTCAGCGTGTCGTCGGTGTCCTCCACGAGCGCCTGGAAGCTGGCCTCCCCGAGCTTCCTGAGCCGTTCCACGACGACCTGGGCCTGTTCCTGCACGCTGACCAGCGGCGCGTGGATGTGGTCCACGTACACCTGCGGCTTCGGCTTCGGCTGCATCGCCTTCACGGCGAGCCCGGCGAAGCCTTCCGCGCCGATGCTGATGACGACCTCGGGCAGCAGCTCGGCGTGGTGCGGTTCGAGGCCGACGGTCCGCGGGTACCGCCGGGCCTCGTCCTCCAGCCGCCCGTTGAGGATCTCGGCGATCTGTTTGTACGCGCGGTACTGCAGCAGCCGCGCGAACAGCAGGTCCCGGGCCTCCAGCAGCGCGAGGTCCGCCTCGTCCTCGACCTCGGCGGCGGGCAGCAGCCGCGCGGCCTTGAGGTCGAGCAGCGTGGCCGCCACGACGAGGAACTCGGTCGTCTGGTCCAGGTCCCAGTCCGGCCCCATGGCCCTGATGTGCGCCATGAACTCGTCGGTCACCTTCGACAGCGCGACCTCGGTGACGTCCAGTTTGTGCTTGGAGATCAGCTGGAGCAGCAGGTCGAAGGGGCCCTCGAAGTTGGCGAGCCGCACCTTGAACACACCGTCGCCCGGCTCGCCGGGCTCGCCGGGCTCGTCGGCCGCTTCCGGCGCGGGGCCGTCGGGGGCGGAGCCGGTCTCGGCCTTCCCTGACGCTGTCGCCCCGGACGCCGCCGCCTCATCGGACGATGCCGCCCCGGGCCCCACGGGCTCGGCGCCCGGTTCCGGAGCCCGCCCGGGGCCGGGTGGGTGCGGAGGCGGGTCCACCACCCCGCCTGCCGCGTCCACGGCACCGTCCTCCGCCGGAGGCGGCGCGGGCGGGTCCGGGAGCGGGACCGGAGGCGTGGCCGGAGCCGCGGCCCCGGGCCCTCGCCCCAGTGCACGCCGACGGCCGGCGGAACCGCCGGAGGCTGTCGTGTCGTACGAGGTCATGGCCGTCGCAGGCTACCGCGTACGGCCCCGGAAGCCGACGACCCGCCCGGTCGCCCAGCGCCCCCGCCGGTCCGCCTCCTGCCGTGACCTGCCCCTACCGCCCGCGCAGCCTGCGGACGAGGATGCTCGCGTCCCCCCGGGACTCCAGGTCGGCCAGCACGACGGCGACCGCCTCCCGCACGATCCGGCCCCGGTCGACCGCCAGCCCGTGCTCGCCGCGGAGCACCAGACGGGCGTGTTCGAGGTCCATGAGCTCCTCGGCGGAGACGTACACCGTGATTTTCTCGTCGTGCCGTTCGCGCCCGCTGGGACGGCGTGCCGCGGGGCGCCCCCGGCGTCGGGGCGTGCCCGCGGCAGAACCTTCCTGCGTCGACTGCCGTCGTGGGGCGCGCGTCCCGCCCGGCACGGGGCCCGCGGCCTTGTCCGGCTCCGCGGCGTTCCGGCTGCGGGACTCCCCCGCCTCGGCGGGCTCGGCGTCCGCGGCCGCGTGCTCGGTTCCGTCGCCGCCCTGCGCGGGCACCGACGGCGGGGCGTCCTCGGCGGGTTCGCTCTCCCCCGCCGGCGCCGGCACCCGGGCCTCGCCGCCCGCCTGGCGCCGGGGCGTGGACGCCTGGAGCGCCATTCCCCCTGTCGTACGGAAGAGTTCGTCGGCCCCCGGCAGACTCACTCGGCGTGACACCGGGCGAGCACCTCCCTGGCGAGCTGGCGGTAGGCGGCGGCACCGACGGAGTTGGAGGCGTACGTGGTGATCGGCTCACCGGCGACCGTGGTCTCCGGGAAGCGGACCGTGCGCCCGATGACCGTGTGGTAGACGTGGTCGTCGAACGCCTCGACGACCCGCGCGAGCACCTCACGGCTGTGCACGGTGCGCGAGTCGTACATCGTGGCGAGGATGCCGTCGAGCTCCAGCTCCGGGTTGAGCCGCTCCTGGACCTTCTCGATGGTCTCGGTGAGCAGCGCCACACCGCGCAGGGCGAAGAACTCGCACTCCAGCGGCACGATGACCTTGTGCGCGGCCGTCAGGGCGTTGACGGTGAGCAGGCCGAGCGAGGGCTGGCAGTCGATCACGATGTAGTCGTAGTCGGCCATGAGCGGCTTCAGGGCGCGCTGCAGCGTGGACTCGCGCGCGACCTCGCTCACCAGCTGGACCTCGGCGGCGGACAGGTCGATGTTGCTGGGCAGCAGGTCCATGTTGGGGACCGCGGTCTTCAGGAGCACCTCGTCGGCCGCCATGCCCCGCTCCATGAGCAGGTTGTAGACGGTCAGGTCGAGCTCCATCGGGTTGACGCCCAGACCGACCGAGAGCGCGCCCTGCGGATCGAAGTCGACCAGCAGCACGCGCCGCCCGTACTCCGCGAGCGCGGCGCCCAGGTTGATGGTCGACGTCGTCTTGCCGACGCCGCCCTTCTGGTTGCACATCGCGATGATCTTCGCGGGGCCGTGGTCGGTCAGCGGCCCCGGGATCGGGAAGTACGGCAGCGGGCGCCCTGTCGGGCCGATGCGCTCACGGCGCTGGCGGGCCGCGTCGGGCGCGAGCGTGGCCGCGTACTCCGGGTCGGGCTCGTACTCGGCGTCGGGGTCGTAGAAGTGTCCCTCGGGCAGTTCGTCGTAGTCGGCGAAGTGGTTGCGGAGCTCGCCACTTCCGTCGCCGGCCATGGCGTTCACGTGATGGCCATCCATGCTCTGGTGTGCTGTCTGAGTCGCCCCAAGATTCTGGTGACCCTGGTGGGCTGCGAAGGTGCGCACAGCGACGGAGCCGACAGCCTGAAGCCCCGTGGGCCCATGACCCTGCGCAGGCATTCCTGGTTGACCACCCCCGGGAGTAAATGTCGACTCATTCACAAGTCGTCTTACCTCCTTGGTGACCAGGAAACTTCTAGACAGGTCAGCGTGGCACCATGCCGACGGTTGGCGACTCTATGGCGTGTCACCGGTCCGCAGCAACACAATCCGCCGGACCCGGCCCGATGTGTCGGCATTGAAACATGGCGCTGTCAAGGGCGTACGGCCGTCGCATGGCAGGTTTCACCGTTGCGCGAAAGGGTTGAAGGGTTACGTTCGAGGCGAGTTGACCCGGTGTCGGACAGTGAACATACACACATTCGGCCGGACCTTGGCGGGCAAGGTCCGGCCGAGTGGGCGACGTTGACGCGTCGTGTTGACGTATCGCTTTATGGCGCCGGTGAGTCGTCCGGACGGCCGGACGGATGTGCGGCTCTAACCGAGCAGGGAGTCCAGCTCGACGTACTCCATGCCGTGCGCCTCGGCGACCTCCCGGTAAACCACCTTGCCCTCATGGGTGTTGAGGCCCTTGGCCAGCGCGGGGTCGCGGCGCAGCGCCTCGGCCCAGCCGCGGTTCGCCAGTTCCACGATGTACGGCAGCGTGGCGTTGGTGAGCGCGTAGGTGGAGGTGTTCGGCACGGCGCCCGGCATGTTGGCGACGCAGTAGAACACCGATCCGTGCACCGGGAAGGTCGGCTCGGCGTGCGTGGTGGGTCGCGAGTCCTCGAAGCAGCCGCCCTGGTCGATCGCGATGTCGACAAGGACACTTCCCGGCTTCATCCGCGACACCAGCTCGTTGGTGACCAGCTTCGGTGCCTTGGCGCCCGGGATGAGGACGGCGCCGATGACGAGGTCGGCCTCCAGGCAGGCGCGCTCCAGTTCGAAGGCGTTGGAGACGACGGTCTGGATCTTCGTGCCGAAGATCTTGTCCGCCTCGCGCAGCTTGTTGATGTCCTTGTCGAGCAGGGTCACGTGGAAGCCCATGCCGATGGCGATCTGCGCGGCGTTCCAGCCGGAGACGCCACCGCCGATGACGACGGCCTTCCCCGCCGCCACGCCCGGGACGCCGCCCGGCAGCACACCGCGGCCGCCGTTCGCGCGCATCAGCTGGTAGGCGCCGACCTGCGGGGCGAGCCGGCCCGCGACCTCGGACATCGGGGCGAGCAGCGGCAGCGCCCGGTTCGGCAGCTCGACGGTCTCGTACGCGATGGCCGTGGTGCCGGACTCCAGCAGGGCCTCCGTGCACTCCTTGGAGGCGGCCAGGTGCAGATAGGTGAAGAGCGTCTGGTCCTTGCGCAGACGGTGGTACTCCTCGGCGACGGGCTCCTTGACCTTCAGCAGCAGGTCGGCGGTGGCCCACACCTCGTCCGCCGTCTCCAGGATCTTGGCGCCGGCGGCGACGTACTCGTCGTCCGTGATGGAGGAACCGGTACCGGCGCCCCGCTCGATGACGACCTGGTGGCCGTGGCGCACCAGCTCGTGCACACCGGCGGGGGTGATGGCCACCCGGAACTCGTTGTTCTTGACCTCGCGGGGGATGCCGACCTTCACGTGGATCACGGTCCTTGGCTCAGATGGGGGTGAGGGCACGCACGCGCTCACAGGCGCCGCATGCCCGACTACGAAGACAAACCGTCATACCGGTGCACATCGGGGCACACCGGGAGACACCGCAGGAGAACCGGCGGCGGACCCAGTCTAATGAAGGCCTCTTCCCTGTCTAGCCTTTCAAAGCATTATTTTCCGTCGGAAGCGCTGCGGATTTCGCAGGTGTTAGATCCCTGTTCCGCTGCGATCTCGCCGTTCCGACCGTGCCCGCCGTCCCGACCGTCCCGGCGGCCCCCGTCGACCTCGCCGCTCTCATCGGTCTCATGGGTCTCATGGGTCTCATGGGTCTCGCCGGTCTCGCCGGTCTCGCCGTCCTGGAGTTCTTCTCCCAGCATGCGCCCGGCCGCGCCCCGGTGCAGCCGGGCCGCCGCCGGGTCACCGAGCCGCTCCAGGGTGTCCGCGAGCCTGAGGTGCAGGGCGGCCTGAAGCCGGACGTCCTCGGCGCGCCGGGCCCACTCCACGGCCTCCTGGCAGGTCTGCAGCGCCTCCTCGGGCCGCCCCGCGTACTCCTGGACACGCGCCATCTCGCTCAGCGCCCGGGCCTGGCCCCCGACGTCGCCGAGCCTGCGGTGACCGGCCAGCGCCGAGCGCCAGCCCCGCAGCGCCTCCCCGTAGCGGCCGGCGTAGGTGTGCGCGGTGGCGATCCGGCCGTACAGGCGGGCCGCGTCGGCGCGCTCGTCGCGGGCGAGCCGCTGGGCGAGCGCCCGCCCGTACCAGTCGGCGGCCCGGTCGTAGTCGCCGAGCTCCTGATGGGCGCCGCCCACGGATTCCATCGCGCGGCCGGTCGCATACGGGTCGTTCGCCTGCCGTCCGGCGTCCAGCGCGGCCCGGTAGCGGACGAGCGCCTCGGCGGTACGGCCGGTGCGGGCGTCCAGGTCGGCGAGGTTCAGCAGCGCTGCGGCCTTCTCGCGGGGCAGGTTCCGGCGCTCGGCGACGTCCAGGACGAGCTGGTGGACGCCGTACAGGTCGGGCGCGGCGGCCTGGGTGCCGAAGTGGGCGACCATCGCCCGTACGAGCTGGGACATCAGGCGCCGGGCGAGGGTGTCCAGCTCGCCGTCGGCCACCGCGAGCCGGGCCGCCGCCAGCAGCGCGGGCCGCCGTACGCGCAGCCATTCCTCGGCCGCCCTCGGGGTGGAAAAGCGCAGCGCGCGCGGCAGGCCGAGGAGCTTCTCGCGGGCCTGGACGCTGTCGGTCTCGGTGACGGCCCGGCAGGAGTGCAGCAGTCGCAGGGTGCGTTCCAGCATCCGGGCGCGGGCCAGCTGGAGTTCGGCCGGGCGTTCGTGGTCCGCGGCGAGGGAGCGCAGCAGGGGCAGCAGGCAGCCGGGGACCTCGTACTGCGGCAGCGGCGAGTCGACGGTGTGCAGGAATCCGAGCTCCGCCAGGTCGTCCAGCGCGGCGTGGGCCGTGTCCACCGAGCAGCCCGCCAGCGCGGACGCGGTGTGCGGATCGGCCAGGCCGGCCGGGGCGAGCGACAGCAGGCGCAGCATGCGGGAACGGGAGCCGGGCAGCGCGTCGTGGGAGAGCCGCAGGACGCGGGCCAGCGCGGTGCCCTCGCCGTCGGCCGCGTGCAGATGTTTGGCCAGGTCGGCGACGGCGGCCTTGGGGTGCGCCGCGAGCCAGCCCCCGGCGAGCACGAGCGCGGCGGGCTGGGCCGCGCACTCCTCGGCCAGGCTCTCGGCGGCCCGCGGGTCCACGGTGATCCGCACGGACCCGGTGTAGCGGGTGAGCAGCTCCAGCGCCGACTTGGTGTCCAGGCCGCCCAGAGTGCACGGGCGGACGTCCGCGATACCGGTCAGCGGACCGCCGGAGACGGCGACGACCAGGCACTCGGGGGTGTCCGGCAGCAGCGCGTCGACCTGTGCGGCGTCGGCCGCGTCGTCGAGCAGGAGCAGGGCCCGGCGGCCGGCCAGGGCCTCGCGGAGGGCGGCCGAGAGCTCGTCCTCGCCGGCGCCGGCCGGAGTGGGCAGGCCCAGCTCGGTCAGCAGGTCGCGCGCGGTGCGCTCGGTGGGTACGGGGGTGCCGCCGGGCTCGGTCAGGCGTGCGCGGTACACGCCGTCGGGGTAGCGGTGGGCCACCTGCCGGACGAGTTCCTCGGCGAGCGCGGTGCGGCCGAAGCCGGGGCGGCCCGCGATGAGGAGCACGCGCGCGCGGGGCGCCTTCCGGCCGGAGAGGGTGTCGAGGCCGGCGCGTTCGATGTCGGCGCGGAGCTCTTTCAGCTCCCGTGTGCGGCCCAGGAAGAGCTGCTCCGCGGTGGTGTCCGTACCGGCCGGAGGCCGTCCGTTCCCGGTCCTCTCGGTCTTCTCGGTCTCGGTCTTCTCGGTCTTCTCGGTCCTCTCGGTGCTCTCCGTGTCGACCGCCTGATCCGTCACGGGTCACGCTCCCGTCCCACCGCACGTGCAAGCCCGCCGGGACTCCGGTTCGGGCGTTTTCCTGAGCCTAGTTCACGCTCTGCGACGATCCCGGCGGAGCACGGCGGACGAGTCCCCCGATCGGATCAGCCGATCGTAGGACCGGTGGCGGCGGATGGGTGGGAGACCCCGACAACTGGCGAATTCGACCACTCAGTCCTCGAACGGCCGCGCCGGCCACGGCGCCTGTGCCGGGCGCAGCGCCTCGAGCCCGTCCCCATGGCGGGCGGCGACCAGCGACAGCACACCCACCACCAGGCAGTTGTTGTGCAGCTCCCCGGCGAGGACACCGCGTACGAGCTCGTCGACGGGCACCCGCGCCAGCTCCATGTCGGCCTCCTCGTGCTCCACCACGAACCGGTCCCCCTCGACCTCGGAGAGGTCACGGGCGAGGAAGATCCGGACGGCCTCGTCGCAGCCTCCGGGCGTGGTGTAGACGTCGGTGAGGACGCGCCAGTCCTCGGCCTTGACGTGCGCCTCCTCGTACAGCTCGCGCTGGGCGGCGTGCAGCGGGTTCTCGCCGGGGACGTCGAGGAGCCCGGCGGGGATCTCCCAGAGCTTCTGGCGCACCGGGTGGCGGTACTGGCGGAGGACCAGGACCCGGTCCTGGCCGTCGAGGGCGAGGACGGCCACGGAGCCGGGGTGGACCTGGTAGTCGCGGCGGGCGACCGAGCCGTCGGGCATGACCACGTCGTCGGTGCGCACGGAGGTCTTGTTGCCCGTGAACGGCGTGTCGGTCGCCCGGACCTCCCACTCCTCGGCGGTGTCCTTGATGCTCATGCCCTAGTCCTTCCAGCCGTGCAAAAGGGAACCGGGGTACCCGCCTCCGCGTGGGAGGCGCGTACCCCGGTCACCGTACAACTCTCGTGTTACCTGCTCTTACTTGGCCTTCGCGGCCTTCGCGCCGGTCTTGCGCGCCACGGCGGCCTTGACCAGCCCGGCGAAGAGCGGGTGCGGCCGGGTCGGGCGGGAGCGCAGCTCCGGGTGCGCCTGGGTGGCGACCAGGTAGGGGTGGACGTCGCGCGGGTACTCGACGTACTCGACCAGCTTGCCGTCCGGGGAGGTGCCGGAGAACTGCAGACCCGCCTTCTTCTCCAGCTCCGCGCGGTAGGCGTTGTTCACCTCGTAGCGGTGGCGGTGCCGTTCCTCGACGTACTCCTTGCCGTCGTACACCTCGCGCACGATCGAGCCCTCGGCCAGCTTCGCCGGGTACATGCCGAGCCGCATCGTGCCGCCCATGTCGCCCTCACCGGCGACGATGTCGAGCTGTTCGGCCATGGTGGAGATGACCGGGTGGGCGGTGGCGGAGTCGAACTCGGTGGAGTTGGCGTCCGGGATGCCGGCCAGGTTGCGCGCGGCCTCGATGACGATGCACTGCAGGCCCAGGCAGAGGCCGAGCAGCGGGATGCCGTTCTCGCGGGCGTACTGGATCGCGCCGACCTTGCCGGAGACACCGCGGTCGCCGAAGCCGCCGGGGATGCAGATCGCGTCGACGTCGCCCAGCTGCCGGGCGGCGCCCGCCGGGGTCTTGCAGTCGTCCGAGGTCACCCACTTGATCTTCACGCGGGCCTTGTTGGCGAAGCCGCCGGCGCGCAGGGCCTCGGTGACCGAGAGGTAGGCGTCGGGCAGGTCGATGTACTTGCCGACCAGCGCCATCGTGATCTCGTGCTGCGGGTTGTGGACGCGGTCGAGCAGGTCGTCCCAGGTCGTCCAGTCCACGTCACGGAAGGGCAGGTCGAGCTTGCGGACGACGTACGCGTCCAGGCCCTCGGCGTGCACGACCTTCGGGATGTCGTAGATCGAACGGGCGTCCGGGCAGGCGACGACGGCGGCCTCGTCGACGTCGCACATCAGCGAGATCTTGCGCTTGATCGCGGTGGGCACCTCGCGGTCGCAGCGCAGCACGATGGCGTCCGGCTGGATACCGATGTTGCGCAGGGCCGCAACCGAGTGCTGTGTCGGCTTCGTCTTCAGTTCACCGGAAGGTCCGATATACGGCAGGAGGGAGATGTGCACCACGAACACGTTGTCGCGGCCGACCTCGTGCCGGACCTGGCGGACGGTCTCGAGGAACGGCAGCGACTCGATGTCGCCGACCGTGCCGCCGACCTCGGTGATCACGACGTCGACCTCGTCGGAGGCCATCCGGCGGATACGGTGCTTGATCTCGTTGGTGATGTGCGGAATGACCTGCACGGTGTCGCCCAGGTACTCGCCGCGCCGCTCCTTGGCGATGACGGACGAGTAGACCTGGCCGGTGGTGACGTTGGCGGAGCCGTCGAGGTCGCGGTCGAGGAAGCGCTCGTAGTGGCCGATGTCCAGGTCGGTCTCGGCGCCGTCGTTGGTGACGAACACCTCACCGTGCTGGAACGGGTTCATCGTGCCGGGGTCGACGTTCAGGTAAGGGTCGAGCTTCTGCATCACGACACGCAGGCCCCGCGCCTTGAGCAGCATGCCCAGGCTGGAGGCGGTGAGGCCCTTGCCGAGCGAGGAGGCGACACCCCCGGTGACGAAGATGTGCTTGGTCGTCGTGGCTGTGCTGTTTCGAAAAGCACTGGGCGGCATGGCCAAAGGGGGGCTCCCGTGGTCGCGGTCAGTGGGGCGGTGCGGCTGCCGGTCCGGAGGATTCCTTCTGGTGCCGTCGCTGCGGTTCGGGGGACTCAACCTCTGGGTTGGTGCGCCCACCGGTCCACGGGCTACCAGCGTAACAGCGCCAGCGGGAGATGGCTTCCGGCCACGCTCCGCGCACGGGCCGACACGGCGTCCGAGGGGTCTTTCCCGGTCACTCGTCCGGCGGCGCCGGGTTGGCCGGAGCGGCACGCGAAGCCCCAGGCAGCGTCGTATCCTCTTCGGACACTCGCTGCCGAGCCCGGCCGGCGAACGGCAACCACCCCCGGCCGTCCCCGGATCAACAAGAGCTCGTCAGTTCGTCGGGCAACGAACGTCTTGATTTCGTCGACCATCGTTGTGCGACGGCGCATGACACCGAACCCTTGGATCACACTGGACACTGGATCCGTGGGGTCCCTTGACCGCTGAAGCGACCGTTCCCCTTGGAAGGGTCGTTGGCCGTTCGACTGGAGTACACGTGGCCGGGCGCATCGAAGACTACGCACTCATCGGAGACATGCAGACCGCCGCACTGGTCTGCCGGGACGGCTCGGTGGACTGGCTGTGCCTGCCCCGTTTCGACTCCCAGGCCGTCTTCGCGGGGCTGCTCGGCACCGAGGAGCACGGCTTCTGGCGCCTGGGCCCGGCCCCCGTGGACGACGAGGGGCCGCAGTGCGCCTCCCGCCGGGCCTACCGGGGCGACTCGCTGATCCTGGAGTCCGAGTGGGACACCCCGCGCGGCACGGTCCGTGTGACGGACTTCATGCCGCCGCGCGACGGCGCGCCGCAGCTGATCCGGATCGTCGAGGGCGTCAGCGGCCGGGTCCCCATGCGCTCCGCCCTGCGGATGCGGTTCGCCTACGGGCGGGTCGTGCCGTGGGTGCGCAAGCAGGACAACCGTACGGTGGCGATCGCCGGTCCCGACTCGGTGTGGTTCGACACGGAGGCCGAGACCTACGGCGAGTCGCTGACCACGTACGCCGACTTCACCGTGGCGCCGGGCGAGAAGGTCACGTTCACGATCTCCTGGCAGGCCTCCCACAAGGAGCCGCCGCCGCTGCCGGAGCCGGAGCAGCAGCTGGAGGCCACGCAGGAGTTCTGGCGCGAGTGGGTGGAGAACTGCACCTACCACGGCCCGTACCGGGAGGCCGTGGTCCGCTCCCTGATCACCCTGAAGGCCCTCACGTACGCCCCCACCGGCGGTATCGTCGCCGCGCCCACCACCTCCCTGCCGGAGCACATCGGCGGCGTCCGCAACTGGGACTACCGCTACACCTGGCTCCGCGACGCGGCCATCACCCTCTCCTCGCTGCTGCGCACCGGCTACCGCGAGGAGGCCCGCGCCTGGCGCGAGTGGCTGCTGCGGGCCGTCGCCGGCGACCCGGAGAACCTCCAGATCATGTACGGCATCGCGGGCGAGCGGGAGCTCGGCGAGGCCGAGCTGGACTGGCTGCCGGGCTTCGAGGACTCCGCGCCCGTCCGGGTCGGCAACGGCGCGGCGCACCAGCTCCAGCTGGACGTGTACGGCGAGACCATCGAGGCCCTGCACCTGGCCCATATGACGGGCCTGGCCCGCAACGACTACGCCTCGGACCTCCAGCTGAAGCTGATCCGCTATCTGGAGGACCACTGGACGGACCCGGACGAGGGCATCTGGGAGGTGCGCGGCCCGCGCCGGCACTTCGTGCACTCCAAGGTCATGGCCTGGGTCGCGGTGGACCGCACCATCAAGCTCATCGAGTCGGGCGACGCCGACGGCCCGCTGGAGAAGTGGCGCCAGTTGCGCGACGACATCCACCGGGACGTGTGCGAGAAGGGCTACGACAAGGAGCGCAACACCTTCACCCAGTCCTACGGCTCCGCGGAGCTGGACGCCTCCCTGCTGCTCATCCCCCAGGTGGGCTTCCTGCCGCCGGACGACAAGCGGGTGATCGGCACGATCGAGGCGATCCAGCGCGAGCTGTCGACCCCGGACGGCTTCATCCTGCGCTACCCGACCTCGGGCGAGGACGAGGGCGTGGACGGGCTGCCGGGCGACGAGGGCGCGTTCCTGGCGTGCTCGTTCTGGATGGCGGACGACCTGGCGATGATCGGCCGCGTGGACGAGGCCCGCAAGCTCTTCGAGAAGCTGCTGGCCCTCCGCAACGACCTGGGCCTGCTCGCCGAGGAGTGGGACCCGACCCTGCAGCGCCAGGTGGGCAACTTCCCGCAGGCGTTCAGCCACGTGCCCCTGATCGACACGGCGCTGCGGCTGACGGCCTCGGGGGCGTACGGGGGCTGAGCCCGCGCGGGCGCCTTCCCGGTAGCGTCCGGTCCATGGACAGCAGGTACGACACCGGGGGCGCCGGAATCACCGTGCAGGCGGCCTTGCAGCTGCCGGGTCTGCGCGGCGGCCTCCCCGAGGTCCTCGCCGGGGCCGACCGGCTGCACCGGACCGTGCGCTGGGTGCACGCGGGCGAGGTGCCGAACATCGCCTCGCTCCTCAAGGGCGGCGAGCTGCTGCTGACGACCGGCTACGGGCTCGGCACCCGCCCCGCCGACCAGCGCGCTTTCGTCCGCACCCTGGCCGAGCGCGGGATCGCGGCGCTCGTCGTGGAGCTGGGCGCACGCTTCACCCGGCTGCCCGCCGCCCTGGTGGACACCGCGCGCACGGCCGGGCTGCCCCTGGTCCAGCTGCACCGCGAGGTGCCGTTCGTGACCGTCACGGAGGAGATCCACACCGAGATCGTCAACGGTCACTACGCGCTGCTCCAGCGGGCCGAGGAGGTCCACCGGCACTGCACCGGGGCGCTGCTGGGGGGTGGCGGGGTGCCCGACGTCCTGGGTGTCCTGGCGGAGTTCGGCGGCAATCCGGTCTTCCTGGAGACGGCGGACGGCCGGCTGCTGTACGCCGCCGGTGCCGGGCCCGACGCCGCCGACCCGCTCCAGGTGTGGGAGGGGTTGCGCGGCCGGCACCGGGAGGAGCCGCCCGCGGGCGCGGTGATCGTGGACGTCCCCGGCTCCGGCACCAGCACGGGCACGGGCACAGGCACAGGCACAGGCACAGGCACCGTACGGGCCCGGCTGGTGCTGCTTCCCGTGAACGCGCCGGTGGGCCCCGCGCACCGGATCGCCGCCGAGCGGGCCGCGGGCCTCCTGGCCGTCGTCCTGATGCAGGCCCGCCAGGAGGAGGAGCTGGCCGCCCGGGGGCGCGGCGACTTCCTCACCGATCTCGCCGAGGGCCGGATCGAGGCCGGGAACGCGCCCGCGCAGGCCCGGGTGCTCGGCTTCCGGCCGGGCGGCGGTCCACTGCTGCCCGTGGTGATGCGCCTGGCCGACGGTCCCGCGCCGGCCGGTGGCGGCTGGGCGGTCCTGGCCCGTGCCCTCTCCGACGAGCTGGCCACTGTCGGGGTCCCCGTCCTGCTGGGCGTACGGCCGGTCGAGGGCCGGGTTCCGCTGCTGCTGGGGCTGCGCTCGGAGGCGGAGCGCGAGCCGGTGGCGGACCGGGTCGCGGGGGCGCTGCGGGCGGGCGCGGAGCGCGCGGGTCCACGGCGGCCGGGCGCGCCGCCGCCGGTGGTGGTGGTCGGCGCGGCCGGCGGCTGGGCGGCCGCGTCGGCGGGACTGCGGCACGCCGCCGAGACCGCGACGGCGGCGCAGGGGCTGCCCGAGCGCCCCTGGTACGACGCCCGCCGCCTCGACATCGACCTGCTGCTGTGGCGGCTGCGCGACCACCCCGGCCTGGCGGCCTTCGTCGACCGCGCGATCGGGCCCCTGCTCGACCATGACCGCCGCTCCCGGCCGGCGCTGCTGCCCACGCTGGAGACCTATCTGGCGCACGCGGGCCGCAAGGCCGAGACGGCCCGCGAGCTGCATCTGAACCGGCAGACCCTCTACAACCGCCTGGCCCGCATCGGGGAGCTGCTGGGTACGGATCTGGACGATCCGCAGTCGGTGCTGACGCTCGGCCTGGCGCTGCGGGCGCGCCGGCATGTGCCGTAGCCGGCGCGCCCGCGGTGCCGCCGGAGGGTCACGGAAGCGGCCGGGGCTGCGTCAACTCGTCGTACACGCTCAGCACCTGAGCCACCGTCTCGTCCTCGGTCGGCCAGCTGGCGGCCTGCCGGACACCGTTGTCCTTGAGGACCTCACGGCGGACGGGATCGGCGAGGAGACGGACGACGGCCTCGCCGAAGGCCTCCGCGTCCCCGGGCGGAACCAGCTCCGCCGCGTCGCCCACGAGTTCGGGTACGCCGCCGACGGCGGCCGCGACGAGCGGCACGCGCGCGTGGAGGGCCTCCTGGGCGAGGACGGACCGGGACTCCCAGCTGTTCGGCAGCAGGGCGACGTCGGCGGCGGCGATCAGCTCGCCGATGTCGTCGCGCCGTCCCACCAGCCGCACCGGCAGCCCCTCGTCCCCGATGCGCCGCTGCAGCTCGGCCCGCAGCGGCCCCTCCCCCGCGATCACGACCAGCGGGGCGGGATCGAGTCCGCGCCAGTGCCGTGCGGCGTCGAGCAGCGTCTCGTACCCCCGGTGCCGCTCGAGCGTGCCGACGGCCATCAGCAACGGGCGGCCGGTGGCGCCGACCTCGGCCCGGGCCTTGGAGCGCAGCAGGTCCGGGTCGTCGTCGGGCCGGCGGGGCGCGGGCAGGGCGACGGCGGCGAGCCGCGCGTCCCGGGCACCCCGGCCGCGCGCCCGGTCGACGAGCTCCGAGGAGGTCCCGAGGATCACCGACGCGGACCGGGCGACCCGCCGCTCCAGCAGCCGCAGCAGATGCCCTCGGGCGCCTTCGGCCTGGGACCGCGTGTGCCAGGTCACCACGAACGGGACACGCCGCCCGCTCAGCGCGAGCGTGACCCGGAACGCGGCGTGCAGCCCGTGCGCGTGCACGAGGTCGGCGCCCGCGCAGGCCGCCCGCAGCGCGGTCACGGCGGCGGGGTCACTGCTGCGGGGCACCGGCACGTGCACCGCCCCGACACCGGTGAAGTCGTATGTCCGGTCCACCTCGCCGGGGGCGCACACGGTGACCCGTACGCCCCGGGCGACCAGGCCCTCGGCCAGCGACCGCACGTGCGTGCTGCTGGCCGCGCTGCCCCCGCCGAGCACCTGCACGGTGCGCAGCGGCGACCGGCCGTGCGGTGAGTGGCTGCTCACGTGGCTCACGTGGCCGGGGCTCCTGGTTCGGCGTCGAACGGTCACGAAGAAACGTACAGAAGGATCGCGCGGAGGGGATGGACCGCGCGAGGCGCTTCCGCGTGGTACGTCGTACTACGGTCAAGGATGCCAGGAAGCAGGCGAGTTCCGGCACCGCCGAGGGCCCGGAGCCCCGCCGCCAGGGGCAACTCGCCGAGCCGCACCACCCACATGAGTGACACCTCGTACGTTGTTGCCCCCGCTGTCCCGCGGTGGGCGCCTGGGCCGCCGGATCCGTCGCACTCGTCGTATACGACGCATACGATGTATACGACGTATACGTACGTCGTGCCTGTGGCGCCGCCCTTACGCGTCCCTGCTGCCCCTACCCGTCCGCCCGGGCCGTCGCCAGCAGTTCCTCCGCGTGGGCACGGGCCGTCTCGGAGTCCTCCTGGCCGGCGAGCATCCGGGACAGTTCGCGGATGCGGTCCTCGCCCTCCAGCACCTTCACGCCGGACCGGGTCACCGTTCCGTCGTTGGTCTTCTCCACCAGCAGCTGCCGGTCGGCGAAGGCGGCCACCTGCGGCAGATGCGTCACCACCACGACCTGCGCGGACTTCGCCAGCTTGGCGAGCCGCCGCCCGATCTCGACCGCGGCCTTGCCGCCGACGCCCGCGTCGACCTCGTCGAAGAGATACGTCGGCACGGGGTCGGTGCCCGCGAACACCACCTCCACCGCGAGCATCACGCGCGACAGCTCACCGCCGGACGCGCCCTTGGCGATGGGCCGGGGCGGCGCGCCCGGGTGCGGGGCGAGCAGCAGCTCGACCTCGTCCACACCGGACGGCCCGTACGCCACGGTGCGCCCGCCGACCTCGACGCCCTCCGGGTCGTCGGTCTGCCGGAGAGCGAACGACACGCGCGCGTGGGGCATCGCCAGTGACGCCAGCTCGGCGGTCACGGCGGCCGCGAACCGCTCGGCGGCCTCCGTGCGGGCCTCGGTGAGTGCCTGGGCCAGCCCGCCCAGTTCCTCCCGCAGCGCGTCCCGTTCGGCGGTCAGCTCCTCGATCCGGTCGTCGTCGCCCTCCAGCTCGGTCAGCCGCGTGGCGCTCGTCTCGGCCCACGCGAGCACGGCGGCCACGTCCTCGCCGTACTTGCGGGTCAGCGCGTTCAGGGCGGCCCGGCGCTCCTCGACGGCCGAGAGCCGCAGCGGGTCGGCGTCCAGGTCGTCGGCGTACCCGGCCAGCTCGCCCGCCACGTCGCTCAGCAGGATGCCGATCTCCCCGATCCGGCCGGCGAGGGCGGCGAGGGCCGGGTCGTGGGACCGTACGGCCTCCAGGGCCCGGTGGGCGCCCGCGACGAGCGTCGTGGCGTCGATGCCCTCGGGGTCCTCGGGATTGCCCGCGAGCGCCGCGTGGGCGGCCGACGCGGCCGACGCCAGCGCCTCCGCGTGGCCCAGCCGCTCGGCCTCGGCCGCCAGCTCCGCGTCCTCGCCGGGCCGCGGTTCGACCGCCGCGATCTCGTCGAGCCCGAAGCGCAGCATGTCGGCTTCCTGGGCGCGTTCCCGCGCGCGCGTGGTGATCTCGTCCAGCTCGGCGGAGACGGCCCGCAGCCGGCGGTAGGCCCCCGTGTACTTGGCGAGCGGTACGGCCACCGCGTCGCCCGCGTACCGGTCCAGCGCCTGCCGCTGCCGGGACAGCTTGAGCAGCCCCTGCTGGTCGGTCTGACCGTGCACGGCCACGAGGTCGTCGGCGAGTTCGGCGAGCAGTCCCACGGGCACGGAGCGCCCGCCGAGGTGCGCCCGCGAGCGCCCTTCGGCGGAAACGGTACGGCTGATCAGCAGTGCCCCGTCGTCCAGCTCGGCCCCGGCCTCCTCGGCGCGTACGACGGCCGGGGCGTCCGCGGGTACGGTGATCCGCCCCTCCACGACCGCGTTCTTCGCGCCGATCCGTACGAGCGCCGGGTCCGCGCGCCCGCCGAGCAGCAGGCCGAGACTGGTGACCACCATGGTCTTGCCCGCGCCCGTCTCGCCCGTGACGGCGGTGAAGCCGGGCGACAGCTCGACGACCGCGTCGTCGATGACTCCGAGCGACCGTATCCGCATCTCCTCCAACACGTCCCCGACGATACGAGGTTTTACCGACGGGACGCGACGCAGCCCCGTCCTCGGCGACGAAGGCGCTGGTCGGCGGAGCGGCGCGGGCAGCAGGGCGCGGCCGCCGGGTCACGGGCCGTTGACGCCCTCCGGCCGCGCCGGGCCCGGTGCCGGCCGGCCTACTGGCCGGACCTACTGGGGCGCCCCCCGCCACCCGGAGACGGGCAGCGCGAACTTGGCCACCAGCCGGTCCGTGAACGAGGCGTGGTGCAGCCGGGCCAGCCGTACGGGCACGGCGCCCCGCCGCACCTCCACGCGCGCCCCCGGCGGCAGCTCCACGGTCCGCCGCCCGTCGCACCACAGCACGCCCGGCGGCACGTGCGGCAGCACCTCCACGGCCAGCACGGAGTCCGGCGAGGTCACGAGCGGCTTGGCGAACAGCGCGTGCGCGCTGATCGGCACCATCAGCAGCGCCTCCACCTCCGGCCACACCACGGGCCCGCCCGCGGAGAAGGCGTACGCGGTGGACCCGGTCGGGGTGGCGCACACGATCCCGTCGCAGCCGAACCCGGTCACCGGCCGCCCGTCGATCTCCAGGACGACCTCGAGGAGCTTCTCCGCGGACACCTTCTGCACGGCGGCCTCGTTGAGCGCCCAGTCGGTGTGCACGATGTCGCCGTTGCGGTGCACGACGACGTCGACGGTCATGCGCTCCTCGACCTCGTACGTCCGCGTCACCACCCGGTCGACGACCCGGTCGAGGTCGTCGCGCTCGGCCTCCGCGAGGAAGCCGACGCGGCCGAGATTGACGCCGAGCATCGGCACCCCGGAGGCGCGGGCGAACTCGGCGCCACGCAACAGCGTCCCGTCACCGCCGAGCACGATCAGCAGCTCGCAGCCGTCCAGGCTCTGCGGTGTGGCCTCCGCGACCAGCTCCACATCGGCCGGCAGCGGCAGGTCGCACGCCTCCGCCTCCAGGACGCGCACGCCGATCCCGCACCGCAGCAGCCCCTTGACCACGAGCTCGGCGCTCCTGATGGCGGCCGGGCGGCCGGTATGGGCCAGCAGGAACACCGTACGAGGTTGGTTCTGAGTCACTGCGGCCCCTCCGTCACTGCTCTGTCGACGTCGGCCGGGTCCAGTGCGGGTGCCCCGGCGCGCAGCCACAGAAAGTACTCGACATTGCCCGAGGGCCCGGGCAGCGGACTGGCCGTCACGCCGTTCACCCCGAGGCCCAGTTCCGCGGCCCGCGCGGCCACGCCCCGCACGGCCTCGGCGCGCAGCTGCGGGCTGCGGACGACACCGCCGCTGCCCAGCCGTTCCTTGCCCACCTCGAACTGGGGCTTGACCATCATCACCAGATCGGCGTCCGGCTTCGTGCACCGCACCAGGGCGGGCAGCACCAGTCCGAGCGGGATGAAGGACAGATCCCCCACAACAAGATCCACAGGCTCTCCGTCGATCGCGTCGAGCGTCAACTCGCGTACGTTCGTACGGTCCTTGACGGTCACGCGTTCATCGCTCTGGAGGGACCAGGCGAGCTGCCCGTACCCGACGTCGACGGCGACGACGTGCGCGGCGCCCGCCCGGAGCAGGACGTCGGTGAAGCCACCGGTGGACGCGCCGGCGTCCAGTGCCCGCCGCCCCTCCACCCGCAGCCCGAGCGGAACGAACGCCTCCAGCGCGCCCGCGAGCTTGTGCCCGCCCCGCGACACGTAGTCGGGGTCGCTGTCGTCCTGGACGACCACGATGGCGGCCGCGGTCTCCACCTGCGTGGCGGGCTTGGTCGCGACGGTCTTGCCGACGGTCACGCGTCCGGCGGCGATCAGCTGGCTCGCGTGCTCCCGCGAGCGGGCCAGCTTCCGGCGGACCAGTTCGGCGTCGAGACGGCGGCGTGCCACTCCTGCCACGTTCGGTTCAGCTCCTGGGGTCGAAAGGACTAGGACCGTGGGGGCGCCGGAGGTCCCGGGCGGGCGTCGAGCGCGGTGAGCGCGTCACGCAGCCCCCGGTGTACATCCTCGTACACCTCGACGTGCCCGTCCGTGGCGAGGTGGTCCGCGTCGGCCAGCCGCTCGAGGTGGGCGTCGACCTCGGCGTCTCCGGTGGGCGTGCGCGGTACGCCCAGCGGGGCGGGGGCGGCCGGTTCGTCACCGGGGCCGGGCACGCCTTCGGCGGGGCCGGGGCCGGAACCGGCCGGAACGCCGGAATCCGGTGCCTCGGCGGAGACCCTGGGCCCCGGTTCCGCCCGCCGCGGTGGAACGTGGGCCTCCGGCACTGAGTCGCTCATGCCCCGACGC
Organism: Streptomyces poonensis; assembly: GCF_014650915.1. Taxonomy (GTDB): domain Bacteria; phylum Actinomycetota; class Actinomycetes; order Streptomycetales; family Streptomycetaceae; genus Streptomyces; species Streptomyces poonensis. The sequence continues at coordinate 8,339 of NZ_BMVW01000004.1, read as the reverse complement.
TACCCCGAAGCGCTGCGGTACCGTCGACCGCGATGGCCACGATCGAGGAGTGCCGCGCCGCACTCGAGAAGCTCTCGGACAACCTGGCGGGCGCCGACGGTGACGTACGCAGTGCCGTCGCGCTCGACCGCTCGCTCAGCTGCCGCATCACCGACCTGGACGTCACCTTCGTCGGCCGGCTGCGGGACGGACGGATCGAGGTGCTGGACACGCTCGACGGTCCACCCCGCGAGAAGGCCGACATCCGGCTCGCCATGAGCGGGGACGACCTGGTCGCCCTGGTCGACGGCGAGCTGAACTTCGCCCGGGCCTGGGGTTCGGGCCGGGTGAGGCTGGAGGCGGGTGTGCGTGATCTGTTCCGGCTCAGGAAGCTCATGTAACCGTCCCTGACCCGGTTCGAGAACCGGTTCGACCGTTCCCGTTCCGTCCCAGGACGCTTCCCGGGCCGGAGCCGTACCGCTGCGGCTCAGGAAGCGTCCACGACCGGTACCCGCGTCCGCGCCTTCCGGGCGGCCGGCACCACCAGCGGCGTACCCGTCTCCGGGTCGTCGATGACCTGGCAGCGCAGCCCGAAGACCTCCTCGACCAGCTCGGCCGTGACGATGTCCGAGGGCGCGCCCTCGGCGATCACCGTGCCGCCGCGCAGGGCGATGAGGTGGGTGGCGTACCGGGCGGCGTGGTTCAGGTCGTGCAGCACCGCCACCAGCGTCCGCCCCTGCTCCTCGTGGAGCTCGGCGCACAGGTCGAGCACATCGATCTGGTGCTGGATGTCCAGGTACGTGGTCGGCTCGTCGAGGAGCAGCAGGGGCGTCTGCTGGGCCAGCGCCATGGCGATCCACACGCGCTGCCGCTGCCCGCCGGAGAGCTCGTCGACGTACCGGTCGGCCAGCTCGGCGACCCCGGTCGACTCCATCGACTCCTTCACGATCCGCTCGTCGTCGGCCGACCACTGTCGCAGCAGCCCCTGGTGCGGGTACCGGCCGCGGCCCACCAGGTCGCCCACGGTGATGCCGTCGGGCGCGATGGACGACTGCGGCAGCAGGCCCAGCGTGCGCGCGACCTTCTTCGCGGGCATCGACTGGATGACCTCCCCGTCCAGCAGCACCCGGCCCTCGGAGGGCTTCAGCATCCGCGACAGGGCGCGCAGCAGCGTGGACTTGCCGCAGGCGTTGGGACCGACGATCACGGTGAAGGAGTTGTCGGGTATCTCCACCGACAGCTGCTCGGCGATGACGCGCTGGTCGTAGGCGAGGGTGACGTTCTCGGCGGACAGGCGGTTCACAGTGCTCCCCGTGCTCGGGCTCGTCGTGCTGTTCTTGGTGTTCTCGTTCGCCGGTGCGCTCATATCCGGCCCGCCCGCCGCTCGGTGACCAGCAGCCACAGCAGGTAGACCCCGCCGAGGATGCCGGTCACGACACCGACGGGGAGCTGGTCGGCGCCGAAGGCCCGCTGCGAGGCCCAGTCCGCGACGATCAGCAGGGTCGCGCCCATGAACGCGGAGGGCAGGAGGTTGGGGCCCGGCGAGCCGGTCAGCCGCCGGGCGAGCTGGGGGGCGGTGAGCGCCACGAATGCGACCGGGCCGGCTGCCGCGGTCGCGGCGGCGGTGAGCAGCACGGCCGCCAGCATCAGCAGCAGCCGCACACGCTCCACGCGCACCCCGAGGGCGTACGACACGTCGTCGCCCATCTCCATCATCCGCAGCCCGCGCGCGTTGCCCAGCACCAGCGGCACCAGGACGACGCACAGCGCGAGGAGCGGCCAGACCTGTTCCCAGTCGCGGCCGTTGAGGGAGCCGACCATCCAGTTGACCGCGCGGGCGGCGTCGACGAGGTCGGCCTTGGTGATCAGATAGCCGTTCACGGCGGTGGCGATCGCGTTCACGCCGATACCGACCAGTACCAGCCGGTATCCGTGCACACCCCGCTTCCAGGCGAGCAGATAGATCAGAAGACCGGTCACGAGGCCGCCGACGAGCGCCCCGCCGGTGACCGCGGTGGCGCTGCCCGAGGTCAGCACGATCACGACCAGCGCGCCTGCCGTGGCGCCCTGGGCGAGGCCGAGCACATCGGGACTGCCCAGCGGATTACGGGAGACGGACTGGAAGAGCGCGCCGCCGAGCCCGAGCGAGAGGCCGACCAGCAGTCCGACGAGGACGCGCGGCAGCCGCAGTTCGGTGACGATGAACTCCTGGCCCGCGTCGCCGTTGCCCACGAGCGTCTTCAGTACGTCGGCGGCCGGAATCGGGAAGTCGCCGGTGCCGATCAGCACCACGCTCGCGAAGAGCGCGGCCACGACCAGCAGGACGACCACGGTGAACGTCCGCGGGTCCAGCCGGACGGAGAGGCCGCCGGCGGTCCGTACGGTGCGGCCGCGCAGCGTGGACTTCCGTGCGGCGGGCCTGTCCGGATGAACAGCGGGCTTGTTCGTGTCCTTCACAGCTGTGCCGTCCTCCGCCGCCGTACGAGAAAGATGAAGACCGGGCCGCCGAGGACCGCGGTGACGATGCCGACCTGGATCTCCGACGGCCGGGCGACGATCCGCCCGAGGACGTCGGCGCCGAGCAGCAGCACGGGCGAGAGGATCGTCGCGTACGGCAGGATCCACCGCAGGTCGGGCCCGGTGAAGGAGCGGACGACGTGCGGGATCATCAGCCCGACGAACACGATGGGCCCGCAGGCGGCGGTCGCGGCCCCGCACAGCACGGTGGCGGCGGCCATCGACAGCGCCCGGGTGCGGTTGAGGTTGGCGCCGAGCGCGCGAGCGGTGTCGTCACCCATGGCGACCGCGTTCAGCGGCCGGGCGAGGAACAGCGCGACGACCGTGCCGACCAGGAGGAACGGCAGGACCTGCTTGATCGTCTCATCGGTCGCGGAGGCCAGCGAGCCGACCGTCCAGAACCGCATCTTGCCGAGCGCCGCGTTGTCCATGATCATCACGGCCTGCAGATAGCCGTACAGCGCGGCGCTGATCGCGGTTCCGGCGAGCGCGAGCCGGACGGGCGTTGCCGAGCGGCTGCCGCCGAGGAACCAGACCAGCGCCCCGACCGCGGCCGCTCCGAGGAAGGCGAACCACACATAGCCGCTGACCGAGGTGACACCGAAGAAGGTGATCGCCGTGACGACCGCCGCGGACGCGCCCGCGTTGATGCCGAGCAGTCCGGGATCGGCCAGCGGATTGCGGGTCAGCGCCTGGAGCACGGCGCCCGACAGGCCGAGCGCGGCACCGGCGAGCAGTCCGAGGACGGTACGCGACAGCCGCTCACCCACCACGACGTCGCCGTACGTGCCCGTGTCGTGGAACAGGCCGTGCCAGACCTGCTCCAGCGACAGCTCTTTCGCGCCGATCGCGATGCTGGCCAGCGCCACGAGAACGAGGATGCCGAGCGAGACGAGGAGTCCCGCGGCCCGTATCGCGTGGCGTTTCGGGGACGCGGCCGTGGGAGTCACCGTGCGGTGCTCGGGAGGACTGTCGACGATCACGAGGTTAGGTTAGCCTACCCTCCCGTTATCACTCGATCCTCTGTACCCGTTCTTCCGGCTTGACCTGCGCCGAGCGAGGACCGTCGCCGGTCGACCGAGCGGCAGGCGCCCACCCGCCGGCCGCCCCGCCGCTCACAGCCCCAGCCGCGCCAGCGCCTTCCCCCCGTCCAGCTCGCACGAGTCCTCCCCGGCCGCCGTCCAGGCCGCCGCGCACAGCGCCCGCAGCCCGTCGAGGGCCTCGCCCTCACCCTCCAGTTCCAGCCGTTCGTCGCCCGCCTTCGCCGTCCAGCCCCCGCAACGGAACCAGTCGCCCGTCCCGACGACCTCCGGCTGACCGGTGAGCAGCCCGCGCAGATCGGCGTCGACGTACGTCGGCCGGTGCTCCGGACGCGCGGCCAGCAGCCGCGCCCCGTCGGTGACCCCCGTCAGCACCAGCAGGGAGTCCACCTCGCCGTTGAACGCCCCCTCGATGTCCGTGTCGAGCCGGTCCCCGACCACGAGCGGGCGCCGGGCGCCCGTACGCAGGATCGTCTCCCGGTGCATCGGGGGCAGCGGCTTGCCCGCCACCTGCGGCTCGGCCCCGGTGGCGATCCGGACGACCTCGACCGCGGCGCCGTTGCCCGGGGCGATCCCGCGCGCGCCGGGGATCGTCAGATCGGTGTTGGACGCGAACCACGGCACCCCGCGCGCGACGGCGTACGCGGCCTCCGCGAACCGCCCCCACGGCAGCTCCGGCCCGCCGTACCCCTGCACCACCGCCACCGGATCGTCGTCGGCCGACTCCACGGGCTCCAGCCCGCGCTCCCGCAGGGCCACCCGCAGGCCCTCACCACCGATCACCAGCACACGCGCCCCCGCGGGCACCTGCTCGGCGACGAGCCGGGACACGGCCTGCGCCGACGTGATGACGTCATCGGCCCCGGTCGGTATCCCCAGCTCCGTGAGGTGCGCGGCCACCGCGTCCGGCGTCCGCAGCGCGTTGTTCGTGACGTACGCGAGGTGCATCCCGCCCGCGCGGGCGGTGCCGAGCGAGTCGACGGCATGGACGATCGCGTTCCCGCCCGCGTACACGACCCCGTCCAGGTCGAGCAGCGCCGTGTCGTAGGCGTCGCTCAGAGGCCGCGCACTGCCCTCCGGGCGCGTCCTGACGATCTGGCTCATTGCACATCGCTCCTCGGTCGAGTCCTTTCCCCCGATCATCGCGCATGCCACTGACACACTTACGATGCCCCAATGAACGAAGCAGGTCATGCGGAGGAGACCCCAGCACGCAGCGGCCTCGAACTGGTCCCTTTCAGAGGCCTTCGCTACGACCCCGACCGGGTCGGCAGCCTGGCCGCGGTGACGTCCCCGCCGTACGACGTGGTCGTACGCCCGGACGGGCTGCTCCATCTGGAGTCCGCCGACCCGCACAACATCGTCCGGCTGATCCTGCCGCAGGCCACCACCCCCGAGGGCCGCAACAAGCAGGCGGCGGCCACGCTCCACCGCTGGCTGGACGAAGGCGTCCTGGTCGCGGACGCGGAACCGGGTCTGTACGTCTACGAACAGAGCGACGCCGGCATGCTCCAGCGCGGCCTCATCGGCGCCCTGCGCCTGTCGGACCCCTCGCAGGGCACGGTCCTCCCGCACGAGGACGTGATGCCGCACGTCGTCGCGGACCGCGCCGACCTGATGCGCGCCACCCGCGCCAACCTCGAACCGCTGCTGCTGACCTACCGCGGCAACGGCTCCCGGACCGGCGCGGGCGCCGTCGTCGAGCGCACCGCCGAACGCCCCCCGCTCCTCGCCACGACCACCGAGGACGGCTACAGCCATCGCCTCTGGGCGGTGACGGATCCAGCCGATCTCCAAGAGATCCAGACGGACCTCGCCCATCACCAGGCCCTCATCGCCGACGGCCACCACCGCTGGGCGACCTACCTGCGGCTGTGCGCCGAGCATCCCTCCCCCGGCCCCTGGGACCACGGCCTGGTGCTCCTGGTCGACACCGCCCGCTACCCCCTGCGTGTCCGGGCGATCCACCGGTTCCTGCCCCAGCTGCCCCTGTCCACCGCACTGGCCACCGGAGCGGACCACTTCCGCATACGCCACCTCGACGTCCCCCTGGCCCAGGCCCTGGACGCCCTGGCCGACGCGGCCCGCACCGGCAACGCCTTCCTGCTCGCGGGCGACGGCACGTTCCACCTCCTCGACCGCCCCGACCCGGACCTCCTGGCCCGTACGGTCCCCGCCGACCGCCCGCCGGCGTGGCGCACCCTGGACGCCACGGTCCTGCACGCCACGCTCCTGGACCACATCTGGCGCATCCCCGAGAACTCCCACGAGCACGTCGCGTACATCCACGACACGGCGGCCACCGTGGAGAAGGCCGAACGGGACGGCGGCACGGCCGTCCTCCTCCACCCGGTCCGCGAGGACGTCGTCCGCGAGCTGGCCCGCCAGGGGGTCACCATGCCCCGCAAGTCCACGTCGTTCGGCCCGAAACCGGCGTCGGGGCTGGTGCTGAGGGCACTGGAGCTCTGAGAACGAGAAAGGGCGGACCCGCATCGGGGTCCGCCCTTTCTCACTCCTCCGTCAGCTCACGCCGCCGACGGCTCCGGCCGTCATCAGCTCTCGCCGTCGGTCTGCCGACGGGCCCCGGCCGACTCGTCCTCACCTTCGCTCGCGGGCTCGGTTCCGTCGTTCCGGTCGTCGTCCTCGCCGTTGTTCTCGTCCTCGACGAGAGCGTCGACGAACTCGACGCCGTCCAGCTCGGCGAGCCGGTCGGACGCGTCGGTGCTGCCGTCCCGGTCGGCCTCGACGGCCTTGGCGAACCACTCCCGCGCCTCGTCCTGCCGACCGGCCGCGAGGAGCGCGTCGGCGTACGCGTAGCGCAGACGCGCGGTCCACGGCTGAACGGAGTGCGAGGCGAGCTCAGGGCTCTGCAGAGTCACGATGGCCGCGTCGAGCTGCCCCATGTCCCGCCGGGCGCCGGCCGCCACCAGCCGCATCTCGACCTGCCCGGCCTTGTCGAGCTTGTGCACCTCGGGCGCCCCGGCCATGTCCAGCGCCTTCTCGGGCCGTCCCAGACCGCGCTCGCAGTCGGCCATGACCGGCCACAGATCGATGTTCCCGGTCATACGCCGCGCGGCCCGGAACTCCGCCAGGGCCTCGCTGTACTTCTGGTTCGCGTACGCGGCGAAGCCGGCCGCCTCCCGCACGGCGGCGACACGCGAGGCCAGCCGCAGGGCCACCTTGGAGTAGCCGTACGCGCCCTCGGGGTCCTCGTCGATGAGCCGGGCGACCATCACCAGGTTCCTGGCGACGTCCTCGGCGAGCGTCTTGGGCAGGCTCTGCAGCTCCTGCCGTACGTCCTTGTCGATCTCCTCGCCCGTGACGTCCTCGGGGATCGGCAGCCGCTTGACGGGCTCGCGGTCACGCTCCCGCTCCCGCTCGTCACGGAAGCGCCCGCCGCCACGACGGTCGTCACTCCGCCCGCGGAAGCCACCGGGACGACCGCCACGGTCGTCACGCCGGGGCCCACGCCCACGGTCCTCGCGGCTGTCGCGGCCCCGGAAACCACCGCGGTCTCCACGATCTCCGCGGTCCCCGCGGTCTCCCCGCTCACCGCGGGCGTCGTCGCGCCGGAACCCACCACGGCCGCCCGGCCGGTCCCCGCGCTCGTCACGCCGGAACCCGCCCCGCTCGCCGCCCCGACGGTCATCACGCCAGTCGTCACGGCGGTCGTCCCGACGGTCGTCGCGCCGCTCGTTCCTGCGGTCGTCCCGGCGGTCATCACGGCGCTCGTCGCGACGGTCGTAACGCCCACGGAAGCCACCACCGCGGCTGTCGTCACGCCGGAAGCCACCGCGGTCTCCGCGATCGTCGCGATCGTCGCGGCGGAAGCCCCGATCCCGATCCCGGTCGTCCCGGCGGAAGCCTCCCCGGTCACCCCGGTCACCCCGGTCATCACGCCGGTCATCGCGACGGTCGTCACGCCGGAAATCACGGTCGCGGTCACGATCGCGGTCGTCACGCCGGCCATAGCCGTAGCCACCGCGGTCATCCCGACGAGGACCACGGTCGCGGTCGTCGCGGCGGGAACCGTCACGGTCATCACGCCGGAACTCGGGGCGTCCGCCTCGATCGTTCTCACGGCGATCGTCGCGTCGGCCATAGCCGTAGCCACCGCGGCTGTCGTCACGCCGGAAGCCACCGCGGTCTCCGCGATCGTCGCGATCGTCGCGGCGGAAGCCCCGATCCCGATCGCGGTCGTCCCGGCGGAAGCCTCCCCGGTCACCCCGGTCACCCCGGTCGCCCCGGTCGTCGCGACGGTCGTCGCGCCGGTCGTCACGCCGGCCGTAGCCGTATCCACCGCGGTCGTTGTCCCGGCGCGGGCCTCCGCGGTACCCGCCGCGGTCACCGCGGTCACCCCCGTCCCGGCGGCGCTGGTCGCGCTCCGGTCGCTCATCGGGAGAGTTCGTGGACATCGGTGACTCCTGTCTTCGGTACCGCAGTGGTTCTCGCGCAGCCGGGTACCCGACGCGCATTTCAGAAAAACAAAAGGACCCCTGGTCCCAGCTGAACGCTGGGACCAGGGGTCCTCCAAAGATTGTTCGGCGGCGTCCTACTCTCCCACAGGGTCCCCCCTGCAGTACCATCGGCGCTGTAAGGCTTAGCTTCCGGGTTCGGAATGTAACCGGGCGTTTCCCTCACGCTATGACCACCGAAACCCTACTGGTTTCGAGCGAACAAGCACACTCTTCAATTGAAGTTCTGCTCGAAGCCGACAACGGATCGTTGTCTCAGAACAAACACAGTGGACGCGAGCAACTGAGGACAAGCCCTCGGCCTATTAGTACCGGTCAACTCCACCAG
>NZ_BMVW01000003.1:347383-638423 GCF_014650915.1 Streptomyces poonensis | reverse complement strand
CCGCCCCCTGGACCAGCCCTTGGTTCCCGACCAGTTACCGACGGAACTTCTGGATAGGCGCTTAGGACGGGCACTGTGACCCGGACGACGTTCGCCCACCCGGTTCAGGAGCGTGCCCAGCACCTGTACGTCGCCGGGCTCGCCATGAGACCTGTTCCTTCCCGGAGTACGCGGATGGCGGCCTGGGCGAAGGTCCTGCCCAGCTCGACGGTCCCGCCGGCGAGCTTCCACATACGGTGCCGGTGCCACCCGAGCAGGACTCCGTCCGAGCCGTGCACGATCACGTCGATCCCAGCGCCGTGTTCGGCGGAGGCGGCGCGCTGATGCGGGGGCCGCTCGGTACGTGCTGCGGGCGGCGGCCCGCGTACAGCCGGTAGGAGAGGTGGTTGTCCGGCTTCGGGGAGTCGATCGCCGTGACCGAGTCCATGGTGAGGCCGTGCTGGAGCAGGAGGCCCTCCCACAGTTGCGGCGTGAGGACCCACATGTCTACCGGGTGGTCTTCGGTGGTGCCGGGCAGCCGCAGGATCTCGGGCCGCCGGGTGACCTCGGCTGAGGGTCCGGTGCCGTGGGAGTTGGTGTGCAGCGCGGTGAAGACCAGCCGGCCGCCCGGTTTGAGGCCGTTGGCCAGGGCGGGCAGAAGGCGGTCTGGGTTCAGGTACGGCATCGAGCCGATGGAGTAGATCAAGTCGTACGGGTCGGCATCGCGCAGGTGGGCCACGGCGTCGGCGCACACCAGGTGCAGGCCCGGGGTGTCCGGGTAGCGGGCGAGGGCGCGCTGGTGCTGGGCGGGGGAGGCGTCCACGGCGGTGACCTCGGCGCCCAGGGCGGCCAGGTGGGCGGCGTGCCGGCCGAGGCCGCTGCCGACGTCGAGCACGCGCAGCCCCTTCACGTCACCGAGGGCTTCGATGCCGGGACCGGTGTCCGGGATGCCCCAGTCCCATCGGTCCAGCTCCGGCAGCTGTAGCTTCCGGGCTAGTTGGTGGGCGCCGTAGATGTTCCAGGTCTCCACGGTGTGCGTCTCGGTGTTCACCAGGTTCTCCATCGGTTTGCCGGGGCGGGGGTCAGGGGCGCAGGGCGTAGCAGCGGAGGACGTCGAGGTCGGCGGTGTGGACGACGGACCAGCCCGCGGTGAGGATCTCGGCTTCGGCGGGGGTGATTCCGAGGTGTTGCAGGGGGTCGGTGTCGGCGCGCCGGCCGGAGATCTCGGTGACCACCCAGAAGAGCCCGCCTGGCGCGAGGAGGCGGCGGGCGCGGTCGAGGAAGGCCGCTTTGTCGTCGATCCACCGGTAGACCAGGCGGGAGGTGATGACCGCGTATGCCCGGTCCGGCAGGGCGTTGAGGTCGTCGGTGGTGATGTCCATGCACCGCCAGACCGGGCCGTGGCCGGGCCCGCTGTCCTGGTCGGCGGCGGCGAGCGCGACGGCGCTGGGGGAGCAGTCGATGCCGGTCGTGCGGTAGCCGAGCTGTTCAAGGTGTCGGGCCAGGGCCCCGTCGCCGCAGCCGAGGTCGAGGGCGGGGCGGGCGCGGCCAGGGCGGAGATGATCTTCCAATAGCCGGATCTCGGTGTCGCCGAGCTGCCGGTAGCGGCGGCCGTCGGCCCAGAGCCGCTCCCAGTAGGCCGCGGCTGCGGGGGACTCGGTGGTCATGAAGCTCCTTCACGAGCGGGCGGCACGGTCGCGCGGGCGGGCGGGGTGGGCATGTTCCGCAGAGCGCGGATGGGGGAGCCAGTAGCAGGACGACGGGTACGACCCCCGGTGGTCACTCGTGGCCTCGCCGCCGAGCAGGTACCGGTAGGCGGGGGTCGTCCGGGCGGTGGCCCGCGGGGCCAGGACGGCGACCGTCACCCGGCCTTACCCCCGGCCGCCAGTTCCGGGGCGACGACGTTGGCGTACCGGTGCCCGGCGGTGAAGTGGCGCAGGATCTCGTGGGTGAAGGGGTGGCAGTCCTCCGGTGGGCTGGTGGGATCGATCCAGACCAGCTCGCTGTGGGTGCGCGGCTCCCGGTTGTACGGCTCGCCCTCCCAGCTTCGGGCGAGGAACACGGCGCCCACCACCCGTTCTCCGTCCGAGGCATGGAGGTGGGCGAGCTGGCAGAACTCGAGCCGGTTCGGGGTGATGCGGATGCCGACCTCCTCGGCGAGCTCGCGCGCCGCTCCTTCGTCGAAGAACTCACCGGCTTCGAGCCGGCCGCCGACGACGGTCAGCAGGCCGGGGGAGTGCCACGAGTGCGGCTGGTGCCGTACCGTGAGCACTCGCCCGTCACTGGGACGCTGGAGCAGCACCATGACGTGGGCGATGCTCCGGTGGACGTCGCTCAAGTCCTGTTCTCCCTCATGAGCCGGTCCAGGGTCCGTCGGCCCCGGGCGGTGACCTCTGGCTGGTTGTTGTCCGGGCCCCAGGCCAGGCAGTTGACCGCGTCCAGCGCGGTCAGGCAGCGCAGCGCGTGCCGTTCGGCGGGGGTGAGCGCGCGCCCGTATGCCTGGAGGAACGCCTGCTCGCGGTCGGGGTGGTCGAGCCACTCGGTGACGGTGAGGATGACGAGGTCCTGGACGCGGGCGGCCGGCCGGGTGCGTTCGAAGTCGACGAGGGCGAGCCCGGCCGGGGACCACAGCCAGTTCCTGGGCTGGTTGTCGCCGTGGATGTATCCGACGGGCACCGGGCCGACGCGGCGGAGCTGGGCGGCATGGTCGCGGATCATCTGCTGCTCGTCCGCGGTGAGCCGGTCCCCGGCGCGGGCCAGGTGCTTCTCCGCTCCGTCGGCAGCGGCCTCCAGGGACGCTTCGGCCTCCGCCCGGTCGGCGCGGTCGAGGTCACCGGCTTCGTGGAGGCGGGCGCACAGCGCGCCGGCCTGCCGGTGCACGGCCCGCCACGCGCCGGGGGTGAGGCCGAGCCCCGGCGCCGGGGTGCCTGGCACTGCGGTGAGCAGCAGGGCCAGGTCCTGCGCACGGCTGTCGACGAGGTGGGGTGCCCGGCTGGGGCCGAGCGCGGGGACGACGTGGCGGTAGGCCCGGGTCTCGCGGGTGAAGAACTTCTCGCTGGGCGAGACCTTCACATAGCGGCGGGCGCCGCCTGCGCCCTGCAGCTCCCACACCCGGGAGCGGTCCCAGTCGTGCGAGGCGTCGCGTACGGTCACGACGGGACCGATCCGCTGCTCCGCCCAGCGCCGCACCGTCGCGGGCAGGGGTTTCGTCTGGCTCACGCCGCGCACCTCGCGCTCGGGCGTGAAGCACGTAAGGAACGGGGGACGCGGCCATCGGCAGCGGTGAGGGATGGGGGCACGGCTCCTCCTCGGTGGTGCCCGTGCCGCCGCGCGGCAGGACGGGCGGGAGACAGATGGGGGACGGGTGGGGCGGAAGCGGTCAGCGGTCCTGGGAAAGCTCCAGCAGCTCGGCGAAGGTTCCGCCGCCGTGGACGAGGTCGTCGTAGCGGCCCTGTTCGGTGATCCGGCCGTGCTCCATTACGACGATGTGGTCGGCGATCTTGGTGTTCTCCAGGCGGTGGGTGACCACGATGGTGATGCGGTCGGCGGCGATGGCCTTGATCTGCTCGAAGATCTGGTGCTCGCCGCGCGGGTCCATCTGGGAGGTGGGCTCGTCGAGGATCAGCAGCCCCGGGCGCCGGTACAGAGCCCGGGAGCAGGCGACGCGCTGCCATTGCCCGCCGGAGAGCTCACAGCCGCCGAAGACGTCGCGGGACAGGAGGGTGTCCAGGCCCGCGGGCAGGTCGTCGACGGCTGCGCGCAGGCCGACCGCGTCGATGGCCTCCCACACCGGGGCGTCGTCGTGGGTGCGCGGCTGGCCGAGGGTGACGTTTTCGCGGACCCGCAGCGGCCACTGCGCGAAGATCTGCGGCACCAGTCCGGTGTGCGCCCATACCGTGGCGGGGTCGACCTCGGCGAGGTCGGTGCCGTTCCAGGTGACCTTGCCCTTGTCCGGCAGGTAGATCCCGGTCAGCAGACGGGTGAGGGTGGACTTGCCCGAGCCGTTCGCCCCGACGATCGCGAGGATCTGGCCGCGCCGCAGGGTGAGGGAGACCCCGTCGACGGCGGGCTTGTCCTTGCCCGGGTACTGGTAGACGACCTCCTCGAGCCGGATCTCCTCGGTCGGCGCGGCGTGGGTGCGGGGGCCGCGCCGGGGGGCGCGGGCGGCGGCCTCGTCGAGGAAGGACTGCATGTCGCCCAGGTACAGGCTGGTGTGGAAGACCGCGGCACCGCCCACGACGACCTGGGAGAGCGCGGCGAGCGTGGTCTGCACGGCGATGACGGCCGTTGCGGCCACCGCGAGCTCGATCCGGCCCGACACCGCCAGCCACGCCAACGCGCCCCAGGTCGCCACCAGGAAGACGCCGCCGGCCAGCGCGGACAGCAGGGCGATCCGCAGGGTCCGCGGCGCGGCGGCCACGGTGCGCCGGTCACACCGGTCGGACAGGGCCCGGTACCAGTAGACGAGGTAGTCGGTCATCGAGTTGGCCCGGACCTCGTCGCCGTACTTCGGTGTGGTCGCCCACCAGCGCATCATGCCGCGCACGTTGCGGTCGGCGATGTTGGCGTAGTGGATCTCGTAGTCGACCCGGGCGGTCAGGACGGCGCCGACGCCGGCCGGCAGCACGGCGAGCAGGAGCAGCGGCAGCATCAACGGGTTCAGCACCGACAGCACTCCGCCGGCGGTGACCATGCGGATCAGCGCGGACAGGAAGCGCTGGGCGTCGGTGACCATCACGTGCGTGCGGATCACCCCCATCTCGGCAGCTTCGTGCCGGTCCGAAAACCCGTCCTCCGCGTACGCGGCTGCCTCTACCCGGCACACCGCCTCAACAACAGCAGTGTCCGTCTGAGTGGTCAGCCGCGGGGTGATCCGCCGCTCGGCGTACGTGGCCACCGCCCCTGCGCCGCGGCCCAGCGCGGCGGCGAGCGCCACGACCAGCAGCGCCGGGAGGGCGCCGCGCAGCCGGTCGGCGGCGGTGCCGTCCCCGAGGACGGGTTCCATGGCGTGGGCGGTGGCGGCCAGCAGCACGGCGGCGGCCACGCCCGTGACCACCTGGCAGCCGAGGAGGAGCTGCACCGCCCGCCGGTCGGTGCGCCATGACAGCCGGGCGATCCGGCCCAGGACGGCCGGGATCTGCGCGCACATCCGCCGGAAGGAGACCTCGGCGAGCGGATTGACGGAGTACTGCCCGCTGTAGGTGATCTCTGCGGGAGGCGGCGGAGGCGGCGCGGTGTGCTGCTGCTCGTTCGTGGCGGTCGAGGTCAATGCGGGGTCTCCCTGGACAGTGGTCCGGCGTGGTCGTGAGGCTCAACGACCGGGCCGGGATTTCGAACTGATGTGTTTCGGTCGCTCTCGGAGTCCCGAGATAGAGCACGCGGCGGAGCGTGCGGGATGCATCGACCCGCTCCACACAACAGGACTGGCAGGAATGGCGGTTGGCCGAAACGCCGAGATCCGTCCGGCGGGCTTACAGAAGGTCTCGAAGTGCTCGCTCGGCCTCGTCCACGGCTTCGGCGAGGGCCTGCATATGGGCCGGCGGGAGCTCTCCGGTGCCCAGCCCGGCAGCGGTGAGTACGGCGTTGAGTTCCTGTCTTTGCTCAGCGGACAGGCAGGAGCCTTCCGCGTCGCGGTGCAGGACGTCGCGAGCGGCATAGGCGTCGAGAACCGCCACGTCGGCGATGGCACTGCACAGGTGAGCCGCGTGAGGGCTGGTGCGGTCGCAGACCAGGTCGAGCGCGGCCAGCCCGACGCGGGCCTGGAATGCCGCGGCCGCAGCGTCGGGCTGGGCCACCACCGCGACCGCCTCCTGGAGAGCGAGGTCCACTTCTGGTTGCGGCGCGGTGGCCACGTCGGGCCGGCAGTGGACACGCAGAAGAGCCGCGACGGCGTTCTCCCACGGCTCTGTGAAAGCGGTGGTCTCGACCATGGAGCGCGCCTGCTCGTCGAGGCCGCGTTCCATCAGCGACATGATCATGATTTGGCGGCCGTCGAGGAGACGGTGGCCGATGCCGCGGTGTGCGGTCATGGCTTCGGCGGCCTTGGTCCAGCAGCCGATGCGTGCCAGGGCGCGTGCGCCGTCGACGAGCAGGGCGACCCACAACTCCTGGCAGATCTTGCGGTGGTCCGCGTCCGTGCTGATCAGGGCCGGGAGGTCGATCACGTGGCCGTGGATCTCGGCGGTGCCGCGTTGCTGGGCGGCGCGGTAGAGGCGGGTGAGTACGTCGTAGGCGGCGTGGCCGTCGCCGTCGCGGGTCAGCAGCCGGGAGATGTTGATCAGGGGCATCAGCGACATGACGGCGATGTCGCCCGTCAGGTGCCTGGCGCTGGCGAAGATCCGGTGCTGTCGCCAGCACAGGTCGGCTGCCAGGGCGGGCATCCCGGCGTCGGAGGCGATCAGCGCGGCGTAGTTGAGGACCCCGCAGGCGCGGGCCACCCGGTCGTGGTGGCTCGCGCCTGCGGGCGCGACGGTCAGCCCGGTGAGGTGGGTGATGCGCTCGTCCAGCGGGAGCGCGGGCGCCTTGGGGCGCTTGACCAGGGGGATGCGGCTGGCTATCGCGGGGATCATCGGCTCAGCCCTTGCGCGGCCAGTCGACGACGAGTCGGCTGTGCGCCTTGTCGATGACGAAGCGCGGGTCGGCGACCGTCAGCCGGCCGCGGGCGTCGCCGACGGCCATGCGGAAGCCGGGTTCCGGGGCCGTGTTGCCCCAGCCCTCGTCCCAGGTGCGGATCTCGGTGACGAACCGATCGGCGAGGTCGGCGCCGTGGGAGCCGTGACCGATGACGCCGATCTCCCAGAAGCGGCCGGCGTCGTCCGCGCCTTCGCGGATGGTCAGGTAGGCGAGGGAGTCGCCGTCGAGGGCGGCCATGGAGCCCCAGCCGAAGTGCGGGGTGAAGCCGGGCCGGGACCCGGGCATGCGGGACAGGCCATTGGGCAGCGCGCAGGCCAGGTACAGGTACAGCCACTCGAAGGGGTCGCCCTGGCGGAGCTTGACGCCGGTGAAGATCTTGGTCTGCGGCGTGTCCAGGACGGTGCGGAGCGCGTCGCGGTCCACCTCCTGCTCGCTGAAGGTCTCCAAGCGGACGTTGCCGTCACCGGCCATGGGCACGAGGGTGTAGATGTCGTCGCAGACGCCCTTGCGCAGGGGGATGAAGGTGCACATCTCGCAGGAGACGGTCCTCCAGGTGTCGCCGTCGCGCTCGAAGGCGAAACTGCGGCTGATGCTGCCGCGGATCCGCATGGGCAGGACCAGACGCCCGCCGGGAGCCAGCTGGTCGAGGAGCTTGGCGGGGACGTCGCCCGCGCCGACGGTGAACTGGATGCGGTCGTAGGGGGCGTGTTCGGGAAGGCCGGCGGCTCCGTCGGCCAGCACGGCGGTGACGTTGGTGGCCCCGGCCTGGGCGAGGTTCTTGTTCGCGCCGTCGACGAGGTCCTGGTCGACGTCCAGGGTCCACACCTGCCCGGAGGGGCCGACCAGCTTGCCCAGCAGGTGCGCGTTGTAGCCGGTGGCGGCGCCGGCCTCCAGGACGGTGTGGCCGGGCCGGGCGTCGAGTTGTTCGAGCTGAGTGGCGACGATGGAGGGCGCGGAGATGCAGGAGATCATCTCGCCGTGCTCGTCGTGCTTGATGGGCACCGCGTCCTCCTTGTACGCCGACTCCAGGTCGACGCCGGGGAGGAACTCGTGACGGTCGGTGGTGCGGAAGGCGTCGATGATGGCGGGGGTGCGCAGGTGGCCGCTCTCCTGAAGGCGGTTCGCCAGGGATGCGCGCAGTTCGACGGGGTCGGTGACGGGTGTCACGGTGATCTCCATTCGAGGAAGGTCAGGGTCCGGCGAAGCGGACCAGCGGGTAGGCACAGGGGTATCAGCCGTTGTGGAGAAGGCGACTTGACGGCCCAGCCATGCGGTGGCGGCCTGCTCGGCGACAGGGATGCCGGCGCGATTGCACGCGAAGATCGCATGATGGGCGAGGACAGCGCGCAGGCCGCGTATCAGCCGTCCATCGGCGGCGAGCCGGCGCAGACGCCGGCCGGCGTCTGCGAAGGCGGCGACGCGGTCGGTCCAGCCCGGTTCGGCGTCGGGTCGCCGGGCGGCGTCGGCGTTCACCAGCCGCCGCATGGCCGCCACGGAGCGGTCGAGTGCGGGCCCGGCGGGCGGATCGACGGAAGGGCGCAGGGCGGCGAACTGGGACCAGACGTCCCCGGCCTCGAAGGGGTCCAGGCCGGCTTCGCGGATCATGACGGACAGCAGCATCACGCAGCGCTCGCGGGTGCCGGAGCTGCCGGTCTCGGGCAGGGCGCTGCGGCTGTCGGCGCAGAACACGGCGTGCGCCACGTCCATGCCCTCGGGGCCGCCGAAGGCCTCGGTTTCCGGCTCATAGATGCCGCGGATCCAGCCGGTGATCTGCTGCTCGGCGACGAGGCGGTCCAGCAGGGCCGCACAGGGGCGTTCGGTGCGCAGGCGCAGCCCTGCATCCTTGCGCAGGAAGTGGAAGCGCTGATCGTGCAGGGCTGCCGACAGGGCCTGGGCGGCCGCGGGGCTCACCGCGCCGCCGGGGAAGGCGACGCTGGCGTGCCACCAGGTCGTGTCGTGTGTGATCGGTAGGTTTTCGTCGTCGAAGGCCATACGCGTGGGCGTTCCTTGTCAGCGGGGGCGGTGCGGGGTCAGGTGATCAGCAGCACGCTGGTCCAGTTCGTGGCGTTCGTGCCGTCGAGGGCGAGCCGCGCACCGCTGCGGCCCTCCATGAAGCCGGGCTTGGACAGTTGGTCCAGGTCGGTGGCCAGGCGCTGCTGCAGGTCGTTGATCAGCGGTGCGAAGCGTTCGGGGGCGGGGCTGTCGGCGGCGACGGCGCGGGCGAGGGTCACCAGGCCTGCCCAGCCGTGGCACAGCGTGGCGTCGGTGATCCGGGCGAGGTGAGCGGGGTCGGTGAGCGTGCGTACGACGGTGTCTTCTGCTCTCTGGCGTCGGGCGCGGTCGCCCAGGGCGAGCGCGGCAAGCTGTTGGGCGCGGGCGATGCCGGGTCGGCCGTAGCACCAGGACGGACGGGCAGGCCCCGGCTCGGGCGGCTCGGCGGCGTCCAGGTGGGCGCGGGTGGTCCAGTAGTGGCCGCCGTACCGGTCCAGCCAGCGGGCGAAGACCTCGATCGCCTCGTGCTGGCCCGGCACGAGGACGTCGTGACGGGCGGCGAGGGAGAGCACCGACAGGGGGCCGGCGATGCCGTGCGCCATGCCGTTGTTGCTGTGCCCGCCGGCCATCTCCTCGCCGCCCGGCCCCACTGCGGACCACCACCCGGGCAGCCTCTTCCCCTGGGAGTAGACCGGCTGGGAGAGGGAGACGAGGTAGAGCAGCACGTCCGTCAGCCGCGTCGAGGGCACCGGGCGGGTCAAGAGCAGCGCGCCCAGTCCTGCCAGGCCCCGGATGTGATCCCATTCCGTGAGGTCCGGCAGTGCCCCGGAGGACTGCCGTCGCCGTGCTGCGACCAGGCGTGCGTCCACGACGCGGTCGACGACCTCGCGTATGTCGGGACCGGCGTGTCCGGCACGGGCGAGCACGAACTCCAGCGCCGGGGCTCCGTGGAACAGGCTCGCGTTGCCGCCGGTACTCACGCCGTGGGCGATGCCCTGCGCGAGGTGGCGCCGCGCGGCGGTCAGGTCCCCTCGCTCGATGTCCAGCAGCGCGATCCCGAGAGGGCCCTCGGAAAGGTCCTGCGTACGGGGCGGGAGCGTCGTGGCCGTCATGCGCGAGCCACCAGGGGGAGGACGAGGCTGTGAGCCCGGCCGCCGATCCAGTTGTCGGCGTCGGCCGGCGGCGCTTCGTGCAGGGTGGCAACGCCGATGGGGCTGGCGTCCAGGTGGGCGCGCAGCAGATCCAGGTGCATGTCCTGATGGAGGTCAAGGGGGAGCTGCTGGTCGTCCTCGGCCAGCAGCACCCGGTCGGGCACCCGCAACCGGTCCCGCCAGGCGTGCAGGTGCTCGGCCCACTCCTTCAAGGCCGTGGTCCGGCCGGGTAAATCCCGGGCGCGCACCTTCCAGCGCGCGGCCGTGAGGACGGACCGTCGGTAGGTGAGCGCCGGGGTGAAGGGCAGGGCCCAGGCCACGCCCCAGTCGAACCAGGTCACCTGGGGTGCGGTGGCCCGGCTGATCTCGCCGAGGAAGCGGGCCATCGGCGGCGTGTAGTTGTTCCAGAGGAAGTTGATCGCTGTCGGCGCCAGGAGTTCCAGGTGGGTGCCGGTGGCGATCTCCACCAGGCGCGGGCGGCCGTCGCGGACGCTGACCGCCAGGTCGGCGGGGAACAGCACACCGTCACCGGGGTGGCGGAACTCGCCGACGCTGACGATCCGAGGCAGCACGCGCGGGGCGCGGGTGAGCAGGTCGGCCGGTACGCGTCCTGCGTGGAAGGAGAGCTGGGCCACCTCGGCACCGGGCTCCATCGTGGGCAGGGCCGTGTGCGGGACGCCGGCTTCCGGGAGCAGGTGCCAGAACCGCCCCGTCATCGAGCCGGCCGAGCGGGAAACGGTGGCCACCTGAAGTCGGAAGTTCCCGCGTTCCAGCGCCTCGGCCGAGGGGGCATGGATCTGGGCGGCCAGTTCGAGGTGCGGTGCGGTGAGTCGGGGCTTGTCACCCACCGCCTCCAGCTCCTCGATCATCGCGCCGGTCAGGGGCACCGAGCGGGCGCCGGCGACGGCCGCGGTTCCGGCCAGCTCCAGCAGTAGCCGGTCGCGGCGGGACATCGGGCGGGGCGGCTCGACCATCTTGACGAAGCCGTCCGGGAAGCCGACGCCTCGCTCGGCGTCGGTCGCCACCTCGACGGGAACCGCAGTGTTCTCGCCGTATCGGTCGGTGAACTGCTCGATCCAGCGGCACCAGGCCGGAGTGCCGTTTGGGTGCGTGGCGAGCCGGGCCAGGACGGTCGCGGCCGTCTCAGCCTCGGTCAGGACTGCCTGCGGCAGTTGCACCGTGGCATCGAGCCGCAGATCGGCAACCGTCGCGAGATCGCGCACCTGTGCGCGCAGAGCGGGCGGTAAGGCTTCGGCGGGGTCGACGACGGTGGCGGGGGCACGCAGCGACGACCGCAGCAGCCGTACCCGAAGAAGCTCTCCGAGGAGCTGGATACGGGCGCCTTCGGCGGTGGTGGGGAACTCGGCGGCGAGCTTGTCCGCCAAGACGGAGTAGCGGATGGGGGCGTGAGCTGCGTCGAGCACGAACCTGAGCGCGGGGCTGCTCAGCGCGAGGCGGAACTCGGCGTCGCCCTCGGACGGCACGCAGACATGTCCGTCGCGCTGCTGGGCAAGGGGATGGACGCACACGTCGACATCGGTCATCCGGGTGGCGTCCGCCTCCCAGGCGCTGATCGCCTCGTCGAGTGCCACCGGATCGGGGCGGGTGACGGCCTGGTGCCGGTCCCCGAAGCGGATGTTCGCCGTGTCCCCGAACTCGATCATGGCGACGCCCGCGAAGAGGCCGTACGGAGTGGAGCGGCGCGCGTACCGGATCGCGTACCGGGCCGTGGCCAGTGCCGCCCGGCGCACGCGGCGCAGCTTCGGGGCCCGGCCGCCGAGGATCGCCTGCACCTGGCCGGCCAGGTCCGGGCTGGCACTGCCTACGGCCTGCCGGAAGGTCTCGTCGGCCCACACGGTGCCCAGCCACACACGCCAGTCGTCGAGCGAGGCCGAGCGCCCCGGCCACGGCGCCATGACCGGCTCATCGACGCTCACTGCTGCGCGCAGCATCCCTTGCCCGGTGCCCCGGTACAGGCGGTGTCGTGCGCGTGTCATCACCACTCCTTTCTTGGTAGGCGGGGGTGTGCGGGCCGGCCGGGTCAGCCCCGTCCGGCCCGCAGTGCCGAGTTGCCTCGGGTTTTACGAGGTGACGCAGGCGCTCGGGCAGGAGCTGCCGCAGGTGTCGCCGGTGCTGCACATCAGGACTGTCTCGGTCGCCGGCGTCCCCTCGATGAAGGTGATGTCGAGGTTGAACGGGTCGGTGGCGTCGTGGACGGCCTCAGCGTCGGGCTGCGTGGGCGCGATCGGACGCTCCAACTGGATGGTCATGCGGTGCCTCCTTGGGGCAGTCGTTGATGGTGCACGGCCCGGGCCCTGAGACGGGGTCCGGGAGTTTTTGGCCCATGTCGCCGTGGGGCTGTCCGGTGGTGCGAGAGGGCATGGCGGCCGGGCCGGTAACCGGCATCTGGGCGCGGCCCGGCCCGGTCGGTCAGATCCGTTCCCGGTAGCGGTTGATCTCCGTGTCCGGCACAAGCCGGCCCAGCGTCATGACCTCCTGGTATGCCGCCGTGGCGTAGTGCGTGACGACGTCTCTGCCGAAGTACTTGTTGGCGATGCTGCTCGATTCCAGGGCCCGCGCTGCGGTGGTGAGGCTGCTGGGGACGGGCACTACTCCCTTGCCCGCTTCGGCCTCATAGCCGTCGCCGGTCCACGGCTCGGGCGGATCCATCTTGTGGGCCAGGCCGTAGTTGATGCCCGCGCAGACGGCAGCGACAGCCAGGTAGGGATTGGCGTCGGCGCCGGGCAGCCGTACCTCCAGGTGGGCGCCCGCGCCGTGGCCAGTGACCCGGATCGCGCAGGTCCGGTTGTCGACTCCCCAGGTGTAGTGCGTGGGTGCGAAGGAGTACGGCTGGTACCGGCGGTAGCTGTTGGGGTTCGGCGCGTACAGCGGCGCGAGGTCGGGGAGTGCGGCGAGCAGTCCCGCGATGGCGTGCCGCATAGCCTCGGGCAACTCCGCAGGGCCGGTGGCGGCGAACGCCGGCTCGTCACCCTGCCAGAGGGAGACGTGCACGTGGAGGCCGCTGGCGGTGCCCGTCTGCGGGGCGGCCATGAAGGTGGGCAGCATGCCGTGCTCGCCGGCTATCTCCTTCAGCAGGTGCTTGTAGACGGTGTAGTCGTCGCACGCCCTCATGGCCGGCCCGTAGGGGAACGCCACCTCGATCTGGCCGGGCGCTCCCTCGGTCTTCACGGACTCCGCGGGCGTGGCGGAGAAGGCCAGCGCCCGCTCCAGCTGGGTGAAGAAATCGGTGAGGGCGCGGGGGTGCTGCAGCGCGTAGTCGAGATTGTGCTGGGTGACCGGGCGCAGGGTGGTCGCGTCGTAGAGGACCACTTCGTTCTCCAGGCCCGCGCGCAGCTCGACGCCGTGCTCGCTGGTGAGCGCGTCGAGCTGCTGACGCAGCAGGTGCCGGGGTGCCACCGGTACGGGCTGCCCGCCGGGGTGGGCGGCGTCGCAGTGGACGAGCGCGGTACCGGACTGGTGGCGCAGGACGCGCAGTGTGCCCAGGTCCGGCATCGCGGCGATGTCCTGAAACCCGGCCATCCAACTGGTCAGGTCGTAGTCCTGGGCGGGGCTCATATCGATGTCTGTGGCCAGGACGTACGCGCATGCCTCCGCCACCGGGCGTCCTGGCTGGGAGGCTGCCTGCATGAACTTGCCTGCGGCCAAGCGCTTGCCGCGCAGGTTCCCGCCCATGTCCGGCAGGACGGGCAGCACAGTCGTAATGAGTCCCTCGTCGACCCAGTTCTCAAGGCCGTCCAGGGTGATCATGCCGGTTGGAGTCGACGGCTGCGCTTCGTTGTGGGTGGTCATCTCGCGAGTCCTTGGTAAGAGTGGGCGTGCGGCTGGGTCAGGCGGCGGTGCGGCGGATCCATGCACCGGGGTCGCTGATTTCGTCGGCGGTGGGCAGCAGCGTGTGATCGTTCCAGGCGCGGTTGATCGGGTCTGTGCCGCGCTCATGGACGACGTGGTGGACGAAGGCCACCCCGCGCAGGTAGGCGTCGTGCCTCACGCCGGCGAAGAGCGGGAGGTGGCATACGCCTTTGGCGAGCTGGTATCGCAGAGAGCGGTGGGCGTGCTCATGGTGGTCGACCGGCCTGCCGAACACGCGGCAAGTGACCTGCTGTGCAACCCAGTGGGCGTGCCCCTTCACCAGGGTTACGGCACCGCGGGGGCAGATACGGCGCTCACGGGGGAAGAGCGTGCGCCACGGTGCTCCGGCGACGGCTTGGAAGTGGTGAGTGAGTTCGTGGGCGACCAATTGGCAGAGCAGCGGCGCCTCATCGACCAGGCCGGTGTGGTGCAGTGCCCGGGGGGCGATGATCGTCTCGCTGCCGCCGTCACCGGCCTCCACGGTCAGGGCGGAGAACAGCGGCCAGATCACAGCCGGTAGGAAGCCGGTGATCTTGACGGCGATGTCGGCACCCTCCAGCTGTTCGGGCGTGAGAACAAGGTCGAGGTTGGCGCGATCGCGGTCCAGGACGCGGCGAGTGTGCTGCCCGCACTCGTGCCGCCACGCCTTCGGCTCCAGCAGGCGGAAGCGGACCTCGTTCGACGGGGCGGGCAGACCTGTCAGCTGCCGTACGTGCGGCGCCACGATGATCAGCAGCTGCTCGATGCTCTCCTTGAGCTCGGAGTTGCGCTGGGTGTCGTCGAGGACGGTGCAGAACACGAGGATCCCGTCTGAAATCGTGAGCTGGGGTTGCTGTGCGGCGAGCCGACGTGCCCGCTCGGACCGCCCCGCCGCCCGGGGTGTGACGCCCCGATGGGCGGCGGGACGGAGCGCAGAGGTGGGGGGAGGCCCGAGGGAAGGGTGGCCTCCCCCCACCCTTCATCCGCAGCCGCCCGTCGTTGCAGGGCGGATGCGGAGATCTGGCCAGATCGGCGTCACAGGACGCTCCTGGTGAATTCGGTCTGCTCGTCGATGTTGCCGAGGGTCGGCACCTTGTAGTTCTGGCTCTTGCCGCGGACCTTCCACATCGCCGCCGCCAGGATGATCATGGCGAGCGCGGTGACGCCGGCGTAGTTGAAGCTGCTGACGGTGATGGGCGAGGCTTGTGGCAGGCAGAACACGATCGTGATGACGATGACGTAGGCGACGGCCGTCCAGCCGATCGGTCCGCTCCATCGGCCCAGAGTCCACGGGCCGGGCGTGAAGCGGGCGGAGTGCCGGCGCCGCAGATAGACGGGGATGATGTAGGCCGGGGTGATGCCGATGACGTTGATCGCGGTGACGGCCGCGTAGGCGGTCGGCGAGTACAGGCTGGGCAGTGCGATCAGCAGGGCGACACCGACGGAGGCCCATACCGCGGCCACGGGTGTGCTGTTGCGGTTGACGCGCCGCCACAGGTGCGAGCCGGGCAGGGCCCCGTCCCGGGAGAACGCGTACACCATGCGGGACGCGGCCGCCGTCTCCGCGTTGCCGCAGAACAGCTGCGCCACGATGACGACGAGCAGCAGGAGCTTGGTGGTGGTCGCGCCGAGGACGTCGAGCATGATCTGGGCGGGCGGCACACCGGTCGCGGTGGCGACGGTGCCGGCGTAGTCCTGGATGGCGAAGAGCAGGCCGGCCAGCAGCAGGAACCCGACGATCCAGGCGGTCCACACGGAGCGGACCATGCCGCGAGGCGCGGCGATCTGCGCATTCTTGGTCTCCTCCGACAGGTGCGAGCTGGCGTCGTATCCGCAGAACGTGTACGCGGCCAGGAGGCTGCCGATCATGCACACGTAGACGGCGGAGCTGAAACCCGTGCCGTTCTCGAACTGCCCGAAGACGAAGCTCACGTCCTGGTGCTCGGCCGGCGCCAGGCTCAGTGCGCCGATGATGAGGGCGACGCCGCACACCTGCCACCACACGCTGATGCTGTTCAATATGGAGGCCAGCCGCACGCCGGCTGTGTTCAGCGTCCCGTGCAGCAGCAGGATGCCCGCGAAGATCCACATGGTCAGCTCGGGTGTCGGTGTGATGCCCCACTGCAAGTTGGCGAACGCACCGACGAACAGTGCGCATCCGTAGTCGATGCCGGCGATGGCGCCGAGCAGGCCGAGCAGGTTGAACCAGCCGGTGAACCAGCCCCATCGGGGCCCGCCGAGCTGGTGGGCCATGTAGTACAGGCCGCCGGACGTGGGGTAGGCGGACGTGACCTCCGCCAGGGACAGGGCCACCAGGAGGGTCAGGAATCCGATGATGACCCAGCCCCACATCATGACGGCCGGGCCGCCGGTGTTCAGGCCGAACCCGAACAACGTCAGGCAGCCGGCCAGCGGGCAGATCACGCTGAACGAGATGGCGTAGTTGCCGAAGCCACTCATCCGGCGGGCCAGGACCGGCTTGTAGCCGAGCGCCTGCAGAACGCCGTCGTCGGTCGGGTCGTCGCTGTACGGGGCAGACATTCGTCTCGCGGACACCGTGGTTTTCCTCGCATGTGGATGGGGAGTGACAGGGGCGGACACGTGGGGGCTCGGGGGTGCTCGGCTGCGGGTCATCTCCACCGCCGTAGCGCGCCCCGGCGCGCGGTGTGGAAGTCGTGGATCCAGTCGCCGCCGATGCTTAGGCCCTCCCAGGGGGCGGGGGTGGCGTAGGGGCCGATCGCCTCGAACACCTCCGCCGCGCCGGACAGGCCGGTGGCCGACAGGGCGTACGCCAGGTGGTTGAGGTCGGTCAGGGGCGCGGCTTCCGGGTCGCTCAGCTTGCGGAACCAGTGGTCGCGTGCGCGCTCGGTGTAGTAGACGACCTGGCTGTCCTGCCAGAAGCCCAGGGTGTTGCCGATCTGCCCGTTTCCCAGCCGTTCCCGGGCGAGCGCGGCGTAGGCGTGCAGCACGAGCGGCAGCACTGGGGAGCCCTCGGGGGCGACCTGGTTGGCCCAGCAGGCGAAGTCGAGCGCTCCGTATCTGCGGGCGTGCAGGCACTGGTACATGCGCAGGAACGCCTCACGCGAGCCCTCGGGGTGGCGCGCGTGGACCTGGTCCAGGAGCTGCCATGGGCCGCGGGGCAGCATCGGGTCCTGCGTCCGTCCCCAGTGGTGGGGGCGGTGGGGGTTCATCGGGTCCGTGTCGAGCGCGGTAAGGGCCAGCTGGCACACCCAGGGCACAGGATCGGCGGGGTAGGCCTGGGACGCGTTCCCACACGCACGCCGTGCCCGCTCCACCACGTCGTACGGCACCGTCCCGCGGCGGCCCGCGGTGAGCACGCCCTCGGTGAGGGTGCGCGCCCACAGCATCAGGGCGTCGGGATGGTGGGGTTCTTCCTGGCGCCATGCGCGGACGTTCTCGGCGTCGAGGTCCACGCAGGCGATCACCTGACTGCGCGCCGTGCGCAGAGCCCAGTCGTCGCCTGTGCGGGCCAGCAGGTCCCTGGTCGAATGCCAGTGGCCCATCCGCAGATCTTCGAGCACAACGCGGAGGGCTTCGTCGCGTCCGGCAGGATGAATTATCAGGGACATGTCATCGAGCTTCACCGAGGTGCCTCCCCCGCGTACTTGCGGACATAGGGCAGGGCTGGAGTCAAGGGCATGGGAGTCGAGGGCCTTGGGGGAGTGGTCGGATTGGAGAACTGGTCGTCAGTGCGGTCTAGGCTGCGACGAAAACCCAGATGTCTTTGCCGGAGAGGCGCCGAGTCACGTTCATCTCGTCGACCAGGGCGCGCACGAGAGTGAGGCCGCGGCCGGCCTCGGCGAGACTGCTCACCGGCCTGGGTGCAGGCACCCTGTCATCTCTGTCGCCGACAACCGCGCTGATACCGCCCGGCACGAGCTGGATACGGAGCTCAGCTATGTGGCAGCCATTGAGGTCAGGCTCGGTGTGCTCCAAGACGTTGCTGAGCAGCTCGTTGACTGCCGTGACGAGACGTTCTTGCACATCCGGATCGATGCCCCACCATTCCAGGACGTCGCCGAGGATGCGCCGTATAACCGACAGGTGCTCGGCTTCGACATCGAATCTCAGGGTGAGCACACCACGTCCCACTTTCGGCACCGTCCAGATGGAATTCCCCTCGCGGGAACCGCTGACCGTTCCGTTCATGGTGGCTGCTCCGTCCGCTCTTGCTCATCCTTTGCCGTTCAGGTCCGGTGCGGTGTGTACTGGTGCGAGAACCGGCAGCAACCATTCAGGCAGAGCGGCCCGAGAGTGTGCAGGGGGCCGATGCCGACAGCTGGAAGGTTCGGCATCACGAGACGGGAATGGGATACATGCCGCAGCCAGAGAAGCAGCTCGATCCGGGAGCCTCGCCCGCGCAGTGGTTCGGGTGGCAGCTACGCAAGCGGCGGAAGGAAGCGAAGCTGTCAGGAAGGGCGCTTGGTCGGTTAGTCCAGGTCAGCGACGACATGATCCACGCGATCGAGAAGGGCAAGTATCCCTCGTGTCAACAGGACCTGGCCCGTCGGCTGGACGAAGTCCTGGAGGCTGACGGCCTCTTCGAGAGCGCTTGGCCGATGGTGTTCGGCAACCGCGATGCCGAGAAGAAGCGCGCTGATGCCGATAAACGGTCCCGAGGGGTGGCGGAGGCAACGGTTCAGCCACTGACAGGCCGCATCCTGGGCAGAGACGAAGAATCTCCTCGCTCTGGGAGCACTGCACCTGTGGACCGACGCGCCTTCCTCCAGACCAGCGGCGTAGCCGCCTTCACACCAATAGAACTCGCTCAGGCGTTCACGCCGACCGACCTGACATGGCCCGAGTCCATTGGCGCGGCTCACATCGGTGAAGTCCGGGAAGCGGCCACCGCCATCAGCCTCCTCGACAACCGCTTCGGCGGTGGCGGCATAGTTCGGGGTTTCGCCGGACGGGCGATGCAGTGGGCCGCGGGCCTCCTGCAGGTGCCCTGCTCAGAGCACATGCGATCGGACCTCTTCGCAGCCGTTTCCCACTTGGGCATCGTGGTTGCCGCTTCCGAATTCGACGCCTACGAACACGGCGCAGCCACCCGGAACTTCCTGTTCGCGGCCGACTGTGCCGAGGAAGCAGGGAACTGGCACCTGCGAGCCAAGGCGTACAGCTTTCTCGCCCGCCAGGCCGTGTGGATCGGCGAACCCGACGACGGGCTGACGTACGCGGAAAAGGGCCTGGTGCGCTCCGACCGGATCACTCCCACGGAACAGGCCATGCTCTACACGGCGAAGGCCCGCGCGTTCGGAAAGATGGGCATGGTCCGGGAGTGCATGAAGGCCGTCGGCGAGGCTGACGAAGCCTTCACGGACGCCCGCCCCTCCGAAGACCCGCCGTGGATGAAGTACTACGACGAGGCACAGCACAATGGCGACACCGCTCACGCCCTGTTCGATCTCGTGATCCTCACCGGGCAGGATCCCGGCCGCACGGCCCGTCGCTTCGACACCGCGGTGAAGAAGCACTCGGACGACTACAAGCGGTCCCGAGCGATCTCCCGCACCAAGCTGGCCTCCCTCCTCATGGCCGAGGGGGACCCGCGCCAGGCAGCGACGATCGGCCACCAGGCGCTGGACGAGGTCGGTCGACTGACCTCCCGGCGTGCGGCTGACGACCTCAGGCAGCTCTCGGCCTTCGCCGCCAAGCATCCGCACACTCCTGAAGCAGTCCACCTCCGTGAGCGCATCGCAAGTACGGTCTCGACATGACGACATCGACCGCCGCCCCTGCCCGCCACGTCCTCGAAGAAGCCTGCGCCATGGCCGGTCTGAACGCGGCCGGCGCGGAACCCGTTCGCCTGGCGGAGAACCAGATATGGCGCCTTCCCGGCCGGGTGATCGTGCGGATCGCCCAGTCCGGGCAGGCCACCGCGGCGGCCCGCGAGGTGCGTGTCGCACGGTGGCTCGCCCAGCAGGGCGTCCCCGCGGTGCGCTTGATCGATGTCGAACAGCCAGTCCAGGCACAGGGACGGCCGGTCACGTTCTGGAAGGAACTCCCACCGCAGGAACACGGCTCCCCCCGCGACGTCGCCTACCTGCTACGGCAGTTGCACGCACTTCCGGTACCGGACATCGAGCTGGGCTACCTGAACCCGTTCGTCCGGGTCACCGAGCGGCTGGAAGCTGCTACGACGATTTCGGACGATGACCGGGCGTGGCTCCGCGGCCTCCACAGGGACCTCGCCGCGGCGTGGGCCGACCGGCCAGCTGGACTCCCGGACCGGGCCGTACACGGTGACGCCTGGCCGGGCAACCTCGTACGGGCAGGTGGTGAGCCCCTGATGATGGACCTGGAACGCTTCTCTGTCGGCCCTCCGGAATGGGACCTGGTGTCAACTGCGGTGCGCGCGAAGACGACGGGCGCGGCCACGAGCAAGGAGTACGCCGAGTTCTGCGAGGCCTACGGATTCGACGTCACTGAGTGGGAGGGGTATCCCATCCTGGCCGGTGCCCGGGAACTGCGAATGACGACGTACGCCGCCCAGCACGCAGCATCCAACCCTGAGTGGGCGGACCAAGCGCAGTACCGGATCGACTGTCTGCGCGGTCGATCCGGTCCGCGGCCTTGGTCTTGGAAGGGCATCCTCTGATTGGCGCGCCCGTCGCGCACCGGAGCCAGCGCCTCCTTCTCCAGTAGACGCCGCAGGCTGCGCCGGGCGCCTGCGGGCGGCCTGCCCCGGGCCGGAGCGCGCTCCAACTCTCCGCGTCCATGGCGAGCTGGCGCCGCCGCTCTTCGCCGACCCGCAGGTCGGCAAGGAGCGCGTCGAGCGTGGTGATCGAGGCGTACTCCGGCACGCCCTCGATTGTCCCCAGTGCGATGCCGTTGCGACGAGGCCGAGCCCAGAGTTCATCAACACGGCGTGGCGCACGAGGGTCGATGCCCTCGGCATGAGGGAGTCGGCCCGGCTGCGGATGCTGATCGGCTACGTGCACGGCGCCACCCATCCACACCGCTGAGTCGGGCGCTCACGCAGCGGCTCGTGCCAGGAGTTCGGGAACGCCCTGGGCGGTTCGGTATTCCTCGAACCGCGGGATGAGGTCGTGTACGAGCTGCACGCAGCGGGGGGCCCCGACTCGCTGGGCGAGGTCCAGGGACTCGAGAGCGGCCGCAGCGGCGAGTTCTGGCTCCCTTACGTCGAGATGGCTCGCGGCCTGATAGGTAAGGAACACTCCCCGTGTCTTGCCACGGCTGGGCGGCAGGAGGTCTTGGCCTTGGCGGATGAGCTGGTGTGCGCGACGGGTTTCGCCCAGGTCAAGGAGGCTTTGCCCGGAGTCGACGAGCAGGTCGGCCTCGGAGAGCCAGGAGCACCAGCCTGGGATGGGTTCGCCCGACGATGTCCCCAGCAAGTGCTCGGCTGCTTCGAGCGCGCGGAGGGTGCCGCGGCGTTCCCCCTGTGCCGCCAGCGCACGCCCGAGACGAAGGTGAAGCAAGGACTGGGCTGCTGGGTGATGCGTGCGGGTGAGGGCGCGCTCGAGGATTCCCGCAGCCGCGCGGGGGTCGTTCCGCCAGGAGGCTTGATAGGCCAGATCCCCGAGCAGGGCGGCGCCCATGTCGCGGTCACCGCCGGCGTGGGCACTGTGTAGGCCGGCCACCCAGTATTTGGTGGCCTGTGCGTGCAAGCCGTGGTCGAAGCGATGCCAGGCCAGGGTCTGTGCCATGGATGCGGCCAGCGCGTGCAGGCGCACTCCGAGGGGGCGGGCGTAGTGCCCGTCGGCGATGAGCTCGGTCACCGTCGCCAGATGGGCTTCCAGCAGAGGCGCGGTGTCCTCGCGGTGCTCGATCGGCATGGCGGTCAGCCGCGCACTGGTCTCCTCGAGGAAGGCGACGAACTCGTCACTAACCGGTTTGCCGCTGGTGGCCTCCACTGCTGGTGTCCACGCCTCCGTGCCTGCCCAGGTACCGGCCAGAGTGATCAAAGCCGTGCTGGAGATCGCGGTCAGGACGGTGCGGCGGGAGCGGTCCATGGATTCCTTCAACGCCTCTCGCAGGGCTAGCACGACGCGGCTGGCCGGGCCGAGCGGGATGACGCCCGCTTCGGGCAACCAGTACGGCCAGGACGCCGGGTCCACGATTTCGGTCGGCAGCCCGAGTGCCTCGGCGATGTAAATCTGAGACGTCTCATCGGGCCTGATTCCGCGGATCTCCCACTTGTTGACGCGCTGTTTGTCCGTGCCGGACCGCAGTCCGCGGCGTGCCGCGGCGGCGCGGATGCCCTCTGCGAGGTCCTCACCGGTCATTCCTCGCACTTCCCGGGCCAGCGCCAGGGGGTGTTTCGCAGCCACGCCGCCATCCAATCAGCAGATCACCCGCGGTGCGTAGCCGGGAATCGGCCGGGACTACTAGACGGGACTACCGCTTAACTCTTCCTCCGCTAGACGGCGTTGGTCGATACTCAAGCACCCCCACGACTTGGTGCACCGCCGGCATCCGTCGGTTATCGAGTGCGCTGAGCTGAGGGTTCCACCCCGTTTCTGCAGCGCCGCCCGGCGGCGCCGCACGCATGCATCGTGAAAGGAATCCGCAGATGCGGCAATCACCGTTCCTGGGCCGAAACTCAGCCTCGGCCGACGTGATCGCGGCGAGCGGCTCCCCGGCGCATGCAAACCTGGGCCGGCCCGTCCCGAGGGGCATGCGCACCACCAGGTAGATCAACGTGCAGTACGCCGGGGGCTGCCGACAGAACCGAACCGCATCACCGCCGACAAGTACCTGCTGATCACCGTGCCGGCTATCGGCGCTTCCGGTCGACTCGGCCACGGGATTGGAGCGCGGTCTGCTGCGCCCCTGACCCAGTTCCCTGCCGGGGTCGGCCCGGGGGCCGTGAGGTCCGTACTGACTAGGAGAGATATGAGCATCGCACCACCCGATCCGTCGGAGTTCACGCTGCCCATCGCCATCATCACCGGCGGCTGGTCCAAAGAGCGCGACCGGTCGCTACTGAGCTGCGCTGATGTGCGGGACGCCCTGGCCAGTCTGGGCCTGCAGCCGCGGGTCATCGACCTGGAGCGGGACCGAGACAGCCTCGTGAGACGACTGGACGGCGTGAGCGTGGCGTTGCTGGCGATAGCCGGCCGCGGGGCAGAGGACGGCCGCCTGCAGGGGTTACTGGAGACGCTCGGCATCCCCTACACCGGGTCGGGGGTACTGGCATCCGCTGTCGGCATGAACAAGCTGGCCGCGAAGACGATCGTCGCTGCTGCGGGTGTCCGAGTGCTGGAAGGCTGCCGGATTGATCGAGAAGCCAAGGCGGATACCGAAGCAGCCCGGATCGCGCAGGAACTGGGGCTGCCGGTGATCGTCAAGCCGGTCAGCGAGGGGGGATCGATCGGGCTGCGCATCGCCCACGGCCGAGACGAGCTCGTGGACGCCATCCTCGGTGGTGCTGGCGACGAGCTGATGGCCGAGGTCTACCAGCCGGGCCGCTCGGTCAGTGTCGGGGTGTTGGTGGACGAGGACACCGACGCGGTGCGGGTGCTGCCGCCGCTGGAGGCGGAGACGTTGGACGGCGTCTACTCGTACACGGCGAAGCGGAATAGCGCCCAGTGCGCCTACCACTGTCCGGCCCGCGTCGGGCCGGACGCTCTGCGAGCCCTGCAAATGCAGGCGGTGACCGCCCACCGCGCACTGGGCTGCCACAGTTACAGCCGCCACGACTTCATCGTCACCGCCAGCAGCGAGGTCCTGTGGTTGGAGGTCAACACCCTGCCCGGGCTCACCCGCGGCGGGAACCTCGCCCGCATGGCACACACCGCCGGCATCGGCTACGAGCACCTGATCGCCCATATCCTTCGCGGCGCCCGCACCGACCGTCGGGCCCACGCATGAGACAGGAGAAGACCGCTGTGCCGATGACGCCCACCGACGTGCTGCACGCGGTCGGAAGACTGCGCGGCGTCGCCGCCCGGACCCCGCTGCTCACCTCGTCGCCGGTCGATGACTTGCTGGGCCGCAAGGTCTGGGTCAAGGCCGAGACTCAGCAGCGCACCGGATCCTTCAAATTCCGCGGCGCCTTCAACGCGCTGGCCACCCTGGACGATCGCGCCCGCGCGGCGGGCGTGATCGCCGCGTCCTCCGGTAACCATGCCCAGGCCCTCGCCCTGGCCGCTCGCCTGCACAAGGCCCCGGCTACCGTCGTCATTCCCGCTGACGCGCCCGCTGTCAAACGGCAGGCAATCGAGGCGCTCGGCGAGCGGATCATCACCTACAACCGGCGAACGGACCGTCGCGACGCCCTGGTCGAGCAGATCGCCCACCGCGACCAGCTGACCATCGTGCCCTCCGCGAACCACCGTGAGGTCATCGCCGGAGCAGGCACCGTGGCATGGGAGATGCTCCAGGAGGTCCCCGACTTGGTCGCGATCCTCGTTCCTGTGGGCGGTGGCGGTCTCGCCGCCGGCACCGTGCTGGCGGCGCACTCCCACAACCCGGGCCTGCAGGTGATCGGTGTCGAGCCCGCCACCGCGGACGACACCCGCCGGTCTCTGCACGCGGGTCGGCTTGTCCCGATCCCGCCGCCGGTCACGATCGCCGATGGCCTGGGCCACACCCAGCCCAGTCGGCTTCCGTTCGAGATCAACAAGCGGCTCCTGGCCGACGTGGTCACCGTCCCGGAGCCGGCCATCGCCGATGCCATGGCCTACCTGTGGCGCTATTACCGCACCGCTGCCGAGCCCTCCGGCGCGGTCGCCCTCGCCGGGCTGCTGCGGGCCCGCGACCGCCTTCCGGACGGACCTGTCGGCGTGGTCGTCTCCGGCGGCAACGTCGACTGGAGCGCATATCGCACGCTGCTGGACACCGCCATGGAACGAGTAGACAGGGAACGATCCGATGCTGCCCCCGTGCTGTGCTGACACCACCGGCACCGCGCCCCGCCCGGTCCACGCCCCGGTGCCAGTGGTCACCCAGTACGCCACACCCGAGTTGATCGGCCGCGTCGCCTACGACGGGCACGATCCGGCCGACGATCCGGCCTGGAAGACCTCTGGCGCGCCGTCGCAGTCGGCGTACGGCCGCTGGTGCCGCCACCTGTGCGGCATCGCCTGTCTGCGCATGGCGCTGCTCCACCGCGACGGCCAGGCCCCCAACCTGTTCCAGCTCCTGGCCGGCGCCCGCCACCACGGCGCCTACATCGACCAGGGCGGCGGAACAATCAAGGGACTGATCTATGCCCCGTTCGCCGAGTACACCCGCGACAGCCACGGCCTGCCCGCCACCGTCCACCGCGAACTGGAGATGGGAGAGCTCGTCGACCTCCTGGACGCCGGGCACATGGTCATGGCCTCCGTCTCCAAAGAGATCCGCCGTCCCGAGCACGAACCCGCCCGGCGCGGGGGCCACCTCGTCCTTGTCATCGGACGCGAAGGCGACTTGATCCACTTCCGCAACCCCTCCGGCCACACCCCGCACGCCCGCCAGGCCAGCCTCGCCGTGGATCGCTTTGATGCTTTCTTCGGCGGCCGCGGCCTCTCCCTGTATTTGGGCTCCTCTCCAGTGCGCCGAAGCGCGTCCGCGCAGGTGGAGGACCGATGAGCGAAACGCCCAGCCTGTACGTGCGGGTGCGGCAGATGGCCGAGTTACTGCGCGCCGAGATCAAGGAAGGCCGCTGGCAGCCAGGCTGCGTACTTACTCAGCCCGCCCTTGCCAGGCGGTACGGCGCGCCAGTGCACATCGTCACCGCGGCGATCGGGTTGCTCCGCGAGGAAGGGCTTGTGGAGAGCCGGTCCCGGATCGGCACCCGTCCCAAAGCCGCAGGGGAGACCTGGGACGCCCCAGACGGGGTGCCGCAGATCCTGCACATTGAATGCACCGTACGCGCGCATCGCTGACGGCACCTATCCGCTCTTCGAGCAAGTTCCGTCCCTGGCCGACTTCGCGGCCGAGTTCGGTGTCTCCGCCACCATCGTCGCGAAGGCCCTTCAGCCAGTGAGACACGAGGGACTGCTCGCCCGCTACCCGGCCGCCGCGGCGTGGTCGTGACCGCGCGTCACCGCCTCAGCCCGGCAGCATCCATGAGAAACATTCGATTTGGGAGATCCCGTGCACCCCATGCCTTTGTCGACCATCGCTGAAGTCGTCGGCGGCCGCCTGTCCGACACCCCCGACCCTGCCGCCCGCGTCGTCGCGCCCGCCGTGTTCGACTCCCGCGAGGCCAAGCCCGGATCGCTGTTCATCGCCCTCGCCGGCAAGACCGGCGACGGGCACGACTACGCGAAGCAGGCAGCCACGCGCGGCGCGGTGGCCGCGCT
Organism: Streptomyces poonensis; assembly: GCF_014650915.1. GTDB lineage: Bacteria > Actinomycetota > Actinomycetes > Streptomycetales > Streptomycetaceae > Streptomyces > Streptomyces poonensis. The sequence goes on along the minus strand of NZ_BMVW01000003.1, from coordinate 612,541 downwards.
GACCACCCGGCCCGTCGGTGTCCCCGCGATCGTCGTCGACGACGTGCTCGCCGCGTTCGGGCGCCTGGGCCGGCACCTCGTCCACAGCGCCCTCACGGACACCCGCGTCGTCGCGATCACCGGCTCGGCCGGCAAGACGTCCACCAAGGACTTCATCGCCCAGCTCCTGCCCGCCGCCGGCCCCACAGTGGCCACGCCCCAGAGCTTCAACAACGAGATCGGCCTGCCGCTGACCATCACCCTGGCCGACCCCTCCACCCGCTTCCTCGTCCTGGAAATGGGCGCCAGGAAGATCGGCCACATCCGCGACCTGACCGAGATCGCCCCGCCCCGCATCAGCGTCGTCACCAACGTCGGCACCGCCCACGTCGGTGAATTCGGCGGCCAGGACAACATCGCCCGCGCCAAGGGCGAAATCGTCGAAGCCCTCCCCACCGGCGGGCTCGCCGTCCTCAACGCCGACGACCCCCGCGTACGGGCCATGGCCCACCGCACCGCCGCCCGCGTCGTCACCTACGGCCTGGACGAGAGCGCCGACATCCGGGCCACCGACATCACCCTCAACGATCAGGGCCAGCCCGCCTACACCCTGCACACGCCCGAGGGCACCGCCCCGGTCCAGCTGCAGTTCGTCGGCCGCCCCCAGATCTACAACAGCCTCGCCGCGTCCGCCGTCGGTCGCGAAGCCGGCCTGCCCCCGGCCCAGATCGCCGACCTGCTGTCCGCCGCCACCACCCAGTCCCGGTGGCGCATGGAGACGCACACCCGGGCCGACGGCGTCACGATCGTCAACGACGCCTACAACGCCAACCCGGACTCGATGCGCTCCTCCCTCGACGCGCTCGCCGCCATGGCCCGCGGCCATGACCAGCAGGCGATCGCCGTCCTCGGCCGCATGAACGAACTCGGCCCGGATACGCGTGCCGCCCACGAGGACATCGGCCGGCACGCCGCCCGCCTGAACCTGCACCAGCTCATCACAGTGGGAGGCGACGAAGCCGGATGGATCCAGCAGGCCGCCCGGGACGCCGGAGCCACCGCCCTGCACCTGCCCGACCAGGACGCCGCCTTGCAGCTGCTGCGCTCCACGCTCCGCAGCGGCGACGTCGTCCTGGTCAAGGCCTCCCGTGGGGTCCAGATGCAGCAGCTCGCCGAAGCACTGCTGCAGCCAGACCCCGAGCCCGCCGGCGCTTAGGCCGCGGCCTGGACCAGGCCGCTCAGCGCCGCCGTCAGCCGCGAGCCGTGGTCGACCAGGTCACCCGTGCCGATGAGCACGACCACGTCCCCCGGCCGCGCCGCCCGGGCGGCACGCACCACGGCCTCGGCCCGGTCCCGCTCCACGGCCCGAGCGGTGCCGCCCGCCCGGCTGATCTGGACGGACAGCACCTCCAGCGCCTCCTGACGCAGGAGGCCGGTGCTGTCCGTCAGCACCACCTGGTCGCAGCCCGCCAGCGCGGTCCCGTACGCGGCGCCGAAGGCGTCGAGCCGGGCCTGACCGGTCGGCTGGAACACCGCGATCACGCGCCCCTCCTCACCGAGGAGGGTACGCGCGGCCGCCAGGTCCGCGGTGACCTCGGCCGGGTGGTGCGCATACGAGTCGTACACCCGCACCCCGGCCGCCTCACCGGCCATGCTCATCCGGCGCGCCACGCCGTCGAAGTAGCCCAGCTGCTCCACGAGCAGCTCGTGGTCCAGCCCCAGGGCGTGGACGGCGGCCACGGCCGCGGCCGCGTTCCTGAGCTGGTGCACGCCCGGAATCCGCAGCTTGAGAGACATCTCGAGCCCACCCGGCCCGTGCAGCATCGCCGTGCTGGAGCCGCCGACGGAGACCGCGTTCGTCAGGCGCCAGGTCGCGTGCGACGCCGTGCCGACCGTGACCAGCCGCGGTCCGCCGTCGGCCTCGGCCAGCCGTGCGGCGAGGGCCTGGCCCGCGGGCGCGTCCGTGCTGAGCACCACGAGGCCGTTCGACGGCATGCCACGCACGAACGACTCGTACGCCTGGACGTGATCCTGCTCGCCGGCGTAGCACTCCGGGTGGTCGTGACCGATGTCGGTGATCACCGCCACGTCCACCCGCACGCCCAGGTGCGAGCGGTCGGACTCGTCGACCTCGGCGACGAAGAATCCGCCGTCACCGGACCGGCCGCCGCTGGCCGGCCCCTGCAGCTCGCCGCCGACCACGTACGTCGGCGCGTGCTCCATGCGAGTGAGCCCGACCGAGAGCATTCCCGCCGTGGAGGTCTTGCCGTGGGTGCCCAGCACACCGATCGCCGTCACGCCGCTCATCAGGACGTTCAGCGCCGCCGAGCGGTGCACCAGCGGGATGCCCCGCAGATGCGCCGCACGGATCTCCGGGTTGTCCTCCGCAACCGCATGGGTGAACACCACGGCCGTCGCGTCCGCGGGCACCTGCGCGGCGGAGTGCCCGACATGCACCCTGGCGCCCAGACGCTCCAGCTCGCTCAGGCCCGCCGACGGCTTGGCGTCGCTGCCGGACACGGCGAACCCCCGCCCGACGCACACCCGCGCCAGCGGCAGCATCCCGGTACCGCCGACGCCGACGAAGTGCACCCGGCTCAGGTCGACCGGGTCACCGGCCACCAGGCTCGGAGTGATCTTGGGAACTGCGGTCTCTGCCATGGAACAGCCTCCTTCAGGGCGGCAGTTGCCACCCCAACTCGTAAACGGCGCAACGGTGTTGAGCGCCGCGAGACCACGGTGTCCTTCCGGGGCGCATGGCATCTACTGCTCACGGGGGTGCGGACGCGTTCGCACTCCCGAGCCACACCGCATGTGCCGTCCTGGCGTGGAGGAGACACGCCATGAGCACCCCCAACTACCCCCTTGCGCTGGCGCTCGCCGCCGCCGGCTGGAGCAACCACGAAACCGCCCGACGCCTCAACGCCTGCGCCTCCCACGCGGGGTATCGCGGCATCGCCGTCGACCACACACGCGTCGGACGCTGGATACGACGAGGGGAGCGGCCCCGTCCCCCGATCCCTGCGCTCTTGGCCGAGCTGCTCAGCGAACACCTCGGCCAGCTGCACACTCCCGAGGAGCTTCGCCTCACACAGAACCGCCCCCTCCGCATCAACCTGGAGCACACGGAGCATCGCTCCTTGGCGACCGCGGCTGCGGCTGCCAACCTCCGTCCCGAGGAGTTCGTGCGCGCCCTCATCCGCGCCGCTGTCCAGCGTCCCGGTATTGAGCAGCCGGACGGATGACTCACCAGAGGTATCGACGGGCGCAATGACTTGCTCGTAACGTGATCGTCGTACGCCGGAGAAGTGCCGTGCACGGTAGGGGAAGGTTCTCGACTTCGCTCTATCCCCGCGCGCGGCATCCGAGTGCAAAGCGGGCGTGCGTAGACGTTGTCGTGGCGCTGGCCTGCGGTGAGCAAGATGGCCAATGGGCGGTCCAGCTGTTCGTGACCACTGCACCTGTAATTGACCAGCTGCGCGAGTGCATCGCGGCTACGGTTTTCGCACCCCCACCCCGGTGCGGGCACCTGGAAGCGCATGACTGGCCTGTGGACTGCGGTATTCGGCATTCGCCCACGGCAGACGAGGAAGGGCTGCGAAACACTGGAACCTTCTACGGGGCTATGTCAACGTATGACACCCCGGAAACACGCGGCCGGTGAATGGCCAACCGGGTGACACATCGAGGAGTTCCGTGCGTCGACGCGCTCACCCCACCCTGTTCGTCTCTAACCACGCCGTCTTTCTCGCAAGTGCTGAACGCCTGGACCGAGCACATGCATCCGACTGCATGGCGCTCGCAGCGACTACCGACTTCCGTTCCTCGGGACTGGAGGCTTCGGGGTGAGGGCTGCTCTAGGGCATCGATGGGCGTTGTGACTGACAGCTGGCGACGACCCCACTGGCGGAGCGCGAGCGCATAATAAGCCACTACCGCCGGTTAGCCAAACCGGCAATCGTTACGACTATTGCGGGTGTTCGCCCCAGGCTGCCCTTGGCGGTGGAGCCGTAGCGGACACGGTGCATATCGCCGTGGATCCGAGGAGGAAGAGGAGAGAGCGGCACCGTATGGAGCTGCCTGATGGCCGTGGTGTTGTTGCGCTGGAACGCAGTCACGCCTGCGCCGATCTGGAATATCCACGTCTGAAGGAGAGTGAGTAGTCCTGTCCGTTCCGATCAAAAAGTTGCCGCCGAACGCCAAGGGGGAGGTCCGGTACAGGTTCGTAGTCGACGTAGGGGTTAACCCCACCACCGGCAAGCGCAAGCAGCTAACCCGTACGTTCGACACGTTGAAGGAAGCCAAGGCCGAGTATGCACGCATCACCAACCGTCGCCAGGAAGGGACGTTCGTACCACCCAATAAAATCACCGTGAATGAGTGGCTCGACCAGTGGCTAGCCATGAAAGCTGAAGATCTGGAAGAAACCACCATCTACAGCTACCGGATCACCCTGGACCGGCTTCGGGGGCAGCTCGGTAACATCCGTCTTCAGGAACTCACTGAAGAGAACGTAGAAGAGTGGATGCACTGGGCTCTGAAGTACGGGCGTGTACGCGCTGGTAAGGCAGGAACTCCACTCGGAGTGACCAGCGTGGACATGAGCCTTGCTCGGTTGAAGGATGCTTTGAACCGAGCCGTGACGCGTAGGCTGGTGCCTGTGAACGTGGCGAATCACGTGACCATTCCGCGCAGAGCTCGTAAAGAGGAGCGGAAGAACAAGCATGAGGTGAAGCCCTGGAACGTGCAGGAAGTTCAGGCTTTCGTTCAGGGGGTGAAGGAGGAACGGCTCTACGCTCCGCTCCTGCTGTCCCTCATGGGGCTACGTCCGGCTGAAGTCTGCGGACTTCGATGGGAAGACGTCGACCTGGACAGCGCCACGATCACCATTGCCAACACGCGCACGATGATGGGCAACCGGTACGTGGTGGAAAAGGACACCAAGTCTTTGGCTGGTGAACGGCAACTTCCGTTGCCCGCGCCGGTGCTGGCTGCTCTGCAGTCGTTCAGGGCTCTCCAAGCCAAGGAGAGGCTGGCTCTGGGTGAGGCTTACACGAACGCCGGCTACGTCCTGGTGCACGAGACCGGAGAAGCCTTCACGATCAAGCAGCTGCGCCGACGCGCGTACCGGCTCATGGAACTGCTCGGTCTCCGTCGCGTTCGCATATACGATGCCCGCTCGTCGTGCCTCACGTACCTGGCCAACAACGGGGTGCCGGACCACATCCTTGCGCGGTGGGCCGGGCACACGAACGTGAAGACCACCAAGAAGTGGTACGTCAAGCCGGATGTGGAGGATCTTCGCGGAGCCGCCACAACGTGGGACGGCTTGCACGGGGCCCCGACCCCGGCATGTGAGAAATTGTGAGATGTGAGAGCGTGCAGGACGTGAGCGAGACACCGACCAACACCCTGCAGTACCGCTGTGACGGGCCGGAAGACGCCCCAGTCCTCATCTTGGGTCCCTCACTGGGTACGACATGGCACATGTGGGACCGCCAGATCCCGGAGCTGACGAAGCAGTGGCGCGTCGTCCGGTTCGACCTGCCGGGCCACGGCGGTGCCCCCGCGCACCCGGCGGGCTCGGTCACCGAGCTGGCGACCCGGCTGCTGGCCACCCTCGACGCACTCGGGGTGCAGCGCTTCGGCTACGCGGGCTGCTCCCTCGGTGGCGCCGTCGGCGTGGAGCTCGCGCTGCGCCACCCCGAACGCGTCGCCTCGCTCGCGCTGATCGCCGCCTCACCGCGCTTCGGCACGGCGGACGAGTGGCGCCAGCGCGGAGTGATCGTACGGACGAACGGCCTCGACCCGATCGCCCGCAGCTCGCCCGAGCGGTGGTTCACCGGCGGGTTCGCGGCCGCCCAGCCCGCGATCACCGAGTGGGCCGTGCAGATGGTGCGCACCACCGACCCCGGCTGCTACATCGCGGCGTGCGAGGCGCTCGCAGCGTTCGACGTACGGGCCGAACTCGGCCGGGTCGGTGTGCCGACCCTCGTCCTCGTCGGCTCCGACGACCAGGTCACCGGGCCCGCCGAGGCCCGCACGCTGGTCGCCGGAATCCCGGACGCCCGGCTCGCCGTCGTCCCCGGCGCCTCCCACCTCGTCCCCGTCGAACAGCCCGCCGCCGTCACGGACCTGCTCGTACGCCACTTCTCCTCCGCCTGGCAGCCCGGGCCCGGCTACGACACGGCCACCGGGCACATGGCCATCACCCCGGCCGCGCCGAAGCCGGTGCCCGCCGTCGTGCCGCCGCAGGCGGGGCCCGTCGCCGAGATCGCCCCGGCCGTCGCCGTACAGCCCGTGGGCGAGGGGCGGCCCGACCCGTACGACACCGGGCTGAAGATCCGCCGCGAGGTGCTCGGTGACGCGCACGTCGACCGGGTGCTGTCCTCGGCGGACGAGTTCTCCGGCGACTTCCAGCAGTTCCTCACCCGGTACGTCTGGGGCGAGATCTGGGACCGGCCGGGTCTGGACCGGCGCACCCGCAGCTGCGTCACCCTGACCGCCCTGGTCGCGGGCGGCCACCTGGAGGAGCTCGCCTTCCACACCCGTGCCGCCCTGCGTAACGGGCTCACCCCGGCGGAGATCAAGGAAGTGCTGCTCCAGGCGGCGGTGTACTGCGGTGTGCCGGCCGCGAGCAGCGCCTTCAAGGTCGCCCAGGAGGTCATCCGCGAGGAGACGACACCCCAGGACTGAGACCACCCCGCCCCGCCCCCGTCGCCACCCGGAGGCAGGATGGAACCATGGACGGATCCATGAAACTCACGAAGAAGTCGCACGCCTGTGTCCGGCTGGAGAAGGGCGGGCGGACGCTCGTCATCGACCCCGGCGGGTTCAGCGAGGAGGACGCCACGGCCGGCGCGGACGCCGTCCTGGTGACGCACGAGCACGCCGACCACTTCGACGAGGGGCGGCTTCGCGCGGCCCTGGAGGCCAACCCGGACGCCGGGATCTGGACGCTGCGCTCCGTCGCCGAGAAGATCTCCGCCGCCTTCCCCGGCCGCGTGCACACGGTCGGCCACGGCGACACGTTCACCGCGGCGGGCTTCGACGTCCAGGTCCACGGCGAACTCCACGCCGTCATCCACCCGGACATCCCGCGCATCACGAACGTCGGTTACCTCGTCGACGGCCGCGTCTTCCACCCGGGCGACGCGCTCACCGTCCCGGACCACCCCGTCGAGACGCTGCTGCTCCCCGTCATGGCCCCCTGGAACAAGATCTCCGAGGTCATCGACTACGTCCGCGAGGTGAAGCCGCAGCGGGCGTACGACGTCCACGACGCGCTGCTCACCGACCTCGCCCGGCCGGTCTACGACCGGCAGATCGGCGCCCTGGGCGGCACCGACCACCAGCGGCTGGCACCGGGCGCGTCGGCCGAGTTCTGAGCGGGCGCGGGCGAACGGGCGCGGGCGGCGGGCGAGGGCGTTGTCGGACCCTCCGGGTAGGTTGGGACGCATGCGCATCGCGACCTGGAACGTCAACTCGATCACCGCCCGTCTGCCCCGGCTCCTGGCCTGGCTGGAGAGCAGCGGCACGGACGTGCTGTGTCTCCAGGAGGCCAAGATCGCCGAGGAGAACTTCCCGTTCGGCGAGCTGCGCGAGCTGGGCTACGAGGCGGCGGTCAACGCCACCGGCCGGTGGAACGGCGTGGCGGTGCTCTCCCGCGTCGGCCTCGAGGACGTCGTCAAGGGACTGCCCGGCGACCCGGGCTACGAGGGCACCGAGGAGCCCCGCGCCGTCTCCGCGACCTGCGGCCCGGTCCGCGTCTGGTCGGTGTACGTGCCGAACGGCCGCGAGGTGGACCACCCCCACTACGCGTACAAGCTCCAGTGGTTCGAGGCCCTCAGGGCAGCCGTCGCGGGCGACGCCGCCGGCAGCCGCCCGTTCGCGGTGCTGGGCGACTACAACGTGGCGCCGACGGACGACGACGTCTACGACCGGGCCGCCTTCGAGGGCTCCACCCACGTCACCCCGGCCGAGCGCGCCGCCCTCACCTCCCTGCGCGAGGCGGGCCTCACGGACGTCGTCCCCCGCCCCCTCAAGTACGACCACCCCTACACGTACTGGGACTACCGCCAGCTGTGCTTCCCCAAGAACCGGGGCATGCGCATCGACCTGGTCTACGGCAACGAGCCGTTCGCCAAGGCCGTGACGGACGCCTACGTGGACCGCGAGGAGCGCAAGGGCAAGGGCGCCTCCGACCACGCGCCGGTCGTGGTGGACCTGGACGTGTAGCGGTCGCCGGGGTGAGTGAGCCGCCACGAGGACAGCGGTTCACTCACCTCCTCAGCATCCGCAGGTCCACCGACTCCGCCAGCGCCGCGAGCCCCGCGCCGCCCGGGTGCAGATGGTCCCCGCTGTCGTACGCCGGGAGCAGCCGCGACGGGCGGTCCGGGTCCCGCAGCACCGCGTCGAAGTCGAGCACGCCGTCGAAGACGCCCGCCCGCCGCATCCAGGTGTTCACCTCCACCCGCTCGGCGTCGGCGGCGGCCGTGCAGCGCGTCTCGCCCTCGCACGGCGCGATCGTCGCCGCCAGGACGCGCAGCCCCCGCGCGTGCCCACGGGCGGCGATCTTGCGCAGTCCGGCGATCACCTGCCCGGACGTCGCGCCCCAGCGGACGTCGTTGACGCCCTGGAAGACGACGACGGTCCGGGCCGAGGTCTGCGCGAGGACATCGCGGTCCAGGCGGTTCAGGGCGCTGACACCGCCCGTGTCCGTCGAGACCCCGTCCCCCGGGTACCGGTCGCCGACCACGCGGTTCGCCGAGATGCCCTGGTTGAGGACCCCGTAACGGGGCACGGTGCCCTCGCCGCGCAGCCGCGCCGCGAGCAGATCGGGCCAGCGGCGGTTCGCGTCCGGCGCGGACTTCTCGCCGTCCGTGATCGAGTCCCCGAGGACCACGACGGACCCCGGCCCGCCGCCCACGTCCACCCCCGTCAGCAGCGGCCACGTGGTGATCGTCGAGGTGTACGCGGCGGCCGAGCCGTCGCGCGCGTGGTCGCCCGGCTCGCTGACGTACGAGGTCTGCAGCGCGAGCCGGTGCACGGGCGCCGCCGTGACCGTCCCCGGCAGATGGAAGCTCACCAGCAGGTCGCTGCCCGGCGGCACGTCGAAGGCCACCGGATCGCTGTAGACCTGGGCCCCCGCCGGGATCACGGTCTCCGCGGCACCCCGGAACGACAGCGGCACCGGCGCGCCGCGCGGGGCCGCGCCCGCGGCCCGTACGGCCACCGTCGCGCTCCCGACGCGCACCGGAGCGCCGGCGAAGGTGTTGTCGAGCCGGATCCGCACCCGGGGCCCGCCCGCCGAGGTGTGCACCACCAGCCGCAGCGTACGGTCCGTCCACGGCCCGACGGCGGTGTAGCCGGACGTCGAGGCCGCCCAGGTCCCGGTCCAGCCGCTCGACAGGGGCCGTACCGCGAGGTCGAAGACGTGCAGGGAACGGTTGCGCGGCAGGGACACCGACGCGACCTCGCGCCCGCGCACGACCGGCACGGTCACCACGTACAGCCGCGCCCGCTCCGCGACCTGACCGTCCGGGGTGTTGACGTGCGGCAGCGCCACCGCCTTCGTGGCGAGCGGACCGGTGCGCCAGTCCGGCGCGGTCAGCCGGTACGAGGAGCGCGTGCCGTCGCCGTAGCGGACCGTACCCGTGCCCCTCGCGGGGGAGCCACCCGTGCCCGCGACGAGGAAGGCGAGCGCGTCGCCGCGACCGCGCACGCGCACGGACTGCCCGTCGGCGCGTACGTTGTCGGGCTCGCCCGCCACACGGTCCGGCCAGGTCAGCCGGGCGCCCTGCACCGTCAGGGACCGCCCCGGCGTCCAGCCCGCGGCCGCCAGGTCCTGGGCCGACAGGGAGCCGCCCGAGCCGTCGAAGTCCGCCTCGCCCGGGCGCCCGTCGTCGCTGACGGCCCGGTTGTCGAAGTGCCGCTCCAGCGGCTGCGGCCGGGCCGCGGCGGCCGTCGCCCGCGCGGTGCCGACCGGGGCGGTGGCCGCGGACGCGACCGGAGCGGTGGCCGTCAGCAGGGCCAGGACGACTGCCGTACTCCACACACGTCGGCGCACTCCGACCTCTCTCCCGCAACCTCGGAACCCGTGAGGTGACAGTTGCGCTCCGAAACTAAGGAGCCGTCGGGCGCCGGTCAATGAGCCGGACGCGAACTCCGGGCGAACTCCACGCCAACTCCCCGGGGACAGAAGGCCAGCGCGCCTGTGGTGCCCGGGGCCGTCCGAATGACACGCTGGCCGTATGAACATCTCTTTCCTGGGCAACTGGCGCAAGAAGCACGGTCCCGCCTCCGGGGACGCGGTGTTCTCCGGCGGTACCGCCGAGCGCGGCGGGATCGCGGACCTGCTCGCCGAGTGCGAGCTGCTGCGCGCGCAGGCGTACGAAGCGGGTGTCGAACTCGACGACACGGCCGCCTCGTTGGAGGCGGTCGACCAGCTCGTGCCGCGCTGGCGGGACGACGAGGAGATCCTGTCCCGGCTCGGGAACGACGCGGGGCTCTACCTCGGCACGGTCGTCGTGCGCACGGTCCCGGGAGCCGGCTGGGCGCTGTGGCCGAGCGGCCATCCGGTGGTACGGCTCGCCTCCGGCCGCGAGATCGACGTGGTCGCCGCGGGGCACGAGTGGGCGGCCAGCGGGGTGCCGGAACTGTCCCGGATGTATGCCGAGGTGGCGGAGGGCTGACGGAGGGGGAGAGCCCGGACGGCCCGGCGGGATCGAACACCCCTCCGCCCGAGATCGGCCCGTCGACTACGATGTTGCGTTCACCCCTCGTGAGGTCCGGGGCCGTGGGAGGCACCCGGACACACCAGGGGCGCCGCTGCCCGGTGGGACTCCCCCCACAGCCACGGGACCGCAGGGGGAGAGCGGCGGCTCACAGGGCCAGGCCCGCCCGGCGGCAGCCGGAGATCACTGCTCGCGCAGCGGTACCGACACGAAGGACGGATCGTGCGGCGGCGAGGAGAAGGTCAGCTGCGCGCCGGACGGGTTGTGCTCGATGTAGAGCGGGTCGACCGTGTCGACGACCGCGACGAGCCGGTGCCCGGCCGGGACGTCGTAGGCCGTGGAGTACAGCTCCAGGTCCACGGCGTACGGCCGGCCGGGCGTCTGCCCGTGGAAGGTGTACGGCGCGCTGCTGACCAGCTTGCCGAGGCCGAGCGGCCCCACGTCGTAGAGGTACGCGACGAGGGTGCCGCTCGACCCGGTGCTCGTGACCGTGGTGTGCACCTCGGCCGTGCCGCGCACCTGCTGGCCCGCCGCGTACCGCTCCGACTGCCAGACGGCGGCGTGGCGGCGCGGCAGCAGGGGAGCGACGCCGTCGGGGGCGCCTGGACCAGCTGGTCGAGGAGCCTGGAGAGGAAGATGACCCCGCCGTTGGCCCCTTCATGGGGGCGAGGGTGTGCTCCACGCGGGCGCGAACCTTGCGGTGTGAGCGGTTGTGTTCCTCTGTCCAGAGGACGGCGTCCTCGCGGAAACGGCGACGTGGCCGGAGTGCGAGAAGAGGGCCGAGATGGTCGATGATGCGACCGGCCGCGGATTTCGAAATCCCTGACTGCGGGCCCAGCTGGCGCAGCGTCAAGTTGGTGCGCCAGTATGCCGCGACCGGCAGGGCACGGTCCTCCAGCGGCAGGCTCCATGGCCGGCCACGCCGGACGGCGCCCGCACCCTTGCGGCGTAGGGCAGCCACGAGCTTGCGGAAGCAGCGCGGGGTCAATCCGGTGAACGGGGCTGTGCAGGACGGTTCCGACGCCGTGATCACACCGGTTACACCATGATCATCGCACTGTGGACCGAGCAATGGTGGTCGGACGATCTCGGTCCGACCGGCGGATACGTGGGTGAGGCCGAGACGCCCACCTGGGCGGCCGCCGTTCATGAGGTGTGGGGCGACGGGGTGCTGACCGCCATGGACGAGCTGCGCGAGCGTATGGAGGCGGGCGCGGACCCGTTGCGCGGTCAGCAGCGCTGTCTGGCCGTCGCCCGTGCCTGGAAAGAGCTGACCGAGGCCTTGGGCTGTCCCGAGGTCACCGAACCGGAACCCGGAAAACCTCTGAAGGTCACCGATCTCTGGCCCATCGGGCCCGCGGCCGAGTAGGGTGAAAATTCGTACGCGTACGATGGGGGAGTGATGAACGCGATCGACGTTGCTGGGGCGAGGGAGCGATCCACGCCAACGCGGTTATTCGACTCCGTCGGGGAGCAGAGCCTGTCGAGACTGCTGCGTCCACATGTCCGGAGTTTCGCGGCCGTCGTGATTTTGCAGGTGGTCGGCGCCCTCGCGGGATTGGCGCCCCTGCTCGCGGTCGCCGAACTGGGTCGCACCCTGCTGGCGTCAGGCCCGATCGACGAAGACCACGTCTGGTTGGTCGTGATCGCGGGCGCGGTCGGCCTGTTCGTGCGGCTGCTGTTCACGGCCGCGTCCTCGGGACTCGGGCACATGCTCGACGGCCAGGCGCAGCTCACGCTCCGCCGACAACTGGCCGCGCGGCTGGGACGGGTGCCGATCGGCTGGTTCTCCCGGCGGAGGACCGGCGAGCTGGCCAAGGTGGTGGGGGAGGACGTGAGTGCCGTGCACCCCCTCATCGCCCACGCACCCGGGGAGCTTGTCTCCGCGTTCGTGGTGCCGCTGGCGTCGCTGATCTACCTGTTCACCGTCGAGTGGCGGATGACGCTGATCACGCTGATCCCGGTGGTGATGGCCATCGCGCTGGTCCCGCTGCTGATGCTTCCCGCCAGGACGCGCGAGCAGGAGGAGTTCGACGCGGCCATGGGACGGATCGCGGACTCCGTCGTCGAGTTCGTGCAGGGTATCTCGGTGGTCAAGGCGTTCGGCGGGTCCGGGCGCGCCCATGGGAAGTTCCTTTCCGCCGTGGACGATTTCGTCAGTACCTTCTTACGGTGGGTGCGCGGCATGTCCCTCGTCGCCGCCGGGATGCAGCTGGCGCTGTCGCCGCCGTTCGTGCTGCTGGTCATCCTGATCGGCGGTACGTCTCTGATCACGTCCGACGGCATGGCCCCGGCCGACCTGCTGCCCTTCCTGTTGCTGGGCCTGGGACTGACCGCTCCGGTGGCAGCACTGGGCCACGGCTTCGACGACATGCAGGCCGCCGGCCGCGCGGTCGGCCGGATCAAGGAAGTGCTCGAGGTCGAGCCGCTGCCGGAGCCCGTGCACCCGGTGGTGCCCCAAGGGCACCGGGTGGAACTGCGTGACGTTCGCTTCGGCTACGAAGACGATCGCGAGGTGCTGCGCGGGATCGACCTGGTGCTTGAGCCGGGGACATCCACAGCGGTCGTCGGGCCGTCGGGAAGCGGGAAGTCGACGCTGGTCCAGCTGCTGCCGCGGTTCTTCGACCCGACCCACGGCTCGGTCGTCCTGGGCGGTGTCGATCTGCGCGAGATCGGCAGCCGGCAGCTCTACCGGATGGTCTCCTTCGTCTTCCAGGATGTCCGCCTGCTGCGCGCGTCGGTCACGGACAACATCGCGCTGGCGGTGCCGCACGCCGAGCGCGACGATGTGGTGCGCGCTGCCCGGCTGGCGAACATTCACGACCGGATCCTCGAGCTGCCGCACGGGTACGAGACGGTGATCGGTGAGGACATCAAGCTGTCGGGTGGCGAGGCCCAGCGGATCTCTCTCGCCCGCGCACTGCTGGCCGACACGCCCGTCCTGGTGCTCGACGAGGCGACTGCCTTCGCCGACCCGCAGACCGATCACGCGATCCGCCAGGCCCTGGCGACGCTGGGCAGCGACCGGACGATCCTGGTCATTGCCCATCGCCTGGAAACAGTCGCCGACGCCGACACCGTCGTGATGCTGGAGAACGGGGCGATCGTCGAGCGCGGCAGGCCTGCCGAACTGCTGGCAGTCGACGGGAAGTTCGCTGCGTTCTGGCGATCCCAGGGAGGTGAGCTCCGATGATTCGAATGCTGCTGCGCGTGCTCGGACCCGAGTACGCCCGGGCGATGCGCCGCACCGTGGCCCTGATGACGATTACCGCGGTGGTCGAGGGTCTTTCCTACGCGCTGCTGGTTCCCGTGCTGCGGGAACTGTTCGGCAGCACGCCCGACGACGCCGTGCCGTGGCTGATCGCGTTCGGGGCGGCGGTTGCGGTCTACGCCGTGCTGCGCTACGTCAGCGATCTGTCCGGCATGCGCGTCGGGACCACGATGCTGCACGGCATGTACTACCGGCTGGGCGAGCATCTGGCCCGGCTGCCCATCGGCTGGTACAACGCCGGACGGGTCGGCGAGGTGTCCGTCATGGCCAGCCGCGGCCTGCTGCAGGCGATGGGCGTGGCTGCGCACCTGCTGGCACCGTTCGTCTCCGCCTTGGTGACCCCCTTGACGATCGTCGCCGTGATGATCGCCTTCAACTGGCAGCTGGGGGTGGCCGCGTTGATCGCCGCTCCCGTCGTGGCGGCGATCCAGACCTGGACTGCACGCTCGATGGCCGGCACCGACGCGGAGCGCCATGAACGTGACAAGGAGGCCTCGGGCCGAGTCATAGAGTTCCTTCAGGCCCAGCCGGTGTTGCGAGCCGGCGGCCGGACCGGGGAACGCTTCGAGCTGCTCGACGACTCTTTGCGGGAGGTCCAGCGCGCGTCCCGCCGTACCGTGCTGGCGGTGCTGCCCGGCGCGGTGGGCCTGACGCTCACGGTGCAGGTGGGCTTCACCGCGCTGCTGGCTCTGGGTGCCTCCCTCGCGCTCGGTGGGACCATCGGTGCGGCGGAGGTCCTGACGATCCTGGTGATCGCGGCTCGCTGCGCCGATCCGCTGCTCTCGCTGTCGGACATCGGGGCCGGACTTCGCGGTGCGCAGTCCGAGATCGAGAGGCTCGACAAGGTCCTGAGCACCGAGCCGCTGCCGGAACCTCGCGAACCTGTCCAGCCGGGCCACCACGAGCTGGCGTTCGAGTCCGTCACCTTCCGGCATGGCGAACGCATGGTGTTCGACGACGTGTCGTTCTCCGTGCCCGAGGGACAGCGGCTCGCCGTTGTCGGACCGTCGGGTGCGGGCAAGAGCACACTGCTGCAGTTGCTCGCGCGGTTCTACGACGTGGACACGGGCACGGTACGCATGGGCGGCGTGGACGTGCGCCAGATCAGCACTGAGGTGCTGATGGCGCAGATCGCCATCGTCTTCCAGGACGTCTATCTCTTCGACAGCACCATCGAGGAGAACGTGCGCCTCGGCCGCCCCGACGCCGACGAAGCCGACGTCCGGGCGGCGGCTGCCGCGGCACGGCTGGACGAGGTGATCGAGCGGCTGCCCGGCGGGTGGGCGGCGAACGTCGGCGAGGGCGGGGCACTGCTGTCGGGCGGTGAACGCCAGCGCGTCTCGATCGCGCGGGCGCTGCTGAAGAACGCGCCCGTCGTCCTGCTGGACGAGGTGACCTCCGCCCTTGACCCGGTGAACGAGGCAGCCGTCCACGAGGGCATCGAACGCCTGATGGCGGGGAGGACCGTGGTGATGGTCGCGCACCGGATGCGGACCGTGCAACGTGCCGACCGTGTCCTCTTCCTGGAAGGCGGCCGAATCGTGGAGGAGGGAGCCCACGACGAGCTTCTGCGCCGAGGTGGCCGCTACTCCGACTTCTGGAACATCTCCATGGCACCGGTAGCGAGTGAATGAGTGGGTACGGTGATTGATCCGTTGTCACGGGACCGACCGGCCGGCGCATTCCGCCGACTTGCGTCCCGGCCCTATGCCCGGGCCCGCGTGCGGTTGTTTCCGCATGGTGGCGGCAGCGCGAGTTATTACCGGTCGTGGGCCCCGGCGGCACCCTGGGACATCGAATTCCTCGCCGTCCGGTACCCGGGCCGGGAGGATCGGTACGCCGAACCGGTACCGGACGACATGCAACGGCTCGCCGCCGTATTGGCGGCCGACCCGCCGGCGGGATTGGTGGTGTCCGGGCATCCGGCCCCGGCATTGACACGGCCGGGCCGGATTCACCTCGGCAGCGACGAGGAGCTGATCGAGGAATTGCGCCGCACCGACGCGACACGGGCCGACATCCTCGACAATGCCCCGCTCGTCCAGACGTTTCTGCCCGTGATCCGGAGCGACTACCGGTTGAGCGAGACATATCGGCCGATGCCTGGGGCGCGCCTGCGGACCCCCGGTCACGGTGCTCTACGGCGATCCGGACCCTGAGATCACTTCGGTGGAAGCCCAGGGATGGCGCGAGGTCACCGACGGTGCGTGCGCATTCCGCACCTTCGAGGGCGGTCATTTCTACCTGGACGAGCACCGGGACTCGGTCGTCGAACTCCTCACGGCGCACGCACGGACGGTGTCCGAGAAGCTGTCGGTCCCCTGGCCGTCCGCTCCGTGAGGCCGCCGAGCTACCGGTCTTCCGCGATCTCGTCCGATCGCAGCAGTCCGTCGATGATCGCCGCCAGGCCCTGCCGATGAGTGTCACGAACATTGAGTTCGGCCCATCGGTCGGCGACCGCCGCCAGATGGGGGTGCGTGCCGCTCGTCAAACCGGTGACGACCTGGTCCTCATAGCTCGGTCGGGTGGCCCGGCTGCGTCGGTGCTTGCCCTTCACACGAATGATCAGGTCGCCGACGATGGCGTACCAGATCGTGCGGTAGATGTATACGGCCTGCTCCGGAGTGTGGCCGTAGTCCACCGCGGCGCCGATCATCTCCTCCACGAACCAGAGGGCCGAGGGGGCGACGAGGTCGTCGTCGGTCAGCACCTGGACGATCCACAGCCGGTCGGCGAGCAACTCGTAGAGCATGATCGACAACGCGATCAGTCGGTCACGGGGATCCTCCGGCAATTCCGGGCGGGGTATGTGCCGAGCCTGAGCCTCCATCAGGAGCAGGAGTAGTTCGTCCTTATTGCGCACGTGATAATAAAGGGCCATCGGCGCGCTGTTCAATTCGTTCGCCAGGCGCCGCATCGAAAGCTTTTCCGCACCCTCGGTCTGCAGAATGCGATCCGCCGCGGCGATGATGGCGTCGAGGGACAAATGAGGTGGCCTGCCGACGGCCTTGGGGTGGGGCTGTTCTGCGGGCATTTTATCCTCCATCTGGTGGGTTGATTCTAGCATTCCACATCTGTGGAAAATGCACACCGGCCGGGGAGAATCGGCCATTGCGGGGTAAAGGCTTCGATGTCAACTTGGTCGCATTCGCGCCTTCTTGCTTATTTTGAGCAGGCGCCGTGAAAAAGAGGACGTGAGATGTGCGGGATTACAGGCTGAGTGTCGTTCGAAGCCGATCTGACGCACCGGAGTGACGTGCTCGATGCGATGACCGAGACAATGGCCTGTCGCGGGCCGGACGGTTGCGGCACGTCTATGTGCGCACACATGTCGGGCTGGGGCACCGGCGCCTCGCCGTCATCGACCTGCCCGGCGGAGCGCAGCCGATGCAGCACTTCGATGCCCATTCTTCCCCCTATCGCTGCAGGCGCAGTCCTCCTCAGGGTCTGCTGCAGCAGCCTGAAGCCGCTGGCCATTGAGTCCGTTGTGGGTGATGGAGAACGCAACGCTTGCTCCCCGGCCCGCCCACGCAGAACTCGGTCCGCTCGCCGAAGCCCTGCTGGGCCGCGTCCTCGGTGACGATCTGGGCGTGCGCCCCGCAGTCCTTGATGAGCGCGGACAGCTCCAGGAGCGCGAACACGTCGCAGCGGTGCACCGCCAGATCCGGGCTGCCGGCGTCGCGGTTGACCACGAGGAGCGACTCGGAGTTGTCCGGGAGCCCGAAGAAGGCCTGTTCGCGGCGGAGTCTGCGCTGCCACAGGCAGGTTCGGGCGAGCCAGCCCGATCAGGCGATGATGCCCGCCGCGATCACCCCGAGGACGATGTTACGCACGTCGTCGTCCATGGGCGCGCATGCTGGCGGGCGGGACCGATGCCTGTACGAGGTGTCCCTGACGGGACCATGGCAACCGCGTTACGCTGCGCGGACGGTCGTCGACTGGAGGTACGCGGATGGATCGTTCTGTCGTACGGAAGCTGGCGGTACTGGCCGTCACGGCCACCGTGATGTCGGTGGGGGCGGCCGCGCCGCCGTCGGCCGCACAGCACACGGCCGGGAAGCAGACCCCTCAGAAGCAGCCCGTGGCCGTCGGCCGGGACGGCGCCGTCGCGAGCGTCGACGCGGACGCCTCCGCCGCCGGCATCGAGGTCCTGCGCAAGGGCGGCAACGCCGTCGACGCGGCGGTCGCCACGGCCGCCGCCCTCGGCGTCACCGAGCCGTACTCGGCGGGCATCGGCGGGGGCGGCTACTTCGTCTACTACGACGCCAAGTCCCGCAAGGTGCACACCATCGACGGCCGGGAGACCGCGCCCCGGACCGCCGACGAGAACCTGTTCGTGGAGAACGGCAAGGCGATCCCCTTCGCCGAGGCCGTCAGCAGCGGGCTGAGCGTCGGTACGCCCGGCACGCCCGCCACCTGGCAGGCGGCGCTGGACAGATGGGGGAGTGAGCGGCTCGGCACACTGCTGAAGCCTGCCGAGCGGCTCGCCCGGGACGGGTTCACCGTCGACGAGACGTTCCGCTCGCAGACCGCGTCCAACGAGACCCGCTTCCGGTACTTCCCCGACACGGCCGAGCTGTTCCTGCCGGGCGGCCGACTTCCGGTGGTCGGCTCCACCTTCAAGAACCCCGACCTGGCCCGTACGTACGCGGAGCTGAGGCGCAAGGGCGTCGGCACGCTCTACCGGGGCGGGCTGGCCGAGGACATCGTCGACACCGTCAACAAGCCGCCCGTCGACCCGGGCTCCGAGTACGACGCGCGCCCCGGCGACCTGTCGCTGAAGGACCTGGCGACGTACCGCGTCAAGCGCCAGGCGCCCACCAAGACCTCGTACCGCGGCCTCGACGTCTACTCCATGGCGCCCTCGTCCTCCGGTGGCACGACGGTCGGCCAGGCGCTCAACATGCTGGAGCGCACCGACCTGTCGAAGGCGAGCGAAGCCCAGTACCTGCACCGCTTCATCGAGGCGAGCCGGATCGCGTTCGCCGACCGGGGGCGCTGGGTGGGCGACCCCGCCTTCGAGGACGTGCCCACCAAGGAGTTGCTGTCCCAGCGGTACGCCGACGCACGGGAGTGCCTGATCAAGGACGACGCGGTGCTGACCAGCCCGGTGGCGCCCGGCGACCCGCGGCACCCGGGCCGCTGCACGACCGGCGGCACGCCCGCCCCGACGACGTACGAGGGCGACAGCACCACCCACCTCACGGTCGCCGACAAGTGGGGCAACGTCGTCTCGTACACCCTCACCATCGAGCAGACCGGCGGCAGCGGCATCACCGTCCCCGGACGCGGCTTCATCCTCAACAACGAGCTGACCGACTTCTCCTTCACGCCGGCCAGCCCGGACGTGCACGACCCGAACCTGCCGGGTCCGGGCAAGCGCCCGCGCTCCTCGATGGCGCCGACGATCGTGCTCGACCAGCAGGACAAGCCCGTGGTGGCGCTCGGCTCGCCGGGCGGCGCGACCATCATCACGACCGTGCTGCAGACGCTGACCGGCTTCCTCGACCGTGGTCTGCCGCTGGTCGACGCGATCGCCGCGCCCCGCGCCAGCCAGCGCAACCAGGCCACCACCGAGCTCGAACCGGGCCTGTGGAACAGCCCGCTCCGCGGCGAGCTCGAAGCCATCGGCCACAGCTTCCGGCAGAACCCGGAGATCGGCGCCACGGCCGGTGTCCAGCGGCTGCCGAACGGCAAGTGGCTGGCCGCCGCCGAGACCGTACGGCGGGGCGGCGGCTCGGCGATGGTGGTACGTCCGGCGCCTTAGCCGTCACGCGCGAGTAGCCGTCACGCGCGCTAGCCGTCACGCGCGCGCAGCCGTCGCGCGCCCCGTCCGCTCAGCCGCCGGCGGGCGGGGGCAGCCCCCGGTCCCGGTCCGACGACGGCGGCGGCGGGCCCTGGTGGACCGGCGGGGTCGTACGGAACGACAGCCGGTCGCTCTCGGCGTCCGTGTCCACCTCCACCCGGCTGCCGGGGGTGAGCCGGCCGTCGAGAAGCAGCCGGGAGAGCGGGTTGTCGACCTCGCGCTGGAGGGTGCGGCGCAGCGGACGGGCGCCGTACTCGGGCTGGTGGCCGTGGCGGGCCAGCCAGTCGACGGCCTGCCCGGTGAAGTCGATCGTGACGTCCTGGGCGTGCAGCCGGCGCCGGGTGCGCTCCAGGAGGAGATCGGTGATGCGGCGCAGTTGCTCGCCCGTGAGCTGCCGGAACACCACGATCTCGTCGATGCGGTTGAGGAACTCGGGCCGGAAGTGCTCGCGCAGCGGGCGCAGGATCCGCTCCCGGCGCGCTTCCTCGGCCATCTCGGCGCCGCCCGGTGAGAAGCCCAGGCCGGCACCGCTCCGGGTGATCATCTCGGAGCCGAGGTTGCTGGTCATCACGATGACGGTCTGGGTGAAGTCCACCGTCCGGCCCTGGGAGTCGGTGAGCCGGCCGTCGTCGAGGACCTGGAGCAGGATGTTGAAGACGTCCGGGTGGGCCTTCTCCACCTCGTCCAGCAGGAGCAGCGAGTACGGGTGGCGGCGCACGGTCTCGGTGAGCTGGCCGGCCTCCTCGTGGCCGACGTAGCCGGGCGGCGCGCCGACCAGACGGCTGACCGTGTGCCGCTCCTGGTACTCGCTCATGTCCAGGCGCACCATCCGGTCCTCGCTGCCGAACAGCGCCTCCGCCAGCGCCCGCGCCAGCTCCGTCTTGCCGACCCCGGTCGGGCCGAGGAACAGGAAGCTGCCGATCGGCCGGTCGGGGCTGGCGAGCCCGGCCCGTGAGCGCAGCACCGCGTCGGCCACCGCGGTCACCGCCTCCTCCTGCCCGATGACCCGCTGGTGCAGATGCTCCCGGAGGCCCAGCAGGCGCTGCTTCTCCTCCTGGGTGAGGCTGCTGACCGGGATGCCGGTGTGCCGGGACACCACCTCGGCGATGTCCTCCGCGGTGACCTCCAGGTGCTGCCCGTCGTCGGCCTGCTCGTCGCGCCCGGAGGCGATCCTCTCCTGGAGCTGCCCGATGCGGTCGCGCAGCCGGCTCGCCTCCTCGTACCGCTCGTCGTCGACCGCCCGGTCCTTGTCCCGGGTGAGCTGTTCGATCTCGCGCTCCATGGCCCGTACACCCGAACCCTTGGTACGGGAGCGCAGCCGCACCCGGGCGCCCGCCTGGTCCATCAGGTCGATGGCCTTGTCCGGCAGCTGCCGGTCGGTGAGATGGCGGTCGGACAGCTCCACGGCGGCCACCAGCGCCTCGTCGGTGTAGCGGACCTGGTGGTGGGCCTCGTAGCGGTCGCGCAGTCCGCGCAGGATCTGCAGCGCGTCCAGGGTGGACGGCTCGGGCACCAGGATCGGCTGGAAGCGGCGGGCCAGGGCCGCGTCCTTCTCGATCCTGCGGTACTCCTGCAGTGTCGTGGCGCCCACGATGTGCAGCTCGCCGCGGGCCAGCGCGGGCTTGAGGATGTTGCCCGCGTCCATGCCGCTGGTCTCGCCCGCGCCCGCGCCGACGACGGTGTGCAGCTCGTCGATGAAGACGACCAGCTCGTCCGAGTGCGTCCGGACCTCGTCGACGATCTTCGTCAGCCGCTCCTCGAAGTCGCCGCGGAAACGGGTGCCGGAGACCACCCCGGCCAGGTCCAGGGCGACGACCCGGCGGCCGGTGAGGATGTCGGGCACGTCGTCGTCGGCGATGCGCTGGGCGAGACCCTCCACGATCGCCGTCTTGCCGACACCGGCCTCGCCGATCAGGACCGGGTTGTTCTTGCCGCGCCGGGACAGCACCTCGACGGTCTGCTCGATCTCCTCCTCCCGCCCGATGACCGGGTCGATACGGCCCTGCCGCGCCAGGTCGGTCAGGTCGCGGCCGTACTTGTCCAGGGTCGGGGTGGAGCTCTGCTGCTGCCGGTCGGGGCGGGACCGGTCGCCGCCCGACGCCGGCGGGTCGGGGGCGTCGGGCGGCAGTTTCGAGGGGGAGAACCGGGCGGCGTTGAGGATCGCCCCGGCGGCCGAGTCCGGGTTCGCGACCAGCGCGGTCAGCACGTGCTCGGGGCCGATGTGGCCGGCGCCCCCCGCCCGGGCCAGCTCGTGGGCGTCCAGCAGGGCCCGTTTGGCGGCGGGGGTGAGGGCGAGCGAGGCGGGCGGGGGCGTGCTCTCGCCCGGCCGGTGGTCGGCCGGTCCGGTGCGCTCGTCGATCTGGGACGCCAGTGAGTCGGGATCCGCCCCCGCGCGGGCCAGCAGGCTCCGCGTCGGCTCGGCACCCACCGCCGCCCGCAGCAGGTGCTGGGTGTCCAGGTCGTGACTGCCGTGCTCGGCCGCGTACGTCGCCGCGTCCGCCACGAGCTGCCGCGCCTGCCGGCTCATCAGCCGTCCGATGTCGACGTGCTGGGGGCGCTGCCCGGCGAAGAAACGGGCGAGAAACTCCGAGAAGGGGTCCGGGCCGGAGCCCTGCGGACCGGTGAACCCGCTGGTCATGGCCATCCGTTCCAGGTGCCCGCCAGGCCCGGGGCGGGGCCGGGGCACCCTGCCGATCGACGTGCTCGTTCATGCTCGTTCCGCTCGCGGGTGCCCTGTCGGCCACCCGGTTACACCTGTGGCTCCTGACGCGGGAGTGACAGGCGGCGGTGCCGCTCGGCCGTCGGCGGCCCTGCCGCTCCGTCCTCGGCCCCACCGCTCCGTCCTCGGCCCTGCCGCTCCGCCCTCGGCCCTACCGTTCCGTGAGGATCCGCGGTCCCGCCTCCGTGATCGCCACCGTGTGCTCGGCGTGGGCCGCGCGGGAGCCGTCGTCGGTGCACAGGGTCCAGCCGTCCGGTGCCGCGTGGTAGCCGTCGGTGCCGCCGCCGATGAGCATCGGTTCGATGGCGAGCACCATGCCGGGGCGCAACCGCAGGCCGCGCCCGGGGCGGCCCTCGTTCGGCACCGGCGGGTCCTCGTGCATACGCCGGCCGATGCCGTGGCCGCCGAACCCGTCCGGGATGCCGTACCCGGCCGCGCGGCACACCGAGCCGATCGCGTGCGCGAGGTCGCCCATGCGGTTGCCGGGCACGGCGGCCGCGATGCCCGCCGCGAGCGCCCGCTCCGCCGTCTCGACCAGCCGCAGGTCGGCCGCCCGGGGTTCGCCCACGACGAAGCTCAGCGCCGAGTCGCCCGCCCAGCCGTCCAGCTCGGCGCCGCAGTCGATCGACACCAGGTCGCCGTCACGGAGCCGGTAGCCGGTCGGTATGCCGTGCACGATCGCGTCGTTGACCGAGGCGCAGATCACCGCGGGGAAGGGCGTGGGCGCGAAGTGGGGCCGGTAGCCGAGGAACGGCGACGTGGCCCCCGCCGCGCGCAGCACGTCCCGCGCCACCTCGTCCAGTTCCAGCAGGGAGACCCCCACGGCGGCTGCCTTCCGTACCGCGCTGAGTGCTTGTGCCACCACCTGTCCGGCGGCGTGCATGGCGTCGATGGAGGTGTCCGTCTTCAGTTCGATCATGCCAATTACTATACCGGTCCGCGCCAATTAGAATACCGGTCGGCGTTCGATCGCCGTGCCGGTTCCGGTGGCCGGAGTGCGGCCGGAGGCGGTATTAGAATGGGTCCCATGGTGCGCACACCCCTGACCCCCGAAGAGCGCGAGCGCGGTGAGCGGCTCGGGAGCCTGCTGCGCGACGCCCGTGGTGGCCGGAGCATGGCCGAGGTCGCCGCGGTCGCCGGGATCTCCGCGGAGACCCTGCGCAAGATCGAGACGGGCCGGGCCCCGACCCCCGCCTTCTTCACGGTGGCGGCACTGGCCCAGGCGCTCGGTCTGTCCATGGACGAGCTCGTCGGACGGTGCGTGCCGGCAGTCGTCTGACCGACCGCGCGGCGTGCGGTGGTTTCGCCGTACGACACGGCCGGGCAGTCCTTTCACAGAGAGCGGAGCGCGGGGCGCGAGGACGGCCGCACGGCCGGACCCGCACCCGAGGGGCGCGTAACACGATCGACTTCGACGGTTGACGGCCGCGGTCTTGCCCAGCCCGTCGGCGAGCCTTACGTTCGAGCCTCTACAGCCTGTGTCTACGGGCGTAGAGGCTCTCTGACGTCTCGTCGAAGGAGCAGCTCAATGGCCAATGTCGTACGCGCCGCCCTCGTCCAGGCGACCTGGACCGGCGACACGGAGTCCATGGTCGCCAAACACGAGGAGCACACCCGCGAGGCGGCCCGGCAGGGCGCGCGGGTCATCGGTTTCCAGGAGGTGTTCAACGCCCCCTACTTCTGCCAGGTCCAGGAGGCCGAGCACTACCGCTGGGCCGAGCCCGTGCCCGACGGGCCGACCGTCACCCGGATGCGGGAGCTGGCCCGCGAGACCGGCATGGTGATCGTCGTACCGGTCTTCGAGGTCGAGCAGTCCGGCTTCTACTACAACACCGCCGCGGTGATCGACGCCGACGGCAGCTACCTCGGCAAGTACCGCAAGCACCACATCCCGCAGGTCAAGGGCTTCTGGGAGAAGTACTACTTCAAGCCGGGCAACCTCGGCTGGCCCGTCTTCGACACCGCCGTCGGCAGGATCGGCGTCTACATCTGCTACGACCGCCACTTCCCGGAGGGCTGGCGGCAGCTCGGCCTGGGCGGCGCCCAGCTGGTCTACAACCCGTCCGCCACCCACCGGGGCCTCTCCTCCCACCTGTGGCAGCTGGAGCAGCCCGCGGCCGCCGTCGCCAACGAGTACTTCGTCGCCGCGATCAACCGTGTGGGCCGGGAGGAGTACGGGGACAACGACTTCTACGGCACGAGCTACTTCGTCGACCCGCGCGGGCAGTTCGTGGGCGAGGTCGCGAGCGACAAGAGCGAGGAGCTCCTCGTACGGGACCTCGACCTCGGCCTCATCGAGGAAGTACGGCAGCAGTGGGCGTTCTACCGCGACCGACGGCCCGACGCGTACGAAGGACTGGTGAAGCCGTGAACGATCCCGTGAACGAACCAGTGACCCGACCCGCGCCGGGACCCGCGACCGGAGCCGCCACCGGACCCGGGGCCGGACCCGTGACCGGACTCGCGACCGGTGAACTGCTGGGCCGCCACAGGGCCGTGCTCCCCGACTGGCTCGCCCTCTACTACGCCGACCCGATCGAGATCACCCACGGCGAGGGCCGCCACGTCTGGGACGCCGACGGCAACAGGTACCTCGACTTCTTCGGCGGCATCCTCACCACGATGACCGCGCACGCCCTGCCCGAGGTCACCAAGGCGATCGCCGAGCAGGCCGGGCGGATCGTCCACTCCTCCACGCTGTACCTCAACCGGCCGATGGTCGAACTCGCCGAGCGTGTCGCCCAGTTGTCCGGCATCCCGGACGCCCGGGTCTTCTTCACCACCTCCGGCACCGAGGCCAACGACACCGCGCTGCTGCTGGCCACGGCGTACCGCAGCAGCAACCAGATCCTGGCGATGCGCAACAGCTACCACGGCCGCTCCTTCAGCACGGTCGGCATCACCGGCAACAAGGGCTGGTCGCCCACCGGCCTGTCGCCCCTCCAGACGCTGTACGTCCACGGCGGCGTCCGCACCCGCGGCCCGTACGCCCGCCTGAGCGACGCCGACTTCATCGCGGCCTGCGTCGAGGACCTGAGGGACCTGCTCGGCCACACCCGCCCGCCGGCCGCGCTCATCGCCGAACCAGTCCAGGGCGTCGGCGGCTTCACCTCACCGCCGGACGGCCTGTACGCGGCCTTCCGTGAGGTGCTGCGGGAGCGCGGCGTCCTCTGGATCTCCGACGAGGTACAGACCGGCTGGGGCCGCACCGGCGACCACTTCTGGGGCTGGCAGGCCCACGGGCGGAGCGGCCCGCCGGACATCCTCACCTTCGCCAAGGGCATCGGCAACGGCATGTCCATCGGCGGGGTCGTCGCCCGCGCCGAGATCATGAACTGCCTCGACAGCAACTCGATCTCCACCTTCGGCGGCAGCCCGGTCACCATGGCCGCGGGCCTCGCCAATCTGACGTACCTGCTCGAACACGACCTGCAGGGCAACGCCCGGCGGGTCGGCGGACTGCTCATCGAACTGCTGCGGGCGGTCGCCGCACAGGTCCCCGCCGTACGGGAGGTGCGCGGCCGGGGCCTGATGATCGGCATCGAGCTGGCCAGGCCCGGCACGGACGAGGCCGACCCGGACGCGGCGGCCGCCGTGCTCGAGGCGGCCCGCGCGGGGGGCCTGCTGATCGGCAAGGGCGGCGGCCACGACACCAGCGCGCTGCGCATCGCCCCGCCCCTGACGCTCACCGTCGCGGAGGCGGAGGAGGGCGCCTCGATCCTGGAGGACGCCCTGCGGAGCCTCGGGTCGTGAGGTGACCTCGGCAGAGGTGTCCTCCGCAGAGTCGCCCGCCTTCCCGGACACACCGTGAACAGGAGACCGAGCATGAGCCGTACCGTGATCCGCGGTGGTCTCGTCATCACCGCGTCCGACGAGATGCACGCCGACGTCCTGATCGAGGACGGCCGCGTCGCCGCCCTCGCCGCGAGCGGCACCCCGGCCGCCGCGTCCTGGACGGCGGACCACACCATCGACGCCACCGGCAAGTACGTCATCCCGGGCGGTGTCGACGCCCACACGCACATGGAGCTGCCGTTCGGCGGGACGTTCGCCTCGGACACCTTCGAGACCGGTACCCGGGCCGCCGCCTGGGGCGGCACCACCACGATCATCGACTTCGCCGTGCAGAGCGTCGGCCGCCCGCTGCGCGAGGGACTGGACACCTGGAACGCCAAGGCCGACGGCCGGTGCGCCATCGACTACGGCTTCCACATGATCGTCTCCGATGTGAACGAGGAGACGCTGAAGGAGATGGACCTCCTGGTGGAGGAGGGGGTCACCTCCTTCAAGCAGTTCATGGCGTACCCGGGGGTCTTCTACTCCGACGACGGCCAGATCCTGCGCGCCATGCAGCGCTCCGCCGACAACGGCGGCCTGATCATGATGCACGCGGAGAACGGCATCGCCATCGACGTCCTCGTGGCACAGGCACTGGCCCGCGGCGAGACCGACCCCCGCTTCCACGGCGAGGTCCGCAAGGCGCTGCTGGAGGCCGAGGCGACCCACCGCGCCATCAAGCTCGCGCAGGTGGCCGGTGCGCCCCTGTACGTCGTGCACGTCTCGGCGACGGAGGCGGTCGCCGAACTGGCCCGCGCCCGCGACGAGGGCCTGAACGTCTTCGGCGAGACCTGCCCGCAGTACCTCTTCCTGTCGACGGACAACCTCGCGGAGCCGGACTTCGAGGGCGCCAAGTACGTCTGCTCCACACCTCTGCGCCCGCGCGAGCACCAGGCCGCACTGTGGAAGGGCCTGCGCACCAACGACCTCCAGGTGGTCTCCACCGACCACTGCCCCTTCTGCTTCACCGGCCAGAAGGACCTGGGCCGCGGCGACTTCTCGAAGATCCCCAACGGTCTGCCGGGCGTCGAGAACCGCATGGACCTGCTCCACCAGGCCGTCCTCGACGGGCACATCACACGCCGCCGCTGGATCGAGATCGCCTGCGCGACCCCGGCCCGCATGTTCGGCCTGTACGGGAAGAAGGGGACCGTCGCGCCGGGCGCGGACGCCGACATCGTGATCTACGACCCGCAGGCCGAGCAGGTCATGTCCGCCGCCACCCATCACATGAACGTCGACTACTCGGCGTACGAGGGGAAGCGCGTCACCGGCCGGGTCGATACGGTCCTCTCGCGCGGCGAGTTCGTCATCACCGACCGGGAGTTCACCGGCCGCGCCGGACACGGCGTCTACACGCCCCGCTCCACCTGTCAGTACCTGAACTAGGAGGTGCGCCCATGGACTTCGGACTCGTCCTGCAGACCGACCCGCCGGCCTCGCGCGTCATCGAGCTGATGCAGCGCGCCGAGCGGAACGGGTTCACCCACGGCTGGACCTTCGACTCCGCCGTGCTGTGGCAGGAGCCGTTCGTGATCTACAGCCAGATCCTGGCGAACACCCGGCGGCTGACGGTCGGCCCCATGGTCACCAACGCGGGCACCCGCACCTGGGAGGTCACCGCCTCCACGTTCGCCACGCTCAACGACATGTTCGGCAACCGCACCGTCTGCGGCATCGGCCGCGGCGACTCGGCGATGCGCGTCGCCGGCCGCAAGCCCAACACCCTGGCCCGGATCAGCGACGCCATGAAGGTGATCCGGGCGCTCGGCCGCGGTGAGGAGGCCGACCTCGGCGGTACGGCCGTCCGGCTGCCGTGGGTGAGGGACGGCGCCGAACTCCCGGTCTGGATGGCCGCGTACGGCCCGAAGGCGCTGAAGATGACGGGGGAGGAGGCCGACGGGTTCATCCTCCAGCTCGCGGACCTCTATCTGACCGAGTACATGGTCAAGGCCGTCAAGGACGCCGCCGTCGCCGCCGGGCGCGACCCGTCCGAGGTGACCATCTGCGTGGCCGCGCCCGCGTACGTGACCAAGGACGACTCGCCGGAAGCGCTCGCCCACGCGCGCGAGCAGTGCCGCTGGTTCGGTGGCATGGTGGGCAACCACGTCGCCGACCTGGTCACCCGGTACGGCGCGGACTCCGGTGCCGTACCGGCGGAACTCACCGGCTACATCAAGGCCCGTGAGGGTTACGACTACGCGCACCACGGGCGCAGCGGCAACCCGGACACGCGGTTCGTGCCCGACGAGATCGTCGACCGGTTCTGTGTCATCGGGCCGGTCGAGCGGCACATCGAGAAGCTGAAGGCACTGCGCGAGCTGGGCGTCGACCAGTTCGCCGTGTACGACATGCACGATGCGCAGGAGGCCGTGATCGACGCGTACGGCTCCGCCGTGATTGCCGCGGTCAATGCCTGACTGTGATTCCTCAGGGTCAACGCCTGACTGTGGTCCCCGCGGTCAACGCCTGACTGTGGTTCCCGCGGTCAATGCCTGGCAGTGATCTCCGCGGTCGGGTTCTGACCGGGTAAGCGGTCGTCCCCTCATGCTCCCGTTCCGCGCCGGCCCTCCCCGTAGCCCGGGGAGGGGTTCCGGCCCCGCCCCGCACGGCCTTTCCCGCCCCGCCTCACCGATTGGCCTGCCCATGACCGACACAGTCCCCCCAGGGCCACCGACCACCCGGACGACCGTCGCCGACGGCCGGATCGAACTCGCCCCCGGGGTCTTCCCCGCCGACAGCCCCTTCGCCAACGAGGACCTGCGCCCCGTCCCCCTCGCCGAGCGCAAGTGGACCACGTACAACTTCGCGGCCCTGTGGATCTCCATGGCCCACTGCATCCCGAGCTGGACCCTGGCCTCCGGCCTGGTCGCGATCGGCATGGACTGGAAGCAGGCCGTGTTCACCATCGCCCTCGCCAACGTCATCGTGCTGCTGCCGATGCTGGCCACCGGGCACGCGGGACCCAAGTACGGCATCCCCTTCCCCGTGCTCGCCCGCGCCTCCTTCGGCCTGCGCGGCGCCAACGTCCCTGCGCTCCTCCGCGCGGCCGTGGCCTGCGGCTGGTTCGGCATCCAGACCTGGATCGGCGGCAGCGGCATCTTCGCCCTCGGCTCGAAGATCACCGGCGGTGAGTGGGAGAACGCCGGGCGGATCGGGGGCCAGCCGTGGCCGCTGTGGCTGTGCTTCCTGCTCTTCTGGGCCGTGCAGATCGCGATCATCTGGCGCGGCATGAACTTCCTGCGCCACTTCGAGAACTGGGCCGCGCCCTTCGTGATCGTGGGCGCCTTAGTACTGCTGATCTGGATCGCCGTCAAGGCGGACGGCTTCGGCGAGCTGCTCTCGCAACGCTCGGAGCTGGGCTGGGGCGCCGACTTCTGGCCGGTCTTCTTCCCCGCCCTCATGGGCATGATCGGCTTCTGGGCGACCCTGTCGCTGAACATCCCCGACTTCACCCGCTTCGGCGCCGGACAGCGGGCACAAGTCTGGGGCCAGTCGCTCGGCCTGCCCACCACCATGACGCTGTTCGCGCTCCTCGCCGTGCTGGTCACCTCGGGCTCCGAGGCGGTGTACGGCGAGGCGATATGGGACCCGGTGGAGCTGTCCGCCCGGGCCGACAACGTCTTCGGCCTGCTGTTCGCCCTGATCACCGTGCTGGTCGCGACGGTCTCCACCAACATCGCGGCCAACGTCGTCTCGCCTGCCTACGACCTGGCCAACCTGGCCCCGAAGCTCATCACCTTCCGCACCGGCGCGCTGATCACCGGGGTCATCGGCATCCTGATCTTCCCGTGGAAGCTGATCTCCACCCCGGAGTTCTACATCTTCACCTGGCTCGGCGTCGTCGGCGGACTGCTCGGCACGGTCGCGGGCATCCTCATCGCCGACTACTGGATCGTCCGCCGCACAATCCTCCACCTCGCTGACCTCTACACGCCGGGCGGCCGCTACTGGTACGCGGCCGGCTGGAACTGGCGGGCCGTGGCGGCGTTCCTGGTGGGCGGGGTGCTCGCGGTCGGGGGTTCGTACTCGACGGTGAACGCCGAGGGGGTGAGGTCGGGCCCGTTCCCGGCGGACGGACTGATCCCGCCGCTGAAACCGCTCGCCGACTACGGCTGGGCCGTCGGCCTCGCCACGTCGCTGCTGCTGTACGTGGCGCTGATGGGCGGCAGGCGGCGGGAGGACGGACCGGTGTGAGATCCGCGGCCGGCGGCTCTCCATGGCTCCATGGCCTCACCGGCCGCCGTCCAGCGCGGCCACCGCCTCCTTGGCGGCCTTGATGGCGCCCTTGTTGATCTCGTCCGAGTCGGGGGCCTTCTTGCTCTCGAAGTCGCTGCCGTTGTACGTGACGGAGACCAGGGCGTTGGAGGCGCGCACGATCACGACGCCCTCGCGGGTCTGCTGCCCGTCCTCGGTGGTGACGTTCACGACGGAGTAGGCGGTGTCGCCGAGGCCGGGCACCGACCCGCCGCCGCTCTTCTCCTCCGTGCGCTGCTCGTAGGCGGTCCGGGCCGCGCCGTCGGACGACCGGATCTCGTACGACACGTCGAGCCAGCGGTAGTCGTAGCCCTTGAGCGCGTTCCAGGAGCAGGTGCGGCGTACGGACTCGTCGGTCGACGGTATCTCCTTGCCCGCCGCCTCGGCGCCCGGGACGAGGGAGGTGACCGTCTTCTCCGCGAGGGCGCCGCACGGGTCGGGTGCCTTCGGGTACGTGCGTGTCGCGGCCGACGTGGAGGGTGCCGACGGGGCGGCGGAAGCGGGCCCCGAGCCGGACTCCTGCCGTTCCTGCGCCGCGCTCTGGCCCGTGGCGGGCGTGGCGGCGAACGGTCCGGAGGTCATCGCCCAGCCCGCGCAGGCCAGCGCGGCGACCGGCAGCAGACGCGCGGTGAGGGCGAACGGCAGAGGGAGATCTCGCACGGCGCACTTCTCGGGGAGGTCGGTGCGGAAGGGTCCGCACGGCGGTGGGGGACGCCAGTCTCACATGACTGTCTGTGAGGGGGAAGGGAGAAGTCTTTCCGTAGCCGTGCGGTCACCGAGGCTTCATGTCCGCCGACTGTCCGCCGACTGCGGAGCGGGGCGTTCCGGTCCCGGGGTGTCATGATCCGCTCATGCATCCGATACGACGCCGTACCGCTTCCCTGGCCCTCGTGTCCGTGGCCGTCACCCTCGCCGCGAGCGGCTGCGGCCTCTCGGAGGAGGTGGAACGCGAACTCGACCCCGTGCGCACGGCCGCCGCGCCCGGGGGACCGGGTGCCTCCGGCGGTTCCGCGTCCCCGGACCCGTCACCGTCGTCCGGCATCGTGCGGGCGGAGGAGCTGCCGACCGTCGCCCCGCCTCAGGGTGCCCCGACTCCCACCCCGGCCCCCACCACCTGTCCCGCCTCCGGCGTGCGGATCCATCCTGGTCTCGTCGAGGCCGCGATGGGCCTGCGCGCGATGACCGTGACCCTCACCAACTGCGGCGAGCAGCCGTACCGTCTCAACGGCTACCCGGAACTCCAGGTGCTCGACGAGCAGCGCGAGGCCCTCGACGTGCGGATCATCCAGGGCGCTGAGCCGATCACCACGGGAGTGCCCGACCCGGGCCCGCACCCCGTCACCCTCCGGCCCGGTGAGTCGGCCCGGACCGGGCTGGTCTGGCGCAACACGGTCACCGACGTCACCACGAACGCCGTGAACGGGCCCTATCTCCGTGTCACTCCCGCCGAAGGTGAGTCGTCGCAGGTCCTCACTGTCGACGGTGGCGTCGACCTGGGCAACACCGGGCGGCTGGGAGCCACCGCGTGGGAGAAGGACCCCGGCTGACCGGACGACCCGACAGCGTGCGGGGTTCCGTACGGGGCGGCTCTGCGTACGATCTTCGGACTTCGAACGCGCGCCGAACTGTGAAGGAGTCCGCCCTTGTTCACGACCCGTCCGACGCTCCAGGGAACCTTCGGCATGGTGTCCTCCACCCACTGGCTGGCCTCGCAGTCGGCGATGGCCGTCCTGGAGGACGGGGGCAACGCGTTCGACGCCGCCGTCGCCGCCGGCTTCGTGCTGCACGTCGTCGAGCCGCACCTCAACGGCCCGGCCGGCGAGGTCCCGATCGTCCTGGCTCCGGCGGGCGGTGAGGTGAGGGTGCTGTGCGGGCAGGGCGTCGCGCCCGCCGGCGCGACCGTCGCGCACTACCGGGGCCTCGGCCTGGAGCTCGTCCCCGGCACCGGCCCCCTCGCGGCCGCCGTGCCGGGCGCGTTCGACGCGTGGATGCTCCTGCTGCGCGATCACGGGACGAAGTCCCTCGCCGACGTCCTGAAGTACGCCATCGGGTACGCGGAGCACGGTCACGCGCCCGTGGAGAGGGTCGGTGAGACCGTCGAGACGGTGCGCGGCCTGTTCGAGGAGGAGTGGACCTCGTCGGCGGAGGTGTACCTGCCCGGCGGCAGAGCCCCGCGCGCGGGAGAGCTGTTCCGCAATCCCGCGCTGGCCGCTACCTGGAAGAGGCTGCTCGCCGAGGTCGCCGGATCCGGGGGCCGGGAGGCCGAGATCGAGGCCGCGCGCGCGGTGTGGCGCTCCGGCTTCATAGCGGAGGCCCTCGTACGGCAGGCCGGCCGGCCCACCATGGACACCACCGGCGAGCGCCACACCGGCACCCTCACGGCCGCCGACCTGGCCTCCTGGTCCGCCTCCTACGAGGCACCGGTCACCTACGACTGGAACGGCTGGACCCTGTGCAAGGCGGGCCCGTGGAGCCAGGGCCCCGTCCTGCTGCAGCAACTCGCGCTGCTGCCGCGGGAACTGCCGCCGTACGGGTCCGCCGAGTACGTGCACCTGCTGATCGAGGGCTGCAAGCTCGCCATGGCGGACCGGGAGGCCTGGTACGGGGACGCGGCCGACGTGCCGCTCGGCGAGCTCCTGTCGGAGGAGTACAACGCCGGGCGGCGTGCGCTCATCGGCGACAAGGCCTCGTACGAGCTGCGGCCCGGCAGTCCCGGAGGACGTGTGCCGTGGCTGAGCGCCCACGCGCGCGAGGTGGCGGCCGGCGAGCCCGCCCTCGGCCCGCTCGGCGCCGCCTCGCCGATGGGAGCGGGGGAGCCCACCGTCGCCAAGAGCCCGCTGTCACCGGTGCCGGGCGAGCCGGACGTCGCGCCCGACGGTGCCACCCGCGGCGACACCTGCCACCTGGACGTCGTCGACCGCTGGGGCAACATGGTCGCGGCCACGCCCAGCGGCGGCTGGCTCCAGTCCAACCCGGTCGTGCCCGAGCTGGGTTTCCCGCTCGGCACCCGGCTCCAGATGACCTGGCTGGACGAGGGCCTGCCGGGCTCCCTCACGCCAGGCCGCCGGCCCCGTACCACCCTCACCCCGTCGCTGGCGCTGCGCGACGGGGTGCCGGTCATGGCGTTCGGCACGCCCGGTGGTGACCAGCAGGACCAGTGGCAGCTGCACTTCTTCCTGGCGGTCGCCCTGCGGGCCCGGGTCCGCGGCGGCCTCGACCTCCAGGGCGCGATCGACGCTCCCAACTGGCACAACGACAGCTTCCCCGGCTCCTTCTATCCGCGCGGCATGCGTCCCGGCGGCGTCACGGTCGAGTCCCGTATGCCGTCCGGGGTGGTCGAGGACCTGCGCTCGCGCGGCCACGAGGTGATCGTCGGCGACGCCTGGTCCGAGGGGCGGCTGTGCGCGGTCGCGCGGGACCCGGAGACGGGGGTGCTGTCGGCGGCGGCCAATCCGCGGGGGATGCAGGGGTATGCGGTCGGGCGCTGACGGGCCGGCGAGCCGCCGATCGACCCTTGATCGAACGGAGGTTCGTCCGAAGTGTCCGGCCGGATGGGGATTGTCAGTGGGGCGTGATCTGATGGAGTCATGATCGAACATCCGGGAACCATCGATGAGTTTCTCGCCCGGCACGCCGCCGACGTAGAAGAGGCCGTCCGCAAGGCCGCCGCCACGGAGATCATGCCGCGCTTCCGGCAGCTCGCCGCGGACGAGGTGGACCAGAAGAGCGGCCCGCACGACCTGGTGACGGACGCGGACCGCAAGGCCGAGCTGTATCTGACGGAGGCGCTGACCGCACTGCTGCCCGGCTCGGCGGTGGTCGGCGAGGAGGCCGTGCACGCCGACCCGGCGTCGTACGGGGCGATACGCGGCGAGGCGCCGGTGTGGATCGTCGACCCGGTCGACGGCACCCGTCAGTTCGTCCACGGCGACACCGGCTTCTGCACCCTGGTCGCCCTCGTCCGGCACGGTGTCGTCCAGGCGTCGTGGACCTACGCCCCGGTCCTCGACCAGCTCGCCGTGGCCGTCAGGGGCCGGGGTGCCGTCCTCGACGGCGAGCCCCTGCGCGCGGGATCGCCCGAACCGGGCAGCGAGCTCCGGGTGGCCACGTCCCACCCGGACTACACGACCGAGGAGCAGAAGCGCGCCCTGCTCGGTCTGCGCACCGAGGGCGTCGCCCCGCGCCCGTGCGGCTCGGCCGGGCTGGAGTACCTCGCCGTCGCGCGCGGCGCGCTGGACGCCACGGTCTTCGACTGGGAGGCCGCCTGGGACCATGCGGCGGGTCTGCTGCTGGTCGAGGAGGCGGGCGGTGCTCATCTGACCCTGGCCGGCGAGCCGTTCCGGGTCGCCGGCGGCAACACCCTGCCGTTCAGCGCGGCACGGGACACGGCGACGGCCCGCAGGGTCGTGGACCTGCTCTCGACCGGGGTCTGACGCCCCGCGGGGTCATATCCTGATCCCCTGATACCCATCCCGAGCGGCCGCCGGCCGCGACGGGATCGGCTGACGAAGGAGTCCGAAGGTGCCGTCGATGCTCGATGCGGTCGTGGTGGGTGCTGGCCCGAACGGACTGACGGCCGCCGTGGAGCTCGCCCGCCGCGGTTTCTCCGTGGCCGTGTTCGAGGCGAAGGGGACCGTCGGCGGAGGCGCCCGCACCGAGGAGCTCACCCTGCCGGGCTTCCGGCACGACCCCTGCTCGGCGGCGCATCCGCTCGGCATCAACTCGCCCGTGTTCCGCACGATGCCGCTCGAGCGGTACGGGCTTCAGTGGGCGCACGCCCCTCTGCCCATGGCGCACCCGTTCCCCGACGGCACGGCCGCGGTGCTGTCGCGGTCGGTCGCCGAGACGGCCGCCTCGTTCGGACCGCGCGACGCGGGGACGTACCGCAGGCTCGTGGAGTCCTTCCTGCCCCGCTGGGACACCCTGCTGCGGGACTTCATGTCGCTGCCGCTGACCGCGCTGCCGCGCGACCCGGTCACCCTGGCCCGCTTCGGGCTCACCGGACTGCCGCCCGCCACCTGGCTGATGCGCCGCTTCCGCGACGAGCGCGCCAAGACCCTCTTCTCCGGCCTGGTCGCCCATGTCATCGCGCCCCTCGACGGCCTCGCCACCGGCGCCGTCGGCCTGGTCTTCGCGCTGGCCGCACACGCGCGCGGCTGGCCGGTCGCCCGCGGCGGCTCCCAGTCGATCTCCGACGCGCTCGCCGCGTACCTCCGGGACCTCGGCGGTGCCGTCCACACCGACTACGAGGTCAAGCGGCTCGACGACCTGCCGCCCGCGCGCGCGTACGTCTTCGACACCTCACCCGCCGCCCTGGCCCGGATCGCGGGCTTCGGGCACCACTACGAGTCGTACCGCTACGGCGCCGGCGTCTTCAAGATCGACTACGCGCTGGACGGCCCCGTGCCGTGGACGGCGGAGGAGGCGCGCAGGGCCGGCACCGTACAGGTGGCCGCCGACCACACGGAGATCGGCACGGCCCTGGACGCGGTCGCCCGCGCGGGCCGTGCCCCGGACGTGCCCTTCCTGATCACCGTGCAGCCCGGTGTCGCCGACCGCACCCGGGCCCCCGAGGGCAAGCACGTCTTCTGGGCGTACGGCCATGTCCCGAACGGCTGGAACGGCGACCTCACCGACGCGATCGAACGCCAACTGGAGCGTTTCGCACCGGGGTTCCGCGACCGGGTCCTCGCCCGTGCCACCGCCGGACCGCCCGAGATCGCCGCCCGCAACGCCAACTACATCGGCGGCGACATCGCCTGCGGAGCCGCCTCGGGCCTGCAGCTCCTGCTCCGCCCCAGGTTCTCCGCCTTCCCTTACAACACCCCGCACCCGGCGGTGTTCCTGTGCTCGTCGGCCACCCCGCCCGGCCCGGGCGTGCACGGCATGTCGGGACACAACGCGGCCAAGGCGGTGTGGCGGCATCTGCGCCGGACGCCGGCCGGCCGTGTGGCCGAGGAGCGGCAGGAGGAGCGCGCATGACCACCGTCACGCTGGTGCAGGGCGACATCACCCGGCAGTCCGTCGACGCCGTCGTCAACGCGGCGAACTCCTCCCTCCTAGGCGGCGGAGGCGTCGACGGCGCCATCCACCGCCGGGGCGGCCCCGCGATCCTCGCCGAGTGCCGCGCCCTCCGCGCATCCAGGTACGGCAGGGGGCTGCCCACCGGCCAGGCGGTCGCCACCACGGCCGGCGACCTGGACGCGCGCTGGGTCATCCACACCGTGGGCCCGGTGTTCTCGCCCACCGAGGACCGCTCCGCCCTGCTCGTCTCCTGCTACCGCGAGTCCCTGCGGGTGGCCGACGGACTCGGCGCCCGTACGGTCGCGTTCCCTGCCGTTTCCACGGGTGTCTACAGGTGGCCGATGGACGACGCGGCCCGTATCGCCGTGCAGACGGTGCGGGAGACGGAGACCGCCGTGGAGGAAGTCAGGTTCGTCCTGTTCGACGAGCGGGCGTTCGAGGCGTTCGCCGGGCAGGTCCACGGGCACGGGAACTAGGGAGTATCAGCCGGTCGAGCGGTACTGGGCCTTCCAGTGGCCGGAACCCGGGATGCACCTCGGTTCCGCGATGCCGCTCGGGGCGTCGGGGATGTGGCGGATCAAGGGCCGGCTCACCTGAAGCCGCACAGGCCGAGTCGCACAGGCCGAGTCGCACGGGCCGGGCCGGCCACATGGGCGGGGCCGGTGACCGTTCGCACAGGACGGGGACGGTCACCGCCGTGATTCACTCGGCCGCGGGTGGGCCCGCCACGGGTTCGTCCACGGCGATCAGCCGGATCCCCGTCACCAGGTCGGGGTGGATACGGACCGTGTAGTCCATGGTCTGCTGCACCCAGGGATGGAGGAGCGCCCGGTAGCGGGCCAGTTCGCGCGGATCGGTGACCAGGCGGGCGTACCCGGTGACGACCACGCTCCACCCGAGGCGCGTGGCGGGGTCGATGTCGTCGGCCTCGTAGGCGACGACGACACCCGGGCCGTCCGAACCCTCCGAACCGCCCGGTCGGTCCGAACCGTTCGAGGCGTTGGAGTGACGGGTGTGCGACGTCAGGGCCGAGCCCTCGTGGGTGCGGATGATGATGGAGCCGTTGTCGAGAAGGTGGTTGACCGGGCGGATGGTCGGCAGCGCGTGCTGGGTGAAAACGATCCTCCCCAGGGAGACGCTGCCGAGCAGCCGCAGGGCTTCGGAGCCGTCGAGTGCCACGCTCTGCCGTGGCCCGGCGGTGGAGGGCAAGGCGCTGTTGATCGTCATGGTGGATGTCCGTATGGGGTCGTCGCTCAATGCCGTGTGTCTCCCGGCGGGCGTCCGCGGCGGCGGACCACGGGCAGGGTGGATCGGTCCATTGGACGCCGCGCGGTGACAGTGGCGGTAGGGCCGTTCGGTCCCGGTCCGCGTCCGGCCGAGGTGCGCACCGGGCGCGGGCGGAAATCAGGGCCGATCGGCCCTGGCCCTCCGGCCCTGGAACGAGAAGGATCCGGAGCGGGAGACTGATCCGTTCACCGGCGGACACCGGCACGGAGCGGCACGGAACGCATAATTCGGTAGACCGTGTACAACTCTGAACGCGACGCACAACGAGGAGCATCGACGATGGCGGACGGCGAACAGCCCGGACCCGACACCCCGATCCGGGTCTTCCTGCTGGACGACCACGAGGTGGTCCGGCGTGGGGTGCATGACCTGCTGAACGACGAGCCGGGCATCACCGTGGTCGGCGAGGCCGCCACCGTCGAGCAGGCCCTCGTCCGGGTCCCCGCCCTGCGCCCGCAGGTCGCGGTCCTCGACGTCCGCCTGCCGGACGGCGACGGGGTGACCGTCTGCCGGGAGCTGCGCTCCCGCATGCCCGACCTCGCCTGCCTCATGCTGACCTCGTTCGACGACGAGGAGGCCCTGCTGGACTCGATCATGGCGGGGGCCTCCGGATACGTGCTGAAGCAGATACAGGGCTCCGACCTGGTGTCCGCCGTCCGCACGGTGGCCCGCGGCCAGTCGCTGCTCGACCCCAGCGCGACCGCCAAGCTGATGGCCCGGCTGCGGGGCGGCCAGGAGAAGAAGGAGGAGCCGGACGCACTGCCGGGGCTGACCGAGCGGGAACGGGAGATCCTGGCCCTGATCGGCGAGGGACTGACCAACCGCCAGATCGGGCAGCGCCTCTACCTCGCCGAGAAGACGGTCAAGAACCACATATCCCGCCTGCTGGCCAAGCTCGGTGTCGAACGCCGCATCCAGGCGGCCGTCATCGCCACCGAGGCCCGGGACCGGCTGCGCCACGGCGGCCACTGACCTGGAGCCGCGGTCTCCCCCGCCGCATTCCCCCGAGCCCCCCTCGCATCCCCCGACCTGACATGGAGAGCATGTGGAGATCGTCGCGTACGGCGTCCTCGCGGACGAGGAGGCCCTGCTCCAGCAGGCGCTCGACCGGGCGTTCACCGGCAGCCATGAGCTGCGCTGTCTGAGGATGTTCCTGGACGCGGACACGGTACCCACCGCCGCGGGCCACGAGATCGTGCTCAGCAGCGTCAACGACACCCTGGACGCGCGGGTGCTGCGGGCCCTGGCGGACGGCGGGACCAGGATGATCGCCCAGCGCTCCACCGGCTACAACAACATCGACCTGGCCGCCGCCGGCGAACTGGGCCTGACGGTGGCCCGGGTCTCGTACTACTCGCCGTACTCGGTCGCCGAGTTCGCCTGGACACTGGCGCTCTCCGTCAACCGCAGGATCGTGCGGGCCGCCCACCGTACCCGCGAGTTCGACTTCCGGCTGGACGGGCTGATGGGCCGCGACCTGCACGGCCGGACGGCCGGCGTGGTGGGCACCGGCAAGATCGGCGCCGCGTTCGCCCGGATCGCCCACGGCTTCGGGATGCGGCTGCTGGGCTGGGACATCAACGAGAACCCCGACTGCCTGGCCCTCGGCATGAAGTACGTCGAGCGCGACCGGCTGTTCGCGGAGGCGGACCTCGTCAGCCTGCACGTGCCGCTGATGGAGAACACCCACCACCTGGTGGACGCCGACGCCCTGGCCCTGATGAAGGACGACGCCCTCCTGGTCAACTCCAGCCGCGGCGGCCTGGTCGACACCGACGCCCTGCTGGCCACCCTGCGCGCGGGGCGGCTCAGCGG
The DNA here is from genome assembly GCF_014650915.1 of Streptomyces poonensis. Classification (GTDB taxonomy): domain Bacteria; phylum Actinomycetota; class Actinomycetes; order Streptomycetales; family Streptomycetaceae; genus Streptomyces; species Streptomyces poonensis. Next base: position 572,810 of record NZ_BMVW01000003.1, on the reverse strand, counting down.
CGTCGGCCTGGACGTGTACGAGGAGGAGGCCGGGGTCTTCTTCCTCGACAAGTCCCTGGAGGTGATGACCGACGAGCGGCTCGCCCGCCTCATGACCTTCTCCAACGTCCTCGTCACCTCCCACCAGGCGTACTTCACGCGCGACGCGGTCGGCCAGATCGTCGAGACGACGGTGGCCAACGTCGGGGACTACCTCGCGGGCCGTCCGCCCGGTTCCGGTGACAACTTCCTCGTCGGGCCGCCCGCCGGGGCCTGAGCCCCGGCCCGCCGCCGGTAGACCAGGTAGGGGCGGACGAGATAGCCGACCGGCGCGCTCCACACGTGGACCAGGCGGGTGAACGGCCAGGCGGCGAAGAGCAGGCAGGCGGTCAGGGCGTGGAGCTGGAACAGCAGCGGAGCGCCGCTGATCGCCTCGGGCTGCGGCTGGAGGGTGAACAGGCCGCGGAACCAGACGGAGACCGTGGAACGGTAGTCGTAGCCACCGCCGAAGACGTTGTGCGCGGCGGTGGCCGTGATACCGAGCACGACGGTCGCGGACAGCAGCGGGAAGAGGAGCTTGTCGCTGCGGTCGGTGCCCAGGCGGATCCGCCGCGTCAGCAGCCGCCGGGCGCACAGCATGCCCAGCCCGGCGACCATGGCCACGCCCGCGACCGAACCGGCCCAGACGGCGGTGGTGTGGTACGTGTGCTCGCTGATGCCGGCCGCCTCGGTCCAGGAGGCGGGCACGGCCAGCCCCACCACATGCCCGGCGATCACCATGAAGGCACCGAGGTGGAACAGCGGGCTCCCCCAGCGCAGCCAGCGGTGTTCCAGGAGCTGGCTGGTGCGGGAGGTCCAGCCGAACTGGTCCTGCCGGTACCGCCAGACATGTCCCACCGCGAAGACGGCGAGGCAGATGTAGGGCACGGCGACCCAGAGGAGCAGGTCGGCGGCGTTCATCGGGTACCTCCTGGGATCGTGAGGGGCGGTACGAGGGTGGGGGCGGCCTGCTCGGGCGGTACGAAGGCGCCGGGCGGCGCGAACTCACCGGCGCCGTACGTTCCGTAGGGGTCGAGGCCGACCTCCTCGTCGGGCGGGCCCTGGGCGGCCAGCTCGGCCACGGCCCGCGCATCGGCCTCGGTGGGCGGGGGCAGCAGCGTGAGCAGCGCGGCCAGGACGTGCCCGTAAGGCGAGTCCGCGTCGGTCAGCGCACGGTGGATCAGAGCCAGACCGCGGCGGTGCCGGCGCAGCGGTGCCTCACCGGCGCGCGGCCCGGCGAGCGCGGCGTACTCCAGCACGACCGGGAGGTGGTCGGGGAGTTCGCCCGTGCCGGCGTCCCAGCCGGCGGCGCGGTAGCACTGGGCCAGGGCGAGCAGGGCCATGCCCCGGCGGCGGGTGTCGCCGTGCAGGTAGTAGGTCAGGTACAGGCTGCTCTTGCGGCGCAGGTCGAACATGTCGACGTAGTGCCGCTCCAGTGCCTGGGGCTCCTGCCCGGCGAACCAGGTGGTGAAGGCGGCCAGGTGCACGGCCGCCGCGGAGGGCGGCAGCGCCTGGACGGCGGCCGACAGCTCGGGCCGGGCGGCAGCGAGCTCGGCGTCCGGGTACTGCAGCAGCAGGGACGTCAGCCGCAGCAGCAGGGCGCGTTCCTCGGCCTCCTCGGGCGTGAGCGAGGACGGCCGGACGGGGCGGGGCGGGCGGCGCAGGGCCGCGCGGACGCGGCCGCGCACCATGCCGCTCACAGTGGTGGGCTGCGGGCTCACGGGCGGCCTCCGGCGGGGGCTTCGGGCGCACGGCGGCGCAGGGTCGGGATGCCGAGGGACACACGGCGGCCGTCGGCGCCGGACGGTTCGCCGGACGACTCGACGGGGCAGCGGTTCTCCATCGCGGACAGCGCGGCCGCGTCCTCCTTGTGGGCGGCCGGGACGACGTACCGGTCGGCGTACTTGGCGACGGCGAGCAGCCGGTGCAGGTCCTCCGCCTCGCGCGCGGTGAGTCCGACGGCGTCGAGCACGGCCTCGTCACCCGGCTCGCCGAGGGTGCGCTCGCGCATGTACGACCGGAGCGCGGTGAGCTTCATCAGCACCCCGGCGACCACGTCCGTGTCCCCGGCCGTGAACAGTTCCGCCAGGTACTCCAGCGGGATGCGCAGCCGGGTGACGGCCGCGAAGACGTGGTCGGGGTCGTCGGAGTTCCCGCCCGCCGCGCCGACGGCGTCCAGCACCGGGGACAGCGGCGGCACGTACCAGACCATCGGCAGGGTGCGGTACTCCGGGTGCAGCGGCAGCGCCACCTTGTAGCGGGACACCAGGTCGTACACGGGGGAGCGGCGGGCGGCCGCCAGCCAGTCCTCGGGGATGCCGGACTCCCGTGCCGCGGCGATCACCTCGGGGTCGCGCGGGTCGAGGAAGACATCGCGCTGGGCGTCCAGCAGATCCTTCTCGTCCGCGGTGGCCGCGGCCTCGCCGACCCGGTCGGCGTCGTACAGCAGCAGGCCGAGGTAGCGCAGGCGGCCGACGCAGGTCTCGGAGCAGACGGTGGGCTGCCCGGCCTCGATGCGGGGGAAGCAGAAGGTGCACTTCTCCGCCTTGCCGGTGGCGTGGTTGACGTACACCTTCTTGTACGGGCACGCGGTGACGCACATGCGCCAGCCCCGGCAGCGGTCCTGGTCGACGAGCACGATGCCGTCCTCGGTCCGCTTGTACATCGCGCCGGACGGGCAGGCGGACACACAGGCCGGGTTGAGGCAGTGCTCGCACAGGCGGGGCAGGTGGAAGAGGAAGGTCTGCTCGAACTCGAACCTGACCCTCTCCGCCCACTCCCCGGTGAGGTTGGGGTCGCCGCCGGCGTGTTCGGGTGCGCCGCCGAGGCCGTCCTCCCAGTTGGCGCCCCAGGTGATGGAGGTGGGCTTGCCGGTGAGGACGGAGCGGGGGCGGGCGACCGGCAGGTCCGGTCCGGCCGGGGCGCTGACCAGGTTGTCGTAGTCGTACGTCACCGGCTCGTAGTAGTCCTCGATGCCGGGCAGGTCGGGGTTGGAGAACAGGGAGAGGAGCCGCTTGACGCGGCCGCCCGAGCGCAGGACCAGCCGGCCGCGCTTGTCGAGCATCCAGCCGCCCTTCCACTGCTGCTGGTCCTCGTAGCGGCGGGGGTAGCCGACGCCGGGCTTGGTCTCGACGTTGTTGAACCAGGCGTACTCGACGCCGGTGCGGTTGGTCCACGTCTGCTTGCAGGTGACGGAGCAGGTGTGGCAGCCGATGCACTTGTCGAGGTTCATGACCATCGCGATCTGAGCCAGCACCCGTCCGATAGTGGCTTCGCCACGGGGCATCAGTAGTCCACCTCCTGGGCGCGGCGGCGGATGACGGTGACCTCGTCGCGCTGGTTGCCGGTCGGGCCGTAGTAGTTGAAGGCGTAGGTGAACTGGGCGTAGCCGCCCGCGAGGTGGGTCGGTTTGAGCAGCAGCCTCGTGAGTGAGTTGTGCATACCGCCGCGCCGGCCGCTGACCTCGGTCTTCGGGACGTTCACCGTGCGGTCCTTGGCGTGGTACATGTACACGGTGCCCGCGGGCATGCGGTGGGTGACCACGGCGCGGGCGGCGACGACGCCGTTGCGGTTGTACGCCTCGATCCACTCGTTGTCCCTGACGCCGATCTTCTCGGCGTCGGTGGTGGACATCCAGATCACCGGGCCGCCGCGGGAGAGCGCGAGCATGTACGCGTTGTCCTGGTACTCGGAGTGGATGGACCACTTGGAGTGCGGGGTGAGGTAGCGGACGGTGACCTCGGCCCGGCCGTCCTCGTGCAGGTGCTCGTCCCCGTAGTGCCGTACGGCGTTCAACGGCGGCCGGTAGACCGGGAGTTGCTCGCCCAGTTCGGCCATCCAGTCGTGCTGGACGAAGAAGTGCTGGCGGCCGGTGAGGGTGTGCCAGGGCTTGAGGTGCTCGACGTTGATGACGAACGGAGAGTAGCGGCGGCCGCCCGTCTCGCTGCCCGACCACTCGTAGGAGGTCATGACGGCGCGGGGCTGGGTGCGGGTGTCGGCGAAGGTGATGCGCTCCGCCTCGCGCTCGGCGGCCAGGTCCACCAGGCCCTCGCTGCCCGTCTGCCGCTCCAGTTCGCGGAAGCCCTCGGTGGCCAGGCGGCCGTTGGTGGTGCCGGAGAGCGCGAGGATCGCCTCACACATGTCGGACGCGGTGGCGATGGAGGGGCGTCCGGCGGCAATCCCGTCGCGTACGGTGCCGTTACGCCGCCGCAGCTCGTCGAGCTCCCGGCCCGGGTGGACGGTGATGCCCTTGGTGGTGGTGCCGAGGCTGTCGAGCAGCGGGCCGACCGCGCGCATCTTCTCCGCCACGGCGGCGTAGTCCCGTTCGACGACGACCAGCTTCGGCATGGTGCGGCCGGGGATCGGTTCGCATTCGCCGGCCTTCCAGTCCCGTACGACCCCGCCGGGCTGGGCGAGTTCGTCGGGGGTGTCGTGCAGGAGCGGCACCGGGAGGACGTCGGTACGGGTGCCCAGGTGGGTCGCGGCGAGCTCGCTGAACCGGTCGGCGATGGTCAGGAAGGTGTCGTGGTCGGTGCGGGCCTGCCAGGGCGGGGCGATGGCCGGGGTGAAGGCGTGCACGAAGGGGTGCATGTCCGTGCTGGACAGGTCGTCCTTCTCGTACCAGGTGGCGGCCGGGAGGACGACGTCGGCGAGCAGGCCGGTCGACGTCATCCGGAAGTCCATGGCGACCAGCAGGTCGAGCTTGCCCTCGGGGGCCTCGTCCCGCCACACCACGTCCTCGGGGCGGTGCTCGGGCGGGGTCTCGTCGGAGCGGACGGCGGCGTCGGTGCCGAGCAGATGGCGCAGGAAGTACTCGTTGCCCTTGCCGGAGGAGCCGAGGAGGTTGGCCCGCCAGACGGTCAGTACGCGGGGGAAGTTGGCCGGGTCGTCGGGGTCCTCGACGGCGAACCGCAGCCGCCCCTCCTTCAGCTCGTCCACGATGTGCTCGGCGACGGGACGGCCGGCCGCGGCGGCCTCGTCGGTCAGGTCCAGCGGGTTGCGGTCGAAGCCGGGGTGACCGGGCGTCCAGCCCAGCCGTACCGCCTGCGCCAGGCAGTCCGCGAACCCCTTGCCCGCGAAGCGGCCCGCACCGAGCGGCGAGGCGAGCTCCTCGGGGCCGAACGCCTCGTACCGCCACTGGTCGGTGTTCAGGTACCAGTACGAGGTGCCCGCCATGTGCCGGGTCGGGCGCTGCCAGTCGAAGGCGAACGCGAGGTGCTGGAGCCCGGTGAGGGGACGGATCTTCTCCTGGCCGACGTAGTGGGCCCAGCCGCCGCCGTTGACGCCCTGGCAGCCGGTCATGGTCACCAGCGCCAGGAAGGCCCGGTAGATGGTGTCGGAGTGGAACCAGTGGTTGGTGCCCGCGCCCATCGCGATCATCGAGCGGCCGTTGGTGCGCTCGGCGTTGCGGGCGAACTCGCGGGCGATGCGGGCCGCCTGCTCGGCCGGTACGGAAGTGATCGTCTCCTGCCAGGCCGGGGTGTACGGCTCGGTCGCGTCGTCGTACGAGGACGGCCAGCTGCCCGGGAGGCCGGGGCGGGCCACGCCGTACTGGGCCAGCATCAGATCGAAGACCGTGGTGACCAGGCGTCCGCCGATACGGCGCACCGGTACGCCCCGCACCATGACCGAGCCGCCCTCGGTGGCGCCCTCGTCGAAGCGGGGGAGCGCGATCTCGGCCGTGCGCTCGGCGCGGTCGATGAGGCTCAGCTCCGGGACGACGTCGCCCAGGTCGAGGTTCCAGCGGCCCGGCTCGGCCTCCCCCCAGCGGAAGCCGAGGGAGCCGTTCGGCACGACCGGTTCGCCGGTGGCCGCGTCGAGGAGGACCGTCTTGGATCCGGCGTGTTCCGTGTCGTGTCCGAGGTCGGCGGCGGTCAGGAACCCGTCCGGGACCAGACCGCCGCCCCCGTCGCGCTCGCGCAGCGCCACCAGGAACGGCGCGTCGGTGAATGCACGGAGGTACTTACGGAAGTACGGCACCTCCCGGTCGACGAGGAACTCGCGCAGGATCACATGGCCCATGGCCATCGCCAGCGCCCCGTCCGTGCCGGGATGCGGGGCCAGCCACTCGTCGGCGAACTTCACGTTGTCGGCGTAGTCGGGGCTGACCGCGACGACCTTGGTGCCGTTGTAGCGGGTCTCGGTGAGGAAGTGGGCGTCAGGGGTGCGGGTGACCGGGATGTTGGAGCCCCACATCACCAGATAGCCGGCGTTCCACCAGTCCGCCGCCTCCGGGACGTCGGTCTGGTCGCCGAACACCTGCGGGGAGGCGATCGGCAGGTCGGCGTACCAGTCGTAGAACGACAGCAGCGTGCCGCCGATCAGTGACATGAAGCGCGCCCCGGCCGCGAACGACGCCATCGACATCGCCGGGATCGGCGAGAAGCCCGCCACCCGGTCCGGGCCGTACGCCTTGACGGTGTGGACGTGGGCGGCGGCGACCAGCTCGGCCACCTCGTCCCAGTCCGCGCGGACCAGTCCGCCCTTGCCGCGCGCCCGCTTGTAGGCGCGGGCCTTCGCCGGGTCGCCGGTGATCTCGGCCCAGGCCGCCACCGGGTCACCGAGCCGGCGCCGCGCCTCGCGCCACAGCTTCAGCAGCGCACCGCGTACGTACGGGTAGCGGACCCGGCTGGGGGAGTAGGTGTACCAGGAGAACGACGCCCCGCGCGGGCAGCCGCGCGGCTCGTACTCGGGGCAGTCCGCGCCGATGGACGGGTAGTCGGTGGCCTGATGCTCCCAGGTGATGATGCCGTCCTTGACGTACACCATCCACGAGCAGGACCCGGTGCAGTTCACGCCGTGGGTGGAGCGCACCACCTTGTCGTGGGCCCAGCGCTCCCGGTAGAAGCCCTCCCACTTGCCGTCGTTCTCACCGAACACCGCGCGTCCGTCGGCCGACACCTCGGTGCGGCTCAGCAGCCGGCGGCCGGCCAGCGGCCAGTTCCGGGCGGGGGCGACGCGCGACTGTCCCCGTCGAGCGTTCTGGTCGTTCTCCATGGTCCAGACGCTAGGTGGCGGCGCCGTGCGGAACCCGGGGCCGAAGGTCCCTTCCCGGGCGGCTCTCCGGCCCGATCCAGGACCGTACGGCCCAGGTGCCGGCACCCGTCAGGCGGAGATGCTGGTCCGTGACCGGCCGGGGCGGGCGGCCGCGGACCGCCGGACCGTCGCGTTCGGCCGCGCATTCTCGTCTTCTCGTGTGCGGTGGCAGCAGCGGTGGCGGGCGCGGTGTGCTCCTCCGGACCGGTTCCAGCAGAGGTGAGTGGCAGAAAGAGGGCATGTCATGAGTGGTGCGCACCGACGGACCGGCGCGCTGGTGGGAACGGTCGGCGCGGCGCTGCTCGCCGCCGGTCCCGTCATGCTGCTGCGCGGCCGCGGCGGACGGAAGGAGATCCGTACCGAACTGGCCGCCCAGCGGATCACGTTCCCGGACGGCGGGCTGCCCGTCGAGCTGGCTCCGTTCGCGGGGCGGACGGTGGAGACCGGCCCGCAGGCCCGGGCGTACGCCGAACTCATCAAGGACCACCTGGCCAAGACCACCGGTGGCCGCACCTACGCCGAGATCACCGACGAACTGCACGCCGCGGACAACGACGACGAGAAGCTCGCCCAGCTCCGCCAGACCGCCTTCATGGGGGAGACCCTGCGCGGCTCGCTGCTCTCCGCCTACCAGGCATGGGAGCTCACCACGCTGGTCACGGGGCTGGGCGCCGTGCTGACCGGGCTGGGAGCGGCCCTCGTGGCCACCGGCGGGGCTCTGGGGACGGACACGGGGCGGCCCTGAGCGCGGGAAGCGCGGTGCCGCGCACAGAGGGACCCTCGGCCCACCCGCGAGGGACTGTCGGCCGAAGCGCCGGCCTCGCGCGGCACCGCATGCTGAAGACGACCGAACCGGAGGTACCGAAGGTGTACGACCGCAACGGGCGCCCGCCCGGTCCATCCCGCCGTCCCGGGACCAGGGCGGTGCGCCGTGCGGCCCGGTCCGGTCACCGTCCGGCCGCCCCTCACGTCTGCCCTGACGCACGGGCGGCCGGACGCACGCGGCGCGACTGTCCGGCGCGGGTGGCGGTGACTTCGTGGTGAGCGCGGCCCGAGTGGTGCGCCGACAGCACCAGGACGTGGCGGACAAGCCGTTCATCGTGATCTGGGAGTCCACCCGGGCCTGCCCGCTGGCCTGTCTGCACTGCCGCGCCGAGGCCGTGCCCGGCCGTGATCCGCGCGAGCTGGACACGACGGCGGCCAAGGACCTGATGCACCAGGTGGCCGCCTTCGGGCAGCCCGCGCCGCTCTTCGTCATCACCGGCGGCGACCCCTTCCAACGCCCCGACCTGCTGGAACTGATCGCCCACGGTGAGGCGGCGGGCGTCCGCGTCGCCGTCTCCCCCTCGGGCACCCCGACCCTGACCCCGGACCGGCTGCGGGCCGTGCACGCGGCGGGCGCGGTCGGGCTGTCGCTGAGCCTGGACGGCTCCACCGCCGCCCTGCACGACGGGTTCCGCGGGGTGTCCGGCGTGTTCCGCTGGACGCTCGACGCCTGGGACGCGGCCCGTGCGCTGGGTATGAAAGTGCAGATCAACACCACCGTGGCCCGGCACAACCTGCACGACCTGCCGGACGTCGTCCGTATGGTGCGCGATCACGGGGCGATGCTGTGGAGCGCCTTCTTCCTGGTGCCCACCGGCCGCGGCAGGCAACTCGGCGTGCTCAGCCGGGCCGAGGCGGAGGACGTCCTGAACTTCGTCCACGACATCGGCATGGCCGTGCCCGCGAAGACCACCGAGGCGCACCACTTCCGCCGGGTCGCGCTCCAGCGCAAGGTGCTGGCGGACGCGGGCGAGGACCACGTCAAGGTGCTGGGCCTCGGCCGTCTGTACCGCCAGCTGCGGGACCGCGCAGCCGAGTTGGGTCTGCTGTCCGCGGCCCGCCGGGCCCGCCGGCCGCCGCTGGACGTGAACGCGGGACGCGGGTTCGCCTTCGTGTCGCACACCGGCACCGTGCACCCCAGCGGGTTCCTGCCGCTGGGCGCGGGCAGTGTGCGCACGACGCCGCTGACGGAGATCTACCGGACGTCGGAGCTGTTCACCGGCCTGCGGGACCCCGACCGGCTGGGCGGCCGGTGCGGGCGGTGCGAGTTCCGTACCGTCTGCGGCGGCTCCCGGTCCCGGGCGTACGGCGTCACCGGCGACCCGTACGCCGAGGAGCCGTGGTGCGGGTACCGTCCCGGTTCCTTCCCCCACCGACGTGAACTCGCGGCCCTGCTGGCGGATCACGGACAGCGAGACAGCCGCCCGTCGGGGCGCCGAGGAGCAGCGAGAGCATGACCAGCCGGCACGACGGCCCCGCGCTCGGCGGTGGCCGGTTCCCGAGCAGGTTCCGGGCGTCGGGGCTGAAGCGGCGTCATCTGCGCGCCCACGTCGTCATCGTGATGTGGGCCGGGCTGGCGCTGACGGCGGCAACCGGGCAGCAGTCCCTGCCGGTGGCGCGCTGGCTGGCGATCCACCTGTTCCTGCTGGGTGCCGCCACGACGGCGATCGTGGTCTGGAGCGAGCACTTCGCGGTCGCCCTGCTGCACGCCCGGGTGCCGGACGAGCGGTGGAGCGACGCCCGGCTCGCCGGGGTGAACCTCGCCGTGGCCGGGGTGCTCATCGGTGTCTGGGCGGACCGGCCGGCGCTGACCGGCGCCGGGTGCGCCCTGCTGGTCGCGGCGGTGGCGGCCCACTGGGTGGTGCTGGCCCGCATGGGCCGGGGCGCGCTCGGGGGACGGCTCGCCCCGGTCGTCGGCTACTACCGGGCCGCCGCGGCGGCGCTCGTCGTGGGTGCGGTGCTGGGCTGGCTGCTCGCCACCGGCCGGGCCGGAACCGGCGGGTACGCGGGCGTGCGGCTGGCCCACGTCCATGTGACGCTGCTCGGCTGGATCGGACTGCCGGTGCTGGGCACGTTGTTCATGCTGTGGCCGACCGTGCTGGGCGTGCGGATGAGGGAGCACACCACGAAGGTGGCGCCCCGGGTGCTGGCCCTCACCGGGGGCGGCCTGCTGACCGCGGTCGCCGCCCTGGCCGCCGGACGGCGGTGGCCGGCCGTGGCCGGGGTCGCCGCGTATCTGCTCGGGGTGGCCGTCGCGGCGCGCCTGTTCGCCCGTACGGTGCGTGGGCGCCGCCCGGTCTCGGCCGCGGCCGCCTGGTCGCTGGGCGCGGCCGCCGGCTGGCTGCTCGCCGGAGTGACGGTGGACCTGGGCGCCCTGGTCACCGGACCGCTCGCCGAGGCGCAGGACGCCGCCGGGTCCCTGGTCCCGGTGCTGCTCGTCGGCTTCGTCGCCCAGGTCCTGATCGGCGCCCTGACCTATCTGCTGCCGGTCGTCCTCGCCCGGGGCCCGGAGGAACGGGCCGCGCTGCGGGCGGTGCTGGAGCGGTGGTGGCCCGTCCGGCTGGTCGCCCTCAACCTCGGCGTCGGGCTCCTGCCGCTGTCCGGTCCCGGCGGTACGGCGGGCACGGCACTGACCGCGCTGTCCGGGGCGGCCTTCCTCGCCCAGGCCGTCTCCGTGCTCGTCCGCGGCGGCCGCGGCGCCGGAGAGGAACGCCCCTCCAGGTGGCCGCTCCCGCTCGGCACGGCCGCCGGAACCCTGCTGACCGTACTGGCCGTGCTGGTCGCGAACAGCGGCGGCGACACGGGCGATCCGGCCGTCGCCGGCGGTTCCGGTACCAGCGCGGGTGCCAGTGCCAGTGCCGGCACCATCACCCGCACCGTCGACGTCACCCTGGCCGGCATGCGCGTCCGGCCGAGCCGGATCGAGGTCGCCGCGGGCACCGTCCTGCGGCTCCAGGTCACCAACGAGGACGCCCAGCGCCATGACCTCCGGGTCGACGACGGACCCGCCACCCCGCTGCTGGCCCGCGGCCGGTCCCACACCCTCGACGTCGGCCGGATCACCGAGGACCGGCAGGCGTGGTGCACGCTGCCCGGACACCGCGCGGCCGGCATGACCCTGGACATCGTCGTCGAGGACAGCGCGAGCGAGCACACCGGGGGACACGACGGACGGGACTCCCTCGCGGACGGCACCGGCAGCCCGGACCTCTCCGGCGACTTCTCCAGCGGGTGGCGGCCCCGCACGGCCGGCCTGGCCCCGGCCCCCGGCGGTACGGTCCACAAGGTCACGCTGCGCGCCGCCACCACCGACATTGAGGTCGCCCCGGGTGTGCGGCAGCGCATGTGGACCTTCGGCGGCACCGCCCCGGGCCCGACCCTGCGTGCCAAGGTCGGCGACGTCCTGGAAGTGACCCTCGTCAACGACGACGACAGCATGGGCCACGGCATCGACTTCCACGCCGGGTCCCTCGCCCCGGACCGGCCCATGCGCACCCTCCAGCCCGGTGAGCGCCTCACCTACCGCTTCCGCGCCGAGAAGGCCGGGGCCTGGCTGTACCACTGCAGCACCGCGCCCATGCTCCAGCACATCGGGAACGGCATGTACGGGGCCGTCGTCATCGACCCGCCGGACCTCCCCGAGGTGGACCACGAGTACGTACTGGTCGCCTCCGAGCTGTACCTCGGCACTCCCGGCAGTACGGCCCAGGTCGCCAAGATGCGCCGGAACACCCCGGACGCGTGGGCGTTCAACGGCGTCGCCGCCCAGTACGCCAAGGCCCCGCTGACCGTGCGCGCCGGGGAGCGGGCCCGCTTCTGGGTGGTCGCCGCCGGGCCCAACGACGGGGTCGCCTTCCACGTCGTCGGCACGGTCTTCGACACCGTCTACAAGGAGGGCGCCCATCTGCTGAAACGCGGTGGGGCAGGGGGTGCGCAGGTGCTCGATCTGGCCACGGCCCAGGGGGGATTCGTCGAGACGACGTTCCCGGAGGCCGGCCACTACTCCTTCGTCGACCACTCCATGCGCCACGCGGAAGCCGGCGCCCACGGCGTCGTGGAGGTGAAGTAGGTGGACACCGTCGGACTGTGGTCCCTGGTGCGGTTCGCCCATGTGGCCGGTGCCGCGCTGTGGGTCGGCGGGCAGCTGGCCCTGTCCCTGGTGATCCTGCCCCTGGCCCGCCGCCTGCTCCCGCCGGAGGCCAAGGACACCTTCACCGCCCGGGCGGGGCGCCGCTTCGGGCTGCTGACCGGGGCGGTGTTCCTGCCGGTGCAGCTGGCCACCGGCTGGGCCATGGCCTGGCACAAGGGCGTCACCTGGGCAGCGCTCGCCGATCCGGGCTACGGCCGCACCCTGACGGCCAAACTCGGTCTGTTCGCCCTGGTGATGCTCGCCGCGGCGGGCCACGGCATCGCACACGCCAAGGGCCGCCCCGAACTGGCCCGCGCCCTGGCGGTCGTGTCCCTGGCCGGCTCGCTCGGCGTCGTCCTGCTGGCCACCGCCCTGCCCGTGACATGACCGGCGACCCGGGCCGCCGTTCCCCGGCCGGCGCCGCGGCAGGCGCCGGCGGCCGGACCCGCGGCCCCGGACGACACAGGAGGCACCATGCGCACTCCCATCCTGGACGCCGCCGCTCTGGAGACGCTGCTGGCAGCGGCCGTGGCGGCCCCGTCGATCCACAACACCCAGCCCTGGCGCTTCCGGGTGAACCCGGACGACTGGTCGCTGGAGGTCCACGCGGCGGCGGAGCGATCACTGCCGCGGACCGACCCGCAGGGGCGCGCCCGGCATCTGTCGGTGGGCGCGGCGGTGCTCAACCTCCGCCTCGCCGCCGCCCATCTGGGCCTGCGGCCGAGAGTGCGGCTGCTGCCGAAGCCCGGGGAGCCCGACCTGCTGGCCGCCGTCCACCTGACCGGGCCGCCGGACGGCCGGAACGGCCCGGACGGCCCGGGTGACCAGCACAGCCCGGAGCCGGACCTCTACGGCGCGATCGCGCGGCGGCACACCAGCCGGATGCCGTTCACCGGCCGCCCGGTGCCCGAACCGGTCGTCGCGAGGATGACCGCGGCCGCGCGCACCGAGGGCGCCCGGCTGTACGTACCGGACTTCGCCGGCACCCGGCGGCTGCTGCGGCTGACCGCCGCGGCCGAGGCCCGCAACCACGCCAGCCCGCTGCGCGCCGCCGAGTCCCGTGGCTGGATCGCCGCTCCGGGGGCGGACGCTCCCTACGGCATCCCGTTCACCGCTCTGGGCCCGGCGGACGCGACGGGGCGGATGCCGATGCGTGACTTCACCGGCCCGCATCCCGCGCTGCGCCCGCCCGCCCTGCGTTTCGAACGCCACGCCCAGGTGGCCCTCCTGTGGACCACGCAGGACGGGCCCGAGGACTGGCTGCGGGCAGGCCAGGCCCTTCAGCACGTGCTGCTGACGGCGACCGCGCACAAAGTGCGCACCTCACCGCTGCACCAGGCCGTCGAATGGCCGGACCTGCGGGCGGCGATGGGCGGATCGCGACGGCGGTGCTTCCCGCAACTGCTGATCCGGTTCGGCTACGGCCCCGACGGCCACCGGACACCGCGCGCATCCGCACGGGCGGCGCAGTCGACGTGACCCCGGCCGTCCGGCCCCGGCAGCCGGGGACCGCCGGGCCCGGCGACGGGGACTGTCGGCCCACCCGCGCGCGGGGTCCGCACGCGGATGCTGACAGTGGGCCACCGGAACCGGTGTGCGGCCGAAAGGGCCCGCGGTCCCGGTGTGAACCCCGGGGCCGCACCCACTGCGAGCAGGAAGGACGGGCGGCATGCTGCAGCCGTCGAGGACACATGACGAGGTAGGGACACAGGCGGCTCCGGCGTCCGGCCGGGCCTGGACGATGCTGGCGCTGGCCACGGCCGGATTCGCCGTCAACTTCTGGGCCTGGGCGTTGCTCAGCCCTCTCGGCCCGCGCTTCAAGGACAGCCTTTACCTGACCTCGTTCGAGCAGTCGCTCCTGGTGGCGGTGCCCGTGGTGGTCGGCTCGCTGGGGCGGATCCCGGTCGGCGCGCTGACCGACCGGTTCGGCGGCCGGGTGATGTTCCCGCTGGTCTCGGCGGCCACCATCGTGCCGGTCCTCTACCTGGGTCTGGCCGGCCACTCCTCCCTGGGAGCGCTGCTGGCGGGCGGCTTCTTCCTCGGCATCGGCGGCACCGCCTTCGCCGTCGGGGTGCCGCTCGTCAGCGCGTGGTTCCCGCCCGAGCGGCGCGGGCTCGCGATCGGCGTCTTCGGCGCCGGGATGGGCGGCACCGCGATCAGCGCGCTGACCACGGTGCAGCTCGTCGACGCACACAGCATGGCCACCCCGTTCCTGATCACCGCCGCCGTCCTCGCCGCCTACGCCGCCGTGGCCTGGCTGGTCCTGCGGGACGCGCCCGGCCGCACGGTCCCCACGGAGCCGCTGGCCCGCCGTCTGGCCGCCACCCTGCGCCTCGGCATCACCTGGCAGGCGTCCGCGCTCTACGCGGTCGCGTTCGGCGGCTACGTCGCCTTCTCCGTCTACCTGCCCACCTACCTCAAGACCGGGTACGGCCTCACGCAGGCGGACGCCGCCAACCGGATGGCGGGTTTCGTGCTGCTCGCGGTGGCGATGCGCCCCGTGGGCGGCTGGCTGTCGGACCGTTTCGGCCCGGTGCGGGTCCTGGCCGGCACCCTGGCCGTGGTCCTCGCCGGCGCCCTCGCCCAGTCCTTCACCCCGTCCCTCGCACCGGTCGGCACCGTCGCGTTCCTGGCCCTGGCAGCCGCCCTGGGCGCGGGCAGCGGCGCCGTCTTCGCCCTGGTCGCCCTGCTGGCCCCCGCCGACATGGTTGGTTCGGTCACCGGCGTCGTCGGCGCCGCGGGCGGCCTGGGCGGCTTCGTACCGCCGCTGCTGATGGGCTCGCTGTACGGCGCGTACGGTTCGTACGCGCTCGGGCTGGCCCTGCTCGCGGTGGTGGCGGCCGCGGCACTGGCCTTCACCGGAACCGGTGTGCGCCACGCGGTCACCCGCCGGGTCCCCGCAGTTCAGCCGCACTGACCTGGGAACCTCGGCCCTCTGTACACGCGTACGCCCGGCGCGGGCAGCCTGCGCCGGGCGTACCGTGCACCGTCACGTCACGGCAGGGCGAGCTCGAACCGCACGTCCACCACCCCTTCGACGGCCCGGGCCAGGCGCGCGGCCGCCGGGACCAGGGACCTGTCCGGGATGCTGCCGGTGAGCGTCACGATCCCGTCCCGCACCACCACGCGGACGGCGGACGGGGGGCTGGGGAAGAGGTACGACACGATCTCCCGCCGCACCTGCCGGGCGATGTCCTCGTCGTCCCGCAGGAACACCTTGAGCAGGTCGGTGCGGCTGACGATGCCCTGCAGCAGGTCCTGGCCGTCGACGACGGGAAGCCGCCTGACCTGGACGGTCGCCATGATCTGCGCCGCCTCCGCGAGCGTCGTGTCGGCGCGGACGGTGAGGGCCGGCGAGGTCATCAGCTCCCCGGCGGTCACCGCGCCGGCCTTCGCCGGATCGGACAGGCGCCGCATCTGGGTGACGGGGGTCCCCCCGGTCGAGCGGAGCCGAGACCGGGGGAGGTCCGGATCGCTGTCACGGAACCGCTCCCGGAACTCCTCCTTGGGCAGCAGGTCGGCCTCGGAGACGACGCCGACGACCCGGCCCATGCCCTCCAGGACGGGCAGGGCGCTGACCTGCCTCTCCTGCATCAGCCGCACGATCCGCTTGAAGCGGGCCTCACGGCCGACCGTGACGACTCTCCGGGTCATCACGTCGCTCACGAGGTGAGGATCGCTCACAGGAGGCTCCCGCTGCCGTACGGGGCGTACAGGTCCAGCAGCCGGGTGCGGGCCGCGCGCAGCCGGTGGGCGAGCACGTCGCCCACCCACTGGGCGACCGCACGCCCCAGGTCGGGATCGTCCTGGCACATCGAGCGGACCGCCACGGCGTCGAACTCGTACGCCCGTACCGGAGTCACGGCCTCGGCCCCCATGTGCCAGGTGTGCGGGCCGAACAGCCAGGACCAGCCGACCAGTTCGTCGTGGCCGAGGGACTCGACCACGGCCGCCCGGCGGCCCGGTACGTGCATGTCGAGCTCGACGGTGCCCGTACGGACGATCCAGAAACGGTCCGCGCGCCCGCACTCCTCGAACAGCCGGGTCCCCTGGGGGAACGACACCTCCTGAGCGAGCCGCATGAGCCGGTGCCGGTGCTCGGCCGACAGCGCCCGCAGCATGCCGGCGGTCGTGAGCGAAACGTTCATCGGGACCTTCCTTCGCGAATACCCCGGCCTGCGGGCCGGGATGGGGATGCCTCCCGTTTGCGGGAGAGGAACGAGGCTCCTGCGGAGCGAGGCAGCAAGAGCCGGTTCGCCGCCAGGGCGGACCGGCGTCCACCGCCCACTGACCGACACCCGAGTCCCGGGCGTCGGCCGAGTACACCCGCAGCGCCTTCAAGTGGGGCGACGGACGACTGACACCGGCCGAATCGGCGGAGCCCCCGGACATCCGCCGGTCGCGTCCGCTGCCCGAGGGCGCGGAGCCGACCACCGTGACCGTGTCCCGTGACGCGGCGGGACGCTGGTTCGTGTCCCTGCTGTGTGAGGACGGCATCGCCCCGGCTCCCGCCACCGCAGCGACGATCGGCCTGGACGCCGGGATCACCTCCCTGGTGACCCTGTCCACCGGGGAAAAGGTCACCAACCCGAAGCACGAGCGGCGTGACCGCGCCCGCCTGGCCCGCGCCCGGCGTGAGCTGTCGCGGACGGCGAAGGACTCGGCGGACCGGGAGAAAGCCCGGCGTCGCGTTGGCAAGGTCCACGCACGGATCGCCGACCGGCGCCGGGACTTCCTGCACAAGCTGACCACTCGACTCGTCCGTGAGAACCAAACGGTCGTGATCGAGGACCTCACCGTCCGCAACCTGCTGAAGAACGGCAAGCTCGCGCGCGCCATCTCCGATGCGTCGTGGACGGAACTGCGCTCCATGCTGGAGTACAAGTGCGCCTGGTACGGGCGCGAACTCGTCGTGACCGACCGCTGGTTCCCCGGCTCGAAGCTGTGCGGAACCTGCGGCGCGGTCCGCGAGAAGCTGCCGCTGAACGTCCGCGAGGGGACGTGCGACTGCGGCACTGTGCATGACCGCGACGTGAACGCGGCACGCAACATCCTGGCCGCCGGGCCGGCGGCGGCTGCCTGTGGAGACGGTGTAGGACCTCAACGGGAGTCCTCCCGGACGGGGCGGTCGTCGGTGAAGCAGGGAAACCAGCGGGCGACCGCTGGAATCCCCCGCCTCTGAGGGGGAGGAAGTCAAGACGTGCCTCCAGGAGGGGGCGGGCGTGCAGGTATGAGGAACCTGCCGTTCCCAGCCTTGTCCGGCGCCGCATTCCTGGACCAGGGGCCAACCGGCCCTGATGTCGGTCCGCTCGGTCTCGTCTCCCCGGTGTCCGCTCCGGTTTGGCCGCCCGGCCCCTGCCCGCCGCCCGCTCCCGGGTCCGATAGTGGAGACGGAGGTGTGGACCATGTCCCGCACTGTCACCGTGGGTGTCGACGGCTCACGGGAGAGCCCGGCCGCCGTCGAGTGGGCGGCACGCGAGGCGAGGCTCCGCGGCGTGCCGCTGCGGCTCGTCGGCGTGCGCGAACCCCTCCCCGGTCCGCTGGCACGGGCGCCGTTCCTCGGCGCCGAGAGCCGGCAGGACTGGACCGTGCGGAGCGAGAGGCTCCCCCGGGAGACGGCCGACGGAGTACGGCTCCGGCATCCGGATGTCGACGTGACGGTCGAGCAGCACACCGGCCGGCCGGGCGAGACGCTGGTGACGGCGGCGAAGGGGTCCGGGCTGCTGGTTCTCGGCTCCCGTGGACTGAGCGGTGTAGGTGGCTTCCTGCTCGGCTCCGTCAGCCAGGCGGTCGTCGCGCACACCGAGGTTCCCGTGGTCCTCGTACGCGCGGGGGAGCGGGACGCCGACGAGTATGAGCCGGACCCGGCCGGGACCGGGGGCCCCTTCGCGGCGACCGGCTTTCGGCCCGTCGTGCTCGGCCTCGACACCGCGCGCCCGGCCGAGGCGGTGCTCGCCTTCGCCTTCGAGGAGGCCGCGCGCCGTACCACCGCCCTGCGCGTCGTCCACGGCTGGACCCTGCCGCCGTACGTCGCGTTCGGCCTTCCCGGGGACCCCGAGCCGTACCTCGAGGCGTACCCCGAGGCCTACGCACCGCCGTACGACTCGCCGTACGTGCAGCCGTACGCCGAGCCGGGCCGGCAGGCCGCCGCGCACTTGGCCGCGGTGCTGCGGCCCTGGAAGCAGAGGTTCCCGGCGGTCGAGGTCGTCGAGGACTCTCGCCCCGGCAGTCCCGCGGACCACCTGGTCGACGCCTCCCGCGACGCCTCCCTCGTCGTCGTGGGCCGCCGGATCCGCCGCAGCCCGTTCGGCATCCACATCGGCCCCGTCGCGCACGCGGTGCTGCACCACGCCACCGCGCCCGTCGCCGTCGTCGCGCACGGCTGACGCGCCCACCGCCACCCGTCCCGGCCGCTGTACCTTGGCGGACCGTTACCGTGGCCAGGCCGCGGAAACGGTTGGCCGGCGGCACGGTGAAGGAATGCGGAGGATCGCTGGTGGGAAGCTCCGAGGAGGCCCGTGTGCGGCTGCCTCAACTGAGGCTGGACGAGCTGCTGGAGGAGCTGCAGGCCCGTCTGGACGCGGCCCGCGGCACCCGGGACCGGGTGCACAGCCTGCTGGAGGCGGTCCTCGCGGTCGGCCGGGAGCTGGAGCTGGAACAGGCGCTGCGCAGCATCGTGCAGGCCGCGGCGGTGCTGGTGGACGCCGAGTACGCCGCGCTCGGCGTGATCGGTCCGGACGGCAGACGGCTGTCGGAGTTCCTCACGGTCGGGGTCACCGAGGAGCAGATAGCCAGGATCGGCCCCTACCCGGAGGGCCACGGCATCCTCGGCGAGCTGATCCGCCACCCGGAGCCGCTGCGGCTGGCCAAGCTCTCGCAGCACCCGGCCTCGTACGGCGTCCCGGCCCACCACCCGCCGATGAACACCTTCCTCGGCGTTCCGATCCGGGTGCGGGACCAGGTCTTCGGCAATCTCTACCTGACGGAGAAGCGCGGCGGGGCGCAGTTCGACGAGGAGGACGAGTCGGTGCTGTCCACGCTGGCCGTGGCGGCCGGCGTGGCCATCGACAACGCCCGTCTGTACGAGGAGTCCCGGCTGCGCGAGCGCTGGCTGCGGGCGAGCGCGGAGATCACCCACAGCCTCATGTCCGGCAGCGACCGCAGCGAGGTCCTCGCGCTGATCGCCGAACGGGCCAGGGAGATCACCGGCGCGGCCCTGGCCGTGGTGGCGGTGCCCATGGCCGGCACCGACTCCCTCACCGTGGAACTGGCCATCGGACGCGAGGCCGAGGCGCACCGCGGGATGGTGCTGCCCACGGACGGCAGCCTGATCGGTGAGGCCTTCTCCCGTGCGGCCCCCGTCTCCACTCCGGACATCTCGTGCGACGGGCGCGTCTGTGCCGGGCCGCCGCGGTTCACCGGTCTCGGTCCGGCCGTGGCCGTCCCCATCGGCAGCGGCGACGGCGTACGAGGTGTCGTCCTGCTGGTCCGGGAGGCGGGCCGGACGGTCTTCGCCGAGCAGGAGGACGGACCGCTGCAGGGCTTCGCCGCGCAGGCCGCGGTGGCGATGGAACTCGCCGAGCGCCGCCGGGACGCGGAGCGGATCGCGGTGCTCCAGGACCGTGACCGGATCGCCCGTGACCTGCACGACCTGGCGATCCAGCGGCTGTTCGCCACCGGGATGACCCTGCAGAGCGCGGGCCGCTTCATCGAGCACGAGGAGGCCTCTCGGCGCGTGCTGCGGGCGGTGGACGACCTGGACGAGACCATCAAGATCATCAGGTCGACGATCTTCGGGCTGCGGTCGCGTGACGACGAGGCCGCCGGCCCCGGCCTGCGGGCGCGGGCGGTGCGCGTGGTCGGCGAGGCCGCACCGGTGCTGGGCTTCGCGCCCAGTGTGCGCATGGAGGGCCTGCTGGACACCCATGTGCCGAAGGAGACCGCCGACCATGTGGTGGCGGTCCTCTCCGAGGCCCTGACCAATGTCGCCCGGCACGCGCGGGCCGGGCGCGTCGAGGTCGCGCTCGAGACGGACGGGCGGGACGTACGGCTGGAGGTGTCCGACAACGGCGTGGGCATCCCGGCCGGCGGCCGCCGCAGTGGTCTGCGCAACATGGCGGAGCGGGCCCGGCAGCTCGGCGGTGCGCTGGAGACGACCGGCCCGCCCGACGGCGGCACCACGCTGGTGTGGCGGGTGCCGGTGACGGAGCGGTAAGCGCCTTCCTCCGCTCCTTCGGTACCTGCTCCTTGTCCGCTCCTTCGGTACCTGCCTCTGCTCCGCTCCTTCGGTACCTGCCTTTCCTCCTCCCCTTCGGTACCCGCCCCCGCCCTGCTCGGGACCTTCGGCCCCGGTCGGTCGGGGACCGTTCGGCCCTGTCCGCCCGAGCCGGCCCGGATGAGCATGAGGGCAGCCGGGAAGGACCGCGCTTCCCTCGCGTGTCATCTGGTCCTTCCCGGCTCGTGAGTTCGGTACCAGAGGTGGAGGTCGCGTCCAGGTGGACGTCAATCACGCACACGGCCAGAAGCGCCCGGGAAGACAGCGGAGCGCCGAGGGGGTGCCCGGCGGCAGCGGAGCCGAGCCGGTCGTCCGGGTGCGGGCCAGAGGCCATGTGGTGGAGTGGCTGACGACCACCGACCACAAGAAGATCGGAACGCTGTACCTGGTGTCGGCGTTCGTGTTCTTCCTCGTGGGCGGCGCGCTCGCGCTGCTGATGCGGGCCGAACTCGCCCGCCCCGGCACGCAGATCGTCTCCAACGAGCAGTTCAACCAGGCGTTCACGATGCACGGCTCGATCATGCTGCTGCTGTTCGCGATGCCGCTGTTCACCGGATTCGCCAACTGGATCATGCCGCTGCAGATCGGCGCCCCGGACGTCGCCTTCCCGCGGCTGAACATGCTCTCCTACTGGCTGTTCCTGTTCGGCTCGCTCATCGCGGCCGGCGGCTTCCTCACCCCGCAGGGCGCCGCCAGCTTCGGCTGGTTCCTGTACGCCCCGCTGTCCAACGAGGTGTTCTCGCCGGGCATCGGCGCCGACATGTGGATCATGGGCGTGGCGCTCTCCGGCTTCGGCAGCATCCTCGGCGCGGTCAACTTCATCACCACGATCGTCTGTATGCGCGCCCCCGGCATGACCATGTTCCGGATGCCGATCTTCACCTGGAACGTGCTGCTCACCGGCGTCCTGGTGCTGATGGTCTTCCCGGTGCTCGCCGCCGCCCTGTTCGCCCTGGAGTGCGACCGCAGGTTCGGCAGCCACATCTTCGACGCGGCCAACGGCGGCGCCCTGCTCTGGCAGCACCTGTTCTGGTTCTTCGGGCATCCGGAGGTCTACATCCTGGCGCTGCCCTTCTTCGGCATCGTCAGCGAGGTCATACCGGTCTTCTCCCGCAAGCCGATGTTCGGCTACATGGGCCTGGTGGGCGCCACCATCGCCATCGCCGGTCTGTCGGTGACGGTGTGGGCGCACCACATGTACGTCACCGGCGGCGTACTGCTGCCGTTCTTCTCCTTCATGACCTTCCTGATCGCCGTACCCACCGGGGTGAAGTTCTTCAACTGGGTCGGCACCATGTGGAAGGGCTCGCTGTCCTTCGAGACGCCGATGCTGTGGGCGACCGGCTTCCTGGTGACGTTCCTGTTCGGCGGGCTCACGGGCGTGATCCTGGCCTCGCCGCCGCTCGACTTCCATGTCTCCGACACGTACTTCGTCGTCGCGCACTTCCACTACACGCTCTTCGGCACGGTCGTGTACGCCATGTTCGCCGGCTTCCACTTCTGGTGGCCGAAGTGGACCGGCCGGATGCTCGACGAACGCCTCGGCAAGATCACCTTCTGGACGCTGACGGCCGGCTTCAACCTCACGTTCCTCGTCCAGCACTGGCTCGGCGCCGAGGGCATGCCGCGCCGGTACGCCGACTACCTCGCGGCCGACGGCTTCACCGCCCTGAACACCCTGTCCTCGATCGGGTCCTTCCTGCTCGGCCTGTCGATCCTGCCCTTCCTCTACAACGTCTGGAGGACCGGCAAGTACGGCAGGAAGGTCGACGTCGACGACCCGTGGGGCTACGGCCGCTCGCTGGAGTGGGCCACCTCCTGCCCGCCCCCGCGGCACAACTTCACCGTCCTTCCCCGCATCCGCTCCGAGTCCCCGGCGTTCGACCTGCACCACCCGGAGGTCGCCGCGCTCGACGAGCGTGCCGAGCGTGACGAGCGCGCAGCGGTGCAGGGCTGAGGGAGGGACGGAACCGAAGAGGAGCGGAACCGAAGGAGAAGCGGACCATGACCGACGGAGTCCTGGCCCTGGGAACCGCCGTGCTGTGCGCCTCCGGCTGCGTCTGGTACCTGCCCGCGGTGGCGGACGTCCGCGCGGGTGCCGACCGGCCCCGGTCGCAGCGGTCGGCGGCCGTCGCGTGCCTGATCACGTGGGGCACGCTCGCGGCCGTCGGCGTGCTGCTGCTCACGCCGATGCCGTGGACCGGGACGGCGGCGACGGCGGCGGCGGGCCTGGCCGCCGCCGCGGCGGTCCGGGTGCGCGCCCGCCTCCAGCGCGGACGCGAACAGCGGGAGGAGAGCCGGCGCTGGGCGGCTCTGGGAACGCGGGCGCCGGCAGTGCCCGGACCGCGTCGCGCGTCACGGGTGTTCGTCGCCTGCGCCGTGTCGGGACTGTTCCTGACGGCCATGGCCGCCGCCACGGTCCTGCTGGTCGTCGGCCCTACGGCGTAGCAGCCGGTCCACGAGGGGCACGGGGGCGGTCAGCGGTCAGTCCCCGTCCCCCTCGGGCGCGTCGCTGATGCCCAGCCGCAGGTGCTCCACGTGGTAGACGGCCTGGTCGAGCAGCTCGGCGACATGGTGGTCGTGCAGGGCGTACACCACGGAACGGCCCTGCCGCTCGCCCACGACCAGCCCCAGGTTGCGCAGCAGCCGCAGCTGGTGCGAGCACGCCGACTGTTCCATGCCCACCTCGGCCGCCAACTCCGTGGCGGGCAGCGGGCCTTCGCGCAGCCGGGCGAGGATCAGCAGCCGGGACGGGGTGGAGAGGGCCTGGAGGGTGGTGGCCACCTTCGCGACGTTGGCCGCGTCGAGACGTACGCGTGCCGTTTCTTCCCGTGCGGCGGCTCCATGACCCATGGCCCACATCTTACTCATCGCATATGAAGGCATGAATGAGTCTTCATGTGTTCCTGTATGGTGTGCCGCGTGTCCGCGACTCTCACCACCTCCGCATCCCCGTCCGGGGCATCGTCCAGGCCGCCCGGGACGCCCGCCCCGCGCCGCCGTACCCGTGTCCTCGCCCTGCCCGAGGCCCGCTGGGCGCTGGCCTCGACCCTCGCCTTCCTGCTCGCGCTCCCGCTGGACCTGACCGGCGCCTCGGCGTGGCTGTACGGGCCGCTCTACGCGATCGCCTACGCGGCCGGCGGCTGGGAACCCGCCCTCGAAGGGCTCCGTGCACTGCGCGAGAAGACCCTGGACGTCGACCTGCTGATGATCGTCGCGGCGCTGGGCGCGGCCGCGATCGGCCAGGTCCTCGACGGCGCGCTGCTCATCGTCATCTTCGCCACCTCCGGCGCGCTGGAGGCCCTGGCCACCGCCCGCACCGCCGACTCCGTACGCGGTCTGCTCGATCTCGCCCCCGCCACGGCCACGCGCGTCTCGCCGAAGGGCGACGGCACCGAGGAGACCGAGGAGACGGTCCCGACCGATCGGCTCGCCGTCGGCGACGTCCTCCTGATCCGCCCGGGCGAGCGCATCGGCGCCGACGGGCGCGTCCTCGACGGCGAGAGCGAGGCCGACCAGGCCACCATCACCGGTGAACCCCTGCCCGTCCCGAAGGCCCCGGGCGACGAGGTCTTCGCCGGCACCCTCAACGGCACCGGCGCGCTGCGCGTCCGCGTCGAACGCGACCCGGCCGACTCGGTGATCGCCCGCATCGTGACCCTGGTGGAGGAGGCGTCGCAGACCAAGGCGCCGACACAGCTGTTCATCGAGAAGATCGAACAGCGCTACGCCGTGGGCGTCGTCGCCGCCACGCTCGCCGTCTTCGCGATCCCGCTCGCCTTCGGCGCGGACCTCACGAGCGCGCTGCTCCGGGCGATGACGTTCATGATCGTCGCCTCGCCGTGCGCGGTGGTCCTGGCCACCATGCCGCCCCTGCTCTCCGCCATCGCCAACGCCGGCCGGCACGGTGTGCTCGTCAAGTCCGCCGTGGCCATGGAACGGCTCGGCGAGATCGACACCGCCGCCCTCGACAAGACGGGCACCCTGACGGAGGGCACTCCCGAGGTCACGGCCGTACGGCCGCACCCGGGCTCCGGACTCGGCGAGGACGCCCTGCTCGCCCTGGCCGCGGCCGCCGAGCACCCGAGCGAACACCCGCTGGCCCGCGCCGTCGTGGCCGCCGCCCGGGCCCGCGGTCTGCGGATCGCCCCCGCGGAGGACTTCACGGCCAGGCCGGGACGGGGCGTCAGCGCCACCGTGGAGGGGCGCGTCGTGACGGTGGGGAGAGCCGGGGAGGACGGTGCCGGCCCGGACCCCACGGCCGCTGTTCGCGCCGACGAGGTCCCCGGCACCACGGTCCTGGTGCGCGTCGACGGCACCCCCGTCGGCACCCTCACCCTCACCGACCGCCTCCGCCCCGACGCCGCTCCGGCCGTCTCCGCGCTCACCGCCGTCACCGGCACGTCCCCCGTCCTGCTCACCGGCGACAACCGGTCCGCCGCGGCACAGGTGGCCGCCGACACCGGCATCACCGACGTCCGCGCGGACCTCCTCCCCGAGGACAAGGTCGACGCCGTACGCGGACTCCAGGGCACCGGCCGCAAGGTGCTCTTCGCCGGCGACGGTGTCAACGACGCGCCCGCCCTGGCCTCCGCGCACTCGGGTGTGGCGATGGGACGCGCGGGCTCCGACCTGGCGCTGGAGACCGCGGACGCCGTCGTCGTACGCGACGAACTGACGGCCATCCCCGCCGTCGTCCGCCTGTCCCGCGCGGCCCGGCGCCTGGTCGTCCAGAACCTGGTCATCGCCGGCACCTGCATCGCCGTACTGGTGGTGTGGGACCTGGTGGGCCATCTGCCGCTGCCGCTGGGCGTGGCCGGTCACGAGGGCTCGACGGTCCTGGTGGGCCTGAACGGGCTGCGGCTGCTGCGGGAGTCGGCGTGGCGGAAGGCGTCCTCCCCCGGTTCGCTCCCGCGCTAGCGCGGGAGCCCGGGCGGGCGGAACGCGCGGCGGTCCCGGACCCCGCGGCCCGCAGGTGGATGTCGGATTCCTGCCAGCCACGCGTTCCGCCCTGCCCGAAGCTTGAGCCATGCGAAACGGGATGCACACCGACGTCGAGCGCTGCGTACGCGCCGTCCGGTCGAAGGACGCGCGCTTCGACGGCTGGTTCTACACGGCCGTCACGACCACGCGGATCTACTGCCGGCCGAGCTGCCCGGTCGTGCCGCCGAAGCCGGAGAACATGACGTTCCACCCGAGCGCGGCCTCCTGCCAGCAGGCCGGGTTCCGGGCGTGCAAGCGGTGCCGCCCGGACGCCAGCCCGGGCTCGCCCGAGTGGAACCGGCGCGCCGACCTCGTGGCCCGCGCGATGCGCCTCATCGGCGACGGCGTCGTGGACCGGGAGGGCGTCCCCGGCCTCGCCCGGCTCCTCGGCTACAGCACCCGCCAGATCGAACGGGAGCTCCGCACCGAACTGGGCGCCGGACCGCTCGCCCTGGCCCGCGCCCAGCGCGCCCAGACCGCGCGGCTGCTGATCGAGACGACCGCGCTGCCGATGGCGGACATAGCCTTCGCGGCCGGTTTCGCCTCGATCCGCAGCTTCAACGACACCGTGCGCGAGGTCTTCGCACTGTCACCGAGCGAACTGCGCGCCCGGGTCGGCACCCGCAAGCGGTCCCCCGCGCGAGCGAACGAAGCGGCTGGAGCGACCGAAGCGACCGGAGCGGCTGGAGCGGCCGGCGCGACCCCCGGCGCGCTGACCCTCCGCCTCCCCTTCCGCGCCCCCCTCAACCCCGACAACCTCTTCGGCCACCTCGCGGCGACCGCCGTACCCGGGGTCGAGGAGTGGCGGGACGGCGCCTACCGCCGCACCCTGCGCCTGCCCTACGGCCACGGCATCGCCGCCCTCACCCCGGCCCCCGACCACATCGCCTGCCGCCTCACCCTCAGCGACCTGCGCGACCTGCCCGTGGCGATCGCCCGCTGCCGCCGCATGCTCGACCTGGACGCCGATCCGGTAGCGGTGGACGACCAGTTGCGCACCGACCCGGTACTGGCGCCGCTGGTCGACAAGGCGCCGGGCCGCCGGGTGCCGCGCACGGTCGACGAGGCCGAGTTCGCCGTACGGGCCGTGCTCGGACAGCAGGTCTCCACGGCCGCCGCCCGCACCCACGCGGCCCGCCTGGTCATGGCCCACGGCGAACCGATCGACGACCCCGAGGGCGGTCTCACCCATCTGTTCCCGTCCCCGGAGGCGCTCGCGGCGCTCGACCCCGGGACCCTGGCCATGCCCCGCACGCGCCGCACCACCTTCACCACCCTGGTGAACCGACTGGCCGACGGCACGATCCACCTGGGTGTCGAGAGCGACTGGGAGGAGACACGGACCCGGCTCCTCGCCCTCCCCGGCTTCGGCCCCTGGACGGTGGACGTCATCGCGATGCGCGCCCTCGGCGACCCCGACGCCTTCCTCCCCACCGACCTCGGCATCCGCCGCGCCGCGAAGGAACTGGGCCTGCCGTCGACGCCGGCGGCGCTCACCGCACGCGCGGCGGCCTGGCGGCCGTGGCGGGCGTACGCGGTGCAGTACCTGTGGGCGACGGACAGCCACCCGATCAACTTCCTTCCCGTATAGGAATGCTCGTACAGGAATGCTCGAAGGACACACCATGAAGCAGCACACCGTCATCGACAGCCCCTACGGTGCCCTCACCCTCGTCGCCACGGACGGCGTCCTGTCCGGCCTCTACATGACCGACCAGCGCCACCGCCCGCCGGAGGAGACCTTCGGCGTCCCGGACGACACACCCTTCGGCGAGGCCACGGAGCAGCTCCGCGCCTACTTCGCGGGAGAGCTGAAGGAGTTCACCCTCGGCCTCCACCTCGCCGGAACACCGTTCCAGCGCACGGTCTGGGAGGAACTCCGCCGCATCCCCTACGGCGAGACCCGCACGTACGGGGAACTGGCCACCACCCTCGGCAACCCGAAAGCCTCCCGCGCGGTGGGCCTGGCCAACGGCCGCAACCCGATCGGCATCATCGTCCCCTGCCACCGTGTCGTCGGCGCGGACGGCGGCCTGACGGGCTACGGCGGCGGTCTGCCCCGCAAGCGGCGGCTGTTGGACTTCGAACGGGAGGCGGCGCTCTTCTAGAGCTCCTGGGCCACTAGACCTTCTGGGCCGCGGCCAGTCGGCCGGCGATCTCCTCGGCGGTCAGCACGAGGGCGAAGCCCTTGCGCAGGACGGCGAGTTCCGGTTCCTGCCGGGACTCGTCGTCGGTGGCCGTGACGTCGGACCCGAAGACGACCCGGTAGCCGCGCTCGTACGCCTGCCGGGCCGTGGTGCCGCAGCAGTAGTTGGTGAGCGTTCCCGTGACGATCACCGTGTCCCGGCCGAGGTTGCGCAGCACGGTGTCGAGCGGGGTGTCGTAGAACGCCCCGTAGGAGGGCTTGCGGATCAGGACCTCGTCGGGGCGGCGGCCCATCCCGTCCCACACCTCGGCGGGGCCCGGCCGGCGCCAGTCGGTGTCACCGTGCGGCAGGAACCGCAGGGCGTGCGGGCGGTCCAGTCCGAGATGGGTGTCGTCGAAGATGGTCCAGATCACCGGGACGGCGGCGGTCCGGCAGACTGCGACCAACTGCCGGAGCCGGGGTGCCATCCGGGTGGCGGCGGGCACCCAGTAGGGGCTCCAGCCGGGCCGGACGAACTCGTCCTGCATGTCGATGACCAGCAGCGCCGTCCGCTCGGGCCGTACGTCGAACGAGGCCCGGCCGCGCTCGTAGGCGTCGCGCGCCCGCGCGGTCACCCATTCCTCGGTGTACGCCATCCCCGTCATCCCCGTCATCCCCGCCCTCTACATCGATTCGAGGTACCTCGTTTCGATGTGCGAGAGTAGCAGCATGCTCGAACTCGCGATCCTGGGATTCCTGGCCGAGGGGCCGCTGCACGGCTACCAACTGCGCCACCGGATCGCGCACTTGTCCGGCCATGCCCGGCCGGTCAGTGACGGCAGCCTCTACCCGGCGATCAACAGGCTGGTCCGCGCCGGGCTGCTGGACCGGCGCACCGAACCGGGCGCCTCGGCGGCCCAGCGGCACACCCTGAGCCTGACCGGCGCCGGCCGCCGCGAGCTGCTGCGCCGGCTGCGGGACGCCGACGGCCTGGACATCAGCGACAGCACCCGGTACTTCACGGTGCTGGCGTTCCTCTCCCACCTCCCGGACACCGCGGACCAGCACGCGGTGCTGCGCCGGCGGCTGGCGTTCCTGGAGCGGCCCGCGAGCTTCTTCCACGACGGTGACCGCCCGCTGGGCGCCGAGGACACCGGCGATCCCTACCGCCGCGGCATGCTCGTCGTCGCCCGCGCCACCAGCCGCGCGGAACGGTCCTGGCTGCGCGAGGTCCTGGCCTGACAGCGCGCCGGTGGAGACGTCAGGCGGCAGGCTCGAGGGAGTCGAGCCAGCTCAGCAGCCGGGCCCCCTCGCGCGTCATGATCTCCGGGTCGCGCAGGGCGTTGGCCAGGAGCGACATGCCCTGGTAGCCGGAGATCAGGGTGACGGCGAGGTCGTCCGGGGCGGACAGGCCCAGCTCGCGGAACTGGCCCGCGGCCCAGTCCAGCAGTCGCCGGAGCACCGCACCCGCCTCCATGTCCAAGGTGCCGTCCGCGCGCTTGTCGAGTTCGACGGCCAGGGTGCCGGTGGGGCAGCCGTGGCGGGCGGCGGTCTCGCGCTGGTCGACCCATGTGTTGATCAGGGCCTTGAGGCGGTCGCGCGGGTCGGGCAACCGGGCCAGTTCGCCCGTGAGCTCGTCCAGGTGGGCGCTGTGCTCGGACAGGGCCGCCCGGACCAGCTCGTCCTTGGTCTTGAAGTAGTAGTAGACGTTCCCGACGGGGACGTCGGCCGCGCGCGCGATGTCGGCGAGGGTGGTCCGCTCGACGCCCTGCTCGTGCAGGACACGGGCCGCCGCCGCCGTCAGCCGTCGGCGCTTCTCGGATGCGCGGGCCCGCGGCTTCGCTGCTGAGTCAGTCACCCAACTCACTATAGACAACGGGTGTGGGACGCATGCTACGGTCCTTTTTAGTCAGCTGACTAACTCACTGGGGAGTGGCAATGATCGTAGTGACGGGTGCGACCGGCAACATCGGACGGACGCTGGTGCCTCGGCTGGTCGAGGCGGGGGAGGAGGTCGTGGCCGTGTCGAGGCGTCCGCAGCCCGCGGGCCTCCCGGGCGGCGTGCGCCACGCACAGGCCGACCCCGGCGACTCCGCGACCATGCGACCGGTCCTCGAAGGCGCCCACGCCTTGTTCCTCCTGCTGGGCGGCGAGCTCAACAGCCGCGGGGAAAGCCCGGACGCCCTGCTGGAGGCGGCCGTGGACGGCGGGGTCGAGCGGGTCGTCCTGCTCTCCTCGCAGATCAACTCCACCCGCTCCGAGGCGCTCTCGCACACCCGCCTGCGGGAGTACGAGGCGGCCGTGCGCGCGTCGGGAGCGGAGTCCGTGATCCTGCGCCCCGGCAACTTCGCCTCGAACGCTTTCGCCTGGGCCGAGTCGGTCCGCGTGCAGCGGGCGGTCTTCGCCCCGTTCGGTGACGTGGCGCTGCCCGTCGTCGACCCCGCGGACATCGCCGAGGTCGCCGCGGCCGCGCTGCGCGAGGACGGCCACGCGGGACGTACGTACGAGCTCACCGGCCCGGAGGTGATCAGTCCGCGGCAGCAGGCCGCGGTGATCTCCGGGGCCCTGGGGGAGGACGTGACGTTCGTGGAGCTGACGCGCGAGGACGCGCATGCCCACATGGCGCGGTTCATGCCGGAGGAGGTCATCGACGGCACCCTGGACGTCCTCGGGGCCCCGCTCCCGGCCGAGCAGGCGATCAGCCCCGACGTGGAGCGCGTCCTCCACCGCCCGGCCAGGCCCTTCGGGGAGTGGGTGGCGCGCAACCTGCCGGCGTTCCGGTGACACCTGTTCCGGGCGCGCGGCAGGCGGCGCGCCCGGAACAGGGCATGGCGTCGGTACGTCGGCCGGCGGGCGCCGAGCCGGCCGTCAGCCGGCGATCCGGCGCAACAGTTCCGGCAGCGCCGTCCCGATCGGTTCCCGGATCACCTCGTCGGCGCGGTCGTCGTACGGCGTCGGCTCGGCGTTGACGATGATCAGCCGTGCTCCGTGGTCGGCGGCCACGCCGGCGAGACCCGCGGCGGGCTGCACCTGGAGGCTGCTGCCGACCGCGACGAACACCTGGCTCGCCTTGGTGACGGCCACCGCCTCGCCGAGGACGACCGGGTCGAGCCGCTCGCCGAACATCACCGTCGCCGACTTCAGGACGCCGCCGCACTCCAGGCACGGCGGGTCGTCCTCGCCGGCCTCCACCCGGGCGAGCGCGTCCTCCATCGGCCCGCGCGCGTGGCACTTCGTGCACACCACGCTCCGCGAGCTGCCGTGCAGTTCGAGCACCTTGCGGGCGGGCATCCCGGCGAGCTGGTGCAGACCGTCCACGTTCTGCGTGATCACCCTGACCGGCACTCCGGAGCGCTCCAGCCCGGCCACCGCCCGGTGCGCGGCGTTCGGCTCGGCTTTCAGCGTCCGGTTCTCCCGCCGCATCCGCCACGAACGGCGCCGGATCTCCGGGTCGCCCATGTAGTACTCGTAGGTGACGAGCTTCTCGGCCTCCGGGTCGCGGCGCCACAGTCCGTTCGGGCCGCGGTAGTCGGGGATGCCGGAGTCGGTGCTGATGCCGGCCCCGCTGAGGATGGCGACGAGGGGCTTGGTGGTCATGGGGTCGAGGGTAGGGGGGACCGGAAGGGCCCGGCGAACGGTTATCCGTCCACCCGGTGGCCGCCCACCCGGTGCCCGTTCTCCAGCTCCGCCGTCCCCGAGCCCTCCGCCAGGACATCGAGCGCGGCCAGCACCCGGCGGCCGAGCGAGCCCGGCAGGTACGCGGTCAGCTCCTCGCGGGGCACGAGCCGCCAGGACAGCAGTTCCTCCTCCTGCAGGACGATCGCCTTGAAGTCGTCCTCGCCGAGCACCCCGCCGTCGTACAGGTACGCCACCAGCGGCGGGCGCCCGGCTCCGGTCACCCAGTCCACCGCGAGCAGCCGGCCCGGCTCGACGTCGAGCCCGATCTCCTCGGCGGTCTCGCGGCGCGCCCCCTGCCGCGGGCTCTCCCCGTCGTCCGACTCCACCGTGCCGCCCGGCAGCGCCCAGCCCTCCCGGTAGTTCGGCTCGACGAGCAGCACCCGGCCCTCGGCGTCACGGAAGAGCGCGGCGGCACCGGCGAGCACACGGGGAAGGCTCGCGATGTACGCGGCGAAGTCCTGGGGGGTGTTCGGGGTGTTCTGCGTGGTGGTGTCCGAGGTCGTCATCCAGGAAGGGTATCCAGCCACGGTGACGACTTGCGTCCTTCCTCCTCACCGGCCGGACCCGGCGCCGGAGTCACCGGCGCCGACCCGCCGCCGGAGTCACCGGCCGGTCCCGGCCCCGAAGCGGCGTTCCCGGCCGGTGTACGTGCGCACGGCCGTCCACAGGTGCGTGCGGTCGGCGTCGGGCCAGAGGGTGTCCAGGAAGACGAGTTCGGCGTGGACGGACTGCCAGGTGAGGAAGTCGGAGGTGCGCTGTTCCCCGGCCGTACGCACCAGGAGGTCCACGTCGGGCAGCTCGGGCCGGTGCAGCTGGCGGCCCACATGGCGCGCGGTGATGCGCTCGGGGGTGAGCTCACCGCGTACGGCCTGCGCGGCCAGGGCGCGGACCGCCCGGGTGATCTCGTCGCGTCCGCCGTGGTTGAGGCAGAGGTTGAGGGTGAGGCCGGCGCGGTCCCGGGTGGCGTGCACCGTGTCGTCGAGGTCCCGGACCAGGCCGGCGGGGAGTCCGTCGGCCGAACCGGACCACACCAGCCGCACGTCGCGCTGCCAGAGCTCCTCCGTCCGCAGGTCCAGCCCGGTGCGGAGCACACGCAGCAGGGTGCCGGAGTCCGCCGTGGCGCAGGCCCGGTTCCCGGCGGACAGCGCGTACACGCTCAGGTACGGCAGGCCGATCTCCAGCGCGCCGTACACGATGTCGCGCAGGGCCCGGCCGCCGGCGCGGTGCCCGTCGCCGCGGGACAGACCGCGTTCGGTGGCCCACCGTCCGCTGCCGTCCATGGTGATCGCCACATGCCGGGGCAGCCGGTCGGCGGGCAGCCGCGGCGGGCGGGCACCGTCCGGGTGCGGCGCGGGCGGCAGCGGGCCGGTCCGGGCGGCGGGGTGGTCCGCGGTGGCGGCCCGGGGCACGGGGACCGGCAGCACGGCGGGCGGTGTGGCGGCCGCCGTCCGCGCGCGTCGCCAGGCGCGGGCGACGCGCAGCCGGCCCGCCAGCAGAAGACAGTGGAAGCGGATCCGGTCCGCCGTGGTGAACGGGTGGCGGTCCCGGCCCGGGGCGGCCGTGCCCGGCCGGACGCGGTGCCGCAGCCGTCCCGGACGGCGCCGCATCCGGTTCAGTTCGAGCCGTTGCAGCGCCACGACCGTGCGCCAGGCCGCCGCCGCGGGCGGATGCTGCCCCCCGAGGCACGCGGCCTGGTCCAGCCATGCGTCGGCCCGGTCCGCCAGGGCGTTCACCAGGGCGGTGACACGCTCGCTGGACCGGGGCTGCCGCAGGTCGTCGGCGGTGACCGCGTACTCCTCCAGGACGGCGTGCGGCAGCTGGACGAAGCCCTGCCGGGCGTCCTCCCGCAGGTCGCGCAGGGCGTCGACGAGGTTGTGCGCGTCGCTCCAGCGGTGCAGCGCGTCGGCGTCCTCCGCGGTGAAGGCCATGCCCGGGCCGCTGAGCAGGGCCGGCAGCCGGGAGACGCCGAACGGGAACGACAGCCCGTCCCAGTACGCGTGCCAGTCCTCCCAGGTGAGCAGGCGGGTCTCGCGCGCCGCGTCCAGCCGGTGCCCGGCGGCCATGACCGACAGGTCGTCGGCGGGCAGGTCCCAGCGCCAGACCGCGTCGACCAGCGCCGCGCGCACCGGGTCGTCGCTGCGGCCGTGCCGCAGGTCGGTCTCCAGGGCGCGGCTGTGGGCGCCCACCCGCTCCGCCCGCCGCCGCGGTGTGTCGTCCGGGGCGTCCGCGACGCCGTCGAGAGTGCGCCCGTAGCCGTACATCGCCCACAGCAGCGGCCGCAGTCCGGGCGGGAAGAGCTGCACGATCGCGCTGTCCAGACGGCGGGAGCGCCGCACCAGCCGACGGCAGGCCTCGTACCCGGCGCGCACCTCCGGATCGGTGATCCCGGCCAGCCGGTACGCCCGCGCCGGGCCGCCGGGCGAACGGTCCGCAGGCCCGGGGCCGGACGAACGTTCCCGCGCAGACCCGCCGGGGACCGGCCGTCGCGCGGCCGGTGCTGCCTTCCGGCCGCCGGTACGCGCCGTGAAGACGACGAGAGCGGCCAGGGACAGCACGGCCGCCCACCACAGCCCCAGCAGCAGGTGCTCCCACGGGGTGCCGCCGGTGCTGACGGCGGAGACGGCGGACTGCATCGCGCCGTACGCCGGCAGCAGGCGCACCACGGGACTGTCCGCGCAGGAGTTGGCGACCGGGTTCTGCAGGGTCAGGTCGACGAAGCCGACCACGGTGACCGTGAACAGGCCCGCGAGTTCGCTGCGGGTGAGCGTGGCCAGCAGGATGCCGGCCGCGCCGTAGACGAGGGCGCCGACGCAGAGGGCGGCCGCCAGGACGTCGACCCGCTCCGGCTGCCGGAAGAAGCACACCCACGCGGTGGCGTACGCGGCGGTCGGCGCGGCCCACATCAGCAGCACGGAGCCCTGCGCCGGCACCAGGCAGGAGCGCGGACAGCCGGCCGTGGCCAGCCGGCGGTAGAAGACCGCGGACCGGCTGGTGGACAGGAACATCATGAAACCGACGACCAGGGTGAGCGAGTGCAGGGCCCCCGACAGTTCGGCGACCGCGTTCGCGTCGAGCCGCACCGGCCGGTCCGCCGCACGCAGCAGGAACAGCACCGGATCCGCGGGCAGCACCAGATGGGCGAGGCACAGCCACAACGGCACGAAGAACACCGCCAGCACCAGCGCCGAACGGTTGCGCGACTGCTCCAGCACCGCGTGCCAGACGGCCGTACGGGCACATCGCCACCAGCGGCTCATCCCGCGGCCTCCGCGGGATCCCCAACGAGGTCCTTCACGGCATGGCCAACGAGGTACGGACCCGGCGGTGTCGCGGTGCCCGCGACGACCGCTCGAAACAGCGACCAGTCAGCAGTTCGAACCCGGCGCGTCCGGACCGTGCGCCACCAGCCGCACCGTCCGTTCCGCCAGTTCGCTGATCCGCACCCCGTCGAACCCGAAGACCGCGCTGCGCACCGTGTCCCGCAGGGGATCCGTCCACTGGGGCGGGATCGCCCCGGCTCCGCACAGCACGCCGGCCACCGAGCCCGCGGTCGCGCCGTTGGAGTCGGTGTCGAGCCCGCCGCGTACGGTGAGGGCGACCGTCCTGGTGAAGTCCCCGGCGCCGTACAGCAGGCCCGCCGTGAGGACCGCGGCGTTCGGGACCGTGTGGATCCAGCCGAGCCCGGCGGTCTCCCCGGCCAGCGTGTCCAGGGTGTCCTCCCAGCCGAGCCCGGCCTCGTGGAGGGTGAGCACCCGGCGCACGGTGCGGGCGAGGCGGCTGCCCGCCGGGATCACCGTGAGGGCCGTGTCGAGGGCGGGGCGCACGGCGGGCGCGGTGAACGCGGCCGCGATCAGGGCCGCCGCCCACATCGCGCCGTACACGCCGTTCCCGGTGTGCGAGAGCACCGCGTCCCGGCGCGCCGACGCGGCCGCGCGGCGGGGGTCGCCCGGGTGCGTCCAGCCATGGATGTCGGCGCGGATGAGGGCACCGATCCACTCCTGGTACGGGTTGTCGTACGTGGCGGTGAGCGGCGGTTTCAGGCCGGTGGTGAGATTGCGGTACGCGGCCCGCTCCGCCGTGAACGTCTGCAGATACGGCAGCCGCAGCAGCCACAGGTCGCCGACCTGCTCGGTGGTGAAGCCGAAGCCGTGCGTCTCCAGGAGGTCCAGGCCGAGGATCGCGTAGTCCACGTCGTCGTCGCGGCAGCTGCCGTGGATCCGGCCGCGGACGCAGGCGCGCCACTCCGGGCGCAGCGCGAGCCCGTCGCTCTCACTGACGGGCTCCGGGAGGTAGTCGGTGAGCGGCAGGGCGCCGGCCTGCCGCAGATAGCGGTCGATGCGCTCCCGCGTCCAGTGGTCGCCCCGCTCGACCGGTTTGCCGAGCATGTTGCCCGCGATCCGGCCCAGCCAGCCCCCGAGGACGCGGTCGGGGAACTCGGTGCCCACAAGGGTCATACCTCCGGTGTACACCGGCGTGCCGGATCCGGGGCGGCTGCGGGGCGACTCAGCGCGGGCTCCGCGCGCGTCAACTCCGCTTTCGTATCCGCGTCAACCCGGTGGCCACTTCCGGGTTAACTTTCGTCCCTTTCCACAACAGCATGAGATGTTCGTCTGGTTTACTGCCGGTCGTCCGCTTGGTTCCGGCCGGCCGCCGATCACCGCGACGCCGCCGGAAACTGCACGCACTCCCCTCAGGAGCGTCATGAACAAGCTGCGCCGTGCGATCGTGCTCGCCGTCTCGTCCCTCACCGTCCTCCTCCCCGCCGCCTCCGCCCACGCCAAGCCCCCCGCGCCCGTCGTCGGGGCCGGCGACGTGAGCGTCCTGACCGGGGACTTCGACGTCCTCGAGGATGTGATGGAGCACATCACCATGAAGCGCGGCAACGGCCCCACGGCACACCAGATCTACGACCACTCCCGGGGCGGGGCACTCCCGGAGTGAGTCTCCGGTCGAGGGACGTCCACCCTGGGCAGCGGTGCCCTCCTCCGGTTAAGGTCACAGCGGCGCGACTGCCTTGACATGTGCAAGGCCCGAGTAGCGAGGGGAATGCAAGGTGCGCGTGCTGATCGCCGCTGACAAGTTCAAGGGTTCGCTGACCGCCGTCCAGGTCGCCGAGAGGGTGACCGCGGGACTGCGCCGGGCCGTCCCCGGGCTCGCCGTCGAGGCGCTGCCCGTGGCCGACGGCGGCGACGGAACCGTGGACGCGGCGGTCGCCGCCGGGTTCGAGCGGCGCGAGATCCAGGTCGCGGGGCCGCTCGGCGAGCCCGTCACGGCGGCGTACGCCCTGCGCGGCGACACGGCCGTGGTGGAGATGGCCGAGGCCAGCGGGCTCCAGCGGCTGCCCGCCGGGGTCCTCGCCCCGCTCACCGCGTCGACGTACGGATCGGGCGAACTGCTGCGCGCCGCGCTGGACGCCGGAGCCGGCACCATCGTGTTCGGCGTGGGCGGCAGCGCCACCACCGACGGCGGCGCCGGCATGCTCGCCGCGCTCGGGGCGCGCTTCCTGGACGCGGACGGACGGCCCGTCGGGCCCGGGGGCGGGGCGCTGCGCGACCTGGCGACCGCCGATCTGTCCGGGCTCGACCCCCGCCTCGCCGACGTCGGGTTCGTACTCGCGAGCGACGTCGACAACCCGCTGACCGGCCCCAAGGGCGCGCCCGCCGTGTACGGGCCGCAGAAGGGGGCGAGCCCCGAGGACGTGGCGGTGCTCGACGAGGCGCTGGCCCACTTCGCGGCGGTCCTGGAGAAAGCGGTCGGCCCGAAGGCCGCCGAGTACGCCGGCGCGCCCGGCGCCGGTGCCGCCGGCGGGATCGGGTACGGGGCGCTCCTCCTCGGCGCCCGCTTCCGGCCCGGCATCGAGGTCATGCTCGACGTGCTGGGCTTCGCGCCCGCGCTGGAACGGGCCACCCTGGTGATCACCGGCGAGGGCTCCCTCGACGAGCAGACCCTGCACGGCAAGGCGCCCGCGGGTGTCGCCGCCGCCGCGCGCGCCGCAGGCAAGGAGGTCGTCGCGGTCTGCGGGCGCCTCGCGCTGGCGCCGGAGGCGCTCGGCGGGGCCGGTATCCGCCGCGCCTACCCGCTCACCGACGTCGAGCCGGACGTCCAGCGGTGCATCGCGGAGGCGGGGCCGATCCTGGAGGACGTGGCGGAGCGGATCGCGCGGGACTTCGTGGGCTGACCCGGTCCTCGCCCGCCCGGGACAGGCGGACGTACGGGCGGAAGCGGTGAGGGAGCGCCTCCCTCACCGCGCCGCCCCCGACAGCCGGTACGCGTCCAGCGCCAGCGTCATCTCGATCAGGTCCCGGGGCCGCGCCAGCGACCGCGACGTCAGCTGTTCCAGGCGCCGCAGCCGGTTGAAGACCGTGTTGCGGTGGCAGTACAGCCGTCCCGCGGCCCGCCCCGCCGACCCCTCGCAGGCCAGCCACACGTCCAGGGTCTCCAGCAGTACCGCCCGGTCCGCCGGCTCCAGCTCCAGCAGCGCCCCGAGGACGTCCGCCACCAGCCGGTCCGCCAGCTCCGGCTGGCTCACCACCAGGGCCGTGGGCATCCGCCGGTCCAGC
The DNA here is from genome assembly GCF_014650915.1 of Streptomyces poonensis. Taxonomy (GTDB): domain Bacteria; phylum Actinomycetota; class Actinomycetes; order Streptomycetales; family Streptomycetaceae; genus Streptomyces; species Streptomyces poonensis. The sequence continues at coordinate 535,182 of NZ_BMVW01000003.1, read as the reverse complement.
CGTACGACCTCCGGCGCGTCCGGCGGGCAGGTGCGCAGCGCCAGCTCGGCCAGCCGCCGGGCCGGGCCGAGTTCGGCGAGGCCGCCCACCACGGGGCTGATCCCGCCGGGCCCGGAGGAGCGCTCCGTCAGCACCCGGGCCACCCCGTCGAGGTCCTGCCCCTCGGCCAGCGCCACCACGCCGACCTCGCGGTCCGTGCGCATCCGCCAGACGAAGCGGAACCCGGCGCCCCGCAGCGGCCGGTGGAAGGTCTCCCGGCGTTCCGCGCGCAGCACCACCACCGCGTACCGCCCGTGCTCCGGCAGGTCCAGGCCCGCCGCCGCCCGCGCCGCGAGCCCCGGCGCGGCGTGCCCCTCCAGCAGGGCGTCCAGCAGCGCCTGCACCTGCTCGTCGGTGCGCTGCCGCAGTTCCCGCTCGGTCGCCCGGTACGCCTCCGACGCCGCCGCGGCCTGCGCGTCCACCGCCGACCACACCATGGTGGCCGACCGCAGCAGGGCCCGCAGCCGCTCCGGCTCCCGGGCGGCCGGCCCCTCCAGCAGCGCGTCCCAGACCAGGTAGCCCGCACTGCGGTAGGCGTGCACCAGCAGTTCCAGGGGCAGCCCCTGCTGGGCCCGGCGACGGCCGGTGTCCTCCGCGTACGCGAGATCGCGGCGCGGTGCGTCCGGGGCCGCCGAGATCGTCTCGATGCCGATCCGTATCGCGTCCTCGGCCTCCCGCCAGTGCTGGTCGTACGGGATCGCCCGCCCGTAGACGGAGGAGTGCTCGGCGAGCCGTCGCAGGTGCTCGTCGACGAGCTCGGGCACCCGCTCCAGCAGCGCCGCGCAGGACTCCGCGAGCAGCTTCCAGTCATGGCCGGTACGCCTTCTGCGCGCTCCCATGGCCCGGAGGATGCCATCGGGTCACCGCGCCGCGCAGGCCCCTGACACGCGGTGTTGTGCGCGCGCACAACGCGCGGGCGGGCCCGCTGGTCACCCGCAGCGATTCCGCACCGGCCCGTGGACGGGCCCGACACGGCGGTGCTGTCGTGAGCGCGACACAAGCACGGAACGGCACGGAACGGCTCCGGGCACATCGGCACTTCGGCACTTCGGCACTTCGGCACATCGGCACATCGGCACTTCGGGTGAGAGCAGGGAGACACATGGGCGGTGGCGGCGCGGGTCTCGTCGTACGGGACCTCTCGGTGGGATACGGACCCGTACGCGCGCTGCGCGAGGTGTCGCTGGAGGTGCCCGAGGGGGCCGTGGTGACGGTGCTCGGCGGCAACGGCGCGGGCAAGACGACGCTGTTGCGGGCCGTCAGCCGCACCCTCGCCTTCCACGGGGGCACGGTCACCGGCGGCACGGTGAGCCTCGGGGACCGGCGGCTCGACGGGCTGCCGCCCGACCGCGTGGTCGCCGCCGGGGTGTGCCAGGTGCCGGAGGGGCGGCAGGTGTTCGCGCGGATGACCGTGGCCGACAACCTGCGCGCCGGCACCTTCGGCAGCTCCGGAGGGCGTACGGCACGGGCGGCGGCCCTGCGCCGCGTGCACGAGCTCTTCCCCGTCCTCGCAGAGCGCGCCCAGCAGCACGCGGGCCTCCTCTCCGGCGGCGAACAGCAGATGCTCGCCGTCGGGCGCGCCCTGATGGCCGCCCCGAAGGTGCTGCTCCTCGACGAGCCGTCCCTCGGGCTCGCCCCGCTGATGGCCGAGCGGATCGCCGACACCGTGCGGGAGATCAACGACCAGGGCACGTCCGTGCTGCTGGTCGAGCAGAACGCCGCGATCGCGCTCCGGCTCGCCGACCGCGCGTACGTCCTGGAGGTCGGCGAGGTGACCCTGTCCGGGCCCGCCGACGAACTGGCCGCCTCGGACGAGGTACGCCGCCGCTACCTCGGTGTGGTCGACGAGGACGCCGCCGCCGACGCGTCCTCCGCCCGGGGCACCCTGCCCGCGCTGTCCCGGTGGGAGGGGTGACCGCACACATGACATCGGCTCTTCCCCACACCGATCTTCCCTCCGCCGGCATCCCGCCGCTGGAGGTCAGCGACCTGACCGTACGGTTCGCGGGCCTCACCGCCCTCGACAGCGTCACGTTCACCGTCCGCCCCGGCACCGTCCACGCCCTCATCGGCCCCAACGGCGCCGGCAAGTCCACCTGCTTCAACGTCCTCACCGGCGTCTACCGCGCCACCGAGGGCAGCGTCCGCCTCGGCGAGCAGGAGCTGACCGGGCTGCCCCCGCACCGCATCGCGGACCTGGGGGTCGCACGGATCTTCCAGAACCTGGCGCTGCCCCCGCACGCCACGGTCGAGGACAGCCTGCTCCTCGGCCGGCACCGGCTGACCCGCACCGGCTTCCTCGCGGCGGGGCTGCGGCTGCCCTCCGCCGCGCGCGAGGACCGCCGGCACCGCGCCCGCGTCCGTGAGATCGCCGAATTCGTCGGCATCGCGGACTGCCTCGGCCACCCGGCCGGGTCCTTGCCGTACGGGCGGCAGAAGCTCGCCGAACTCGCCCGCGCCTTGTGCATGGAGCCAAAAGTGCTGCTCCTCGACGAGCCCGTCGCGGGCATGACCGCCGACGAGCGGCGCCGTACGGCCGCCGTGATCGCGGGCGTGCGCGACAGCCTCGGCATCTCGATCGTCCTCGTGGAACACGACATGGGAGTGGTGATGCGACTCGCCGACTCGGTGACCGTCCTGGACTTCGGACGCAGGATCGCGGACGGCGCCCCCGGCGACGTACAGAACGATCCCGCCGTCATCCGCGCCTACCTGGGTGAGGAGGCGACGCAGCAGTGACCACCTTCGCCGAACTCCTCCTCAACGGCATCTCCCTGGGCTCGGTCTACGCCCTCATCGCCCTCGGCTTCGTGGTGATCTTCCGCGCCACCGAGGTCGTCAACTTCGCCCACGCCTCCCTGCTGCTGGCCGGCGGGTACGTCACCGCCGTCCTCCACGAGGACATCGGCTTCTGGCCCGCGCTGCTCGTGGGGATCGCGGGCGCCGCGGCCGTCGGGGCGGCCGTGGAGTTCCTGGTCATGCGCCGCTACCGGGGCGCCGACCACAGCGTCCTCGCCATCGTCACCATCGGCGTGGACATCCTGCTCACCACCGAGCTCACCCGCCGCATCGGCACGGACGTCCTCGCACTCGGCGACCCCTGGGGCGACGCGGTCCTCACCCTCGGCCCGATCTCCCTCGCACACACGCGCATCGCCGCCTTCCTGGCCGCCGGCCTGCTCATCACCGCGTTCCTGCTCACCTTCCGCTACACCTCCTGGGGCGTGGCGATGCGGGCCGCCGCCGAGAGCGCGGAGACGGCCGCGCTGATGGGCGTACGGCTCGGCAGGGTGTCGCTCGGCGCCTGGGCCGTGGCGGGCGGCCTCGCGGCCGTCGCCGCCCTGTTCCTGACCGTCTTCCCGACCCCGGGCCTGGAACGGGCCACCTCGCTGGCCGCGCTCAAGGCCTTCCCGGCAGCGATCCTCGGCGGGCTCGACTCCACCACCGGCGCCCTCGTCGGCGGCCTCCTCATCGGGATCACCGAGTCGCTGGCCACCGGCTACCAGAGCGACCTCGCCTTCCTCGGCCGGGGCCTCGGCGACCTCGCCCCGTACCTCGTGATGATCGCCGTCCTGCTCGTCCGGCCCGCCGGGCTGTTCGGCACGAAGGAGCTGGCCCGTGTCTGACGTCCTGGCCACCGAGAAGGGCACACCCGGTACACCCCGTACGGCCCGCAGCGCGCCCGTACGGAGACTCCCCGGCCCCCGCGCCTGGGTCTGGGCGGCCCTCGCCGTCCTCCTCCTCGCCCTGCCGTTCTACCTCGACCGCTTCTGGCTCCAGGCCGGACTGTTCGCGATGGCGGCCGCGATCGGGGCGATCGGCATCAACCTCCTCACCGGAGCGACGGGCCAGCTGTCCATGGGGCACGCCTTCTTCCTGGCGGTGGGGGCGTACGGCTACTGCGTGCTGGCCGGGGACGGGGGCGGGAGCGGCGGCGACGGTCTCGTCGGCCTCGGGCTGCCCACCTGGCTCGCCGCCGTCCTCGCCGTGCTGCTCGCGGGGGCCGCCGGCGGGCTCTTCAGCCCCATCGCCGGGCGGCTGCGCGGCGCGTATCTCGGCATCGCCACCCTCGCGCTGATCTTCATCGGACAGCACGTGCTGTTCAACGCCCAGGATCTGACCGGCGGCTTCAACGGCCGGGACGTCCCGCCGCTGAACCTGTTCGGCCTCACCTTCGACGACAGCGAGCTGGTCGTGGCCGCCGTGCCGTTCGGTTCGGCCGAGAAGCTCTGGTACCTCGGGCTGGCGCTGCTGCTGGGCGGCGCGCTGTTCGCCCGCGGGGTGCTGCGGGGCCGGCCCGGCCGGGCCATGAACGCCATCCGCGACCACCGCATCGCCGCTGGGGTGATGGGCGTGCCCGTGGCCCGCTACCGGGCCGCCGTCTTCGTGCTGTCGTCGATGTACGCGGGCCTCGCGGGGGTGCTGCTGGCGCTGGTGTTCCAGCGGACGGTGCCCGACTACTTCGGCATCACGCTCTCGCTCGAGTACCTCGCCATGATCGTCATCGGTGGGCTCGGCTCGGTGTCCGGCGCGGTGGCGGGGGCGCTCTTCGTCTCCCTGCTGCCGCAGCTCCTGACCCGCTACAGCGACGCGCTGCCCCTGGTCTCCGCCCCCGGCACGGGCGGGATCGCACCGGGCGAGGCGTCCCGGTACCTGTACGGCGCCGCCGTCGTCGCGGTGGTGCTCTTCCTGCCGGGCGGCCTGGTCAGGGTGGCCGCCCGGCTCCGCTCCAAGCTCAGGCACATCCCAGGGGACCCAGTGGAGGAACGATGAGGACGACATCCGCGGCCAGAGCGGCCGCCGGAGCGCTCGCGGCACTGCTCGTGCTGTCCGCGTGCAGCTCGAAGGCCGAGGACGGCGGAGGCGAGGGCGGGAAGGAGAGCACCGGCGGCGTACGGACCGGGGACGGCGTCTCGGGCGACACCATCAAGCTGGGTGTGCTCACCGACATGACCGGCGTCTACGCCACGCTCGGCAAGAGCGTCACCCAGGCCCAGCAGCTGTACGTGAAGCAGCTCAACGCCGAGGGCGGCGTCTGCGGCTACAAGATCGAGCTCACGGTGCGGGACCACGGTTACGACCCGCAGAAGGCCGTCGCCGCGTACACCGAGCTGGAGCCGGACGTGCTGGGCTTCCCGCAGTTCCTCGGCTCGCCGTTCGTCGCCGCCGTGCGGCAGCGTATCGAGGGGCAGGACAAGGGACTGGTGCTCCCGCAGGCGTGGGCCCACTCGCTGCTCGGCAGCGAGTACATACGGGTCCTCGGCTCCACGTACGACGTCGAGACGATCAACGCCATCGACTTCCTGATGCAGGAGAAGGGCATCAAGAAGGGCGACAAGATCGGTCACGTGTACTTCGAGGGCGACTACGGCGAGAGCGCCGTGGAGGGCTCCCGGCACATGGCGGAGGAGGCCGGGCTCACGGTCGTCGAGCAGAAGATCAAGCCGACCGACAACGACATGACCGCCCAGGTCGCCGCCCTGAAGAAGGCCGGCGTCAAGGCCATCGTGATCAGCGCGGGCCCGCGCCAGGCCGCCTCGCTGGTGGGCGTCGCCGCGGCCGGCGGCTTCGACGTGCCGATCATCGGCAACAACTCCGCCTTCTCGCCGCAGCTCCTCGCCACCCAGGCGGGCCCGGCGCTGATGAAGAACTACTACGTCGCCTCGCCCTCGCTGCCCATCGGCGCCGACACCGAGGAGGCGAAGAAGCTCGTCGCCGACTACAAGGCGGCCTACCCGGAGGACTCCCTCGACAACGGCGTCGTCGCCGGCTGGACAGCGGCGGCGGTGTTCACCGAGGCCCTGGAGGAAGCCTGCGCCAAGAAGGACCTCACCCGTGACGGCGTCGGCAAGGCCCTGCTCTCGCTGAACTCCTTCGACAACGGCTTCGGCGTCGCGAACGACTTCTCCGACCCGAAGGCCCCGTCCTCCAAGGAGAGCGTCATCCTCCAGCCGGACAAGGCCGTGACGGGAGGCATGAAGGTCGTCCGCGAGCCGGAGGCGTCCGAGGCGGCACAGGCGTACACGCCGGGCGCCTGAACAGGAACCTCACGGAAGAACGGGTGTGGGCCCGAGCCATCAGGCTCGGGCCCACACCCGTTGCTCACTGCTTCGTCCGCCGTTACGGCAGCTGCGCCGCACGTGCCTCGCGCCGGTTGTCGCGGAAGTTGTTCACCCGGCGGGCCGTGGCGAACAGCGGGATCACCGCGCCCAGCACCAGCTGCAGGGCACAGCCGGTCTGGAGCAGCAGCTGGCCGCCGGGGGCGTCGAACGCCCAGGCCGCCAGGAGACCCATGGACACCACGATCCAGGAGAGCATCGCCGCGGCGAGCGGACCGCGGGGCTTCGGGTACTCCACCCGGCTCACCATCAGCCACGCCGTGCCCAGGATCGCCAGCAGCGTCGCCACGAAGGGCAGCTCCAGCAGCACGATCGAGACGACCGTCAGCGCGCCGAACGGCGACGGCATGCCCTGGAACATCCCGTCCTTCATCGTCACGCAGGAGAACCGCGCCAGTCTCAGCACCACGGCCAGCAGCACCACGATGGCCCCGAGCGCCGCCACCCGCTGGTGGGCGTCGTCCGCGACCATCCCGTACACCAGTACGAAGTACGCCGGTGCCAGGCCGAAGCTGATCAGGTCGGAGAGGTTGTCCAGCTCGGCGCCCATCGGGGACGAGCGCAGCTTGCGCGCCACCAGGCCGTCGAACAGGTCGAAGACCGCCGCGCAGAGCATGAGGATGACCGCCGTGGCCGCGCTGTGGCGGGCCATGCCGGTCTCCTGGCTGCCCTGGAGGTGCGGGATCAGGATGCCGGTGGTGGTGAAGTACACCGCCATGAAGCCGCACGTGGCGTTGCCGAGGGTGAGCGTGTCCGCTATCGAGAGGCGGAGGGAGAGCGGCATCTCCTCCTCTTCGTCGTCCTCGACCGCCTCGGGTGCCCAGCCCGGCTTCGTATCCGGATCAATCACGGTCAATGCGAGTCACCCCAGCCACGGTCTTCTGACCGACCTCCACGGCGACCTCGATCCCCTCGGGGAGGTAGATGTCGACGCGGGAGCCGAAGCGGATCAGGCCGATCCGGTCCCCCTGCTCCACCTTGGTGCCCTGCGGCACGTAGGGAACGATACGGCGGGCGACCGCGCCGGCGATCTGGATCATCTCGATGTCACCGAGCTCGGTGTCGAAGTGCCAGACGACGCGCTCGTTGTTCTCGCTCTCCTTGTTGAACGCCGGAACGAACCCGCCGGGGATGTGCTCGACCGAGGTGACCGTGCCGGAGAGCGGGGCGCGGTTCACATGGACGTTGAGCGGGCTCATGAAGATGGCGACGCGGGTGCGGCCGTCCTTCCACGGCATGATGCTCTGCACCACACCGTCGGCGGGCGAGATGACCCGGCCCTGGGTGATCTCGCGCTCGGGGTCGCGGAAGAACCACAGCATGCCCGCCGCGAGCGCGGTGGCGGGCACGGCCACGGCCTTGGCGGCGCCGGAGCGGCGTGCGCGGGCGAGGCTGAGGGCTGCGGTGGCGACGGTCGGGAGGAGCCACGGCGATGCTCCGCGCGCGAGGCGTACGCCAGCGAGGCTGTCGCGAGGTGCAGAGGTTTGGCTGTGGGGCATGGATGACCTTCGTAGCGGATGATGCCGCGCAGTAACGGGGGACGGCGGCTTTCCCGGATCGTACCGGTCGCGGGCTACAACTGGGCAAGCCAGGAAGCCGAGTCGGCGGCCGAAGACCGTTGACGGGGTGTGATCTTCTTCTCGAAGAAAACACCCCTAAAACGGTATGAACCGGACATCTAGCCCTGGAATCGATACTCTTCGAGCAGCCTCCGCCCGATGATCATTTTCTGGATTTCAGCGGTACCTTCACCGATCAGCAGCATCGGCGCCTCGCGGTACAGGCGCTCGATCTCGTACTCCTTGGAGAAGCCGTAGCCGCCGTGGATGCGGAAGGCGTCCTCCACGACCTCCTTGCAGTACTCGGACGCGAGGTACTTGGCCATGCCTGCTTCAAGGTCGTTTCGTTCCCCGGAGTCCTTTTTGCGGGCCGCGTTCACCATCATCGCGTGGGCGGCCTCGACCTTGGTGGCCATCTCCGCCAGCTTGAACTGGATGGCCTGGTGCTGGGCGATCGGCTTGCCGAAGGTGTGCCGCTGCTGCGCGTACCGAACGCCCAGCTCGAACGCGCGCTGGGCGACGCCGCAGCCGCGCGCGGCCACGTTCACCCGGCCGACCTCCACGCCGTCCATCATCTGGTAAAAACCTCGGCCGGTGACGCCGCCGAGCACCCGGTCGGCCGGTATGCGCAGCCCGTCCATGATGAGCTCGGTGGTGTCGACGCCCTTGTAGCCCATCTTGTCGATCTTGCCGGGGATGGTGAGGCCGGGGCGGACCTCCCCGAACCCGGGCTCCTTCTCGACCAGGAACGTGGTCATCGACTTGTGCGGGGCCGTGCCCTCGGGGTGTCCTTCGTCACTTCGGACGAGTACGGCGACGAGGGTTGACGTCCCGCCGTTGGTCAGCCACATCTTCTGACCGTTCAGGACGTAACTGTCACCGTCCTTGACCGCCTTCGATGTGATGGCGGACACATCAGAACCGAGGGCCGGCTCCGACATGGAGAACGCGCCCCGCACCTCACCGGTCGCCATCCGGGGCAGGAAGTGGTCCTTCTGCTCCTGCGTGCCGTGCTGCTTGAGCATGTACGCCACGATGAAGTGGGTGTTGATGATGCCGGAGACGGACATCCAGCCGCGGGCGATCTCCTCCACGCACAGCGCGTACGTGAGCAGGGACTCGCCCAGACCGCCGTACTCCTCGGGAATCATCAGCCCGAACAGCCCGAGCTCCTTGAGCCCGTCGACGATCTCCTGCGGATACTCGTCGCGGTGCTCCAGAGCGGTCGCGACGGGGAGGATCTCCTTGTCCACGAAGTCCCGGACGGTTGCGACGATCTCCTGCTGCACGTCCGTCAGTCCGGTGGTCTGGGCGAGTCGGGCCATGGCTACTTCTCCTGCTGCTTCAACTCGGGACGGCCGGGCTGCTCGCCGCCACGCTCCTTGATGTACGTCTCGGTCGGCACCATCACCTTGCGGCGGAACACGCACACGAGCGTGCCGTCCTGCTTGTAGCCCTTGGTCTCCACGTGCACGATCCCGCGGTCGCCCTTCGACTTCGACGGCCACTTGTCGAGCACGGTCGTCTCGCCGTAGATCGTGTCGCCGTGGAAGGTCGGCGCCACGTGCTTCAGCGACTCGATCTCCAGGTTGGCGATCGCCTTGCCGGAGACGTCCGGGACGGACATGCCGAGCAGCAGCGAGTAGATGTAGTTCCCCACCACCACGTTCTTGCCGAAGTCCGTCGTGTTCCCGGCGTAGTTCGCGTCCATGTGCAGCGGGTGGTGGTTCATGGTGAGGAGACAGAAGAGGTGGTCGTCGTACTCCGTGACCGTCTTCCCGGGCCAGTGCTTGTACACCGCCCCGACCTCGAACTCCTCGTAGGTGCGTCCGAACTGCATGGGCTTCAGGCCTCCGGGATCTCGAACTTCGAGGTGCGCTTCATGCCGGCGGCCCGGCCCTTGCCCGCGATGACCAGCGCCATCTTCCGGCTGGCCTCGTCGATCATCTCGTCGCCGAGCATCGCGGAGCCCTTCTTGCCGCCCGCCTCGGACGTGTAGTACTCGTACGCGTCGAGGATCAGCTCGGCGTGGTCGTAGTCCTCCTGCGAGGGCGAGAAGATCTCGTTGGACGCCTCGACCTGGCCCGGGTGCAGCACCCACTTGCCGTCGAAGCCGAGCGCGGCGGCGCGCTGGGCGACCTCGCGGTAGCCGTCGACGTTGCGGATCTGGAGGTAGGGGCCGTCGATGGCCTGGAGGTCGTTGGCGCGGGCGGCCATCAGGATCTTCATCAGGATGTAGTGGTAGGCGTCCGCCGGATAGCCGGGCGGCTGCTCGCCCACGACCAGCGACTTCATGTTGATGGAGGCCATGAAGTCGGCCGGGCCGAAGATGATGGTCTCCACGCGCTGGGAGGCCTCGGCGATCTCGTTGACGTTGTTCAGGCCGCGCGCGTTCTCGATCTGCGCCTCGATGCCGATCCGGCCGACCTCGAAGCCCATCGTCTTCTCGATCTGGGTGAGGAGCAGGTCGAGGGCGACGATCTGCTGGGCGTCCTGCACCTTCGGCAGCATGATGCAGTCGAGGTTCTGGCCGGCGCCCTCGACGACCGTGACCACGTCGCGGTACGTCCACTCGGTCGTCCAGTCGTTGACACGCACGACCCGCGTCTTGCCCGTCCAGTCGCCCTCGTTGAGGAACTTCACGACGGTGTGCCGCGCCTCGGGCTTGGCGAGCGGGGCGCAGGCGTCCTCCAGGTCCAGGAAGACCTGGTCGGCGGGGAGGCCCTGGGCCTTCTCCAGGAAGCGGGGGTTGCTGCCCGGGACCGCGAGGCACGAGCGTCGCGGCCGGAGCCGGTTGACCTGGGGAGCAGGGCTGGTCATGCGGGGACCTCCAGGGGGTCGAGCTTGTTCGCTTTCCGGATCTCGTCGACGATACGGCCGATGATTCCGGTGATGTCGAAGTCCTTCGGGGTGAAGACGGCGGCCACTCCGGCGGCCCTGAGCCGCTCGGCGTCACCGTTCGGGATGATCCCGCCGGCGATCACCGGGATGTCGGCCGCGCCGGCGTCGCGCAGCCGCTCCAGCACGTCCGGCACCAGTTGCGCGTGCGAGCCGGACAGGATGGACAGGCCGACCGCGTGCACGTCCTCGGCGAGGGCCGCGTCCACGATCTGCTCGGGCGTCAGCCGGATGCCCTGGTAGACCACCTCGAACCCGGCGTCACGGGCCCGCACGGCGATCTGCTCGGCGCCGTTGGAGTGCCCGTCCAGACCCGGCTTGCCGACCAGGAAGCGGAGCTTGCCGACGCCCAGGTCACGGGCGGTGGCGTCCACACGGCGGCGGACCCCGGCGAGCGCCGTCCCCTCCTCGGCGGTCACCGCGACCGGCGCGGACGACACACCCGTGGGCGCCCGGTACTCGCCGAACACCTCGCGCAGCGCGCCGGCCCACTCGCCGGTCGTGGCCCCGGCGCGGGCGCATTCGAGCGTGGCCTCCATGAGGTTGCCGGTGCCGCGGGCCGAATCCTTCAGCCGCTCCAGCGCCTTGCAGGGGCGGGGGTGGTTGAAGGGCGGCTGGTAGCGGGTGTCGCGCCAGTTCTGGAGGGCCTGCACCACCCGGGCCTCGACCGCCGGGTCGACCGTCTGGATCGCGGTGTCCAGGTCGGCCGTCAGCGGGTTCGGCTCGGTCGTCTCGTGGATGTTGACGCCGACGATCTTCTCCTGGCCGGACTCGATGCGCGCCCGCCGCTCGGCGTGCGAGGCGACGAGCTGCGACTTCAGATAGCCCGACTCCACGGCGGCCATCGCGCCGCCCATCTCCTGGATGCGGTCGATCTCGTCGAGGGCCTCCTCGACGAGCCGGGCCACCTTCTCCTCGATGACGTGCGAGCCGTCGAAGATGTCCTCGTACTCCAGCAGGTCGCTCTCGTGGGCGAGCACCTGCTGGATGCGCAGGCTCCACTGCTGGTCCCAGGGGCGGGGGAGGCCGAGGGCCTCGTTCCAGGCGGGCAACTGCACGGCACGCGCGCGTGCGTCCTTCGAGAGGGTCACGGCCAGCATCTCCAGCACGATCCGCTGGACGTTGTTCTCCGGCTGCGCCTCGGTCAGCCCGAGCGAGTTGACCTGGACGCCGTAGCGGAACCGCCGCTGCTTGGGGTTCTCGATGCCGTACCGCTCGCGTGTGATGCGGTCCCAGATGCGGCCGAACGCCCGCATCTTGCACATCTCCTCGATGAAGCGGACGCCCGCGTTCACGAAGAAGGAGATACGGGCGACTACATCGCCCATGCGCTCCTGGGGCACCTGGCCGCTGTCGCGCACCGCGTCGAGCACGGCGATCGCGGTGGACATCGCGTACGCGATCTCCTGCACCGGCGTGGCCCCCGCCTCCTGCAGGTGGTAGCTGCAGATGTTGATCGGGTTCCACTTCGGCATGTGGGAGACCGTGTACGCGATCATGTCGGTCGTCAGCCGCAGCGAAGGGCCCGGCGGGAACACGTGCGTGCCCCGCGACAGGTACTCCTTCACGATGTCGTTCTGGGTCGTCCCCTGGAGCTCGGTGATGTCCGCGCCCTGCTCCTCGGCGACCACCTGGTAGAGCGCCAGCAGCCACATGGCGGTGGCGTTGATGGTCATCGAGGTGTTCATCTGCTCCAGCGGGATGTCCTGGAACAGCCGGCGCATGTCACCGAGGTGCGAGACCGGGACGCCGACCCGGCCCACCTCCCCGCGCGCGAGGACGTGGTCGGGGTCGTAGCCGGTCTGCGTCGGCAGGTCGAACGCGACCGACAGTCCGGTCTGGCCCTTGGCGAGGTTGCGCCGGTAGAGCGCGTTGGAGGCCTCGGCGGTGGAGTGACCGGCGTAGGTGCGCATCAACCACGGCCGGTCCTTCTTACGTTCCGTCATGCACGCCCCCTAGACGTTCCGGAAGCGGTTGATGGCGTCGATGTGCTGGGCGCGCTTCTCCGCGTCGCGCACGCCGAGGCCCTCCTCGGGGGCGAGGCACAGGACGCCGACCTTGCCCTGGTGGAGGTTGCGGTGGACGTCGTACGCGGCCTGGCCGGTGTCCTCCAGGGAGTACACCTTCGACAGCGTGGGGTGGATCTTGCCCTTGGCGATGAGGCGGTTGGCCTCCCAGGCCTCGCGGTAGTTGGCGAAGTGGGAGCCGATGATGCGCTTCAGGGACATCCACAGGTAGCGGTTGTCGTACTGGTGCATGTAGCCCGAGGTGGAGGCGCAGGTGACGACCGTGCCGCCCTTGCGGGTCACGTACACGGACGCGCCGAAGGTCTCGCGGCCGGGGTGCTCGAAGACGATGTCGACGTCCTCGCCGCCGGTCAGCTCGCGGATGCGCTTGCCGAACCGCTTCCACTCGCGCGGGTCCTGGTTGTGCTCGTCCTTCCAGAACTTGTAGTCCTCGGCGGTGCGGTCGATGATCGCCTCGGCGCCCATGGCACGGCAGATCTCCGCCTTCTGCGGGCTGCTGACGACACAGATCGGGTTGGCGCCGCCGGCGAGGGCGAACTGCGTCGCGTACGAGCCCAGGCCGCCGCTCGCGCCCCAGATGAGCACGTTGTCGCCCTGCTTCATGCCGGCGCCGTTCCGCGACACCAGCTGCCGGTACGCCGTGGAGTTCACCAGGCCGGGAGCCGCGGCCTCCTCCCAGCTCAGGTGGTCCGGCTTCGGCATGAGCTGGTTGGACTTGACGAGCGCGATCTCGGCGAGGCCGCCGAAGTTGGTCTCGAAGCCCCAGATGCGCTGCTCGGGGTCGAGCATCGTGTCGTTGTGGCCGTCGCTCGACTCCAGCTCCACGGAGAGGCAGTGCGCGACGACCTCGTCACCGGGCCGCCAGGCGTTGACGCCGGGGCCGGTGCGCAGGACGACGCCCGCGAGGTCGGAGCCGATGACGTGGTACGGCAGGTCGTGGCGCTTGGTGAGCTCGCTGAGGCGGCCGTAGCGCTCCAGGAACCCGAAGGTCGACAGCGGCTCGAAGATGGACGTCCACACCGAGTTGTAGTTGACCGAGGAGGCCATCACCGCCACCAGGGCCTCGCCCGGGCCGAGCTCCGGGACCGGGACCCGGTCCAGGTGGATCGACTTGCGGGGGTCCTTGTCGCGGGTGGGGAGCCCGGCGAACATCTCCGTCTCGTCCTTGTGCACGGTGATCGCGCGGTACGACTCGGGGAGCGGCAGAGCGGCGAAGTCGGCGGGAGTCGAGTCCGGCGACTGGATCGCGTCCAGGATTTCCTTCACGGTGTTGCCTCCGGCGACGAGCGTCGAGCGTCCTGAGGGAAGACGCTTGCTGAGGGTTACGTCGGGTGCTGCTGAGGGGTGTGAGGGGTGCCGTCGGTTCGGCGCGGGGTGCGGTGGTACGGCAGCGCTTTGTGGCGCGGAAGGTGCCTGTGACGCAGGCGTCCGGGCGCGCTCGCCAAGGGCTCGCGGGGACAGTCGGCGTACAGGGGATCTCTGCTCGCCGGCCGCCCGGACAACATCAACGTATGGCACGCCGTGTCACCTGACAAGGCACCGAGTGCCAACAATTTCTCTCACTTGTTCTACGGTCGTCTCAAATGAGCGATGATCGATCAGAGTGGTGGGCGGCTGGGGGGTGAAACGGCCCGTGACATGGCAAAACGGCCACCCCTCGGGGTGGCCGTTCTCACAGTGCCGACAGGCGGAGAAACCGTTCAGCGGTCGCGCAGCGCCTGTTCGATCGTCTTCATGACCTCGTCGAGCGGGGCGTCGGTCCGGGCCACGGCCACCAGCACCTCGCCCTGCGAGGCGACGGACGCCGTGGACGGGGTGGCGGCCCGCGGCGCGGCCGTGCGGCCCGCGCCGATGCCCGTGCCGAACGTCCTGCGGACGATCGCGAAGGCATGGTCCAGCTGGGTCTCCACGTCGCCCTGCCCGCCGGCCCGCAGCCAGCGCCGCAGCACGTGGTTGTGCGCGGTGACGACCGCCGAGGCGGCGACCTCGGCCAGCAGCGGGTCGTCGTTGCCGTCGTCGTGGTGCGCGTGCTCGTCGAAGTGGCCCAGCAGGTAGCGCGTGAACAGCCGCTCGTAGCGGGCCACCGAGGCGATCTCGGCCTCGCGCAGGGTGGGGACCTCCCGCGTGAGCTTGTAGCGCTGCACCGAGATCTCCGGCCGCGCCGCGTACATCTTCATGACTTCCTTGATGCCGCGGCACACCGTGTCGAGCGGGTGCTCGTGCGCCGGGGCGGCGTTCAGCACCGCCTCGGCGCGGACCAGGGTGTCGTCGTGGTCGGGAAAGATCGCCTCTTCCTTCGAACGGAAGTGGCGGAAGAAGGTGCGGCGGGCCACCCCGGCCGCCGCGGCGATCTCGTCGACGGTGGTCGCCTCGTACCCCTTCGTCGCGAAGAGCTCCATGGCCGCGGCCGCCAGTTCCCGGCGCATCCTGAGCCGTTGCGCGGCGGCGCGACTGCCCGCGGCGCTCTCCGGGGCGTCGGGCGTGGCTGGTGTACGTGAGGTCTTCGCGGCCTGGGACATGCCTCGAACGTACTGCATATGTGCGAAGGATCGGGCCGGACCACCGGTTCCCCCGCCCTCGGCGGGCGGGGGACGATCGGCCGGATCCAGCAGGCCGCCCCAGTCGGCGCCGCCTGTGAACCAGTCGCCGGGCCGCTCAGCGCTTGGCATATTCGCGGAAGCCGCGGCCCGTCTTGCGGCCGAGGCAGCCCGCGGCCACCAGGTGCTCCAGCAGCGGCGCCGGGGCGAGACCCGGGTCGCGGAACTCGCGGTGCAGCACCCGCTCGATGGCCAGCGAGACATCGAGCCCGACCACGTCCAGCAGCTCGAACGGGCCCATCGGATAGCCGCCGCCCAGCTTCATCGCCGCGTCGATGTCGTCCAGCGACGCGTAGTGCTCCTGGACCATCTTGACCGCGTTGTTGAGGTACGGGAACAGCAGCGCGTTCACGATGAAGCCGGCGCGGTCGCCGCAGTCCACCGGGTGCTTGCGGACGGCGGTGCACAGCGCGCGGACCGTGGCGTGCACGTCGTCCGCGGTCAGCACGGTGCGGACGACCTCGACGAGCTTCATCGCCGGGGCCGGGTTGAAGAAGTGCATGCCGATCACGTCCTGCGGGCGCGAGGTGGCCTTGGCGAGGGCCACGACGGGCAGCGAGGAGGTGGTGGTGGCGAGGATCGCGCCCGGCTTGCAGACCTTGTCGAAGGCGGCGAAGAGCTGCCGCTTGATCTCCAGGTCCTCGGCGACGGCCTCCAGGGCGAGATCGACGTCGGCGAACGCGTCGTACGAGCCCGCCGGGGCGATCCGGTCCAGGGCCTGCGCGGCCGCCTCCGCCGTCATCCGGCCCTTGTCGACGGAGCGGGCGAGCGACTTGCCGATCCGGGCCCGCGCCGCCTGCGCCTTCTCCTCGCTGCGCGCGGCGAGCACCACGTCGTACCCGGCCTTCGCGAAGACCTCGGCGATGCCCGACGCCATCGTGCCCGAGCCCGCGACGCCGACGGAGCGGACGGCGCGGCCGGGCACCACCGAGGCGCCGTCGCGCGGCGTCAGCGCGTCCGGCACGACGGCGGCACTGCCCGGGGCCTCGTAGGTGTAGAAGCCGCGGCCGGCCTTCCTGCCTGTCAGGCCCGCCTCGCTGAGCTGCTTGAGGATGGGCGCGGGGGCGTGCAGACGGTCGTGCGAGGCGTTGTACATGGCCTCCAGGACCGTGCGCGCCGTGTCGATGCCGATTAGGTCGAGCAGGGCGAGGGGGCCCATCGGCAGCCCGCAGCCGAGCCGCATCGCCGCGTCGATGTCCTCGCGGGAGGCGTACCGGGCCTCGTACATCGCGGCGGCCTGGTTGAGGTAGCCGAACAGCAGCCCGTCGGCGACGAACCCGGGCCGGTCGCCCACGGCGACGGGCTCCTTGCCCAGGTCCAGGGCGAGGTCCGTGACCGCGGCGACGGCCTGGGGCGAGGTCAGCACGGACGAGACGATCTCGACCAGCTTCATCGCCGGGGCCGGGTTGAAGAAGTGCATGCCGAGCACCCGCTCGGGACGGGCCGACTCGGCGGCCAGCCGGGTCACGGACAGGGCGTTGGTGCCGGTCGCGAGGACGGCGTCCGGGCGGACGATCACGTCGAGCTCGCGGAAGACCTGCTGCTTGACCTCGTACGACTCCGGGACGACCTCGACGACCAGATCGGCGTCGGCCGCGGCCCGGAGGTCGGTGAAGGTGCGGAAGCGGGCGAGGACGTCGCCGCGCTCGTCCTCGGTGATCCGCCCGCGCGCCACGGCGCGGGCGGTCGAGGACTCCAGGGCGGCGACGGCCCGCGCCGCCGCGGCCGCGCTGATGTCGATGCCGACGACCTCGCGGCCGGCCCGGGCCAGGACCTCGGCGATACCGGTGCCCATGGTGCCGAGGCCGACCACGGCGATCGTCTGGAGCGGGGACGGGGAAGTGCCGGACTGGGGAGTGGCCATCGCGGGACTCCAGGGATGAGGGTGACGACTGGGAACACGCCGGGGTGCGTCGAAGAGTGCACCCGGCGCGAAGGGCTGCGATTGCGGGTGTTGCCGGGCTGCGTACGCACACGCCCGGTGCCGTCGCGCGGGCGTGCGCCCGCGGAACGGCGTTCACCGACCGGCCCTGTCCCGGAGCCGCGTCGTACTGCGGTACTCGACGTACCGAACCGACTGCTCTCGTGCTCTCGCGACGACTGCGTCACCAGGCCGTCGCGAGGAAGGCGAGCGGGTAGCTCGCTCGATTGAGCTTAACCCGTGAGTAACGAGCGCGCCAGTCCCCGCCGGTCCGCGTCGGCTTGGTCATGTACGCCCCCAGTGACGCGGCGCACCCCTAGGCTCGGTCGCATGAGCGAAGAGTTCCGATCACTCACGGAGCGCATACGAAGGGAGTCGGGGGCGTCGCTGGCGTACGACCGGCTGACGGCGACCGGCGACCTCGACGAACTGGCCGGTGTGCTCATCGCTCCCGGACAGCCGCTGTGGGCACGGGAGCTGGCCGCCTTCCGGCTCGGCGTCGCCGGGGACAGGCGGGCCTTCGAGTCACTCGTCCTCCTCCTCAACCACCGCGACCCGCAGCGCTGTGCCTCCGCCGCGTACGCCCTGGCGCAGCTCGGCGATCCGCGCACCGGCCGCGCCGCCGCCGCGCTCGCCACCAACGAACTCCGGGTCGCCTACGCGCTCCACCCCGTACGGCTCCTGGTGGCACTGCGCGCTCCCGAGGCCGTGCCCGCGCTGATCACCACCCTGGAGCGGCGGCTGCGCCCGCACGATCCGTACCGCAAGGTCGCCCTCGCCTGCGTCGAGGGACTGGGCGCGCTGGGGGACCCGCGGGCGCGGCGCGTCCTCACCGAGGCGCTGGCGCACCCGGCGCTCGCGGAGGCGGCGGCCGCCGCGCTGAAACGGCTGCCCACGGGGTGAGCGCCGCGATGGCGCCCGACGGCGTCCGCGGCGTCCGACGGTGTCCCGTGGTCAGCCCCGGAAGCCCAGCAGCCCGTGCAGCGCCGCGCCCGGTACGTCGTCGGCTCCCGTCTTCCCGGTCACCGGCCCCGGGTCGGGCAGCGGCTCGCACAGCGCGTCCACCTCACCGGCGGCGCGCGGCACCGTGCCGTCGGACAGGTAGGCCGCCAGATGCCGGTCCAGGCAGGCGTTGCCGCTCAGCGTGATGCCGTGGTTGCCGCCGCCGTCCTCCACCACCAGGCTGGAGCCGCGCAGCAGACGGTGCAGGGTGACAGCGCCCGCGTACGGGGTGGCCCCGTCGTGCGTCGCCTGGAACAGCAGCACCGGCGGCACCGCCTCGCCCGAGACGTCCACCGGCCGCAGCGGAGTGCCCGGCCAGAAGGCGCACGGGGCGTTGAACCAGGCGTTGTTCCAGGTCATGAACGGCGCCTCCGCGTACTGGGCCCAGTTGTCGTGGCGCCACCGCCGCCAGTCGCGCGGCCAGGGCGCGTCATGGCACTGCACCGCCGCGTAGACGCTGTAGGTGTTCTCGTCCGCCGCGTCGACGGCGCCGAGGTCGCGGTACGCCGCCACGAGCGGGCCGGTGTCCCCGTCGTTCACGAACTGTGCGAACGCCTCGGCGAGACGGGGCCAGTGGCCGTTGAAGTAGCCGCCGGGGAGGAACGTGTCCTCCAGTTCCCCGGCGCCCACCCTGCCACCCGCGGGCTCCGCGGCGAGGGTGTCGCGCATCGCGTACCACTGGGCCTCGACACCGGCCGGGTCGGTGCCCAGCCGGTACGTGGCGTCGTGTCGCGCCACCCAGGCCAGGAACGCCCGGTGGCGGTCGTTGAGGGCCCGGTCCTGCAGGAGGTTGCTGTCGTACCACACGCGCGCGGGGTCGACGACGGAGTCCAGCGCCATCCGCCGCACCCGGTCGGGGTGCAGCTTCGCGTACACGGCGCCCAGGTAGGTGCCGTACGAGTACCCGAAGTAACTGATCTTCCCCGCGCCGAGCGCGCGGCGGATCACGTCCATGTCCCTGGCCGCGCTCACCGTGCCCATGTACGGCAGGACGTCCCCGTACTTGCCGGCGCATCCCTCGGCGAACGCCCGCGCGCGGGCGAGGCCGGCGCCCTCCGCGTCCGGTGCGGCCGGCAGCGGGTCGGGCCGTGGCGCGGCGAAGTGCCCGGGCCGGCAGTTCAGGGCCGGCCTGCTCGCGCCGACGCCCCGCGGGTCGAAGCCGATGACGTCGTACTGGGCCGCCACCTCCTTCGGCAGCGAGGAGGCGACGAACCCGGCCAGCCTCCGGCCGCTGCCACCGGGTCCGCCCGGGTTGACCAGCAGCGGGCCCTGGTACGTCCGCGCGGTGTGCGGAACGCGGGACAGGGCGAGCGTGATCTGCCGTCCGTGCGGGTCCGCATGGTCGAGGGGCACCTTCAGGGACGCGCACTGGAGTGTCGGGTGCTCGCCGGTGCCGCAGTTCTTCCAGGCGGGGCCCGGTGCGGGGCGGGCGGTCGCCGTGGACGGGGCCGCCGTGACGAGCGAGGCGATCACTACGGCGCACAGGAGGGGTGCGCACAGGGCGGCTGCGTGTTTCCTCATCGGGTGCCTCCCGGGACGGAGGAATGCCGAGCCGCGCGCGTCACGGCTCTCGTCGCATCCGTCCCGGCAGGGGGCTGTGCAGGAACTCGCCGAGCCGGAACGTGACCCGATTGGTCCGCCAGAAGCGTCCGGACGCCCGGACACTCGGGTGCGGTGCGGTGCTCTGCGGTCAGAGCAGTGTGAGCTGGGTGGGTGCCGCGTCGGCCGCCTCCGCCGCCGTCTCCGGCGCGGGCGCCGGGATCCTGCGTGACAGCCCGGGGCGCCAGGGCCCGATGCCGTACTCCTGGGCCAGCGCGTGCACCTGGCCCGTGATCCGGCGCTGGTACCACTTCGGGGCGTACGAGCCCTGTGCGTACAGCCGCTCGTAGCGCCGTACGAGATGCGGATGGTGGCGCTCCAGCCAGGCCATGAACCACTCACGGGCGCCGGGCCGCAGATGCAGCACCAGGGGTGTCACCGAGGTGGCGCCGGAGGCAGCGATGGCCCGGACCGTCTCGCGCAGCCGGTCCGGCTGGTCGCTCAGGTACGGGATCACGGGGGCCATCAGCACGCCGCAGCCGATGCCGTGATCGGTGAGGGTGCGCACGACGTCCAGGCGGCGCTCCGGAGCGGGCGTGCCCGGCTCCACCGTGCGCCACAGCTCCCGGTCGGTGAAGCCCACGGAGACGGAGATCCCCACCTCGGTGACCCGGGAGGCCTGCACGAGCAGATCGAGGTCGCGCAGGATCAGCGTGCCCTTGGTCAGGATCGAGAACGGGTTCGCGTGGTCGCGCAGGGCCGCGATGATGCCCGGCATCAGCCGGTAGCGGCCCTCCGCCCGCTGGTAGCAGTCGACGTTGGTGCCCATCGCGATGTGCTCCCCGTGCCAGCGCGGGGAGGCGAGCCGGTGGCGCAGCAGCTCCGGCGCGTTGACCTTGACCACGATCTGGGAGTCGAAGCCGAGGCCCGTGTCGAGGTCGAGATAGCTGTGGGTCTTGCGCGCGAAACAGTAGACACACGCGTGTGTGCAACCCCGGTACGGGTTCACCGTCCACTCGAAGGGCATGCGGGAGGCGCCCGGAACCCGGTTCACGATCGATCTCGCCCGGACCTCGTGGAAGGTCATGCCGCGGAACTCCGGGGTGTCGAAGGTGCGGCTGACCACCGCGTCCGCGCCGAACAGCGCGGCGTTCCGGGCCGTGGCGGGGTTGTCGTCGGCCAGATGGTCCCAGCGCATGGGCGCCTCCTCGGTAGCACTGGCCTCAGAATAGAACATGTGTTCCCTTGATCGTGCGAACTCATTTTCGAGCGTCGTGTGAGGGTCCCGCCCGTACCTGCCCTGGGCGGTGGTTTCGCTGTCCGTCACCGGCCCCCGATTTGGGCGGCTCGGCAGCCTGATGGTTGGCTTTCCGCCAACACGAGCAACCAAGTGCTGGAGGAAGTGCAGATGGCACAGGTCGAGGCCACCACGGAGCGCATCGTCGCCGCGGACGCGGACACGGTGTTCGACACCCTGGCCGACTACAGCGGCACGCGCGCGAAGCTGCTGCCCGAGCACTACAGCGAGTACGAGGTCCGCGAGGGCGGTGACGGCGAGGGCACCCTCGTCCACTGGAAGCTCCAGGCCACCAGCAAGCGCGTCCGCGACTGCCTGCTGGAGGTCACCGAGCCGACCGACGGCGAGCTCGTCGAGAAGGACCGCAACTCCTCCATGGTCACCACCTGGCGGGTCACCCCGGCCGGAGAGGGCAAGTCCCGCGTCGTCGTCGTCACCGTCTGGAACGGTGCCGGCGGCATCGGCGGCTTCTTCGAGAAGACCTTCGCTCCCAAGGGCCTCGCCCGCATCTACGACACCGTCCTCGCCAACCTCGCCGCCGAGGTCGAGAAGTAGGAGGGGAAGGGCCGGCGGGCAGGGGGGAGGGCGGACGGGCCTTGTCCGCCCTCCCCTTCCTCCTTGCCCCACGCGGCGACCGCCGCGCTCCTCCGCGCCTTTCCGTGCCCCTCCGCACTCCCGCGCGCGCCGTCGCGCTCGATGTGATCGGCAACAGCCCGTGCTCCGGGGCCTGTTGCCATCTCACTGATTCGGGTGGATCTGCCGTGACGTGCGCCGTTTCGCCGTAACTCGTGGAGCTTGCCGGAAGTTGTCGCGTAACGCGGGAACCGCCCGGCATGCGACGAGGGGAGCGGCACATGAGCGGGATCACGCTGGCACAGGAAGAACCGGCCACCGCGCCTCCACCGGACCGCGAGCCGCCCGAACCCGCGCCGTTGCCGCTCGGCCCCCGGCGGGCGCGGCTGGTTCTCCTCGGGCTCCTGCTCACGCTGCTGCTCGCCGCGCTGGAGCCGCTGGCCGTGGCCACCGCGCTGCCGCGGATCGCCGGCGAGCTGGACGGCATGGACCGGATGTCCTGGGCGATCGCCGCCCCGCTGCTCGCCACCGCCGTCGGCCTGCCGGTCCACGGCAGGCTCGGCGACCGCTACGGGTACAGGACCGTGTTCCGGTTCGCGCTCGCCGTCTTCATCGCCGGCTCGGCGCTCGCCGGCTGGTCGCGCACCATGGACCAGCTCGTCGTCTTCCGCGCGCTCCAGGGCCTGGGCGCCGGCGGACTCCTGACCGGCGTGCAGATGATCGCCGCCGACATCGCGCCGGCCGGGAGGCGCGGCCGCTTCCTGGGAGCGATCGGCGCCGTCTTCGGCCTCGCCTCCCTCGCCGGACCCCTCCTGGGAGGCCTGCTCACGGACCACCTCTCCTGGAGATGGTGCTTCCTCCTCAACATCCCCTTCGGGCTGATCACCCTCGCCGCCGTCGCCCTGGTGCCCAAGCCGCCGAAGAACCGCCCGAAGGCGCGCCCCGACGTCCTCGGGGCCCTGCTCCTCACCGCCGCGTCGGCCTCCCTGGTGCTGCTCGCCGGATGGGGCGGCACCGCGTACGCCTGGAACTCGCCCGTCGTCCTGGGGCTCGCCGCCTCGGCCCTGGCCGCGACCGCCCTCTTCCTGCTCACCGAGCACCGCGCGGCCGACCCCCTGATCCCGCTCCGGCTGTTCAGGGACCCGGTCGTCACCGTCACCTGGGCGGTGGGCTGCACGACCGGCGTCGCGCTCTTCGCCGCCTGCGGCTACCTGCCGCTCCACCTGCAGATGGCCGGCGGGATGTCGGCGACCGCGTCCGGGCTGTTCATGCTGCCGATGACGGCCGGCATCGTCGGCGCGTCCGTCCTCGCCGGTGAGCTCGTCAGCCGTACCGGGCACTACCGGACGTACCCCGTCCTCGGCACCGCTGTCGCCGCCGTGGGCATGTGGCTCCTCGCCCGCCTGGAGGCGGACACGCCCCCGCTGTACTTCGCCATCGGGACGGCCGTCCTCGGCGCCGGCATCGGCACGGTGATGCCCGTCCTGGTGCTCGCCGTGCAGAACGCGGTGCGCCCGGCCGACGCCGGCATCGCGACCGGGGCGGGCGACTGGGCCCGGCACCTCGGCGGCAGCGTCGGCGTGGCCCTCTTCGGCGCGCTCCTCGCCGGCCGGCTCGCCGACCGCCTGCCCCCGCGCGCGGGCGACGGCTGGCCGGACCCCGCCGCCCTCGGCCCCGAGGCCGTGCACGCCCTGCCCGCGGTGCTGCGCGACGAGTACACCGGGGCGTACGCCGAGGCCGTCCCGGGCGTCTTCGGTCAGCTCGTGCCGGTGCTCGTCCTCGGCCTCCTCCTCGCCTTCGTCCTCCTCACCTTCCTCAAGGGCAGACCACTGGTGTCCGACAGCGTTCCCGAGTCCCCACCGGTCCCGCCGACGCGCTCCCCGCACACCGGCGAGCCGACCGTGCGCGGCACCGTGCGGCGCCACGACGGCATGGCCGTGGCACGAGCCGCGCTGACCCTCCTCGACGTGACGGGACAGCAGACCGGGCGGGGCACCGGCGGCGAGGACGGCCGGTACGCGCTCACCGCACCCGGCCCGGGGGCGTACGTGCTCATCGCCGCGGCCGACGGCCACCAGCCGCAGGCGGTGACCGTCACCGTGGGCAAGGGCCCCGTGGACGTCGACATGGTGCTCGGCGGCACCGGACGGCTCATCGGACGCGTCGCCACCGCCGACGGGAACCCCCTGCCGGACGCCGCCGTCACGGTCACCGACGTCCAGGGACAGATCGTCGCCACCACCCGCAGCGGACCGGAGGGCGGCTACGCCGTCACGGACCTCCCAGCGGGCGAGTACACCCTCACCGCGGCCGCGCACACCTTCCGCCCGGCCGCCCTCCCCGTCACCGTCCGCCCCGCGCGCGAGATCCACCAGAACATCGAACTCGCGGGCGGCGAGGTGCTGCGGGGCACGGTCCGCGCCGGCGCCGGTCGGCCCGTCGACGCTGCCCGCGTCACCCTGCTCGACACCGCGGGCAACGTTGTCGGCACCCTGGTCACGGGCCCCGACGGCACCTACTGCTTCGCCGACCTCGCCGCCGGCGAGTACACCCTCGTCGCCTGCGGCTACCCGCCCGCCGCCACGGTTCTCGAGGTCGCGGGCGGCAGCGGAGCGGAGAGGGACATGCACCTGGGGCACGACGACGAGGAAGGCTGACGAGTGAGGCCGGCGCGTGAGGCCGGCGAGGAAGGCCAGGGCAGGGCCGGGAGCATACGCGGAGGGGGCGCGTCCGGCGGAGGGACGCGCCGGTGAGAGCGCGCCGGAGGCGACCCGGGAGCCGAATTCGACCGTTGCCCCACATCGCGACCGTACGCCGCCGTACGGTGGTGACTTGCGGCACACATCTCGCCGAGAAGACGGCGCACATCCCACGAAACCGTGAGGAGAGAGGGCCGGGGCCATGGACCGTGGCGCAGGCAGCGGCGCACCTCCCGGCCAGGCGGCCGGAGGGGAACCGGCGGTGGAGCACACCGCCGGCCGTGTTCCCCTGGCCGTGGTCGTGGTCGACCGCGACGGCCTCGTCTCGCACTGGAGCAGCGGCGCGCGGCGGCTGTTCGGCGCCGCCAAGGAGGACGCCGTGGGCCGTACCGCGGTGGACCTGCTGCCCGTGTCCGGCGCACTGCCCGAGAACACCGAGAACGACGACGCGCCCTACGGGACGTACGCCGACCTGGACGGACTCGGCCCCGGACTGGAGACCTCCCTGGCGGGCCGGCTGTCCTACCCGGCCGCCGGACGGGCCCGGATCACGGTGGACCGGGGCCGTGTCGACGTGCTCTGGTGGGCGTACCCCCTCGTCGGCCCCGGACAGGGGCGGCTGCTCGTCCTCGCCGCCGACGCGGGCGCGCTGCGGCACGACGAGGGCGCGGCGGAGGCCGGGGGCGCCGAGGGCACCGGCGTCGAGCGGATCGCTCCCGGCTTCGCCCTGTACACCGACTTCCCCGGCGCGGAGGACCTCGCCCGCCGCCTCCCCGAGATCCTGCCGAGCATGAGCGTCGACGAGAGCGCCCGCATCGTCGCGCAGGTCCTCGAACTCGGCTATCCCGTCCTGGAGTTCAGCCAGCAGGACCGGGTGCCCGTCACTCCCGACTGGGGCGTTGCGCGCAGGGCGGAGCGCCGGGCACGCCGCGAGCGGGCCGCCCGCGCCGTCGCCGAGGGCCTGCCCGTACCGGAGGAGCTGCGCGACGAGGCCGAGGACCTCGAGTACGCCGCCGTGCGCGAACGTCTCGAGTTCCTGAACGAGGTCAGCTCGCGCATCGGCACCTCCCTCGACCTCTCCAGGACCATCGTCGAGGTCAGCAAGGCCGTCGTGCCCCGCTTCACGGACGTCGCGGGCACCTATCTGCGCGAACAGGTCGTCGCCGGCGAGGGGTTCCCCGAGGGCGTGCCCGACACCACCACCCTGTGGCACCGCGTCGCCGTCGAGCACACGGACGAGCCGGGCCGCTGGGACGACGTCGTGCCGGTCGGCGAGGCCATGCCGTTCCCCGCGCACACGCCGTTCTTCCAGTGCATGACCAGCGGCGAGCCCGTCCTCGTGCCGCGCATCAGCGAGCAGATGGGTCACGCGATCGCCGCCCAGTTCGAGAAGCGGGACATCCGGCCGCTGATCACCCACCGCTCCATGCTGGTGGTGCCCCTCAAGGCGCGCGACGTGGTCCTCGGCTTCATGATCCTGCTGCGGCACCCGGAGCGGGCCGAGTTCAACGACATGGACCGGGTCACGGGCGCCGAACTCGCCGCACGCGCGGGCCTCGTCCTCGACAACGCGCGCATGTACACGTACCAGGAGAGCGTCGCCGAGACACTCCAGGACAGCATGCTGCCGCACATCCCGGCGCGCCGCGCGGGCTGTGACATCGCCACCCGCTATCTGCCCGGCACGCTGCTCGGCCGGGTCGGCGGTGACTGGTTCGACTCGGTCAAGCTGCCCGGTGCCCGCACCGCCCTCGTCGTCGGTGACGTCATGGGACACGGACTCAACTCCGCGGCGATGATGGGGCAGTTGCGCACCGCGGTGCAGACGATGGCCGCGCTCGACCTGCCGCCGGCGCAGCTCCTGCGCAACCTCGACGACCTCGCCCAGCGCCTCGGCGAGCACTATCTCGCGACCTGTCTGTACGCCGTCTACGACCCGATCGCCGGCGAGCTGCACCTCGCCAACGCGGGCCACATCCCTCCCGTGCTGGTACGGGCGCGGGACGGCCGCAGCGAGCTGCTGGAGCTGCCCACGGGTGCGCCCATCGGGGTCGGCGGCGTCGCGTTCGAGGCGGTACGCGTGCGCATGGAGCCCGGCGACCGCCTCGTGATGTGCACCGACGGGCTGGTCGAGGTGCGCGGCGAGGACATCGGTGTCGGCCTCGCCACGCTCTGCGAGTCCGCCGCCCATCCGGCCGCGTCCATGGACGACGCCTGCGACACGATCATCCGCGCCCTCAACACCCGGGGCGGACGCAAGGACGACGTGGCCCTGCTGCTGGCCCGCCTCAACGGCATCGAACCCGAGGACGTCGCCGAGTGGGTGTTCACCCACTACCCGGCGGAGGTCGGCCGGGCCCGGGCCGCGGTCCGCGAACAGCTCCATGTCTGGGGTTTTACGGCGCTCGCGGACACCGCCGAGCTGCTGGTCGGCGAGCTGGTCGCCAACGCCGTACGGCACGCGCGCGGGCAGCGGATCGAGCTACGGCTCGTACGCGGCGACACACTGCTGTGCGAGGTCGACGACGAGGACCCCACACTGCCGACGCTGCTCGGCGCGGGCCCCGGCGACGAGTCCGGGCGGGGCCTGCGGGTGGTCAGCACCCTGGCCCGGGAGTGGGGCACCAGCCGGACCAGCGTGGGCAAGACGGTCTGGTTCGAGCTGACGCTGCCGCGACGGCGCTGACGGAACGCTGCCGGGGCGGGGGCGTACGAGAACCTCCTGAGGGGCGCGTGGGGCGCTCGACGGCGTGCGTCCCCGGAACGGGGCGTAAAGGAAGCCGCACTGTGCTTGTCGCTCCCTGTCCGGCGCGATACACCCGTGGTCCGGTCCACCGCCTTCGATGGGCCGCGCGCACCCTGGGGAGTAGGTATGAGCGTCACCAGTCGGTACAGGCAGGCGTGGGAGGGCTTCTGGAGCGAGGCCCCCGAGGAAGAAGGGGCCGTTTTCTGGGACACGGAGCCCAGGGCGACCGCGGGCATCCACCTCGCCCTCTTCGAGCCGTATCTCGCCCACCCCGGACTGCCGGTCGTGGATCTCGGCTGCGGCAACGGAACGCAGACCCGGTATCTGGCGGACCGCTGTCCGCGCGTCGTGGGCGTCGATCTGTCGGCCGCCGCCCTCGACCACGCCCGGCGCGCCGACCCCGCGGGACGGGCCGCGTACCGGCTGCTCGACGCGGCGGAGACGGCACAGGTCCAGGCGCTGCACGCGGAACTCGGCGACGCCAACGTCTACATGCGGGGCGTGCTGCACCAGTGCGAGCCCGAGGACCGGCAGCCGCTCGTCGACGCCCTGGCCACCCTGGTGGGGGAGCGGGGCCGGGCCTTCCTGGTGGAGCTCACCGAGGCCGCCCGCCCGCTGCTGCTGGGCCTGGCCCGGGGCAGCGACGGGCCGCCGGCCAAGCTGGCCCCCGTCCTGCGGCACGGCATCGCACCGGGCGAGGTCGCCGACGACGCCGTTCCCGTCTTCCTGCGCAGGGCCGGCCTCACGGTCCTCGCGAGCGGTGAACTGCCCCTCGCCACCACGGAGCACACCGCCGACGGGACCCTTATCGAACTGCCGTCGAAGTGGCTGGTCGCGGGCCGCGCGGAGGGGTGAGGAACGGGGTCGCACGAGCCGGTGCACGAGCACGTGGCTCGAACGGACGCACGCTGCCGGCCCGGCGAAGTGAGAGTTTTCCACAGGCCTGAGCGCGGATGGCCGAGGGCGCGTACGGTGCTGGCATGAAGATCCTCATCAGCGCCGACATGGAGGGCGCCACGGGGGTGACATGGCCCGCCGACGTGCTGCCGGGCACCCCGCAGTGGGAGCGGTGCCGGTCCATGTTCACCTCCGACGTGAACGCCGCGGTGCTCGGCTTCCTCGACGGCGGAGCCGACGAGGTGCTGATCAACGAGGCGCACTGGACCATGCGCAACCTGCTCCTGGAGCGCCTCGACGAGCGGGCCGAGATGCTCACCGGCCGCCACAAGGCGCTGTCCATGGTGGAGGGCGTGCAGCACGGGGACGTGGACGGGGTCGCGTTCGTCGGCTACCACGCGGGCGCCGGCATGGAGGGCGTCCTCGCGCACACCTACCTGGCCAACTCCATCACCGGGGTGTGGCTGAACGACACACGGGCCAGCGAGGGCCTGCTCAACGCCCATGTCGTCGCTGAGTACGGCGTCCCGGTCGTCCTCGTCACCGGCGACGACGTGGCCTGCGAGGACGCCCTCGGCTACGCCCCCGAGGCGCTCAAGGTCGCGGTCAAGGACCATGTGTCCCGCTACGCGGCGGTGTGCCGGCCACCCGCCAGGACCGCCGCCGAGATCCGCGCGGCGGCCAGGGACGCGGCGGCGCTCGCGGTGCGCCGCACACCGGTCCGGGCGGGGCCGCACACCGTCGCGCTCGAGTTCGACGCCGAGCACCTCGCGATGGCCGCCACCGTCGTCCCGGGCGTGGACCGCATCGGCGAGCGCAAAGTGGCCTACACCAGCCCGGACATGTACGAGGGCATCCGTACGTTCAAGACAGTCACCACGGTCGTCTCGGCCGCTGTGGAGGAGCAGTATGGCTGAGCGGAACACGAGTGAGCAGGACGAGCAGGGCGGGGAGATCGACGAGGGGGCCCTCGACGAGGTCGTACGGTTCACCTCCGACCTCATCCGCATCGACACCACCAACCGCGGCGGCGGGGACTGCCGGGAGCGGCCGGCCGCCGAGTACGCGGCCGCGCGGCTGGCCGAGGCGGGCCTCACGCCCACCCTGCTGGAGCGCACCCCGGGCAGGACCAACGTGGTCGCCCGCATCGAGGGCACCGATCCGTCGGCCGACGCGCTGCTCCTCCACGGGCACCTCGACGTGGTGCCCGCGCAGGCGGAGGACTGGAGTGTGCACCCGTTCTCCGGGGAGGTCCGGGACGGCGTGGTCTGGGGCCGGGGCGCCGTCGACATGAAGAACATGGACGCGATGATCCTCGCCGTCGTCCGCGCGTGGGCGCGGCTCGGCGTACGGCCCCGGCGCGACATCGTGATCGCGTTCACGGCCGACGAGGAGGCGAGCGCCGAGGACGGCTCCGGCTTCCTCGCCGACAAGCATGGCGAGCTGTTCGAGGGGTGCACGGAGGGCGTCAGCGAGTCGGGGGCGTACACCTTCCACGACGGGGCGGGCCGGCAGATCTACCCGATCGCGGCGGGTGAGCGCGGCACCGGCTGGCTCAGGCTCACCGCGCGCGGCCGGGCGGGCCACGGCTCCAAGGTCAGCCGGAACAACGCGGTGACCCGGCTGGCCGCCGCGGTCACGCGCATCGGTGCCCACGAGTGGCCCGTCAGGCTCACCCCCACCGTGCGGGCCGCGCTGGTGGAACTGGCCGCCCTGTACGGCATCGACGACCCGGACCTCGACGACGTGGACGCGCTGCTGAACGAGCTGGGGCCCGCCGCCGCCCTCGTCGAGGCGACCGTCCGCAACAGCGCCAACCCGACCATGCTGACCGCCGGTTACAAGGTCAACGTGATTCCGGGGGAGGCCGTGGCCTATGTGGACGGCCGGTATCTGCCCGGCGGGGAGGACGAGTTCGTCACGACCCTCGACCGGCTCACCGGACCCGGGGTGGAATGGGAGTTCCACCACCGTGAGGTGGCCCTCCAGGCGCCGGTGGACTCGGTGACGTTCGCGCGGATGCGGGCGGCCGTCGAGGAGTTCGCGCCCGAGGGGCACGTCGTGCCGTTCAGCATGTCCGGCGGCACGGACGCCAAGCAGTTCTCACGGCTCGGTATCACCGGCTACGGCTTCACCCCGCTGAAGCTGCCTCCGGGGTTCGACTACAACGCGCTCTTCCACGGCGTCGACGAGCGAGTGCCGGTGGAGGCGCTCCACTTCGGGGTACGTGTCCTCGACCGCTTCCTGCGGACGGTCTAGAGATGGGGGACGAGGTGCAGACCCTGGCGTACGGTTCGTGGCCCTCTCCGATCGACGCGTCGCTCGCCGCCCGGCACGACGGGCGTGCCGAGTTCGTGGGCTTCGTCGGGGAAGAGGCGTGGTGGACCGAGCCCCGGCCCACCGAGGGCGGCCGGCGCACCCTGGTCCGGCGCACACCCGACGGCACGGAGGAGACGGTGCTGCCCGCGCCGTGGAACGTGCGCAGCCGGGTCATGGAGTACGGCGGGCACCCCTGGGCGGGCGCCGCGCGGGTGGACGGACCGCTGGTGGTCTTCGTGAACTTCGCCGACCAGCGGCTCTACCGGTACGAGCCCGGCGGTGTACCCCGGCCGCTCACTCCGGTGTCCCCGGTGGGCGGCGGACTGCGCTGGGCGGAACCGCGGCTGCGGCTCGACCGGGACGAGGTGTGGTGCGTGCTGGAGGAGTTCACCGGGGACGGGCCCACGGACGTACGGCGCGTCCTCGCCGCGGTGCCGCTGGACGGATCGGCGGCCGGCGACCGGGACGCCGTACGGGAGCTGACCGGCGCCGGTCACCGCTTCGTGACCGGGGCCCGGCTCTCGCCCGACGGGCGGCGCGCGGCCTGGCTCGCCTGGGACCATCCGCGGATGCCCTGGGACGGCACGGAGCTGCTGGTCGCGGAGGTGACCGGGGACGGCACGTTCGGGGAGCCGCGCACGGTCGCCGGAGGACCGGAGGAGTCCGTCGCGCAGGCCGACTGGGCCGCCGACGGCACGCTCCTGTACAGCAGTGACCGTACCGGCTGGTGGAACCTGTACAGGAGGGACCCGCAGGGCCGCGAGCGGGCCCTGTGCCCGCGCGAGGAGGAGTTCGGCGGGCCGCTGTGGAAGCTCGGGTGGCGCTGGTTCGCGCCGCTGGACAGCGGGCTGATCGCCGTCGTGCACGGGCGGGGCACCACCTGTCTGGGCATCCTCGACCCGGAGAGCGGCGAGGTCGTCGACGCGGCCGGGCCGTGGACCGAGTACGAGCCCACGCTCGCCGTGCACGGCACCCGGATCCTCGGCGTCGGAGCGAGCCCCCGCAGCGCGTACGAGGTCGTCGAACTGGACGCCCGCACCGGCCACGCGCGCGTCGTCGGGGACGCCCACGACGACCCCGTCGACCCGGCGTACTACCCCGAACCGCAGATGCGCACCTTCACCGGCCCCGACGGACGGGAGATCCACGCGCACATCTACCCCCCGCACCACCCCGGCCACGTGGCGCCCGACGACGAGCTGCCGCCGTACGTGATCTGGGCGCACGGCGGCCCCACCAGCCGTGCACCCCTCGTCCTCGACCTGGCGATCGCCTACTTCACCTCGCGCGGCATCGGCGTCGCCGAGGTCAACTACGGCGGTTCGACCGGGCACGGGCGGGCGTACCGCAACCGGCTGCGCGAGCAGTGGGGCGTCGTGGACGTCGAGGACTGCGCGGCCGTCGCGCTCGCGCTCGCCGACGAGGGCACCGCCGACCGCGGCCGGCTCGCGATCCGCGGCGGCAGCGCCGGCGGCTGGACCACCGCCGCGTCGCTCGCCTCGACCGACGTCTACGCCTGCGGCACGATCCTCTACCCGATCCTCGACCTCACCGGCTGGGGCTCGGGGGAGACCCATGACTTCGAGTCGCAGTACCTGGAGACGCTGGTCGGGCCGCTCGCCGAGGTGCCCGGCCGGTACGCGGAACGGTCGCCCGCCGAGCACGCCGACCGGATCACCGCTCCGTTCCTGCTGCTCCAGGGGCTCGACGACGTGATCTGCCCGCCCGCGCAGTGCGAGAGGTTCCTGGCCCGGATGGAGGGACGGCGGGTATCGCACGCGTACATGACGTTCGAGGGGGAGGGGCACGGCTTCCGGCGGGCCGACACGATGGTGCGGGTGCTGGAGTCCGAACTCTCCCTGTACGCGCTGGTCTTCGGCCTCAACCCGCCCGGCATCCCCACCCTGGAGCTCACCAAGTGACAGCGACCGCCCCGCTCGGGCCGCTCACCCGGCCCGCCCGTCTCGCCCCCGGCGCACGCGTCGCCGTCGTCGCGCCCAGCGGCCCGGTCCCCGAGGAGCGGCTGAGCGCCGGACTCGACATCCTCCGCGGCTGGGACCTCGACCCCGTCGTGGCGCCCCATGTCCTCGGCCGGCACCCCGAGTTCGGCTATCTCGCGGGCACCGACGCCGACCGGGCGGCCGACCTCCAGGCCGCCTGGTGCGACCCGGACGTCGACGCGGTGCTGTGCGCCCGCGGCGGCTACGGGGTGCAGCGGATGGTGGATCTGCTCGACTGGGACGCGATACGGGCCGCGGGACCCAAGGTGTTCGTCGGGTTCAGCGACATCACCGCGCTGCACGAGGCGCTCGCCGTCCGGGCCGGGGTCGTGACGCTGCACGGACCGATGGCCGCGGGCGTCGACTTCCTCAAGAACGCGCGGGCGCAGGACCATCTGCGGGCCACCCTCTTCGCACCGGAGACGGTACGGACCATCACCGCCGGCCGGGCGGCGGCGCTGGTGCCCGGGCGGGCCCGGGGCGTCCTGCTCGGCGGCTGCCTCAGCCTCCTCGCGGCCGAGCTGGGCACCCCGCACGCCCGGCCCTCCGCACGCGGCGGACTGCTCTGCCTGGAGGACGTCGGCGAGGACACGTACCGCCTGGACCGCTACCTCACCCAGCTGCTGCGCGCGGGCTGGCTCGACGGCGTCGCCGGAGTCGTCCTCGGCTCCTGGGCGGACTGCGCCCCGTACAGCGAGGTGCGGACCCTGCTCGCCGACCGGCTGGGCGGGCTCGGGGTGCCGGTCGTGGAGGAGCTCGGGTTCGGGCACGGGGAAGGGGCGCTGACCGTTCCCTTCGGGGTGACGGCGGAACTGGACGCGGGGGAGGGCACCCTGACGCTGGACGAACCGGCGCTGGTCTGAGGCGGGCCGTGTCTCGGCGTCCCGGCCGCGTACTGTGACGGGATGCTCGCTCCTGGAAACGCCTGTCTCGCCGAAGGACCCGGCGTCGGCATCCGGCACTTCACCCTCCACGACGGCGCCGAGTTCACCGCACGGGCGCGGGAGAGCAAGGACCTGCACCACCCGTGGCTGTTCCCGCCCGACAACGTCACCGCGTACACCGCCTACGCGGGGCGGCTGATCGAGGACCCGACGAAGGCCGGGTTCCTCGTCTGCGAGAAGGACGGCGGGGGCATCGCCGGGTTCATCAACATCAACAACATCGTCGAGGGCGCCTTCCTGTGCGGGGCCCTCGGGTACGGGGCCTTCGCGCACGCCGCGGGGCGGGGGCTGATGACCGAGGGGCTGCGACTCGTCCTCGACCACGCCTTCACCGTGCTGGGCCTGCACCGGCTGGAGATCAACGTGCAGCCCGGCAACGCCGCGTCCATCGCGCTGGCCCGGCGCTGCGGGTTCCGGCTGGAGGGGTTCTCGCCCGCCTTCCTCTTCATCGACGGGGCCTGGCGGGACCACCAGCGGTGGGCGCTCACGGCGGACATGCCCCGGTGACCCCGGCCCTCACAAGGCACCCGCGCCGAATCGTGGCGATCTTCTCCGGCTGCGCCGACTGAGCCGCCCGCGACGGGGAACCCGGCAGGTCGTAAGGCCGACCGCAGGCAGCGACGGAAGGAGGCGGACAGCATGAGCCGCAGGCCGCACGATCCCGGGGCCGACCCTGAGGACGAGGGCATTCCGGATCTGCAGGACGGCACACCGGAACAGCAGTGGTCATCGGACCCGCAGCAGGAGTCCGTGCCCGGGGACGAGCCCACGGCAGCCATGGCACACGGCACCACCGCGAACGAGGCCCGGGAGGGCGAGTCGCTGGACGAACGGCTGGCGGAGGAGGAACCGGAACCCGACCCCACCGTTCCGCCGGGCCCGCCCGAGGAGCGGGCCGGGCTGCTGTACGACGAGCCGGACCCCGACCGGCCGCGTGAGCAGGACGTCTACTCCCAGGAAGGATCGACGCACGGGCTGTCGGCGGAGGAGGACGCGGTACGGATCCGCGACGAGGACGACTTCGCGGAGGACCAGCTGGAGTACCGGGCGGACACGCCCTGACCGCTCGCACCGGGCACCGGCCGGTCCGCCCGGTCCGTCTCAGGCGTCGGCCGCCCGGCGGTCCACGTACT
Organism: Streptomyces poonensis; assembly: GCF_014650915.1. Classification (GTDB taxonomy): domain Bacteria; phylum Actinomycetota; class Actinomycetes; order Streptomycetales; family Streptomycetaceae; genus Streptomyces; species Streptomyces poonensis. The sequence goes on along the minus strand of NZ_BMVW01000003.1, from coordinate 500,873 downwards.
CGTACACCGAGCCGTCCGGGTGCATGGCGATGAGGTTGCGGCCCACGGGTGTCGCCACCGGGCCCGCGAGGACACGGGCGCCGGACGCGGTGAGCACCTGGTGGGCCTCCTCCACGTCCTTGACGGCGATGGTCGCGGCGACCTTGCGGAGCACCTCCAGTTCGGCCTCGGGGCCGCTCATCAGGAGGAAGCAGCCGACCGCGGCCACCTGGACGCCGCCGCGTTCGAAGCGCAGCGCCCGGCTGCCGGCGAGCCGTTCGTAGAAGGGGACCGTGGTCTCCAGGTCGTCGACGCAGATGCGCAGCGTGGCTCCCAGAATCTCCATGCCGTCGAGCGTAGTTGGGACCGGCCGGGAAGGAGATCGTTTCCACGGGATCCCGCGGGACCCCACACGCTCTCCCCCTCCGGCCGGCCCCGGGCCACCTGTCAGCCCATCGCCTTGCGGATCGCGTCACGCGTGCGGTCGATGACGGCCGCGACCGGCCCCACCGCCAGGTTCTTCACGGCGGTGTCGGCGCCCGGGTGCGGGCGGGTCGGCGCGACGGCCTCGGCGGCCTTCACCGCGCGGGCCATGTTCTCCAGTTTGGTACGGTCCGCGATCTTGCTGAACTGCGCGAACTCGTACTTCTCCTCGGCCTCGGCGTGGTCCAGCACGTTCTGCCGCAGCTCCTTGAACTGCTGCATGAACTGGGAGGAGTCGGTGTCCATGTCGTCGAGGCGCGACAGCACCTCCTTGGCCCGCTCCTCCTCCCGGATCCGGTCGTTGACCACGAGCTCGCCGTTCTCGATGTTCTTGCGGGCGAAGGGGTGGACGACCTCTTCCTCCGCGGTCTCGTGCACCGCGAGGAGGCGGACGAGCTCGTGGAAGTGCTCCTTCCGTTGCTCGCCCTTGGCCGCCATCACCTCGTCGAGCAGGTTGCGGATCCGGGTGTGCTGAGCCTTCAACAGCTCCACGACGTCGGTGCGTTCGGTCATCCCGTTTCCCTCTTCTCCGGCTCCTGCTGTGGATGGAAGTCGTACGGGCGGGGCGGGTACCCGGGGCCGGCCGCGTTACGCGCGCCGCGGCGTTACGGGCCTTCGGACGGGGGTACTCGCGCCACATGAAACGTCTGGCTCACCTGGAACATCTGGACAGGCACCTGGTCGACGAGCTGGCACAGGTGGCCCGTGAGACCGTGCGCGACGAACTGCGCGAGCAGACGCGCAAGCAGCGCCGCACGGCCGCGCTCTACGCGGCGTCCGGCGCGGCGGCGCTGTACGCGGGCGCCGCGCTGGCGCTCGCCCTCGGTCTGGCGCTCGCGCTGGGCCTGCCCGGCTGGGCCGCCGCGCTGATCACGGGGGCCGTGCTCGGCGCCGTCGCGTACGCGCTGCGCAGCGCGGCACGGCCGGCCGCGGCCCGTCCCGCGGCGGGTGGTCCGGGCGCCGGTGGGGTTCCGGTCCCCGGGACGCCCTCCGACGGCCGGGGCCCGGCCGTTCCGCCGAAGCCGCGCGTCGCGCCCGATGTCTCCGGTACGGCGGGACGCCTGACCGGAGCGCCGGGCAAGGACGGCGGCCCTGTTCCCGGCGCCCCCGGCACGGGGACGACGCCGCCCCCGGGTCCGGCCGACCCCGAGGCACCGCACTTCAGGGAACCGTGAGTCAGCCCGTCCGGTAGTCCTTGATGTCCTCCGTACGCAGCGTCAGGCCATGGCCCACGCCCGCCGTGGGGCGGACGGCACCGCCCGTCGGGTCCAGCGCGCCGTCGAAGAACATCGACTCGATCCGTACATGGTCGTGGAACCACTCGATGTGCCGGAGGTTGGGCACCGAGGCGGCCACGGCGGCGTGTGCGTGCGGGGCGCAGTGGGCCGAGATCTCCAGCCCGTGCGCCTGGGCCAGGGCCGCCGCGCGCAGGAACTCGGTGAGGCCGCCGCACCGGGTGGCGTCCACCTGGAGGCAGTCGACCGCGCCGGCCGCGGTCATCCGGGCGAAGTACGGCAGGTCGTAGCCGTACTCGCCCGCCGCCACGTCGCACACCAGGGCGTCGCGGGCCATCCGCAGACCCGTCAGGTCGTCCGACGACACCGGCTCCTCGAACAGGCCCACGCCGTGGTCGGACAGCACCCGGCCCACGCGGACCGCCTGCTTGCGGTTGTAGGCGCCGTTCGCGTCGACGTACAGCTCGGCCCGCGCGCCGATGACCTGGCGGGCGGAGCGGACCCGGGAGAGGTCACGGGAGACCGCCCGGCCCCAGTCCTCCCCGATCTTGATCTTGACGCGCGGGATGCCCTGTCCGTGCACCCAGCCGCCCAGCTGTGCGGCGAGATGGGTGTCGTGGTAGGTCGTGAATCCGCCGCTGCCGTAGACCGGGACCGTCTCCCGGGCCAGGCCCAGCAGCCGGGCCAGCGGCACCTCGAGGAGCCGGGCCTTCAGGTCCCATAACGCGAGGTCGACCGCCGAGATCGCGCGGGACACCAGCCCGGCGCGGCCCGTGTCCCGCATCGCCCGGCACATCGCGTCGTGCGCCGCCGGGATGTCGAACGCGTCCAGGCCCGTGACGACCGGGCCGAGCTGCTCGTCCAGCACCTCCGCGATCGCGGCGGGGCCGTACGTCCAGCCCGTGCCGGTGCTGGGGCCGGCCGTGACCTCGGCGACGACGATGGTCGTGGTGTCCCAGGACAGGGTGCCGTCCGCCTCGGGCGCGTCGGTCGGCACCGTGTAGACGGAGACCGCCGGGCGCTGCAGCTTCACAGCGCACCCCACGCGCGGCATTCCCGGTGTCGTGGTGACGAGCCGCCGCGGACGACGGGCCGCACCGGCATCAGAGCTCACCCCGCTGCAACTGCGGCAGCACCTTCGTCCGGTAGAAGTCGAAGAAGCCGCGCTGGTCGGGGCCGATCTGGTTGACGTACACCCGGTCGAAGCCCGCCTCGGCGAAGGCGCCGAGGGCCGTGACGTGCTCGTCGGCGTCGTCTCCGCACACCATGTCCTCGCGCACCATCTCCTCGGTGACGAGCGGTGCCACCTGCTCGAAGTGGCGGGGCATGGGCAGCACCTGTCCCAGCTCGCCGGGGAGCAGCTCGTTGTACCAGAGCCGGCGCACCGTGCGGACGGCCTCGTCGCGGTCCGTGCCGTAGCACACCTTGGTGCCGCCGCTCACGAGCTTGGCGCCCCCGCCGCCCTTGCGGTACTGGGTCACCAGCGCCTCGTCGGGCGCCATCGTGATGTAGCCGTCCCCGATGCGCGCCGCGAGCGCCGTCGCCTTGGGGCCGAAGCCGGAGATGTCGATCGGGACGGACTCGTCCGGGACGGTGTAGAGGCGGGCGTTGTCCACCGTGTAGTGGGTGCCGCGGTGGTTGACCGTCTCCCCGGTGAACAGGCGCCGCATCACCTGGATGGCTTCTTCCAGCATCTCCAGGCGGACGTACGACGGCGGCCAGGGCCCGCCGAGGATGTGCTCGTTCAGTGCCTCGCCCGTGCCGACGCCGAGCCGGAAGCGGCCGCCCGTCAGCACCGCGCTCGTCGCCGCGGCCTGCGCCAGCACCGCCGGATGAATGCGTACGGTCGGGCAGGTCACCGCCGTCTCGACGGGCAGCGACACGGCCTCCGAGAGAGCGCCGATCACCGACCACACGAACGGGCTCTGGCCCTGGTGGCGGTTCCACGGATGGTAGTGGTCGGAGATCCACAGACACTGGAAACCGGCCTGCTCGGCCATCCGCGCCTGTTCGATCAGATCCGCCGGCCCCCATTCCTCCGTCGCCAGGAAGTAGCCGTACTCGGGCATTGGGAGCACCTCCGCGACATGCGACCGGACCGGTCGCCGTCCCGGGTAACCCCGCCCCGCGAGCGCGAAACGCCGGGAAACCATGCGTTTGGGCGCCCCGGCCAGGGGGACGCGGAAGACCCGTACGTGTGCCGTACGCGGGACACGTGTGCGTACGGTCGCTTCAGTGGCGCCCCGTACGCGGACCCATGACCGAGACCCGTACGCGACCACTGCCGGAGGCGAACCGTGAGTCGACCCCGCATCGTCATCGTCGGAGCCGGCTTCGCCGGCTACCAGACGGCCCGCACCCTGTCGCGGCTGAGCCGCGGCAAGGCCGACGTCACCGTGCTCAACCCGACCGACCACTTCCTCTATCTGCCCCTGCTGCCCCAGGTCGCCGCCGGCATCCTGGAACCGCGCCGTGTCACCATCTCGCTCACCGGCACCCTCAGTCACGTCCGCCTGGTGCTCGGCGAGGCCGACAGCATCGACCTCGAGGGGCGGACCGTGCAGTACACGGGCCCGGAGGGCGAGGTCGGCACGCTCCCGTACGACCGGCTGGTGCTGGCCGCGGGCAGCGTCAACAAGCTGCTGCCCATTCCGGGCGTCGCCGAGCACGCGCACGGCTTCCGCGGGCTGCCCGAGGCGCTGTACCAGCGCGACCACATCATCCGCCAGATCGAGCTCGCGGCCACCGACGACGACCCCAAGACCTGCGCTGCGCGCTGCACCTTCGTGGTGGTCGGCGCCGGGTACACCGGTACCGAGGTCGCGGCCCAGGGGCAGCTGTTCACCGACGAACTGGTGCGCCAGCACCCGTTGACGAAGGACATCCGCCCCCGCTGGATCCTGCTGGACATCGCCGACCGGGTGCTGCCGGAGCTGGACGAGCGGCTGTCGCGCACCTCGGACCAGGTGCTGCGGCAGCGGGGCGTCGAGGTGCGGATGGGCGTCTCCGTGAAGGAGGCGACGCGCACCGGAGTGCTGCTGACCGACGGCGAGTTCGTCGACACCCGCACGGTGGTGTGGTGCGTCGGCGTCCGGCCCGACCCGCTCGCCGCCTCCCTCGGGCTGCCGATGGAGCGCGGCCGGCTGCTCGTCGAGCCCTCGCTCCAGGTGCCCGGCCACCCCGACGTGTACGCCGCCGGTGACGCGGCCGCCGTGCCCGACCTGGAGAACCCCGGCAAGTACCACCCGATGACGGCCCAGCACGCCTGGCGGCAGGGCAAGGTGGCCGGGCACAACGTGGCCGCCTCGCTCGGCGTCGGCACCCGGCGCCCCTACCGCCACAAGGACCTGGGCTTCGTCGTCGACCTGGGCGGGGTGAAGGCCGCAGCCAACCCGCTGGGCGTGCATCTGTCCGGTCCGTTGGCCGGCGCGGTCACCCGCGGCTACCACCTCGCCGCGATGCCCGGCAACCGCATCCGGGTGGCCGCCGACTGGGTTCTGGACGCCGTACTGCCGCGACAGGCCGTGCAGCTGGGGCTCGTACGGTCCTGGTCGGTGCCGCTGGACACCGCCTCGCCCGAGGTGGCGCGGGTGCCGGGCGGCCCGGAGAAACCGCGGGCCAAGGCCGATGGCAAGCCGCAGGACGAGGGCACTGGAGGAGCGCAGCAGGCGCAGCAGGAGCCCGCCAAGCCCGGACCGGCGGAGATGTCCGGGGGCCCCGCGCGGACCGCGGACCAGCCGGGTGCGCCCGACGCCGGGGACAAACCGGGACCGGTCAAGATCACGGACGACGGCCCGGACGTGTCCCGGCGGCCGGACGGCAAGGAGGGCGCATGAGCGACGAGGGAAGGAACGACGTCACCGTGACCGACCACCAGCTGTCCGAACTCGCCCAGCAGTTGCGCGTCGACAGCGTCCGCGCCGCCGCGGCGGCGGGCTCCGGGCACCCCACCTCCTCCATGTCGGCCGCCGAGCTGATGGCCGTCCTGCTCGCCCGGCACTTCCGCTACGACTTCGAGCGCCCCGACCACCCCGGCAACGACCGGTTCGTGCTCTCCAAGGGCCATGCCTCACCGCTGCTGTACGCCGCGTACAAGGCGGTCGGCGCGATCGACGACGACGAGCTGCTGACCTTCCGCAAGCTCGGCAGCCGCCTCGAAGGGCACCCCACCCCGCGGCGGCTGCCGTGGGTGGAGACCGCCACCGGCTCGCTCGGCCAGGGGCTGCCCGTCGGCGTCGGCATGGCGCTGGCCGGCAAGCGGCTGGACCGTACCGGCTACCGCGTGTGGGTGCTGTGCGGCGACAGCGAACTCGCGGAGGGCTCCATCTGGGAGGCGGCCGAGCATGCCTCGTTCGAGCACCTCGACAACCTCACCGCGATCGTCGACGTCAACCGGCTCGGCCAGCGCGGCCCGACCCGGCACGGGCACGACCTGGACGCGTACGCCCGCCGGTTCGCGGCCTTCGGCTGGCACACCGTGGAGATCGACGGCCATGACGTGGACGCCGTCGACCGCGCGTACGGCGAGGCCGCCTCGACCCTCGGCCAGCCCACCGTGATCCTCGCCCGCACCCTCAAGGGCAAGGGCGTCGCGGCCACCGAGGACCGGGAGGGCCTGCACGGCAAGCCGGTCAAGGACGCCGACGAGGCGATCGAGGAGCTGGGCGGCATCCGCGACCTGCGCGTCGAGGTGCGCAAACCGCCCGCCGCGCGCGTGATGCACGCCGCCCGCGCCGGTCATCTTCAGCTCCCGCCCTTCCAGACCGGCGACGAGGTCGCCACACGCGACGCCTACGGCCAGGCCCTCGCCGCCCTCGGCAGCGGACGCGGCGACATCGTCGCCCTCGACGGCGAGGTCAGTGACTCCACCCGCGCCGAGTACTTCGCCAAGGAACACCCCGAGCGGTTCTTCGAGTGCTACATCGCCGAGCAGCAGATGGTCGCGAACGCGGTCGGGCTCGCGGCGCGCGGCTGGGTGCCGTACGCGTCCACGTTCGCCGCGTTCCTCACCCGCGCCCACGACTTCGTGCGCATGGCCGCCGTCAGCGGAGCGGGCATCAACCTGGTCGGCTCGCACGCGGGCGTCGCCATCGGCCAGGACGGGCCCTCGCAGATGGGCCTGGAGGACCTCGCGATGTTCCGCTCGGTGCACGGCTCCACCGTGCTGTACCCGTGCGACGCGGGCCAGACGGCCAAGCTCGTCGCCGCCATGGCCGACCACGAGGGCATCCGCTATCTGCGCACCTCGCGCGGCAAGACCCCGGTGATCTACGGTCCCGACGAGGAGTTCCCGATCGGCGGCAGCAAGGTGCTGCGCTCCTCCGGGCGGGACCGGCTGACGCTGGTCGCCGCCGGTGTCACCGTCCCCGAGGTCCTCGCCGCCGCCGACGCGCTCGACCGCGAGGGCATCCGGGTCCGGGTGATCGACCTGTACTCGGTCAAGCCCATCGACCGCGCCACCCTGCGCGAGGCCGCCGAGCAGACCGGCTGCCTGATCACGGTCGAGGACCACCGGGAGGAGGGCGGCCTCGGCGACGCGGTCCTCGACGCCTTCGCCGACGGGCGCCCCGTACCGCGCCTGGTGCGCCTGGCCGTGCGGACGATGCCGGGCTCGGCCACGCCCGAGGAGCAGCTGCACGCCGCGGGCATCGACGCCGAGTCGATCGCGGCGGCGGCCCGGCTGCTGGTGGAGCAGGCGGTGGTCCCCTGAGCCCGCCCGTCACCAAGTCTGCTGTCAGTGAAGGGAGTTGAGGATGCCCAGCGCGCGTACGGTGCGGGCCGGCCGGCGCACCGTGGAGCTCCACCGGCCGGACAAGGTGCTCTTCCCCGGCGGCGGACATGGCGAGGAGCACAAGGAGTACACCAAGGCGGACCTCGTCGCGTACTACCGTGCCGTCGCCCCGTATCTGCTGCCCCAGCTGCGGGGACGGCCCCTGATGCTGGAGCGGCACCCGGACGGGACCGACGGGCCCCGGTTCATGCAGAAGAACGCCTCCGAGCACTACCCGGACTGGATCCGGCGGGTGGAGATGACCAAGGAGGGCGGCACCGTCCGCCACGTCGTGTGCGAGGACACGGCCACCCTCGTGTACCTCGCCGACCAGGCCTGCATCACCCTGCACCGCTGGCTCTCCCGGGCCGCCCGGCCCGATGTCCCCGACCGGCTGGTGTTCGACCTCGACCCGGGCGCGGACGACTTCGAGCAGGTCCGGCAGGCCGCCCACGACCTCGGCGAACTGCTCGGTGAGCTGGAACTGCCGTCCGGGCCGATGACGACGGGCTCGCGCGGGGTGCACGTCGTGGTCCCGCTCAGGGGCGACGACGACTTCGACGGTGTGCGGGCGTTCGCCAAGGACGTCGCCGAGGTGCTCGCCGCACGGCGTCCCGACCGGCTCACCACCGCCGCCCGCAAGAAGGACCGGGGCGACCGGCTCTACCTCGACGTCCAGCGCAACGCCTACGCGCAGACCGCCGTCGCCCCCTACACCGTGCGCGCCCGGCCGGGCGCGCCCGTCGCCACCCCGTTCACCTGGGAGCAGCTGGACGACCCGGCGCTCGGCGCCCGTCGCTGGACCGTCGCCGACGCCGTCGACCAGGCGCGGACCGACCCCTGGGCAGGGCTGGCGAACCGGGGCCGCGCACTCGGCCCCGCGCGACGGCGCCTGAACGCGCTGCGCGCCTAGAACCGGCGCCGGGGAAACCGGCCACGCGGTGCGCCGCGCACCGCGTGGCCGGTACACGCTTGCCCGCAGGTTTGGTCAACCCACTTGTGAGCACCCGGTGTTCGAGGTGGCCATGTCGAACACATCGAATGCATCGAATTCACCGAAGACACGCAACTCACCCGAGTCCCGCAAGGGCAACAGCACATCGGAGGACACACGGAGGGCGGCGGACGCCCGGCTCAGCCCGATGGAGGTGCTGCGCCACGCGCGCTCCCAGCTCACGGAGCTGACCGGCATGGTGCCCGAGTCCGTGTCGTCCTTCGAACAGACCGAGGACGGCTGGGCGTTGGAGGTCGAGGTCCTGGAACTGGCCCGGGTCCCCGACACGATGAGCCTGATGGCGAGCTATCTGGTCGAACTCGACCCGAACGGCGAGCTCACCGGCTACCGGCGCGTCCGCCGTTACGAACGCGGGAGGGCCGACGCACATAGGCCCGGCGGCCGGTAGGCCGCCGTCCCGCACCGTCCATCACAGACAAGGAGGACCGGCCGGCATGACCGTGGTTCCTGCACAGCAGACCGGCGGAGGAGGCGGCAGCAGCGGCCTGTACGACGTCCTGGAGCTCGTCCTCGACCGAGGGCTTGTCATCGACGCCTTCGTACGGGTCTCCCTCGTCGGCATTGAGATTCTGAAGATCGACGTCCGTGTCGTCGTCGCGAGCGTCGACACGTATCTGCGTTTCGCCGAGGCGTGCAACCGCCTCGACCTGGAGTCCGGGCCGCGCAAGAGCCCCGGGCTGCCCGACATCGTCGGCGAGATCACCGAGTCGGGTGCGCGCGGCAAGTCCAAGGGTGCCCTGTCCGGTGCCGCCCAGACGATCTCGGACGCCTTCCAGCAGGCCCGCGGCGAGGGGCAGTCCGAGTCGCGGCCGCGTGCCCGCAAGGCCACCGCGCGCAAGAGGGAGGACGAGGAGTGACCACGTACGTCTACGGCATCGCGGCGCGTTCGCACCCCGCGCTCCCCAAGGACATGGGCGGCGTCGGCACCCCGGCCCGGCCCGTGCGCGTCCTTCAGGAGGGCGAGCTGGCCGCCATCGTGAGCGACGCACCCGAGGACCTGCGCCCCAAGCGCAAGGACCTGCTCGCCCACCAGAACGTGCTGAGCGAGGCGGGCGCCGGCGGCGCCGTGCTGCCCATGCGGTTCGGCAGCGTGGCCCCGGACGACGCGGCCGTCACCGGTGTGCTCGCCGAACGTGCCGAGCACTACCTGGAGCGGCTCCAGGCCCTGGACGGCAAGGTCGAGTACAACGTCAAGGCCAGCCACGACCAGGAGGCCGTGCTGCACCGCGTGATGTCCGACAACCCGGAGCTGCGCGCCCTCGTCGAGTCCAACCGGCAGGCGGGCGGCGGGAGTTACGAGGACAAGCTGCGGCTCGGCGAGATGGTGGCGGGCGCGGTGCAGGCCCGGGAGGGCGAGGACGCGGCGGTGCTGCGGCAGGCGCTGGAGACGGCCGCCGCGGCCGAGAGCGTGGGCCCCGAGTCCACCGGCTGGCTCGCCAACCTGTCGTTCCTCGTGGACCGGGAGAAGGCGGAGGAGTTCCTCGCCGCCGTCGAACGGGTCCGCGAGGGCAATCCGCACCTGGACGTGCGGGTCAACGGGCCGCTGCCGCCCTACAGCTTCGTCGAGCCGGCACCGTCCGAGCCGGCGGAGGCGAGGGCGTGAGCGACGGCGGAACGTGAGCGACGGCGGAACGTGTCAGTGACGGCGACGACCGTACGGGCCCGGATCGCGGGCACGGGTGAGGACGGATGGCATGGGACTGATCGGTGAGGTGCTGCTGCTGCCGTTCGCACCCGTGCGCGGCAGCCTCTGGGCGGTACGGCAGGTACTCGCCGAGGCCGAGCGCCAGTACTACGACCCGGCCGCCGTCCGGGCCGAGCTCGCCCGCCTCGAGCAGCTGCTCGAGGCGGGCGAGATCAGCGAGGAGGAGTTCGACCGGCAGGAGGACGTGCTCCTGGACCGGCTGGAGGAGAGCGCGCGCAGGGGCGCGGGAACGGGCAACGGGACGACAGGATGAATCGACTGGGACTGGGCCTGGCCGTCGGGGCCGGATATCTGCTCGGGCGGACCAAGAAGATGAAGCTGGCGTTCGCCGTCGGCACCATGGTGGCGGGCAAGCGGATGAACCTGAGCCCGCGGGGGATCGCGGACCTGGTCTCCCAGCAACTGCAGAACAACCCGCAGTTCAAGGAGATCGGGGACCAGCTCCGCGAGGACCTGCGCGGTGTCGGCAAGGCGGCCTCCGGAGCGCTGGTCGAGCGGCAGATCGAAGGGCTGGCCGACCGGCTGCACGGCAGGACCGCCCAGGTGCGCGACCAGCTCGCCGGAGTGACAGGGAACGTTCCGGGCCGCGGTGGCGAGAAGGACGAGCGGTACGAGGACGAGCAGGACGAGGACGACGAGCGGTACGAGGACGACGCGTACGACGACCGTGAGGTCCGCGACGACCGCGACGACCGCGAGGAGGAGCCGGACGAGGAACCGGAGGAGGAGCCGGAGCGGCGGCCCCGCGCCGCCAGGGCGCCGGCGAAGAAGGCCGCGTCCGGGAAGCCGTCCGCCGGACGGGGCGCGGCCAGGAAGGCGGCGGAGGCCGGCGAGGCCCCCGCGAAGAAGGCGGCCGCCGTGAAGAAGACGGCCAAGAAGGCCCCCGCCAAGGCCCCCGCCAAGAAGGCCGCCGCGAAGAAGGTCCCCGCCAAGAAGACGGCGGCGAAGAAGACGGCCGTGGCCGGGGAGACCGCTCGCGGTGTCCGCACCGCCCGGTCCCCGAAGGGAGGCGGTGACCGATGACCGAGACCCTCCGTTCCGGGCTGGGCGGGGCCGCGGACCAGGCCAAGGACAGTCCGCCGGCCGGTCTGTCCGGTCTGGCCGGCAGTGAGGCGGCCGACCGCCTGAAGGCGGAGGTGCAGGAGTACCTCGCCGTCCAGGCACAGCGCCTGCTGGCCGGCGTCGGCCGGAAGCTCGGCGAGACGACCGGCAAGCTGAACGACATCGCCGAGGGCAACAGCCCGGGCTTCGCCAAGCTCGCGCTCGAGGGCGGCCGCAAGCTCGCCGAGGGCAAGGGCCCCCTGCGCAGCGCCGTGGAGATCGGCGCCTCGCGCGCCAAGGACAACGTGGTGGGCGCGCTGAAGAACCTCGGCGGCGGCAAGGGCAAGCGCAAGGGCGGTGCGGGCCAGAAGCCCACCGTCATCATCGAGTCCATCGACGTCGGCGTGTCCGTGCGCACCGCGTACGACCAGTGGACCCAGTACCAGACCTTCAGCACCTTCGCCAAGGGCGTGAAGAGCGCGAGCCGCGCAGACGACACGCACTCCGACTGGCAGATGAAGATCTTCTGGTCCAGCCGCAGCTGGAAGGCGCACACCACCGAGCAGGCGCCGGACGACCGGATCGTGTGGACCTCGGAGGGCGCGAAGGGCACCACGAAGGGCGTGGTCTCCTTCCACGAGCTCGCCGAGAACCTCACGCGCGTGATCCTGGTCATCGAGTACTACCCGAAGGGCCTGTTCGAGAAGACCGGCAACATCTGGCGCGCCCAGGGCCGCCGAACCCGTCTGGACCTGAAGAACTTCGCCCGTTTCATCATGCTGCGCGGTGAGGCGGAGGACGGCTGGCGCGGTGAGATCCGCGACGGCGAGGTCGTCCGCACCCACGAGGACGCCGTCGCCGAGGAACAGCGGGCGGAGTCCGGGGAGCCCGAGGAGCCCGAGGAGCCCGAGGAGCCCGAGGAGACGGAGGAGACCGGGGAAGAGCGGTCCGAGGAGTCCGAGGCGTCCGACGCGTACGAGGGGCCCGCGGAGGAGGGTGAGTACGAGGAGGGCGAGGAGTCCGGCGAGTACGGGGACCAGGAGTACGAGGAACCCGAGGACTCCGAGGAGCCCGAGGAGTCCTACGAGGAACCCGAGCAGGAGTACGAGGAGCCGGAGCGGGCTTCCGGGAAGGACCCCGAGGACGCCCCGGACGCTCCGGAGGACGAGTACGAGGGCGAGTACGAGGACGAGGACGAGGACCAGTACGACGAGTATGAGGACGAGGAAGAGGAAGAGGACGGGGACCGTGCCGCCGTAGCCGGGGACCGGCGATGACGTTCCCGAGCGGGGGCAGAGTCCCGGAGCCGTACGGCCAGAGCAGCGGCGCCAACCTCGCCGACATCCTCGAGCGCGTCCTCGACAAGGGGCTCGTGATCGCGGGGGACATCCGCATCAACCTGCTCGACATCGAGCTGCTCACCATCAAGCTCCGCCTGATCGTCGCCTCCGTCGACAAGGCGAAGGAGATGGGCATCGACTGGTGGGAGACCGATCCCGCCCTGTCCTCGCGCGCGCACCGCGACGAACTCGCCCGCGAGAACGCCGAGCTGCGCGCGCACCTCGCCGAGTTGGAGCGCGGCCGCGGCCAGGAGGATCCCTCCCTGGAGCGTGGCCGCGTCAGTGAGGAGCCGTCATGACGACCGGTCTGCGCTATGTCTACGCCGTCTGCCGTCCCTTCGACGCCGCGCTCCAGTCGCAGCTGACGGGCGTGGCGGGCGTGCCGCCGAAGCTCCTGTCCCATCACGGGCTGATCGCCGTGCTCAGCGAGGTGCCCGAGTGCGACTTCGCGGAGGAGCCGCTCCGGGCCCATTTGGAGGATCTGGACTGGCTGAGCGCGACCGCCCGCGCCCACCAGGGCGTGATCGACGCGCTGACCACCGTCACCACGCCGCTGCCGCTCCGGCTGGGCACCGTCTTCCGGGACGACAGCGGCGTACGGACGATGATCGAGGCGCGTGAGGACGGTTTCCGGCGCACCCTCGACCGGCTGGAGGGGAGGGTCGAGTGGGGCGTCAAGGTGTATCTCGACGCCGGGACCGCCGTACCGGAGAAGCCGTCCGCGAAGGCCGTGTCGGGCCGGGAGTATCTGCGGCAGCGACGTATGCGGACGCGGTCGCGCGACGAGATGTGGCAGAACGCCGAGACGTTCGCGCAAGGGCTGCACGAAGCGCTCTCCGGCCGTGCCGAGGATTTCCGGCTGCACGCACCGCAGGATTCCGCGCTCTCCGGTGCCGCCGGCCGGAACGTGATGAACGCCGCCTATCTGGTGCCGCGCGGGGAATCGGAGGAATTCGTGGAACTCGTGGACGGTACGAAAGACGCTAAGGACGACACTCCCGGGCTTCGGGTCGAACTCACCGGCCCGTGGGCGCCCTATTCCTTCACCGGGGAGTCCGGAGAGTCCGGCGGGGAGGGACCGGCGTGACGGTCGTGGAGCGGCGTGAGGTCGCCCTCGTCGATCTGCTCGACCGGCTGCTCGCGGGCGGTGTCGTCATCACCGGCGACCTCACCCTGCGCATCGCGGACGTCGACCTGGTCCGTATCGACCTGAACGCGCTGATCAGCTCGGTGAACGAGAACGTTCCCCCGCCGTGGGAGGAGGCCCCGTGACCGGCCCCAGGACCGACGGCGGGAACCGGCTGGAGTTCGAACCCGACACGGTGGAGCGCGACCTCGTCAAGCTCGTGCTGACCGTCGTCGAGCTGCTGCGCCAGCTCATGGAGCGCCAGGCGGTGCGCCGCTTCGAGACGGGTGGCCTGACCGAGGACCAGGAGGAGCGGATCGGCCTCACCCTGATGCTGCTCGACGACCGCATGACCGAGCTGCGAGAGCGCTACGGACTGCGGCCCGAGGACCTGAACCTGGACCTCGGGCCGCTGGGGCCGTTGCTGCCCCGGGACTGACGACCGCTGTCGCAAAGCGATGGGCCCCGCCCTGTTGCCGTCAGGGCGGGGCCCATCGGCCATGTCGCCGGTTACCAGCGGTACCAGCGACCCCGTGTCCCCGATGCGCTCGTGCTCCGCATCAGGAATCCGAGCAGCCAGACCACGAGGACGATCGCGGCGATCCACCAGAGCGCCTTCAATGCGAATCCGGCGCCGAACAGAATCACGGCCAGAAGCAGTACGAGCAAAAGGGGAACCATGATGACACCTCCTGCTCTACGTGTGACCCGAAAACCTTGAATCAGGCATCACCCGGCTATTTCATCGCCGTTTCATTTGCGGCACAGGATCTCCCCGTGCAGTACGGAGAACCAGCCGTCCTCCTGCTCCCCCCACTCCCGCCACGCCCCGGACACCGCCCGCAGTTCCTCCGGAGTCGCGTGACCGCCCCCGGTGGCGCGCTCCGCGTACGCGGACGCCAGTGTCCGGTCCGCCCACAGTCCGCTCCACCAGGCCCGCTCCTCGGCGGTGGCGAAGGTCCAGGTGCCGGACGTGGCCGTGATGTCGGTGAGCCCGGCAGCCAGCGCCCAGGAGCGCAGCCGGCGCCCCGCGTCCGGCTCGCCGCCGTTGGCGCGGGCGACCCGCCGGTACAGGTCCAGCCAGCCGTCCAGGCCCGGCGTGTGGGGGAACCACGTCATCGCCTCGTAGTCCGAGTCACGGGCCGCCACGAACCCGCCCGGCTTGGTCACCCGGGCCATCTCGCGCAGCGCCGCCACCGGGTCGCCCACGTGCTGCAGCACCTGGTGGGCGTGGACCACGCAGAACGTGTCGTCCGGGTACGGCAGCGCGTGCACGTCCGCGACCGCGAACTCGATGTTGTCCAGGCCCCGTGCCGCGGCCGCGGACCGGGCCTGCTCCAGGACGCCCGGGGCGCGGTCGATGCCGGTGACGTGCCCGTCCGGGACCAGTTCGGCCAGGTCCGCGGTGATGGTGCCCGGCCCGCAGCCGATGTCCAGGATCCTCATGTGGGGCTTGAGCGAACCGACGAGGTAGGCCGCCGAGTTGGCGGCCGTCCGCCAGGTGTGCGAGCGCAGCACCGACTCGTGGTGCCCGTGCGTGTAGACGGCGGTCTCCCGTGCCTCCGACATGACCGATCCCCTCCTCGTGTACGGAGCCCCGCGCAGTGGAACGCCGCGCGAGGCACTGAAGGAACCGTACGCGCTCATGCCGAATAATGAGACCCGGGTATCAGAATGTGGACCAGACCAGACCGGGATCGGCGCGGTCAGCGCGGGGACTGCGGGCGGTACACCGTCAGTGCCTCGGGCAGCTTGCACAGCGTCAGCTCGCCCCCGACCTCCGTGACCTCGCCGTCGTACGCGAGGAGGGTCCCCGGAGCGACGCCGTCCACGTGCAGCCGCGGCACGCGGACCGCGGCATGGGCGGGGGAGCGGGTCAGCGGGCCGGCCAGCGCCGCCGCCAGCAGCCGCAGCGCCGGGCGGCGGCCGCCGTGCACCACGCGCACATCGAGCAGCCCGTCCGCGAGGTCGAAACGGCGGCCCGGGGCGAGACCCATGCGGTGGTACGCGCCGTTGCCGGCGAACAGCAGCCACAGCGGATGGGGCCGGTCCTGGAACCGGGCGTGCAGGGGATGCCGGTCCGCGCGCAGGACGCGCAGCGCGCCGAGCACACCGGCCGGCCAGCCGCCGATCCGCTCCGCCCAGCGCTCCCGCTCACGCACCAGCTCCGGGTAGACGCCGAGGCTGCACGTGTTGAGGAAGATGCCCTCCTTGGCTTCCTCCCCCTTCGCTCCCTCCACTCCCTCCTCCGGGGAGCTCCCCGAGGAGAAGCGCCCCACGTCCACCCGGACGGCCTCGCCCTCCCGTACGGCGCGGCCGAGGTCCCGCGCGTCCTCGATGCCGAGGTCGTGCGCGAAGTGGTTGAGCGTGCCGCCGGGGAGGACGGCGAGGGGCAGGCCGTGGCGCAGGGCCGTGCCGGCCGCCGCGTTCACCGTGCCGTCGCCGCCGCACACGCCGAGGACCCGCGCGCGGGCGGCCGCCTTCTCCAGCTCCTCGCGGATGTCCTGCGGCTCGCACTCCACGGTCTCGGCGCGGGGCAGGGCCTCCTGCAGGGCGCGGACGCGGTCGGCGGTGCCCGCGGCCCGGTTGGCCACCACGACCAGGCCGTCGCCGTCGGGCAGCGCGGGCGCCTCGGCGTACGGCCGCCCGGGCGGCGGGAGCTGGTCGCGGGTGGGCACCATGCCGCGTACGGCATAGGCGGCGCCCACACCGAGGGCGGCGCCCACGAGGACGTCGCTCGGATAGTGCACGCCCGTGTACACCCGGGAGAGCGCGACCGCGGCGGCCGCCGGCGCGACCGCGGCGCCCAGGGTGCGGGACTCCAGGGCGACCCCTGCCGCGAAGGCCGCCGCCGACGCCGAGTGTCCCGACGGGAACGAGGTGGTGATCGGCTGCCGCTTGAGCTGCCGCACCAGCGGAACCGGGTCCAGCACCGGACGCGGCCGGCGCACCGTGCGCTTGCCCAGGGTGTTGATGGTGGCCGAGGCCAGCGTGAGCGAGGCCAGACCCCGGACGGCGGCCCGGCGGGCCCGCGGGCTGCGGGTCGCGGCGAGGCCGGCCGCCACGGCGAACCAGAGCTTGCCGTGGTTCGCGGCGTGGCTCAGCCGGGGCAGTACGTGATCGCCGCCCGGCCAGTGGCGCGTCGCCACCGCCTCGAACAGGCGGCAGTCCAGGGAGAGGAAACGGTCCCGGAGGACGTGGTGGCCCGGCGGGCGCATGGTGAGATCGACGTCTGCGGTCATGGATGACAGGTACCCCGGGGTGGCCGGTTCCTGCCAGGGGCCCGGCCGGGCCGGGCCGCGGGGAGCCGGGCCGGGCCGGGTCGCGGAAGGGCGCGTTCCGTACCGGCCGGCGCGGCCCCGCAAAACGGTTTGCGGGACCGTCCCGGCCGCCCGGACAATGCCTGACCATGGGACATCTGGAAGCCGCGCACCTCGAGTACCACCTCCCCGACGGGAGGACGCTGCTCGGCGATGTGTCCTTCCGGGTGGGGGAGGGCAGCGTCGTCGCCCTCGTCGGGCCCAACGGCGCCGGGAAGACCACCCTCCTCCGGCTGCTCTCGGGCGAGCTGAAACCGCACGGCGGGACCGTCACCGTCAGCGGCGGGCTCGGCGTGATGCGGCAGTTCGTGGGCTCCGTACGGGACGAGACGACCGTACGGGACCTGCTCGTGTCCGTGGCGCCGCCCCGCATCCGGGAGGCGGCCCGTGCCGTCGACGCCGCCGAGCACGCCGTCATGACCGTGGACGACGAGGCGGCCCAGATGCGGTACGCGCAGGCCCTCGCCGACTGGGCGGAGGCGCGCGGCTACGAGGCCGAGACGCTGTGGGACATGTGCACCACGGCCGCGCTCGGGGTGCCGTACGAGAAGGCGCAGTGGCGGCAGGTGCGCACGCTCTCCGGCGGCGAGCAGAAGCGGCTCGTGCTGGAGGCCCTGCTGCGCGGCACCGACGAGGTGCTGCTCCTCGACGAGCCCGACAACTACCTCGACGTCCCCGGCAAGCGCTGGCTGGAGGAGCGGCTCGCGGAGACCCGCAAGACCGTGCTGTTCGTCTCCCACGACCGGGAGCTGCTGGCCCGCGCCGCCGAGCGGATCGTGAGCGTGGAGCCGGGCCCGGCGGGCGCGGACGCGTGGGTGCACGGCGGCGGGTTCGCCACCTACCACGAGGCGCGCCGGGAACGCTTCGCCCGCTTCGAGGAGCTGCGCCGCCGCTGGGACGAGAAGCACGCCCAGCTGAAGAAGCTGGTGCTGAACCTGCGGCAGGCGGCGGCGGTCAGCCACGAGATGGCGTCCCGCTACCAGGCCGCGCAGACCCGGCTGCGCAAGTTCGAGGAGGCCGGGCCGCCGCCGGAGCCGCCCCGCGAGCAGGACATCACGATGCGGCTCAAGGGCGGCCGCACCGGCGTCCGGGCGGTGACCTGCGCGGGGCTGGAGCTCACCGGCCTGATGAAACCCTTCGACCTGGAGGTCTTCTACGGCGAGCGCGTCGCCGTGCTCGGCTCCAACGGCTCCGGCAAGTCGCACTTCCTGCGCCTGCTCGCGGGCGAGGACGTGTCCCACACCGGACAGTGGAAGCTCGGGGCGCGCGTGGTGCCCGGGCACTTCGCCCAGACCCACGCCCACCCCGAGCTGGAGGGCCGCACCCTGCTCGACATCCTGTGGACCGAACACGCCCAGGACCGGGGCGCCGCCATGTCACGGCTGCGCCGCTACGAGCTGACCGGCCAGGCCGAGCAGGCCTTCGACCGGCTCTCGGGCGGCCAGCAGGCCCGCTTCCAGATCCTGCTCCTGGAGCTCCAGGGAGTCACCGCGCTGCTGCTGGACGAGCCGACGGACAACCTCGACCTGGAGTCCGCGGAGGCGCTCCAGGAGGGTTTGGAGGCCTTCGACGGAACGGTCCTCGCGGTCACCCACGACCGCTGGTTCGCCCGCGCCTTCGACCGCTTCCTCGTCTTCGGCTCCGACGGCCGCGTACGGGAGACGCCGGAGCCGGTGTGGGACGAGCGGCGGGTGGAGCGGGTCCGGTAGGGCCCGGGCCCCGGCCATGAGCGGGAGACGGGGGCGTCCGGGGGCAGGCCGACACCCCGGACACCCCCGGTGCGGGGCCGTCCCGGCCCCGCGGCTCACTTCCAGCGCAGCAGTGCGCCCACGCCGCCCACCGGGGCGTCGCCGGCCTCGGCCGAAGTCACGCAGATCGCCGGGGCGCCCGTCGCCACCGCGGCGCGCAGCAGGGCGTCGTCCGCGCGGGCCGGCCACGCCTGCCGTTCACCGATGGCCTGCAGGTCGGTGCGCCGTACCGCCAGCTGGTCCGGGTCCTCGCCGACCCACACCTCACGGTGGGCGTCCGGACCGTCAAGGCGGACCAGCAGTTCGTCGATACGGTGCTCACGGGCGGCCTCGATGACCGCGGGCACGCCCTCCACCGCCCTGGCGCGGCCGTCGGGGCCGGGCTCCCGCGCGGCCAGGAACCGGCCCAGGTCGTCCTCGACCCGCCGCCGCACATGCTCGGCGCGGAGGCGCTCCACGTCGTCGTCCAGCAGCCTGCTGGCGGCACCGTGCTCGGTCTCCATCACATGGTCCCGCAGCCGCTTCGGCAGCCGTTCGTGCACCGCCCGCCGCTCCCGGACGTCCCCGACCAGGATCAGCAGATCGGCCCGGGTCTCCTCCTGGCACGCGGCGAGCGCCTCGGCGATCTCCGCCGCGTTGCGCTCCCAGGTGTTCTCCACCCGGAGCTGGAAGTGCCGTTCCGACCACTCGGCCGAGCCCGTACGGTGCAGCGGCCACTGCCGGCCGGCGACCGTGCCGGCGTCCTGGCTGCCCAGCGCGGCGCTGCGCAGCTCGAAGTCCGCGCCCCGCCGGTCGATGTACGCCACCACGCACACCGGGTCCTCGCCCGCCAGCTCCAGCAGCGGCGCGGTGTGCGGCAGGGGTGCCCAGTGGGCGGTGCTGCCGCCCGCCGGACGCCGGGCCAGCGGCGGATCCAGGACGACCCGCCCGTCCCGGGCGAACAGGGCCCGTCCGTGCGGATCGGTCGCGTGGCGCAGGCCGCGCACGGCGTCGCGCACGGCCCGGCAGGTGTCCTCGTCCGCGCCCTGGTCCGCGAGCTGCCGGGCCAACGCGTCGGCCGTCAGCTCCCGCTCGTGGACCGTGTTCTCCGTGTGCCGGGAGAGGTCGACGTAGACGGAGGCCCAGGGCCCCGGAGTTTCGTACAGGGGGTCGAGAAAGGCGAGATCCATGGCTCCCTCCCGGAGGCCGTTCGGGGTAACGCTTGCCAGGCGGGTACCCGGACCGCATGAAGGAACACGACGAGCGGGACACCACCATGACCGGAGTCGATCCCCGTCAGCTGGACGACCAGCAACTGATGAAGGAGCTGGAGACGATCCACCGCACGCGGCACGACACGCTTCTGTACGGTTCGAACGACGCGCTGCGTGTGCACAACGAGCGCATGGCGGAACTGGAGGGCGAGTACCTGCGCCGCAATCCGCGCCGTGTCGTGGCGCCCGGCCGTACCCGCGAGGGCGCGCGGGAACGGCAGCGGGAGGCCGGACAGCCCTGATCCGCCGGCCCCGCTCCGGTACGGCGACGGCCGCCGCGCGGGACCGACGTACGGTGCCGTCGCGGCGGCCGTGAGCGTCACGACTGAGGCCGGGGCTGCTGCGGTCGCCGGACGGCGTCCGCGGGATGTTCAGCCGCTCCGCCCGGCGGTCTCCGTGGAGAACACGTCCAGGAGCGCCTCGCAGAAGGCCTTCAGATCGTCCGGCTTACGGCTGGTGACCAGCTTGTTGGGGCCGTGGTCGCAGATCTTCACCTGCTCGTCCACCCACTCGGCGCCCGCGTTGCGCAGGTCCGTCCGCAGGCTGGGCCACGAGGTCAGCACCCGGCCGCGGACGACGTCCGCCTCGACCAGCGTCCAGGGCGCGTGACAGACGGCCGCGACCGGACGGCCCTGGTCGAAGAAGTCGCGCACGAAGGAGACGGCGTTCCCGTCCATGCGCAGGAAGTCCGGGTTGGCCACCCCGCCCGGCAGGACGAGCCCGTCGAAGTCGCCCGCGGACGCCTCGCTCACCACCTGGTCCACGCGGAACGTGTCCGCCTTGTCCAGATGGTTGAACGCCTGCACCTCGCCGGGCTGCGGCGACACGAGCACCGCCTCGTGGCCCGCTCCCGTCACCGCCTGCCACGGCTCGGTCAGCTCGACCTGCTCGACACCCTCGGGTGCGGTCAGAAACGCGATACGCATCCTTCTCACTCTCCTTTCCCCGCACGCCGGCGGGCCGCCGCGCCGCGGCTCCCGGTCCCCCGGCGTGCTTTTTCCTGTTCCTCGCGCTCAGCGATGTCCTGTGGATGTCCCGCGGTCACGCGGGGCGCCCGCCCGGCCAGCTGTCCGGCTCGGCCCGGCTGATGTCGGCGAGTGCCGAGTCCGCGTCCTGTGCCAGGGCCACGTCGCCGAGGCTCACCATGCCGACGGGACGGCCGTTGTCGACGACCGGCAGCCGCCGTACGGCGTGGCCGCGCATCAGCTCCACCGCGGCGGACACCGCGTCGTCCGGCCCCACGACCACCGGGTTCGGGGTGCACACGGCCTGCGCGCTCACCGTCAGCGGATCCGCGCCGTCGGCGACCGCGCGCAGGGTGATGTCGCGGTCGGTCAGCACCCCGACGACCCGGTGATCGGTCGTGACGAGGACGTCGCCGATGTCCTGCGCCCGCATCAGCTGCGCCGCTTCGACGAGCGAGGCGTCCGGACGCACCGTGACGACCCCTGGCGTCATGACCTCCCTGACGAGAACAGCCATGGCTGTGGCCCCCTTCCCCGCGTTTCCGCGCTGGAGTGGCTGAAATAGGACGGATGCTCGATCGAACACGATGTCGCCGCAGTACCCCGGAGTGCGGCGCTCATGCTTCGCCGCCCGCATGCTTCGCCGCCCGCCTCAGGACCCGGCGCCCTCCGTGGCTCCCACGACCGCCTCCGCGAGTTCGTGCACGGTGGCGTACCGCTCGCTCTCCGGCAGCCGCTCCACGGCCTCGACGAGTCCGTCCGGGGCGTGCCGGTCTCGCAGGCCGTCGGCCAGCCGGCGGGGACCCGCGGGGAACGAGGTGCGCCCCAGGACGCGAGCCAGTTCCAGGCGCACCGACTCCAGCCGGGCGACGGGGGTGCGGCCCGGGGAGCCCGGGTTCTGCCACACCTCGGGGTCGTCCTCGGCGGTCGGCTCCGGGTCGTGCCACTCCTCCGTGCGCGTGGGATGGCCGGACCGGAGCAGGCCCTGCAGTTCGTGCTTCATCTCGTCGTCGCGGTGGACGTTCAGCCGGTCGCTGCCTCGCTGCATCTCTCGCTCCAGATCTTCTCAGGTGGCCACCGCGTACCCGTCCGGTGGACGTCGACACGGATTCCGCCGGAACGGCCCTCACCTGTCCTTCCGGTCCCTGTCCCGCCCCGGCAGGAACTCCTGCACCTTCGCCCTGATGCCCTGCTTCGCCATCGGACCGCGCTGCGGGTCGCCCTTGAGGACGGCCGCGGCGGTGGCCTCCGCCTGCTCCCAGGTGACGTGCGGCGGGACCGGCGGGACGGCCGGGTCGGTGAGGAACTCGATCACCGCCGGGCCGTCCGCCGCCAGGCCCGCGCGCCAGGCCGCCTCGACGTCCCCCGGCTTCTCCACCCGGACACCGGTCAGGCCCAGGGAGCGGGCGAAGTCGGCGTACCGCACGTCCGGCAGTTCCTGGGAGGGGCGGAAGGACGGCGCGCCCTCCATCGACCGCATCTCCCACGTCACCTGGTTCAGGTCACGGTTGTTCCACACGCCCACGACCAGCCGCGGATCGTCCCACTGGTTCCGGTACTTGGCCGCCGTGATCATCTCCGCCAGCCCGTTCATCTGCATCGCCCCGTCCCCGACCAGCGCCACCACCGGCCGGTCCGGATGCGCGAACTTCGCCCCGATCGCGTACGGCACCCCGCAGCCCATCGACGCCAGCGTGCCCGACAGGGACCCCCGCATCCGGTCCCGCAGGGTGATGTGGCGCGCGTACCAGTTCGCCGCCGAACCGGAGTCCGCGGTCACGATCGCGTTCGGGGGCAGCAGCGGGTCCAGCGCGTGGGCGACGTACTCGGGGTGGATCGGGTCGGCCGACAGCCGGGCCCGCCGTGCCATCACCTCGCGCCAGCGGGCGACGTTCGCGCACACCGTGTCGAACCACTCGTGGCCCCGGTCCCCGTCCAGCATCGGGATCAGCCGCTGGAGCGTCGCCCGTGCGTCACCGATCAGATTCACCTCGTACGGGTAGCGCATGCCGACCATGTGCGGGTCGATGTCGATCTGCACCGCCCGCGCCTTCCCGTACTCCGGCAGGAACTGCGAGTACGGGAACGACGAGCCGATGGTCAGCAGCGTGTCGCAGTCCCGCATCAGCTCGTACGACGGGCGGGTGCCCAGCAGGCCGATCGCCCCGGTCACGTACGGCAGTTCGTCGCTGAGCGCGTCCTTGCCCAGCAGCGCCTTGGCGACGCCCGCGCCCAGCAGCTCGGCGATCCGCCGCACCTCGGCCCGCGCCCCGGCCGCGCCCTGTCCGACCAGGATCGCCACCTTGTCCCCGGAGTTGAGGACGTCGGCCGCCCGCTCCAGGGCGCCCTTCGAGGGCAGCGCGGTCCAGCTGCTGCGGTCCAGGCTGGAGGGCACCATCTTGAACTCGTGCGTGGGCGGCGAGTAGTCCAGGTCCTGCACGTCGCCGGGGATGATCACCGCGGTGGGGGCGCGGCGCGCGTACGCGGTGCGGATCGCCCGGTCCAGGACGTTCGGCAACTGCTCGGGAACCGTCACCGTCTCCACGAACTCCGAGGCGACGTCCTTGTACAGGGTGTGCAGGTCGATCTCCTGCTGGTACGAGCCGCCCATCGCCGTACGGTGCGTCTGGCCCACGAGCGCCAGCACCGGGACGTGGTCCAGCTTCGCGTCGTACAGGCCGTTGAGGAGGTGGACGGCGCCCGGTCCGGACGTGGCCGTGCACACCCCGAGGCGGCCGCCGAACTTGGCGTATCCGACCGCCTGGAACGCGGACATCTCCTCGTGCCGCGACTGGACGAACCGCGGCTGGTCCTCGGCCCGGCCCCAGGCGGCGAGGAGACCGTTGATGCCGTCGCCCGGATAGCCGAAGACGTGTTCCACACCCCACGCGCGCAGCCGCTGCAGGACGTGGTCGGCGACCTTGGTGCTCATGACTGAACCTCCGAGGCGGGAGACGGCGTGCCGCGGGAGCGCACGCACGGCAGCTGACGGGTCACCAGGGAGCGGCCCGGAAAACCTGAGGGGGTTGTTTGCGGGCCACACCTCGGGGCAGGCGCACACCAGTGCTTCGGACAGGAGGCACGTCCGTGGGAGCGGTGAACACTCGCCACGGGTGTGCCCCGCCGGACACGGGCGCGCTTCCACGGTGACCGTCCATCCCAGAGCACCCCTCAAGGGAGTTGCGACGCACCATGCGTACTCAGGCAAGCGCGAAGCACCACCCGCACGACGACGCCCCCGACACCGCGGAGGCGTTCCGCCGGCTCGCCGCACTCCCGCCGGGCCGGGAGCACGACGAACTCCGCGAGCGCATCGTGGAGGCGTGGCTGCCCATGGCCGAACGGCTCGCGGGACGGTTCCGCAGCCGCGGCGAGAGCTACGAGGACTTGCGCCAGGTGGCGGCCCTCGGCCTGGTGAAGGCCGTCGACCGGTACGACCCCGACCGCGGCAACGCCTTCGAGAGCTACGCCGTCCCCACCGTCACCGGCGAGATCAAGCGCCACTTCCGCGACCACATGTGGACCCTGCACGTGCCGCGGCGCGTCCAGGACCTGCGCAACCGGGTGCGGTTCGCCTGCCAGGACCTGTCCCAGACCGTCCCCGGACGGCGGCCCACGGTCGCCGAGATCGCCGCACACGCGGGCATGAGCGAGGAGGACGTCCAGGCCGGCCTGGAGGCCCTGGAGAGTTTCACCGCGCTCTCCCTCGACGCGGAGCTGCCCGGCAGCGAGGACGGCTACTCGCTCGGCGACGCCCTCGGCTCCCCCGACCCGGCGCTCGACACCGTCGTCGACCGCGAGGCCGTCAAGCCCCGCCTCGCGGCCCTGCCGGAGCGCGAGCGCGCCATCCTCTACATGCGTTTCTTCAACGACATGACCCAGAGCCGGATCGCCGAGCAGCTGGGCATCTCCCAGATGCACGTCTCCCGGCTGATCACCCGCTGCTGCAGCCGGCTGCGGGAGCAGGTGCTGAGGGACGCGGCGTAGCCGCGCACCCGTGGACATTCACGCGTAGACAGGTACGTGCAGACGTGCACGCGTAGCGGTGTCAGGGGCTCGCGTTCCCGTGCCGGGCGCAGGCCATGGCCAGGGCGACATGGCGCGACAGCATGTCCACGGCCTGGGCCTCGGCCAGGGAGAACGCGGGCCGGGCGCCCGACCGGAACAGGGTGAGCACGCCCCGCACCGGGCCGTCCGCGGCGGCCAGCGGCACGCACATCAGCGAGGTGACGTCGGCCCGGACCAGGACCGGCGCGCCCGAGGCGTCACGGCCGAAGGCGTCCGGATCCGCCGGCCGTACCCGGAGGACGGGGGAGCCGCCGCGCGCCGCCTCGACGAC
The DNA here is from genome assembly GCF_014650915.1 of Streptomyces poonensis. Lineage (GTDB taxonomy): Bacteria > Actinomycetota > Actinomycetes > Streptomycetales > Streptomycetaceae > Streptomyces > Streptomyces poonensis. The sequence continues at coordinate 475,554 of NZ_BMVW01000003.1, read as the reverse complement.
GTAGGGACAGCCGGCGGGATCCTGGACGGCGACGACCGTCGCCTCCTCCTCGGACGGCCCCAGCGTGACCGTACGGGAGAGACCACCGCCCCCGGTCACCGGGCCGTCCGCCGCGTCGGCCACCACCCAGTCCGCGAACCGGCCGTGCAGCACGCGCGCGGCCCGCTCCAGTGCGCCGTCCGCATCCCCGTCGAGCAGCGCCGTCGTCACCGCGTCCACCAGGTCCATCAGCGCCGCGTGGCACGTCGTCTCGGCGAGGTCGGGCGGCCGGTGTACGGGCCGCTCCACGCCGGCCGGGATCCTGGCCGCCGCGGGCTGCAGCACCACGAGGACGGCCGTGCGCGGCTCGTTGCCCGGCCGCAGCGCGGTCAGGGTCGCCCGTACCGGCGCCGAGGGCCGCTGCTGGAGATGGACGGTGAGACTGCGGTCGCCCTCCCCGCGGGCCACCGCCGCCGCCTGGGTGCGGAACGCCACCCGGTCGGCGTGCGCGAGGAACCCGGTCAGCGGCCGGCCCGTGGCGTAGCCCGCCCGGACCTCGGTGAAGGAGGCGGCCGCGAAGTTCATCCGGCGCACCACCGTCTCGCGGTCCACCAGCGCGACGGGCAGCGGCAGCCGCTGGAACACACCCTTCAGCAGCTGGAGTTCCTGGCGGCCCCCGGAGGTCCCGCCGGAGGCGCCGGACGCGAGGAGCCGCTCGTACCCGGGCCACAGCCGGTCGGCCACGTGATCGAGCTCGAAGATCGCCGCGTCCAGCACCGTCGGCAGATCTCCGCTCGGGACCGACCGGGCGGCCTTGAGCTCCGCCACGCGGCGTACGAAATCCGCGAGTTCCTCGCCGAACTCGTCCGTCTGCCCCATGCCACGAACGTAACGCGGACCGTCCGCGCCCGGGACCGCCCGGCAGAGTCCGTCCCTGCCGTTTTCCCGGCCGGTGAGCGGGAAAACGCGCTGCCATGGGAGGCGTACGCATGCCGGAAACCCCAAGCTTCGGCCGCCTGGTCCCGGAGTCCCCGGAGACCTCTCTTCCGGGCCGGAGACTCTCCGAACTCGCCGAACAGGCCGCCCGCTGCACCAACGCCTGCTGCGGGGCCAGCAGCAGCATGGTGAGCTGGGACGGTGCGGTACGGCCCGCGGCGGTGACCCACCCGGATCTGGCCGCACTGGTCTCCGTCCAGCTCCGCTCCGGCGACGGGCCCATACCGGCCGCACTCGAACGCGGCGAGCCGGTGGACTCGGCGGACCTGCTGCGGGAGGACCGCTGGCCGGACTACCGCGCGGTCGCCCTCGACGCGGGGGTGCGCTCCAGCGTCAGCATCCCGTTCCGGCGCTCCGGCCTGACGGTCATGCTCAGCCTGTACAGCTTCCGGCCCGGCAGCCTGCGGGACGCCCCGCACGGGCCCGCCTGCACGCTGGGCCACCTCGCCGTGGCCTGTCTGGTGCGCGACCGCTCCTACCGGGCGGCGCTCGTCGAACTCGACCAGCTGGGTGCCGCGCTGCGCTCCCGGCCGGTCGTCGACCAGGCCTGCGGCATCCTCATGCATGTGCTGGGCTGCGACGCGGCGGCCGCCTTCGAGGTACTGCGCCGGGTCTCCCAGGGCACCCAGCGCAAGCTGATGGACGTGGCCTCGGCCGTCGTGGACAGGCGGGGGAGAGGCATGGAGGAGGAACTGGTGTCGCTGTCCGGGTGAGGCCGGGCCCGGGGGCGGGCGTCCCGGACGGTGGTCACTTGCCCGGTGGCTGGTCATCCGCCCGGGGGCTGGTCACTCGCTCGGCGGGCGGGGGTCCCGCGAATGGTGTCCGGCCGCGCGCGGCGCGGTGGCGGGCGGGCTCTGATGGAGCGTGCGTGGGGCACGGCGGTCGTCGTACCCCGGGCCCAGTCCGCCGGAGCCTGCCGAAGGAGCCCCGCCCATGCGCCGCAGCGCCGGAGCCGTGTCCGTCACCGCCGCCCTGTCCGTCACCGCCGCCCTGCCCGTCACCGCCGGCCTGTGCGCCGCCGCCCTGGCCGGCGCCGCACCGGCCGCGGCCGGGGAAGCAGCGGCCGCCGAGGTCAGCCCGCACACCGTCGCCCCGGGCGGCTCGGCCACCGTCTCCGTGTCGTGCGCGCCCACCGGAGGCGCCCCTCCCGAGGCCGTCGAGGCGAGCTCCGAGGCCTTCGAGGGGGGCGTGGCCCGGCTGCGCGCGGTCCCCGGGACCGACCCCGCCGCCGGCCCCGCCTACCGGGGTACCGCCCGCATCGCGCCCGCCGAGCACTTCGTGACCGGGCCCGGCGCCGCGGCTGGGACCTCCCAGTGGTCCGTCGAGGGGGTCTGCCCGGCGTCGGCGTCGACGCCGGCGGGATCCGGCGGCCGGGGCGATCAGTGGAGTGCCGTTCTCACCGTCTCCGGCGACAGCGACCGGCACGGAGGGAACGCCCACGGCAGTGACCGCGGTGGCCCCTACGGGGACGATCCGTACGGGGATCCGCACGGCGAGGAAGAGGACCTCGTGGACGAGGACCCTCACGGCGAGGAAGAGGATCTCGTGGACGAGGACCCTCACGGCCAGGACTTCGGGAGCGAGGAGGTGCCCGGCGAAGATCCGCACGCGGGGGACCCGCAGGGCGGTGATCCCGAGGAACACGGACGCGAACACGGATACGAACGGGACGGCGAACGCGATCCCGGCCGCGACCCCGGACACGGTCGCGAAGGCGGACACGAACGCGAACACGAACGCGAACACGGCAAGGACCCGCACGACGGCGCCTCCCACCCGCCCGCGCCCCGTCCGCGGACGACCCACGCACCGGCGACGCCCCAGCCCCACGGAGTCCACGCCGGTGAAGGCGGCGCCTTCACCGACTCCGTCCCGGCCCTCGTGGCCGGCGGCCTCCTCGTCGCGGGCGCCCTCGGCGCCGCCGTACAGCGTCTGCGTCCGCGCCGCAAGGGGGCCTCCACGCACCGCTGACGCCGTGACCGACGCAACCCGGCCGGACGCCCATGACCACACGGGACCCTGGGTACTCAGTGGCCGAGGAAACGACCGGCACGCACGGGACGGGCCGGCATCCTGCGGGTGGGACACCCGCACCGGGACTCGCGGAGGCAGCACATGGGGCGGACGCATCCGGAAGGGCACGGTCCCGTCCGTTACGGCCCGCCCCTCCCCGACCAGGGCCTTCCCGTACTGCCGGGCCTCACCGCCCGGCTCTGTGCCGCCGCGGACCGCCCCGACGCCGAACCCGTCGGCGGGGGCCCCGCGTTCCTCGACGCGGCCGCCGGTCACTGGGAACGGCGCGGCCTGCCCACCGAAGCCCGCCGGGTGGCCGCCGCACCCGGAGCCCCCGCGCTGCTCCTCGCGCTGACCACCGCGGTCGGCGGGGACGTCCTGATCCCCCGGCCGTGCGCCGCCTGGTGGGCGCCGGGGACCCGGGCGTCGGGCAGGTCGCCGTTCCCCGTGCCGACGCCGGCCGAGTGCGGTGGCGTACCGGACCCGTACGCCCTGCTGGAGACCGTGCGCAGGGTGCGTGCCGAAGGCGGTGATCCGCGGCTGCTCGTGCTCTGCGTCGCCGACGACCCCACCGCCACCGTCGCGCCGCCCGAACTCGTGCACGAGGCGGTCGAGGCCGCCGTGGGCGAGGGACTGCACGTGGTCAGTGACGAGACCTGGCGCGACACCGTGCACGAGCCGCGTGACACCGTGCTGCTCGGCCCGGCCGAGATGCTGCCCGACCACGTCACCGTGGTCACCGACCTGGCCGGCTCGTTCCTGCCGCCCGGCTGGCCCGCCGCCGTGGCCCGGTTCCCGGACAACGAGACGGGCGGCGCGCTGCGCTCCCGGGTCCTCGACGTGCTCACCGCGCTCGGCGCGCAGGTCGCGACCCCGGTCGCCGCGGCGGCCGGGTACGCGCTGGCGGAGCCCGCGGAGGTGACCGCCCGGCTGACCGCCGCCGTGCGGCTGCACGCGCGCCTGGCCGCGGCCCTGCACCGGGCGGTGGTCGCCGCCGGAGCGCTCGCCCCGCCGCCACGGGCCGGCCGGCACGTGTACGCGGACCTCGGCCCGCTCCGCCCGGCGCTCGCCACGTACGGCGTCGGTGACGCACAGGAACTGGAGGACTTCCTCACCTTCCGGCTCGACATGCCCGCCCCCGGCGGCCACCGGTTCGGCGACGATCTCGGGGCACTGCGCGTCCGGCTGTCCACGAGCTCTCTGCTCGGTGCCACGGCCGAGGAGCGGGCGGCGGTCCTCGGGGCGCCCGACCCCCTGGAACTGCCGTCTGTGGAACGCGCGCTGACCCTGTTCGGCTCGGCCTTCGACGATCTCCGCGACGACGCCCGGCGAAGGGAGTCCCCCCGATGACACGACGATCCGAGCCGGCCGGACGCCCGCCCACGGGCCCGGCCCCCCCGGACACCGACGCTCCGACGTCCCCGCCCCCACCGGCCTCTCCCCGCGGCTCCGCGGCCACCGGCGCGCCGGCCGCCGGCCCCGCGGCCACCGGGCCCGCCCCGCCCGGCACCCCAGCACCTGCACCTGCACACGCATCCCCCGCCCCCGCCCCCGCCGCCACCCTCATGACCGTCTCGCTCCCCGGGCCGTCCGCCGGGCCGCCGGCCCCGCCCGCCGCGCCGCGGTCGCTCGGGGAGCGGCGGCTCTGGCCGCGGTCCTTCGCCGACCGGCTGACCACACCGCTGCCGGGCATAAGAGCCTTCGCGCGCTTCGCCCGCGAGGGCGCCCTGCGTCCGGCCCGTGAGGATCTCGCCGACATTCCCCGGCTGCCGTACGACCCCGAGCCGCTGCCGCGCGTCGACGCCCGTACCGTGGCCGTCTCCTGGGCGGGGCACGCGAGCTGGGTGATCCGCATCGGCGGGCTCACCGTGCTCACCGACCCGGTCTGGTCCCGCCGCATCCTCGGCACGCCCGCCCGGATCACGCCGGTCGGCGTCGCCTGGTGCGCCCTGCCGCGCGTCGACGCGGTCGTCATCAGCCACAACCACTACGACCACCTCGACGCGCCCACACTCGCCCGGCTGCCGCGCGACACCCCGCTGTTCGTCCCCGCCGGGCTCGCGCGCTGGTTCCTGCGCCGCCGGTTCACCTGTGTCACCGAGCTGGACTGGTGGGAGGGCGCCGAGCTCGGCGGGATCCGTTTCGACTTCGTACCGGCCCACCACTGGTCCAAGCGCACCCTGACCGACACCTGCCGTTCGCTGTGGGGCGGCTGGGTGCTGACCGGCCCCCACGGGCACCGCGTCTACTTCGCGGGCGACACCGGCTACGGCCACTGGTTCTCCCGCATCGGCCACCGCCACCCGGGCATCGACCTCGCGCTGCTGCCGATCGGCGCGTACGACCCGCGCTGGTGGCTCAGCGACGTCCACTGCGACCCGGAGGAGGCGGTCCGCGCCCTCCAGGACCTCGGCGCCCGCCGTATGGCCCCCATGCACTGGGGCACGTTCGTGCTGTCGGCCGAGCCGGTCCTCGAACCGCTGACCCGGATACGGTCCGCCTGGGAGCGGGCGGGCCTGCCCCGCGAGAACCTGTGGGACCTGCCGGTGGGAGGGGCACGGGTGCTGGACTGACGCGGGCACCGCCCCGTCCCGTCCTCCTCCCCGTGCTACTGCGTCGCGGCCCGCCGCACCTTCCGCCACAGCCCCGGCACCGCACTGATCAGCACCGTCAGCACGACCGCAGCCAGCACGCCCTCCCACGGCTGCGCGAACAGGGCGCCCCCGAGGATGCCGATGAGCTGGTAGGTGACCGTCCAGGCGAGGCAGGCCGGGAAGTTGCCGCGGGCGAAACGGCGCAGCGGCATCTCGGCCATCAGGCAGGCCAGCATCACCGGGAGGCGGCCGGCCGGTACGAGCCGGGACAGGACCAGCACGGTCACCCCGTGGTCGTCCAGCTTCCGGCGGGCCTGTGCGAGCCGGTCCTCCGGAGCCCGCCGGCGGATCGCCTCCAGCCAGCGCGAGCCGTTCCTGGAGCGCATCCCGCGCCGCCCCAGCCAGTACAGCGCCATGTCCCCGAGGAACGCGGCCGCGGACGCCACCGCGAAGAGCAGCGGCAGCGACACCGCCGCCGTCTGGTGGACGGCGACCACGGCGGCCGAGCTCACCAGCGCCCCGGTCGGCACCACCGGCACCAGCGCCCCGATCAGCACCAGCAGGAACAGCGTCGGGTAGCCGACCGCGTGCTGGGTGGACACGGCGGGCACGGCCGTGTCCGTCACGGCGAGGAACATCACGCGGCTCCCTCCCCCTCCGTGCCCGGTGGGAGGGCCCGCCCCGGCGCGCGGCCCGGACGACGCCTCACCGCGACACCTCCGGGCGTATGCGGTCACCGTGCCCCGGCCGGTACACCGTTACCCCGGGAGCCTGCGAGGCGGCCAGGCGTGCGAACTCGTCGCCCGGCCCGTGGAACTCGTGGGGGCGTACGGCGTCCATCCCGATCGGCCAGTACGTGCCGTAGTGCACCGGCACCGCGCTGCGCGGCTTCAGCCGGACGAGCGCCTCGGCCGCGCGCCCGGCGTCCAGATGCCCCTCACCGAGATACGGTCCCCAGCCGCCGACCGGCAGCAGCGCCACGTCGACCGGGCCGACCTCCTCCGCCATCGACTCGAACAGTCCGGTGTCCCCGGCGAAGTACGTCCGTGCCTCGCCCTCGACGACGTAGCCGAGAGCCGGTGAGCGATGCGGTCCGACCGGCAGCCGCCGCCCGTCGTGCCGTGCGGGCACGACCCGGACGAGCAGGTCGCCCACCCGGATCTCGTCCCCGGGCGCCACCTCGGTGAGCCGCAGACGGTCCAGCCGGCGCAGCCCGGGCACCTGGCGCGGCGCGCCTCTGGGCACGAGCAGCCGGGTGCCGGGGGCGAGCCGCGCCAGCGAGGGCACATGCAGATGATCGGCGTGCAGATGGGAGACGAGCGCCACATCCGCCACGGCCGCCTCGGGCGGCGGCGGCGCCCCCCGGCGCCTGCGCAGATGCGCGAGCCGGCGTGCGAAGAGCGGATCGGTGAGCAGGCGCATACCGGAGTCCTCGACCGTGCAGGCGGCATGCCCCCACCACGTGATCTCCACCGGCACTCCCCCAGCCTCCTTCGCGCGACTCCCCCCGAGCCTACGGGCAGGAGTAGGGTCTGCGGCTGAACCCGGAGGCGAGGGGGACCCATGGGAGACGTGAGCGACGCCTCCGGCAGGCCGTACGCGGCCTCGGGCATGCCGTACGGCGGGGTCTCCCGCGGAACGGACGTGACCTCCCGCACGCCGTGCGACGTGGTGCGGGTCGCGGCGATCGCCAGCCTGACCCCGCTGGAGCAACTCGAGGCGGACCCCTTCCTGGTCGACTCCCGCAGCCAGCACGCCATGTGCGCCCGCTGGGCCGCCGAACGCGGCTACGTGGTCACCCGTGAACTCCTCGTCCGCGCCCTGCGCCCCGACCACACCGTCCTGTGGTCCGACGTGGACGCGGGCCTCGTCGACCTGTTCGTCGCGCCCAGCCGCCGCGTCCTGGAACGGGCGCTGGCCTCCGTCGAGGATTTCACCGCCGAGTGCGCCCGGCGCGGCGTACGGCTGGAGACGGTCGGCTCCGCGGAACCGGCGTACGACGCGCAGATGAAGGCCCGGGTGCACCGGCGGCTGTCCATGCCGACCGCCGGGTACGACGGCCGCTGAGCCGCCGTCCCGCCGCTCGCTCCGCCCGCGCACCCCGGCGACCCGCCCGTGCTCCTCGCACATCCGGGTGACGAACGAACGGCCCCACAGGGTGTGACAGGCTGGGGCAAGGCTCGCGCACCGGGCGGCGGGCCGGGACGTGAGGTGCATGGAGCGTGGGTGACGGGCGATGGCGGCGCGTGCTGAGCGGAGTGTGGCGGAGTATCGCCGTATGGGCCGTGTCGACGCTGACCATGCTGCTCCTCGCGGGCGCGCTGCCGGACTTCCAGCTGCAGTCCGACACCGGTGACGACGCCACCACGATCGCCGTCACGGCGGCCTTCGGGGCCGGGGCCTTCGGCCTGCTGTCCTCCCTGGTCTGGCCGCTCCTCGTCCGGCTGCTGCTCCTCGTCCCCGCCCTCGTGCTCGGTCTGCTGGTCTTCTTCCTGAACGGCTCGCTGCTGCTGCTGGCCCTCAGGCTCAATCCCTCCGGGCGCGGTGAGGCCGCCCCGGAGACCGCCGTCGTGGTCGCCGCCGTGATGTCCGCCGTCGCCTCCGCCACCGGCGCGGCCCTCGCCGTACGGGACGACGACGCCTACCGCAGACGCCTGTACCGCCTCGCCGACCGGCGCCGCGGGCCCGGGCGCGGGCGCGGGACCGGGACGGGGATCGGGCCCGGACCCGACGGTCACGCGGGTCCGGCCGGCCCCGGCACCGTCTTCGTGCAGCTCGACGGGGTCGGCCACGACGTGCTGCTCGCCGCCGTGGCCAAGGGCCTCATGCCCACCGTGGCCGGCTGGCTGGGCCACGACGGCGCGGGCCCGGCCACCCACCGCCTCACCCCGTGGCGCACCGACTGGTCCAGCCAGACCGGCTCCAGCCAGCTCGGCATCCTGCACGGCACCAACCACGACGTCCCGGCCTTCCGCTGGTACGAGAAGGAGACCCGGGAGGTCATGGTCTGCAACCGGCCCTCCAGCGCGTCCGAGCTCCAGCGCCGGGCCGTCGAGCGCACCGGGGACGGCGGGCTGCTCACCGCGGGCGGCGCGAGCCGCGGCAACCTCTTCAGCGGCGGCGCCGGCCAGCTCGCCCTGGTGCTGTCCGTCTCCGCCCGCCGCGACCGCAGCAACCGCTCCCGGGCCGGGTACTTCACCTACTTCAGCGATCCCGCCAACGCCGTCCGCACCGCCATGTCGTTCGTCGCGGAGGTGTTCCGCGAGATCGGCCAGTCCGTCCGGGCCCGGCTGCGCAAGGAGCGTCCGCGCGTGGGGCGCGGCGGTCTCTACCCGTTCATCCGCGCCTTCGCCACCGTCGTCGAACGCGACGTCGTCGTGGCCGCGGTCATCGGCGACATGCTCGCCGGGCGCCCCGCGGTCTACGCCGACCTGGTGGCCTACGACGAGGTGGCACATCACTCCGGGCCGCGCAGCCGGGACGCCGCCAAGGTCCTCGAACGGCTCGACCGCTCGCTCGCGCTGATCGCGCGGGTCGCCGAGCACGCCCCGCGCGCGTACCGGATCGTCGTGCTCTCCGACCACGGCCAGAGCCCCGGCGAGACCTTCCTCGGCCGCTACGGCCTCACCCTCGGCAACCTCGTCCGGGCCGGCTGCGGGCTGCCCGTGCCGCGCCGGGCGCGGCGCACCCACAGCGGGGCCGAGGCACGGTCGGCCGTCCGGGCCGCGCTGCGGAGGCCCGTCGAGGAGAGCGCGGAGGAGCACCGGCCCCCGCGCCGCTCCGAGCCGGTCGTGCTGGCCTCGGGCAACCTCGGGCTCGTGTCCTTCCCCGACGTGCCCCACCGGATGAGCAAGGAGGAGATCGACCGCCGGCACCCCGCGCTGCTCGCCACCCTCGCCAACCACCCAGGCATCGGCTTCCTCCTCGTCCGCAGCGAGGAGCACGGCGGAGTCGTCCTCGCCGCGCACGGCACGGAGATACCCGTGGACGAACTGGACGACGAACACCCCGGCCCGCTCGCCGACTTCGGGCCGGGCGCCGCGGCCGCCGTACGGCGCACGCACGGGTTCCCGCACGTCGCCGACATCATGGTCAACTCCTGGTACGACCCCGTCGACGGTGAGGTCCTCGCCTTCGAGGAGCAGATCGGCTCCCACGGCGGACTCGGCGGCGCCCAGGGCCGCCCGTTCCTGCTGTCGCCCGTGGCGCTGTCCGCACCGGTGCGGGACGGCGGGGAACTCGTCGGCGCGGAGCAGGTCCACCGGGTACTGCGGCGCTGGCTGCGCGAGTCGGACGGGCCCCAGGTGCCGCAGGCGGCCCGCCGGCCCGACCGCCGGGCCGCCTGACCTCGTAACCCCACACGAAAATGGGCTGCGGCCGACAGCGCGTGCCCCACAGACTGTTCGCACAGGGCCGGGCGCCCTCGCACGCCCGAGCACATCGAACACGTCACAAGGAGCAGCCGCTTGCAGGCAGCCGTCACCGTCACACCCTCCCGCATTCCGGAACTGCTGCTCGGCCTCGCGACCGTGCGGCCGGTCTTCATCTGGGGCGCGCCCGGAATCGGCAAGTCGTCCCTGGTGCGGGCGTTCGCCGAGTCGCTGGGGCTCGAGTGCGTGAGCCTGCTGGGCACCCAGCTCGCTCCCGAGGACCTCGTCGGGGTGCCGCAGATCCGCGACGGGCGGTCCGTGTTCTGCCCCCCGGAGGCGATCGCCCGTGACGAGCCGTACTGCCTGTTCCTGGACGAGCTGAACGCGGCCACGCCGGACGTGCAGAAGGCGTTCTACTCGCTGATCCTGGACCGCCGCATCGGCTCCTACGAGCTCCCGGAGGGCTCCATCGTCATCGGCGCCGGCAACCGGGCCACCGACAACGCCCTGGCCCGCCCGATCGCCTCGGCGCTGGTCAACCGCCTCACGCACGTCCACCTGGAGGCCTCCGCCAAGGACTGGCTGGCCTGGGCCGAGGCCAACGGCATCCACCCGTGGGTGGTGGACCACCTCACCGACCGGCCCGATCACCTGTGGTCCAGGCCGCCGAAGACCGAGGAGCCGTTCTCCACGCCCCGCTCCTGGCACATGCTCTCCGACGCCCTGCACTCCTTCGGCCGGAACCTCGACGAGGAGACCCTGAGGATCCTCGCGCACGGCACGCTGACGCCCGCCCACGCCACCGCCTTCTGCGGTTACGTGAAGGTTGTGCGCAGCCGCTACGGCATCGAGGCGATCCTCCGCGGCGACGCCCGCTGGCCCCACCGCATCGAGGACCGCGACCTGCTCTACTACCTCGCCGAGTCCTTCCGCGGTCGCCTCGTCAAGGAACTCCCCGCGAGCAAGGAGCACATGTCGGCGAACGGGCGGCAGACCGCGTACCGCGCCAAGTCGCTGCTCGTGCAGCTCGCCGAGATCTCCGTCGAGGTGGCCCAGAGCGTCATCGCCCCGGACGACGACGGCAACGCCGTACTGCCCGCCTGGTTCCTGGTGGAGGCGGCGCGGGACATGCCGCGGCTGGTGGAGGCCCGCCGGTGAGCCGTAACCGCGGCGGCAAGGGGCGGCAGAAGCGGGACCTCGCGGCGGAGGCGTTCGCCGAGGGACTGCGGCTGGTGCGCGCCAACCCGGCCCTCGCCGCCGTGGAGTTCACCGTCTGCCGGCAGGAGGAGTGCACCGACGCCCCGCGGGACGGCCTGGTCCGCGTCGCCTCCGACGGCGTGCTGCACGTCCACCCCGCACGGCTCGCCGACCCGGACGTCTGGGCCTGGGCCCTCGCGCACGCCGCGCTCCACCTCGGCTTCGGGCACGTCCCGGCGGCGCGGGGCGAGCGCACCCAGCCCGACCGGTACGAGCTGGCCGCCCGCTGCGTGGTCGTCAACCGGTTCCTGCTCGGCTTCCCCGTCGGCCGGGCCCCCGACGACCTGCCCGCCGCCTACCCCGACGGCGACGAGGAACAGCTCGCCGCGCGCTGGCGCCGCGACGGCATACCGGATGCTTACGGACGCTGTGGTACGGCGGGTGGTGAGGCCGACCTGAAGCTGGTGCCGTGGACGGGCTGGTACGGGCAGCGGCCCCCCGACTGGCAGACGGCGTTCGCGGGCGCGCTGGCCCGGACCGTGTCCGCCGCGATCGACCTGGCGGGCGGCCGCCGCGACTCGATGACCGGCGAGACGGCCCCGCTCAGGCCCTGGCAGCAGGCCCTGAGCTGGTTCGTCTCCTCCTACCCGCTGCTCGGCGGCATCGCGGCCGGCATCACGCTCGTCGCCGACGCCGAACTCGCCCGCGCCCACGGCATCTCCGTCGCCGCGGTGAACGCCGAGGCCGGGGAAATCTACGTCAATCCGCACCGGCAGTTCGAGGACGAGGAGTGGCGGTTCGTCCTCGCCCACGAGATGCTGCACGCCGCCCTCCGCCACGGCGACCGCTGCGGCACCCGGGACCCGTACCTGTTCAACGTCGCCGCCGACTACGTGATCAACGGCTGGCTGAGCGAGATGCAGGTGGGCACGGCGCCCGACGGGCTGCTGTACGACCCGGAGCTCGCGGGACTCTCCGCGGAGGAGGTCTACGACCGGATCGCCACGGATCTGCGCCGGATGCGCCGCCTGTCCACACTGCGCGGCAAGGGCGTGGGCGACATCCTGGGCGGCCCGCTCGGCAGCCCCCGCGACCACGTGGACCTCGACGGGTTCTACCGCCGGGGCCTCGCCCACGGCCTGGACCTGCACCAGCGGCAGGAGCGCGGATTCCTGCCCGGCGGTCTCGTCGAGGAGATCCGCGCGCTCAGCCACCCGCCGCTGCCCTGGGACGCCCGCCTGGCCCGCTGGTTCGACGAGTTCGTGCCCCGCCCGGAACCGGTCAGGTCGTACGCGCGCCCCTCGCGCCGCCAGTCCTCCACCCCCGACATCCCGCGCGCGGGACGGTACTTCCCGCCGGAGGAGATCGCCCGCTGCACCTTCGGCGTCGTACTGGACACCTCGGGCTCCATGGACCGGGTGCTGCTCGGCAAGGCGCTGGGCGCGATCGCCTCGTACGCCGAGGCCCGGGACGTACCGGCGGCGAGGGTGGTGTTCTGCGACGCGGCCCCGCACGACGCGGGGTATGTGCCGGTCACCGAGATCGCGGGCCGCGTACGGGTGCGCGGGCGGGGCGGTACGGTGCTCCAGCCCGGCGTCGACCTGCTGCAGCGGGCGGACGACTTCCCGCCGGGCGCCCCCGTCCTCGTCATCACCGACGGGGAGTGCGACGTGGTGCGGGTGCGCCGCGAGCACGCCTGGCTGATTCCGAAGGGCGCCCGCCTGCCGTTCACGGCGCGCGGGCCGGTGTTCCGCGTTCAGTGACCCCTGTTGCACGTACGGGCGCCCCGGATGTGATCGGATGGGGCGAACGGATACCCGGGCAACGGGACCACAGCGAAAGGAAGAACCGTGGCTACCACGCGCTCCGCACACACCGTCTGGGAAGGCAGCCTGACCGAGGGTAACGGCGTCGTCACCTTCGACTCCTCCGGCATCGGCGAGCAGCCGGTGTCGTGGCCCTCGCGCGCCGAGCAGGCGAACGGCAAGACCAGCCCCGAGGAGCTCATCGCCGCCGCCCACTCCAGCTGCTTCTCCATGGCCCTCTCCCACGGCCTGACCGGTGCCGGCACCCCGCCCACCAAGCTCGTCACCTCCGCCGACGTGACGTTCCAGCCGGGTACGGGCATCACCGGCATCCACCTGACCGTCGAGGGCACGGTTCCGGGCCTCGACGAGGACGGCTTCGTGGCGGCCGCCGAGGACGCCAAGAAGAACTGCCCGGTCAGCCAGGCCCTGGCCGGCACGACGATCACCCTGTCGGCGAAGCTCGCCTGACCCTTCTGTGCCCTTCCGGTGCCGCGGTCCGTACGGGCCGCGGCACCGTCGCGTTCACGCCGGCCGCCCGCGCTCCTCCCGGCGCACCTCGCGCTCTTGACAAGGAGACACTCAAGTTTTGTGCTGGAGGTCGGGAAGCTGTCGGCGAGTGCGAGGACCCCAGGCGGAAGGGGACAGCGATGGCACGTGCGGTCGGGATCGATCTCGGTACGACGAACTCGGTGGTGGCCGTCCTGGAGGGCGGTGAGCCGACCGTCGTCGCCAACGCGGAGGGCGCGCGCACCACCCCCTCCGTCGTCGCCTTCGCCAAGAACGGCGAGGTCCTCGTCGGCGAGGTCGCCAAACGGCAGGCCGTGACGAACGTGGACCGCACCGCACGCTCCGTCAAACGCCACATGGGCGAGGCCTCCTGGCGCTTCCCGGAGCACGGCACGATCGACGGCACCCGCTTCACGGCCCAGGAACTGTCCGCGCGCGTGCTGCAGAAGCTGAAGCGGGACGCCGAGTCCTATCTCGGCGAAGACGTCACGGACGCCGTCATCACCGTGCCCGCGTACTTCGACGACGCCCAGCGGCAGGCCACCAAGGAGGCCGGGGAGATCGCGGGCCTGAAGGTCCTGCGCATCATCAACGAGCCCACCGCCGCGGCCCTCGCGTACGGCCTCGACCGCGGCGACGAGCAGACCGTCCTCGTCTTCGACCTGGGCGGCGGCACCTTCGACGTCTCCCTGCTGGAGATCGGCGACGGCGTCATCGAGGTCAAGGCAACCAACGGCGACACGCACCTGGGCGGCGACGACTGGGACCAGCGGATCGTCGAGCACCTCGTCACCCGCTTCAAGGGGCAGTACGGCATCGACCTCGGCAACGACAAGATGGCCCTGCAGCGGCTGCGCGAGGGCGCCGAGAAGGCCAAGATCGAGCTGTCGAGCTCCTCCGAGACGACCGTCAACCTGCCCTACATCACCGCCTCCGCCGAGGGCCCCCTCCACCTGGACGAGAAGCTGACGCGCGCCCAGTTCCAGGAGCTCACCGCCGATCTGCTCGACCGCTGCAAGACGCCCTTCCACCAGGCCGTCAAGGACGCGGGCGTCAAGCTGTCCGCCATCGACCACGTGATCCTCGTCGGCGGCTCGACCCGGATGCCCGCCGTCACGGACCTGGTGAAGGAGCTCACGGGCAAGGACCCGCACAAGGGCGTCAACCCCGACGAGGTCGTGGCCGTGGGCGCCGCCCTTCAGGCCGGGGTCATCCGCGGCGACGTCAAGGACGTACTGCTGCTGGACGTCACCCCGCTGTCCCTCGGCATCGAGACCAAGGGCGGCATCATGACCAGGCTGATCGAGCGCAACACGACGATCCCGACCCGGCGTTCGGAGATCTTCACCACGGCCACCGACAACCAGCCCTCGGTCGGCATCCAGGTCTACCAGGGCGAGCGCGAGATCGCCGCGTACAACAAGAAGCTGGGCGTCTTCGACCTGACCGGACTGCCGCCCGCGCCGCGCGGGGTGCCGCAGATCGAGGTGGCCTTCGACATCGACGCCAACGGCATCATGCACGTCTCGGCCAAGGACCTCGCCACGGGCCGCGAGCAGAAGATGACGGTCACCGGCGGCTCGGCCCTCCCCAAGCAGGACATCGACCGCATGATGCGCGAGGCGGAGCAGTACGCCGAGGAGGACAGGAAGCGGCGGGAGGCGGCCGAGACCCGCAACCAGGCCGAGCAACTCGTGTACCAGACCGAGAAGTTCCTCCGCGAGAACGATGAACGGGTGCCGGCGGACGTGAAGGAGGAGGTCGGGTCGGCCGTCGCCGAGCTGAAGCGGCTGCTGGAGGAGTCGGCGGACACGGCATCGCTGCGCACCGGGATCGACCGGCTCGCCGCGGTGAGCCAGAAGATGGGACAGGCGATGTACGCGCAGGCCCAGTCGTCGTCCGGGGCGGAGAGCTCGGCGGGTTCCGGCGCGGAACGGGGCACTCCGGAGGACGAGGGCGTGGTGGACGCGGAGATCGTGGACGACGAGAAGGACGAGAAGGACGAGAAGGACGGGAGGGACGCGAAGGGGGGCACCGGCGCCGCGTGACCCGTCGAGTGCGGCGGCGCCGGGCCCGGGGGTTCCGGGTCCGGCGCCGCGCGGGCGGTGTCCTTTCATGACGGGAAGCGGACACCGCGGTCGGGGGAGGGGCCGATCGACAGGCCGCCTACTTCTTGCCCTGGTAGCCGGTCACCTGGGCGATCCACTCGATGAAGTCACCCGCGTCGTCGTTGGCGCCGTGGCCCTTGTCCCAGTACATCGCCGCGTTCACCTCGGCGCCCAGCGCCTTCAGGCTCGCCGCGAGGTTGCCGACGACCGACAGCGAGGTGTCGCTGTCCTTGGTGCCGACGCGGATCCACCAGTGCCGGGCCATGCCCTTGTTCCGCTGGGCGATGAAGTACATCGGGTTCATCAGCCTGAGCTTCTCGGGGATGTCGCCGTCGAGCCGCGCGCTGCCGCCGCTCTCGTGGCGCAGGCTGTACTGCGTGAAGTGACGGGCCTGCGTCGTCCCCTTGCCGAACAGGTTGTTCTCGCCCGAGGAGAGGTCGAAGGCGTCGAACGCCGGGGCGTCCTTCTTCCGCGCGCCCACGTGGGTGAGGAAGTCCGCCCAGGTGAACGTGGCTTTCCCGCCGGACCAGGTGATGAACTGGTTGCTCGCCAGATAGGTCGAGCGCTCCGACTCCGACAGGGCGGCGAGGTACCGGGTGGCCGCCGGCTCCACATACGTCTTCAGCAGGTACTCGTCGAGATTGCGCGCCGTGAGCGTGCCGAAGCCCTTGGCCCGCAGCTTGAGGGAGGCCTGGTAGTCGGCGAACGCGTTCTTCAGCTCCTTGGACACGGTCTGGTCGACGAGCTCGCCGGAGCCGAGCTCGTTGCCGCCCCAGTTCCACTCGTACGCCATGTCGGCGTGCTCCAGGTCGGCGATGGGGCACCAGTCACCGCTGGCGAAGATCGCGTCGCTCGCGTCGGCCGCGCCGATCTCCTTCAGTTGCTCCTCGTACAGCGGGCTGTCGCCGGACGCGCCGAGCAGGGCGGACAGGGCGCCGCCGGCGCTGGTGCCGGAGGTGACGATGCGGTCGGTGTCGCCCGGGATGCGGCCCTTGTTGAAGCGGACGTACCGCACGGCGGCCTTGAGGTCCACGATGGCGGCCGGCGCGACACCGTAGTACGTGCCGTCGGAGTCGACGAGGGTACGGCCGCGCGCACCCGGCTCCACGACCACGTACCCGGCCGCGAGCGCCAGCTTGGCGTTGCTGACCATCTGGCCCCGCCCGTCGAGCTGCGCGTTGCCGCCGGACGCCACCTCGCCGGTGCCGGCGGACGCCGAGGCGCTGGGGGAGCCACTGGGCGAGGCGCCGCCCGTCCCCCCGCCGGGCGCCCCGGTCATGGCGGCGCCGCCCACCCCGGTGGCGTCCGCCACGGACGACGGCATGTAGCCGCCCACCGAGTTCGCGAGCAGGACGGGTGCCCGCGAGGCGTCGACGGACGCGCCGTCGATCTCGACGGGGACGCTGACGTTCAGGCTCTGGTACTTCTCGTCCACCGGGGCGGCGACGTAGGTGACGGCCTTGTAGAAGTGGTACTTCACTTCCTTGTCGCCGTCGTCCGTGGAGAGGGTGGTCGTGAGCTCGGTGTAGGCGTCCGTGTCGAACACCAGTGAGTCCGAGGTCCCCGACGAGCGGGCGGGGGAGCTGTCCGTCGCCCGGGCGTTCAGGGCGAAGCCGCCGACGGCCGCGGCACCGGCGGCCGTGCCCAGTCCGATGACCACCGTTCTGCGCTTCACTGCAGCGTGCTTGCCCACTGATGTCTCCTTGGTGTTCGGGTTCGCGGTCGTCCCGTCACCGCTCGAACGTAGATCCCTGTCGAAGAAAGTGTCAACAATTCTGTAAACCTCACGGTGAACGCACAGCCGGTCATGGCGGACGCACAGGAGGCGGACGTGCGGAAGGCGGACGTGCGGGAGCGGACGGCTCAGCGCCTCTCGAACAGGTAAGCGGCCGTCTCCGGGTCGGCGGGCAGGAACGTCTCGATGGCCAGCTCGGCGACCGTCACGTCCATCGGGGTGTTGAAGGTGGCGATCGACGACACGAAGCCCAGTACCCGCCCGTCGTGCTCGATGCGCAGGGGGAGCGCGAAGTGCGGCACGGGTCCGGGGGACGCCACCGGCTCCTCCGGATGCGGATAGGCCGCGACCTCCTCGTACAGCTCCCGCAGGGCGTCCGACCGCTGGAGGGCGATCTGCCGGGTCATCTGGGCGAGCAGGTGGTGGCGCCACTCGGGCAGGTTGCGGATGCGGGGGGCGAGACCCTCGGGGTGCAGGGTCAGGCGCATCGCGTTCAGCGGGGGTGTGAGCAGGGCCTCCGGGACGCCCTCCAGCAGCATCGCGATGCCCCGGTTCGCGGCGACCACGTCGTACACGGCGTCGACGACGAGCGCCGGATACGGCTCGTACGCCTCGATCAGGCGCTCCACGCCCTGCCGCAGGGTGTCCATCGCCGGGTCGTCCAGCGGGGTCTGCGGAAAGTGCGGGGCGTAACCGGCCGCCAGGAGCAGCGCGTTGCGCTCACGGACCGGTACGTCCAGGTGCTCGGCCAGACGCAGCACCATCTCCTCGCTCGGCCGGGCGCGGCCCGTCTCGACGAAGCTGATGTGCCGGGCCGAGGAGCCGGCCCGCAGCGCGAGGTCCAGCTGGCTGACCCCGCGCCGCTCCCGCCAGGCCCGCAGCAGCGGACCGGCGCCGGTGTCGGGGCCGGGGGCCCGGAGGGCGGAGGGAGGGAGGGGTGCGGGAGAAGGGGCGGATGGGACAGTGGGCATGACAAGGACCGTAGCCGAAGTCCGCCGGGGAAGGCCGAGGCCGGAATCCGGGGCGGCCGAAATGCGCGCCCGCCGGTCTCCGGGGCCCGTCCGACCAGGCATGGAACGAGCCGTTCGTGGCACGCTGAAAGCGGATCAGGCGACGATCGCCGTGGAACAGGCGACCACACCCGAGGAGCGAGCCCATGCCCGTCGAACCCCTGTCGCAGAAGGACATCGAGGACCGCCTGGCGGAGTTGCCGGGCTGGTCGCTGGACGGGGACCGGATCGCCCGCTCCTACCGGCTGGACTCGCACTTCGCGGCGGCCGCGCTGGTCGTCCACATCGCCCAGGTGCAGGAGGAACTCGACCACCACTCCGACCTCACCCTCGGCCACCACACCGTCTCCCTCACGGTCAGCACCCACAGCGTGGGCGGCGCCGTCACCGAGCGCGACTTCGAACTCGCGCACCGGGTCGAGGAGCTGGCGCCGGGACACGGTGCGAGCTGATCGGGTGTGCTGGACTACGACAAGGAGGCCGAACGGTACGACGCCCTGCGTGGGGGCGAGCCCCGGGCCGAGGCGGCCGCCGCGGCCGTGCTGGGCCTCGTGCCCGAGGGTGCCCGCGGCCTGCTCGACGTCGCGTGCGGCACCGGCATAGTCACCCGTCTCCTCGCGGCCGGGCGGGACGGGATGAGGGTGACGGGCGTCGACCTGACCCACGGCATGGTGCGCCGGGCCGCCGGCCGGCTGCCCGGCGCCGTCGTGCTCGGGGACAGCCGCCGGCTGCCCTTCCGTGATGCCGGGTTCGACGCCGTCAGCAGCGTCTGGCTGCTGCACCTGCTCGACGGTCCGGAGGACGTGCGGGCGGTGGTCGGCGAGTGCGCGCGTGTACTGCGGCCCGGCGGCGTGTTCGTCACGACCGTCGACAAGGCCGCCTCCCACAACGTGGGCAGCGATATCGACGCCGTCCTCGCCGGGCGTCCGCGCACCCCGGCCACGGACGCCGCGGAGGCCGTCGGGCGGTACGCCGCCGAGCACGGTCTGCGCCCGGCCGGGCGGGCCTGCTTCCCGGGCCACGGCCAGGGCCGCAGCCCCCGGCGCGCCCTCGCCGACCTCCGGCGCGGCTGGTTCGTCACGCTGCCGCCGGGCGAACCGCTCGCCGAACGGTTCGCCGCCCGGCTCGCGGAGCTGCCCGACCAGGACCGGCCCCGCCCGGATCCGCGGTTCCGGCTGCTGGCGTTCCGCAAGGGCTGAGACAGGGAACTGCCGCGTGTCACCGCGAAACACACGGCAACCCATTCGCGAGCGGCGGCGACTGGGAGGGCGGAACCCTTCCGTCCCCCCAGGAGGTACCTCGTGCAGCACCCGCGCAAGCACCGCAGACGCCGGGCCCGGGCCGTCCTCGCGGCCTCGGCCGCCGTGGCGGCGCTGGCCGGTGCCGGGCTGACCACGCTCACCACGGACGATGCCCAGGCGGCCACGGCGCGCCAGGTCGAAAAGCTCGACCGTGGCGTCGTCAGCGTGTACACCGGCAGCGGCAACCTGGTCAGCTGGCGCTGGCTCGCCACCGACCCGGCCGACGTGTCGTTCAACGTCTACCGCGCCGGTACGAAGGTCAACTCGTCCCCGATCACCGGCTCCACCAACTACTTCCACTCCGGCGCGCCCAACTCCGCCGACTACACGGTCCGCGCGATCGTGAACGGCGTGGAGCAGGGCGACTCCGTCCACGCGATCCAGTTCCGCGCCGGCTACAAGGACGTGCCGATCAGCGCGCCCGCGGGCGGCACCACGCCCGACGGAGTCGCATACACCTACGAGGCCAACGACGCCTCCGTCGGCGACCTCGACGGCGACGGCGCCCTGGAGTTCGTCCTCAAGTGGCAGCCCACCAACGCCAAGGACAACTCCCAGTCCGGCTACACCGGCAACACGATCGTCGACGCCGTCAAGCTCGACGGCACCCGCCTGTGGCGCATCGACCTGGGCCGCAACATCCGCTCGGGCGCGCACTACACGCAGTTCCAGGTGTACGACTACGACGGCGACGGCAAGGCCGAGGTCGCCATGAAGACGTCCGACGGCACCAAGGACGGCACCGGCGCGGTCATCGGCAGCTCCTCCGCCGACCACCGCAACTCCAGCGGCTACGTCCTCTCCGGCCCCGAGTACCTGACCATGTTCAACGGCCAGACGGGCAAGGCGATGCAGTCCGTGGACTACGTCCCGGCCCGCGGCACCGTCTCGTCGTGGGGCGACTCGTACGGCAACCGCGTGGACCGCTTCCTGGCCGGCACCGCGTACCTGGACGGCGCCCGCCCCTCCCTGATCATGGCGCGCGGCTACTACACCCGCTCGGTCATCGCCGCCTGGGACTGGCGCAACGGCCAGTTCACCCGCCGCTGGACCTTCGACACCAACTCGTCCACCAACAGCGGCAAGGGCTACGACGGCCAGGGCTCGCACAGCCTCTCCGTCGGCGACGTCGACAACGACGGCAAGGACGAGATCGTGTACGGCTCGATGGCCGTCGACGACAACGGCAACGGCCTGTGGACCACGAAGACCGGCCACGGCGACGCCCAGCACCTCGGCGACCTCGACCCGTCCACGTCCGGCCTGGAGTACTACAAGGTCTCCGAGTCCACCTCCCAGCCGGCCGCGGTGTACATCAACCCGGCCAACGGCTCGGTGAAGTGGAAGCTGGCCGCCTGCTGCGACAACGGCCGCGGTGTCGCCGGTGACATCTACTCCGGCAACGACGGCGCCGAGGCCTGGTCGTCCTCCGACACGAACATCCGCGACGAGTCCGGCGCCACCAAGGGCCGCGAACCGTCCTCGGCCAACTTCCTGTCCTGGTGGGACGGCGACACCACCCGTGAGCTCCTCGACGGCACCAAGATCGACAAGTACGGCACGTCCTCCGACACCCGTCTGCTGACCGGCTCCGGCGTCTCGTCCAACAACGGCACGAAGTCCACCCCCGCCCTCTCCGGGGACATCCTCGGCGACTGGCGCGAGGAGGTCGTCTGGCGGACCAGCGACAACAAGAACCTGCGCATCTACTCGACTCCGGTCGAGACGAGCACGAAGATCACCACCCTGCTCCACGACACGATGTACCGCACGGGCCTGGCCTGGCAGAACACGGCCTACAACCAGCCGCCGCACCCGAGCTTCTTCATCGGCAACAAGATGGCGACGGCCCCGCGGCCGAGCGTCTACACCCCGTGAGCAGCGCACGCACCACTTGCGCCTGACGAGTGAGAGGCGGTCGTTCCACACCCGGAGCGGCCGCCCTTCGCTGTCACCGGATCCTGTGTGCTGTGCAGGGGCATGACATACGACCGACGACGGCGGTTCGCTCCCCGTTCGCCGGACGCTTCCCCGCCGGCCGAATGATCTCGGCCATGACTCAGCAGACACGTGCCAGGACGGCCGCGTACGCCCTGACGGCGGCCGTCCTGCTCACGGGCGCCGTCGCACCCGCCGCCACGGCCGCCCCCGCGCACCACGCGCAGCAGGCGCAGAAGGACTCCGCCCGGATTCCGTTCACCGCCGCGGAGGTCACGGCCCAGGACGACGGGTCGTACGAGATCACCTGGAAGGCGCCGGGCGTGCACCGCGTCACCATCCGCGCGAACGGCCGCACCGTGGCGTCCGGCGGCTCGACCGGCAAGGTCACGGTGAGGCACCTGCCCGCCGCCGACCGCCAGTGGTTCGACCTGGTGCCCGACCGGGGCGGACGGCTCCACCTCGCCGACCGGCTCATCAAGCTCGAGGGGACCGTCAACTTCCGCGACGCCGGCGGCTACCGCACCAAGGACGGCCACTGGGTGAGGATGGGCGTCGTCTACCGCTCGGACGCGCTGGACAAGCTCACCGACGCGGACCTCGCCAAGCTGAAGCGCCTCGGCCTCTCCGTCGACTACGACCTGCGCACCACCTCCGAGAAGGCCGCCGCACCCGACCGCGTCCCGCAGGGCGTGCGGTACGTCGCGGCCAACGTCCTCGGCGACGACTCCCCGGTCTTCTCGATGCCGAGCACGGCCGACGAGGCCGCCCAGATGATGGTCGACGGCGAGAAGGCCATGGTCAGCGCCGACACCGCCAAGGCCGCGTACTCCACGATCTTTGCGGACCTCTCCGACGGCGACCCCGTCGGCACCCTCTACCACTGCACCGCGGGCAAGGACCGCACCGGCTGGGCGAGCGCCGCACTGCTCACCGCGCTCGGCGTGCCGCGCGGGACGGTCATGGAGGACTACCTGGCCTCCAACGACTACCGCGCCGAGGCCAACGCCGCCGCGCTCGCCGCCATGCCCGCCGCCCAGGCAGCCGTCTACAAGCCGATGCTCGACGTCCGCGCCGAGTACCTGAACTCCGGCTTCGAGGAGGTCGAGGAGGCGTACGGCTCCTTCACGGCGTACGAGAAGAAGGGCCTCGGCCTGGACGCGCGCGAGCTGAAGCGGCTCAAGGCCGAGCTGCTGGTGGGCTGACGCAGGACGGTGGGGCGTGCCCCTTGAGGCACGCCCCGCCGCCTGTGCTGATGCAGGTGACCGTGTTCAGGTGACCGTGCAGGTCTGGTCACCCACCTTGAACGACGCCGGTTTCGAGTTCGTCCCGGTCCAGCTGCCCGTGAAGCCGAAGTTCACCGACGAGCCCGCCGCCACATTGGCGTTCCAGCCGACGTTCTTCACCGTCACCGCCGTGCCCGACTGGGAGAAGTCGGCGTTCCAGAGCTGTGTCACCTTCTGCCCGTCCGCGAAGGACCAGCCGAGCGACCAGCCGCTCCACGCGCTCGTCCCCGTGTTGGTGAGCCGTACGTCCGCCTGGAAGCCGCCCGACCACTGGTTGGTGATCGCGTACGTCACCGAGCAGCCACCCGTCGGCTCAGGATCCGGATCCGGGTCTGGGTCGGGATCCGGGTCCGTGCCGCCACCGCCGCCCCCGCCCGTGTCGGAGGTGTCGCCGTAGATGACACCCCGGCCGTTCGTCGCCACGTACACCCGGCCGTACACCCGCGGGTCACCCGTGATCGCCGCGCCCGTCCAGCCCCACTGGTGGGCGTCGTCGTTGATACGGGTCCAGGTCGCGCCCTGGTCCGTGGAGCGGAAGATGCCGCGTACGCCGCCGATCTTCGCGCTGGTGTAGAGGGTCTGGTACGAGGCGTCCGGTGCCGCCTTGCCGAAGCCGATCGTGTCGGCCTGCTCGACGTTCGAGAGCTTGGTGAAGCTCGTCCCGCCGTTCGTGGAGTGCCACAGGCCGTACGCGCCGTCCGTGGCCCCGCCCGCCAGCCAGATGTCGCCCTTCGTGCCGGGCAGCGCCTTGAAACGGACGCTGTCACCGCTCGGCAGACCCGTCGCGGACGACGCCGTGAACGTCGCGCCTCCGTCCGTACTCACATAGAACTTGCCCGACTTGAAACCGTAGAAGGTCTTCGGGTCCACCCGGTCCGACTCCACGATCGCGCCCGCAGGGATGCCGCTCGACGTCGACCACGAGTTACCGAAGCCGGTCGCGTAGTGCACTCCGGCGCCCGCCGGGCTCCACACGAAGCGGCTGCCGTCCGCCGCCGCGGCGACCGTGCCGCCCCCGCTCACGCCCGAGGGGTCGGTGCCCGCGAACCAGTTGGCGCCGTTGTCCGTCGAGAAGGCGATGTGCGGGCCCGAGTCCAGGTTGCCCACCCGGACCACCGTGTTGGGGTTGGTCTCCGCGTAGTCCAGGCTCGTCGTCGACGTGAAGTTCGGAGAGGTGAACATCATCGAGGGGACCTTGGTCAGGTCCGTGTGGCGGAAGCCGCCGATGTCGCCGAGCGCGCTGAGCAGCGGGGCGCCCGACGGGGGAGAGGCCAGGTCGTTGACCGCCGTCTCCTCCAGACCCTCGACCATGGGCTTGATGGTGAACTTGCTGCCGCCGTCCCAGTTCCCGAGGTTCTCCGTGCCGTAGATCGTCGCGCCCGTCCCGTACATCATCCGGTCCGAGTCGAACGGGTCGATCTCCAGGGCCTCCGTCATCCAGCCCAGCTTCGGCGTCTGCTCGGGCGGTGACGGGTTGGCGCCCCAGGTCAGCCACGGGGAGGACGACACGTCCATCGTGTAGCGGTTCTCGCGGTTCGGGTACGACGTGTAGTCCCACGCCTTGGTCCACGTGCCGCCGCTGTCCGTGGAGCGGAAGATCTGGGTGTCCGGCCACCAGGAGCTGTACGCCGTGGCCATCACCGTGCCGGGGTTCTGGCGGTCGAGCGTCAGCCCGCTGAAGCCGTAGTAGGTGTCGGCCTCCGCGACCGGGCTGATGTCCGTCCAGGTGCCGGTGGCGGTCGCGTACCGGTACAGCCGGCCCTTGCCGCCGTCGTACGGGCCGCCGGTGTCGCTGTAGGCGAGGTAGAGGTAGCCGTTCTTTGCGTCCAGGACGCCCTTGTGGGCGAGGTAGCCGGTGGGCTGGCCGGCGAGGCGGGTCCAGGTCGCGCCCGCGTCCGTCGAGCGGTACACCGCGTTGTCCTTGTCGGCGACCCCGACGTAGATGGTCTTCGTGGCGTTCCCGGAGGTGCCCGTGGACTCGTCGAAGGTGACCCAGACGATGCCCTGGTTGTCGGAGCCGTAGCCGCTCGTGTCGCTCGGGTCCTGGGCGTAGTTGCCGGGGTTCGGGAAGTTCGTCACCTGCGACCAGGTGGCTCCCGAGTCCGTCGAGCGCCACAGGCCCTTGCCGCTGGGCGCGCCCAGGTACAGCACGCTGTTCCTGTTCGGGTCGACCGCGAGCCGCTCGCCCATGCCACGGCCCGGCATGTTGCCGCCCAGCTTGAACGGCAGGTCGGCCTTCTGCCAGGTGGCGCCCCGGTCGGGGGACCTGAGCACGGCGCCGTTCCCCGGGTCCCAGCTGTTGGTGTAGGTGCCGACCGCCGCGTACACCCGGTCCGGGTCGACGGAGTCCGAGGCGAGGCTCACCACGCCCGTGTGGCCCCAGTCGTCCCAGCCCACGTGGTCGAGCAGCGGTGTCCACGTCTTGGTCGACTGCTCCCAGCGGTAGGCGCCGCCGATGTCCGTGCGGGCGTACGCGAGGTTCTTCTCCGTGCGGTTGAAGACAATGCCGGGGACGAAGCCGCCGCCGTCGATGCGGGCGTTGTTCCAGGTGTAGGTGTCGGCGGCGATCGAGACCTGTCTGTCGTCGTCGGCGGCGGCCAGGGCGGGTGGACTGCCCGCCAGCAGGCCGGCCGCGAGCGCGAGCACGGCCGTGAGGATGCGGGTTCTTCGCACGGTGTGTCCTCTCCGTGACTGCGGGGGGAAGGAGGGGAGGAACGCTGGGCGGGACGGGAGGGGGGAACGCTGGGTGGGACGGGAGGGGGAAACAGGGGCACGTGCTGGACCGGGCGGGCCCGATGGGGGCGGGCCCGCCCGGCGGGGTCCCGCCCGCCGTCAGGGTGGCGGGCGGAACCCGGTACACGGAGCAGCGGCGGGGACTATTCGAGGAGCTCCGCGTACGAGCCCATGGCGGTGGCTATGTCCACCTGGGCCCAGAACCGGTGGTACGTGAAGGTGGGCGCCGCCCCGCCCGCCAGGTAGGACTCGACCTTCGACCAGGCCGGGTCGTCCTTGTAGAAGGAACGGATCGACTCGAAGGTGGAGGACGAGTTGATCGTGTCGCCGTTCGGCATGGTGCCGGTCCAGCCGCTCGGGACGTGGATCGGGTCGTCGAAGCGGTTGTAGTCGGCGCGGGTCTCCTCGACGGCGATGCCGAGGGCGTCCTGGTTGTTGTCCCACATGCCGTCGAGCAGCGCCTTCGCCGTCGCGGCCGCCTCGGTGTCACCGGAGCGGTCGGCGTAGTACGTCAGGGTCTTGGCGTACGAGGCGGCCACACCCACGTCGTTGGTGTAGTCGGCGACGGTGACGTGCAGCCCGGAGTTGGCACCCGGGTTCGACGCGTTCCAGGTGTCGGGGGCACCCGACCACTTGAGCGTCGACGGGATCCGGAAGCTGCCGTCCGGGTTGACCGTGGTCTCGGACAGCGCCCAGTCGACCCACTTGTCGAGGACCTCCTTGGCCAGCGCGTCGCCCGACTGCTGGTAGTACTCGGCGACCCGCTCCATGGACCACGCCTGGAAGCCGAACCACTGGTTGGACGGCGGGTCGTGGTACACGGGCTTCTCGTCGTAGAACATGCCGTAGAAGGTCGGTGTGCCCGCCGGCGGGGTGGCGTACCGGCCGCCCCAGCTGTTGGTCGCACCGCCCGCGATGGCGCCCTCGTCGGACTGGAGCCAGCGGTAGAACTCGACCTGCCGGTCCAGCGACTTGGCCCAGTCCGCCTGTCCCGTCGCCGACTTGGGCTTCAGGGCCGCGTACTCGCTGAGCGCGTACGCGGCGAGGGGGTTCTGGTAGCCGCCGTGCGCGTGGCTGGAGCCGATGCGCCAGGCCCAGCCCGCCGAGGAGTCGGTGGCGCCGCCCCACGCGTAGTACCAGGAGAGCAGGTAGAAGGAGGCGTCCTTGCCGGTGCCGGCCGGGCAGGCGGAGGCGCCGACGCAGTTGCCGACCTTCTTGAAGTACTTGTCGAACATGGCGTAGCGCAGGTAGTCGCCCATCTTCGCGGCCTTGCCGACGGTCGTGGAGACGTCACCGCCCTTGCCCTGCTCCTTGGCCCACTTGTCCGCCCAGTAGGCGGCCTGCACGGCGCGCGCGTCGGCGTCGGGGGCGTTGGTGAACTTCCACTGCTTGGCGTACGAGGCGTCCTTGGTGAACAGGTCCAGGTAGCCGTTCTTGCCGCCGTACTTGAAGGCGTCGCAGGTGGGCTGCGGGATCGTCTCCCACACCGACTCCTGCGGGCCGCGCTGGAAGGTGTTGATGTACGACGGTCCGGTGTCGGTCGGGCCCGCCTCGCACTTGCCGGGCGAGTTGCCGTAGCCGTAGACGTTGTCGACGTCCTGGAGCCAGTGCATGCCGTACACGTCGTCCGTGCCGTACGCGCTCTTCAGCTCGGCCGCGATCGGGTCGGGGCCGACGGAGACATTGCCGTCGAGCTGCGACGGGTACTCGTTCGGGGTGTCGTACTCGGGCGCGTAGGTCGCCGGCTTGGAGGCGTTGTAGTAGGAGTTGGTCGACTGGTCGGCGTGGGTGGGGATCATGTACTTCTCCATGATCTCCCAGGCGCCGTTGAACTTGGACCAGTCACCCGTGACCTTGCCGTACATGGCCTGGAGCCAGAGGAGGTAGCTGTACGCCTCCGAGGTGGTCTCGTGGCCGTGGTCGGGCGCCTCCACCATCAGCGTCTCCACCGAGTGGTAGGGAATGCCCTCGGGGGAGAAGTAGCCGTTCGCCGGGTTGGTGATCTTCCCGTAGAGCTCCAGGAAGCGGGCGTCGTACTCCTTCTGCGCGCCGAGCTGCGTCACGGTCACCGCGGCCTTGGAGTGGCCGTTGGCCGTGGACTCGAAGACCGCCGAGCCGGACCCGGAGGAACTGGCCGCGATGGTCACCTTCTGCGCGGTGTTCCAGTTCGACGGGGTGAAGGTGAGGCTGGCCCCGCCGCTGACCGAGAGACCGGAGTTGCCGCTCGCGCGGGCGGTCGTGACCGTCACGTTCGACGAGGGCTGCGTCGAGAGCTTCACGTCGTACGTGCCCGTCCTGCCCTGCTGCACGCCGAGCTGGGAAGGCGACGCGACGATCGCGGGGCCCGAGGCGACCGTGATGCCGACGGGTGTCGAGTCCGCCGACGCGCCCAGGCTGTCGTACGCCTTCGCCACCAGAGAATGACTGCCCACGGTCAAGTTCGAGACGGAGAGCGTGTAGGGCGAGCTCGTGTCCGTGCCGAGCAGCGTGGTGTCGTCGTAGAACTCCACCTTGCTGATGCTCGCGCCGTCGGCCGCCGCGGCGGTGGCGGCGAGCGGTACCGCGGCGCCCTGGGTGTAGACGGCGCCCGCGGTGGGGCTGGTCAGCACGGCGATCGGCGGCTGGTGGGCGCCGGCGCAGGTCGTGCCGTTGACCGCGAAGTTGGTGGGGGCGGCGTTGGAGCCGCTGTAGGTGAACTGGGCGCCGGTGGTCACGGCCGCGTTCGCGGCGATCGTGCCGTTCCAGGACGCGTTCTTCACCGTGACCGTCTTGCCGGACTGCGACCAGGTGCCGTTCCAGCCGTTGCTGAGCTTCTGGTTGCCCGCGTAGTCGTACGTCAGGGTCCAGCCGGAGATCGTGTCCGTGCCCCGGTTGGTGAGCGTGAGCTCGGCGGTGAAGCCGGATCCCCAGTCGTTGGTCTTGTAGTCGACGCTGCACTGGACCGCCGCCGCCTGCGCGGGGCTCGATCCGGTGCCCAGCATCGTGAGCGGGAGGGCGAGCGCCGCCGCGACAGCGGTCCATAACCGCCGCGCGGCCTGGCGTCTCCGTTTCGTACGCATGTGCTGGTTCCTCCTTGCGGCTCGGAGAAGCTCGAAGAGGTGGGGGGAGGAGCAACAAGCCTTGAACCAGTGGGAGCGCTCCCATATTGGGGAGGGGGGTAGGAGGGGTCAAGACTTGTGGTGAGTCGAAAAGATTCGACTGACCCAAGCCGACGCCACCCCTGTTCTTTACCGTGACTTGGCGCTACCTTCGCCTGCACCAGTGGGAGCGGTTCCATCAGTCGACGCGTCCGCCACGACGCGTCCGATCTGCAAGGAGTCGCTCATGCGACACCCGCCGCGTTCAGGTCTTTTACGCGTCGCCGCCCATGCTCCGCCCCCCGCGGGCGTGTCCGGCGACGGCACCTGCGCCCCTTCCGTGTTCAGCAGCTCCGACAGCACGTCCGTGTCGCTCGGTCCCGGGCCGAGTGACACTCCGCGCGCCCTCGACGGAACCCTCGACGGATAAGGAACCCGCACCATGAGCCGCACCAAACCCGTACCCACGAACCGCACACATCGCGTCAGAAGCACCAGAACGGCGCTGCTCGCCTCACTGGCGCTGGTCGCCGGCACCGCCGGGACCGCGCTCGCGGCCGTCCCCTCCGGCGACGTCGGTACCGCCGCCGTCCCCTGCACCGTGGACTACAAGGTGCAGAACCAGTGGAACACCGGCTTCACCGTCGCCGTCACGGTCACCAACAACAGCGCCGCCAAGTCGTCGTGGGCCCTGAAGTGGTCGTACGCCGGCAACCAGAAGGTCACCAGCGGCTGGAACGCGAAGATCACCCAGAGCGGCGCCGCGGTCACCGCGACCAACGAGTCCTACAACGGCTCCCTGGCGACCGGCGGTTCGGCCAGCTTCGGCTTCCAGGGCTCCTACAGCGGCACCAACGCCATACCCACCTCCTTCACGCTCGACGGTGTGACCTGCAACGTCGACGACGGCGGTGGCGGCAACCCCGACCCCGACCCGGAGCCGCAGCCCGGCACGAGGGTGGACAACCCGTACGCCGGCTCCAAGGTGTACGTGAACCCCGAGTGGTCGGAGAAGGCCGCGGCCGAGCCGGGCGGCAGCAGGATCTCCAACCAGCCCACCGGCGTCTGGCTCGACCGGACCGCCGCCATCAACGGCGTCAACGGCGGCATGGGCCTGCGCGACCACCTCGACGAGGCCCTGGCGCAGAAGGGCTCCGGCGAGATGGTGGTCCAGCTCGTCATCTACAACCTGCCCGGCCGCGACTGCTCGGCCCTCGCCTCCAACGGCGAGCTCGGCCCGACGGAGATCGACAAGTACAAGACCCAGTACATCGACCCGATCGCCGCGATCCTCGCCGACCCCAAGTACGCGAGCCTGCGGATCGTCACCACCGTCGAGATCGACTCGCTGCCGAACCTCGTCACCAACGTCACGCCGCGCCCGACCGCCACCCCCAACTGCGACGTGATGAAGGCGAACGGCAACTACCAGAAGGGCGTGGGCTACGCGCTGAACAAGCTCGGCGCGATCAGCAACGTCTACAACTACATCGACGCCGGCCACCACGGCTGGCTCGGCTGGGACGACAACATGGGCGCGTCGGCCGACATGTTCAAGGTCGCCGCCACCACCGAGGGCGCGACGCTCTCCGACGTCCACGGCTTCATCGTCAACACCGCGAACTACAGTGCGCTGAAGGAGACCAACTTCTCCATCAACGACACCGTCAACGGCACCTCCGTGCGCCAGTCGAAGTGGGTGGACTGGAACCGGTACACCGACGAGCTGTCGTACGCCCAGGCCATGCGCGAGAAGCTGGTCTCGATCGGCTTCGACTCCAAGATCGGCATGCTGATCGACACCTCCCGCAACGGCTGGGGCGGCACCGCACGGCCCGCCGGCCCGGGTGCCACGACCGACGTGAACACCTACGTCGACGGCGGCCGCATCGACCGCCGCATCCACCCCGGCAACTGGTGCAACCAGAAGGGCGCGGGTCTCGGTGAGCGTCCGAAGGCCAACCCGGAGCCGGGTATCGACGCCTACGTCTGGATGAAGCCGCCGGGGGAGTCCGACGGTGCCAGCAAGGAGATCGCGAACGACGAGGGCAAGGGTTTCGACCGCATGTGTGACCCGACGTACACGGGCAACCCGCGGAACAACAACAACATGTCGGGCGCCCTCCCCGACGCTCCCCTGTCCGGGAAGTGGTTCTCGGCGCAGTTCCAGGAGCTGATGAAGAACGCGTACCCGGCGCTGTGAGCCGTGACGGCGACCGAAAGGTGACCGTCTAGCGCATGAGGTCCGCCGGGGCCGGGGCGTGAGCGCCTCCGGTCCCGGCGGATCACGTCCGCGTCTCCGTGATTTTTTGCCGGTACGGCAATGGTGATTGCCGAACCCGGGCGCGTCGGCGCACGCTGGCCCCGCAACCGGACGAGAGGCTCATCGCCATGGGACACCACCAGCACACGCACACCGGCCCCCGGCAGCATGCGCACGCCGGGCACCAGCACCTCCACACCGACATGGACTGGGCCGAGATGGCCGCGCACCTGGAGGCCGAGGCGGAACTCTTCTCGCCCCTGTACGCGCAGGCCACGGCCTGGCTGGCGGCACGGCGGCCCGACCCGGGCCTCGTCGTCGACGCGGGCAGCGGCCCCGGCGTCGTGACCGGCGTGCTGGCCGACGCCTTCCCGCGCGCGCGGATCGTCGCCGTGGACGGCTCGGGGCCCCTGCTGGAACGTGCCCGCGCCCGTGCCGAGCGAGGCGGACTCGCCGACCGCTTCAGCACCCTGGAGGCCGGCCTGCCGGACGGGCTCGACGGCCTGGAGTACCCGGCCGACCTGCTGTGGGCGAGCCGGAGCCTGCACCATCTGGGGAACCAGCGGGCGGCCCTCGCCGCCTTCGCCGCGCGGCTCGCCCCCGGCGGCACCCTGGCGATCCTGGAGGGCGGCCTGCCCGCGCGCTTCCTCCCCCGTGACATCGGCATCGGGCGTCCCGGTCTCCAGGAGCGCCTGGACGCCGCCCACAGCGAGTGGTTCACCGCGATGCGGGCCGCTCTGCCGGACGCCGTCGAGGAGACCGAGGACTGGCCGGGACTGCTCACCGCCGTGGGCCTGCGGGGCGCCACCAGCCGTACCTTCCTGCTCGACATCCCGGCACCCGTGCCCGAGGAGGCCCGCGCCTTCGTCGTCACGATGTTCGGGCGGCTGCGGGAGGCGGCCGCGGAACTGCTCGACGCCTCCGACCTCGCGACCCTCGACCGGCTTCTCGACCCGGACGACAAGGCGGGTCTGCACCACCGTCCGGACGTGTTCGTCCTGACGGCCCACACCCTCCACGTGGCGCAGGCGCAGCCGTGAGCGAACCTTCACAGCGCCAGGTCCGTCAGGCGCCGTCCAGGCGGGAGCGGCCGTAGCCGACGTCGTACGCCACCTCGCGGAGGGGGCGGTCAGAGGTATACGCGCAGGCGCGCGGCCGGGGCCGGCGCCTCGTCGGCGGGACCCTCCCCCGACCGGCCCCGGCGGTGTCCGGGAGACCGACGACCGCACCGGGGCATGGCCGACTCGGCCACGGCCGGCGCGTCGGCCATCTGCGACAGGGCGGGGCGGCCCGGCGTCGCACGGCGGCCGGTGAGTTGCGCGATCACTGACAGACGACCGGGATGAGTGTGACAACTGCCCGGAAGGCCCGCGCCCATGAGTCAGTCCGCGGGGTCTCCGCACACGACGGCGCCGCCGCCCGGCACATGCGGGCGGCGGCACCGTGGGAGGACGAGGCGTCACACGGTTCCCGGGACGCTCCCGGGCGGGACGCTCCCGGGCGTCACGCCACGTCGAACGTCGCCGGGTCCGGGCCGAGGCGGCGGTCCTCGTTCAGGGCACTGATGGCGGCGATGTCCTCGGCGTCCAGGGAGAAGCCGAAGACGTCGATGTTCTCCTGGATCCGGGACGGCGTCACGGACTTCGGGATCACCACGTTGCCGGTCTGGATGTGCCAGCGCAGCACGACCTGGGCCGGGGTACGGCCGTGCTTCTGCGCGATGGCGACGATCGCCGGCACCTCCAGCAGACCCTTGCCCTGGCCGAGCGGCGACCACGCCTCCGTGGCGATGCCCTGCTCCGCGTGGTACTCACGCACCGCGTGCTGCTGGAGATGCGGGTGCAGCTCGATCTGGTTGACGGCGGGAATCACGGAGGTCGCCTCGATCAGGCGCTCCAGGTGCTCCGGCAGGAAGTTGGAGACGCCGATGGCCCGGGCACGGCCGTCCGCGTACAGCTTCTCGAACGCCTTGTACGTGTCGACGAACTGGCCCTTGGCGGGCAGCGGCCAGTGGATCAGGTACAGATCCACGAACTCCAGCCCGAGCTTCTCCAGCGACGCGTCGAAGGCACGCAGCGTGGCGTCGTACCCCTGGTCGCTGTTCCAGAGCTTGGTGGTGACGAAGAGCTCCTCGCGGGGGATGCCGGAGGCGGCGATCGCCCGTCCGGTGCCCTCCTCGTTGCCGTAGATCGCCGCTGTGTCGATGCTGCGGTACCCGGCCTCCAGCGCGGTGGCGACGGCCCGCTCCGCCTCGTCGTCGGGCACCTGCCAGACGCCGAAGCCCAGCTGGGGCATCTCGACGCCGTTGTTCAGGGTGATCGGGGGGACCTTGCTGCTCACGAGCTCTCGATCCTTCGGTTCGGTCGGGTGGTACTTGTATCCACCATGGTCAACGATCACGACCTTCGCCGCATTCCTGACCGGTGGACCGGCCACCGAATTCGCGGATTGTCCGGAACCGCACCGCGGACACGACCTGCTCACGGACCGGCTCACGCCCGGTAGAGCGCCTCCACCTCCTTCGCGTAAGCGGTCTCGATCGCTTTGCGTTTCAGTTTCAGCGAGGGGGTGAGGAGCCCCTGCTCCTCCGTGAACCGGTGGGCCAGTATCCGGAACGTACGGATCGACTCGGCCTGTGACACCAGGGTGTTCGCGGCGACCACCGCCCGCCGGATCTCGGTCTCCAGGTCCGCGTCCCGCACCAGCCGCCCCGGCGGCAGCCGCGGCCTGCCGCGCACGCGCAGCCAGTGCTCCACGGCCTCCTCGTCCAGCGTCACGAGCGCCGCTATGTACGGCCGGTCGTTGCCGACGACGACGCACTGCGCGACCAGCGGATGGTCCCGTACCCGCTCCTCCAGGACCTGCGGCGAGACGCTCTTGCCGCCCGAGGTGACCAGGACCTCCTTCTTGCGTCCGGTGATGGTGAGACAGCCGTCCCCGTCGAGCGAGCCCAGGTCGCCGGTGGCCAGCCAGCCGTCGCGCAGCGCGGCGTCCGTGGCACCGGGGTCGTTCAGATAGCCGTGGAAGACGTTGGCGCCGCGCAGCCAGATCTCGCCGTCGTCCGCGATGCGCACGGTGACCCCGGGGACCGGCGGCCCGACCGTGCCGTACCGGGTCCGCTCGGGCGGGTTCGCGGTCGCGGCGGCGGTGGACTCGGTGAGGCCGTACCCCTCGTAGACATGGACGCCCGCCCCGGCGAAGAACAGGCCGAGCCGCCGGTCCATCGCCGAGCCGCCCGACATCGCGTGCCGTACGCGTCCGCCCAGCGCGGCCCGGATCTTCGCGTACACCAGCTTGTCGAAGAGCTGGTGCCGCATCCGCAGGGCCGCCGACGGACCGGGCCCGAGGCCCCAGGCCCTGGCCTCCCGCGCGTCCGCGTACCGCACGGCGACCTCGAGGGCCTTCCCGAACGCGCCGGCCCGGCCCTCCTCCTCGGCCCTGCGGCGGGCCGCGTTGAACACCTTTTCGAAGATGTACGGCACGGCCAGGAAGAAGGTCGGCCGGAAGGCCGCCAGGTCCGGCAGCAGGGCCGCCGCGTCCAGCCGCGGCTGGTGGCCGAGCCTGACCCGGCCGCGCACGGCGGCGACCTCCACCATGCGCCCGAAGACGTGCGCGAGCGGCAGGAACAGCAGGGTCGACGCCGTCTCACCCCTGCGGGAGCCGAAGACCGGCTGCCAGCGCTCCAGCACGGTGTCCGCCTCGAACATGAAGTTCCCGTGGGTGAGCACGCAGCCCTTCGGGCGGCCGGTGGTGCCGGAGGTGTAGATGACCGTCGCCACCGAGTCGGGGGTGACCGCCCGCCGGTGCCGGTGCACGACGTCGTCGTCGAGGTGCGCGCCCGCCTCGTACAGCTCCCGCACGGCGCCCGCGTCGAGCTGCCACAGCCTGCGCAGCCGGGGCAGCCGGTCGATGACCGTGGCGACCGTCATCGCGTGGTCCTCGTGCTCCACCATGGCGGCCGAGACCTCCGCGTCGTGCAGCATCCAGAAGACCTGCTCGGCGGAGGAGGTGGGGTAGACGGGCACGACCTGCGCGCCGATGCTCCACAGGGCGAAGTCGAACAGCGTCCACTCGTAGCGCGTACGGCACATGACGGCGACCCGGTCGCCGAACCGCACGCCCTGGGCGAGCAGCCCCTTGGCGAGGGCGAGCACCTCGTCACGGAACTCCGCGGAGGTCACGTCACGCCAGCCGCCCCGCTCGTCCTTGCGGCCGAGGGCGACACGGAGCGGGTCCTGCCGGGCATGTTCGAAGACGACGTCGGCGAGACCGCCCACCGGCGGTGCCGCCGGCAGCGGAGGATTCCCGAACTCGCGCGATCGCGGTTTGCGCGATCCCGGCTCGTGGACCCCCGGCTCATGCGATCTCGGCTCATGCGATTCCGGCTCATGCGATCCCGGCTCGTGCAATCCCGCTCCTCGTGGCGCTGGCGTCGGCACTGGTCACAGGGCGGTGATTATGACGCGGGAGTAAGGTCCGGCGCCGCGATCTCCATGGAATCTGTACGGCCCGGGCACTGTCCGCACCTCTGCGGACAGCGCCCGGCGGTGATCAGCCGGCCCGTCCCCGGTGCAGCCGGTCCCCGCCGGCCAGGATCGCCGCGGCCAGCGCGTCCGCGGGCCCCTGCGCGCTGGGGCGCCGGCGGCCGTGGACGAGGACGAAGTCCACCTCGCCCAGCTCGGGCAGACCCGCCCGGTCGGGCACCCGGACCAGGCCCGGGGGCACCAGCCCGCGGGAGTGCGCCATCACGCCCAGCCCGGCACGGGCCGCCGCGACCAGCCCGCTGAGGCTGCCGCTCGTGCACGCCACCCGCCAGGCGCGGCCCTCGCGCTCCAGCGCCTCCAGGGCCAGCGCGCGGGTGATGCCCGGCGGCGGGTAGACGATCAGCGGCACCGGCCGGTCCGGATCGAGCCGCAGCCGCTCCGCGCCGATCCACACCAGCCGGTCGTGCCAGACGAGCTCGCCCCGCGGATCCTCGGGCCGCCGTTTCGCCAGCACCAGGTCGAGCGCGCCCGCCGCCAGCATCTCGTGCAGCGTCCCCGACAGCTCCACCGTCAGCTCCAGGTCCACCTCGGGGTGGTCGCTGCGGAAACGCTCCAGGATCTCCGGCAGCCGGGTCAGCACGAAGTCCTCCGAGGCACCGAAACGCAGCCGGCCGCGCAGCCGGGTACCCGTGAAGAACACGGTCGCCTGCTCGTGCACCTCCAGGATCCGGCGCGCGAACCCGAGCATCACCTCGCCGTCCTCCGTCAGCTCCACGGAGTGGGTGTCCCGGGAGAACAGCTGCCGCCCGGTGGCGTCCTCCAGACGCCGCACATGCTGGCTGACCGTCGACTGACGCAGCCCGAGCCGGCGGGCGGCCTGCGTGAAGCTCAGCGTCTGGGCGACCGCCAGGAAGGTCCGCAGATGAGAGGGGTCGTACACGCGGCACAGGCTACTCGGTCATCGCGCTGCGCGATGACAGTCAGAGCGGTATACCGGATTCCCGATCAGTATGAACGGGAGGACGATGGAGAGGGCACGATCCGGCTCCCGGCCGGATCCGCGGGCTCGGGCCGGACTCCGGTCCGCGGTCCGGGCTCCGATGTCCGGGCTCCGGGCTCCGATGTCCGGGCTCCGGCGTCCCGGGCGGTCCCCGAAATGCGGCCCCCGGACCCGGACCATGGCCCTTCGGGCCCGACCCTGACCTCCGGGCACGCCCCGTCCCCGGAGCGCCGACGAGAGCAAGTGGAGCACCGTGAAGCGCCTGCAGTGGCCGAGTTGGATGCCGATCGACCCGTACATCCTGTTGTTGCTCGGGACGGTGGGGCTCGCGGCCCTCCTCCCGGCCCGGGGTACGGCCGCGGACGTCGCCTCCGGGGCGTCCACGGCGGCGATCGCGTTCCTGTTCTTCCTCTACGGGGCCCGGCTCTCCACCCGCGAGGCGCTCGACGGGCTCAAGCACTGGCGGCTCCACGTCACCGTCCTCGCCTGCACCTTCGTCGTGTTTCCGCTGCTGGGTCTCGCCGCGCGCGGGCTGGAGCCGGTGTTCCTGACGCACTCCCTCTACACCGGGCTGCTGTTCTGCACCCTCGTGCCGTCGACCATC
This sequence comes from Streptomyces poonensis, assembly GCF_014650915.1. Lineage (GTDB taxonomy): Bacteria > Actinomycetota > Actinomycetes > Streptomycetales > Streptomycetaceae > Streptomyces > Streptomyces poonensis. Next base: position 438,551 of record NZ_BMVW01000003.1, on the reverse strand, counting down.
CAGTCGTCGATCGCCTTCACCTCCATCGCGCGCGGCAACGTGCCCGCCGCGATCTGCGCGGGCTCCTTCTCCTCGCTCGCCGGCATCGTGATCACCCCGCTGCTCGCGGCGACCCTCCTCGGCTCCAGCGCGGGTGGCTTCTCCGCCGACTCGATCCTCGAGATCGTGCTGCAGCTGCTGGTGCCGTTCGTCGCGGGACAGGTCCTGCGCCGCTGGATCGGCTCCTTCGTCGTCCGGCACAAGAAGGTGCTCGGGCTCTTCGACCGCGGGTCGATACTCCTCGTCGTCTACGTCGCGTTCAGCGAGGGCATGGTGCGGGGCATCTGGTCGCAGGTCAGCCCCGTACGCCTGGCGGGACTGCTCGCGGTCGAGGCGGTGCTGCTCGCCGTGATGCTCACGCTGACCTGGTACGGGGCGAAGGCGCTGCGGTTCGGCCGGGCGGACCGGATCGCGATCCAGTTCGCGGGGTCCAAGAAGTCCCTGGCCGCCGGGCTGCCCATGGCGAGCGTGCTGTTCGGCGCCGAGGCGTCCCTCGCCGTGCTGCCGCTGATGCTGTTCCACCAGATGCAGCTCATGGTGTGCGCCGTCATCGCCAAGCGCCGCTCCCGCGACCCGCTGGAACCGGACGTCACCCGGGGGCGGGACGCGGCGGCACGCAGCGCGGTCGGTACGGGGACACGTTCCGGCTGAGGCTCCGCCGGGCACCACAGGCAACCCGTGCACCGGGCGACCGCCACCGCCCTCCCGGCCGGCCGGGAGGGCGGTGAGCAGCATGGCCACGAGCGATGTCAGCGGCCCCCGGTCACCCGGTCCATGGGCAGCCACAGGACCGTCCCGCGGTCCGGCGCTCCGGCCCGGTGCCGGTCCCGGGCGTGCAGCGCGGCCACCTCCTCGTCGCCGAGCGCCCGGTCGTCGACCCGTACCTCGTCGATCGCGCCGGTGAAGTGCGCCCGGCCGTCGAGCCGCTGCCCGACGTGCGCGCCGAAGGGGGAGTTGCGGCTCACCGACCCCGGTACGTCCTCCGTGTCGGCCGCCGGTGTCCCGTCGACGAACAGCGTCAGGTGCCCTCCGCCCCGCCGCAGCGCGAGATGGTGCCACTCACCGTCGTCGTACGCGCCGGTCGTCCGCAGCGAGAGGCTGCGAGGCGGCGCCGCCCCGTCCCGGACCGTGATCAGCGCCCGGATCCGGTCCTCCGCGGGTTCCCCCCGCACCCACACCTGCGGCTGCGTCGACCCGCTCCCGCCCATCCACAGCAGGGGCTGCTCCCCGGTGCCGGCCGAGTACCGGAACCACAGCGACGCCGTGAACCCCCCGTCGCCCAGCGCGAGCCGGGACCGGTACGGCAGCCGTACGGCGTCGTCGGCGCCGTCGAACGCGAGGGCACCGCCCCGCACGCCCGCCGTCTCCCGGGCACCGCCGAGGACCGCGGCGGGCCGGGCGCCCGGCGCCCGGTCCGGGGTCGTCGGGTCGGGGCCGCGGCGCGGTCCCAGCCGGCCCTCGGTGAAGCGCGCGAAGCGGATCTCGTCCCGGGCGTCCACGGTGCCGCCCTCGTACAGCAGCCCCACGGTGTCCCCGCCGATGTGCACCAGGTCCGAGTAACCGGCCCAGTCCCGCGTCACCGTCGCGCCGCGGTCCACGCCGTCCCAGGTGCGCCCGCCGTCGTACGAGGAGCGCACCATCATGGTCCGGCGGCGGTCCGGGTCGGCCGGGCCGGCCAGCAGCAGCCGCTTCCCGAGGCTCAGCACGGAGCCCTGCACCTGCGGCATGTACAGGTCCGGCACGGTGCTGAAGGGCGCGGTGAAGCTGTCGCCGCCGTCCTCGCTGACGGCCTGTGTGCGATGGCCGGGATCGGTGCCGTCCTGCTCGCGCCCGCTGACGAGGACCGTCCCGTCGGCGCGCTCGGCGAGCGTCAGTTCGGACGGTTTCTGGCGGAACATGCCGTCCGGCGCTGCGCGCCACGAGTCCGTCGCGCCGATCCGCCAGCTGTCCCCGCCGTCGTCGCTGACGGCGAGCGCGGCGTGGTTGGCGGTGACCCGGCCGCCGTCCCACGTCTCGGCGTTGACCCCGAGGACCAGCCGGCCGGCGCGCCTGCCGCGGGTGAGCTGGATGCCGTGCACCGGCCCGGTGGCGTACCAGGAGTTCCAGTCCTCCGGGAGGATGTCCCCGCTCAGATCGCGCGGCTCGGACCAGGTGAGACCGTCGTCGTCGCTGTACCGGAGGTGCGGGACGCGGTCACAGGGCACCGTGCAGTTCGCGCTGTCCGTACGGCCCGTGTTGTACGTCTCCGCCAGCAGGATGCGGCCGGTCGCGCGGTCCACGACCGGGGCCGGGTTGCCGTGGGTGTCGCCCGCGCCCTCGTCGACGACCTGGAGCGGGCCCCAGGTGCGGCCGCCGTCGGTGGAGCGCTTGACGACGACATCGGTGTCGGCGGCGTCCCCGCAGTTGAGCACCCGCCCCTCGGCGAAGGCCAGCAGCGTGCCCTCGACGGTCCGTACGACGGCCGGGATACGGAAGCAGGCGTAGCCGGGGTCCTGGGAGGCCTTGAACAGCACCTGCTCCTCGAACCCCCCGGCCGGGGCCCCGGCGCCGGCCGCGTGACCCGGTGCGGAGAGCAGCCCGGCGGCCGTGGCGAGGACAGCGGTGAACACGCCGGCGAGGGCCGGTCCGAAACGTGCGCGGTGACGTGCCGGCAAGACGCGGTCCGCCCTTCGTGCGAAGCGGTGGAGACGAACAGGGCCGAAAAACAGGACATCGGACATACCGTGTCCGATGTGCGGTCACAGACGGTACGGGCAGCGCATACACCCCACAAGGACCCTGTACGGCCATGTCGTTCACGAAACGGTCAGATCATCGGGCCCGGCCGGAAGTGGCCGGGTACGAGCAGTTCACGGGCTGGTCGACCCGGATTTCCGGTACGGACGGCCCACGCGGGCTAACGTTCCGTCATGACCGCACCCGACACGGACACCGAACCCCGCCTGGCGCTCGACCCCGCGCGCACCGCTCTCGTGCTCGTCGACCTGATGGACCGCATCGTCGGGCTGCCCCTGGAACCCCGCAAGGGCACGGACGTGCTGCTCGCCGCGGAGGAGCTGGCGCGGGTCTTCCGCGCGGCGGGCGCCCTGGTCGTGCTGATCCGCGTCGAACGGTCCGGCGCCGTGGAGCAGCCGCCAGGCAGCGGCCTGGTCGCGGGCCTCGCGGCCGACGGCGACCTGGAGATCGTGAAGCGGACCATCGGCGGTTTCCAGGGCACCGGACTCGACGAGCGGCTGCGTGAGCGCGGCATCACCACGCTCGTCCTCGGCGGCATCGCCACCAACCTCGGCGTCGAGTCCACCGCCCGCGCCGCCGGCGACCTCGGCTACGACCTGGTCTTCGTCGAGCCGGCGATGTCCGCGTTCACGGCCGCGGAGCACGAGGCCTCGGTACGGCTGGATTTCCCGCGGCTGGGGACCGTGGTGGGGGTGGGGGACGTGCGCTTCACGGCGGCGTGAGGCGGATCCGGCGGTTTTTTCCGCGGTGGTTCCCGGCCTTCCCGCAGCGGTTCCCGGCCTCCCCGCAGTGAAGCGGGGCCCCTACGGCGCAGGGGGCGCTCCCCGCCGGTCGGGGCCCCGCCGCCGTGCCGCGGGGAGCCGGTCAGCCCTGGGCGGCCGCGGCCCGCAGGGCGATGCGGTGCTCACCCGCGTACACGTTCATCGAGGCGCCCCGCAGGAAGCCCACCAGGGTCAGGCCCGTCTCGGCCGCCAGGTCCACCGCCAGGGACGACGGGGCCGACACCGCGGCCAGCACCGGGATACCCGCCATCACGGCCTTCTGGGCGAGCTCGAAGGAGGCGCGGCCCGACACCAGCAGGATCGTCCGGGACAGCGGCAGCGCGCCGCTCTGCAGGGCGCGCCCGACCAGCTTGTCGACCGCGTTGTGGCGGCCCACGTCCTCGCGCACGTCGAGGAGTTCGCCGTCCTCGGAGAACAGGGCCGCCGCGTGCAGGCCCCCGGTCCGGTCGAAGACCCGCTGGGAGGCGCGCAGCCGGTCGGGGAGGCCGGAGAGCAGCCCGGGGTCCAGCCGGACCGGGGGAGCCGTACCGCCGCACGTGTCGTCGACGGCCCAGCGCGCGGTCGTGCGCACCGCGTCCAGGCTCGCCTTGCCGCACAGGCCGCAGGACGAGGTGGTGTACACGTTGCGTTCCAGGGTGATGTCCGGGACGGCGACGTCGGGTGCGGTCGTCACGTCCACCACGTTGTAGGTGTTCGAGCCGTCGGCCGTGGCCCCCGCGCAGTAGACGATGTTGCGCAGCTCCTCCGCTCCGCCCAGCACCCCCTCGCTCACCAGGAAGCCCGCCGCCAGCGCGAAGTCGTCGCCCGGGGTGCGCATGGTGATCGCGAGCGGCTTGCCGTTGAGCCGGATCTCCAGCGGTTCCTCCGCGACGAGCGTGTCCGGGCGGCTGGAGACGGCGCCGTCCCGGATGCGGATCACCTTGCGTCGTTCCGTGACTCGTCCCATGTCCCGATCAGCCCCGGTTCCTTGCGCGCTGCGGCCGAAACGGCCCTTGCCCTTGTTCGTGAGGATCGCCGCGGGTCACCGGGCCGCACCGCGCGGCCCGGTGACCCGCGCCGTCTCATTGTCCTGCACACGCACGGCGGAGCCGCGGCCCGTACCGAGGTCCCCGCCCAGGTCCCGGTACCCCGCCTCCGCCGGGCCTCACGCCGCGCTCCGCAGGGCCAGCAGGTCCGAGAGGGCGTGGACGGTGCGCAGGGTGGGCACCTCCACGCCGGTGATCTCCGCCAGCTCGACGACGGCCGCGAGGAGTACGTCGAGTTCGAGCGGCTTGCCGCGCTCCAGGTCCTGGAGCGTGGAGGTGCGGTGGTCGCCGACGCGTTCGGCGCCCGCGAGCCGGCGCTCGACGGACACGCCGACCTCGCAGCCGAGCGCCTCGGCGACGGCGAGCGTCTCGGTCATCATGATCTCGATGACCCGGCGGGTCCCGCCGTGCAGGCACATCTGCCGCATGGTCGCCCGGGCCAGCGCGCTGATCGGATTGAACGAGATGTTGCCGAGCAGCTTGAGCCAGATGTCGTTGCGCAGGTCCGGCTCGACCGGGCACTTCAGGCCGCCCGCCTTCATGGCCTCGCCGAACTCCAGACAGCGCGCCGAGACCGTACGGTCCGGTTCGCCGACGGAGAAGCGGGTGCCCTCGAGGTGGCGTACGACTCCCGGGTCGGCCAGCTCGGTCGCCGCGTACACGACACAGCCGACGGCCCGTTCGGGCGCGAGCACCGCACTGACCGCGCCGTCCGGGTCCACGCTCTCGAGCCGGTGCCCGTCATGGGGCCCGCCGTGCCGGTGGAAGTACCACCAGGGGATGCCGTTCTGGGCGGCGACCACGGCCGTGGTGCCGTGCAGCAGCGGCTCGATCAGCGGCCCGCACGCCGCGTACGAGTTCGCCTTCAGCCCCAGGAAGACATAGTCGACCGGGCCGATCTCGGCCGGGTCGTCGGTGGCATGGGCGTGCGCGGTGAAGTCACCGCGCGGGCTCAGCACCCGTACTCCGTGCCGCCTCATGGCCGCGAGATGCGGTCCACGGGCGATGAGATGCACATCGGCGCCGGCGCGGTGCAGTGCTGCGCCCGCGTAGGCGCCGATCGCACCGGCGCCCAGAACTGCGACTTTCATGTGAGGGAGCTCCGTTCGGTCGAGGGTGTACCGAGGAACTGCCGAACTATTGTCGACGAAATACTGTGTACAGTATGGCGGTTGGGCCAGCAAGGCTTCGTGCGGTGCCCCGACGGCGCGCCGCGGCCACCAGGAGCGCCGGGTGACCGCGTCCGCCCTCGCGCGCCGGCCGTGTCCTGGGAGGGCCGGGGGCGTCCGGGCGGTGTGCACGTCACCCACACCGGTCGACAAGGCCCCCTTCCCTTCCCTTTCATGCAATTGAGCAAGCTTTAAAAGCGAAGTACTCAACCGGAGGTTCCCGGTCCTCGCATGAGGCAATTTATGCCCCTCCAAGAATTTTTAATTTGATGCTCCTCAGTGTCGCCTGGTTAAGTTGTCGGGAAGCACAGACGGCTAGGCACCGGGGGGGCTCATGACCGTCATGTACGAAGCCGGGACCGGAAGCGGAACCGGCATTGTTCGTATGGACGCCGGGAAGGCCGACATCGCGCAACTCAAGAAGCTGGTACGCCGCGGATCACGGGCGCGGAACGAGGAGTTCGACGACGACGCGCATCTGGACCGCATCATCCCCAAGCCGTGGGGCTATGAGTACCGGGCGTACGTCGACGACTTCTTCGACCTGTGGTCGCTGCACATCGACACCCCGCACAGCACGTCGGTCCACGTGCACCCCAGGAAGCTGACGTATCTCCTGTGCCTCGGGGGGCGGGGTGTCACCACAGGACTGGACCGGCAGGACATCCCGATCGAGGCGGGTGCGGTCCTGCGCATCGCGCGGGGCACGTTCCACGGGACGCGGAACACGGGGGACGACCCGCTGGAACTCATCGAGGTCGAGGTGCCGAGGAACAAGTTCGACCTCATGCGACTGCAGGACGACTACAACCGCGCCGGCACGGCGTACGAGTCGGAATCGGTGGAGCATCCGCGGAACACCATGCGAGCCGTTCCGTCCCTGCCGAACACACGAATGCGCAGGCGCAGCCCGGACCGGCGGTTCCGGTTCGAGCTGCGGACCGGAATGGACATTTTCTACCGGCGGCGCACGGAAGACCTCTTCCACATTCCGCTGTGCGTCTCGGGCGTGGTGCAGTCCGACGTCGAGATTCTCACCGGTCACCCGGCCGAAACCCGGCACCCGCGAACGGACGAGCAGTATCTGACCGTCAGCCGGACTCGCTGATATCCGCGTCACGCGTCCCATGACGCGTCACGCGCGAAGAGCCGCAACACAAATGGGGGGAACGACGTATGTCTCGTAACGCAGTCATCATCACCGGTCCCGGCTTCCAGGACCACGACGTCGTCTTCACGTACTACCGGCTGCTCGAGGAGGGCTGGAACGTCGACGTGGCGACGAAGAACGCCGACCCGGTCACCGGCAAGTACGGTGTCCCGCTGCCGATGGACAAGACCGCCCGCCCGCTGATCTCCTTCGAGGATCTGGCCGTCGAGGACTACGACGTCGTCGTCCTCACCGGCGGGCACGAGGCTCCGGACCGCGTCCGCCAGGACCGCGACGTGCTGGACTTCGTCGCGGGCATGGACAAGGCCGGCAAGGTCGTCGCGGGCCTGTGCCACGGCCCCTGGATCATGGTCAGCGCCGGTGTCCTCAAGGGCCGGAAGGCGTGCGCGTACATCGGTCTGCGGGACGATGTGATCAACGCGGGCGCGGACGTGGTGGACAGCGACGTCATCGTCGACGGCAACATCATCACCTGCTCCTACTACGGCTACATGGGCGCGTTCATGCGAGCGGTCTTCGCGACCGCCGCGCAGCTCAGCGGTGAGAAGCAGGCTGCCTGATGGCACGGACGGGGGAGGTGCTGGCGGTCGACTTCGACGGAGTCGTCGCCGACGCGCTGCAGGAGTGCGCGCTCGTCACCTGGCTCGGCGGACGGGGGCCGCAGGCCTCCGTCCCCGGGGCCGAGCAGCTGAAACGCGTACCGGGCGAGTTCGTCGAGCGGTTCCGCCACATCCGGAACTACGCGCGGCTGCTGGACCATTTCGTGGTGGCGCACCTGCCCGGAGCCGACGAGGTCGACTCGCAGGCCGCGTTCGACGCCCTGTTCTCCGGCCTGGAGCCGGAGTACGTCCGTCACTTCACCGCGGCGGCCACCGCGGCGCGGGAGCGGCTGCGGACCGGGGAGCCGGACTTCTGGCTCGGCCTGCACACCCTCTACCCGGGCATGGCCGACCTGCTGCGCCGGCGCAGCGGCCGCGTGGTGGTCGTCACCGCCAAGGACGAGGCCTCGGTACGGGCGATCCTGGCCCGGCACGGCCTCGAACACACCGTGCGTGAGGTGTTCGGGGAGTGCGGGGACAAGGCCGGGGCGGTGCTGGACGTCAGCGCGCGGTGGGGAGTGCCGGTCGGGCACATCACCTTCATCGACGACAACCTCGCCAACGTGCGCAAGGTCGCCGGGACCGGCGCCCGCGTCCGGTGGGCGCTGTGGGGATACGCGACGCCCGAGCACCGGGCAGAGGCGGACCGGTACGCGGTGCCCGCGCTGCACCTCTCCGAGGTGCGTCACCTCGCCTCCGTGGCCGTGTGACCGGACGGACCGCCGGGCCCTTCGCCCGCCCGTGGCGAAGACTTCGAGCAGGAGATCCACATGGACACCGCACAGTCCGTCGTGTCCCCGTCCGGCGGGGTGAAGCCGAGGACGGGGTTCACCGCGCAGCTCGCCGTCCTGGTGGCGATGGCGTTCGCGATCCCCGCACAGCTGTATCTGGCGATCCCGGTGGCGGGCGGCATCCAGCAGGCGTTCGGGGTGAGCGCGGGAGCCGCGGCCTGGACGGGCAGCGCGTTCTCGCTGGCGTACGCCGTCGGCTTCCTGGTGTTCGGGCCGCTGTCGGACCGGGTGGGGCGGCGGCCGGTGCTGGCGTTCGGCACGCTGGCGACGGCGCTCGCGACCGGGGCGGTGGCGATCAGCCCGGACTTCGGCTGGTTCCTGGCCTTCCGGGTGGTGCAGGGCCTGGCCGCGGCCTCCTTCGCGCCGGTGGCACTGGCCTATGTGGCGGAGCACGCGCCGGTGGCGCGACGCGCGGTGGCGCTGTCGTTCCTCACCACCGGCCTGCTGGGCGCGGGGCTGGCCGGGCAGGTCTTCGGGCAGGCGGTCGCCGACCGGTGGCGCCTGGCGTTCTGGCCGGCGGCCCTGGTCTACGCGGCCGCGGCGACGGCCTTCTGGCTGCTGCTGTCACCCGCAGGCGGCCGCTCGTCCACCGCCGCGCGCGGTGTGGCCGTGGCGATGGTCGGACTGCTGCGGAACCGGGGCGTCGCGGCGGTGTTCGCGTCGGCGCTCACGGTGTTCGGAAGCTTCGTCGCGCTGTACGCGGCGCTGAACGCGCATCTCCGGTCGACGGCCGGATACGACGCGGCCGACCTGCTGGGCGTGCAGGCACTGGGCGCCCTCGGCCTGGTCACCGGCCCGGTGGTGAACCGGATCGCGGGGGCCCGCGGGCCGCGCCCGCTGACGGTGGCGGGATTCGTCACGGCGTCGGCGGGACTGCTGCTGGCGCAGGTCACGGCGGTGCCCGCGGTCCTGCTGGCCGGAACCGTGGTGTTCGTCGGCGGGATCAGCCTCGTCGTACCGGGGCTCGTGGGGCTGCTGCACCGGCTCGCCCCGGATGCCACGGGCGCGGCGGTCTCGTTCAACACGTTCGTGCTCTTCGTGGGGGCGTCCCTGGGGCAACTGGCGGCCGCGCACACCGGCTACCGGACGGTGCCGGCCGTGGCGGCGGCCCTGACGCTGGCGGCGGCCTGCGGGGTGGCGGCCTTCGCCCGGCCGGCCGCCGAACGGCGTCCCCGGGGAGCGTCCGCGGAGACGGCGGAGGAGGCTGCATGACGCGCGTCCTCTTCGTCCTCACCAGCCACGGTGAACTCGGCGACAGCGGACGGCCCACCGGCTTCCACCTCGGTGAGACGGCCGAACCCTGGCGGATCCTCCGGGACGCGGGCCACGAGGTCGACCTCGTCTCCGTCCGGGGCGGGCGGCCGCCGATGACCGGGTACGACGCCGGCCGCCCCGACCACGACGATTTCCTGAAGGACCCGGAGGGCAGCCGGCTCCTGGACCGCGCGCGGACGCCGGAGGAAGCGGACCCGGACGACTACGGCGCCGTGTACTTCGTCGGCGGCCACGGCGCCATGTGGGACTTCCGCGGGCATCCGGCCCTGGACCGCCTCACCCGCCGGATCCACGCCTCCGGCGGGGTGGTGGCCGCCATCTGCCACGGACCGGCGGCACTCGTCGACGTACGTCTGCCGGACGGGCGTCATCTGGTGGCGGGCCGGGACCTCACCTCGTTCGCCGACGCGCACGACGAGGCGCGCGGCCTGGACGGCCTGCTGCCCTTCCCGCTCCAGCGCACGCTGGAGGAGCGCGGCGCCGTGTACAGCAGTGCGCCCGACAGGACGCCGCACGTGGTGGTCAGCGGCCGGCTGGTCACCGGGCAGAACCCGGCGTCGGCCCGCCGACTGGGCGAGCGGCTCGTCGCACTCCTCGCCGCGGGACCCGTATGACCGTGACCGTCGCACACCGCCGCCCGACCGGCCGTCCCTCCGTTCCTTCACCCGTTCCTTCACCCGTTCATTCGTCCGTTCTTTCATCCGTTCCGAGGGAGCGCATCATGCCGAAGAAGGTTCTGTTCGCCCTCACCAGCCACGGCGAGCTGGGTGACACCGGCCGCACGACCGGCTTCTACGTCCCGGAGGTCGCCCACCCGGCGGCCGTGTTCCGCGCGGCGGGCTACGACATCGACTTCGTGTCCGTACAGGGCGGCGCGCCCCCGCAGGACGGCGTCGACCCGGACGACGAGGTCGTCACCGGATTCCTCGCGGACCCCGCCACCCGGGCCGCCCTGAGGACGACGCCCACCGCGGCCGACGTCAGCGCCGAGGACTACGCCGTCATGTTCTACGCGGGCGGCCACGGTGCCATGTGGGACTTCCCCGGCAATGCCGAACTGGCCGCTCTGGCCGCCGCCGTCTACGAGCGCGGCGGTGTCGTGGCGGCCGTCTGCCACGGTCCGGCCGGCCTGGTCGACATCAGGCTCAGCGACGGCTCCCACCTCGTCGACGGCAAACAGGTCGCGTGCTTCACCAACGAGGAGGAGGCGGCCGTCGGCTGCGGCGACGTCGTGCCCTTCCTGCTGGAGAGCAAGCTCGTGGAGCGGGGCGCCCGGCACACCGGGACGGCGCCCTTCGCCGAGCACGCCGTCGCCGACCGGCGCCTCGTCACCGGACAGAACCCGGCGTCCGCCGTCAAGGTCGCCGAACTGGCCCTCGCCGAACTCAAGGAGGCCTGAGGCCGGTTCTCGCCGGAGTCCCCCGCTCCCCTGGACCTTGATCCCCCGTGGAGACCCCGCGATGGCAGAGTAATGCTCGCCCATGTCCGTTTTGCCCTTGGCGGCCGGACGGGTTCCTACGGGGGTACTCCATGACGATTCAACTGGGTTGGCTGCGCACGTTCGTCACCGTCTACCGTCTCGGGTCGTTCACCAAAGCGGCCCAGGCCCTGCGACTCTCCCAGCCGGCCGTCACCCACCAGGTGCGCAATCTGGAGAAGGAACTGGGGCGGCTGCTCTTCGAACGGCTGCCGCGGGGTGTGCAGCCCACTCCCGCCGCCGACGCCCTCATCCGCGAGGTGCAGGGTCCCATCGACAGCCTGGCCGGCGCCGTCGAGCGCTCCTTCGGGGACCGGCAGGCGGGCAGGCCCGTCCACCTGGGCGGGCCCGTCGAACTCATGACCAGTCGCGTCATCCCCGCCGTCAGCGATCTCGTCGCCGAGGGGCTGAAGCTCCGGATGTCCTTCGGGCACGCGAACGACCTCCTCGCCATCCTGCTGGACCGGCGGGTCGACCTGGTCCTGTCCACCGTACGTCCGCGCGTGCGGGGCATCGCCGCCACACCGCTCGTCGACGAGGAGTACGTCCTCCTCGCCTCGGAGGAACTGTCCCGGTCCATCCCCCGTGACCGGCTCGCGGAGGACGGTCCGGCGGTGCTGGAGAAATATCCGCTGATCAGCTATGCCGAGGTGCTGCCCATCATCCGGCGCTACTGGATCGCCGTCTTCGGTACCCGGCCCACCGTGGAGCCCACCCTCGTCGTACCCGACCTGAGAGGCGCGCTCGCCGCTGTGAAGTCGTCGGCCGGGATCTCCGTCCTGCCGACGTACCTGTGTGTGGAGGAGCTGGCGGCGGGCGAGGTCGTCCCGCTCCTCGAACCCGAGGTCCCGCCCATCAACACCTTCTACCTCCTCGTTCGCCAGGGCGAACTGTCCCGGCCGAACCTTGCGCTCCTGCACGGGCACCTGCTGGCGAAGGCACAGCTGTGGACATGAGCGAGGAGGAGGAAGAGGACGCCGCCCGGTCCGTCGCCGAGGCGCTCGGCTCCTGCCGTTCGCCGTCCCGGAACGACCGTTCACCGTGCCCCGGGGACCGTTCACCGCATACGGCCGACCATTCGGGAACGTGTTCGGGAACGGTCTCTTCCCAACCGGGCGGCCGCATTCCTATCGTCCGGGATCATGAGTCCCCCTGTAGCGCCGCCCGGCTGGAGCCGCTGGCTCGTCCCGCCCGCGGCCCTGTCGGTGCACCTCTCCATCGGACAGGCCTACGCCTGGTCCGTGTTCAAGCCGGCCCTGGAGTCAGCCCTCGGCCTCACCGGCACCCAGAGCGCCCTGCCCTTCCAGCTCGCCATCGTGATGCTCGGCCTGTCCGCCGCGTTCGGCGGCACGCTCGTCGAGCGCAACGGGCCGCGCTGGGCGATGACGGTGTCCCTGGTCTGCTTCTCCTCGGGCTTCCTGCTGTCCGCGCTCGGCGCCCGGACCGAGCAGTACTGGCTGGTCGTCCTCGGCTACGGCTTCGTCGGCGGCATCGGCCTCGGCATCGGTTACATCTCGCCCGTCTCCACGCTCATGAAGTGGTTCCCGGACCGGCCCGGCATGGCCACCGGCATCGCCATCATGGGGTTCGGCGGCGGTGCGCTGATCGCCTCCCCGTGGTCGGCGCGGATGCTGGAGTCCTTCGGCACCGACAGCACCGGTATCGCGCAGGCGTTCCTCGTGCACGGGCTGGCGTACGCCGCCTTCATGGCGCTGGGAGTGCTGCTGGTGCGGGTGCCGCGTGCCCCGGAGTCCGCCGGCGGCGGCCCGGCACCGCTGAGCGGGGTGCGGGTCTCCGCGAACAGCGCTCTGCGCACCCCGCAGTTCTGGTGCCTGTGGGTCGTGCTCTGCATGAACGTGACCGCCGGGATCGGCATCCTGGAGAAGGCCGCCCCGATGATCCAGGACTTCTTCGCGGACACCTCGGCGCCGGTCTCCGTCTCGGCGGCCGCCGGGTTCGTCGCGCTGCTCTCGGCCGCCAACATGGCCGGCCGCATCGGCTGGTCCTCGACCTCCGACCTGATCGGGCGCAAGAACATGTACCGCGTCTACCTGGGCGTGGGCGCGCTGATGTACGCGCTCATCGCCCTGGCCGGGGACTCCTCCAAGCCGCTGTTCGTCGTCTGCGCGCTGGTGATCCTCTCCTTCTACGGAGGCGGCTTCGCGACCGCCCCCGCGTATCTGAAGGACCTGTTCGGCACCTATCAGGTCGGCGCCATCCACGGTCGGCTGCTCACCGCCTGGTCCACCGCCGGCGTCCTCGGACCACTGATCGTCAACTGGATCGCGGACCGGCAGGAGGCGGCGGGCAAGCACGGTGCCGCCCTCTACGGCCTGTCCATGTGGATCATGATCGGGCTGCTGGCCGTGGGCTTCGTGGCCAACGAGCTCGTCCGTCCCGTCCACCCCCGTCACCACGTCCCCGCCCCGAGGGAGGCCGGCCTTGACGCCGAACGCCAGCAGTCCGCCTAGCCGCCGGGGCCTGATCGTCCTCTCGTGGCTGTGGGTGGCCGTACCGCTCGGCTACGGACTGTACGAACTCGTGCGGAAGGCGACCCAGCTGTTCACCGGCTGACGGCGCCGCCCGGACTCTTCGGGCGTCCGAGGGTCTGACCGAAGCCCACAACCCGGGCGCCTCATTCCTGTCTCTCCGCGCGCCCTGCTACCCGTCGGTCACTGATGAGACTGGGGAATCCCGCTACCCACCCAGGCAACGAGGGGATCCCCATGAACGGCTCGCGTATCATTGCCGTCGGCCACTGCCAGCCCGCCAAGGTTCTCACCAACGAGGACCTGGCGGGGATGGTCGACACCAGCGACGAGTGGATCAGAAGCCGGGTGGGCATCCGTACGCGCCACATCGCCGGCCCCGACGAGCCGGTCGACGAACTCGCCGCCCACGCCGCCGCCAAGGCCCTCGCCGCCGCGGGCCTCGCTCCCGATGCCGTCGACCTGGTCGTGGTCGCCACCTCCACCGCGACCCACCGCTCCCCGAACACCGCCGCACGGGTCGCCGCGCGCCTGGGCATCCCCTCCCCGGCCGTCATGGACGTCAACGTCGTGTGCGCCGGCTTCACCCACGCCCTCGCCACCGCCGACCACGCCGTCCGCGCGGGCGCCGCCGGCCGGGCCCTGGTCATCGGCGCCGAGAAGATGTCCGACGTCACCGACTGGAGCGACCGCTCCACCTGTGTCCTCGTGGGCGACGGAGCGGGGGCCGCCGTCGTCGAGGGCTGCGCCGAACCCGGCATCGGACCCGTCCTGTGGGGATCGGTGCCCGGGATGAGCCACGCGGTACGGATCGAGGGAACGCCCCCGCGGTTCGCGCAGGAGGGGCAGGCCGTCTACCGCTGGGCGACCACCCGGCTGCCGGCCATCGCCCGTGAGACGTGCGAGCGCGCCGGGTTCGCCCCCGAGGACCTCGCCGGGGTCGTCCTGCACCAGGCCAACCTGCGGATCATCGAGCCCCTCGCGGAACGGATCGGCGCGGTGAACGCCGTGGTGGCCCGCGATGTCGTCGACTCCGGCAACACCTCCGCCGCGAGCATCCCGCTGGCGTTCTCCAAACTGGTCGAGCGCGGCGAGATCACGAGCGGTGACCCCGTGCTGCTGTTCGGCTTCGGCGGAAACCTGTCGTACGGGGGGCAGGTCGTCCGCTGCCCCTGAACACCCCTGCGTCAGGGCCGGGTTCGGCGCACGGCCGGATTTCGGAGCGCGGCCGGATTTCGGTGTGAGAGTCGGGTTTCGGCGCGATTGCGCACCGTAGACTGTAGACGAAAGACAATCCATACTGGCTTGGCCGGTCACCGCGCTGCCGCTGCCCTGGAGGGGGACCGCGATGTTGTCGACAGGACTGCCGCAGGGAGCCGTGCCCCGGCTCGAACGTCCCGGCCCGCTGCGCGACCGCGTCTACGAGGCCCTGCTCGAACTCATCACCACGCGTGCCCTCCAGCCCGGCCAGCACCTGGTCGAGAGCGAACTCGCGGGCCATCTCGGGGTCTCCCGGCAGCCGGTGCGCGAGGCGCTGCAGCGGCTGAACACCGAGGGCTGGGTCGATCTGCGGCCCGCGCAGGGCGCGTTCGTGCACGAGCCGACCGAGGAGGAGGCCGACCAGCTCCTCACGGTGCGCACCCTGCTGGAGGCCGAGGCGGCCCGGCTCGCCGCCGCGAACGCGGGCACGGCGGGCATCACGGCCCTGGAGGAGCTGTGCGCCGAGGGTGAGCGCGCGGTCGCCGGGGACGACGTGGACGGTGCGGTCGCCCTGAACGCCCGCTTCCACGCCAAGGTCATGGAACTGGCGGGCAACGCGGTCCTCGCCGAGCTCGCGGGCCAGGTCGACCGGCGGGTCCGCTGGTACTACACGCCGGTCGCCCGGCAGCGCGGCCGGCAGTCCTGGATCGAGCACCGTGAACTGATCGCGGCGATCTCGGCCCGCGACGAGCAGCGCGCCACCGAGGTGATGCGCGCCCACACGGAGTACACGCGGCGGACGTACCACGCGCGGTCGCGCTCCTAGTCCCCGGCGCGCAGGACGAAGAAGGCAGGACGCAGAAGGCAGGACGCAGAAGTGCCGAGCGGCTCGCGCGGGCCGCTCGGCACTTCTTTGTCCTGCGAGTGGAAAAAGTCGCCACCAATTCCTGTGCAACTTCTTCCCCCGCGCGGCACCCGCTGCTACGTTCCCCTCGAAAGCAGGCCACACGGACGTGGCCGGTTTCCGACACCTGACGTACACAGCCGATCGAGGCAGGGAGGGGTTCGTGAGACGCATGACGGCTCGACCCGCGAACGCCCACCAGGCCCGGCTGCTGCGTCTGCTGCGTGACGGCGGTCCCAGCTCCCGGGCGCAGCTCGGCGACCAGGTCGACCTCTCCCGGTCGAAGCTGGCCGTCGAGGTGGAACGGCTGCTGGAGACGGGCCTGGCCGTGGCCGACGGACTCGCCGCCTCGCGCGGCGGCCGGCGCTCCCACAACATCAGGCTCGCGCCCCAGCTCCGCTTCCTGGGCGTCGACATCGGCGCGACCTCGGTCGACGTCGCCGTCACCAACGCGGAGCTGGAGATCCTCGGGCACATCAACCAGCCCATGGACGTCCGCGAGGGACCGGTCGCCGTCTTCGAGCAAGTCCTCGCCATGGCCGCCAAGTTGCGGGCCTCGGGACTCGCGGAGGGCTTCGACGGCGCCGGAGTCGGCGTCCCCGGGCCGGTCCGCTTCCCCGAGGGCGTCCCGGTGGCGCCGCCGATCATGCCGGGCTGGGACGGGTTCCCGGTCCGCGAGGTGCTCAGCCAGGAACTCGGCTGCCCGGTCATGGTCGACAACGACGTGAACCTGATGGCGATGGGGGAGCAGCACGCGGGCGTGGCCCGCACCGTGGGCGACTTCCTCTGCGTCAAGATCGGCACCGGTATCGGCTGCGGCATCGTCGTCGGCGGTGAGGTCCACCGCGGTACGACGGGCAGCGCCGGCGACATCGGGCACATCCAGGCGGTACCCGACGGACGTCCCTGCGCCTGCGGCAACCGGGGCTGCCTGGAGGCCCACTTCAGCGGCGCCGCGCTGGCCCGCGACGCCACGGAGGCCGCCCAGCAGGGACGCTCACCGGAACTCGCCTCACGACTGGAGACGCACGGCGCCCTCAGCGCCGTAGACGTCGCCGCCGCGGCCGCCGCGGGCGACGCCACCGCCCTCGGCCTGATCCGTGAGGGCGGTGTCCACACCGGCCAGGTCATCGCCGGACTCGTCAGCTTCTTCAACCCGGGCCTGGTGGTGATCGGCGGCGGCGTCACCGGCCTCGGCCACAACCTGCTCGCCGCCATCCGCACCCAGGTCTACCGCCAGTCACTCCCGCTGGCGACCGGCAACCTGCCCATCGTGCTGGGCGAACTGGGCCCCACCGCCGGAGTCATCGGCGCGGCCCGCCTCATCAGCGACCACCTGTTCTCACCCGCGTAGACCCGCGTAACCGCACTCGGCACATCCGGTACGTCAGTCCGTCCTACCCGGTACGTCAGTCCGTCCCGCCCGGTACGTCTGCTCCGCACACCTGCGCACGTCAGCACGTCAGCACGTCAGTACGTCAGTACGTCACGTCAGCATGGCAACACGTGTAACCAGAACCGCACCGTCCGCACAGTGCTCCGCCCTGCCCTGCCTTGGATCCGGCCCGCACGCCCGCCGAGGGGAACCGTCATGGCACCCGAACCACCCCTGCTCACCATGTCCGGCATCACCAAGTCGTTCCCCGGAGTCCGGGCCCTTGACGGTGTCGACCTCGACGTCCAGGCCGGCGAGGTGCACTGCCTGCTCGGCCAGAACGGCGCCGGGAAGTCCACGCTCATCAAGGTCCTCGCCGGCGCCCACCAGCCCGACGACGGCACCATCACCTGGCGCGGCGCACCCGTCACCCTGAAGTCCCCGATCGCCGCCGTGCGCCGCGGCATCGCCACCATGTACCAGGAACTCGACCTGGTGGAGCACCTGTCGGTCGCCGAGAACGTGTACCTGGGCCACGAGCCCACGGCCGCCGGGTTCGTCGTACGGAGCAGGGCGGCGAAGGAGTCGACGACGGCGCTGCTGCGGCGCCTCGGGCACCCCGAGGTCGACCCCGCCCGGCTCGTGGGCGACCTGTCCGCCGCCCAGCAGCAGATCGTCTCCATGGCCCGGGCGCTCTCCCACGACGTACGCCTCATCGTCATGGACGAGCCGACCGCCGCACTCGACCCGGACGAGACCGACAACCTGTTCCGGATCGTCGCGGACCTGACCGCCGACGGGGTCGCCGTCATCTACATCTCGCACCGGCTCGAGGAGATCCGCCGTATCGGCGACCGGGTGACGGTGCTGAAGGACGGCCGCTCGGTGGCGAGCGGGCTGCCCGCGAAGACCACCCCGACGCGTGAGGTCGTGGCCCTCATGACGGGCCGCAACGTGGAGTACGTCTTCCCGGAGCGGCCGGCCGGTACCGATCAACGGCTCACCGGAACACCGCTGTTGGAGGTACAGGGCCTCGCCCGCGAGGGGGAGTTCGAGCCCTTCGACCTCACCGTGCACCCGGGCGAGATCGTCGGGCTCGCCGGACTCGTCGGCTCCGGGCGCTCGGAGATCCTGGAGACCGTCTACGGGGCGCGGAAGCCCACCGCCGGCCGCGTCCTCGTCGACGGGAAGCCGCTGCGGCCCGGCAGTGTCCGCGCCGCCGTCGCCGCCGGGCTCGGGCTCGCTCCCGAGGAGCGCAAGGCGCAGGCGCTGCTGATGCTGGAGTCCGTCACCAGAAACGTTTCCGTGTCGTCCATGTCCCGCTTCTCGCGCGGCGGCTGGATCGACCGGGGCGCCGAGTCCGGGGCCGCGCGGGCCGCCGTACGGGAGCTGTCGCTGCGCCCGGACAACCCCGACGTCCCGGTGCGCACGCTCTCCGGCGGCAACCAGCAGAAGGCCGTCCTCGCCCGCTGGCTGCTGCGCGGCTGCAAGGTCCTGCTGCTCGACGAGCCCACCCGCGGCGTCGACGTGGGCGCCCGCGCGGAGCTGTACGCGGTCGTCCGCCGCCTCGCCGACGAGGGCCTCGCCGTCCTGCTGGTCTCCAGCGAGGTGCCCGAGGTCCTCGGCCTCGCCGACCGGGTGCTCGTCCTGCGCGAGGGCCGGATCGTGCACCGCGCCCCCGCCCGCGAACTGGACGAACACCGCGTCCTCGACCTGGTCATGGAAGGAAGCCCCGTGACCCCCGTACCACCCACCAGCCCCACGAGCCTCACGAGCCGCACGGAAGGGAACCCGGCGTCATGACGCAGCCCGTATCACCGCCCAGGGGCAGCGCCGACAAGGTGCCACAGGTGAGCGAGAGGACCGGCCCGCGCGTCGCCTTCGCCCGCGCCGACGTCCGCACCCTCTCCCTGCTCGGCGTCCTCGCCGCGCTGATCCTCATCGGCGGCATCACCAAGCCCGACGAGTTCCTGGACACCCGCAACCTCCAGCTCGTCCTCACCCAGGCGTCCGTCATCGGCGTCGTCACCGTCGGCATGACCTTCGTCATCATCTCCGGCGGCATCGATCTGTCGGTCGGCGCGATCGTCGCCCTCGCCTCGGTGTGGGCGACCACGGTGGCCACCCAGGAGTACGGCTTCGCGGGCATCCTCTTCACCGCGGTGATCGTCGGCGTGGGCTGCGGCCTGGTGAACGGCGTGCTCATCGCGTACGGCGGGATGGTGCCCTTCATCGCCACCCTCGCCATGCTCGCCTCGGCCCGCGGACTCGCCCTGCAGATCACCGACGGCAGCACCCAGG
The DNA here is from genome assembly GCF_014650915.1 of Streptomyces poonensis. Lineage (GTDB taxonomy): Bacteria > Actinomycetota > Actinomycetes > Streptomycetales > Streptomycetaceae > Streptomyces > Streptomyces poonensis. Next base: position 419,218 of record NZ_BMVW01000003.1, on the reverse strand, counting down.
TCGTCACCGTCGGAAGCGTCCTGGACCTCGGCGAGCGCGACGCCTATGTGCTCGGCATCCCGCCGCTCGTCCTCGTCTTCGCCGCCGTCACGGTCGTCGGCTGGCTGGTGCTGAACCGGACGACGTTCGGCCGGCGCTCGGTCGCCGTCGGCGGCAACGCGGAGGCCGCCCGCCTCGCCGGCATCGACGTCCGCCGCCAGCGGCTCTACCTGTACCTGCTCTCCGGGCTCTGCTGCGGCATCGCGGCGTTCCTGCTGATCGTGCTCTCCGGCTCCGGGCAGAACACCAACGGCAACCTCTACGAGCTCGACGCCATCGCCGCCGCGATCATCGGCGGGACCCTGCTCAGCGGCGGCCGCGGCACCATCGTCGGCTCCGTGCTCGGCGTCCTGATCTTCACCACGATCACCAACATCTTCGCGCTGAACAACCTCCAGACCGACGTCCAGCAGATCGCCAAGGGCGCGATCATCGTCGCCGCGGTCCTGGTCCAGCGACGCACGGCAAGCACCACCTGAACGGCCCGCACGGCCTAGTACGACCGATACGGCCCGGCACGGGAAGGGACCCCACCGCCATGTCACAGTTCACGAGCCGCAGAAGGATGCTCTTCGGGACCGCCGCCGTCGGCGCCGGCGCCCTCCTCGCCGGCTGCACCAGCAACGAGCCCAGCGACGACGACGAGCCCGCGTCCAACGACCAGCAGGCCGCCGACGACAAGCCCGGCAAGCAGGTCACCATCGGCTACGCGGGACCGCAGGCCGACCACGGCTGGCTCAACGCCGTCAACGTCAACGCCAAGAACCGCGCGGAGAAGTACGAGGACGTCACCCTCGAGGTCACCGAGGGCTCCAACGACACCGCCCAGCAGATCGGCCAGATCGAGACCCTCATCAACAAGAAGGTCGACGTCCTGGTCATCCTGCCCGCCGACGGCAAGGCCCTCACCCAGGTCGGCCTGCAGGCGATGCGCGCCGGCATCCCGGTCGTCAACCTCGACCGGATCTTCAACTCCCCGCAGGCGTACCGCTGCTGGGTCGGCGGCGACAACTACGGCATGGGCCTCAACGCCGGGCACTACATCGGCGAGAAGCTCAAGGACAAGGAGAACGCGCGTGTCGTCGAACTCGCCGGGCTCGACAACCTGGAGCTCACCAAACAGCGCACCCAGGGCTTCGACGACGCCCTGAAGAACTACCCCAACATCGAGAAGGTGGCCCGCCAGGCGGCCGACTTCACCGTCGAGTCGGGGCAGGCGAAGATGGCCCAGCTGCTGCAGGCGCAGTCGCAGTTCGACGCGCTGTGGAACCACGACGACGACCAGGGCGTCGGCGCCCTGAGGGCCATCGAGCAGGCCGGGCGCGACGACTTCCTGATGGTCGGCGGCGCGGGCGCCCTCTCCGCCTTCCAGGCCATCAAGCAGGACGACGGCGTGCTCAAGGCGACCGTCCTCTACCCGCCGACCATGGCCGCGTCCGCGATCGACCTCGCCCGCGCCCTCGGCCAGGGCAAGGGCATCAGCGGCCTCGCCGAGTTCGAGATCCCGTCGTCGCTGACGCTGTACTCGGCGGTCGTCGACAAGGAGAACGTCGACCAGTACATGTCCACCGGCTTCAAGTGACGGGCCGCGCTGGACGGGCCCGGCCCACCCACCGGACCGGGCCCGCACCCCCCACCGCGTCACGACGACGAGCACGAGAGCCCGAGGGCCCGAGAGTCCGAAAGCCCGAGGGCACGAGAGCCCGAGAGTCCGAGGAGGACACCCCGATGACGAAGCCGCCACAGCCGCCACAGCCGCACCAGGGCGACGGGGGCGGAAAGCCGCCGCTCGGCGTGGGTATGGTCGGATACGCGTTCATGGGCGCCGCCCACTCGCAGGGCTGGCGCACCGCGGGCCGCGTCTTCGACCTGCCGCTGAGCCCCGTCCTCGCCGCCGTCTGCGGCCGGGACGGCGACGCCGTACGCGCCATGGCCGGCCGGCACGGCTGGGCGGCGGCCGAGACCGACTGGCACGCGCTGATCACCCGCGACGACGTCGACCTCGTCGACATCTGCACCCCCGGTGACAGCCACGCGGAGATCGCGATCGCCGCCCTGGCCGCCGGCAAGCACGTGCTGTGCGAGAAGCCCCTCGCCAACACGGTGGAGGAGGCCGAGGCCATGGTCCAGGCGGCCGCGGCGGCCCGGGAGCGCGGGCAGCTCGCCATGGTCGGCTTCAACTACCGCCGCGTGCCCGCCACCGCGCTCGCCCGGAAGATGGTCGCCGAGGGCCGCCTCGGCGCCCTGCGCCACCTCCGCGTGACCTACCTCCAGGACTGGCTGGTGGACCCCGAGTTCCCGCTGACCTGGCGGCTGCGCAAGGAGGCCGCGGGGTCCGGCGCGCTCGGCGACCTGGGCGCGCACATCGTCGACCTCGCGCAGTACCTCGTGGGCGAGCCCGTCGCCGGTGTCTCCGCGCTCACCGAGACCTTCGTACGGGAGCGTCCGCTGCCCGCCGGAGCGTCGAGCGGGCTGGCCGACGCGGGCGGCGGCGACGGGCGCGGACCGGTCACCGTCGACGACGCGGCCCTGTTCACCGGCCGGTTCGCCTCCGGCGTGATCGCCTCCTTCGAGGCCACCCGGTTCGCCACCGGACGCAAGAACGCCCTGCGTATCGAGCTCAACGGCGAACGCGGCTCCCTCGCCTTCGACCTGGAGCGGCTCAACGAGCTCTCCTACCACGACCACACCGAGCCGGGCGCCCACGCCGGCTTCCGCCGCATCCTCGTCACCGAGCCCGACCACCCGTACCTGGAGGCGTGGTGGCCGCCGGGCCACGGTCTCGGCTACGAGCACACCTTCGTGCACCAGGCCCGCGACCTCGTGCACGCCATCGCGTCCGGCACCGCTCCCGAGCCGTCCTTCGCCGACGGACTCCAGGTGCAGCGCGTGCTCGCCGCCGTCGAGGAGAGCGCCGCGAAGAACTCCGTCTACACCCCGGTCCTGCCGGTGGACCCCATCGGCCCGGTCACCCCGACCGCGCCCACCACGCCGACCACGGTCTGACGAGGAGGTCAGCACAGCCATGCCGCGCACCTTCACGCTGTTCACCGGCCAGTGGGCCGATCTGCCCCTGGAAGAGGTCTGCCGCCTCGCCCGCGACTTCGGCTACGACGGACTCGAACTCGCCTGCTGGGGCGACCACTTCGAGGTCGACAAGGCGCTCGCCGACCCCGGCTACGTCGCCTCGCGCCACGCTCTCCTCGACAAGTACGGCCTCAAGTGCTGGGCGATCTCCAACCACCTGGTCGGCCAGGCCGTCTGCGACGCGATCATCGACGAGCGCCACCAGGCCATCCTGCCCGCCCGCATCTGGGGCGACGGCGAGCCCGAGGGCGTACGGCAGCGGGCCGCCGCCGAGATCGCAGACACCGCGCGGGCCGCCGCCGCCCTCGGCGTCGACACGGTCATCGGCTTCACCGGCTCGGCGATCTGGCACCTGGTCGCCATGTTCCCGCCCGCCCCCGAGTCCATGATCGAGCGCGGCTACGAGGACTTCGCCGCGCGCTGGAACCCGATCCTCGACGTGTTCGACGCCGAGGGCGTACGGTTCGCGCACGAGGTCCACCCCAGCGAGATCGCCTACGACTACTGGACCACCCAGCGCGCCCTGGACGCGGTCGACCGGCGCCCGGCCTTCGGCCTCAACTTCGACCCCTCCCACTTCGTGTGGCAGGACCTCGACCCGGTCGGCTTCCTGTGGGACTTCAAGGACCGGATCTACCACGTCGACTGCAAGGAGGCCCGCAAGCGCCTCGACGGCCGCAACGGCCGCCTCGGCTCCCACCTGCCGTGGGGCGACCCGCGCCGCGGCTGGGACTTCGTCTCCGCCGGCCACGGCGACGTGCCCTGGGAGGACGTCTTCCGGATGCTCCGCTCCATCGACTACCGGGGCCCCGTCTCCGTCGAGTGGGAGGACGCCGGAATGGACCGGCTGCAGGGCGCACCCGAGGCCCTGACCCGCCTGAAGGCATTCGACTTCGAGCCGCCGTCGGCCTCGTTCGACGCGGCGTTCGGCGGCGGCGACTAGCCGCCCGCCCCCGCACGTGTTCCCGGGGCGAGGAGTGCCCGAGCCCCGGGAACGCCCGGCACCACCGTTCTCCTCCGGGGTGACGGCGCACCCCGGCATACCGCACCACATCCCGCACTTCCCGTACATTCCGCACTTCCCGTACATCCCGTACACCCCGTACGACCGGCACTCACTGGCCTTACTGGAGGCATTTCGTGCACCCGTACGACGAGAACAAGAACCCCACCGGCCGCATCGGCCGTACCGGCCCCACCAGACGCCCGAGACTCAAGGGGGCGCTCGCCCTGCTGAGCGGGCTGCTGCTCGCGGGCGGCTCGCTCTCCCTCACCGCACCCGCGGCCGGCGCGGCCGACTCGGAGACCGGCGTGCGGGCCGCGGCCGCCGCCGAGGACTTCCAGCAGGTCACCCTCGCCAAGGGGGAGGCGGAGGTCGGCGAGCCCATGTCGCTGGCCGTTCTCCCGGACCGCTCCGTCCTGCACACCTCGCGCGACGGCGAGCTCCGCATCACCGACGCCGCCGGCAACACCCGGCTCGCGGGCAAGCTCGACGTGTACTCGCACGACGAGGAGGGCCTCCAGGGCGTCGGCGTCGACCCCGGCTTCGCGGAGAACCGTTTCATCTATCTCTACTACGCGCCCCCGATGGACACCCCGGAGGGTGACGCCCCCGAGAACGGCACCGCCGCCGACTTCGCCCCCTTCGACGGCGTCAACCGGCTGTCGCGCTTCGTGCTGAACACCGACGGCACGCTGGACCTCGCCAGCGAGAAGCAGATCCTCGACATCCCCGCCACCCGCGGCATGTGCTGCCACGTCGGCGGCGACATCGACTTCGACAAGGACGGCAACCTCTACCTGTCGACGGGCGACGACTCGAACCCCTTCCAGTCGGACGGCTACACGCCCATCGACGAGCGCGCCAACCGCAATCCGGTCTTCGACGCCCAGCGCACCTCCGGCAACACCAACGACCTGCGCGGCAAGATCCTGCGCATCAAGGTGAACGACGACGGCTCGTACTCCGTCCCCGAGGGCAACCTCTTCGCGCCCGGCACGGAGAAGACGCGGCCCGAGATCTACGCGATGGGCTTCCGCAACCCGTTCCGGTTCAACATCGACAAGGAGACCGGCATCATCTACGTCGGCGACTACGGTCCCGACGCGGGCGCTGCCAACCCGAACCGCGGCCCGGCCGGCCAGGTCGAGTTCGCGCGCGTGACCAAGCCGGGCAACTTCGGCTGGCCGTACTGCACGGGGAACAACGACGCCTACGTCGACTACGACTTCGCGACCGGCACCTCGGGCGAGAAGTTCGACTGCTCGGCACCGAAGAACACCTCGCCGAACAACACCGGCCTGGTCGACCTGCCGCCCGCCGAGCCCGCCTGGATCCCGTACGACGGCGCGTCCGTGCCGGAGCTCGGTGACGGCTCCGAGTCCCCGACGGGCGGTCCGGTCTACCACTACGACCCCGACCTCGACTCCCCGGTGAAGTTCCCGGAGGCGTACGACGGCGACCTCTTCGTGGGCGAGTTCGGCCGCCAGTGGATCAAGCGGATCACCTCGGACGCGGACGGCACCGTGCAGTCCATCAACGACGTGCCCTGGGCGGGTACGCAGGTGATGGACATGGCCTTCGGCCCGGACGGCGCGCTGTACGTCCTCGACTACGGCCTCTCCTGGTTCGGCGGCGACGAGCACTCCGCCCTGTACCGCATCGAGAACGCCACCGACGGGCACTCGCCGGTCGCCCAGGCCACGGCCGACCGCACCAGCGGCCAGGCACCGCTGCGGGTCAACTTCTCCTCCGCCGGCTCCACGGACGCCGACGGCGACGCGCTCACCTACAGCTGGGACTTCGGCGACGGCGGCACGTCCACGGCGGCCGACCCGCGCCACACGTACAAGAAGAACGGCACCTACACGGCCACGGTGACCGCGAAGGACCCGCAGGGCCGCACCGGCAGCGCCAGCGTGCAGGTCGTGGTCGGCAACACCGCGCCCACGGTGACGCTGGAGCTCCCGAAGGACGGCCAGCTGTTCAGCTTCGGTGACGCCGTGCCGTTCAAGGTGAAGGTCACCGACCCCGAGGACGGCCGCAGCATCGACTGCTCCAAGGTCAAGGTCACCTTCATCCTCGGCCACGACAGCCACGGCCACCCGCTCACCTCGGCGAACGGCTGCTCCGGCACCATCCAGACCAGCGCCGACGGCGGCCACGACGAGAACGCCAACATCTTCGGTGTCTTCGACGCCGAGTACACCGACAACGGTGGCGGCGGCCAGGCCGCGCTGACCACCCACGACCAGCACGTCCTCCAGCCCCGCCACCGCCAGGCCGAGCACTACGACGCCTCCTCCGGCGTGACGGTGCAGAACCGCACCTCCGCGCACGGCGCCAAGACCGTCGGTGACATCTCCAACGGCGACTGGATCTCCTTCGAGCCGTACGCCCTCTCCAACGCCACGAAGGTCACGGCGCGGGTCGCCGCCGAGGCCGCGGGGGGCAAGCTGGAGATCCGCGCGGGCTCCCCGAAGGGCCGGCTGCTCGGCTCGGCGACCGTCCCGGTGACCGGTGGCGCGGAGACCTACCAGGACGTCACCGCCAAGCTGTTCCTCCCGCCGCGCGACACCACCACGCTCTACCTCGTCTTCAAGGGCAAGAGGGGCACCGCCCAGCTCTTCGAGGTGGACGACTTCACGTTCACGACGAAGTGAGGTGGGTGTGATGCGACTGACGGTCACTTCCACTTCCACGGCCACGGCCGCCCGGCTGGGCACGGTGGGCAGGCTCGGAACGGTCGCCATGGGTGCGGCGCTGCTGATCGCCGGGCTGTCGGGGCCGGCGGTGTCCCAGGGGGCCGGCGGTGAGCGCACGGGCGCGGACCGGGTCAAGGACCGGGTGCTGGTGTTCTCCAAGACGGCCGGGTTCCGGCACGACTCGATCCCCGAGGGCATCGCGGCCGTACGGGAACTGGGCGCCGCGAACGGCTTCGCGGTCGACGCCACGGAGGACGCGCGCGCCTTCACCTCGCGGAACCTCGCGCGGTACGACGCCGTCGTCTTCATGTCGACCACCGGCGACGTCCTGGACCGGACCCAGCAGCGCGCCTTCGAACGGTACGTCGAGCGGGGCGGTGGCTACGTGGGCGTCCACGCGGCCGCCGACACCGAGTACGACTGGCCGTTCTACGGCGGGCTCGCCGGGGCGTACTTCCACTCCCACCCGGCGATCCAGTCCGCCACGGTCGACGTGGAGGACCACGCCCACCCGGCCACCGCCCACCTGGGCGCCACCTGGGAGCGCACCGACGAGTGGTACAACTACCGCTCCAACCCGCGCGCACAGGCCCGCGTCCTCGCCTCGCTCGACGAGTCGTCGTACACCGGCGGCACCATGAACGGCGACCACCCGATCGCCTGGTGCCAGGAGTACGAGGGCGGGCGCGCCTTCTACACCGGAGGCGGGCACACCAAGGAGTCGTACACGGAGCCGGCCTTCCTCCAGCACCTGGCGGGCGGCATCCGGTGGGCGATCGGCGCGGCCCAGGCCGACTGCCGCCCCGAGAACGGCTACCGGTCCCTCTTCGACGGCACCGCGGAATCGCTCGCGGCGTGGAAGCAGGCGGGCCCGGGGACGTTCGAGCTGAACGCCGACGACGGCACGATCACGTCGTCGGGCGGCATGGGGATGCTCTGGTACGCCGGTACGGAGCTCAAGTCGTCGTACTCCCTGAAGCTGGACTGGAGGATGTCCGGGGACGACAACTCGGGCGTCTTCGTGGGCTTCCCGGCCTCCGACGACCCGTGGTCGGCCGTGAACAACGGCTACGAGATCCAGATCGACGCGACCGACGCCCCTGACCGCACGACGGGCTCCGTGTACAGCTTCCGGTCCGCCGACATCAAGAAGCGCGACCATGCGCTGAACCCGCCGGGTGAGTGGAACACGTACGAGATCCGGGTCGAGGGCGAACGCCTCCGCATCTGGCTCAACGGCGTGAAGATCAACGATTTCACCAACACCGATCCGGCCCGCAGCCTGAAGGACGGCCACATCGGCATCCAGAACCACGGTGCCGATGACGAGGTCTCCTTCCGCAACGTCCGGATCAAGGAACTGCCCACGCGGACCTCCGCCACCGCGGACTCCGCACCGGGCAACTGAACGGCGGCGGGCGGGGGACGCCGGACCCCCGCCCGCCGTCTTCCCCTGCCCCCGCACAGGCGCCGCGCAGGAAGCCGCACAGCAACAAGGAGGCTTGCCCATGTCCGTGTCCGTGTCCCTTACCGATTCCCGCCCCAGGGTGGGGGTGTGGCTGATCGGAGCGCGCGGCTCGGTCGCCACGACCGTCGTCGCGGGCTGCGCGGCAGTGACAGCGGGCCTGCGGGCCCCCGTGGGCATGGTCACCGAGACGGCCCCCTTCGCCGGCTCGGGTCTGCCCGCGCTGCCGTCCCTCGTCTTCGGTGGTCACGACACCCTCGACTGCCCCCTCCCCAAGCGTGCCGAGGCGCTCGCCGCCGGGGGAGTGCTGCCGCACGGCCTCCCGACCGCCATCACCGCCGAACTCGCCGCGGCGGACCGGGAGATCCGGCCGGGCGGCCCCCTCCCGGGCGACACCCGCGGCCCCGAGGAACTGATCGAGGCTTTCGCCGAGGACATCCGGGACTTCACCGGACGCCACGGCCTGGCCCGGACCGTCGTGGTGAACGTGGCCTCCACGGAGCCGGTGGCTTCGGGCTCCGGCCTCTCCGACCTCCCTCCGAGCTCCCTGTACGCGGCGGCAGCGCTCCGCGCGGGCTGCCCGTACGTCAACTTCACCCCCTCCACAGGACTGCACCATCCCGCCCTCGCCGACGCCGTCGCGACCTCCGGCCTGCCGTACGCGGGCCGCGACGGCAAGACGGGCCAGACCCTGCTGCGGTCCGTGCTCGGCCCGATGTTCGCCCAGCGTGCGCTGGCCGTACGGGCCTGGTCCGGCACCAACCTCCTCGGTGGGGGCGACGGCGCGGCCCTGGCCGACCCGGCTGCCGCCGCGGCGAAGAACGCGGGCAAGGAACGCGTCCTCACCGACACCCTCGGCGCCACTCCCGAGGGCGAGACCCACATCGACGACGTCCCCGCCCTCGGCGACTGGAAGACCGCCTGGGACCACATCACCTTCGACGGCTTCCTCGGCACCCGCATGACCCTCCAGACCACCTGGCAGGGCTGCGACTCCGCGCTCGCCGCACCCCTGGTCCTCGACCTGGCCCGTCTGACGGCCCGCGCCCACGAGGCCGGCCTGACGGGCCCCCTCACCGAGCTGGCCTTCTACTTCAAGGACCCCGTGGGCGACGCCCCGTCCGCTCTCGGAGCGCAGTACGAGGTCCTGACCGGCTTCGCGGAACGGTTGCGCACACACGCTGCCGACCACGGTGGTGACGCGGAGGGAGCCCGATGACGTTGCCGGGCCGGCTGTCCGACGGCACGGGACCGCAGCAACGGTGGTGGCCGGACCCGAGGGCCTGGTCCGAACTGCTGCGCCTGCCCGCCCTGTTCACCGTCCCCGGCGACGCTCTCGCGGGCGCCGCGGCGGCGGGCGCCCGGCCGAACGGGCGCACCCTGCTCGCCATCGGCTCCTCCTTGTGCCTGTACGAGGCGGGTATGGCCCTCAACGACTGGGCCGACCGCACCGAGGACGCCCAGGACCGCCCGCACCGACCTCTCCCCTCCGGCCGCGTACGCCCTGCCTCGGCACTCGCCGCGGCAGGCGCCCTCACGGCCGCGGGCCTGGCCCTGGCCGCCCGCGAGGGCCGCCCCGCCCTGACGCTCGCCGTACCTCTCGCCGCCACGGTCTGGTCGTACGACCTCGCCCTGAAGCACACGCCCGCGGGCCCTCTGGCCATGGCCGCGGCTCGCGGGCTCGACCTTCTCCTCGGAGCGGCCGCCACCACGGGCACCGCCCGCCCGGCCCTCGGCTCCGCCCTGGCCCTCGGTACCCACACGCTCGCGGTCACCACCGTCTCCCGCCGGGAGACGCAGGGCGGCTCGTCCGCGGCCCCTCTGGGCGGGCTGCTCACCACAGCCGCACTGTCCTGGGGGCTGACGCGAGGGCTCATGGCAAGAAGGGAGCCTGACGGGAGCCGCCTGGGCAAGAGCAACCCGAACAGCTCGACGACAGCGCACACCACCACCCTCACCACCGCGCTGACCGCCGCAGTCACCGCCACATACGCCGTCACCACCGCCCGTCCGTACGCCCACGCCGCCCTGAACCCCTCACCCCCGCTCACCCAGCGCGCCGTCGGCGCCGGCATCCGCGCGATGATCCCCCTCCAGGCCGCCCTCACCGCTCGCGCGGGCGCACCCGTCACGGCCCTTCTCACCGCCGCCCTCGCTCCGGCCGCCCGCAGGTTCGCCAGGAAGGTGAGCGTCACATGAGCAACCGGGCCCACTCCGTCGAGCCCCACCTCGCCCGGCGCGCGTCGCTGACCGGCCAGGATCCGCTCCCGTCCCCCCTCCGCTTCGGCTACGGCACCAACGGCCTCACCGACCTCCGCCTCGACGACGCCCTCGCCCTGCTCGCCGACCTCGGGTACGACGGCGTCGGCCTGACCCTCGACCACATGCACCTCGATCCGTTCGACCCCGCCCCCGGCCTCGCGGCCCGCACCGCCCGGGTGGCCCGCAGGCTGGAGGCGCTCGGGCTGGGGGTCACCGTGGAGACCGGCGCCCGCTATGTCCTCGACCCGCGCCGCAAGCACGGCCCCTCCCTCCTGGACCCGGACCCCGACGAACGCGCCCGGCGCGTCGACCTGCTCCTGCGCGCGGTAGGGATCGCCGCCGACCTCGGCGCCCACGCCGTGCACTGCTTCAGCGGCGTCACCCCGGCCGGCACGGACGAGGCCACCGCCTGGAAGGTCCTGCCCGACGCCCTCGCTCCCGTCCTGGAAGCAGCCGTCGAGGCGGGCGTCCCCCTCGCCGTCGAACCGGAACCCGGTCATCTCCTCGCCACCCTCGCCGACTTCCACCGGCTGCGCGAGGCGCTCGGCAGCCCGGACGCGCTCGGCCTCACCCTCGACATCGGCCACTGCCAGTGCCTCGAACCGCTGCCCCCCGCCGACTGCGTGCGCGCCGCCGCCCCCTGGCTCCGGCACGTCCAGATCGAGGACATGCGCCGCGGCATCCATGAACACCTCCCTTTCGGGGACGGGGAGATCGACTTCCCGCCCGTGCTCCAGGCCCTCGCCGAGTCCGGCTACCAGAACCTGACCGTCGTCGAACTGCCCCGCCACTCCCACGCGGGCCCCCACTTCGCCGAGCACTCCCTCGCCGCCCTCCACCACCACGCGGCCACCCTGGAAGGGAGACAACCGTGAACCACCCGCACGAGATCCCGGGCACCCCGGCAACCCCGGCAACCCCGGCGGCCCCCGGCACCCCGGTCCACCCCAGACCCTCCGCGGCCACGGGCAACACCCTCGCCCGCACTCCACTGGACGACCTGCGCACCCGCGTCACCGCCCACCTCGACGACACGGCCCGCGCCTGGTTCGACCGCGCCCTGGAGGAGGCCACCGACCGTCCGGGCGGCCACGGGCCCATCTCCGCCTGGGAGCTGCGGCTCGCCGAGGCGGGCCGGCGCTGCGGTCCCGAGCACGCCGACGCCGTCCGCGTCCTCATCCTGCACACGGCCGGCGCCGACCCGGACACCCTGGTCCGCGTCTACCGCCAGGGCACCGCCGACGAACGCCGCGCCGTCCTGCACGCCCTGCCCCACCTCGTGCCCGGCCCCGAGTGCCTGCCCCTCGTCGAGGACGCCCTGCGCACCAACGACACCCGTCTCGTCGCCGCCGCGCTCGGCCCGTACGCCGCCCGCCACCTGGACGCCCACAACTGGCGGCACGCCGTTCTGAAGTGCCTGTTCACCGGTGTTCCCGTCGACGAGGTGGCCGACCTGCCGCGCCGCGCCCACGCCGACGCCGAACTCGCCCGCATGCTCACCGACTACGCCGGTGAACGCACCGCCGCGGGCCGTCCCGTACCCGAGGACCTGCACCGCGTCCTGGCCCTGACCACCACCGGCCCCGACGCACCCGGCAAGGAGTCCTGATGCGCATCTTCGACCCCCACATCCACATGACGTCACGGACCACCGACGACTACGAGGCCATGTACGCCGCGGGCGTCCGCGCCGTGGTCGAGCCCTCCTTCTGGCTGGGCCAGCCCCGCACCTCGCCCGCCACCTTCCTCGACTACTTCGACTCCCTCCTCGGCTGGGAACCGTTCCGCGCCGCCCAGTACGGCATCGCCCACCACTGCACCCTCGCCCTCAACCCCAAGGAGGCGAACGACCCCCGCTGCCTGCCCGTCCTCGACGAACTGCCCCGCTATCTCGTCAAGGACCACGTCGTGGCCGTCGGCGAGATCGGCTACGACTCGATGACCCCCGCCGAGGACACCGCCCTCGCCGCCCAGCTCCAGCTCGCCGCCGACCACGGCCTGCCCGCCCTGGTGCACACCCCGCACCGCGACAAGCTCGCCGGGCTGCGCCGCACCCTCGACGCCGTCCGCGAGTCCGCGCTCGCCATGGACCGGGTACTGGTCGACCACCTCAACGAGACCACCGTCAAGGAGGCGAAGGACAGCGGCTGCTGGCTCGGCTTCTCCGTCTATCCCGACACCAAGATGGACGAGGACCGGATGGTCGCGATCCTGAAGGAGTACGGGCCCGAGCAGGTGCTCGTGAACTCGGCCGCGGACTGGGGCAGAAGCGACCCCCTCAAGACCCGCCGCGTCGGCGACGCCATGCTGGCCGCCGGATACACCGAGGACGATGTGGAGCGGGTCCTGTGGCACAACCCGGTCGCCTTCTACGGGCTCAGCGGGCGCCTCGACCTCGACGTCGCGGCGCCGGACGTCACCCACGAGGGCAACTCCATCCTCCGCGGCGGTGAGTGACCGATGCGCTTCCGCCACCCCGACGGCTCCACCGTCCACCTCGCCTACTGCACCAACGTCCACCCGGCCGAGACCCTCGACGGCGTCCTCGCCCAGCTGCGCGACCACTGCGAACCGGTGCGCCGCCGGCTCGGCCGCGACCGTCTCGGCATCGGGCTGTGGCTCGCCAAGGACGCCGCCCACGCTCTCGTCACCGACCCGTCCGCGCTGCGCGGCCTGCGCGCCGAGCTCGACCACCGCGGCCTGGAGGTCGTCACCCTCAACGGCTTCCCCTACGAGGGATTCGGCGCCGAGGAGGTCAAGTACCGCGTCTACAAGCCGGACTGGGCCGACCCCGAACGCCTGGAGTACACCACCTCCCTCGCCCGCGTCCTCGCCGGACTGCTCCCCGACGACGTCACCGAGGGCACCGTCTCCACCCTGCCGCTGGCCTGGCGCACCGCATACGACGACACTCGCGCCGCCATGGCCCGCACAGCCTTGACCACCCTGGCCGAACGCCTCGACGCGCTCGCGGACCTCACCGGCCGCTCCGTCCGTGTCGGCCTGGAACCCGAGCCCGGCTGCACCGTCGAGACCACCGCCGATGCCATCGGCCCGCTCACCGCGATCGCCCACGACCGCATCGGCATCTGCGTCGACACCTGCCACCTCGCCACCTCCTTCGAAGATCCGCTCGCCGCCCTGGACGCACTCGCCCACGCCGGCATTCCCGTCGTCAAATCCCAGCTCTCGGCCGCCCTGCACGCCGAGGAGCCCGACCGCCCCGACGTGCGGGACGCCCTCGCCGCCTTCGACGAACCCCGCTTCCTGCACCAGACCCGCGCCCATATCCCCGCGGGACTCCGCGGCACCGACGACCTCGGCGAGGCCCTGCAGGGCGACGCCCTGCCCGACGCCGTCCCGTGGCGCGCCCACTTCCACGTCCCGCTGCACGCGGCCCCCGCCGCGCCCCTCACCTCCACACTCCCCGTACTGAAGGCGGCACTGACCCGCCTGGTCGGCGGCTCGCGTCCCCTCACCCACCACCTGGAGGTCGAGACCTACACCTGGCAGGCACTGCCGCCCGACCTGCGCCCCCGCGGCCGCAGTCAGCTGGCCGACGGCATCGCCGCCGAACTCACGCTCGCCCGCGACCTGCTGACCGACCTCGGCCTGAAGGAGCTGCCGTGACCTCCCCAGCAGCGGCTGACGCCGTCGCGAACACCACCGCAGACCCCACCCCGCTCCTCGTCCTGGACGTCGTCGGCCTCACCCCCCGTCTCCTCGACCACATGCCTCACCTCAAGACCCTCGGCCAGTCCGGCTCCCAGGCCAGCCTGGGCACCGTCCTGCCCGCCGTCACCTGCGCCGCCCAGTCCACCTTCCTGACCGGCACGCTCCCCGCCGAGCACGGCATCGTCGGCAACGGCTGGTACTTCCGCGAACTCGGCGACGTCCTGCTGTGGCGCCAGCACAACGGCCTCGTCACCGGTGACAGGCTCTGGGACGCCGCCCGCCGCGCCCACCCCGGCTACACGGTCGCCAACATCTGCTGGTGGTACGCCATGGGCGCCGACACCGACATCACCGTCACCCCCCGTCCGGTCTACTACGCCGACGGCCGCAAGGAACCCGACTGCTACACCCGGCCCCCGGCCCTGCACGACGAACTCACCGAGAAGTTCGGCACGTTCCCGCTGTTCCACTTCTGGGGCCCCGGAGCCGACCTCGTGTCCAGCCGGTGGATCATCGACGCCACCCGCCACATCATGCGGACGCGACACCCCGACCTGGCCCTGTGCTACCTCCCTCACCTCGACTACGACCTGCAGCGTTACGGCCCCGACGACCCGCGCTCCCTGAAGGCGGCCACCGACCTCGACACCGCCCTCGCTCCACTCCTCGACGACGCCCGCGCTCAGGGCCGTACCGTCGTGGCGCTGTCCGAGTACGGCATCACCCGCGTGAGCCGCTCCGTCGACATCAACCGCGCCCTGCGCCGCGCGGGACTCCTCGAAGTCCACACGCAGGACGGCATGGAGTACCTGGACACGATGGCCTCCCGCGCCTTCGCGGTCGCCGACCACCAGATCGCCCACGTCTACGTACGCCGCCCCGAGGACCTGGCGGCGACGCGGGCGGCACTCGCCGACCTCCCCGGCATCGAGCAGCTCCTCGACGACGAGGGCAAGAAGGCCCATCACCTCGACCACCCGCGCGCGGGCGAACTCGTCGCCGTGGCGGAGCCGGACGCCTGGTTCACGTACTACTACTGGCTCGACGACGACCGCGCGCCCGACTTCGCGCAGCTCGTCGAGATCCACCGCAAACCCGGCTACGACCCGGTCGAACTGTTCATGGACCCGCACGACCCCTATGTGAAGGTCAAGGCGGCCACGGCACTCGCCCGCAAGAAACTCGGCATGCGCTACCGCATGGCGGTCGTGCCGCTGGACGCCTCACCTATTCGCGGCAGCCATGGCCGCCTTCCGACGAGCGACGACGACGGTCCGCTCCTCATCTGCTCCACCCCCCGCGCAGTCACCGGCCGCGTCGCGGCCACCGAAGTGAAATCCCTGCTGCTCACCCTGGCCGGCCTCGGATGACCGAGACCGGTTGAGCGACTACGGAAAGTGAAGCACGCGCCACTGACAACGCGTCCGGCAAGCGCCTGAGCAGCAGTCTCACCTGCACCTTCGCACCAGTCCCACCTGCACCTTCGCACCAGTCCTACGTGCACCCGACCCAGCTGACCAACCGGCACGACTGGCACCCGCCACGGCCGAACACCGACCAGAAAGAGAGAAACCGTGACCGCGTTCAACGACGAATCGGGAACCGGAACCGGCGACGCCCTGCGACGCGCTCTCGGCGTCGACCGCCGCCGCTTCCTCAGCACCTGCACCGCCGCCGTGGCGACGGCGGCGATCGCCGCCCCCGTCTTCGGCGCCTCACCCGCCCTGGCCGACGACCATGGCAGAGGCCACGGCCACAATCACGACCACGGACACGGCGGCGACGCCCTCGTCCCGCCGGGCAAGCGCGGCATCATCCTCTACACCGTCCGTGATGCGACGGGCCGTGACCCGCTCGCCTCGGACCTGCCCTCCGGCTTCCGCGAGGTCTTCAAGCAGCTCTCGCGCTTCGGCTACCGGCAGGTGGAGTTCGCCGGTTACAGCCAGCACGCCAACGCGCCGGGCGGCGCCGACCTGGGCACCGTCAAGGGCGCCAAGCTGCTGCGCTCCTGGCTCGACGACTACGGGCTGCGGGCCCAGGGCAACCACGGCTTCATCCCGTCCTCCTGGCCGCTGACCACCGCCGACCTGGACACCTTCAAGCAGCACCTGGAGATCGCCAACATCCTCGGCATGGACCACATGGGGACCGGTGGCGACCCCACCGGCAGCTCCTACCGCGCCGACTGGGACGTCGCGGCCGACAAGTGGAACGCGCTCGGTGCCATAGCCCGCCGCGAGGGCATCAAGCTGTACACGCACAACCACGACGCGGCGTACGGCTTCCTGCTCGACGGGGGCCCGCTGGACGACCAGGGCCGCCCCACCCGCAGCTCCGGCATCCGCAAGCTGGAGTACTTCCTCAAGGTCACCGACCCGAAGTCCGTCTGGCTGGAGATGGACATCTTCTGGGCGCACGTGGCCCAGTACAAGTTCCACACCTACACGGCCCACGACGGCTCCACCCGCAGGAACGTCTTCGACCCGGCGGCGCTCGTCGCCCGCCAGAACAAGCGCTACCCGCTGTTCCACGCCAAGGACGGCACCGTCAACACCACCAACGGCCAGGGCTACGACATGGTGGCCTTCGGCACCGGCGTCATCGACTACCGCACGTTCTTCTCCCGGGTGGGGGAGCGGAACTACCACAACCCGATGGTCGAGCAGGACAACGCCCCGAGCTCCACCGACCCCGGACAGTCCCTGAGGTACGCGAAGATCGGCTACGACAACCTCGCGGCCCTCCGCAGGAAGCGCCCCTGACCTTCGGGCACGCACAGGGCGGCCCTCCCCACGTGGCGTCGTGGGGAGGGCCGCCCGTTCGAGCGTTGCGGTCATGGCCGGTGCGTACGGGGACGAGCGCGGCGGACAGAGGCACACGGAAGAGTCGAAGGATCAGGCCGTCTCCTCACCGAGCGGCCGCGGGTTGGGGACGACGCGCCGGGCGTCCGGCCTGCCCGGTGCCTTCAGGAAGCACGCCAGCACCGCGGAGGCGAGCCCGATGGACCCGGCCAGCACGAAGGCGCCCTCGTAGTCCCACGCGCCGACGACGACCGCGCCCATGCCGGAGCCGACGAGTCCGGATATCAGCTTCGAGCTGTACACCATGCCGTAGTTGGTCGCGTTGTTGTTCTCACCGAAGTAGTCGGCCGTCATGGCCGCGAACAGCGGGAAGATCGCGCCGCCGCCGAAGCCGGAGACCATCGAGCAGAACAGGAAGAACGGCATGCTGCCCATCTGGCCGGAGACGAGCACGCCGAACTGTGCGGTGCCCAGCACGACGCAGACGATGATCAGCGTGTTGCGCCGCCCGTAGCGGTCGGAGATCCACCCGATCACCCCGCGGCCCGTGCCGTTGACGATCGCCTTCAGGGACATCGCCGTGGCCACGATCCCGCCCGCGAAGCCCATGTCCTTGCCGAAGGGCACCTGGAAGGCGATGCCGAAGATGTTGATGCCGGCCGTGCACAGCAGACAGAACCACATCATCCACAGGACGGGTGTGCGAGCGGCCTCCCTGGGGGTGTACTGCTTGACCGCCGGCGGGTTCTTCTCCAGGGCCCGGCGGATCTTCGGGTCGTCGGTCTGCCGCAGCGGGTCGACGTGCGGCGGCCACCAGTTCTTCGGAGGGTCCTTGAAGAACCACCCGGCCGTGGCGACGACGAGACACAGGCCGACGCCCACACACGCGAGGACGGTCTGATAGTTGCTCAGATCCATGTACGAGGTGAACAGGAACACGAACGGCACGGATCCATAGGCGAAACCGCCGTTCACGAAGCCGGTCTTGCCGCCCTTTCGCTCCGGATACCACTTGCCGACCATGTTGACGCAGGTCGCGTAGACGAGACCGGCGCCGATGCCACTGCACATGCCGAAGCCGAGGTAGGCGACGAGCACATGCGGCGCGTAGGCCAGGGACACATAGCCCAGCATGGTTCCGACCGCGCCGATCAGCATGGCCGTGCGCGCGGGCAGCCTGCCGCTCTCCCTCAGTTGTCCGGCCGGGAAGGCCACGGCCGCCTGGAAGAACACCCAGACGCCCATCAGCCAGAAGATGTGCCCGCTGCTCCACAGATGAGCCTCGTGGAGCGTGTCCTCCGCCGACGTGAACGCGTACTCGGCGGAGCTGATGCCCATCATGCCCACCCAGGGCAGAATGACCATCCATTTACGTGGTCGGCCCATGATGTCCCGGTCGGTCTCCCCGATCCGGTACAGGCGGCCGTTGCGGTCCGTCACCTCCCTGTAGGGGACGGACGTCGTCAGGTCGGTGGTCGTCATTGACTCATGCACCCCTTGCGTCGAAAGTTCTGGCCAGCGCCCCCTGTCCAATGCCTTTCGTGCGCGCACGGGTCCTGGGGGCGGCCGACGCGCACCGTCGGCCGCCTCCGCCCTCACTCACCTCATGTACCGCCCCCCAGCAGCCGCAGCGATCCCGGTACTGGCCGCTCCGTCACAGCAGCCCCGCCGCCCGCGCCCACCGGTACTTGGCACCGAGCACGGCCACCGGCTTCTCGGTCGTGTACGGGTACGCCACGACCCCCCGCTCGAAGAGGTACTGGCACGCCTCCTCGACCTCGACATCGCCCGCGAGCGACGCCACCACGGGCTTCTCGACGCCACGCGCGCGGAACTCGGCCACCACGCGCGCGGTGAGTTCGGCGAAGACCATGGGAGGGGTGACGATGGTGTGCCAGTAGCCGAGGACGAGCGCGTGGATGCGCGGGTCCTCGAGGCCGAGCCGGATCGTCGCCTCGTACGTCGACGGTGGCTCGCCACCGGTGATGTCCACCGGGTTGCCCGCGGCCCCGAAGGGCGGGATGAACTTCCGGAAGGACGCGTCCAGGTCCGGCGGGATCTCCATCAGGGACAGCCCGTTGTCGGTGACTGCGTCGGACAGGAGCACGCCGCTGCCACCCGCCCCCGTGATGATGACGACGTTGTCCCCGGTGGGGACCGGAAGCACCGGCAACGCGCGCGCGTACTCCAGCATTTCGTTCAGCCCGGGCGCCCGGATGACACCGGCCTGCTTCAGCACGTCGTCATACACGGCGTCGTCGCCGGCCAGCGCGCCCGTGTGCGACCCGGCCGCCTTCGCGCCCGCCGCCGTACGCCCGGCCTTCAGCACCACGACCGGCTTCTTCGGTACGGTCGCCCGCGCGGCCTCCACGAACGCGCGCCCGTCCTTGAGGTCCTCCAGGTGCATGGCGATGCAGTCGGTGTGCGGGTCCTCGCCGAACCAGGTCAACAGGTCGTCCTCGTCCAGGTCGGACTTGTTGCCGAGCCCGACGATCGCCGACACACCCGTCTTCGTGGTCCGCGCGAACCCCAGGATGGCCATCCCGATGCCACCGGACTGCGAGGTCAGCGCCACCCCGCCCTTGACGTCGTACGGCGTGCAGAACGTGGCGCACAGGTCCTGCCACGTCGAGTAGTAGCCGTAGATGTTCGGCCCGAGCAGCCGGACGCCGTGCCGCTCGGCGACCGCCACGATCTCGGCCTGAAGCTCGTGCTCACCGGTCTCCGCGAACCCGGAGGGGATCAGCACGGCGTTCGGGATCCTCTTGCGCCCCACCTCCTCCAGCGCCGAGGCCACGAACTTGGCGGGGATCGCGAAGACCGCCACATCCACCTCACCGGGAACGTCCGTGACACTCTTGTACGCCTTGCGGCCCAGAATGTCATCGGCCTTGGGGTTCACCGGATGGATGTCCCCGGCGAAGCCCCCGTCGACGAGGTTGCGCATCACCGAGTTGCCGATCTTGCCCGGCTCGTTGGAGGCGCCGATCACGGCGACCGACGAGGGCTGCATCAGCCGCCGCATCGAGGTGAGGATCTCCGCGCGCGTGTAGGTGCGCCGCGGCTTCGGCACCGAGTCGGCGAGGATCACGCGGATGTCCGCCGCGACGGCTCCCTCCGGGGTGGCGATCACGGGATTGAGGTCCACCTCGGCGATCTCCGGGAAGTCCGCGACGAGCTGGGAGACCCGCCGGATCTGCTCGGCGACCGCCCACCGGTCCACGGCCGGCGCGCCCCGCACCCCGCGCAGCACCTCGGCCGCGCGGATGGAGTCCAGCATGGACAGGGCCTCGTCGGCGGAGACGGGCGCCAGCCGGAAGGTGACGTCCTTGAGGACCTCCACGAGGACCCCGCCGAGTCCGAACGCCACGACCTTCCCGAAGGTCGGGTCGGTCACCGCGCCGACGATGACCTCCTGCCCGCTCGGCAGCAGCTCCTGGATCTGCACGCCCTCGATGCGCGCCTCGGCGTTGTACGCGCGCGCGTTCTCGACGATCCGGCAGAACGCGGCCCGTACGTCCGCCGCGCCCTCCACACCGACGACCACGCCGCCCGCGTCGGTCTTGTGCAGAATGTCGGGGGAGACGATCTTCATCACGACGGGACCGCCGAAGCGCGCCGCGCACGCCACCGCCTCGTCGACGTCCGTCGCCAGCTCCTCACCGGGTACGGCGATCCCGTACGCGTCGGCGATCACCTTGCCCTCGGGCGCGGTCAGCGCGCCGCGCCCCTCGGCGCGCACGGCGTCGAGCAGCGCACGCACCCTGAGCACCCGGTCCTCGGCCATCACGTCAGATCACCCCGTTCGACTTGAGCAGGCGCAGCTCCTCGTCACCGAGGCCGAGCTCACCGACGTACACCTCTTCGTTGTGCTCGCCGAGCAGCGGAGAACTGGTCACCTCCACAGGCGAGTCGGAGAGCTTCAGCGGGCTGCCCACGGTCGTGAACTCGCCCCGCTCGGGGTGCGGCACCGTCACGACCATCTCGTTGGCGACCAGCGACCGGTCCTCGATGATCTCCTTGGTGGAGAGGATCGGCCCGCACGGGATGTTGTGGGCGTTGAGCCGCTCCAGCACCTCCCACTTCGGCAGCGTCGAGGACCACTCCTCGATCAGCTGGAACATCTTGTTCAGCTTGGGCAGCCGGGCCTCGGGCGTCGCCCACTCGGGGTCCTCGGCGAGTTCCGGCCGGCCGATGAGCTCGGTGATCGGCTTCCAGCCCACCGGCTGCACGATCACGTACACGTAGTCGTTCGGGCCGCCGGGAGCGCACTTCACCGCCCACCCCGGCTGACCGCCGCCCGAAGCATTTCCCGAGCGGGGAACTTCGTCGCCGAAGTCCTCGTTGGGATATTCAGCGAGCGGGCCATGGGCCAGGCGCTGCTGATCGCGCAGCTTCACCCGGCAGAGGTTGAGCACGGCATGCTGCATGGCCACATTGACCCGCTGACCGCGCCCGGTGTTCTCCCGCTGGTACAGCGCCGCGAGAATCCCCGCCACGGCATGGACGCCCGTGCCCGAGTCCCCGATCTGGGCCCCCGTCGCCAGCGGCGGCCCGTCCTCGAAGCCAGTGGTCGACATCGACCCGCCCATGGCCTGCGCGACGACCTCGTACGCCTTGAAGTTGGTGTACGGGCCGTCCCCGAACCCCTTGATGGAGGCATAGACGATCCGCGGATTGATCTCCTGGATGCGGTCCCAGGTGAAGCCCATGCGGTCGACCGCGCCCGGCCCGAAGTTCTCGACCATGACGTCGGAACGCCGGATCAGCTCGGTGAGCAGCTCCTTGCCGCGCTCGGTCTTGGTGTTCAGGGTGATGCTCCGCTTGTTGCAGTTGAGCATCGTGAAGTAGAGGGAGTCGACGTCCGGGATGTCCCGCAGCTGCTTGCGGGTGATGTCACCGGTCGGCGCCTCCAGCTTGACGACGTCCGCGCCGAGCCAGGCGAGGAGCTGGGTCGCGGAGGGCCCGGACTGGACGTGCGTCATGTCCAGGACGCGGATGCCGGCGAGGGCCTTGGCCGAGGACGCCTCGGTCGAGGGTGCCGTGCTCGAGGGAGTGGTCATGCCGAGCGCTCCTCACTTGTACATGGTCTGGTTCATGGTTCCGGGGGCGTACGCGTCCGGGTCGACCCAGACGTTGATCAGCGAGGGCTTCCCGGACTCGCGGGCGCGCCGCAGCGCGGGGCCGATGTCGGCGGGGTCGCGGACCTCCTCGCCGTGGCCGCCCAGCATGCGCGCGAACTCGTCGTACCGGACGTCACCGAGGGTGTTGCCGACCCGCTCGCGCTCCTTGCCGTACTTGGCGGCCTGGCCGTAGCGGATCTGGTTCATGGAGGAGTTGTTGCCGACGATGCCGACGAAGGGGAGGTCGTAACGGACGAGGGTCTCGAAGTCCCAGCCGGTCAGGGAGAACGCGCCGTCACCGAAGAGGGCGACGACCTCCTTGTCGGGCCGCGCCTGCTTGGCCGCGAGCACGAAGGGGACACCGACGCCGAGTGTGCCGAGGGGGCCCGGGTCCATCCAGTGCCCGGGTGACTTGGGCTGCACGACCTGCCCGGAGAAGGTGACGATGTCACCGCCGTCGCCGATGTAGATCGAGTCCTCGGTGAGGAAGTCGTTGATCTCGCTGACCAGCCGGTACGGGTGGATGGGGGAGGCGTCGGACCTCAGCTGCGGCAGCCGCTTCTCGATCGCCGTCTGCTCGGTGGCGCGCAGCTCGTCGAGCCACTCCTTGCGCTTCGACGCGCCCCCGTTGAGGCGCCCGGAGGCGGCCTCGGTCACGGCCTTCAGCACCATTCCGGCGTCACCGACGATCCCGAGGTCGATGTCGCGGTTCTTGCCGACGGTCCGGTAGTCGAGGTCGATCTGCACGACGGTCGCGTCCGGGGAGAGCCGCTTGCCGTAGCCCATGCGGAAGTCGAAGGGAGTACCGACGATGACGATGACGTCGGCGTTGGTGAAGGCGTACCGGCGCGAGAGCTGGAAGTGGTGAGGGTCCCCGGGCGGCAGCGTGCCACGGCCGGCGCCGTTCATGTAGGCGGGGATGTTCAGCGTACGGACGAGCTCGATGGCGGCCTCGGTGCCACGGGTCGTCCACACCTGGCTGCCCAGCAGGATGGCGGGCTTCTCGGCGTGCACCAGCAGATCGGCCAGCTTCTCCACGGCCTCGGGGTCACCGGTCGAGCGGGTCGAGGCACGGTAGGCGCCGGCCTTCGGCACCCGCGCCTTCTCCACCGGCACCTTGGCGTCGAGCACATCCCGCGGAATCTCGAGGAAGGAGGGCCCCGGCGCTCCGTGGTAGCACTCGCGGAACGCCATCGACACCATGTCGGCCGCACGCGCCGTGTCCGGCACGGTCGCCGCGAACTTGGTGATCGGCGTCATCATGTCGACGTGCGGAAGGTCCTGCAGCGACCCCATCTTGTGCTGGGTGTGCGCCCCCTGGCCACCGATCAGCAGCATCGGTGACTCGGCGCGGAACGCGTTGGCGACACCGGTCACGGCGTCGGTCGTACCCGGGCCGGCCGTGACGACCGCGCAGCCGGGCCTGCCGGTGATGCGCGCGTACCCGTCGGCGGCGTGGGCGGCGACCTGCTCGTGACGGACGTCGACGACCTTGATGCCCTCGTCGACGCAGCCGTCGTAGATGTCGATGATGTGGCCGCCGCAGAGGGTGTAGATGACCTCCACACCCTCCGCCTTGAGTGCCTTGGCGACCAGGTGCCCACCGGAGATGAGGTTCTGGCTGTTGTCGTCGGGCATGGCGAAGTCCTGTCCCTTCGTAGGGGATGGGGTGCGCGTTCACGCAGCTCGAACGAGGTGCGGACACTGCTCGTGGATGCCGTCGCGGTAGATTGCATACAGTCGACGAATACTGTATGAAGCTTGTTATCCCGCATCCGGTGGGTGGTGTCCAGGGGGCGTGCGGCACTTTCCGAGGGTTTGGTGAACGGCTGCGTGACGCGGCCCTTCCACCGGCCCCCGATCGACTCTTCAGCTGACTCGATGGTCAGGAGCCGGAATGGACCTGTACGAACACCAGGCAAGGGAACTCTTCGAGGAATACGGCATCCCGGTGCCGCGGGCCGAGGTCGCGCACTCACCCGAGGAGGCGCGGGAGATCGCCCGCAGGCTCGGCGGGCGCTCCGTCGTCAAGGCCCAGGTGAAGACCGGGGGCCGCGGCAAGGCGGGCGGCGTGAAGCTCGCCGCCGATCCGGCGGCGGCACAGCTGACGGCCCGCCACATGCTCGGCATGGACATCAAAGGCCACACGGTCGGCAAAGTGATGCTGGCCCAGCCGGTGGAAGTGGAGCGCGAGTTCTACGTCAGTTATGTCCTCGACCGGGCCGTCGGCCGCTTCCTCGCGATCGCGTCGGCCGAGGGCGGCATGGAGATCGAGGAGGTCGCCGCGACGAGGCCCGAGGCGGTCGTCCGCATCCCCGTCGACCCGGCCGAGGGCGTCACGACCGCGAAGGCGGCACGGATCGCCGACGCCGCCGGACTGCCACCCCAGACCGTCGACGTCCTCGTACGCCTCTGGGAGATCCTCACCCGTGAGGACGCCCTGCTGGTCGAGGTGAACCCCCTCGTGCGCACGACACAGGGCCGGATCCTCGCTCTCGACGGCAAAGTCACCCTCGACGACAACGCCCGCTTCCGCCAGGCACGCTGGGGCGACGAGGACGACACCCACGAGGACCCGCTGGAAGCGGCAGCCGCCGCCAAGGGCCTCACCTACGTGAGACTGGACGGCGAGGTCGGCATCATCGGCAACGGCGCCGGCCTCGTCATGTCGACGCTCGACGTGGTCGCCGGCTGCGGCGCCCGCCCCGCCAACTTCCTCGACATCGGCGGCGGCGCGAGCGCCCAGATCATGGCCGACGGCCTCTCCGTCATCCTCTCCGACCCGGCCGTGAAATCGGTCCTCGTCAACGTCTTCGGCGGCATCACCGCATGCGACGCGGTCGCCGACGGCATCGTGCGGGCCCTGGACTCGGTCCGGCTCACGAAACCGCTGGTGGTCCGCCTCGACGGCAACAACGCGGCACGCGGCCGCGCGATCCTCGACGAGCGGGCCCACCCCCTGGTCCAGCAGGCCACCACCATGGACGGTGCCGCGCGCCGCGCCGCCGACCTCGCCCACGCAGCGTAAGGAGCCGGCACATGGCGATCCACCTCACCAAGGAAAGCAGGGTCCTGGTCCAGGGCATGACGGGCGGCGAGGGCATGAAGCACACCCGCCGCATGCTGGCGGCCGGCACGAACGTGGTCGGCGGCGTCAACCCGCGCAAGGCGGGCAGGACGGTCGACTTCGACGAGCGTGCCGTTCCCGTCTTCGGCACGGTGCACGAGGGCATGGACGCGACCGGCGCGGACGTCACCGTCGTCTTCGTGCCACCGGCCTTCGCGAAGGCGGCCGTCACCGAGGCCGCCGACGCCGGCATCGGCCTGGCGGTCGTCATCACCGAGGGCATCCCGGTCCACGACGCGGTCGCCTTCACCGCGTACGCGAAATCGAAGGGCACCCGCATCATCGGCCCCAACTGCCCCGGCCTGATCACTCCGGGCCAGTCCAACGCGGGCATCATCCCGGCCGACATCACCAAGCCGGGCCGCATCGGCCTGGTCTCGAAGTCCGGCACGCTCACCTACCAGCTCATGTACGAGCTCCGCGACACCGGCTTCTCCACCTGCGTGGGCATCGGCGGCGACCCGGTCGTCGGCACCACCCACATCGACTGCCTCGCCGCGTTCGAACAGGACCCGGAGACCGACGTCATCGTCATGATCGGCGAGATAGGCGGCGACGCGGAGGAACGAGCTGCGTCCTACATCCGCGAGCACGTCACGAAGCCGGTCATCGGCTACATCGCGGGCTTCACCGCGCCCGAGGGCAGGACGATGGGACACGCGGGCGCCATCGTGTCGGGCTCCTCGGGCACCGCCCAGGCGAAGAAGGAGGCCCTGGAGGCGGCCGGAGTGCCCGTCGGCGGCACACCGACCGAGACGGCACGGCTCGTCCTCACCCGCCTGGAAGCGGAGCGTGCGGGGAATCAAGCCTGATGTCACCCATCGCTGACGAAAGATGACTTCCCGGCGCCACCCCCTCTGACTACCGTCTTGGGTACCGCGCCTCGCGTACCCACCGTGGCTCCACCGGTACGCGAGGCGAGCCATGTGTACGACCCCGCCCCCGACTGTGCACCGAGAGCGGAGCAACGAATGGCATCAACGGCTTCAACCCCCACGACCCCCACCACCCTCACCCTCAAGTCCGAAACCTCCTGGCCGGAGGCCTGGCAGCGCTGCCTCGCCGTGGCCCCCGAGGCCTTCCGCGACGACCGCGTCCTCAATCTCTGGGACGCCACCTGGCAGGCGGACGGCCGGGCCCTGCCCGCGACCAGCCCCGTGGACGGCAGCCCCATCGCCGGCCCGCCCCGCCTCGACGGCGCCACCGCCCACCAGGCCGTACGCGCCTCACTGGACCAGCACCGCGCCTGGCGCCACATCCCCCTCCCCGAACGCCGTGCGCGCGTGGCGGCCACCCTCGACGCCCTGACCCAGCACCGGGAGCTCCTCGCCCTCCTCCTCGTCTGGGAGATCGGCAAGCCCTGGCGCCTCGCACAGGCCGACGTGGACCGCGCCATCGACGGCGTGCGCTGGTACGTCGACGGCATCGACACCATGATCGACGGCCGCGCCCCTCTGCCCGGCCCGGTCTCCAACATCGCCAGCTGGAACTATCCGATGAGCGTGCTCGTTCACGCGATGCTGGTACAGGCCCTGGCGGGCAACGCGGTCATCGCCAAGACCCCGACCGACGGCGGTGTCGCCTGCCTCACCCTGGCCTGCGCGCTGGCCGCCCGCGAGGGGATACCCGTCACCCTGGTCAGCGGCAGCGGCGGCGAACTCTCGGAGGCACTGGTCCGCGCCCCCGAGATCGGCTGCGTCTCTTTCGTCGGCGGCCGCGACACAGGCGCCGCGGTGGCCACGGCCGTGGCAGACCTGGGCAAGCGCCACATCCTCGAACAGGAGGGCCTGAACACCTGGGGCATCTGGAACCACACGGACTGGGACGCGCTCACGGCCGTCATCCCCAAGCTCTTCGACTACGGCAAGCAGCGCTGCACGGCGTACCCCCGCTTCGTCGTCCAACGCTCCCTCTTCGACGACTTCCTGGCGGCCTACCTCCCGGCGGTACGCACCCTGAAGATCGGCCACCCACTCGCGGTGGAGCACCCGGACGACCCGTACCCGACCCTGGACTTCGGCCCGGTCATCAACGCGGCCAAGGCCAAGGAACTCACCGACCAGGTGGCGGAGGCCATCGACCGCGGCGCGATCCCGCTCCACCGCGGCAAGCCGGCCGACGCCCGCTTCCTCCCCGGCCAGGACACAGCGGCGTACGTCCAGCCGGTCACCCTGCTGAACCCGCCCCCGTCCTCACCCCTCCACCACGCCGAACCCTTCGGCCCGGTCGACACGATCGTCCTGGTCGACACGGAGGCGGAACTGCTGGCAGCCATGAACGCGTCGAACGGTGCCCTGGTCGCCACCCTCTCCACGGACGACAAGGCCACCTACGACCGCCTGGCCCCCCAGATCCGCGCCTTCAAGGTCGGCCACGGCAAGCCCCGCTCCCGCGGCGACCGCGACGAGCTGTTCGGCGGCTTCGGCGCATCCTGGCGCGGCGCCTTCGTCGGCGGTGAGCTCCTGGTCCGCGCGGTCACCGAGGGACCGGCGGGGGAGCGGCTGCCGGGCAACTTCCCGGAGTACCAGCTGATGCCGTGACCAGTCCGTGCCGCCTAGCGACCTCGCCGCACGCAGCGACCGGGCGCACACCCCGAGTGAGGGTGCGCGCCCGGCTTCGGCGGGGTCGCCCACGGCACGGATACGCAGGTGAAAGGCACTGCGAAACCTTGGTATGGTTGTCCTGTCGCCGCGGGGAAAACCCCCGGTCAGGCGACAGACACCTAGTCCGGGTGGCGGAATGGCAGACGCGCTAGCTTGAGGTGCTAGTGCCCTTTATCGGGCGTGGGGGTTCAAGTCCCCCCTCGGACACAGCCGGGGACGTTCACGAGATCGTCCCGAAGCGTTCACGAATTACCGGTCGAGTCATGTGACTCACCGGTATTTCGTCGTTTCTGGGGCCTCGAGCCTCGTGATCGGCTCGATGAGGGGGTGAGGCGGTGGCGGTCCAGGTACTGCGTCTCTCACCTGCGGAAACAGGACATGCCTGCGCGACGGCTGGTAGCCGTGGTGCAGGCATGTGGGGTTTTCAGGGGGCGGAGCGCGGCGAGGGTGTGTCACTCGCGTGGTGGAGGCTCGACCTGAAGTTTCCCCGTGATCCTGGACACTCGTTCGTTAGGCCGCGAGGGCGTGTTGATGCCGCTGCCTGGTCTCGGCCGGGGTGAGGTAGCCGAAGATTTTGTGCTTGCGCAGGCGGCGGCGGTCATAGAAGGTCTCGATGAAGTTGAAGACCTCGGCGCGGGCGGTGGCCCGGTCGGGCCAGGTCCGGGTTCCGATCTCTTCCTTGAGCAGGGCCCAGAAACTCTCTGCTGCGGCGTTGTCGAAACACGAGCCGGTGCGTCCGCAGCTCTGCCGTAGCCCCAACTCTGTTATTCGGGCGCGAAATTGAGCCGACGTGTACGCGCTTCCGCGATCACTGTGGTCCACGCATCCGGGCCAGACCGCCTCGGCCGTGGGCCATGTCGAGGGCGTCCACGACGAGCTCGGCGCGGTGGTGGTTGGCCATCGCGTAGCCGACGACCTCGCGGGTGGCCAGGTCCGACCAGCAGGCGAGGTAGAGCCAGCCCTCGGCCGTCGGAAGGTAGGTGATGTCGCCGACCAGCTTGGTGCCGGGGTGCTCGGCGTGGAAGTCGCGGCCGATCAGGTCCGGGGCCGGCTTCGCCTTCGCATCCGGCCGGGTCAGCGAGCGCCGCTTGCGGCGGGTAACGCCGCGGATGTCGCGCTCACGCATGACGCGGGCGATGCGCTTGCGGTTCACTCGCCGCCCCAGACGCCGCAGCTCGGCGTGGATGCGCGGGACGCCGTAGGTCTTGCGGGAAGCGATGTGCAGCACGGTGATCTCGTGCGCGAGCGCGTCGTCGGCCGCCTGGCGGGCCTGGCGGGCGGCCTCGCCCTCGCGCCAGGCGTAGCAGGAGGAGCGGGTCACGTGCAGCACCCGGCACAGCAGCATGACCGGATAGTTCGCCTTCTCCGCGCGGATCAACCGGTACAACACGGTCACCGGTCGCTCTCCTTCACGAAGAAGGCCGTCGCTTTTTTCAGGATCTCGATCGTCTGCTGCTGCTCGCGGTTCTCCTTGCGCAGCCGGCGCAGTTCCTCACGCTCAGCGCTGGTCAGCTCGCCCCGGGCGTCCTCGCCCCGGGCGGCTCTGGCCCGGCGGTACCAGCCGCGCAAGGACTCCGAGCTGATGCCGAGTTCCCGGGCGACCGCGGTGAGCGTCTTGCCAGAGGAATCGACAAGCGCGATCGCGTCCCGCTTGAACTCCTCGGTGTACCGCTTCGTGTACTTGTTTCCCACCTGGTGCTACTTCCTCTGGAACCTCAGGTCCCAGTCTCCAGATGTCCACGATCAAGGGGAAGCTTCATCGGCTTGATGCCCCGCTCGAACAACTCGGCGGCCCGCATCCGCACTATCTCCCGGCGTCCGCGTCCCGCGGCGGTCAGCCCGCCCCCATCCGCATACCTCACACACCACGGAGTACAGCCATCGCACCAGGCGAAGCAGGGACTTCCCTCAGCTTCCAGCACCTGATGTCGTTGTGGCCGAGGCTGGTGTTGACCGGGTCGAGCAGGTCGTGGTCGGTGCGTTGGCGGTTCCAGATCTGGTGGCCGGTGTAGCGGGGGTTGGCCAGGATGGCTCGTACAGTGGTCAGCCCCCAGCGTGTTCCTGTCCGGTGCGGGTTGCGGTCCGGATCGGCGGCGGCCGGGCAGGGGACGGCGGCGTCGTTGAGGGCCCGGGTGATGCGGGCGACGTTGTGCCGGGCCAGCCGCTGGCTGAAGATCCAGGACACGATCGGCCCGCACTGCGCATCGATGTCCAGGCGTTGGGCTCGCACGCCGCGGCGTGCGAGGGCCCGGTTGGGGTGTGGTCCGGCATCGGCGAGGCGGTAGCCGTAGGGTGGCCGGCCGCCGAGGTAGCGGCCCTGGTCGCGGTTCTGCACGGTCATCGAGGTGCGGGCCCGGATCCGGGCGCGGGCGATCTCCCGCTTGGACAGGATGCCCTGCAGGCTCATCAGCTTCTCCTGCCCGGCGATATGCGGATTGACGGCGCCGCCCAGCTCCGGCACCCGGACGGCGATGCCGTAGTGCTCGAACAGCGGCGCCATGGTCGCGAACTGGTTGCCGTAGAAGGCGCGCTCGCTGGAGCCGATGACGACCGCGTCGAAGGGGCGGTCGTCATCGGCCATCGCGGCCGGCAGGGCGGCGGCCTCCGGACGGCGGGCCCAGGGCAGGGTACGGCTGCGGCCGGCATCGAAGAACTCGGTCACGATCCGCCCGTGGCCGGACACCAGAGCTTGAGCACGCAGCAACTGCCAGGCCTGCGATGTGGCCGCATCTTGATGGTCCTCGGTCGACATGCGGCCGTAGACCGCGAACCGTAGACCGCCGACGGCCGGGATGCCGGTGTGGGAGGGATCGGGGCTCCAGTCGCGGGCCCATTCCGTCAGTGCACCTTGTCCTGCGGGCGGAGCGGATGTCTGTTCGGCCGAGCCCTGCGGCATTGCCATGATCGGCGCCTCCTCTCGGCCGCCGTGCTCTGCTCCCGAAATGCCCGGATGCGCGTTCTGCCGCATCAGCATGAAGGGTGACTGACCTGAATGAGTGAAGATCGACCGTCGCCGCGATCTCGCGGCTCGCGTTCCGGCCGTTGTGCTTCGGCGACCGGCATGCCCGAACCGGTGCTGGACGAACTCATCGACCGAATGGATCAGGAACTGGGTGAGTTACGTGAGCAAGGACGGCTCAGGCAGCGAGGAGGCGAACGCATCCGTGCTCGGGGCGCGGGAGCCAAGGACAAGCCGACCACCGCCGACCGAGTCCTGGCCACCGTGCTCTACCTGCGCACACTCGGCACCCGCGACCTCCTCGCCCAGCTCTTCGGAGTCAACACCAGCACCCTCACCGGAGCTGTTCACCAAGTCCAGCCCCAAGTCCAGCCCCTCCTGGCCGAACGCGGCTGCACGATTCCGCCCTCGACAGCCAGATTCCGGACACCCACCGACCTCACCGCGTCCCTCGCCAACAGCAGCCCCACGAAGATTGAACCAACGTGTTGATTCTCTGCCAGTCTCAAGGTGCCGAGGTCGCTTCGCGGGGCGGCGCCGTCGAGGCGCGTACCACGAGTTCGGTGGCGAGTTCGATGTGGTGGGACTCGACCTTCTCGCCGTTGGCCAGCCGGAGGGCGGTGCGCAGGGCGGCACCGCCCATCTCCTGCAGTGGCTGGCGCACGGTGGTGAGTGGCGGTGAGGCCATCCGGGCGAGGCTCGTGTCGTCGAAGCCGACCACGCTCATGTCCTCGGGGACGCGCAGACCTCGGACGCGGGCGGTCTCGACGACACCGAGGGCGATCTCGTCGTTGCCTGCGAAGATCGCCGTCGGTGGCTCCTGCAGGGCCAGGAGCGCCGCGGCGCCGGACAACCCGGTCTCGTGAGTGAATTCCCCGGCCCGGACGTAGGTGTCGGGTACCTGCGCTCCTTCCGCCTCCATGGCGGCGCGGTAGCCGTGCATGCGCGCCTGGTTGCACACGGCCGTGGCCGGTCCGCCGAGGTAGGCGATGCGGCGGTGGCCCAGGGAGAGCAGGTGCCGGGTCGCGGCCAGGCCGCCGGCGAAGTTGGTCGCCCCGACGCTGTGGACCCGGCTGTCCGGCAGGTGCAGTGGGTCCAGCACGACCAGCGGCAGCCCGGACCGGGCCAGTTCCTTCAGGTGCGCTGTGGTGTACACGCTGGTGACCGCGATGACGGCGCGGCGCCCGGCCGAGACCAGGTCGCGGGCCCAGTGCGGGGCGCGGGACGCCTTGCTGATCACCACTGAGGCCCCCGAATCGGCGGCGGAGTCGATGATGCCTTCCAGCGTCTCGGCCACGTACGATTTGAGGCCGCCCGCGAACTGCACCTCGATGGTCGGGTTTTCGATGGCCTCGGTGTGACGGAACACGGGCGCGAGATAGTCGTGCTGACGCAGGAGTTCCTGCACCCGGGCGCGGGTCTGCGGCGCCACGTCACCGCGGCCGTTGACCACTTTGGACACGGTCGCCACCGAGACCCCGGCCGCTCGGGCGATGTCCGCCAAAGTGGTGCGCCTGGCGTTCGCTCGCATCGGTTCCTCCCAGTCGTACGTCCACCGGTGTGGTGAGGCGCCGGTCGGACCGGCAACGCGAATGGAACCGGTCAACCGTACGGCAACCCGGCAATGAGCCCGTCCGCGGAGCCACCGACGAGCCGCTCGGCCTCGACACGTCCGACGATGCGGGAGATCCGTCCGGTGAACGCGGTCCGATCCGCATGCACGCACCCCGTGCGCGTGCGCTTGCGCCCGGCTCCGGCCGTACCCGGGCGCAGCGGGCCGGCTGCCGGGCCGTCCTGCCCGAGCGCCCGGGCGGCGAGGGATCCGCACCCGCAGTCCGGTGGGCAGCCAGTCCGGTGGGCAGCCCCGGCCGGTCGGGACGATCGCCGCCGCGCCCTCCTGGCCGGTCGTGAACGCCCGGACCAGGCCGACAGCGTGAGGCGACCGGCCATGTCGGGCGACCTCCACCGACGGACGGATCGCCTCGCATTTCCGTGAACACATGCGACGGAGGCACCGCCCGCAGACCCCCGGTCCGTCCTTCGCCGCCTTCGGCCGCACGCCCCAGCCAGTTGCCGACCCGGCGGCTGCCGGGCTGCGCGGTCCCGCCCACCACCGTCGCCCCGGCCAAGAGGGCAACGCCCCGGTCCGGCATGGGCGGTGCCGGGTCCTGTCGGCGCGGCATGACCTGCACCGACAGTGTGCCAGCCGCCGCAGCCAGACGTCCGCGCCCCTCTTCCTCAGAGAATTTTCGAAACAGTTTCGGTGCGTGTCGGGTGCGTGCCGATGTCTTCCCAGGGTCGCTGAGGCCCGAGACTACGCAGCTGTCTGCGGTCTCGCAACGCCTCTGCATGCACGCACCTTGACAGCGCGTCAGACCGAAACCTAGCTTGCACGAACGGAGCTCGAAGAACGTCATTTCGAAAACCTTTCACCACGACTCACGAGAAGCCGATGGCTCTCGAGTGCGGAGAAAAACATGGCGCTCTCCCGACGTACCCTCCTCGGCCTGGCAGCCGGTGTGCCGGTCTCCGCGGCGCTGGCGGCCTGCGGCTCGTCCGGTCCCGGCAAGAGCGGCGGTGGGGCCACGTACTGGTACCTGAACGGCCAGCCGCAGGAAGGCGTCCGAGCCGGCGCCGTGGACGCGTTCAACAAGGCCCACCCCGACGATCAGATCGCGGACACCACCTTCCAGAACGACGCGTACAAGACGAAGATCAAGACCGCCATCGGTGCGGGGCAGGCACCCACCATCATCTGGGGCTGGGGCGGCGGGACGCTGCGCACCTACGCGGAGGCGGGCCAGGTCGAGGACCTCACCTCGTGGTTCGACGAGCACTCCGAGGTCAAGGAGCGGCTGTTCCCGACCTCGTTCGGCGCGGCGACCGTCGACGGCAAGATCTACGCGATGCCGTGCGAGACCGTGCAGCCGATCGTCCTCTACTACAACAGACAGGTCTTCGACCAGGTCGGCGTGGAACCACCGCAGTCCTGGGAGGACATCATGGCGCTGGTGCCCCGGTTCAACGCCAAGGGCATCGCACCGTTCTCGCTCGGTGGCCAGTCCCGGTGGACGAACATGATGTGGCTGGAGTTCCTGTTCGACCGCATCGGCGGTCCCGAGCTGTTCCAGGCCATCGCCGAGGGCGAGAAGGACGCCTGGTCCCACCCGGACGCCATCACCGCGCTGACCAAGGTGCAGGAACTGGTCGAAGCCGACGGGTTCGTCAAGGGCTTCTCCTCGATCACCGCGGACTCCAACGCCGACCAGGCACTCCTGTACACCGGACGGGCCGCGATGATGCTGCAGGGGGCCTGGTCGTACGGCATCCAGAAGACCGACGGCGGGACCTTCGTGTCCAGCGGCGCGCTGGGCTTCATGAACTTCCCACCCGTGGAGGGCGGCAAGGGCGATCCGAGCGGCGCCGTCGGCAACCCCGCCCAGTACCTCTCCATCTCCTCGAAGGCCAGTGCCGAGCAGAAGAAGGTCGCCAAGGACTTCTTCGCCACCGGCGTCCTCCAGGACGCCGAGGTGAAGAAGTGGATCGGCAACGGGTCGGTCCCGATCCGGCTGGGTACGGAGAAGCTGCTGGCCGCCTCCGAGAGCGCGGACTTCCTG
The DNA here is from genome assembly GCF_014650915.1 of Streptomyces poonensis. GTDB lineage: Bacteria > Actinomycetota > Actinomycetes > Streptomycetales > Streptomycetaceae > Streptomyces > Streptomyces poonensis. The sequence goes on along the minus strand of NZ_BMVW01000003.1, from coordinate 384,755 downwards.
CAGTTCACCTACGACCTCGCCAGCAAGGCCGAGGTGTTCACCCAGTCCTGGGACCAGGCGCTCAGCCCGACGGCCGCCGAGACCCTGCTGGACAACATCGTCAAGTTGTTCCAGCTGTCCGTCTCACCGGAGCAGTTCGCCCGCAACCTCAACGCGGTCACCGGCAAATGAGCGCACTCACCGGCCGTCCGCCGCGTCGCGAACCGCGCAGCATCCTGCCGTGGCTGGCGGCACCCGCGCTGGTGGTCTTCGTCGGCTTCGCCGTGATTCCGCTCGTCGGTGTCTTCGCGCTGAGCTTCACCACGTGGGACGGGATCGGCGCCATCCAGCCGTCGGGGCTGACCAGCTGGCGTGCGGTGCTCACCGACCCCGGGCTGCCGCACGCCCTCTGGGTGACGTTCCTGGTGATGGCCGTGTCCTGGGCCGTCCAGACGCCGCTGAGCATCCTGATCGGCACGTTCCTGGCAGGCCGCCAGCGCTACCGTGCGGTGCTGGGCGTGGTGTACTTCGTGCCGGTGACGCTCAGCTCCGCGGCGATCGCGATCGCGTACAAGGCCCTGCTGGACCCCAACTTCGGGCTCGGCGCCGGGCTGAAGATCCAGGCGCTCAGCCAGGACTGGCTGGGGCGGCCCTGGCTCGCGTTCGGGGTCGTCGTCTTCGTCGTCTCCTGGCAGTTCGTGCCGTTCCACTCCCTGATCTACCAGGGTGGTGTCCAGCAGATCCCGCAGTCCCTGTACGAGGCGGCACAGCTGGACGGGGCCGGACGGATCCGGCAGTTCTTCAGCATCACGCTGCCTCAGCTGAAGTACACCATCATCACCTCGTCCACCCTGATGGTGGTCGGGTCGCTGACCTTCTTCGACCTCATCTTCGTCCTGACCGAGGGCGGCCCCGGCGACGCCACCCGGGTCCTCGCACTGGACATGTACAAGCGGGGCTTCCAGGCCAGCCTGATGGGACCGGCCAGCGCCATCGCGGTCATCCTCGTCCTGGTGGGTCTGGCCCTCGCCCTGCTGCTGCGCCGGCTCGGCGGCCGGGACGCCGGCGCGAGCCAACTCGAGGGGGCCTGACGTGACCATCACGCCGACCGAGACGCGACGACCGCAGAAGGGCACCCACCGCGAGCGGCAACGCCCCTCCCGTCCGGCGGCCCGCCGGCGCAACTGGGCCGGCGGCCTGGCCGGATGGCTCTGGTTCGTCGTCGTCGCCGTACCCCTGTACTGGACTCTCATCACCAGCCTCAAGGCCCAGAGCCGCTACTACGCGAGCAACCCGCTGGTGCCTTCGGCCGACCCGACACTGGAGAACTACCGGCTGGTCCTCGAGTCCGATTTCCTCCGCTACTTCATGAACAGCGTCGTGGTCACCGTCGGCGCAGTGGTGCCGGCGGTCCTGTTCTCCTTCATGGCGGCCTACGCGATCGTCCGCGGTTGGCGCATGCGGGTCCTCCGCGCCATGAACGGGCTGTTCCTCATGGGCCTGGCCATCCCCCTGCAGGCGACGGTGATCCCGGTCTACCTGATCATCATCAGACTGCGTCTGTACGACAGCCTGCCGGCGCTGATCCTCCCGTCGATCGCCTTCGCCATCCCGCTGTCCGTGCTGGTGCTCGCCAACTTCGTCCGCGACGTGCCCAAAGAGCTGTTCGACTCGATGCGGGTCGACGGCGCCACCGAATGGACGACACTGTGGCGGCTGGCGGCCCCGCTCACCCGGCCGGCCATCCTCACCGTGACCATCTTCAACGCACTGACCATCTGGAACGGATTCCTGCTGCCACTGGTCCTCACCCAGAGTCCCGGCCAACGGACCCTGCCGCTCGCACTGTGGACCTTCCAGGGCGAGTACGGCGTCAACGTTCCCGCCGTTCTCGCCGCTGTCGTCCTCACCACGCTGCCCGTCCTCGTGCTGTACGCGTTCGGCCGCCGCCAGCTGCTGAGCGGTCTGACCGCCGGATTCAGCCGTTGACCGACGCCGACGCCGACGCCGGCGCCGTGGGCGGCGGCCGGCCTGCCCCGCCTCGAGTCCTGCTCGTCTACCTGTTCGCCCGTCGTGCCCTGGTCAAGGGACTGATGGGCGGAGGAGGAAAGTGAACACCGACGTGGCCGTTGAGAAGACCCACGGAGTCCCCCTCTGGAACGACCCCGCCGTTCCCGTCACCGCGAGGGTCGACGCCCTGATCGACGCGATGACCCTCCAGGAGAAGACCGCCCAGCTGTACGGAGTGTGGGTGGGCGCCTCCGATCAGGGCGGTGAAGTGGCTCCCCACCAGCACGAGATGGAGGAGGCCGTCGATCTCGACGCACTCCTGCCCACCGGACTGGGCCAGCTGACCCGGCCCTTCGGCACGGTCCCGGTCGATCCCGCCCTGGGCGCGCTCTCCCTGGCCCGCACCCAGACCCGGATCGCCGCCACGAACCGGTTCGGCATCCCCGCTCTCGCGCACGACGAGTGCCTGGCCGGCTTCTCCGCCTGGGGGGCGACGGCCTACCCCGTCCCGCTGTCCTGGGGCGCCACCTTCGATCCGGACACGGTGCGGCGCATGGCCGCCGCCATCGGCCGCGACATGCGTGCCGTCGGCGTCCACCAGGGACTCGCGCCCGTCCTGGACGTCGTACGCGACGCCCGCTGGGGCCGGGTCGAAGAGACCATCGGCGAGGACCCGTACCTCGTCGGCACCATCGGAACGGCCTACGTGCAGGGCCTGGAGTCCGCCGGAATCGTCGCCACCCTCAAGCACTTCGCCGGCTACTCGGCCTCACGCGCCGGCCGCAACCTCGCTCCCGTCTCCGTGGGCCCGCGTGAGCGCGCCGACGTCCTGCTGCCTCCCTTCGAGATGGCGATCCGCGAAGGCGGCGCCCGGTCGGTGATGCACGCCTACACCGACACCGACGGCATACCCTCCGCGGCCGACGAGGACCTGCTCACCGGACTGCTGCGCGACACCTGGGGCTTCGACGGCACGGTCGTCGCCGACTACTTCGCCATCGCCTTCCTGACAACCCTGCACGGCATCGCGGCCGACTGGGCCGGTGCCGCCGGCACGGCGCTGCGCGCGGGCATCGACGTCGAACTGCCCAATGTAAAGACGTACGGCGTGCCCCTGACCGAGGCCGTCGCCGACGGGCGCGTTCCGGAGGCGCTGGTCGATCGCGCCCTGCGCCGGGTACTCACCCAGAAGGTGCTGCTCGGCCTGCTCGACCCGGACTGGAACCCCGTGCCGGCCGCGCTCGACGGGGCGGACCTCGACGACCCGGCCGCCCTGCGCGGCCGGATCGACCTGGACGGTCCGGAGAACCGCGCGCTGGCCCGCACGGTCGCCGAGGAAGCGGTCGTGCTGCTGAGCAACGACGGCACCCTGCCGCTCGGCAGGCCGCGCCGCATCGCCCTGCTCGGTCCCAACGCCGACGAGCCCACCGCCGTACTGGGCTGCTACTCCTTCCCCCAGCACATCGGCGTCCGCCACCCCGGAACCCCCCTGGGCATCGAACTGCCCACGCTGCGCGACACGCTCGCCGCCGAGTTCCCCGACGCCGAGATCACGGTCGCCCGCGGCACCGGGATCGACGACGGGGATCTCTCCGGCATCCGCGAGGCCGCCCGGGTGGCACGCGAGGCCGACGTCGCCCTGGTGGTGCTCGGCGACCGCGCCGGGGTCTTCGGGAAGGGCACCAGCGGTGAGGGATGCGACGTCGAGGCGCTGGTGCTGCCCGGCGCGCAGCAGCACCTGCTCGACACCCTGCTCGACCTGGAAACACCCGTGGTCACCGTGCTGCTCGCGGGACGACCGTACGCCCTCGGCCGCGCCGTGGAGGAGTCCGCCGCGATCGTGCAGTCCTTCTTCCCGGGTGAGGAGGGCACGCACGCGATCGCCGGGGTGCTCAGCGGCCGTACCAACCCCTCCGGGCGTCTCCCGGTCGGCGTGCCGCGCGGGCCGGGCTCCCAGCCGGCCACGTACCTCGGAGCGCGGCTCGCTCACGCGAGCAAGGTGTCCTGCGTCGACCCGGCCCCCGCGTTCGCCTTCGGTCACGGCCTGTCCTACACGCGGTTCGACTGGACGGACCTGGCCGTGGACGTCCAGGAGGCCCCGACGGACGGCGAGTTCACCCTCGCCTTCACCGTCCGCAACACGGGCGGGCGGTCCGGCACCGAGGTCGTCCAGGTCTATCTGCACGACCCGGTCGCCTCCGTCGTCCAGCCGGTGCAGCGCCTCGTCGGCTACACCCGGGTCGCACTGGAGCCGGGCGAGGCCCGGCGCCTGCGTGTCACGGTCCCGGCCGACCTCGCCTCCTTCACCGGACGCGACGGCCGGCGCGTCGTCGAACCGGGCGAGCTGGAGGTGCGGCTGGCAGCCTCCAGCGCGGATCCGCGTCTGACGGCCAGGGTCACGCTGACGGGAGCCGAGCGCCACGTGGATCACACGCGGCGCCTGCACGCCACGGTGGTGGTGCAGGAGCCGGTCGCCCGGGCGTAACCGTACGGGTTCTCGTCGTCTCACAGCACGCCGCGCCGGGCGAGGTTGCGCATCAGCGCTCGTACGCCGAACGTCCACGGCGCGGCCTGCTCACTGGTGACGACGGTGTTGACCAGAGCGCCGAGCCGCGGGCTCGAGATCCGCACGATGTCGCCGTACACGTGGGTGAAGCCCGCGCCGGGTGCCTGCCGGTCCTCGGTGGGGGCGAACAGCGTGCCGGTGAACAGCACGAAGCCGTCCGGGTACTGATGGTGCGGACCGTGCGTGGCGGCCACCAGGTCCAGTACGTCGCGGCTGATCTCACGCAGGGAACTGCTGCCGTGCAGTACGTAGCCGTCCGTGCCGTCGACCCGCAGGTCGACGTCGAGCCCGCGTACGGTGTCGAGGTCGAAGCCGTCGTCGAGCAGGCGGACGAACGGGCCGATCGCGCACGAGGCGTTGTTGTCCTTCGCACGGGACAGCAGCAGGGCGCTGCGTCCCTCGATGTCGCGGAGGTTGACGTCGTTGCCGAGCGTCGCGCCGCGTACCCGGCCGCGCGAGTCCACGACGAGGACGACCTCGGGCTCGGGGTTGTTCCACACCGAGGCGCCGAGCACTCCGATGTCGGCGCCGGTGCCGACCGCGGACAGTACGGGGGCCTTGGTGAACACTTCCGGGTCCGGCCCGATCCCGACCTCCAGGTACTGCGACCACAGTCCTTCGGAGACCAGCAGTTCCTTGGCCTTGTCCGCTTCCGGCGATCCGGGACGGATGCCGTCGAGTGCGCCGCCCACCACCTGCCCGACGCGGGCCCGCACCCGCGCGGCCTGCGCCGGATCGCCGCCCGTGCGCTCCTCGATGACGCGCTCCAGCAGACTCCGGGCGAAGGTGACACCCGCGGCTTTGATCACCTGCAGGTCGACGGGGGCGAGCAGATGCGGAACGTCACGGCGGCCGGCCGGTGCCGCCAGCAGTTCGTCCAGGCGCCACACGTGTCCGCCCTCGGACTCACGGACCACTGTCGCCGCGTCCTCGCGTTCCATGAGGTCGGAGACGGTGGGTACGGTGGCCGTCAGGTCGACGACCTGATCGCCGCGGACCGCGGCCACGCACGGCCCGTCCTGTTCCGGGTGGTGGACGCGCGCGACGAGGGCGGCCTGGTCGGAGTCCTCCGGCAGGACGGAGCCGACTGTGAGGAGCGGACGGGGGCGCGCTGCTGCCGATTCCACGATCGATGCTCTCCTGGATGCGAGGGGGTGCGGTCGCCCGGGGCGGACTCAGGCTTTCAGTGGGAGTCGCGGGGGACCTCGTGTCCACGGCTTCCGCGCAGGAAACCGAAGTCGGCGCCCCGGTCGGCCTGTTCCACGTGCTGGGTGTAGAGCCAGGTGTAGCCGCTGGTGTACTGCTCGGTGGGGGCCTTCCACGCCTGCCGGCGTCGCGTGAGCTCGGCGTCGTCCACGTCCAGGTGCAGGGTGCGGTTCGGGACGTCGAGGACGACGGGGTCCCCGTCGCGCACCAGGGCGAGAGGTCCGCCGACGGCGGCCTCGGGCGCCACGTGCAGGACCACCGTCCCGTACCCGGTGCCGCTCATCCGGCCGTCGCAGACGCGCACCATGTCCTTGACGCCGGCCTTCAGCAGCTTGGCGGGCAGCGGGACGTTGGAGACCTCGGGCATGCCGGGGTAACCCTTGGGACCCGCGTTGCGGATGACGATGACGGTGTTCTCGTCGACGTCGAGGTCCGGGTCGTCGGCCACCGCGTGATAGGCCTCGGGGGAGTCGAAGACGCGCGCGGGGCCGCGATGGGTGAGCAGATGCGGTGACGCGGCGGACTGCTTGATCACGGCGCCGTCGGGGCACAGGTTGCCGCGGAGGACGGCGGTACCGGTGCCGGCCGGCTGGAAGGGGGAGTCGAGGCCCGTGATGACGTCGGAGCCGACGCGTGCGGTGTTGTCGGTGGTCTCGGTGTTCTCGGCGACGCTGCGTCCGGTGACCGTGATCTGTCCGCCGTGCAGCAGCTCGCCGCGGAGGAGCTCGGCCATGACGGCGGGCAGCCCGCCCGCATAGCAGAAGTCCTCCATGAGGTATTTGCCGCTGGGCATCAGATTGACCAGGGTGGGCACCGCGCGCACCAGCTCGTCGAAGTCCCGCAGGCGCAGGTCGACGCCGACGCGTCCGGCGAGGGCGGTGAGATGGATGATCGCGTTCGTGGAGCCGCCGATGGCCGCGTTGACCCGGACGGCGTTCTCGAACGCCTCGCGGGTCAGGATCTGCGAGGGCCGCAAGCCCTCCTCCACCATCCGTACGATGCGCCGCCCCGCCGCCTGCGCGGTCTCCATCCGCCGGGAGTCGACCGCGGGCCAGGCGGCCGAGCCCGGCAGCTGCATGCCGAGCGCCTCGGCCATGCAGGCCATCGTCGAAGCGGTCCCCATCGTCATGCAGTGGCCGTTGGAGCGGGCCATGCACCCTTCCGCGAAGAAGCTCTCCTCCTCGGTCATCCGGCCGGTCTTCAGGTCCTCCTCGAACTTCCACACGTGAGTGCCGGATCCCACGTCCTGGCCCCGGTACTTGCCGTTGAGCATCGGTCCGCCGGTGACCATGACGGCCGGCAGGTCGACGCTGGCGGCGCCCATGAGCATGGCGGGGGTCGTCTTGTCGCAGCCGGACAGCAGGACGACACCGTCGAGCGGATTGGCCCGGATCAGTTCCTCGACCTCCATGGCCATGAGGTTGCGGTACAGCATGGCGGTGGGGCGCATCAGGGTCTCGCCGGTGGCCATGGTGGGGAACACTAGCGGCAGGCCGCCCGACTGCCACACGCCGCGCTTGACGGCTTCGGCGACCTGGGTCAGATGGGTGTTGCACGGGGCCAGTTCCGAGGCGCTGGTCGCGATGCCGATGACGGGACGTCCGTCGAACACCTCGTGCCCGAGTCCCTGGTTGCGCATCCAGGAGCGGTACAGCATCCCGCTGCGGCCCTGTGCGCCGAACCATGCCTGGCTGCGGCGGTTCTTCTGCTGACCGTCGGTCATGTGGGCACTCCCGTGGCTCCGGCGTCGTCCGCTTGGCGATGGGGCGTTGTATGGGGCGTTGTCGGGTGAGGGCCCGCAGGCCGTACCCTGGAGCGCAATCATTGAATGATTCGATGAATGGTGTCCAGGGGGCGAGCGGAGATCGTGGCGCACTTCCTGACCACGCACCAGCGCGTGGTCGACGAACTCGGGCGGCGCATCGTGGGTGGCGCGTGGGAGCCGGGGGACCCACTGCCGGTGGAGGACGCGCTCGCGGCCGGGATCGGCGTCAGCCGAGGGGTGGTGCGGGAAGCGGTCAAGGCGCTGGTGGCCAAAGGGATGCTGCACGTGCGCCCGCGCACCGGCACGCGCGTGCTGCCCCCGGAGCACTGGAACCACCTGGATCGTGACGTGCTGCGCTGGAAACAGGCCGGGGACGCCGCGGCTCTGCTGCGCGACACGGGCGAACTGCGCCGGATCGTCGAGCCCGAGGCGGCCCGGCTCGCCGCCGGACGGGCCGGCCCCGACGACGTACGCGCCCTGTACGACTCCCTGGCGGCCATGGAGGCCGCGGCGGCGACCCCCGGCCGCAGCGGTTACGTCGAGGCCGACATCGCCTTCCACCGGGCCCTGCTCGACGCCAGCGGCAACCGTCTCCTCGGCTCACTGGGCCGCGCCGTCGACATCGCACTGGAGCACAGCTTCCTCATCAGCACCCGGACCCCCGGCGCGGTCGAAGCCTCGCTGCCGGGTCACCGCGCCGTCGTGCGAGCCGTCGAGGCCCGCGATCCCGCGGCCGCGGCGGCCGCCGTACTGGCCATCATCGAAGCCGCCGAACAAGAGATCATCCAGTCCCCCGTAATGCCGGGCGATGTCCCGCGCGATGCCGTATGACTTGTCACGGCCGCGCCCCCGCGGTGCCACGGGCACGGACGCGGAGGCGGGCGGCGCCGACGACATCCTCGTCCGGCCCACCGGGCAGGCCGACCGCGGTCCGCGCCGCGGGACTGCCGGCTGAGCACGAGCCGGCCGAGCGCGGCCGGCATCGGGGCGCGGCCCGTCGTCTTCGCCCGGCCGTACCGCTGCTCGTCGAGCACCGCATACCCCGGTCCGGGGGCCGTGGGCGGTCGCGCGGCCCCATGGCCGGCCGATGCTCCACCGGCGCCTCGCCCGCGACCACGAGATCCTGTCCGCCTGTTCCGAAGTCATGACCCGTCTTGCCGTGACCGACCGGCCTCATGACCCGCCGCCTCACCGGCGAGAACGCCATCTCCTGGTGCGACTCGGCGCTGAGCCCGTATCCAGAAGTCTTGCAAGGGCGTGGGCGGCGCGGCCAAGGGCGGGCTGAAGGGCAGTGTGAAGGGCGGCTTGAAGCAGGCGGGCAAGGAGGCCGTCGAGCAGGGCGTGAAGGAGACCGCCCGCAAGTCCGTCAAGGGGAACGCCTCGGCGACCTGGCGCGGGACCTGAACTGCAAGGTCCTGCGGAACGAGCCGGTCGACATGGCCACCGGCCGCATGGTCCTCCTCCAGACCGATGTGACCCTCCCCGGGACCTTCCCGCTGGAGTTCACCCGCACCTTCGAGTCCGCCTACCGCAACGGCGGCTGGTTCGGCCCCGCCTGGGCCTCCACCATCGACGAACGCCTCGAGATCGACGCCGAAGGCGTGTGCCATGTCGCCGCCGACGGCAGCGTCCGCGCGTACCCGCATCCGGCTCCGGGCCTGCCGGTGACGCTGGTGCAGGGCATTCCGTGGTCACTGGAGCGGCACCCCGACGGCTCCTACGAGCTCACCGACCCCGTCACGCGCATCACCCGCACCTTCGAGCCGCCGGCCGGCGCCGCACCCGGCGGCGACGGCACCGCGCGACTCGCCTCACTCGCCGACCGCCTCGGAAACTGGATCTCCGTCGACTGGGAGTCCCTCGGCCGGCCCCACTCCATGGCGCACTCCGGTGGCTACGAACTCCACTTCACCTGCGCCACCGACCGAATCACCCATCTCTCGCTCACCACACCCGACGGACCCGTACGGCTGCGCACCTACGCCTACTCCGAGCGCGGCTTCCTCACCTCCGTGGCCGACGCGGACGACCGCACCACCCGGTACCAGGCCGACGAACGGGGCCGCATCGTCGCCTGGACCGACACGAACGGCCGCTCCTTCTCGTACACCTACGACGACGCGGACCGGTGTGTCCACCACTCAGGGGGAGGCCCCGTTCGTGTTGCTCCGGGTAGGCATCACAGGTCGGGGATCGACTGAAGGTGGGGCGCGTCCACTCGATTTGGTCTGGTGAGTGTGGTTTTGTGATAGTTACTGTCCATGATCGGTGGGGGTGCCGGGCAGACGTTGTTGTCACGGCTGAGTGGCGCGGCGCGGTCGGTTTGGGCGAAGCATGACCGTGACAGTGACGGCTGGATGCCGTTGTGGCGGCATATGGAAGACAGCGCTGCTGTCGCGGGCCTGCTGTGGGATGAGTGGCTGCCTGCCAGTGCGCGCAGGGTAGTTGCCGGGGCTTTGCCCAATGATGAAGCGAACGGGCATGCGCTGGTGGTGTGGCTGGCGGCAGTGCACGACATCGGTAAGGCCACGCCAGCGTTCGCCTGCCAGGTGGAGCAGCTGGCGGATGTAATGCGCGCTGCGGGGCTGGGGATGCGGTCGCGGCAGGCGATGGGGTCCGACCGGCGGTTTGCGCCGCACGGGCTGGCTGACCAGGTGCTGTTGGGGGAGTGGCTGGAGGGCGGTGCGGCTGGGCGGCGCGGCAGGCGGGCCAGTTCGCAGTCGTGGTGGGCGGGCATCACGGAGTGCCGCCGGACCACGGTCAGGTCAAGGCGCTCCTCGAGCATGAGCAGTTGCTGCGGACGCCAAGCCGAATCGGCGGACTGTGGCGGCAGGTGCAAGCGGAACTGCTCGATGCGTGCGCGGAGCGGTTCGGGGTGTGCGAGCGGCTGGCGCAGTGGCAAGGAGTGAAGCTGCCGCAGCCGGCGCAGGTGCTGCTGACCGCGGTGGTGATTGTTGCTGACTGGGTCGCCAGTAACCCTGATCTGTTCCCGTACTTTCCGGAGGCCGCAGCCCATACCGGTGAGCAGCGGCTGGCAGCGGCCTGGCGGGGGTTGGATCTTCCGGCGCCGTGGGTGGTGCGGGAGCCGGCCGGGGAGGTGCAGGATCTGTTCGGCTCCCGGTTCCGGCTTCCGGCGGGAGCTGACGTCCGGCCGGTGCAGGCGGCCGCGGTCGGGCTGGCCCGGCAGATGCAGGCACCGGGGCTGATGATCATCGAGGCGCCGATGGGCGAGGGCAAGACGGAGGCGGCGCTGGCGGTGGCCGAGGTGTTCGCGGCACGGTCGGGTGCGGGCGGGGTGTTCTTCGCGCTGCCGACGATGGCTACGGGCAATGCGATGTTCCCGCGGCTACTGGACTGGATCAAACAGCTACCCGGTGCGGACGGCGCACGCCACTCGGTGCATCTGGCGCATTCGAAGGCGGCGTCGAACGAGGACTTCGCGCCTCTCATGGCCCGCAGTGGGCGGGTCGCGGCGATTGACGTGGACGCTGAAGATGGTTCCCCATGGCAGCCGGGCAGTCAGCCTTACCGCGCGGGCGGGGAACTGGTGGCGCATGCGTGGCTGCGGGGCCGTAAGCGGGCCATGCTGGCGTCATTCGTCGTCGGGACGCCGTCCCCGGGTCGAGTCGCTTGTCCATTCCCAGGTGGAAGGTGCCGTAGCGGTTGCCGTCGGACCGGAACAGCGCGGTCGGGCCGCGCCTGTCCTCGTCACTGGTCCTCGATGCCCGGGCCGGTTCCGGAGCCTGTCGGCCGGCAGGGTATTGACGTGAACGAATATGGACCGGAGCCGGTGCAGGGCGAGCATCGAGGTCTGCGCTCCCGGCCGTGCGAGCGGGCCGGTGGGCGGCGGGGCGCTCACGGCCGGTTCACGGAGGCGTCGGCGTCCTCGCCGCCGAGGCCGAACAGCCGGTCGTCGCTCCACCACTCCGGCGTCTCGTCGACGACCGGGGTGAGCTCCAGCAGCGTCACCTCGTTGCGGCCCAGGACGAGGTCCACGTCGGCGCGCCCGCCGGCTACGGGCACGCTCCGGTGCGAGCGGGCGGGTTCGGCGGCCTCACGGAGAGCGTCGAGCTGGCGGTTGCCGGGCGCGAGTGGCCGCCCCATCTCGCACCAGGCGGCCCAGGGATTGCCGGCGTCCTCGCTCACGGAGCGGCGGCGGGCGTAGGCGGAGCCCTGCGCGTCCGGGGCGCCGACGGGCAGGGACAGCCGGACGGTGTGGCCGTCGACGGGATCGCCGCCGGCCGGGTCGGCCGGCGACCAGGCCAGTACGGTGACGCGTCCGTCGCCGTGCCGCGTCACCAGGTGGTCCTCGCCTCGGGCGAGCACTTGCTCGCCCATCTCGGCCATGAACGTGTACAGGTGGTAGGTGGGCTTTCTGATCTGGCGATGCGTCAGCAGGCCGAAGCCGCCGTGGAACGGCGCGGTGGGGATGCCCACCTCCTCGAACACGTCGCTGAACGTCCAGTACGAGAAGGAGTCCGCGAGGTCACCCCCGTTCGCCAGCACCGGTGCGAGATACGCCGCGTGGAACGCGGTGTCATGGACCGGGTTGTCCGGCCGGTACGAGGAGTTGAACTCGGTGATGTGAAGCGGCAGGTCCGCGAGCCCGGTGCCCGCCAGCTGCTGCCGTGGGGCACCGAACTGCTCCAGCAGCGCGGACGCCGGCATGAGCGTCTGGTGAGCGCCGAACGGGACGGGCTGGACGGGGCCGGAAGAGTAGGCGTGGCGGCTCACGAAGTCGATCGGCAGGTCGCGGGCCTCGACGAACTCGGCGAAGCACTGGATCCACTCGTCCTCGTAACCCGGCGCCAGTGAGGGGCCGCCGACCTGGAGTTCCGCGTCGACCTCCTTGACGGCCAGCGAGGTCACCTCGTAGAGGCGGTGATAGGCGTCCTGGCCCGCGGGCCAGAACGGCGCCAGGTTGGGCTCGTTCCACACCTCGATCGGCCACCGGCGCACCTGGTCGATGCCGTAGCGGTCGACCAGGTGCCCGATGACGGCGCGGACGAGATCCGCCCACTCCTTCTCGTCGCGAGGAGGAGTGACGTTGCCCTTCCACCAGAACACGGTGTCGTCGCCGGAGGCGAGGCCGGACGGCATGAAGCCGAGTTCGAGGAAGGGCGCGATGCCCATGCTCAGGTAGGCGTCCACGACCTGGTCGACGTATGTGAAGGCGTGGCGCACGCGCCGCTCGCCGGCGTAGTCGTAGGGGCGGTGGACGCCCATCCCGTCACTGAGCAGGCCGTGCCCCCGGATGTGTCGAAAACCGATCTCCCGCTGAACGAGGTCGAGCGATTCCTGGTAGTCGCGCCGCAACGCCAGGTCGAGCCGGCCAGTGCCGACGCAGTGGCGCCAGGCGTCGGAGAGCCGGGCTGTCGGCTGCCGGGGGACGACGATCCGCATGGTGGGGTTCCTTCACTGCGGTGGGTGGGGGAGAGGGACTCGCCGGGGCGGGCGGATGGACCAACCGGCTCTCGCCCGACGTGGCGCGCACCGTAGGAAGAGGGGGAAGACGGTGTCAAGACGTCGAGCGGTCCGCCTGTCGGCGTTCGGTGTCCTGCCGGTGCCCGGTCGGCCGGGCACCGAAAGGGTGCGACCGAGCACGTTCCTGATTGTCACCGTTCCCGTTCGTCATTACGAACGACGGCCGCCATATCGGTAACGATTGCGCAACTCGCGAAAACTGCTGGTTGCCTCTCGTTCGATTCGGACGGTACACCTTGCTCCTGCTCGGCTGATGGACCATTAGTTTGCGCAAACTTTTGGCAGTCGAATCTTCGACGAAAAATCAGGGAGTTTCCACGATGATGAGGAAAACCCGCAGCGCGACGGCTGCCGCGATCGGCTTGTGCATCACACTCGCCGTCGCCGGCTGCGCCGGCGGCGGCGACAGCGGTTCTTCCGATGGCCAGGGGACGGTGACCCTCTGGACGAACGCGATGGAAGGGCGCGGTGCGCAGTACTGGAAGGACGCAGCGAAGGCGTACCACGCGCTGCACCCGGACGTCACGATCAAGATCCAGTCGGTCCAGAACGAGGACCTCGACGGCAAGCTGCAGAACGCGCTCAACTCGAACTCCGCGCCCGACATCTTCCTGCAGCGCGGTGGCGGCAAGATGCAGGCCATGGTCGACGCCGGCCAGATTCAGCCACTGGAACTGACCGGAACCGACAAGGCGAACGCGGGCGAAGCGGCCCTCGAAGGCGTCACGATCGACGGCAAGGTCTACGCGATGCCGCTCGACACGCAGCCCGAGGGCATCTACTACAGCAAGGACCTGTTCAAGAAGGCCGGCATCACTTCGACGCCGACGACGATGGACGAGCTCGAGGACGCCGTCGCGAAGCTGAAGGCGATCAAGGTCGCGCCGATCGCGGTCGGCGCCAAGGACGCCTGGCCGGCCGCGCACTGGTACTACAACCTAGCCCTGCGCGAGTGCAGCCAGGACACCATGCAGGAGGCTGCCAAGTCGCTCACGTTCGACGACCCGTGCTGGACCAAGGCCGGCGAGGACCTCGCCGGCCTCCTGGGAACCGACCCCTTCCAGAAGGGTTTCCTCACGGCGACGTCGCAGCAGGGCGCCGGGTCCTCGGCGGGCATGATCGCCAACCACAAGGCGGCCATGGAGCTCATGGGCAACTGGAACCCCGGTGTGATCGCCGATCTGACCCCGGACAAGAAGCCGCTACCCGACCTGGGCTGGTTCCCCTTCCCCGCCGTGCCCGGCGGCAAGGGCGACCCGACCGCCATCATGGGCGGCGCCGGCGGATACTCGCTCTCCAAGAACGCACCGAAGGAGGCCCTGGGCTTCCTCCAGTTCGTCGTGACCAAGGAGCAGCAGGAGGCCTACGCCGAGGCCTTCGACACCGTCCCGGTGAACAAGGAAGCCCAAGGGGGCGTCACCGAGCCCTACAACATCTCGGCACTGCAGGCCTTCAACAAGGCCGCCTACTCGATGCCGTTCCTCGACACCGTGTTCGGCCAGAACGTCGGCAACGCCATGAACATTGCCGTCGTGAACCTGATGGCCGGCAAGGGCTCCGCTGCCGACATCGTCAAGGACGTCAGAGCTGCCGCCGAGAAGGGCTGAGTAAGCAGACATGAGCGACACCCTGGGCACTGACACGGCCGACGGCCGCCAGTCGCAGGGCACGCCCGGAGCCGAGGACGCGGCCACGTCCGCGCCCCCGGCTCCGCCGCGAGCGACTGCGCTCCGCCGAGGCCGTGCCAGGATGCGACTGGAGATCGCGGTCCTGTCCGCACCGGCGGTCATCACGTTCCTGGCGTTCGTGATCTTTCCGGTCGCGCTCGCCGCGTACTACGGCTTCTACCAGTGGAAAGGCTACGGAGAGCCCACCGACTGGGTCGGCCTGAACAACTACAAGCTGATCCTCACCGACTCAGCGTTCCACGACGTCCTGTGGCACAACGGCCTGATCCTGGTGCTCTCACTGGTTATCCAGGGTCCGCTGGCGATCGTCCTCGCGCTCCTGCTCAACCAGAAGATCCGCGGCCGCTCGGCCATCCGCGTCCTGATCTTCGTGCCCTACATCATCTCCGAGGTCATCGTCGGAACCGGCTGGAGCCTGATGCTCCAGAGCGACGGAGCCGTCAACGACCTGCTGCACCGGATCGGCCTGGGCTCCCTGGCAGCCGACTGGATCGCCGACCCGGACCTGGCCGTCTGGACGCTGATGGCCATCATCACGTGGAAGTACATCGGCTTCGCGGTGATCCTGATGCTCGCCGGCCTGCAGTCGATCCCCGACGAGATCTTCGAGGCCGCTCAGATCGACGGCGCGTCCTACTGGCAGATCCAGCGCCGCATCACGCTGCCGTTGCTGGGACCGACGATCCGCATCTGGGCCTTCCTGTCGATCATCGGCTCGCTGCAGTTGTTCGACCTCGTCTACATCATCTGGGGTCAGTACGTCTCGGGCACCGCGGGCACCTCGACCATGGCGATCTACATGCTCGCCCAGGGCCGCAACGCGGGCAACTACGGCTACGGCAGCGCCGTCGCGGTCGTGATGTTCGTGATCTCGCTCATCGTCGCGCTGATCTACCAGCGCTTCGTCCTGCGCCGCGACCTCAGGGGCGCCGTCACCGAAGGGACCGTGTGATGAGCGCGACGACCGCCCGGATGTCCCCCGCGCCGGAGCGGAAGGCGCCCACCGGCCGCCGCGGCAACCGCGACAAGCCGCAGAAGTGGGGCAACCCCGTCACCTACTTCATCGCGCTGCTCTTCGTCGGCGTCTGCATCGCACCGGTGCTCTTCATCGTGCTCGGCGGATTCCGCACCAACTCGCAGATCACCACGGAGCCGGCCGCCCTGCCGCACCCCTGGGTGGTTGGCAACTACACCGGCATCCTGAAGTCGACGGTGTTCTGGGGCGAGTTCGCCAACTCCCTCATCGTCGCGATCACCAGCACCGTCGGCATCGTCGCCCTCGGTCTGATGGTGAGCTTTGTGATCGCGCGTTACGACTTCAGGCTCAAGGGCGCGATGTACGCCCTGTTCGCCGCGGGCCTGATGTTCCCGATGGTCATCGCGATCACTCCGCTGTACCTCGTCATCAAGGACCTCGGCCTCGTCGACAACCTGCTCGGCGTGATCATCCCGCAGATCGCCTTCGGCCTGCCGACGACCGTCATCATCCTCGTGCCGTTCCTCAGAGCCATCCCGAACGAGATCGAGGAGGCCGCCGCGATCGACGGCATGAGCCGCCTCGGCTTCTTCTTCCGCATGGTGGTCCCGCTGTCGCTGCCCGGTGTGGTCACCGTCGGCATCCTCGGATTCGTCGGCAGCTGGAACAACTACCTCCTGCCCCTGTACGTCCTCAACTCACAGGCGAACTACACCTTGCCGCTCGGCGTCCAGGTGTTCTCCTCGCAGTACTCCACCGACACCGCGAAGGTCCTCGCCTTCACCTCACTCGCCATGCTGCCCGCACTGGTCTTCTTCTCGGTCTTCGAGAAGCGCATCGTCGGCGGCCTCACCGGCGCCGTGAAGGGCTGACACCGGTACCAGGACCCGAACCGGAGCGTCCCACGCCTGCCCCTGCCATGCCTTTCGGCAGGGGCAGGCCGCCGGCCGCCGGCACCACCCGGCCCGCGACACCACCGCGCCGTCCCCCGGGAAAGGACCCCCGCATTGCCCCGCGCCCACATCGAACTCGGCAGGCAGGCCGTCATCGCTCCCGTCCGGCGCCGCACCTTCGGCTCGTTCGTCGAGCACCTCGGCCGCTGTGTGTATACCGGGCTCTACGAGCCCGGACACCCGAGCGCGAACGATGACGGGTTCCGCATGGACGTCGTCGAACTCGTCGGAGAACTCGGCAGCACGACCATCCGCTACCCGGGCGGCGACTTCGTCTCCGGGTTCCGCTGGGAGGACTCAGTCGGCCCACGCGAGAAACGCCCGGTACGCCGCGACCTCGCCTGGCGCTCGCTCGAATCGAACCAGGTCGGCCTCGACGAGTTCGCCGGATGGCTGAAGCTCACCGGCTCCGAGCCGATGCTGGCGGTCAACGTGGCCACACGGGGCATCCTGCCCGCCCTGGACCTGCTCGAGTACGCCAACCACCCGTCCGGCACGGCGCTGTCGGACCTGCGCATCGCCAACGGCACACCGCAACCGCACGACGTGCGCATGTGGTGCCTCGGCAACGAGATGGACGGCCCCTGGCAGACCGGATTCATGACGGCGGACGACTACGGCAAGCCGGCCGCCCGCACCGCCGCCGCGATGAAGAGGGCCGACAAGGACCTCGAACTGGTCGTCTGCGGCTCCTCCGGATCCACCACGCCGACGTTCGGCGACTGGGAACGCACCGTACTCGAGCACAGCTACGACCACGTCGACTACGTCTCGTGCCACGCGTACTACCAGGAGCACGACGGCGACCTCGGCTCGTTCCTCGCCTCGGCGACCGACACGGACTACTTCATCGACACCGTCGTCGCGAGCGCCGACCACGTGGGGCACAAGAAACGCTCCAACAAGAAGATCAACGTCTCCTTCGACGAGTGGAACGTCTGGTACCTCAAGGGGCACCAGGCGTCCGAGAAGATGCACGACGAGTGGCGCCACGCCCGTGACCGCGTCACCTCGGCATCCCTCGCACAGCTCGTCAACGTCATCGCTCCGATCATGACCGAGCCCGGCGGCCCGGCCTGGCGCCAGACGACCTTCTACCCGTTCTCGATCACGAGCCGGCTCGCCTCCGGCGAGGTCATCCGACCCCTCATCGAGGCGCCGACGTACGAAACGGCGCGCTACGGAGAGGCGTCCGTCGTCGACGCCGTCGCGACCGCCGACGAGGACCGGGCCGCGGTCTTCCTCGTCAACCGCGACCTGGCACAGGCCGCGCAGGTCACGATCGATGTGCGCAGCCTCGGCTCCTCGCGCATCACCGAGGCGGTCACGCTCGCCGACTCCGACGTGTACGCGAAGAACACGCTCGCCCGGCAGGACCGGGTGACCCCGGCCGCGAACAACGGCGCGGCACTCGCCGACGGCCTGCTCACCATCGAACTGCCGCCGACGTCGTGGACGGCGGTCGCCCTCCGGTGAGCGACGACACGAGCCCCGTCCGGGAGCCGGCCCCTCTCCGGAGCGGCGACCCGGCCCGTGAATCGCCGGACCCGGTCGCCGAACGCCGCGAGGTGACCTGTGCGGTGCGCGACGGAACACGGCTGCGGACCGTTCTGCTGGTTCCGCACGGGACCGGTCCGTGGCCGGCCCTGCTGACCCGCCATCCCTACGACGTGACCCGTGAGGAACACGACGGGATGCTCGACCTCGGGCGCCTCGTCGCCGCCGGTTATCTCGTCGCGCTCCAGGACGTACGGGGCCGCTTCGACTCCCAAGGCGTCTTCGACCCCTGTGCGCAGGAGGTGGCCGACGGCGCCGACGCCGTGGCCTGGCTCGCGGCGCGTCCCGAATGCACCGGCACCGTCGGCATGTGGGGCGCGTCCTACGCTTCGGACACCCAGTTCAGCGCCCTTCTGGGAGGCGCACCGGCGTTGCGGGCGATCGCTCCCGCCATGACGCCGGCGATGTCGGCGCTCGACGGCTTCCGGTTCCGCGGCGGGGTGCCGGAGATCGGAAGCACCCTTGCGTGGACGCATTACGCGATCGCCCCGGACCTGATCACGCGCATCGGTTCCGCCCGCGAACGGGAGGCGGAGCGCAAGCGGTGGGAGGCGACCGAGCGGGCGATCGCGACCCGCGACGCGTTCCGGGCCGGAACCCCGCACGCCGGATGGGACGCCGAGGCGATCGTCGGGTGGGGTCTGGGCCGGTTGCGGGAGCCGCTCGGGTCGGCGCGTCACCGCGAGGGGAAGATCGTCGACCGGATCGAGGCGGTCGACATCCCGGTCTTCCTGATCGGCGGGTGGTTCGACGTCTTCCTCGGATCGACCCTGGAGATCTACCGGCGGCTGCTGCGCCGCGCGAAGGACACCGGCGGGCCGGTGCCTCGACTTCTGGTCGGCCCCTGGTCGCATGACAACTGGTCGGGCCGGACAGCCGGTGTGGACTTCGGGCCGGCCGCGTCCGCCGACGATCTCGGCGGCGGCGGAGACCTCACCGCGCGGCACGTGCGGTTCTTCGACACCGCCCTGCGCGCGGACGCGGCGGACATGCCGCCGGTGCGCGTGTTCCTGATGGGCTCGAACCGGTGGATCGACCTGGACGAGTTCCCCCCGCGCGGCACGCGGACGCTCGAGCTGTACCTGAACGCCGGGGGAACACTTGCGACCGAGCCGGCCGGGAGCGGTGAACGGCGGCTGACCAGCGATCCGGCATCCCCGGTGCCGACGTGCGGCGGCGCGGTACTCCTCTTCGCGCCGTTCGAGGCGGGGCCCGCCGACCAGGGGGCGATCGAGGCGCGGCAGGACGTGGTCTCGTGGCGCACCGTGCCGCTCGCCGAGGAACTCACGGTGATGGGCGCGGTCCATGCCGTCGTCCACCTCGCGACCACGGGAACGGACGCGGATGTGGTCGTGCGGCTGTGCGACGAGCACCCGGACGGCAGCAGCCTCGTCGTCACCGACGGCGTGCAGCGGGGGTCGGCGCGGTCCGTCGACCCGGTCATGGGCCTGGGCGACAGACGGCCGGTCGAGCCGGACCAGGAACAGGAGTTCGTCGTGGACCTCTGGTCGACAGCACACACGTTCCTGCCGGGCCACCGGGTGCGCGTCGACATCGCACCGAGTTCGTCACCCCGCTGGGACGTCGGACGCAATGCCTTCGATCCGGCCGGGGCGGCCACGGAGCCCACCGCAGCGGAATACACGATCCGTCATGGCGCTGCCCGTCCGAGCCGCCTCGTCCTCCAGGTCATGACGACAGCACCGCGATGAGACCGACCGGAAAGCGACCGGAACACGCCTGCCCGCGTCATCGGCGTGGCGCCGCGGTCGTCGGCACGGGTCCGGTGGAGGCACGGACGACCAGCTCGGTGGCCAGCTTCATGCGGGCGGGGGACCGGGCGCCGCCGTATTCACGCCGGGACAGCTCGATCAGGAGCTTGACCGCCGCGGCGCCCAACTCAGTGCTGGGCTGTCTGACGGTCGTCAGTCCGGGGGTGATGTACTGCGCCTCGGGCAGGTCGTCGAAACCGATGACACTGATGTCCTCGGGAATCCGCAGGCCCCGGGCATCCAGTGCGTCGTAGACGCCGAGTGCCATGGAGTCCGCGCAGGCGAAGATCCCCGTGATCCCCGGGTCGCTGTCGAGCAGGGTATGGGTGGCGGTCGTCGCCTTGGCGCGGTTCCATCCGCCGTGGGCCACCGACACCGTGGCACTGCCGGCGGTCGCCGTGTCGGCCGCCGCACGGAAACCGTCGACGCGCGCTCGGCTGAAGAGATGGCGGGCATGGCCGGCGACCACCCCCATCCGCACATGGCCGAGGGACAGCAGGTGCTCAGCGGCCATACGGCCGCCTTCCCAGTTCGCCACGCCGACGCTCGCCACCCCTGACGGCGGTGTGCTCATCGGGTCGATCAGCACCACGGGCACGCCCGCGGCGAAGAGTGCGCCGAACTGCCGCGAGGCGGGATCGACCAGCGTCCCGATCGCGCCGAGGGTGCGCCTTCTCAGCACCCGCGACACCCAGTCGCTGTGCGGCTCGGCCAGCGTCAGTACGACATCGAGTCCCGCTGCTGCCGCTTCTCGCCCGACCCCGGCTATCAGCAGGTTCGCCCATGACCCCTCGAAGTGGGTGACCACGAGATCGAGCACGTGGGACAAGCCGCCCTCGTGCCGCACACTCTCGCCCTTGGACCCGGCCCGGCGGGTGTAGCCGACGGCGCGCACGGCTTCCATGACCTTCGCGCGCGTCTCCGCCGAAACGTCGGTTCCGCCTCGCAGCACCTTGGACACGGTGGGCACGCTCGTACCGGCGGTCTTGGCCACCAACGACAGTGTGGGGCGCGATCCGGCTGGTCGGGGAGGCATGGGCACAGGTTAACCGGCGAGGCGGCCGTCCGGGGGCCAGGGGTTGGGGACCGGGGAGGCACCTCGGCCGGGGGCGGGTCAGTCGGCTGCGGGCGGGTGCCCAGCAGGGTGGGGCACCCGCCCGCCGCCGGGCGTCACACGGACGGCGCGGGGGTCGGGGTGTACTCGAACCAGTCGAAGGCGACCGCGCCCTCGGTGGCGTACATGCCGATCACTCGGCCGGTGAAGCCGCAGGCGACCTCGGTGGACAGGTAGCGTCCGTCCAGTTCGGCGAGCGGCCGGGCGTCCGGAGCGTCGGGATCGCCGAGCCAGAAGGCGATGGTGTCGGGGCCCGTGGTGCCGCCGTCGGTGAGTTCGGGTGACGCGGGCACGAGGCCCGACGTGCGGATCGTCACGGTGAGGGGCAGCGGCCCGGCCGGGGCCGGCCGGCGGGTCACGGTCTGGCGCAGTGGTCCGATGCGGGCGGCGACGCGGACCTCCCCGTTTCCGGCCTCGACCTCGTCATGGTGGGCCTCGTCCAGGCGTACGCACAGACCACCGCGTCCCGTACCCGGGTCGGTCATGGCGGTGACGCGGCAGTCGTGGTGCTGCTGGCGGCGGCCGACGAATCGGAGGTGCAGCGCTGCACCGCTTCGACACAGGCCCAGCGCAGCAGCGGTGAACCCTGCTGGGTGATTGATCCGCGGCGGACCTTGGTGTCGGACGCGCGGTGGCGGGGCGTCAGCCCGGCCCAGGAGCACAGCGGGGCGGGGCCGCCGAAGCGTGTGACATCGCCTATCTCGGCGACCATCACGGCGGCGAAGACCGGGCCGATGCCGGGAATCGTCTGCACCGCGCGGTAGCCGGCATCATCGGCGAGTGCCTGCGCGGTGAGCTTCTCGATGTCGGTGATCTCCTTCTTCTCGAGGAAGGCGATCAGCCGCAGCAGCGAGGCGACGCGTGTCCGGTAGGAGCCGTGCAGCGAAATCTGGGCCAGCCAGTCGCCGCCGGCCCTGCCGAACAGGTCGCTCACCGGCACGCGCAGACCGGCCTTGGCCAGCACCGCGTGGATCTGAACCTTGGCCGATGTGCGCATGGTGAGCAGCTTGTGGCGGTAGCGCACCAGTTCCCGGACCTCGCGGGTGCGGGGCGGAGCGATCCAGGCCTCGGGCAGCCGCCCCATCCGCAGCGGGTCGGCCAGGTCGGCGGCGTCCCTGTCGTCGGTCTTCACGCGCCGGTAGGTGAACATCTTCACCCCCAGCGGGTGTGCCAGATGCACCTCCGCCCCGGCCTCCCTCAAGGTGTCGACGGCCCAGTACCAGCCGTAGCCGGCCTCCAGCACGACCTTCGGGTGGGGACCGGCGCTCGCGATCTGCGCTTTCAGGGCGGCGGCACTGTTGTCGATGCGGGCCCGGCCCAGATGCCTGCCCTCCGGTGTCATCCGCAGCAAGACCGACCGGCGGGCGTGCAGGTCCATGCCGACGATCTGCGGCCCGCCGTAGGCTTGTTCCCGGTCCATCAGGGGCCTCCTGCCTGTGGACAGCTGTTTCATCTCCTGGACCGAGCATCGTCCGCACCCGGCCGGAGCGGGAGGTCCCGCCTCTTCATCGCATCAATCGATCGGCTCTTCCAAGATTCTCGTAGGCATTGATCGTCCGGGCCAGGCTTCAGTTGAGCAGGACGATCTGGCGCAGGAGACGGTGGCCGGCGCGGCCGTACATCAGACGCTTGAGGAACTTGATCTGTGTGTTGGCGCCTTCCGTCCGACCGTTGTGCCACGGCAGGGTGAGGGCGGCATCGACGGCGGCGCGGTCACGCTCCAGGCCGTTCGCGAAGGAGTGCAGAAAGGGCAGGTCAGCAGCACGAGTCCGGCTGATCCAGGCCGTCGGCTTCCCGGCGTTGTCCTCGTGCGGAACCAGCAGCTCGGCGAAGGTACGGATCCGGTCGGCCAGCACGGTCATCTCCGGGCAGGCACCGGTGAGCTGGTCATGCAGAGCACGCTGGTCATCGGAGAGGTGGCCGGGGCGGCAGGTGAGCAGGCCGGTGACCTTGCGGGACGACAGGGCGGCGTGGTCGGCCTCGACGCGTCCTTGATTGATGTAGCGGACCAGGAGGTTGGCGCTGCCGGTGTAGCCCTGTTCCCGGATCTCCGCCAGCAGGTGGGTGACGGGGACGGCCGGTTCCTCTGTGCGACGTCTGCGCAGATGATCGCGGTAGGGGTCTACCGGACAGGCCCGGTAGACGGGGGTCCGGACCATGCGGTCCGGCTCGCTGTGGCGGGCATAGCGCTTGACCGTAATCAGCGACACGCCAAGACGGCGAGCGCACGCGAGCAGGCCGACGCCCTGGTCGAGGAGGTCGTGCACCTGCCGCCACCGCTCACGGGTGGTGGCGGCGCTCTTGCCGTCGGGCAGCGGCGGACCGAACTTGCCCCAGCAGGAGGCGTGTGCGCCGACCTCCTTCAGCACCGTCCCCGCCAGGCCGTGCCAGAGGTGCCAGCGGTCGCCGACCTGCACGATCGTCGGATCGGCGTCGATGGTGGCCTGGGCGAAGGAGCCCGAGCCGTCCCGGCACACCACGCGGACGCCGGGATGCTCACGCAGCCAGGCGGTCACCGTCCCCGCCTTACGGTCGGGCAGCACATCGATACGCTCGCCGTTGTCCGCGTTCGTGATGACCGTGGCATAACGGTACCCCTTGAGCAGGGTGAACTCGTCGATCCCGGCCGCCACGGATGTGAGCCGGCCGGGCAGCGGCATGTGCATCAGACAGTTCAACACCGGCGCCGCGGACAGCGTCTGGTGCAGCACCATGAGCAGCCGGGCACCGGCCGAGCCCGCCAGCGTCACCGCGACCGCCTCAACGATCCGCCCCAGCGCCGGCGTCCTGCGCTGGTATCGCTCCGTCAGCCCGTCGACCTGCTCGACGAACGTTGCCCTCGGGCGGACCGGGTCCTCGCAGTACAGCCGCCGCACCGAAAGATCGATCACCACGGGCCGCCCGCCGACCGCCTCGTCCGCGACATGACGCACATACCGCGAGTGCACCCAGCCAGACTCCCGGCCACATTCCGGGCACGCACGGCGCGCACCATCCCTGGTGAACGCGGTTATCCTCACGGCCACCGGGCCGGCCTTCACCCGCTCAACTCATAATCCGGCCAGCCGGGGCAGCAGTTCGTCAAGGGCGACGTCACACACCGCCAGCCTGGCACCGGCAGCCCGACTCACGCGGCCAATCGTCAGAACGATCAACGCCTACGAAAATTGTGGAAGAGCCGATCGATTTACAGTCCCCTGGCTGGCGTGCGGTGGCCGCTGAGTGCCCGGTCCTCGCGCAGCGTCCGAGACGCAGATGCCCGGCCCGGCCGCGGAGGGCGCGGCCGGGCCGGGCATCTGCGTCCGAGACCCGGTGCCGTCAACGGGCAGCTGGAGCGTGGCGCGCGGCGGAGCCGCCGGGCCCGATCTCCTCGTCGGCCTGGGATCAGCCGGTCTTGGTGGCGAAGGGGCCGTTGTCTGCGAACGCGAGTTTCGCGAAGTTCTCGCCGATGCGGCGGTGACCTTCGGGACTGGGGTGGATCGCGTCCGGCAGCGGGAACTCGGCGTGGTCGCTCTCGCCGTAGAGGTCGCGTCCGTCGAGGTAGTGGAGGTTCGGGTCCTCGGCAGCCCGCTGCTTCACGATGTCGGCGAGTACGTCGCGAACGATGGTGAGCGTCAGCCGTCCAGCGGCAGTTTCGGCCGGATCGCCGGTGGCCTTGAACCGAAGGGACCCGCTGGCGAGGTCCGGCATGAGAGGGCCGGGGGTGTCTTCCTGGACCGGGCACAGGACCGGCGACACCACCAGCAGGGGTGTCGCCGGGTGGCCCTCGCGGATGGTGTCGAGGAAGCCGTGGATGGCGGGGGCGAACGCACGCAGGCGCATTGCGTCGCTGTTGACGACGTTGATGCCCAGCTTGACGCTGATCAGGTCCGCGGGGGTGTCCCGCATCGTACGTGCGGTGAACGGGTCCACCAGTGCACTGCCGCCGAACCCGAGGTTGATCAGCTCCACGTCGCCTGCGGCCGCGGCCAGGGCAGGCCAGATGGTGCTCGGGGAGACGGCGTTCGAGCCGTGGCTGATGGAACTGCCGTGGTGCAGCCACACCAGGCGTCCCCTGTCCGGGGCCGGTTCGACGGGGGCGTCGGTGCGCAGGGCGATCACCTCGGTGATCTCCGTGTGGGGAAGCCAGATCTCGATGCCCTTCTCACCCTCGGGGAGGTCGGTGAAGCGGGCGGTGCCCGCCGGTCCCTCGGTGAACTCCGCGGTCTGGGTGAGCATGTCGGTGATCGTGCGGAGGTTCCCGCCGACCACGGTGGCCTGGGCGGTGAGTCGGCCGTCGACCAGCAGGTCGTACACGCCGTCCGGCGGGGACGGGAAGCCCCGATAGACCCGCTTGGTGGGCAGCGCGTCCAGTTCGATGGTGGTGGCCCGGGTACGGAAGGCCAGCCGGACGCCGGAGGGCTGGGCCTCGGCCACAGCCAGCCGGTCGTCGGGAATCTGTCGGCGCGCCCAGGTCGGCAGCCGGTGAGGCAGCAGACCGTGCGCGGTCTGTTCCACTTCAAGGTGCCCGCGCAGAAAGTCGGCGGTGATGGGGGTAGCGATCCAGTTCTGGTCGGTGCTCATTGCCTCAGCCTGTGGTTCTAGGTGGAGGGGCGGGGGATCGGGTCAGTGCGCGGGAACCGTCGCGGAAGGTGCCACGCCGCGGGTCAGGGGGTGGCTCGGGTCCGCAGCGCGGCGTCGAGGGCGTCCAGGGTCCAGGCCCACGATTCCTGCGAGGCGACGTTCGTGTGGCTGAAGCCACCGGCTGTCTCCAGGCTGACGTAACCGTGGAAGACGCTGCCCAGCATGCGGACCGCGTGTGTCTGATCCGGCTCTGCCAGGTCGTAGCCGCGCAGAATCGCCCGTGTCATCTGCGCGTGCCGGACGCCGGCACTGGCTGCGGCCGTCTGCGGGTCGAGCCTGAACCGGGCTGCGTCGTACCGGCCGGGGTGCGCCCGGGCGTAGTCCCGGTAGGCATTCGCGAAGGCAGTCAGGGCGTCTTTGCCCGCACGTCCGGCCACGGCGTCGGCGACCCGGTCGGCGAGTTCCTCCAGCGCGAACAGCGCGATCCGGGTCTTGAGCTCCTGGGAGTTCTTCAGGTGCGAGTACAGGCTCGCGACCTTCACGTCGAAGCGCCGGGCGAGCGCCGAAAGGGTCACCTGCTCGAAACCGGCCTCGTCGGCAAGTTCCGCACCGGCGAGGGT
Organism: Streptomyces poonensis; assembly: GCF_014650915.1. GTDB lineage: Bacteria > Actinomycetota > Actinomycetes > Streptomycetales > Streptomycetaceae > Streptomyces > Streptomyces poonensis. The sequence goes on along the minus strand of NZ_BMVW01000003.1, from coordinate 358,502 downwards.
CAGCCGCTCCGGGGTCAGTCCTGCCCTGCCCATACCATCACCTACTCTCGATGAGCCTATAGGTAGTATGCGTTCACCTAAACCATATAGGCAAATCGCTGCATCGCTTCACGAGGGACGCGCGCCACGACGGACGCGCGCCACGAGGCGAACCCCCCAGGGCCGGGCGCGGCGGCCCTCGACCGCCGCCGGCTCACTCGGCGGCTGGGCGGCCGGACAGGCGGGGCCCACAGCTCCGCATCCCGATTCGCAGAAACGCGGCAGCGGATTCTCCCCGAGCCGGCGACGCGCTTGCTCCGCCTGCTGATGACGTCCGATGCCGTCCAGCAACCGGGCCTGCGGACCCAGCACGGCAGGGAGTCGAGGAAAAGCTGAAGGCAGCGTGCCGACACAGCGGCGGCACAGTTCCACAGCCTCCCCCGTGGCGAGTAGTGCTCTGAGAAGCTCACTCCCCGTCGCCAAGATCATCGCCAGGACAGACAGCGAGGCGGCGACGTCGGGTTCGAAGGCGGCGGGGTTGTCGTGTGCAGTTGCCGGTTGGCCCGGGCGAGGTTGCTGGTGAGCCGCAGGGGCGAGGGGCGCGATGACGCGGGAGGGGTAGGGGAGCGCGGCTGCCGCGGTCTGGACGGCCTGGTGGCCGAGGGGGTGGTGTCCAGGACAGCCAGCAGCCCGGCACAAAGCGATGCCGGCCGCGAAATGCACGCTCCTGGAGAGGTCGCCGCCATCGGTGACATACGCGGCGCGTTTGTCGGCAGCGACCCAGGCCAGTGCCAGCGTCGTGGATACGACGCGCGGCCGGGACGTTCGACGAACTCAGGGCGGGCCAGCAGGTCCACGGCTCGGGATCCGGGCGCACTCGGGAACGGCGGGTCCAAGTTGACGTCCACCAATCGGGTAACGGGCGCGGGCCTCAGTAGCACGTCGTCGGCCCCGTCATGCCGCACCCAGGCGGTCTGACCGTCGGTGAAGAAGACCTCGCCGTTGAACGGGTCGGCCACCGCCGCCGCCCCCTCGCGCAGCGCCACGTTGACGGCCACCAGCATGGTGCCGACGGCGTAGTTCAGCGTGCCGCACAAGGGATCCACCAGCCATTGGCGCACAGCGTCGCCGGCGCCCTGCTGCCCGCCTTCCTCGCCGAGCACCGCATCATCGGGCCGCGCGGCACGGATGACGCCGAGGATCGTCTTTTCGGCCTCCACATCGGCGGCGGTGGCAAAGTCCCCGGCACCCGCGCCGGTCAGCATCGCCCGCGCGCTTCCGAGCCCCGCCCTCCACGGCACGGCCCCTGAACAACCACTTTCGACACACACCCCAGCAGCTCAGCGCTCCCCCGCCAGCCGAAGAGCCGTACCCAACCATGCAGGCAGCAGTGCCGCTTGCTGTGGCGCCGAGGTCAGACGAAGGTCAGACGCGGAGCAGGTCGGTCGAGACCGTCCAGAGGCGCTGGGCGGTGGCGGGATCGAGCGCCCATTCCTTGACACCGTGCGGGTGCTGCGCGAGGTCGGCGTTGTTCGGCACGGTGTAGGCCTCCTGTGAATCGTCGAGGTAGTGGCCTCCGGAGTGAGCGAATTCCGGGGCGACGGCCGCGACGATACTGGTGGCGGCTCCCTGCGCGACCGTTTTGTACGTGAAGACTCCGGCGGCCTCGGCCGCATCGAGCGACGCCTTCTGTCGCGCTGTGAAGTTCCTCTGCAGTCCCGTCGCGACACCGCCGGGGTTCACCGCATTGGCAACGATGCCGTCGGACGTCCAGCGGCGGGTCGCCTCGACGGCGAAGAGGGAGTTCGCCGTCTTCGATTGGGCGTAGGCAATCTGAGGGTCGTAGCTGCGACGCTCGAAGTGGAGGTCGTCGAAGTCGACGCCGGAACGCATATGCGCTGTCGAACTGACCGAGACGATCCGTGCTCCGTCGCGGTCGGCCGCTCCCCGGGCCAGGGCCTCGTGAAGGCCGGTGGCCAGGGCGAAGTGGCCGAGGTGGTTCGTCACGAATTGCAGCTCCCAGCCCTCACGCGTTCGTTCGAGGCCGCCTGTGACCACGCCCGCGTTGTTGATCAGCAGGTGAAGCGGGCCGTCCCACGCGTCGACGAAGTGCGTGACGGTGGCCCTGTTGGCGAGGTCGAGCCGGACGACTCGGGGTCGGATCCCTTCGGTCGACTTCGCGATCGTCTCGGCGACGGCGTCACCCGCAGTCGTGTTCCGGACGGCGAGCGTCACTTCCGCTCCGGCGGAGGCCAGCACGCGAGCCGTCTCGATCCCGATGCCGGAGGATCCTCCCGTCACGATGGCGCGGACGCCTGTGAGGTCGACGCCCCGCAGTACTTCTTCCGCGGTGCTGGAGGAGGTGAAGGGCGTGGTGATGAGTTTGCGGGGCACCATGGCGCCGACTATACGGTTTAGACTTGATTTGTATAGTGCGTCTGCCGCTCGTATGCTCGCTTCATGAGCAGCCCCGATGCCGGCCACCCGCCGTCGACCATCGCCGACACCGGCCGCCGGACCCTGGTTCTGGACTCCGCCATGGCCACGTTCGCGCGATTCGGTTACAGGAAGACCTCGATGGAGGAGGTGGCGCGGGCGGCGCACATCTCTCGGCCAGGGCTCTACCACCTCTTTCCCTCGAAGGAGACTCTGTTTCGTGCCGCAGTCACCCAGGCCCTGGATCGCGACATCACCGCGGTCGAACACGTCCTGGCCGACACGGGCCGACCTCTCCCGGAGCGCCTCGTCGCAGCGTTCGATCAGTGGGCGGGCCGCTACATCGGTCCGCTGACAGGTGATGTCAAGGTGGTCATCGAGGACAATCCCAACCTCCTCGGAGAGATCGCCGAGACCACGCGGCGACGTTTCGAGGAACTGATCAGGGACGCGATTGCCGTCGAGTCAGGACGAGAGGCGGCCTCCCCTGTCGCACAGACGATGATCAGCGCATCGATCGGCCTCAAGCACCAGGTCACCTCACGCGAGGTCTACCTCGAACGACTGAAGGTGGCCGTCGATCTCCTGGTGCGCTGAAACCGAAGACGCCGGCCGAAGCCGCACAAGAGATCCCGGCCGCCCCATAGGGCTGCATGAGGCCGCATCCAGGCCGCATAACTGATCGTTTCAGAATGCCGGCGTCTCCCGCGGAGACGCCGGCGGCCCCATGGAACAATCCCTTCAGTCACGGGCTCACGCGGGTGACGCCGTATGGAACGGGTCGAGACTGCGCGAGACCTCGTGCTCGGTTACGTCCGCGCGCTCAGCGCGATGGACGAGGCCATGAGGGCGGCGATCCCCTCACTTGAGCGACTGGCGGACGTCGTCGGCCTGGCCCGTTCGGGCTGGATCAGCCGGGGTGATCACATCGGCACCTATTCCTCCAAGGTTCATGGAGCAGGGTGCCGCTTTGTGAGTGACAACGGTACTGAGGTCGATGTGGACTTCGCAGCCGACGGGAGCGGGGTCTTCGACTGCTGGCGGCTGCGTGGGTATGGGCTGAGCCTGCCGGAGCCTCTTGACGTCACGGATCAGGACGTACGGTCCGCAGTGACGTACGGTCCGCAGTGCGGTCGCTGCAACCGCTCCTGCACGAGGTCCGGCCGGGGTGGTTCAGCGTAGCCAACTGATCGCTTCAGGGTGTGGTTCGTAGGCGGCGGAGGCATATGAGGCTGCAGGCCAGTTCGAGCAGGCCCTTTGGAGATCAGGGCGCCGCTCGTAGCGGATGCGGAGCCGTCTGAACTGGTGCAGCCAGGCGAAGGCGCGCTCGACGACCCAACGCACTTTGCCCAGTCCCGAGCCGTGGACGACACCGCGTCGGGCGATCACTGGCTTGACGCCGCGCTTCCATAGCAGGCGGCGGTACATGTCGAAGTCGTAGCCCCGGTCGGCGTACAGGCGCCGCGGCTTGCGGCGGGGGCGTCCCCGCAGGCCCCGGATCGGTGGGACCGCGTCCAGCAGCGGCAGGAGCTGGGTGACGTCGTGCCGGTTGCCGCCGGTGAGCGTGACGGCGAGCGTGACGGCGAGCGGGGTTCCGTGGCGGTCGACGATCAAATGGTATTTCGAGCCGGGGCGGGCGCGGTCGACGGGCGAGGGTCCCGTGTGATCCCCCCTTTGAGGGCCCGGACGCGGGACCCGTCCACGGCGCAGTCGTCCAGGTCCAGCAGGTCGGCGCGGCGCAGCTCGGTCAGCAGGGCGGCGTGCATGGGCCGTGAGGCTCGATGAGACCAGGTCGGTACTGCAGCCGTTTCAGTCGTAATGATGCACTTGTACCAGGTGAATCATTCCCTCACCGGAATGCTCAGGCCACCGACATCCGCTACGACGTGCACGTTCGCGATGACGCCCTCGCAGGGACCTTTGCCCCGGACGCAACGGCTGAAGACCGCCCAGGGCTCCACAAACCTCGTCGCCCTGCTGCACGACGGGCGGCCGTTACTCGTTCACACGGCCCAGGCAGCCCACCACGCCGAACTCGTCAGGCCCTGGTCCGACCGGCTGTCGATCGTCGAGGTGGTACCGGACTCCTCCTCCGCGATGCGATGCCGGCTCCGGCGCTCCTCATCCGCCCGGACGGGACGGCTGCATCTTTTGGAGTGCGCTGGGACGGCAGGCCCGGACTCCGGGACTGGCCGAGGTGGCCGCGGAGTGGTTCGGCACGCCGGGTCAGCCGAGTGCTGGTGTGCGCGGTATCCGGAGACGCTCCTTCTCCATGGTTCCGAATGCCGTCAGTGGCCTCCGCGCTCCAGTGGCCGTTCGGGTCCTCAGCCGCATGGTCGGCCGTGTCGGTTCGCCATCCGCCAGGAGGCCGGGCCGGCTGTTGCTGCCGCCGGGCGGCGCACGGTCGGCGGTGGTCCTTCGCCCGGCTCCGGTCGGTCGGCGGTGGCCCTGGAGCTGGGATGCCGGGCCTGGGCGAGTGTGGTCAGGCTGGTTCCGTGGGTGCGGGCCCCAGTGCCTGGATCGCGGCGTCGATCGCGGTGGTCAGACGCGCTAGGTCGTGACCGGCGCGCTCCCGTACCCGCAGCCCGAGCACCATGGTGAACAGCAGCTCCACGGCGGCGTCGATGTCGAGGTCAGTGGGGAGTTCCCCATGATCACGCCCCTCGGTCAGCAACGATCGCAGTGCCTGCCGGGTGACCTCGAATGCGGCCTCGGTCCGTTGATGGACCTGGTCGTCGGTGGTGCCGAGTTCGGTGGCTGTGTTGACCACGAAGCAGCCTCGGCCGGACTCGCCGTCGGCCGGGCAGGTGACCAGCCACAGCATCCATTCGCGGATTACTTCTCGAACCGGGCGGTCACCCGCGTGCAACCGCTGCCGGGCCTCGGCCGACTCGGTGGCCCGGTAGTGGTCGAGCGCGCGCAGGAACAGCGTGTGCTTGTCCGTGAACGTGCGGTACAGGCTGCTGGGCGTGAGTCTCAGCTCGTCACCCAGATCGCGCACCGAGGTGGCGTGGTAACCGCGTCGCCAGAACAGCTCGGTCGCTGAGGCGACCGCGTTCTGCTCGTCGAACTGTCGGGGGCGTGCCATACATGCACTCTAGCGAACTTGTGGAGCGATCGCTCTCATACTAGAGTCGGTTTTGGGAGCGATCGCTCCCGAATGGTGGAGGAGGCACGGTGACGACCGCAGAACAGACCCCCGCCCAGGCGAAGGTCCTACAGGCCCCGCAGACGAATCACTGGCCGGCGGTCAGTGCGGTGGCCCTGGGAACATTCCTGCTGGTGACCGCCGAGCAACTGCCGATCGGTCTGCTGACCGCAGTGGGGTCCGCGCTGTCGGTCTCCGAGGGGGCGGCCGGACTGATGGTGACGGTGCCCAGCCTGGTCGCCGCGGTCTCGGCACCGCTGGTCCCGATGCTCGTCGGGGGACTGGACCGGCGCATACTGCTGCTCGGACTGATGGCTTTGATGACCGCTGCCAACGTGGCCACAGCCCTGGCACCGAACTTCGCTGTCCTCGTGTCCTCCCGGGTGCTGGTCGGGGTGGCCATCGGAGGCTTCTGGGCGATCGCCAGCGGCCTGGCCGTCCGGCTGGTGGCAACCGAGAACGTGCCACGTGCCACCGCGATCATCTTCGGTGGTGTCGGAGCGGCGAATGTGTTCGGCGTCCCGCTCGGCACCCTGGTCGGCGAACTCACCGGCTGGCGCATCGCCTTCGCGTCGATGAGCGGCCTGGCGCTCGTCGCGCTGATCGCCCTGCTGGCCGTGCTGCCCTCGCTGGCCGCCTCGCAGGCCATCCGGCCGCGTCTCCTGGCCGAGCAGTTGCGTAACCCGGGGGTGCGCATCGGCATCATCGCGACGGTCCTCATCGTGTTCGGGCACTTCTCGGCCTACACGTTCGTGAGCCCGGCCCTGCAGAAGCTGTCGGGCATCGACGAGCGCTACGTCGGCCCACTGCTCTTCGGGTTCGGTGTGGCCGGCATGATCGGTAACTTCGTCGCCGGCTCGGCGCTCTCGCACCGGACGCACCGGAGCGTGCTGATCATCGCCGTGTCCCTGACGGTCGCCATGCCGCTCTTCCTGCTGCTGGGCCGGACGACGATCGGCGGCGCCATCCTGCTGATCGTCTGGGGTCTGGCCTACGGCGGTGTGTCCGTAGGCCTGCAGACATGGATGATCAAGGCCGCCCCGCAGGCGGTGGAAGCGGCCTCCTCCCTCTGGGTGGCGGTGTTCAACCTGTCGATCGGCCTCGGTGCGCTGGCCGGCGGCGTCATCGTCGACACGCTCACCCTCCAGGGCGTTCTGTGGCTCGGCGGCGCCTGCGCCCTGGCAGCCGCACTGGCGATCTGGAGCGCCCGCACCGACGAGTACCTGCGATGACCGGAATCCTCGCCGAGCGCCCCAACGGTTCATCTTTGACGTGACCCGACCGCAGGACCGGATCCTGGCCGGTTGCCCGAGTGACTGGAGGAGTGCCGTCGGCTCCTGGCCGAACCCTGGCCCGGAGCCACACCGCAGCACACGCAGCGGCGCCACGGCCACCTTTGACAGCCTTGCCGTACACCTCCGACGCGCGGCCGAGGACCGTGCCCATACTCGGATACCGAGGAACCGGTCCCGGACGTGTCGGCCGAAGGCCCACGCGAGCAGGCTGCTCGCGTGGGCCTTGAGGTAGGTGGTCCACTCGCGGTGTGCCGACTGACGACGCGGAGCCGCGACCTCGCGGCCGCCGTAGGATGAGCGGTTCCGCTCTCCGCCGCGGTGCATCCGCACAGCAGCGCCGGCCGGGCAACGATCCGAGTGGCGAACAGGTACATCCCCGTATGAGCACGACGATTGATCCTGCCGGCCAGCTGATCGGACACACCGCTTCAGTCAGCAACGGTGAGGCTGCCTCCGAGCACCACGGGGCACGGCCGGGTGTGAGCGTGGCACGGAGGCTCCTGTACCGGGCTGCACGCAGGGGACCCGCGCTGGACGGGGTACTGGTCAAGGCACTCAGGAGAGGAGAAGCATCCGTGGATTGGCTGTTCATTGTGAAACCCGCAGGTACCGTCCCGGACGGCGGGTCCTCCGCCAAGGACCGCATGCTGGAACTCGTCGAGACCGCGCCCCGCCGGGAGTGGTGTCTGTCCAGGTGACGGCGCATGGCGTCCGGTGACCGCCTGTGGATCTACTTCGCCGCGCCGGTACGGGAGATTGCCGCGGTGGCCGTGCTGTCGCTGTCACGGATGGCACCTCCACGACCGTCGGCGGCGGTGGGCCGTTCATAGCGCGAGTAGGCGTGGCATTCGGTGCGAAACCCGCGGAGTTCGCGCGTCGAACAGGTCTGGATACGCTTCCTTTGAGGCTGGTGTGGAGGCTGGCGTTGAGGAATTCGAAATGGATGGTGAGGAGTGGGCTTCCGTTCCGATCGTCGTCACGGCGGTTCGATAAGAGTGCATCCGAGGCAACTGGACCCGGCAGGACTGAAAAGGATCTCCGAGCGCACTGTCAGCCTGCGCGACATCAGGTGGCTTGCTGAGGTCGATGTCGATCGTGCGGCGTTGGAGGAGCGCTGGGGCGGCCCGGAGACCGTCTACGACGACCTCGCAGAGTGGGTTTGCTTCGCCTTCTCTCCGGTGAAGGGGGAGGCGTTCTTCCTGCAGCGGGAGACGGAGCATCCTCCTATGCCTCAATTCGGCCTCAGCGTGACCAGGGGGCTCTTTTCCGCAGGCGCCGCCGCTCAGATCGTTGAGGCCCTGGGAATCGTCGGGGCGCGGTTGACTCAGGTGAACGCTGAGGTCGCCCGGTAGCGTCTGGTGCGCCGGGTGCGCCCCCCGGGGAGCGTCCGCATTGGGCGCGCCCCTGTTTCCTGCCTCGGTGGTTGGCGACCGCGTGCGGCTCCAATCACGCGAGGTCGCGTCCAGGCCTCCGCTGCAACCACCGCCACCATGACGGCGCGCTGGGGTGCCCATGCTCGATGTCGGTGCAATGACGCAAGGATCTCTGGCGCCCCGGCGAGTGGGGGCCGCGTCTCATGAAGTGAGGCTGGGGCCGCCCGGTGACTCCTGCAGCGTGAGCCGTCCCTGCGCGACCGCGACCGTATCGTCAGTGCCGGACTCCGACTTCGGACACACAGTTCCCCCACGGTGCTCGGTTCTCGGGCAGGTGGAATCGGCACCCGCTTCCGGCTCCTGGCCGGGGCGGGTGTTAGTCGTTTCGGTGTCCGCCTGCGGCTTCTCCCTTCATCGGTGAGAGTCGGTGGGACTCTGGTCAGCCGATACTGATCCTCTCTGCTTGGGGGGTGCTGGCGGTCAGGGTTCTGGTTGCCGGGTCGTAGGGCCGGGTCGTAGGTCAGGGAGATCGCCTCGATGCGGAGGTGGGCGATGGCCTCGGTTGGTGTGGGCGGTCCCGTACTCGTGCTGAGGGCGGCTGGCGCGTCGGGTCCTGGCCCTGTGAGGCGGTGGGTGAGACGGAGAAGCAGAGCCGGCAGGTGCGGCAGGACGTGGTCCTCGCGCAGGTGGGTGTTGGGGGTGCGGCCGGGCTTGGACCGGGTGGCGCTGGTGTGGCCGTGGCGGCAGCGGTAACCGGGTCGGTGGTAAACCCAGTGGGTTTTCAGGCGGCGGCCGCAGGGGCCGCAGTGCAGCAGGCCGGCCAGCAGGTGGGTGCGGTGCGGGGCTGTTGTCCGGGTGGTGCGGCTGTGCTGGACGGCGATGTAGTCGGCCTCGCTGACCAGGGCCGGGTGGGCGGGCCGGGCGGAGATGACCCAGTCGGCAGGCGTGTTCCAACGCCTGACGTCGTTGTGGCCGAGGCTGGTGTTGGTCGGGTCGAGCAGGTCGTGGTCGGTGCGCTGGAGGTTCCAGACCTGGTGGCCGGTGTAGCGGGATTGGCCAGGATGGCCCGCACGGTGGTCAGCACCCAGCGCGTCCCTTGCCGGTGCGGGTTGCGGTCTGGGCCGGCGGCGGCTGGGCAGGGAATGGCCGCGTCGTTGAGGGCCCGGGTGATGCGGGCGACGCTGTGCCGGGCCAGCCGCTGGGTGTAGATCCAGGAGACGATGGGGCCGCACTACGGGCCGATGTCCAGGCGCTGCAGGCGGACGCCGCGGCGGGCGAGGGCCCGGTTGGGGTGTGGTCCGGCGTCGGCGAGGCGGTAGCCGTAGGGTGGTCGGCCGCCGAGGTAGCGGCCCTGGTCGCGGGTCCGCACGGTCATCGAGGTGCGGGCCCGGATCCGGGCGCGGGCGATTTCCCGCTTGGACAGGATGCCCAGCAGGATCATCAGCTCCTCCTGCCCGGCGAGCTGCGGGTCGACGGCGCCGCCCAGCTCCGGCACCCGGACGGCGATGCCGTAGTGCTCGAAGAGCGGCGCCATGGCGGCGAACTGATTGCTGTAGAAGGCGCGCTCGCTGGAGCCGATGACGACCGCGTCGAAGGCCCGGTCCGGGTCGGCCATTGCGGCCAGCAGGGCGGCGGCCTCGGGAGGGCGGGCCCAGGGCAGGGTGCGGCTGCGGCCGACGTCGAAGAACTCGGCTACGTTCCGCCCGTGGCCGGACACCAAGGCCTGGGCGCGTAGCAGTTGCCAGGCCCGCGAGGTGGCCGGGTCCTGATGGTCCTCGGTCGACATCCGGCCGTAGAAGGCGAATCTCAGCTTGCCGGAGGCCGGGACACCAGCGCGATAGGAACCGGGGCTCCAGTCACGCGCCCATTCCGTCAGAGGGATCTGGCCCGCTGGCAGATCGGTGATCTGTCCGGGTGGCGCATACGAGGCTGTCATGATCGGCGCCTCCCCTCGACCGCCGTCCTGCACTCCCCGTGATGCCCGGACGAGCGTCCCGCCGCACGGACATGGGGAGTGGTTGACTCGAACAAGTGAAGATCGGTGTGTGACCACTCCGTGTACATCGACCAGCAGGTACCGACACGCACCGTGGTACTCGGTCGCCCGCTCCCTCCGGCAGCAGGGAAAGGAATGGAGTCGAGCGGTCGGGAGGGGAGGCACGCTCAGGTATCCGAGCCGACCGGCGCGGGCCGGTACGCAGCTACGTACCAGGTACGGATGGGGCGGGCAGCAAAGGGCTGGGGGTGATCGGCGTGCAAGCATGGCAGCAAGAAGAGGAGTTGGAGCGGATGACCGGCCTATCCCCCTACTGGGCGATCACAGCACTGGTCGCTGGGGAAGCTGTCCCCGGCGCGACGTTCACCGTTTTCGTTGGTGATGGGGAAGACGCAGAGAGTAACGGGTATTACTTCGACTTTCAGCGTCCTCTGCGCGAGGAGCTGGATGAACAGGATGTACGGAATGAGACCGACAGCTACTGCGTCGTGAACGAGAGCGGGGCCGTGCACTATGGCGGTCTCGAAGAGGTCGCGGTGCTGCCCGGTCTCCTGTACTTGCGCTTTGACGATGAAGCCGTTGGAGTGTTGAACCTGCCGTCTGACATCGTGCCCTTGGCTATCGACCCCGGGATTGATGTCGATGAGATGCGAGCAGATCTGAGAAAGGTTCTGTCATACGGGAACCCCGCCAAGGTTCCGATCATGAACCTGTAGCGAGTGAGCTGCACTGCTGTTGAGGGGAGGGTTCCGACCGGGGCCTGCCTTCGCGGTTCAGGCCGCCTTAGTGGGCCCGCACCTCCGCGGTCACCGGCTGGACCGCGATGTGCGGGTGCTTGGCGGACCTGGAGGTTGGCCCAGCGGAAGCCGTAGATCCGCACCACCTCGGCGAG
>NZ_BMVW01000003.1:0-347338 GCF_014650915.1 Streptomyces poonensis | reverse complement strand
GACGACTCAGCGGTTCGTGGGCCGCCGGGTCGGGGCAGGTCGGTGACCAGGTGTCAGGTGTTCTTCTCGCAGAGGCCGCTATAGCGGTAGCGGCCACCGTGTCGGTTCAGCGCGTTGGGCCTCGGACACCCAGACTCGAGGTGGCATCTGCCGCCCACCAGGTGGCTGACGCAGAACGTTCCGGCGCTGCTACGGCATGCATGCCTGTGCGCGCTCAATGAGCCCCCCGTTCAGGGCGACAGTCTCCTTTCGGCCTGTTTGCATGGCGAACATGAGTTGATACCGGCCAATATCGGCTCATCGTCGGCGGCAACGGTCGGGTCGGCATAGACGCCACGGTGCTGGTCAAGGCTGGGGGAGTCATGCAGTGAACGGACGGGGAAGGCGACGCAGGTGTTGTCGGACGAGGCATGGCGCGAGCTGAAGGATTTGGGAGTGCCTCGCGTCTTTCGTGAGCGCAGCGTGATGCTGCGGCAGGGATCTGCGGGAACGCACCTTCTCGCTCTCACCGACGGTCTGGCCAAAGTGGTGCATCGGGAACCGGACGGAGACGTGACCTGGTTGGCCTTCCGAGGGCCGGGCGACTTGCTGGGTGAGGTGTCCGTCTTCAACGGCACTCCTCGCACGGCGGAGGTAGTCGCTCTCACTCCCTGCACGGCCCTGGTGCTGGAGGCGGAACGGTTCCGCCGGTTCGTCGAGCAGCGTGGGCTCGTGATGGAGCTCATGCGTCAGGCCCTGTCCCGGTTGCGGGAGTCCGACAGGCACCGTACCGAACTGGTGACCCTGCCGCTGATCGTCCGGCTGGCGCGTACGCTCCTGCGGTTGGCCGAACTCCAAGCGCGTGAAGCCGACATGGACGTTATACGGTTGGCCGGCCTGAGCCAGGAAGAGATCGCCCAGGCGACCGGAGTGACGCGCAACGCGGTCATGACCGGCTTGCACCGGCTGCGTGAGTCCGGTGCGGTGGAGACGGCCCGCAAGGTGATCGTCATCACGGACGTGCAGGCGCTGCGGGACTGGGCTACGACGTCCCGATAGAACGCAGAACGCAGAACGCAGAACGCAGAACGCAGAACGCAGAGCGCAGAACGCAGAACGCAGAACGCGCTGACGCGGCGTCTGCTCCTGAGCCTCGGCTGCATGGCTCCCGTACCGGCCCGGGGACGAGACCGTCGCCCTCGACATCCTCGGCCTGTGACACGGGACACGCGCGAAGTGCCCAGCACTGTGCAGTCGGACGGCGGGAAGCAGCGGAACCTCGAATCAGCCGATCACCGGCGCTGGAACCCTCACACCGTCCAAGAGGAGATGCCGCATGCCCGCACCCGTCCCCGTTCCGTATGTCGCAAGTCGGCCGCTTCCTCCCTACCGCGCTCTGTTCGCCGTCGACGCGAAAGACTTCACAGGTCTTCCCGCTGTGCAGCACGGTCCGGTGAGTCAGTTGATCCCCGAGCTCGTGGACCAAGCGCTGGAGCGAGCCGGTCTGCACGAGCTGCGCGACTCCAAGCGTTTCCCGGCCAATGCCGGGGACGGTGTGGTGTTCGGTTTCGAGCCGACGCTGCTGCCCTCGGTCCTCTGGCCGTTCCTGGGCGTGCTGGACGACGTCCTCGGTGCGTACAACCAGCAGAGCGTCGGCCCTCGGATCAGGCTTCGGGTCAGCGTTCACGTCGGACCGCTGCCGGACGGGGACAGCCCGGGTGACGGCAACGGCACCGCCCGCAACGACACGCACCGGCTGCTGGACTCCCGCCCGGTCAAGGCCATCCTCGCCGCGGCGAGCGAGCAGATCACCCACCTGGCGGCGATCATCTCGCAGCGCGTCTATGAAGACGTCGTCCTCGGCGGGTACACCGGACTGCACCCCGACCGCTGTGTGGAGGTGCCGGCCACCGTGGAGGGCAAGGTCTTCGCGCAGAGGGCCTGGCTCTACGTTCCGTCGCCGTCCGGGAACCTCGTACAGGCTGGTGTACGACCGCGCGGGGAGTCCGCGGACCAAGTCGAGACCGCCGGACAGGGGCGGGATGCGAAGGCGCGACACGACACTCACTACAGCGGTAACTCCCAGAGCGTGGGCGAGGGTGCCGCCGTCATGGGGAACGTCGGAAGGGACATCACGTACACCGGCGGCTCTACCTCCTACCGAGGCACCAATCAGCACTGGGGCAGCGGTGACAACGTGGCCGGCGACAAGCAGGCCGGTGGAGCCGGAGACCACCGGTGACCGCCGACGCGGACGCGGCCTTCGGACCGTACGACCCGGACGCAGACAGCCGACCGGATGCAGGGAACTTGTACCGCGACAATCAGCAACGGCTGGGCAAGGGTCTGGCGGTCATGGGTGTCGTGCGTGACATCAACATGACGTTCAACGAGGTATCGCCCGACGAGGATGCCACGAACAAGGTCGTCAAGCCCCGCCTGCGGGAGGGGCCGTATCCCGCGGAAGACGTGCACGCCCGCTTGCACGGGTTCGTCGAACCACCGTCGTATGCGGAGTGCCGCAAGGTACTGGACAACAGCGGCATCCTGTTGTTGAGGGCCGGCAGTGGCACGGGTGCGAGCACCACCGCGTTCGCACTGTTGGAGGAGCGGTACGGAACCGACGGCATTACTGGCCTCGACGCGCCGGACGACCTCTCGCGGTGGAGCCCTACGGGCCGACGAGGCTATCTGCTGCAAGGGCTGTCCCCGGCGGCTGCCGTTTCGCTCGGCGAAGTCGCGCTGAACGATCTGGCCGGGAAGCTGCGCCGAGCCGGGGCCCGTCTGGTGATCACCGTACGGGCGGAGGCGGTGCTCTCCGGAGAGACGGCGCCCTGGCAGGTCGTGCACCATCCGCCCTCGTCAGCCACGGTGGCCAAGAAGCGCCTGGACCTGATGACCACGGCCGGTGCTCTTACCTCTGAGCAGAGGGCCACCGTGCTGCGGCAGCTCGCCTCGGCCGACTTCGTCGCTCACCTGAACGATCATGGAATGCCGCAGGACGGTGTCGACGTAGTTGAGGCGCTGTGTGATCTCGTCGTGTCGGGAAGGTCCGCTGCCTCCGTACTGGGAGATTTACGGACCGGCAGTCCTGCCGCGGCTCATGAAGCGCTGGCGGAGGCGTGCGACCGAGCCGATCGGCTCGCCCTGATGGCGACGATCGCGCTGTTGCCCGGACTGGACCGCACCGTCATCGAGAAGTTCAGCGCGATCCTGCGCCCCCTCATTGATGAACGCGGCGGCCCGCCGGCATCCGCCGCGACCGTGCCACCGCAGCGTACCGGTACAGGCGAGACGGTTACCGAGCGGTCGCGGACGCGCCGTGATGTCCTTGGACCGGCCTTCGAGCACCGGCTGGAAGCCGTTGGCGCCCGCCTGCTGCCGCTCCGGCACGATGCAGCGCAGCCTTACCCGGTCCAACCGGTCGTCTTCTCCGGCCGGCACCGCTCGGACGCGCTGCTGCGATGTCTGTGGCTGTCCTACGAGGGCATGGCGGACCTGCTGTGGAAGACCCTGGACCAAGCTCCCCACTACTCCGGTGTCGAACTGGCGGCGGGACAGGCGATCGGAAAGACACTCATCCATGCGACGGGTCCGGACACGTTCCGCCAGCTGTATCCCTTCGCCGCGTCGGTCAGGCGCTGGCACCGCCGTCTGGTGGCCTACGCGCTGGGGGAAATGGCCGAGCACCCCGCTTTCAGTGGTCCGGTACGGGAGCAGTTGCGGCGCTGGAGCCGGGCCGCCTCCGTCCCTCTGCGCTGCACCGTGGCCGAGACTTGTGCCGGCAGCTTCGGCCTGGCCCGCCCCGGCGTCGCCCTGCAATTACTGGACACCGTGCTCGATCGGTCGGCCGGGGAACTGGATCCCGTACTGAGTTCCGCAGTGTCCTTCGCGCTCAGCACCCTTCTGTCGGAAAGCACCAACCGCAAGCCCGTCCTCGATCAGCTGCGGGAGTGGCAGGAAGCCGGTGCGGGTACAGCGCGCCACATTCTGGCAGTCCATGTCATCGAGTCGATGAGCCTTGCGGCGTTTCCCCGGCCCCCTGTGCCGAGTGCGGGGCGCACGCGTCTGGCCGACCTGCTTCCGGACCATTTCGGCGAGGTCTTCGCCCTCGTGGTCACAGCCCTGGACGACCCCGCCACCCACGAGTCGATGGCAGCGGGTCTGTCCCTGATCGAGAGCGATCCCGAACTACGGCAGCGCGCCGCCTTCCCGCACTTCCTTGCCGCACTGGCCGCCAGGGCCCGCGCCCACCGTGGCGTCCTGCGGTTCGTCCTGCGCCGTCACCGCACCCGTACGGCCTCCACAGCAGAAGGGCTCACCGCATGACCGACCCGCTCATCACACCGTTGCAGTCCTCGCCGGTCTGGCAGCTGGTCCGCCTCCGCTTCGGTGCCCCGGACGACCGGGCCCTGGTCTTCCTGGCGGACGACGGAGACGACGCGATGGTGCCACCGCGCAGTGGTGACTACTGGGGTTACCCGCGGCCGACGGCGCGCGAGGTCCGTCAGGGAACCTTCTCCGGCGCCATGTGGGTGTCACTCACGGAGCGGCGGATGTCCGTCGACATCCTGCGCAGACCGCCGAAGTCCCCCGCCCGCTACGGGATCGCCTGGAAGGTCAGCAATCCGGTCAACGTTGCAAGGAACCGGATCACTGAGGAGCACGCCCGGGATCTGATCGTCAGTCACATCAGCCGCTACGCCACCCTGCCCGGCGACGCCGACCCGCTACGCAAGCCACCACCCCACCTCGGCACGGCCGAGATCGCACCCCCCGACAGCCCTCAGGTGATCGGCGATACCGGTCTCACCTACTGGTTCCTGGACCCACCTGCCGCACTCCGCCCCACACCCGGCGCCGGCGCGGGACCCGTCCTGCCGTCAGGCTTCGGCGAAGCCCACCGCGAGGCGTACCGCTTCTACCGGGAGGTCGTCGCGGGCGGTCCCGTCGGTCTGGCAGCCCTCTGGCTGTTGCACCAGCCGGAGCAGGCAAGAGACGTGCTCGACTGGACGGTGACCCACCGCGACCTCCTCTCCGACCCCAACAGCTGGGAACACACCCTGGCGGCGACACTCCAGTCATTGACACCCGAAGACCGGGGCTTCGTCGGAGTCAACCTGGCGCGCGTGCTCAGCGACGTGGGCGTCCCGCAGGGCGACGAGGTGCTGCGCCGGATCGGTGGCACCGGCACCGCGGGGAACGGGGACGAACCGTACGGGAACCGACTGTGATCCCCCGCCGCCTGCTTCCCGCCCGCCGGTCACCGGACGGGACCGAGCCGCAGGACGTAGTGGCACTGTCACGTGAGCTGATCGCCCACAACCACGCCGAGATAGGCCGCGCCGACGGTAAGGCCGCCGTGCTGCTCGCCACCGGGGGATCGCTGCTCGGACTCCTCTTGGTACGCCACCCGCCCGACGCTCTCTGGGCCCAGTGGCTGCGGTGGACGGCAACAGCCACCACAGCCATGGCCCTCCTGCTTCTCCTGGCGGCGCTTCTGCCGCGTCACGGAGCAGGAGCCAAGAACAGCTCCCGGATCCTCGCCTACTACGAGGACGTGGTCCAGGCGGACAAGTGTGCCCAACTGTCCGCCGAACTCCTCGCTAGCACCTCCGACCCGTACGCCCGCCTCTTCCGCGCGCTGACCGGGACCAGTCGTATCGCCCGGACGAAGAACAGATGCGTGCACAGCGCTGTCCTCATGCTGCTGCCGGCGGTCGCCGTCGTGAGTGCGGTACCGCTCACTGGCGCATGATGCACTCCTGGGCCATTGCTCAGCCAGCAGCTGCCTGGCGTGAAGAACGAGGATCGCCCGGGTCGGTGAAGTGCTTCGGGGGATCGAGTGGGCCGGGGGCAAGGCCGCCGACGGTCTCGATGCGGTAGGGCTGGAGGGTGCGGCCGAGGGCGTACGGGACGGATCCGAGTGGACGGCGGACAAGCTCGGCGCGGACGTCGCCGAGCGGCAGCTCGGCCAGACCGAGGACCCGAAGGAGATCATCCACGGTGACGCGGAGAAGCTGACGGACCGGGCGGAGCATCTGCGGGACTTCTTCAAGGCGTTCGACCGGCTGGGCACCGGGATGAAGGGCCTCGATGTCCACGGCTGGGAGGGCGAGGCCGGGGGTGCGTTCCGGGCCGAGTTCGAGCCGCAGCCGAAGTTCTGGCTCTCCGCCGCCGACGCGTGCGAGGAGGCGGCGAAGGCACTGGTGCAGTACGCCTCCACGGTGCAGTGGGCTCAGGGGCAGGCCAAGGAGGCCGTCGCACTCTTCAAGCAGGCCAAGGCCGCGTCGGAGAAGGCGGTGGCCGACTACAACGCGACGGCGGACGAGTAAAACCGGAAGAACGAGGCCGGGCAGGATCCCGGCCCCCGGCCCGCTCCGTTCCAGGACCCGGGCAAGGCCGATCTAGAGCGGGCGCAGCACATGGTGGACGAGGCCCGCCACCAGCGGGACGACGCTGCCCGCCGGGCCAAGGACACCATGATGGGCCTGGTGCGGCTGGCGCCGGGGCCGCCGGGCGGCTGGGGCCTGGTGAAGTCCATGGGCCGGGACATGGCCGAGGGACTGGCCCTCAACAGCATGCACATGTCCATGGGCGCGCTGAAAGCCCTCGGTGAGACGGTCGGCCTGGTACGGATGCTCAATCCCACCGACCCGTACAACCTGACTCACCCCGGCCAGTACCTCCAGAACGCCAACGGTGTCCTCACCGGTCTCGCCTCCACCGTCGCCCACCCCGAACGCCTGGTGGGCATCGTGAAGAACCAGAACTGGCGCGACCCCGCGGAAGCCCTCGGCAGCATCGCCATCGACCTCCTCGGCGGCAAAGGCGCGGGCGGCGCCGCCAAGGGCGGCCTCAAAGGGGCGGTCAAGACTGGTGTGAAGGAGGCCGTCGAGCAGGGTGCGAAGGAGACCGCCCGCAAGTCCGTCAGGGAACGCCTCGGCGATCTGGCGCGGGACCTGAACTGCAAGGTCCTGCGGAACGAGCCGGTCGACATGGCCACCGGCCGCATGGTGCTGCCGCAGACCGACGTCACCCTCCCCGGCAGCTTCCCGCTGGAGTTCACCCGCACCTTCGAGTCCGCCTACCGCAACGGCGGCTGGTTCGGTCCCGCCTAGGGTCTGTTGCGAAAGTGGATCTTGGTCATAGATGATCAGGCCTTGTGGGGCGTGGTGATCTGACGAACGAGCAGTGGGCCCGGCTGGAGCCGTTGCTGCCGTGAGGCATCAAGCCGGGCCGTCCGCCGGTGTGGACGCGGCGGCAGCTGATCGACGGCATACGGTGGCGGACTCGGACCGGTGCTCCCTGGCGCGATGTGCCGGAACGCTATGGCCCGTGGGACCGGGTGTATGACCTGTTCCGGCGTTGGCAGCGGGACGGCACCTGGGCCCGGATCGTCACTCAGTTGCAGGTCGAGGCCGACGCGAAGGGCCTGATCACCTGGGACGTGAACGTCGACTCCACCGTCTGCCGGGCCCACCAGCACGCCGCCGGGGCGTCGAAAAAGGGGCCCTGCAGAAGGAGCCGCCCGGCGGCCTCGCTGTGGAGCCGGCCGACCACGGCCTCGGACGTTCCCGGGGCGGGCTGACGACCAAGATCCATCTCGCTGTCGAGCAGGGGCAGAAGCCGCTGTCCGTGCTGATCACCGCCGGGCAACGGGGCGATTCCCCGCAGTTCGAGCCCGTTCTGGAAGCGATCCGGGTCCCCCGGCTGGGACGCGGCCGGCCTCGCCGACGACCCGACCGGGTGCGGGCCGACAAGGCCTACGACTCCCGCCGTAACCGTTCCTACCTGCGACGACGCGGTATCAAGGCGACCATCCCGGTCCCCGCGGACCGTGTCCGCAACCGTCGCAAGCTCGGTTCGCGAGGCGGCCGGCCACCGAAGTTCGACAGGGCCGACTACCACGTGCGGCATGCCGTCGAGTGCGGGATCAACCGCCTCAAGCGCCACCGGGCCGTGGCCACGAGGTACGACAAGCTCGCCGTCCGCTACGAAGCGACCGTGCTGATCGCGGCCCTCAACGAATGGCTCTGACCAGCGGCTGGATCGCTTCCGAACGTTGCTCACCAGTCCCGGGTAGCGATCAGCTCCTCTACGTCCGCGTCCGTGAACCCGTAGGCGGACGCGACGAACCAGAAGTCCTCAGCGATCACTTCCCGCGCAACCGTCTCGATCTCACTCCCGGCTGCCTCGAACTCCGCCTCCAAGAGGTTGAACTCCTCCGTCGCGGCCTGGGTGAGTGCATACAGAGCCGACAGATCCGACGGCCGCTCAGCCTCAATCCGCTCACACAGCCGCAGCAAGATCACCCGGCCCTTGTCGACAACGTGATCGGGGAAGTACGAGTCCGCGTACAGCTGCCGCAAAAACGCATGCTCCGCCACCTGCTGGTCCGTGATCGGCATAGTGCCCCGCCCCCTGAGAAGAACTGACGCGCCGATCATGCCCGACGTCACTGACAACGCTGCTGCACCTGAGGACCAGACCGCTGTGACCAGATCCCGCACTCGACCGCGTGCCGCTGCTTGTAGTCGTCCTTGTCGAACTTTGGCGGCCGCCCGCCACGCGATCCGCGCTTGAGACGGTGGCGGACCCGATCCGCCGGAACCGGGATGGTGGCCTTGATTCCGCGTCTGCGCAGGTAGGAGCGATTGCTGCGCGAGTCGTACGCCTTGTCGGCCCGGACCCGGTCCGGGCGCTTGCGCGGCCTGCCGAGCCCCAGCCGGGGAACCCGGATGGCTTCCAAGACCGGCTCGAACTGCGGGGAGTCGCCCCGCTGCCCAGCCGTGATCACGACGGACAAGGGCTTCTGCCCCTGCTCGACCGCGAGGTGGATTTTGCTGGTCAGTCCGCCGCGGGAGCGTCCGAGGCCGTGGTCGGCCGGCTCGATGAGGATCCCGCCGGGTGGCTCCTTCTGGAGGTCCCCTTTTTCACCGCTCCGGCGGCGTGCCGGTGGGCCCGGCAGACGGTGGAGTCGACGTTGACATCCCAGGTGATCAGGCCCTTCGCGTCCGCCTCGGCCTGGAGCTGGGTGAGGATCCTCGCCCAGGTGCCGTCCCGCTGCCAGCGCCGGAACAGGTCATAGACCCGGTCCCACGGCCCATAACGTTCGGGCACGTCCCGCCAGGGAGCACCGGTCCGGGTCCGCCACCGTATGCCGTCTATCAGCTGCCGCCGCGTCCACACCTGCGGCCGACCCGGCTTGATGCCCGTCGGCAGCAGAGGCTCAAGACGGGCCCACTGGTCGTTCGTCAGATCTCCACGTCCCACAGGACGTGATCATCAACGAACAAGATCCACTTTCGCAACGGACCCTAGCCGACGACACGGTCACGGTCACCCCGTCCCCCCGCCGCCCATCGCCCCCGACGGACCCGGTCAGGTCCCCTACGGCTACCCCGGCGCCTACGCCTACCCGGGCGGCGGTCCGCAGCCCGGCGGCTACCCCGGCTGGCCGGGCATGGGCCCGGTGCCGCCGAGGAACGGCATGGGTACGGCCGGTCTCGTCCTCGGCATCATCGCGGCCGTCGGCTTCTGCATGTGGCCGCTCGCCATCGTGGTCGGTGTCCTCGGCGTCATCTTCGGCGTGGCCGGCCGCGCGAGGGCCCGCCGGGGCGAGGCCACCAACGCCGGCCAGGCCCTGGCCGGCATCATCTGCGGCGCCTTCGGCACGGCCCTGGGGCTGGGGCTCGCCGTCCTGGTCATCGCCACCGCCTGAGAACCGACGGCAGGTTCAGTGACCGGCCGTCGGCTCCACGCGGGCGAGGGCGCGGTCGATGATGTCCGTGATGAATTCGGAGGTCACCGCTTCACCCTCGTAGGTCGCCCGGACGAGAACCGCGCCGACGAGCATGGTGAGGCAGGGCTCGACGTCGTCGGGCCGGAGGCCGGCGGTGAGGACGCCGCGGACCCCGGTCGTGGCGGTCTCGTACAGACGGTCGCGGAGGTCGCGCGCCCCTTCGTCCTGGGCGGCGCGCTCGATGACGCCTGCCATCAGCCGGTCGTACCGGCCTTCCGACAGGGTCTGCGCAAGCGCGCTCAGGGCGGCGTGCAGGTCCTCGTGGAGGTTGCCGCCCGCCGGTGGAAGGGTCGCGTCCTCGCAGATCCGGGCGATCGCGTCCCGCATGAGATCGACAGTGGTGGGCCAGTGCGCGTACACGGTCGCCTTCGAGTAACCCGCCCTCCGGGCGACCTCGGCGTGTGTCGTCGCCCCCCAGCCTTCTTCCAGCAGTGACGCGGCGCTCGCCGCGATCACGTCGCGCCGCGTCCGCGCCACGCGCGGATCGACGGGATCACTCGACGACTTCGCCATTCCTCAAGACTAACCCCACCCGGCCCGACGACCCACTACTGAACTACTAGTACAGTACTTCTCTATGAGTCCAGTACTTCATTCAGCAGTCGGAGCGGCCCGATGACTCCCCGAGCGGTTCCGCGTACACAGCGGGCGATCGTGCAGAGCCGCTACGGCGCGGCCCGTGATGTGCTCGCCCTGTCCCGGGCGTTTCCCGTCCACGCTCCTGGAGCCCGGGAGGTGCAGGTGCAGGTCCGGGCGGCGGCGGTCAATCCCATCGACTGGCAGATGATCGAGGGGAATCGACGCCTCATCACCCGCCGGCGCTTCCCGTTCACGCCCCTGTTCGACCTCGCCGGCGTCGTCACCGCGGTCGGCGACGAGGTCACCTCGTTCCGGGTGGGCGACCGGGTGCACGCCGACAACGAGATCGACGCAGGCGGTGCCTCGGAGTACGTCAATGTGCGCGAGGATCTGCTCGCCCCCGTACCGGCTGGTCTGGCCTTCGCCGAGGCCGCCGCGATCCCGCTGGCCGCGCAGACCGCGCTGACCTGTCTGGACCGTGGCCGGGTCGGGCCCGGAACCCGTGTCGCGGTGATCGGGGCGTCCGGAGGCGTCGGTCACTTCGCGGTCCAGATGGCACACGCGGCCGGAGCCTTCGTGGCCGGCGTCGCCGGCGCGCGGAACCGGGAGTTCGTCCACGAGATGGGGGCGGACGCGGTCATCGACCGGCACCGGACCGATCTGCCGTCGAGCTTCGGCGCGGACTCGTTCGACGTGGTGATCGACTGCGTCGGTGGTCGCGAGCAGTGGATCGGGGCACGGCAGATACTGCGTCCGGGAGGGCGGTTCGTGACCATCGCGCGGGACGAGGACGGTGTGGTCACCCCCGCCTCCGCCGCCCGGCTCCTGTCGACGATCACCGCTCGCAGGCTACGAGGCGCGGGTGCGCGGGGCAGGAAGTACCATCCCGTCTTCCTCAAGGCCTCCGGTGCCCTTCTGCGGCGGGTGAACGAGAGGGTCGAGGCCGGCCAGGTCCGCGTACACCTATCCGGTTCCTTCCCGCTGACGCTGGAAGGCGTGCGGGCGGCGATCGAGGAGAGCCGCGCGGGACGGACCACCGGGAAGCTGGTGCTCCAGCGATGACATCAGGGTCCCGTTCCGAACAGCGGGCCACGGCCCCGCCCTTCGCCTCCCCGCTGCGACTGCCCTGCGGTATCACTCTTCCCAACCGCCTGGTGAAAGCGGCGATGGAGGAGCAGCTCGCGGGCAGCGGCGGCCATCCCGACGACCGGCTCGTGACGCTGTACCGCACCTGGGACAGAGGCGGTGCGGGAACGATGCTGACGGGACACGTCATGGTCGACCGTTCGGCCGTCGCGCAGCCGGCCGACGTGATCCTGGACGCCACCAGCGACCTCGAACCCTTCCGGGCCTGGGCGGCGGCAGCGGAGGCGAGCTCGTTCTGGATGCAGATCAACCACCCCGGGCGAGTCGTCCAGCGAGACACCGGCTCGCGCGCGCTGGCGCCCTCCGCGGTTCCCGTGAACGTCGGCTCGCTCTCGAAGCTCTTTCCGGTGCCGACGCCGATGACGGCGGAGGAGATCCACGACACCGTGGAACGGTTCGCGGTCACGGCGGCGCTCGCGGAGCGGGCCGGGTTCGCCGGTGTCCAGATCCACGCCGCGCACGGGTATCTGCTCGCCCAGTTCCTCTCGCCCCTGGTCAACAAGCGGACCGACCGGTGGGGTGGTTCCCTCCGCAACCGCGCCAGGATGTTGCTCGATGTCGTCGCCGCTGTCCGCGCGCGCGTGTCACCGGGTTTCGGTATCGCCGTCAAGCTCAACTCCGCGGACTTCCAGCGGGGCGGCTTCGACCTCGAAGACGCCCACCATGTCATCGAGTGGCTCAGCGACGGCGTCGACTTCGTCGAACTGTCGGGAGGGAGCGTCGAGTCACTCGCCACGGCCGGTTCGCCGGCGGACAACCGCACCTTGGAGCGCGAGGCCTACTTCCTCGAACTCGCCGGTGAACTCGTCGAGTCCGCCTCGGTCCCGCTCATGCTCACCGGCGGCATCCGCCGGGCACGGGTCGCGGAAGAGGTGATGGCGCGCGGGTTCTCGCTCGTCGGCGTCGCCACCGCGCTCGCGCAGCGGCCGGACGCCCCGCTCAGCTGGCTCGCGGGGGAGGATGGCGAGGTCACGGCGGTTCGCTCGGCGCTCCGCTCCAGGTCCCTGCGCGCCGCGGCCGTACAGGCGAGCGTCACCTCACGACTGCGTGACATCAGCCGCGGCCGTTCGGGACGACCACTTCCCCCGGTCGCCGCCCTGGTCGTCGACCAGTACCGGCGCTCCCGCGCGAGGCGCCGCTACCGCCGCGAAAGACCGGCCTGACACATAACCCCGCCCCACCGGCCATGTCGCGCATGCAGGCGAAGCGGGTGCGGTTGGGTCGATGTCTTGATTCGTCGATGACCGAGGAGAAGCTCGACGGCGGCAACGCCGGTGGCGCGGTCCGAGTGGGGGACCGGTCCGCAGGCCCGTGGGCCCTTGGACGCCGGCGGTGCACGCGCTTCTCACCCATCTGGCAGGCAAGGGGTTGCTGGGGTTCGACGAGGCGGGGCGCGAGGTCCTCACGCTCCTGGAGGGCGAGACGGTCGGCAGCGCCGAACCGTGGCCGGCCTGGACACACGCCCTCGGTGGGGCAAGAGGCCGCCCCCGCCTGCTCAGCTCCCACGATGAGGTCTTCGTCGTGCGGACGGCCACCACTCGCCCGACCGAGCTCGGCCGCGCCCTTCACTCGCTGGTCCATCCGTAAACTCGCCGCCTGCCTGCGGAAAGTCCACGGCCGTGTCATCCGGATCGGCCGCGAGGCGTTACGGTTCCTGCTCGCGCGCCGCGACCTTCCGGCGGTGAAGCAGTTCTGAAGCACTACGCGCATCGTAGGGCTGCCCCTATGGTCTACCGGTGACCATGCCGGGCATGCTGAGAGTCATGTCCGTCAATGTTGTGGTCGTCGACGACGACCCGGGGTTCCGCCGCATCGCCACAACCCTGTTGACGGCACGTGGTCTGCGTGTCGTCGGGGAGTCGGGGGACGGCGCATCGGCCCTGACAGCGGTGCGTGAACTCCGCCCGGACGGCCTGCTGCTCGATCTGCACCTTCCCGACCGGGACGGGGTGGAGGTCGCGCGCATGCTGCGGGAGGAGGAGCGGCCGCCGCGGATCGTATTGACCTCGACGGCGAAGTTCTTCTGGGCGGCGGAGGAGCTCGAGCAGGCAGGCATCGCATCGTTCGTCGCCAAGGACAAGCTGTTCGACGCCGATCTCGGCGGCCTCTTCGGCGCTACTGCTTGAGATAGCGCAGCACGGCGAGTACCCGCCGATGCTGGCTCGACGTGGCCTGGGCGAGACCGAGCTTGGTGAAGATGCCGGTCACGTGCCGTTCCACCGCGGGAACGGTCACGAAGAGCTTTCCCGCGATTCCCGTGTTGGAGTGTCCCTCCGCCATCAGAGCCAGAACGTCCCGCTCCCTGGGCGTCAACGCCGCCAGGGGATCGTTCCTGCGCTTCCGCCCCAGGAGCGTGGAGATCACGTCGGGATCGAGGGCCGACCCGCCGGCCACCACCCGTTCCACAGCGTCGGTGAGGACCTGCGGACTGGCGACCTTCTCCTTGAGGAGATATCCCACACCGCTCGGATCCTCCCCGACCAGGTCGAGGGCGTAGGAGGCGTCGAGAAACTGGGAGAGCACGATGACGGCTGTCTCCGGTCGGGCGGCGCGGATCTCCTGTGCCGCCAGCAGGCCGTCCGCTTCAAGCTTCGGCGGCATCCGGATGTCGGTGATCACGACATCGGGCTGCTGCTCCTCGGTCACGCGGACCAACTCGACCGCGTTGTCGACGGCCGCGACCACCGTGATGCCGGCCCGGCCGAGTATGGTCATGATGCCCTCGCGAGCGATGGTCTGATCTTCCCCGAGCACTGCCCGCAGAGATGAACTCATGTCGGCATGCTAGCCCAGGCCTTGATCGTCTCACGGGGGTTCAGCGCTGACAGGCGTCGGCCGTCAGGTCCTGTGTCCGTGCGGTCCGGAGACGAGGTGATGGGTCACTTCACGCATCCATGTGACGCGGGGGTGACTGCGCCTGGTGCACTGTTGCCGGCGAAAGCCCGACAGGGAAGTGTGCGCCGTGTCGCTCCGGCGGCGAGGACGTCCGGTGGTGCTGATTCACGGGTACCCGCTGAACGGTCGCTCGTGGGAGAAGCAGGAGCGTGTGCTGCCGGAGGCGGGGGACCGGGTCATCATCCACGACCGCCGCGGTTCCGGCCGGTCGAGCCGGCCGACCGGTACAAGTGCGCGGCGCGCGTGTCCAGGGCGGTCCTGCTCGGTGCTGTTTCCCGTTCCTGCCGGAGACCGCGGACAACCCGGAGAAGGCGGACGCCTCAGTGCTCGAGGACATCAAGGCGGGCAGAGTTGAAGGACCGCACCGCCTGCTTCAAGGACCGCACCGCCTGCTTCAAGGACCGCACCGTCTGCTGCACGGACCTCCTCGACGCTTTCTTCGACGTCGACATGTACGCCGGGACGCGCATCAGTGTTCAGGCGTGGCAGAACACTGGGTCCGGCTGAACATCGCCGCCTGACCGGCATCGGCCCATCCTGCCCGCCCCATGCCGTGGGGTCAGCCCTACGGCGCCGGCTGGGAGGCCACAGGGTGACCGTGCGGTCTGCTCGATGGTGACCGGTGAGTGCCGGCGGAAGACTGGGCACTGCGCCGCGAGGTACCGACGGAGAGGACAGGAGCCGCGTCGTCGGGGACTCCTCAGGCCGGACATCGCGCCCAAGCGCACTGTTCTGACTCAGCAACGCCAATCCTCGTTGTCGGCTGCCTTGTCCGAAGGCCGGCACAACGCTGTTCACTCACTTGAAGGACTGGTTCATCATGACGGACACCAACGCACGGGTCGCACTGGTCACCGGTGGTACCGGGGGCATCGGCCGGGCGGTGATCGAGCGTCTCGCCGAGGACGGCTACGCCCTCGCCGTGCACTACGCCGGCAACAAGACCAAGGCCGATGGGACCGTAGCGGCCCTCAAGGCCAAGGGCACCTCAGCGATGGCCGTGTGCGGTGACGTCGCCGACGAGAACGTCATGGCCGCCGCGTTCGACGCCGTGGAGGCGGAGTTCGGTGGCATCGACGTGGTCGTCCACACGGCCGGCATCATGGCGCTGTCGCCGATCGCCACGCTGAACCTCGACGACCTCGACCGCATGCACCGCATCAACATCCGCGGCGCCTTCGTCGTCGCCCAGCAGGCGGCCCGACGGGTGCGGACCGGAGGCGCGATCATCAACTTCTCCACGTCCGTGACCCGGCTCCAGTTCCCGAACTACGGCGCCTACGCGGCGAGCAAGGGCGCGGTCGAGGGGATGACCCTGGTCCTCGCCCGTGAACTGCGCGGCAAGGACATCACTGTCAACAACGTCGCCCCCGGTCCCACGGCCACGCCGCTGTTCCTGGAGGGCAAGGACCAGGCGGCGCTCGACAACCTCGCGAAGGCGGCTCCGCTCGAGCGCATCGGCACCCCCGAGGACATCGCGGAAGCCGTCGCCTTCCTGGCCGGCCCCGCGCGGTGGATCAACGGCCAGACGCTCTTCGCCAACGGCGGCATCGCCTGATCCCGGCGGCACCCATCGGCGCGGCCCCTCCATCCCTCACTTCCCGGCAACTGCCCGGCAGAGTCCCTC
This sequence comes from Streptomyces poonensis, assembly GCF_014650915.1. Lineage (GTDB taxonomy): Bacteria > Actinomycetota > Actinomycetes > Streptomycetales > Streptomycetaceae > Streptomyces > Streptomyces poonensis. Next base: position 331,307 of record NZ_BMVW01000003.1, on the reverse strand, counting down.
CCGGGCCCAGGAGATATTTCATGAACAAGATAGTCCTCATCACTGGCGCCTCCAGCGGTTTCGGCGCCCTCACCGCACGCGCCCTCGCCGACTCCGGCAACACCGTGTACGCGGGCATGCGCGAGTCCACCGGGCGCAACGCGCCGCAGGCGCAGGCTGCCGTCGACTACAGCAAGGAGCACGGGGTCGACCTGCGCGCCATCGAGATGGACGTGAACTCGGAGGAGTCCGTCGACGCCGCGGTCAAGCAGCTGATCGACGAGCACGGCCGGATCGACGTGCTGATCCACAACGCGGGACACATGGTCACGGGCCCCGCCGAGGCGTTCACACCGCAGCAGCTCGCCCAGCTCTTCGACATCAACGTCCTGTCCACTCAGCGCGTCAACCGCGCCGCCCTCCCGCATCTGCGCACGGCCGGCCGGGGCCTGGTCGTCTGGGTCTCCAGCTCCAGCGTCAAGGGCGGTACCCCGCCCTACCTCGCCCCCTACTTCGCCGCGAAGGCCGCCATGGACTCCTTGGCCGTCGGCTACGCCGGTGAGCTGGCCCGTTGGGGTGTGGAGACGTCGATCGTGGTTCCCGGGTCCTTCACCAGCGGCACGAACCACTTCGCCCACTCCGGTCGCCCGGCCGACGGTGCCGTCGAGGCGGAGTACGAGACGAAGTACGCCGGTCTGATGGAGCAGGTCTCCCAGAAGCTCGCGGCGCTGGCCCCCGGGGGAGCGGAGGCCTCGCTGGTCTCGGGCGAGATCGCCCGCATTGTGGCGCTGCCCGAGGGGAAGCGTCCCTATCGCGTGCACATCGACCCCGCGAACGACGGATCCGAGGAGGTCTCGAAGGTCGCGGACCGGATCCGCCGTGAGTTCCTGACCAGGATCGACCTGGGCGACCTGCTGACCGTCCACCCGGCCGGAACGTGAGGTTCCCGCATCCCTCGGCTCCCGGCGTGGAGCCGACCCGCCGAAAGGCGGGAGAACGTTCAGCCGGGTGGCGAGCGGCCGCTCGCCATGTCCTAAGGCACGGTGCAGGACGGCGTACCACGAGAGCGGGCATGCCCTGTCCGGCGCGACACCGGGGAACTGGCCGTCGCCGGCACTCATCGGGGAGGCGGCGGGTTCCACCGTCGATGCCGTGATGGTGCGTACCGGTTCGGCGCCCTGCTGCGACCTCGCCGGCTCCTGGGCCCGGAGCGGTGAGGAAGACCGTGTGCTCCTGGGCTCCCGGCGCCGGGTGGGAGCGACTTCGCGCCCGCCTCCGGCCGGGAGCTCCGCACATCTCAAGTGTGACCGCCGATGGTCCCCGAGAGGAGGGAACCGAGCGGCATGCGATCAAGGAGGAAGAAGAACATGACTACTTCGGGCACCGTGCTGGTGACCGGCGCGGGCACGGGCATGGGAGCACTGTCGTCCGTCTCACTGGCTCAGGCGGGACACCGCGTCTTCGCGTCGATGCGCGAACCCGAGGGGCGCAACGCGAGCAAGGCCCGAACGCTGCTGGCCCGGACGGAGGACGCTCCCGGTGAACTCTCCGTCGTCGAGCTCGACGTACAGTCCGAGGATTCGGCCCTGGCCGCCGTGGAGCACATCGTCCAGTCGGCCGGCGGCATCGACGCCGTCGTGCACAATGCCGCCCACCTGCTGGTCGGGGTGACCGAGGCGTTCAGCCCGGAGGAGGTGCTGCGCGCCTTCGACGTCAACGCCGTGGGCGCCCTGCGGGTCAACCGCGCCGTGTTGCCGGTGATGCGCCGACAGGAGTCGGGCCTGTTGCTGTGGATCGGTTCGGGGACGACCCGTGCCATCCCGCCCTTCCTCGCCCCGTACAGCGCCGCCAAGGCCGCCTTCGACGCGCTCGCCGAGTCCACCGCCTGGGACGTGGCCGTCTACGGCATCGAGACCACGATCCTGATGCCCGGCGTCTTCACCCACGGCACCGCGCACTTCGCGAACGCGGCCTTCCCGGCCGACACCGAGCGCACCGCGGCCTACGACAGGATCGCTCCCTACCTCGCCTCCATGGGAGAGGACACCGAACGGCTGATGGTGGACGGAGTGACCGCCGACCCGCAGATAGTGGCCGACGAGGTGGTCCGCGTCATCGGGCTGCCGACCGGACGGAGGCCGCGCCGCACCGTCGCCGACGGCTCCGACTACGGTGCCGAGATCCTCAACGGCGCCGCCGAGGAACTGCGGCTGCGCCTGGCCCGCCGTATGGGCGTCACCGGCCTGCTCGGCCGTCTGTGACCGCCGCCCTCCCGGGCTTCCCGGACGAGGACGGGGGCTCGTCCCACCACCTATGTGCATGCATGAGCTCGACACCGTAGAACAGGGGAGAAGCAATGTCTGTGAGTCGGCGCAGGCTGGGCCGGTCGGGCCCGGAGGTGTCCACGATCGGCCTGGGAGCCATGGGAATGTCGGACCTCTACGGTCCGGCGGACGACACGGAGAGCATCGCGACGCTGCACGCCGCGATGGACGCCGGAATCAATCTCATCGACACCGGTGACTTCTACGGCTCGGGCGCCAACGAGATGCTCATCGCCCGCGCCATGCGCGAGCGCAACCGCGAGGACGTGGTGCTGAGCGTCAAGTTCGGCTCGCGCCGCAGCCCCGACGGTGCCTTCCAGCCGGTGCCGTACGACGTGTCGCCGGAAGCGGTCAAGGACCGCCTGGCCTACTCGCTGCGCCGCCTGGAGACCGACTACATCGACATCTACCGCCCGGCGCGGCTGAACCCGGGGATTCCGGTCGAGGAGACGGTCGGCGCACTGGAGGAAATGCGGCAGGCCGGCTACATCCGGCACATCGGCCTGTCGGAACTGGGCCCCGACACGATCCGCCGCGCCGCCGCCGTGGCACCCATCAGCGATCTGCAGATCGAGTACTCGCTGCTCTCGCGCGGCCCGGAAGAGTCGATCATCCCGGTCCTCCGGGAGCTGGGCATCGGCCTGACGGCTTACGGCGTCCTCTCGCGCGGCCTGCTCAGCGGCCACTGGTCGGCCGAGCGCGAGCTGAGCCGAAGCGACTTCCGCGCTCATTCACCGCGCTTCCGGGGCGAGAACCTGGAGGCGAATCTGCGCCTGGTGGAGGCGCTGGGCCGGGTGGCGGAGCGGTTCGGAGCCACCACCGGCCAGGTGGCGATCGCCTGGGCGGCGGCTCAGGGCGAGGACATCGTCCCGCTGGTGGGAGCCCGCCGCCGGGAGCGGCTGACGGAGTCTCTGGGAGCCGTGGACCTGGCGCCGGCGCTCGACGAGGAGGCGCTGGCGGAGATCGAGGCCGCCGTTCCGTCAGGTGCGGCGTCCGGCGAGCGATACGCACCCGCGATGATGGCGACTCTCGACAGTGAGCGCTGACCGACGCTGACGCCGCGGCTCGGCCGACATGGCCGGACCTGGGGACGGTGGCCGTTCCCGACCCGTGAGTCGGGAACGGCCACCGCGCCGGCGCTCACTCTTCCGCCGCGCTTCCTCCGTCTGACTCACCCCGACCGACAGCGATCCGACGGTACGTGTCCGAGTGATGTCGGGTGCCGGCAGTGTGCCGGTCGGGACTGAACCACGATCTCTGCCTGAGTGGACCCAGTGCGGCCGGGAGGTGTGTGATGTGGCCTTCCTGGCAACCTCGTGCGGACATTGCCGGACCTTTGCCGAGGAGGACACGGGACACGGGAAGGCGCGGGGCGGGGCCTCCGTAGCCGGGTGTTTCATGCCGGTATCGGTATCCGCACCAGTATTGAGGTGCCCCCGCCAGGAGGTGACTCGATGGTCAGCGTTCCGTCGAAGGCGGCCACGCGATCGGCCAGTCCGCTCAGACCACTGCCTGCTGTGTTCTCGTTTACGCCACCGATGCCGTCGTCGACCACGCGTATGCGGATGACGTCCTCTATGTCGACGCAGATGTCGATCTTGGATGCCTGTGCATGCTTGATCGTGTTCGTCACGGCCTCGGCCACGACGAAATACGCATTGGACTCCACGGCCGAGGAAAGCCTGCGGCTGGACCTGCTCTCGACGACGGCGGGTATCGGGCATCGTGAGGCCAGCTCTTCCACCGCCACCACCAGGCCTTTCACCGTCAGTACGAGCGGATAGATGCCCGATGCGAGTTCCCTCAGCTCGTCGATCGCCGTCTGCGCGTTGGCGATCGACTGGTCCAGCAACTCGGCCGCGGCCGTCTCCGTCTCGGGAATCAGTTCTCGTGCGAGCCGAAGCCCGATCATCAAGCTGACGAGTCGTTGCTGTGCCCCGTCGTGCAGGTCCCGGGCCGTTCGCCGGTGCACCGCCTCCACACTCTCCATGATGCGTCTGCGGCTGTTCTGCAAAGAGGCCGCCATGGTGTTGAAGGACATGCCCAGCGACTGGATCTCCGCGACCCTGTGGGGGGTGATCCGCACCCCGAGGTCACCACTCGCGAGCTGCTTCGACGCGACCGCCGCCCCGCGCACGGGCCGCACGACGGCGCGGTGCTGAAGCACGGTGAACGCAGCCACCAGCGCGGTCGAGGCGGCCAGTCCCACGCCTGCCGCGATCACCGCCTGCCGCGAGTTGGCCCGCGCGGTGTCTTCGCGCGCTGCGAGCTCGTCGCGTGCAGCCGCGGAGTACTGGTCGAACTGGGTCCGCAAGGCGTCGGAGCGCCGCTTCCCCTCCTCCGCCATCGCCAGTCCGGACGCGGCGGCATCACCTCGCCGGACCGCCTCGACCAGCGGAACCGAGTAGTCGTTGAGGTAGGACTCGACGCCCTGTGAGATCCGCTCCGCGGTGCGCCGCTGTTCGAAGGAGGTCGCGGTGCCGGTGAACCGCCGTGCCGCCGAGGGCAGGGCTCTCCGTGCCGCCTGCCACGGCCGCAGGAACTCCTGCCGTTCAGTGATCACGAAGCCGCGCTGCCCCGACTCGAGGTCGAGGAGCAGTTGCTCCATGGTGCCGACTTCGACGAGTGCCTCCCGGGAGGCACGTCTCGCCGAGGTCGAACCGTTGGCGTCCTCGATCGCCCACAGCAGAACGGCGAACGCGACACTTATCAACAAGGCGAGCAAGCCGCTCGCCGCGACTGTGAGGGGTGTCAGCCCGAGTCGCCGACCCCTGAACCACCTACGCACCCTCATGCTCCACTCGGCGATGGAAATGGTGAAAGCCTGTGACAGGCTGTCGTCGGTCTGGTTCCGAACGTGGGCGACATCGACGCACGTGCCTTTCACCGCGCCGGTCCGGGGGCTCCACCGAGGACGACGGGGCAAGCATGGCGCTCCGGATGACCGGCCGGTATCCGTCATGTGACGTCATGATCGAGGCGCAGGCGCAGGCGCAGGCGCGGCACGGTCCTGACCGGTATACCTCTCGTCCGCCCAGCACTCTCCGCACTGGCAGTCCGGAACCTCTACCGGGCGACGCATACGAGAAGGGGCGCGGTGAGCTTTCCGTACGCCAGCCGGCTGTTCCTTCCCTCTACCGGACCATGCAGTTCCGTCTTCCGGAGAAGCGGACGCTGTTCACTGCCTGACCCGAACCGACGACGATACTCACCGGCTGACCGTCGGCTCGGCCATGAGGACCGCGGCCGTCAATCCCCACCGAGATCGGAGAGGTGCAGCTGGCCGCGGGACGTGATGCCGAGCTTCGGGAAGACCCGGCTGAGGTGTTGACCGACGGTTCGGTGCGAGATGAACAGCCGCGTGCCGATCTCACGGTTGGTCATCCCGCTGGCGGCCATTTTGGCTATCTGCAATTCCTGCGGGGTGAGTTTGTCCAGAGTGTCGGGTGTCGGCTGGCCGATCGCTTCGCCTGCCGCGCGAAGTTCGGACCGCGCGTCCTCACCGAAAGCCTTGATACCCAGTGCGTCGAAGCTCTCCATGGCCGCGTGCAGCGGGCGGCGTGCTTCGACGAGGCGGCGTTGACGTCTCAGCCACCGGCCGTAGGCCAGCAGGAGCCGTGCCCGGTGAAACGGCCAGTTCGACAGCCGGGGGTCGAGGGCCCGCTGGTAGAGGGACTCCGCCTCGTCTTCGGGAGCGACCAGGGGGTGGGCGTAGGCGGCCATCGCTGTCAGAAACGGTGCGGTGGTCTTCTCGGCCAGGGCGTTGAGTTGCGAGAAATAACGCCTTGCTTCGTCGGCGCGGCCCGTGTGAACAGCGGCCTCGATCAGGTCCGCGATTGCCCAATAGCCCACGAACGGGTGGTAGGTGATGTCCGAGGGATCCAGGACCCGCGCCAGTTGTTCGAACGCGTCATTGTACTTGTGATGGACTATCGCGTACCGTCCGCGAGCGAACTGGGCATACGCCAAGATGGATTGAGCTCCCAACGTGAGCAGTTCGGCCTCGGTCGTCCGGATGAGCTCGTTCGCGGCGTCGAATTCGCCGCGCTCACAGGCCAGGGTGGCCATGGCCAGGTCTGCGACAAAGGCCCAGCGGGGGCGGCCGGTGTCACGGGACAGCCGCCTGGCCTCGTCTGCCGCGGTTCTTGCCAGACGGTGCTTGCCGAGGAGTATCGCCGCCCAGGCCTGGGATGCCAGGGCCTCACCGAGCAATCCGAGACGGCCCTGCTGACGGAGGCCCTCGACGGCCGCGCAGAGGTAGGGCCAGGAGAGGTCGTACGCCCATATGGCGGTCAACGACGCTCCCAGCGCATGCTGCTCGGCGGCGTCGTTCACGGACCCCGGCGCGAGCCGGGCCGTCTCGCCGATGACCCATGCCGCCTCCTCCACCGGGTCCGCGCAAGCGGCGATGCAGAGAGTCATGAGTTCGCCGTCGCCGGTCTGCAGACGTCGTGCGGTCCTGACAACGGTGCCACGCGTTTCCGGCGCCGGGTTGCCGTACCAGCACCCTATGGCAAGGGGCCACAGTGCTCTCAGCGCGAGTGCCGCACCGTTGCTCTCGGCGCTGGCCAGCTGGTCCGCCACGTCGGCGAAGGCCCGGACCTGCTCCGGGCTGAACCAGCTCTCCTCGTTGAGGGCCTCCATCCACAGAGTGTGGCGAAGCCGTTCCGCTCTTTCGAGCTTCGCGAACTTCGCCTCGGCCAGCTGCCGGCGCGCGACAGTCACGCTGCCGAGCTCAAAGTTGATCTCGGCCGACCGCAACAGGAGACGGCCCCGGTGTGTGTTCGGGTCGCTGAGGAGGGCCGCCTGCTGCAGGGCCTCGGCCGCGGCACGCGGGGCTCCCCTGAGAAGTGCTTTGGCAGCGGCGACTTCGAGGTCGAGCGCGACGTCGTCATCCGGACCGGGGGCGGCGGCCGCCCGGTGCCATGCCCGGCGCTCCTGGTGTCGAGCCAGCACTGCAGCAAGCGCCGCGTGCCCGGCCAGCCGCCTCGACGGGGCAGCCGCGTGATAGATGGCAGAGCGGATCAAGGGGTGCCGGAAGCGTACTTTGTGCCCGCTCACCTCAAGCAGCCCTGCCTCGACGGCGGGTTCCAGGGATGCGACCGGCAGGGCGGTGCCGTCAAGGAGTTGCGCGGCCTCGAGGATCTCGGCGAGGTCGCCTTCGTCGTCGGCCGCGGTGATCAGCAGGACGGTCTGCGTCTCGTCGGGCAGTGTGGAGGCACGGGAAAGAAACGAACGCTCCAGGCGGCGGGTGGTCGGCAGCCATGGCATCAGCGTCTGCGCGACGCCTCCTTGACTGCTGAGCGCAGCCGGAAGCTCGCTCAGCGCCAGCGGATTGCCGGCAGCCTCGACCAGCAGCCGGTCGCGAAGGGACCGGTCGAGTTGTGGCGCATGCGCCTCGAGGAGCGCCTTCGCCGAGTCGTCATCGAGTCTCGGCAGATGAAGTTCGGGCAGGCCTGCGTCGTCCAGCACGGTGTCGTGTCCCTCGCGAACCGCCAGCAGCATGACGGCCCGCTCCGCATCCAGCCGCCGGGCGATGAAGGCGAGCACCTCACTGCTCGGTCCGTCGATCCACTGAGCGTCGTCGATCACCAGGATGACGGGGGACTCATCGGCCAGACCGCTGATCAGCTCAAGCGACGCCAGTCCGACGGAGAACATCTCCGGTGCGGCGTCATCGATCACGCCGAAAGCCGCCAGCAGAGCGTTCCGCTGACGGGGCATCAAATGGTCGAGGTGGTCATGGAGGACCGGATTGAGCAGCTGGTGCAGTCCCGCGAACGGCACCGACGCCTCCGACTGGACACCAAGAGCCGACAGGGCGCGACCCTCCTTAGCCACGGCGGCTTCCCGAGCCGCCTTGAGCAGGGCGGTCTTCCCGATGCCCGCCTCGCCGCGCAGCAGCAGAGCACCACCTGTCCCCGCGAAGCCGCGCGAGGTGATGTCCGACAGCAACCGCAGTTCGGCGTCACGCCCGTAGAGCATGTCCCCTTCGGATCCCCATCCTTCCAAGCGGTACGAGCACCCCGAACGGGAACCGCCTCTGGACCGTGGTCCTGATCGGGTTCCGGCGTGCGCCCTCCCTCTCGCTGCTTCCGGCTGAGAACCGACCGCGACACGGCGATCGAAAGCTAGCACGTTCCTGTTGCAATGTGTGATGCGAGGCAGGTCGCCTCGCTCTTGGGTGGGATGCCTCCGCCTGGAGGGATGGACGGGGTGCGCCAGGTGCCCGGGGCAGGCAGGTGGCCCGCAACTCGTGGCCGTGTCCCACACCCAGCGGGACATGATCCTGGACCGAGCACCGTCCGCACACGGCCGCCAGGCGAACTGAGACAGAGCAGGGCCTTGAGACGTTGGCGGCCTGGTCACAGCGCCTGGCTGCAGGGTGATTCATGCGGTAGGCCGGCGGCGTGCGGCACGTACGCGGAGGCGGCTGGAGGGCACTGGAGCGGTGGGTTCAGTTGTGGCGTATCTCGCGACTCACATCCGGCGGCTATCTGGTGCTGTCGGTGCGGACGCCGACAAAGGGGTTGAGCCGTCCTTGCGCGACCACGTCCGTATCGTCACTGGCCGACTCCGACCTCGGACACTCGCTGTAGCGATACGCGGATAAGGGCCTTGACCTGACGGTCGAGGCCCTATCTGCATGTTCGTACCGAATCTCAATACCGAGGGCTTCGTACAGCGGGCCTTTCTTTTCGGCATCGATGGCTTGCACACGCTGTGCGATGTCCCCGAGTTTCTCAACCTGTAGTGCTCCAGAATGCTCGCACAGCCTCTGACCTTGAATGCCTCCTGCGGTCAGCTGGCCTGACGGTACTCGCTGATGAGGCAGGCGACGGCTTGTCGGCGTTCGACCCGGGGCGCGGGCAGGGGGACGACGCCGGGGTCGTCGTGGGGCGCGTGCTGGTTCCGGCCTTGATGAGGCCGGTGGGCGTTGAAGTGCTCGGCGTAGTCACGGAGGATCCGCTCGGTGTGGCCGCGGTTGTACAGCAGGATGCGGTCGGTGCATTCTTCGCGGACCGAGCGGATGAAGCGTTCCGCGTGTGGGTTGCAGTTGGGGCTGCGGGGCGGAGTTGCGGTCGACAGGCCCTGCACCACCTGAGCACGGGTAGGCGGCCAGAGGTGAGGGCCCGGCGAAGTCGACGTCCGGAGCAGGATGTCGGCCGGTCCGGCGGGTCGGCGCAGGGGTTTGTCCCCCGTGCGAGCTACAGCCAGGTGTCCACTGTGAGGTGACGATCTCCGGCCGCCGGGTCCGTAGCGTCCGGTGCAGCCCGCGGCTCACCGGTCGCGGCCCGACAGAGGGGGTTCCCGTGAGGTTTGTCTGGCAGTTCCTGGCCGTAATGGTGGTGTACGCCCTGGGCAGCAGCGCCGTCAACGCGGTGAAGGAGAACGACTGGCTCACGCTCGTCCTCGGCGTCGTGGTCGCCGCACTGGTCGTGCTCGTGTACGGGTGGGTGGTGCGGCGCACCGAGCACCGGCCCGCCCTGGACGTGGCCCGGGAGGGCGCCGTGGCCCGGACCGGCTGGGGCGTCCTGATCGGCGGCGGGATGTTCACGGCCGTCATCGTGATCCTCTTCACCTCCGGGTACTACGACGTCGACGGCCTGGGCTCGGTGACCGGCGCACTGGGGCTGCTCGGCTTCATGGCCGCCGCCGCGGCGACCGAGGAAGTGGTGTACCGCGGCGTGCTGTTCCGGATCGTCGAGGAGCGCATCGGCACGTACGCAGCCCTGGTGTCGACAGGCCTCGTGTTCGGCCTCTCGCACCTGCTCAACGAGGACGCGACCCTGTGGGGCGGCCTCGCCATCGCGATCGAGGCCGGCTTCATGCTCGCCGCCGCGTACGCCGCCACCCGCAGCCTCTGGCTGACGATCGGCGTGCACTTCGGCTGGAACTTCGCCGCGGCCGGCGTCTTCAGCACGGAGGTCTCCGGCAACGGCGCCAGCCAGGGGCTCCTGGACGCCTCGACGTCGGGCCCGGAACTGCTCACCGGTGGTGCCTTCGGGCCGGAGGCCAGCGTGTACTCGGTGGGCTTCGGGGCGCTGCTGACCCTGGTGTTCCTGTGGCTGGCCCACCGGCGCGGGCACATCGTGCCCTTCGGTTCCCGGCGAGCCGCGGGCGTCGGCTCCGCCGCTACACTGCCCCGGTGATCGGTCGTCGACGTGTCCCGGAACTGTGGCACCGGCTCGATGTCACGGTCCGGGACCTCCCGCTCGGGATACTGCTCCTCGTGGCGTCGGCCATGCCGGCGTTCCACGGCAACGGCACGGAGATCGGCGGTCTGCCGACCCGTCCCGCCGACGCGCTGGCCGGTGTGGCGGCCGTCCTGCAGTGCGCCCCGCTCGCCGTGCGCCGGCGGTGGCCGCTCGTCTGCCTCACCCTGGTGTCGTGCGGCTTCGCCCTCGACCAGCTGTGCGGCTACCACCTCATGGCCGGCACCGCGCTGCCCATCGCGCTGCTGAGCGCCGGGTCGTATCTGGAGCGGTACCGGCACGCCACCGCGGTCGCCTTCTCCGTGGCGTTCGCTGCGCTGGCGGTCGCGCTCGACCAGCGCGGGCCCGGCAAACCGGTGGCCGAGTTCGTGACGTTCTACCTGGTGATGGCCCTCGCGTGGGGCGTCGGCGTGTGGATGCGCTCCGCCCGGGTCGCGGAGGCCGAACGCCGCAGCCGCGTCGCCGAGGACGCCCGCGCCGCCGAGCGCACCCGGATCGCCCGCGAGCTCCACGACGTCGTGACCCATCATGTGACGGCGATGGTCGTGCAGGCCGAGGCGGCCCGGTACCTGACCGCCTCGCCCGACCGCCTCGACCAGAGCCTGAGCGCCGTCAGTGACACCGGCCGGCGGGCCATCACGGATCTGCGGCACCTGCTCGACCTGCTCAACCCCGACCATGGCAGCGGCCACGGCGGCGAGGACAGGACACCGCCCGTCGGCCGGGTGCTCACGCTCGTCGAGCAGACGCGGCTGGCCGGACAGCCGGTGGAGTTCACCGAGGAGGGCACACCGCCGGCCTCGACCGGCAGCGCCGACCTCGTGGCCTACCGGGTCGTGCAGGAGGCCCTGACCAACGCGCTCAAATACGACCACGGCAGCCGGACCTCGGTCCTGGTGCGCCATGGTGAAAGGGAGATCATCGTGGAGGTCGGCACGGACGGTTCCGGTTCGCGGGCCGGTTCCCCCGGTGGCAGCGGGCGGGGACTGGAGGGCCTGCGGAGACGGGTCGACGTCCTGGGCGGCGACTTCAGCGCGGGCCACCGGAGCGGCGGCGGCTTTCTCGTCCGGGCGCGGATACCCGCGGGAAGCCCGGCATGAGCGCGCCCGTCCGGGTCCTGGTCTGCGACGACCAGGCACTGATCCGCACCGGGCTGTCGACCATCATCGACGCGCAGCCCGACCTGGCGGTGGCGGGCGAGTGCGGAGACGGGCGGACCGCCGTGGAGCTGGCCCGCCGACTGCGCCCGGACGTCGTGGTGATGGACGTGCGCATGCCGGTCCTCGACGGCATCGAGGCCACCCGGCTGCTGGCCGGTGCCGGGGGCGAGCACCCCGTGAAGGTGCTCGTGGTGACCACGTTCAACCTGGACGAGTACGTCTACGAGGCGCTGCGGGCCGGAGCGAGCGGGTTCCTGCTCAAGGACGCGCCGCCGGACCGGCTGCTGCACGGGATCCGGACCGTGGCCATGGGCTCGGCGCTGCTGGATCCCGAGGTGACGCGTCGGCTCGTGGGCCGTTACGCCGCCCGTATCCGGCCCGCCGAGCGCGGCGCGCAGGACATCCCGCTGACACCCCGCGAACTGGAGGTGCTCCGCCTCATCGCGGACGGAATGTCCAACAGTGAGATCGCCGCGGTGCTCGTCATCAGCCACGAGACCGTCAAGACCTTCGTGTCACGCATCCTCACCAAGCTCGACCTGCGCGACCGCGTCCAGGCCGTCGTCTACGCCTACCGGCACGGCCTGGTGACCTGAGACACCGGGCCGGCAACTGCCTGGATGGGGTGTGTCGAAGCAACGGCTGAGAGTGATGCCGTGCCCAACCGGGCGAGACCGAAGTGGTCGCTCCTGACGCCGCCGGAGCAGCCGGCTCACTGTCCATTGTTCTCCTCCTCGTCAGGCCAGGAACCGGGCCTCTCGTCGGTCGTGTCGTCTGCGGAAGCCGACGGCTCGCCGGCGTCCGGCCTGGTACTCGCGGAAGGCATGAATCTGCGCGGTATGTCCTCGGCCGTCTCGTGCTGGTCCTGTGTCTTGATGACATCGGCGATCTGTGCGGCCGGCATCGCCCGCTGCGCGTCCCCGTCAGTGAAGTCCATCCCGTTGAGGAACGCCTCGAAGTGGTCCGCGGCTGTCGGCTGCCGGGCGAAGCGAGTGGACGGTTCCTGCGGAAGAACCGGACCGGGCTGTTCGGCTGTTCGCCGTACGGCCGAGGTATGAGATCACGCAGCCGTTCGGGTACGTCGGTGTCGTTGGCGGCGGACGTCGGCGTGGTCAACAGGCCGAGATCCGCCACGGTCCTCTCCTCCTAGTCGGCCCAGCGGCTGAGCACGGCCACGCCGCTGACGTGGTGTCGGGGAGGCACCTCGGCCGGGGGCGGGTCAGTCGGCTGCGGACGGGTGCCCAGCAGGGTGTGGCACCCGCCCGCACGCCGGGCGTCACGCGGACGGCGCGGGGGTCGGGGTGTACTCGAACCAGTCGAAGGCGACCGCGCCCTCGGTGGCGTACATGCCGATCACTCGGCCGGTGAAGCCGCAGGCGACCTCGGTGGACAGGTAGCGTCCGTCCAGTTCGGCGAGCGGCCGGGCGTCCGGAGCGTCGGGATCGCCGAGCCAGAAGGCGATGGTGTCGGGGCCCGTGGTGCCGCCGTCGGTGAGTGCGGGTGACGCGGGCACGAGGGCTGACGTGCGGATCGTCACGGTGAGGGGCAGCGGCCCGGCCGGGGCCGGCCGGCGGGCCACGGTCTGGCGCAGTGGTCCGATGCGGGCGGCGACGCGGATCTCCCCGTTTCCGGCCTCGACCTCGTAATGGTGGGCCTCGTCCAGGCGTACGCACAGACCACCGCGTCCCGTGCCCGGGTCGGTCATGGCGGTGACGCGGCAGTCGTGGTGCTGCTGGCGGCGGCCGACGAAGGTGTATCCGGGGCGGTCGAGGGTGGGGCCGGTGGCGTTGAGGACCAGCCGGCCAGGGCGTTCGGTGAGCGACCAGGAGCTCTCCGGGCGGGCGAACGGTGAGATCCAGTGCGGCGCGAGAGCGGGCCGGTCGAAGTCGTCGCGGGCGGGCGGGGCCGCAACGGGGTGCCAGGCACCGCCCGGGGCCGCGTGGGTCTCGGGAACGGGCGCGACGACGGGCCAGCCGTCCTCGTCCCACTCCACGGGGGTCAGGAACGTCTCGCGGCCGAGCACGTGCACGTCGGGCGTGAAGCCGCGGGGGCGGACGCCGAGCAGTACCATCCACCAGCTGCCGTCGGGAGCCTCGACCAGGTCGGCGTGGCCGGTGTTCTGGATGGAGCGGGCGGTACCGCTGTGGGACAGCAGGGGGTTGGCGGGTGCGCCCTCCCAGGGGCCGCGCGGCGAGCGGCTGCGGGCCATGGACACGCTGTGGCCGCGTTCCGTGCCGCCTTCCGCGATCAGCAGGTACCACCAGTCGCCGATGCGGTAGAGGTGCGGCGCTTCGGGGTACTTGAGGCCGCTGCCCGACCACGTGGGGAAGGGCCCCTCCAGTACCTCGCCCTTGACCGGGTCGATCCGGGCCATGTTGATGCCGCCTTCGGGGCCGGAGAAGGCGCACCAGCAGGTGCCGTCCTCCTCCCACGCCAGGTCGGGGTCGATCCCGGACAGGTCGATCCACACGGGGTCGCTCCACGGCCCCTCGGGCCGCTCGGCCGAGACGACGAAGTTGCCGCCGCCATTGATATTGGTGTTGATGACCCAGTAGCGGCCGTCGTGATGGCGGATCGTGGGGGCGTAGAGGCCTCCGGACGCCTTGGCGCCGGGGAGGGGCAGCGGCAGTTGCCCGGGGCGGTCGAGCACGTTGCCGATCTGCTCCCAGTGCACGAGGTCCTTGCTGTGGAAGAGCGGCAGCCCGGGGAAGTACTCGAAGCTGGAGCACACCAGGTAGTAGTCGTCACCGACCCGGCACACGCTCGGATCGGGGTGGAACCCGCTGATCACAGGGTTGTCGTACATGTGCATGGAGATGTCGTCCCTTCGAGCCGCCGGGCGCCGGCAAGCGAGTCTAGGCGAGCGTTCGGTTCTCGGTTGTCCGTTTGGTTTGCGGTCCGGGCGCCGCGCCGGTTCGGGGCGGCATCGCGGGCGGGGCGGTACCGCGGGCGGGACGGCACCGTGGGCGGGGCGGCGGCCCATGACTTCCGGGCTCCGAGTGGTGCTCGCCCCGACGATCGTCGAGGCGCTTTCCAGGTCGCTACGGCGGAGGCCCACGCTAACGTGATCAAGCCGATCGAAGCCTCGTTCGGCCGCGCCCTTCATGGCGGAACTCCTGTGCCGTGCGCGGGCGTTGACAGGCAGCGGGGGGCGAGGGGAGTGCAAAGGTGTCACGTGAAGGTGCGCGAAGTCCGTGGCGGCTGCTGTTGGTCGAGGACGACCAGGAACTGGTCACCATGCTCTCCGGGATGCTGCGGGACGAGGGGTACGCGGTCGACGTCGCGACCGACGGCCAACGCGGTCTGCACCTCGGCCTCACCCGGCAGTACGACGTGCTCGTCGTCGACCGGCGGCTGCCGGTGCTGGACGGACTGGACCTGCTGACCCGGCTGCGGTCCCGCGCGGTGCGCACGCCGGTGTTGCTGCTGACCGCGATGGGCACCGTGCACGACCGGGTCGACGGCCTGGACGCCGGTGCCGACGACTACCTGGTCAAGCCGTTCGAGATCGACGAGCTCAGCGCCCGATTAAGGGCGTTGTGCAGACGGGCGCTCGACGGCACCGACGTGCTGCGGATCGGCTCGGGGCACCTGTACGTCGGTCACCGGGAGGTCGAGCTCGCCGACGGCGAGCGGGTCCCCCTCACCGCGCGGGAGTTCGCCCTGCTGTGGGTGCTCGCCTCGCGCCCCGACACCGTGTATCCGCGGGCGGAGCTGCGCCGGATGGTCTTCCAGGAGGCGCCCGCGTCGTCCATCGTCGACACCTACGTCTACTACCTGCGCCGCAAGCTCGGCCGGCGGGTGGTGCGCACGGTCCGCGGACTCGGCTACCGGCTGGGCGCGCTGTGAGGGCGTCGGTCCACGGGGAGTGGGCGGTGGTGCACCGGGCGCGGCTGCGGATCGCCGTGCTCACCGGCGTGATCATCACGCTGCTGGTCGTGATCGTCGGAAGCACCGCGAGCATGGTGATGACGCGGGCGCAGAACGAGCAGGTGTGGCGGGAGCTGCGCTACGGCGCTGCACGCGGCGACCTGTCGAGTCCGCCGGGATGCACCTGGCTGTACGCGCCCGGTGTGACGGCGCCCCGGAACGGCCCGGCCGGGTTCCCGGTGCGCGCCGACCTGGACCAGGTGCGCCGCACCCACGACGCCGTGGAGCGCACCGTACGGCGTGACGACACGGTCTACCTGGTGCGCACGCAGGCCAGGGCGGACGGGCACGTGGTGCAAGCGGTGTTCGACATGCGCTACCAACTGGCCGACCGCACCCACCTGTGGTACGCGCTGGGCGTCGCGGAGGCGGTCGGTCTCCTCGCCGCGGCCGTCACCGGAGTGGTCCTCGGCCGCCTGTCCGTGGCCCCGCTGGCCGAGGCGCTCGGCCGGCAGCGCCGGTTCGTCACGGACGCCAGTCACGAACTGCGCACCCCGGTCACCCAGGTGTACACGCGGGTGCAGGTGCTGTCGCGGCAGGCGGCCGCCGCAGACTTGCCGGCCCCGCACCGCGACGGTCTGGCCCGGCTGGTCGGTTCGGTCGGCCGGCTCGGCGAGGTGCTCGACGACCTGCTGCTGTCCGCGAGCCTCACGGCGGGCCCGGCGCGGCGGGCGGAACACCGGCCGGTCGATCTGGTGGCGCTGGCCCGGTCGGTGGTCGCCGAGGAGTCGGACCGGACGCGGGACGGCCGCCTCACTGTCGCCGTGGACGGTCCGCCGCACCCGCTGTTCGTCGACGGCGTCGAGTCCGCGCTGCGCCGCGCCGTCGGCGAGCTGCTGTCCAACGCGATCGGCCACACCCCGCCGGGCGGGCGGATCGAGGTGGCGCTCGTGCGCGTCGGCGGTGGCAGGGTCGAGCTGACCGTGACGGACACCGGGCCCGGTTTCGAAACCGCCGAGGCGGAGCGGCTGTTCGACCGGTTCCACCGGGGCGGCGACGGCGGCCGGTACGGACTGGGCCTCGCGCTGCTGCGGGAGGTGGTCACGCACCACGGCGGCACGGTCGCCGCCACCGGCCGCCCGGGGCACGGCGCCCGGTTCACCATCCGGCTCCCGGAGCACGGCCCCCCTCCCACGGCGCACGCGGCTCGTCGTCCGGTCAGGACCGGGCACGGGTGCTGAGCAGACGCGCCGCGGCACGGACGTCCGCGTCCAGGGGGCGGTCCGGGTCGACCGGGGGGACCGTGTCGGCGAGGGCGTCGAGGAGTTCGCCGCACCGGGGCGCGGTGGGGTGGCGGGCTCCGACGTGGACGGCCTGGCGCAGGCCGAGCGCGAGCGACCCGCACAGCAGGCCGAGCAGCTCCGCCATGTCGTAGGAGCGCAGGGCCGCCTGGGTGCCGAACGGGACGACGTCCTGGTTGTGCAGGTTGGTCGGCAGGCTCTGCATCCCGGCCGGGGCCGCGGCGCGGCGGATCTCCGCGACGAAGGAGGTGGTGGCCAGCTGCACGCCCTGCAGGCCGTGCTGGAGGCCCGGTGCGGTGGCGAGCATCGGCGGCAGTCCGCTGTTGCGCGCCGGGTCCACCAGCAGGTCGAGCTGGCGCTCGGCGAGGTTGCCGAGCTGGGCGGTGACAGTGGCGAGCAGGTCGGCGGCGAACGCGGCGGGCTGCCCGAAGAAGTTGCCGCCGTGCACCACCTTCCCCGTGCCGTCGCCCTCGGCGTCCTCGGCGCCCTCGGGGAAGAACAGCGGGTTGTCGCTGACCCCGCCGAGGTCCGCGGCGACCACGCCGTCGACGTAGCGCAGGGCGTCCTCCGCCGCGCCGAGCAGCTGTGGGGCGCAGCGGATGCTGTACGGCTCCTGCAGCGGCCGGGTGCCGGAGGGCGTGCTGCCGGTGAGCGTGTGCCGCATGCGCGCGCCGACGTCGACGGCGCCGGGGTGGCCGTAGGCGCGCAGCAGGTCCTCGTCGAGGAAGCCGGGGTCGCAGCCGAGGAGGTCGGCCAGCAGGCAGGTGAGCGCCGCGAGCGAGCGGTGCGCGGCGCGGACGGCGTCGTGGGCCAGGGCCAGGGCGGCGGTGGTGACGGAGGTGCCGTTGACGAGGGCGAGCGCGTCCCGGCCGTCCAGGGCGAGCGGGCGCAGCCCGGCGGCGGCCAGCGCCTCGGCGGCCGGCCTGCGGGCACCGTCCAGGTAGGCGTGTCCCCGGCCGCGCAGCGCCTGGGTGGCATAGGCGAGCGGGATCAGGTCACCGCTCGCACCGACGGAGCCGTAGCGGGGGACGGCGGGCGAGAACGTCGTGGCGAACATCGCGGCGAGCCGCTCGACGACCTCGGCGGACACCCCTGAGTACCCCTGGGCGAGGGACCAGGTGCGCAGCAGCAGCGCGCCGCGCACGATCTCGTGCGGCAGGTCCGGGCCCTGGCCGGCGCCGAGGTGGGCCAGGGTGTTGTCGCACTGGTCGGCCTCGTCGCTGCGGCCGGCGTAGCCGACGAGCGCGCCGAAGCCGGTGTCGGCGCCGTAGATCCGGCGCTCCTCGCCGCCGTCGCCGTGCCGCAGGGCGTGGAAGAAGCTCCGGCCGCGGTCGATACGCGCGCGGGCCTCGTCGTCCACGGTGACGGTGAGCGGTGCCGCCGCGCGGCGGAGGGCGGCGGGGTCCGGTGGGGCGGTGAGCTGGACGGTGTCCGTGGTGGTCAGCACGACCGGAACCGTAGACAGGCAATCTCAGAGCGCTCTGAAAACGGGTGGATAGCTTCCGGGCCATGACGCACGACTACCTGATCATCGGAGCGGGACCGGCGGGACTACAGCTCGCCGCCTTCCTGGAGCGTGACGGTGCGGACTACGTCGTACTGGAGCGCGGCAGCGGACCGGGCACCTTCTTCACCCGGTTCCCCCGGCACCGCACACTCATCTCGATCAACAAGGTGCACACCGGGTACGACGATCCGGAGCTGCGGCTGCGGATGGACTGGAACTCCCTGCTGAGCGACGACCCCGAGCTGCTGTTCACCCGGTACAGCCCGCGCTACTTCCCGCCGGCCGACGACATGGTCCGCTACCTGTCGGACTTCGCCACCCGGACCGGGGCGCGGGTGGAGTACGACACCGCCGTGGAGAAGGTGTCCCGCGACGGTGACGGCGACGGTGACGGATTCACCGTCACCGACCACACCGGGAAGACCTGGCGGGCACGGCGTCTGGTGATCGCCACCGGGGTGTCCCTGCCCAACCTGCCGTCCGTCCCGGGCATCGAACTCGCCGAACGCTACGACACGTTCGACCCCGACCCGGAGTCCTTCACCGGTCAGCGGGTGCTGATCATCGGGCGGGGCAACTCAGCCTTCGAGACGGCCGACAGCCTGATGGAGACCGCGTCGGTCATCCACGTCGTCGGCTCGGGCTCGCTGCGGCTGGCGTGGCAGTCCCACTACGTCGGGCATCTGCGCGCGGTGAACAACAACTTCCTGGACAGCTACCAGCTGAAGTCGCAGAACGCGCTCCTCGACGGGCGGGTGCTGGAGATCCGCCGGGACGCGGACGGCGGCTTCTCCGTGCCGGTCGCCTTCGAGCGGGTCGACGAGGTGGTCAAGGACATCCGCTACGACCGGGTGATCGTCGCGACCGGTTTCCGGTTCGACACCTCGGTCTTCGACGACAGCTGCGTACCGGATCTGATCGTCGACGGCCGTTTCCCGGCCCTCACACCCGTCGGCGAGTCGGTCAACGTGCCCGGCCTGTACTTCGCCGGGACGATCACCCAGGGACCCGACTTCAAGAAGTCCACGACCGGCTTCATCCACGGCTTCCGCTACATGGTCCGCGCACTGCACCGGGCGCTGCGCAAGCGCCATCACGGCGAGGACTGGCCGGCCGCGGAGCTCGGGGACGCCGTGGAGCGGGCCGTCGACGCGGTCGTCACCCGGGTCAACCGGTCCTCCGCGCTGTGGCAGCAGTTCGCCGTCCTCGGCGACGTCCTGCTCGTCGCCCCGGACGGCACGATGCGCTACGCCGAGGAGGTGCCCGTCCGCCATGTGCCGGACGCCGTGCGCGCCGGTGACTTCGGGGAGGTGGCCGCCCACGCGGTGATCACCCTGGAGTACGGGGCGGACCACGACCGGGTGGACCCCTTCGACGTAACCGCGGGCCGCAAGTCCCAGCAGGACGTGCAGGGTCTCGACGGCCGCTATCTGCACCCGGTCGTCCGCTGGTACCGGGGCGGCGAGTTCGTCTCCGAGCACCACCTCACGGAGAACCTGGAGAACGAGTGGGACAGCGAGGAGGTCCACCGCGCCCCGCTGCGCGCCTTCCTCACCGACCACCTCAACCCGGCCGCCCCGGCCGCCCCGGTGGCCCCGGTGGCTCCGGTGGCCCCGTGATGCTGCGCGCCCTGTACGACGCGGCACGCAAGACGCTGGACCCCGTCCACTACGACTACGTGGCGGGCGGGGCGGGCGAGGAACGCGTCGTCGCCGGGAACGAGGGGGCCTTCGACCGGTACGCCCTCCTGCCGAGGGTGCTGTGCGGCAGCGAGGTCCGGGACACCGCCGTCGACCTGCCGGGTGCCCGGCGGGCGGCGCCGGTGGTCGTCGCGCCGACCGCGTTCCACCGGCTGCTGCATCCCGGCGGCGAGCGGGCCACGGCCCGGGCCGCCGCGGCCGAGGGCGCTGTCCTGGTGACGGGGACGGCCGCGACCACGGCGGTCGCCGACGTCGTCGCGGCGGCCCGCGAGGCGGCCGCCGACCCGGCCGTGTGGTTCCAGCTGTACCTGCACCCCCGGCGGGAGGTCACCGAGGCGCTCGTGCGGCGCGCCGAGCGGGCGGGCTGCACGGCGCTGGTGGTCACCGTCGACTCGCCGGTGTTCGGCCGGCACACCAGGGACCTGCGCAACGGGTTCACCGACCTGCCGCCCGGCTACGCCGCGGAGAACATGCGCGGCCTGCCCGGCGCCCCGCCGGACGGTCTCACCGACATCCCCATGTCCCCGTCGCTCTCCTGGCGGGACCTCGGCGAACTGCTGCACATGACCTCACTGCCCGTACTGGTCAAGGGGGTGCTGCACCCGGCGGACGCGACGGTGGCCGTCGAGCACGGCGCGGCCGGGGTGATCGTGTCCAACCACGGGGGCCGCCAGAGCGACGCCGTACCGGCCGCCGTGGACTGCCTGCCCGCGGTCGCCCGCGCCGTCGCGGGCCGGGTGCCGGTGCTGCTGGACGGCGGGATACGCCGGGGCAGCGACGTCGCCGTCGCGCTGGCGCTCGGCGCGGCGGCCGTCGGTGTCGGACGCCCGGCGGTGTGGGGCCTGGCCGCCGAGGGAGAGGCCGGGGTCCGGGCCGTCCTGAGGACCCTGTGCGACGAGTACGACCACACGCTCGCGCTGTGCGGAGGGCGCCGGAACACGGATCTGGCGAGGGACATGGTCGTCCGGAAGGGGGAGACGTGGTGAGGAGCGAGACGTGGTGAGGAGCGGAACGAAGCCGGCCACGGCGGACACGTGGTGGCTGCCGCGCGGTGTCGTCGCACTGCGCGGGCGCATCTTCGAGAAGGTCAACGGCGACCGGACGGTGACCCTGCCCGACGCCGCGCACGGGCCGGATGTCTTCGAGCGCGTGTACGCGCACCCGGCCGCGAACGGGCGGAGCGCGGGGGCGGGGCTGTCCGACCTGTTCTGGTACTGGCTGTCGCCGGGGCCGGAAGTCCATCAGGAGCACCTGGAGCCCGGCGAGCGCTACGAGGACGTGGCGGCGGCGACGCGGCGCATGCTCGCCGGGAGTTCGGCGGAGCTCGCGGCGGCGGCCGGCCGCGCTGTCGCCCGGGTGCTCGACACGGTGCCGGACACCCGGATCAGCCTCGTCCGGCTGCGGGACCTGGTGATGCCCGCCTGGGCCGAGTTCTGCTACGAGATGGTGTTCAGGGAGCCGTGCCCGCCGCGCGCCCGGGAACTGATCACCGCGCACGCCGACGACGTGATCAACGCCCTGAAGTGCACCGGACTGCGGCACCCCGGGCGCCGGGCCCGGCTGACGGCGTACCTGCGCGAGCGGGTCGCCGCCGGTGACGTGCCCCACGAGCTGCCGGCCTCGCTGTCACCGCAGGAGCAGGTGCACTACCTGCAAGGGACGATGTTCAACACGGCCGTCGTACAGCTCTCCGAGGCCACCGCGCACGTCCTGCTCGCCCTGGCCCGCCACCCCGAGGTGCAGCAGCGTGTGTGGGCGCACCCCGACGACGACCGGTACCTCACGCACGTGCTCGACGAGACGATGCGGCTGTACCCGCTGTTCGGCATCGCGCACCGCATCACCACGGACGCGATACCGCTCGACGAGCACACCACGCTGCCGGCGGGCTCCGTGGTGTGCTTCAGCTACCCCGGCTACCACGCCACGGGATACGACCGGCCCGACGCGTTCGACCCGGACCGCTGGGACACCCTGTCTGCGAAGGACGCCCACTTCATCCCGTTCGGCGTGGCCGCGAACCGCCCCTGCCCGGCGTGGCGGCTCTCCCCGCTCGTGCTGCGGGCCGCGGTCCGGGAGGTGCTGCGCCGCTTCCGGCTGGACTCCACGGCCTCGCACACCCGGTCCAACCCGCACCGCGCGCCCTGTCTGCTGATCCCGCGCGGCCTGTCACCCCAGCCGCGCCGGACGGAGGCGCTGCGGCGGTTCGTGCGGGTGCGGGACGGGGTGGAGGACGTCACGCGGAGCGTACGGCAGTTGGTGCTCGGCACGGTCATGGTGCTGCACGCCCGTCGGCAGCGGCTGGCGGAACGTTATTTCGAGGAGTCTCCGGCCGGCCGCTGCCCGGTCGCCCACCAGGGAGGGAACAGAGGATGACCCCCGCGGAACTCGCCCCCAAGTTCTTCCTCGCCGTCGTGGTCATCCTGGTCGTCTGCCGGGCCGTCAGCCGACTGCTGCAGACGGTCGGGCAGCCGCCCGTCGTCGGCGAGATGATCGCCGGTGTGGTGCTGGGCCCGTCGGTGCTCGGCGCCCTGCTGCCCGGCGTCGAGTCGGGCCTCTTCCCGCAGGAACTGCGGCCGGTCCTCTACGTGGTGGGGCAGATCGGTCTCGTCGCGTTCATGTTCCGCGTCGGCTGGGACTTCCGAGTGGACCGGCTGCGCGGGGTCGCCCGGCCCGCCGGGCTGGTCTCCGCCGCGGGCGTGGTCGTACCGGTGCTGCTCGGCGTGCTGCTGATCTACGCCGTCGGCGAGCGGACCGGCGCCCTGGCCGAGGACGTGCCCCTGCTGGTGTCGGCCCTGTTCGTCGGGGTCGCGCTGGCGGTGACGGCGTTCCCCATGCTGGCCCGCATCATCGCCGAACGGGGCCTGACGGGCACCCGGTACGGGTCGCTCGCGCTCGGCGCCGGCTCCGTCGACGACGCGGTCGCGTGGATCCTGCTCGCCGGGGTGTTCAGCATCGCCGGCGGCAGTGCCGGGCTGGTGTCCCTGGCCGTCGCGGGCGGGTTCGGACTCGTCCTGGTCATGGTGGGCGTGGTGCGCCTGCACGGCCGTACCACGCTGCTCGCCGACCGGGTCACGCCGGACAGCCTGCTGCTGACGCTGGTCGGCGCGCTCTTCCTGGTGGCCTGGTACACGGACGAGACCGGACTGTACGCGGTGTTCGGCGCGTTCTGCCTCGGACTGGTCTTCCCGCGTTCGCAGCAGCTCGACCGCACGGTGGAGACGCTCAAGCCGGTCGGTACGGTGTTCCTGCCGCTGTTCTTCACCTACTCCGGGCTGAACACCGACTTCACCCTGCTGGGTTCCGGACCGGTGCTGCTGTTCACCGCGGGGTGCGTGCTGTTCGCGGTCGCCGGGAAGTTCGGCGCCTGCTGGCTCGCCGCCCGCGCCGCCGGCGAGCCGAACCAGGTGGCGCTGCGGGTCGGTGCGCTGATGAACGCGCGGGGCCTGATGCAGCTGATCGCGCTCAATCTCGGTCTGGCGGCGGGCATCGTCACCCAGGCGATGTTCAGCGCCCTGGTCGTGGTCGCCGTCGTCACCACCGTCATGGCGACACCGCTGCTGTCGTGGATCGACCGGCGGGAGCGGACGCGGACGGGGACACGGGGCGACGGTGCGCGCCCGGCCCCGGCCGTCGCGGTCGAGAGCCACTGAGACGCCGAACGGCCCGGAGCGACCCGGCCCCACCGTCACGTTCGGCATGACGGTGGGGCCGGGCCGTTGCAGGCGGATCGCCGTTTCGGGTGGATCGCCGTTGTGGGTTGATCGCTGGCCCGGCCGGATCAGGCCCCGGCGGCGAGCCGCCGCTTGTCGGGCTTGCCCGCGGGCGTGAGCGGTACCTCCTCGATGAGGGTGAGACGGGTCGGCGCGCACGCCTCGCCCAGGTCCGCCGCCACCAGCCTGCGCAGCTCACCGAGGGAGGGGACCCGACCGGCGGCGGGCACGACGAACGCGTGCACGGCCTCCCCGGTGCTGTCGTCGGGGACGGCGACGACGTACGCCTCGGCCACCGACGGGTGGGTGGCGAGCAGGCGCTCGACGGGGCCTGCGTAGTACACGTTGGCGTTGACGATGATCACGTCGCGGGCGCGTCCCGTGAGCCACAGCCGGCCCTCGCCGTCGAGCCGGCCGATGTCGCGGGTGCGCACCCAGCCGTCGACGAACACCTCGGCGGTCAGGGCCGGTTCCTGCCAGTAGCCGGTGCTCTGCCCCGGGGTGCGGACGAAGAGCTCGCCGTCGGTGCCGGGCAGTACGGGGCGGCCGTCGGCGTCCCGTACCGCCAGCTCGACCGGCGGCACGCCCAGCGAACCGGGCACGTCCTCGGGGGTGGCCATGGAGATCATGCCGGTCTCGGTCTGGCCGTACCCGTGGAAGACGACCGGGCCGAGCACCTCGGCGGCCTCGCGCAGCCGCCCCGGCCGCAGCGGGGACCCGGACACCATCAGCGCGCGCAGCGTGCCGAGGTCCACGGGTGACTCCCGTTGGCCCGCCACGAGTTTCGTCAGCCGGGCCACGGTGATGACGGACGCCGTCGCCCGGTGCCGCACGATGCTGCCGGGGAGGTCCGGCGGGTCGGCGGTGACCAGGGTGTCGCCCGCCGCGAGCGCGAGCAGCCCGTACTCCATCATCACCTGACTCGCCAGGGTGCCGAACACCAGGAACCGGTCCAGGCGCGCGGCGAGTTCACGGATGGCGGGCGGCCAGGCATCCGGCCGGAGCGCCCAGCCCGCGGTCATCGCCGCGTACGTCTGGGCACACGCCTTGGGAACGCCGGTGCTGCCGCTGGTGTGGATGAGCCGGGCGACGTCCCCCGGCCGTGCCGTGACCCGCGGCCGTATTCCGTCGTCCGCCGCCGACAGCAGGTCGTCGAGCCGGAGGACGACGGTCCCCGGCCGCCCGGTGCTCCGCTCGCCGCTCCGGTCGGTGACCTCGAAGGCGACGTCCGCGAGGAGATGCGCCTGCTGGGCCCGGGTCAGGCCCGGCCGTACGCCGACGACACGGGCGCCCACGACATGGGCCGCGAGGACGGCGGCGAACGCCTCGGGGCTGACGCCCAGCAGCAGGGCGACCCCGTCGCCGGGCCCGACACCGTGCTCCCGCAGCGCGCCGGTCACCCGCCGTACCGCCCCGAGCAGCTGGGCTCCGGACACCACCCGGTCGCCGTGCTCGAACACCGTCCGGCCGCCCGCCGCTTGGAGGAGCTCGAGTACCAGGCCCGGGAACTGCTCACCCGGCTCACCCCGCTCACCTGCCTCAGCCAAGGCACTCCTTCACGAACGCGGCGAGCGGCTGCTGGTGGACCGCCGGGACGTCCCACTCGTTCTCCAGGTTCTCCGCCAGATGGTGGGTGCCGGCGAGGACGCCGTCGCGGTAGTACCGGACGACGGGGTGGAGGTAGCTGGAGTCGCTCGCGTGCTCCACGTCGTTCTCGGTCACGCGCGGGACGGTGACGTCGAACGGGTCGACGCCGTCGTGGTCGGGCCCGTACTCCAGGTCGACGACGAACCGGTGCTCGGCGGGACCGAGACCACCGTCGGTGGCGTACGCGAGCGGCACCTCCTCCTGGTACAGGGCCTGGTCGCCCGCCACCCCGACCACGTCACCGAGGACCCCGAACTGCTGCCAGAGCCCGGACGAGCGGTTGACGCGGGCGACGACGGCGTCGGCGATCGCCTCGGGCGCCGCGGGCAGTGGCCGGGCGGGCCAGGGCGCGTCGTGGTAGCGGGCGTCCAGGATGCGGTGCAGGGCGCGCACCCCGTAACGGAAGCCGTGGATGAAGCCGTTGGTGCCCTTCTTGAAGTCGCGCTGCTGGGTCAGCGTGCCGGCGAAGTACAGGCCCGGCACGTTCACCGACTCGTAGGCGGAAGTCTGCTCGGGGAAGCGGTCGTCGATGACGAGTGCGGGGCGGCAGGTCCCGTCGAAGACGTCCGCGTCGAAGCGGAAGCCGGCGCACAGGATGATCCGGTCGTAGCGCAGCTCGCGGAGGCGTTCCGAGGTCCGGGCGTAGCGGAAGACCACCCGGAACCCGCCGTCGGCGGTCCTCTCGATGTTCTCCACGGTGCCGTCCAGGACGGCGTTCTGGGACTTGAGCTGGTAGCTGTCCAGGAAGTTGTTGTTCACCGCGCGCAGGTGGCCCACGAAGTGGGTCTTCCAGGCCATCCTGAGCGAGTGCGGGCCGGCGACGTGGATGACCGCGGCCTTCGCCATGAGGGCGTCGGCCGTCTCGAACGCGGAGTTGCCCTTGCCGATGATCAGCACCCGCTGGTTGGTGAAGGACACCGGGTCGGTGTCGAACTCGTCGTAGCGCTCGGCGAGTTCGATGCCGGGGATGGGCGGCTCGTTGAGCCGGGAGACGCCGGTCGCCACGACGAGCCGCCGCGCCCGCCACGTCCGTCCGGCGGCGTCGAGGACGGTGAAGACGCCGTCCGCGCCGTCCGCGCCGTTCTCACGGGAGACCCGCACGACATCGGTGCCGTACTCGACGCGGACGCCGGTGCGGTCCGCGAAGTCGGCCAGATAGCGCACGAGGTCGTCGGCGCGGGGGAAGTACTCCTCGCTGTACTTGGTGAACAGCAGTTCCGGGTCGTCGCTGAGCAGCGAGTTCCAGTCCATCCGGAGGTCGAGTTCCGGGTCGGTGTACCCGGTGTTCACCTTGTTGATCGAGATGAGCTGCCGATGTCTGGGGTACCTGGTGAAGAACGTGCCGGGTCCGCTTCCCCGCTCCAGGACGACGTAGTCCCGTCCGTCACGTTCCAGCGAAGCGGCGAGCTGAAGTCCGGCCGGTCCGGCCCCGATGATCAGGTAGTCGCGCACCATGGACTGGACGTTAGCGGCGTGACATCAGAGGGCTCTGAGATTGGGAAGCTCGGTTCGGCTCTGTCCGGCTCCGTCCGGCACGCCGCCTTCCCACGGCATGAAGCTCCTTCGTCACCGCTCGGGGCGACGGGCGTGTCAGCGTTGTCCGGAGCCGGTGATGCGGACGATGCCGCCGGTGACGCTGATCGCGACGCTCGCCACGACGGAGGCCAGCGACGCCCGCCGGACGCTGGGCGGCTCGAGTGACGCCGTCGCCCTGCACCTACACCACGAGATCGCCGTACGCAGAAGGCATGAGACCGCCCCGGTGTCGGCCGGTGTCGGACTCGACCTCGGCGACGACACCCCGCCCGCCTACCCGACCACGTCCACGCCCTGCTGTGATGTCGGCCCCGGACAGGGACGTTCAACGCGGGGCATCCGCTGGATCGACAGCGGCCGACCGTCGAAGCGAGAGCGGGCCGCGATGGGTGGTCCGCGGGAGTGAGCCAAGCCCAAGGAGGAGGCTGCCACTCGACACATCAAACCCATGGGACACGTCCCTATCACATGGAAGCGTGTGTTCCTGTTCGGGTGTTGTCGAGCGCCCTGTACCGGCACAGGCTCGCTCCCTTCCCGGCATGCCGCGTTCGCATCACCCTGTTATCGCCCTGGGCGGAGCGCGACTCATCGACCGCCGTCTGGGTCCCGGGGACATGGGAGGCGTCATGAGGACATTCCGTAGGCCGGTCCGGATCCGCACCGTCCTGGTTGCCGGGGCCGCCGCCTGTCGCGGTCGCACGGGCCGTCGTCCGACCGGTCCGGTCAGCTGCCGGAGCATCAGGGCGGTGGTGGCCCAGGCGATGCGGGTCTCGCCGTGCTGGTGCGGTCTCCCGTAGGCCTTCGGCAGCTTCCCTCACTCCCTCCGGATCGTGGGCGTGAGCCGCGTGGTCGACGGACCCGCCGAATGCCGCGAAGCCGACCTCGGTGTGCCGTGTGGCAACGGAATGGGCCGGATGTTTCCGCACGCGAGGCAAGTGATCGAGATCGTCACGGAATCCGGTGTGTCCTCTGCTCGACGAAACTCTCGGCCTCATCCCCGATGCAGCCGTAGCCGCGAAGGGAGGTTCCCGTTCAGCAGGAAGGCGTGGGCGTCGGCCGCGGCGCGGTCAGTGCGGCCAGGGCCCGGGAAGGTATGCCGCTCCGCGGCCGCAACCCGACCAAAGAACGAGAAAGGTGGTGTGAGGTGCCTGACGAAGTGAAGTCGGCAGCGTGTGATGTGTCACGACTCCTGCAGAGGATGGGGTCGTTCTACCTGCCGCCGCTCCCCATGCGCATTCCTGTCCGTATTCACCAGGACAAACCGCGACTCGAAGCCATGACATGGGATTGGTCGCGTGATTTCCTGCACTTCGGTGACGAGAAGACGGCAGAGCGTTACCTCGATGCCACGATGGAGTGGAGCGAGTACATAGCGGCGGACTGGGATTTCACAACCGCGCTGCTTGCCGCGGAGTGGACGTGCACTCTGTTCCTGTACGACGACCTGTCCCGCCGATCGACTCTGGCGCAGGCCTTCGTGGTGCCCGCTCCGCCGGGGCGGTTCGTCTCCGCGGAGGGATGGCTCGCCCAGGCGATAGAGGACCTGTGGAAGCGCTCGGCGCATGAGGCCTCGCCCATGGCGGCGCGGCGCCTGGAGCTGGCGCTGAGGGAGTTCTTCCTCGGCTGCCTCAAGGAACTCCCGTACCGCAGGGGAGTGGGAGCGCTGCGCTGGCAGGGCTGGGACACCTACCTGTGCATGCGCAGGGAGACCATCGGCATGCCCGTCTTCATGGCGCTGGCCCAGGTGGAGCGTGGCATGAACGTCACGGAGAAGGCGTTCCACGCCACACGGACGGCCGCCAACCTGGTCAATGACCACGTCACTCTGACCAATGACGTCTTCTCCGTCCGCAAGGAACTGTGCAGCGGTGACTGCGTCAACGGGGTCGTGGCCTGGGCCCTGCACAAGGGGACCGGGCTCCAGGAAGCCGTGGACGAGGCATGCGCCCTGATCGACGAGAAGGAACAGCAGTTCCTGGCCGAGCGTGACCGTCTCCTCTCCGCATTACCGGAACTGGAACCTTACTTGGACAGGCTCGGCCACATCATCAGCGGAAACCAGCACTGGAACTACCTCACCCCGCGCTACCACGGTGAGGGCTACATCTGGAACGGCCTCAAATCCGGATACGTGGAACTACGGCCGGACCGCACGGTCATCCGTTCTCGGCGGACGGAGAACCGATGAGCGGCACCGCGATTCCCCGGCTGCCAGGGGGAGTACCCGGGCTGGGGCACGCACTGGCCCTGCGGCGTGATCCCTTCGGCCTCCTGCTGCGGGCACGCGCCTGGGGTGACGTGGTGGAGATCGGCGTCGGCCCACGCCCCGTCTATGTGATCAACTCCCCACGCGTCATCCGGCAGATCCTGGTGTCCGACGCCGCGCACTACGACAAGGGCTCGCTCTTCGAGAAGGCTTCCGCAGTGCTGGGCAATGGTGTCGTCACCTCCAGCGGGGAGTTCCATCGACAGCAGCGGCGCCTGATCCACCCGGCGTTCCAGAGCACCCGCATCCCCTTGTACGCCGAGGTGATGACGGCTCTGGCCGAAGAACTCTCCCAGGCATGGCAGCCGGGCCGGCACCTGCGGATGGACGCGGAGATGCACCGTCTGACCATCACCACCGCGGCCCGGACACTGTTCTCCTCGCGCCTAGCGGATCACGCGGTCACGGAGATCCAGCACTCGCTCCCCGTCTTCCTGTCGACCATCACCGCCCGGGCACTGTCTCCGGTGCCCCTTCTCGAGAAGCTCCCCACGCCGGGGAACCGCCGTTTCGCCCGGGCGCGGCAGCGGATGCTCAGGGCAGTCCTGAGCGTCATCGACGACTACCGCGCCGTAGGCGGCGACCAGGGGGATCTGCTGTCCATGCTGCTCGCCGCACGCGACGCGGACAGCGGACGGGCCATGCCACGTGAGCAGGTCTACGACGAGGCGGTCACCTTCATGGTCGCCGCGTCCGAGAGCACGGCCACCGCACTGTCGTGGGCCTTCCACTATCTGGGGAACCACCGGGCCGTCGAAGAGCGGGTACGCCGCGAGGTGCGGGACTGCCTCGGTGAGCGGGCTGCTGCTCGCCATGGGGACCTGCCCCGGCTCGCCCGCCTTCGCCAGGTCCTGCACGAAGTACTGCGGCTGCATCCCCTGGCACTGCTGCCTCGCAGGGCGCTCCAGGACGTGGAAGTGGACGGCCGGCACTATCCGCGTGGCACGCAGTTCTTCATCAGCCCTCACGCCCTGCACCGCGACCGGCGTCACTACGCCGCTCCGGCCGACTTCGACCCCGACCGCTGGGCTCCCGACCGGGCCCCGCACATCGACCCGGAGACCTACCTTCCGTTCGGCGTGGGCCGGCACGGCTGTCTCGGCGAGAGTTTCGCCTGGTCCAGCATGACCATCACCTTGGCCACGCTCCTCAACCGATTCAGCTTCACCCCGGTGCCGGGCCATCGGATCCGGGAGGTCATGGCCGGCACGAGCAGGCCGTGCCACCTACCGATGATCGTCCATCCCTGCTGACCGCTCCGTTGGAGGCACGCATGACGCCGCTCTCACAGATCCCCGAAGCTCCCGGCGCTCTTCCGCTCCTCGGTCACGGGATGATGATCGCTCGCCGCCCGCTCGCCTTCATCTCCTCGCTCCCCGCCCACGGCGACCTCGTCCGCATCAAACTCGGGCCACGGCCCGCGTACGTCACCACCACTCCCGAACTCACCCACCGGGTGCTGGTCACGAACGCGCGTGACTTCGAACGCGGTTGGCTCTTCGAGAAGGCGTCCCGCTTCCTGGGATCGGGCCTGGGCACGTCCTCGGGGAACGCGCACCGGCGTCAGCGCCGCATGGTGCAGCCGTCCTTCCACCGCGACCGGCTGCCGGCCTACTCCGCGGTGATGAGGGACCAGGCGCGGGCCACCGCACTGCGTTGGCGGCCGGGCCAGGTCGTGGACATGAACCACGCGATGGACGAACTGTCCATGTCCATCGCGACCCGGGCACTGTTCTCCCCCGCGCTGGGCACCCACGTCGGCGACGTGATGCGCCGTGTGCTTCCCGTCCTGACCAACGGCGTGATCCGGCGCACTTCGCTCCCCGACTGGTGGGCAGCCGTGCCCACGCCCGGCAACCGCCGCTTCGAGCGGGCGGTGGCGGAGCTGCGTACGGCGATCGGGACGTCCATCGCCGCCTACCGGCGCAGCGGCACGGATCACGGCGACCTCATGTCGATGCTGCTGGCGAGCCGGGACGACACCGGCGCGGGGTTGACCGACGACGAGGTGTACGACCAGGTGGTCACCCTCATCTCCGCCGCGGTGGAGACGGTGGGAGCCGCCCTTGCCTGGGCGTTCTACGAGATCGCCGCCCGTCCGCCCGTACAGCGACGCCTCCACGGCGAGCTCGATCAGGTCCTGTCCGGCCGACCGCCCGGCTACGATCAGCTGCCCCGGCTCGTCTACACCCGGCGCATCGTGAACGAGGCGCTGCGGTTCTCCGCGGCCTGGCTGTTCATGCGCAGAAGCATCCGGCAGGTCCGGTTGGGGGACGTCGACCTGCCGGCGGGGACGGAGATCATCTACAGTCCCCATCTCCTGCACCACGATCCCCGCTGGTTCCGTGACCCGCATCGCTTCGATCCCGACCGTTGGGCCCCCGACGGCACCGCGCTGAAGTTCCCCAGGGCCTTCGTCCCCTACGCCGCCGGCCCCCATCAGTGCATGGGGAACACCTTCGCCCAACTCGAAATGGTCACAGCTGTCGCCGTGATCTGCGGGCGTTGGGTCCTGCGCGTCCCCCCGGGCGTCCGGGCGCGAGCCGTGGCCCGCATCGACGTCCATCCAGATCGGGCACCGGTGATCGTCGAGCACCGGAGCACGGATCATCCATGACACCACGGGAGCCCGGGGGCGGCTGTTCCGGTGCGTTGGACGGGGTGGGACGGCCCAGCCTGAGCCGTCGAGCGCACCGAGCGGCCTGCTCGGCGAGCCGTGCAGCGCATGGAACACAGTCAGCGTCTCGGTGATGCCGAGTGCCTGCCGGGGACCGGGAGCCCTCAGGGCGGGCTTCCACGGCGGCGCGGTACGCCTCGACGGCGCGGGGGCGCAGTCCGCACCGGCCATGCGGTGGGCGTCGCCGAGGCCACGGAGCAGCTCCGCCCGCGTCGCCGGGGGATCCGTCGCGTCCAGGGCCGCCAGGCAGCGCTGGTAGGCGGTCGCGGCGCGGGCCGCGTTGGCCGCCGGGGTCCGGCCTGCCTGCGGAGGTGGGCGTCCGCATCAAGCCCGCTCGGGCCGCCCTGGCCTCGCCCGATCCGGTCGCCGACCACCTTCCGGGCGGGCGGGACAGGCCGCTGCGAGGCTGTACTGGGTCATGGCCCACAGTCCGGGCTGGGCGGCCAACGTAGGCGGCGACGGCACGTTCGAGGTTGTCGCGCCGTCCCCCCGGGTGCGCGCGGTAGGCCTCGCCGAGGTTCCGCCGGGTGACGCCCCACGCGGGGGACAGAGGTCCGGGCTCGGGCAAGTGAGCCGACGACGCCGAGGTCAAGCCCCGCTGCACCCCGACCGGGGCCAGGACCGCGGTCGTCGTGGACAGCCCGCCCCCTCAGCTCGCAGACGTGCAGTACCCGGGCTCATCGCCCCGGCCCGTTCTGCCGGACGTAACCACTGTTTCCAGGGCCGATCAGGAACCGCCATAAATGGCGTAACGGATGTCCCTGTGACGCCACTCTCCAGGCTGCTCCGGACAATAGCCGTCATCACAGGCCGTGGCCGCGCCGATGCCAGTAGACAACACAGGTTGAGCGCTCCCGGTAACACCGATGGCACGCGATCTCCGTGAGCGTGGAAGGCACACCCTAGACCCGGGCGATGGAACCTGTGAGCGAAATGGGGAAGCGGCATGGTTCGGCACCGCGGGAGGCAGTCGGTCCACAGCCATGGACCGCGTCGTCACGCATGGACCGTCTGAACCGGGTCGCGGAGCTGTTCACGGAATGCCTCGGGTGTGATGAGGAGGCGGCGCGCACGTACACGCGGCGACTGCTCGAAGAGCCCGTCGCACCGTCGCACCCGGGTTCCTCCGGCGGCGGCCCGCAGCCGGCGGCCGCGGGCCGCCCGGTGGCGCAGGACGGTGCCGGCGGAGGCCGGCGGACGGCCGCGGGCGACGGCCCGGACGGCCGCGAGAGCCTCGCGGCGGTGAGCCGTGCGCCGAGTCCCGTCGGACTGGCGCGACTGCTGCACGATCAGGTCGGGCCGCACGGCGCCTCGGCGGTGCTGCTGGCGGCCATCGACCGGCAGGGGGAACTGCGCATGAGCGGTGTCGCCGGCACATCGGCACGGGAGGCCGACACCCGGTCGCGGATCCCCCTGCGGTGTGTGCTCCCCCTCGCCCGGACGGCCCCGGAGGACCAGCTGCTGTGGATCGACGACGACAGTGGCGACCGGATCCTGGCGTGGGTCTCGTCCAGGAGCGGCCCGTCGAGCCCGTACGGTGGCCGGGCCGACGGCCGGCACGGTCGCTCTCCGGGGGAGCGTCTCCTGTGTGTGGTGATCGTTGTCTGGCCGGCCGGCCCGCCGCTGGAACAGGCGGTCCGGCAACGCACGGAGGAACTGACGGGCTCCGCCGGACGGAGGCTGTGCGGCCTGGCCGACCGGGGGCTGCCCGAGGAGAACCTGCGTGCGCCGTGGCTCGCCGCGGTCCTCGATGTCATCCCCATCCCCGCCGCACTGCTCTTCCCGGTCCGGGACGCCCGTGGCCGGGTCGTCGCATTCAACATCGACCGCTGCAACGGGCACGCCACGGACCTCCTGGGGCGAACGCCCGGCCAGATCACCGGCGGCCGGCTCCTGGAGGCACTTCCCGGCCTGGCCCACGCCGGAATCTTCGACGCCTACGTGAAGGTGCTGGAGACCGGCAGGCCCCTGCACCGCGACCCCTTCTCCTGCGAGGAGCCGTTCCGCGGAGTGCGATACCCCGCCGTGCTGAGCGTGCGGGCTCAACGGATCGGCGGCGGGCTGCTGGTCAGCTGGCAGTTCCACGACGAACAGGCACGGATGGCGGCCCGGATCGACGACGCCGAGCGGCTGGTGGACCTCGCGTGGGCCGAGTGGAACCTGATCACCGGCGAGATCACGTGGTCACGGCGCATGTACGACATCTTCGACCTGGATCCGGCGCTGGGCCCGCTCTCCCTGGACCGGCTCTCCCAGCACATTGGGGAGAACGACCTCCCGGTCCTCACCCGGGCCGTACAGACACTCTGCGAACAGCGTGAACCGGTGACGTTCGAGGTCCGCACGCGCCATGCCGACCCCCCACGCCATGTGCGCGTCACCGCCGAACTGGTCCGGGACAGTCTCGGAAACCTGATCGCGGTGCACGGAGTCGTCCAGGACGTCTCCGCCGCCCGACGGATGGAGGCGGCGCTCGAAGCCTCGCGGTGCGAGGCGGAACGTCACCGGCTGCGCATGGCCGAGGAGCTGCAACTGGCGCTGCTGCCACGGCAGCACAACACGCTCCCCGGCCTGTCGATGGCGCTGCGCTACCAGCCGGCGGAGGACAGTGCGCGCATCGGCGGCGACTGGTTCGAAGCGACTCCGCTTCCCGACGGCCGGGTACTGATCGCCATCGGGGACGTCAGCGGGCACGGCCTGCTCGCGGCGGCGGGCATGGCGCAGCTGCGCCATGCCCTGCTGGGCATCGCGCATACGGGCGCCGACGCGGCCCGCATCCTCGACTGCCTCAATCTCGTCGCCTGTCACAGCCACGAGGAGACCGTGATGGCCACCGCGATCGTCGGGCACTTCCACCCGCACGACCGCACCCTGGCCTGGGCCCGGGGAGGCCACCCCCCTCCCGTCCTTGTCCGGGCGGGACAGGCTCGTGAGCTGCACAACGCCGACGGGATCTCACTGGGTGCCACCTTGGATCCCGGATACCGTCTCGAGACCGTCCGGCTTCAGCCCGGCGACCGGGTCATCCTCTACACCGACGGCCTGGTCGAACGCCGCGACGACCGGCGCGACGAGCGCTCGGCCCTGCTCCTGGACGCCGCCCGGCAAGGCGCCCGCGGCGGACCCGAGGAGCATCTCCAGACCCTGCTGTCCACGCTGGACACCAATCCGGAGGACGACACGTGCGTCATCGTCCTCCATGTGAGGAAGTGAGCGATGACGCCCGGGACCCCGTGCAAGGGAGCACGCCCATGAGTTCCTCCCCGGCCGGCGAGGCGGCCGTGCACCGCGCCTTCGCCCGCCGCGAGGCGGCCGTGCGGCACCTGGCGGACACCGCCGGGCAGGTGGCCGCCGTCTGCCGCGACATGGCCGCCCGATTCCGGTGCGGCGGCAAGCTGATCGTGTTCGGCAACGGCGAGTCGGCGGCCGACGCGAGCCACCTGGCGGTCGAGTTCATGCACCCCGTCATGGTGGGGAAACGGGCCCTGCCGGCCGTGGCGCTCGGCAATGACTCGGCGACCATGAGCGGAGTCGGCGCGCGGGAGGGGTTCGCCGGGGTCTTCGAGCACCAGCTGCGGGCGTTCGCCGACAGCGAGGACATCGCGCTCGGGGTCTCGCCGGACGGCCGCTGCCGGAACGTACACCGCGGCCTGGCGGCGGCCCGGCAACTCGGCCTGCTCACCGTCGTCCTCAGCGGTGGCCTGACGGAGGAGGCTCCCGCAGCCGACCATCTGCTGGTGGTGCCGGCCACCGATCCCCTGGTGGTCAAGGAGATACACATGACCACCTACCACATGCTGTGGGAACTGGTACAGGTTTTCCTCGAACAGTACGGGCCGGAGCCGGTCGCATGAGGTCATGGGACGGCCGGGACCGACCGGAATGCCCCGAGGACGTCTGCGTCACCTGCTCGGACGAAGCGCGCTTGCTGCGGGTCGTGAGGTCGTTGCCCGGCGACATGGCGTTGGCCGCCGCCGAGGGGTCGGCCGAGGAACCGGAGGAGATCAGCGTGGCGCTTGTCGTGGCGCCGGTCGGGACGACCGTTCTCGTCCACGCCGGAGAGGCCATCGCGGCCGTGCCGGATGCCGCGCCGGGAGACACGGAGACGGCAGACACGGAGACGGCAGACACGGGGACGGGGCACACAAGGGCGCGAGACACGGATGAGTGACATGCACGACGGAATGCGGGAGTTGTATCCGTTCCTCTACGAGCGGCAGGCCGATGCCGACACCGTGGTCGCCGAGGCGGCCGGTGCCGTCCGGGACAAGGCCGCCGAGATCACCGCACTCCGGCGGGAGATCGCGCGCGGCTGTGCGCCGCGGATCGCCGCGTGCGCCGAAGCCATGGCGGAGCGGCTCGCGGCCGGGGGACGTCTGTTCGTCTTCGGCAACGGCGGAAGCAGTACCGACGCCCAGGGCCTCGCCACCGTGTTCCTGCATCCGCCGGCCGGCTTCCGGGTCCTGCCCGCGCTGTCACTGACCAGCGACGCGGCCGTCGTGACCGCGCTGTCCAACGACGTCGGTTTCGAGGCCGTCTTCGCGCGCCAGCTGGCGGCCCTGGGACGGCCGGGAGACATCGCCGTGGGGCTGTCGACCAGCGGGGGTTCCCCGAACGTGGCGGCGGCCCTGAAGGTGGCGGCCGGGCGCGGCCTGCTCACCGTCGGCATGGCGGGCCACCACGGCGGACTGCTGGCCGAACTCGACGCCCTCGACCATCTCTTCGTCGTCCCGTCCGCTTCGGTCCACCGCATCCAGGAGGCGCAGACGACCGTGTACCACACCCTGTGGGAGCTGACTCAGCTGAGGCTGCGCGCGGCACGGCCGGCGTGCGGTGACGCACGATGAGCCGTCCTGCCGCGACCGCCGGGGAATCCCCGGACACCGACGACCTCGTGGTCCACCTGCTGTGGATCAACGCCGGGCTCAGCTGCGACGGCGACTCGGTCGCGCTCACGGCGGCCACCCAGCCGAGCATCGAGGAGATCGCGCTGGGTGCCCTGCCGGGACTGCCGAAGGTCGCCCTGCACTGGCCGCTGCTGGACTACGAGTGCGGACCGGACGGCGGTGCCGACGCCTTCATCGACTGGTTCCACCGGGCCGGCCGCGGCGAGCTGGAGCCGTTCATCCTGGTCGTCGAGGGCTCCGTACCGAACGAGGCGATCAAGCGGGAGGGGTACTGGAGCGGGTTCGGCATCGACCCGGCGACAGGCCAGCCCATCACCGTGTGCGAGTGGCTGGACCGGCTGGCGCCCAAGGCCACCGTGGTGCTCGCGGCGGGTACCTGCGCCGCGTACGGCGGCGTCCACGCGATGGCCGGCAATCCGACCGGCGCCATGGGGGTGCCCGACTATCTGGGCTGGGAGTGGCGGTCGAAGGCGGACGTCCCGATCGTGTGCGTGCCGGGCTGCCCGGTCCAGCCCGACAACCTCTCCGAGACCATCGTCCATCTGCTCTACCAGATCGCCGGCCAGGCCCCCGTGATCCCGCTGGACGAGAACCTCCGTCCCACCTGGCTGTTCGACCGGACCGTGCACGAGGGCTGCAGTCTGGCCGGCTACTACGAGCAGGGTGACTTCAGTGCCGCGTTCGGTCAGGACAGATGCCTGGTCAAGATCGGCTGCTGGGGCCCCGCGGTGAAGTGCAACGTGCCCAGACGCGGCTGGATCAACGGAGTCGGCGGCTGCCCCAATGTCGGGGGCATCTGCATCGCGTGCACCATGCCCGGCTTCCCCGACCGGTTCATGCCCTTCATGGACCAGCCGTCCGGCCTGCACACCCCGGCAACGGACGAGGGGCTGTACGGGATCCTCATCCGCACCCTCCGCGGCCTGACCCTGCACGACGTCGAGAAGGAACCGGAGTGGCGCCGCAGGGGCCACGAGCTGACCACGGGCTACGAGCCCCCCTGGGAAGGAAGGGACGGACATGGGTGACGGTCTGGTCGAGATGGCGTGGGACCCCATCACCCGCATCGTGGGGAGCCTGGGCATCCATACGAAGATCGACTTCGGGCGCGGCCGGGTGGCCGAGTGCTACAGCACCTCGTCGGTCTTCCGCGGCTACAGCGTCTTCATGCAGGGGAAGGACCCCCGGGACGCGCACTTCATCACCAGCCGCATCTGCGGCATCTGCGGGGACAACCACTCCACGTGCTCGGTGTACGCGCAGAACATGGCCTACGGTGTCCGGCCGCCGGCCCTGGGGGAGTGGATCCTCAACCTCGGCGAGGCCGCCGAGTACATGTTCGACCACAACCTCTTCCAGGAGAACCTGGTCGGCGTGGACTACTGCGAACGCATGGTCCGCGAGACGAACCCGGGTGTGTACGAACTCGCCGAACGCACCGAGGCCCCCCACGCGGCCGAGCACGGCCACCGGACCATCGCGTCCATCATGCGCTCGCTCAATCCGCTCCAGGGCGAGTTCTACCGGGAGGCGCTCCAGGTCAGCCGCTCCACGAGGGAGATGTTCTGCCTGATGGAGGGGCGGCATGTGCACCCGTCGACCGTGTATCCGGGCGGTGTCAGCACCGTCGCCACGGTGCAGCTGTTCACCGACTACCTCACCCGCCTGATGCGCTACGTCGAGTTCATGAAGAAGGTCGTGCCCCTGCACGACGACCTGTTCGACTTCATCTACCAGGCCATGCCCGGGTACGAGGAGGTCGGCCGGCGCAGGGTGCTGCTCGGCTGCTGGGGCGCCCTCAACGACCCCGCGCACTGCGACTTCCGCTACCCCACCATGGCGGACTGGGGGCGCAGGATGTTCGTGACCCCGGGCGTGGTGGTCGACGGCCGCCTGGTGACCAGCAACCTGGTGGACATCAACCTCGGCATCCGCATCCTGCTCGGCAGCTCCTTCTACCAGGACTGGGACGACGGGGAGCCGTTCGTCACCGAGGACCCGCTGGGCAACCCGGTCGACCAGCGGCACCCGTGGAACCAGCGCACGGTCCCGCGGCCGCAGAAGCGCGACTTCGCGGACAAGTACAGCTGGGTGATGTCCCCCCGGTGGTTCGACGGGACCGAGCACCTGGCGCTGGACACCGGCGGCGGCCCGCTGGCCCGGCTGTGGTCGACGGCACTGTCCGGTCTGGTCGACACCGGCCATCTCAAGGCCACGGGACACAGCGTCCTCATCCACCTGCCACGCACCGCCACCAAGCCCGAGGTCACCTTCGAGTGGAAGATCCCGGAGCACAACGGACAGCCGCTGAGCAACACCATCGAGCGCAACCGCGCCCGCACCTACTTCCAGGCGTACGCGGCCGCGGCGGCACTGCACTTCGCCGAACAGGCCCTGCTGGAGGTACGGGCCGGGCGGACCGAGACCTGGACGCCCTTCGACGTGCCCGACGAAGCCGTCAGCTGCGGATTCAGCGAGGCGGTCAGAGGCGGTCTCTCCCACCACATGGTGATCAGAGACGGCCTGATCGCCAACTACCACCCCTATCCGCCCACGCCGTGGAACGCCAGCGCGCGCGACGTCCACGGCACTCCGGGGCCCTACGAGGACGCGGTGCAGAACACACCGATCTTCGAGGAGAACCCGCCGGAGACCTTCAAAGGCATCGACATCATGCGCACCGTACGCAGCTTCGACCCGTGCATGCCCTGCGGCGTCCATATGCACCTCGGCGCGGGCCGGGTGCTGCAGAAGTCGCACTCGCCCACCGTC
This sequence comes from Streptomyces poonensis, assembly GCF_014650915.1. Classification (GTDB taxonomy): domain Bacteria; phylum Actinomycetota; class Actinomycetes; order Streptomycetales; family Streptomycetaceae; genus Streptomyces; species Streptomyces poonensis. Next base: position 291,732 of record NZ_BMVW01000003.1, on the reverse strand, counting down.
TACGGCGGCGGGAGCTGAACCAATGGACGCACTGCGGGAGACCGAAGCCCGAGTGGCACAGCTCGTCGCACAGCTCTCCGCGACGCCGCGGGTGGGTGAACGCGCCGAGGAACTCGTACGGCTGCTGATGCGGCTGTACGGGGCCGGTCTCGACCGGATCACCGGAATGCTGCCCCCCGACACGGTGGCACGGCTGGCCGCCGACGACCTCGTGGGCAGTCTGCTGATCCTCCACGATCTGCACCCGTGCTCCACCGCGGAGCGGATCGGGAAGGCCCTCGACCAGGCACGGCACCGACTGGCGATGCACGCGGCGGACCTCGAGCTGCTCGCTGTGGAGGCAGGCGACGAAGGGGATGTCGTACGGGTCCTGCTGCGCGGAGAGCGAAGCGGCTGCCCCTCCTCCTCCGTCGCCGCCGAGGAGGTGATCGAGCGCGCTGTCCTGACGGCGGCGCCCGAGATCGCCGCGGTCCGGGTGCAGCGCCCGCCCCGGGAGCCGGACCTGCTGCAGATCCTGCCCGGACCGCCGCGGGAGGATCCCGCGACGCCCCGCCGGGAGGCGCGGCGGTGACCGCGCGAGGCGGTCTGCGCCGGTACCTCGCACCGCCCGCCGACGGCAGCGGGCGCAGCGGGCGGACGGCGCGCTGCGAACTGTGTGACGCCGCCGTCGACGCCGGGCACGGCCACGCGGTGGACCTGGACGACCGGGGCCTGCTGTGCGTCTGCCGGGCGTGCCGGCTGCTGCTCGCCCGGCGAGGCGACAGGAGCGAGAGCACAGGCACGGCTCGCGGGCGGTACCGCACCGTTCCCGACCGGTACCACTTCGCTCCCGGACTACCTCTCACCACCGCACAGTGGGAGGAACTGCAGATCCCGGTCGGTATCTGCTTCCTCCTGCGCAACTCCCGTCTGGACCGTCTGGTGGCGTTCTTCCCCAGTCCCGCCGGGGCCACCGAGATGCCGCTGGCGGACGTCACCTGGCGACGGATCCTGGGGGCCGGACCGGACGTCGTCGCACCGGCCGACGACGTCGAGGCGCTGCTCCTGCGACGCCGGGGGACCGGTGTGGACTGCGCGCTGGTCCCCGTCGACGCCTGCTACCGGCTCGTGGGGAAGCTGCGGCTGCACTGGGCGGGGTTCGGCGGTGGCGCCCGGGTCCACAGCGAGCTGGACGCGTTCTTCGCGAGCCTGCGCGAGCGGGGCAGGCCTCCCTCCACGGAACTCCACGGAGAAGGAGACCGATGACCGGTGACAGTGGTGGCGCCTCGCCCGTCCGGCCGCCGACGGGGTTCGAGCGGGCCCGCGCCGTGGCGGACGCCGTCCTCTTCGAGGGATACGTCCTGTACCCCTACCGGGCGTCCGCGCCCAAGAACCGGCTGCGCTGGCAGTTCGGGGTGCTGGCCCCGCCGGGCGCGGACCCGTCGGAGACCTCCCACGCGCAGACCGAGTGCCTGCTCGTGTCGCGGAGCGCCGCGCCGGACGTCGTCGTGCGGGTCAGGTTCCTGCAGATCCAGCGGCGGTACGCACGCGCACCGGAGGAACGGCCCTGGGACGAGGGCGTGGTGCGGGAGATCGACGCGGGTGCGTCCCTCGTGCCCGGCGTCACCGTGACCGTTCCCTTCGAGGTTCCCGGAGGGGATGAGGAGGGGCGCCGTCGGTGGCAGCTGTCCGGCGTCCTGCGGATGCGTGCCGACCGCCTGCCGGGCCCGTACGACCTGCTCAAGGTACGGATCCGCGTGGAGAACCGCACCGTCGGCCCCGTGACGCCACGGCCGGAGATGCTGTGCCGCTCCCTCGTCGGCACGCACGCGCTCCTCGCGGCCGTCCAGGGACGCGTCCTCTCCCTGACCGATCCGCCGGCGTGGGCCGCGGCCGCGGCCACCGGATGCGACAACCAGCACGCCTGGCCGGTGCTGATCGACGACAGCACACTGCTGTCCGCACCGATCATCCTGGGCGACCGTCCGCGGATCGCTCCGGAGAGCCCCGTCGATCTGCACGACGGGACGGAGATCGACGAACTGCTGACGCTGCGCACGATGACCCTCACCGACGCGGAGAAGGACGAGGCCAGGAGGACCGATGAGCGAGCCGCGGCGATCATCGAGCACGCCGAGGCGGTCACGCCCGCCGTGCTGGAGCGGTTGCACGGCGTGCTGCGCGGTCCGCGCCGCCCGGAAGCCGACGCGGAGACCGACACAGGGACCGACACAGAGAGTGGGAGTCCCGCCACCGGTCGCCCCGTACGCCCGCCGGGCGATGCCGTGCGGGTGCCCGGCGGCTGGGCCGGTCCGGGTGCCCGGGTACGGCTGCGCCCCGGCGGGCGACGCGCCGACGCGCAGGACATGTTCCTGTGCGACCGCACCGCACGGGTGGCAGCGGTCCTCGAGGACGTCGACGGCGGAACGCACCTGGCCGTGACCCTGGACGACGACCCGGCCGCGGACCTGCATGAATCCGTCGGCCGTCACTGGTACTTCGCGCCCGACGAGGTGGAGCTGCTGTGAGGGTGATGGTCGCGGGCGTGGGCAACGTCCTCCGCCGGGACGACGGCTTCGGCGTGGAGGTCGCCCGGCGGCTGGCCGGGGTGCCGCTGCCGCGGGGGACGCGGGTGGCGGACTACGGCATCCGCGGCGTGCACCTCGCGTACGAACTGATGGCCGGCTATGACGGCCTGATCCTCGTCGACGCGATGCGGTGCGGAGGACCTCCGGGCACGGTGTGCGTCCTGGATCCCGAACGGCCCGACGGCACACGGGAGACCGCGGCGGTGGCCGCGGCGCCCATGGACGCGCACGACATGGGGCCCGAGGCAGTGCTCGCGCTCCTGGACCGGCTGGGCGTGCGCCTGCCGTGGGTGCTCGTCGTGGGCTGCGAACCCGCGGAGCTGGGCGAGGGGATGGGGCTCAGCGCCGCCGCTTCCGGAGCGGTGGAGGAGGCCGTGCGGCTCGTACGGCAACTGCTGGACGAGCGGGTGACAGAGGTGACGAAGGTGACAGAGGCGACGGAGAAGGGAACGGGGCACCGTGCATGAGGTCGGGTTGTGCGAAGAGATCCTCCGGGCGGTGGAACGCCGGGCGCGGGGACGCCGGGTCACCGGGGTCACGGTACGGATCGGAAGCCTGCACGCGGTGGTCGAAGGGGCCCTGACCCAGTCCTTCGAGCTGGTGGCGCGGGGCAGCGTCGCCGACGGCGCCGGCATCGAGCTCGTCACGGTGCCCGGCGACGAGTTCACCCTCCAGTCCATCACGCTCACGCGGCAGGCAGCGGACCAGGGAGCGGCAGACCAGGGAGCGGCGGATGTGCCTCGGCATCCCGGGTGAGGTCGTCGAACTCCTCACCGACCAGCCGGACCTGGCCCAGGTCGAGGTGAGCGGCGTGCGCCGGGCCATCAATATCGCGCTGCTCGAAGAGGAGGGCGTCGCGCCCGGCGACTGGATCCTCATCCATGTCGGGTTCGCCCTGTCCAAGATCGACGAAGCGGAGGCGCGGGCCGCCATGGAGTTCCTCGAGCAGATGGGCGCCGCCTACGACGACGAGATCGACGCACTGAAGGAGTCGGGAGACGGCTGATGCGCTATGTCGACGAGTACCGGGACGCCGGCAAGGCCCGCGCCCTCGCCGCCAGAATCGCCGAACTGTGCGATCCGGGCCGCACGTACACCTTCATGGAGGTGTGCGGCGGGCACACGCACACCATCTACAAGCACGGCATCGAGGACCATCTCCCGGACAACGTCCGCCTCGTGCACGGGCCGGGCTGTCCCGTCTGCGTGATCCCGATGGGCCGGGTCGACGACGCCCTTCACATCGCCGGGCAGCCGGACGTCATCATGACCTCGTTCGGGGACATGATGCGGGTCCCCGGGGGCAGCGCCTCGTTCCTCGACGCCAAGGCCGCGGGCGCGGACATCCGCATGGTCTACTCGCCGCTCGACGCGCTGAAGATCGCCCGGCGGAATCCCGGACGGCGGGTGGTCTTCATGGCCATCGGCTTCGAGACCACCACGCCCTCGACCGCGATGACCGTGCTGCGTGCCGCGGACGAAGGACTCGACAACTTCTCGGTCTTCTGCAACCACGTCACGATCATCCCGGCGATCAAGGCGATCCTCGACTCGCCCGATCTGCGTCTGGACGGGTTCATCGGCCCCGGCCACGTGTCCACGGTCATCGGCTGCCGGCCGTACGAGTTCATCGCGGCCGAGTACGGCCGACCGCTGGTCGTCGCCGGGTTCGAGCCCCTGGACATCCTTCAGTCGATCCATCTGCTCCTGACCCAGCTCGCGGAGAACCGCGTGGCCGTGGAGAACCAGTACGGCAGGGTCGTGCCCTGGGACGGCAACGGCAAGGCGCTGCGGGTCCTGAGCCAGGTGATGGAGGTGCGCCCGCACTTCGAGTGGCGCGGCCTCGGCTTCATCTCCCATTCCGCGCTGCGGCTGAGGGAGGCGTACGCCGCGTACGACGCGGAGCGGCTCTTCGACCTCCCGGGGGTCCGGGTCGCCGACCCGAAGTCGTGTCAGTGCGGCGAGGTGCTCAAGGGCGTGCTCAAGCCGTGGCAGTGCAAGGTCTTCGGTACCGCGTGCACTCCCGAGACACCGATCGGCACCTGCATGGTCTCCTCCGAGGGAGCGTGCGCGGCGTACTACAACTTCGGCCGGTTCGACCGGGCCGGGGTGCGGGAGGCGATCCGGTCATGACCACGGGACGCAAGGCGCCGCGGCCCGCACCCGGCGAGGAAGAGGTGCTGCGGCGCATCGAACGGGCACACCGTCGCAAGCCCCGGATGCGCGACGAGCGCATCACGCTCGCGCACGGCGCGGGCGGCAAGGCCACGCAGACGCTGATCGAGGCCGTCTTCCTCACGGCCTTCCACAACCCGGTGCTGGCACGTCTGGAGGACCAGGCGGTGCTCACGGTGGGAACGGCTCAACTGGCCTTCACCACCGACTCCTACGTGGTCTCCCCGCTCTTCTTCCCCGGTGGCGACATCGGTGACCTCGCCGTGAACGGGACGGTGAACGACCTGGCCATGGCCGGGGCGCGCCCGCTCCACCTCTCGGCCGGCTTCATCCTCGAAGAGGGGTTCCCGGTCGCGGACCTGACCCGCATCGCCGCCTCCATGGCCGAGGCGGCCGCCGCGGCGGAGGTCGACATCGTCACGGGCGACACCAAGGTCGTGGAGCGCGGCAAGGCCGACGGCTGCTACATCACCACCGCCGGAGTGGGCGTGGTGGAACACGGGTTCGCGCTCGGTGTCGGGCTGGCACGGCCCGGTGACGCCGTCCTGGTCTCCGGGCCGATCGGCGAACACGGCACCACCGTCCTGCTGGCCCGGGGCGACCTGGACATCGCAAGCGAACTCACGTCGGACACAGCGCCGTTGGCGGGCCTGGTGGCGGCGCTGCTCGACGCCTGCGGCGGCGGTGTACGGTGCCTGCGCGACGCCACCCGCGGCGGCGTGGCCACGGTGCTCAACGAGATCGCGCGCGCCTCCGAGGTCGCGGTCGTTCTCGACGAGGCCGCCGTACCGGTCCGGCCCGAGGTACGGGGGGCCGCGGAGCTGCTCGGCATCGATCCGCTCTACATCGCCTGCGAGGGCAGGATGGTCGCCGTAGTGGACGCCGCCGACGCCGAGGCGGCACTGGGCGCGTTGCGCGCGCACCCGCTCGGCGAACAGGCCGCGGTCATCGGCCATGTGGGCGCAGAACCGGCCCCGCTGGTGCTGTGCAGGACCGGGTTCGGCGGTACCCGCATCGTCGATGTGCTCATCGGCGACCCGCTGCCGCGTATCTGCTGAGGACCGGCCCGGGGATGGTGGTCAGGAAGACGCCGGCCCGAGGGCGCCCGCGGCGTCGAGCGCGGCGGCGACCGCGACCTGGCCCAGGCTGATGCCGCCGTCGTTCGGCGGCACCCGGCGGTGTGTGAGCACCTCGAAGCCGTGCCGTCGGAGCGCCGGAACGGTGCGGTCGACGAGCAGCGCGTTCTGGAAGACCCCACCGGAGAGGGCGACGACGGTGATACCGGTGGTCTCGCCCAGCCGGCGACTGACCTCGACGATGACATGGGCGAGGCTGTTGTGGAATCGGGCGGCGATGGTTCCCGCAGCAGTTCCCGCGCGCAGGTCGTCGACCACCGAACGGACCAGATCGGCGCCGTCGATCCGATCGCCGTCGATCCGGCCGCCGTCGATCCGTACGGAGTAGGCGTCCCGCACCGACGGGTCGGCGCACTGCTCCAGCTCGGCCGCCGCCTGCCCCTCGTGGTCCACGGTGTCGCGGATCCCCAGGATCGCGGCGACCGCGTCGAACAGCCGGCCCACACTGGAGGTGAGGGGCGAGTTCACCCCGGACCGGGCCACCGCCCGCACCTTCTCCCAGCGGTCACCGTGCCGGCGGCGTACGGGCAGACCGTCCTCGCGTCCGCCGTACTCCTCCCCGCACGCGTCCAGGTACGCGACGGCCATCCGCCACGGCTCCCTGATCGCGGCCGTCCCCCCGGGCAGCGGAACGGGAACGAAGTGGGCCGCGCGGCGGAAGCCGCACAGATCGGCGACCAGGAACTCACCGCCCCACAGCGTGCCGTCGGTGCCGTACCCCAGCCCGTCGAAGGCCACGCCGACGACCGGTCCGCGCATCCCGTTGTCGACCAGGCAGGAGGCGATGTGCGCGTGATGGTGCTGTACGCCGACCAACTCCGCACCGGTCTCCTCGGCGAGGTCGTACGCGTACTTCGAGGACAGGTACTCCGGATGCGGATCGTGGGCGATCAGCGCGGGCTCGATGCCGAAGAGCCGCCGGAAGTGGGCGACACCCTCGACGAACGACCGCAACGTCTCATGGTTCTCCAGATCCCCCAGATGCGGGGACAGCACGGCGGTGCGGTCCCCGGCGAGGCAGAAGGTGTTCTTCAGCTCCGCTCCGCAGCCCAGGACCGGGCGCGGCGCGGGTTCGGTGAGGGACAGCGGCTCAGGCGCATAGCCGCGCGCACGGCGCACGGGGATGGTCCGGCCCCCGCGCACGCGGACGACGGAGTCGTCGGTACGCGCATGGATCGGCCGGTCATGGGTGAGGAACGCGTCGGCGACCCCGGTGAGGCGCGCGAAGGCATCGTCATCGCGGAAAGCGAGGGGCTCGTCGCTCACGTTCCCACTGGTCAGGACGTACGGTCCGGTCAGCTCGGCGGACAGCAGCCGGTGCAGTGGGGTGTACGGGAGCAACAGCCCGAGATCGCGGCGGCCCGGGGCCACCGCCGCCGCGAGAGGAGCTTCCCCGGCTTCCTCCCGGCGGGGCAGCAGCACGATGGGACGGCGTACGCCCGTGAGCAGCTCCCGGCCGGCCGGGTCGACCTCGCACAGGCGCTCCGCCGCGGGCAGGTCGGGCACCATGACCGCGAAGGGCTTGCCGGCGCGGTGCTTGCGGGAGCGCAGCGCGCGGACGGCCGTCTCGTTCCCGGCGTCCACCGCGAGGTGGTATCCGCCGAGTCCCTTGACGGCGAGGATCCGGCCGGCACGCAGCAGATCGGCGGCCCCCGCCAGCGGGTCCCCGTGGAGCGCGGCGCCGGAGGAGTCGACGAGCCGAAGAGCCGGGCCACAGGCCGGACAGCACAGCGGCTGCGCGTGGAAACGCCGGTCGGACGGATCGTGGTATTCGTCCGCGCAGGCGGGGCACATCGTGAACTCCGCCATCGTCGTCCGGATCCGGTCGTAGGGCGTGCCCCGGACGACCGTGAAGCGCGGTCCGCAGTTGGTGCAGTTGATGAAGGGGTACCGAAAGCGACGGTCGGCCGGTGCGAAGAGCTCACGCGTGCAGTCGGCACAGGTGGCGATGTCCGGGCAGACCAGGGCCCCGCGCCCGCCCGCCACCCCCTCACCACCGGTACCGCACGCAGGGTCGCCGTCGACGGTGCCGCGACTGGCGGCAATGGTGAATCCGGCGTAGGGAAGCCCCTCCACGGGCACGGGCTCCGCGCTGACGCGCTCGATCACGGCCAGCGGCGGAGCCTCCTCCTCCAGCGTCCGCCGGAACCGCCGCACGGCATCCGCGGCACCCTCCACCTCGATGAGGACTCCGGCGTCGTCGTTGGCGACCAGACCGGAGAGCGCGTACCGACCGGCGGCCGCATGGACGAAGGGCCGGAACCCGACCCCTTGCACGATGCCTTCGACACGGAATCTGACCCGTGAGCGCTCGCTGTCCATGCCGCCCATCGTGGTACGCGGTCAGCCGTCGCACGGGCCATGTGCGCATTTCTCGAGAAGTATCACCAGTACTGCAACACCACCGATCCTTGGCGGACGGTGCGTACCGTATGCCGACCGAAGCGGCCTCCAACGCCTGCGCTCAGGAACGGCCAGTACCTTCGTGGTGAAGCCGAAGCCCCGGGCAGAGGCCGGCCGGCGTCGCACAAGCACACGGGCACCGATGCACTGCCATGACAGAAGCGCGCAGCACATTGGCCCGGATCGGTCAGTTCCGGTCCGCACCGCCAGATTTCGCCTCCCACAGGGCACAGGCCAGCAACTTCGGTACATCGCATCCGCATTGACCGGCAGCGCTGACACACTGCACTCAGCTCATCGGGGCTCCGCTCGATGTCTCCGGTTTGCATCCCTCAGGGAATGGAACGCCGTTGTGATGGTAGATCACCGCCACGCCTCCCTCAGCCTCCCGAGCGACTCCGCGTCGGTCCGCGGAGCGCGTACGTATGTCGCGGACGTGCTGTCCGAGTGGGGCCTGCCGGACGACGCCGAGACCATCCACGGCGTGCAGCTGATCGTCTCCGAACTCGCCTCCAACGCCGTGCAGCACACCTGTGGCCGGTCGCCCACCTTCACCGTGCACCTGCGGCTCGACGAGGACAGAGAGCTGCACATCGGCGTGACCGACAGCCATCCGCGCTGGCCGCAGCGGCTCCCCGCCGCCGTACAGCAGGACAACGGCCGCGGCATGCTCATCGTCCGCACGCTGACCGCGGAGTTCGCCGGCTCCGTGTCCGTCGTCCCCACCGAGGAAGGCGGCAAGACCGTGCGGGTCACTTTCCCCTGGCCCGCCCTGCCGCCCGACGAGTAACCACTCCTCGCCTCCCCTTCTCGCTCAACCACCCCGCTCCGGCGAGGAACACCGCACAGCGCTGGGCAGGGATCGAAACGCCCGGTGACTGCTCGCCGCGGCCTGGCGACGAACGGCAGGTGGCTCCCGTACAGGTGTCACCTGACGGTCCGCTCGGAGGCGCCTCGATCTGCACAACAGGGCCAGCCACGCGAAGATCCGCGTCGTGAACAGGTAGATCATGCGTGTCAGCACGGTCCTGATCCCGCCGGGTCGGCGTGTTGCCTCAGGTCAGCAGGGGTGAAGTGATGATGTGGCACTGCGGGGACGTTCGACGGCGGCCTGGAAGTCCTCGGGTTCCACGGGATCCGGCGCCGCGACGGGGGCGGTGACCTGCTCGAGGACGTCGTCGTACGCCTTGCCGTCATACAGCGCCAGCAGCACTTCACCGGTGAGCTGGACTCGACCGGCGCGAGACTCATCCGGGAGGGCCGCATGGTGCTGCCCTCGGCGCGGGCGGTACTCGCACTGATCGACAGTATGAAAGACGTCTGCACGCCGGCATGACCCGGCCGGCTCCGGCTCCGGCAGCGGGGGCCGGAGCCGGCCGGGCCATGCCGGTGTCATTCGGCCAGGCCGTTGCCCCACACCCAGGCGGCGATACCCACCCGGTTACGGACGTCCAGCTTCCGCTGGACGTTGGCGATGTGCGTCTTGGCCGTACCGGCCGAGATGAACAGCTCCGCGCCGATCTCCGCGTTCGTCAGCCCCTTGGCGACCAGCCGGGCGATCTCCGTCTCCCGCTCCGTCAGCGCCTCCAGCGGCTGCGCGGCCCTGGGCCGTCGCGCGCCCTGCACATGCTGCAGCAGGCTCACCGTCAGCGAGGGGCTGATGAGGGTGTCACCGGCCATCGCGGCGCGCACGGCCTCCACCAGGAGCGTGGGCCCGGACCGCTTCAGCAGGAACCCGCAGGCGCCGTTGTGCAGCGCGGTGTGCACGTACTCGTCCAGGCCGAACGTCGTCACCACCACCACGCGTACCGGGTGAGCGGCCTCGGGCCCGGCCAGCAGCCGGGTCACCTCCAGACCGTCCATGCGCGGCATACGGATGTCGGCGAGCACCACATCCGGCTTCAGCTGCTCGGCCAGCTCCACGGCCTGCCGTCCGTCCTCGGCCTCCCCGACGACCTCCATGTCCGGCTGTGAGTCCAGGATCAGGCGGAATCCGATGCGCACCGACTCCTGGTCGTCGGCGAGAAGAATGCGAATGGTCACGGGCAGCACCGTAGTTGCACGGTGCACCGGCCAGCCACCGCACCGTATTCGAAGATCCTCTGCGGACTGGGTCCCGGATCCGGCCACTGACAGGATCGCAACGGCCGTGGCCGAGCGCCGTCGCGCGCTGCCTGCCCATTCCTGACGCGTTTCTCCCACCTTTGGAGCGGTGATTGAGCATGGCTCACACCAACCTCCGGTTCGACCGGGCAGCCCAAGGGCATCGGGATCACCCACGCCAACGTGGTCGCGCTGGCCGCCGACACCCGCTGGCGAGACGGCCACGAGCCGGTGCTGATGCACTCGCCGCACGCCTTCGACGCCTCGACGTACGAGATCTGGGGACCCTGCTGGGGGGCGGACAGCTGATCGTGGCGCTGCTTGGGCAGCCTGACGCGGCCGCGCTGCACAGGCTCGCCGGGCGGGAGCGGCCGACCGCGGCCTTCATGACCACGGCGCTGTTCAACCTGCTCGCCGAGGAGGACCCGGCCTGCTTCGCCCCGCTCCGCGAGATCTGGACCGGCGGTGAGCAGGTGTCCCCGGCCGCCTTCCAGCGCGTCCTGGACGCCTGCCCCGACACCGCGGTGGTGCATGTGTACGGCCCGACCGAGACCACGGTGTTCGCCACCTGCCTGCCGCTGCGGGCCCCGTACCGCATCGCGCGCGGCGTCCCGATCGGCCGGCCGATGGACAACGTGCGGGCCCATGTCCTGGACGACCGGCTGCGGCCCGTCCCGGTCGGTGTGGCGGGCGAGCTGTACCTGTCCGGCGCCGGTACGGCCCGCGGCTACGTGGACCGCCCGGCCATGACCGCCGAACGCTTCGTCGCCGACCCGTTCGGACCGTCCGGCCGGCGGATGTACCGCACCGGTGACGTGGTGCGCTGGGACGCCGAGGGACGGATCGAGTTCGTCGGGCGTGCCGACCACCAGGTGAGGATCCGCGGCCTGCGCATCGAGCTCGGTGAGATCGGGACCGTCCCGCAGGACCAGCCGCAGATCTCCCGCAGCCTGGTGACGGTCCGCGAGGACCGGCCCGGGAGCAAGCAGCTGGTGGCGTACGTCGTGCCGGTGCCCGGCACGGACACCGCGGGCCTGCGCGAGCAGATGGCGCGACGGCTGCCGGACTACACGGTCCCGGTCGACTGCGAGCACCGGCAGCTGCTTCAGGCCGGTCCCGTCGCCGAGATCGGCCGGGTCCTGAACGACCGGCTCGGCGGGCGCTGACACCACCCCGCACCACCGGGCCCGGCTCCTCGCGCACCACCGGAGCCGAACCCGCGCCCTGCCGGCGCCACCTGAGAGGCACCGCGGGGATCTGCCGATCGGCAGATGTGGCGGCGGACCGCCGCGGGCCATGCTGAACACGCAACGACCGAAGGAGAGGCAGGCGCCATGACACGGGTGGAGAACGCGCCCTTACTGCAAGCGGTCCGCGCCGAGGACCGGGCGCACCGGCGGCACGAGCGGACGGGCCTGATCGGCTGGGCGGCCGTGGCCGTGCTGACGGCGTACGGGCTGGCCCAGGTGTACTGGGCCCTGGGCGGTTCGGGCTTCCCGTTCGGTGCCGACGACGCCAACCCGGAGTATTCGGCCTTCGAGCACATCGGGCGGGCCCAGCTCGCGCCCTGGCTGGCGGCGGGATTCCTGCTGAGCGCCGTGGTGGCCGTGCTGCTGGCGCTGCCGGGCCGGCACCGCGTCCCGACTCCGGTCCTGCTCGGGGCGACGGGGCTGTCCGTCGCCGGAGTCCTCGGGGCGATCGCGGACTTCCGTATCCTCGGCAATCTGGCCTACGTCTTCATGCTGAAGTTCAGCGCCATCAACTGGACGGTGATCAACCAGGTGTTCGCGGTCGTCGCCGTCGGCCTCATGGCGATGTCCGCGGTCACCTACCAGCGGCGCACCACCGGAGCCTGTGTCGCCTGCGGGCGGAACGACTCGGGGGCCGGCTGGACGTCGCCGCGGTCCGCCGCCCGCTGGGGGAGGCGTGCCGCCTACACCGCGGTCGCCGTGCCCCTCGTGTACGCCAGCACGCGGTGGGCCTGGGCCGTGGGCTATCCGCTCGGGCTCTCCGACGAGATGTGGGAGGAGGGCAAGGAGGACAACCTGTGGCTGTTCGGCGCCGCCCTCGCCACGATGGGCGCCCTCGGCTCCCTGCTCACCCTGGGCCTGGTGCAGCGCTGGGGCGAGGTGTTCCCGCGCTGGATCCCCGGACTGCGGGGGAGGCGGGTGCCGCCGGCCCTGGCGATCGTGCCCGCCTCCCTGGTCGCCGTCATGGTCACCACCGCCGGGATCATGTACATCCGGCTGCACTTCCAGGGTGCCTTCGACAACCCGGCGGAGAACTGGGGGGCCACCGTCCCCGAGACCATCTGGCCGGTGTGGGGCGTGGCCCTCGCGGCGGCCACGCTCGCCTACTACTTCCGGCGGCGCGGCGCCTGTAAACGCTGTGGGCGGGGTGCGGGCGGTACCGCGGCGGAGCCGGAGCCGCGACGCGCATCGAATTCGTCGATGAGCGCTTGAGAGCCCGCAGCGCGCCGGATTCAATGAGATGAACCCGCAGTGAGGAACGACCGCACTCCCGATTCCGCCCTTCGTTCCTTTCCCTTCCGTACCCGCTGATTCCCGAGACCGGCGGCTCCGAGCCCGTGTTCCCCCGCCGCGCCCGGAGCCGCCCTTTCGTGTCTCCATGCCTGTGCGCCGGCGGAATTCCCCGATATCTGCTGAACGGCGGATGTGCCGACGGGGCCCCGGCGGCAGCCTTGTTCCCACGTCGAGAGGAACCGCCCCGGCAGGGAGCGGGGAGCGGTGAGAGAAGGACAACCGTCATGGCCGACACAGCCGTCGAAGAACCGGACAGCCTGGAGGCGTGGAGGACCTCCACGCCTTCCGCGCCCCGTCGCCGCTGGTGGCACCGGTGGCCGGACTGGTCGGGCCGCCTGGTCGTGGTGTGGTCCGTCCTGTACGGCCTCGCGGGCCTGTACTGGGCCCTGGGCGGGGAGGGGTACCCCTTCGCCAGGGCCGTGGAGGACCGCTCGGCCTCGTCGATCCTCGAGCCGAGCAGTGCCGCGGTCGTCGCCCCCGTGATGGCAGCGTTCGGCGCGGTGGGCGCGGTCGTCGGGACGCTGATGGTGCGCGAACGGGGCGCCGGCCGCACCCGCCGGGCGCTGCTGGTGTTCGGCTGGACGGCCGACGGCCTGCTCACCTTCCTGATCCCCGACTACTCGCTGCTCGGACTGCTGGTGTTCTCGCCGGTGCTGCCGGTGTTCGTCTTCGCCGGGGTCCCCGGCCCGCAGGACTTCGGCGACATCCTGTACTGGCACCGCATCAACCTGATCGTCGTCTTCGTCGGCGGGCTGCTGTGGATCGCCGCCACGCTGGCCTACCAGCGGCGTACCGGCGGCAGCTGTGTGCGCTGCGGGCGTGGCGAGCGGGCGGCGGCGTCGTGGACCGGCCCGGCGGCCGCCCTGCGCCGGAGCCGCTGGGCGGTGTCCGGGCATCCCTGCCTAGCGTCGTCGGAATGGTTCAGTGCCATGTACACGCTATACAAGGAGGGCTCGGAGAGCGTGAGCCCGGCGAGGTCCACGCCCGCCTCGTCGGTGGCCCGGACGACATGGGCCACCGCGGTGGAGTCCTGGACGGGCATCGTCAGCACCAGACCGTCGTCCTCGTGCGCGGGCGCGAGACCGGCTCGGCGCAGCGCCGCCACCGCCCGCTCCCGGTCGTCGGCGCCGCGTACGGTGACCGACACCGAGCGGTGCCCGATCCGGCTCTTGAGCTCGTCGGCGGTGCCCGACGCCACGACCCGGCCGGCCGACAGCACCGTGACCGAGTCGGCGAGGACGTCGGCCTCCTCGAGGTACTGGGTGGTCAGCAGCACGGTGGTGCCCTGCCGGACCAGGCGCTGGACGACGTCCCACAGGGCCCGGCGGGCGGAGGGGTCGAGCCCCTTGGTGGGCTCGTCCAGGAAAATCACGTCGGGGTCCCCGACCGGGCTCGCCGCCAGGTCCAGGCGCCTGCGCATGCCGCCGTTCTTCGCGGCGCGATGGGCGGCGTCCGTGAGGGAGAACAGCTTCAGAAGCTCCTCCGCGCCCGAGCACCGTGCCGTGCGGCATGGTGAGGCCGATCCCGTCGAGCGCCTTGGTGGAGCCGAACGCCTTCGACACGTCGGTCAGTTCGATCATCGGGGTGCCCATGGAATGCCCTTCGCTCGATCCCGGAAGTCCGCTGCCGGTCTTCGGGCGTTTTCAGAGATGACCGAAAGGGGCCCCACCCATGGGCCGTCACCTACAGATGTACGGGAACCGCGCCGCGGCAATTCCTGGAGTGCGGATCAGAATCGTCGGATCAGAATCGTTGAAATGGAATTGCGGAATGCGCGGAGACCGCGGTCCGCGAAGCGCACCGGGCACGAAGGGAAGACGGGGAGAAAAAGCGGGTCGGGGAGACCGGCCGCCGCGGGCCGGTGGCGGAGTCAGCCCAGGGGCAGAACGGCGGTGACCCGCCAGCCGCCGTCGCCGTGACCGCCGTACTCCAGGCTGCCGCCCAGCGCACCGGCCCGCTCGGCGAGCCCGGCGAGCCCCGTACCCCCGCCGCGCCGTCCCCCGTCACCGAGCAGACCGCCGGTCTCGGTGATCGACGGGGGGCTGTTGGTCACCGACACGGTAAGCACCGGATCCGGGGCTGTGGGGCCGGGCCGCACCGACACCGACACCAGCGGCGTGGCCGCGGCGTGGCGGCGGATGTTCGTCAGCGCCTCGACCACGACCCGGTGCGCGGTGCTGGCCACTTCGCGCGGCACCCGCTCGACGTGGTCCGGCGTCAGGTCCAGGTCCAGACGCACCTCGGCCCGGCCGGCGTCCCGGAACCGGTCGACGACGTCGGCGATGTCCGGCAGCCCGTACGCCCGCGTCTTGCCCTCGCCGGCCGCCGGGACCGCGGTACCGGCGTCGTCGTCGAGCATCTGAACGGTACGGTCCATCGAACCGAGGGCCTGCAGACCGGCGGACTCGATCTGGCTCAGGAGCGGCAGCACCTTCTCCGGGTGGTCACCGCCGACCACCTGGGCGGCCTGTGCCAGCACCACGATGGCGGACACATCGTGGGCGACGAAGTCATGCAGGTCCCGGGCGAGCTGGAGGCGTTGATGACGGCGCGCCTCCTGCACCGAGCGCAGCCGGCGCCCCTCCAGTGCGCGCAGATAGCCGCCGACGGCGCCCGCGGCGACGGCTCCCAGGGCGAAGAACGCGCTCTGTGCGGCGGTCTCCAGCAGCGTCGGCGGTACCTGGAGACGCAGGATCACAACAGACGCCAGGACGCCCAGCACACCGCACAGCACGGCGGCGGCCCGGGCGGCGGCGTACCGGGCGACCAGGCAGACCAGCAGTACCGTGGCCCCGATCTCCAGCAGCGTCACGAGGCCCGTCGACTGCCGTTGCACCGGAGGGTCGCCGAGCACCGTGCCCAGCGCGGAAGCGGCCGCCACCACCACGGCCGTCGGCACGATCGGCACCCGGTCGCGCCAGCCGGTCACGGCCAGCGCCCCGAGCACCGCGATCGTCATGGGGACGACCGCGCGCCAGCCCGCCACGGGGCCCGCGAGCAGGCCGCCCGCCACCGCCGCGGTCGCGAGTACCGCACAGACCGGCCGCAGGAGGCGGCCGCGAACGTGATTCCCGGATTGCGTGGCCATCGCGCCGATCCTAGTGACGGATCATCAACTGGACCTCTGTTCGGGCGACATGCGGGCCCGAGCGGAGCCGGAGCCGCGGTGGCGTGCCGTGGGTCGACGCCACCGATCCGGACCGTTCTGTCGCCGTGCCGCGCGCGAGTCCGTGGACGGCTGCCCCATCATCGGTTCCACCCGCCGTTCGGCCGGTCCACCGGGCCCGCCGCTTCCGGGCCGGTGCGCGGCACGGTGTCTTCTCCTGTCAGCGCGCTGAAGGGCGGACGCGCCGGCCGGCGCGCACATGGGACGGAACCACCTGGCGAATGACATCAAACTGCCGGTGGACCGGCCGGGACGAGTCCGAGCAGTTGCAGAGCGGACAGAGGCCGGCTTCCGCCTGATCGACCACCCCCCGGAGGGGCACACCGAGCGGGCCAGCCGGCTGCGTCGGCACCCGCTGGCCCAGGCCGCCAAGTGCATCGTCGTGCGCGTCGCGAGGGGCCGCCGCTCCAGGCGGTACGTGTTGGCGGTGGTGCCCGGCGACCGGCGCGTGAAGCCGCCACGAGCAGGCGGACGCGGGCGGGACGGCCCCACGCACCACCGCCGCCCCGGGCCACACCGCGGCCTGGGCGCAGATCAGCAGGACCGGTAGGAATCGGTCATCGGTTCGGTGCATGGCGGGTCAAGGCTATGGCGACGGGCAGGCGGCCCGTCTTTCGGCTGTGGGCTGATCCGGCTCTCTTACCTGGGACGCAGACGCGACGGTGCGGCCGGAAGGCGGACGGCTCGGCAGCGTTCTCTAACCCAGGTTCAACACGGCGATCATCCGGCAGTCCGAGGACCGCGCACTGCCCCGGCCATAGGCTCGATCACATCGAGGAAACGACCGGCCGCCGGTTCCACCAGCGGGTCTTTCGGTTCCGTCCCGCGTGTCGCTTCCCGCTTCCGTCCGCAGGTGCACGGCACCTGCCTTCACACGAGCACTCAGGGGGATGTCCCATGTCCATGTCCAAGCGCGTTCTCGTCCCGTCGCTCATCGGCGCTGCGGTCCTCGGCGGAGTGGCCGCCGGCAGTTTCGCCATGGCTTCGACCGCCACGGAACCCGCCCTGGAGAACGGCTCGGCCCGTTATGTCGCTCCGTCCGGCGGCAGCACGGGTACGTTCACCTTCACCGCGGACGTGAGCGACGACTCGGGCATCCGGGGTCTGAAGGCCCTGGTGTGGCCCGCGAGTTCGAAGCTCGATCCGACCGCGGCGGAGCTCCGGCACGCGGACAGCGCCACCTGCCGGAGCACCACGGCCGAGACGTCCCGCTGCACCTACACGCTGAAGGTCACGGCAGAGGAGGCGGCCGGGCTGGACCGGGGCACCTGGTACGTCTCGGCCCTGGTGACGGCCAAGGACGGGGACACGACGTTCGTGTCCCGCGCCGCCACCTTCGACGTCACGCGCTGACCCGCCACCGTGGCCGGGCGCCCGGCGAGGCGCCCGGCCACGGTACGCGAGCCGGCTCCCCGCCCGGAACCGAGGTCCGGCTCGGGGGACGGCATCGGCACGTCCGCACAGCAGCACCCTTCAGCCGTCCGCCGTCCTGGGAGTCGCGGCGTCCCGCGTGCCCTCACGCGCCCGCCCCGGCAGCCGCCACCAACGCACCCCCGCGCGCCGTGATCACAGCGCGCGCCCATCGAGAAGGCCGGCCGGCACTGGACACGGCCGGAGCGGAGCACGTCATGGTCACCATCGAAGGAACGAGCACGGCCCGGTTCGAACCGGTCCGAGCAGCGCTGGCAGCACACATCGAGTCCGGCGACGAACTGGGCGCATCGATCGCAGTCGACGTCGACGGAGTCATGGAAGTCGACATATGGGGCGGACACGCCGACACCGCGCGAACCGTTCCGTGGAGCCGGGACACGCTGGTCAGCCTCTGGTCGACCACCAAGACCCTCAGCAGTCTCGCGGCCCTCGTCCTTGTCGACCGGGGAGAACTGGAGCTGCATCGTCCGGTCGCGGAGTACTGGCCCGCATTCGCCGCCCAGGGCAAGCAGGACATCGAAGTGCGGCACGTCCTGTCACACACCGCAGGGCTCCCGGGCTGGCAGCAGCCCTTCACCATGGAGGACCTCTGCCACTGGCCGACGGCGAGCGCCCGACTGGCCGGACAGGCGCCCTGGTGGGAACCGGGAACCGCCGCGGGCTACCACATGCAGACCCAGGGACAGCTGGTGGGAGAACTCGTCCGGCGGGTCAGTGGCCGTACCCTGACCGAGTTCGTCGACACCGAGATCGCCGGACCGCTGGGCGCCGATGTCCAGATCGGCGCGCGGGAGGCCGACTGGCCGCGCATCGCCCCGCTGGTGCCGCCCGCACAGCTGCCCGGAGTACTGGCCGATCCCGCCCCCGATGCCGTCTTCACCAGGACGTTGCTCGGAAGCCCCGCCCGGGACGAGCACGTCGACACCCCGCAATGGCGCCGCGCCGAACTGGGGGCCGTCAACGGACACGGCAACGCACGCGGCCTGGCCCGGGCCCTGTCGGTGATCTCACGACGCGGCACGGGGAACGGCCACCGGCTCCTCTCCCCGGACACCGTGGACGCGATCTTCGACGTGCAGGCCGACGGGGTCGACCTGTTCCTGGGCGTTCCCGTGCGCTGGGGCATCGGCTACGCGCTCGCCGACCCGAGGACGATGCCGCACATGCCCACCGGAACGATCTGCTTCTGGGTCGGCCGAGGCGGCTCCGTCGTCATGATGGACCTCGACCGGCGCATCACGTTCGCCTACACGATGAACCGGCTGGGTGACGGGATCCTCGGCTCGGAACGCACCCACAGCTACATCCGGCACGTCTACGAAAGTCTCGGCACCACCGCCGACTGAAGCCCGGCCGCCCTGCCCGCGGGCTTGTCCGTACCGGAGCGGCGGACAGGGAGAGACGACACTCATGTGCTCGCTCCGCGGCCACCAACACACCGCACTCATCGACTCATCGACTCACTGACTTACCCATTCACGCAGCACACACCGGAAGGCAGCGACCACCATGCCGTTCATCACCGTCGGCCGGGAGAACACCACCGACATCGAGCTGTACTACGAGGACCACGGCACCGGGCAGCCGGTCGTGCTGATCCACGGCTACCCGCTCGACGGCCACTCCTGGGAGAAGCAGGCCGCCGCCCTGCTGGAGGCCGGCTACCGCGTCATCACGTACGACCGGCGCGGCTTCGGCCGTTCCTCCCAGCCCACCACCGGCTACGACTACGACACCTTCGCCGCCGACCTCAACGCCGTCCTGGAAACCCTGGACCTGAACGACGCCGTCCTCGTCGGCTTCTCGATGGGCACCGGCGAGGTCGGCCGCTACCTGGGCACCTACGGCTCCGCCCGCATCGCCAAGGCCGCCTTCCTCGCCTCCCTCGAGCCGTACCTGCTCAAGACAGACGACAACCCCGGGGGTGTCGACGGCGCCGTCTTCGAGGACATCGAGCAGGCCGTCACCGCCGACCGCTACGCCTACTTCACCTCGTTCTACCAGGACTTCTACAACCTCGACGAGAACCTCGGCACCCGCATCAGCGAGGAGGCCGTCCGCAACAGCTGGAACGTCGCCGCCGGTGCCTCCTGGTACGCCTCCCTGGCTTGCGTGGCGACCTGGACCACCGACTTCCGCGCCGACATCGCCAAGATCGACGTACCGGCGCTGATCCTGCACGGCACCGCCGACCGCATCCTGCCCATCCAGTCCACCGGCGACCTCTTCCATCAGGCGTTGCCGCAGGCGGAGTACGTCGTCGTCGACGGAGCCCCGCACGGCCTGCTGTGGACCCACGCCCAGGAGGTCACCGACGCCCTGCTCGCCTTCCTGGCCAAGTGACCGACCACGGCGAGGCCCCGCTCGCCGGACGATGCACCCACACGCACCCCGTCACCGTTCCCGCGGTGGCGGGGTGCCGTCGTCCCCGCCGCAGACCCGAGGAAGCCGAGGAAGCCGTGGGAGAGGGACGTACCACGGCCTTCCGCAGTGGGCGGCACAGCGTGTCAAGACAGAGGACGGCAGCCGCCATGGACGGTGTGGACGAGGAACACCTCGTGCGGCTCGTCGCCGGTCAAGGACGAGATCATCGGCATCGGGGAAGGCCGCCGCGTCCCTGTCAGCGGCTGCCGGCGCGGTCACCACGGGCTCACCGGCACGGACCAGGACCCCGCCCAGTTCGATGTCCTCGACAGCGGAGCGAGCGACCGCGAAGCCGACGAGCTGGACGTAGCGCAGCAGCTCCGTCGCGGCGCCGTGAACCAGGTCCGGCCGCTCACGCAGCCGTGCCAGCTGCCGGGGGCGGATCACCAGGTGGTGGAGGGAGACCGCGATCCGTCAGGCGACGGTTCCGACTCCACCAACCGGTCGAGTACCCCCATCGGCGATCTGCCGTGCCCGGGCCCGCAGTCGCTCGATCCGGCGCGCGGTGAAGTCCATGGCCGGCACGGAGCGCAGCCTCGTGTGCTCGGGCGGGTCCAGCTCGATGAGCCTGCCGTGATCACCGGTCTCCGGCTCCATCCTCGGACAGTTCCGGCCCACGGATGCGGCGCGGCTGACGCGAGGGTCCGACAGTACGGTCCTCACGTCGGCGTGGCGGGTGGCCGGCCAGGCCTCGTCGCCGTACGGCATCCGCACCCGGGCGAGTGGTCGATCGCGCAGTTCCGCGTAGCGGGGGTGGTCGGAAGAGCGCACCAGGCGGCTGTTGCTCTCCGGGTGGCGGCGGGGGCCGGAGTGTCGGCGTGCGCGCCGGTGCCCTGAAAGGCTGTCACGTGTGGCGTCGACGAGCCGTGCCGGGTACCGGCCTGGCCGGCGGCCGCGCTCCTCGCCCGTGCGGTGACGCCGGGTCAGACCTCGACCAGCACCTTGCCCCGGTTCCCCTCCCGGCCCAGGTAGAGGCTCCGGTAGGCCGCGGGGATCCCGTCGAACCCCTTGTACACGGTCTGGTGGTAGCGGATCTCCCCCTTGCGGACCAGCCCGCCCAGCTCCTGGTGCATCCGCGAGAGCAGCGGCTCGGTGAACCACTCCTGGGCGAAGATCCCGCGGATGGTGGTGCGCGGGAACATGATGTACGGCAGCAGCCGGGGCCCGGTCAGCTCGCCGTTCACCGTGGTCGCCCACTGCCAGCAGACGGCCACCTGGCTGTCCACGTTGAGCATGGTGAACAGCGCGTCGGTGAGGGTGCCGCCCAGATTGTCGAAGTACCGGTCGACCCCGTCGGGGGCGGCCGCCAGCAGGGCCTGACGGGCCGACTCCGCGTCGTCGGACCGGTCGTAGAGCACCACCTCGTCGAAGCCCAGCTCCCTCAGGTGGCCGGCCTTGCCCGGCGAGGCGGTGGTGCCGACCAGCCTGCCCGCGCCCGCCCGCTTGGCCAGCTGGCCGACCAGGGTGCCGACCGCACCGGAGGCGCCGCTGATCACCACGGTGTCGCCGGGCCGGACGGTCATGAACCGGGTGAGCGTGCCCCAGGCGGTCATCCCGGGCGCGCCCATGATGCCGAGCGCGGTGGACAGCGGCAGCCGCTCGTCGTACCAAGCCGCATCGAGCCGCCGGTAGGCCGGGAAGACCATCGGGAAGGCACCGGTCCGCCAGAGTTCTTCGGCGCCGTTGTGCACCACGTGGCTGCGCCAGCCGCCGAACCCCTGCACCAGGTCGCCGACCCGGAACGCCGCCTCCGGGCCGGCTTCGACCACCTCCATGATCGAGTCCGCGCCCATGTGGTGACCGATCGGCGTCTCCAGAGCCAGCCCGTTCTGGTACGGGTCGACCGAGACGTACCGGGTCCGGAACAGCATCTCGTCCGGCCGGAGCCGGATGTCGACGTCCTCGGTGACCT
Organism: Streptomyces poonensis; assembly: GCF_014650915.1. Lineage (GTDB taxonomy): Bacteria > Actinomycetota > Actinomycetes > Streptomycetales > Streptomycetaceae > Streptomyces > Streptomyces poonensis. The sequence goes on along the minus strand of NZ_BMVW01000003.1, from coordinate 269,869 downwards.
TCTGGTAGATCCGCTCGACGTCGGGCACACCGGCCAGGTGCTCCCGGACGACCCACTTCTCGATCCTCATGTCAGGGCTCCTGTCCCCGTGCTCTCCACGGCGCCGGGGGCGGTGTCCCCGGCCGGGCGGGACCGCTGCGGTGGCCGGCCGACCGGGATGACCAGGTGCGTCGGCGGCGGTGCGCTGCGGTCGACCTCGGCGGTGAACTCGCGGCCGTCGTCCCGGCAGACGAACTGCACGACGTGCCGCCCGGCGGCGGCCGCCCGGATCAGGCCGCCGATGGTCGCCCAGACCCCGGAGAGGTAGAAGTCCGACAGCCCGGGCAGCATCGGGCCGCTCCGGTTGATCTCCTTCTCCATCGTCTCCGCGCCCTCCACGAACGGGTTCCAGCCGGGGAAGGCGCCGTTGCGGACGCCGGTGTAGCGGACCTGGGTGAGCGGGGTCGAGACATCGGCGACGGCCACCGCGTCCTTGAGGCCGGGGAAGCGCTCGTCCAGGAAGGAGACGATGCCGTCGCGCACCCGCCGCTTGGCCGCGATGTACTCCCGGCCGTGCCTGACCGGGAGGGTGTGCAGCTCCTCGCCGCGCCGTACCCGGGAGCGCTGCTCCGGACCCTCGTGCAGCGCCCGCCAGGGGGCGATGTCCGAGAAGTACGTCGCGAACACCACGGCGGACCCGGGCGGTGCGTGCTCCGGGTAGTGCCGGGTGCGGAAGTGCACGTTCATCGACGGGCAGCGCATCCCGGTCAGCGCGGCCGCCTGGTGCTCCGTCAGCAGGTAGGTGGTGCACGGGTCGCCCTCCGGGAAGGGTTTGCGCAGTCCCAGGAAGAGCGCGACGTAGCCGGGCGACAGCTGACCGGGCTGGTCGATCAGCGAGGTGTAGAGCCTCCGGTAGGTGTCGTTGAGGTACCGGCCCCCCAGCAGCTTCATCACCGTCGTGTGGCCGTCGGCAGCCGAGACCACCATGTCGGCGCGGAACTCCCGCCCGTCGCTGAGCCGCACACCCACCGCGTGGTCCCGCTCGACCAGGATCTCCTCGACCTTGGCGTTGTAGGTGATCTCTCCGCCGAGCCCCAGGTAGCGCCGCTCGATCGAGCGGGCCAGCCCGAGCGAGCCGCCCTCCGGCACCCCGGCCGACCGGTTGGCGTGCGAGGCCAGCTGGAAGTGGAACGGCAGCACCGGGAAGGCCGGGTGCTTCTCGTACAGGATGAAGGTGAACGCCTCGCGCAGCAGCGGATCGCTGAAGCGCTGTGCGTACTCCGTCATCAGCACCGCCATCGAGCGGCGGACGGTGGCGAAGTACGGGACGAACGAGGCCATCATCCGCCAGCGCTCGAGCCGGCCCATCAGCCCGACCGGTTTGAGGAACGGGTAGACGGCCAGCGCCTTGCGGAAGGTGCGGACGCCCGCGCAGAACTCCCGGATCGGCGCCGCGTCGGCCGGGGAGAGGTCCAGCAGGTGGGCCTCCAGACGGTCCGGGTCGGAGTAGAAGTACACCGCCCGGCCGTCCCGGCCGCGCACGATGTTGAACACGTCGAAGTGCCGCATCTCCTTGCCCTGGAGCGCGCCCAGTTCGAGCCAGATCCGGTACATCTCGTTGCCCGGCCCGTTGCCGAGCAGCCAGCTGACGCACCAGTCGAAGGTGAAGTCGCTGCGGTCCCAGCCGGTGCACGAGCCGCCGGGGATCTCGTGCATCTCGAAGATCCGGGTCCGGTAGCCGTTCATCCGGGCGTAGCACCCGGTGGAGAGGCCACCGAGGCCGCCACCGATGATGATCATCGTCTCGCGTCGGCGGTCCGTACCCGTTTTCCTCGTCGTCCTTCCCACTTCCCCGCCCTCCTCGTCCGTACGCTGCCTGTGCCACCGTGCTCGGAAGGGCGCTCACCAGGTGATCGGAAGCGCCTGCAGGCCGTTCACCATCGCGTCCTCCTTCCAGCGCAGTTCGTGCTCGGGGACGGCCGGCCGCAGTCCGGGCAGCCTGGCCGAGACCCGCTCGATGGCCACCTGGAGCTCCAGCCGGGCCAGATGGGCGCCGATGCAGTAGTGCACGCCGTGGCCGAAACCGATGTGCGGGTTGCCCGGCCGGTCCAGGTCGAGGCGCTCCGGGTCGGCGAAGACCCGCGGGTCGCGGTTTGCGGCGGCGGTCGCGATCATCACCGCCTCGCCGGCCCGGACGGTGACCCCGCCGAGCTCGACGTCGGCGGTCGCGTACCGGGGCAGGCTGAAGCCGGTGAGCAGCGGCACGTACCGCATCAGCTCCTCGACGGCCCTGGGGATCAGCTCCGGGTTCTCCCGCAGCCGGTTCAGCTCCCCGGGGGTCACCAGCAGGTGGTAGAAGAAGTTGCCGATCTGGTTGGTGGTGGAGACGAACCCGGCGATCAGCAGGTCACAGGCGATCGAGAGCAGCTCCTCCTCGCTGATCAGGCCCTGCTCCCGGCAGGCCCGGACCAGCGTGGTGAGCAGGTCGTCACCGGGCTCGCGGCCCCGCAGCTCCAGCACGCCGGTCATGTAGTCGATGAACGCCCGGCCCTCGGTCGCGAGCACATCGGCGGGGGTCACGGCGGAGAGCACCGTCTCGGCCCAGTGCCAGAGCATCCGGTGGTCCTCGGCCGGGATGCCGAGCACCTCACAGATGATGGTGGTCGGCATCGGGATGGCGAACTCCTCGACCAGGTCGGAGGGGGGACCGGCGGCGACGATGTCGTCGATCAGCGCGTCGGCCAGCTCCCGGGCCCGCACGCGCAGCGCCTCGACCCGGCGGGCACTGAACCCCCGGGCCATCAGGGACCGGAGCCGGGTGTGCTCGGGCGGTTCGGTGGAGAACAGGCCGGCGCCGGTGCGGGCGACCGACCGCATCCGCGGCTGGTCCCGGCCCATCGCTGCGGCCAGGCTGAACCGAGGGTCGGCGAGCACCGTACGGACGTCCTCGTACCGGGTGACGAGCCAGGCCTCGTCGCCGTACGGCATCCGGACCCGGGCCGGTGGCTGCTCGCGCAACTCGGCGTACCGGGGATCGAGGTCGAGCCCGCGCGGCTCGAAGGGGTAGGGCAGCGGCTGGTGCTGCGTGAGCATGAGCGGGTTCCTCTCTCGTACGACCGTGCCGCCTGGGAAGCCGGATGTGCCGGAGGTCCCAGGGGTGCCGGATGTGCGTGCCGGGGGCCCGAGGAGTGCCGGGGGTTCCGGGGCGCTGCTGGACGGCCGGTCCGGGGCGGGCGGGCCGACACCGGTCTCAGGAGCCATCGGGGCCGGCTCCGGTGAGGATCGACCGGGCCAGCCCGGCGTTGTGGGCGGCGTACTCGCGGTCGAGCATCTCGGCATGGGTGCCGAAGCCCGAGAGGACCGCCGTCCGTCCGGCCGAGCTGCCGTGCCAGGCGCCGTGCTGCCCGGCTTCGTGGAGCGCCGCCTTCTCGTCGTCGGCGATCACACTGACCGGCGCGGTGATCACCCCGTCGTTGGGCGTGCGGCTGCAGAACAGGAGGAAGTCCCGGGCCTGTTCGCGGGTCTCCTCGGCGACGATCGCCGAGCCGGTGTGCCGCTGGAGGTGCTCCGCCAGTTCCTGCTCGAAGGCCGCGACGTGCTCGTCGGAGAGGTCGAAGGGCTCCGGGATGCGGTGCGAGTCAATGATCACCACATGGGTCACCGAACGGCCGCGCCGCTCCAGCTCCTCCGCCACCTCGAAGGCGAGGTTCCCGCCGAGCGAGTAGCCGAGCAGGGCGCACGGCCCTTCCGGCCGCAGCGACTCGATCACATCCGCGTACCGGTCGACCTTGTCGTCCCCGGCGACGTAGTTGAAGGCGACGACCCGGTACTCCGGCAGGTGCGCCGCGAACTGCCGGTAGACCAGGCCGTGGCCGCCGGCCGGCGGGAAGCAGAAGAGCGTCTCCTGCTGCTCCTGGTTGAACGAGAGGTACGGCTGGGCACCCTCGATCCGGCCGTTGACGATGTGCTCGACCGTCCGCGCCATCCCGTGCAGGGTGGTGACCTTGAAGAACTCGCTGACCGGGATGCTGATGCCGAACTCGCTCTGCAGACCGTGGATCAGCTCGATCAGTCTGATCGAGGAGCCGCCCGACTCGAAGAAGTCGTGCTGGAGACCGGCCCCCTCGACGCCCAGCAGCGCCTGCCAGTGCGCGGCCATCCGCTGCTCGTAGAGGGTGACCGGAGGCTCGGCGGCCTGCTCCGCGGCGTCCGGCCGAGGGGCGGGCAGCGCGGCGACGTCCACCTTGCCGTTGGCGGTGAGCGGCAGTTCGGGCAGCTCGGTGAGGTACGTCGGGATCATGAAGGTCGGCAGGTAGCCGGCCAGGTGGCGGCGGAGCCCGCGCCGGTCGAGCGTCCGCCCGGGTGCCGGGACGCAGTACGCGCAGAGCACGTTCTCCCCGGCGTGGTCGGGCCGGACGGTGACCACCGCACGCTCCAGGCCGGGCCACTCGGCGAGCCGGGTCTCGATCTCGCCCGCCTCGATCCGGTGGCCGCGCACCTTGATCTGCGAGTCGGCCCGTCCCAGCAGGTGCACCCGGCCGTCCGCGTCCCAGCGGGCGAGGTCGCCGGTGCGGTAGACCCGGACCGGCTCGGTGCCGTCGGTACCGCCGAGCGGCAGGGCGACGAACCGGCGGGCGGTCTCCTCCTCGTCCCCCACGTAGCCGAGCGCCACGCCCGAGCCGCCGATCCACAGCTCACCCGTGACGCCGGGCGGGACGGGCCGGCCGTACGGGTCGAGAAGGTAGAGCGAGCTGTTCGGCAACGGCCGGCCGATCGGCACCATCCGGCCGGGCTCCAGCCCGTCCGTCGGTCCCTCGAAACAGGCGCTGTCGACGGTGGTCTCGGTGAGTCCGTAGGAGTTGACCAGCCTGGTCGCGGGGGAGCAGAGGGCGCGCAGCCGCTCGTGCTCCTCGACCTTCCAGACGTCCGAGCCGACCACCAGCAGCCGCATGAACTCCAGCCGCAGACCGGACCGCTCGCAGTGGCCGACGAGGGTACGGACCACCGCCGGGACGAACTCGGCGGCGTCCACCCGCTCGGTGCGCATCACCTCGTACAGCCGGGCGGTGTCGAACAGCAGCTCCCGTCCGGCCAGCACCAGGGCGCCGCCCGAGCAGAGCGCGCGGACCAGGTCCCCGGTGAAGACGTCGAAGGAGGGGCTCGCCATCTGGAGGTGGACCCTGGCGTCGGTGTCCAGCCGGTACTCGGCGCGCCACGCCCGGCAGGCCGAGGCGAGATTGCCGTGACCGACCCGTACGGCCTTGGGCCGGCCGGTGGAGCCGGAGGTGTAGATGACGTACGCGGGGTCGTCCGGGCCGACCGTCGCGTCGGCGAAGCCGGTGGAGCCGGCCACCGCACGGTCGAGTTCCGCGGTGGTGACCAGCCGGGCCGGCAGGTGCCCGAGCCGCTCCCGGTCGTCGCCGACCAGCAGCCCGGCCCCGGCGTGTCCGACCATGTACGCCAGCCGGTCGGGCGGATGTTCCGGGTCGAGCGGCAGGTACGCGGCGCCGGTACGGAGCACCGCGAGCAGGGCGACGATCAGCTCCGGCGACTTGTCCAGGCAGAGCGCCACCACCGCGCCGGGCCCCGCCCCCAGTTCCCGCAGCCGGGCGGCGGCCCGCCGGGAGCGCTCGGCCAGTTCGCCGTAGCCCATCCGGACGGCCGGACCGGAGCCGGCCGGGACCGCCACCGCGAGCGCCGCCGGGTCGGCCGCCGCCGCGCGCAGGATCAGCTCATGGACCGGCTCCTCACGGACCGGCTCCTCATGGACCACCCGGTCCGCGCCGCTCCACCGCCGCAGCACCAGGGCCCGCTCCTCGCGGCCGAGCAGCTCCAGCCCGGTGGCCACCCGCTCCGGTCCGGCCGTGGTCAGCCCCTCCAGCAGGTGGACGTAGTGCCCGGCCAGCCGGGCCATGGTCTCGGGCAGGAAGAGGTCGGTGTTGTACTTGAAGACGCAGTGGAACCGGCGCTCCGCCTCGTCCTCGTAGGCGGACAGGGTCAGGTCGAACTGGCCCTCCTCCTCCGGGAGTTCGATGTACTCCAGGCGGTAGCCGTACTTCTCGGTGGCCACCTTGTGGTGGAGCAGGATGAACATCACCTGGAAGACCGCCGAGCGGCTCGGGTCGTGCCGCAGCCCGAGCTTCTCCACCAGCAGCACGAACGGATACTCCTGGTTGTCCAGCCCGCCGAGCACGGTGGTCCGCACCCTCTCCAGCAGCTCGGCCACGGTCGGCTCGCCGGCCAGCGAGACGTGCAGGGGGAGAGGGTTGACGAAGTAGCCGTAGACGCCGGCGAACTCCTCGTCGGTGCGTCCGGTCACCGGGCTGCCGACGATGATGTCGTCCTGGCCCGCGTAGGCGTGCAGCAGCAGGTAGTAGGCGCTGAGCAGCACCATGAAGACGGTGACGTGGTGCTCCCGGGCCAGCGCGTGCACCCGGGCACTGAGCTCCTCGTCCAGCACGAAGAACTCCGAGGCGCCGTTGTGGGTCTGCACGGCCGGGCGCGGCTTGTCGGTGGGCAGACCGAGGACCGGCACCTCGGCGGGCAGGTGCGAGCGCCAGTACTCCAGCATCCGCGGCGCCTGCCGTCCGGCCAGGAACTCGTTCTGCCGGTTGAGGAAGTCCAGGTAGCGGGAGGTGACCGGGGGCAGCTCGGGCTCACGGCCCCGGCGCAGCCCCTCGTAGACGGCGAGCAGCTCCTCGATGAAGGTGAAGGTGGAGAGCGCGTCCGAGATGATGTGGTGGACCGCCTTCATGATCACCCACCGGTCCGGTCCGCGCCGGAACAGCCGGAACCGCACCAGCGGGTCGTGCTCCAGGTCGTACGGCCTCCGGTACTCGCGGACGATCATCGCGTGGATCTCGTCCCAGCCCAGGTGCTCGACGTCGAAGACCTCGAAGTCCGGGGCCGCCTCGGCGGAGATCCGCTGCACCGCACGGCCGCCGTCGAGCACGAAGTTGGCGCGCAGGCCGGGATGGCGTTCGACCATGGCCCGGAAGGCGGCGGCCATCGGCTCGGGCCGCAGCTCCACCCGGACCTCGACCGCGCCGCCGATGTTGTAGGCGAAACCGTCCGGGTTGAGCTGCTTGAGGAACCACAGCGCCTTCTGGTTCTGCGTCAGCGGGTACGCCGACTCGTCCTCGTACCGTTCGGTCTCGGCCGTGCCCGGCCCGGCGCGCTCCTCGTCGAGTACCTCGGCCACCGACTCGTGCAACCGGTCGACCAGTTCCGCCACCGGCGCGTCGCTCAGCAGCGCCACCACCGGGAGGGTGGTGCCGAGCTCGGTGGTGAGCCGGGCCCGCAGCTCCATGGCGAGCAGCGAGTCGAGGCCGAGGCCGCCGAGGCCGGTAGCGGGCTCGATCCGCTCGGCCGGCACCCTCAGCACGGTGGCGGCCAGCGCGGTGAACCGCTCGGTGAGCAACGCCGGCCGGTCCGCCTCGTCGGCCGCCCGCAGCGTCTGGAGCAGGCCGGAGCGCTCGTCGGCCGGGGCGGCCTCCTGGGCGGCCTCGGCCAGCTCGGCGACCAGCGGCGGCGGCGCCGGGTACCAGGAGAGGAAGACCGGCCAGTCCACCACGGTGGCGACCACCAGTTGGGCCCGGTCCTGGCCGAGTACCCGCTCCAGCACCGCCATCCCGGTCCCCGGGGCCAGCGAGCTCATCCCACGGCTGTTCCGGTAGTGGTCGATCAGGCCGAGCTCCTCGATCATGCCGGTGGCCCAGGGGCCCCAGTCGAGGCTCAGCGCGGGCAGGCCGTGGGCCCGGCGGTGGTGCGCCAGCGCGTCCAGGAAGGCGTTGCCGGCGGCGTAGTTGGCCTGCCCGGCGGTGGTCAGCAGCGAGGCGATCGAGGCGAAGAGTACGAAGTGGTCGAGCGGTTCGCCGGCCAGCTGCCGGTGCAACGCGAGGGCGCCGAGCGCCTTGGGCCCGTGGACGGCGTCGTAGGTCTCCCGGTCCAGCTCGCCCACCAAAGTGTCCCGGACCTGCCCGGCCAGGTGGAAGACGCCGCGGATCGGCGGCCGGTCCAGCCGCCGGTACCCGTCCAGCCAGGCGGCCACCCCGGACTCGTCGGTGACATCCAGCAGCGCCGGGACCGGCTCGGCGCCGAGCGTCTCCAACTCGCGCAGGAACGCGGCGCGCCGCCCGGCCGGGCTCGCCGGGTCGAGGGTGCGCCACTGCTCGCGCGGCGGCAGCGGGCTGCGGCCGACCAGGATCAGCCGACGGGCGCCGCGCCGGACCAGAGTGCGGCACAGCAGCCGGCCGAGCGCGCCGAACGCACCGGTCACCAGGTACGCGGCGTCCGGCCGCAGGCCGGCCGGCAACGGCCGGGTCAGCTCCTCGGCCGGGCGGAGCCGGCTGGTCAGCCGGCGGCCCGGGCGCAGCGCGATCTCGTCCTCGTCGGCCGACGCGAACTCGCGCAGCAGCGCGTCCGCCTCGGCCCCGGCTCCGGCGTTCCCGGCCGGGCCGGCCGGGCCGAGGTCGATCAGTTTGCCGGGGTGGCCGGGCAGCTCCTGGTGACGCAGTACCCGGCCGATTCCCCAGGCGGGGGCGCCGAGCGGTTCGACCGGCTCGCCGGGGGCGGTGGCCTGCGCGGACCGGGTGACGATGTGGAGCCGGCACCCCGGCAGTTCGGCCGGCAGCAGCGCGGCGAGCGCGATCAGGCTGTACCCGCCGGCACCGGTGTGGCCCGCCACGGCGGCGTGGCCGGCGGTGGCCAGCTCCGGCCGGTCGAGGTTCCAGAGGTGGACGACGGCGGCCGGGTCGGGCACGCCCGACGCCCGGCGGTCGGCCAGCAGCCGGGCTAGGTCGGCGGTGGAACCGGGCTCGACGGTGGTCGGGTGGTCGTTGGTGGGCGGGCCGTCGTTGGTGGGCGGGTGGTCGTCGGTGGGCGGACCGCCGTTGCTGGTCGGGGGGCCGTCGGTGGGCGGACCGCCGTCGGTGGTCGGCTGGTGTCCGGTGCCCGGCTGGTGTCCGGTGCCCGGTCGGTATCCGGTGCCTGCCCGCACCAGCTGGCAGCTGCCACCGCGTGCGGTGATCCGCTCGGCCAGTGCCTCGGCCACGCCCTGCCGGTCCGCGAACAGCAGCCAGTGGTCCGGGTGTTCGGCCGAGGCCGACGGAGCGGCGGTGTCGGGCGCGTCCGGCAGCTGTGTCCAGGCCGGTTCGACGAGCCAGCCGTCGATGGTGGCCAGTCCGACGGCGGTGGCGGCCTGCTCCACGTCGGCGGCCCGGAACCCGGCGATCCCGCCGAGCGGCACCCCCTGCTCGTCGTACACGTCGATGTCGCCGACCAGTTCGGTGCCGGCGTCCCGGGTGACGGTGGCGTGCACCCAGAGCGGCCGGTCACCGACCGCCTCCAGCCGGACCTCCCCGATGGCGACCGGTAGCCGGACCCGTGTGCCACCGGGGTCCGCCGTCGTCGGCCCGGTCGTCGGCCCGGTCGTCAGCTCGGTCGTCAGCAGGGTCTGGAAGAAGGCGTCCATCACCACCGGGTGCACCTGGTGGCCCGTTCCCTGCCCGGCCACCGCCGCCGTCGGCCGCACCTTGGCCAGCGCCTCGCCGGGGCCGGTCCAGACCTCGTCGATGCCCTGGAACGCCGGGCCGTAGTGGTAGCCGAGCGCGGCCAGTCCGGCGTAGCAGTCCGGCCGGGCGAGGTGACGGACGGCCCGGTCGCGGACCGCCGCGACGTCCAGCGGTCGGCCGGGCCGGCGGCGCTGGCCGGGCCGGACGGTGCCGACGGCGTGCACGGTCGGCTCGGCGCCCTCCCCGGCGGGGGTCGCGATGGTGAAGCCGCCGTGCTCGGCGGAGAGGACGAGCTGGACGGCGCGGCTCTCCTCGTCGGGCAGGAAGAGCGCCTTGCGCAGCTCGACACCGGTCAGCGCCGCGTCGGTGCCGCCGGTCAGCGCGCGGACGGCCTGGACGGCCATCTCCAGGTAGCCGGCGGCGGGGAAGACAACGTTGCCCTGGATCCGGTGGTCCTCCAGGTAGGGCAGCGCCTCGGTGTCCAGCCGGGCCTCCCAGGCCGGTTCGGCCCCGGCCAGCCGACGGCCGAGCAGTGGGTGGTCCAGCCGCCCCTGCCGGATCTGTGCGACCGGCGGGGGTTCGGCCCAGTGCCGGTCGCGCCGGAACGGGTAGCGCGGCAGCGGAACCGTGCGTCCGGTCGGCTGGAGCACGGACCAGTCGACCTCGACACCCAGGTTGTGCAGGGCGGCCAGCGAGGCGGTGAAGGTCGCTGCTTCGTCCTCCTGGCGGCGGATCGACGGCAGCGTGCACACCTCGGGCGGACCGGTGTCACCGCCACGCCCGGTGCCCGCGCGGGCCTTGACGGTCTCCTCGATCGAACGGCTGAGCACCGGGTGCGGACCGATCTCCAGAAAGAGGCTGTACCCGTCGTCGGCCAGCCGCTCGACCGCCTGCCGGAAGCGGACGCTGTCCCGGACGTTGTGCCACCAGTACCCGGCGTCCAGTTCGGTGCCGTGCGCGGTGCCCTCGCGCCCGGTGAGGTGGAGCGGGACCCGGGCCGGGCGGGCCTTGAGGTCGGCCAGCGACTCCAGCAGCTCGTCCTTGATCTCCTCCATCCGGGCGCTGTGGTACGGCACGTCGACGGTCAGCGGGCGGGCGAAGACCTGCTCGGCGGTGAGCGCACCGGCCAGCTCGGCAAGCACGTCGGCGTCCCCGGCGAGGGTCAGCGAAGTCGGGCTGTTGACGGCGGCCACCGAGACCGCGTCGCCGTAGGGGCGGAGTCGCCGGACCGCCTCGGCCTCGGTGAGCGAAACGGCGAGCATGCCGCCGGTGCCGGCCAGCCTCTGCTGGAGCCGGCTGCGGTGCACCACCACCTTGACCGCGTCGGCCAGGTCGTGGACGCCGGCCTCGTGGAAGGCGGCCACCTCACCGGTGGAGTGGCCGACGATCGCGTCCGGGCGGACGCCGCGACTGCGCCAGAGCGCGGCCAGGCCGACCTGGACGGCGAAGTTGGCGGGCTGGGCGAGCCATGTCTCGGTCATCCGGGAGTGCGCCTCGTCGGCGGCCAGCTCCTCGGTGAGCGACCAGCCGGTGAGCTCGGCCAGGTGCCCGGCGCAGGCCTCGACGGCCTCCCGGTAGACCGGCTCGGTGGCGAACAGCTGACGGCCCATGGCCCACCACTGCGGGCCCATGCCGGTGAACACCCAGACCAGTCGGCGGTGCCGGGGCTCGCGGCGCCGGTCGGTGAGCACCCGAGGATGCGGCTCGCCACGCAGGCAGGCGGCGAGCGCCTCGTCCAGCGAGGCGCGGGCGACCGGGTCCCGGGCGTCGTAGACCACCGAGAGCCGGGCGTCATGGTGCTGGCGGCGGTGGGCCAGGGTGTGGCCGAGGTCGGCCGGGCGGGCCGGGACGCTGCCCCGGACGCCGGCCAGCTCGGCCCGGATGCCGGCGGCCAGCTCGGGCAGCGCGGTGGCCTCCCGGGCGGTGAGCGGCAGCACCGTCCAGGCGGGATGCCCGGCGGGTTCGCCGCACTCGTCGCCGCACTCCTCTGCGGACTCCGGCTCGGGTTCCGGCTCCGGCTCCATCTCTGGTTCCGGCTGCGGTTCCGGTGCGGCCTCCAGCAGTACGTGTGCGTTGGTACCGCCGAAGCCGAAGGAGTTGACCCCGGCCCTGGCCGGCCCCTCGTGCGCCGGCCAGGGGGTCGGTTCGGTGGGGATCTCGTACGGCAGGGTGGCCGGGTCGATGGCTGGATTGAGCCGCTCCAGGTTGATGTGCGGCGGGATCAGCCGGTGCTCGAGCGCCAGCGCGGTTTTGATCAGCCCGGCCAGACCGGAGGCGGACTCGGTGTGCCCGATGTTGGTCTTGACCGAGCCGACGTAGCACCTGTCCCCGGGGCGGCGGCCGACCGCCAGCGCGCGGGCCAGCGCGTTCGCCTCGATCGGGTCTCCGACCGCGGTGGAGGTGCCGTGCGCCTCGACGTACTGCAGGCCGCCGGGGACGATCCCGGCCTCGGCGCACACCCGCTCGATCAGGGCGACCTGGGCGTCCGGGTTGGGCACCGTGATGCCGTTGGTACGGCCGTCCTGGTTGACGCCGCTGCCGATGACGACGGCGTGCACCGGGTCGCCGTCCCGGAGCGCGTCGGAGAGCCGCTTGAGCGCGACCACCGCGACCCCCTCGGCCCGGACGTAGCCGTCGGCCGCCGCGTCGAAGGTGCGGGAACGGCCCTGGGGGGAGAGGAAGCCGCCCTTGGTCTCGGCGATCGTGTACTGCGGGGCGATGTGCAGCAGGACGCCGCCGGCCAGGGCGAGGTCGGTCTCGCCGCGCAGCAGGCTCTGCACGGCGAGGTGGACGGCGACCAAGGAGGAGGAGCAGGCGGTGTCGACGGAGACGCTGGGGCCGCGGAAGTCGAAGCAGTGCGAGATGCGGTTCGACACCATCGTCATCATGGTGCCGGTGGCGGTGTGCGCGGCCAGCGTCTCGAAGGAGAGGTCCGAGAACTGGACGATCTTGTAGTCCAGGGTGAACGCGCCGACGTAGACGCCGACCTCACGGCCCGCCAGCTCGGCCGGCTTCTGTCCGCCGTCCTCCAGCGCCTCCCACGCCACCTCGAGCAGCTTCCGCTGCTGCGGGTCCATGTGGTCGGCCTCACGGCCGCTGATGCCGAAGAACGCCGGGTCGAACTCGTCGAAGCCGTCGATGTAGCCGCCCCGGCCGCCGACCAGCCGGCCCGGCTTGGCCTTGGACCGGCTGCCCAGAGTGGACACGTCGTACCGGCTGGGTGGGGTCGGTGTGATGCAGTCCTTGCCGTCGACCAGGTCCTGCCAGAACGACCGGTGGTCGCAGGCCCCGCCGGGCAGCCGGCATCCGATCCCGATGATCGCGATCTTCTCCCGGTCACCGGCAGGTCCGGTGGAGGCGGACGGAACGGATGGCCTGTCGATGGCCGGGGCACCGACGGTCTCGGTGGCGCTGGTGGAGGCGGCGGTGGCGGCGGATGGATCTCGGGACGTGACGATGTGTGAGTCCGGCATGGTCGACTCCTTGAATCGCTGCGTTCGCAACGTGGCGAGGGCACAGGAGAGCCACACGGGCTTTGGGGCAGCGGCCATGGCCCGGATCCGTGCAGGCGGAGGGCCGGGACGGCCGAGGAACGGGCCACAGGGGCCGGGGCGAGCGCGGACGGTCGGACGAGATCGGTCAACTCACCCCGGCCGTCCCGGCCGTGGAGTCGTCGGCGAGGGCGGGTCGGCGCCGGGCCTGGAGATGACCGGCGACAACCTCATCGATACCGATACCGATACCGGGGCCGGGGCCGGCCGGGACGGACGCCGGATCGGACAGTTGCCGCCGCGACCGGCCGTCGGCCCGGCCTCCAGGTGAAGCTGCCGAAGGCGCCGTCCGTACGACGAAGTCGGAGCCGTGGCGGCCGGCCTCCGCCGGATCGACGCTGTGGTGCTGTCTGTGCTGTCTGTGCTGTTCGAGGCTGTGAGGACGTGGCTGGGCGGGCCGAGCAGCAGCGCCGTGATCGGATATCGCCACGAGTGCTGCCGGCAGGGACGAGTGCGCGGCATGTGGCAGCAGGATAAGCAGCCGTTCACCCATGACACCCCCTCGGTGATTCGGTGCGGTGCGAACGTGGTGCGAACGAACACCATTATCACTTGTTTCGATACTATGGGCGTCAGTGCGGAAATGCGAGGCTTAATAAGAAAAAACCGCACGAAGGCTGATTCCTCCGATTAAATGTACGCAAGCCGCCGCCGGTAGGCGGCAGAATGCAACCGGCCAACGCGGCATTTCCAGCATCAGAGCATCACTTGGACGTGTCCGGTGCTTAGGCAATTGACCGTCGTGCGTTCTTGCCACGGTGGCTTTCGGGGCGTCGATCGCGTTCCGCATTCCGGGTCCGGTCGGCGCTGCGCGGCGGAATCTCGACGACGGTGATGTCCCCACTGGCGAAGACCGCGTCGAAGGCGGCGGTCGACTTTGGCAGCGCCACCTCGGCTACGGCGGCGGCATCCCCGGCGAGATCTCCCTGGCCTGACTCGGCGGCACGACCGGGCTGTTCACCGTGGTGGCCTGAACGCGGCACCGTCCGTTCCTGCCCACGCCGGGCGAGCCGACCGCGTTGCCCTCGCCACAGGCAGGACGCCCCGTCGTCGGTGAAGGCCCGGTGCGCCGTATCCGTCTCCTCGCGCCGTCTTGACGTCCCAGTGGAGTGAGTGATTGAGTACTCACATGAAGACGGATCGCCGACAGCTCTCCACCGCCGAGGAACGCAGGGAGACGGTGCTGCGCACGGCCATCGGTGCCTTCGCCGCCCGCGGGTACTTCGGCACGACCACCACGGAGGTCGCCAAGGCGGCCGGGATCTCGCAGGCGTACGTCTACCGCCTCTTCCCGAACAAGGAGGCGCTGTTCGCCGCGGTCGTCGCGCACTGCTTCACCCGGGTGCGCAGCGCGATGGAACGGGGTGCGGCTGCGGCCACGAGCAGCGAGCCTCAGGTGGTGCTCGATTCGATGGGCGATGCATACGCCCGCCTGATCAGCGACAATGACCTGCTCCTTGTGCAGTTGCACGCCCAGGCGGCGGCGGTGTCGGAGCCGGTGATCCAGGAGGCGGTGCGTGCCGGGTACGCCCGTATGGTCGAGTACGTGCGCGGGGCTTCGGGGGGCAGTGAGGAACAGGTCCAGCGGTTCTTCGCCACCGGCATGCTCTGCCATCTGATCGTCAGCCTGGACGTCACCTCCGTCGACGCCCCCTGGACCCGCACCCTCGGCGCGGGTATCGCGCATTACTGACGCGCCCGGCGCCGGGCGGCCGCCCGGTCCTTCGCGGGACTGGTGGCCGCCTTGTTTCGGCGCAGCAAGTGAGTGGTCAACCACACTCTTCGGCCGCTCTCATTCATGGATCCAGCACCCTCCAGTCAAGGAGAAGCCATGCACGCCACCGAGATCGTCCTGCCCGCCGTCGGAGAGCCCGAGATTCTGGAGGTCCGCGTCAGGACGCTGCCGGAGCCGGGCCCCGGGCAGGCGCTCGTGCGGGTCGAGGCCAGCGGGGTGAGCTTCGCCGAACAGCAGATGCGGCGCGGCAAGTACTACGACATGCCGGCCTTTCCCTTCGTACCCGGCTACGACCTCGTCGGCGTCGTCGAGGAACTGGGGCCGGCCACGGACGAACCGCGTGCCCTGGCTCCGGGGCAGCGGGTCGCGGCACTCACCAAGACCGGCGGCTGGGCGGACCACGTCCTGCTGGACGCCGCCGACCTCGTACCGGTGCCGGACGGGGTGGGGGCCGCGGAGGCCGAAACCCTGGTGACCAACGGCCTGACGGCCTGGCGGATGCTCTTCCGCACGGCGCGCGTCCGGTCGGGGGACACCGTCGTGGTGCACGGGGCGAACGGCGGTGTCGGCAGTGTGCTCGTCCAGTTCGCCCGCGCCCGGGGCATCCGCGTCATCGGCACCGCCTCGGCCCGCAACCGGCAGGCCGTCGCCGCACTGGGCGCCGTGCCCGTCGACTACCGCGACGACGTGCTCGCCCGCGTCCGGGAACTGGCCCCCGAGGGCGTCGCGGCGGTCTTCGACCACGTCGGCGGCAAGAGCGTGAAGAACTCCTGGCGCATGCTCGCTCCCGGCGGCACCCTCGTCTCCTACGGCAGCGCCTCCACCCGCGACCACGACGGCAACGGAACCCTCACGGTCCTGCGGCTCGTCGCCCGGCTCGCCCTCTGGAACGCCCTGCCCGACGGGCGGCACGCCCACTTCTTCAACCTGTGGGCCGGGAAGGCCCGCCACCCGCACCGTTACCGCGCAGAACTGCGCGAGGACCTCGCCGAGATCTTCGCCCTGCTGCGCGACGGCACCGTCGAGGCGCGCATCGACCGCGTCTTCCCCCTGCACCGGGCCGCCGAGGCCCTCCGGCACGCCGAGTCCGGGACGGTGGTCGGCAAGGTCGTCATCGCTCCGGGCGCGGACGGCGACAGGCCCGGCACTCACCGGGCCTGACACGCGCAAGGTCTGCCACTCGGGGCTGCCGGGACGCGGTGTGCCACCTACCGCGGATCGGGCGCCGCCGGGACGTCCGGCTCGTACGGCGTCGTCGTGGCGGCCAGCAGCCTCGCCAGGCCGCGCATCTCCTCGTGTTCCCGCCGGCAGCGCCCGCACCCGTCCAGATGGGCGAGGCGTGCCTCGCCCTCCGGCTCGGCCTCGCCCGTCAGCGCCTCGGCCGCCAGATCGACCTTCACCTGCTCGCATTCCATGCCCGCCTCCTGCCTCTGGGACCCCGTGTTCCACCTCCAGCAACGTGCCTGTACGCCTCCCGGTTCACCTCTTCCGTACTCTCGGCAGTCCGTCGCCACCGTCCACACGACCACACACCGTCCGCTCGCCCACGTCGACGGCCTCGTGCGAACGAACACCGTTATCACTTGTTTCGATACTATGAGCGTCAGTCCAGGAATATGAGGTTTAATAAGGGAAAACCGCAGGAAGACTAATTCCTCCGATTAAATGCAGCATCAGAGCGTCATTTGAACGTGTCCGATGCTTATGGCGCTTGGCCGTCGTGCGTTCTTACCACTGTGGCTTTCGGGAGCGTCGGTCGCGACAGTTCGTCCGGCGGCGAACGACAGTGCGCGTCGGTGTTCGTTCCGGGGCGTCGGCAGGGGTTGAGACCGGGGTCGCGTTCCGCTTGCGGGATGCGGTCGGTGCTGCGCGGCGGGATCTCGACGACGGTGATGTCCACACTGGCGAAGACCGCGTCGAAGGCGGCGGTCGACTTCGCGTCGCGATCCCGGGTCAGGCGGGTGAAGTCGGCGGAACTTCGGTGCGACGGCTCTCTCGACGTGTCATGTGTGCTGGTGCGCTGGATCCGGCTTGGTCTGGCTGAGGTCCATCGGTGGTGTGGGTGTTCAGCCGCGGCGCGCCCGACTCCCCCGCCGCGCCAGGTAGCACAGGAGCGCGGCCCCGGCCAGGCAGCCGCCCGCCAGTGGTACGAGGACGTTCACCCAGGGATCACGGATGGGCTTGTACGTGGTCTTGCCCTTTTTGAGCTCGATGAAGCCGAGCGGCCTTGCTTCGAACCCGCCGCCGGCCACGCCGTCCTTGCCGGCCTCCTGGCCGGCGTTGCCGCCGAAGCCGAACCCGATCCGCGCCACGGGGATCACGGTGACGTCCTGGCTCACGATGGGCTCGCCGAAGACGACAGTGCCCTGAGCCCGGCCACCGAGCTTGTCGGCCAGCTGTTGCAGCAGAACGGCAGAGACTTGGTCTGCCGCCCTCGCTTCCAGCGGTGCGTTCTCCGAGGCGGTCATCGGCGGCCGCCCTCAGCCGGGCGTTCGGCTGGGCTCAGAAGGTCGATGGCGGCCGGGGAGGACATTCGAATCTCGGCGAAGGCGAAGCAGTCCACCGCGGTGAGAATACACGCAGTTGTGGTTGGGGGCAGCGGGAACGCAAACCAGGACATGGCCCAGCAACGAAACCGGCTCCGCGCACCGAGACAGCCGCATGAAGAGCGCAACCCTGGCCGGTGTCGCAGAACACAGCGCCAGGGTTGGTCGAAGCTCGCTACTTGGGTTGAGTACCACGTCGAGCAGCGGTAGGCAGGTTCGTTCGGTCGGGTTCCCATGGGTGCCATGGCCGTTGAGTGTGGCTCCTTGCAGGACATGACGATACGACGTGCCATGTGCGTGCAGGCTTGTCGGCGTCTCTGACCAGGGCGAATGAAGTGATCACAAGCCGGTCTCTCGAACCGGTCTCGCTCGGCGTCCAGCAGCGGAGCGGCCAGGCCCTCGCAGAGCCGGCCCCGCAACATGTCCAGCGCCCTGTGCAGCGCCTCGGCCGCCGCAGGCAGGTCTCCGCCGGCCCGGGCTGCTCGCCCCCGCTGCACCTGCGCAGTAAACGTTTCCAGATCGAGCGCTCCGGCTGGCACCGTCAGTGTGTAGCCCGCCTCGGACCACACCAACAGCCGGGACGGAGCGCGCGCCGGCCGGCCTGGCTCGAGCACTCGGCGGAGCCCGGCGGCGTGCCGCTGCAGCAGATTGACCGCACGCCCTGGGGCCGCCTGGCCCCACACAGCGTCGATCAACTTCTCCCTTGGCACCGGCCGGTTGGCGTGCAGCAGCAGTACTGCGAGCACCACGCGTTGCTGCACCGGGCCGGCGTTCAGCTCCGCCCCATTCCGCCACACCCGCAGTGGACCGAGCACCGCAAAGCGCAGCTTGGGGGACGCCGTGTGATCGTCCATCACCGACTCCCTACCGGGGGCAGGGCCAACCTAACTCGCGCGGAGCCCTCCGAGCCCCCGTCGACGGGCGGCACTTCTCCGCGCCCGCTGCGAAGGCGCTGCAATCAGTACTGGTTACACCCCATTGCGGTCGATCTCCGTACGCGCGCTCTTCGCCGGGCATCGTTACGTCACGCCGGGGAGGCGGTCAGCCGGATGGAGCTGCAGCCAGCGGTGGCCGGTCCACCACGGGCAGCTCCGGCAGGCCGAGCCAGGGAGAGATGCAGTCGTTCGCATCGGCCCCCCACGTGGTGGCCCACACCAGCGTGCACGGCAGGGCCAGCAGGCGTGGCCCGAGTGCGGGATCGATCCTGGTGATGAGCGGGTTCGTGGCGGCCCCTCGTGGAGTGCGCGCGGCCTCATAGGTCGGGTAGTCCCCGGGCAGCTGTTGCTGCGTAGCCCCGAAGGGAATGAGAGGGCCGTCGACATCGAGGAAGAGCAGGGGCAGTCCAGAACGGAGCACGACGGCACCGTCGCGGTTCGGTAAGGCGCTGGTGCCGGGCGAGCAGGTGCGTGAGGGAACGCTCCGGTGGTGGTCTGTCGGCGCAATACCGCGGCCTCGTGGCGCAGGATGAGCACCTCGGCGTTCTTCGCTGCGGTTTGCCCTCTCAGGCATCGGGCAGTGACGTCGCGAGGTCCTCCCACGCCGTGTGTACGTCCTCCCCGACGATCCCGAACTGCGTGATGACCGCGACGCAGCGCCCGTCCGCGTCATCGAGCTCGATCGCCGAGGTCGGGCCGTGCGCCGCCGTGGAGCGGACCAGGTGGCACGCCCGGACGCCCGCGAGGTCGATCTCCACCGAGCCGTCCGCGAACGCCGCGAACACCCGCCCATCGATGGTCTGGTCGGTGACGTGGAGACGGCCGCTGCACGCCTGCATGGCCGCCGGGGCGAACACCGCGACGCCGATCGGCAGCCCGACGGAGCAGACGTGGTCCAGCACCGCGGGTACGACGCTGACGTCGATCGCCCGGTGCGTGCCGCGGTACCGGCCGGACGCCCGGCGCCGGGCGGCCCCGCCGTCCGTGAGGATGGCGTCGAGCTGGGCGAGCTGGTCGCCGTTCTCCCACGCCGGCACTTCGGGCGCCGCGGACGGCCCGGCGGCCGGTGCTCCGGCGTCGACCGTGCCGACGAGCCCGGCCAGCAGACGGTCTCCCTCGGAGAGCAGCCGCCCCTGGTGCACGGTGCGGCCGTCCGCGTCGAGCAGGCGCAGGGTGACCGAGTCGGTGCCCTTGTCGTGCTCGACCACGGCCGAGGCGACGCCGTCGGGATCGATGCGCAGGGCGATCGAGCCCGGCTGGACGGCGAACGCGTCGCCGCGCAGGCTCGGGACCGCGTAGCTGCCGGCCTGGTCGATGTGTGCGACCGGCCCTCCGGTGACCGCCTGGACGTACCGGAAGAGCGTCAGGCACCGTGCCAGCTCCGGCATTCGCGTATCGATCAGCCGCACGGCGCTGTTCCGCCGGCCGCAGCACCCTTCGAACGCGCACCCGCCGTCGGTGTCCCGCCGCCCGGGACGGTGGTCCGTCATGGTCAGTACACGTCCCGTACGTAGCGCTTCGACCGGCGCAGGTCCGCGAGGTACTCCGCGGCGTCGCCGCCGCCGCGTCCGCGCTGCTCGGCGATGACGCCCAGCAGGGCCGCCTCGACGTCCTTCGCCATGCGGGAGGCGTCGCCGCAGACGTAGACGTGCGCGCCGTCCTCGAGCCACGCGTACAGCTCGCGCGACCGCTCGCGCATCCGTGTCTGCACGTAGACCTTCTCGGCCTGGTCGCGCGAGAACGCGAGGTCGAGCTCGGTGAGGACGCCGCGCCCGCGCAGTTCGGTCAGCTCGTCCTCGTACACGAAGTCGGTGGCGCGGTGCTGGTCGCCGAAGAACAGCCAGTTGCGGCCGGAGGCGCCCCGCGCGGCGCGTTCGTGGAGGAAGCCACGGAAGGGTGCGATGCCCGTGCCCGGACCGATCATGATCATCGGGGCGTCGTCGTCCGAGGGGACGCCGAAGGAGGCGTTCGGCTGGGGGTAGATCCCGGCGGCCCCCTCCTCGCCGATGCGGTCGGCGAGGTAGGACGAGGTGACGCCCTCGTACCGGCGGTCCCGGCTGCCGTAGCGGACGGACGCGACGGTGAGGTGGATGCGGTCCGGGTGGGCGAGCGGGCTCGACGAGATCGAGTACTGGCGGGCCTGCAGCGGGCGCAGGAACGGGAGGAGGTCAGTGAGGCCCGGCGCGGCGGGGCCGGCGTCGCGGAGCAGGTCGAGCACGTCGCGGCCCCAGAGCCAGGAGTCGAGCTCGGCGCGGTCGCTGTGCGCGACGACCGAGGCGAGTTCGCTCGTCGGCGCCCGCTGCACGAGGTCGGCGATCAGCTCCTTGGACGGGGTGCGGATCTCGCGCTCCGTGCGCAACAGTTCCGCGAGCGGACGCCCGTCGGCCTCCTCGTCGCCGCTCGCGCCGAGGTGGGCGAGGAGCTCGCCGACCAGGGCGTCGTCGTTCACGGGGACGACGGCAAGCGCGTCACCTGCCGTGTACGTGATGCCGCTGTCGCCGAGGTCGAACTCGTAGTGCCGGATCTCCTTGGCGCTGCCCGGCGCGGACAGCAGCCGGTTGACGGCGAGCCGGGAGCGGTACGGGGTGCGCTTGTTCCACCGGGAGCGGGGCCGGGCGGCTGCCGGAGCCGGAGTGGCCTCCGCAGCCGCCGGGGTCGCCGGGGCGGCGCCTGTCTCGGCCGCGAGCCGCTCCAGCACCGCCCCCGTCCACGCCGCCGCGGGCTCCTCGAAGTCGACGTCGCAGTCGACGCGGTCGTGCAGCCGGGTCGCCCCGAGCTGTTCCAGGCGGGTGTCGATGAGCTTCGCCGCCTGGCAGAAGTCGTCGTACCCCCGGTCGCCGAGCCCGAGCACCGCGTACCGCAGCCCCTCCAGGCGCGGTGCCGTGGCGGCCTGCAGCGCCTCCCAGAACAGCCCGGCGTTGTCGGGCATCTCGCCCTCGCCGTACGTCGAGGTGACGACGAGCACGTGGGACATGGTGGCGAGCCGCTCGGGCGTGACGTCGTCGAGCGCGGTGGCCCTGCCGCCGAGGCCGTGGGCGCGGGCGCCGGCGACGAGCTCCCCGGCGAGGAGTTCGGCGTTGCCGGTCTGGGTGCCGAACAGCACGTCGACGGTGGTCGTGGGCGCGTCGGAGGCGGCGGTGCCCCGGCGTCCGGCGGCCGCGATGCCCGCGATGAACCCGGCGAGCCAGGCCTCCTGCGCGGCGGAGAACGGCGCGTCGGCCGGGATGAGGGACCCGGTGGGGGGCATGAGGGTCACGTGGTCACCGCCTCGGTGGGGGGCTGCGGAAGGTGGGCGTGGCGGGCGGCGATGTCGTCCAGGGCCGCGGTCGCGAGCAGTTCGTCGAACCGGGCGGCGCGCACCCGGCCGGCGTTCTTCGCGTTCTGGTGGACGATCCAGCCGTAGGTGCCGGGGGCGTCCACGCTCAGGTTGTTGCGCTGCTTCAGCGCCCGCTTGTAGTCGTCGAGGCGCTTGACCGCGATGAGCGTGGCGAGCTCGCCGTCGTCGAACCGGTCCAGTGTGGAGCGCAGGTACTTCACGACGCGCTGCTTGACGAAGAAGTCCTCGGTGAGCACGAGGTTGCGGACGGCGTCGGCGACCCGCGGATCGTCGGGTCCGGTCGCGCCGGGCACCCGCTGGAGAGCGAGGTCCTGCGCGGCGCCGAGCACGGTGTACGACGACAGCAGCGAGAACATGTCGTCGCCGCCCTGGTCGCCGAGGGCCGGGGCCCGGCCGCCGAGCACGGTGCGGCGGTCCCGGTAGTCGACCTTGAACGCGCGCAGCTTGTCCGTCGCGATCGAGGTCGCGAGCTCGTCCAGGAGCTGGGTCCGGGTCGCCGCGGCGAGGATCTCGGTGGCGTCCTGGTACAGCAGCAGCGCCCGGGGCATCCCGCAGTACACGTGCTGCCGCTCGTCGTCCCAGTCCTCCAGCAGCCGGGCCGCGAGCGGGGAGCCGGTGGCCTCCAGGTGCCAGGTCAGCAGCAGTCGTACGGCCGCCTCGTGGAAGGCGCCGTGCGCGGTGTCGGTCACCGGGAACACCAGCAGCGAGTCGGCGCTCACCCGCCGCGTCACCTCGCCCGACGGGTCGTACTGGTACAGGAACCCGCCGCTCATGCCGTTGCCCAGGCCCTTGCCGAAGCCGCCCAGGTTGAGCACGGTGCCGCCGGTCATGTACTCGCAGCCGAAGTCGCCGACGCCCTCGACCACCGCGGTGGCACCGGAGTTGCGCACGGCGAACCGGTCGCCGGCCTCGCCCTGCACGAGGGTCCGGCCGCCGGTCGCGCCGAACAGCGCGAAGTTCCCGATCAGCACGTTGCCGCCGCGTTCGGCGCTGCCGCCGCCGGGTGCCCGGACGATGATCCGGCCGCCGCTCTGGCTCTTGCCGACGCCGTCGTTGGCGGTGCCGGTGTGTTCGAGCGTGATGCCGTCGTTGCAGAAGACGCCGTAGGACTGGCCGGCGGACCCGGTCGTACGGACGCGGACGGCGTCCTCGACGAGGCGGCGGCGGCCCCGGTCGTCGGTCGTCACCGCGGGGAGGCCGGCGTCGGCCCTGTCCAGCTCATGGTTGAGGAGCCGCTCGACGTCGATGCCGAGCTGCCCGCCGACCGACTTGTCGCTGTTGCCGAGGCGGATGCCCTGGACCAGCAGGGACGGCTCGCGCCGGTCCACTAGGGCGGCCCGGACCCGCTCGATGAGCGCGTCGTCGGTGGCGTAGTCCTTCTCCAGGTACTCCGGGTCCGTGACGACCTTCTCGGGCACGCGCGCGAGCAGGCGGCGCACGTCGAGGCGGCCGACGCTCGCGGGATGGTCGAGGAGCTGCAGCAGGTCCGTGCGCCCCCGCGCCTCCCGCAGGGACCGCAGCCCCAGCCGGGCGAGGATCTGCCGGACGTCGTGCGCGATGTTGAGCAGGTACTGCGCCAGCGCGCGCGGGTCGCCCTCGAACGCCTCGGGGTTGGTGGTGAGCCCGGCGGGGCACTTCACGTTGCAGTTCTTCGCCATGACGCAGCCGAGCATCATCAGCGCGGTCGTGCCGAACTCGAAGCTGTCGGCTCCCAGGAGGGCCGAGGTGACCACGTCACCGCCGGTCTGGTGGGCTCCGGAGCAGCGCAGCACGACCTTCTGCCGCAGCCCGTTGGCGACGAGTGCCTGGTGCACCTCGGCGACGCCGATCTCCGCCGACCGTCCGGCGTACTTGAGGCTGGTGACGGCCGCGGCGCCGGTGCCGCCGGTGTTCCCGGCGACGTTGATGACGTCCGCGCCGGCCTTGGCGACGCCGACCGCGATGGTGCCGATGCCCTCCGAGGACACCAGCTTCACGATCACGCGGACCCGGGCGGCCTTGCAGTCGTGGATGAGCTGCGCGAGGTCCTCGATCGAGTACGTGTCGTGGTGCGGCGGCGGCGAGATCAGCTCGATGCCGGGGGTGCCGCCGCGCGCGGCGGCGATGTCGACGGTGACCTTCGGCGCGGGGAGCTGACCGCCCTCCCCGGGCTTCGCGCCCTGCCCGATCTTGATCTCCAGCTCCTCCAGCATCGGGTCGGCGAGATAGCCCGCCCAGATGCCGAACCGGCCGGACGCGAACTGCTTGATGCGGGAGCCGCGGATCGTGCCGTACCGGGAGTGGTGCTCGCCGCCCTCACCGCTGTTCGACATCGCGCCGACCATGTTCGTGCCGTGCGCGACGGCCTCATGAGCGGTCGCCACGAGCGCGCCGTGGCTCATCGCCCCGGAGGCCAGCGAGCGGGTGATCTCATGCGCGGGCTGCACCTCGTCGAGCGGGACGCTGTCGGGCGCGGCGTCGAGGAGGGCGAGCAGCCGCGCGGCCGCGCCGGTGGCGGCGAGGGTCTCGGCCTCGCCCAGCCGCGCGAGCCCTTCGCCGAGCGCGGCGTGCCGCTCGGGGCCGTCGGGCCCGGGGGAGGTGAGGCGGAGCCGGAAGGAGGAGTCGCCGAGGGCGGTGGCGACCACCCCGCGAACGGTGACGCTCGCGTTGCCCGCCGTCGAGAACCGCCCCAGCTCACGGGCGAAGTCCTCCGCCGTGCTCAGCCCCGTGACGTCCGCGGGCAGCGCGAGCACGTCACGCAGTGCGGACGGCCGGCGCGACCGTTCCTCGTGCGTGGTCCGCAGGAAGGCCCGGTACCCGGGCGTGATCCGGAAGGCGTCGATCTCGGCGTCGCTGAGCGCGTCGTACCCGGTGTTCCGGTACGCGGAGTCGCTGATGCCGAACGCGTCGTCGAGCTGCCCGAGCGTGAGCAGCCGCAGTGCGTCGGGGTCGCCCGGCCTGCCGAACTCCGCCGGCTCCTCGGTCATGTCCCCGAACCCGCGCACGGCGGACACCCCGAAGGAGTGCCCGGCCCCGTCCGACCGCTCCTTGAACAGCCCGAGCAGCGGGATCTGCTGCTCGTCCCGCACCGTACGGGCCCGCTCGTGCCACTCGGTCGCGGCCTGCGCGATCCGGGCGAACCCGACACCGCCGACCGGGGCCTCCATGTACGGGAAGATCCGCGCGAAGACGTCGTCGCGGGTGTCGAGGTAGTTCGGCTCGAAGAACGCGCCGCCGATGTAGCTCTCGGCGGTGCACAGCCCGACCCGCCCCATGGTCTTGGCCAGCGCCTTCTCGGCGGCCTTGCGGAACTTGGCGAGCGCCCGGTCGGTCTCGGTCTTCTCCCCGGCGGGCGCCGGGGCGCTCGGGTACTTCTCCTCGGCGCGCAGCCGGGCGCTGAGGCTGTAGACGGCGGAGGCGCCGAACCCGAGCGCGGTCGCGACATGGTGCGACGAGGGCAGCTGACCGCTCTCGGCGACGATCGAGACGCGCAGCCGCAGTCCGGTCTCGATGAGCCGCTGGTTGACGGCGGCGACGGCGAGGACGACGGGCAGCGGCGCCCGGGTGGAGGAGACCGCCCGGTCGCTGAGCAGCGCGATGCCGCCCCGCTCGGCGGCGAACCGCTCGACGTCGTCGCAGAGCCGTTCGACCGCCGACCGCAGCGCGTCGGCGTTGGCGGTCTCGTCGCCGGACACGGGCTCGTACAGCATGGCGAACCGCTCCAGCGGCACGATCCGCTGGTCGCGCAGCCGGACCATGTCGAGGTGGCCGAGCACGGGCGAGGACACCACGAGCTGACGGCCGCCGGTCTCCCCGGTGCCGTCGGGCTTCGGGCCGAGCGCGACCCGCATGCTCATGCCGTCGGCCTCGCGGATGCTGTCCAGCGGCGGGTTCGTGACCTGGGCGAAGCGCTGCGAGAAGTACTTCGCCATGCCGCCCTCGGTGTCGCTGAGCGCGTTGATGGCGTTGCCGTAGCCCATCGCGGAGATCCGCTCCGACCCGTCGGCGAGCATCGGGTCGAGCATGAACCGGAAGCTCTCCTGGTTCAGCGAGTACGCGACGTACCGCCCGGCGAGCGTGAGGTCGCCGTCGTACCCGAGCGTCGTCGTGCCGCGGTAGTAGTCGGGCGCGGGCAGGTCGTCCAGGTTCACCCGGGCCGCGTCGAGCAGTTCGCTGTACGGCCGCCGCGCGGCGAGGGCGTCGAGCACCTCGCGGGTGCGCATCCGCCGTCCGGTGCGGTGGTCGACGACGAGCATGCCGCCGGCCTCGATCCGCCCCCGGTGCACGACCTCGTCGTCCGGGAAGGCGACCTGCCCGGCCTCCGAGGCCACCATGAGGTACTCGGCGGTCTCGACGGTGCGCAGCGGACGCAGTCCGAGCCGGTCGAGCCGGGCGCCGATGACGTCCCCGTCACTGAAGATGACGGCGGCGGGCCCGTCGTTCTTCTCCTCGTAGAGGGAGAAGTACTCGAGCATGTCCCGGACGGCGGCCGGCAGGGAGCGGTCGTTCTCCCAGGCGGGCGGCATGAGCGACACGACGGCCTCGACGAGGTCGAGCCCGTCGTCGAAGACCCGGCTCTGCAGGGTCTGGTCGAGCCGGCTGGAGTCGGACTGCCCGGGCGGCCGCACGATGCTCCGGGTCCTGGCCCGGGCAAGAGCCTCATCACTCAGCCGGTTCTTGCGGTCGGTGTTCAGCTCACCGTTGTGCGCCATGAGCCGGAACGGCTGCGCCATGGTCGGATGCGGCTCGGTGTTCGTGGAGAACCGTGTGTGGAAGTACAGCGACCGTACGGAGTGCCGCGGATCGCGGAGATCCCGGAAGTACCCGATGACCTCGCCGGAGTTGAGCCGCCCCTTCAGCACCTGCGTCCGCGCGCTGAGCGACAGCGGGTACAGCCCGGCGTACGACGCCTCGTCGGCGTAGGCGACGGCCTCGACCGCGAGCAGGGCACGGTGGGCGGCGGCGTCGACCTCGGCGCGCTCCCAGCTCTCGGGCGCGCGGAAGACCCACTGCACGATGGGCAGCTGGTACTGCTCGGCGGCGGGCCGCGCGACGCTGTGGTCCACGGGCACGTCCCGGACCAGCAGCGTCTCGAAGCCCTGCTCCGCGATGCAGCGCCCGACGAGGTCGACGGCGGCGTCCCGGTGCCCGGCGTCGAGGGGCACGAAACAGTTGGCGACACCGAAGTGCCCGGCGCGCAGCTCCTCGCCGGTGATCGCGCCGAAGAACTCCACCGACAGGTCGACACTCACGCCCGCGCCGTCCCCGACACCCTCGGCGGACGTGCCGCCGCGGTGCGGAATGGCGCAGAGCGCTTCGTCGCCCTTGCGGATGACGTCGTGGCTCGGCGTTCCGTCGAGGCGGGTGAGGAAGCCGACGCCGCAGTCGCTGTGGTCGAGGGCAGGGTCGTACAGACCGAGGGGGAGGTGGTTCACGTGCGGGTCCTGTCGGCGATGCGGATTCCGGCAGCGGACGGCCAGGCTGCGTCGGTGAAGCGCTCGCCGCGGGCGGACCGGTGTGACGGCCGAGGCCCTGAGTGGTGCGATTGAGTACGGTAAGCCTTACCTAATTATCACGCAAGTGCATATCAATATTCGTTGACCGTTCCGCCGGGGATGCGGGTGCGTGAGCGTCTTCGGGTGTCGGGCTCTTGCCTGGGGGCGGGGAAGTACTGAGCGTCCGGCAGCCGTTGGGTCACGTCTTCTGGTGACGGCGGGGAGCGCGTCGAGCTTCGTCGTCGTCGCCCAGGTGGACGGTGCGGGGATGGGCGAGGCCGGGATACCGGCCCGCACCCACACCCCGTTCAGACCTCAGGGCCCGGCTCCGCCGCATCACATGCGGGCCTTCGGCCAACTGCCCCACACGGTCCGCACCGGCCTGCTCACGGCGGCCGTACGGCACACCGCCCCGAGCCGGACGGTGCCGCGGCGCCCACCACCCACCTCCCCCCTCCGAACGGGGACCGCGGCCCCGGACACCGCCCGGCAGGGCCATGCCCGTGTTCCTGCGGGGCGGCGGCGGATCGTCCCCGCGGCAGCTGGTTGTGGCCGGAGTGTGTCGTTTGGCGTTCGTCAGTGGCATTAAGCGTGTGACATATGCCACGACTGGGGCGATTGATGAGCGTTCGAACTGCTTGATTCCGCTTACGTTTCGCCAGCTCATGCGGCACTTCTCGAGTGCGCACGCACAAGCTGGTGATCACCTTCCGCTTACAGTGGCTGTCGCTGCGTAGCAGTTCTTGAAGGGCTGATGAGTTTCAAGCCCGCAAATTCGACAGGGTGGTGTTTGAGGGCCCAACCAACTGGGCGCTCGCGCGGGCGCATTGGCCCGCGCCTGGACATGCGCCGGTCCTCGACGAAGCGGGCCGGCCTTCGCACCGCCTGGAGGAACGCATGGGCAACGGCGACGTCAGCACTGACGTATCGCCCCAGGACGGCGGCCACGGCCGGCCCGTCCAGGCCCCTCCCGAGCTGCCCCTCGACTTCGAGGGTTTCTACCTCGGACACCAGGAGTTCTTTCACGACTTCGCGGAGATCCACCTCGGCAGCCGCCGGACCGCCGAAGACGTGGTCCACCTGGTCTTCCTGGAGATCCTCGGAGGCTGGGACGCACTGCTGCAACAGGGCGACCTCGAACAGCAGACGCTCGCCGTCCTGCACCGGGGGGTCACCCGGCGCCTGAAGCAGGACGGGCGTCCGCCGGCGTTCCTCATCAACGGCCCCATAGCGAAGGACCTCGCAGCGATCCGCAGCCGGCTGGAGATCACCGGCAGCGCCAACGGCCTGTACGAGGCCATCCTGGAACTGCCCACCCGCCAGTTCACCGTCATCGTCCTGCGCCACATGCTCGGCTACCCCACCAAGCGGATCGCCCGCTACATGGGCCTGGACCCCCGCACCGTCGACTACCACGGCCGCAAGGCCAAGGAACGCCTCCGCATCCGGCTGGGCCTGCCCGCCCGCCCGGGCAGGCCCAGCAGGAAGGGAGCGGGACAGTGACCGCCATCGACAAGCTCCTGGACGACGCACGCATCCCCACCACAGGCCGCACAGGATTCGACGTCGGCGCCGCGCTGCGCCGCCTCGCCGCGGACGCGGCCGCCGCCGGGACCAAGCCGAACCAGGACATGCTCCGGGCCGCGCAGGCCAGGCAGCGGCTGTCCGTCGTCTGCCGGTGGATCCTCAACAAGCCGGGCGCCGCCGACCACGTCGACCGCCTCGCCCAGGAGCCGGCCGCCCTCCAGGACGACCGCCACCTGGACGTCGACGGCGCCCTCGTCTTCGCCTGCCTGCTCCACCTCACCGACCACCGCGAAAGCGCCCAGTTCTGGTGGCAGCTCGCCGCCGGCGCCGGCCACCGCGCCGCCGCCTACTGCCTGCACCTGCACCACCTCGCCCTGGGTGAGACCCGCGAGGCGCGGCACTGGCTGCACGTCGTCACCGACGACGTCCTCGACTCCGAGGCCCCCGACAGCGCCTTCCTCGCCTTCCTGGAGAGCGTCGCGACGTACGTCCGCAAGACCGGCCTGAGCCATGCCCACCCGCCCACCGGCGGGCTGGAGATGGAAGTCGACCGCCTCGCCACCGCGAAGACCGACTCCTGCATCATCGTCCAGCGCCCGGACCAGCGCCTCGCCGACCTGCTCCACGACTTCACCCGCCGCTGAGCCCGCACACGCGCCGACCCGGTCATGCAGGGGCGCCTGTCGTCCGGCGGGCGGGCCGCGCCGACTTCTGCCTCACCGCCGGCTTCCGGCAGCCGGGCGCCGGCCGCCGCTGCCGGGTGACGTCGCGCAGCATCGCGTCACCGCAGAGGCCACCGGCCAGACGCACCCAAACGCACAGAAGGAGCCCTGAGTTCCCAACGGGTCGTCCAGGTCACTGAGTTGGGAGGGCTCCCTGCGCGATGTCCCCACACGCCGCGATCGACGAGAGGAACACTTGTATGGAGAGCAACGCCGGACGCGACCCCCAGCACCCGTCCCGCGGAACCCGGCAGTGCACCAAGAGCATCCGCCGCCTGCGGACATGGTTGGGCCGGCACGGGAGCCGCGTCCCGGGCGAGTTCCTGCAGGGCATGGCCTACAAACTGGGCAGTGGCGCCGTCACCCTGCTGCTTCTGTGGTGGCAAAGCAGGCACTGATGCCGACACGGCCCGTCTCCGCGCAGCAGTACCTCCCATCAGCGGCGGTGACGGGCCGACCGGGCCCGTCCCGGGCTGCGTGCGTCCGGCACGCGCGGATACGCGTGACGGACGGCACCTTCGCTGTCACGGCCCTGTCCACACCCGCCGGGAGGGCCCGCCGGCTGAGACGCCGACGGGTACGGCGTGACGGCGGCAGTCGGCTCCACCGGCGCAGCCGTCACGGGCGGACCGCCCCGGAGTGGGCACCGGCGTCCGCGGCACCGGCGCCGCCCGCATGGGTGCAGAACCGCCTGCCCCGCTGCCTCACCGGCCCAGACGACACCGCGGTGCCGTTGCCCGAGTGACGGGTGCTGAGCCGCTGGTTCTCGTCTTCACCGCTGGATGGTCACACAGGCCCGCCGGTGCGTGTACTCCTTCTCGGCGCGGGGTGCATGGCACTGGGGGCCTGGCTCAACCGTTGGTGGTGCCGTCAGGCTGAGCGATCCGTCGCTGTCTTCCACGGTTCAAGAGTGGCGGAGCACAGGGTGCCTCGTATGATCCCTGGCGGGACGGGGCTCGTAGCGCAGTGGTTGTCGCGCCTTCACGGCATGTGGGAGGACGCCGGTTCGAATCCGGCCAGCCCCGTTCCACCCACTGCCGGTTCTCACCGCTCAGGGCTGAGGCAATGAGTGCTCTGCTCACTTCCTCCGGCTGCCCGTGCCGGAAAATCTCCTCCGCCTCGACCGCCTGGGCCGCATCACGGAAATCACCGGACGGAACGGGACCGAGACCGATCAGCACCCGCACATGCTCCAGGGCCCCAGCGGCGTCCTCGACATCATCCGGAAGCATCGCGCCCCCGTGTCCCCGTTCGAAAAGCCGCTCCGACCGTAACGGCCGCACCACTGACCGCACTGCTGCTCCAGCAGCGCTTCGCTGTCTGGCCTGGTCATAGGCGTCGTCCGGAGTGCAGAGGGCTGATGGTCAGCCCGGGGCGGTCTTGCCGGGCCGCCCCTCCAACGAGTGCAGCAGCCGCCGGTAGTGGCAAGGTCGGCCACCGAGGTCTCCGGTGGGGCGTAGGCGAGGTGGTAGGCGATCTCGCCGGGCTTGCTGCGGCTGCGGCTGCGGCGGGCCAGGGCCCTGTGGGCGCCGAGACATCATCCGGCCTGGTCACACGGCGTGCTGGTACTCGCGTTGAACTCGCCAAGCGTGTGGAGCAGATGGTCCTGGTTCCAGATCAAGGCGCGGTCGAGCAGTTCGCGTCGGCAGGTCTGTATCCAGCGCTCCCTGCTGGAGTTCTTGCGCGGTGTCCGGACGCCGCTGGTGACGGACGGGCGACATGCGTCAGCCCCGCGAGACGGGTCGGCGACGCTCGGGGAGACACCGGGTGATGTTCCCCGTGGTTTCCCCGGTTTCCCCGCGGACGCATCCCGGGCCATGGGCGGCCGTCCGCGGACCAGGGGCAGCGCCCGCTTGCTTCCGGACGGACGGATAGGGTGACGCCGTCAGCGACAAGTGCGGAAGGACGACGAACATGGCGGACATCGTGGAGACGGCGGCGCGCAAGGTCTTCGAGCGCTACGACGTGGACGGGGACGGCCTGGTCACCGCAGACGAGTACCGGAAGGTCGTGGCGGAGCTGGAGGGCTCCGAGATCACCGAGTCCGAGGCCCGGGAACTGATCGATTCGCTGGACACCGACGGTGACAGCCAGATGTCCTTCGAGGAGTTCTGGGCAGCCATGAATCGCTGACGTCGCCGGCCCCGCAGGTGAGTGTGTCGGCCCGGCCGTGTCGCTCCTCGTGCCTGAGCGTGTCCCGGCCGATCCCGGGAGCTGGGCCCGGACCTGATCGGCTCCCACGAGGCCGCGTTCTCCGCCGTTGCGGACGCGGCTGCCCAGCTCCTGAGCGAGCTGGGCTGACGCATCCTCAGTCCGCTTCCTTCTCGTCCGGGCTGTCGCTGAACAGGCGGGCCGACTTGTCCTCCTGGGCGAGCTTGCGCAGGGCGAGCAGGGCGGGTTCCAGCAGCACCGACACCAGCACGGCACGTTCGGCCAGTTCCAGCAGGCCGGACGTGCCGTGCATCTTTTCCACGTCCAGTTCCGAGATGCGGTCGGCGAGCCGGGCGTACGGCAGCAGGGACTGCCAGTCGATGTCCGAGTCGAGGTCGTTCAGCGCGTCCAGGACGTCGCCGAGGGCGTAAAGGGCAGCGGTGGAGGGGGAGACGTCCCAGCCCATCTTGCTGATCAGCTTGTGCGCGTCGGTGACGCCGGGACTCTCCTCCCTCTGCGCGGCCGCTTCCTCCTGCTTCTGCTTGTCCTGCAGCTTGGCGGGCCGGGCCTCGATCACGATCCCGAAGATCTGGTGCAGGTCCCCTTCCTCGGTGATGGCGCTCAGGATCTCCTTGACCGCGCTGACCGACAGGCGCCGCACGCCGATCAGCGTGCGGATCAGCCGGAGACGGCGCAGGTGCTCCTCGCTGTAGTCGGCCTGGTTGGCGGCGGTGGCCTGGCCCTGAGGCAACAGGCCGTCCCGGAGGTAGTACTTGATCGTGGGGATGGACACCCCGCTGCGACGGCTGAGTTCAGAAATCTTCATCGAGCTCCACTTACCTACTGGATAACGGATCGCGCCACTATCTATTATGCTCGCAGTCGGTCGTCTTCAGAAAGGTGGGCGTCGCAATGCCAACTCTCGGCTGGATCACCCCTCACCCCGCACCGCCGCGGACACGCGTCTTCGTCATGGCCTCCCGCTTCGAGCTTAAGTCCCTGTCGAACGTGCCGCGGTTCCTGCTCAAGTCGCTGAGTTCGTGGAGCCAGGTGAAGACCGCGCGCGGCGCGTACGGCGCCTCGCTCATAGCGCAGCCGTTCAGTCGGGTCTTCTACACGCTCTCCGCCTGGGAGGACCGGTCCGCCCTGTACGCCTACGCCAAGGCGGACCCGCACGGCGACGCGATGCGGGCGATGCGCCCGGCCTGCCGGCGGTCGACCTTCGTCTTCTGGGAGGCCGACTCCTCCGAGCTGCCGATCGGCTGGGACGAGGCCAAGCGGCGACTGGCGGACAAGGCGGACGAGGACGCCGCCTCCGCGGGCGGCCGCGCAGCCTGACGCGCGTCCCCGGGGCGGCCCCCTCTCCCGCCCCCGCTCACCCCTTCGTCCTCTCGTTTCTCGTTTCCCGCGCCGGTCTCCGGCTTCTCCTTCCGCGCGCCGCCCGAACCGCCTCCGTGTGACCGCGGTGGCGCGCGTGTCTTCTGTTTGGCCGGGGCGCTGACCGACAAGGTGGGGGGCGGCCGGCTGATGGCCCTCGGTCTGCTGCTCCAGGGCATCGGGCTGGCCTGGACCGACCTCGTGGCCACCTCCGACACCCCGTACTCGCGGATGGTCGGTGCGATGGTCGTCGCCGGTATCGGCATGGGCCTCGTCTTCGCGCCGACCGCGGCGGTGGTCCTCGGCTCGGTCGGGCCCCAGTACCGGGGCAAGGCGTCCGGTGCCAACAACACCGTCCGGGAGATCGGCGGAGCGCTCGGAACGGCCGTGCTGAGCAGTGTGTTCGTGCACTGTGGCAACGACCGAACTGCTCAGGGGTTCGTCGACGGCATGCGCCCCGCGATCTGGATCGGAGTCGCCGTGGTCCTTGTGGGGGCCCTGTGTGCGCTGGCCATCCCGCGTCCTCGGCCCGAGGAGGCCGTGCCGGCCCCCGCGGCCGGGGACCGGAGGGCGGAGCGGACTCCGAGCTCGGCGACCTCGTTAACCCGGCCGTCGCTCCCTCGAGGGCGGCGGCCGAGTCCTGCCGTTACATGCAACTGCTGAGGACGAACGCTCCGAGACGGGAGCGACGGCGGGCGAGGGCGATGATCCACGATGAGCCGTCCTGCCGCGACCGCCGGGGAAGCCCGGACACCGACGACCTCGTGGTCCACCCGCACTGGATCGACGCCGGGCTCAGCTGCGACGGCGACTCGGTCGCGCTCACGGCGGCCACCCAGCCGGGCATCGAGGAGATCGCGCCGGGTGCCCTGCCGGGACTGCCGAAGGTCGCCCCGCACTGGCCGCTGCCGGACTACGAGTGCGGACCGGACGGCGGGGCCGACGCCTTCATCGACTGGTTCCACCGGGCCGGCCGCGGCGAGCTGGAGCCGTTCATCCTGGTCGTCGAGGGCTCCGTACCGAACGAGGCGATCAAGCGGGAGGGGTGAGGGGTACCGGAGCGGCTTCGGCATCGACCCCGCGACAGGCCGGCCCATCACCGTGTGCGAGTGGCCGGACCGGCCGGCACCCAAGGCCACCGTGGTACTCGCGGCGGGTACCTGTGCCGCGCACGGAGGCGTGCACGCGATGGCCGGCAACCTGACCGGTGCCATGGGGGTGCCCGGCTGTCCGGGCCGGGAGTGGCGGTCGAAGACGGACGTCCCGATCGTGTGTGTGCCGGCCTGCCCTGTCCAGCCCGACAATCTCTTAGAAGTCCTCCTCGCTGAAGCCCTCCTCGGCGAAGTCCTCCTCGGCGAAGTCCTCCTCGGCGAAGTCCTCCTCGCTCATCATCGAGGCGCCGAACCCGCCCAGCATGTCCTCGATGTTCAACTCGGTGGCGTCGGCCGGGGCCACTGGCGTCTGACCCTCGCTCAACCGCACCTGCAGGCCCAGCTTCTTCACCTTCGCGTTCTCGCCCAGCTCGGCCAGGTCGACGTAGACCTCGGTCAGCTCGCCGTTCTTGAGCGTGAAGTCGGCCGTGACCTTGGCGTTCGGGGCATCCTTCAGATCCTTGTCCGTGGGCAGTTCCGCGCCCAGCGGCAGGTTCTCCGCGAGCGGGCGGATCTCGCCGAGGAGCTCTGTGATCAGCGTACGGAACGGAGCGGTGGCGGTGATGTGCTCGGAGCCGTCCTCGGCGTCGGACGTCTTGAAGTCGACCTCGCGGGCGATGGTCGAGCGGACCGCCTCCAGCAGTTTCTTCTGCGTCTTGGCGTCGAGGGTGGGTTCCGGAGAGGGCTCGGAGCCGGACTCCGCCTCCAGCCCGGCGGTGCTCTCCTCGATCTCCTTGGCGTCGAGCTTCACCCACTCGCCCTCGAGTGCCTTCTTGAGGGCGCCCGCCTCCGGGGGGAGGTCCCTCGCCGACGGCACCGGGGCGCCCATCGCCTTGCCGAGCGCGGCGGCGTCGGACCGTATGTAGACGTAGTCGCCGATGATCCGGTACTCGACGAGATCGCTGTCCTTGGTGCTGACCTTCATGCTCATGCCGACGTAGTCCTTCTCGCCGGACTCGTCGATCGGCTTCTTCGACTGCACGGTGAAACTTATCTTCGCGCCACTGAGCAGGTCGGCGACCTCGTCGGGCAGTTCCTCGCCGGGCTCCGGGTTCGTCGAGGCGTCCAGCGCCCTCAGGCTCCGCTCGTCGGTGTCGAGGCTCAGCTCCAGGGAGAGCGTCTTCTCCTGACCGAGCTTCTCGAAGGCCTGATCGAGCTTCTTCCCGGCGGAGAGCTGCTGCACGGTGCCGCAGGCGGCCGAACCCGCCAGGACGGCGCCGACGACTGCGGTGGCGGTCAGGGTCTTGCGTATGGCGGTGATGATGGTCTCCTCGTCAGTGCGATCACGAGCATGATCAGTGGCAAGACCCGTGACGCCATGGAATGGTTGCCCCCTGTCTCCCTCCGCGTCTTCTCGGGCGGTGGTCACCTCCAGCCACGCCCATGGTCTTGCCGCCGCGCGCGTCACTGACCGTGAGGCAGCACGGAGCCCGGCTGCCGGTCGTGCCCCGTGTAACCCGTCTCAGTTCTTCTCAGTTCTTCCCCTCGATGCTCACCGGCTGGTCGTTCCGCAGCTCGGTGAAGAGCCTCTTCGCCTTCGCCTCGTTCCAAGTCAAGGCGCTGCCCTTGGAGGTGCGGAGGCCGAGGCCGTCCACGGGGACGTTGAGCTGTATGCCGTTGCCGCCCGAGACGCTTCTCATCGCCTGGAACAGCGACGCCAGAGTCGGCAGGTCCATGTCCTCGTCCACTACGAGGGTGTCCAGCGCGGCGCTCAGGGCCGGGTACGCACGGGACGGGTCGAGCGCGGTGCCCGGTTGTGCGGTTCTGTGGGCGAGGGCGGAGAGGAACTTGCGCTGGTTTCTGGAGCGTCCCAGGTCACCGTCCGCCTCCTGGTGCCTCTGGCGGACGAACGCCAGCGCCTGGGCGCCGTTCAGGTTGTGACAGCCTTTTTCCAGGTCGGCTCCCGACTTCGGATCCTTGATGTGCCGGTCCACGCACATCTCCACGCCGCCGACCGCGTCCACGACACCGACGAACCCCGCGAAGCCGATCTCCGCGTAATGGTCGACGCGCACGCCCGTGTTCAGTTCGACGGTACGGACGAGCAGCCGGGGCCCGCCCACGGAGTAGGCCGCGTTCAGTTTGTTCTTCGACGCCCGGTGGAGCTTGCCGGTGTCCGGGTCGACGTACGACGGGAGGGTCACCCAGGAGTCACGCGGCAGACTCACCAGCGTGGTGCCGTGGGCGCCGGTGTGCAGGAGCATCATCGAGTCGGTGCGACTGCCTCCGGCCGTGCCGGTGTGCAGCTGCTTCCTGGCCCGCTCGGACAGGCCGTTCCGGCCGTCGGAGCCCACGATGAGGTACGTCGTTCCCCTCCCTGACGGCGGACGGTGCGCGACCGCGCTCAGGTCGACGGACCTGTCGAGCCTGAAGTCGGCCCAGGCGTAGGTGCCCCCGCCGGTGACGGCCAGTGCGCAGAGCAGCACTCCCAGCAGGCGCGCGATGCGGCGGGGCCGGCTGGGGCGCACCCAGCGGGGTCTGGTGCTGGAGCTGCGGCCGCCGCCCTGGTGCCCGGGGTGGTCGCCGCCGCTCCGGTGCGGGGCGTGCTCGCCGGCAGTGCCGCTGCCGTACGGCGCGACGACGGGGCTGTCGTACGGGATGACGGGCGCCTGACGCGGGGAGGTGCTGCGGTGCCACACCTGCCCCGATATCACCCGAGGCTCCTGTGTCTCCCCGTTCCCGTTCCGTCGGCCGGTGGTGAGCCACCTGTCCGGTCCTTCGCTCATGGGGTGGACCATCCTCATCACCTCAAGGGCAGCTGTCGTGCGGCGATCGGTTGTCTGAGCTGCTCACTGGCGGCGGTGCCGGACCGCTGCATGCGGTGCCACCTCAGCCGTGTGCCGAGCAGGAGGGCGACCACGGACTGGATGACGACCAGGTACATCAGCTGCCGGTAGACGAAGAGCTGCAGCGGCAGCGACCACAGGGTCCGCAGGCGTTCGCCGTCGAGTCTCAGGGCGTAGCCGGCGCACAGCAGCTGGACGGTGAGGAAGCCGAGCCACACGCCGGTCGACCGCACGGGGTCGGTGAACAGCACCCCGTACACCGCGAAGAGGTCGACGACCGGTGCCAGCAGCGGCAGGATCACCTGGAAGAGGGTCAGATAGGTCAGTCCGCGGCGGGCGAATCGTCCGGCCGGGCCCACTTCGAGGACGGCCCCGCGGTGCTTTCCCATCGCCTGGAGGGTGCCGTAGCACCAGCGGTAGCGCTGCCGCCACAACTGGCGCAGCGAGGTGGGCACTTCCGTCCAGGCGACGGCCGACTCCTCGTAGACCACCCGCCAGCCGGCCCGCCACATGGTCATCGTGAGGTCGGTGTCCTCGGCGAGGGTGTCCTCACTGACCCCGCCGACGCCCATCAGCGCGTCCCGGCGGAAGGCGCCGATGGCTCCCGGCACCGTCGGCATGCACTCCAGCACCTCGAACATGCGCCGGTCGAGGTTGAAGCCGAAGACGTACTCCAGGTGCTGCCATCTGCCGAGCAGGCCGCGCCGGTTGCCGACCTTGGTGTTACCGCTGACGGCGCCGACGGCGGGATGGGCGAGCGGCTGGATGAGCCGGTGCAGGGCGTCGGCCTCGAAGACGGTGTCGGCGTCGACCATCACCACGATGCCGTACGAGGCGTTTGCCAGGCCGGTGTTGAGTGCGGCCGCCTTCCCCGAGTTGGGCTGCCGGATCACTCGCACCCGGGGGTCGTCGATGCGGGTGGCGAGGTCCGCCGTCCGGTCCGTCGAGCCGTCGTCGATCACGATGATCTCGAGGTGCGGGTGGGTGGAGGCGAGCAGCGAACGGACGGTGGACTCGATCCCGGCCTCCTCGTTGTAGGCGGGCACGAGGACCGTCACGGGTGCGCCGACCTCCCGCAGCCAGGGCGCTCCGGGGCGGAGGCGGGTAAGACGCCGGACATGGGCGCGGGCGAAGAAGGTCAGCATCAACAGCCGCAGCAGGCCGAGCGCTCCCGCCACGACCAGCACCCAGGTCATGACGTGCGTGAACGTGTTTCCGGCGGTCACCGTCCAGTTCAGCCCCCTGCCCTGCCACCGCTCGAAGGCGGTCACCCGGGTGTGGGCGGGCGGCATGCCGACCGCGTCCGTCACGGTGGTGAACCGGTCGGCGTGCGGGTCGTCGAGCAGCTTCTCCGTCTCCTGGTACGCCAGTTCCGTCTGGCTGAACTGCCGGATCAGGCCGCGTGCCGGATCACGGTCCGGCCGGTCGGCGGCGACCAGCACATGGCCGTCCGCGGCGGCGCTCCGGGCCGCCTTCCCCTCGGCGCCGCACAGCGTGTCCACCTGGCTGGTCAGCGGCATCCGCAGCAGGCTGGTGCGGATGCCGGCCGTGCCCGCGAGAGTCTTCCGGGTGAGGGCCAGTTCCATGGCGAAGCGGACGCGCGACGAGGAGCCGAGGTCGGCTCCGGTGTACGTGTTCGAGCCGATCTCGTGGCCCTCGTCGAGGATGCGCCGGATCAGGTCCGGATGGCGTGCCGCCTGGGCTCCGAACACGAAGAAGGTGGCGCGCGCGTGGTGCTTGCGGAGCAGGTCCAACAGGCGGGGGGTCCACTCGGGATCGGGACCGCCGTCGTAGGTGAGGGCGACGGTGCGTGGGGGCGCCGCGGCGGAGGACACCTTCTCCGCGCCGAGACGGCGCAGGACGGGGCCGCTCTCGTCCACGGCCCTCGGCACGGGCCTGGTGCACGGGCGCCGCGTCTTGGCGGCGTCCACCTCGTGGATGGTCCAGCCCTCGAAGAGCAGGGCGGCGAAGACCAAGGGCAGAGTCAGGGCCAGCAGCCGCCAGTGTCCGCGGGGATCGCGGGAACGGGCGTGCCGACGTCGCGCCGAACGGCTCACCCCACCGTCCCCGGATCGGCGTCGAGCACAGCCGGATCGAGGTTTGTCCGGCGGAAGCCGGTGGCCGGCGTGACCGCTCCCAGCCCGGTGTGAGGCGGCGCCGGCCGGTCACCGGCCGGGAGGGCCGCCCGGGCGGCGGGTCGCGTCGGCACCTGGGCGGGGCGGTCGGGGCGGTCGGTGCGTCCTCGCCGGCCGGCTGCCGCCCGGCATGTCCCCGGAGTGCATCCACCGCGCTGTCCACGTCCGTCCCCAGGAGCACACTCAGCGACGCACGCCTGGTCGGAAGGCGTCGATGCGGGGGTGCGGACGGCACGTCCGGCCGTGGGCCGCACCGTCCTCGCACGCCGGCCGACGGTGTCGGGACCCGATGAAGGGCAGGGTGATTTCTTCCGGTTTGTCTTCCGGTCGAACTCTTGCATGGGCGGCGAGTGTAGCCATCGCCGGTGCCGTGGGTGGCCGAAACGGGATGAGCGCTGCCGCGCCCCCTGGAGAGTGTCACACTGGCCCCACTGGTGCGCCGGACCGAGTCGTCACGGGAAAGTGAGCCCTCGCATCCCCCTTGCGCGTAAGCGAACTTCTGGGGTCACGCCCCCTCCTTGTCGTTGTTTTTCAGCCACCCCGTCGGCATAGGGTGCCGGGAGCCGAGGGAGGTGCACGTGCCGGGGCCGAGGGCACCAGGTCACCGCCCGTGGTGCTTCAGAATGGCTTCGCACCACCTGAGCTCGCATGTGGTCGAGTGATCAGCTCGCGCGGTGACACTCGTCGGTGAGGCCGGTGCGTGTTGAAGTGCTCCGCGTAGGCATGGAGAACTTTCCCGGCGTGGCCGCGGTCGAACAGCAGGGTGCGGTCGGTGCACTCCTCGCGGACCGAGCGTACGAAGCGTTCCGCACGCGGGTCGCAGTGGGGACTGCGTGGGGGTGACGGGCCCTATGGCGACTACGGTCGGGAGGGCTCCAGGGTGGCTGCGCCCGCCACCGTGGCCGCCGCTGCCGCGGCGCCGGCGGCGGCCAGGAATCCCCAGGTGTAGCCCAAGGGGCGGTCGACGACGACTCCGGTGACGGCAGAGCCCAGGGCGGCCATGGACAGGTTGACGGTGGTGAGCCATGTGTACGCTTCGTTCAGCAGATGCTCCGGTGTCGCCTCGGACACGAGCTCGGCCTCCACGGTGAGCGCGGGTGCGATGACGGCTCCTGAGACGAAGAGCAGGGCGCCGAGCGCGTATGAGTTCGGCATCAGTGACCATGCCGCGTATCCGCAGCAGAGGGCCACGAGGAGGAGCAGGAAGCGGCGGCTGAGCGATCCGGTGAACTTGCGGCTTCCGTACCAGAGCCCCGCTGCCGCGCTTCCCATGCTCCACACCGCGACGAGGATTCCGGTTGCGCTCTCAGCGGCGGCGCCGTCGTGGGCTTTGGTGTAGGCGGCGATGGCGACGGGAGCTCCGCCGAAGGAGAAGGCGATGCCCGCCGCGCACAGCAGCAGGTGCCGCAGGACGGGTTCCCGCAGAGGCCCGACGCCCCGCGTCGCAGCGCCGTTCGAGCGTAGGCCGCGCATGGCATGGCCGCGTGCCACCGCGAACGTACCGAACCCTGTGCACAGGCAGGCGAACACCAAGGCCGCCGCGGGCCCGGCCGTACCGGCGCTGGTCTCCAGTGCGTCGCCGAGCGGACTGCCGATGAGTATGAAGGCGGAGAAGATCAACGGCCCGACGACGAAGACCAGCTCGAACAGGGTGGATTCCGCTGCCATGGCCGCCTGCCGGAGATCCGAGTGGCCGCTGTCCGCGTTGGTGAGGGTGGTCCACGCTGCACGTAGCGCGGGGCTGATGGCCGGAAACGCCGCACCGGAGAGTCCCGCCACGCCGCAGAGGAGGATCAGCGGCATCCCGGCCAGGACCGCGATCAGCAGGAGCACCTGCAGCACCGCGTACGCCATCGCGTAGAGCGGCAGGACACCCGCAGCTCCGAAACGGTCGGCGAGGCGACCGGCCACGGGCGCGGTGGCCGCGGTGGCCAGGGAGATACTGGCGACCACGAGCCCGGCTTCGCCGAATCCGCCGGTCGTCTCCTTCACCAGCAACAGCCAGGCCAGGACGGTGACGCCCTGGCCGAGGCGGGCGACCACACCGCCTACGAGGAGCATCGGCGCCCCGGGTATCCGCCACAGACGTCGGTACTGCGTCAAGCCGGTCATCGTGCGTCTCCACAGGCCCGCCCGGTCACCCGGAAATCGCGTGCGGTGATCCTTATGGCCTCCTCGACAACCTCGCTGGTCGGGCCGCGGAACCGGAAGCGGCCGCCGACGTGCTCGTAGTAGGCGCCCGCGTCGGGGAGCACATCGCCGGGGCTGAGCAGTTCCTCCGAGTACGGTCCCGGCCGCCGACCGGTCATGGGGGTGATGCCGGTGACCACACACGGACGTGTCGCCGGGGCCGGGACGAGGAGCCATCCGGCGGTCTCCGTCGCCGGCCTCGGCCGGAAGGACGACGGCCGCTCGCCCAGCGCGATACGGAAGGCGGCTTCCATCAGGTCATAACCGTGCACGTCCTGCCACACATACGGAATCTCGGCGCCGCCGACGCGGGCGCCGACCTCCAGGAACGTGCAGAGGGGTTCGCCGGTACCGTTGGTCGTGTCGACGAACAGTTCGAGGTGGAAAGGGGTGGGGGCGGATGTCAGGGCCCTCAGGACCCGGACGGCGAACTGGCCGGTCGCCTCAGTGATGGAGGGCCGGTCCTCCTCCACGGAGCCGAGAGGGCTGCCGCCTCGGAACTCCAGGCAGGTGTTGAGGTAGCGCGAGGACTTCCAGCAGAGGAGGTCCCGTCCGTCGAAGACGCCGTCCACGTGGTACACGGGATGCGGATTGAGGCTCTGCACAATCTGCGGCTGCTCCCCGTCGAACGGCAGGGCGGCCAGTTGCTCGTCGCAGTCGATACGCACGACGCCCTCACTGCTGCTGCCGATCCGCGGTTTGAGGACGACCGGCCAGCCGTGGACGCGGGCGAAGGAACGGATCACCGATGGGTCGGGAGCTTCGGCCGTCGCAGGAACCGCGAGTCCCGCCCGGCTCACTGTCTGTACCATCGGGTACTTGTCCCGGAACGGACGCAGTTCTGCCGGGCTGCGCGCACCGCAGTTCCACTCGGCCGCGAGCTGTGCCGCGGTCACCAGGTCGTCCTCCTTCAGCGCGACGATCGCGTGGGGAGGGCCGTGGCGGACGGCGAGTCCTTTCAGTTCTTCGCGGACCCGGGCCAGGTCGTCGGTGGCCTGCACGATGACCAGTTCTGCGGCCTGTGCCGGAACGGACGCCATGCCGACCTCGGTGGTGAGGTAAGTGACGGCGTGAGCGTGGTGATCCAGGTACCGCTCGTACGTGGCGCACCGCGACCGCCACCGGTGCAGGATGACGATGTGCGGCCGGAGCCCGGTCATGCCGTGTCCCCCGTTTCCTCCAGTGCGTAGAACCCCACCCCGTCGAGGTACTGCACGGTGTTGAGATCACGGATCACGATGTGCTCGGAGGCGTGCGCCAGACCGATCATCATCGGCTCGGTGGTGTCGTTCACGGTCAGGGGCAGCCGGTCGCCCTTGCGTACGGCGATGTGCACGTTGTGAAAGCTCTCCAGTGCCGTCACTTGAGGCAGGAGAGGGTACGAGGCGAGGATTCCGGTGACCGGGGAGGTGAGATACGCCATGGCGACGTGCCGCTCCGTCCGGTGCGGCTCGCGCACCGTGGTGAGGAACCGGTCGGGGCGCAGATAGGCGTCAACGGTGCGTTCGATCTGTGACTCGCCGGCCGCGAGGTGCGCGAAGTACGCGGCGTCCGCTCCGCACAGCCGTATCCCCGCCTCGACCAGCCGTGGTCCGTCGGAGGTGAGCATGATCTCCAGATGGGCCGGACCGTACCGGACTTCGAGAGCGTCCAGCACCTCGAAACCGTACTCGATGAGACGGGCACGCTCCGGGGTGCCGTCGTGCACCGAGACGGCCGCGCTGATGCGGTCGGTGACACCGTTCGCGGAGATCTTCTGGTAGCGCCACACGTCGGTGGCCCTGTGCCGGCCGTCGCAGCTGACCGTGTTGACGACGTACTCGGTGCCTCCGAGGTGTTCCTGGACGACGACGCCTTCGTTGCGCAAGGAGAAGATGTTCGTGGCGGCGCTGATCTCTTCGTACGCGGCAGCGGTCTCGTCCGGGCTCGCACAAAAGGTGACACCGTCGTTGCCGGCGCTGCGGACGGGCTTGACGACCACACGGCCGCCCAGTGTGTGATGCCAGTCCGCGGCGTCGCGCGCCGACGTGGCAAGGTGCTGGCGTGTGCCGGGCAGCCCTGCGGCCTTGATGGTCTCGATCTGGGTGTACTTGTGGCGGCGCGCGGTGCTGAGGCGGGTTCCGTTGCTGGCCAGGCCGAGCATCTCGCTGATCCGGTCGGCGAGTTCGACTCCCAGTTCACCGCCGGTGATGACGGCGAGCGGATCGTGGGCGGCGACGGCCTTGGCGGTCTCCTCGAAGTCGCCGTGATGGACGATGTTGTCGGCGAAGTCGTGTAAGCCCAAGCCGCTTCCGTAGACCGGCGGTACCTCGGGTGTGCTTTGTACGCGCACCACGGAGCGGCACGTCTGCTGGAAGGCGCGGGCCAGTCGCATGGTCGGCGCGTACACGTCGACCATGACGATGCTGCCCTGACTGTTCGGCATACACTCCTCAGCTCTCGTGGTCGAGGTCGGTCAGGATTTGCAGCAGATGGTCGATGTCCTCGGGTGTGTTGTAGAGATGCAGGCTGACGCGGACGGAAGAGTCCTTCTCACCGGCTTGGGCCTGGCAGTGGCCGTCCGCGCGCACCATGAGCCCGTGACTGGCGAGGATGAATCCGAGGTCGTTCGAACCGATCCCGCGGTGGCGGAAGGTGACGATGCCCTGCCTGCGCTGCACAGCGGAGTCAGCGGTCAGGCTCAGGGGACAGCCGAGGATCTCGTACGAGCGGAGCTTGCTGAGGCCGTCGGTCAGCCTGAGCCCGAGGTCGACGGTCCAGTCCTCGATGCGCTCGAGCCCGGCCTCCTCCAGCCAGTCGAAGGCCGCGTGCAGGCTGACGACGCCGCTCGTGTTGGGGCTGCCGTTCCATCCGCCCGGCTCGAAGCGGTGGCCCCGCCTGCCGCGGGCCCACACCGCTCCGATACCGGGCAGCGCCATGGCCTTGTGGCCGGAGAACGCGACGAAGTCGACATCGAGGTCGCTCATGTCGACGGTCTTGTGCCCGATGCTCTGGGCGGCGTCGAGGCAGATGACGACCTCTGGACCCACCGTGGCCCGGATGCGGTGCACGTTCATGTCGGCGCCGTAGACATGGTGGACATGCGTTGCGGCCACGAAACGAGTGCGGTCATTGACCAGGCCGGCGAGGGCCTGCTGGTCGTAGTCGTGAGAATCCGCTTCGTACGGCATCTCCCGTATGACGACGCGCGTGCCGCGCTCGGCGAGCAGCCGCTGTGTCTCCAGCCACGGCTGGGCGTTGGCCTGGTGGTCGGCGAACGGAACGATCATCTCGTCGCCGTCCGTCAGGCAGGAGACGAGCCAGTCACGGGCGACGGTGCGCAGCCCCTCGGTCGTGCCGCTGGTGAAGTGGACCTGGGACTGCTCGGGTTCCGGGTCGTGCAGGAACGTCTTCACCCGGGTTTCGGCCTGGTCGATCAGGGCCGTGGTCCGATTGGCCCAGGTGTAGGTGCCGCGGCCCGCGTTGGCGTTGGAGGTGGTCAGGTACTGGTGGACCGCGTCGAGTACGGCCTGCGGCTTCTGGGAGGTGGCGCTGCTGTCCAGGTACCGCAGGGCCGGGTGCCCGGTGATGATGGGGAACTGGGACCGTAATGCGGCCTGCCACTCACTGAGATCGGATGTCTGATGCGGTGAACGGCCGAGTGGGCACGACATGTCAATCCCTTCCC
Source organism: Streptomyces poonensis (assembly GCF_014650915.1). Lineage (GTDB taxonomy): Bacteria > Actinomycetota > Actinomycetes > Streptomycetales > Streptomycetaceae > Streptomyces > Streptomyces poonensis. The sequence goes on along the minus strand of NZ_BMVW01000003.1, from coordinate 225,094 downwards.
AACGGAGCGCCGGCATCACGCCAGGCGATGATGCCGCCGGTCAGACTGCGGACGTCGGTGTGCCCCATGCGGGTCAACAATGCCGCGTACCTCGCCGACTGCTCGCCCACCGGGCAGGTCAGCAGGACGGGCTGGCTGCGCCCGAACGGCAGTCCGCCGTGGAGGAGCTCGGCGAAGATCTCGTCGACGATGTTGACGGAGCCCGGGATATGCAGGGCACCGAAGGCCATTGCGCCCCTCAGGTCGACTACGAGAGGACGGCACTCGGCCATCCACGTCCGGGCCGAGATGACGTCGATCGTGGGGGCTGCGGCAAGTTCGGCCTGGGTCAGGGTGGCGACGGAGTTGGTGCGAGGCGGCCGGCGCAGCAGTTCGGGGCGCCGCTTCCGTATGTAGCTCATGTAGCTCTCGACGCGGTCGCAGACGATGAACACCGCGGTCCTGCGATCGGTGAGCTGTTCGTCGATGGTCTGCAGGTGCTTGACCGCGCCGAAGTAGGCGGCGCCCCCGGTAGGACCGGCGAGCATGCCGCAGCGCCGTACGAGGGTCAGCGTGCCGTCGATGGCCTCGTCCGCGGAGACGGACTCGATCGTGTCGTAGGTGGCGGGGTCGAACAGGCCGACTTCGTGGACTTCGTCGATGTTGCGGATGCCCGGGATGAAGTCCGACTTGTGGGCGACCAGACCGATCACGCGCACGTTCGGATCGTGGGCGCGCAGCGCCTGGGCGGAACCGGTGGACGAACCGGCGGTGCCGACCGCGGCGATGAAGAAGTCCGGGGCGGCGCCGAGATCCGTGATGATCTCAGGCCCCGTGGAGGTTCGGTGCGCTTCGACGTTCAAGGGGTTGTAGTACTGGTCCGTGTGGACGTAGGCGGGTCCGTCGGCGGACAGCATCTGATGGATCTGGGTGAGCGGATCCTCGGTGTTGGTCGGGTCCAGGCACTCCGCCTGCCCGGGAAGTTCCTCGATCTCCGCTCCCAGCAGCAGGAGCAGGTCCTTGATCTCCGGGACCTTCATACGGTTGGTGACGCTCTTGAACGGCAGGCCGTGCATGCCCGCGATGACCGCGAGAGCCTTGGCGGTGTTGCCGCTGGAGAGCTCGACGACGGTGCGCTGCCCCTCGTCGGCAGCCAGATGCGGCCGTGCCATGTTCCAGGCGGCTCGGTCCTTCACGGAACCGAACGGGTTGAGCATCTCCAGCTTGGCGTACAGATCGATGTGCCGCAGGCCGTGCACCTGCGGTGCGATGCGCACGAGCGGAGTGTTGCCGATGACCTCGGTGATGGAGTCGTACCTCAACAGTCCTCACTTCCAGAGGTGATGGGCCAGTAGTTCTCGTCCAGACACCAGCGCCACCGGCCGCCGTCCTGATAGGCGGCGACCTTGCGGGCGATGGGCTGGTGCAGAGCGTGATCAGCGCTGAAGTCCATGAAGTAGCCCGCTGTGTTGGGGAACGTGAGCAGATCGCCGGGGCTGGGCCGGTGCGGCAGGAAGACCATGCGGCGGGTGATGAAGTCCGCTTCCAGGCACAGGTTGCCGATCAGGTACACCCCGACCGGGCCAGTGGACGGACAGGTCCGATCGGGCCGGGGAACGAGAACCGGGTCCATGAGGACGCCGTGTTCCTCCAGGCTGACGTCGGAGGCGTTCATCTCCAGGCGTACGAAGCACTCCCCGCCGGCATTGTCGCGGACCTCCAGCACCCGAGCGAGGACGACGCCGCACTGGTCGACCAGGGCCCGGCCCGGTTCGATATACAGCTCGTGAAGGTTCTCCAGCAGCAGCGTGGCCAGGGGACGGCTCAGCGACGGCGCTTGCAGTCCGAGCAGTTCATCCAGGTAGCGAGGGCCGGCGAGCGGCCGGTGCGCGGGGTAAAGACCAAGGGCGCCCCGCAGCGTACCGCCCTCATTGCGCAGTCCGTAACCGTGGTTCCGCCATGTCAGGGGAGGCCGACTGCCCAGCACCGCGTTGGACAGTTCGGATGTGAAGGTCTCCCATTGGGCGCTGTCTGCCAAGTAGTTCACACCGAAGCCGCCACCGATGTCGATGACGTGCGGGCTCAGTCCGCGGGCCGCGCACTCGTGCATCAACGCGATGCAGCTCTCGAGGGCGGTGGCCTTCTCGGTGAGCCCGATGGTGTCGAGGTGGTGGGCGATCCCTGTCAGCCTGACTGTGTCCCGGTGCCGTTCCAACGCGTCGAGGAGCCGTGAGAAGGCGTCGACAGGAGTGCCGAACCGGCTGCGCCGGCTCAGTACCGTGGCACCGGTGCTGTCGAACTCCGAGAGCCTCACCAGCACACGGGCGGGAGGCAGTTGATGCTTGGTGACGATCGCGACCAGCGTTTCCAGTTCGTCTGCGGAGTCCAGATTGACGGTCACGCCGGTGCGTGCGGCCAGCCACAGGAACTCCGGGCTCTTGGGGCCTGTGGCCATGATCCGGTCGGGAGAGAAGCCACTGCCCAGTGCATGCCGGAGCTCGCCCAGGGAGGCGATGTCGATGTGCGCGCAGGTGTCGGCGAGGCGCCGTACAAGGGCGCTGGAACGGTTCGCCTTGTGCGCGAAGTACACCTTGCCGCTCAAGTTGCGTCGCTCGTAGACCTCTTGGAAGCGCCTGAGGTTGTCGGCGATCTGGTCGGGCAGTACGACGTTCAGCGGCGAACCCAGCGCGCCGGCCAGCTGGTGCAGGAAGCCCTTCGTGCCAAGGAGGGACGTCAGGCGGTGCTCCAGTCGCGGAGCAAGATATAACGGTGCAGTCATGGTAGGCGGCTCACTTCTCGTCTCAAGACCTGAACACCATCGGCCCGGCTCTGCCGGGCAGGGTGGAGTGCGGTCGAAAAGCTCGTGACTCCATCGTGAGTGCCTGGTTGCAGGCAGCGCTGCACTAGCCACTGCAGCTCGGTCCGGGAGGCGGACCCGTCGGCGCCGGCCCGGGCACCGTCGCTGATCTCGCGAGGGTGCCCGGGCCGTGTGTTCCGCAGGCACGTGGCCTTCAGGTGAGCGCATCGCCCAAGCAGCGTGCGCAACTGATCACCTGGCGGGCTTGATCTCGCATCCGGGGAACTGGTCACCGTCGTCGCCGGTGCAGCGGTCCTTGCCGGCACCGCCGTTTGCGAGATCGTTGCCCTTCCCGTCACGTGCGTCCAGGTAGTCGTCCCCGTTGTAGCCGTACATCCGGTCGGGGAACTCGCCATCGCGGCCTACGACGAGCCGGTCCCTCCCCGAAGTGCCGTACGAGACGTCCCTGTCTGTCCCGCCGTCGAGGTAGTCGTTGCCCCAGCCCGAACCGAAGTCGTGACTGTCGCCCCCGTGCAGGACGTCCCCGCCTGCTCCGCCGCTTATCCGGTCATTGCCACCGAAGCCGCGCAGTCGGTCGTTGCCGCTGTCGCCGTTGATGGTGTCGTGCCCGCGGTTACCCGCGACCAGGTCTGCGCCGGAGCCACCTCGGATGGTGTCGTTGCCCTCGCCGCCGCAGATGATGTCGGCGCCGCCGTTGCCAGCGATGCGGTCGTTGCCGCCGAGTCCGGCGATGACGTCGCTACCCGAAGTGCCGCGAAGGCTGTTGGCGCCTCCGTCACCCCAGATGGTGGCCACCTTCCCATAGCAGTGCGGAGGTGCGGCCGTGGCCGCGTTCGCCGGCGCCATCGAACCGGCGAGGGGAGCCAGCATGGCGCCGGCGCCGATCAGCGCGCTGCACACCATGCGCATCGGACGGCCGGGCTGAGCGAGCGTTCGGTATTTCATCTTTGCTTCCTTCCGTGTTGGGGCGTCAGTCGTGAGGCGGAACTGGTCGTGCCGCCCTATGAGCGTGGTCCCTTCTGCGTGGTCCCGCCTGCGTGGGGGGATCTGCGTGGGTGTCGTCCTGGTGGTGGATGGGTGCGCCGTCGTCCCGGGCGGCGGTCGTCTGTGAGGTGCCCGGCCGTGCGCCGGTGCCTTGGCGGGCCGGACCCGCTCGCACGGCGAACGGGTCCGGTTCCGGGGTCCGGGGCCCTGGCCGGCGCGGATGGGCCGCGCGGACCGCTTGCAGGGCCCAGCGCATGCGGTCCACGGCCGTCTCCGGGCACTCGCCGTAGGCGACGGCGAGCGCCACGGCACAGCCGCGGATGCCGCCGTGGGCGCGGACGGACCGCCGCACGGCCGCGGCGATCTCCTCGGCGCCCGGTGCCGCGGACATCGGCACATCGCTGCTGAACAGCGCCTCCGCCCGGGCCACCGTCAGCGGGTCGGGCACGGGTCCGCCGGTGAGGGCGTGGCCCGGATACGGCCGACGAGACTGCCGGCGGTTGTCGTCCATGGCTCCTGCACACCTTCGCGTGGGTCCGAGGGTTCCTGCCGGGCCGGTCGCCGGCCCGGTGCCCGCGCCTTCCCACGGGCTGCGCCGTGTGCTTCTCGGCTGCCGGTCGCCGCCGTTCGCCCGGCGCCGGACAAGCCCGTGGAAGGAGCGTCCGGCAGGGGGGTGCCGAAGTCCGCGACGCCGGACCAACCTCGGAACGCAACGATGTAAGCCCTGGTCACAGGACGTGTCCGACGTTCTGGTACCGGACAGCACCGGACGCCGAGGAGGTGTCTCCGCGGTGATGCCCTCGCCGACGAAGACGGCGTCGAAGGCTGCGATGAATTCCGCGTCGCGGTCCCGGACCAGGTGGGTGAAGTCGGCAGCCCGGTCGCCGAAGTGCCGGAGCAGTGGGTGAGCCTGCTGGGTGTCCCATGCGGTGGTGGGATGAGGGGCCGGGAGTCCGATGGTGTCCACGTGGAAGAAGTCGGTGGCCGGCAGGACGCTTGCCTGAATTCTGAGGGAGCTGGCCCGCTCTCGGTGTGCCGGGTGGCGGCGCGGTGCGGGGCCGAGTCCTGCGGCGCGGACACCGCACTCGATCCCCGCTTCGTGCGCAGCCACCCGCTCCGGCCTGGTCGTTCGAGCGATCCGGCGCAAGCCCTTACCTGGCACCGCCTCAACAGACCGCCGTAACCGCTGCACGCGTCACTGGAGTGGCTCACGCCCGACACGGCCGTCACAAGCAAATAACTATTCCCATGACAGAAAGTTCACAGCTGAGTGCGGGCATTTATTCGCCGGGTCACCGATGTTCCGATTTGTGCGACAGGTAAGAGACGGGCCATGCACAGCAACTGGTGCGGTGATGGCCGTGGAGGGCGCTCGGTCAAGGGCAGAAAAGGGGGCGGTGTCCAACCTTGATCGGGTCGTGATCATCGCCGATGGATCCCCCCACAGGTTCTTGACCTTTCATCACGCCCACCCGTGACGCATAGGGCGGCCACGCGGTGATCACAGGAGTGATGCATGAGCTTGCAGCGAAGACGAACACACCCGGGATCGGGGTGGCGGGCGAGAAGTCCGCACGCTTCGAGGCGTACGGCGCTTGCGGTGTCCGTCGTGCTGGCGGCGGAAGCCGCGCTGATGTCACTGGAGACGGGGGCGGCCTTCGCGGCCGGGGACTCGGGCCCGACGGAGACGACGGCCACGAGCAGCGCCGAGTCGGCGGCCTCGTCGGCGGATTCCGTTGCGGCGGCCCTGCTCATGGCCCGCCTCCAGGACCGGAAGATCGAGGTGACGTCGGAGCGGACGGCGACCTCGACGACGTACGCGTTGCCGTCCGGCGAGTTGCAGACGGCCACCTATGCCGGGCCGATCCGGCAGGAGGTGGACGGCACGTGGCAGGACATCGACACGACGCTCAGCGATACCGGGGCAGCGCTGGAGCCGGAGGTGGCGGCCGCCGACATCGCGGTCTCCGACGGCGGCGACACCGCGCTGGCCTCCGTCGCCAAGGGGGCGACGTCCTTCGGGCTCGGCTGGGAGTCCAAGCTCCCCACGCCCACGGTCCGGGACGACACCGCCTCCTACGCCCTCGGTGACGGCCAGACCCTGACCGTCACGGCGCTGTCCCAGGGCTTCAGCCAGAACGTCGTCCTCGACTCGGCACCGGCCCAGGAGCCGACGTACCGCATCCCCCTCACCCTGAAGGGCCTGAAGCTGTCGGTGGCCGACTCGGGTCACCTTCTGCTGAAGGACGCCGACGGCAAGCTGGTCGCCGAGGCGCCCGCGCCGATGATGTGGGACTCCTCCCAGGACGACGCCTCAGGTGAGTCGCGATACCAGGCGAAGGTCGCCACAAAGGTGGAGACCGCCGATGACGGTGCGCAGACCCTCGTCCTCACCCCGGACGCGGACTACTTCGAACAGGACCTGACCTACCCGGTCACCGTGGATCCGACCTCCACCCTCGCCGCGACCACGGACACCTGGGTCGCCACCAACTACACCGACTCGCAGGTCTCCTCGACCGAGCTGAAGTCGGGCACGTACGACGCGGGGACGACCAAGGCCCGCTCGTACCTGAAGTTCGACGTGTCGGCGTTCAAGGGCAAGCACATCACCGACACCAACCTGGCGCTGTACTCGTACTACTCCTCGACCTGCGCCACTTCCGGGGCGGGCACGCAGATCCGCCGCATCACCTCGTCGTGGTCGTCGTCGGACATCACCTGGCCCGACCAGCCGTCCACCACCACGACGGGTGCGGTGACGAACACCGCGGCCAAGGGTTACTCGGACGCCGACTGCCCGGCCGGGACGATGAACTTCGACATCGACGCCATCGTGCAGGCGTGGGCGGACGGTTCGGCGAACCACGGTCTGCGGATCGCGAGCGCGGACGAGACCGACTCGCTGACCTGGCGCCGCTTCCGCTCGGCGAACCACGTCTCCGGGGACGGCTCCACCGAGCCGCACCTGACGGTGACCTACAACTCGTACCCCGCCGTGCCGAGTGCGCTCGCCGTCTCCCCGTCGCAGGTCAACACCTACAACGGCAAGCGGTACGTCACCTCGCTGACGCCGACCCTGTCCGCCAAGGTGACGGACGCCGACGGTGCCGACGTCCGGGCACAGTACGAGATCACGGCCGACCCGGACTACGCGGACACCACGTACTCCTACACCGCCTACGGCAGGACGGTCGCCTCCGGCAGCGCCTCCACGCTGACCGTCCCCTCGGCCTCCGCCCTCCCGGCCGGTGCCCATCTGCGCTACCGCGTCCGCGCCTACGACGGCACCGATCACGGCTCCTACAGCGGCTACACCCCGTTCGTGCTGAACACGGCCAAGCCCGCGGCGCCCACCGTGTCCTGCGACATCTACGCGGAGAACGGCTGGACGCCGACGGCCGACTCCGCCGTGAACTGCACGATCGACACCTCCTCGGCCGACGGCGCCGGCTACCACTGGGGCCTGGACGACTCGTCCCTGCCCGGCAAGAAGCTCGACACCACCAACGGCACCGGCGGTGACGCGGCGGCCGTCTCGATCGACCCGGCGAACGGCTGGCACACGCTGTACGCCCGCACGGTCGACTCCGGCGGGAACCTCTCCTCGGCCACCACCGCCTACAGCTTCGGTGTCGGCGCCGACGGTGCGGCGATCCTGTCTCCGCAGGACGGCGACGACACCGCCCGCCGGCTGACCCTCGCCGCCAGGGGACTGACCACCTACACCGGCGTGACCTGGCAGTACCGGCGCGGTGAAACCGACTCCTGGCACACCGTCCCGGTCGGTGACGTCACCGTCTCCGGCAGCTCGGTCGCCGCCTGGCCGGTCGCGGTCACCGACGGCAGCGCCGGCAAGCTGGTGTGGAACACCGTCGCCTCGCTGGACGAGGACGGCGTGATCGAGCTGCGGGCCGCCTTCACCGACGGCACCGCCACCGGTCACTCGCAGACCGTCGAGGTCACCCTGGACCGTGACGCGGGCACCGCGCCCACCGCGGCGGTGGGACCGGGCCAGGTCAACCAGCTGACCGGTGACTACACGCTGGAAGCCACCGACGCCTCGGCATTCGGGGCCGATGTGACACGTACCTTCTCGTCGCGTGCCAACGACACCGACACCGAGGGCCAGGCACAGATCTTCGGCTCGGGCTGGAGTTCCGCGGTCACCGGTGGAACGAGCGACTACACACAGATCCGCAGGACCTCCGGCACCTCCGTCGAACTGCTGAGCACCGACGGCTCGTCCGTGGCCTTCACCGCCGCCTCCGGCGGTGACTGGGAGCCGGAGAGCGGCGCGGAGTCCCTCACCCTCACGGGCGGTCTGCCGGGCTCGACGTTCACACTGACCGACACCGACGGCACGACCACGATCTTCGCCAAGGCGGTGGAGACGGCCACGACGTGGACGCTGTCCTCCTTCGCGACGGCGGTGGACGACAGCACCGTCACCACCGTCTCCGAAACGGTCACGGCCGACGGCGGCACGCTGGTCCGCCCGAAGTACGTGATCTCCCCGACCGGCGCGGTCAAGGCCGCCACCTGCCAGGCGACTCCCGCGACGAAGGGCTGCCGCGTCCTGGAGTTCGTGTACGCCGACTCCACCACCGCCACCGACAGCGCCGTCGGCGACTACCGGGGCCAGGTCGAGGCGATCAAGCTGTGGGCCACCGGCCCCGGCGCCTCCGCCGCCACCGCCGAGACCGTCGCCTCCTACGCCTACGGCGCCTCCGGCAGGCTCCGCCAGGTCTGGGACCCGCGCATCAGCCCCGCGCTGAAGACCGGATACGCCTATGACGCCGACGGCCGTGTCGCCACCCTCACCCCGCCCGGTGAGCTGCCCTGGACCTTCACCTACGGCAAGGCCGGTTCGGCCCTGACCGCGGGCGCGGGCATGCTGCTCAAGGCGTCCCGCCCGGCGCTGGCCGAGGGCTCGGACACCGGCACGTCGGGCACGGCAGCCACCACCGTGGTCTACGACGTACCGCTGTCCGGCACCACCGCGCCGCACCGGATGGACGCCACCACGGTCGCCACCTGGGCCCAGGAGGAGGCGCCCACCGACGCCACCGCCATCTTCCCGGCCGACAGCGTCCCCGCCTCCCACACCGGCGGCGACCTGACGTCGTCCTCGTACGACCGCGCCACCATCACCTACATCGACGCGAGCGGCGAAGAGACCAACACGGCCTCACCCGGTGGATCGATCACCACCACGGAGCACGACGAGTACGGCAACACCGTCGCCGAACTCACCGCCGCCAACCGCGCACTGGCCCTCGGCACCTCCTCCGGCGCCTCGGACGTGCTCGCACAGCTGGGCCTGAGCGACCTGCCGCCCGCCGACCGTGCGCAGCAACTGGCCACCGTGTCCGAGTACTCGGCGGACGGCCAGCGCCTCACCGACGAGTACGGCCCGCTGCACGAGGTCACTCTCACCGCCGAACTGGCCGGAACCACCGCCGAGTCCACTCTGGCGGCCGGCACGGTCGTTCCGGCACGCACGCACACCTCGTACGCCTACGACGAGCACAAGCCCGCCGACGCCACCGTCTCGGATCTCGTGACGACCGTCAGCACCGGCGCCGCGATTGCGGGGTACGCCACCGACGCCGACACGAAGGTGTCCACGGCGACGTACGACTGGTCCACCGGCGCTCAGCAGTCCACCACCGGCGCCGAGACCGGCACCACCGTGACGACCTACGACGACGCCGGCCGGGTGGCCACCACCCGCACCGTGGGCTCCTCGGGGTCGGACGCGGGCACCCTGTCCTACACCTACTACGACGCCGACGCCGTCGGTACGTGCGCCTCCGTGGAGTGGGACGGTCTGCTGTGCCGTACCGCGCCCGCGGCCGCGGTCACCGGCGGCGGCGACAACCCGGCCGAGGCGGTCACCACCGTCTACACCTACGACCGCCGGGGCCAGGTCGCCACCAAGGCCGAGACCGCGAACGGCGTGACGCGCACGACCACCACCATGGTCGACGCGGCGGGCCGCCCGGCCGGAACGGCCGTCACCGGCGGCACGGGCGAGGAGACCCCGAGCACCACGATCACCTACGACGAGGACAACGGGCGGATCGCCACCCAGTCCTCCGACGGCCGGACCATCGTCAACGGATACGACGACCTGGGCCGCCGGACCTCGTACGAGGACGGCGCGGGCAACACCGCCACCACGGCCTACGACGTCCTGGACCGACCGGTGAGGACCACCGACTCGGCCCCGTCCACCGTCACCTACGCCTACGGCACCGCAGGCAACCTCAAGACCATGACGGACTCGGTCGCGGGCACCTTCACCGCCTCCTACGACGCCGACGGCACCCTCGTCTCCGGGACACTGCCCGGAGACCACACCCTCACCGTCACCACCGACCCGGCCGGACAGCAGACAGACCGCACCTACACCGCCCCGGACGGCACCACCGTCCTCTCCGACACCGCCGGCCACACCGTCGACGGCCGCCAAGCCGGCCACACCCAGACCGACGGCTCCACCACCCGGACCGACTACACCTATGACACCGCCGGCCGCCTCACCCAGGCCACCGACACCCTCAGCACCGGCTGCACCACCCGTGCCTACACCTTCGACACGAACAGCAACCGCACAGCGCTGAAGACAGTCTCCGACGACTGTGACAGCAGCACCGACGACACCACCATGGCCACCACGTCGTACACCTACGACTCGGCCGACCGCCTGGTGAACTCCGGCTACGCCTACGACGCCTTCGGCCACACCACCACCAGCGGCAGCACGACGCTGACGTACCACACCAACGACCTGGTCGCCTCCGAGACCCTCGGCACCAGCCGCAACCTCTGGGCCCTGGACGCCGCCGGCCGCCTCGCCGTCCAGACCACCCAGACCCGGGCGACCGACGGCACATGGAGCACGAGCAGCACGTTCACCCAGCACTACAACGGCCCGGTGGGCAACCCAGCCTGGACCGGTACCGGCAGCACCGTCAGCCGTAACGTCACCGACCTCACGGGTGCTCTCGCCGCCGTCACCTCGGCGACCGGCGACATCGTCCTGCAGCTCGCCAACATCCACGGCGACATCGCGGTCCGGCAACCCCTGGACACCTCCGTGGCCGCCACCGTCCAGCACTACGACGAGTACGGCAACCCGTCCTCGGAGACCGCGGCCACCGCTTACGGTGCCCTGGGCAGCTACCAGAAGTCGACGCGCACCCTCAGCGGCATCACCCTCATGGGCCAGCGCCTGTACGACCCCACGACAGGACGCTTCCTGAGCGTCGACCCGGTGTACGGTGCCGGGCCGAACGCTTACGGATACCCCACGGACCCGGTGAACAAGTACGACCTCGATGGCCGTAAGCCCATCAAGAAGTACAACAAGACCGGTTTCTCCTGCGGTTGGACCACCTGCACGCTGAAGTTGAGCAGGAAGAAAACGGCGCGGTTGATCGACACGATCGAAGGCGCGAAGAAGGCCGGCGCCGTGGCCTCGGCGGTAGCGGCAGCGGTTCCGGGCGTCGGGTGGGCGGCCGCTGTTGCCATCGGAGCCGCCGTCTTCGCACTGGCCGATTTCTACCAGTGGTATCTCGGCTACCTCCTGAAGTGGTATCCGAGAAGGGGAACCAAGATAGTCCGCTACCACATCGGCCCCATTTATGCATGGCACCAGTAGTGAAGGAGGATCACCAGTGAGAGGGCTCGTGTCGACGAATGCGGGAAAAGCGTCACTGGGCTTCGCCGCATTGGCGTTGGTCCTGCTCGCCGCCGGTGCACTGTGGGGACTCGTCACCGACAGTGAGAAGCAGATCGACCTTGCCTCAGGTGTCCTGAGGCTGAGTTTTCTTCCCGCGATCATCGCGGGCGTTCTCGTCGTACCGCACCATGAAGAACTGCGGCGCCGCGGCAGATAACGAGGCAGGGCATCACAAATGAGGCCGGGGCCCACCGCATCACCAGCGGTGGGCCCTGACTGTCATCGGGATGCCGGGCGCTGCTACGAGGTGCCGACCGCTCCGCCGCCCCGCAGGGAGAGCGGCGGGACGTTCAGGTATCCGAGCCGACCGACGCGGGCCGGTACGCGGCTACTACGTGTCAGGCGCGAACGGGGCGAGAGGAGTTGTGGGGCCACCGGGTGCGGGCGTTCGGGCTCCCCGCCGGGCCGACGCGGCGCTCTTCCACGGCCGACGGGCGGAGAGCGACGAGGTGGCGCGGGCGCTGGCCGCCGAGCGCCGCGTCACCGTCGTCGGACCCTCGGGCTCCGGCAAGTCGTCGCTGGCCCTGGCCGGAGTGGCGCCCCGGCTGCGCGCCGAGGGCGCCCAGGTGGCGGTCCTGCGGCCGACACCCGGCAGCGCCCCGCTCAATGTCTTCGCCGCGGCGCTGCTGCCGCTGCTGGAACCCGGCCTGGTCGAGACCGAGCGTCCCGACCGGACCGCCGAACTCGCCGAGGTGCTCCGCCGCCACGGCCCGGCGGACATGGTGGCCCGGCTGCTCCACCTGCGGCGCGGCAGCCGACTGCTCGTCGTGGTCGACCAGTTCGAGGAGATCCTCGGCCTCGACCCGGCCGCCGTGGACGAGTTCGCCGACCTGCTCACGGGCGACACACTGCCCGACACCGTCCGCGTACTGATCACGCTGCGCGCCGACTTTCTGGAGCCGGTACTGGCCCATCCGCGGCTGGGCCCGGAGATCGGCGGGCACCTGCACGCCCTCGCCCCGCCGGACCCGCAACGCCTGCGCGAGATCGTGACCGTAACTCGGCCGTGTCAGCGGCGCCCTGGGCGAGCACGCCGACCGGGTCTGGGACACGTGCGTGCCGCCGGAGGACGAGGAGGCGGCCAGGCGGCTGTTCACCCGGCTCGTCCGGGTCCCGGCCGGCAGTCCCGCGCCCACCCGGCGGACGGAACCGCGCATCGAACTGGGCGCCGAGGAGTGGCGTGTCGCGCAACGCCTCGCCGGGACCCGGCTGCTGGTGACCTGCCGCCGAGCTGACCGGCCACGATCTCGACTCGCCTGCGTGGAGCCGGCTCCACGGACGAGCCGGATCCCACCTACTCCGCACGATGATCCTGCCCCAGTGACCTCACCTTGGTGTCGTTGGCCGTCTTCCAGCAAGGCGCCAAGGGCAGCCTCTCGGGCGCCGCCGATGGCGGCCCCGGTGGCGATCAGCGTCGTCACCAGGGTCTCGCGGCCACGTCAGGCGCCCAGCGCCGCCAGCACCACGGACCTGGCCTCCTCCTGGACCCGGCGCAGATGGTCCGGTCCGAGGAAGGACTCCGCATAGATCTTGTAGACGTCCTCCGTGCCCGAAGGGCGGGCCGCGAACCAGGCGTTGGCGGTGGCGACCTTGATGCCGCCGAGGGCGGCGCCGTTGCCGGGGGCCTCGGTGAGCACCGTGGTGACCGGCTCGCCGGCGAGGGTGTCGGCGGTGACCTGGCGCGGGGACAGCTTGGCGAGCAGCGCCTTCTCCTCGCGGGAGGCCGGGGCGTCGACGCGCGCGTAGGCGGGGGCGCCGAAGCGGTCGGTGAGCCGCGTGTAGTGCCGCGAGGGCGTCTGTCCGGTGACGGCCGTGATCTCGGAGGCGAGCAGGGCCAGGATGATGCCGTCCTTGTCGGTGGTCCACACCGAGCCGTCGCGGCGCAGGAAGGACGCACCCGCCGACTCCTCGCCACCGAAGCCGAGCGTTCCGTCGGACAGGCCGTCCACGAACCACTTGAATCCGACCGGGACTTCGACCAGCGGCCGGCCGACGTCCGCCGCGACCCGGTCGATCATGCTGGACGACACGAGGGTCTTGCCGATCCCGGCGTCCGTGGGCCACTGCTCGCGGTGCGAGAACAGGTACGAGATCGCCACGGCCAGGTAGTGGTTGGGGTTCATCAGGCCCCCGTCCGGCGTGACGATGCCGTGCCGGTCGGCGTCGGCGTCGTTGCCGGTGGCGATGTCGAACCGGTCGCGCTGCTCGATGAGCGAGGCCATGGCGTACGGCGAGGAGCAGTCCATGCGGATCTTGCCGTCCCAGTCCAGCGTCATGAAGCGCCAGGTGGGGTCGGTGAGCGGATTCACCACCGTCAGATCGAGCCCGTGCTGTTCGGCGATCCGGCCCCAGTAGGCGACGGAGGCACCGCCGAGCGGATCGGCGCCGATGCGTACGCCGGCGGCCCGGATCGCCTCCAGGTCCAGCACGTTCGGCAGGTCGGCCACGTAGGCGCCGAGGAAGTCGTGGCGGCCGGTGCCGGGTGCGGCCAGGGCCCGGGCGTAGGGGATGCGCCGTACGTCCTTCAGGCCGCCCGTGATGATCTCGTTGGCGCGGTCCTGGATCCAGGACGTCGCCTCGGAGCCGGCGGGGCCGCCGTGCGGCGGGTTGTACTTGAAGCCGCCGTCGGCGGGCGGGTTGTGGGAGGGGGTGACCACCACGCCGTCGGCGAGGCCGGACGTACGGCCGCGGTTGTGGGTGAGGATGGCGTGCGAGACGGCCGGGGTGGGCGTGTAGCCGTCGGCCTGGTCGATCAGGACGGTCACGTCGTTGGCGGCGAAGACCTCCAGCGCGGTGATCCGCGCGGGCTCCGACAGGGCGTGGGTGTCGGCGCCGAGGAAGAGGGGACCGTCGGTGCCCTGGGCGGCCCGGTACTCGCAGATGGCCTGGCTGGTGGCCGCGATGTGGTCCTCGTTGAACGCCGCCGCGAGGGACGAGCCGCGGTGTCCCGAGGTGCCGAACGCCACCCGCTGCCCCGGTTCGGCCGGGTCGGGGTGCAGCGCGTAGTACGCCGTGACCAGGCGGGCCACATCGACGAGGTCCTCGGGCCCGGCGACCTGTCCCGCTCGTGCGTCCTGCATTTACCCACTCCTCCGGAAGGGGCGACCGTTCGGGTACGGCCATCATTCTCCCCTGCCCGGCCGACCGGGACGCGCACCAGGCCGCCGTTGTGGCACGTGTCTCGCAGTAAGCCGGTCTCGCCTCCCCGGCCGACATGATCAGACCGAACGGCCGCCCGTACTACGGCTCCACCACGCTTCGTGACGTCGAACTGGTTGGCCATGCCGATGTCCGGAACACGAACGGTGGACACGAACGGTGGTGGCGGCTCCACGAGGCGTCGCTGACCGTGCTGACCGCGTCCCTGACCGCGTCCCTGAGCGCGTCATCCCGCGTCCAGGTGAACCGCCGGCCCGGCGCCGGACACCACATCAGCCTTGGCTGGGCGGCTCGCGCCCACCACCTGGGTGCCCTCGCGCTCCTTGCGCGATGCCTGGCGTCTACAGAGAGACAGCGTGTCGGTTCATACCCATCTGTCCCGTGGCGTCCAGCGCGTTTCGGATCGGGTGGATGGTATCGACGTCTCACAGACCCGAGCCCGGGCGGTGGCCCTGCCCGATCAGCGGGAACGACCGGGCTGTTCGGGCTCTGTTCGATGCAATACGGCCGATGGACCGTCTAGAGAGACGAGCGTGAGGCTTGCAGTGGGACTGTTCGCAGACAGTCGCGGGGGTGGAGGATGGATCCGCTGTCGATGGCCGCGGGGTCGGCACTGGTGCGCGTGATGGCGACCGATGAGTGGACGCTGGCCCGGGACGGTGTGGTCGCTCTGTGGCGACAGGCGCATCCGGAGCGGGCCGAAGAAGTCGGCCGTGACCTGGAAGTGCTGCGCGGGCAGGTCGTTCAGGCCCGTGAGGCCAAGGATCCCGACACGGAGCAGGCCCTGGAGGGGGCGTGGCGGGTGCAGCTGCAGCAGTTGTTGCAGTGGAACCCGCAGGCGGCCGATGAACTGCGGCGGCTGCTGGACGACCGGCTCGCTCCCGTCCTCGATCGGGAGCAGCGCGATGGAGCGTATTCCGTCATGCAGCACCAGACCGTTCGGGGTGGCTGGGGCGTCCAGGTCGGGCGCGACTACCACCAAGGCAATGCCCTGCCCTCCGAAAGCATGGCGCCTCCGGGCGTGTCGCCCGCAGTGTTCGTGAGGCAGGGCGTGCGACAGGCGGGCGGAACATCCCTGACGGCCGGGAGGGACTTCCATCAGAGCACCGTGCTGGAGGCGCCGGCCCCCGATCGCCCGGTGGTCACGCACGGCCTGCCCCCGGACATCGCGGCCTTCACCGGTCGGGAAAGTGAGCTGGAGTACCTGCTGGCCACGGCGGCGCCAGGACGGGTGGTCAACATCCATACCGTGGACGGGATGCCCGGCATCGGCAAGACCGCTCTGGTCACCCACGCTGCACATCGGCTCGCCCATCGGTTCCCGGACGGGCAGTTCTTCCACGACCTGCACGCCCACACACCCGGCCAGACCCCCGCCGAACCCATCGATGTCCTGGCTGTGCTACTGACCGACCTGGGCATCGACCCCCGCAATCTCCCCGCGACCCTGGAAGGGCGCTCCGCTCTGTGGCGGGACCGCCTCACCGACAAGAAAGTGCTGCTGGTCCTCGACGACGCCGCCGAACACGCCCAGATCCTCCCCCTCCTGCCGAGCAGCCCGGGCAGCCTGACCCTGATCACCAGTCGAGCCCGTCTGATGGCCCCGAGTGACGCAGCCCCCTTGTCCCTGGACCCCCTCGAACCGGGCGCCGCCGCCGCCCTGTTCACCCGTCTCGCCCACCGCACCCCGACCGGCAACGAGATACATGCGGTCAACGAGACGGTGCGGTTGTGCGGGTACCTGCCGCTGGCCATCGCCCTGCTCGCCGGACACCTGTGCCACAAACGCAAGTGGTCCATCGCCGAGTTCGCCGACGAGCTCGCCACCGCTCAGAACCGCCTGGGCGCATTCGTCGGCAGCGACCGCGCGGTCTACACCGCCTTCACCCTCTCCTACCAGGACCTCACCTCCGACCAGCAGCGCCTCTTCCGCCGCATCGGCCTCCATCCCGGCCCCGACATAGACGCCTATGCCGCGGCCGCTCTCGATGACGCCCTTCTTTCCGAGACCCGCCACCACCTGGAAGCCCTCTACATCCACCATCTCCTCGACGAGACCGCTCCCGGCCGCTACCAGCCTCACGACCTCCTGCGCGCCTACGCCCGCCTCCTCACCATCGACACCGACTCCGCCGACGACCGTGCCCAAGCCCTCTCCCGGCTCCTGGACTACTACCAGCACACCGCCCAGACCGCCGACGGCCACCTGCACATCACTCCCCGCCACGCCCCGCCCTCCATCCCTGGGCCGATGGCAGCACCGACCCTGTCCACCTGGGCCGATGCATTGAGGTGGATGCGCACTGAACGCACCAATCTCCTCGCCTGCCTTGACGCCCCGGCCCGCGACCAAGCCACCCGCAGTGTTCACCTGGTCGCGGCCATGGCCTCCTTCCTCCGGCGCGAAGGCCCCTGGCCTCAGGCCGCAACCCTGCACCAGCGCGCCGCCGTCACCGCCTCCGGTCAGCGTGACCGCCGAAGCCAGGCCGACGCCCTCAGCGAACGTGGCGTCGTGCGCCGGCTGACCGACGATTACGCGGAGGCGTCCGATCTCCAGCTGCAGGCCCTGCACCTGTACCTCGACATCGGTGACCGGCTCGGCCAGGCCAACACCCTCAACGAACTCGGCGTCGTGCGGTACCTGACCGATCACTACGCGGAGGCTTCCGTCCTCCTGCAGCGGTCCCTGTGCCTGTACGAGGACATCGGTGACCGGCTCGGCCAGGCCAACACCCTCAACGAACTCGGCGTCGTGCGCCGTCTGACCGATCACTACGCGGAGGCGTCCCAATTCCAGCAGCGGGCCCAGCACCTGTACGAGGATGTCGGTGACCGGCTCGGCCAGGCCAGTACCCTCAACGAACTCGGCGTCGTGCGCCGTCTGACCGATCACTACGCGGAGGCTTCCGACCTCCTGCAGCGCGCCCTGCGCCTGTACGAGGACATCGGCGACCGGCTCGGCCAGGCCAACACCCTCAACCGGCTCGGCGTCGTGCGGTACCTGATGGGCGACTGCAAGGAGGCATACGTTCTCTCACAGCAGGCCCGGATCCTCTACCAGGATCTGGGCAGCCCGCTCGGCCAGGCCAACGCCCTCAACCGGCTCGGCGTCGTGCGTCGCCTGATCGGCGACTATACGGAGGCGTCCTGTCTCCAGCAGCAGGCCCGGGAACTGTGCCAGGGTGTCGGCAGCCGAGTCGGCCAGGCCAACGCCCTCAACGAACTCGGCGTCGTGCGGTATCTGATGGGTGACTTCGAGAGGGCATCTCACCTTCTGCAGCAGGCTCGGAACATGTACCAAGGGCTCGGTGACCGGCTCGGTCAGGCCAGTACCCTCAACCATCTGGGCATCGTGCGCCGCCTGACGGGTGACCTCGAGGAGGCGTCCGTTCTCCTGCAGCAGGCCCAGGACCTGTACCAGGGCCTCGGCAGCCGGCTCGGCCAGGCCGAGGTGATGAACAGCCTGGGCAGGCTGTCCGCTGTGTCCCAGGAGCCGCACGAAGGGCGTGCGCGGCACCAACAGGCCCTGCGACTGGCCCGGGAGATACACAGCCCACTGGAGGAAGCCCGCGCCCTGGAAGGATCGGCACGCTGCCTGGCCCTCACCGGCGACCGAGCGGCCGCCGTGGAAGAGCTGGGCCAGGCCATCGACATCTACCGGCGCATCGACGCGGCCCGCACCAAGCCCGCCGCTGAACATCTGGCGCACCTGAAGGCGGAGGGTGCTTGACTGCGGCCTTCGGACACCCGGGACATTGAGCCGTTTCCGACCTGCCGCGCCGGTCGGCCGGTCGGCTCGACAGACATACGAGGTCGCCGCGCAGGTAGACGGTGCGGGTATGGGCGAGGCCGGGGCGGATCGTCTGCTCCTCCTCTCGGGCTTGTGACTGCCCATCACCGACTCCCTGCCGGGGCAGAGCCGGCCTGACCGGCGCAGTGCTCCACTGCCACCCGTCGGCGGGCGGTGCTTCCCGCGCCGCTGCAGAGGGTGCTGAAACCAGTACTGCAACCCCGCCCCGCACGATGGAGACCGGTGGCACCCACCGAAGCCGGACCACGGAGACAGGAAGAAGATGAAGGCACTCGCGCGCCCGACGTCACCGCACAAGGACTGCGGGGGTGTCCACCGCGATCAGGTCAGCCCGCACCTGGAGACCGCCCGGATCGCCCTCACCGCTCGGCCGGCCTGCCGGCGCCCCGGCGGCCTGGGGCAACTCGTCGGGCCGGAGATCACCGACGAGGTCCTGGAGGGGCAGCGAGCACTCGACCCGCGTCACGAACCGCCCTGACCCCCTCCCTCGACCATCTGCGTGACCTCCTCGTCCAGCCTCGCACCCACCGCCTCCACGACGCTGTGAACGGCGCGGCGTGGGCGCGTGCCGGCGTGCCGAGCGACGAGGTGACTGTCTCCGCCACGTGCGCCTCCCCGGAAGACCGAACCCAGGGGAGCAGCTCGTCCACGTCCGTGGTGTCGGGGAGGCCCGCTTCCTCTCCGCGCAGGGACGAGAGCCCGATCACCGGGCCGCTGCGGCCGCCCTTCCGCCCCGCGGTCCCGTTCCGGGTCAGCAGGTCCAGCGAGGGCACGAGCACGAGCATCCGGGTTGCCTGGAGCTCCCCAGCGCTCCGGGCGGCCACGAGGGTCTTCCCGGTCCCGGTCGTCGTGATCATCTGACTCCGGAGCCCTCGCCCGGCGCCCTTCATCACCGTCGCGCCCGCCGCGACGTGCAGTGACGCCCATGACTCGACGGCACTCCGGCGTCCGGCTTCGCCCGTCGACGGGCTTGCCACGTCCTCATCCACATGATCGTGACACACAGGGAGTCCAGCCATGACCAGTTCTCACCTTGCCTCGGTGGCCGAGGTGGGCGGGACCGCGCCCGCACCGGGCGCGCCTGCCGAACCCGAGGCCGGCATCGAGGGCCTTCTCGCCGAGGTGCTGGCCGAGGTGGTGCGCACCGAGCGAGTGGCGGCCGACAGCAACTTCTTCGCCGACCTGGGGGCCGACTCCCTGGTCATGGCGCACTTCTGCGCACGTACCAGAAAGCGCGACGACCTGCCGTCGGTGTCGATGAAGGACATCTACCGGCATCAGACGGTGCGCGATCTGGCGCAGGCACTCGCGGCCCCCGCGCCCGCCTCCGCGGCACCACCACCCCCGGCCCCGGTCGACCTCGTGCCCCACGTCAGGGCGAGCACCATGGGCTACCTCTTCTGCGGGGCGGTGCAGTTCCTGGCCTTCCTCGGTTACGTCTACATCAGCGCACTGGTCATCGGCCTGGGCTACGACTGGGTCACCGCCGGCTCGGGCTTCCTGGCGAGGTACCTGCGGGCGGTGCTGTTCGGCGGTGGTGTCTTCCTCGGAGTGTGCACCCTGCCGATCGCCGCCAAATGGATACTGATCGGCCGCTGGACACCCCGCCGGATCCGTATCTGGAGCCCGGGATATCTGCGCTTCTGGCTGGTGAAGACGCTGGTGCGGCTCAACCCACTGGTGCTGTTCGTCGGTTCCCCGCTCTACACGCTCTACCTGAGGGCGCTGGGCGCGAAGATCGGACGGGGCACGGCGGTCTTCTCCACGCACGTCCCGATCTGCACGGATCTGCTCAGCGTCGGCGACGGCACGGTCGTCCGCAAGAACGTCATGCTCTCCTGCTACCGGGCGCACGCCGGATGGATCCAGACCGGTCCGGTCACCCTGGGCAGGGACGTGTACGTCAGTGAGGCGACGGTGCTGGACATCCACACCTCGATGGGTGACGGGGCCCAGCTCGGCCATGCCTCCTCCCTGCACGCCGGGCAGTCCGTACCCGCGAACCAGGCCTGGCACGGCTCCCCGGCACAGCGCTGCGCGACCGAGTACAGGTCGGTCGCCCCGGTCCGCTGCACCACCTGGAACCGCGTCTCCTACAGCGCCGCGCAGCTCCTGGCCGCCCTGCTGCTGTACGTGCCGCTGTCGGTCGGCGGCGCCGGCCTGCTCACCGCCGAGATCCCGCAGCTCGGCGCGTTCACCAGCGCGGACACGCTGTCGGTGTCCAGCTGGACGTTCCTCGCGGACGCCCTGCTCGTGTCGTTCGTGATGTATTTCGGCTCCCTGATCGCCGTTCTCCTCCTGGCGGCCACGCTGCCCCGGCTGCTGCACCTCCCTCTGAAGGCGGACCGCACCTACCGGCTCTACGGGTTCCACTACTCGCTGCACCGGGCCATCGCGCGCCTGACCAATGCCAAGCAGCTCGTCTGGCTGTTCGGCGACAGCTCCGCGATCGTCCACTACCTGCGGGCGGTGGGCTGGAACCTCTCCGGCGTGGAGCAGACCGGCTCGAACTTCGGCAGCGAGATCAAGCAGGAGGACCCGTATCTGAGCAGTGCCGGCACCGGCACGATGGTCGCCGACGGGCTGTCGATGCTGAACGCTGACTACTCCGGCAGCTCGTTCCGTCTCTCCCGGGTCGAGATCGGGGCGGACAACTTCCTCGGCAACGACATCGCGTATCCCGCCCGTGGCCGGACCGGCGACAACGTCCTGCTGGCGACAAGGGTCATGGTGCCCGTCGACGGTCCCGTCCGGCGGAACACCGGGCTGCTCGGCTCGCCCAGCTTCGAGATCCCCCGGACCGTCGAGCGCGACACCGCCTTCGACCACCTCCGCAGCGGGGAGGAACTGCGCCGCAGCCTCGCGGCCAAGAACCGGCACAACGCGGTGACCCTGGCCTCGTTCCTGTTCGCCCGCTGGCTGCACACCTTAGTCGTGCTGGCGCTCTTCTGGGCCGCGGCCGATCTGTACGACTCCCTGGGCGCGGCCGCGATCGCCCTGGCCACCGTCCTCGCCCTGCTGTTCACCATCGGCTTCACCGTCGTGTCCGAGCGGGCCACCACCCGCTTCCGCCGGCAGCGCCCGCTGTACTGCTCGATCTACCACCCGGACTTCTGGCGGCACGAACGCTACTGGAAGCACGCGTTGCAGGACTACCGGCTGCTGAACGGCACTCCGTTCAAGAGCCTTTGGTGGCGTGCGCTGGGTGTGCGGGGCGGGCGGCGGCTCTTCGACGACGGCTGCCGGATGCCCGAACACACCCTCGTCACCCTCGGCGACGACTGCACCCTCAACCTCGGCACCATCCTCCAGTGCCACTCCCAGGAGGACGGCACCTTCAAGTCCGACCACATCACTCTCGGCGCCGGCTGCACCATCGGCGTCGGGGCCCTGGTCCACTACGGTTCGACCGTGGGCGACGGCGCCGTGGTGGCCGCCGACTCCTTCCTGATGAAGGGCGAGCAGGCGGGGCCCGGCACCCGCTGGGCGGGCAACCCCGCACGGGAACTCGCCCCCCGGCCGGCCGAGGTCACCGTCCCGGGGTGAGCCCCGCGTCATCCTGGCAGCACCACGAAGGCCCCGGCGGGACCCTGTCCGCCGGGGCCCAGGCCGGGACAAGGACGAGCGATCAGGCGGAATCCCGTGCCTGGGCGTGGCCGTCGCGCCACTCCGCCCACCGCGGGTCGTACCGGACACCTCCGGGGCCGGCGACGCCTGCGCCTTCGGGGAACATGGCCAAGTCGTGATCGCTGTAGGCGGTATCGAGGATCTCGTCCCGCCCGAGGCGGTGCACCGTCACCCTCCGGCGAGCCCTGCTCGCGGATCTACCGACCGCGCCGCCACCGCAAGCACCGCAGCAAGGGACGCAACAGCTCCGCCCGGCCGACGAACCGGGGCTTCGTCGACCGCGCCCGTATCCAGTTGGGCGGCCCCGTCATCCTGACCCGGGACGGCCTGAACCCCCGGCCCTCGCGCGCGGGCAGGCGATGGCGGCAACGCAGCAGTCGCCACATGCCGGTCGACCAGGAGGCAGCGATGCGTCAGGCCAATCTCACCGGGGATCCAACTTCGTCCCCCTGCCGCCGGAGCCCTGGACCGGACACCGAGCAGGTGACCACCACGACACGCTCCGGCCGTCCCGGTACCGTGCGGTGCCGCTGCCGCGGGGGAACCAGGCGACTCGCGCCACCATCCTCACCTAGGAGTCAAGGGGAGGGTTCGAACGGGTGAGTACAGACGCGGACATCATCAGGCCACTGCCGGAGTCGCTCCGGGAGCATGCCCGGCGCCTCGGGGAGAAGGTCGCCTTCCAGGACCGCCGTACGCGGCGGACCTACCGGGACCTGGAACGCAGGACCGGACGGCTGGCCGGCCATCTGGCGGGGCTCGGCCTGGCAAGGGGCGAGCGGGTGGCCGTCCTGCTCGGCAACCGCGTCGAGGCGGTCGAGAGTCTGCTCGCCGTCACCCGGGCGAGCGGGGTGGGAGTGCCGCTGGACCCCGGCAGCTCGGAGGCGGAGCTGGCCCGTCTGCTGGACGACTGCGGTGCGCGCGTACTCATCACCGACGAGGCCCGGCCGACGCGTAGTCGAGGACTGCTGTCCCGCCCCGGGCTGATCGTGGTGGTGGCCGAGGGCGGTGAGGATGCGGAGTGCGGGGACGCCCCGCCGTCCGGGAACTCCGAGGCGCCGGCGGACGGGGACGGGGCCGGGGCGGCGCGCGGCGTCCTGCGGTACGAGGAGGCGCTGCCGTACGAGGAGTTACTGCGGTACGAGGAGCTGGCGGGTACGGACCCGGGGTCGCCCGCCCGGGACGATCTCGGGCTGGACGAGACGGCGTGGCTGCTCTACACCTCCGGGTCCTCCGGCACCCCCAAGGGAGTGCTGTCCACCCAGCGCAACCGCCTCGCACCGGTCGCGGCGGGCCTCGTCGGTGTGCTCGGTCTGTCGGAACGGGACCGGGTGCTGTGGCCGTTGCCCCTCCACCACGCCATGAGCCAGGTGGTCTGCGTCCTCGGAGTGACCGCGACCGGGGCGAGCGCCATGCTCCCGCCCCGGTTCTCGGTGGCGGAGGTGCTCGGCGAACTGCGCCGTACGGACACCGCCTACACCCTCCTCGGCGGCGTGCCGACGACGTACTCGGCCCTGCTCGACGCGGTCCGGAGCGAGAGGGGTGAGGAGGGCGAGGAGAGTGACGGGAACGGCCGCGGGCTCGGTGCGCCCGCGCTGCGGGGCTGTATCAGCGCGGGCGCCTCGGCGGGACCTGAGTTCCGCAGGTCCTTCGAGGCGCTCTGCCGGGCCCCCTACCTGGAGCACTACGGCAGTACCGAGGCGGGTCCGGTCACCATGGCGGCACCGGGCAGTACATCGGCGGCCGGGTCGTGCGGCCCGGTGCTGCCCGGCACCCGGGTCCGGGTCGGCGGTGGCGCTGACGGACAGGACACCGGTGAGGGCGAGTTGTGGGTGAGCGGGCCCGGAGTCATGGCCGGCTACCACGGCAGGCCGGAGGCCACCGCCGAGGCGCTGCGCGACGGCTGGTTCCGCACCGGTGACCTGGCCCGGATCGATGCCTCCGGCGAACTCGTGATCACCGGCCGGGCGAGTGAGCTGATCATCCGGGGCGGGGCGAACATCCACCCCTCGGAGGTGGAGGCGGTACTGCGGCGGCTGCCCGGGGTGGCGGACGCCGCCGTGGCCGGACGCCCGCACCCCGTCTTCGGCGAGGTGCCGGTCGGCTATCTGGTACCCGCGGCGGGCAGCGGTGCACTGGACCGGGGGTCGATCCTCGCCGCCTGTCGTGCGGAACTGTCCGCGTTCAAGGTGCCCGCCGAACTGTACGAGGTGGAGGACATTCCCCGTACCGCCTCCGGGAAGGTGCGGCGGCACGCCCTCGCCGACCGGCCCGCGCGGACGCTGGGCACGGGAGCGGCCGGAGAGCCGACGGCGGACCTGCTGGCCCTGGTGCGGAACGAGGCGGCGGCCGTGCTCGGTTGTTCGGCTCAGGCGGTGGACGCCGGAACGGCGCTCCGCGATCTGGGCATGGACTCGCTGACGGCGACGGTGCTGAGGGAGCGGCTGTCGGCGGCGACCGGCCTCCCGCTCTCCGAGGCCGTCGCCTTCGACTTCCCCACGGCCGCCGCGCTCGCCGCCCACCTCGCCCACCTCCGTTCGCGGAGCGCCGCCGCGCCGTCGGGCACCGGGACCGTGCGCCGGGGCGTGGCCCGGCCGGACGACGACCCTGTGGTCATCGTGGGGATGGCCTGCCGCTACCCCGGGGGCGTGACCTCCCCCGAGGAGCTGTGGCGGCTGGTGGCCGACGGGACGGACGCCATCGGCCCGTTCCCCGCCGACCGGGGCTGGGACACGGAGGCGCTGTACGACCCGGACCCCGGGCGGTCCGGCCGGACGTACGTGCGTGAGGGCGGCTTCCTCTCCGGTGTGGACCGCTTCGACCCCGGCTTCTTCGGCATCTCCCCCCGCGAGGCCCTGGCCATGGACCCACAGCACCGGCTGCTGCTGGAAGTGGCGTGGGAGGCCTTCGAGCACGCCGGTCTCGTTCCCCGCACCCTGCGCGGCTCGTCGGCCGGGGTGTACGTCGGGCTGATGTACAGCGACTACGCCGGCCGCCTCACGGAGGTGCCCGAGCAGGTCGAGGGCTACCTGGGCCTCGGCAGCGCCGGAAGCGTCGCCTCGGGCCGTATCGCCTACACCTTCGGCCTCCAGGGCCCGGCCGTCACGGTGGACACGGCGTGCTCGTCGTCCCTGGTGGCCCTGCACCTGGCGGCCCAGGCGCTGCGCCGGGGCGAGTGTTCCTACGCGCTGGCCGGCGGGGTCACGGTGATGTCGGGGCCCTCGTCGTTCGTGGAGTTCAGCCGGCAGCGGGCGCTGTCCCCGGACGGCCGCTGCAAGGCGTTCGGCGCGTCCGCCGACGGCACGGGATGGGCCGAGGGCGCCGGCATGCTGCTGCTGAGCCGGTTGTCCGAGGCGCGCCGCGCCGGGCTGCCGGTGCTGGCCGTGGTGCGCGGCTCGGCGGTCAACCAGGACGGGGCGAGCAACGGGCTGACGGCACCGCACGGCCCGGCGCAGCAGCGGGTGATCCGGCAGGCCCTCGCGGACGCGGGGCTGGCCCCCGGGGACATCGACGCGGTGGAGGCCCACGGCACCGGCACCCGGCTGGGTGATGTCATCGAGGCGGAGGCCTTCTTGGCGACGTACGGGCGGGAGCCGCGGGAGCGTCCGCTCCGGCTGGGCTCGGTGAAGTCGAACATCGGCCATACCCAGGCCGCCGCCGGGGTGGCGGGCGTGATCAAGACGGTGCAGGCGATGGCGCACGGCGTGCTGCCGCGCACGCTGCACGCCGATGAACCGACCGGCCGGGTCGACTGGTCGTCGGGGCGGTTGGCACTGCTGACCCAGGAGGTGGAGTGGCCGAGGACGGACCGCCCGCGCCGGGCGGGGGTGTCCTCCTTCGGCATCAGCGGCACCAACGCCCATGTGGTGCTGGAGGAGGCGCCGGCCCCGGTGGATCGGGGCGCCCCGGTGGACCGGGATGCCCCGCCGCCGGGTTCCGTGGTGGACGAGGGAACCGGGAGCGGCCGCGCCGTTGGCGGGGCGACTCAGGCGTCTGCGGCTGGTCCCGTGCAGGCGTCCGTGGCTGTTCCGGTGTCGGCGAGGAGCGGGCCGGGGCTGCGGGCCCAGGCGCGGCGGCTGTACGACCGGGTGGCGACCGACCCGGACACGGCCCCGGTGGACATCGGCTACTCGCTCGCCACCACGCGCGCGGTCTTCGAGCACCGGGCCGTGGTGGTGGCCCGGGACCGTGCGGAACTGCTCACCTCCCTACAAGCGCTGGCAAAGGGCGGAAGCCGGTCCGGGGTGCGGACGGGCACGTCCCGCCGCCAGGGCCCGCTGGCCCTGCTCTTCACCGGCCAGGGCAGCCAGCGCGTGGGTATGGGACGTGAGTTGTACGAGTCCCGGGAACTGCACCCCGGCTTCGCCCGGTCGTTCGACGAGAGCTGCTCCCTGCTCGACCCGCTGCTGCCGGTGCCCTTGCGGGACGTCGTGTTCGCCGGCTCCGGCACGAAGGGTACGGAGACGGGTGCGCTCCTGCACACCACCCGGTACGCACAGCCGGCGCTCTTCGCCCTGGAGACGGCCCTTTTCCGGCAGTTCGAGGCCTGGGGTGTGCGCCCGGACCTGGTGGCCGGGCACTCGGTGGGCGAGGTGACCGCGGCGCATGTCGCCGGGGTGCTGTCCCTCGAGGACGCCTGCACCCTGGTGGCGGCCCGGGGCCGGCTGATGGACGCGCTGCCCGCGGGCGGTGCGATGGCCGCCGTGGCCGCCGCCGCGGACGAGGTGGCCGAAGCGGCCGCCCGACTCGCCAGGGCAGGGCGTGCGGTGGCGGGTGCGGTGGAGATCGCCGCCGTCAACGGGCCCGCCTCGGTGGTCGTCTCCGGGGACGAGGCCGCGGTGCGGGAGACCGTCGCGTACTTCCGGGAGCGGGGCCGGTCGACGACGCCACTGCGGGTGAGCCACGCCTTCCACTCCGCGCGGATGGAACCCATGCTGGCCGGCTTCGCGGACGTGGTGCGGCGCCTCTCCTTCGCCGCGCCGCGGATCCCCCTGGTCAGCGCCGTGTCCGGCCGGGCCGCCACCGAGGAGGAGCTGAGCTCGCCGGAGTTCTGGGTCAGCCATGTCCGCCGCCCGGTCCGCTTCGCCGACTCGGTGGCGTACCTCCGGGAGCGGGGCGCGGCCCACTACGTCGAGCTGGGGCCGGAGGGGGTGCTCACCGGCCTGGTCCGGAGCTGCCTCGCCGCGACCGGAGCGGCCCCGGAGGTCCCGGCCACGGACGGAACGCCCGCCGACGAGCGGACTCCGGCGTCGGCGCCGCTGGTCCTGCCGACCCTGCGCGGGGCGCGGCCGGAGGCGGACGCCCTGCTCGACACGGTGGCCGCGCTGCACACCCATGGCGTACCCGTCGACTGGCGGGCCGTCTTCGCCGGGCGCGGCGGGCGGCGCGTCGCCCTGCCCACGTACGCCTTCCAACGCCGCCGGTACTGGCTCGACGCCACCCAGACGCCTTCGCGGCATCCGGCCACTCCCTCGCCGGACACCCCGGCCCATCCGCTGCTGTCGTCCCGCACCGCGACGGCCGACGACGACGGGCTGTTGCTGAGCGGGCTGCTCTCGGTGCACGACCAGCCTTGGCTCGCCGACCATGTGGTGGCGGGGGAGGTACTGCTGCCGGCGGCCGCCTTCGTGGAGATGGCCCTGCACGCCGGTGAGCCGGCGGGCGCGCCCGTCCTGCACGAACTCGCCCTGACCGCACCGCTGTCGCTGCCCGCGGACGGCGCGGTCGAGCTGCAGGTGAAGGTGTCGGGACCGGACGGCGCGGGACGGCGGACCGTGCTCTTCCACGCCCGGCCGCACACGCCGGAGGGTGACCGGCCCTGGCATCGGCATGCCACCGGGACGCTCGTGCCGGAGCAGCAGCCGGCGGATCGTGGAGCGGCTGCGGCTGCGACCCGGGCCGGGGCCGGGGCCACGACATGGCCGCCGCCGGGTGCGGCGCCGCTGCACGCCGGCGATCCGCATGCGGACCCGTACGAGCAACTGGCCGGAAGCGGGCTGAGCTACGGCCCCGCCTTCCGGGGCCTGCGCGCCGCCTGGCGGCTCGGGGAGGAGCTGTACGCCGAGGTCGCGCTGCCCGAGGCCGCCGGGGCCCCGTTCCCGGACGCGGGTGGCCCGGGGTTCGCCCTGCATCCGGCGCTGCTGGACGCGGCGCTGCATGCTCTGGCGCTGGACGGGCGCACGGCGGACCGCGCCGGGACGCAAGGGGCGGACAGGGCGGACGGTGATGGGGTCTCCCTGCCGTTCGCCTTCGGTGAGGTGCGCCTGCACACGGCCGGCGCGCGGCGATTGCGGGTGCGGATCGCTCCCGGACCGGACGGGCGGGCCGAAGTGGAACTGACCGACGCGGCGGGCGCGCCGGTCGCCGCGGTACGTTCGCTGACGCTCCGGCCCCTTCCGCGTACCGGTGCCGGTACCGGACCGGGAACGGCGGATCCGGTCACCGTCACGGGGGCTCTCCACCGGATGGACTGGGTGCCGCTGCCCGAGCCGCCCGTACCTCCGGCGGTCCCCGCGTGGGGTGTCCTGGGCGCGGCGGGCACACGGCCGGTGGAGGTGCTCGCGCCCCGGGGCTCCGGCGTTCCGGTGTACACCGACCCGGCGGCGGTGGCGGACGGCGAGGCACCGGCCGTCCTCGTCGCACCGTGCCCGCCACCACCGGACACGGCCGGCGGTGCGCAGGACCCGGCGGCGCGGACACGGTGGGCGGCGGGCTGGGCACTGAAGCTGGTACGGGAGTGGCTCGCCGAACCTCGCCCGGCGGACTCCCGTCTCGTCCTCGTCACCTCCGGTGCCGTCACCCCGGACGACGACGGTCCGGTTGACGGTGGCGCCGGTTCCAAAGACTCCGGCGTATCCGGCGGACGCGCTTCCGTACCGGCCCACGCACCGGTGTGGGGGCTGGTCCGCTCGGCCCTGCGGGAGAATCCGGGCCGGTTCGCGCTGGTCGACATGGACGATCACCCCGACTCCGTGCGCCTCCTCCCCGCCCTGCTGGCCACCGCGGCGCCGGAGACGGCCGTACGACGGGGAACGGCGTACGTACCGAAGCTGGTCCGGGTGGTCGGGGCGACGGGGATGACGGGGGCGACGGGGGCGACGGAGGAACGGCGGTCCCGGCGGCGGCTCGACCCGGAGGGCACCGTCCTGGTCACCGGCGGCACCGGCTCCCTGGGCATGCTGGTGGCACGGCACCTGGTCACCGCCCACGGCGTCCGGCGTCTGCTGCTCGCCGGCCGACGCGGACCGGACGCACCAGGAGTGGACGAACTCGTCGCGGAACTGTGCGAGTCGGGCGCCGAGGTGACCGTCCGGGCGTGCGATGTCGCGGACCGGACGGCGCTCGCCGCCCTGCTCGGCTCGGTGCCGGCGGACCGTCCGCTGACCGGTGTGGTGCACACCGCGGGGGTGCTGGACGACGGCATCGTCCCGGCGCTCACCGCCGGCCGTCTGGAACGGGTGCTGCGGCCCAAGGCGGACGCGGCCCTCGCCCTGCACGAACTGACCCGGGGGCACGACCTGGCGATGTTCGCGCTGTTCTCCTCGGTGGCGGGCACCTTCGGCTCCGCCGGTCAGGCCAACTACGCGGCCGCCAACTGCGTGCTGGACGCCCTGGCACGGCACCGGAGACGGCTCGGTCTGCCCGGTACGTCGATCGCCTGGGGTCCCTGGCGGCAGGGCGAGGGCATGATGGCGCACCTCACCGACACGGACCTGCGGCGGATGGCCCGCTCGGGGTTCGGCCCGCTCGAGGCGGACGAGGGCCTGGCCCTCTTCGACGCCGCCGTGGCCGGTGACGACCCGGTGGTGGTGGCGGCCCGCCTCGCCCCGGCCGCCCTGAGCGGCGGCGCGCCGGCGGCGGGCCGGTCCCGGCCGCCCGTCCCCGGCGCGGCGGGCGCGGGCGGCGGGGGCGGGGCCCTGTTCGGCCGGCGGCTGGCGGCTGCTTCCCCGGGCGAGCGGAGCGGCTTGCTGCTCACGGAGGTGCGGGCTCTGGCGGCCTCGGTACTGGGTCACCCGGAGGGCACGGCCGCCATCGACGGGGACGACCCGCTGGCAGACCTGGGGCTCGACTCCCTGGCCGCGGTCGACCTGCGCAACCTGCTCGCGACGTCGACGGGACTGACGCTGCCGCCCACGCTGCTGTTCGACTTCCCGACCCCGCGCGCGGTCGCCGCCGAGCTGGCGGAGCGGTACGCGCGGGAGGCCGCTCCTCCCGGCAACCCCGGAGCTCCCGGCGCCCCCGAACGGGCGGATGCGATCGGCCACCCGGGCAGCTCCGACAGTTCCGGCCGAACGGCGGACAACGGCGTTCCCGGCGGCCCGGGGACGGCCGCTCCACCGCAAGCCCCGGGGCTGGCCGGGAACGCACCGGCCCCCCACTCCGCAGGTGCTCCGGACTCCCTGGGTGCGCTCTTCCGCACCGCCTGCGACCGGGGGCGGACCTGGGACGGCATGGTGCTGCTCACCGTCGCCGCACGCCTCCGCCCGGTCTTCGACAGCGCCGGGGCACCCGGTGCGGCGCTCGATCCCGTCCCGCTCGCACCGGGCGGCACGGGGCCCCGGCTGATCTGCTTCCCCGCCCTCAGCGCGCTCTCGGGACCCCAGGAGTACGCGCGCTTCGGCGCCGGACTGCGGGGCCTGCGGCCGGTCTCGGCGGTACGGCACCCGGGGTTCGGGCCCGGGGAGGCGCTCCCGGCCACGCTGGACGCCCTCGTCACCGCCCAGGCCGCCGCCGTCCGCACCGCCGCGGGTGACGGACCGCCGGTCCTGCTGGGCCGCTCGGCCGGTGGCTGGGTGGCCCAGGCTGTGGCCGAGCGACTGGAGGCCGAAGGCTCCGCCCCGCTCGCCGTCGTCCTGGTGGACACCTGTCCCAGCAGTGATGACGAGAGTGGGCAGACGCTCTCCGCGATGACATCGGACATGCTGCACCGGGCGGCGAGGTTCTCCCCGGCCGACCCGGACAGGCTCACCGCCATGGCCGGGTACTTCGACCTGTTCGCCGGCTGGAAGCCCTCGCGGCTCGCCTCGCCCACCCTCTTCGTACGGGCCCGGGACCCGCTGCCCGGCGCGGAGCCCACTCCGGTATGGGAACTCCCGCACACCGAAGTCACCGTGCCCGGGGACCACTTCACCGTACTGGAGGAGCACGCCCGTACCACCGCGCTCGCAGTCCACCACTGGCTGGCCGATCCGGACCGACGAGTACCTGATGCCTTGCACCGGTCACAGGGTGGTGCGTGAGTCGTGTGGTGGGTTCGGCTGATGGTGTGGGCGGGGCGGGATCCGCCGATCAGCCGCTGGTGTTCTGTCGGCAGCCTGATCGAGGACGGGCGGCAACGACACCGGCGACACCTGCTCAGCGAGGTGTTCCCGCACGGCCTCACCTTGCTCACCGAGGCGGTCCGCCGTCCCGTCACGGAGCGCATCGAACAGTCCCGACGAACCGGCACCGGCTCCGCCGGCATCGTGGCCGGAACGGTCCTGATCATCAACATGCGTAGGAGCGCTCTCGACGGAGGCGATCTCGTGGCCTGCCTCGGCATCCAGATCGGTGCACCGCCGGCCGCGACCCCGCCCATCTGATCACCCGAGCAAGATGGGTGCCGCCGACGAACGCGTCACCGGTCCTGCTGGAGCGTTCCGTGCCTGCTGCCCGGACTGACGGCTCGTCGTGCGGGGCGGCGACCGTCCCGTCGGATCGTTCATCTCCCCGGGTCCGCTCATGGATAGCTGATGCCGGTCAGTTCCTCTGCCGTCGTCCACAGCCGCCTGCCGACGGCCGGGTCCGCCGCCTCTTGGCTGAGCCGAGCCTCGGTGACCCGGCCCCGTGTCTCCCAGAGCCCGGACGGCCCGAAGAACTGGCCGCCGCGCACGCCGGGTTCGGTCGCGGCGCGCAACTGCGGCAGTGCGCCCTGCTCCACCGACTGGGTGGCCAGCAGGCCGAACCACGCGATCAACTGCCCGAACCGGCCGCGGTGCTCCCATGCGCGCGGAGTCAGATTGGTGCGGGTGAGACCGGGATGGGCCAGCGTGCTGACGATCGGCAGTCCGGCAGCGCGCAGGCGGCGGTCCAGCTCGACGCCGAAGACCGTCGTGGCGAGCTTGGAGCGGCCGTAGGCGGGAGCGGCCCGGTAGCCACGCTCGTACATCAGGTCGTCGAAGTCGAGGTGCGCGTTCTTGTGGGTGATCGAGCTGAGGCTGACCACCCGGGGCTCCCTCGCCGTGGCCAGTGCGCCGAGCAGCAGGCCGGTCAGCGCGAAGTGGCCCAGCATGTTGGTGCCGAGGTGCAGCTCGAAGCCGTCGGCGGTGGTACGGCGCGGGCCGAGCAACACCGCGCCGGCGTTGTTCACCAGAAGGTCGATCGCCGGGTGGTCGGCGGCCAGCTTCGCGGCGAACGCGCGTACGGAGTCGAGGGAGGCCAGGTCCAGCTCGCGCACCTCGACGTCGCCACGGATCCGGCGGGCGGCCTCGTCGCCGGCGGCGGTGTCGCGGACGGCGAGCACGACACGGGCGCCATGGCGGGCCAACTCGGTCGCGGTGACCAGGCCGAGGCCCGAGTTCGCGCCGGTCACGACGGCGATCCGGCCGTGCTGGTCGGGGATGCGGTCGGCGGTCCATCCGGTCATCCGCTGCTCCTCCAGGGTGTCGGTGGGCTGGACCGACGACGCTAGGAGCAACGCGAGCCGGTCCGGTCGTTCCCGGTTGCCTAGGTCTGCGGGACCTACCTCGGGTGCCCGGCCACGCGGCACACTTGCGGCATGACCCATCCGTACGCCCGTGAACTCGGAGACTTCCTGCGCGCCCGGCGCGGCCGGCTGCGTCCGCACGACGTCGGCCTGGAGCCGGGCGGCCGACGCAAGGTCACCGGGCTGCGGCGCGAGGAGCTGGCCCTGCTGGCCGGGCTGAGCACCGACTACTACCAGCGGATGGAGCAGGGCCGGGAGGTACGCCCGTCCGATGACGTCCTGGACGCGCTCGCCGGCGCGCTCGGTCTCGACGACGAGGAACGCCGGCACCTGTTCACGCTGGCCCGTGCCGCCCGCCGGCCCGTGCCCGCCCGGGTGGACCACGGTCCGGAACGGGTGCCGGACAGCACGCGGCGGCTGCTGCGGGTGATGGACACCCCGGCGGTCGTGCTCGGCCGCCACCTCGACCTGCTCGCCTGGAACCCGATGGCGGAGGCGCTGCTCGGCAGCCCGGGCGCCCACCCGCCGCACCGGCTCAACATGCTCCTGCTGATGTTCGACGACACGCTGACCGGCGAGCGGAGCTGCCCGGACTGGGAGCGGCAGGCCCTGGAGTACATCGGCATGATGCGGGCCGCCGTCGCCACCGATCCCACCCATCCGCGCGCCACCGCGATCGTCGGTGAACTGAGCATCCGCAGCGCCGAGTTCCGGCGGCTGTGGGCCCGGCACGACGTACGCGCGTCGGTCAGCGGCACCAAGACCTTCCGGGTTCCCGAGGTCGGCGACATCGTCCTGGACTGGGACACCTATCCGCTGCCCGGCAGACCCGGCCCGGTCATGCTGGTCTTCACCGCCGAGCCGGGCGGCGCCGACGCGGACCGGCTGCGACTGCTGGCGTCGTTGCACGCGACCCGCTCGGCACTCGCTGACAAGCGCTCCTCCTGACCGGGCGCAGGCGCGCCGGGGGCCGGCCGCCGCAGCCGCCACGTGCTGGGCGCACGCCCGTAGGTGGCCTTGAACACCCGGCTGAAGTGTGCGGGTGTCGTGAAACCCCAGCGGCGGGACACCGCTGCCACTGTGGCGGGCGGGCCGGGGCGGCTCAGTTCGCGGCGGGTCTCGGTGAGGCGGCGGGCGCGGACCCACGCGCCGAACGTGGTGCCGTCACGCGCGAACAACTGGTGCAGTCGCCGCACGGACAGGTAGTGCGCGGTGGCGACGGTCTCCGGGCTGAGGGAGGTGTCGCCCAGGCGGTCCTCGATCCACCAACGGATCGTGCTGAGCTGTGCTGCCGGGTCCGGGGGAGGAGCCGGGTGGGCGCGTTCGTGCACGAGCGTGTCGACGACGTCGTACAGGTGCGTGACCAGCCGGTGCTGCCGGGCGGCCGCGCCGGGTCCCGAAGCCCATGCCGGTGCCGACGCGGTCACCGTCGTCAGCAGTGCGGCCAGGACCGACGCGGTGCCGTGTGCGGTGGTGACCGGGTGCCGGGCGGCGGCCACCACCTCGGCCACGGGGGAGGACAGCGCGTGGAGCGGTATGTCGAACACGGTCACCTCTGCGGGCGCCACGGCCTCGGCCTCGATCGCCCCCGGCCGGCCGTCGCTGTCGTGCGTGACCAGGAGGAGGGTGCCGGATTCCGGCGTCGTGGCTCCCTCGACCGTCGTCCGCAGCAGCATCTGCCCGGTGGCGCCCAGGACGTACGCCGCCAGTCGTGCTTCCCCGGCAGGGCCGGGCACCGCCGACGGCAGCCGGGTCCCCGCGCCGAGCAGGAAGGTGGACAGGTTTCCCCAGGGCGTGCGCAGCGACCGGCCCACGTCGACGACCGGTGGCGGGGCCGGGCGTGCGGCGTGTGCGACGGTCGGCGGTGGGCTGGCGGGACAGGACATTCCGGGCTCCGTTGGGCTGGGACCAGCCGGCGGTGACGCTGCCGGCCTGCCCAGTGTCGGACGATGCGCGGTATGCGGTGTAAGTCGTTTGACGGGCGTCCTTCCGTCGACGCCGCCCGTGCCCGTACGGCGCAGGTCGCGCGGAACTCGGCAGCGCGGGCACGTCACCTGGTGCGCGGTGCGCGGTGTGCCGCGGCCGGACGGCACCCGCCGCACAGCGCCGGGCGCACCGCCCGGCTTCACCCGGCTCGTCCCGCCTCTGCCGCTGTGCCACCCCTACCGCTGTCGCGGCATCGAGATGTCGGCCGGAGCGCCGCCGGAGCGTGCGGCGGCTGCCCGCCACTCGCTGGGCGTAAGACCGTAGACAGTCTTGAAGGTCCGGGTGAAGTGGGCGGCGTTGGTGAATCCCCAGCGGTGGGCCACCGCGCTGACGGTGGGGGCGGCGCGACGGCGGCGGGCGAGTTCGCGGGCGCACTCCTCGACACGGCGGCGCTGGACGTACCGCATGAGCGTGGTCTGCTCCGTCTCGAAGACGCGGTGGAGGTAACGGACGGAGACACCGTGGGCGGCGGCGATGTTCTCGGGTGTGAGGCCGGGGTCACCGAGGTGCTGTTCGATGTAGCCGCGGACGGCGGCCCCGAGCGGATTGCCGTCGAGCGGTTCGTCAGGGGCGGCGGGCGGGGAGAGTTCGTCGACGAGGGCGGCCAGCAGGTCGGCGCCGACCCCGGCGAGACGCTCACCGGCCGGGGCGGGAAGGCGGTCACCGGTGGTGGCGAGCGTGTCGACGAACGCCGCCGCGAGTGCGGGCGCCCCCTGGTCCATCGGCACGGTGCGACCGGTGAGGGCGGCGAGCCGGGACCGGGGGACGCCGACGGCGCGCAGCGGCAGATGCAGGATCTGGATGGTGAACCGGCTGCGCAGATCCAGGGAGAACGGGAGGTCGGGGTCGATGAGGACGAGGTCCCCCGTCTCGAGCGCGGTGTGCCGGCCGCCCTGGACGAGAGCGCCGGATCCGGCGCGTTGCAGCGCGAGGCAGACACGCGGATGCGCCGCCGGGACGGCCGGCGGCCGGAGCCGGCTGATGCGGCACGCGTCGGCGGTGGCGGTGAGCGCGACGGCGTAGCCGAAGCGGGCCGCGCCGATCCCGGCGTCGAAGGACGAGGTGCTGCGTACGGTCACCCGGACCGGCACCCACCATGACCGCAGTGCGTCCTGCCAGGCGGTGAGCCGCTCCTCCACCGCGACCGGTGCTGTCCCGTGTTCCTCCATGGGCGCGTCAGTCTCCTCACATCTCCGCCGCGGGCACCCGCGCTGTCCCGTCGTGTCCAGCATCGGGGGGTGAGCCCGGGCGGAGGTAAGTCATCTGACGTGTGTTCGTGCCACGTTCTCCGGCGACCGCGCCCCAGGATGTGCGCGCTGCGTCATGAGAACATGCCGCATCGCCGCGGATACGCAGGTGACCGGTACGTAGGGTGTGAGTCGGCCGTGCGGGGCGCGCGGGCCGGTCGGGTGCGTGGAGCCGGTCGTGTGCTCCTCGTGGCAGGTACGTCGTCGCAAGGAGCCGCCACCGTGGAGTCAGACATGCAGCACTCCCCGCCGCTCGTCCTCGACCAGGCCGCCGAGGCGTTCGTCGCGCTCGGCCGGCCTCCGGCGGAGGCCCCGGTGCGGGCGCCCGCCGTGGTGGCCGAGGACGTGACGGAGGACTGGCTGGCGCTGCCCGGCGAGGACGGACAGCGGATCCGGGTGCGGGTGCTGCGTCCGGCGGGTACGACGGGGCCGCTGCCCGTCGTCCTGTACGCGCACACGCCGGGGTGGGGTTTCGACGATCCGGACGGGCACCGTGCGTGGTGGGAGGACCTGGCGCTGGGCGCGGACGCGGCGGTCGTGGTGCCGGAGTACGACACGGAGTCCCAGGCCCGGCATCCGTTCGCCGTACGCCGCTGTCACGCCGTGGCGCGGTGGCTGGCACGTGAGGGCGCCGCGTGGGGGCTCGACGGTGGCCGGACGGCGGTGTTCGGAGTGGCGGGCGGCGCGGGGATCGCCGCGGCGCTGACCCTGTCGGCGGCCGGGCGCGACGACATCTCCTTCGTACAGCAGGTGCTGGTCTGCCCGGCTGTCGATGCCGCGATGAGTACGGCCTCGCACCGGCAGTTCGCCGAGGGATACGGCCTGACGGGCGCCGACGCGGCGGCCTTCTGGCGGTGGTACGCCGACCCGGCCGACCACACGGAGCCCGCGGTGTCGCCGCTGCGGGCCGGTACGGAACTCCTGGCGGGACTGCCCCCGACCCTGGTGCTGACGGCGGAGGCGGACATCCTGCGCGACGAAGGCGAGGCATACGCGTCCGGACTCCGGGCGGCACGTGTGCCGGTGGTGTCGCTGCGCTGCCACGGCACCGTGCACGGCTTCACGGTGTTCGACGCGCTGCGCAACAGCGAGGTGGCGGCGGCGGCGCGCACCCACGCCCTCGACACGCTGCACAGCGCGCTGCACAGGTACGCGTGAGGCGCCCGGAGGGGTGAGCCCGGCACCTGGCGGGCGGCCCGGTGCCAGCCGGGCGGATCACCCGGAGTCCTCGCCGCCCCGGAGAGCGTGGGAGAGCGCGGCTCTCGACGTCACTCCCAGCTTGGGGAACGCCTTGTAGAGATGCGCCCCGACGGTACGGGGGGACAGACGCAGCCGGTTGCCGATCTCACGGTTGGTCAGCCCGGCGGCCGCCAGCTCCGTGATGCGGCGCTCCTGGGCGGTCAGGTGGTGCCAGGCGTCGGGCCGCGGGGTGGTCCGGTGCGGATCGTGTCCGACCGTCCGCAGCTCGCGGGCCGCTGCCGCCGCCCAGAGTGCGGCACCCAGAGCGGTGAAGGTCCGGTGCGCGACGAGCAGCGGGGCGGCGGCGGCCTTGCGGTGACCGCCGCGGCGCAGCTGCGCGCCGTACGCGAGGTGCAGCCGTGCCTTCTCCATCGGCCACCGGTCGGAGCCGGGGTGGGCGAGTGCCGCGCGGAAGCACGCCTCGTCCTGGGACTCGACGGCCCGGGCGACGGCCAGCACGAAGGAGTGGTGGGCGGAGATCAGGTGGATCTCGGCCGCGACGGCCGCGTCGACATGGGCCCGGGCCTGCGCATGGCGTCCCGTGTGGATCGCGGCCTGGACGAGGTCGAGGAAGGCGTGCTGGAACCAGGGCACCCGGGCGGGCAGACGACCGGCCGGCGTGACGGCCGCGGCGTGGGCGTAGGCCTCCTCGTAGTCCTGCGCACCCAGCGCGAGGAGCGAGCGGTGGGCGTGCATGCCGTCCGTCAGGAAGCGCAGTTCGCGCTTGCGGGCCCAGGGGCCGAGCCGTTCGTGCAGGGCGTCCAGTGCCGCCTCGTCCCCGCGCGCGGCCAGGATGAACCCGGTGTGCAGGTGATGGGTCATCTCATGCAGTTCGAAACCCCGGGCGACCGACTCCCGTGCACCGCGCTCGGCCGACCGCAGGGCGTTGTCCCAGCGGCCCGCCAGCACGTCGTCGCGGCAGGTGACCAGGTTGACGAAGGCCCGTGTCCCCCAGACGTCCTGCCGGCCCAGCCGCTCCAGCACCGCGGGGTGCTCGCCCACCGCGTTCAGGCCGACCGCCGTCCACAGGATCAGCCAGACGGACTGGGCCTCCTGCTCGGGTGTCAGACCCGCCAGCAGGTCACGGAGCCGGTCACCGGCCCCATGGGCGGTGCGGGCGGGGTCCTTCCAGACGTCGTGACAGAGCCGGGCCAGCGGTGAGGCGAGATGGATGTGCCGGTCGAGGGCGTCCCAGATGTCCTCGTCCCCGGTGTACACGGCCACCAGGATCAGCAGGCAGTACAGGTAGTCCCACAGGCCGGCCAGGGCCTCCTCCGGCCGGGGAGCGGCGTCGAGACCGTCGAGGATGCCCGCCATGAGGGAGGCCGGAGTACGGAGGTCGGAACCCTCGTGCAACTGGAAGAAGGCGATGGAGAACCGGTGGATCGGGGCCAGTTCGGCCGGGACGGGATGTCTCGCCACCTCGGCCATCAGATGGCGCAGGTGCTCCAGGGCGGCCGAGCCGCGACTGGCGAGCGACGCCGCCATGATGCGCCGGGTGGCAGCGGCGCCGGGATCCTCGCTGAGTGCCGCGGCACGGGCGTACAGACGGGCCGCCTCGATGTCGCCCCTCCGCAGGGCCATGGCCTGCGCGGCCCGTTCGAGGCGCAGTGCGACCGTCTCGTCGGCGCCGATGGTCCCGGCCGCCAGATGGAGGGCGTGCCGCGGGTGGTCCTCGGGGAGGGCCCCGGCGAGTTCCAGGTGGGCTTCGCGTACGGCGGAGGGCGGGGCGAGATGCACCGCGCAGGAGCCGATCAGGGGGTGACGCAGTCGCGGCCGTCCGGTGACCGGGTGTGTGTCGGCCAGACCGGACTCGACGAGCTCCCGTTGCGGGTGGCCGTCGCCCGCGGCATCCGCAGCCGGGTCGGGCTCACCCGCGAGGACGTGGTCATGACCGCTCTCGGTGCCCAGCGCGGTCAGCAGCAGCAGATGGCGTGCGGCACGGGAGAGCGTGTTGATCCGGCTGCCGAAGACGTCCGCCAGCCGCTCGCCGACCGGCAAGGGGGCACCCAGGGGCAGCAGACCCCGGTGGGAGACCCGGTCGAGCTGACGCGGCAGCTCGATCAGGGCCAGAGGGTTGCCCTGGGCCTCGCACAGGATGCGCTCCACGGCGCTCTCCTCCAGGCCGGGACGGTGCGCTTCCACCAGCAGGCGTGCCTGCTCGTCGGTCAGGCGCGGTACGTCGACGATGTCGCTGCCGACCGCGGCCTCGACGGGCATCCCCTCCGGGCGCGTCGCCGCCAGGAGGACGACCGGCAGCTCCGTCACACGGTCCTGCAGAGAACCGAACACCGTGGCGCTGGTCGTGTCGCAGCAGTGCAGATCGTCGAGGACGACCAGCAGCGGCCGGTGTGCGGCAGCCCGGGAGAGGAGCCCCAGCGTGGCGTCCCCGACCGCGAAGCCGTCGGGCTGGGCCCCCTCCCGCACGCCGAGTGCGCGTTCCAGGGCGTCGCGCTGGGCCGAGGGGAGGCCGGTGGTCCCGTCGAGCAGCGGCCACAGCACCTGGTGCAGCGCGGCGTAGGCCAGATCGGCTTCCGCCGGTGCCCCGGCCATGCGCAGCACGCGCATGCGTCTGACCTCGGCCCGGGCGACGGCCCACTCCAGCAGCGCGGTCTTTCCCATACCGGCCTGACCGCGCAGCAGCAGTGCGGATCCGGTCCCGGAGACGGCGTGGTCGAGCGCGTCCGACAGCAGGGCACACTCGCTCTCGCGCCCGACGAGCGCCCGCACGTCGGGCGTTCCGGGCACGGCGACTTCGAACCCGCTGCCGCCCATCGGTCCCTCCCTTTTGATGTAGTTTTCAAGTACACCGTATCCGCACACTTGGACGTGGTGATCCGCCGCCCAGGCGGTGGCCGACGACGGTCGACGACGGCCAGACCGGCGGGCGCGCCGGGTGCACCGGGTGCGCCGGGTGCGCCGGGAGCCGGCTCGCCTGGTGTCCGCCGGCACCGGCTGCGGCGGCCGGTGCCGGCGGGACGACCCGGTCCTCTTCGGCGATCCGGCCGGGGATCCGGCCGGGACATCTGACCAGGGTGAATGCCGGATATTCTGCGCTTGGTACGACGAACTGTGCGGTGTCAGGAAGGTGTTGGCCGACGGCGGCCGGGCCGGAGAGGTGGTCGGGTTGTCCGTGCCCGGTGGCGGCGGCTTCGTGGGGCGGCGGCGTGAGAGGGAGCTGCTCGCCCGTGTGCTGGAGAGCGCGCGGACCGGAGCGGGCGGATCGGCCGTACTGCTGCGCGGCGAGGCGGGCATCGGCAAGACGGCGCTGCTGGAGTGGACGGAGGCACGCGCCCGCGGCAGCGGCTTCCAGGTGCTGCGCGCGGTGGGTGCCGAGGCCGACGCGGAGGTGGCCTTCGCGGCGCTGCACGAGGTTCTCCTTCCGCTCCTCCCCGATCTCCATGTCCTGCCCACGCGCCAGCGTGAGGCTCTGGAGTGCGCTCTCCGGCTGCGGGAAGGGGCCCCGGCGGGTGGCTTCCTGGTCGGTGCGGCGGCGCTGACCCTGCTTGCGGAGGCGGCGCGCGACCGGCCGTTGCTGGTCGTCGTCGACGACCTGCACTGGGTGGACTCCTCCAGTGCGCAGGTCCTCGCCTTCCTGCACCGGCGTGTCGGCGACGTGCCCGTGGCCATGGTCGCGGCCTGCCGCCCCGGCGTCGGCGAGGCGGAGGGCTGGCCCGCACCCCTGCTGGAGGTGGGAGCGCTCGCACCCGAGGACGCCGGCACACTGCTGCGCAGCCGTCATCCCGGACTCGCGGCCGCGACGGCACACCGGTTGCTGTCGGAGGCGGCCGGCAATCCGCTCGCCCTCGTCGAACTGCCCGCCCAGCTGGACGAGAACGCGCTGCGGGGCATCGATCCGCTGCCGGACGGCCTGCCGCTCGGGCAGCGCCTGGAGCGGGTGTTCGCCGACCGGCTGGAGGCCCTGTCGCCCGACGCCGCCCGTGTGCTGCTGCTCGCCGCGCTCGGCGGCGGGGCGGCGGGCCTCACCGGCACCTGGCTGCAGAGGGTCGCCGGCGAGAAGACCGGGCAGGTACTGCGGCACATCGAGACCATCGGCCTGGCCCGGCTCGACTCCTCCGGCCGGCTCGTCTTCCGGCACCCGTTGATGCGCAGCGCCGTCCTCTCCCGTGCCACCGAGGCCGAGAAGCGCCGCGCGCACCGCACGCTGGCGGCCCAGAAGGCGGCCGACGACCCACGGCGGCTGGTGCACGAGGCGTCGGCGGCCACCGGGCCGGACGAGGACCTCGCGCGTGAACTCCAGCAGGCCGG
Organism: Streptomyces poonensis; assembly: GCF_014650915.1. Classification (GTDB taxonomy): domain Bacteria; phylum Actinomycetota; class Actinomycetes; order Streptomycetales; family Streptomycetaceae; genus Streptomyces; species Streptomyces poonensis. Next base: position 183,541 of record NZ_BMVW01000003.1, on the reverse strand, counting down.
GCAGCTGATCGCCGCACGTGGCGGGGACGCCGAGGGCGCGCTGCTGCTGGACCGGGCGGCCGCGCTGAGCGCCGGCCCGGCCGACCGTGCCAGCCGTCTGACCTGGGCGGCCGTGATGGCGGCCCGCGGCGGACGGCTCGCCTACACCGCCCGGCTCGTGCGGGAACTGCGCCGGTCCCCGGTTCCCGACGACATCGCGCCGCTCTTCGCCTACGCGGTCGTCTACGTCGACCAGAGTCACCGGATCGAGTTCGAGTCGTCGTTCACCCTGCTGCCCGCGGCACTGGACGCCTTGACGGAACCGGACGCCCAGTCGTTCGACGGGCTGGTCGAGCAGGTCTTCTTCAAGCTTCTCCTGGCCTCGGCCTACACCGGCGACCCGCGGGGATGGCGCGCCCTGGACAAGCACCTGCCCCACGTCTCCGAACTGGCCCGGCTCTGCCACCGCGCGTGGTCCGACACCCCGCGCACCGCGCACGGAGTCGGCCCCGAACTGGCCGCCCTGGCCGACCGGCTGAGCGAGGAGCAGGAGGCGGGCTCGGCCTGGCTGCTGCTGTGGACGGCCTCCGCCGTGGACGCCGTCGACCACCGGATGCTGCGGCGGTTCACCGGCCAGTACGCCTACGCCACCCAGGGCTCGCTGGCGAAGGCCAAGTGCCACCAGGACTACCTCCACGGACGCTGGGAGGCGGCGGACGACTGCCTGCGCGAGGCGGAGGCGGCAGCGGACCTCGGCTACCACTGCAACGCGCTGCTGTTCCGCCACTATCACGCCCATTTCCTCGCCGGACGGGGTGACGAGGAGGGCCTGCGGCAGACCGCCGCGTCGATCGAGCCCGTCGCCCGGGCCGCGGGGATGCGTTTCGTCACCGATCACCTCGAGCACCTGCGCGGCATGGCCGCACTCGCGCACGGCCGCCACGAGGAGGCGTACACACGGCTCGCCGAGCTCTCCCCGCCCGGCGTGCTGCCCACCGGGCTCGCCTGGTTCCAGCTGCCGTTCTTCGATTTCGTGGACGCGGCCGTGCACACGGGGCGATGGGCGGAGGCCCGGGCGCACGTCGCGGCGGGGCGGACGGCACGGATGGCCGAGCTCTCCGGCCACCACGCCTTCCTGCTGGCTGCCGCGGCGGCGTTCGCGGCACCCGACGAGGAGGCGGAGGCCTGCTACCGGGAGGCCTGCGCCGTGCCCGGTGCGGACCGCTGGGTCTTCCCCATGGCGCGGCTCCGGCTCGTGCACGGCGTGTGGCTGCGGCGCCACCACCGGGCCGGGGCACGGGATCTGCTGCGCGAGGCACACCAGGCGTTCGTCCGGCTGGGGGCCACTCCTTGGGCGGAGCGGTGTGCGCAGGAACTACGGGCGGCGGGCGACCGCGTGGGCACCGGCACGGGCGACGCGAGGCTGCTGACCGGCCAGGAGCTGCGCATCGCCACACTCGCCGCCACCGGACTGTCCAACAAGGAGATCGGACGGGAGCTCGGGCTCTCCCCGCGGACCGTCGCCACCCATCTGTACAAGGTGTTCCCCAAACTGGGCATCACCTCGCGGGCCGCCCTCGCGCAGGCGCTGCGCGAGGGCGGCCCGCCGGAACCGGACCCCGCGGCGGCCGTCTGACGTCTGCCCCAGGTGATGCCCCCAGGTGATGCCCCCAGGTGATGCCCTCGGGTGATGCCCTCAGGTGATGTGCCGCAACAGCGCGGCGACTGCCGGGGGCGCCTCGCCGGGAGGCCGTACCACCATGATCTGCCAGCTCGGTGCGTGCCGGCGGAACCGGTGCTGACGCAGATCGGGGAACCGGTCCGCGATCGAGGCGGGCATGACGCAGACCCCCAGGTCGTTGCGGACCAGTTCGGCCGCGGCGACGATGTCGTTCACCTCGAACGTCGTGGTGTGTTCGACGCCGGCGGCGCGGAAGGCCCGGTCGACCGCGTGGCGGACGGCCCAGCCCGGCGAGAAGTCCACCAGAGGCAACCGGGCGACCTCGGCGAGGTCGACGCCGTCCGGCGCCGTCCCGGGGAGGATCCGGCGGGGCGACGCCACCAGCAGCATGTCCTCGTGGGACAGCAGCCGGGTCGCCAGTCCGCGCTGCTGCTGCCGGTCGAGGGCCACGACCGCCAGGTCCACCGTGCCGTCACGCAGTGCCTGGCGGATGTCGGCGACCGCCGCCTGCCGCAGCCGGACCACCACGCCCGGATGCTCCGCCCGCAAGGCGGCCAGGGCGTGGTGGAGCCCCGCCCAGACGCCCTGCATGATGCCGACCGTGATCCTTCCGCGCAGCTGCCCTTTCACCGCGTCGACCGCTTCCCGGGCCAGTTCGGCAGCCCGCAGGGTCGCCCGGGCGGCGGGGACGAAGGCCTCGCCCGCCGGGGTCAGGGCGACGCGGTGCGTGGTGCGGTCGAAGAGGGAGGTGCCCAGTTCGCGTTCGAGGGCCCGGACCGTGCCGGACACCGCGGACTGGACCACGTGCAGCCGCCGCGCCGCCGCCGTGAAGCCCCCCGTGTCGGCCACCGCGACGACGACCTCCATCTGCCGCAGATCCATCATCCGCTCCTGCTCACGCAGTACTCCGCCCGATGCCGGGGCGACCACCACCGTGCATCGTAGGCGGGGGCGGGTGGGGACAGCGGCGCGGGCGTCGTCGCGGTCGCCTCAGGACCGGACGAGGGGCGTGTCGACCAGGTGCTCGGCCAGGAACCAGGACTGCAGTTCACCGGTCCTGATCACCTGCGAGACGAACAGGTCGTTGGTGCCGTCGTCGCCCAGCTCGGCGGTGCGCGCTGCGGCGTCATGGGCCTCGACGAGGATGGTCTCGTGGGCCTCCAGCAGCCGCGACAGCATCGCCGGCACCTCCTCCACACCGTCCGGGGGCCGCGGGATCGACGTGATCTCCGCGACGTGCCGGGGGTCGCCCACCGCGACGCCGCCGAGTGACTGGACGCGTTCGGCGATGGCGTCGATCAGTTCCAGCTGCTCGCCCGCGTGCTTGTCCAGCACCAGGTGCAGTTGGTAGAAGGTCGCGCCGCGCATCAGCCAGTGGTGCTTCTTGTAGAGGCCGTAGAGGATCTGCGTGTCGGCGAGGGCCTTGTTCAGGCGCTGGCAGGAGTACATCCGGGCCTCGTACGACAGGCCGAGCGGGAACTGCTTGACGGTCCCGAAGTCCTGGATCACCTCGCCCTTCTGGTGCAGCCACGGCTGGCTGCCGCTCACGTGCCGGGAACTGGTGGTCATGATCCGCCTCCTGCGGTGCCGTGCTGGGTGTACCCGGGTGACGCTAGGCGGGGCGGTGACATCACCTTGCTCCGGAGCGCATACGAAACCGCCCGCCGGCGCACGGATCCGGTGCCCGCCACGGCGTGCGTTCCTGGTCAAGCGTCCGTGCACCGGTGGACACCTGCAGTCCCGGAGTGGCCCTAACGTCGGTGGGCGACTACACCCGCTGAACGGGCGCAACGAGGAACGAGCGGCAATGAGCATGGACGAGCAGGCGGATGTGATGGTCGGTGGTGCGTGTCCCCGTCCCACTTCTCACCGGACGGTCGGGCCGACCCCGGGAGCCCTCCGTTGAGCCGTAGGAGCACCCTTCGGACGGCCCCGGTCCGGATTCCGGCCGTACGGAGGCGCCACCCCATGAAGGGCCGTGACCCCGGGGAGGCGCATCGCACCGCCACCCCGCTGGAACTCTTCTTCGATCTGTGCTTCGTCGTCGCCGTGGCGCAGGCGTCGGAGAGTCTGCACGAGGCGCTGTCGCACGGGGAGTACGCCTCCGGCGCCCTGCGCTTCGCGCTGGTCTTCTTCACCATCTGGTGGGCCTGGATGAATTTCACCTGGTTCGCCTCCGCCTACGACCCCGACGACACCCCCTACCGGCTGGCGGTACTGGTGCAGATCACGGGGTCCCTCGTCCTCGCCGCCGGCGTCGGCCGTGCCTTCCACGAGGGCGACCTGCTCGTCATCACGCTCGGATACGTGGTGCTGCGCACGGCACTGGCCACCCTGTGGCTCCGGGCCGGACTCGCCGACCCCACCCGACGGAAAACCACGTTCCGCTTCGCCGCAGGGGTGACGGTCTGTCAGCTCGGCTGGGTCACGCTGCTGTTCGCTCCGGAGCAGGCTCGGCTGCCCGGCATCGCCGTGCTGATCCTCGCGGAGGTCCTGGTCCCCGTGTGGGCGCAGTCCGCCGGAATGACTCCCTGGCATCCGCACCACATCGCCGAGCGCTATGAGCTGTTCACCCTCATCGTGCTCGGTGAGTCCGTCGCGGCCGCCACCGTCGCCGTCCGGGGAGCGTTCGACCGGCATCACGGCACCGGTGCGCTGTACACGCTGGCCGCCGGCGGTCTGCTGACGGCCTTCGCCATGTGGTGGCTGTACTTCACCAGGCCCGCGCACACCCTGCTCGCCACCACGCACCAGGCTCACCGCAGGCGCTTCCCCTGGGCCTACGGTCACTACCTGATCTTCGCTTCGGCCACGGCCGAGGGGGCGGGCCTGGCCGCGTACGCCGATCACCTCACGCGCCATCACGGCACCTCGTCAGCGGGTGCCGCGCTGGCGGTCACCGTCCCGGCCGCCGTCTTCCTGCTCACCGTGTGGGCTGTGCACCTGCGGCCGCACCAGAGGCGGGCGGCCGAAGGCGTCCCGTTCGTCGTCACCGCGGCCGGCGTACTGCTGGCCGCATGGTCCCCACAGCCCGCACTCGTCGCCGGTGTGCTCCTGGGGTGTCTGGTCACGGTGGTGGTCACCGTCACCTCGCGACAACGGGCCTGACAGCACCGCATGACGAAGCCGCGCGGACCACCCGGAGGGGAGTGTCCGCGCGGCTTCGGCGTTGGCTGCCGGCCCAGCACCGACCCCACCGTGCCGGGCCACCGTGCCGTGCACGGTGGGGCAATTGCCAGTGCGCTGACCAGAAACCGGACCGAAACGGCCCGGCATAGCGTCAGGGCGAAGCAGCCGCGGCACGGTCCTCGTGCACCTCGCCGACATCTCGTCCGGCCCGGACGCGGCGCAGACGGAAATCCCGTGCAGTACGCCCCGCAGGAGGTTGTCGCAAGGTGTCCACGATGCCGGTCGGCGGGCTGGTTCCCCGCGCCACCCACGACGCGGCGGACCTCGTCGTCCGCAACGCCAAGATCCACACCGGTGACCCCCGCCTTCCGCAGGCCGAGGCGATCGCCGTCCGCGACGGAGTCATCACCGCTGTCGGCGACGACAAGGACGTCGCCGACCAGGTCGGTCCCGCCACGAGAGTGGTCGACGCACTCGGCCGCAGGATGATCCCCGGCCTCAACGACGCCCACCTGCACGTGATCCGCGGTGGTCTCAACTACGTGCTGGAACTGCGCTGGGACGGCGTCCGCACGCTGCGCCAGGGCCTGGCCATGCTGCGCGAGCAGGCGGCCCGGACGCCCAAGGGCCAGTGGGTACGGGTGGTCGGCGGCTGGTCCGCCGAGCAGTTCGCCGAACGCCGGCTGCCCACGGTCGCCGAGCTGAACGCCGCCGCACCCGACACCCCGGTGTTCGTGCTGCACCTCTACCAGTCCGCGATCCTGAACCGCGCGGCACTCAAGGCGGTGGGCTACGGCAAGGACACCCCCGATCCCCGCGGCGGCCAGATCGTACGGGGGCGCGACGGTGAACCCACGGGCATGCTGCTGGCCGCCCCGAGCGCCCTGATCCTCTACTCCACCCTGGCCAAGGCACCGGCGCTGGACGCGGAACACAGGAAGACGTCCACCCGCCACTTCCTGCGGGAACTGAACCGGTTCGGACTCACCTCGGCGATCGACGCGGCGGGCGGGTTCCAGAACTTCCCCGACAACTACGAGACGGTCACGGAACTCGCCCGCGAGGGCGAGCTGTCCCTGCGCATCGCCTACCACCTCTTCCCCCAGACGGCCGGCCAGGAGATCGACGACCTCACCCGCTGGATCGGCATGGTCCGCCCCGAGGACGGCGACGAATGGCTGCGCCTCAACGGCGCCGGAGAGAACCTCACCTGGGCGGCGGCGGACTTCGAGAACTTCGCCCAGCCGCGCCCGGACCTCGCGTCCGACTACGAGGCGGAGTTCGAGAAGGCGGTCCGCCTGCTGATGGAGAACGGCTGGGGTTTCCGGCTCCACGCCACTTACGACGAGACCATCCGCCGCGACCTGGCCGTGTTCGAGAAGCTCGCCGCGGAGGGCCTCTTCCCGGGCGGGAACCGGTGGCTGTTCGACCACGCGGAGACCGTGTCCGCGGACAGCCTCGACCGCATCGGCGCACTCGGCGGCGCCCTGTCGGTGCAGAACCGGCTGTCCTTCCAGGGCGAGGCGTTCGTACGCCGCTACGGCCCCGGTGCCGCCGCCGACGCCCCGCCGGTCCGCGCGATGCTGGGCCGGGGCCTGACCGTCGCGGCCGGCACCGACGCCACCCGCGTTTCCTCGTACAACCCGTGGATCGCCCTGCACTGGCTGGTCACCGGCCGTACGGTCGGCGACCTGACCATTCATCCGCCGCACAACCGGGTCGACCGGGAAACGGCACTGGAGATGTTCACCACGGCCGGCGCCGCGCTCACCGGTGAGGAGGACCTCAAGGGCGTGCTGCGTCCGGGCTTCCTCGGTGACCTCACCGTGCTGTCGGAGGACTACTTCACGGTGTCCGATGCGGAGATCCCGCACATCGAGGCCCTGCTGACGGTCGTGGGCGGCCGCATCGTCCACGCCGCGGGTGAATACGAGGGCATCGACGAGGAGTTGCCTCCGGTGACCCCCGGGTGGAGCCCGGTGGCTCACTACGGCGGCTATCAGGCGACACCGGTCGCGGCCCGGTCGGGCGCCCGCCAGGCCGAGCTGCTCGGCGAGGCCGCCGCTGAGTCGGAACTGCACCGCCAGTGGCGCGCCCGCCGCGGCCTCGTCCCCGAGACGGGCAGCGCGGTCTTCGACCCCTGCTTCTCGCTCTGACTCACCTCCTGACCTTCCTTCTGACTTCCCTCCTGACTTCCCTCCTGACTTCCCTCCTGACTTCCCTCCTGACTTTTTCCCGGCCGCGGACGACCGTCCGCGGCCACCATCCCCATCCTGAAAGGCACACTCATGGTCAACATCGCCGAGGTCACCGCGTCCCCCAGCCCCGACCTGCTCACCCCGGACAACTGCGCGGTGCTCTTCGTGGACCACCAGCCGCAGATGTTCTTCGGCACGGGCAGCGGCGACCGCACCGCGATCATCAACGCGACCGTCGGCCTGGCCAAGGCGGCGCGGGCGTTCGACGTCCCGGTGGTACTCAGCACCGTGGCCGCCGAGTCCTTCTCGGGGCCGATCATGCCGCAGCTGGCGGACGTCTTCCCCGACCAGAAGATCATCGACCGGACCTCGATGAACGCCTGGGAGGACACCGCCTTCGTCGACGCGGTCAAGGCGACCGGCCGCAAGAAGCTCGTCCTCGCCGGCCTGTGGACCGAGGTCTGCGTCGTCCTGCCCACCCTCTCCGCGCTCGCCCAGGGCTACGAGGTGTACGTCGTCACCGACGCGTCCGGCGGTGTCAGCCCGCAGGCCCACGAGCACGCCGTCCAGCGCATGATCCAGGCCGGGGCCGTCCCGGTGACCTGGGTGCAGGTGCTCCTGGAGCTCCAGCGCGACTGGGCCCGTGAGGAGACGTACGCCGCCACGACGGGCGTGGTGAAGGAGCACGGCGGCACCTACGGCCTCGGCCTCGTCTACGCGCAGGCCTTCATCGGCGAGCACGCCGCCGGCTGACCCGCTCCCCACAGCCGAACGGTTGAGTACGGACGTCAGGAACAGGCAGACGACGCAATGGACAGCGGACTGTTGGTGCTCCGGCTGGTGGTGGGACTCCTCGTCGCCGGGCACGGAGTGCAGAAGGTCAGTTTCCGGCTGGGCGGCAACGGACTGGCGGGCGGGACCGAGGAGTTCCGCCGTGACGGCTTCCGCGGTGGTGCGCTCACCGCGCTCGCCGCGGGCGGCAGCCAGATCGGTGCCGGCCTGTTCCTGGCGGCCGGCCTCCTCACTCCCGCGGCGGCGATGGCCGCCATGGGGGTGATGACGGTGGCCGGCACCGTCAAGTGGCACAAGGGGCTCTGGGTACAGAACGACGGCTACGAGTATCCGCTCGTCCTCGTCGCCGTGTCCGCGGCCCTCGCGCTCACCGGCCCGGGCCGCTGGTCGCTCGACCACGCCCTCGGGCTGCCCGAGTGGCCGCTGTGGGTCTCCGCCGCGGCGATCGTGATCGGCCCGGCCGGCGGACTGCTCACCCGTGTGGTGCTGACGGCGCCCGCCCGCGGTGACCGCGAGAAGGGCGACAAGGGAGGGACACCGCATGCACAGGCTGCTGACTGACGCGGCCCACACCTTGGTACCTCCCAAGGAGGACCGCCACGGGCCCCTGCCGCCGCTGTTGCTGGTGCTGACGGTGGTCACCGGACTCATCGACGCCGTGAGCTACCTGGCGCTCGGGCGGGTCTTCGTCGCCAACATGACCGGCAACGTGGTCTTCCTGGGCTTCGCCCTGGCGGGCGCGCCGGGCCTGTCCGTGCCCGCGTCCCTCGTCTCGATGGCGTCGTTCCTGACCGGAGCACTCACCGGTGGGCGGTTCGGCACCCGGTTCGCGGCACACCGCGGCCGGCTGCTGGCCACGACGACGGCCGTCCAGGCCGTACTGGTCGCCGGGACCGTGATCGCGGCCGCGGTCGCGGACGGCGAGGTGACCGGCCCGGTCCGGTACACCCTCATCGTGCTCCTGGGCATCGCCATGGGCCTGCAGAACGCGGTCGCCCGGCGCCTCGGAGTGCCGGACCTGACCACGACCGTCCTGACCCTCACCCTGACGGGACTGGCCGCGGACTCCTCGCCGGCCGGCGGAGCGGCCCCGCGGCCCGGCCGGCGCATCCTCTCCGTCCTGGCCATGTTCCTCGGAGCCCTCGTCGGCGGCCTGCTGCTGCGGCATACCGAGCTCCTCCTCATCCTGGGGCTGGTCCTGCTGCTGCTGGTGGTGACGTCGGTGGTCACCCACCGCCTGTCGGCCCCCGAACCCGCCTGGATCAGACCACAGTCGTGAGTGGGTCCGGCCGACGACGATGCGGCCTGGGCGCCGTCCGCAGCACGCGTCTCCCCGCGCACGCTGCGGACGGCGCAGCCGTGTTCGGTGGTCACTCTCCTCCGACCACCGGCCGGGTCCGCCGCTCGAAGGCCCAGTAGAGGAGGGCGGCCAGGGGAAGAGCGGCGCCCAGGACGGTGAGGGCGCTCCAGCCCCCGGCGTGATAGACGACGGAGCCGAGCTGGGAGCCGGCCGCGCCGCCGACGAAGAACGTGGCGATGAAGACGCTGTTGAGGCGGGCCCGCGCGGCGGCGTCGAGCTGGTAGACGGTGTGCTGTCCGAGGACGAGCGTGGTCTGTACGGCCGTGTCGATCACGATCGCGGCCAGGGCGATCAGGACGATGCTGTGCGCGCCCAGCCCGGCGACCACGAAGGCCAGGGCCGTGACCAGGAAGGCGGCACCGGTCATGGGGCGTACGAGTCCCCGGTCGGCCCAGCGTCCGGCGATCGGGGCGACAGCGGCCCCAGCCGCCCCGACGAGGGCGAACACACCGACCCCGACCTGCGAGTAGCGGAAGTGCGGGCCGGTCAGCACGAAGGAGACCGTCGTCCAGAAAGCACTGAACGCGCCGAACATCGCCGCCTGGTAGAGGCCGCGGCGCATCAGGGCGGGATGGGTGCGCACCAGCCGGGCGGTGGAGCGCAGCACATGGTGGTACGGGAGGGACGTGGTGGGCGCGTGCCGCGGCAGGGCCTTGCGCAGGGCCACGGTGAGGACGGCCGTCAGGGCGGCGGAGCCGAGGAAGACGGCACGCCAGCCGGCGACATCGGAGACCAGGCTGCTCAACGTACGGGAGAGCAGTATTCCGGTGAGCAGACCGCTCATGACCCGGCCGACGACACGGCCCCGGGCATGGTCGGCGGCCAGGTTCGCGGCGAAGGGCACCAGGATCTGCGCGACGACCGAGGTGGCGCCACTGATCAGCGACGCGGCGAGCAGCATGGGGAAGTTCGTCGCGAGTCCGGCTGCGACGGAGGCGAGCGTCGTGACCACCAGGAGGACGGTGACGAGGTCGCGCTTCTCCACCCGGTCGCCGAGTGGGACCAGGAACAGCATGCCGAGGACGTAGCCGACCTGGGTGAGGGTGATCAGCGTTCCGGCGGTTGCCGTGCTGACGTGGAAGACGCCGCTCAGGGAGGACAACAGCGGCTGGGCGTAGTAGAGATTGGCGACCGTCATTCCGGAAGCCACGGCCAGGAGGACGACCAGTCCGCCCGGCACGCCGTGCGAGGGCTTTTCGGTTGCCGATGCGGACGGGAGCCGAGTACGGAAGTCACCTGTTGCGGACATGAGCACCTTCTTTTTCGTCACGCAAGGAGAACTTCCGGGCCGCCGCCGCCCTTCCTCACCCGTGGCGATGGTTCGCGATGTCAGTCATCGCGAAGAGAGATGAACGCCTGGGGTGCCTGATCACGCTGAGATCCGTCGACCGCGCACGGACAGAACAGAACCAGGGCACGGAGGGAGAGTTGTGCCGCGTAGGCGGCCCTTACTGTTCCTCATGTGCCCACGGCATTCCGCTCGATGTGCACCGCGTACGGCGTCCAGCGGAGGAATCGCCCAGTGGCGACGACCGTCGCCCGGCCGAGGACGATCGGGCGGCGCATCGGTGCCCCGTGGCCCGGAAAGCGAATGATCCGTCCGAGCCCCGGCCGACAGGCGGCCCCGCACCCGAACCCATGACACCCATGTCACCGGCGACACCCGTGACACCCACGAAGGAGCATCCCCATGTCCCGTTCCGACAAGCCGACCGTCGTCCTCGTCCACGGAGCTTTCGCCGACGCCTCCAGCTTTTCCGAGGTCACCGCGCGGCTGCTCGCCCGCGGTCTGGACGTGGTCGTCCCGGCCGTCCCCAATCGCAGCCTGATCGGTGACGCCGCCTACATCGCCTCGATCGTCCGGCAGATCCCCGGCCCGGTCGTCCTGGTGGGCCACTCCTACGGCGGTGCCGTCATCACGGTCGCCGGCACCGAGGACAATGTCACGGCACTGGTCTACCTGGCCGGTTACGCCCTGGAGAAGGGCGAGAGCCTCGGCGAACTGCAGGGCCGCTTCCCGGACTCCGACCTCGCCACCGCGCTGGTCTACACCCCCTTCCCCCTTGAGGGCTCGACCGAGACCGGCACCGACGTGTCGGTCGAGGCCGACAAGTTCCCGGCCATCTTCGCCGCCGACGTCGACCCCCGGCTCGCCGCCGTCCTCGCCGTCTCCCAGCGCCCGCTCGCCGCGCAGGCGTTCGCCGACGCGGCCCCGGCCGCCGCCTGGAAGACCAAGCCCTCCTGGGGCCTGGTCGCCTCGGCGGACCACACCATCAACCCCGACGTCGAACGCTACGGCTACCAGCGGGCCGGCATGACCACCGTCGAGGTCGACTCCTCGCACCTGGTGATGCTCTCCCACCCTGAGCGCGTCGTCGACCTGATCGAGGAAGCCGTCCGGGCCACCTCCGCCTGAACCACGGGCGGCTCGTCACGCCGCCCGTCCGGCCGTCGCACGCCGGTGTCACCCACCCTGCCGACTCCGCCGCCTTCATAGAGAGCGAACGATGAACTCACCGATCTCACGCCGTACCGTCACGGCATCTCTCCTGGCCGGCGCCGCCGCCCTGGGCACCGCGAGCGCCGGGTACGCCACACCGGCGGCCGCAGCCGGCCGTCACCCGGGCAGACCGTCCGGGCGGCCGGACACCCCCACCGTCGTCCTGATCCACGGCGCGTTCGCCGACGCCTCCAGCTGGAGCCAGGTGATCGAGCGCCTGCAGCGGCGGGGTCACCGCGTCCTGGCGCCGGCCCTGCCGCTGCGCGGACTGGCGAGCGACGCCGCCTACATCCGCAGCGTCCTCGACACGGTCACCGGACCGGTCGTGCTGGTGGGGCACTCCTACGGCGGAGCGGTCATCAGCCAGGCCGCCGACGACGCCCCGCAGGTCGAAGCCCTGGTCTACATCGCCGCCTTCGTCCCCGAGGTCGGCGAGAGCGCGCTCCAGCTGACCGACAGGTTCCCCGGCAGCACCCTGGGACAGGCCACCACCACCCAGTACTATCCGCTGCCCGACGGTGGGCAGGGGGAGGAGCTGGTCATCAAGAAGGAGCTGTTCCGCAAGCAGTTCGCGGCCGGAGTCCCCGTCCGGACCGCTCAGGTGATGGCGGCGGGACAGCGACCGATCACCCTGGCCGCGCTCCGGGAGACGGCGACCGCCGCCGCCTGGAAGAAGATCCCCAGCTGGTACCTCGTGGCCACCGAGGACCGCAACATCCCCCCGGCCGCCGAACGGTGGATGGCCGAGCGCGCCCGCGCCCGCACCGTGACCGTGCACGCGCCGCACGCGGTGTCCGTGAGCGATCCCGGACCCGTCACCGACCTGATCCTGCGCGCCGCCCGGTCCGTACGTTCCGCCCACTGACCCGGACCGGACCGGTCACCCGGCCCCGTCCCGCCCCCGACGACGTCCCACTCCGTGCGACCTGAAGCAAGAGAAGGAAGAGTCAGCATGACCAGAGTCCTGACAGGTGCGCGCACCGGCCTCCTGGCCTCGGCCGTGGCGGCAGCGCCGTCGTCACGAACATCGACGACTTCGCGTTCACCGGTCCACGGCGACACGCTCCTGGCCGCGATCAACGAGGACAACGAGATCGCGCTGGTGAAGCCGGGCGGCAGCCACAGGACCGTGCTGACCGGCGCCGACGGTCTGGAGGGCCCGACCTCCCTCGCCGTCCGCGGCAACACCGCCTACATCGCCTGACCACCCGGAACGACATGGGTTCCGGGAAGCGGCTGCGTCGCTTCGCCGACAGCCGCGGCCCACAGCACAGCGGTCCAGTACAGTCCGGCAGTCCCGCTCACCAGTCGAGGTCGAGCCTCAACGCAGCGTCCTCGTCCGCCATCCACCGGTCGCCGGTCGCCGGTCGAACTCCGCCTGGGTCACGAAGACACATGTCGTTCAGAGGGGGCGGGTGGCGGGTGGTGGATCGCCCCGTTCGGGAACGGAAGGCATGGGCGGTGCTGCTCGGTCTCCGTCCGCAGCGAGCGCTCCGGGGCGTCGGGGTCGTGGGCGAAGCAGCACAGGCCATGCGGCGAGGCTGTGGGGCACAGTCCCCACTTGCATTCGAGCAGGCAGGTCAGCGGCGCGCGCGGGCGGGCCCGGCGGCTCTGCATCCCAGGTGATGCGGCCTCCGGTCACAGGAGTACCGGCGCACAGAGAAGTGCCGGCGTGCCCACAGCCGAGCGGTGACCCGGTGGCACCCAACGGGCCTTTGGGCAGGATGCCCTGGGCGGGCCACGACGCGTTGGCGGGTCTGGATGCGCTGGTAGGTGCTGTGCAACAGCACAGCCTCGACCGTCCTGCACGCCACGGCAAGAAATGGTGTGGGAAGGGTGGGAGCACGAGCGTGTGCTCCTGACAGGATGCCTGCTCATGAGTTCTGGAAAATGGAGCACGCATGCGATCGAGTTGACCGGTGACAGGGTGATCAAACGGTTCCCGAACGGGGACGGCGGCCGTGCCGAGCGTGAGTGGCGGGCTCTGACGCTGCTGGCCAGGCATGCGCCCGGGCTGACGCCGGAGCCGCTGGAGGCCGACCTCGCAGCGTTCGAGCCGGTAGTGGTGATGTCCCGGCTCGACGGGGAGCCCTTGCGCGGCGGTGTGGTGGGAAGCGAGCAGATCAAGGCCCTGGCCGGGGCGGTGGCTACGCTGCATGCCGCGGTGCCGTCCAATGTCATGGACGACATCCCTCTGCGGCCTGGACATCAGGCTGAGCTCATCGGGCACCTTGACGTGTGGGCGGTGGCGGCGCGCCCCAGAGCCGAGGGTCTGGTGCGACAGGGCATGGACGCCGGTCTGGCCTGGCTCGCCGGATCCGGTCTGGACGCCGATGAGCCGTGGAAGGTGCCGTGGATCTTCGGGCCCGGCGATGGCAATCTCGCGAACTATCTGTGGGACGGCAACCGGGTTCAGGTCGTCGACTTCGAGGATTCCGGCCGCAGTGATCGCGCATTCGAGCTGGCGGAGATCACCGAACACGTGGGCAGCTGGGTGGCCGACCCCCTGGACGTCTCCGCGTTTCTGGACCATTTCGATCTCACTCCCGCGGAGACGGCACGGCTGCGGGAATGCCGCCGGCTGCTTGCTCTCGTCTGGCTGTTCCTGCTGGCGGGCGACGCCCCGGAGAATCCCAGGAATCCGCCGGGGACCGCCGAGCGGCAGGCCGACCGGTTGTTGGATCTGCTGGCCTGAGGATGAGTTCGGGTTCGGCGGCAGTTCCGCAGAGCCCGAGCCGAGCCCGAGCCGGCGCGGCCGCATCCGTCTCAGGGCGGGCCGCTGGGTCACGCGCAGTGGGGTCACGTCCGGTTCGCCGGGCATGGCGGGCCGGGCGGCTGCGGGGGTGGCCGTGGGCGACGATGGTGACCGGTTGTGGGCAGTGCGGGCAGTGCGGGCAGGGGGGAAGCGGGGGCAGTTGCTGACAGTGTGGGCAGTTGCGGGTCGCGGTGAGCTCCATCGACCGCCCTGCTCGCCGTCCCGCTACCATCTCAGCGGCGTCGGCAGCCGTCTACGCCCAGGCAGCCATCCGGAGCGGTCGTGCCCACTGAAGGCCCCGGCAAGTCGGCAGTGTGGGCGAAGGCCCTCGCTGCGTTCGTCCTCCTCGTACTCGTTCCCCTGGTGATCTGGGCCATGGTCTCCTTCCAGGGGTCGAGCGCATTTCCGTGGTGAGCTCGGTCGCCGACCTGACGGGGCAGGGCAATGGGTGGGGAGGCTTGTGTTGATCGTCTGGGTGAACGGTGCGTTCGGCAGCGGGAAGAGCACACTGGTGGATGAGCTGCGTGCGCGCTGGCCCGACGGGCTGGTCTATGACCCGGAGATGGTCGGCTATGTGCTGCGGGAGATCGTGGAGGTGCCGACCGGAGACTTCCAGGATCTCCGCCTGTGGCGACGCCAGGTCGCCAGCCTGGCGGTGGGGCTGGTCGAGGAGTACCGCCGCCCGGTCCTGGTGCCCATGACCCTGGTGAACTCCGACTATGTCGGTGAGATCTTCGGTGCGTTGAAGGATGCGGGCATCGACGTGCACCACTTCTTCCTCGAGGTCTCTCGGAAGGTCCTGGAGGAGCGGATCGACGGCCGGAGCTTCACGCCGGACAAGCCTGACCAGGACGAACGGGTCCGGCGCTGGTGCAAGGAGCGGATCGAACCGTGCATGGCCGCGGCCGGCACCCTGCCCAGCGACACGGTGTTCCTGAACGGCGAGCTGACCCCGCAGGAGTTGGCCGGTCAGGTGCTGGCCCGTGTCGGTACAGAAGCGGTCCGGTAGGCGACCGGTGTGCGTTTCGGCAGGGGCTGCCGCGGTCAGTCGTCGACGGTCCGCTGCCAGCTCCATCCGGCGCAGCCGGTCGGCGATGTCGAAGGCCCGTGGCTCGTGCGCGGTGGCGTCCACGTCCCGCTGCCGCCTGGCTGGCCGGGGAACACGTCGAACTCCTCACCCGGCCGGCCAAGCGCCGGGCTCAGCCCGCGGCAGTTGGCTCTGCCGTAGGAGGACGGCCCCCCACCTCGCCGTCTCGGAGGATGCTCAGTCGAGGCAGAATTCGTTGCCCTCGATGTCCTGCATCGAGATGCACGACTCATTGACGCCATCGGCACGCAGCAGTCGTACGCGCACCGCACCGAGTGCGACCAGTCGCGCGCACTCGGCCTCGAGTGTGGCGAGGCGCTCTTCACCCACGAGCCCGGTGCCGACCCGCACGTCAAGATGCACCCGATTCTTGACGACCTTGCCCTCCGGAACGCGCTGGAAGTACATTCGCGGGCCCACACCTGAGGGATCCATACAGACGAACGCCGAACCCCGACGCTCAGGCGGCAGCGAGCGATTGAAATCGTCCCAAGTGGCGAACCCCTCCGGGGGCGGCGGTACGACGTATCCCAACACCTCACACCAGAATCGAGCGACGCGCTCGGGCTCTGCGCAGTCGAAGGTGACTTGGAACTGCCTGATCGATGACATCGGCGCACCGTAGCAGGGGAACTTCGTTGCTCATCTCCCGGTGCCGATGCCTCCAAGCAACTGGTCGGTCATCGACTACATCGAGGCCCCCGGCCCCACCACCGTCATCGGGCTTTGACCCGGTCTCGACGGGGCCCCCGGGCTTCTTCTCCCGCCACCGGCCTCGTCGACATCCATGTCCGCTCCGCGATGTCGGTCAGCGTTGCGGAGTGGGCATCACCTCATGGCCGGACCGTGTGAGCGCGGCCGGGCTCGCCGTGAGGCGACGCCATGTCCCCGAAGGCTGAGGGCGTCGCCGTCATGTGGGTGCTGCGGGCTGAGCTCGGCATTGACCTGACGAGCGCCAGGGCTGTGATGTGCCGCGTACTGCACGGTGATTTCTCGCCCTTTGGTGTCTGATCCGGCAGCTCCGTGACGGTCCCGCCTGGGGTTGGGCCCTACTGCGGATCCCGGCGTGGACAGTCGGGGAAGTCGGGGAAGCCGGGGAAGTCGGGGAATCCGGGGAATCCGGGGTCCGCAGAACCACCGCCTGGCCACCCGGCATGACGTGGGACGCGTCCTCACCACCGGTGAGGCCCGCAGTCGCCCTGCCCACCACAACGACCGGCCGCAGACGACCGCGGCATGAATAGAGTGGCGGACCTGCCTCTAAGTCCGAGATCATCCGGGCATGTTGGATGGTGTGCCAGGACAGGGCCTTCCGGTCGGCTTCGGATTCCGGCCGTACCGCGGCGACGGAGACCACGATGCCATGGCCGCAGTGCGGCAGGGCTGTGCTGAGCGGGACCGGGTCGATGCCCATTCGGTTGTGGAAGGGCTACCGACAGCGGCCGAGATCGCCGAAGCCTCCGCCAAGCTGCCGGAGCCGTCCAAGGACCAGATCCTGGTGGTGCACGAGGGGAGTGCCGTCGGCTACTCGACGGTCCGATGGTGGCAGGAGCGGGACGACACGTGGCTGTACTTGCACCGCGGCTACCTGTTGCCCGAGCACCGCCGCCAGGGCATCGGCTCGGCCATGCTGAGCTGGGCCGAAGAACGGATCCGCCAGCTCGTCGAACAGCATGGAACGGCACGGACGGCCATGATCGGAGCGAACGCCACGGCCTCCGAGCAGGACGCCACCGAGCTTCTCCTCGCAGCCGGCTACCGACGTGTCTTCAGCCTGGTCGAGATGGAGCTGGGCGGTCTGCAGCAGTTGCCCGAGCAGGGCAGCGCACTACCAGCCGGAATACGTACGGGGCCGCTCACGACACGCCACTACCGTGCGGCCTGGAGGACGGTCGTCGATTCGTATGCGGACACCGGTTTCACTCAGAAATGGCCTTTTCAGGACTTCGTCGACACCGCCGACCCGGCGTGCTGGAGGGGTGCATGGAACGGGCAGGACATGGTCGGCGTCGCTCTCTGCTCCATCCGCCGCCACGACCGCACCGTGGGTGAGGTCGAAGAGTTGAGCGTCCGGACGGACCAGCGACGCCTCGGAATCGGCCGTGCCCTGCTCCTGGACGGGCTGCGAAGCCTCCGTGAGCACGGTGCGACGACCGCCCGGCTGTTCACGGGCGTGGCAAACCCGCACCGGTCCTACTCCCTTTACGAGAGTGTGGGGTTCCGGCGGCAGAACGAGTACGTCCGTTACCGCAAGCCACTTGCTTGATCGACCGGTCATTGGACTGGCCGGTCGGTCCACAGGACTGGACGGTTCCTCACCGCAGGTCGAGTATCAGGCAGGGCCGGCTGCGAGGTGCCGTGCCGTCTGAGCGCTTCCCTACGTTGTTCTGCGGGAGGACAGCCACCGCCAGCGCCGGCGTTCCGTGACGAGGGTGGCGGCGGCCAGCAGGGTCACGGGGCCCGCCGCCCAAGCAGGCCAGGCCAGCCATGACGAAGCCACGGCCGCGGCGAGCTGGAGAAGCACCAGAAGAATCGTGACCCAGCCCGGCACTGCGATGATCACGTGCGCCTTGTCACCCGGGGTGGAGAAGCACGTGGGAAGGCCGATCAGAAGCACCACGGACAAGGCGGCGAGCAGCCATGAGCGGTCGGCCAGGGCCCACGGGGTCGCCGCCCAGGCGATGAGTTCCACCGTGAAGCGCAGAACGGACGCGGTGCGGTCGTCCGGCCGTACCGGAATCGTTCCCCCAGCGATGTCGGTCACCCGCGCACCCTTTCACGGTTCATGCGCAACAGCCAGCGGCTCAGGCGCTGTTCAGTTCCCCCGCACTGTCCGGTTCCCGGGGAGGAGGCCGGCTGCCGGCCCTGGACCGATGGTCCCTGGGCAGGGCCTGGTCATGAGCCGACGCTATGAGCAGAGGGCCGTACAACAGGTTGCCGTCCTCGACGCGCAAGGACACGAAAGAGCTGGCCGCTTGCTGTCAGGATGCCGTGTCCGGGTTGCTCCCACGGCGCAGCGCACGGGCGCACCAGCCGATGATCATGGCGTTGATCAGTGCTCCGAGAATGATGGAGAGCAGGAACGCCATGCTGCCTTCCGGCAGGAACAGCAGCAGTACGAGGCTGGCCGGGACGGTGGCGAACAGTGGGATGACAGCTGCCATGGACGCGTCGGAGGTGGAGGAGGCCACGAGGGCCCATCCGAGCAGCAGCGCACAGGCCGTCAGGTAGACCCGGGCGGCGATGTGGCCGAGGGCGCGGCGTGCACCGCGAAGGACGGACAGACCTGGGCCGGTCATGGTGGTGGACTCCTGGATGGTGGTGGTCGGTGGGTGGTGGCCGAATGGGCGGTGGCCGGTGGCCGGTGGCCGGTGGCCGGTCAGGCAGGGGAGTGGGGTGGGTTGGGGTGGGCGAGGCCGAGGTCGTAGGCGAGGATCGTCGCCTGGACCCGGTCGCGCAGTTCGAGCTTGCGGAGCAGCGCGTTGATGTGGGACTTCACTGTGCCGACGGTGATGCCGAGGTGCTGGGCGATCTCCGTGTTGGTGAGTCCCGCGGCGATCAGGGTGAGGACGCCGCGCTCACGGTCGGTCAGGTTCTTCAGCTCGCGCGGGGTGTCGCCGCCCGGGATGCCGTTGCCCGGTCTGGACGCGTAGTGGCCGATGAGCCGGCGGGTGGCCGACGGGGCGAGGACGCTCTCACCGGCGGCCACCACCCGGATGCCGTGCAGCAGTTCGCCGGGGTGTACGTCCTTGAGGAGGAACCCGGAGGCGCCGGCGCGCAGCGCGTCGAACACGTATGCGTCGAGGTCGAAGGTGGTCAGCACCAGGACGCGGGGTGCGTCGGGACGGCCGGTGATGATCCGGGTGGCGGCGATGCCGTCCAGTTCGGGCATGCGGACGTCCATGAGGACCACGTCGGGTGCGAGTTCCCCGGCGAGCCGTACCGCCTCGGCGCCGTCGGCGGCCTCGCCGACGACCGTCATGTCCTCCTCGGCGTCGATCACGGCGGCGAACCCCGCCCGTACGATGCCCTGGTCGTCGACGACCAGCACCTTGAGGCTCATCGTTGTCTCTCCTCGTCGTCCTGCGATGTAGCAGGTGTAGCCGGTGCAATCGGCGCAGCCGGTGCCGCGGTGGTCAGCGGCAGCCGGACGCGCACCGCACCCGACGGGCCGGCGGTGACCGTCCCGCCGGCCATCGCGGTCCGCGCCGACACCTGCTGACACAGGGCGCGACGTACGGTGTCCGGGACCCCGATCGCCGTGATCGTCAACGCGGTGTCGTCCGCGTCGAGTTCCACGGTCATCGGCTCCTCGCCGCCGGCCGCGAGCACCGTCTCGCAGGCATGGTAGGCAGCCAGGTCCACGGTGGTGGGCAGCCGTCTCGGTATCCGGTCCGTCAGCCGTATCTCGACGTCGCGGCCGGTGGCCCGGATCTGATGGCCCAGGAGGTCGAGAGCCTGGAGGGTGGGCTGCGGCCGCAGCGCGGGCGTGGCCTCGGCTCCGGCTTCGGCCTCCCGGACCGTGTCGAGCAGGGCGCGCATCGCGGCGAGGGCCTCGCGGGCACGTTCGGCGACCTCGTCGAGCCGGCCCGCCTCGGCCTGCGCGACCATGTCGGCGGTGCGCGCCAGCACGGTCGTCTCCAGCCCGGTGGCGATCCGTCGGCGCTCGGCCCACGCGTCCCGTACCGCCTCCTCGGTGAAGGCCGCGAGATGTTCGGCCTGCGCACCGCGGGCGGCCCGGCGGCGACGCCCGCGCAGGGTTCCGCCCCACCACGCCGCGCCGATCACCAGGGTCGCCTGGGCCGTCGCCGCGGCGGCGAGTGCCCAGACGGGGAAGGACACGCTCCGGTGCACGAGGGCGGCGGTCGTGGCCGCCGCGTGCACCACCACGGCCACGACCGGACCGGCCCGCAGAGGCATCGGGCGTGGGCGTGGGCGCGGGCGCGAGCGGTCTGCGGTGCCGGACGGATCGGCGGCGGCCGTGCGGGCGGCGGCCGAGGCGACCACCGCGCAGGTGGCGGCCATGCTCAGCAGGGGAGGCAGGAGTACCCAGCCGGTGTACCGGCCCACGTCCATCGCCACCGGCCAGAGCAGAGCCAGACCGAGTACGAAGCCCTGGGCGGCGCCGGGCGCCCGGCGCCGCCACAGCAGCGCGAGGGCCTGTCCCGCGGCCAGCAGCGCGAAGAGCATGCCCGCCGAAGCCCCCGGACCGCTCGACACGGATTCGGATTCCGTCCGGATGATCAGCAGGGAGAGCATCGGTTGCACGGCGAGGCCGGTCGCGGCCGTCACCTGCGCCAGGCGGTACTGCCAGGGGACCGGCCGCCTCACCGAGGCGGCGGCATCCCGGCCGGGCAGGAGCGCGCTCACCTCCCAACCCCCCTCCGCCGTCGGGCCGCTGGTCAGGGTGCCGCCGGCCTCCCGCGCCCGCGACCGCAGAGAACCCTGGCCGCGCCCCGATCCGAGACCGGCGCCGTGCGCGGCCGAGCCGGCCGGAGGCGCGGCGCTCGTGACGACGACCTCCGTGCGGGCGTCGCCGTACCGGCAGGTCACGGTGGTGTGCGCACCGGGTGCGTGCCGTGCCACGTTGGTCAGCGCCTCGCGCACGATGCCGTACGCCGCGTCCGCGACGGCACCGTCCGGCAGCGCGTCGATCTCGCACTCCACGTCCTGGCCCAGTCGGGAGAACCCGGCGACCAGCCCCAGCAGCCGTTCCCTGGGCGACGGTTGCTGTTGTCGTGAGGGCGCCGGCGCCCGTACCGCGCCGAGCGCGCGGGTGACCTCACGGCCTGTCTCGGCGGCGAACCGGAGAGCCTCGCCGGCCAGTTCGGGGCGACGGTCGCGCAACCCGAGTGCCGCACCCGCCGTGACGACCACGGCCGTCAGATGGTGGGCGCTGACGTCGTGCAACTCGCGTTCCATCCGCTGCCGTTCGACCGCCGGGAGCCGGTGCCGCTCGAGCTCGGCCCGCTTCAGCCGCTGTTCGGCGGCCTGCCGTGTACGCCGGCTCCGCCGCACCAGCATTCCGGCGGCGGACGCGGCGGCGTACAGCACCGCCGTCAGAACGAGGTCGAGTCCGTTGCGGTCACTGAGCCCGTGCAGGCTGACGTTCTGCAGCAACTGCCAGGAGGCGAGCGCCAGCACGCACAGCAGGGCGGTGAAGGTGTCGCGTTCGTCGGCCACGGTGAACAGGGCCAGGGCCACGCCCGCTGTCCCCAGTACGGCCATGGCCCCGGTGGGCAGGGGACTGGCCCCCAGCGCACAGGCGGCGGCGACCGCGACGAGGGTGATCACCGGCTTCGCACGGCGCAGGCAGAGCGCCGCTGTCACCAGTCCGGCGACGAGGGCCGCCACGAAGAGGGCGGACCCTGCCGGAACGGTCCCGCCGGTCAGGTCCGCCCCCGGCCACACCACGGCCTGGGTGCCGAACAGTACGAGGGGCAGCAGCCGGTCGTCGGTCCTTTTCCCGTGGGCTCTTTTCTCGCCGGTTCTCTTCTCGCCGGTTCTCTTCATAAGGGATCAAGGTTATGACCGCGGGTGAGCGGCTGTCCTCGGGCTTGAGGCGGACCGCGCTCTCTTACCTGGGGTGCAGATGCTGCACCCGCGGTTCGACGCGGCGATCGTCCCACGGCCTGAGGATCGCGCCCTGCTCCCGGCCATAGGCTCGACCACGTCGGGAAAGCGGCGGACCACCGGTTCTTCCGGGCTTTCCCGCGCATCGACATCGACATCGACACTCCACTCGTATCGCGTATCAGGGGGATCCACCATGTCCAAGCGCGTTCTCGTCCCGTCCGTCATCGGCGTCGTCGCCCTCGGCGCCATCGCCGCCGGCGGATTCGCCATGGCTTCCACTGCCACGTCCACTGCCACGGAGCCGACCGTGGCGAACGGCTCGGCCACGTACATCGCTCCGTCCCAGCAGGGCGCGGGGAAGCTCTCGTACACCGCGGACGTGAGCGACGACTCGGGTGTCCGCGAGCTCAGGGTCATCGCGTGGCCGGTGAGTTCCGAGCTGGACCCGACCGAGGCGGAGCTGCGGTACGTGGACAAGGCCACGTGCCGCAGCACCTCGGAGGAGACGTCCCGCTGCACCTACACCCTGAAGGTGACGCAGCAGGACGCGGCCGACCTCGCGGAAGGCGCCTGGCAGGTGTCGGTGCTGGCGACGGCGAAGGACGGCGGCACGAAGTTCGTGCCCCGCGCGGCCACGTTCGAGGTCACCCGCTGACCCGTCACCAGGGCCGGATCGCCCCGGGCGGCCGGCCCTGGTGACACCATGCGACGCGGAGCCCTGCGCGCCGGTCCGAGTGACGACCTGGATGCCGCAACCGCAGGCGGCTCACCGGGGTACCACCACCCGGCTCCACCCGCGCCCGGGCCGGCCGGAGGTCGCGGACAGTTCCGTGGGCGGTCCGCTGCTGTGGCCGACGTACGAATCTGGCCGGTGTGTACCGAGCCGCACAGCCACGCGCGTGGCCGGCGCCCGGCGGACATCCACCGGCAGCGGCAGATCCTGGCTTCCGCACGGCTCCTCGAACCGGGCCCCGGTCGTCGAGGTGCAGGCCGCGCCGCCGCAGCCCGAGGCCGTCGGCTACGAAGGGTATGTGCCCGAGCCGTGCGTGCTGCACCCGGAGCAGGTGACCGCCCACCCGTTCGCCGGCCTCCTCCCGGAGGACCTGTGCGACACCGATGCGCCTGCTGCTGACCGTCGACAGCTCGGAATGGGGCGGCGGCAGCGGCAGCTGGAAGCCACCGGAAGAAGCGGACCTGCCCACGCACCGGTCCGCCACGCCGACCGAGGTGACCGTGGGCCGCTGGGGTGAACTCGACATCTTCGCCTGTCCTGAAGAACCCGGTCACCCGCACCGTTGGAGCATCCAGTAGGTCATCCGGCATCACCTGCGCAGACATGGCATCCGGGCAGTGATCCCGCAGCCCGCCGGCCAGTTCGCCCATCGCAAGCTCTGGGCCGCCCGCCACCGTCCGGGCGGCCCGGATGTCACTCGTACGGCCAAGCCGCCGGCCTCGGCAGATGAGTTCTCGGCAGGCGTACCGGCCAGGCATCCGCGGCCGAGAGCCGAGCGGCACCAAGCTGGACCAGGTGTTCAGGGCAGTGTGGACCTGAGGGCGGGCTGGACTCGATGGTGCTGGGCATGCGGGGAGAGAAATGCCGCCGAGCGGATGTGCCGCCGGGCGGTGGAGGAGATGAGGACATGGCAGGGCCGGAGCAGACGGAGACCGGCGGGGAACGGCCCTCGACGGCATCTGCCGCCGCGCTCACCGGGGCGCTGGCGGCCATCGGGACCGGAGCCTACGTCGTCGACGAGCAGGGCCGCGTGATCGCTGTCAACGACCGGGCCGAACAGCTGCTGGCCCTGTCGGCCGAGGATCTCCTCGGCCGGGACGCGCACGACCTGCTGCACCGGGACGCGCACGGCCAGCCCATGCCGAGGACGCAGTGCGGTATGCGGCAGGCTTTCCACGCCGGGCGCACCGCCCAGGGCGAGGAGGACTACTTCGCGTGCGGAGACGGCTCCCTGCTGCCCATCTCCTGGTTGATCACCCCGTACGACGTCGGTGACCACGCACGCGGCACGCTCGTCCTCTTCCACGCCCGGCGCCCGCAGGAAGCCGACCCGCACCCGGAGCCGGCGGCCGGGCCGCTGCCGGAACTCGAACGGCTCGCGCTGCTGGCCGAGACCACCACTCAGCTGACCTCCACCCTCGATGTCGAGGAGGCGCTGCACCGGCTGGTGACCCTGGTGGTGCCCCGGCTGGCGGACTGGGCGGTCATCGACCTGATCACCGAGCGCGACGAGGTGTGGCGCGCCGCCGTCGTCCACGCGGACGGTGACACCCTGGTGCACCACGAGGAACTCGAAGGACCGATGCCACCGGTCCCGGAGCTGTCCCCGATGCCCCTGTCCAGGGCCCTGCGCGGACTCGCTTCCACCCTGGCCGGCCCACAGACCTACCAGCGGGAACCGGATTCCGGCATCGCGGTCGAACAGCGCCGTCTGTTCGATGTCACCGGCATTCGTTCCGCGGCCATCGCCCCCCTCCGCAGCACGCGCGAAGTCCTGGGGGCGCTCACACTGGGCCGCGCCGAGAAACCGGGGGACTTCGCCACCGCCGATCTCCCCCTGCTCGAGGACATCGCCCGCCGGGCCGGACTCGCGCTGGACAACGCACGCCTCTACCAGCGTCAGCGCAAGGTCGCCGAGACCATGCAGAACCATCTGCTGCCCCAGATGCCGCACGTTCCCCGGCTGCAGATGACGGCCCGCTACCTGCCCGCACCCGACGCCTCACAGGTCGGCGGCGACTGGTACGACGCCTTCTCCCTGTGCGACCACGCCACCGCGGTGGCCGTCGGAGACGTCGTCGGCCACGATCTGGAGGCCGCGGCCGGCATGGCACAGGTGCGCAACATGCTCCGCGCCTACGCCTGGTCCCAGCAGGAACCCCCCAGCCGGATCGTCGAACGGCTCGACGAGGCGGTCCTGCACATCACCGACGTCACCATGGCCACCATGATCTTCGCCCGGGTCGAGGAGGCGAACGACGGCCACTGGGAACTGTCCTGGACCAACGCCGGCCACCCACCGCCCCTGCTGATCAGCCACGACGGCCTGGCCGACTACCTCACCGACGGCCACGGCCTCCTCCTCGGCACCGGAGCCCGCGCGCCCCGCGCCGACGCGACCGCCCTGCTGCCGCCCGGATCCACCCTCCTGCTGTACACCGACGGCCTGATCGAAGAACCCGGCCACTCCCTCGACGAGGGCCTGCACCGGCTCCGTCAGCACGCCGCGGCCCTCGCCCACCGCCCTCTGGCCTCCTTCACCGACCAGCTGCTGCGCCGGGTCCGCCCCGCCGCCAACGACGACGACGTCGCCCTCCTCGCCTTGCGCACACCGACCCGAACGAGCCCCGGACCGGCGACTCCCCGGCGCGGCCGGTGACCGGGCACGCCGAGCGACGTACCCGGGCGCGACGTGGGATCACCGACGGAGCCACCGCCAGGGGGCCTTCGTCCGTCAGTCGGCGTCGGCGCCTCGGAGGTGGTCAGGGCACGTTTCGCGGTACGGGCGCGGGGACAGGAACTCGTTCCATTCCTGTCGGGTCAGGTTGCGTCCGGCAAGACGGCACAGGTGCCGTTGCCAGGAGCGCAGACGCATGTCCCAGAGACGAACGGTGCGGTCCTGGCTGCCGGTGGCCAGGGTGCGGCCGTCGGGGGTGAAGGCGGCGGCCAGCACCCAGCCGGTGTGGCCGGTGAGGGTGGCCAGCGGCCGGTGGGCGGCGACGTCCCACAGGCGCACCGTACGGTCGTCGCTGCCGGTGACCAGGGTGCGGCCGTCGGGGCTGAAGGCGATGGCCCAGAGCCAGCCGGTATGACCGGTCAGAGTGGCGATCTGCTGTCGGTCGGCGACGTTCCAGAGGCGGGCGGAGGCGTCCGCGCTGCCGGTGGCCAGGGTGCGCCCGTCGGGGCTGAAGGCGACCGCGGACACCCAGTTGGTGTGGCCGGTGAGGGTGGCCAGCGGCCGGTGGGCGGCGACGTCCCACAGGCGCACCGTACGGTCGGCGCTGCCGGTGGCCAGGATGCGGCCGTCGGGGCTGAAGGCGACCGCGGACACCCAGTCGGTGTGGCCGGTGAGGGTGGCGAGCGGCCGACGGGCGGCGACGTCCCACAGCCGCACCGTATGGTCTTCGCTGGTACTGGCCAGAATGCGGCCGTCGGGACTGAACGCCACCCCACGCACCCTGGCGCGGTGCCCGGTCAGAGTGGCCACCACCCGCTGCTCGGACACGTTCCACAGCCGGGCCTTTCCGTCCAGGCTGCCGGTGGACAGGGTGCGGCCGTCGGGGCTGAAGGCGACCGCTGCGGCACTCCAGTCGGTGGCAGCGGTGCGGCTGGTACCGGTGACCACATTCAGCAGCCGAATGGTCGAATCCTCGCCGGAGGTGGCCAGGGTCCGGCCATCCGGGCCGAACGCGACACCGGTCACCATCCCGGCGTTGCCGGCGAGGACACGTACCGCGCGGCGGGCGCCCGTGTTCCACAGCCGTACGGTGTTGTCGTTGGCGCCGGTGGCGAGGGTGCGGCCGTCGGGGCTGAAGGCCAGACCCGATATCCAGTCGGTGTGGCCGGTGAGCACAGTCCGCTCACGGTGGGTGGTGACATCCCATATCCGCACGGTGTTGTCCTGACCGGCCGTGGCCAGGGTGCGTCCCTCGGGGTGGAAAGCCATGCTCGACACCACGTCGTCGTGGCCGACCAGGGTCGCCAGCAGTTGGTGTGTGCCGGTGTTCCAGAGCCGTACGCTCCGGTCGTCGCCGGCCGAGGCGAGGCTGCGCCCATCAGGGCTGAACGCCACCGCTCGGATCCTGTCGGTGTGGCCGGTCAGCGTGGCCACGGTCCGGCGGGTCGCCACAGTCCACAGCCGTATCGTGGCGTCGATGCCGCCGGTGGCCAGGGTACGGCCGTCGGGGCTGAAGACCACGCTGCGCACCCAGCCCTCGTGACCGGTCAGGACAGCCCGTTCGCGGCGGGTGGTGACATCCCAGAGGCGGACGGTGCCGGCCTTGTCGGCGGTGGCGAGGGTGCGGCCGTCGGGGCTGAAGACCACCCCCGACACCCTGTCCTGGTGGCCGGTCAGAACGGCCAGTTGCCGCGGCTGTGCCCCGAGGCCCCACAGACGGACGGTCCGGTCGTCGCTGACTGAGGCGAGGGTGTGGCCGTCAGGACTGAACGCCACGGCCAACACCCTGTCCGTGTGGCCGGTCAGAGTGGCCGCCGTCCGGCGGTCGGCCACGTTCCACAGCCGGATGGTGGCGTCGTTGCAGGCGGTGGCGAGGGAGTGGCCGTCAGGGCTGAAGGCCACCCCCGACACCCTGTCCTTGTGGCCGATCAGAAAGCCCTGCGTCTGCTGGTGTTCGAACACATGCCGCAGCAGGCTGCCTCGCGCCTCCGCCGTGTCCGCCTCGTTGAAGGCCTGCAGGCTCAGCAGGATCGACTGGATCGGCCGCTCGTCGATGGTGTCGTCGGCCTGTGAGGCGAGGGCGCGGGAGACGGCCTGCCGTTCCTGCACCGCGACCTGCCGGCGTTGTTGCTCGGCGCTGACACCGAGGGTGACGGCCAGGAGGAGAAGGGCGACCAGCGTCCCGGCGAGAACCTGCAGCCGGCGCACGGTTCTCCTCTGGAGCGCCTTGCTGGCGCGGATGAAGTCCTTCTCCGCGGGACCGATGTCCGCGTCGTGCCGGGGCAGCCGGTCCAAGGCCTCGACGAGGGAGGCCCCGCGCAGCAGGGACCCGCTGTCATGGCCGCCGGCCGCGTACTGTTCCATCGCGGTGCGCAGGCGTTCCTGCCAGGCGCGGAAGTCCCGGTCGGCGGCGACCCACTGCCGCAGGCGACCCCAGCACGAGATCAGCGCCTCGTGGGCGATCTCCACGGTCTCGGCTCCGGCCTCGTCGCGGCCGGTCACCACCAGCCGCGTGCTCGCCAGGCGCTGAGCGATCGGCCAGAGCGCCGGATCCAGTTCGCCGCGACGGGCCACCCGGCGGGTCGGCTCCGTTCCCTGTCCGGGCCGTACGAGCTGCACGCAGAGCCGGGCCGCCTCGGCCTCGGATGTCTCCAGCCGGTCGCGGTAGACCTCCTCGGCGTACTCGGTCACGGCGCCCTGCACCCCTCCGAGCTCGGTGTAGACGGCGTGCGTCAGGGTGTGTTCCCGCTGCCGTTCCCACAGCATGGTCAGGGTGAACTCCAGCAGTGCCAGCTGACCGGCCTCCTCGCCCACGTCGGCGAGGATGCGCTCCACCAGGCCCGCCTCGTAGGTGATCCGGTCGGGCAGTGGTCCTTCGATCGCGCGCCGCAGTTGCGCGGTGGTCATCCGGCCGATCATCAGCGTCGAGTCCTGCAGGGCCCCGGCCAGTCGGGCGTGCTCCAGCGCCGGGCCGAGGAAGTCGGCCCGCAAGGTCAGCGCGATGGTCAGGGAGCGCAGGCCGCCCTCCCGCACCGCGGCCGCCGGCTGGAGCAGCACATCGACGAACTGCTGGGCGACCGTGGGCCCCCGCGCGTACAGCTCCTCGAACTGGTCCACGACCAGCAGCAGATGACGCCTGCCCTGCCGCTGCAGGCTCCGGTCGACCACGTCGGTCAGCCCCGGGTCGATCAGCGCCTGTGCCAGTTTCGGCACCTCCAGCAGGCGCAGTGACTCGCTCATGTCCGGTTCGAGCAGGGGCAGCAGCGCCGCGGCCAGCGTACTCAGCGGGGAGGAGCCCACCGCGGGCCGTACGTCCACGACGGCCCAGCCCGCCTGCCGCAGCCGGGGGACGGCGCCCGCGAAGACCAGCGACGACTTGCCGCTGCCGGAGGGTCCGACCAGTCCCATCAGCGACGTGCTCCGGAGCCTGCTGACCAGGCGGTCGGTGAGCTCCTCACGGCCGTGGAACTGTGCCGCGTCCTCCTCCCGGAAGGCGGCCAGTCCCCGGTACGGGCAGGGCGGCAGCGCCCGCGGATGCCGCTCCTTCCCGCCCTGCCGGCGGGCCTGGCGTCCGAGGGCGGTGTACACCTCCACCATCACCTCGTGCCGCCGGCGCCACGTTCTGAGCGCGGCCGGGTCACCGCCCGTGCAGTGCTGGACCAGCGGCTCGACCAGCCGGTCCCATTCCGGCGGCCGGCTGATCCGGCCGTCCAGGATCTCGTACAGCTGTGAACGGCTGTACTGCACTCGGCGCGCCAGTGTCGCACGGTCCACTCCGGACTCCTGCTGGAGCCTTCGCAGGCCCGCACAGAACTCCGCGACCGGTCCCTCGTCCGCCCTTCCTCCCACCGGAGACACCTCCTCGGCGTCCGGTGCTGTCCGGTACCAGAACGTCGGACACGTCCTGTGACCAGGGCTTACATCGTTGCGTTCCGAGGTTAGTCCGGCGTCGCGGACTTCGGCACCCCCCTGCCGGACGCTCCTTCCACGGGCTTGTCCGGCGCCGGGCGAACGGCGGCGACCGGCAGCCGAGAAGCACACGGCGCAGCCCGCGGGAAGGCGCGGGCACCGGGCCGGCGACCGGGTCGGCAGGACCCCTCGGACCCACGCGAAGGTGTGCAGGAGCCATGGACGACAACCGCCGGCAGTCTTGCCGGCCGGAACCGCGCATGACACAGACGACCGCCGCCCGGGACGACGGCGCGCCCATCCACCACCAGGACGATCTCCCCACGCAGATCCCCCACGCAGAAGGGACCACGCTCATGCATGCGCATCCCCGTACGGCACCGGCCACCGCACCGACCACCACCCCGCGCGAGCCGGTCTCGGGGTCGCCGCGACGGGTCGGCCCGCTGACAGGCCAGGCCGGCCGGGCCGTGCTCGCCCTGGCCGGCCTGACGGGCTCCATGCTGGTGCTCGGCACCCCCACCGCCGACGCGGCCGTGCCGGGTCTGATGCGCGTCGAGAGGCACAGCGCGTTCGACTCGAGTTCCACCAAGAGGGCCACGGCGACCTGCCCCGCCGGCAAGCGGGTCGTGGGCGCCGGTACGCATGTGCACCAGGGAGCCGGAGAGGTGGCCGTGCAGGCCCTGCGCCCGGCGGCCGACCTGCGCAGCGTCACGGTGCGCGCCGTCGAGGCCGACTCCTATGCCGGCACCTGGCGGCTGACGGCGTACGCCATCTGCGCCGAATCGCTGCCCGGACTGCAGCTCGTCCACAAGAGCAGTACAAGCAGTTCGGCGGACAGCAAGGGAGTCACCGCGTCCTGTCCCGACCGGAAGAAGCTGGTGGGAACGGGCGCGGACATCACCGCCGGAAACGGCGCGGTCGTCCTCAACAGCCTGCGCCCCAACGGCAGCCTCACCAGTTCACCGACCCGGCACACGGCACACGCCTTCGAGGCGGACCCCTACGCCAGGAACTGGAGGCTCACGGCATACGCCATCTGCGCCACCGGGCTGCCCGGCCTGACCAGGGCCGAACGCAGCAGCAACAGCGCCTCGGCGGACAACGTGTCCGTCCCGGTGCAGTGCCGCGCGGGCAAGCGGACGACCGGCATGGGCGTCGAGATCCGCGGCGGCTCGGGGGAGGTGGTCCTCAACAGCCTGCGACCCGACGGCAGCACCACGCAGGCCCCCCGCACCACCACCGGCCAGGCCTTCGAGGAAGACCCCTACCCGGCCAAGTGGCGGCTGACCACCTACGCCATCTGCGCCAATCAGTGACCACCGCTCAGGCGTGCCACGGAGCGCGGCGGTGGGTCCCGAGGACGACCGTCCGGACCGGGACTCGCCGCCACGGTGACAACCGACGCTCACGCCACCCCGGAAGGAACACTCGTGAAACAGACACGCCCACCACAGCCCACGCGCAGGCAGGTCCTCACGGCCGCGGGACTCTCCGCAGCCGCCGTGACGGGCCTGCAGACCGCCGCACCGCCGGCGCGGGCCGCCACCTGGCGGCTGCACGCCGATACGGCGCTGTCCGGCCAGGGCAAGCTGTACTCCGGCTCCACCAACCGCAGCCAGCCCCGGTGCGACACCGCCGCCTCTTCCGACTGTCCCGGTCCGGGCGCGCTGTCGGTCTACTGGGGCGGCCTGTACGTGCATTCCACCGCGTCGAACATGCTGCGCACGGGTCCCTTCACCAGCTGCGCCGCGCCGTTCCCCGGGCAGGGAACGGCCGACCGGGTCCGGTGGGCGTCAGCCCGTGCCTGGCGGCCGGAGTACCGGTTCGCCGGACGGATCCTGGTGCGCGGCATCTCACCCCACCGGCCGGACCCGTGGACCGGGCTGGTCTTCCATCCGGTGCACATCACCAACTGCGACAACTACTGGATACGGATATGGGAGCGCGACCAACCGCGGCTGACCTTCGGGCGTGAGGTGGACGACCGGGAGACGGCCGTCCTCCGCACCCGCTTCCCTTGGCCCGCGCTGAACACGTGGCACACCTACCGCATCGACGTCCTGCCCGGCAGCCGTGTCCGCTTCCACTGGAACGGCACCCGGATCTTCGACACCACCGACCCCGCCCATGCCTTCTCCGGCGGCGGGCCGGTCGGGATGCGCCTGGACTACTTCGACACCGTGCTCCATGAGACGCGGGTGCACCGCCCGTGAGACGGCACAGGCGGCTAAGCGTTCAGGAACGCCGCGACCGACAAGTGCATCGATGTCCGCGGCGCCAGCACATCGAATCGTGCGCTGGTCCATCAGTACCACCTGTCACTACGGAGCCAATCAACGCTGGAAATACCGTCGGTAGGGGCGGCCTTCGCCTTCGTGCTCGTTTCGAAGAACAGTGACAAGTGCATTGGCATCAGGGACGAGAGCCGCGAAGAAAAGGCGCTGCTGCGGCAGCACTCGTGCCACGATGAGTGGAATCAGCGATTCTTTCTGAGCAACTGAGACAGCTAAAGGGGTGTCCATTCATCCCTTCCCATGCCGTTGTCGCGGCGCCGGACATGTGGGAAGGTCGCGGGATGTCGGATATCTCCCTTGGATTCATGAGGCGGGAGGCGGGCGTGACGCGACAAGAGATCCCCCGGCGGCTGTGCATACTGATCGCAATAGGCGGCGCGGTCCTTGTCTCCTGTGCGGACGGCCACCGGCCCGACGCGAACCGCTCTTCGTCCCCCTCGCCGCCGCCGTCCCGGTCCCCGATTCCACGGACTTCGTCGTCGACGTCTTCTGACGGACCCTCGACGCGACCACCCCGCGGGGTTGCGTACGCCAAGGCGAAAGCGGTTCTGGACAGCAACAGAGAGGAGATCTGGGAGCGCTACGCGTCGATTCAAGGATCGGGTATCGGAGCCGTCGAGGGAGCGTGGGACGAGAAGTCCGCCGACTCCGATCCAGAGATCTTCGTGATAGTCATCCACTTGACCGACTCCGCCGACGTGCCCGGATTTCCGCAAACGGTCGAGGGCGTGCCCCTGAGATTCGAGGTCGGCGGGCCGTTCACGGCGCAGCCGCTGACATGAGTGGCCGCACAGGCCGAAGCGGCACACGGGAACGTTCAGTTGTCGTGTGCCTGGAACTGGTCGCCTCCGGCCGGAAGACCGTAGAGGGGGCGACGCTGCTCGGCATCAGCGAGCGGACCGCCACGAGCGTGCGTGGGATGTGACCGGCTCGGTGGTGAGGTGCTCCACCCGTTACGACGACTCGCGCACCACCAGTTCCGTCGGCAGCGTCACCTGCTGCCGGTCCGCGCCGTGCTGGGTGATGTTGATCAGTATCCGGGTCATCGTCCGGCCCAGTTCCTCCACCGGCTGACGTACCGTGGTCAGTGGCGGGTTGGTGTGGCGGGCGAGAATGGAGTCCTCGAATCCGACGACGGCGACATCGTCCGGCACCTGCCGCTGCTGGCGACGCAGTTCGGTCAGGGCGCCGACGGCCATGAGGTCGGAGGCGGCGAAGACGGCGTCCAGTTCCGGTGCGCGTTCAAGTAGCGAACGCATTGCCCGGCGGCCCCCCTCCTCGGTGAAGTCCCCGGCCTCGACCAGGGATTCGTCGGGTCGCAGTCCGGCCGCGCGGTGGCCGTCGCGCCAGCCGGCGAGCCGGCTCCGGCCGACGTCCATGTCGAGCGCCCCCGTGATGGTGGCGATGCGGCGGCGGCCCCGGTCCAGCAGGTGCCGGACGGCCGCGGCGGCGCCCCCGGCGTTGTCGGAGTTGACGTAGCTGAGCTGCTCCCGCTCGTCGCGGCGGCCGGCCAGCACGGTGGGCAGCCCCATCTCCTCCAGCATCCCGGGCAGCTGGTCACGCTCGTGCACCGAGACCAGCAGCACACCGTCCACCCGGCGGGTCGCCACCGTCGCGGCCAGCTGGTCCCGCTCGAACCGGTCGCGCACGAGCGTCAGCTGCAGCTGGGTCCGCGTCTCGGCGAGCGCACCGCTCACGCCTCGGATCAGGGCGGCGAAGAACGGCTCCGAGCCGAGCCGGCTCTCGGACTCGGGGATCACCAGGGCCACCGCGTCGGTACGGCTGGTCTTCAGGCCGCGCGCCACGGAGTTGGGCACGTAGTTCAGCTCCCTGATCGCCGCGAGCACACGCGCGCGGGCATCGGCGCTGACGAGGTCCGAGCCGTTGATGACGCGGGACACCGTGGTCCGCCCCACCCCGGCGCGGGCGGCGACCGTTTTGATCGTGGGTTGGCCGTTCCCTGTCATGTGTCCCTCCCGCCGGCAACCGCGGCCGCACCGGCCGCGGACGTGACCAGCGGCAATTCTGGCAGACGCCCCGGCGGCGGCACCGCCCCGCCGGGGTCACTAAACGAACGCCGGATGCCCGGTCCGGCACCTAATCGTCTCCAAGTCATTGACATAGCCGTTCGCTGCCACGAGTCTTCCAACCGCCGGTGGGAACGTTCCCACCGGTTCGCTGGGCCCGTGCGCACCCTTCAGTGGGCACGTTCCCATCACCTGTCGTGTCCGCCATCGCCCTCGCACACCTCGCCCTTCCGGTGCGTCAGCGCCGCCGCTTGGAGGAAGACATGAGCATGCTTCACAGGTCATCACGCAGGAGAGCGGCCGCGGTCGTCGCGGCCGCGGGTGCGCTCGCGCTCGTCGCCGGGTGCGGCGGCAGCGACGAATCGGTGACGGGCGGCGGCAAGAAGGACGGCAAGGTCACCATCACGGTGGGCCTGTACGGGGTGATGGGCTTCAAGGAGACGGGCCTCTTCGAGAAGTACGAGAAGGAGAACCCGAACGTCGACGTCAAGGTCGAGGTGGCCGGCGACGAGCAGACCTACTACCCGGCCCTGCAGACCAGGCTGGCCGCGGGCAAGGGCCTGAAGGACATCCAGGGCATCGAGATCGGCCGCGCCAAGGAGATCGTCGAGACCCAGGCCGACAAGTTCGTGGACTTCTCCGATGTGAAGGGCGCCGACCACTTCCTGCCGTGGAAGCAGGGCCAGATCACCACGAAGGACGGCAAGGTGCTGGGTCTCGGCACCGACATCGGTCCGATGGCCGTCTGCTACCGCAGGGACTACTTCGAGAAGGCCGGACTGCCCACCGACCGCGAGGAGGTCGCCAAGCTGTGGGCGGGGGACTGGAAGAAGTACGTCGAGGTGGGCCGCACCTTCAAGGAGAACTTCAAGGGCGGTGACGTGGCCTTCATGGACGCGGCCAGCGGCCTGTTCAACGCCATGGTCTTCGGCTACCCCGAGCAGTACTACAACGCCGAGGGCGACCTGATCTACGACACCAACCCGGCCGTCAAGGAGGCCTGGAACCTCGCCGCGGACGCCGCCGAGGACGATCTGTCCGCCAAGCTCCGCCAGTTCCAGCCGGGCTGGGACCCGGGCCTGGCCAACGGCACGTTCGCCACGGCCGTCTGCCCGGCCTGGATGCTCGGCCACATCAGGGAGAAGGCCGGCGAGCCGAACAAGGGCAAGTGGGACATCGCCAAGGCCCCCAAGGGCGCCAACTGGGGCGGTTCCTTCCTCGGTGTGGTCGAGCAGAGCCCGGTGAAGGAGGAGGCCAAGAAGCTCGTCGCCTGGCTGACCGCGCCCGAGCAGCAGGCGCACATCTTCCAGCAGCAGGGCAGCGTTCCCTCCTCGCAGAAGGCCTTGGAACTGCCCGAGGTCAAGAAGGTCACGGACGAGTACTTCAACAACGCCCCGACCGGCCAGATCTTCGGCGAGGCCGCCCAGGAGATCCCGGACAACCAGATCCTCGGCCGCAAGGACGGCACGATCAAGGACACCATCTCCCAGGGCCTGGCCCTGGTCGAGCAGGGAACCTCGCGTGACGAGGCATGGAAGACCACCGGGGAGCGCATCAAGAAGGCGGTCCGCTGACCCGTCGCCCCGCCGGCCGCCCGGGCCCGCCCGCCGCACGTCGCGGGCCGGCCCGGGCCCCGGAACCGGCTCACACCTCAGCTCTTCAGGAAGGAAGTCCGGTGGCCACCTCCACCACCAAGGCCCAGGCCGGCGGCGCGGGCCGGCGCGGACCGTCCCGTACGCCGGGCGGCGACGGCACGGGCCGGCGGCGCGGCGCGCTGCTGCACCGGCTCGACGTCAAGGGCGCGCCGTACGCGTTCGTCGCGCCGTTCTTCGTCGTGTTCGCCGCGTTCAGCTTCTACCCGCTCCTCTACACCTCCTGGATCTCCCTGCACCGGGTGGAACTGGCCACCCTCGACGTCATGGAGTGGGTGGCGCTCGACAACTACATCGAGCTGTGGAACGACTCCCGGTTCTGGAACGCGCTCGGCAACACCATCACGATCGGCATCATCTCCACGGTGCCGCAGCTGCTGATGGCGCTCGGCCTCGCCCATCTGCTCAACTACCGGATGCGCGGCTCGCTCTTCTTCCGCGTCGCCTCGCTCGTGCCGTACGCCACCTCGGTCGGCGCCGCCGCCCTCGTGTTCACCATGATCTTCGAGCGCGACTTCGGCATGATCAACTGGGGGCTCGGTCTGGTCGGTATCGACCCGGTGGACTGGGAGGCCGACAAGTGGCCCGCCCAGCTCGCCATCTCGACCATCGTCATCTGGCGCTGGACCGGCTACAACGCGCTGCTCTACCTGGCCGCGATGCAGGCCGTGCCCGCCGACCGGTACGAGGCCGCCGCCATCGACGGCGCCTCCCGCTGGAAGCAGTTCACGCACGTCACCGTGCCGGGCATCCGCTCCACCATCGTCTTCACCATCGTGCTCTCCACCATCGGCGCCACCCAGCTGTTCGGTGAGCCGCTGATCTTCGGGCAGGGGCCCAACGGTGTGACGGGCGGCGCGGACAACCAGTACCAGACGCTGGGCCTGCTGCTGTACGAGGAGGGCTGGAAGAACTACCAGATGGGCCGCTCGGCGACCGTCGCCTGGGCGATGTTCCTGCTGCTCGTCCTCGTCTTCGTGGCGCAGCGCCTGATCAAGCGCCTGCGCTCCCGTACGTCCTGACCGGTCCCGACCAGGAGTCTCCATGACCACAGAAAGCCTCCCGGTCCGGACGGACGCGCCGGCCGGGACCGCCTCGAAGAAGACCGCCTCGAAGACGCCCTTCGCCCGCGGCGGCCGCCGGATGCTGAGTCAGGGCGCCGGCCGCCAGCACCACGCGGGCCCGCTCGCCTACGTCCTGCTCGCGATCACGGCGATCCTGTCGATCTTCCCGCTGTACTGGACGATGGTGGCGGCCTCGACCGACAACACCCGCGTCAGCCAGACGCCGCCGCCGTTCCTGCCCGGCCCGAACCTCTTCAGCAACCTCGCCCGCGCCTGGGACGAGGCGGCGATGGGCAAGGCAATGATCAACAGCACGATCGTGGCCGGTGTCATCGCCCTGTCCACCGTCATGTTCGCCACGCTGGCCGGGTTTGCCTTCGCCAAGCTGCGCTTCAAGGGCCGCAACGTACTGCTCATGCTGGTGATCGGCACCATGATGGTGCCGCCGCAGCTCGGCGTCGTACCGCTGTTCATGATGATGTCCGAGCTGGGCTGGTCGCAGGAGCTGCCCGCCGTCATCTTCCCCACCCTGGTGAGCGCGGTCGGCGTCTTCTTCATGCGGCAGTACCTGTCTGAGGCGCTGCCGGACGAACTGGTCGAGGCCGGCCGCATGGACGGCGCGCACTCACTGCGCATCTTCTGGAGCATCGTGCTGCCCGTGGCGCGCCCCGCGATGGCGGTCATCTTCATGATCACGTTCGTGCACGCGTGGAACGACTTCTTCTGGCCGTTCGTGGTGCTCGACATGACCAACCCGACGGTCCCCGTCGCCCTCACCCAGCTCAGCGCCGGCTACATCCGCGACCAGTCCCTGATCATGGCGGGCGCGCTCCTCGGCACGCTGCCGCTGCTGGTGATGTTCGTCGTCTTCGGCCGCCAGATCGTCAGCGGCATCATGGCGGGCGCCGTCAAGGGCTGACCCGCCGCACCGGCTCGACCCGGAAGTGCCGTCCCACCCCGACTCGGAAGGATCCACGTGGTCACCGCAGCACAGCAGCAGACCGCGTCCGCCCCGGACGCCTCCCGCACCTTCCCCGAAGGTTTCCTCTGGGGCTTCTCGACCGCCGCGTACCAGATCGAGGGAGCCGTCGCGGAGGACGGCCGTACGCCGTCCATCTGGGACACCTATGCCCGCACCCCCGGCCGGGTCCGCAACGGCGACACCGGCGACATCGCCACCGATCACTACCACCGCTGGCGCGAGGACGTGGCCCTCATGGCCGACCTCGGCATCGGCGCCTACCGCTTCTCCCTCGCCTGGCCGCGTATCCAGCCCACCGGACGCGGTCCCGCCGTGCAGAAGGGGCTGGACTTCTACCGGCGGCTCGTCGACGAGCTGCTGGAGAGGAACATCCAGCCCGTCGCCACCCTCTACCACTGGGACCTGCCGCAGGACCTGGAGGACGCCGGCGGCTGGCCGGAGCGCGTCACCGCCGAGCGGTTCGCCGAGTACGCGGCCCTGGCCGCCGACGCCCTCGGTGACCGGGTGAAGACCTGGACCACCCTCAACGAGCCCTGGTGCAGCGCCTTCCTCGGCTACGGCTCCGGCGTGCACGCCCCCGGCCGCACCGACCCGGTCGCCGCCCTGCGCGCCGCCCACCACCTCAACCTGGGCCACGGCCTGGCCGTCCGGGCGCTGCGCGACCGTATCCCCAAGGACGCCCGGTGCCTGGTCAGCCTCAACTTCCACCAGGTGCGCCCGCTCACCGGCAGCGACGCCGACGTCGACGCCGCCCGCCGTATCGACGCGCTGGCCAACCGGGTCTTCACCGGGCCGATGCTGCGCGGCGCCTACCCGGAGGACCTCCTCAAGGACACCGCCGCGCTGACCGACTGGTCGTACGTCAAGGACGGCGACCTGGAGCTGATCCACCAGCCGCTGGACCTCCTCGGCGTCAACTACTACACGCCCACCCTCGTCTCCCGGGCCGACGGCAGCGGCAGCCACTCCTCGGACGGGCACGGCAACAGCGCCCACAGCCCGTGGCCGGCCGCCGACGAGGTCGCCTTCCACCAGCCCCCGGGCGACACCACCCCGATGAAGGGCTGGGCCGTCGACCCGACCGGCCTGTACGACCTGCTGCGGCGGCTCGCGTCCGACTTCCCCGGGCTGCCCCTGGCCATCACCGAGAACGGCACCGCCTCCGACGACTACGTCAACCCCTCCGGCGAGGTCAACGACCCCGCCCGCATCGCCTACCTGCGCGGCCACCTGGCCGCCGTCCACCAGGCCGTCGCGGACGGAGCGGACGTACGCGGGTACTTCCTGTGGTCGCTGCTGGACAACTTCGAGTGGGGACACGGCTACAGCAAGCGCTTCGGCGCCGTCTACGTGGACTACCCGACCGGCACGCGGATCCCCAAGGCCAGTGCCCGCTGGTACTCCGAGCTGGCACGCACCGGCGTCCTGCCCGACGCCTGACCGGACCCGGTGCGGCATCACATCGCCGCCCCGCACGGTGCCGCACCGCGAGCCCGCCTCGGCGTGTCCTGGTTCCCCGGGCACGGTGAGGCGGGCTCGTCCCTCCTCGGCGCCGCTTCCCGCGAGAAGTCGCCATGGCGGCGCGCCGGGTGCCCATGTCCTCGCGGGAGCCGTGCCGTTCACGCCTCCGCCTTGATGGTTGCTCGAGGCAGCGACTGTTGTGTTCGCCGCAAGCTGGCACACGGGCCGGCCTGCGCGCCCGCGAGGACGCGAACCGGAGGCGCGGACGCGAGGGCGACGCGAGGCTGGGACCGAGGGCGGAGGCGGGACCGGAATCGGGGCTGGAAACGGAGCCCGGTGGCCGCGTACGCCCCGACCCGCCTGGGAATCACCCGCCGGCCGTGCGCCGGACGGTGAGGATCGCGATGTCGTCGTGCTGACCGTCGTCCTCGGCGAATGCGCGGGCGTCCTCGTACAGTGCTCGTGGTGTGCGGCCGAGCGGAGCCGGGGGCCGGCCGGCCAGGCGTTCCTCCAGCGGGTAGAAGGTGCCGTCGGGCGCGCGTGTCTCGGTGATGCCGTCCGTGGTCAGCAGCAGCGTCGCACCGGGGGGAAAGGGGAACCGGCTGACGGCGGCCGGCTCGTCGGTGAGCGCGGCAAGGCCCAGCGGGACGCCGGACTCGAGCACCGGTGTGGTGACCGCGCCGTCGTGCAGCAGGTAGGGCGGCACGTGTCCGCAGTTCACCGCCTCGGCCCCGCCCCCGTCGTCGACGGCGACGACGAGGGCCGTGACGAACCGCTCGTCCTGGCCGGTCCGTTCCGCGTACTGGTTGTGCAGGACGACCGACGAGTCCATGGCGGCGACGAGCGCGGTCAGCGTGGGCTCGCGGTGGGCGGCCTCGCGGAACGCCCCGATGACGGCGAACGCGGTGCCGACCGCGGCGAGCCCCTTGCCCTGGACGTCGCCGATGAGCAGCCGCGTACCCCAGAGCGTCTCGACGGCGTCGTAGACGTCACCGCCCACGAGCCGGTCCTCCTGCACGGGCTCGTAGACGCCGTCCACTCGCACGCCGGCGGTGCGGATCGGCAGCGGGCGAAGGATGTGCCGTTGCATGACGACGGCCGTGGAGCGCAGCCGGAGCAGGTCGTGCTCGCGCCTCAGACGCCGGTGGCAGGCGTACACGGAGGTCGCTCCCAGGGCAAGGGTGAGCAGCATCATCACG
The DNA here is from genome assembly GCF_014650915.1 of Streptomyces poonensis. GTDB lineage: Bacteria > Actinomycetota > Actinomycetes > Streptomycetales > Streptomycetaceae > Streptomyces > Streptomyces poonensis. The sequence continues at coordinate 143,483 of NZ_BMVW01000003.1, read as the reverse complement.
ACGCTGTCGAGCCACCGTTGCCCGGCACGGTGTCCGGCCAGCACCGTGGCGGTGACCACGAGCGTGGTCCACACCGCGACGAATGCCGTCTGGCGCACCGTGCACAGTGCTGAGGCCGTGCCCGGCAGGAAGACCAGGAGTCCGAGCAGCCACACCGCGGACCCGGAGAGGGCACCCAGGATCACCACCAGCGCCGTCACTGCGATGACACCCAGGACCGTCTCGGCGCCGCTCGGGGGCTCGATGGCTTCGAAGGCACGGGCGGTACGTCGTTCGCGGTTACGGGGCACAGGTTCTCCCGGGCAGGCGTGGTGCTTCTCGTACCTTAGGCTCGCCCGGCCGACGGTTCCGGCGCCCCGCCGTGTCATGCCCCTTCACCACCATGCCGGCCACCACGTGGCCGTCGAGGTCGGCCGGTACCACCTCGGCCCGCTGACGCTCGTGGACGAACGAGCCAGGGCCGACGCGTCGGAAGCCCTCCGCACCCACGGCGTGGAGGGGGAGCCGCCTTCCCCCCGGATGGTCTCGAGGCATTCCCCGACGCCTGCGTCGTCGGCGCGCCGGTCGATCTCGACAAGCGGGGGAGTACAGGCTGTGCGGGCATTCCCGCCAGTCGGCTCTGCCCGGCCTCTCCTCCTGCCATCGGTGCTGCACGACGGCGCGGTCCGGTGTCCCCAGGGGCAACGGAGCGGACGGCCCGTGGACCGAGGCGGTCGTCTGCGCCATCCGGCGCCTGGCCGAGACCGAGTTCTCGGGCCTCGGTCGGTTCTCACGATCAGGGCGGCGGCCCGGCCGCGGTCCCGGCCGCCTGCCCGGTGCGGTTCCAGGGCCTGCCGGAGCCGGCTGACAGCGGTCCGGCCGCCCGGTGAGCGCGGAGGCATGGCAGCGCTGCCGGCCGGCCCGTGCCGCCAGGGCGAGCGCGAGGCTGAGCCGGCAGATGGCCTGGGCCCGCGGGTCACCGGCCGCTTCGGCGGCGGCGAGGCCGGCGGTGGCCGTGGCGGTCCGCCGCGAGGTGTTCCGGCGGGCGAGGCAGTGGCCGCGCAGGGCTTCGGCCAGCAGCCAGGCGGCTTCGGGAACTCCGCGCTCGGTGCGGTCAGGGTGGCGGTCACCGGATCGGGAGTTCGGCGGCGAGCCACTCTCCCGCCGCGGCCGGTGAGGGGCAGGCGTCGCCGGCGGCGTCCGGGTCGGTGAGCCGGACGAGCCGCGGGAACATGGCACGGGCGGCACTGCCGGCCCGGCGTGCGTACCAGAGGGAGGGGAGCGCGGCGGAGAGGGCGGCGGTCCGTTCGGCGGCGGAGTCCTCGGGGCGGGCCCGGCAGCGCCCCTTGCGGGGCGGTGCTCTCGCGCTCCGTCCCGTGCGTTCAGCGGGTCACCAGCAGGCCCCGGCCGCGCAGCACCCGCCGCTCCAGCGGGCTGAAGATCAGCAGGTCGATGGCGATCCCGACGAGCAGGATCAGGAGGATGGCCAGGAACACCTGCGCCATGCTGCTGTTGTTGCGCCCGTTCTCCAGCAACTGGCCGAGGCCGACGCCGAGATCGGGCGAGGAGGCGATGATCTCGGCGGCCATCAGCGACCGCCAGGAGAACGCCCAGCCCTGCTTCAGCCCCGCCAGATAACCGGGCAGCGCTCCCGGCATCACGATGTGCCAGGCCTCGCGCAGCCCGGTCGCGCCCAGTGTGCGCCCCGCGCGCAGGAACAGCGGCGGGATCTGGTCGATGCCCGCGACGAGGCCGTTGGCGACGGACGGGACCGCTCCGAGCAGGATCACGGCGTACATCATGGAGTCGTTCAGGCCCAGCCAGATCACGGCGGGCGGCACCCAGGCCACCGACGGCAGGGACTGGAGGCCGGACAGGATCGGGCCGATGGCCGCCCGGACGAACCCCACCCGGGCCACCAGCAGGCCGAGCGGCGTACCGATGGCCAGCGCCATCAGGAAGCCGAGCAGACCGCGGGAGACGGACGTCCAGATGTAGTCGAGCAGCGTCCCCTGGAACCAGGCCTCGCGCGCCTCGCCCCACACGTCGGACGGTGAGGCCAGCTTGTACTCGGGGGCGACCTCGGCCCACACCAGCAGTTGCCACAGCACCAGCACCAGCGCGACGGCGATGACGGGCGGCAGTGTCTTGCGGAGCAGGGTCTCGCGCAGGGACGTACGGGCGACGTGCACCGAGTCCAGTGCGTCGAGCCCTGCCTCCAGCCCCGCCAGGTCGTTCGCATCCTGTGGCTTCGCGACCGCAGGGGCGCTGTCCCCGGTGATGCCGGACTTGATGCCGGTCTCGACGTCGACGCCGTTGTCAGTGCCGGCCATGGCGGCGGATCTCCCCACGCAGTTCTTCGGTGATCTCTACGGACAGCTCGGCGACCGCGGTGTCCTCGAGGCGACGCGGATGTGGCAGGCCGACCGTCCACTGCCGGGCGATGCGGCCCGGGCGCGAGGACAGCAGGACGACGCGCTGGGCCAGCCGGACCGCCTCGCGCACGTTGTGCGTCACGAACAGCACCGACAGCCCCGTCTCCCGCCAGATGCGGGTCAGTTCGTCGTGCAGCACGTCCCGTGTGATCGCGTCCAGCGCGGCGAACGGCTCGTCCATCAGCAGCAGCCGGCTCTCCTGGGCCAGCGCCCGGGCCAGGGCGACGCGCTGCCGCATACCGCCCGACAGTTCGTGCACCCGCTTGCCGTACGCGCCCTGGAGGCGTACGAGGTCCAGCAGCCGTTCCGCCTCCTGCCGGCGCTCCGCCTTGGCCACCCCGCGCAGTCTCAGGGCGAGTTCGACGTTCTTGCCCGCGGTGAGCCACGGGAACAGCGCGTGCTCCTGGAACATCAGGGCGGGCCGGCCGTCCGTGCCGATCGAGCCGGCGGTCGGCCGGTCCAGTCCCGCGACCAGGTTGAGCAGGGTGGACTTGCCGCAGCCCGAGGCCCCCAGGAGGGTGACGAACTCGCCGGGTGCGACATCGAGTGTGATGTCGTCCAGTACGAGCTGCTGCCCGCCGGACGTGCCGGGTGCCGGGAAGGACTTCGAGACGTGCTCGACACGGGCGGCGTACGTCACCGCCGGGGTGTCCTCGGTGTTTCCGGCGACCTCGGCGGTCGTGGCCGTCTCAGTGGCCATGGTCGTCATCTCCTGGGGACTCGTCGGGTGCGGTCTCGTCACTCGGCGCCGAGACCGGCGTCGTCGACCTCGTCCTTGCCCTCGGCCTTGAGGACCTTGTTCAGCGGCGCGAGGTCGTAGATGCCCTTGAGGTCGGGCTTCTCCAGCAGTCCGGCCTTCACCGCGTGCTCCGCCTGGCTGTCGAGGGTGGCGGCCAGCGGGTCGTCCAGGAAGGTGATCGACTTCCAGGCCGGGTCGATGACGTCGGCGGGCAGGGCCTTGCCCGACAGCTCCTTCAGCGCTTCGTTGGCCGAGGTCTTGGCCTCGTCCGGGTTGGCGTTGATCCACTCGTTGGTCTTCACCGAACCGCGCAGCACGGCCTCGACGACGTCCGGGTGCTCCTTGAGGAACTTCTGCGACACGATGATGTTCGTGATCACGAACTTCTTGTCGGGCCACAGGTCGGCCTCGTCGAGCAGCACCTTCGCGCCCTCGGCGACCAGCTTGGACGCGGTCGGCTCCGGCACCCAGGCACCGTCGATCGAACCGGACTTGTAGGCGTCCGGCGTGATCTTGTTGTCGGTGCGGACCACGGAGACATCGCCGCTGCCGCTCTCCGCGTCGACCTGCCAGCCCTGTTCGGCGATCCAGTTGAGCAGGGCGACGTCCTGGGTGTTGCCGAGCTGCGGTGTGGCGATCTTCTTGCCCTTGACGTCCTTCAGGGACTTGATCTTGTCGGGGTCGACGACGAGCTTCACGCCGCCCGAGGCCGAACCCGCGATGATGCGCAGATTCTTCCCGGCCGCCTTGGTGTAGCCGTTGATGGAGGGGGAGGGACCGATCCAGCCGATGTCCAGGGAGCCGGAGTTGAGCGCCTCGATCTCGGAGGGGCCGGCGTTGAAGGTCGACGCCTTGATCTCGGTGCCGCCGAGCTCCTTCTGGAGCAGGCCCTCCTGGACGCCCACCAGAGCGGTGGCGTGCGTCAGGTTCGGGAAGTAGCCGATCTTCACCTCGTCGGCGGAGAGCTTCTCGGCGTCCGCCGCGACCTCGGCCTGCTTGCCGTCGTCGGTGGATTCGGAACCGTAACCGCAAGCGGTCAGCAGGAGGGGGAGCGCGGCCAGGACGGCGATGGTGCGCAGGGTGGTGCGCGGTCTTGCGGCAGACACGGAGGTGTCCTCTCAGGGAATGGGCCGATCAGGGAGATGCGGAGAGCGTGAGGCGCGAACCCATGGGCATCACACCGCCTCCGCCACTCGCCGGCCCCGGCGGCGGGAATGCTGTCGCGGGTCCGGGCGGTGAGGTACGCGGTGGTACGCGGTGATGCGCGGTGAGGCGTCGCGGTGATGCGGAGTGTTCCGCGGTGGCGGGGAGGCGCGAGTGGCGCTCCCGGCCGAAGGATGTCCTGCGGACGGTCTCAGACGGGCCGACAGATGGCGCTGGACGTACGGCCGAGGTCGATGTGCCGACGTGAGGTCAGGAGGGTGAACGGCCGGTCCGCGCGGTCGAGCGTTCTCATGGCCACCCCTCGGATCCCTAGTTTTCCTACCTGGTTGCTAGGGATCGTGGCAGAAGGTGGCGTGCACCCCAAGGGGGTGTTCACATGCTGGATACGGTCATCTCATATGCCGGTATTCGGTCATCGTCCCCGGTCAGGCGGGCAGGACGAACGGAGGGTGGGCGCCGTTGAGGAAGTAGTCCCCGACGTCGCGGAGCCGGTGGGCGACGGGCTCGTACAGGGTGTGGGTCCGGGCGTTGCGCCAGAAGCGGTCGAAGCCCAGCCGTGCGGAGGCGGCGCGGGCGCCGATGGTGTCGAGGGCGCGGGCGGTGGACTCCTGCGCGGCCCTGGAGGCGGCCGCTTCGGCCATGGCCACCTGGACGGAGATGTCCGCGTACTCGTCGTAGGTGAGGTCCTCGCCGCGGGCCAGCCCGTCGCGCACGGCGTCCATGGCCTGGCCGGTGAGGGCGGACGCGGAGCGGGTCAGGACGGTGAGTTCGCCGTAGGAGGCCAGCACATGCGGGTCGTGGGGAGCGCCGACCGGCCAGGCGGGATGCCAGGGCGTGTGACCCGTCCTGCTGTACTCACGGGCTTCGGCGAGCACGCCCTCGGCCAGGCCGAGCAGCAGCTGGACGGAGACGAGGCGCCCGACCGGGGCCGCCAGGGCGGTCAGGGGTGACAGCACGTCCTCGTCCGCGGACAGGGAGCCGAGTATGTCGTCGGCGTCGACCGGCACGGCGTCGAACTCCACGCTCCCGCCCGCCGCGAGCCGCTGGCCGAAGGTGTCGGCGTCGCCGTCGGTCCGCACACCGTGACGGGCGGGATCCACGACGACGGCGAGCGGTTCGCCGGTGCCGGCCCGCACGGCCCGTACGACGAGGCGGTCGGCGACCATGACCCCGGTGGCGTAGCTCTGCCGGCCGTCGAGCACCTGGCCACCGGCTGTCCTGGCCAGCGTCAGCGGCGGTTCCTGACGGGCGATGCCACCACCCCAGCACCACTGCTCCGCCGCGGACCGCTGCTCGATCCGCGCGGCGAGGACGGACTCGGGCCCGGCGAGGAACCGGGCGCTCCACGACAGGAAGTAGTGACAGCCGAGCAGCTGGCCGATCGCGCCGTCCGCCGCGGCGATCTCCCGGACAACGGCGTAGGCCGTGGGCCAGTCCGCACCGCCTCCGTCGGACGCGGCCGGTGTCAGGAGCGTGAGCAGTCCCGCCTCGCGCAGCCTGGACACCTCGTCGAACGGGGCCTTGCCGGCCTGTTCCCTGGCCACCGCGTCGGTGGCCAGATCGTCCGCCGCCTCGCGGGCCACGCGCAGCCAGTGCGCACGGCCGGGCCCGGTCCGGTCGGATTCCGCGGCGGGGCCGGACGGCGCGGTGGCAACGGCCATGGCGGTGGTCTCCTCAGGGTCGGCGGCAAGGGCCGGTGCGGGGGTTTTCCTGCTGGTCGGGCACGTACCTGTACCCCACCCGCCGTACGGTGACGATCCGGTGCCGGTGAGCCTTGCCCAGCTTGCGGCGCAGGCGGGCGATGTGGACATCCACGGTGCGGCCGTCGCCGATGTGGTCGTAGCCCCAGACGGCGGCCACCAGCCGATCGCGCGCATGCACGTGGTGGGGATACCGGACGAGATGCGCCAGCAGCTCGAACTCCAGGTACGTGAGGTCGAGTTCGCGTCCGTCCAGCTCGGCGACACGGCGCTCGGGATCGAGGCGGACGGCATCGTCTCCCACCCACGGGGCGGGGACCGAGGCGGCGGGGGTGAACGGCCGGATCTCGGGCCGTGGCCTGTCCTCGGCGAAGAGCTCGGCGGGGTCGGTGCCCGCGGGGACGAGCAGGAGGTAGCCGACGAGCGGCGCGGACGTGTCTGCTCCGGCGCCGCTGTGCGCGGTGTCGCCCACCAGGCGCAGGTGGCGCGTGTCGGGGAGCGGCGGATCGTGTGGGGCGGCCTGGGCCGGAAGTGCCGTGGTCATGGCGGTGGTTGTCCCTCTGGGGTGGGTCGGCGTGAGCGCTTGATCGCCTGGGCGAGCAGGAGCGGGGCGGCACGGGTGACCGTGTGGGTCAGGTGCCTTACGCGCGACAGCAGGCGGCGCTGACGACGTGACCGAAGTCGACATGCCGACGACGAACGAGTCGTTGCTGCGTACGGGACATGTGCATCATCCTGCGCATCCTTGTTCGATGCCGTCAAGGCTTCCCTAGTAATTCGGTAGGAAAAGTGGGGAAGGTGTCTCCGGACCCGTCACCCGAGCACGCGGGTCACCGGTCGCGACCGGTCACCGGGCGGACGTCGGCGGCTGTCGCCGCACGCAGCCGGGCGCGTGCGGCGGCCAGACGACCGCGCAGCCGCCGCAGCGGAGTGGGCGGCAGCGCGCGGGAGTCGCCGCGCGCGTAGTACCGCTCGACGTAGTACTGGCCCGTGCTGAGCACGCTGGTGACCGCGATGTACCACAGGGTGGCGACCATCAGCAGGGGGATGATCTGGTAGGTCTGGTTGTAGATCAGCTGCACCGAGTACAGCAGGTCGTGCACCGCCAGCACGCTGACGATGCTGGTGCCCTTGAGGGTGCCGATCAGCATGTTCCCGGCGGTCGGCACGATGGAGCGCATCGCCTGGGGGACGACGATCCGGCGCAGGGTGCGGCGCCTGCTCAGACCGAGTGCCTGGGCGGCCTCGGTCTGACCGGGGTCGACGGAGAGGATGCCGCCGCGCACCACCTCGGCCGCGTAGGCGGTCTCGTGCAGGGTCAGGCCGATGACGGCGGTGAGGGTGGGGCCGAGCAGGTTCACCGTCTCGACGGTGACGAACTGCGGGCCGAACGGGATGCCGAGGCCGAGCGTCGGGTACAGGGCGCCGATGTTGAACCAGAACAGCAGCTGCACCAGCAGCGGAGTGGACCGGAAGACCCACACGTAGCCCCAGCTCAGCGTGCGCAGCACCGGGTTGGCGGACAGCCGCATCACCGCCAGCACCGTGCCGAGCAGAAAGCCGAGCACCATGACGACGCCGGTCAGCCACAGGGTCAGCAGCAGTCCGTCGAGCACGGCGGCGGTGGTGAAGTACCGGCCCACCACGTCCCATTGGAAGGCTTCGTTGCGGATCACGGAGTTGAGCACCATCGCGAGGACCAGCAGCGCGGCGGCGGCGGTCGCCCAGCGACCGGGGTGCCGGCGCGGCACGATCCGCGGCAGGTCGGGACCGGGGGCGCCGTACGCCCGCGATGTGTCCACCGGGCCGACCGGGTTCGCTGAGTCTGTGGAGGCAAGGGCTACATCGACGTCAGAAGGCGTGGTCATGGGAGGCACTCCGGGGGAGAGGGACGGCAGATGTGAATGACCACCCGGTGGCACTCGTGGGGGAACGCAGCGACACGAGGGCTGCGCAGGTCTCCCTACGACTACGGTGCGGCCGGGGCCGGCGTCGTCACGATCGCCGCGTCCCTCAACGCGGCCGGAAGGGCTGCCGCGCGGGGCGGAGCCGGTCCGCCGTCGATCGTATGCGGGCACGGCGCGGACGTGTCAACACGGCGGGGACAGGGGGCGGTAGAGGATCGGCCCAGGCGGTCCGGCATCCGGGCGCCGCTTGACGGAGAGCGTGACGTCCTGCTCAATTGGTCGCATGAACGCCCAGCAGCGCTTGGTCTCGCGCGATCACATCGACTTCGGTCGGGTGTGGTCCGCCGCGTGTTGCGCCTGACTCGGCAGCGGGCCGTCTGATCGGCCCTTCCCTCCCTCGGTGAGCCCGTACCCGTCGCGGGCCGAGTTCTCTCTTCGTGCGCGCTGCCGCAGCACCGCATCTCCCGACGCCCGGCGTCGTCACACCCGCACCGACTCGTCCTTCTGACGAGCAGTCACTCCCGTCTCCAGGCCGCGGCGCACGGCCTTCCTGCCGTGTCCGCGTGCGGTCTCCTCCAAGAGGCTCCGAAAGGCCACTCCCATGCCAGTGGATTTCCTCGGCATCGCCGCCACCAACGACGGATCCGAAACCACCCCGCGCTCCGGCGCCGCCTTCGACAAGGAGTACACGCTCCGGCTCGCCCGGGCGCACGAGGACCACGGCTGGGACCGCGTGCTGTTCGCCTACGGGTCGGGGTCGCCGGATCCCGCGCCGGCGGCCGCGTACATCGCGAGCCGGCTGGAGCGCCTGCAGATCCTGCTGGCCCACCGGCCCAACGTCTCCTGCCCCACCTTCGCCGCCAAGACGTTCGCCACCCTCGACCAGATCAGCGAGGGGCGGCTGACCGTGCACTTCATCACCGGCGGCAACGACCACGAGCAGGGCCGCGAGGGCGACACCCTCACCAAGGACGAGCGCTACGCCCGCACCCGCGAGTACATCCGGATCGTCAAGAAGATCTGGACCACCCGCGAGCCCTTCGACCACGAGGGCGAGCACTACCGCTTCCACGACTTCGTCAGCGACGTCTTCCCCGTCCAGCAGCCCCGCCCGGACGTCTCGTTCGGCGGTTCGTCACCCGCCGCGTACGCCGCCGGGGGCGCCGAGGCCGACATCTACTGCCTGTGGGGCGAGCCCCTCGCGAAGACCGCCGAGCAGATCGAGCACGTCAAGGCCGCCGCGAAGGCCGCGGGCCGCACCGACGTCCCGCGCATCCAGGTGGCGTTCCGCCCGATCATCGCCCCGACCGAGGAACTGGCCTGGGAGAAGGCCCACCGCACGGTCGGTGCCATCCGCGAACGGCGCGAGGCCGGCCTCGTAGGGCACCACCGCAGCGGCGCCCCCGAGAACACCGGCTCCCAGCGGCTGATCGCCATCGCGGAGGCGGGGGAACGCTACGACCGCGCCCTGTGGACCCCGACCGCCGCCGCGACCGGCGGCGCCGGCAACTCCAACGCCCTGGTGGGCACCCCCGAGACGGTCGCCCAGGCGCTCCTCGACTACTACGACCTCGGCGTCGACATCCTCTCCGCCCGCGGCTACGACCTGCTCGGCGACGCCATCGACTTCGGCCGGTACGTCATCCCGATCGTCCGCGAGGAGGTCGCCAAGCGCGACGCCGAGCGGGCCGCGCGCGGAACGCGGGCCTTCGCGGCGGTGCACGGATGACGTCCGCCCCCGAACTGACGGTCGTCCACGTCCCGCCCTCCGACCCGCGCGTCAGACCCCTGCTGCACGAGCTGGGCCACGAGTACTCGACGAGGTACGGCAAGGACGCCCATGCCGAACTCGCCCGCTACCCCGACGAGGAGTTCACCGAACCGTACGGCGGTCTGCTGCTCCTGCTGCTGGAGCGCGGCGCACCCGTCGCGGGCGGTGCCTTCCGCCGTTACGACGCGACCACGGCCGAACTGAAGAGGATCTGGACGCACTCCACCGGCCGCCGCCGCGGCCTCGCCCGCCGGGTGATCGCCGAACTGGAACGCGAGGCGGGCGCCCGCGGCTACCGGCGGATCCACCTGACCACCGGGCCACGCCAGCCCGAGGCCCGCGGCCTGTACCTGGCCACCGGGTACACACCGCTGTTCGACACGACCGCCGACCCGGAGACCATCGGCCCGCTGGCGTTCGAGAAACACCTCAGCATCAGCACAGGAAAGGCCACCACCCCGTGAACCTCCCCAGGATCGGATCCCGCCTGCGCCCCGCCGCCCTCGCTCTGCTGCCGCTCCTCGCCCTGACCGCCTGCGGCTCCGGCGACACCGGCGCGACGGCGGCGGCGGGCGCCCAGGCCTCTCCCGCGCCGACCGACGACCCGGTCGCCGCCGTCCACAAGGTGGACTCCGTCGCCGCCCTGCTCCCCGCCGACGTACGCGAGGAGGGCACGCTGCGGGTCGGCAGCTCGGTCGGTTTCCCGCCCGGGGCCTACTACCCGAACGGTTCGGACAAGGCGCCCGAGGGCCAGGACATCGACCTCGCCGACGCGGTGGCCAAGGTCCTCGGCGTGAGGCTGGAGCGGCAGGACGCCTCCTTCGAGACGATCCTGCCCGCCCTCGGCAGCGGCAAGTACGACGTCGGCACCGGCAACTTCGGCGTCACCACCGAACGCCTGAAGACCATCGACTTCGTCACCTACATCAACGACGGCCAGGGCTTCGCGGTGAAGAAGGGCGACACCGCGCTCAAGAAGGTCACCGACCTCACCCAGCTGTGCGGGCTGACCGTCGGCACCGGCGCCGGCACCACCTTCGAGACCACCCTCGAAGCGCAGAAGGGCGTGTGCGCCGAGGCCGGCGAGAAACCGTACGACGTGAAGGTCTACTCGGAGAACGCGGCGACGCTCACCGCGCTCCAGCAGGGCCGCATCGACGTGATCATGTCGACGATCAACGGCCTCCGTCACCAGGCGTCCCAGCCCGCCTCCGGGACCGCCTTCCTCGGCGAGTACCACCGTCTCGACGTCGGCTTCGCCTTCAAGAAGGGCTCCCCGCTCACCAAGGCCTTCCAGGCCGCCGTCAACGAGCTGATCGAGGACGGCACCTACGCCCGGATCCTCGAGAAGTGGGGCACCTCCGCCTCCGCGATCGAGACGTCGCGGATCAACCCGCCCGAGCACAGATAAGACCTGAGCAGGAACACCACGATGACATCCACCACCGACGCCGCACCGCCCGGCGCCACCTCCTCGGGCACCGGCCCCGAACCCCCGCCCGCCCCGCACGATCCGGACCCGGCCTCCCTCAGGGTCGTCCCCGCCCGCCACTACGCCCGGTGGGCGGCGGCCGTCGCCGTGGTCGTGCTGGTCGCCCAGTTCGCGCACGGCCTGGCCACCAACCCGGTCTGGGAGTGGGGCGTCTTCCGCGACTACGTCCTGTCCGAGACCATCGTCGAGGCGGTGTGGGTCACCCTCCAGCTCACCGCCTACGCCACCGTGCTCGGCTTCCTCCTCGGCACCGTGCTGGCCTTCATGCGGCTGTCGCGCAGCCCGGTGCTGCAGACCGTCGCCTGGACCTACATCTGGATCTTCCGGTCCATCCCGATGATCGTCCAGCTGGTGTTCTGGTTCAACCTGAGCGCGCTCTACGAGGAGCTGGGCGTCGGCATCCCCTTCGGGCCGGTGTTCTGGTCCGTCGACAGCAACAGCCTCCTCGGCACCATCGGCGCGGCCGTCATCGGCCTGACCCTGCACCAGGCCGCCTACGCCGCCGAGATCGTCCGCGGCGGCGTCGTCTCCGTCGACCACGGGCAGCTGGAGGCCGCCGCGGCGCTGGGCATCCCCCGGCTGCGGCAGATCCGCCGGATCGTGCTGCCCCAGGCCATGCGCGCCATCCTGCCCACGGCCGGCAACGAGATCATCGGTCTGCTCAAGGGCACCTCGGTGGTCTACGTGATGGCCATCGGCGAGCTCTTCTACCAGGTCCAGGTCATCTACGGCCGCAACGGCCGGGTCATCCCGCTGCTGCTGGTCGCCACCGCCTGGTACGTCGTCCTCACCTCGCTGCTGTCGGCCGCCCAGTACTACGTGGAACGCCGCTACGCCCGGGGCGCCAACCGCACACCGCCGCCCACTCCGTTCCAGCGCGCCCGCCGCTTCCTGCGCGACCTGCGCGCGGCGGCGGCCCGGCGCACCGAACCCGTCGTACCCCGCAAGCCCCTGCCCCTGGGAGACAGCCGATGAGTGAGACGAGTGAGGTGATGGTGGACGTCCACGGCGTCCACAAGAGCTTCGGCCCGCTGGAGGTGCTGCGCGGAGTGGACCTCCAGGTCCGCGCCGGCGAGGTCACCGTGATCCTCGGCCCCTCCGGCTCCGGGAAGTCCACGCTGCTGCGCACCATCAACCACCTGGAGAAGGTCAGCCGCGGCTGGATCAGCATCGACGGCGAACTCATCGGCTACCGCCGCTCGGAGGACAGAAGGGCGGCCCGAAGGGCCTCGGCTGAGGGCGGTGGTGGGCGACGGGCGGGAAAGCTGCACGAGCTGAAGGAGAAGGACGTACTGAAGCAGCGCACCCACATCGGGTTCGTCTTCCAGAACTTCAACCTCTTCCCGCACCTGACCGTGCTGGAGAACCTGGTCGAGGCCCCGGTCTCCGCGCTGCGCCGGCCGCGTCGGGAGGCGGAGGAGACGGCCCGCCGGCTGCTGGACCGGGTCGGCCTCGCCGACAGGGCCGACGCCTACCCGCGGCAGCTGTCCGGCGGGCAGCAGCAGCGCGTGGCCATCGCCCGCGCGCTCGCCCTCGAACCGAAGGTGCTGCTCTTCGACGAGCCCACCTCGGCGCTCGACCCCGAACTGGTCGGCGAGGTCCTCGACGTCATCAAGGACCTGGCTCGCACCGGAACCACCATGATCGTCGTGACCCATGAGATCGGCTTCGCCCGCGAGGTCGCCGACACCGTGGTGTTCATGGACGGCGGAGTCGTCGTGGAACAGGGGCCGCCCGCGGCCGTCCTGGACGACCCACAGCAGGAACGCACCCGCGCCTTCCTCTCCAAGGTCCTCTGACCACCCTCCCCCTTCCCTTTTCCTTCCTTCCCTTCCCTTCCTCGCACAAGGCACCCAAGGAGAACGACCGTGACCACCCTGACCGCCCGCCGTCGCACCGCCACAGCCGCGCTCGGACTCGCCACCGCCCTCGTCCTGGCCGCCTGCGGCAACCCCGACGACGGCGGCACGACCGAGGTCGCGGCCACGTCGGGTGCCAAGACGAAGATCAACCTCAGTCCCGACCAGGACCGCGTCACCACGGACAAGGTCGACTCCATAGCCGCCGAGGTCCCGGAGGAGATCCGGGAGAGAGGCACCCTGGAGATCGTCGACTCGTCCGGCTCCGCCGCGCCGCTCACCTTCCACGCCACCGACAACAAGACCGTCATCGGCGTCGAGCCCGACATCGCCTCCCTGGTCGCCGACGTCCTCGGCCTGGAGCTGCACATCAACACCGTCTCCTGGGAGAACATCTTCGTCGGCCTGGACAGCGGCAAGTACGACGTCGGCTTCAGCAACATCACCGTCACCGAGGAGCGCAAGGAGAAGTACGACTTCGCCACCTACCGCGAGGACAACCTCGGCTTCGAGGCGAAGAAGGGCAGCGGCCTGAAGGTCACCGGGCCCGCGGACGTGGCGGGCAGGACGGTGGCGGTGAGCAGCGGCACCAACCAGGAGAAGCTGCTGATCGAATGGAGCGAGGAGAACGAGAAGGCCGGCCGCGAGCCGGTGGACATCAAGTACTACCAGGACGAGAGCGACACCTACCTCGCCCTCCGGTCCGGCCGCATCGACCTCTACCTCGGCCCCAACCCGACCGCCGCCTACCACGCGGCCACCACCGGCAGGACCGAGGTCGTCGGCACCTACTCCGGCGCCGGCGACACCCTCCAGGGCCTCATCGCGGCCACCACCAAGAAGGACAGCGGCCTGGTCGAGCCGCTCGCCGACGCACTGGACCACGTCATCGAGAACGGGACGTACGCCGAGGTGCTGAAGCGCTGGGGCCTGTCCGACGAGGCCGTGACCAAGTCCGAGATCAACCCGCCCGGCCTGCCCAGGACCGACGAGTAGCGGTGGTGAGCCGGCTGTCCACGGACCGCTCCGGCACCGACCTGCTGGAGACCTGCACCCCGAGGAGCGGATCACGTGTCACGTCGCCCTGAACAACGCCTCCCGGCAGTACCTCGCCGCCCTCACGACGAGAGAAGCCCATGTTGTCCGTGAGGGAGGTCGGGGTATCCCGCGGGGCTACTCGGTGAGTCGGGGCAGGATCCACTCGATGAGCGTCGGGGAGACGGAGCCGTGTGCGGAGTTCCTCCCGTCGCAGCGGAAGGCGTCCAGCGCGTACCGGCCGGGCGTCAGCCCGGTCAGGTCGGTGCACAGCTCGTCCGGCCAGGCCGTCGTGCCGCCCTCCAGCGCGATCGCGCTCACCGACGGGACGAAGCAGCTCACACGGTGCGTTCCGTCGATCGGGAGCCAGAGCCCGTCGGTGAGCGTCCCGAAGGTGGTCAGTGTGCCGCCCGGCGCCCCGTCGAACGGCGCGACGGCGCTGGTGTCGCTGTGCCACGCGCGCGCACCGAGGAACGTGTGTCCCACCGGCTGCCGGGTGCCCCGGTCCGGCTGGAACCGGACCTCCATGCCCGTCACACCCGGCAGGGTGTAGGTGACCGCCACTTCGCCGGGCGGCAGCGGACGGCCCCTCCCGTCACCCCGGCCGTTGGCCACGCCCAGCTTCTCCGGCAGGTGCGGGAAGCCGCCCATCCGGTCGAGTTCCGCCATGAGCTGCTCTCGCAACGGGTTGCCGGTCACCGGTCCCGAGGTGGTGGCGTCGGGCACCCAGCCCCACAGGAGCTGCTGTGCCGCCGGGCTGCGCAGCAGAGCGGCCCGCGGGGGTACGCCTTTCTCCGGGGGCAGCGACGCCTCGTAGATGTACGCGAGCTGCTGGAGGACCAGCGGAATCCAGGCGCCGTTGTGCGGAGTGTCGTAGGACAGGTATGTACGGGTGCGGTGGTCCATGTGCTGGTCCTCGAGCTCGGCCAGCGCGTACCGGGTGATCAGGCCGCCCGTGCTCACCCCGCCGACCGTCAGCGGCCGGCTGCCCGGCAGTTCGGCGATCGCCCGCTGGATGCACGCGATCGCCACCCCGGCGTTGACCTGGACGCGGGTGTGCCGGGCGGCGAAGCCGAGCAGGATGACGTCCGTGCCCGCCTCGAGCAATTGGTCCAGGAATCCGGGCGTCCCCTTCGCGTACGGCTTGTTCAGGTGCCGCCACAGGCCGGGCAGGTCGCTCGGACCGTGGCCGAACCCGTCGGCGAAGACGAACGGCCGCATGAGCCCGCGGTGGCGCGGGCTCAGATACACGTCGGCCCTCCCGGTCGCCCGCTGTCCCTGGTACGGACGGCCGGTCAGCTCCCAGCGCACCGGCGCCCGACGAGGCTGTGCGCCGCTCCTGTCCAGCCGCATCCCGAACCAGGGACCCTTCGGTATGTGCTTGGCCAGCTCCCTGCGCCAGCCGGCGGGCAGTTCCACCGGCGTTTCGGGCCCTGTCACTTCTATGTCGATCCTCGGTTCGGTCACGGTCGGCCCCTCTCCTTCTCACGGGAGGTGGTTCTTCCGCCAACAGCCCCACAACCGGAAGGCTCCGTCAAGCCCACCACTCCGTGTGGCCGCTCCTCACGGTGACAGGTGACAGCGTTGCTTCGGCGGCTGCCGTTCTCCGCCGGAGCAACGCCTGCTGTACGCGTTCCACTGTCAGCTGTGGGGCCGTGGCCGGCTCAGGTGGGGCACCGGTCTCATCGTGCGGGCCGCTGTTGCAGGGCTGATTGCAGCAGCCGCCGCAGTGGGAACCGGATGCCGCCGGGTGGATGCCCGCAGGGTGCTGTACCGGTTAGGTTGTGGACGACCGCTTCGCACGGGGGAGTCGGTGATGGGTGATCACACGACGTCCGGGACGCTGCGTTTCGAGGTGCTCGGCCCGCGAGCAGGCCCGAGCACACGCGGGAATCGCCGCCACCCACCACGCGATGCATGATCGCCACGGAGCCCGACGCCACTGGGAGGACGCCCTGCGCCTCTACACCGACCTCGGGGTCCCCGACGCCGACTCCGTCCGCGCCCAGCTGGCCGCGCTCTCTCCCGACCGCGGTTCCGTGCATCGTGCTCCGGCGTGACGTCAGCCGTTGCGCTGCCTTCCCGCGGTGAGCGGGCGGCACCGCCTCGCGGTCGCGTCTTCTGTGACCGCTGTGGCTGCTGGGCGAGGCAGGCCGGTACGAGGAGGCGCTCACCCATGCCGCGACCCTGCCCGCGGACCAATGCGGTCCGACCGGGGCCACCGCCCGGCTCCCGGAGAGGTCCGGGCGCGTCGAAGAGGCCATCGGCCCGCTCCGGGCAGGCGGCGGCGAGCGGTCTCTGGGGCTGGTCGACCTCCTGGCCGGGCGGGTCCGCGCCGCGTCAAGCGATCGCCGGCATGCCCTCGCTCTCCGCGCTCCACGAGGCGGCCCGGCGGCGTGACGCCGCCCACCAGGCCGCCCGTGGTCCTGGTGACCCCCGTTGCGGAACTCGTTCCGGGAGCGGGGCGGCACCGGCGGACGGGTACGCCGTGACGGCACCGTCGGTGACTGTTGTCCTCCTCGGCCGTCGACCGAGGTCTCATCCGCGCGCGCGGAGGTACGCCTCCAGCTCCGCGGCCCCGGTCAGCATCGCCCGCCCGCGGGCGGACAGCCGGCCGTGCCAGTCGCACAGTGCGGCCTCCAGCGGCTCCAGCCCGCCGGCCGCCCGTACCTGGGCGATCAGCGGGGCGATCTGCTCCAGCAGGTAGCCACCCCGTCGGAGCTGGTGGGCCAGCCGGGCGTCCCGTACGTCGGCCGCGGAGTAGACGCGGTACCCGGTCCGCCGGTCGCGGCGCGGGCGCACCAGCCCGGCACGCTCCCACTTGCGCAGCGTCGCGGGCCGGATCCCGAGGGTCCTGGCCAGCGGTCCGATGAAGGTGCCGTCCGGCCCGGACGTCACGGCCGGCCCGGCCCCCGCCGCGCCGGGCGGCTCGGGCGCCGTGGTGGGGTCCAGGTCGCGGAGGGCGCTCTCCACGGCCCGGAGGGTCCGCCGGTCGTCGAGGAGCTGGGCGTGGCTCTCGTCGATGAGGCGGAACGCCTCGTCGACGGCGTCCTCGTTCACGGCCCGCATGACCGACGTCGCCGTCCGGTGGCCGTGGCCGGGCACCAGGGCGAGGAACGCGCGCAGGGCCGCCGCGTGCAGCGAGGTGTAGACGCGGTAGCCGTGGGGTGTGCGGTCGGCGGCCGGGAGGATGCCGGCCTCCTCGTAGTTCCTGACCGCCTGCGTCGACAGACCGTGCCCGCGTGCCAGATCGACCGGTCGGAGCCGCTCACCGTTTTGAAGGTTTCGTCCCACGGAGGCGACGCTATCGCGGAAAAGTTTCCATCGTAAGTTCAACGATAGCGTTGACGGTATGGCTGATGACGTGAAGGACACCGCCCGTGCCGTCGAGGCTGCCGCCGTCATGGGGCTGCTCCCGGTCCGGCCCCGGCTGCTCGCCCTGGGCGAGCCCACCCATGGCGAGGAAACCCTGCTCGAGCTGCGCAACGAGCTCTTCCGGCAGCTCGTCGAGCAGGAGGGCTACCGGACCATCGCGATCGAGAGCGACTGCTTGGCGGGCCTGGTCGTGGACGATTACGTCACCTCGGGCACGGGCACCCTCGACGAGGTCGTGGAGCGCGGGATCAGCCACGGCTGGGGCGCCTTCGCGGCCAACCGTGAGCTGGTGCGCTGGATGCGTGCCCACAACGACGGCCGGCCCGCGTCCGAGCGGATCCGTTTCGCGGGTCTCGACGGCCCGCTGGAGATCACCGGCGCCGCGAGCCCCCGGCAGGCCCTCACCGCGCTCCACGGCTGTCTCGCGGCCCGGGTGGACGCGGACCTGCTCCCCTGCACCGCGGAGACACTCGACCGCCTGCTCGGCGCGGACGACCGGTGGACCGATCCCGCCGCGATGAGGGACCCGGCCCGGTCCGTGGGGCAGTCGGCCGAGGCCGGCCGGCTGCGGCTGCTCGCCGACGATCTGGTGGCGCTGCTCGACACACAGACGCCGCACCTGATCGCGGCCACCTCGCGGGACGACTGGGACCGGGCGCGCCTGTACGGGCGCACCGCCACCGGCCTGCTGCGCTACCACTACTGGACGGCCGACCCCTCACCGGCCCGCATGACGAGGCTGTGCGCGCTGCGGGACGGGATGATGGCCCACAACCTCCTCGCCGTCGCCGCTCGGGGCCCGGCACTCGTGCACGCCCACAACTCCCATCTCCAGCGGGTGAAGAGCTCGATGCGGATGTGGCAGGGGCCGGTGGAGTGGTGGAGTGCCGGTGCGCTGGTGAGCGCCCGGCTCGGCGACGAGTACGCCTTCCTGGCCACGGCCGTCGGCACGATCCGGCACCAGGGGGTGGACACGCCGCCGCCGGACACCGTCGAGGGAATCCTGTACGCCCTCCCGGAGGACCGGTGCGTCGTGGACGCCCCGCGGCTGGCCACCGCCCTCGGGGACACGCGGCCCGCGCCCCGCGAGTCCCCCTGGTTCGGCTACGCCCCGCTCGACCCGGCCCACCTGGCGGACAGCGACGGGATCCTGTTCGTCAAGGACGTCACGCAGAGCCAGGGCCCTGTCCGAGGTGTCCGAGGTGTCCGAGGGGGCAGGTGACAGACCGGTCGGCGGACCGGCCGTGAGCGCCAGGAAGGCCGCGAGCCACCGGACTTCCGGTGCTCCGGCAGCGGGCGCTCAGGGCTTGCGTGCGACGCCGCAGAACGCGACCTCGGCTGTGGTCTCCCGGGGCCGGCTGGGATCCGGACGCCAGGCGGTGCTGGACACGGCCCCGGGCGTCACGAGGTCCAGTCCGGCGAAGAAGGAAGCGATCTCCTGTGGGGACCGGAGGTGATAGGTGTGCACCGACTGCCGGTTGTACGCCTCGACCGCCCTGCTGAGCGCGTCATTGGTGTTCGTGCCGTCGCTCAGGGCCAGAAAGCTGCCCGAAGGCAGGCCCGACATCAGGGCGGCCACCAGCTCCGCGGGACGGTCGGCGTCGGCGAGCTGTCCCATGATTCCCAGCATGGTCAGAGCGACCGGCTTGTCGAGATCCAAGGTGGCGGCCGCTTCGGCGAGGATCCGCGCCGGGTCCCGCACATCAGCGTCTACGTAGGCGCAAGCTCCCTCGGCGCTCGTCGTCAGGAGCGCCTGCGCATGTGTCAGGACAAGGGGGTCGTTGTCGACGTAGACGATCCTGCTCTCCGGCGCGATGCGCTGGGCCAGTTCATGTGTGTTGTCCGCGGTGGGCAGCCCGGCGCCGATGTCGAGGAACTGACGGATGCCGGCCTCGCGCACCAGGAAGTCGACGGCCCGCGCCAGGAACCGCCGTTGCTGCCGCGCGACGGACGCGAACTCCGGGAAACTGGCGAGGATGACGTCGCCGAGCTCGCTGTCGACGGGGTAGTTGTCCTTGCCGCCCAGCAGGTAGTTCCACACCCGGGCGGAATGCGGGCGGTCGGTCCGCAGCCTGGCTCTCAACTCATCGGTCTGATCCATGGGGACAGCCTCACATGGAGTCAGGTGAAGCACCGGTGAAGCCCTGCGGAATCGGTGCGCACACCGATCACGCGGACACTCGCTGCCCCCGCGCACGAGGGATCACCGCTCGCGTCACGTCGGGCCGATGACCTTTCTGCGCATGTGCCCGTAGACCACCGACGTCCGCACGTCGGCCAGTTCCGGGCGCTTCGTCAGCTTGTCCAGGACCACCGCGTGCAGATGGTCGGTGTCGCGGACGGCGACGTGCACCAGGAAGTCGTCGTTCCCGGTGAGGACGAAGATCGAGATCACTTCGGGCATCCGCTCGAGGAAGGCCTGGAAGGCCTCGATCACCGCACGCGTCGGCGGGCGGACCCGTACGGCGATCACGGCCTGCAGCCCGCGGCCGATCGCCGCGAGGTCGGCCTCCGCGTGAAACCCCGTCAGAATGCCGCGCTGACGCAGTGATCGGATGCGTTCCAGACAGGTGGACGGGGCGATACCCAGTGCCTGGGCCATGTCCCGGTTGGTCCGCCGACCATCCTCCTGGAGCATCCGCACCAGCGCCGAATCTAGTTCGTCCACGCTTGCCTCACCTTGTCGATTTCCGAAGCTAGTTCGGATTCTAAGCACCGCCTTCGATGATCTGGCTAGCCTCACCCCCGGTCGGCTGACGTTCATTCGGCCATGGTGTGTCCGGTGCTGGTGGAGAGGGGTGACTTCAGATGCGTACACGAGGGCCCGGCATGGGGGCGGTGTGCGCGGTCGTGGCGGCCGCGCTGTTCTGGAGCAGTTCGTACGCGGTGACCAAGCGGGTGCTGGAGGACGCCGGCCCGCTCACCATCGGCGCCGTCAGGTTCACCCTCGCGGCCCTGCTGCTGGGCGTGATGGTACGGCTGCACCGGCACCGCCCGGCCCGGCCGGACGCACGGCAGCGGCGGCTGCTCTTCCTGAGCGGATTCCTCGGCATCACCGTCTACTTCATACTCGAGAACGTCGGCGTCGATCTGTCCACGGCGGCCGACGCGTCCCTGATCGTGGCCACGTACCCACTGATGACGATGCTGCTGGAACTGCTCGTCCTCCGCTCCCGGATGCCTCTGCCGCGGGTGACGGGCGTGCTGCTGGCCACCGTCGGCGCCTTCCTCGTCGTACGCAACGGAGCCGAGGTGGGCGGTGGTTCACGCTGGACGGGAGACATGCTCCTGCTGCTCGGCGGGCTGGCCTGGGCCGGCTACAACGTGCTCGGCAAGCGCGCGAGCGCCGGCCAGACCGCCATGGGCGTCACCTACTACCAGACCCTGGCGGGCGCGGCCGGTTTCCTCCTCGCCTCCCTGCTGGAGGCCGGTGACTGGCGCATACCGGACGCGACGGCCTCCGCGCTGCTCGTCTACCTGGCGGTGGCGTGCTCGGTCGGCGGCTTCCTGCTCTACAACCACGGTCTGCGCAGGATGGCGTCGAGCGTCGCCGTGAACATCCTCAACCTGGTCCCGGTCTTCGGTGTCATCGGCGCCGTCGTGATCAACGGAGAGCCGATCCGGCCGGCCCAGGCCACGGGCGGCATCGTCATCGTCGTCGGGGTGGCGCTGGGCATGTTCGAGCGGGGGCAGGGAGCCACCGCCACGGCGAGGCCGGACGCGGGTGGGGCCGAGCCTTCCGGGACCCCTCCCGGGACCGTGGACGCACAGGCCGGCGGCAGCCGGAACGATCACGTGACCGGGCGGGTGTGAGTGCGGGCCGCAGGAGGCTGTGGGAGGGTTGCGGCGCATGAGCGACAACTCGTGGGTGGGTACGGAGTTCGAGACGACGAGCGGCCGTGTGCGCGGCCGGCCGGTCGACGGTGTGACAGCCGTCCTCGGCGTCCCGTACGCCGCTGCTCCCTTCGGCCCCGGCCGTTTCCGTGCACCGCGGCCCGTACGCGGCTGGAGCGCACCGCGGGACTGCACGAGCTTCGGGCCCGTCGCGCCGCAGTCCGCGGAACTGCCCGGTGCGCCGGTGTGGCGCCCCGGGGACGAGGACGTCCTCACCGTCAACGTGTGGGTACGGCAGCAGCCGGCCGCCGGGCCGCTGCCGGTGCTGTTCTGGATCCACGGCGGCGCGTACACCTTCGGCTCCTCCGCGCAGCCGGACTACGACGGCACCGCGCTCGCCCGTACCGGAGTGGTCGTGGTCAGCTGCAACTACCGGGTCGGCTTCGAAGGCTTCGGCCATGTGCCGGGCTTCCCGGACAACCGCGGGCTGCTCGACCAGGTGGCCGCCCTGCGCTGGGTCCGGGAGAACATCGCGGCGTTCGGTGGCGACCCCGGCAATGTCACGGTCGCCGGGCACTCCGCCGGAGCGGGCTCGGTCGTCTGCCTGATGGCCATGGAACAGGCACGCGGGCTGTTCCGGAGGGCCATCGCCCACAGTGTGCCGGGCGCCTTCTTCACCGTCGAGGTCGCCGCGGCGATCGCCTCGAGGATCGCGGCCGAGGCCGGGGTGGCCCCGACGGGCGACGGCCTGCTCTCCGCCTCGCCGCAGGAGCTGGTGGCCGCCTCCGACAAGGTCGCCGGACAGTGCGCCGACGACCCCGTGACGCCGGCTCAGGCGTACGACCCGGTGGTGTTCCAGCCCGTCGTCGACGGCGACGTACTGCCCGTGGACCCGCTCTCCGCGCCGGCCGCCGGCACCTCCCGCGACGTGGACCTCCTGGTGTGCCACACCCTGGAGGAGTACTGGTTCCTGCACGAGGTCGGGGGCGTGCGGGAGGTGACCTCGGAGCCGGAACTCGCGGACTTCGCCGAGGCCCTCGGTCTCCCCGCCCGGCTGCTCACCGGATACGGTGCGCTGATGCCCGGCGCCCCGGTGCTCGACCGCTATCTCGCGCTCTTCGGCGACGCGCAGTTCGGCGAGTACGGCAGCCGGCTCGCCGAGTACCACACGAGAGCCGGCGGCCGCGCGTATCTCTCCCGGTTCGCCCGCAGGCGCGTCACTCCGGACGGCGAGGCCAGACCCTGGCACACCGCCGACATCCCGTTCGCGTTCGGCAACCTGGACGCGGACGGCGCCGCGTTCCTCATCGGAGGCGTCCCCGACGAACAGGACCGGGCCCTGTCCCGGCGCATGCTTCGCGCGTGGGCCGACTTCGCGGCCTGCGGCGACCCGGGCTGGCCCGCGGTCACCACCGACGCCACCCCGGTGAAGTCCTGGGCCGTCCCGGGCGACCACGTGGCCGACGACGACACCTCCGACGTGCGCGCGCTGTGGCGGGGAATCCCGCTCGGCCTCCTGCGGCTCCGGCCGTGATGCGGGAAGGGGCGCGAGGCCACACCGCGCTCACCCCACGTCGGTGACGGACAGCGGCACGTAGTCGTGCGCGTAGCCGAAGTAACCGGGCCCGGCCAGCGCCAGTCCCTCCGGGCTGCGCCAGCGGGGGTCGCAGGGCGCGCCCAGGACGCTCACCCGGAGGCCGTAGCGCAGGGTCTCGGTGGTGACCGGCTCACCGGTGTCGGTGTCGAGCACGCAGATCAGGTCGGGGACGCTGACCACGACCTCGCCGTCCCGGGCGGCGACCAGGTTCTCGTTCTGGAAGGACAGCTCCAGCGTCGCCCCGGTGTCGCCGGACAGCCCGGCGAGCCGGGCCGTGCCCCGGGCGAAACCGCCCCGGGTGCTGCGCAGCACATCACTGATCCGGCCGGTGAACACCAGCCGTCCGCGAAGGACGGCGGCGGCCGCCGCCACGGGGTCGCCGCGTTCCGTACGGGCCTCGCGGACGGCCCGTCCGACCCGCTCGCACAGCGACAGGGTGCCGGGGACCATGTGGTCCTTGACCTGGCGTCCGGTGAGCACATAGAGGCTGACGGCGGCGGTGCAGCCCATCTCGACGGTGGAGGCGCGGGCCAGCCGCTCGGCCCAGACGTTGTCGGCGGTGCGCAGGACGACGGCGTTGCCGCGTTCGTCGGCCAGCGCCATCGGGGAGGCCGGCACGCCGCCGAGGGTGGGGAGGAGCATCTGCAGTTCGGGGAAGGCGCGGCCCATGCCGTCGGCGTCGATGAGCGGCACCCCGGCCTCGGCGGCGGCCACGAACGGGGTCATGGAGTTCAGCCCGCCGGCCTCCAGCGACACGGTGTGGGTGGCCCGGCGGCCGAGGAGTTCCTCGACGGCGCGCAGCGCCGCCAGGAGCTCGTCACCGGCGGGCAGCTTCTCCAGTACGACGGTGGGCGCACCCATGAACGCGGTGGGGATCACCAGCGCCCCGTCGTCGATCTCGTCGACGCCGACCAGGGCGACCGGCCCGTGCCTGCCCAGCGCCCGCTGGGCCAGCAGCCGTCCGATGTACGGGTCGCCGCCGCCTCCGGCGCCCAGGACGGCGGCACCGCGGGCCAGATCGGGCAGGTGCTCGGCGGTGATCTCACGCATCGTGGCCTCCCGGGTACACCGCGCCGCCGTCCAGGTTCAGCTCCCCGACGGCCTTGACCCGTACGCGCGTCGCGTTGCCGGGCAGGTAGGCCAGCGGGACCTCCTCCACATCGACGATCTCGACCGACCCCGGCCGCGCACCGGCGGCCACGGCACGGTCGGCGGCCTCCTGGCGGGCCTCGTCCAGAACGGCGTCGCGCCGCTGCGCCACGATCGGGTAGACCCGGTCGACCTCGCCGCCGACCTGGGCGATCGCCGCGCCGATGGCGTTGGCGACGGCGAAGTGGTCCGGGCGGACGACGCGGGAGACGCCTGCGAGGTCCCCGGGCATGAGGATGCTGCCACCGCCGACGGCCACGACGGGCACCGGCTCGGCGGAGACCCGTACACGGTCGACGGCCTCGGCGAGCCGCTCGTCGATCTGCTTCAGGGCGGCGACGGCCACCGACCGGTCCAGGCGGGCCACCAGGGAGGCGTCGCCGACGTCGGCGCGTCCGCCGGCCACCGCGGCATCGGTGGCGGTCAGCCGGGTGCCGCCGAAGACCAGGGCCTGCCGGGTGAGCCGGTGGCCGATGCTGGCGGGGCCGACCGTGACACCGTTCCCCTCCCGGACGACATGGCTGCCGCCGCCGAGGCCGATGGACAGCACGTCCGGCATACGGAAGTTGGTCCGTACCCCGGCCACGCTGACGTCGGCGGACGCCTCGCGCGGGAATCCGTTGCGCAGGAGGCCGACGTCGCTGGTGGTGCCGCCGATGTCGACGACGGCGCAGGAGGACAGCCCGGACAGGAACGCGCCGCCGCGCATGGAGTTGGTGGGGCCGGAGGCGAAGGTCGCCACCGGGTGGCGGCGGGCGTGGTCGACGTCCATCAGCGTGCCGTCGTTCTGGCTGAGGAACACCGGGGCGCCGATGCCGGCATCGGCGACGGTCCGCCGCAGACCGGCCGTGACCTGGTCGGCGAGGTCGCGCAGGGCCGCGTTGACGACGGTGGCGTTCTCGCGGCCCAGCAGGCCCGTCCGGCCGATCTCGTGGGAGAGGCTGACGGGGGCGCCGGGCAGTCGCTCGGCGATGATCTGCGCGGCCCGGGTCTCGAACTCGGCGTTGACCGGGGAGAACACCGAGGACAGCGCGAAGGAGGTGGCGCCGGCCTCGACGGCCCGGTCCAGGACGGTGCGGAACTCCGTCTCGTCGAAGGCCGCGATGGGGCTGCCGTCGTACTCGTGGCCGCCCCGGCACAGGTAGCCGTGACCGTCGATGGCCGACACCAGCCGCTCGGGCCAGTCGACCAGCGGCGGCAGGGCGCGGGTGGCGGGCAGGCCGAACCGGATGGCGGCGGTCCGTGCCAGGCGCTCGCCCTCCACCAGCGCGTTGGTGAAGTGTGTGGTGCCGATCATCACCGCGGTCACGGTCGCCGGGTCGAAGCCCGTGGCCTGCCTGAGGTCGCCGATCGCGGTGACGATGCCGCCGGAGACGTCGGCCGTGGTGGCGGCCTTCGCGGCACCCAGCACCCGATCGCCGTCGATCAGGACGGCGTCCGTGTTGGTACCGCCCACGTCGATGCCCAGTCGGAGCATGGGGTGTCCTTTCCCGTGTTCTCCCGGCCGGTCGGCCGCCGGGGCGGGGCGGTGCCGACCCCGCCCACGGCGGCCGAACTGCGCGGCCACCAGGTACGGAACGAAGGCCGCGGCCACCAGGTCGACCGATGGCAGGCCCCCGGTCGACCGACGGCAGACCTTCAACGGCATGCCTGCCCACGAGCACGGCGGCCGCCCACACCACGAGCGAGACCGGCACCCGGGTGGGCGCGCTGCCGGGCAGGACGCCGGCGGCGCGGTGCGCGGGTCGCGAGGTGTGGGGCGCCTGTCGCGGATCGCGTCCAGGCCGGGGCGCCAGGTACGGGCCGGGAAGCACCCCGGGACGCGAGCGTGGGCGTCATGGCCTGCGGAGACCGCCATGGCAACTCCAACGGGAGAGAGGCTTCGAGGGCGGTTACGGGAAGGGTAGGGCGGGCGGTCCGGCCGGTCATCGTGCATCCGGCCCAACAGGACCGGGCAGCCGGGCACCTTGTGGCGGTGCGGTCTCCGCGCGCAGCCTGGAAGGAACGCCCTCCCCGGCATGCTGGAGGCGCTGTGAAGCTCACCGTTGTGGTGCCCGTCATCACCGACGCGTTGACGGATGAGGTCCGCGCGGACGCCGGTTCCTGGGTCTCCTCCGGTACCGAGGTGGAGGTCCGCCGTATCGCCCGGGGTACCGAGTCCATCGAGTCCGAATACGATATGGCGCTGGCCGGGCCCGGCGTCCTGGAGGCCGTCCGGGAGGCCTCGGACGGCGGCGCCGACGCCGTCTTCGTCAGCTGTTTCAGCGACCCGGCCGTGCACGCCGCCCGGGAGATCGTGGACATCCCGGTGGTCGGCGGCTTCGAGCCCGCCGTGCTCACCTCGCTGGCGCTGGGCGAGCGGACGGGCGTGATCACCGTGCTGCCCGACATGGTGCCCCTGCTGCACGGCCTCGTCCGCCGCTACGGGCTGGCCGGGCGGATCGGCACGATCCGCACCGTCGGCATCCCGGTCCTGCACCTGCGTGCCGGGGCGGTCGGCGCAGGTGCGGGACCGGGAGGGACGGGCGGGGCAGACCTGCTGGACGCCCTGACCGAGCAGGCCCGCGCCGCCGTCACCGCGCGGGAGGCCGACGTGATCGTGCTCGGCTGCACCGGCATGCTCGGCGTCGCCGCCGCCCTCCAGGAACGGCTGGCCCGGCAAGGCCCCTTCGTCCCTGTCGTCGATCCCACCGCTGCCGCGCTCACCTGGCTCGAGACGCAGGTGCGGCTGGGGCTACGGCCGAGCCGCACCACCTACCTGCCGCCCCGCCGGAAGAACCGCGTCAGCTGACCGAACCGCCGTCGGGCGGCGGGAGTTCCTGCCCTCTGCGGGCGCGTTCCCGGTGTCCCCCGCCCAGGAGGCGGGGGAGCGTCACCCGACGATGTCCTTCTCCGACGGGACGACGACCCCGTACAGGTCGGCGATGGTGGCGAGGGCGCTGTGGTGCACCTGGCCGGCGTCCAGTTCGACGCCCGTGACGGGCAGCGAACGGGTGGCACAGGCATCGGCCACGACAGTGGGGCGGTTGCCCCGCAGGAAGGCGCCCTGGGCGGTGAACGCCACACACATGTGCGTCATAAACCCGGCGATGACGAGGTCGTTCCTGCCCGCGGCGTCGACGTGCCGGTCCAGGTCCGTACCGAGGAAGGCGTTCGGGAACTGCTTGACGACGACGGGCTCGCCGTCGACCGGCGCGACACTCGGGTGGATGGCGCCGATCTCGGCCCGGATGTCGTAAGGGGTGCCCTCGCCGCCGTCGTTGACGACGTGGACGACCTTCGTGCCGGCCTGGCGGGCCCGTGCCAGCAGCCGGGCGGCGGCGTCGAGCGCGGCCTGCCAGCCGTCCAGTTCCATCACGCCGGTCGTGTAGGTGTTCTGGTAGTCGATGAGGACCAGCGTCGCATCGGAGAGCCGTGCGGGCGTGTCGTCGAGGCCGTTGAGCCGGCGCAAGGTCGTTCTGGGCATGGGGCACCGCCTGCGGGTCGGGTGTTGGGTGTTGGGTGTTGGAGAAGCAGCCCACCGGTGCGGTGACCTGCGCCTACGACGCTATGGCCCACCACAGTGTGTCGGCAATGTCGTCTAACATGCAGAAACCGACATCGCCGTCGGACATCGCTGTCGCCGACCGTGGGGGGTTTGTGAACGCCGTCCGACGACTGATCGTCATCGTCCTCTTCGCAGGCGTCGACCTGCTCGACGTCACCGGACCACCCGAAGTGTTCTCCCTCGCCCGGCGCGAGACGGACGAAGCGGCCGGCTACGACGTGGTCCTCGCCGCCGAGACCATGGACCCGGTCACCACCGCCGCCGGGGTCCGCATCCTCCCCGACACCACTTTCGAAGCTCTCTCCACGAAGAGCATCGACACCCTCGTCGTACCCGGCTCGGTCGAGGTCGACAGCCGGCGCCGCGTCCGTCCGCTCACCGATCCCGCCGTGGTGCGGCGGGTGAGGCAACTCGCCGGCCGTACGCGCAGGATCACGTCCGTCTGCGTCGGAGCGCACATCCTCGCGGCCGCCGGACTGCTCGACGGCAAGCGCGCCACCACCCATTGGTCGACCGCGCAGCAGCTCGCGGCCGACCATCCGGCGGTCGAGGTCGACGCCGATCCGATCTTCATCCGCGCAGGCGATGTGTGGACCGGCGCGGGGATCAGCGCCTGCCTCGATCTCTCACTCGCCCTCATCGCCGACGACCTCGGCGAGGCCGTCGCGCTGCGGGTCGCCCGGCAACTCGTGATGTATCTCAAACGGCCCGGTGGACAGAGCCAGTTCAGCGTTCCCCTCGCCCAGGTCTCCACGACACGGCGCATCGAGGACCTCCGCCACCACATCATGCGCTCCATCGGCGAACCGCTCACCGTCGCCGACCTCGCCGCACGCGCCCACGTCAGCGACCGGCAGCTGACCCGGATCTTCAAGACCGAACTCGGCATGACCCCGTATGCCTATGTCGAGTCGGTCCGCGTCGAGATGGCACGCAACCAGCTCGAATCCACCGATGCCACCCTCGAACGAGTGGCGTCCACGTGCGGATTCGGCACCGTCGACACCCTTGTCCGGGCTTTCCGCCGCAGGCTCGACACGACACCGACCGAGTACCGGCAGCGGTTCCGGACCGTCCCCGGCTGAGAAGACCGGCCCCGCAGGCCGGGGGAGGGGGCGGTCCTGACCGGCTGCACAGCGACTGCCGTGGCAGCCGGCCGTACAGCAACCGCCGTAGCAGGCTGGAGCCGTCCGGTCACCATGCCCGTCCCCGCCCGTCCGCTGCCGCGCTTCTCGTTCCTGTCAGACTGCCCGGATGATCGTCAGACTCGCGAAAGAGCAGGATTTCCCAGGCTTCCTCGGCCTGGCCGCCCAGGTCGAGCACTGGTTCGGCCCGATGGTCGAGGACACCGGCTTCCATGACGCGGTGCGCCGGCACATACGTCGCTCCACGGCGCTCGTCGCTGCTTCCGCGGAGCCGGATCTCCTCGGCGGGTTGCTGTTCGGGACGAAGGCGCCGACGTATCACGTCCACTGGCTCGTCGTGTCGGAGCAGGCGCGGGGTAGGGGCGTCGGCCGCGCGCTGATGGCGGAGGCGATGCGCAGGTGGGTGCGGAGCCCGGCCGGTATCGAGGTGGTCACCTTCGGGGCCGACCACCCCGGTGCTTCCGTCAGCGGCGCACGCGTGTTCTATGAGCGCCTCGGCTTCGTCCCCGCCGAGGTCGTCGGCCCGGGGCCGGAAGGCGGTTCCCGGCAGGTCTTCCGCCGGGCCGTCACCTGACGCACACGACGCCGGCCCGGATGGACTCCTTCCTCAGATGTCTCACCGGCTTCCGGCGACGGGTACGTGTACGGGCACGGGCACGGTGGCTGGTGCTGCCGTCTCCGCCGCCAGAACCGCTGCGCCGACCAGGCCGGCGTCGGGCCCCAACGCGGCCGGTACGACCCGTAGACGGCGCAGGAACGGCATGGCCGCGTAGCGCCGCAGGTGGTGGCCGAGCGGGCCGAAGAGCACCTCGCCGGACTGGGCGACACCGCCGCCGACCACGGCGACGTCGATCTCGACCAGCGCCGCCGTGGCGGCGATACCGGCGGCCAGGGCGCGGGCCGCGCGGTCGAACGCCGCGAGCGCCGCCGGGTCGCCGGACCGCGCCGCCGCGGCGACCGTCGCCGCGTCCGCCGCCGCGTCCGCCGTCCGGGGCGGCCGCCAGCCGAGGGCGAGCGCATGGCGGGTGATGGCCGTGCCGCTGGCGATGCCCTCCAGACAGCCGTCGGCGCCGCACGGGCAGGGTTCGCCGTCGAAGTCGACGCTGATGTGCCCGAGATGACCGGCGTTGCCCGTGATGCCGTGGTGCACCTTGCCGTTGAGTATCAGACCGGCTCCCACGCCCGTGGACACCACCAGGCAGAGCGCGTTCGCGTGGCCGCGTGCGGCACCGTGGCGGTGCTCGGCAGCGGCCATCGCCACGGCGTCGCCCGCCAGTACCACGTGCTTCTGCGCGACAGCGGCGACGGCGGCGACAGCAGGATGCGCGCCGACGGACTCGGTCAGTGGGAAGTCGCGCCAGGCAGGGATGTTGACGGGGCTGACGGTTCCGTGCGTCAGGTCGACCGGGCCGGCACTGCCGATGCCCAGCGCGCGGACGTGGTCCCACCGCGGGTGAGTGGCCAGGGCGTCCAGCACCTCGTGCACGGCGCCGAGGAGTGTGCCGGCGGATTCCCGCGCGGGGGTGGCGCGGCGCGTGTGGTGGACCAGGGTGCCGTCCGGGGCGACCAGCGCCCCCGCGATCTTCGTTCCGCCGATGTCGAGGGCGGCGGTCAGGACATCGCCCGGGCGCGGGGCAGCGACCTGGTGACTACTCATGGTGATGGTCCTTCGATGGATGGTGGGCGCGAACTCGGACAGGACGGCATCGCATCCGACCATCTCCCGACAACGTTGTCCAGGCTTTGTCGCCCTCAACTGGAACGACGCGCCGAACCTCGCTTCCATTTAGTCAATGTTTAGTAAAACGCCTGATCAGGGCCCTGAAAATGCGGGAAATCAAAGTGGACCGGTCTATGGACATGGCCGCGAAGTTACGTCTACGTTGAGCGCTCGTCAGGCCGGGAGGGCGGGAGCCGACGCGGCACCCCTCGGCTCGATATCGGCTTGACATCGGCTTGACACCGGAAGATGTGGAGCGAGAGGTGGCGGGGATGCGGAGAAAATGGGTGGTCCTCGTGGCCGCGACCATGGTTGCGGCCACGGCCTGTAGCGGGCAGAGCGAGGGCGAGCGTGGCGAGGTCGCCGCTCCGCCGAGCGACCCGGCGAAGGTGTCGGGCGAGATCACGGTGCTGACCAACCGGACGGACCAGATATCCGACGGCACGCTGAAGAAGTACGCCGATGAGTTCGGCAAGGTCTATCCGCGCGTGAAGGTCAAGTTCGAGGGCCTGACCGACTACGAGGGCGAGACCAAGATCCGGATGAACACCGAGAACTACGGTGACGTCCTGCTGATCCCCAACTCCCTCTCCATCGAGCAGTACCCGAACTTCTTCGCCCCGCTGGGCGAGGCCGGCGAACTGTCCAAGAAGTTCGACTACACCGACCACGCCACCGTGGACGGCAAGGTGTACGGCCTGTCCAACATCGGCGTGGCCAACGGGTTCGTCTACAACAAGGCGGTCTGGGCGAAGGCCGGCATCACCGACTGGCCCGCCACCCCCGAGGAGTTCGTCGCCGACCTGGAGACGATCAAGTCGAAGACCGACGCCGTTCCGTACTACACGAACTACAAGGACGGCTGGCCGCTCACCAACTGGACGAACGGCATCGGCTCGCCCGAGTGCGACCCCGGCGCCTACGACTCGCTGGCGACGACCGAGAAGCCCTGGAGCGAGGGCTCGGACCTGTACGCGATCGACAAGCTCCTGTACACGATCGTCGACAGGGAACTCGCCGAGCCGGACCCGACCACGACCAACTGGGAGGACTCCAAGTCGCAGATCGGGACCGGCAAGGTCGCCTCGATGTGGCTGGGCTCCTGGGCGATCTCCCAGACGCGGGCCGCGGCGGAGGCGGCCGGCGAGAACCCGGACGACCTCGGGTTCATGCCGTTCCCCGGTCAGAAGGACGGGAAGTTCTGCTCGGTGCTGCGGCCCGACTACCAGTACGCGGTCAATACCCACTCCGACAAGAAGGCCGCCGCCCGTGCGTGGATCGACTGGTACATCACCAAGTCCGGCCAGTCGGCGGCCGAGGGTTCCATCTCCTCGGTGAAGGGCGCCCCGCTGCCCGACACGCTCGAAGCGTTCTCCGACAACGATGTCACGCTGATCCCGCAGCACCAGAGGAACAAGGCCGAGATCGACGGCATCGACAAGGCGTCCGAGATCGGCATCACCTCGCAGCAGTACCGGCAGAAGCTGGTGGACGTCGCCCGCGGCGCGGCCGACGGGGACATGGACAGCTACTTCGCCGAGCTGAACGGCAAGTGGGCCGAGGCTCGGCAGACCCTCGGCGGCTGACGGCGCCGCGGCACGGTGCCGCTGTGATCAGGGTGCTCAGAGGTGCCGCCGCGAACAAGGTCGACGTGCCCACGGCCGCACCGTGACTGCGCACGGGTTGCGACCACTGCGCCCACCACAGCACCGACCACCGTGCCGCCGCTTCGCAGGGTGCCCTCCTGACGCCCGTCCTACGTCCGTCCGCCACCCGCCCGGGACCCCACTTCGAGGAACCATGAGATGACCTCTGCCCAGAAGACCCGCGCCGCACAGCCGGCCGCCGGCCGGCGAGGCGGCTCCCCTCCCGAGTCCGCCGCAGGCCGGCCGCCCGCCGGCAGGCGCCGCCGCACCGCCGCCCTGACCCCCTGGCTGTTCCTGGCCGCACCGCTGACGCTGCTGGTGATGTTCACGTACATCCCGGTGGCCGACATGATCGGCTACAGCCTCACCGACTGGGACGGCATCAGCCCCACCCGCTCCTACGTGGGCGGTGAGAACTACACCGACCTGGTGACGCGGCCCGCGCGGTTCGAGGTGTTCCTCGTCAGCGGCTTCTACCTGGCGGCCTCGTTCGTACAGATCGCGCTCGCCCTGTACTTCGCGACGGTCCTCAGCTTCAACACCCGGTTCCGCAACCTGTTCAAGGGCCTGCTGTTCTTCCCCTACCTGATCAACGGGGTGGCCGTCGGCTTCGTCTTCCTGTACTTCTTCCAGCCCGACGGCACCCTCGACACGCTGCTGCGCCTGTTCGGAGTGGAGGGCGAGCACCTGTGGCTGGGCGACCCGGACCTGGCCAACCCCTCCCTCGCGGGGGTGTCGGTGTGGCGCTTCATGGGCCTGAACATGGTGCTGTTCCTCGGCGCGATCCAGTCCATCCCGCCGCACCTGTACGAGGCCGCGGCGCTGGACGGGGCCA
Organism: Streptomyces poonensis; assembly: GCF_014650915.1. Lineage (GTDB taxonomy): Bacteria > Actinomycetota > Actinomycetes > Streptomycetales > Streptomycetaceae > Streptomyces > Streptomyces poonensis. Next base: position 110,554 of record NZ_BMVW01000003.1, on the reverse strand, counting down.
ACCGCTGGCAGCAGTTCCGGCACATCATCGTGCCCGGCATCAAGCCCGTCATCAGCCTGAGCTTCATCCTCGCGGTGTCGGGATCGCTGGCCGTCTTCGAGATCCCGTACATCATGACCGGCGGCGCCAACGGCACCGAGACGTTCGTCATCCAGACGGTCAAACTCGCCTTCCAGTTCGACAAGGTCGGCCTGGCCTCGGCCTCCGCCGTCGTCCTGCTGATCCTGATCGTGCTGATCACCTGGGTGCAGCGCAGGCTGATCCCCGAGGAGAGGGTGGAGCTCTCGTGACCACGACCACCGACACCCACGTCCCCGTCCGGCCCCGGCCCCGGCTCCGCCGCGCCGACCGCGGCGTGCTCTCCCGGACCGCCGTCACCCTCAAGTACCTGTCCCTGCTGCTGGCCTCGGCCGTGGTCGTCGTACCCCTCGTCGTCGTCCTGCTGACCTCGCTCAAGACCGAGTCGGAGGTGGCGAACGGCGGACCGCTGTCCCTGCCCGGCGACTGGTTCAACTTCGCCAACTACGGCACCGCCTTCGAACAGGGCGCGATGCTGACGGCCTTCGGCAACACGATGCTGATCCTCGTGGTCTCCACCGCCGGGACCGTACTGATCGGCTCGATGAGCGCCTACGCCATCGACCGCTTCCGGTTCCGCGCCAAGAAGCTGGTGATGGGCGGCTTCCTGCTGGCGACCCTGGTGCCCAGCGTCACCACCCAGGTCGCCACGTTCCAGGTGATCGACGAACTGGGCGCCTTCAACACCCACTGGGCGCCGATCCTGCTCTACACGGGCACGGACATCGTCTCGATCTACATCTTCCTGCAGTTCATCCGGTCCATCCCGACCTCCCTGGACGAGGCGGCGCGCATCGACGGCGCCAACTCCTGGACGATCTACTGGAAGATCATCCTCCCGATGCTGCGGCCGGCCGTCGCCACCGTCGTCATCGTCAAGGGCATCGCCATCTACAACGACTTCTACGTGCCCTTCCTCTACATGCCCGACCCCGAACTCGGCACCATCTCCACCGCCCTGTTCCGGTTCAAGGGACCCTTCGGCGCCCACTGGGAGACCATCTGCGCCGGGACGATCCTGGTGATCGTGCCGACCCTGATCGTCTTCCTGGCGCTGCAGCGCTTCATCTACAGCGGTTTCGCGGCCGGTTCCACCAAGTGACAGGCCCGTTCCGGCGAACGACTCGCCCCTTTCCGCCGAGTGGCCCACCCGCCCACCGCGCCCCGCACCACGTGCACCACGTCTCACAAGGAGTCCGCATGAAGGTCCGCACCCCGCTCACCCAGGGTTGGACGCTGCGCCTGAACACCGACCGTCACACCCCCGAGGAGGCGCCCCCGCAGCTCACCGGGACCGCCGTCCCGGCCCAGGTGCCCGGCTGCGTCCACACCGACCTGATGACGGCGGGCCTGCTGGCCGACCCGTACCTCGACCGCAACGAGACAGAGGTCGCCTGGGTGGGCCGGGCCGACTGGACGTACGCGACCGAACTGCCCCGGCGGGACGGCGCCTTCGAGCGTGCCGAGCTCGTCTTCGACGGACTGGACACGGTCGCCGCCGTTCATGTCGCCGGGCGGCAGCTGGGCCGTACGCGCAACATGCACCGGTCCTACCGGTTCGACGTCACCGAACTCCTGACGGACGGACCGGCGTCGCTGGAGGTCGCCTTCACCTCCGCCTACACCGAGGCGGAGGCGGTCCGGGCGGCCCTGGGGGAGCGGCCCAACTCCTACCCCGAGCCCTTCAACTTCGTCCGCAAGACGGCCTGCTCGTTCGGCTGGGACTGGGGTCCGACGCTGGTGACGGCCGGTGTGTGGCGCGAGGCGCGGATCGAGCAGTGGTCCACCGCCCGGCTGGCCGGCGTCCGTCCCCAGGTCACCGTCGCCCCCGACGGGACCGGCCTCGTCGAGATCGCCGTCGACCTGGACCGTACGGTGACCGGCGAGGACCGGCCCCTGCGGCTGGTGGCCACCGTCGGTGACGCGTCCGCGGAGGTCACCGTCGCACCCGGGGCGGCCACCGCCACGACGACCGTCCGGGTCCCGGACGCGGAGCTGTGGTGGCCGCGCGGCTACGGCGACCAGCCGTTGTACGGGTGCACGGTCGTCCTGAGCGACGAGGAGGACGGCGGCCGGGTCCTCGACACCTGGGAGCGCCGCGTCGGTTTCCGCACGATCGAGCTCGACACCTCCGCCGACGAGCATGGCAGCGCGTTCACCCTCGTCGTCAACGGCACTCCCCTCTTCGCCCGGGGCGTGAACTGGATCCCCGACGACGTCTTCCCTGCCCGGGTCACCCCCGACCGCTACCGCGCCCGGCTCACCCAGGCCGCCGAGGCGGGCGTCGACCTGGTGCGGGTGTGGGGCGGCGGCATCTACGAGGACCGGGCCTTCTACGACGTCTGCGACGAACTGGGCCTGATGGTGTGGCAGGACTTCCTGTTCGCCTGCGCCGCCTACCCGGAGGAGCAGCCGCTGCGCTCGGAGATCGAGGCCGAGGCGCGGGAGAACGTGGCCCGGCTGATGCCCCACCCGTCGCTGGTCCTGTGGAACGGCAACAACGAGAACCTGTGGGGCTTCGCCGACTGGGACTGGGAGCAGGCCCTCGCAGGTGACTCCTGGGGCGAGGGCTACTACCTGGGCCTGCTGCCCCGCGTGGTCGCCCAGACGGACCCGACCCGCCCGTACTGGGCGGGCAGCCCGTGGTCCGGGTCCTGGGACCACACCCCGAACGACCCCGACCACGGCACCGCGCACTCCTGGGAGGTGTGGAACCGCCGCGACTACAGCGACTACCTCGCCACGGTGCCGCGCTTCGTCGCCGAGTTCGGCTGGCAGGCCCCGCCCGCGCTCGCCACCCTCGAACGAGCCCTGTCCGAGCGTCCGCTGACCGCCGACTCGCCCGGCATGCTGCACCACCAGAAGGCGGAGGACGGCAACGGCAAGCTGAACCGCGGTCTCGCCCCGCACTTCGCGGCGCCCGCCGACTTCGACACCTGGCACTACCTCACCCAGCTCAACCAGGCCCGTGCCGTGGCCACCGGCGTCGAGCACTGGCGCTCCCACTGGCCGCGCTGCGCCGGCACGGTGATCTGGCAGCTCAACGACTGCTGGCCAGTCACGTCCTGGGCGGCGATCGACGGCGACGCCCGGCTCAAGCCCCTCTACTTCGAGATGCGGCGTCTGTACGCCGACCGGCTGCTGACCCTTCAGGAGCGAGACGGCGACCTGGTGCTCGCGGGCTGCAACCAGTCCGCCGGGACCTGGGAGACCACCGTCACCGTCCGTCGGGTCGACGCGGACGGCACGGTGCTGGCCCGCGCCGAGGTGGCGCTCAAGGCCGAGGGGCGCAGTGTGGCACTGGAGCGGCTCCCGGACGCGGTCACGGCGTTCGGTGATGTGCGGCGGGAGTTCCTGGTGGCCGACGCGGAGGAACTGCGGGCCGTGCACTTCGCCTGCGCGGACCGTGAGTTCGCCTACCCGGCCGCCGCGTACGACGTCCGCGTGACCGGAAACGACGGCGAGGACGACGGTGAGGGCGGCGCGACGGTCACGGTCACCGCCACCGGCCTCGTACGCGACCTCCTCCTCCAGGCCGACCGCCTGGACGCGGACGCCCGCACCGACCACGGGCGCGTGACCCTGCTGCCCGGCGAGAGCGCCACCTGGCGGGTCACCGGCTGGGCCCGGCCCGACGCCGAGGCCGCCCGAGCGGCGCTGTTCTGCGTCGACGGCGGTGTCAACGGCGGCGTCAACGGCGGCGGAGCCGTGCGTGGGTGAGCCCCGCGCACGCCGGCCGGGGCGCGTCACGATCAAGGACGTGGCGGCCCTGGCCGGGGTGTCCCGAGGAGCGGTGTCCCTGGCCTTCAACAACCGCCCCGGTGTCTCGGAGGCCACGCGGGAACGCGTCATGGCGGCGGTCGCCGAGCTGGGCTGGGTGCCGAACCAGGCCGCGAAGAAGCTGTCCGGCTCGGCGACCGGCGCCGCGGACACCGTCGGCCTGGTCGTCGCCCGCCCCGCGCGGCAGCTCGGACTCGAGCCCTTCTACATGGAGTTCATCTCCGGGGTCGAGTCCGTCCTGGAGGAGCACGGGTGCTCGCTGCTGCTGCACCTCGTACGGGACACCGCGCAGGAGATCGCCGTCCACCGCGCGTGGTGGCAGGCCCGGCGGATCGCGGGTTCGATCCTGGTCGACATCCAGCGGGACGATCCCCGGGTCACCGAACTGGCGGCGATCGGGCTGCCGGCCGTCGCGGTCGGCCATCCGTCCCTGACCGGCGGGTTCACCTCCGTGTGGACCGACGACGAGGCCGCCGTGCACGAGGCGGTGCGCTATCTCGCCGCCCTCGGGCACCGGCGGATCGCCCGGGTGGGCGGCCACGCGGCGCTCGGCCACACCATGATCCGTACCGCCGCGCTCGACGCGATCGTGGCGGAACTCGGGCTGGACCAGGCCCGCAGCGTCACCACCGACTACTCCGGCGAGCAGGGCGCCCGGGCCACCCGCTCGCTGCTCGCCTCCCCGCAGCGTCCCACGGCGATCGTCTACGACAACGACATCATGGCGGTCGCGGGGCTGTCGGTCGCCGCCGAGATGGGGCTGAGCGTGCCGCGGGACGTCAGCCTGATCGCGTGGGACGACTCGCAGCTGTGCCAGCTCACACACCCGACGCTGTCCGCCATGAGTCATGACGTGTTCGGCTTCGGTGCGGATGTGACCCGGCGGCTGTTCGACGTCGTCCACCGCCGCAATCCCTCGTCCGGCCCGGTCGCGACCCCCGTGCTGACGCCCCGCGGCAGCAGCGCGCCCCCGCGGGACACCGCCGGCTGACGGCGAGCCACCGTCCCGTCGACCTGCGTCGCCTGCGCCGCCCTCGCCCGACGAGGGCGGCGCATCCCTTCCTCGCCCTACCTTGCCCTTCCTCCCGCTTCCTCACCCTCGCTCCCCGGAGTGCCGCCCGATGAACGCACCCTCTCTCATGACTCCCGCCCTACGCACCTACTCCTGGGGGTCACGCACCGCGCTGCCCGCCCTCCTCGGGCAGCGGCCCGACGGCGCACCGCAGGCCGAGCTGTGGTTCGGCGCGCACCGTGCCGCGCCGTCGGTCCTCTCCGGCCGGCCCGGCGCCCCGGACCTGGCCACCGTGATCGCCGCGGACCCCGCCGGTGAGCTGGGGACGGAGAGCCTGGCGGCCCACGGACCCGAACTCCCCTTCCTGCTCAAGCTGCTGGCGGCCGACCGGGCGCTGTCGGTGCAGGTGCATCCCACGCGTGAGCAGGCGCGGGCCGGCCACGACCGCGAGGAGGCGGCCGGGGTACCGCTCGACGCCCCGCACCGCACCTTCAAGGACCGCAACCACAAGCCGGAACTGCTCTGCGCCCTGGGTTCGTTCGAGGCGCTCTGCGGCTTCCGCGACCCGGCCCGCACAGCCGACCTGCTCGATGCCCTGTCGGTGCCCGAACTCCGGAACCGGGCCGCCCTGCTGCGCTCGCGGCCGCCGGTGGAAGCCCTCGGGCACACGCTCCGCGCGGCCCTCGACGCCCCGGAGCGCCTGGTGCACGCCGTGTCCACCGCCCTGCGCCGGCTGGCCGCGTCCCGGAACCCCTGGCGCACCACCGCCGCCGCGTACGCCGCGGTGGCGGACGACTTCCCCGGTGACCCCGGGCTGCTCGCGGCTCTGCTGCTCAACCATGTCCGCCTCGACGCGGGCGAGGCCCTGTACCTGGGGGCGGGTGTGCCGCACGCCTACCTGCGGGGGACAGGAGCGGAGATCATGGCCAACTCCGACAACGTGCTGCGCTGCGGCCTGACCGACAAACACGTCGACACCGCCCTGCTGGCCGACATCGTCGACCTCACCCCCGGGCGGCCGTCCGTGATACGGCCCACGCCCACCGGCGTACAGGGCGAGAGGCAGTACCGGTCACCCGCCGCGGAGTTCGCCCTCTCGCGCGTGGACGTGGAGGCGGGCGCCGAAGCCGTGCGCCTGACCGAACCCGGTCCCCAAGTGCTGCTCTGCCTCGCCGGCGAGGTGTGTCTGACGCCCGGTCCGGCCCTCCGTCCCGGCGCCGCCGCGTTCGTACCGGCCGGGTGCCCCTGCACAGTGGTGGCGACCGGTACGGGAGCGGTGCTCTATCGCGCCCGGGTGCCCCTCGGCGCCGCCTCATGAGGCTCGCGACGCGGGTCTGGGGCGACGGACCGCGCACGGCCGTCCTGGTGCACGGCATCATGACGGACTCCCGCACCTGGCGCCGTGTCGCCCCGGCCATCGCCGAGCACGGTTACCGGGTCGTCGCCGTCGACCTGCGCGGCCACGGCGCGAGCGGCGCCACCGACACGTACACCTCTGACCCGTACACCCCCGCCACGCTGGCCGCCGACCTGCTCGACACCCTGCCCCCGGCCCCCGACCTCGCCATCGCCCACTCGCTGGGATCGGCCGCCCTGCTGCTCGCCGTTCCCGGTCTGCGCTGCGCCCGCGCCGTCCACTGCGACCCCGCGTGGCTGCGCCGGCCCCGGGACCTGGACGCCCTGCGCGCCGTCAAGCACGCCACCTGGCGGGAGCTGCGTGCCGCACACCCCCGCTGGCACCACGACGACATCACGGACGAGCAGCGAGCCCTCGCCACCTGGGACCCGGAGTCCGTCGAGGCCCTCCTGCACTTGCCCGGCCTGCCGGACACCGCCCCGGCCGTCCCCTCGCTCGTCCTGCTCGCCGATCCGAGTGAGCGGGTACCGCCGGCCGAGGCCGCGACCCTGCGCCGCTGTGGCTGGCAGGTGCGCACGGTGGACGGTGCGGGGCACACCGTCCACCGTGACGACCCGGCCGGCTTCCTCGCCGGTCTACGCGGCTGGCTGTGACCGGGCGGGGACCGGCGGGATCAGGAGGGCAGCGACCACTGCTGGTTGGCACCGCCGGTGCAGTCCCAGATCTGGAGCCGGGTGCCGTCGGCGGACGTGTTGCCGGTGACGTCCAGGCAGCGACCCGACGCGGGGTTGCGCAGAGCCCGCGTGGAGCTGTCGTACTGCCACTGCTGGGCGCCGGACCCGTTGCAGTCCCAGATCTGGACGGGGGTGCCGTTCGCCGTGCCGGCGCCGGAGACATCCAGGCACCTTCCGGAGCCGGGGTTGCGCAGTGTGCCGTCGCCCGGCGCGGTCCAGGTCTGGGCGACACCGGTCGCGCACGTGTACAGCTGCACGGCGGTGCCGTTGGCGGTGCCGGAGGCCCGGACGTCCACGCACTTCGAGCCGAACCCGGTGATGGCTCCGGTGCTGGATCCGGTGCCTCCGCCGGAGGAGGAGGGAAGGGTGATCTCGCCCTGGTTCAGTACGCGGGAGTGGAAGTACGCCGCCTGGATCTCGGCGTTGGTGTTGTTCCCGCGCAACTGCTCGGACCACATCATGAACCAGGCCCACTGGGGCTGGCTCTCCAGCAGCGAAGCGGTCGGCATCTTGCCCATTTCCGCGAGGGCCATGGGCTTCGTCCCCGCGATGCTCCGCATCTGCTGGTAGTCGGCGGAACTGGGGTGATTCTTGTACCAGACGTCCAGCGAGACGACATCCACGTAATGGTCGCCGGGGTAGTAATTGCTCCAGCCGCCGGCCGGGTTGTCCTGTACGTTCCAGACCCAGATCAGATTGTCCAGCCCTTTGGTTCCGGCGAGGTAGTCCCGAGTGATCTGGTAGAGGCGCGCACTGCCGTTCGCTCCGGGCCGGTTTCCCCACCAGTTCCATGATTCGTTCATCTCATGGAGCGGGCGGAAGAGGACGGGAACGCCCGCGTTCTTCAATTGCTGGAGATAGGGGACGGCCTCGTCGAGGCGCCGCTTCCACGCGGTGTTCAGCGCAGTGCCGTCGGTGATGATCTGCGAGAACTGCGCAGCCGATATGTTCGACTTCACGCCGCCCTCGAACGCGCAGGTGCTACCGCCGGTCGGCGGGCAGACATGCCAGGTCAGGGCGACCAGCGAGCCGTTCGCCCACTCCGTCTTCGCCTGGTCCACCACCCGCTGGCGGTTGGCCACGTCGGCGGCGGCGAACATCAGGTCCCCGCCCCACAGACCGGGATACTGCCCGGTGACGTCCTTGACCTGCTGTGTGTACTGCCCGGGCGACGAGGCGGGCTCCTTGTTGTGCTGGCCGGAAATGATGTGGTTTCCGGAAACGGAGCGCAGATAGTTCAGCACAGTCTGCTTGGAAGACGCGGGGAACGCCTCCGCGGATTGTGTCGCCGACCAGGCGAACAGTGTCGCAAGGGCGGCCGCGGCGGCCAGGGCGGAAGTGAGTCGGTGCCGGATTTTTCGCATGGGCATCCCAGCTTTCGCGGTTCATCGAACGAGCTTCTTCTCGCGATGAAGATGGCTTCTTTCATGACGCTCGTCAATGGCCCGCGTGGCTTTCCGCAACCTCCCGGCGGTATTGTTTACTTAACTTTTCCTAAACCTCGTGGGGAATCTGGCCACTTGTCCCCGATATGGGTATCTCCTGGCCGCGTCCCTTTCGGGGGCCGACCGGCCCCGTCCCAGCGTGAGTTCCGTCATGCGGACCGGCGGCGGACGGCGTCCGGCAGGACGGCCTGCCGCAGGGTGTCCGTGCGGGGCGCGGACCCGGCGCGGACCGCGGTGACGAAGGCGCCGACCGTCGCCGCGACCTGGTCGGCGGGTTCCAGCCGGATCTCCTCCGTGGTGATGCCCGTGTGCAGACCGATCAGGGGCACGAAGCCGGCCGGCGGGGTGAACGCCCGGTCCACCGTGATCCGCCCTTCGCGTGCCGGGGATGATGGACGAACATCACGTTCTCCATCAGGGCCGTACGCGGAGCTGTTCGACGACGACGCGGTGCAGGCGGTCCGCACAGCCGAGCACCCCGATACGCACCGGCGCGCTCATCGGGCGGCCGCCCGGTCGGCGTCGAGGCAAGCCGGCGGCGTACGGGCCTGCACATTCAGGTAGTGGCCGTGCCGGACCAGCCAGGTCAGCTGGTCGGGGGTGACCCGGGCGGAGCCGGGCGGCGGGTCGAGCGGGCGTCCCGCTCGTCGGCCTCGACGAGCAGATACCGGCTCTCGGCGTCGAGGAACCGGCCGCCCTCCTCAGAGTGTTCCCCCACCGCCGTAGAAGTGAGGCGAACCTGTTTCGGAGTTCCGGAACGGACAAGCCAAGGCCCGCTACATGTACATCATCTGTAGCGGGCCTGCTGTTTTTCCGAGTGACCTGTTCGGGAGATGTCCTCAGATCTCCAGGCGGGCGGAGATGCCGTCGAGGACGCAGTCCAGGCCGGTCTCGAACTGCCACAGCAGGTCGTCCTTGCGGTCGGCCTCGCCGATGTAGCGCTCGTACATCGGGAAGCTGCCGGTGCTCAACAGCCAGGCCATCTGCGAGGCCAGTCCGGACCGGGCCTCCTCGCGGCTGGACCAGCCGCGCACCCGCAGCAGCTGGGTCAGGCCGACCTCCGAGTCGACCGCGCCGTGCACGTACGCGGTGACGGTGCTGTAGACCGCCATCGCCGTGTCCGCGTCCAGCCCGAGGCCGTCGAGCGCGGCCAGGGCGGACTCGGGTACGGCCAGCTGGCTCGGGGTCGGGGCGCACCAGGTGGCCCGGGTGACCCAGGAGTGCCGCAGGAGGACCTCCCTGATGCGCAGAGCGAGCGTGCGCATGGTGGTGCGCCAGCCCTCGGAGCCGTCCGGCAGCTCCAGCTCGCCGTAGACGAAGTCGACCATCAGCTCGATGAGTTCGTCCTTGCCCGTCACATAGCGGTACGCGGCCATGGGGGCGACGCCGAGTTCGGTGGCCAGGCGGCGCATGGTGACCGCGTCCAGCCCTTCGGCGTCGGCGATGCCGACCGCGGCTCGGGCGATCCGTCGGGGGGTGAGGGTGGTGCGGGGGGCGGGTGCCGGGCGTCCGAGGCGTTCCCACACGGAGACGTGCTCCTGGTCCTCGGTCCGTACCCGTCGCTCCTGGGAGGGCATCGCGTGGGTTCCTTCCTCCGGGCGGTGCTGTGTACAGCGTACCGGCCGCGTACGCCGTATAGAAGTGGTGGACGATGTACGCGACCGTGTGTACGTTGTACATCCAGAGTACGCCGTACACACACGGCGTCGCACACACGGAGGTGTTTCCCATGGCTGACGCGACCGGCGGCCCCCTGCGCATCGCGGTGATCATCGGCAGTACCCGGGACGGCCGGTTCGGCCCGGTCGTCGCCGACTGGATCACCGGCCACATCGCCGAACGCGAGGACATGACGGCCGACGTGGTCGACCTCGTCGAGACCCCGCTGCCCACCGTGTTCCCCGCCTTCGGGCAGACCCCCTCCGACGAGGTGGTGGCGCAGCTCGGCGCGGTGTCGCCGCGGCTGGCCGAGGCCGACGCCTTCGTGATCGTCACCCCGGAGTACAACCACAGCTTCCCGGCGCCGCTGAAGAACGCCATCGACTGGCACAACGAGCAGTGGCACGGCAAGCCGGTGGGCTTCGTCTCCTACGGCGGTCTGGCCGGCGGCCTGCGCGCCGTCGAGCAGCTCCGCGTGGTCCTGGCGGAACTGCACGCCGTCACCGTCCGCAACACCGTCAGCTTCCACAACTACGGCGAGGTCTTCAACGCCGACGGCAAGCCGAGCGACCCCGGCTGCGACGTCGCGGCCAAGGCCCTGCTCGACCAGCTCACCTGGTGGGGGCACGCCCTGCGCGAGGCCAGGCGTGCCCGCCCCTACGCCGTCTGACGTCCCACCACCTCTGCCTGGGGGGCAGCGATGAACGACCGCCCGACACCCACTCCCACCGCACCCGGCCGGGCCGCCCTGCCCCGCCTGGGCGTCTTCGGACTGATGCTCGGCATCTTCCTGGCGAACCTCGACGGGCAGATCGTCAGCACCGCGCTGCCCACGATCGTGGGCGACCTCGGCGGACTCGAGCACTTCTCCTGGTCGGTGACGGCGTATCTGCTCACCATGGCCGCCGCCACACCCCTGTGGGGCAAACTCGGCGACCTGTACGGCCGCAAGGGCGCCTACAGCAGCTCCGTGGTGGTCTTCCTGGTCGGCACGGTGCTGTGCGGCCTGGCCCAGAACATGGGCCAGCTCATCGCCTTCCGTGCTCTGCAGGGCATCGGCGCCGGCGGGCTGATGGTGGGGGCGCTGTCGGTGATCGGCGTCCTGGTGCCGCCGCAGGAGCGCGGCCGTATCCAGTCCATGGTGGGCGTCATGCTGCCGATCTCCTTCGTCGGCGGCCCCCTGCTCGGCGGATTCATCACCGACTGTCTGGACTGGCGCTGGACGTTCTACGTCAACGTTCCCATCGGCCTCGTCGCGCTGCTGGCCGTCGCCAAGGGCGTACGGCTGCCCGCGCAACGTGTCACGGGGCGCGTCGACTACCTGGGCGCCGCCCTGCTCACCAGCGGCATCCTGGCGCTCACCCTGCTCGCCGGCTGGGCCGGCAGCACCTACGCGTGGACGTCCTGGCAGATCGCCGCGCTCGCCGTCGTGGTCGTGGCGAGCCTCGCCTGGTTCGTCCGCGTGGAGCGGCGCGCCCCTGAACCGATCACCCCGCCGCGGCTGTTCACCAGCCGGGAGTTCACCCTTGCCCAGGTGCTCAGCTTCCTGGTCGGCGCCGTCCTCGTCTCCGTCATCAACTACCTCCCGCAGTACATGCAGTTCGTCCAGGGCGCCACGCCCACGGTCAGCGGCATGCTGATCCTGCCGCTGATGCTCGGGATGCTGGCGGCCCAGCTGACCACCGGGCGGCTGATGGACCGCGGCGGACTGGACCGGATCGTGCCGCTCACCGGCGGCGTCGTCACCGTCGTCGGCGCGCTGCTGCTGCTCCTGCTCGGCACGGACACCCCCGTCGCCGCGGCCTCGGCCCTGACCCTCGCCGTCGGGATCGGTGTCGGCATCCTGATGCAGAGCACCCTGCTCTCCACCATGAACAACGCCGCCCCCCGGGACATGGGCGCCGCCACCGGCACCGTCACCCTGGTGCGCACCATCGGCGGCTCCCTCGGTGTCGCCGTGCTCGGCGCCGTGCACAGCAGCCGCATGGGGGACGTCCTCGCCGAGCGGCTCGGCTCCGACGCGGAGCAACGGCTCACCAGCGGCGGCGAGCTGACCCCGGCCCTGCTGGAGGACCTGTCCGACCAAGTGCGGCACACCGTCGAGGACGCCGTCAGCAGCGGACTGCACGGGGTCGTGGTCGGCGCGGCCGTCCTGTCGGTGCTCACGTTCGCCACGGCGTGGTTCATCCGCCCGGCACCGGCCGCCGACCCGGCGGACGCCGCTCCGACGGCCCCGGGCGGCGCCCCGGGGAAGGACTCGGTCCGTACGTCACCGGCGGACTGAACACGGCCGTCCGCGCGGCGCACCGGGAGACCTGCGCGCCGTGCACGGCCCGAGCGGGCCCGGCCCACATCCCCGCGTCACCGCGGACCGGGTGGCCAGGCCGCACCAGTACCACCACTCACCCATCCCAGCCACTGACCGCACGGTGGAATCCCCCGCCGCCGTGCGGTCGGCTCCCTGTCGAAGGCGAAAACCGATGCTCACTAATGCGGTACAGCGTGCCCAGGACATCCTGGTCCGTCCCTTCTCCCTGGGCAGCCTCAGCCTGCCCAACCGTGTGGTCATGGCGCCCATGACGCGCGAGTTCTCCCCGGGCGGCGTACCGGGCGAGGACGTGGCGCGCTACTACGCCCGGCGGGCCGCGGGCGGCGTCGGACTGATCATCACCGAGGGCACCTACGTCGGCCACGCCTCGGCGGGCAACAGCGCCCGCGTGCCGCACTTCCACGGTGACGAGGCACTGGCCGGCTGGTCCGCGGTGGCCGAGGCGGTCCACCGGGAGGGCGGCCGGATCATGCCGCAGCTGTGGCACGTCGGCATGGACCGTACGGCCGGCAACCCGCCGGTGCCCGACGCCCCGCGGATCGGCCCTTCCGGCATCGCCCTGGACGGCTCGCACGCGGGCCAGGAGATGACCCGGGCCGACATCGACGACGTGGTCGCCGCCTATGCCTCCGCCGCGGCGTCGGCCGAGGCCCTGGGCTTCGACGGCGTGGAGATCCACGGTGGCCACGGCTACCTGGTCGACCAGTTCCTGTGGTCCCGCACCAACCGGCGTACCGACGGCTACGGCGGCGACGTCGCCCGGCGCACCCGGTTCGCCGCCGAGATCGTGGCGGCCTGCCGGGCGGCCGTGTCCGACGACTTCCCGATCTCCTTCCGGCTCTCCCAGTGGAAGGTGAACAACTACCAGGCGCGGATCGCCGAGACCCCGCAGGAGCTGGAGACCGTGCTCGGACTGCTGGCCGAGGCCGGGGCCGACATCTTCCACTGCTCCACCCGGCGCTTCCACCTGCCCGAGTTCGAGGGCTCCGACCTCAACCTCGCGGGCTGGGCGAAGAAGGTCTCCGGCAAGCCCGCCATCAGCGTGGGCTCGGTGGGCCTGAGCAACGAGTTCCTCCAGGTGTTCCAGGGGGAGCAGGCGCGCGTCACGGACATCGCGGACCTGCTCGACCGCATGGAGCGCGAGGAGTTCGACCTGGTCGCGGTGGGCCGCGCGCTCCTCGGCGATCCGGAGTGGCTGACGAAGATCCTCGCCGGCCGCGTCGACGAACTGACCCCGTTCCACGTGGGCCTGGTCGGCAGCCTCCACTGACCCGCACCGCCACCGGCCCCGCGGCGGAACGGTGGGCCGCGGCCTCGGGGGGAGTGTGTGACGTCCCCGGCGGGCCGCGGCCCCGGCGGCCCGTGGGCGCGTCCGACCGGAAAGGAATGGCCCATACCGGCCTTCTTAGTCATTTCCGTCATGACTATGAATTTCCTGGCGCAGCCGAAAGCCCGACCGCTCCGCGCTCCGCGCGCGTCGGCTCGGCCGGGCCGTTCACCCATGGTCGGAACGACGGAGAGGCAGTCGATGTCGGTCGAGACGGGTACGACCCGGGCACAGGACCCCGAGGAACGGGAACAGCAGAGTCTCAGCACGGCCGCGGCACGGAACCTGGCCACGACCACCAAGACCCGACCCCAGATGCAGGCGATCACCTCGCGTTGGCTGACGCGGATGCTGCCCTGGGTGAACGTGGCGGGGGGCACGTACCGGGTCAACCGCCGCCTGGCGTACGTCGTCGGTGACGGACGGGTGAGCTTCGTCCAGACCGGCGCGCAGGTCCAGGTCGTTCCCGCGGAGCTGACCGAACTGCCGCTGCTGCGGGGCTTCGACGACGCCGATGTGCTCAAGGCGCTGGCGGAGAGGTTCACACAGCGCGAGTTCGAACCCGGCCAGGCCATCGTGGAGTCGGGCGGCAGGGCGGACCACGTGTACCTGATCGCCCACGGCAAGGTGGAGAAGGTCGGTGCGGGGCCGTACGGCGGCGAGGCGGTCACGGGATTCCTCGCCGACGGGGACAGCCTCGGCGGCCGGGTGCTCGCCGGCGCGGAGGGCACCTGGGATTTCACCGCCCGCGCCCTGACCCCCACGACCGTGCTGGAGCTGCCGTACCCGGCGTACCAGGCCGTCGCCGGACAGCACGAGAAGCTGCGGGAGCACGTACGGCGGCGGCGTGCCGACGAGGACAAGTCCCTGAACAAGTCGGGTGAGGCCGACCTGGCGGTGACCTCCGGGCACACGGGGGAGCCGACACTGCCGGGCACCTTCGCCGACTACGAACTCCGGCCGCGCGAGTACGAACTGGGCGTGGCGCAGACGGTCCTGCGCGTGCACAGCCGGGTCGCCGACCTCTACAACGACCCCATGGACCAGACCGGGCAGCAACTGCGGCTGACCGTCGAGGCCCTGTACGAGCGCCGGGAGTACGAGCTCGTCAACAACCCCGACTTCGGGCTGCTGCACAACGCCGACTTCGACCAGCGGATCTCGACCCACTCCGGGCCGCCGACCCCGGACGACCTGGACGAGCTGCTGAGCATGAGGCGCGGCACCCGCTTCCTGTTCGCCCACCCGCGGGCGATCGCCGCCTTCGGCCGCGAGTGCAACAAACGCGGCATCTACTTCACCCCGGTCGAGCTGGACGGTCACCACCTCCCCGCCTGGCGGGGCGTGCCGCTGCTGCCGTGCAGCAAGATCCCGGTCTCGGCGGCGGGCGTGTCGTCCGTCCTCGCCCTGCGCACGGGCGAGGACGACGAGGGCGTGGTCGGCCTGCACCAGGTCGGCATCCCGGACGAGTACGAGCCGGGGCTGAACGTGCGGTTCATGGGCATCGACGACCAGGCCGTCATCTCCTACCTAGTCAGTACGTACTTCTCGGCGGCGGCCCTGGTGCCGGACGCGCTGGGCCTGCTGGAGAACGTCGAGACCGCCCGTGCGAACGGGAGCTGACGGGGATGTCGCTGATCTCCCGCTGCCTGGCGCCCGTGGCACGTCACGGGCTGGCGGAGTCGGTGGCCGCCCTCCTGCTCGACCCGAGGCGCCCCGGCCGCCGGGACGTCCTCACCCCCGTGCCGTCCACCGGGGTCCCGGCGACCGGGGCGGTGCCGGCCGGGCCGGCACCGGCCGGGCCGACGCCGGCCGCGCGGCCGTTCGCCGTCACCGGCCCCACGGGACTCGGCACCTCCGCGGCCCGCCTGTGGGCCCGGCGGCCGCCGGCGCAGCCGTCACGGGGCCAGGGAGAGCAGGGCGCAAGCCCGGTGCTGTACTGTCCGCCCGCCGTCCGTGACGACCCCGCCCTCGGCGAGGCGGTCAACGACCGGCTGGTCGCCTGGGCCGAGGAGACCGGCATCTACCCCGGCCGGCTCGACACGGTCCGCTCGGCGGACTTCGGGCGCCTCATCATGCTGGCCCATCCGGAGACCGACGACCCCGACCGGCTGCTGGCGGCGGCCAAGTGCGCGCTGTCCGAATGGGCCGTCGACGACCACTACCTCGACGGCGAGGCGGAGGAACCGCACCCGGAACTGCTCGGCCGGCGCCTGGCGATCGCCCACTCGGTCGTCGACCAGGCCCATCTGCCGCTGCGCTACGCACCCGAGCTCGAACGCGTGGTGCGGGACGACCCGGTCATGGTCGCCCTCAGGTCCGCCCTCGGGGGCCTCGCCACATATGTCACGACCACACAGGTGCAGCGGCTCCGCCACGAGCTGGCCATCATGTTCGTCGCCTACAACCAGGAGGCCGTCTGGGCCACGGCCGGACACACCCCGCCGGTCTGGGAGTTCCTGACGCACCGGCACGAGAACAGCTTCGTGCCGTGCATGGTGCTGGTCGACGCGGTGGCCGGCTACCAGCTGCCGCAGGCCGAGTTCGCCGATCCCCGGGTGCGCCGGGCGTTCACCATGGCCGGATCGGCGAGCGTCATCGTGAACGACCTGTACTCCATGGCCAAGGAGGACCCGACGGACTTCAGCCTGCCCCGGCTGATCGCCGCCGAGGAGCGGTGCTCACTGCGGGAAGCGGTCGACCGCACCGTGGAACTCCACGACGAACTGATGCACACCTACGAGACCGAGGCGGCCGCCCTGGCCCGCACGGGCAGCCCGGAGCTGCGTCGCTTCCTCGCCGGAGTGTGGGCCTGGCTCGGCGGCAGCCGCGAGTGGCACGCCGGAACGGCCCGCTACACGGCCACCGCCGCCTGACGTCCGCACCTGGTTCCCCGCCCCCGCCTCTGGATTCTCGCCCCACGCTCGGAGACAAGGAGTCCGCCATGCCCACTTCCCCCGCCAGGACGACCGCCACGGACAGCGTGCTGCGCACCGATTACCAGAGGTCGGTGGCGGAGTACTGGAACACCCACCGGCAGGACCCGGCCAACCTCCGCCTCGGCGAGGTGGACGGCCTCTACCACCACCACTACGGCGTCGGCGACTACGATCCCCTGGTCCTGGAGGGTCCCCAGGACACGAGGGACCGGCGTGTCATCGAGGAGCTGCACCGCCTGGAGACCGCCCAGGCGGACCTGCTCCTGGACCACCTAGGCCGGATCCTCCCCGGTGACAAACTGCTGGACGCCGGCTCGGGAAGGGGCGGCACCAGCTTCATGGCGCACGCCCGCTTCGGCTGCGAGGTCGACGGCGTGACGATCTCCGAGTACCAGGCCGGCTTCGCGAACGAGCAGGCCGTCCGGCGCGGTGTGGCCGACAAGGTGCGGTTCCACCTCCGCAACATGCTCGACACGGGGTTCGCCACCGGATCCCGGCGAGCGGTCTGGACCGACGAGAGCACCATGTACGTGGACCTGTCCGAGCTCTACACCGAGTTCTCCCGGCTTCTGGGGTACGGCGGCCGGTACGTGTGCGTCACCGGCTGCTCCAACGACGTCACCGGCATGCGGTCCAAGGCGGTCAGCCGCATCGACGAGCACTACACCTGCAACATCCATCCGCGCAGTGAGTACTTCCGGGCCCTGGCGGCCAACAACCTCGTCCCGATCCGCGTCGTCGACCTGACCGCCGCGACCATCCCGTACTGGGAGCTGCGGGCCAGGTCCTCGGTCGCCACCGGCATCGAGGAGGCGTTCCTGACCGCGTACAAGGAGAACAGTTTCCACTACCTGCTCATCGCGGCCGATCGCATCTGAACGGGTCCGGGCGGCGGGCCGGGGCCGAGGTCCTGGCGCTCGGATCAGGTGTTCTTCCCGCCGAGCCAGGCCAGGGCGGCGACCGTGAGCGCGCTGACACCGGTGTCGAGGGTGGGCTGGACGACGGGGGCGAAGGCGGGGGAGTGGTTGACCGGGATGTCCTGCTGGACGGTGCCGCGTCCGGCGGCGGTCCGGTACGTGCCGGGGTCCACGCAGCCGATGCCCCAGTAGGCGAACGGGATGCCGAAAGCGTCCGGGATCTTGCTGAAGTCCTCGCTCGCCGTCTGCAGTGCGATGGTCCCCGCGTCGTCGCCGAAGTGGGCGCGGAAGGCCCTGTCCAGCCGCTCGGCCACCCCCGCGTCGTTGACGGTCGGGGGGAACTCGCCGAGCCGCTCGATCAGGGGCTCCTTCGGCGCGCCCGAGGCGGCGGCCTCGGCGTCGACGCAGCGCCGGACCGCGTCGAGGACCGTTCTGCGGGTCGTGTCGTCGTAGGTGCGGATGTTGAGCTCGATCACCGCCGACTCGGGGATGACGTTGGGGCTGGTACCGGCGACGATGCTGCCCACGGTCAGCGCGGCCGGTGTGGTGGGGGCCAGTTCCCGGGAGACGATGGTCTGCAGGCGTACGACGCACATCGCGGCCATCACGACCGGGTCGATGCCCGCCTGTGGCATGGAGCCGTGGGCGCCCCGTCCGAAGAGGGTGATGCGCAGGTTGTCGGCGGCGGAGAGGAAGGGACCGGGCCGGACGCCCACGCAGCCGGCGGGGAGCGGCAGCACGTGCTGGGCGAAGGCGACGTCCGGCCGGGGGATGCGGTCCACGAGACCGTCGTCGAGCATGGCGTCGGCGCCGTCGCCCCGCTCCTCGGAGGGCTGGAAGAGAGCGACGACCGTGCCCTGCCAGACGTCCTTCGCTTCGGCCATGAGCGCGGCGAAGCCGAGGAGGCAGGTGATGTGCATGTCGTGGCCGCACGCGTGCATCACCGGCTGTGCGTGGCCCCCCGGCCCGGTCGTGGTCACCGTCGAGGCGTAGGGGAGGCCCGTGGCCTCCTGGACGGGCAGGGCGTCCATGTCGGCGCGGAACAGCACGGTGGGGCCTTCGCCGTTCGCCAGGACGCCGACGACCCCCGTCCCCCCGATGCCCTCGGTCACCCGGTAGCCCCAGTGGCGCAGACGCTCCGCCACCCGGCCCGCGGTGCGGTGCTCGTCGAGGCCGAGCTCGGGGTGGGCGTGCAGGTCCTTGTAGAACGCCTCGGCGGCGTCCCGGATCCCGGGCAGCCCGGCGAGCACCGTGCCGAGGGGTGAGGACGAGGTCGAGGACGAGGTCATGAAGTCGGCCCTTTCGTTCGGTTGTTCTTCCGGACCGTCCGGCTCTTGCGCAGGACGCGGTTGCGCGCGGCGCCGACCGTACGCCCGGCTGTGCCGGCGGTACGCCGCACGGTGCCGCCGGCACGCCGTGTCGAGCGGCGTACCGCGTGCACGGCGGTGCGAGGTTCCAGCGGCAGCCCGCCGGGCAGGTACCAGCCCCGCCGGTACGCCACCACGCGGAAGACCACGGCCAGCAGCACTCCGCAGACGACGGCCGCGCCGGGATGGCCCGTCCGGTGGAGGAGGACGTACGCGCCCGACACCGCCAGAGCCACGGTCGCGTACAGCCCGTTGCCGCCGAAGACCGCGGGGACGCGCCGGAGCAGCAGGTCGCGCACGGCGCCGCCGCCCACGGCCGTGATGGTGCCCAGCAGCACGGCGGGCAGCCACGCGAGCCCGGCCGCGAGGGTCTTCTGGGCGCCGGCGACCGACCAGAAACCGATCACCGCGGCGTCCAGCACGACGAACATCCTGTGCCACAGCTCCTCGCCGATGGAGAAGACGAAGGCCAGGAACGCTCCCGCGAAAGCGACGGGCAGATAGGCCGGATCGGTGAGCGCGACAGGCGTGCCGTGCTGGAGCAACGTGTCTCGGACGATTCCTCCGCCCAGGCCCGAGACGGTGCCCACCGCGAGGTAGCCGAAGAGGTCCAGCCCTTCGGCCCGGGCGACCACACCCCCCAGCAGAGCGCAGACGAGGACACCGGCCAGGTCCAGCCAGCGCGTCGCCGCGTCGAGGCCGTCCAGCGACAGCACGAGTGTCATCCGGTCACCTGCCGTCACCACCGTCACCTACCGGATCTGAGCACGAGCTGCCGGTCCGCGCAAACGGCACAAAACGGCGCCCTTTGCGGTGACAAGTGACCCAATGTCAAGAACAGGTAAAACGCGTGCGGCGGGGTGACCTCGCTGATCGGCCCCGACGGCGCGGGCAAGTCCATCCTGCTCACCCTGCTCGGGCGGCTGACCGATCCCACTTCGGGCACGGTGCCGCTGGACGGCGCCGACGTGCACCGGGCGTCCTCGACCGAGATCGTCCGCAAGCTCGCCGCCCTCCGCCAGGAGAACCACTCCACCGTCCGCGTCACCGTCCGCGACCTCGTCGCCCTCGGCCGGTTCCCGCACGGCCGCGGCCGCCTCACCCCCGAGGGCGTCGTCCACATCGACCGCGCCCTGGACTTCCTCGACCTCGCCGGACTGTCGGGCCGCCACCTCGACCAGCTCTCCGGCGGCCGGCGCCAGCGTGCCCACGTCGCCATGGTGCTCGCCCAGGACACCGACTACGTCCCGCTGGACGAACCACTGAACAACCTCGGCATCAAGCACGGCGTACGCATGACGGAACGGCTCCGGGCCGGCGCCGACGATCTCGGCAAGACCGTGGTCCTGGTCGTCCACGACATCGACATCGCCGCCGGTCACCCCGACCGCATCCTGGCCCTGCGCGACGGGGCACTCGCGGCCCACGGCACGCCCGCCGAGCTGATGGACCCGGAGATCCCGAGCGGCATCTTCGACACCCCGGGCCGGGTCCACGAGGTGGGACGGGCGGCCGCCGGCCGTCCATCACCGCTGAGGTGGCCGTCGGCGGGTCACATCGGTAACACGCTTTACACATCGCGCCGATGACGAATTCTCAGGTTGATCATAGGATCCCTCGTCGTCGGCCCGAGTCCGCTCGAGTTCGCGCCCGCACCCGCGCCCGCGGCACAACGTCCCGCGTGCGCGCGTGCGCCGCGTCCGTCCGTGCGCCCGCCCGTCGTCGCCTCGCCGAAGGCGGGCCGGGGCCGCTGCACCACCGGCACTACCGGCACTACCGGCACCAACGGCACTACCAGCACTACTGGAACCACCTGCACCACCCCGTACTCATCATTCCGGGAGGAGCACGTGAAAAGACGTCGCACGGCCGCCTGGGCCGCCTCGGCACTCGTCGCCACCCTCACATTCACCGGCACGCTCACCGTCCCCGCCGCCACGGCGCAGGAGCGTGCACAGGCGCGCCCGGGGTCGGTGGCCACCGCCACCGACCCCGTCACCCACGAGGAGAACGACCGCGTCCCGGAGGGCTCGGTCTGGACCCAGCACTACTTCCCGTCCTCGGACGGCTCCGGCACCGAACTGCACGCCGACGTCCTGCTGCCCGAGGGACTGCGCAAGGGCAAAAGGGTCCCCGTCATCCTGTCCGTGGGCCCGTACTTCGGGCACTCCGGGCAGACCGGCCCCGAAGGCTGGACGCACACCGGACCCTCGTCCCGCTTCCAGGACTTCATCGAGGGCGCCGACGTCTTCGACAACGGCTACGCCTTCGTCATGGTGGACCTGCGCGGCTTCGGCGGCTCCACCGGCTGCCTCGACTGGGCGGGCCCCGGCGAGCAGGCCGACGTGAAGGCCGCGATCGACTGGGCCGCGAAGCAGCCCTGGTCCACCGGCAAGGTGGGCATGTACGGCAAGTCGTACGACGCCGTCACGGGCCTTATCGGCAACAACCTGGACCAGCGCGCGCTCAAGGCGGTCGTCGCCCAGGAGCCCGTCTGGGACATGTACCAGTACATCTACTCGAACGGCGTGCCCCGCCCGAACGTCACCGGCACCGCCGGCGCGTACAACTCCATAGCCACCACCGCCCCGTTGGCGGACGACGACCCGCGCTACCAGGCCAACGCCCGGTACGAGGAGAGCCACCCGGAGTGCCTCACGGAGAACTCGGCCGGGTACCGCATAGCCGACCAGCGGGACCCGCACTGGAAGGCCCGCGACCTCGCGAAGCTGGCCGAGGGCAGTGACACCCCGCTGTTCGTCACCCAGGGCTTCATCGAGAACAACACCAAGCCCGAGGAGATGGAGGAGTACCTCGACAACCACCGGGGTGTCGAGCGCGGCTGGCTCGGCCAGTGGGACCACGTGCGCGGCGGCGACCGCGTCAGCGACGGGCGCCTGGCCATGGGCCGTGAGGGCTGGTACGAGGAGACGCTCTCCTTCTTCGATCAGTACCTCAAGGGTGTCAGGCCGGCGGTCCGCTACCCGGCCTACGTCGTCGAGGACAACACCGGCGCCTGGCGTGCGCAGAAGAAGTGGCCGGTCGTCGAACGGTCCGTCACCCTCCCGCTCGGCGGCGGCTCGTACGTGGACGACGGCGGCGCCTCCGCGAGCGCGGCCCTGGCCGAGTCCGGCGACGCGGCACCGCGGACGCTCGACAAGCCGTCACCGTACGGCGAGTGGGACATGGAGAACGCGCCCAGGACCGACCGGGTCGCCCCGAAGGGCCTGGCCGGGGAGCAGGCCGAGCGCCAGCAGGCCGGTGAGACCACGTCCAGCTTCTTCGTGTGGTCCAAGCCGCTGAAGCGGGACGTGCGCGTCACCGGCACCCCGCGGGTCTCCCTCACCGCGAGGGGCGAGGGCAACGTCATGCTCAAGCTGTACGACGTCGCCCCGGACGGCACCGCCGTCATGTTCGACGAGCAGGTCTCCCTGCTGGACTCGGGCCGCCTGGCCGTCGACCTCAAGGCGACCGACTGGACCCTGGCGGCCGGGCACGTGCTGGCCGTGGAGATCGGCTCCGTCCAGACCGGCTCGTGGCGCGACACGCCCTCCGGCGAGACGATCGAGGTCAGGGGCGCGCAGCTGAAACTGGCCCTGGACGACCCGGCCGACGACGTCGCCACCGCCGGTGACCGCTCGCCGTTCCTGGACACGTATCTGCGCCAGTACACGGTGAACCTGCCGGCCGGTCCCGGGACGTTCACGGTCGTTCCCGGGGGCCGCCTCTGATCTCCGTGATCTCCGGGGGCCGCCGCTGATGCCCGGCGGCCATCACTGATACTCCGGGCCGGCGCCGGCCACTACGGCGTTCCGGGCACCATGCGGAACGCCGGGCCGGCGCCGGTTCGTCGTCAGGACCGGGAAAGGTGAACCTCATCGATGACCGCGACCGTTCCAACCGCTGAGAAACCAAGACAGCATCGAAGCTGTCCGTCTCTGCGAACGGAGAGCGAATTGGTCGCAGGCGGAGCTGCAACGAGGCTGTGAAAGTCCAGCAACTGGCCGAGCGAATGCTCACACATTTCGGCTACGGCAAGGAAAGCGCCGAGGTCTGCCGCATCCGATCAGAGACGCGACGCGGAGTTCGCCGTGGCGGGCACCGTCGGCGACGGGTATCGAGCGGGCGGCTGAACTGGCCGATTCCCCGCAGTGGTGCGCCGCAGCGGGCGACACCGGAATAATTCTGTCCGCGACCATCCGCTGTTCAATGCGGAAGGATTGCTGCTGATTCACGCAAGCGTCGGTACAGGTGATGTGGCGAGAAACCCTGCTTGACCGGTGACACCTCCTCGACGAGGCTGGCACCCGGTTTCCGGATGCCTCTGCCGGGTGCCCGGCTACTTACTTTTCCGTGTCGACTGCTATGTCGACTGCTATGCCGACTGTTTCCATCACCTGGTTCGAATTCGATGTCACCTTTCTGGCCATGACCTCGTTCGAATACGCATCGGATCACGGCGGAGCGGAGGGGATGCGATATGGCCGCGAAACCACCCCGGACCGCTGCCGACGTACCCCGCGTCGGCACGTCCAGTGCATTGAGGCGGCACGGCTCCTTCTCGCGCCGGGAGACTGAGAACACGCACGACACGCTCACGGCCCTCAAGCAGTACGCCGCTGGGCCCGACCGGCATGGCCGTTGAGTCCGCGGTGGTCGAGTCCACGGCTGCCGAGCCCGCGATCCCTGAGCCCACGATCCGTCGAGCCCACGACCCCTGAAACCACGACGACCCCTGAGACCACGACGACTCCTGAATCCACGCCCCCTGAACCCAGGGCCACCGAACCCAGGGCCACCGAACCCAGGGCCACCGACCTGGGATCGCCAAGCCCGCGGCCCCGATCCGGAGGAGACCACATGACCGGCCGCCCCCGCGCCCACGAGCCCGTCCGGTCCGGGACAGCCGTCTCACGGTGGCTGCTGCGGCGCACGGTCCTGCCCGACCCGGCGCTGCGGATGATCTGCTTCCCCCACGCCGGAGGGGCCGCCACCTTCTTCCACGGCTGGCAGGACCGGGTGCCACCCGGCGTGGAGGTCGCCGCGGTCTGCTACCCGGGGCGCCAGAGCAGGATCGTCGAGCCTCCGCTCACCTCCATGGACGAGCTCGCCGACGGCATCCATGCCGTGCTGGGCGAAGTGCTGGACCGTCCGCTGGCGCTGTTCGGCCACTGTATGGGCGCCGTGGTCGCGTACGAGGTGGCCGTCCGGCTGGCGGAACGCGACGGCGTAGGCCCGGCGGCCCTCCTGGTGTCCGGGCACCCCGCGCCCCATCTCTGCGCGAGCGGTCCCCCACTGCCGACCGCCGTGGACGACACGGAGATCGTCGCGCTCGCCACCGCCGTGGACCCGCTCCTGCGGGCGTCACCCGAGTTGCTGGACCTGGCCCTGCCCGCCCTGCGTGCCGATCACACCCTGCTCCGCGCCTACCGTCCGGCACGCTGCCCCGTGATCCCCGTACCCGTGGTCGGTTACCGGGGTGTCGACGACCCCCGGACCACGGACGGTGACATGCGTGCGTGGAGCGCGCTGACCAGCTCCGGTTTCCGGCTGCGCACGCTGCCCGGGGACCACTTCTATCTGGTCGCCCGGCAGGCAGACCTGGTGGCCGACGCCATGGACACCGTGACCGCCGCTCAGAGGGGTGGGCACGGAAGCAACCGGCAAGCCAGGGATCAGCGAGTCACGGACCAGCGAACAAGCGTGCAGCACGGAAGGAACCAGTGACCGTGACGCGGAGACCGAACCCGCCGTACCCGCTGTTCGCCCGTCTCTCACGGACGGTCGCACGCTGCGCCGACGCCTGCCGGCGCCGGCGTCTGCGATGTTCTGTGGAGGAACTGAGTTTCACATTTCTGAACAGGGTCTACGGGGTCGCGTCCGTGCCCATCGTCTGATACTCGCTGACGGTACCGGCTTCGTCGACGGCGTCGAGCGCGGCGCCGGCCCGGCATGTGCACCCGGTCCTCGGACACGTACATGAAACGGCGGACCACATTCCGCAACCGTACGGAACCTTGTCAGTCGAGTGGGCGTCACCCTATTCTCGCGGCGGAAAGCGCTTTCTCCTCGCGCATGAGCCGCTGTCCACCCCGCGCGAGGCTCCCCGTCGAACGGCCTGCGGGTGCGGGCGTACCTATGACATGACATGAGCACGACATGCGCCCGGGCATGCCGCAGCAGCAGGACCCAGCACGAGAAGACCGAAGGGACACGAGGATGAGACGACCAGTCGCACTGAGACTCACCGCGGCGCTGGCCACCGCGGCCGCCGCGGCCGCGACCACCGCGGTGCTGTCGGCGCCCACGGCGTCGGCGGCGGTGACCGGCAGCGCCACCGGCTACGCGACCCAGAACGGCGGCACCACCGGCGGCGCGGGCGGCCAGACGGTACGGGCCACCACGGGCACCGCGATCCACCAGGCCCTGTGCAGCCGGGCCTCCAGCAGCACCCCGATCACCATCGAGGTCGAGGGGACCATCAACCACGGCAACACCGCCAAGGTGTCGGGCAGCAGCTGCAGCACCGCCGCCGGAGTGATCGAGCTCAAGCAGATAAGCAACGTCACGATCGTCGGGGTCGGCGGCGGAGCCGTCTTCGACCAGCTGGGCATCCACATCCGCGAGTCCAGCAACATCATCATCCAGAACGTGACCGTCAAGAACGTCAAGAAGTCGGGCTCGCCCACCTCCAACGGCGGTGACGCCATCGGCATGGAGAGCGGCGTCCGCAACGTCTGGGTCGACCACGTCAGCCTGGAGGCGTCGGGCGGGGAGTCGGAGGGCTTCGACGGCCTCTTCGACATGAAGGACGACACCAAGTACGTGACGCTGTCCTACAGCACCCTGCGCAACTCCGGCCGCGGCGGCCTCATCGGGTCCAGCGAGAGCGACACCTCCAACAGCTTCATCACCTTCCACCACAACAAGTACGAGAACATCGACTCCCGGGCGCCCCTGCTGCGCGGCGGCACGGCCCACATCTACAACAACCACTACGTGAGCCTGAACGAGTCCGGCATCAACTCCCGGGCCGGCGCCAAGGCCAAGGTGGACAACAACTACTTCGAGGACTCCAAGGACGTCCTCGGCACCTTCTACACCGACGCGGCCGGCTACTGGCAGGTCAGCGGCAACATCTTCGACAACGTGACCTGGTCCGAGCCCGGCGAGGACAACAACCCGGCCGGCCCGAACCCGCAGTCCAACACCAGCGTCAGCATCCCCTACGCCTACAGCCTCGACGCGGCCAACTGCGTGCCGAGTGTCGTGAGCCAGACGGCGGGCGCCAACAAGGGCCTGAAGGTCTCCGACGGCAGCTGCTCGCCGCAGAACCCGACGCCCACCCCGGACCCGACCGACCCCACGCCCGACCCCACCGACCCCACGCCGGACCCGACCGATCCCCCCACCGGCACCAACCTCAGCATCGGCGCCGGCTCCGACGGCTCCAGCAAGGCCGACGGGACGAGCTACGGCAACGTGCGGGACGGTGACCTGAGCACCTACTGGTCGCCGGCCGGCTCGACCGGTTCCGTCTCGGTCAAGTGGGGGTCCGCCACCACCGTCTCCAAGATCAACATTCGGGAGGCGTCGGGCTCGACGGGCGCCATCGGGGCGTACCGGGTCCTCAACGCAGACACCGGCGCCGTCCTGAAGTCCGGTAGCGGGGCGGGCGTCATCACCTTCCCCAGCACCTCGCTGAAGAAGATCACCTTCGAGATCACCAGCTCGTCCGGCACCCCGAAGGTCGCCGAGTTCGAGACCTACGCCGGCTAGCGGCGCGGTCCCGCGGTCCGTCCGGGACCGGGACAGAGACCGGCATGCCCCGGCCGCTGTCCGCCGGGGTCCCGGACGGCCTGCCGCACCCGGCGGCAGCCGCGTTTCCCGGCACCGTGTGCGACCGGTGACGCGGCGGGCCCGACACGTGGAGGGCGGCAGCGGCCCGGCGTTCCGTGACGGAGAGCCGTCCGGTGCCCGCCTGGCCCGCCCAGGCGGGGGTCCGTACCCTGCACGCCATGCTCGCGCCGAACTGGCCCGTGCCGCCCGCAGCGGCTTCGCCGTCCACCAGGACCGCTCCGAGCGGGGCCCGGTCGCGGTGGGCGTCCCGGTCCGCGGGGAGGACGGTTCGGCGGTGGCGGGCCTGTCGGTGTCCATGCCGGGCGTACGGTACGACCCACGCCGGCTCCGCTCCCTGGTCGCGACCCTCGACGCGGCGGCGCGGGCGCTGGAGGCGGACCTGGCCGCGGGCTGAGCGACCGCCGGGCCGGCCGACGGCGGGCACCCACCCCGGCGACCTGACCCGACACCCGACACGGACCCGACGGAGGCACACGCTCATGACCCGGCCGTCTCACCTGTCCCCGCCACCCCGGCCCACCGACCACGGGATCGTGGTCCACGAGACGCCCCCCGCCCGCGTCCTCCTCGGCCCCGGCGCCCGGCACCGGATCCCGGAGGAGGCCGAACGGCTCGGCGCCCGGCGGGTGCTGCTCGTCGCCACCGGCTCCGCGAAGGCCGCGGCCGACGCGCTCGCCGACGCACTCGGCGGGCGACTGGCGGCGCGCTTCGGCCGGCCCGTCGCGCACACCCCGGTGGGTGTGACGGCCGAAGCCATGGAGGTCGTACGGGAGGCCGCCGCCGACGCCGTCGTCGCGCTCGGCGGCGGCTCGGCCGTCGGCCTGGCCAAGGCGCTGTCGGCACGCACCGGCATGCCGCAGCTCGCGGTGCCCACCACTTACGCGGGCTCCGAGGTGACCCCCGTCCTCGGCGAGACGGAGAACGGTGTGAAGACCACGCGCCGCGACCCGGCCCTCACCCCCGGGACGGTCGTCTACGACCCCGAGCTGACCCTGACGCTGCCGGCCGGCCTCACCCGCACCAGCGCCCTCAACGCCCTGGCCCACGCGATCGAGGCACTGTGGGCGCCGGACGCGAGCGCCTTCACGGACGCACTCGCCACCGAGGCGGTGGACGGCATCCTCACCGCGCTCCCCGAGGTGCTCGCGGAACCGTCCGGCCCGGCGGGCCGCGTCCGGCTCCAGGAATCCGCGTGGCTGGCCGGGCTCTGCCTGGCCCGGACCCGGATGGGGCTCCACCACCAGCTGGCGCACGTCCTCGGCGGCACCTTCGACCTGCCGCACGCCGAGCTGCACGCGCTGCTCCTGCCGCATGTGCTCGCCTTCAACCTCCCCGCGGCTCCGGCGGCGGACGCCCGGCTGCGGCGGATCACCGGGGACGACGACCCGGTCGCGGTGGTCGGCCGGCTGGCCCGCGGGCACGACGGCCCGACCACGCTCGGCGCGCTCGGCGTCCCGCGCGACGGCCTGCGCGCCGTCGCCGAACGCGTCACCGAACGGCCGTACCCGAACCCGCGTGCCCCGGAGACCGGCGCACTCACCCGGCTGCTGGAGCGGGCCTGGTGACACCGGGGGCCCGTCGGCCGGCCCGTCCACCGCTGTCCGCCGCCCACGTCCAGGCCGGCGCTTCGCGCAGGGCCAGTTCCTGCCACTCCTTGGGAGACATGCCGTAGGTCTCCTTGAAGAGCCGGCTGAAATGGGAGGGGCTGGTGAATCCCCAGCTCTGCGCCACCGCGGCCACGGTACGTCTGCGGCCGGACGGCCTGCTCAGTTCCAGCCGGCAGACCTCGAGCCTGTGCTGCCGTATCCACGCGCCGACCGTGGTGCCGTCGCTCCGGAACAGCTTGTGCAGATAGCGGACGGAGATGTGATGGGCCCGGGCGATCGTCTCGGGCGACATCCCGGAGTCCCCCAGATGCTCGCCGATGTACTGCTGGACGCGCCCCAGCATCTCGTCGGCCGCGGTCGACACCACGGGACGGTGCTTGCTCAGGAGGTCCTGCACGAGAACGGTGATCAGGTCGAGGGCGTTGAGTGCGAGCCTCCCGCCCCCTGTCGCGCCGGTCCGTGCGGCGTGCGGCTCCGCTGCGGCGGCGAGTGCCGTGAGCAGCTGCGAGACGAGTGCGGCGATGCCGTCGCCGCCGCTCACATGACGGTCCGTCAGAGAGCGGACGTCGTCCGCGGGAACGCCCAGGTGGGAGCAGGGGACCTGGAAGAAGGTGAGCCGGTCGCCGTACCGGGTGAGACGGGGCGGCAGCGAGCCCGCCGCGAGGAGCAGGTCGCCGCGCTCCAGGGTGAGGTGCCGGCCGTCCAGTACGAGGGATTCCGGTCCGGCCGAGTGGAGACCGACGTACAGGCACTCCTCGTTCCCCGACTGCGGCAGCCACCGGAGGGACAGGAAGCGCGCGTGTGCCCGCTGTCCGGGGCCAGTGCCGTCCTGTGTCGTCGGTTGTCCCACGGTCTCTCCTCGCACGGTGTTCACCAGGAACAGGCGGACCGGGGTTCCGCACCGGTCCTCGCCTGCCTCGGGCAACCGTGTCACTGCCGCGCTGCCCCACCGCGCACGGCTCTTGTCCCTGCACGCAGGGAACACCGGGCCGTGTGCGGGTCCCCCGTGTCCGGGCGTGCGGGGGCGAACTGTGCACGCAGAGGCAAGGGCCGGTACGGCGGACACCACCCGGTTCCCGCCCCTCACCCCTAGGGTGAACACCTGTGCCGGCGCACCGCGTGCGGCACCGAGCGCCTGACTGCCCGGCCGCGCGGGTGCACCAGCCGCTCTTCCGAGCGGCACATGACCGGACCCCGCGCAGGAGTGCTCGTGGAAACAGACGTTCCGGCCCCCGGGGACAGGCCGGTGCTCGAGCGGCGGACGCGTGCCTTCGTCGAGAGCCACGCGTGGCCCGCCTCCGCGACCGCCGACGCCGCCGTCTCCAGGGCCCGCATGGCGGCTCTCTGGAACGGTGCGGGCCGTGCCGACCCCGATGTCGAGGAGGAGTGGCTGGCGCTGCCGGGCGGCGGCGGCCACCGCATCCGGGTGCGGATCCTCCGGCCCGCCGGCGCGGACGAGGCACTGCCGGTCGTGCTGTACCTGCACGGGATGGGCTGGCTGCTGACCGACGCCCACGCGCACCGCGCGCTGGTGGCCGACCTGGTCCTCGGCGCGGATGCCGCCGTGGTGGTCCCCGAGTACGACGTGCCGGGGGACGCCCGTCACCCGGATGCCGTCGAACGCGCGTACACCGTCGCCCGGTGGATCGCCCGGCACGGCGCGGAAGCCGGGCTGGACGGGACCAGGATCGCGGTGGTCGGCGCCAGCGCGGGCGCCCAGCACACGGCCGCGCTCACCCTCGTGGCGCGGGAGCGCGGCGGCCCGGGCTTCCGCCACCAGGTGCTGGTCTGCCCGGTGACCGACGCGGCGATGGACACCCCTTCCTACCGCCGGTTCGCGGACGGGTACTTCCTGACCCGCGCCGCCATGCGCGACTACTGGCAGCAGTACGCGCCGGACCCGCGGGTCCGCACCCACGGCACCGTCTCCCCGCTGCGTGCCCCCGCCCGCTGTCTGGCGGGCCTGCCGCCGGCGCTCGTCCTCACGGCCGAGGCCGACGTGCTCCGCGACGAGGGGGAGGCGTACGCGGCGCGGCTGCGGGAGGCGGACGTCCCGGTGGTGTCGATCCGCTACCACGGCACGATCCACGGCTTCGTCCTGTTCGACCTGCTCCGCGCCACGGACGCGTCGAAGGCGGCGCGTATTCAGGTGACGGACACCCTGCACACCGCCCTGCACACGGCCTGAGCCCGCGCGGGACCCCTCCCGGTCATACGGTCCCGTCCACGGTCATGACGCCGCGGAGCCGCCGCCACTCGCTCGGTGTCACCCCGTAGGCCGCCCGGAAGCGGCGGCTGAAGTGGCTCGGGCTGCTGAATCCGCACCGGGTGGCGACCGCCGCGACGGTGAGACGGTCGTAGCGCGCGGAGGCCAGCATCTGCCGCGCCTTCCCGAGCCGTTCCGTGATGAGCCACTGCTCCAGGCTGATCCCGGCCTCGTTGAGCAGGACGTAGAGACGGCGCACCGAGACGGCGTGCTCGGCGGCGATCCGCTCGGGCGTCAGGTCGCGGTCCGCGAGACGGCGCCGCGCGTACGCCATGATCCGCGTGAGCAGGGTGTCGTCCATGACCGACCTGACCTCGGCGGTCTCCTCGGCGTGCGCGGCCGAGAGCAGCAGGGCGCGGACGAGTTCCGTGGTGGCGGACGCCAGCGACCCCGCGCCGGGATCGGCCTCCAGACGAGCGGGATCGCGGAACACCTCCCGCAGATGGTTCAGGACCAGGCCGTGCAGCGGGCTGGCGCGCAGCCGCAGGGACGCCCTCACCACCGTGTCCACCGGCACGCCGAGCCGGTGCATGTCGAACATCACGGACTGCGACCCCCCGTCGCCCGACCAGCCGTACGCGCGGGCCGACAGCTCGTGGAAGACGCAGATGTCGTCGGAGCCCAGCAGCAGTTGCCGGCCCGACACCTCGGCCCGGTGGACACCGAGGGGCTGCAACGAGACGGAGACGACGGGACTGTTCCGGTGATGGCGTACGTGCCGGGCCGTCCGCCGTACCTCGAAGCCCGAGTTGCGGGTGGCGAAGAGTTCGAGGCCGCCCACCCGCCACAGTTCCATGCGCGCGTGTATGCCGGACCCGGGCTCCTCGTGACGGATGTCATTGGGCACCAGATCGTCCGTCAGCGCATGACGGAACGCCTCCACCCGCTCGCGCGGCGCCACGGTGGTGAGATCGAGCAGCAGCACAGAGCCTCCCCGGAAGAACCACCCCGGCATTCTTCAGCATTGCAGTATCCGCGCGTCTCCGTACCGCGGGCGTTTTTGGTCACTCCCGGGCATGCAGATCCGGTGAACACTGCCGGAAACCGGAAAGGCGCGGCGGACGTCCGGCCGTGCACCATGGCTGCGGGGAGCACTGCGGAAGGTCCCGGTGCCGGGTATCCGCCGGTGGCACCGGCGGATACCCGGCACCGGGACCGGAAGCCGCCGCGGCCGCCGCCCCGCCGAACACGCAACCGTGCACCGCCGGAGGGGGACATGCGGACGGTTCTCGTGGCCGCGACGGGCCTGCCCACCATCGTGCTGACCGCCGCCCTCGTGGTGGTCGTGTGCTTCTGGCTCCTGGTCGCCGCGGGGGCGACGACCGCCGGCAGCTTCGACGCGGACGCGGACCTCGCACCGTGGGGGATGGGCGGCGTACCGGTGACCGTCGCCTTCACCACGCTCATCGCGCTGGCCTGGGGCCTGAGCGTCGGCACTATCAGCCTGCTGGCCGGGCTCGCTCCGGCGGGACCCGCCGAGGGGTTGCTGCGCATGGCCGTACCGTTCGGCGCGCTGCTCGTCGCCTGGCGGCTGACCCGCCTGCTCGTCCGGCTGCTGCACCGCGCGCCCGTACGGCGCCGTCGTCTCCCGTCGTCCCCCGTGTGACCCACGCGAACAGCGCTGCCCGTACCGGCACCGCGAGTGACTTCGGGCGGGTGGTGCCGGTTTCCCGGCCGGTCAGGTGGTCAACTCAGGAGGAGGTGTCGGACCGTGGGAAGAGACGTGCATGACGGCAGTGGACACAGCGGACGCGGCGGACGCGGCGGAGGGCGGCGAGGCCGCCATGCCCGGCGCCACCGCGAGGCCGCTGCGGACGGGCAGGGCCGTGGTGCGGTGGCTGACGACCACGGACCACAAGGTCATCGCCCACCTGTACCTGGTCACGGCCTTCGGGTTCTTCGTGTTCGCCGGGATCCTGGCGATGCTGATGCGGGCCGAACTGGCCCGGCCGGGCATGCAGGTCGTCACCCAGGACCAGTACAACCAGCTCTTCACCGTCCACGGCACGGTGATGATGCTGCTGTTCGCCACCCCCACCTTCGTGGGCTTCGCCAACGCCGTGATGCCCCTCCAGATCGGGGCCCCCGACGTGGCCTTCCCCCGGCTGAACGCCTACACGTACTGGGTGTACCTGTTCGGCGGGCTGATGGTCGTGTCGGGCTTCCTCACCTCACGGGGCGCGGCGTCCTTCGGCTGGTTCGCCTACGCGCCGCTGAACGGCCCCGTCCACACCCCCGGTACGGGCGGTGACCTCTGGACGATGGGGCTGGTGGTGTCCGGGCTGAGCACCATCCTCGGCGCGGTGAACTTCATCGCGACGATCATCTGTCTGCGGGCACCCGGCATGACCCTGTTCCGCATGCCGATCTTCACCTGGAACGTGCTGTTCACCTCGATCCTGGTGCTCCTGGCCTTCCCGGTGCTCACCGCGGCCCTGCTCGCCCTGATGGCCGACCGGAAGTTCGGCGCCCACGTCTACGACCCGGCGAACGGCGGGGCACTGCTGTGGCAGCACCTCTTCTGGTTCTTCGGGCACCCGGAGGTGTACATCGTCGCCCTGCCGTTCTTCGGCATCGTCACCGAGGTCATCCCGGTGTTCAGCCGCAAGCCCGTCTTCGGGTACTTCGGGCTGATCGGTGCCACCGTCGCCATCACGGGCCTGTCCGCCATCGTGTGGGCGCACCACATGTTCGCCACGGGAGGGGTGCTGCTGCCGTTCTTCTCGGTGGCGTCCTTCCTGATCGCGGTGCCCACGGGGGTGAAGTTCTTCAACTGGATCGGCACCATGTGGAGGGGCTCGCTGTCCTTCGAGACGCCGATGCTGTGGGCGCTCGGTTTCCTCGTCACCTTCCTCTTCGGCGGGCTGACCGGTGTCCTCCTGGCCTCCCCGCCCCTGGACTTCCACACCACCGACAGCTACTTCGTCGTCGCCCACATGCACTACGTGCTGTTCGGGACCGTGGTGTTCGCCATGTTCGCCGGGTTCTACTTCTGGTGGCCCAAGTTCACCGGGCGGCTGCTCGGCGAACGGCTCGGGAAGATCCACTTCTGGACGCTCCTCGCCGGATTCCACCTCACCTTCCTGGTGCAGCACTGGCTGGGCGCGCAGGGCATGCCACGGCGGTACGCGGACCACCTGGCCGCCGACGGCTTCACGGCGCTGAACACGACGTCCACCATCGGCGCCTTCCTGCTCGGCACCTCGACACTCCCGTTCCTCTACAACGTGTTCAGGACGGCGCGGTACGGCCGGAAGGTCACCGTCGACGACCCGTGGGGCTACGGCCGCTCGCTGGAGTGGGCCACGTCCTGCCCGCCCCCGCCCCACAACTTCGCCGCCCTGCCCCGTATCCGTTCGGAGTCCCCCGCCTTCGACCTGCACCACCCCCAGCACGCCGAGAAGGCGCACTCCCACTCCCCGGCGGGAGGACGCCGATGACCGCCGAGGCGGCCCTCTTCGCCGGCGTCAGCGCCTTCTTCGCCGTCTGCGCCACGGTCTACGGCTGGTGGGCGGCGGAACCGGCGGGCACCGCCGCGCTGGTGGTCGCCTTCCTGATGGCGGCCCTCGTCTCCTTCTTCCTCCTCCGTCAGCACCGCAGGACGGGGACGCTGCCGCAGAGCCGGAAGGAGGCCGACGTCCACGAGGCCACGGGACCCGTGGCCTTCTTCCCGCCCCGGAGCGCCTTCCCGGTGCTGGCCGCCCTGGGCACGGCCCTCCTGGGGCTGGGCGTGGTCTACGGCCTGTGGCTGTTCCTGATCGGCGTGGGACTCGTCGTCCCGGGCGTGTACGGGTTCGTTTTCCAGTACGGCGACCGTGGTACCGGCACAGGCGCGTCTCAGTGAGGAGTTCCGATGGCACACAAGCAGCAGACCGTGGTGGTGACCGGAGCCAGCGCCGGTATCGGCCGGGCGACGGCCAGGGCGTTCGCCGCCCGCGGGGCGCGGGTCGCCCTGCTCGCCCGGGGCAGGGCGGGCCTGGACGCGGCGGCGGCCGAGGTACGGGAGGCGGGCGGGCAGGCCCTGCCCCTGGTCACCGACATGGCGGAGTGGGAGCAGGTGCGGGAGGCGGCCCGCCGTGCCGAGGAGGAGTTCGGCCCCGTGGACGTCTGGGTGAACAACGCCTTCACATCCGCGTTCGGCAAGTTCACCGACCTCGCGCCGGACGAGTTCCTGCAGACCACCCGGTCGACG
Organism: Streptomyces poonensis; assembly: GCF_014650915.1. Taxonomy (GTDB): domain Bacteria; phylum Actinomycetota; class Actinomycetes; order Streptomycetales; family Streptomycetaceae; genus Streptomyces; species Streptomyces poonensis. The sequence goes on along the minus strand of NZ_BMVW01000003.1, from coordinate 75,685 downwards.
TACATCGGTTACGTGCACGGCACCCGGGCCGCCCTCGACCAGATGCTGCCGCGCGACCGGGGCGTCATCGTGCAGGTCGGCTCCGCCCTCGCCTACCGCGGCATCCCCCTGCAGAGCGCCTACTGCGGCGCCAAGCACGCCATTCAGGGCTTCACCGAGTCCCTGCGCTGCGAACTGCTCCACGACAAGTCCCACGTACGCGTCACCATAGTCCAGATGCCGGCCGTCAACACCCCGCAGTTCAGCTGGCTGCGGACGCACCTGCCGCAGCACGCGCAGCCGGTGCCGCCCATCTACCAGCCGGAGGTCGCGGCCGGCGCGGTGCTGCACGCCGCCGACCACCCGCGGCGGCGCGAGTACTGGGTGGGCACCTCCACCGCGCTCACCCTCATGGCGAACGCCGTCGTGCCCGGACTGCTCGACCGGTACCTCGCCCGCACGGGCTTCGACTCGCAGCAGACGGACGCCTTCCCGCCGCCCGGGGGAGAGGGGAACCTCTACGAGCCGGCGGACGGGACCAAGGACTACGGCGCGCACGGCGTCTTCGACGAGCAGGCGCACGCGGTCGCCCCGCAGTGGTGGGCGAGCCGTCACGGCCTCGGCCGGGTGGCCGTCGCGGCCGGCGTGGCGGCGGCGGTCTCCTACGGAGTGCGCCGGCTCACCTCCTGACCCTCGGGACGGGACTCGCCCGTACCCGGAGGGGACTCGTCCGGGTACGGCACCTGATCACGGTAGTACCAGTCGCTCAGCACGGCCTTGAGCCGCTCCCTCTGCTGCGCCGAGGCCCCACGCTCCGCGGGAGGCGGCACAGGACGTACCGGGCGCCGGGCCAGCAGCACGAACCGCTCCTCCGCAGGAACGGGACGGTGGCCCTCCCGGTACGCCCCCTCGACCGACTGCCGCACCTCGCCGGTCTCGTCCCCCTCGCGCAGCCGCTCGCCGTCGCGTTCCTGCAGGGCGAGACACACACGCCGGGTCAGCCAGAACGCCGCCAGGGGACCGAGCAGGACCAGGACGCGCAGGATCCAGGTGAGCCGGTCGACGGACACGTCCAGCAGACGGGCGACGACGTCCTGCCCGCCCGCCAGCAGCAACAGGCCGTAGAACGTGAGGGCGGCGGCTCCCACGGCGGTGCGGACCGGGGCGTCGCGGGGCCGGTCGCACAGGTGCTGTTCGCTCCTGTCCCGGGTGATCCAGCGTTCCAGGAAGGGATACGCGTACAGAACGCCGAAGAACACCAGCGGGAACACCACGGCGGGCAGGAACGGGTTCCAGCTGACGGTGTGGCCCCACAGCCGGGTCTCGAAGCCGGGCAGCAGCCGCATCGCCCCCTCGATGAAGCCCAGGTACCAGTCGGGCTGGGCACCGGTGGACACCTGGTCCGGCCGGTAGGGGCCGTACGCCCAGACGGGGTTGACCTGCGCCACGGCCGCGAGGAGCAGCAGCACACCGGCGACCATGGCCAGCAGACCCGCCGACTGGGCGGTGAACTGCGGGAACATCGGCTTGCCCACCACATTGCGGTTGGTCCTCCCGGCCCCGGCCCACTGGGTGTGCTTCAGCCGGACCACCAGTTGCAGATGCAGGAGGACGGCCGCCAGCAGCGCCCCCGGCAGCAGCAGGATGTGGACCGCGTACAGCCGGGAGACGATCGCGTCCCCGGGGAACTCGCCGCCGAACAGGAACATGCTCAGATACGTGCCGGCGACCGGGACCGAGAGGATGAAGCCCAGCGCGGTGCGCAGCCCGGTCCCCGACAGCAGGTCGTCCGGGAGCGAGTAGCCCGCGAAGCCCTCCAGCACGGTCAGCAGGAAGAGTGTCGTGCCGATCACCCAGTTGACCTCGCGGGGCCGGCGGAAGGCCCCGGTGAAGAACACGCGCAGCATGTGGGCCCCGATCGCGGCGACCATCACCAGCGCGGCCCAGTGGTGCACCTGCCGGACGAGCAGGCCGCCGCGCACGTCGAAACTCACGTGCAGGGTCGAGGCGTACGCCGCGCTCACGCGCACCCCGCGCAACGGCACGTACGACCCCTCGTAGAGCACCTCGTCCATGCCCGGCTGGAAGAAGAGCGTCAGATACACCCCGGTCAGCAGCAGGACCGCGAAGCTGTACAGCGCCAGCTCGCCCAGCAGGAACGACCAGTGGTCGGGGAACGCCTTGCGCAGCAGCGGTCCCGCGGAGTCCACGAGCGGCAGCCGCCGGTCGAGGAAGACGACACCGTTCCCGGCGGCGTCCGGGGTCCTCCGCTTGATACGTGCCCCGCTTCTCGACAGCGGCACGAGCAACACCCCTCACGACGGCACGGTCCGATCACGGTCCGACGGCTCACGGCGAGACAGGACTACCCGCGCGCGTGGTGCGGCGGAGGAGTATCCGCCCGGGTTGCGCCGCATGGCCCAGCCGGCGGTGGGCCGAATGCCGGGCGCCGGTTTGTCGCCGACGGGTCGCGGATACCCGTCGTCTTCATGGATCAGGTCGATCTGCCCCTCCCTGCCGTCAGGCGTCCCCAGGAACACATCGACGTCGACGCCGAGGCCCTCCGGCGGGATCTGCGCGCCCGCGTGGACGGCGAGGTCCGCTTCGACGCGGGCACCCGTGCCGCGTACTCGACGGACGGCTCGAACTACCGGCAGGTGCCGATCGGCGTGGTGATCCCGCGGACCGTGGAGGCCGCCGAGGAAGCGGTGGCGGTGTGCCGCGCCCACGGGGCACCGCTGCTGTCCCGGGGCGGCGGCACCAGCCTGGCGGGGGAGTGCTGCAACACCGCGGTCGTCCTGGACTGGACCAAGTACTGCCACCGGCTGCTGTCGGTGGACCCGGAGAACCGGCGGTGCGTGGTCGAGCCCGGCATCGTCCTGGACGACCTGAACCGGCAGCTGGCCGAGTACGGCCTCCAGTACGGGCCCAAGCCCGCCACCCACCCGAACTGCACCCTCGGCGGGATGATCGGCAACAACTCGTGCGGGTCCACGGCCCAGGCGTACGGGAAGGTCGTCGACAACCTGCACCGCCTCCAGGTGCTGACCTACGACGGGACCCGGATGTGGGTGGGGCGGACCGACGACGCCGAGCTGGAGCGGCGATCCGCCGGCGACGGGCGGGAGGCGGAGCTGTACCGGGGCCTGACCGCCCTGCGGGACCGGTACGCCCGTCTCCTGCGCGAGCGCTACCCCGACATCCCCCGGCGCGTCTCCGGCTACAACCTCGACTCGCTGCTGCCCGAGCACGGCTTCGACGTGGCCGGACTGCTCACGGGGTCCGAATCCACGCTGGTCACCGTTCTGCGCGCGGAACTCGAACTCGTGCCCGTACCGAAGCACAGCGCCCTGGTCGTCCTCGGTTACCGGGACATCTGCGAGGCCGCCGACCACGTGCCGGCCGTCCTGGAGCACGAGCCTGCGGCGCTCGAGGGCGTCGACCACCAGCTGATCCACTTCCAGCAGGAGAAACACCTCAACACCGGGGCGCTGGAGGAACTGCCCGACGGCCACGCGTATCTGATGGTCCAGTTCAGCGGTGACACCCGCGAGCAGGCCGATGCCAAGGCCAGGGCGCTCGTCGACGCCAAGCCGGACGACGTCGACCACACCTGGTACGACGACGAACAGCACATCCGCGAACTGTGGCTGGTCCGCGAGTCCGGCCTGGGCGCCACCGCGCACGTCCCCGGACAGCCGGACACCTGGGAGGGCTGGGAGGACTCGGCCGTTCCCGTCGACCGCCTCGGCGACTACCTGCGCGACCTCAAGCGCCTCTACGAGGAGTTCGACTACGGCCACCCCTCGGTGTACGGCCACTTCGGGCACGGCTGCGTGCACACCCGCATCCCCTTCGACCTGGAGTCGGAGGCGGGTGTGGCCCACATGCGGGCGTTCGTGGAGCGGGCCGCCGACCTGGTCGTGGGCTACGGCGGGTCGCTGTCCGGCGAGCACGGGGACGGCCAGTCGCGGGGCGAGCTGCTGGTGAAGATGTTCGGGCCGGAGCTGATCGAGGGGTTCGAACGGCTCAAGGGCCTCTTCGACCCCGGCAACCGGATGAACCCCGGCAAGATCGTGCTGCCGTACCGTCTCGACGACAACCTCCGGCTGGGCGGGGACTACGTGCCCTGGGAGCCGGACACCGTCTTCGCCTTCCCGCACGACGGCGGGAAGTTCAGCCGGGCCGCCGCCCGCTGCGTGGGCGTCGGCAAGTGCCGCTCCTCCGAGGGCGGGGTGATGTGCCCCAGCTACCGCGCCACCCGCGAGGAGGAGCACTCCACCCGGGGCCGGGCACGCCTGCTGTTCGAGATGGTGCGCAACGACTCCCCGGTCCCGGACAGCTGGCGCTCCCGCGAGGTGCGCGACGCGCTCGACCTCTGTCTGGCCTGCAAGGGCTGCAAGACGGACTGCCCGGTCAACGTCGACATGGCCACCTACAAGGCGGAGTTCCTGCACCACCACTACGCCGGCCGGCCGCGGCCTCTCGCGCACTACTCGATGGGCTGGCTGCCCGCCGTCGCCCGGGTGGTCGCGCTCGCGCCCCGTACCGTCAACGCGCTGGCGGCCGTGCCGTGGGTGGCCCGCGCGGCCAAGGCGCTCGGCGGTGTCGCGCCCGAACGGGACGTGCCCGTCTTCGCGGAGCAGCGCTTCACCGACTGGTGGCGGGAGCGGGGCGGACCGCGCGGCGACGGGCACCGGGGCGAGGTCGTGGTGTGGCCCGACACCTTCACCGATCACTTCCACCCCGCCATCGGCCGGGCCGCCGTGGAGGTCCTGGAGGCGGCCGGTTTCCGGGTCAAGGTGCCGGACACGGCCGTGTGCTGCGGGCTGACCTGGATCTCCACCGGGCAGCTGAACATCGCCCGGCGGGTCCTCGGCCGCACGATCGACGTCCTGCGCGAGGACCTGCGCCGGGGCACACCGGTCGTGGGCCTCGAACCCAGCTGCACCGCCGTCTTCCGCTCCGACGGGCCCGAACTGCTGCCCAAGGACCCCGACGTGGAGCGGCTGCGCGCCCAGACCCGGACCCTGGCGGAACTGCTCGTCGAGCGCGCCGGGGACTGGCAGCCGCCGGCGGTCGACGCGCGGGCGGTGGTCCAGCGGCACTGCCACCAGTACGCCGTCATGGGCTTCGAGGCGGAACGGAAGCTGCTGGAGCGGGCCGGGGTCGACGCCGACGTCCTGGACGCGGGCTGCTGCGGGCTGGCCGGCAACTTCGGCTTCGAGAAGGGCCACTACGAGGTGTCCATGGCGTGCGCGGAAGCCGGGCTCCTGCCCGCCGTACGGGACGCCGACGACACCACGCTGGTCCTCGCGGACGGCTTCAGCTGCCGTACACAGGTCGAGCAGGCCGGCACCGGGCGCACCCCCCTGCACCTGGCTGAGGTGCTGGCGGCCGGGCTCCGCGGACAGGAGCCCGAGCCCGAGCGTCCCGCGCCGCCGGGACCGCGGGCCCTGCTGCCCCTGGGCGCCGCCGGTGCGGCCGCCGCGGGGCTGGCCGTGCTGGCCGCGGCGCGGCGCTCCGGCCGGGGGCGCGGGCGGGCGTCATCGCGCGGCCGGTGATCCGCCGAACCGCGCCGAGCACTCCAGCAGCAGGGCGTGGACGAACGCCTGCGGGAGGTTGCCGCGCAGCTGGCGCTGTGCGACGTCGTACTCCTCGGCGAACAGCCCCGCGGGCCCGCAGGCCGAGCGGGTCCGTTCGAACCACCGCACGGCCTCGGTGTCCAGGCCCTCCGCGTGGGCGGCCAGCGCCATCATGAAACCGCACAGCAGGAACGCCCCTTCCGCGTCGCCCAGCGGCTCCTTCCCGTGCCGGAACCGGTAGACGTAACCGTCGTCCGTCAGCCCGCGCACCACTTCCGCGCGCGTGCGGGCGAGGCTGGGGTCGGCGCGCGGCACGGCGCCGCGGGCCAGGGGCAGCAGCAGGGCCGCCTCGCAGTTCGGGTCGTCGGCGGCGCGCCGCCAGTACCCGCCGGGACGCAGGCAGCGCGCCCGGGTGGTGTCCAGGATGCGGTCCGCCAGCCGGTCCCAGCCGGCGGACGCGGAGGAGCGTACGGTCCGTGCCGCGTCGCGCAGCCCCACGACGCAGCACAGCCGGGAGTGCGTCCACCAGCGGCTGTCCAGCTCCCACAGTCCCGCGTCCGGTTCCGTCCAGCGCTCCGCGACGGCCTCGGCGGCGAGGCGGGCGGCCTTCGCGGCCCGGGCGTCCAGCCCGTCGTGCCGGGCGGCGGCCGCGAACAGCCGGAGCGCCTCCCCGAACACGTCGAGCTGGAACTGGTGGCCCGCGCGATTGCCCGTACGGTCCCCGCCACCGGGGTAGCCGACGAGCGGCAGCGCACGCTCCGGGGGCAGCGGTGCGCCGCTCACGGTGTAGGCGGGGCGCAGGCCGGTGCCGTCCTCCAGGACGCGTTCGGAGACGAAGCGCACCGCGCTCTCCAGCAGCGGGTGGGGGCCGTGCGCGGCGACCGCGATGCCCGCGTAGCACTGGTCGCGGACCCAGGCGTAGCGGTAGTCGTAGTCGCGGCCGGTGTCGGCCCGTTCGGGCAGGGAGGTGGTGGCGGCGGCGACCATGCCGCCGCCGGCGCTGGTCAGACCGTTCAGCACGGCGTACGCCATCCGGGTGTCCCGGGGCGCGGCGGTGTCGGCGCAGCCGGGGACGGCGGCCCGCCACCAGCGTTCGGTGGCGTCCCAGAGGGCCCGCGCGTCGAGCGGTGTGTCCCGCGGTGCCTCGGCGATCTCCAGGACGAGGTCGTGGGTGCCGCCCTCGGGCAGGTGGAGGTGTGTGCGCAGGGCGCCGTCCCGGCCGGGGCGCGCGTCACCGGCGCCGGTGAACCTCACCCGCAGCGGGCCGGACCGCGCCCGCCACAGGTCACCGTCGCGGTGGAGGTCCGACATGGGGTGCCGGCCGAAGCCGCCGCGCACATCGAGTGCGACGTCCGTGTGGGCGGCGCCGCGTACGGCACGGACCTGCCGGAGCAGTACGACGCGCCCCGGATCGGCGGGGACGGCCAGGGCCTGCCGGCAGGAGACGATCCCGTCGGCCGTGACCCACCGGCTGACGCGGATGAGGGTGCCGTCCTCGTAGTAGCCGCCCCACACGTTCCACGGGTCGGCCGGGGAGATCCGGTACCGGCCGGGGCCGCCGAGGAGCCCGGAGAAGACGGCACCGCTGTGCCAGACCGGCGCGCACAGCCAGGCGATCTCTCCGCGGGGGCCGATGAGCGCGCCGCGTTCCCCGTCGGCGATCAGGGCGTAGTCGCGCAGCACCCAGGGACTGTCGGCGGGCGACGCGCCCGTGGGCCGGGGCCCGGTGGGGCCGTTCATGGCACGCGGTAGCGCTCCGCGGCCTCCCGGTCGAGCGTGAGGCCGTGACCGGGCTGCCCGGACGCGCCGGGTGCGACGGTGCCGCCCCCGGGGTCGAGCGTGCCGTGGAACAGCATGTTCTCGATCCGGACGTGGTCGTGGAACCACTCCAGGTGGCGGGTGTTGGGCACGGCCGCGGCGGCGTGGGCGTGCAGGTGCGGGGCACAGTGGCCCGAGATGTGCAGGCCGAGGCCCTCGGCGACGGCGGCGGCGCGCAGCCACACCGTGACGCCGCCGCAGCGGGTGACGTCCGCCTGGAGGCAGTCGACGGCGCCCGAGGCAGCCATCCGGGCGAAGTACGGCAACTGGTAGCCGTACTCACCGGCCGCCACGTCCGCGGTGACGGCCTCGCGCACCTCGCGCAGCCCGTCGAGGTCGTCGGAGGAGACCGGCTCCTCCAGCCAGGTGACGCCGAGGTCCGCCAGGGCGGCGGCCACGCGTACGGCCTGCTTGCGGGTGTAGCCGCCGTTCGCGTCGACGTACAGTTCCGCCGCGTCGCCCACGACCCGGCGGGCCAGCCGGGCACGGGCCAGGTCGCGTGCCTCGCGGCGCCCCCAGGACTCACCGATCTTGATCTTCACCCGGTCGATGCCCTGGCCGGTCCACCCGCGCAGCTGCTGTTCGAGCCGGTCGTCGTCGTAGGTGGTGAACCCGCCGCTGCCGTACACCGCGACCTCGTCGCGGGCCGGGCCCAGCAGCCGCACCAGGGGCAGTCCGAGCAGGCGGGCCTTGAGGTCCCACAGCGCGATGTCGACGGCGGAGACGGCACCGGCCGCGATACCGGGCCTGCCGGTGTTCCGCACGGCCCGGCTCATGCGGTCGTTGGCCGCGGGGACGGCGAAGGCGTCGTGCCCGACGACCAGATCGGCCAGTTCGTCCGCGACGACATGGGCGGTGGCGGCCGATCCGTAAGTGAAGCCGATGCCCGTCTCGTCCGCCGCGCCGGCCTCCACGAGGACGAGGGTGGTGGAGTCCCAGGTCAGCGTGGCGTCACCGCCGGGCAGATCCGTGGGGACGCGGTACACGGACACGGACAGGCGCCGCACGGAGGGGCCGTGGCCGCCTCGGCGCCCCCCGGCCTCGGTCACTTGTTCTCTTCGGTGCTGTCGTGCGCGGCGGCACCGGGACGGTCGGACCGGTGCTTACCACCGGGCAGGAACTCCTGCACCTTCGCCTTGAACCCCTGCTTCACCACGGACCCGCGGTCGCTGTCGCCGTGCAGGATCGCGGAGGCCGCGGCCTCGATCTGGTCCAGCTCGGCGTGCGGCGGGATCGGCGGGACGGCCGGGTCGGTGCGGAAGTCGATGACGAAGGGCCGGTCGGCGGCGAGCGCCTGGTCCCACGCGGCCTCGACGTGCTCGGGCTTCTCCACCCGTACGCCGTCCAGGCCGATGCACCGGGCGATCTCCGCGTACGGCAGGTCCGGGATGTGCTGCGACTCCTCGAACTGCGGAGCCCCGGACATCGCCCGCATCTCCCAGGTGACCTGGTTGAGGTCGCGGTTGTTGAGCACGCCCACGACCAGCCGCGGATCGGACCACTCATGGTGGTACTTCGCGGCGGTCACCATCTCCATCATCCCGTTCATCTGCATGGCACCGTCGCCGACCAGGGCGATGGCCGGCCGGTCCGGGTGCGCGAACTTCGCGCCGATGGCGTACGGGACGCCGGGTCCCATGGTCGCGAGCGTCCCGGACAGCGAGCCGCGCATCCGGCCGCGGAAACGCAGATGGCGCGCGTACCAGTTGGCGGCGGAGCCGGAGTCGGCGGTGACGATGGCGTCGTCGGGCAGCTTGCCGTCGAGGGCGTGCACCACGTACTCGGGGTTGATCGGATCGGCGTCCACGGCGGCCCGCCGCTGCATGACCTCCCACCAGCGGGAGACGTTCTTCTCGATGCCCTCGCGCCACTTGCGGTTCTTCTTGCGGCGCAGGCGCGGCAGCAGCCGCAGCAGCGTCTCGCGGGCGTCACCGACGAGGTTCACCTCGAACGGGTACCGCAGGCCGATCATGTGTGGGTCGAGGTCGATCTGCACGCCCCGCGCCTGGTCCAGCTCCGGCAGGAACTGCGTGTACGGGAAGCTCGACCCGATCGTCAGCAGCGTGTCGCACTCCTGCATCAGCTCGTAGGAGGGGCGGGTGCCGAGCAGCCCGATGGAGCCCGTGACGTAGGGCAGGTCGTCCGGCAGCACGTCCTTGCCCAGCAGCGCCTTGGCCACGCCGGCACCGAGCAGGTCCGCCAGCTGCTCCACCTCGGCCCGTGCCCCGCGCGCACCCTGACCGATGAGCACGGCGACCTTCTCGCCGGCGTTCAGCACCTCGGCGGCGCGCTCCAGGTCCTGGTCGGCCGGGACCGGCGCGTAGTGCCCGAGGCCCAGGCTGGAGGGCACCATCTTGAAGGCGTGCCCCGGCGGGCTGTAGTCCAGCTCCTGCACGTCGGCGGGCAGGATGACGGCGGTGACGGTGCGCTTCGCGTACGCGGTGCGGACCGCCCGGTCGATGAGGTTCGGCAGCTGCTCGGGCACCATCGCCGTCTCGCAGAACTCCGAGGCGACGTCCTTGTACAGGTTCTGCAGATCCACTTCCTGCTGGTACGAGCCGCCCATGGCGCTGCGGTTGGTCTGCCCGACCAGCGCGACGACGGGGACGTGGTCCAGCTTGGCGTCGTACAGCCCGTTCAGCAGGTGGATCGCGCCCGGCCCGGACGTGGCCGCGCACACGCCCACCTTGCCGGAGAACTTGGCGTACCCCACCGCCTGGAAGGCCGCCATCTCCTCGTGCCGCGCCTGGACGAACTTGGGTTTGTTCCCGGCCCGCCCCCAGGCCGCCAGCAGACCGTTGATGCCGTCGCCGGCGTATGCGAAGACGTGGTCCACCTCCCAGTCCCGCAGCCGCTGGAGGATGTAGTCGGACACCTTCGTGCTGGCCATGGGTACTCCGTTCCTGTTGCCGTCCTGCTGTCACAGGCGTCCGCCGGGCATGCCGGGCATGACATTCCATGGGTAACCGTGCAGAACGGGGGAAAACGTCGCGGCCGCGCCGTCACCTCCGCGGCGCAGAACGCGCGCCGTCCAGTGCGAGGGCGACCAGCCCGCGCACGAGGGGCTCGTCCAGTGGTGCCCCGCTCAGCAGGGCACGGACGAAGAGCGGGCCGCTGACGGCCTCGATCAGCAGACCGGGATCCGTGTCCGCGGCCAGTTCGCCGCGGCCGACACCGCGCCGCACCATGACGGCGGCACGCCGCAGACGCTCGCTCCAGTAGAGGCCGCGGCGGTCGTCGAGCATGCCGTCGTCGGACTCGGCGTTCCCAGAGGTCCGGGCGTTGTCCTCGTACTCGACGCTCAGCCGCAGCAGGGCCCGACCCTGCGCCGTGCCGAGCAACCTGGCCAGCGAGCGGAAGTAGCGCACCAGGTCCTCGTCCACCCGCCCGGTGTCCGGTATCGGCAGCGCCGTGTCCACCTCGGCCGTCAGGGCGTCGAGGATCAGGTTCTCGCGCGTCTTCCACCGGCGGTAGACCGACGTCTCGTGCACCCCGGCCGAGCGCGCCACGGCGGCGACGGTCGTCCCGGCCAGGCCCTCGGCGGACAGGATCTCCACGGTGGCGGCGAGCACGGCTTGCCGCATGCGCTCTCCCCGGCGGCGGAGGGGCGGCGCGGCGGGCTGCGAGGAAGTCACCGACCCAGCCTAAAGCAGGTGGACTTGCGTTGGGTGTACGTTTAACGCAAGAAGACCTGCGTTAGTGGGGGATCGCAGGGATCGCAGAACCCGCCGCCGTACGAGGAGACACACCATGGAGCGGATGCTCGCCGCCCGCCTGCACATCCCTACCCGCACCCTCCGCCTCGACGAGGTGCCCCGCCCCCGGCCGGGTGAGGGCGAGGTCCTGGTGAAGGTCGAGGCGGCCGGGGTGTGCCTGTCCGACGTGCACCTGATCGACGGCACGCTCACACCGCTGTTCCTGCAGGGCGACACCGTCACCCTCGGCCACGAGGTGTCCGGCACGATCGCCGAGGTCGGCGCGGGCGTCACCGCCTGGACCGCCGGGCAGCGCGTCGTGCTGTACGCCGGCGAGGTGCGCGACGGGGTCACCTACACCCGTGGCGTCGACTACGACGGCGGCTGGGCCGAGTACGCCCTGTCGGCGGCGGACGCCCTGACCCCGCTGCCGGACTCCGTCTCCTTCGAGGAGGGCGCGATCATCCCCGACGCGGTGTCGACCCCCTGGGGCGCGATCACCGCGACGGGCGCCGTCCGGCCCGCCGAGGCCGTCGGCGTGTGGGGCGTGGGCGGACTGGGCGTGCACGCGGTGCAGTTGCTGCGCGCCGTGGGCGCCTGTCCGATCGTCGCGGTCGACCCCAGCCCCGTCGCCCGCGAGCGGGCCCTGGCCGCCGGGGCCGACCTGGCGCTGGACTCCGCCGACCCGGGGCTGCGCGAGGCCGTCGCCGCGGTGACCGGCGGCGCCGGGCTCGCCGCCGCGTTCGACTTCGCGGGCGTGCCGACCGTGCGCGAGCAGGCCCTGTCGGTCCTCGCCCCGAAGGGACGGCTGGTCCTGGTGGGCCTGACCGACAAGCCGCTCAGCGTCACGGACGGAACCCGCTTCAGCTACCTCCAGCAGCAGATCCTCGGCCACTACGGCTCCGACATGCCGGTGGCCCTGCCGCAGCTCCTCCGCCTGATCCAGGGCGGCCGGCTGGACTTCTCCGGTTCGGTCAGCGGCGTGCTGCCGCTCTCGGAGGCCGCCGAGGCGGTGGCGCGCCTGGAGAAGAAGGAGGGCAACCCCATCCGTCTCGTCCTGCGTCCGTGACCTGACTGATGCAGGGCCCCGAGCTCTTGAGTTTCTGAAGGTGCGCTACATTTTGCATCTCCTTGACCGCGATCACTCAAGACCTCTCACACTTACGGAGCCGGGAACCTCATGAGCGACATCGTCAACGGACTCGGCCGGGCCGGCGCCTACGGCGCCCTGGGCCTGGTCCTGCTGGTCCTCGGCATCTTCCTGGTCGACGTGCTGACGCCCGGAAAGCTCGGCCGGCAGATATGGCAGGAGCGCAACCGCAACGCCGCCACCGTGCTCAGCTCGGCGCTGCTCGGTATCGGCGGCATCGTGTTCACCTCCATCTGGACCACGTACGAGGACTTCGGCAAGGGGCTGGCGTCGACCGCGCTGTTCGGGCTGCTGGGGCTGGTGATGATGGCCGTGGCGTTCCTGGTGGTGGACCTGGTCACGCCGGGGCGTCTCGGCGCGACGCTGGTCGAGCCGGAGCCCCACCCCGCGGTCTGGGTGACGGCGTCCTGCAACCTCGCGGTGTCCGCCATCATTTCGGCGTCCATCGCCTGAGGAACCTCGCGGCAAGCGGCCGTCACAGCAGTCTCCGGATGTCACCGCGCACCCGGTAGAAGCCGCCCGACGCCGAGTGCAGCGCGTCGACGACGTACCGAGCGCCCGGTTCCCGTATCGCCCGCGGGAACTGGACGTTCCACGACGGGTCGTACCCCTCCGACACCACACGGATCCGCGTCCGGCCGCCCTCCTGGACACACTCCACGACCACCGATCCCGCGGGCGCCGCTGCGACGGCCGCCACGGAGGAGGCCGCGGTGACCGGCGCGTACGTCGGCACCGCGGCGGTGGCGGCGAGCTTGACGTCGCGGGCCACCGGCACCGACCCCTGCTGAGCGGCCGCCACCGCCGCCTCGCTCGCGTCCACGCACACCAGCGAGCCGTCGGTGGTGACCAGATAGAGCCGTTCGTCGCGGTACTGCATGGACAGCGCGGAACCGCCGCCCGTGCCCAGCTTCCACAGCCGTGTGCCGTCCCGGTCGAAGCAGTACACCGAGGAGGCGGAGTCCCCCGCGAACACGAACCGCCCGCCGGGTGAGGTGGCGCACGAGTACACCGGGCTGTCGCACGGGTACGTCACCTCGACGGCGCCGGTCGCCTTCGACAGCCGCTGCACCACACGGTGCGCCGTGCCGGCGTACACCGCGTCGTCCTCCTGCCAGCCGAAGAGCACGGCGCCCTTCGTGGGCGTGTGCCACAACTCGGCGGTGCCGTCGGGGGAGTGGGCCGTCACACCGTGCGTGTGCCCGTGGTAGACGGCCCGGTCGTCGGCCCGCACCAGCCAGGCGTGCTCACCGCGCCCGCCGCGCGCCCACTGGTGCTCGTCCTCGTGGTCGATGACGGTGAGCCGCCCGGCGCGGTCCGCGACGTTCAGCACCCCCTCATGGATGTCGAGCCAGAAGATGTCCACGTCGGCCGCGATGTCGTAGGCGGCGAACGGCAGCTTGGACGACAGGTCGTACACCCGGCCGTCGTCGCAGCCGGCGTAGATCCAGAAGTCGTCGGCGACCAGGCACTTGACGCCGTCCGGCAGTTGATAGCGGGCCAGCACCTCGCCCCCGTGCGCCAAGGTGTAGACGTCGCCCGCCTGGTTGCCCACCCAGCAGCGCTCGTCGTCGATGTGGATGCCGAACGCCGCGGAGCCCGTACGGAACCGCCACAGCACCGGGGCGACCGCGCGGGCCGTGGACGGCGCGGAGGTCACCTGACGACGGGTCACGGCACGGGGCGCGCGCTGCCCCTGCACAGCGGGCGCGTACCCCTTGCGCACCTTCTCGCCGATCTTCTTGGCGGCCGCCGCCTGCGCCTTCTCGACGCTGGGGAACGTCGACGTCTGCGTCTGCCCTGCGGCGCCGATCCGCCCGTACCGCACGGACACGACCTGCCCCTGCACGGTCACCTCATAGAACTTGTGCGCTCCCCCACCGTCCTGCGACAGCTCCAGATACGTCGTCGACGTCGACATGGCAGACCTCTCCCCAGGTCAGGGCCTGCGGCTTGTTCCGCGGATCCCACTGCCCGAACGTTAGGGCCGGCCACTGACAATGGCCCGCGCGGCGCCGCCTCGCCGTGTCCCGTATGTGATGTGTGGGGCCCGTGAGGAAGCTGTGAGTCACGGCAACCGGTCAACGTCCGCCGCTGTCATGTGTCATGGCAATCGCCGACGGCGGTCCCGAGCCGGTCCCCGGCCTTCCGCCGCCGCCACATGAACAAGGAGGACATCCCTACCGTGGTCAGACTTCGACAGGCTCTCACCGCGCTCTTCGCGACGATGGCAGCCATGGCCGCCGTGCTGGTCGCCGCGCCCACCGCCTCGGCATACGACGGCTACCCGTGCCACACGCCCACCCAGCGTCAGCTCATCAACCCGTACAACGGAACCGCATGGGACGAGACGGTCCGGTACTGCCCGCTCTGGCGGGGCAACGTGCCCGTCTACAACAGCAGGGACGTCAACAGCGGTGTCGTCGGCTACCTGACGTACGGCGGCTCCTCCAACTGGTTCGTCTACGAGAAGCAGGGTGCGTCGGTCACCGTCAGCGGCGGCACCAACAACTGGTGGGCGAGCACCCTCGCCGACAACGGCAAGTGGGGCTGGGTTCCCGAGGTCTACTTCACGGGCGGCGCCGACAACGAGGACGACGGGGGCCTGTTGATGCCGGGCTCGATCAGCTGTGTCTACCCGTGCAGCAACCTCTATCCGATGCCGCCGTGGCGCGTCTGACGCCGACGTGGTAACGCCCGCCGCGCGCGGCCGTGCTCGCTGCCCCGGCAGTCACGCTCGGCCTCGGGCCGTATGTCTATGATCGTCCGGGGCGCCCGCACTTCGGGGCGCCCCGACAGGTCGGCGGGCGCGCTAGCCCGCCGAAGCACGATCCACAAGGCCAGCGAGGCAACCCACATGAACGACGTTTCGCCCTCCTACCGGCTCGCTCCGGGCGCGCCCGACTCCCCGGTCATCCTGCACGTACCGCACTCCTCACGGGCGATACCGGCAGACGTACGGACCGGCATCGTGCTCGATGACGCCGCACTCGAGCGGGAGTTGGACCACATCACCGACGCGCACACCGCGGCGATCGCCGAGACGGCGGCTGCCCGGTCGGCCACGCGCCCCTGGCAGTTCGTCAACCGGCTCTCCCGGCTGGTGGTCGACCCCGAGCGGTTCCCCGACGAACGGGAGGAGATGCTCGCCGTCGGCATGGGCGCCGTGTACACGCGGACGACGCACCGGGAGGTCCTGCGCCCGGACGGCCACGACGGACAGCCACTCATCGAGCGGTACTTCGCGCCGTACGCCGCAGCCGTCACCGACGCCGTGACCGAGCGGCTGGAGACGGTCGGCCGGGCGGTCGTCATCGACGTCCACTCCTACCCGACCGAGCCCCTGCCGTACGAACTGCACGGTGACGGCCCTCGGCCGCCCGTCTGCCTCGGCCACGACGACTTCCACACCCCCGCCGACCTCCTGGAGCAAGCCCGGAAGGCCTTCGCCGGGTTCGGCGGCACCGGGGTCAACAGCCCCTTCGCGGGCACGTACGTGCCGCTCCGGTACTACGGGAACGACCCGCGCGTGAGCGCACTGATGATCGAGATCCGGCGCGACGTGTACATGAGCGAGCCGGGAGGACCGGCCGGTCCCGGCCTAGACGAGGTGGCCGGGGCGCTGGCCCAGCTGGTGGACGCGGTGACCGGCTGACGACCGGCCCCCTCTCCGGGTCACGTGTGGTCCGCGCCGCCCGCGCCGTCCATCTCGTGAGGCGATGGCTGACCCCCCGTCAGCCCGCCGGTCAGAAGCCTCGCCGTCTCCTCCGCCAGCAGGAGCGCCCGGCGCGCCTCGGCCCTCAGCTCGTGCGCGCGCCGGAAGGCCTTCCCGTACCGCCGGTGCACGACAACGAACGTGACCGGGTGACGGAGGGAATCGAACGCGGCGGGGGGCGGGTGCGTCCCAGGTACGGCGGCGGAAGCGACTTGGTCCGCCGCGGGGCAGGTACTCGTTCCCGCCCCGCCCGCGCCCGCGTCGACCCTGGGAGACCTCATGCGTACGCGTACGAGTACCACGCGCCCTGCCCCGTTGTTCCTCGCGCTGGTCCTGTCCGCGGTGGGCGCCGGTGCCGTCACCGCGTGCGGCACCGAGCAGGCCGGCGGCACCGGGGGCAGCGAGTCGTCACCGCGACGCGACGCCCGCGCCCGCCAGGTCGCGGCGGCCTGGGACGGCTCCGAGGCCGCCGAGAAGTGGCACGAGGGCTACCACCCGATGGGGGAGGTCGTCCAGCTGCCCGAGGGCGGCCTGCGCAGCGAAGCCGACCGCCGCGCCTACACCACCGGGAACTTCGACCTGCGCGGAGATCTGCCCGCAGCTCCGCGCAAGGACGGCAAGGTGACCTGGAAGACCGGGAGCTCCCTCACCATGCCTCTCAGGGGAGCGCAGGAGGCGTACAAGACCCTGGACCGCGCCGACGGCATGCCCGGAGCGCGCCTGACGGTGACCGGAGCGGAGCTCGGGGTGATGAGCGTGGCCACCAGCCGTGGCCCGGCGACGGTCCCGGCCTGGCTGTTCGCTCTCGAGGGGTACGACACTCCGCTCAGGCGCGCTGCCGCCATCCCCTCGAAGCTCCCCGAGCCGCCCGTCGAGCCTGTGCCGGACGGGGAGGTCGACGGTCTGACACCGCTCGCCGGCCTGGTGAAGGTGGCGGACGACGGCCGGTCCGTCACCGTGGTGGCCACTCATGGGTCCTGCGACGACGGTCCCGCCGTGGACGTGCTGGAGAGCGACGGCAGCGTGGTGCTGTCCGCATCGGTGGCCGGGAGGAGCGACGGTGTCTGCACGGCCGACCTGAACAGCCGGAAGGTGACGGTGACGACGGAGGAGCCGGTCGGCGACCGCCTGGTGCTGGACGCCTGCACGGGGCGGCCGGTGCCGTACGGTGACCGGCTCGGAACCTCGGAGAGCTGGAGCTGAAACGCCGGCGGACCGGGGCAACCCGGAGACTCACGCGGCTTTCCGCCCCTGCCCCTGCTCCCGCACCACCTCCTGTGGCTTCTTGTCCTCCCGCAACCCGAGGAACCGCGAGTGCCGCAGCATCCCGTCCCGCGTCCACTCGGTGAACGCGATCTGCGCGACCAGGCACGGCTCGACCCACCGGGCCGTGCCCTCACGGATGCGGTCCCGGTCGGCGAAGGGGGAGGCCGTGACGCGCAGTTCCTCCAGATACCGGCGCATGATCACCAGGGTGCGGTGGTCGAAGCCCGTGCCCACCTTGCCCGCGTAGTGCAGGGCGCCGGCGCCGACGTCGTAGTAACCGAGCAGCAGGGCACCGAAGCCGACACGGCTGCCGGCCGGCTCGGTGAAGCCCCCGATCACGAACTCCTGGCCCTGGGAGCACTTCAGCTTGAGCCAGTCCGGGGAGCGGCGCGGCTGGTAGCGGCTGTCGGCGCGCTTGGCGATCAGCCCCTCCCAGCCCCGGTCGCAGGCCTCGGCCAGCAGGTCGCCACCGCCCTGGTTGCGGTGGGTCGTGAACCGCAGCGGGGCCTGATAGGTGAGCGCGCGGCGCAGCAGTGACTTGCGGTCGCGCAAGGTGAGGGGCCTGGTGTCCGCGCCGTCCAGTCTCAGCAGGTCGAAGAGGCAGTACGTCACGACGACCGGGCTCGCCTCGACGTCACGGCGGCGGGTGAGCCCCATGCGCTGCTGCAGCAGGCCGAAGTCCGTGCGGTTGCCCGAGAACGCGACGATCTCGCCGTCCACGGTGAAGTCCTCGCACTCCTGCGCGGCGAGGGCCTCGACGATCTCCGGGTACGTGGCGTCGAGCCGGTTGCCGGTGCGGGAGTACAGGGCGACGCGGTCCCCTTCGAGTACTGCGAGCGCACGAATTCCGTCCAGCTTGCGCTCGAAGATCCAGTCGCCGGAGAAGTCGCGCCTGTCGGTCAGGGTGGCGGCCATGGGACGGGAGGCCAGTTCGGCCCCGGGGCGGGCAGGGGAGAGCAGTTGCTGCCGGTCGGCGGGCAGCGTCGCGAGCAGCTCCGACATCGGGCAGTCATCCCTTCCGGACGTCCGCGGCCACCTGGGCGAGAGTGCGGCCACTGCGTACGGAGCGGGCGCGGCGGGGGTCCGGCGTACCGCTCGCGTCCGCGGCGACACGCTGCTGGCCCTTCCGTACGAGGAGCCACGCCTCCTCGCCGTCGTCACCGCCGGACCCGCCGCCGCCGCGGAACCGGGTGAGGGCGTACTCGCCGTGCAGCTTCGCACCGCTCAGCCGGAACGTCGCGTGCCCGCGCTCCAGCGACTCCTCGAAGGGAACGGGCCGTCCCCTCCGGTCGTGGCTCAGCGGCCGGTACGTACCGTGGTCCCACACGATCACCGTGCCACCGCCGTACTCGCCCTCCGGGATCACGCCCTCGAAGTCCTCGTACGCCAGTGGATGGTCCTCCGTCGGTACGGCGAGCCGCTTGTCCTTCGGGTTCGTGGACGGGCCCTTCGGGACGGACCAGGACTTCAGGACGTCGTCCACCTGGAGCCGGAAGTCGAAGTGCATGGTGCTCGCGTCGTGGATCTGGACGACGAACCGAGGCTCCTCGGACGCGGGCCCGCCGGAACCATCGGGCCCGTACGGCTCAGTGGCGGCGGTGACGGTCGCGTCGCTGGGCTCCTCAGTCCGCCCGAAGTCGCGCCTGCTCCGGTACGTCCGCAGGCGGTCGGTCCGCCTCACGTTCGGCTCCTTCCGCGGTGGATCAGCTGCTGCACTCCAGTTGCCCGGCGCTCCGCCGGGTACCCCGCCGCCGACCGCGGCACACGGGCACCGTCAGTCCCGACCACCCTCACCGCTCCACTTCGCGCGGCATGGGACTGTCTCTCCCGACCCGGTCGAGGCGCGAGTGTTCGCGCGGCTCAGGGGCCAGCTGAGTGCCAGCTGGCCCCTGAGACCCTCCCGACCATCGCGACCGGACCGGGCCAGGTCAGTCACGGACCCGGATGAGACCCCACACCCCCTCCGAGAGCGCCCAGCGCAGCACGCCGGTGCGGTACGCGTAGTCGCCGGGCCCGCCGGCCGTCAGGTCCAGGGTGCGGACGCTGCCGGGGCTGAGCGCGCCGACGGAACCGACCCGCGGCTGCCGCAGGTGTTCCTCCATCGGCCAGGTCGCGCCGTGCACGAGGAAGCTGTGGTTGCGCGGCTTGTCCGTGCCGAACACGAGGTGCAGCCGGATGCGGTCACCCTTCCGGCACTCCAGCAGCGGTGTCGGTGGCCGCGGGTCGGCCAGGGACGGCCGGGACGGCACCAGGTGGGCGCTGCGGTAGTTGAGTCCCTTCTGGCCGGCGTCCTCCGGCTCGTCCTCCAGGTCGCGTACCGGCTGGTCGGGGTCGCCGTCGTGGTAGTGCCGCATGCCGTCCTGGACGAGCAGGACCAGTTCGTGCACCGGCGGCCCGTCCGGGCGGCGCAGCAGGCTTCGCGCCCCGGTCCAGCGGTCCGGCGTGACCTCGGCCGGCTCGACGATCAGCGCGCCGATCAGCCCGCGGTGCCGGTGGGTGCGCAGGTCGGCGCGGTCCTGGAGGAGGACGGCACCGGGGGTGTCGGCGTACCAGCGGTACACGATCTCGTCGCCCGGTCCCACCGTGCCGTCCGGGTTGTGCCCGATGTGCGCCCCGTCGCTGTCCCGTACGTCGTACCGGACCAGGCCGCCCGCGTGCAGCGACACCCGCTCGGAGATCTCACGGGACGCCGGGTCGTCCTTGGCGGGCAGCGGCGGGTCGAACGGGGTGGGCGTCAGCGGCACCGTCAGGTCGTTGCGGAGCCGGATCTCCACCCACTCGCCGGCGCGGCAGCGGATGATCAGCGGTTCGCCGTCCGGCTGGCCGTCGGTGCGGTACTCCACGCCGAACGGGTCCGATCGCCGGCCGCTGTAGTGGATCTCCCGGCTCCGTGCGCGTACCCGGTAGCGCCGGGCCCGCGCGGCGTGGAACGGCGGCAGCGGGTCACCGGTCCGGTGGCCGGGCAGCGGCGGCAGGTCCGGCTGCTCCTCCTCGTGCAGCCGGAACAGCCCCCAGCACCCCATCCAGGTGTCGTCACTCGCGGCGAAGTGCCACAGGTAGTCGCCCGGCCCGCGGTGCTCGTCCAGGTGGAAGCTGAACGCCTCGGAGATCCCGAGTGTCTGCTGGTCGCGCAGCGGGGATGGGGGTACCGCCCTGCTCGAGCGAAGCCGAGAGCTTGGGGGAGGGTCGTCGCGCCAGGCCCGCCAGCGCATGCCGTGCACCATCAGGCTGTGCTGCTCCTCGTGGGAGCCCTGGTAGAGCCGCAGCCGGACCGGTTCGCCGGGGTAGCCGCGCAGGAGGGGGGTACCGGGGTCGCCGTGCTTGTCGCTGGAGAACCAGTCGGCCGGTTCGTCCCCGCGCTCGTGCAGCGGTTCGCAGCGGTAGCCGACGGCCATCGCGCCGTGGTCCTCCAGCCGGCCGGGGAACTCCGGCGGGTTGACGGGGTCGTCGCGGCCGTCCTTGCGCTCGAAGAGCGGTACGAAGTCGGCGACGCCGAGGACCTGTTCGCGGAAGGCCGTGCCGTCCGGGAGCCGTACCACCGCCTGGTTCCCGTTGCGCACCTCGCGGCCGTGGTCGTGCGGGTCGACCCAGACCGCGCCCTCCGGTTCGGCGATCATGCTGCCGAACAGGCCGTGCCGCTGCCGCTCGTTGGCGAGGAGGTGGTCGTGGAAGAAGACGACGCCGAACTCCTCGTCGCAGTACCAGCGGTACATCCAGGAGTTGTACCGCGCGAAGTCCTCCGCGCCCTGGTCGGTGGTGGTGGTGCCGGAGAGGTAGTTCCAGCCCACGCTGGCGCCGTCCGCCACCAGCGGATCGAACTTGACCAGGTGGACGTGGAGGCCGCACTCGGGCTGGAAGGGCAGCACCGGGTCGAAGGCGGTCTCCTCCTGGCAGCCGACCGGCAGCGCGTTGGTCAGCGTGAACTCCAGCACCTCTCCCTTGCGCCCGCGGATCGCGATCGGCTCCACCTGCCGGTGGCCCTCGGCGAGCTGCCGCCGGAACTCCTCGACCCCGCCGGCCTCGTCGATCTCCTCCTTCAGCGCGAAGAGGTGGCCGCGCGGGTCGTACCACCGGCTGCCGTGCCCGGCTTCCCCACCCTCGTCCTCGTCCCCGTCTCCGTGGCCGTCGCCGCCGTCGAAGTACGTGACCGGCGCCTCCAGCACCACCAGGTGGTAGCGGCGCACCGGCGGGGTGACCCCCGGGGGCGTCACCCGGGTGAACGCCTCGCCCGGCTGCGGGTCGTCGACGAACGCCGCGCGCTCCAGGCCGGTGGGCTCGCGCCCCATGCCCTCCGGCATGTGCGGGGTGCGCGGCGGGCGGGGCGACTTCTGCGGGAACGCGGCGGGGATGAAGGCGGGGAAGCCCGGCCGCTCGGCGGTGGGCGGCTGCGGCCGGTCCGGGTTGCCGGGCAGCGGCCGCAGCGCCGCGACCGGCGTGCCGTCCGGATAGTGCCCCGAGCCGTCCTGCAGCCTGTCGAAGATCCGCCAGATGCCCCACATCCCGGAGTGGAAGTGCGGATACAGATGGCAGTGGAAGATCGCGTCGCCGTACGCGCGCTGGGCCGACCCGGCGGTCGTCTCGATGGTGAAGCCCTGCTGCGGGCCGATGGAGATGGAGTCGATCAGCGGCGAGTCGTCGTTGCCGGGGATCGCCCGCCACTGGTGCAGGTGGAGGTGGAAGACGTGGGTCTCCTTGACGCCGGCGTGCAGCAGCCGGATCCGCGCGTGGTCCCCGCGGTAGGCGCGCAGCACCGGGGTCGCCGGGTCGCCGAACAGCCAGGAGCTGTGGTGCTGCTCCTCGC
Source organism: Streptomyces poonensis (assembly GCF_014650915.1). Lineage (GTDB taxonomy): Bacteria > Actinomycetota > Actinomycetes > Streptomycetales > Streptomycetaceae > Streptomyces > Streptomyces poonensis. The sequence continues at coordinate 53,676 of NZ_BMVW01000003.1, read as the reverse complement.
CGATGACCTGGTCGCGCACCGGGTCCAGCTGCCCGTCGGCGAGCATCCGCTCGTAGGCGAAGGCGCGCCAGCCCATCGGCTCGGTGCGGTAGCTCATCAGCATCATCGAGGCGGCGTGCGCGTCGTCGCCCGTGTCCTCGTGTCCGCCGTGGCCCGGGTCCTCGTCGCCGAACAGGTCGGGCGCCAGCCGCTCCCCGCCCGCGGCTACGGAGTGCGTGTGCGGGCGCGGCAGGTCGCAGTGGTAGCGCGGGTGCGGCGGCAGGACGGGGTTGTGGTTGTGGGTCTCGTCGTGCATGAAGATCGCGTACTCGCGGAAGCTCGGCCGGCCGGGCACGTGGACGTCCGCGTAGAGACCGGACTCCAGCGGTCCGCCGGTCACCGGGTCGGTCCAGGTCGCGCCGCGCGGTTCGACGATCAGCGCGCCGAACAGGCCGTGCGCGTTCGAGCCGTGCTCGGCGCCGCGCAGGTCGGCGAGGTCGCCGAAGAAGAACGTGCCTTCGGTGTCGCACCGCCAGGCGTAGGTGCGGCGGCCGCCGTCCGGTGCGGCGGCGGAGTCCGGGTTCCTGCCGACCTTGCCGCCGTCCGCGTCGAGGACGTCGTAGCCGACGCCCTGGGCGTGGATGCCGGCGCGCTGCGGCAGCTCGTTGCGGAACCGCACCACGACCTGGTCGCCGACGGTGGCGCGCAGCACGAGCGGCCGGACGAGCGGATGGGGCTTCGGGAGCCGGTCCGGCTCCTCGACCGGATGGGGAAACGGATCGGGGAACTCCCGCCGGATCGCCCTGAGTTCGTCCTCGTCAGCGGCGAGCGCGTAGATCATTCCGTCCGGATCGTGGTCGCCCCATATGTCATAGACGATCGGGACTTGAAGCGCCACCACATCGTATGTGCGTTCTGCCATACAGCATCCCCCGTGAGGTGAAGTGTCCCTCAGAAGGTGACACGGAGTCAGGCACTCCTCACCGGCGCCGGTCGTCCCCGGCCGCATCACATCGAGCGCGCCGGAAGTGCGGCCACGCTCCGGCGCAGTCCGGCCGTTGGCCGATGCCCTCATGTGCGTCCGGCTGAGCGGTCCTCCGTTCCTTGAGGGAGCGGCTGGACGCGAAAGCGGGTCCTCTCGTCAGACGTACTGCCCGGTTTTGTCCCGCCGGCGCCGAAGGCGTGAACCAGCGCGGGGTAGTCAGTCCTGAGCCGGCTGGACCCAGACGCGCAGCGGACCGAGCGACTCGAATCCGTGGCGCATCGCGGCATCCAGGTCCTCACCGTGCTCATAACCGACCACCGGCAGGGTGGGGAACAGCCGGTGCACCGCACCCAGCACGCCCGGCCAGGCCGCGTCAGGGCCGCCGTCCGGCGCGAAGACGTTCGAGATCCCGACGACCTGCTCACCACGGCTCGCCACCGCTCCGGCGACCACCCGCCCACTCTCGTGCGCTCCGCCGCCGCGAGACCGTCCGGCGAGGACGAACGTCTCCGGATCGTCGAGCAGCTCGGACCGGAAGAGGGCCGCGTCGCCGTTCCCGTCGTCCCAGGCCAGTGCCCAGGCGCGCAACAGGTCCGGGTCGCTCACCACGGTCCAGGAGAGAGCCGGGGTGGGTGACGGCGGGGGAGTACGCGCCGGGCGGTGGATCCACCGCGCGTCGAACAGCACCCGGAAACCGGCCTCCGCGAGACCGTCGAGGTCGGCGAAGCTGTCCTTGACGGAGGCGCCGGGCACGGCGGTGTCGATCCGGGCCACCAGCGCGGCCGCATCGACACCAGGGACCAACGTCACCGCGTCGGGGTAGTACGGCGGTGTCCGGACCGGGGCGGTCCACGCCCGTTCCCCGAACTCGCCCGGTATACCGTGTGATCGGCTCATCGCCGCGCACCACTCGGCGTTGTTGCGGGCGGCGGCACGGACCAGGAGTTGCTTCGACGACGTTCTCATGATTGCGGATCATGGCCCGTCGTGGCCCGGCCGACGACCCGTTTTCCCGGTTCACGTACGGTCGACGAGCACACCACCTACCGAACTCGAAGAGAGACAGCCTGCTTTGGCCGACGAGAAGGACCGTGAGAAGGACCAGCGGAGAGAAGCCCTGAAGCTGCAGTCCCGGGTGCGAGGCATGATGCTCGGTCTGGCACTCGGGGACACGGTGGGAGCGGCCCGGGGCAGGCCACCGGCCGGCGGTCCGCTGCGGGCGGGAGTCAGTACGCAGCTGGCCTGCTTCACCGCCGAGGGGATCATCCGGGCGAGCGTGCGCGGCAACAAGAAGGGCATCTGCTATCCGCCAGGGGTCGTCATGCACGCCTACTGCCGGTGGGCCGCCCTCCAGGGCATCGAAGTGGACAGGATGCGGCGTCGCTGGGTCACCGTCGACGACAGGACGTGGCCGGACGGCTGGCTGGCAGGTGTCCCCGTGCTGGCCGAGCGGCGCGGCAGCGCACCGGCGACGGTGACGGCCCTGTCGACGATCGAGCCGGGCGGCTACGGCACACCGACCACGAGCCGGGGCTGCCACGCGTTGACCCGTGCCCTGCCGTTCGGGGCCGTCGGTCTCCCCGGGGCGAGGCAGGCCCGCGACGTCGCCGCGCTCACGCACGGCGACGCGGGAGCCCAGTCCGCCGCCTTCCATGCGACCGTGCTGGTCCACCACTGCCTGAGACAGCAAACCGCTCCGCACGGCGGACAGGGACCCGAGGCCGGTGAGCCGGTCCGGTCGGCACTGTCCGCAGGTATCGCCGCGCTGCGCGCTCGCGAGCGGTCCCGCGGCGGAGTCCTCACCGACGACGAGCACGACCGCCTTCTGACGGCACTCCGGTACGCCGCCGACGAGCCCGCGCACGCGGGAAGGCTGGCCCGGCTCGCCCCGGACCCCACCGCACCCTCGGCGCTCCTGGGCGGCCTGTACGTGGCCGCGTCCTTCCCGGGTCCGGGTGAGGTCCGTGCGGCTCTGGAGTTCGCGGCCGGCGCACCGGACGGTGACTCCGTGGCGTGCGTCACCGGCGCGTTGCTGGGCGCCGTGCACGGCGTCGAGGCACTGCCGGTCGACCTGGTGAGCCGGCACGAACTGGCCTGGGTGCTCGACACCTTGGCCCGTGACCTGCTGCTTCAGTGCGACGACTCGCCCAGTGGCAGCGAGTACCTCCGGGGTTGGGATCCGCACTGGTGGGAGCGTTATCCCGGCTGGTGAACCGCACCGGGCCGTATGCATCGCCGAGTCGTCGGACCCCTCACTCCCGTCGGCGGGGAGCCTGGTCGTCCGGAGTGCCCGGACTCGCGAAGTGGAAGGGCACCGAGAGATGGGCGGCCAAGGCTCGGCCCGCCCGGTCGGCGGCTGCCGCCGACGGGTGGAGCGGGCCGCGATCCTCGTCCTCTCCGAGATACCGCACAGCCGTGTCCCAGTAGATGGTGGCCAGCCGGTGTTCACCCGTGGGCTCGGCGGTGACGGCCAGTAGGTCCACGAACCAGTCGTGAACGGTGTCGCCGTCCCAGAGCGCCTCGACCGCCACGATACGGCCAGGGCAGTCGGCGGCGCGGGCGGCCAGCGACCGCAGATCGAGCGGGCAGTCCGGAGTATGGGCGATTCTGTCGGCATGGTGCAGGTATCGGTCGTGGACGACGAGTTGAGCTTGACGGAGACCCAGGCCGTGGGCGCGGCCGGCTTCGAGGACGACTCGTACCGCCTGCAGGCGGGCGTCCCGGAGGACGTGTGCGTCAGCCCGGTCGCGGATCTCCGCGGGCAGCGTTTCCCACCACTCGACCGTGGTCATGTCGGTCATCCGGAGCCTGCCTGTCTCTCCTGCGGCCCTCAGGGCAGGGCCCCGTCCGGCACTGTACGCACGCCGCTGCGGAGGGTCGGGCCGAGGACTCGCTCCAAGCCCTGGCGGCCGAACACCGAACGTACACGATCGATTCAGTTGAGCATGCGCGGTATTCGTGTACACTGTCAACATATCATTGTCATTGATGGAGCGGCGACGTCCGTGTACGGTACCCCGCATGACAGACAACGCCGCTCCATCGGCCGGGTCCTTGGTCACCGGCTCCGAGATCGCCCGACTGGCAGGCGTCACCCGGGCTGCGGTCTCCAACTGGAGGCGGCGTTACGACGACTTCCCCGCACCCGCCGGAGGCGGTGCGAACAGTCCGCTCTTCGTCCTCGCCGACGTACAGGCCTGGCTGGACAGGCAGCGCAAGGGACATGGTGTCTCGGAGGAAGTGCAGCTCTGGCAGGCCCTGCGAGGCGTCTACGGCGACGAGATGGTCAGCGGGATCGCCGATGTGGCTCAGCTCCTGGCCGGGGACGCCTCATGTGCGTCGGCCCAACTGCCGCGCGAGGCCGTCCGATTGGCGCGGTCCTTGGCCGAGGGCGGTTCCGCGGGCGACGTGGTCGACGCCCTGGCCGAGCGCTTCACCGACTCCGTGCGACGGGCGGGTTCGGACCAGGTCACCTCGCCACGCATCGCGCGAGCCGTCCGTCACCTCGCCGGTGAGGTGACGGACGACGCCACCCTCTTCGATCCGGCCTGCGGTATCGGAACGCTCCTGCTCACCATCGGGCCGGAACGGGGCCCCCGGCGGTACGGCCAGGAATCCGACGCCCGCAGCGCCCGCTTCGCGCAGCTGCGCGCGGACCTGACCGGACGCACCGGGGCCGACATCGTCGCGGGCGACTCCCTGCGTGCCGACCGGTGGCCGGACCTCAAGGCCGACCTGGTCGTCTGTGACCCACCCGTCAGCGACACCGACTGGGGCCGGGAGGAACTGCTCCTCGACTCACGGTGGGAGTTCGGCACCCCCTCACGCGCCGAGGGCGAACTCGCCTGGCTGCAGCACGCGTACGCGCACACGGCGCCCGGCGGCCGTGTCCTCATGGTCATGCCCGCGTCGGTGGCCTACCGCAAGGCCGGCCGGCGCATCCGCGCCGAGCTCGTACGGCGCGGCGTCCTCACCCAGGTGACCGCCCTGCCGCCGGGCACCGCGGCCTCGCACGCCCTCCCCGTACACGTATGGCAGTTGCGTCGCCCCGAGTCCGTGGGCGCCGCCGCCACCGGCGTCCGCATGGTCGACCTGACGGCGAACGACCCCGGCGGTTCCCTGGAGCCGGGCCCCGGCCAGGTGGCGGACGTACCGCTGATCGACCTGCTGGACGACACCGTGGACCTCACCCCCGGCCGTCACGTCGCGGAGTCCCATCGCGACTACGCCGCCGAATACCGGTCCCTGCGGCGCGAGTTGGCCGAGCAGGTGGGGATGCTGGCCGAGCTGCTGCCGGTGCTCACCGCGGGCGACGGCCCGGGCCTCCTCGAGGGCCCTTCGGTCGGCGTCGCCGAACTCGTGCGTGCCGGACTGGTCGAGTACGGCGACCACCCGGAACCCGTCTCGGTCAGCGACCAGCTCGACACCGACTTCCTCCAGGGGTTCCTGCGCAGCGCGGCGAACACCCGGCGCTCCACGAGCGCCAGCGGCACGTTCCGCCTCGACGGGAAGGGCGCTCGCATCCCGCAGCTGGACATCGCCGGCCAGCGACGGTACGGGGCCGCCTTCCGCGCGCTGCGGGAGTTCCAGGAGCGGGCGCGCAAGGTGGCGGAGCTGAGCCGGGAAGCGACCGAACTGGCCCGGGAAGGGCTCGGCAACGGAGCACTGACACCGGAAACCGAAACCTGACGCTTCAGGGCGTGTCATGGCGTGTCATGGCGTGCACGGTGGCGAGCCGGCTCCGCCCACCTCCCGCCCCGGGTTCTCCCGCACCCGGACCACCGGCCCCCCGGCCGTGGACAGCTGTCACCCGCCGGCGAGCTGCCCGGCCATGTGACGGGCGACCGCAGCGATGTCGGCGAGCAGCTCCGCCGGAGGCTGGTCCAGGTCGAGAGCGTGCTGGTGGATGACGATGCCCGCGTGCCGCACGCGATGGGCCGCGTGCGAGGCGTTGCCCTTCGCGTACACCAGATGCCCCTCGGCCAGCCCGAGCGCGGTGCAGTACGCCAGCATCTGGTACAGGTCGGCGTCCGGGTACCCACCTCGCTTCTCCGCCTTGTACTTGGCGTCCGCGACCGCGCACGGACGGGCGCCGCCGTCCGGCCCGTACAGCACGAAGTCCGGCTTCATGCGGATGGATGCGGCCTCGTCGAGGTGGTGGGTGTCTTGGAACCGTGAGGTGTATGCCGACGCCGACCCCGCCGGGCTGTGGAAGGCCTCGCGCAGGGCGACCGTCACGAAGTCCTCGAAGAGCTTGTTCATGTCGAACAGGAAGCCGTCGACGTGCAGCCCGCCGGGTGCGTGCTCGGCGGACGACTCCTCCAGGACGACACGGGCCAGGTGCAGAGCGTGGTGGTAACGGGCGTTGAGCCGGCTGGGCCGCCACCCGGGAAGCGGCTGCCCGCGCACGATCGCCGTGACGTCGGCCAGCCGGGCCCGCTGGTGCAGCAGCCTGCGGCGCACATCGCGCGGCACTCCGGGCAGCCGCAGCAGCCGCTCGACGGCGCTCCGCAGAATGCGGTTCTCGGCGATGTCCGTGGTGAACTCGTCGTACGCCACCTCGACCGGCAGCGTCGCCCCGAAGCGCCGCCGTATCTGCTCGGCCTCGCGGATCCGGCCGCGTACGACGAGGGCGGTCTCCTCCGTGGCCCGGTACCCCTGCAACAGCCCCTGCCGCAGCGCCCGGTCCACCTGCCGCTCCACGGCGTGCGCGAGCGCGGGCAGCAGATCGCGGTGCTCGCCCACCTCCACCTCGCCGTCCCGCCAGCCGCCCTTCGGATCGAGGCTGTAGCCGAGCAGGAAGAACAGCCGGGCGACCGGCACCTTGGGCACGATCCGCACAGTCACCGGCTGATCGCCGCCACCCGGCACGGCGACGGCCACCGCACCGACCTTGCTCCCCGCCCGCAGCGACCAGCGGCCCGGGACGTACGCATCCGGAGACGCGTCCACGATGCCGCCGGCGGCGAGCGCGCGGCCGACGGAGTCCGGGAGGGCGACGCTGACGGCCGGCGCGTGCTCGACGAGCTCGACGACCGGTGTCACGCCGAAGACTCCCGCGGCTGCTGCTGCAGGGACTGCCGCAGAGCGGCCAGCCCGTACCGCTTCTCGATGTCGACGCCCTCGCCGTAGTGATGCTCCTCGAGAAGCGGCAGGATCTTCGTCCGCCAGGTCCGCTCCAGCCCGCCCTCCCGGTACACGCCCTTCTTCATCAGGTAGGAGGGCCCGATCTGGAAGTCGGGATCGTCGATACGTGAGTTGAGCGCATCGAGCAGATCGGCGGGCTCCGGATCCCTCCCCTCCCCGGCCAGCCACCGACGCAGCAACCCGCTGGTCGGCTCCGTCCGCGGGGACAGCTCGACGAACGCGAAGCGCCGCCGCATCGCCGCGTCCACGAGCGCGATCGACCGGTCGGCGGTGTTCATCGTGCCGATGACGAAGAGGTTGGGCGGGAGTGCGAAATCGTCACCGGAGTAGGTCAGCCGCACGGACTTGTTGCGGTACTCCAGGAGGAAGTACAGCTCACCGAAGACCTTCGCCAGGTTGGCGCGGTTGATCTCGTCGATGATCAGGAAGTGGGGGATGTGGCGGTTGCCCTCGCGGGAGGCGAGGTCGGCGAGTTCGCGGAGGGGGCCGGCGGTGAGGCGGAAGGCGACCTCACGGGACTGCGGGTCCTCCTGCGGCCGGAAGCCCTCGAAGAAGTCCTCGTACGCGTACGAGGGGTGGAACTGCACGAGCTTGACCTGCTCGGGCCCGCCACCGAGGAACTCGGCGAGCTTGAGCGCGAGGTACGTCTTGCCGGTGCCGGGCGGTCCGTACAGGACCAACTGCCGTTCGTCCCAGAGGAGATCCCGCACTTCGCGCAACCAGGCTCGCTCATGCACCAGCAGCTCAGCGGCCAGCTCGTTCGTGGGCTCGGGCAGCTCCAACTCGCGACGGGCGGCGAGCGCCGGAATCACCACACTCGGGTCCCGTTCTATGGCCTCAGCTTCTTCGACCAGCTCCTGATCGCTGAGGCCGAGACCGTCGATGTGGGCCTGGACGGAGGAGAGGTCGACGACGTCGTGCTGGATCGACAGTTTCTGCTGGAGATCCTCAGGCAACTCGTCGTACGGGTATCCCGTCGGCTGCCAGTCCACTGGGCGCCGCAGATTGGACCGCCGGTCATCGGACTCCACCTGCTCCGCATCCCCGGTGATCTCGCCGACGTACAGCCGTCCGCCGGAGATGGTGCACACGGTGTCACCGGGTTTCATGCGGGAGAGGAAAGCGTGCACATCGTCGACCAGTTGCTGCTTCTGGCTGTACGTGGCTGTGGACTCGTAGTCCTCATGCACGAAGGTGCGCAGATCCACCTTGCTGATGCCCCGCTCCAGGCCTTGGCGGAGACGGGCGGCGGCGAGGGAGACAAGGCCTTCGGGGAGCCACAGGCGCTGGACCACATCGGTCCCGGTGACGTTTGATCCGCGGATCAGCCAAGGGCGGTTGGGGCCGGCTGACGCGCGACTGATGTGGGTCCCCAACGAATCACCATCGGGGGACTTCCACGCTCCCCATCCGTTGCTACTGCATCCCAGCACGACTTCGGCGGCGGGTGACGGGGAGGCGAACTCGATGTCCCGGGTGGTCTCGAGCCATCCCGGATGGCTGTCGGACTCTCGGATCGCCCCCTCCGCGATCAATTTCTGTCGAGTCCGATAGGAAGACGGCTTGCGCAGGGAGAAGGACGGGACGACCTCGGCCCGTACAGGTGATCCAGCGGACACGACAAATGTCCGGCGCCCCTTCGCGCCTGCCTTCTCCGACAACCGCCCACGGGCGAGAGGTCCGCCGTTCGGCAGCCGCAGCCGGAATTCCGGGTACTCATCGGTCATCGTCACCGCTCCCCCCAAGAACAGAAGATCCACCGGAAACAGTAGTGGGTGCCTCTGACAGTCGCCTCAGGCGGCCGATCTCCCCGCTGCGCGTGGGCGTCGGAGATCGACGGGAAGCAGCCGAAAGGCGGGCTGACCGGTGAGATGCCGCACCATGCGGCAGTGGTCGTCCGTCATGCAGATGCCGGATGTCTGAAGGCCGCAGCCAGAGTCACGTTCATGGCGGCGGTCAGGTCGACTCCTGCCCCGCCGTCCGTCTCGGCGTACCCCCGCATGACCGCCATCGTGCGCTTCAGGCGGGGTGCGATGCCGGGGATCTCTCACCTGCGGGCCCCCGTCTGCCGGGCGATGAAGTCCGGCGCGTTCACGGCCGCTCCCGCAGCGATGGACGGTGGCCTCGGTGCCCAGGCGCCGGACCACTGCCTCCCAGAGCGCGGGCATGGCCGGCAGGAGACCGTCTGCCGCGGTGCCCTGGCCGGTGAGCAGGTCGGTCACACCTCCGCCGCGCAGCAGTGGACCGGCCCATGTGCGGGCGGTGCGGTAGCGAACGTCGAGGCGTGTGCACTGGATGTGCCGGGCCCTGTGAAACGGGCTGTCCCGTGGGGCGGAGGAAAAGAATAGGGATGCGAACGGCATCCCCCACTGGCAGCATGGGTCGGCACGAGTGCCTGAGCCTGGGTGAGCACTGCGGTGAAGGGGGAACGGTGGAGGACTGGGTCTACATCCTCAACCCGAACAAGGACACACTGGACGGGGAGCCCTCCACCAAGGAGACCATGCTCCGGCTGGCCAAGGAGGAACCCGAACTGGCCCTCTGGCTCAGCCGACGCAACCGTATGAGCCGGGGCGACCGCCTGTGGGTCTTCTTCAGCCACCCGGAGTCGGCGGTCGCCGCGATGGCGGAGGTCGACGGGGAACCGTACGCGGATCCGGAAGATCCCGACTTCGGTTACTTGGTCGATGCGACATTGCTGCCTGAGGCGACGGACGCGTTGTACCGGAACCCGGTGGGACGTGACGAGCTGGGGCTCAGGCAGGTGCGCTCGGTGCAGAAGGTGAAGCCCGAGGCGTTGGAGGTTCTGCTGACGCGGGCCGGCCTGTGAGCCGACCAGTGGCGTCGACCTGCTTCGGTGAGGGCAGCTTCACCCGGAGACCGCCGCCCGCAGGTGTTCGAGGGCGGTCCCGGATGCGTCGGCCACAGCGCTGATGTCGGCGGCCAGTCAGCCGACCGGGCTGCGCTTCCTGTAGCGGAATGTCTTCATCGACAAGTGCCTCTCGAATCAACTCTCGGGGTGCCGCGGCCCGCGACCCGGGGGCGGGGTGAGGGTGGAGGTGTAGTTCCCGCCGTCCACGAGGGGGTTCTCCAGGGTGAGGCCGGCGGTGGCCATGTGGTCGTATTCGGCGAGGATCAGTTCCTTGGTGCGGTAGGTGCCGTACGTCGCCTCGTCCTTGCGTCTGACGATGGGGAAGGTGTCGAGAATGTGGGCCGCGTCGTCACGGGCGATCCCGTAGAGATGGAAGAAAAGAGCGTCCAGCTCGGCCCTGATCAGCTGACGGCGGGACTCGTCCCAGCGGAAGGGGGCGGCCATGTCGCTGACGTCATCTGCGAAGGACTTCATGTCATGGGACGTGTAGACGAGTTCTGAAACGCGCTGTGTGATGAAGTCGCGGTGGGGTGCGAGCTGGTCCGGTGTCAGAACAGGGAACTGGTTCACGTAGAAGAAATTGAAGTTGGTGCCGCCGATCTTCAGGCGGGCCACGTAGTCCAGGGCGTAGGACGACAGGTTCGCCAGCAGGCATGGCAGCAGGTGGTGGCGGCTGCCGAAACGCAGGACGGGGGCGCTGTTCCCGACAGCGACGCGCGGGAGGGCGTACGGCGTGAAGCTTCGTTCGTTGGTCGGCGCGGTGATGGAGGAGAACGCCATGAACCAGCCGTTGGGTGCCTGGGGAACCTCGTGTTCCGCGACCCAGGCGCCAGGCAGAGGCGCGAAGTCGGGGTTGCTGTGATCCGCCCGTGTGGACGGCTGAGGCTGGTTCAGCCGTTTCGCCGCTGTGCTGCTGCGCGTCACCGATGCCGCACGGTGGTCGAAGAACGAGGCCATCATGCCCTGGTACAGCGGCAGCATGCGCGCATCGTCCTTGCTGAAGATGTTGCCCTTCAGCAGCCAACCCGTGGCTTCGAGTTCCTCGCGGGTGTGGAAGAGATGCGAGTCGTTGGACATGTCGAACATCCTCATGAATGACACGTTCCATGGGTTCTCGCCGGTCTCCTCCTCGATGAGAACGGGGATTCGGCGGTAGATGCCCAGTGTTATCTCGGCGTCACGGCGGGAGCGGAAGACGGGACATGTCCCGGTGTTGGGGTTGAGGAGCGTTATCTCCTCCGGTGTCAGGGTGAAGGTCTTGTCGGTGTCGTCCAGGTCGGACGTGTCGTGCAGGAAGAAGGCGAACCGGGCCACCGGCTCGCGCTGAGCGTGGCCGACGAGGGACAGGACGCTGAACTTCATGCGGGAGTCCACGTCGGGGAAGAGGCCACCGCGGTTCTCGAAGTCGTACAGCGCCGACAGTGACCCGGTGCGTACCAGCTCCTTGAAGAAGAACTGGGTTGTCGCGTCGGTCGCGATACCCGTGGGCACGATCACGCCCATCCGTCCGTGGGGGCCGGTCAGCGTGCGGTTGGACTCCGAGAAGACCGCGTAGGTGTTGATGTCCCCCCGGCCCGTCAGCGGATAGCGCCCCCCGATGCGGAGGAAGTGGCTCTCGCCTTCGGCGTGCCGCTTCGCCGCGACGAACTCGGCGAACAGTTTATGGTCGGTCGTCGGCAGAGCCGCGATGAGCCTCTTGCGGGCGGCGGCGCTCGGAGCGTTGGCGATGGACCGGTCCCGCTGCGCGAAGAACTCCTGCTCCTGAAGCTTTATGCGCTCCCACGGCGGGTTCCCCAGCACGCAGGAGAATCCGCCGGCCCATCCCGCGGAGGGATCCGTGCCGGTGTCTGCCGCCGCCGAGACCCGGAAGACCTCGGGGAACTCCAGATGCCAGTGGAAGAACCCGTACTGTCCGGCCAGCCGGATGACCTCCTCGTTCGTGCCGGCAGGTATGCCGACGCCAGGGCTCTGGAGGTCTCGGAACACCCCTTCCGTCACCGGTGTGGGTGCCCCCTGCCACTTCGGCCACACGAACGCCGCGCACCAGGCGTCGGCGATCCGCACCGCGCGGAGGTAGTCCGCCGACTGCTCCAGCTCGCGGAACCGGCTGGACTGCAGGCGCACATCGCGGAGGGTGTCGGCGCGGGCCCCGGTGATCTCACGCACGCTCTCGGCGAAGGCGGCGTTCGACACCCAGATGCGTTCCTCGGTGTGGAAGCTCAACTGGCCGCCGCGCTCGGCGGCGTTCCGCTTCCTCAGCGCCGACGCGATCTTCTTGTCGTCGCCCTCGACCGGCTTGAAGGCGTCGTCCGGGATGCCACCCGCCAGCAGGGCAGGGGTCGCCCCGATGAGCGCGTTGCCGTGCTTGATGTGGGCGTCGAGGAAGCCCAGCGGCTTGCCCGGCTCCAGGGCCTCCAGCCACAGCGAGACCTTGGCCAGCTCGACCGCCATCGGGTTGAGGTCCACGCCGTAGACGCACCGGGCGACGACCTCGTGCAGGGCGTGGCGCACGGCGTCGATCGTCGGCTCGGGATTCTGCTCCCGTACCGCCGCCACCCGCTTGGCTATGCGGCGAGCCGCGGCCACCAGGAAGTGGCCGGACCCGCACGCCGGGTCGCAGACCGTCAGGTTCAGCAGTTCCTCGACGACGGCCGGTCCGGCGTCGGGCCGGCCGGAGCGCGTCGCGCGGATCTCGCCGCGCTTGACCGCGTCGTCGATCACCGGGTCGAGCGTCGCGTCGAGGAGGCACTCGATCAGCGAGGACGGCGTGTAGTACGACCCCGTGGTCCTGCGCGCGTTGCCCGCCAGCTCCACCAGCTCGAAGGTGCGGTCGGTGGCGTTGTGCCGGGGGACCAGCTCCAGCAGGGACTCGTAGATGGAGCCCAGTTCCTCGGCGTCCAGGTGGCGGTAGTCGATGACCCGGTTGCGCCGGGAGGCGGCGTCACGAACGATCGACAGGGCTCGCACCGCCTCCAGCAGCGGCTCGTTGGACAGCGACAGACCGCGCAGGACCTGGTCCGCCTCGGTGTCGTCGAAGATGCCGCCGAGACCGGGCAGGCCCAGCTCCGGGAGACCGTCGTCGCTGCCGAGACCCGACAGCACCAAGCACAGGGCCTGGTAGAGGTCGCCGTGGGCCGTACCCCGGCGCCGCCGGGCGTGACGGCGCAGACGTGCCGACGAGAAGTACGTGGCGTAACGCTTCCGCGCGGTCTCGTCCGCCGACGGGGACAGCAGTACCTCGCGGTCCTCGGCGACGAACAGGAACAGCAGGCGGTAGGCCAGACGCAGCAGCGCGTAGTGGAAGGCTCCGACGTCCAGCGTCTCGCGCAGCTCCCGGTTGCCGGGGTGCTTGAGGAAGCCCGTGCCGAGCGTGGTGATCGCCTTCTGCACGCCCTTGCGGAGCTGGTCCAGGGCCCGCGTCCCGGACGCGATCGCCTCGGTGCGCCACCTCTCCAGCCGGCACGCCGACGGCGCCGCGTCCTCCGCGACGGCGAACCGCGACTCGTGCAGCAGCCGGTACAGCAGCACGAACTCGCTGAACAGCTCACCGTCGAAGATCGCCTCAAGGTCGAACTCGACGTACGACGCCGTCGCCAGCGCGCTGGAGTCGCGCAGCAGACGTACCTGGCGGCCGTTGGTGAGGATGCCCCAGAGGTGGGCCTCCGTGCGGTTGAGGCACTCCTGGAGCATCGACTGGGGCGGGACCGTGCCCGCGCCGCCGGGACGCCTGTCCAGGTCGGCGTTCCACGCCGTCTGGTGGATGAGGACGTGGTGGTGGCGGTGCGACACCTGGAAGGTCCTGTCGGCGTCCGAGTCGGCCGTCACCCCCGTGGTGCCGAGTGCCGTCAGCCGGCCGAAGCCCAGCTCCCGCCAGAGCGGCGCCAGCCAGTCGGCGCCGGCGCGGCCGGTCGGGTCGGCGGCCGGGACGCCCGTCTCGGTGTCCTCGGGCAGGTGTTCGCGCAGGTCGCGCCAGAGCGGCTTGAGGTACTCCCAGCTGCGCTCCGCCTCGTCCCGTACCGAGCGCGACGACGGCAGGCCGTAGTCGGCGGGCTCGGAGCCGGGAACGTCCTTGCCCTCGGTGATGCGGACCAGCATGTCGGCCGGCAGCAGCCCGCCGACCGTGTGGACGGCGGTGAACACCCGGTTTCTGGTGGTGGCGGACATCAGGCGGACACTCCCGGGGCGGTCGCAGGGGTGGCGGGCAGGTAGACGTACGCGCCGAGGACGTCGGCGGGCCGCTGAGCGGTGACGGACAGACCGCGGACGATCTCGCCGGAGGCGGCGCGCACCCGGCGGTGGGAGGCGTCCAGCTCGGCGGCCAGCTCGTCGCCGTACGACTCCAGGTGGCCCGTCACCTCGCCCAGCCGGTCGAGGATCCGGGTCATCGTGCGCTCACCGGACGCCGGCGCGGTGTTCTCCGTCGCCCGTACGTCCAGCAGCTCGGCCGCGCGCTCCGGCGGCAGCCACACCGCGTTCTGCGGGGAGCCCTCGAAGGCCAGCAGACGGGCGTCCTCGGCGACCACCTGCTTCTCACCGCTCCGCGACGGCAGCGTCAGGTGGAAGCGGTAGCGGACCAGCAGCAGCGTCGTACGCGTGGCGACCGCGTCCGTCGTCACGACGCCGCAGCGGCGGGCCGGGCGGGCGCCGTCGGCCCGGACGTCCAGCGCGGAGTTCAGTACGTGCGCCGCCAGGGCTCCCACCACCGGGTCCGTCCGGACCAGTGCCGCCTCGCCGCGCGCCACGGCCGGGTCCGAGCGGAACGGGACCGGACGGTCCCGCTCGATCACCTCCGCGCCGACGACCGGGGCGAGCGCGTCCCGCAGGCCCGCCGGGGTACCGCCGACCTCGGCGGTGAAGTCCGAGCCCGGAACATCGCCGCCCCGCAGAACCGCGCCCAGGGCGTTCAGCGACTCCCGTACGAACGTGTGGATCTCGCCCGCGCCGCCCAGCGCCTCCCGGACGGCGGCCACCTCGCGGGCCACCTCCTCGGGGTGGACGGAGCGCTGCGCGAACCGCGACCGGGACGCCTTCTCGCGTTCGGCGGCCGAGCTCCAGTCCTTCTCCAGGTCCGCGGAGCCCTGCCGGAAGGCGTCCGAGGCGAACAGGGCCTCCTGCTCCCCCTGGCGGCCACGCAGCAGCAGCCATTCCACGATCGCGTCGGTGACGCCCGCGGACATCTCGTCGGGTACGGAGACGGAGATGCCGAGGTCCTTCTTGATCTGGCGGTGCTTCTTGATGAGGACCTCGAGGACCTTGCCGTCGATGCCGTTGTCCTCGCCGTAGAGCGTGATGACGCGGACTTCGTCCTTCTTCTGCCCGTACCGGTCGACGCGGCCCTCGCGCTGGTCGTGGCGGGTCGGGTTCCAGGCCAGGTCGTAGTGGACGACGGCGTCGAAGTGGTGCTGGAGGTTCACGCCCTCCGAGAGGCAGTCGGTGGCGATCAGGACGCGGCGGGCCGCGGCGTCCGGGCCGGCCTCGGTGGCGAGCTCCTCGATGCGCTCGATGCGCTGCTGCGGGGAGAGGGTGCCGGTGACCGCCTTGACCACCGTCCTCGCGCCGAGCGGGCCGCGCTTCTTGGCCGCCGGGTCGCCCGCGAGCTGCTCCGCCAGATACTCGGCGGTCGGGATGTAGCGGCAGAAGACGATCGGGTTGTGGCCGTCCGCCAGCAGGGCCTTCAGGTGCTTGATGAGCGCCTTCAGCTTCAGGTCCTGGTCCGGGCCCTCCAGCCGCGCCGCGCGGTCGGCGAGTTCGGCGAGCCGGGAGCCCGCGTTCTCCTCCGTCTCCGCGCCCGGCGCCACATCCATGCCCTCCAGGGCGTCGTTGTCGGCCGAGTCGCTGGTCAGCGGGGCGCCCAGGCGGTCAGCCTCCTCCGCCGACGCGGCGACCGCCGTCCGCGAGCGCGTGGTCAGGGTCTGCGCGGCGGCACGCGGGGACGACACCAGGGAGCGCAGCAGCGCGATCGCCGACCACCAGGCGATACGGGCCTCGCGCCTGCCCTGGCCGTCGGCCTCCTCCACGCGCTCACCCGCGTACGCGATGGCGTCGTCCAGCAGCGCCCGGTACTCCGGGGACAGCTTGTACGTCTCGTCCTTGAAGTAGCGGTCCGAGGGGAACGCGGTCCTCTCGGCGAGGCTGTCGTCGGCGAGGCCGTCCTCCTTGGTGAGGTACTGGCGCACGTCCGCCCGCTTGCGCGCCACGAAGTGCTGGGCGAGCAGCTTCCGGCCCTTGTCCGTCTCCAGGTCCACGTGCGCCAGATCCGGTCTGACCAGGCCCAGCAGGGTGCGGAACGCGGATTCCTTGCCGCTGTGCGGCGTGGCCGTGACCAGCAGCAGATGACGGTTCTCGTCCTCGGCCACGCGGCGCAGCAGCTCGTGGCGGAGCTGGTGCTGGGAGCCGGTCGAGGCGTCGTCGGCGGCCACGCATGTGTGGGCCTCGTCGACGATCACCAGGTCGGGGCAGTGGCGCACGAAGTCGTCGCGGTGGCGCGGGGACTTGATGAAGTCGGTGGAGACGACGACGTTCGGGTAGCGGTCGAAGAGGGACTGGCCCAGGTCCAGTCCCCGCTCGAGGCGGGAGACCGTCGAGGAGAGGACCAGCTCCGCGTCGATGCCGAACTTGCCGCGCAGCTCCTGCTGCCACTGCTCGGCGAGTGCGGGAGAGCACAGGATCGCCAGGCCCGTCGCCTCGCCCTGAGCGAGGAGTTCACTCGCGATCAGGCCCGCCTCCACCGTCTTGCCGATGCCCACGTCGTCCGAGATCAGCATGCGGACCGTCCTCTGCCGCAGCGCCATCAGCAGCGGTACGAGCTGGTAGGCGCGCGGCTCCACCGCGATGCCGGCGAGCGAGCGGAACGGGCCCGCGCCCGAGCGGAAGCCGACGCGCAGCGCGGTGCGCAGCAGACCCGCGGCACGCTGGTCACCGAGGTCGCTCGGCTCCGGAGGGGCGAACTCCGCGCCCTTGACCTCCTCGAAGGCGGGGAAGACGGCGGCGATGTCGTCGTCGGAGCCGCCGAGCGGGCGCAGCACCAGCAGATCGGGCTCGCTCTCGGGCAGCACGACCCATTCCCGGCCGCGTGCGGTCACCAGCGAGCCGGCGGAATACGTGAGTGGCATGTCTGTCGTCAGTTCCTCGGGAAGCCTGTGAAGTCGTGTCAGTGAGCGGCGGGGGAGCCGAAGCAGTCGGCGAAGGACTCGGCGATCGCGTCCCAGTCGGCACCGTGCGGGAAGCGCACGTACTCCCAGCCCGCGTCGAGGAGCCGCTCCTCGGCGTCCTCGTCGCGCAGGGTCGTCGTCTCCGTGTCCGGCAGGTCGACGAAGACGGCCAGGCGCATCCCCGGCACCCGGTACGCGAAGTCGGGCATCGCGTCCGCCTCGGCGAGGAACGGGCCCACCTCGTCCGGCAGGTTCAGTCCGCGCACCTTCGCCCAGCCGAGGAAGTCGCCCCGCGCCGCCAGTTCGGCGGCGGAGGCGTCCGCCGTGACCGTGATGGCCGGCGACTCGACCTCGGTGAGCGTGTCCGGGGCCTGGTCCAGCAGCCGCCGGTACTGCTCCGACCGCGACTCCCCGCGCGCCTCCCGCGTCGCCGTCGCCGACGCGAACCGCACCAGCAGGTCCCGCACCGAGTGGCGGTCGATCCGCGCGTGGCTGAGCTGGTTGCCGTACGTCAGCAGGCACTCGTAGCAGCCGCGTGCGCACGGCCGGTCGGGGTGCGGGCCGCCCAGGTCGTTGCCGTCCTCGTCGAAGTGGCAGATCGCCAGCGCGTACCGGGCGGCCTTCGCCAGGGCGCCCTGCTCGGCCTGGAGGCGGCGCAGCACGCCCGCGCCGCCCTCGGCGGCCTCCGTGAACAGGATGCGGTCGCGCGGGCCGTCGTCCGGCGGCAGCAGTTCGCTGGACAGCTCGGCGTCCTCCAGTTCGAACGCGGCCTCGACGCCCCGCTCCAGGGCGTACATGAGGGACAGCGCGATCGGCTCGGGGAGCGCCTCGTCGAGGGTGACGACGAGGATGTTGCGGCGGTCCTCGACGTACGGGATGACCCGCTTCCTGCGGCGTCGCTCGTTGCCGTCCGCGTCGACCAGGGGCAGCTCGCTGGAGTCGCCGGAGGCCTCGGCGGCGTCCTTGTCGTTCATCCAGCGGCCGTCCGCCAGGTCGAGCCAGTAGCCCGGCGGCTCGTCGCGCTTGGCGCGTACCCGGCCGGTGTTGGTGATGCGGACGGTCGCCGAGTCGCCGTACGCGAGCTCGGCGAGGGGGGCCTCCGTCGCGTCGGTCACCGAGGCGTTCAGGCGGCCCTTGCGGTTGCCGTGGTCCTGGAAGCGGTACGACGTCTCCAGCCTGTAGCCCGCGCGGCGCCGCTCCTCCTCGTCCGAGGAGATGCGCTCCCGGCGGGTGGTGTACACGGTGTGGAGCTGGAGCAGGCCGTGGGTGGGCGTGCCCAGTGGTTCGTCGCACATCGCGCAGCGGTCCTGGCGCTCCGCCGGGTCGTGGTGGTAGCCGCACCGCGCGCAGCGGCGCGCCTCGCTGGTGGCCAGGTCGCCGGAGGCGTCCGGCGGCAGCTGGATACGGGTGACCTGGTAGCGGGCGCCCTCGTGGTAGACGAGCGCGCCGGGGCCGAACTCGCGGATGGCGAGGAAGCGGGGGCGCTGGAGATAGTCGCCCTCGCCGCGTCGGCGGCCGACCGTCGGGATGTAGGCGGCCAGCGGCAGGCGCGGGAAGCTGTAGCCGGGGAGGAAGCCCTCCGAGGCCAGGTAGCGGTAGGGGCTGAAGTCGGAGAGGACCGACTTGCTGTCGACGCTCTCGTTCATCAGCAGGTTGAGCTGTGTCTCCGCCTCGCGGCGGCGGGCTTTGGCCCGGTTGCGGTCGGTCTCGGTGAGGCTGTAGTCGAGGCGCCGCTTGTTCTGGACGTACTGGTCGTCGAGTGCGGCCCGGTACAGCTGCCGCCAGCGGTCGAAGGCCCGGTCGAACCGTTCCGGCACCGTACGCACCCGGTCCTGTATCCAGTCGTCGTGCCACCAGGTGGTGTCGGCGAAGTCGGGCAGCAGCGGACCGAGGACGCGCAGCGCGGCGTCCACCGTGCGGTGCTGGGCGCTCTCGTCGAGGGAGGCCGCGAGGACGTCCGGCAGCAGGTCGAGCGCGGGGGCCGGGCGGTCGCCGGTGTCCGGGTACGACGCGTCGAGCACCTCGGGCACGGCGCGGCCCAGCTTCAGGCCGGCCTCCGCGATCCAGATGCCCTGGAGGTGGGAGAGGACGAGGTCCTCGTTGGCGAGGTCCAGGCGCGGCGGGGCCACCGCGCCCGCCACCATCCGCTCCGAGCGGCGGAAGTAGTACTGGTCGTGGCTGTTGCCGGTGGCGCAGTACGTCGTCACGAGGGCGGGCTGGCCGCTGCGGCCCGCGCGGCCCGAACGCTGGGCGTAGTTGGCCGGCGTGGGCGGCACGTTGCGCATCATGACCGCGTTGAGGGAGGAGATGTCGACGCCCAGCTCCATGGTGGGGGAGCAGTAGAGCAGCTTCAGCTCCGCCTTGCGGAAGGCCTCCTCGCGCTTCTCGCGCTCCTCCGGGGCCACCTGGGCGGTGTGCTCGCGGGCGAGGAGACCGGCCAGCGCGCTCGCCGCGTCCTTGTACAGGTCACGGAAGAACGTGTTCACGCGCGGGCCGTCGCCGCTCGGGTAGGTGCGGGTCAGCGGGTCGTGCGTGCCCGTCTCGCCCTTGCCCGCGCGCCAGATCAGCGCCTGCGCGGCCACCCGGTAGCCCGTCGCGGACGGTGTGTTCGGCCTGCGGCGGCGGCCGCCCGCGCGCTGCGGGGCGTCCGTCACCTCCTTCACGAGGCCCGCCGCGGTCAGGACCTTCAGCAGCTCCTCGATGATCAGCTGGAGGTCGTCGAGGGGGAGCTTCGTGAAGGAGGGGGCGGAGCGCTTCAGGTACTTGCCGAACTTGCCGCGTGCGGACAGGAACAGGGCCGAGCGGTCCAGACCGGGGCGGGAGGGGTGAGGGTAGGCGGTGCCTACGCGCGGGCGGTCGGAGGCGGCGAGGACCCACGGGTTCACCAGGCGCTCCTCGCTCGCGCGCTGCAACGCGTCGAAGTCCTCGCGGAAGTACGCCACGTCGATGGCGAGCGAGCGGCGCATCTCGTTGAGCAGCGCCTTCATCAGCTCGGCCCGCAGGGCCGGGTCGGCGTCCCGCAGTGCCGCGTGGGTGTGCGCCCAGCGGTCCTGCCGGTGCGCGACCCAGCTCAGGTCCGCGTAGTCGATCTCCAGCAGACCCGTCTGCTCCAGGTTCGGCATGGTGATGCGCCAGCCGCGCTCCAGGTCGAGGTAGAGCCGGAAGGCGATCACGTCGCGCAGCGTCTTGGCGGCGGCCTTGGCGAGCATCGGCGGCTGGTCCCCGTCGCCCGTGTAGTCGACCGGATCGAGGGCGAGCGCGTTCGTCACCGCCGAGGCCAGGTCCTCGTGCTGGACGCCGTCCTCGCCCGCGTCCAGGGCGGCCCGGTACAGCGCCCCGCGCAACTGGGTGATCTGCACGAAGTCGTTGAAGTGGCCCGCCTGGAGCGAGGCGTCCTGGCGGTTGTCCACGAACGTCAGGAGCTTGCGGGCCTCCTTGCTCAGCGCCTCCTCCGGCACCGACCTCAGGGAGCGCACCACCGACGCCGAGATGAGCGAGGTCGCCGACGACCGGCCCTCCTGGTCCAGCGTCGCCAGCTTCGCGAAGTCCCGGCCGCGTGTCTGCTCGTACGCCACCCCGCAGTGCAGGCAGAACAGGAACGGGGAGGGGATGAACGCCGCCTTCAGCTCGCCGCGGCCCTCGTAGCCGTGCGGGTCCACCGTGACGGCGCGCGGCACCCGGTCGCGGTACGCCTTCTTGAGGACCTCCTCGCCCTTGTCGTTCAGTTCGAGCCAGGACTCCGGCAGCCGACGGTCGTGGATGGCGTACTGGACGGCGACCGGCCACGCCCGCTCCGGGTGATCGATGTAGAGATAGCCGTCGCCCTGGCGGCCGCCCGTCGCGGAGGTGTCCCGGCGCGCCTCGTACCGGACCTCGCCGTCCTTCTCGTCGCGCCAGACCGTCAGGTACTCCTGGCCGCACTCGCGGCAGAAGGCGAGGGGCATCAGCAGCTTGCCGCCGCTGCCCGGCTGTTCCAGCTGGTAGGAGCGGGTGAGGTGGCGGGAAAGCTTGTCCTCCAGGGTGACGTACACGGTGTCGCCCTTGGAGAGGAACTGGTGCAGCCGGAACGCGAACAGGGGGCGGTCCGTGACCGGGTGCCGGGCCTGGGAGCCGGCCTCCAGGGTCGTCTCCATGGCCCGCGCGCACTCCTCCTTGGGGACGCCCGACCGCTCGGCCAGTTCACGCGCCGCGACCTCGATCTTCGCGGGCTGCCGGCGCACCAGCCGGCCCGTCGCCTCGTCCGTGGCCAGCCCGAAGCGCGTCTCGATCCAGCGGGCCAGCGGGTCACGCACCAGGTCGTCGTACGCGCGCGGAGCGGCGGGAGAGGTGAGGCGCTCGGCGGGGACGGTGTCCGGGGCCTCGTCGGTCGCGCGGACCAGCGTCTCGCCGATGACGTGTGCCGGGCTGACCTTCGTACCGAACAGCGTGGTCGCCACACCGGCGACGACTTTCTTCTGGTCCTCCAGTGTGCCTTCGGTCGACATGGTGGCCGAGGTGCCGATGCACTGCACGTCCGGTGCCTGGCAGGCCTCGCGGACGCGGCGGATCAGCAGGGCCACGTCGGCGCCCTGCCGGCCGCGGTAGGTGTGGAGCTCGTCGAAGACCAGGAACTGCAGGCCCGTCGCCATCTTGATGAGGCTGGCCCGGTCGGCGGGCCGGGTCAGCATCAGCTCCAGCATCACGTAGTTGGTGAGGAGGATGTCCGGGGGGTTGTCGCGGATCTGCCGGCGCTTCTCGTCGTCCTCCTGGCCCGTGTAGCGGGCGAAGGTGACCGGCTCGCGGCCCTCGCCGTAGCCGTCGCGGAGATACTTCTCCAGCTCCTTGAGCTGGCTGTTGGCCAGCGCGTTCATCGGGTACACGATGACGGCGCGCACCCGCTTCCGCCGCTTGGGCCCTTCGGCGTCCCGCTCGTGCAGCACCCGGTTGACGATCGGGACGATGTAGGAGAGCGACTTGCCGGAACCGGTGCCGGTCGTCAGCACGTACGAGGCCCCGCGGGCGGCGGCCTCGACGGCCTCGCGCTGGTGCCGGTGCAGGGTGAGCGGGCGGCCGTCCGGGGTGGTGCCGCCCTCCGTCTTGCCGGCCTGGAAGATACGGGCGCACTCCGGGTGCAGGACCGTTTCCCCGACGAGCTCCGCGACCGTCCCGCCGCCCTGGAAGAACGGGTTGAGCGACAGCCATGGGTCCGGCCACTGCGCCTTGTCGTCGAGGTCCTTCTCCACGAACGCGGCGATGCGGTCGTCGCGGATCACCGTGCCGCCCTCGGTGAAGGAGCGGTAGTCCTTGATGAGCGCCCGGTGCACGCCGAACACGTCCATGGCGGTGCCGGAGGCGGTGACCGGGGCCGGTCGGGGGGCGGGTGCCGGCTGGGGTGCGGCGGTGCGGGCGCCGGCGGGGCCGGCCGCGAGCAGGGGGCGCGTCGGGTCGAAGGCGCCCCAGGCGGGGAGCCGGGACGTGTCCCCGTCCTGGACGGCCAGCGGGAGGAGCGCGTCCCGGACTTCCCTCGCGTCCGCGGGACGGTCCGCCGGGTCCTTCGCCAGCAGCCGTCCCACGAGGCGGATCAGCTCGGCGGGTATCCCGCCGCGGATGACGCCGAGGGGTGTCGGCTCCTCCTTGAGGTGCTTGCCGGCGAGGTCGAAGGGGGACTCGCTGGTGAAGGGCGGTACGGCGACCAGCATCTCGTACAGGACGCAGCCGAGTGCGTACAGGTCGGCGGCCTGGGTGACCTGCCGGGAGGCCGTGAACTGCTCGGGCGCCATGTAGCGGGCGGTGCCGACGCTGACGCCCGTGCTGGTGAGCCGGGGGTCGAGCGGGTCGTCGACGATGCGGCCCATGCCGAAGTCGAGCACCTTGACGGTGCCGCCCCGCGTCAGCATCACGTTCGCCGGCTTCAGGTCGCGGTGCACCACGTCGGCGGCGTGCGCCGTGGCGAGGCCGTCGGCGATCTGGGCGCCGAGGGCGGCCACCCAGGAGACGGGCAGCTGGCGTTCCTCCGCGATGAGGTCGCGCAGCGTCTCGCCGTCCAGCAACTCCATCGCCAGGTACGGCAGTCCGCCGTCCTCCGTCACGCCACCGGCGATGAGCCGGGTCAGATTCCGGTGGTCGAGGCGGCGCATGATGCGGACCTCGCGGGCGAAGCGCTCCACCGCCTTGTTGTCCGCGCCGGTGTCGATCAGGGCGCCCGTACGGCTGCGCAGGATCGTCTTCACGGCGACCGCGCGTTCGGCGCTGCCCTCCGGAGCCTGGAGGTCCTCGGCCCGGTGGACCTCCCCCATGTTGCCCTTGCCGATGACCTGCCCGATGCGGAATCTGCCATCGATCAGCTCGTGGCCCACGGCCGCTCCTCTGCCCTCGTCCCGCCGTCCCGTCACGGGACGCGCCCCCAACGCGTGCCGCAGTTCCGTGGCTTCGTGCGAAGTGCGGACGTTGCGGATTGCACCACCGTACACGAGCAAGGTCAAACGCAACAGCCTGTCAGTGTGTTGACGATGTTAACGGGATGAGCCTCGGCTCTCGCGTTAAGTCGGGCCGGTCAGCGATGACATGGTGGCGCGTCAGGTGGTCGGCGGGTCGGGGTGCTTCCCTCACCGGTTCGCGCCGACCGAGCCAACCCAGTGGCGTATACACGCATCGGCCGTCCGGACGCGAGAACGGTTGTACGGAGCCAGGAGGACGCGCCCCGTCAGTCGAACGTCCCCACCACCCTCTGATCCCAGTCGATGACCGACCCCGTCACCACCCCACTGCGCTCCGACAGCAGGAAGACCACGAAGTCGGCGATCTCGTCGGCCTGGCCCAGCTTGCCCATCGGCAGGGTCGCGGCCGCCTTCTCGCGCCAGTCGTCGCCCGCGCCGTGGAACGCGCGCTGGACCCTGTCCTCTCCCTCGGTGTCCGTCCAGCCGATGTTGAGGCCGTTGACACGGACGCGGTCCCAGCGGTGGGCG
The DNA here is from genome assembly GCF_014650915.1 of Streptomyces poonensis. GTDB lineage: Bacteria > Actinomycetota > Actinomycetes > Streptomycetales > Streptomycetaceae > Streptomyces > Streptomyces poonensis. Next base: position 29,598 of record NZ_BMVW01000003.1, on the reverse strand, counting down.
TGGGCGGCGTTGCGGGTCAGGCCCACCAGGCCGGCCTTCGTCGCGGAGTAGGGGGCCAGGTGGGGCGGGCCGCCGTGGGAGCAGTTGGTGATGATGTTGACGATCGTGCCAGGGGAGCCGCGGTCCAGGAGGTGACGTACCGCCGCCTGCATCGCGAAGAAGGGGGCGCGCAGGTTCACCGCCACATGCGCGTCGAACAACTCCGGTGTCGTGTCCAGGAGTGAGCCGCGTGTGGTGAGGCCCGCCGAATTGACCAGGCAGTCCAGGCGGCCGTGGGCCGTTACGGTGCGTTCGACGGACGCGCTCGCCTGGTCCGCGTCCGCCAGGTCCGCGGGGAGGAACAGCGCGCCCGTCTCCTTCGCCAACTGCTCGGCCGGGTCCGGGCGCTCGGCGGTGAAGGCGACGGCGGCGCCCTCGCGCACCGCCGCCCGTACGATCGCCGCGCCCACGCCTTGGCTGCCGCCGTTGACCAGGAGGACCTTGTCCTTCAGAAGTTCCGTCAGAGGTCGCGTCAGAGGTTGCGTCAGAGGTCCCGTCAGGGGTCCTGTCACAGGTTCCGGGAGGGATTCCGTTCCGTTGTGCATGTGTCCGCGGTCCTCTCAGTCGTTGCGGCGTTCGGTGTGTGCCCGGAGTGCGGAGCGCAGGTGCTCGGGGGGCCATTCCTCCGCCACCGCCTGCCACAGCACGTCCGCCTGGGAGGGCGGGGCCAGGCCGTCCACCGGGGGGTCCAGGTCCAGATCGGTGGGGAAGGGGTAGCCCTCGGCGGTGGCGGCCACCACGTTCCGGAGCCAGTCGTCCGTGGCTCCCTCGCTCCTGCGGGCCAGCAGTACCGGGAACACCGCGTTCGCCATCGCCTCGCGGTCCACCGTCTCCATCGCCCGGCCGAAGGCCGAGGAGACCTGGAGCAGGTTCGCCATGCGTTTGATGTGCGGGGAGCGGTTGTGGCCCGCCGCGTGGAACAGCGCCGGGTTGAAGAAGGCCGCGTCGCCCTTCTCCAGGGGGAGCTGGACGTGGTGCTCGTCGAAGTACGCGATGAACTCCGGGCGGCGGAAGGCCAGATAGCCCGGCTCGTACTTCTGCGAGTGCGGCAGGTACAGGGTCGGGCCCGACTCCACCGGCATGTCGCAGTGCGCCACCGCGCCCTGGAGGGTGAGGACCGGGGAGAGGCGGTGCACGTGCGCCGGGTAGGCCGTTGCCTGCTGCTGGGAGAGGAAGCCGAGGTGGTAGTCGCGGTGGGCGCTCTGCGCGGCGCCGCCCGGGTTGACCACGTTGATCTGTGAGGTCATCTGGTAGGCGGGGCCGAGCCAGGCCTCCGACACCAGGGCCAGCATGTCGTTGGCGTAGTAGTCGGCGAAGATGTCGGGGAAGCGAGTGGCCGTTTTCTCCAGGGCGTTCCACACGCGGTCGTTGGCGCCCGGCTTGGCGAAGTGGTCGCCGCGTGCGGTGCCGGACGCGCGCTCCTCCTCGATCAGCGCGGTGAACGCCTCGGTGGCCCGGTCGATCACGGCCGGGTCGGTGAAGGCGCGCTTGAGGACGACGATGCCGGGGCCGTTCAGGAGGGCGTGCACCAGCTCGGCCTGTACCGTGCGGCGGCCCGCCGCCGCGCGCCGCCGTCGCAGCCGGTCGCTGTCGTACAGGGGGACGTTCTGCTCGACGGCGTCGGCGTACGGGTGGTCGGCCGGGTCCGTGCTCTGCTCGACCAGGGCACGGAACGCGTCCAGGTCGCAGTCGGCCTCGGTCAGCCAGGTGGCCTGGCGTCCCGCGGCAGCGGTGAGGGTCATGCCGGGTCCTCGCGGTCGTCTCGGGTGTTCGTCTCTGTCGCTCTCGGCGTCAGTCTTCGCAGACGTGAGCCATCGGACAACCCCCGTACGGCCATCAGGAAGTTGTCCTTCGACTCACCGTTCGTCTCGGCATTCACCTCCGGACGGTGAGCACGGGACATCCCTGTACGATCAAGGAGATCGCCCGTCGGTCAGGGGTGGGCGAGGCCACGGTCGGTGGGGCGGGCGGCTGTCCACCGTGCTCCACCATGACCTGGGGCAGCGCGTACCGATCGTGGATGCCCGCCGTTCCATCGGCACGAAGACAGACATGGGGGACATGGCATGCCGACCGGGACGGAGATCGAGGACCCGGCAGCGCTGAACCAGGCGGGTGCCGGCGCACAGGAGATGGCGGGGCGGACGCGGACCGCCGGCGCTCATCCGGTGGACGAGTCGCGCTCGGCCTCCCGGGATTTCGGCAGCGGCAAGTGGGACGGCGGACTGGGCGGTGCGCTGACCGACCTGGCGGAGACCTGGTCGAGCCAGGTCTCGGCGCTCGCATTCGACTGCACCGCCCTCGCCCGCCAGTGCGGCGGCTCGGGAATGCTCTACCAGCGCACCGAGGACGCGAACACACAGACCATGCGCTCCCTGTCGAGTGAGCCCTCGCCCTTCGGCTGAACCGGATCTCCCACGCACGGACACCGCCACCACTCCCGTTCCAACCCGACCAGACGCACGCACCACACAACGGGGAATCCACCGAGCTCATGCCGACGTACGAGCAGCTGTACCACCTCAACCTCGGCAACCTCGCGGCGGCCGCTGACCGCTGGGAGGAGACCGCCACCAAGTTCAAGGGGCTCCACACCGCCTACGGCGACCAGGTCGCCCGTCCCTTCCGGCAGGCCTGCTGGAGCCAGCCGGTGCTGACGGCGGCCAAGGCCGACAACGACGTACGCGCCGCCCAGGAGCAGTTCGAGAGCGCCCAGAAGCAGGCGCAAGGCATTGCCGGCGTCCTCACCTCGCTGCATGCCGAGCTGAAGAAGGCCAAGGAGGACCTCCGCCGCCTCGCCGACGTCGAGGCCGAGGAACAGGACCTGCACGTCGGCGCCGACGGCACTGTCACCCCGCGCTACGACCTGTCCCAGGACGCCGGCGCCCGACACGACCCCGACGGCCAGGCCGCCGCCCGCGAGCAGCAGCAGGCCTGCGAGGCATTCGCCCGCCGCATCGAAGGCGTCCTGCGGCAGGCCGCCGAAGCCGACGAGATCGCCTGCTGGGCCCTGCGTCGTGACCTCGGCTCCAGCAAGAGCGACTTCAACTCCAAGGTCGTCACCTCTCTCGACGCCGCCGGCGCCGCCCGCGCGGCCGAGCTGAAGAAGAAGGACGCCAGCACCAAGACCGACGGGTGGGTCGCCGAGGGCGAGACCGAGGTCTCCGGCCTCGGCGCCGGAACATCGGTCACCGGGCCCGACACCGGGTCCGGCAAGCTGGGCGAGGCCGCGGCCCATGCCGACCTCGGCCGCGCGAGCGCGGAGGGTTCGCTCACCAACGGCCCCATGAGACTCGAGGGGGCGGCCGAAGCCTATGCGGGCGCCAAGGCCTCCGCGTCCGGCGGCATCACCGACGAGGGCATCGCGGGCGAGGCCGGTGCCTTCGCGGGCGCCGAGGCCTCGGCCAACGGCCGCGCCGACGCCGGTCCCGTCGGGGTGTACGGACGGGCGGAGGGCATGGTGGGCGCCGAGGCCAACGTCACGGCCGGAGTCGGCGTCGACGGCGTGCAGTTGGGCGCCGAAGCGTTCGCAGGTGCGAAAGGCAGCGTCTCCGGGGGAGCGGACATCGGGGGCATCGGAGTGGGCGCCACGGCCGAGGGATGGGCCGGCCCCGGCGCGGAGGCGAGCCTGAACTTCAGCAAGGACGCCAACGGCGCATGGCACTGGGCCCCCAAAGTGGGTATCTCCCCCCTCCTCGGTGGTGCCGTGGGCTTCGAGGTCACCGTCGATCCGGGGAAGATCGCCGACACCGCGGGCTCCGCGGCCGACGCCGTGGGGGATGCGGCCGGGTGGTTCGCGGACGGGGTCGGCAGCCTGTTCTGATGGGACCCGCAGGCTCATTGCCGTTGCCGTAGTAAGGATGGCCCGAAATGCCTACGACTCTGCCCGTACCGATCCAGTTCGAACTGCCGGAAGGCTGGCGCGCCGAACCGCCGGACGCAGCCGGTGCGCCGGGCGCCGCGTTCGTCGCGCGGTACCCGCAATCGGATGCCGGGTTCACCGCGAACATCACGATCGACGGCGAGTACCGTCCGGACGCGGCGGCGCTGTCCGACATCGCTCACGAGTCCGTGGAGCGCCTGCGTAAGGCCGTCACGTCGGTGGAGGTCACCGGTGGTCACGAGATCGGCTCCGAGGGCGCGCCTGGTCTCACCCAGACACTGGCCGTGTCGGCCGTCGTCGGCGGCGTGTCCCGCGACCTCGTCCAGTCCCAGGTGTACCTGTCCATGCTGGACGTCGCCGATCCGCGCAAGCGCGCGGTGATCCGCCTGGTTCTCACAGCCACCACGTCCCAATTCCCGTACGTCCTGCGGGACTTCCAGGACTTCGTGCGCACGGTGCGCCCGGACACCGCTGCGGCGTCGTGACGCTTCCCGCGCCGACGGCGAATCTTGCACCTGCAACCCGCCCCCTCCTAGGTTGATCACATGGGACTCTTCGACAAGCTGACCGGAACCAAGCATCCCGACGACGGTGTCGTGCCGCGCTCGGCCGAGGAGGTGCGGACGGCTCTGCTCGGCGTCAACCGGGACGATGCCCCGTACGTCATCCGGGACGGCGCCGCCGAGGAGGAGTGCGACCTGGTGGCGGAGTGGCGGATGGCGGAGCCCGCCTGGCAAGCCGTCTTCGTCGCGTCACAACTGACCCGTGCCGTCCGTATCCGGATGCGCCTCGTTCCGGAGGACCACGAAGTGCGCGTCCTCGAAGAAAGCTGGGAGGTCACCCGGGTCGGGGATCCGCCGCAGCTCAAGATCTCGGGGGCGTACTCGCGCGGGCCCGACAGGACCGTCACCCGCCACTACACGGTCCAACGCGGCGACAGCGGAGGTCTCGAAGCGACGGAGACCTTCCGCTTCGACAGCTCGGAACTGCGCGACCCCCTGCGGAACGCCGCACTCAAGTCGGGCTGGACCTGGCGCAGCGTGATCTTCGGCAAGCTGTGAGACGCCGAGTCCTCCCGGCATGGCCGGAGGCCCCCACGAAGTATGCTTCCTGCCTCTTCTCACCAGCCCTCACCAGTACCCGACCGGAGTCCGCCATGACCACAATTCGGCTGTCCGCAGCACCTTCGATCCTCTCGGTCGTGGCCGCGGGCGTACTGCTCGCCGGCTGCTCCGCCTCGGTCACCGTCGGGTCGTCCACGCCGAAGATGTCCGCGGACAAGCTGGCCACGCTGGTCGCCGAGAAGCTCGCCGACACGACGGGCCGGCCGAAGCCGGACATCACCTGTCCCGAAGATCTCGTCGGCAAGGCCGGGACCACCACCCGGTGCACGCTCACAGCGGACGACGGCAGCACCTTGGGCGTGACGGTCGAAGTGACCTCTGTCGATGGAGACCAGATCAACTTCGACATCAAGGCCGACGACACGGCTTCCCCGGCTCCGAACTGATCACCTCGCCGATCTGTGCCGTTCTGCGCCGTACCGCCGGTCGTACCGCTCATCGGGAAAAGCGGCCGACCCGGCGGCCGACCCGGCAATGACCGCTTCACGCAGCCTCACACCGCGAGTTCCGCCTCCCGCCGAGGCACGGTGCCCGCGGCGCCGGGCACCGTCGGACCACCCTTGAGCCCGGCCGGGACGAGGGCGCAGCGCTCACCGACCGGCTGGGCGAGTGCGGTCCGTGTCCCCGCACGCTCCTCCCGCGTCCGCCACAGCCACGCCACGTCCCGCCCGAACGACCACACCAGCGATCCCAGCGCCACCGTGACCAGAGCGAGTGTCACGGCGTACGGCAGCCATCCCGAGGCCGCCGCCAGCAGCACCACCCCCTGGACCGCCGCCACCGTCTTGCGCGCCATGCTGTGCGGCAGCGAACCGTTCAGCCACGGCAGCACCCGGGCGGCGGCCACGAAGACGTACCGCATCAGGCCGATCGCGAGCACCCACGGGCCGAGCGACATCGACACGTACACGCTCAGCACCAGGATCAGGAACGCGTCGACCTCCATGTCGAAGCGCGCCCCGAGCGGTGTCGTCGTGCCGGTGCGGCGGGCCACCTTGCCGTCCACCCCGTCGAGGATCAGCGCCACCGCCGTCAGGCCGACGAACAGCGTCACCGGCGGTGAGCTGCGGAAGGAGTCGGCGACCAGGGCGGTGACACCGCCGACCAGGACCGCCCGGCCCAGCGTCACACGGTTGGCCGGGCCGAAGGAGGGGGGCCGGGTACGGCGCAGCGCCCGGGTGAGGACCGCCCAGGTGCCGAGCGCGAACGCCGAGCCCGTCAGCCAGCCCGCCGGGCCCAGCCCGATCGCGGTTCCCAGCAGCGCCAGCAGCAGGAGCTGGGCACCCGCGCCCACCGTCGTCTCCCGGAGCAACAGCCGTGCGTCGTAGGGGTGGTTCAGGGCAGAGTTGTGCAGGGCCACCGGATACCTTCCGAACGTGAGACAGGAGTGATCTTCGCCGCGTACCGAGTGCGCGACTGAGCGCGCGACGTCCACCGCTGCGTACGTGGAGAAGCACCCGACCGTTCAGGGAGAGCCCATGAACCACACCGCCCGCGCCTTCTGGCTCCGCACGCCCGGGGAGGGCGAGATCAGGGAGGCGGCGGTGACCGCGCCCGGCGCCGGAGAGGTACTCGTACGGGCCCTGTACTCCGGCGTCAGCCGCGGTACCGAGACGCTCGTGTTCCGCGGCGGGGTGCCCGGGAGCCAGTACGGGGCCATGCGCGCGCCGTACCAGGAGGGGGACTTCCCCGGGCCCGTGAAGTACGGCTACCTCAGTGTCGGGCGGGTGGAGGAGGGGCCGGCCGAGCTGGCCGGGCGGACCGTCTTCTGTCTCTATCCGCACCAGACGCGGTACGTCGTGCCCGCGAGCGCCGTCACCGTCGTACCGGACGGCGTGCCCGCCGGGCGCGCCGTGCTCGCCGGGACCGTGGAGACCGCGGTGAACGCGCTGTGGGACGCGGCACCCCTGGTCGGCGACCGGATCGCCGTGGTCGGCGGCGGCATGGTCGGGTGCTCGGTCGCGGCTCTCCTCGGCCGGTTCCCCGGGGTACGCGTCCAGCTCGTCGACGCGGATCCCGCGCGTGCCGCCGTCGCCCGCGCCCTCGGTGTCGGCTTCGCGCTGCCCGCCGACGCACTGGGGGAGTGCGATCTCGTCGTCCATGCCAGCGCCACCGAGCAGGGGCTCGCCCGGTCGCTCGAACTCCTCGCGCGCGAAGGGACGGTGATCGAGCTGAGCTGGTACGGCGACCGGCGGGTGAGCCTGCCGCTGGGCGAGGCGTTCCACTCGCGGCGGCTCACCGTGCGCAGCAGCCAGGTGGGCACCGTGTCGCCGGCGGGGCGCCCCGGCCGTACCTACGCCGACCGGCTCGCGCTCGCCCTCGACCTGCTCGCCGACCCCGCCTTCGACGCGCTCGTCACGGGCGAGTGCGCCTTCGAGGAGCTGCCCGACGTCATGCCGCGGCTCGTGTCCGGGGAGCTGTCGGGTCTGTGCCATCGGGTGCGGTACGAGGACTGACGGCCCCTGGACGATCAGCCGACCGGCTGACCGGCGCCGACCGGCCGACCACCGGAGAAACCCCGAGGACGGGCTGAACAACGGGTAGGGAGCAGCCGTACTACACGGCATGCCCCGGCCCGGGGCAGACGCACCGCATCTGGAGGGTCGTCCGTTGTTCAGCATCACCGTCCGCGATCACTTGATGATCGCCCACAGCTTCCGCGGCGAGGTCTTCGGCCCCGCGCAGCGCCTGCACGGGGCCACGTATCTCGTGGACGCCACCTTCCGCCGCGCCGAGCTGGACGACGACAACATCGTCGTCGACATCGGACTCGCCACGCGGGAACTCGGCGCCGTGGTCGGCGAGTTGAACTACCGGAACCTCGATGACGAGAGCGAGTTCCGGGGCACGAACACCTCTACGGAGTTCCTGGCCAAGGTGATCGCCGACCGGCTCGCCGAGCGGGTCCACAAGGGCGCGCTGGGCGAGGGCTCCAAGGGCCTCGCCGGTCTCACCGTCACCCTCCACGAGTCGCACATCGCCTGGGCGAGTTACGAGCGTGGCCTGTGAGGGTCGGTGAAGCCTCCCGGACCGCCGAGATCGTTCCCATGTCCCCGAACGCCGGCATCGTCCCCATGTCCCTGCGCTCCCTGCACTTCGTGATGCCGGGCGGTGTCGACGACCCGGCCCGCCCGAGCGGCGGCAACGCCTACGACCGCCGGATCTGCCTGGACCTGCCCGGCTTCGGCTGGCAGGTGCGGCGGCACACCGTCGACGGCGACTGGCCCCGGCCCGCCGCGGCCGCCCGCGCCGAACTCGCCCGCGTGCTGCGGGAACTGCCGGACGGGGCCGTGGTCCTGCTCGACGGGCTCGTCGCGTGCGGCGTTCCCGAGATCGTCGTCCCGGAGGCCGGGCGGCTCTCCCTCGCCGTACTGGTGCACCTGCCGCTCGGCGACGAGACCGGTCTCGCCCCCGGGGTGGCCGCCGGACTCGACGCCGCGGAGCGGACGGTGCTGCGCGCCGTGCCCGCCGTGATCGCGACCAGCGACTGGGCCGTACGGCGCCTCGTGTCCCACCACGGGCTCGCCCCCGAACGGGTCCACGTCGCCGCGCCGGGCGCCGACATCGCGCCCCTCGCCTCCGGCACCGACGGCGTCTCCCGGCTGCTGTGCGTGGCCGCGGTGACCCCGCGCAAGGGCCAGCACCGGCTGGTGAAGGCACTTGCCGCCGTCGCCGATCTGCCGTGGAGCTGCGCGCTGGTGGGCGGGCTCGGCCAGGACCCCGCGTACGTGGAGCACATCCGCTCCCTGATCGCGGAGTTCCGCCTGGAGGACCGGTTGCACCTGGCCGGCCCGCGGACCGGTGCCGACCTCGACGCCAGCTACGCCGCCGCCGACCTCATGGTCCTCACCTCCTACGCGGAGACGTACGGGATGGCGGTCACCGAGGCTCTCGCCCGCGGCATCCCCGTCCTCGCCACCGATGTCGGCGGGCTCCCCGAGGCCGTGGGGCGCGCACCGGACGGCGGGGTGCCCGGCATCCTCGTACCGCCGGAGGACCCCGCGGCGATCGCGGCGGAGCTGCGCGGCTGGTTCGGCGAGGCCGACGTGCGGCGCCGGCTCAAGGCCGCGGCCCGCGGCCGCCGGGCCGCGCTCGACGGCTGGGCGGCCACCGCCCGGAGTCTGGCCGGGGTGCTGGGGCGGCTGCGGCATGAACCACAGAAGGCGGCGTGAGGGGATGGGGATGCTCATGCGCATGCGAAGGCGGATGTGGATGGCTACGACGACCGCTACGACAACAGCTACGGCTACGACAACAGCTACGGCTACGACAACAGCTACGGCTACGACAACAGCTACGGCTACGGCTACGGCAACGGCTACGACGACATCCGTGACGGGCCCGAGCGCCGCCGGTCGCGGTGAGAGCACGGCGCCCCCGACAGCCGCACCCTCGACAGCCGCACCCTCGACAGCCGCGCCCTCGACAGCCGCACCCGCGGCGGACGCCGCCGAGGCACACCGCTACGCCCCCCAGTGGCTGGAGTTGCGCGAGAGCGCCGACGCCGACGCCCGTGCCGCCGACCTGCTCGACCCGTTGCGCATCCGGCTCGCGAACCTGCCGGGCAGGGCCGCCGGGGGCCTGGTCGTGCACGACCTGGGCTGCGGCACGGGGTCGATGGGCCGCTGGCTCGCGCCCCGTCTCGACGGCACCCAGCACTGGGTGCTGCACGACCACGACCCGGACCTGCTGCGGCTGGCCGCCGCCCGCGCGCCCCGCGCCGCGGCCGACGGCAGTCCCGTCACGGTCACCGCGCGGCGCGGCGAGATCGGCCGGCTGACCGCGGTGGAGCTGGCGGGCGCGGCGCTGGTCACCGCCTCCGCGCTGCTCGACGTGCTCACGCGCGAGGAGATCGACGCGCTCGCCGCCGCCTGTACGGGCGCCGGCTGCCCCGCCCTGCTCACCCTGTCCGTCGCCGGACGGGTGGAGCTGACCCCGTCGCATCCCCTGGACGCCGAGGTCGCCGACGCCTTCAACGCCCATCAGCGCCGGGGGAACCTGCTCGGTCCCGACGCGATCGACGTGACCTGCGACGCCTTCTCCCAGCGGGACGCGACCGTACGGCTGCATCCGAGCCCGTGGCGCCTCGGCCCCGGGCAGGCCGCCCTCACGGAGGAGTGGCTCCGCGGATGGGTGGGCGCGGCGTGCGAGCAGCGTCCGGATCTCGCGGAACGCGCGGAGGTGTACATGAGGGAGCGGCTGGCGGCGTGCAGGGCGGGGGAGTTGCGGGTGACGGTCCACCACACCGACCTCCTCGCGCTGCCCCGGCCCACGGGCGGAACCCCGTGAGCGCTCACGCCACGGCACCGCCCCGCACCCGTACCCTGCGCCCCCACCTCGGCAGTCTCGCCGGCGCCGCCATCCTGGGTGTGCTGCTGTGGCGGCTCGGTACGGGGGTGTTCCTCGACGGACTGCGGCGGATCGACGCCGGGACGCTGGTGGCGGCGGTCCTCGTCGGGGTGTTCACCACGGTGCTCAGCGCCTGGCGCTGGTGCCTGGTGGCGCGCGGACTGGGGCTCCGGCTGCCCCTGGTCCCGGCCGTCGCGGACTACTACCGGGCCCTGTTCCTCAACGCGGCCCTGCCCGGCGGCGTCCTCGGCGACGTGCACCGCGCGGTACGGCACGGGCGGAGCGCCGGAGCCCTGGGGCGCGGGGTACGGGCCGTCGTACTGGAGCGGACCGCGGGACAGGCCGTGCTCGCCGTGGCCGGAGTAACGGTCCTCCTGACCCTGCCGTCCCCGGTGCTGACCTCGGCCCGCCACACGGCCGCCGTGCTGGGACTCGGCACACTGGGCGGGCTCGCGATCGTGGCGGCGGTGCGCATGGGCCGGACGCCGGGCCGGACCCGGCGGGGCGGTGCGCTGCGCGCGTCCCTCGCCGCGTCCCTCGCCGAGGCCCGTGGCGCGCTCCTCGCCCGTGCGAGCTGGCCGGGCGTCCTGCTGTCGTCCGTGCTGGTCCTGGCCGGGCACGTCGCGCTGTTCCTGCTCGCCGCCCGGGCCGCCGGACCGGCCGCCTCGGGCGCGTCGGTGGCCGAACTGGTGCCGCTCGCCCTGCTGGCGCTGCTCGCGATGAGCCTGCCGCTGAACGTGGGCGGCTGGGGGCCCCGGGAGGGCGTCACGGCCTGGTCGTTCGGCGCGGCGGGCCTCGGCGCCGCCCAGGGGCTGACCGTCGCCGTGGTGTACGGCGTGCTCAGCTTCGTGGCCGCCCTGCCCGGGATCTGCGTGCTCGTGGTGCGCTGGTACGGCGCCCTGCGGACACGCCGGCGGGGTCAGGACGACGCGGATGACGCAACGGGACCCTCACCCGAGGTCACGGTGGCCTCCGAAGACACCGAGGCCACCGAGTTCCCGGAGGTCACCACGGACAGGTACGCGCCGAAGGCCTCCACCAGCCCCGCCAGCAGCTTCTCGCCCTTTTCGGCGGACGCGAGCGAAGGACGGCCGATGACACCGGAATCGGTGTAGGCCGACATACCGAGGGAGAGGAGATGACGGCGGTCGTCGGCAAGGAAATCAGTGGATTCATGACCGGGCCGTACCGATTCGGGATGGCAGTGCAGAAGTATGGAGGTCTCTATTTCCCCGGCGTGCATGTCACTGAGCAGCGAGGTCTCCACGCCCGCCCGTTCCCTCGCGGCCTCCCAGTCCTCGGCCGAGGGGAAAAGCGCCATGCGATGTCCTTCGGCGGTGGATTCCTGCACCACATTGCCCAGCACGTAATTGCCGCCGTGCCCGTTGACCACCACCAGCGCCTCGACGCCGGACCGGCGCAGCGAGGCCGCTATGTCCCGGACGACCGCGTGCAGGGTCATGGCGGAGATGCTGACCGTGCCCGGCCAGGCCGCGTGCTCGTGCGAACAGGAGACGGTCACCGGCGGCAGCAGCCGCACCGCCGGATACGCCGCGGCGATCTCCCGTGCGATGGCGCAGGCGACGAGCGTGTCGGTGGCGAGCGGCAGACACGGGCCGTGCTGCTCGAAGCTGCCGACGGGCAGGACGGCCACCAGCGGGCCCGCGCCGGCCGCCTGTGCCCGTACGTCCTCGGTGGTGTCCGCAGGTATCACGTGCATGTTCTCCGGCCTTTCGCGCTCACCAAGACAGCCAGGATAGGAACCAGATCATGACAGAAACCGTTGGCGTGCTCCGCGCGCATGCGCAGTCCTCCGGTGCCGTACGCGTGGTGAATGCCCCTCTGCCCACCGTGTACGGCGATTTCGAGGCCGTCGGCTACCTGGATCAGGACCGCGGTGAGGAACAAGTGGCGCTGGTGTACGGCGACATCGACGCCGTCGGCGGGGAGGACATACTCACCCGGCTGCATTCCGAGTGCCTGACCGGGGACGCGTTCGGGTCCCGGCACTGCGAGTGCGGCCCCCAACTGGCCGACGCGCTCGAGTCGATCGTGGCCGAGGGGCGTGGCGTCCTCGTGTATCTGCGGGGGCACGAGGGCCGCGGGATCGGGCTGCTCGCCAAGTTGCGGGCGATGAAGCTCCAGTCGGAGGGCCTCGACACGGTGGAGGCGAACCTCGCGCTCGGCCTGCCGGTGGACGCCCGTGACTACCGTGTCGCGGCGGAGATGCTGCACGACCTCGGCGTCCGCTCGGTGCGGCTGATGTCCAACAACCCGCGCAAGCGGGAGGCGCTGCTGCGGCACGGCATCAAGGTCTCCGAGCAGGTACCCCTGCTGATCCCGCCGTGCGCGGACAACATCACCTACCTGCGCACCAAACGCGAGCGCCTCGACCACTGCCTTCCCCACTTGGACGCGGTGGTCAGCTCTCCCTGACCGCCTCGTGCACCAGCCTCCGCAGCTCGGGGAAGACGGCGTTGGAGGACGTCGGCCGCACCTGCGTCATGAACTGGACCGTCAGGTCGTGGCGCGGGTCGACCCAGAAGGTCGTGGTGGCGACGCCGCTCCAGCCGTACGTCCCCGCGGTGGACGGCGTGTCCGTGATGCGGGGGTCGGTCACGACCGAGACGCCGAGGCCGAAGCCGACGCCCGCGTTGCCGGGGAAGCGGTGGGCGGGGCTGCCGTAGGTGCGCAGGTCGGCGTTGCCGGGGAGGTGGTTGGCGGTCATGGTGGCGAGGGACTCGCGGGAGAGCAGCCGGGTGCCGTCGAGTTCGCCGCCGCGGCGCAGGAACTCCATAAAGCGGTGGTAGTCGTGGGCCGTCGCCACCAGCCCGCCGCTGCCGGACAGCAGGCGCGGGCGGCCGTGCAGCGGCAGTCCGGGGATCGGGGTGATCCCGCTGCCGTCCTCCGTCTCCTCGTACAACTCGGCCAGGCGGCCCGCCTGTTCGCCGGTGACGTGGAAACCCGCGTCCGACATGCCCAGCGGGCGGAAGACCCGTTCCGTGAGGAACTCGTCGAGCGGCCGCCCGGAGGCGATCTCGATCACCCGGCCCAGGACATTGGAGGCCACGGAGTAGTTCCATTGCGTGCCCGGCTCGAACTGGAGTGGCAGGCGCGCGTACGCCTCGCACGTCGTGGCCAGGTCCGTACCCGGCAGGACCGAGCTCTCCAGGCCGGCACCGCGGTAGAGGGCGTCCACCGGATGGGAGTGGTAGAAGCCGAAGGTCAGCCCCGCGGTGTGGGTCATCAGGTGGTGGACGAGGACGGGCTGCTCGGCGGGGCGGGTACGGATGTCCGAGCCACCCGAGGCACCCGAGGCACCCGAGGCACCCGACCCGGACTCGTACACCCGCATCTCGCCGAAGGAGGGGATGTACCGCGACACCGGGTCCGAGAGGGCGAGACGGCCCTCCTCCACCAGCATCAACGCGGCCACCGACGTGACCGGCTTCGTCATCGAGTAGATCCGCCACACCGTGTCCGTCTCCACCGGGAGCCCGGCCTCGCGGTCGCGGTGGCCGTAGGCCGTCAGGTGGGCGACGCGGCCGGCCCGGGTCACGCCGACGAGGTAGCCGGGCAGGCGTCCCTCGTCCACCAGACGGGCGAAGTGCTGGTCCAGCCGGGCCAGGGCCTTCGGGTCGAGGCCGGCCTCGGCCGGCTCGATCTCCTGCCGCAGTCGTTCCATGGTTCCGGTTCTCCCGTTCCCGTGAGGTGTCGGATCTCGGCTCACGAACGTCACTCCCCCTCGATGTCCCCCGCGCAACGCGCCCCAGTCCCCGGCGAGCGGCCGTCCGCCCCCGGCAGCCGGACGCAGAAGAGGCCGCCCAGTGCCGCGGCGCACGCCAGTACGGTCAGCGCGGGGGCCGTCCCGGTGCCGTCCGACAGGGTCAGCACGGTCGTGGCCGCCGCGGTGCCCAGCGCCGGCCCGACGTTCAGCGCGGTCTGCTGCAGCCCGCCCGTCACCCCGGCCGACGCAACCGGGGCCTGCCGTACGAGGACGGCGGTAGCCGTGACCATCACCGCGCCGAACCCCGCGCCGAGGAGCAGGAAACCGCCGCTGATCACGGCGGTCGCCGTGCCCCCGTCCACCCGGGACAGCACCAGCACGCCCAGCGTGAGCAGCCCCGTACCGAGGAACGTGGTCTCCCGGGCGCCCCGTCGGCGCATCAGCACGGCGGAGGCGGGCGCGCCCAGCACCATGGCCACGGCCCCCGGCAGCGCGGTCAGGCTGGTCCGCAGCGGATCCAGGCCGAGGACGTCCTGCAGCACATGGCTGCCGACGAACATCGTGCCGAGCATCGCCGCCGACGCGGTCACCAGCAGTCCGAGCGCCGCGCGCACGGCCACCGGGCCGAACACGTCCGGCGGCAGCAGCGGATCGGCGGTGCGCCGCTCATGGCGTACGAACGCGCCCGCCGCGGCCGCTGCCGCGAGCAGTCCGGCCATCCCGTCGAGGGTCCAGCCCCGCTCGGGGACGCCGACGAGCGTGTGCACCAGACAGATCAGGGCTGTCGCGAGCAGCAGGGCACCGGGAAGATCGAGGCGGGCGACGGCGGAAGTCCGCTGCCCGGCCGGGACATACGGATGCGGCACATCCGGGTCCGGGACATCCGGGTCCGGAACATCCGGGGCCGGGGCACGGACCAGCAGGGCGAGTACGCCGAGCACGAGTGCCGGTACGACATTGAGGAGGAACACAGACCGCCAGCCGAAGTGGATCACAAGCACACCGCCCACCAGGGGTCCGGCCGCGACCGCGAGCCCGATCGCGCTCGTGCGCAACGCCACCGGCATGCCGAGCCGGTCCGGTGGGAACGCGGCGCGCAGCATGCCGAGGGTCGCCGGCTGCAACAGCGCGCCGAACACCCCTTGCACGACCCGCAGTCCGATCACCCAGCCCACGCCGGGGGCCGCCCAGAGTCCCGCCGAGGCCGCCCCGAAGCCCAGCATGCCGAGCGCGAACATCCGCTGGTGGCCGTACCGGTCGCCCAGCCGCCCGGCGAAGACCAGCAGACTCGCCACCGCGATGAGGTAGCCGGTGCCGGTCCACTGCACCTGGGCGAAGGAGGCGTGCAGATCGTGCCGGAGCGCCGGCTGCGCGATGGTGAGCACGGTTCCGTCCAGGGCGACGAGGACGGCGCCGAGCACGCTGCTCGTGAGGGTGAGGCGGCGGTGGGCCGCCGACGTCGCGGCCGGTGCCGGTGCCGGTGCCGATGCCGGATTCCGTACGGTCCCGCCCGTCACCGTTCCGTCCCGAGGTGCGCGTCCAGCGCGGTGCGCAGCAGGGGTTCGACGTCGTCGGCGCCCGTCGTGAGCTGGAGGCTGCCCCAGGTCCACAGCTGGGCGATGCCGTGGAGCTGGGCGAGGAGCGAGCCGGCGAGGAGGCGGGCGTCGGCGTCGGGGCGGACCCGGCCGACCAGGTCCGTCAGCAGCGCGAAGACCGGAAGGCTCGTCTCCCGCAGGCCCAGGCTGTCGCTGCGCAGCAGATCGTGACGGAACATCAGCTCGTGCATGCCGCGGTGCGTGAGCGCGAAGTCCAGGTACACGCGCGCCAGCGTCGCCAGCCGGTCGCGCGGGCTCGCCGTGTCGTCCCCTAGGGCCGCGGCGCCCAGGGCGGCGAGGTCCTCGAAACCCCGGCGTGCGATGGCGGACAGCAGTTCCAGATGGGTCGGGAAGTGGCGGCGCGGAGCCCCGTGCGAGACGCCCGCGCGTCGGGCGATCTCGCGCAGGGAGAGCGCCTGTACGCCCTCGGCGGTCACCAGATCGACACCGACGTCGATGAGACGGGCCCGCAGCCCGCCGTCGTGTTCGCTCATGGGCGTTGTCTACCAGGGTGAGTAGACAGTGTCTACTCACCCTGGTGGCGGAGGTGGGACGGTGTGTGGAATGCGCAGCCGGGCCGGGGTCGTTGGGCACGGCATGACCCAGGACACGCAGCACGCACTGCTCGCCCTGCTCTCCGAGTACGACGGCGGAGTGCTGGTGACGCTCAAGGCCGACGGCCGGCCCCAGCTCTCCAACGTCAACCACGCGTACTACCCCGGCGAGCGCGTCGTGCGCGTCTCCGTCACGGACGCGCGTGCCAAGACCCGCAACATGCGCCGGGATCCGCGCGTGTCGTACCACGTGACCAGCGCCGACCGCTGGGCCTACACCGTCGTCGAGGGCACGGCCGACCTGACGCCGGTGGCCGCCGACCCGCACGACGACACGGTCGAGGAACTGGTCCGGCTCTACCGCGACGTCCAGGGGGAGCACCCCGACTGGGACGACTTCCGCGCGGCCATGGTGCGCGACCGGCGGCTCGTGCTGCGGATCAGGGTGGAGCGTGCGTACGGGGTTCCCAGGGACTGAGCTCGCACACCGGCTCCCCGGGCGGCCGTGGTCGCCCGGGGAGCCGGTGGCAGGGGGAGCCGGTGGCAGGGGGAGTCGGCGGCGGGCCGGATCAGGCCGCGACGCTCTCCCGCCGCGCGGTCTCACGCGGTGCCCGCTCGCCGAGCAGCGCCGTCGGCACCTTGTGCGTCTCCCGGGCGGTGAGCGCCGCGAGCACCGGCGGCACGCACAGCGCGGCCGTGAACAGGGCGACGGCGAACCAGTCGTCGCCGTCCGGGCCGGCGAACTGCGCGGCGAAGGTGACGGCGAACCCGGAGACGGCGAAGCCGATCTGCGTGCCCACGGCCATGCCCGACAGCCGGACCTTGGTGGAGAACATCTCGCCGTAGAAGGAGGGCCAGATGCCGTTCGCGGCGGAGTAGACGACACCGAAGGCGAGGATGCCGAGGAGCAGGACCAGCGGGTACGAACCCGAGGAGATCGCCCAGAGGTAGCCGGACATCAGCACCGCGCTGCCGGCCGAGCCGATCAGGAAGACCGGGCGGCGGCCGATCCGGTCGGACAGGACGGCCCACAGGGGGATGGCGGCCAGCGCCACGAGGTTGGCGAGCGCGCCCACCCACAGCATCGACGAGCGGGACATGCCGACCGAGTCGCTCGTCGCGTACGCCAGCGCCCACACCGTGAAGATCGTGGAGACCGAGGCGACCAGCGCGCCCGCGATCACCCGCAGCACGTCCGCCCAGTGCTCGCGCGCCAGTACGGCCAGCGGCATCTTGGCGACGCCCTCGCCGGTGGCGGCCTGCTGGGTGAAGGCCGGCGTCTCGTCCAGGGTGCGGCGGACGACGTAGCCGGCGACGGCGACGGCGACGCTCAGCCAGAACGGCACCCGCCAGCCCCACGACATCAGGTGTTCCTCGGGCAGCGCGGCGATGGGGATGAAGACGAGGGTGGCCAGCAGCTGCCCGGCCTGCGTGCCGTTCAGGGTGAAGCTCGTGTAGTAGCCCCGGCGGTGCTCCGGCGCGTGTTCCAGCGTCATGGAGTTGGCGCTCGCCTGCTCGCCCGCCGCCGAGATGCCCTGCAGCACCCGGCAGAGCACGAGGAGGACGGGGGCGAGCGTGCCGATCTGGTCGCGCGTGGGCAGACAGCCGATGAGGAACGTCGACACGCCCATCAGGAGCAGCGTGAAGACCATGATCTTCTTGCGGCCGAGGCGGTCCCCGATGTGCCCGAGGAACAGCGCGCCGATGGGCCGGGCCGCGTACGCGACACCGAACGAGGCGAGCGACAGCAGGGTCGCCGTCGCCGGATCGGACTCGTCGAAGAAGATCTCGGGGAAGATCAGCGCGGCGGCGCTGCCGTAGATGAAGAAGTCGTAGTACTCCAGGGCGCTGCCGACCCAGGCGGCCAGTGCGGCTTTCTTGTGCTGGCCGGGCTGGCCGGGCTGGCCGGGAGACGCGTCGGCGGATGCGGCGGGGACAGACACGGCGTGCTCCTTCGGGGGACTCCACCGCAGGCGGAGTGGAGTGAGCTGAGGGAAGAGAGCCGGATCCCTGGGGGTGACGGGGCGGCCGGACCGGGTGCACGGGTGCGACCCGGTTAATTAACCCACTGGATAGTTAGTAGCGGATGGCCAGTGATGTTGCGCCCGCGTTTCCCGCCTGTCAAGGGGTCGTGTCGGTCCTGCTCGGTCCTGCTCAGTCCCGCGTACGGTCCGCCGTCAGATAGGCGATCACCATGTCGCCGAGCATGGTGCGGTAGTGCTCCCGCTGGTCGGCGGCGACCAGGTCACGTCCGAACAGGGCGCCGAACGTGTGCCGGTTGGACACCCGGAAGAAGCAGAACGAGCTGATCATCGCGTGCAGGTCCACGGCGTCCACGTCGGCCGTGAACAACCCCGACTCCCGGCCCGCCGCCAGGATGCGGCGGATCACCTCCAGGGCGGGCGAGCCGATCTCCGCCAGCTCCTCGGAGGCCGCGATGTGCTCCGCCTCGTGCATGTTCTCGACGCTCACCAGGCGGATGAAGTCCGGGTGCGCCTCGTGGTGGTCGAAGGTCAGCTCGGCGAGCCGGCGGATGGCCGCGACCGGGTCGAGGTGCTCGACGTCCAGCTCCTGCTCGGCCTGCCGGATCACGGAGTAGGCGCGCTCCAGGACGGCCGTGAACAGCTGTTCCTTGCCGCCGAAGTAGTAGTAGATCATCCGCTTCGTGGTGCGGGTGCGGGCCGCGATCTCGTCGACGCGCGCCCCGGCGTACCCGGCGCGGGCGAACTCCTTGGTCGCCACGTCGAGGATCTCGGCCCTGGTGCGGGCCGCGTCCCGCTGACGCCCGCCGGAACGGGCCGGCTCTTCGACAGTGGTCATCGCCATCCTCCTGACGTGCGTTGCCCGCGATTGTAGAAGCAGGGGCCTGCGGGGCTTCCCAGCGGGCGGAGGGGCTGGTATCACTAACGAACCAGTTCGTACATTAATCATAGGTCAGTTGTAGGTCAGCCGTTCGTCGGTCGTTCGCAGGAGGCGTGCCGTGCCCGTGTCCCCGTCCCAGGACTCGTATCTCGTCGGTCTCATCGGATCCGGCATCGGCCCCTCGCTCAGCCCCGCGCTGCACGAGGCGGAGGCCGGCCGGCAGGGCCTGCGGTGTCTGTACCGGCTGATCGACATCGACGCCCTGGGCGTCGGCCCGGAGGCGGTCGGTGATCTGCTGCGCGCCGCCCGGGACCTGGGTTTCGACGGACTGAACATCACGCATCCCTGCAAGCAGCTCGTGATCGAGCACCTCGACGGGCTCGCCCCGCAGGCCGAGGCGCTCGGCGCGGTCAACACCGTCGTCTTCGAGGACGGGCGGGCCATCGGCCACAACACGGACGTCACCGGCTTCGCGGCGTCCTTCGCGCGCGGCCTGCCCGACGCGCCCATGGAGCGCGTGGTGCAGCTGGGCGCAGGGGGAGCGGGCGCGGCCGTCGCCCACGCCACGCTCACCCTCGGCGCCGGGCACGTCACCGTCGTCGACGCCCTGCCCGACCGGGCCGCCGACCTCGCGGCCGCCCTCAACCAGCACTTCGGCGCCGGGCGCGCGGCCGACGCCGCCCTCGACGCGCTGCCCCGGCTGCTGACCGGCGCCGACGGCATCGTGCACGCCACCCCGACCGGCATGGCGGCCCACCCCGGCCTGCCGTTCCCGGCCGGGCTGCTGCGGCCGGACCTGTGGGTCGCCGAAGTCGTCTACCGGCCGCTGGAGACCGAGCTGCTCCGCACCGCGCGCGCCCTGGGCTGCGCCACCCTCGACGGCGGCGGCATGGCGGTCTTCCAGGCCGTGGACGCGTTCCGGCTGTTCACCGGCCGGGAACCCGACAGCGCGCGGATGCTCGCCCACTTCGCCGAACTGGCGGGCGCGCCCGCCCGCCGCTGAAGGGCACCGCGAACGGAACAGGAGACCCGGAGACCCGGAAACCCGGAAACCAGGAGACCAGGAGAACCGTCGTGCGTACGTCCATCGCCACCGTCTCGCTCGGTGGATCCCTGACCGAGAAGCTCACGGCAGCCGCCCGCGCGGGCTTCGACGGCGTGGAGATCTTCGAGAACGACCTGCTCGCCAGCCCGCTCACCCCCGAGGAGATCCGCACCCGCTGCGCGGACCTCGGCCTCACCATCGACCTCTACCAGCCGATGCGCGACATCGAGGCCGTGCCCGAGGAGGTGTTCGCGGGCAATCTGCGGCGCGCCCGCCACAAGTTCGAGCTGATGCGCCGCCTCGGCACCGACACCGTCCTCGTCTGCTCCAGCGTGTCCCCGCTCGCCGTGGACGACGACGCCCTCGCCACCGGCCAGCTCCGCAGGCTCGCCGACCTGGCCCAGGAGTTCGGCATCCGCGTCGCCTACGAGGCGCTCGCCTGGGGACGGCACGTCAACACGTACGACCACGCCTGGCGCATCGTCGAGGCGGCCGGCCACCCCGCGCTCGGCACCTGCCTGGACAGCTTCCACATCCTGGCCCGCGGCAGCGACCCGAAGGGCATCGAGGACATCCCCGGCGAGAAGATCTTCTTCCTCCAGCTCGCGGACGCCCCGCTGATGGCCATGGACGTGCTCCAGTGGAGCCGCCACTACCGCTGCTTCCCCGGACAGGGCGGCCTCGACGTCACCGGCCTGCTCCGGCACGTCGTCGCGGCCGGGTATCAAGGGCCGCTCTCCCTCGAAGTCTTCAACGACGTCTTCCGGCAGGCCGACGCGGGCCCCACCGCCGTCGACGCCCACCGCTCCCTGCTCGTCCTCCAGGAGGCGGCCGGGCTGGCCGAGCCTCCCGCACCCGTCGTCCCCACGGGCGTCGCCTTCGTCGAGCTCGTCACCCCCGACGCCGAACCGCCGGCGGCCCTCCTCGGCGCCCTCGGCTTCGCCCGTACGGCACGGCACCGCAGCAAACCCGTGGACCTGTGGGAACGGGGCGAGGCCCGCGTCCTCGTCAACACCGGCCCAGGGGCCCGGCGCGAAGGCACCTGCCTCGCCGCCGTCGGCCTGGAGTCACCCGACCCCACGGGTGCCGCCCGCCGGGCCGAGGCCCTCCTCGCGCCCGTACTGCCGCGCCGCCGCGCTCCCGAGGACGCGCCGCTCGACGCCGTAGCGGCCCCGGACGGCACGGAACTCTTCTTCGTCGCGACGGATCACCAGGCACTCCCCAACTGGCGAGCCGACTTCGAGGACCTGCCGCCGGGACGGACCACCCCCCGTGCCGCCGACACCGTCACCCGCATCGACCACCTCGCCCTCACCCAGCCCTGGCACGAGTTCGACGAGGCGGTCCTCTTCCACCGCAGTGTGCTCGGGCTGCACGCGCAGGACAGCGTCGACGTCGCCGACCCGTACGGCCTGCACCGCAGCCGCGCGGTCACCAACGCCGACGGCAGCGTCCGCATCGCCCTCGGTGTCGGGCCCGCCCCCACCGACGACACCGCCCGTGCCCAGCACATCGCGCTCGCCACGGACGACGTGGTCGCCGCGGCCCGCGCCTTCCGCGCGGCGGGCGGCCGGCTGCTGGCGGTGCCCGCGAACTACCACGACGACCTGGCCGCCCGGTACGGGTTCGGCGACGGCGAGCTGGAGACGTACCGCGACCTCGGCATCCTCTACGACCGCGACGAACAGGGCGGCGAGTTCCGCCACTGCTACACGGAGACCGTCGGCCGGGTCTTCTTCGAACTCGTCCAGCGGGACGCGGGCTACCGCGGCTACGGAGCCGCGAACGCACCGGTGCGCATGGCCGCCCAGCACATCGGGCGGACCGTGCGGTGAAGGCGGCTACGGGACCTGCGGAACCTACTGACGGCTGACCGTCCGTGTCACACCGGCGATGATCGCCGTGGCGAGGATCCAGCCGGCGACGACGAGCCCGTACGCCAGCCCCTGGTGCCAGCCGTCCGGCGCGTAGGCGCGCTCCTGGCCGAAGTCGATGACCGGCAGGAGCAGGTCCAGGGTGTAGAAGACGGGGTTGAAGTCGGGGGCCTCGTCGGCCTTGAGGGGGGCCGGGTGGTCCAGGCCGTACGCCACCGAGCCGACCGCCAGCAGGGACAGCAGCCAGACGGCCGCGCGCAGCGGACGGAACCCGTAGCCGACGGTCACGTCCTGCACCCGGCCCCACAGCCGCCCGTACCAGGGGAGCGTGGCGCGTCTGCGGCGCTGCTTGGCGAGCTGGACGAGACGGGCCGCGTCGTCGTCGCCGATCCTGCGGTACGCGGCCGTCAACTGCTCGTAGACGTACGGCTGGTAGACGCCGCCGTTCCGTTCCAGCATCGGCAGCCGGCGCCCGGCGGGCTCGTGCGGGATGAGGGCGGTGTAGGACAGGTCGCTGAGCTGCACCTCGTCCGGGAGCACCTCCGGTTCCAGGAGCAGTGTGTCGATCCGGGCGCGGCGGAGGTTGAGGGCGCCGTCGACGCGGTCGCCGCGCAGCAGCCAGAGCTCGCCGATGACGGAGCTGCTGGCCCGCAGCGCCGTGTCACCGGGGTTCGACAGCCGGGCGCCCATCAGGTCGAGCCGGCCCGTGATGCGTGAGCCGCGGAGCTCGAGCCGGCCCAGCGCGCACAGCTCCCGTGCCAGGACGTCGGAGTCCACCGTGAGGTTCGGTGCGTCGAGCGCCGGGCCGGCGGGGCCGGTGAGCTCGGCGCCCCGGACGTCGACCATCCCGGCGACGGACGCCCCGGTGAGCCGTACCGTCCCGTGCGCCCGCATACCCGGCGCCCACAGGTCGCCCCCGATCTCGGCCTGGTTGAGCCGGAGCACGGGCTCGGCGGGGTTCTCGGTGGTGAACTCGGCGCCGTCCAGGAACAGGGCCCGGGCGATCCGCACCCCGCCCAGCCCCACCGGACCCCGCACCCGGCAGTCCGTCATCCGCAGCACCCCGTCGATCTGGAGGGCTCCCGCGTCCATGCCGGGCAGTGCCGAGCCGCGCAGGTTGAGCCGGCGGAGCTGGGCGCCGTACAGCCGGGGCGGCTCCTCGAAGTGACAGTGGCTCAGCCGGACGGCGGCGTCGACGGTGGCGCTGTTCAGGTCGAGGAGGCCGGTGATCCGCGCCCCCGTGAGCTTGAGCGCCGCGATCTCGCGCTCCTCCTCCGGTCCGCCGAGCAGCAACGCCCGCAGCACGGCCGCCCGTACGGTCCGCTCCGGCCCCCAGCCGCCACCGGACGCGGCGTCCTCGTCGTCGGCCGTGCGGAAGTCCACGGACGCGCCTCGCGGGAAGGCCTCCCACACACGCCGCTCGGCCGGGGTCAGATCGTTGATCATCATCACTCGGGACTCTGACCGCCACCGCGCACCGCTGTCAACAGCCGTGTCAGCGGGCGCCGTTCATTCCGCGCCCCGCCCCGTGCCACACCTCGTCGTGCGCGCGGTGCGCGTCGGTCAGCCCGTCCGTGAAGTACCGCTCGTAGTACTCCGTCTCGACGTGATGGACCTGGAGCCACACGCCCGGCACATGGACGGCGTCCGTGTGCGCGGGGAAGCGGCGGTGCGTGCGCAGCACATACGCGCAGACGTCCCGCGCGCACTCGACCACCCGGTCGTCGTACTCGCTCGCCTCCGCCAGGAAGCGCTGCCCGTAGTCCCGCCGGTGGATGCGGGCGAAGACGTCCTGGTCGGCGTAACAGCCGCCGGGACCGAACTTCCGGCGGACGACCGCGTCCACGGCGTCCGACATCGACGCGTACGCGGGCGGGCACGCGGCCTCGATCAGCGGCTCGCCCTCCGGTGAGCGCAGTCCGACCGGGTGCGAGCGCAGCCTCGCGTACCACGGCAGCGGTACGTGCCAGCGCCACACGTCGGCGGGCCGCCAGCGCGGGGTGACATAGGTGAAGCCGAGCATCCTTCCGTAGGTCCTCGCGAACGCCGGGTGGCCGAGCGCGATCCCGGGGTGGAGCGAGGAGTGGAGGAAGGCGCCGAGGCCCATCGCCTCCGCCGCCAGCACCAGGTTCTGCAGCAGCAGGTCCGCCTCGATCTGGGTGCGGAGGGGGCCGAGCGCGCCGAGCGGCAGCCTGATGTCCTCGTTGAGGAAGCCGTTGCGCACCCACTTCTCCACCCCGGCCGGGCGGTGCAGGTTCCGGTCGTCCACGAGCACCGGCCGGGCCCCGTCGGGCTGGGTGAGCAGGTACATGAGCGCGTTGACGTACTGGTGGGACACGTCGACGACGGGGAACAGCAGGGTCGTGCCCGGGAGGTTGGACAGGAACCGGTTCGAGTCCAGGTACGCCGGGAAGTTCCGCTTGTCCCCGGGGACGTCCAGACGGTGGTCCAGGATCCGCACCTTCGTCGCGCGCGCCCGGGCGGTCAGCGTGTCCGCGTCGAACGGCTCGTGCGGCTCCGGCGGGGCGGGTGGATGGCGCAGGAAGTACGTGCCCGTGTCGTTGATCAGGAAGAAGTGGGTGGCCTGCGCGTTGTCCGGGCTGCCGGCGCTCCGGCCCGCCATGGTCGCCAGATTGGGCTTGGCCATGACGGGCGTGCCGTCCCGCGGGTCCTCGAAGGGCCGGTCGGGCATCGTGAAGCCGGTGGGCCCCGTCAGCGCGATCAGGACCGCCTCCTCCAGCTCCGTCAGCGGTGCCGGGGCGTGGGCGGAGGCGTGGCTCATCGAACCGGCGGCCACGGAGACACCCCGGGCGACCCGGTGGGTACGGCGCCGCCACAGGGTCCGCAGCAGCGGCTGCCGCAGCAGGTCGGCCAGCCCCGGGTGGACCGGTCCGCCGGTCGCCCGCCGACGGTCAGCCCTGCTCATGCGGGCCTCCGTCGCTCGCCTGACGGACCGTCCGCCAGGGCGCGAACGCGTTCCCGTTCCGCGGCAGCAGCGCGGCGAGCTCCGGGCAGTGGCGCAGGATCACGGAGTTGATGCCGCCCCGCTCCACCCAGTCGAGACCGAGCGGGGTGTAGACCTCGGGCCGGTAGTCGACGGTCAGGAAGCGATCGCTCTGCAGCCGCCTGCTGGCCATCAGGATGAAGACGCGGAACGCCGTGTCGCTGAAGCCGAAGCCCGTGGGCGGGTTCTCCGCGTACAGGCCCACCATGGTGTCGACCTCGTCGACCGAGCGGTAGACCTCCTTCAGCCGCGCCACGGTCTCCGGATACGGCGACAGCTCCTCGAAGGACGTGATGCGCCGCAGGCCGAGGCCCGCCCGGAAGTCGTCGTAGCGCGGCACACCGCGCCGGCGGGTGCGGACCAGGTCGACGACCGACAGGTCGATGATCTCGCCGTCCCGCTCGAAGTACTCCAGTGAGCGCGGGTAGTTGTGCAGGGTGATCGCGCCGGGATGCGCGATGCCGAAGGAGTACAGCGTGTTCGCGAGGCCCGTCTTACGGATCTGTGTCTCGGCCTGGGCGCCCTGGAGGTCGAGGAAGCCCACCGTCTCCAGCCGCTGCCCGAAGTGGTGCTCGAACAGCTCGAAGTCGTCCGGGAGCAGCGGGTGCATCCGGTAGACGGCGATGTAGTCCTCGGTCAGCGAGTACGGCACCCCGTGGTGGTTCGGCAGCGTCCGCGGGAAGCCGGTCAGCGCGTGTGCGTCGAACAGCCACAGCCCCAGCTGGGTCAGCCAGTTCCTGGGCGGGCCCTGCCAGTTGTTCCGCAGCGCGAGCCGGATGGCCTCGGTGGAGAGGATCGCCGGGGTCCACTCCAGCGTGTGGATCTTCGCGATCAGCGCGGACACCACCAGCCGCGCCGTGTGGAAGATCCGTTCCTCGCCCATCGCCGGGTACTCGGCGCGCAGCGCCTCGCACACGGCGTTGTGCTCGCGGGCGAACAGGGTGTGCATCGCGCTGAGCCCCATCCACCAGCTGTCGGTGAACCCCGTGTGCGGGATGCCGCTCGGCCCGCTCGGCAGATGCCCGTCCTCCAGCCGGAGCCCCGCGCCGCCGTCCGGCTCGCGCAGGAACCGCGCGGTGGCCTCGTCCGTGCCGTACACCTCGGAGCCGTCCCACCAGTGCGACACCTTGTTGCGGAAGAGGAGGGGAGGCCCGCCGCCGGGCTGTTCGACGGCCTCGTTCTCCGCGAACCGCATGACGTTCTCGACGGGCCCGCCCGGCGTGTTGTGCCAGGGGTCCGAGCCGGGCGGCAGCGGCACCTCCACGCTGCGGTCGCCCGGCTTGTGGCGGGGGTGGTCGACCCAGTCGTGCACCTGGAACTGGATCCACGCGGCGGCGAGGACGTTGAGCGAGGTGGCGGGCAGGAACGTCTCGCGGCGCAGCAGCCGGCGGCTGACCGTGACCGGGTTCGGCACGTCGAAGAGGTCGGGCCGGTACACGGGCCGCAGATTGCGCCCGAAGAGGGTGCCGGCCGATCCCATCCGCGGCTCGGACAGATCGTTGTACGACCCGTCGTACGACCGCTCCGTGCGCAGCGGCTCCGGCACGGGCTCCGGCACGCGCTGAGCCGTGGGCGGTGCCTCGTGCGGCTCGACGTCGATCAGGTTCCGCCGGCGCAGCGCCTTCCGCAGCAGCACCAGGTTCAGCAGGCTCAGCCGCGGCGGCAGCCGGTGCCAGGGCACCCACCGGTTGAGCCATGCGAACACGGCGCCCGCGGCGGGCGCGAGCAGCCGGTTGCGCAGCGGCTCCTCGGTGAGGAAGCGCGTCCCGAGCCGGTGCGCGCTGCCCGCCCGGTACGCGGCCTGCCGCGCCCGGTTGAGGTTGCCGAGCGGACGGAACTCCTCGGTGGTGTACCAGGGGTTGAAGGAGAGCTCCTCCACGCGCCGGGCGGCGGCCCGGGCCTCCGCGCTGTCGAGGTCGTGGGCGGGCAGGGTGAGCCGGGCGACCGGCAGCGCGGGCGCGACGGCGTCCCTCCACTCCACCGAGGCGTCCTCGACGGGGGTGCGCAGCTCGTCCACGTACCGCTGGACGCACAGCTCGAAGGCGACGTCCGCCCCCGCGAGCCGCTGGGCGAACTCGCGGTGCAGGAAGTCGGGGTCCCCGCGGTCGGGCACGGGCGCGGGCGGAGTGCCGGGCGCCGGGCGCAGCAGGTAGCGCACGGGGCCCGCGTCGCCCCACAGCAGGGCGCCGCGGCTCCAGTAGGTCTCCGTCGCGAGGGAACCGACGACCCGCCGGGTCGCGGCCGTGACGTTCTCGCGCATCCGTTTCGCGGTGCCCAGCCCCACCGCCAGCGGCAGCTTCACGAACAGCCCGAACGCCTTCCGCAGGGGGCCGCGGGCGCCCGCCGTCGCCTTGGCGAACGCCACGAACTCGCGTGCGTCACGGGCGTGCGAGACGGGATGGCTGCTCGCCAGCAGATCGTGGCTCTCGTTCTGGGACACCCGTACCCGTACGGCGATCCCGCGCAGATCGGGGGCGCCGTCCCGCTGCCGGACACCGCTCGCGTTGGACAGCCGTACGACCGCCGGGTACTCGGCGCCGGGCTGCGCGAAGCCGGCGCGCAGGGCCGCCGGCAGGTCGTCGTGGAACCGCAGCCGGGCGTTCTCCACGCCCACCGGCGCCTTGGCGTGGAGGGCGCGGGCGAGCCCGCCGTTCCCGGCACGCCGGTTCCTGAGCTGGATCCGCATCATGTCCCGCGCCAGCCGCTCGAACACGAGCCGCTCCGCCTCGGGACTGCCGCCTTCGTACCGTTCGTGACTCTGCTGGTGCCGCCCGGTGTCGGCCATCGTCGTTTCCTCCGTAGGTACGGACGTGAACGGCGCGGGGCCAGCACGCTACCGGCGGTCACGGACGGCCACAGCGGAGCTTCCCGCCATGTGCGCCGCACCGCACCACCGTGCAGCCAGTGGTACGGGTGCACCTCGCGGGCGGAACCGGCGCGGATGCGCGCCGGGCGCGTGTTCCGCTTCCCCAGCGGCCCCACGAGGTGGACGGGGGATTGGCCGGGGAACGACTGCCGATCGAAGCCGCCCCGGTGATGTGCTCGGGCTCCCGTTTGCTGCCACGACCCCGCAGGGAGGCGACCATGGGGGACGAACAGAGTGCGACGGGTCCGAGCTACGCCGAGATGCGGCCGCTCAAGTCCAAGACCGACACGGAGCCCGGCCTCACCGGCTTCCCGGTCTACCCCGACCTGGCGGAACGGCTCCTGGAGGACAAGGGGCAGCCCGACCCCGACGGAGTGATCCCGCACGTGATGGCGACCTGCTCGGCGTACGCGTACGCCGGGCACGGCAGGCGGACCGACCCCGACACCATGACCATGATCATGACGCGGCTCGGTCTGGAGCGCAGCGAGTGCTGGACGGTGGAGCAGCGCGTGGACGCCATGTACATCGCGTCCGGCGCGTACCTCGTCCAGGACCGGGACCGCCGGATCGTGATCCTCTGCTACCGGGGCACCCAGCCCGAGGACATCATCAGCATCCTCACGGACGCCGACGTACGCCCCGAGACGCTGTCCGTGGAACTGGACGGCAAGCGGTACGAGGTCCACGCGGGCTTCTACCGCAACGTGCGCGCGACCCGCCATCAGGTCGTCGAGGCGCTGGACCGGGCGCTGCGCGGGGAGTCCGTCGTCCCCGGTGTGTCCGGCACCCGCGGCGAGGGCATGCGGGCGCTCTACATCACCGGGCACAGCCACGGCGGCGCGATGGCGGCGCTGCTGGCGGTGATGCTCACGCACGAGCCCCGCTACCGGCGCATCGCCGAGAAGCTCAAGGGCGTCTACACCTTCGGGCAGCCCATGATCGGCGGACCGGACTTCGCGCGGGCCTGCGAGGAGACGGTCGGCCCGTCCGGCACCCCCGTGCTGCGCGAGCGCATGATCCGCTACATCTTCGACCGTGACCTCGTGCCGGCGCTGCCGCCGCGGCCGGTCGGCCCGTACGCCCCGTTCGGCCGGGAGTTCCACTACCGCAGGCCGCGCAACCTGGTGGACACGCTGCTGATGTCCGCGCTGGACTCGGTGCAGGAGGCGCTGACCGTGCCGGGCGACACCGCGCGCGCGATGCTGACGCGCCCGCTGGCGGGCTGGGGCGAGGCGACGGTCCGGATGACGGACGCGGCCCGCCGGATCCTGGATCCGCTGGTGCGCGCGCGTGCCTCCGGGTGGACCGAGAACACCGAGCCGGGGATGAGCTATCCGCAGATGGACAGCCTCACGGGCCTCGCCGTCGTCGCGCCGCTGGCGTTCTTCGCGACGCGCCTCGCCCTGACCCGCACGATCCCGTTCCGGTACTCCTTCGACGACCACGGCCCGAGCCACTACGTCAACGCGCTGGCCCCGGCCGGAGTGCTGAGCGAGTTCGGCGACGTGCTGTAGGAGACGCACCCGTCCGGTACGGGACCGCCCCGCCCGCCTGGAGCAGGCGGGCGGGGCGGGAACGGCGTACGGAGCGGGGCTACTTGCCCGCCGCCTCGACCGCGTGGCCGCCGAACTGGTTGCGCAGCGCGGCGATCATCTTCATCTGCGGGGAGTCGT
>NZ_BMVW01000002.1:463676-759959 GCF_014650915.1 Streptomyces poonensis | reverse complement strand
GGCGAATCTCCAGGTGAGTGACGTCGTACGACGCCCTGTTCGAGGCCAGAGGTTAAAGAACAAGCAGAGATGCCGTGCAGGGAGCCTGACAGTCGAGTGCCTGGAGGGTCACCGCTGATGCTTCGGGAGTGTCAGTCGCCTGATCAAGGGCAGTCGTGTCGTCTCCCTGGCCGGCGCAGTGTGCCAGGCGATGAGGGCGGCGCCGGATGAGATGACGGCGAGGGCGGCGAACAGGTGGGGGTAGCCGCCGAGCGGGCCGGCCAGGGCGGTGCCGGCGAAGGGGGCGAGGGCGGAGGCGGTGGTGGTGGGAGCGGCGAGGAGGCCGGACAGGCGGCCGTAGTGGCGGGTGCCCCAGCGGTCGGTGATGGCGGTGGCCTGCAGCAGAGTGAGGTTGCCGCGGACGGTGCCGGCTGCGATGGACAGGGCGGCCAGCAGGGGATAGGGGCCGGGCACGAGGGCGAAGGCGGCGGTGGCCGCTCCGCCCAGACCGATGAGGACGGCGGTGCGCAGAGCCGGGGAGGTGCGGCGGGCGAGCGTGGCGTACAGGGTGCGGCCAAGCGTCTGTCCGGCGCCGCCCAGCCCGAGGGCCCAGGCCGCCTGGGCGGCGGTGTAGCCGCGATCGAGCAGGAGGGGGACAAGGGTGACGACGACGGTGTACATCGCGAACGCGGACAGCGTCAGGGCAGTGGCGAGCAGCAGGAAGGGACGGCTGCGGGCGACGGCGGTCCTGCTGGTGTCCGCGTTCGCTGCGGTCTGCGGCGGGGCGGACGGCCAGGGGGCGCGCAGCGCCAGGGCGTGGGCGGGCAGGGTGACCGCGGCCAGGACGGCGGCGAGGATGAGGTAGGTGTGCCGCCAGCTGAAGTGGCTGGCCAGCTGGGCGGTCAGGGGAGCGAAGACGGTGGAGGCCAGACCGCCGGCGAGGGTGACGATGGTCAGGGCCTTCACGTGGTCAGGGGCCCACCAGCGGGTGAGGGCGGCGAAGGCGGGCTGGTAAAAGGTGGACGCCATGGCGAGTCCGGTCAGCAGCCAGCCGGTGGTGAACAGGGGCAGGTTCGGCGCGGTGGCGATGATGACCAAGCCGGCCGTGCCGGCAACGGAGCCGGCGGTCATCACGGTGCGCGGGCCGCGGGCATCGAGGACGCGGCCGATGCGCATGCCGGTGAGTGCGGAGACGAGCAGCGCGGCGGAGAACGCTGCGGTGGTGGCGGCCGCGCTCCAGCCGGTGGCGGCGGTGATCTGCGGGTTGAGGACGGGGAAGGCGTAGTAGAGGATGCCCCAGCTCGTGATCTGGGTCAGGCAGAGGGCGGGCAGGGCAGCGCGCGGCCGCGTGGGGGTGCCCGACGCGGTGGCAGCTGTGTAGGAGGGGGCGGTGAGATCTTTCATCGGCCAGGTCAGCAGCAGCTTCGCGCTGTCTCGGGCTGCCCGTCGGCGCTTTGGGCGGGTGGTGCACAGCAGGCACTGCCGGTCTGCTTGGCCAGGGTGTCGGCGTCGGCCTTGACGGTATAGACCTCCCACGGCTCGCGGCCGGGGCCGTGCACCCAGACCTTGTCCTGCAAGGCATAGCAGCAGGCGGTGTCGTTCTCCTCGGTGGTGGCCAGGCCGGCCTCGGACAGGCGGGCGGTGGCGGCGTGGACGGTGGCGGTGGAGTCGACCTCCACTCCGAGGTGATCCAGCCAGGTGTCCTCGCCTGGCGTTCCCTCGATCAGCACCAGCTTGAGCGGGGGGGTCGATGATGCCGAAGTTGGCGTAGCCGTCGCGGAGTTTGGCGGGCTGGGTGTCGAAGAGCTTGCTGTAGAAGGCGATGGCGGCGGGCAGGTCACCGACGCGCAGGGCGAGTTGTATCCGGGACATGCGATGTCCTCCTTGAGGCGATGGTGGCGGATACCCGCTCCGCACTCCATGGCCCGGAGCGGGCTTGATGCACGATCAGGCGCCGCAGCCGCCTCCGGAGCAAGTGCCCGAGCCGGTGCCCGCAGCGGCGGAGGCGGGAGTGATCTGGACCAGCTGCGGCGCGGGGGCCGTGCAGCACCCGCCCGCGTCGGTCTGCTCGGCGTCAGGGGTGTCGAACAGACCGGGGCCCCCGCACACACCGGTCTCCGGCAGCACCAGCTCCACTCGGTCGGCGGAGTCGAGGTCGCCGGCGAGGGCGGCGACGACGGAGCGGACCTGCTCGTAGCCGGTCATCGCCAGGAACGTGGGCGCACGGCCGTAGGACTTCATGCCGGCCAGGTAGATGCCCTGTTCGGGGTGGGCGAGCTCGTGGTGGCCGTGGGGGTAGACGGTGCCGCAGGAGTGGACGTTGGGGTCGATCAGCGGTGCGAGTTCAACCGGCGCCTGAAGGCGCTCGTCCAGGCCAAGACGGATATCGGACAGGAACGACAGGTCGGGGCGGAAGCCGGTCAGCACGATCACCTCGTCCACCGGGTCCAGACGGCGGCCGTCCTCGGCCACCAGTACCAGGCGTCCCTCGGGGTCGCGCTCGATGGCCTCGGTGCGGAAGCCGGTGACCGCGTCCGCGTGGCCGTTCTCGACGGCGGCCTTCGCCGCCAGTCCCAGGGCGCCGCGGGCGGGCAGCTGGTCTGCGTCTCTGCCGCCGAAGGTGGTGGCGGAGATGGATGCTGCGGACCATTGCCGCGACGACCAGCAGCACCGGTCTGACAGTGCACGCCGAACTCGACAGCGGCGAGTACCCCACCGGCGTCCGCATCAGCGACGAGGACATCGCCGCCCTGCCGATCACGCGCCACCGCTTCCACGGAGACTGGAACTACACCTTCCACCCCGCAGATCACCACCCGTGTCCCGGCTTTCCCCGGCAACGCGGTCGGTCAGCCGGCGGTTCCGACTCCCTCATGCCCCATGACCTGCGGCATCCCGAGCTGACCGGCATGTCCCGCAAGCAGCTCGGCGACCTGACCGACGCCTTGGTTCCCGGACTGGAAGAGCACCGCGAGCAGGTCCGCCATGCAGCCCGCGGCGGACCACGCCGCGTCGCCCGCGGCACAGGCCGCAAACCTACCCTCACTCCCGCCGACCAGATCCTGGTCACCATCCTCTACCTGTGGAAACACGCCCTTCCAGAGCTTCTCGGCCAGCTCTTCAACACCACCGCGATGACCATCAGCCGTGCAGTGAAAGATGTCCGCCCGCTCCTGCAAGCCCACGGTGTCACCGTCCCCGCCTCCACCGCCCGATTCCACACGCCGGACGACATCGCCGCATTCCTCGCCCCAGACGAGACCAAGATCAAACCAGCGTGTTGATTCCCGGCAAGTCCTAAGAGGTCGTAGCGCCAAGCGTAGGCGTCGGAGAGGTCGCTGCAGAGCACCTCGGCGTGGACCGCGAGGACGAGACAGGCGTCGGCGCTGGCGAGTGCCTGCTCGAGGGCCTTCGCGAAGGCGGCGAGGAAGGTTCCAAGGTCCGTCGCCTCGTAGTACCCCGTGATCTCTCCCGAGAACTTGTAGGCGGACAGCGGAAGCTCGGGCCAGCCCAGCGCGGGGGTGTGCGGGCCGAAGGGGCTGCCCTCGATGACGACCGACCCGTCGTGGGTGTGGAGCGTGACCGTTACGGGGTCGGGCGTGAAATTGCGTTCCCGACGAGTGCTGATCATGACCGCTCGGTCAAGGGCCTGGACCGCGGTCTCTTGGCTGGACGCCGGTGCTGAAGTGGGCATGTGCGGGCCTTCCTGGTACAGGGGACGGATGCGGACGCAGGGGTGGAGGTATTCAGATGCCGGGCCCGTGTGGCACGGACGGCACGCCGGGAGGCGGTAGTGCCGGGCCCGCCCTCGGGGGCGGGGGCGGCCCGGCGGCCGGGGCTCGACCGCACGGGGGGCGGGAGCGTCCTTCCGGCAGCACCGACACTGCCCCGGGCAGGAGTAAGGCGGGCAACCCTCACCACGGACGGCCGGCTCGGCGCTCCGGGGGCCGCACGGCCGCACTCGGCAGGGGCGTCACACCGATGCGAGCGGCCCCGCACGCGCGGTGCGTGCGGGGCCGGGACGGCTCATGACCCGAACGGGCCGGGGCGCAGCCGGGGCTGGATCAGGGGCGCTCACGCCAGTCGACTTCGACCTGGCCGTAGTAGTTGACGTGGGAGTAGTCGACCCTCGGGTCCGAGCCGTCGAAGTTGTAGGCGCCGTGAATCTCCTTCGGAGCTGCCAGAATCGCGCTCAGTTGCCGGCCCGGCACCCAGCGCGGCTCTCCCCACCTGTCTGTCTCCCGAACGTACCCCCATCCCTTCTCCGGGAGGTTGTAGACGTTCACACGGATCGCGCTGCCACCGGAGAAGTAGTCCGTGCGGACGGAGACCTTGATCTGCCTAGGCATGGTGGCGAGCGCGGTGAGCGAGTCGGTCAGGGCGACCTCGGCACCGGTCGCAGCGCCCAGCTTCGCCTCGACCTTGCGTGCGAGTTTGATGTCCGCGCGGATGCGCTTGGCGATCTCCGTGGTGGACAGGTGCTTGACCTCTTCATACCGGGCGCCGTAGCGGATGTCGGGGAGGCGGTAGCCGTGCCAGGCGCTATCGCCGCCGCGCTGCTTAGTGGTGAGCTGGCCCTTCTCTTGGGCGGCGGCGATGGCGCGGTCCAGCATGCGCTCGGCGGCCGCGCGCTCCTCCTCGCCAGTGCGGGGGTGGAAGATCAGGTTCTCCAGCATCCAGACCTTCTTCATCACCCGGTTGCCGGGCGCGTGCTTCTCGTTGGTGATGCGGGTCCGCGGGGGCTGGGTTGTGGTGGTGGTCATCGTTCGTCCCTCCGACGCTGCTGCCGGGGCTGACCGCCCCGTGACGAGGCGGGACGTTGGCCGGACGTCGGGCTAGCGCCGCAACAGCCGGCCGGAGGGCGGGACCGCACGTGGCAGGGGCGTCACATCGACGGGTCCTCGACGAAGTGCAGGATCGCGCAGAGCCCGAGCGCCACCGGCCGGTCCAGGTCGAGCGTGGCGCGGGCCCCGTCGAGGATCGCGTCCGGGGTCCGCAGGTCCGCGTCGAGGTAGGCGGTGCGCCCCTCCGGGCTGCTGGACAGCAGGGCCCGCGCGTGCGCGAGGACCACCGGGTCGTGGTCCACGTACGCGACGCGGGTCTCCGGGGCGACGTCCTGGGCGATCTCGTGCACGTTCGGGCGGGTGGGCAGGCCCGTGCCGATGTCGAGGAACTGGCGCAGGCCCGCCTCGCGCGTCAGGTGCAGCACCGCGCGCCGCATGAAGTCCCGGTTGTGGCGCACGTCGAGGTAGCCGCGCGGGTTGCGCCGCAGGGAACCCTCGGCGGCGGCCCGGTCGACGGGGTAGTGGTTCTTGCCGCCGAGCAGCGCGTCGTAGACCCGCGCCGGGTGCGGCCGTGAGGTGTCGATGCGTGCGCGGATCTCCCGGTCGGTCATGCGGCCCCCTCGCGTCGCGTGTGTGACGTGCGGGGCACAAGGTACCCCCGGTGATCAGGGACCGCGATGGCGGTTCTACGGACGGACGTCGAAGACCAGCTTCCCCGTGACGTGGCCCGTCTCTCCCTCCGCGTGGGCCTTGGCCGCCTCGGCGAGGGAGTACGTCCGCTCGACGTGCGCGCGCAGCTGCCCCGACTCGGCGAGCGCCGCGACCGCCGCCATCCCCGCCTGGTCGTGCTCGACCAGCATGAAGGTGGCGCGCACCCCCAACTCGGCAGCCTTGACGGGGACTTGGCTCCACTTGTCGGGCAGGATCGACACGAGGACGCCGCCGGGCCTCAGCACCTCCAGGGAGCGCAGGCAGTTCTCGCCGCCCAGGGAGTCGAGGACGACGTCGACGTCGCGGGCCTCGGCCGTGAAGTCGGCGGTGCGGTAGTCGATGACCTCGTCCGCGCCGAGGCCCCGCACGAAGTCGTGCTTGGCGGCGCTGGCCGTGCCGATGACGTACGCGCCGCGCGCCTTGGCGATCTGCACCGCGAGGTGGCCGACGCCACCGGCCGCCGCGTGGACCAGCACGCGCTGTCCTGCCTGGAGCCGGGCATGGTCGACGAGCGCCTGCCAGGCGGTCAGCGCGGCGAGCGGCAGCGCGCCCGCCTCGACGTGGCTGAGCCCGGCGGGCTTGGGCACGAAGGCGCGGGCGGGCCCGGTCACGTACTCGGCGTGCGAACCGGCGCCGTACGGGTAGGGCAGCATGCCCATGACCTCGTCGCCGGGGGAGTGGAGGGAGACGCCGAGGCCGACCGCCTCGACGACGCCGGACACGTCCCAGCCCAGGGTGAACGGCGGCTCGCCCAGGAAGAGGCCGGACTCGCGGTGCTTCCAGTCGGTGGGGTTGAGCCCGGCGGCGTGCACCGCGACGAGGATCTGGCCGATGCCGGGTTCGGGGCGGGGCAGCTCGGCCTCGCGCAGCACGCCGGGGTCGCCGAGGGTGTCCTGGGTGAGGGCGGTCATCGTGGGCTTGCCCGTGGTGTCGTTGGTGGTCATGGAGCCAGCCTGCCCCGCGCCGCCGACCTCGGCAATGGCAAGATTGCCATGAACCGATAACATCGTGCCATGCCCTCTGACATACGGATCACCCCTCGGCCGCACCGCGTCGTCACCCTCGCTCTCGACGGCGTCTACCCCTTCGAGCTGGGCATCCCCAACCGCGTCTTCCCGCTGGTGCCGGGCGCGTACGAGGTGGTGACGTGCGCGGCGTCGCAGGAGCGCACCGTGCGCACGGATGCGGACTTCACGATCACCGTCGAGCACGGTCCCGAGGCGCTGGAGACGGCGGACACGGTGGTGGTCCCGCCCTACGACCTGCGGCGGCTCTCCGCCGACCTGCCCGACGAGGTGCGCGCGGCGCTCGCCCGCATCCGCCCCGGTACGCGCATCGTCTCCATCTGCACAGGCGCGTTCACCCTCGCGGCGGCGGGCCTGTTGGAGGGCCGCACGGCGACGACGCACTGGGCGCTCGCGGACCACTTCCGCGCCCTGTTCCCGCACGTCGACCTCAACCCCGACGTGCTGTTCATCGACGACGGCCCCGTCCTCACCTCGGCGGGCGCCGCGTCCGGCGTCGACGCGTGCCTGCACGTCGTCCGCTCGGACCACGGCAGCGCGGTCGCCAACCGGGTCGCCCGGCACTGCGTCGTCCCGCCGTGGCGCGACGGCGGCCAGGCGCAGTACATCGAGCAGCCCGTCCCGGACGAGGGCGAGACCGGCACCGCCGCCACCCGCGCCTGGGCCCTGGAGCGCCTGGACCAGCCGCTGGCCCTGCGAGACCTGGCGGCGCACGCCCGGATGAGCCAGCGCACCTTCGCCCGCCGCTTCCAGGAGGAGACGGGCACGAGCCCCGGCCGCTGGCTGATCCAGCAGCGCGTGCACCGCGCCCGCCACCTCCTGGAGACCACCGACCTGCCCGTGGACCGCATCGCGGCGGAGGTCGGCTTCGCCACGGGCACGTCGCTGCGGCAGCACTTGCAGGCGGCGATCGGGGTGTCGCCGCGCGCGTACCGCCGCACCTTCCGCACCGAGACGGCGCCCGTCTGAAACGGGCGGCCCCGTACGTGACCGGGGGTCAGTCGGTGGGCCACTCCCACCGCTCGATGTCCCGCAGCCACGCCCGCGCGTTGCCGTCGGACGGGGCGCGCCACTCACCGCGCGGCGACAGCGCGCCACCGGCGGAGACCTTCGGCCCGTTCGGCATCGCGGACCGCTTGAACTGCGCGAACCCGAAGAACCGCTTGCAGAAGTACTCCAGCCAGTGCCGGATCTCCGCGAGGTCGTAGGAGCCCCGGTCGGACTCGGGGAAGCCGGGCGGCCACTCGCCCGCGTCCTTGTCCCGCCAGGCGTGCCACGCCAGGAACGCGATCTTCGAGGGCCGGAAGCCGTGGCGAAGGACGTAGAAGAGGGTGAAGTCGTGCAGCGCGTACGGGCCGATCTTCGACTCCGTCGACTGCAGCTCCTCGCCGGGGACCAGCTCGGGGCTGATCTCGGTGTCGAGGATCGCGGTCTGGATCTGCCCGGCCTCGTCCCCGAACAGATCGCTGCTCACCACCCACCGGATGAGGTGCTGGATCAGCGTCTTCGGCACGCCGCCGTTGACGTTGTAGTGGCTCATCTGGTCGCCGACGCCGTACGTGCACCAGCCGAGCGCCAGCTCGGAGAGGTCGCCGGTGCCGAGGACGATGCCGCCGCGCTGGTTGGCGATGCGGAAGAGGTAGTCGGTGCGCAGACCGGCCTGCACGCGAGCGGCCCCGCACGCGCGGTGCGTGCGGGGCCGGGACGGCTCATGACCCGAACGGGCCGGGGCGCAGCCTGGGGTCAGAACGGTGGTTCGTCGTCGTAGCCTCCGGCCCAGCCGGGCCCGGCCTTGTCGGCGGGCAGGGGCGGATGGCCGGTGGTGTGGCGCCGCACGCCGATCCGGCGGCGCAGCCGGTCGAGGAAATGGAGCGGCCACAGGGGCAGGTTCGCGAAGAGGACGCGGTAGGCGGGGCATGCCGGGCAGGGGACGGCGGTGTCGGCGGCCCCGTCGGGGGTGATGTACCTGGGAAGGTAGCCGCTGCCGTCACAGCGGCGACAGCAGCGCTGACTGCGGATTGAGTACTTGGGGCCCCGGGACAGGGACAGGGTCTTACTGAGCGTTTCGTCCTGGGGTTGGTGTCTGGTCCCGTGGGGTCAGGTGTCGTGCCAGTTCGGGGTGTTCTCGCCGGTGAGGCGGCGGGCCATGAGGTCGATCATCGCGAGCTGGATCATGGCTTCGGAGCGGTGCGGGTGGGTCTCGTAGTCGCGGGCGAGGCGGCGGTGGTGCATGAGCCAGCCGATGCTGCGCTCGATGGTCCAGCGTCGCGGGATGACCGTGAAGCCGCGGCTGCCCGGTGGGCGGGAGGCGGGCTCGACGGCGATGCCGAGGCGGGCGCCGTGGTCGATGGCGGTGGTGCGGTAGCCAGCGTCCACCCAGGCCTTGCGGACGTGCGGGTGGGCGGCGGCGATGCGGGACAGCAGGGTGACACCGGCCGCGGTGTCGGAGACGCCGGCGGCGGTGACCAGCACGGTCAGCAGCAGGCCGAGGGTGTCGCAGCCGAGGTGCCGCTTGCGGCCGATGATCCGTTTGCCGGCGTCGGTGCCCTGGCCGGTCCGGGGGACGTTGGCGGAGGTCTTGATGGTCTGGGAGTCGAGCACGCAGGCCGAGGGTTCGCCGCTGCGGCCCTCGGCCTCGCGGACCAGGCGCCGCAGTAGGCCGGTGAGCCGGGTGAGGACGCCGTCCTGCTGCCGGTGGGCGAAGTAGCCGTAGACCGTCTGGTGGGGCGGGAAGTCGTGCGGCAGGTAGCGCCAGGGGATGCCGGTGCGGTCGACGTACAGGATCGCGTTCATGATGTGCCGCAGGTCGTGTTCGGGTGGGCGGCCGAAGTCCAGGGCGTCCCGGCGGCGCCGGCCCGCCAGCCGGTGAGTACGGGTTCGATCAGTGCCCAGCGGTCGTCGGACAGGTCGCTGGGATACCCGTCGCGCGGGGTCATGTCTCCGATGTACCGCGCGACGGCCGGCCTGGCGAGGGGGCAAGGGCGTGGCACCGCGCCGTCCTGGAATGAGACGGAGAGGCCGGAAGTGGTCGTCTTGCTCAGTAGGTGAACCGTGTCGACGTCCAGGGCACCGGTCAGAGACACCAGCGCCGCGCGCTCACCCGCTTGCTCGTAGTCAATGACCAACGGGACCTTCTCGCCTCGGCTCATTGCTACCGCCTTGGACCAGTGATCGACAGGTCCTCCCGCGGCCCGCCGCTGCACGGCCTCCAGCATGGCACGGACCTTGTCTCTGCGGTTCGGTTCCTGTCGTGAACTGAAGCAGCTTGTTGGACACGCGGAAAGGCCCGGCTGTTTGGGCCTGCGGGTGAGGAGGGGAGTGCCTGAGTCGTATCGCATCGTCGTCCGCATGGCAGGGCCGCTTCGTGATCCGCGTTGCGACGTACGATGTTGGCATCGACGCCTCGCGCGGAGCCGCCGTCGACCGCCACGACGGGCGTCTGGCCCTCGCTGGGAATGCCGTGACGGCCACACACCGTCCTGGCTGACGCTCTTGGCCGCGAGGCGCCCTACGCCGAAATCGTCCGGCAGCCCGACCTGGGCGCGCGGCATCACGCTGGCCGTCGTGCTGATGGCCGAGCTGATGAGCACTCTGAACGGGGCGATCCTCCACACGGCGCTGCCGTCCATCCGGGCCGGTACAGGGGCGCTCCGGCGCCCAGTTGCAGTGAATCCACGCGGCGTACGCGCTGACGTTCGCCTGGGACTCGTCGTAGGCGGGCGGCTGGGCGATCTCCACGGCTGCCGACGGGCTTCCTCGCCGGAACCGCCGTGTTCACCCTCGCCTTGCTCCGGTGCGGCACCGTCACCGGCCCCGCACCGCTGATGGCGGCGCGACTCCTGCAAGGCGCCGCTGCCGCGGCGATGGTCCCGCAGGTGCTGGCCATCCTCCACGTGACCTTTGACGAGAAGACCCGCGGTACGGACTTCACCCCGTACGGCACGGTGCTGTCCGGGCAGCGTGACCGGACCCGTGCTCGGCGCAGCCCTCACCGGAGTGGATCTGTGCGGCCTTGACTGACGGACGGTCTTTCTGATCAACCTGCCCCTTGGCCTGGCCGTCCTCCTGCTTGGGCGGCGCTTCCTACCGGAGTCCAGGGACCGCCGCCCTGAGGCCGGACCTTCTCCCGGGCCGCGGCTGCCGGTGGCGTGTGGGCTGTTCCTCGGCGGCTGCAGCCCACCATGGGGGTGCCCTCGGTCATCAGTGCAGCAAGGGTGCCTTTCACCGGCAACCGTGCTGCAGGCGGAAGTGCCTCGCCGGTGTCGGTGGCGGGAGCCTGCCTCGGTGAGGACACCGACTACGCATGAGGGATCAGGCCCCTCCTTCCATAGGCGTATCCGGACGTCCGTCTCGCCGTCCAGGTCGGCACCGGGCGAACGGCGTTCGTCATCTGGCGCCGATCTCGCAGCGCGCCCGCTCAACCAGGTCGGCGTGCGCGCGGGGATGCCGCTACCGCCGCAGGTGCCGTCTCCTGCGGCACGACCCGGGCTGGGTGGAAGGACGATGGGCAGACACCGACTCGCGTAAGTGCTTCTCAACGAGGAGGGGAAGCGATGACGTCATCTTCCAATTCCTCAGGCAGCGGCTCTCCGTACGGTACCGGGCCACCGGACGCCTCCGCCGCCGGCCCGTTGGGCGCGGTGGCGAACATGGGCTGGCAGATCCTGCTCACCACGGGTCTGGCGGCCACCGCCCTGGGTGTGGTGATCTTCGTCTGGCCCCGGGAGACGTTGCGGGTCGTCGGTGTGCTCTTCGGCGTCTATCTGCTGGTCACCGGCGTCTTCCAGCTGGCCGCCGCGTTCGGCACGCACGTTCCCGGGCACCTGCGGGCCCTGCACTTCGTCACCGGTGCGTTGTCCGTGCTGCTGGGACTGCTCTGCTTCCGGGGCACCCTGGAGTCCCTTCTGCTGCTCGCTCTGTGGATCGGTTTCGGCTGGCTGCTGCGCGGCGTCATGACCACGGCCACCGCCGCCTCCGCCGAAGCCATGCCGGCGCGGGGCTGGATGCTGTTCTCCGGGATCATCGGCATGCTGGCGGGCATCGTGCTGATCGTCTCGCCGTTCACCTCGATCGCCGCGCTCACCCTGGTGGCCGGCGTTATGGCCATCATCCTCGGGGTGATCGAGGTATGCCATGCCGTCAGGATGCGCCTCGAAGCCGGCCGCCTGGCGTCGGGTGCCTCGGCCGGACGGCGGCCCTCGTTCGGCTCGCAGCCACATCCCGAGCACTGATCGCGGCGCCTCCGGCTCTCACGGCACCCGGCATCATCGCCGGGGCCGCCGCTCTCGCGGCCGGCAGGGCTGCCCGGCCGGGGTCCCGCTGCCGCGCTGCGCAGCCGCCCGGCCGCCGGC
This sequence comes from Streptomyces poonensis, assembly GCF_014650915.1. Taxonomy (GTDB): domain Bacteria; phylum Actinomycetota; class Actinomycetes; order Streptomycetales; family Streptomycetaceae; genus Streptomyces; species Streptomyces poonensis. The sequence continues at coordinate 748,109 of NZ_BMVW01000002.1, read as the reverse complement.
CCGGCCGGGGACGTCGAGTGCATCGGCGCCGAGCAGCTGTTCTTTGCCGCCGGTGGCGCCGCGGGATGCGCCAGTGTGGTCGTACGGCACCCTGGATCGGCTTCCACAGGCCGGCCAACGGCCGGTCGTGTGGCGGAGGAGGGCGATGATGGCCGGCATAGGGACAGGCACCCGGGTTGTGATCGTGGCGAATCCGCACTCAGGCGGCGGCAAAGCTGCTCGGTCCGACCTGATCAACCGGGCCGAGGGCCTGGGGGCACGAGTCTGGCCGACTACGGCCGAGCACGACGCGGCGTCGCTGGCCAGGCGCGCCGTTGGGGAAGGGACACAGGTGCTGGGGGTCGCGGGCGGTGACGGCACGGTGTCGGCCGTAGCCGCGGTGGCCGCCGCCGCTCACCGGCCACTGCTGGTCATCCCGGCCGGCACGCGCAACCACTTCGCCCGGGACCTGGGGCTGGACATCCGCAACCCAGTCCTTTCACTGAACGCCCTGGACAACGGCATCCTGGCACGGGTGGACCTCGCCACGGCCGGCCCGCACGTCTTCGTCAACAACGTCTCCTTCGGCATCTATGCCGACGCCCTGCTGGAGCCCGGGTACCGGGAGGACAAGGCGCGTACCTTCGCCACGGCCGCACCGGGATACCTCAAGGGAGAACAGTGGGTCGAGGCCGACATCGACACCCCGCAGGGCCCCATCAGGCGCCCGCAGGTGGTGCTGGTCTCCAACAACCCCTACCACCTCGCCACGCCCCGCTACCTGGGGCGCCGCTTCTCCCTCACCACCGGGACGCTCGGCTGCATCGTGCTCCGGCGTCCGCCCGACACGCCGCCGAACCTGCTCCGGCGCCTGCGCCGCGACCTGCGCCGGCAGGGCGATCCGGGGCGGACGGGCGAACCGGTCGTCGCCTGGACGGCAGCCGACATCGCGGTGTACGACGGCACGCCTCACCTCAACGCCGGGATCGACGGCGAACTCGTGACGCTGCCGCTTCCCGTCACCTGCCGGATCCGACCGGGCGGCCTGCAGGTTCTGCTGCCGAGGGACCGGCCGGGGATCCCACGCGAGCCCGCGCCCGGGCGCTCGGGAACACGGCACACCGGTGCCGCCTCAGCCGACCCCGCCGGCGCGGGCCGACCTCCCGGGGGCCTGCGCGCAAGGTGACCACGAGCAATCGTCCGCGCCGGCCTGCCTCACCGGTACGGCCCGGCCGGCATCACCGTAGCCTCGTCGTGCACCTGCTCCGGCACGGACTTCACCCTCAGGGGGTGAGCCGCAGATGAGCCGAAGAGCATAGCGTCGGGAAGGCAAGCGCCGTAGCCGGCTTCATCGGGCAACAGCGGTGGGCTTCATCCCGGGCCGACAGCCAAGGCGGGCCTGCAGGTGGCCCCACGAACTGCCGGGCACGCCCGGCCGGACCAGCCGATCCGATGAGGGGAGCCTGTCATGAAGGCGCTCTCTGAGCAGCTCAGCGAACTGGCGGAACGAGCCAGGAAGGTCGAGGACGTGGTCGCCGCCGCACGCGAGGACAACCGTGCGCGGCTGGAGACCAAACAGCGCGAACTGCAGAAGTCCGTAGCGGAAGGCAAGGCCAGGGCCGACCAGCGCATCACGGCCGCACGAGAGACGGAACGGAAACGGTGGAACGCCCTGCACGCATCGGTGGACCAGTGGTTCGCCGAGTTGCGCGCCGCCGACGACAAACGTCGTGCGGAGCGGGACGTCCGCAAGGCACAGCGCCGCGCGGACATGCTCGAGGAGGACGCCGTCAACACGATCAACCTGGCGCTCTACGTCCTCGACCAGGCCGAGTACGCCGTCATCGACGCCGTCGTCGCCCGCGCCGACGCCGACGACCTGACCCAGCACAGCTAGCACCCCGGGCAGCCTGCGCCGAGCGCCCCACCTGAAACGACGTACGGACGCGTCCCGTCGGGATCTGCCCGCTGCGCCTGTTGTCTGACCCGTCGTCGGCCTGTTGCCGTGCCGGTCGGTGGCGGGTCCGCTCGCGCCGGCGCTGGCCGAAGAGACGGCTCCTGGACTGTGCGGCTTCGCCTCCGTGTGACGGCGGATGATCGGTGCGCGGCGTCGTCGACATCGGCGCGGGGTGGTGCAGGCTCTGAGCAGTTGCTTCGCGGGCACGGTCCTCGGGGGAGACGCCAAGCGGCAGGGACACGGCGGAGGCCCGCAGCCGCTGGGCAGCCACGGGCCTCCATGGTTCGGACTCACTGGAAGCCCCGCACACGCCAGTTCGGACCAGCGGCTGCTACGAAGCAGGCGGCGGGTCAACGCTCGTGGCGAAACCGACGGCTCGTCGCCGGCGGAGGGCAGCCCGCAACCGTGCCGGCGCCCGCCGACAGGCCTCACCCACCACGGGCATGGTCATCGACACCCGGGCCCGCTTCGGCTTGATCACAGCGCCCGGCAGCAACGACGACGCCCGCGTTGCGGGGCGTGCGGGTTCCGCGAGGCGACGGTCCGCGCGTTGGCGGACATGTCGCCCGGAGTGAGATAAAGGACGGGCACCGAGCGTGCATGGTGTGCATCTGCAATCCTGCAGTGCCCTGGCGGGGCTGTTGCTCCTCGGCTCCCTCGTGGTGCACTTCTTGCTTCTCGGTGGTTCTCCGTCCGGTTGCTGTGGTGCTGGGCATCTCGGCTCCTCGCCCGGTGCTTCGTCGGTGCGCGTTCCCTGTGGCTGGTCCGTGCCGACGGGTGCCGTGCTTTCGTGCGGGCAAGTGGGGGAGTTCGGCTGCTTTTCCGCTTTCCGCGCATGGAGCGCCAGGGTCAGGGTACTGGCGCGGTGCCCCCAGGGCGGGGCACCGCGTCGAGCCGGAGGGCGGGTGGCGCAGGGTGGGGTTGCCGGGGCTGGGTGCGGTGCGGGAGGCCGCACAGTCGGTGCTGAACATGCTTCGCGTCCGGGAAGACCGTCTGTGGTTCTTCGACGGCCGGGCGCATATCGCCGTGCGGGGCGTGCGCGATGCGACAGACGGGGACGCGGGGGTGCCGGCACTGGTCGAGCAGCGGCTCGCTGCGCTGCCGTGCGTGGAGTGGGCTGCCGTGAACACCGTGCTCGGCTGCGCCGTGGTGGCCACCGCGGGCGCGTCCGACGACCCGGCGACCGTGCGGGCCCTGCTGGAGACGGTGCGGGCGGTCGAAGAGGAGCACGGCCTGACCGGCCCGCTGCCCGAGCATCCGCTGGCCGCGGCTCCCGCCGTGCGGACCGCCTGGCCGCTGGCGGTGCAGGCGGCCGCCCTTCCCCTGGCCCTGACGGCCCGTCTCACCCGCCTGACGCCCGTGCCGGCCGCACTCGGCGCGGTGTCGGGTGTGGTGGACGCCCAGCCGCGGCTGCGGCGGCTGCTGGAGCGGGCGGTCGGCGAGCACCGCGCCGGGGTGGTGCTCGCCGGTGTGAACGCGGTTGCCCAGGCCGGCGCGGGCGGGGTGGTCGGCCTGGCCGTGGACACCGCCCGACACGCCCTGCGGGTCGCCGAACTCGACGCGCGGCGCCGGGCCTGGCGGACCGCCGAACCCTGGCTGACCGGCGCCCCCGAGCATGCCGCCGCCGTCCTGGCGCCTCCCGTCCCGCGCGCGGCACCGCTGCGCGCGGGGTGGGCGGAGCGGTATGCGGATCGTGCTGCCCTGGTGGCGGGCGCGGCCTTCGCCGGGACGCTGGCCCTGACACGCCGGCCCGGCCGGGCGGCGGGTGCGGCCCTGGCCGCCCTGCCCAAGGCACCCTGGGCCGCGCGCGACGCCTTCACCGCCACCCTGGGCCGGGCCCTGGCCCGGCGGGGGGTGCTGCTGGCCGACCCCGGCGCGCTGCGGCGGCTGGACCGGGTGCGCACCGCCGTCCTCGACACGGACGTCCTGACCACCGGCCGGTACCTCCTCGCCGAACTGGGCCCTGTGGAGGATGACGCGCCGACCGGCGATCTCGCCGCGGTCGCGCACCGCCTGTTCGACCCTGCCGATCCCACCGGGGTGCGTCGGGACGGCGTCTGGGAGCTCGGCCCCGTCGACGGCCTTCGCCTGCGGGGGCGCACCGGCGCGCAGGCGGGCGACCGGCTGCGGCGCGAGGGTGTGCACCATGTTCTGGGGCTGGCCGAGGACCGGCGGCTGCGGGCTGTGATCAGCGTCGTGCCGGAGCTCGACGAGACGGCCGACGCCCTGGTCACGGCCGCCCGTCGGGCCGGGCTGAGGGTCTTGGCCGCAGGCGAGCACGCGGGCGCTGCCGCGCTGTCGGAGGCCGACGGGATCCTGCCCGGCGGCGACCGCCTGGCCGGTGCCGTGCGCGACCTGCAGCAGGACGGCACCGCGGTGCTGTTGCTGTCCCGGTGCCCGGCCGCACTGGCCGCCGCGGACGTCGGCCTCGGCCTCCCCGGACCGGACGGGAGGCCGCCGTGGGGCGCGCACGTCCTCCTCCCGGGCGGCGCGCGGGACGCGGTCGTGCTGGTCGAGGCCTGCCGGGCGGCGCGGACCGTCACCCGGCGCGGCGTCCGGCTCGCGGAGGCTTCGGCGGTGCTGGGCGGCGCGATGACCCTGGCCGGCCGTCGCGGCCGGCGCGCCGACGCACGCGGTCTGATGACCGTGCAACAGGCGGCCGGCCTGGGAATGGCACTGGGCGTGTGGTCGGCGGCCGAGCTGCTGCGGCGTCCGCTGCCGCCGGCCGCCGCGCGGCATCCCTGGCACGCGCTGACCCCGGAGACGGTGCTCGGCCGGACGGGCAGCATGCAAGACGGGCTGACCGCCAAAGAGGCACAGGCCCGCAGCACAACTTCTGGTGAGGAGGTCCGGCGGCCCTCGCTCGCGCGGGCCTACCTCTCCGAACTGGCCAACCCGCTCACCCCGGTCCTCGGCGGCGGCGCCGCCCTGTCCGCGGTGGTGGGCGCGGTGCTGGACGCCTGGATCATCGTGGCCGTGACCGCCCTGTCGGGACTCATCGGGGGAACCCAGCGCCATCTCACCGACCGGCTGGTGGACCAGCTGCACCGGCGGGCCGCGGTCACCGCCACCGTCGTCCGGGACGGCGAGGAGACCACGCTGCCTGCCGAGGAACTGGTCGTCGGCGACGTGGTGACCCTCAAGGCCGGCGACGTCGTGCCCGCCGACGGCCGGCTGCTCGAGGCGTACGGGCTGGAGACCGACGAGTCGGCCCTGACCGGCGAGTCGCTGCCCATCGCCAAGGACGTCGCCCCCGTCCTGGCGTCCGACCTGGCCGACCGCATGTCCATGGTCTATGAAGGCACCACCGTGGCCGCGGGCCGGGCCCGGGCCGTCGTGGTCGCGGTCGGCGAGGCCACCGAGGCCGGGCGCAGCGCACGGGCGGGCCGGGGCGCCGCACCCGCGGCCGGCGTGGAGCACCGGCTGGCCCGGATCACCCGGATCACCCTGCCCGTCGCCCTCGGCTCGGCCGGCGCGCTGATGGCCGCGGGCCTGCTGCGGGGCCGCCCCATTCGCCGCACCATCGGCGACGGGGTCGGCCTGGCGGTGGCGAGCGTGCCGGAGGGACTGCCGTTCCTTGTCACGGCGGCCCAGCTCGCGGCCGCGCGCCGGCTGTCCCGGCAAGGAGCGCTCGTCCGCAACCCCCGGACCATCGAGGCCGCCGGCCGCGCCGACGTGCTGTGCTTCGACAAGACCGGCACGCTCACCCACGGCCGGATCACCCTGACCGCCGTGTCGGCCGAGGGCCACACCCTGCCCCTGGACCGACTGGAGCAGCACCAACGGGCCGTCCTCGCAGCCGCCCTGCGGGCCACACCGCGCCGCCACGACGACGCCTTCGAACACGTCACCGACCGCGCCGTCGTCGAAGGCGCCCGCGCGGCAGGGGTGAGCCGCACCCACGCGGCGCCGGGCTGGCGGCGCTCCACCAGCCTGCCGTTCGAGCCCAGCCGAGGCTTCCACGCCACCCGGGGCCGCTGCGGTAAACAGCGACTGCTGTCCGTCAAAGGGGCCCCGGAGGAGATCGCCGGACGGTGCGCCACTTACCACGGCCGCCCACTGGACGCCATCACCCGCGAGGAGATCCTGACAGGCGGCGAGAAGCTGGCCGCCGAAGGCCACCGGATACTGGCCGTCGCCGAGCTGCGCGACGCCCCCGGCGGCCGGCTGACCGACGCCTCCGTCACCGGACTGGACTTCCTCGGCTTCCTCTCCCTCGCCGACGAGGTGCGCTCCACGGCCGCCGAGTCGGTACGGCGGCTCACCGACGCCGGAGTGCAGATCGTGATGATCACCGGCGACCACCCGCAGACCGCCGAGACGGTGGCCCGCGAGCTCGGCATCGTCAACGGGCACCAGGTGGTGACGGGCGCCGCACTCGACGCCATGGACGACCGGGAACTGGCCGCCCGGCTGCCCGCCATCGGTGTCGTCGCGCGCGGCACCCCGCTCCACAAGGTGCGGGTCGTGCAGGCCTTCCAGTCGCTCGGCCGGACGGTCGCCATGACGGGCGACGGCGCCAACGACGCCCCCGCCATCCGGCTCGCCGACATCGGCATCGTCCTGGGCCGGCGCGGCACCCCCTCCGCCCGCGCCGCGGCCGACGTCGTGGTGGCCGACGACCGGCTGGAGACGATCCTCGCCGTGCTCGTCGAGGGCCGCGCCATGTGGGCCTCGGTGCGGCAGGCCCTGGCCATCCTGGTGGGCGGCAACCTCGGCGAGATCGCCTTCACCCTCCTCGCCGCCGCCGTCACCGGCACCTCACCCCTGACGGCCCGCCAGCTCCTGCTGGTCAACCTGTTCACCGATCTGGCCCCGGCGATCGCCGTGGCGCTGCGGCCGCCCGGCGGCCCGGAAGCCGCCGGACGGCTGCTGCGGGAAGGCCCCGAAGCATCCCTCGGCACCGCACTCACCGACGAGACCACCGTCCGCGCCGCCGCGACCGCCCTGGGCGCCGCGGCGGCCTGGTGGGCGGCCCGCGTCACCGGCCGCGAGGCCCGCGCCCGCACCGTCGCCCTCGTCGCACTGGTGGGCGCCCAACTGGGTCAGACGCTGCTGGTCGGCGGCAGGTCCCCGGCCGTGGCCGCATCCGCGGCAGGCTCCCTGGCCGCCCTGGCGGCGATCGTCCAGACGCCCGGCATCAGCCAGTTCTTCGGCTGCACCCCCCTCGGACCCGTCGGCTGGGCCACGGCCCTGGGCGCCGCCGCAGCGGCCACCGCGGGCTCCCTCCTGCTCCCACCCCTGGCCTCACGCATCCGCGGACACCTCGCACCGAAGGACGACGGCACGCACGGCGCCAACGCGGGAAGCGAGCCGAACGCAGACGACCGGCAGGGGGAGGGAGAGGACCGGCAGGATGGCGGGGAGGACCGGACTCCCGGCTCCGCCGTCCCGACCCCAACGGACACGCCCCGCCTCGCTTCCGCAGCCGGTCCCCTCACGGGGTAAGTGGCAAGAACTTCCTCGCTCCAGCTGGCCGGACGCCTTCGCCATGTGACATCGCGATGGCCTCCGCGCCGTGAACCGAGGAGGTCCGACCGCCGTGTCGGCCGGGCCTCCGTACGGCGTCAGTGGAACTGCGGCACGATCAGACAGATCCCGTACACCACCACCGCCGCGCACGTGAGGAAGCACAGAGCGGCCTGGGCGAGGCCGAGAGCCGAGGCGGTGCCACGCTGCTCGCGCGTCTCCTCGTTGTCGGCCATGCCCCGGACGCCCAGGGCGAATACGACGACCACGGCGACGGTGACGCCGGCGCTCACCGCGGCGACCTGGCCGAGTGCCGTCCAGTCAGGATTCATGGGCTGTCACTCCCGATGCGATGATTCCGTGGCTCAGACCGCCGTGCCGACCTCGGCCGGTGGCACCGCGCGGAGGGTGACCAGCTCGGCCCCGGCCAGCCCACGCTCGTCATGGACCAGTTCTCCGCGGACGACTTCAACGTCGTCGTGGACGATCGGGCGGACGTACACGTCAACAGCAAGGACGGACGCTTCTATCTCGGCTGGTTCCCGCTCGGCCGTCCAGGCACCGACGGCGAAGGCTGGAAGATCGCCGTCACCGGTACGGCCAAGGTGCGTGGCTACCAGGTGTCTTTCCACACGGAGACACCGGCCGAGATCGTAGCCGCCGCCGCCGCCGTCGCTCGCGTGCTGGCGACCTCCCAGCGCGTATAGCGCCAGCAGCTCAGGCCGGACGCCCTCCACACTGGAGGGTCGCTCCCGTCACCGGCGGTCCGCAGGCCGCCACCCCATCTGCTGCCCCCCGCTTGAAGGAGGCTGTCCATGGCACATCCAGAAGAAATGACCGTCGGCGATCTCATCGACCTCTTGTCCGCCGTCGATCGCAGTACCCCGGTGCGGCAGGCGATCAATCCGTTCTTTCCGATGGCGCACCGCCTCGAACAGGTCGTCCAGGCCGCGGACGAGACCGGGCAGCCCGTCGTCTACCTCGCCGAAGGGCGGGATGCGGATACCCAGCTCGGTCATCTGCCGCCGGAGGCTGCCGTCGCCCTGGCCTGGCAGGAACCAGTCCAGGCGCCCCCGCGGCGTCCCCGCCGCCGCGCCGGCGGCGGCAAGTAGACCATCAGCTTCTTGGAGGCGCTCCTGAACTCCGACCTTCCGCTCGGCCCGTCCACCCCCTCCGGTGCCCAGACCGCCTACTGGGTCGGTCCACGGCACTTGGCCGGTGACGACGGACGGCTCTACGACGCTGTCGCCGACATGCTCGCCGAGCTCGGCTGGACGAGCCTGACGATCGTCCGAGGACGTCAGGAGCCGGACGAGGTGCCGGAGGACCGGCAGGTCCTGCGCAGTACTGTCCTGCACATCAGTCCCGACAATCTCCGTTGGGCGCAGTGGATGCTGCCGGACGAGCCGTTCCACCTGGGTGAGCGGCCCATTGCGTGGCAGGTTTCCGCTTGCGAGGACGTGACCACGCCCTTCGCGCGATGGTCCGCCTACTTCACCCCCGACGTTCCCGGAGAGGCACTTGCCGACTTTCTCGTCGCGCTCGACGCCCGCGATCAGCCTATTGCGCCGCGCGCGGGCCCCGAGCAGGTTCTCGACGCCGTCACCGCACACGGCTGGCTCCGCGACTTCGACCAGCCCCACGCGCAAGCGACGGACCCGACTTTCACCTCTCACATCAGCCTCGGTGAGGTGCCACCCCTGATCCAGGACGGCGATCTGGGGATCTTCATGACCGAGTGCGGTGAGGAAGGCCCGGCCGGGTGGCAGGCATGGGCCGCGCCGCTGATGGGTGCCCCCTGCTTGTGGGCCGCGTCATTCGCCGCCGGCGTGCCGCACGACCTCGTCGCCGCGTTCGCTGCTTCCCTCAGCTCCACGGCTCCGGTTCTGTGCCAGGTGCTGCCCGAGAGCACCAGGGATCGGATCCTGCGCGTCCCAGCTGGATGATGACCGGAGTTTTGCCTTCGGCCCAGCACGGAGAGAGGGGGTACCGCCCTGCCCTCGCCCGACACATAGCTCGCGAAGGCGCCCGCCAACGAAGGCGAGTTACACGTACCTGAGCGCCCTCGACCGTCATGGGGTGTGAAGCGCCCGGATTCGGCACCGGGGCCCGGCTGCACTGCGCCCATCCGACACACGCGAAGCCCGGCCACCCTGACAGGGGCAGCCGGGCTTCGCATGTGTCGGCACATTGAAGCCCCCAAGGTCTTCGGCGGTGCCCCGCGCCGGCTGGTCGCTGCGTCACCTTCCACGGATGTCATGTCCGGACACGAGTTGAGCGTCCTCGCCTCAATCGCCGGGGTCGGTGATTCCCTGCTCTGGGCGGGCGGTTTTCCGCCTGGAGAGGGTGCTCTGCGCCGTGCTGTCGGTCGGGAGGGGGAGCTTGACAGTGCCGTCGATCACGTCGCGAGCGAGGTCGGCGATGCGGACCTGGTGGTGGCGGGCGTAGGAGCGCAGGCGTTGGAACGCGGTCTCGGGATCGACGCCGTGGTGGGAGGTGAGGTAGCCCTTGGCCTGATCGATGATGCTGCGGGTGGTGAGGGCCTGCTGCAGCTGCATGCTCAGCGTGCGGTGGTGGTCCAGGCACGTCTGCTGGAACAGGGAGATGGCGGTGATGTCGGCCAGGGCCCGGGCCAGGTGCCGGTCGGCGTCGGGCAGGGGACCGGGAGTGCGGCGGAAGAGGTTGAGCACACCGATGGTCTGTGCCCGCAGCTGAATGGGGGTGGCGTGCACCGAGTGGTAACCGGCGCGGTGCGCGCGGGCGCTGAAGGCACGCCAGCGGGAGGGGACGGCCAGGTTCTGGTGGTCGACGGGATGGGCCTCGTGGTAGGCGGTGAAGCAGGGGCCCTCGCGGGCGTCAAGTTCAAACAGCTCAATGAGGCGTACGCGTTCGGAGGTGGTGGCGACCAGGCGCAGGGGCCCGGCGCCGGGGGTGGCCAGCATGACGCCGGCGTCGCCGATGTCGAGGAGGTCCATGCAGTGCTCGGCGACGCGGTACAGGAAGTCGGCGGGGTCGAAGTCGGCGACCAGGATGTCGGCCAGGTCGATCAGGGCGGCGGTCACCCGCATCTCCCGCGGCAGGCGCACCGGCTCGCTGTCCGGGGGAAGCGGGTCCGGCGCGGGAACGGGTGGGAGGGGCATGATCGACTCCGATCGGCGGTGTCAGCGACCGGGATCGGAGGATCATGCACGGGTCTGGGTGGATAACCACCCCGTCAGCGCTGACCTGAGACCAGGCTAACGCCGGCAGTCGGGCATCTGAAGCCCGGTGAACGCCGAACGCCGCGACACGCGCGGACGCGAACAGCGGCAGCGCGAGACGGCGACGACGGTCAGGCCGAGGACGGTAATGGCGCCGCGGATACGCATGGCGGAGCTGATCCCTCCGGCACATCGCGACGTTCGGGCAGCGCGGGCCCGGCGGCCCGATGGGGTCGTAGGGACGGCAGTCAGTGGCCGAGGTGCCGCAGGCAGTCCTCGAACGTCTCGTGGTGCGCGTCCGCAGGGCCGGCGTGCCGGTTGTACCAAGCGGTGTCGAGCCGCATCTCCTGCTGTTGATGTCCCTGGCGGCATCGCAGCCAGATCTGGTCCCGAGTGGACAGGATGAGCCAGTCCCGGTACGCGCCGCACCCGGCGCAGGCAACGACCGCGCCGTCGAGGACGATCGGCTGCGTCCAGGGCATCATCCGGCCGTCGAGCTGGTCGTGGCTCGGCACGCGCAGATCCGGCGGAAGGAAGTCGTCCGCTGTCGATATCGGCTCAGCGGGCTGCTGCGTGGCCCGCGTCCGTTCGACCTCCGGCGGCACCTGGCCGGCCATCCGCCTGTAAGTCTCGTAGCTGCGCCGCTGCAGCTCGCTGGGCTCCGCCGCTCGGCGGCGTATGCGGTGGAACATGCTGGCGTTCTCCCTCGTCCCATCCTGTACGCCTGGTGATCGTGACCTGACGCCCCGACCTGTTTCAATTCACCGGCTCAACAGCCGTGATCGGCGGGGCCGTCGCCTTGGTAACGCCTCGCCGTCGCGAGGCCGTGCCGGGGCCTATCGCCGATCCCTGGCTGGTGAAATAACCGAGTGGGACCATGCTGCTGGATGTGAGCCACGCTGCCTCGGCCGGCGCATGAAGTGCTCTGTCGGGTCTCCGTCGTGAGGCATGCTGGTCGAGTCAGCGGGCAGGTCCGCGGCCCGGCGCAGGCGCCATACGAGGACATCGCTGATCGACGCGGCCGTGTTGAGTTCGCGTTGCCCCACAGCTTCGGTGAGCAGTGCAGCTCGGTCGTGACCGGCGGCCTCCGCGTCGGCGAGAGTGGCAGCGAGCGCGTACCAGCCCGGTTCAGCGAGGATCTGCTCGGCCAACTCCGTCGGCCGCCCGTGAGCTGGTGGCCGATGGCACCCTGGGCGATTCGGTCATCGCCTCCAGCCGCCGCATCCTGATCGGCTGGGGCCTCGGCGTCGTGGTGGGCGCCCCGGTCGGCCTGCTCATCCGGCAGATCAGGATCGTCCGCCAGCTCCTGGAGCCGTACACCGAGTTCTTCCGCTTCATCCCGCCGGTCGCCTTCGTGACCCTGGCCGTGGTGTGGCTGGGCATCGGCGAGACGTCGAAGGTGGTCCTGATCTTCTACATGGCCGTCTTCATCGTCACGCTCAACACCAGTGCGGGCGTGATGGCCGTCGACGAGTCCAAGCTGCGGGCAGCGGCCGGCCTCGGAGCCGGCCGCGGCCAGATCCTGCGCCGCGTCGTGCTGCCGTCGACCGTCCCGTACATCCCCACGGACGCCCGTCCGGCCATGGGCAACAGCTTCCCGTGTGCTGCGCCTGATCGCGTTGCGTGTACTGCACAAGTACGGAGCTAAGGTGTAAACGGAGGCTGCAGTGATCAACGGGGGCAACGGGGGAAGCACAGCGACCAACGGGGGAAGAACGGAGAGCACAGCACGTGAGCACTTCCTCGTCCACGTCCCGCACCCTGGTCCTTGAGGAGTTCGGCACTCTGCCGCGGCTCGGGGAGCGGGCCGTCCCCGCGCCGCGCCCCGGACACACCCTCGTACGGGTGGCGGCGGCCACCGTCGCCCACCTGGACCTGAACATCCTCGACGGACAGTTCGGCATCCTGCCCGAGCTGCCGTTCGTCCCCGGCACCCAGGGCAGCGGCTACGTCGTCGCCTCGGACACGCACCCCGAGGGCGCTCTGGTCCGACTGCGCGGCGAGGGACTCGGCCTCAGCCGGGACGGCGCCTGGGCCGAGCACGTGCTCGTGCCGGACGCGGCCGCGGAGGCCATGCCCGAGGGCACCGACTCCGCTCTCGCCTGCATCTACTTCTCGCCGGTCGGCACCGCGTGGGCGACCGTGCACGCGATCGCCCAGGTGCAGCCGGGCGAGCGGGTACTGGTCACCGGCGCGTCCGGCGCGGTCGGCGCCGTGGCCGTGCAGCTCGCGGCGCGCGCCGGCGCGGAGGTGGTCGGCGCGGTCGGCCACCCCGCGAAACTGCCGCACGTGCCCGGCGTCGCCAAGGCACTGCTCGCCTCGGACCTGTCCGAGGAGGCGATCGGCGGCAAGGTCGACGTACTGATCGACACGGTCGGCGGCACGATCCTGCGCAACGCCCTCACCCTGGTCCGCCCGCGCGGCCGAGCCGCGCTCCTCGGCTACACGGCCGGCCGCGAACTCACGCTCGACCTCGCGGACTTCTTCCTCGCCGACGTCTCCCTCCTGCCCGTGAACATGATCTCCCGCAGCGAGGAGGTCGCCCCCGAGGTGCTGCGCCTGCTGCCGGACCTGTCCTCGGGCGCGCTGTCGCTGCCGTACGAGCGGTACGGGATGGACGCGCTCGGCGAAGCGGTGGAGCGGCTGCGCGCGGGCACGGCGGTGGGCAAGATCGTGATCGACATGGGGGACGCCGGGAACTGACCGTCCTCCGAGGAACGCGAACGCGGGCCCAGAGCCTGAACCCGCGAAGCTCCGCGTCACGGTCTGACCGCCGGCCTCCACGCCTCCTCAGGCCGGTGGGGGCCGAGCGGAGCCTTCAGCGGGTGGCCACCGCGCGGAACTGCTTCCTGCTTCCTCTTGCTGGCGTATCGCTCGGCAGCGCTTCGGTGTCACTGGGCCTTGCCGGAGGCGGGCGGGCGGCAGCGCGGGCGGCTGGACCCACGCCGAGGATGTGCAGGGTCTGTGTGGCTCCGGCGTTCCGGCCGACAGCGGGTCCGGTGTCAGCCGGGCCTGCGCGGCCGGGCCTGCGCGGCCGGGCCTGCGCGGCCGGGCCTGAGTTGTGCGGCGCACTGCACGGTTTGTTCTCCTTCCAGCCCGGTCCGGGCTGCCGTCCGGCATGAGCCGGCTGTCCGGGCATCAGGGCCTGTCGCGTGCAGATCGAGACATTGACCGGCCCGGCTGACGGCCGGAGTTTTCACGGGCGGCCATTCCGGCCGACTCGGGGTGCTCCGGGACGAACGGCACGTGAGACGCGGCAGCGACTCCCCGGTGCGCCCCGGCGACGGCATCTCCGGGGCCGACAGCTTCAGAGAGCACTCTGCAAGCCTTTCATTTCGGCTACAGGTACGTGAACAGGTCAGTTGCTTGAGCGTTCCACTATGTCTGAAAAGTCTTTCAGATCTTTGCGCAAGACGTGCACACGTCATAAGGATGGCGTCCGTCAGGGCCCGACAGACCTTTTTCGCCGTCATCCGAAAGGACGTTCCTCGTGAACCACAGCCGTCCCCGAACCCGCCTGCGCCTGGGTTTCGCCGCCGTACTCGCCCTGTTCCTCGGGGTGCTGGTGGCCCCGCCGGCGCTGGCCGCGCCGTCCGCGCCGTCCGTGAGAGCGGCTGAGGACTCCGTCGTGGCGACGTTCAACGTCACCACGTACACACAGTGGGGCCAGCAGGTATACGTGACCGGGAACCGCCCGGAGCTCGGGTCGTGGAACCCGGACAAGGCGGTGCCGCTCTCCTCGGCCTCCTACCCGACCTGGTCGGCGACCGTGGTCCTGCCGGCCAATACCGGCGTGGAGTACAAGTACATCGTCAAGGCCGCCAACACCCCCGTCGTGTGGGAGACCGGCCCCAACCGCACCACCATCACCCCGCCGACGGGCACCTACATCACCCACGAGACCTTCCGTAACTGACCGCCCGCGGTGAGGGCCGGGCGGGCGGACCCGCCCGGCCCTCACCGGCGGCGCCAGGCGTGCTGTCCCGACGTGTCGGTGACGGCACGCGTCCGGCGTGGGCGAGGGCCTTCTTGTTCCGGTGGAGATCGCAACATCGTCCGCTGGTCAAGGGGGCTCTCGTCTGCTATGGCCATACCCGGCTGACTCCGACCGGGAGGCTGCGCCCGGCCAGGAGGGTGGTCGAGGACGGCCGGCCATTGTGTCGAGCGGCGGCTGAACGGTCCCAGGTCGGCCGGACCACCGCCAAACGATGGGCCGACCGGTACCGGCCGCCGGGACGGGCCGGCATGTATGACCGCTCCGGCCTTCCCCGTCACTCACTCACGCGCAGTCGCCGCAGTCGAGGACCAGGCGGTGCGGATGCGGCCGGAGCGCCGACCGGATGGCTCAGGCCGGCTGCCCGCACCGGTCCTGATGCCTGCCTACTGACCCGACCTGAGGACGACGCTCGTCCTGTACGGCCGTCAGTTGCAGGGAGCGCGTGTGCGCGAGTACGGGCGAGAGATCGTCCGGCTGCCTGGGCTTCTCGACTCATCATCGGGGGAGAGGGGGGTGGGATTCCGGACTCCGTTCGGAAATTCGGCGTGTCAAGGATGCCGCAGACGCGGTCGGCCGGGTGGCGACACCGTCCGCATGATTGATCCACCCCGGCGCCCGAGGTCAGGGCGACCTCGCCATTCAATGGTGTGACGTGCACCGTTCCCTGGCGAAATGTTTCGGTACTGGACGCGAACTTGCGAGAGGTATTGACGCCGTTCGCCGGTTCTTTATCATTCAGGTTGCCCGACACTCCGACCGTTGTTCGATATCACGAACGCGCCGGGGTCGCTCCATTGCACAGCAGGGCATCTCCGGGTCGCACCCCGCGCACATCGAGCCGCAAGGAGCCTGCCGCATGCGTATGTCATGGACTCGTCAACCCTTTTCTCGTCGTCACGCGCTGACGGCCGCCACCGGCCTCGCCGCCGGCACGGTCCTCCCGCTGACGGGAGCCCCCCGCGCCGCAGCCGCCCCCGCCCAGGGGCCGGCCCACGCCGCCGCCGGGGAGTACACGAACCCGGTCATCTGGCAGGACTTCGCGGACATCGACGTCATCCGCGTCGGGAACACCTACTACGCCTCGGCCTCGACCATGCACTACTCGCCGGGCGCGCCCGTCCTGCGCTCGTACGACCTGGTGCACTGGGAGATCGCCGGCCACTCGGTGCCGGTGCTGGACTTCGGCGCCAAGTACGACCTGAACGGGGCCCGTGGCTATGTCAGGGGGATCTGGGCGTCGTCGCTGGCCTACCGTCCGAGCAACAGGACGTTCTACTGGCTGGGCCAGATCGACTTCGCCCGGACGTACCTCTACACCGCGACGGCCGTCGAGGGGCCGTGGAACCGGCTGACGACGATCAGCACGCCCTACTACGACGCGGGGTTGCTGGTCGACACCGACGACACGCTCTACGTGGCGTACGGGAACACCACGATCAGCGTGGCCCAGCTCTCCCCCGACGGTCGCACCCAGGTCCGCACGCAGCAGGTGTTCACGACCCCGTCGAGCGTCGGCACCCTCGAGGGCGCCCGCTTCTACAAGATCAACGGGCAGTACTACATCTTCCTGACCCGCCCCGCGAACGGGCAGTACATCCTGAAATCGTCGGGCGGCCCCTTCGGCCCGTACACGATGCGGCAGGTGCTCCTCGACCTGCGCGGGCCTATCCCCGGCGGAGGCGTCCCGCACCAGGGCGGACTGGTTCAGACGCAGAACGGCGCCTGGTACTACCTGGCGTTCGTCGACGCCTACCCCGGCGGCCGGGTGCCCGCGCTGGCCCCGGTCATCTGGACCTCGGACGGCTGGCCCGTAGTCCAACTGGTGAACGGCGCATGGGGCACCTCCTACCCCAGTCCGGCCGTGCCGCCGCCGCCCCGCCAGGTCACCCCCATGACCGGCGTCGACACCTTCACCGGCACGGCCCTGGCCCCGAGATGGGAGTGGAACCACAACCCGGACAACACCAAATGGTCGGTCGGCAACGGTCTGACCCTGCGCACCGCGACGGTCACCGACGACCTGTACTGGGCCCGCAACACCCTCACGCACCGCATACAGGGCCCCACCTCCACCGCCACGGTCCAGCTCGACCACTCCGCCATGCGGGACGGCGACCGGGCCGGACTGGCGCTGCTGCGGGACTCCTCCGCGTGGATCGGTGTCAAGCGCGAGGGTGGCGCCACACGGGTGGTGAGGGTCGGCGGGCTGACCATGGACAGCAACTGGAACACCACCGGCACCGGCTACGAGCTCGCGAGCGCGGCCGTTCCGGGCAGCCGGATCTGGCTGCGTGCGAGCGCGGACATCCGCCCCGGCGCGGCACGTCCGGGGACCTTCTCCTACAGCACCGACGGCATCACGTTCACCCGGCTCGGCCCCGACTTCTCGATGGGCAACGACTGGCGGTTCTTCATGGGATACCGGTTCGCCCTCTTCAACCATGCCACCCGGGCGCTCGGCGGCTCGGTCCGCGTCACGCGGTTCGAGCTGTCCACGCCCTGAACCGGGCCGGTACCGGCCCATCACCCACCGCAGCACACCGCACCACACCGACAGTCCGGGCAACCTCTGACGAGGCCGGCCGGAACCGCCCACTCACGGTCAAGGAAATTCCCATGCACCCCATGCACTCCATGCACGTCATGCACAGAGGTAGTTTCAGCCGCAGACATCCGTCCGCGGTGCTCGCCGCCGCGGTCGCGGTCCTGGCCGCGCTGGCGGCGATGCTCGTCGCCACCCCGGCTCAGGCGGCTGCCAGTGGCTCCTTGCGCGGTGTCGGATCGAACCGGTGCCTCGATGTGGTGGGCGCCGGCCAGACCGACGGCACACAACTGCAGATCCACGACTGCTGGAGCGCCGGGACCAACCAGCAGTGGACGCTGACCGACGCCAATCAGCTGACCGTGTACGGCAACAAGTGCCTGGACGTTCCGGGCCACGCCACCACGGCCGGTACCCGGGTGCAGATCTGGACCTGTTCCGGCGGTGCGAACCAGCAGTGGCGGGTGAACTCCGACGGCACGGTCGTCGGCGTGGAGTCCGGGCTGTGCCTGGAGGCCGCGGGCGCCGGCACGGCCAACGGCACGGCGGTGCAGATCGGGACGTGCAACGGCGGCAGCAACCAGAAGTGGACCGGCCTGACCGGGAACCCGCCGACGGACGGCACGTGCGCGCTTCCCTCGACGTACCGGTGGTCGTCGACGGGTGTGCTGGCGCAGCCGGCGAACGGGTGGGCCGCGGTGAAGGACTTCACCACCGTGACGCACAACGGCAAGCACCTGGTCTACGCGTCGAACGTGTCGGGATCGTCGTACGGCTCGATGATGTTCAGTCCCTTCACGAACTGGTCGGACATGGCGTCGGCCGGCCAGACCGGGATGAGCCAGGCCGCGGTGGCGCCCACGCTGTTCTACTTCGCGCCCAAGAACATCTGGGTGCTGGCGTACCAGTGGGGTGCGTGGCCCTTCATCTACCGCACGTCGAGCGACCCCACCAACCCCAACGGCTGGTCCGCCCCGCAGCCGCTGTTCACCGGGAGCATCTCCGGCTCCGACACCGGCCCGATCGACCAGACCCTGATCGCCGACGGCCAGAACATGTACCTGTTCTTCGCCGGGGACAACGGCAAGATCTACCGGGCGAGCATGCCGATCGGGAACTTCCCGGGCAACTTCGGCTCGTCGTACACGACGATCATGAGCGACACGAAGGCCAACCTCTTCGAGGGCGTACAGGTCTACAAGGTGAAGGGCCAGAACCAGTACCTCATGATCGTCGAGGCGATGGGCGCCAACGGGCGCTACTTCCGCTCCTTCACGGCCTCCAGCCTGAACGGGACGTGGACCCCGCAGGCCGCGAGCGAGAGCAACCCCTTCGCGGGCAAGGCCAACAGCGGCGCCACCTGGACCAACGACATCAGCCACGGTGACCTGGTCCGCAACAACCCCGACCAGACGATGACCATCGACCCCTGCAACCTGCAGTTCCTCTACCAGGGCAAGTCCCCCACCGCGGGCGGCGAGTACGACCGGCTGCCGTGGCGCCCGGGTGTCCTCACCCTGCAGCGCTGACCCGACCCGCTGACCGACACTCAGCGCCTCGGGGGACCCCGGCCGTGCGGCGGCCGGGGTTCTCCCACGGGAGCGCGCACTGCGGCGGCGTGAGGTTCCAGCGGCAGCCTGCCGGGTCAGGACCGGGAAACACCAGCCTGCGCGGCGAGTCGGTCCGGGTTGACGGGGAGCCAGTCATAGTCGATGGAGTTCCAGAAGGCGCACTGGCGACGCGCTTCGTACACCTCGGTCTTCAGGGCCCGGCTCTCACCGCCCGGCAGCAGGGACATGAACGTTCCCGCCCGGTACGAAGGCCAGGCGGCGAGCACTGGGGTTGCGGGGTTCCCGTGCTCACGAACGAGCCCCAGTAGCGCACCGTCTCCCTGGACGACTGCTGCTGCTCGGGAGACAGCAGCTGCGAGGTCGCCCGGGGCAGAAGGTACGACAGTTCGCTGCCGTGCGAGGCCCCCGGGTCGAAGCCGGTCGAGGGCCGGCCGGTGGGCGGGTGCGGGTCGTTGAACTCGTAGAGGTACGTCCGCGGTTGCCGCTTCGCGCACTTGGCCGTCAGGTCTTGGTACTGACAGCCGCCGAGCCTTTGGAAGGCGCTGCTGTCACGCCACGGTGCGCCGAAGGCGTACGCCCCGGTGTACGAGTCGCCGTAGGCGCTGAACGGATAGTGCGCGAGCACGGCGTCGGCCTCGTCCGCGAACTCGATCCGGACCGCTCGCTCGTACTGCTCCTTCGTCGCGTTCGCGAACGGCATGGCCCACGAGCGCACTTCGTCTCGGGTGTGGCCGATGAGGAGGGGGACGTTCGCGGTCCGGCCGGTGCGTACCGCCTTGAGCGGCGCGACGGGTAGTTCGGGAACCCCGGACACGGGCAGCGAGCCGCTCAGGGCGCCACCGGTGAAGTTCTGCGCGGCGGCTTGGAGTTCACTGGCCGGCTTGGCGCGCAGGCAGGCCAGACCGACCGGGGACGCGGAGCAACCGGCGGCCGCCGCGTACTTCTTCCCGCGGGCGACGGCCTGCTTGACGGTGTGGCTGGGGCATCCGCCGCTCTGGATGATCGCGCCGGAGAAAAGACCACGGGCCGGGGGAGAGGCCAGGAGCGCGCAGACGGAGTGGCCGCCGACCGATAGACCGGCGATGGTGACCCGGCTCGCGTCCCCGCCGGACGCGCCGATGTTGCGCTGGGTCCAGCGCAGCGCCGCCTGCTGGTCGAGCAGGCCGTAGTTGCCCGCGCCCTGCTTGCTCAGTCCGGGGAGGTCGAGGAAACCGAACACACCGAGGCGGTAGTTGATCGTGACGACCACGACGTTGTCGGTCCTCGCGATCAGCGAGCCGTCCTGCGTGTCTCCCGAACCGGAGGAGAAGCCGCCGCCGTGGATCCAGAACATCACCGGCAGCGGGCGGTTCTTCCGGTGGGCCGGGGTGTAGACGTTCAGGTACAGGCAGTCCTCACTCATCCCCGGGCCCGTGTAGCCACCGAACTGCAGGCAGCGGGAGCCGGGGGAGGTGGCCGACCGGTTGCCCGTCCAGGCAGCGGCGGGTGCCGGAGGCTGCCAGCGTCCGGCACCGACGGGCGGAGCCGCGTACGGAATGCCGAGGAAACGGTCGACCTCGTCCGCCGAGGCTCCCGCGACCGAACCTTTGACAGTGGAGATGGTCAAGGAGCGCGGGGCGGCCGACGCGGGTACAGCCGCTATGAGGCCCAGCAGGACAAGGAGGCTCACCAGACAGGCAGGTCCTTGTCGGAGAGTAGATCGCACTGAATCTCCTGAGAGGTCGGAGCGATGGGGAGCCATGATGTGCCTCGCGCAGGAGACGTACGACGTCCCCGGTCCGTTCAACGGACCCGCGGCGGAGGGTGAGGCCGCACCCGGTGCGGGTGTCACTGTTCGGTCCTTCTGATCACGCCCCTCAGCTCCCTTGCGACTGCTCGCTCGAAAGCGCCCCCGTGCTTCGTGCCACGTTCATGTCCAAGATCCATTGCTTGGTCATCTGTTCAGGTCAGGGGCATGTTTCAGTCGCTCGGGTCAGCAAGAGGTCAGCATGAGACGCGGAGGCGTCCCGGCTTGCTGACCTGGTGACCGTCGCGGCGGGAGACCTGGGCACAGATGCCTGGCTCCCGCTCGGGAGATTCGCTAGGAGTTCCCCTGGGACAGCGACTGCTACGCCCCCACCGGGAAGATGATGGCCGACGGCGGTCTGGACCAGCTCAAGGGCTTCGGCGCCATCTGCTTCGGCGCCGTCGGCTGGCCCACCGCCCCTGACCACATCAGCCTGTGGGGCCTGAGGCTGAAGATCTGCCAGAGCTTCGACCAGTGGGCCAACGTCCGCCCGGTCCGCTTCCTGCCCGGCATCACCAGCCCGCTGCGCAAGGCCGACGACAACGAACTGGACGGGGTCGTCGTCCGCGAGAACAGCGAGGGTGAGTACGCTGGTCTCAGCGGCCGCAACCTCTCGGGACGCGGACCCGGCGGTGGTTGCCGTGCAGTCCGTCCTGTCCACAGGTCGGCTGGGAGCGCATCGTGCGTTTCGCCTTCGATCCCGCGTGTACCCGCACCCGCCGCAAGGTCTCTCCGTCACCAAGAGCAACGCCCAGCAGTACGGCATGGTGCTGTGGGACGACGTCCTCAAGCGCGTCGCCGCCGACTTCCGGACGTGGAGAGCGGAAGGGCGGCGGGCACTGGACCTCCACGGAGAACATCACCGACTCCGGGGCCGACTCCCCCGGAAGGCTGATCACCCAGGCGCTGGAAGCCACCGCGCACGGACGTGCTCCGGCCGCCCGCCTGAGACTCAGCGTGCAGCTGCTGATGGTCGCACGGACGCACTACCCCACGCGAAGACACCAGCACACGGAGCGGCCCCGGCCGGTTGGCCCTTTGGCCTTCGGCGTCGGCCACGGCGACGCGCAGCTGTGGGCGCCAAGCCACGGACTGGGCGGAGCTCCGTTCCGGCGGACTCGCAAAACAACCGTGACGCGCGAAGGCCGCCCTCTTCAACACTTCCCGGGCACGCATCAAAGCGTCCAGGTGCTGCCGGACGAGCACGGGACCTGTGGGGTCTCCGTGCGGACGCGCTCGTAGCACTCGTTCTTCAGGTCTACGTGGTCTGGTCGGGGAGCCCGTGGGTCAGGGCTTCGCGGGTGGCCCAGTTGACGAAGGACTCGATGCGCTTGGTCAGGGTCTGCTTCTTCAGAGGTGCAACGGGCCTCACAGAGAGCCCTGGCGCGAGCACCTCGACTTCAACGAGGCGGATGACCTGATGCGGCACCTGAGCACCGCTGCCGCGATCATCAGCCTGTACCTCTCCCCGGGCGGCACCATGCGCTCCACCACAAGTGCCGTCCAGGGGCGCCACCGACGGTGGGAGCGTTCGACCTGACGAAGGCGTCGCGTCCGCAGCTGGCGCAGGCGTTTCACCGCCGCCCGCGCGGCCCTCCACACGGCGCTCATGCGGCGGGCTCCAGGGTGCTCTCGCGGGCCACTCGGCCGTCGGCGACCTCAATCAGGCGGCTGGCGCAGCGGGTGGCCAGGTGGGGGTCGTGCGTGACGATCAGCAGGGTCTGCCCGATCTGGTTGAGGTCGATCAGCAGGTCCATGACCTGCTCGCCCGAGCGGCTGTCCAGCGCGCCCGTCGGCTCGTCGGCCAAGAGCAGGGCCGGGCGGTTCATCAGCGCCCGGGCCACGGCCACGCGCTGCCGCTCGCCTCCGCTCAATGCCGCCGGGTAGATGTCCTTGCGGTCGGCTATGCCGAGTTCGTCGAGGAGTTCCAGCGCGCGGCGCCGGGCCTGCCGGGCGGACGCGCCGGTCAGCTGGGCGGCCAGCGCGACGTTGTCCAGTGCGGGCAGGTCGTCGATCAGGTTGAAGAACTGGAAGATCATGCCGATGTGCCGCCGCCGGAACAGCGCCAGCCCGGTTTCGTTCAATGCTCCCAGGTCCTGGCCGTGTACCTGCACCGTGCCCGACGACGGCCGGTCCAGTCCGGCGACCATGTTGAGCAGCGTGGACTTGCCGCACCCGGAGGGCCCCATCACCGCGACCGCTTCCCCGGCGCGGATCTCCAGGCAGACGCCGTCCAGGGCCGTCGCGTCGCCGTACTCCTTGCGGACGTCGTCCAGCCGCACGACGGTCCGTGGCGGGCGATTGTGCAGATCAGTTGTCATGGCATGAACCTAAAAGCGGCAGGGCAGGTGTGACGTCCCTCACCGGATGTAACCGGTCCCGCGGGTCATCCTGGGGATGTAGGTGTCTGGATCCACAGCATGACGCGGACGGCATGCTGGGCTGCGAGGCTTGTGCGGTGGGGGGTTCAGGGTTGATCTGGCTGGTCACGGCGTTGGCGGCGGCGTGCGCCGCGGTGATCGTCCTGAGTGCGGCGCTCGTCCGGGCACGGCGGCGGCACCGGGCGGCCATCGAAGAGCGCGGCTGGTCGCTGGAGCGCGAGCGGGAGAGCGCGGCGCGGACCGCGGTCGACGCCGAGCGAGCCCGGATCGCGGCCGAACTCCACGACATCGTCAGCCACAATGTGAGCCTCATGGTGGTGCAGGCCGGGGCCGCCCGCGAGGTGCTGGCCACCATGCCCGACGAGGCCGAGGCCGCGCTGAGTGCGGTGGAGGGCGCCGGGCGGACCGCGATGACCGAGCTACGGCACCTGCTCGGCCTGCTCGCCCCCGCGCAGAGCGGCGACGACGAACCCTACGGCCAGGATCTGGCACCCCAGCCGAGCCTGAGCCGGCTCAGTCCACTGATCGACCGGATAGCCTTCGCCGGCCTGCCCGTGGAGGTGCGCATATCCGGGGAACCTCGCCCGCTGCCGACCGGCATCGACGTCACCGCCTACCGGATCATCCAGGAGGCGCTGACCAACGTCCTCAAGCACGGCGACGGAGCGAAAGCCGAGGTGACAGTCCGGTACGCGGAGCACTATCTGCGCGTCGAAGTCCTGAACAGCGGACCGAGCGTCCTGTCGGGCGACGCTTCCGGACCCCGCAGCCGCCCGGCCGCGGAGCGGCCCCACGGAGCGGGACGCGGGCTGCTCGGCCTGCGGGAGCGGGTCGCCGTCTACGGCGGCGACCTGGACGCCAGGCGCCGCCTGGGCGGCGGTTACCGCGTCCGCGCCCGGATTCCACTGGACCGGCCATGACCACACCCACCGACCCCACCCCCCGCGTGGTGATCGCTGACGACCAGGAGCTGGTCCGCACCGGCTTCCGCCTCATCCTGACCGCACGCGGCATCAACGTGGTCGGCGAAGCCGCAGACGGAGCCGAGGCCGTGCGAGCCGTACGCCGCCTGCGTCCAGACGTCGTCCTCATGGACATCCGCATGCCGAACATGGACGGCCTGGAAGCCGCCCGCCGCGTCCTCGCACAGGCCCCCGGCTGCCGAGTGATCATGCTGACCACCTTTGACCTCGACTCCTACGTCTACGCAGCCCTCGCAGCCGGCGCCAGCGGCTTCCTGCTCAAGGACGTCACCCCGGCACATCTCGCCGCCGCCGTACGCCTGGTCGACACCGGCGACGCACTGCTCGCGCCCTCGATCACCCGCCGTCTGGTGGAACGCCACGCCTCCAGTGCCGGACGGACCGCTCCTGGCTCGACAAGCCTCACTGTCCACCGTGACCTCGCCGTACTGACGCCGCGCGAACGTGAAGTGCTGACCCTCATGGGCAGGGGCCTGTCCAACGCCGAACTTGCCCAGGAACTGACACTGAGCGAGGCGACGGTGAAGACTCATGTGGCCAGGATCTTCGCCAAGCTGACCCTGCGCGACCGGGCCCAAGCCGTCGTACTCGCCTACGAGACAGGACTCGTCACGCCCGGCGAGACCGTCGACCGCAGTTGCTAGCCCGTTATCACCAATATCAGGCCCTGGAGTCCTAGGTCGTTTCTGATGGCTCTTGCACGGTGTCCCGGAGCCAGATGACGATCGCGGTGACGGTGAGGGTGCCGTTGTAGGTGTAGTCGCGCTTGATGCCCCTATGGATGTCAACCCGCGGATGCTGACGCTGGAGGATTGCTCCTGACTGTGGTGAGGGCCCGGTAGATCTCGCGGGCGACATAACGCTTGAGGCACCGAATCCCCTCGCGTCGGGTCTTGCCCTCCCTGACACGCCTGTCCACGTAGGCACGGGTGCGGGTGTCCCAGCGCAGGCGGGCTATGACGATGGTGCAGAGCGCCGAGTTGGCCCGGCGGTCGCCGCCGCGATTGAGCCGGCGGCGCTGGACTTTCCCGGACGAGGCTTCGACGGGACTGACGCCGCAGAGGGCGGCGAACGACGCCTCGTTGGTCATGCGGTGCGGGTTGCCCCCAGCTGCCGTGAGCAGGGCGGCGGCCGTGTCCGGGCCGACGCCGTAGAGGCCGAGGAGCTGGGGTGCGCAGGCATCGATTGCGGTGGTGATCCGGTCTGTGAGGTCGTTGATCTCCTCGGTGAGATGCAGGATCCGCCTGGCCAGGGTCCGTAGCGTGTGGCGGGATGCCGCCTGCGGATGGCTGTTCCGGGCGGCACTGAGCTGTGCACATCGGCGGATTGCTTGGGATTGCTCAGTGCGGTCAGGGACTCCCGCAGCGCCGGATCCGCCGTCACGAGCGCGGCCTTGAGCTGGTTGAGGGCCATCGAGCGGGACTTGACGGCGGGGGGTCTTGGCCATGGTGAACAGCCGGATCGTCTCCACGGGCCCGTCGGCCGTCTTGGCGGTGGCCCGGCCGCAGAGCACGGCCCGGGCGGCGGCGACCGCATCGATGGCATCGGACTTGCCGTGCCGGCGCCGGGCCGCCTTGTCGGGCTGGTTGACCTCGGTGACCGTTATGCCCTCGCCGTGCAGATACCGGGTCAGCGCGGCTCCGTAGGAGCCGGTGCATTCCACCCCGGCCCGGTCCACCCGCCCGAAGGCGCGGGCCCAGGCGAGGAGCCGGCGATAGCCCTGGCGGGTCGTGGGGAACCCCCGTGTGTCCAGCACGGCCCCCGTGCTGGTGATGACCGCGGCCATGTGGACGTCCTTGTGAGTGTCCACGCCGAGCAGAACCTGTTCGTGCTGGTGGGCAGTGTGATGACGGGCCGGTGGCTGCTGCGTCATGCTGGACATGGTCGCCTGTCTCCTGATCGCCTCGGGGACACCGGTGGCCGACGCCGGAGCGGTGCGGCGGTCAGGACTGTGACGGTGCCTGTCGCGAAGGCCCCTATCGGGACACGCCCACCGTTTCGGTGCCAGGACGCACCGCCCCGGACAACGGCCGGC
This sequence comes from Streptomyces poonensis, assembly GCF_014650915.1. Taxonomy (GTDB): domain Bacteria; phylum Actinomycetota; class Actinomycetes; order Streptomycetales; family Streptomycetaceae; genus Streptomyces; species Streptomyces poonensis. Next base: position 722,209 of record NZ_BMVW01000002.1, on the reverse strand, counting down.
AGATCAAACTCAAGGCACCACGGCCAGTCGTATCGCGGGCCAGACCACCGCCCGGGGCAGCACCGCCATCCTCACAGTCGTATCTCGTGGCCACGGCCCGGTGGCGCTTGAGGCGGTTGATTCCGCATTCGACGGCATGCCGCTCACGGTAGTCGGCCCTGTCGAACTGCGGTGGTCGGCCGCCTCGCGAACCGAGCTTCCGGCGGGTGCGGACGCGGTCCGAGGGGACCGGGATGGTCGCCTTGATGCCACGTCTGCGCAGGTAGGCCCGGTTGCGGCGGGAGTCGTAGGCCTTGTCGGCCCGTATCCGGTCGGGTCGTCGGCAAAGCGGTCCGCGTCCCAGCCGGGGAACCCGGATCGCTTCCAGGACGGGCTCGAACTGCGGGTAGTCGCCTTGTTGCCCGGCTGTGATCAGCACGGACAGCGGCTTCTGTCCCTGCTCGACGGCGAGGTGGATCTTGGTGGTCAGTCCGCCCCGGGAACGTCCGAGGCCGTGGTCGGCCGGCTCCACAGCGAGGCCGCCGGGCGGCTCCTTCTGCAGGGCCCCTTTTTCGACGCCCCGGCGGCGTGCTGGTGGGCCCGGCAGACGGTGGAGTCGACGTTCACGTCCCAGGTGATCAGGCCCTTCGCGTCGGCCTCGGCCTGCAACTGAGTGACGATGCGGGCCCAGGTGCCGTCCCGCTGCCAGAGCCGGAACAGGTCATACACCCGGTCCCACGGGCCATAGCGTTCCGGCACATCGCGCCAGGGAGCACCGGTCCGGGTCCGCCACCGTATGCCGTCGATCAGCTGCCGCCGCGTCCACACCGGCGGACGGCCCGGCTTGATGCCTCACGGCAGCAACGGCTCCAGCCGGGCCCACTGCTCGTTCGTCAGATCACCACGCCCCACAAGGCCTGATCATCTACAACCAAGATTTACTTTCGCAACAGGCCCTAGCCGTATCGGTGGCAGCCCGTGTGTCTTGCGCAGCAGGTCCAGGCACTGCAGCCGGGCCTCGTTGGTGGCCTGTGAGGTGGGTGGGTAGGCCGCCTGGCGGGCGCGCAGCGCGCCGGACTCCGCGAGCCGCAGGTACCGAGCCAGCGCCTCCTTCTCCAGCAGGCGCCGCAGGCTGCGCCGGGCGCCCACGGGCAGCCCACCCCGGGCCAGGCCCCGTTCCAACTGCCCGCGGACCATGGCGAGCTGGCGCCGCCGCGCCTCGCCGACCCGCAGGTCGGCAAGGAGCGCGTCGAGCGTGGTGAGCGAGGCGTACTCCGGCACGCCCTCGATTGTCGCCTACGGAGGTGCTGTGACGTTGGGACCAGTCGCGGAGGGCCGGGATCCGGGGAAGGACTGGACCAGTTGGCAACGGCTGGAACGGTCACTGCGGCAAGATTCGAGGCGCGGGTGTCCGCCCTGGCCCGTGGCGCGGTCGAGGCGCAGTAGCCGAGGGCCTTCGAGAGGACAAGGGCCGGTCCTGGGGCCAGATTGGCGGGGGCGGAAGCGCCGCGCTGTTGGGGGCCACCGATTTCGCGTAGGTGGGCCTGAGGGCTGCCCGGGGTCGAGCCATAGGGCTGGCTGACGGCCTTACGTAAGTCGGTGTGGACGACGGCCTGAACCTTGAGCCGTACGATCTGTGACCGCTTCCTCGCATCGTCACGAGAAACCATTGATACGTGGCCTCAGCCAGCCGTACGGAGACGGCAATATAGCCGACGATTGCCGGTTTGAGGAACCGGCGTCTGCATGGAAGCTTTGTACGGCCGTTGGACCGCTCGTGGTCCTCAGCTACCAAAGCAGGAAGCGCATTCATGTACAACGAGCACTCGGTACCCCGTATCAGGGGGGATCAGACTTGGCAAGAAAGGGCGGCCTGCGCCACGGCCGTTGATGTGGCAAGGGATCCCGATCTCTTTTTCCCGGCAACGGCAACGCTGGCGGATGAGAAGCGCGTTGCCCTGGCGGAAAGGATCTGCTCGTCATGTGATGTCAGGAAGACTTGCCTAGAAGCCGCCTTCGAGTGCGGTGATGCCGACGGTATTCGCGGAGGGATGACAGAGTCCGAGCGCAAGGCTGTCCGGCACCGGTTCGAGCTCCGTTGCGATCCTGCGCGCGTCGCTGTGGCTCTGTCGGGAAGGGACGTGTATCTCAGCGGTGCAGAGCGGCAAGAGTTGATACGGCGAGCAGCCATGTCGGGCGCACCGGTGGACCGGATGGCCCGGGTTCTTAAAGTGTCGGAGGCTCATGTGCAGAAGCTCTTCCGACGCGAGCGCCGTAAGTCCGTGGGCACTCATCTGGGAACGCCGGGCGCTCCACAAGCCGCTTTGGAAGCGATATCGGCATGAGAAGAGCGAAAGCGATACACGGCACAGCAGAAGAGGAGCGAGGCCGGTATCTAGCAGTCGATGAAGCAGCGGCCTATCTCAGTATGAGTAGACGCTGGATGTACCGGGAATCCAGGCGTCATGGGCTGCCGCGCTACTACTTCGGTGGAAAGCTCAGGTTCAAGGTCACGGACTTGGATGACTGGGCACAGCAACAAAGAGTGCATTGAGGGGGGCGGGATCATTCCGCCCCCTTTTTCCTATAGGCCCTCGTTAAGGCGCTTCGCGGCGCGTCCAATCGATGCCGGCATGAGGTGGCGGTAGATCTTGAACGTCATGTTGATGTTCCTGTGTCCCATCCATTCGGCGACGTCCGTGATGGGTATCCCCATGGCCAGACAGTTGGAGGCGAAGAAGTGACGCAATGCGTAGGTGGTGAGCCTCCTGGTGATGCCTGCTCGCTTCTTGGCGGCGTTCCGCTGGTACTCGAGCGTCGTATGCGCCCAGTACGGTGAGCGTTGGGTTCTCAGAAGGTATCCGTCTGCGCTGGTGCCGTGATCCTTCTCGTACTGGAGGAGCGACTCCCGGACGGTCCATGGCATGGGGGTCTCGCGGAACTCGCCGGGCTTTCGGTGCTTGAGGGGGACTCGCTCGCGCGTGTTGCCTTCGATCTGTTCGGTGACGCGGTAGACGTCGTCCGCAACCATTCGCTCCAGGTTTGCTGCGTAGGCTTCCCCGTTGCGGAGACCGCAGCCGGACATGAGGTCGATGACGACGCGAAGCCCGTCGCTGCCGGCGGCCTTGAGGGCGTGTATCTCGTCGAGGGTCGGAATGGTGATCTTGCGTGGTATGTACTCGGGCGGGATGACGCCCTCGAACGGGTCCTCGGTAATTCCGCCGCGACGGCGTGCGTCGAGAAGAATCTTCCTGAGAGTGTCGAAGGCGTTCTGCTGTGCGGCCAGCCCGACGGAACGTTCCTCCATCGACATGACGAAGTCGTCGACGACCGTCGAGGTGAATGTATTGATGCGGCGCGTCTCGAGCACGGGCAGGATCTGGCTGGTGAGAACCTGCTTGACCGTGCGAACGCTGCCCTGTGCGTAATGGCGTTGCCGAGAGAGCCAGGTGGAGGCGTACTTCCCGAAGCGCTGCTTCCCGATCTCGCGCTTCAACTCTGCCCGTTGGGGCGGTGTGCTCCGTTTCTCCTCATAGACTCGGGTCAGCCGGTCGAGCGCGGACTGCTGCGTCGTGTAGCCCGTCTCCTCACGCTGACGGCCGGTCACATCGCGGTAGCGAATGACATAGGGATGGGGGCAACGGCTCTGCCGAGCGCAGGCGCAGCTCTTGTAGAAGCTGCCCATTCCGCGGATGAGCTGGGTCGCCAACGTGCACGTCTCCTGACTCATGCTGGGAGTTTGCTGACCAAGGTTCCCTCAGCATGGTCCTGACCTGCGGCCGCGCCAAACTAGGAGACGTTGATGAGCATCTTCATGGGTACCTCCTGGTGAGGTTGGCAGGTGTGGCTGTGACCTGCGTTTTACCTGGTCAGATGAGGTGGTGCGAGTTGTCGGTCTTGGCGGTCCGTAGCGGTCGGAAGCGGTCTCTGGCGGTACTGATGCTGACTTAATGCTGACTTGACGACGGGGCGTCAGATCTGCGGGCTGGTTGGACGCGGGTCGGCGGGGCGCTTGCTATCGGCAGTATCGACCTTGCGGCAGCGAAGGTCACGTGCGAAGGGTCGTGGGCGTGCTGAGGGTTGGTCTGCCACTTGCGTCGGGAGGCGACACGCACGGGGCGGTGCGTGTACGGCTGACGCGGTGGGGCAGCGGCGGAGAGAGGACTCGGTCGTGAGGTTGACGAAGAGAGCACTCGAATTTCTCCGCCGCCTTGCGACGGACACCCTCTCGGCCCTGACGGCGACCCCGCTCCTGCGGACCGCTGGGAGAGCGAGCGTACGGCGGCGCTGCCCGTGCCCTGCGCGTGGACGCCCGTCGTGAGCCGACTGGCCGGTGTCGCGGGCCCGTGCCGATCGACGCGTTGCCCGGCGACGGCGACCTGGACACTGCCTGGCGGGAGACGGCCGGCCGCGCCGACGACCGGCAGTGAGCAGCTCGCCGACCTTTCGCGCGAGACGCGCCCGGCCGGCGCGCTCGCGCTGTACCTGCGTCTGGTCGAGCCGCTGAAGGAGCTCACTGGGGGCCGCGTCCACGAACGCATGGCGCAGCTGCTGCTCGATGCCCGCACCTGCCGTCGGGCGCAACGTACCCAGGACGAGTTCACCGCCTACCTCACTGCCCTGCGCACAGACTTGCAACGCAGGCACAAGCTGACGAGCATCTTCTACCGGCACGGGCTGTGAGACCGGCCGGCCCCGACTCCGGGATCCCTCGGGCCAAGGACTCCGTGCCCTCACACCTCTTGTGGGGCCTTGGCCGGGCCACTCCGCCGCGTGCCCTGCTCGCACAGGCCACCGATCCGCGCCGTATCCCGTCCGCCGTGCCGCTCACACCTCCGCGCGGAGCACGGTCCGGGTGCCGTGCAGCTCACCGCGTTCCATGCGGGCGTGGACATCGGCGGCGGCACGCAGGGGCTCCGTCAGTATCGACCGGGGGCGAAGGCGGCCGCAGGCAAGAAGACGGTTCAAGGTGCGTGCGGCGTCGTCGAGTTCGGCGACGGTGGCGTGCGAGATGGCGAAGCCGACGACCGAGCAGTCCTTCATGTAAAGGGTGCCGGCCGGAAGCCTCGGGCAGGTACGGGGCCCGGCGAGCAGGACGACACGGCCCCGGTGGGCGAGCAGATCGACGGCGGTGGCCAGGTCGTTCGTACCCGAGGTGTCGAGGTGGATGTCGACCCCTCCAGGGCATGCGTCCGCGATGCGCCGGGCGAGATCGGGCGCACGGTAGTCGATCACCTCCGCCGCGCCGAGCGACCGGCAGTGGTCCGCGTCGCCGGGGGAGGCCGTCGCGATGACGCGGGCACCCGCCTCGACGGCCAGGACGACCAGCGCACTGCCCACGTTCCCCGCGGCGCCCGCGACGAGCACGGTGTCGCCGGGACGCAGCCGGCCGTGGGTGAAGAGGGCAAGGTGAGCGGTCGCGGCCGGGTGTACGACGGCTGCCGCTGTGAGGGGATCCACGCCCTCGGGGACGTGATAGAGGCGGTCGGCCGGCACGACGGCCTGCTCCGCGGCCGCTCCCTGCCGCCCGCCGTGCCCCAGGCTGTTGCTCCAGACGCGGTCGCCCACCGAGAAGCCGGGCGCGCCCGGCCCGGCCTCTGCCACGGTCCCGACCAGGTCCCGGCCGATCACGAAGGGGAAACTCACAGGGGTGCGGAAGATCCCTGAGCGCACGAAGGTGTCGACCGGATTGACGGTGGTCGCCATGACGTCGACCAGCACGTCGGTGGGTCCTGGGCGAGGGCTGGGGAGCTCCCCGTAGCGGATGGCTTCCGGGGGGCCGAGCTGTTCGACATAGGCCGCACGCATGGCTGGGGATTCTCGCACCGCCCGGCGGGTGTCCGGCAGGTGGCACCGGCGCCACGGTGACCGCTCAGATGCTGAACAGGCCGGGAACGGCGTGCTGGTGCTGCGGCCGGGGCTGCTGGGCAGGGGCGAGATCGAGGTCGGGATGGGAGGCGAGGACGGCCTGCTGGAGGCTTTGCAGACGCGGCGACGGTTTCAGTCCCGGTCCGTTGACGAGACGGGCACGCAGCCGCTCGTATACCTCCAGTGCCTGCCAGGAGCGGCCCGCGCGGTACAGGGCCGTCATGCACTGGGCGTGCAGTCCTTTATGCAGCGGGTGCCGTGCGGTCAGTTCGGTGAGTTCAGCCAGCAGCCGGGTGTGGCGGCCCAGACGCATGTCGGCCTCGATGCGGCGTTCCAGGACACCGAGTCTGCTCTCCTCCAGCCGGGCGGCCTCGATCTTCAGGGAGGGGCCCAGGCGCACATCGACCAGGGCCGGGCCGCGCCAGACGGCCAGCGCGTGGGCGAACAGCCGGGAGGCCCGCGCGTCGTCTCCGGCGTTGAGGGCGTCGTAGCCGGCCGTCGCAAGCCGGTCGTGATGTCCGGCTTCGGGCTGTCCCGGGCCCTGATCTGCCTGATGGCCATCGCGGTGGGCAGTGCGGCGCTCGACGAGGCCGTCGGCCATGCCACCCGCCGGGAGGCTTTCGGCGGGCCGATCAGCCGGTTCCAGTCGGTCGCCTTCCCGCTGGTCGAGCACGCGACGCTGCTGCGCGCCGCGAGGCTGCTGGCCTACGAGGCACTGTGGCGGGCGGACAGCGGCGAGGACGCACGGGTGCCCTCCAACATGGCCAAGTGGTGGGCGCCGAAAGCGGCCATGGACGCCGTGCACCAGGCGCTGCTGACCCTCGGACACCTCGGCTGGACGGAGGACGGCCCGATCGCCCGGCGGCTGCGGGACGTCATCGGACTCCAGATCGCGGACGGCACCGCGGCGGCCACCAAACTCACCGTCGCCCGGCGCCTGTTCGGCCGCGAGTACGCTCCTTGATCGCTCCTTGATCGCTCCTTGATCGCTCCTTGATCGCTCCTTGGCGCCCCGGGTGCGCACCGCGCGTATCCGGCGTCAGGAGGACGGGGCCGGGGCCTCCGCCCGCCGGGACCTCCGGTAGGTCTCCATCTTCGCGCGCGTCCCGCACACGGCCATCGAACACCACCGGCTGCCCCGGTTCCGCGACCGGTCGTAGAACACCCACTCACACCGATGTTCCGCACAGGCCTTCAGCCGCTGCCAGGACCCGTCGGCCACGGCCGCGAAGCTGCACGCCAGGACGCGGGCGAAGCATCCACGGATGTCGGTCAGAGCAGGCCTCAGCATGAGCTCCGCCCCGTCGTCCCCGCCGAAGGCGACGACGAGGGGGCAGTCGCGAGCGATGTGCTCCACCGTGGTCCGGGCCCGCCGGTCGGGCGGCGCGCCGTTGTTCTCTCTGAGCAGGGCCCGCAGCGCCTCGCGCAGGGCGACGGCGTCCCGGCGGTCGAGCTCGCCCGGACGGTCCGCCGCAACACGCATGTCGTGCCGTTCCAGCCAGTCGGCGAGCCCGTCGACGGTTTCGAACTCGTCCCGCTCGAACTCCACGTTCACGCTGTTGACGAAGGACTGCACCAGCGCGAGGGGACCCGGGGCCGTCGCACGGCCTCCCGGCTGGCGGACCTCTGCTCGTCGGTTCATCCCGACAACGATACCGGTGTCCTGTCTTCACCGGTCAAACAGTCGTCCGTGATGCGGCCGCAGGCATGTACGTGATGTCGTGCCGATCGTCAGTCGGCGAACGGATAACCACGCAGCGCCTGTCGGCACGCCCTCTCCGCGGCGGACAGCAGACCGGAGCGGGCCGCCACGCCGTTGGAGGCGACCAGGGTCACGGGGAGCGGGCCCGGAGGGGGCGGCAGCGAGGGCTTGATCGCCCGCGGCAGGCCCCACAACCCGTCCCCGTTGTCCAGGAGGCAGGCCACCCCCAGGCCGGCCTTCGCCGCCGCGCGCAGGCCCACCAGCTCGGCCCCTTCGTAACTGATGCGCCAGGAGACGTGCGAGGCGTCCAGCGCCTCCAGGATGCGGTTGCGCAGGGTGCACGGCTCCGTCGCGAGCGACAGCGGCAGCGGTGCCCCCTCGCCGTGCGCCGGCTGCCCGAACCATCCCAGACACAGGTGACCCAGCTCCCTGTTCGCGGCCGCCGACTGCGGCGGGCACGGCTGGAGGAGCAGCGCCAGATCCAGCTGACCGCTCGCCACCTGGGGTGCCAGGAACTCGCTGACCCCCGTCCGCACGCTGACCCGGGCGTGCGGAACGTTCCGGATGACGAACCGGAGGATCTCCGGGAGGGACTCGGCCAGTTGATCGGCGACACCGATCGCCAGCCGCACGCTTCCCGGCTGCGGCACGAAGCGGCGGATCACGTCGTCGTTGAGTGCCACGATGCGCCGTGCGTAACCCAGCAGCTCCTCGCCCTGAGGACTGAGCCGCATCCTCCGGCCGGTCCCGGTGAAAATCGGGCCTTCGACCAGAGAGCTGAGCTGACGGATCTGCTGGCTCACCGCGGGCTGGGTCACGTGCAGAGCTTCCGCGGCTCTCCGGAAACCACCCGTCTCCACCACGGCGATCAGAGTTCTCAGGCGGCTGATCTGCAAATCGCGGTGCAATTCGTCCTCCGTCTGGAATCCGGCCGGGCGACTGGGTTCATGACTGCCTTATCGGTGTCGACATCGAAATTTATCCGTGAGGTCTGGGCGTGACTTTCGATATCGACCATCGTAGATAGGAGGGGCCGTAAACACCCGCACACGCGGTCATGACTGGATGTGAGAAGTTCATGTGCGGGCGATTGTTCGAGATGATGAATCGGGATGTGAGGAGCCGTCATGCGCGGTGCGACCGCCGGACCCGCCGTCCACCAGGGGATCTCGGTCCCGCTTGCCGACCCGGCCCTACGGACACGCAGCCCGGGTGAGGAATTCGCATGGGCCGTTCACGGCGCGTCCGGTGCGGAAGACCGGGTGGTTCCGTTCCGGGCCCATCTGCCGGCGGCTTTCCCGCTCTTCGCCACACGTCCTCGTTACGCCGTCCGGCACCTGCTGAAAAGCGCCTCGGTGTCCGATAGCGGTGTCGCCTACGTCCACGAACCGCCTGCCGCCGATCCGTGCACGGCCGGCACCTCGTACCGCGGCACACCCGAGAATGCCTTCTCACCGCGCGTGGGCGAGGCCCAGCTCACCGATCTGTCGGTGTCCGTGCCCTTGCCCGCCGGACTGCTCGACGAGCCCTCCTTGCTGGCGTCGTTCGTCGACCACCGGGTCCTGGTGCGGCTGTCCGTCGTGGAGAACGAGTCACTGCTGCACGGCACTGCCGACAAGGCGATCCCCGGACTGCTCACCCTCCCGGGGCTGCGCCATGCCGCGCTCGGCCCCGACATCGGCGACATCTCCGATTCCATCGCTCTCGCCGCTGCCGAGGTGGAGGAGACCGGAGGCTCGTGCGACGGCATCGTCGTGCACCCCTCCACCTACTGGCGACTCGTCAGGGACGGCGTGCTGGGTCTGCTCGCCGAAGCCGGCATCACGGTCTCCCGCACCCGGATGATTCCCCGGGGCCAGGTCCTCCTCGGAGACTTCCGGGCCGCGGCCACCCTCCTCCTTCCCGACGTCGCGTCGATCGGCCTGCGCAGGGGCATCGGCGCGCGGGGCGGTGACGTCATCGAGGCGACCACTCGGATCGGCCTGGCGGTCCACCTGCCGCAACATCTGTTGCTGCTGTCACGGGACTGACCATCCGACCGCCACTTGTCCACGACAGAGAAGGGTCCTCAGCCGTTGATGGCCGGACACCGTCCCCGCGTCCTCTACATCACCGGATGGATGCGCAGCGGCAGCACCGTGCTGGGCAACGTCCTCAACGAACTCCCCGGTGTGCTGCACGTCGGCGAACTCCACTACCTCTGGCAGAACGGAGTACTGCACACGGGCACCAACTCCACCTGCGGCTGCGGCCTGGGCCTGCGCGCGTGCCCGCTCTGGTCGTCCGTGCTGCACGCCGCCACCGCCCGGACCACGCCGGAGGCCGACGCCCGACTGATGGTGACGCGGCAGCACACGCTGCTGCGCACCCGGCACACCCGCGCCCGTCTCGCCGAGGCGTGCGGAACCGCCCGGCCGGCCCCGGGCACCGAACAACACCTCGACCGCATGACCGACGTGTACCGGCTGCTCGGCACCCGCGGAGGCGAACGGCTCGTCGTCGACGGCTCGAAGTACCCCGCCGAGGCGGCTGCCCTGCTCGGCCGTACGGACGTCGAGACGCGGGTGGTGCACATCGTGCGCGATCCGCGGGCCACCGCGCTGTCGTACCGGCGCGCCAAGCACTACATCGGCCCGATGAGTGCCGCACGCAGCACCGCGTACTGGCTGGCCTTCAACCTCGCCTCGGAATGCGTCGGCCGCGCCGCCGCCGACCGGTACCTGCGCATCCGCCACGAGGACCTGGCGCGCCGGCCGGAGGCGGTCGTCACCCAGGTACTGCGCTTCGCCGGGCTCGACGACCCGTCACCGGTGGACGCCTTCGGGAAGGTCGGCCTCACCGGCAACCACACCGTCACCGGCAACCCCGACCGGCTGCACCGGGGCGACACCCTGATCCGGCCGGACGAGCGCTGGAGGACGCAGTTGCCCGGCCGCGACCTCACCACCGCGACATGCATCGCCGCCCCCTTGCTGCCCCGGTACGGCTACCCGCTGCTGTCTGCCCGGCCGTGAGCACGCCGCGAACGAAACCGTCAGGACAGAAGGAACTGTCACGACAAGGAAGAGGAGTTGCGCGAGTGGATCTCGGCCTGGAAGGACGCGCCGCGCTCGTCGCGGCCTCCACCAGCGGCCTCGGGCTCGCCGTCGCCCGCGCCCTGGCCGCCGAAGGCGCCGACGTCGCCATCTGCGGCAGGGACCGGGACAGGCTGGCGCGAGCACAGGAGGAAGTCGACGGCTGCGGCAAGGGCCGCGTGCTCGGCAGCACGGTGGACCTGCGGGACGAGCACGCAGTCGCCGCGTGGGTCGACCACGTCGCGCAGGAGTTCGGGAACCTGCACATCGCGGTGACCAACTCAGGAGGAGTGCCGTTCGGACCCGTGGACGGCTTCACGGTGGCGGAGTACCGGGCGGCGGTCAACGACAACCTGCTGCCACACGTGGCCCTCTCCCTCGCCGCGGCCCCCCATCTCATCGCCGCCGGATGGGGCCGCATCATCTTGGTCACCTCCGAGTCGGTGCGCCAGCCGCACCCCGGCAGCGGGCTGTCCTCCGTGGCCCGGCTGGGTGTCCTCGGTCTGGTCAAGGGACTGGTGCACTCCTTCGGTGCCGCCGGAGTCACGGTCAACGTCCTGGCCCCCGGGTTCCACCGGACCCCGATCCTCGACCGGCAGTACGGCCCGGAGGCCGAGCGGCGCATCGCCGAGATCGCCCGCGAACTGCCCCTCGGGCGGATCGGCCGGGCACAGGACCTCGGGAGCCTCGCCGCCTTCCTCGCCAGCGAACAGGCCGGCTTCGTCACCGGCACTGTCCTGGTGGCCGACGGAGGGAATACCCGGGGTATCGGCTGATCCCGCCGAAGACTGCTCCCGGCCGCCGAACGAGCACGAGGGGGGACGACTTGTATGTCGGTCCTGGGTGAAGTCGCCGACTCACGTGGTGCCGCGCTCCACGTCGTCAAGCTGGGCAGTGCCACCCTGCGTCACGACAGGGTCTTCGACGAGGTGCGCGCCCTGCACCAGCGAGGCGTGCGGCTGCTGCTGGTCGCCGGTGGATCGGTGGCCATCGCCGAGTACTACCGCCGCATCGGACGTCCGGCGCGCACCCTTCGACTTCGGGGCGGCGAGGTGCGGTACTGCCCCGCGGAGGAGGTGCCGCACATCGTCACGGCGTACCGGCAGATCACCCTGCCGCTGGTCGAGGAGAGACTGGCGCGCCGCGGCATGTCGGTGCTCGCGGCGACCGGCCACACCGGATCCCTGGTCAGCGCCGAGCCCGTCGGACCTCTGCGGGCTGTGCTGGACGGCCGCGGATGCGTGGTCCGCGACCAGCGTGCGGGGACGGCGATCCGGGTGGACACCTCCCGGTTGAGCGGCCTGCTCGACGTCTTCGACGTCGTGTGCCTGTCACCGCCGGTGGCCGACGTCGACGGCGGTACGCCGCTGAACGTGGACGCCGATGTCCTGGCCGCCGAGGTCGCCAGGGCCCTGGACGCCGACCACCTCAGGCTGGTCACGGGCACGGCCGGCCTGCTCGCCGATCCCGATGCGCATGCCGCCTCCGGCACCCTGCGGCACCTGACAGCCGGCGAGGGACAGCGGTACGCCCGTGGCGGCATGCGACAGAAAGTACGGGCTGCGGAGATCGCCCTCGGCGGCACCTGCGACGTCGCCGTCACCGGTCCCCACACCCTGTCCGCCCGCGACGGCACCTGGTTCTGGCGGGCACCGGCCCGCTCACCGGACCTCACGCTCCTGGCCCGCGCCGTCGAGCTGTCGTCCGTGTCCGGCGACGAGCGGGAGCTCGCGGAGTTCCTCGCCCAGTGGTGCGCCGACCACGGGATCACAGCAGAGATCGATGCGGCCGGTAACCTCGTCGCGACCCGAGGCTCGGGCCCGCGGCGGCTGCTGATGCTCGGCCACCTCGACACGGTGCCGTACCGCTGGCCGACCCGCTGGGAGGGCGATGCCCTGACCGGACGAGGGTGCGTGGACGCCAAGGGGAGTCTTGTGACGTATCTGCAGACTCTGGCGCGCCCGGACCTTCCCGACGGTGTGCAGCTGCGGGTTGTCGGGGCGGTCCAGGAGGAGGTGACCGGAGCCGGAGCCTTCCACGTCCGCGACCACTACCCGGCCGACGCGGTCGTCGTGGGCGAGCCGAGTGGCGCGGCCGCCCTGACCATCGGGTACTACGGCCTGGTCAAGCTCCGGCTCGGCGTGCGGCAACCCACGCGGCACACCGCGGGGGAGGGGGCCAGGACAGCGGCCGACCACCTGCTCGACTCCCTCCGGGCGATCCGCGCCGCGGTCCACGGACTGGATCGGCACGCCCTGACCGCGGTGCTCGGCATGCGCGCGGTCAACGAAGGCGACGCGCAGAACGGCGAAGCCGTGGTCGACGTACGGGTGCCCCCGTCACTCGGTCTCGACCGGCTTCTGGCCTCCCTCCCTGCCGTGGACACCGGCCCGGTCCGGCTGGACGTTCTGCGGGCGACTCCCGGTGCGGTCACCTCCCGCAGCAGTGCGCTGGTCAGGGCCTTCCAACGGGCTTTCCACTCCGTCGGTATCTCCCCGCGCCACCTGCTCAAGAAAGGCAGCAGCGACATGAACACCCTGGCGACCACCTGGCACGGCGTCCCCATGGTCGCCTACGGGCCCGGTGACTCCGCACTCGACCACACACCACACGAACGTGTCCATGCCGACGAGTTCAGGCAGGCCCTGGCCGTGCTGGCCGCTGCGATCGGCGAGTGGAGCACGTTGTGAACCGGCCCGGCACCGAGGCGGCCCGGTGGTCGTTCTTGCCCGGCCGGCCTCATCAGCGCCCTCGCGACCATCGACGTGCCCGGTGGGTCCGTGTACATGGCGTGAGCACCGCAGCCGGTGACCGCCCGTTTCCATCGACGACACCGGTGACGTGGACGTGTCCCCCAACGACTCGTCAGCCGCGGCCGGTTTCCCAGGCGGTCGACGACACCGTCCGGGCGGTGTTCCGCACCGCCGGTCCCGTGGCCCTCGACGCCTACGTCCACTTCCGCCGCAGCCGCACCGGGTCATTCATCCTCAGTGGCTCGCCGGCGGGTGCCATCGTCACCGCGTGAACGGCGGCCGGGGTCGGGCAGCCGACGCACCCCCAGCGTCCACGATGCGGTCGGGGCCGACGGCCCTCACCCAGGGAGGCCGCCGTCGTGCTCGGGTGCTCCGGTGGCCATCGCCCACGGCTCGCCGTCGTCCACATCGCCGTCCCGTCGGCTCCGGGGCCCGGCCGGCAGGGCGTACATCAGCAGGAAGACCACGGCCATCAATCCGGCGGACCACTTCAGAGAGTGGGCGAAGGCATCGGCGAAAGCCGGACCGACCGACTGCGGGGCGAGCCCACTGCCGATGGTGCCGAAGAAGATCAACGAGGTCAGCCCGAGCCCCATCGCCAGCCCCACCTGAAGCGTGGTGTTGATCAGACCGGACGCGGAGCCGGAGTGCTCCCGCGGCACCTCGGCCAGCACCGCGTCGGTCAGCGGCGCCAGGATCAGCCCCATACCGATGCCCATGACCACCAGCGGCGGGACCATCCACCAGGGAGAGATGCCCAAGCCGTACCGGTCGGCCTCCCAGACGTACAGCAGCATTCCCGCGGCCATGGCCAGCGCCCCGGCCTGCAACACCGCGCGTCCCCACCGCGGGACCAGGACCTGCACGGAGATGCCGGCCGCCGCCGCCACCGCGATCGAGAACGGAACCCCCATCAGACCTGCCCGCAGCACGCTCCAGCCGAGACCCACCTGCATGTAGAGCGTCCAGACCAGGAAGAAGACGCCGAAGGCGATGCCGGCGGCGAGCTGCACCAGGATGCCCGCACGGAAACTCTTCACTCGGAAGAGGGAAAGCTCGATCAGCGGGGATCCGTCCTTGCGGGCCTTGACCCGCTCATAGGCCACCAAACCTCCGAAGGCAACGACGGACCCGACCATGGACAGCACACTCCACAGGGGCCAGTCAAGGTCATGGCCGCGGGTGAGCGGGTAAAGCAGCATCAGCAGACCTGCGGTGGCGATCGCCACGCCGACCAGGTCGAGCCGGAGCGCGTGCGACGACCGGGACTCGGAGATGAAACGACGGCCCAGCAGCACGGACGCCACGCCCACGGGCACGTTGACCAGGAAGATCGGCCGCCATGCAAGTCCGAAAAGGTCCCACTGGGTGAGCAGCGCGCCCAGCAGCGGTCCGCTGACTCCGGCCAGGCCGGTGATGGCACCGAACAGGCCGAACACCTTGCCGCGTTCATGGGCCGGAAAGGTGGCGTGCACGATGGACAAGACCTGCGGAACCATCAGCGCTGCAGCGCAGCCCTGCGCGAGCCGGGACACGAGTAGCATCTCCGCATTCACAGCGAAGCCGCACAGCCCGGAAGCGAGCGTGAATCCGGTGACACCGACGAGGAAAATACGCTTGCGACCATAAATGTCGCCCAGCCTGCCACCGGTGATCAGTCCGACCGCGAACGTCAGTGAGTAACCGGCGACAATCCATTGAATTTGACTGAACGACGCGCCCGTATCCCGCAGAATGGAAGGTACGGCGATGTTGACGATCGTGACATCGACGAGGTCCATGAAGGCCGCGGTCATCACGATGGCGAGCGCAATCCAGCGCAGTCCGTCCGGCTGCGCCGATTCCCGCTGATGAGCTGGTGATGTCATGCTTCAAGGCTAGAAGCGTGTGAGGTCAGCCAGTATTCACGTTGCTTATCGAACCGGCGGCGGATCGGAGATTGCTGCACCTTGACATGGGGGAGCAACTCGCTGTCTCGCTGACGGTGTTCGGCTCGACACTGGGCAGAAATCGGCCGACACTGGTCAGGGGGCGTGACAGACGGCCTCGATGTTGTTGCCGTCCGGATCGCGGACGAACGCCCCATAGTAGGAATCGTGATATTCGGGCCAAAGGCGCGGCGCGTGCAGGGACTCTGCCCCGGCCGCCATCGCCGCGGCATGGAAGGCGTCGACCGCCTCCCGGTCGGAAGCGGCGAAAGCGATGTGCATCTCCCGGACCGGAGCCCCCTCGGTGGCGGGTACCAGCCACAGCGTGTCTCCCGTGGTGCCGTAGCTGATGAGCTCGCCGAACTGTTTCGTCCTGCCGATGCCCAAAGGCTTCAGAACGGCGTCGTAGAACTGCCCGCTGGCCGCGATGTCCTGGACCTCGAGCCCGATGTGGTCAAGCATGCCGCCAGCATTTCACGGGCGCCGCCCGATGTCCCGCATACCGCACGGTCCGCGAAGCCGTGCCGGAACATGCTGTGCTCGGTGCCCGTGGTCAAGGTCAACTGCCCAGGGTCCGCCAGGATCTCGACCGGGGGATCTCGTGTTGATCCGTGGAATTATGGAAGGCAGTCGGTGATCGCGGTGAGTAGGTATCCACCGCCGGTGGCAGGCCGCTGAGGCGCTCGATGTTCACGGCGATAGCCGTGAACACATGCTGCAAGTGGACTTTCCTCTGTCCCCGGTAGCGGCAGTGGCGCATGCCGTGTCCGTGGGCGAACTCGTGCCGAACCAGATATGGTTCGCCCCGGTGATGAGGCTCGTGGCGGGGAACTGACCTCGGCTGGTGGGCGCTTCGCCGGTGAGGTCAGTCGGGTGAGCCTTCGTTCCGCTCGCTCTCGAACTCCCGGGCGGAGGTGAGTCCCTTGATGAAGGAGCGGAAGTCCGGTGCGAGGACCAGTTCCGAGTTGTCGTCCGCATCGAACCAGGTAACGGACGGTTCCCTGTCTCGGCCGCAGGTCCGGTAGTCGATCCCAATCCAGTAATGCCCGTCACCCGCAACCAGCACCACTGCCGCGGGCAGGCCCCATTCCTCGACCAGGTACGGGCTGTCGAGCATGGACAGCGTTCGCTCGCGGTGACCGATGCCCATCATGCTGTCGAACGGAACGTAGTCGGCACCCCATGAGGTCGGCCGGTTTGTGGGGAAGGCACTCCGGCTGTCGCTGACCTGGCCACCGTTCTGATCGCGGAGCAGGTCCAACAGTATGTCGGGGAGTGTGACGGGTACATCAGACGCATGGTGATCAGGTCGTAGCCGCCCTCGTTCAGCTCCATCGGGTCATCTCGCTCTATGTCCAGGCAGACCAAAGTACCTTCCGCACCTTCTCGATACCGGCGTGCTCCTTCCGGGCCCGGGTGATCGCGCTGTCGGCGAAGTCGACGGCGTCCACGACGTGACCGAGGGACGCAAGGCAGGCAGCCAGGTCTCCGGTGCCGCAGCCCACCTCGAGGGCCCGCCCGCCACCGTCAGGCACCGGGGTGTGTTCGGCGAACAGCGCTCGCTCGCGCTCACCCAGCTGCCGAAACCCGTTCCCCTCGGCATAGTGCTGTTGCCACTGATCACGGACGACGTATCCCACGGTGCTGCTCCTCAACGATCCGGTGTGATGGGTGGTGGTGTTCAAGGGCGGGCCGTGGCGCGGAGGCGGGCCACGGTGCGGCGGCCGCGCTCGACGAGCTCCAGGTCTCCATGTGCGGTGCCGTACTGAATGCCGGACAGGGCATCGAGCGCCGCCAGGACGGCGAGATGCTCCTCCTCGGCCGGGGTGAAGGGACGGCCGTATCCATCCAGCACGGCCTCGAAGAGGTCCGGCCGCCCGCTCCACGCGTCCGCGAGGCGCACGAAATCCCGTACGGCCGGTCCCTCTTCACTGCGTTCGAAATCGAGCACGTACAAGGCGCTGGTCATCTCGTCCCAGCGGAGATTCCGGAGCTGGAAGTCGCCGTGCGTGGGTCCCGTCTCGAGGACGGGCAGGTCGGCGGCCTTCTCGGCCATCTCGCGGATGAACTTCTCATCTCCGGGCGCGAGGTGGGGACGGGCCCTGTCGAGGTGCCGCTCCAGCTTCCCGAGGGACAGGGGGCCGGTGGCTGGACGGGTGGGGGCGCTGCGGTGGATGGCTGCCGCGAGCCGCCCGATGCTGTAGAAGATCCGCTGCTGCTCCTTGGGCGGATGGACGGCGCCATGGAGGGACCGGCCTCCCACCGCGGTGATGACCACGGCCCGCAGCGTCTCATCAGCGGCCACCAGACGGGGTGCGGCCGCGCCGAGATGGGGAACCCAGCTGCGGAGCGCGGTCACCTCGCGCTGGTGGAAGCGGTCGCTCTGATGGACCTTGACGAACCATGTGCCGCCTTCGGCGCCGTGGACCCGCCACACCCGGCTGCCCTCCCGTGCCCAGGAGACGTCCGTCCAGTTGGTGATGCGGCCGACCGCCCGCTCGGTGAAGTCGCGCACTGCGACCTCGGGCGCCGCGTTGTCCGCATCGTTGGCGGGGACCAGGAGCAACCGGTCGACGGCCGGGTCGTAGGCGATCGGGTCGCCAGGTTCCTGGAAGTGAACGGCGATCCGGGCACCGGCCCGGTAGGCATCCAGCCCGGCACGGCAGTACGCGACCATGGGCTCTGGCAAGACGTCGAGCGGGAACCAGCCCATGGCATCGCACACGTCGTGTTCCCTCACCTGCGGGGTGCCGTGCCAGCGTCGGCCCTCGAAGAAGAATCCGACACGCGCAGCGCCGCCGGGGGCGCGATGGTGCACGGTGACAGCCGCGCGAACATCGGCGTGGTCGACGACGACGCCGGTCTCCTCCCGGGTCTCCCGGACGAGAGCGGTGACCACGTCCTCCTCCGGTCCTTCAAGGTGTCCGGACGGCAGATGCCACAGGCCCGAGGCGTAGACGTCCCCGGCGCGGCGGGACAGCAGGATCTCTGGGCCTGCGGCGGTGTCGCGGCGCAGAATCAGGTGAACGTCGACCGGCTCGCTGTGCCGGTGCTGCCGGTCGCTCATGAGGCGGTCCCGCGGTGGCGGGTCGACAGCAGTACCGGCAGCACGGTGCACGTCACGTTCTCCCTCAGAACCCCGCTATGGGAGTGCGCGTCAAGGAGCCAGCGCACTTTTGCCTCGCAAGCTACGGAACGGTCGGTGAAGAGGTCGGGCCGGGCGAAGTCGGTGTCACGCAAACAGCCAACGACGGTGTCAGGCGTCCAGGCGCGGGAGACCGTGAAACGGTGCTCGGCCAGGACGCTGGCAGCGGTGTCCTCTACCTCCATGGTCAGTCGCTCGGAGGCGGTGTCTGTGCATTCGGTGGCGGTCACGCAGTGCGGTCCTTCCGTAAGGTCGGCCGAGACGGGTCAGGTGCCTGGAGGTGAGCGCGGTCAGCGATCTCGTGACAGTCGGAGCAGGCCGGCGAAGGTTCCGCCGGCGTGGATGAGGTCGTCGTAGGTGCCTTGTTCGGTGAGGCGGCCTTGCTCCATGACGATGATGTGGTCGGCGATCTTCGTGTTCTCCAGGCGGTGCGTGACGACGATGGTGATCCGGTCGGCGGAGATGGCCTTGATCTTCTCGAAGATGCCGTGCTCGCCGCGGGGGTCCATCTGTGAGGTGGGTTCGTCCAGGATCAGCAGGGGCGGGCGCCGGTACAGGGCTCGGGAGCACGCCAGGCGTTGCCACTGACCGCCGGAGAGTTCGGCACCGCCGAAGATCTCGCGGGCGAGGAGTGTGTCGAGGCCGGCGGGCAGGTCCTCGACCGCCTCGCGCATGCCGACCGCGTCCACCGCGTCCCATACCTCGCGGTCGTCGTGGCTCCTGGGCTGGCCGAGGGTCACGTTCTCCCGGGCCCGCAGGGGCCACTGGGCGAAGATCTGCGGGACCAGGCCGGTGCAGTTCCAGACGGTGGCCGGATCGGTGTGGGCGAGGTCGGTGCCGTTCCAGGTGACCCGGCCCTTGTCCGGGAGGTAGATGCCGGTGATCAGGCGGGTCAGAGTGCTCTTGCCGGAGCCGTTCAGGCCGACGATGGCAAGGATCTGGCCGCGCCGCAGAGTCAGGGAGACGCCGTCGACGGCGGGCTTGTCCTTGCCGGGGTACCGGTAGGTGACCTCGTCGAGCCGAATCTCCTCCACCGGCGGGCCGACGGTCAGCGGGCCGCGCTTCGGCGCCTGTCGGGCGGCGGCGTCGAAGAAGGCCTGCATGTCGCTGAGGTAGAGGCTGGTGTGGAACACCGCAGCGCCGTTGATGACTACTTGGGACAGCGCTGCCAGGGTGGTCTGGACCGCGACGACGGCCGTGGCGGCGATGGCCGGCGTGATCCGTCCGGTGACGGCCAGCCAGGCGAGCATTCCCCAGGTGGCGGCGAGGAACGTGCCACTGGCGAGGGAGGAGAGCAGAGCGATGCGCAGGGTCCGGGGAGCGGCCGTCAGCGAGCGCTGGTCGACCCGCTCCGACAGGGCCCGGTACCAGTGGAGGAGGTAGTCGGTCATGCCGTTGGCACGGACCTCGTCCCCGTACTTCGGCGCGGTGGCCCACCAGCGCGTCATACCGCGGACGTTGCGGTCCGCGATGTTCGCGTAGTGGATCTCGTAGTCGACACGTGCGGTGAGGATCGCCCCGATGCCGGCCGGGGCGACGGCCAGGAGGAGCAGCGGCAGCATCAGGGGGTTGAGCACGGAAAGGACGCCGCCGGCCGTGATCAGCTTGATCAGGGCGGACATGAAGCGCTGGGCGTCCATGACCATGACGTGCGTACGCGTCACACCCATCTCCGCAGCCTCCTGGCGGTCGGAGAAACCATCGGCGGCGTACGCCGCGGCCTCGACCCGGCAGACGGCCTCGACCAGCGCGGAATCGGTCGCTGTCGTCAGCCGGGGTGTGATCCGCCGCTCGGCGTACGCGGCCACGGCCACGGTAGCCCGGGTGACGGCGCTCGCAGCGGCGACGACGATGAGAGCCGGAAGCGCCTCGTGCAGGCGGTCCGAGACCGCACCGGCACCGAGGACGGGGCGCATGGCCCTGGCCGTGGCAGCCAGCAGCACCGCGGCGGACACGCCGGTGATCAGCTGGCAGGCGAGGAGCAGGAGGACGGCTCGGTGGTCGATCCGCCATGCCATGGCGGCAATACGCCGCAGTACTGCGGGGAGCCCGGCGCACAGGGCGCGGAAGCTGACCTGGCCGAGCGGATTCACGGAGTACTGGCCGGAGTAGGTGATCTCGGCAGGTGGCGGCGGTGGGACGGGGGGAGCGTCGTGGGCTGTGGTGGAAGTCAACGGAACCTCTCCGTGCGGTCGGTGGGATGAAGGCAGCGGCACGGGAGTCAACGACAGAGGCCGCGATATCGAACACAGGTGTTTCGGACGAGGTCGATTCCGCTCGGACGCTTGGCAGTCGGGGCTGCGCAACGCGTCAGCCCTTGGGAGGCCGGTGCTTGCAGGCACTGCAGCGTGGCCGAAACGCCGCAACCGATACACATGTGACAGGTGAGGCTCACCGTGGCGGGGAGGCATAGCGAGATCCAACTGCGGTGGTGCGTGGGAGGTGGCATCGGCCCGAGGCCCTTCGCTCAATGGTCCGGGCCGACGGCGCGTTGACTGGACGGTTGCCGGGCGATCACCTCCTCGGCCAGCATCAGCGCTGCCTCGAGCCGGGTGAGTAGATGCCCGGGAAGCTCGCCGGCTCCCAGGGCGCCGGCGTCCGTGATGTCTGTCAGCTCTCGCTGGGCGGACGGCGAGAGGCAACGTGCGCAGCCCTCGTGCTGCAGAATTTCCCGAGCCACGTAGCCGTCCCTCGTGATGGTGGCGAGCGACATCAGCTGGTCCACGACAGACCGTGCCGAGGTGTGGGCAACACCGCCAAGGGCATCGACGATCGTCAACCCGAGACGGGTCAGGAAGACAGCGGTGGTGAGTTGGTGGTGGGCGGCGGCCGGGCCCGGCGCCGCTGCGAGGAGGGCTTGGTACGGCGTGAGCACCTCCTCCGAAGCCGTGCTGTCGCCGTCGCAGAGCAGGGAGAGGCAGGCCGTCACCGCTTGTTCCCAGGTATCGCCTGGGAGGGTGGAGTCGAGGAGTTCGCGGACTCCGCTGGTGTCACCAGCAACCAAGCGGGCCATCACCGCAACCTGTCGGCCGTCGAACATGCGACGGCCGACGCCATTGTGCTGTTCCAGGCTGGCGAGGGCCTCGTCCCAGCGGCCGCCCACGGCAAGGGCGCGTGCTCCGGTGGCCAGGAGCAGGGCCCACAGCCAGCGGCGCAGCTCATGGTGTGCCTCGTCGGGATCGGTCAGCCGGGCGGCAGGGAGGTGCATGCCGTCGATGGTGGTATCGGTTCTGGAATCCACCGCCTTCCACAGGGCGTCGATGAGGGCGAAGGCGCGCTCTCCGTCGCCCGAGCGGACGTGGAGGCGGGCGAGGTTACCGAGGGGTTCCAGGGCGTGACGTGCGGCCTGCGCGTCCAGGGGATGGGCGCGCAGGTGCATGTCGGCCTGGCGGTGACACCACTGCCGGGCCAGGCCGGGCAGACCGCAGTCCGAGGCGAGGAGCGCGGCGAGATTGTGCACGGCGGATGCACTCGCCGGATCAAGTCGGCGCTCGGCCGCTTCGGCGAGGTCACACAGTTCCCTCACGCGCTGCTCCAGCGGGAGGCATGCGGGCGGACCCGTGGCGGCGAGGGCGGCGAGTGCCATTCCGGCGGAGCCTTCGAGCAGGCCGGTACCGTCTGGATAGTCGGCCTCGGCTCGGTCGGCGAGTCCGGCCGACAGGCCTCGCAACCGCGTGGCCGTTGCCACGTCTGCCGCGTCCGACGCTGCCCGATCCGCGATGCGGGCAAGGCCGGCCCAGCCGTGGCACAGCGACCCATCCGCGGTGAGAGCCAGTTGGGCCGGGTCGGTCAGGGCGCTGACGAGTGCTGCTTCCGCCACCTTGCGTACGGTCGCATCGCCGGTCGCCGCGGCGGCGATCTGCAGGGCCCGAGCGAGTCCGGCGGTGCCGTAGCACCATGACGGTCTGTGCTCTGCGCCGCTGTGAGTGACCTTGTCCGGCCGAGTGGCCAGCTCGTCGCGTGTGAGCATGTACGGCCATCGCGATCCGGTGGGCGTGTCGATGCGCCAGTCCTCCAGCCAGGCGCACAGGCGGTGGATGGCCTCTGCTTGTCCCGGCACGGTGACACCGGCCATCAGGCTCAGGCCGAGCAGGGCCAGGGGGCCGGCGATGCCATGGGCCAGTCCGAGGTTGGCGTGTCCGCCGGGGAAGTCGTTCTCGTCGATGCGGCCGGTCGGCCCGGTCGCCGTCCACCAGCCCGGCACGGTGGCACCGTCGTGGGTGAGGGGGTCGGTCAGGCGCACCGAGGACGGTGCCGTGCCTGGCCTGCAGCTTGGTGAAGACCCCGCGGCGCTGGGGCTTCGCTGTTGGGCAGTCTGCGGTCAAGGGTCTTCTTGTCGGCCGGGGTGAGGGCGGTGGCGTGGTGTTCGCCCTTGCCTACGTCCAGGCCCAGGTAGATGTCGATGTCGATGTCGCCGGTGTCGATCATGTGTGGTGTCCTCCGGTCGTGCTCACCCGGCCCTGCCACGGCACCGATCGCCACATCCACATTACGAAGAGCCTCCCGACCTGCGGAGAAGCCGGTGGTCATGCCCCTGGTCAGCGGTCTGTCAGTGCCCCCGGAACTGGTGACACCACCCCCCGGGCCATGCACTCGACAAGGGGAAGTTGTCATGCCAACTCCGAAGGCCGGTAACCCCATCGCGGGGCTACGAAGACGGTAATGGGGGGCTTCTCGATGGCGGTGTGGTCGGGCAGGAGGTCGGCGACGACGGTGCGGATGCCGCTGCGGCTGACGCCGTGGTCGCGGGCGATGCCGGTGATGGACCGGCCTTCCAGGCACGCGGTGCGGACGGTGCCGGTCTTGTCGGCCGCCACGGCGGGGTGGCGTCCCCCTTCGTTGCCCTTGGCGTCGGCGGCCCGCAGCCCGTCGTGGGTCAGCTCGCGCTGGAGTTCGCCGACGGCGAGGGTCTGCGCCATGGACTTCACCGCGGACAGCGGCTCGCCGGTGCGCGGGTGGCGGGCGGTGAGGTCCATAGCGGAGAACGCCCCGTCGTGGATGGGCAGCGCCACCTGGTCGAGGTGGAGGACGTCGAGCATGTCGAGGATGTGTCCGGTGCCGCGCGCGGGGCGGAACATCTCGGAGATGTGCACGGTGGCGCCCGGCCGTGCGCAGGCGAGCAGCAGCGCGCCGAACCTCCGGCGCTCCGGCGGGTGGAGGCGGCCGGAGGCGCACGCCGTCCCCTCGAAGAGGACCGGGTCCTCGGTCGCCAGTCTTTGTCCGGGACGAGGTTCTTCCGGGCGGTGGACTGCTGGTCGGCCGGGACCCGCTTGTGGGTCAGGTTGGCCGCCGGGCCCGTTTCGCCGACAGGCGGATCGCCTCCGGGATCCCCCTCGAAGCAATTACTTGGCTAGCCACACAATCGGTGTTACTTTTATGTGGCTGGCCACAGAAAGTGGTCGGCGCGGCATCCCACTTGAGGAGACCCCAGTCATGAAGGCCATCGTTTTCGACGCGTTCGGCGGCACCGAGGTTCTGCACGAGGCGGAGATCGACATTCCTCAGCCCGGCCCCGGCCAGGTCCGTGTGCGTGTACAGGCTGTCGGCGTGAACCCGGTGGACGGCAAGATCCGCTCCGGTGTCATGGAGGCCATCTTCCCCACCACGCTGCCCGCCGTGCCCGGCGGGGAGATCGCCGGTGTGGTCGACGCCGTCGGCGAGGACGTCGACCACCTGAAGGTGGGGGACGAGGTCCTGGGCTGGTCCGACACCGGCTCCTACGCCCAGTACGCCCTGGCGTTCGCGGCCGTCCTCGCGCCCAAGCCGGCCGGCCTGGACTGGACACACGCCGCCGCCCTGCCCGTGGCGAGCGACGGTGCCGAACGCGTGCTGGACCTGCTCGGCATCACCCCGGGTGAGACGCTGCTGATCCACGGGGCGTCCGGCGCGCTCGGCACCATCGCCGTCCAGCTCGCCGTCGCCCGCGGCGCCCGCGTCATCGGCACCGCCGGGCCGGCCAACCAGGAGTACGTCACCTCGCTCGGCGCGACCGCGCTGGTCTACGGGGACAACCTGGTCCAGCGGGTCCGCGAGCTCGCCCCCGAAGGGGTGGACGCCGTCTTCGACGCCGCGGGCAAGGGCGCACTGGAGGACTCCATCACCCTGCGCGGCGGCACCGGCCGGATCGTCACCACCGCCGACTTCCGTGCCCGCGAACTCGGCATCGTCTTCGCCGAGGGCCCGCAGCGCCGCTCCGCCGCGCGGCTGGCCGAACTGGCCCAGCAGGCCGCCGACGGCACACTGGTGACCACGATCAGCGCCACCTACCCGCTGGCAGAAGCCGCCAAGGCACAGCAGGCCAGCGACGCCGGCCACAACCGCGGCAAGATTGTCCTCACCGTCGACTGACCGACCACCCCCACTCTTGTGATCAGGAGCAGCAATGTCCGACACCACCTCATCGGAGCTGCCGAACGCGGCGCGCGACGGGCGATTGAGCTACGCCATCTTCCAGCTCGCCCGTGCCCACCGCGGCCACGCCGCCGCCATGCTGCGCGCCCTGGACCTGCACCCGGGACAGGAGCTGCTGCTGATGCAGCTCTTCGACCGCGACGGCCAGACACAGTCAGAACTGCTGGAGCGCGTCGGCCTCGACCACTCCACCGTCTCCAAGTCGCTGCGCCGCATGCAGGAGGCCGGACTGGTCACCCGGGAGCCCGCTCCCCACGACCGGCGGGTCATGGTGGTCAGCCTCACCGATACCGGCCGTGCCCTGCAGGAGCCCATCGCCGACATGTGGCGCACCCTGGAACAGATCTCCGTGCGCGATCTGACCCCTGACCAGGTCGAGACGTTCACCACGTGTGCGCACACCATCGAGAAGTCGGTCAGGGACCACAGCCGGCAGGCACCTGTCGGGTAATCAGGCACGGCCGGACGGCCCACTCGCCCGGCACACCGCCCCCCACCCCGCGCAGAGCGAGGGCACCCCAAGGGCAGCCCTCGCCGCCCGGGGCCACAAGAAACCTCCACGGACGCCTCAACGCCGCGTATGAGTGGCGCGTCACCGCGGCGGTCGAGGAACGCACGTGTACGCACGCCGGCGCACCGTAGGCCCGCCGGCGCCACACGGGCGCAGACCCGCCGTTCCGGCCGGCGTACCGGAACTGCCCGCAGCGCAGCCGCGCCGCAGCCGGCTCTTCTTCTCCTCCATCCTTTGTTGACAGCAGGGAGATCCCCATGACGAACGCGTTCGCCCCGATCGATGTGGCCGGCCAGTCGCTGGCCAACCGCATCGTGATGGCCCCGATGACCCGCAGCCGGGCCTACGGGCCGGGAGCCACCGCGACCGATCTGATGGCGACCTACTACAGCCAGCGCGCGAGCGCCGGCCTCATCGTCACCGAAGGGATACAGCCCTCGCCGGTCGGCCAGGGGTACCCCGACACGCCGGGCCTGCATTCGCCGGAGCAGGTGGCCGCCTGGCGCAAGGTCACCGATGCCGTTCACCGCGAAGACGGAGTGATCTTCGCGCAGCTGATGCACACCGGCCGCATCAGCCATCCCAGCCTGCTTCCTCTCGGTCTGAGCCCCGTCGCACCGTCGTCTGTCGCCGCGAGGGGCCAGGTGTTCACCCACCAGGGGCCGATGGATTTCGTCACCCCGCAGGAACTGGACGCCGATGCCATCGCCCGCACCGTCGCCGACTTCACCGACGCGGCACGCAACGCGATCGCCGCAGGCTTCGACGGGGTGGAGATCCACGGCGCGAACGGCTACCTGATCCACCAGTTCCTCGCGCCCAACACCAACCGGCGCACCGATGGCTGGGGTGGTGATGTCGCCGGCCGGGTCCGCTTCGGTCTGGAGGTGGCCGCCGCCGTCGCGGGAGCGATCGGCGGCCACCGCACCGGCTTCCGCATCTCGCCGGGAAACCCCTACAACGACATCGCCGAGAAGGACGCGGCGGATCTGGAGCACACCTACACCACCCTGGTCACCGGGCTCGGCGAGCTGAACCTCGCCTACCTGCACATGATCGAAGGAGCCGACCGGGCACTGACCACTCGCCTGCGCAAGACCTGGCCCTCGATGTTCATCCTCAACCCGCTCACCCACCCGGAGCCCACCGGCCCGGACGCGCTCGCCCTGATCCAGGACGGCACCGCGGACATGATCGCCTTCGGGGCGCTGTTCCTCGCCAACCCCGACCTGCCCGCTCGTCTGGCCGCCCAGGGTCCGTACAACACACCGGACCCCGCCACCTTCTACGGCGGTGACCACCACGGCTACACCGACTACCCGCACCTGTAGGGCAGGTCCTGCCTGCGGGACGGGTTCCCCCGCCGGCCGGCTGCTGACTCACTCCGGCTCAGCTTGTCCTACCGTTCTCAACACGGGCCGGCGTCGGTCATTCGTAGGATCGGCAGGTCCGGGGACTCCGGGTATGGCAGCGAGCTTGTCGCCGCTCGATGGTTCCGACATCGGCGTGGCACAGCTGCTCGCGCAGGCCCGCGGTGGAGACCCCCCAGGGATGCGCTCGCTCGTGCGCTGGTGCGGGGCGGCGCCGATGACCGCGGTGACCTCCGCCTCGATCAGCGCCTGCAGCACCGCCTGCACAGGGCCTGGCGGACCACGTCGCCGGCATCGGCGGCCTTCAGCGCTTCGAGCAACTCCAGCAGGGCAGACTGGTCCAGAGCCGTCGTGTGCGTCCTTTGGTCGAGAGCCTTGGCCGGGTCTCGATGACCGTCACAGGATGGCTCGCCCCGTGCCAGGGGCTGCACCAAGACCATCCCGACCTGCACCACGTCGTGGGACACGACCAGCCCGGGGCGGCCGAGTGAACAAGAGCCATCGAACAGCGACAGCGTCTCAGCCCACCCCGGACGCCCAGGCCCCTTCGATCCTCCTACGAATGACCGGCCTGGGGCCGTGTCAGAACGGTAGGACAGCTTCTCAGCGATGGTCGAGTCATGGGAGGCGCCGCAGGCGGGCGGCAGGTCTTGGAGTGGCATTTGCTCTACAGCGGACCTGTGGTTGTCCCCAGGAGGAAGACTGAAGGTGGCAGGCTGCCCCGGACCTGCCACCCATCGGCAGCCTTGGTCCATGCCTGTATCCCACAGATGACATCGATTGCATCGGTTACTGCTGCTCCTGCTGGCGCTGACGCTCGGGGTCGCCACGCTGACGGTCGCCGCCCGGCCGGCGTCCCCGGCAGCGATCTGCGCCCGCTCGGCCGCATGATCGGCTCGGGCGAAGATCGTCGGCCTGGGTGAGGTTACGCACAGCTCTCGGCAGTTCTTCACGATGAAGCACCGCGTTTTCCGGTACCTCGTCGAGGAGCAAGGCTTCACCACCTTCGCGCTGGAGGCGCCCTGGTCCACAGGCCTGGTCCTCAACGAGTACGTGTTGTACGGGAAGGGCGACCCGGGGGAGCTCATGCGGGAGGAGTTCCAGAGCTCCTACCGGATATGGAACACCCGCGAGTATCTCGATCTGCTGAGGTGGATGCGCGCCCACAACGTTCGCCACCCCGACCGCCCGGTGCAGTTCATGGGTGAGGACAACGGTTACGCGGGACCTGAGCCCTTCGACGCGGTCACGGACTATGTGTCCGCGCACCACCCGGAGCTGCTGCCGGAGTTCCGCCGCCTTTACCGCGAGCTCCGGCCGACGGGGAGCGTGGAGGAGACCGTCAACGAGAACATGGCCAGGCCCACCGTCTCGCCGTCTCGGCTGCCTCGACGGACTGGGAGTCCAGGATCACCGCGACGGTGCGAGGGTTGATCCAAGTCGTGCAGACGGACCCGCTCGTGCAGCTCGGCGTGGATGCGGGCCAGGACACCGCTGGCCCGCCGGCGCTGGAAGAACCCGAACACCGTGCACCAGGGGACCGAAGGCGACCGGCACGGAGCGCCAGTTGCAGCCGTTGTCGTTGACGTAGCGGATGGCATCGACCACGTTGCGCCGCGGGTGTTTCTCCGGGCGCCCGCCGGTGGGCTGAGTGCAGGCCGGCGGAGGCAGCAAAGGTTCCGTGATCCCCCACTCGGCGTCCGTGGTGTCGCTGGGGTACCGCCGGGGCCGGGCGGCAGAGCCGCCGGTGCTTCGGGACGTGTGCGGGTCATGGTGAGCGTTCCATGCGGGTGAGGACTTCCAGGGTGGCCTTGACGCCGCCGACGAGTCGGTCCAGGACCAGGCGGACCCCTGTCCGCTACGAGGCGACGCCGGTAACGTGCCGGGTGGCGCCCGACTCTGTCCTGCTCATGACACCGACCATCCTGATCCTGCACGTGGTAAGCCGCGGTCAACTCCTCGGCAGCCTCACCGCCGGGCTCGGGGCCCAGGCCGCGATGAAGCCTTCGCACCACATAAGGAGTCCGCATGGCAACATCGATCAGCCGTCGCACCATTCTGGCCGCCGGCGCGGGCGCCGCCGCCGGTCTGTCCCTGCCCGGCGTCGCCGCGTATGCCGACGACCGTGCGACCACCAGCGTGAGATTCACCCTGAACGCCCAGGTGCTCGACGGCGGCGAACAGGTCACCTCGATCACCCTCAAGACCGCCCGGCTCGGTCCGATCGACCCGGCCAGCCTGACCACCGGCACCTTCAGCGTGCACGCCCGAGCCACCAGCCCGATCCCCATCGCCGCCGACGACGTCATCCTCGGCGAGTACGACGTCGACCGCACAGTGACCGCTGTCCGGCTCGACCACCGCGACAACATCGTGCTCGAACTGAGCCATGCCGAGGGCCAGACCGGGGGCAGCACGCTCGGCTACGTCGCGGGCAAGGGCCGCAACGTGATGCTCGACCTCACCTACACCCTCACTCAGCACGCCCCGATCACCCTGCGCAATCACCGATCGATCGTCATCCAGAACTTCGTGCAGGACCCTCGGCTGTCAGACCCCGAGGTGGACGCGTTCAGCTCCCACATCTCCGGCTCGGGAATGAAGTACCGGCTGTACTCACCCACCGGCTCCCACTCCTCCCGACGGGGCAGGCACCCGCTGGTCGTCTGGCTGCACGGCGGCGGTGAGGGCGCCTCCCTGCCCGACAACTACTACGACAACGAGACCACGCTACGAGCCAACCGCGGCGCCCTGGGCTTCGCCACCCCCCAGGCACAGCGCATCTTCAACGGCGCCTATGTCCTCGCTCCGCAAAGCACCTCGTACTGGATGGAGGACGGCCCCCGCTTCGCCCCCCTCATCCACGAGATCATCGACGACGTCACGCGGAGGAACCGCGTCGACCACGACCGGATCTACGTCGCCGGCTGCAGCAACGGCGGCTACATGAGCATGAAGATGACCACCGTCTATCCCACCCTGTTCGCTGCCTCCGTGCCGATCTGCGGCGTTGTCACGTCCTTCCCGGCCGGGAATGCACCCCTGATCCCCGACAGCGAGCTGGCACAGATCAGCACTCCCACTTGGCTCGTCGCCTCCCGCGACGACACCACTGTGGATCCCCAGGCCAATACCGCCCACGCGCACGAGGTCATCTCCGGCTCGCTGATGACGCTCTACGACCACGTCGTATGGAACGGCTACCAGTTCGACGGCCACTGGTCGTGGATATATGCCGCCCGCAACGACCCCAGCATCAACGGAACACACATCTGGCAGTGGATGGCCACCCAGCAACGGCATTGCGTCTGAACCTCGACCGCGAGACCGTGCGCCGCTTCCACGACACCGACCTCGACCAGCTGCTGGCCTCCTTGAACACTCGGTGGTGCCCCAGAATGCAGGCGGCAGCCGCCGATGACCCGGTGTCATCGCTGTCCGAAAGCGTGGCCTGGTGCGTGCTCGCAACCCACCCTCGGTTTCCCGAAGCAAGCGGGTCAGCGTCGTACGTACGGAACGTCCCCGAGCGCTGACCCACTTGGCAGGCGTAGCAGCTCAAGCCGGCAAGTACGGGCTCGGCTTGTCGTGCCGGCTGATGCGCGGCGCGTCGCGGGCACGGGTCGCGGCCAGCAGAGCAGCGAGCGTGCCTTGAGTTCCTCGCGGGCGCAGCGCTGGGGATCGGTGGTGCGGTAGCGCTCTATGACCGCGGTGCGGGGGATGACTCCGTCGCGGGCGCCGACGATGGCCAGCTTCTGGTATTCGAGGCCCTTGAAGCGGTGCATGGGTGCCGACGTGCACCTCGCCGTTGCCCGTTGTGATCTCCTCGCGCCAGGCTGTCAGCGTGGCGGCGAGCTGGGCGAGTTCGTCGTCCCAGGAGGTGCAGGGAACCAGGCCGGGGACGGGGCCGCGGAGGACGGGCCGGCGGGCGGAGGCCTTGGAAGCCGACTTGGCGGAGTTGACCGAGCGGCTCCGGGCTGCGCGGGAGACGGCTGTCCCGGCTGGTGATCACGCGCGAGACGGTGGCCGAGGTGATGGCCGAGAGGTCACGCGAAGTGGAGCGGAACCACGGGTGGCTGATGTTCCTATGCCGTCCGGCCCGCGACTACGAGTCCCCGCCCGCCCGCTCCGAAGCCATGATCCACCTCGCCTTGACCGACCTGATGGCCCGTAGCCTCACGGGCGAGCACGCCATCTCCTGGCGCAGCCTCATGAAGACGCATTGATCCCAGGTTCCGGGGTGAGACAACGGGACGGGGGTACGTGGAGTTGGATCGCTCCGGACGGGTTGGTTGTGAGGGATCTCGTGAAGTCGTTGATCCCGCCGTCGAAGGCGCGGCCGCAGGGCGGCGGAACGCAGGACACGCCTGATGAGACGCTGTTCGCGGCCATCACCTATGTGCTGGATCAGCGGCCGCTCCGACTTCATCCGGGCCGATGTCGGCTGGGATTCCGGCTCAGCCGAGGTCGCGCAACGAGAGGCGCAGGTGTTCGATGTGGTGGCAGGCTTGGTCGAGGAGCTGGGCGACGTGGTCGTCGTAGAGGCGGTAGACGATGTGGCGGCCGTCGCGCTGCCTGGTGACCAGGCCGAGTGTGCGCAGCAGGCGTAGTTGGTGGGAGACGGTGGACTGTTCCAGGCCGACGGCGGCGGCGAGCCGGCCGACGGTGTGCGGTGCCTGGCGCAGGGTGCTGAGGATCAGCAGCCGGGACGGGGTGGTCAGGGCCTGCAGGGTGGTGGCGACGGAGGCCGCCGTGACGTCGTCGAGGCGGGCGGCCGGAATGAGGTCACGGCTGCCCGGTGTCTCACCGGCGTACACGAGCCCGGGTCTCGCGGGGCGGGCGCACGAACTGCAGCGCCAGCGCCGCGGGCGGCTCGGCGATGCCGGGCCCGCCGGCGGCGGCCCAGTCCAGCAGTTCGTCGGTGCAGTCGTCGTCCATGGCGAAGCCGATCCACACGGCGCGGCCTCCGGCTCGCCGGCCGGCGGTGGAGGGCTGGACGACGATGACGTTGGCCTGGTCGCACGGCCCGAGGCAGTCGGTCGTACGGACGGCGAACCGGCCGCCGGAGCCGTCGGCACCCGCACGCAGCCGGTCCAGTTGCCAGGCATGGTCGGTGCCGGGATGCTTGCGCGGGTTGCCGCAGCAGCAGCCCCGGCAGACGACCAGCGTGCAGGGACGGGCCGCCGCCCGGACCGCGACGCGGTTCACAGCACGGTCCGCGACGGTACGCCGTACGCCCGGACCCGGCCGTCGCGCCAGGCGGCAATCAGCAGGTGCGGTCCCGCCCAGGCCAGCGCGGCGACCGCCAAGCCGTCCCCGTCCAGCTCCCGCGCGGGCCTGAGCAGCGACTGAGGCTGCCCGGCGGTGGCGTACCACAGCGCGATGGTGCCGTCGTGGCCGCCACTGGCCAGGTGCCCGGCGGGGCCGGGGCGCCAGGCGAGGGCGGTGATCGTCTCGTGGCGGCGCAGGGAGCGCGGCGCGGTGCCGGCCGGGCCCTTGCCGGAGAAGTCCCATACCGTCACGTCCGGGGCGCCGTCGGCGGCGAGCCAGAACCCGGTGTCGTCGAAGGCGAGGCGGGAGACCTTCTCCTGGTAGCCGGACATGGTCAGTTCGCTGCCGTCGCGGATACGCCAGATGTGGATGGAGGCGTCCTGGTTGCCGCTGCAGATCCACTTGCCGGTGGGGGCGACGGCGAGGGCGAGGTGCGAGCCGATGTAGGGGTACGTCGCCACGGGTTCCTCGGCGTGCCGCTCGTGGCCGCGCACGGCGCCGTACGCCGCCACGGCCAGCCGTCGCCCCTGCCGCAGCCAGGCCAGATCGGTGACGGTGGACGCCGCGGCTCCCGTACGCCACAGCTCCTCGCCGTCCGGGTCGAGCACCAGTGCCCGGCGCCCGCAGGCGACCGCGACGCGGGCGTCGTGGGCCCAGACCGCGGTGGCCGACCAGGCTCCGGACTCGCGTACGGTCACGTGCCCGTCCGAGCGCCGCCACAGCGCGTACCCGGTCGGCCCCGTCACCGTCAGGTGACGGGCGTGCGGGGCGAGCGCCGTGTTCAGGGCACCGCCGGGCAGATCGAGGGCACCGATCCCGGCGCCCGTGGCCGCGTCCAGGACCTTCACCGTGCCCTCGGCACCGGCTACGGCCACCAGGTCGCCACGCGCGCTCAGCGCGACCGGCGCGTCGTCCACGGTGACGTCCCAGGCCATGGACAGGCCGGCATCGACGGTGAGGCTCACGCGGCCGCTCCCGCCACGGCCAGGCAGCCGGAGAAACCGCTCACCAGCGCGTCGCGGTCGAGGTCACGGCCGATGAACACCAGCTTGTTGCCGCGTGGTTCGCCCTCGCGCCACTCACGCCCCAGGGTGCCGTCGAGCAGCATGTGGACGCCCTGGAACACATACTGCTTCGGCTCCCCGGCCAGGGCGAGGATGCCCTTGGAGCGGAAGATGTCGACCCCCTTGGTGCGCAGCAGGCTGCCGAGCCACGTGTTCAGCCGGGTCTCGTCCAGCTCGCCCTCCAGCTCGATGCCGACCGAGGTGACGGTGGTGTCGTGCTGGTGTTCGGTCTCGGTCAGGAACGACGGATCGTCGGCGAGCACCCGCTGGAGGTCGAACGCGCCGACATCCAGGACCTGCCGGAGGTCGATGTCGGCGTGCCGGGCGCGCAGGATCTGCACCGGTGCGTTGATCGACCGGATGCGCGCCTCGACCTCGGTGAGGGTGCTCTCGTCGGCGAGGTCGGTCTTGTTGAGCACCACGCGGTCGGCGAAGGCGATCTGCTCGACGGCCTCGTTCTCCACGCCCTCGGGCTTCTCCTCGTCGAGGTGCTGCATCACGTGTGCCGCGTCGACAAGGGTGACGATGGCGTCCAGGCGCAGCTGGGAGGCGATCTCGTCGTCCATGAAGAAGGTCTGCGCGACCGGTGCCGGGTCGGCCAGGCCGGTGGTCTCGATGAGGATGTGGTCGAACTTCCTCCGCCGGCGCATCAGCGCGCCCAGGATGCGGATGAGGTCCCCGCGCACGGTGCAGCAGATGCAGCCGTTGTTCATCTCGAAGATCTCTTCCTCGCTGTCGAGGACGAGCGCGTCATCGATGCCGACCTCGCCGAACTCGTTCTCGATGACGGCCATCCGCATGCCGTGGTTCTCGGTGAGGATGCGGTTGAGCAGGGTGGTCTTCCCCGAGCCGAGGAAGCCGGTCAGGACGGTGACGGGGACTCGTCCGTCATGGGGTTGCGGGGATGCCGGGGTGGTCAATTCGGGCTCCTGGTGGCTCTGGTGTTCAGGGTTGAGGAGAGCGGCCCGCAGGTCGTCCTCGGTGATCTGCTCGACCGGGCGGTGCAGGGTCCAGCGGCGCGGTTCGCCGTCCATGGGCAGGACGGCGACGACCGTCTCGACGGGTGGGCAGCCGGGTTCGGTGCAGGTGAGCCGGCGGACCATGACGGCGGTGTCGTCGTCGAGGCCGAGCAGCGCGCGGACGGTCTCCTTCACTTCACGCAGCTGCGGGTTCGGTCCCGGCCGGCCGGGCGGATTCCCAGTGGCATGGTGGCAGTCCTCCTTCTACCGGTCTTTCGGCGGGCTGGGTTGGCAGCCGGTGCAGATACCGCTGAGTTCGACGGTGTGCTCGACTGCGGTGAACCCGGTGGCGGCGGTGATGTGATCGGCCCACTCCTCGACGACGCCGGAGTCCACCGGCCGGCTGTGGCCGCAGGACCGGCAGATCAGGTAGTGCTGGTGGCCGCCGTCAGGCCGCTGCCGGTACAGCCGTTCGCCGGAGTCGTCGCGCACGACGTCGACACCGCCGGCGGCTTCGAGGTCGCGGAGCGTCCGGTAGACCGTCGTCAGTCCGACCCGGGTTCTGTTCGCTGTCAGCAGGGCGTACAACTCCTGGGCCGACACGAAGTCCTTGCAGCCGGCCAGTCCCTCGAGGACCGCAGCCCGCTGCCGGGTTGTGTGGCTGGTCACGGCAGATCACCCCCACCGGCGCTCGTCCGAAGCGGTACGCTCTCGAACCTAGATGAAAATGAATTCCATGTCCATATGAGTCGCCAGTCATGTATTGCCATGCTCGACGGCTGTGGTCGGTGGCGGTTTCGGTCTGGTTCGCCTGCGAGTGGGGGGCGTCGGGGGTGGTGGTTGTGAAGACCTGGTCGAGTGGGCATGAGTGGTCTGGTCTCACACCAGTCGCGCCTGCTGTGCACCCTCGGCCTGGTCGCCGGGCGGCGCGAGGGTCGCCGTATCGTCCACCGCCTCCGCGACGGCCACGTGGCCGCGCTCCTCGACCGAGCCGTCCGCCGCATCGGGCATGCGCGACTCGGCGTAGGCGAGTTCGGGTGACGTCGGCCGGTTCTCGACCCTGCCGCACCCGGAGTGCACACACGTCACTCGCTTTTCCGTTGCCCTCTCAGTTGAAAATGATTACCGTGTGACTTGTCGGTGCATCTTCAAGGCGAAGTGCGCCTTCGATCCGGGGGATTCATCATGCGTGCCTTGACCCGCGTCTCGTAGCGGACCGATCCGAGCGGCCATCCCCCGGTTCGTCCCCGTACAACTCCCATCTCCTGAAGGAATCACCTTGCGTACCCTTGCCCGCACTCTGACCATCTCCGGCTCTGTGGCCGCGGCCGTCGCGCTCGGCGGCCTCATGGCGACCCCGGCGGCCGCCGCCACACTCGGCAGCGGCCACGTCGACGTCCTCGACGCCGAGTGGGACGGCAGCGACCTGCACCTGCACGTCCACGACGAGGAGGCCGGCGCCGAGTACGAACCCGCGGACGTCACGCTGTCCGTGCCGGCCGCCGCCAAGGTCTCCAACCCGGGCTACGGCTTCCTCGGCACCGGCAGCCAGATCTGGCTGCTGCCGGAGGACGAGCTGAAGGCCGAGGCCGCCGGCGTGCTCTTCCCGGGGATCTCCACCGAGCACCTGACCACCGGCGTCTTCGCGAACGACACGGTGACCTACCGTCTCACCGGCGCCACCAGGAACGGCTCTTCCACCGACGACTTCAGCGTCTACGCGGGCGCCGGTTCTCGCTGGTACGACAGCAACACGGCCACCACCAGCTACAAGTCCAAGACCTTCGGCGTCGGCACCCACAACCACGCCAACTGGGCCTTCGAGGAGCCCGGCACCTACCAGCTGACCTTCCGGGTGTCCGGCACGGTCGGCGGCGTCACCAAGTCCGCCACCGAGACGTACACCGTCGTCGTCAGCTCGTGATGAGGGCCCTGACGCGCGGCGGACGCGCATATACGACCGCGGTGCTGACCGCGGCGATCGCGGCCTTCGTGGGCGCGGCAGGGCTGGTCGCCGGCGGCAGCGGGGATGCCCGCGCCGCCGGCGGTGCCGTCGTGCTCGGTGAGGGCGAGCTGGACATCGCGCCCCGACCGGCCGACGGAGATCTTCAGTTGCAGATCCACGACCGGAGCGGTGCCGCACCGGTCGTGCGCGAGCCGTCGACCGTGGTCCTGCACGTCCCACAGCTGTCCCTGCAGTACACGCCGAACCCGGCCGCCAACGCGCTCGGCACCACCGACCTGGACACCTGGCAGCTCAACGGCTGGGCGTCCGAGGACCTCTTCGCACCCGAGCCCGGCTGGAAGGGCACCGAGGCGGGCGGTGACACCGAGGTGACGCTGTCCGGGTACGACGGACCCGGTGACTTCGGCATGTTCACGTACACCCAGGAGATGGACTGGTCGGACCAGGCGCCGGACATCCACCTCGGGAGCACCGGCGAGGCCCCGCGTTCCTTCACGCTCTCCGGTGACGAGGAACGGAAGCTGCCCGTCTGGATGTTCACCGCCGAGGGCGTCCACCGCCTCACCTTCACCGTGACCCGTGGCGCCGCCACGGACACCGAGACCCTCGCCGTCGTCGTCGGGGACGACGTCGACCCGGCCGACGTCCTGCCCGGCGACGGCTCCACGCCGACGGCGGCCCCGACCCCGACCGGCACCATGACCCCGAGCCCCAGCCCGACGGCCACCTCCCCGGCGGCACATGTCATCGCCAGGGGCCACGTCGACCTGGCCGCCCGCAAGGCGGACGGCGACCTGGAGTTCCAGGTCAGGGAGGGCAGTGCCGAGGACTACGACTGGTACGAGCCGGACGAGGTCGTCTTCCATGTGACCCCGGTCGCGCGGCGGAAGATCCCACAGGGGTACGACTTCCTCGGCACCCCCGGCGACCAGGTGTGGTGGCTGCCCCTGAGCCAGCACCCGGACATCGTCTGGCCGGGATGGTCGACCACGGACTGGGCCAAGCGCGAGATCGACGGCCGGTTCACCTACCGGCTCGACTCCGTGCGGGGACCCGGAGACGTGGCGCTGTTCAGCGACGGCTCGCTGGGCGGAACGGACGTCCAGGTCAACAGTAATGACGGCCTGCCCGACGCCGCGACGATCAACGCGGACACCCACCGGCACACCTACTGGGCCTTCACCGCCGAGGGTGTCTACCGCACCACCTGGACGTGGAGCGCCACCCTCGCCGACGGCCGCGAGGTCAGCGACACCGAGACGATCGCCTGGGTCGTCGGGGACGACGTGGACCCCTCCACGGTGACGCCGGGAGCGGGTGACGAGCCGACGGCCACCCCGACGGCCACGGGATCGCCTTCCCTGTCCGCCTCGGCCCCGCCGTCACCGCCGGCTTCCTCCTCGGGGCTGCCGTCCGCGTCGCCGACGGCCGACCCGGCCTCCTCCGCCTCGGG
The DNA here is from genome assembly GCF_014650915.1 of Streptomyces poonensis. Classification (GTDB taxonomy): domain Bacteria; phylum Actinomycetota; class Actinomycetes; order Streptomycetales; family Streptomycetaceae; genus Streptomyces; species Streptomyces poonensis. Next base: position 684,758 of record NZ_BMVW01000002.1, on the reverse strand, counting down.
CGGCGTGTCCACGGCTGGGGGATCCGGATCCGGAGGCACGGACACGGGCGGTGGTTCGGTGCCGGGCAGCACACCCACCGGCGGGCTGGCCTCCACCGGTACGGGTGCCGCGGTGCTCGCCGGGGCCGCCGCGGCCGCACTGCTGGCGGGCGGCACGGCCGTGATCGCGGTCCGCCGACGGCGTACCGCTCGATAGGAACTCCGCGTACGGCGGACCCGCCCGGCAGCGTTCCGGTCCGCCGTACGCGGCTTGATCATGCCCCCGCCACCGGGGGCGCAAGAGAAGGAGGAGCCTCATGCGGGGGCACCCCAGAGGCACCACGAGGGCAAGGGCCGCGCTCGCGGCAGGCTGCGCGCTGCTCGCCACGGCGGCGGCCGGGTGCAGCGGCGCGCGGCCCGGCGCATCCGACGCCGCGTTGACGGTCTCGGCCACCACGGCGATCGTCGCGGACCTGGTGAAGCAGGTGGGCGGCGAGCGCGTCGACGTGACCTCGATCGTGCCGCACAACGGCGATCCGCACTCCTACGAGCCGAGCCCCAAGGACGCGGCCAGGGTCGCCGAGGCCGACCTGGTGTTCAGCAACGGGCTGCTGCTGGAGGAGCCCGGAATCATGAAGATGGTCCACAACAACGCGCCCAAGGGCACTACCAAGATCGCACTCGCCGAAAAGCTGGAGCAGTACGGCGGCACGGTCATGAAGCTGGAGGAGGATCTCGGTCTCGACGTGCTCTGGCTGGGCTGGGCCGTCGAGGGCGAGGTGGCAGGCGAGGGGTCCCAGGTCCGGACGACGGCCACGAAGCTCGAGGGGCCCGGCGAGCTGCGCGTCTACCTCACCGACACGCTCGGCAGGCCGAACGTGTACATCGACTCCGCCGACGGCTTCGACGCCGAGGACTCCTTCACCCTCCCGCCCGAGGCGCACACGCACGTCAACTGGGCCTTCAGCAAGCCCGGTACGTACAGGCTGACCGTCGAAGGCCGCACCGAGACCCTCGACGGCAGAGCCGAGGAGTTCGGCAGCGGCACCTTCACCTTCACCGTCGGCGACGGAACCGACGCCCCCGACGGGACGACCGTGCTCGACGGCGGGCATGCCGATGTCACGCTCAACGCCGAGAGCGGCAAGGTCGATGTCCGCGCGGAGGACGGCAGGAGCGGCGCACGCACCCGGCACCCGGCCGACCGGGTCGTCCTCAACGTGCCCGACCGGGCGAAGGAGGCCGTGCCGAAGGAGAAGCCGTACGCGTTCCTCGGCCGGCCCGGTGACGAGGTGTGGGTGCTGCCGCAGGCCGTCATCGGCAAGCACGTCCACGGCGACATGGACCCGCACGCCTGGGAGGACGTCGCCAACGCCCAGGCGTACGTCCGCCGCGTCGAGGCCGAGCTGGTCAAGGCCGATCCGGACGGGAAGGCGACGTACGAGAAGAACGCCGCCGCGTACCTGAAGACGCTCGACGCCCTCGATCAGGAGGTCGCCCGCGAGCTGGCGGCCGTCCCCGAGGAGAACCGCGAGCTGATCACCACGCACGACGCCTTCGGGTACCTCGCCGAGGCGTACGGCATGGAGGTCGCGGGCTTCGTCGTGCCGGTGCCCAACCGGGAGCCGAGCGCGGCCGAGGTGGAGGAGCTCGGCACCACCATCCGGGAGAAGCAGGTGCCTTCGGTGTTCCTGGAACCCAACCTCGCCGCCCGCGCCGACGTGCTGAAACGGGTCGCCCAGGACCAGGGCGTCGGGGTCTGCACGATCTACGGCGATTCCTTCGACGGCCGGATCCACGACTACGTATCGATGATGCGGCACAACGCGACCGAACTCGCCACGTGCCTGGGGAAGGAAGCCTGATGAGGGCCATGGGGAACGTACGCAGGGAACGCGTCGCCGCGGCGGTGGCGCTCGCGGCCGCGCTCACGGGCAGCGGCGTCGCGGCGGCGGCGGACGACGGCGGCACCGGCGCACGCTCCGGGCCGGGCCGGATCGCCTACGCGGACGGGGCGTTGAGCCTGGGTGGCCCGGTGGACCAGGACGGAGCCGCGGCATCCGTCATCGAGGTCCCGGTCACCGGGCCGGCCGACGCAGCGGAAACCGGGTGGGACACCACCGGGGTGCCCGAGGGCACCGTGGACCGGGACACCGTGCGGTGGTCGCTGACCGGGCTCGACGGACCGGGCGACCTGAAGGTGTACGCGCGGGACGGCGACGGTGGGACGAGCTCGCTCCTCTTCGACAGCGCGGACGGACTGCCCGACGGCTACGAACTGCCCGCGGGTCAGAAGGGCGCCACACGGTGGGAGTTCACCGCCGAGGGCACCTACCAGGCCGTCTTCACCGCCGAGGCCAGGACGCTCGACGGGCGGGAGCTGTCCATCGGGTCCGTCCACACGGTGCTGGTCGGGGAGGAAGCCGCCGGTGAGGCCGACGCAGCGCCGGGCGGCGCTGCCGAGGTCCCGCCCGCGGCCGTCCCCCGCACGGACCCGTCGGCCGAGCCGCCGCAGCTCATCGCCCCGGTCGCCGGGGCGGCGGCCCCGACCGTGTCCTCCGCACCCGCCGCCGCGAAGCTCTCCGCACCGGCCGCCGCGAAGGCCGAGACGGTCGTGTCGACGCCGAAGGTCATCGACGAGGGCCACATCGACATCGCCGCCCGCGTCGTGGACCGCACGATGCAGATCCACATCAAGGACGGCACGGTCTCCGGGAAGACCACCTGGCGCGAACCCTCCTCCGTGGTCCTGCACGTCAAGCCCGCCGCCAGGAACACCCTTCCGGACAGCGACGACTTCACCTTCCTCGGCGAGGCCGGGGACCCCGTGTGGCTGCTCGACCAGGTGCAGCAGGACGGACTGCTGTGGCCCGGCTGGTCCACCGACAACATCCAGGCGGGAGCCACCAAGGGCGGAGTCACCTTCTCCCTCACCGAAGTCGAGGGCCCCGGCACCGCCGCGCTCTACACCTACGACGCCATGTCGGGCGCGACCGTCCTGTTCAACAGCAAGGACGGGGTCCCGGACGCCTTCGACATCCCGGCGAACACACACGCGCACGGCGGCTGGGCGTTCACCGAGGAGGGGACGTACCGGCTCACGTTCAAGATGAGCGGCGAGCTCGCCGACGGCACGGCGGTCAGCGACACCGAGACCGTGGCGTTCGTGGTCGGCGACGAGGACCCGAACGCCGTGAAGCCGGGCAACGGATCCGGCGACGGCTCCTCCTCCGGAACGGGTGACGACGGAGCCGGCGGAGCGAACGGCGGCTCGTCCGGCACCGGAGCATCCGGCGACGACACCTCCCCGGCCGCCGGAGACTCCTCCGACGGTGACGGCGGCGGCTCCATGGCCTCGACCGGCGCCGGGAACGCGGTACTGGTGGGCGGGACGGCCGCCGTACTCGCCGCGCTCGGGACCGCCTTCGTCGCCGGCACCCGCAAGCGCCGCGGCCGCACCGCCGGGAGGACCGCCACGTGAACGCCTCCGAGCCACTGCTGCGGGCGCGTGACGTGCACGTGCTCCTCGGCGGCAGACCCGCCGTCCAGGACGCGCGGCTGACCGTGCACCGGGGCGATCTGCTGGGCCTGCTCGGCCCGAACGGGGCGGGCAAGACGACCCTGCTGCGCGCCGTGCTCGGCCTGGTCCCGCTCGCGGGCGGCGATGTGCTGATCGACGGCCTGCCCCCGGCCCGCGCCCGGCACCTCATCGGTTACGTCCCGCAACGCCACGAGTTCGCCTGGGACTTCCCCGTCGACATCGCGGGGGCCGTGCTGTCCGGCCGTACCCGCTCCATCGGCTGGCTGCGCCGGGCGCGGCCCGCCGACCGGGCGGCCGTCGACGAGGCACTGGAGCTGGTCGGCCTCGCCGAGCTGCGCCGCCGCCCGATCGGGGAGCTGTCGGGCGGGCAGCGGCAGCGGGTGCTTGTGGCCCGCGCACTGGCCTGTGACCCCCGGCTGCTGCTCCTGGACGAGCCGTTCACCGGCGTGGACGTGCCCACCCAGGAACTGCTGAACGACCTCTTCGGCCGCCTTGCCGCCGAGGGCAGGGCGCTGCTGATGACCACCCACGATCTGGCGGCCGCCGCCCGCACCTGCACGCGGGTGGCGCTGCTCAACCGCACGGTCGTCGCCGAGGGCGGCCCCGGGCTGCTCGCCGATCCGGAGCAGATGCTGCGCGCCTTCGGCCTGGACACCGCGATCGGAGCCGCCGCGTGACGTTCCTGGAATTCCTCACGGACCCCTGGCAGCTGCCCTTCATGCGGCGGGCGTTCGCCGTCGCCGTGATCACCGGGCTGGTGTGCGGGGTCGTCGGCGTGTACGTCGTGCTGCGCGGGATGGCGTTCATCGGCGAGGCCGTGTCCCACTCGGCGTTCCCGGGGGTCGCCCTCGCCTACGCCTTCCAGGGCAACCTGCTCCTGGGCGGCGCGCTCGCCGGCCTGACCACCTCCCTCCTCATCGCGCTCGTCTCCCAGAACCGGCGCCTGAAGGAGGACACCGTCATCGGCGTGTTCTTCTCCTGCGCGTTCGGCCTCGGCATCGTCCTGGTGTCCACGCAGGACAGCTGGTCCACCGACCTGTCCTCGTTCCTGTTCGGACAGGTGCTCGCGGTCGGCCCCGAGGACGTGTGGACAGCGGCGGGCCTCGGCGCGGTCCTGGTGACGGTCGTCCTGCTGCTCAGCAAGGAGCTGGTCGCCGTCAGCCTCGACCGCGAGACGGCCCGGGCGGCCGGACTCCCCGTCATGCGGCTCGACCTCATCCTCTACGCCGTCGTCACCGCCACGATCGTCATGTCCCTGGAGGCGGTCGGCAACATCCTCGTCCTCTCCCTGCTCATCACCCCGGCCGCGGCGGCCCGCATGCTCACCGAACGGCTCTGGGCGATGACCCTGCTGGCCTCCCTGCTCGGCGGCACGGGCGCACTGGCCGGGCTGTACGTGTCGTACGCCTACGACCTCGCCGCCGGCGGCTCCATCGTCTGCGTCCTGACCCTGCTGTTCACCGTGACCTGGTGCCTGGCACCCCGGCACGGGCTGCTCGCCCGGGCGCGGCGACGCGGGGGCGACGTCGACGCGCACACCGCTCCGGAACCCGCTCACTGACGGAGACAACCGTGACAGAACCCCGAGCGGTGCGCCTGGGTACAGTCCAGGAGACGCTCCTGATCCCGCTGTTGGCCGGGCGGTGGAGAACCACAGGGAGGACTCCTGGGCGCGGTTCCGCGCACCCGCTCGGCATCCAGAGCCTCATGCACACCGAAAGCTGAGGAAGAAGGCCACGGAGGTGGTCGACGGACTGAGGACGGCACCGGCCGGCTTCGACGTCGTCGTCGACATCGGAGGCACACCCCACCGACGCCGTCACTTCGACGCCACCGACGGCGGCCGGTCCACTCTCGGGCTGCGTCCTCCTCCTCGCTCGCCGCGAGACAAGTCGGCATCCGCGTCGATCACGTGCGGGTCCCAGGCCGGAGAGCTCCGGCGGTCGGAGCCGGGCCTGCGGTCCGCTCGGGTCCGATGACGCCGCACCGGGCGAGCACCTCGGCCCCGTACCGGCCGGCGCTCCCGGCAGGGCGGTCGCGGTCGGGGCCGCTCCTCAGAGTGGTTGCCAGACGCGGGCCGGCGCCGACGTGGTGAGGACTTGGTCCGGATGCCCCTGTGCGGCGAGGCGGCCGTCCTGGAGCAGAAGGCATGCGTCCGCCGCGCGCGCGACCTCCAGGTCGTGCGTGGCCTGGACGACCGTCACCCCGTCGGCGACGAGTGCCGTCAGCAGCGCCCCGATCCGCTCCCTCGCCTCCGGATCCAGTCCTGTGGTCGGCTCGTCGAGCAGCAGCAGGTCCGACTCCTGCGCCAACCCCTGCGCGATGAGCGCGCGTTGTCGCTGCCCACCCGACAGTTCGCCCAGTTGACGTGAGGCGAGGTCCCGGATGTCGAGCCGGTCGAGCGCCGCGTCCACGGTCGCGTGGTCCCGGCGGGTCAGCCGGCGCCACGGACCGCGTTCGCCCCAGCGCCCCATCTCCACGGTCTGCCGGACGGTGAGCGGCAGGGTGTCGCCGACGGCTCCGCGCTGCGGTACGAACGCGGGTGGCCGGTCCCCGGCGCGGTGGAGATCGCCGGATGTCGGACGGATCACACCGGCGAGAACACCGAGCAGGGTCGACTTGCCGCTGCCGTTCGGTCCGACGAGCACCGTTGTGGCCAACTCGGGTATTTCCGCGGTCACTTGACGAAGGACGGAACGGCCTGGATAGCCGGCGCACAACCCGGAGAAACGGACGTGAGCAGTCCGCTGCGGGGGTGGGGTGGGCGAGGGCGGGGGTGTATTGAACATGATTTTCATTGTAGTGTCCTCGGCATGGAATGGCTGACGGCCCCCTTCGAGGTGACCTTCGTACAACGAGCCCTGTGGGCCGGGATACTCGTGTCCGCGATCTGCGCGCCGGCGGGCACCTGGGTGGTGCTGAGGGGGATGGCCTTCCTCGGTGACGCCATGTCCCACGGGTTGCTGCCGGGCGTCGCGCTGGCCGCGCTGCTCGGCGGGAACCTGATGGTGGGCGCGGTGGTCAGTGCCGCCGTCATGACGGCCGGCGTCACCGCGCTCGGCCGTACACCGAGGCTGTCCCAGGACACCGGCATCGGGCTGCTGTTCGTCGGCATGCTCTCGCTCGGAGTGATCATCGTGTCGCGCTCGCAGTCCTTCGCGGTCGACCTGACCGGCTTTCTCTTCGGTGACGTCCTCGCCGTCAGGCAGCAGGACCTCCTCGTGCTCGCGGGGGCGCTGCTCGCGGCACTGGTGGTGTCGGTCCTCGGCCACCGCGCCTTCCTGGCCCTGGCGTTCGACTCGCGCAAGGCCCATACCCTGGGGCTGCGGCCGCGCCTGGCCCACGCCGTGCTGCTCGGCCTGCTCGGTCTGGCGATCGTCGCCTCCTTCCACATCGTGGGAACGCTGCTCGTCCTCGGACTGCTCATCGCACCGCCGGCGGCCGCTCTGCCCTGGGCCCGCAGCGTGCGCGGGGTCATGGCGCTCGCCGCCCTGCTCGGCGCCTCCGCCACCTTCGGTGGCCTGCTGCTGTCCTGGCATCTGAGCACCGCCGCCGGCGCGACCGTCGCGGCCCTCGCGGTGAGCCTGTTCTTCCTCTCCCACGTGCTGTCCGGGCTGCGGTACCGCCGTACGCGCCACGCCCACGCCCCGGCCCCCGTACTCGAAGTCAACTGAAAGAAGCCTGAGGCGATCGTCATGACCGTCCGCAGAAAAGTCACTCCGTGGGCTTCGGCCGCACTGGTGCTCACCGCACTGCTCACCACCAGCTGCGCGGGAGACAAGGGCAACGACGTCCGCCCCGCGGCGAGTTCTCCCTCCGCCACCCCGCACGGGTACGTCGAGGGAGCACAGGAGGCAGCCGAGCAGCAGTCCCGGCTCCTCCTGAACGACCCCGACAGCGGAGACAGCAGGGTTCTCGACCTCATCACCGGCAAGGTGCACGAGACAGCCCAGGTGAAGGGTGCCGTCCAGCTGGGGACGGACGGCAGGTTCGGCTACTTCCACGCCCCCGGCGGCACCCATGTGCTCGACAGCGGCGCCTGGATGGTGGACCACGGGGACCACGTGCACTACTACAGCGCCGCGATACGCGACGTGGGTGAGCTTCCCGTGGGCAGCCGGGCACAGGTGCGCAGCGACGTCGTCGTGACCGCGGTGACCGACGAGGACGGGCGCACCCTCCTCTACGACCGGAGCAAGCTGGAGAAGGGAGGGATCGCATCCCCCCGGACGTTGCCGGGCACCTACACCGGCGCCGTCGTGCCGTACGAGGAGCACCTGCTCGCCTTCGCGGACGAGGGCGGCACCACCGAGCTCGTCGTCCTCGACCGCGAGGGTGAGCGCGTCGCCTCCCCGGGCGTGGAGTGCGCGGAGCCGAGAGGAGACGCCGTCACCCGGCGCGGCGTGATCCTGGGCTGTGCCGGCGGCGCCCTGCTCGTCCGTGCGGAGGGCGGCGCCTTCACCGCCGAGGAGATCCCCTACGGAAAGGATGTCCCGGCGAAGGAACGGGCCACCGCCTTCCGCCAGCGACCCGGCAGCGGCACCCTCACCGCCCCGGCCGGAGACGACGCCGTATGGGTCCTCGACGTCACCGAGCGGACCTGGACCCGGGTGGACACCGGACCGGTCGTCGCGGCCAACACGGCAGGAGAAGGCTCTCCACTGCTCGTCCTGGAGACCGACGGCTCGCTGCACGGCTATGACATCGCCACCGGAAAGCAGACCGCGCGGACCGAGCCGCTCCTGACGGGAGGAGAGCGGGCCGGCACCGACGGCAGCGCCCCCGTCATCGAGGTCGACCGCAGCCGCGCCTACGTGAACGACCCCGAGGGCAAGAAGGTGTACGAAATCGACTACAACGACGGCCTGCGCATCGCGCGCTCGTTCGACCTGGACGTCAAGCCGGCCCTCATGGCGGAGACCGGACGATGAGCCGGACCGAGGCGAAGCAGCGCGCGAGGGTGGGCATCGCCCGCCTGCGCAGCCTGATCGTGGGCCTGCTCGCCCTTGTCACGGCCGCCACCGCCACCGCCTGCACCACCGACGACGACCAGCCCGGCATCGTTGTCACGACCAACATCCTCGGCGACGTCACCCGGGAGATCGTCGGTGACGAGGCCGACGTCACCGTCCTGATGAAGCCCAACGCGGACCCGCATTCGTTCGGCCTCTCGGCGGTGCAGGCCGCCGAGCTGGAACGGGCCGATCTGGTCGTCTACAACGGCCTGGGCCTGGAGGAGAACGTACTGCGGCACGTGGACGCCGCCCGCGAGTCCGGGGTCGCCACCTTCGCGGCCGGCGAGGCGGCCGACCCGCTCACCTTCCATGCGGCCGACGACGGGGGTCCCGAGGGCGAGACAGGACAGCCCGACCCGCACTTCTGGACCGACCCCGACCGGGTGCGCAAGGCCACCGCCTTGATAGCCGACCAGGTCATCGAGCATGTCGACGGCGTGGACGCCGACACGGTACGCGGCAACGCCGACCGCTACGCCGAAGAACTCACGGACCTCGCCGCCTGGATGGAGAAGTCCTTCGGCCGCGTCCCCGAGGACAAGCGGGCCTTGGTCACCAACCACCATGTCTTCGGTTACCTCGCCGACCGCTTCGGCTTCCAGGTGATCGGCGCGGTCATCCCCAGCGGCACCACACTGGCCTCACCCAGCTCCTCGGACCTCCGCTCACTCACCGAGGCGATGGAGACGGCAGGCGTACGCACCGTCTTCGCCGACTCCTCCCAGCCCGAACGGCTCGCCGAGGTACTGCGTACCGAGATGGGCGGCCAGGTCCGGGTCGTCGAGCTCTACTCGGAGTCGCTGACCGCCGAGGGCGAGGGCGCCGACACCTATCTGCGGATGATGCGCGCCAACACCACGGCCATGGTCGATGGCCTGGCCGGCGACTGACTCTCCGGATCTCCCGGCACACCGGCCGACGGGCCGGCACGTCACACCCCCATACCGCCATACCGCTGTCGAGCGGCGCGGAAAGGAACACACCGATGAACAAGTCCATACGCAACAGAGCTCTCACGGGCACGGCACTCGCCCTGGCGGTGTCCACGGTTCTGACCGCCTGCGGAGGCGAGGACTCCTCCTCCGCCGACGCCAAGTCCGACGGCACCGCGAGCGCCACGCCCGCCGCGGCGGTCAAGGACCCGCTGGTCGCCACCTTCGACGGCGGCATGTACATCCTGGACGGCGAGAGCCTGAAGCCGGCCAAGACCATCGAGCTTCCCGGCTTCAACCGGGTCAACCCCGCGGGGGACGAGGACCACGTCGTCGTCTCCACCGACAGCGGCTTCCGTGTCCTGAACGCCACGGAGCAGATCCTCACCGACATCGAGTACAAGGGCGCCAAGCCCGGCCACGTCGTACGTCATGCGGGCAAGACCGTGCTCTTCACCGACGGCACCGGAGAGGTCAACGTCTTCGACCCCGCCGACCTGAGCAGCGGCAAGAAGCCGGAAGGACGCACTTACACCTCCGCCGAGGCACACCACGGTGTCGCCATCGAACTGGCCAACGGCGAACTCCTCAGCACCCTGGGCACCGAGGAGAAGCGCACCGGCGCGCTGGTGCTGGACGAGAACAACAAGGAGATCGCGCGCAACGAGAACTGCCCCGGCGTCCATGGTGAGGCGGCCGCCAAGAACGAGGCCATCGCCGTCGGCTGCGAGGACGGCATCCTGATCTACGAGGACGGCAAGTTCACCAAGATCGACGCCCCCGACGACTACGGCCGCATCGGCAACCAGGCCGGCAGCGACACCTCGCCCATCCTCCTGGGCGACTACAAGACCGACCCCGAGGCCGAGCTGGAGCGGCCCACCCGTATCTCCCTCATCGACACCGAGAAGAAGAAGCTGCGCCTGGTGGACCTGGGCACCAGCTACTCCTTCCGCTCACTGGCCCGCGGCCCGCACGGCGAGGCCCTGGTCCTCGGCACCGACGGCGCCATCCACGTCATCGACCAGAACACCGGAAAGGCCGAGAAGGAGATCCCCGCCGTGGGCGAGTGGCAGGAGCCGCTGGACTGGCAGCAGGCCCGGCCCACCCTCTTCGTCCGCGACCACACCGCGTACGTCTCCGAACCCAGCAAGAAGGCCCTGCACGCCATCGACCTGGAGACGGGGAAGAAGATCACCTCCGTCACCCTGCCGGAGAGCACCAACGAGCTGTCGGGCGTCGTCGCCGGACACTGACCCCACCTCCGTGCCCTCGCCGCCGCGGCCTTCCGGTCGCGGCGGCGAGGGCACACCGCCACGTACCGCTCGCGCGGCGCTGCCGGCGGCGGGAACGGTCCTCACCTCACGGCCCAGCAGCGGCAGCTCGCCGAAGCGATCAAGAACGCCCGCGAGATGGCGCTGCCCGCCAGACACCGAAGGCACGCGGGTGACCCGGCGGCTGCGGATTCTGCCGCGATCGGAGATGAAGCTCCGCGGCAGATCGGTGTCCTTGTAGCCGATGTAGGTGATCCCGGCTGCGTCCAGCGGGTTGGGGCGGGACTTCGGCGGCTTGCGGGGGCCTTGGCGGGGAGCCATGGGTGCTCCTTGCGTGATGGGTGGGCGGCCGGGCCGATGCGTGGTCCAGGTCTGGACGACCGGGTCGAGAAGGGGGCGAACGCGGTCGGCAGGCGCTTCCACACCTCGGGGTCCTGGGTACTCGGCATCGGTGAGCAGGCAGAGATGGAGGAGTCGTGCGAGCCCGTCGCGATCGAGTCCGGGCGAGGTGAACACGAGGTGCCGGCAGCGGTCGCCGCGCTCCGGGTGCCAGTCCAGTGCGGCTGTGGCCCGGCGCACGGGCGGGACCAGGTCCCAGGCGGCGTCGGGCAGGGAAGCCAGCCAGGGGCCGGCGTCCTCCACGCACAGGGCTCCGCCGGCGGTGTCCCAGGCGAGCAGGGTGTCGGGGCGGTCGGCGAGCCAGAACCGCCCGCGGCTCCGGGCGGCAGCGCAGCAGAGGTCCTCCGGCGCGTACTGGCTGCCGAGCGAGGGCCGGTATGTCCGGCTGACGCTCAGCGCGAAGGCGATCAGTACCGTCGACAGCATCGGCATCGAGGCCGCCGTGGCCCGCATTCGAGCCCGGGGAGGGAAGGCCTGACGGGCAAGAAGAGCAGAATCGCGCAGAACGAGAAGCGCAAGGCGATCCTCGAACGGGGGCGGAGTGCCGCGGGTCCGGGGCTGTCATGGTGTCGTCAGGGCAGGCGCAGGAGGTTGAGCCGGTACCCCTCGGCCCGAGGGAGCCGCTGCGCGGCCAGCACGGACAGCATCTCTCGGTAGGGGACCGGTAGTTCGTCGACCAGGGTGCGAGGAAGGCTCGTGAGGGTGTGCGACGCCAGTACGCGGACGCCCGGCCGTCAGGCGGCCGGCCCGGCCGGGTCGGGGCAGTACCAGTGCATACGGGCCGCGACCTTGCTGAGGGCGTCGTGCTGTTCCTGGGTGTCGAAGAAGCCGGGACCGGCGGTGTCGAGCGCCAGCAGCGAACCCTGGAAGCGGTCGGAGAGGAGGTCGAAGACTCGTCGGACATCGGGTTCGTGCAGATAGGGCAGTACGGCCTCCGCGACGAACAGGTACGGCCCGTCGGTCCGAGAGGCGACCTCGGCGGCCCATGCCTCGTCCGTCACCGAGGCCGCGATCATCGTCCGCCGCGCAGTGTCCGCGAAGAAGTTCCCGCGCAGGGTGATCACGTCGGGCAGGTCGAGGTCGAACCACCTGGCCCGGCCGTTGTCGAGGCGTTCTAGCGTGTGTTCAGTCCGGTGCCGATCTCGACCACGGTTCCGTCGGGATGTGCGGCCAGGAAGTCGGCCACCCACCGGTCGAAGAGCACGGTGCGCAACATCGCGCCGGTGAGGCTGGGAAGACCGTCGAAGCGCGCGAAGTCGTACTCGATCGCGGCGACGATCTCCTCGGCCCGGGCGTCGCGCAGTATGGGGAATTCCTTGCGGTTCTCCATCGCGCGTGCGTACAGCGGAATGAGGAGAGTCTCCTGGACCGTCCCCAGGTTCGGCTGCTCCCTGTCCATGGTGGCCTCCCTGACGCGGATCGTGTACCGGGCCGGACGGCGCCGTGGCTGCGACCACCGTCCGGCCCGGAGTCTCAGCGCCCCGTCATGGCGGTGAGGGGCTCGTGTTCGTGCGCGCAGACCTCGTCGAGGCCGTAGGTGTCCCAGGCGGGGAAAGGGTCGGAGCGGGGGTGCCGCTCGTCTTCCCTCATGAGGCAGTCGGTCAGGGCCGCCCGCAGAGACTCGGCGTTCAGGTCGGTGCCGATGAACACGAGTTCCTGGGCGAAAGGGCTGTCGACGTCACGCGCGGACGAGGGCTCGAAGCGTGCCACCGATCCGGCCTGGAACCACAGCCCCGTTATGTGAGGGCGACTGGCCAGCGTGAAGAAGCCCTTGGACCTGAGCACCTGTCCGTAGGCTCCGCTGTCGAGGGCCTCGGTCACGAACGTCCACAGTCGCCCGGGGTGGAAGGACGTTCCGGAGCGGAAGACGGTCGAGGAGATGCCGTACTCCTCCGTCTCGGGAACATGGTCACCATTGAGTTCCCTGACCCAGCCCGGGGCCTGCTGCGCTCGCTCCAGATCGAAGCGGCCGGTGCCCAGGACCTCGCCGACCGGTACACGGCCCCGCACGGCCGGCACCACGCGGGCGGCGGGGTTGAGCCGCGCCAAGGCGGATCGCAGCCGGCCGGCGGACGCGGCGTCTACGAGATCGAGCTTGTTGAGGACGATGACATCGGCGAACTCGATCTGGTCGATCAACAGGTCGCTGACCGTGCGTTCGTCGTCCTCGTACTGATCCAGGCCCCGTTCGGCCAACTCGTCACCTCCGGCCAGCTCGGGCAGGAAGTTGGCGGCGTCCACCACCGTGACCATCGTGTCCAGCCGGGCCAGTTCGCCGAGGGTGGCGCCGTCGTCACGGGCGAAGGAGAAGGTGGCGGCCACCGGCATGGGCTCGGAGATGCCGGAGGACTCGATGAGGAGGTAGTCGAAACGCCCCTCGCGCGCCAGCCGGTCCACCTCTTCCAGCAGATCGTCGCGCAGGGTGCAGCAGATGCATCCGTTGGTCATCTCGACCAGGCGTTCCTCGGTGCGCGACAGCGCTGCCTCGCCGCCGCGCACCAGGGCGGCGTCGATGTTGACCTCGCTCATGTCGTTGACGATGACAGCGACGCGCAGGCCCTCTCGGTTTCCGAGGACATGGTTGAGCAGGGTGGTCTTGCCGGCACCGAGGAACCCCGACAGAACAGTGACGGGAAGGCGCGCCGAGGGGACGTGGGTCATGCGGTGTCAGTCCTCGGGGTGGAGCAGGCCACGCTCGTACGCCTTGGCCAGCCGCTGGGGGACGCGGTACGGAACCCCGTCCACCGTGACCGTCACGAGCTGAGGCGTCGTCGCCTTCCATTGCGCGCGACGGTGCCGGGTGTTGCTGCGCGACATTTTGCGTTTGGGTACGGCCATGTGGACCTCCGGTGTGACGGTGAGCGAGGTAGACGGTACATGAAAATGGATGTCATTACGACCTGCTGGTGTTCCGAGCCCGTCCGAGGACGGGGCGAGGGGTCGTGCTTGAGGCCGCGGTGGGCTGCGGTGACCTGGGCGAACGCGAGGGGCAGGTGACGTGCCGGTCGCACGCCGTCGTGGTCGGCGAGCCGGTCGTCACCGGGGAAAGGGCGGTTCCTGCCTTGAAGCTGCTCAGGCCGTCCGAGAAGCGGCTGGCGCTCGGGTGCTCCATGCCTGACGCATCGCCGGTCGCTGAGATCGTGGGCGTGATGTCGTCGGGGGCAGACGGCCGATGAGGGCTGCGGTATGCCCGAACCATGAGGTATCCGCGGCGGTGGCCTGACTGCTGAGCGGCGGGCCTTCCGCGAGAGGCTGCGCCTGGAGGCGGGGGAGTTGTTCGCGGCCGGGCGGGACAACGCGCTGGTGGCCGAGCAGTTGCGGGTCAGTGTGCCCTCGGTGCAGCGCCGGCGCCGTGCCTGGCCGGGCGGTGGACCGCCGACCTTGCACTCCAAGGGCTCGGCCGCCCGGACCAAGCTCAGTGAGGACCTGGTCGCGGTGCCGGCACGGGAATCGGCCCGGGAGCCCGGTCGCGCACGGCCGGCCGGACCGGACCTGGATCCCGGAGCGCATCAAGACACTGGTTGGGTGCCGGTTCCACAGGAGCATGCGGCCCGGCGTGTCTCGGAGGGCAAGATGGCCGGGTGGCTTATCTGCTGTGGGACGACCAGGTCGCGTGGCTGCTCGATCCAGCCGATGGGGGCTGCCTCCCCGACGTGTTCGTCGAGGAGACGACAGCGGCGGACTGGCAGGTCGTGCTCGACCTGATCGAGGAAGAGGGCTGGGTCTCCGAGTACGCCGAGGGCGACGCGGTGCTGCCGCTGCCCCGAGCCGAGGCCGTGCTGTCCCGCCCGGCCGGCGCCGAGTGCCCGAGCCTGAGAGTGTGGCCGTATCCCGGAGTCTGTGCGATCTTCCGCTTCCTCGGGGACGAGCAGATCGATTTCGACGTTGACCTCCGGGAACTCCAGGGACAGGAGCGGCTGGATGTCCTGTGCGGGTTCCTCACGGTGATGGGGCGACGGCTGGGCAAGTCGGTCCTGCTTTTCCCCGAGGGCGGCGGTACGGAGCCGCTGCTCGGGTTCGACATCGCCGCCGACCGGGTCAGGGTGATGTGGACACAGCCGGACAAGTGAGCCGGAAGCCAGAGGGGCGGACCGTTTCCTCCTGAGTCACCGGATGGCCAAGCGCGGGCACGCGGGCACAGCCCGGTCGTCCGGATGCGGGGGCGGTCCCAGCGGCGCTTCTCCCTTGCCGCTCTGGCCTGCTACAGGTTCCCCGGCCCGAGCGGCACGTCGACCATGAGCGGAGTGGCCGGCGCAGCCTGAACTGGGCCGACTACCGCGACCTGCTGACCGCCGCCCACCACCAGCTCGACGCACCGCTCGTGCTGGGCGCCGTCATCGCCGGATGCCCCGCAGCCACCGGACTCACACTCCGCTCAGTCCATGGGTGATGAGCGAGCCGAGACGCCGCCGGTGGAAAGTGGTGATCCGCCGCCGGCGTCGGTGCCCTGGTCGGTCAGGGGCACATCCGCGGAGGTCTTGATGGTGTCGAAGTCCAGCCCGCGGGCGGGAAGCCACCTTCGTCCCAGCTCTGTCAGGAGCATCGCCAGTGAGATACCGGGGCGCCCGAGTGCCTCGCTGTATTGCTGCAGGACGTCGTTCTCACGGGCGAGTTCGATCGTCGGCCCTCCGGCGGCTCGACGCTGAGCGGTCAGGCGTGTGCAGCGCAAGGCCGTGGCCGCCGCCGGACGCATCACCGCGCTGCTGGACGTCCCCGAACTCCCCGTCACCGACCGGCCGCAGAAGCCGAACGGCAACGACGTCGTGCTCGACGGGGTCGTCTTCGGCTACGACCCCGGCCGGCCCGTGCTCCACGGCGTCGACCTGACCTGCCGGGCCGGGAGCGTCACCGCCCTGGTCGGCGGGTCCGGCGCGGGCAAGTCCACCCTCGCCGCTCTCGTGCCCAGGTTCCACGACGGGGACGCCGCCGTGGTCCGTATCGGCGGCGTCGACGTCCGCGACATCGCACCCGGGGAGCTGTACCGGCACGTCGGATTCGTGTTCCAGGACGTGCAGCTGCTGCACGGCACGGTCGCCGACAACCTGCGCCTGGGCCGTCCCGACGCCACCGACGACGAGCTCGTCGCCGCCGCGACCGCCGCCGCATCCACGAGCGCATCACGCGACTGCCGCGCGGCTACGACTCGGTCGTCGACGAGGACGCCCGGTTCTCCGGCGGCGAAGCGCAGCGCCTGACCATCGCCCGCGCCCTGCTCGCCGACGCACCCGTCCTCGTCCTCGACGAGGCCACCGCCTTCGCCGACCCGGAGTCCGAGGCGGAGATCCAGGACGCCCTGTCCACCCTGGTGCGGGGCCGGACCGTTCTCGTGGTCGCCCACCGCCTGTCCACCATCACCGGCGCCGGCGACATCGTCGTCCTCGACGCGGGCCGGGTCCTCGAACAGGGCACCCACACCGAACTGCTCGCCACCGAGGGCCGCTACGCCCGCATGTGGGCGGCCCACCGCCCCGCAGACACGCCGGACTCCGAGCGCACCGAGCCGACCGAGCCGACCGAGCCGACCGAGCCGACCGAGCCGACCGAGCCGAACGAGGAGACCGCTCGATGATCCGCCACCTGGCCACCGTCCTGGGGCCCGGCCACCGGGGCGCCCTGTGCCGCTACTGCGCCTGGCTGGTCGCCTACGCGGTCCTCGAAGGCATCGCCGTGGCCTTCCTCGTCCCCGTGCTGCGCTCGGTCTTCGACGGCGACACCGCCGGGGCCCTGCGGCACCTCGAGGTCCTCGTCGTGGCCACCTGCGTGGCCCGCTACCAGCAGGCCATGCGGGGCTTCGGACTGGCCGTCGCCACCCTCACCACGCTGCACGACCGGCTCGGCGACCACCTGGTCCGGCTGCCGCTGGGCTGGTTCTCCTCCGAGAAGGTCGGCCGTGTCGCGCGCTCCGCCACCACCGGCACCTTCACGGTCACCAACGTCTTCGCCCACCGGCTCACCCCCGTCGTCATCGGTGTCGTCACCCCCGCCACCGTGGTCCTCGCCATCCCGCCGCGCACCATGACCGCGGTGGTCGGCGCGTCCGGTGCCGGCAAGACCACCTTGGTCCGGCTCATCGCCCGTTTATTCGACGTGGACGCCGGATCGGTCCGCGTCGGCGGCACCGACGTGCGCGAGATGCCCGTGGACATGGAACCAGGACCAGGACACGTACTTCCCCACCCCGGACGAGGTGTACGCCGGACTCGCCCTGCCGTCCTTCGGCTGGACCGTCGAACGAGCCGACACGCCGCGACGCGAGGCGACTGGGCCAGGCGGACAGGTCGCTACGGTCACCGACCACGTCCTTCGTGAAGCACCAGCTTGCGCTTAGCAGCGCGTGTAGCTGGAAACGACTACTCCGGAGCGGTCGTCGTGACGACGGATCGACGGCCGGCTGACGTGGGGAGGGTACTTCGTGAAGGACGCGCCCTTGTATCTGAGGCCGCGGGTGGATCCGCCGCTGGCCTCGCTGCTGGGGGACGTGCCGTTCCTGCACTCGCTGGTCGACGTACTGGGCTCGCCGCTCAATGTGCTGCTTCCGGAGGTCGTCGCCGAGAACGCCGAACGTTTCCGGTCCGTCTACCGCCGCCATCACCTCGTCGGCCGGGTGTACTTCGCGCACAAGGCGAATCGTTCCAGTGCCCTGGTGCGGAGGCTGGCCGCCTGTGACCCTGCTGGCGTCGGCATCGACGTGGCCTCTCTGGAGGAGCTACGGCATGCGCTGAGCTGTGGGTTCACGGGGGACCGGGTGATGGCCACCGGTCCCAAGGACCGGGAGTTCCTGTGGCTGGCGGCCCGGGTGGGGGCGACGGTCAACCTGGACTCGGTCGGCGAGCTGGAGCTACTGGCGCAGCTCGTCCGGACGTACGGACTGGGCAGGGTGGACGTGCTGGCGCGTCTGTCGGGGTTCGAGTCGGACACCGGGCACGGCGGTGCCGGCACGCGGGTGCTGTCGCGCCGCAGCCGCTTCGGTACGCCTCTCGCCGAGGCCGATGAGCTGTGGGCGGCGCTGGAGCGGCATCAGGACGCCGTCGCACTGACCGGTCTGGCGTACCACCTGGACACCACCGGGCTGGAGGAGAAGGCCCGGGCGCTGGAGCGGTGCGTGCTGGCGATGGACGAGTGCCGGGCGCGGGGTCTGGCGCCGCGCGTCGTCGACATCGGCGGGGGGTTCGGAGTCGGTTACGTCGCCGAGGCGGGCGAGTGGGAGCGGTGGACCACCGCGCTGAGCGAAGCGGTGCTCGGCGCGCGGCCGTCCCTGACGTGGCGCGGTCACGGCTACGGGCTGCGCAACGAGGGCGGCACGGTACGCGGCGCGGCGGCCCTGTACCCCGCCCACCGGCCCGTCGCCGGCCCCGGCTACCTCGACCAACTGCTCTCGCGTACCGCCCCGGTCCTGGGCCGGCCGCCCGCCACGCTCCTGCTGGAGCACCTGAACGATCTGTACGTCGAACCGGGGCGCGCCCTCGTCGACCAGTGCGGACTGTCACTGGCCCGCGTACTGGACGTGCGGCCCATGGACGGCGACCCCACCCGGCACCTGGTGCGCCTCGGCATGAACGCCGGGGACGTGAGTCTGGAGGAGCACGGGGTCCTCGTCGACCCCGTGCTGCTGCCCCGCGGTGACTCCCGGGACGCGGCGCCGGACGACGGACCGGTCGGGGTCCATCTCGTCGGCAACCTCTGTCTGGAGGCCGACCTGATCACCCGGCGGCTGGTCTTCCTGCCCCGCCTGCCCCGCGCCGGGGACCTGCTGGCCTTCGTCAACACCGCCGGCTACGTCTCGGACTTCCATGCCCACCACGCGCAGCGGCAGCCCGTCGCCCGGACCGTGGCGGTCACGGAGGAGGGCGGTGCCCGGCACTGGTGCCTGGACGAGGACTACTGGCCGCTCACACACCCGCAGGGAGTGCCGTCTTGAGATACGACAGCATCACCGAGGCCATCGGCAACACACCGCTGGTCCGCATCGATCCGTCCGTGCACGGACTGGGCAACATCGACCTGTACGCCAAGCTGGAGATGCTCAACCCGTTCGGGTCCGTCAAGGACCGGCCCGCCTGGCACATGGCCCGCCCGCACCTGGAGGAGGCGGCCGGCGGTGACGGCACGGTCGTGGAACTCTCCAGCGGCAACACGGCCAAGGCCCTCGCCCTGCTGGCCGGCCTGCACGGGCTGAAGTTCAAGAGCGTCACCAACCGGATGCGCGTCCCCGAGATCAAGGAACTGCTGCTGCTCCTCGGGGCGGAGATCGAGGAACTCCCGGGGCAGAGCGAGTGCCTCGACCCGACGGACACCGACGATCCGCTCACCCGCTTCCACCAGGCCCTCTCGGAGCCCGGAAGCAGGTATCTGCACACCGACCAGTACTTCAACCCCCGCAACGTCGAGGCACACGCGGCCGGGACCGGGCCGGAGATCGTCAAGGACCTGGACGGGCAGGCACCGGACTGGTTCATCGCCTGCGTCGGCACGGCCGGCTCCTCCACCGGTGTCGCCCAGGTGCTGCGCGAGCACGATCCGCAGGTCCGGGTGCTCGGGCTGGTCGCCGACAAGTCCGACTTCATCCCCGGCATCCGCACCATCGACGAGGTGCACCAGGTCGGTCTGTTCGACCCGGCCACGTACGACTCCCTCGCGTCGGTCACCTCCCAGGAGGCCATCGACGGAATGGTCACCCTCATCCGCCGCTGCGGGCTGCTGTCGGGCCCGACCGGCGGTGCCGCCTATCAGGGAGCGGTCCGGCACCTGGCGTCCGTCGACGCCGGGCTGGCGGGCACCGGCCGTCGCCAGAGCGCCGTCTTCATCGTGTGCGACCGTGCCGAGAGCTACCTGAGCTATGTGCGTCAGCGCCGACCGGAGCTGCTGGGCAGAGCACGGCGCGGGCCCTCGGTGTCGTCGCTCACCGACAGCGAGATACGTGCCGAGGCCCGGGTCATCGGCGTCGAGGACGCCCGGCGCTGGACGGCGGAGGGCGATCCCCGTCCTCTGGTGGTCGACCTGCGCGGCCCGCACGCCTACGCCGCCCTGCACATCGAGGGCTCGGTCAACATCGTCGACGAGATGTTCGAGGAACTGGTGCGGACCGGGCTGCCGTTCAGCAGGCGGACACCGGTGCTGCTGGCCTGTCCGGTGGGGGAGAAGTCGCTGCGCTACGCCGCGCTGCTGACCCGCATGGGGCACCCGGACGTGCGCAGCCTGGCGGGTGGCATCGTCGCCTGGCGGGACGCGGGCGCACCGCTGACGAGGGAGTGACCGTGCACGGCACGACCCATGACGGAGACGGGCCCTGGCAGCAGAAGCTGAGGGCGCAGTTCCCGATCATCACGGCGCATCCGGAGCTGGCGTACCTGGACAGTGCGGCGACCTCGCAGAAGCCACAGGCCGTCCTGGACGCCGTACAGACCTACCTGACGACGTCGAACGCCAACGCGGGCCGCGGCACCTATCCCTGGGCCAACCGGACCACGGAATTGATCGAACGGGCCCGTGAGCGGGTCAAGGAGTTCCTCGGCGACCGGGAACCGGACCGCTCCACCGTCCACTTCACCAGCGGAACCACCGAGGGCCTGCGCACCGTCGCCCGCGACTGGCTCGTGGAGCACCTCACCGACGGCGACGAGATCCTGGTCCCGTTCGCCGACCACCGGGCCAACCTCGAACCCTGGCTCGAAGCCCGGCGCCTGCTCGCGGAGCGCGGCACCGAGGTGCGCGTCCGCGCCCTGCCGTACCAGGAGGTGTCCGGCGACTACGACCACCGTGCCCTCGCCGACGCCGTCGGCCCCCGCACCCGCTTCGTCGCCGCCACCCATGTCCACCATGTCTACGGCGGGGACATGAACGTCCACCGCCTCCGCGCCGCCGTGGGCCCTGACGTCCCCATCTGCCTGGACGCCGCGCAGAGTGTCGGCCATCTTCCCGTCAAGGTCGGCGATCCGGCGCTCGACGTGGACTTCGTCGTCTTCTCCGGGCACAAGGCACTGGCCCTGCCCGGCACCGGCGCGGTCTGGGCGCGCAACACCCGCGGACCCGCCCTGGTGCCCTCCGGCTGGCAGGGCACCCCCAACACCGTGGGCGTCGTGTCGTTGCTGGCCGCCCTCGACTGGCTGGACGCGGTCGGCGTCGACCGCGTCGCGGCCCACGTCACCCGTCTGGCCACCCGCCTGACCGACCGGCTGCGCGGCCTGGACGCCTACGAGGTCCTCGGCTGCCCCGCCAGTCTGGCCGCCGACTCCGCGCTGCCCGCGGCCCAGCGACGGCACGGCATCGTCACCTTCCGGCACCGCGGCATCCCGTCCGACGACCTCGGGTTCGTCCTCTTCAGCCACGGCTTCATGGTCCGGGCCGACAGCCTCTGCCAGGCGGGCGCGGACGACAAGGCCGGATCCGTACGGGTGAGCCTGCACGTCTACAACACCGACGAGGAGATCGACCGCCTGCTGACCGTTCTCGCCTCCCTGGCGTGAATGGTTATTGATAATCGTTTCCACCTGTAGATTGCGCAGCAGGTGCCGACAGGTGAGAGACGAAAAGAGGTGGCGCAACCGGATGGGCGTGAGCATGGATGCGGCCAGGACGTGGGTGGAGCGCTGGGAGCGGCAGCAGCAGCGGTACGCGGTGGACCGCGAGGAACGTTTCACAGTGATCTCGGACGTCGTGGAGCACGTCTGCGCCGGCCGTACCCGGCCGCTCCTGCTGGACCTGGGCTGCGGACCCGGTTCCCTGTCCGCCCGGCTCGCCCGCCGCCTGCCGGACGCGGAGATCGTCGCGGTCGACATGGACCCCGTACTGCTGGAGCTGGGGCGCACCCACCACGCGGACGCCGCCCGCTATGTGCACGCGGTGATAGGCGAGGACGGCTGGGCCGATGCCCTGGAGCTGCCCCGCAGCCTGGACGTCGCCGTCTCGACGACGGCGCTGCACTACCTCCCCGCCCGCGACCTGCTGGAGACCTACCGCTCCCTCGCGGCTCTGCTCCGCCCCGGCGGGGCGCTGGTCAACGGGGACCACTTCCCTCCGGACATGCGGTCCTGCTCGGACCTGACCGCCCATGTGGGACGCCGCCGGGCCGAGCGGGCGGGAGGTCACGGCAGCGAGGACTGGGAGTCCTGGTGGCGGGCGGCGGCCGCGGACCCCGAGCTGGCCGACCTGTTCGAGCAGCGGGAGCGAAGCCGTCCGTCGTCCGGTGGCGGGGGCGGCAACCGGCACCTCCCCGTGTGCCGCCACGCCGAACTGCTGCGCCAGGCGGGATTCAGCCGCGTCACGCCGGTGTGGCAGGTGGGGGACAGCTGTGTGCTCGTGGCGTTGAAGGACTGACGGGCTCTCGGTCCTGTGCCGGTCCCTGTCCCAAGTCGGGCCAGCACAGGTCGCCCGTAGGGCAGTACCAGATACCCAGGTTCCGCTGTACAGCGCACGCCTCCATCTCCGCGTCCAGCTCTGACGGCACACGGCCGATCAGGCGGATCCCCTCGCAGGTGACCTGGGGACCACGCAGCCCATCGATGAGTACGCAGGTCAAGCCCACACCTTCGATGAAGTAGCACCTCACGGCAGGTCGATGCTTGTCCGACTCAGCCCTCCGGAACTCGACCCGCCACTGGGCGCGCTGCGGGTTCCAGCGCTCGATCTCACGCTCTCGGCAGCGAAGCCATGCCCGGCCATGAGCGTGACCGCTTCATGTCGATCGACCCCGAAGGGCAGCGGTCCAACCGTCTGCCGGGGAACGTACCCCCACTGCTCCCGCTCTGAGTCCGCGAGCACTGCCCAGTAGTCCGTGTTCACCGCCTCATGATCGTTCACACGCCGCCGGCGACACAATGCGACCGAATCACCCGGAGGAAGCACCCTGCTCCGGGCCCCTGCTTAACCCCTTCTCTCGGCCAATCAAGACATCGTCTCAATGCTGACCGCAATGACGGTCCGTCAGATCTGTCGTTGTGGGGCAGTGGCGGGGCGGGGACTCTGTCGTGGGGTTCAGGACGAGATCGCTCGAAGCTCTCGGAGACCTGATCTGTGGGAACCTCGGCTCCGAGGGTCCCGGCAGCTCACCGGAGCGCGGTTCGGCCAGCATCGCCTCAAGAACTCCTGCCGCCCAACGGTGCCGTGTCGAGCCGTCTTGCATGACGGCCCTGCTCAGCCCCCGGAGACCGCCGCTTCGGTGCAGATCTCGGCGGACATGGTGCATCAGCGCTCCGAGAGCCCGCCGCCCGTCGGCTTCTGAGCCCCTTCCCCGTCGGCCGACCCGACCGGAGCCGGACAGGCCCCGCAGGATTTCATGCAGCTGCAATGATCTGTTCCTGAACTGCCTGTTAGACATGGTGGGGTGATGCCCTCAGCGTCGGCCGACCCGAGCCCACACCCCCTGGACGACGCGGTGTGGGCCGCACTGGCCGGCCCGCACGCCCTCCCCCACAGCCCTGAAGGCGCGGGAGGTGCTCCCACCGCGGAACGGGTGGGCCGAGCCGCCCGGGGACTGGCCGCCCGGCTGGTGCGCGCGGTCGCCACGGGCATCCGGCACGGCGGGGCCACTCCGCCGCACGCCTGGGCGGCCGGCACTCGGGCGATCCGGCCGTACGGGTCGATCGGCTTCACCCTGCGCCGCCGGACGAGGATCCTCCAGGTACGCGACGCCAGGAACACACCGCGGAGCCGGGGCGTTGTGACGCACGACGGAATGTGCACCACGGCGCGGCGGACGGGGGTGCGGCACATGCGACACCTGCCCCACCCACGTGTCCTGAACCCGCGCCGCGTCGTCCGCCTCCACTCCCGGCCGCACATAGATCTCCAGCGCGTGGCCGGCGCGCTCTGTCGCCCCTGACCTTCCCAGCCGTCGGCGGGGACCCCGTCCCGCTGCGCTCGTCACCGCCGTGCCCTTCCCTGCGCGAGGGGCGGCGATCTCGTCACGACTTCCAGGAAGGCACCCACTCGTGTCCTCAACACCCTCTTCTTCCCTGCATCTCGCCGTCGCCCTGGACGGCACCGGCTGGCATCCGGCCTCCTGGCGTGAACCGGTGGCCCGTCCCCGGGACCTGTTCACGGCCGCCTACTGGGCCGACCTGGCCGCCGAGGCCGAGCGCGGCCTGCTCGACTTCGTGACCATCGAGGACGGACTCGGCCCGCAGTCCTCCCACTTCCTGGACCCGGACGAACGCACCGACCAGGTGCGCGGCCGTCTGGACGCCGTCCTGATCGCGGCCCGCATCGCCCCGCTGTCCCGGCACATAGGCCTGGTCCCGACCACGGTGGTCACCCACACGGAGCCCTTCCACATCTCCAAGGCGATCGCCACCCTCGACTACGTCAGCACCGGCCGGGCGGGCCTCAGGGTGCAGGTCACCGCCCGCCCGAACGAGAGCGCGCACTTCGGCCGCCGTACCGTCCCGCGCATCGACGCCTACGACAGCCCGGCCGCCCAGGAGGTGGTGACCGACCTCTTCGACGAGGCCGCCGACTACGTCGAGGTCGTGCGCCGGCTGTGGGACAGCTGGGAGGACGACGCGGAGATCCGGGACGTCGCCACCGGCCGCTTCGTCGACCGGGACAAGCTGCACCACATCGAGTTCCAGGGCAGGCACTTCAGCGTCAAGGGCCCCTCCATCACGCCCCGCCCGCCGCAGGGCCGGCCACCGGTCAGCGCCCTCGCCCACGACACCGTGCCGTACCGCCTGGTGGCCCGTGCGGCCGACGTCGGCTACGTCACCCCGCACGACGCCGACCAGGCCCGCGCGATCGTCGCGGAGATCCGCGCCGAGCAGAAGGCAGCCGGGCGCGCCGACGAACTCCTGCACGTCTTCGGTGATCTGGTGGTCTTCCTCGACGACGACCCGGCCGAGGCCGCCGCCCGCAGTGACCGTCTCGACGCCCTCGCGGGAGAGCCGTACACCAGCGACGCCCGCGTCTTCACCGGTACCCCGGCCCAACTGGCCGATCTGCTCGGCGAGTGGCAGGCCGCCGGGCTCACCGGCTTCCGGCTGCGTCCCGCCGTCCTCGGCCACGACCTCCCGGCGATCACCCGCGGGCTGGTCCCCGAACTCCAGCGCCGAAGTGCCTTCCGCCGCGCCTACGAGGCCGACACCCTGCGCGGCCTGCTGGGCCTGCCCCGCCCCGCCAACCGCTACGCAGCCGCAGCCACCGCCTGAGCCGGAAGGACGCCCACGACCATGACCAAGCCGCTGAAGCAGATCCACCTGGCCGCCCACTTCCCCGGCGTCAACAACACCACCGTGTGGAGCGACCCACGGGCCGGCAGCCACATCGAGTTCAGCTCCTTCGCGCACTTCGCCCGGACAGCGGAACGCGCCAGGTTCGACTTCCTGTTCCTCGCCGAGGGACTCAGGCTCAGGGAACAGGGCGGGAAGATCTACGACTTGGACGTCGTGGGCCGACCCGACACCTTCACCGTCCTCGCCGCGCTCGCTGCCGTGACCGAGCACCTCGGCCTGACCGGCACCATCAACTCCACCTTCAACGAGCCCTACGAGGTGGCCCGCCAGTTCGCCAGCCTGGATCACCTCTCCGGCGGCCGCTCCGCCTGGAACGTGGTCACCTCCTGGGACGCCTTCACCGGTGAGAACTTCCGCCGCGGCGGGTTCCTGCCGCAGGAGGAGCGCTACTCCCGCGCCAAGGAGTTCCTGGCCACGGCGAACGAACTCTTCGACTCCTGGCGCGGCGACGAGATCCTCGCCGACCAGGAGACCGGCACCTTCCTGCGGGACGCGAAGGCGGGCGCCTTCGTCCACACCGGGCAGCACTTCGACATCCACGGGCAGTTCAACGTGCCGCGCTCCCCGCAGGGCCGTCCGGTGATCTTCCAGGCCGGCGACTCCGACGAGGGCCGCGAGTTCGCCGCGTCGAGCGCGGACGCGATCTTCAGCCGGTACGCCACCCTGAAGGAGGGCCAGGCCTTCTACACGGACGTCAAGAGCCGCCTCGCCACGTACGGCCGCCGCCCCGACCAGCTGCTCATCCTGCCCGCCGCCACCTTCACGCTCGCCGACACCGACGCCGAGGCGGAGGAGCTGGCCAAGGTGGTGCGCCGCCAGCAGGTCAGCGGCGCCACCGCCATCAAGCACCTGGAACTCGTCTGGAACCGGGACCTGTCCTCCTACGACCCGGACGGGCCGCTCCCCGACATCGACCCGGACGTCAGCGACCGGCACATCTCCCAGGGCCGCGCCCAGGTCCGCATGTACCGCGACCCGCTGGCCACCGCCCGGGAGTGGCGCGAGCTCGCCGCCGCGAACAACTGGTCGATCCGCGACCTGGTCATCGAGACGGGCAACCGGCAGAACTTCATCGGTTCGGCGGAGACGATCGCCCGCACCATCAACGAGTACGTGCAGGCCGACGCCAGTGACGGCTTCATCCTCGTCCCGCACATCACGCCCACCGGCTTCGACGCCTTCGCCGACAAGGTCGTCCCGCTCCTCCAGGAACGGGGTGTGTTCCGCGCGGAGTACGAGGGCCCGACCCTGCGCCACCACCTCGGCCTCGCGCACCCGGACGACGTCCGCGACGAGCGGGCGGCGTCGTGAAGTTCCTCGCGATCTTCTGACCGTGCACCGCCCGGATCCGCTCACGGGCCTTCGGAAGCCGACCGACGACCGTTTCCGCGAGGTCCTCTACAACACCCTGCTCGCCGAGGAGCTGGGCTTCGACGGCTTCGGCGTGGGGGAGCGGCACGAGCGGCGCTGCCGCAGAACCAGCGGGGCCCGGTCGTCGCGCACGCGGTACGGCGGGAGACGGACGCGGTGATCTGCCGGCTCCGCTTCCGGTTGCTGTGAGCCGGGTCCCCGACCGGCGCGATGGCGTACTCGCCGGTAGGGGCCGGGGCCGTAAGGATCCCGTCAAGGCCGTGGGCGCCCCGTCAGGGCGCCGTCAAAGCCGTGGGCGCCGCCGTATGGGAGCCGTCAACGGGCGGTCTGTTCCGGCCACGGAGGCGCTTTCCTTCAATGGTCCGTCTCCACCGAACCTCAATTGAGGAGTTCGCGATGGCCGATCTGGCCTTCGTCGTCACCGTGCTCGCGGGTTTCGCGCTGGTGGCTCTTGTCGCCAAGGGGGTGACGAAGCTGTGACCGTCGAGAACGTCGTCGGCCTGGTCGTTGCCGTCGCCCTGCTGGGTTATCTCGTCCTCGCCCTGATCTTCCCGGAGAGGTTCTGAGATACACCATGGGTCCCGTAACCGCCGGCGTGCTCCAGCTGCTCGCCCTCATCGGCGCGCTGGCGCTTGTGCACATCCCGCTCGGCAACCACATGGCCAGGGTCTACTCCTCGACGAAGCACCTGCGCGTCGAGAAGTGGATCTACAAGGGCATCGGTGCCAACCCCGACGCCGAGATGACCTGGCCCGCGTACCTGCGCGGCGTCCTCGCCTTCTCGGCCGTCGGTGTCCTCTTCCTCTACCTGCTGCAGCGGCTCCAGGGACTCCTGCCCGGCTCGCTGGGCTTCGCCGCGATCGACCCGGACCAGGCGTTCAACACCGCCGTGTCCTTCGTGACCAACACCAACTGGCAGTCGTACTACGGCGAGCAGGCCATGGGCCACGTCGTGCAGACCGCCGGCCTGGCCGTGCAGAACTTCGTGTCGGCCGCGGTGGGCATGGCCGTCGCGGTGGCGTTGGTGCGCGGGTTCGCGCGCTCGCGCAGCGGTGAGCTCGGCAACTTCTGGTCGGACCTGGTGCGCGGGGTCACGCGCATTCTGGTGCCGCTGGCGTTCGTCGCCGCAGTGGTGCTGGTCGCCTGCGGGGTGATTCAGAACTTCTCCGGTATTCACGAGGTCGGTCAGTTCATGGGCGGCTCCCAGCAGTGGAACGGCGGCGCGGTCGCCTCGCAGGAGGCCATCAAGGAGCTGGGCACCAACGGCGGCGGCTACTTCAACGCCAACTCCGCCCACCCCTTCGAGAACCCAACCCCGTTCACGAACCTCTTCGAGATCTTCCTGATCCTCGTCATCCCGTTCTCGATCACCCGCACCTTCGGCGTCATGGTCGGCTCGGTGAAGCAGGGGTACGCCATCCTCGCCACCATGGCCACCATCTGGGTCGGCTTCGTCGCCCTGATGATGTGGACCGAGTTCAGCCACCACGGTCCGGCGTTCGACATCGCGGGCGGGGCGATGGAGGGCAAGGAGGTCCGCTTCGGCATCGGAGGCTCGTCGATCTTCGCGACGTCGACCACGCTGACCTCCACCGGCGCGGTGAACTCCTTCCACTCGTCCTTCACCGGCCTCGGCGGCGGCATCACCCTGCTCGGCATGATGCTGGGCGAGATCGCGCCCGGCGGTGTCGGCTCCGGCCTCTACGGCATGCTGATCATGGCGGTCATCGCGGTGTTCATCGCCGGTCTGATGGTCGGCCGCACCCCCGAGTACCTGGGCAAGAAGATCGGCACCCGGGAGATCAAGCTCGCCGCCTGCTACATCCTGGTCACCCCCGCGCTCGTGCTGACCCTCACCGCCTGCGCCATGGCGCTGCCGACCCCGGCGAACTCGATGACCAACAGCGGCGCGCACGGCTTCTCCGAGATCCTGTACGCCTACACGTCCGCCGCGAACAACAACGGTTCGGCCTTCGCCGGCCTGAACGCGGACACCCAGTGGTTCAACACCACGCTCGGCATCGCCATGCTGCTGGGCCGGTTCGTGCCGATGGTGTTCGTGCTGGCGCTCGCGGGCTCGCTCGCCGGGCAGCGGCCGGTCCCGGTCACCGCGGGCACCCTGCGCACGGAGAAGCCGTTGTTCACCGGCCTGCTGGTGGGCGCGATCCTGATCATCACCGGTCTGACGTACTTCCCGGCCCTGGCGCTGGGCCCGCTCGCCGAGGGACTGGCGTGATGACCATCCGTACAGAGTCCCGCACAAAGACCCGTACAGAAACCCGTACAGAAACCCGTACAGAAACCCGTACAGCGAACCAAGAGGACCCGATGTCCACAGCCACTCCCACCCGGGCGCCGCACAGCGATGTGCCCACCGGGCACAAGCCCGCCGAGGGCCGTGTCGGCGCGGGCCTCTTCGACCCGGCACTGCTGATCAAGTCGCTGCCGGACGCCTTCCGTAAGCTCGACCCGCGGGTGATGGTCAAGTCGCCCGTGATGTTCGTGGTGTGGATCGGGTCCGTACTGACCACGGTGTTCTCCTTCACGGACCCGGCCGACTGGTTCGGCTGGACCATCAGCGCCTGGCTCTGGCTGACCGTCGTCTTCGCCAACCTGGCGGAGGCGGTCGCCGAGGGCCGGGGCAAGGCCCAGGCCGACACCCTGCGCAAGGCCAAGACGGACATGGTCGCCCGCCGGCTCGTGGGCGACACCGAAGAACACGTTCCCGGCACCGAACTCAGGATCGGCGACTTGGTGGTCTGCGAGGCCAGGGACGTCATCCCCGGCGACGGCGACGTCGTCGAGGGTGTGGCCAGCGTCGACGAGTCGGCGATCACGGGCGAGTCCGCGCCCGTCATCCGGGAGTCCGGCGGCGACCGCTCGGCCGTCACCGGCGGGACGAAGGTCCTCTCCGACCGCATCGTCGTCAGGATCACGACAAAGCCCGGCGAGACCTTCATCGACCGGATGATCAACCTGGTCGAGGGCGCGGCCCGGCAGAAGACGCCCAACGAGATAGCCCTGAACATCCTGCTGGCGTCGCTCACCATCGTCTTCCTGCTCGCCTGCGCCACCCTGCCGCCCCTTGCGCACTACGCCGGTACCGATCTGACGACGGTCGTGCTGGTGGCGTTGCTGGTCTGCCTGATCCCCACCACGATCGGCGCGCTGCTGTCGGCGATCGGCATCGCGGGCATGGACCGCCTGGTGCAGCGCAACGTCCTGGCCATGTCGGGCCGTGCGGTCGAGGCCGCCGGCGACGTGTCCACGCTGCTGCTCGACAAGACCGGCACCATCACCCTGGGCAACCGCCAGGCCGCCGAGTTCGTGCCGGTGAGCGGCATCACCGGGGCCGAGGTGGCGGATGCCGCCCAGCTCTCCTCGCTGGCCGACGAGACGCCCGAGGGCCGCTCGATCGTTGTTCTGGCGAAGGAGAGGTACGGGCTGCGTGAGCGGCACCAGGGCGAGCTGACCGGTGCCGAGTGGATCGAGTTCACCGCCCGGACCCGGATGTCGGGCGTGGACGTCGACGGCAGGAGGATCCGCAAGGGCGCGACCGCCTCGGTCGTCGCCTGGGTCGAGGAGCGGGGCGGCACGGTCGCCGGGGACGCGGACCGGATCGCCCACCGGATCTCCGAGGCGGGCGGCACCCCGCTGCTCGTGGCGGTCCAGGACGGCGAGGGCGCCCGCGTCCTCGGTGTCATCCACCTGAAGGACGTGGTCAAGGAGGGCATGCGGGAGCGGTTCGAGGAACTGCGCCGCATGGGCATCAAGACCGTCATGATCACGGGTGACAACCCGCTGACGGCGAAGGCGATCGCCGAGGAGGCCGGCGTCGACGACTTCCTCGCCGAGGCCACCCCCGAGGACAAGATGGCGCTCATCAAGCGCGAGCAGGCCGGCGGCAAGCTGGTGGCGATGACCGGTGACGGGACGAACGACGCGCCCGCGCTGGCCCAGGCGGACGTCGGCGTGGCGATGAACACGGGCACGTCGGCCGCCAAGGAGGCCGGCAACATGGTCGACCTCGACTCCGACCCGACCAAGCTCATCGAGATCGTCGAGATCGGCAAGCAACTCCTCATCACACGGGGCGCGTTGACGACGTTCTCCATCGCCAACGACGTAGCGAAGTACTTCGCGATCATCCCGGCCCTGTTCGCGGCGGTCTACCCGGGCCTGGACAAGCTCAACATCATGGGCCTGTCCTCGCCGGACTCCGCGATCCTGTCCGCGGTCGTCTTCAACGCGCTGGTCATCATCGCGCTGGTGCCGCTGTCCCTGAAGGGCGTGCGGTACCGGCCGGTGAGCGCGGACAGGATGCTGCGGCGCAACCTCGCCGTCTACGGCCTCGGCGGCCTGATCGCGCCCTTCATCGGCATCAAGGTCGTCGACCTGCTTCTCTCCCTCATCATCCCCGGAATCGGCTGACTGCGATGAACAACTCCGTGACCAACACCGCCCGGTTGCTCGGGGCGGGCCTGCGCGCCCTCCTCGTACTGACCCTGGTGACCGGCGTCATCTATCCACTCGTCGTCACCGGCGTCGCCCAGGGGCTGTTCTCCGACCAGGCCACCGGCTCCGAGACCGAGGCGGACGGCCGGGTCGTCGGCTCGTCCCTGATCGGGCAGTCCTACAACCTGCCGCTGAAGGGGGGTCAGGAGACCCCGGACGCGGACTTGAAGTGGTTCCAGGGCCGTCCGCAGAACGGCCTCGGTGCCAACAGTGTCAACACCCGGTACGAGCTCATCCTGTCGGGCGCGACCAACCGGTCCGGCGACAACGAAGAGCTGGTCCAGTGGGTGACGGATGCCAAGGCCGCCGTCATCGAGGACAACTCCGTTCCCGGGTACACGGTCGAGCCGTCCGACGTCCCCGCCGACGCGGTGACCTCCTCCGGATCCGGCCTGGATCCGCACATCTCCCCGCAGTACGCGGACATCCAGGTGCACCGGGTCGCCGAGAGGAACGGCCTGCCCGTCGCCGAGGTGGAGAAGCTCGTCGACGAGCACACCGAGGGCCGTACGCTCGGCTTCATGGGCGAGCCGCGGGTGAACGTCCTGGAACTCAACATCGCGCTCGAGGACCTCGTGGCGACGAGGTGACGGTCGTACGCGCCGCCCCAGACCTTCTGGAGGAGGTGCCGGGCCAGCAGCTCCCACCAGGCGCGTCAGCATCCCGTCAAGGCCGTCAGGATCACCGTCAGCGTCCCGTCAGGACGGATCCGGACCCCATGAACACCGGGCATACCGTCGACGGCGGGCCCCGGTCCGCCTCCCCGCGTCCGGGGCCTTTAGAAGCCCGGATCCGCGCGCTTCCTGCGCCCCCTCATCCCCTCGGAAGGCACCCATGACAGAGCTCCTGTACGGCGACGACCCCGAACCCTCCGATCGGTTCCCGGCCGGACCTCTGTACGTCCCGGTCCGGCCGGGCCCCTCCGGGTGTGCGGCCCGGCTCTTCCGCACACCGCTCGGTGACCGCACGGCCGTCGGCTTCACCTCCGAGCGCAGGCTGACCGCCACGCTCGGCCCGGACCAGGCGTGGATCCGCCTCGCCGCGCCGGCCCTGCGCGCACTGACCGCCCCGCTCGGCATCACCACCGTCACGGTCGACCCGCAGTTCACCGCCCCGGCTCCCGCGCCGGTCACGGCGGTCACCTCGACGAGCCCCGCATCGGCACCGGCCCCTGCGCTGCGGTCCGCCTGAGAGAGGCAGAGACGATGACCACGCTGCACGAACCTCCCGCCCCCACCACGGCCGCCGAGCTGTCGGTGTGGCCCGCCTCGGCCACCGAGCCCCGGCCGGGTGCCCTGGCCGTGGGCGGCGTACCGCTCACCGAGATCGCCGACCGCTTCGGCACCCCCGTCTACGTCCTGGACGAGGCCGAGGTCCGCGACCGCTGCCGCACCTACCGGACCGCCTTCCCCGACGCCGAAGTGCTCTACGCGGCCAAAGCGTTCCTGTGCCGGGCCATGGCCCGCTGGACGGCCGAGGAGGGCCTCGGCCTCGACGTCTGCTCGGCCGGCGAGCTCGAACTCGCCGTCACCGCCGGCTTCCCGCCGGAGCGGATCGTGCTGCACGGCAACGCCAAGTCCCCCCGCGACCTGGACACCGCCCTGCGCCTGGGCGTCGGCCGGATCGTCATCGACAGCCCCTCGGAGGTCGCGCGGCTGGCCGCCGCCGTCGGCCCGGGCGGGCACCAGAAGGTGATGGTCCGGGTGGTGCCCGGCATCGGCGCGGGCGGCCACGAGAAGATCCGCACCGGCACGGACGACCAGAAGTCCGGCCTGTCGATCACCGACGGATACGCCCAGCACGCCATCGCCCGCATCCTCGACCAGCCGCAGCTGCGACTCACCGGCCTGCACTGCCACCTGGGCTCCCAGATCACCGGCGTCAGGCCGTACCTCGTCGCCGTACGCCGCCTGGTCGGCCTCATGACCCGCCTGCACGAGCAGCACGGCCTGGTCCTGCCCGAACTCGACCTCGGCGGCGGCCACGGCATCGCCTACCGCCCCGGCGAGCAGGCCCTGGACCTGACGGCACTGGCCCGCAAGGTCCGCACCGAACTCGCGGACGCGTGCACGGCGGCCGGCCTGCCGGTACCCCGCCTGATCATCGAACCGGGCCGGGCGATCGTGGGTCCCGCCGGGATCGCCCTGTACCACGTCCTGTCCGTGAAGCAGACGGGCGACCACGTCTTCGTAGCGGTCGACGGCGGTATGAGCGACAATCCGCGCCCCGCCCTGTACGGCGTCCGGTACGCGCCCCGCCTGATCGGCCGGCACAGCACCGCGGAAGGAACTCGGGTCACTGTGGTGGGCCGGCACTGCGAGGCGGGTGACGTGCTCGCCGCCGACGTGGAACTCCCCGCCGACGTACGCCCCGGCGACCTGCTCGCCGTACCCGTGGCCGGTGCCTACCACCTGTCGATGGCCTCCGGCTACAACCTGGTCGGACGCCCGCCCGTGGCCGCCGTACGCGACGGACTCGCCCGCCTGCTCGTCCGCCGGGAGTCCATCGAGGACATCAGAAGCCGCGATGTGGGCCTGTGACCGCCCGGCACCTCGTACCACGCCGAGGGGTGGGACGACCGCACCTGCCCGAGACGGACGCAGCCTCCGATATCCCAGCCCTCATCCAGAGCACGGTCAACGCCTCGTCCCCGGCATGGCAGCGACTCGACACACTCATGCGCGCGCAAGGCGACGCGTGACTCGGCGTGCACGAACGCACGGTCCCGGCTGCGCGCGGAAATCAGTCGGCGCACGCCGCGAACCACAGGGCGAACGGCGCCTGACGCGGCACTGGAAGTGCCCGAGCTCCTTGGGGGAGTAGCTGTAGGAGGGTTCTCCGTCTGCTGGTCGGGGTCGGCACAGGGAGAGCGTCATGCTCAGCGCACTCGAGGTGTTCACCACCGTGGTCGTCGGCGTGATGGTGGGGGTGGAGTTCTCCGTCGCCTTCGTCATCATCATCAACCCGATCCTCAACGGACTCCCCGGTGACAGTGGCCGACTCGGCCGCGCCCACGGGGGGCCGGATGCTCGGCGCC
Organism: Streptomyces poonensis; assembly: GCF_014650915.1. Taxonomy (GTDB): domain Bacteria; phylum Actinomycetota; class Actinomycetes; order Streptomycetales; family Streptomycetaceae; genus Streptomyces; species Streptomyces poonensis. The sequence continues at coordinate 650,473 of NZ_BMVW01000002.1, read as the reverse complement.
GTGATGCCGGTCTGGTACATCACTGCACTCGTCCTCGTCGCGGTCCGGGCCATCGCCGGACGGCACCAGCGCGGCACCAGCACGGCACCGGCCTGGTCGTCACCGCCGGCGCGCTGCTGATCCTCAGCATGATCATGTCGCTTCTGCTGCTCGTCCCGATCAACAACCGGGGCAAGACGTGGACCACCGAGAACCGGCCCGAGGACTGGAAGGAGCAGATGAACCGCTGGGACCGCTTCCACTACGTCCGCGTCGCCGTCATCATCGCCGCCCTCGCCCTGCTGGTCGCCGCCCTCGCCTGAGCCCGCGGGCCGACACCGCGCTGGTGGCGCACGATCTCCACTCCCTGGACGGCAGCGACGGACGAGTCACATCGCGCTGGCGAATGGCATAGGGGCGACGTTCACGGCGTGCACGAGGGATGACTGGTCTTCTGCGGCTTCACTCGGGGCCGGCGACACGAGCCGGCGCAGAGCTCAGGTGTCCAGCAGACCGCGCAGCCACTGCGCGCTGGTTCCCTCGGCGCGGCGCGGATCACTCCGGACGACGTCCTGGTGAACCGCGAACCGCAGGCCCTGCCTCCGGCGGAGGCGGCGCCGTTCCGGTGCGGCTCGGCCCGCGTGACCCGGCCCGGTCGGCGTGGCCCGGCTCGGGCCGGGGATCGTCGTCCGCTACGTCCACGGCCCGCGGGTGTGCCTGCGCGGACATGGTGAGGCCTGCTCGGTGCCGGGCCGGAGCCGTCACCGGCGTCCGCCCGGCACGGGCGTCGTGGGGCGGGTCAGAGGTCGAACTCGTGCGGCGGCAGATCGAGCGCGAAGCACGCCTCGCGGACGACGGCCTGCTCGGTCTTGTCGAAGTCGCCGTCGGCGCCGCCGATGACGATGCCGATCTGGATCACGGCGCGGGCCTCGGCGGGCTTCTTCTTCGCCTTGGCGATCTCCTGCAGGACGCTGACCTTGCCGAAGTCGAAGTCGGCGGTGAGCTTGTCCAGGTTGTTCTCGAAGCGCCGTTGCAGGTCCATGGCGTCGAAGTTCTGCAGCACCTCGTTGGTGGCGATCAGCTGGGCCACGCGCCGCCGCTCGGCCGGGTCGATCGTGCCGTCGGCGGCGGCGACCAGGGCGCACATCGCCATGCCGGCGTCACGGAAGGCGCCGCTCTTGAGGTCGTTCTTCTTCGCCGCCAGCTGGGTCTGCATCGTCGATGCGGACTCCTTGATGCGGTCCCAGAGGGCCATGAGGACTCCATACGTGTCAGAGGTGGACCGGAGACCGAGCCGTTGCGGACATCGGTCTTCTACATGATTGTAGAAGTTACCAGTGGGGGTGGAGAAACGAGGCAACGACCGCAGAGCCCGAGTTCACCCCTCGGACACCGTCCGGGAGTGCGTACTCACTAAGATCCACTTCCGGCGGGGGCGCTCCATGACATGCCGGTGAGGGAACTGAGAACAACCCGATGACGCACGACGGAACCACCCGCTTAACCCCCCGCCAGATCGTGGCCGCACGCTGCCGCGCCGTGACCGAGGCCCGCTGGTTCGCCGTCGGCGCCTTCGCGCTCATCCTCGCCAACGCCGCCGTCCTCGGCATCGAGACGTACGCGGGGGTGCTGCACCGCTGGCACGACGAGCTGAAGCTGGTCGAGCACGGCTTCCTGGCCGCGTTCACCGCCGAGATACTCCTGCGGGCCGGCGCCCACGCCGACCGGCCGCGGGACTTCTTCCGCGATCCGTGGAACCTCTTCGACCTCGCCGTGGTCCTGTGCGCCTTCCTGCCGGTCGTACGGGAGAACGCCACCGTGCTGCGGCTGCTGCGACTGGCCCGCGTGCTGCGCGCGGCCCGTTTCCTGCCCCAACTGCGCATCGTTCTGGTGGCGGTGGTCCACAGCCTGCCCGGCACGGTGAGCTTCCTGCTGGTGGGCGCGCTGCTGCTGTACGTGTACGCGATGGTCGGCTGGGTCTTCTTCGCCGACGCCGACCCCGGGCACTACGGCTCCATCGGCCGCGCCGTGCTCACCCTCTTCCTCCTGATGACCCTGGACGGCCTCGGTGACATCGTCCGCGACGGTCTGGCGATCTCCCGCTGGAGCATCCTCTACTACGCCTCCTATGTCCTGCTCGCCTCCTTCGTCCTGGTCAACGTCCTCATCGGAGTGGTCATCACGTCGCTCGAGGAGGCCCGGGAGCTGGAGCGGGAAGAGAAGGACGAGCCCGGCCCGCCGACCACCGGCACGGCCGGCGCCTCCGAACGGGACGTGCGTGACCGCATCGCCGCGGCGCGACGGGCCCTGGACGAGCTGGAGGAGAGCCTCGAACGACTTCCCGCGCCCCTGACACACACGACGGAAGCGACTACTGCTCCAGTCGGTTCGGGGCACACCTGACAGCAGGCGACCCTGCGGTGAGAGGCCGGCTCGGCGCCGTACGGCCGGCCGCAGTGTCGCGGCCGAAGGCGACACGGAGACGACGCGCATGCCGCGGCCCTGCGGCTCCGGCTCCGGCTCCGCAGGGTGCCGCTCGCGAGCGTGCGGGCGAGCGGGTCGGTGAGCGGCCCGCGGCCCGTGGAGGTCCCCCCGGCCTACGACCGTCGCCGCGGCTTGCCGCGCCGGCCGCTCCCGGTCCCGCCGGACCTGCCCGACCCGCCGGATCGGCCCGAACCGCCGGACTTGCCTGACCCGCCCGACCTGCCGGATCCACCGGACGTGCTCCGCCGGTTCTGCCCGGCAGACCTGTCGCCCGCCGGCTTCCGCTGCGCGGTGCCGCTCGACGCGGGGCGCTTGGCCTTGGGCTGTGCGGGGGGCTGCTGCCGTCCCCGTGTGCTGTTGACGGTCCGGCCCCGGACGATGCCGATGAAGTCCTCCACCAGGTCGGTGGTGGCGTCCTCCGGCCACGACAGGACCACGTCCGACTGGGGGGCGTCCGTGACCGGCCGGTAGGTCAGGTCCTTGCGGTGGTGCAGGCGGGCGAGGGACTGCGGCACCACCAGCAGCCCGATGCCCGCCGCCACCAGCTCCACGGCGTCGGCGGTGGTGGCGGGGCGCTCGAACGCGGGCCGGCCCGGCGGACGCTCCCAGCCCAGTACGTCGTCCAGGGGGTGCAGCAGGATGTCGTCGGCGAGGTCCTCGGTGGACACCTCGTCGGCCGCCGCCACGAGATGGTCCTTGGGGACCACGACGACCGTGGTCTCCGTGTAGAGCGGGATCGCGCTGAGGACCGTACGGTCGACCGGCAGCCGGACCAGACCCACGTCGGCACCGCCGTCCCGCAGCACGCCGCCCGCCTCGGCGGCGGACACGGAGAGGAGGTGCAGAGGTACGTCGGGCAGCCGCTCGTTCCAGATCCGCACCCATTTACTGGGTGTCACTCCCGGGACATACGCGAGCCGGAACGAAGGGGACACTTCCGAGCCTGTCACCCCGCCAGGTTACCGGGCGTGGTCGGGACTGGTTCACATGCTCGATACCCTTGACACCATGACGTCGCACCAGACCGCCCAGACGATGAAGCCCGCGACCGCGGCGAAGAAGCTGGGTGTGTACCTCGAAGCCACCCCCGCCGAGTTCCGGGAGGGTGTCGTCTCGCGCGCCGAACTGAACGCGCTGCAGGCCGACCCGCCCGAGTGGCTGCGTGAGCTGCGAAGCAACGGTCCGCACCCCCGCCCGGTGGTGGCGGCGAAGCTGGGCGTCTCCATCGCGGGTCTCGCCCGCGGCGGTGTCACCGAGCCGCTCACCACGGAGCAGATCGACGCGCTGAAGCAGGACGACCCCGAGTGGCTGCGGCGGGAGCGGGCCACCCAGGCCGAGGTACGCAAGGAAGCGGTCCGGATCAAGGAGAAGAAGCGGCAGAAGGAGCAGAAGGAGCAGGACGCCGAGCGGGGCGAGTAGTCACGCGCCGCGCCGGACGCGCGTGCGTCCGGCAGTCGTGCCCGCTCGTCCGGGCAGCCATGAGTCACTGGTCACCGGCCGCCGGTCGCCGTCCGCCAGTCATCGAAACGCCGTCGCCCGCTCGGTGAGTACTGAGCCCCGAGTCTCGTGCCTGTGCCCTGTGCCCTGTGCCCTGTGCCCTTGCCGGGCGTGGCGTGGCGACCACCTCGCGCCGACCGGCGAGCCGCCGGCGCCCTTTCTGTCATCCCTCTGGTGTCATCCCTGGATGAACCACCTAGGTGACCCACCTCGGTGATGTGCGGTGCCACGTACCCGCCTCACAGCTTGTCCGGCGCCGTCGCGCGCACCCCGTCTGCTGCCCGCCCCGGGCGCCGGTTCCCCGTCGGCCCGTCCATCACGGTGGGAAACGGTCACTATGGAGCGGAGCGGGCAGCCAGCCGTGCCATGACCGCCGACGGGGGGACGAGATGACCGTTGACACCGGGCGAGCGGCGGCGCAGACTCACCTCATCACAGTGAAGATAATTTCACCAGGCGAACGAATGGTGGTGGACGGGCGCTCGGGTGGACCGAGCCGCAGCACCACGGCCGCAGCCGCAGCCGGAGCCACAACCGGAGCCACAACCGGAGCCGGGTGAAGAGGTCAGCACCAGCGAGCCCACACGAGAAGCCGCACCGGCCCGTGTCCCCGGCCGATGGCCGACCGGGGACACGGGCCCGTCCTCGACGACGAGGAGAACAGTTCATGCACACGACCGTCGGCATCATCGGCGGTGGCCCCTCCGGGCTGCTGCTCGCCCGCCTGCTGCGCCGCGCGGGAATCGACAGCGTGGTCCTGGAACGCCGCGACCGCGCCTATGTGGAGCAGCGTCAGCGCGCGGGCATCCTGGAGCAGGCGACGGTGGACGTGCTGCGGGCGGCCGGCGCGGGAGAGCGGCTGGACCGGGAGGGCATGCCCCACGACGGCATCGAGCTGCGCTTCGGCGGGCGCGGCCACCGCGTCGACTTCCCCGAGCTGACCGGCGGCCGCCGGGTGTGGGTCTACGCCCAGACCGAGGTCGTCAAGGACCTCATCGCCCTGCATCTCGACGACGGCGCACCGCTGCTCTTCGAGGCCGAGGTGCACGCGATCGAGGGCGTCGACACCGACCGTCCCGTGATCCGCTACACCCACGAGGGCCGTGAGCAGACCCTGACCTGTGACTACGTGGTCGGCTGCGACGGCTTCCACGGGGTGGCCCGGAACGCGGTCCCCGAGAGCGCGAAACGGACGTACGAGCGGACGTACCCGTACTCCTGGCTGGGCATCCTCGCCGACGCCCCGCCCGTCTTCGAGGAGCTGATCTACGCCCACTCCGAGCGGGGCTTCGCCCTGGCCAGCATGCGCTCCGAGTCCGTCAGCCGGCTCTACCTCCAGGTCCCGAACGGCACCGACCCCGCCGACTGGTCCGACGAGCGGATCTGGGACGAGCTGGACGCCCGGCTCGCCCTCGACGCGAACCCGGCCTGGCGCCTCAAGCGCGGCACCGTCACCGCCAAGTCGGTGCTGCCGATGCGCAGCCACGTCACCGAGCCGATGCGGTACGGACGGCTCTTCCTGGCCGGGGACGCCGCGCACATCGTCCCGCCGACCGGCGCCAAGGGGCTCAACCTGGCGGCCGCCGACGTCATCGTCCTGGCCCGGGCGTTCGCGCACCTCAAGGACACCGGCTCGGCCGAACTGCTGGAGGAGTACTCCGCGACCTGCCTGCGCCGCGTGTGGCGGGCCGAGCACTTCTCGTACTTCATGACGACCACCCTGCACACGGACCCCGAGCAGTCCCCCTTCGAGACCCAGCTCCAGCTCTCGCAGCTCGACCGGATCGCCACCTCCCGGCACGCGGCCGCCGAACTGGCGGAGAACTACACCGGGCTGCCGTTCGACGCGGCCCTCTGAGAGGCGAGGGAGGCGACCGCCCGCATGGCCCGCGCGGGCGGTCGACCGTGCCTCCGTCGAACAACTGCAAATTCGAACAACTGAAAACAAGTCAACCGTTCGCATCGATACGGCAGACTGGCGCCGCTTGGACGACTGATCGATCAAAGAACCAAGGGGCGGAATCGTCGTGGACTTCGAGCGGAGAGCGGGCGGCCGGGACCACGGCCGGCCGGGCGGACGGCACGCGGTCGTCGTCGGGGGAAGCATCGCGGGGCTGCTCGCGGCGCACGTCCTCGCCGGGCAGGCGGACCGGGTGACGGTCGTCGAGCGCGACCGGCTCCCGGAGGGGCCCGGGCCGCGGCCCGGGGTGCCGCAGGGCCGGCACCCGCACGTTCTGCTCGAAGGCGGGCAGCGGGCCCTGGACGCGCTGCTGCCGGGGTTCACGGACGAGCTGCGGGCGGCGGGCGCACCCCGGGTCGGGATGCCGGGCGACATGGTGCAGTGGCAGGCCGGACGCTGGTTCCGGCGGTCGCCGTCGTCGACGTACATCCACACCGGTTCACGGGCGCAGATCGAGGACCTGGTGCGCCGGCGGGTCCTCGCCCACCCAGCGATCACCGTGGTGGAGTCGACGGACGTCGTGGGCCTGCTGGGGGACGCCTCCCGGGTGCGCGGTGTCCTGCTGCGCGAGCGCGGCGAGGGAACCCGCGCGGCGGCACGGCCGCTCGAGGCCGACCTTGTGGTGGACGCGTCCGGGCGCGGCACGAAGGCCTCGCAGTGGCTCACCGCGATCGGGGCGGAGGCGCCGCACGAGGAGACCATCGACACCGGGCTCGCGTACGCGTCACGGGTGTACCGCGCCGTGACCGGCACTCTGGGCGGTGACGCCCTGGGCTACAACATCGTGCCCGGCCCGGCGCAGCCCTACGGATGTGTCGTCCTGCCCCTGGAGGACGGTACGTATCTCCTCACGTTCTCGGGGCTGCGCGGGGACGAACCGCCCACCGATGAGGAGGAGTTCGTGGCGTACGCGAAGCGGCTGCCGCATCCGTTCGTCCACCGGTGGATGCGCGAGGCCGCCGAACCGCTGTCGCCGGTGTCCGGCTTCCGCAGGACCGCCGACGTACGGCGCCGCTACGACCTGCCCGGCCGCCGTCCCGCCGGGTTCCTCGCGACCGGTGACGCCCTGTGCACGTTCAACCCGATCTACGGGCAGGGCATGACCGTCGCCGCGCAGAGCGCGGTCGCCCTGCGGGACGCGCTCGCCGACGGGCGCCGCCCACCGACCACCCGCCGGGTGCAGCAGGCCCTTCTCGCGGCGTCCCGGCAGGCGTGGGACATATCCGCGGGGGCGGACAAGCAGATGCCGGGGGCCGTCGGCAACGCGGTGGCCACGCGGGCCGTGGACCGGGCCACGGCCTGGTACCTGCGCCGGGTGCAGGAGCGGGTCTCCGGCAACCCCGTGGTGGGCGCAGCCTTCCGTTCGGTCGTCTCGCTGGTCTCGCCGGCCACTGTGCTGTTCGCCCCGAGGGTGGCTCGTGCCGTGCTCTTCGGCCCGCCCGCCCCGGCGCCCGCCGGGCCGCCGCTGACGCGGGATGCGCGGGGCGCCTGACCGGAGCGGCGACCGCGTGGGGGCTGCACGGGGAACGGGCCCACACAGCGGGGCGCACATGGCAGGGCCGCACATGGCAGGGCCGCACATGGAGGGGCCGCACATGGCAGGGCCGTACACGGAGGGGCCGCACATGGAGGGGCCGCACATGGCAGGGCCGTACACGGAGACCCCGCACATGGCAGGGCCGTACCCGGAGAGCCGCACTAGCCGAGGCGCACACCAGCGGGGTCGCACATGGCCGGGGTCGCTGTGGTTGCCGTCGAGTCCCGCAGGGGAGCGGCCGGACACTCCTGGTGCCGGTGCGCGCCGGACGCGCACCGGCACCAGGATGTCCGGGAAGTACCGCCGGGGGAGTGGACCTAGGTCCGGTCGCCCTTGGGCTTGCCCGGCTGGTCCGGGGTGCCGTGCGGCGGTGGGTTGTGCGGCTGCGGCGAGGTCGCCGGGGTCACGGGGGAGCCCCCGCTCCCTCGGCCCACCTCCGGGCGCAGGGCGGTCGGGTCGCCGGATGTCGGTTGCGCCCCCGCGCGCAGCTGCTCCAGCCGGGCCGTCAGCACCTGAACCGCCGGAAGACGGTCGGCGTGCCGGCGTTCGTACGCCAGCAACTCCTCCACCTCCCCAGCGGTGAGCGAGCGGACGCGGCTCTCCACGCTGCCGATCGGCAGCTGGTCGTAGTCGGGCAGCGGCAGGGTGCTGCGGTCGGCCATGGCTGTCTCTCCTTGCGTCAGGCCTGGTGGATCGGTCGGACATGAGGCCCCAGAGGTCCGCGGCCGTGCCCGGTGGACCGTCCGTGCCGGACCGTCCACCGGGCACGGCCGCCCTCGACATGTCGGGCGGCACACACCGCCACGCGGTGCCGCGCCGGTCAGTGCGCGCCCAGTCCTCCGCTGCCGAAGGAACCGCTGCCGCCGTTGCTCCAGCGGTGCCGCGGCTTCCCCGGGCTGGGCCGGGACGAGGCGTTGCCGAACCCGTGCAGGTCGTGGGGGAGGGTCCGGGTGTCGCTCTGCGGCATCTCATCGGGCTCGCGGCACACGGTCTCCTCGTACACGGGCCCGCCGTCGGGCATCCTGGGCTGCTCCTCCGGCCGGGGCCTCGGCAGCTCACGGCGCCAGATCCGCCTGCCCATGAAGAGGGCGCCGATCAGCACCGCCACCACGACCACACCGGCCACAAGGGGACCAATGCCAACCAAATGGTCTCGCGCGGCGAAATCGATCCATTCTGTGCTCATGTGACGCGAGTACCCCCGGGTCAACCGTCGAACCAGTCACTTCTCGCGGGCCCGGCGCGTCCGGGAGCGGTTCGCCTTGCGGAGCGCGTCGAGCAGCTCGGGCTTCGTCATCCGCGACCGCCCGTCGATGCCGAGCTGCCGGGCGAGGTCGTAGAGGTGCTGCTTCGACGCGTCCTCGTCGACGCCCTCGCCGCTGCGTCCGCCCTGCTGCCGGGGGCGTGCGGACCGGGGATCCGAGGGGCCCCGGCGGCTGCCCTCCTTGCGTTCCCAGTGGTCACCGACCTTCTCGTACATGTGCTTGAGCGCACCGAAGGCGACACGGTGCGCCCGCTCGCCTTCGCCGTAGGACTCGACGGCCGAGTCGTGCGCCTTGATCCAGGTGCGCTGGGCGTCCTCCGACGAGCGCTCCAGGGTCGAGGGCAGTTCCTGTCGTCCGGGCATGAATCACTCACCTCCTGCACCGGGGACGGTGTGACGGGTGCCCGGCGGTACGTCGGGAAAACGGATGCGGCGACGGCCGGTTTGGTGTAGGGCGCCACGGCTACCCGGCTCACGTGACATCGACGACTTCCCAGCAGGAACTCTTCCGTTTCCTCGAGGACCGCTTCGCATGTGCGCAGGCGTGCACCGAATGCGCGCGGGCATGCGCTCTGCGTGCCAGTCTCGTGGATCCGGACGGGTCCGCCGACCAGGAACGGGTACGGCGCAAGGGCATCATGTGCGCGGAGGTGTGCGACGCGACGTGCCGCGTGCTCTCCGAACAGGCGGGGCAGGACGAGGCCACCCTCCGGGTACAGGTGGAGTGGTGCCGCACCGTGTGTCTCGAGACCGCGCACGCCTTCGACGACCACCCCGGAGCGGAGGACAGCGCCAAGGCGTGCCGTGAGTGCGCCCAGGCATGCAGCGACTTCCTCGCGACACTCGACGCCTGAACGCTGACCGAACGCTGCCGCTCGGTGCGGTTGCGTTGCGCCCGGATGTGTGCCGCGCACATCGTTCCTGGGCCGGGCCGCCATGCGCACCGCACACAGGCTCCGACACCGTGTGCGCCCGCCCATGTGATGCCGCACATGGCATGCCGTCCTGCTGAACCTGCCGTACGCCCTCCCCTGGCTCGCTCCCGGCCAGGGGAGCGCGGCACACCGGTGACCACCGTGCCCGCTGAGCCGTACGGTCCCGATCGGTCCCGTACAAAGCCGGACCATAGCCCGCCATACTGGACGGGCTGGGGCGGGGCCGGACACACCGGGGGGCGGTCAGGCGATGGCGGACTCCAGACTGATCCAGGGCCGTTACCGGTTGCTCGACCGGATCGGGCGTGGCGGCATGGGCGAGGTGTGGCGCGCGAAGGACGAGTCCCTGGGGCGGCACGTCGCCGTGAAGTGCCTCAAGCCCCTGAACGACCGCGACCGGACCGGGCACACCTTCGCCCGGGTGCTCAGGGAGCGGTTCCGCCGCGAGGCCCGGGTGGCCGCGGCGCTCCAGCACCGCGGGGTCACCGTCGTCCACGACTTCGGCGAGGCGGACGGCGTGCTGTACCTCGTGATGGAGCTGCTGGAGGGCCGGAACCTGAGCCAGCTCCTGGAGGACAACCGGGGTCATCCCCTGGCTGTGGCCGATGTCGTCGACATCGCCGGCCAGGGCGCCGCGGCCCTCGCCTACACCCACCGGCAGGGCATAGTGCACCGCGACCTGAAGCCCGCCAACATCATGCGGCTCACCGACGGCACGGTGAAGATATGCGACTTCGGCATCGCCCGGCTCGGCCGCGACATCGGCCTCACCTCCCGGCTCACCGGCACCGGCATCGCCATGGGCACCCCGCACTACATGTCCCCCGAGCAGATCGGCGGCGACCGGATCGACCACCGCAGCGACCTGTACTCGTTCGGGTGCGTGCTGTACGAGATCGCCACCGGGGTGCCGCCCTTCGACCTCGACGACGCGTGGGCCGTCCTGGTCGGCCACCGGGACACCCCGCCCGACCCGCCGCGCCACCACCGGGCCGAGCTGCCCGGGTACGTGGAGCGGATCATCCTCGACCTGCTCGCCAAGGAGCCGGACGACCGTCCGCAGGACGCGGGCGAGCTGGGGCACCGGCTGGAGGCGGGCCGCGCCGTTTCCGGCCATGTGCCGACCGTCGTGTCGTACCCCGCGGCGCGCGCGCTGCCCGCGGCACCCGCGCTCCGCCCGCGCCCCGGCCGGGGCCCGTCCCGGGAGCCCGGTATGCCGTCGTGGACCCGGGGCATGACCACCGGCCACAAGGCGGCCGGCGCCGGACTGCGCATCACCCCGCCGGACCCCTCGGCGGGGCTCAGCGGCGAGTGGATCGCCCGCCCCGTCACCGGCCCCGCCGAGGAGCCCGTGGTTCCCCAACGGCCCGCCCCGTCACCGGAGGTGCTCGCGGGCCTGGCCGGACGGCACGACGCGGGCCTCAGCCTGGGCCGCCTCGGCCGCTGGACGGAGGCGGGCGAGGTGCACCGCGCGGTCGCCGCCGAACGGGAGCACGTCCTCGGCCCCGACCACCCCGACACCCTCGCCAGCCACTACGAGGTCGGCTTCAGCCTCAGCCGCACCGGCCACCCCGCCGACGCCCTGCGCGAGTACGAACACGTCGCCCGCGCGCGGGAGCGCGTTCTCGGCCCCGAGCATCCCGACACGCTGGCGGCCCGCCAGGAGACGGCGTACGCCCTCGGCCGCCTGGGCCGTCACTTGGAGGCGCACCAGGCGTACACCTCCGTCCTGGCCGTGCGGATGCGCGTCATGGGCCCCGACCATCCCGACACCCTGCGCTGCCGCCACAACCTCGCCTTCAACCTCGGCCGGCTGGGCCGGCTGGAGGACTCCTGCGCGATGGCGTCCGACGTGGCGGCCGCCCGCGCGCGGGTGCTCGGCCCGGCACACCCCGACACACTCGTCACCCGGTACGAGGTCGCCTACCTGCTGGGCCAGTCGGGCCGCTGGCACGAGGCGCTCAGCACGTACCAGGAGGTCGCCGAGGCCCGCGCCCAGGCCCTCGGCCGCGGCCATCCCGACACCCTCGCCGCCCGCTACGAGGTGGGCATCAGCCTCGGCCGGCTCGGCCGCAGCGCGGAGGCCCTGACGCTCTACCGCGCCCTCGCCGACGACCGCACCCGCGTCCACGGGCCCGCGCACCCGGAGACCCTGCGCGCCCGCCACGGCCTGGGCGTCAACCTCGGGCGGCTCGGCCGCTGGGAGGAGGTCCTCGCCGAGGCCCGCGACGTGTGCGCGATCCGCGAGCGGGCCCTCGGCCCCGACCACCCGGACACCCTGGTCAGCCGGCGTGAGGTCGCCGTGTCGCTCGGCTGGCTCGGCCGCTGGGCCGAGGCCCTCCTCGAGTACCGGCACGTGGCCGACGCCCGGACACGCGTCCTCGGCGCCGGCCACCCCGACGCGCTCGCCAGCCGCGATGACGAGGCCCACTGCCTGGAACAGCTCGGCCGCGGCCAGGAGGCCGTGGAGCTCTACCGGAAGGTGGCGGTGCTGCGGCAGCAGGGGGCCGCGGACGGTCGCTGAGGAGGCGGTCGCCGCGTCCGCCCGGCCCGGCATCGGCTCCGCAGCCGGCCCTCTGGCCGGTCACGATCGGCGCGTGTTACGAAGGGCCATGCCAGCGCCCAGGGGACACCGCTCGTACGACTCCTACGACTCCTACGACGTTGTGATTGTCGGCGGCGGCCACAACGGGCTGGTCGCCGCCGCCTATCTCGCCCGCGCGGGCCGCACCGTACTCGTGCTGGAACGGCTGGACGCCACCGGGGGCGCCGCCGTGTCCACGCGGCCCTTCCCCGGAGTCGACGCACGGCTGTCGCGCTACTCGTACCTGGTCAGCCTGCTGCCCCGGAAGATCGTGCGGGAGCTCGGCCTGGACTTCCGGCTCCGGCAGCGCACGGTCTCCTCGTACACGCCCGCGATGCGCGACGGGCGCCCCACCGGTCTGCTCGTCGGCGGCGGCGAGCGGCGCACCCGGGAGGCGTTCGCGCGGCTGACCGGATCGGACCGGGAGTACGAGGCCTGGCGGCGTTTCTACGGGACGACGGGCCGGGTCGCCCGGCGGGTGTTCCCGACGCTCACGCAGCCGCTGCCCACCCGCGAGGAGCTGCGGACACGCGTCGACGACGAGGACGCCTGGCGCATGCTCTTCGAGGAGCCCGTCGGCGTGGCGATCGAGGAGCACTTCGCCGACGACCTGGTCCGCGGTGTCGTTCTCACCGACGCCCTGATCGGCACGTTCGCCGATGCCCACGACCCGGCCCTGCCGCAGAACCGCTGCTTCCTCTACCACGTGATCGGCGGCGGGACGGGCGCCTGGGACGTACCCGTCGGCGGCATGGGCGCCCTCACGGACGCGCTGGCCGCGGCCGCGCGCGGCGCGGGCGCCGTGCTCGCCACCGGCCACGAGGCGGTGCGCGTCGCCACCGACGGGCGGACCGCCGAGGTCACGTACCGCACGGCGGCCGGCGAGGGCACCGTAGCCGCCCGGCACGTACTGGTCGGCGCCTCCCCCCGCGAGCTGGCCGCCCTGACCGGCGACGAGCCGCCCGCTCCCGCCGAGGGGGCCCAGCTCAAGGTGAACATGCTGCTCACGCGGCTGCCGAAGCTGCGCGACACCTCCGTGGACCCGCGCGAGGCCTTCTCCGGCACCTTCCACATCGCCGAGGGGTACGAGCAGCTGGCGGCCGCCCACGTCCAGGCGGCGGGCGGGCGGCTGCCGAAGGAGCCGCCCTCCGAGATCTACTGCCACTCCCTCACCGACCCGGGCATCCTCGGCCCGGACCTCGTCGAGCGGGGCCACCACACGCTCACCCTGTTCGGACTGCACACCCCCGCCCGCCTGTTCGCGCGCGACCACGACCGCACCCGCGAGGAGCTGCTGAGGGCCACCCTCGCCCAGCTGGACGCGCACCTCGCCGAGCCGATCGCCGGATGCCTGGCCACCGACGCCGACGGCCGCCCCTGCATCGAGGCGAAGACCCCGCTCGACCTGGACCGCGAGCTGCGGCTGCCCGGCGGCAACATCTTCCACCGCGAGCTCTCCTGGCCGTACGCCCAGGAGGGCACCGGCCGCTGGGGCGTCGAGACCCGGCACGCGAACGTGCTGCTGTGCGGTGCGGGCGCGGTGCGCGGCGGCGCGGTCAGCGGGGTGCCCGGCCACAACGCGGCCATGGCGGTGCTGGAGGCGACCGGAGCGGGCCCGGTCTCACGGCCCTGATGTCCGGGCTGTCCTCCGGGCTGTCCTCCGGGCTGTCTTCCAGGCCGTCCGCTGGGCCGTCTCCCGGGCCTTCCGCCGGCTCGCCGCATATTTCATATCAGACGGGGTACGGCGTTATGTCCAGGTATTACCGATATGCCGTGTCGCTCGCTGGAGCGCGCGGCCGGTGCTCCACAGGGAGAACTTCATGGCCGAGCTCAGCCCCATCGATGTACAGAAGGCCCTCAAGGGCATGGACTACCCGACGGACAAGAAGTCGCTGGTGGACTGTGCCCGCAAGAACAAGGCCGACGACAAGGTCGTCAGCCGTCTCGACGGCCTGAAGAAGGACAGCTTCGACGGCCCGAACGAGGTGACGAAGGCCGTCTTCAACGAGTAACGGCCGATTCCTCCGGCGCGGGCACCCGGTCCGCCGGAACGGGAGCGCGGTGCCGCCGAACGGACGACGGCACCGCACCCACCCGTTGTCACCCACCCGTCTCTCCGGACGGCCGGCGGCCTCAGCGGTGTTCGGCCACGCGGACCACCCTCAGCTTCGGCGAGGACAGGATCTCCTTCTCGCAGAAGCGCGAGGTCACCCACTTCTCACCCGAGAACAGCCGGGTCTGGTCGCTGGAGTACGGCGACTCCGGATTCGAGGACTGGGAGTACGTCAGCAGGGTGCGGGCCACGGGGCAGCGCCCGCCGTCCCAGCCCACCGCCTGGATGTAGCTGGAGCCGTGGACCACCTCCGGGTAGCCGCCGCCGGACGCGTTCCACGGTGCCTGGATCATGTTCCACACACCGAGCGTGTCCGCGCCGCCCGGCACGGGGATGCGCTGCCCGCCCCGTACGACGAACTGGTGGTCACCCCACTCCGCGTCGAGCGCCATGCCCGCCGCGCGCAGCTCCGTCACGGTGTCGGCGAGCGCGGTGGCGACGCCGGGCGCGTCCGTGTTCAGCGTGTTCGGGGTGCGCACCGGGTCCGCCGCCGAGAACGGCACCTTCCACAGCTGCGCCACCGGCACCGACTGCGTCAGCTTCCGCCAGAACCGGTCGAACAGCAGCGCGCCCCGGCTGTCGGTGTCGGTGGTGCGGTCCCATGCCTTCAGCACGCCGCACGCCTCGCTCACGTCGACCGGCGTGCCGTCGCTTCCCGCGGCCGTGCCGCCCGGCAGCGCGACGCACGCCCGCACCAGGTCGTCGGCCACGAGGTCACCCGCCGGCACCCGGTTCGCGAACTGCTGGCGCTGCAGGTCCCGTACGGTCAGACCGCCCCGTTCGGCCATCGCCGACACGTCCTCCAGGGCGCCGCGCGTGCGCAGGCTCGGCGGGGTGCCGACCGTGCCGAAGATCCGCTCGTAGCCCGTGATCGGCCGGTCGGCGTTGGTCAGCCACGCGGTCCCGTTGGAGTTCTCCGCGTACGGGGCGTCCTTGAGCGTGGGCATCCGTGAGGGTCCGAAGATCCCCGGCTGCACGGCGTCCGGGTCCTCGCCGAGCGCGCAGTCGCCGCGCGAGCCGTCCAGGATCGCGATGCCGGCCGCCGGGTACGTCGTCCGGCCCAGCGCGGTCGAGCAGCGCTCCGCCAGCTCGTCGGTGATGCGGGGCAGCACCTGCGACTGCGTGAACAGGGAGTGCCCCGAGGAGTCCGCGGCGATCGTGTTCACCCACGGGATGCCCTGATGCCGCTTCAGGGCCTTCAGGACGTCGCCCGTGCTGCGGGCCTTGCTGAAGGCCAGCCCGGTGTCGGCGAAGCGCATGTTCTTCGCGTTCGGGTCGTGCAGCGCGTACGCCGTCGTGGTGGTCCACGGCAGCGGAGTCCGCGGGTCGAGCGAGGTGACCAGGGGGCCGTAGCGGGTCCACCACTGGGTACGGGTCACCGGCGCCCCGTCCTTGACCGGGACGGTCACGGTGCGCTTCGTCATCCGCTCGCGCTTCCCGTCCACCAGGTACACCGTCGGATCGTCCGGAGCCAGCGTCAGCTGGTGGAAGTTGGCCGGGACGCCGGTGGAGACGGTGTGGCTCCAGGCCACGTGCGCGTTGTGGCCGATGGAGATCGTCGGCGTGCCGAGCAGGGAGCCGCCCATCACGTTCAGCTCGCCGGGGATCGTCTGCTGCGACTGCCAGAACCGGCGCCCGCCCTGCCACGGGTAGTGCGGGTTGCCGAGCAGCAGGCCCCGGCCGTTCGCCGTCGTGGCACCGCTGAAGGCGACCGCGTTGGAGCCCATGTCCGCGTTTCTGGGGTCTTCGGTCCCGTACAGCTCGCGCGCGGCCCGCGACACGGCCTCCGCGTCGGCGGTACGGGGCGCGGAGGCGGCCCCGGCGGGCGGCTGCGCGTCGGTGATCGTGTTGACGAACCGCCCCTCCCCGGCGATCACGGCGATGGCGTAGCCGCGGGTCGCCACGTCGAGCGCGGTGACCGGCCGCACCCAGGCGGCGCCCTCGCAGGCGGGATCCGTGATCCTGTTCTGCCGCAGCCAGGCGTTGTAACCGGCCGCCCAGCCGCGCATCAGGTCCCGGACCTCACGGCTCGGACCCACCGGCGCGGGCTCGGCGAGCAGCTTCTCCACCGTGCGGGACTCACGCACCCCGCGGAAGTACAGGTCGCTGCTGAGGTTGCCGGCGGCGGAGGAGAGCGAGCCGTCGGGTGCCGCGTCGGCCCCGAAGTGCCGCGACCGCTCACCGCGCAGGGTGACGAAACCGTCGGCGAGCGTGCACACCTGGTCGGCGGCCTGCGCCCAGCCCTCGCCGAAGCCGAGGCTCGCGTAGTCCCTCGCGAGGATGTGCGGAATGCCGTACTCGGTGTAGCGGATGGTGGCGGACAGGCCGCCGTACGAGGGGTTCTCCCGACGGTCCCGGTCCCCGGCCGCGGCGGCCGGCAGGGATGCGACGGCGGTGAACAGGGCGGCGGCCACGACGACGAGTCGTCTCAGGCGGGTACGCAAACGAGCCTCCCAACATCTTTGGCGGAAAAGGTGGTTGAGCGTAACGCCGGACACATTCTGATGTCCGTGTGCACGTCCGAGAGGCGTGGTGGTTGATCCTGATCACGCCATATACGGCCGTTCCCCGCCCGCACCGGATGCTTGACCGCGCTCGCACCGGCGCACGAGGATCACGTCAGGGCGGCAGGACGTGGAGGAGCGGGCATGACGGTGGCGGCCGGACACGAAGTGACGGTGGACGGAGTCCTGCGGCGCAGCGCCCGGCGGACCCCCGCCCGCGTCGCCCTCCACTACGGGACACGCTCCTGGACGTACGCCGAACTGGACGACGCCGTCTCGCGCGCGGCACAGGCCCTGCGCGCCACCGGACTCGCCCCCGGCGACCGCGTCGGCGCCTACGGCCACAACTCGGACGCGTACCTGATCGCCTTCCTCGCCTGCGCGCGGGCCGGGCTGGTCCACGTCCCCGTCAACCAGAACCTGACCGGCGACGACCTGGCGTACCTCCTCGGCCAGTCCGGCAGCGCGCTCGTCCTCACCGACCCGGACCTGGCCGGCCGGCTGCCCGCCGGAACACGCGCCCTGGCCCTGCGCGACACCGAGGACTCCCTGCTCACCCGGCTCGCCACGACGGAACCGTACGAGGGGGAGGAGCCGCGCGCCGAGGATCTGGCGCAGCTGCTGTACACCTCGGGCACCACCGCCCTGCCCAAGGGCGCGATGATGACGCACCGCGCGCTGGTGCACGAGTACCTGAGCGCGATCACCGCCCTCGACCTCCAGGCGGGCGACCGGCCCGTGCACTCGCTCCCGCTCTACCACTCGGCGCAGATGCATGTCTTCCTGCTGCCGTACCTGGCCGTGGGCGCCGAGAACGTCGTCCTGGACGCGCCCGACGGCGACACGATCCTCGACCTGATCGAGGCGGGCCGCGCGGACAGTCTGTTCGCCCCGCCGACTGTGTGGATCGGGCTGTCGAACCGTCCCGATTTCGCCGGCCGCGACCTGAGCGGGCTGCGCAAGGCGTACTACGGAGCGTCGATCATGCCCGTGCCCGTGCTGGAACGGCTCAAGGAGCACCTGCCGAAGCTGGCCTTCTACAACTGTTTCGGGCAGAGCGAGATCGGCCCCCTCGCACTGGTCCTGGGACCGTACGAGCACAAGGGGCGCATGGACTCCTGCGGGCGGCCGGTGCTGTTCGTCGAGGCCCGGGTCGTCGACGAGGTGGGCGCGGACGTGCCCGACGGGCAGCCGGGCGAGATCGTCTACCGCTCCCCGCAGCTGTGCCAGGGCTACTGGGACAAGCCGGAGGAGACCGCCGAGGCCTTCCGCGACGGCTGGTTCCACTCCGGTGACCTGGCGGTACGGGACGCCGAGGGGTACTTCACGGTCGTCGACCGGGTGAAGGACGTCATCAACTCCGGTGGTGTACTGGTCGCCTCGCGCCAGGTGGAGGACGCCCTCTACACCCACGAGCGGGTCGCCGAGGTGGCCGTGATCGGGCTGCCGGACGACAAGTGGATCGAGGCGATCACCGCCGTGGTCGTCCCGCGCGGGGACGTCACCGAGGCCGAACTGGTCACCCACGCGCGCGAGAAGCTCTCCGGCTTCAAGGCGCCCAAGCGGGTCCTGTTCGTGGACGAACTGCCGCGCAACGCGAGCGGCAAGATCCTGAAGCGGGAGCTGAGGGACCGGTTCGCGGGGGCCGCCGGGGCCTGAGAACCCGGCCGTAACGGAAGAGGCTTAGGATCACCCCGGTGACGACCGGTGCTCCTGGTGTCTGGTGCGAACTGGTGTAACTGGTGTGCCCGCAACGGGTGTTGCACACGGGGTCGTCCCGACCGTGCACGCATCTGCTGAGGAGACGGGCCCCATGACCGACCAAGCGATGAGCCCCGAGGCGGCGGCGAGGCAGAGGATCGACACCACGGTGCCGCACTCGGCCCGCATCTGGAACTACTGGCTGGGCGGCAAGGACAACTACCCGGTGGACGAGGAGGCCGGCGACGCCTACACCGCCGTCTTCCCGGGCATCGTGACCATCGCCCGCAGCAGCCGGGCCTTCCTCGGCCGCAGCATCCGCCACCTGGTCCAGGAGGCCGGCGTCCGTCAGTTCCTGGACGTCGGGACGGGCCTGCCGACCGAGGACAACACCCACGAGGTCGCCCAGCGGTACGCGCCCGAGTCCCGGATCGTCTACGTCGACAACGACCCGATGGTCCTCGCCCACGCCCGCGCCCTGCTCTACTCCTCTCCCGAGGGCGCGACGTCCTACGTGGACGCCGACGTGTTCGACACGGACGGCATCCTGGAGGCCGCCGCCCGGACGCTGGACCTCGACCGGCCCGTCGCCCTCATCCTCAGCGGCATCCTCGGCCACATCGAGGACTACGACGGCGCCCGCGCGCTCGTGAGCCGGCTGATGGACGGCCTGCCGTCGGGCAGCCACCTGTGCGTCAACGACGGCTCGCGCGGCACGGACCCCGACTACGAGCAGGCCCAGGACGCGTACAACGAGACGGGCGCGGCCGGGTACTTCCTGCGGCCCGTGGAGCAGATCGCGGCGTTCTTCGACGGCCTGGAGCTCGTGGAGCCCGGCATCGTCTCGGTACCGCTGTGGCGCCCGGAGCCCGGCACCGACCCGAAACCGATCGGCCAGCACGGCGGGGTGGGACGCAAGCCCTGACCGATGTCGACGGCACGGCGGCCGGGACCTGCCCGAGGCGGGCGGGCCCCGGCCGCGGCGCGCGGGGACGCGACGGCGCGCCACGGAACCGCACCCCGTGCCTCACCGGGACGGCGTCCAGCGCCTCACCGGAACCGCACCCCGTGCCTCACCGGGACCGCAGATCCACGATCCGCTTGATCTTCCCCACCGACCGCTCCAGTGACTCCGGCTCGACGATCTCCACGGCCACCGAGACGCCGATGCCGTCCTTCACGGCCGCCACGATGGCCCGGGCCGCCGCGTCCCTGACCTCCGGCGTGGCCCCGGGGCGTGCCTCGGCCCGGACGGTGAGCGCGTCGAGACGGCCCTCACGGGTGAGGCGCAGCTGGAAGTGCGGGGCGACACCGGGAGTGCGCAGCACGATCTCCTCGATCTGGGTGGGGAAGAGGTTCACCCCGCGCAGGATCACCATGTCGTCGCTGCGCCCGGTGACCTTCTCCATCCGGCGGAACGTACGGGCCGTGCCGGGCAGCAGCCGCGTCAGGTCCCGCGTCCGGTACCGGATCACGGGCATCGCCTCCTTGGTCAGCGAGGTGAACACGAGCTCGCCCCGCTCACCGTCGGGCAGCACCTCGCCCGTCACCGGATCCACGACCTCGGGGAAGAAGTGGTCCTCCCAGATGTGCAGCCCGTCCTTCGTCTCCACGCACTCCTGGGCGACCCCCGGGCCGACGACCTCCGACAGCCCGTATATGTCGACCGCGTCGATCCCGCACCGCTCCTCGATCTCCCGCCGCATCCCCTCGGTCCACGGCTCGGCCCCGAAGATCCCCACCCGCAGCGACGTGCCGCGCGGATCGACCCCCTGCCGCTCGAACTCGTCGAGCAGCGTCAGCATGTACGAGGGCGTCACCATGATGATCCGCGGCCGCAGATCCTGGATCAGCCGAACCTGACGGGCCGTCATGCCGCCGGACGCGGGCACGACGGTGCACCCGAGCCGCTCGGCCCCGTAGTGTGCGCCGAGCCCACCGGTGAACAGCCCATAGCCGTACGCCACATGGATGGTGTCGCCCGGGCGCCCGCCCGCCGCACGGATCGAACGGGCCACCATGTCGGACCACATGGAAAGGTCGTTCTCCGTGTAGCCGACGACCGTGGGCTGCCCGGTCGTCCCGCTCGACGCGTGGATGCGCCGAATCCGCTCCCGCTCCACGGCGAACATCCCGTACGGATAGTTCGCCCGCAGATCCGCCTTCGTGGTGAACGGGAACCGGGCGAGATCGGCGAGCTCCCGGCAGTCCTCGGGGCGGAGCCCCGCCTTGTCGAACGCCTCCCGGTAGAAGGGCACGTTCGTGTAGGCATGGGTGAGCGACGCCCGCAACCGCTCCCGTTGCAGGGCCCGCAGCTCCCGCGCGCCGAGCCGTTCCCCCATGTCCAGCAGCCCCGTCGCATCCGCCATCGGAACTCTCCCTCACCGACCGCACACTCCGGTCGACCGATCATTCGGTCGCCGCGTTCTGGATCAGTAATCCAGCCCGGTACGTCCTGGGCAAGACATCGGCTCGTACTTTCTCGCGGTGCCGACACGGCACGCGACGCCGCTCCCGGGGACCGGCCTCCGCCCCCGGAACCTCCCCCTCGCACGGCCTGTCGGCAGCGGTGACCGATCGATAGTCTGACGGCGGACGACGAACCGGGAGGAGCACGGACGTGGCCGAGACCACCATGGAGCAGCCCTCACTCGCGGGCTGGAACAAGCCTGACCTGGACCTCACGGGCGCCGAGTGGCGCTCCAGCAGCCGAGGGCGGGGCGACGTCCAGATCGCCTTCGTCGAGGGCTTCATCGCGATGCGCAACGGCGGCCGGCCGGAGAGCCCCTCCCTCATCTTCACCCCCGCAGAGTGGGGCGCCTTCATGTCGGACGCGCGGGAGGGCGAGTTCGACCTGACCTGAGCGGATCCGCCGCCGAGGCCCGTCCGGCACGGGGCGTGACAGCACGCCCCGGCCGCGGTGGACGCCGCCACGGAGGTGAATCCTCGCTTTTTCCGGACACGCGGTCCGTGACCCGCCCCGGAACCGGCCGCTGAGTCAGGCTGGCCCCGGGAAGACGAAGCATGTGCCCGGAAGCGAGGATTCGATGAGCACTCCGCCGGTCATCGCGGCCGTCGACGGATCGGAGGGCAGCCTGCGCGCCCTGGACTGGGCCGTCACGGCCGCCCGGCTGCGCGAGGCCCCGCTGCGCGTCGTCCATGTGCGGCAGTACGCGCACTGGGCCCAACCCGAGGTGCTGGCCGCCGGACCGCCCACGCCCGTCGACGATCCGGTGCTGGACGAGATCCGCGCGCGGCTGAGGAACCTGACCGGTCCACCGGCCGTGGAGTACGCGGGCCTGGAGGGCGCACCCGGTGCCGTGCTGCCGGAGCTCGGTACCACGGCCCAGCTGCTGGTGCTCGGCTCACGGGGCCGCGGCGGATTCGCCGGACTGATCCTGGGTTCCAACGGCATGGCCGCCGCCCGGGACGCCGAGTGCCCCGTGGTCGTCGTGCCGCCGCCCGGCCGCGAGGTCCACGACTCCCCGCCGCTCGCGCCGGGGCCGCGCGTCGTCGTCGGACTGCACACCGACAGCCCCGACGAGGTCACGCTCGGCTTCGCCTTCGCGGAGGCGGGCCGCCGTGGGGCCCGCCTCCAGGTGGTGGCCGCCTATCCATGGCCGCTGGGGACGTGGACGGTGCCGGGGGACTTCCCGCCTCCGATGATCGACCCGGACGCCGTCGCCCGGGAGACCCGCACTCTCGCGGAGGGCCTCACCGCCGCGCACCGCGGCCGGCACCCAGGGGTCGACGTGGAGTTCACCGTGCTCGCGGGCGACGCCGCCGGCCATCTCGTGGCCGCCTCCCGGGACGCCGCCCTCGTGGTGGTGGGCCGCCACCGCCGCCGCCTCCTGGCCCCCGCCCGCATGATGGGCTCCGTCACCCAGGCCGTCCTGCTGCACGCGGCGAGCCCGGTCGCGGTGGTACCGCCGGCACCGGATCAGACCACGGAGAAGGAGTGACGTCGCACGCCCGTACGACTCGGGTTTCCGCCCCTCGCCCGCACGTCACGGAATCCGCACGTGCACGTACCATGGCCGCATGTCCTTCCTCCGCCGCCGCAGCGCCACTCCCGCAGGGCCCGACTTCGACGTACTGGCCATGGACCCGGGTGACTGGCCCGGCAACCTCGGCGCGGGCCTGCTGCCCGCCCCCGACGGCAGCTGCCAGGGTGTCTTCCTGCGCTACGACCTGTTCGGCGGCCGGGGCCCCGCGATGATCATCGGCAACCTCCCGGAGGGCTCCCCGGCGCGCGAGGTCGCCGAGGGCGAGGTCCCGTTCGAGGTGGGCCAGCTGCTGCTGGCGCTGGAGAACGACGAGGACGTCACGGTCGTCGGCTCGGAGGACGTCCCCGTGATGCAGGGCGACAACCTGCTGATCGTGCGCCGGCTCAAGCTCTCCGAGAGCCGGGTCTCCTGTGTCCAGTTCGACCGCAGCGACAATGTCCTGGTGACCATCGCCGCCTGGGACCGCCCGATCACGGACGACCTGTACGCGCTGCTGAAGCCGCTGCCGGCGGAGCTGTTCCAGCAGGGCTGAGCGGGCTTCCGCACGCCCGGCCGCACGTGCCGGACCGGGCCCGTGGAGCGGACATGCGAAAGGGCCGGGGAGCCGTACCCCGGCCCTTCGTCATGTCCTCCACCAGGAACTAATGTCTCCTGAAGGACCCTGTGTCTCCTACGAGGACGTGGCCACGGCCGACGGAAGCACCCGGACGTCCGCCGCCCGCACATACGCCACCCGGTGGCCGAACTGGATCTCGTAGTACTGGTCCTCACCGACCACGACCCGGTGCACGCTCGTGTCGAAGGACGGCGCGTAGAAGTACTCGCCGGGGACCTTGCCGCCGGCCGCGTACCGCTGGCCCGCGAGCAGCTTGTACGGCAACGGGGAGACCGCCTGGACCGGCACGCCCTCCGGGTACGCCGCCGCCTCCGGGTACGCCCTGCCGTACACGGGGACCTCGGCGAGGCCCTTCCTGGGGGTGACGACCGGGCCGGCCGCGTGCACCGCCGTCGGCTGCCCCGCCGGATTGCGGAACCAGGCCTTCTGGCCCAGGTACCAGATCGCCGTCCAGTCGCCCGCACGGCCGGCGACCGCGTACTGCTGGCCGGTGGACACACGCGAGCCGATGTCGTTGACGTCGACGGTCGAGTCACCGCCGCCCGGGCGCAGGCCGATGTCCTTGATCAGCGGGGAGTTCTCGTCGGGCGCCGTGTGCAGCCGTACGGCGCTGGAGCCGTGCACCGGGCAGGGCTCGCCCGCGCTCGCGCAGCCGGTGTACTCCGGCCGGTGCTCCGAGAAGACGGGCGCGATGGTGACGAGGCCGCCCTTCGGGCCCGCCGTGGGCGTGAACGGCTTACCCAGCAGCGTGAAGTAGTGCCGCCAGTCCCAGTACGGGCCGGGGTCGGTGTGCATGCCGGGGATGTTCGCGGCAGTCACCCCGGGCACGTTGTCATGGCCGAGGATGTGCTGACGGTCCAGCGGGACGCGGTACTTCGCGGCGAGGTACTTCACCAGACGGGCCGACGTCCGGTACATCGCCTCCGTGTACCAGGCGTCCGGCGAGGCGAGGAAGCCCTCGTGCTCCAGGCCGATCGACTTGGCGTTGACGTACCAGTTGCCCGCGTGCCAGCCCACGTCCTTCGCCTTCAGATGCTGGGCGATGTGGCCGTCGGTCGAGCGCAGGGAGTAGTGCCAGGACACATAGGTCGGGTCCTGGACCAGCTTCAGGGTGGTGTCCCAGGTGGCCTCGGTGTCATGGACGACGATGTACTCGATGCGCTGCGACGCCGGACGGTCCGCCAGGTCGTGGTTGCCGTAGTCGCCCTCGCCGAACTCCTCGTACGGGGCGGGGATCCACTCGCACGACACGGTCCGCGGGCACTCCGTGCCGTCCGTGTCCGTCGCGCGCAGCCCGGCCCGTGTGAGCCGGTCCGTGTCCGGGCGCAGCCCGGGCTCGGCGGTCAGGGTCACCCGCTGACCGGCGTCCGTGGTGCGCCGCTGGCCGGTGCGGATCACCTCGAAGACGTCGTTCGCGTACGCGGCGGCCGTCGCGCGGTCGTCCGCGCCGGAGAACCGCGCCACCGCCCCGTACCAGTCGGCCGGGTCGTCGCTCGCCGGCGCGCCGAGGTCCCGCTGCGCGGCGGCGAGGAGCGCGGCCCCGCCCGCCACGTTGGCCGCGGCGTCCGTGCGCAGTTCCTCGGCCGGCAGGCCGGTCAGTTCGGCGGCCTTCGGCAACGTCCGCAGCCGCGCGGGGAGTTCGGAGTCCTCCGGTATGTCCGCGGCCGGGGGTGTCATCGGCCGCGCCACGTCGCCGCGGGGGTCCTCCGCGCCCTCGCTGTGGGGCGGCGCCTCGGCGAGGGCCCTACGGGCGTCGGTCAGATGCATCGGACCGTAGCCGCCCGTGACACTCGGCGCCCCGCCGTGCGCGTCCCAGCGGGACTGCAGGTACGAGACGCCGAGGAGGACGCTCTGCGGTACGTCGTACCGGGCGGCCGCGGCGGCGAAGGCGTCCTGCAGCCCGGCGGAGTCCCGGGCCGCGGCGTCGTGCGGGGCCGCGCCGAGCAGGGGCAGCAGCAGCGCCGCCGAGGCGACGGTGACCGCTGCCGTACTGCGTGCGCGTCTGTGCCCGGCGACGGGCCTCGGGACGGTGGGGGATCCTCGCAAAGCAGCCTCCTGGAACGGTCGGGCCTGAGCGGGGGCACACGATGACAAGCGGATTGTGGCTCAGTAGTGGTATCGGCTCACCGGCGATCCGTCAATCATGCGCCGGTAATGGCGAAAGCCGATGTCAGGAGGGGTCCGGCGAGTCTTTTCCACGACGGTGGCGGCGGGGCCTGCGGAGCGTCAGTGGACTGGACCAGTGGGTGCGACAGTGCGGCCGCGCGCACGACGAAGGTCCGCGGTGCGCCCTCGTCCCGTGCGCACCGCGGACCGTCATCCCCCGTCAGCGAGTGCCGACCGCCGCTCGTACAGCCCGGCGGGCGAGCTGGCAGTCGTCGTGCAGCCGCCTCAGCAGCAGCCGTTGTTCCTCGCCGGACGGCGCAGCACCCGGGTGGGCCGGTCCCGGGGCCGCCGGGGCCGTGTCGTGCATCGAACGCTGCACGGCCGTCTCATAGGTACGGATTTCCCGGGTCAGCACGAGCATCAGGTTCACCAGGAACGCGTCCCGTGACGCCGGGCCCGCCGACTGGGCGATCTGACTGATCTGGCGGCGCGCGACCGGGGCGTCCCCGAGCACCGCCCAGAGCGTTGCCAGGTCGTACCCCGGCAGGTACCAGCCCGCGTGCTCCCAGTCGACCAGCACGGGGCCCGCCGGGGAGAGCAGGATGTTCGACAGCAGGGCGTCGCCGTGGCAGAACTGGCCCATGCCCTGCCGGCCCGCCGAATGCGCGATGCCGTGCAGCAGCTTCTGCAGGTCGCCCATGTCCCGGTCCGTGAGCAGACCCAGGTCGTGGAAGCGGGAGATCCGTTCCGCGTAGTCCAGCGGCGCGTCGAACGTGCCCGCCGGGGGCCGCCAGGCGTTCAGCCGGCAGATCGCGCCCAGCGCCGCCCGGATGTCCGCGCGGGTCGGTGCCTCCAGCGGATGCCGCTGCAGCGCGGCCGCCCGGCCCGGCATCCGCTCGATCACCAGGGTGCAGTTGTCCGGGTCCGCCGCGATCAGCCGAGGCACCCGGACCGGCGGCCGGTGCCGGACGAACGAGCGGTAAGCAGCTATTTCGTGCCGGCACCGGTCGGCCCACATAGGGGAGCGGTCCAGCAGACACTTCGCGACGGCGCTGCTCCGGCCCGTCGTGCCGACGAGGAGCACGGAGCGCCCGCTTCGGCGCAGCACCTGCACGGGAGTGAACTCCGGGCAGATGCGATGCACCGAAGCGATCGCCGCGCGCAGCTGCGCGCCCTGGGGGCCGGACAAGTCGAGTCTCCCGCTGAGCGGTTGGGGACCGGGCCCCGGAGCGCGCCGCGTCCGGCCGGCGCCGAGCACGGCGGCCGCCGGGTGCGCGGGGTCGGGATAGGGGCCGCCGCTCCCGGGGCGGGAGCGCAGCGACCGGGGAGGGGCGGACACGGAGGACGATGCTGCGTGCATGGGCGGAACAGATCCCTTCGTGTGCCGGAGAGTTCGACGCCTGACCCGGCCCGGCCGCCTGGTCGCACCCTGGGGAATGTTCCCTCGGCGACCGGGTCGGGGTGGCGCGTTCCTACCCGACACCCGATCGCCGGTGGCACACCATCTGGCGTGCCCTGGCGAACCCTGGCGAATAGTCCCGCAGCAACTGACACAGGGCTACTGTCAAGTCAGCCGAGAACCCTGGGGGCTTGACGTGAGCGGACAACCCAACACCCGTCTCGCGGACCTGTTCGGCCTGGCCGGCTGGTCCAAGGGCGAACTCGCGAGGCTGGTCAACCGGCAGGCGGCGGCCATGGGCCACCCCCAGCTGGCCACGGACACCTCGCGGGTGCGGCGCTGGATTGACATGGGAGAGATCCCGCGCGATCCCGTACCGCGGGTGCTGGCGGCGCTGTTCACCGAGCGTCTCGGCCGTGTCGTGACCATCGAGGACCTCGGTCTGGTCCGGCACGGGCGCACGGGGAAACGGCAGGGCGGCGGGAGTGCGGAACATCCCGACGGAGTGCCGTGGGCGCCCGAACGGACCGCCGCGGTCCTCACCGAATTCACGGGAATGGACCTCATGCTCAACCGACGCGGCTTGGTGGGCGCGGGCGCCGCGCTCGCCGCAGGATCCGCACTCAGCAGCGCCATGCACGACTGGCTGCACACCGATCCGGCCCTCGCTGCCGACGCTCCCCGACTCGACAACCCCCTGCACGCCGACCCCGCTGGGTACGACCGCTACGAGGCGGCCCCCATCGGGTCGCAGGAGATCGAGGAACTGGAGCGCTCGGTAGAGGTGTTCCGGGCCTGGGACGCATCCCGCGGCGGCGGGCTGCAGCGCAAGGCTGTCGTGGGACAGCTCAACGAGGTGGGCGGCATGCTCGCCTACCACCACCCCGACCATCTCCAGCGGCGCCTGTGGGGCGTCGCCGCCAACCTGGCCGTTCTCGCGGGCTGGATGTCGCACGACATCGGCCTGGAGCCCACGGCGCAGAAGTACTTCGTGATCGCCGCGCACGCGGCCAGAGAAGGCGGGGACCGGCCCCGCGCGGGGGAGGCGCTGTCCCGGGCGGCCCGCCAGATGGTGCACCTGGGCCGGCCCGACGACGCGCTCGACCTGATGAAGCTCGCCAAGTCCGGTTCCGGCGACGAGGTGCTGCCGCGCACCAAGGCCATGCTCTTCACCATCGAGGCCTGGGCACAGGCGTCCATGGGCAAGGGCCAGGCCATGCGGCGCACCCTCGGTGAGGCGGAGGAGCTGTTCGTCTCCGATCGGGGAGACGTACCGCCGCCCAGCTGGATGCAGATGTTCGACGACGCGGACCTGCACGGCATGCAGGCCCTCGCCTACCGCACGCTCGCCGAGCACGAGCCGGCCGCGGCCGGTGACGCCCAGCGCCACGCCAAACAGGCACTGCGGCTGCGGGAGGCGGGCCGGGACCGGTCGAAGATCTTCGACCACATCTCGTTGGCGTCGGCCTGCTTCATCGCCGACGACCCCGAACAGGCGGACACCTATGCCCGGCTGGCCCTGACGTCGATGGGGACGAACTCCTCCCATCGCACCTGGGACCGGCTGCGCGAGATGTACCGGCTCACCGGGCAGTACTCCAGCTTTCCGAAGATCCAGGACCTGCGGGAGGAGATCGAGCGGGCGCTGCCCAAGGGACAGTGGAAGTCCGCCGGAGGCAACAGCACGCGGGTGTAGTCGGCTGCGGCTGCGGTCGGCTGTTGAACAGGCAGAACAGGCAGACAGGTCTCAGGACACGACCCGTGCGACGAGCACACAGGCGTCGTCCTCGCGCTCGGTCCCGCCGAACTCCTCGACGACCGTCCGTACGCAGTCCTGGGCGGTGCGGGCCCCGTCGAGGCGGGAAGCGAGTCCGAGCAGTCTGCGGGCGGCCTCGGTGCCGCTGTGCCGGGGGACCAGTCCGTCGGTGTGCAGCAGCAGCAGATCGCCCTGGCGGAGGACCACCTCGGCCTGTCCGTAGGCGGCGCCCGAGGTCGCTCCGAGGAGGACGCCCTCCGGTGCCGTCAGTGCGCACCCCGTCCCGTCGCGGAACAGCAGCGGGGCGGGGTGTCCGGCCTGCGCCCAGGTGAGGACGTGGGTCTCCGGCCGGTAGCGGCAGCACACGGCGCTGCCGAGGGCCGGCTCGACGGCGGCGTCGAGCAGCTGGTTGAGACAGCCCATGAGGTCGCCGGGCGCGGTACCGGTCATGGCCATGCCGCGCAGGGCGCCGATCAGCATCGCCATGCCGGAGGTGACGGACACGCCGTGACCGGTGAGGTCGCCCACGGTCAGCAGGGTGTCCCCGCCGGGCAGTTCCAGGGCGTCGTACCAGTCGCCGCCGATCAGCTCGCTGACCGCGCAGGGCAGATAGCGGGCGGCCAGGTCGAGTGTCTGGGGGCCGGTGCGCGGGAGCCGCAGGGAGCCCTGCCACGGCGGCAGCACGGCCTCCTGCAGCTCGACCGCGAGCCGGTGCTCGCTCCGGGCGATCTGCCGCTGACGTTGCAGCGAGTCACGGGTCTCGCTCACCGTCCGCTGGCTGCGCCGCAGTTCGCTGACGTCCCGCAGCACGGCCCACATGGACGTGGTGCTGCCGTCGGCGTCGAGCACGGGCTCGCCCATCATGTGCACGGTGCGCTCGGTGCCGTCGGGGCGCACCACGCGGAACTCCCCGTCGATGCGCTGGGCGTCGACCAGGCAGTCCGTGACCATTCTGGTCAGCCGGCACCGGTCCTCGTCCAGCACCAGCGACGGCAGCTCGTCCAGGGTGAGCGCGGGAGTGGCGGGATCGCGGCCGAGGAGGCGGTACAGCTCGGCGGACCAGTTCGCCTCGTCCGTCAGCAGGTTCCACTCGGCGCTGCCGACGCGGCTGAGCAGGGAGCCGCTGAGGGAGGTGGCG
This sequence comes from Streptomyces poonensis, assembly GCF_014650915.1. Taxonomy (GTDB): domain Bacteria; phylum Actinomycetota; class Actinomycetes; order Streptomycetales; family Streptomycetaceae; genus Streptomyces; species Streptomyces poonensis. The sequence continues at coordinate 620,893 of NZ_BMVW01000002.1, read as the reverse complement.
GGCGTGCCCCGGCCGGGGCCGCCGTCCGCCGGCGCCGGGGGCGGGCCGTCCCGCAGCTGGGCCAGGTGTTCGTCGAGGTCGTCCAGTTGGTGCAGGGCCAGGTCGTACAGGGCGCGCTGCCAGCGTCCCTCGGGGGCCGTGTCGTCGCTCCGGGTGTCCCTGCGCACCGCGTCCACATCGCCCCGCAGCCGCCGTGTCTGCGTGATCAGCGCGTCCACGGGGCCGCGCTCGGGCGGCTGGGCCGGTGGGCGGTCCGCAGAGAGATGGGACGGCATGACGTACTCCGATGCGGGGCGGTACGGCCAACACGGACGAAAGGACCGGTTACGACTGTTGCACAGCCCGCGACGCGCTGTAAGGGATTCGGCAACACCCGATGCGGTGGTGCTTCCGGCATATGCCGCAGGCCTCCCAGGTCGCGCGTTCGACGCCCGTACGGGATGCGCCCGCCGCGCCGAAGTGGCAGGATCCCGGGGCAAGTTGACGCGCCGTCGGAGCCGGTGCACGGCAGTCGTGCCGGGCCCGGCCGGCCTTCAGTCCTCCGGACCGCACGAACTCCCGTGGTCCGGCAGTGAACCGTACAGCAGGAAGTCGTCGATCTTGCGGTGTACGCACTTCGACGATCCGTACCCGGTGTGCCCGTCGTCCCTGTTGTCGAGGACCACGGCCGAGGGGCCGAGCCGCTGGGCGGTCTCCACCGTCCAGCGGTACGGCGTCGCGGGGTCGCCGCGCGTGCCGACGAGGAGCATCTTCGCGGTGTCCACGTCGCGCACCCGCTGCTGGACGAAGTCGGTGCCCTTGGGGCGGCCGTGGCACATCAGCACCTGGGTGAGCCGGTACGGCCCGAAGACCGGGGACGCCTTCTCGTACGCGGCGCGCAGCCGGCCGATCTCCTCGGTGATCCACCCGGCGGACGGGCGGTCGGGGTCGTCCGCGCAGTTGACGGCCATCAGCGCGGCGGGCAGGTTGTCGAGCGGTACGTCCTCCTCGGCCACGAGGCCACCGCCCTGGTCACGGCCCGGTTTCCGGTCGCCGTCCGCAGGGTCGGCGCGCAACGGGTACGGTGCCGCGGAGCCGCCGCCCGCGAGCTCCCGCACGCGCCGGGTGTCGCCGTCCAGCAGGAGGGAGCTCAGCGCCTCGGTGAGGGCGGGCCACAGCTCCTCGCTGTACAGCGCCTGGCTCATGGCGCCCACCAGGTCCTCGCCGGTGAGCTCCGGGCCGTCGGCCGTCGGTACCGGGTTCTCGTCCAGCGAGCGGACCAGGGCGACCACCTGTTCCCGGGCCGAGCGGGTGTCCTCGCCGAACGGGCAGGTCAATTCCTCGGTGCACGCCTCGAGATAGTGCTCCAGCGCGGTCTGCTGGCCCCGCGCGGCCGCCAGGCCCTGCTCGGAGGGGGTGTCCGTGAGCGTGTCCACGCCGTCCAGGGCCATGCGCCCGACCCGGTCGGGGAACTGCGCCGCGTACACCGCGCCCAGCCGGGTGCCGTAGGAGAAACCGAGGTAGTCGAGCTTGTCGTCGCCGAGGGCCGCGCGCATCACGTCCAGGTCGCGGGAGACGTTGACCGTTCCGATGTGCGGCAGGACGGGACCGGAGTGCTCGCGGCAGGCGGCGGCGGCCTTCCGCAGCAGCTTCAGCGACGCCCGGGGGTCGCGTGCGTCGTCGCTGTCGTCCGTGGCCTCCAGGAACTGGTCGGTGCCCTCGCCGCAGCTGACGGGGGAGGAACGGCCGACACCGCGCGGGTCGAAGGTCACCACGTCGTAGCCGTCCGTCAGCCCCATGAAATCCTCGCCGCTGTGGGCGAGCAGGGGTATCCCCGCGCCGCCCGGACCGCCGAAGTTCAGCAGCACGGAACCGCGCTTCTTCTTGCCGGTGGCCTCGTACCGCGCCATCGCCAGGTCGAGGGTGCCGGCGCCGGGCCGAGCGTAGTCCAGCGGTACGGTCACCTTCCCGCATCGCAGGTCCGCCGGCATCTCCACGCCCTCGCACGGGCCCCACTCGATCCGCTGGTGGTAGAAGCGGGACAGCTCGGGTCCGCCGGTGTCCGCCGAGGCCGCCGGGGGCCGGCCGGTCCCGAGCAGAGCCAGTGCCACGGTCGCGGCTCCGGCCGCGCAGCGTCTGTACGTGGACAGCATGCGTGCCTCCAGGGACGTCCGGCCGCGGGCCGGGATTGCCCCCCGCCTCACGATAAGCGGGCACCTCCGGCCGCGCCCGCGGGCGGGCGGGACGCCGGGAAGTGCCGTATCCTGCGCGCCTCGTCAGGCCGGTGCCCCGCCCGGCGGTGCCGTCGTCCCCCGCACCTCGAGGGACGGGGCGGTGAGGACGGTCTCGGCGTCCCGGTCCGGGGCGGCGATGCGGTCGAGGAGGCACTGCGCGGCCCGGCGGCCGACCTCGTGGCCGGCGTTGTCGACCGTGGTGAGCCACAGGTGCCGCAGCCGGGAGAGGTAGGTGTTGTCGTACCCGACGAGGGACAGGTCGTGCGGCACCCGCAGGCCGAGGCCCTCGGCGGCCGAGAGGGCGCCGATGCAGGCGATGTCGTTGAACGCGAGGACGGCCGTGGGGCGTTCGGGGGCGCTCAGCAGGCGGACCGCGGCCCGGTAGCCGCCCTCCTCGGTCAGGTCGCCCTGCTCCACGATTGCCGTGCGCGCCAGGCCGTGCTCGCGCATCACCGAGGTGAAGCCGCGGCGGCGCAGTTCACCGACCACCCCCTGCCCGGCGATGTGGGCGATGCGCCGGTGGCCGAGCCCGATGAGGTGCTCGGTGGCGAGACGCGCGCCGTGCTCGTCGTCGCCCGCGACGACGTCCACCCGGGGCAGCACGGGCTCGCGGGCGCCCGCGACCACCGTGGGGATCCGTTCGGCCGCCGTCTCCAGCGCCGGGGAGGGCGGCAGGGTGCCGACCGCGATCAGGCCGTCGACCCCGAGGGCGGTGAAGGTGCGGGTGAGGTTCTCGCCGCGGCGGCGGTTGAGCCGGCCGTCGTCGAGGAGCATCTGCAGACCGCGGTCGTGCAGGCGGGAGCCGAGGCCGTCGAGGAGCTCCACGAACCAGGGGTTGCGCAGGTCGTTCAGGAGCACACCCACGACGGGCGTCCGCTCCGCGCGGTCGATGCCGGCGGGCCCTGGCAGGGGGCGGCGCTCGCTCAGGCTGCGGGCGGCGGCGTTCGGCCGGTACCCGAGCTCCTCGACGGCGGCCAGCACGGCCCGCCGCTTCTCCGGCCGGACGTGGCCCGAGCCGCGCAGGACGAGCGAGACCAGCGACTTGGACACGCCGGCCCGCTCGGCGACGTCGCGGATGGTCGGTGGTCTCATGCTTTGGACCGTTCCATAAGGGTCCCGGACCTGTCAAAGGAAACAGCATGTGCTGTCATGGTCGGCAGAGGGAGCGGGAAGTGCTCTGAACTCTGGAACGGTCCAAAGAAGGGCAGTCAGTCATGGTGAGCAGGGTCGGCGTCGCCGTCGTGGGGTTCGGCTGGATGGGGCGGGTGCACACCCAGGCGTACGCGCGGGTCCCGCACCACTTCCCGCACCTGGCCGTCCGCCCCGAACTGGTGACGGTGGCCGAGGAGGTGCCGGGCCGGGCCGAGGAGGCCGCCGCGCAGTTCGGCTTCGCCGGGACGGCCCGTGACTGGCGGGAGGTCGCCGCCGACCCCCGCGTGCAGGCGGTCAGCATCACCGCCCCCAACTTCCTGCACCGTGAGATCGGCGTCGCGATGGCCGAGGCGGGCAAGCACATCTGGATCGAGAAGCCGGTCGGCCTGACCGCCGACGACACCCGCGCGGTCGCCGATGCCGTCGCCGGGGCCGGCGTCCAGGGCACCGTCGGCTTCAACTACCGCAACGCCCCCGCGGTCGCCGCCGCCCGGCAGATGGTCGACGCCGGCGACATCGGCGCCGTCACCCATGTCCGCATCCGTCTCTTCAGCGACTACGCCGCCCACCCTGAGGGTGCCCTGACCTGGCGTTACGAGCGTGAGCGCGGCGGCAGCGGGGTGCTCGGCGACCTCGCCTCGCACGGCGTGGACCTGGCCCGCTTCCTGCTCGGCGACATCACGTCGCTGACCGCCGACACCGCCGTGTTCGTGCCCGAGCGGGCCCGCCCCACGGGCGCCACGGCCGGCCACTCCCGCGCCACCGGCGGGGAACTGGGCCCGGTGGAGAACGAGGACTACGTCAACTGCCTGCTGCGCTTCGCCTCCGGAGCCCGCGGCGTGCTGGAGGCCTGCCGCGTCTCGGTCGGCGAGCAGAACAACTACGGCTTCGAGGTCCACGGCACCCGGGGCGCGGTGTCCTGGGACTTCCGCCGCATGGGCGAGCTGCGCGTCAGCCGCGGCACCGCCTACCAGGACCAGCCCGTCAGCACCGTGTACGTCGGCCCGGGCCACGGCGAGTACGCCGCCTTCCAGCCCGGCTCCGCCAACGCCATGGGTTACGACGACCTCAAGGTGATCGAGGCGCACAACTTCCTGCGCTCGATCGCCGACGGCACCGCGTACGGCCCCACGCTGGACGACGCCGTGCACATGGCCACCGCGCTGGACGCCATGGCCCGGTCCGCCGAGCGGGGCGGCTGGGTGGAGCTGGGCTGAGCGGCCCGGGCGCGCGGCTGCCCGGCGGCCGTCAGCTCCGTACCAGGAGCTGCAGCTCGAACGAGTGGCGCGAGGCCCGGTAGACGTGGGTGCCGTACTCGACCGCGCGGCCGGTGTCGTCGTACGCCGTGCGCCGCATCGTCAGCAGCGCGGCGCCCTCGGGTTCGCCCAGCAGCCCGGCCTCCTCGGCGGTGGCCGCGCGGGCGCCCACGGACTGCCGCGCGCTGTGCAGCGTGATCCCCGCGCTCCGCATCATCCGGTACAGGCCGGTCTCCTCCAGGTCGTCCGTGCCGAGGGCGAGGAGGTCCGCGGGGACGAAGGTGCACAGATGCGCCACCGGCTCGCCGTGGGCGAGGCGCAGCCGCCGCACGTGGTGGACCGGCGCGCCCTCGGCGATCCCCAGGGCCGCCGCGGCCCCGGCCGGCGCCGGTCCCACCTCGTTGCCCAGCACCCGCGTCGCGGAGCTCTCTCCGGCGGCCGGCAGGTCGTCGTACAGGCCGGTCAGCTCCATCGGGCGCCCGACCCGGCTGTGGACCACCTGCGTGCCGACGCCCCTGCGGCGCACGAGCAGGCCCTTGTCGACGAGTGACCGGAGGGCCTGGCGCACGGTCGGCCGGGACAGCCCGAGGCGCCCGGCGAGCTCGATCTCGTTGCCGAGCAGGCTGCCGGGACCCAGCGCGCCGCCCTCGATCGCCGCCTCCAGCTGCCGGGCGAGCTGGTGGTACAGCGGCACGGGGCTGGTGCGGTCGAGCGCGAGGCCGAGGCGGGCGGAAGCGGTACGGGTCACCGGGGGAGCCTATCCGTCGGTCACGATGACATCACGATGACAGGAGCCCTTTTCATCGTGTTGTCCTGACATGACCTTGCGGTCGGCATGGGAGGGGAAGCCGGCCGGGTGCCGGGCGGTCACAGGTGCCGCCGGCGGGCGGCGGTGTGGCGGTCGTACCTCTCGCGGGCCCGTACCGCCGCGTCTCGGGACGCCACCTCGGCGACCGGCACGTCCCACCAGGCCTCGGCCGGGGGAGCGGAGGGCGCCGGGTCGGTCTCGACGTACACGCACGTCGGCCGGTCGGAGGCGCGGGCCTCGGCGAGCGCGGCGCGCAGCTCGCCGACGGTCTTGGCACGCAGGACGTCCATGCCGAGGCTGGCCGCGTTGGCGGCGAGGTCCACCGGCAGCGGGGCGCCCGTGAAGGTGCCGTCGGCCGCCCGGTAGCGGTAGGCGGTGCCGAAGCGCTCGCCGCCGGTCTCCTCGGAGAGGCCGCCGATGGAGGCGTACCCGTGGTTCTGGAGCAGGACCAGGTTGACCGGCAGGCCCTCCTGGACGGCGGTGACGATCTCGGTCGGCATCATCAGGTAGGTGCCGTCGCCGACCAGTGACCAGACCGGGGTGCCGGGCGCGGCCTGCTGGACGCCGATGCCCGCCGGGATCTCGTAGCCCATGCAGGAGTAGCCGTACTCCAGGTGGTACTGGCGCGGTGAGCGTGCCCGCCACAGTTTGTGCAGGTCGCCGGGGAGCGAGCCGGCCGCGTTGATCACCACGTCGTCGTCGCCGACGACCGCGTCCAGCGCGCCGAGGACCTGCGTCTGGGTGGGTACGGCGCTGTCGTCGTCCGCGCGGAAGGCGGCTTCCACGACACGCTCCCAGCGCTCCTTGCCCGCGCGGTACTCCGCCTCGTACGCCTTGTCGACCCGGTGGCCGTCCAGCTCGCGCGCGAGTGCCGTGAGGCCCGTACGGGCGTCGGCGACCAGGGTGCGGGCGGCCAGCTTGTGGGCGTCGAAGGCGGTGATGTTGAGGTTGAGGAAGCGGACGTCGGGGTTCTGGAAGAGGGTGCCGGAGGCGGTGGTGAAGTCGCTGTAGCGGGTGCCGACGCCGATGACCAGGTCGGCGGTGCGGGCGAGGTCGTCGCAGACCGCGGTGCCGGTGTGGCCGATGCCGCCGAGGTCGGCCGGGTGGTCGTGGCGCAGTGAGCCCTTGCCCGCCTGGGTGGAGGCGACGGGGATGCCGGTGGCGTCCACCAGCGCCTCGAGGGCCTCCTCGGCCTCGCTGTGGTGGACGCCGCCGCCCGCCACGATCAGCGGGCGCTCGGCGGCGCGGATCGCCCGTACCGCCTCGGCGAGCTCCAGCGGGTCGGGCGCGGGACGGCGTACGGGCCACACGCGCTCGGCGAAGAACTCCTCCGGCCAGTCGAACGCCTCCGCCTGCACGTCCTGGGGCAGGGCGAGGGTGACCGCGCCGGTCTCGGCCGGGTCGGTCAGCACCCGCACCGCGTTCAGCGCGGACGGGATCAGCATCTCCGGGCGGGTGATGCGGTCGAAGTAGCGGGAGACCGGGCGCAGGGTGTCGTTCACGGACACGTCGGCCTCGGACGGGTGCTCCAGCTGCTGGAGCAGCGGGTCGGCGGCGCGGGTGGCGAAGTAGTCGCCGGGCAGGAGCAGCACCGGCAGCCGGTTGATGGTGGCGAGGGCGGCGCCCGTGACGAGGTTGGTGGCGCCGGGGCCGATGGACGTCGTCACCGCCTGCGCGGAGAGCCGGTTCAGCTGGCGGGCGTAGCCGACGGCCGCGTGCACCATGGCCTGCTCGTTGCGGCCCTGGTGGAAGGGCATGGTGTCCTCGCCGGCCTCCAGGAGGGCCTGGCCGAGGCCGGCGACGTTGCCGTGGCCGAAGATGCCCCAGGTGCCGGCGATCAGGCGGCGCCGTACGCCGTCGCGCTCGGTGTACTGGGCGGACAGGAACCGGACCAGTGCCTGGGCGACGGTCAGGCGGCGTACTGACGGGGTGGAGTGGCTCATCGGGTCCTCACTGCTCGGGGGCGGTGTAGAGCGGCAGCCGGGGGTCGACCGGCTGCCCGGGCCAGGTGCCGCGGATCCAGGCGTGGTCCGGGTGGTCGCAGATCAGCCAGGCGCGGTCGGGGTCGGGGCCCGCCATCACGTTGAGGTAGTACATGTCGTGGCCGGGGACGGCCATGGAGGGGCCGTGCCAGCCGTCCGGGATCAGCACGACGTCCCCGCTCCTGACCTCGGCCAGCACATCCGTGCCGGTGCCGTGGCCCGAGGGGGAGACCCGCTGGTAGCCGAGGCCGGGGGTGCCCTCGTGGTCCGCGAACTCGAAGTAGTAGATCTCCTCCAGCTCCGACTCCTCGCCGGGCCGGTGCGCGTCGTGCTTGTGCGGCGGGAAGGAGGACCAGTTGCCGCCGGGGGTGATCACCTCGACGGCGATCAGCTTGTCGCATGCGAAGGCGCCTGCCGCGCCGAAGTTGTTGACCTGGCGGGAGCAGCTGCCCGCACCGCGCAGCTCCACCGGGACGGCGGACGCGGGACCGTAGCGGGCGGGCAGGCGGCGCTCGCAGCGGGCCCCGGTGAGGGCGAAGCGGCCGCCGGCGGGCGAGGTGAGGGAGACCTCCGTGTCCCGGGGCACGTAAGCGAAGTCGGTGACCCCGCTGAAGACGCTCTCCCGGCCGTGCAGCCGGAACGTGCCGCCGTCGACGGCGACCGTGCAGGCCCCGGACAGCGGCAGCACGATCCACTCGCTGTCGCCGGTCGCGAAGTCGTGCCGGCCGCCGGCGGGCAGCTCCAGCACACGCAGGGCGGAGTACCCCCAGCCGGCCGACTCAGGGGTGATGTGCACGGTGTGGGCGTCGTCGCCGGACTTCCCGGCCGGAATGTGGTGCGTGGTGGTCATGTGGGTGCTTCCTCGGCTCGACTCGCGGCGGGTTCGACGGCACAGGGGACGGGAGTGGGGGTTCAGAGCAGCGACACCGCAGTGTCGACCGCGGTCTCCACGCTGCCTTCGGCGGGGTAGAGCAGGGAGCGCCCGACGACCATGCCCTGCACGGTGGGCATCCTCAACGCCTTGCGCCATCTCTCGTACGCCGCCTCCTGGTCCCTGCCGACCTCGCCGCCGAGCAGCACCGCGGGCAGCGTGGACGACTCCAGCGCTCCGGCCATGTCGTCGGGGTCCTCGGTGACGGGCAGCTTCAGCCAGGTGTAGGCGGAGGTGCCGCCGAGGCCGGAGGCGATGGTGATGGAGCGGGTGACGGCCTCGCGGCTCAGGTCGTTGCGGATCCCTCCCGCCACGCGGCGGGATATGAACGGCTCCACGAACACGGGCAGGCGGCGGGCCGCCATGTCGTCGACGGCCCGGGCCGTGGCCTCCAGCGTGCGCAGGGAGCCGGGGTCGTCGTAGTCGATGCGCAGCAGCAGCTTGCCGGCGTCGAAGCGGAGCCGTTCGAGATCCTCGGCGCGGTGCCCGGTGAAGCGGTCGTCCATCTCGAAGGACGCCCCGGCCAGGCCCCCGCGGTTCATGGAGCCCATGACGACCTTGCCGTCCAGGACGCCCAGCAGCAGCAGGTCCTCCAGGATGTCGGCGGTGGCGAGCACGCCGTCCACGCCGGGCCGCGCCAGCGCGGTGCACAGCCGTTCCAGGAGGTCGGCCCGGTTGGCCATGGCGAGGCGGTGGTCGCCGACCCCGAGGGCGCCGCGGGCGGGATGGTCGGCGGCCACGATCATCAGCCGGCCGCTGTCGCCGATCAGCGGCCGGCGCACACGTCGGCCGGCGGCCTCGGCTATGGCCTCCGGGTGCCGGGCGCGCACCGAGACGAGGTCGGGGATGCTGATGCTCATGACGGGCTCCGTTCGGGAGTGGCGGTGGTCGGCGGCGCGGGGGAGGAGGCGTCGGCTTCGGGGTGGTGGTCGGCGGGGGACGCGGCTTCGGTTCCCTCGGGGCCTGAGGGCGGTCGGCGGGTATGGGACTTCGGCTCCCACGGGAGGCCTGCGGCCGGCGGGCCGGGTGGTGCGGGGTCTCCGGGCTTCCTGGGGGCGGTGGCCGGTCGGCCGGGTGGTGCGCGGTCTCCGAGCCTCCTGAGGGCGGTGGCCGGGATCGGTGGCAGCGCGCCGTGCGAGGAGGCCCTGACGTACGGGTTCGGCGGCCTTTCCGCGTGAGTGGGGCCTCGCCGCGACGCCCGGCAGCCGGCTTTCGGCTGGGGACCCACCCGATCGGGACCCACCCGACCGGAGACCCAGCAGCGCCCGTGTCCGCGCGAGCAGTCCCCCGACCAGGAACCCGGCCGCCCGCGCGCGCAGGCCCAGTTCCCGGTCCCGATCGGCCCCGTCCCCGGCGTTCACCCCCGTGCGAGCAGTTCCTCGACCTCGGACGCCGTCGGCATCGCGGAGGAGCAGGCGAGGCGGGAGGCGACGAGGGCGCCGGCCGCGTTGGCGTACCGCATGGTGTTCTCCAGGTCCCAGCCGGCGAGCAGACCGTGGCAGAGGGAGCCGCCGAAGGCGTCGCCGGCGCCGAGGCCGTTGACGACCTCCACGGGGACCGGCGGGACCTCGGCGGTGGTGCCGTCGCGGTGGACGGCGAGCACGCCCTTCGGGCCCTGCTTGACGACGGCGAGCTCGACGCCGGCCTCCAGCAGCGCCTCGGCGCAGGCGTGCGGCTCGCGCACCCCGGTGGCGATCTCGCACTCGTCGAGGTTGCCGACGGCGACGGTCGCGTGCCGCAGCGCCTCCGCGTAGTACGGGCGGGCGCTCTCCGGGTCCTGCCAGAACATCGGCCGCCAGTCCAGGTCGAACACCGTGGTGCCGGACCCGGTGCGGGCCCGGAGGGCGGCGAGCGTGGCCGAGCGGCTGGGCTCCTCGCTCAGGCCGGTGCCGGTGATCCAGAAGATCCGGGCCGCCCGGACCGCGTCCAGATCCAGCTCGTCGGCGTGGATCTCGAGGTCCGGGGCCTTGGGCCGGCGGTAGAAGTAGAGCGGGAAGTCGTCGGGCGGGAAGATTTCACAGAACGTGACGGGCGTAGGGTAGGCATCGACCGGGGTGACAAAACGGTCGTCGACCCCGAATCCCCTCAGGGCCTGGTGCAGGTACGTACCGAAGGGGTCGTTTCCGGTGCGTGTGATCACAGCGGTAGCGTGGCCAAGACGTGCGGCGGCCACGGCCACGTTGGCCGCCGACCCCCCAAGAAACTTCCCGAAGGACTCGACTTGCGGCAGCGGCACCCCGGTCTGCAACGGATAGAGATCGACACCGATCCGTCCCATGGTGATGAGATCGAACGATCCGGCCTCGCCGACCTCGAAGGAACCGGTGTCGAGCGGTCCGGCGGTCTCAGGCATGCGCGTCACTCCTCGGTCGGGGCGGCGGGCCGGCGGCCCGGGGGGCGCGGGGGGATGCGGGCACCCGGGCCCGGATGTATCCCAGGTGTAGGACTCCGGACGCGCCCCTGTCAAGCATTTGTACTTACATTCGGACCTGCGCGGGAAGCGATGTCTGTGTGAAGTGATGTCTTGACAAAGGATTGACAGCCTGGGCGGGCACGCACTTGTATCCCGTCCCAGCGAAACCGCCGCCACACGGCACAATGTCCCGGGCTCCCCGCCCGGGACCGCGCGGGTCTTCCACGCCCGACGCCGTCTCGTACCTGTTCTCCCCGGTCGCACAGTGAGGTGCTGGAAAGATGGACCGCACGTTTCGCCCCCGCTCCCGTCGCGCGCGCAGAGGCGCCCCGCTCGTCGCGCTCGCCGCGGCGAGCGCGCTGCTCATAGCGGGCTGCTCCAGCAGCTCGGGCGGCAAGAAGGCGGAGGAGCGCGCCGCCGACGCCGCCGCGGGCAAGGCCGACACCCCCCGGATGACGGTCGCCCTGGTCACCCACCAGGCGCCCGGCGACACCTTCTGGGACATCGTCCGCAAGGGCGCCCAGGCCGCCGCCGACAAGGACAACGTCGAGCTCGTCTACTCGGCCGACCCCAACGCGGGCAACCAGGCGAACTTCGTCCAGAACGCGATCGACCAGAAGGTCGACGGCATCGCGGTCACGCTGGCCAAGCCGGACGCCATGAAGGACGTCATCGCCAAGGCGGAGAAGGCGGGCATCCCGGTCGTCGGCATCAACTCGGGCATGGACCGGTGGCAGTCCCTGGGCCTGCTGTCCTTCTTCGGCCAGGACGAGTCCGTCGCCGGTGAGGCGCTCGGCAAGAAGCTGAACGAGACGGGCGCCAAGCACGCCGTCTGCGTGATCCACGAGCAGGGCAACGTCGGGCTCGAGTCCCGCTGCGCCGGGGTGAAGAAGACCTTCGAGGGCGAGACGGAGACGCTGAACGTCAACGGCACCGACATGCCGTCGGTGAAGTCGACCATCACGGCCAAGCTCAAGCAGGACAGCTCCATCGACGAGGTCGTCACGCTCGGCGCGCCCTTCGCGATGACCGCCGTGCAGTCGGTGGCCGACGCGGGCGGCAAGGCGAAGATCGCCACGTTCGACATGAACAAGGAACTGACGAGCGCGATCAAGAAGGGCGACATCGAGTTCGCCGTCGACCAGCAGCCCTACCTCCAGGGCTACCTCGCGATCGACTCGCTGTGGCTCTACGAGAACAACGGCAACTACAGCGGCGGCGGTGAGCAGCCGGTCCTGACGGGCCCGGCCTTCGTCGACGGGTCCAACGTCGACACCGTCGCCGAGTACGCCGCGAAGGGCACCCGGTGATGACCATGTCCCAGGCAACGGCACCGGCGGCGGAACCCGCGTCGCCGGACTCGCCGGCCGGCGGGAAGGACGGCCGTACCGCCGAGCGCTCGGTGGTGCGCCGGCTGCTGGGCCGGCCGGAGGTCGGCGCCCTGATCGCCGCCGTCGGCGTGTACGTCTTCTTCTTCGCGGTGGCCCCGCCGTTCCGCGAGGCGAGCTCGCTCGCCACCGTGCTCTACCAGGCGTCCGTCATGGGCATCATGACGCTCCCGGTGGCGCTGCTGATGATCGGCGGAGAGTTCGACCTGTCCGCGGGTGTCGCGGTGACCACGTCCGCGCTCACCGCCGCCATCCTCAGCTACCAGCTGACGGTGAACGTGTGGACGGGCGTGATCGTCGCGCTGATCGCGTCGCTCGCCGTCGGCGCGTTCAACGGCTGGCTGCTGATCAAGACCGGGCTGCCCAGCTTCCTGGTGACCCTGGGGTCCTTCCTGATCCTCCAGGGCGCCAACCTCGCCGTCACCAAGATCTTCACCGGTAATGTCGCCAGCGACTCGATCAGCGACATGGACGGCTTCGACCAGGCCAAGTCGGTCTTCGCCTCGGAGATCTCCATCGGCGGGGTGAACTTCAAGATCACCATCTTCTACTGGCTGGTCTTCGCCGCCCTCGCCACCTGGCTGCTGCTGCGCACGAAGTTCGGCAACTGGATCTTCGCGGTGGGCGGCAACCAGGACAGCGCCCGCGCGGTCGGCGTCCCGGTCAAGTTCACCAAGATCGCCCTGTTCATGGGCGTCGGCCTGGGCGCCTGGTTCGTCGGCATGCACCTGCTGTTCTCGTTCAACACGGTGCAGTCCGGCGAGGGCGTCGGCAACGAGTTCCTGTACATCATCGCCGCGGTCATCGGCGGCTGCCTGCTCACCGGCGGCTACGGCTCCGCGGTCGGCCCGGTGATCGGCGCCTTCATCTTCGGCATGGTGTCCCAGGGCATCGTCTACGCCAACTGGAACCCGGACTGGTTCAAGGCGTTCCTCGGCGTGATGCTCCTGCTCGCCGCCCTCGTCAATCTGTGGGTCCGCCGCCAGGCGACCAGGAGGTGACCCGATCCATGACCAGCAACGGCAACGACAAGGGCAAGGGGACCGCGACCGGCGGCACGGCCGTCAAGGACGCGCCCGAGGACGGCGCCCCCCTCGTGGAACTGCGCGCCGCGGGCAAGTCGTACGGCAACGTCCGCGCCCTGCACGGCGTCGACCTCACCGTCCGTCCCGGCCAGGTCACCTGTGTCCTGGGCGACAACGGCGCCGGCAAGTCCACCCTCATCAAGATCGTCTCCGGACTGCACCAGCACACCGAGGGCGAGTTCCTCGTCGACGGTGAGGCGGTACGTTTCAGCACCCCGCGCGAGGCCCTGGACCGCGGTATCGCCACCGTCTACCAGGACCTGGCGACGGTGCCGCTGATGCCGGTCTGGCGGAACTTCTTCCTCGGCTCCGAGCTGACCCGGGGCCCCTGGCCGCTGCGCCGCCTCGACATCGAGCGGATGAAGAAGACCGCGGACGAGGAACTGCGCGCCATGGGCATCGTCCTCGACGACCTGGAACAGCCCATCGGCACGCTCTCCGGCGGCCAGCGCCAGTGCGTCGCCATCGCCCGCGCCGTCCACTTCGGCGCGCGCGTGCTCATCCTGGACGAGCCGACCGCCGCCCTCGGTGTGAAGCAGTCCGGTGTGGTGCTGAAGTACATCGCCGCCGCCCGCGACCGCGGCCTCGGCGTCATCTTCATCACCCACAACCCCCACCACGCCTACATGGTCGGCGACCACTTCAGCGTGCTGCGCCTCGGCACCCTGGAGCTCAGCGCGGCCCGCAGCGAGATCACCGTCGAAGAGCTGACGAACCACATGGCCGGCGGCGCCGAGCTCACCGCGCTCAAGCACGAGCTGGCCCAGGTGCGCGGCGTCGACGTGGCGGAGCTGCCCGGGGAGGAGGACGTGCAGGCCCCTGCCGCGGCCTCGGCCGAGGCCTCGTCCGGGGCTTCGTCCGAGAAGACCTCCTGACGGCCGCGTCCGGCTGTTCCTGGACCGAGCCGGGCCCGTACGGCTGCCCGCCGGCGGGCCCGGCCCGGCTCAGTGACGGAAGCCGGGCAGCGGTGCCGTCGACGTCGTATACGCACAGACGTCGTACACGCACATGATGTGCGTGTCCCAAAAGATCCACCCGAAGGGACGACCACCCACCATGACTCAGCGCGGAACGCTCGGGGTCGCCGTCATCGGCACCGGCCGCATGGGGGCCGACCACGTACGCCGTATCGACGAGGTGATCAGCGGGGCGCGTGTGGCCGCCGTCGTGGACCTCGACGCGGAGCGCGCCAAGCGGCTGGCCGACGGCATCGAGGGCTGCACCGCCTACTCCGACGCGGCCGCCGCCATGGCCGCCGACGACGTGGACGCCGTCCTCATCGCGTCGCCCGGTCCCGCCCACGAGGCGGACCTGCTGACGGCCTTCGCGCACGACCTGCCCGTGCTCTGCGAGAAGCCCCTCACCCCGGACGCGGCCTCCGCGCTGCGGGTCCTTCAGGCCGAGCAGAAGCTCGGCCACCGCCGGGTCCAGGTCGGCTTCATGCGCCGGTACGACGCCGAGTACATGAAGCTCAAGGCCCTGCTGGACGGCGGGAGCCTCGGCCGGCCGCTGATGCTGCACAACCGGCACCGCAACGCCTCCAGCCCGCCCGGCTTCACCAGCGCCAACCTCATCAACGACTCCGTCGTCCACGAGATGGACGTCACCCGCTGGCTGCTGGACCAGGAGATCACGGCGGTCACCGTGCTGCGCCCGCGACCGTCCTCGAACGCGCCCGAGGGCCTGGCCGACCCGCAGTTCGTCATCTTCGAGACCGACGGCGGCGCGCTCGTCGACGTCGAGATGAACGTCAACACCGGCTTCGGCTACCAGGTGAAGGCCGAGGCGGTCTGCGAGCGCGGCACCGCCCGCATCGGCGAGGAGCAGTCCCTCGTCACCGAGACGGCCGGCCAGTGGGGCGGCACCATCGTCCAGGACTTCACGGAACGTTTCGCCGACGCCTACGACCGTGAGGTGCAGGCCTGGGTGGACGCCACCCGGCGCGGTGAGGTCACCGGCCCGAGCGTGTGGGACGGCTACGCCGCGGCGGCCGTCTGCGAGGCGGGCGTTCGCGCCCTGACCGAGGGCGTCCGGGTCGAGGTGGAGATGATCGAACGCCCCGCTCTCTACCGCTAGCCCCACCGCTGGGCGGACCGCGTCACGCCGTACGCGACGGCACCGTGCCCCGGGAGTGCTCAAGGCGCCTTCGCCTGGGCCGCCTCCCGGGGCACGGGCGTGTCCGCGGGTTCGTCCCGGGCACGGAAGGCCCACTCCATCCGCGGTTCCACGACGTACCGGAACACCGCGCGGACCGGCGGGCCGCACAGCACCGTGATCCCGCCGACGGCCAGCGCCGTCACCATGAGCTCGCCGAGCGGGGTGTGCACCCAGGCGGGGGCGTACCAGTCCCAGAAGCGGGACGACTTGATGACGAACCCGTGCAGCAGATAGCCGTACATCGTGCCCGCGCCCAGCGCCGTGAACCAGGTGTGCCGGCGCGGCACCCAGGCCAGGAAGCAGGCCGTCAGCAGCACCGCCAGGCCGAACAG
The DNA here is from genome assembly GCF_014650915.1 of Streptomyces poonensis. GTDB lineage: Bacteria > Actinomycetota > Actinomycetes > Streptomycetales > Streptomycetaceae > Streptomyces > Streptomyces poonensis. Next base: position 605,176 of record NZ_BMVW01000002.1, on the reverse strand, counting down.
CGCGGGTGTGGTGAGCAGCCCCGCCCAGGCCGGCGCACCCTGTCCGGTGACGCTTCCCCGGTGGTAGAACCAGCCCGCGTCGAACCACGGCGCCACCCCGTACGCGGCCACCAGCGCGCCCGCGCCCACCGGCAGCGCGAGGAGGCGGACCCGCCGGGTGCGCAGCCGCTCGAAGTGCTCGCCCCGCAGCGTCAGCCCGAGGACGAAGCAGGGCAGGAAGGCGAGCACCCGCTGCAGACCCATGTCGCCGCCCGTGTCCGGTGAGACGGACGCCAGCGCGGCGATGCCGAGCGCGACGGGCACCGGATGACGCAGCGCCGGCCACAGCGGAGTGGTGATCCGCCACACGAAGAGCGCCAGCAGGAACCACATCACGTACCAGGGGTCCAGCAGGCTCAGCGGATAGCCCCAGTCGTCCCGGGCCCAGCGGTAGAAGAGCGTGTACGCCGTCTCGAAGACGAGGTAGGGCACGACGACCGACGTGACCAGCCGCCGCACCCGGCCCGGACTCAAGTCGAAGCTCCGCGAGAAGTACCCGGAGATCAGGGCGAACGCGGGCATGTGGAAGGCGTACACGGTCAGGTACGCGGCCGTCGCCGCCCGGCTGCCGTACGTCAGCGGCTCCCAGGCGTGCCCGCAGGCCACCAGCACGATCGTGAGGTACTTGGCGTTGTCGAAGTAGGGGTCCCTGGACGGGCGCGCGGACCTCGGCGGCGCCGGCGCGCTCCGGCCGGGGGAGGGGGCGCTGGGCGCGGCGGGCTGTTCGGACGCACCGGGCTCGTACGGGAGTGCCTCGGGACCTGGGGGAGCGGTGAGGGCGGAGCGGTCGTGCTGCACCACGTCGGACTGCCTCCGGACTGCGACTGCGACTGCGTCGTGCACAACGGACCCGGTGCGCCTGCCCCGCCCCCGGGGCCTCACTCCTCCTTCTCACCCCGACGGAGGAACCGGTGGTGCAGGGCACGCACCTGTTCGACCAGCTCGGGTACCGGACCCTCCACGGTCACACCCGGCGCGATCTCGCCCACCGGCAGGGTCCGCACCGCAGGCGGGGGCGCGCCCCACTCGGCGAACCAGGAGGTGAGCTGCGCGGAGGAGGTGACGTACACGATGCGGCCGAGGCCCACCCACCCGTGGGCGGCCGCGCACATCGGGCAGTGCTCGGTGGACGTGTAGACGGTGGCCGCCGCCCGCTCCCCGGGCGTCAGGTGCGCCGCCGACCAGCGGGCCAGCTCGAACTCCGGGTGGCGGGTGCGGTCCCCGGACGCCACCCGGTTGTGGTCCTCGGCCAGCACCGTGCCGTCCGCGGCGACGAGCACCGAGCCGAACGGTTCGTCACCGGCTTCGAGCGCCTGCGCCGCCAGCTCCACACAGCGCCGCAGATGGGGCAGTTCGGAGTCGTTCACCATGTTCGTACGCACCTTCCCGCGCCACGGTCCGCGCGGCGCGGGCACGTCGACGCCCCCCGCCGCGATCTTCGGGTGCAGCCTACGTTCCCGGCGCCGTACAAGGGGGTGGGGCGAACAGGGCAAGGAATACGATGAAGCGCTTGTGCAATGGGGGACGGCGGAAGGGAGACAGGACGTGACGGACCACCGGCAGCGTCCCCGGCGACGGGGGCAGGGCGAGCTGGAAGGGCTGGTCCTGTCGGCCCTCCGTGAGGCCGACGGTTCCGCCAGCGCGGGTTGGGTGCAGCAGCGCCTCGGCGGCGACCTCGCCTACACCACGGTGATCACCATTCTGACCCGGCTGCTGGCCAAGGGCGCCGTCACCCGCGAGCGTTCCGGCCGGGCCTTCGTGTGGACGCCCGCGTCCGACCACGCCGGGCTCGCCGCGCACCGGATGCGCAAGGTGCTGGACGCCGAGAGCGACCGGCAGGCGGTACTGGCCAGCTTCGTCACGGCGCTCGGCCCGGACGACGAGCGGCTGCTGCGCGCACTGCTGGACCGGCCGGAGGCCGGGCCCGGCCCCGGGAGGGGCGACTGAACTCCCGGGCCGAGAGGGAGGACCGGACTCCGCCTCAGCCCAGGCGCCAGGTCTGGTTCGCGCCGCCGTGGCAGTCGAAGAGGATGGCCGGACTGCCGTTCGACGTGCCGCCGTCGTAGATGTCCACGCACTTGGTGGCGAGGCGCGCGACCAGGTCCTCGGTCGAGTTGAGGTAGAACTGCTGGGCCGGATTGCCGCTGCAGTACGCGACCTGGATCCTCGTGTAGTTAGTGACCGCCGCCCAGGCGAGGTCCATGCACATGTTCATGGACCGTACGGTGCCGTCCGACCGGAAGTCCCACTTCTGGTTGTCGGCGCCGTTGCAGGTCCACAGGAAGAGCTGGGTGCCGTCCGAACCCGTGCCCGCGCTCAGGCACTTGCCGGACTTCTTGTTGACGAGCGGACGACCGGGGACCGTGGTCTTGGTGGTGCTCTTCTTGGCTTCGGTGTTCTTCTCGGACCTCTCCTCGTTCCTCTCCTCGGACTGCTCCTGCGTCTCCCGCTCCGCCTGCTTCTCCCGCTGCTGCTCCTTGTCCTGTGCCACCCCACCGGCCGCACCCGTGCCCGCCTTCGCGCCGGCGTCCTGCTTCCCCGCGGCCGACCCGGAGCCGGAAGGGGACGCGGACGAACGTTTCACCGGCTTCGCGGACCGGTCCGGGCCGGGTGACGATGTGGCGGAGGGCGAGGAGGACTCGGCGGTGTAGGCCCCGGGTGTGCCGGGCGCGGTGTCGTCCAGCAGCGTTCCGGCCCCGGTCCGCTCCGCCGCCACGGTCTTCTTGTCGTCATCGTCGTCGAGGGCGACGAGCAGCGGCACCGCCAGCAGCAGGGCGCCTACGAGGGCTGCGGCCGCGAGGAGGGGTTTGTTGGGGCCGGTGGCTGCTGGTTCGGTTGTGGTTGTGGTTGTGGTGGCGGCGTCGGTGTCGGCACCGGTGTCGGTGTCCATGGAGATGGCGGTGGAGGTGCCGGTGGCCTTCGCGCCTTCGGCCGGCCGGTCGGTGTCCGTGTCGGGCTTCCGTGTCGTCGGACCGGCCGTCTGCTGCGCGGGAGCGGAAACCGGCGCGGCCGTCGCCGCCGCGCCCGCTTCCACTCCCGCATCCTGTGCCGTGTCCGTGTCCGTGTCCGTATCCGCGTCCGTGTTCCTGCCCGCGCGCGGGGCGAGGGCCGCCGCGGCCTCCGGGCTGTCCGCGACCTGGGGCAGCGTGGTCGCGCGCCGCACCTTCCGGGGCTCGGGGGAGCCTGCTCGCTGTGCCATCAAACGTCCTCTCTCACACCGTTCGGGCCGACCGGACCGGCGCAGCGTGCCGGCCACGAGCCGTGCTGTGACGCCGCGACCGGGAACCGGTCCAGAGCCGCTTCGAGCCGGTCGAGCGCCGTACGGTCGTGCTCGTCCGGGAAGTCCTGTCGTACGGGAGTGCCGGTCCCGGCCACGGGCAGTTCGCGCAGCAGGAACAGCGGCGGGGTGCCCTTTCCGCCCTGGCGTGTGCCGAGCACGCGGAACGCGGTCCCCGGGGGGAACACGACCTCGTCGGCTGCGGCGTCCGCGGCCGCCGCACCCGAGGGGTCGATCAGCTGGCGGACCCTGCGTCCCGTCGTCGACCAGATGACGTAACAGGCGCTGTCGGCTCCGTCCCCCGGCACGCTCTTCCGGCCGTCCTCCAGCGGAAGCGCGCTCACCGGTCCGGGGTCACGCAGTACGTCACCGGGGGAGGGCATGTCCGGTCCGGCGGACACCCCCCGCAGGACAGGGCCGCGGAAGGAGGGGAGCCGCCGGAGCCCCGAGGCGAGGCACGCGATGTACGGCAGTACGCGGCTGTCGCCCCGGACGAGTCCGCCGTGCAGCTCGGTGGGGTGCAACGGGCCCGCGCCGGGGCGCAGGTACAGATGCAGGGCGATCAGATCCGCGCGCGCCGCCTCGAGTTCGCCGCCGCGCAGCGCGGGCAGCCGCGACAGGGCACGGGTGACCGCTGCCCCGTACCGCTCCCACACCGGCTCGGCGAGTGCCCGGAACGCGGCGCGCTCCGCCTGGGTGCTGGTGTGCCCGGGAAGGAACGGGACCGGAGGCGGCGCCGCCCCGGGCGCGGGGCGGCGTGGCTGCTGTCCGCGAGGGCGCGCGGTCGACTCGGGTTCGGTCGTCCGCGCGGGCGGCCGGGCGCCCCCGCGCGTGGTGCCCGACGGGCACCCGGCGGCCGCCGTGCCGGAGACGGCGGCCGGACGCGGTGACGTCATGGAACCGGCACCCGGTTCTGCGGAGTCCTCGGAGCCGCCGCGGTTCCGGGAGCCATGGGAGTGCTGGGAACCGGTGGAACCCGTTGCCATTGGGTCCGCGGCGCCCGGGGAAGAGGGCGCCGCGCCGACCAGCCGGGGACGTGTCGGCGGCCCGGGTTCGCGAGGTGGCTCCGGTTCGCGAGGTGGCTCCGGTTCGTGAGGCGGCTCGGGTTCGTGAGGCGGCCGGTCCGGCCTCTGTACGGCCGGAACGGGGGCGGAAGAGTGCTCGGCGGCGGGGTCCCGGACAGTCGGGGCAAGGTCCGCAGACGGCGCGGCGGACCCCGCTTCGGCGGAACCGGCTGCGGTTACCACTGCGGCCGAACCGGGGACGGATCGTGCGGCGCCCGGACCGGGCGTGGGCTGCGGAGTGGGACCGACTGTCGGCTGAGGTGCGGCACCATCGACACCGAGTGGCGGCTGAGGCACCGTTGGGCCGAAGGGCGGCGGGGGAGCGGTCGGGCCGAATGCCGGCTGCGGTGCACCCGTGCCACCTGCGGCCTGCACTGTGCCCGGGTCGGTCGCGGGCGGGTGCGCCGCGGACCGGTCCGGGACCGTGCCCGCGTGGGTGTGCGGCCGTGTCGCCGCTTCCGGTGCGGCCGGTGCGGCCGGTGCGGCGGGGCCCGGGACGGCGCGGGCGCCGAAGCGGAGGCTGCGGAGCTGGTGACGGCCCGCCAGCCCGCGCAGTTCGCGTTCGCCGTTCACGCACACGCCGTGCACGTGGAGTCTCGTACGGGCACAGACGTCGGGGCCCATGCCCGCCAGCAGCCGGGAGAGCTCCGGCCAGAGGGAGGCGTCGAGCGGTTCGCCGGGGCGGCCCAGTTCGATCGCCGGGCCGTCGGCGGCGACCGGGCGGGCGGCGAGCGGCGCGGGCTGCCCCTCGGTACCGGCACCGGTACCGGTGATCCACATGCCCGCCCGGGTCACGGTGAGCTGCCAGCGCTCGGAGAGCCGGATCCGCCCGGTGAGCGCGTTGCCGCGCCCGGGAACCGGAGGGATCCAGCGCAGCAGGCGCGGGGGCGGCGGGGACGTGTCCGGCTCCGTACGGGGCGGGCAGGCGACGGAGTCCACGTACGGGTGCCAGCGGGGCCTGCCGTCGGCGTCGGCGAGCGTGGCCCGCACCATGGGCCGGCCCATCGGGCCGGTGGTGAACAGCGGCAGACCGGAGTACACGACGACCTCGGCGCCGAACGCGTCGGCGAGTGCCTGCCCGGTGGCCAGCACGTCCCGGCGCCCGCCCGGGGCGACGGCGATCCTGCCGCCGGTCCGTGCCGCCTCGGGCAGCAGTGCCGTCACCGCCTCCCGCACGTCCCCGGCCGTCACGTCCTCGCCGTCCGGGACGCCGACCACCACGGTGGGGAACTCTCGGTCGGCCGGGACGGCATAGCACAGGTCGCCCGGCCGGGGCGCGCGTGCCTCGTGCGGACGGACCAGCAGCCCGGCCGGTATCTGCTCGACGACGCAGCCGTTGCCGGTGCGCACGGCCGGGCCGACGCTCACGGGCTCCTCCCACGCGGGGACGGGCTGGCGCGGGCCCAGGGCCACGGGCTCGGCGCCGGGCGTGAAGCGCCACCAGCCCTGTCCGGTGCGCGGGCCGGCCGGACCGGGCGGGGCGAGCGCGAAGAGACCGCCGCCGGGTACGACGAGGACGGCGCCGTCGGGCGCCAGGACCGTGAGGCCCCAGGCGTCGGCCACACGGCGCGCGACGGCGGGCTGTTCCGGACGGTCGTGACCGGCGCCCGACATGGCCAGCCGGACCGTCGTGACGCCCTCCTCCGCGAGGTCGTCGAGGAGGGCGCCGAGCCTCTTCCACAGGGCGCCGGCGGACGCCCCGGCCGCCCCGGCGACGACGGTGACGGTGTCCTCGTCGTCCGTGCCCAGGCAACGGGCCAGGTCGGTGATGTCCTCGGCGCCGAGCGTCTCGTCGGCGGCACTTCGGAGGAGGAGGACACCGTCGTACTCCTCCACCGCGTACTCCTCGACCGCGTACTCGTCGACCGCGTGCACCTCGGTCCCGTGCTCGCGGCCGGTCCGTGCACCGTGCGCGCCGCCCGCCGCCGCGTCACCGCGCTCCGGAGCCGTCGTCCGCCGCCCGCGCCCGAATCGGCGCCCCAGGGCCCAGCCGCTCACGCTCCGCCTCCCGCAGCAGGTGACACATACGCGGCATACAAGATCGTCAACTCCTCAACCGCCGTTGTCCCGCGTGCTGTTGACGGGTGAACGGCACGTGAACGCCCGGCTCTCACGGCACGGAGAACCGGCTGCCGTCGAACCGCAGCTGCACGGAGGGCCCGGTGCCACTGCCGTGCCGCGTGGTCCGCCCGTCCGGCCGGAGGATCACGAGGCCGATGCCCAGCGCGGCGGCGACGGCGTCCGGTACGGCGTCAGGGTCCTGGGGCGGCGACGTCGTCCCGGACGACCGCCACAGCAGCAGCCGCAGCCGCTGATCGGCCGTCAGCTCCAGCTCCGGCGCGAGCTCCGACAGGCTCAGCCGCCCGCCCATGAGGACGGCCTGCGCGGCCGGCCCGGGGGACAGGGCGATGCCCAGCGCGTCGAGTTCGGCGATCGACACGGTGCCGTCGGAGAGCAGGGCGGCGGTGCGGGCCGACAGCGCGTCCGCGAGGCCGGCGCCCGGCGCGGTGGTGCCCGGATGTGCCGTGGCCCCGGCGGTCTTGACCTGGTCGGGCACGACCTCCACCCCGAGCCGTTCCCGGAAGAGCCCCGCGACACCGTCCAGCCAGGCCGCCGCCTGCGCCGGGTCGAGTCCGGGGCGTACGGAGTCGCTCATGTAACGGCCCGACTTGTCGTTGACCGTCCACCGCCCGCGCTCCGCGTTCCAGCGGAACTCGCCGGACACCCGGCTCCGGCCCGGCACGGTCCGGCCCTCCTCGGTGAACCCCGCCGCGATGCCCGTGTGGCCCAGGCCGTCGAGGTGCCGCAGCAGCCCCTCCTCGGTGAGGCCGGGGTCCTTCTCCCGCATGCCGTCGAGGAGCGCGTCGAACTGCTCCCGGGTGACGATGTCGCTCGGCTTCTCGCTGCCGAGCAGCACGCGCCCGTCCGCGGTGACCGTGTAGAGCCAGACCGCGTCCTTGCCGCCGGTGATCAGCAGGTCGGGGTCGATCTCGTCCAGCGGGGTCCACAGGGGGTTGACGCGTACGTCGCCGTCGGCGTCCTTCTCCTCCTTCTTCACCCGCTTCGGGGGCACCGGTGCGCCGTAGGTGCCGGTGGCCGGGTCCCAGGTGCCGGCCGTGCTGCCCGTGTAGTGGTTGCGGCCGAAGTAGTGGACCTCCACGGCCGTCGGGGTGTTGTCCGGTCCGGCCGAGGCGTTGAACCGGCCGTCCCTGACCACCTCGACGCGGGTGCCGAACGCGTGGGCCAGCAGCGGCAGCAGCACCTCGCCCGTCGCCGTCATCCACTGGTCGCGCCAGCCCTCGACCGTGCGCAGCACGGCGCCGAGCTCCGTGGCGTCGAGCGGTGCCGTGCTGGTGGCGTACACGTCCTCCAGCTCCGCGCGCAGCTCGGCGTCGTCCATCGCGGCGAGCGGTCCCGGGTGGGCGCCGTGGTACTCCAGCAGGCGCAGCAACGCGGGCCGGTCCAGGGGCGCGATCCGTGCCGCGAAGGTGCCCTCGGACGCCGCGGTGAGCCGCAGCTGGCCGATGATCTGCGGATGCAGCCGGCCCCCGCTGTCGCGCACATGGCCGGCCACATGCCGGCGCATCGCGGCGACGACGGTCTGCGACGGACCGGACGGCGCGATCTGCCAGGCCGAGTGGAGGGTGGCCTGGAGGCCCAGGTCCTCACGCACCCGGTCCCCGTCCGCCAGCCACGCGTACGCGTCCGGGTCGTCCTGCGCGAGTCCGGTGAGCGTGTCCCGTAGGTGCGGCGAGGCGCCGGCCAGGAACGAGTACAGCAGGCACTCTCCGGTGGCCGGTACGGGCACCGGCTCGCCCCGGGCGGGGGCGGTGACCGCCGTGCCGTCCGTGGCGAGGCCGTTCCGCGGCGCCTCGGTGTGGTGGTCCGGGCCGGCCTTCGGAAGAGGCTGTGGTGACGGGAGAGGTGGCAGGGGTGGCGGAGGGGGACCGTCCGCGTCCTCCACCGCCGGCACGGCCAGCTGGTAGTGGCGGTCGTCGAGGCTCAGCACGATGTGCGGGCGCGGCCCGGGTTGTTCGTCCGTCAGGCCGGCCGTGTGCAGCCGCCCGGCTCCGGGGCGGGGCGGAGGGGAGAAGCGCTGGAACCGGCCGGAGCCGTCCACGACGGTGAGGTCGATGCCGAGGGCGTGGGAGGCGAGCAGCGGCAGCAGGTCCGCGGCGGAGTTGTTCCAGGTCGACTCGTCGGCGTAGTCGCCCGGGCGCAGGATCTGGGCCGCGGCGAGCGCCGCCCTGGCGTCCGCGCCGAGGGCCGCGGAGTGCGGTATCAGGCCGTTCAGGCCGTCGAACTCCGCACGTTGCGGGGTTCCCGGCGCAAGTGGTCCCGTGCCGGGAGCGGTGAGCCCGGCCTCGGTGATCTCGCCGGTGCGGAAGGTGTCCGTGCCGTCCGGGGCGATCACGTCCCTCAGGTCCGGGCCGCCCGGATCGGTGAGCTGGGCCGCGAACATGCGGCGCAGCCGGTCCAGCGTCGCGGGCGGGTCCGTCAGGTCGAGGCCGTGGGAGGTGAGGAGGTCCGGTGCGGACCGGCTGAGGCCCAGGACCAGGGCCTTGAGGAAGGCGTCGCCGTCCCGGGGCACGTCGTGCAGCCGGAACTCGACCGGGTCGGGGCCCGGGGACACCAGGGTGGTCCGCCCGTCGGCGGTGATCCTCGTGTACGTGGGCGGGGGCGGCGCCTTCGGCGGCGCGGGGGGCTTCGGCGGGGCCTGGTGGCGGACCGGGGGCGGCTCCTCGAAGCCCTCGGCCTCCAGCCGCGCGCGGCCCCCGGGGGTGGCGGCCCGTTGGTGCCACCAGGTCAGCTGGTCGGCCGCCGCGCGCACCCGGTGGTACTCGGCCGCGGCCGCCTCCGCGGTCCGCCGCAGGCCGTCCAGGGTGTCCCGCAGGGACTCCCACGCGGTGCGGGCCCGTTCGAACCGGGCGACGGCCTGCTCGACCAGTTCGTCCGCTCGCTCCGCGGCCTCCCGCGGCTCCTTGGCGAGGGTTTCGGCCTCGGTGACCGCCTCCTGCGCCTGCTGTGTCCGCAGTGCCGCGCTCTCCCGCAGCGCGTCCGCCGCCACCTCGGCGGCACGCGCCCGTTCCTCGGCGGCGGTGACCGGCGCGACGGCCGCCTTCCGGTACCTGTCCTGCTCCGGTACGGAGTTCTGCCAGTGCGTGGTCGCCTGCTCCAGTGCGTCGTGCGCGGCGTCCACGTTCGCCTGGGCGGTGGTCCGGTCCCGGGTCTCGGCCTTCTGGGCCTCCCGCAGACCGTCCTGCGCCGTGGTGAGCGCCTGTTCGGCCTCCGTGCGGGCGCGCCGGGGCCCCTCGGCGGTGCGGCGGGCCGCCTCCATCGCCGTCCGTGCCGCCCGCAGCTCCGCGTACAGGGCGGCACCCGGGCGCCGCTTCGACCAGTACGCGCTGTCCGCGGTCGTCCACGCCTTGCTCGCGCCGCCCACGGCGTCCCAGGCCGCGGACACCTGCTGCGGGAAGTTCCGGTCGGTGACGATTCCCAGGCCGCGGGCGATGTCCTCGCGTACCCAGGCCAGCACGTGCGTGTCCGAGCGCACCGCCTTCGGCCCGGGACGGACATGGCCGAAGGTGCCGCCCACCGCCCGCAGCAGTCCCCGGTCCTTCACGCCCCGCCGCACGTCGGCGTCGCTGACCCAGGCGGTGGGGACGGCGAAGACGAAGACCCGGCCGGTCTTCGGTTTGACGTTGATGGAGTCCAGGTGGTCGGTGCCGGCCGGAGTGCCGCTGCCCGTGCCCTCGTTCGCGCCCGGGACGGTGAACCCGTACTGGTTGAGACCGGTCTGCGGCGAGGAGACGAGGAGTCCGGCGCCGGGCGACAGGTCCTGCACGGTGTCGTGGGACTCGGAGGCGCTCACCCCCTCGCCGACCCGGTGGAGCACCTCCATCTTCTCGCCGTCGGCGACGGTCAGCAGCGTCGCGCCGCTGAAGTCCGGCATGGCGTGCAGGCGCAGGCTGGCCGACTCGGTGCCGATGAGGTTCTTCTCGGTGAGGTCGGTGAGCCGGTAGCCGTCGTCGGTGACCGCCCGGTGGAAGAAGGCGGTGAGCATGGCGTTGGAGGTGCTGTCCTCCAGGCTCTGGGCGGAGCCCGTGCCGGCTCGGGTGAGACCGGTGTCCCCGGCGCGGCGCGGTGCGTCGGCCCGGGCGAGGGAGAAGCTCGCGTCGTAGGAGAGCGCGATGGCGTAGTGGTTGGCCGTTCTGAGGCCGGTGCGGCCCACGATGCGGCGTACGTCGAAGCCGTGCTCGGGGAAGGTGAAGGCGCCGGCCGTGCCGTCCGCGAGACGGGTGCGGGGCCGGCCGTCCGGCCCGGTGATCTGCCGGGGGGCCGGCAGCGCGGCCAGGTCGGGCGGGGACAGCCGCTTCCCGCCGTCGGAGCCGTCCGTGCCGTCGCTGCCGACGACCGGCGTCATCAGGCTGAGCGGCACATGCTCGCGCAGCGTCCCGGCCGGTTCGCGGACGCTCACCGTGCGCTTCCCGGTGAACTCGTCGAGCCGTCCGGCCGCCCGGCGCGCGAGGCTCCGGTCCGTGCCGTCCGGCTGCGCGGCGGGTGCCCGTTCGGCCGGGACGTTGTCCAGCTCCAGCGTGATCTCGAGGTCGTACGCGGTGTCCGTGACGGCGTACGGCTCGGTGGACGCGGCCCGGAAGACGGTCAGCGTGGTGACCGAGTGGCCGCGGCTCGTCGTGTCCCGCCCGCCGCCGCTCTCGGTCAGCGCCGGCCCGGACGCCACCGGACCCACTCCGCCCTGCAGGTTCGTGTGCACGCCCTCGCTGACGAGGTAACCCAGGTCGGAGCCCTTGGTGCCGCTCTTGCCGCGGGTGACGGTCTCGATGGCGCGCCGGTTCTCCTCCATCTCCACGTTGTGGTCCAGCATGCTGAAGGTGGTCCGCCCCGGCGCGAGCCGCACCCGCACCCGGGCGGTGCGGTTCCCGATACGCAGGCTGTGCCATCCCCAGCCGCCGGAGCGCACGGGCGCGGACGAGCCGGCGTCGGTCAGCTCCTTGCCGAGGAACCGCCCGGCCCGTGAGGTGACCAGGGCGCGTACGCGCTCGCGGTCCTCGTCGGCCAGTCCGAGCGTGGCCACCTGCCGGTCGAAGGCCGCGAGGGCGCGCGTGGCGTCCAGGGCGTTGACGGGGTAGGTGCCGAACTCATGGCCGCGCAGCCACGGTTGCGGCTGCCAGGACCGGGCCGTGTACCGGGGCACGTCACCGAGGCCGTCCTCGACGATGCCCAGTTCGTACGCGCTCTTCTCGGGGACGTGCGCCTGCCAGCCGCCGGGTACGGCGGTCATCGCGCCCGCCACCCCCGCGAGCTGCCGCGGGATGTACGCGTGGCCCGGGGCGTCCGAGCCCAGCCGGCTGGACGCCAGCGCGAGCCAGTGCTCGGTCGTGCCCGTGACCAGCACCTGGTGGCCGAAGCCCTTGCGGTTCATGTCGGCGACCGCGACCCGGACGACGGTCATCTCCTCCGCCGACGCCTCCGAGTACGGGCTCGCGACCAGCCCGTAGGTGCCCAGCAGCCCCGGACCGGCCGTGTGGGCCTTCGCGTACGTGAGCTGCCCGCCGGTGAAGACCGTGCGGGACCGGCTGGCCTTGCCCGCGGACTGCGTCGACCCACCGATGATCATCTCGCTGTCCATCGGGACCGACGGGGTGAGCGCCCGGACGTCCCGGACTGTCGTGACGTGGCGGAACGTCGCCCACAGCGAGCCGTACGGGCCCTTCCCCATCAGCCCCACGGCGCTCCACCCGAGCGGACCGGAGCTCTGGTCGAAGTTCGCGGTGAGGAGCTGCGGTTGCAGAGAGCGCATGATCGCCGACCTGGTGGGCGCGCCCTCCTCGGTCAGCTGCCAGGCGCCGCCCGAGGCGATCCGCACGATGTCGTCGAGGCTCGCCACGAGCGCGGGGTCCGCCGTCACGGTGACCGTCACGAACGGGTGGTTCTGCAGCTGCCGGAAGAGACGCCGTGCGGTGTTGTCCGGTGGGGGGCCGGCAGAACCGTCCGACGAGGAGACGACGAGGTCGTCCGGGCCGACCAGCGCGCCGGATCCCGTGCCGTCCCCGGGATCCGGCGGGGGCGCCGGGAGGAGGCCCCGTGCCAGGGCGAGGGCACGGTCCTGCCGTATCGGCACCGTCGTCGCGGGGGCGGCGGTCGGCGCGTACGGGTTGTCCGCGCCGGGGGCGTGCGGATCGGCGGCCGGGGCGTGCGCGGCCGGCACGCTGATGAGCACGCGCCCGGTCCACGGACCGCCGCTCACCGCCGTCCCGTCGGCGGCCGTGCCGATGAGCACGTCCTGCGGGCTGCTGAACACGAACGGCTGCGTCCCCAGCAGCCCCAGCGTCGCCGTCCCGCGCAGCAGACCGCGGAACCGCCAGTAGCCGCCGTGGTCGGCGGTGAGGGAGAGGTCGTACGCGTACAGGTGGGCCGGGCCGGTGCTCACCGTCATCGGCTCGTTGGTCGCCGACGAGCCGAAGGAGAGGTCCGTGTCCCGCTGCCATCCCTCGCGTACGCCGAGGGAGACGGTGCCCGCGTTGTTCGGGGCGCCGATGTCGTCGCTCACCGGATCGCGCAGCGACAGGGCGGCCTCCAGGCCCAGTTCCCCGCCCCGCCTGGCGCCCGCCTGCCCGTCCAGGCGCTCGGCGCCCACGGAGCTGAACCGGTGCCTGAAGTCCGTCTGTACGCCCCGGAAGGTGCGGTTGGTCAGCTCGCCGCGCACCCGGACGTAACGGTGCGCCTGACCGAACCTGCCCGTCTCGTAGAGGGGGATGAGCAGGCCGGTCGTCGTCAGTGCCTCCAGACTCGCCCGCAGGTACGCGTCCGAGAGCATGACCAGGATCTGCCGGGTGTTGAACACGGCCGTCTCGTACTCGGCGCGGTTGCGCCACTGCGGACGGCCGGGCGCGGGGTCGGGCGCCGGGCCGCCCCGGAAGAAGGCCCTCAGCTGTTCCCGGCGGCGGGGCGGCGGCGACAGCTCGGCGAGCGGTGCCACCAGCCGTGGATGGGCCCGCGCGGCGGCCGCGATCACCTCGTCGGCGAAGGCGTCCAGCAGCGTCCTGCCGGGGTCGGTGCCGGATACGGCCCCGTGCCGCAACAGCCCGTCGTCGTACGTGAACTCCTCGACCCGGTGCATGCCGAGCGTGCGCGGCCGGTGCAGGGTGAGCTGGGCCGGCGGGAACGGCGCGGGCGCCCCGTTGGAGAGCGCCAGCGTCGTACCGTCGTCCCACCCCGCGAGCCGCCGCGCCTCGGTGTGCGTCATCCGGTCCAGGCTCCAGGTCTGGAACCGCCGCGGGCCGCCCGCCTGCCCGGTGCGGGTGACGAACACGTCCTTCTTCACCAGGTACAGCGCGGTGTTGTCGCCCTTCACCTGCCCCGCCGTCTTCGACGCGCCGGAGCCGCCGAGGTTCTTGGCCCGCGACCAGGACACCAGGTAGCGGCCCACCGGCCCGAACTGGAACCGCAGGTTGAGCGGACCCACGCCGAAGAAGTTGAAGGCGGGCCCGGCGGCGAGTTCCAGGCCGAGTGCCGTGGTGCGGGAGAGACCGCGCTCGTTGCGCGCCAGGGAGACGCTGATGTCCCGCATCTCGGCGTCGGCCGTCGACGAGATGCGCACGGCCCGCCCGGGCACCACGTCCACGACGAAGGCGCCGAGCGGGGTGCGCGCCTTGTCGTCCGCGTACAGCGGCGGGCTGACGATCCGTCCGTTCGCCAGGGTGCGCGCGTGCCGGTGGAAGCCGCCCTGCGAGAAGAACGCGCCGAGGTCCCGGTAGGCGTCGCTGCCCGGCGCCGCGCCGACCTCCTGGGCCGCCCAGGCCAGGATGTGGCCCACGGGACCGAAGTCCTCGGGGCGGACGAGACGGTACGTCGAGGTGGCGTCCAGCACCATCGAGCGCGGGATGCGGGCGGCGGCACGGGCGGCGAGGGGGCCCGGCGGCCTGGTCGCGCTGTCCGAGAGCCGTACGGAGAGGCCGCCGCGCATGCCGAAACCGAAGACGGCGGGGACCGGGCCTTGCGGGGTGGTGGCCGTTGCGCCGTCCGCCGGGACGGGAACGGGCAGCGTCACCGTCCCGTGGTCCGCGTCGAGCACGGTCATCTCGAAGTAGGCGTCGGTCAGGTACACATGCGAGCCGTCGAGCCCACGGGTCTCCGTCTGGCCGGTGCCCTGGTCGGCCAGACCGTATCCGGTCTTGCGGGAGAATCCGGCCCGCAGCCCCACCCGGCCGAAGCCGCCGAAGGCGGCGCTGCTCACCGGTCCGATCGGGACGCTCAGCGCCATCGGCGTACTGGACTGCATGCTCTTGCTCTGCCCGGCGGTGACGACGGACCGCTGCATGGCGTCGACCTTGGCCGGATCGCCGAAGGCGTCGCCGAACGGCTGCCAGCCGTCCCGGCGGTGGATCGCCCTCAGGTGCAGTAGCCGGGGGTTGCCCCGGGAGTCGAGGTAGGGGAACCCACGTCCCTCACCGGTCAGGCTCCGCGGTTCGTGGAGCAGTGCGTGGGTGATGTCCGCGACGAGGTCGGAGTTCTCGGGCGTGGGTGTCCCGGAGGTGGACGATCCGCTTCCCGTGAGCGCCCGGTAGGCGCGCGTGAACGCCCGTGCCGCGGCCGATCCCGGCCCGACGCCCTGTGGCCGCCCGGAGGGCGCGGGGCCGGGCGCGACGGTGGGGTTCTCGCGCAGTACGCGGCCGATCTCGGACACCACCTGGTCGGCGCCCCGCAGGACGATGTCCCCGTGCCCGAAGCTGACCAGCGCCTCGGCGGCCACGCCTTCCGGCACCTCGTCGAGCAGTGAACGGAGACCGTCGATGTGGGCGGGGACCGTGCTGCCGTCACTGAGCGGGGCGCGGCTGCCGCTGCTCGTGGTGACCGGCGGCCGGGGCATGGCGCGGTCCAGCGCGGGCGGGTGCTCGCGGGCCAGCCGGTTGGTGATCCATTCCTTGACGGGCTTCGCCGTCGGCTTGGGAGGTGTCTTGTCGGGTGCGGCGGGCTGCGGCGCGGGGGCGGGTGTCTCGGCCGGCCCGGTCTTGGGCCCCTGTTCGGCCTTGGGCCCCTGTTCGGTACCCGCTGTGGAGAGTTCGTTCGTGGCGGGTGCCTTCGGCGCGTACGGCTCGGCTCCGACGGAACCGCCGGTGGTGGCCACGGGACGGGGTGCCGACACGGTTGTGGGCGGTGCCTGTGGTGCCTGTGGTGCCTGTGGTGTCTGCGGTGCCTCGCGGGAAGGTGCGGTCCGGCCGGTGGACTGCCCCGTGGTGTCCACCTCCCCGATGAGAGCGGCCAGCAGCTGCAGATGGCGGCCGCGCAGCCCGTTCTGCGCCAGTCCGTGGGGCGCGGGGCGGGTGTAGTCGCCGAGCAGGCTGCCCGCGATGTCAGCGCGCCCGGGTGCGGTCGCGTGGCCCGACTCGTCGCGCAGACCGAGCTGGTGCGTGATCTCGTGGACGTAGTCGACCGGGTCCGCGTCGGCCGGCCAGTGGGTGCGGGTCATCTGCCGGTCCGGGCCGATCAGGGCGACGTTGAGGCCGTGGGGGTGCGGGTCGTGGGCGACCCGCTCGACGGTCACGTGCAGCAGGTCGCCGTTGGGCAGCCGGTACGCGGGGGCGTTGAGCAGCTCCTCGACACCGGTCCGCACCTTGTCCCACACCTCCTGCGGGAGCCCTTCGGGCGCACGGGAGCCGATCTGCACCGTGAGGTCGGTGACCCACTCGCCGTCGTACTGGAAGCGGCGCGCGTCGAACTTGGACCGCACGGTGAACTGCGTGGTCTCGCCCGGCCGCGCGGGATCCGGCGCGCTGGAGAGGGGATCGACCCAGGTGTGCGAGCGGGTCACCGGCACCGCGGCGGAGCGGGCGGCCTCCCAGGCGGGGCCGTGCCCGACCGGGGCGACGGGAGCGGCCGGGGCTTCCGTGCTGTGCTGCTTCGTCGTGTCCGTCGTGTCCGTCGTGTCCGTCGTGTTCGTCGAGTCCGTTGCGTCCGCCGTGTTGTTCACCGGCCCGTCGGCCACTGTGTCGGTGACGGGCTGCTGTTTCACGGCTCCGCTACCGAGCGCGGTGTTCGGCGGCGAACTTCCCGGCAGAGACTGCAGGTTCGGCGTCGCGGTGCCCGCATGAGTGCTCACGTCCGTGACCGCGTCAGTGAGCGTGTCCGTGTTCGTGTTCGTGTCCGTGTCGGCGATCGTGGACATGTCCGAGTCCGAGTCCGATTCCGATCCCGTACTCCGTGTCCGGGTCACGTCCGACGACAGGTCGACGGCGGCAGGCATCGACCCGGTGCCGGTGTCGGTGCCCCCGGTTCCCACCGGGAGGTACGGCGTCGTCGCCGACGACGGGACGTTCGTCGACGGCGGGACGCTCGTCGAGGGGTCGGTCGAGAAGTCCGTACCCGCACCCGAACCGCCGGCCGGCACGTTGTCGACGGCGGACGTGACGGGTGGTGCCGACGTGGGCGACGTGGGCGACGTGGGCGACGTGTACGGCGTACCACCGGGCGGGGGCACGGTGCCGCTGGAGGCGGAGTACACCGGCAGGGGGCCGCCGACGCCGGTGTCCGGCAGATTCCCCGCCCCGGGCGTGTACAGGTCGGACGAAGACGTGACCGTCGACATCGAGCCCCCGGTGCCGGCGCCGCTGCCGTTCGCGGCGTAGACGCCGGTGAGGCCCGGCTTCGGGACCGTGTCACTCGTGTGCGGTCCCGTTCCTCCCGTGTCCGTCGCGTCCTCGTACGACGGCGGCAGCTCGTTGTAGTCCGTGAACTGGTCCGTGGCCGAGAACTTGCCGTGCAGCCACAGCCCCGCACCGCCCACCGCGGACATCCCGAGCACGGCCACCGTGCCGGCCGCGCCCGCACCGATGAAGGTGTCCCAGTTCCAGTCCAGCTTCCCGTCGATGAGGTAGTTCACCAGCGTCTCGGCGGCTCCCTCGCTGACGGCCGAGACGACGAAGACCTCCGGCAGGTTCACGCTCTGCTTGAGGACATTCGCGGTGTACGGGTTGTTCTTCGCGAAGTCGTCGAATTTGCTGCTGAAGTCGTCGAAGTTCTTGTTGAACCACTTGCGGACGTGGTTCCCCGCTCCTTCGAGAAGGCCCTCGAAGCCCCCCGCGACCGCGCCGAACGCCGCCGCCTTCCCGATGTCGCCCCAGTCGATGCCGTCCGGCCGGCGCCCCGGCGGATTGAGGGCGATCTGGGCCAGCCGGACCGCGAGGGCCTGGATGGCCTCCTCCAGGGCCCCGCCGAGGGTCGGCCCGAACCGGGCGAGGCGTACCAGCCGGTGGATGATCAGCAGGACGGCGAGCCGGCTCCGGGCCCGGGCCAGGGCCATCTGGGACAGGGAGGTGCCGCCCGTGAACGCCGCCAGGGCCGCCAGGAGCGCCAGCTCGATCAGAAGCATGGTGATCTCGGCGATGATCTCCCACTTCGACGCCTGGATCTTCATCGAGTGGTCGACCTGACCCATGGCCAGGTCGTCGAGCTGGTCGATCATCCGCTGGATGTGGTCGACGCCGCCGTCGTCCGTCAGCAGCGACAGGCCCTCGATGTAGCGCTTGGCGACGTCGGGCGGGAGATTGGTGCTCGCGTCGGAGACCGACTGCCGGATGGCCTCCCGCAGCTCCCGCAGCCCGCGCCCGTACTCCAGGTACAGCTCACGGCTGTCGTACGCCAGGTTCTCCCGCGCCTGCAGCGGCTTGGTGCCGAGCAGGACGAAGAGCATCGTGGAGACCTCGTCGGGGAAGTTGATCTCGCGCACTCAGTGCCTGCCGCTCCCGTCGGCGTCACCCTCGCCGTCGCCGAAGACCGAGCCGGTCCGCCGCGCGTGCTCCGAGATCATGTCGGTGCCGTCGGCACGGGTCCCCTCGATGTTGTCGAGGTTCGCCAGAGTCGCCGACACCAGGCCGTCCAGGGCCGTGAAGAGCGCGGTGGAGAACTCCGTGCAGGACCGGTTGTTGTCGTCGTACCTGGGGCGGACCTCCAGGGCGAAGTCGTCCGTCCAGCCGGGCCACTCGGTGTAGTCGTTCTCCTGGCGGCGGAACTTCTCCTCCAGGCCCTTGGCCATCTCCGGGAGCCGCTTCATGCCGTCGATGCTGCGCCGCAGTCCGGCGGTGTCCGCCTCGTAGACGCCGCTCATGCTCCGCCTCTTCCTCTCGTACCCCTCGTCCCGCCCTCGTCCGGGTCCTCGTCGATCTCGTCGCGCAGCCGGTGGCTCCCCGGGCGGGCCGTGCCCGGCACGCCGCCGCCACCGCCACCGTTCAGCGCGGAGCCGAAGAGCCGTTCCCAGTCGACGTCGATGCCGCGGAACTCCGGCACCGCGCCGCTCGGCCGGGTCAGCGGCTCGAAGGCCGCCATCACCCGCTGCGCCATCTCGGCGCGGCCCTGCCCCGCGGCCTCCAGCACGGAGGCCGCCAGCTGAGTGGCCGTCATGTTCCGGTACTTGTTGTCCAGGAACCGCAGCTGCGTCATCTCGCCCTGCGGTCCCACGGTGACCTCCACGGCGCGGTCCCGGGAGCGGACGGTCACGGATGCGGCGCGCAGTTCGCTCTCCGTGCGGGTGACGGCCTCCTGCACGGCGTGCAGCTCGGCGCGCGCCTGGGCGATCCGCCGCTCCAGCGGTTCCAGCGGCTCCAGCGACTTCATGGGCTCGTCGGCGGTGCTCATCGGCCGATCACGGCGGGCGCGCCCCCTTCGTCGGTGCCCCAGACGTCCTCTTCCTCCTGCACCCAGGCGTCGCGGACGCGGTCGCCGCTCTGGGTCTGCGTCTGCCCGGGACCGCCGGCGCCGCCCATCGGCGGCATGAACGGCATGCCGCCGGTGGTGGTGGCCGTGGCGCGGGGCAGCGCGATGTCGGCCTCCTCGGTGTGGCGGTTCGCGGCGCGGGTGCCCGAGGCGCCCGTCCGCGCTCCGCGGCTGCTGACGACCTGGCCGCTGTCGATGACGTTGCGCACGCGCTCGGAGGACTGACCGCCCTGCCCGCCCGCGCCCATGCCACCCATGCCACCCATGGGCATCCCGCCGAACGGCATGCCGCCCGTGCCGGTGCCCGTTCCCGTGCCGCTCGCGCTGTCGTCGGTGATCGATGAGCCGGGCAGCGTCCCGGTGTTGAGCGGGATGGTCCCGTTCAGGGCCGCCGCGCGCGAGACGTCGGTGGCGGAGAGACCGCTGCCCGACGACCCCGCGAGCGCCTGCTCGTACGGCGTGTCGTCGTACAGCTCCTCCTCGTACGACGGCCAGTCGTAGCCGGTCGTGCTCCCGTGCCTTCCGTACGACGAGCCCGGACCGCCGTTCAGGTAGCCGCTGGTCGTCGTGCCGTCCGGGGCCGTGTACGTCGTCAGGCCCGTCTCCGGGTCGATCGTCGAGGTGCCGCCGTCGGGGTACTCGGTGACCAGTCGGCCCCGCTCGTCGAGGTGGATGACGCTGCCGTCGGGCGTGGTGAGCAGATCGCCGGTGTTGAGCGGGCCGGAGACGGCCGTGCCGTCCGGGCGGGTGACGGTCGCCGAGTGCGTGACGGGGTCGACGGTGACGGTCGTGCCGTCGGGGTAGTCCGTCACGACGCGGCCCCGGGAGTCGATCGCGGTGTCTCCGGCACCGATGGAGGAGAGGTCCACGGTGTCGTCGTACACGGGACCGCTGATCGTCGTCCCCGACGAGGACAGGTCGGACGACGGCAGGTCACCGCCGTTGAGCACGCCCTCGACGGTCCGCTGGTACTGGGCCTCGGCCTGCTGCTGAGCGGCCTCGTACTCCTGCTGCTGCGCCTCGAGCCGGGCCTCCTGCTCGGCCAGCGCGGCTTCCTGCTCGGCGATCGCCGCCTGCTGAGCGCTCTCGGCCTCGGCGACCGCGGCCTGCTGCCGGTCCGCCAGCTCCTCCTGCCGGGCCTCCTGTTCCGCCCGGTACTCCGCCTCCTTGGCCTCCGCCTCGGCCTGCTGCTGCTCCTGGCGGGCGAGCGCCTCCGCCTCCTCGGCCTCAGCTTCCTTGCGGGCGGCCTCCTGTTCGGCCTTGGCCTCGGCTTCCTTCTGTTCGGCCTCGGCCTTCGCCTGGGCTTCCTTCTGTTCCGCCTCCGCCTTGGCGGCGGCCTCCTCGGCCTCGGCCTCCGCTTCGGCCGCCTCCTGCTCGGCCCTGGCCTCGGCCTCCGCGGCCTCCTGCTCCTTGCGCGTCCGTTCCTGCTCGGTCTTCGCCTCGTTCATGGACAGCAGCTGCATGGCCTCCTGCCGGGCCATGTACTCTTCCTGCTTCTGCTCGGCCTCGGCCTGCTGCTGCTCCTGGCGGGCGAGCGCCTCCGCCTCCTTGGCCTCGGCCTCCGCCTTGGCTGCTTCCTGTTCGGCCTTGGCCTCGGCTTTCTCGCGTTCGGCTTCGGCCTTGGCCTCGGCCTCCTTCTGTTCGGCCTCCGCCTTGGCTGCCGCTTCCTTCTGTTCGGCCTCGGCCTTGGCGGCGGCCTGTTCAGCTTCGGCCTCCGCCTTGGCTGCTTCCTGTTCGGCCTTGGCCTCGGCTTCCTTGCGCTCGGCCTCGGCCTTCGCTTCGGCCTCCTTGCGTTCGGCCTCCGCCTTGGCTTCCGCCTCCTTCTTCTCGGCCTCGGCCTTGGCGGCGGCCTCCTTGGCCTCCGCCTCCTTCTCCTTGCGCTCCGCCTCCTCCTTGGCCTCCTTCTCCTTCCGCTCGGCCTCCTCCTTGGCCTCCCGTTCCTTGCGTTCGGCCTCCTCCTTGGCCTTCTTGGCGTCGGCCTCCGCCTTGGCGGCCTGGTCCTTCTGCCACTGCATGAAGTCGGCCTGTGCCTTCGCGGCATCGGCCGCCGCCTTCTCGGCCTCCTCCTTCTCCTTCTCGTTGACGTCCTCGGTGTAGGACGTCTTCAGGTCGTCGCTCGTCCTGGTGCGGATGGAGCCGAGGTCGAAGCCGGACGTGCTCCAGCTGTTGTGGACCGTCCGCAGGGCCTCGTCGGCCGGATTCACCAGGTTCTCGATGACCGACGCCTGCCAGTTCTCGATGGCCCGCTCGCCGACCTTCTTCCAGGTCGACAGCTCGGTCAGCGGGCCGAAGCCGTCCTGCTTGCCCAGCCGGGTCGCGGTCTGACTGAAGGCGCCGGTGGTGTGGTACGTCGTGTAGGTGCTGTATCCGCCGTAACCGGTGCCGACCGTGTTGACCTTGTAGGTGATCTGCCGGATGTTGTGGTGCCACACATGGTCGGCGATCTCTTTGAGGAGGTCGTGCAGCCACCGCAGTGGGTTGCCCATGTAGAGCTCCCAGTGCATCCAGTGGCGGTGCAGCTCGGCCACGGCGTCCCGGAAGTCCTGCTTCGCCTGGCGGATCTCGTTGCCCTGGAGGGAGCCCGTGGTGCCCTCGGGCCGCATGTCCTTGGCGTAGCCGTCGTACTGCTTGCCGAGGGTGTGGATCAGGTTCCAGAAGACCCCCGCCGCCTGGCCACGCCAGGCCTTGTTCTCCTCCCGCCCGACGCGGGACTCCCACTCCTCGATCACCGCGGCCCGGTCGACGAAGAACTGCGCGGTGCGGTCGAAGGCGGCGGCGGCCGTGTCGAACGAGGTGAGCGTGACGGCCTGGTCGTTGTTGACGGGCTTGCCGTTCCAGGAGAAATCGTGGGTCCCCTCGTCCTTGTAGAGCAGCGCCTCCAGCGCCCGGCCGGTGCCGTAGGCGTACTGGGTGAGCGGCTGGGTGCTCCAGGTGGCCTTGTCCCCGGACAGGCCGAGGTGGTTGTCGTACTGGCTCTTGAACTCGCCGCCCTCGACGACGCCTCCGACGGGCGGGCCGTCGTTGCTCTTGTTGCCCAGCAGCGTGAACCGTGCCTTGTACATGGAGACCTGGTCGCCGCTCTCCGCCGTGCCGTCGCCGGTGGCGTAGAAGGGGATGACGAAGTCGGTGTTCTCGATGCGCCAGCCGGAGTTCTCCACCATCCAGTCGAGGTCGTTGACGTCGACGTAGGTCACCTTGCCCTGGCGGGTGATCTCCACCTTCATCTGCGGGATGCCCTCGTTGCCGATGAGGGTCTTGAAGAGGGTGTCCCGCGTCGGCGCGTCGTAGCCGGTGAAGAGTTTCACGGCCTTGTGCCAGGAGTCGTTGGCGCCGGTGAGCGGGATGACGCTGTCGTCGGCCATGTCAGTCGTCGTCCTCGGCGCCGGTCCCGCTCAGGTACTCGTCCACCTCGGAGAAGATGTCGACCAGCTTCTCGCCGTCGATCTTCTCCAGGTTCTCGCCCTGGGTCTTGAACAGTTCGTCGATGCTGTCCGCCAGCCCGTCCTCGATGCTCTCGAAGAGGAGCTTCTGGTTCTCGAGGATCGTGTGGATGGCCGTGATCAGTTCCTTGACCGCCGTCGTGAGGTGCTGCCCGTTGGTCTCGGTGTCCGTCTCCATGCCGCCGATCGTGAGCGGCAGTTTGGCTCCCGGCAGCACGCCGGGCCCGTGCTGGCCCTCGGGCAGCAGGTTGTAGAGGGCGGGGATCTCCTCACCGCCGACCGTGCCGTCGGCCATGATCTTCTCCAGGGCCGAGAGGAAGTCCTTCACATCGTCGTTGAGGAAGTTCTCCAGCCAGGCCTTGTCGAGATTCACGGGGGCGCTGTCCGCCATGTCGCCTTCCTTGAGGTGGGGGTGGGGAACGGGTCGACGGGTCCGGGGCGCGGGCCCCGGACCGTCTGCGGCGGGCGGCTGCCCGGCGGGAGGGGAGCGTGGGCCGGCGCGGGGCGCGGGTCAGCGACCGACGCGGACGCTCTCCCACAGGCTGGTCAGGGACTTCTCGCTGTACTGGTAGTTCTCGGAGACGTCGGTGAGCAGCCTCGAGTGGCTGGTGAGCAGGTCCTTCATGGCCTCGACGGCGCCGTTCCAGGCGGCCTGCTTCTGCTCGTAGACCTCCTTGTCGTCACCGATCCAGGTGTTCTTGAGTTCCTGGAGTTCCGCTTCCAGGTTGGTGAGGATGCTCGCGATCGCCTTGGTCTGCTGGACCATGTCGTCGGCGGCATTGCTCATGTGGGAGTAGTCGACGTAGATGTAGCCGTCGGTGAAATCGCTCATGTCGGTCCTCGTCTCGCGGCGTGGTGGGGGAGGGGCGGAGGGAGAAGGGGGCGCGGCGGGTCAGCCCTTCAGGGCGTCGAATATCGCCTGGGACCCGGAGTACGCCTGGTTGATGGCCTCGTTGGAGGAACCCTGCGCCAGCCCCTGCGCGCGCAGCGTCTCGTTCAGCGTCTCGATCATGTCGCGCACGTTGGTGGAGATCACCTCGGCCTGGTCGTCCCAGAGCTTCAGCAGGTCCTGGTAGGCCTTGCCGTCGGAGCCCTTCAGGCCCGAGGCGAGGTTGTGCTTCATGTTCTCGACGTCCTGCCGGCAGTTCTGGATGCCGCTGAACGCCTGCTCCAGAGCCTGGACTCCATTCCGTGTGGCGCGCTCTTCCGACTGCTGCATTCCGGCCATGACGGGATCCTCCTTTTATGTCGGTCCAGTTGATACGGGTGACGGCAACCAAACGTAGACAGCGCTCAGTTGACCGAGCAACGAGTTACGGAATGTTTTCCGACTGCATTCCGGTTCTCGCGGTCGGAATTCCGGGGATTCACTCGGAATTCACTTTCCGCTCGCCCACGGCGGCCTTTTCCTTTGTGTCCGGGGCGGTCGCGGATTCGCCCGTGCCCGCCCCGGACTCGTCCCGCTCCTGGCAGGGCGGCCGCGTCGTGGTGCCGCGGCCCGTCTCCGCGGACGTCCGCGTCAGGTCGGGGCCGGTCGGCAGCATCGACAGCAGGGTCGCCGGGAGCCGCCGTGCCTGGTCCTCGGTGTAGCCGAGCGCCTCCAGGGCGTCCGCCCCGGACACCCGGTACTTCATCCCGGTGTCCGTCACCAGGTAGACGGTGCCGCCCACGTTCCGCCCGTCCGCCCCGAGGGCGTGCACGAGCGCGCCGCCGCCCGGCCGTACGGTGATCCGGTCCACGGCCACGCACGCCGGGACCAGCCCTTCGACGGGGGCCTGTGCGGTGGGGCCGAGCGCCTCCCGGTCGACCAGCGCCACACTGATCCGGGTGTCGCGTTCGCCGGCCTCGACCTGGACGCAGGCGACCTGTCCGGTGCCGAGGGCGGACATCCGGGGCGGGGACGCGGGCAGCCGACCGGCCGCGGCGCTGTCCGCGGAGCCGTTCGCGTGCTCGAGGGCGAGGGCCGTGGCCAGGGCCTCGGCGCCCAGTTCGGCGGCGGTCGCCGAGGCGTCGCCGTACACCTTCCTACGGGTCTCCGGGCTGCCGAGCGCCAGCGCCGCCTCGGTGGCCGTCACGGGGACGAGGCCCTCACGGCGCAGCAGGTAGTAGCGGCTCTCCGAGCCGGGCACCGTGGCGGTGAACACCTCGCCGATCCGGGTCTGCCGGCCGCTCAGCGACGGTCCCTCGCCGCCGATGCCGGGCACCTCGGGCGGGGTGAGGTCGGGTCCGGCGGGCAGCGCGTTCAGGAAGGCCGCCGATACCCGTACGCGAGTGGCGTCGCCGTAGCCCAGGGACTCGGCGGCGCCCGCCGCGTCGTCCAGCCGGAGGCGGCTGCCGCGCCAGATCAGGTAGTCGGCCTTGTCCGGACCCGTCACCAGCAGCGCTTCCTCGCCGCCCAGGCCCTCGCCGGATGCCGACTCGTCCGACGCGTGCGGACCCACCGCGAGGACGACACCGCCGGACGCCGGGTCGGTGCAGACCTGCCACGGCCCGGTGTCCAGGTCACCGGCCGCGGGCAGCGACTCGGGAGCCCCCGTGATGCCCACCGGGGTGCCGTGCGGAGTGCCCTTCAGTGAGGCCGTGCCGACCGTCACCGTCTTCATGTCCGCACCGGCGAGGAGCCGCGCCGAGGCGTAGTTGCGCACCGGCCGCAGCCGGCCGTTCAGGTACAGGTAGCTCGTGCCGGTCTCCTCGTCGACGACCAGGGTCCCGGCCTCGCGCCAGGAGTCCGTGGTGCCGGGCCGGAGCAGGCCGAGGACGAAGGCGCCCGCAGACAGCAGGACGGCCACGACGATGCCGATGACGATGCCCCGGTTCGTCCGGCCCTGCGGGCTCTCCGGGGCGTCCGGGTCGGCGCGGAGCATGCCCGAGGTGAGCCGCCCCATCACGAACATGTGCGCCTGCACCTGGTCACGCTTGGACTGCACGTCGACACTCCTTCACGCTCTCGGTGGCCGTGACGCCGGCCGGCTCACCGCATGCGGGGCCCGGCGGCCGTAACCGGGTCCGGGACCGGGGCTGGATCCGGCTCACAGGGCACGCAGCCAGCCGTACACACCCAGCACCCACAGGGCGAGGGGCAGCAGACTGATCGCCGCCGCCGACTGCAGCAGTTCCGCGGCCCGGCCCCAGTACGGCACCAGCCGCCGCCCCGGCACGGTCCAGGAGAGGACGGCGAACAGCGCCGCCGCGGCGAGCAGCCCGGCGGCGGTCAGCAGCCGGGCGTCGGGCTCCGTGCCCCGGGCGAGGACCGCGGCCAGCAGCAGCGCGCCCCAGGCGGCGGGGAGCAGCAGCGACAGGCGCTGCCAGACGTTCCCCAGCCCCCTCGCGTGCAGCACGAGCAGCAGCACCAGCGCCATGACCATGACGCTCTCGGGCAGGTCGTCGTGGCGGACCAGCACCGTGACGGCGGCGGCGCACACCAGCCCCACCGCGCCGTACAGCGAGGTCATCCAGCCGTCCGCGAGGACCGCGCGGCTCCGGACGGCCGACGTGGGGTGCGGTTCGATGCCCTCCTGTAACTGCTGCGCGTTGGTCGGCAGCGGCGGCATCCGCAGCCCCGACATGCGGAACGACAGCGAGGGCACGAAGGCCCCGAGCACCACGGCCGCCAGCGCGACGACCGCCGCGGCGGAGGCCGCGCCCGGATCCGCCGTGATCACCAGCGCCGCGCCCAGCGCGCCGAAGGCCGTGACCACCGCCAGGAACAGGTACAGCGCCGCGAACGCCCCCACCATCGCGAGCGCGAGGACCGCGCCCCCGGCGCCCGCCGCGCAGGACGCGAGCAGCCCCGGCCCCAGGCTGCCGGCCCCGTACGGCCCGGCCGGCTCACCGGCCGTCAGCAGCCAGCCGGCCAGCGCCAGATAGGGGGCGGCCATGAAGCCGAGCGCCGCCGCCGCTCCCGCGTCGCCCACGGCACGGCTCGCGGCGGCCGCACCGGCCAGCAGCAGTACTCCGGCGGCCGCTGCGCACACGGCCCGCGGGGAGAGCGCGCCACCCGGCAGGGACAGCACCAGCAGTCCCGTGACGAGCACCGCGACCGCCGTGCCGATCAGCATGCGGCGGCCCGCCTGCGGGCTCCAGCCGTGCGGACGCTGCTGCATCGTGGTGGAGATGCCGTCCACCAGGTCGTCGAGGTGCACCTCGGGCAGTGCCTCGACACGCGGCCGCAGATACAGGGTCTCCCCGTCGCGCAGGTCGCAGGCGTCGAGGGTGCGCTCCTCGTCCAGTGGCTGCCCGCCGAGCCGTTGCAGCACCCAGCCGCCGTGCTCGATGCCGCTCTCGCGCACCTCGTCGCCCGCGTAGTCGAGGATGGTGGGCAGCAGATCGGCGACGGGCACGTCGGAGGGGACGGCCAGATCGATGCTGCGCGCGGGTGCGCGCACCGTCAGGCGGCACAGCCCGGCCACCTGGTTGTCACTCATCGGACGGGGTCACACCTTCCCGGTCGTTCCGGCCGCGCGGCGAGTGCGGGTGGCGGCCGGGTCTCCTTCTGCGGGACCCGGGCTTCGGCGGCCGGGCGGACAGAGCGCGAGAGCAGGGCGGAACACGAGCCCGGAAGATGATCTACCGGTGGCCCGCGGCTGGATCGTAACGGCGGTCGTCCGTACGGCGGGAGCCGCGAGCGCCCGGTATGCCCGGCCCCGCCCGAGCGTTCACGTGCCCGGTCCCGCTCGTTCCCCGACGCGTCATCCGGCCCGGTCCGCGCCGCTCCATAGTCGACCCGGTCGAACCGGAATGCGGTCGGCCGCCAGGTGTCGCCGACGGTTTCCCGGTCGGCGTCGCGCCGGCTGCCGTCGTGCAGGCTGTGGCCGACCGGCTGCCGGCGTGCCGACTGACTGCCTCGTGCCGGCTGCGGCCGACCGCCCGCCGCCGCCCCAACTGCCGCAAGGAGTAAGCCCCTTGAGTGTGGTCCTGTTCCGCAGGCCGGCCCGTCGACGCGGCCCGGACATGCCCGAGGGGGAGCTCAGCCTCCAGGAGCCGCCGCCGCTGCCCGAGGTCGTCCCCGACTCCTCCGCCATCTGGACCTATCTGCCGATGGCGCTCATGTCCGTGTCCATGATGCTGATGTTCATGCGGCCCGGCTCCGGCAGCGGGAGCGGCAGCAGCTTCCTCTACCTCGCCCTCGGCCTGATGGTGCTGTCGGCGGGCGCCATGATGATGGGTCAGTTCATGCGCCGCGGCAGCGAGCGCAAGCAGCGGCTCAACGGCGAGCGCCGCGACTACCTGCGCTATCTGACGCAGACCCGCCGCAAGGTGCGCGCCGCCGTCATCGACCAGCAGCGTGCCCTGGCCTGGCGCCACCCGGAGCCCGCCGCGCTGTCCTCGCTCGTGGGCACGACCCGGCTGTGGGAACGCCGCCCGCAGGACGAGGACTTCGGTGAGATCCGCGTCGCCGTCGGCGAGCAGAAGCTCGGGCTGCGGCTCACCCCGGTCTCCACCAGCCCCGTCGAGGACCTCGAACCGCTCTCCGCGCACGCCCTGCGCAGCTTCATCCGCGCCTACGCCACGGTCCCCGACCAGCCCATCGCGATCCTGCTGCGCGCCTGGGCCCGCGTCCTGTTCCGCGGCGACGAGGAGCGCATCCGCTCCCTGGCCCGCGCCCTCGTTGCCCAGCTCGCCGTCTTCCACTCGCCCGACGACGTGTGGCTCGCCCTGTGCGTCTCCGACGAACGCCGCGCCGACTGGGAGTGGGCCAAGTGGCTGCCGCACCACCTCCACCCCCAGGAGAACGACGGGGCGGGCCCCGCCCGGATGACCGGCTCCGCCTTCGGTGAACTGGAGGACCTGCTCGGCGCCGAGTTCTGCGAGCGCCCGCCCTTCGACCCGGACGCGGTGCCCGGCCGCGAGGAGCCCTTCACGGTCATCGTCATCGACGGCGGCACCGTCCCCGCCGGCCACCGCCTCGACGGCCCGGGCCTGCGCAACACCGTCGTCCTCGACCTGTCCGGCGCCCTGACCTGGCGCCCCGGCCGCAGCACCCTCCGCTTCGACGTCACCGAGGGCGCCTTCGACCTCGTCCGCACCGACCGCGACCGCAAGGAACAGACCACCCGGCTCGGCCGCCCCGACACCTTCGGCACCGCGGGCGCCACCGCGCTGGCCAAGCGGCTCGCCCCGTACCGCATGGGCATCGGCGGTGACGCGGCCGAACCCCTCGCGACCAACGTCGAGCTCACCACCCTCCTCGGCATCCCCGACCTGGCCAAGCACGTCCCGGCAGAGCTCTGGGCGCGTGCCACCGGCCCGGCCCGGCTGCGTGTCCCGATCGCCGTCGGCGCCGACGGCACCCCCGTCGAACTCGACATCAAGGAGTCCGCGCAGGGCGGCACCGGCCCGCACGGCATGCTCATCGGCGCCACCGGCTCCGGCAAGAGCGAACTGCTGCGCACCCTCGTCCTCGCCCTCGCCCTCACCAACTCCTCCGAGACCCTCAACTTCGTCCTCGTCGACTTCAAGGGCGGCGCCACCTTCCTGGGCCTGGACACCCTGCCGCACACCTCCGCCGTCATCACCAACCTCGCCGGGGAGGCCGCCCTCGTCTCCCGTATGCAGGACGCCCTGCACGGCGAGCTGATGCGCCGTCAGGAGCTGCTGCGCAGCGCGGGCAACTACACCTCCGTACTGGAGTACGAGAAGGCCCGCGCCGCCGGAACGCCCCTCGAACCGCTGCCCAGCCTCTTCGTGGTCGTCGACGAGTTCAGCGAACTCCTCGCCGCGCACCGCGAGTTCATGGAGCTGTTCGTGATGATCGGCCGGCTGGGCCGCAGCCTCGGCGTCCATCTGCTGCTCGCCTCGCAGCGCCTGGACGAGGGCCGTATGCACCAGCTGGAGAGCCACCTCTCCTACCGGATCGGCCTGCGCACCTTCTCCGCCATGGAGAGCCGCGGCGTCCTCGGCGTCCCCGACGCCTACGAGCTGCCGCCCCAGCCCGGCAGCGGCTACCTCAAGTCCGGCGTCGAGGCGCTCACCCGGTTCCGCGCCGCCTACGTCTCCGGCCCGTACCGCACCCGGCGCGGCAGCGCCGACCAGGCCCGCGTCGCCAGCCAGACCGTGCCCTGGAGCAGCGGCTACGTCGTGCCCCGGCACCAGCCCGCCGCACCCGACCCCGGCCCGGAGCCGGAGGAGGAGACCGGCGACACCCTGCTCTCCGTCGCAGTGGAGCGGCTCCTCGGCGCCGGGCCGCCCGCCCACCAGGTGTGGCTGCCCCCGCTGGACCGTCCCGCCACCCTCGACCAGGTACTGCCGCCGCTCACCCCCGACCCCGACTTCGGGCTGACCACGGCGGGCCGGCCCGAACGCGGCCGCCTCCGCATCCCCGTCGGCATCGTCGACCGGCCCTTCGACCAGCTGCGCGACCTGCTCACCGTCGATCTGTCCGGTGCCGGCGGGCACGTCGCCATCGCGGGCGGCCCGCAGAGCGGCAAGTCCACCATGGTCCGTACGGTCCTGGCCGCGCTCGCCCTCACCCACACCCCGCGCGAAGTGCAGTTCTACTGCCTGGACTTTGGCGGCGGCACCCTGGCCGGGCTCGCCGGACTGCCGCACATGAGCGGTGTCGCGGCCCGCCTGGACACCGAGCGCGTCGGCCGCACCATCGCCGAGGTCAATACCCTGCTGACACAGCGGGAACGGTTCTTCCTCGACCACGGCATCGACTCCATGGCCACCTACCGGCGCCGCCGCGCCGCCGGGGAGTTCCCGGGCGAGCCGCACGGCGACGTGTTCCTGGTCATCGACGGCTGGTCGACCGTACGGCAGGACTACGACCGGCACATCTCCACCTTCAACGCCATCGCCGCGCGCGGCCTCAACTACGGCATCCACCTCATCGTCACCACCGCGCGCTGGGTGGAACTGTCCGCCGCCGTGCGCGACCAGGCGGCCACCCACCTGGAACTGCGCATGGGCGACCCGATGGACTCCGAGATCGACATGCGCCGCGCCGCCACCGTGCCCCGCGCCCCCGGACGCGGCCTGACCCGCGAGGGCAAGCTGCACTACCTCACCGCACTGCCCCGCATCGACGGCGTGGAGGACGCGGACGACCTCGCCGACGGCGTCGCGGCGCTGGTCGCGGCCGTGCAGGAGAGCTGGGCCGGCCCGTCGGCCCCGCCGGTACGGATGCTCCCGGCGGTCCTCCCGGCCGCCGGACTGCCCGCGCCCGAAGTCCTGCCCGCGGGAGGCGGCCTGCGGGTCCCCCTCGGTCTGGAGGAGGACGAACTCTCCGTCGTCCGGCACGACTTCGCCGAGAACCCGCACATGATCGCCGTCGGCGACACGGAGAGCGGCAAGACCAACCTGCTGCGGCTGGTCGCGAAGGCCGTCATGGACCGCTACACACCGGCCGAGGCCCGCATCATGGTCGTCGACTACCGGCGGCAACTGGTGGAGGCGGTCCCCGACGAGTACCGGCTCGGGCACGCCGTGTCCATCGACGGGCTGAAGGACCTGATCCAGGGCGCCGCCCGCGCGGTGAAGACCCGCGTGCCCGGCCCCGACATCAGCCCGGCCCGGATGAAGCTGTGCGACTGGTGGAACGGCCCCCGGCTGTTCATCCTCGTCGACGACTACGACATGCTCGGCACCGGCCCGATGAACGCCCCCTTCGACCCCCTCCTCGACCAGCTCGCCCTCGGGTACGAGGTGGGCCTCCACATCGTCGTCACCCGCTCCGCCTCCGGCGCCGGACGCGGCCTCGGCGACCATCTGATGCGGCGCCTCCTGGAGGTCAACACCCCCGGCCTGCTGCTGTCCTGCCCGCCGTCCGAGGGGTACGTCTTCGGCAACGTCAAGGGCCGCATCCTGCCTCCGGGCCGCGCCACGCGGATCGCCCGCCGCAAGACGGTGCGGGTGCAGACGGCCCTGGTGGAGGGGCCGGGGGAGTGAAACGGCAGGCGGTTCCGGCCGGAACTCCCCGTCAGCTTCCGTCCGCCGCGCGCCAGCCCCGGGCGCGCCCCCGGGGAACGGTGACGGCCGCGGCCAACGTCAGCAGGACGACGCCCGCACCCACCCCGGCGACGGCGAGGGCACGGTCGCGGGGAGCCGTCGAGGCGGGTTCGTGGCGCCGGGCGGGCACCGGGTCCGGGGCGGAGCCGGGCCGTGACTCGGGCAGTGTCGCCAGGGCCGCGTACGGGTCGAGCCGCGGCACGTCGGCCGGGTACGCCGTCGCGGTCAGCTGCCGGGCGGCCTCCGTGGCCGACAGCTCGGGGAAGCGGGCCCGCACCAACGCCGCCGCGCCCGCGACATGCGCGGCCGCCAGCGAGGAACCGGAGCCGATGTAGTGGCCGCGGCCGCGCGGCCCCGCGCCGGCCACCGCGTCGCCGGGGGCCGCGAGGTCCACGCCGGACACCTGCGGGGCGCCCTCCGGGCGGGTGCCCTCGGGGCCGTAGTCCTGCACCGACAGCACCCCGGGCGCGGACCCGGGCCAGTACCACGGCTGCGCGGCCGCCGTCTCACCGCTCTCGTCCTCGTCCTCGGGGAGCGCGTCCGGCGCGGCCGGGGCCACCACGAGGGCGTCCTTGCCCTGCGCGTACGCGACCGCCCTGGTCAGCTCATCCTTGCCGCCCTCCAGGGCCGGCCCGACGTAGATGACCCCGGCGCCCGCGTCCGCCGCCTCGCGGATCGCCCCGGCCAGCAGGGAGACGGTGACCGCGCCGCGCTCCGCCGTGCCGCGCACGGCGAGGACGCCCGCCGCGGGCGCCACCCCGACGGGTCCCACGCCGTCCAGCGGCGCCCCCGCGGCCAGCGCGGCGGCGAACGTCCCGTGCCCCACGCAGTCCACGTCGCCGTCGCCGTCGCCGTCGCCCACCGCCGTCACGCGGCCCGCGAGCGCCGGCACGTCCGCACCGACCCCGGTGTCCACCACGGCGATCCGCACGCCCTCACCCCGCGACAGGGTCCAGGCCCGGGACAGCCCCAGCGCGTCCACCGTCCACGGCTCGGCCTCCGCCGTGTGCTTCGAGGCACCGGTGCAGGATTCGCCGCCGGTCAACTCCGTGCGGAGCACCGGCAGTTCGATCTGGCCCGCGGCACGGGCCGGGGCCGCGGCGAACACCGGCGCCGCGGTCAGCAGCAGCACCGCCGTCAGCACCCCCGAGGTCCGTACGGCGGAGTGGCGCGGTGCGCGCGTGGGACCGGTGGAGGCGGAGGGGCCGGCGGGACGTCGCATGGCGCGCAAGCTAGGCCGCCGAGATGACGGCATGGTGACGCCCGAGGTACGCCCGTCCTGCGCACCGCACCGCCGCAACACCCCCCGGTTCGCCCAGACTTCACCTGGAGCACACCGTCCCACCACTGAGGTCCACCCTTCGGCAGGAAAGATCGGCGCGGGTAGGAAGAGAAAGGGAGGCCCGCGCGTGTCACGGCAGTTGCTCACGGTGTGCCCGGAACAACCGGACTGTTTCCGGACGATCGGTGAGGCCCTGGAGAAGGCGCGCACGGGGGCGGTGATCCGGGTCAGGCCCGGCCGCTACACCGAGAACCTGACCGTGCGCAACCGCGTCACCATCGCCGCCGACGGGGCGCCGGGCAGCGTCGAGATCCGGCCGCGCCGCGGCACCGCGCTCGTCCTCCTCGCGGACGCGGTCGCCCTCACCGGCCTCACCCTGCGCGGCGGCGCCGAGGACCTCCCCGTCGTGGACGCGCCGCGCGGCCAGGTGGCCATGGACGGCTGCACCGTCGTCGGTTCCGGCTGGACGGCCGTCCTCGCCCGGGAGAACGGCGCCGTCGCCATGCGTGACTGCCGGATCAGCAACCCCACGGGCGCCGGCGTCGTCGACACCGCACCCACCGGCAGCGTCATCGCCGACTGCGTCGTGGAGAACCTCGGCACCTCCGGCATCGTCCTCGGCGAACAGGCCCGTACGACGGTCCGCGGCTGCCACGTGCGCGACGCCCGCGGCAACGGCATCCTCGTCAACGGCGAGGCGCGCGGCACGATCGAGGACTGCGACCTGAGCGGCGCCGAGAAGCCCGCCCTGGCGCTCGAGGGCAGTTGCAGCACCCACGTCGTCCGCACCACCGCCCACGACACCGCCGTCGGCGTGTACCTCACCAGCGACGCCCGGCCCACGCTCGAGGACGTCACCGTCGCCGACACCACCGGGCCGGGCATCGTGCTCGCCTCCGGAGCCGACGCCGAGCTGCTGCGCTGCCGCACCACCTGTACCCGCGGCAACGGCCTCGCCGTCACCGAGCGCTCCCGCGGCACCTTCGAGGAGTGCGAGTTCGACACCGCCACCGCGCCCGCCGTACGGGTCACCGGGTCGAGCACGCCCGTACTGACCGGCACGGTCGTGCGCGACTGCCGCGACACCACCGGCGCGGTGACCCTGGAGGACGACTCGGTCGCCGAGTTCGAGCGGCTGGAGATCCTCGACGCCGCGGGCACCGCCCTGCTGATCCGCACCGGCGCGAACCCGCTCCTGCGCGGCGCCCGGATCGTCGCCCCGCGCGCTCACGGCGCCGAGATCACCGAGGAAGGACGCGGCCGGCTGGAGGACTGCCTGATCGACCGCCCCGGCGGCGACGGCGTCCGCGTCACCGCCGGCGGCAGGCCCGAACTCCGCGACACGGCCGTCGAGTCGGCCGCCGACGCGGGCCTCCGCGTCGGCCAGGACGGGCACGCCACACTGCGGGACTGCCGCCTCCACGCGGCCGCCGCCTCCGGTGTCGCGGTGGACCACGGCGGAAAACTGACCGCGGAACGCACCCACATCACCGAGTCCGCCGCCCACGGCGTACTGCTGGCCGCCGGATCGCGGGCCGCGCTCGACGCCTGCCGCATCACCGGCAGCCTCGGCGACGGCATCCGCGTCGACACCGACGAGCCGGTCACCGCGACCGGCTGCACCGTACGGGACAACCGGGGCGCGGGACTGCGCCAGACCCGTCCCGGGGACCGGCTGACCGTCGAGGACCTCATCAGCGCGGGCAACGAGGAGCCCGACGCGTGGGGCGCCCTCGCGGGCACCGGCTCCTCAGGCGAGGCGGCGACCGGAGACCGCAGGCCCGCACCCGCCCCACCGCGCGGCCCGCTGGAGGAACTGGAGGCCCTCATCGGCCTCACCGACGTCAAGCACCAGGTCCGCACCCTCGTCAACCTCAACGAGCTCGCCCAGCGCCGCGCCCGGCTCGGCATGCCGGCCCCGCCCATGAGCCGCCACCTGGTCTTCTCGGGCCCGCCCGGCACCGGCAAGACCACCGTGGCCCGGCTGTACGGCGGCATCCTCGCCGGCCTCGGCGTGCTCCGGTCCGGCCACCTCGTGGAGGTCTCGCGCGCCGACCTCGTCGCCCAGGTCATCGGCGGTACCGCCATCAAGACCACCGAGGCCTTCAACGAGGCCCTCGGCGGCGTGCTCTTCATCGACGAGGCGTACACCCTGCTGTCCGACGGCAAGGGATCCGGCGCCGACTTCGGCCGCGAGGCCGTCGACACCCTGCTGAAGCTGATGGAGGACCACCGCGAGGACGTGGTCGTCATCGCCGCGGGCTACACCGAGGAGATGGGCGCCTTCCTCGCCTCCAACCCCGGCCTCGCCTCCCGCTTCACCCGCACCATCGAGTTCGCCAACTACTCCGTCGACGAACTGGTCACCATCACCGAGTCGATGTGCGAGGCCCACCGCTACGCGCTCGACCCCACCACCCTGGCCGCGCTCGCCGCCCACTACCGGGGCATGACCCGCGACGCCACCTTCGGCAACGGCCGCGAGGCGCGCCGTGTCTTCGAGGAGATGGTCGACCGCCAGGCGAGCCGCCTCGCCACCCTGCGGAACCCGACCG
Organism: Streptomyces poonensis; assembly: GCF_014650915.1. GTDB lineage: Bacteria > Actinomycetota > Actinomycetes > Streptomycetales > Streptomycetaceae > Streptomyces > Streptomyces poonensis. Next base: position 569,840 of record NZ_BMVW01000002.1, on the reverse strand, counting down.
AGCGCGACCTCACCCTGCTGCTGCCCGAGGATGTCGGCGTCGAGGGCACGGCGGCGGCCGGCACCGAGGGCGGTGCCGAGGAACTGCTCGCCCGGCTCGACGCGATGACCGGCCTGGCCGCCGTCAAGCGCGAGGTGGGCGACCTCGTCTCGCTGCTCGCCGCGGCCCGGCAGCGCCGCGCCGCCGGGCTGCCCACCCCGCGCCTCAGCAACCACCTCGTCTTCGCCGGCCCGCCCGGCACCGGCAAGACCACGGTGGCCCGCCTGTACGCCGGGCTGCTGCACGCCCTCGGTGTCCTCCCCAAGGGGCAGCTGGTGGAGGTCGCCCGCGCGGACCTGGTGGGCCGGTACGTGGGCCACACCGCACAGCTCACCAAGGAGGTCTTCGAGAGCGCCCTGGGCGGCGTGCTGTTCATCGACGAGGCGTACACGCTCACCCCGCGCGGCGCGACCGCCGACTTCGGGCGGGAGGCGGTCGAGACCCTGCTGAAGCTGATGGAGGACCACCGTGACGAGGTGGTGGTCATCGCCGCGGGCTACACGGAGGAAATGGCGGGGTTCCTCGCCTCGAACCCGGGCCTGACCTCCCGGTTCACACGCACCGTGCACTTCGAGGACTACACCACGGACGAACTGGTCGAGATCATCGCCCGGCAGGCGGCCGAGGCCGGCTACGACTGCGCGCCGAGGACACGGGAGGCGCTCACCGCCCATGTCGCCGCGCTGCCCCGGGACCGCTCCTTCGGCAACGCCCGCACGGCGCGCGGCATCCTCGACGTGATGATGACGCGTCAGGCCCGGCGGCTGGGCGCGGTGGCGGCACCCGGCCTGGACGATCTGCGCGCGCTGCTTCCGGAGGACGTTCCGCAGGCTTGAACCAAGTGGTCCCGCCTGCGAGTTGGTGGTTCCGGTCCCCGGCGTGCGCGGACGCCGGAGCGGCGACGAGTGATCGAACAGTGTTCGGCCGGCGTTCACTCCGGGGACCGCTTCTCACGGCTCAATGGCCCCACTGGTGTCACGGCGGACAGCCCTTCGCAGTTCTGGAACGCGAGCGCGCCGGCCCAGTCCGCTCGGACCGACCCCTTCGAAAGAGTCCACCTGATGGCAGATCAGTACGGTACGGACGACAACGCGCGGCGCTCCGGGCGTGCGACCCGCTCGGGCGGACCGGCCCGGCAGGACGTCCGCCGGGCCGTCGTCCTGGGCGGCACGGTCGAGGGGCCCGGGGCGGCATGGGCCGGTCGTGGCGCCGCCGAGGCGGCTGCGGAGCCGCCGGCGGGCGCGGCGCCGGAGCCCCGGCAGGAGCCGGCACCGTCCGCTCAGGCTGACACCGGGTCCTCCGAGTCCTCCGAGCCCTCCGAAAGCCATGAGTCCTCCTCAGGCACCGCCGATCCGGCCGCCGTCCCGGCGCGCTCCGCGGCCCCGGCCGCCGAGGAGCCGACGGCTCCCGAGGAGCCGGCCACCCCCGGGGCGCGCCGCGCCGTCGACACCTCCGGAGAGGCCCGGACCGAGACATCGGCGGCGGCGACGACCGGAACCGCCGGCACCACCGTCGCCGCCGCGTCCGGTGGCACCGCTGGGGGGCGGACGGCCGAGGGGCACGGCCGCAACGGTCCGAGCAAGCCGCTGCTGGCCGCCGCCGCCCTGGTGGGTGTCGTCCTCGTCGGCGTGCCGATCCTTCTCATGGGAGGCGGCGACGACGACCGCGACGGCGACCGGACCGGCCTGGCCGGGGACAAGGCCGACTCCGTCCTTCAGGATCCCGTCGGCAAGGACGTCCCGCCCGGCACGTTCGTCTCCGGGTCCCCGAGCCCGTCCTCGTCCCCCTCGCCCTCCCCGGCGAAGAAGAAGTCGCCGGACGCGACGGACACGGGAAAGCAGCCGGAGGCCGCGGGCTCCGCCCCCTCCCCGTCCAAGAGCGGGGCCAGGACCGGGACCAAGAAGGAAACCGGCTCCGAGAAGCGTTCCGGGACCGAGACCACGACGCGCACGGCCGACTCCAGCATCCGCAACGTACTGATCAAGAACGTCAAGACCGGTATGTGTGTCGATGTCCCCGGCTACGGCAACGGCAAGGCCGACGGCGCCGTCAACCAGTACCCCTGCAACGCGGGCGGCGACGACAACCAGATGTGGAGCCTGGAGATGCGGTACCGGGACGTGAGCCCCAAGGGCACCGACCTGTACCAAATCCGCAACGTCAAGGACGGCCTCTGCCTGGACCTGCCCAACTACGGCCCGGTGTCGGCCACCACCAAGGTCAGCGAGTTCCCGTGCAACGGGACGACCGCCGACAACCAGCTGTGGTGGCTCGACCGCCGCCCCGACGGCAGCAGCTGGGTCCGCAACTTCTCCAGCAACGGCCTGTGCCTGGACGTCAGCGCGGAGGGCGGCGTCCGCGCGGACTCCCGGCTCACGCTGTTCCACTGCAGTGACTCCGACGACCACCGCTGGCGGTTCTCCGGCTAGCCCTGGCGGCCGCGCGAGGCCGTGCCCTCCTTCAAATTCTGTTGCCCGGCGGTGCCCACGGATGGTGAGGTGCGCCCATGGATCACCCCATGGATCACGTGGATCGGGCCGGAGTGCTGGCCGAGTTCGACCGGGACGTACGGCAAGGGGCGCGTCCCGACACTCCCGACGCGCGGATCGACCGCGTGGACGGGGTGGTGCGGCTGGTCACCGGCGAAGGGCACGGCGGGGACAGCGTGCTCTGGTCGGATCTGGACGAGGCGACCGCCGACGAGGCCGTCGCCGCGCAGCTGCGGTACTTCGCCGGGCTCGGCCGCGCCTTCGAGTGGAAGCTGTACGGCCACGACCGGCCGGCCGACCTCGGGAAGCGGCTGCGCGCGGCCGGGTTCACGCCCGAGCCGGAGGAGACGCTGATGATCGCGGACCTGAGCCGGGTCGCCCTGGACGCCGAACCGCCGCTCCTCCGGGTCACCGACGCGGCGGGCGTGGACATGATGGCCGAGGTGCACGCCCGGGCCTTCGGCCGGGACAGCGCGTCCATGCACCGCGACCTGCTCGCCCGTATCGCCGCGGACCCGGACACGGTCGCCGCCGTCCTGGCGCTCGCCGGGGACCGGCCGGTCAGCGCGGCACGCATGGAACTGGTGCCCGGGACACGCTTCGCCGGACTGTGGGGCGGCGGCACGGTGGAGGACTGGCGCGGCCGTGGCATCTACCGCGCCCTGGTCTCGTATCGGGCCCGCCTCGCCGCCGAGCTCGGTTACCGCTACGTCCAGGTGGACGCCGGCGACATGAGCCGTCCCGTCCTGGAGCGCCTCGGCTTCGTCCCGCTGACCACGACGACGCCGTACCTGTCGCCGCCGGACACGCGGGGCACACCGGGCACACCGGGCACCGGCCGGGCGGACGGTCCGTGACCGAGGAGGTCAGCGCCGTGTCGCGAGCGTCCGGTCGAGTGCCGCGACGCCCAGCGCCGCCAGCCCGATCTGGATGAGCCACTCGATCCAGTCGACGCCCCTGGTGTCGGCCACGCCGAGGGCGGCGGCGACCGCGGAACCGATGAGGGCGGCCACGATGCCGACCACGATCGTCAGCAGGATGCCGATGCGCTGGCGGCCCGGGACGACGAGCCGGCCGAGCACACCGATCACGATGCCGATGACGATGGCACTGATGATGCCGGAGATCTCCATCTCCACCCCTTTTCCGTCGGGACCCGTGCCTGAGGAGCCCCTTCCCCGCCCCCGTGGGCGCCCGGGTGCGGGAGCCCCGCACTCGTGGAGCCCCGTTGCCGAGGTAGCCCCCTACTTGTGCGTGTGCCCGCTGGATGCGGGGGCAGTCCGTTCCGCTTGCCGCCGGCCCCGTCGATGCTGCCGTGCGCCCCGCCTCGTGCATGCGGGCGCCGTGACGCGCCCCCGCCCCCGCGCTTCCGCATCCAGCGTCCCGCAGGCCGTTCACCCGCTGTCGCCCGCCCCCGCCGCGCCCTCGTGGCACCACGTCCGCAGCACGGCCTTGCGCTCCTTGTGCCGGCGTACGACCGGCGCGTCGTCGGTCAGGGCGAAACCGGTCGCCGCGGCGACCGCCTCGCTCGCCGCGTTCTCCGCCTCGATGCGCAGGACCACGCGGCGCGGCCCGATGTGCCGTGCGACGTACCCGGTGGCGAGGCGGACGGACGCGGAGGCCAGGCCCCGGCCGCGATGGGCGGGCCCGACGCCGTACGCCAGCTCGACGTCCCGCGCGTCGGTCGTGCTGCGGAACATCAGCACCTCGCCGAGAGGCACCGTGCCGTCCGTCGTGATGGCCAGCTGCACGCCCCGCCCGGAGGCCCGCTTTCCGCGCGCGGCGGCGATGTACACGCGGGCCGCGACGGTGTCGAACGGCGCGGCCACCGGCGTCCACCGGTGGATCTCCGGGTCGTCGTACACGGGAACCAGGGCCGCCGCGTCGTCGTCGCGCCACTCGCGCAGGAGTACGCCGAAGCCCTCCAGCCGGATGGGCGCGGGGAAGGTCACATGCTGGTGCGGGTCCATGCGCCGATCCTGTCGTGCGGCGCGGTGAGCGGCCAAGAGCGCGCCCCGACGGAGGCCGGCGGTGTCGTTCCGGGCGGCCGTCGCGGTGGTGGCCGCGGGGGCGGGGCTGACCCGCGGGCGGACGCGCGCATTGGCGTGCAGGTGTTCGCCTGCCTACCGTGGAGTGCGCGATCAGCGAGCGACCAGCCGAGGCAGCCATGACCGACACGTCCACCACGCCCACCGAGTCCGACAAGCCCTGCACCGTGTACGTCACCTACATCCTCAGCACGCCCGAGCGGGTCTGGGACGCGCTCACCGACGCGGACCTGACCGCCGCCTACTGGGGCCACTCCAATGTCTCCGACTGGCGGCCGGGGTCCCGCTGGGAGCACGTGCGGACGGACGGGTCCGGCATCGCCGACGTGGTCGGCACCGTCGTGGAGAGCGAGCGGCCCACCCGCCTCGTCACCGACTGGGCCGACCCCGGCGACGAGGACCGCCCGGACCGGTGGTCGCGGGTCACCTTCGACATCCGTCCGCACGCCGACATCGTCCGGCTCACGGTCACCCACGAGAACCTGCCCGACGAGAACGAGCGGGCTGAGGCGGCCGCGGGCTGGGCGGCCGTGCTGTCGAACCTGAAGTCACTGCTGGAGACGGGCAGCCCGCTGCCGCAGGAGCCCTGGAGCGTGCCGGCCGACCGTTGAGCCGGCGCGGGCCGATCAGGACGTGTCAGGTCGTATCGGGACGCGTCAGGACCGTCGGGCGGAGCACGGAAAGGCGACGGCCGGTCCGTCAGGGCGGACCGGCCGTCATTCCCCTCGCGGGTCTCGCGGGTCTCGCGGGCCTTTCCGGCGCACCCGCTACGTCTTGTTCCGTGCGCCCCGCGCCGTCACCGCGCACACCAGCCCCATGATCAGGGTCAGGGCGCCGACGACGACGTTGTTGGCGATGACTCCGCCGTCCGAGTTCCTGCCGACGACCCACGGCGAGATGATCATCCAGATGCCCATGACGCCCATCGCCCAGCTCAGGCCGTACATCCTCTGCGGTGCGGCGGTGAACCCGATGGCCAGCAGGGATATCGCGATGCCGATGATCAGGTTGTGCGTCGACAGGGACGTCTGGACGGACGAGAAGTGGATGATCCACGGGGACACGGCGAAGTACAGACCGAGCAGGAACACCGGCGCGTCCACGAGTGCGACATCCCGTCCGCCCATCATGCGGTCGTATCTGTCCCGCATCTCAGAGACGTCGGGGTGACTGGAGATGTCGCTCCTGTACGAGACTCTGGCCATGACTCGTCTCCTTGGCTCTCTCTGCAGACCTGTCCGCTTATGGCCTGATAGATGATAAATGCCTCGTCTATCCATTTTGCTCTTATTGATGGCTTATGTGTAGCAATGGACATGACCATAAGGGTCGAGGGCGGCAAGGGGGTCAAGAGAGCCAAGAGAGCCAAGAGAGCCAAGGGGGACAAGGGGGCGTAGCCGCCGAGAGGGTGGATTCCGGGTATCGGTTGACATGTCCGCCCGATTCCGGGGCAAGCGGAGGGAACGAGGGCAGTCGCTTCGAGCGAGTCGCGGGTCGGCACGGGAGGTGTTCGCCGTTATGCGTGCGAAGGTGTTGGAGCGGTTCTCCGCGGGGGCTCCGCGCGGATCGTGGCCGGCGGAGGAGTACGCGGCCGAGCGCCGCGCCAAGGGCGAACCGGCGACCGTGGTGATGGACCTGGAGTCCGACGCCTTCCTCGTGGTGGTCCCCGCGCGCGACGACGACTGACCCGGTCCCGCCGCCGGGCGGTCAGTTCCGCGCGAAGGCCCGGGCTCGGCGTACGGCGTACGAACGCCGAATGCAGGCCCTCCATCGCGCGCGGCACCGAGTCGGCCCGGCGGCGCCGGAGCATGAGGAGCGCCTGGGTCGCGCACCATGCGGCTGATGCGGTGCTGTTCGCCCGCCGCGCCCCGCAGCCGGTCGACCGCGTCCAGCACGCCGACGACGTGCGGCAGCAGTTCACGGCCCTCGGCGCTCATCCTGGCGCCGCTGCGTTTACGCTCCAGCAGATCGACGCCGAGTTCCCGCTCCGGATTCCGCACGGTCCCGCTCAACGCGGGCTGCGACATGTGGAGTTCCTCGGCGGCGCGGCGCGGCGCAGCGAACCGAGACCCGGTGACCGCCGCGATGTATTCCAGCTGCTCTATTCGCACCCCCGCAGAATGCGCCGTCACCAGGACCGTTCAAGGGTTTCCCTGTCACGCCTTCGTGAGATTCGGTGGTCCGGATGACGAGACCGGTCGGGTTTTCCTTGACCGTACGGTCCGGCGGCTGCCACGATCGTCGCCATGAAGATGCGACTGGATCTCACGCGGCGACGCCATGTCGACCTCGCCCGCGTCGCCAGCGCCTCCTGTTGCGCCGCGGCCTGAACCTCCCGGTCCGCCGCCCCTCGTTCGCCGAGTCCCGCACGGTCCGCGAGTTCCGCGCCCCGCTTCCACGCCCGCACCGGCCGCCGGCCGTGTCCGTTCCCGGCCGCGGATCGCCCTCACCCTCCGTACGCCTCGTACGCCTGAATTCCGCGGTGACGTGTCCCACCGATTCGTCGCGCCCTTTTTGAATTCGGCGCGCCCGCGATACCGCGACAGGAGTCCGCCATGCCCGCAGCACCCCTTTCCGTACAACCCCTGGAATTCGCCTGCTGGGTTCCCCATGTCAGTGGCGGCCTGGGCACCAGCAAGATCGAGCAGCGCACCGACCGGAGCTACGACTACAACCGCGAACTCGCCGTCCTCGCCGAGAACAACGGCTTCGACTACGCGCTCACCCAGGTCCGTTGCTCGTCGACGTCTACGGCGACCTCACCGCCAAGCTCTGGGCGGCCGAGGCCCTCGCCGACGCCGTCGCCGCCGAGGGACAGAGGCTGCACGACGACCCCGACGCCGTGACCGAGCGGACGCGGGGCGAGTTCGAGGTGCGGGTGGCGCGGTCAAGGCCCGCGCCACCGACGTCGCCCTGGAGATCAGCAACCGCATCTTCGAGGTGACCGGCGCCCGCTCCACCGCCACCGCCGAGGGCCCCAACCGGTTCTGACGCGACGTCCGCACCCACACCCTCCACGACCCGGTCGCCTACGAGCGCCGCGAGGTCGGCCGCTGGGGCCTCGGCCGCTGGGTCCTCGAAGGCGAACTGCCCGAACCCACCTCGTACCCCTGACCGCTCCCGTTCCGCTCCCGCTCCCACCGGGGTGCCCGTCACAAGCGGGCACCCCGGCTCCCCGCCCGAAAAGAGGACCCATGACCACCGTCCTGTCCGTCTCCGGCAGCCCCTCCGCCTCCTCCCGCACCGCCCGCCTGCTGCGCCACCTCGACGCCCGCCTCACCGCACAGGGCCACGAGGTGATCCCGCTCGACATCCGCACCGTCCCGGCCGAGGCCCTGCTCGGCGCGGACTTCCGGCACCCGGCGATCGTCGAGGCCACGGAGCTGTTCGAGCAGGCCGACGGCGTCGTCATCGCCACCCCCGTCTACAAGGCCGCCTACTCCGGCGTCCTCAAGGCGCTGCTCGACCTGCTGCCGCAGTACGCCCTCGCCGGGAAGACCGTCCTGCCGCTCGCCACCGGCGGCACCACCGCCCACGTCCTCGCGATCGACTACGCGCTCCGCCCCGTGCTCAACTCCATGGGAGCGGCGCACATCGTGCAGGGCTGGTTCACCCTCGACAAGGACGTCACCGCCCACGACGACGGCTCCGTCACCGTCGCCCCGGCCGCGGCCGAGGCCCTGGCGCAGGTCGTCGACCAGTTCTCGGCGGCGCTCGGCCGCACCCCGTTCCTGGCCGCGGCGGGCTGACCCGCTGCTCGTCCAGCGCTTCGGCGAACCGGCCGTCCAGGTGCGGGCGTCGGAGGCACTGCTCGGCGCCGCCGCCCGGCAGGTCGACGCCGCCCGCGCCTCCCTCAACCTCCACCGCCACTGGCGCGACGCCCGTACGCCCACCCGTCACCCGACCACCGCCCCTCAACGAGGCGCTCCGCGCCGCCCTTCTCGATGCGTCACCCGACCACCGCCCCTCAACGAGGCGCTCCGCGCCGCCCTTCTCGATGCGTCACCCGACCACCGCCCCTCAACGAGGCGCTCCGCGCCGCCCTTCTCGATGGCGCGACCCGGCCACCGCCCCTCAACGAGGCGCTCCGCGCCGCCCTTCTCGATGGCGCGACCCGGCCACCGCCCCTCAACGAGGCGCTCCGCGCCGCCCTCCTCGATGGCGCGACCCGGCCCGCTGGAAGGTCCAGCACATCGGCCGCCATGTGCTGAACGGCACCCGGCCACCCCGCCACGGCCTCCTCTGGCGGATGCCGGACAGACCCGATCGGAGATCCCCCGTGTCCCTCACGTTCCACTGGTTCCTGCCCACCAACGGCGACAGCCGTGACGTCATCGGCGGCGGCCACGGCACCCCGGCCACCACGACCGGCCGGGACCGGCCGCCCACGGTCGCCTACCTCAGCCAGATCGCCCGCGCCGCCGAGAACCTCGGCTTCGTCGGCGCGCTCACCCCGACCGGCGCCTGGTGCGAGGACGCCTGGCTGACGACGGCGATGGTCAGCCAGAACACGGAACGGCTGAAGTTCCTGATCGCGTTCCGGCCCGGCTTCCTCTCGCCCACGCTCGCCGCCCAGATGGCCTCCACCTTCCAGCGGCAGACCGGCGGGCGCCTCCTGCTGAACGTCGTCACCGGCGGCGAGAGCCACGAGCAGCGGGCCTACGGCGACTTCCTCGACAAGGACGCGCGCTACCGCCGTACCGGAGAGTTCCTGGAGGTGGTGAGGGGGCTGTGGGAGGGCAGGACCGTCGACCTGGCGGGGGAGCACCTCCGGGTCGAGGACGCCCGGCTCGCCCGCGTCCCCGACCCGGTCCCCGAGGTGTACTTCGGCGGCTCCTCACCCGTGGCCGGCGAGGTCGCCGCCCGGCACGTGGATGTCTACCTCACCTGGGGCGAGCCGCCCGCCCAGGTCGCCGAGAAGATCGCCTGGATCAGGGACCTGGCGGCGAAGGAGGGCCGCACCCTCCGCTTCGGCATCCGCCTGCACGTGATCACCCGGGACACCTCCGAGCAGGCGTGGGCCGAGGCGGACCGCCTGCTCGCGGGGTTCGACCCGGACACCGTACGGGCCGTCCAGGCCGGTCTCGCCCGCAGTGAGTCGGAGGGCCAGCGGCGCATGCTGGCCCTCCACGACGGCGGCCGGCTCACCTCCGCCGACCTGGAGATCCACCCCAACCTGTGGGCGGGCATCGGCCTGGTCCGGGGCGGCGCGGGCACCGCCCTCGTCGGCAGCCACGACGAGGTGGCCGACCGCATCGCGGAGTACCACGCCCTCGGCATCGACGAGTTCGTCCTCTCCGGCTATCCGCACCTGGAGGAGGCGTACTGGTTCGGTGAGGGCGTCCTGCCGCGGCTGGCCGCGCGGGGGCTGTGGCGGCACCCGGACGGGCGGCAGGACGCACCGGCGGCGGCACGGGTGCCGTTCGCGAGCTAGACCGGGGGAGTGCTTCACCGGGCCGCCGGGCTCCTCCGTGGCGCGGCCGCCGGCCGCCCGGCCGGAACCTCAGCTTCCGGCCGGGGCGGCCAGGGCCGCGAGATGGGTCCGGCGCACCTCGGCCGTCTGGCCCTGCACCAGCAGGAACATCCCCTCGCGGGCCAGCCGCTGGGCGCGGCTCGCGAGGCTCAGGGACCGCCCGCCCCCGGCCACGATCGCCGCGGTCGTCGCCGCGCGCATCAGGTCGTAGGCCCGGGCCTTGAGGGTCAGCCGCTCCTCGACGACCTCGTGCGGCACCGGATGGTCGGCCAGTTCGTACGCCCGCCGCCGCACCTCGTCGACACGGTCGCGCAGCGCTTCCGCGGTCTCCCGCGCCTCCGCGGCCCCCTCCAGCAGCAGTGCGAGCGCCGCGTGGGCGATCCCGAAGACGGCGGGGGAGGTGTTGGCGGTCTGCGGCAGGTCGGCCCGGGCGAACTCCTCCCGCGGGGTGCGCAGGACGACCGCGTCCTCGTCCAGCCACAGACCGTCCAGCGTCAGGGAGACCGTACGGGCCGCGGTGAGCGCCGCGAGCCGCATCGGGGCCGACGCGCGCAGCCCCGGCTGCTCGCGGGCCCGCGCGCAGGCGAACACCACCTCGTCCGCGTCGCTCACCCCGGCGAGCAGCACCACGTCGTTCAGGCCCCAGCCCGTGCACCACGGCACCACACCGTCGAAGCGCCGGCCGCCCCGCTCGGCCGTCACGCGCACCGGGACGCGGGGGAAGGCCCGGACATGGGCGAAGGCGATCCCGGCCAGCAGCTCACCCGTCGCCAGCGGCCGCAACAGCCGCTCACGTACGGGACCCTCGGCCGTGGACAGCAGTCTCACCGGAGTGTGGTGCTGGGTCTGCACGAACCAGGTCGAGCAGCACGCCCCGGCCAGGATTTCGGCCACCTCCCGGGCCACGGTGACGGGCGCCTCCGCTCCTCCGTACGCGGCGGGCGCGCTCACGCCGAGCAGCCCCGACCGTTTCAGGGCCTCGATGTGACCGACGGGCACGCCCTCCTGGTCGACCTGTTCGGCGTGCGGGACGAGCAGCTCGTCCGCGAGCCGACGGGCGCGGAGGACGAGGGGGTGGGGCGGCAGCGGTGAGGAGGTCATACGGCACATTCTTTCCTCGCGTTCCCCGCATTCCCCGCAGTTCCTGCAGTTCCCCGCATTCCCCGCAGCACCGTGGATTGACTGGTCTACACCCTTGACTGGTACAGACCAAAGCGGTTGAGTGTGGCTGCCCACCCCCCACCACGGCCGCCCCCACGCCGTGGCCGGCCCGTCCGGCACGTGCGCACGAGGCTCCGCTGTGCCCTGCACCCTGCCCTCGAGCGGGTGCGGCCGTGTCCCGCGAAGGAGTCGAACCCTTGTCGAGACGCCGTATCTCCGCCGTACTGACCGCGCTCGTCGTCGGTACCGCGGCCCCCGTGCTGCTGCCGGCCCAGTCCGCGTCGGCCGCACCCTGTTCGAGCTACCCGAACTGGGTCGCCGGCAAGTCGTACAACGCGGGCGACATCGTCCGCTACACCGACGGCAAGGCGTACATCGCCGAGCATGCCAACCCGGGCTACGACCCGATCATCAGCACCTGGTACTGGGAGCCGTACGCCTGTGACGGCGGCACCAACCCCGGCACCCCCTCGGGCTTCGTCGTGAGCGAGGCCCAGTTCAACCAGATGTTCCCGAACCGGAACTCCTTCTACACGTACAGCGGTCTGAAGGCGGCCCTCGGCGCGTACCCCGCCTTCGCCACCACGGGCAGCGACACCACGAAGAAGCAGGAGGCGGCGGCCTTCCTCGCCAACGTCAGCCACGAGACGGGCGGACTGGTCCACATAGTGGAGCAGAACACCGCCAACTACCCGCACTACTGCGACTGGAACCAGCCCTACGGCTGCCCGGCCGGCCAGGCGGCCTACTACGGCCGCGGCCCCATCCAGCTCAGCTGGAACTTCAACTACAAGGCGGCCGGCGACGCCCTCGGCATCGACCTGCTGAACAACCCCTGGCTGGTGCAGAACGACTCCGCCGTGGCCTGGAAGACCGCCCTGTGGTACTGGAACACCCAGACCGGCCCGGGCACGATGACCGGCCACAACGCGATGGTGAACGGTGCCGGGTTCGGCCAGACCATCCGCAGCATCAACGGCTCCCTGGAGTGCGACGGCAAGAACCCGGCGCAGGTGCAGAGCCGGGTGAACAACTACCAGCGGTTCACACAGATCCTGGGAGTTTCGCCGGGGGGCAATCTGTACTGCTGACGGCTGCGGGCAGGCGTCGGACGGTGGCCCGGGGAGTCCATAGGTGTCAGGGATGTCATGCACCTGCCCCCGGGGCCGCCGGGTCACCGGGCGACTCCTGTGCTCGCACCATGAGCACGCGTGGTCACACTGCGACGTCATCCTCCTTGTGCGGTGCTCGTGGTGCTCGTGGTACGGAGAAGCGGGGGGCCACGCACGCCGTACGTCTGGGCACCGGTCCCTTCGGCTGCACCCGGCCTCCCCTTCGAGCCCGGCGTCGCCGGGAAGTACGAGTGCTTCCGTCCGGCATTTCTTCCGAGCGCCCCGCGCGCAGGGATGACGGGCGGTTTGCCGTACGCGCAGTGTTACGTATAACGTCCCCCGTCAAACACCACTCACCACACACCACTCACCACTCACCACTCACCACTCACCACACAGCACACGACGCCCGCCCTCCCGGAGAGGCCCCGATGAGACGCATCGCCCTGGTCACCCTCGTCGTCGACGACTACGACGAGGCGATCCGCTTCTACACGGACGCGCTCGGGTTCCGGCTCGCCGAGGACGCGCCGCGACCCGACGGGAGCCGGTGGGTCGTCGTCGAGCCGGGCGGCGAGGGCCACGGCGGCAGTGCGCTCCTGCTGGCCCGGGCGAAGGGCGAGGAGCAGCGGGCTCGCGTCGGCGACCAGACCGGCGGGCGCGTCGGCTTCTTCCTGCACACGGACGACTTCGCCCGCGACCACGCCCGGATGCGTGCCGCGGGCGTGACCTTCCTGGAGGAGCCGCGCCACGAGCCGTACGGCACGGTCGCCGTCTTCCAGGACCTGTACGGCAACCGCTGGGACCTGCTGCAGCCCGCCATCGGCTGACGCTCATCCGGGCCCGCCCCGGCCACGTCTCCCACCACTCACGACCCACCGAGGAACAGAGCGCATGACCGTCCCCCGTATCGACACCGACACCCTCCGCCGCCTCCCCAAGGCCGTCCTGCACGACCACCTCGACGGCGGTCTGCGTCCCGCCACACTCGTGGAGCTCGCGGAGGAGGCCGGCCACACCCTGCCCACGACCGACCCGGACGCCCTCGCCGCCTGGTTCTACGACGCGGCCAACTCCGGTGACCTGGTCCGCTACATAGCGACCTTCGACCACACCCTCGCCGTGCTGCAGACCCGCGAGGGCCTGCTGCGCACCGCCGAGGAGTACGTGCTCGACCTGGCCGCGGACGGTGTCGTCTACGGCGAGGTCCGCTACGCGCCCGAGCTGATGCTCAAGGGCGGTCTGACCCTGCCGGAGGTCGTCGAGAGCGTGCAGGAGGGCCTGGCCGCCGGTATGGCGAAGGCGGCGGCCGCGGGCACCCCGGTCCGCGTCGGCACCCTGCTGTGCGGGATGCGCATGTTCGACCGCACCCGGGAGATCGCCGACCTGGCCGTGGCCTTCCGGGACGCGGGCGTCGTCGGCTTCGACATCGCGGGCGCCGAGGACGGCTTCCCGGCCGCCGATCACCTGGCCGCCTTCGAGTACCTGCGCGCCGAGAGCGTCCCCTTCACCATCCACGCCGGTGAGGCCCACGGCCTCCCCAGCATCCACCAGGCGCTCCAGATGTGCGGCGCCCAGCGCATCGGGCACGGCGTCCGCATCACCGAGGACATTCCCGACCTCGCGGCCGGCAAGCTCGGCCGGCTCGCGGCCTGGGTGCGCGACCGCCGCATCACCCTGGAGATGTGCCCGACCTCCAACCTCCAGACCGGCGCGGCGGCCTCGATCGCCGAGCACCCCATCACGGCCCTGAAGGACCTGGGCTTCCGCGTCACCCTCAACACGGACAACCGTCTGGTGTCGGGCACCACCATGACCCGCGAGATGTCCCTGCTGGTGGACCAGGCCGGCTGGACGCTGGACGACCTGCGCACGGTCACCGTGAACGCCGTGAAGAGCGCCTTCCTCCCGTACGACGAGCGCGTCGCCCTCATCCGGGACGTCGTCCTGCCGGGGTACGAGCTGCCGGGGCAGTGAGTCCCCTGGGGCTGGGGGGCGGCACGTGAGGACGTATGTTGGGTCCCGTAAGTGCCGTCCCGTCAGCCCAACAGGGCGCCGCAGGCAAGGAGTTCATCTCATGGGCGCGCAGGACGCGCAGGGCACGCAGAACGCTTACGATGCGCAGGACACCGCCACCAGGCTGCGCGCGATCGGCGACGAGCTGTCCGACCGTTTCTATGAGCGGGCCGACGTGGTGCGGATGCTGGTGGTGACGCTGCTGGCCGGGCAGCACTCGATGGTGCTCGGTCCGCCCGGGACGGCGAAGTCCGAGATGGCCCGGGAGCTCACGGGCAGGATCGAGGGCGCGTCCTACTGGGAGATCCTCCTGTCCAAGTTCACCGCGCCGACGAGGATGTTCGGCCCCATCGATGTGGCGGCGCTGGCGCGGGGCGAGTACCGCCAGGTCTACGACGGCCGCGCCACGACCGCGCACGTCGCGTTCATCGACGAGATCTTCAAGTGCTCCACGGCGGCGCTGAACGAGACGCTGGGCTTCCTCAACGAGCGGATCTACCACCCCGAGAACGGCGGCGAGCCGATCCGCTGCCCTCTGATCGGGGCCATCACGGCCAGCAACGAACTGCCCGGCGGAGAGGACTCGGCCGCGATCTACGACCGGCTGCTGGTGCGGATCGAGGTCGGGTACCTGGAGGACCCCTCGAACTTCGCCGCGCTGGTCCGCTCCGCCGTCGGCCGCCCGGCGCCACCGGCACGGACCACGGTCGGGCTGGCCGCGCTGCAGCACGCCGTGACCGAGGCCGTCCCGGCCGTGGACGTCCCCGACACGATCGTGGACGCCGTGTGCACGCTGCGGGCCGCCCTGCGCCGCAAGGAACTCGTCGCCTCCGACCGCCGCTGGCGGCAGGCGGTGCGCCTGCTCCAGGCCTCCGCGTACCTCGACGGCCGTCCGGCGGTCGCCGAGACCGACCTGTCGGTGCTGACCCATGTGCTGTGGAACTCCCCCGCCGAACGCCCGACCGTCGAGCGCGAGGTGCTGCACCTGGTCAACCCCGACGCCAAGGAGGCGCTCGACCTGGCCGACGTCATCGGGGAACTGGAGGCGCAGCTCGACGCCATGGCCGGGCAGTCCCGCGAGGCGCTGAGCGAGTGGGTCATCAAGAAGGCCCACAACAAGCTCGCCATGGCGGGGAAGCGGCTGGAGAAGCTGCGCGAGGAGGCGGCGAGCGCCGGCCGCTCCACCGCCGCCATCGACCGGGTCACCGGCCGGCAGCGCGCCGTCCGCGCCCGTGTCCTCACCGAGGCCCTCGGCGTGGACGCGAGCACGGTGCAGGCCCAGCTGTAGAACACGGTGCGGGCCCAGCTCTGGAACACGGTGCAGGCCCAGCTCTGGAACACCGGCGGACGGAACCCGGGACGGAACCATGGACAGGACACCGATCACGCTCGACGAGCTGGCGAGCCGGGCCGGGGTGTGGCTGGGCGGCTCGTCCGCCGCCGCTGCCGAGCGGCACACCGCGGCCGTGGTCGCGGACCGGTCCGACCGGATCGCATGGCGTGACACCTACGAGCAGTCGGCCGGACTGCGCGAGCTGGCCGAGGAGTTCGACGAGCGCTACGACCACCACACCACCGACCTCCTGACCGATGTCTTCCTGGCCGCCTACAAGGCCGGCCCGCGGGTGCGCGAGCGCGCGGAGATGGACCCCTCGCGGCTGGTCAACCACCAGGTGATCACCTCCCTGGTGGAGTCACCGGAGTTCGCCGAGCTGCGCCGGGAGACGGCCGGCGACCCCTACGCCGCCGCCATGGCCGTACTGGCCCAGGCCGCCGCGCTGCGCGGGATGCTGGAGCGCGTGCGTCAGGTCCAGGAGGAGGCCCAGCGGGCGAAGCGGGCCGGGCGGGACGCCGAAAGCGCGGCGACCGCCGTGGGCGAGGCGCTCCAGCAGGCCGCCGACGAGGCCGACGGGGACGGCACCGTGCCGGATCCGGCCGTCGATGCCGTACAGCGGGCGGTCTCGGCCGCCGAGGCCGCCGAGGCCGCCGCTCGGGAGGCCGCCCAGGGCGCCGCGCAGGCCCTCGCGGCGGCGGTCCCCGGTATCCGGGCCGACGCGCGGAACGCGGCGGCGAAGGCCGCCGGGGCCGTGCGGAAGGAGGCCGCGCTGATGCGGGCCTGGGGTGTCGCTCCCGGTGAGCTGGAGCGGATGCCGTTCGACCGGCGCGCCCGGCTCGCCGAGCGGCTGCGCACCGGCCGTTTCGCCGAGTGGGCCGAACTGATCGGCCGTTTCCGGCAGATGGCAGGCGGTGAGCGCGCCCGCAAGGTGGAGAACGCCACCGGGGAACTCGTCGGCGTCACGCTCGGCGACGACCTCTCCCGCGTCATCCCCTCCGAACTGGCGGGCCTCGGCCTGCCCGAGCTGCGTGCCGTGTTCGCCGTGCGCTACGTCGCCGGGGAGCTGATGCTCTACGACAGCCAGGGGGAGCAGACCACCGGCCAGGGCGCCGTCATCGCGTGCGTGGACACCTCGCACTCCATGTACGAGGCGGGGCCCGGCGGCGTCACCCGGGAGGCGTGGGCCAAGGCGTGCGCCCTGGCACTGCTGGACCAGGCCCGCCACGCGAAGCGTGACTTCGTCGGCATCCTGTTCTCCGCCGCCGGCAAGATCCGGGTCTTCCGCTTCCCGGCCGGTCCGCCCACTGACATCGACCGGGTCCTCGACTTCGCGGAGACCTTCCTCGGCGGCGGCACCAGCTACCAGACACCGCTGTCGGCGGCCGGCGAACTGCTGGAGGAGGAGTTCGACGACACCGCCCGCATGCGCGGCGACATCGTGATGATCACCGACGACGACTGCGGCGTCACCGAGGAATGGATGCGCGGCTGGAACGACGCCAAACACCGGCTGGGCTTCCGGGTCTTCGGCGTGGTCGTCGGCGCCCCGCGCGTGGGCGAGGCCGGCTCGGTCCTGGAGGCCCTGTGCGACAACCTCCGCTCCGTCCAGGACCTCACCGACGTCCACGCCGCCGCCGACCTCTTCCGCGTGATCTGACCCGGCGCCCTCGTCCTCCGTCCATGGTCTCCGAGCATGGCCTCCGTCCATGTCCTCCGTCCGCCGTCCGTGCCGCGCGGGGAGGGCTACGACTCCGCGCGCTGCAGCAGCCCCCGTGCGTACGCGGCCTGGCCGACATGCTGGAGGTCGTCGGACAGGACGCTGGCCAGCCGTACGCCGAGCGTGACGGGCGGGTCCCAGTTCTCGTCCACGATCCGGTCGAGGTCCCCGTCGGTGAGGCCGGCGAGGAAGGCCAGCGTCTTCTCGTGCACCGCGTCGTAGTAGCCGAGCAGCAGGTCGCCCGAGCCGACCCGTACCCGGGCGACCTGGTCCGGCTTGTGCCCGTACCCCGTGTCCTCGGCGGGCAGGCCGAGGCCGAAGCGGTCCGCCCAGCCCTCCGACGTCCACACCTGCTCCCGGCCGGCCACGTCCGCGATGTGGTCGTCCTGGACGCGGGTGAGGTGCCAGACCAGCCAGGAGATGGGGTTGGCGCCGCCCTGCGGCGGATTGTCGAGGACGTCGGGCGGCAGTCCCTCGACCACGGAGTGGACCTCTTCCCGGATGCGCCCGAACGCCTCGGCCAGAACGTCTTTGGTGTCCATGACCTCCACCTTCCCGCATGCGCGGCTGCCGCGCCTCCGAGAATCCCGGACGTCTCGCACCCCTGACCCCTTGACCGCACGGAGCGGCGTTGCCACACTCGGCGCCGCCGTAGAAAACGCTTGCTGTCCAGCTGTTGTCATGTATGCGTCATCAATGAATCGATTCAATCGGTCATGGGCCGGATCGGCAGGCGCACCACCCCCACAGAGGAGAAGACGAGATGGGACGCAGAGCCGCACCTCACCTCACCGACACCGCCGACGCCACCGTGCTCGCCCGCGGAAGCCGCAGGCGGCGTGCCGGTGTCACCGCCGCCTGTGCCACCGCCCTGCTCACCGGGGCGGCCGTGCTGACGGCCCCCGCGAGCGCGGCCCCGAGCGCGGCCCCGAGCGCGTCGCCGGCCGGTGCGCCGTCGGCCGGACGCGCCGTCACCGCCCCGCGGCAGGCCGCCGCGGCCGCCTGCGGTGAGGGCTCGTACCAGGCGGAGGCCGTGCTCAGCGGCAGCACCTGGACCGCCCGGCGCGGCAGTGGCGTCGTGTACACCGGCAGCGACATGCGGGCCGCGATGCAGGCGGCCATCGGCAGCCTGACCGCGAACCGGACGTCGAAGGAACGGGTCGTCGTCCGCGGCTCGGGCTCGATCGGCGCGGGATCGCGGGTCTCCCTGCCGAGCTACACCGTCCTCGACGTGTGCGGCACGATCAACGTCACCGGCAGCGGGTCCGGCGACCAGGCGCCGGTCTACTCCCGCGGCACCCGGGACATCGAGGTCCAGCACCTCAACGTCACCGGTGCCCCGCTGTACGGCATCTTCCTGCGCAACGTCCAGAACGTCGTCCTCGGCCAGATCGACATGCGCCTCTCGGCCGGCCTGGGCGTACGCATCGACAACCGCGGCGACACCAGCCAGTGGACGAAGAACGTCAGGATCGACAACGTGTACGTCTCCGGCGCGAGCAGCCACGCGGTCGAGACGTACGGCGTCGACGGCCTCACCGTCGGCACGGTCACCGCCCGCAACGTGGGCGAGTCGGGGCTCCTCCTCAACCAGACGATCAACGCCACCGTGACGAAGGTCGACGCGGACGGCGCGGGCACCGGAACCGGGTACGCGGCCTTCCGCATGGCCAACCGCAACGGCAGGGTCGGCAGCTCCTACCCCACCAACATCCGCGTGGGCGAGGTCGTCGCGCGCGGCGGCGGGCGTGGGGTCTTCTGTGTCTCCGAGAGCGGTGGCGCGGTCATCGACCGGGTCAACCTCAGCAACACCGGCAACAACGCGATCCTCGTCGAGAACTGCTACAACGTGAACATCGCGGCCCAGAGCGGCAGCGTCACCGGCGGCGGCGAGATCCGGCTCGCGGCCCGCTCGGAGTTCCCCAACAACTCCGACATCACCATTCAGAACCTCACGGTGACCAACTCCGCGATCCGCGAGAACCCCTGCGGCACCAATACCACCTTCCGCAACAACACGCTCGTCAACAGCAGCCAGAACATCTGCTGACGCGTGCGAGGATGCGGCGGCCGGGGTACCCGCCCCGGCCGCCGCGCTGTGCCGTCCACCGGTGACTTCCCGCCCTTCGCCGCCGGAACCGGCCATCGGACGGCCCCCGCAGAACGCGTCCGGGAGCGTCGGGACGTACGTCCGCCCGCTGTGCGTCGCCCGACGGGACGCGAACGCCTGGCCTGCGCGGACTGTCCTCTGCGCCCTGCTCCCGCGGTACGGCGGGGCCCGGCGTCCGGCCGTGGCCCGGTGCCCGTTCCGGACAAGCGGCGGCATGGCGAAAGACCGCTCCCCGGATTGGCCGAAGCGCCACCCGGCGTGCAGACTGAACGCCCCCGGGCGAGGAGGCGGTCTTTGCCGGAACGCAACGTGAGCGGCCGTGGGAGTCCCGGAGACCTCGACGGTCCCGTGGTTCCTCCGCCGGGCGGGGCGAGACCGTACCCGGTGTCCCCGGTCCGGTGAGCCGGCCTGCCCGGGAGCCGGGCCGGTTCCGGCAGGTCCCGCGAATCCCGACGGTCCACCGGTCCGTTGGGCCGGTTGGCTCAAGTGCTCCGTTCCCGTGTGCCCCCGCACGGCGCATGCCAGTCTATTTGACTATTTTGTCCATGTTTTTTCGGATCCGTTTTCTCGCCGTGCCCCGCGCGGCCGCGCAGCGAGGAGGCGAGGGAACCTCCGGGCCCGGGCCCGGAGGTGAAGGGTGGACGATGGTCAGCAGCTCGAACGTCACGGTCGCCGAAGCGCGGCGCCCCGGCCCGGTCACCGTCACCGGCACGTCGTGGCGGGAGCGCGGCGAGGGGTGGCTGTGGGGCGTGGCCGGTGCCTTCACCGCGGCCCAACTCGCTCTCGTACGACCGGGGACGGGCCTCGGCTGGGACGAGTCGGTGTACGTCAGCCAGGTGAGTCCCGACGCTCCGGCCGCGTTCTTCAGCGCCCCACGCGCGCGGGGCGTGTCCTGGCTGGTGGCGCCGATCGCCTCCTGGTCGTCGTCGACCCCGTTGCTGCGCATCTACCTGGCCGTGCTGTCCGGGCTCGCCCTGTATCTGGCGCTGCGCGCCTGGCGGGGACTGTTCCCGGCCCGTGTGCTGGCCGGGGCGGGTGCCCTCTTCGCCACCCTGTGGGTGACGCTGTTCTACGGCCCGCAGGCCATGCCCAACTACTGGGTGGCGATCGGGGCGCTGGTCTGCGTCGGCTGCTTCCTGCGCGCCCAGGCTCATCGCGGCGCCAGGGCCGATCGCACCGCCCGGGCCGACGGGGGCGAACGAGCCGAGGACGGCGAACGGGCCGATCACGCCGCCGTGGCCGACCGCGGCCACCGGGCGGCCCTGTGGGGCGCCGGCGCCGGCGCCGCGCTGATGGCGGTGATGCGCCCCACGGACGCCGTGTGGGTGACCCTGCCGTTGCTCGCCGTTCTCGTGTGCGTACGGCGCCGGTGGCATCCGCGGCTGCTCGCGGCGCTCCTCGCCGGGCTAACCGCGGGAGCGGCGCCCTGGGTGATCGAGGCGTACACGGCGTACGGCGGTCTGCGGCAGCGGCTGTCCGACGGGTCCCGCGTCCAGGGCGGGCTGGGCTGGAACATCGCCGTCGACGACCAGTTGCGCAGCCTGGGCGGACGCACCCTGTGCCGGCCGTGCACGGGCGGTCCGGCCGACCTGACGGTCACCTTCTGGTGGTACCTCCTGCCGGTGCTCGCCGTGCTGGGCCTGGTGGTGGCCGTCAGGGCACGGCGCGCCGAGGTCACGCTGATCCCGCTGGCCTGCGCCGCCACGGCGGCCGTCCCCTACCTGTTCCTGATCGGGTACGCCGCTCCGCGCTTCCTCCTGCCCGCCTACGCGCTGCTGTTCCTCGTGGCCGCCGACGCGCTCGCCCACCTGGTCACGGCGCCGGGCCGGACCTGGCGCCCGGTCGCCGTGACGCTGGTGGCGCTGGTGCTGGCCGGGCATCTCGTGGCGCAGTACGCGGTGCTGGAGCGGACGGTCGAGCGCACCACCGCGAGCCGCGAGAACTGGACGCGCACCGCGGCCGAACTGCACCGGCTCGGCGTGCGGCCGCCCTGCCTGGTGACCGGGCACCAGGCCATCCCGGTCGGGTTCTACGCCCGCTGCGCGTCCGGGAACACCCGCGGCAACAACGCCAACACCACCCGGGGCGAGATCCTGCGCACCGCCGAGCGGGTCCCGGTCGTGGCGCTCACCGCGCCGGGAGCGGCGCCGCCCGCGTACGCCCGTGACTGGCCCACCCACCGGTTCGGCGGTTTCGACTTCCACCTCGCGCCCGCCGGACTCCGGGACGGGCGCTAGTGGTCACGTCCGCGGTCCGGCGTCCATCTCGTCCAGCAGCCGCATCAGTGCCCGCGCCGCCGGGCCGGTGGCCTGCGGGGGCGGCAGCAGGGCGACCGTCTCGTACTCCGTGTCGCCGGTGCCCTTCAGCGGCAGGGCGGTGAGGGACTCCCGCTTGTGCCGGAAGTGCCGGGGCACCACCGCGACCCCCAGGCCCTCGTCGACCAGGTCGAGCAGGCCGTGCACGTCGTTGACCTCCAGTGCCACGGTCCGGCGGACGCCCGCGGCGGCGAAGGCGGCGTCGGTGACGCGGCGCGGGCCCCAGTCGGGATGGAAGTCGACGAAGGTCTCGCCGCTCAGGTCCCGGGGCGTCACGGGGGCCCCGGCGGCCGCGAGGCGGTGCGTCGGGTGGCAGAGCAGGATCATCGGTTCGCCGGCCAGCGGCACGGAGCGCAGCTGGTCGTCGTCCGCCCGCGTCCGCACCGCGAAGGCGAGGTCGAGGCGCCCCGCCGCGACCTCCTCCGCCAGCGCGCCCGCCCCCGCCTGGCGCAGCCGCACCTCCACGTCCGGGTGGTGCCGCCGGAACGCGGCCAGCAGCCCGGCGACGTACACGCCCGCGATGCACTGCTCGGTGCCGAGGAACAGCGTGCCGCGCAGCACGCCCTGCACCGCGGCCACCGCCTCGTGCGCGGCCCGCACCTGGGCGAGGATCCGCTCGGCCTCCACCAGCAGCGCACGCCCCGCCTCGGTGAGCGTCACCCGGCGCGTGGTGCGTACGAACAGCGGGGCCCGGAGCTCGCGTTCCAGGGCGCGGATGGAGGCGGACAGGCCCGACTGCGAGACCATCAGCCGCTCGGCCGCCCGGGTGAAGTGCTGGTCCTCGGCGACGGCGACGAAGTGCTGAAGGTGACGCAGTTCCATGACGGAGAAGCCTACTGAGCCCATTGAGAAACCCGGTCGCTGAATCCCATCGGATTCTCCGGTTGGACCACTGGGCCGCGACACGCCAGAGTGGGCACTTGTTGCCTGCTCCTCCGTCCCTACAGGAGTACGTGTTGTACACCGCACACCCCGACCGCTACGCGGACATGCCCTACCGGCGCACCGGACGCAGCGGTCTGAAGCTGCCCGCGCTGTCGCTCGGCCTGTGGCACAACTTCGGGCCCGACCGGCCCGTCGCCACCCAGCGCGCCATCCTGCGCCGCGCCTTCGACCTGGGCGTCACGCACTTCGACCTGGCGAACAACTACGGCCCGCCGCCCGGTGCCGCCGAGTCCGCCTTCGGCGAGGCGCTCAAGGCGGACTTCGCGCCGTACCGCGACGAGATGGTGATCTCCACCAAGGCCGGCTATCTGATGTGGCCGGGCCCGTACGGCGAATGGGGCTCGCGGAAGTACCTGCTGTCGTCGCTCGACCGGAGCCTCGCCCGCATGGGCCTGGACTACGTCGACATCTTCTACTCGCACCGCCCCGACCCGGAGACTCCCCTGGAGGAGACGATGGGCGCCCTGCACTCGGCGGTGCAGCAGGGCAAGGCGCTGTACGTCGGTGTCTCCAACTACTCGCCCGAGCAGACCCGCGAGGCCGCCCGCATCCTCGGCGAGCTGGGCACCCCGCTGCTGATCCACCAGCCGCGCTACTCGATGCTCGACCGCCGTCCCGAGGACGAGGGGCTCCTGGACACCCTGGACGAGCTGGGCGTCGGGTCGATCGTGTTCTCGCCCCTGGAGCAGGGCCTGCTGACGGCGCGCTACCTGGACGGCATCCCGGAGGACTCGCGCGCCGCGAGCGACAGCCCGTTCCTGAGCGCCGACAAGGTCACCGAGGACCTCGTACGGCGGCTGCGTGAGCTCGACGACATCGCGAAGTCCCGCGGCCAGTCCCTCGCCCAGCTCGCGCTGGCCTGGGTGCTGCGCGGCGGCCGCGTCACCTCCGCCCTGGTCGGCGCGAGCAGCCCGCAGCAGCTGGAGGACAGCGTCGCGGCCATCCGCAACCTGGACTTCGAGCCCGAGGAGCTGGCCCGTATCGACGCGGTGATCAGGGCGGAGGGCTGACGGCTCGGCACGGAGCCGTGTGCGAGACCCGTGTGCGTGCCGGAGAGTACGGCGTCCGGCACGCACACCCCCCGCGGGGGCCCGAGACCCGTCGCGCGCGTCACGCCCCCGCGGACGGCACCGGCGCCGGCGCCGGCACCCGGTCCAGGAACCCGTACACGCTGCGGATCCGCCCCTCGTCGTCCAAGGCGATGACGTCGAACCCGGCGACCGGCGCCGAGCCGTCCGCCTCGCCGACCAGTTCCCAGCCGAAGCGGGCGATGTCGTGGTGCCCGTCCACGGCGCCGGACGGGCGGAAGACGTACCCCGGGAACTGCTCGCGCGTCGCCGCGATCAGAGCCGCGATCCGCTCGTGCCCGCGGACGTCGGCGAGCGGATCGGTGTAACCGCCGTCCTCGGCCCAGGCGGCGGCGACCGCGGCGGTCAGTTCCTCCTCCCCGGACGCGTTCCAGGCGGCGAAGTACCGGCTCACAGCGGTCTGATGACGCTGGGTGATCGTGGACATGGTCGGCAGGCCTCCATCGAGGTCGTACGAAGTCGGTCGGTCGGTCCGCAACCGGATCCGGGCCCCCGGTGGGGCCGTGGTACTCCGGTACCGCCACGATCCCGGGCCGCGCCTGCGGCGTCGATTACCTGGCAGGTCATGCCCGCACCCGGGCGGGGTGCCGGGCGGACGGAGCGGTTGCGTGGCGAATCGGCCATTCCGGGCGGTGTATACGACGGCAGACTGGCCGGAATCGTGTGGTGACAGAGTGTCAGGAGTGGCAATACTCCTTATGCAGGGCGCTTGAGGCATGAACCATCGCGCCACCGCGCGTGTTCGACTCATCGCCCTACGTGTACGGCCAACTGGGCGCAAACGTACGGAGCCGGATCGGCTGTCGGCTGCGATGGGGGAGCGAACGTGCACGACGAGTTCCTGTGCCATGTCACGGCGTACGGGATATGCGGCGGCCGGCGTGTGGGCGTGCCGCTCGGCACGTACCGCGCCCCCACCCTGGCCCTCGCCCTCTGGTGGATGCGCGACCGGGCGTTATGGATCGCCGAGCGGCTGGACCCGCGCCCCGAGAACGCGCACTACCCCCCGAACGCGATCGTCCCGGTGGCGGACGGCGTGCCGGACGTCCCCGGCGTGCTGCGCGCCTGGAGCGGGGACGACGCCGAGCAGGAGTACGTGGCCGAGGAACTGGCCGCCGGCCATCTGGTCCGCGTCGCGACCAGCGACGACACCACCGAGTACGAGCTGCTCGCGGAGTCCGTCGACGCGCTCCGTATGCAGCGCGTGCAGCGCACGGCCCACGCGCTGGCCACGCCGGCCGCCTGACCCCCCGCTCCGTGCCGGGCGGAACCGGCGAGCGCTCAGGGCCGCCGCCGCACCCCCCGCGCCGACACCCCGCTCAGGGCTCCGGCCACCAGCCCCCACAGGGCGGCGAACCCGAGCGCGGACCACAGCAGCGGCCGCAGGGACACCTCCCCGGACAGCCCGGTGCCGAGATCACCCAGCACCGGCACCGACAGCCCGTAGTGGGCGGAGATCCGGCCGACCGAACAGATCATCAGGACGGTCGCCACCAACGCGACCGCCAGGCGCACGGCGTGCTGCCACGGCCGCACCCGGGCCGGGGAGCGGGACACCGCCAGACCCGCGGCGGCGAGCAGCAGGACCGCGGCGACCACCACCAGCCACCACACCCTGCCGTCGTGCTCGGCGAGGGTCCGCACGTTCAGCGTGGACTCGCCGGACGTCCGCAGCGCCTCGTCCAGCAGCCGCGGCAGCGGCAGCGCGAAAGGGCCGTCCACCCGGCCCGTCCAGGAGGCGCCGAGCCCGATCGTGAGGGCGAACCACACCAGGTTCGGCAGCCCGAGCAGGATCACGGCGAACGTCCCGGCGGCGTCCTCCCGCGTCGCGGCCACCACCAGCGCGATCACCAGCCCCACGACGACGTACGCGAGCAGCAGCGCCAGCATCGCGTACGCGGCCGGACGCACCGCCCCGTGCAGGCGCACCAGCCGGGCCGGCAGCGGGGCCCCCGGCGACACCAGCAGGGCCAGCACGAACACCCCCGCGAGCCACAGCAGCCCGAACAGCACCGTCCGCGGCACATCGGTCGTGAAGCCCGCCGTGGGAGCGAGCCCGAACAGCTCGCCCAGGTCGTCGAGGAGGCCGTCGCCGAGCGGGACCCGGAAGGTCTGCCGGGCGAGGGACGCCGCACCGATCAGCACGAGCAGCCACAGCACGGCGATCCGGGCGGCCCAGCCCGCGAGTTCGGGTGCCCCGGCCACCGCCCGGTGCCGCAGCGGCCGCAGAAAGCCGGCGCCGATCACCAGGGCGCCCACCAGTGTCACCGACAGCGGCATCACGACCAGGCCGCCCCGGCTGTCGGCGAGCGAGCCCATGTCGCCCGAGAGCTCGACCGCGCCGCCGACCGCCGAGACGACGGCGGCCGCCACGACCCGGGGGAACGCGTTGTCCGGAAGGTCCGCGGCACCCGCCGCCCACAGTCCGAGCCCGGCGACCACGGCCATCGCCACCAGCCCGGCGAGAACGGTCGCCACGGCCTCGGTCCAGCCGTGCCGGGCCGCTCGCCGACCGGGCGCCGGAACGGCGGGCGAGCCGGGGGAGCCGGGGGAGTGGGGGTACGGGCTCTCGGGGATCACCCCGCCCACGCTAAGCAGGGGCGGGACCGTTCGCGCGCCGGGCGGGCCGGTCGCGCCGGGCGGAGAAGGCCGTACGGTCTAGGCGGACGAGGCCGTACGGTCGAGCCGCTGCCGCTGTGTCCGGGTCAGCCGGAGGCGCGCCGCGGCGAGGTTCTCCTCCAGGTGGGCGAGCGAAGCGGTGCCCGGGATCGGCAGGACGACCGGGGAGCGGGCGAGCAGCCAGGCGAGCAGGACCTGCGGCGCGGTGGCGCCGAGTTCGGCGGCGACGACGTCGAGCGCGGCTGCCGGGCCGGGGGCCGCCGCGGCCACGGGACGCCAGGGGAGGAAGGCGATGCCGGCGGCCTCGCAGGCCTCCAGAACGGGCTCGTGCTCCCGGTCGAGGAGGTTGTAGCGGTTCTGCACGCTCGCGATCCCGGCCGTCTCGCGCGCCTCGGCGAGCTCCGCGGCGGTGACCTCGGACAGCCCGATGTGCCCGATCTTCCCTTCCTGCTGGAGGTCGCGGAGCGCGCCGATCTGTTCCGCCAGCGGCACCTTCGGGTCGATCCGGTGCAGCTGGAGCAGGCCGACGCGCTCGGTCCGCAGCCGCCGCAGGCCCTGCTCGACCTGCTCGCGCAGGCTCTCCGGCCGTGCGTCGTACGCCCACCCCTCGGGACCGTCCGTCCGGACGACCCCGACCTTGGTGGTGATCAGCAGGTCGTCCGGGTACGGGTGCAGGGCCTCGGCGAGGAGTTCCTCGTTGGCTCCCCAGCCGTACATGTGGGCGGTGTCGATCAGGGTCACGCCCAGTTCGACGGCGCGCCGGGCCACCGCGACGGCGGCCTTCCTGTCGGGGCCCGGGCCGGAGCCGGTCGGCAGGCGCATGGCGCCGAACCCGAGCCGGGACACGTGGTGTTCACCGCCGACGGAGAACGTGCTCGGCGTGCCGGACGTGTGGCGGTCGTGCGTGTCTGCACTCATCGGTCTCCCCCTCGACGGCCCGACCCTATCCCGCCCCTCGGGCGGCGATTTCGTCGAGGGCGGAACGCGGAGCACTTCCCGTGGTGCAGGAGACTCCTAGGCTGAGGGGATGAGCGATCAGAGGAAGCCAGCGCCGAACGAAGCCCGCGTCATTCCCCTGCGCCCCGCGGACCGGCCGCAGACCGCCAGGGAACCCCTCTGGCGCGACCTCGTCGGCGACGTCCTGCGGCGGGAGCGGCTGGCGCAGGAGCGGACCCTGAAGGACGTGGCGGAGGCGGCGCGGATCTCGATGCCGTACCTCTCGGAGCTGGAGCGGGGCCGCAAGGAGGCGTCCTCGGAGGTCCTCGCGGCCGCCGCCCAGGCCCTCGGTCTGGGTCTCGGCGATCTGCTCTCCCGCGTCCACGGCGAACTGGCGCGCCGCGCCCGGCCCCGCGCCGTCACCAGCACCGTACGGACGACGACGCGTACGACGGCCACGCGCCCGACGGCCACCTCCACGTCGCCGTACAACGGCCTCTGCCTGGCGGCCTGAACGACTGCCGACCGCCGGCGGCCCGGGCTCAGACGCCCACGAGCCGCCGGCTGAGCACCTCGTCGGCCAGCCCGTACGCCACGGCCTCCTCGGCGGTGAAGACCTTGTCACGGTCCATGTCCGCGCGGAGGGTCGCGACGTCGTGGTGCGTGTGCCGGGCCAGGACCTCCTCCACCTGGGAGCGGATGCGGACCATCTCCTTCGCCTGGAGGGCCAGGTCCGAGACCGTGCCCTGGCGGCCGCCGCTCGCGGGCTGCCCGAGCAGCACACGGGCGTGTTCGAGGACGAAGCGCCGCCCGGGGTCGCCGCCCGCGAGCAGCACGGCCGCCGTGGAGGCCGCCTGCCCGACGCAGAACGTGGAGATCGGCGCCTGGACGAACGTCATCGTGTCGTAGATCGCCATCAGTGAGGTGAACGATCCGCCGGGCGAGTTGATGTAGATGGCGATCTCGTTCTCGGGCGCCGACGACTCCAGGTGCAGGAGCTGGGCGATGACGACGTTGGCCACCCCGTCGTCGATCTCGGTGCCGAGGAAGATGATCCGCTCGGACAGCAGCCGGCTGAACACGTCGTACGACCGCTCGCCCTGCGGGGTCCGCTCGACGACGTTGGGAATCGTGTACGTGCCCATGCCTACAGCCCCATCCTGCGTCGTGTCGTGGCCGGCCGTACCGTGTCGAGCGAGGCGACGACGTGGTCGACCATGCCGTACTCCTTCGCCTGCTCGGCGGTGAACCAGCGGTCGCGGTCGCCGTCCTGGGAGATCGTCTCCGGGGTCTGGCCGGTGTGCTCGGCGGTGATCCGCTCGATGGTCCGCTTGGTGAACTCCAGGTTGTCCGCCTGGATCTCGATGTCCGCGGTGGTCCCGCCGATGCCCGCCGACGGCTGGTGCATCATGATCCGCGCGTTCGGCAGGGCGTACCGCTTGCCGTGCGTGCCCACGCTGAGCAGGAACTGGCCCATGCTCGCGGCGAAGCCCATGGCCAGCGTCGACACGTCGTTGGGGATCAGCTTCATCGTGTCGTAGATCGCGAGTCCCGCGTGCACGGACCCGCCCGGGCTGTTGATGTACAGGCTGATGTCGGTGCGCGGGTCCTCCGCCGACAGCAGCAGCAACTGGGCGCAGACCCGGTTGGCGGACACCTCGTCGACCTGGGTGCCGAGGAAGACGATCCGCTGCGCGAGCAGCTGCGCGGCGAGGTGGTCGTCGAACCGCGAGGGCGGGGTGTCCCCCTCCTCGGCGCGGGGCGCCAGGCCCGGTGCGGGGCCGGTGGCGATGAGCGGGGTCATGACTGTGTCCTTCCCGTAGGTCGTGCCGTCCTCTTCACTCTCGCCGCGCAAGCCGCGTGACATGGGCTTTCTCTGCCCGCAGCAGATTCGCCACGGGCAGAGGAGCATCGGGAGAGGGGCGCCGGGGCGACTCCGGGTGCGGACCACCGATGAGTTCACGGCCGGACATCGGTCTGTACGGGCGACGACACACTCGCGACTCCCGCGACTCTCGCGCCGAGGAGGCACCATGCCCGCGTACGGATTCACCACCTGTCTGTGGTTCGACGGCCAGGCCGAGGAGGCCGCCGCCCACTACGTCTCGATCTTCAAGAACTCCCGGCTCGGGCGGGTGACCCGCCACACCGTGGACAGCCCCGAGGGCGTCCCGGCCGTGCGCGTCGGCTCCGTGATGACCGTCGAGTTCGAGGCCAACGGGCAGAAGTTCGTCGCCCTGAACGGCGGCCCGCAGTTCAAGTTCAACGAGGCCGTCTCGTTCCAGATCCTCTGCGAGAGCCAGGAGGAGGTCGACCACTACTGGAGCAGGCTCACCGAGGGCGGCGGCGAGCCCGGCCCCTGCGGCTGGCTGAAGGACAGGTACGGGCTGTCCTGGCAGGTCGTCCCGGTCCGGTTCATGGAGATGGTCAACGACCCGGATGCCGAGCGGGTGGCCCGCGTGACCCGTGCCATGTACTCCATGAACAAGCTCGACCTCCCCGCCCTGGAGAAGGCCTTCGCGGGGGAGTGAGCGGACCGTCCGCCCAGGCAGGTCGTCTGCCGGGCGACCAGGTGTCGTTCCCCCGGTCCGGGTGGAAGTGATCCCGGGCAGCGGAAGGCAGCAGAGCCGGCCGCCGCCCCACAAGCCCGGAGGAACGAACCGTGCACGTCTCCCTGACCGGCTGGGTGCTGAGCATCGTGGTGCTCTGCCTGCTCGTCGCCGTCGACTTCGTCATCGGGCGCAAGCCCCACGAGGTGTCGGTCAAGGAGGCCGGCATCTGGTCGGCCGTCTGGGTCGCCCTGGCCGTCGTGTTCGGGTGCGGCCTCTGGGCCGTCGGCGGAAGCGGACCCGCGGGCGAGTTCTTCGCCGGGTACATCACCGAGAAGTCGCTGAGCGTCGACAACCTCTTCGTCTTCGTGCTCATCATGGCGAAGTTCGCGGTGCCCGCCCAGTACCAGCAGCGGGTGCTGATGGTCGGCGTCCTCGTGGCGCTCGTCCTGCGCGCCGTCTTCATCGCGCTGGGCGCCGCGATCATCTCCACCTTCTCCTGGGTGTTCTACATTTTCGGCGCCTTCCTGATCTGGACCGCGTGGAAGCTCGTCCAGGACGCCCGCAAGGGCGGCCACGACGAGGAGTACGAGGAGAACAAGCTGCTCAAGACGATCGAGCGCCGCTTCGGTGTGGCCGACCGCTACCACGGCACCAAGCTGTGGACCGAGCAGAACGGCAAGCGCGTCATGACGCCGATGCTGGTCGTGATGCTCGCCATCGGCTCGACCGACGTGCTGTTCGCCCTGGACTCCATCCCCGCCATCTACGGGCTGACCCAGGAGCCGTACATCGTGTTCACGGCCAACGCCTTCGCCCTGATGGGGCTGCGCCAGCTGTACTTCCTCATCGGCGGTCTGCTGAAGAGGCTGGTCCACCTCTCCTACGGCCTGGCGATCATCCTCGGCTTCATCGGGGTGAAGCTGGTGCTGCACGCGCTGCACGAGTCCGGTGTGCACGTGCCCGAGATCGGCATCGCGTTCTCGCTGGGTTTCATCGTGGCCGTCCTCGCGGTGACCACCGTGACCAGCCTCTGGGCGTCGAGGAAGCAGAGGCGGAACCGGATCAGTGCCGGGCCGGAGAATCGTTGACCAGCACGGCCGCCCCGTCGAAGCGGCCCGCCTTCAAGTCCTCCAGGGCCCGCCGTGCCTCGGACAGCGGATACGTGTGCGTCGTCGCCCGTACGCCGTGCCGGGCCGCCAGCGCGAGGAACTCCCGGGCGTCGGCGCGGGTGCTGGAGGTGACGCTGCGCAGCTCCTTCTCGTAGAACAGCTCGCTCTCGTAGTGCAGCGGCGGTGTGTCGGTCAGATGGATGCCCGCGACCGCCAGCACCCCGCCCCGGTCCAGTGCCCGCAGCGCCACCGGCACCAGATCCCCGACCGGGGCGAACAGGACGGCCGAGTCCAGCGGCTCCGGCGGCGCGTCGTACGCCCCGTTCGCGGACGCGCAGCCCAGCTCCAGCGCGAGCCGCCGCGCGGCCGCGCCCCGGGTCATCACATGCACGGCCGCCCCCTGCGCGAGCGCCAGCTGCGCGCACAGATGGGCGCTCCCGCCGAACCCGTACAGGCCGAGCCGGCCGCCCGGCGGCAACGACGCCCGCCGCAGCGCCCGGTACCCGATGATGCCCGCGCACAGCAGCGGCGCCGCCGCCACGTCGTCGAGCCCGGGCGGCAGCCGGTGGGCGAACGCGGCCGGTACGGTCGTGTACTCGGCGTACCCGCCGTCCGCGTCCCAGCCCGTGTACCGCGAGGCCGGGCAGAGGTTCTCGGCCCCGCGGGCGCAGTACGCGCACGAGCCGTCGGTACGCCGCAGCCACGCCACCCCCACCCGGTCGCCGACGGTGTGGCCGCGGACGTCCTCGCCCGTCGCCGCCACCACACCCACGACCTCGTGCCCCGGCGTCACCCCGGGCCGGCGCACCGGCAGATCGCCCTCGGTGATGTGCAGATCCGTCCGGCACACGCCGCACGCGCGGACGTGCACCAGCAGCTCGTCCGCGCCCGGCACCGGCACCGGCCTCTCGGTGAACCGCAGCGGCCCGCCCTCGACCGGCCCCGGCCGCACCACCTGCCACGCACGCATCGCACGACTCATCAGCTGCCCCCTGACCTCGCCGTTCCCCCCGTGCCGGACACCAGTTTGGGGCGGTTTGCCGTTCCCCGCGTGGTGCCGCACGGGCCTGCCCCAGCATGAAAGAGGACAGCAGAACCATCCGCCGAGCTGAAGAGAGCCACAGCCATGGCCGCACTACCCGAGGGAACACCCTGCTGGGCCGACGCGATGTGCAACGACGTCGAAGGGGCGAAGGGCTTCTACGGTGACGTGTTCGGCTGGACGTTCCGGGAGATGCCCACCGACCACGGCGGACACACCCACCAGGCCTACGCCGACGGCAGGGCGGTGCGCGCCGTCGTGCCGCCGATGCCCGGCCAGGAGGAGCAGCGACCCGTACGGCGCGCTGTTCTCCGTGATCGACCTCGCGACCACCCGGGGCGAGGCACCGACGACGCTCGACGTGCTCTGAGCTCCGTACGCCCTGAGCTTGGGACAGCCGACAGCCGACAACCATGGGCGGGCCTGCCCGTGGTCCCTGTGAGCGGTCCACCGGCCCGCGCATGGCATGATCGGTGCCATGCTGGAACGTGTTGTGGCCGCCTGTGACGGGGCGTCGAAGGGAAACCCCGGACCCGCCGGCTGGGCCTGGGTCGTCGCCGACGGTGCGGAGACGCCCACCCGCTGGGAGGCCGGCCCGCTGGGCCGGACCACGAACAACGTCGCCGAGCTCACCGCGCTGGAGCGGCTGCTCACGGCCGTCGACCCGGACGTCCCGCTGGAGGTCCGGATGGACTCCCAGTACGCGATGAAGGCGGTCACCACCTGGCTGCCCGGCTGGAAGCGCAAGGGCTGGCGGACCGCGTCCGGTAAGCCCGTCGCCAACCAGGAGCTCGTCGCCCGCATCGACGAGCTGCTCGACGGCCGCTCGGTCGAGTTCCGTTACGTCCCCGCCCACCAGGTCGACGGCGACCGTCTCAACGACTTCGCCGACCGTGCCGCGAGCCAGGCGGCCACCGTGCAGGAGCCCGCGGGCAGCGCCCTGGGTTCCCCGGAACCGCCGCCCGCGCCCGACGCGCCCGCGGCCACGGCCCGCCGCGTCCCGGCCGCCCGCTCGGGCGGAACCGCCCGGCGCCCGTCCTCCTCCTCGTCCCGCTCCTCCTCCCGCACGCTCAAGGCGAAGTTCCCGGGCCGCTGCGTCTGCGGCCG
The DNA here is from genome assembly GCF_014650915.1 of Streptomyces poonensis. GTDB lineage: Bacteria > Actinomycetota > Actinomycetes > Streptomycetales > Streptomycetaceae > Streptomyces > Streptomyces poonensis. The sequence continues at coordinate 536,626 of NZ_BMVW01000002.1, read as the reverse complement.
TTCGTACGCGGCGGGGGAGCCCATCGCCAAGAACGACCAGGGCTGGGGTCACCCGGAGTGCCGTACGGCGGGACGCGCGGACGCGTAGCGCGGCCCTTCGGGAGTCGGCCTTTCGGGAGACGGCCTTTCGGAAGTCGGCCCTCCGGAAGACCGAAGGGCCGGTGAGCGCGTGGTGCGCTCACCGGCCCTCGTCCTGCCGTCGGGGTGGGACCGTCACTGGACGGTGCCGCGCCACTCCCCGGTCTCCCGGCCCCGCTTCTCGATGAACGTCTTGAAGCGCTCCAGGTCACCCTTGGCCTGCCGCTTCACGAAGCCGAGCTTGTCGCCGACGGTCTCGGTGACGCCCTGAGGGTCGAAGTCCATCTGCAGCATCACCTTCGTGTGCCCCTCGTCGAGGTGGTGGAAGGTCACGACGCCGGCCTGGCGGGCCTGCCCGCCGACCGTGGTCCACGCGACCCGCTCGTCGGGGATCTGCTCGGTGATCTCCGCGTCGAACTCCCTGCGGACCCCGTCCACATTGGTCACCCAGTGCGTGAGCGTGTCGGTGCGCTGCTCGATCCGCTCCACCCCGCTCATGAACTCGGGGAACGACTCGAACTGCGTCCACTGGTTGTAGGCCGTCCGCACCGGGACGCCGACCTCGACGGATTCCTCGACCTGCGACACTGCTTCCTCCTTGGGGTCGGACACGTCGCGCACATCGCGCCCATGTCGCGTTCGCCGCGCCGGGTACCCGCACGCCCCGGAGCGAACCCCCTGTTACGCTCCGTGCCCGTGAAGATCGCATGCGTCGGCGGCGGCCCCGCGAGTCTGTACTTCTCGATCCTGATGAAACGTCAGGACCCCTCCTGCGACATCACCGTCCACGAACGGAACCCGGCCGGCTCGACCTACGGCTGGGGCGTGACCTACTGGTCGGGACTGCTCGACGCGCTCCGCAGGTACGACCCCGAGTCGGCGGCCGCCGTCCGCGCGCACTCGGTCGGCTGGCGCGAGGGAGTCGCCCACGTCCGCGGCAGCCGTACGGTCCACCACGGCGACCAGGGCTTCGGCATCGGCAGGCACCGGCTGCTCGAACTGCTCGCCGGACGTGCCCGGTCCCTGGGCGTCACCGTGGAGCACCAGCGGCACGTCGCGCCGGACGACATGCCGGACGCCGATCTGGTCGTCGCGGGCGACGGGGTGCACAGCGCCCTGCGGGAGGCGCACGCCGGCCACTTCGGCACCGACGTCCGGCTCGGCCGCAACCGGTACATCTGGCTCGGCACCACCAAGGTCTTCGACGCGTTCACCTTCTCCTTCCAGGAGACCGGCCACGGCTGGATCTGGGCCTACGCCTACGCGTTCAGCGGGGAGCGCAGCACCTGTGTCGTCGAGTGCTCCCCGGAGACCTGGACCGGGCTGGGCCTCGACCGTGCGCGGGCGGCCGACGGGCTGGCCCTGCTGGGGAAGATCTTCGCCGGCCTCCTCGACGGCCACCCGCTGATCGGCCGCGACCGGGCCGACGGCACCGCGCGGTGGCTGACCTTCCGCACCCTGACCAACCGCACCTGGTCCCGCGGCAACCTCGTCCTCATCGGCGACGCCGCCCACACGACGCACTACTCCGTCGGCGCGGGCACCACCCTCGCCCTGGAGGACGCCGGCTGTCTGGCCACCGCCCTGCGGGAGCACCCGGACCTGCGCACCGCCCTCGCCCGGTACGAACGGCAGCGCAGGTCCGACCTCCTCCCGCTGCAGAGCGCGGCCCGCCTCAGCGCCCAGTGGTACGAGAACCTGCCGCGCTACATCGGTCTGCCGCCGGACGAGATGTTCGCCCTCCTCGGCCAGCGGCACTCCCCGCTGCTCCCGTACCTGCCGCCCCGGCTCTACTACCGGCTCGACCGGGCCGCGGAGCGGCTGGAGGCGCTGCGCAGGGCCAAGCGCTGGCTGGGGCCGCGACTCGCCCGCGCGTCGCGCGCGTGACGCGGGCGGCGTGTGTGTGACCCGCGGCAGCGCTTCTCGGTTCCTCAGTGCTGCTGGGCCTTCTGCGGCGTCGCCTCGCTGGGGCGTACGACCACGAATCCCTCGCCCTCCAGCTTCAGCTGCACGGCCTCCCCGGAGCCGCCGCGGATCATCGAGCCGAACGACTGGGACCGGTGCAGCGAGGTGTGGAGCTGTGCCGTCCAGCCCACCACGGCATCGGTGTCGACGTACACGGGCTGCTGCGGCGAGACGGGGATGACGAGCGGGCTGCCCTCGCAGACCAGCCCGAGCCTGCCCTGTCCCGTGAAGACGCTGTTGAACAGGCCGCCGCCGGTGATGCCCGCGCCCTTCACGGTCTTGATCTCGTACGCCAGCGTGGCGTCGAAGCACAGCACGTTGCGCCCGTTGACCGTGAACACGTCACCCGGCTCGACATCGACGATGAAACAGTTCTGCGCCTCGTGCGCGAACCAGGCCTCGCCCTGCCCGCGGACCGTCATCAGTGGCAGCCCCTCGCCGGTGACCGCCCGCTTGAGCATGCCGCCCATGCCCTGGCCCTTGCGTTCGAACTGCAGATTCCCCCGGTAGGCGATCATCGCCCCCTGCCGTGCGAGCATCTCCCCGTTGACGGCGTACTTGATCGACTTGGCGTTCTGCACGCTCATGCCCGGCGCGGACGCCGGCTGCACGAGATGCTCGCCCGAGAAAAGATCACCCTTCATGCAGGCATGTTGTCCCGGACGAACCTGTTCCGCCAACCTCCTTACGGACCGCGCGCGAGGTCACCGAGGGGCGTTCGCGTCCTGACACCGGCGGACGGGGATGGTAGAAGCGGTCATGACCACTTTCCGTGACGCCGACGCGCCGACCGTGGGCATCGACCTCCCCGACCGCCGCGGCCGCACCGGACTCGACCGGACCGGCCGGGACCTCACCGGCAACCCGCGCGTCAAGGTGCGGGACGTGAGACTCCTGTCCTGCCACTGGTACGTCGAGCGCACCACCACCTTCGACTTCCAGCACGCCGACGGCACCTGGAGCACCCAGGAGCGCGAGACGCACGACCGCGGCAACGGCGCCACCGTGCTGCTGTACGACACCGGACGCGGGACCGTGCTGCTCACCCGGCAGTTCCGCTATCCCGTGTACGTCAACGGCCACCCCGACGGCATGCTGATCGAGACGGCCGGCGGACTGCTCGACGAGGAGGACGAGCACCCCGAGGTCGCCGTGCGGCGCGAGGTCGTCGAGGAGACGGGCCACACGATCGGCGAGATCCAGCACGTCTTCGACGTCTACATGAGCCCGGGTTCGGTCACGGAACGGGTGAGCTTCTATGCCGCCCCGTACGGCCCGTCGACCCGTACGCACGAGGGCGGCGGCCTCGACGAGGAGGGTGAGGACATCGAGCTCGTCGAACTGCCCTTCCGGCGCGCGCTGGAGATGATCCGCACCGGTGAGATCGCCGACGCGAAGACGATCATGCTGTTGCAGTGGGCGGCGCTGGAGGGGCCGTTCAGGGGCGGGGGCGGCGCGGAGGGATCCGGCTGACCCGGAGCTCCGCGGTGCGGCGGCCGGTCGGTGCTCACGGATCCAGCGCCTCCGCCGCCGCGGCCGCGACGGCCTCGGCGACCGCGACGAGGGCGGGGGAGTCGAGCTTCCACTGCTGCCAGTACAGCGGGACCGCGAGGTCGAGGTCCGGCGCCAGGTGCACCAGGCGGCCGGCGCGCAGCAGCGGTCCGGCCTGCACCGCGGGCACCATGCCCCAGCCCATTCCGCCGGCCACGGCCTCCGCGAACCCCTCCGAGGTCGGCATGAAGTGCCGCTGGTCACCGGCCCGCCCGCCCCGCCGGAGCCTGCGCACGAAGGCGTCCTGGAGGTCGTCGTTGCGGTCGAAGACCACCACCGGCGCGTCGGCGATCACCTCCCGCAGCGGTACGTCCCGGCCCGCGCCGAGCCACCGCTCCGCGAACGCGGGCTGCGCCACGGGCACGTACCGCATCCGGCCCAGCGCGCGGACGAGGCACCCGGTGACGGCGTCGGGCGACGAGGTGACCGCGGCCATCACGATCCCCTCGCGCAGCAGCCGCGCCGTGTGGTCCTGATCCTCGCGGTGCAGCTCGTAGCTGGGGCGCACCTCCTCCGGCACCCGGGTGAGGGCGGGCAGGAACCAGGTGGCCAGGGAGTCCGAGTTCACGGCGATCGGCAGCCGGGTGGCGCCGGGGCAGCCGCTCGTGCCGAGCGCGGTCCGCGTGTCGTGCTCCAGGCGGGCGAGCTGGCGGGCGAAGCGGACGACCACCTCGCCGGACTCGGTCGGCCGCACCGGTTTCGCCCGGATCAGCAGGACCCGGCCCGTGCGCTGCTCGAGTGCCTTGACGCGCTGGCTCACCGCGGAGGGCGTCACATGCAGAACGCGGGCCGCCGCGTCGAACGTGCCCTCGTCGACCACGGCGAGCAGCGTGCGGACCAGGTCGAGGGGGAGTTCCGGCATCATGCCCCCATCATGGTGGCATGAGGATTACTAATGCCACCTAAGAATCTTTAGCTGTACTGTCCGTGCGGGGCCGCCTAGCGTCGAACGTGTGAACAGCGCAGTATCCGCCGTCACCGCCGGGTTCGGCACCGGCCTCTCCCTCATCGTCGCCATCGGCGCCCAGAACGCCTTCGTCCTCCGGCAGGGCATCCACCGGGACGCGGTGCTGCCCGTCGTGGGCATCTGCGCCCTGTCCGACGCGGTGCTGATCGCGCTCGGCGTCGGCGGCGTCGGCGCCGTCGTGGTGGCCTGGCCGGCGGCGCTGACCGTGGTGGGCCTGGTCGGGGGAGCCTTCCTGCTGGTGTACGGCGCGCTGGCCGCGCGGCGCGTGCTGCGGCCGGCCGGAGCGCTGCGGGCGGAGCCCGGATCGACGACGTCGCGCCGCCGTGCCGTCCTCACCTGCCTGGCGCTGACCTGGCTCAACCCGCACGTCTACCTCGACACGGTGTTCCTGCTCGGTTCCATCGCGGCCGACCGCGGCCCGCTGCGCTGGACCTTCGGTCTCGGCGCCGCCCTCGCCAGCCTGTGCTGGTTCGCCGCGCTCGGGTTCGGTGCCCGGCTGCTCGGCCGGTACCTGGCCCGGCCGGGAGCGTGGCGGGTGCTGGACGGACTGGTCGCCGCGACGATGTTCGTCCTCGGGGGCACGCTGATCGCCGGGGCCCTGTAGGGGGCGCACCCGCTCGCGTCCGATTACCGTACTGTCCGCCGCCTGGGCGATAGTGATGCACGAAGAAAAAGATGTATCGAGCAACCAGGACGCCAGTGGACACGAGCGAGAACAGCACCGCCGAGCGGCCGGACGCCGACGACGGCACAGCACGGCAGGAGCCGCCCCGCGCGCGCGGATGGCGCCGCTGGGCGATGGACACCCGCCCGCTGCGCCGCCCCGCCTACCGCCGGCTGTGGACCTCCACCATCGTCACGGCGGTCGGCAGCCAGCTGACCGCCGTCGCGGTGCCCAAGCAGATCTACGACATCACGGGCTCCTCGGCCTGGGTCGGCTACGCCAGCCTGGCGGGCCTGCTGCCGCTGATGGTGTTCGCGCTCTGGGGCGGCGCGATCGCCGACACCATGGACCGCCGCAGGCTCCTGCTGATCACCAACACCGGGATCGCCGTCACCTCGCTGCTGTTCTGGGTGCAGGCCGTCGCCGGGCTGGACTCGGTGCCGGTGCTGATGGTGCTGCTCGCCCTCCAGCAGGCGTTCTTCGGCCTCAACTCACCGGCCCGCACCGCCTCCATCGCCCGTCTGGTGCCCGCCGGGGAGCTCACCGCGGCCAACGCCCTCGGCTCCACCGTGATGCAGACCGGCGCGGTGGTGGGACCCATGCTCGCCGGGGCCCTCATCCCCGTCGTGGGCCTGCCGGAGCTGTACCTGATCGACGCCGTGGCCCTGTGCGCCACCCTCTGGGCGGTGTACCGGCTCCCGCCACTCCCGCCCCTGGACAGTACGGTCAAGCGCCGGGCCGGGTGGCGGGAGGTCGCCGCGGGGTTCCGCTACATCGGGCTGCACAAGGTGCTGCTGCTGTCCTTCCTCGCCGACATCATCGCGATGGTCCTCGGCATGCCCCGCGCCCTCTTCCCGCAGCTCGCCGCCGAGACCTACGCCCCGTACGGGGAGGGCCTCGCGCTCGGGCTGCTGTTCGCGGCGATCCCCGTGGGCGCCGTGCTCGGCGGGCTGTTCTCGGGCACGTTCTCGCGGGCGCGCCGGCACGGCCTCATGGTCATCGCGGCGGTGGTGGCGTGGGGCGTGGCGGTCACCGGCTTCGGCCTGAGCGACAGCCTGTGGATCGCGGCCGCGTTCCTCGCCGTCGCCGGAGTCGCCGACATGGTCTCCATGGTCTTCCGCGGAGCCATCCTGCTGTCGGCCGCGACGGACGAGATGCGCGGCCGGATGCAGGGTGTCTTCACGGTGGTGGTCGCCGGCGGCCCGCGGCTGGCCGACGTGCTGCACGGCACGGCCGGTTCGGCGTTCGGCCCCCGCGCGGCCGTCGTGGGCGGCGGACTGCTCGTGGTCGCCGCCACGCTGCTGCTCGCGACCGTGACGCCGGCGCTGCGTCGGTACCGGGTCTGAGCCGCGGTGCCGTCGACGGGGGACCGGTCGTGCGACCGGTTCCCCGTTTCTCTCCCGCCCCCTGCGTACGCTGCTCCTCAGGCGCACCACCGATGACGACGAGGAGTGACCATGCAGTACGTGAAACTCGGTCCGACGGGCCTGGACGTGTCCCGCATCTGTGTGGGCTGCATGAGTTTCGGGCAGCCCGGTCGCGGTCCGCACAGCTGGACCCTGGACGAGGAGGCGTCGCTCCCGCTGATCCGCCGTGCCCTGGACGCCGGGATCAACTTCTTCGACACCGCCAACGTCTACTCCGACGGCACCAGTGAGGAGATCGTCGGCCGGGCCCTGGCGAAGTACGCGCGCCGCGACGAGATCGTCCTGGCGACCAAGGTGCACGGCGCCATGCACGAGGGCCCCAACGGCCACGGCCTGTCCCGCAAGGCGATCATGACGGAGATCGACAACAGCCTCCGCCGGCTGGGCACCGACTACGTCGACCTCTACCAGATCCACCGCTTCGACCCCGCCACCCCCGTCGAGGAGACGATGGAGGCCCTGCACGACGTGGTCAAGGCGGGCAAGGCCCGCTACATCGGGGCCAGCTCGATGTACGCGTGGCAGTTCTCCAAGATGCAGTACACCGCGAGACTGAACGGCTGGACCCGGTTCGTCTCCATGCAGAACCACTACAACCTCCTCTACCGAGAGGAGGAGCGCGAGATGCTGCCGCTCTGCGCGGACCAGCGGGTCGCCACGCTGCCCTGGAGCCCGCTCGCCCGCGGCCGGCTGGCCCGTGCCTGGGACACGGACACCGAGCGCAGCCGCACCGACAGGTTCGGCAGCACCCTGTACCAGGAGGGCGACCACGAGATCGTCGACGCCGTCGGACGCGTCGCCGCCGAACGCGGTGTCCCACGCGCGCGGATCGCCCTCGCCTGGGTGCTGCGCCAGGACACCGTCGCCGCGCCCATCGTCGGCGCCACCAAGCCGCAGCACCTCGACGACGCCGTCGCCGCCCTCGACGTCGACCTCACCGACGAGGAGGCCGAGGAGCTGGAGCGGCCGTACACGCCCCGTTCCGTCAGCGGCCACTGAGCGCGCCGCCGAGCGCCCGCGACGTCACTCCCGCACGCCCTCGTCGTCGTCCCCGCCGATGCTCAGCCGGGCCCCCTGGCGCAGCAGCTCCTGCTGGACGAGGGCGTACGGCAGTTCCCGCGGCGTGCGGCGCAGGCGCGTGGCCAGCGCCGCCGTGACGCCCGCCGCCTGGCCGGTCGCCATCGCGATGGGCATCACCCGGTACGAGGAGTGCGCCACGTGCGAGCCGGAGATGCAGCGCCCGGCCACCAGCAGCCGCTCCGTGTCCCGGGGGAGCAGGCAGCGCAGCGGGATGTCGTAGAAGCGGCCCGGGGGAACGCGGTCGAGGACGGTGCCGGTGCCCCGCGGGTTGTGGATGTCGATCGGGTAGGCGCCGTGCGCGATCACGTCCGGGTGCGGCCGGGCCTCCAGGATGTCGTCCCGGGTCAGCCGGTAGTCGCCCATGACGCGCCGGGTCTCGCGGACCCCGATGTGGGTGCCGCTCTGCACGGCGTACGACTCCTCGAAACCCGGTACCCGGCGGCGCAGGAAGCGGTCGATCTGCTCCAGCTGGCGGCGGGCCACGACCTCGGCGCGGGTCAGGTCCCAGACGTCCGTGCCGAGCGCCCCGGTCACCCGGGTGCAGTTGACGCTGAGCTCGCGCGCGTGCGGGGTGGCGAAGAACAGCACGTCCTCACGCGGCAGGTCCAGTTCGCCGGCCGTGGCGGCCTCCCGCACCAGGTCCCACAGGCCGTGCACGCCGCGCCACTGGTCGGGGTGCGCCCGTACGTACGCGGCGAAGCGGGGCTGGAGGAAGTCCGCGACGCGGAACATCAGGGTCATCGGCTGGACCAGCCCGTCCTCCGGGCGGCCGATCTCGTACGGGGCCCCGCAGGCGGCCGCGACGTCGCCGTCGCCCGTGCAGTCCACGACCACGCCGGCGTCGATGACCACCGGTCCCGACTTGGACTCGAAGACGACCCGGTGCCCGTCGCCGAGGGGCAGCGCGGTGGAGGCGAACGCGTGGAACAGCATCCGCACCCCGGCCTCGTCCATGAGGTCCAGCAGCACCAGCTTGAGGATCTCCGGGTCGAACGGCACGGTGTAGCCGGTGTCCAGCGAGGGCGGTATGCAGCCGCCGCGCTCGGCGAGCCGGTCCAGCAGCCGCCACAGCACCCCGGCGACCACCGGCTCGCCCTCGCCGTGGTCGGGGGGCAGCAGCCGTACGGTCCGGTCGGGGCGGGCGTCCGCGATGTGCTTGTGCTCGTTGTGGAACGACATCAGCGGCATGACGAGCGCCACGGTCGCGTTGCCGCCGAGGAAGCCGTACCGCTCCACGAGGACGACGTCCGCGCCCGCGTCCGCGGCGGCCAGCGCGGCGCCGATCCCGGCCGGGCCGCCGCCGACCACCAGCACGTCGGTCCGGCCTCCGTGCCGGGCGGACCGCGGCGGCAGGGTGACGGTGAGGTTCTCGGGGGGCTGCTCCAGGACGGGCATCGGTTCCCTCTCTTGAGGGCTCTGAGAGCTCTGAGTGGCTTGAGGCATCTGTGGCTCCGAGGGGGTCTCAGGAGCTGAGGGTGGCCTCTCTCGGCCCGCCCCGGACGGCGCCCGGCCCGCACAGGTGCGACGCCGCGGCGGCATCCTGCGCGCCGTCGATGTCGTCGAGCAGGGCGCGGCAGCGCACACAGGTCTCCCGGGCCAGTTCGCGCAGCTCCCGCATCCGGGCCTCCAGCTCACCGCGCCGCTGCGGGTACTCGTCCCACAGCCGGTCCACCTCCGCCAGGAGCAGCCCGGCCTGCTCCCGGGCCACGCCCACCAGGCCCGGCGCACCCGTACGGCGCGCGAAGTCGAAGACCTTCCCGGCGTACGGCAGCGGCAGCACCGGCAGACCCGTCAGCGCCGCGAAGATCAGGAAGTGCAGGCGCATGCCGACCGCCAGGTCCAGGTGGCGCATGAAGCCGAGGACCTGTCCGGGGCTGTACGCGCCGTGCAGGATCCGACCGCGGTCCGGTGCGCTCATGTGGGACAGCACGGCGTGCGCGTGCCGCACGTCGTGGCGCTCCATCGGCATGAAGACCACATACGCGTCCAGCCGCCGCACCAGGAAGTCCGCCACGTCGGCGAGGAGCGCGTGGTAGTCGCCCTCGTCGAGCTTCTCGGCCGCCCGGCCGGGCTCGCGCACCGACATCCCGACCAGCCGGTGGCCGCCGGGAATGCCCTCGGCGAGCAGCATCCCCGTGGTGAACGGCTCGGGGGACAGGAGCAGCGCGGGGTCGGCGGTGACCGCGATCTCGCGCTCCAGCCCGACCTCCTCCAGGACGAGCCGCGACTCCTCGTCGCGGACCACGACGTCGTCCATGGTCTGCAGGACCGTGCGCACCGCCTCGCGGTCGTCGGCCTCGTGCAGCGGGCCCGCGCCGACGGCGTACGCGAAGGTCCGCACCCCGCGGTTCTGTGCCGCCCGCACCAGACGCAGATAGCGGCGGGCCTCGCTGTCGTACAGGATGCCGCCGCCGCCCAGCACCAGCAGGTCCAGGCCGGACAGGGCGTCCAGGACCTGCCGCTGTGCGACGTTCTCCCAGGCGACCACCTCGTCGGCGTCGCGGTGGTGGGACCGGGTGTGCTCGGCGTCGCGGCTGAAGACGACCAGCCGGGCGTCCGGGCGGTGGGCCCGCAGACAGCCCAGCACACACGTCAGGATCGATTCGTCACCGGTGTTGAAGCCGCCGTAGGAGCCGAGCACGCCGATACGCAGGGCGTGCGGGCCGGGCTGGGCGAGAGACTGCGGCTGCTGGGCTGCAAGAGTCATGTGGTGCCCTCCCGTCGCGTCGGTGGTCGGAGGGACCCGAGTAGCCCGCGGCACCTCACCGGAAACACCTGTTCCGCGACATTCCGGTCAGTGTCCTCGGTGTCCCCCCCCCCGTGTCTCCCGCCGCCCCGCCGCCCCGGACTCCGCGAGGCGCCGGGGACGGGGGCGTCACGGAAGGGGCGTCCCGCCCGTCGCGTTGACGATCTCCCCGATGATGTAGGACGCGTCCTGCGAGGCGAGGAAGACGTACGCGGGGGCCATCTCGGCGGGCTGGGCCGGCCGGCCGATGGGCGCCTGCTTGCCGAACTCCGTCGTGTCCGGCATCGTCGACGGGATCAGCGGCGTCCACACCGGCCCCGGCGCCACCGCGTTGACGCGGATGCCCCGGCCGATGACCATCTGGGCGAGCCCCTGCGTGAACGTCGCGATGCCGCCCTTCGACGTCGCGTAGTCCAGCAGGTGCGGACTGGGCTTGTACGCCTGCACCGAGGTCGAGTTGATGATGCTGCCGCCCTCACGCATGTGCGGCAGCGCGAACTTGCACAGCCAGAACATCCCGTAGAGGTTCGTGCGCATCACCCGGTCGAACTGCTCGGTGGAGATCGACTCGATGCCCTCCGGCTGCGACATCTGGTACGCGGCGTTGTTCACCAGGACGTCGATGCGGCCGAACTCGTCGACGGCACGGTCGACCAGGGACCGGCAGTTGCCCTCCTCACGGATGTCGCACGAGACGGGCACGGCACGCCGTCCGGCCTCCTCGACCCAGCGCACGGTCTCCTGGGCGTCGTCCTTCTCCGCGTCGAGATGCGTGAACAGCACATCGGCGCCCTCCCGGGCGAAGGCGATGGCGACCGCCCGCCCGATGCCCGAGTCACCGCCGGTGATCACGGCCTTGCGGCCCTCCAGCCGGCCACTGCCCCGGTACGACTCCTCCCCGTGGTCCGGGGGCGGGTCCATGGGGCCGGTCCAGCCGGGATGGGGCTGCTCCTGGGAGGGAAAGTCGGGCTGCGGGTGCTGCTCGGCGGGGTTCTGCTGATCGTTCACGGGTGACTCCCTGGATACGCGACAGCGATACGCACGGTCCGGCTCGTACGCCCGGACGGATCGGGCGGATCGGGTCCGGGGCCGGCCCGGCCCCAGTACCCGGCAGACGTCCCGCCACACGCGGCGCGGCGCCGCACCCCCCGTCCCGCCGACCCGCCCGACCAGGGGCTTCCGTGATCCGGGCGCCTCCCGCAGGAGTGCGGAGGCGCGGATCAGGTACTCGGCACCACTGATCGGACGATTCCCCAGGAGGTGGGCCATGAGCGCGCATCCTTCCCAGCCCGCAGGACGCCGCCGGCACGCCGGCGGCCTGCCGCGCCGGACGCCGGTCCCCGAGCCCTCGGGGCGCTACCTGGGCGGGAGCGGCACCGAACCGCGCACCGCCCGGACCGCCCTGCGGCTGCGCCGGATCCTGGCCGTGTTCTTCCTGCCCGTGTTCACCGTCGCGGCCGTGCTGTTCGGGGTGTGGGCGGCGCACCACGAGACCGGCGACCGGCCCGACGCCGCGGTCCTGACCGGCCTCGCCGTCGGGTGCGCCGTACTGGCCGTCGTCACCGCGGTGGACCTGGTGGTCGTGCTGCGGCGACTGCGGCGGCAGGGGCAGGCCCGGCACTGACCTGGCAGTGATCCGCCAGCGACCCGACCCGGCCCCCACCCGGCACCGGCACCGCCACGGCGACAGACGGCCGTCATCCCGCCAGGCGACAGACGGCCGTCATCCCGCCAGCGGAAGCTCGGCCGTCTCCGCCAGCAGTGCGCGCACCTCGTCGATCACCGGCTGGTGCAGGGGCAGCATCAGATGCCCGACCCCGTGGACGAGCACATTGCGCGCCCGCAGGTCCGGGTGGTCGAGGCGGGCCCTGTTCGCCGGGACGACGGCCTCGTCGAGATCGCTGTAGAAGCACACGAACCGCGTACGGCAGCCGACGCACGGCTCGTCGAGCTCGGCCAGCAGCGGACTGCCCGGGCACAGCTGCCGCAGCAGGGGGTACACGGGGGTCCACTGGGCCATCGCGGTACCGCCGTGCGGTGTGGCCAGCGTGATCACCAGCGGCACATGGACGTCACCGCCGAGCCGCTGCACGTAGTAGCGCGCGATGAGCCCGCCGAGGCTGTGCCCCACCACGCACACGGGCCGCCCCCCGGTCCGGGCCCGTACCTGGGCCACCTGCTCGCCCAGTTCACGGGCGGCCGCGGGGATGTCCGGGTGGTAGGCGTTGTACGAGGCCGTCAGGAGCGGCCCGGCGCCGCAGTCCCGCAGTCCGCCGCGCAGCCGGGAGAAGATCGAGGCGCGGTCGGCCAGCCCGTGCACGAACATCACCGGCAGGCCCGAGACGTCGGTACAGTCCGGCAGGGGGTCCTCGTCCTCGTGTTCACCGCGGAGCCATCCGGTGACCTGCCGCGCACCGCGCACGGCGAGATCGAGCGGCAGCCCGGCCAGCCGTACCGTGGCCCAGCCCGTCTCCAGGGCGGCACCCCGCAGCATCGACAGCCATGGGGCAGGCGGACGCGGTCCTTCGCACACCATGTGTCCGGCCCCCTTCCGGTGGGACGGAGCAGACCGGCCCCGGACCCGGCCGCGGGAAGCGATCCCGCGCGCCGGCCGATCCCCTGTGTTGCTCGGACCTCACCAGTACCCGGACCAGGCACATGAAACATGCGTCACTCGTCGCGCAGCGGGCCTGTACGCACCGTGAAGGGAGGGCCGGCGGCCTGTCGCGGAGCGTCCCCTGAAGCCGTCTGGAGCCCGCTAGAGCCCGTTGGAGCTTTCTGCGCCTCCCACGCCCCCCAGGCCCCCGCGCAGCGCCCGCAGCTGCTCGCCCAGCGGGCCCAGCCCGACGTCGCGGCGGCGCTCGTCGACCGTCATGGGGTGCCGGAGCGGGTACGGGGCGAGGGTGGCGGGGTCGACGCGGGTGCCGTAGAACTGCGGCTGGCCCAGCGCGACCGCGCAGTGGTCGGCGATGTACGCGTGGTGGACCGCCGGGCACCCGCCGTCCGCCGCGGCCTCCGCGATGAGGTCCCGGCAGGTGAGCTGGAACCCGAGGTCGGGCGCGTGCAGCAGGATCATCAGCGCGGCCGTCGACGCCGGCTCGCCGACCAGGTCGGCGGTGGGCCAGCCGTGGCGGCCGACCATCGCCTCGAGAGCGCGCGCGTTGTCGTCGCGGCACCGCCCGATGCGGTACCGGCCGATCGCGCCGGGCACCGAGCGGGCCTCCCGGGCGAGCCGCCGCTCCTCCTCGACCCTGCGGATCAGCTCGGCGGCGAGGGTCTCGTCCGGCACGACCCCCTGGTACGGCCCCCTCATGCCGCCCCGCCGGAATCCCCGGCGCCGCGCGCCAGGTCTCTCGGTTGTCCGTTCGTCACGGCGGCCGTCCAGATCTCGCGTCATGTCGCCCGAGCCGGGCGCCGACACCCGCACCGGACACGGGAGCCGGGGCAACACCACCGGCGGTGCGCGGCGGGTCTTTCGGTACCCATGGTGGCCGATGGACCAGGCCGGTGACGGGCGTTCCGACAATTGCAGAACGAACCGCGTGGACCTGTCGGCGTCAACAGAGCGCGTGGCACACTGCACGCTGTGATTCCCGCCCGGGAGGCAGCACGTGAGTGAGTCCCGCTCAGGAAGCAGCGCCCCGACGGCCCCCACGGTCCTGCGCATGGTCCTCGGCAGGCGGCTCCGGCAGCTGCGGGAACGGGCCGGCGTGTCGTACGAACAGGCCGCGCGGGCCGTCGAGGTCACCGCCCTGACGGTGCGCCGCATGGAGAAGGCCGAGGTCGGGCTGCGTATCCCGTACGTGCGGGAGCTGCTGCGCACCTATGGGGTGCCCGCCACGGAGCTCGAGGACTTCCTCGCCCTCGCCCGCGAGGCCAACCGGCCCGGCTGGTGGCACACGTACCGCGACGTCCTGCCGGACTGGTTCCGCGTCTACGTCAGCCTGGAGAGCGAGGCCGCCGTCATCCGTCTGTACGAGCCCCAGTACGTTCCCGGGCTGCTGCAGACCCCCGACTACGCCGCCGCCCTGCTGCGCGTCGGCTTCCCCAACGCGAGCGAGGAGGACCTCGCACGCCGGGTCTCCCTGCGGCTGCGGCGCCAAGAGCTGCTGGCCGAGCCGGAGGCACCCACCCTCTGGGCGATCCTGGAGGAGACCGTGCTGCGCCGGCCGGTCGGCGGCCCCGCCGTGATGCGGGCCCAGATCGACCGGCTGACCGAGGCCCTCGGCAGTCCCAGGGTGCGCATCCAGATCATGCGCCTGGCCGCCGGGCCCCATCCGGGCGCGTACGGTCCCTTCCACTTCTTCCGCTTCGGTTTCTCCGAACTTCCCGACGTCGTCTACACCGAGAGCCTCGCGGGCGCCCAGTACCTCGAGCGGCCCGCCGACGTCGTGACCTACCTGGAAGTACTGGACCGGATGTCCGTGCAGGCGGAGCCGGTCGACCGCACCAGGGACATCCTGGCCGCACTGCGTGAGGAGCTGTGACCCATGGCATCGAACGACCCCGGCCACCATCCCGGCCCGGCCGCGTCCGCCCTCGGCGCCGAGGGCTGGCACAAGCCCTGGAGCGGCACCAACGGCGGCTCCTGCGTCGAGGCCAAACGGCTGCCGGACGGCCGTGTCGCCCTCCGGCATTCCACCGACCCGGCCGGACCCGCGCTCGTCTACTCGAGGGAGGAGATGATCGCGTTCCTGGAGGGGGTGAAGGCGGGCCGGGCCGACTTCCTGACCGACTGAAGGCGCTGCTCCCTCGGGCGCGCCGGTCTCCTGAAGGCACCGCGCCGCCCCCTCCCGCGCGTTCGTCACAGCCGTCCCAACTCCGGGCCCGGGACCGGGAGTCGGCGGTAGCTTGACGGGAAACAGGCCATGCGAGGCAGGGGAGTCCCCATGACAGACGGCCCGTCCACCCCCGACCGGGAAGCCCTGTCGAAGATCGACACCACGGTTCCGCACTCGGCCCGCATCTGGAACTACTGGATGGGCGGGAAGGACAACTACGAGGTCGACCGGCGCGCGGGCGACGCCTACCGTGAGATCGCCCCGAACATCGAGACGATGGCGAAGGCCTCGCGCGCCTATCTGATCCGTACGGTCACCTTCGTGGCCCGCGACCGCGGCATCCGCCAGTTCCTGGACATCGGCACCGGCCTGCCGACGTACGACAACACCCACGAGGTCGCCCAGAAGGCCGCCCCCGAGTCGCGCGTCGTCTACGTGGACAACGACCCCCTCGTCCTGCGCCACGCCCAGGCCCTGCTGACCAGCACTCCCGAGGGCGTCACCGACTACATCGACGCCGACCTGCGCGAGCCGGACACCATCCTCGAGGCCGCGAGCGGCGTCCTCGACCTCGGCCGGCCCCTGGCCCTGATGCTCATGGGCATCCTCGGCCACATCCAGGACCACGAGGAGGCCAAGGCGATCGTCCGCCGCCTGACGGGCGCGCTGCCCTCCGGCAGCTATCTCGTGCACTACGACAGCACGGACACCGACGAGGAGCTCAAACGCGCCCAGCAGGGGTACGACGACACGGGCGCCGTTCCGTACGTCCTGCGCAGTCCCGCGCAGCTCGCGGCCTACTACGAGGGACTGGAGCTGCTGGAGCCGGGCATCGTCCCCTGCCCGCTGTGGCGCCCGGAACCGGGCACCTCCCCGCAGCCCACGGACGTGTACGGGGGAGTGGCGTACAAGCCGTAGACGTGCGACCGACGGGAAGGGTGGGAACCCTCGGCATATCGGGGAACCCGGTGTCACATGAACGAGCCGAATCTGCCACCGAACAGCCGTGCGCTGGACGTCCACCTGGACCTCCTGCGCGTGAGCATGACGCCCGAGGAGTACGAGCTGCTGCTCGGCCTCGTCGCTCCGGTGCTGCGGGCGATCGAGGAGGAGGACCCCGCCCCGGTCGGCTTCGGGCTGAACGACGACGAGGCGGAGAGCGTCCCGGACGAGATCCGCGACGAGGCCGCCCTGGTCGTCGCCACGGCCGTCACCGGCCGTCTCGACAACCAGCTGATCCAGATCGACGTGGAGGACTGCGGACCGGTCCGTATCGTCACCGACGCCGCCACCGCCGCCGACCCGGAACGCTGCCAGGACATCGCCGACTGCATCCGCGAGCGGTACCGGCAGGACGAGGAGCTGCGCGGCATCGCCGAGGCCAGCGGCCTCCCGACCGACCTGTGAGCCGCTCGGCGGAGGAGACGCGAAGGCGGCCGTGTACTCCTGGGCGCTTCGGGTACGCCATGGGCATGACCGAGTGACGAGGTCTTTGTCCCGAGCCGACTGAAAGAGACGCGTTCGTGAGTACCGCTGGAGCTGTCGGCCTGCCGGAACTCCCTCACGCCCACCGTGGCACGTGGGCGCCCGCCGGTGCGGCGAGAGGAACGTCGCAGCAGGTCCGTCCCGGACCGGGACGGACCCCGAGGAGGCGGCCCCCGTTCTGCGGAGGGTGACGGGGTGGGCTGCGAACAGGACGCCGGCGCCCGGCAGGGCGAGGTCGCCCGGCAGGTGACCGATGCGGTGGAGAGTCTGGTGGCACTCTGGTTCGCCGCCGTGGAGGACGTCAGCCCGCGGCTGCCCGCCCGCCAGATACGGGCCCTGCGGATCGTGCGCCGACGGCCCGAACTCAACCTCACCGCGCTGGCCGAGCACCTGGAGATCGGGCTGCCCACCGCCAGCCGGATGTGCGACCGGCTGGAGGCGGCGGGGCTGCTGCGGCGGACCGTACAGCCGGTGGACCGGCGCGAGGTACAGCTGGTGGTGACCCCGCACGGAGCCAGATTCCTGTCCGAGGTCACCGACCGCCTGTCCGCCTACCTCACCGGCGCGCTGGAGTCCCTGTCCCCGGCACAGCGCAGGGCACTGGAGGACATCCTGCGCGGCTTCCACGAGGCCCAGACCCTGGCGGACGCACAGCTCGGACGCGGCACCCGACCCGACGACTGAGGTCCCTCGACGCCCGACGCCACCGAACGCGCGTACCGGCCGCCCGGCGGTGAGCGGCGGGTGAGCGTGACTGTCGGCGGCCGGATGCCGGTGGTGCGGTCAGACGCCCCTGCCGGAGGACAGCGGGCCCGGCTGTCCCGGTACGCCCGCGGCTCCGCTGTGGGTGTGGCACAGCAGCAGGCACACGTCGTCGTCGTGCTCGGAGTCGTGCAGCAGCGGGTGGAGGAGCCGGTCGGCGGAACCCTCCAGGTCCGTGTCGAGCTCGGCGGGCCCGAAGTCCGCCAGCGCCGAGGCGAGCCGCTGGATGCCGGGGTCTATGCCCTGGGCGCGGCGCTCCACCAGGCCGTCCGTGTAGAGCGCCAGCGTCGAGCCGGGCGGCAGCGGCACGGTGTGGTCCCCGATCTCCTGCCGCAGCGGGATGCCGAGCATGGCGCCGGGCTTGGCGTCCAGCGTCCGCACCCGGCCGTCGGGGGTGCGCAGCACGGGCGGCGGGTGCCCCGCGGCCGCCCAGGTGAGGGTGGGCTCCTCGGGGTGGAAGCGGGCGATGACGGCCGTCGCGTAGAGATCGGGCTGGAGATGGTGCAGGAACGTGTGCAGCTGGGTGAGCAGCCGGCCCGGTGTCCCCCCGTCGACCGCGTACGCGCGCAGCGCGGTGCGCAGCTGGCTCATCATCACCGCGGCGTGCAGCCCGTGCCCGGTGACGTCGCCCATGACGGTGATCAGGCTGCCGTCGGGCTGGCGGAAGGCGTCGTACCAGTCGCCGCCGACGTTCATGCCGCGGGTGGCCGGCAGATAGCGGGCCGCGAGCCGCAGACCCGGTGTCGTCGGCAGATCCGTGAGCAGGGCGCGCTGCAGGGTCTCGGCGATGTCCCGGTTGTGCTCGAAGCGCTTCGCGTTCTCGATCGCGATGCTGGCCCGCCGGGCGAGCTCGATCAGCATGATGGCGTCGTCGGGGTCCCAGCGCTCCCCGGACGGCGACAGCGTCAGCACGCCCAGCGGCGCCCGCCGGGTCAGCAGCGGTATGCACAGCAGGGGCCGCGCGGGGTCGAGCGCGGACGGCGGCTGGTCGTCGACGCCGGGCAGCCCGCCCGGGTGGTCGGCCGCGTACTGGGGGCGCCCGCGGCGCGCCGCGAGCACGGCGGCGGCCGGACGCGGCCCGCCGCCGTGCCGGTCGTCGCCCTCCTCGTCGAACAGCCATACGTCGACGGAGCCGGGGCGGGCGTAGCGGGGGACCAGGAGGGCGGGCAGGAGCCGCACGATCGCGTCGTGGTTGAGGGAGGACGTCAGGGCGGTGCTCGCGTCGGCCAGGAAGGTCAGCCGGCCGCGCGCGTGCTCGGCCTCCTCGCGAGCCCGCTGCTCGGCCGCGAACAGTTCGCGCTGCGCGCGTCCGGCCGCGTCGAGCTCGGCGTGCAGGGCCAGGACGCCCTGGTTGGTCTGGTGCAGTTCCTCGCGGTGGAAGGCGACCAGGCGCTCCTGCTCGTCGAGCCGTTCCAGGAGCACGGCCGCGTCCTCGTCGGCGCAGAACAGCGCCTCCGCGAGCGACGCCGGGTCGTCCGCCACATGCCCGTCGCCGTCCGCGCCGCTGTTCTCGGGACAGACGACCGTGGTGCGCCAGGGCGGCCGCAGATCGCCCGCCGGGCGCTTCTCGGGCGCCACCTCGACGTCGATCCGGCCGCCGTCCCCGGACGGCGCGGCGGTCGTCTCCACGCTGAGCCGCCACACACCTCCCTTGGTGAGACACTGCCGCAGCTGCGCGGTGAGCGCGCCGACCAGACGGGCGCGGTCGACGGCGCTCACGCCGTGCGCGGTGGCCAGCCGCGCCGTGGCGATACGGGCGCGCGCGGCGTCGGTGACGGTGCTGACGTGCCAGGTGCGGATCATGAAGCGGGGTCCGGCGAGGAGGGGCACAGTACGGCGACGGCGGTGTCGTCGCGTACCGGCCGGGCGGGGCTGCTCGCGTCACGCACGATCTCGGCGGCGATCACAGCGGGGTCGAGGGAAGGGCGGTAGGCGGCCGGACCGGGGCTCCAGCGGCTCGGCAGGCCGTCGCTGTGCAGTACGAGAAGGCAGTCGTCCTCCCAGTCCACCTGCTGCTGCGGCATGCTCGCCGGCCGGTGGGCGCCGACGATGCCGGGACGCGACAGCAGATGCTTCCAGCTGTCGCCGGTGCGCAGCCGGGCGCCGATGTTCCCGACGCCGGCGAAGGCCAGCCGCCCGGCCGTGAGGTCCAGCTGGGCCACGGCCACGGCCGCGCCCCTGGTGTCCCGCAGCGCGCCGTCCAGCCGCCGCAGCAGTTCCGCCGGGGACAGCCGGTCCGAGCGGCGCAGCTCCGCCACGGCGGCCGAGGACGCGTGCGCCGCCTGGGGGCCGTGGCCCAGCCCGTCGGCCAGCATCAGTGTCACGCGATCGCCTGTTCGTATCCCTGCCCAGGCGTCACCCGAGTACTCGGCACCGGCGAAGGGGATGTTGACGCCGCCGACCCGCACCGCCGGCCGGGCGAGGCGGCCGGGGACGCCGGAGCGCTCCCCGCGGCCGCCGATCCGCGCCATGGCGACGGTGCCGCGCCCCGGCACGCTGTGCAGGTCGAACACGTCCGCGACCCGCCGGCAGGTGCCCAGGCCCGCGCCGAGGGAGGAGGTCGTGGAGAAGCCGTCCCGCAGCGCGGCCGCGACGTCACGGATGCCCGGCCCGTGGTCCACGGCCACGATCTGCACTTGCGCGGGTCCCCCGGTGCCGTCGGCCCTCTCGGACGAGTCCACCGCGTCCAGCAGGATCTGCCCGCCGCCCGCGTGCTTGAGCAGATTGGTGGCGAGCTCGGTGGCCACGAGCGCGGTGCTCGCGGTGCGGTCCTCGTCGAGGCCCGCCTGGGCGGCGGCGGCCTCGGTCGCCACGCGCACGTCCCGTACCCGGGTCGAGTCGTGCACCGGCACCTCCCAGACGCGGGGCATCAGGCCTCCTCGCGCGGCAGCGGCGGCTTGGCGGACCACGACGTCACCGTCACGGTGGTGCCCGTGCCGGGGCTGCTGTCGATCCGGAACTCGTGCACCAGCCGGCGGGCGCCGCCGAGTCCCATGCCCAGGCCGTCGCCGGAGGTGTAGCCGTCGCTCAGGGCCCGGTCGAGATCCGGGATGCCCGGCCCCTCGTCGCTGAAGGTGAGCCGCAGCCCCGGCACACCGGCCCTGCTCACCGGCGCGCACTCCATCTCGCCCCCGCCGCCGTGGACGAGGGTGTTGCGCGCGAGCTCGCTGGCCGCGGTGACCAGCTTCGTCTGTGCCACCAGCCCGAAGCCGAGCTGGGCAGCGGCCTGCCGCACATGCTGCCGTACCCACACCAGATCGAGATCCGAGTGGATCGGCAGGCGGGCGGAGACACCGCCGGCTGTCTGCATCAGGGACTCTCCTGGCGTGTGCGCCCGGGCCGGGGGGAGACGGAACCTTGGCCGAGGAGCCGCATGGCGTCCTCGGTGCTGAGCGCCGTGCGCAGCCCCGGCAGCGTCAGACCCAGCTCCACCAGCGTGATCGCCACGGCGGGGCGCATACCGCACACCACCGTCTCCGCGGCGAGCAGCCGCGTCTTGGCCGCGATGTCGCCGATCACCCGGCCCAGGAACGAGTCGACGAGCTCGACACCGGACAGATCGAGGACCACGCCGCTGACCCGGTTGTCGGCGGCGGCCTCGCTGACGTCCTGCTGGAGCTGTTCGGCCTGGCTGTCGTGCAGATCACCCTGGAACGTGACGAGGAGCACGCCCCCGAGCCGGAGCACGGGCACATGGCCCCCGTAGGGAGCGGGGAACGGGGCGGTCACCGGGACTCCGCACCGCCCGGCACATGGGCCACGATGTCCGTGCCCAGTTCCCGCAGGGCGTACGCCAGGGCGTCCGAGAGGCTCGCCCGCGTCATGACGGAACTCAGGTCGATGCCCAGGTGGACGATGGTCTGCGCGATGGCGGGCCGGATACCGGAGATGATGCACTCCGCTCCCATCAGACGGGCCGCCGCCACGGTCTTCAGCAGGTGCTGGGCCACCAGGGAATCGACCGTCGGCACACCCGTGATGTCGAGGATCGCGAAGCGGGCGCGCTGCTCGACGACGGTGTCCAGCAGCGTCTCCATCACCACCTGACTGCGGGCGCTGTCGAGCGTGCCGATCAGGGGGACGGCGACCACGCCCTTCCACAGCTGGATGACCGGCGTGGCGGCCTCCAGCAGCTGGATGCGCTGGCGCTCGACGATCTCCTGCCCGGCGGTCAGCGAGGTCTCCAGGACGACCAGGCGCAGCGTGCCCATCAGCACGGTGAGGGCCGTGACGCGGTCCCGCACCTGCTCGGCAGGGCGGCCGGACAGATCGGCGAGGAGAAGCTCCTCGGCGGGCGCCCGCAGTGCGTCGACCTCGAGGGAGATCTGGTTGGCGGTGAAGCCGGCGCGGGACCGGGCGGCCGCGGTACGGGCCAGCTGGTCCCGCACGACGATGAACCCGTCGGCCTCCGGGTCCTCGATGCGATGGGTGGCGGCCACGGCGGCCAGCGCCTCCACCACGGCCCGGCCGGCCTCCACGGCCTCGTCCCGGGAGACCGTGAAGACGGTGCGGAACAAGGCCGCGTCGGCCCAGCGCTGGGCGATCTGTTCCCGGCGCCGGTGCAGGAAGTCCGCGATCTCCTGCGCCGGCGTCCCGTGCTGTGCTGTCGCTTCCTGCTCCGGCACGTGCTTCTCTCCTCAGCTGCTCTGCGCTGCTCCGGTCACGGCGGACGGCGCTCGTCGGCGGGCGCCGCTTTCCTTGCCGCCCGACAACTGTAGACACGCCCCGGAGCCGCACAACACCGGTGCACCCCTCGTTGATCCGTATCGGACGTTCGCGTACTAGTCCGGGCGCGGCCGTCCGAACCAGTCCAGGCAGACCACCAGCGCGTCGTCGTCGGGCACGGGGGAGCCACGGTGGCCGGACAGCTCCCGCAGCACGGCGCCGGGCACCTCGGCCGCGGGCAGCAGGCTGGTGGACGTGATCGCCCGGGCCAGCGCGCGGTCCCCGTAGCGCTCCCCGCCCGGTCCGGCGACGCCGTACACCCCGTCGCTGACGAAGACCATCCGGTCGCCCGGCTCGACGCGCACCTCCTGGGCGATGTAGTCGGTCTCCTCGAACATGCCGAGGGGGAGCTGGGCCTCGAGATCGACGCGTGTGACGGTCCGGCCGCGCAGCCGCAGCATCCTGGGCGAGCCCGCGTCGACGACCCGCAGCCGGCCGGTGACCAGGTCCAGGTCGAGCAGGAGGACCGACAGATGGGCGCGGCCCCGGTAGTGGGCGTGGATCGCCTGGTCGGCGAGACACGCCTGGTCGGCGATGGAGATGCCCGCGCGCCGTGCGTTGCGCAGGGCGTTGATGCCGAGGCTGGTCAGCAGCGCGGCCTCGACGCCCTCGCCCATGCCGTTGGTGACGTACAGCATCAGGCGGTCGGCGGTGGCGCACCAGTCGTAGTTGTCGCCGAAGATCGCGTAGGCGGGTTCCAGCTGGGCGCCGAGAGCGTACTCCGCGCGGGCGGACGAACGTCCCGGGAGCAGCTGCCACTGCATCTCCGCCGCCAGCGTGAGACGGTCCTCGCGCCGTGCCTGGAGGTAGAGATCGGTGTCCCGCTCCGCGACGACGATCTCGTGCGCCAGGACCTGGGCCACCTCGGCCAGCTCGGCCAGGTACTCCTCGGCCTGCTCGGCGGAGGGCATCGTGACGGTCAGCACCCCGAGCCGGTCGCCGCGCACCGTGACCGGTAGGTGGACACGCACCCCGCCGTCGCCGCCCAGCTCGGTGAACGGCTCCTGGGCGCCGAAGGCCCGCCCGGCCGGGGAGCCGTGCACCGGCAGGGACTCCGGCCGGTCCGGCGGCGAGCAGACGCAGCGCAGCACGGTGAGGCCGTAGTCGGCCATGAACAGATCGACGGCCTTGGCCGCGTAGTCGCTGCACAGCACCTCGCGGACCGCGTCCACCAGCCGGTGCGGGGCCGCGGAGCGCAGGGCGCGCTCGGCTGCCACGAATGTGTTCACGATGTCGGATACGCCATTCTCTCCACGGGGACGGTGCCCGCCCCGCCCGGTCGCGGACGACGCCGCCCGGTGTCTTCGCATCTGTGGGGACGTACGGTGTTTGGCACGGCCTGCCCGACCCGGCGGGCTGACAGTGTCCGAGAAGCCTGGAAGAGTGGGATCGTGACTCCTTTCCCCTCCCATCCTCGGCCGAACGAGGTGGCGCGTGTGACCTCAGAGGCGGCCGAGTTGCTGGAAGTCCTGTGGGGGCGCGCCTCGACGGCGCCGGTGTCGGCGTCGCAGATCCGTGTGCTGTTCATCCTCGAGCACCATGACGGGATCAACCTGCGGTCGCTCGCCGACGCCCTGGGTTCCACCCCGCCGTCCACCAGTCGGCTCTGCGACCGTCTGCAGGCGGTCGGCTTCGTCGAGCGCGGGCCCAGCGCCGCCAGCCGCCGCGAGCTGCGGCTGCGGCTGAGCCGGCGCGGCCGGGCCTTCCTGGCGGAGCTGCGCGCGCGCCGCGAGGCCGCTCTGCAGTCCGTGCTGGAACAGATGCCGAGCGTGCAGCGGACCGCGCTGCTGGAGGGGCTGGAGGCGTTCTGCTCGGCCGCCGCCGCCCAGATCCACGAGGGTGACGCCTCCGACGTCAGGAGCGCCTGACCGCCGGCCACGCACCGGTCCGGGGCCGCCCGCGGGCCGTGCGGGCGCCGCGGTGGAGCGGCGTGCGCGCCCCTCTTCGCCGAACGGCACATCCCACACCCTTCTTCCCGCGCGGTTGACCCGGCTCACTTTGTTGCCTCACGGCCATAGTTGTCAAACGACAACTGTTGGACCCGCGAGGGTGCCGGACAGGGCCTACGTGCACCCCCGTTCCCCGCCGTCCGGCGCCGGCGCTCCTCCCGCGGCCCGCCGGACGGACTACGGGGCGGGCGGCTCCTCCTCCGGGCCGGAGTCCGCCGGCGGTGCGTCCGACCGCCGGGCGTCCACCAGCTCCAGTGCCTCCTCGACGCTCTCCACCGTCGGCACCGTGATGCTGACACCGGTGAGGTCCAGGATCCGCCGCACGGCGGACGTCGGCCGGATCACGTACACCCCGCCGGAGGTCTGCCGCGCCTCCTGGTACACCCGCAGGATGATGTTCATCCCGGACGAGTCCATGAAGGGCACGGACGAGACGTCCAGCAGGAAGTGCCGCCGGCCGTGGTGCAGCTGGTTGGCCAGATGATGCTGCAGCTCGGTCGCGGTATCGATGTCCAGATCGCCCTCGACCGTGAGCAGCACGGCATCCTCCCTGGGCACCGTCACCTGGATCGACAAGGGGTTCTGGGCAACAGACACAAGTACCTCCACAGGCGTCGCCGACCGGATCCGGCTACCCCGGACTCCGTGTTCGATGCACCGCGCACTGACGACGGGCGGTGCCGCCGCGACCTGTGGACGACCGGGCGGCACGACCTCCCGGCGCGTCCGCGTCCCCCGACGTCATGACGCCTTGGCCCGCCGAATGGTGGCGTGGCGATGCGCTCGTGCGCCTACCCCCGAATCGCACACCCACACAGGGCGCGTTCGCGCCGTGCGACGCGTCACCGGCGTGCGGCGACTTCCCGGCGTTCGGGTGGTTCACGGTTTCACGCGCCGCCGAGCGGTGAGCCGGAGTAGTGGAGACAGTGCGGACGTGAAGACGTGAGCACGTAGGCGACACCGACAACAGCACGGGGACAGTACGCACAACACGGCGGGTGTCCGGCGCCGCGTCCGAGCGGTGGCTGGGCGTCCCGGGTGACCGGATGGCAGGAGCACCGCCTGGCCCCCGCGGCAGGCCTCCCGTCGCCCCCGTCAGTTGAGTCAGGGAGCGAAAGGATGCGTGAGCGATACCAGGTCCGGGCCGCCCCTCACCCGGTTTTTCCGAGCGGGCCCCCGCACGGGCCGCGGAGCCCCGCGGAGGCACGTATCGCCGTACGGCAGGCGGTGGCCGAGCGGGCGGCGGACACCGGGTGCGACGAGAGTGCCCTCGCGGACGCGTTGCTCGTGGTCTCGGAGCTGACCACCAACGCGATGCTGCACGGCGGAGGCGTCACGGACGTGGACGTCACCGTGCGCGGCGGTGATCTGTATCTGTCCGTCAGCGACCGCAGCCGCCGCCTTCCCGTGGCGCTGACCTCGGTCGACGAGTGCGGCCGGAAGCGCTGCGGAGGGCGTGGCTGGCCGATCGTCTGCCGGCTGTCACGCGAGGTGACGCTGGCGGACCTCCCGTCGGGCGGAAAGCGCATCACCGCGGTGGTGCCGCTGCGCGCGTCACGCCGCCGGACGGGCGGAACATGCCTTTGAGCGGAGCGCCGGGCGGCGGCACCGAAACGGAACTGCGACGACCGGGCATGAGGTGGGGATAAGGGGGTAGGCGGCGTGGCGGTCGGCCCACCACGGCGGTGGGCGTCGCATCAGGCGGGAGCGAAGGAAGTGGCACACATCGCACACGACGGCAGGCGTGCCCTTCCCCCGCTGACGGAGCCGTTGGAGTCCGACGCGGTGGAGCTGAAGGACAGTGCCGGGTACGAGGGACGGCCGGAGGACATCGGCGAGGCCCGCCGCTTCGCCGACGGCTTCCTCGCCCGGGCACAGACGGAGCGGAACATATCGATACCGGCCCGGGTCCGCGGGGCGGTCCAGCTCATCGTGAGCGAGCTGGTCACCAACGCCTGCAAGTACACGGGCGGTCCCTGTCTGATGGACCTGGAGCTCGCGGGCGGCACCATCGCGGTGACGCTGTGGGACAGCGAGCCCGTGCTCCCGGTCGCCCGCGCGGCCGAGCCGGGCCGCGTGGGCCAGCACGGCCTGGAGATCGTCCTCGCCCTGTGCGAGGCGTACGAGGTCCGCCGCGAGCCCGTGGGCAAGCGGGTCAGGGTCACGGTGGGCCTGAACTGAGAAGGGCAGTACCCGGCTGAACGGCAGCACGCCGTACGGCAACCACGGGATCCGCCCACCGGACGCTGTCCGGTGGGCGGATCCCGTGTACGGAAGGACGGGGGACGGCCGGGCGGCCGTCAGGCGACGTCCGGCTCCAGGAGGCCGGCGCGCAGCCGCTTGATGATGCGGCTGATCAGCCGGGAGACATGCATCTGGGAGACGCCGAGGTGCCCGGCGATCTGGGACTGGGTGAGCTCCTCGACGAACCGCATGTGGATGATCCGCCGCTCGCGCTCGTCGAGCTGGGCGATCAGCGGCGCCAGCGAGTGGAAGTCCTCCACCAACTCCAGCGACGGGTCCTCCTCGCCGAGGACGTCGGCCAGGACCGCCTCGCCGTCGTCGGCGCCCGTGGGGGTGAGGGCGGCGTCCAGCGAGGAGGAGTTGTAGCAGTTGGCCGCCTTGCGCGCCTCGATGACCTCTTCCTCGGACAGCTGCATGAGTTCGGAGAGCTCACGGGTGGTGGGCGTGCGGCCCAGCCGGGAGCGCAGCTCGTCCGTGGCCTTCGCCAGCTCCACCCGGGCCTCCTGGAGCCGCCGCGGCACATGCACGGCCCAGCTCGTGTCCCGGAAGAAGCGCTTGATCTCGCCGACGATGTACGGCACCGCGAACGTCGTGAACTCGACCTCGCGGGCCAGCTCGAACCGGTCGATCGCCTTGATCAGGCCGATGGTGCCGACCTGGACGATGTCCTCCAGGGAGTCCCCGCGGCCACGGAAGCGCGAGGCGGCGTACCGCACGAGCGAGAGGTTCATCTCGATCAGGGTGTTGCGCACGTACTGGTACTCGTGCGTGCCTTCCTCCAGCATGGCCAGCCGGTCGAAGAACTGGCGGGACAGCCCCCTGGCGTCCTTCGGCGAGACCCGCGTGGGGTCGTCGATGAGCGGCAGTTCCGCCCCGGTCGTCGTGACCGTCTCGTCCGCCGTGACCGTTGCCCGTGCTGCCGACACGGCTGCCATGCCGTCCTCCCCTGTCGCGTGAAGTCGCGTGTAGTACTCGATGTCATCCCTCGCTTGCCCCACTTCGAGCGACTCACTCCCCCCGAATGGGCACGAGTTCTCGGTTTCCGGGGTGCCGGGTCCGCGGCCGGCGGGCCGTGCGCCGGATGTGCGCCACCGGGCACGATCGGACGGCTGTTTGCCTCCGCGACGGCGGGGCAAGCGGGATCCGTGCTTCGGACCAGAGGCGCGCCGACGGGTGAAGTGTGCCCGCTCCGGGGCCTCTTCGCCCCGCGCGCTCCCTTCCCCGCGGCCATTCCCCTGAAAGCGTCGTTCAGGAGCGATCCCGCATGCTGGTTGAAACGTCCGCAAACGGTTCCGGTACGTCCGCGCGCCCCCAGAACCCGAATCAGAGGGCGCATGACGACGCCCCCGACACCACAGCAGTATTCGTCCGTCTCGCGCAGCTGGAGGACGGACCCGAGCGCGAGGCCCTCCGCGACGAACTCGTGAAAGCCTGGCTGCCCATGGCCCACCGCATCGCGGGCCGCTTCCGCAACCGCGGTGAGTCCCTGGAGGACCTGCGGCAGGTCGCCGCGCTCGGCCTGCTGAAGGCCATCGACCGCTTCGAACCGGAGCGGGGGGCCTTCGAGAGCTACGCGGTGCCCACCATCACCGGTGAGATAAAGCGCCACTTCCGCGACCGGATGTGGGCGCTGCGCGTCCCCCGGCGGGTGCAGGAACTGCGCAACAAGGTGCGCCTCGCCCGCCGCGAGCTCACCCAGACCGCCGGTTCCGCCACGCCGACGATCGCCGAGATCGCGGCCCACGCCAAGCTCACCGAGGAGGAGGTCACCACGGGCATGGAGGCACTGGACAGCTTCAGCACCCTGTCCCTGGACGCCGAGGTGTCCACCGGTGACGACGGCTACAGCCTCGCCGACACCCTCGGAACCGTCGACTCGTCGTACGACACCGTCGTCGACCGGGAGGCGGCGAAGGAAGGGCTGAGGCATCTGCCCGAACGCGAACGCGCCATCCTCTACATGCGTTTCTTCGAGGACATGACCCAGAGCCGCATCGCCGATCAGCTGGGCATCTCCCAGATGCACGTCTCCCGGCTCATCAGCCGCAGCTGCGCGCGGGTGCGGAACGAGGCCCTCGGCCAGCAGCGGTCGCGCCGCGGCGCCGAACGGCGCCGCCCCGACTGACCTCCCGGCGCACACCCGCGCGCCCCCTTCCCCGTCCCCCGGCCGGACCGGCCGGGGGACCGCCCTGCCCACCACCTGACCGAGGAGAGGAACCGATGCTGAAGCCCCATCCCGCCGTCCTGCGCAAGCTCGTCGAGGAGTACGAGAAGGTGAGCGCGGAGAAGGCGCACGAGGGGGAGGAGCGTGACGGCCGGCCGGACCGGCGCGCTCAGGACCTCGCCTACACGCTGTGCGTGTCGACGGGCACGCGCGACGTCCGGCGGGCGCTGGAGGAGGCGTACCGGCTGCTGGCCGCCGAGCAGGAGCCGGTGCCCGGAGGGCGCCGCCCGTACGGGGCGAAGGGCCTGAAGAAGCAGCCCGCGACGGCGGACGCCGCGTCCGTCTGACGTCCCGTCCGGGACACGTACACCGGGGCGCCCGCCGCGCCCCGCACACGACGACGGGTCGTCCGGTGCTTCCGGACGACCCGTCGTCGTGTGTTCAGCCACGGGCCGTGAGGTCGGCGAGGAACTCGTCCACGCGCACCCGCTCCCGGCCCGGGGCCACCACGTCGAAGGTGCTCCGTACGAAGTCGACGACGGCGTGGGCCGGTGCGAGGACCACCGCGCGGTCCCGTCCCGTGCCGTCCTGGGCGCAGCCCGACAGCTCGACGCGCAGCACGGTGCGGGCTCCCGCGCGCTGCGGACGCAGCCGTACGTCCCCCTCGCCGACCGGCCGCAGGGCCCCTTCGGCGAGCATCTCCCGGTCCAGTCTCCATACGGCGAGGATGCGGCCCTCGTGGCTGAACGCCGTCGTCACGGCGAAGGGGTCGTCCGCGTCGTAGCTCAGATGGGCCTGCACGGGAACACGGCGGGCGTCGTCGACCTCGAGCTGCATGGCCAGGGTCCTGTGCACGAACGGGATCAAGGAAGCCTCCGGGATACATCGGTTGAGGAGTCATCAGGTACCCCCTTGTCGCCAGTGATGCCCCCGCAACCGGGTGATTCATGGAGGGCAGCCCCCAGCGCACAGGAGCAAGGGGGTGCACGGGCGGTGGCGACAGGAGGGTGAGCACTGAATGCGGCCATCGCAACGGGGTATCTCCTGCTGTCGAGGGCGCTGACCGGGAAGGGGTCCGCCCCGCCGTTGAGAGAGCCGCTGAGCGAGCCACAGGGACCGCGGAGAGCCGGGGACGGGGCAGCGGAGGGAAGGGAGCGAAGTGGACTTCGACGACATCTGGTCGTACGCGGAGCGGAGCGGCCACCAGGAGGGGCAGATTCTGACGGGGTACTCCGTCGAGGCCGCCGACGGGACCCTCGGGCACGTCGACCGGCAGGCCGACGACACCGGCCGGCGGCACCTGATCGTGGACACGGGTGTGTGGGTGTTCGGAAAGAGTGTGCTGGTGCCGGCCGGCCTCGTCGAGCGCATCGACGCGGAGGCGCAGCGGATCACCGTGGCCCCCACCCGTGAGGAGGTCAAGTCGGCGCCGCTGTTCCGGACGGACCGGGAGACCTCGGACGCCGGGTACCTGGACACGGTGGCCGCCTATTACCGTGGTCTTCCCCGCCGGCAGTCGACCTGACGCCGGGGGGTCCCGAGGCGTTCCGTTCCCCTTCGGGAACGGTGCCGGCGGAGGGAGATTCCGCCCATGCATCGGGGCCGAGCGGGTAGGCGGGGCTCGATGAGGAATGGCGAACGTATACGGTGCCGATCGCGGATCCGCCCCGGTGTGTCCGGTGACACGGCACACGCCGGAGCGGGCACCGGGCCGGCCACCGGCTGGGGGCCCCGTCCGTGGAGCGCGGCCGGAGGGGCGTTTGTGACGAGTGTGGGAATTGGGAGTGAGCTGATGCCGGACCAGTGCGGCGTCCCGGGAGCCGGCGGTCCGGCGGTCCAGGTCCTGAGTGCGGCGTGGGGTGCGCACCGGGGACGGGGCGTGTCCCGCGCCGTCCGGGGATGACGTCCGTGGAACGCCGCACGACCGGGGACGGCGGCCTGTCGGACACCGCCGACGCAACGGACCTCACAAGCAGCGCATACGGACAGCACACCGGAGCGAACGGGACCGCTTCCGGCAGCGGCGCGCCGGCGAGGGGCGCCGCCTCCGGTACGTCCGGCACGGGGGTGACGTCCCTCCCGACCGCTCCGCACAACGGCGCGCCGGCACGGGTCGTCGCTGCGGGGACGGGCGTTCCGGGTGCTCCGGCGGCGGATCCCGCCGGTGCCGGGAACGGCGGGCCGGTGAACGGGGCCGCATCGAGTGACGGTGCGCCGTCGGCGCGCACCGTCGTCCCCGGTGGCGGCGTGGTGGACGGGACCGCGCGGACGCCGGTCGCCATCACCAACGCCGCGGCGGCCCGGCAGTACACGCGCCGGGTGATCCAGGAGTACTGGAACACCCCCGGCCGAGGGGCCGGCGAGCAGGCCGTCATCGATCTGCTGCTCGTGGTCTCGGAGCTGGTGACGAACGCCGTCCGGCACGGCGGCGGCATCGCGGGGTTCGAGGTCGCGCCGACCCCCGAAGGCGTACGGCTGAGCGTGCGCGACCACAGCGATGTCGTCCCCGACGCGGCCTACGGTCCCGGCACCCTGCCCCTGGCGCACGTCGGCAATGGGTACGGCTGGCCGCTGATCATCCGGCTGGCGCGCGACATCGACATCCGCCGCCGGCCGGAGGGCGGCAAGACGGTCAGCGTGTTCGTGCCGCTGGTCTGACGCGTGCGGCCGTCGCCCGGCGCCGTTCGCGCGCCGTACGACGGCCTCGTCCGGTGGCCCGGCGGTTCACCAGGGCAGGAAGACGTGCACGTCCTTGCCGTCGTCCTGCACCACCACGCTCACCTGGGTGCACAGCGTGTGCACCAGATGCCAGCCGATACCGCCACCGCCCTTGCTGGGGTGGAACGGACGCGGTGCGGGCGGAGTGGTACTGGTGTCGTGCAGCGTCACATGCACACCGTCGAAGGTGCGGCGCATCGTCAGTGCGAAAGGCCCCGGGGCGTACTGGACCGCGTTGGCGGCCAGTTCGTTGACGACCAGCAGGATGTCGTCCCAGTGTTCGGGTGCCGTCGGCGGCGCCGACCGCGCCACGGCGCGCAGGAACTCCTCGGCGGCCAGGCGCGCCCCGGTGACGTCACCCAGTTCTCCGTCGAAGGCGGCGTGACACTTTTCGATCTCATCGGAAGGCAGTTTCTCGCTCCAGTGCGGCTCGGTCGCCATCTCACCTTCCCCGGTCCCTCGGCAGCGGGGCCGTACACAGTGAAATATCTCGGTCCCTTCGCTGCTGTTTCCCAGCGGGACAAGGGCTACTCGCCCTGATTCGCCGGCACCTGTGGGGCACGAGGGGCGGAGACGGCGCGCTGTCCAGGGCGCCGCCCCGCTGTCTCCGCTGTCCCTTCATGTGCACCGGGTTCCCTGTGGGGACGAGGAGGAACGGATCGTTCGACCCGACAACGCGTGCGAAGACGGCACCCGTGGCAGTCGTGGACGTCAGGGGCGGGGGTTCGTCCGCCGCCAGACCGGGCGGGCGTCGGAGCCGCGCCGTCCGGCGGCCGCGGCACACCGGCGGCACACCCTCTGTACGGCGTCCGCCGCGCCTCCCGACTCCGGGAAGACGTCGGTCCACTCGACCCCGGGGAACCGCTCCAGCTGAGACCGGCTGAGCGCCAGACCGCACACCGTCTGGTTCATGCCCTGCTCCCAGGCGTGCACCTCTCCGGCGGGCAGCCGGCGGCCGTCCTCCGGATCCCACCGGCGACCGGAGGCCGCCACCGCGTAACGTCGGTTTCTCGCCATACCGCGCGGGTCCCCGCCGCGGGCGCGGGCATGCGGGTCCGGCGCGGCAGGCGGCACAACTGCTCACCGGGCACGCCGTGTTCTCCGGCCGGGCCGGCCGTTCCGTGGGCCGGGGGTCAGCCGCGGAGCTCCGTACGCCGGGCGGGCGGCCTGCCGGCCCGGGCACCGCCGGATCCGCGGTGCACCGTCACCACCAGCCGGGGGCCGTCGTCCACGCCGATCGGTCCCGACGCCGCCCGCCCGGGCCTGACCCTGATCAGACTCCGCACGGCGGCCCCCGCCACGAGACCTCCTGCGATCACCCATAACGGCCTGACGTGTTTCATCGGTTCCTCCCCTCGCCGGGCCGAGCAAGGGACGGGTCCCCGGCGAGAGGCGTTCGACTCCTGTCCGCGCCGCTGTTACTGCGCCCGGACCGCGCGCTGGTCCTCGTCCTGAACGAGCAGGGAGAGCAGGGAGGCGACGCTCAGTCCGGCTTCGGCCGGATGGCGCAGCACCTTGCCGGCCTCGACACGGTAGGTGTTGCTGCGGCCCTCCCGCGTGTGGGAAAGGTACCCCTCCTGCTCCAGGTCGGCGATGATCTTCTGAACCGCGCGCTCGGTGAGCCGGCAACGCGCGGCGATGTCACGGATACGGACGTTGTGGTCATCGGCGATCGAGGCAAGAACGCGCGCGTGATTGGTCAGAAACGTCCATCCGATGTACGACTCCGGCACTCCACCCATGCCGTCAGTATACGTCCGTCGATTCCCGTAAGGCGATACGCGAATTTGATTTCATGTATCTCTTGACGTGTTCTTGATGGTGAGTGAGCCTGAAGGAAGTGGATGAGTGAGTGGACGCGAGCACCTGGGGAGAGACGGCCATGCCGGAGTCGGTGTTCTCGGAGCGGTCCACGGGGCTGGGTGCCGGCGCTGCCGGCTGCCCGGAACCCGGTGGGGCCGTCGCCTGGTCCCGGTCGAGCGAGCTGTCGGTTGAGAGCCGTCCGGACGGTGATCGGGTACTCGTCGTGGTGTCGGGTGAACTGGACATCGACACCGACCAGATGCTGCAGCGCGTGCTGCGGGACGCCCTCGGCCGGTCCGTCAGAGGCGTCGACCTCGACCTCACCCGGGTCGGTTTCTCGGACTGCTCGGGCCTCAACGTCGTGCTGGCGATGCGGCGACGGGCCCTGGGTGACGGCAAGACGGTGGCCATCCGCGCCGCGAGCCCGGCCGTCGAGCGGTTGCTCGAGGTGACCGGCACACGCTCGCTGTTCGAGGTCTCCGCTGTCCCCGCGGAGGCCGCCGGTCAGGACGGCTGCGACAGCGACGAGGGCGACAACGGACTGTCGGCCCAGGATCTGGAGGAGCTGCGCATCGAGGTCGTGCAGCTCCGGCGGGCCATGCAGACGCGGCCGACCATCGACCTGGCGCGCGGCGTGCTGATGGCCTCCTTCCGGCTGAGCCCCGAGGATGCCTGGCACGTGCTCGTCACGGTCTCCCAGCGCGCCAACGTCAAGCTGCACCGGCTCGCCCACGAACTGGTGGGCACCGTCCGGGGCGGCCCCCTCCCGGCGAACCTGCAGGGGGAGCTGGGCAGCGCCGTCGCCGCGCTCCGGTCGGACGGGGAGCCGTCCGCCGGGACCGGTGCCCGCGGCGACGGCGTGGCAGAGGTCCGGGCTCTGAAGGAGATGCCGTGAGCAAGACCGTGAGACCACGCGGGTGAAGCCGTCGGGAGCGGTGTCTCGGGTCAGCCGGCCCTTGGCGTCGTCCGCCACGCGGGCGGTTCCTCCCGCGCCTCGGCCGGTGTCCCTGGCGGGCACCGCGGGCAGCGGCCGCTCCGCGCGCGCGAGTTCGGCCGGGGAGAGGTCGAACGGCTCCATGCACACCCGGGTCCCGCCCACGTCGACGCCGATCATGTGGCCGCTGCGCGGGGCGACGCGCGGCAGGGTGAGGGGACGGCCGCCGTCGGAGCCGACGCCGCCCGCCTCCCCGGCGAGGCCGTCGGCGACCAGCTCGGGGCGACGTCGCTGATGGACCCCGAACTCGGCCCCGTCATGGGGCCGAGTGCGCTGTGGCTCATCGGTCCGTCGCACCGCAGCCGTCGCGGGACGGCGGTGCGGTTCTCCCGCCGCGGGTCACGGACCGTTCGGCTGTTGCCCACCGCCGCCTTGCCCTCTGGCTCGTTGCGTTGCTCTCGCGAGGCACCGGCTGGAGTCCACCCGGGGCCAGTGGGTCTTCGGGCACAACCAGTACGTCATCCTGAACCTCGCCCTGGGCGGGCGTATCCCGTCGGCTGGAACCAGGTCGCCTCGCCGTACCGGGGCCTGCCGCAGTCCAGCGTCGACCGGATCGCGGCGGGCGGCGTCCAGGCCGAGGTGGACTGGGTGCGGGTCGAACAGAAGGGCTGACCGCGCCGGACCGTGCGGGGCCCGTGCCCCTGTCGTTCACCAAGACCGGTGATTTTGCCGATGGCTCGGTGAGGGCCGCGCTCTCACAGTGGCATCCCACCCCACAGGGGCGGTGCCACCGGCGGAGATCCCCACATGTGCGCGCGTCGACGTGACGCGCGCCCGTCGTCTCCGCCGCGCGGCCCCTCACGACAGGAAGGACGATGCCGTCGTGCATCAGCACCCGCAGCAGGATCTGTCCACCCCGGTGACCGGTGCCGGCCGCCGCTCCCCGCGCCGCCGGACGAGCCGGTTCACGGGCCTGGTGGCCGCCGTGGCGGCGGTGCTGGGACTCGGCACCATGACGAGCCCCGGCGCCCACGCGGCGGACAACCCGTACGAGCGGGGCCCGGCCCCCACCACCAGCAGCATCGAGGCCCTGCGCGGCCCGTACGCCGTGTCGCAGACGTCCGTCTCCTCCCTCCTCGTGTCGGGCTTCGGCGGCGGCACGATCTACTACCCGACGAGCACCAGCGACGGCACCTTCGGCGCCGTCGTCATCTCACCCGGCTTCACCGCCTACGAGTCCTCCATCTCCTGGCTGGGCCCGCGCCTGGCCTCGCAGGGCTTCGTGGTGTTCACCATCGACACGCTCACCACGGTCGACCAGCCGGACTCCCGAGGCCGACAGCTGCTCGCGGCCCTGGACTACCTCACCGAGCGCAGCTCGGTGCGGACCCGGATCGACAGCAGCCGGCTCGGTGTCATGGGCCACTCGATGGGCGGCGGCGGCACGCTGGAGGCCGCCAAGACCCGTCCGTCGCTCCAGGCCGCGATCCCGCTGACGCCGTGGAACCTCGACAAGACCTGGCCCGAGGTCACCACACCCACGATGATCATCGGAGCCGACGGTGACACCGTCGCCCCGGTGTCCAGCCACTCGGAGCCCTTCTACAACAGCCTGCCGTCCTCCACGGACAAGGCCTACCTGGAGCTGAACGGCGCCACCCACTTCGCGCCGAACACGTCGAACACGACCATCGCGAAGTACAGCATCAGCTGGCTGAAGCGGTTCATCGACAACGACACCCGCTACGAGCAGTTCCTGTGCCCGCTGCCGCGGCCCAGCCTGACGATCGAGGAGTACCGGGGCAACTGCCCGCACACCTCCTGACGCCGCAGGACTCCGGCCTCCGGCGGTCGCGCCCACCGGCGCGGCCGCCGGAGCCGTTGTGCGGCCGCCCAGCGCGAGACCGGCCGCGCTGTGCGGCCGCACACGTTTTGCCCGCCCATGCCGGGCGTTACCGCAGGTAGGGGTGGAGCGGGCGCCCCAGGCCGGCTTGGACGCCTGGCTTCCACATGGTCGTACGCGCACGTAACGTCCAGATCCGTGACCCCACACGCACCCAAGAGCGACCCACCGCAGCTGTACGGCCGCGGTGCCGAGCTGCGGGCGGCGGCGGCCGTGACCGCGTCGCCGGGCACCGGCACCGGCACCGGCACCGGCACCGGCGCCGACGCCGTTGTCGTAGTGACCGCCGCGCCCGGGCTCGGCCGCACGGCCCTGCTCGCCCACACCGCCCGCGCCTTCCGCGGCGGACCCGTCCTCCGTGTCCAGGGCACCCGCGCCGAGACACACCTGCCCCACGGGGGTGTGCACGCCGTACGGTGTGCCGCGGCCGCCCTGCGAGGCGGCCCGCCCGGTGACGTACCGGCCGTCGCGCCCGGCCCCGGGGTGCTGCTGGACCTGCTGCGCGACACGGCCGGGGGCGCCCCGCTGCTCGTGTGCGTGGACGACGTCCATCTGTGGGACGCCGCCTCGCGGGCCGCCCTCGGGTTCGCGGCCAGGCGGCTGCACGCCGCGGGCCCGGTGTCCCTGCTGCTGACGGTCGCGGGGCACCGCGCCGCCGACCCGCACCTCGCGGGGCTGCCGGCACTCCGCCTGCCGCCGCTGCCGGACGCGGACGCGGGCGCCCTCCTCGACGAGCTGACCGCCGGCCGCACGGCTCGTGCCGTCCGCGCGGAACTGCTGGACGCGGCGGAGGGCAACCCGGCCGTGCTGCACGCCCTGGTGCGCCGCCTGTCCGCCGCCGAACTGAGCGGGGAACGGGCGCTGCCGTGGCCCCTCCTCGACGCCGAGGTGGTGTGCGGCCTGGTGGACGACGGCCCGGACGGACCGGTGGCCGCCCACCCCGACCTGCTGCTCGTCGCGGCCGCCGCCCAGCAGCCCGACCCCGACGGTGCCGGCGTCCGTCGCGAACTCCTCCTCGAAGCGCTGACGTTGACACGTGTCGATCAGCCAGGGACGCCAGGGACGCCGGGAACGCCGGGAACGACGGGAACGCCGGGAACGCCGGGAACACCAGGGATACCGGGAACACCGGGGATACCGGGAACGCTGGGGCCACCAGGGGGCGCGCTCCCCGCCCGGCAGGTGCCCGGGGTGCTGGTGCCGGCCGGTGACCGGCTGCGCTTCACCAGCACACTGCTGCGCAAGGCGGTGTACCTGGGCGCCCGTCCGGAACGGCGCCGCGCGGCCCATGCCGCCCTGGCCCGTGCCGCTCAGACGCACGGGGACCGGCTCGCCGCGCTGACGCACCGGGCCCTGGCCGTGCCGGGTCCCGCGCCCCTGGCGGCGGACGAGCTGGCCGCAGTGGCCGAGGATCCGCGCATTCCGGCCTCGCCCCGGCAACGGGCCGCCGCCCTCGCGTGCGCCGCGGAACTGACGGCACACGCCGCCGTCCGCGCCGAACGCCGCACCGCCGCGGCCGGACAGGCCCTGCGCGCGGGCCGCCCGGCAACGGCCCGCCGCCTGCTCGCCGCGGCCCGCACCGACCCCGCCCCCGACGAGGTGCGCGGGCGGGCGGAACTGCTGCACGGACTGCTGGAGCTGGGCGACGGGCCCGTCCTGGACGCCCACGAGTCGCTGCTCTGCGCGGGAACCCTGCTCGCCGCCCGACATCCCGCACAGGCACGGGCCGCCCACCTCGCCGCCGCGGACGCGGGCTGGGCGGCCGGCGACATGACGGCATGTCTCACGGCCCTGACGGCGGACGCCCCCACCGCCGTACGCCCTGCCGTGGGCACCGACCGTGGCGAGCGGGACCGGCGCGATGCCGAGGAGGACTACCGTCGCGGCATGCTCGCCCTGCTGGAGCAGCGTTACGACCAGGCCGTGCGGCCACTGCGGCGCGTCGTGGAGCGCGCCGCGCGCCAGGGCGACCCGGAGACGTTGCTGCGGTCGGCGGCGGCCGCCCTGCTGATGGGCGACGTGACCACCGGCTGCCGGGCCGGCGCCCGCGCGCTCGCCGCGGCACGGGCGCGGGGCCCGGCCTCCCTCGTACCGCGCGCCCTGGAGTACCTGGCCTACGCCGAGCTGCGCGCCGGACGGCACGCCGGCGCCCGGGCGCACGCCGAGGAGGGACTGCGCGCCGCGCACCACTGCGGGCAGCGCAACTCGGCGGCCCACCACCGTGCCGTCCTGGCCCTGGCCGCGTCGATCGAGGACGAGGCCGAACTCGTCGCCGAACAGGCGGAAGCCGCGCTGGACACCGCCCGGCGGCACGGGCTCACCCAGGCGGCCACCCTCGCCGAGTGGGCGCTCGGCCGGGCCGACCTGGGCCGGGGCCGTCCCGCCGAGGCAGCCGCCCGGCTCGGTCCCCTGGTGCGTACCGACTCCCGCCACGGCCACTTCGCCGTACGAATGCTCGCCATGCCGTGCTACGTGGAGGCCGCCGTCCTCGCCGGGCGGCCGCAGGAGGCGGGCGCGGTCGTCGAGGAGTTCGCCCTGTGGGCGCACTTCGGCGCCGACCCGCAGGCACCCGCGCTGCTCGCCCGCTGCCGCGCGCTGCTGGCCCCGCCGGACCGGGCCGACGCGCTGTACCTGGACGCGCTGGCCGTGCACGACGCCGTGGGCGGCGACTTCGAACAGGGCCGCACCCAGCTGCTGTACGGCAAGTGGCTGCGCAGACGGAGACGGCTCAGGGAGGCGCGCGACCGGCTCACGGACGCCCTGGTCGCCTTCGAACGGTGCGGTGCCGGGGCGTGGGCCGGGCAGGCCCGCGGCGAGCTGCGCGCCATCGGCGCTGCTCCGGTGGGGGAGAGCCCCGAGGAACTGTCCCGGCTGACCCCGCAGCAGCTGCGGATCGCCCGGCATGTGGCCGAGGGCGCCACCAACCGCGAGGTGGCGCTGATCCTCTCGGTCAGCACCCGCACGGTCGACTACCACCTGCGCAATGTCTTCGCCGCGCTCGGTGTGCGGTCCCGGGTGGAGCTGGCACGCATGATGGAGAAGCGCGGTCAGACGGAAAACCGCGGTCAGATGGAAAAGCCCGGCGCACGACTCTAGGGACCGACCGGACGGTATGCCATTCTTCGGGGGCAGGACGAGCTCAGGCGGCGGCCACGGCCACGGCCACGGGCCGACGCGGGCCGGACCGTGTCCGGCCGCGCGGCCGGCGGCCGGCGCGCACGCCGCAGCACACCGCCCCAGGGAGGACCGCGATGCAGCCCGCCGTACGGACACGTGGCGCGACCCGCCTCGGACCGCCCGACGTTCCGCCGCCGCCTCCCGTGCGGCTCCGCTCCCGCACCGACGCGGACGCGCGCCGGGTGCTCCACCGCGCCGCCCGGTCCCTGATGAACGGCGTGCCGGAGCTGACCGACCGGCTCGTGACCGCCCTGCAGGAGCAGCAGCCCGCCTACCGGGCCGCCCTGCGCAACGACCACGCGGCCACCTGGCAGGAGGCGCACCGCTCGCTGAGCCACAGCATCGCCTCCCTCCTCGACCCCCGCGGCACCCGTGACGCGGCCCGCCGCTGCTCCTGGCGGATCGGTGCCGAGCGCGCCGAGCAGGGGCTGCCGCTGGACGCCCTGCTGCATGCGTTCCGGCTCGGCGGCTCCCTGGTGTGGCAGGCGCTCGTCGAGGAGACCTCCAGGACCGCCCCCGGCGACGTACGCCTGCTGGTGCACGTGGCGGCGGACGTGTGGAACTTCGTGGACGAGCACAGTGCCCTCGTCGCCGAGTCCTACCGTCAGACGGAACGGCGGCTCAACCGGCGCCGGGAGAACCGGTCGCGGCTGCTGGCCGCGGCGCTCCTCGACGGGACCAGCCGGATCGCCGACCTGCCCGAGGCCGCCGAGGCGCTGGGCCTGCCGGAGGACGGCCGGTACGCCGTCGTGGCCGTGGCCGGCGGCGCCCTGTCCGGCAGCGCGGACGTACGGTCCGCCGCCGTGCCCGGGGGCCTGCGGACGCACTGGCACACCGGCGTGGACGTCGACCACGGCATCGTCCTGGTCCCGTCCGGGCAGGACGAGCTGCCGGACGCCGGGCCGGCACGCGACCGTCCGGCCGGAGTACGCATCGGGATCGGTTCCGTCGTGGACGGCCTGGCCGCGCTGGGCGACGCCCGCCGGCTGGCCGACCTGGCGCTGGGCCTGTGCCCCGGGGAAGGGGGCCGGGTACGGCTGTGCGAGCGGCTGCCCGCGGCGCTCGTCGTGTCCAGCCCCGAGCTGGGCCGGGCGCTCGCCGAGCGGGCCCTCGGCCCCCTGCTCCGCCTCGAACCCGCCGACCGCGACCTCCTCCTGGACACCCTGACCGTATGGCTGGACTGCGACGGCTCGGCGCAGCGCGCGGGGGAGCGGCTGTACTGCCACCGCAACACCGTGCTCAACCGGCTGCGCCGCTGCGAGCAGTTGACGGGCCGTTCCCTGTCCCGCCCCGCCGACATGGTGGAACTGAGCCTGGCCCTCACCGCCCGCCGGCTGCTGCCCGAGCGGTAGGGGCGGATGCAGGGGCGGACCCGAAACCCGGCCCGCCGGGCGGCCGGCGACGGACCGGCGTGCGCTCGGGCACCCGCCGGCGGACCGGCGGGTGCCCGGACGTTCGGCTCAGGCCGTGTGCAGGGTCAGGCCGTAACGGTTGAGGATCTCGTTGACGGGCTGATGCCAGGTCTCGCCGCCGCTCGCGCAGTTGCCCCAGCCGCCGGAGGTGACGCCCTGGGCCTGGTCACCGCTGATGAAGGAGCCGCCCGAGTCGCCGGGCTCGGCGCACACGCTGGTCTTGGTCATCTGCCGCACCGCGCCCTGGCTGTAGTTGACGGTCTCGTTCTTGGCGAGCACGGTGCCGCAGTGCCAGTGCGTCGTCGACCCCGAGCGGCAGACCGACGCGCCGACGGGCGCCTCGGCCGAGCCGCGCACGAGCTGGTCGGACACCGTCCCCCAGCCCAGCACGACCGGAACCGTCCACCAGCCGCTGCCCACGCTCACCCAGGCGTAGTCGTTCTCCGGGAACGAGGAGCCCTGGAAGGTGCCGATGTGGGTGCCGTCCCAGCCGCGCACGGCCGCGCCCGCCCCGCCGCAGTGCCCGGCGGTGACGAAGCCCCCGTGCACCGAGAACCCTATGGAGCAGCGGACGTTGCCCGTGTAGTACGGGTCCCCGCCGACCGTCCCGGCGGCGAACGTCCGCGGCGCCGACGCGACTTCGGCGACGGTGACGGGACCGGCCTCGCGGGCGCGGGCCACGAAGCTCCGGACATCGTTGTCGGACCGCTGCCCGGCGACGACGTTCACGACGACCGCGCCGGCCTCCGGATCGGTGTGCCAGCTGCTCACCCCCTCGGGCGCGGACAGCGCGTCGACGCGCCGCTTCGTGGCGTCGAGTTCGCGGGCGCTGTGCGGCGCGGTGCGGACGGCCGCGCCCGTGGCGCGGATGGCCCGTACGGCCGCGGGGGAGGCGCCTGCGGTGACGGCCACGGTCAGCCTGCCGCTCGCCGCGTCGAACCAGGACCCGCCGTACGCGGCCCCGGCCGTGCGGCGGACCTCCGGTTCGAGGGCGGTCGCCCGCTGCTCGTCGGCCAGCCGGTCCTCGGCCTGGGCCCGCGTCAGACCGAGGTCCCGTTGCATGGCGGAGAGGAGCCCGGCGGAGGCCGGTGCCTCATCGGCCGTACTGACCCTGATGGGTGAGGAGCCGTCGCTCGCGGAGGCCGGCACGGTCGCGGCGGCGGCCCAGGTGCCGAGCACGAGAAGCGCGGCCAGACCGGTCTGCCTGAATCGGTTGCGTCTCAAGGTGGTTGCCCTTCGTCGTTCCGGTGAGGTGGGAAAACAAGGTGGGGGAAGCGGGACCGGGGAAGCGGGACCGGGGAATCGGGGTGCCTGATGCGTCCGGTGCCGGGTATCCGGCGACCTACGGGAGGTGGTCCGGCGTGGTGCTGGCGCGTGGAGTGAGTGACGACCCCGAGGCGTGGCTGTGGGCGCTGGGCGCGATCGCGCTCTACGCCCTGATCAGCTTTGGGCTGGAGTACCGGAGCCGCCGTCGGCGCGGCGCGCACGACCCGGCCCGGGAGGCCCTCCATGAGCTGAAGGACCGGGAGGACCCGCAGTCTCCGGGGCAGTACTTCGTCAGCCGCATGATCATGCTCGGGGGCGCCGCCGCCACCGGCCTGGTCGCCTGGGCCGCATCGGGGGTCGTCCGCCCGGTGGCCGTCGCGTTCACCGCGCTGGTCGCGGTGGTCGCATGGGCTTACTACGACCACCGGGCCCAGGGGCGGGCCGCCCGGCGGTGACGAGCCGGGCGACGACGGGTCCGCGCGAAGCGTCCGGCGGACTCGGCCGGACTCAGCTGAACGGATCGAGCGTGAGCTGGGCCTGCTGTGGACTGCCGTCGTGGACCAGGGACTCGTGGTGCCCCACGTCGTCGAAGGCGAAGGCGTAGGCCCTGCCGTCCGCCATCCGCTCGTGGATCGCCCGGGCGTAGTGGTTGGTGACCCCGTCCCGGTAGAAGTTCGCCGAGGTGGCGTCCGGCTGGTTGGCGTTGACGAGGAGCGTGGACCGGTTGAAGCCCGCGCACAGGGTGCGGGAGATCGGGCCGCGCACCTGGTCGTTGGGCGCGTCGAGCAGCCGGTGGCAGCCGAAGACGCTGTCCGCGTCCGGCTTCTGGAAGCTGGTGACGACGGCTCCGGCGCCGTTGGTGAAGTTCATGACGCCGCCCGAGACCCTGCCGTAGTACTTGACGGAGGGCTGGTCGGTGAAGGGGGTCACCGTCAGGGTCGTCGTCGTGTACTTCTGCCAGACGCGGTTGATGTAGTCGTCCATGACGTTCCTCGGCAGGGCGCCGGTCTCCAGCCCGTACAGCGGCGAGAGCGCGCGCAGGACGGTGCCGTCGGAACGCGTCTGGATCAGGTTGCCCCAGCCGCCCGGCTGTGCGCGCAGGGCGTTGAGGACCCCGTTGTAGCCGCCGGACTTGAGGTGGCCGGTGGTGGCCGTGCTGCCGTCGGCCCGTCGGACCCCCACCGCGTAGGGCGCGGAGAACATGTCGACCTGTGTGCTGTTGAGCCACAGGCCGGAGTCGTTGAGGGTGTACTCCGACCAGTTGAAGAGGATGTCGCGGTTGGGGTCGCTGGGGTTCTGCACGGCGGGCTGCACCAGACCGCCGGTGGTCAGTCTGAAGTCGAGCTTCCGCCCGTACGAGAAGTAGATCCGGCCCGACAGCTTGGGGATCCGGATCGTCTTCGCCTGCCCGGCGGCCGGACCGGGGATGGAGGCGTCCGGTGCGGGCGTGGGCGGGTTGCCGCCGGCGGGCCACGCGTGGAAGACGCCGTTCGCGTCGGCCCAGCCCTGCCGGCCCGTGGACAGCTCCGTACCGAGGACGTAGACGTGGACGGCGTCGCCGCGGCCCGAGTTGTTGGTCACCTGCAGGGGGATGGTCGCGGGGACGGCGGCGGCCGCCCGGGCCGGTGGGGCCGAGGCCGGTGCGCCGATTGCGAGGGCGGTGCCCAGAACGGCTGCCGCGGCCGTTGTCAGGGCTCTGTGCTTGCCGAGTGCTCTGAGTGCTCCGAGTGCTCTGAGTGCTCCGAGTGCTCCGAGTGCTCCGAGTGCTCCGAGTGTCACTCTCCTACCTCCGCGCGAACTCGCTTGCGTGTGGGGGATGCGGTTCGTCTCAACTGAGAGCGCTCTCAGAGTTGCGCTGTAACGTGTGCATGTCAATGGGGTGCGCGCGGTGGACGGTCCCTCATGTGCGGCGAGGAACCGTCCTGAGCCGGAGGCGGACGCGTCAGGCGGACCGGAACGTACGGCCCAGCAGGTCCAGCAGCGCCGCCCAGTGGCGCTCGGCCGCCTCGTGGTCGTACGCGGCCGTGTCGGCCTGGGTGTAGCCGTGGTGCGCGCCGGTGTAGACCTCGCAGCGGTGCCGGACGCCCGCCGCGGTGAGTGCGTCCTCCAGCCGCTGGATCTGCTCGGGAGGCAGTGACGCGTCCTGGTCGGCGTGGCCGAAGTACAGCTCGGCGGTGATGCGGTCGGCCGACAGGTGCGGGCTGTCCGGGGCGTCGGTGGCCAGGTTGGCGCCGTGGAAGCCGGCCGCGGCGGCGACCCGGCCGGGGTAGTGCCCGGCGGTGCGCAGGGCCAGGCCGGCGCCCATGCAGTAGCCGGTGAGGGCGACGGGCCCGGACACCGTCAGCGGGCTCGCGTCCAGCCAGTCCAGATACGCCCCGGCGTCCCGCACGACGAGCTCGGGCGTGAGCGCCTGCATGACCGGGGCGAGCCGCGCGAAGATCTCCGGGCGGCTCTTCGGGTCGATCGGGTCCGGCAGCTCGACCAGCGGGGCACGCCCGTGCCGGTAGAAGACGTTGGGCACCAGCACGGTGTACCCGGCCCCGGCCAGCCGGTCGGCCATCCTCTTCAGATGGGGGCGCACGCCGAAGACGTCCATGTAGAGCAGCACGGCCGGGTGGGGGCTCCCGTCCGAGGGATGGGCGAGATAGGCGTCGGCGGTCCCGTCCGGGGTCGGGATCTCCACGGTTGTTCCCTGTACGGCGGTCATGGCGCGGCTGCCTCTCCACGGTGTGCTTCGAAAACGTTCCCCGCCGGACCGGGACCCGGTGCGGCGGGGTCTTGATCATCCTGACACGGTGGAACCAGCGCCGCGCGACCGGCTCCACCGAGCCGGGGGATCAGTTGACCCAGGAATCAGTTGACCCGGGG
The DNA here is from genome assembly GCF_014650915.1 of Streptomyces poonensis. Classification (GTDB taxonomy): domain Bacteria; phylum Actinomycetota; class Actinomycetes; order Streptomycetales; family Streptomycetaceae; genus Streptomyces; species Streptomyces poonensis. The sequence goes on along the minus strand of NZ_BMVW01000002.1, from coordinate 491,957 downwards.
ATCAGTTGACCCGGGGATCAGTGGTTTCCGGACCGGGACCCGCGGACTCCGTCATGGACTCCATCAGGGACTCCATCACGCATTCCATCGAGGGTGCCTCCATCCCCTCCAGCGGAGCCAGCCGCTCGCCGCGCCGGAACGCCGCGTCGAAGGCGTCGTCTCCCAGTGCCTCGCGCGCCCGCGCCGTCGCGCGGTCCACGTCGCCGCGTTCGGCGAGGGGCAGCGGGGCGCCCGTGGAGGCGCGGGCGGCGGAGGCGGCGCCCAGCAGCAGGGCCGCGTGCTCCGCCGCGCCCGCGAGGGCGGCCGCGCCGGCCAGGCCCTCCACGGCCAGGGCGACCGCCCGGGGGTCACCGGTCGAGCGGGCCGTCGCGTACCCCTCCTCGTGCAGGGTCCGCGCCCCCGCTGCGTCGCCCCGCAGTTCGGCGATGTAGCCGAGCTCGGCCAGGACGAGCGCGTTGGCGCCGTCCAGGCCGACGTCCCGGTGCCAGGCGTGTACGGTCCGCAGACGTTTCTCGGCCTCGTCGAGCAGGCCCTCGCGTCGCGCGACCAGTCCGAGTCCCAGCTCGGCGTTGCTCTCGCCCGCGCGGAAGCCCAGCTCGGTGGCGGCGCGACGGGCCCGCTCGTGCTGGTCCCGCGCCTCCGCCAGGTCACCGGTCAGGAGTGCGATGCGGCCGAGCCCCGCCACCAGGTCGACCGCCTGGGTGGACAGCCCGAACTCCTGTGCCGTCGTCAGGGCGTCGCGCTGCAGCGCGGCCGCCCGTGCGTAGTCGCCGTGGATCTCGGCGACCGACGCGCGCGGGTACACCGACCACAGCTGCCCGGACGCGTCGCCGACCGTCCCGAACAGCTCCGTGCTGCGCGTGGCGTCCCCCTCCGCGCCCGCCAGGTCACCGCGGAGCAGCCGCTGCACCGAACGGTCGGCCAGCGCCGCCGCCTCGCCCCACCGGTCGTCCAGTTCGCGGAATCCGGCCAGCGCCCGCTCCGTGAGGGACTCGCCCGCCGCCATGTCACCGGTGCCGCACAGGGCGTGCGCCAGGAACCACCGCGCCCACGCGAGCCCGGCGGCGTCGCCGGCCGCCCCGTACTCCTTCAGCACCGCATCCATGCGTGCCGCCCGGTCCTCGCCGTCGCCGCTCAGGACGGCGATGCCGACCTGCCACACCCGCACCCGGGCCCGCAGTGCCGCGTCGCCGCCCGCCGGGCGCAGCGCGGCCGTCACGGAGCGCCGTGCCTCGCCGAGTCTGCCGCGCAGGATCCAGTACCAGGCGAGGGCGTCGACGAGCCGCAGCGCGCGCTCCGCCGCACCGCGCTCCAACGCCTGTTCCAGCGCCCGGCGCAGGTTGGCGCTCTCGGCGTCCAGCCGGGCGAGCGCCTCCCGCTGGCCGTGCCCGCGCAGCCGCGGTCCGGTGCGGACCGCCAGGTCGAGGTAGTACATGAGGTGCCGGTCCCGTACCGCCGCCGTTTCACCGGCCTCGCCGAGCCGCTCGACGCAGTACGCCGCCACCGACTCCAGCAGCCGGTAGCGGTCGCCCGCGACGACGACCAGCGACCGGTCGACCAGCCGCACCAGCAGATCGAGCACCTCGTCGACGCCGTCCCCGGCGCAGACCTGTTCGGCGGCCTCCAGGGTGCAGCCGTCCGCATGCACGGCGAGCCGCCGCAGCACCACCCGCTCGGGCTCGGTCAGCAGTTCCCAGCTCCAGTCGATCATCGCGCGCAGGGACTGCTGCCGTGCGGGCACCCCCCGTCGCCCGGCGCCCAGCAGCCGGAACCGGTCGTCCAGCCGCTCCAGCAGCCGGTGCACCCCGAGTGCCCGTACGCGGGTGGCGGCCAGCTCCAGGGCGAGCGGGACACCGTCCAGCCGACGGCAGATCGACTCGACCGCGCCACGACTGTCGTCGTCGAGCACGAAGCCGGGTGCGGCCGCCGCCGCCCGTACCGCGAAGAGTCCGACCGCTCCCCGGAGGTCCAGGGGCGGCACCGCCCACAGGGTCTCCCCGGCGAGAGCGAGGGGCTCCTGACTGGTCGTCAGGACGGTGAGTCCGGGAGCGGTGCGCAGCAGCAGTTCGACCAGTGCGGCGGCCTCGTCCACGACGTGCTCGCAGTTGTCCAGGACCAGCAGCATCCGCTGGCCGCGCAGCGCTTCGGCGAGCCTTCCCCGTAACCCTTCGGGCAGCAGAGGCGTCCCCGGCCCCGTTCCTCCCGCGGCCGCTCCGGTCTCCCCGTCGGGCCGTACGCCCCACATGCCGTCGTCGCGCAGCCCCAGCGCGGCGGCGACCACCTCGGCCAGGTCCCCGCCCGTGCCGGCGCCGACGAGTTCCACCAGCCACTCGCCGTCCGGGAAGGTGCCCTTCACCTGCTCGGCGACGGCCAGGGCGAGCCGGGTCTTGCCGACCCCGCCGGGACCGGTGAGGGTGACCAGCCGCCGCCCGGCGAGGAGTTCGCGTAGCTCGGCGACGGCGCCGCCGCGTCCGACGAGGGTGCTCAGCGGGGCGAGGATGTTGGTGCGCGGGGTGTCCGCGGAGGTGCCCGGACCGATCTCCTGCCGCAGCAGCGCCCCGTGCAGCTCCACCAGCCCGGGACTCGGGTCGATGCCGAGTTCGTCGGCGAGGCGGGCGCGCAGGTCCTCGTACCCGGCGAGTGCCTCGCTCTGTCGCCCGGCCCGGTACAGCGCCCGGAGCTGCACCGCGCGCAGCCGCTCGCGCAGCGGATGACGTTCCACCAGCCCGGCCAGCTCGCCGACGAGCGCCGCGTGTTCACCCGCCTCCAGACGCGCCTCGGCGCGCTCCTCCACCACGGCCAGCCGGTCCTCCTCCAGCCGGTTCACGGCCGCCCGGGTGAACGGCTCCGCCGCGAAGTCCGCGAACGCGGGACCGCGCCACAGCGCCAGCGCGTCGGCGAACAGCCCGGCCCGTACGCGCGGGTCCGGCGCCGTCCTGGCCCGCGCGGCCAGTTCCGCGAACCGCTGGGCGTCCAGCGCGCCGTCCGGGACGACCAGTTGGTAGCCGGGTGCGCGGGAGACGACGAGGTCACGGCCGCCCGGCTCCGCCTCGCCCAGGACGCGCCGCAGCTGGGAGACCTTCGCCTGCAGGGCGCGCAGCGGATTGCCCGGCGGTTCCTCGCCCCACAGGTCGTCGATGAGCCGGTGCGCGGAGACCGGCCGTCCCGGGTCGACGAGGAGGGAGGCGAGCAGCGCCCGCACCTTGAGTTCCGGGACGCGGACCGGTCTTCCGTCGTCGGTCCACACAGCCGTCTCACCCAGCACCCCGTATCGCATGGGGCCCACGGTAACCCCGGCGCGGCGCACCCGAACATGCCATAACACCGTCCGAGCCGGACCCGAGACGCCGGGCCGCACAGTCTTCCCACGCCGACAACCGAGGCACGGAAGGAACGGAGAAGGACGATGGAACGACAGGAACGACAGGAACGACAGGAACGACAGGAACGACGGGAACGACAGGAACGACGGGAACGACAGGGGCGACTCACCGGCAGGACGGCGCTGGTCACGGGTGGCAGCCGCGGCATCGGCCGCGCCATCGCCCTCCGCCTGGCGGCCGACGGCGCACGGGTCGCCGTGCACTACGCCGCCAACGAGACGGCGGCGAAGGAGACGGTGGCCGCGATCGAGGCGGCGGGCGGCAGCGCCTTCTCCTTCCGTACGGAACTGGGCGTGCCGGGCGACGCGGACGCGCTCTGGCAGGCCTTCGACGAGCAGCACACCGGGGACGGTCTGGACATCCTGGTGAACAACGCGGGCATCGCAGGCCCCGGCCTGATCCACGAGGTCTCCGAGGCGGACTACGACAAGGTCTTCGCCGTCAACGCCAAGGCGCCCTTCTTCATCATCCAGAAGGGACTGGACCGGCTCCGCGACGGTGGCCGCATCATCAACATCTCCTCCGGCGTCACCAAGGTCGCCTTCCCCGGTATGACGTCGTACGCCGCGTCCAAGGGCGCCGTCGAGGTCCTGACCCTCACCCTCGCGCAGACTCTCGGCTCGCGCGGTATCACCGTCAACGCCGTCTCCCCGGGCACGATCGAGACCGACATCCACCCCTGGATGGCGGACCCGGCCGCGAAGGCGCATGCCGCGGGATTCTCCGTCTTCGACCGGGTCGGGCAGCCGGACGACGTCGCCGACGTCGTCGCCTTCCTCGCCTCGGACGACGCCCGCTGGGTCACCGGCCAGAACATCGACGCCAGCGGCGGCTCCGGCCTCGGTGTCTGAGGGAGTACGTCATGAGGTACGCCATGCCGCGTCCACGGGCAGCACGGCACACCCTGCTGGTCCTGGCCCATCCGCGCCCGGACTCCCTGACCGCCCAGGTCGCCGCCCGCCTGCACGCCCGTATCAAGGACGGCGGCGGCACCGTCGACCTGCTAGACCTCTCCGCCGAGGAGTTCGACCCGCGTCTGACGCCGGCCGACGAGCCGGACTGGGAGGACCGGGAGAAGCGGTACTCGCCCGAGGTCCACGCCCACATGGACCGGATCGCGGCGGCCGACGACATCCTCGTCGTCTTCCCGGTGTGGTGGTTCTCGGTGCCGGCCGTCCTCAAGGGCTGGATCGACCGGGTGTGGAACTACGGCTTCGCCTACGGGCGCAGCAAGCCGCGCCTGGCCGGGAAGCGGATGCTCTGGCTCGGCCTGGCGGGCGGTTCGGCCCAGGAGTACGACGAGGCGGGACTCGCGACCGCGATCGACATCCAACTGCGCGTGGGCGTCTCACAGTTCTGCGGCATCACGGACTCGGCGGTCCGCCTGCTGCACGGCACGGAACTGTCGGGCACACCGGAGGCGCTGCGGCCGGAAGGGGTCCGGCAGGTCCTGTCGGCCGCGGAGAAGGCGGTGGACGCGGAACTGCCGGCAGGTGCCGGACCGCGGGCTGACCGCACGGGACCGACCGGACCGACCGGACCGACCGGACCGACCGGACCGACCGGACCGACCGGACCGACCGGACCGACCGGACCGAAAACCTGAACACCACCACCGCACACACATCGAGCGGAGTCCATCGAGCGCCCCCATCGAACGCTTCCACCGAACCGGTACGACGAACAGCGCTCCACCGCGGCCACCCCGGCCGGCCCCACGGGCCACCGGGGTGGCCGCGGTCTTTCCGCGTACCCGCCCACCAGCCCCGACCTGACCCACCCGACCTGACCCACCCGACCTGACCCACCCGACCTGACCCACCCGACTTGCCCCCCGGGCCCGGCCTGACGAGGCCCTTCCCGACGAGGCCCGCCCCGGCATCCCGGCCGGTCGTCACCGCAACAGCGGCAGAACACCACCCGAACCGGATCCGAAGTGCCGTGCCGCACGGTATGGCCATGACTTCCCGAACACCGTCCCAGACCCCCTTGCGGGCGGGCGCCCGCCAATGGCTGGGCCTCGCCGTCCTGCTGCTTCCCGTGGCCCTGATGACCGCCGACCTCGGCGTACTGTGGCTGGCCACGCCCTTCCTGACCGCCGACCTCCGCCCGACCGGCACCGAGCTGCTGTGGATCACCGACATCTACGGGTTCCTGACCGCCGGCACGCTCGTGATCATGGGTACGCTCGGTGACCGCATCGGCCGCCGCAAGCTGCTGGTCATCGGGTCGGCCGGGTTCGTCGTGGCCTCGTTCGCCGCCGCGTACGCCCCTGACCCGCAGACGCTGATCGCGGCCCGCGCACTGCTCGGCGTGGCCGGGGCGGCCGTCCTGCCGTCGACGCTCTCACTGATCAGCCATATGTTCGCCGACCCGCGCCAGCGGGCCACGGCGATCGCCATGTGGGTGACCGCGCTCTCCGTGGGCCTGGCCGCCGGACCGATCGTGGGAGGCGCGCTGCTGGACAGCTGGTGGTGGGGGTCCGTCTTCCTGATCGGCGTTCCGGTCATGGTGCCGGTCCTGGCCGTCGCCCGGATGCTGCTGCCCGAGTACCGCGACCCGTCGGCCGGGCGCCTGGACCTGCTGAGCGTGGCACTCTTCCTGCTGGCGGTGCTGCCCCTGGTGTACGGCGTCAAGAGCGTGGCCGGGCACGGCCCCGACGCGTCGGCGGCGGTGGCGTTCGCCGCGGGACTCGCCTTCACCGTCGTCTTCGTACGCCGCCAGAACCGGCTGCGGACCCCGTTCCTGGAGCTGCGCCTGTTCCGGCACCGGGCGTTCACGGGTGCGCTGCTCGCCCTGCTGCTGGGCATGACCGCGCTGAACGGCGTCGAGTACCTCGTACCGCAGTATCTCCAGGCGGTGGCGGGGCGGTCGCCGCTGGAGGCCGGACTGTGGCTGCTGCCCGGTGCGGCGGGGCTGGTGGCCGGCTCGCAGCTGACGCCGGTACTGGCGCGACGCGTCCGCCCGGCGTACGTGCTCTCCGGCGGCCTGCTGGTCTCACTGGCGGGGTTCGCGGCGATGGCCCTGACGGACGGTGTCGTACCGGTGGCGGCCGCGCTGGCGGTCGTCATGTTCGGTGTGGCGCCGATCAGCGTGCTCGGTACGGCGCTGGCAGTGGGCTCGGCGCCGCCGGAGAAGGCGGGCGCGGCGGCCGCGACCGGCCAGACCGCGTACGACCTGGGGCTGGCCCTGGGTATCGCGGTCACCGGGAGTGTGGCGGCGGCCGTCTACCGCGGCGGCGTCCCGTCGGACGCCCCGGCACAGGCGCGGGACACGCTGGGCGCGGCGCTGGAGGCGGCCGGGCGGATGCCCTCGGACGGAGCGGACCTGATCTCCGCCGCCCGGGAGGCGTTCACATCGGGGCTGCAGACGGCGGCGACGGTGAGCGGCGTATTCGCCCTGGTCACGGTGGCGCTGGTGATGACGCTGCTGCGGCACGTCCCCCCGATCGCGGCGGGTCCGCAGGCGCAGGAGGAGCGGACGGAGACGGAGACGGAGACGGAACCGGGGGCTGCGGAAGCGGATGCCGAGCCCCGGGGCCGGGCGTCGGCGATGACCCACGGAGGACGCTGAATCCCCGGAACCGGCCTCGCCCCGCACAGGTCGCGCCCGCTCGATCCGGCCGGGGCCCGCCACCGACCGGAGCCCGCCACCGACCGGAGCCCGCCACCGACCGGAGCCCACCACCGACCGGAGCCCACCACCGACCGGAGCCCACCACCGACCGGACGACCCTCACCGATGCGGCGACTCGGATCGCGACGGGCCTGCCCGGTAGTGCACGGCACGGCCGTGAGGCCTGGCTACTGGCTGGCCCCCTGAGCCGGGCGCTGATGTCGCGGCGGATGCGTCGATTCCGCAAGCAGGGGTACCCAGACGCGCAGCCGTGATCGATCGGAGGTGGCCGGTGGCGCGGCCGGTCGGCTCATCAATCAAACAAGCGTCCGCATCCCGTCCCGTGCCCGCCACCCGGCGCACCGCACAGCCGAGCACAGCCCAAGGAGCACGATCATGACCGACGTTTCCAGCATGGGGTCCGGTCCCGGGGACGACCGGGAGAACCTCACCAACCGGCAGGGCCACCCGGTCTACGACAACCAGAACCAGCGCACCGTCGGCGCCCGCGGCCCGGCGACGCTGGAGAACTATCAGTTCCTGGAAAAGATCAGCCACTTCGACCGGGAGCGCATCCCGGAGCGGGTCGTCCACGCGCGCGGGGTGACGGCGTACGGGTACTTCGAGGCGTACGGCGCCTGGGGCGACGAGCCCATCGACCGCTACACCCGGGCCAAGCTGTTCCAGGAGCGCGGCAAGCGCACCGACGTGGCCCTGCGCTTCTCCACCGTCATCGGCGGCCGGGACTCCTCCGAGGCGGCCCGCGACCCGCGCGGCTTCGCCGTGAAGTTCTACACCGAGGACGGCAACTGGGACCTCGTCGGCAACAATCTCGGCGTCTTCTTCATCCGGGACGCGATCAAGTTCCCGGACGTCATCCACGCCCTCAAGCCCGATCCGGTCACCTTCGAGCAGCAGCCCCGGCGGATCTTCGACTTCATGTCCCAGACCCCCGAGTGCATGCACATGCTCGTCAATCTCTTCAGCCCGCGCGGCATCCCCGCCGACTACCGCCACGAGCAGGGCTTCGGCGTGAACACCTACAAGTGGGTCAACCAGCAGGGCGAGACCGTGCTGGTGAAGTACCACTGGATGCCCAAGCAGGGCGTGCGCAGCATGACCGAGGAGGACGCCGCCAACGTCCAGGCACAGAGCACCGGCCACGCCACCAAGGACCTGTACGAGGCGATCGAGCGCGGTGACTACCCCGAGTGGGAGCTGCTGGTCCAGGTCATGGAGGACCACGACCACCCGGAGCTCGACTTCGACCCGCTCGACGACACCAAGACCTGGCCCGAGCAGGAGTTCCCGCCCAAGCCGGTCGGCCGGATGGTGCTCGACCGGATGCCGGACAACTTCTTCGCCGAGAACGAGCAGATCTCGTTCGGCACGGGCGTGCTCGTCGACGGACTGGACTTCTCCGACGACAAGATGCTGGTCGGCCGCACCTTCTCGTACAGCGACACCCAGCGCTACCGGGTCGGCCCCAACTATCTCCAGCTGCCGGTCAACCAGGCCAGGAAGGCCCCGGTGCGCACCAACCAGCGCGACGGCCAGATGGAGTACTTCGTCGACAAGGACGGGGAGAGCCCGCAGGTCAACTACGAGCCGTCGCTGATTGACGGCCTGCGCGAGGCCGAGTACCCGACACATGACGAGCAGGGGCCCGAGATCACCGGCCGGCTCACCCGCAAGCGCATCCCGCGCACGAACGACTATCTGCAGGCGGGCCAGCGGTTCCGGCTGATGGAGGACTGGGAGCGCGACGATCTGGTGAAGAACTTCACCGACCTGCTGTCCCAGTGCGACCGGCCGGTCCAGGAGCGGATGATCTGGCACTTCTTCCTGGTGGAGAACGAGCTCGGGCAGCGCGTGGGCGAGGGCATCGGCATCGGCGCGGACGACGTGAAGCACCTGGAGCCGCTGGCGAGCCAGGACCTCACGGACGAGGACCGCGAACGCCTGGCGAACCTCGGCAGCAACCCGCCGCGTGACGTCCAGGGCCTCACGATGACGCACTGCGTCCCGAACGAACGGCACGTCGTGAACCGTTGACGGCAGGCCGCCCGTAGGCCGCTGCTGACCGCTCCGCCCGCTCCGGGCGGAGCGGTCACGCGCGCGCGACAATGATCCGTCCCCCTGGTGTACTCCCGGCCGACGTGGGCAGTAAGCGCTTGCCCGTCACTCGGCCACTGGCCACTGGGAGGACCGCCGTCGTGGCTTCACCGGAACGACCGCTCGACCACCGCTACCGGGACGAACACCCGATCCGTACACTCGCCTACCTGCTGCGCGCCGACCGATGGCGGCTGGCCGCCGCCGTCGTCGTGTTCACGGTCAAGCACAGCCCCGTGTGGCTGCTGCCGCTGATCACCGCGACCATCATCGACACGGTGGTGCGGCACGGCCCGATCGGCCAACTCTGGCTGAGCACGGGCGTCATCATGTTCATCCTGGTCGTCAACTACCCGCTGCACCTGCTCTATGTCCGCCTGCTGTACGGCAGCGTGCGCCGCATGGGCACGACCCTGCGCTCGGCGCTCGTCACCCGCATGCAGCAGCTGTCCATCGGCTACCACGCGCGCGTGAGCGCCGGTGTCCTCCAGGCGAAGGTCGTCCGGGACGTGGAGACCGTCGAGACGATGGTCCAGCAGACCGCCGAGACGGGACTCGGCGCGATCACCGTCCTCACGGGTGGCCTCGTCATCATCGCGGTGCGCACGCCGGAGTTCGTGCCCGTCTTTCTCGTCGTCGTCCCCGTCGCCGCGTTCCTCGTGGCCCGCCTCCGGGCACGGCTGCGCACCCACAACGAGCACTTCCGCCTGGAGGTCGAGACCCTGTCGTCCCGCGTCACCGAGATGACGCGCCTCATACCGGTCACCCGGGCCCACGGCCTGGAGGGCAAGGCGCTGCACCGTATGGACGGCACGCTCCGCCGGGTGCTGTCCTCCGCGATGCGCCTCGATCTGCTCAACGGCCGCTTCGGCTCCCTGGCCTGGGTGGTCCTCAACGTCGTCGGCGTCCTCGTCCTCGCGGGCGCGGCGCTGATCTCGTACTACAACGTCTGGGGCGTCACCCCGGGCGACGTCGTCATGCTCAGCGCCTTCCTGACCACCCTCACCAACTCCACCACCACCCTCGCGGGCCTCGCCCCGGTCATCACCAAGGGCCTGGAGTCCGTCCGCTCGGTGGGCGAGGTGCTCCAGGCCCCCGAACTGGAGGACAACGAGGGCAAGGCGGAACTGGACTCCGTACGCGGCGCCGTCACGTTCCAGCAGGTCGGCTACGCGTACGACGCCACGGAGCGGCCCGCCGTACGGGACTTCACCCTCTCCGTGGCGCCGGGGGAGACCATCGCCCTCGTGGGCGCCTCGGGCGCGGGCAAGTCCACGGTGCTCAACCTCGTCATCGGGTTCATCCGCCCGACCTCCGGCCGCCTGCTGCTCGACGGCGCCGACATGAGCGCCCTCGACCTGCGCACGTACCGCCGGTTCGTCTCGGTCGTGCCGCAGGAGTCCATCCTGTTCGACGGCACGATCCGCGAGAACGTGGCCTACGGGATGGACGACGCCGACGAGGACACGGTCCGCGCGGCCCTGCGCGACGCCAACGCGCTGGAGTTCGTCGACCGGCTGCCCCAGGGCCTCGACACCATGGTGGGCGAGCGCGGGGCGCGGCTGTCCGGCGGCCAGAAGCAGCGCCTCGCCATCGCCCGCGCACTGATCAGGGACCCCAAGGTGCTCGTCCTGGACGAGGCGACCTCCGCGCTGGACACCCACTCGGAGGCCCTCGTGCAGCAGGCGCTCGGCCGGCTGCTGCACGGGCGCACCACCTTCGTGGTGGCGCACCGGCTGTCGACCGTACGCGGCGCGGACCGCATCGTGGTCATGGGCGACGGCCGCATCCAGGAGATCGGCACCCACGAGGAACTGCTCCGCAGGGGAGGCGCCTACACGGCGCTCCACAGCGCCCAGGTGGCCTGAGGGGACGTACGCGCGGAGGGCGGAACACCGCGCCTCCGCACGGCAGACTGGTGCGGGCGACCCCGCCCCCCGGCCGGCGCTCGGTGGCGCCGGGCAGGAAGCTCGGTCGCCCGCACCGCCATCATGCCGGGCCGTCGGCGTCCTTGGCGATGCCCCGCGCCCACAGAACGAGCGGTACTTGGAGCGGCAGCCGGGCGAGGGCCGCGGTCCGCTGCGGTGCGGGACGGTCCCGCCAGTCGACCGCCATCTTGAGGTTGGCCGGGAACACCCCGACGAAGAAGGCCGCCGTCGCCCGCGCCGTGACCCGCCGGGTCCGGGGCAGCGCCAGCCCGGCCGCCAGGGCCAGTTCCGCGACGCCGCTCGCGTACGTCCAGGTCCGCGGTGAGCCCGGCAGGCTCCGCGGGACGATCGCGTCGAACGGCCGCGGCGCGGCGAAGTGCGCGACGCCGGCCGTGGCCAGCAGACCCGCGAGCAACAGGGGCGAGCGCTTCGAGCGGAACACGTCTCCTCCTTGCGGTGGCGGCCCGCGGTTGCGGGTCCGCCGCGCGATATTACTGGACGGTAAGCGCCGGTTGCGCCTGTGCCCCGGATCTTGGGACGGGTCCTGTTTGTGCCGCCACCCTGCGGATACTCGCCGAAGCCTCCCGCCGCCGCACATGGTCCGCGGACCGGTGCGGACACATGCGGGCGAGTACGGACGACGGACGAACGCGGACAGATCCTGGAGGCACACCGGTGAGTGAGCAGACACCGTCCCAGGCCGAGGGCGAACGGGACGACTCCACCGCCACGGAGGTGGAACGCGGCGCCGCCGGAGGGACGCGCCGGCAGGCCGAGGCGCCCCGGAGCACCCCCTCCCAGGCGGAGGGCGACCGTGGCGACGAGGAGAACGAGTAGACGGCGGCCGCTCGGCGCGCCGGACGAGTTCGGGAAGGAGCGAGCACTGTGGCGAACCGGGAACACGACCCGACGGAACATCCCGGGCGAGACGCCTCGCGGGGCCACGGATCCCGTGAGAGCACGGGCAAGGCGGCGAACCCCGCGGAAGGCGGGGAGGACCGCCGGGCCCCCATCGGCAAGGGCGACAACGCGGCGATGGCCGGCAGCGACGTGCAGCAGCCGGAGATCGCCGAGGGCCCCGTGGAGGGGCTGCAGCCGGGAGAGCGGGTGGAGCGCGGCCCCTGGCGCCCTCCGCTGGAGGTCGACCCGCCCAGCGGCAGCGGACTGCCCCGCGACGCGGCGGGCGAGCCGGATGCCGTACGCGAGCAGAAGAAGCGGGGCGGCCCCTGAGCCGGGGACACGGACACGGCCCGCGACGACCGGGAACGCCGGCCCGTGAGGCCGTGTATACGCGGCGGGCGCCCGGGTACCCGGGCAGCGTTTCCGGGAGCCCCCGCGAACGGACGCGACGGGCGCCGCCCGCGGAGGCCCGGACACGAACCGTGCACGAAGCGACGAGCACCGAACGAACGAAGCGACGAGCACCGAACGAACGAAGCGACGAGCACCTGACAACGGGGCCGCCGACCGCCCGGAACCCGCCCGGCCGCGTCCGTGCCGGACGACGCGCTCACGGGCGGCACGGCCCGCACACGACACACATCACATGACATCGAGGAGGATCCAGGTGACCAGCAACACCGAGACCGGCGGCGTGACCGGCACGGCGGACAAGGACTACAACCTCATCTGGTACGTCGAGGCCTGTCTGAGCAACGCGCTGCGTCTGGAGAGCTACATCCAGGACGCCGAGCGCGAGAAGGACCAGGAGGTCGTGGAGCTGTTCCGCAAGGCCCAGGCCGACAGCCGCAAGGGCGCCGAGATGGGCAAGGAACTGCTGCGCTCGCGACTGGGCGGCGGCTGAGCACGTCCGGCGCGGTTCCGTATCCGCGCGCGGAGGGCGGGCCGGTGCAGGACCCGGGGCATGGGCCGGGCCGCGCCGGCCCGCTTCCGTGGTCTCCCGGAGGGCCGGGTGACGCGACCCACCGCGGCGACACCAGCGCCTACGCGCCGCCCTGGCCCGCCCGGCCCGCCCGGGGCAGCGCCACCGTCAGCTCCCGGATCTCGTAGCCCCCGATGTCGTTCTTGAACGAGACGCGGGGGCTCCTCGTCATCCGGATGCCGTCGAGGGCGAACAGCCGGCTGAGGAAGATGTCCGCCTCCAGGACGGCGACACTCGCCCCGGGGCACCGGTGCGGACCGTCACCGAAGGCGAGGCCCGCCGCGCCCGGACCCGACGCCAGCCGCCGCCCGGGCCGCACCAGCAGCGGATCGCGGCCCACGACCTCGGGATCGGTGTTGGCGTCGTCGAGGCACATCTCGAGGAACTCACCGGGCCGTACGGTCACCGGACCGTCCGCGGTGGGCACCCGCAGTTCGGTGGTGGCCCGGCGGCGCAGCAGCCCCACCACCGGCTCCAGCCGCAGGATCTCCTGGAGGATCAGGAGACGGTCCGCCTCCTCCGCGGCGCGGTAGCGCGCGAGCAGCTCCGGATCGGTGAACAGGTGCCAGGCCGCCACGCAGACGAACTCCCGCGTGGTGACCATCCCGGCCGCGGCGAACGTCAGGCACTCACCGAGGATCTCCGCGTCCGAGCAGCCTTCCGCGATCAGATGCGAGATCAGGTCGTCCTGTTCCTGACGGCGGTGGGCACGGATGGCGGGGCGGACGTCCGCCAGATGGATGCGGAGCCAGTTGAGGTTCTGCCGGACCAGCCAGTACACGCCCCGCGGGCTCGTCAGCCCCGGCTCGCCGAACTCCTCCGGGAAGAAGCGCTCCAGCCTGCGCCGTAGGCCCGGTCTGCTGTGGCGCAGGCCGATGATCTCGCTCACCACGCCGACGGCCACCCCGAAGGCGAGCTCGGCCAGCTGCGCCTCGCCCGCCGTGCGCAGCACCGCCAGCTGCTCCTCGGCGATGCGCTCCATGAGCGCGCGGTAGTGCTCGTCCACCCGGCGCGGCGTGAAGAAACGAGCCGTCTGCCGCCGGTGCTCCCGGTGTTCCGGTCCGTCCCGGTACAGCACGGGACGGCGGACGCGCGGCGGCAGCTTCTCCACGGTCTCGATGCCCAGACCGGCCTGTACGGTCCCGGTGCTGCGCAGCACCTCACGGGCCGCCTCGTAGCCGTGGACCCGCCACGTACCGTCCTCGGCACGGCCGACCGGGCACCCGGGCCGGCCGCGCCCCCTGTCGACCTTCCGCGCACTGTCCCGCACGTCCCCGTCCCCCGTCACACAGGCCCCCTCGACGACCGGCACGGGACAGCTTCCTCCGCCGCCGTGCTCGAACAGCTGGCCCACAGGATCCGGCACACGGGCGCTCCGCGACCAGCCCCCGTACCGGATCCCCCGGTGGACTTCTCGGGCTCAGGCGTCGGCCAGCCGCGCCTCCGCCGCGGCGAGGATCTCCGTCACACGCAGCCCGAACGCGGCGTCGCACGGGTGCGGACGGCCGGTGCGGGCGGAGGCGAGGAGCGCGTCGGCGGCCCGGGCGAGGGCGGGTACCGGCCCTTCGGAGGGCAGGGGCAGTACGGTCGTCCCCGCCTCGCCGCGCAGTTCGACGGCGGCCCCGGCGGCCGCGGGCGGCGCGGTGAGGCTGAGGGTCAGTGTGCTCGTCGCCCCGCCGGTGTGCCGCAGGACCAGGTGCACGGTGTCATGGGGGCCGCGTGCGGCGGCCGCCACCCGCTCCACGTCGCCGAGCACCGGCAGCAGTACGGAGAGGGCGTGCGGGCCGACGTCCCACAGGGCGCCCTTCTCCCGTCGCCACGGTGACGCGGCGAACGGGCTGTCGCCGGTGAACACCGCGCCGAGCCACTCGGCGCGCGCGGTGAACCAGCCGCCCGCGGCTGTCTGTTCGGTGATCCAGGCCGCCGGCTCCGGCTGGAAACGGGTGGTCAGGAAGACCACCGAGGCGACACCGGCCTCCGCGGCCGCCCGCACCACCTCCCGGCCCTCCGCGACATCCGCCGCGAGGGGCTTGTCGAGCAGCAGATGACAGCCCGCCCGCGCGGCGCGCACCGCGAGCGGCGCCTGCACGGAGGGCGGCAGGGCGATCGCCACCGCGTCCACGTCGGCGAGGAGCGCGTCGACGTCCTCGTACGCGCGCGTGCCGTACCGTTCGGCGAGCGCCCCGGCCGCCTCCGGGCGCCGGCCCCACACCCCGGCGAACTCCACTTCGGGATGCGCGCCGAGCGCGGGGGCGTGGGCGGTCTCGGCCCACGGTCCTGTGCCGAGCAGTCCTGTGCGCATGCCGCAGCCCTCCTCGTACCGTCCGTACGTCGTTCACGTCATTCCGGGAGCCCGCGGCGCCCCGCTCCCGTGTGCCGTGAGCCCGCCTGTGGGACCGCACGGAGCACCGTGACCGTCCTGCCCGCGAACGGCCCTCGCACACCCCCCGCACACCCCTCGGCCCGGACGCACCGGACAACGCGGGGGTTTGCTTCGGCCGTCACGGTGCATTCGAAGGGTGGACACACGTTCAGGACACATTTTCGAACGACAGTGGAGGAACGGTGGGTATTCTCGCCTGGATCCTGATCGGCCTGCTGGCCGGAGCCATCGCCAAGATGCTGCTGCCGGGCAAGGACCCCGGGGGCATCATCGTCACGATGCTGATCGGCATCGCGGGCGGTCTGCTCGGCGGCTGGCTGGGCAAGGCGCTCTTCGGAGTGGACTCCATCGACGGCTTCTTCGAGCTGTCGACGTGGTTCGCCGCCATCGTCGGCTCGCTGATCCTGCTCATGATCTACCGGCTCGTCACCGGTGGCGGCGGCCGCCGCTCGCACCGCCACGCCTGACCGTGGCGCGGCGCCGTCCGGTGGTGGCACGCGGACACCGCGCCAGGACGCGGCAGGAGGACGGGGATCACGGCCCGGTGAGGACTTCCCTCACCGGGCCGTCCGCTGTCGTCGTACGGGAACCGTCGCCACGATGTGGTGGATGTGGTCGTACGTCGTCGTACTCGTCGTACAGATGCGGGCGCACGTGCCGGGACCCGTCGGAGCCCGGCACCGCGCCCGCAGTCCGGTCACACCCTCACTTCGCCATGACCCTGAACGTGTCCAGCGAGGAGTCGGCGGCGTCCGGGATGAGCATGCCGGCGGCGAGCCCGCTGCGCAGATAGTCGATGATCTCCCGGGTGATGACCTCCCCGGGGGCGATGACGGGGACGCCGGGCGGATACGGAGTGATCATCTCCGCCGCGACCCGGCCCGCGGCCTTGTCCGCCGGTACCCGCTCCGCCTCCGCGAAGAAGGCGTCCCGGGGCAGTACGGCCTGCTCCAGTTCCAGTGCGCCGGGCTCCGGCAGCCGTACCCGGGGCTGCCGCTCGATGGACCCGGCCCGCTCGGTCAGGCTGCGCAGCGCGGCGCACAGCCGCTCCTCGGTGTCGTCGTCGTCGGCATGGGTGATGCTCGCGCTGATCCGGCAGGTGTCCGAGGCGCCCATGTCGACGTGGCACTCGGCGCGCAGCCACTCGGTCGCCTGCATCCCGCTGATGCCCAGCTCCCGCACATCGACGGTGATCTTCAGCGGATCGAACTCCGCCGCGAGTCCCTCACGTACGATCTCGTCGCCCATCGGCCGGAGGCCGGGCATCTCGCCGATCGCCGCCCGGATGCGCTCGGCGCGGCGCAACGCTCCCTCCAGCAGGTCGTGCCCCTGCTCCACCATCTGCCGGCGCCAGCCGTCGAGCGTGGCGTACACCAGGGTGGAGGCGCTGGTGGTGCCCAGCAGGTCCTCGCGCTGCTTCAGCACGTCCGGCGACACGCGGTCGCCCTTCAGATGGAACACCGAGCTCTGCTCGATCGCACCGCCCATCTTGTGCACGCTGGTGACCACCAGGTCGGCGTCGGCGTCCATGCCCCAGGAGGGCAGGCCGTCGTGGAAGGGCAGGTGGGCGCCCCAGGCCTCGTCGACGATCAGCGGTACGTCGCGTTCGTGGCACACCGCGGCCACACCCCGGATGTCCGCGCAGGAACCCCAGTCCGTGGGCGTGATCAGCAGCATGCCCTTCGCGTCCGGGTTGGCCTCCAGGGCGCGGCGCACGTCGTCGGGCTCCGGAGGATGGGCCAGGTGCCGTTCCGCGTCGAACTCGGGATGGACCCAGACCGGCTCGACACCGTTGACGACGAGCGCGGACACCACCGCCTTGTGCGCGTTGCGCGAGACGAGCAGCTTCTCGCCGGGACCGGCCACGGAGACCATCGCCGTCTTCACGGACAGTGAGCTGCCGCACGTGGAGAAGAAGGCCTGATCGGCGCCGACCGCGTCCGCCATCAGCTCCTGGGCCTGCGAGATGATCCCCTGGGACTGGCGGCGGTCGTCGAGGCCGTTGAGGGACAGCACGTCGGAGCGGAACACTCCCTCGCCCAGGATCTCGACCACCCGTGGATCGGCACCCCTGCCCTGCTTGTGCCCCGGAGGGCCGTACGCCACGTCCCCGCGCCGCCTGAACTCTTGCAGCGCCTCGAGAACCGGGACACGTGAGTGATCCATGGTCGACCTCCTCGCACGATCGGATCCGGGCGATCGACGCCCGTCCGCTCCCCGTGTACCCGAAACACGCGATCTTCGGCCCCGCCCCCGCGATCCCCCGCCCGACCCGCTCCTCCACCCCTCCTCCGGCCCCCTCACCCACCTCGGGCCTGCGCCTGTCGGCCTCCGACTCGTCCGGGGCTCGGTCTGCTCCGGGTGCCGGGCTGTCCCGGGTGCCGGGTTGTCTGTGGTGTCGGGCGTTCCGGGTGAGGTGCTGCGCCGTGTCCGGCTATGACCGACCCCGGTGTTCGGTGCCCGGACCCGGACTTCGGCCTCCCGCTCTCCGGCCCGTGGTCTCCGGCCCAGGCCTCCGACTCCCCAGTCCCTCAGACCCGCCCGGGCATCCCGGCCCTTCCCGCCCCAACCGGCCCCTCACCGCCTCAGCCGACCCCTCCCAGGCTTCCGCCGTTCCCGCGACGCAGCGGTGCCACCCCTGGCGCCCTGGCCGTGCGTCCTCGGCCGGCCGCGTCCCTGCCGACCGCACCCCACCGGCTGAGCCCCGGCCGCAGTGGCCCGGGGCTCAGCCACCAGCACAGGAACGGCCCGGAGGGCTCACGTCGCGATCGCCGCGGCCAGCTCCTGCGCCGCCCGGACCAGCTCGGGGTCCGGAGCGTCGAGCAGACGGGGCAGGACATGGCGACGGGCCCGTACGGCGGCACGGGCCTCGCGTTCCCACCCCACGTAGTCGTCGGTGTAGTGGAGCAGCTTGGGATAGGCGGCGGCCATGCTCTCCCACTGCCGCGCGGAGACGATGCCGGACAGCAGCTGAAGGATCTGCGGGCGGCAGGTGACCCCGGGCCGCAGGGCGAGTTCCCACAGAAAGGGCACGGTGGCGGCCGTGGCCTGCTCCACCACGAAACCGTACTGGCAGATACGTTCCCGCAGTCGACGGAGCGCTTCCTGCGCCGTGGCCAGGTCGTCGGAGGCGAGGGCGGTCAGCAGATCCGGGATGGCCGCGGCGGATCCGCTGGAGTCCTTGATCTCATGCCAGGGCACGTCGTCCAGGGTCGTCAGAGGTATGGCCATGTCTGCTCCTGCGGCGGTGTCGGGTCGTGCTCCGGTTACGGATGCGTCCAGTCGTGCTGTGTGCAGGGGAGGTACGGCGGCGGTCTGCTCGGGTTCCGGCTCCGGGTGCTCAGCCGCGGCGCGGGGCGGGAAGCAGGGCCCAGACGGTCTTGCCGGTGGGGGAGTTGCGGGTCCAGCCCCAGCGCCGGGACAGGGCGTCGATCAGATGCAGGCCCCGGCCGTGTTCCTCCAGGACGTCGTCTCCGGAGTGTCTGACGACCGGTGGGCGGTCGACCGGGTCGGCGACGGCACACAGCACGTGTCCCGGCCCGACGGCGAGGCCCAGCCAGATCCCGTCGGTGCCGACGGGGGCGTACGGCAGGGCATGGGTGACGGCGTTGGCGGTCAGTTCCGTCACGACGGTGACCGTGTCGTCGCAGCAGTGGTCCAGCGACCACCGGCGCAGTGTCTCCCGGGTGAAGTCCCGGGCCCGGGCGAAGCACTGCGGACCGCCGCTGACGGGGAACGCGACGGGGACGGCCGAAAGGCCTGGCGCACTCTGCTGACGATACGTTTTTTCGGCTTCTGTGGAGCCCGTCGGCCGTACGGTGCCGACCGCCCCTTCGAGGTCTGGGTGCGACGCGGTCTCGGATGCGGTGTGCTGCGCTCGGATCACGTGTGAGGACACGGCCGTCTCCCTGATGTGACGTCAGGACGCGGCGCCGCTGACGCGGTTGACGCCACGGCTATTATTCACGCTGACAACACCGGCGTGCAAT
This sequence comes from Streptomyces poonensis, assembly GCF_014650915.1. Taxonomy (GTDB): domain Bacteria; phylum Actinomycetota; class Actinomycetes; order Streptomycetales; family Streptomycetaceae; genus Streptomyces; species Streptomyces poonensis. The sequence goes on along the minus strand of NZ_BMVW01000002.1, from coordinate 472,662 downwards.
TGCACGAGAAATTGCGCCAGGTGATGAGGTGGCACGGGGGCGGGACGTGAACGAGGAGGATCGGTGCTGCCATCAGCGCCCAACGGCATACAGGCGAGCTCTCTGCGCGCCCACTGGATGAAGAGCCGGTACAGCAACGCGGAGGGCAACTGCGTCGAGGTCGCGCCCCTGGCCGACGGGAGCATCGCCGTGCGCAACTCCCGTCATCCCGACGGTCCCGCCCTGGTCTACACGCCGACCGAGATGGCCGCGTTCCTGGCCGGCGCCAAGGACGGGGAGTTCGATCACCTGGTGTGACGCCTGCGTGCGTTCCCGTACATCTGCGTATGTCTGCCTGCGTCTGCGCACGCGTGCGTATGCCTGCGCGCCTGACGCGCGCTCGCGCCCCCGCGCGCGTTGCGCGCCCACGCCTGTGCGCGTGACGCGCGAACACGTCTGTAGCGCGGGTCACTTGTGCGAGCCCTGCGGTGCGTTCGGTCAAGTGCGATAATCTGGCTCTGTTTTTTGCCGCGCGAACTGGGAGCCAGGATGTCCGCAGCGCCGCATCGCCTCTCCCGTCTCGAACCGTATCTGCACCGGCCCGAACCCGCTCCCACCCTGCTGAAGATGCTGGTGGGCGTGCAGTTGGCGGGCATGCGCGAAGACGCCGGCCACTCCCAGGACCAGGCGGCGCGGGCGCTCGGTTTCAGCCCGGCGAAGCTGTCGCGCATCGAGGCGGGCAAGGGCCGCCGCCCGCCCGCCGAGAGCGACGTCCGGGCGCTGCTGGACTTCTACGGTGCCGACGAGCACGAGGCCTCCGTCCTGTTGAAGCTGCTGCGGCGGGCCGGTGAGCCCGGCTGGTGGCAGCGTTACGACAAGCGGCTGATGCCCGAGTGGTTCGACCGGCTGGTCGGGCTGCAGGAGGCGGCCGCCACCATCCGTACCTTCGAGATCCAGTACGTCCCCGGGCTGCTGCAGACCTCCGCCTACACCCGTGCCGTGGTCGAGCGCGGGCTGCCGACGGCACCGGCCTCGGAGGTGGAACGCCGGGTCGAACTGCGCAGACGCCGCGGGCAGTTGCTGCATCGCTCGGACGCCCCCCAGTTCTGGGCAGTCGTCGACGAATCGGTTCTCCTCCGGGTGCTCGGCAGCCGTGAGGTGATGCGCGAGCAGCTCGAGCACCTCGTCGCGATGGCCCAGCTCAGTCATGTGACCGTACAGATCGTCCCCCTGGACGTGACGAACGCCTCGGCGCCGGCCATCCCCATCACGTATCTGCGCTTCGGCGGTCTCGATCTGCCCGACATCGTCTATCTCGAGCACATCAAGAGCGCCAACTTCCTCGAGGACCGCGACGAGACGGAGGAGTACCGGCTCGCCCTCGACCGGCTGGCCGACGACGCCCTGAGTCCTCGCGAGTCCCTGGCGCTGCTGCGGGACACGCTGGACCGGCGCTACCCCGCCTGAGGGGCGGGCGCCGCGCCGGTCCGGATACACGAAGCGGTGCGTCGCGTCGCGGTTCCGTGCCTCCTACCGGAGGCGGCCCACTCCGCCGAACTCGATCCACTCCTGCGTGAGCTGACGAGGCGCCACCTCGGAGTCCGGCCGCCAGGAGGACACCTCCACCAGGCCCGGCTCCAGGATCTCCATCCCCGCGAAGAGCCGCGCCACATCCTTCTCCTGGCGGACCCGGCCCCAGTGCCCCTGGGTCGTACGGTCCATGAAGCCGGTGACGAAGTCGCGCACCTCGGGGTCCTCGCTGACCAGCTGGCACATCACCATGAAACTGCCGGGCGCCAGCCGCTCGGCCACGCGGCGTGCCAGTGCCTCGGGCCCGTCGGTCTCGCTGTCGGGGAGGCAGTGCATGACCGACACGAACAGCGCGGCGACCGGCTGCGACAAGTCGATCAGGCGCCGGGTGTCGGGGTGGGAGAAGATGCCGTCGGTGTCCCGCATGTCCGCCTGGATGACGGCGGTCTGCTCGTTCTGGTCGAGCAGGGCCCGGCCGTGCACCAGGACCATCGGGTCGTTGTCGACGTACACCACGCGTGAGGAGGGATCGACGCCCTGTGCCACCTGGTGCACATTGTCCTGGGTGGGCAGGCCGGAGCCGTGGTCGAGGAACTGCCGGATGCCGTAGTCGGCCGCCAGCGTTCTGACCACCCGCTGCAGGAAGCGCCGGTTGTTCAGCGCCAGGGCGCGGGTGCTGGGGACCACCTTGTCCAGCTCCTCGCACGCCGCGCGGTCGGCCGCGTAGTTGTCCTTGCCGCCCAGGTAGTAGTCGTACATGCGGGCCGCTGTGGGCACATCGGCGTCGATGGAGGTGGACAACTGCTTCCCGGACTGCATCGGCCCCCCAAGAGATGTGCGCGCCCCTGACTGGCGCACCAGGAAAACTCATCTTAGAGATTCGACTTTTACGTATGCCAGTCCTGGATCAAAGGTTGTGGCCGGAATTGTGCGGCGGCGCTTCACACACGCCGCACGTGCTGCGGCGGCGGGCCGGTCGGCGCCGGCCGGGAGCCGTACCGGTCGAATGCCGTGCCGACTGGATGATTGGTGAGCCGGAGGCCGCTTTCGCATTTCTTGGTCGTGAGGTGATCATTCTTGCGCGAGTCTGCCGCTGATCGTGGATGGCCGACGTATTTTGTCGGGGATCGGATCGGCGGTTATGGAGGGCAGCAGGCGAGGACCGTTCGTGGATGTCGGATGATGAGGGGGCACGACCGCGGGCCGGTGGTTCCGCGTCGGAGCCGGGCGGGCGCCGATGGGGCTGTCCGGGGGAGAGGGAGACCATGGACGAGGCGGGTATGGCGATCCAGGAGCCGGGCACCGAGCCCGGTGAACCGGAGCTGCGGCAGCTGCTGGCCGGGCTGACGGCGGTGCGGGACGGCGACTTCGGGACCAGGCTGCCGGAAGAGGCCGGCGGGCTGCTCGGCGAGATCGCCTCCGTGTTCAACGGCATGGTCGACCAGCTGTCCCTGTTCACCTCCGAGGTGACCCGGGTGGCGCGCGAGGTCGGTACCGAGGGCACCCTCGGCGGCCAGGCGAAGGTGCCGGGCGTCTCCGGCAGCTGGGCCGATCTGACCGACTCCGTCAACGCCATGGCGGGCAATCTGACGACCCAGGTCCGCGATATCGCCCAGGTGGCCACGGCGGTGGCCAAGGGTGACCTCTCGCAGAAGATCGACGTGGACGCCCGGGGCGAGATCCTGGAGCTGAAGAACACCATCAACACGATGGTGGACCAGCTGTCGGCGTTCGCGGACGAGGTCACGCGCGTGGCCCGTGAGGTGGGTACCGACGGGCGGCTCGGCGGCCAGGCCGACGTCAAGGGCGTACGGGGCACCTGGCGCGACCTGACCGACTCCGTGAACTTCATGGCGGGCAACCTCACCGCACAGGTCCGCTCCATCGCCCAGGTGGCCACGGCGGTGGCCAAGGGTGACCTCTCGCAGAAGATCACCGTCGATGCCCGGGGCGAGATCCTGGAGCTGAAGAACACCATCAACACGATGGTGGACCAGCTGTCGGCGTTCGCGGACGAGGTCACACGGGTGGCCCGTGAGGTGGGCACCGACGGGCGGCTCGGCGGCCAGGCCGACGTCAAGGGCGTCTCGGGCACCTGGAAGGCGCTGACCGAGTCCGTCAACGTCATGGCCGACAACCTGACCGCCCAGGTCCGCGCCATCGCCGAGGTGACCACGGCCGTGGCCCAGGGCGATCTGTCGCAGAAGATCCGTGTGGACGCCCGGGGCGAGATCCTGGAACTGAAGGAGACCATCAACACGATGGTCGACCAGCTGTCGTCCTTCGCCGACGAGGTCACCCGTGTCTCCCGCGAGGTCGGCACCGAGGGCAACCTCGGCGGCCAGGCCACCGTGCGCGGGGTGTCGGGCACCTGGAAGAACCTCACCGACAACGTCAACCTGATGGCGTCCAATCTGACCGGGCAGGTGCGCTCCATCGCCCAGGTCGCCACCGCCGTGGCCCGCGGCGACCTCTCCCAGAAGATCACCGTGGAGGCCAAGGGCGAGGTCGCGGCCCTGGCCGGGACGATCAACACCATGGTCGACACCCTGTCCGCCTTCGCCGACGAGGTCACCCGCGTCGCCCGCGAGGTGGGCACCGAGGGCCGGCTCGGCGGCCAGGCGCACGTGCCGCACGTGGCCGGCACCTGGAAGGACCTCACCGACAACGTCAACTCCATGGCGAACAACCTCACGGGTCAGGTCCGCAACATCGCCCTGGTCACCACGGCCGTCGCCAACGGTGACCTGTCGAAGAAGATCGACGTGGACGCCCGGGGCGAGATCCTCGAGCTCAAGACCACCATCAACACCATGGTCGACCAGCTGTCCTCGTTCGCCGCCGAGGTCACGCGCGTCGCCCGCGAGGTGGGCAGCGAGGGGCGGCTCGGCGGCCAGGCCGAGGTCGAGGGCGTCTCCGGCACCTGGAAGCGACTCACCGAGAACGTCAACGAGCTCGCCGGCAACCTGACCCGTCAGGTCCGTGCGATCGCCGAGGTGACCAGCGCCGTCGCGGAGGGCGACCTCACCCGGTCCATCAACGTGGACGCCTCCGGCGAGGTCGCCGAGCTCAAGGACAACATCAACGCGATGGTGGAGTCCCTGCGCGAGACCACCCGGGCCAACCAGGAGCAGGACTGGCTGAAGTCCAACCTGGCCCGGATCTCCTCGCTGATGCAGGGCCACCGCGACCTGGACGTCGTCGCCGAACTCATCATGGACGAGCTGACACCGCTGGTGGCCGCCCAGTACGGCGCGTTCTACCTGGCGGAGGAGAGCGCGGACGGCGTCCACCTCCGGCTCATCGGCTCGTACGGCCGTCCCGCCGACGACCGGGAGGGACAGCGCATCCCGCTCGGGCACACCCTGGTCGGCCAGGCCGCGCGCAGCCGCCGTACCATCACCGTCGACGAGTTGCCCGAGGGGTACGTCACCATCTCCTCCGGGCTCGGCCAGGCGGCGCCGACCGCGCTCGTCGTCCTGCCGATCACCGTCGAGGGGCATGTCCTCGGCGTGATCGAACTGGCCTCGGTCTCCCGGTTCAAGCAGATCCACCAGGACTTCCTGGGCCAGCTGACGGAGACCATCGGCGTCAACGTCAACACCATCCTCGCCAACGCCCGTACCGACGAACTGCTCGGCGAGTCCCAGCGCCTCGCCGGTGAACTGCGGGTGCGCTCCGAGGAGTTGCAGGCCCGCCAGGAGGAACTGCAGCAGTCCAACGCCGAACTGGAGGAGAAGGCCACCCTGCTGGCCACCCAGAACCGGGACATCGAGGCGAAGAACCTGGAGATCGAGCAGGCCCGCCAGGAACTGGAGGACCGCGCCCAGCAGCTGTCGCTGGCCTCCAAGTACAAGTCGGAGTTCCTGGCCAACATGAGCCACGAGCTGCGCACCCCGCTCAACAGCCTTCTCATCCTGGCCCAGTTGCTCGCGCAGAACCCTTCCCGCAACCTCACGCCCAAGCAGGTGGAGTACGCGGGCATCATCCACTCCGCGGGCTCCGACCTGCTCCAGCTCATCAACGACATCCTCGACCTGTCGAAGGTCGAGGCGGGGAAGATGGACGTCGCCCCCGAACGCGTGCCGCTGCGCCGCCTGCTCGACTACGTCGAGGCGACGTTCCGGCCGATGACCACGCAGAAGAGCCTGTCCTTCACCGTCACCACCGCCGCGGGCGCGCCGGCCGACCTGGTCACCGACGACGCGCGGCTGCGGCAGGTGCTGCGCAACCTGCTCTCCAACGCCGTGAAGTTCACCGAGCGGGGCGGAGTGGAGCTGCGCATCGAGCCCGCCGCCGACAGCGAGGTGCCGAGCCACGTGCTCCGCGGGGGCCCCGTGGTGGCGTTCCGGGTCAAGGACACCGGCATCGGCATCCCCGAGCAACAGCTGGAGACGATCTTCGGCGCCTTCCAGCAGGCGGACGGCACCACCAGCCGCAAGTACGGCGGCACGGGCCTCGGGCTGTCCATCACCCGTGAGATCGCCCATCTGCTGGGCGGCGCGGTCACCGTGGACAGCACTCCGGGACAGGGCAGCACGTTCACCCTGTATCTGCCCGTGTCCCGCACCGACTTCGAGGAACTCGAGACGGCTCCGCAGCAGGCGGCCGAGGTGCGCGAGGGCGGCGCGCCGGCGCAGCTGCCCGCGGGCGACCGGCCGGAGCCCGCTCCCGCGCCGCCGCAGACGCACCCGCGACGGCTCCTGGTCGTCGAGGAACGGGTACGCGGACTGCTCTCCGTGGTCGCCGAGAGCGCCGTCGCCGACCTGGACCGCAGCCGGGCCATGCGGGACCCGGGGGACGCCGTGGAGATCATCACCGCCATGAGCGCCCAGGAGGCCGCCTCCGCCCTCGCCGCCCGCCCGTGCCACTGCGTCGTCCTCAGCCTGGACCTGCCCGACGGCGAGGGCATGCGGCTGCTGGAGGCCGTGGACGGCGACGCCGCGCTGGCCACCGTGCCGGTCCTCGTCCACAACAACCACCGGCTGCCCGCCGCCCAGGAGGACGAGCTGCGGGCCCGGGCCGACAACCGGCCGCTGGAGATGCTGTCGAGCCTGGACGAGCTGCGGGAACGTATCGCCCTGCATCTCTCGGCCGAACAGCCTGGCGACGTGGTCCCGCTCGTACGGCTGGAGGAGAGCGTGAGCGCGGCGCCCGAGGTCGACGGCGCCCTGGCCGGGCGGACCGTCCTCGTCGTGGACGACGACGCCCGCAACCTGTTCGCGCTCAGCGGCATCCTCGAGATGCACGGCCTGCGCGTACTGCACGCGGAGAACGGGCGGAAGAGCATCGAGGTCCTCACGGAGCACCCCGACATCGCCCTGGTGCTGATGGACGTGATGATGCCGGAGATGGACGGGTACGCGGCCACCGCCGAGATCAGACGCATGCCGCGGTACCGGGACCTGCCCATCATCGCGGTCACGGCCAAGGCCATGCCCGGCGACCGGGAGAAGAGCCTGGCGTCCGGTTCGAGCGACTATGTGACCAAGCCCGTGGACGCGGGCGACCTCATCGCCTGCGTACGGCGCTGGCTGTCGCCGTGACGGTGACACCGGCGGCACCGTCCCTCGAAGGCACCCTCCCGTCCCGCGCACGTCGTGCGTGTCAGAAGGAGCATGCGTCCACGTGAGCACCCATGATCTGCCCGGTGACCCGGTTCCGGACGACGCCCCGCGGCGGCACCGTGCCGCGGCGGACACGCCGCCACCGGGCGACTCCGCGCCGTCCGGCGCCGGTCCCGCGGCCGACCCCGCGACCGGCGGTGTGCCGGCCGAGGGCCGGGGCGGTGCCTCGGCGACCACCCCGGTCGGGAGGCTGGCCGCGACGGTGGAGCGGCTGCGCGCCGAGGTGCAGGCGGCGCACGCAGCGGCCGACGGGCGCGCCCTGCTCGAACTCGCCAAGGGCGTGCTGGTCGAACGTCTGAGCTGCGGCCCCGCGGAGGCCGCCCGGCAGCTCGGCGCGCTGGCCGGGCAGGCGGGCGTGACCCCGCTGGAACTGGCGGCCGACATCGTCAACCAGGCCGCCCGCGACCGCGTGACCGAGGCCGCCGTCGACTTCGCGACGGCGGTCGGCGGCGACGTCCGGGCCGGCGCGGCGGAGGCCGCCGCCGCGGCCGTACGGCTGCGTACGGCGGAGAGCAGCGCGCTCGCCGCCGAGGACCCGCAGGCCGTGGCCGACTCCCTGCTGGAGCACGCCCTGAAGCCGCTCGGCGCGAGCGGCGTCGCGATCTGGGTCGCCGGCACCGACGGCTCCCTGACCCTGGCGGGCAGCGCCGGCTTCCCGCCCGGGGAGGCGACCCGCTGGCGGTACGTCCCGCCGGGCGTCGCGACCGTCGCCCGCTGCGCGCTGGCCGAGCGCGGTGCGGAGTGGATCGAGTCCCTGGCCGCCCGCGGACTGCCGTCGATCGGCCGCACCCACCAGCCCGAGGGAGGCAGGGTGGCGGTGCCCGCCGGGGTCGGCGGGCGCATCCACGGAGTGCTGGAGATCTGCTGGCCGTCCCCCCTGCCCGCCCAGCCGCCCGCCGTGGTCCGGCAGATCGACGCCCTCGCGGAGCTGTGCGCGCACACCCTGGAGATCCACTCCAGCGCCGTGACGCGCCCGTACGACGGCTCCGCTCCCCGGTCCGGCCTGTCGGAACTGGTGGAGCTGGCCGACGGGCTGTACGACCCCGCACTGGTGCTCGTACCGCAGCTGGACGCCGCGGGACAGCTCGCCGACTTCCGCATCCACCACGTCAACCACAGCTTCCGTGACCCCGCCGGCCGCCCCCGCGGCGCCGTCAGCGGCGCGCTGCTGCTGGAGGCGTACCCGATGGCGGCCGGCCAGAGCGATCTGTTCCAGCACGTGGAGCGGGTCTACGCGACGGGCGAGCCGTTCCGGGCCGGGCGGATGACGCTCACCGCGCTGGTGGACCAGGTGCCGCTGTCGTCCGTCGCCGAGGTCAGCATCCTCCGGCACGGCGACAGCGTGCTGCTGATCTGGCGGATAGAGGACGAGGTGGCACGGCTGGCCAACCTCCTCGAACACGCGCAGCGCCTCGGCCGCATCGGCGGCTTCGAGGAGAACTTCGTCACGGACGAGATCACCTGGAACAGCCAGCTCTTCGCCCTCTACGGCAGGGAGGAGACGGCGGGTCCCGTTCCCATCGAGCAGCTGCGCGACCACACCCACCCGGACGACGCGGTCGCCATCGGCCGCTTCCTGCGCACCGTCCTGCACCACCGCAAGCCCGCGTCGGCCGCCTTCCGACTGCGCCGCCCGGACGGTGTGACCCGGCACATCAGGGTGGTCGCGGAGCCCGTCGTGGACATCGACGACACCCTGCTCGCCGTGCGCGGCGCGTACCAGGACGTGTCGGCCCAGCACTGGACCGAGGTGGCGCTCGCCGCCACCCGCGACCAGCTCGCCCAGACCGAGCAGCAGTCCGCGGAGCGCAACCGGCTCGCCCTGCAACTCCAGCAGGCCATCATGCCGT
>NZ_BMVW01000002.1:422676-463607 GCF_014650915.1 Streptomyces poonensis | reverse complement strand
CTGGTGGGCGGCGACTGGTACGACGCGGTCGTGCTGCCGTCCAAGCAGGTCCTGCTGAGCGTCGGGGACGTCGCCGGGCACGGCATCGAGGCGGCCACCAGCATGGTCGTCCTGCGCAACGCCCTGCGCGGCCTCGCCGTCACCGGGGCAGGCCCGGCCCAGCTGCTGTCCTGGCTGAACAACGTCGCCCACCACCTGACCAACTCGGTGACGGCCACCGCCATATGCGCCCTGTACGACCCGTCCACCCGGGTGCTGCGCTGGGCCCGGGCGGGCCATCTGCCGCCGGTCCTGGTCCGGGAGGGGCAGGCGGCGACCCTGCCCATGCTCAAGGGACTGCTGCTGGGCGCCGTCTCCGACGTGGCCTACCAGGAGGCGGAGGTGCGGCTGGACATCGGCGACACCCTGCTGATGTACACGGACGGCCTGGTGGAGCGCAGGGACCGCTCCATGGAGGAGTCCCTGCACCACCTGGTGACGACGGCGGCCACGTCGCGGACCAGCCTCGAACAGCGGCTCGACCACCTGCTGACGTACAGCAGGTCCGACACGGACGACGACACGTGCATCATCAGCATCGAGGTGATGTGAGCCGCCGGCAGCCCGTGCCGCCGTGCTCCCGTGCGGCTCAGCGGCGGGTGCGCAGCCTCCCCAGCAGCCGCTGCGCCTGCGCGCGGCGGCGGGGATCGGCGGCGGCGCGCCGGACCTGGTCCATGGTGCGCCGGCCCTGCGGGCTCCTGGCGAACATCTTGATGCGTTGCAGCACTCCGGCCACGACTTCCCTCCCGGGACCTCTGGTACTTGTGACACCTGTCGGGAACATCCGAGGGGTGTTCGTCCCTCTGTGTTCGACTACCCCGCACAGCGGCAGGAAAAATGGGGCGCGACGGCCGGGTGCCGAAGGATACGGTCCCGGCATGCTCGATGAGGACGGCTATTTCGGAGAGAACATCGCGGCCCGTTACGACGAGTCGTCGGCGGACATGTTCCGGCCCGAGGCGGTGGACCCCGCGGTCGACCTGCTGGCCGGCCTCGCCGGTGACGGCCGGGCCCTCGAGTTCGCCGTCGGCACTGGCAGGATCGCGCTGCCGCTGGCGAGCCGCGGGGTCCCGGTGCACGGCATCGACATGTCGCGGGCCATGGTGGCGAGGCTGCGGGCCAAGCCGGGCGGTGACGCCGTCGGAGTGACGATCGGTGACATCGCTACGACACAGGTGGAGGGCGAGTTCGGCGTCGTCTACCTCGTGTTCAACACCATCAACAATCTGACGACGCAGGACGCCCAGGTGGACTGCTTCCGCAACGCCGCCGCCCACCTGCGGCCCGGCGGCTGCTTCGTCGTCGAGGTGGGGGTGCCCGAGCTGCGCCTCCTGCCGCCCGGGCAGACGGCCGTACCGTTCCGGATCAGTCCCACCGGGTGGGCGTTCGACACGTACGACGTCGTCACCCAGGCGATGAGCTCGAACTACGTCACGATCGTCGACGGGCGCGCCGAGCACTGGTCCGTCCCCTTCCGGTACGTGTGGCCGGCGGAGCTGGACCTGATGGCACGGCTGGCCGGGCTGCGGCTGCGTGACCGGTGGGAGACCTGGACACGGGAGCCGTTCACCGGCGAGAGCCGCCGCCATGTCTCGGTCTGGGAGAAGGCAGGAGAACCGGTGACGTGACCGCGCGCGGGACGCGCTCCAGGACGCCCCCCGCGAAGACGTCGTACAGCGGCAGCGTCTCCAGGTGCACGTACCCGATGTGGCAGTCGCAGACGGCCAGCGGGCACGGGCGCGGGGCGAGGGCCGCGCGGTAGGAGCCGTCGTACAGGTTCCCCAGTTCGGCGGGCACGAAGTGGCAGCGCCGGACGGTTCCCTCGCCGTCCACGGAGACGACGGACGCGCCCGTCCGGCAGGGCAGACCGGCGGAGCGGTGCGGATGGCGGCTGTAGGGGAAGAGCGGGTCCAGCTCCGTCCACCGGGCGGCCTGTTCGTCGGTGTACGTGTGTCCCTCGGCGGCGTTGACCCAGAGGTACACGTGCCCGGGCAGGTCCGCGCGCAGCCGCCGGGCGTGCTCCAGGTGCCCGGGCAGGCCGACGATACCGACGCTGAAGCGGACGCCGAGCTCCGCCAGCCGGTGGGTCTTGCCGAGGAAGCGGTCGTACGGGGTCTGCCCCGGGTGGTACGTGCACCACAGTGCCAGCGTGTCCAGGTCCGCCCCGGTCAGCCACTCGGTGCGACAGCTCAGATTGGTCTGGATCGCCACCCGGTCGATGTGCGGCTCGTGCGAGAGCTCCACCAGCGCCCGGCGGTACCAGGAGCGCACCAGTCCCTCGCCCCAGGGCGTGAAGAGCACCGACAGCCGGTGGTCCGTGCCGGCGGTGCGGGCCCAGGCCGTGAACCGGTCCAGGGCCGCGCGGTCGGCGCGCAGCCGCTCCGGGGAGTCGCGGCGCTTCGCGAAGGGGCAGTACGGGCAGTCGTAGTCGCAGGAGGCGAGCGGCCCCCGGTACAGGATCGTCAGGTCCGTCGTCGTGTCCATCCCGGCCGCCGTCACTTCGGCTCGTACGCGGCCATCGCGGCCCGTACGGCGGGGGAGAAGAACTCCGGGCCGATGGCGTCCGAGTGCGCCAGCCCCTCGGCGGAGAGCCGCAGCCGCCCGGAGCCCGGTCCCTCCGGCTCCGCCAGCCAGCCGCGCGAGTCCAGCGCCGCGAGCTCCGCCGGGAAGTCGTCGTAGGGGCCGGAGCCGAAGCGCCGCCGGTAGTCGTCGACCGGCAGCCCCTCCGCCTGGAGCAGGGACTGCAGCAGATGGCGGCGCCTCGCTTCGTCGCCGTCGACCTCCCGGCCGTGCACGGCCCGGCCGAAGTCCTCGGTGGCGGTGTACGCGTCGATGAGGGAGCGGATCTCGGGCATGCCCACCGCGTAGTCGAACGAGTAGTGCAGCTGCGACGTGTACGAGCGGGCGCCGCAGCCCAGGCCGATCATGCCGTCGGTCTGGCAGGCGTAGTCGTCCGGTCCCTGCGGCGGGGCGTCCGCGCGGCGGAACATGCGCATCGAGACCTGTTCGTAGCCGTGGGCGAGCAGATGGTCGCGGCCCTCGCGGTACCGGCGCAGCCGCTCCTCGTCCCACTCCCGGTCGGCGGCCTCCGGTTCCGGATCGGTGCGGCGGCGGCCCAGGCCCGTGAGCGGCCGGACGTACAGCGGGTAGAGGTAGATCTCCTCCGGCCGCCAGGCGAGGGCCGCGTCCAGGGACAGCCGCCAACTGGCCGCCGTCTGCCCGTCGATGCCGTAGATCAGGTCGATGTTGAGCACCGGGATGCCGGCCTCGCGGACGCGCGCGAGGGCCGCCTCCACGTCGGCGCGCCGCTGGGGCCGTACGGCCGCCCGCGCCTCCTCCTCGACGAAGCTCTGCACCCCGAGGCTGAGCCGCGTGGTGCCCCGTCCGGCCAGGACGGCCAGCCGGTCGGCCGTCGCCGTGGCGGGCGAGGCCTCCACGGACAGCGGGATCGCCCGCAGGTCCGCGCCCATGTGCCGCTCCGCGATGTCGCACAGCCGGTCCAGCTCGGCGGCCTCCAGGAAGGTCGGCGTGCCGCCGCCGAACGCGGCGTTCGCGAAGCGCACCGGCTCCGTGTCACCGAGCGCCTCGCGGACGGCGATCGCCTGCCGCTCCAGGGCGTCCAGGTAACGGCGGGTCAGGTCGCCGGGGGCGCCGATCCGGGTGAACAGGTTGCAGAAGCCGCAGCGCACCTCGCAGAAGGGTATGTGCGCGTAGAGCGAGAGGGCCTGCTTCGGCTCCCCGGACCAGAGGTCCGCGAGCCGGGGCGTGGGGACCAGGGGCCGGTAGGCCGTCTTGTGGGGGTAGGCGTAGACGTAGTGCTGGTACGGGCGGGGCGGCCGCGTTCCGGCGGAAGGGGCGCTGACGACGGGGGCGGTCATGCGGACGGCTCCAGGAAGAAGTGGGCGTAGGGGACGGTCCACACGGACTCGTGGCCGAGGCGGTGCCCCGTGTATCCGTCGTCTCCGTACGCGGTCCCGTGGTCGGAGCAGACGATGGCGAAGCAGCGGCGGCGCGAGCGCATCGCGGCGAAGAGCCGCCCGATGTGCCGGTCGATGTACTCCAGTGCCGCCGCGTGGGTCTCCGGGCCGTCGCCCGCCTCGCGGGTGGCGCCCGGCAGGTGGAACCAGTTGGGCTGGTGCAGCGCGGAGGCGTTGAGGAACAGGAACAGCCGCTGTTCGGCGGGCAGTCCGGCCACGATCCGCTCGGCGCACGCCACCTGTGCCTCGAAGGAGGTCGGGGACGCGACGGAGAACTCCGGTGCCCAGTGGCTCTCCTGGAACAGGCCCGGCAGGACGTTGCCGAGCGCTCCCTGCTTGTTGAAGAAGCCGACACCGCCGACGCACACCGTGCGGTAGCCGTGTCCGGCGAGCGCCGTCACGAGGTCGGGAGTGTCGAAGACGAAGGTGCGCCCGGCGGTGGTCTCGCTGCCGGCGAACCGTCCCGCGAACAGCCGGGGGTGCGGTCCGGGTGCCGCGGGAGTCGGCAGGAAGCCCGCGAACATCGCCTGGTGCGAGGCGTAGGTGAAGTTCCCGGGAGCGTGCCGCTTTTCCCAGGTGCCGCCCGGCAGATGGGCGGTCAGGTTCGGCAGGCGGCCGGCCGCGGCGAGCTCCACCGCCACGTCGTGGCGGAGGGTGTCGAGGGTGAGCAGGAGCAGGTCGTCGCGGCCCACCACCTCGTTCATGTCGGGAGCCGGCGGTTCAGAGGCTTGCATGGTCGTTCCTCGGTTCGGTGTGGTGCGGGCGCGCGGGCGGTGAGGCCGGTGACGGCAGGGGCACGGCCGTTCGCGCGGCGGCGATCTGCGCCGCGTAGGTGGTGAGGCCCTCCGCGGGCCCGCCCGGCAGGCCGGTCAGCCGGGGCAGCAGGTCGCCGAAGGCGTTGACCTCGCCGACGGCGAACTGCCGCCAGCCGGTCGCCGGGAGCAGGTCCACGCCCACGCACAGCGTGCGCGGGAAGCAGGCGGCGGCCTCCTCGCAGATGGTCAGCGCCCGCGTCCACCGCTCGCCCGCGGCCGCGACGGCCGCCGCCAGATCGCCCCGGGCCCCGCCCAGGTGAAGGTTGGTCAGCGGGGAACGGCTGGTGCGTACGACGGCGTGGGTGGCCCGGCCCGCCACGACCACGACCCGCAGGTCGGCGACCCTGCCGTCGGCGGTGGAGGCCTTCGGCAGCCAGTGCTCGATGTGCAGGCCGTCGGGCGCCAGCGCGTCCACGATGGCGGCGATCTCGCGCTCGCCGGTGTAGCGGCGCAGCCGCAGCGAGTTGTGCAGCCCGCCCGGCGTCACCTCCACCGACGTGGTCGCCCTGATCCGCCCGCCGCCCGCCGTCTCCACGGCCAGCACGCCGGAGGCGGAGGAGCCGTGGGCCGGCTTCACGAAGACGCGCGGCATGCCGTGCTCCCGCATCGCCGCCCGTACGTCGTCCCAGCCGCGCACCGGCAGCGCCCCGCCCGAGGTGGGCGACGGCGGCACCGGCACGTCCGCCGCCTCCATCCGGGCATGGCACAGCCGCTTGTCGAACAGCACGGCCAGCTCGTCCGGGTCGTCGAGCCGTATCCCGCCCCGCAGCGAGCGGACGGCGTCCAGGAAGCCGGCGTACCAGCGGGCGGAACCCTCCACGCGCGTCGGCTCGACGGCCCCGCGCAGGCGCCGGTCCACCTCCGCGTTCTCGCCCGGTGAGTCCAGCCGTACGATCTCGTCGTCCGCGAAGGTGTGACCGCCGTCGCGCAGGACGTCGCGCCACTCGACGACGCGGGGCGTGCCGAGGCCGGCGGCCCGCGCCGCCTCGACGAACATCCCCACCCGCCGGTTCTCCCCGTTCCCGACGACCGCCCAGCTGCGCGACCGTCCTGTCACTCACCCACCGCCACGTAGCGCCAGACCTCGCCGTCCTCCTCGTCCTCGTCCTCCTCCGCGTGGCCGGGGTCGGTGTCGACCGCCACGCCCGCCGGCTCCAGGGAGTCCCGCAGCCGGGTGCGCATCGCGTCGCTGAGGTAGTTGTGGTGCATGTCCAGCGACTTCAGGTGGGTGAGCGGCTGGCCGGTCAGCAGCGCGGTGGCGCCGTCGTCCGTCAGCACCCCCATCGACACGTCGAGGACGTCGAGACGGGCCACCACCGGCGCGGAGGCGAGGGCCGCGCAGATGTCGTCCTGCATCTCGCTGTTGCGCAGCGCGAGGTACTTCAGGGAGGGCAGCCGGCTGCCCGCCAGGAACGGCGCCAGGTCGGTCACCTCGGCGTCACCGCCGTAGTCCGGAGTGCCCAGCCAGAGGTCCAGGTGTTCCAGGGCGGGCAGGTCGCAGGCGGCCACCCCGCGGACCGTCTCGGCGGACATGCCGCCGGTCTCCGCCTTCAGCCTGCGCAGCCGCTCGTGCCGCAGGGGGCCGATACGCAGCCCGTTGCCGCCGCGCACACCGAAGTCCTCCAGTTCCCCGAAGGCCTCCAGCAGCGGAGTGACATCGCCCTGCTCGATCCAGGAGATCTCGCTCTCCTCGAAGCCGAACTCACCGAGGAACAACCGCCGCAGGGCGGGCAGCCGGTCACGAGCGGCCACCAGCGCCTCGATCGCGTCCAGCGGGCCCACCTGGGACGGAGAGCCCCAGGAACCCACGATCAGTGCGCGCACCCGCGTCGTGTCGACGGCGGCGAGGAACCGATCGAAGGCGTCCTCCCACTCCTCATGGCCGTCGCGCGACCCCACCTCTATCTTCCAGGCCACCGACTCGGGCGCCGGCAGGCCGGTGGCGTCCACGGGGCCGTCCTCCCGTGCGGGGAAGCGGAAGATGGGCAGGTCGTGCAACTCCTGCAGGTCGTTCCCGGTGGTCATGTGCGCCCGCTCCTTCGTCCCGTGGTCCTGTGTCGTCGAGTACGGGAGTTGTACCAAGCCCCACTGACAACACGGGCGCCGGGCCCGCGCACCGGGCGATTGTCAGTGCCTGCCTCTACGGTCCTCGACATGGCACACCACGTGCCCCGACCGGAGGGAGACCCATGTACCGGCAAGGAGACGTCCTGATCGTTCCGCTGGCGGAGAGTGCCGTGCCCGAGCAGGCCGCTGACGCGCCGTCGGAGCCGCGCGACCCGCGCGGCCGGCTCGTCCTCGCCCTCGGCGAGGTCACCGGGCACGCGCACGCCGTGGTGGGCCCGGGCCGGCTGATCCGCGAGGCGAGCGCCTTCGGGCCGATGCTGCTGCATGTCCCCGAGGGCGCGCGGGTGGTGCACGAGGAGCACGCGGCGATCTCCCTGCCGAAGGGCTGGTACCGGGTCGTACGGCAGCGCGAGTACGTGCCGGGCTCGGTGCGGATCGTCGCGGACTGACGCCCCGTCAGCGGAGACAGGGTCATGCACATCGGGATCGAGGAGGAGAGCGGTATGTCGGAGCGGGCGGACTGGCGGACGGTGGCGGCGGCCACGGGACCGGGTGAGCGGGCGGTGGCGGAGGCCGGCGTCAGGCTCGCCTACCGGCGGGCGGGACTCGCGGAACCCGGGCACATCGTCTGGGCCCGCTCACCGCTGGAGGCGGTACGGCTGCTGTCGGGGGAGCGGACGGAGGCCGGTGAACCGCTGCCGGACACGGGAGCGAGCGTACGGGACGCGCTCCGCAACGCACCGATCGCCGCCGAACGCGACCGCCTGCACCAGGAGCTGGGGCCGGTGGGCTGGGCCGGCCACTGGCGCGCCACGGGCGCCGACCTGTGGGAGGCCACGCACCCGCTCGTCGACCGCGTCCGCAGGGGCGTCGTCGAGACGCTGGCCTCCGGTCGGGCGGAGGAGCCCGGGATCCGCCTGCTCCTGCTGGACGCGGTCCTCGGCCAGCACGACGCGGCCTGGCTGTCCGCCTTCGGTACCGGCCCGGAGTCCGGACTGCACGGACTGGCCGAGGTGGCCCGCACGGCCGGCTGGTGGTGGCCGTACGAGAAGGTGGCGGTCGTCAGCGAGCGGCCGGTCTCGCTCCACCGTGACGAGGCGGGCCGCCTGGACCGCGGCGACGGCCCCGCGCTCGCCTACGGCGACGGATTCGCCCTGTACGCCTGGCGCGGGATGCCCGTGCCCGGTGAGTTCCTCGACCAGCTGGGCACGCTGACACCGGAGCGCGTCCGGGAGGAGGAGAACGCGGAACTGCGCCGTGTGATGCTCGAGCACTACGGCTACGACCGGTATCTGAAGGAGTCCGGGGCGGAGCCGGTGCACCGCGACGAGACGGGCGTGCTCTGGCGGATACCCCTGCTCGGCGACGAGGACGTGGTGATGGTCGAGGTCGTGAACTCCACGCCCGAGCCGGACGGCACGAGCCGTACGTACTGGCTCCGGGTGCCGCCCGCCACCCGCACGGCCCGCGAGGGAGTGGCCTGGACGTTCGGTCTGGACGCCGACGCGTACGCGCCGCTGCGGCAGACCTGAGACGAGCGGCCTACGGCAGGCCGGGCGCCGGCCTCACTCGAACCGTGAGGTGTCGCCCGCCCCCCGGCGTACGATCTCGGGCTCGCCCTCGGAGAAGTCGATGACCGTCGTCGGCTCCGTGCCGCAGTCGCCGGAGTCGACCACCGCGTCCACCACGTGGTCGAGGCGCTCCTTGATCTCCCAGCCCTGGGTCAGCGGCTCCTTCTCGTCGGGCAGCAGCAGCGTGCTGGACAGCAGTGGTTCGCCGAGTTCGGCGAGCAAAGCCTGGGTCACGGTGTGGTCGGGGATGCGCACGCCGACGGTCTTCTTCCTCGGGTGCAGGAGCCGGCGCGGCACCTCCTTCGTCGCGGGCAGGATGAAGGTGTAACTGCCGGGCGTGGCGGCCTTGACGCTCCGGTACACGTCCTTGTCGACGCGTACGAAGTGCCCGAGCTGCGCGAAGTTCTGGCACACGAGCGTGAAGTGGTGCCGGTCGTCGAGGTGGCGGATCGCCCGGATCCGCTCGATGCCGTCACGGCTGCCGAGCCGGCACCCCAGGGCGTAACAGGAGTCCGTGGGGTACGCGACGAGCGCCCCCTCACGGATGCTGTCGGCCACCTGACCGATGGTGCGCTGCTGGGGGTTGTCCGGGTGCACGTCGAAGTACTTGGCCATCCGGCCAGCCTAAGGCGTCACCCGACCCGTACGGCGGAAGGCGGGCCCCTCGTCAGGGGGCCCGCCTTCCGCCGTACGAAATGTGTCCGGGTGTGCGTCCGTCCGGAGGACTTACGCGCCGCTCTCCCGGAGCATGTCCTCACGCTCGACGAGCTTCACGCGCTCGCGGCCCTGGGGCTCGCCCAGCGCCTTCTCCGCGGCGTCCAGCCTGTACCAGCCCTCCCAGGTGGTGAAGCGGACGTTCCGCTCGGCGAGGAAGGCGTCCACGGCCTCCTCGGCGGGCGAGGCGGGCGTGTGCAGACGGCCGTTCGCGTAGTCGTCCAGCAGGTTGGAGACCGTCTCGTTGGCGTCGCCCTTGGTGTGGCCGATGAGGCCCACCGGACCGCGGCGGATCCAGCCGGTGACGTACGTCGACTGGAGGTGGGCGCCGCTCTCCTCGATCACCCGGCCGCCCTCGTCCGGCACCGTGCCCGACGCGACGTCCCAGGGCAGCTTGGACAGCTTGTCGGAGAGGTAGCCGACGGCCCGGTAGACCGCGGTGACGTCCCAGTCCTTGAAGGTGCCGGTGCCCTTGACGTTGCCGGTGCCGTCCAGCTCGGTGCGCTCGGTGCGCAGGCCGACGACCTTGCCGTCCTCGCCGAGGATCTCGGCGGGCGACTCGAAGAAGTGCAGGAACAGCTTGTGCGGCCGGTCGCCGACGTCGCGGATCGCCCAGTTCTCCAGGGTCTTGGCGACCATGTCGGCCTGCTTGTTGCCGCGCCGGGTCTCGATCGAGCCCTCGTCGTAGTCGATGTCCTCGGGGTCGACGATGACCTCGATGTTGGGGGAGTGGTCCAGCTCCCGCAGCTCCATCGGGCTGAACTTCGCCTGCGCCGGCCCGCGGCGGCCGAAGACGTGGATCTCGAGGGCCTTGTTCGCCTTCAGGCCCTCGTACACGTTCGGCGGGATCTCGGTCGGCAGCAGCTCGTCCGCCGTCTTGGCGAGGACGCGGGCCACGTCGAGCGCGACGTTGCCGACGCCGAGGACGGCGACCTTCTCGGCCTCGAGCGGCCAGGTCCGCGGGACGTCGGGGTGGCCGTCGTACCAGGAGACGAAGTCGGCGGCGCCGTAGGAGCCGTCCAGGTCGATGCCGGGGATGTCCAGCGCGCGGTCGGCCGTGGCGCCGGTGGAGAAGATCACCGCGTCGTAGAAGGCGCGCAGATCGTCGAGGTTGATGTCGCGCGGGTAGTCCACATTGCCGAAGAGACGGATCTGCGGCTTGTCGAGCACCTGGTGCAGGGCGGTGATGATGCCCTTGATGCGCGGGTGGTCCGGGGCCACGCCGTAGCGGATCAGTCCGAACGGCGCGGGCATCCGCTCGAAGAGGTCGATGGACACGCCGGGCTCGGCGGCCACGTCGGACTTCAGCAGCGCGTCGGCGGCATAGATCCCGGCGGGGCCGGCTCCGACAATGGCTACCCGCAGGGGGCGGGGCATGATCAGGTTCCCTTCGAGCGGTGATGAACGACTCGTAGGCAACCCTAAACTAAGGTAACCCTAAGCTGGTACGAGGGTCGGCCCTATGACCTCATAAACCACTTTTATGGCCAGGGAACCCAGACGGCCCATGTTACGTGCTCTCCTTGACGCCCTCGCGATCGGGTTCGGTCTCGGCCTCCGGCTTGGGTGCGGACGCGGGTGCGGGGACGGTCTCGGGCTCGGTCTCGGATCTCGACTCGGAGGAAGCGGCGAGCAGCCCGGCCCGTGCGCGCTCCAGCGGCTTCGTCAGCGCGCGCAGAGAGAAACGTTCACGCGGACGGGGTTCCTCGCGCGGCGCGGGCAGCGTGCCGTTGCCCTCCCGGTAGGCGCTCAGCGCCTCGTGCGCGCGTTCGGCGGCCTCGCGGTAGAGGTCCCGGGACTTCGTCATGGCCTCCAGGGCCTCCGCGTACGTGGCCACCAGGGCGCGGGCCTGGGCCAGTTCCTCCTCGAGGGTCATCAGGTGCCACTGCTCGCGCAGCCCGGTGACGGCCTCCTCGGCCCACTCCGGCAGCGGCCGGGGCAGCGCGGCGTACCGCAGCACCGTGTCGATGAGCTCGGCCGGCTCCGAACCGTCGAGGAACACCGTGCGGACCGCGAAGTCGCCGGCGTCGTAGCCGGGGCGCGGGGGCGTGCTCGGCAGCACGACGGCGCCGCCGCGCGGCACCCGCGCGCCCAGGTCGTCGAGCACCCAGTTGACGATCTGGAACTGGTCCGGCGCGGCCCGGTGCTCCACCACGCGGTGGCGCAGACTCGGCGGCAGCAGCGGCGTCAGGGGGCGTCGTCCGCGCTCGTCCGGGGTCATGGCCTCGTGGACGACGACATGGATGCTCCCGCTGCGCCGGACACAGTCCCTGAGCAGGCGCCGCAGCTCCTTGTCGTCCGTGGGCAGCGGATTCGTCGTACGGAAGCGGAGACCCGGGACCACGTCCTGGTCCCAGGCGACGTACTCGTCCTCGGGCCAGAAGACGGTGGCGGGAGACGGCCAGCCGAGCTCCCAGGGACGCTCCGCCTCCGCCGCGAGCACCCACTCCTGTGCGCCGTCCCTGCCGTCCGGCGGGCCGACGGTCATGCGTGCACGGACCACGACGTCGCCGGCGACCAGCCAGCGCGCCTCGAAGGCGCGCCGGCCGGAGTCGGAGTCGTCGTCGGGGCCGTCGAACTCCAGATGGTCCTGGATCGCCTCGGTGCTCTTCAGCTCCGCCAGACGGTGGCGGATCAGCTCCTCGGCGGGGGTGGTGCCCGTGTGACGCCCGCGCGCCAGCCAGACGCTGTCGGGAGCCGTGGCACGGGCAGCGGGGGACTTCGCCATGGTTCTACCTGCGCAGATGGGAGTCGGGGTGCACCTCCCAGTATGGTCCGCTCACGTCAAGAGCCCGAAGGGAGGGTTCCCGTAACCCCCCACACGGGTGTGTCAGGCGGTCATAGTGGGCCGTACGGGATGCCGCTCGCCGAGGGCGGTCAGCACCTTGTCGGGTGTGAGCGGCAGCTCGCGGAAGCGGATCCCGGTGGCGTGATGGACGGCGTTGCCGATGGCCGCGGCCGTGCCGACGATGCCGATCTCGCCGATCCCCTTGCTCCCCATGGGGTTGAGGTGCGGATCGTCCTCCTCGATCCAGTGCGCCTCGATCGCGGGCACGTCGGCGTGGACGGGCACGTGGTACGAGGCCAGGTCGCGCTCGGCGAAGTCCCCGAAGGCGGCGTCCATCGTGCTGCTCTCGGTCAGCGCCATGCCCAGCCCCATGGTCATGCCGCCGATGAACTGGGAGCGCGCGGTGCGGGCGTTCAGGATGCGGCCGGCGGCGAACACGCTCAGCAGCCGGCGGACCCGCACCTCGCCGGTGACCGTGTCGACGGCGACCTCGGCGAAATGGGCGCCGAAGGAGTGCCGGGCGTAGGGGCTGTCCGCGTCGGCCGTGCCGCTGGTGTCGGCGTGGGCGTCCAGTCCGTCCGCCGGGAGGGGCCCGGCGTGGGCGGCCAGCCGGTCCTTCAGCTCCGTGCACGCCTCGTGCACGGCCCAGCCCCAGGACGCCGTGCCGGACGACCCGCCGGCCAGGGGAGCGGCGGGCAGATCGCTGTTGCCCACCTCCGTGCGGACGTCCGCCAGCGGGACGCCGAGGGCGTCGGCGGCGACCTGGGCGAGCACGGTGCGGGCGCCCGTACCGATGTCGGCGGCGTTGACCCGTACGACGAAGGTGCCGTCGGGCAGGGCGTGCGCGGACGCGGTGGACGGCGACACCATCACGGGATAGGTGGCCGCGGCCACGCCCGACCCCACCAGCACGTTCCCCGTGGCGGCCCGCGCCCGGGTGGCGCGGCCGGCCCAGTCGAAGCGGCGGGCGCCCTCCCGCAGGCACTCCACCAGGTGCCTGCTGCTGAACGGATCGCCGCTGTCCGGCTCGTGGTCCGTGTCGTTGACGATCCGCAGCTCGACCGGGTCCATGCCGAGCGCGTCGGCCAGCTCGTCCATGGCCGACTCCAGGGCGTACATCCCCGGGGCCTCGCCGGGCGCCCGCATCCAGGACGGGCTCGGTACGTCCAGCGGGGTCACCCGGTGCAGGGTCCGGCTGTGGGGTGAGGCGTACATGACGCGCGAGGGGACGGCGGCCTGCTCCACGAACTCCTTGACGTGCGAGGTGTGGGTCGTGACCTCGTGGATGAGGGAGGTGAGACGGCCGTCCCGCCCGGCGCCGAGGCGCAGCCGCTGCAGGGTGGGGGCCCGATGCCCGACGACGGTGGCGAGCTGGGCGCGAGGCAGGGCGACGGTGACGGGCCGGCCGGTCTCCCGGGCGGCCATCACGGCCAGCACCACGTCCGGGCGCGGTGTCCCCTTCGACCCGAACCCGCCGCCCACGTGCTCGGCGGAGACGGTGATCCGCTCCTCGGGCAGCCCGAACAGCGCGGCGAGGGTCTGCCGGACGGTCGTGCCGCCCTGGCTGGAGGTGTGCACGATGAGCCGGTCGCCGTCGAAGCGGGCGGTGGACGCGTGGGGCTCCATCGGGTGGTTGTGGAGGGGCGGCACCCGGTAGACGGCGTCGACCTTGACGGGCGCGGAGTCGAAGTCGGCCTCCGGGTTGCCGCGTTCCCGCGTGCCGGGCTGCCCGCCGTTGGCCTCGTCGGGGACGTACGCGGCGGGATGGTCCTCGGTGAGGGTGACGTCGTGGGCCTCGGTCTCGTAGTCGACGCGGACCGCCGCGGCACCGGCGCGTGCCTGCTCCAGGGTCTCGGCGACGACCAGGGCCACCTGCCAGCCGCGGTGCGGCACCCGGGCGTCCTGCAGGACGGCGAGCATGGGGTCGTCCGGCTCGTTCAGCCGGGGCGCGTTCTCGTGGGTGAGCACGGTGAGGACGCCCGGCATCTCCAGGGCGCCCGAGGCGTCGACGCGGCGGACCCGGCCGCGGGCGACCGCCGCCTGCAACGGCCATCCGTGGGCCCGTCCGGGCAGCGGGTGCTCGGCGGCGTAGCGGGCGGCGCCGGTCACTTTCTGCCGCCCTTCCCGGCGCTCGGCGGGGGCACCGGTGGCGGTGTGAGGCTCGGCCATGGGGTCGGCCGGGGAGTCGGTCATGTGGTTCTCCTTCGCCCTTGAGGCGTGCCGGCGTCGGGGTCAGGTCAGGTCGGTCGCGGCGGGCGGGGCCAGGCGGGTCAGGACGTCCACACCGATGTTGCGGGCCAGGGGCACCTTGTAGGCGTTGTCCCGCAGCGGCCGGGCGGCCTCCAGCTCCAGGTCGAGGGCGTGCTCGAAGGCGGCCCTCGTGGGGGCCGCGCCCAGGAGCGCCGCCTCGGCCCGCTCGGCCCGCCACGGCCGGTGCGCCAGCGCGCCGAAGGCGATCCCCACCTGCTGGACCACCCCTCCCTCGACGCGCAGGACGGCGGCGACGGAGGCGAGGGCGAACGCGTACGAGGCGCGGTCGCGGGCCTTGCGATACAGGGACGGCAGACCGGCCGTGGCCGCCGGCAGCACCACGCCCGTGACGAGTTCGCCGGGGCGGATCTCGGTGTCCCGCTCCGGGCGGTCGCCGGGCAGCCGGTGGAAGCGGTCCGCGGGCACACTGCGGACCCCGTCGGCCCCGTACAGCTCGATCCGGGCGTCGAGGGCCGCGAGGGCCACCGCCATGTCGGACGGGTGGGTGGCGACGCAGGTCTCGGAGTGCCCGAGGACCGCGTGGTCGCGGTGGACCCCGTCGAGGGCGCCGCAGCCGCTGCCGGGCTGCCGCTTGTTGCAGGGCTTGGTGACGTCCTGGAAGTACGGGCAGCGCGTGCGCTGGAGCAGGTTGCCGCCCGTCGTCGCCGTGTTGCGCAGCTGCCCGGAGGCGCCCGCGAGCAGTGCCTGGGACAGGGCGGGCCAGCGGTCGCGGACGGCCGGGTGGGCGGCGGCGTCGCTGTTGCGGACCGTGGCCCCGATGCGCAGCGAACCGTCGGGCAGCTCCGTCACCGTGTCCAGGGGCAGCCGGCTGACGTCGATGAGGGCGCGGGGTTCCTCCACGCCCAGTTTCATCAGGTCGACGAGGTTGGTGCCGCCGCCGAGGTAACGGGCGCCGGGGCGGGTCGCGTACGCCTCGGCCGCCTCCTCGACACTCCCGGCGCGTACATAGGCGAAGGGTTTCACCGGATCACGTCCTCCACGGCGTCGACGATGTGCGGATAGGCGCCGCAGCGGCACAGGTTGCCGCTCAGCCGCTCACGGATCTCGTCCCGGTCGAGCGGCATCGGCCGGCCCGACGGCCTGCCGGGGTCCGTGACGTGCGACGGGTGGCCCATCGCCGCCTCGTCGACCGCGCCCAGTGCGGAACAGATCTGTCCCGGGGTGCAGT
The DNA here is from genome assembly GCF_014650915.1 of Streptomyces poonensis. GTDB lineage: Bacteria > Actinomycetota > Actinomycetes > Streptomycetales > Streptomycetaceae > Streptomyces > Streptomyces poonensis. Next base: position 448,197 of record NZ_BMVW01000002.1, on the reverse strand, counting down.
AACCGCACTGGAAGGCGTCGCGGTCGAGGAAGGCCTGCTGGAGGGGGTGCACCTCCCCGTCGCCGTCGCCCAGCCCCTCCACGGTGACGACCTCGCGGCCGTCGAGCGAGACCGCGAGCAGGAGACAGCTGTTGACCCGGCGGCCGTCGACCAGCACCGTGCAGGCACCGCACTGGCCGTGGTCGCAGCCCTTCTTGGCGCCCGTGAGGTCCAGGTCCTCGCGCAGGACGTCCAGCAGCGCGCGCCGGTGGTCGAGGGTCAGGGTCCGGGAGGTGCCGTTGACGCGGAGCGTCACGTCGGAGTGATGACTTTCCGCGCTTTCCGTCGTTTCCGCCGGGACGGAGGCGCCGGCGCCGCCCGGGGTGGCGTCGTGAGGTTGGCTGCCCATGGAGTTCGATGGCCTTCCGCGGGGGGACAGGATGCTGTCGGGTCGCGTATCCAGGCTGCGGCAGCCGACACGGACCGGCACGCGGGAGACGCCGGATGTGTACGGGGAGTGAGGGCGAGGCGCGGCGTTCGTCGCACACCGTGAGGCGAACGGGTGAACGAGCACATGGCGTTTGCCGTTCACTCGAACGGCAAAGCGGTTCCCATGAGTGGAACGAACGAGAACACGAGCCGGAAGACCGCGTCCCCGCGCGCGGCCGCAGCCAGGGGCCAGCGGGCCGCGGAGAAGGCGACGGCTCCCGCCGCGCAGTCCGCGAAGACCGCCGGGCGGACGGCGGATGACGCGACGTCAGCGGCCGGGTCCGCCACGTCGGCCGCCGCCGGACGGACGGCCGACGTGACGTCCGGGGCCGTCCAGGCGGCGGTCAAGGGCGTCGAGACGGGACGTCAGGCGATCGTCACCGCCTCGGGCCAGGTGGCGGCCACCGCGAGGACGGCCTGGACGGTGGTCATGCACCGCAAGCTCGTCGCCGCGGGCGTCGGCGCGGGCCTCACCGCGCTGACCGCCGCGTCCTACGCGGCGGGCCGCCGCGCGGAGCGCCACACGTACGGTCCCGTCGCGCGGTGGATCGGCGGACGGATGTGACCTCCGGGAGCGGCCGGAGACAGCTCAGGAGCAGCCACTCGGGCTGCTCCTGAGCTGTGTCGTCACGGTGGTACGACCGGTGGTGCGCCTACGCCTACCAGCGGCCCTCGACCTGGTCCTTGATCCGCCGGTCGTACAGGTCGCGGATCGCGGTGAGCGTCTCGTCGGACAGCGGCGGCAGCTTGGCGGCGGCCGCGTTGGCCCGGGCCTGCTCGGGCGAGCGGGCGCCGGGGATGACGGTGGTGACGCCCGGCTGCTGGACGATCCAGCGGAGCGCCAGCTGGGCCGGGGTGTACCCCTCCGGGACGAGCGCGGAGAACTCGGCGGCCGCCTCGACGCCCGTCGCGTAGTCGACGCCGGAGAAGGTCTCGCCCTGGTCGAAGGCCTCACCGTGCCGGTTGAACGACCGGTGGTCGTTCTCGGGGAAGACCGTCGCCTTCGTGTACTTGCCCGACAGCAGACCGGAGGCCAGCGGCACGCGCGCGATGATGCCCACGCCCGCCTCGCGGGCCGCCGGGAGCACCTCCAGCAGCGGCTTCATGCGGAACGGGTTGAGGATGATCTGCACACTCGCCACGTTCGGCCGCTCGATCGCGGCCAGCGCCTCCGCGCAGGTCTCCACGCTGACGCCGTACGCGCCGACGCACTCGCCCTCGACCAGCGTGTCCAGGGCGTCGAACACCTCGTCCGAGGAGTAGACGGGCGTCGGCGGGCAGTGCAGCTGCACCAAGTCGATGCAGTCGACACCGAGGTTGCGCCGGGAACGGTCGTTCCAGGCGCGAAAGTTCTCCAGGACATAGTTCTGCGGGATCTGCTCGACCCGGCGGCCCATCTTCGTGGCGACCAGCACATGCAGGTCCTGCCGGCTCCGCAGGAACCCGGCGATGGTCTGCTCGCTGCGCCCGTCGCCGTACACGTCGGCCGTGTCGAAGAAGGTCACCCCGGACTCGGCCGCCGCCTCCAGCACCGACTGGGCTTCCCTGTCGTCCACGTCGCCCCAGTCGGCGCCCAGTTGCCAGGTGCCGAGTCCGACGACGGACGCCCACTGACCCGATCTGACGAATTCACGTTCTTCCATCCCGCCAGTCTCGCATTCGCCGGTCCGTCCTCCGTCCTCCGCCCGCGCGCCGCGCGGACGCGAGGACGCGAGGACGCGAGGACGGACCGGGCTCGACGGGCGAGGCGTACGAGGAGCCGTTCCGCCCTTACGTCATGTACCCCGGTGACGGCACGTCGGCGGGCCGCCGCTCGTCCCCGGCACCGGCTCCGGCCCCGGCGGGCTCCCGGCCCTGCACGTGGTACACGTTGAAGGCGCGCTTGATGACGGGCTGGGCCACGTTGCGCACCCGGACGCCGCCGCTCGTGATCCCGTGCTCCGAACCGGCGTGGGCGTGCCCGTGGACGGCGAGGTCCGCGCCCGCGGTGTCGATCGCCTCCGCCAGCAGATAGGTGCCGAGGAACGGATAGATCTCCAGCGGTTCGCCGGCCAGGGTCTCGGCCACGGGGGAGAAGTGGGTGAGGGCGACGCGTACGTCGCAGTCCTGCCCGCCCAGTTCCTCCAGGGACCGGCGCAGCCCGTCGGCGCAGTGGCGCGAGTACCGGACGAACTCCTTCATGACCGGCTCGCCGAACTCCCCGGCGCTGCGGCCCACGAAGCCGCCCCCGAACCCCTTGGTGCCGGCCACGCCGATCCGCCCTCCGGCGGTGTCGACGACGGTTCCCCGCCCCTCCAGAACCTGGGCGCCCGCGTCCTCGAGGAGCGCGGCGACCTCGTCGGGCCGGTCGTCGTGGTGGTCGTGGTTGCCGAGGACGGCGACGACGGGCACCGCCAGGCCCCGGATCTCGTCCGCCACGACGCGCGCCTCCTCCACCGTGCCGTGCCGGGTGAGATCGCCCGCCAGCAGCAGGACGTCGGCACACTCGGGCAGGGTGTCGAACGCGGGCCTGAGCACTCCCTGGCTCTCGGGCCCCATGTGGATGTCCCCCACGGCTGCCACCCTGATCATGCGAGCTCCTCCGCGTGGTCGGGCGAGTCCGTACCCGCGATCACGATGTCGCTGTGGAACGGGAACCCGGCGAGCTCCTCCTCGGCAGCCCGCAGGACCTGGTCCCGGCACTGCGCCGAGGGCACGGTGCCGGTGAGGAGCACGGCCGGGCCGCGGGCCTCCACCCGCACCCCCTGCTCGGCGGCCTCTCCCTTGGTCAGACGGTCCTGCAGGTGGGCGACGCGGTACTCGATGTTCTGGGCCGGGGACGCGTCGTCCGCCGGATGTGTGCTGTGCTCGTTCATCAGTGCTCCTCGTGCGGGGCGATGACGTCCAGACGCTCCAGGAGGAACAGGAAGGCGGCGGGCATGGGCGCCGCGCCGCAGTCGCGCCGGACCTCCGACCAGTCGATCTTCTCGCGCAGGGCCCGCGCGATCGGCAGGACCGCGCCGAAGTCGCAGTAGTGCTCGGAGAATGCGCCGAGCAGGCTCTTCATCAGATCGGTGGGCGCCAGGACCGGCATACGGACCGAGTCGACGGGCAGTTCATGGGCCCGGTCGAGCATCTCCGTGGTGACCGGCTGGTGCGCCAGTTCGAAGATGACGTCCACGTCCTGGCCGAGGCACTTGGCCTTCAGCAGCCAGTCCTCGGGCGGTGTGTAGACCAGCAGGCCGGCCTCGTGCAGGGTGGCGGCCACCGCTTCCGCGTCCTCGGGCAGGACGCAGAAGTCCACGTCGTGCTGGAGGTTCCCGCTGCCGCCGTGCGCGTACACGGCGACGCTGCCCGCCAGCGCGAACGGGTGCTCCCTGCGTTTCAGCAGCGATCCGACCTGTTTGGCCGCTTCGAGGATCGCCTGGTTACGGTCGCGGGGCAGCTCCTGCTCGTGCAGGCCGCGTCCGTTCATGGGGGCGGTGTGCAGACCGAGCGGAGGCAGATCACGATCACGCGGACCGGCCCCCGTGTTCAGAGCTGCATCATCCGCGTTCTGCGTCATGACGAGACTCCGATCGCCGAGACGGATGGTGGTGGATGCTGATGGGGCTGACAGGTCTGACGGGGCGGGTGACGGATTGCGGGGAGCGACCACAGCCCCGTACGGCGCCGGGTACCCACAACGCTCCTGTCGAGACAGGACCGGCCGCGGGGGCGTGAGGGCGAAGGGCTGAGTGGCGGACGGCTCCCTCACTCCTCGTCCTCGTGGTTCTCCGTCTGCTCCGTCCAGGTCCACGCGTACTGGAGGAAGTCGGCCATCGTCACCGCACTGAGACCCGCGCAGACCAGCCGGGCCGCCCTCGGCGCGACGGCGTACCCGCCGACCAGCGTGCCGGCCACCCACGCGGAGGTGCAGAACGGGCAGGCGACCAGGTCGCCGACGGCCCGCCGCAGACCGACGCCGCGCGGCTGGTCCTGCACCTCGCCCGCCGTGCCGTCGGTCTCCCGGCGGGTGAAGGGCGCCCGCAGAAAGCTGGTGATCTTGTCCTTGGTGAGCAGCCGCGACGCCTTGAAGGTCGCGGTGCCCAGCAGCGCCAGGTCCCACGGCGGAACGCGTTCGGGCAGCCTTACGCCACGGCGGCGCGCGGTCACGGCGAACAGGGTGACACCCGTCGCGAAGGTCGCCGCGAGCACGGCGTACCCCTTGAGGGGCACCTCGTCCTGGTCGTCGTAGGGCCGGTCGCTGGCCGTCATGGAGAACCTCCGTCGGGGGTCGGAACGCGTCGTTCGCGGCAGTACGGGCTCACGGGCCGTGGCCCGGTGCGGCCCGAGTGCCCGGGCCGGGCCGCCGCCACACGCGCGCGGGCCGACGGGGCGTGTTCGGACGGGGCGTGTTCGGACAGGGCCGGACGCGGAACCCATGGAGGTGACCGGACCGGAAGGGAGCGCCCATGAAGTACGGCCCGCTGCCGGACCGCACCGCGGTGGTGACCGGCGCCGCACGGGGACTGGGCGCCGCACTGGCGGGCGAGCTGGCCCGCCGTGGCGTCAAGGTCGCCCTCCTGGGACACGAGAAGGACCGGCTGGAGAGCCTGGCGGCCGTCCTGCCGACCCGGGCGGCCGCCTTCGAGGTCGACGTCACCGACGGGACGGCCATGGAGCACGTCGGCCGGCAGGTGCGCGCACGCCTGGGCGCGCCGTCGGTCGTCGTCGCCAACGCCGGGGTCGCCGAGGGCGGTCTCTTCGCGGACGTGGACATGGCGTCCTGGCGCCGGGCGGTCGAGGTCGATCTGGTGGGCAGCGCGGTCACCGCCCGCACGTTCCTGCCCGATCTGCGGGCCACGGCGGGCTACTTCCTCCAGGTCGCCTCCCTGGCGTCCCTGGGCGCGGCGCCGATGATGAGCGCCTACTGCGCGGCCAAGGCGGGCGTGGAGGCCTTCGCCCACGCGCTGCGGGCCGAACTGGCCCACGAGGGGGTCGCCGTGGGCATCGCCTACCCCGGCTGGACCGACACCGACATGATCCGCGACGCCGACCGCTACCCGGTCATGCGCACGCTGCGCGGGCTCATGCCGCCGCCCGCCGACCGCGTGCTCCCGGTGGGGACGGTCGCCGCCCGGCTGGTGCGCGCCGTGGAGCGGCGGCGCACCTCGGTGTACGTGCCGGGGTGGCTCGTCGCCGTACAGGCGTTGCGCGCCGCGGTGCCGCCCCTCGTCCTGCGCGTGGCCCGCCGGGAACTGCCCCGGCTGGCCGCCCGGGATCCGCTCCGGCCCACCGGCCTGCTCGGCCCCGGCGGCGACGCGGACCACGGGGCGGGCACCGCTGACGGACGGTAGCCGGACGGACGCCGGACGGACGGCAGCCGGGCGGCCGGCCGGTTGAGAACCCGGACCGCGGGGAACCCGGCCCGCCGATTCCCTTACCCGCAGGGCGCGCCCGAGGAGGCACCGTGGCAGTTCGCCACCGACTGATCAAGTGCAGTCCGCACCACGTCTGGTCCGTGCTGGCCGATGGCACCCGCTACGCGGAATGGGTCGTGGGAACCTCCGTCTCCCGTCCGGAGCACGGACAGTGGCCCGAGGTGGGCTCCGCGATCCACTACGAGATCCGGATCGGTCCCCTCACCCTGGAGAACCGGACGGTCGTGCGGTACTGCGAGGAGGGGCGGGAGCTGGGGCTGGAGGCCCATGCGGGGCCCCTCGGCACGGCGCGGATCGTCATCGAGGTGCGCCCGTGGGGCGAGGACACCCTCGTCCTCATCGACGAGCACCCGCTGAGCGGCGTCGGCGGGATGCTGCACAACGTCGCGATGGAGGCGGTCATCCAGATCCGGCACCGCGCCATGCTGAAGCGCCTGGCCGACGTCTGCGAGAGCGCGCCCCGCACGACCGGCGGTGCGGCGGCGGCCGCACCGGAACGGGAACGGACCTCGTGACCGGCCCCATGACCCCCGTGCATCTGCCGTCCGGACAGCTGAACAGGAGGCGACCATGCCGGATGCCGTGGTGATCGGGGCCGGCCCGAACGGTCTCGTCGCGGCCAATCTCCTGGCCGACGAGGGCTGGAGCGTCGAGGTACTGGAAGAACAGGACGAACCCGGAGGTGCCGTCCGCCACGACGACGGCGTGCACCCCGGCTTCACCAGCGACCTCTTCAGCGCCTTCTACCCGCTGGCCGCCGCGTCCCCGGTGCTCTCCCGGCTCCGCCTGGACCGCCACGGCCTGCGCTGGAGCCATGCGCCGCGCGTCCTCGCCCACCCCCTGTCCGACGGCCGCTGCGCCGTGCTCGGGCGCGACGTCGACGACACGGCCGCCTCACTCGACGCCTTCGCCGCCGGTGACGGCGCCGCATGGCGCGATCTGCACGACATCTGGGAGCGGCTGCGCCCCGACCTGCTGAACGCGCTGTTCACGCCGTTCCCGCCGGTCAGGGCGACGGCGAGACTCGCCGCCCGGCTCCGCGCCGCCGGTGGCCTGCGGCTGGCCCGGTCGCTGGTGCTGCCGGTGCGCCGGCTGGGCGAGGAGGAGTTCCGCGGCGAGGGCGGCCGGCTGCTGCTGGCGGGCAACGCCCTGCACGCCGACCTCGCGCCCGAGGCCGCGGGCAGCGGAGGGTTCGGCTGGCTGATGTCCATGCTGGGCCAGACGTACGGCTTCCCGGTGCCCGAGGGCGGCTCGGGCGCCCTCACCGCCGCGCTGGTCGGGCGGCTGCGGGAACGCGGCGGCGTCCTGCGGTGCGGGACGCGGGTCGTACGCGTCGAGGTCCGGCAGGGCAGGGCCCTCGGGGTCTGGACCGCCGACGGTGAGCCGGTGCCCGCCCGCCGCGCCGTCCTCGCGGACGTCTCCGCCCCCGCCCTGTACGGCGGGCTGGTGGACCGCGACCGGCTGCCCGCCCAGGTCCTGGACGATGTGCGGCGCTTCCAGTGGGACTTCGCCACCTTCAAGGTCGACTGGGCGCTCGACGGCCCCGTCCCCTGGCAGGCCGCCGGGGCCGCGGCGGCGGGCACGGTGCACCTGGCGGACGGGGTCGACGAGCTGACCCGGTTCGCCGCCCAGGTCGCCATGCGCCAGGTACCGGACCGGCCCTTCGCGCTGTTCGGGCAGATGACCACCGCCGACCCCACCCGCTCGCCCGAGGGCACCGAATCCGCGTGGGCGTACACCCATGTGCCCCACGAGGTCGTGGGCGACGCCGGCGAGGAGGGGCTTACGGGGGTGTGGGACCACAAGGAGCAGGAGGTGTTCGCCGACCGGGTCGAGCAGCAGGTCGAGCGGTTCGCCCCGGGGTTCCGCTCCCGGATCCGCGCCCGCCGCGTCCTCGCCCCGCCGACGCTCCAGGCCATGGACGCCAACCTGCACGGTGGCGCCATCAACGGCGGCACCACCGCCCTGCACCAGCAGCTCTTCTTCCGGCCCCTCCCGGGCACGGGACGACCGGAGACACCCGTGAAGAACCTCTACCTGGCCTCCGCGAGCGCCCACCCCGGCGGCGGTGTGCACGGGGCGCCCGGCGCCAACGCCGCCCGGGCCGCGCTCCGCAGGCACACGGCGCCCCGTCTGGCCGGTCTGCAGTCCCTGCTGACCCACCGCGACCGCAAGGGGGACCGTGGCGCGGACCAGGGCGACACGGCACCCTGATGACGCTTCACGATCCGGACGGCGCGGTACGGACAACACCATGCAGACATTCCTCACCCATGCCGACTTCACGGAGTCGGCCCGGGCTCTCGACCGGCGCCGGCTGGGCAAACAGCGGGTGGAGACCCTCCAGGTGCTCCGCGGACTGACGGTGCCGGGCTACGGCTGGCGCCGTCATCCGGCCGTACGGATGTGGAAGGGCTACGAGGAGGCCCTGGTCCGCTACGGCCTGGAGATGTGCCGGGTCTGGCGCGACCAGGGGCACCAGGACAGCTGCGCGGCCAAACTGGTGGCCGACCTCGCGACGCACCGGCCGGGAGTGCAGCAGGTGCGCACACAGGAGAAACTGGCCGCCGCGGGCGAGCTGCCGCCCTGGCTGGGCGACCCCGCGCTGCATGTGAGCCACCGGTCGGCGCTCGTGCGCAAGGATCCGGATTTCTACCGGCCCGCATTCTCCGACGTACCGGACGACCTGCCGTACTTCTGGCCCGCTTCCGACCGGGACCCCGAGGCCGCGTCGGACGGCTGACGGCCGCCGCGGACGGCCGCCGCGGGCGGACGGTCATCGGTCACACGGGATGCCCCTGCGCGGCGAGCCAGCGATGGACGGACTCCTTGTCGGCCGGGGTGATACGGACGGGTCCGTCTACGAAGGGTCCCTCGTCCTCGTTGAAGCCGGTGTCCGTGACCCGGGCGGTGACCCAGTTCGCGAGGTCCTGCGCCGCGTCCGGCGGCAGCGCTCCGCGTTCCCACCCGCTGCGGGCCTCCCGCGCGGCCTCGGCGTCGTACCGCTCGGTCTCCCGCAGCCAGGAGGGGACCAGACGTTCGACGACCCGGCGGTCCGCCGGGGGGTCGGGACGACGGTGCCGGCCGTGTGCGTTCATGTGCCTCAGGCCTCGCGTGCTCCCTGTTCGACGAGCTCGCCCAGCCGGTCCAGGCTGTGCCGCAGGGCGTCCTCCACCTGCTGCCGCGGCGGCTCCTCGCCGAAGAACGAGAGGTGGATGGTCACCTCGCTGGGCGCCTCCCCCGTCCCCGCCACCTGGAGCCACCCGGCGTAGTCACCGGTCTCCCGGGTCCCCCACTCGACACGCATCTGGTCCTGGGCGACCCGGACGAGGGCCGGTTCACCCCGGTGCTCCGGCGGCTCGACCACCGTGACGGCCGGCGGTTCCTCCACCCGGAAGCGGAACGACGGCGACATCCACCGGCTGATCTCGCCCAGGTCGCTGACCTCCGCGAACACCGTCTGCGCCGGTGCCGCCACCGCCTTCGCCATCTCGAACTCGGACACCACGGCCTCCTTGTGCGCCGCCGACGTGTACGGGCCGGTCGAGTTCCCGTCCGGCCCGCGCCGACACGCGCCGGCCCGTGCCGCCTCAGGGCAGGGACTGCTCCGCCCAGATGACCTTGCCGCCGCGCGTGTAGCGGGTGCCCCAGCGGTCGGCGAGCTGCGCGACGAGGAAGAGACCCCGTCCGCCCTCGTCCGTGGCGGTGGCGTGGCGCATCCGGGGCGAGGTGCTGCTGGTGTCGGAGACCTCGCAGATCAGGCTGCGGTCGTACAGCAGCCGGACCCCGATCGGGCCACTGCCGTAGCGGACCGCGTTGGTGACCAGCTCGCTGAGGATCAGCTCCGTCGCGAACTCCAGATCCTCGAGCCCCCACGCGGCCAGCTGCCGGGTGACCGCGGCGCGGACCTGTCCGACGGCCGCCGGATCGGACGGCACCGGCCACTCGGCGACCCGGTCGGCGGGCAGCGCGCGGGCCCGGGCCACGATCAGCGCGATGTCGTCGGCGGGCCGGGCGGGCAGCAGCGCCTCCAGTACGGTCCGGCAGGTCGCCTCCGGCGCGGGGTCGGCCCCGGCGAGCGCGGCCCGCAGCAGTTCGAGACCGGCGTCGATGTCCCGTTCCCGGTCCTCGACGAGCCCGTCCGTGTAGAGCACCAGCCGGCTGCCCTCCTCCAGCGTGAGATCGGCCGTCTCGTACGGGAGTCCGCCCAGTCCGAGCGGCGGGCCGGCCGGCACCTCGGGGAACTCGACGCGGCCGTCGGGACGGACCACGGCCGGCGGCGGATGGCCGGCCCGCGCGACGGTGCAGCGCCGCGAGACCGGGTCGTGGATCGCGTACAAGCAGGTGGCGCCGGTGATCGCGGCACCGCTGTCCGCGGCCGCCTCGTCCTGGTCGATCCGGCCGACCAGTTCGTCGAGCAGCGCGAGGATCTCGTCGGGCGGTAGGTCCAGCGCCGAGAAGTTGTGCACCGCGGTCCGCAGCCGGCCCATCGTGGCCGCGGCGTGCAGCCCGTGGCCGACCACGTCGCCGACCACGACGGCGACGCGGGCGCCGGACAGCGGCAGGACGTCGAACCAGTCCCCGCCCACGCCCGCCTGGGCGGGCAGATACCGGTAGGCGATGTCCAGGGCGTCCTGCTCGGGCAGGCTGCGCGGCAGCAGACTGCGCTGCAGCGTCTCCGCCATCAGGTGCTCGCGCGCATAGCGGCGGGCGTTGTCGATGGAGACCGCGGCCCGCGTGACCAGCTCCTCGGCGAGGGCGAGGTCCTCCTGGTCGAACGGCTCGGGCTGGTCGGAGCGCCAGAAGTTGACCACGCCGAGCTTCACGGGGCCCACCCGCAGCGGCACCGTGATCAGCGAGTGGATGCCGTACTCCACGACCCGAGAGGTGCGTTCGGGGTCCTGCGCCAGCCAGCCGGACGCCCGGGCGAGGTCGGGTTCCAGCAGGGACCGGCCGGTGACGAGGCTGCGGGCCTGCGGTGAGGAGGCGACGAACGTGATGTCCTCGCCCACCGGGTACAGCGGGGCGTCCTTGCGGATCCCGCCGGAGGCCGTACGGCACAGTGTGGTGGCGGCCTCGGGCTCCTCACCGCTGAGCGCGGAGGGGGTCAGGTCCACGGTCACGAAGTCCGCGAACCGGGGGACGGTCACCTCGGTCAGTTCCTCGGCGGTACGGGTCACGTCCAGGCTCGTACCGATGCCGACCCCGGCGTCGTAGAGCAGCGCGAGGCGTTCGCGCGCCACCTCGGCCCGGCCGGACAGCGCCCGCAGTTCGGTCGTGTCGCGGAGGGTGGCGACACTGCCGGAGGGTCCGCCGCGCAGGTCCGTGGGCCGCTGGTTGACCGCCAGCAGACGGTCGCCGACCCGGTGCACCTCGTCCGTGGCGACCCGCCCCGACGTCAGCAGTCCGGCCATGCCGGAGCCGAGTCCGAGCGCCGGGACGTGCCGTCCCTCGGCGTCGGCGGGCAGGCCGAGCAGCCGGTGCGCCTCGTCGTTGGCGAGGAGCAGCCGCCCCCCGCCGTCGATGATGATCACGCCTTCGCGGACGGAGTGCAGGACGGCGTCGTGGTGTTCGTACATGCGGGCCATCTCGGACGGGCCCAGGCCATGGGTCTGGCGCAGCAGCCGCTTGCTGACGAGGGCCGTCCCGGCCGTGGCGAGGACGAGCGCCAGCCCCGCGGCGGCCAGCAGCAGCGGCAGCTGGCGGTCCGCGGCACCGCCCGCGTTCTCGGTGGTGACACCGGCCGACACCAGGCCCTCGACGGTGCCGTCGGGCGCCTTCACCGGCACCACCGCCTGCACCATCGGCCCGAGCGTCCCCGTGAGCTCCTCGACGACAGGGCGGCCCGCCAGCGCCGGTCCGACCGTGCCGACGAACTTCTTCCCGATGCGGTCCCGTTCGGGATGGGTGTAGCGGACGGCGTCGGTGTTCATCACGACGACGAAGTCGACCCCGGACCGCTCGCGGGCGGCTTCGGCGCGCGGCTGGAGCACGGCCGTGGGATCGGGGGCGCGCAGCGCCTCCAGGGTGCCCGGGGCGTTGGCGAACGCCTCGGCCACGGCGAGGGAACGATTACGGGCCTCCTGGTCGCTGTCGTTGCGCACCTGGAGGACCAGCGCCACGACGGCCGACGCGACCAGCACCAGCATGATCGCCAGTTGCAGCAGGAACACCTGCCCGGCCACGCTGCGCCGGCCCAGTGCCGCCCGCAGCCCCGCCGCGGGGCGCTTCGGGGACTGCGCGTGCTGCCCCGTGGGCCGGCGGGGCGGCTGAGTCCGAGATCGACCCAGGAGTCGGACCATGTGCTCATGTCTACACTGCCCGGCAGCGGTAGGCGAGAGGCGGCATGAGCGTGACAGGCGATGCCCGCGAGGCCGGCGCACGGGCCACGGGCGGGTACGGCCGGGCCGTACGGGCCCGGACGCGGCGCACTCCGTGATCCGTCGGGTTTGGGCGTGGCGAGGACGGTCACCCGATGCGGTGGCAACGCATAGTCGACCACGCTGGAGTGAAGAACCGTGGCTGGTGACCAGAAGGCCAAGGGCAAGATGGAGCAGGCCAAGGGCAAGGCCAAGGAGGCGGTCGGCCGGGCCGTGGGCAACGAGCGGATGGAAGCGGAGGGCCGGGCCGACCAGACGAAGGGTGACGCGCGTCAGGCCAAGGAGAAGACGAAGGACGCCTTCCGGCACTGACACCGGCCGTCGGTACGCGACCGGCTCCGACTGCCGGCTGACACGCCGTCACGGCTGTCGGCGCGCCCGCGTCGGCGGCTGACGGACGGTGGCTGTGGGCCCCTCATCCCCGGGCGGGGTGAGGGGCCCACAGCGTGTTCGTGGCGCGGCGTGTCCGGTCAGGAGAACCAGCCGCCGGCGGAGCCGGATCCCGAGGGCGGGAGGGCCGGGGCGGAGGGGGCGGCGGGTCTCGGGGCGAGGCCGGCCGACCCGACGTCCATGTTGAGGACCCGGTCGAGCTCCCGCTGGATGCGGCGGGCTTCTTCGCGGGCCTGCAGCGGTATGTCGCCACGCTCCCGTATCAGTTGGGCGTAGATCGGTGCTTCGTGCACGGGTCGGGGTGCTCCTCGGGTCGGTGCCTCGCTTCGTCGGCGGGGCAGTGGCCTCACCTCGGCAGCCATCTTCTCACCAGGCCCCGGCGGGCGGGTGAGGCGGCCCGTCCGTGCCCCGCAATCGTCCGTCGGCTGAACACATCAGGGTGCCGCCGCGTCAACGGCGGTCGGATCCGCCGCGCAGATCCGACCGTCGTTCCGTCATGCTCGATCAGTTGTGGTAACCGATGTACCCGTTGCCGTCGCGGTCGTTCTTCGCCTTGGTGTAGGAGTGCACGTCCGCCCGGCTGCCCGAGGGCTTGTACAGGTAGATGGTGTCCTTGTCGTTGTTCCACAGGAAGTTGCAGTTGTCGCGGTAGACGACGTTCTTCTTGTCGGAGTCGGTACCGCGGCCGCCGCGGAGCTTGATGTAGTCACCCGGCTCGAGGTAGTGGTTGGCGGTGAACTTGAAGCGGTTTCCCGCCGCGTCCTTCACGACGTAACCCTTGAGGTTGACCTTCGTCCTGGACGAGTAGTTCTTGATCGTCAGGTACTCCTGGGCGGTGTTCCCGCCGGAGCACTTGTTGGAGTCCTTGCCGGGCGCGTCGTACTGGACGCCGCGGACCTTCAGGGCCGACGAGTACTCGGCGGCCTGCGCGGGCGTGGCCAGAGCGCCCAGCGCGCCGACGGCGGCGACCGCGGCTATGACACAGGACTTTCGCGACGTGCGCATGAGGAATCCCCCCTCAGTAGTGCTGTGAAAACAGCTGGAGCTTACACAGATCTCTCACCGTCCCATCGCTTGACGCAGGATTCACTGCCGTGACATTGCATGCTGGCGCTCACTGATGGCGCTTGCATTTATCCCGCGCCTGCAACTAACGTGGTGATCGGTGAACGGCACGCCGGACGGCCCCGCCCTCCGGCCGCGCGCTCACCCGATCGGCGGGCCGACGCCCGCCGGATCGCCTCCGCATCACACCCATGCCAGGAGCTTCACGCATGAGCACCACCACCCCCACCGCCGTCGCCCCGCTCACCGTCACCGACGCCGAGCAGCTCGTCGACACCGCCCGCAGGGCCGCCGAGGCGGCCGGTGTGGCCGTCGCGGTCACCGTGCTGGACGCGGGCGGTCATCCGCTGGCCTTCCGGCGGGACGACCGGGCGGTCCTGATCGCCGGCGAGACCAGCACCCGCAAGGCGTACACCGCCCTCCAGCTGAACGCGGCCACCGCCGACCTGGTCGACGCCGTCCGGCCCGGCGGCCCGTTCCACACCCTGCCGACCGCGCTCGACCGTCCGCTGCTGTTCATCGCGGGGGGAGTGCCCGTCCACCGCGACGGCCGGCTCATCGGTGCCGTCGGTGTGGGCGGCGGCGCGCCGGAGCAGGACCACTCCTTCGCCGAGGCCGCCGCCGGCGCGCTGCGCGCCTGAGCCCGCGGCCGGCTCCGACGCCGCCTCACCCCACCTCACCCCACAGAATGCAGACAGAACCACGCACACACGCGGAAGGGCTGTGACACCGCCATGCACATCGATCTGAAGGGCCGTACCGCGCTGGTCACCGGCTCCACCCAGGGCATCGGCGCCGCGATCGCCGCGGGCCTCGCCCGCTCGGGCGCGCGGGTGGCCGTCAACGGCCGTACTCCCGAGCGGGTGGAGGAGGCCGTCGTCGGGCTGGCCCGGGACGTACCCGGGGGCGAGTTCGTGCCGGTCGCCGCTGACGTGAGCACGGAGGAGGGCGCGGACCGGGTGGCGCGGGCGCTGCCCGAGGTGGACGTCCTCGTCAACAACCTGGGTGTCTTCGGCGCGAAGGACCCCCTGGAGATCAGCGACGACGAGTGGCGGCGCTACTTCGAGGTCAACGTCCTGGCGGCCGTGCGCCTCACCCGCCTCTTCCTCCCCGGGATGACGGAGCGGGGCTGGGGCCGCGTCCAGTACATCGCCAGCGACTCGGCGGTGGTCATCCCCGCCGAGATGATCCACTACGGAATGTCCAAGACGGCGCTGCTCGCGGTGAGCCGGGGCTTCGCCAAGCAGGCCGCCGGTACCGGTGTCACGGTCAACTCCGTCATCGCGGGCCCCACGCACACCGGCGGGGTCGAGGACTTCGTGTACGAACTCGTCGACCGTGACCTGTCCTGGGAGGAGGCCCAGCGTGCCTTCATGCGCGAGCACCGGCCGCAGTCCCTGCTCCAGCGCCTGATCGAGCCGGAGGAGATCGCCAACATGGTCGTCTACCTCGCCTCCGACCAGGCCTCGGCCACGACCGGCGGCGCGCTGCGCGTGGACGGCGGGTACGTCGACTCCATCCTGCCGTGACCGGGTGGGCGTCCCCCGGCGGCCGGTGCCGCGCCGGGGGACGCCGGTGTCCTGTTCGCACCGCGTGAACCCGGGATCGGGGGATACTCGCCCGCCTATGGCTCGGCTGACGAAACAAGGACACAGGCGGCAGCAGGACGAACGCGGACCGGAACCGGAACCGGAGCCCGGTCCGCAGGCGCGTCCGGACCCCGATCCGGAAGCGCGCACCACCGCGGCGGACGGCGGCGCCGAGGAACGCGTCGGACCGG
This sequence comes from Streptomyces poonensis, assembly GCF_014650915.1. Lineage (GTDB taxonomy): Bacteria > Actinomycetota > Actinomycetes > Streptomycetales > Streptomycetaceae > Streptomyces > Streptomyces poonensis. The sequence goes on along the minus strand of NZ_BMVW01000002.1, from coordinate 432,712 downwards.
ACCCCGAGGTGGAGGAACGGGCTCCCGACACACCCGTCGACCTGCCGAAACGGTCGTGGCTGGCGGTGCTGAAGGGAACGCTGAAGGAGTTCCAGGACGACGAGCTGACCGACCGCGCCGCCGCACTCACCTACTACGGCGTGCTGTCGCTCTTCCCGGCGCTGCTCGTGCTGGTGTCCCTGCTGGGGATCGCCGGTGAGTCCGCCACCGACGAGGTGCTGGACAACATGAAGCAGCTCGCCCCGGGATCGGCGCGGGACATCATCACGGACGCCGTCGAGCAGTTGCGGGGCAACGGCGGCATCGGTTCCGTCATGGCGGTCGTCGGTATCGTGCTGGCGGTGTGGTCGGCGTCCGGTTATGTCGCCGCCTTCATCCGCAGCGCGAACGCCGTCTACGACATGCCCGAGGGCCGCCCGGTGTGGAAGATCCTCCCCGTGCGCCTCGGAGTGACCGTGCTGCTGATGGTGATGGCCGTGATCAGCGCGCTGATCGTGGTGTTCACGGGCGGGTTCGCCCGGCAGGCGGGGGCTCTGCTGGGTGTCGGGGACACGGCCCTGACGGTGTGGTCGATCGTCAAGTGGCCCGTCCTCGTGCTCCTGGTCACCTTCATGATCGCGATCCTGTACTGGGCCGCCCCGAACGCCAAGGTGAAGGGCTTTCGGTGGATCTCGCCGGGCAGCTTCCTGGCCCTGGTGATCTGGCTGATCGCCTCGGCCGGATTCGCGTTCTACGTCGCCAACTTCGGCTCGTACAACAAGACGTACGGCACGATGGCCGGCGTGATCGTCTTCCTGATCTGGCTCTGGATCAGCAATCTGGCGATCCTGCTCGGCCTGGAGTTCGACGCGGAGACCGTCAGGCAGCGGGCGATCGCGGGCGGCCACCCGGCGGACGAGGAGCCGTACGCCGAGCCGCGCGACACCCGGGCGTGGGACGAACAGGACCGGCGCCGGGTGGAGGGGCCGTGACCGCGGCGGTCAGGGCAGCGCTGCCCCTGCCGCCCGCATAGGCGATCAGCACGCCCGGCACTCGGCGTTCGTCCCCGTCGGCTCAGCGGCGGCCCACCGGAAACGGCGGGCCGCCGCTGACCGCTCAGGCCGCGTCGCGTTCCCGTCCTGTGACGGGGGCGACGGCGTCTCGTGTGTCGCGTCCGCCGCGTATCAGCCGCAGATGACGGCGGGCACGGGCGTGGCGCGGCCGGTCCGCCTCGTCGAAGAGGTGCTCTTCCCACCAGGCCATGCCGAGCAGCAGTCCCCACACCGCGGGCAGCAGCAGGACGGCAACGATGATGATCACGTCATCCCACCCCTCATTACGTCCGCATCTGCGGGTGCCCCGGGCACTTGCGGGCACACCGCCCGGAAGGCGGCGGGATGTGAAGGTCATGTGCCGTCGGACAGGCGTCCGGGCAGGCGTCCGGGCGGGCGTCCGGACAGGCGTGATGAAAGGGGCATACCGGCTGCTTTTGCGTCTTCCTCGGGTATGCGTTCAAACTGGTGCATGAGGGTACTCGGCGAAGCCCCCGAAGGAGGCGATGGTATGACTGCCACCGAGAACGTGATCACCAACGTCACCGGCATCCAGGATGCCGACATAGAAGCAGCGCTCGACCCCGTGGAAACGGACGGCGTCTTCCGTGACAGCCGTGAATGCGCTGCCCTGGCGCTGCTCAGCGCGGACACCAAGCTGCTGCTGTCGCCCCCGACCCCGCGTCCGAAGAAGGGTTGACCACCTGAAATCGACGTCGAAATGGGGAGCAGCTGAATGAAGCAGTCAGGCACTACGACCCTTTTGCAGGGCGCGGTGCAGGATCTCGCTTCCGGTGTGGTCTCCGCCCTTCGGGGCGGGGACCACACCCGCGAGTCCGGCACCTGGTTCTCGGTCTCCGCGAACGACGGGACGGGAGACCTGGCCCTCGCGGCCGTGCGGGTGCTGGGCGCCGACGCGGTACTGCCGCACGTCCTGCTGCGCATGCCGCCCGGCGCGGACCAACTCGCCCTGTTCAGCAAGGCCATGGCGGCCTACCCGCCCGCCACCGGCGCCGCGCCGACCCTGCTGTGGAGCCACTGGGGCATGACCCGCGCACTGCGTGCGCTGCGAAGACTCGACGCGCCCCCGGCCGACCGGCCAACGGGCGCGGAGGACCACGAGCACCACGAGCACCACGAGCGCGATGAGCGCCACGAACGCGAACACCCGGAGTCAGAACCCGACGCCGGCTGGCTGGAGGACGTGAGCTGGCAGGTCCTGACCCACCAGCTCGCGGTGCTGGCCCCGCTGGCGGTGCCCGGGGAGGACAGCGCGGTGGCCCGCGCCGCCCGGCGCCGTCCCGTCGACGTCGCCCGGGGCTTCGTACGGGCCGTGCGCCGCAGGGACTGGCTGCAGGCCGCGGGAGCGGGACGCTGGCTCACCCTGCTGGAGGGCGTGCCGGACACGCTCGGCCTGGAGAGCGGGCTCGACTTCGTCGCGCTCATGGGCGGCGACGACCCCCGTGTGGCTCTCCAGGTGCGGGCGGCACAGCTGATGCGGACCGGAGAGCCGGTGTGAGGGCCGCAGGCGTCCGGGAGGCCAGGGAGGTCCGGGCGGTGGAGGAGGCCGCGGTGACCTGGCTGTCCGCGCACCGGGACGACTTCGTGCTGCCGGAGGACGCGCTGGCCCCCGACGGCCGCGTGAACAGCACCTGGAAGCCCCTCGGGGAACTGGCCCAGGTGTGTGTGAGCGTGCGCCGGCACACCGCGCGCACGGATCCGGTCCACGCGTGTGTGTCCGACCTGCTGGACTTCGCGTGGCGGCAGACCCGGCACGGCGCGCTCTTCCTCCAGCTCCAGCGGCTGGAGCCGTTCGCGACCTATCCGCTGGAGGTCTACGCCACCTTCGCCTCGGCGGGGCTGCGGCACCTCGGCTACGAGGCGGCCGCCGCCACCGTGGCCCGTACCCGCGGCTGGCAGCTCACCGAGCAGCAGCCGACCCGCCGCCTCGGGGTGCGCAAGGCCGAGCGGCGCAGCGGCATCCACCGGCCCGAGCCGGGGCCGGAGGCGGTGCGGCGCACCTGGCTGGGCGGGCTCTCCGAGCCGTGGACCTTCGAGCGCTCCTCCGGTTACCAGCTCACCCACGTGGTCTTCCACCTCACCGACTGGGGCCGCACCTCCGAAGGCCTGCCGTCCGATGTGGCGGCCTATCTGGCGGACTGGCTGCCGCCCTGGCTCGACACCTGTCTCGAGGCCCGCGACTGGGACCTGACCTGCGAGCTGCTGGCCGTCGCGGCCACGCTGCCGCGGCCGCTCGACCCGGTGACGCTCCGGGACGCCTGGACCGGGATAGCGGCGGCCCAGCACACGTCCGGCGCGCTCCCCGAGCGAGCGGGAGCGGAAGGGCCGGAACAGCACTTCGCCGGCGCCTACCACTCCACGCTGATGGCGGCCTTCGCCGCCGCACTCACCCTCGGCCGCGCGGAGCGGCACGGCGGACAAGGAGTACCGGTATGACCCGGACCGGGCTGATCCACGGCGTCGGCGTCGGCGCCATCGAGTGGCTGTGGACCCACCGTGACGGATTCCGGCTGGAGCCCGACGTGGACCCGGAGACGGGCTTCCTGGAGCGCTTCAAGCCGGTCGGTGAACTGGCCCTGATCTGCAAGGTGCTGTTCCGCGAGGGAGTCGCCGGGTCACAGCAGGCCCAGCTGGCCCGCCAACTGCTCGACCACGCCTGGCGGGACGTCCTGGACGGCGGCAGCATGCTGGTGCGCGGCCAGCGCACGGAACCCCTCTCACCCGTCCCGTTCGAGGTCTACCTGCCGTTCAGGGAACTGGGCTACAGCCAGCCCGAGCTGGAACGGGCCACCGTGCTGAACCACCGCCTGGACAGCTGGGCGGCCCATGAGCTGTCACCGACCCGGCGCCTCGGGCTGTCCGCGTTCGAGCGCCGCTTCGGCCTCGTGCCCCGGCCGCCGGAGGCGGACGTCGTGGGCACGACCTGGCTGGGCCGCAGGCCCGAACCGTGGACGGTCGAGGGACACATCGGCTACGACATCACCCACTGCGTCTTCCATCTCACCGACTGGGGTGAGAACCCGGACGGCCTGCCGCCGACGATCGCCGACTACCTCGACGCCTGGCTGCCGGTCTGGCTCGACGACTGGCTGGACCTGCAGCGCTGGGACCTCCTCGGTGAACTGCTCGTGGTCGACGCCTGCCTGCCCCGCCCCACCCTCGACGAACGGGCCTGGGAGGGGTTCGCCGCCGCCCAGCAGCCCGACGGGGCCATGCCCGCCGTCCGGACGATGCCCGAGGGCGACGCCGAGGAGGTGTTCGACGTGGTCTACCACTCCACTCTGGTCGCCGCCTTCGCCTCCGTACTGGCCACCTCGCGCGCCCTGTCCCAGCTGGCGCCCACCGCGTCATGACGGACACCGGCACGGGGACCGGCACGGGCACCGGCAACGGCACCGGGAGGACCGCCCCCTGGCCGGTCGAGCGGCTCGACCCCGGCGGCACGGACCCGACGACACCGTCATCGGTCCGCTCGCCGGCGGCGGCCCCGGGCCCCGGCGGCTCCCGGCTGCGGCAGCGGCTCGCCGCCGCCGTGGCCGCCGTCGACGCACCCGACGTGGTCGTCGCCGTCTCCCGGCACGGCCGCCGCACCGTCCACTGCGGTGGCACGGCCCCGCCTCCGCCCGCTCCCCGCGAGGAACTGCGCTACGAGCTCGGGTCGGCCTCGAAGACGTACACCGGACTGCTGCTGGCGCAGCTGACCCACGAGGGCCCGCTGACCGGGAACGAACCGGCCGCCGCCTGCCTGGACCCGGCACGCCGGACCGTCGCGGCCCCCGCCACGCCCGCGCCTCAGCCCGTCATGCTCGCGGATCCCCCCATCACCCTCGCGCACCTGATCACCCACACGTCCGGACTGCCCGCCCTGCCGGCGGGCTTCCTCGTCCGGGCCCTGCCGGTCTGGCGCACCAACCCCTACGCGCGCTGTCCGGACGACCGGGTGATCGACGCCTTCCTCCGCCACCGGCCGCGGCACCGGCCCGGCACCCGGTGGTGCTACTCCAACTTCGGCGTCGCCGTGCTCGGTCACGCGCTCGCCGCCGTGACCGGCACCCCGTGGGAGGACCTGCTCACCGGCCGTGTCCTGGGTCCGCTCGGGCTGAGCGGTACGGCGCCGCACCCCGCGGGCCCGGGCGTCGACGCCACCGGGCACCGCAAGGACGGGCGCACTCCCACACCCGCCCTGGACGCCGGGGGCTTCCAGGCGGCCGGCGCCGTGCGGGCCACCCCGCACGACCTGCTCACCTTCCTCGAAGCCCACCTGGATCCGGCCGGCTCGCCGCTGGCCGGCGCCCTGTCGGCGGTGCGGCTCCCCGTCCTCCGGTGCGGCCGGGGGCGCAGGGAGGTCCACACGATGACGTGGTTCCAGCACCCCGCCGACGGCGGGCCGATGTACTTCCACGGTGGGGCGACCCTCGGCCAGCAGGCGTTCCTCGGCTTCCGGCCGGACACCGGCACGGCCGTGGCCGCGGTGTGCACCCGCCGCTTCCGCGTCCGCGACCCGTTCGTGACCACCGCGTACGCGCTGCTCGCGGAGGAGTAGCGGAGCGGCGGGGGAACCGAGCAGCGGGGGAGCGGGAAAAGGCCGCGGGGCCGCGTCCGTCGCCGCGGCCCCGCGAGAGGCACCGTCCGCGCACCGCTCACACGCGCTGCCAGAGACCGGGAGTGCCGGCGGGCGTCCAGGCGCCCTGCGCCTGATGGTTCTGCAGGCACTGGTAGCGCACCCCGCCGTACGTCACCGTCTCCCCGACCGCGTAGACGCGGCTCGTGGCCCAGCTGTCGGCGTCCGCCGCGCCGTTCCCGCTGTTCTCCTGGGGGCCCGGCGTCTCGCCGGATCCGGTGGCCGTCATCAGGGTGAGGCCGAAGTCCTGGAGGATCGCGTTGACCGGCTGGAAGTAGGTGGTCCCACCGGACGTGCAGTCGCCCGAGCCGCCGGAGGTGACCCCCTGGGCCTGGGCCCCCGAGATGAAGGAGCCGCCGGAGTCGCCGGGTTCGGCGCACACATTGGTCTGGGTCAGACCGTCGACGGTGCCCTCGCCGTAGCTGACGCTGATGTCGTGCTGCTCGATCGTGCCGCAGTGCCAGCCCGTGGTGGAGCCCGAGCGGCAGACCGCCGCCCCGACGATCGACTGCGCCGAGCCGGCTACCTGCACCATCTCATTGCCCAGCCCCTTGACCTCGGGCTTCGGCGTCCAGGCGCTGTTGACGCCCACCCACGACATGTCCTTGCCGGGGAAGGTGGACGCCATGAACGACCCCATGTCGGTCTTGTTGTACCCGGTGGCCTTCGCACCCGTCTTGCCGCAGTGCCCCGCGGTGACGAAGCCCTGCATCTGGTCCTCGGCGACGGGGCTCTGCTGCTGCCGGGCGTTGACGGGGTCCTGTTGCTGGTCGGCGGGCGGAGGCTGAGGCTGGTCGGCGGGTGGAGGCTGCTGTTGGTCCGGGGGCGGAGGCTGTTGCTGGTCCGCGGGCGGAGGCTGCTGTTCGTCCGCGGGCGGTGGCTGAGGCTGGTCGGAGGGCGGCGACTCCTGCTGGGTCACGGTGACGGCGAAGCCGACGGAGCAGCGTACGGAGCCGTCGATGTAGTAGCCGTCGCCGCCGCGGACGTCCTCCAGCGCGCGTGGGCGTGTCTCCGACACCCGGACGCCCACGTTGCGGTCCGTGACGCCGGCGGTCCGGACGAAGGCGTCCGCGGCCTGACGGCTCGTCGCCTGCACCATGACCCGGTTAGCCGGCACGTCGACGTACCAGACGGGGGTGTCCAGGGTGGCGACGCGGGCGGCCGCCGCGTCCAGCCGTTCCTTGACCGCCTGGAGCTCGCTCAGCGGCGTCGTGACGACCGCGGCCTTCGCGCCCTGTGCCTCGATGGCGGGGGCGTCGGCGGCATCGGTCGTCGCGACGGTCAGCTCGGCGGACGTCGTACCGCTCACCCAGGCGCCGGCGAAGCGCGGGCCCAGCGTGTTGCGGAGACGGCCCGCCCGGGTGCCCGCCTCCGCCTCGTTGACCAGCCGTGTCGCCGCCTGAGCCGGGGTCAGGCCGAGGTCCCGCTGCAGGGCGCGCAGCACCTCCGCCGACGGCTTGTCGGCGCCGAGCGTCTGGGCGGCGGAGGGCACGAGCGCGGGAGTCGGCGGCGGGTCGGCCGCGACGGACGAGGGCATCGCGGAGAGAACCAGGGCGCCGAGTGCGATGAGGGCGGCACGGTGCCCGGCCACGGCGTGTCTGTGGACCATGCGAGTCGTCTCCTTCGGTTGCGGTGGGAAGGCCGCGAATCTGTAACTGTCGCCATAAAGCTCCGAAAGCTGTGAATGCTCTTAAAACATGTCAATCAGCCAGCGCTTCCGCGACTTGGGAGACGAAAAGGTCACCGAGTGCAGTACCGCCGCACGGGGGACGGCGGCCCGGGGAGTCGGCCGGGAGGGAGGGAGGGAGGGAGGGAGGGGCCGGACGGGCCGGAGGGAGGGCCGGGGGTCACGCGGGCTTCAGGCCCGGGGCGCCCGCCTCGGTCACGAACGACGCGGCCGTCGCGATGGGCGCGCCCGGCTTCGTCACCGCGGACACCACCTGGAAGTCGGTCCGGGCCTGCTGGGCGTCCAGTTGGACGCGTGCGTAGCCGCGGCGTCCGTCGCACCACTTCAGGTGCGGGTTCGCCGTCATGTACGTCTCCCAGTTGGGCGGCCGCTCCGTGCCGTCCCGTCCGCTCGTGACCGACGTGGTCGTGATCTCCGTACCCAGCGTCCGGGACGCCGGGTCGTCGAAGTCCTCCTTGATGTCGAAGGCGTACCCCACGTGGACGTCACCCGTGAGGACCAGCCAGTTGTCGAGGCCGGCGGACCTGGCCGCGTCCACCACCCGCCTGCGGGAGGCGCGGTAGCCGTCCCAGGCGTCCATGGAGACGCTCGCGTCCGCCGCCGAGTCGAACCTGCGCTGGGAGAAGCACACCTGCTGCGGCATCACGTTCCACGTGGCGGTGGAGGACCGCCACCCGTCGGCCAGCCAGCGCTCCTGCGCGTCCCCGATGATGGTGCGGGCGGCGTCGTCCGACTCCGGGCCCGGGGCGTGCGGGCCGTCGCCGTAGGCCTGGTCGGAGCGGTACTGACGGGTGTCGAGGATGTCGAACTGGGCGAGCGTTCCCCAGTGGAGCCGGCGGTACAGCCGGGCGTCGTGACCGGCCGGCTGCTGGGCCGTGCGCAGCGGCAGATGCTCCCAGTACGCCCGGTAGGCGGCGGCCCGCCGGGCCAGGAAGGCGTCCGCGGGGCCGCCCTTCTCGTCGACGGCGCCCGCGTAGTTGTTCTCGGTCTCGTGGTCGTCCCAGGTGACGACGAAGGGATGCCTCGCGTGGGCCGCCTGGAGGTCGGGGTCGCTCTGGTACAGGGCGTACCGCAGCCGGTAGTCCGCAAGGGTCTGGGTCTCGCGGTCGAAGACGTCCGGCAGCTTCACATCGGTGTAGCGCCGGGCCCCGCCCGCCGAGTCCACGGCGTACTCGTACAGGTAGTCGCCCAGGTGCAGGACCAGGTCCACGTCGTCCTCGGCGAGATGCCGGTACGCCGTGTAGTACCCGTCGTGATAGGCCTGGCAGGAGACGGCGGCGAGCCGCAGACCGGACGGGGCGCTGTCCGCGGCGGGCGCGGTGCGGGTGCGCCCGACCGGGCTGAACCAGGTGCCGGCCCGGAACCGGTAGTAGTACTCGGCGCCCGGATCGAGCCCCTGCGCATCGATGTGCACACTGTGGCCGTACTCCGGGTGGGCCTGGGCGACGCCCCGCCGCACGACGAGGATGAACCATTCGTCGAGGGCCATCTCCCAGTGGACGGCGACGCGCTGCTGGCCCAGTCCGCCGTCCTCCGCGAAGGGCTCAGGGGCGAGCCGCGTCCACAGCACCACCGAGTCGGGCAGGGGGTCGCCGGAGGCGACACCCAGGGTGAAGGGGTTCTCCGGGATGCGGGCGGGCGGGAGTTCCCGGGCGGCCGACGCGCCCCGGGCCGGCACGTTGGTGCCGAAGGCGAGCACGGCGGCCGCGGCGGAGACGCTGAGGAACCGGCGGCGCCCGACGTGCCGGGACGCGTCGCGCAACACGGCGTCGTGCGGGGAGAAGGCGTGCTCCGACAGGGGTCCGCGACGGCCCAAGGGCGCCATCTGATGTCCTCTCGTACAGGGCCGGCTGGGCGGTGCCCGCCGACGACGGCCCCTGCATGCTAAGCAGACAAAATGCGCAATTCCGGTAGGGAAATGCGCATCCGTGCCGCGGGCCGCCGCCTGCCTCACACAGGAGGCCGTACGAACGCCGGTGCCGGTACCGCCGCCGGACACGCGGCAGGGCCGGGCCGTCGGCTGCACGGCCCGGCCCTGCCGGGGAGACGCGGTCGGGCGGAGCCGACGGGGGATCAGCCGGACGCCTGGTCGCTGTCCCGGAAGCTGCCCCAGCCGTGCCAGCGCTCGATCTCGATCCAGGCGCTGACCCGGCCGCGGTCGCGCTGGGAATAGGGCTGGCCGAGGTAGTGCTGCGACAGCCGGTCGATGTCGGTCAGGTCCCGGTCCTCGTGCATCTCGGCGACCCGTCCCATGAGGGTCACATGGGTGTACCAGTCGCCGTCGTCGAGCACGGTCAGCGTGATGCGCGGGTCCTTGCGCAGATGGTCCAGGCGCTTGCGGCCCTCGTCCATGTTGAGCAGCACCCGGCCGTCGTCCCAGAGGTACCAGGTGGCCGTCGACACCGGGTGCCCGTCGGACCGTACCGTGGCGACGACCGCCGGGTTGGGCTTCTTCAGCATGGCTACCGCGGCCTCGGGGAGCGGCGGCTTGGACATGGGTTCTCCTTCTCGATCTTCCTGCGGGGCGGGCCCCACGCTGTCACATTCCGCGGGCGGGATCCCGTACCGGCCCCCGTCCGACATGACGCGGCGCGAGGCGTGGGACCGGCCTCGGCCGCGACCTGCCGGACCGGACGACCGAGAGGTGTCGTCGCGTGCCGCGACGCACCGGCGGGG
>NZ_BMVW01000002.1:0-422666 GCF_014650915.1 Streptomyces poonensis | reverse complement strand
CGCCGGTGGTGTGCCGGGATCAGCCCGTGGCCCCGGCCGGTGCCGCCTGCCGGTCCGTCACCGGCCGCTGCCGGGATCGCCGCGCCAGAGGTACGAGGGTGATGGCGACCGCGCCGAGCACGGCCGTCACGGCGAACGTGGTGAAGCCGAGCCCCGCGTTGCCGCCCGCGATCACCGCGCCGCCCAGCCAGGGGCCGACGACCGCGCCGGTGCGGCCCACGCCGGTCACCCAGCCGAGGCCCGTGGCGCGCTCACCGGGCGCGTACACCTTGGCCGTGGCCGCGTAGACCATCACCTGGGCGCTGAACAGCCAGACGCCGGTGATGAAGACGACCACGTAGGCCACCCCGAGCGGCAGCTCGGCACGGAGCAGCCAGGCGCCGACGGCGGTCAGTACGAACCAGATGGCGGAGACCTTCACCGCGCCGAACCTGTCGGCCGTGCGACCCGCGACCAGCATGCCGAGGATGCCGCCCGCGTTGATCACCATCAGGAAGGTGACGGACGAGGAGAGGGAGTAGCCGGAGGCGCGCATCAGCTCGGGCAGCCAGGTGGAGACGCCGTAGACCAGCAGCAGACCGGCGAAGGACGCGACCCACAGCAGCGGCGTGGCCAGCCGGGTGCCCGGTGCGAACAGGGCGCCGATCGCGGCCATGCGGCCCTTGGCGCCCGCCTCGGGGGCCTCGGCGGGGACGGGGCGGTCGAACCCGAACCGGTCGGCGACCGCGTACGCCTCCTCGGTGCGGCCCTTGGCGAACAGCACGCCGGGGGACTCCGGCAGCCACTTCAGCACCAGCGGGACGGCGACGACGGCCGGCAGCACGCCCGCCCAGAAGACCCAGCGCCAGCCGTGGTCGGGGGCGACGGCGAGGCCGAGGCCCGTCGCGGCCATGCCGCCGGCGTGGTACGAGGTCATCATCAGGCCGGTGGCCAGCGCCGCCCGGCGCGGCGGCGCGAACTCGGCGACGATCGCCAGCCCGATCGGCATCAGCCCGCCGAGCCCCAGGCCGGACAGGAAGCGCCCGGCTCCGAACAGGAAGGCGTCGGGCGCCACCGCGCACAGCGCGGAGCCCACCGAGAACAGCAGGATGCTGCCCGTGACCAGGGGCTTGCGGCCCAGCCAGTCGGTCAGCGTGCCGGCGCCGAGCGCGCCGATGAGCATGCCGAAGGTGGTCCAGCTGCCGACGGTGCCCGCCGTGCCGGCGGAGAAGCCGAGGTCGGGGTCGTCGAGCAGGTGCGGCATCACCGCGCCGTAGATGTTGACGTCCATGCCGTCGAAGAAGACGGCCAGCCAGCACAGGGCGATGACGGGCGCGACGGCTCTGAACGAGCGCTTCGGCGGGGAGGCGGGGGCGGGGACGGGGGCGGTCAAAGTCGGTCTCACTTTCTCTCACGACGTCGTGAAGAGCGAGGTGGCGGGATCGGCGGCTCGGCCTGCTCCCACGGCAGGTGTTCGCCTGGTGAAAAATCATTCACATGGGCGTGCGAAGGAGTCTCCGCATGCGCCCCCGCCCTGTCAACGGTTCGTTGCCCATCCGTCATGTGGCCGCCGACGAGCGGCCACACACCCCCTCCAAGATCGTCAATCGCCCCGTATGGTCATGCTCTGGACAAAGAGGAGTGGTGTCGTGGTCACGTCCCGTACCGGCAAGAAGGCCCGTATCCGGATCGGCGGAAGGGTGTCGCTCGCGCTCGCGACGGCCGTGGCCGCCGCCGGCACCGCGCTGCCCGTCCAGGCGTACGCCGCCTCCGCCGGTGACGAATCGTCCCTGCCGTCCGTCCGCCCGACGGCCGAGACGGCGACGCTGTACGACGACGAGGCCGGCGGCTCCGCCAACGCGGACGACCCCGCGATCTGGCGCAACCCCCAGGCGCCCGCTCCCTGGTCGTCGCCACCGCCAAGGAGGGCGGCCTGCGCGTCTACGACCTCGACGCGCGCACCGTGCAGACGATCGCCGCCCCGGCGCCCGCGACGGCGGACGACGCGCCCGGCCGCTTCAACAACGTCGACCTGGTCCACGGCTTCCGCCTCGGCAACGGCCGCGCGGACCTCGCCGTCACCACCGACCGCGGCAACGACCGCCTGCGCTTCTACCGCATCGACGGCAACGGGTCCGGCGCCCCGCTCACGGACGTCACCGACCCGGCCGCCCGGCCCGTCTTCAACACCACCCAGGCGGAGATCAACGACCAGCGCACCGCCTATGGCCTGGCCACCTGGACCGACCCGGCCACCGGCCGCTCCTACGCCCTGGTGAGCCGCCGCGAGCGCACGAGCCTCGCCCTGCTGGAGCTCACGGCGACGGCGCGGGGCACGGTCGGCTACCGCCTCGTCCGCACCCTCGACCTGCCGTCGTCCTTCCGTCTGCCCGACGGCACCTCCTGGTCCCCGTGCGGCGAGGAGGACGAACTGCCCCAGGTCGAGGGCATGGTCGTCGATCCCCGCACCGGCACGCTCTACGCCGGGCAGGAGGACGTCGGCATCTGGCGCCTGCGCGCCGACCTGACCGGCAAGCCGGCCCTCATGGACCAGGTCCGCGAGTACGGCGTCCCGGCCACCTACGACGAGGAGACCGAGGAGTGCGCCGCCGGCGCCGACCCCGGCTTCGGCGGCGACCGGCTGACCGCGGACGTCGAGGGGCTGACGCTCGTGACCGAGGACGACGGGGACCGGCTGCTCCTGGCGTCCAGCCAGGGCGACGACACGTTCGCCGCCTACGACCTGGAGGAGGAGGGCGAGTACGAGGGCGGCTTCCGCGTGGCCGCGGCCTCCGGCGCCCTGGACGGCTCGGAGGAGTGCGACGGGGCGGCCGCGATCGACGCCCCGCTCGGCGCGAAGTACCCGAACGGTCTGCTGGTCGTCCAGGACGGCCACGACACTCCGGCCGACACGGACCGCGAAGCGACCGGCTTCAAGTTCGTGGACCTGGGGGACGTGCTGGACGCTGTGGACGACTGAGGTTCGCGCTGCGCCGACGTGCCCCCGAGAGCGGATCAGGCATCACTGTCGTAGCTGCCTGTCTTCTCTGACAGACGCAGGCGAGAGGGAGTTGGGAGTGCGGCGGACCAGGGAGGACGCGTACTGCCGTACGGTCCGCTCGTCCTGTGTCGGAACACCCCCGCGTCGGCGCGGTCCGCGCAGGATCAGCGGAGCGTGGTGGGGTCGAGGATCTGGTCGGCCGGCGGCGGGGTGGTGTCGACGGGCTTGTCGTGGTCGGTGAAGGTGAGGTCACCAGGCTCGTTGCCGCCTGCGACCTTGGTTCTCAGGAGGTAGGGCTTGCCCTCCTTGGCGATGTAGACGGTCGTGGTCTCGGTCGTGGTCCTTTCGGTGAGCACGGCGGCCGGCCGGCCGCCCACGGTGGCGTCGGCTTCGCGGGTGGCGTTCCCGTCATATGCCGGGCTCATCGTTTCGATGAGGGTGTCGAAGCCGTCGCATATGCGTCCAAGGGTTTCCGACATCATTTTGGGGGGCTTGATCCAGCGGCCCGTGAAGAGGGCGACCATCTCCTCGGCCTGCTCGGCTGCCATCCCGCGGTTGAAGGTGGCCCGCCAGAAGTCCTCCTTGGCCTTGGCGTAGACGAGGGAATCGCTCTTGATGATCTGCACGGTGCCCTGGGAGGTGCCTATCGTGCCGTTGCAGGAGCCGCGGACGTCCATGGTCAGGTCGACCTCTACCTGGCGGCCGTCGCTGCTGGCCTTGCCGGTAACGCGCATGCTGGTGACGTTCTTGACGGCGTCCGAGGCCTGATTGCCGATCTGTTCGGGCGTCATGCTGTCGAAGGGGTGCGTCGTCCTGGCCGTCGATGCGGTGCTCTCCGTGTCGGCCTCGGTACCGTCCGGGCTGCAGCCGGTGATGATCACGGTGGTGGCGGCGCACAGCAACGCGGTGGCCGCGCGGTGGGTGATGTGGTGCTTCACGTGCGGGTTCCCTCTCCCCTGTCGAACCTCGTTGACTGTATGCGATCAAGACGCGGCACGTGGAGGGGGGCATCGGATGGTTCCTGGCCTGTAAGGCGACGGGGGAGGGCCGTTTCGTTCCAGTACCTTTCGTCCCGTTCCGCGATGCCTCCGGTTCGTTGTGCTTCGCCCGCTGGCTGGGCGGGCGGCCACCTGGCTTCGGCGGCGGAACCAGTGGTTCGAGCACCGCCCACTCGGCATCGGTGAGATCCGTCGGATATGCACGCCGACCGGCCATCCCCGCCTCCCCGAAGTGCAGGAACTACCAAGCCACCTGCCCTGGAAGGCCTTCTCAGACACCCACTAGCTCCTTTGGAGGAACGGGCCGATCTGGGCGTTCGGCGCGTCGGTCGCGCACAGTGCGAATGATGTCCAGGCGAACGCCGCAGGTCGTTGCGTCGGTCATGGCCATGATCGGCGGCAAGGCCGACGCACGTGGACGCGGCGCATACCCCACGGTGGTCGGAAGGCTCACTCGCACCCCCGGGATCCGCAGGCCCGTGCTGGTCAGCCCGTCCCTCCACAGGAGCTGCATCCTTCGAGAACGAACACGGGGCAGAGTCCTTGGACGGTTCGCGAGAAGTAGGAACAGTCGGGTGGTTTGCGTCGGCTCGGCGGCGGGGCTGCGATGGCTGGTGGTTATGGCAGCCCGACGGGTGCTGCTCTCAGCGGGTGACCGTTGAGCTCCTCGCAACCTTCTTTGTCCCACCAGATCCCGCCCTGGGCGGTGAGGTACGGATGCAGCCCGCGCACGTCACCGCCTTCGGTAAGCGCCTGCGCGACTGCGTGGAGAAGGCTCGCCAGATCCGGCCAGGAATCGGTGAAGTCGCCGCCACCGCTGTGGCCTGCCCAGCCGAGGCGGCCCGCGTCCGGGCCGGGACGTTGGTCGAGCACCTGTGCCCCGCCAGCGGCACTCTCAGCCCAGGGAACCCAGAGCGGGTGCCACCAGGGTTCGTCGTCCCAGGGGCGACGAGTCAGTCCGTCGTTCTCCGCCGCGATATCCATGCAGGTCTGCCAATGGTCCACGATGCCGCTCACCGTGAGTGGTGACTGCTCCGGCAGGAAGGTCGCCCAGGCGCTCACTCCGTTGTGGCATTGCAGAGACTCAGCGAGATCACCGGGCAGCGGGATGCCGAGAAGCCACTCTGCCTGCTGGATGTCGTCCCGTGTCGCAGGTGGATTGAGCAGCGCGAAATCGGACGCCGCGTGGGCCGCCAGCCAGGAGTCGATCCGGCGCCAGGATTCCGACGGGGGCAAGGTCTGCTGTGCCATGGCGCCATCCTGCCCCACGCGTGTGACGAAGCAGAGCAAGGCCCTGCCGCCCGATAGAGCAAGGCCAGCCAGCAGCCTGCTGTTCGGCTCGGGTTCGCGCGGTGGCGAGTCGGTGAGAGTCGGTGCCGGTCTTGATGATGTTGCCGAAGGTGAGGCGGTCGACGATAGGTGTAGCTTCTGTGGAGGGACGGGCTGACCGGCACGGGCCTGCGGATCCCGGGGGTGCGGGAGAGCCTTCCGGCCATCGTGGGCCGCGCCGCGTCCACGTGCGTCGGCCTTGCCGCCGATCATGGCCATGACCGACGCAACGACCTGCGGCGTTCGCCTGGACATCATTCGCACTGTGCGCGACCGACGTGCCGAACCCCCAGATCGGCCCGTCCCTTCGAAGGAGCTACACCCATCCCCGTTGCGGGGCGGCGTCTGCAGGCTGTGGCTGTACGGCCACCTGCGGGAGCCGCTCGTCTCGGTCAACGTTCGCGGCGGGGGACAGACGTCCGCCGTCAGCGCGGGAGTATCGGCTGTGGGCCCGGTCTCCTCCGTGTCCATGCGCGGACGAAACCGCAGGTGGGCCCGGCAGTCGGCTGCCGGGCCCAGCGCATGCTCGGGCATGGTGTGCCCGAGGCGTGTTCCCACGGGAACGCCGTCGGCGGGTGAGGAGGGAAGATCCGGAGAGGTCCGGGCCGATCCGCGCCGCCCCGGAGTCAGGGACTGCGGGTCAGGGCATCGCCGCAGCCAGATGGGGCCTCGGATCCGGGAGGCGGTCGGCTTCAAGTTCGTCGAGCTGGGGCGTGTGCTGGACGCCGTGGACGACTGAGGTTCCGGGCGGTCGTGCCTTAAGCGAGTCTCAAGAGGGTGTTAAGCATCCCTGTCCGGGGATGCGTCTTGTCCAAGTAACCGCAGATGAGAGGGGGTTGGGGGGTCGGGCGGCCGGTTGGCCCGGCCCGCCGCCGTGCGTAGCATCGCGCTCGGTCGGCACCGCCGAGGCGTGATCTGAGAGCGCTCTCAGATCCGTTGTGCGCGGACCGTACCCCCCACAGACGCACATCGAGCACCAAGGAGACACCCCCCATGACAGCTCGTCACCAGCGCACCCTCGGCCGCCGCAAGCTGCTCTTCGCCCTCGGCGGCGCGGCCGTGGCCGTGCCCGCCGTCGCCGCGGTGGCCCCCCACGCCCTCGCGGACCCGACCGGGGACGAGAACGCGAGCACGAAGGCAGCGGCCGGTGCCCTTCCCCTGACGATCGCCAACAACAGCGGTTCGTTCGACAATGCCTCCGTCCACGTCTACGTCGTGGGCAACCAGGACGGCCGGCAGGTGCGGCTGACGCCCGAGGGCACGCTCGCGCCGATATCCCTGTCCGACAACGGCGCGGACGGCTTCACCGACTACGCGATCAGCCTGGCGGGCAGCGGCGAGACCAAGCTGACGCTGCCTTACATGTCGGGCCGGATCTATGTGTCGCTGGGCCAGAAGCTCAAGTTCAAGGCCGTCACGGACGGCAACGGCAACGCGGCCCTGCAGTACCCGGCGGGCTGGGTGAAGTCCGACCCCAGCTACGGCGTGCTGCACGACTGCGCCGAGTTCACGTACAACTCCGCCGGCATGTTCTGCAACACCACCATGGTCGACATGTTCAGTGTGCCACTCGCCATCCGGCTGACCGGTGCCAAGGACCAGACGACGGGCACCCTGCGGGCCGGGGGACGCGCGGCCGCCTTCGCCGCCGTACGGCAGGCCGAGGGTTTCGCGGACCTCGTCGTCGACGACACGCGCATCATCGCGCCCGGTCACGGCCTGGATGCCGGACTGTTCGCCAAGGACTACTTCGCCCCGTACATCGACGAGGTGTGGAGCACCTACACCGGCAAGGACCTCACCGTCACCACCAACGCGGGCACCTTCACCGGCCGGGTGCGCGGCGACCGGTTCACCTTCGGCGGGCCCGCCCAGGTCTCGTTCGCCAAGCCGTCCACCCGTGACGTCCTGTTCTGCGACGGCAACCTCGCCGCGCCCAACGACGGCACCACCGGCCCCGTGGCCGCCGTCCTCGGCGCCGGTTTCAACCGCTCGACCCTGCTCAGCCACCCGGCCCAGCCCACGACCGACGCCTCGTCCTTCTATCGGACGGCGCTCACCAACCACTACTCGGCGGCGATCCACGCGGCCACCGAGGACGGCAAGGCGTACGGCTTCGCCTTCGACGACGTGGCCGACTTCGCCTCGTACATCCAGGACACGGCGCCGACCGGGATCCGGCTGACGCTCACGGCGTTCTGAACGTACGCACGGTGAGGGGCCCGGTCGGCGTGCCGACCGGGCCCCTCGTTCCGGCGCCTACTTGAGCGCCTCGGCGAACAGCGGCACGACCTCGTCGAGCGCGTAGCCGATGGACAGCACGGTGTTGGTGGCGAACGCCTGGCTGATGTTCGCGGCGTCGAAGACGACGGAGCGCCCGTCCTTCACCGCCGGCACCGCCCGGTACAGCTTGTCGTCGCTGATCTTCGAGGCCTCGATGCCGATCGGCGCCATCACCACCAGGTCCGCGTCGAGCATGTTGAGGTTCTCCTCCGAGACCGTCACGGAGAAGCCCTCACCGGCCTCCGCCTCGACCACGGGGTTGTTCTCGAACCCGAGCTGCTCGACGAAGTCCACCCGGTCCGTGCCGTGGACGTACGCGCCCCAGCCGGCGGAGCTGCGCGAGCCGACCGTGATGGTCTTGCCCTTGAACTCCGGGTGCTCCTTGGTCGCGGCCGTGAACTTCTTCTCGGTCTCGGCGATGAGCTCCTCGCCCTCGTCGGCGAGACCGAGCGCCTGGGCGACCATGGTGGTCTGCTTCTTCCAGCCGGTCTTGTACTGGTCGCCGCCCTCAGGGACGCCGACGGTCGGCGCGATCTTGCTCAGTGTGTCGTACCGTGTCTGGTCGCCGCTGGACTTGACGTCGAGGATGAGGTCGGGCTTGAGCGCCGCGATCTTCTCGTACTCGGGCTCCAGGGTGCCGATCTTCTCGGGGCTCTTGTCGTAGAGGTCCTTCGCCCACGGGCCCACGCCGTCGCCGCCGAAGGCGAGCCAGTCGCTCTGGCCGACCGGCTGCACACCGAGGGCCAGGGCGGTCTCGGCGTCGCCCCAGCCGAGCGCGACGACCCGCTTGGGCCGGGACTCGACGGTGACGGTGCCGAACTTGGTGTCGACCTTCGCCGGGAAGGCCCCGGACGCCCCGGACACCCCGGACGCCTTGGCCGTCGCGTCGCCGGCGGAGTCGGCCGAGTCGTCGGAGGAGCCGCAGGCGGAGAGCGCGCCGAGGAGGGCGACGGCGAGGGTGCCGGTCGCGAGGCGCCGCAGACCGCGACGGCCGAGGGAGGGGAAGTGCGCAGACATGCTCGGTCTTCCTGTGCTTTCTGTACGTGTCACCGGGGGAGCGGTGCGCGTTGCGGTGGGGAGGGGAGTGGTGTGTGTCAGTGGGGGAGCGGGGCGCCGACGTGGTGCCGGCCGAGCGGGACGACCATCGGGGTGCCGGACGCCGGGTCCCGAATCACCGTGGAACGCAGTCCGAACACCTCGCCCACCAGCGACTCGGTGACGACGTCGGAGGGCGCGCCCTCGGCGACGACGCGGCCCGCCTTCATGGCGATCAGGTGGTCGGCGTAGCGGCAGGCCAGGTTGAGGTCGTGCAGGACGACGGCGAGGGTGACGCCCCGGTTCCGGTTGAGGTACGACCCGGCCGATGACGTCCGCGACCAGCAGGAGGACGGGGGCGAGCAGGGCGCTGTAGGGCAGCAGCCAGCGGTGGTCGGGGCCCGTGATCATCCGGACCGCGTGCGGCACCGCGAGGCCGACGAAGCCGATGGGCCCGGCGATCGCGGTCGCCGCGCCGCACAGCAGGACGACACTCACGGCGCCCAGGAGCCGGGCGACGGCGACCCGTTGCCCCAGCCCGCGGGCGATGTCGTCGCCGAGGGCGAGGCCGTTGAGCCGGGGGCCCAGGCACAGGGCCAGGAGACCGCCGACGACGATGAAGGGCAGCGCCTGGACGAGGACGTCCATGTCGCGGCCGTCGAGGGCGCCGACCTGCCAGAACCGGAACTGGTCGTACGTCTGGCTGTCGGTCAGCAGCATGGTGTCGGTGAGGGAGACGAGCAGCCCGGTGGCGGCGGCTCCGGCGAGGGCGAGCTTGACCGGCGTGGCGCCCTCGCGTCCGAAGCTGGCCACCCCGTAGACGAGTCCGGCCGCCAGGCAGGCGCCGAGGAAGCCGAACCAGATGTACTGCCCGGGCTCGGTCAGGGACAGCACGCTCATCGCGAAGACGACGGCGACGGCCACGCCCGAGTTGACGCCGAGCAGGTCGGGTCGGCGAGCGGGTTGCGCGTGACGCCCTGCATCACGGTGCCCGCCAGGCCGAGCGCGACCCCGGCCAGCAGGCCGGCGAGGGGTCAGCTCGTCGTCCAGGAGGTCCGGCTGCCCCGTACGCCCGGTGCGGCCGTCGTCGCGGTCATGAGACACCGGCACCGCTCGGTGTGCCGAGCGGGGAGGGCGGGGGGCCAAGGCGCATGGGCTTGTTCCTCGTCACCCCGTGGACGCGCAGCACGGCGTTCCGGAGCGACTGCTTCCGGCTGCTCATTAGGTTAGGCGAACCTAACACCAGATATCGTTAAAAGCGCAACCAGTGGTGGACGGCCGGGCGCCGTCGCGCCGCGACCGGAGGGACGCCGCGACAGGCAGCGTCCAGCAATACGAGCACAGGGAGTCGGCTTGCCTCACATGATCGATGCGACTGCGAACCGCAGCGGGGGAGCCCTCCCGGAGGGCTGCGTCGAACTCGGCTCGGCCGACGAACTGCGGGAACTCCTCGGGCAGCCGTACCCCCTCGTCATCGACAAGGTCCACCCCGAGCTCACCGACGACGATCTGCGGATCCTGAACCGTTCCTCCTTTTGTCTGCTGGCGACGTCGGACCGGTACGGCAACTGTGACGTCTCCCCGCGCGGGGACGCGCCCGGCTTCACCCACGTCCTCTCGTCCAGCAGGATCGCCCTGCCCGACCGCCCGGGCAACCGGCGCGGCGACAGCTTCCAGAACATCCTCGACAACCCGCACGCCGGGCTTCTCTATCTCATTCCCGGCAGCAAAGAAGTACTGCGTGTGAACGGCCGCGCCCGCATCCTGACCGACGCGCCTTTCTTCGACGACATGGCGGCGGCGGGGCGCCGTCCGCTGCTCGCGCTGCTCCTCGACATCGACGAGATCTACCTTCACTGTCCGGCCTCCCTGCGGCGCTCGGGGGTATGGGACCCGGAGTCCTGGCGGCGGGACTGACGGCACCGGTGTACGCGGTACGCGCCACGGGGGTCGTCTGTCGCATGGGCGGCAGGCCCCCGTGGTTGTCTCCCGGCCGCCCAGATATTGTCAACAATTTCGTCAGCGGTTAAGTTGATCCTCGAGAACCTCCAGCCCCCGCACCGCAGGGACAGCACGGAACCCGGGAACAGCGATGATCATCGATTGCCACGGTCACTACACCACCGCTCCGCCGGCCCTGGCCGCCTGGCGCGACCGGCAGATCGCCGGGCTCACCGACCCGTCGGCCGCCCCCGCGCGCGCGGATCTGCGCATCAGCGACGCCGAACTGCGCGAGACCGTCGAGACGAACCAGTTGCGGATGATGGACGAACGCGGCATCGACCTCACGGTCTTCTCCCCGCGCGCGTCGTTCATGGCCCACCACGTCGGGGACTTCCGGACCTCCGCCGAATGGGCCGCCATCTGCAACGAGCTGTGCTTCCGCGTCAGCAGTCTCTACCCGGAGCGGTTCGTCCCGGCCGCCATGCTGCCGCAGTCACCGGGCGTCGACCCCGCCACCTGCCTCCCGGAACTCACCCGCTGCGTCGAGGAGTACGGCGCCGTCGCGCTGAACCTGAACCCGGACCCCTCGGGCGGCCACTGGACCGCGCCGCCGCTCACGGACCGCTCGTGGTACCCCGTCTACGAGAAGATGGTGGAGTACGACATCCCGGCGATGGTGCACGTCAGCACCAGCGTCAACCCGGCCTTCCACACCACCGGCGCGCACTACCTCAACGCCGACACCACGGCGTTCATGCAGCTCGTGCAGGGCGACCTGTTCACCGACTTCCCGACCCTGCGCCTGGTCATCCCGCACGGCGGCGGCGCGGTCCCCTACCACTGGGGGCGCTTCCGCGGCCTGGCGATGGCGCTCGGCAAGCCCCCGCTGGAGGAGCACGTCCTGGGCAACGTCTTCTTCGACACCTGCGTCTACCACCAGCCCGGCATCGACCTGCTCCTCGACGTCGTACCGACGAAGAACATCCTCTTCGCCTCGGAGATGATCGGCGCGGTCCGCGACGTCGACCCCTGCACCGGCCACCACTTCGACGACACCCGCCGCTACACCGAGGCCGCCGCCCTCCCCGCCGAGGACCTGGCGGCGATCCAGGAGCACAACGCCCGGGCCGTCTACCCCCGCTTGGACGCGCTGCTGCGGCGTCAGGGTCGCTGACCGGCGGGACAGCCGGCCGCGGCCGGTGCCGCCGGACCCGCCGGTGCCCCGTGGCGCGCCTGCCCGGGATGCGGCATTCACGCCCTGCCCCGACGCTGGAACGGAGGACCCAGGAGAGAAAGGGGCCACGATGGCGTCGGACAAGAAGCTCCGCAAGGGAGACAAGGTCTCCTGGAAGAGTCATGGGCAGGATGTCGGCGGCAAGATCGAGAAGAAGATCACCGAGCGTACGGAGGCGGCGGGGCGGACGGTCGACGCGTCGTCCGAGGAGCCGCAGTACGAGGTCCGCAGCGACAACTCGGGGAAGACCGCCGTGCACAAACCCGGAGCTCTGCACAAGAAGGGGAAGTCGTCGTGACGAAGAACGAACAGGAGGGGGCCGACGACCGGGCCGGGACGATCAAGGAGTTCGGTGACGCCGTCAACATGTCGCCCGGCGAGCTGGAGAAGTGGCTGGAGACGGACGAGTCGAAGAGCGTGGGCCAGAGCGACGGCGGAGAGAGCGTGGGGCATGCCTCCGGGCGGCGCATCGTCGAGCTCAAACGCACCAAGAAGGGCGACCTCAGCGACGACGACGTGGCCCATATGCGCAAGGTCGTCGGGTATGTCCACCGGCACATGGCGCAGCGGCCCAAGGGCGACATCACGGACACACCGTGGCGCTACAGCCTGATGAACTGGGGCCACGACCCGGCCAAGTGACACCTCGGAGCCGGACCGGCCTCTGACCGGTCAGCCCGTGCCTGTGCCCGTGCCTGTGCCCGTGCCCGTGCCCGTGCCCGTGCCCGAGTCGGCGGCCTCGCCCTCCCCTTCGGCGGTGGCGGTGAAGTGGTCCAGGGTGCCGGTGAGATCGAGCATGCGCTGGAGGAAACCGGGCCGGTTGTCCAGCGTGAGCGCGATACCGGTGGCGCTGGTGCGGCGGTGCACCATCAGCAGCGTCGACAGGCCCATGGAATCGATCCACGTCAGCCCCCGGAAGTCCAGGCGGAGGCGCTGGAAGGCCGGGTCCGGGGTGAGGTGGTCGGCGACGGTGGCGAGGAGTTCGTCGCTGGTCTCGTAGTCGAGATCGCCGACGACCTCGATGGTCAGCACGTCCGGTGCGGTGATGACGTCGAGTCCGAACTCGGGGGGCAGCGTGGTCATTCGGTGGTGATCTCTGGGTCGGGGGCGGAACGGACGGGGCGGGCGGTGACGGCGGCGGTCCCGGCGTGGAGCAGGGCGGTGGCGCGCGGGAAGTCGTGGAGCTGCCCGCCGAGCAGGTCCAGCCCGACGAGCAGGGACCGCGCGGGCACCCGCCGCGCCTCGAGGATGCCGGCGGTCCAGGTGAGGAAGTCGGTGAACAGGCCGGCGTCGTCGACGTAGAGGGCGGTGGCGAGGAAGTCGACGATGTGGGCGAGGTCCTCGGCGGTGCGTTCGCGCTGCGCCTCGGTGTACCGGCGCAGTGCGGGGAAACGCTCCTCCATGTCCACCAGCGTCTGCTTGACCAGCTGGGGACGGGACTGCACGACCATCGTGTACTCCTGGTCGGTCAGGTGCGGCAGGTCGTCCACCGCCTGACGGGCGGCCGTCGCGTCCGGGGCCGTGAACCCGGTCTCCAGGGCGGCCGCGGCGGCCCGTGCGTCGGCCGCCCACCGGTCGGCGCCGAAGGCGCGGGCGTAGCGGCCGTCCGGTCCGAAGGCCCTGCCGCCGACCATGACGGGCACACCGACGGCCTGGCAGGCGGTGATGGCCGCGTGGGCGGCCGGCAGCCTGGTCGGGACCGAGGAGGAGAGCAGGACCGCGTACGGGTCGGTGCGGTGCAGATGGGCGATCAGATGCGGTACGGGCGTCTGGGCGCCGAGATAGTCCACCTGCCAGCCGCGCAGCTGGAGGACCTCCGCGACCAGGCGGGCCGGAAGGGCGTGCCACTCGCCGTCCACGCAGGCCACGGTCACCCGGCCCCGGCCGGTCCGGCCCGCACCCGGCCCGGCGGGCCCGCGCGGGGTCAGCGTGGCGATGACGCGCTCGTTGACGGCGGTGGCCGCGTGCTCCTGGGCGACCGTGATCCGGTCGGCCGCCCACTCGACGCCGACCTTCGCCTGGACCTCGCCGATCACGTCCAGCAGAAGCGTTTCCCTGTCGTGGCCGTCGTCGAGCCCCGCGTGCAGGACGTCGGCGGCGGTGTACGCGTCGCCGTCGAGGACGGCCTCCCACAGCCGGTCACGGAGACCGGCCGTGGCGTTGCCGGAAGCGGTCACGCGCTCCTCCCGTGCCGTTCGTGTGGGGTACCGGGGTCGCCGGGGACCCCTGGCTCGCCGGGGCGCCCGGACCGTCCAGGGTTCCCGGAGTGCCCGCGATGCATGTCTCCGCCGGTCACCGTCAAGGGGCGGGGCCGCGGCGCGCTGATGGCGATCACCGCCATGTCGTCGTGGCGGCCCTGGCCCAGCCACTGCGCGGCCAGCATCTGCACGCGCTCCACGACCGCCTCCGCCGGCATCCCGGCGCATTCCGCCAGGGCCCGTTTCAGGCGTTCGACCCCGTACAGTTCACCGCCGAGCGGCCCGCCGCGGGCCTCGGTGATGCCGTCCGTGTACAGCAGGCAGGTTTCTCCGGGGGCGAGCACGGTCTCCTCGGTCCGTACCGACACGGCCGGCATCGCGCCCACCAGGTTGCCGCGGGTGCCGCTCTCCTCCACCCGGCCGTCGGCGCGGACGATGAGGGGCGGGAGATGGCCCGCGCTGGTCAGCCGCAGCCGCACCCGGCCCGCACGGTGGCGCGCGGAAACCAGCACCAGGGTGGCGAACCGGGTGTGACGGGACGTCAGCAGCGCGGCGTTGAGCAGGTTCAGCACGTGCTGGTGGTCGTGGGCGAGGGGCAGCAGGGCGTGCAGCGTGTTGCGTATCTTGCCGGTCAGTACGGCGGCGTCCAGGCCCTTGCCCGCCACGTCCCCGAGGACGACGAGCGACTCCTGGGAGGGGTCGGCGCCGGGGTGGACGTCGTAGAAGTCGCCGCCGATCCGCTCGCTGTCCTGGGCGGGCCGGTAGCCGCCCGCGTAGTCGACGCCGTGGACGCCGCCGAGCGCCGGGGGCAGCAGCTCCTGCATCAGCGTCGCGGTGACGGCGGCCTGTTCGGTGTACAGGCGGGCCGCGGACAGGGCGGCACCGGCGCGGGCGGCGAACAGCCGGGCGAAGACGTTCTCGCTCTCGGTGAACGCCCTGACGGTGCTGGAGCGCAGCAGGATCAGGGCGCCGGCGGGGACACCGTGCCCGGGCAGCGGGGTGACGGTGACGGAGCCGACCGGGCCCTCGAACCCCTCGGGGATCGCCCACGCGGGGATCGCCCCGGGATCGATCCACCGGGTCGGCACGGGCGGGAAGCCCTGCAGCGCCTCGGCCAGTCCGGGCACCGTCGCCGGGTCGACCGCCCGCGTGACCCGGACGGCGGGGCCGTGGGCCTGCGCGTAGGTGACCGGGTGGCGGCGGCCCTGGGCGGGGGCGACGAGAACGGCGGCGTCCGCGAGATGACGGGTCGCCAGACGGGCGGTCACCTCCATGCAGCGCGGCACGTTCAGCGACGACAGCAGCGTGCTGGACACCTCGGAGAGGATCGCCGCGCGTTCCTGCTCCCTGCGCAGCGTCTCCTCGGCCAGGTGGCGGTCGGTGGCGTCGATCAGCCACCAGGCCACGTCCCCGTCCGCGCCCGGCCTGGGATGGGCCTCGAAGTGACGCCCGCCGATGGCACCCGACGGCGGCTCCGCCCAGGTGGCCCCGAGGCCGCCGGTCATGTGCCGGTGTGCTTCCGTCAGCCAGTCCGGCAGGTTCTCGTACGGCCCGTCGCCGCCCGTCACGTCGGGCAGTACCGTCCGGGCGGCGTCGTTGGCCTCCACGATGCCGCCGGCCCGGTCCACGACCAGCACCGGGCAGGGAGCGTCGCTCCACGGCGAGCCGGTGCCGGCGCCGCGTGGGCCTGCGGGGGAACCCTGAGGAGAAACCACGAGCAGGGATACACGCGTGGCGCGTACCCCACCACCTCTCTGCGCCTGGAAAGTTGTCCGACGGCAACCGTCTCGCAGCTCGCCGACGGATGCAACCCACCTCCGAGCCGGTCCCGGCCTGCCGGACGTCCCGGATGCCGGGGTCTGCCGCCGGACGGCGGGTCAGCCCGCCTCGGCCTCGGGCACCGGGTCGCCCGCTGCCGCGGTGGTGGTGACGGTGGTGGTCAAGTGGTCCAGGGTGCCGGTGAGGGTGAGCAGGCGCTCGAGAAATCCCGGCCGGCTGTCCAGGTGAAGGGTGACGCCGACGGCGCCGGCGTGGCGGTGGACCGCCAGCAGTGCCGACAGGCCCATGGAGTCGATCCAGGTCAGCCGCCCGAAGTCCAGCCGCACGCGGCGGAAGGCCGCTCCGCCCGGGGAGAGGTGCCCGACGACGGTACGGACGAGCGCGTCGCTCGTCTGATGGTCGAGTTCGCCGGCGACCTCGACGGTCAGCACGTCCGCCGCGGCGGTGACGATGAGGCTGAACTCGAACGGCGGTGTGATCACGGGCTGTCCTCCGGGTCGGAGTCGGGGCGGGCGGCCACGGCGGCGGCCCCGTGGCGGAGCAGGATCGTGGCGCGTGGGAAGTCCTGCAGCTGCCGCCCGAGGAGATGCAGCCCGGGGACCAGGCACCGCGCGGAGACCGACCGCGCATCGAGGACGTCGGCGGTCCAGGCGAGGAAGTCGGTGAACAGACCGGCGTCGTCGACGTAGAGAGCGGTGGCGAGGAAGTCGACGATGTGGGCGTAGTCCTCGGCCGTGCGCTCACGCTGGGTGTCGGTGTAGTGCCGTACGGCGGGGACGTGTTCCTCCAGACCCGCCAGTGTCCGTTCGATCAGCTGGGAACGGGACTTCACGACCATGGTGTACTCCTGGTCCGCCAGATGCGGGAGATCGTCCACCACCTGACGGGCGGCCCTCGGGCCCGGGGCCGCGATCCCGGCCTCCAGGGCGGCCGCGGCGGCCCGCGCGTCGGGCGCCCACCGGTCGGCGCCGACGGCGCCGGCGTGACGGCCGTCGACGCCGAAGCCCCTGCCGCCCACCATGACGGGCACGCCCACGGCCTGGCAGGCGGCGATCATGGCGTGGGCGGCGGGCAGCCTGGTCGGCAGCGAGGTCGAGAGCAGCGCCACGTCAGCCTGGGTGTGGTGCAGGTGGGCGATCAGATGCGGGCCCGGGATCTGGGGGCCGAGGTAGTCCACCTGCCAGCCGCGCAGCTGGAGGACCTCCGCGACCAGGCGGGCCGGGAAGGCGTGCCATTCGCCCTCCACGCAGGCCACGGCCACCCGGCCCCTCCCCCTGCTCCGGTTCGGGCCGGCCGACGGGGGCGCCGGAGCGGGCGGGACCAGCGTGGTGAGGGCCCGCTCGTTGACGGCGGTGGCCGCGTGCTCCTGGGCGACCGTGATCCGGTTGGCCGCCCACTCGCGGCCGACCTTCTCCTGGACCTTGCCGATGACGCCCAGCAGGAGCGTCTCCCGCTCCAGACCGGCGTCGAGGCCCTGGTGCAGAACGTCGGTGGCGTGGTACGCGTCTCCGTCGAGGACGGCTTCCCACAGCCGCTTCCGGAGATCGGCTGTGGCATTGCCGAAGTCGGTCATGAGTTTCTCCCTTGGCGCTTTCTCGCGTTGTGCGGGTCGGCGTATCCGCTGATCACTGCCAGCGGACCGGTTCGCGGCGCGCTGATGGCGACCACCGCCATGTCGTCGTGGCGGCCCTGGCCCAGCCATTGCGCGGCCAGCATGTGCACGCGCTCCACCACCGCCTCCGCCGGCATGCCGGCACACCCCGCCAGGTCCCGTTCGAGCCGCTCCAGGCCGTACAGCTCACCGCCGAGCGGCCCGCCGCGGGCCTCGGTGATGCCGTCGGTGTAGAGCAGACAGGTCTCCCCGGGGGCGAGGACCGTCTCCTCGGTCCGTACCGACACGGTCGGCATCACGCCGACCAGGTCTCCGCGCGTCCGGGTCTCCTCCACCCGGCCGTCGGCACGGAGGACGAGCGGCGGGGGGTGGCCCGCGCTGGTCAGCCGCAGCCGCACCCGGTTCCCACGCCGCCGCGCCGAGGCGAGGACCAGTGTGGCGAACCGCGCTTCGGGGGACCTCAGCAGCGCGGCGTTCAGCAGGTTGAGGACATAGGCGTGGTCGTGGGCGAGGGGCAGCAGGGCGTGCAGCGTGTTGCGGATCCTGCCGGTCAGCACGGCGGCGTCCAGGCCCTTGCCCGCCACGTCCCCGAGGACGACGAGCGACTCCTGGGAGGGGTCGGCGCCGGGGTGCACGTCGTAGAAGTCGCCGCCGATCCGCTCGCTGTCCTGGAAGGGCCGGTAGCGTCCGGCGTACTCCACGCCGTGGACGCCGCCGAGCGCCGGGGGCAGCAGTTCCCGCATCAGGACCGCGGTGATACGGGCCTGATCGTCGTACAGGCGGGCCGCGGACAGGGCGGCACCGGCGCGGGCGGCGAGCAGCCGGGCGAAGCCGTCCTCGCTCTCGGTGAAGGCCGGCCCGGCGTCGGAGCGCAGCAGGATCAGCGCGCCGTCGGGGATGCCGTGGCCGGGCAGCGGGGTGACGATGACGGAGCCGACCGGGCCCTTGAACCCCTCGGGGATCGCCCAGGAGGGGACGGCGCCGGGGTCGATCCACCGGGTCGGCACGGGCGGGAAGCCCTGGAGCGCCTCGGCCAGTCCGGGCACCGTCGCCGGGTCGACCGCGCGCGTGGTCAGGGTGACGGGGCCGTCGGCCAGCGCGGAGGTGACCGGATGGCTGAGGCCCTGGGCGGGGGCGATGAGGACGGCGGCGTCGGCGAGGTGGTGCGCCGCCAGGCGCGCCGTCGACTCCATGCAGTGCGACAGGCTCAGCGACGACAGCAGCGTGCTGGACACCTCGGAGAGGATCGCCGCGCGTTCCTGCTCGCTGCGCAGCGTCTCCTCGGCCAGGCGGCGGTCGGTGTCGTCGATCAGCCACCACACCACGTCCCCGTCCGAGCTCGGTGTGGGGTGGGCGTCGAACAGACGGTCACCGATGGCGCCGGACAGCGGATCCGCGTGTGCGGCGTCGCGGCCGCCGGCCATGCGCCGGTGTGCGTCCGCCAGCCAGTCCGGCAGGCCCTCGGGGAGCCGGCCGGCATCCGCCGCCCGGGGCAGCAGCGCCCGGGCGGCGTCGTTCACCTCGACGATGCCGCCGTCCCGGTCCACGACCAGGACGGGGCAGGGGGCGTCGCTCCACGTCGAGCCGACGCTGACGCCGGCACCGCTGGAGCCGCCGGGACGACCCTGGGGTGAGATCACAAGAGGAGGCGCGCGTACCGCACCCCACCGCCTCTCTGCACGTCGAGCGTTGTCTCGCGGCAACCGTCTCGCAGGGGCGTGACCTGATGCACGTGAGCTTCGGAGTCGAACGAATGTCACGTGTGTCGGGCGTTTTCTGCCCGTCTTGCGTCGCAGTGAGAAGCGGTTCTTGACCGGTTCGCCGCCGTGTTCGTCGCGGAGACGATCCTTCGCCGATCGGGCCGCCGTCTCAGCCGGGGAAACGTCCCGTCGAGCGCAGGTGCCGGCGGCGTTCGGCATAGGCCAGGTCGTCGCGCCACAGGCGGCCCGCGGCGGCGCGCACGAAGGGGCGCAGCAGCGGCGCCAGGCCCCGGGCGGCGCGGAAACCGGGCCGGTCGGAGGCGGCCACGACGGCCTCGATCACCGCGGTCCGGGGCCGGCCCCGGGCGTCCCGGCCGAGCGGCGTGGCGTGCGTCTCGACGACCGAGCCCGCTCCCTCCCCCTCGGTGATGCGCATGACGACCGTGCGCGGTCCCGGAGCGGTGAACACCGCCCGCACCGGCACGACCAGCCGCCCGGCGACCTTGAACGAGACATCGACGGTGAAGCCCTCCTCCTCGTCCGCGGGCGAGCCGACGACGGTGAGGTCGACGAAGGAGTAGGGGTGGAACCAGGCACCGTGCCAGGGGTCGAGCCGGTTGGCGACGACGTCCTCGGGATCGCACACCCCGACACCGGTGTAGACCGCCGTCAGCGCGCGGGACGGATCGGGCCGCCGGGGGATCACGGGAGCCGGTGACGGGTCCTCGCCCCCGGCCTCGTCGAGCCGGACCCAGACGAGGACCCCGTCGTCGTACGCGGGCAGCGGCTCCCACCCGGCGAACGGCTCGCCGTTCAGGGCCAGTCCGTGCCAGTGGCACACGAGCGTGCCGCAGCGTACGGGGCTGTCGCGCAGCGGTGCGCCGAGGTGCGGGCAGGCACCCGGTCCGGCGACGAGCCGCCCGCCGCCGTCCCGCCAGAGCACCACCTCCCGGCCGGCCACGGTCCGGCCCAGGGGCCGGTCGCCGCGTACGTCACGACGGGCGCCGACGACGTACCAGTTGCCCGACGGCCGTGCCTGCGCCTGCTTCAGCGCGTCCGCGATCAGCGCGGGCCGGGCCTCGCGCCACGTCGGCCGCTGCCGCTCCCAGGGCACGGGCCCGCGGCGCAGGGTGAGGGGGAAGCGGGTACGGCGGGGGGAACGTCCGGGGTTCACACGGCCTCCGCGCGGGCGGGCCGGGACGGCGGGGCGGCCGGCGGGACGGGAGGCCACGCCGGGACGACCGGTGCGGGGTGCCGGCCGGCGGTGCGGGCGGCCAGACGGGCGGCCAGACGGGCGGCGGCGAGGCGGCACAGGCCGTCGGCGGCGACCGTCGCACGGCGCCGGCGCGGTACGACGGCGCGGCGGTGCACCGCGGCGTACCCGTCCTCGGCGACGGCGTCGAGGATGCCCGCGTACAGCACGAACGCGGTCCGGATGCACGGCCGGGCCACCGGGTCCAGCATCGCGAGACCGGGCGCGGCCTCGCGGTAGACGCCGCGGGTGAGGTCCTCGGCCGCCCGCAGGGCGTGGGTGATCCGCCGGTCGCGGCGGCCGGTGGCCCTGCTCCACGTCAGCAGCGCGCGGTCCACGCCGTGCGCGGCCAGCAGGTCGGCGGGCAGATAGACACGGCCACGGTCCAGGTCCTCGCCGACGTCCCGCAGGAAGTTGGTGAGCTGGAAGGCCACGCCGAGGGCCGCCGCGTGCGGGGCCGCCTCCTCGCGCGGGACCACCGTGCCCAGCACCGGCAGCATCTGCAGCCCGATCGCGGCGGCCGAACCGTGCATGTAGGAGAGCAGTTCGGCGTACGTCGGGTAGTCGGTGACCTCCAGGTCGCGGTGCATGGACGCCATGAAGTCGGCGAAGTGCCGGTGGTCGATGCCGTGGCGCCGGGCGGTGTCGGCGAGCGCGACGACCACCGGCTCGGTGCTCCGCCCGGTGCGCAGCCCGTCGGCCAGGTCGCCCTGGAGCCGGGCCAGCGCGGCGGCGCGCTGGCGGGTGGTCGCGCTGGTGAGGGAGTCGACGATGTCGTCGGCCCAGCGGGCGAACCCGTACAGGGCGTGCACGGACGGGCGGCGCTCCACGGGCAGCAGCCGGGTGGCCAGGAAGTAGGTCCTGCCGTGCCGGGCGTTGAGCTCGCGGCACCGTGTGTAGGCCGCGCGGAGCGACGGACCGGTGATGCCCGCCGCGTCCAGTTCGCGCACGGTCATGAGGGGGTTCCTTCCATCGCTGCGGGAGGGATGCGGGTGCGGGTACGGCGGCGGGCGGCGCCGGGCGGGCCGGTGATGCGGGCGGCGGCCAGCTTGCCGGAGAGCAGCACCGTCGGTACGCCGACGCCGGGGGTGGTGCCGCAGCCGGCGAGGACGGCGTTCCGCGTGCCGCGGACCAGGTTCCGCGGCCGGAACGGGCCGGTCTGGGCGAAGGTGTGGGCCGCCGAGAACGGCGTGCCGGCCGCGTGCCCCAGGGCCCGCCAGTCCGCCGGGGTGACCAGGCACTGCTGCTCGACGGCCGAGGCGAGGCCCGCCAGCCCACGGCGCTCCAGCTCGGCGAGGAGCCCGTCGCGGTAGCGCGGCGCGAGGTCGCCCCAGGCGGCGGCGCCCGGACCGATCTCGGTGTTGGGGCACGGCGCGAGGATGTAGTGGAGGTGGCGGCCCGGGGGAGCGAGGTCCGGATCCGTCGCGGTGGGGCGGGTGATGAGCAGGGACGGATCGCTCATCAGGCGGCCGGTGCGGGTCAGTTCGTCGAACGTGCGGTGCCAGGCCGCGCCGAACGACAGCGTGTGGTGGGCGAGCTGCGGCCAGGTCCGGTCGGTGCCGGCGTGCAGCACCACGGCCGACGGGGAGTACCGCAGGCGCGGTGCCCGGCGGGGCGCGCGGCCCAGCAGCCGGTAGACGACCGGCAGATCGGGGGTCAGCACGACGGCGTCGCAGGCGATCCGTTCGTCGTCGTGCGTCACTACCGCCGTCACCCGGTCACCGGAACGCTCCAGCCGCACCACCTCCTGCCCGAGGCGCAGCTCGGCCCCCGCGTCGGCCGCCGCGTCCGCCATGGCCCGCGGCAGCGCGTGCATGCCGCCGCGCGGGAAGTACACACCGGCCACGGTGTCCATGTAGGCGATGACCGCGTACGCGGCCAGCGCGCGGGCCGGGGGCACGCCCGCGTACAGCGCCTGGAAGGAGAAGACGCGCCGCAGCCGCTCGTCGCGCAGATGGCGGCCGACGCGTGCCTCCCACCGGCCGAAGCCGCCGAGCGCGGCGAGCCGGGCGAGGTCCGGATGGAGCAGGTCCAGGGGGGAGTCGAAGTTGCTGTCGACGAAACGGCGCATCTGGGCCCGGTGCAGCCGCTCCAGCCAGGAGCGCAGCCGGCGGTATCCGGCCGCCTCGCCCGGCCCGGCGAAGCGTTCGACCTCCGCGGCCATCGCCTCGCCGTCCGTGTGCACGTCGAGGGTGCTGCCGTCGGCGAAGTGCGCCCGGTAGGCGGGGTGCAGCTCGATCAGCTCGACCCGGTCGTACAGGCTGTCGCCGACCGCGGCGAAGGCCTCGTCCGCGAGATGAGGCATGGTCAGCACGGTGGGGCCGGTGTCGATGCGGTACCCGCCGCGTTCCAGCAGGCCGGCCCGGCCGCCCGGCAGCGGGTCGCGCTCGACGACGGTGACCCGGCGGCCCGCGCCGAGCAGATGCAGGGCGGCCGACAGACCGGACAGTCCGGCGCCGACCACCACGACGTGGTCGGTGCGCCCGCGCACGGTACGGGTCACCGTCCCGCCCCCGGGGCCGGAACGGTGAGCGGCGCCGGCCCGGCCCGGCCGGGTCCGGGCTCCGCGCGGGTGCCGCCCCGCCCGGCGGGGACACCGGCCGCGGCACACAGCAGCCGCCGCAGGTGCGGCTCCGCCACGGGGTCGAGCACGGCCGTGGACAGGTGCCGCAGGGCCTGCGCGGCCAGGCGCTCGATACGGGCCTCGACGACGTCCCGGGCGCCGGTGCCGACGAGCACCTCCCGGACGCGCGCCAGCTGGGCGCCGGACAGGTCGGCCCGGCCGAGCGAGCGCCGCAGCACGGCCAGGGCACGGCGGTCGCCGGACGCCTCGGCGCGGGCCCGGGCGAGGGCCACGAGGTAGGTGGGTTTGCCGCTGCGGATGTCGCCGCCCGACGGTTTGCCCGTACGGCGCGGATCCGCGAACACGTCCTGGAGGTCGTCGCGGAGCTGGAAGGCCAGCCCGGCGTACCGCCCGGCCGTGGTGAGGGCCCGGGTCGTGGCGCCGTCGGCACCGGCGAGGGCCGCGCCCAGCGCCAGTGGCCGCTCCACGGAGTACAGCGCGCTCTTCAAGCAGGCGGCCCGCAGCGCCCGGGCCGTGCGGTGGGCGGGGGGTGTCCCGCCGCGGTGCGCCGAGGTCGCCCCGCCCTGGACGTCCAGGTACTGCCCGGCCACCATCTCGGTGCGCATGGCGCTCCAGACGCCGTGCACCCGGCGGGCGGCGTCCGGGGCGAGGGCGAGGACGGTGTCGGCGACCAGGTCCTCCGCCCAGGCGAGTGCGAGGTCCCCGGCGAGGATCGCGGCGGCCTCGCCGAACCGCTCGCCGCCCGCCCCCGGGGCGACCGGCGCGTACTGGGCGGCGATGTCCGTGTGCAGGGCCGGCCGGCCGCGGCGCAGCCGGGCCCCGTCCATCACGTCGTCCTGCACCAAAGCGCACGTCTGGACGAGTTCGAGGGCGGCGCCGATCCGCAGCGCCGCCTCGGCGGACGCGGCGTCCGCGCCCCCGCAGGCGCGCAGTCCCCACCACACGAAACAGGACCGGGTGCGCTTGCCGCCGTCGAGCGTGAACCGCGCGACGCGCTCGGCGATGTCCCGGGCGAACACCGCGTCCGTCGCCCGGGCCCGGCCGACGCGCCCGGCGAGCACCCGGGCCAGGACGCGGCCCACGGCGCCCGGCACATCGGCGTCGACGGCGGGCAGGTCGTGGACGTCGACGGGGAACGGCGGGTCCCCGCGGAGGTCCGCGGGCAGCGGCAGGTCCGCGTCGGCGACCGGCGGACCGCCGATGACCGGCAGGCCGTCGCCGTCCGAGGGGAACCGTACCTGCGCGCGCTCTCCGGTGACCTCGGTGGAACGCATCCCGGTTCCTTTCGTCGTGGCCGGCGGCCGGCCTCCTCCGGGCGACGGAAGGCGGGCCTCGTCGCGTACGTGTGTCACGGTGCCCCCGAAGAAACGGCGCGAATGGGTACGAGTTGACCATGGGGGACGAAGTCCCGGGCCCTGGGTAGCCTCGCAGCACGGGGAGTAAACGTTCATTTCCGGAAGGTGCGTGTGACGCCGTACCGCACGTACGCGTGACCCCGCGGGACCGCAAACGACGCAACATGCGCCCGCCCGGGTTTGCCGACGGCCCGACCGGGAGACCGGAAAGGAACCGTGAGGCCGCCGACGGACCGGTTCCGTCACCGGGGGTCCCCGCGGGACCGCGCCGGCACCGGGAGCCCGGGCGCACGGCGTGCCGCCGCGAGGAGCCACGCGTGCGGTCCGGCGACCGCGCGGCCGGTCGTACGCACCGTGCCGAGCGTGTCCGCGTCCCGGCGGGCACGGCAGCCGGGATGCTGGCGAGGAGGCACCCACCGTGCCCGCGCGCTCGAGGAGGGACCCATCGTGCTGCAGGCGGATGTCGCCATCGTGGGCGCCGGAGCGGCGGGTCTGTCCCTGGCGCACCGGCTCGCCCGCCCCGCCGCCACAGTCGCCGGAACCCGGCCCCGGCGGCTGTCCGTGGTCCTGCTGGAGGCCCCGCCGGGCGCACTGCGACCGCCCCGGCGGACCTGGTGCTTCTGGGAGCCGGAGGCCGGCCCGTACGACGCCGCCGTCACCGCCTCCTGGCGGACCCTCCGCGTCCACTGCCCGGCGGGCCGCCCCCTCGTGGGCGACATCGCCCCGCTGCGCTACAAGATGATCCGCTCGGACGACTTCGAGGCACTCGTCGCGCACGACCTCGCCCGCACCCGCGCGGTCCGGCGCGTCGAGGCGGTCGTCGAGACGGTCCAGCACGTCGACGGCGGCGCGGAGGTGCTGGCGCACGACACCGGTGGGCGCCCGGTCGCGGTACGGGCCCGCTGGGTGTTCGACTCCCGCCCGCTGGGCAGCCTGCCCGCCGCCCGCACCACGCTGCTCCAGCACTTCCGGGGCTGGTTCGTCCGGGCCGACCGGCCGGTCTTCGACCCCCGCGCGGTGGAGCTGATGGACTTCCGCACGCCCCAGCCGGAGCACGGGCTGTCGTTCGGCTACATCCTGCCGACCTCCACCCGGCAGGCCCTCGTGGAGTACACGGAGTTCTCCCGCGAGGTCCTCGCGCCCGACGCCTACGACGCGGCCCTGCGCCACTACACGGAACAGGTGCTGGGGCTGCGGGAGCTGCGGATCACCTCGGCGGAGCACGGTGTGATCCCGATGACGGACGCGCCGTTCGCCCGGCAGACCGGCCCCTCCGTGTTCCGGATCGGCGCCGCCTCGGGCGCCACCCGCCCCTCGACCGGATACACGTTCGCCGCCGTCCAGCGCCAGACGCGCGCCGTCGCCGCCGCCCTGCGCGCCGGACGGCGTCCGGTGCCGCCGTCCGGGCACGCGGTGCGTTCGCGGGCCATGGACGCCGTACTGCTGCGGGCCCTGGACAGCGGCCGGATCGACGGCGCGGCGTTCTTCTCGGGTCTCTTCGAACGGGTGCCCGCCGGGCGCCTGCTGCGGTTCCTCGACGGCCGCACCCGGCTGCACGAGGACATCGCCATCGGCCTGCGCACCCCCGTCCGGCCGATGCTCCGCTCCGCCGCCGAACTGCCCTTCTTGCCCCGCCGCCCCTTCGCCTGATCCGCCCTGATCCGCCCGACGGAACCACCCGGAGAACCGATGACCGTACTGCGCGACGCCGAGCTGGCCGCCGCGTTCGACCACGCCGCCCGCGGCTACGACCTGCTCGTGGCCGCCAACCCGGGCTACCACGCCCATCTGCGCCGCTCCGTACGCCGCCTGGGCCTGCCGCACGGCGGGGACGGGCTGCGCGTGCTGGACCTGGGCTGCGGGACGGGCGCCTCGACGGCCGCCCTCGCCGGCGTACTGCCCGGAGCCGCGATCACCGCGGTCGACGCGTCCGTGGGCATACTGGACCGGGCCGCCGGCAAGCCCTGGCCACGGCGCGTGACCTTCGTCCACGCGCCCGCGGAGGGCCTGGCGGACGCCGGGGTGCGCGGTCCGTTCGACGCCGTCTTCGCCGGCTACCTCTTCCGCAACACCGCCGACCCCGACGCCGTGCTGCGGGCGGTGCGCGAGGTGCTGGCGCCGCGGGGGCGGCTCGCGGCGCACGAGTACACCCTCAGCGGACGCGCCCGGCACCGCGCGACCTGGACGGCGGTGTGCCGGGGTCTGGTCCTGCCCGTGGCCTCCGCCCTGGGCGACGGACGGCTCTACCGCCACCTGTGGCGCAGCGTCGTCGACTTCGACACCGCGGACCGCTTCGCCGACCGTGTCCGGGCCGCCGGCTTCGACCGCGTACGGGTCCTGCCCCTGCCGGGCTGGCAGACCGGCATCACCCACACCGTCGTGGCCCGCCGCGGGCACGCGGGCCCGGCGGACGTCCGGCCCGTGTCCCCGGCCGGTCGGGCCGGGAGCAGCCGGGCGGTCGTGGCGGGTGACGAGCCTCCGCCGGTGGGCGGCCCGTCGGCGTCGGCAGGTGGCCGGACCGGTCCGGCAGGGCACGGGGCGGGCCCGGCCGGGGCCGTAGGAGGGACCGCGTCGGAGAACGACCGGACCGACCCGGCGGGTTGGCGGACCGCGTCGGCGGACGCCTTGCACCGTCCGGCAGGTGTCCGCAGCGGTCCGGCCGGCGGCCGGAGCGACCTGGTCGGCAGCGGGACCGACATGGCCGGCGGTGGGACCGGCCCGGCCGGCAGTGGGACCGGCCCGGCGAGTGACCGGGCCGCGTCGGGGGGCCACCGGGTCGCGCCGGAGGGCCATCGGGTCGCGCCGGCGAGTGACCGGGCCGCGCCGGGGAGCCACCGGGCCACGCTGAGGAGCAGCCACGGGGCTCGGGAGGTGAACCACGGTGCTCCGAGGGCCGACCCGGCCGTTGCGGGAGGCGTCTGGCTCGCGCCGGCGGACAAGGGGTTCGCGCGGGTGGGTGACCGGCTCTCGCCGGGGAACGGCCGGGGCGCCGGGACAAGGAACAGGACGACGAGTGAGAGGACCGTCCCGCCCGCGCCGGCGGGAAGCGACCACACGGCCCCGGCAGACGGCCGAGCCGCTCCGACGGACGGTCGAGCCGCGTCGGCGGGGAGCGACCACACGACCCCGGCAGACGGCCGAGCCGCCCCGGCGGGCGACCGATGACCGGCCCCCGCGACCCGCGGGCGGCGGCGCGGCGTGGCAGGGACCGGCGGGCCGTGGTGGTGCCGGCCCGTCCCGGGGCGCCCCGGATCACCGGTGCCCCGCCCACCACCGCCGTCGTCGGCGGCGGCATCGCGGGGCTGGCCGCCGCGACGGTCCTGGCGGAGCGTGGCGTGCGCGTGACCCTGCACGAGCGCGAACCCGTTCTCGGAGGACGTCTGGCCGGTTGGCCCACCACTCTCGGCGACGGCGGCACCGTGACGATGAGCCGCGGCTTCCACGCGTTCTTCCGCCAGTACTACAACCTCCGTGGCCTGCTGCGCCGTACGGACCCGGGCCTGGAACGCCTCACGGGCCTTCCCGACTATCCGCTCCGGCACGCGGACGGCCTGTGCGACGGCTTCCGCCGCGTGCCGCGCACCCCGCCCTGGAGCGCGCTCGGCTTCGTGGCGTCGAGTCCCGCCTTCGGCGCCCGCGACCTGCTGCGGATGAACCCGGTCGCCGCGCTGCCCCTGCTCGACGTCCGGGTGCCCGAGGTGTACGAGCGGCTGGACGCCGTCAGCGCGCAGGACTTCCTGGACGCGATCCGGTTCCCCGAAGCCGCCCGGCACCTGGCGTTCGAGGTGTTCTCCCGCAGTTTCTTCGCCGATCCGCGCGAGCTGTCCGCCGCCGAGATGGTGCTGATGTTCCACATCTACTTCCTCGGCTCGGCCGAGGGGCTGCTCTTCGACGTGCCGGCCGAACCGTTCCCGGCGGCGCTCTGGGACCCCCTCGCCACATATCTGCGCGGGCACGGCGCCGACCTCCGCACCGCCGACCCCGTCGAGACCGTGTCCCCGCGCGCGGACGGCGGCTTCGACGTCGTCACCGAACGCGGGGCCCACCGCTTCGACACCGTGGTCCTCGCCCTCGACACCGCCGGGCTGCGCGCGCTCGTCGAAGGCTCCCCGCGGCTGGCCGACGCCCCCTGGCGGGCCCGGATCGCCCGGCTGCGCAACGCCCCGCCGTTCCTGGTGTCCCGGTTGTGGCTGGACACGCCCGTCGGCCGCCACCGGCCCGGCTTCCTCGGCACCGCCGGCTACGGCACCCTCGACAACGTCAGCGTCCTGGAGCGCTGGGAGGGCGAGGCGGCCCGCTGGTCGGCCCGCACCGGCGGCTCGGTGGTCGAACTGCACGCGTACGCGCTGCCGGAGGACGCGTCGCGCGACGTCGAGCAGAAGCGCCTGCTGGAGCAGTTGCACCGCGTGTACCCGGAGACCCGTACCGCCCGGGTCCTCGACGAGCGGCACGAGTGGCGCGCCGACTGCCCGCTGTTCCCCGTGGGCGGCCACGCCGGCCGGCCCACCGTACGGACCCCGGACCCGGGGCTCATGGTGGCCGGTGACCTGGTGCGGACGGATCTGCCGGTCGCCCTGATGGAACGCGCGGCGACGACCGGCTTCCTCGCCGCCAACGTCCTCCTGGAGCGCTGGGGCGTCCGTGGCCAGATGTTGTGGACGGTGCCGAACCGGGGGCGGGGCGCCGTCCTGCGGCACCTGGCGCGGTGGGGGAGCGGGTGACCGGCCGGGCGGCCCGCGCCGCTCAGCAGGGGTCCCGCCACACCCCCAGCCCGAGCTTCTTCCGCATGGACGACAGCTTCAGCTCGCGCGACTCCGCGCAGAACGACTCGGTGGGCTCCCGGTACTCGACGTGGAACACCGCCTTGCCCGCCTCGATGAACGGCGTCAGCTCCTCGCACTCGCCGAACTCCGCACACTCCTCGTTGACCGCGAACTCGAAGTCGTCGACGAGCTCGGGGATCTGGGGCAGATCGTTCTTGAGGCCGACGGCCAGGCCCCGTTCATGGGCGATGTCCGCGATCATCCGGTTGTACGTCAGCTGGTCCTCCGCGGTGAGCGGGAAACCGGTGTCGTCGGCGTATCCCTCCATCAGGTCGGGCTCCACCGCGTCGAAGCCTTTCTCCCGGCACATGTCGAAACGGCGCTCCATGATCGGCCGCAGCACCGACACCTGGCGGATGTCGAGCCAGCGCTCGCCCTCCCAGCCGTTGGACTCGCCCCGCACGGACTCCGGGAAGTCGTCCTCGTCGGGCCGCCAGTCCTCGTACGCGCCCACGTTGATGTAGCAGATCACCTTGCGGCCGTCGGCGTGGAGATCCGCCACGTCGGCGGCCGAGTTCTCGAAGCCGTCGATGTCGTAGACGGGGACGTCCACGGACGGGTCGACCTTCCCGTCGAGCTGCCACTGCCAGTCGACTCCCGGCCGTGGCCGCCAGAGGTCGCCGGCTCCCTCCGACGAGCCGGACCCCGCCGATCCCTTCGTGGAGGCGGAGGCGGAGGCGGAGACCGTGGCGGACGGAGACTGCCGCGCCTTCCCCTCGTC
Organism: Streptomyces poonensis; assembly: GCF_014650915.1. Taxonomy (GTDB): domain Bacteria; phylum Actinomycetota; class Actinomycetes; order Streptomycetales; family Streptomycetaceae; genus Streptomyces; species Streptomyces poonensis. Next base: position 392,839 of record NZ_BMVW01000002.1, on the reverse strand, counting down.
GTCGGCGCCGTCCCCGGCGCACCCGGCCACGGCCGCCGCCGTCACGGCCGCCACCAGCGCCGCGCCCACCCGTGACGTCCGCCGCCCCGGCCGCCCCGGGCCCCTCGTCGTCCTGCCGCCCATCAGTCCTTCGTCTCCGCCAACGCGGGCGTCAGCGCCGCCCACGGATTGGGTAGTTCACCGGTCACCGGCCCGCAGACCGCGGCACCACGTGCCGTGGCGGTGCGCACGGCCAGTGGGACCAGCGCCTCGGGTACACCGTAGATCAAATGGCAGAAACGTTCCGGCGTGTGCCGTTCGGTCCATTCCGGCCGGTGGTACGCCGCCACGTACGTGGACCAGTGCCCCTCGAAGGTGACGACGAGATCGGCCAGGCGCGTGTACCCGGGCGCCGGATGGACGCCCGGGTTCAGTACGACGGGTGCGGCACCGAGGCGCCGCACCCGTCTGACGAGTCTTCGGCAGCCGGCCAGCCGGTCCGCGCCGGCCGGCGTACGGTCGAGGAAGCAGCCGTCGGTCCCGTACCAGTCCCGATGCCGTACGACGTCCGCCGCGACCTCGCCGGCGGGCCGCTCCCCGTAGCCGGTGTCCACATAGCCGAGCAGCCGGGCACCGGCCGCGCGCAGGGCGCGGGCGGCGGCCACGAAGGCGGCGTCCGGCTCCCGGCCGGGGCCGCTCGCCGGGTTGACCACCACCGCGTACGTACGGTCCACGGCCGCCAGCAGGCGCTGCCAGGCGTCGGGGTCCTCGGCGGGATGGACGTAGAGCGGCACGAGGAGGCTCACCGCACCCGGCCGCCGTCCGCCGGGGCCGTCACCGTCTCCGCGTGTGCGGCCGGTGCCCGCGTCGCCGACCACAGCGCGGCCAGCGACGCCACCAGCGTGTACGACGGCCGCCACAGCAGGGCCTCCCGCGCGGCCGTGATGTCCGAGCACTGCCAGGACACGTCGCCGGAGCGCGCGGAGCCGCCGCCGTCCTCCTCGATGCGGCCCTGGTACCCGGCGAGCCGGGCCAGCGTGCGCACCAGGTCGCGGACCCGGACGGCCCGCCCGCCGCCGATGTTCAGCACGCGCGGCAGCGGCCCGGACGCGGTCGCCGCGAGGACCGCCGCCCGCGCCACGTCGCGGGCGTCCACGAAGTCGCGGTAGGCGGACAGGTCGCCGAGCCGGAGCACCGCCTCCCGGTCCCCGCCCGCCTCGCGCAGCAGCCCCGCGACCCGGCCGGGCAGCCCGCTCGGCGGCGCGCCCGGCCCGACGGGGTTGCCCACCCGCAGCACCACCGCGTCCAGCCCGGACGTGGTCACGGTGACGGTGCCGGCGAGCTTGGTCGCGCCGTACGGGGACAGGGGACGGGTCGGCGCCGACTCCGTCACCCTGATCCCCTTGCCGCCCAGGCCGTACTCGGCAGCCGAGCCGAAGTGGACCAGCCGGGCCTTGGGCGCGGCCTGCCGCAGTGCCTCGCACAGCACCGCGGTGCCCCGGGTGTTGACCTCGGCGAGTCTCACGGGGTCGCCGCCGACGGCGCCGGCGCAGTTGATCACCGCGTCCGGCGCCGCCGACGCCAGGGTCTCGGCCAGCCGGTCGGGGCCGGCGGTGGCCAGGTCGACGCCGTACACCGCGTCCGGTGACCGGCCGGCGCGGAGGACGCCGATCTCCGGCAGCAGACGCAGATGCTCGACGACATGACCGCCGAGGTATCCGGTGTAGCCCAGGACGAGTACGCGCATGACGGTGGTCAGGCTCCCTTGAGCAGCAGCGACTTGCGGCTGGTGAACTCGGCGTTCGCCCGGTCGTAGTCGTCCGGGCGACCGATGTCCAGCCAGTATCCGTCGAACTCGTAGGCGTGCGGCGGGGTTTCCGCCCGAAGCAGGTCGAGGACCAGTTCGTCGAAGCCGAGCGGCAGCCCGGCCGTGTAGTGGTCGAGCGTGGCGCGGCTGAGCCCGTACACGCCCATGGACACGCGATAGTCCAGGTCGGGCTTCTCGGTGAAGCCGACGACCTTGCTGTCGGCGGTGGTCAGCACCCCGAAGTCGATCTTCACCGTGCGGGCGTACGTGGCGATGGTCAGCGGGGCGCCCGAGGCGCGGTGCTGCCGCAGCACGTCGGCGTAGTCGAGGTCGGTGAGGATGTCGCCGTTCATCACGAGGAACGACTCCGGCAGCCGGTCGCGCATCGTGAGCAGCGGGCCCATGGTGCCCAGCGGGCTGTCCTCGGTGACGTAGTCGACGTGCAGGCCCCACTGGGAGCCGTCGCCCACATAGGCTCGGATGATCTGTCCCAGGTGCCCGATCGCGAGGGTGCACCTGGTGAAGCCGGCCGTCGCGAGCTGGCGCAGCACGATCTCCAGGATGGCGTGCTGGTCGCCGATGGGCACCAGCGGCTTGGGCAGCGCGGTCGTGTAGGGCCGCAGCCGGACGCCCTTGCCCCCCGCCAGGATCACTGCGTGCATGGGCTCTCCTTCATGGACGTGTGGAGGTGAGGTGAGGTGACGTGAGTGATGTGAAGCGGAATGAGTGTCAGATGTTGTAGATGTCGGTCTTGTAGCGGGCGAGGTTGGCCGGGTCGCGGAAGAACTCCACGGTCTGCGCGAGGCCCTCCTCCAGGCTGTGCGCGGGCTCCCAGCCGGTGACCGTACGGAGCCGGCCGGCGTCCGCGACGAGCCGCATCACCTCGGAGTTCGCGGGCCGCACCCGCTGGGCGTCCTCGCGGACGTCGACCTCCGTGTCCATCACCTTGCCGATCAGCGCCACCAGGTCACCGACCGAGATCTCGCCGCCGGTGCCCGCGTTGAACGTGCGGCCCACCACCTTCCCGGCGTCGGCCGTGCCCACCGCGAGGAACGCCTGCGCGGTGTCCTTGACGAAGGTGAAGTCGCGGGTGGGGCGCAGGTCCCCGAGGGTGATGGTGCGCTCGCCGGCCGCGAGCTGCCCGATGACGGTCGGGATCACCGCCCGCATGGACTGCCGGGGACCGAAGGTGTTGAACGGCCGCAGCGTCACCACCGGGGTGCCGAAGCTGGCGTAGTAGCTGTCGGCCAGCCGGTCGCCGCCCGCCTTCGACGCGGCGTACGGCGACTGGGTGTTGATGGGGTGGTCCTCGGTGATCGGCACGGTCTGCGCGGTGCCGTACGTCTCGCTCGTCGAGGTGTGCACGAGCCGGGGCGTGCCCAGCGCGCGGACCGCCTCCAGCACGTTGAGCGTGCCGGTGACGTTGGTGTCCACGTAACTGTGCGGCGCCCGGTACGAGTACGGGATCGCGATGAGGGCCGCCAGGTGGTAGACGCAGTCGGCGCCCTCGGCGAGGCCCCGGACGGAGCCCGGGTCGCGGACGTCGCCGAGCACGATCTCGACCTCGTCGAGCACGTCCTTCGGCAGGGTCTCCAGCCAGCCGTAGGAGGAGAAGGAGTTGTACTGCGCCATCGCCCTCACCCGGTACCCGGACGCGACCAGCGCCTCGGTGAGGTGGGAGCCGATGAAGCCCTCGGCTCCGGTGACGGCGGCGAGCGGTGCGGAACTCAACTGAGGCTTTCCTTCCGGTCGATGGCGCACCGCCGGACGGCGGCACGCGACGAGGTGATGGGTGAGGTGGCGAGCGGGATGTGACGGCGGGGTCAGGCGTGCGCCGAGGGCCGGCCCAGGGCGAACAGGACCCAGCCGGTGAGGACCACCGCGGCCGCCGCGCAGCACAGCGACAGCAGGGCGGGGTCCGGCGAGGGACGGAAGAGGGCGACCGCGCCCGCCGCGCACGCGGCCGCGAGGCACACCGCGGCGGGCGGCCAGGCGGTGCCGAACGCCTGGAGAAGCAGCGCGGTCCACAGCGTGGCCGCGAGCAGCAGCAGCGGCAGCGGCTCGGCACCGGTCAGCAGCGCGGCGGGCAGCAGAGGCGCCAGATAGCAGAGCAGACAGAGCGCGAGGATACCGGCGGAACGGAGCCGGAAGCCGCGCAGCGTCGAGGTGGCGCGCAGGGCGGCCACCGACAGCCCGCGGTAGCGGTACAGCAGCCACTCGGCCGGCCCCATGCTCACCGTCAGCACGATCACGGCGTACGGCTCCCAGCGGCCCTGCACCAGCACCAGCACGCCCGCCGCCAGGCCGAACAGCCCGTACGGCAGGGAGAGCAGCGGCCCCGGCCGGACGGCGTGCGGGGCGGGCTCGGCGGTGAGCGTGCCGCGCAGCACCCAGCCGGCCGCGGCGACCACGCCCAGCAGCGACAGCAGCGGCAGCCCCACCCGCAGGCCGGGCCCCGGTTCCCACCACGGCAGCACCACCGCGCCCGCGGCGAGCGGGCCGAGCGCGGCCAGCAGCAGCCGCTCCCGGGCGAGGACCAGCAGTACTCCGGCGCACGCCAGGTACACGGACTGTCCGGCCGCGAACAGCGCCGCCGGACCGGGTCCGGCGACCGCGACACCGGCCCCCGTCGCGAGGACGGCGCCCAGCGGCGCGCCCGCCAGCAGTGTGCGGCCCGCCTCCCGGCGTCCCGCGGCCATCCGCAGGAAGGCCCGGTGGCCCAGCGCCTGACCCCACGCCCACGACACCAGCCCGGCCACGACCAGGGCGGTCACCCCGTCCCCGGCCTGCCACAGCCGTGCGGTGAGCACATGGGCGAGCCCGGGCAGCGCGAACAGCACCCCGCGCAGCAGGCAGCGCACATGGTCCGGCCGCCAGGGGTCGGGCGGCGCCGCGGGCTCGGGGAAGCTCCGGGGCACCCGGTCGTACACGGCGGCGGCGAGCGAGAACAGGTCCTTGTGGCCGTACTGGTCGCGGATCGCCTCCCCGGTCAGGCCCTCCGACTCCAGCAGCGCGGCGATCTCGTACGGGTGCACGGCCGGACCCGCCTTGTCCGCCAGGTCGGCGGCGAGCCGGTCCACCGCCTCGCGCTGCTCACGGCCGGGCAGCAGCCGCAGCGCGAGGGTGTGCTCGTGCACCGTGCGCAGGGCGAGGGTGTGATCGTCCCCCTGACGGCCTGCGCCCCTGCCCGCGCCATGGCCCGAGCCCTTGCCCGCGCGGCGGGTGAGCGCGCGTTCGTCCACCGTCCGCAGGGCGAGGGTGCGTTCCTCCGCCAGCCGCAGGGACAGTGTGTCGTTCCCGGTGCCGTCGGGCTCCAGGGCCAGCGGCCCGCTCATCCGGCCACGCTCCCCAGTTCCTCCGCGCCGGCCTCCGGCCACGTACTGTCGTCCGGCGTCCGGCCCCCGGCCGCCAGCTCCAGATAGACGGAGCGGAAGGAGTCGACGGTCTGCCGCAGCGTGAACTGCTCGATCACCCGCAGCCGGGCCGCCTCGCCCATCCGCCGCCGGCGCTCCGCGTCGTCCAGCAGCTCCAGGGCCGCGGCGGCCATGGCGGCCGGGTCGCGCGGCGGTACGACGAGTCCGGTGTCGCCGACGGCCTCCCGGACCCCGCCCACATCGGTGGAGACGGTGGCCCGCCCGCAGGACATGGCCTCGATCAGGGTGAAGGGGAAGCCCTCGCTGATGCTGGAGAGCATCACGACGTTCCCGGCGGCGTACGCGTCCTTGATGTCGTCGACCCGGCCCTCGAACGTGACCGCGTCGCCGTGGCCCAGCCCGTCGGCCAGCGCCTCGCAGCGCTCCCGGTACGCCTCGCCGCCGCGCGGAGTGCCGCCGAACAGCCGCAGCCGCGCCTCGGGCACCTTCTCCCGGACGACGGCGAAGGCGCGGATCAGCGTCTCCAGGTCCTTGATCGGGTCGACGCGGCCGGCCCAGCTCAGGGTGGGCACCTCGGGCTCGGGCCCGGCCGGGGGGAACGCCGCGGGATCGACGCCGTTGTAGACGGTACGGATCAGCCGGGGGTCGGCCCCGCCCTCCTCCTCCCACAGCCGGTTGTACCGGTTGCCCGGGGTGATCAGCGCGGCCCGCCGGTAGGTCTCCTCCGCCAGCAGCCGGAAGAAGCCGAGGACGACCGCCTTGACGGGCCACCGGTACGGGCCGGTGCGATATCCCAGATAGCGTTCCCGCAGGTAGACGCCGTGTTCTGTCAACAGCAGGGGGACGCCGTGCCGTTGCAGGCCGGTCAGGCCCGGCAGCACGGCGACGCCGCCGCTGACCGCGTGCGCCACGCCTTCCGCCGGCGGGTCCGCGGCCAGCGGGCGCAGGGCGTGCTCCAGCAGCACGGTGGCGGTGACCGCGTCGTGCAGGGTGGGCCGTGCCTCGCGCACCGCCAGGTCCGGGCGGTTCCACACCGAGGTGAGGACGCCGAGCGCCCGGTCGTCGCGGAGGAACGGGCTCAGTTCCCCGGCCGCGGCCGCGTCCGCCAGCCCGTACAGGGCGGGGCCGAAGCCGTCCTCCGCGGCCGGGTCGAGCAGGGCGGTGAGGAACCGGTCGTACAGGTCCGCGAGCCGGCGCGCGCGGCGTCCCCGGGGCGGCCGGCCGCCGGGGGCCGGTCCCCACATGGGAACCGGGGTGACACGTGTGACGTGCGCGGGGACGTCCCAGACGACCGGCTCGCGGCCGGTGCCGGTGACGGCGATGACGTCGAAGTCGATGTCGGGCATGCCGGTGACGAGCTGGTCGCACCAGACGCTCACACCGCCGTGGCTGTGGGGATACGTTCCTTCGGTGAGGAGGGTGACGCGTGTTGCGCCGGAGCGCGGCGCGCCGCTGAGAACGTGCATGGTTGTGCTCCGCCGTTGTGGTCCGGTGAGGGGTGGTGCGGGTCCCGGCCGCGGTCGGCGGCCGGAACCCTCAAGTGGGTGCGGAGCGTTCAGCTCTGCGGTGCGTACGGCACCTGCTCGGTCACCCCGGCGGGCACCTCGGTGTCCGGCGCGCTGGCCGACGGCTCGCTCACGTCGCCGGAGTCCGGGTCCGCCGTCGGCTGCGCGGCCGGGGCCGACGACAGGGTGAGGGCGAGCGGCTCCGTGTCCGCGGGCGTCCAGGCGGACACCAGCCCGGCGTACGCGTCACCGTAGGCGGCGCCGCCCGCGGTGGTACCCGTGGGCATCGTGGCCGGCACGGCCAGCCCGTCCGGCGCCTCGACGGTGACCGCGGTGCCGATGCGGTACGCGGTCACCTCACCGGCGTCGACGGCGGCCCGCCACGCGGCGCGCCGCTCCAGTTCGGCGCCGATGTCCTTCTGCCGCAGGTTGACCACGGGCGTGTCGTCGGCGAAGAGGGCGGCGTAACCCTCCAGCACACCGTCGAGCACCGGGTAAGCGATGCGGTCCTCGGCCAGGTTCGACTGGTGGATGAAGTGCGGCTTGGGGTCGTTGGCGAGGACGTGGCCGAACGCGATGCGGGTCTCCAGCGGGACGATGTGGTCGGCGTATCCCGTGGCGGTGTCCAGCGGCTCCGTCAGGCAGGTGGAGGTCGCGGGGTTGTCCTCGCAGATGCCGCTGCCGCCCTGGGCGCGGCTGGTGTAGATCCAGTTGTACTCGTCGACCTGCTCGGCGGCGCGCCCGGCGTTGTAGAAGACGTTCATCGGGTAGCGGGACACGGTCAGCGCGGGACCGACCTGACGCTGGCCCGGGTCACGGGAGTTGTCCGAGGCGAGCCAGGTGATGCCGTTGTCGGCGAGGGCCGGGCCGAGGTGGGGGTTGTCCTCGGGCTGCTGAGGGGTGACCTTGAGGCCGGAGTGCTCGCCGGTCACCAGCTCCTCGTTCTCCAGGGGCAGCCCGTTGGTCTCGCCCCACACCCGGTTGAGGGCGATCTCGTCGGAGATCTCCGTGCGGCTCACCCAGTCGACGGCGCCGTCGGCGGTGGTGGCGCAGCGCCACGGCACCACGCTGGTGTCCTGTTTGCAGCCCAGGAAGGGGTGCGAGTAGGTGTGGTTGATCCAGCGGAACTCGTCGCGGGCGGCGAGGAACCGGTCGGCGAGCGCGTCGGTGCCGCCGTTCTCCTCGCGGTGGTCGACGCTGCCGGCGGCGTTGTACGCCAGGTCGAGCGTGAAGCCGTGCTCGTCCTGCCAGGCGGTGGCGTGGTCGACGTCCGCCGCGGTCATCCGGATCGGGTCGGCCTCGATGGTCGGGTCCGTGCAGTCGACGTCACCGGGTGTGCAGTTGTGCTCGCTGTTCCAGCGGTCGTCCGCGGCGAGGACGTCGTCCACGTGCACGGCGAAGTAGTTGCGGGAGGCACCGAGGTGGACGCCTTCGGTCATCCACTCGACGATGCCCCGGGCCAGCAGCCGGAACTGCTGCTGGTACTGGTTGTAGACGAAGGTGACGACGAGCTCGCGCCGCCCGTCGTGCCGGTACTCGCCGACGAGCGACCCGCGGGTGGTCCGCCCGGGGATCCGCGCCTCGACGTACGGGGTGAAGTCGGCCCCGGCTGCGGGCGTGGACAGGTAGGCGTAACTCTCGCCGACGGTGGGGGAGTTGTCCTCGAACGGCACGGCACCGTCGAGATACCCGAACGGCCCCGACCGCCCGGCCGCCGTGACCTCGGCCTCCGCACCGTCGAGGCTGCCCGCGTAACCGGCCTGCACGGCGTACCCGAGGCCCACCTCGGGACGGGCGTACGTGTAGGCGTCCACCTGCGGGATCGCGTACGTCCGCTCGTACTCGACGAGGGCGGCCATCTCGGCGGACCCGGTGGGGAACGGGTTGTCGTCGGGCAGGACGACGGCCTGGAACTTCGCGCGCGGCCGGCCGTCCACCGTGTCCGCGAGGAAGTCCTCGTCGATCACCGGCCGGCCGGACTGCCCGAGATCGATCTCGGTGTAGGGCGTGCCGGCCGTCCTCAGCTCGGCGGCGATGGCGTCGGTGGCCGGTCCGCCGTCGCTCACCACGAGCACCCGGAGGTCGATCCGGGGTGTCGTGTCGTCGGCCTGGGCCGCCCCCACGGACAGGCCGAGCGTGCTGATCATTGCGCCCACGGTGCACAAGGCCGTGCGCATGCTCCGCTTCATGCGGTGGTGTCCCCTCCCCAAGGACGGGGTGAGCACAGCCCTGCGGACCGAGACGCACCCCCGTGCGGACGCCGTAGCCCCCCTCAGGCATCCGGTCGGTCCGCATCCGTCCCGCTCACATACTGATGTCCGTGGGGAACTTTTGTGCGCCTGCTGCGAAACGTGACGGAAAAGTGCAGGTGTCCATATGGAGAGAAGAGGGGTGCGCAACGATTGCGGGAGCGGCCTGTCGGTTCCGCGCGGAAGCCGCCGGAAACGGAACTCGCGCAGGCCCGGCCCTTGGTGGAGGGTGCGGCCCATGGGGCGTCGGTGAGGGGCGGGGTGTCACCGGTACAGACCGCTTCGGGCTCGCGGCACATGATCGGTTTCTGGTCACGGGCGGCCGGTGAGGTGACGGGCGAAGGGGCGGCCGCCCCGCACGGGATGTGCCGGTGCGGGGCGGCCTCCGGGTGGTGCCGGGTGCCGTGCGCGGGGAGCGGGCTCACGAGGAGGAGGCGGAGCCGCCTGCACGCGCGCGGCACCCGGCACCCGACGCACGGGATCCGGAGCTCACGGGAAGGGAGTCGTGGTCCGGAGTCCCGTGCGTGGCATGGGTCGTCACGGCGTCACGGCGTCACGGTGCCCGGCTCACGGAGGGCCGGCGCGAGCGAACCAGACGTCGTACGTGTGGTTGTTGGTCAGCGTCATCGACACGTTGACCGTGCCACCGGGCTGGATGTGGCCGTGTCGGTGCTGAAGGTCAGGTCGGCGGGGCCGGCCGCGCTCGCAATGGGGCCGTGCCGAACAGGGCGAGGGGGAGGGCGAGGAGGGAGGCGAGGCCGAAGCGGCGCATGTGTCTGTGTCGCATGGCCCGGGAGGCTATGAGAACCACGGGCGGACCGTCTGCCCCGTACGACCCGGTGGCAACGCGGTCGGCTGGAAGTGTGCACTGCGTGAGGGACATGTGACGGACTGTTCTCGTGGAGCCATGAGAGGCGTCGGTGCACCGTAGCGACGGGTGGAGCTCCAGGAGTTCGCGAGTCCGGTGAGGCCGGGGCGGTTCGATGGCGGTTGCCGATCATTGGCGCATACCGGATGTCACGGTACGCAAGGGGAAGTTGGGCATCTGGATTCCGGCGGCGTCCCGCCGGCCGCGGCTCGCTATGCTGCCGCCGAACCGTTCAAACGAACATTCCGTGCGGGGCACGGTGAGGGGGAAGGGGCCGGCAGGCATGCGGGAACCTGCCGAAGTACGACGCCGGCGGATCCTGGCGGTCGTCCAGTCCCGTGGCTCGGCCCGGGTGAGCGACCTCGCGGCCGAGCTGGAGGTCTCGGTCGTCACCGTCCGCCGGGACGTCGAGGAGCTCGCGCGCCGGGGTGCGCTGCGGCGCGGCCACGGTGTGGTCCGCCCGGTCGTGCCGGTGGCGCGGCCGGCCCGGTCCGCCGCCCCGTACGACCGCGGCGACGCCGTCGCCGTCGTGGTCCCCGAACGTCACGCCTACCTCAACGAGACGCTGCACGGCGCGCGCGGCGTGCTGGAGGAGGCCGGGATCCGGATCGCGCTGCACATCGCGCCCCAGGCCGACGGCGCCGAACGGCCCATCGTGGAGAGCGCGCTGGCCGGCGGCGCGCGCGGGCTGCTCATAGCGCCCCGGTGGCGCGGCGCGGACGAGGAGGACGCGGACGCGCGCTGGCTGGCCGAGACCGGCGTGCCCACGGTGCTCATGGAGCGCCGGCCGGACCGGGGCGGCCCGCTGCACGCCGTGGACTCGGTCTGCTCCGACCACTGGTACGGGGTGCACCTCGCGGTGGAGCACCTCGTGGCGCTGGGACACCGGCGCATCGTCCTGGCCGCCCGCGACGACAGCCCCACCGCCCGTGCGGTGCGGGCCGCCTTCGCCGGGATCGCCGCGGCCCGGCCGGAGATCGAGGACTGGTGCGTGGTGCTCAGCGCCCCGGCCTCCCGGTCCGGCCGCGGCGCGGCGGCCCCCGCCCCGCTCGACCTCGCCGCGCTGCTGCGCCGGCGCCGCGCCACCGGCGCCCTCCTGCACGGGGACGTGGACGCGCTGATGCTGGTGCAGCAGCTCGCCGACGCGGGGGTGCGGGTGCCGCAGGACTGCTCGGTGGTGGCGTACGACGACGTGGTGGCCGCCCTGGGCAGCGTGCCGCTGACGGCCGTGGCGCCGCCGAAGGCCGAGGTGGGCCGTGCGGCGGCCGAACTGCTGCTGCGCCGCCTGGCGTTCGAGCACGGCACGGCCACCGTGCCGGAGGCGGTACGGCGCGTCGAACTGCTCCCGCGGCTGGAGGTGCGCGGCTCGGCGCAGACCCCGCCCGGCGACGCGCGCTGATCGTTTGACCGTTCGGGCTTGTTGCGATCGAACGATTGACCCGCCTCGGCGGACCGATCAACCATTCCCGTGTCCCGAACAGGAGCCGCGGGAGGTACCCATGCCCGGCCTGCCAGGCCGCCGCTCCGTGCTGGGCGCGATCGCAGTGCTTCCCCTGACCGGCGCCCTCGGTGCCTGCAGCGGGAGCGAGGGGAGCCGGCGGTCGCGCGGCACGGGGAGAGCCACACGCATCACCTTCTGGTCCGCCCTGCGCGGCAGCCAGGAGGTCGTCGACGCGTTCAACCGCACCCACGACCGCATCCAGGTCGACTTCCAGCAGATCCCCGCCGGCGGCCAGGGCGGCTACGCCAAGCTCAGCAACGCCGCCCGCGCCAGCAACGCCCCGGACGTCGCCACCATCGAATACCCGCAGGTCCCCGGCTTCGCCATCGACGGCGTCGCCCGCGACCTCACCGATCTCATCGACAGCACGGCCGGCGGACTGCGCGAGAAACTGCTGCCGCAGGCCCTCTCCCTCACCACCTTCGAGAACCGCGTCTTCAGCGTCCCCCTCGACGTCGAGCCGATGGTCATGCACTACCGCCAGGACCTCTTCGCCGAGTACGGCCTCGAAGTCCCCCGTACCTGGGCCGAGTACGAGGAGACCGCCCGCGTGGTGCGCCGCAGGGCACCGGACCGGCGGCTCGTCATCTTCCCCACCGACGGCGGCACCCAGTTCGCCGCGTACGCCTGGCAGGCGGGCGCCCAGTGGTTCGACACCTCCCGCGGCGCCTGGAACGTCTCCCTCGCCGACGCGCCCACCCGCGAGGTGGCCGCGTACTGGCAGCGCCTCGCCGACCAGGACCTCGTCTTCATGAACCCGTCGGAGGGCCGGCAGCACGACGCCCAGATCGGCCAGGGCCAGGTCCTCACCCGCCTCAGCGGCGCGTGGGACGCGGGCGCCCAGATGAACGCCCGCCCCGGACAGAAGGGGCAGTGGCGGATCGCCCCCCTGCCCCAGTGGGACGACGGGCAGCGCCCCGCCGTCGGCACCCACGGCGGCTCCACCTTCGCCGTCACCAAGGACAGCCGGAACCCCGAGGCCGCCATGGAGTTCATCGCCTGGCAGGTCTCCCACCCCGACGCCCTGCGCGCCCGGCTGTCCAGCGGCACCAGCAGCCAGTACCCCGCCGCGCCCGGCCTCGTCGAGGTCGGCCGCGAGGCCTTCGACCGCTCGTACTACGGCGGCCAGGACATCTACCGCCTCTTCGAGCAGGAGGCCGGGAAGATCCGCGACGGCTGGACCTGGGGACCGCGCATGACCGCCACCCAGGAGGTCATGCAGGACGGCTTCGCCCGAGCGAGCGGCGGCCAGGGTTCGATCATCGACGCCGTGCGCGCAGCCGAGGACGGCACCATGCCCGACCTCAAGGCCCTCGGCCTCACCACCACCAGGAACAGCACCTGATCCCGACCTGCTCGCCCGGCCCTGCAGAGAGGCAGGTGACCCTCCCCATGACCACCACGGCACCCTCCGGTGCCCCGACGAGCGCGCCCGGCACCGGAGCCCGGCCCGCACCCCGCGACCGCGTCCGCAAGGTCGCGCGCCGCCGCGAACTCGGCGCGTGCGCCGTGCTGATGACGCCCTTCTTCCTCCTCCTCACGCTGGTCTTCCTGATCCCCGTCGGCACCGCCGTGTGGCTGAGCTTCTTCCAGGACGACCAGCCCGGCCTCGGCTTCGGCCCCGAGCGGACCGTCTTCGTCGGGCTGCGCAGCTACGCCGCCGTCCTCACCGACCCCACCTTCCTCGGCGGCCTCGGCGTCGTCGCCCTGTACTGCCTGATCTACATCCCGCTCATGGTCGTGGGCGCGCTCGCCCTGGCGCTCCTCCTCGACGCGGGCGTGGTGCGGCTGCGCGCCTGGGCCCAGCTGGGACTGTTCCTGCCGCACGCGGTGCCCGGCATCATCGCCGCCCTGATCTGGCTGTACCTGTACACGCCCGGCCTCAGCCCGGTGATCGACCTGCTCGGCGAGGCGGACATCACCGTGAACTTCCTCGGCGTCCACACCGTCCTGCCGTCGATCGTCAACATCGCCCTGTGGAGCAACCTCGGCTACAACATGGTCGTCTTCTACGCCGCCCTCCAGGCCGTACCGCGCGAGGTGATCGAGGCCGCGGTCGTCGACGGCGCGGGGCCGGTCCGTACCGCACTCCAGGTGAAGACGCCGCTGGTGCGCGCGTCGATCGTCATGGTCGCGATGTTCACCCTCATCTGGGCGCTCCAGCTGTTCACCGAGCCGATGCTGCTCAGCCAGTCCACCCCGATGATCAACTCCCGTTTCTCCCCCAGCATGTACATCTACGACGCGGCCTTCACCCGCAACAACTACGGCCTCGCGGCCGCCGCCTCCGTGGTCCTGCTGCTCTGCACGATCGCCCTGTCGTACGGCGTCACCCGCTGGACCAGCCGCTCCGGAGCCCGTGAGGAGGCGGCCCGATGAGCAGCCGTACCACCGCCGGCCCCACCGCCGCGCGCCCGGGCCTGCTGGGCCGCGCCACCGTCCGGCTCGTCGTCGGCGTCTCCGTCCTCTACACCCTCCTCCCCGTGCTGTGGCTGGTGCTGGCCGCCGCCAAGAACCGCGACGCGCTCTTCGGCAGCGACCTGTTCGCCCTGCGCGACTTCTCCCCCGTCCAGAACGTCCGCGACCTGTTCGCGATGGACGGCGGACTGTACGGCCGCTGGTACGCCAACAGCCTGCTGTACGCGGTCCTCGGCGCCGCGCTCGGCGCGCTGATCAGCGTGGCCTGCGGGTACGCCTTCGACAAGTACCGCTTCCGGCACAAGGAGAAGCTCTTCGGGCTCGTCCTCGCCGCCGTGATGGTGCCGCAGACCGTGCTCGCCCTGCCGCTGTACCTCATCGCCTCAGAGACGGGCGTGGTGAACACCTTCTGGGCGGTGTTCGTCCCCGTGCTGTTCAACCCCTTCGGCGTCTACCTCGGGCGGATCTTCAGCCAGGGCTACGTCCCCGGAGAGGTGCTGGAGGCCGCGCGCATGGACGGCGCGGGGGAGCTGACCACATACGTCCGGGTCGCGCTGCGCATGCTGGCACCCGGCGTCGTCACCGTCTTCCTGTTCCAGCTCACCGCCATCTGGAACAACTTCTTCCTGCCGATGGTGATGCTGTCCGACCAGGACCTGTACCCCGTCAGCCTCGGCCTGTACGCCTGGAACAGCGCCGCCACCACCTCCCCCGAGTACTACCCCGTCGTGATCATGGGCTCGCTGCTCGCCGTCCTGCCGCTGATCCTCGCCTTCGTGCTGCTGCAGCGGTTCTGGCGGTCGGGACTCACGGCGGGGTCCGTCAAGTAACCGGGACCCGTCCAGCACGCCGTCCAGCACCAGGAGGAAGATGCCCCCGCACCACCGGCCCCGAGCGGCCCTCGCCCTCTCGCGCGAGGCCGCCGAGGCCGTCCTCGAACCGCCGGCGCTCGCCGCCCTCGCCGAGGTCTGCGACCTGGCGCCCCCGCCCGTCCTCGACGACCTCACCACCGACCGGGCCCGCGGGATCCTCGCCGGCACCGAACTCCTCGTCACCGGCTGGGGCTGCCCGCCCCTCACGGCACAGGTCCTCGCGGACGCCCCGAGGCTGCGCGCGATCGTGCACACCGCGGGCTCCGTACGGCACCACGTCACCGAAGCCTGCTGGGAACGCGGCATCGAGGTGTCCTCGGCCGCCGCGGCCAACGCGCTGCCCGTCGCCGAGTACACCGTGGCGATGATCCTGCTCTCCGGCAAACGCGTCCTGGAGAGCGCCCGCGACTACCGCGCCGCACGCGCGCGCGGGGACTGGCTGAGCACGCCCCGCGACACCGGCAACTACCGCCGCACGGTGGGCATCCTGTCCGCCTCACTGATCGGCCGCCGGGTGATCGAGCTGCTGCGGCCGTACGACCTGCCGGTCCTGCTGCACGACCCGTACGTCAGCGACGCGGAGGCCGCCGAACTGGGCGTCACCCCCGTCTCCCTGGCGGACCTCTTCGCGCGCGCCGACGTCGTCAGCGTCCACACCCCGCTGCTGCCCGCCACCCGCGGGCTCGTCTCCCGCGAACTCCTCGCCGCCATGCGCCCGGACGCCGTCCTGATCAACACCGCGCGCGGGGCGGTCGTCGACCAGGACGCCCTGACGGACGCGGTCACCGAGGGCCGCATCCGCGCGATCCTCGACGTCACCGACCCCGAAGTCCTGCCGCCCGGACACCCGTTGTGGGACTGCGGCAACGCCCTGATCACCCCCCACCTCGCCGGCTCCCAGGGCAACGAATGGCGCCGCCTCGCCGAACTCGCCGTCGACGAGGCGCGCCGCTGGGCCGCGGGCGACGGCTTCGCCCATCCCGTACGACGCGAAAGGCTGGCGTATCTCGCATGACGACCGTTCCCCCGACGCATCCCTGGAACCCGCCCGCCGACGACCGCGCCCTCAGCCCGTACACCGGATACACCCGCGACCACTGGGAGGCCGTGGCCGACGGGCTGCTCGACGCGGCCTGGCGATGGTCCACCCCGGGCCGTGCCCTCCTCGACCTGCCCGGGAAACCGTCCGTATCCGGAGTGCGCTCGGACGGTCTGGAGGGCTACGCCCGTACGTTCCTCGCCGCGGCCTTCCGTGTCGCCGGAGCCGACGGCAAGGACCCGCACGGCTGGCTCGACCGCTACGCGCAGGGCCTCGCCGCGGGCACCCGCACCCCCGGCCGCGACGACACCGAGTCCTGGCCGCTGATCCTGGACCACCATGTGCAGGGCCAGCCCATGGTCGAGTCCGCGTCCGTCGCGCTCGGCCTGCGCCTGACCCGGCCCTGGCTGTGGGACGGGCTGGACGCCGCCGTCCAGGACCGGGCGGAGGAGTGGCTGCGCGGCGCCCTGCGCCATGTGCCCGCGCCCAACAACTGGTACCTGTTCCCCTACACCGTGGCCGCGTTCCTGGAGTCCGTCGGACGTGGCGACGAGGAGACACGGCGGGCGCGGGAGCGGGCCCTTACGCTGCTGGACGGCTGGTACCGGGGCGACGGCTGGTACGCCGACGGCGACGGCCGCGCCTTCGACCACTACAACGGCTGGGCCCTGCACCTGTACCCGGTGCTGGAGGCCCACCTCGCCGGCGACACCGTGCTCGCGGACCGCTACGGCCCCCGGCTGCGCGAACACCTGGAGTGCTTCTCCCTTCTGTTCGGCGGCGACGGGGCACCGATCCACTTCGGCCGCTCCCTGACGTATCGCTTCGCCGCCTCGGCCGCGGTGGGCCTGGGCGCCGTCACCGGGCACACCCCGCTCACGCCCGGCGCCTCCCGCCGCCTGGCGAGCGGAGCGCTGCGGTACTTCCTCGACCGGGGCGCGGTGGGGGAGGACGGGCTGCTGAGCCTCGGCTGGCACGGCCCGCACGAGGCGAGCCTGCAGCGCTACTCGGGCCCCGCCTCCCCGTACTGGGCGTCCAAGGCGTTCGTCTGCCTGCTCGCCCCGGCCGGCCACCCGCTGTGGACGGCGCCCGAGGAACCGGCCCCCGTCGAGGAGGCCGACCGCGTGCCGGCCCTCCCCGCCCCCGGCCTGCTGGTGCAGTCCACGCGCGCGGACGGGATCGTACGGCTGCACAACCACGGCAGCGACCACGTCCGCCCGCACGAGGGCGAGTCGGCCGCGCAGGACGACGCGCACTACGGCCGGCAGGCGTACTCCACGCACACGGGGCCGACCGCGCCCGGGAACGTCCCCGACAACCACCTCGCCGTCGAGATGGACGGGGTGACCAGCGTGCGCCGCCGCATCCACCCGCTGGGCGCCGGTGACGGCTGGGCGGCGTCCTGGCACCGGCCGGTCTTCGTCTCCGGTCCGCCGATGGTGCCGGGGCTGCGGGTGGAGAGCGTGGTCGTGGCCCGGGGCAGATACGAGCTGCGGGTGCACCGCGTGGCCGGCGCGCCGCCCGGGGCGCGCGTGGTCCAGACGGGCTGGGCGACCGGCCCCGGCGACGGGACCCCGCGCAGTCTGCTGCACGGACTGCACGGCTGGACCGGGAGGGACGAGGCGCGGGCGCCGCAGGGCACCGCGTACACCCCGTGGGCCCGCGTCCCGCGCCTGACCGCACCGGCCGAGGGCACCGGTGTGTACGCGTGCCTGGCCGTGCTGACGGGTGAGGAGGGGGACGCGCCACCGCTCGAGCAGGTGGCGGGCGTGGAGTCGGCGGACGCCCGCGGCATCACGGTGCGGTGGGCGGACGGCACGGTGACCCGGGTCGGGTTCGAGCCGTTCTCCGTGTCCGTGTCCGTGTCCGGGCCAGGGGGCGGGAAGTGAGCGTGGCTCAGGCGGTCGGCGGCCACCACTGGAGCATCAGGATGGTCGCGTCGTCCTGGAGCCGGTTGCTCTTGTTGTCGATGATCGAGTGGATGAGGCGCCGCAGGCTCTCCGACGGGAGCTCGCCGCCGGCCATCGCCCGGATGACATAGTCGGCGAACAGCTCCAAACCGAACTCGCCGCCGTCCCGTCTGCGGGCCTCGGTGACCCCGTCGGTGTACATCAGGACCCGGTCACCGGGCTCCAGGACGATCTCATGGGTCTGCCGCGGCCGGGAGGCGAGCCGGGACGGCAGGCCCATCGGCGGATCCGCGTCCCGCACCATGGCGTCGACCATCAGCTGCTCGTCGCGGATCAGCAGGGGAGTGGGGTGGCCGCAGTTGCTCCAGCGCAGCACTCCGGTGGCCAGGTCCAGCTGGGTGAAGACCCCGGTGCAGAACCGGTCCGGGAGCCACTGCGCCAGCGCCTCGTCCACGCACCGCACCAGCTCCGGCAGTTCGGCGCCGCTGCGCCGGGCGTTGCGGCAGGCGGCCAGGGCCACCGCGCTGGTCAGCCCCGACGCCAGGTCGTGCCCCATGGCGTCGAGCACGGTCGCGCACAGGGTCGTCTCGGTGAGGGAGTGGTCGAAGGCGTCCCCGCCGATCTCGTAGGCGGGTTCGAGCACGGCCGTCGACACCACGTGGGCGGTGCCGATCGTGCGGGGCGGCAGGAAGGCACGCAGCATCTCGGCGGGCAGCTGCATGCGTTCGGTGCGCGTGAGGCGTACGAAGGAGTCCTTGTACGCCCGCTTCGATGTGATCATCATGGCCAGCAGCGCGGCGAGGGCCCGGCCGCGGCGCAGTGAGACGGGGGTCAGCGACGGCGCGTGCACCGCGAGGACGCCGAGGCGTTCCGCGTTGTCCACCAGGGGGAGCCAGGCCGTGATGCCGCCCGTCTCCGACTCCTCCACGCGCAGGGACTGGGTGCGGTACGTCCAGCCGGCCAGCGAGTCGTCGACGGGGAGGGGTGAGGCCACGTCGGTGAGCGGGATCAGCTGACGCTGCTGGAGGTCGACGAGGTAGACCACGGAGTGCTGCAGGCCCAGGGCCCTGGAACAGCGCGCCACGGCGGTGGACAGGTCCAGTGCCAGGTTGCCCGGGTCGGCCAGGAACTCCTCAAGGAGCCCGCCGTCGATGTCCGGGATCACCGCCGTCTCCTCTCGTCGGCGTCCGCTCCATGTGTCCGGTTTCTCTCTTCGCGTCCGGCGCCTCGTACAGCAGTCTCACACCGTGGCGCCCGTCCCGCCCGGCGGCCGCTGCGCGACGGCCGGTCCGACGCGCCGCCCGGCGGCCCAATCCGCCATTTACCGCGGGCGGGCCCGTTACCTAGGAGGCGCCACCGAGCATCCCCATCACTGCGGCAGTAAGGAGCACCCCGTGGGACACGGCGGAGACGTCATTCACGAGCTGACCACCGACCACCGCGAGGTCGAGGACATGTTCGCGCAGATCGAGGCCCTGCCGTCCGGAGACAGCCGGCGCAAGGAGCTCGCGGACAAGGTCACCATCGAGCTGGTGCGCCATTCCGTCGCCGAGGAGATGTACCTGTACCCGACGGTGCGGGAGCACCTGCCGAACGGCGACAGCATCGCCGACAAGGAGCTCGAGGACCACGCGAAGGCCGAGCGCACCATGAAGGACCTGGAGCGCTGCCAGGCCGACGACCCGCAGTTCGACCGGCTGATGACCGAGCTGATGAGCGAGATCCGCGACCACGTCGCCGACGAGGAGGGCAACCTCTTCCCGATGATGCGGCAGACCTGCAGCGCGGAGGATCTCCAGCGGCTGGGCGACAAGGTGCGCACGGCGAAGAAGATGGCACCGACCCGCCCGCACCCCTCGGCCCCCGACACCCCGCCCGGCAACAAGCTCCTCGGGCCGGGCGCGGGCATGGTGGACCGCCTGCGCGACGCCTTGACGGGACGGGGCAAGAGCGACTGACCCGTATCCGCACGAGCGTTCCTGTCCGACCGGACGTCGTGCTATCCGTCGTTGTCGCGCCAACGGCCCCCGGTGGGCCGTGTGTCGAAGCGGGTGGCCGTCGAGGCGTTGCCGCTGAGGTCGTTGTCGGAAGCGCGGCCACCCGTCCAGCTGCCGTTCCGGGTGATCCAGATGCCGTGGGCCTGGGTCCTGGACGGCTGGTCGTCCCAGACGCGGTTGCCGTGCAGCTGGGTCCGCGTCACCGCGGCCGCGGCGGTGAGTCCGGCCCGCCGGCCGCCGCCGTCCGGCAGCCGGTACGCGGTGCCCGGCGCGGGCACGCCGTCGCGCCAGGCGGTGTCCGCGCCGGGGTGCACGGGGGCCAGGCCGAGCTCGGTCGCGGTGTTGTACGTGACCATGGCACTCTGCTCGCCCACCGTCACCCGCTTGCCCCGGTGCCCGTCCGGTGGCCAGTGGGCGTGCTCGTCGGTCAGGGACAGGCTGCCGTAGCGCACTCCCGGGCCGCCGCCCGAGGCCGCGGACGCGTGGCGCCGGCCGTTGTTGCGGATGCGGTTGCCCACGATCGCCGAGTCCCGCACCGGGGCGTCGATGCGGACGCCGTCGAGCGCGTTGTCCCGGATGTCGTTGGACTCCAGCACGATGTCCGCGGCCGGTTCCTGGTCGCCGCCCGCCAGGTTGTGCTGCCAGTAGCCGTACCGCCCGTTGCCGCTGATGCGGTTGCCGCGCAGGGCGTACGGGCCGGGGGTGTTGCCGATCCCGACGCCGTCGCGCACATTGCCGTCGATGACGCAGCCGGTGACGATGCCGCCCCGCCCGCCGACGCCCGAGGTGCCCTGCGACGACACGTCGAAGCCGGCCCGATGGTTGCCGATCATCGTCGACGAGGTGACGAGCAGCCCGTCGGCGCCCCAGTCGGAGATGCCGAACCGGTTGTCCTCGGCGTGGCAGGCGGTGATCCGGATGCCGCGGGGCGGCGGCCAGTTCTCTTCCTGCAGTTCCACGAAGATGCCGTTGGTGCCGTTGCCGATCGCGGTGCAGGCCGTCACCGTCAGCCGCTCGACCGCTCCCCAGCCGCCGATGCCGATCCCGATCCCCGCGCCGCCCATCTTCTCCCCGGGGTCCTGCCGCCCGCACCCCGCCGCCAGCACCGCCTCGACGACCGTGTCCTGGAGGAAGTCGCAGCCGAATCCGGTCGCGGCGGTGTCGTGCACGTACAGGTCGCTGAAGCGGCCCCGCACCACGTACTGCAGACCGAGTCCCTTGGCCAGCGGGTCGTACTCCTCCGTCCGCACGCCCGAACCGTCGATCTCGAAGTGCGCGAAGGCGATGTCCGCCAGATGGTTGTCCGGTCCGGCCCCGTGCTGCGCGGCGGTGAACCAGGCCAGCGGCACCGGCTGCGAGGGGTTGCCGGGGTTGCGCAGGACGAAGCAGGTGGTGCCGCGCCCGGCGCCGATCAGGGACACGCCGCTGCGCCAGACGGTGGCCCGGTCCTGGACGACGTAACGGCCGGCGGGGACGTGGATGGTCCGCGGGAGGCCGTCCGCGGCGTACGCCGCACCGAGCGTGTCGACCAGCCGCGCGAGCGCGGGCTGGTCGTTCGTGCTGCCGTCACCGGTCAGGCCGTGCTCGCGGGCGTCGGCGGTCAGCGGCACGGACATACGGCGCTCCTCTCGCTCGTGCCCTCGCGCACCGGCCGGGGCCCCGGCCCGCCCGGCCCGGAGAAGCCGGGAGTGGACGGAGAGAGGGCGCGGCGGCTGCCGCCGGTACGACGACTGCGGGAGCCGGGTACCAGTCATCCGCCCCGACTAATCCTGCGAAGGCCCCGGCTCCCCGGCACCGGCGGATGCCCCCGCGACGTCCGCCGGCAGCGGGACCACCGGGTCACAGGGTCAGCACGGCCGTACGGCCGTCCCGTACGCGACGGCATCTCGGCCCGGCGTCCACTTCGGCCCCTTGGAACGCCGCCTCCGACCGGGCACCCTCGACACCCGCCACCCCGCTCGCGGCGGTCAGCCCCCCCCGCGAAGCGGTACCGCGGGCCGTCCGGAGTGCGCGTGGCGGCCCGGCGGGAGACCGTACAAGGACAGGGGAACCAGCCGTGCCCGCTTCCGGATGGGTGGGTGGCCGCGTTGTGGGCACTTGGCAGGTCCGAGGTGATTCCCCCGAGAGACGGGAGCGTCATGGCTCAGCAGGAAGCGTCGTCCTCCCTCCCGGAGCCGCTGAGGTCGGCGACCTCGGTGCTGCGCAAGGTCCCCGGAGCGGGACTGGTGGGCAGGGCGGCCGATGGCGCGCTGGACAGGATCGGGGTGGTGTCGCCGCGCGGCCGGCGGCTCGCGGTGTACGCGGGCGCGGGCGTGCTCGGTGTCGCCGGCCTCGTGGAGTGGCCCGTGGCGCTGACCGGCGCCGCGGTGGCCTGGCTGACCCAGTCCCGGTCCGGCGGCCGGCGGGAGCAGGACGGGGGAGACAACACCGGGAAAGCCGTCGGCGACGCGGCTCCCCTCGGTGAGCTGGAGGCGCCGGACGAGAAGGCGTCGGACGGGAAAGCGTCGGGCGAGGCGAAGAAGACCGCCGCGCGCAAGAAGCCGGGCAAGGCGAAGACGTCCGCCGCGGAGAAGGCGCCCGTCGCGGCGAAGACGTCCGCCGCGACGAGGACGAAGGCGGGCGGCGGGACAACGGGGAAGAAAACGGCCGGCGGGACAGCGAAGAAGAACGCCACCGGCGGGACAGCGAGGAAGAAGACGTCCGGCGGCCGCGCCACGTCGGCGGGTAAGGCGGCGTCCGCCGGCCGGAAGGCGTCGGGCGGGACGAAGGCCGCGGCGGCGTCCACGAGCCGGGCCCGTTCGACCGCGCGGCTCGGCGCGGACAACTAGACAACCAGAGGGCGACCAGAGGGAACGAGATGGTGCTCGGTTTGCTGACACGTCCGGTGGTCGCTGTCGCCGGTCTGGTGCCGGCCGGACCCCGGCTGGTCGCGCGTACGGCCGCGCCCGTCACGGGCGCGGCCGCCGGCGCGGTGGCCCACACGCTGCGGGCCGGCGCGCGCGGTGCGGAACGGATGGCGCGACTGGGCCGCGCGGCCCGCAGCGCGCTGGCGCCGGGAGGACCGCGCCCCTGGCGCTCCGGCCGGCGGGCACACCTCGAACTCACGCCCGCCGACCCGGAACAGCTACGGCGGCACGGCGGCCTGGAGCACGCGGCGCGGCGGGTGGCCGCCGCGCTGGAGGAGCACCCGGACGTCGCCTTCGCCTACTGGGACGGCGGGCTCGCCCGGCTCGTGGTGACCGCGGCCGAGGACTCGGCCGCCGACCGGGTGGTGCAACGGGCGACGGACCTCGCCGCACGGCACGGCCTGGAACAGACCTACGAGGCGGTCGAGGAGTTTCCGCACCCCGGCGACCCGGCCGGGATCCGGGCCGCCGCGCAGGCCCTGGCGGCCGACGCGGGGGGCATCGCGCTGGCCCTGACCGGGAACGCGCTGCGGTGGCCGGCCTCGCCCCGGGCGGTCACCGCGGTGGCCACCCTGCTGCGCGAGAACCCGCACGTCCGCGGGTGGCTGCGTGCCCGGCTCGGCCGTTCCCGTATGGACCTGCTGCTGGCCACGGTGAACGCCGCCGTGCACGGCGCGGGCCAGACGCCGACCTCGCTCGTCCTGGACGGCGCCCTGCGCTCCTGCCAGCTGGCCGAGACGGTGATCCGCACGGCCGCGTTCGACGCCGTGTACGACGAGGTGTGCCGGCCCGGCCGGATCGGCGTGCCCGCCGACCGGGTGCCGCGCCCGCCGCTCCGTCCGTCCCCGGCGCAGAATTACGCGGCCCACGCCTCCACCGGCAGCCTGGCCGGCGCGGCGGTGACCCTGCTGGTCAAGCACGACGGCGCGGAGGCGGCGGAAGCGGTCCTCGCGGGGTCCCCCAAGGCCGCGCGGTACGGGCCGGCCGCCTTCAACGCCGTCCTGGGCGCCGCGCTGGCGTGGACGGGGGTGCTGGTCCGCGACACGGAGCGGCTGCGCCAGCTGGAGATGGCCGGCACGGTCGTCCTGCACCCGAGCGCGCTGCGCCTGCCGGGCGACGGCGCCGACGCCTGGACCGAGACGGTGCTGGACGCGGCCCGCAACGCCGGACTGCGGGTCGTCGTCGTGGACGATCCCGCGCTGCGCGACTTCACGATCCTCGCCGACCAGGTCGCACCCGCCGACCGGCCGTTCGAGGAGGTGGTCCGCACCCTGCGCGACGAGGGCAAGGCGGTCGTCACGGTCGCCCGGCCGGCGTCGCCCGACGACGACGTACTGACCGGGCTGCTCGGCGGCGACGTGGCGCTCGCGCTCGCCGACCACGACGGGGCCGTCGTGTGGGGCGCGGACGTGGTGGCCCTGCACGGACTGGCCGACGTGTGGCGGCTGCTGACCGCCGTCCCGGCCGCCCGCGCCATAGGCCGCCGGTCGCAGATACTGGCCCGGTCCGGTGCCGCGCTGTCCGGGCTGCTGGTGGCGATCGGTGAGCGGCGCCCCACCCCCTCGCCGCTGCTGCCCGGTCTGCGGCACGCGCCGGTCGACGCCGCCGCGGCGGCGTCCCTGCTGTCCGGGGTGTGGGCCGGGCGCGGCGTGGCGGCGCGGCCCTCCCCGCACCCCCGGCCGCGGGTCGCCTGGCACGCGATGTCGCCGGACGACGTGCTGTCCCGGCTGGAGGCCGACGAGCCGGAGGACACCAGGGGGGCCGCCGAGCGGGCGGCCGACCGGGTGCGCCGTACCGCCGGCCGCCTGAGCCGTACGCCGGCCCTGTCCCCGCTGCGCTGGTCGGTGCAGCTCGCCCGGGCCGTGCGCGACGAACTCGACGATCCCCTCACGCCCGTCCTCGCGGTCGGATCGGCCGCGGAGGCGATCCTCGGATCCGCCGTGGACGCCCTGCTGGTCGTCGGCGCGCTCGACCTCAACGCCCTGGTCGGCGGGTTCCAGCGGCTGCGGGCCGAACGGGCGCTGTCCGGTCTGCTGGCGGAACAGAAGCGGAAGGCCCGTGTCACGGGCCACGGCCGGACGCCCGGCTCGCGCATCACGGACGCCGGCAAGCTCAGGCCGGGCGACGTGATCGAGCTCAAGGGGGACGACGTGGTCCCCGCCGACGCCCGCCTGCTGGAGGAGGACGGCCTGGAGGTCGACGAGTCGGCGCTGACCGGGGAATCCCTGCCGGTGGACAAGCGGACGGACCCGACCCCGGGCGCCCCGGTGCCCGACCGCCGCTCCATGGTCTTCGAGGGCACGACCGTGGTCGCCGGAACCGCCCGGGCCGTGGTCGTGGACACCGGCGACCGCACCGAGGCGGCCCGCGCCGTCGCCCTCGCCGCCCGTACCCCGCCGTCCGCCGGCGTCCAGGCCCGGCTCCAGGAACTCACCCGCAAGGCGCTGCCCCTGACCCTGGCGGGCGGAGCCGCGGTCACGGGCCTGGCGCTCCTGCGCGGCACCAAGATCCGCCAGGCGGTGAGCGGCGGCGTAGCGGTCGCCGTGGCCGCCGTGCCCGAGGGCCTGCCGCTGGTGGCGACGGTGGCCCAGCTCGCCGCCGCCCGGCGCCTGGGCCGCCGCGGCCTGCTGGTGCGCACCCCGCGCACGCTGGAGGCGCTGGGCCGGATGGACACCATCTGCTTCGACAAGACCGGCACCCTCACCGAGAACAAGCTGCGCCTGGTCCGGGTGACCGGACCCGACGGCATGCCGTCGAAGCCCGGCGAGCCGTCCGTGGAACCCACGCTCCGTACCGCCGCCCGCGCCTGCCCCCGGCTCAACGGCGACCACGGCGACCGGCCGGTGCACGCCACCGACGAGGCGGTTCTCGACGCGGCCGGCCCCGGTGAGGACTGGACGCAGATCGAGGGCCGCCCGTTCGAGGCCGCCCGCGGTTACGCCGCCGCCGTCGGGCGGGCCGGGGACGGCCGGCCCGTGCTGGTGGTCAAGGGCGCCCCGGAGATCGTTCTGCCGGGATGCGGCGGCCATGAATCCGTCGCCTCCGACGCGGCGCACGCGCTGGCCGTCGACGGACTGCGGGTCCTGGCGGTCGCCGAGCGCCCCCTCGGCGAGGACGAGAAGCCCTCCGAGGTACTGGAGGACCCCCTGAAGGACCTGCGGTGCAGCGGGCTTCTCGGCCTCGCGGACGTGGCGCGTGAGACGTCCACGCACCTGGTCACCGGGCTTCAGAAGGCGGGCGTACGGCCCGTCATGCTGACCGGCGACCATCCGCAGACCGCCCGCGCCATCGCCGGCGAACTGGGCTGGCCCAAGGACACCACCGTGGTCACCGGAGACGAGCTCGCCGCGGCGGACCGGCAGCGGCGGGCCCGCATGCTGCGCGACGCCGGGGTCGTGGCCCGGGTCGCGCCGGAGCAGAAACTCCAGGTAGTCGAGGCGCTGCGGGACGCGGGCCGGGTGGTGGGCATGGTCGGCGACGGCGCCAACGACGCCGCCGCCATCCGCGCCGCCGACATCGGCGTCGGCATCAGCGCCCGCGGCTCGGCGGCCGCCCGCAACGCCGCGGACCTCGTTGTCACCGGCGACGACCTGTCCGTCCTGATCGAGGCGGTCGCCGAGGGCCGTGCCCTGTGGCGCAGCGTCGCCGACGCCATCGCGATCCTCATCGGCGGCAACGCCGGCGAGGTCTGCTTCGGCATCGTCGGCACGCTCCTGTCGGGCGCCGCCCCGCTGTCCACCCGTCAGATGCTGCTGGTGAACCTGTTCACGGACCTGTTCCCGGCGATCGCGGTGGCGGTGACCCAGCAGGAGGCACCGGCCCCGCCGGAGAACGGGGACGGCCCGTCCGGCGGGGAACCGGCCTCCGACCCGGGCAGCGCGCCGCTCGGCAACGAGCTGCTCGGCGCGCCCCTCATCGGCCAGATCCGCCACCGCGCCCTGACCACCACCCTGGGCGCCACGGTGGCCTGGCTGATCGGGCGCTTCACCCCGGGCACGACGCGCCGCTCCACGACGATGGCCCTGTGCGCGGTCGTCGGCACCCAACTGGCCCAGACGCTGGCCGACCGGCGGCACAGCCGGCTGGTCCAGGTGACGTCGCTCGGCTCCGCCGCGGCACTCGTCGCCCTGGTCGAGACCCCCGGCCTCAGCCAGCTCTTCGGCTGCACACCGCTCGGCCCGCTCGCCTGGGCCGGCGTCGCCGCGGCGATCGTGTTCGCCGTGCTCGGCCACCGGTTCCTGCCCCAGGTGGAACAGGCCGTGGAGAAACACCTGCCGGCGGCCGTGCGGTGACGGCCGCGACCGGGGCCGTACGACGGGCGGGCAGTACGTCGGCATCCGCATCAACGGGGGCGATGGTCCCGTCCTCCCTGCGATCAGGCCGGCCCCAGGGCGGACAGGGCCTTGAGCCGTCGGGTGAGATGACGGACGTCGTCGTCGCTCATGGACCACAGTTGACCGATGTCGTGGTGGACCGAAGCGATGTTCCGGGCCTCGTCGGACGTGCTGGTGAGGAACCACTCAGCGGGCCGCAACAGACGCCGGGACAGCGCCGCACGCCGCTCCGGACTCACCGTTGCCGCCGATCCGATCAGCGCCAGGGCCGCTATGAGACCGACCATGAGTTCCGTGGTGTTCGAAGCGGCAGCGGCCAGGGCCGACGAAGCGGACATCGAAACAGGGCCGACTATGTCGCCGACATGCGATGCCGACTCGGACTCGATGGCCGTGCGTAATCGAGTCACCGTCCGTGTGTCTCGCTCCCGCAGGGCCCTGTCGTAGGCCGAGCGACGACGGCGCAGAGACTTCGCGCGGGAACGCAGCTCGGCTATCTGAGTGATCACATCTCGGGTGTCCGCAGCACGGTGCAATGCGATGGTCGCGTAGGCCGGCAGTGCCACATCCGGCCGTTTCGTCACCCTGTAGAGAGACGCTTCGATCTCCTGCTGGAGCAGCAACTGCTGATGCGCGAAGGCGGCATGCCGGTACAGCTGAGACCTGAAGGGAATACGAGTGATGCTCCCGGTGTAGGGCAGTTGCAGTAAATGAGCGAGGCGCAGGTTGAAGTAACTCCTGTGATTACATTCGCTGATGAAGTCCGAGTTGCTCTCGGACAGCCGCCGTGAGATGGCCTCAACCAGTCCGACCTGATAGCTGGCGGTCTGGGACTGCGCATTGGTCAGGGAGCGGAGCAGGCCGGCCCCGTTGCTGTCCCAGTGCTGTTCCTCCCACCTGTTCAGCACCATCCGCGTCGGCACCCGGTGGCCGAGCAGAAGGCTCCACCCCTTGGCGATCGCCGCCAAGTCCTCCCGTCGACGATCGCCTCGGTCCGCCCACGCGACCAGGTGCAGTTCGTCCATTGCCGATTCGAAGACGTTCGCCACGACGGCGCTGACACCCTCCAACCGGTCGTCCGGCGTCACCTGCAGGGGGACGGGCAGGGGAAGAATGACGTCTTCCTCCAGGGCGGCGTTCAGTTCCCGGGCGACATGGAGCGCTCCGGGCATAGTGATCACATGCTCGTAGAGCACCACTGCTCGAGCGAACGCGGCCAGGTCGAGCAGTGTGGGGGCGCTGACATAGTGGTGGGATTCCGTCCCGAGGGTCAGAGCGTGTGCCGTGACCAGGAGCGTGGTGTCGCAGAAGGTCGCGTTCGGTGCGGTCCAACGATCGATATGCCGCAGCCAGTCCGTCAAGGCGGCCAGCCGGTGCCTGACGGACACGTTGTCAGGTCCCCCGATCCGCACATTGGCCGCCCCCGACTCGATCAGCAGCTCCACCCTCGGCTCCCCGACGCCGTCACTGCGCCCTTCCATCTGTTGCCTGGCCAGGGCCAGGGCATAGGCCAGCCCCCGGGGGTGCCTGGGGGAAAGACTGTCGGACATCTCCGTCTCCTCTGCCCTGCGTCGGACGCCTGCCGTCGTGCTCGTCCTCCGGTGGACGGCCCGTCCCGGCGCGCAGCCCTGTCTGTGCCATGCCGCCGTGCCTGCTCATGGCTCAGGGGCGGCCGGTTCGGCGGCCCGCGCCGTCAGATGCCCGCCCCGCACATCGGACACCTCACGACCAGGAAGGGGGGCGCGACGCCTCCTCTTCCGAGGGCTCGAGCTCTGCGACGAGCCGTCCCACCTCCTCGCCGATGTCGCCCAGGTCCTTGCTGACGCCGTCCAACAGCGCGAACTGCTTCGCCACCCTTTCAGCCCCCTCCGTCCTGGCTTCCAACGCGACCTTCACCTGGCTGTCGATGGACTCGATCTCGGTGCGGAGGACCGATACGCACGCGCTCGTGGCGGCACGCAGTCCCTTGACCGCCTCCGCGGCTGTCCTGGCCGCGCTGTCGTTGCGCTCGTCAGCGATCTTCTGCTGAATCTCCTTGCCGATCTGGGTGCGGATACTTTTGTCCAGGCGGGAGAGTGCGCGCGCGTTGAGGGCTGTCGAGATACCCACGGCAATCAGCGCGAGACCCCCGGTGCTGACGCCGAAGAGTGTGGCCAAGGCCAGGCCGCTCATGATGGGCGCGGCCTGTCGGAGCATCCCCTTCATGCCGTACCTGAATCCCGCATAGCCCAGGGCGACGCCTCCGCCGACCGTACCGAGCAGTCCGGCGGCGACGCGTTCGCCGACGCGCGGTGCGGGCACCGGATCGGTACCGGCGTCGTCATCGTCGAAAAGGGCGGAACGCAACTCCGTCAGGTCGACCTCGAACTGCGCGACCTCATGGTCGATCAGCTCGGACAGCAGTGTGCTCTGCTGTTCCAGCAGCGGCACCAGGGTGTCCTGACGCCACTCCTCCACCTCGGCTTCGGCGCGGGCGGCGATCGCGGCACCCAGTTCCTCCAGCATCGCCTCCATCTTGGTCCTGATGCGCAGGCTCGCCCCGACCTTCGCCTCGATCTCGGCCTCGACAGCCCAGTCCACGCATTGGTCGCCGATGCGGCGCAGCATTTCACGAGCCCGTGCCTCGATGTCCGTACGCACCTGGTCGATCTGGGCATTGGCGAGTCCGAGCAGGCGCTCGCGCCGTGCTTCCAGGGCTTGGAGCCTCGGCACCAGTTCGGCGTGGTGACGTTCCAGCTTCGCCTGGCCCATGAGCATGAGCTTCATGCTGCCGGTGGCGGTGGTCCGGCCGAGCTCCACCAGGCCGGCCAGTTCCAGCGACGCCGCCCACGCCGCGCGGCGGCCCCGCTCGTGCGCCAGGAACACCGACAGGGACTGTTCGAACTCCAGAATCCCCGAGGTGGCCAACGCGGTGTCGTCGTGTGCGCTCCGGGCGTCGACCGCATGCTTCGCACGGACGAAGAAAAGGGCCTCACGGGGCTGGAGCAGCGGCTCCATGCGTCGCCTGATGTCCGGGATCGCAATGCTCAGCTCGTCCTCGTCCATGATGTCGCTCTTGGTGAACACGAAGAACACGTACAGGGCGTGCTGACGGCTGGTCTCGCGGATGCGGTGTTCCAGATGCTCACGTTCGTTCTGTCCGAGGGCCGCGGTGCTGTCCATCACCATGACCACGGCATCCGCGTTCTCCAGGTACGTCAGCGTGATGTCGTCGTGCACCTCGATGTTGTTCAGCCCGGGGCTGTCGACCAGGACCACGCCGTTGCGGCACAGCTCCACGGGGTAGCCCACCACGGCGCGCTTGTACGGACTCGCCGTGTCGGGGGCATCGGGACGGACGGTCAAGTGGGTCCTGAGATCGGTGACGTCGACCCGGAACGGCTCCGCGGCGCGGCCGTCGGCCGGCAGGGGGTGCAGCTCCGCGTAGGGCTGTTCGGAGTAGTGCACCTCCGTGATGACCGCGGTGGTGGGGACAGGAAGCGTCGGCAGGACGCGGGCTCCGAGGAGGGCGTTGACCAACGTGCTCTTGCCGCGATTGAAGTCGCCGACGACCATCACGATGAACCGCTGGTCGCGCACGCGTCGTTCCAGGGCGGAAATGGCGTCCAGAACGGCGACGGCATCGTCCTCCAGACTGCCGACAGCGGCGGACAGCCGGCCGAGCAGCTCGATGAGCCTGTCCCGTTCCCGAGCGAGGTCGCCCAGGTCCTGGGGTCCCCTGTCGCTGAACATGGTGTCAGTGCCTCCCCTCGTGGTCATGTGCTTCGTATTCCTGTGCCACGAGTTCTCGCAACCGGCCCTGCAGCACGGTGACCCGGTCCCGGACGGCGGCCCAGTCCGGCTTCTCCTCCGGCTCGGCGGAGGACCGCGGGGAGGGCTGCCGGTGCCGCCAGCGGTGATGCGCTGCCGTCACCGCGACGTTCAGGGAACGGTAGACGCCGCGGGTGTACTCGGCTGTGGTCTCCTCCAGGGCCGCCGCGAGTTCCTCGGACCGCTCGCGGACCTGCTCGGCGGCGTTCCTGGTCTGCGTCCGGCACTCCTGCGCGAAGACTGCCAGCGCGATGCACGCGGTGACGGCGGCCTGGTTCCACTTCGCCTCCTGCGCCTTCTTCGCGGTGATCACGCCGGCCCCGATCGCCACCACGAGCGTGGAAGGATCCAGGCGCGGGCCACGGCCGGCAGCCAGGGGACCGGTGCCGGGCGGGGCGGGGCCGGGGACCGGATCCGGTTTCTCCACGGTGTCCCCGAACCGGTGACGTATCCGCCGTTCGAGTTCCGCCCGGTCACCCGCCGCCTCGCGGTCCACCCGTTCCGCCGCCTGTTGCCAGAGTTCCGCGAGGACTTGCCCGAACCCCGTCTCGGGGGCTTTCTCCCGGTGCAGGCGGAGCAGTTCGCGATGCAGATCCTGCTGGCGTCCCCTGGCGTACTTCCGCGTTGTCGCCGTCTGTTCGTCGGTCAGGCGGTTGAGATCCTCCGTCAGGCGGACCCATGCCTCCTCACCGTCGGTCAGGTCCTTCCGCAGGGCCGCGTCGCGGGCGGCGCGCAGCGCACGTTCCTCGGCCTGGGTCCCGGCTTCCCGCGCGGCTCGCTCACCGAGCGCGGTCAGGTCCGCGGCGAGCCGGACCCGCAGCCGGCGCCGGGATCGGGCCGCCTCGGTCGTGCCCCGCAGCGAGGAGGCCACCAGTGCGCACAGGGCCGCCGCCTCCTCGGGCCGCTGTCCCACCGCCACGACGCGGACACCGGGCAGACACGTGTGCACCCGCTGCTCGATGTACCGCATCACCTCCGGCCGTTCCGCGTCGTCCACGGTGTCCAGCCGGGTGACGGCGACGATCACGGTGGCTCCCCCGGTGCGGACGGGGACCGCTTCGAGCAGACGCCGCTCCTGCGACCCGACCGGTGAGGCGGCGGAGACAGTGACGACCACCAGGTCGGCATCCGGGACGGCGTCCGGGGCGTCCCACGGGGGCGCGTCCAGAACCCGCACACCCGGGGGGCCGCCAGGCTTGGTCGTGCCGTTCGCCGCGAGCGACGCCAGGTACCCGGCCACGGTGGTGCGTCCGCGCCGTGCCTCGCCGACGACGGCCACGGTCCGGTCGACGGGGGACTTCGCGGCATTGGTGGCGCCGGCGGCAGCGACGTTCGCCGGCCCTGTTGCCGTGCGCAGGTCGGCCACCTGCCGGGCCAGGGCATCCAGAGCGGCGCCGGTGTCCTCCGCATGCGGCGCGCGAGGCCCGTCGTGCGGTGGTGTCGTCGGTTCGGTCATCGGTACCCCCAGGGGTGTGTCAGACGTCGTCGGCCGGCCGTGCGGCGCCCGCCGACGGGATGTCGAGCCCCGCGGTCAGGCGAGGGCTGTGGCTGAAACGCGTCAGGTCGCCGGCGATCGTGGCCTGACGCATGTACACGGTCGCCAGATCCTCGGCCACCGCTGCGAGTTCGGCGTGCAGGTGATCCTGCTGGGCGGCCTGGACCGTCAGGAGCCGACCCACCTCTTCCGCGTAGTTCTCACGCCAGGCCGCGAGACAGGCGGTCCCGTACTCCTCCAGCGCGGTGACCGTGGTGTCCACCCAGATGCGCGCCGCCGCGTCCACCTCGTCGTAGACCTCGCGCAACCGGATCCTCAGGTCGGTACCGGCCGTTCGGCGTGCCTCCGCCAGCCCCGGTCGGCGGACATGACCGATGAGTGCGCCCATCGCCGCCCCGACGGCGGTGCCGACTCCCGGAAGGACGGCATTGCCCAGGACGGCGCCCGCCGCCGCGGAGCCGACCGGGCCCACTCGAGTGATGCGCTTGCCGAGCGTCTCAGCCGTGGCACCGAACCGGGCGGACTCCGTCGCAGCCGCCGACCGGACGGGGAACCGGCGCCGTGACGCCGATGGCCGCGCCCCGGCGGACAGTCCCGTCTTCTTCGTCAGCTGCGCGTACTGCCTGGTGAACGCTTTCTCCAGCAGGCCGGTCACCTCGTCCTGCGCTCGGTCGACCTGCTCCGCCACCCGGCGCCTGACATTTCGGATCAACCGGTCGAGGGCATCCCGGACATGCGCTGCGACGCCACTCCGCAGCGCATTGCTCAGCTCGGTGCGTGTGGCGCAACCGGTGATCAGCTCCTGCACCGCGGCCTGGCACATCACGTACGAGGTGAGGCTCGCCACCCGTACCGAAAGGCTCATCTCGCGCTCCGCCCGCCGCACCACCGCACGGACGGCCGCGTGCTGTTCCCCCACGAAGACGTCGAGGCCCTTCACCTGCTGGGCCCTGAGTTCTCTCCCGGCCTCTTCGAGCTCTTGCCGGCGGTCGGCGAGTCTTCCGCCCACAGCGGTCAGGGCGGCGTCCAGCAGGCGCAGGGTGCGCAGTACCGCGGCGACGGGGCGTTCCTCGGCGAGGAAGCGGACGAGGGCGCGTTCCAGGTCGGGGAAGCGGCGGCACCACCTGGCCGACGAGACCGGCAACCGCTTGCCCGCCAGCTCCTTCAGCACGGTGGCGGGAGCCGCTCCCAGCACGAGCGGGTGCCTGATGCCGAGGACATGGGCGGCACGGCGGCGTACCTCCTCGAGCACCCCGTCCTCTTCCCAGACGTCCAGGTTGTCCATCCGGGTCACCACGAAGAGGCACCGCTGGAGCACGGGCGGCGGCACGGCCTTCCTCAGGAACCGGGCCAGCGAGTCGGTGAGCTGGATCTGCGACGACACCAGCACGATCGTGCCGTCCGCCTCGTCGGCCGCCACCCGGGTCGCCACGTCGACGTGGGCCGTGATGTCCACGTTGCTTCCGGGGGTGTCGATCACGACCACGCCCTCGTCCAGGACCGGCGCCCGCCACTGCACCCGCAGACCGTCGACCAGGTCGCACCAGGGTGGCTGCCCGGTCAGGGCGCGCAGCAGGTCCGCACTGGTGCCGGGCGGTTCGCCCCCCGGTGCCCTCGCCTGAAGCGCCGACACCACCGCGGCGGGGAGAGAGGGCTCGTCCCACGCGACGCTGTAGCGCGGCGAGTCGCCCAGCCGGAACGAGTAACCGGTTCTGTGCTGCGCCCTTTCGATGCGTACGGCCGTGGCGGTGTCGGGTCGCACGCCCGTCGGAAACAGGTCCGCGCGCAGCAGGGCGTTGAGGAGTGTGCTCTTGCCGCTGGAGAACTCACCCAGCACCGCGACACAGAGCCGGGGATCGTCGATACGGCGCGCTGTGGCGTCCAGCAGGGTCAGCAGGCCGCCGCGTTCCCCGGCTGCCTGGACATGCCGTTCGACGAGGGACCTGGCGAACATGAGGCAGTCCGCCACGAGGTGTTCCGTACTGGGTTCCGTCGTGTTCATACGGGTCGGCTCCCTCCCTCACGTGGTGCATGCAGATGCTCGGAGCCGGCCGGGCCCGCTCCGCGGTCGCGTGCGACGGGCGCCGCCCGGGTCGCCCAGGGCACGATGTTGTACGAGGCTTCCTCTCCCGGCAGTACCGTCTTCGTGACCGTGACCAGCCAGTCGTCGCCGTAGACGCGCTCGCCGTCGATGGCGTGCAACCGGACGATCCGGCCTGCGTCCGGGGCGCGCAGATCGTGCAGAGAGCCGTCCGCCAACCGGACCCGTGCGAGGACGGCACCGGCGGGGAACGCGTCGCGGGGTGCCACCAGCCAGCGCACCAGTACGGCCTCTTCCTGCGGAAAGGACCACTTGAGGGGCACGTCGACCACCGAGGGGGCGACGCCGGTCGTGGCGTGTGCGGGAATGCGCAGGGCCCAGCGGGCGGCGCCCCGCACCACGGCCAGCACGGGGTCCTCGGTCGTCCGCGGCTCCACGCCGAAGGCCTCCCGGAGATGTGCCGCGACTCCCGGCAGCCGGGTGCTGCCCCCGGTGAGGAGTACTCCGCCCAGCTCGGCCGGTGCGATGCCCCGGCGCTCGACGAGTGCGCGGCAGCAGTCGACGGTTCCGGCGACGATCGGGTCCGAGATCTCGCGGAGGCGCCGGCGGGAGGACCGCTGGGGATCGATGCCGAGGGTGATGTCGACGCTCGCGTGTTCCCGGGCGCTCAGCCGGTGCTTCAGCCGCGTCGTCGCGTCCGAGACGCGTCGCTCGAGGCGGTCACGCAGGCCGCCGCGGGCCGGATCGGCGGCCAGGTACCGGTCGGCGGCGGGGGTCAGGTCCTGGCGCAGGGCGGCGTCCACGTCCCGTCCTCCGTGGCGCGTCGGAAGACCGTCCTGGTCCAGGAGCTGGTGCTCGTCCTCGCCGATGCGGACCAGAGCGGTGTCGAAGGACCCGCCGCCGAAGTCGTACACGAGCACGATCGTGCCCACGGGCCAGGGACCGCCGACGACCGGGGCGTGGGCGGCGGCAAGGGGTTCCGCGAGCAGCTCGACGTCCTCGAATCCGGCCTCGAGGCCGGCCGCGATCATTGTCTCGCGCCGGGCGGGACCCGGTACCGCGGGCACGGTGACCAGCAGCCGTCGGGGCGTCGGCTTGCAGACGTCGGCGGCCTCGCGCAGGTGGCGCAGGACGGACGCCACCAGCACGCGCACGGGGAAGGATTTCGGGCCGAAGGGCACCGGAACGTCGTTGCCGATGTCCGGCTTGAACTCGGCCCGGTAGCGGGCCGGATCGTCGGCGCGCCGTTCGAACGCCGGCCAGCCCACGAGGAAGCCGTCCGCTGAGCCGGAGTCGTCCTCCGCGAGGAAGACCGCCGTCGGCATCCACGTCTGCGCGTCCCAGCCGTTCTCGTGCCGCAACAGGTGACAGCTGCCGTCCGGGGCGAGGACCATCGCCGAGGTCGTGGTGGTACCCAGGTCGACCACCAGCACGGCCTCGCGCCGGCCACCGTCCGGTTCCCTGTCGCCGTTCACCCGTCCGTTTCCCCCAGAAGAATGCGCGCCCGCCGGACCTGGTCGTGGAGTCGCGTGTACCGGCGTTCCAGCACAAGAGCCACGTGGCGCCGATCCGGCCCGCCCACCGCCTGCAGGCGGCGCCAGTGGGCCACCCGGTCCAGCGCCGCTTCCTCGAGACACCGCAGCGTGGCAGTGTCATCCGCCCCCAGCCGACGGGCCGCGGAAGTGCCCCGCTCGCCGGCCGCGCGAGCCAGCTCCGCGCCGTCTTCGTCGGAGATGTCGAGCTCGCGCTCGTACCACTGGCGCAGCAGTCGGAGTTCCGCGAAGGCGGGGTCGTACTCGCCGAGCGCGGTGATCGGCCGCAGTGCGTCCGTGACGCGGGTACGGACGCGCGGGTCGGCCCCGGTGAGCCGGTGCCCGCAACCGTGCGCCCAGTCCACGATACGGCTGGTCTTGATCAGGTCGCTCCGCCGGCCGAAGTGCTCCGACAGCGTGTGCCGTAACGTCGCCATGCCGTGGGCCTCGTCGAGTACCCGGCGCAGCTCCTCCACCGTGCCGACGCCTTCGCGGATGAAACGCGCGGACCTGAACAGGCCGTACGGGCTGAGGAGAGCCACGAGGACCGCCCGTCGCGCCGGTGGCAGCGGAAGGCCGTCACAGGGCTGGGTGGCGAAGGTCCGCAGGTCGTCCAGGTGCACTCGCAGCCGGGACTCCGGAACGGCGGACAGTGCCCTCAGATCCGCGAAGGCCGCGTCGGTCAACGCGACTGTGCCGGCCGCCACTTTGCTGCACACGGGGACGACGTCGTGGAACAGCCACTTGGTCACGGGATCCGCCAGGATCCGCCGGGCGTGATCACGCCCCAGGGCCAAGGCGTCGTCGCACTCCGCGCCGATCTCGCCGGGCCAGAGCAGCTCGACCTTGGTCAGTACGCCGATCGCCGTCAGCGGGGTGAGGGACACCGATTCCTTCTGACGCCCGCGGAACCGGATCAGGAGCTCGGCGTCCCGCTGCGCCACGGCCGTGTTGAGCACGGCGATCACAGCGTCCGCGCGCCGGATATGCCGAGCGGCATCCGCGTCGTGGCCCGAGCCGATCCCCGGTGTGTCCATCACGTCGAAGGTCCTGAGGTACGGATACGGCCCGCGGATCTCCACATGGTCCACGGCGGTGCTCTTCACCGAGCCGTCGACGCCACGCGCGGTGAACCGGCGGAGTTCCGCGGGAGCACACGCCAGCGGGGGCCTTCCGTCGGTGAAGTGCACCGTGACGGACGGAGTGTCCGCCGGGCGCAGCACCCACACGGCCGGAGTCACCGATGTGGTCCCCGTGGCCAGCAGATTCTTGCCGATGAGCGCGTTGACCAGCGTCGACTTCCCGGAGCTCAGCTGACCGACCACAGCGACGCACAACGGGGCCCCGAGTGCCTCGCGGGCCTGGAGCAGACCGTCCCGCACCGGCTGGGCCGCCGGCCCACCGGGCAGCGACCGCAGCGCATGGTCCACCGCCTCGGCCACAGGGCGCACGGGCATGGTCGCCTCCCGTCCGGTCCGGCTCACCGGGTGAGGGCGGCCACCGCCTCGGCGGCCTCGGTGACCGAGGCGCGCAGGGCATGCAGGGCCGTACGGCGTTCGATGAGTTCCCGACGCCGGTCGGACGACTCGTCACCGACCGTGTGCAGAGCGGACTCGATGTCGACGGCGGCTCGCTCGCACGCGCTGCGGCGGCGGTCGAGCAGAGCGGTCAGATCGTCCGCGGCCCGCTTCCCGCAGACCGCGAGGACGTCCCGCACTGTCTCCGTCAGAAAGGCCAGCTGTTCTTGTTCCCAAGGGGCGAGCAGCTGGTCCAGTGCGGTGATCCGGTCCGCCGTCTGCTGCCGGCGGTCGAGGCCGAGGCGCCCGGCGAATGCGACCGTCGCGCCGACCGCCGCACCGATCCTCTCCCCGATCAGGACGGCCAGTGACCGCCCGGCGGCCGTCGGCCCTCCGGCGACCGGACCGACGTCCGGGAGCCGTTGCCCCCCTGTCGTCACCACCTCCCTCCCCGGTGGGAGAGTGCGGTTCAGCTTCTGGCTCCACGCGATCTCCCCCAGTTTCCCGCCGACCGCCGCGCCCATCCGTGCACCTTCGAGGGCGGCACTCAGCGCCTGGGCGAGGATGCCGGCCGCGTCGACGCCGACCGATGTGCGCAGGGCATCCGGCTCGGGCAGTGGCGGCAGGGGCACCGCTGTGACGGCGGGAGCCCTCCAGTCGACTCCGGTCCGCTCGGCCAGCTGGGCCCCGGCCTCCGCCGTTCCGGTACGGGCCCGCTCACCCAGGTCGGCGATGAGCATGGCGAGGCGGCGAGCCAGCTGGTCCAGCAGCATCTGCGGATCTTCGAGCAACTCTCCGTCCTTCCGGTACGACGCACGAACCTCCCGCCAGACAGCGGCCAGGTCGGCCGCCGCCTGCCGCTGGAGCTCCTCCGACAGGTGGCCCAGGTCGGTGTGGAGCGCCTCGACCCAGGTGGCTCGGGCCTCCACCTGACGAGCCGCCTCCGTACGCCGCTGCTCAGCGGCTTCGCGGAGACGGCTGCGTTCCGTCTCGTCGTCGGCCTCCAGGACGGCGAGGGCCTCCTCCACCGGGGCCAGCAGGTCACGGGCCACCTGGTCCAGCCGGGCGAGCGCGGCGCCGAACTTCAGCCGGGCCCGTGATCCGGTGACCGCCGCTTCCAGGCATCGCTCCAGCTCGCTGAAGCCCGACAACGTCTCACGCTCGGGGTCGCCCTCCGCCAGGTGCAGCAGACGATGGCGGGCGGAGACCGGCACCACCGCGGTGCGCTCGACATCGAGGCCGGGAACCGCGCGGAGGCGGTCGCGGACCTGCTCGGCCGCAGCGGCCGGATCCGCCACTCGGTCGGCCTTGGTCACCGCGAAGACGAGCCGCTCGGGGCAGGCGCGGGCGTCCAGAGCCCGGGCCACGTCCTCGATGAACGCCGTTTCGGCGGCGTACAGGGGCAGCTGGGCGTCCGTGACGTACAGCACGACATCCGCCGAGGACAGGACGCCGACGGCGGCAGCAGTGTGGCCGCGGTGGACGCCTCCGATCCCTGGGGTGTCGACCACGACGAGGCCCTGCGCCAGACGTTCGTTGGGCAGCGCCACGGACAGGGTGGTGGCCCGGTCCGCGTCCGCGGAAGCCGTGCCGTCCGCCAGGCTGGTCTCGCAGGCGTACGAGGGAATCTCGGCGCGCGTGATCCGCCGCTCCTCCGCGGGACGTCCGGGCCGCTCCGCCAGGCTCACGACGACGGACTCGGTGGGGGCGTGGCGGGCGGTCGTGACGAGCCGGGTGGCGATGTAGGAGTGCACGGGGAAGATCCCCGGCTCCTTCAGGTAGGCGTTGAGCAGCGAGGATTTTCCCCGACTGAACTCGCCCATCACGACGAGCGTGAAGGACCGGTCGCGCAGCGCCCGCTCGGCTTTATCCAATTGATCGACGGCGGCCGCTGAGCGGAGCTCGAGGGCGAGGGCTGTGGCTGCGCTGAAGACATCCAGAATCCGCTGCTCGATCTCTTCGTGCGGCACGTCGGATCCCCCGTTCTTCCGGACAGTGACGGCAGTCCCGGGCGGCCCCCGGTCCGCGGAATACTGTCCAGTTCAGCATGGCGGAGGGGAATGGGAAGGCGAAGTAGGAAATACCTGATTTGGAATGGCGCATTCCTGACCGGATTGTAAAAGTGGTCGACGATCGAGAGTGGCGGTCGCGCATTCCGGCATGGAATATGTTCTCTGTCGCTCAGGCTGTCTCAGTGGAAGATGCTGCCAGTTCCCATGGGGGGTGAGGGGGTGACGTCCTCGGGTAGTCTCCGTGACATGCGGATCTCCGTCTCCTCGGACATGGACGAACCCGTGGCCCGCTTCCTGGTGGAGCAGTTGCGCAGCCGGGGCCACGAGGTGGTGACACACGGGGCGCTGCGCCCCGGGGACGACAGCCGGTGGGCGCCGTGCTCGGAGGCGGCGGCGCGCGACGTCGCCGACGGGACGGCGGACCAGGCGGTCGTGTGCTGCTGGACCGGCACGGGCGCGTCGATCGCCGCGAACAAGGTGCCGGGCGTACGGGCGGCGCTGTGCACCGACGCGTACACGGCCGACGGCGCGCGCCGCTGGAACGACGCCAACGTGCTGGCGCTCAGTCTGCGGCTGACCTCTCAGCCGCTGCTCCAGGAGATCCTCGACGCCTGGTTCGCCGCCGAGGCCGGCCAGGACGCCGAGGACCGGGAGAACCTGGCGCACGTCGGACGGCTGGACCTCGGCAGGACGGTGTCCGGGTAGGCGGAAGCCGGGGCGTCGGGCAAGCCGCCGCCCCGGCCTGGTCAGGCGCCCTGGCGCGGGGGCGGCGCCGCCGGATCGTCGTCGTGGGTGCCCGGCCGGACGATCTCCTCCAGGGCCTTGCGGACCGCCTCGTAGGCGAAGGAGAGCACCTCCGCACCACGTGCCCCGTCGTCGTCCTCGTGCGCAGAGGTGCCGGACCGCGCCTTCCAGTGCCGTTCCTCCCGTTCGGCCCAGTCCCGGGCCCGCTGGATACGGCGCAGCAGTTCGTCGGAGTCCACGACATCGCTCATGGGGCGACGACTACCCCGTCAGCGGCACGGCAGCCGTGGACGGCTCAGACGATGTTCTGCCCGTCGTGGGTTCCGCCCGTGCAGTATCTGGCGAACGTCGCGTTCGCCCCTTTGCCGCGCATCGAGACGACGGCGAGGCCGCCGCCCTCGTGGCACTGCTGCACGGTGACGTCGGGCGGTGCGGACCCGGCCCGCGCGGGCAGGGCGGACAGCAGGGACGCGGCCACGGCCGCGATCAGGACACAAGCCGGTCTGCGCATGGGGACTCCTTCTTTCCGGGGCTGTCGGCGGTGCCGTACCAGCCTCGTCGGCGCGGCCCCGGGCCGCCATCGGGGACAGGCATCCGGCGGACTGCGCGTCAGCGGGCGTTCCGGCGGGAGGAGTCGGTGAAGCGCGGGCCGGCGGTTCCGGGGCGCACGGTCGCCGTGACCGCGCGCCCCGAAGCCGGCCGGGCTGCCTCGTCGTGCTGGGACAGGACCTGAAGCAGCCGCACGGGCACCAAGTGCCCCGTACATCATGTCGCACACGTCAGGGCCGCCGATCATCGGGGAGACTCGTCGTGTTCACGATTCCGGGTGACCGCGGCGTGCACCCGGTTGGCGATCACGACCTGTCACAAGGCAAGATCATTCACGCGGGCGCGGCCGGCGGGGCGGCTCCCGCGCAACCGACGGACAACACCGAGTTCTTCTCCGGGGGAGAAACGCTGTGACCAGTCAGGCCGAGACGTACGAGTTCCAGGCGGAGTCCCGTCAGCTGCTGCAGCTGGTGGTGCACTCGATCTACTCCAACAAGGACATCTTCCTGCGGGAGCTGATCTCCAACGCGTCCGACGCCCTGGACAAGCTCCGCCTCGAGTCGCTGCGCGACAGTGCGCTCGAAGCGGACACCACCGACCTCCACATCGCGCTGGAGCCCGATCCTGAACAGCGCACCCTGACCGTGCGGGACAACGGCATCGGCATGTCCCGCGACGAGGTCGTCAAGCTGATCGGCACCATCGCCAAGTCCGGCACCGCCGAGTTCGCGCGCAAGCTGAAGGAGGCCAGGCAGGCCCAGGACGCCGAGGGGTCCGCCGCGCTGATCGGCAACTTCGGCGTCGGCTTCTACTCCAGCTTCATGGTCGCCGACAAGGTGACCCTGGTGACCCGCAGGGCGGGCGAGACCGAGGGCACCCGCTGGGAGTCCGACGGCAAGGGCACCTACACGCTCCAGACGGTGGCGGACGCACCGCAGGGCACGTCCGTGACCCTGCACCTCAAGCCCGAGGACACCGAGGACCGGCTCTGGGACTACACGGCCGAGCACCGGATCCGCGACATCGTCCGCCAGCACTCGGACTTCATCCCGTGGCCCGTGCGCCTCGCCAAGGAGGGCGGCACCGGGGAGGACGGGTCCGGCACCGAGCGGACCACCGAGACGATCAACTCGATGAAGGCGCTGTGGGCCCGCCCGCAGGACGACATCACCGAGGACGAGTACAAGGAGTTCTACAAGCACGTCAGCCACGACTGGAACGACCCCCTGGAGACCATCCACACCAGGGCGGAGGGCACCTTCGAGTACCAGGCGCTGCTGTTCATCCCGTCCCGGGCGCCGTTCGACCTGTTCCAGCAGGGCGCCCGACGCGGCGTCAACCTGTACGTCAAGCGCGTCTTCATCATGGACGAGTGCGAGTCGCTGCTGCCCGACTACCTGCGCTTCGTCAAGGGCGTGGTCGACGCGCAGGACCTGTCGCTGAACGTCTCGCGCGAGACGCTCCAGCAGGACCGGCAGATCCAGCTGATGCACCGGCGGCTGGTGAAGAAGATCCTGTCCACCGTGAAGTCGATGCGGACCAAGGACGCCGAGCGCTACGGCACCTTCTGGGAGCAGTTCGGCCGGGCGGTGAAGGAGGGGCTGCTCAGCGACTTCGAGAACCGCGAGACGATCCTCGACATCTGCTCCTTCGCCTCGACGCACGACGACGAGCAGCTCACGAGCCTGCGTGACTACAAGTCCCGGATGAAGGAGGGCCAGGAGCACATCTACTACCTCACCGGGGAGTCCCGCGCCCGCCTGGAGAACTCCCCGCACATGGAGGCCTTCCGCGCCAAGGGCCTGGAGGTGCTGCTGCTCACCGACCCGGTCGACGAGGTGTGGGTGGAGTCCGTACGCGAGTTCGACGGCACTCCGCTGCAGTCCATCGCCAAGGGCCAGGTCGACCTGGACGGCGAGGAGGACGGCAAGGAGGGCGACGCCGAACGCGAGCAGCAGGAGAAGGACTACGGCCCGCTGCTGACGTGGCTGGCCGGCACGCTGTCGGAGGACGTCAAGGAGGCACGGCTGTCCACCCGCCTCACCACGTCCCCCGCGTGCATCGTCGGCGACGAGCACGATGTGACACCGACGCTGGAGAAGATGTACCGGGCGATGGGCCAGGAGATCCCGCGCATCAAGCGCATCCTGGAGCTCAACCCCACCCACCCGCTGGTCACGGCGCTGCGCGAGGCCCACGGGCGGAACGCCGACGACCCGGCGGTGACCGAGACCGCCGAGCTCCTGCACGGCATGGCACTGCTCGCCGAGGGCGGCGAACTGGCCGACCCCGCCCGCTTCACCCGCCTCCTGGCGGGGCGGCTGGCCGCCGGGCTGTAGCGGAGTCCGCGACGCGGTGCGCGGGGCGACCGGCCGGTGCGGGCACCGGCCGGTCGCCCCGTCCCGTACGGCTCGTGGGTCGCCGGGCGGGGGCGCGTACCGTCCGTCCTCCACGGTGGACCGGGGGCGTACGCCCGCCCGGTACGGCGCCCGCCTCTCCGTGTCCGTTCCCTGTGTTCCCGTACCCGTCGGCCGAGGCGACCCCCTGCCCCTCGTGCCCGCCGACCCGCACGACGTTCCCCCGTACCCGTCGACGCGAACACGCACCGGACGACGACCCGTGTCCCGTCGGCCGACACCGCCGGCTCGCCGCCCGCCGGAGGCCGTCCCGCTCGGCGCGGCGGGACGCTTCCCCGTGACGCTTCCGCTACGCCGATGCGCCCGCCCGGCCCGGACGGCGGGGGGAGGCCCCTACGTCTTCGGCGCGCTCACCCGCCGAGCCGGCCGCGCGGGTGCGGTACGGCGGACGCCGGGCCCACGGGCGGGCCGTCGGGCGGCCTTCCGCGGTGCTCGCCCCTCCGGTCCTGCTCGCCGCCGCGCTTCTCCCGCCCGCCCGCTTGACGCCGTCCGCCGATCCGGGCCCGCTGACGCGGAGAGCCCTCCTCCCGCCGGCGCCGCCCGGCGTGCCGTGGGAGGCGTCCCGGGGGCGTGCCGGACGTACGGCGATCACGCCAGAGCAAGGATCGCGGTGGGGCGCATGGGCGTGCGGAAAGGGGTCGTACCAGGGGAGCGCTCGTGTCCGCTGCCACTGGCATACTTTCCCCGGGAGCGCTGCCCCAGGCCTTTCGGAGCCTTTCGGACGGTGGTGAGCGCGATGGCCGATCCTCGATCGTTCGGCCCCGAGGCGTCGATCCCCAGCGCCGACCCCCGGGGAGACCCGTTCCTGAGCACTCGTTTCTCGCTGCCCGCACGACCTGACACGTTTCTGCGCCGCGACCGCCTCGTCGCGCATCTCGACCGCGGGCTCTCGGTGCCCCTGACCCTGATCAACGGGTCGGCCGGCGCGGGCAAGACCCTGCTCGCCGCCGACTGGGCCGCCGGGCTGCGACAGCCGGTGGCCTGGCTCACCGCGGACGGCACCGACGAGGCCCCCGGGGTGTTC
The DNA here is from genome assembly GCF_014650915.1 of Streptomyces poonensis. Taxonomy (GTDB): domain Bacteria; phylum Actinomycetota; class Actinomycetes; order Streptomycetales; family Streptomycetaceae; genus Streptomyces; species Streptomyces poonensis. The sequence goes on along the minus strand of NZ_BMVW01000002.1, from coordinate 348,939 downwards.
TGGGCGTATGTGCTGGAGGCCCTGCGGACCGCCGGGATCCGCGTGTCGGAGGACGTCGGCCGCCCGGCGCACCCCGGCAGCGTGGACCACGCGCTGCTGGCCCGGCTCGCCGCCGATCTCGGCGGGCGGGCCCGGCCCGCCGTCCTCGTCGTCGACGAGTTCGAACGCGTACCGTCCGCGGAGATCGCGGAGCAGCTGCAGTTCGTCCTGCACCACGCCGCCCGCGGCATGCGTCTGGTGCTCGTCACCCGCACCGAACCCCTGCTCCCGCTGCACCGCTACCGCGCGGCCGGCAGCATCGCCGAGATCCGCGGCGCGGAGCTGGCCTTCACCCCCGGGGAGGCGGCGACGCTGCTGGACTCCCACGGCCTGTCCCTGACCGGCGACGCCGCGCGCGCCCTCGTGGAACGCACCCGGGGATGGGCGGCGGGGCTGCGGCTGTGCGCCCTGGCCGCGCAGCAGAGCAGCGACCCGGAGACCTATCTGAAGGAGTTCGAGGCGGGGCAGTCCACCGTCGCCGACTTCCTGCTGGCCGAGGTGCTGAAGCGGCAGCCGGCCCAGGCCCAGGACCTGCTGCTGCGCGTCAGCGTCGTGGAGCGGTTCCGGCCCGGACTGGCGGACGCGCTCACCGGCCGGACCGACGGCGAACCGATCATCTCCCGGCTGCACCGCGAGAACGCGTTCGTGGAGCACCTGGGGCGCTCCTGGTACCGGCTGCACCCGCTGTTCGCCGAGATACTCCGCACCCATCTGCGGGAGCGCCGTCCCGGCCTGGAGCGCGAACTCCACCGCCGGGCGGCCCGCTGGCTGAGCCGCTGCGGCTCGCTGCCCGAGACGCTCGCGCACGGCGCGGCCGCGGGGGACTGGGAGTTCACCGCCCGTACCCTCGTCGACGACCTGGCGATCGGCCAGCTGCTCAGCGGGCTGCGCACCGAGGCGCTGGGCCGGCCGTTCGCCCGGCTGGCACCCGAGACCGCGGGCCCCGCCGCGAGCATCGTCCTCGCCGCCCGCGAACTGTGCCGGCGGGACCTGCGCCGCGGCCTCACCCACCTCCAGCACGCCCAGCGGCAGCTGGACGCCGACACCACCGACGACCCCGGCCTCGCCCCGGCCCGGCTGAGCTGCGCCCTGCTGGAGGTCCTCGCCGCCCGGCTGGCCGGCTCCCCGCTCCGGGCCGAGCAGGCGGCCAAGACCGCCGGGGAGCTCCAGGGGCTGATCCCCGCCGAACGGCTCGACCGGCACCCCGAACTCACCGCCCTCCTGCTCACCCACCTGGGCTCGGCCCTGGTGTGGGCCGGGCGTTTCGACGAGGCACGGTCCGCGCTGTCCCGGGCGGTCAGGTGCTCCGGGAGCCCCTCGACGACGCTGCCCCGGCAGGACGCCCTCGGCCACCTCGCGCTGATCGACTATCTGAACGGCTGGCCCGGCCAGGCGGAGAAGAAGGTCCTGACGGCGATGGGCGAGGCGCAACGGCTCGGCCTGCCCCCGCCCCTGCGTACCGGCATCGGCCGGCTGGTGCTGGCCGCCGTGGCCGTCGACCGCGACGAACTCGACGAGGCGCAGGCCCTCCTGGAGGAGACCGCCCCGCACGGCGGCGCCCCGGACCCGGTCGAGGCGGCCGGGCGGATCGTCGCGACCTCGCGGCTGCTGCTCGCCCGGGGCCAGGTACGGGACGCCCTGCGGACGGTGCGGACATCCGTCCCCGCGGAAGTGGTCTCGCCGTGGGTGGAGGAGCACGCGGCCCTGGTCGCCTCCGCCGGGCATCTCGCGGAGGGCCGTCCCGAGGCGGCCGTCGAGGTCCTGGGGCACACACCGGCCCGCCGGCCCGCCCGTGCCGTGGCCGCCGCGCACGCCCGGCTCGCGGCCGGGGCCGGCGGCGAGGCGCTCGGCATCCTCGACGCGCTGACCGGCGCCGACCGGGGCGGTCCCGCGCTGACCGTACGGGCCACACTGGTGCGCGCGCAGGCCGCCGACCAGGCCGGGGACCTCACCACCGCGCGGCGGCTGGCCACCCAGGCACTGCTCGACGCCCGGCGCGAACGCCTGCGACGGCCGTTCCTGGAGGCCGGACCGTGGCTGCGCCGCGTCCTCGGCACCGGGGCGGGCCTGCCCCCGGCCTGGGACCTGCTGGCCGTCCGCCCGCCCGGGCCGCCGACCCCCGGGAACCGGACGGCGGTACGGCACCAGGCGCTCGTCGTCGAGCAGTTGAGCGAACGCGAGCGCGACGTCCTGCAACGGCTCGCCCAGATGATGTCGACGGACGAGATCGCCGCGGATCTGTACGTGTCCGTGAACACGGTGAAGACCCACCTGAAGAGCGTCTTCCGCAAGCTCGGGGTGAACCGGCGCAGCGACGCGGTACGCCGGGCGCGCGAGCTCCGGCTCCTGTGATGCCGCCTCCCGCCGACCGGGTCCGCGACCGCGGGGACCACACCGGCTCCAGGGACCACACCGACTACTCGGGCGGTGTCTACGGTTCCCTGCTGGCCGCCTCCGTGGTGGTCGGCGCCGGCACCCTCGGCGCCTTCCCCCGGGCCGAACTGACGCTGCTCCTGCTCGCCACCGGCGTGGTGTTCTGGGTCGCGCACGTGCACGCCCAGCTGTTCGGCGCCCGCATGGCACAGCGGCGGCGCCTGGACCGTACGGCCGTGCTGCGGGCGTGCCGCGAGGAGTGGCCGATCGTCGAGGCGTCCCTCCCGCCCGCCGCGGCCGTGGCCGTCAGCCCCCTCCTCGGCCTGGACCTGCGGGCCACGGGCTGGCTGGCCCTCGGGGTCGCGGTGGCCGGGCAGGTGTGCTGGTCGGCGGCCGCGGCGCTGCGCGCCCGGGCCTCCTGGCGCATGGTCGCGCTGACGAGCGGGGTCAACCTTCTGCTCGGGTTGCTGATCATCGCCCTGAAGACGGTGCTCAAGCACTGACATCGCTCAGGCACTGTCATCGCTCAGGCACTGACATCGCCCGAGCACCGGCGTCCGGTCCGCGAGGGTCGCGCCGCGGCTCACCTCGGCCGGGTGAGGCCGGGGGACGGCGTACGACGGACGATCGCTGGGTACGGCACCGTGCGCCGCGCAGAGGCAACCCGCGGGGGGCAGTTCATGCGCTATGAGATCCGCATCGACGGGCATCTGTCCGAGACGCTGGCGGGCGCCTTCCCGGAGCTGGACCACGTGGTCACGCCGGATCAGACCCTCCTGTTCGGGCAGATCGTCGACGAGGCGCACCTGTACGGGCTGCTGGCACGCTTCCAGTCGCTGGGGCTGCTGGTGGTGGAGATGCGCCGGCTGCCGGAGTGAACCGGCGGCGGCCCGGCCCCCGTGCCCGTGCGCCGGCCGGTCCGGTCCAGTCCGCCGTCACATCGGCTGCGCGGTGATCCGGCCCGACTGCCCGGCCGCCGTCAGGGCCGCGAAGTCCCGCTCGTTCTGGTCGGCGTAGGACTGCGCGAACTCGGCGAGCGCACGGTCGAAGTGGTCGCTGCCGCCGAGGTAGGCGGCGATGGCCACGGGGTCGCCGGAGCGGGCGTGGGCGCGGGCCAGCGAGGCACCGCACAGCCGGCCGAAGAGGGCCATCAGGTCCGGGCCCATGGAGTCGGGGCGCGCGATGCCCTTCCAGTCCCACAGCTGGCGGACGTAGAAGTCCCGGCCGTGCCCGTCGAGCCCCACCACGCGCGTCCAGCCGAGGAAGATGTCGCCGGCGGTCTGCATGAGGCGCTGCCCGGCGACGACCCGGCGGCCCTGGTTGTCGTACTGCTCGCCGTCGGTGTACGGGGCGAGCACGGACGGCTGGGCCTCCTTGGCCTGGAGCAGCAGCGGGTCCCCCTCGTCCCGGCCCAGCAGGAGCAGGATCCAGCAGCGGGTGCCGACGCTGCCGACCCCGACCACCTTGCGGGCCATGTCCACCAGCCGGTAGCGGCGCAGCAGATGCCGGCGTTCGGAGGAGAGGCTGCGGGCGTACGCCTCCACCAGGCTCTGCAGCTGCCGCTCCTGCCGGAGCCCGGCGTCCGCGTCGGTCAGGAGGTCCCGGAGCGGAGTGATCAGCGGCGGGTCCGGGGTGATCCGCCTGCCCTCGGCCGTCACCCGGGTGAGTTTGTCGAAGGCCTGCAGGTGCGTGCGGGTGCGGGCCCGCGCGGCCGCCTGGCCGGCGCGCCGCACGGCCTCTTCCCTGTGCGTGCCCGTGGACAGGATCGCCCGTATGTGATCGGCGTCGTCCAGCGCGTACCAGACGTCCAGGGCGCGCATGCCGGCCAGGTCCCGCATCCGCCGCCGGTAGGCCTTCACACAGGCGCGGACCGCGGTGTTCTGCTCCTTGGGCGTGAAGCCGTTCGCCCGCCCGGCGATGACGATGCTGGCCGCGAGCCGCTTCACGTCCCACTCGAACGGCCCGGGATGCGTCTCGTCGAAGTCGTTGATGTCGAAGACCAGGCGCCGTTCCGGTGAGGCCAGCAGCCGGAAGTTGAGCAGATGGGCGTCCCCGCAGAGCTGGACCGTCAGTCCCGTGTGCGGCAGGGAGCCCAGGTCCGTCGCCATGATCGCCGCGGCGCCGCGGTAGAAGCGGAACGACGACTCGAGCATGCGCCCGTAGCGGATCGGCACCAGCTCCGGCAGCCGGGCGGCGGACTGGCGCTCGAGCACGTCGACGGGGTCGGGCCGGCCCGCGGCGGGCTCGAACCAGCCGTGACACGAGCGCGACGCCCGTGTGCGCGCGTGCCTGCCGTACGCCGCGCGCTCCGCCGGGGGCAGGGCGGCGGGGGAAGCGCCGGGCATGGTCGTCACCGGATCTCCTGGGGCGGGGGCGGAGCCCTGGCCCGGCAGCGGCGGACGTCCGCGATGCCCTTGACCCGGTCCCGGCTTCGGTCCCTGTTCAGGCCCCGGTCCCTGCCCCGGCTCAGCCCTCGCCCCCGATCCCGTTCCGGATGCCGCCGGAACGTGCGTGCCCCGCGCGGCTGCCCGGCCGTTCAAGTCCTTCCGCACGTGTCGCTCCTCTCCCTCGGGTCGCCCGCGGGACGGTGAAGGTGTCCCGTGCTCACCACACCGGCGCGGTGCCCGGCCCGGATCACCCGCCGGGGGTGATCCGGGCGGCCGCCGGTACGCGGGACGGTGGGTGCGGTGGTGCACGCACACCGTCCCGCCGGACGCGCCGAGCACGCGAGGAGGACGCCATGACCGCACCGCGTCGGCCGGCATCGCGATCCGGCCCGCAGGGCACGTCCGACGGGACGGCCGGCGACCCCGCCGAGCTGCTCGCGCTCCTGGGCGACTCCTGGGGCTGGACGCTGGGTTCCGCGCTCGTGACGTTGCTGCCCGGCATCGTGATCCTGCTGTGGCCGCACGGCACGCTGCACGTCCTGGCGGTGGTCGTCGGGCTGTACCTGCTGCTGATCGGGGTGTTCCGGTTCGTCGCGGCGTTCGCCGGAGGAGCGCGCGGCGAGCGGGCCGCGCGGCTGCTCCTCGCGGTGGTGTTCGTCCTGGCCGGGGTGCTCTGCCTGCGCCACCCCCTGCAGACCGTGGCCGCGCTGTCGCTGATCGTGGGCGTCGTCTGGCTCGTGTCCGGCATGCTGACCGCCTACGCGGCGCTCACCCTCGGGGACCTGCCCCACCGCGGCTTCGCCCTCGGCACGGCCCTCCTCGGCATCGTCGCCGGGATCGTGGTGCTCGTCCTGCCGGCCGAGTCGGCCGTGGCCCTGACCCGGCTGCTCGGCCTGTGGCTGATCCTGCTCGGCCTGGTGGAGCTGGTCCTGGCGTTCGTCGTGCGGGCCGCGCTCCGCAAGACGGTCACGGGCCGGGTCGCCGGTCCCTCCGCCGTGACCTGAGCCCGCGGCGGGCCCGGCCGGTCCCGTCCGGCACACGCTCACCCGCCTCGGGTGAGGTACCCGGCGGCCCCGGCGGACACGCTGAAGGGGAGACGGCCGGCGGCGGACGCCCGGGAACGGCCGGTGCCCAGGAGCGGACGCGGCAACGGTGGACGTCCGGGAACGGCGGACGTCCGGGAACGGAGGAGAGACGTGGACGCACAGCTGTACCTCGCCTACGACTACCCGCTGTTGGGCGCCTTCTGGACGATGCTCTGGCTCGTCCTGTGGGTCCTGTGGTTCTTCCTGCTCTTCCGGATCGTCGCCGACATCTTCCGCGACGACGCCCTGAGCGGCTGGGCCAAGGCGGCCTGGCTCGTCTTCGTCGTCCTGCTGCCCTTCCTCGGTGTGTTCGTCTACGTCGTCGCGCGCGGCAGGAACATGGGCCGTCGTGAACTCGCCCACGCGCGTGCGCAGCAGGAGGCGTTCGACGCCTACGTCCGGGAGACGGCGGCCGGCGCCTCACGCTCCCGCACCAGTGAGATCGACGATCTCGCCAGGCTGTCCGACATACGCGCCAGGGGCGACATCTCCGAGGAGGAGTTCCGCCGGGCGAAGGAGAGGATCCTGCACTGACCCCGCGCCGGCCGCGCGGTACCGCCGCGAACGAATCGAGGCAACGGGATGACCACGACACACCCGCACCGTGTGACAGCGAAACAGCAATGGGCCGAGGGCCTGACCGTCTTCGCCGCCGTATTGCTGACGATCATGGGGGTCCTCGACATCTGCCGGGGCATCATGGCGATCGTCCAGGACGAGGTCTTCGTCACCACACCCGACTACGTCTTCGCGTTCGACCTGACCGGCTGGGGCTGGGTCCACCTGGTTCTGGGCGCGGTGGCCGTCGTGATCGCCCTCGGGCTGTTCAGGACGGCGACCTGGGCACGCGTCACCGGGATCGTCGTCGCGTCGCTCGTCATCATCGCCAACTTCCTGTCCCTGCCGTACTTCCCGGTCTGGTCCCTGGTGATGATCGCCTTCTCGGGGTTCGTCATCTGGGCCCTGTGCGTGGTGCGGCGCGACGACACCGGCCTGTACGAGCGCGCACCGCGCGATCTGTGATCCGCCGGACCGGCGCCCGGCACGCGGGCAGCGGTGGCGCACCGGGCGGGGTACGGGCGGCCGCCGCCCGTGACGGCCACGCCTGGTGCGCACGCCTGGCGCTGCTCGCCCTGCTGGGCAGCGTCCTGGTGCCGCTCGTCGCCGCCGGGCTGCGCAGCGTGTTCTGGATCCTGCTCGGCCTCGCGGGGCTGGCCCTGACCGCGGTCGGCCTGTGGTGGGCCCTCGCCCACACCGCACTCGTGCGGATGACCGGCATGGCGCTGACGATCGCCGCGCCGGTCACCGTCCTCGCCGTGTTCGTCGCGTACGGCATGCTGTGGGTCGCCTGCGTCGCCCTGGGGCTGTGGACGCTGGCCGTGCTGGCGGCCCGTACCGCGCTGACACCGGGCGACGCGGCCCTCGCGCCCGTACGGGAACCGGCCCTCGCCGAGCCCCCGCGCCACCCGTGGATCGTGATGAACCCACGCTCCGGGGGAGGCAAGGTCGAGCGCTTCGGCCTGGTGGAGAAGGCGCGGGCCGCGGGCGCCCGGGTGACCCTGCTGGACGCCGCCGAGCACCAGGACGTGGCCGGACTGGCCCACCGCGCGGTGGCCGACGGGGCGGACCTCCTGGCCGTGGCGGGCGGGGACGGCACCCAGGCCCTGGTGGCCGAGGTGGCCGTGCACCACGACCTGCCGTTCGTGGTGATCCCCGCGGGGACCCGCAACCACTTCGCGCTGGACCTGGGCCTCGACCGCGACGATCCGGCGGCGGCCCTCGGAGCCCTCACCGAAGGCGTCGAGATGCGGGTCGACCTGGGTTTCGCCGCCGGGCGGGTGTTCGTCAACAACGCCTCCTTCGGCACCTATGCCGCCGTCGTCGGAGATCCCGCCTACCGCGACGACAAGACGCGCACGGCCCTGCGCGCCCTGCCCGGCCTCCTCACCGGCGACGACGTGCCCCGGCTGCGGATGCGGGCCGCGGACGTGCGGCTCGACGGGCTGCAGGCGCTGCTGGTGAGCAACAACCCCTACCGGGGCGGCCTGGACTTCTCGCACCCGGGCCGCAGGGAGCGGCTGGACTCGGGGAAGCTCGGGGTGCTGTGCGTACGCGTCGACAACACCGCCGGGGCGGTGGGCGCGATGCGCGGTCCGTCCTCCTCCGGCGTGACGTGGCTGACCGCCAGGGAGGTCGTCGTCGAGACGGACGCGACGGACGCGCCGGACGGGCCGACCGGAAGGAACGGGACGGACGGGGCGCACTCGGCCACCGTGCCGGCCGGCATCGACGGGGAGCCGGTGAGCCTGCCGGCCCCGGTGGTGTGCCGGATCGTGCCCGGGGCGCTGCGGGTCCGCGTGCCGCGTGACCGTCCCGGTACGCCCGTGAGCAGGCCACCGGCCGACTGGCGGCGGGTGGCGAGGCTCGCGCTGGCCACGGGGCGGGGCCGGCACGCCGCGGGCCGGGGGCGGCACGCGAGGACCGGTTAGCGGTACGCCACGACCACCGGCCGGCGGCCGGCCTCACCCGGTGCGGGGGAGGCCCGGCCGTCCGGACGCGACGACACTGTGCCCGGGATTCCTGCGAGCCGGATCGGGTGAGCGCGATGGCCACACAGGACAAGGCCGAGAAGGCATCGAAGGCCGCCAAGGCGACGAAGACCGCGAAAGCCGCCAAGGCCACCAGGGCCGCACGGAGCAAGGCGCAGCGGACGGAACGCGAGCGCGCCGAGGACGCGGCCTGGCGGATGTGGGGGCCGTACCTCGCCGAGCGGCAGTGGGGCACGGTCCGTGAGGACTACAGCCGGTCCGGGGACGCGTGGTCCTCCTTCCCGCACGACCACGCCCGCTCCCGCGCCTACCGCTGGGGCGAGGACGGACTCGGCGGCATCAGCGACGACCACCAACGCCTCTGTCTGGCCCTCGCGTTGTGGAACGGGCGCGACCCGATCCTCAAGGAGCGCGCCTTCGGACTGACCAACGCCGAGGGCAACCACGGCGAGGACGTCAAGGAGTACTACTTCTACCTCGACAGCACCCCGAGCCACTCCTACCTGCGCTACCTGTACAAGTACCCGCAGGTCCCGTACCCGTACAACGACCTGGTGGCCGTCAACCGGGACCGGGGGCGGCAAGAGTTCGAGTACGAGCTCATGGACACCGGCGTCTTCGACGACGACCGCTACTGGGACGTGACCGTGGAGTACGCCAAGGCCGCCCCGGACGACATCCTGATGCGGATCACCGCCGCCAACCGCGGCCCCGACGAGGCGACGCTGCGGGTGCTGCCGACGCTGTGGTTCCGCAACACCTGGTCGTGGCCCGGACCGCCGGAACCAGGCGCGGCGCTGGCGAAACCACGGCTCACCGCGGCCGGCGGCGCGGCCCGCGAGCCGGTCGTCCGGGCCGAGCACCCGGACCTCGGCACCTGGGAACTGCGTTGCTCCGCCGACGTCCCGCTGCTGTTCACGGAGAACGAGACGAACACCGAGCGCCTGTACGGCACCCCGAACCCGTCGCCGTACGTGAAGGACGGCATCGGCCGGTACGTCGTCGACGGCGAGACGGCGGCCGTCAACCCCGAGCGCACGGGCACCAAGGCGGTCGCGGACCACACGCTGACCGTCGCGCCCGGCGGCTCCGCGAGCGTCCGGCTGCGGCTGGTGCGCGTGTACGGCGGATCCGAGCCCGCCGCCCTGGGCGACGGCCGCTTCGACGCGGTCGTCAAGGAGCGGCGCGCGGAGGCCGACGCCTTCTACCGCGCGCTCACCCCGCCCGGCGCGGGCGAGGACGAGGCGCGGGTGCTGCGGCAGGCGCTGTCCGGGATGCTGTGGAGCAAGCAGTACTACCACTTCGACGTCAACGCCTGGCTCACCGAGCACGGCGTCGACCCCTTCGGCCCCGCGGCCGACGGCATCCGTAACCACGACTGGTTCCACATGACGGCCGACCATGTGGTGTCCATGCCCGACACCTGGGAGTACCCCTGGTTCGCGGCCTGGGACCTCGCCTTCCACACGGTCGCGCTCGCCGTGGTCGACACGGCCTTCGCCAAGGAGCAGCTCGAACTGCTCCTCACGGACGTCTATCTGCACCCCAACGGGCAGATCCCCGCGTACGAGTGGAACTTCACCGACGTCAACCCGCCCGTGCACGGCTGGGCCACGTACTTCCTCTACCAGCTGGAGCGGCGGCTCACCGGCCGCGCGGACCGCGACTTCCTGGAACGGGCCTTCCAGAAGCTGCTGACCAACTTCACCTGGTGGGTCAACCGCAAGGACCCCGACGGACGCAACGTCTTCCAGGGCGGCTTCCTCGGCCTCGACAACATCGGCGTCTTCGACCGCAGCGCGCCCCTCCCGACCGGCGGGCACCTCGAACAGGCCGACGGCACCGCGTGGATGGCCCTGTACTGCCAGACCATGCTCCAGATGGCGCTCGAACTCGTCGAGGGCAACCCGGCGTACGAGGACCTGGTCGTCAAGTTCGCCCAGCACTACCTGTGGATCACGGCCTCCCTGGACCGCGTCGGCGACCGCGACGACGAGATGTGGGACGAGGAGGACGGCTTCTTCTACGACGTGCTGCGGCTGCCCGACGGCCGGGCCCAGCGGCTGAAGGTGCGCTCCATGGTGGGTCTGCTGCCGCTGTGCGCCGCCACTGTGATCCACCCCCGGCAGCTGGCGCGGGTCGCCGGGCTGCGGGAGCGGATGGCGCGCTTCGTCGACCGGCACCCCTCGCTGGCCGCCGCCTGGGAGTCGGCGACGGCCGGGCCCGCCGACGGTCCCCGGCTGCTGTCCGCCGTCGACGACAAGAAGCTGGAGCGGGTCCTCGCCCGCCTGCTCGACGAGGACGAGTTCCTCAGCCCGTACGGCGTCCGGGCCCTGTCCCGCTACCACGCCGACCACCCGTACACCTTCCAGGTGCACGGCGAGGAACTGCGCGTCGGCTATCTGCCCGCCGAGTCCGACTCCGGCATGTTCGGCGGCAACTCCAACTGGCGGGGGCCGATCTGGCTGCCGATGAACGTGCTCGTCGTCCGCGCGTTGCTCAACCTGTACGGCTTCTACGGCGACGAGCTCACCGTGGAGTGCCCGACCGGCTCCGGGAACCGGATGACCCTGTACGGGGTGGCGAAGGAGATCTCGGACCGGCTCACCCGTATCTTCCTGAAGGACCCGGACGGACGGCGGCCCGTCTACGGCGGCCAGGAGAAGTTCCGCACCGACCCGCACTGGAACGACCTGATCAGCTTCCACGAGTACTTCCACGGCGACAACGGCGCGGGCATCGGCGCCGCGCACCAGACCGGCTGGACGGGCCTGATCGCCACCCTGATGATCATGTTCGGCAGGCTCGGCCCGGAGGACTTCCGCGATCCCTGGGACGGAGGCGAGTCATGACCGCGCTGCCCGCGCAGCCCGTCGTGTACGAGATCAACACCCGTGTCTGGCTGCGGGAGGTGGGGCGTCGCACCGGGCGGCGCCCGACGGGACTCGGCGACGTCCCCAAGGACGCCTGGGACGAGATCACCCCGCACGGCGTGGACGCCGTCTGGCTCATGGGCGTGTGGGAACGCAGCCCGGAGGGCCTCCGCATCGCCCTGGAGGACCCCTCCCTGCGGGAGTCGTTCACCCGGGCCCTCCCGGACGCCGGTCCCGACGACATCGCCGGATCGCCGTACTGCATCCGCAGGTACACCGTCGACGCGTCCCTCGGCGGCACCGCCGGGCTCAAGGCCGCCCGCGCCGAACTCGACCGCCGCGGCGTCGGCCTGCTCCTCGACCACGTGCCCAACCACATCGCGCCGGACAGCCCCTGGCTCGCCGACCGCCCCGACTGCTTCGTCCGCGGCACCGACGACGACCTGCGGCGCGACCCGGCCGCCTACCTCGCGGCACACGGCACGGTGTACGCCCGCGGCCGGGACCCCTTCTTCCCGCCGTGGCCGGACGTCGTCCAGCTCAACGCGTTCAGCCCCGCGCTGCGCGCGCTGACCGCCGACGTCCTGACCCGGATCGGCGACCTGTGCGACGGGGTCCGCTGCGACATGGCGATGCTGCTGATGAACGACGTGTTCGCCCGGACGTGGGGGCAGCGCGTCGGACCCGCCCCGGAGGAGGACTTCTGGGCGTCCGTCCTGCCCGCCGTGCGGCGCCGGCACCCCGGCATGGTGTTCGTGGCCGAGGCCTACTGGGACCTGGAATGGGCGTTGCAGCAGCAGGGCTTCGACCACGCCTACGACAAGCGGCTCTACGACCGGCTGCTGCACGAGAACACCGGGACGGTACGCGACCACCTGCGCGCCGACGACGGCTATCAGCGCGGACTGGTCCGCTTCCTGGAGAACCACGACGAGCCGCGCGCGGCGGCCACCCTCGCTCCGCCGGCCCGGCAGCGCGCGGCCGCCGTGGTCATCGCCACCCTGCCGGGAGCGACCCTGTGGCACGAGGGCCAGTTCACCGGGCGCCGCACCCACCTGCCCGTCTTCCTGACCCGGCGCCCCGACGAGCCGCCCGACGAGAAACTGCGGGCCTTCCACGAACGGCTCCTGGCCACGGTCCGCGACAGCCGGATGCGGGACGGGCACTGGCAGTTGCTGGAGCCCACGGGCTGGCCCGACAACGGCACGTACCGCGACCTGCTCGCCTGGAGCTGGACGGGCGAGGCGGGAGGCGGCCGGCACCTGGTGGCGGTGAACCTCTCCGGCCGTCCCGCACAGGGCATGATCCGCCCGCCGTGGCCCGAACTCGCCGGCGGTGACTGGGAGTTGCTGGACCTCGTCGACGGTGAACGCTACGTCCGCTCCGGCAGCGAACTGGCGGGCCCCGGACTCTTCGTCGACCTGGACGCGTGGGGCGCGCACGTGTTCGCCGTCGAGCCCGCCGGCTGACGGAGAGACCTGCGGGGAGCCGCCCGGAAGACCGCATCACCCGCCTGAAGGAACACTGCACGGAGAACCGCACGGCGGAGAGGACCGCGCGGAGGGGCCGTTCCTCACTTGGTCCCCTCCGCCGCGGCCCGGCCGAGTGGCAGGAGCACCACGGCGACTACCAGGCCCACCGGCCCGGCGACCGCGCACCGAGGGACGAGCCGAGATTCGACACACTGCGCGACAGCCCGGGATCCCGCCCTGCCGCGCCTCTCCACCTCGCCGGACGCGCCCCGGCGTCGGGGCGGACGATGCTGCCGCCTCAGCCGTCGGGATCACCTCTCACCGGGGTCCGCGGGCCCGTGCGGGAGACGTCCGTCACGGGCCGGGACCTGCCGTACCAGTCGTGCACGACGGCGCTGTTCACGAGGCGGTCCTGCACGGACGCCCCGCGCCGGTCGACCGGTATCCACAGCAGGCCCCAGGGCAGGAAGACGCACAGCACGGCCCGCAGCACGGCGGTGACGAGGGTGAGCCGCCCCCGGGAACGGCTCAGCACCCGCAGCCCCAGCAACTGGTCGCCGACCGTGCGCCCGCCGATCATCCAGCTGCCCGCCAGATAGGCGACTGCGGTGCCGTAGCCGAGACCGAGGGTGACCCAGGCCGCGGGCTTCGGCAGCGCGAACGGCGGGCCCAGCAGCAGATAACGCCCGGCCGCGAAGCCGAAGTGGATCGAGAAGACGGTGCAGAGCACCACGAGGAGGTCGACGGCACCCGCCACCGTCCGGGAGACGATCCCGGCCGGCCGCCCCTGGAGGGACGGTGCGCCGCGGACCGGTGACGTCACGGCCGAGGCCCGGTCGGCGGAGGCGTCGGAGCCGTGGCCGGGACGTCCACCTCCTTCCAGGGGACGGACGCGGATGGCGGGGACGTCGGTGGTGCGGACGCGGTTGGTGCGGACAGCGATGGCACGGGCGTCGGTGGCACGGGCGCCGGTGGCGCAGACGCCGGTGGTGCCGGTGGTATGGATGCCAGTGACTCGGACGGCGGTGCGGACGCGGGCGGCACGGACACCGGCGGTACGGACATCTGCGGCACGGACGGCCGTGGCACAGATGTCTGAGGCACGGGCACCCGTGGCGCGAGGGCATCCCCGCCCGGACCGCCTCTGCGCAGTACCCGGTCGGTGAGCCGCTGCACGAGCCGGTCGGCGCGCACGTTCTGGCGGCGGAACGCGTCGAGCGTCTCCCCGGCGATGCTGCCGCCCGTGTCCCGCACGATCCTCCCCAGCTCGAGTTCCTCCAGGACGGCCTCGGTGTACGCCACCAGATCGAGCTTCCCGAGGACCCGTTCCGTGTACGTCACCAGGTCGACCCGGGCGAGCACGGCGTCCACGTCCACGCGCCGGGCGATCCGTTCCACGTCCACGCGGTCGGCCACGGCGTCCACGTCGACCTCGGCGAGAACGGCGGCCGTGAGCGCCCGTGTCACCGCCCGTGCCGTACCACGGAGTTCCTCGCGGGCCCGCAGCCGCTCCGCCGCGCCGCGCGCGCTCCACAGGGCGATGTGCTCCTCGACCAGGTCGGCGACCCCGGCCGGTACGAAGCCGCGCGCGACGGCGCGCACGCGGGGCAGTACCCGGACGTCCACGGCGGCCACCGCGGCGAGCGCCCGCCGTTCCAGGTGCAGGACGAGGCCCAGCGCGGCATCGGGCAGCGCACCCCGTCCGTCCCCCGGCCGGCCGCGTACGGTGCCCCCGACGGCGGCGGTGACGGTCTGCGCGGCGGCGTCGGCCAGCCCCACGACGAGACGCGACGCGTACACGACCACCCTGCCCGCGAGGCCGCGACAGGCCGCTCCGTCGGCGGGTACCGGGCCGGGCGGGCCGTCGTCAGGACTGGTCACGGCACGATCACAGCAGCCCGCGTCCGAAGGGACATCACCCTTCGGGGGTGACCGCGCTCAGTGGCCGTCCGCATGATGACCGGCGTCGGCGTCGGCGTCGGCATCGGCGCTCTCTCATCGCGCTGGACGTGCTGGTGATCCGGGTTCTGGCCTTCTGCGCCCCTCAGCAGGCGGAGCAGCCGTACAGCAGGCGGTGGGCGGGGCCCGGCACGGGGCGGGCGGAACGCCCCCGTCGGCGGCAATCGCCTCCCCAGGGTGATGCGGGCCCCCCACCCGGGCGGCACAGTTCGGTCATGGAACCGACGATGCGAGAGCAACAGCCCGCGCGCGTCGCGCTGGGGGCCGCCGCCGCGGCCGTGCTGGTCCTGTTGGTGGGCGCGGCTCTGCGGTCCCCCGCCCTGGCGGCCGTGGGACTCGTCGGTCTGGCGCTCACCGCCGCCGGGGTCTGGTGGGGGCTCACCCGGCGGGGTGCCCGGCGCCTCCTCGCCAGGGCGCTGGCCGTGTCGGCCCCGGTGTGGGTCCTGTGGGAGTACTCCTCGGCCCGGCTGGGGTGGGCCGTCGCCGTCTCCGCGCTGCTGTGGCTGGTGGCGGCCGGTACGGCCCGGACCGCCCTGCTCCGGCACGACGCGCCGGTGCCGCCGCGCGAGCATCCGGCACCCGAGATCCACCACCCCTTCCTGATCATGAACCTGCGCTCGGGCGGCGGCAAGGTACGGCGGTTCTCGCTGCGCGAGCGGGCCGAGGCCCTGGGCGCCGAGGTGCTGCAGCTGGAATGGCGCGGTGAGACCGACGTCGCCGAACTGGCCCGCAAGGCGGCCTCCGAGGGTGCCGATCTGCTCGGCGTCGCGGGCGGCGACGGCATGCAGGCACCGGTCGCCGACGTCGCCGCCGCCCTGCACCTCCCCTTCCTGGTGATCCCGGCGGGCACCCGCAACCACTTCGCCCGCAGTCTCGGACTGGACTGCGACGACCCGGTCAGGGCGCTGGACGCGCTGTACGACGGCGTGGAGGTGCACGTCGACATGGGCAGGGTGGGCGACCGCCCCTTCGTCAGCGACGTGGCGTTCGGAGCCTACGGGGGCGCGGCGTCGGGCTCCTGGTACCGGAACGGCCACGCGCGCGGCTTCCGGCGCCGCGACGGCCATGTCCGTACGGCGCTGGAGGCGCTGCCCGGCCTGCTCGCGGGGCACGAGGGCGTCCCGCTCACCGCGCGGGCCGGAGCGGTCACCTGCTGCGCCCCGCAGGCCCTGCTGGTCAGCAACAACCCGTACGGCACGGGTGACATCGCGGGGCTCGGGACCCGTCCGCGCCTGGACGGCGGTGCGCTGGGCTGCGTCGGCGTCGAGGTGACCGGCGCCGCCCACGCCGCCGGGCTCCTGAGGGGCTGGCGTTCCACCGGCCTGACACGGACCGCGGCGATGGACGTGCGGATCGACGCCGATGTGCGGTGGCTGAGGGCCGACGTCGACGGCGAGGCCTCACGGCTCCGTGTTCCCGTCCACTGCGAGGTGCGGCCACGGGCCCTGCGGGTGATCGTCCCCCGCCGGCGGCCGGGGCCCCGCGGTGCCCGGCCGCCGCTGGACTGGCGTCTGCTCGGGAGGCTGGCCCTGACGCCGGCGCGCTCACCGGACGAACTCGCCGCCCTGAAACCGACCCGGAGCGGCGCCCCGTAGACCGGGTGGGCGATCCGGGTCCGTACAGGGCCGGGCGGCCGGGGACCGGACCACCAGGCACGGCGTGACGACAAAAGTGCGGCCCGGGGCTGAGACCCGCGACCGCGAGGGTCGACCGACTCGGTCACCTGGCCACTCGGTCACCTGGCCACTCGGTCACCGGCAATACGCCGCCGGGGCGTCTCCGCCCCGGCGGCGTACGGCCTGCCCGGCGCCGCTACTTCGTCAGCTCCTCGATGAGTTCCTCCTCGCGGTCCTTGGTGAGCGACGTACGGATCACCGTCGGGTGGAACGGACGCAGCGCGTCGCGTACCCGGTCGGGCGTGGAGCTGCGGACGAGGGCGAACACCGCGGCCCGGCCCGGTTCGAGGGTGGCCGCCACCTCTTTGACGAAGCCGTCGTGCATGCCGACGTCGCTGAGCTTGCCGGCGATCGCGCCCGTGGCCGCGCCGACCGCGGCCCCGAACACGGGCATCAGGAACAGCATGCCGAACAGCGTGCCCCACAGCGCACCGCCGGCCGCGCCGGCCGCGGTGGTGTTGTACGTCTGGTGCACATGCAGCTTGCCGTCCGCGGTGCGCCAGGCGACCGCCGAGTCCTCCAGGTCCAGCAGTTCCTGCCGCGACAGCTCCTTCGACAGCCGCATCACCGCTTCCGCCTTCTCCTTGTCGGAGAAGCCCAGCACGATGAGATCCGCCATCAGGTCCTCCTTCGGCCATGGCCGGCCGTCCGGCTCGCGCGGGCCGGGGGAGCGGTCGGTTCGCCCAGCTGCTCCGCCACGGCGGTGAGTTGCGCGGCCACGGGTTCGAGTGCTTCTTCGGTGAGGAAGCCCTCCGCGACGGGCATGCCGCCCGCGTCACGGATCGCCTTCCGTAGATACTTCGCCCACACGTGCTCGAGCAGGACGAATCCCGCCGCGGTCCCCGGGGCCAGCGCCCCCGCCATGTCCCTGATCTCGCCGGCGGTGAGACCGAAGGCGTTGCCCTCGGTCAGTGACGGATACGCCGCCTCCGCTCCGCGCAGGGACTCGTGCGGCATGCCGAGCAGCGCGGCGACCATGTCGCCCATGCCCGTCGCCTGGTAGTCGAGGGCGAAGAGGTTCCCGTCCGGCTCCTTCTGTACGAACAACAGGTCGAGAACGCGGATCTGCCCGTTCGACTCCAAGGTCTCCAGCTCTTCGACGATCCGCCCCGCGAACTCGGCGTCGGGCCCGAACTCGACCACCAGCAGCTGCACCGGACCGATCATGACCATGGTGACTCCCTTCGACGGCACCGTTCCATCGAGCCGTGAAACGCGCGGCGCCGCGTCACCCGCCGGGGGTGAGGGGCCGCTGTGCCGCGTCCCCGACGGTGGGCGGAGGAGGTGAGACGCCCATGGCCCGCGAGGAGGACACTGCCGCGTACCGCGAGGGGGAGGCTCCGGTGCCGGCCGAAGGGGCGGACCCCGTGTCCCACAGGGAGGCCGGAGAACTGGAGCTGCTGCGGGCGGAGGTCGAGGCGCTGCGCGCCCGTGTCGGGACCGAGCAGCGGCGGCGTGCCCGGCTCCTGGCCGTCAGACGAGCGGTGGCCGCCGTTCTGATCGCGCTGGTGGCGGTGTGCGCGGTCGGCGGGGTGATCGGGGTGTGGGCCGCGCGGACCGCCCTCGACACGGACCGGTGGGTCGCCACGGTGGGCCCGCTGCCGGAGGACCCGGCCGTGAACGCGGCCCTCTCCGCCTATCTCACCGACGAACTGTTCGACCAGCTGGACGTCGAGCGGCGGCTGTCCGACGCCCTGCCCGACCGGGCGTCCTTCATCGCGGCACCGGTCACCGCCGCCGTCCACGACCACGTACGGGACTCGGTCGGCGAGCTGCTCAGGACGGAGGAGTTCCAGGAGCTGTGGCGCTCGGCGAACCGTTCCATGCACCCACGGATCGTCGCCGTGCTGGAGAACCGCGCCCCGAACGTGGAGGTGCGGGGCGACACGGTCACGCTCGACCTGCTGCCCCTGGTCAACAACCTGATCAACGCGTTGGAGGACCGGCTCCCCACCGTGTTCGGCAAGAGGATCGACCTGCCGCCCGTGAAGTCCGGCGAGTTCCCGCCCGGACTGCGCGACCGGATCGACAAGGCGCTCGGGGTGACGCTGCCGGAGGACTTCGCCCAGGTCAGGCTCTACGACCGGCACCGGCTCGGGCAGCTGCAGGACGCCGTGCTGCTGTGCAGGCGCGCCGTGGTGGGACTGGTCGTCGCCGTGCCCCTGCTGCTGGCCCTCGCGCTGTGGGTCTCGCCGCGCCCCCGGCGCACTCTCCTCCAGCTCGGCCTGTGGCTGGTGGTGACGACCACCGCGATGACGGCCGTCCTGCGGGCCGTGCGGGACCACCTCCTCGGCCAGGTGCGGCCCGGCGTCTACCGCGAGGGAGTACGGACCGCGCTGTGGGACGTCTTCGAGCCCCTGCGCACACGCGGTGACCAGCTCCTCTGGGCCGGCGTCGCGCTCGCCGTACTCGCCTACCTGGTCGGCCCCGGACGCCTCCCCGTGGCGCTGCGCCACTGTGTGGTCCAGGGCGCCCAGGCCACCGGTCGGCTCCTGACGCGGGTCGGTCAACGAGCCAGGTCCGTCGGCCGGTCGAGGCCGTGGATCCGCGGGCACGCCGATGTGCTGCGGGTCGGGGGCGTCGTCGTCGCGGTCCTGACAGCGCTGCTGCTGTCCTCGTGGGCCGGGCTGCTCGTGGTCGCGGCCGGGCTGGCCGCGTACGAGGGCGCGGTCACCCTCCTGGCCCGTGACGGCACCGCGGCCCCGGCCGGCGAGACGCCTCCCGGTGACCTCCCGCCCTCGTAGGCATACCGGTGAACTCCTTGATCGGGGGCACACGACGGGAGTGATCTTCGTGTCGTTCTCTTGTCCGTTGCCGTGAGTGAGGGGGATCGAACATCGTGGCCACGCCCACACGCCGCACCCGCCCGGTGGACCGCAAGCGCACCTTCGACCTGCGTTCGACGGCGTTGTTCTTCGGCCTCCTCGCCGTCATGGTGAGCCTCGCGGGGTTCACCGTGCGCGCCCTGGCCGATGTCGTGGAGCGGCGTCCCGTCTGGGCGGTCGTCCTGGCGACGACAGGGGTGGCGCCGGTGGTGGCCTTCCGGCGCGGGAGACGCCGGTCCTCCGCGGCGAGAGCGGTGCGCCGGGCGGCCGAGGCCCTCGACGAGGCGACGAGAACGGCGGTGGACGAACTGGACGCCGGGGCACCCCGCGGCCGGGACGTGACCGTGGCGGCGCCGACGGCCGAGGACGGTGCCGCCGCCGGTGACACCGGCGTCGAGCGGACGCTCGTCCTGCCGGACGACGGAACCGCCGCGTACGGCACCACCACGTACGAGGCATCCGAATCGTATGAGATGTATGAGACGTGTGACATGCATGAGGCAACCGTCACCGTCGACTACGACGCCCTGGACGCCGACGAGTTCGAGCAGGCGACGGCCGCGCTGTGCGAGCGGGACGGCTGCGTGGAGGTCGAGGTCGTGGGCGGGGCGGGGGACCTGGGCGCGGACGTCCTGGCCGTCGCTCCGGACGGACGGAGCGTGGTGATCCAGTGCAAGCGGTACGGCGAGACCAACCGGGTCGGTTCCCAGGACCTTCAGCGCTTCGGCGGCACATGCTTCACCGTGCACGGGGCCGATGTCGCCGTCGTGGTCACCACCAGCGGCTTCACCGCCCCGGCGGCCGAGTACGCCGAGCAGTGCGGGATCGTGTGCGTGGACCGGGACGCCTTGCTGGCCTGGAGCGACGGCACGGGGCCGCCGCCCTGGCGGAGCCCGGTCCCCGCGCCGGATCAGGAGCCGCGCTTGTGACGGGGCGAGCGGCGCGGGCAGTCCTGATGGTGGACCAGCAGCAGGGCCAGGAGCAGCGGTACGGCGGTGCACAGCGTGAAGATCACGGCTTCCCCTCTCGCTTCGCTGAACGCTGCATGCCCGATACCCACCGGAACAGTCCTTGTGTGCACGATTCCGCTCGGACGAGTACAGAAGGGCCGGCGCCGCGGGCGGCCCACCGTCCTCGCGAAACCGCAGGTCACGGGGGTGTCGTCACCCGAATGGCCCCCGCGGCTGCGTGCGTACGGCCGAGGTGAGGTCTGCTGGAGGGAGAGAGGCGTCCATCAAGGGAGCCGATCATGTACGAGATGTGTGCAGGCCACGAAGAGCACGGGGGAGTGCTGGTGTGGCACGTCATGGCCAAGCGGTCCAGCGAGACCCTGTGCGGCCGGACGCTCATCCGCGCGGTCGACGCGGCGAGCGCGGAACGGGCGGGTCATTGTGCGGCGTGCATGGCGTCGTTCATGAAACTGATGACGGCCCCACCGGATGCGGAATCACCCGCCGTCACGCCCCGCTAGGGGCCGATACACCCTGCCAGGGGCCGATGCTCGTCCCGAGCGGCCCGCCGTGATCCGTTGTCCGGGCGCCGGTGTGTTCCGGTCGGCGCCCGGACGACGCCGAACTCTCCGGCCCCGGATTCGGCTCGCCCGTGATCGTCGCTCAGCCGTCGAGCAGGGTCTGGAGGGGGGTGCGGCCGTAGGCGGAGCGATAGTGAGCGGCGAAGCGCCCGGGGTGGAAAGAAGCCCCGGCGGGTGGCGATCTCGGTGACCGTGGTGCCGGTGGGCGGTGAGGCGTTCATCGCCGCTGGCGAATTCCTGCGTGACCATGACAACCTCGCCGGAGGCTGAAGGGGCGGCTCCTCCGGGGGCGGAGTACGACCCGGGGTGACCCGCCACCAATGGCCACCGGAGGACGGCGGGACCTGGCACGGCGGGGGATGCGCAGCAGTGGCCGCGGCCGCCGTGTCCCGCGTGGATGCGCCGCGATCCGCTCCGCGCCGCGGTCCCGGAGGGTGGCTCTGGCGCTGTCGGGCAGCATCCGGTCGGCCACGCCCTGGGCGCCCGTCTCCCGCAGCCGCTGCGCCGCGTGCTCCAGGCGCTCGTCCTCGGCGTTGATCAGCAGGTCGTGGCCGTGCTCCGCGAACAGCCTGGCCAGTTCGTACCCGATTCCGCCCAGAGCCCCGGTCACCAGGGCGAGCGGCCTGTGGTCGTCCATGGGGACGGGGTGACCGGGCGGGGCGTCGCCGACCGTCACGCGCACAGGCGTCGTCCGGTACGCGGGCAAGAGGAAGCCCCGGCCAGAGGGGGGAGGCCGACCGGGGCCGTAGAGGGGTGGCGTGCGGAGGGCGGTCGCCTCGCGGCGAAAGGCTCCATGGGGCTTCAGCCGAACGATCGTCCCCATGGGCAAAAGGTGAGGCCCGGGGACACTGTCCCCTCCGCAGCCACATGAGGATGAACGGTTGACCGACGCCGGATGTTCCAGGGGTCTGCCCTGACACCGGGTGATGTGGCGCACACCCGTGATTTCGTTTTGTGGCCAGCGGCAGCGGGCCGGGTTGCGCATACGGCGCTGCACCGGACGCGACCGGGTTGGGAAGCTGAGGCCAGAACTGCTGATGGGTGCGGCGAGGCTGCCCGTGCGTGTCCCGTGGCGGGACGGGACGGGACGGACGGGACCTGGCCGAAAGCCGGCGCCGCGCATCCGGTGACGGCTGCAGCGGCAGGGACAGATGATCGGTCGATGCAGACCCGTTCCGATCGGTCCGGGCTTCGAGGGACGGGACGGCCGGGACGCCGTGTCCGCCGCCACGGCGGACACGCAGTGAACGGGGTGTGACCGGACCGGCGGGACGTGCGGGAGGTTCCGTCGGCCCGGAGACAGGGACGGCCGCCGCCCTTGGTCGGCGATGACGGCGGCCGCCTCGCGCAGGGACTCGCGTCCTGCCGTGGCATGAGGGCCTCGCGCGGGGCTGTCCTCACCGTCCCTGTGGGGTACAGCGGGAGTGAGCCCCACTCGAAGGGCCGGAGGACTGGGGACCGGGATCCGCGGGACGCGCACAGCCTGCGGACTCCGGTTCCCGGATCGTCGGGGCGCGGGCCACCGCGCCCCCTTCCGCCGCCTGGCCGACTCTGCGGCCTGGCCGACTCCGCCGCTTGGCCGACTCCGACGGCCTGCCGCGTCCTGTGGCCGGTGGCCGGTGGCCGGTGGCCGGTGGCCGGTGGCGAGAGCTCACGGCACCTGGCACATGACACCCGGCACATGACGCATGGCCGGCCTTACCCGCCCGCCTTCCATGACAGGTGTTCAACTTCGTTCTCGCGCGGAACAATGGGCGGCCGGTGCCGCGCCCCGGCCACGGACAGGGCGCCCCGGTCCGAGGTGGGGGTTGGTCACAGGTTGGAAGAAGAACACACGCCGCCCGACGAGCATCCGGTGACGTCCCCAGCGGTGATCGCGGCCCGTGTGGCGATCCTCGCGCGCCAACTGGGGCACCCTCCGGAGAAGGTCCTGGAGGAGCGAGCGCTGGCCGAGGCGTCCGGCGTTCCCCAGTACACGGTCGCGTCGCTCCTCGCCGGGCGCCGGCCGCCGCCCAGTGATCCGGAGAAACGTTTTGTTCGGCGTATGGCGGTCCTGCGGGACACCCGCCGCAAGGCGAACGGGCGTATGTACACGCATGAGGAGATCGCCGAGGGGGCGCACATGTCGCGCCAGCAGTGCTCGGCCCTCCTCGCCGGCGAACGCCGCCCGAAGGCCCGGCACCAGTTCGATCTCGAACGGTTCTTCCAGGTCCCCGACGGCTTCCTCACCGCCACGGACACGGCCGCCCTGCGCCGTTGTC
This sequence comes from Streptomyces poonensis, assembly GCF_014650915.1. Taxonomy (GTDB): domain Bacteria; phylum Actinomycetota; class Actinomycetes; order Streptomycetales; family Streptomycetaceae; genus Streptomyces; species Streptomyces poonensis. Next base: position 325,909 of record NZ_BMVW01000002.1, on the reverse strand, counting down.
TGCTGGACATCGAGCTGAGCCTGCTGCGGGAGCTGTTCGAGCGGCACAGGACGGGCGACGCGAGAGAGCCGAGAGGAGCGACAGGGCCCAGAGAACCGAGAGGAGCGAAAGGGCCCAGTGAACCGGAGGGCGCGGTACGGAGCCCCTCGGCAGCCACCGAGAAGCCCCCCTGCCTGTGCCCGCCCCTGCCCGCTCCCGCCGAACGCCGCCACCGGCGCGAGGCCCTCGGACTCCGGCTGGCCGAGGTCGCCGCGAGCGTCGGTGTCGGCGTCGACGAGGTGCGCGCCTGGGAGGAAGGCCGGCAGGAGCCCGACGGCGCGGTGCGCGTCCGCTACGCGGCCTACCTCCGTGCCGCCTCAGGCCTCGCGGGACTGTCGGGGGCGCCGTAGGGCATCCAGCCGGTCGGGCGCCACCCTCGCCCGCTCCTACGCCCCGAGTCCGTCGTCCTCGACCGGCTCGTCCCGGGCCATGAGGCCGGCCACCCACAACGGCATCAGCCAGTGGACCGCGAGGGCGGTGACGAGGACGGGGGCCGCGTACGCCCTGGGCGCGTCGCCGGCGGCCGCTCCCGCGATCAGCAGACCGGCCGCGGTCGCGGCCAGCAGCAGTGTCATCACGCGGTGGGCGCGGGCCAGGACCCGGCTGCGTTCGGCGGACTGCCGCTCGTCGAGGGCACGCTCACGCAGTTCCAGCAGGCCGCGGGTGGCACCGTTGATCGCCCCCGTCGCGACCATCCAGGGCAGCAGCAGGACCATCGCCACGACGAGGGGCCACACCGGCTCCGCCACCGCGAGGTACGTGTGGGTGATCAGCGCCCCGATGGCCGCGGTGAGCGCGACGTGCACGGCGACGACCAGGCGCCGGCGTGCGGTCGTGGCGTACAGCGGAAGTCCTCTGCGGTCGTTCATCAGCCGCAGCATGCTCCGGTCGTAGCGGGTCATCCGAGTCGTCGTCATGGCTGCTTCCTCCCGTAAACCTCGTCCGTGAGCGGCCGGAACGGGTCGAGGGAGAACAACGCCTCCACCGGCAGCGCGAAGAACTTCGCGATCTTCAGTGCGAGGTCGAGGCTCGGGTTGTACTGCCCTCGCTCGATGTAGCCGATGGTCTGGTAGTGCACTCCCATCGCCGCGGCCAGGTCCTGGCGCGACACCTTCCGTTCGGCGCGCACCATCGCCAACCTGTTGTGTACCTGCTCGCTCATGTATAAGAAGTACTACATCTTGAAGAAAGTCTGCAACCGGGTTCGGGGCGAGGAAGCCGAGGAGGATGCCGTCACGCGGCTTCGCGGCGGCGCCCTCGCCTCGTGAGGGCGCCGCCGCGAAGGGGCCGGATGCGCCGCCGGACTACGGCAGGCGCAGCAGCGCGGTCAAAGTGGCGACGACGCCGTTGTCCGTGTTGGCCGGGGCCCGGTAGCGGGCCCGGCGCTCGATGTCGGGGTGGGCGTTGGCCATGGCGAAGGACCAGGATGCCGCGTCGAGCATCTCCAGGTCGTTCAGATAGTCGCCGAAGACCACCGTCTGGTCGGGGGTGATGCCCAGCCGCCGCTGGAGGCCGCGGACCGCGGCGCCCTTGTTCGCGGTGGGGCTCATGATGTCGATCCAGTGCTCGCCGGAGAGGACGACCTGATGGGTCGCGCCGAACTTCTTGAGCGCGGGAGCGGTGCCGTCCTCGGCACGTCCGGAGTCGTGGACGGCGAGCTTGATGATGTCGTCGTCGACTGCGGTGAGATCCTCCACCGTCTCCAGCTGTGCGTAATAGATGCTGACCTCCGCGAGGAACGCCGGGTCGGTGCGGGCCACATAGGCCGACCTCTTGCCGCACACCACCAGGCCGGCGTCCACACCTTCGGCGGGCAGGCCCTCGACGGTCCGTACGACCTGGCCGACGACGTCGCGGTCCAGGAGGTCGGAGCTGATCTCCTGGCCGTCCCGCACGACGTACGTGCCGTTCTCGGCGATGAAGACCATGCCGGGTGCGGCCCGCTGGAACTGGCGCAGCAAGGTGGCGTACTGGCGCCCGCTGGCAGGGCAGAACACCACGCCCCGGCGGTCCAGCTCGGCCAGCAGCGGCCACAGGCCGTCGGGTATGCGCCCGTCGCCGTCCAGCAGGGTGCCGTCCATGTCGGTGACGACGAGTCGGATGTCGGGCGGGGTGGCGGACTCGATGGCGGGCAGGGCCTGTGCGGGCCGGGGCCGGAAGGTGGTCATGAGTTTCCTGGGGGTGCGGGGAGGTCGGTCGGGCGGTCGGGGGTGCGAGGGCGGGGCGGGCCACAGAACGGCCGGGGGCGGTCGGGGTCCGCGTACGGTGCCGGCGGTCATCGGTCCCCGATGGCGCGCGGAGCGGGCGACGAGGGGGCGCGGCCCTTCGACGGCGTCCGGTCCCCGGCGGGGCGCGCGGACCGGACGACGAGGGAGCGCAGCTCTTCCAGGGCGCGCGTGCGCGCGCCGGTCAGTTCGGGCGCGGTCAGCCCGGCCGCGGCGACACGGACGGGGCGCGGGCTGTGGCCGAAGTGGTCGCCGATGGCGGCGATCATGCGGGGACGGCTGCCCCAGGCGCCCCCGACGACGATCATCTCCGGGTCGGCGAGGGAGACGGCGGCGGCCAGTACGCCGCTGATCGCGCGGGCGAGGACGGTGCGGACACGGCGCGCTCGCTCGTCGTCCCCGGCGACGGCCGACTCCAGCGCCGCGACGTCGATCGCGGTCGACGCGGGCCGGCGCAGGCCGAGAGCGGCGAACACCTCGGTCAGCGGCATCGCCGTACCGTCCGGCCCCGCGGTGTGCAGATGGGCGATCTCCCCGGCCAGCCCGTGCCGGCCGCGCCGGACCGCGCCGTCGTGGACCACGGCGCAGCCGAGTCCCTCGCCGAGGTGGACGTAGACGAAGTCGTCGACGCCCTGCGCGCGGCCCGCGTGGTGCTCGGCGCGAGCGGCCCAGTTGACGTCGTTGTCGACCAGCACGGGACCGGTGACCGAGGAAGCGAGGACGGCCGCCGGGTCGAGGTCGCCGACCAGGAAGGGCGCGTCGGGCAGCCGGACGAGCCGGCCGGTCGTACGGTCGACCGGATCGGCCGCGCTGACCACGGCGGTCCGCAGCCCGCCCGGCACCCGTGTGCGGAGCCGGCCGGCGACGGCCGCCAGTGTCCGGGCGGCGAGGTCCGCTCCCGCGGTCCGCCCGAGTCCGGCCCGTACCTGTTCCACGACGCGGCCGTGGGCGTCCACCGCTTCGGCCACCACTCCGTGCGGGGTGATGCTCGCGACCAGTGCGGCGCCGAGCCGCGGCGCGAGGCAGTAGTACGAGCCGGCCCGTCCGCGCCCCGCGGTGCGTTCCCCGGTGTCCACCACCAGGCCCGCCGCACTCAGCCGCGCCACGCTGTCGGAGATGGTCGGCTTGGAGATCCCGGTGTGGGCGGAGATCTCCGCGCGGGTCAGGCGTGGCCGGTCCATGAGCGCACGCAGCACGTTCTCGTCGGTCAGTGCGCGCAGCATCTCCAGGGACGGCCGGGGCGGCGGGGGCGAGGACATGTGCCCATTCTAGTAAGGACTGTTTCCCAAATAGGCGGGCGGTGACTCCCCGCCCCGGACCTGCGGGGCCGTCCATGCGGTGTCCGGCCGGGCGAAGCGCAGCTCGATGACGGGGACGCGCCGCCGGGCCGGGCCGTGGTGCGGGCACACGCTGCGGTGCCGGTCCGCCCGGCAGCGGTGAGGGGAAGATCACAGGGAGGGGTCGTGCGAAGCGGTTGCGTGCCGACCGGCGCCGGGCGAGGGTGCCCCTGTGAGCCAGCATTTCGATGTCCTCGTCCTCGGAGCGGGACCCGGCGGCTACACGGCCGCGGTACGCAGCGCACAGCTCGGTCTGACCACCGCGGTGGTCGAGGAGCGCTACTGGGGAGGGATCTGCCTCAACGTCGGCTGCATCCCCTCCAAGGCCCTGCTGCGCAACGCCGAGATGGTGCAGTTCGTCACCAGCGAGGCGAAGTCCTACGGCATCTCGTTCGGCGGTGATGTCTCGGTGGACTACGGAGCCGCCTTCCAGCGCAGCCGCAAGGTGGCCGACGGCCGGGTCAAGGGCGTCCACTACCTGATGAAGAAGAACGCCATCACCCAGTTCGACGGGCGCGGCAGCTTCACCGACGACCACACCCTGGTGGTGACGCGCACGGACGGCGGCACCGAGACGGTGACCTTCGGCCACTGCGTCATCGCGGCGGGCGCGACCCCCCGGCTGCTCCCCGGCACCTCCCTGTCGGAGCGCGTGGTCACCTTCGAGAGCCAGATCCTCAGCGAGGAGCTGCCCGGCAGCATCGTCATCGCCGGCGCGGGCGCGATCGGCGTCGAGTTCGCGTACGTGCTGCGCAGCTACGGCGTGGACGTGACGATCGTCGAGTACCTCGACCGCATGGTCCCGCTGGAGGACGAGGAGATCTCCAAGGAGCTCGCCAGGCATTACCGCAGGCTGGGCATCCAGGTGCTCACCGGTACGGCCGTGGAGGCCATCGACGACTCCGGCGAGCGGGTCCGGGTGACCGTCGCCAAGGACGGCGAACGCCGCACGCTGGAGACGGACAAGGTCCTCCAGGCCATCGGCTTCGCCCCGAACGTCGCGGGCTACGGCCTGGAGAACACCGGGGTCCGCCTCACCGAACGCGGCGCGATCGACGTCGACGGCCGGTGCCGCACCAGCGTGCCGCACATCTTCGCGATCGGGGACGTCACCGCCAAGCTGATGCTCGCCCACGCCGCCGAGTCCATGGGCATCGTGGCCGCGGAGACCATCGCCGACGCGGAGACCATGGAACTCGACTACCCGATGATCCCCCGCGCCACCTACTGCCAGCCGCAGATCGCCAGCTTCGGCTGGACGGAGGCGCAGGCGCGCGAGCGGGGCTTCGACGTCCAGGTGGCCAAGTTCCCCTTCACGGCCAACGGCAAGGCCCACGGCCTGGGACACCCCGTCGGCTTCGTCAAGATCATCAGCGACGGCACGCACGGCGAGCTCGTGGGCGCCCACCTCATCGGCCCCGAGGTCACCGAACTGCTCCCCGAACTGACCCTGGCCCAGCAGTGGGACCTCACCGTCCACGAGGTGGCCCGCAACGTCCACGCGCACCCCACCCTGGGCGAGGCGGTCAAGGAGGCGGTGCACGGCCTGGCAGGACACATGATCAACATGTAGGAGAAGCGACGTCAGCCGCCGCGGAGTCCGGCAACGCCGCCAGTTCCTCGAACTCCCGCGTCACGGCGTCGCCGAGCATCGCGGCGTCCGCCGGGCGGAGGTGGCTCACCACGGTGAGGGTGTAGGCGTCGGCGGTCTGGACGAGACAGAGGTTCGCCGTGCCGGGCGGGTTGAGCTGGGGCAGCGGGACGATGCGCGTGAGCCGGCGGCCGTGCAGCGCGCACGGGTTGTCCCGCCACTTGAACGCCGTGCACACGGTGGGGGTGACGTCGGGCCGTACCAGGCGCCGCGCCATGGCGTTCGACAGACCCGGGACCAGCCGTGCCGCCGCCTCCACCGTGGGCAGTGCCGCGCGGTGGGCGTCACAGCGGTCCTGGAGTGCGGCGACCAGGTCCTGGCACACGCGGAGGCGGTCGGCCGCGGACACGAGGCCGACGGGGAGCGGAACGCGGAGCGCGGTGACGATGTTGCCCAGCTCGTGCGTGTTCCGCCGGGACCTCAGGTCGACCGGCAGCGTGGCGTAGACGGGGGTCGGGCCGTCGGGCCAGCCCGGGAGCGGTCCGTAGCAGGAGCGCAGGGCTCCGGCGAGCGACGCCAGGAGCAGTTCGTTGAGCGTCGCCCCGCGGCCGTGGACCGGCCGGTGCCGGGCCGCGCCCACCACCTCGGGCGGGAGCCGTACGACGGCCAGTGACGGCCGGGCCTCGGCCGGGGACACGGGGAAGGCCTGCCCACGGGCGCCGAGGCGGTGCAGCTCCCTGCGCAGGACGGCCGGGACGGCGGACGGGCGGGGCAGGGCCGGTCCCGCGGGACGCGGCGGTACGGCGTCGTCCATCAGCAGCCGGACGAGGGTCTCCAGCGATCTGCCGTCGAGCAGCCCGTGGTGGGCGAGCAGGACGAGGGCGTGCTCGCCGTCCGCCGTCGCGTTCTCCGCCACGACCAGCCGCCAGAGGGGCCGGCCGGCGGGCAGCGGCCGGCTGACACCGGCGGTCAGTACGGACTCCAGTCCCTCCCCGGAGGGGACGACGTGCGTCGCGGGATCGAACGGGCCCGCGGGCAGCCAGTGGTGGGCCGTCAGTGCCGCCGGTCCGGCGGGCCGCCTGAGGACCCAGCCCATCCGGTCCAGCCCGCCCCACCGGGCACCCACACGGGACCGCACCTCCGCCAGGTCCAGCGGGTCCCCGGTGAACAGCGCGGCGATGCCGATGGTCCCCGGCTGTCCGCTGCGAATGTGCCCCTGGTCTACGACCGACAGCCTCATCTGGTGCGTTGCCTTTCCCTGCTCGCTCGGGCACCCCTGCCGGCTGCCCTCCGGTGTTCCGTGGTGTTCGCTTCTCGTGATCTTCTGTGGTCGGCCGCGGTCAGCCGTGGTGTCAGCCGTAGGGGGAGTCGAACACGACGCAGGCGTTGTGGCCTCCGAAGGCGAAACTGTTGCTGATCACGGGGCCGTCCGGGAGCTTGCGGGGCTCCGCGGTGATCACGTCCAGTTCGCACCGTGGGTCGAGGTGCGTGAGGTTGGCGGTCGGAGGCGCCAGTCCCTCACGTACGGACAACACCGCGATCACGGCCTCCAGAGCGCCCGCCGCCCCCAGCGCATGCCCCGTCACCGACTTGGGGGCGGTGACGGGCACCGCGGCCGTACCGAACACGGCGTTGATGGCCCGTGCCTCGGCGACGTCGTTGAGGTCGGTACCGGTGCCGTGCGCGTTGACGTGGGTGACCGCGGCCGCGGGGCGGCCGGCGTCGGCGAGCGCCAGCTCCATGCAGGCCCGTGCGCCGGCGCCGTCGGGATGCGGGGCCGTGAGGTGGTGGGCGTCGGAGGTGCGCCCGTATCCGCTCAGCACGGCGTGGATCCGTGCCCCCCGCGCGCGGGCGGCATCCAGCCGTTCCAGCACCAGGAACGCCGCCGCCTCGGCGAGGACGAAGCCCCGCCGGCCGGCGTCGAACGGCCGTGACGCGCCCGCCGGATCGTCGCATCCGGTGACCATCGCCCCGGCCCGGCCGAACGCCAGCGCGGTCGTCGGGGTCAGAGGGCTCTCGTGCCCTCCGGCCACCACCACGTCGGCGCCACCCGCCCGGATCATGTGCAGCGCCTCGCCCACCGCGTGGGTGCCGGAGGCGCACGCCGTCGAGATCGTGAAACTGGGTCCCGTGATGTCGTGCCGGGCGCTGATCCAGTACGCGCCCGCGTTGTGCATCAGCCGGGGCGCGTACAGCGCGGTCGGGTGCCCGATCCCGCTCTCCTGGGTGACCACTCCGCCGTAGCCGGTGCCGGTGATCACCGCCCGCCGCAGCGGCGGGGCGTCCAGCCCGCCCGCGTCCCGGACGGCGTCCGCGGCAGCGCACACGGCCAGCTGAACGGACCGGTCCGTCCGCCGGATCTCCTTCGCGGTCAGATGGCTCCCGGGATCGAAACCGGGCAGGGGACACGCTACGTGGACAAGGGCGCCGTGGCCGCCGACGCCGCCCTCGCCGTCGAACGCGTGCAGCGACGCCGTGGGACGGGCCCGCAGGAGGGTGTCCCACAGGGCCCCTGTAGTAGCTCCCGCGGCACACCGTACGCCCAGGCCCGTCACCGCGACCGCATCGTGGCGCCTCATGCGACGGCCTGCCTCCGGCTGTCCACGGCGCGCTGCCTGACGATGAGGTCCGCCACGTCGCCGACCGTGGCCACCCCGGCCGTCGACGCGGCCCCCAAGGACACCCCGAACAGCTCCTCGACGGCCGCTTCCAGTTCGGTGACGTCCAGGCTGTCGGCTCCGAGGTCGGCCACCAGCCGCGCCTCCGGCACCACCGACTCCAGCGGCACCGACATCACCTGCGCACACAGAGGGTGCAGCGCCTCCACGACATCCCGACGCGCGAGGTCCATGCAGCTCTCCGATCTCTCGTCGCCGCACCGGGTGCCGGTGCGGTCCTGTCTGTCTTCCTGTCCGGCGGTACGTCCGCCGTGAGCGGTGCTCATCCCGTGAGCGGTGCTCCCCCCGCGGTCGGCGGCGGCTCCCCGTACCGCGTGACGACTGCGCGGGCGAGCCGTCACGCGCGATGCGGATGCGGGCCCGAGGGCTCGTCCTGCCCGGACGGGACGCTGCCGCGCGACGGCTGTCCGCCCGCTCGCACCCGCCGTCGCCCCGACGGAGGCCGGCCACCTCCAACGGGCGCCCTTTCGATGCTCAATTGATTCCGCACACTCAGCGGCCAACGACCATGACGGAGACGCAGTTACTGAGGAGGCCGGCCCATGGCACGTTCAGGTGACCCGGTGAGCGGTTCCACCGGAGCGGCCCGTACGCGGGACCGAATTACTGGACCTGCGTTCGCGCGCGGAGCGCCGATTTTCATCCGAGGTCAGGAAAACACACAGCCCAGGCATGGGTTCCCGGGGCGGAATCCCCGCGAGGCAAAGGCGAGGAGTTGCGTGTGGGAACCTTGAACACCGATGTACGGCGACGAGGCCGCCTCCTCAAGGAGGCGCTGCGGCCGCCCCGGCGCACCGGCCGCGCGGACTCCGCGCGCCCTCCGGAGGACCGGGCCGCCGCGCCCGGGCGTCGGCCGCCGAAGAAGACGGTGGCGGTCGAGACGACCGTGCCGCGTGCCCCGAGGCTGGTCGAGAACCCCGTCTTCGTGCTCGCCCCGGTCCGCTCCGGTTCCACGCTGCTCCGTATGCTGCTCGACAGCCATTCCCGGATCCGCGCCCCGCACGAATCGCATCTGCGCAGTGTGGAGGTCGGGCTGACACCGGGATTCTCCGAGCGGTCCATGAGGGAACTCGACCTCGACAGGACGGAGCTGGAGCATCTGCTCTGGGACCGGGTCCTGCACCGGGAACTGGAGCGCAGCGCCAAGGACGTCCTCGTGGACAAGACACCCGGCAACGTCTGGGTGTGGGAGCGGCTCCGGTACGCCTGGCCGCGGGGGCCCGCTTCCTGATCCTGCACCGCCATCCGGCGGGCATCGTCAGCTCGTTGAACAACCGCAAGGGCAACACCGCCACGGCCGAGGCCAACGAGCGCAACGCGCTCAAGTACCTGCTCCCCCTGGAAGAGGCACGCCGTGCGCTGGACCCGGCGCTGCGTCACACCGTGCGCCACAAGGACCTCACCACCGATCCGGAGAAGGTCACCCGCGGCATCTGCGACTGGCTGGACGTGCCGTGGGAGGCGGCCATGCTCGACTACGGCGCCCAGCACCAGGGGCCCCTGCCGCCCAACCTGGGCGACCGCAGCGAGAAGATCCTCTCCGGCCGGGTCCAGCCGGGCCGGCCGCACCCGGGCAGCGAGAGTCTGTCGGCGAGGACACGGGTGATCGCGAAGGCGTGGGGGTACTGAGGCGTGGCTTCCCGGCCGGGCGACGGCCGGACGGGTCAGGCGGCGGTCTGCGCGGCGCGGATCGCGGCGGCCGTGGCGGCCGGATCGTAGCCGGGGGCCACACCGTCGACGAACAGGACGTCGCCGGCCATGTGCCGGGTGCGCAGGGGCAGTATGTCCTGGTAGCCCGGGGAGGCGTACCAGTCGCGGGCCTCGGCCAGCGACGGGAAGGCGATGACGACGAGCGCCTGGGGCCAGGTGCCCTCCATCACGTCCCGTTCGGGCGCCCCGTGGACCAGGAAGCGCCCCCCGAAGGGGTCCAGGGTCGCCTGGATGCGCTCCATGTAGGTCAGGACGTCCTCGTCGAGGCGGGCCGGCGGGCGGAGATTGGCGAGGGCGTAGGCAGGCATGTCTGCTCCTGGTCTTCCGTTTCCTCCGTGGTGTACGGCCACCACCCTGCTGGAGACCGGGGAGCGGGTCGATTACCCGCGAGGTAACCGCTCGCTACGGTCCAGGGGGCGGAAGGGGGACGGCGTGGCGGCCAGGCCGAGCATGAAGGACGTCGCGGAGTACGCGGGCGTGTCCCCGAGGACCGTCTCCAACGTGGTCAACGACTTCGCGCACGTGTCGGAGCGGACCCGCGCCGCCGTCCGGGAGGCGATCGACGCGCTCGGCTACCGCGTCGACATCGCCGGCCGCCGGCTCCGCCAGGGCCGTACCGGTGTGATCACCCTGGCCGTGCCGGAACTCGACGTCGCCTACTTCGCCGAGCTGGCCAAGTACGTGATGACGGAGGCCGACCGGCGCGGGCGCACCGTACTGCTCCACCAGACCGGGGCGGTGCGCGAGCGCGAACTGGCCGCGCGGCACGGCTTCGACGCGCAGTTCTGCGACGGCGTCATCCTCAGCCTGCTGTCCCTGCTGCCGCGTTGCCCGAGGGCGGCCGTGCGGTGCCCGGGGATCTCGACGTGGTGGGGTTCGACGACATCGAGGCGTCGCGCTTCAGCGTGCCGAGCCTGACCACGGTCGCTCCGGACAAGGGGGAGATCGCGCGTACGGCGGTGTCCCTGCTGCTGGAGCGCATCGATGAGCCAGGGCCGGAGCCGGGGCCGCCGCGGGGCCATGTGGCCGGGCATCGCCTCATGGTGCGGGAGAGCAGCGGGGGTTGAGCCGGTGGGCGCCCGGCGGCCGCCGAATCAAGCCAGATGGGCACTTTGCCGCCAACCCCTGAGCCGCGTGGGCGCGGTTGTGGTGGTTCCGCGCTAAACAAGAAAGCCGGGTGAACGTTCCTGCTTTCATCAACCAGGACGGGCGTGGCCCGACGGGAGGTCCTGGCCCATGGTGCTGACCATCAACCTGGCGTTGCTGTTGGCCGTCATCGTCTTCCTGCGGTTGCGTCGCCGTACGGAGGCCCGGAGCCGAAGGGACGAGCAATTGAGCGTGGTCATAGCGATCACCTTGGGACTGCTGCTCGCCTCGACCGATCTCGGTCAGGGGATCCTCGACGTCCTGAGCCAACTCGCCGAAGGCGTCTCGCGGGCCGGCCAGTGACGGCGGGCTTCCTTCGGGGGGCCATCGGCAACTGGCCGGTTAAATCGAGCCAAATAGGTATTTTGTCGCCAACTCCCGGTCCGTCGGAAGCGGTACTGGCGCTTTCGCGCTAGACAGAAAGCCAGGGTGGCCGTCCGACGGGAGGTCCTGACCATGGATCTGACCATCAACCTGGCGCTGCTGCTGGCCGTCATCCTCCTCCTGCTGTTGTTCCGCCCGGTCAAGTCACGGAACCGATGGGACCAGTTGGTGGTCGTGATCATCGCCGTAGTGCTGGGGATACTGATCGCCCCGACCGACTTCGGTCGGGGGGTCCTCAACGGCCTCGGACAGTTGGCCCAGAACTTCTCGTAGTCCGTTGAGTGACGGTGCAGCTCCGGGCGCACGGGCCAAGTGTGCTCGGAGCGGGCACGGTCAGGGCAGGAGCCGTCGTCGCTTCGAGGCCGCGACGAGCTCGGGCACGGTGGCCAGCCTGGCCCGCGGCCCGCGGTCACCACGGCCGCGCGCCAGCTCGGCCCGCTCGATGGCGGCGAGCCCGCGCGCGTCGACCACATCGCGGTTGCGGCGCCGTACCAGACGCCGGAACGACCTCGACGACCCGCCGGGCGTCGGCAACGCGCCGTCCACGGCGTCGGCGAGCAGCGTCCCGACCGTCTCGGCGGCGCAGGCACGGTTGGCGCCGATGCCGCCGGAGGGTCCGCGCTTGATCCACCCCACGACGTACGCGCCCGGCTGTCCCGTGACTCGGCCGTGTGTGTGCGGAATCGTTCCTGCGGCCTCGTCGAACGGCAGCCCCGGAACGGGAGTCCCCCGGTAGCCGATCGCCTTGAGCAGCATTCCGGTGGGGATGTCGACGTCCTCCGTGCCGGCGGGCCCGGAGACCCGTACCGCCCGGACGGCCCCGGCGGCGTCCCCGGCGAGCACTTCCACGGGCGCGGAGTGGAAGCGGAAGACGATACGGCGGCCCGCGGGCGGCGGGGCCGACCAGTCGACCTCCGCCCGGGTGACGTCGCGCAGCAGGGCGGCCTTGTCGTGCGGGCCGGCCGCGTCGATCGCCGCACCGGTCCGGGGGTCGTGGTCGTCGACGACCAGGTCCACGCCCGGCAGCTGGGTGAGGGCGAGCAGTTCGGGGCGGGTGCAGGACGCGTCCTCGGGGCCGCGGCGCCCGAGCAGGACGACCTCGCGCACGTTGCTGCCGCGCAGCGCCCGGAGCGCGTGGCCGGCGATGTCGGTGCCGGCCAGTTCCTCGGGGTCCATGACCAGGATGCGGGCCACGTCGAGGGCGACGTTGCCGTTGCCGACCACGACGACGCGCTCCGCCGAGAGGTCGATCGCGTCGGGGGCGACGTCGGGGTGGGCGTTGTACCAGGCGACGAACGTACTGGCGGACAGGCTCCCGGCGAGGTCCTCACCGTCGACGCCCAGCCGCCTGCCGTCGGCCGCGCCCACCGCGTACACGACGGCGTCGTGGTGCGCGGCGAGTTCCTCGACGGTGACGTCCTCGCCGACCCGCAGCCCGAGCAGCATCCGTACCCGTGGATGGCCGTGCAGCCGGGCGAACGTGTCGCCGACCTTCCTGGTCGCGGGGTGGTCGGGTGCCACGCCGTACCGTACGAGGCCCCCGGCCACCGGGAGCCGGTCGATCAACGTGACCTCGGCGCCCGTGTGCAGGAGCAGGTCCTCGGCGGTGTACATACCGGCCGGGCCGGTGCCGACGACCGCGACGCGGAGCGGGCGGAAGTCGGCGGGCAGGGTGCGCTCGAACGTCGGTCTGTCCCAGGGGTGGAAGTTCGGGCTGTCGTCGGTGACCTCGGCGGGCTCGGTGTCCGCGTAGTACGCGGCGTTGATGTCGACGTACGCCTTCCGGGGGCCGGTGAGCGTGTCGGCGGGGAAGATCGCGTCCACCGGGCAGGCGTCGGCGCAGGCGCCGCAGTCGATGCAGGCCCTCGGGTCGATGTACAGCATCTCCGTGCCCCTGAAGGAACGTTCCTCCGGAGTGGGGTGGATGCAGTTGACCGGGCAGACGGCGACGCAGGTGGCGTCGCTGCAACAGGTCTGGGTGATGGCGTAGGTCATGGTGTCCGCTCTGGTCCGTCCTGCTCTGTCCTGTCCTGCTCTGTCCTGTCCTGCTCCGCGACGCGGCGGAAAGGGCTCAGATCAGGTGGGCGCGCTGGTAGAACGCCAGGGCCGGCCTGGTGAGCAGCCGGCAGGAGGCCAGGAAGTCCATGAGGCCGGCGCAGCTGGAGCGCAGCATCGCCTTGTGGTGCTCATTGGCCCGGGCCTCGGCGAGCGCGCGCTCCTCGTCCAGGCCGGCGTTGGCGTACACCTTCTTGTTCACCATGCTGGTGACGATCACGTACGCGGCCACCGCGATCACGAAGGCGTGGATGTTGCGGCGGACCGGTCCCGCCTTCTCCAGATGCCGGCGCATCTCCTCGCGGGCGAACTTCATGTGCCGGGACTCCTCGACGACATGGATGTTGTTGATGGTGCGCACGAACGGGACGACGCGCTCGTCGCGCATCCAGTCGCGCTGCATGACGTCCAGGACCTCTTCGGCGACCAGGATCGCCGCGTAGGCGGCCTCGCCGAACGCGACGGTCTTGAAGGCGCGGCCCAGTTCGACGGCCAGGCGCCGCGGGCGGTACGCGGGGGCGCCGAGCTTCCTGGCGCCACGGGCGAACATGATCGAGTGGCGGCACTCGTCGGCTATCTCGGTGAGGGCCCACTGGACCGTGTCATCGCTCGCGTCCTTGGCGTAGACGTCCCGCAGGATCAGCTGCTGGAGGATCATTTCGAACCATATGCCGGTGCACGCGACCGACGCGGCCTCCTGCCGGGTCAGCTCCCTGCGCTGGACCTCGGTCATCTCGTTCCAGTACGCGGTGCCGAACAGCGTGCACCACTCCGGGCTCGCACCGTGGAAGTCCTTGTCCAGCGGCGTCTCCCAGTCCACTTCCGTCAGCGGGTCGTAGGACAGCGTCGCGGACGAGTCGAGCAGTCGCCGGGCGACACCGGGGCCCTGAGCGCCCCCCTGGGCCTGGCTTCCCTGAACGTCCGGCCGGGTCGTGCTGCTTGCCATGCTCCCAACTCCTCAGTTCGAGTGACTGCCGTGCGGTGTGCTGGGCCGGCTCCCGTGGAACGGCACGCTGGTCGGGACGTCTCCCAGGACGCCGCCGATCGTTGTTAGACGGAATGTATAACAAGCGGCCGCTGTCGGCCTACCCCCCGGTAGGGATCAGGCGCGGGCGGCACCGGTCGCTCCTGTCATTCCCTAACTCCCGCGCGGAGACGGTCACTTGGTTCGGTACGGTCGGGGACTGCGTGGACCGGCGGGGCGGGCCGCGGGCAGGGCGCAGCGGTCCGCGCGGGCGCGGGCCGCCTGGTCGCTGTGGATCGGCACGGTGGCCATGGGCGTCGCGACCACCGCACTCGTCGTGCCGGCGGCTCGTGTCCCCGCCCCGGTCGGCACCCGTGGGCGGTCGCGATGTCGGAGCCTCTGGAGGAGCGGGAACCCCGCAGTCCGTGGCCCGGCAGGCGGCGTACGGCGCGGGAGCGGGGCAGGAACGTACGGCTGTGGACGCCGGTCCTGGCGACCACCGTCACGACAGCTCTCGCCGTCCACCAGGCGTGGCGCGGGGCACGCGGCGGACACGTCGGTCCCGGTGCTCACGCCGCGTCGTGGAGCGGCCGGGGAACCACGGTGACGGCGTCGGTCTCGGCGTGGCACAGGTGGGCCGTCACCACTTCCGCCGTACGCGGATCCGTCACCAGGCCCAGGTGTCCGCATCCGGGCACGTGGACGGCGTCCGGGGAGCGGCCGGCGGTGGCGCTGCCGGCCGGCACGACCGGGTCGCTGTCGCTGTGTACGAGCAGCCACCGCACCGGGTGGCCGGCGGCCAGGTCGGGCAGTGTGGTCAGGAGGGTGGAGCCGGGGCGCATCTGGGGGGCTGCGATCCCGGGTGCGGCCTTGGCCCACGGACTGCCGTGGTGGGGTGTGGCGATGGTGACGGCGGTCCGGGTGCCGGTGTCCAGGCCGAGGTGCTGGACGGCGTAGCGGACGGCCAGGCCGCCGAGGCTGTAGCCGATGAGGTGGACGTTGCCGGACGCGGTGCGGTCCATGGCTGCCCGGGCCGCGTCGGTGAGGGCGGCGGCGATCTGCGGGATGCCGGTGGTGAGGGTGTTGTAGCGCAGGCAGCTCGTGTCGCGGAAGCCCGCCCGGTGCAGTCGGCGCAGCAGTGGCGTCCAGCACTGCTCGGTGGTCAGGTAGCCGTGGACCAGCAGCACGGGAGTGTGCGTGGGGCGGACGGGGCCCGACTGCCGCGACGAGGGCGCCGGTGGCGGGACGGTGATCGTCTCGGGGCGGTGTCGGTACCCCGGCGCGTGGGGCAGCTGGGTGGCGGTGCGGGCCAGGGCGGTCAGGTCCTGGACGACCGCCCGGGCACGGTCACGCCATTCCAGGGCGGCGGGCGCGGTGTTGTGCGTCATGCTGCTCTTCCCCCGTTGTCGGCCGTTCTGGTGCCGGTCCGTCTCATCGTGCGTGCACGCGTTGCAGAGCCGGTTGCAGCGGGCGCTGCAACGGCTGCTGCAACGAGTTGTGCGGTTCCGGCGGGCACCATGAGTCGTGGAATCCGCTCGGCCCCGGCGTTCACGGCATGCGGGCCGATCACCTCGACGACGGAAGAAGGACATGGACATGGGGGGCGTTGCAGCTCTGGAGCGGGACGCGGAGCGCCGCTGGCTGCCCGCGGGGGACCCGCAGTCGTTGCCGCGGCTGGACGCCGAGGCGGCGAGCCGTAACGCGGCGGGCGAGGACGTGCACGTCGTGTACAGCGCCCGCGGCGACAGGTTCATGATCGTGCCCCGCCCGAAGGCGGCTGCCTAGGGCAGACCCAGGGGCGCCCTCACCCTCCCCGGCGTGCGGGGACGGCGAGAGCAAGGGCCGCAGGGCCGTCCAGGAAGACGAGCCCTCGTTCCGCCGGCTCGTGGAGCATGCGCTGAACGGACTCCACCGGCTCGCTCAGGCCGAGCCCTCGGGCGCCAGCCGTCCGCGGTGCACTCGGGGGATCGGGTGCTCAGCGTCTTCGACCGGTCCTGGGGGAGGCCGGTGCGGGACTCGGCGGCGACGCGGAAGACCGTCTGCAGGTCGTCGCGCTGCCGGCCGGTGAAGGCGTCGTGCCGGGCGCCCAGTTCCCGGGTGAGGTCCTCCGGGTCCTCCTGGAGGATGCGGCCGGCTGCCTGGGTTCGGTGGGGAGGGTGGCGGTGCGGGTGATGCGGCGGGCGCGGGTGACGGTGGACAGCAGGTCGGCGGTGGACGTGACCGGCTCCCGCCCCGGGCCTCACACCGGCAGGGCCGCCAGCTTCACACGTACCTGAAGGGCGTCCGGATGGCCCAGCTCGTTGAGGATCGCCAGGGCCCGCCGCCAGCTGGTGCGGGCCGCCCGGCAGTCGCCGGTCATGTGCTGGAGATCGCCGAGGGAGCGCAGGGTGTCGGCCTGGTTGTACCGGTCCCCGGACTCGCGGTAGACCTCGAGAGCCCGCTGGTAGCACGCGACCGCCTCCTCGTACTGGCCGAGCTGCCCGTGGACGTAGCCGAGGCTGTCCCAGGTGTCGGCCTGGTGGAACCGGTCGCCCAGCTCCTCCTGCAGCCGGAGGGCGCGCCGGCAGTGGGACAGCCCCTGCCGGTGGTTCCCGAGCTGGGAGTGGAACCAGCCGACGGCGTTGAGCGCCCGTGCCTGACCGGTGCCGTGACCGGCTGTCTCGAAGAGCTCCAGGGCCCGTCGCGCCTGGTCGAGAGCCTCCCGGTAGCGGTGCTGCTGGTCGAGCGCCCAGGCCAGCGTCCGGTGTGCGTGGGCCTGGCCGACGGCGTCGCCGAGCTCCCGGAAGAGGGCGAGGGCCCGCTGGACGTGGCGGTGCACCTCGGTGTAGTCGCGCAGCCGCATGTACGCGTACGCCAGGCATCCGTGGACCACGGCCTGACCCCGGGTGCTGGACTGGCGCCGCGCGGCCTCCAGCGCCGTACGGTGGGCCTGGGCCGCGTCGTGCCAGTGACCGCGCCGGTCGCAGAAGGGCGTGAGGGTCCAGGCCAGCTGCCAGACGTCCGCGTCGATACGGCTGCCGGC
The DNA here is from genome assembly GCF_014650915.1 of Streptomyces poonensis. Taxonomy (GTDB): domain Bacteria; phylum Actinomycetota; class Actinomycetes; order Streptomycetales; family Streptomycetaceae; genus Streptomyces; species Streptomyces poonensis. The sequence continues at coordinate 308,758 of NZ_BMVW01000002.1, read as the reverse complement.
GGCCTGCTGGATGACGGCGAGCAGGACCGCGTGCTCGGTGGAGAACCACTCCAGCGCCCGCTGGTGGTCCGGGAAGCGCTCGACGGTGACCGTGGCGTCGGCCGTCAGTTCGATGGGATCGTCCCGGTGCGGGTTGAGCAGCAGACTGGCCTGGTAGGCGGTGTGCAGATAGTGGTCGAGCATGCGGTGCAGCGCCGCGTCGCGGTCGGCGGCCGTGTCGTGGCCGCGGGCGAGTTCCGCGGCGTAGGCCCGTAGCAGGTCATGGCGGCCGTAGCGGCCGGGTGCCCACTCCGTGATCAGCTGCAGTCGCGACAGCTCGGCCAGCAGCGGCTGACCCTGATCCAACGGCACGCCGGCCAGCGCGACCGCCGCCGGCGCCCCGATGTCCGGGGCGGGATGCAGCCCCAGCAGCCGGAACAGCCGTGCCGCGGGCGGGCTGAGCCGCTGGTAGGACCAGGAGAACACCGCCCGGATGTTGGTCGCCTCGTCCCCGCCGTACAGGGAGCCGAGCCCGCCGTCGACGCCGTGCAGCTCCTTGGCCAGCGCGGCGAGGGGGAACCCGGGACGCAGCGCGGCCCGTGCCGCCACGATGGCCAGGGCGAGCGGCAGCCGCGCACACGAGGCGATGATGGCGTCCACCGCCTCCTGGTTCGCCTCGACCTCCCGCCGGCCGATACGGCGGGCCAGCATCTCCCGAGCGTCGTCGGGGGAGAGGAGGTCGACCGGCACCGGATGGGCGCCCTCGGTGGCCACCAGACCGGTGAGCTCGTTACGGCTGGTCACCACGACGAGGCAGGTGGGGGAGCCGGGCAGCAGCGGTCGTACCTGCTCGGCGTCGCGGGCGTTGTCGAGCACGATCAGCATGCGGCGGCCCGCCAGCAGACTCCGGTAGAGGGCCGTCTGGCCCTCGGGGGCGAGCGGGACCTCCTCCGAGGGCATCGCGAGGGCGTCGAGGACCCCGCGGAGCACTTCCGCGGGGTCCATCGGCGGTCCGGTCGGATCGAACCCGCGCAGATTGACGTACAGCTGCCCGTCCGGGAACCGGTCCCGTATCCGGTACGCCCAGTGGACGGCCAGAGCCGTCTTGCCCACGCCGGCCGTCCCCCCGATCGCGATGATCACCGCGGCTTCACGGGTGCCGTCCTCGTCCCCGGGGAGGAGCGCGTCGAGCCGGGCCAGCACGTCGTCCCGGCCCACGAGGTCGGGCATCGAGTGCGGCAACTGCGCCGGGACCACGGGGTGGTACGGGGGCGGGTCGGCGCCGAGCGGCCCGGAACCCACCGCGGTCTCGGAGACGGCGGGAGCAGCGGGACTGGCGGGGCCAGCGGGACTGGCAGCACCGATAGGGCCAGTGGGATCTGAGGGATCTGAGGGACCGGCAGGGCGGACGGGGCCGGTCTGGCCGATGGAGCCGATGGAGCCGATGGAAGCAGCAGAAGCGGCAGAAGCGGCAGAGGCGGCCGGGAGCACGGGCGGGCCCGTGTGCGGTACGTCGAGTGCCGGGTCGGCGGACAGGATCCGCTCGTGCAGCCGCTGCAGCCGGTGGGTGGGCTCGGTCCCCAGTTCCTCGCGCACGAGCCGGCGCGCCGCACGGAAGGCCGCCAGCGCCTCGGCCTGGTACCCGGCCCGGTGCAGCGCCAGCATGAGCAGGCCGTGCAGGCTCTCCCGGGTCGGATGATCGGCCACCAGCCGCCGTAACTCGCCCACCAGGTCGAAGGGATCACGGAGGGCCAGGTCCGCCTCGATGCGCTCTTCGAGCACTTTGAGCCGCAGCTCCTGCAGCCGGTGCCGCTCGGCGTCCACCAGTGGCCCGGCCAGCCCCTCGCAGAGTTCGCCGTGCCACCGCCCGAGCGCCGCGTGCAGCGCCTCGGCGGCGGTGGGCAGGTCCCCGGCGGTGCGCGCGGCACGGGCGCGTCCCACCTCGTCCTCGAAGGCGTGCAGGTCCAGACGGTCGGCGGGCACGGTCAGCCGGTAGCCGGAGTCCGTCCAGACGAGGAGCCGGGACGGGGCGCGGGGCGGCCGGTCCGGTTCGAGGACCCGGCGCAGCCCGGAGGCGTGCCGCTGCAGCAGGTTCACCGCACGGGCCGGTGGTGCCGAGCCCCACACCGCACTCATCAGCTGTCTCTGACTCAGTGACCGGTCGGTGTTCAGCAGGAACACGGCCAGCAGGACCCGCTGCTGCAGCTGACCGAGGTCCACTTCCGTGCCGTTCCGCCAGGCCCGCAGTGGCCCGAGCAGCTGGAAACGCAGCGTCTGCGACGCAGACTGATCGCCCATCACCCCTCCCCCGACGGTGGAGCGACTGCCGTCCAGGCTACCCGCAACCGTCGTGAGAGGGCCGTCGGATCAAATCCTCGGCGACCGATATGGCAATGTGGTGCTCCCCGGTGCGGGTAGGGAAGCGAACAGCACAGAATCCAACCGCCGCGCACTCGGCGCGAGTTGAAGCACCCGCGCCGCCCCGACCGCATCCGGAGGCCACCGTTGCCGCAGCCGACCGAGGAATCACCGCTCTCCGGCATCACCGTCGTCAGTACCGAACAGGCGGTGGCGGCCCCCTTCGCCACCCGCCAGCTCGCCGACCTCGGAGCCAGGGTGATCAAGATCGAGCGCCCGGGGGGAGGGGACTTCGCCCGCCGCTACGACACCACGGTGCACGGCGAGTCCAGTTACTTCGTCTGGCTCAACCGGGGGAAGGAGTCGGTGACCCTGGACCTCAAGTCCGGTCAGGGGCTGAAGGTCATGGAGCGTCTGCTGCGCGAGGCCGACGTGTTCGTGCAGAACCTGGCACCGGGCGCCGCCGCCCGGCTGGGCCTGGGCGCGGAGGCCCTGGCGGAGCGCTTCCCGCGCCTGATCACGTGTTCCGTCACCGGATACGGCTCCACCGGCCCGTGGGCCCACCGCAAGGCGTACGACATGCTCGTGCAGTGCCAGACCGGACTGGTCTCGCTGACGGGCACCCCGGAGGAACCCGCGCGCGTGGGGGTGTCCGTCGCCGACATCGCGGCCGGGATGTACGCCTACTCCGGCACCCTGACCGCCCTGTTCACCCGCGCCACCACGGGTGTCGCCCGCGCGGTGGAGGTGTCCCTGTTCGAGGCCCTGGCCGAATGGATGGGCCAGCCCGCCCACTACACCCGGTACGGCGGCCGGCAGCCGCCACGCGTCGGCACCCGGCACGCGACCATCGCGCCCTACGGCACCTATACGGCGGCGGACGGCAGGGACGTCCTGATCTCCGTCCAGAACGAACGCGAATGGGCCGCCCTGTGCTCGCGGTTCCTCGGCGACCCCGGCCTCGTCGGCGACCCGCGCTTCGCCACCGGCTCCGACCGCGTGGCCCACCGCGCGGAACTGGACGCGGCCATCGCCCGGCGGTTCGCGCGGCTGGAGAGCGGCGAGGCCATGCGCCTCCTGGACGAGGCGGGGATCGCCAACGCCGGTGTCAACACCGTCGAGGAGTTCCTGGCCCACCCGGTCCTCGACGCCCGGGACCGCTGGCGCCCGGTGCCCCTGCCCGGCGGACAGGAGGTGTCCGCACTGCGGCCTCCCGTGGACCTCGTGGGTGTCGGCGTGCGGATGGGCGCGGTGCCCGCCCTCGGCGAGCACACCGAGGCGGTCCTGACCGGGCTCGGCTACGGCCCCGCGGAGATAGCCGGCCTGCGCGCAGAGAAGATCATCTGAGGAGCGGCCGGGCCGCCGCCCGGGCGCTCGACGCCGTCCGCGTTCACGGTGGTCTCGGCGGTCTCGGCGGCCACGGTGGTCTCGGCGGCTCGGCCTCGATGCCTGAGCGCGCCCCGTCGTCAGGCGCGGGGGTCCCGGTCGTTCCGGCCGAGCCCCGACCGGTGCGCCCAGGCGTGGAGCGCCTCCTCGTCCCCGGCGGCGTCCAGGTTCATCGCCGCCTCGATCAGGCCGAGGTGGGTGAAGGCCTGCGGATAGTTTCCCAGCATGGTCCCGTCCGCGGTCATCTCCTCGGAGAACAGACCGAAGCGGCCCGCCCGCGCGCAGAGTTCCTCGAACCGCCGCCCCGCCTCTTCCGTGCGCCCCGCCAGCACCAGCGCCGACACCATGTCGAAGGAGCAGAGCAGAAAGCCGCCCTCCGGGCCCTCGATGCCGTCATCGGTGGCCTCCGGGTCGTACCGGTGCACCAGCCAGCCGTTCTCGCCCAGCTCCGCGTCGATGCGGTCGATGGTCGACATCACCCGGGGATCGTCCCCCGGGAGGAACCCCAGCAGGGAGAGGCGCAGCAGGGACGCGTCGAGGTTGCCGGAGCCGTACGACTGCGTGAAGGCGCCCGCCGCGGCGTCGTACCCCTCGGTCAGCAGCGACTCGCGGATCTGCTCCCGTACGTCGCGCCAGGTCTCGTACTGCGGCGGCGGGTCACCGGTGAGCTCGGCCAGCCGGATGCCACGGTCCACGCAGACCCAGACGTACAGCTTCGAACTCGTCCAGTGCCGGGGCCGGTTCCTGATCTCCCAGATGCCGTGGTCCGGTTCGTGCCACTCGTCGCACGCCGTGTCGACGGCCGAGAACAGCGCGTCCAGCTCGTCCCGGTCCAGCCCGCCCCCCTCCTCGCCGGCCACCTGCTGGTACACGAGCGCGGCGTCCAGCACCTGCCCGTACACATCGAGCTGCCGCTGCTCATGGGCGCTGTTGCCGTGGCGCACCGGCCGCGAGCCGAGGTAGCCGTCGAGGTGGCCGAGGGTCCGCTCGGGGGATCCCGTGGAGCCGTCGAGGTCCAGCATCGGCGTGAGCACACCGTGCGACGCGGTGCAGTGCCGCAGCAGGGCGCGGAGATAGGCGCCCGCCTCGGCGGGATGCCCCAGGCGCAGCAGGACGATCACGATGAGCGCGGCGTCCCGGTGCCATACGTAGCGGTAGTCCCAGTTGCGCTCGCCGCCCGGCCACTCCGGCAGCGAGGTCGTGGGGGCGGCGAGGAGCGAGCCGTTGACACCCCCGATGCTCCCGCCGGCATCGGCACCGCTGTACATCAGGCCCCGCAGCACGAGCGCGCTGCGCCGCACCTGTGCCGCGCCGTATCCCCGGTACGGGTGGTGGTGGCTGGAGGAGGACCAGGTCCGCCAGGCGTCCAGCGTCTCCTCCAGCATTCCGGCCGCGTCCCGGGCGTCCGGTGTGCCGTGCTCCTCCCCGCAGCGGGCGAGTGCCACGGCGAGCGTGCCGCCTTCGTGGAGGGTGACCTCCGCGAGGACCTCACCGTCCTCCGCCGTCCGCAGCAGGCTTCCCCCGTTCCCGCTCCCTCTCCCGTTCCCGCTCCCGTCTGCGTTCCCGCTCCCGTCTGCGTTCCCGCCCCTTGCGGCGGTGATCCTCATCCCGGCGTCCTCCTCCACCAGGGCGTCGCCGTCCCGGGTCCACCGTGCTCCGCGCCGGGCGTAGTCGGGCCGGGCGTCGACGCGGTGGCGGACCGTGACACGGCCGCGCTCGCAGCGCACCAGACGCACCAGGGCACCGCCGGGCAGGATGCCGCGGGGGTCGTCGCCCGCCGCCGGGCGTACGGCGAGGAAGTCGTGGGCCACGGCCGTGCCGGACGGTGTGGTCCAGCGGCTCTCCAGGACGAAGTTGTCACCGGCGTAGCGCTGCTCGGGCGGCCCTCCGGATCCGGAGTCGACGGTCAGCTCCCAGGCGCCGCCCGCGCGCCGGTCGAGCAGCCGGGCGAAGACACTGGGGGAGTCGAAGCGGGGCACGCACATCCACTCGACGGCACCGTCCGGGCCGATCAGCGCGGCGGTGCGGCAGTCGGAGAGGAACGCGAGCCCGCCGAGCGGCGGACCGGCGTCCGCCGCCCCGGTCACGAGTTGAGCTCCGGGAGCACCGTACTGCCGAACACCTCGACGAACCTCGCCTGATCCCGCCCGACCTGGTGCAGCATCACTTCGTCGAAGCCGTACGCGCCCTGCCGGGCCAGCCACTCGGTGTGGCGCCCCACCTCGTCGGAGACATGGACGTACGGCTCCACGCAGTCCGGTGGGAGCATCGCCGCCGCCTGCTCGAAGTGCTCGGGCAGCGGAATCTCCCAGCCCACGTCCGACCCGAGGACTGCCTCGCGCCACTGGTCGTGCGCGGCCTCCAACGCGGCCTCACGGGTCGGCGCCCAGGAGAGGTGCGCCTGCAGTACGGCGGGGCCGCGGCCGCCCGCGTCACGGTAGGCGGCGAGGGTCTCCCGCTGGGCGTCGTCCGGCTGGTTGACGGTGGCGAGCCCGTCGGCCCAGCCGGCCGCCCAGGCGGCGGTCGCCGGGGTGATCGCCGCGGCCAGCAGGATCGGCGGCCGTTCGGGCAGTGACCACAGCCGGGCCCGGTCCACGCGCACCAGCCCGTCGTGCGACACGGTCTCGCCCGCGAACAGGGCGCGCATGATGTTCACGCACTCCTCGAGGCGCTGGTTGCGCACCTCCTTCGCGGGCCACACATCCCCCGTGATGTGCTCGTTGAGCGCCTGACCGGTGCCCAGGGCCACCCACAGCCTGCCCGGGTGCATCTGCGCCAGCGTCCCGGCCGCCTGCGCCAGCACCGCCGGGTGGTAACGCTGCCCCGGCGAGGTGACCACGCCCATCGGCAGCCCGGTCGCCGCCAGGGCCGAGCCGAGCCAGGCCCAGGCGTGCCCGGAGTGGCCCTGCCGCGCGCTCCAGGGCGCGAAGTGGTCCGAGCACATACCGGTGGCGAAGCCCGCGTCCTGCGCGGCCCGGACCAGGGCGAGCAGCTCGGACGGAGGGAACTGCTCGTGCGAGGCGTGGTAGCCGTACGCGGTCATCAGATGCCCTTCTCCGCTGCCCTTCCCCCTGCTCCACTGCCCTTCCCCCACTGCCCTGCTCCACTGCGTACCGGGCGGAGGCGCTCGGTACGCCCTCCTCCAGGGTCGGACAGCCGGCCGTGCGCGGCGTGCGGAGTTGATCCGTACGGGTCGGCAGGCCGTTCGGGTCGACCGGGTCAGTCGGGCCGTCCGGGCCGACAGGGTCAGCCGGGTCGGCGGGCCGTCCGGGCCGTATGACCCGGCCGGGGCCGTCCACCGATTGATTGGCGAGGCCGAAGCACTCGCCAATCAATCCCCGTGCCCGCTACGCGAAGACGCGGAGGGCCCCCTCCGCGGCCGTCGCCTTCCTTGACCGGCCGTCCGGGCAGGGCTGCCCATCAACCACCCAGGTGGTGGACTCGGTGCCATCGATGCCGGGCGGTCGGCCCGGAGCGCCGGACACCGGGGGTAAGGGTGATGGAACTCGACCTGTTGGGTTCCCTGCGAGTACGCCGGGACGGAAAGGACGCCACCCCCTCCGCACCGAAACTCCGGCAGGTGCTGGCCCTCCTGGTTCTCAACGCGAACTCGCCGGTCAGCCTCGGTCATCTGTATGAGGAACTGTGGCCGGAACAGCCGCCTCCCACCGCTGCGACCACATTGCGCACCTATACGCACCAACTCTGCCGAGAGCTCGGGCTGGCCACCGTTGAGGGCGGTGGCGGCTCCGGTCCGGTTCCGCACCAGCGGCTGCCCGCGCTGCTGACCGGGGCCGGAGGGTACGAGCTGCGACTGGGCACAAGTCACGCGGTCGATGCCTACCGGTTCGAGCACTTGGTCCACAAGGGGCAGTCGGAGCACCGAGGCGGTGCCCTTGAGGCGGCCGCCCGCAGCATCGGGGAGGCACTCGCCGTCTGGCGGGGACGGGCACTCGTGGACGTTCCGACGGGACGGAGGCTGTCCGCCTGGGCCACCCAGCTGGAGGAGCGGCGCCGGCACACACTGGCGCAGTGGTGCGGCCTCGAGCTGCGGCTCGGCCGCCCTCAGACCGTCGTGGACGCCCTCTCGGCCGCCGTCCGTGCCCACCCCCTCCATGAGACCTTCACCGGCCAGCTCATGCAGGCGCTGTACCGCAGTGGCCACCGGCCCGAAGCCCTCGCCGTCTTCCGTGACCTGCGCACCCGGCTCGTCGACGAACTGGGCGTCGAGCCCTCGGCGGAGCTCCAGGACCTGCGCCGGCGCATCCTCGGGGACGACGGGCGCCGTCACGAACGGGCCGGGGCCCATCCCGTCGTGAGCCGCCCGGCGGTCCATCCGGCCGTCCACCCGGCCGTCCGTTCCTGTCCGCCGGGACCCGCGCAGCTGCCGGCCGATCCGGTGGACTTCGTGGGCCGTACGACGGAGGTCGCCCGACTGGAGACCTTTCTCGGCAGCCGGTCCGGCACGGGCGTGCGCGTGGCCGAGGTCCACGGCCCCCCGGGCATGGGCAAGACCGCTCTCGCCGTCCGCGCCGCCCACAGGGCGCGGCAGCACTTTCCTGACGGCCGGTTGTTCATCGACCTGTCCACGGTGAACGAAGGATCCGCCCAGCTCGCCGACATGCTCGCGGCCGGCCTCAGCGCCTGCGGGACGGGACGGGAGACGCTGCCCGGTGGACTGGACGAGCTCAGCCGCCTGTTCCGTGACTGGACCGCCGACCGGCGCGTGCTGGTCGTGGTCGACGATGTGCTCGCCGCCTCCCAGCTGCGCGCCCTCATGCCGGGCGGGCCGGGCTGTGCGGTGATCGCCACCAGCCGTTGTCGCGCGCACAGTCTCTCCGCCGGCCGGGAGATCGTGCTCAGCGCGCTGTCCGGCGGCGAGGCCCGGACGCTGTACGACCGGGTCACCGGTGTCCGCCTCCGGCAGGACGAGGCGGTGGCCAGGGACGAGTTGCTGGGGATGTGCGAGGGGCTGCCGCTGGCCGTACGGGCCGTGGCGGGACACCTCGCGGGCCGGCCCGGCCGGTCCGTGGCCCGGCTGGTGGAGCGACTGCGCAACGATCCCGGGCTGCTGCTCCGGCTCCCGGCGGGCACGCAGTCGCGGGTGACGGGCACGCAGTCTCCGGTGACGGGTACGCAGTCCCTGACGGGCACGCAGTCCCTGATGAGTACTATTGCCTCCAGCTATCACCATCTGCCGCACCCGCACCGCTGGTTGCTCCACCGGCTGGCCGGCCGCGAGCCCTCCCGCTGGCATCTCCACGAGGTGACCGCGCCGCCGCTCGGCGGTGAGGACGACGAGACGCTCCTGGAGTACCTGGTCGACGTCCACCTCGTGCACGAGGTGCCGGGACAGGACGCGTATGTCGTGCCCGAGCTCACCCGGCGGGCTCTGTCGCTGCTGGACGGGTTCGTCACCCCGAGTCGATGAGGCGATGAGTCGATGAGGCGATGACAGAACCGAGCAACACAGAGCTGAAGCGACACACCGGCAAGTCGATACATGGCTGTGCCGACATATGACTGACCCCTCGGTCGTAGGTGCCGTCGGCGGCCGTCCGGAGGACGGTGTCGACCGGGAGCGCAGGACCGGACGCCCGGGCGAGGTAGCGGGCCCGGCGCGCCGGGCGGAGGTCCCGTTCTCCGGCGGGGCGGGCCGAGGTCGTTCCGCAGGACGAGCGATTTCTCGAAGAGCTCGCGGGCAGCGCGTCCCCGGCCGGGCGCCGCCGGGTCGTCGGTTCTCCGGTACGAGCAGGCCAGGAGGCTCCGGCCACCGGCGGGCGGTCCGTCCTCGCTCGCATCGCCGGCGTACGCGGTGGACGGGATCGGGGCGCGGGCGGCGGGCGGCGCGGACGGTACGACGGGCCGTGCCCGGGCGCCTGTGGCTGGCCGGTGCCGTGTACGGCTGTCTAGCCTGACGGTGAGGGCATGCTGCGCCTCGGGGGGAGGCGAGCATGGCACGTCAGGAGAAGCCGCTCGATCCGGACGCCGGGCCGGTGCAGGCCTTCGCCTGGGCGTTGCGGGCCGTGCGGCAGGAGGCCGGGCAGCCGACCTACCGGGCGCTGGCGCAGAAGGCCGGGTACTCGGCCAGCACCCTCTCCGAGGCGGCCGCCGGGGAGCGGCTGCCGTCGCTGCCGGTCACGCTGGCCTACGTCACCGCCTGCGGTGCCGACCCGGAGGAGTGGGAAGCGCGCTGGCGGACCGCGGCCGCCTCGGCCGCGGCTCTCCCGGCCGCGGACGACGCGGAGCCGCCGTACCGGGGGCTGGCCCGGTACGACATCGGGGACGCGGACCTGTTCTTCGGCCGTGACCAGCTGATCGAGGACGTGCTGGGACTGGTCCGCCGGGAACGGTTCACGGCGCTCTTCGGACCTTCGGGCAGCGGCAAGTCCTCGCTGTTGCGCGCGGGCCTGCTGCCCGCCCTGCGGCACGAGAACACCCCGGAGCTGCGTCCCGCCGCACTGCGCATCCTCACCCCGGGCGCCCGCCCCGCCCGCACCCACGCCGCAGCGCTGGTCGCGCAGGAGGACACCGCCGGGGACACCGTGGTGGTGGTCGACCAGTTCGAGGAGGTCTTCACGCTGTGCACCGACCCGGAGGAGCGGTCCCGGTTCCTCGGCCGGCTGCTGGCCGCCCGCGACCCGGGCAGCCGGCTGCGGGTGGTCGTCGCCGTGCGCGCGGACTTCCTGGGCCGCTGCGCCCAGCACCCGGAACTCGCCGCCGCCCTGCGGGGCACCCTGCTGCTGGTCGGCCCGATGGACCGGGACGAACTGCGCCAGGCGATCGTCGGCCCCGCCCAGGCCGCCGGGCTGATCGTGGAGCGGTCCCTGACGGCCCGGCTGCTCGCCGAGGTGGAGGGCGAACCCGGCGGGCTGCCGCTGATGTCCCACGCCCTGCTGGAGACATGGCGCCGACGCCAGGGCAGAGCCCTGACCGAGGCCGCCTACACCGCCGTGGGAGGGCTGCACGGCGCCATCGCCCGCACCGCCGAGAACTGCTACACCGGCCTCACCCCGGAGCAAGCCGCCCTCGCCCGCCCTCTCCTGCTGCGTCTGATCACCCCCGGCGACGGCACGCCCGACACCCGCCGTCCCACGCCTCGCACCGAACTCGATCTCGGTGACGTCGCCGACGCCATTACCGTCCTGGAGCGCCTCACCCGCGCCCGCCTGATCACCGTGGACGACGGGGTGGTCGATCTCGCTCATGAGGCGCTGATCACCGCCTGGCCCCGCCTGGGCGGCTGGCTCGACGCCGAACGCGCCCGGCTGCGCGTCCATCGCCAGCTCACCGATGCCGCCACCACCTGGCAAGGTCTGGACCGTGATCCGGACGCGCTGTACCGCGGCACCCGGCTGGCCGTGGCCGAGCAGGCCTTCCCCGCCGCGGCCCGCCGGAGCGAACTCACCTCACTGGAGGACGAGTTCCTCACCGCGGGCGTCATCGCGCGCGACCGGGAGCAGCGTGCCGCCGTCCGCGCCGCCCGCCGCCAGCGCCGGTTCACCGTCATCATCTCCGTGCTGCTGGCCGTCGTGCTGACGGCGGGTGTCTTCGCCTGGATGCAGTACGACACCAGCGAGACCCGGGGCCGCCGGATGGCCGACGCGGCGCAGGCCGAGCTCTCCCGAAAGCTCGCCGAAGAGGCCCTCGAACTCATGGGCACCGAGCAGGAGCTGGCCTCCCTCCTGGCCCTGCACGCCTACCGGGCCAGCCGGACGGACGAGGCGATCGTCAGCCTTCGTGCGGCCGCCGCGCTGCCCGGCCGGCGTCATCTGGTCAGCGGTGCCGCGTACGTGAGGCTGACGTTCAGCTCCGACGGCCGCACCTTGATCACCGGCGATGGCAGCGGCCGGGTCCGGCTGTGGGACGTGGCCACCGCCAAGACCCTCCGCACCCTGGCCGACACCGGTGAAGGCAGGGTGTACATGGAGCTCAGCCGGAACGGCCGCACCCTGGCCGTCGCCGTCAGGAAGGACGTGGTCCGGCTGTGGGACGCGACCACGTTCAAGATCCGCCGGACCCTGCCCACGGACCGGTGGATCGAGAAGCTCAGCCCGGACGGCCGGACCCTGGCCACCGGAGGCCGGGAGGGCGGGATCCGGCTGTGGGATGCGACGACGGGCGAGCTCCTGCACACCCTGCCCGCCGAGCGCACGACAGGTCATACGTTCAGCCCGGACGGCGGCACCCTGGCCACCACCGACGACGAGAAGGGCGTCCGGCTGTGGGACGTGACCACCGGTGAGGCCCTTCGGACGCTGCCCACCAAGGGCACGACATATCCGTCGTTCAGTCCGACGGACGGCGGCACCCTGGTCACCACCGACGAGGAGGCGATCCGACTGTGGGACGCGGACACCGGCAAGGTGCGTCGAACCATGGCCGGCGATGATGATGTGGGGTCGGCAAGGGCTGGACAGTTCAGTCCGGACGGCCGTGTCCTGGCCACTTTCGACAGGCGCCTGGTGCGGCTGTGGGATGCGACGACGGGCGAGGCTTCGCGAACCCTGCCCGGTGAGGACACGGACATCATGGCGTTCAGCCCGGACAGCCGCGCTCTGGCCACCGGCGACGAGGACGGCCGGATAGCGCTCTGGGACGTGGCCACCGGTGAGAAACGCACCACGCTGGCCGACAGCGGTGACATCACTTCGCTGGCGTTCAGCCCGGACGGGCGGACCCTGGCAGTCGGGAGTCAGGACGACATCCGCCTGTGGAACACGGCACCACCCACCGAGCCGGGCGAGGCGATCCGTACGGTCTGCCGCGAGGTGCACCGCGAGCTCACCCGTCAGGAACGCTCCACATATCTTCCGGACAAGGCGCCCCACCACGTCTGCGGCACCGACGGTGAGTAGCCCGCCGGGGGATGCCGGCGGATCCGGTGAAGGTCCCGGCCGGCACGAGGCCCTCGATCGGGACGACCGCGTTCGTCCACGCACCTGCGTGGTGCCCGCCTCCGGGCGGACCCGCGGTCGCCCCGCCGGACTCCGGCATCCGGTCAGCCGAAGAACTCACTCGACGAACTCACTCGACTAATTCACTCGAAGAACTCACATGAAGGGCTCACTCGAGGGGCCCGTCCGAACGGTTCACTCGAAGGGCACGGTGACGCAGGCCAGCCGGTCTCCGGCCATGCCCGCGTGACCGGGGGCGGTCATCGTGGCGTGCTCGTGGATCACCACGGAGCGGGCCTTGCTGCTGCGGAGGCGCCAGTCGACCGTGGACCGGGCGCCGCCGTCACCGTCCGAGTCCGTGGTGAAGTCGAGCCACACCTCGTTCTTGCGGTTGGCGTAGGCCGGGTCCACGGAGGGCTGCTTCGGATCCACGACGTTCTGGTAGTGCGGCCCGGCGTCCTCCGGTTTCGGTCCGCACGGCTTGATGTGGACGTGCGCACCGTAGGTGCGGTTCGGATCGAGGCCCTTCAGACCGATGTCGAAGGTGGTCGTGCCGTCCCTGTTCAACCACTCCGCCACCACGATGCGGCTCCCCTTCGGCACGGAGGACCGGTCGTAGGTGACGGCGGCCTCGGACGAGACCCCGAAACGCTCATGGACGACCACGCTCGGGTGGTGCGTGCCCCCGGTCGGGAAGCTCGCCACCGCCACAGCCAGGAACGTCGTCGCGATTACGGACATCAGTGCTCCATCTCCTCCGGGAACTCTTGCGTCCGCCATGAACCTTCGCTTCTGCGAGCACCCGGCACCACCGGATAACGAGACATGCCGCCATGCGTGCGCCCGTCGCGCCGAGTCACTGACGCCCCAGCAGCGGTCAGCCGGACGCCGCGGTGGTAGTCGTCCGTGGCCGGAGCGCTCCCTCTCGTCCGGCGGTCGCGGCCGGCCCGGCGGCCGGTGCGGTGAACGCGTGTCGGCTGTGCACCAGCAACGCATGTACCGCGGGATGGGGTGTGTTCCGCCAGAGGAGGCTGAGCAGCGCGGGCTCGGTGACGTCCTCGATGAGTCGGGTGGTGAGGCGGTCCCGGTGGGCCAGGGCCATCGATTCGCTGAGGACGGCGACGGCGAGGCCGCGGGCGGCGAGGTCCGCGACGGCGTCCGCGGCGCTGGCCTGCAGCGTGATCGCCGGCTGGAGCCGCTGGGCGGCACAGGCCTCGTCGAGGAGCGTACGCAACCCCGTACCGGGCGGCATGCACACGATCGGGTGGCGGGTCACATCGCGCAGAGCGACCCGGTCCGCTGCCGCCAGCGGGTGCCCGGGCGGGACCGCGACGGCCAGCCGCTCGCTGATGACGGTCAGGGTGTCGAGCCCGTCGAGGGCGGCGGTACTCGTCGTTCCGGCGACGGCCAGGTCGACGGTGCCGGCGCGCACCGCCTCGACGAGCCGGTCGGAGTGGTCCTCCAGCAGCGAGATCTCCACGCCGGGATGTGCCGCGTGGAATGCGGCGAGCGCGTCGAACAGCGCTGTGAGGGTGCAGCCGATGACCATTCCGACGGTCAGGCGGCCACGGAGCAGCCCGGTCACCTCGCCCACCGCCTGGCCGACCCCGTGGGCGGCGGCGAGCGCGGCGCGGGCGTGTCCGAGGGCGGCCCGTCCGGCGGCGGTGAGGGTGACGGTACGCGCGGAACGGTCGAACAGCTCGGCCCCGAGCTCCCGTTCCAGCTGACGGATCTGGGCACTGACCCCGGACTGGCTGATGTTCACCCGGCCCGCCGCCCGGGTGAAGCTGGCCTCCTCGGCCACTGCGACGAAGTACTGCAACTGCCTCAGGTCCATGACGGACTGACGGAACGTCAGTGGGACGCGCCGAGCCTGTGCGGTGGATGGCGGGTACGGGAGGTCGCCGCGCACATGAGCATGGGCTTCCGGTACGCGTTCGGCAGGACGGCGCTGGAACTGGTCCGGGCCGGAGGCAGCCTGCACCGGATGACCGACCGTCTCGCGCGCCGGGACGCCGTCGCCCTCACCCCCCGGCAACTCGCCGCGGCACTGCGCGACAACGCCCGTCACCCCTGGAGGCCGCCGGTGGGCGGCCTGGCGGCGGCACTCGGGCACGACGTGGTGCACGGGCTGGACATCACGGTCGCGCTCGGCCTCGGGCGCGAGGTCCCGGAGGAACGCCTGCGGATCGTCCTGGGCACCGTCGCCCCGCGGACGCTGCGCTTCTTCGGAGCGGACCTCGCGGACGTCGAACTGCGAGCCACCGATCTGGAGTGGTCGTACGGGACCGGCAGCCGGGTGGCGCGCCCCGCTCAGGAACTCCTGCTGCTCGCGTACGGGCGCGCACTTCCGGAGGCGCGGGCGGAGCACTGAAGCCGCAGCCGCGGAAGGTGGGGCCGGACGGTGGCCGGGTGCCCGTCGCCGGGCCGCCGCCCGGTGTGGCTGCGTCACCGGACCTCGTTCCGGCCGTACGCTGACCGCGCTGGGCGGGGGACCCGGAAGCGAAGGCGCAGCAGATGGAAAGTCCCCACACCCCGACCCCCCACACCCCGACCCCCCGGCCCTCGGCCCTGCCGGGCGACGCACGGCGCCACCTGCCCCGTACCGACGTCACCCTCGCCGACCCCCGGCTCGCCGCGGCCGCGGACCGGCTGGGGCGCAGGCTCGTGAAGGCGGTGCTCGCCGGTGTGCAGGAGCGGGCCCGGGCCGGTGAGATCCCTCCCCACGAGGTCGCCGAACAGGCGGTGGCCGCGCTGCCCGCCACGGCCTCCCAACTGCGCCCGGTGATCAACGCGACCGGAGTGCTGGTCCATACCAACCTGGGCCGGGCCCCGCTGTCCGCGGCGGCGCGCGAGGCCGTGCTCGCCGCCAGCGGAACGGCGGACGTCGAACTCGACCTGGCCACGGGCCTGCGGTCACGGCGCGGCCGGCCGGCGGTCGAGGCACTGCTGGAGCGGGTGCCGCTCGCCGAGGCCGCGCACGTGGTCAACAACGGCGCGGCGGCGCTGGTGCTGGCGGCGACCGCGCTGGCGCGGGGCCGGGACATCGTCGTCAGCCGGGGCGAGATGGTGGAGATCGGGGACGGCTTCCGGCTGCCGGACCTGCTGGTGAGCACCGGCGCCCGGCTGAGGGAGGTCGGTACGACCAACCGCACCTCCCTCGCGGACTACGCCGCGGCCGTGACACCGGAGACCGGGTTCGTGCTCAAGGTGCACCCCTCCAACTTCCGTGTCACCGGCTTCACCCGCGACGTCGGCATCGCCGAACTCTCCCGGCTGGACGTGCCCGTGGTCGCCGACCTCGGCTCCGGCCTGCCGGCCCCCGAACCGGTGCTCCCGGACGAGCCGGACGCGACCACCTGGCTGCGCGCCGGTGCGTCCCTGGTGACCGCCAGCGGTGACAAACTGCTCGGCGGCCCGCAGTGCGGCCTCCTGCTGGGGCGCGCCGACCTGGTGCGGCGGCTCACCCGCCACCCCCTCGCACGGGCGCTCCGCGTGGACAAGCTGACCCTGGCCGCGCTGGAGGCGACCCTGCGGGGGCCCGCGCCTCCGGTCCACGCCGCGCTGCACGCACGGCCCGGACAGCTCCGGGAGCGGGCCGAGCGGCTCGCCGAACGGTTGCGCCGGCACGGGCTGGACTGCCGGGCGGTGGACAGCGAGGCGGTGATCGGTGGCGGCGGTGCGCCCGGTGTGACCCTGCCGAGCGCCGCGGTGTCGCTGCCCGTGTCCTGCGCGGGCCCGCTGCGCCGGGTGACGCCCGCGGTCATGGGCAGGGTCGAGGGCGGACGCTGCCTGCTGGATCTGCGCGCGGTGCCGGAGACCGAGGACGCCGCGCTCGCGGCCGCCGTCCGGCAGGCGTACCGGGCGGCGCACCGGGCGGGCCCCGTACCCGCCGACGCACCCGACGGCAGCGGGCGGTGACCCGAGCGTGCACGTCATCGCCACCGCGGGACACGTCGACCACGGCAAGTCGGCCCTGCTGCGCGCCCTGACCGGGATGGAACCCGACCGGTGGGCCGAGGAACGGCGCCGCGGCATGACCCTGGACCTGGGCTTCGTGTGGACCCGGCTGCCCGGCGCCGGCGACCTGGCCTTCGTCGACGTACCGGGCCACGAGCGGCTGGTCGGGAACATGCTCGCCGGTGTCGGACCGGTCCCGGCCGTGCTGTTCGTGGTCGCCGCGGACCAGGGCTGGCAACCGCAGTCGGAGGAGCACCTCGCGGTCCTCGACGCGCTCGGCGTCCGCCACGGGGTGCTCGCCGTCTCCCGCAGCGATCTGGCGGACCCGGCGGCGGTACGGGAGGAGGCGCTGGCCCGGCTCGCGGACTCCTCGCTGGGAGCCGTCGAGTGCGTGGCGGTGAGCGCGGTGACCGGTGCCGGGATGGACGACCTGCGCACGGCCCTGACCCGGCTGGCCCGCGCGCTGCCCGCCCCTGACACCGCCGCGGACGTACGGCTGTGGGCCGACCGCGTCTTCACGGTGCGCGGCCGGGGCACGGTCGTCACCGGCACCCTGGGCGCGGGCACGCTCCGCGTCGGCGACCGTCTCCAGTCGGCCGACGGCGGACGGCCGTTGCGCGTACGGGGCCTCCAGACGCTCAAGGAGCCCCGGCCGGAGGTGGGCGCGGTCGCCCGGGTGGCGGTCAACCTGCACGGACCTGGCGCCGCGACGCTGCGCCGCGGAGACGCGCTGCTCACCCCGGGCCGGTGGCTGACCACCGACACGGTGGACGTCCGGCTGGGCGGCGGGGGCTGCCGTGACCCGCACGGCGACGGGCGTGGCGGCCCGCACGGAGACGGCGGCCACGTCCCGCACGGAGACGGCGGCCATGTCCCGCATGGCGACGGGCACCGTGACCGCTACGGCGACGGGCACCGCGACCGTCACGGCGGCGGCGTGAGCGACGGCCTGAGCGACGGCGTCACGGCCCGCGACCTGCCACGGCACCTGACCCTGCACATCGGCTCCGCCGCCGTCCCGGTGACGGTCCGTCCGCTGGGCGGGGACACCGCCCGGCTGCGGCTCGCCCGCCCGCTGCCGCTGCGGATCGCCGACCGGGCGCTGCTGCGCGACCCGGGACGCCATCACATCCCCGCCGGGGCCACCGTCCTGGACGTACGACCGCCGTCGCTCAGCCGGCGCGGCTCGGCCGCGGCCCGCGCACGTGCACTCGACGCGCTGAGCGGACCGCCCGACGCGGCCGCGGAGGTACGCCGGCGACGCCTGGTGCGCAGCGGCGAACTGCTCGCCATGGGGGTGCGCCCACCGGACGGGGCCACCCCGGTCGCCGGGGAGTGGCTGGCCGACCCGGCCCACTGGGCCGCCCTGCGCGACGGGCTGCGCCGCGCCGTGGAGGAGCACGCCGCCCGCCGTCCCCTGGAGCCGGGCCTCCCGCTGGAAGCCGCCCGGCAGGCGCTCGGCCTGCCCGAGCGCTGTCTCGTCGAGGCGCTGCTGGCGGCGGACCCCCGGCTGCGCGGGCGTGCGGGACGGATCTACGGCAGCCGGTCCCGCCCCGTCCTCCTGCCGCCCGTCGAGGCAGCCGTCGCAGCGGTGCGGGCGGAGCTGGCCCGGGCGCCGTTCCGTGCCCCCGAGACCGAACGGCTGGAGCGACTCGGCCTGACGGCCCGTACGCTCGCCGCGGCCGCCGCGACGGGGGCCCTGCTGCGGATCGCCGACGGCATCGTGCTGCTTCCCGGCGCGGACGCGCAGGCCGCGGAGGTTCTCGCACGCCTGGAGCAGCCGTTCACCGCGAGCGAGGCACGCCGGGCCCTGGACACCACCCGCCGTGTCGTCATCCCCCTGCTGGAACACCTCGACCGGCAGGGCCGCACGGTCCGTCTGGACGGAACGGGGCGCCGTCGCATGGCGGGCGGTCCCCGGGACGGGCGGGACGGCGGAGACGGACGGGAATCGAACCCGCCTGCCCGAGTTGCTCGGGCACCTCGGTTTTGAAGACCGGGAAGGCCACCAGGCACCTTTACGTCTCCCAGCCGGACGTGCGGCCGCGCGGTCCGCGCCGTCCGGGCACACAGCATGGAACCCCTCGCCCGGTACGGGCGTCAACGCACCGCGCCGCACCACGCCCGCGATGAAGGAAGGCACCCATGACGACGACGGCAACCCGGCAGCGCGGCGTCCGCCTGACCCAGTACGCCCGCGGCGGCGGCTGCGCCTGCAAGATCCCGCCGGGCGAGCTGGAGGAGATCGTCGCAGGACTGACCGGCCGCACCCGCCCCGCGGACCGGGCGGACGGAACCGGCGCCGCCCTCCTCGTCGGCCTGGACAGCGGGGACGACGCCGCCGTGGTGCGGCTGCCGGGCGGGCCCGGCGCCGGGGCACAGGCCGTCGTCGTCACCGCCGACTTCTTCGGCCCGGTGGTCGACGACCCGTACGACTGGGGCCGGATCGCCGCCGCCAACGCGCTGTCCGACGTCTACGCGATGGGCGGCTCCCCGCTGGTCGCCACGAACCTGCTGGCGTGGCCCCGCGCGGCCCTGCCCCTCGAACTGGCCCGGGAGGTGCTGCGCGGGGGACTCGACATCGCCGTCGAGGCGGGCTGCCACGTCGCGGGCGGCCACAGTGTCGACGACCCGGAACCCAAGTACGGCATGGCGGTCACCGGAACCGCCGACCCGGAGCGCCTGCTGCGCAACGACGCCGGCCGGCCGGGCGTGCCCCTGTCGCTGACCAAACCGCTGGGCCTCGGCGTCCTCAACAACCGGCACAAGGTCACGGGTGAGGTGTTCGACCAGGCGGTACGGACCATGGTGGCGCTCAACCGGGACGCGGCGCGGGCGGCCCTGGCCGGGCGGGCGGTGTGCGCGACCGACGTGACCGGGTTCGGACTGCTGGGGCACCTGTACAAGCTGGCGCGCGCCTCGGGCGTGACCGCCGTGGTCGACGCCTCGGCGGTCCCGTTCCTCGACGGCGCCCGGGAGGCCGCCCGGGACGGTTACGTCAGCGGCGGCACGCACCGCAACCTGGCGTGGGTCGCCCCGCACACCGACTTCGGCCGTACGGACGAGCTGACCCGGCTGCTGCTGGCGGACGCGCAGACGTCGGGGGGACTGCTGGTGGCCGGTGAGGTGCCCGGCGCGCCGGTGATCGGGGAGCTCGTACCCGCGCGCGAGCACCGGCTGGTCGTCCGCTGACCGAACGGGGTACCGGGGCGGGCGTCGCGCCCCGGCGTCACACTTCGCGGCCTTCCGCCTCCGCGGCCTCCCTCAGACGTTCCCGCTGCGGCACCACGACGTACGCGGGATCCTTCGCCGACGCGAGGCCCGCCTCGAACGTGCCGAAGCGCTGCAGAACGCTGCCCGCGAGCAGGGCCAGCCCGCCCGCGGCCGCGGCCGTCCGGCTGCGCCGGGCGAGCGTCACCGCGACGGCCGCGCCGCCCAGCGTGAGGTACTCCGACGCCTTGCGCAGCCGGTGCGCCCGCCCGGTGGTGTACGCCCTGGTCACGAAGCCGGGCCGGCGGTCGATCAGCCGGGACGCGAGGAGTTCGGCCGCCGCGCCGGCCGCGGCGAGCCGACGGGCCGGGCCCGCCTCGGCCACCGGCGCCAGGGCCATGCCGAGCCCGCCGCCGCTGGCCGCCGCCGAACCGGTGAACACGCACGGCAGGTGCCGGTGGGCCTCGTGCCAGGCCGGTACGGCGGTCTGGGAGAGCAGCACCGCCGTGTACGAGGCGACCGCCGGGGCGATGACCGCCGACGACAGTCCGGCCGGGCGGGCGGCGATCCGCAGCAGCCGGCCGGGCAGGGTGTCGCGTACGGAGGCGGGCAGCACCTCGGCCGTGGCCGCCAGCATGGTGCCGGGCCCGTACGCCACGAGGATCCAGGTGCCGACCGACATCGGGGAGCTCGGCTTGGCGACGCGCAGCATGTGGTGGAACCGCGCGGGCCGCCCCAGGTCCGCGATCAGCAGATACATGCTGGCCAGCAGGCCGGCCGAACTGCCCAGCCGGCACGCCCGGCGCAGCACCGGGCGCCCGGTGAGGTCGGCACCGGCGGCGAGCAGCGCCGAGCCCGCCGACAGCCCGCCGGTGAACAGATAACCGGCGATCTTCCAGTCCCACACCGGCGGCTTCAGCACGGGCCGGCCGTAGTACGAGCGGAACTCCGCCTTCGGCACGACGGGCCGCTCCCGGCTCCCGTCCCCGCCGTCACCGCTGCCACGGCCACTGCCGCGGTCCCCGCCGTTCCGGCCGCCTCCGCCGTCCTGACCGTCCCCGCCGTCCCGGCCCGAGGAGAACGACCGCGCCCGCATGTCGGCCGCACCCGCGTCGCTGCGCGGCTCCCGCAGGATGCCGTCGTCCTGGCTCATCGCCGGCCTCCGCCGCCCACGAAGACGGCGGCCGCGGCGGCCAGCAGTGCCGAGGCGGCCACGCCCGCGTACCTCCACATGTCCGGCAGGTCGCGGGTGGGGACGACCGGATCCGGAGGCAGGCCGTACACCTCCGGCTCGTCCAGGAGGAGGAAGAACGCGCCGTCACCGCCCACCCCGTCGTCCGGGTCGCGCCCGTACAGCCGGGCCTCCGCCACCCCCGCCCCATGCAGTTGCTCCAGCCGCCGGTCGGCCCGCTCCCGCAGTTCGTCCAGCACGCCGAACTGGATGGAGTCCGTCGGGCACGCCTTCGCGCAGGCCGGTTCCAGACCGCCGCGCAGCCGGTCGTAGCACAGGGTGCACTTCCAGGCCCGGCCGTCGTCGGGCCGCCGGTCGATCACCCCGTACGGACAGCCGGACACGCAGTAGCCGCAGCCGTTGCAGATGTCCTGCTGCACCACCACGGTGGAGAACTCGGTGCGGAACAGCGCCCCGGTGGGGCAGACGTCGAGGCAGCCCGCGTGGGTGCAGTGCTTGCACACGTCGGAGGACATCAGCCAGCGGAAGTCCGTACGGGTCTCCGCGCCCGTGGCGGCGCCGGGCAGGTCGAAGGAGGGGAAGCCCAGATCGACCGGGGCGGTGCCCAGTTCGCCGCCGCCCCGTTCCGTGCCGCGCAGCGCGTCCGCCACCACCTCCTCCTGGGCGTCGGTCACGGACGGGCCGGTGGGCAGCGCGGACAGGCCCGCGTCCTGCCCGCCCAGCGGGCGCTGCTGCTCGATGAAGGCGACATGCCGCCAGGAGGACGCGCCGAGCATGCCGGTGTTGTCGAACGACATGCCCAGCAGGCCGAGGCCGTCCTCTGGCACGTCGTTCCACTCCTTGCAGGCCACCTCGCACGCCTTGCAGCCGATGCAGACCGAGGTGTCGGTGAAGAAGCCCACCCGCGGCGGGTGGTCGAGGTGGCCGGCGTCGGCGGCGGGGTCGTCGAGCGGCCCGTAGAAGCTGTTGCCGTGCTCGCGCGTCATGGTGACTCCTGTGGTGGACCGGGTTCGGTGTGCGGCGGACCGTCGCCCTCGCCGGCCGTCATGATGCGGGTGCCGGTCTCGGGGGTGATGCCGGCCCGGCGGCGGTAGTCACGGACGTACTCCAGCAGCGCCGGGCCCCGCGGCCGGCGCCCGGGACGGACGTCGCAGGTCAGCACCTTGCTCTCCTGGATGAGCACGTTGGGGTCGGCCACCACCCCGATCAGGTCGTTGACCACGTCGCCGGTGACCAGCCCGGTGTTCCCCCAGTGGTACGGCATCCAGACCTGGTGGACGGTCCGCCCGTCGATCCGCAGCGGTGCCATCCGGTCGGTGACGCACACCCGGGCCTCCACCGCGGTCCGGGAGGTGATCACGTGCGCCCAGTCCAGGTGCACCAGGCCGCGTTCGGCCGCCAGTTCCGGTGACACCTCCACGAACAGCTCCGGCTGGAGCTCCGCCAGATACGGCAGCTGCCGGCTCATGCCGCCCGCGGTGTGGTGCTCGGTGAGCCGCGCCGCGGTGAACACGTACGGGAACACCTCGCCGTGCGCCTCGGGCGGGGCGGGGTTGGACGGATTGTCGGGACGCCCGTACACCTTCCGCACCGGGTTTCCCTGCTGGCCGTACAGGAGGTTCCGCACGGGTGACTCGTGCGGCTCGTAGTGGGTGGGCAGCGGGCCGTCCACCACCCCGGACGGGGCGAACAGCCACGCCTTGCCGTCCGTCATCATGATGAACGCGTCGTCGCCGCGCAGCGCCTCGGGCCCCGACGCCCCGTCGGGCGGCCGGTAGTGGGGCGGCTTGGTCCGCTCGAAGTCCGGGACGTCGTTCCCGGTCCACTCGGCCTTCTCCTCGTCCCACCAGATCAGGGCCTTGCGTTCGCTCCAGGGCCGTCCTTCGGGGTCCGCCGAGGCACGGTTGTAGAGCACCCGCCGGTTCATCGGCCAGGTCCAGCCCCACTCCGCGTCGTACGGGCCCTGCTCGAAGCGGGGTCTGCGCCGCCGGGCCTGGTTGACCTCGTCCGCGTACACCCCGCTGTAGATCCAGCAGCCGCAGGAGGTGCTGCCGTCCGCCTTGAGGTCGGTGTAGCCGCCGACGGTCCGTCCGGTGGCCAGGTCGATGCCGTTGATGTGCCGCAGCACGTCGGCGGGGTCCGGTTCGTCGCCCTCCATCCGGTAGTCCCAGGCGAGGTCGAGGAGGGGACGGTCGCGCTCGTCCGCCGAACCGGCCAGCTTCTCCTTCAGCCGCCGGCCGAGCTGGTGGAAGAACCACAGCTCCGAACGCTGGTCACCGGCCGGTTCGACGGCCTGGTCCCGCCACTGCAGCATCCGCTGGGTCTGGGTGAAGGTGCCGGACTTCTCCACGTGCGCGGCGGCGGGGAAGAAGAACACCTCCGTACGGCAGCGGTCGGCGGCGATCTCCCCGGTCTCGATCTCGGGCGCGTCCTTCCAGAACGTGGCGCTCTCGATCATCGTGATGTCACGGACGACCAGCCAGTCCAGATTGGCCATGCCCAGGCGCTGCAGCCGGCCGTGGGCCGAGCCGACGGCCGGGTTCTGGCCGAGCAGGAAGTAGCCGGAGACCTTGCCCTCCACCATGTCCATCACGGTGCGGTAGGTGCCGTGGTCGCCGTTGATGCGCGGCAGGTAGTCGAAGCAGTAGTCGTTCTCCGCGGTCGCCGCCTCGCCCCAGTACTCCTTGAGCAGCGAGACCGTGTACGCGTCGGCGTGACCCCAGTACCCCTTCGCGTGGTGCGGGCCGATGGCGTCCACGTAGGCGGCCAGGTCCTCATGGCCGGTGTCCGGCATCGGGAGGTAGCCGGGCAGCAGGTTGAACAGGGTCGGGATGTCGGTGGAGCCCTGGATGCTGGCGTGCCCGCGCAGCGCGTAGATCCCGCCGCCCGGACGGCCGATGTTGCCCAGCAGCAGCTGGACGATCGCCCCGGCCCGGATGTACTGGGCGCCGACGGAGTGCTGCGTCCAGCCGACGCTGTACACGAGCGCGGTGGTGTGCTTCCGGCCGGAGTTCGCCGTCCAGGCGCGGCACACGTCGAGGAACAGTTCCCGGGGGACCCCGCAGATCCGCTCCACCATCTCCGGGGTGTAGCGCGCGTAGTGCCGCTTGAGGACCTGGAAGACACAGCGGGGATGCGCAAGGCTCGGATCGGCCGCGATGTCGCGGTCGGTGCCTTCGACGGTCGGCCCGGCGGCGCCGTGCCGGTACGGCGCGGACTGCTCCATGTCCTGGTGGCTCGGGTGCTCCGCCGCCTGCACGCTCTCGTAGGTCCAGCTGGCGGTGTCGTACGCGCCGGTGTGCGGGTCGTACCCGCTGAACAGCCCGTCCAGGTCCTCGGTGTCCCGGTAGTCCTCGCTCAGCAGGAAGGACGCGTTGGTGTACGCCCGCACGTACTCCCGGAAGTCCAGGCCCTGGGAGAGGATGTGGTTGATCACCCCGCCGAGGAAGGCGATGTCGGTGCCGGCCCGCAGCGTGACGTGCTGGTCGGCGTGGGCACTGGTCCGCGTGAACCGCGGGTCGATGTGGATGACCCGGGCGCCGCGCGCCTTCGCCTCCATCACCCACTGGAACCCCACCGGATGGGCCTCGGCCATGTTGGAGCCCATGATGACGATGCAGTCGGTGTTGACCAGGTCCTGCTGGTAGTCGGTGGCGCCGCCGCGCCCGAACGAGGCTCCCAGACCGGGAACCGTGGCGGAGTGTCAAATACGCGCCTGGTTCTCGACCTGCAACGCCCCGAGAGCCGTGAACAACTTCTTGATGAGGTAGTTCTCCTCGTTGTCCAGCGTGGCCCCGCCGAGGCTGGCGATTCCCATGGTGCGCCGGAGCTTCCGCCCCGCCTCGTCGGTGTCCTGCCACCCCTTACGGCGCGCGGCCAGCACCCGGTCGGCCACCATGTCCATGGCGGTGTCGAGGTCCAGGTCCTGCCACTCCGTGCCGTACGGCGGCCGGTAGCGCACCTTCCGCTCGCGGTGCGGGCCGGTGACGAGCTGCTTGCTGGCCGAGCCCTTCGGGCACAGCCGGCCGCGCGAGATCGGACTGTCCGGGTTGCCCTCGATCTGGACGACCCGCTCGTCCTTCACGTACACGCGCTGCGCGCAGCCCACCGCACAGTACGGGCAGACGGAGTCCGCCACCCGGTCGGCCCCCTCCGTCCGGGGCGCGAGCCCCGCGGAGCGCGCGGACTGGGCCGCCTTGCCGCGCCCGAGGGGATCCGTGCCGGTGAGCTGCCGGTACACCGGCCATGCTTCGAGCCACCGTTTCACACCCATCCACCTGCTCCTTCGCGTGCTGCTGCGTGCGGTGGGGGATCTACGTACCCGCTTCGGACTGTACGCCCCGGCCAGGGAGCCGCAACTCCTGAGCAGCGCCGCCGGTGCCGGCCGTCCGCTCGGCGCGCGGGCCGGCGCACCCGCGTGCAGACTGGACGCCCGACCCGGCAACACGTCGATGAGGAGTCGCCATGGAGTACGACGAGTTCGTCCTGCTCGTCGCCCAGCGGGCCGATGTGCCGGAGCAGCAGGCGGCGGCGCTGACCCGGGCCACGATGATGACGCTCGCGGAGCGGATCACGGCCGGCCAGGCGACGGATCTGGCGGAGTACCTGCCCGCGGAGCTGGCACCGCCTCTGATGCCGCCGGTCGACCTGGGACAGAGCTTCGACACCGACGAGTTCGTGCGGCGGGTGTGCGGACGTGCGGACACCGACGAGACCGTGGCGCGCCGAGGTGTCGCGGCGGTCTGCATGACGCTGCGCGAGGCCGTACCCGCCGACGAGTTCCAGGACACCCTGGACCAGCTGCCGAGCGGGTTCCCGGCCCTCTGAGGCGTCGATACGTCGTCGCATCGGTGCATCGATGCGTTGCCGCACCTTCCGGACCGGCTCCGGGGCATAACTCCGCCCTGGAGCCGGTCGTTGTCCGCTTGACGTGTGAGCGCGGTGGGCGGGCGAACGGGGGGCGTGATCGTGCGGTGGTCGGCGTACTTGAGGGTGGTGGGTGCGTGGGCGGTGGCGTGTGCGCTGGTCATGGCGCCGGCGGTGCCCGCGGGGGCGGGCGACGTGAGGGAGTCCCGGTCGTACCCGCGCTGTGACGGCCCGGTGTCCGGCTGCGTCGACGAGGCCGAGCGCGTGCTGGTGCGCCTGCGTGACGAGCTCGGGTGCGATCACCGCGCGCCGTTCGCCACCGTCTACGTCTCCGTCCAGCAGGCGCTGGCGGCCGCCGTCCGGCGGCCCGGCGCGTTCGAGGAACCGTCCTGGCTGGCGGGCGACCTGAACACGGGCTTCGTCGGCCTCTACCTCGCCGCCCACCGGGCGGACCGCGCCGGCTCACCCGTGCCCCGCGCCTGGCGGATCGCGTTCGACACGGCCCGGTCGGGCGACGCGAACGCGGGACAGGACGTACTGCTGGGAGCCAACGCGCACATCCAGCGCGACATGCCGTACGTCCTCGCCCGGCTCGGTACGACCCGCCCCGACGGCACCTCCCGCAAGCCGGACTACGACCGGTTCCAGTCGGTGCTGGAACGCGCCTACGGGCCCGGGGTACGGCAGGTCGCCCGGCGCTACGACCCCGTGGCCGGCCTGGCCGACGACCGGTGGAACCCGGTCGCCGGCCTCACCGTCACGCAACTGCTGCGTGTATGGCGCGAACAGGCCTGGGTGCACGCCCGGCGGCTGACGGACGCCCGGGACGACGCGGCACGCCGGCGAGTGGCGCGGGACATCGAGCACGACGCGGCGCGCTGGGCCGCACTGCTGGCGGTCGCCCAGGTCCCCGGATACCGGCGGCTGCGGGACGCCCACTGCGCGGACGGGCCGGCGGGACCACGGTCCCCTCAGCCGGTGGAGCCGGTGAAGTCCGTACGGATCGCGGCGATGTCGAACTGAAGGCGGACCTTCTCACTCACCATGGCCCCGCCCTCGGCGAGCCTGGTGTTGTAGGTCAGGCCCCAGTCGGAACGGTTGATGGTGGTGGTGCCGTCGAAGCCGACGCGCTCGTAACCGAACGGGTCGACGACATGACCGATGTAGGTGAGCTCCAGAACGACGGGGCGGGTGACGCTCTTGATGGTGAGGTCGCCGGTCATGCGGTAGACGTCCTTGCTCGCCAGTTCCACGTCCGTGCTCCTGAACGTCATGTGCGGGTACCGCGCCGAGTCCAGGAAG
This sequence comes from Streptomyces poonensis, assembly GCF_014650915.1. GTDB lineage: Bacteria > Actinomycetota > Actinomycetes > Streptomycetales > Streptomycetaceae > Streptomyces > Streptomyces poonensis. Next base: position 281,608 of record NZ_BMVW01000002.1, on the reverse strand, counting down.
TCACGGCCGACCAGGTGGCCGTCGCGCTGTTCGACACCGGTGTCGATGCTCGCGGTCGACATGACGATCTCGGCCCGGGAGCGGGCCGGCCTCCGGCCGTCGAAATAGAGGCTGCTCTGGTACTGCAGGAAGCAGCCCCGCACGGTCGTCACCATGGCGTGCCGCACGGAGAACCCGATCCTGCTGTGCGCGGGATCGACCATCCAGTCTCCGGTGAGAGCCGCCAGGGCGGGATCCGGCTGGACGGCGGTGTCGGGGACCACCGCCACCGGATCCGGCTGCGTCACCGTGTGCCGGGGGGAGGAGCTGCGGCTGAACAAGTTCATGAGGCACGTAGTTACGGCATGGCGAGGAGCGCCCGCAAGGGTTGGCCAGGAGAGTCTGCGCATCCCGAACAGGACCTTCACAGATTGACGATTTATCCAGGTCGGCGGCGGTGCGCAGACCATAAGCGGAAGCATCAGGAGGTGTCGGGAGGTGTCCCCTCCCGCATGCGGCCGGCTCTCTGGGGGATGTCTTTCGGCGGCCCGAGGGAGGGAAGGAGGCCGTCCCATGCCGGCACCCTCCGCGCGCGTTCCGTCTAGCGTGTGACGCCTCCGTCGATGACCCATGTCTGTCCGGTGATGAACCCGGCCTGGGGCGAGGCGAGCAGCAGGACCGCGTCGGCGACTTCGTCGACCGTTCGCAGCCGCCGCAGCGGCGAGCGGTGCTGGATCTTCTCGCGGTCGTGCGAGGTGTCGTCCCCCGTCATGTCGCTGTCGAAGAGGGCGGGGCTGAGGGAGTTGACCCGGATGCCCAGCGGGCCGAGTTCCCGGGCCAGGCTGCGGCCGAGCCCTTCGAGACCCGCCTTGGCGGCGGCGTGGACCGCGACGCCCCGACAGCCGAGGGAAGCCTCGACTGTGGAGATGTTGACGACGCTCCCGCCGCCTGAGCGCACCATGACCCGGGCGCACACCTGGGTCAGGTGAAGGGGACCGAGCAGGTTGGCGCCGACCAGGGCCTCGATGCGTCCCGGGGCGGCGGTCAGGAACAGCTCCTGATGCAGCACCCGCGCGTTGTTGACGAGCAGGTCGAGCCGGCCGAAGCGCAGGACGACGTCGCGGCCGAAGCTCCGCAGCGCCGCGGAGTCGGTGAGGTCGACGGGCGCCCAGTGGAAGGAGTCCTGGTGCTTCTCGGCCGTCGCCTCGGTGAACCCGTTGGCCTTCCTGCTGAAGGTGGCCACGCGCCAGCCGTCGGCGAGCAGCCGCTCGACCAGCACCCGGCCGAGTCCCCGGCTGCCGCCGCTGACGACGGCGACACGGCCCTTGTCGGGTGGGCGCCGGAACAGGTCGCGGGGCGCGCTCATGACGTCCTCCTGGTCTTCTCGCGGTGTTCGGAGTACTGGTTGAGGCGTTCGGGGTGCTGGTCGCCGCCGGAGATCTCGACCAGGAGGGGCACCTCGTACGGCTCGAGGCGCTCGCCGCGGTGCTCCCTGGTCCGGCCCCGCCACGCCTGGACCACCCAGCGCCGCCCGGTCGACTCGGCGAAGTGTGGACGGTGAGCGGGGACGGTGCCGGACACCGAGCCCGCGGAGGCGGGTGGGCCGAGGACGATCGCGTGGGCGGAGAGGAGTACGTCCCACTTCTCGTCGGTCCTGCCCGCCGAGTAGGTGCCGGACATCGGGATCTTCACTCTGCTGCGGCCCTTCCTGCTCACTTTCCCTGTACCGCGTCCCGTGGCCCGGGAGCGCGGAGCGGTCGGTGCTGCGCGACGCACTCATCGTGGGCGCCCGCGTTGCAGCAGCCGCTGCAGTACTCACTGCAGTGGGTCGTCCCGGAATGACGAACGCGTCCGGCGCAACCCGGCGCGTCCGGTGAAGGGTCGGGCCCGGCGGTCATGTGATCATGAGTGGGCTTCCGGCGCGGGGCCGGCCGTGCCACCTCCTGGACGGCGAGCCCGCCACATGCAGGGACAGGGAGGAACGCGAAGATGACAGGGGACGAGACGCCCGGAACGGCCGTGGTGACCGGGGCGTCGTCGGGCATCGGTGCCGAGTACGCCGGGCAGCTGGCCGCGCGCGGCTGGGACCTGGTGCTGGTCGCCCGGCGGGTCGAGCGCCTCACCGGGCTGGCGGAACGGCTGCGCGAGGACACGGGGGCGGCGGTGGAGACGATGGCGGCCGATCTGGCCCTGTCGGCGGACCTGGCCCGGGTCGCGGAGCGGGTCGCCGCCGAGGACGTGACGCTGCTGGTCAACAACGCCGGAATCAACGGGTACGGACCGTTCGGTGAGGTGGATCCCGCCCTGCTGACCAAGGTCCTCGACGTGAACGTCGTCGCGCCCACGGTGCTGACGCGTGCCGCCGTCCCGGGCATGGCGACGCGCGGCCGGGGCGCGGTGATCAACGTGGCCTCGCTGCTGGCGTTCGCCGGTTCCCTGCCGCCCGGTCCCCTCCCGCAACGGGCCGTCTACGCGGGCACCAAGGGATACATGGTGACGTTCACCAGAACCCTCGCCGCCGAACTGACCGGCACCCCGCTGCGGGTCCAGGTCGTCTGCCCCGGCCTCACCGCCACCGAGTTCCACCTCGGCACGGGGGAGGCCCCGGTGCCGGGCGAGCGGCAGCGCGTTCACGACGAGGGCGGAATGCCGGCGGCCGACGTCGTGACCGCCTCGCTCGCCGCGCTGGCGGCCGGGGAGGTGGTGTGCGTGCCCGGCCTGACGGATGCGGAGGCCGTTGACCGTCTGGCCGCCGCGGAACTCGACGTGCGGGAGGGGTCCGCCGCCTCACTGGCCGAGCGCTACCGGACCGCCCGGACCGGATAGCGCTCGGCGGGCACCCTTCCGAAAGCCCGAGGGGTCAGGCGAACCCGGGCATGATCTGGTCGTGGACGAGGCGGAGCTGGGTGTTCACATCGGCCACCTCCGGAAGGTCGCGGCCCGTGAAGGCCCTGACGGGCGTGCGGTCGGTGATCGTGCAGATCACGTGGTTCACCCCGGTGGGGGCGATCTCCCGGCGTATCTTCTCCCGGCACTCCTCGGGTGTGCCCGCGACGGACAGGCGCTCCGCGGTCTCCGGCGTGGTCAGCTCTGTGCCACGGGCCAGATCCCCGTCGGCGATGGCCTTGATGACCGGTCTCGGCTCGCCCGGGTCGACCCCGTTGCGGCGCAGCTGCTCCTCGGGCATCGAGGAGGCGTAGATACCGACCATGCTGCGGGCCGGGTCCTTGGCGGCCGCGGAGTCGGGCCCGGTGGCGAAGACCACCCACGCTCCGATGTCCAGCGCACGCCAGTCCCTGCCCGCGCGCTCCGCTCCGGCGCGGATGTGCCGTACCGCGTAGTCGTAGGCCTCGCGGGTGTAGCTCAGTGCGTGGTGACAGCCGTCGGACAGCTCGCCCGCCGCTTCGAAGGACTTCGGCCCGCGCATCGCCCCGAGCTTGAGCGGCACCCGGGTCCGCACCGGCCGGGTGCGGGCCCAGTCGATGCGGTACTGCGCCAGCAGCCCGAAGTTGCCGCTGGACAGCACGGCCTCGGCGCGCCCGCCGGACAGTTCGTCGAGCGTGGCGACGGCCTGCGCGATCAGCGTCGGCTCGCGCAGCGTCACCGGGGAAACGCTGGGACCCAGGCGGATCCGGCTGGTCCGGCCGGCGGCCGCGGCGAAGAGGAGCCACACGTCCTTGTGCCAGGTCTCGTCGGCGGCGTAACAGGCGTGGAAGCTCAGTTCGTCGGCGAGCCGGATGGACTCCAGTGACTCCGTGAGGGGGTAGTCGGGGAGCATGGCGTAGCTGAACTTCACGTGTGTCACCTTCCGATGCGGAGCGGCGAGACGGACGTGTGGTGTTCCTGCCTTCTTCCGAGGATGTGGAAGCGAACCCTCGACTGTCCGGTGCCGTACGCCGCGTGCGATGCCGCGGAGCTCCTGCGTCCCCGGAGGGCGGTGTGGCCCTGTCGCCGACGCGACGGTGAGCCCCGCGCGATGCCCTGACGGACCGCGCCCACACAGCCGACTGTCAGTGGTGGCTGGAATGCTGCGGAGCGTGGATGAGTGGGAGTTGATGCGCGGCCGGGTCTACGGCGCCGATTACACCGACCCCGGCCCGCGGCCCGGGCGTACCTATGTCGAGCTGGTGGGCGGTCCGCTGGACGGCCTGCTCCTGGACGTCACCGGCCGGCCCGACCACATGCTGCGGGAGGGGGTGACCCTGCCTACCGAGGTAGGACGTTATGGACCGGGCGGCCGTGCCCTGTATGCGCCCAGGGCGGACGGTGGGCGCCGGTTCGACTGGCGAGGTGACATTCCCTGACCGCGTGAAAGGTCCGGGCTCCTCCGGCCCGGGCCGCCCCGAGGGCGGTACCGGGCCGGAGGAGCCCGGCACACTGCCGACGGTGAGGCGTCGGCCGTCAGCTGTTCGTCGTCGACTGTCGGTCGCCGACCGTCAGTCGCCGGACCCCGGCAGGTCCTGGTCGGTCCGCTCGGCCGTGCCGGACCGGTCTTCGCTCTCGGCCGAGGCCTGCTGGGCGGTCTCTGGGGCGGTGTAGTAGACCGAGGAGCCCTGCTTGGTGCGCTGGGCCTGGTTCCTGGCCACGAGTCCCTCGATGGTGGTACGCACCACGGTGGTCTTGATGCCGCGTTCGGGATGGGCCTGGCCGAGCGCCGTGGCGATCTCCGCCGCGGAGCGGGGTTCGCTCTGCTCGGTGAGGTGACGGCGGACGAGTTCGACCAGGGTGGGCTTGACCGTCTTGCCGGTGCTCGTCTTACCCGCCTTCTCGCTGCCGGCCTTGACCGCCTTCTCCGTGGTGGCCTTACCCGCCTTCTCCGTGGCGGTCTTGGCCGACTTAGCGGTGGTGGCCTTGACCGCCGTCTTCCGGGCAGCAGGCTTCTTCGCCGCCCCGCGGCCGCCCGCGGCGGTGCTCTTCTTCTCGGCCCGCTTCTGTGCAGCGGATGTGTCGGCGGCGTCCTCCCGAGGCGCGGGCACGGTGGTGCCGCTGGGCGCGGCCGCCGGCGCGGCGGGGGCGGACGTCAGGCCGAGCGCCTGCTGCATGTTGACCAGCACGGCGTGGTCACGCTGCAGGGCTGTCAACTGCTCCTGCAGCACGGTGATTTCCGTGCTGATGCGTTCCTGCTCGCTGGCATTGCGTTCCAGGTCACCGGCCAATTGAGCGGCGTACTGCGACGTCAGATCGGTGGTGGCGGCGGTTTCGGGCATGCGGTTGGCCTTTCCTCGTTTTCTGACCGGGCCGGCGGTGGCCCGGCGGGGGCTCAGGCGCGTGAGTTCTCGGACGGATGTCTCAGCGGCAGCGGTGGTGCAGCTGCGAGGAGCCCGGCGTGCAGATAGTACGGATGAGGACTGGGGTTTGTTGAGTTGTGGGTGGTGTGTTGGGCGGGATCTGGGCTGGGCTGTTGTGTGTTTTCTGAGAAGCACGAGGTGAGTGCTGTCTGGCGGGACGTTGGGGATGGTCTCTGACCTGGGGTTGTGTGAGTGTACTGACATTAACGGTGATGTGTTGCGGATGGTTGCTCGGGCGGGCGGCTCGAATTGTGTACGTGCGCGGGTTGAGTGTCGTAACTCCCGTTGTGGCTGGTCGAGCGGGATGGGTGCCGGCTCCCTGGAGATATGAGTTCCCTGAGTGAAGCCCAGCCGGTTCGGGCGGCGACCGGGAGTCGCGGCCCCGGGGATAAGCGAGCGGAAGTGGGCGCCGTTCCGTCCACGTTTCTTGGCTGAATTTCCTGAGCCGGTCAAGGAGTTGGGGTGCGGTCCGGGTGCGGGGCGGGCGGCCGGGATCGCGTCCGCCGGCGTCGGCCGGGGAGGTCGCCACCGGGCCCGGTGCGTCAGCAGCGGCGGGGACGTTAATCAACACGAATGGTTATGTGGCCGTGCGATGCCCCCATCGTCGGGAAGCTCGTTCATCAGCTCACACGATGCTCGGAGTAACTCCGGGTTCCGCCCCAGGTCCAGGAGCTGACATCACCGGGTGGCGGGTCACACATCCGTGCCCGCCGGCCCGCCCTCACACGTGGATGCGTCCCCACCGCCACGTCACCGCCCGCCCGGCGGCGACCGGCGCGCTTTCACGTTCCGCACTCCCGACTCTCCACCTCCGCACCCCTGTAAGGACCCTCGATGGCCCGCCGCACACCACCCGCCCCCCTCCGCGCCCTGCGCATCCTCCTCGCCGCCGCCGCACTCGCCGGCGCGTCCCTCGCCGGCGCGGCCCACGCGGCCCCGCCGGCGGACTCGGCCGGCGGATGGAACGACTACTCCTGCCGTCCCTCCCACGCCCACCCGCGGCCGGTCGTGCTGGTCCACGGCACGGGCGCCAACTCGCTCGACAACTGGTTCGTCCTGGCTCCTGATCTGGCGCGGCACGGCTACTGCGTCTTCGCCCTCGACTACGGCCAGGTGGGCCTGCCCCTGACCCACGGCCTGGGACCGATCGAGCGGTCCGCCGGGCAGCTGGGCTCGTTCGTCGACCACGTGCTCGCCACGACCGGCGCCCATGAGGTCGATGTGGTCGGCCACTCGCAGGGCGGCATGATGCCCCGCTACTACCTGAAGTTCCTCGGCGGCGCGGACAAGGTGCACCACCTCATCGGCATCGCCCCGAGCAACCACGGCACCACCCTGCACGGGCTGGCCCCCCTCGTGCGCGTGGCCGGCCGGCCGGTCGGGCTGGCCAGGACCTTCCCCGCCGTCTCCCAGCAGCTCGCCGGGTCACGCTTCCTGGCCAGGCTGAACGCCGGCGGTGACACCGTCCCTGGCGTTCACTACACCGTGCTCGCCACCCGCTACGACCTCAATGTCACCCCGTACTGGTCCCAGTTCCTGCACGGCCCGGACGTACGCAACGTCCTCATCCAGGATCTGTGCCCGGTCAACACGGCCACGCACGAGTCCATCGGCTTCACGGACCGCATCACCCACCACGAGATCCGCAACGTCCTCGACCCGGCCCACGCCACTCCCACCACCTGCGCCGCGGCCCTCTCGTAGCGCGTAGCGACCGCCAGCCGGCGAAGCCGGTGCGCCCGGCCGGAGCCGACCGGCCGGGCGCACCGGCTTCGCCCGGCCCGGTCCACGACACGGGGACGGCGTTCACCGCGCTGTCAGCGTCGTCACCAGTACGTCCCGGTGGGCGGGGCGGGTGACGTCGACCGGGTGGATCGCCGAGACGCCGTGCAGTGTGGCACGGTCGTCGCCCAGCAGCAGGGTCCCGGGCTCGCTGAGCGTGGTGCTCATCAGCTCGCTGCCGTCCGCGCCGTACACGGTGCTCTCGCCCCCGGCGGCATTGCCCCGGGCGATCAGCAGAGACGTCACCAGCGTGACTCCGTCGCGGTGGCGGCCCTCCGGTGTCGGCTGCCCCGCACGGTCCGCCGAGGCGACGACCCGGAAGGGATGCACCTTCACACTCCACTCGCGCGCGTCGGCCAGCGATGCCGCGACCCGGCCGAGCATCCGCAGCAGGGCCGACAGGACGGGATCCGCGGCGAACGACTCGGTCAGCGGTTCGAAGTGGCGGTCCCTGTCCACGTACAGCGGGTTGGTGTCCTCCGGCTGGACGAACGCGATGTGCGCCCGCCGGGTCAGCTCGCCCGAGCCCGACAAAGTGAAGTGCCCGTAGCGCCGCATACGCTGTGTGCCGGTCTCGGCCGCGTAGGTGTCCGGCGTCAGTTCGTCCCAGTGCGCACCGAACCGCCGCCAGCCCTCCGGGTCCGTCCTCAGGCACTGTGAGACGTCGGCCGACGGCATGAGGGAGAAGCCCTGCGTGGCCAGAGAGGCGCAGGTGGCGGCCAGGAGCCCGGTCGGCTGCCCGTCCGTGTCCGGGCCGGTCGGGCCGTCGGTGCGCATGCCGGTGTGGCCGTCCCGGCGCATTCCGTCCATACCGCCATGTTCCTGCTGATCTCCGGCATACGCACGCGGAGCCGGGGCGGTGCGACCGCTTCCGTGGCCCGGCGCCGCCACGCCGCCACGGCCAGACCGTACGGTGCGGGGCGGCGCCGCTGTCAGGCCTTCCTCCGCTGCCGCCGGGCCGCCATCACCGCGTACACGAGGATGCCCGCGAACAGGAACAGCACGCCCTGGTAGACCGCCGCGTACCCGGCACCCGCGACGAGCCACATCGAGAAGGCGGCCGCGACCGCCGCGACCACGGCGTCCCGTACCAGCCGCCGCCGGTTCACCAGCTCGCCCCGCCCCGAGACGAGGTGGAAGATCTGCGCAGCGGTGGCCAGCAGGTACGGCACGGTCGCGGTGAACGTGGTGACGAGCACCAGGGTCTCGAAGACCTTCGCCGAACCCGCCGTGTAGTTGTAGACGGTGAGCAGCGAGGCCAGGACGACGGTGACGCCGACGCCGACCGTCGGCACACCCCGCCGCCGGCGCGCGAAGGCGGCGGGGAACAGGCCGTCCTTGGCCGCGGCGTACGGGGTCTGGGCGCTCAGCAGCGTCCAGCCGTTGAGGCAGCCGGTCATCGACACGAGCGCGGCGAGCGCGACGGCCCAGCCGCCCCAGGTGCCGCCGAACATGGCGTTCACGGCGTCCGAGAAGGGCGCGCTGGACTCCACCAGGCGGCCGTGCGCGACCGTGCCGAAGACGGACAGGGTGCCCAGCAGGTAGACGAGCGCGGCGCCCGCGGTGCCGATCACGGTGGCGCGTCCCACGTTGCGCCGGGGGTTCTTGACCTCGCCCGCGCTCACGGCGGCGGACTCCACACCGAGGTAGGAGAAGAGCAGCAGGCCGGCGGCGGCGGACACCGCGCCGATCGAGCTGCCGCCGCTCGAGTTGAACGGGCCGAGGTTGTCCGGGTCGAAGAAGAACAGCCCGCCGACCGCCACGAGCAGCAGCGGCGCGAACTTCAGCACGGTCGAGACGAGCTGGACGGCGCCCACGTAGCGGGTACCCGCGAAGTTGGCGAGGGCGGGCAGCCACTGCAGGACGAGCGCGGCCAGGCACGCGGTCCAGACGTGGTCGCTCACGGGGATCAGCACGTCGAGGTAGCCGACGGCGGCGACGGCGAGCGCCGCGTTCGACACCCAGGTGGTGATCCAGTACGCCCAGGCGGTGAGGAAGCCGGCGAAGTCGCCGAAGGCCTCGCGGGCGTACACGTAGGGCCCGCCGGTGCGTGGGTCGCGCTGGGCCAGCCGGCCGAAGACCAGGGCGAGGGCGATGGCCCCGACGGTCAGGACGCCGAAGGCCAGCAGGCTGACCGTGCCGTACGGGGCGACGGAGGCCGGGAGCAGGAAGATGCCGCCGCCGATGATGTTGCCCATGACCAGGGCGGTGGCGACGGGGAGCCCGAAGTGGCGGGCGTGCCTGCCGGAGCCGCCGGTGGGGTCTTCCGCCGGGTTCGCGGAACCCTCGGTGTCGGCAGCGGGGGCGGGGGCCGCGGGGGTCTCCTGCGGGGCCGGAGCCGAGGGTGGAACGGTTCCGGTGACGTGCATGGGGTGGTGCGCCTCTCATCGAACTGATGTCCGGGATCGCCGGGACGCTGTCCATGGTCGGACATGCTTCGACGCGGCTCCAAATCACCCGTTTTTGTTCTGCGTGCCCCCGTCCGTCACCGCAAAAGGTGCGCTGGAGCAGGCTCTGAGCAGGGAATCGTGCAGCGACGCGCCAAGGGCGCGGACCTGAGCCGGGGGAGGGCAGAGATCATTGACCGGAGCGCCCGGGCCTCGTTCACCTGGCATGCGCCATCGGAAGATCTTGAGGTTGTTCACCCTGTCGGCCGCCGTCGCGGCCGGAATGATCGCGCACGTCAGGAGCGCGTCGGCGGTGTCGCTCGGCGGCGGCGAGTGCGTCAACCTGAACGACGGCTTCCATGCGCTGGGCGCGACCGCGCACGGCACCGGCACCCTCGCGGGCAATGCGGCCGAGGCTCCGGTCGGGGGCCCGCTGAACCCGTGCGGGGGGACGGGGCCCAGGTGGCCGGCCCGCTGGGACCGGCACTGCCGCTCGCCCTGAATGTCTTCACCTGACGTGGCACGGGCCGCAGCCGCCAGGGCAAGGCCGACGCCCGGGACGGTCGGTGTGCGGCCGTCCCGGGCGTCGTCACCGCGTCATCGGACGAGGTGCCGGTCGGGGTCTCAGACCAGGTCGAACCGGTCCAGGTCCATGACCTTGCGCCACGCCGCGACGAAGTCCGTCACGAACTTCTCCTTCGCGTCGTCGCTCGCGTAGACCTCGGCGAGCGCGCGCAGCTCGGAGTTGGAGCCGAAGACCAGGTCGGCGCGGGTGCCGGTCCACTTGACCTCGCCGGTGGCCCGGTCGCGGCCCTCGAACGTGGTCTGGTCCTCGGAGGTCGAGCTCCACGCCGTGCCCATGTCGAGCAGGTTGACGAAGAAGTCGTTCGTCAGCGTGCCCGGGGCGTCGGTGAGGACACCGGACTTCGAGCCGTCGTGGTTCGTGTCGAGGACACGGAGGCCGCCGACCAGGACGGTCATCTCCGGGGCGCTCAGCGTCAGCAGGTTCGCCCGGTCGATCAGCAGGAACTCGGCCGGGAGGCGGTTGCCCTTGCCCAGGTAGTTGCGGAAGCCGTCGGCCGTGGGCTCCAGCGCGGCGAAGGACTCCGCGTCGGTGTGCTCGTCGGTCGCGTCGACCCGGCCCGGGGTGAAGGGCACCTCGATGTCGTACCCGGCGTCCTTGGCGGCCTTCTCCACGGCCGCGGAGCCGCCGAGCACGATCAGGTCGGCCAGGGAGACCTTCTTGGCACCGGCGCCGGCGTTGAACTCGCGCTGGATGTCCTCCAGGGTGCGCAGGACCAGGGCGAGCTGGTCGGGGTTGTTGACCTCCCAGTTCTTCTGCGGCTCCAGGCGGATGCGGGCGCCGTTGGCGCCGCCGCGCTTGTCGCTGCCGCGGAACGTCGAGGCCGACGCCCACGCGGTGGAGACGAGCTGCGGGACGGTGAGGCCCGAGTCGAGGAGCTTGGCCTTGAGCGCCGCGATGTCGTCCGCGTCGATCAGCTCGCCCTCGCGCTCCGGCAGCGGGTCCTGCCACAGCAGGGTCTCCTCCGGGACCTCCGGGCCGAGGTAGAGCGACTTCGGACCCATGTCGCGGTGGGTCAGCTTGTACCAGGCGCGCGCGAAGGCGTCCGCGAACTCGTCCGGGTTCTGCCAGAAGCGGCGGGAGATCTGCTCGTAGACCGGGTCGAAGCGCAGCGCCAGGTCGGCGGTGAGCATGGCGGGGGCGATCTTCTTCGTGGCGTCGTGGGCGTGCGGGATCGTGCCCTCGCCCGCGCCGTCCTTCGGCTTCCACTGCTTGGCGCCGGCCGGGCTCTCGGTCAGCTCCCACTCGTAGCCGAAGAGGTTCTCGAAGAAGCCCATGCTCCACCGGGTGGGCGTGCTGGTCCAGGTGACCTCGAGGCCGGAGGTGATGGTGTCCGCGCCCTTGCCGGTGCCGAAGGTGTTGTTCCAGCCGAGGCCCTGCTCCTCGAAGCCCGCGGCCTCCGGGTCGGCGCCGACGGCGTCGGCCGGGCCGGCGCCGTGGGTCTTGCCGAAGGTGTGGCCGCCGGCGATCAGGGCGACGGTCTCCTCGTCGTTCATCGCCATGCGGCGGAACGTCTCGCGGATGTCACGGGCGGAGGCCAGCGGGTCCGGGTTGCCGTTCGGACCCTCGGGGTTGACGTAGATCAGACCCATCTGGACCGCGCCGAGCGGGTTCTCCAGCTCGCGGTCGCCGGTGTAGCGCTCGTCGCCGAGCCAGGTGGTCTCGGGGCCCCAGTAGACGTCCTCCTCGGCCTCCCAGACGTCGGCGCGGCCACCGGCGAAGCCGAAGGTCGTGAAGCCCATCGACTCCAGGGCGACGTTGCCGGAGAGGATCAGCAGGTCGGCCCAGGACAGGTTCTTGCCGTACTTCTTCTTGACCGGCCACAGCAGCCGGCGGGCCTTGTCGAGGTTGGCGTTGTCCGGCCAGCTGTTGAGCGGGGCGAAGCGCTGCTGGCCGGCGCCGGCGCCGCCGCGGCCGTCGCTGATGCGGTAGGTGCCGGCGCTGTGCCAGGCCATCCGGATGATGAGCGGGCCGTAGTGCCCGAAGTCGGCCGGCCACCAGTCCTGCGAGGTGGTCAGCACCTCCTCGATGTCCCGCTTCACGGCCGCCAGGTCGAGGGACCTGAACGCCTCGGCGTAGTCGAAGCCCTCGCCCATCGGGTTGGCCACGGGCGGGTTCTTGGCGAGGATCTTCAGGTTGAGCCGCTCCGGCCACCACTGACGGTTCCCGCCGCCCTGGGTCGGGTGCGGGGCGCGTGCCGTGTGCGCGACCGGGCAGCCGCTCGCGCTCTCCTCCGTTTTCGGGTCTGTGACGATGGCGTCGTGGTTCTCAGACATGGGAATCCTTCCGGACCGGGCGGTCACGGTGCTGGGGAAGTGCGAGCGGTGGTGACGGCATCGGCGGGAGACGAGCGACGCGTGGGTTCCTGGCTCTTCTCCGTCGCCGGAACCGATCCTACGATTGACACAGTCCAAGTCAAGAAGTCGCCCAGAAGCCCGGCCAGTTGAGGTTTACCGGCCGGTTGAGATCCACGCCCCCGCCCATAGACTTCGTGCACCACCGAACCCGAATAGGTGAACCGACATGAGTGACCTGCTCGAGCGGCTGCGCGGGCGTGGCTGGCGGATGACGTCCCAGCGGCGTGTCGTCGCGGAAGTCCTCGGCGGCGACCACGTCCATCTCACGGCCGACGAAGTGCACGCCCGCGCCGTGGAGCGGCTGCCCGAGATATCCCGTGCGACCGTCTACAACACCCTGGGCGAGCTCGTCTCACTGGGCGAGGTCGTGGAGGTCTCGACCGAGGGCCGCGCCAAGCGGTACGACCCCAACGCGCACCACCCGCACCAGCACCTGGTCTGCTCCGGCTGCGGCACCATCCGCGATGTGCATCCCACCGGTGATCCCCTGAGCGACCTCCCGGCCGACCAGCGGTTCGGCTTCACGGTCGTCGAGGCCGAGGTCACCTATCGCGGGCTCTGCCCGTCCTGCGCCTAGGCGTACACGACGCGACGCAGCGTGCACAGGACACGACAGACACGACCGACAGATGTCGCGCATCGTGCGGGTGGCGGCGGTCGCCCGCCTCTCAAAGCCAGGCTTTGAGGTCTCCAAAGTTGAAGTGTTAAGGTTTCTGTATGAAATCAGCAGCCGCGCCCGCCATGCCTCGGAGTGTTCCGCTCCTCGTGGCGCGCCTGCATGTGGACCTCTGTCGCTGTATGTCCGCGACCTGTTGTCCCTGAGGTCGTTCACGTACGACGTCACGCCGCGGCGGTGCTGCTGACCCTCTTCCCCGGGGGCCGCTGCTCTCGTACGCCACTTGCCCGCAAGTCCCTGCGCGTCCCCATCGGAGCATGTCCGTGTCTTCGAACACGAAATCCTTCAGAGTGCCCTTCTGGGCCCAGATCATCGCCGGTCTCGTCCTGGGCGTCCTGCTCGGCTGGCTCGCCCGCAGCCAGGACGTCTCCTGGCTGGTGACGACCCTCGAGAAGATCGGCAGCATCTTCATCGGCCTGCTCAAGCTGGCCGTCGCCCCGCTCGTCTTCTTCGCCATCCTCGTCTCGATCACCAACCTGCGGAAGGTCACCAACGCGGCCCGCCTGGCCACGCGCACCCTCCTCTGGTTCATGATCACCTCGCTGATCGCGGTGGCCATCGGCATCGTCATCGGCCTGGTCACCAACCCCGGCTCCGGCACCGGCCTCACCCCGAAGGACGGGGCGAAGCCCGAGCACACCGGTTCCTGGATCGACTTCCTGACCGGCATCGTGCCGACCGACGTGATCACCCCGTTCACCGAGCTGAACGTGCTGCAGATCGTCTTCATGGCCGCCGTCGCCGGTATCGCCGCCCTCCAGCTCGGCGACAAGGCCCAGCCGATCCTCACCCTGAGCGAGTCCGTCCTCGAACTCCTCCAGAAGGCCCTGTGGTGGGTCATCCGCCTGGCCCCGCTCGGCACCGTCGGCCTCATCGGCAACGCCATCGCCACCTACGGCTGGGACCTGATCGGCAAGTACGCCACCTTCACCGCCGACATCTACGTCGGCTGCGCGCTGGTGATGTTCGTGGTCTACCCGGCGCTGCTGGCCGGCGTGGCCAAGCTCAGCCCGATCCAGTTCTTCAAGGGCGCCTGGCCCGCGATCCAGCTGGCGTTCGTCTCCCGCTCCTCGGTGGGCACGATGCCGCTGACCCAGAAGGTCACCGAGCGTCTCGGCGTCCCGAAGGAGTACGCGTCCTTCGCCGTGCCGTTCGGCGCGACGACCAAGATGGACGGCTGCGCGGCCATCTACCCCGCGATCGCGGCGATCTTCGTCGCCCAGATCTTCGACATCCAGCTGAGCGTCGGCGACTACCTGCTGATCGCCTTCGTGTCGGTGGTCGGTTCCGCCGCCACGGCCGGCCTCACCGGTGCGACGGTCATGCTGACCCTCACGCTCTCCACCCTGGGCCTGCCCATGGAGGGTGTGGGTCTGCTCCTCGCGATCGACCCGATCCTGGACATGATGCGCACCGCGACCAACGTCGCCGGACAGGCCCTGGTGCCGGTCCTGGTCTCCGCCCGCGAGAACCTGCTCGACCGCACGGCGTACGACAAGGCGCACAGCTCGCCGCTGGACGAGCCGGAGCCGGCGCCGGCGGACCGGGTCCCGGCCGCGGCCTGAACCCGGACCACCGCGTCGTGACGGTGGCGTCCTGAGGACAGCCGCTTACGGCCGCGGAACAAGTGCAGAGAAAGCGGAGGGCCCCCGGCAGTCATGCCGGGGGCCCTCCGCCGTCGCAGGTGGGCGGGCCGTCGGTCAGTGACCGGCGGCCAGTTCCCCGCTCAGCTTGCCGTGCAGCCGGGCGCTGGGCTCGTTCAGGCCGACGATCTCGACGGTCTTGCCGCGCTGGGCGTACTTCGTCTCGATGGCGTCGAGGGCGGCCACGGAGGAGGCGTCCCAGACATGGGCGGCGGACAGGTCGATGACGACCTTGCCGGGGTCGGTGGCGTACCGGAACTGTCCGACGAGGTCGTTGGACGAGGCGAAGAACAGCTCGCCGGTGACGCGGTAGACGACCGTGGTGTCGTCGGGGTCGGTGACGGCGGTGACCTCGGCGAGGTGGGCGACGCGCTTGGCGAAGACGACCATCGCGGTGATCGTGCCGACGACGACACCGATGGCGAGGTTGTGGGTGGCGACCACGACGATCACGGTGATGACCATGACGGCGATCTCGCCGGTGGGCATCCGCTTGAGCGTCTTCGGTGCGATGGAGTGCCAGTCGAAGGTGCCGAAGGCGACCATGACCATCACGGCGACCAGGGCGGCCATGGGGATGTCGGAGACGACGGGGCCGAAGACGACGCACAGCACCATCAGGAACGCACCGGCGAGGAAGGTGGAGACGCGGGTGCGGGCACCGGACACCTTCACGTTGATCATCGTCTGTCCGATCATGGCGCAGCCGCCCATGCCGCCGAAGAAGCCCGTGACGATGTTGGCGATGCCCTGGCCGACGGACTCACGGGTCTTGCTGGAGCGGGTGTCGGTGATGTCGTCGACCAGCTTGGCGGTCATCAGCGACTCCATCAGGCCGACCAGCGCCATCGCCAGGGCGTAGGGCGCGATGGTCGTGAGGGTGTCCAGCGTGAAGGGCACGTCGGGCAGGCCCGGCCTGGGCAGCGAGGAGGGCAGCTCGCCCTTGTCGCCGACGGTGGGCACGGCGATGCCGGCGGCGACGGTGATGACGGTCAGGACGACGATGGACACCAGCGGGGCGGGGATCACCCGGGTGACCCGCGGGAAGAGCACCAGCAGCACGAGACCGCCGATGAGCAGCGGATACACGGCCCAGGGCACGTCGTGCAGCTCCGGGACCTGCGCCACGAAGACCAGGATGGCCAGGGCGTTGACGAAGCCGGTCATCACCGAGCGGGGCACGAACCGCATGAGCCTGGCCACGCCGACCGCGCCGAGAACGACCTGGAAGACACCGGCCAGGATGACGGTCGCGACCAGGTAGCTCAGACCGTGCTCGCGGTTGACGGGAGCGATCACCAGGGCGACGGCGCCGGTGGCCGCGGAGATCATCGCCCGGCGCCCGCCGACGATCGAGATGGTGACGGCCATGGTGAAGGAGGCGAACAGGCCGATCGCCGGGTCGACCCCGGCGATGATCGAGAACGAGATCGCCTCGGGGATCAGCGCCAGGGCGACGACCAGGCCGGCCAGCACCTCGGTGCGCCAGACCTTCGGATCGCGCAGCCAGTCGGGACGCAGGCCGCGCAGCCGCGCCGCGGGGGAGGCGACGGAAACGGAAGAGGACAAGGGAGCAGTCACCTGTCGTACTCGGGCACGCCCCGGTGAACGGACAGAGGCGGGCGAGAGGGACGCGGAGCGGCCGGACGGCACCCCGCGGACGGCTCCGCGAGGCGGAACCGGAAGTCGAGGAGAGGAAGAGACGGAGGCAGAGGATCCCAAGGCGCGCGTCAGCGCGGACGGACCCCGCCCCCGTGAGCGGGGGAGCGAGGGATCACGGCGGACAGGCGGCGGCGCCGGGCCTCGTGGACTCGCGCACGCGTCTCTCCTGCCAGGGTGGTCGGGTCCTCGCCGGGGGCTGAAGCCGGTCCCGACACGGCAACGGCGGGGCGGCGGTGGGCCGCCCACGCCGTCCTTAACTCTACCCTAACGTTAGAGTAGAGATCGGCCGGCTCGTGAGCGGAGCGGCCTGCCGGGGACGGAAGAGCCGGAGGAACACGGGCGTGGACGCCAAGCACATGCAGATCGGCGAGGTCGCCGCACGGACCGAGCTGTCCCTGCGCACCATCCGGCACTACGAGGAGACCGGCCTCGTCGTGCCCTCCGCCCGGTCCCAGGGCGGATTCCGCCTCTACACCGAGACCGACGTACAGCGGCTCATGGTCATCCGCCGTATGAAGCCGCTCGGTTTCACCCTGGAGCAGATGCGCGACCTCCTGGACGCCACCGACCGCCTCGACGCCGACGGCGACCTGGCCGCCGACGAACGGGAAGCCCTGCTCGAGCGGGTGCGCGCCTACGAGCGGGCCGCCGCCGAACAGATGGCGAAGCTCCGGGTGCAGCTGGCACGCGCCGAGGACTTCGCCGCCACGCTGCGTTCCCGCCTGGCGCAGGACACCCCGGGAACGGGCGGACCTGCCTGATCACCTGATCGGTTGATCGGTACGTGGTGAGGTCAGCGGTCGCCCGCCCGCTCCGCGTAGGCGGGCTGCCACATCGCGTCCTGAACGGCCTGGACGAGATTGCCGTGGGTGCGGGTGGCGACCCCGTCCCCGGCGGCCGCCTCGGCGACCGCGACGGCGACGACGGCTGAGGAGGCGCGCAGGTTCCGTACCGGCGGCAGCAGTGAGGCACCCGGCTCGGAGACGTCGACCTGCCCGGCGACCGCGGTCGCCGCGGCCAGCAGCATCCCGTCGGTGATGTGCTCGGCGCCGGCCACGACGGCGCCCAGCCCCAGGCCCGGGTAGAGCAGGGCGTTGTTGGCCTGCCCGATCGTGTAGGTGGTGCCGTCGTACGTGACCGGGTCGACCGGGATGCCGACGGCCATGAGGGCCTTGCCCTTCGACCACGGGATCGCCTGGTCCGGCATCACCTCGATGCGTGAGCCCGGGTTGGACAGGGGCAGCAGGACCGGACGTTCCACCCCGGCGCACAGGGCCTCGACTACCTCCTGGGTGAACGCGCCGTGCACGGTGGAGGTGCCGACGAGGATCGTCGGCCTGACCTGCCGGACGGCGGTGAGCAGGTCGATCCTCCCGTCGGTGCGCGGCCAGTCCCGCACCTCCTCGGCCGGGCGGGCGTACGCCGACTGGTAGTCGGGCAGGCCGTCCATGTCGTCACTGACCAGGCCGTCCTTGTCGACCAGCCACACCTGGGATGCCGCCTGTTCCGGGGTGCGGCCCGCACGGACCATCGCGGCGGAGATCTGGTCGGCGATGCCGGTGCCGGCGGTGCCCGCGCCGAAGACGACGAGACGCTGGTCGGCGACGGACTGCCGGGTGACCTCGAGCCCGGAGAGCACCGAGGCCATGACGATCGCCCCGGTGCCCTGCAGGTCGTCGTTGAAGATCCGGTGATCCTTCGCGTTGCCGACCAGGATGCGCCGGGCGTGCGACGGGCCGAAGTCCTCGAAGTGCAGCAGCGCCCGCGGGAACAGCTCGGCGGCGGTGGACAGGTACAGCGCGACGAAGTCGTCGTAGGCCGTGCCGGTCACCCGGGCGTGCCGGTTGCCCAGGTACATCGGGTCGTTGAGCAGCACCTGGTTGTCGGTGCCGACGTCGAGGTTGACCGCGATCACCCGCTCCGGGTGGAGGCCGGCGGCGGCGGTGTAGACGGCGAGTTTTCCGACGGAGATGTCGGTGCCGTTGACTCCCCAGTCGCCGATCCCGAGGATCTGCTGCGCGTCGGAGACGACGATCAGATCGACGTCGTCCGGGCCCAGCCCGAGGGTCTCGAAGGAGGCCCGCACGTCCTGCGGCCGGTCGACGGACAGGTACACCGCCCGGGAGCGGCGGTAGTCATGGCTCCACTGCTGGATCGCGTCGCCCACCGTCGGGTCGTAGACCACGGGCAGCAGCTCGGGCAGATGGTCGAGCAGGAGCTTGAAGTAGAGCGTCTCGTTGCGGTCGTGCAGCGCGTCCAGATAGAGGTACTTGGCCAGGTCCGTGGGCTGCCGGCCCAGCTGGGCGTAGGCGCGGGCCGCCTGCTGGTCGAGGGTCTCCACCGCCGCCGGGAGACGGCCGGTCAGGCCGAGCCGTTCGCGCTCCGCGTGGGTGAAGGCGGTCCCGCGGTTGCGCAGCGGGTCGCACAGCGCGGCCGGGACCGTGGACGTCACGACGCCGTTCACGTACTCCATGCTGACGCGGCCCGCGCATGCGCTCAACTCGGGCAGCGGCACCGTACGGCCGTCCGGCGCGCACGTTCCGGGCCCGGCCGGCTCGCTGCGGTGGCCCGGCGCCCCGGTCCGTGGTTGCCTGAACGCGCCGGAGACCAAGGAGAGTGCCTGTCATGCCGGTCTACGACCGCGACACCGTCCCGGAGCGGGTGGGGCGGGGGACACTGGACCCCGAGCTGGCGGCGTGGCTGCCCACGGGTCCGGTCCTCGGCGCCGACGAACCGGTCGCCGACGCCCGGCGCGCTCACCGTGTCCTGGGCGAGGTGCCGCTGCCGTCCGTCGGCGCGGTGGAGCACCTGGTCCTCGACGGGCCGTACGGCTCGCTGCCGGTGCGCGTGCACACCCCCACCGAGGCGGCCGGCACACCCTGCGGTGCCCTGGTGTACCTGCACGGCGGCGGTTTCACGGTGGGCACCCTCGACGAGTTCGAGCTGCCCCTGCGGATCATCGCCGAGGGCGCCGGGATCAAGACCTACGCCGTGGACTACCGGCGCGCACCCGAGTTCAAGTTCCCCACCCAGCTGGAGGAGAACGAGCACGCCGTGCGCTGGCTGTTCGACCACGCCGGTGAACAGGGCGTGGACCCCGCCAGGATCGCGCTGGGCGGTGACTCCGCGGGCGGGAACATGACCTGCGTGCTCGCGCTCAGGTTCCGTGACGGGAACGGCCCCGCGCTCGCGCTCCAGGTGCCCCTGTTCCCGGAGACGGCCTTCCCCGCCGACACCCCCGCCGCGAGCGAGAACCGCTCGGGGCTCTACCTGGAGTCCAACGGCATCTTCCAGATGATCCGCAACCTCGTGCGGAACACCGACGACGTCCGCCAGCCGTACATCACCCCGCTCAACGCCGCGTCCCACGCCGGGCTGCCCCCGACGATCCTGGTCACCAACGGCTTCGACCCCCTGCGCGACGTCGGCCACGCCTACGCCCGCGCACTCGCCGCCGCCGGCAACGACCTCACCTACGTCCACCACCCGGACCTCACCCACGGCTTCCCCCAGTTCAGCCACTACTCGCGGGCCTGCCGCAGGGCCACCGAGGAGCTCGCCGGTCTGATCAGGGCGCGCCTCGGCCGGCCCGCGTCCCGCACCGAGGGCTGACCGGGTCCCGCACACCGCGAGTTGACCCTCCCCTTACGTCAGGCCTGACACTGCAGGCCGACGAAAGGGCAGGTGGATGAGTTACTCCGTGGGTCAGGTGGCGGCTTTCGCCGGGGTGACGGTGCGTACGCTGCATCACTACGACAAGGCGGGACTGCTCTCGCCCAGTGACCGCAGCCACGCGGGCTACCGGCTGTACGGCGACGCCGACCTGGTCCGGCTCCAGCAGATCCTCTTCTACCGGGAACTCGGTTTCTCCCTCGACGAGATCGCCGCGATCTTCCAGGATCCGCAGGCGAACGCCCTGGAACAGCTCCGGGCCCGGCAACGTCAGCTGACCGAGGAGATCGCCAGGCTGCAACGGCTGGCCGAGGTGGCGGAACGGGCGATCGAGGTGCAGCAGACCGGGGTGTCCCTGACACCTCAGGAACGCTTCGAGGTCTTCGGCGAGATCACCTTCGACCTGAGCTATGCCACCGAGGCGGAGCTGAAATGGGCGCGGTCGGAGGGACAGCGCGAGTCGATGGCGCGGGCGGCCGCCCACACCAAGGAGGACTGGCGGCAGCTCATGGGCGAGGCCGCCGCCTGGCGCGCGGAACTGCTCGCGGCCTTCGACGAGCGGGAGCCGGGCGACGGTGAGCGGGCCATGGACCTTGCCGAGGAGCACCGTCTGCACATCTCCCGCTGGTTCACCTCCTGCCCGCCCGACATGCACCGGCGCATCGCGGACGACTTCGTCGCCGACCCACGCGCCTTCGCCCTGGTCGTACCGCCGTCGCAGCAGCGCCCCGGCCTGGCCGCCTACCTGTGCAAGGCGGTCCACGCCAACGCGGCCCGGCACGAAGGCGGCCGTACCGGCTCCGAGGAGAACCGATGAGGATCCTGCTGGCCGCGGCCGGATCGCGCGGCGACGTGGCGCCCTACACGGGCCTCGGCGCCGCACTGCGCCGGGCCGGACACGATGTCACCCTCGCCACCACGGACGCCTTCGCACCCCTCGTGCACGACGCCGGACTGGAGTTCCGCGCTCTGCCCGCCGACCACCGGGGGCGGGGCGGTGTCACGGGCAGGCGCGAACTGATGCGCACCGCCGCCGCGTTCGTCACCGAACTGGGCCAGGGGTTCGCCGACGCGATGGACGACGGCACGGACCTGCTCCTGCTGTCGGCCACCACGGCCCCGCTCGGCTGGCACCTCGCCGAGGCCACGGGCGTACCGAGCCTCGGTGCGTACCTCGTGCCCACCGCGCCGACCGGCGACTTCCCGCCCGTCGTCACCGGCTCCCGCTCCCTGGGCCGCCCCGCCAACCGCATGGCCGGCCGCTTCGCCCTCCGTATGACCGACCGCCTCTACGACCAGGCGGTCGCGCGGCTGCGCCACCGCCTCCGGCTGCCCCCGGCCTCCCCCTCCATGACGCGCCGACGGCTGGAGCAGGAGAACTGGCCCGTCCTGTACGGCTTCAGCACGGCCCTGGTGCCCCGCCCCTCCGACTGGCGCCCCGGCCTGGAGGTCGTGGGCAACTGGTGGCCCCAGCACGCCGCGGACGAACGGCTGCCGACGGAGCTGGAGGGCTTCCTGGGTGCCGGGCCCCGGCCCGTCCTCATCGGCTTCGGAAGCATGGCGGCCGGTGACGGGGAACGGCTGAGCGAGCTCGCCGTACGGGCCCTGCGGCGCGCCGGGCTGCGCGGCATCCTCCAGTCCGGCAGCGCGGGACTCGCGGCCGAGGGCGACGACGTGCTCACCGTCCAGGACGTACCGCACGCCCTGCTGTTCCCGCGGCTCGCCGCGGTGGTCCACCACGCCGGGGCGGGGACCTCGGCGGCCGCGCTGTGCGCCGGGGTTCCCGCGGTCACCGTGCCGGTGACCGCGGACCAGCCCTTCTGGGCGCGGCGGCTGGCCGCGATCGGCGCCGCCGCCGAGCCGATCCCCTTCCGGGACCTCACCGCCGAGCGGCTCGCCGAAGCCCTCGTCGACGTCACACGGCAGCAGACTTTCACGCGCGCCGCCGCGACCGCCGCGCAGCACATGGCGACCGAGGACGGAGCGGGCCGGGTCGTCGCGGCCGTCCAGCGGCTGACCGGGAGATGATTCCCCGCCGAAAGCCCCCGCCGCATCGCCTTCAGCCGGTGGCGGCCGCCACGGCCGCGGGATCCTCGCCGGTCAGTTCCGCGATGCGCCGCAGGGGTACGCCGGCCGCCAGCGCCCGGGTGAGCAGCGCCTCCCGGCCCTCGGCGCAGTCGCGGTACGCCAGGAGCTCCTCCTCGATCCGGGTGACCGCCTCGGGCGCGGCCCGGTGACGCAGGCGGCTCAGTTCCTCGTCGCTGAGCGGAACCGGCAGCCGCTCCGCCTGCTCGGGAACGGCCGCCGTGTCCTCCGGGGGCAGCAGGCGCAGCCTGCCGGAGGCCGCCGTCACGCCGTGCGCGTCGAGCCACGCCCGTACGGCAGGGGTCTCCATGCAGGCGAGCTCTCCGACCGCGGCGGGCGGCACACCGAGCGGCCCGGCCGCCGCGTCGTCCAGCAGGAACAGATAGGCGTCGTCGGTCATGCGCGGCTCCTCACGGGGGAGTGGTGGGACGGATCACCGTCCCTCTACCCCGGCAGGGCCGGACCACCGCCCCGCTTGGCGGCCCGGTCGCGTGCCGTCAGCAGACGCCGTCGCCCGGCTTGGGGTTGCCCAGGCCGAACAGCGGGCGCAGCCTGAGCCCCACCCAGGTGCCGGCCAGCGCGAACGCGCCCCACAGCCAGCCGCTGAGGCTGCCCGAGGCGATGCCCGCCAGATAGGCGCCGATGTTGCAGCCGCCGGCCAGCCGGGCGCCGATGCCCATCAGCACACCGCCGAGCACCGACGCGAGGGCCGTGCGCCAGGGGATGCCGCGGTGCAGGGCCCAGGTGCCGCCGAGCGCGGCGGCGACCGCCGCGCCGAGCATGATGCCGATGTCGGTGAGGCTGGTCTTGTCGGCGAGGACCGGGCCCGCCAGCATCTCGGCGTTGCCGGGCCGCTGCCACCAGGTCCAGTTCTCGGGGTGGCCGCCGAGCGCGCCCACCAGTTCCGAGCCCCACAGGCTGAAGGCGCTGGTGACGCCCCAGGCGCCGCCGGACACCAGCAGGACGCCCGCGCCGAGCAGGGCCAGCGCCAGCGCGCCGGCGGCCAGCGGCCACGAGCCGCGGACGGCGCGGAGGGCCGCGCCGCGCGCCGAGGGCACGGGCCCGAGCGGCGGCGGGTTGCGGCGGGCCTGGACGCGTCGGCTGACCAGCACCACGAGCAGCAGCGCGGCGATGGTCACGGCCCAGGAGCCGAACCAGCCGACGTGGTCGGCGAGGACGACCGGCTCCCAGGCCGGCAGGTCCTTCCACAGGTCGTACTGCCAGGCGGCGAGCGTGGCGCCCGCGACGAACCCGCCGAGGGTCAGCAGGACCGAGGTCTGCCCCGAGCCGACGACATAGAGGGTGCCGGAGGCGCAGGCGCCGCCGAGCTGCATGCCGATCGCGAAGAGCACCGAGCCGACGATCAGGCCCACGCCGATCGACCCGGCGGACGGCGCCGGCTGCGAGCCGAACAGTCCGGTGCCGGTGCCGATGATCAGCGCGAACAGGGTGGCCGTGGTGCCGAGCAGCAGCGCGTGCGCACGCAGTCCGACGCCGTTGCCGACCGCGACCAGCTGCCGCCAGGCGGAGGTGAAGCCGAACCGGGAGTGGAAGAGGGCGACGCCCAGGCCGAGCCCCAGCAGGAGCAGCACGCCCGGCTTGGCGCCGTGCGCGGACCACACGTACGCGGTGAGGGCCACGGAGAGCAGCCCGGCCACGACGAGCGGCGCCCGCCGCACCGGGGGCAGGGGCGGTGCCTGTGGCCGGGGCGAGGAGGTGGGGGAGGGGGTGAACAGGGTGGCGGGCACGCGCGACGGCGCGGCCGGCCCGGCGGGTGGTGCGGTGGTCACGGAAGATCTCCGGGTGGTGCACGGGGGACGGCGGGCGGGGACAGCGGCGGCCGGAGGCGCGGCGGGCACGTCCGGCGCGGGGCTCAGCCGCGACAGAGGCCGTCGTCGACGCACCACGCCGAGTGCGCGAACAGCGCGCGGCACAGCGACGGGGCGGATGCAGACATGCGTACGAATATACGGAGCGGAGGGTTCCGGGCGCTGGCCCGTCTCGCCATGCGGATGGTGCGGTGAGACGACGGTGGGCGGCGGGCCGGCTCGCGCCGTGTCCGGTGGCCGTTTGCGGCCCCGGCCCCAGGGAACCCGCTCAGGCCTGCGACCACCCGGAGGTGTCGAGATGACCGGCCGGAAGAACGAGCATGGGGGCGGGTACGAGCGGGCGCGCAGCCCCGAGGAGCCGGGAGCCCACTCGGGCTCCGAGAGCCGGCCGCGGGACCGCACGGTCCCGGGCACGGCGAGCGCGAAGGAGGGCTACCAGCCGGGCCGCGGCACGGGGGCGGGGAAGCCCCTGGAGGGCCTCGAGACGAGAGAACGGGCCCTGCCGCAGCCGGTCGGCGGCGAGGACGTCGAGGAGGACACCGGCAGCGAGGGTGCCTGAGCCTTCCGGCGACTCGGTCCGCCGGTTCGGTCCGCCGGTCCGCGTCCGTTCGGTCCGCCGGTCCCCGTCCGTCAGTACGCGCCCGGTAGCACGCCCGGCATCGTCGGCATCGCCGACGGCGGAGTCACCCGTCGGCGATGGCGGGTGCGCCCAGGGCCTCGATCGCCGCGGAGCCGTGGCCGGCCGCCAGCAGGGGTGCGCGGATGTCCCGGTCGAGGTCGGGGAGGTGACCGAGCAGCACGTCGGCCGGTCCCTCGATGCGCAGGCCGCCCAGGGCGGCGGGCAGCAGCAGGCTTTCGGCGCGGCCCAGCCGCCGGGCCCCACCGGGGGTCATGACGGTGACGGGCGCTCCGGCGTTGCTGAGGACCAGCGCGGTGGTGAACGTGTGCGCCAGGGGCGCCGCGGTGCCGGCCCGCCACCGCTCCAGGGCGAAATGGGGGCCGGCGCACAGTACGGTCCGCTCCACGCCGTCGTCGACCGGCACGCTCAGCCCTGACCGGAAGTCGGGGCGGGACTCCGGCCGCCACTCGGCCAGGAGCCGCTCCAGATTGGTGTGCCACTCGTCATCGGTGATCGGGGAACCGTCCTCCATGCGATGACGCATGGCGTGCTGCTGGATGTCGGAGGTCTGTTCGATCTCGTAGACGAGGGTGCCGGGACCGAAGCTGTGCAGGGTGCCGCCCGGTACGTACAGGGTCTGTCCGGCGCGGACCGGCAGACGGCGCAGGACGGCGTCGAAGTCCTGGGCGAGCAGCGCCCTGTGCAGTGCCTCGCGGTCCACCCCCTTCTTCACACCCGCCAGCGCGGTGGCGCCGGGTGCGGCCTCGAGGATGTGCCAGGCCTCGGTCTTGCCGTTGGGCTGGTTCTCCAGTCGCCGGGCGGTGGCGTCGTCGGCGTGCAGGTGCACGGGCAGCGGCCCGGACGCGTCGATGAACTTGGTGAGGAGGGGAAAATGCGGTCCGCGCCATCCGCCGCCCATCAGTTCCTCGGGATGATCCGTGGCCAGCTGCCGCAGCGGCCGGCCGGCCAGCGGGCCGTCCACCACCCGTGCGCCGTCGCCGTCGACATCACTGACCTCCCAGGTCTCCGCCACGGGGCCGGCGGGCAGGCCGGTGCGTCCCCAACGGTCGGCGAGCACGCGGCCGCCGAAGACATGCTGCTTGACGGGGGTGGTCAGCCGCAGTGGGTACCAGTTCACGAAACGGGCCCTCCTGTCGCCGTGACTGCCGCGTGCAAGTACCCCTGGGCGCACCGGGCGAAAACGACAGCGAGGCGGGTCCGGGCCTCCGTGGGGTGGGCCCGGACCTCGTCCGCGGTCAGGTGCTCGGGATCAGCGGGGCTTCACCGGTCACGACGGATAGGGCAGCAGGCCGGCGTCGACCTTCTCCCAGCTCTGCTTGAGCTCGGCCAGCAGCCGGGGCTCGTCCGCGGCCCGGTCGGCCTGCTCCCGCTGGTCGTCCACCAGGTCGTAGAGGTGGTCGGTGCCGTCCTGCCCGCGGTAGTACTTCCACTTCCCGCGGCGCAGGGCGCGTTCGCCCCGGACCCGCCAGAACAGGTCGCGTTCGGGTACCTCCTCGCCGCGCAGCAGGTATCCGGCGAGGCTGACGCCGTCCAGCGGGTACGCGGGGTCCGGGCGGGTCCCGGCGATCTCCAGCAGCGTGGCCGTCCAGTCCGGCGTGCAGACCGGCTCATGACTGAATTGACCGCCGTCCAGCCGGGCCGGCCAGCGGACGATCGTCGGTATCCGGATGCCGCCCTCCTGGAGCGAGGACTTCTCCCCGGACAGCGGCCACTGGTACGAGAAGCGCTCGCCGCCGTTGTCGGATCCGAAGAACACCAGGGTGTCGCGCTCCTGCCCGGATGCGCGCAGGGCGTCCAGGACCTTGCCGACCGACCGGTCGAGGTCCTCGACCATCTGTGCGTACTTCTCCACCGAGCCGGCGTCACCGTGCCACAGCGCGCTCCGGTCGCCCGCCTTGATCCGTCTCTCGACCTCCGCGGCCTCCTCCTTGTCGCCGTCGGCGATCCACGGCCAGTGCGGCGTGGTGAAGTTGAGGTTGAGCAGCCAGGGGCGGTCGTGGTCGCGCCGTACGTACTCACTCGCCCGCTCGGTCAGGATGCGCGTGTAGTACCGCAGGTCCTTGTACTCGGCGTCCCCCTCGTACAGGTCGTACTCGCCGCCGAGACCCAGCTTCGAGTAGTACTCGAGCGCGCCGCCGAAGTTGCCGAAGAACTCGTCCCAGCCCGACTTGGTGGGCGAGTAGTCCGGCAGGTAGCCGCAGTGCCACTTGCCGATCAGTGCCGTGGCGTACCCGGCGTCGCGCAGCAGGGAGGCGAGTGTCGGGTGGGTCGGTTCGAGTCCGCGGGAGCGGTCGGCGATCGGCTCGGCGAGCCCGCCCTTCGTACGGCCGGGGAAGCGGCCGGTGTAGAGGCTGAAGCGGGTCGGGGAGCAGGTGGCGGAGCCGGAGTAGGCGTCGGTGAAGCGCACGCCCTGGCGGGCCAGCCGGTCCAGGTTCGGGGTGCTGATGTGCGGCGCTCCGTAGGAGGACAGGTCGGCCCAGCCGAGGTCGTCGCCGAGGATGAACAGGATGTTGGGGCGGCGCGCGTGCCGCCCCGTGGCGGCGCGGAACGGCGTCTCCCGCGGGCTGTCCGGACCGCCGGAGGCCGCGTGGGCGCCGGCGGCCGGAAGCCCGGCGGCGACAGTCGCCGCCCCGACGCCCACGACGCCGCCGAAAGCGCGTCGGGACAGGGGAGAGGAATCTTCGGAGGACGTGGACATGGTGCGCTCCTGAACGCGGCGCGGGCGCACAGGACCGTGTGTACAGGACGCGTCAGGGTACGAGGACGGGTCAGGACGACGGCATGGCGGGCCCGCGAGTACGGAAACGAAAGACAGGTGCGGCAGGGCGGCGGATGGTCAGGCGGCTGTGACCGCGCTGAGGGAGCCGTCGAGCCTCAGGGGACCGGGCAGCGCACGTGAGCCGCGCCGGCCGGCCGGAGAGCGTGAATGATCAGGAGGCGCAGCGACAGATGGCGCTCGCGACACGGACGAGATCGACGTGGCGGCGCTCCACGAGGGTGACCGTCGGGTCACTGAGGGGCTGCATGGATGTGAGCCTGACGGAGCCGGAAGTGGCTGTCAACAGTGATCCACATGACGGACGGCCTGGTCATCGCGGTGGTTGTGCCGTACGCGGGTCCGGCCGCCGTGCGAAAGGGTGCCGCTCGGCCGGCCCTCGGGACAGGTGTCGGCCGACTCGGTCCGCCGGGCGCGAAAACACGCCTTCGGCGCACGGGAACGGTCGTGTCCCCGTGTGCATTGGATAATGTGTCGGTCACGGCGAGTCACTGACTTCTGCGATCGAAAGCGGTTGAGCATGACGGTGGTGCAGAGGACGGGTCATCGGACAGCGGTGAACAATGACGCCCCTGTGCGGGCCATGGGTCACGCGTGATGGCGGCGCCGTCGATCACGCGCGCCGATGCCGCGGAGCCGCTCGCTTCGCCGGTCAATTCCCACAATGAATGGGACGCACTGGAGGAGATCGTCGTCGGGCGTCTCGACGGCGCGACGATTCCCTCCGGGCATCCGGTCGTGACCTGCAACATTCCGCCATGGGCGGCGCGTCTGCAGGGATTCGCCGCGGGATTCAGGTACCCGCGCGTGCTGGTGGACAGGGCGCAGCGCGAACTCGACGATTTCGTCGCTCTTCTGCGCTCCCTCGGTGTCACGGTCCGGCGCCCCGACGCGGTCGACCACAGGAAACGCTTCGGCACTCCCGACTGGTCGTCGCGCGGTTTCTGCAACACCTGTCCACGTGACAGCATGCTCGTGATCGGCGACGAGATCATCGAAACTCCGATGGCATGGCCGTGCCGGTATTTCGAGACGCATTCCTACCGGTCGCTCCTCAAGGACTACTTCCGGCGCGGCGCGCGCTGGACGGCGGCACCGAAGCCGCAGCTCACGGATGAGCTGTTCGAGCCGGATTTCCGTATTCCCGCGGCGGGTGAGCCGGTGCGCCACATCCTCACCGAGTTCGAGCCGGTGTTCGATGCGGCGGATTTCGTGCGCGCGGGACGCGATCTGTTCGTCACGCGCAGCAATGTCACCAATCGCATGGGCATCGAGTGGTTGCGCCGCCATCTCGGACCGGGCTATCGCATCCACGAGATCGAGAGCCGCTGCCGCACGCCCATGCACATCGACACGACATTCGTCCTTCTCTCGCCCGGCAAGGTGCTGGTCAATCCCGAATACATCGACGTCGACCGGCTGCCCGACATCCTGAGCTCGTGGGACGTCCTGATCGCCCCCGAACCGGACCGGATCGACGAACGTCTGCTCAAGCTCACCTCGATCTGCGGCAAGTGGCTCAGCATGAACATCCTCATGGTCGACGAGAAAAGGGTGATCGTGGAGCGGCATCACACCGGGATGCTGCGCGCGCTCGAGAAATGGGGATTCGAGACGATCCCGTGCGACCTGCTGCACTACGCGCCGTTCGGTGGCTCGTTCCACTGCGCGACGCTCGATGTCCGGCGTCGTGGCACGCTGGAGTCGTATTTCGATTGAGGCCGCCGGCGCAGCCCGGGCGGCCGTACCACGCACCTGCCTTCGGGCAGCAGCCGCAGCCGCCACGGCCGCCGCAGCAGGCAGCGGGCGGCAGTCCGGTGGGCGCGGTCTTCCTCGGGTTCTTCGTCTCGGTGGTCGTCTCGCTGATCTGCGGCGGCCTGATCCTGGCCACGTACGAGGACCAGACGGACACCGTGACCCGCACCCTCTATATGGTCCACGCGCTGCTCGACGGAGCCGTCGTCGGCGCCATGGCCGGCCTCGTGGGACGCCGCAGCAACGGCGCCCGGGCCGGCGCTGCCGTCATCGCCCCTGCTCGGCCTGGTGGTCGCCGCCGCCTGGGGTCTCGCGTACGCCGTCGGCAACAGGCGCGGCAGGGTCTGACCGCTTTCGCGGGTACCGGGGCGGGACCCTCCGGACCGGCGCTACAGTCCTCGTCGATATCGCTGGGCAGAGCCGGCTTCGGCCGCGAGGCCGTCCGGCCTCCGTGGGCGGCCGACGCAGGACAGAGGGAAACAGAGGGAACCCGATGCGCGCGGACGTGCGGCAGGTCGCCGACAACATCCACCTGGTACACGGCAGCAACACCAACTGGGTCATCCTGACCAAGGGCGACGCGGTGACACTGGTCGACACCGGGTACCCCGGGGACCGGCCCCAGCTCCTCCAGTCCCTTGCCGAGGTGGGCAGTTCACCGGAGCGCGTGGTCGCTGTGCTGATCACCCACGCCCACAACGACCACCTCGGGTCGGCCGAGTACCTGCGCGCCACCTACGGCACCCCCGTCCTCCTCCACGAGGCGGAAGTGCCGCACGCCCGCCGTGACTTCCTGCAGCAGGTCTCCATCGGCGCGGTGCTGCGCAACGGATGGCGGCCGGGCGTGCTGCCCTGGGCGCTGCACGTGGTCCGTTCCGGAGGCACGGCCCAGCTGCCGGTGGCCGAGCCGGCCCCCTTCCACGTGGCCGGGGCGCTCGACCTGCCCGGCCGGCCCGTACCGGTGCACACTCCTGGGCACACCGACGGGCACTGCGCCTACCACTTGCCCGAAGCCGGAGTGGTCATCTCCGGTGACGCGCTGGTGAGCGGCCATCCGACCGCACGGCTCAAGGGCCCGCAGCTGCTGCCCGACATGTTCCACCATGAGCGGTCCCGGGCGGTGGCCTCGCTGGACATCCTGGCGGGCCTCGACGGCGACGTACTGCTTCCCGGGCACGGCCCCGTCCACCGCGGCCCGGTGTCGGCAGCCGCCCGGCGGGCGCAGGAACTCGCGCGGGCGAGGACGGTGCCGGGCCGCTGATCGCAGCGCGGGGTTCGGGACCGGGCAGCGCGAGTCCGGCCGGCGCGTGTCCGGTTCGCGAACCGTCAGCCACGCCCTGGCCGGTGACTGAGGAAGTGTTGGCCCGGGGCGGTCAGGACGGTCCGCCCGGGGCCGGACCGCCGTCGGCCGCCGTGCGCTGACGCCGGTAGTGGCGGGCCGCCCGGGCGCGGTTGCCGCAGGACGGCTTGCACCATTCCTGCCGTCCATGGCTCTGGACGAAGTAGCGCACACAGCGGGGTGCGGTGCAGGCGCGCAGCCGGGTGCGCTGCGGGCCGCTCAGGAACTCGACGGCGGCGCGGGCCAGCGCCGCCAAGAACCGGACCTTCGGATCGTCTTCCGCCGACAGCAGCCGGGTCACGGGCGCCCCGTCGAGAGGCCAGTCCATCTGCGGGGCGACCGGTTCACGGGCGGCGACGGCGTTGAGGTGAGCCAACGCCTGGTCGGCCGGCATGAGCCGACGGGCGTCCGCGGGACTGGGCGGAGCGGGACTGACCGCCCGGGCGAACAGCGCCCGTACCGCCCGCCGCAACGCGACGATCTCCGTCCGCAGCTCTTCGTCCGCCGCGATGTCCCCGGCCGGGGCATGGCCGGCCGGCAGGTCGCTCTGCGCCCGGATCCAGCGGGTCGTGCCCTGGACCGTGGCGAGGTCGTCGGTGACGCCGCCGTCTCCGTCGTGGCGGATCGTGCTCGCCAGTTCCAGTGCCGGCCAGCGCTCCATCGGCGTCTCCTTCCCTGCCTCGTCGTCCACTGCTTGATCACACTCCCGGGCGCACCCTACAGTTCCTAACGGGAAAACGAGAACTTCCGTTAGAGAGTGAAGGTGGCCGGAGCCGCCACTGGAGGGGACGGGACATGACGATGTTGCTTGCCCAGATCAGCGACCTGCACCTGGACGGCAGCGAGAGAGCCACCCGGCGCGCCGTCCGCGTCATGGACTACTTGCGCGCCCTTCCCCGACCGGTCGACGCGGTCCTGGTCACCGGGGACATCGCCGATCACGGCGAGGAGGCCGAGTACGAGGAAGCGGCAGGCATCCTGGCAGCCCCCTTCCCGGTGCTCACCTGCCCCGGCAACCATGATGTGCGTTCCGCCTACCGCAAGGCCCTGCTCGGCGAGGCGCCCGGCCACGGGCCCGTCAACCGGATCCACCACATCGCCGGGACCGCCGTCCTGATGTGCGACTCGACCGTCCCCGGCCGCGACGAGGGGCGCCTCGACCCGGAGACGCTCGACTGGATCGGCACCCGACTCGCCGGGCTGCCCCAGGACACCCCCGCACTGATCGCCTTCCATCAGCCGCCGGTCGCGCTCCACCACCCGCTGCCCGACTCCTGCATGCTCGAACAGCCCGGAGAGCTGGCCGCCCTGCTGGAGGCGTACCCGCAGGTCGTCGCCGTCCTGACCGGACACGCCCACACGGCGGCCGCCTCCACCTTCGCCGGCCGTCCCCTGATCGTCGGACCGGCCGTCACCTGGACCCTGCGCATGCCCTGGGAGGGCGACCGCCCCGCGGACCGCGACCAGCCGCCCGGCCTCGCCTTCCACGTCCTGGGCGGCGACCGGCGCCTGACCACCCACTACCGGGTGGTGCTCTGATCGACGAAGTCGGTCACGAGCTTGACGAAGACGTCCTCCTGTTCGAAGAACGCCACATGGCCCGAGTCGATCTCGGCGTAGCCGCTGCCCGGGATCGCGGCGTGCAGAGCGCGGCTGTGCTCGACCGGGACCGTGATGTCCTGGGCACAGCCGATGACAAGGGTGGGGGCCCGGACGCGGGCGAGCAGCGGCCGGATGTCCACCTGGAGGTCGTAGGCGATGTGGCGCAGGGTGCCCGGCGTGGGCGGCATGTTGGGGATCAGGGCCTCGAACCGGTCGCGGCCGATGGAGTTGAGGAAATCCCGGCTGAAGCCGGTCATCGCCACGGCGCGGCCGAAGGAGGCGGGGTCGGTCGTGCCGAGGTCCCGCCAGAGGGTGAAGAGGCTGCGCAGGTACGCGTCGCCGTCGGTGTGCGCCCAGCCGGCCACCAGGACCAGCCGTCGTACGAGGTCGGGGCGGAGCGCCGCGACGGCGGCGGCGACCGTGGCGCCCATCGAGAAGCCCAGCAGGTCGGCCGGTCTGTCCGCCGCGTCCTCGATGACGGCGAGGACCTGCGCGGCGAGTCCTTCGGTGGTGAGGGGAGCACCGTCGTCGGTGGTGGCTTCGGTGCCCGACAGGTCGGGGGTGACGACGGTGCGGTGCGGGGTGAACCTGGGGGCGGTCTGCCCCCAGTTGACGGCGGCACCCGCCGATCCGGTGCCGTGGACCAGGACGAGCGCGGGGCCCGAGCCGGTCCGCTCGTAGTGGACCCGGGCGCCGTTGACGGTGACGGTGGCCATGGAGACGCTCCCTGGGGGTGTCGACTGCGGTGGCTGCCGGCCGGGGCGGTGCCGCTCCGGCCCGTCCCACAGTGCGGCCGGGGCGCAGGCGCCGGGAGAGCCTTCCCGACCCTGGGACCGGCAGTCCCTGGTTGAGCGAGGGGAGCTTTCGGCATGATGCTCGGCATGACGATCGACCGAGCCGGACTCGCCGACTTCTTGCGCCGTTCCCGGGAGCGGGTACGTCCGCGGGACGTGGGCCTGCCGGCCGGTCCCCGGCGCCGCACGCCGGGCCTGCGCCGGGAGGAGGTCGCCCAGCTCGCCGGCATGTCCGCCGACTACTACATCCGTCTGGAACAGGGCCGCGGCCCGCAGCCGTCACCCCAGATGCTCGCCGCGCTGGCCCGCGCCCTGCGCCTGAGCTCCGACGAACGCGACCATCTCCACGTCCTCGCGGGCCGCCGCCCGCCCGCGGGCCGGATCAGCGGCGACCATGTGAGTCCCGCGCTGCTGCACCTGCTGGACCGGCTGCCGGCCACACCGGTGCAGGTGCTCGGCGACCTCGGCGACGTCCTCGCCCAGAACGCCATGGCCGAGGCCCTGCTGGGCGGTGTGTGCACGGTGTCCGAACACGGGCGCAACGTGGTGTGGCGATGGTTCACCGACCCTGCCCAGCGCGCCGCGTACCCGGCCGACGAGCACGACCACTACAGCCGGCTGCACGTGGCCGACCTGAGGGCGGCCGTGGGCCGGCGCATGGGTGACCCCGTCGCGACGCGCCTGGTGGAACGGCTGCGGAAGGCCAGCGACGAGTTCGCCGGTCTCTGGGAACTGCACGAGGTAGCCGTACGACGGGCCTCACGCATGCGCCTCGTGCACCCGCTGATCGGCGAGATCGAGCTGGACTGCCAGGTGCTGCTCGCCCCGGAGGGCGACCAGCGTGTGGTCCTGTGCACCCCGCCCGCGGGCAGTGGCACCGCCGAACGGCTCGCCCTGCTGGGTGTCGTGGGCAACGGCCAGTTCGGCGCGACCGGCTGACGGTCCGTCAGATGCTCTCCCACCACGGTGGTGTCCCTGCGCATGACCACGCCCCGGTCGCCGGCCCGGCGCACCGCCGGGACGTCGCGCGCAGGGGTACGGCACGGCCCGGGCACCGCTCGTACGAGGTGCCCGGGCCGTGCCGTCAGGTGTCCCGGTGACGGGTGGGGCCGTGGTGCGGCCCGCGGCTCACCGCCGGTCCGCCACCTCGAACGTCATCGTCTCGGTGAACCGGCGGCCGTAGGAGTCGGTCGCCGTCACCTCGGCCCGGTGCGTGCCCGTCCTGAGTCCGGCGGGCAGCTCCAGCCGCCACAGGTGCATCGACCGGTCGGCGACGCTGCCACCGTTGACGAGCTGCTGGGCGACGGCGACCGGGTCGGACCACTCCGGCCCGACCAGCTGGTCCTCACCCCGCGCCCGCTGGGTGCGCACGGCCTTGCGCGCCTTGCCGCCGTCGATGCTGACCTCGACGGAGGAACCGGTGGATCCCATGAAGAAGTTGGTGGTCAGCCAGGTGGTGCCGGCGAGGTCGTCGCGGGTGACGACGCCGGTGTCGGCGAGCTCCGGGGCCGCACCCTCCTTGGTCTTGTTCCACGCCTGGCGCTCCACGTACCAGTCCCGGTACGTCGGCGAGTTGACGCCGAGCTGCATCTGGAAGTCGTCGTCCCGCCCGGTGACGGTGAAACGCTCCTTGAACCGGTTGCCGTTCACGTTCAGCGTCAGCGCACCCGGCAGAGCGCCGTCACGGCCGACGGCGACCGGGTAGCCGTTCTCGGTCAGCTGCCCGGAGTACCAGTCACCGGCGATGGCACCGGCCGTGATGTGCGGGAAGGGCAGGCCGTCGATGCCGAAGATGTCCTTCCAGCCCTTGAACAGGTCACCGGTCTTCATGTTCTCGACGCTGTGGGTGTGACCCGCCACGGCGACCGCCTTGCGGCCCTTCAGCAGCTCGTAGACCTCAAGCAGCTCGTCCGTCTGGTGCCGGGGGCTGCCCTCGTCGGCGAAGGTCAGCAGCGGGATGTGGCTCGCCACGACGACCAGCTTGTTCTTCGGCACCCGGGCCAGGTCCGCCTTCAGCCAGGCCAGCTGCCGCTCGCCGAGCCGCCCGTTGTACGCGGGGCTGTTCTCCGGGTCGTTGCACTCGGGGTGCTTGCCGTCCGCGTTGTCGACGTCCGGGGTGCACGGGTAGCGCACGGTGTTGAGGGCGACCACGTGGGTGCGGCCGGCGTCGTACGAGTAGTACGTCGGGGCCAGGTGCTGACGGAAGGTGTCGAAGGAGTGCTCGGCGGTCTCGGCGTCGTAGTCGAGGTCGTGGTTGCCGGGCAGGAAGCGCACCGGGCCGTTGAGTTCCTTGGTCAGGCCCTTGACGTCCGGGTAGAGGGACAGGTCGTCGCCGACCACGTCACCGATGAACAGCGGGCCGCAGCCCTGGTGGTCGTCGCGCTTCGACAGGTCGGCGATGGCACCGGCGCGCGCGTAGCCGACCTCCTTCTTGTTGTACGTCTGGAGGTCGCCCGCGATGACGCAGTTCTGCTGCATGGAGGCGGTCGCCCTGCTCTTCACCAGCGGGAAGTTGACGGCCTTCGGCAGGGGCCCGGTCGGCTCGATGCCGCCGTAGCGCAGCTCGGGGGAACCGGCGGGCAGGTGGTTGTAGTGGAACTGGGCGACGTTGCTGTCGTCGACGGGCACCTGGTAGCCGGCGGGCTGGGTGATGAAGACGGTCATGTTGTCGAACGCGGGCAGCTCGTAGCGGCCCTGGCGGTCGGTGGTCACGACGTCACGGCCGTTGGAGACCTGCACGCCCGCCACACCGCGGTCGCGGCCGCCGCGGCTGCTGCTGTCGCGGTCGCTGTCGAGGAACACCCGGCCCTCGATCACCGGCCGGCCGTCGTCCGTGGTCTTCTTCTCCGTACTGTCACCGTCGGCCGGAACGACCTCGATGTGGCCGCGGTACGCGGTCTCGTCCCAGTCGGCACCGCGGGCGGCGGACGCGGACGCGGTCGTCGTCGCGGCGGCGGTGGCGGACGGGGCGGCGGACGCGGCGGCCTGCACCGTCAGGGCGAGGGCGGTCGAACCCGCGAGGGCCGTCGCGCCGAGCGCGACGATCCCGGCACGGGTGCGTCCGAAGCGGGGGCGGGACAGGGGCATTGCTGTGGCACCTCCGTAGTTCCGGCAGGTGGAACACCGGCCCAGGTCGGCCGACGGCAGTGAGACTGTCCACCGGAGTTGAATGGCGGGCGAGGAGCAGCTGAAGCATAGAGGGACAGACAGCGCTCACCGGGCTTCACGGGGCGGATGATACGTAACCGGACATGGAGGGGGGCGGAGCCACGGCGCCGGACAGGGCCGAACGCGAAGCCACGGCACGGACGCGGAGGAGCACGCGGTCACGACACCGAACGGACGGCTGCGTCCCGGCGCCGGAACCGGGCAGCCGCAGAGCATGGAGTCCCTGCCGCGCTACACGTTGTCCGCCACCACCCTCGACGCGCCGAACGCCCACGAACTCGCGCGCTTCTACCGGGCTCTGCTCGGCTGGCCGACGAAGAAGGAGGAACCGGGCTGGGCCGAGATCGCACCGCCCGACGGCACGGCCGGGCTGTCCTTCCAGACCGAACCGCGGTTCACCCGCCCACGATGGCCCACCGGCCCGTCCGGGCAGCAGATGATGATGCACCTGGACATCGAGGTGGACGACCTGACGGCAGGTGTCGAGCACGCCCTCGCCCTGGGCGCGACGCTCGCGGACCTCCAGCCCCAGGACGACGTACGCGTCCTGTACGACCCGGTGGGCCACCCGTTCTGCCTCTGGGTGCCCACCGGGCCGGGTGCCCGACCGGCGTCGGACACCTGAGGTCAGGCCTTCCCGTCGGCCTCCCGGGCCGCGCGCTCCAGCCGGTTCCGGTAGTTCTCCCACCACGCCGCGTCGCCCGGCACCATGTTGTCCCGGCCCTCGTTCATCCCGACGGCGCCGTCGATGAGTTCCCGGACGATGTCGGCGTGGCCGGCGTGCCGGTGCGTGTCGGCTATCACGCGCACCACTGCGTGGTGCAACGTCACCTCGTTCTTGCCGCTCGGCCACCACGGCACCCTGCCGACCGTGTCCAGCGGCAGCGCGTCGATCGTCGCGTCCGCGTGTGCCCACGCCCGGCGGTAGAGCCCCACGATCTCCTCGCGCGACTCGTCGGCGGTGGCCCACATGTCCGCGTTGGACTCGGCGCCGTCCTCGATCCAGGGCAGCGGCTCGCCGGACGGCCGCCCGAAGACGTCACCGAGATAGCCCAACTCCACACTGGCGACGTGCTTCACCATGCCCAGGAGGTTGGTGCCGGTCGGCGTCATCGGGCGGCGGATGTCGTACTCCGAGAGCCCTTCGAGCTTCCACAGCAGGGCGTCGCGGGCGGACTGCAGGTAGAAGTGGAGGTCGGCCTTGGGATCAGTAGGGGTCATGGCGTCAGTCTGCCGCTCGCGTGATCTCTGTCCACCGCTTTTGCACATCGGCTCAGTGCGGGGCTCAGGGCCGGGCAGCTCCGACACCGCTGACCCAGACACGCAAGGGCGCGCTCTCCCGCCCGGCTCCGGTCCCCTCACTGTCCGTCAGGAACTCCTCCACGACCGGCTCGAGATCCCCGGAAGGCACGTAGCCGCCACCGAACGGCAACGCGTCCGGGGGCACCGACCCGGTCGAGCAACGGAGCTGCCCGGCCTGTGGGTCGTGCCATACGTAGAACGTCGCCACTCCGACGAAGCCTTGCTCACGGATGCGGTCCCGGATGACGGAAGCGGTCCGCTCGAAGGCGGCCACCACGTCGGGGACGGACAACGACCTGCGGTCCCGCTCCTCCGCACTCAGCCACCAGGTGTTGGCGTCCCACTCCACCCGCCGGTCGGCCGGCTCCAGGACCAGGGGCTCGTGCGCGACCTCGGCGATCCGTCTCAGCAGCACGACAGCACTTCACGATGCCGATCGGCGCCGGCTCAGAAGCCGTCGCGCCACCGCATGTGTCCCGGCCGTCGCCGCCATGGCGAGCGCCAGTCCCTGGACGGCGCCACGCGGCCGGGAGGGGCGCAGCACCCCGGCTCCGCGCAGTCGGCCGCGGGCCCACACCGTGAAGGGGATGACCACCAGCGGGGACGTGACCGCACCCGGCGTGTATCCGCGGACGGCCGCCGCCTGAGCCAGGTGCACCAGCGCATGCAGGCCGAACCCGTTGAGTGCCCCTTGGTAGAAGCGGGAACGTCCACCGGTACGGTGCCCAGCGGCAGCGGCGGCGGCGACCACCAGGCCCATCCCCGCGACAGCCGTGGTGAACTCACGCCCGTCGATGGACTCCAGCCGCTGCCACAGCCGCTCCGGTACCTGCGGCAAGCGTCCCCGCAGCTCCGGAACCCGGCTGCGCGTCCAGCCCGGCACCGTGGCCACCTCCTCCAGGTCGTGCACCGCCCACGCGGCCAGCAGCCCTAAGGTCACACCGGCACCGACGCCCCCGTGACCATTGACCGCCCCGCCACCCGTCTTGTCGCCCGGCTCATGTCCGTTCATGGACAGGAAGGATGCCAGTACGCACAGGTCCGTCGCCCGGTGCCCCCGCCCGTGAGGAGGGCGCCGGGACCGTACGGCTCAGTGGCGCAGCTGCTCCGGCGTGACGAGGGGCGGGGTGACGGTCAGTGGGTCGGGGGCGGCCTGCTGCCGGCGCTGAGGGGCGGACGGGGTGGCCGACGCCGACGGGAACACGCCGGTGAGCGCCCCGATCGCGTAGTCGTTGAGCGCCTCCCCGATGGGATCCGGCAGCGGGACGTTGTTCTCGTCGTATCGCTGGTACTTCATCAGGTTGAAGCCCAGGGCCACCTGCCGGCGGCCGTCCTCGCTGGACATCGCCCAGGTGCCGGCCCCGAAGACGGCTCCGTCATGACCCCAGTACCAGTCGCCGTCGGGCATCTGCTGGGTGTAGATGCCGAGGCCGTAGCGGGCCAGGGCCTCCTCGCCCGGGGGCGTTTCGTACATCGGGACGGTGGTCTTCATGGCGCGCAGCTCGTCGGCGCCGAGCAGCTTCCCGCCGAGCAACTGGCGGTAGAAGTCGTTGAGGTCCTGCATCGTCGAGACCATCGCCCCGGCCGTACCGGCCCAGGACATGTCGTAGACGCTGTAGTCGCGGGCCGGGTCGATATAGCCGTACATCGACTCGTACATCTTCGCGTGCGGTCCGGAGATACGGGGAGAGTCCGGGAAGTAGGTGTGCCGCAGCCCGGCCTTACGGATCACCTGCCGGGTGATGTAGTCCTCGGCGTCCTGGCCGGTGACCTTCTCCAGCAGCAGCCCGGCGATGACGTAGTTGGTGTTGGAGTAGGCGTACGTGCCGCGCTCCGCGACCGGCTGGGCGGCGAGGCCGAACCGGACCAGTTCCTCGGGTTCCCAGTGCTTGAAGCGGCCTTCGTCGAGCGCCTTGCCGGGGTCGTCGGTGGCGAGGGCGGGGAAGGCGCCCAGTATGTGGTCGCCGATGCCGCTGGTGTGGTTGAGCAACATCCGGACCGTCACCTCGCGGCCGCGTTCGCCCGGTATGAGGTCGGGCAGGTAGCGGCCGACGGGCGCGTCGAGGTCGATGCGCCCGCGGTCGGCCTGCTGGAGGACGGCCACCGCGGTGAAGGTCTTGGTGATGCTGCCGATCCGGTGCTCGAAGTCCGGCCGCACCGGCCGCCCGGTGTCCACGTCGGCGACCCCGGCGGCCCCCCGCCACTGCGCGCCGCCGTCGCGGACCGCCGAGAAGGCGCCGTACATCCCGGCGTCGTGGAACGCCTCCAGCGACTCGCGGAGGGCCTTGCGGTCGAGGCCGCCGGTCAGGGACGACGCCGCCGTGGACGTGCTGGATGTGCTGGACGTGCCGGCCGCGACGGACGGCTGGGACGCCGCCTGCGCCGGTACCGCCGCGACCGCCAGCGAGAGGACGGCGGTCGCGGCGGCTGTGGCCAGGTGGAATCTCTTCCGCGCCGGAGGGTGGACGGTGCTCGGGCGGGCGAGGCGCACGGGCGGTCACTCCTGTCTCGCTCGGTGCCGCACACTTCGGTGTGTGCATGGGGCACCCATCCTGGTCGCGAGACCGGTGGCGGCCCTCCTCCCACAGAAGGATCCTGTGCACGGAAACACATGACACTTGTCAGGCGTACGCCACGACAGGGTGGGTCACAGGGTGAGGCCCGCCCCGTGGGGGAAGACGGGGTCCACCGTGTCGTTGGGGACGTCGGGGCGGGAGGCCGCCACCGCCTCCATGGACCGGGGGAGTTCGAACGGCAGGCGCCCCTCCGGCCTGGCCCGGCCGAACACCACGTCGAGCAGCGCGGCGTCGCTCGCACCGTAGTCGGCGATCAGCGCGGCGGCCCGCTCCGCGATCTCCGGGATGACCGCGGCCCGTTCCAGGTTGATGCAGACGACCGTCGGGACGGTGTCGAGGAGGTCGAGGACCGGCTTCAGCTCCTCCTCGGGGAAGGTGAGGGGGCCGGAGTGGAAGAAGGACTCGAACTTGTTGGCGCGGTGCTCGTAGGGGGTGCGCAGGCGGAGGATCGCCAGGTCCGCGTCGGCGGCGTCCGTGACCACCCGCCCGTACTCGCCGGCCACCTCCTCGCGGACGTTCTCGACGTACAGCTTCGGCCGTGCGGTCGCGGTCGCGGTCACCGGCAGGGTCCGGTCGGTGTTGGTGAGCAGGGTCAGCGAGCGGCGCTGGGCCCGCGCGCCGGCCTCCCGGAAGTCGGCGCGGCCGACGGTCTCGGCCGCCGCGTCCACGTCGACGTACGGGTCGTCGAACAGACCGAGGACGAACTTCTCGCGCAGGATCCGCCGCAACGACGCGTCGAGACGGTACTCCGGGACGCGGCCCGACTCGACCAGTTCCACCACGAGTTCGGGGCAGGCCTCGCCGCCGAACTGGTCGCACCCCGCCGCCAGCACCCGCGCCACCTTGTCGATCTCCGGGAGGGACTCCAGGCCCCAGGCCCGCGCCGGGTGCACCTCGCCGAAGATGGCGGCGTCGGTGATGAGGCCCCAGTCGGTGCAGACGATGCCGTCGAAGCCGAGCCGGTCACGGAGCAGCCCCTGGACGACGCCCTGGTTGAGACCGAAGCCGACCTCCTCCCAGTCGGTGCCGATCGGCTGGCCGTAGGACGGCATCATCTGCGCGCATCCCGCGGCGATCGCCGCCTTGAAGGGCTCCAGGTGCAGATCGCGCATGCCTCCCGGGTAGACCTGCTCCTTGCCGTGCGGGAAGTGCGGATCCTCGCCGTCCTGCTGCGGACCGCCGCCGGGGAAGTGCTTGACCATGGCGGACACCGAGTGCCTGCCCAGCCGGTCGCCCTGCAGCCCGCGCACATACGCGCGGACGAGCCGCGAGGCGAGGGCCGCGTCCGAGCCGAACGTGCCGCTCTGGCGGGACCAGCGGGGCTCCGTCGCCAGGTCGATCTGCGGGTGCAGGGCGACCCGGAACCCCACGGCCAGGTACTCGCGCCGTACCGTGTCCGCGAACTCGTACACCAGCTCCGGGTCGCCCAGCGCCGCCAGGCCCAGCGGCTCGGGCCAGGCCGAGAACGCTCCCGCGTTGAAGGAGGTGCCGACGTTGTCGGTGAAGGCGTGACGCGGGTCCGTGGAGAGGGTCACCGGGATGCCGAGGCGGGTGTCCGCCGCCATCGCCTGGAGGGTGTTCTGCCAGCGGGCCATGGCGGCGGGCTCGTAGGTGCCCAGCAGGTTGAAGTGGGTCAGGTACTGGCCGTGCAGCATGTGGGTGGTGTCCAGCTCCACCATGCCCGGGTCGCCCTTCTCGACCGTTGCGCCGTCCGGCTTCATGGCGAGCATGGTGTGGAAGAGCTGGCCCGCCTTCTCGGCGACCGTCATACGGGTCAGGAGGTCCTCGACCCGCTGCTCGACCGGGAGTTCGGGGTTCTGGTAGGGGTGACCCTCGTTGCGTACTGCGGGACGGGACTTCATCACTGACTTCTGCCTTACTGGACGCTA
Source organism: Streptomyces poonensis (assembly GCF_014650915.1). Classification (GTDB taxonomy): domain Bacteria; phylum Actinomycetota; class Actinomycetes; order Streptomycetales; family Streptomycetaceae; genus Streptomyces; species Streptomyces poonensis. The sequence goes on along the minus strand of NZ_BMVW01000002.1, from coordinate 239,824 downwards.
CTTGACGCTGCGGACGAACTGGACGGCGAGCGCACCGAGCACGGACGCGACGCCGCCGAAGAGGAAGAGGACCCCGTAGTTCCCGCCGCCGCCGACGGCGAGCAGGGCGGGAGCCACGATGGGGACGAGGGACTGGGGGAGCGCGTTGCCGATGTTGAGGACGCCCATGTCCTTCGCGGCCTCCTCCGGGTTCGGCAGGACCGCCGCGGCGAGCGCCACGTCGACCGACAGGTACAGGCCCTCGCCGAATCCGAAGACGACCATGGCGACGACGAACGCGGGGAAGGAGTACGCGGTGGCGACCAGGAACAGGCCGACGGCGACCAGGATCGACGAGCCGAAGACGTACGGCTTGCGGCGGCCCGACCGGTCGGACAGGGAGCCGCCGACGAGCGAACCGGCGACGACCGCCACGACCATGGCGACCGTGGCGACGAGGATCTTCCCGGAGACCTCCGCGTCGCTGTACCCGAGCCGGTCCATCAGGAAGTAGACCTGGTAGCTGGTCACGCAGGACATGCCGGTGAAGACCAGGAAGCGGCCGGCGAAGTTCCAGGCGAAGTCGGGGTGCCGCCTGGGGTTGACGTAGAACGAGCGCAGGAACTCGCGCAGGCTGTACGGCGCGAAGGCGCCCGGCGCGGCGGGGCGGTCCTTCATGACCGAGGCCAGGCAGAGGACACCGGCGAGCCCGATGACGGCCGGCACGACGAAGGCCAGCGCGAGGTCGTCGGCGAAGGCGTTCGCCAGGACGGTGCCCACGATCATCGCCACGGACGTCATCATGCCGACGATGCCGGAGACCTTGCCGCGCTGCTGCTCGGGCACCAGGTCGGGGACGCAGGCGACGACCGCCGACAGGGCGGCGTTGCCGCCGAGCTGGGCCAGCGCCCAGCCGAGCATCAGGACCGGGACGCTGCCGCCGAGGGCGACCACCAGCAGCCCGAGGAAGCCGGCCGCCATACCGCCGACCAGCCAGGGCCGGCGGCGTCCGAAGCGGCCGCGGGTGCGGTCGGAGAGCGAGCCGAAGACCGGATTGCCGATCATCGCCAGGACCGCGCCGAGGGAGAGGACCTGGCCCAGGGCGGCACTCCGGCCGTCCTCCGGGACGATCTGCGCGACGCGCAGCGCCAGCGTGACCATCACCGGTGTCAGCAGCGAGAGCATCACGCCGAACTGGGCGAGGGCGAGGCCGAAAACCAGCGCTTTGGAAGCGGGCTGAGGCGAGGGGAACACGGTCGGCACGGGGGACTCGGCACCCGGCGCGGCATCGGGGATGACGGCCATGACGGCTCTCCAGAGGGGAGGGGACGGCTTCCTCGCCGTCCAGGCGCCCTCACCGTAGACGCAGAAACCGAGTAGGCAATAGGTTTTCGTGGGTGGCTTGAATCACACCCCCTGAGGGCTTGTCGGGGGCACGGATTAGGGTGATCGTCATGGACCGAGACCAGGGCCGTAAGCCCCGTAAATCCGCGGCTCGCGGCAGCTACGCCGTGGGCGACGAGCGCCGTGCCCGGATCCTGGACGTCGCCGTCGAACACTTCGCGCAGTGGGGGTTCCACGCCTCGTCGCTGGCGCGCATCGCCAAGGACGTCGGCATCACCCAGGGTGGTCTGCTGCATCACTTCCGCAGCAAGGAGGACCTGCTCGTCTCGGTCCTGCGGCACAGTGACGAGCAGGATGTCGCGCGGTTCTTCTCGCTCGAGCCGCGCACCGCGGTCGAGGCCTTCGAGTCGATCGTCGACCTGGCCCGGTTCAACAGCGAGCGGCCCGGCCGCACCCGGATGTTCAACGTCCTGGCCGCCGAGGCGGGCGAGCTGGGTCACCCCGCCCACGACTACTTCGTCCGCCGCTACCGCGCGGTCGTCGGACAGATCGCCGGGACGCTGCGCGCCGCCGTCGAGCGGGGCGAGCTCGGGCCGGACACCGACTGCGAGCGCGTCGCCTCCGAGATCGCCGCCGTCATGGACGGACTGCAGCTGCAGTGGTCGCTCGCCCCCGCGACGTACGACATGCCGGGCCGGCTGCACGGCTACCTCGACCGTCTGCTGCGCTCCCTCACCGCCGACGGCTCGGGACTTCCCGCGAACGGCTGAGCGGGAGGCCGGACACCCGTTGGGTGCTTTGACATAGGTATCGCCTCATAGACATACTGGGGGTATGCCCGAGAACCATGCGTCCGCCCAGGACATCGACCACGTGGCCGCAGGGCTCGTGGCGTGCCTGCCGGTGCTGACTCGGGCTCTCGACCGGCAGGTCGCGCGGGGGTACGAGCACCCCAAGCCCTCCGAGGCCCAGCTCGCCCTGCTCCGTCACGTCGAGGAGAACGACGGCGTCACCGTGCGCGCGGCGGCCGAGGCCCTGCTGATGAAACCGAACAACGTCAGCGCGCTGGTCACCCAGCTGACCGAGCAGGGACTGCTGGAGCGCCGGCAGGACGCGGCGGACAAGAGGGTCGCGCATCTGCACCTCACTCCGACCGCCCGGCGACAGGTCGCCGACGTCGAGCGCCTGATGGGTTCCCATCTCGCCGGGGCGCTGCGTGCCCTGACCGAGGGCGAGCTGGACGCTCTGGGCTCCGCCCTGAGCGCGCTCTCGGCACTCACCCAGCACCTGCACGCCCGCGTCTGATCGCGGGCCGACCCGCACCCCGGTCCTCCGCGTGCCCCGCCAGGGGTCTCGCGCGGTCGCCGTTTCCCTTGCCGGTCGCCGGTTCTCCTCATGTCACGCGGACGGGCCCGTTCCCGTCCGCGCCTCTCTCCATGTACTCGTAAGGACAAGGCACCACAGTCATGCCCTCCGCAACCACCGACTCCTCCGCTCCGCCCACCCAGGCGTCGCCCGCGGACCAGCCTCGCGGCCGCCGGGCCAACCCGTGGCTGACGCTGATAGCCGTCGCCTTCGGTCTCTTCATGGTCGGCCTGGACGGTTCGGTCGTCTCGATCGCCAACCCCGAGATCGGCCGGGACCTTCAGGCCTCCACCTCCGACCTCCAGTGGGTCACCAACTCCTACCTGCTGGCCCTCGCCGCCGCGCTGATCCTCGGCGGCAAGCTCGGTGACCGCTTCGGGCGCCGTACCTTCTACCTCGTCGGCGTCGCGGGCTTCACCGTCGCGTCCGTCGCCATCGGGCTCGCCGGGTCCATCGAGGGCGTCATCGCCTTCCGCGCGGTGCAGGGCTTCTTCGGTGCCCTGCTGATGCCCAACACCCTCGGCATGCTGAGGGCCGTCTTCCCGCCGAAGAAGTTCGGCATGGCGGTCGGCATCTGGGCCATGGTCTCCTCGGTCTCCACCGCCCTCGGTCCCATCGTCGGCGGCCTCCTCGTGGAGCACGTCAACTGGGAGTCCGTGTTCTACATCAACGCCCCCATCGGAATCATCGCGCTCGTCTTCAGCGTCATCGTCCTGCCGCAGAGCAAGAACGACGCCGCCAAGGACGAGAAGTTCGACATCGTCGGCGTCCTGCTGCTGGCCCTCGGGCTGCTCGCCCTCGTGTTCGGCGTGGTCAAGGGCGAGACGTGGGGCTGGACCTCGGGCGGCACCCTGGGCGCGATGGCGGCCGGTGTGGTGGTCCTCCTCGTCTTCGGCTTCTACGAGACCCGGGTCGCGGCCCCGCTGCTGCCCATGCGCCTGTTCCGCAACCGGGCGCTGACCATCGGCACGGTCATCACCGCGCTGAACTTCTTCGTGCTGCTCGGCGTGATCTTCTTCGTCATGCTGTACCTGCAGAACGTGCGCGGATTCAGCCCCGTCGAGGCCGGTGTGCGCACCCTGCCGCTGAGCCTCGCCTCCGTCGTGGCCTCCCCGCTCGGCGCGGCGCTGACGGACAGGTTCGGACCGCGGCTCACCATGCCCCTCGGCATGGCCCTGCAGGCGATCGCCTGCTTCATCATGCTCAGCTGGAGCGCCGACTCCTCGTACACCACGATGTGGCCGCCGTTCATCGCGCTCGGCCTCGGTGTGGGCATGGTGATGTCGTCCTCCTCCGACGCCATCGTCGGCAACGCGCCGGTCAGGGACGGCGGCGTGGCGGGCGGTCTGCAGGCGACCGCGCTGCAGATCGGCGGCGCGCTCGGCACCTCCGTGCTGGTCTCGCTCATCAGCAGCCGGGTCGGCTCGACCCTCACCGGCGAACTGACCTCCGCCGGCGTGCCCGCGGCCGCCGCCACCGGCCTGGAGGAGGCGAAGGACGCGGTGGCCATGGGTGTCGCCCCGGTCTCCGGCGAGATGCCCGCCCAGCTCAAGGGCGCCGTCATCGAGGGAAGCCACCAGGCCTTCATGAACGGTGTGCACACCTCCGTGCTCGTCGCCGGTGTGCTGTGCGTCGTGGGCGCCGTGGTGGCCGTGGCCGGCGTACGCCGCGCCTCCGGGCAGCCCGTCACCTGAGAGCGGCCCCTCCCCAGCGGCTCCGTCACGGGGTCGCCGGGGAGGGCCGGCAGACCACGCCGCCCGCTCAGGAGCGGGGGAGCGTGTACCGGCCGGCCGTCGCGCCCGGGTGGCCCACCGTGCCCAGACTGAGCAGGACGTGGCGCCGGGCTATCTCCTCCGCGCTGAGCGGGCCGTCCGCCCGGTACCAGTTGGCCACGCCCTGGCACATGATGAGCACCGCGCGCACCGCGTCGGCGGGGATCGGGGTGGTGAAGAGGCCCCGGGCGATCCCCGCCTCGACCGTGTCCAGCAGCATGTGCTCGAGATAGTCGCGCAGTGCCACGTACCGGGCGCGGTTGCCGGGCTCCAGGCTGCGGATCTCGGTGTCCAGGAAGGCCAGCCCCTTGCGGTGGGCCATGTAGAGCACGATGGACTCGACCATGGCGCAGAAGCGGGACAGCGGGTCGTCCCCCGCTTCGGCGGCCGCGGCCCGGCAGCGGTCGAGCACGTCCTTCATCGAGGTTTCCAGCAGCGTCGCGAGCAGCGCCTGCTTGTTCTCGTAGTGGTAGTAGAGCGCGGGGACGGTGACGCCCACCCGGCCGGCGATGTCCCGCACCGAAGTGCCGTGGTACCCCTGCTCGTTGAACGCCTCCATCGCGTGCACCAGGATCGGGTGCAGGCCGAGCGGCCCGTAGGTGCGCCAGTGCGGTGCGGCAGTGGCTCCCGGGCCCGGCTCCAGGCTTGGTTGCGTGCTGCTCAACGGTGCTCCTCCGATGGGTTGCCGGCGAGGCACATCGTACGTCCGCCGGGTTCGGATGCTCTCCCCCTGCTGCTTATCGTCCGCTCAGTAAGCGCTCGTGCGCCAGTGGTCCTCGTCTCCAAAAGTTGAGCGTGTCATGCCCATTGACCGTCCATATCGTCACCCCTACTTTCTTAGCGAGCGCTAAGTAAGTCTCCTCCGGTGGGCGACAGCCGACCCCCGTGAGAAAGGGACCGATGTGACGCACCCCGACACCGCTCCACCGTCCCGCCGGGCCGGACCGCTGACCGGCGTGCGTGTGCTGGAGCTGGCCGGCATCGGCCCCGGCCCCTTCGCCGCCATGCTCCTCGGCGACCTCGGTGCCGACGTCGTACGCGTCGACCGGCCGGGGGGCTCCCCGCTCCGGATCGACCCCGCCTACGACGTCACCAACCGCAACAAGCGCTCCGTCCTGGTCGACCTCAAGTCGCCGGACGGTCCGGCGGTGGTGCGGGCGCTCGCCGAGCGTGCCGACATCCTGATCGAGGGCTACCGCCCCGGTGTCGCGGAACGGCTGGGCGTCGGTCCGCAGGACTGCCGGGCCGCCAACCCGGCCCTGGTGTACGGCCGGATGACCGGCTGGGGCCAGGACGGACCCCTCGCACCCCGGGCCGGGCACGACATCGGCTACATCGCCACCGCGGGCGCGCTCGGCATGATCGGCGCCCCCGACGGCCCGCCGGCCGTCCCCGCCAATCTGCTCGGCGACTACGCCGGCGGCTCCCTCTACCTCGTCGTCGGAGTGCTCGCCGCGCTGCTCACCGCCCGGACCACCGGTGAGGGACAGGTGGTGGACGCGGCGATCGTCGACGGCACCGCGCACCTCACCGCCATCGTGCACGGCATGCTCGCCGCGGGAACGTGGCAGGACGGCCGGGGCCGCAACCTCCTCGACGGCGGCTGCCCCTACTACGCCGTGTACGAGACGGGCGACGGCGGCTGGATGGCGGTCGGGGCGCTGGAGCCGCAGTTCTACACCGAGTTCGTACGGCTCCTCGGGCTCGACGCCGGGAGACTGCCGGACCGCGACGACCCGCGCCGGTGGCCGGAGCTGCGGGAGCGGTTCGCCGCACGCTTCAGGACCGCCGGCCGCGACGAGTGGGCCGCCGTCTTCGAAGGCACGGACGCCTGCGTCGCCCCCGTGCTGTCCCTGCGCGAGGCCGTCCGCCACCCGCACCTGGACCACCGGCGGACCTTCACCCGGTCGCAGGGGCTCGTACAGCCGGGCGTGGCGCCCCGCTTCTCCGCGACACCCGGCGCCCTGCGCCTGCCGCCCGCCGTTCCCGGTACGCACCAGGGCGAGGTCGCCCACGACTGGCAGGTGCCCGCACTGGTCCGGGGATTCCGGCACGACGCACCGCACGAGATGGGATGACGCCGATGGAACTCTCCACGCCCCTGCAGTACGCGGGCGACCCGCGGGCCGCCGCCGACGAGGCCGCCGCGCTCGAGGCAGCCGGGCTCGACGCGATCTGGGTGGCCGAGGCGTACGGCTTCGACTCCCCGACGATCATGGGATACCTCGCCGCCCGCACCGAACGCCTGCGGATCGGCTCGGCCGTCCTCAACGTGTACTCGCGCACCCCCGCGCTGATCGCCCAGACCGCCGCCGGACTCGACGCCCTGACCGGCGGGCGCGCCCTGCTCGGCATCGGAGCCTCCGGCCCCCAGGTCGTCGAGGGCTGGCACGGCCGCCGCTACGACAAGCCCCTCGGCCGTACCCGCGAGACGATCGAACTGGCCCGGCGGATCTGGCGCCGCGAGGTCATCGAGCACCACGGCATCACGGACATGCCGCTCCCGCCCGAGAAGGGCGGCACCCTCGGCAAGCCGCTGAAGCTGCTCACCCGCCCGGTCCGCGACACCATTCCGGTGTACGTGGCCGCGCTCGGCCCCGTCAACGTCCGGATGACCGCCGAACTCGCCGACGGCTGGCTGCCCTTCCTGTACGTCCCCGAGCACGCCGCCAAGATCTGGGGCGAGCCTCTCGCGGAGGGCACCGCACTGCGCGACCCGGCCCTGGGACCGCTGTCCGTCGTCGCCGGCGGGCTGCTGGCCATCGGCGAGGGGGCGGAGGCGGTGCGCGACCTGATGCGGCCCGTCATGGCCCTGTACGTGGGCGGCATGGGCGCCCCCGGCCGCAACTTCTACTACGACCTGGTGTGTTCCTACGGCTATGAGGCCGAGGCCGCCGCGGTCCAGGAGCACTATCTGGCGGGCCGCAAGCGGGAGGCCGAGTCGGCTGTTCCCGCCGAGCTGTGCGAACTCGTCTGCCTGGCGGGCCCCGAGGGCTATGTGCGCGAACGGGTCGAGGCGTTCCGGGAGGCGGGCGTGACCATGCTCAACGTCACGCCCGTCGGACCCGAACCGGCCCGGCTCGTCGAGCGGGTCAAGAGCTGGCTGTGAGTACCCCCGACGCGGAGGCGACATGGAACGAGACATCTACACGCCGGAGCACGAGGCGTTCCGCGACACCGTACGCACCTTCCTCGCCAAGGAGGTGCTCCCGCACCACGAACGGTGGGAACGGGACGGCATCGTGAGCCGCGAGGTCTGGTGCGCGGCGGGCCGCCAGGGCCTGCTCGGCCTCGCCGTCCCGCAGGAGTACGGCGGCGGAGGCACCGACGACTACCGGTACAGCGCCCTGCTCATCGAGGAGTTCGCCCGCGCCGGGGCGTCCGGTCTGGCGCTGAGCCTGCACAACGACATCGTCGGCCCCTATCTGACCCGGCTCGCCACCGAGGAGCAGAAGCGGCGCTGGCTGCCCGGCTACACCTCCGGCGAGACCGTCACGGCCATCGCCATGACCGAACCCGGCGCGGGCTCCGACCTCCAGGGCATCCGCACCACCGCCACCGACCAGGGCGACCACTACCTGCTCAACGGCACCAAGACCTTCATCTCCAACGGCATCCTGGCCGACCTGGTCGTCGTCGTGGCCCGCACCACCCCCGAGGGCGGCAGCTCGGGACAGAGCCTGCTCGTCGTCGAGCGGGGCATGCCGGGCTTCGAACGGGGCCGCAACCTCGACAAGATCGGCCAGAAGGCGCAGGACACCGCCGAGCTGTTCTTCGACGACGTGCGGGTGCCCAAGGAGAACCTGCTGGGCGAGGAGAACCGGGCCTTCTCCTACCTCATGGCCAACCTCGCCCAGGAGCGGCTGGCCATCGCCGTGGGCGCGGCGGCCGCCGCCGAGCACGTCCTGGACCTCACCCGGGAGTACGTGCGGCAGCGCGAGGCGTTCGGCCGCCCGCTGGCCAGGCTCCAGCACGTCCGGTTCGAGGTCGCCGAGATGGCCACCGAGTGCGCGGTCACCCGGAGCTTCGTCGACCGCTGCATCACCGAGCACAGCAGGGGCGCGCTGGACGCCGTACACGCCTCGATGGCCAAGTGGTGGGCGACCGAGCTGCAGAAACGGGTGGTCGACCGATGTCTGCAACTGCACGGCGGCTACGGCTACATGACGGAGTACCCGGTCGCCAAGGCGTACCTCGACGGACGTATCCAGACCATCTACGGCGGCACCACGGAAATCATGAAGGAGATCATCGGCCGTTCGCTGCTGGGCTGAGTGACCTCCGAGCCTGATCGTCCTCCCCGATACCGATACGACCGGAAGGCAGCCCATGACCAGCGAAGCATATGTGTACGACGCCATCCGCACCCCGCGCGGCCGCGGCAGGGCGAACGGCGCCCTGCACGGCACCAAACCCGTCGACCTGGTCGTCGGGCTGATCGACGAGGTGCGCCGCCGGTTCCCCGGCCTGGACCCGGCCGGCATCGACGACGTGGTCCTCGGCGTCGTCAGCCCGGTCGGCGACCAGGGAGCGGACATCGCCCGGACCGCCGCGATGGCCGCCGGACTGCCCGACACCGTCGCCGGCGTCCAGGAGAACCGGTTCTGCGCATCCGGTCTGGAGGCCGTCAACCTCGCCGCCGCCAAGATCCGCTCCGGCTGGGAGGACCTGATCCTGGCCGGCGGGGTGGAGTCCATGTCCCGTACGCCGATGGGCAGTGACGGCGGCGCCTGGGCGACGGACCCCCTGACCAACTACAGCACCGGCTTCGCCCCCCAGGGCATCGGCGCCGACCTCATCGCCACCCTTGAGGGGTTCACCCGCCACGACGTCGACGCCTACGCGGCCGAGTCGCAGGCGCGGGCCACCGAGGCGTGGAAGGAGGGCCGGTTCGCCTCGTCCGTCGTCCCGGTGCGGGACCGCAACGGACTGCTGGTCCTGGACCGGGACGAGCACATGAGACCCGGTACGACCGCCGACTCCCTCGCCGCGCTCAAGCCGTCCTTCGCGGACATCGGCGAACTGGGCGGCTTCGACGCCGTGGCGCTGCAGAAGTACCACTGGGTCGAGAAGATCGACCACGTCCACCACGCGGGCAACTCCTCCGGCATCGTGGACGGAGCCGCGCTGGTCGTCATCGGCTCCCGCGAGGCCGGGGAGCGCCACGGCATGCGGCCCAGGGCCCGGATCGTGTCGGCCGCCGTGTCCGGCTCGGACCCCACCATCATGCTGACCGGCCCCGCGCCCGCCTGCCGCAAGGCGCTCGCCAAAGCCGGGCTGACCATCGACGACATCGATCTGGTGGAGATCAACGAGGCGTTCGCCGCCGTCGTCCTGCGGTTCGTCAAGGACATGGGGCTGGGCCTGGACAAGGTCAACGTCAACGGGGGCGCCATCGCCCTGGGCCACCCCCTCGGCGCCACCGGCGCCATGATCCTCGGCACGGTCGTGGACGAGCTGGAACGGCGCGGTCTGCGGTACGGGCTCGTCACCCTGTGCGTGGGCGGCGGCATGGGCATCGCCACCGTCGTCGAGCGTGTCTGACCCGCCCCTTCCGTCCCGCCACCAGGAGAGACCACCCATGACCGAGAGCCGCACCATCCGCTGGGACGAGGACGCCGACCACGTCGTCACCCTGGTCCTCGACGACCCCGACCAGTCCGCCAACACCATGAACGCGGCCTTCATCGACTCGCTCGACGCCACCGTCGACCGGCTGGAGGCCCGGCGCGACACCCTCAAGGGCGTCATCGTGGCCTCCGCCAAGAAGACGTTCTTCGCCGGCGGCGACCTGCGCGACCTGATCGCCGTCACCCCCGAGACCGCCGGTGACTCCTTCGAGGCCGGTATGCGCGTCAAGCGCGCGCTGCGCAGGATGGAGACGCTGGGCGTACCGGTCGTGGCGGCCATCAACGGCGTCGCCCTGGGCGGGGGTTACGAGATCGCGCTCGCCTGCCACCACCGCGTCGTACTGGACCGGCCCGCCGCCCGCGTGGGACTGCCGGAGGTGACCTTCGGGCTGCTGCCCGGCGGTGGCGGAGTGACGCGCACGGTACGGATGTTCGGGGTGGCCGAGGCGCTGCGGAAGGTGCTGCTGGAGGGCCGGCAGTACGCGCCGGCCGACGCGCTCGCCGCGGGCCTGGTCGATGCCGTCGCCGCCGGCCAGGAGGAGCTGATCGCCAAGGCCAGGGCGTTCATCGACGCCCACCCGGAGAGCGCGCAGCCCTGGGACGCGCGGGGGTACCGGATCCCCGGCGGCACCCCCGCCCACCCCGCGCTCGCCGCCCAGCTGCCCGCCCTGCCCGCCGTCCTCCGCAAGAAGCTGGGCGGGGCGCCCTACCCCGCGCCGCGCAACATCCTGGCCGCGGCGGTGGAGAGCGCCCAGGTCGACGTCGACACGGCCTTCGTGATCGAGGCGCGGTACCTCACCGACCTGGTGACCGGACAGACCGCCAAGAACATGATCCAGGGGTTCTTCTTCGACCTCCAGGCGGTCGACTCGGGCGCCAACCGGCCCCAGCGGATACCCACCCGCACGGTGACCAGAGTCGCCGTCCTGGGCGCGGGCATGATGGGCGCGGGCATCGCGTACTCCTGTGCCAAGGCGGGCATCGAGGTCGTCCTGAAGGACGTCTCCGTGGAGGCCGCCGAGCGGGGCAAGGCGTACTCGGCCGGACTGCTGGACCGCGCCGTGGCCAAGGGCCGTACGACCGAGGCCGGACGTGCGGCGCTCCTCGCCCGGATCACCCCCACCGGCGACGCCCACGACCTGACGGGCTGCGACGCGGTGATCGAGGCGGTGTTCGAGGACCCCGAGCTGAAGGGGAAGGTGTTTCTGGAGGCCGAAGGCGCCGTGGCCGCGGACGCCCTGCTCTGCTCCAACACCTCCACCCTGCCCATCACCCTGCTCGCCGGCGCGGTGCGACGGCCCAAGGACTTCATCGGACTGCACTTCTTCTCACCCGTGGACAAGATGCGGCTGGTGGAGATCGTCAAGGGCAGGGAGACCGGTGACGAGGCGCTGGCCCGCGCCTTCGACCTCGTCCGGCAGATCGGCAAGACACCGATCGTCGTCAACGACAGCCGCGGCTTCTTCACCTCCCGCGTCATCGGCCGCTTCATCGACGAGGGCGTCGCCATGGTCGGCGAGGGCCACGACCCCGCGACCGTCGAACAGGCCGCCGCGCAGGCCGGCTATCCGGCGAAGGTGCTGGCCCTGATGGACGAACTGACCCTCACCCTGCCGCGCAGGATCCGTGAGGAGACCCGCCGCGCGGCCGAGGAGGCGGGGGAGGAGTGGCGGCCGCACCCGGCGGACGCCGTCGTCGACCGCATGATCGACGAGTTCGGGCGTACGGGCCGCAGCGGCGGCGCCGGATTCTACGAGTACGGCGACGGCGGCAGGCGCGGAAGGCTCTGGCCCGGACTGCGCGAGCACTTCACCGACCCGGCCCTGCGCGGCCAGGCCGACCTGGAGGAGCTCAAGGAGCGGATGCTCTTCGTCGAGGCCCTCGACGCCGTGCGCTGCCTTGAGGAGGGCGTCCTGACCTCCGTCGCGGACGCCGACGTGGGGTCGCTGCTCGGTATCGGCTTTCCGGCGTGGACGGGCGGCGTCCTGCAGTACGTCAACGGCTATCCGGGCGGTCTGCCCGGGTTCCTGGCCCGCGCCCGCGAACTCCGGGACCTGCACGGGGAGCGTTTCGCGCCGCCCGAGCTGCTGATCCGCAAGGCCGAGCGCGGAGAGACCTTCACCGACGGCTGAGCTCCGGTGCCGCCCCCGCTTCCCCGACCCACCCCGATCCGCCCCATCCCGCCAGGAGGCCGTCATGACATCAGCCCCGCGCACCGACGGGGAACAAGCGGCACGGCAGACGCTGCCGCTGCTCATGGAACGCAACGCCCGCCTGTATCCGGACCTGCCCGCCCTGTCCTGGCGGGCCCCGGACGGCGACGGCACCGGATGGACCACGCTCAGCTGGGCGCAGGTCCGGGAGCACACCACCCGCCTCGCGGCCGGGTACGCGGCGCTCGGCGTGGGCCGCGGCGACCGTGTGCTGCTGATGATGTCCAACCGGCCCGAACACTGGCTGTCCGACCTGGCCCTGGTACGCCTCGGCGCCGTACCGGTCAGTGTCTACGGCACCGCCGCGCCCGCGCAGATCGCCCACATCGCCCGTAACTGCCGGGCGGCGGTGGCCGTGGTGGAGGGCGCCGCCGAGGCGGAGGTCTGGGCGCCGCTGCTGGACGACGACGGCACACCGCTGGACCGGCTCGTCGTCGTGACGCCCGGCGAGGAGGGCCGTCACCTCCCGTACGGGGCGCTGAGCAGAGAACCGGCGCCGGAGCAGCTGGGCAAGGCACTGGACACGGCCCGCCCCGAGGACCCGCTGACCGTCGTCTACACCTCCGGCACCACCGGTGAACCCAAGGGCGTGGTCCTCACCCATCAGCAGGTGCTCGCCAACGCCCGCGCGCTCGACGCGGTGGTCGAACTGCCGCCGCACGTCGAGCACATCTGCTATCTGCCGTTCGCGCACATCGCGGAGCGGATGCTCGGCATCTACCTGCCCTGCCACCGCGCCTCGCACGTCCATCTGTGCGCCGACCCGGCGGCCGTCGCCGACGCGGTGCGCGAGATACGGCCGCGGCAGTTCTTCGGGGTGCCGAGGATCTGGGAGAAGCTGGCGGCGGCGGTCCGCGCCGGGCTGGCCCTGCTGCCGGCGGAGCGGCAGCGGGCCGTCGAGGAGGCGGGGCGGGTGGCCCGCGAGCACGTCGGGTACCGGGAGCGCGGCGAGGAACCGCCCGCCGAGCTGGCGGCGGCGTACGCGCGATGCCGGGAGGAGGTACTGCTGCCGCTGCTGTCCCTGGGCGGGCTCGACCGGGTCACCTGGGCCGCCAGCGCCTCCGCGCCCATGCCCCTCGACGTGGTGCGGTTCTGGGCCGGACTCGGGGTCGTCGTCATGGACGCGTGGGGGCTGACCGAGACGACGGGGGTGGCCACCGCCAACAGCCCCCGGACCGGATTCCGGCTGGGCTCGGTCGGGCGTCCGGTGTCGTCCGTGGAGGTACGGATCGCCGAGGACGGGGAGATCGAGGTGCGCGGCGCCTCCGTCTTCTCCGGCTACCTCCAGGAGGACGGGTCGGTGCGCCCGGCACTGGACGACGAGGGGTGGCTGCGCACGGGCGACATCGGCAGGGTCGACGAGGACGGCTATGTCTGGGTCACCGACCGGAAGAAGGAGATGATCGTCACCTCGACCGGGAAGAACGTCTCTCCCGCCCTCGTGGAGAACACCCTCAAGGAACACCCGCTGATCGGGCAGGCACTGGTGCACGGCGACAACCGTTCGTACCTCGTCGCGCTGCTGGTGCTCGACCCGGAGGCGGCGCCCGCCTGGGCCGCGGCCCACGGCATCGACGTCCTCGACGGTCCGGCGGCCCTCGCCGCGCACCCCTCGGTCCGCGAGGAGGTGGACCGGGCCGTCGCCGCCGCCAACAGCCGGCTCAACCGGACCGAACAGGTCAAGCGGTACCGGCTGCTCACCGGGGAGTGGGGGCCGGCGACGGGCGAACTGACACCGTCGCTGAAGATGCGCCGCCGGGTCATCAGGGACAAGTACGCCACCGAGCTGGCGGACCTCTACGCCGGCTGAGCACCGGGAGCACCACAGGCCGACGGCCGCCCCGCCGGGTGAAGGCGGGGCGGCCGTCGTCGTACCGCTGTCTGCTCGGAGTGCGTCTGCTCGGAGTCCGTCGGTTGGAGCGCGCCGGCTCAGAGTCCGTAGCTCTTGCCGATGATGTCCCGCTGGATCTCGCTGGTCCCGCCGTAGACGGTGGAGACGACGGCGGCCCGCAGATGGCGCTCCATGCCGTACTCGGTGGCGTAGCCGTACCCGCCCATCATCTGCATGCACTCCAGGGCGACCCGCTTGGCCGTCTCGGTGGCCTTGAGCTTGGCCATCGACGCCTCGCGGGGGAACAGCCGGTCCGGCTCGGCGTCGCAGTCCGCCGCCACCTCGCGCACCAGCAGCCGTGTGCACTCGATCTCCGTGGCGAGATCGGCCACGCGGTGCCGCAGCGCCTGGAAGGACCCGATCGGGCGGCCGAACTGCTCGCGCTCGCGGACATAGGCGACCGCGTCGTCGAAGGCCCGGCGGGCCAGGCCGAGCATGCCGGCCGCCAGGAACAGCCGTTCGTGGTTCAGCCCGGCCATCAGCTGGCGCCAGCCGTCGTCCACCTCCCCGACCACCGCGTCGGCGGGCAGCCGTACGTCCGTGAGGAAGACGTCGTTGACCTCGCGGCCGCCCATGGTCTCGATGCCCCGGACCTCGACGCCGGGCGTGTCCATCGGGACGTGGAACATGGTGAGTCCCTTGTGCTTGTCCCCGCTGGTGCCGGTCCGCGCCACCAGCAGCATGCTCTCGGCGATGTGGGCGTTGGAGATCCAGGTCTTCTGACCGTTGATCAGCCAGCCGCCGTCCGCCCGCGGTTCGGCGCGGCAGCGCAGGGCGCCCACGTCGGAGCCGGCGGCGGGCTCGGACATGGCGATGGAGAGGACGGCGCCGCGCGTGGCGCCGCAGAGCACCTCCTGCCGCTGCCGCTCGGTGCCGAACCGTTCGTACGCCTTGGCGGTGATGACGGTGGTGACGAAGCCGCCCGCGGGCACCAGGCCGTAGGAGGTCTCCTCCAGGAACACACAGGCGTCGGCGAGGCCGCCGCCCGCGCCGCCGTACTCCTCGGGCAGGCAGACACCGAGCCAGCCGAGGTCGGCGAGCATGCCGTAGATCGTGGGGTTGTGGGGTTCCCGGCCGCCCCGGGTCAGTTCCTCCCGCCGTTCCCGTGTCCCGCACTCGCGCTTGGCGAAGTCGCGGACGGCGGTGGCGAAATCCGACTGCTGGGCGGTGAGACGGCTTCCCATGGAACTCTCCTGAAGTCGCTGGAGATACATATATACGATTTACGTGTCAGTGTTTCTGTCACGTGTTTCCGTCGGAGGCTGTGCCGGTACCGTGGAGGGCACCATGACGACTTCTGCGAACGACTCCCTGCTCGCCCGGGCCATCGCGCGTCCGGAGACGGAGGAAAAGCTGGCGCGGCAGATCCTGGACGCCGCTCTGGAGCAGTTCACGACCTTCGGCCTGCGCCGCTCCTCGGTGGACGACGTCGCCAAACGGGCCGGCGTCTCGCGGGTGACGGTGTACCGCCGGTTCCAGAACAAGGACGGGCTGGTCGAGGCGTGCCTGCTGCGTGAGGGCAGCCGCTTCTTCCAGAAGCTGGACTCCGCGGTGGCGTCGCTGCCCGCCATGGAGGACCGGGTCGTCGAGGGCTTCGTGGTCGTCCTCAGGTACACCAGGGCGCATCCGCTCTTCGGGGGGCTGCTGCGGCTGGAACCCGAGGTCGTCCTGCCCTATCTGACCGTGCAGGGCGGGCCCTACCTCACGGCCGCCACCGACTATCTGACGGGCCATCTGCGCCGTGCCCAGCAGGCCGAGGGCCGTCCCGAGTCCGATCCCCGGCCGGTGGCCGAGCTGATGGTGCGCGTCGCCGTCTCCTTCCTCCTCAACCCGGCGGGCTGCATCGAACTGGACGACGAGGAGCAGGCCCGCGCCTTCGCCCGCCGGTACCTCGCGCCGCTGCTCGCCGCCTGACCGGGCGGCGGACGGGCCGGCCTCCGCGTTCGCCGGCCCGGCCCACTCCGTCCGCCCCGACACCTCCTCCGCGCCCTCAGCGTTTCGTGTGCAGCCACCGCATGAGCGCGACGGCACGGGCCTTCGCGGCGGCGGGGGTACGGAAGGACGTGAGGTCGACCGGGGCCGCGAAGCGCCGGACCGTGACCGACTGCGGCGCGGTGAAGGTCCGCAGGCCGTCCGCCCCGTGGATCCGCCCGAAACCGGAGTCGCCCGACCCGCCGAACGGCAGCGCGGGCACGGCGGCGAAGCCGAGCACGGAGTCGACGGACACCGCGCCCGCGCGCAGCCGGGCGGCGATCGCGGCACCGGTGCGCCGGCTGCCGCAGAACACCGCGGCGCCGAGCGCGTAGCGGGACGCGTTGGCGCGGCGCACCGCCTCGTCGACATCCGCGACGGCGTTGACCGCGACGGTCGGCCCGAAGGTCTCCTCGGTCATGGCGGGCGCGTCCTCCGGTACGTCGACGAGGACCACCGGGGCCACGAACGGCCCGCCGGACAGCGACTCCTCGCCGCCGAGCGCCGCGCGTGCCCCGGCGGCCAGGGCGCCGTGGACGTGCCGCCGCACCACGGCCGTCTGGTCCGGCATCGTCATCGGGCCGTAGGCGGCGTCCGGTCCCGGACCCGGGCGAGGGCGCCCTGCGCGAGGGCGATCCCCAGCGCGCCCACCGCCAGGGTGCACGGGACGAACATGACGGCGCTGCGCTTCCAGTGCGTGCGGCCTTCAGGAGAAGGCGAAGGGTTTCTGCCGTTACGTGCCTCTCTGTCCCTCATGAGGGCTCCTTCCCGAGGGGTGCCGGATAGCGGGGGTCACGTGCCGGGGTATCGTCGAGAGAGTCGAAGATACAAAAACTATTGACTTGTTTCACAGGCCGCGTCAATACTCCGGACACGACGGAGAAACGGAGGCGTCATGACCGGTCTGCCGCACACGTCCGACAGTCCAACTCGCCCTTCGGACAGCCGAGTTGAGGAAACCTCCCGCATCCGGGCGCCCCGCAGAGGCGGGGTGGTCTGGCGCTGCTTCGGTGACGCCCGCTCCACCCTGATGGCACCCCAGCTGCTGCTCCTGCAGGTCTCGCACCCCGTCGTCGGAGCGGGCGTCGCGGACCACAGCAACTTCCGCGCCGAACCCTGGCCCCGCCTGATACGCACCCTGCTCTCGCTCACCACGGTCGTCTACGGCGGCCAGGAAGCCGCCACCGCCGAGGCCCGCCGCCTGATACGGGTGCACGCCGAGATGAAGGGCACCGACTCGTCGGGCCGCCGCTACCACGCCCTCAACCCCGAGGCGTACCACTGGGTGCACGCGACCCTCGTCAAGGGCCCCGTGGACGCACAGCGCCTGTTCGGCAAGGGCATGACGGCCGACGAACTGGAGGAGTACTACCGCGGCATGCGGGACGTGGGCCGCGTATGGGGTCTGAAGGACCATCACCTGCCCGCCGACTGGACGTCGTTCGTCGCCTACTACGACGACATGGTGGTCAACCGGCTGGAGCACAACCAGTCGGTCCAGGACGTCCTGGACGAACTCACCCGGCCCGCGAAGCCGTTCCGCCGGCTGCCCGGCCCGCTCTGGTCGCCGCTCGCCCGCGTCGCCGCGCACTACGCGCTGCTCGTCACCGTCGGCACCCTGCCCCCCGCACTCCGCGAGCGACTGCACCTGACCTGGACCCCGCGGCAGGAACGCGCCCTGCGGCGCTTCGCCCGGCTGGTGCGCTTGCTGATGGCGCTCGTACCACCGCCGCTCCGCATCACCGTCTCCCTGGCCATCGCCTACTGGGCCACTCACCGGCCGGGCACCGACCCGGCCGCGCGGCGCCCGCTCGGAGCGTGGTGACATGGACGCCAGGTCCGCGCGTGAGACCTCCGACAGCCGATCCGCGCATGAGACGTCCGGCACCCGGCCGGCACATGACGCTTCCGGAACCCGGCCCGAACCGGTCCCGCTCGCCCCGGGATCCATCCTCTGGGACATCGCCGGTGACGTCCGGCTGCTGCTCTCGCTCCCGGCCGCCCTGGTCCTCCAGGTCGCCCACCCGGCGGTCGGCGCCGGCGTCGACGACCACTCCGTGTTCCGCACCGACCCCTGGGGCCGGGCCCAGCGCTCCCTGGAGTCCCTGCAACTCTGGGTCTACGGCGGTGAGCAGGCGATCGAGGAGGGCCGCAGGCTCCGCAAGCTGCACCGGACCATCGCCGGCACCGACAACCGCGGCCGTGCCTACCACGCGCTGACCCCCGCCTACTACGCCTGGGTGCACGCCACCGCCTACCCGGTCTTCCTGCGGGCCGCGCGGTACCTGTCCCGCCCGCTCGACGAACAGGACGAGCGCCGTCTCTACGACGAGCTGCTCCAGCTCGGCGCCGTCCTCGGCATCAAGCAGCGCGACATGCCGGGCACTCCCGAGGAGTACTGGCCGTACTTCGACACGACGGTCCGCGAGGAGCTGGAGAAGACGGCCGTGGCGGCCGAACTCCTCGACCCGCGCCGTCCGATACCGCCCCCGGACGGCGCGGGCACGCTGCTGCGCGGACTCTGGCCGGCGCTCCGCCCGCCGCTGGCCCGGCTGCACGTCTTCGTCACGACCGGCCTGCTCCCGCCCGTCGTCCGTGAACACCTCGGCCTGACCTGGACGTCACGGGACGAGCGCAGACTGCGCCGCCTCGGCACCGTCGTACGCACCGTGGTCCCCCTGCTCCCCGAGCGCCTGCGCTACCTGTCCACGGCACGCGCGGCCCGCCGCGCCGCCCGACGGCCATGTCGCCCCCAGGAGCGGGCCGGCGAGCACTTGTCCGTGGTTCCGGCACCGGACTAGCTTGCCGGCGTGGACCTCTTCTCACGTTCGTGGACGGCGTTGCGCGCGGCGGTCGCCGGGCTCCCGGACGAGGCCTTCGCCCAGCCGTCGGGCTGCACCGGCTGGCTCGTACGGGACCTGGTGTGCCACCTGGTCATCGACGCACAGGACGTCCTGATCACCCTCGTCACCCCCGCCGACACGGAACCGACCCGCGACGCGGTGACCTACTGGGAGGTCGCCACGACGCCGCCGGCCGGTGACGACCCCCTCGACGCGCTGATCGTCCGGCTGGCCGCCGCGTACCAGGAGCCGTGGCTGCTCAGGTTCCACCTCGACGACGTCGGCTCCGCCGCCGGCCGCGCCGCCGGTCTCGCCGACCCGCGCCTCCGGGTCAGTACCCGCGACCAGGTCCTCACCGCGGAGGACTACCTCTCCGCGTACGTCCTGGAGTGGACGCTGCACCATCTCGACCTGGTGGCGCACCTCCCGGACGTGGCGGGCCCGCCCGCGGAGGGGCTCGCCCGGTCGCGCGAGATGCTGGAGAGGATCGCGGGGGCCGCCTTCCCGGCGTCGTTCCCCGACACGGACGCCTTGCTGGTCGGCACCGGACGGCGGGCCCCGACCACCGCGGAGAGGGCCGGCCTGGGCGAGGTCGCCGCCGCACTCCCGCTCGTCCTCGGATGACCGTGCGGGCGGCTGAAGCGGGCCGGGACCGGCTGGACGGCGGCGTACGGCGGCTCAGGCCGGCACCCGCACCTCGAAACCGCCGCGGCCGTCGAAGCACACCTTCCGCACCACGTCGAACCCGTCCGCGGGTGACGGCTCACGGAGCTGCTCGAGCGTGGCCAGGACACCGACGTCCGGGACGCGGTCGCGGCCCTCGCGGGCGGCATTGCGCCGCAGCGAGCCGGACACGTCGGGCGGGAACCAGTAGGCGGTCGCGGTGGCACCGTACGCGTGCGCCAGGTCCACCAACGGTGCCCACTCGCGCGGCGACGGGTTGGTGTTGTCCACCGCCACCGACCGGCCGGCGGCCAGGTGCTCCTCCACCAGCCGCATCTGCCGCCGCTGCTTGTTGCGGGCACCCCGGGGGAACAGGTCCTTGCTGACCAGTCCGTACCGGCCGGACAGACACTGTCCGTAGAAGGTCGACTTCCCGGACGCCTGAAGCCCGACGAGCACGGCCACGTCCACACCAGTTGCCATACCGGCCACGATGACACGCCATCAGCGGGCGGGCCGACGGGAGGGGCACCACATGGATGTCGTCGAGCGTGAGCTGACCGACCCCTGGCAAGGCGTGCTGGCCACCCCTGCCCACGGCAGTGACCTCGGCGTTCTGGTCCTGGCGGGTTCCAGCGGGCGCGTCGAACGGGAAAGGGCACGCCTCCTCGCCGGGCAGGGCATGACGGCCGTGTCCATCCGCTGGTTCGGCGGGCCGCGGCAGTCTCCGGGTGTCTGCGAGATCCCCCTGGAGACCTTCACCGCCGCCGTCGGCCTCCTCCGGGCGCACGGGGCCGCGCGCATCGGCGTCCTGGGCGTCTCCAAGGGAGCGGAGGCGGCTCTGCTGACGGCCGTGCACGATCCGCGCGTGGACGTCGTCGTCGCGCTGTCGCCCACGTCCCGGGTCTGGTGCAACGTCGGACCGGGCCGTGACGGGGTGCGGCACCCCTGGCGGTCGTCCTGGACCTGGCGCGGGCGGGCGCTGCCGTTCGTGCCGCTGGACGATTCCTGGACGCCCGCGGAGCCGGACGGCGGGCCGGTCGCCGTCCGGGGCTGGTACGAGCTCAGCGAGCGGACCTTCGCTCACCTGGTCCCCTCGGCGGAGATCCCCGTGGAGCGGGCGCGAGCCGATCTGGTGCTGGTCGCGGGCGGCGACGACGCGATGTGGCCGTCCCTCCCCTTCGCCCGGCAACTGGCACGGCGCCGGCGTTCAACGGGGTCCGCCGTGCGTCTGATCGCCCGCCCCGACGCCGGCCACCGCCCGAGGCTCCCCGGCGAGAGCCCCGCGCCGGCATCCCCGCGCTTCCGGTACGGGGGCACGCCCGAAGCCGACGCGCTCCTGGGGGCGGCCGCCTGGCCCCACCTCCTCGACGCACTCCGCGGCGGGGGCTGACCCTCCCGCAGGCCCCGGCACCGGGTCACTGCTGTCGGATCACCGCTGTTCGGAGACGCCCGGGCCGTACGTGACCCGGGCCGTGCGTCACCGGAGCACCTCGTCGCTCCGGCCGGTCGTGAGCACCTCGCGGAAGGGCGACGCGACGAGCAGAGCCGTGGCCACGAGGAGTCCGGCGGCCCAGAGCGGCCCGAGGTCCCCGGCCCCGGTGCCGAGGGTGGTCGCGGCGACGAGCGGTCCGACGGCGGCGCCGACGTTGAGTGCCACGGTCGCGTACGAGCCGGCCATGGTGGGAGCCCCTGCCGCCTCGTAGAGGACACGCGTGATCAGCGTGCTGCCCAGCGCGAACGACAGCGCTCCCTGCGCGAACACGAGAACGAGCAGCGCGGCCGGTTTCCCGGCCAGTACGGCCAGGGCCGGCCAGCCGAGGAGCAGCAGTGGACCGCCGGCGGCGACGACCAGGCCGGGGCGCCGGTCGGACAGCCGGCCGGCGAGGGTGACGCCGGCGAAGGAACCGGTGCCGAAGAGCACCAGGACGACGGGCACCCACAGCTCGCCCAGCCCGGCGGTGCCGGTCACGACGGGGGCGAGGAAGGTGAAGCTGCCGAAGGTGGCCGCGTTCACCAGCGCGCCGAGCAGCATGACGAGCATCAGCCGCCCCCTCCTGAGCTGCGCGAACTCCGCTCGCAGGGTCGGCCTGCCGGCCGCGTTCTCCGGTACCGGGCGCGCGGGGACCGCCTTCAGGATGCCGATGGCCGCGGGCAGACAGAGCACGGCGACGGCCCAGAAAGCGGCCCGCCACCCGAGCAGGGTGCCGAGGACCGATCCCCCGGGGACCCCGGCGATCGTGGCCACCGTCGTCCCCGACAGCAGCACGGCCAGCGCGCGTCCCTTCCTGTCGGGAGAGACCAGTGCGGCGGCGGTCGTCAGCGCCACGGCCAGGAACCCCGCGTTGGCGAGCGCCGCGACGATCCGGGTCGCGAAGAGGACCGTGAAGCTCCCGGTGACAGCGCCCAGCACGTGGGCCGCCGAGAACACGAGGACGAACCCGAGGAGACTCGTCCGTCCTGGCCGGTCACGGGCGAACCCGGCCGTCAGCGGGGCACCGACGATCATCCCGATCGCGTAGGCGGAGGTGAGCGCGCCTGCCGACCCGACGCTCACGCCGAGGTCCGAGGCGATGTCCGGCAGGAGGCCGGCGAGCATGAATTCCGAGGTGCCCATGGCGAAGACCGCCACGGCGAGCAGGTACAGCGGAAGAGGCATCAAGGAGCTCCGAGGTGAGGAGAAGCACGAGAAGGGACGTCTCGTCACCGCGGTCAGCGCCCGGAGGCACACCCGTCCGGCTCGTCCGGCCGCGGCACGCGGCGGGACGGAAGGAGTGCGGACTCAGTGATGCAGGGGGCTGACGGCGTGACCGGCAGCCCCCACCTCGGATGACTCAGGGCTCGACATGGCCCGCACGTTACCCGACCGGCGTCCGACGGGGCACACCGGTTTTCCACCACGGCGGTTCCCGCACCGCGGGTCGCCACGGCCTCATGGACCGGGCGTAGTCCCGGCACTTCCGGGCATTCGCACCACTGTGCGGCTGCCGATGTCCCGCCGTCCGTGTCCTCCGGACGCGGTCACGCGGCACGGCGGCCGCCGGTTCCGTCAGCCGGCAGAGGTGAGGTGTGTCATGGTCGTCGCAGGCATCGTGGCGGTGTGTGCCGTACTGCTCGTCCTGGCGTTACTGGTGCCGCGGCTGTCGCGTCATCCCGAGCGCGGTACGCAGCGCTCGCTCGGGGCCGCTTCGCGGGCGGCGGGCAAGGCTCCGGGACGGCTCGGCCACTGGCTGAGCAGGCCGTTCGGCAGCAGCTCCCGCGCGGTGGGCCGCAGTGGCTCCACGGGGCGCCGGGCCCGTGGCCGTATGCCGTTCTGAGCGATCGATCCGCACCCCGTTCCACCGGTCCGGAGAGGGACCCGCACATGGCCGAACCCGTACCCGCGCGCGAGGCGATCCCCGCGAACGCCGCGGGCACCCGCGACGACGCCGACCTGCTCGAGGGTCTGCTCGTCGACGAGGAGCGCCCCGAGCAGCCGATCCTGCTGGACGCCGAGGGCCGCCCCCTCGACAGCTGGCGCGAGAACTACCCGTACGACAGGAAGCTCGGCCGCAAGGAGTACGAGCGCCGGAAGAGGATCCTGCAGATCGAACTGCTCAAGCTGCAGAAGTGGGTGAAGGACACCGGGCAGCGCGTCGTCGTGGTGTGCGAGGGCCGCGACGCCGCGGGCAAGGGCGGCACGATCAAACGCTTCACCGAACGCCTCAACCCCCGCGGCGCGCGGGTCGTCGCCCTGGAGAAGCCGACGGAACGCGAGGCGGGCCAGTGGTACTTCCAGCGCTATGTGACGCATCTGCCCGCACCCGGCGAGATCGTGTTCTTCGACCGGTCCTGGTACAACCGGGCAGGAGTGGAGCGGGTCATGGGCTTCTGCACACCGGACGACTACCGGCACTTCTTCGCCCAGGCGCCGGTCTTCGAGAAGCTGCTGACCGACGACGGCATCATCCTCGTGAAGTTCTGGTTCTCGGTCTCCCGCGCCGAGCAGCGCACCCGTTTCGCCATCCGCCAGGTCGACCCGGTGCGGCGGTGGAAACTGTCCCCGACCGATCTGGCCTCGCTCGACCTGTGGGACGCCTACACCGAGGCCAAGGTCGACATGTTCCGGGCGACGGACACCTCGCACGCCCCGTGGACCGTGGTGAAGAACAACGACAAGCGCCGGGGCAGGCTGGAGGCCATGCGGCACCTGCTGCTGCGCTGCGACTACACGGCCAAGGACGAGGAGGCCGTCGGCACCGCCGACATCCGCGTCATCGGTGCCGCCAACACCCTCCTGGAGAGCGGCGAGGAGCCCACCGACCTGTCACCCACACCGCTGCTGCCGCAGGCCGACGGTCCCGGTGAACATCCCGGCCGGGACACGGAGCCGTGACCGGCGCGTGCGCGGGGCGCCCGTACCCCGGGGGCTGTCAGTGGCGCGGCTTAGCATCCGGGTCATGCGTGCGTTCTTCATGGTGGGCGGCCGGAAGCTGTCGTATCTGGACTTCGGTGGCCCGGGCACTCCGGTCCTGGCCCTGCACGGGCACTACAACGAAGCGTCGGCGTTCACGCCGTTGGCCGAGGCGCTGGCACCGCGGTGGCGGGTGATCGCGCTCGACCAGCGCGGGCACGGCGACTCCGACCGCGCCCCCGACTACGAGCGCGACGGCTATGTCGCCGACGTCGCCGCCTTCCACCGGCATCTGGGGCTCGGTCCGGTGCCGGTGCTGGGCCACTCGCTGGGCGGAGTGAACGCCTACCAGTACGCTGCCCGCCACGCGGACCGGGTCACCGCCCTGATCGTCGAGGACATCGGCGCGGTCGTGGACTCCGACTGGCGGTTCACCCGACGTCTGCCCCGCCGGGCGCCGTCGCGTCAGGCACTGCTCGACGCCCTCGGCTCGCTGGCCGGCTGTCTGGAGTGCTCCGTCCGCCGGTCGGAGGACGGCTGGGGGCTGTCGTTCGACATCGAGGACACGGTGGCGTCCCAGAAAGCCCTCAGCGGGGATCACTGGCCGGACTGGACGGCGGTGGCCTGCCCCACCCTGCTGATCCGCGGCACGCGCAGCGACGAACTGGCGGCCGGCCACGCCCGCGACATGATCGCCCGTCGCGCCGGCGCGGCCCGCCTGGTCGAACTCGCCGCCGGTCACGTCGTGCACCATGACGCCCCGGCCGGGTTCACCGCCGCCGTCACCGCTTTCCTGTCCGGATCCGGCTGAGCCCGGCAGGCCTCAGCCGGTACGGCGGACGAGGTGGCGCCTGCGTCAGAGGATGCCGAACAGTCCGAGTCCGAGCAGGCCACCGCGGCCCACGGTGGTGTCGGCGCCGGGCGCATCGGTCTTGTCGGCGGGGCCGTAGGTGTACGTGTAGCCGTGGCTGTCGACGCTATGGCTGATGGTGTGGTCGTCGTCATCGTGGTGGGGGCCGGCGGTCGCCGGGGCGGCGGTGGCGAGGAGCACGCCCGCGGCCAGGGCGGTGGTGCTCAGGAAGACACGCATACGCATCAGGGGACTCCCTTTTCCGTCTTCTCCGTCGTGGCGGGCCCGGGTCCCGGGCCCGCCTGTGCACATGGCAGTAACCGGGCGGGCACAGGCGCACGCGGAAAGTCCCCCGGGCGGACGCAGAACATCACTCGGGCGGGGGCCCGGCGGACCGCCGGAGGCGACCTGGGCGGTGGACGGGCGAAGCCCATGCGGGCGGAGGGGGGAAGGACGGGACTAGGGTGCTGCCATCGAAGGCGCGGACGGCGCGATCCGCTTTTCGGCGTCGGGACAGCGCAGTCGCGTCACGCCGCATTCCTCAGGGAGCGAACGAATGCCGTCCTACGAGGTGACCACCGCGAGCGCCGCGGAGATGCACCGGTTCAGGGAATGGGCCGACGAGGAGGGCTGGAACCCGGGCCGGTCGGACATCGTCCCCTTCCACACGGCGGACCCACGGGGCTTCTTCCTCGGGCGGCTCGACGGTGAGCCGGTCGTCTCCGTCTCAGGCGTGCGCTACGGCACCGACTTCGGATTCATCGGGTTCTACATCGCCCGCCCGGCGGTCCGTGGCCAGGGGTACGGCATCCGGATCTGGCGCACGGCGATGAGGCATCTCGACGGCCGGAACATCGGCCTCGACGGTGTGGTGCAGCAGCAGGAGAACTACCGCAGGTCCGGCTTCCGCCGGGTCTGGACCCATGTGCGCTACGCCGGTGTGCCCGCCGGCGCCGAGGCGTCGGCGGGCGTCCGGCTCGTGGACGGCCGTGACGTGCCCTTCGACCGGCTGGCGGAGTACGACCGGCGCTTCTTCCCCGCCGAGCGGGAGGCGTTCCTGTCCCAGTGGATCGGTCTTCCGTCGCACACGTCCCTGGCCGCCGTGCGCGACGGACGGCTGCAGGGGTTCGCGGTCATGCGCCCCGCCACGGTCGGCTCCCGGATCGGCCCGCTCCACGCCGCCTCGCAGGACATCGCCTCCGCCCTCGTCCACGGCCTGACCGGTGACACCCCGGACGAGCCGGTCGCGCTGGACGTGCCGGACATCAACACGCCGTCCGTCGAGCTGATGGAACGCCTCGGGCTGGAGCCCACGTTCGAGTGCGCCCGCATGTACACGGGACCGACCCCGGACGTCGACTCCGGCGGCATCTTCGCCGTGACGACGCTCGAACTCGGCTGATCCCGAGCCACCGGACCGCAGGGCCCGGCTCAGCCGCCCGCTCCCTCGGTCTCGTCGTCCAGGTCGAAGGTGTACCAGTCGATCCCGGTGAGCTGGTCGGGCACCTGGGCGGCGACCGCCTGCCCCACGGCCATGGCCAGTACAGGGGGAGGAGTGTCGGTGTCGAAGGTCAGCGTGACGCTGACACGGAGCTCTCCCATGATGTGTTTCCTCCCCCGGTCGCCCGGATCTCCCCGGACCCCCGCATCGGCGAAGTCCCCCGCGGCGGCAGGGGACCCGGTTCTCGCACCCGTCCCGTCCCATGATCGGGCTGTAGGGGCCGGACGTCCATCAGCGCGTCGCGCTCAGTGAGAACACACCGCCACCGAGGGGAGGGCGACGACACCCGGGTCACCGGTGTCGGGGGCCGGGTCTCCGAGGTCTCCGAGGTTCACGAGGTGTTCGAGGTCTCCGAGCCGGCGGGCGGCGCGGGAGCCGTGACCGGAGACGACGATGGCGCGGTCGGCGGTCGGCGGTCGGCGGTCGGCGGCCTGCGCGTGTTCTTGGCCGTCGAAGGTGCCGCATCTCCGCTGGTCATGGCCGGGGAACACATGACCGGGAGGACCGGCGCGCAGGCGTCCGTGAGGAGAACCGGGGGCAGTTCGAGGCCGAAGCGCATCTCGACGACCGCGTGAGCCCGCCGGTCTCCTTGTCCGCGTCTCAGGCCGTCCTACGGCCTCAAACCGTCTTACGGCCCCAGGCCGTCCTACGGCGCCGGACCGCCACGATCACGGCGCTCCCTGCGGCCAGGCACAGCACGGCGCCGGCGGCGATGACGCCGGAGAAGCCGCTGTCGCCGGTCCGGGCGAGTTGCTCCGAACCGCTCGAGCCGTCCGCGACGGTGACCGGAGGCGGCGACCAGGTGCCGTCGAGCACGGTCTGCCGGGGCCAGTACATGCGGAGCATGACGTTGAACCGTCCTGCGGGTGCGGGCAGCCAGTTGGACCGCTTGTCGGATGCCGGCGGGTCGTGCTGCACGTAGATGGTCACGGACTTGTCGCTGTTGGGCCGGGGCGCGACCGTGTGGCCGATGGCGTAGCGGTCGATGGGGTTGGGCACCAGGAAGCCCTGCTGGTCGTACATGGTGAGGGACCAGAAGGCGTTGGCCGGCGGGGTGCGGCCGGGCGGGAAGTGGATGGTGTAGCGGTGCGCGCCGTTCAGCTGCCGGCCCTGGCTGTCGTCGAGGACGAGGGGGTAGACGGCGTCCTGGGGCAGGTTGGCGCCCAGGCCCTGCCAGGCCGTGGCGGCCCGGCGCAGGTAGTCGGTGCCGTAGCGGCCGAGGTCGAGGGCGACCCGCCAGCCGTGCACGTCGTCGCCGAGGGCGGGGACCGCTTGCTGGATCATCCGCTGGCCCGCGGGAACGGCTTGCCGCAGGGCCCGGGCGGTGGCCGTGCCCTTGGCGTCGATGTCGAACGGCTTGCCCGGGCTGATGCCGAGCCGGTTCAG
Source organism: Streptomyces poonensis (assembly GCF_014650915.1). GTDB lineage: Bacteria > Actinomycetota > Actinomycetes > Streptomycetales > Streptomycetaceae > Streptomyces > Streptomyces poonensis. The sequence goes on along the minus strand of NZ_BMVW01000002.1, from coordinate 212,023 downwards.
GGTGGCGACCATGGGGGCGTCCGCGGGACCGGGCGGGTTGGTCGCCATGGCGGAGGCGAGCCGGGAGAAGAACGCCGGGGCCTCCATCCCGGCGACGCGGTCCGGCGGCGAGGTGGCGGGCACCGCCGGGTCGACCCGGCCGACGGGCGGGGTGTGGGAGCGGCCGTACGCGCTGAGCGGTGTGAGGCTGTAACGGGCCGCCAGGTCGCGCACCGCGGGCAGGTCCGCGGGGCCGTCGAGCTGGGTGCGCCCGATGACCCAGGCCATGTCGGTGGGGGACTTGATCTGTTTCACCCCGGCGGGGAGGGCGCCGTGCCAGCCGGGCCCGGTGATCGCGAAGTCACCCGCCTTCGTGCCCGTGGTCCGCTTGCCCGGCGAGGCGATGACGTCCGTCCAGGCGCTGAGGATCGGCATCAGGTAGTAGCGGCCCTGGGTGTCGGGCACGTGCAGGACCACCGGCTCGGCCTTCAGGTCCAGCCAGGCCGAGCTGTAGAGGGTGTCCACGTTGGGTGAGACCACTGTCTTGAACGCGGGGCCGGGGACGTTGTTCTGCGTGACGAACTGGTTCACCGGCGCCTGGCCGGTGGCGGGGCTCGGGTGGGGGACATTGGTGGAGAGCTGCTGGGTGGCCTGCATCAGGACCAGGGGGTAGCCGTAGACGTAGGCGTTCACCGCGTCGGCGGCGAGAGAGGCGTCGCCACCGTCGGACGGCGACTGCGAGGTGGCGCCGGCGGGACCGGTGCCGGTCCACAGCAGCAGGGCCGCCGCCGCGACGGCGGTCGCGCTCCGCAGCCGTGCGCGGGAGAAGACGGCGCGTTCACGCGCGAGGGCGGGTGGGGCGGTTCGTGTGACGCTCACGAGGTCTTCCTCCTCTGACGGGAGGCACGGGCACCGGAGCGGGAGTCTCCAGTGAAGGCGGAGCGGCCGCCCCGCGGGGGGTCGGCCGCTCACTGAACCTCAGGCCGCATTGAACACCGGGCCCGGGCCCCCTCCCGCGTGCCGTCCCGCCGTAAAGCTCGTACGGCAGGTGGTCGACGAACGCCGGACGTCGCGGCCCGGGGGCCGTCACGCGGCCGCAGCCGCCCCTCCCGACCAGCCGTTCCGTGCCGCTCGCCCCGCGACGCGGAGACGGCGATACACGACGGTACGGCGTTCGGCCACCCCCGGCCGCTCCGGCCTCACGAGGCGGCCCGGTGCGGACGCCGCCCCTCCGCTGCCGCCTGTCCCACCGGAACTACGGCCGCGACCCCACCACGCGTCCACACGCGCCCACCTGCGAGCGCGCAGCCCTGCGCGGCGACCCGCACCACTCACACCCGGAACAGCGAACCGATGAACTCCGTCAGCAGACGCTCCTTCAGCCGGGGCGGCAGCACGTCCAGCAGCACCAGCACGGGTGCCATCCGCGCCGGCCGGACCGCCTCTCCGCCCGGCCCCGCGAACGCCAGGACGCCCGCGACCTCCTCGGGGGTGAGGGTGTCGGGGTCGAGCGCGGCGGCGAGTTCGGCCGGCGCGGGATCCACCCAGGGCCACGGCCGCGTACCCGACGGCGATGTGGGTGTGAGCGACGGTACGTCACCGCCGGCGGACGTACGCGGTGACTCAGCGGGACAGCCCCAGCTCGCCCGCCCGCAGCCCGGCCTGGAAGCGGGAGCCGGCCTCGAGCGTGGCCATCAGTTCGGCCACGCGCCGTCGGTAGGTGCGCAGCGAGACGCCCAGCCGTCTGGCCGCCGACTCGTCGGTGAGTCCCGAAGCGAGGGCGTCGAGGATCCGGCGGCCGTCGGCGTCGAGGTGAGGAACGTCGCCGCGCAGATAGGCGTCGAGGTCGGCGGAGCCGTCCCAGAGCGCCCGGAACAGCGAGTGGACGCCGTCGACCAGGGTCTGCGACGTCGTCACGGTGTACTCACGGCCGGTGGGGGTCTCCCGGCCGGCGAGGATCATCACCCGCCGGTCGATGAGGATGGTCTCGTGCGGCAGCGGCGCGTGGCTGATGCGGACGAGAGCCCCCTTGCTCCGCACCTGCCGCAGGTGCGCGCGGGCCTGCTCGTCGGCGAGTGCGACCGGGCTGAGCAGCTTGCGCACCGTGAAGTCCGGGGAGGCCGTGGCACGCAGCCGGTTCCGGACCGCTGCGCCGGCCTCCGGCCGGCCCCAGGTCCGGAGGTCCCGGGCGGCGCACAGGAACTCGGTGTACGCGGACTCGAAGAGATGGCCGGCACGCGCGATCAACTCCGCGTCCCCCTGCACTGAGAACACCTGTTCATTCCGCACCCCGCCAGTCTGGCAGCAACTGGCCGGCCTGGCAGTGACTGGCCGGCCTGGCAGCAAGCTGCCACGACCTCGCCGGGCGTCGCGGCGGCGGACACCATGAGCGCCATGACCGACATCATCACCGGCAGGACCTTGTCCACCGGCAAGACGTTCTCCCTCGGCGGGGAACTGACCGTCAACCGGCTCGGTTTCGGCGCGATGCGCCTGGCGGCGGGCACCTTCGACGGTCCGGCGCGAACCCCGCGGGACGGCATCGCGGTGCTCCGGCGCGCCGTGGAACTCGGTGTGAACCACATCGACACGGCCGGTTTCTACGGCAGGGGAGCGGTGTGGGCCAACGAGCTGATCCGTACGGCACTGGCCCCCTACCGTGACGACCTGGTGATCGCGACGAAGGTCGGGCCGCTGCCCGGGCCGGACGGTGTGCCGAGCGGGCAGGCGACGCCCGACCGGCTGCGCGGCCTGGTCGAGGCGGATCTGCGCTCCCTCGGCCTGGACCGGCTCGACCTGGTCTATCTGCGGGTGGGCGGGACGACCGGGCCGGGCGGCGAAACGATCGCCGAACGGTTCGAAGTACTGGCCGGACTGCGGGAGGAGGGACTGATCCGGCACCTGGGCGTCAGCAATGTCGACGCCGCCCAGTTCGCCGAGGCCCGGGCGATCGCACCCGTCACGGCGGTGCAGAACCAGCACACCGCCGACAGGCAACTGCTCGCGGAATGCGAGGCGTCGGGCAGCGCGTACGTGCCGTACTTCCCGCTCGGTGGCGGCATCGGCGGCGACCCGCTGCGCGCCGAACGGCTCGGCAAGGTCGCGGCGCGCCTGGGCGCCACCACGGCACAGGTCGCGATCGCCGCGCTGCTGGCGACGTCACCGTCGGTGCTGGCGATCCCGGGCACCGGCTCCCTCGACCACCTGGAGGAGAACCTCGCGGCGGACCGTCTCCGTCTCGGCGACCAGGACCTGTCCGACCTGCGAGGCTGACGGGCCGGCTCCGGAGGCCGTCCCGCGTCCCTGTGCCGCGCAGATCCGTACAACTCGCGCGCGAGGACAGCTCTGGGCAGTCCGGCGGGCGGGCGTCAGGAGCTCGTCAGGACGACGAGTTGCCGGGTCGCCCGGGTCATCGCGACATAGCGGTCGACCGCTCCTTCGACGCCCTGGCCGAACTTCTCCGGGTCGACGAGGACGACCAGGTCGAACTCGAGCCCCTTCGACAGCTCCGGGGTCAGCGACCGGACACGCGACGTGGCCCGGAACGTGGGGTCGCCGATGACGCAGGCGATCCCCTCGTCATGCGCGGCGAGCCAGCTGTCGAGGACCGAGTCCAGCTCCGAGACGGATCCGTGGACGACGGGAACGCCGCTGCTGCGGATGGAGGCCGGCACGTTGGCGTCCGGGAGCACGGCCCGGATGACCGGCTCGGCCTCCGCCATGACCTCTTCCGGCGTCCGGTAGTTGATGTTCAGGGACGCCACTTCGATCCGGTCGAGCCCGATCCGCTCCAGCCGCTCCCGCCACGACTCCGAGAACCCGTGCCGGGCCTGGGCGCGGTCCCCGACGACGGTGAAGCTCCGGGACGGGCACCGCAGCAGCAGCATCTGCCATTCCGCGTCGGTCAGTTCCTGTGCCTCGTCGACGACGATGTGCGCGAACGGACCGGCGAGCAGGTCCGGTTCGGCGGTGGGCAGCGCACTCTCGTCGACCAGGCTGACCTCGGCGTCCTGGCCGCGCAACATGCTCACCAGGCCCTCGCCGTCGTCACCGTCGGCGCCCGAGTCGGCGGCGGCCGCGATCAGATTGTCGACGACCTGCGCCATCCGCTCCCGCTGGGCGGCGAGGGCGGCCTCGTTCCGGCGCTGGCGCCGGGCCTCCTCCGGGTCGCCGAGCCGCTGCCGTGCCGCGTCCAGCAGCGGCAGGTCGGACACCGTCCAGGCCTGGGGATCAGGGCGCTGGAGCTTGCTGACGTCGGCACGGCTCAGCCACGGAGCGCACATCCGCAGATAGGCGGGAACCGACCACAGGTCACCGACGAGATCGGCCGCCTCGAGCAGCGGCCACGCCCGGTCGAGGGTCCCGACGAGCTCCTTGTCCTGCTGCAGCGCCCTGCGGAACTGCGCGGGCGGAAGGTCGTCACTGCCGTACCTGTCCCTCAGGATGGAGACCAGCCTGTCCCAGATCTGGCCGCGCGCCTCGTTGTGCGGGGTGCCTGGTTCCGGGGCTTCGAACGCCTCGGCCCAGTCGTCGGCGGTCAGCGGGATGTCGGTCCAGTCGACGGTGACCGTCATGGCCTCGGTGGGCGGCTCCTCGTAGAACCGGACGGCCGGTTCGATCGCCTTCACCATGTCCGCGGACGACTTCAGCAGGGCCACCTCGGGGTCGGCCTCGACCGTGGCCGCGGCCCCCTCGGCGACGAGATCGCGCAGGATGCAGGTCTGCACGCCCTCCTCGCCCAGGCTGGGCAGGACATCGGAGACGTAGGCCAGATAGGGCCGGTGCGGGCCGACGAACAGCACGCCGCCCCGACGGTGACCGAGGCGGGGGTCGGAGTAGAGGAGGTGGGCGGTACGGTGCAGGGCGACGACCGTCTTGCCGGTGCCCGGACCGCCGTCGACGACGAGGGCGCCGCGGGATCCCGCCCGGATGACGGCGTCCTGGTCGGCCTGGATGGTGGCGAGCACGTCCCGCATCCGGTCCGACCGGTTGGCGCCCAGACTGGCGATGAAGGCGGACTGGTCGTCGAGCGCGGCGTGCCCTTCGAGTCCGTCGGCGGTGAAGACCTCGTCCCAGTAGTCACTGATCCGGCCGTGGGTCCAGCGGTACCTGCGGCGGCTCGCCAGGCCCATCGGGTTGGCGTGGGTCGCCGCGAAGAACGGCTCGGCCGCGGGGGAACGCCAGTCGAGCAGCAGCCGCCGGCCCGCGCTGTCCGTCAGACCGAGCCGTCCCACGTACAAGGGCTCGGGATCGTCCGTGCCGACCATGTGCCCGAGGCACAGATCCAGCCCGAAGCGGCGCAGTGTGCGCAGGCGAGCGGTCAGCCGGTGGATCTCCGCGTCCCGGTCCATCGCCTGCCGGCCCATGCCACCGGGTGCCCTGCGCTCGGCGTCGAGGCGGTCGGACAGCTCGGCGATCGACTGCTCGAGACATTCCGCGATCGCCGCGAAGTGCCGCTCGTCGCGGGAGATCAGCGCCGCATCGGCCTTGGGGGAGAGGGAGTCGGGGAGGTCGAACGCGCTGGTGGTCGGGGTTTTCATGTCATCAGCTCCGATCTGGGGCCGCTTGCGGCCATGGCGCGCGGCAAAGCGTGGGGACAGGCGTGGGGACAGGCGTGGGGACAGGCGTGAGGAACGTGCCGGGCGAGCGTGGCGAACCCGGTGGACAGGCGCGCCGGACCCGGTGGACAGGCGCGCGAAAGCGGTGCACAGGCGTGCCGAAAGCGGTGGACAGGCGTCCGGAACCCGTGGCCATGACGAGTGACGCTCCGCCCGGCCCGGGACCTGCGGCCGTCGTCGTCGGCTCAGGTGGCAGAAGTCGGCAGGTCTGTCCGGTCGTTCCGGTCCCTGGCCCGGGGGTCCCGCGTGGTGCGCGCGGGGACGGGCGGCTGCAGCCGGCTGGCCGCGTTCCGGCTGGTCGCGTTCCGGTTGATTGCGTCGAGCAGCAGCTCCGCGGCCACCCTCGCCCCGTCGGAGCGGACCATGCCGGCCACGGCGGTCGCCCGTGCGCGGGTCCCGCCGCCCAGGGCCGTCCCGAGCGCGGCCGACAGGGACTCGAAGGTCGGGGTCGGACCGTCGTGCGCCGCGCCGATGCCCAGGTCGGCCACCCGGCCGGCCCAGTACGGCTGGTCCGCCGCCTGGGGCACCACCACCTGGGGCGCGCCGGCCCGGGCGGCCGTCGTCGTGGTGCCCGCGCCACCGTGGTGCACGACGGCGGCCACCCGGCCGAACAGTGCCTGGTGGTTCACCTCGCCCACGGTGAAGCAGTCGTCCCGGTCGTCGGCCGGGGCCAGACCGGCCCAGCCGCGGGCCACGACCACGCGACGGCCCTGCGCCCGGACCGCGTCGACGGCCACCCGGGCGACATCCGCCGACCCGCGCACGGGCATGCTGCCGAAGCCCACGTACACCGGTGGTGCGCCGGCGTCCAGGAAGGCCACCAGCTCGGCCGGGAGCGGCCGTTCGTCCGGCAGGGTCCACACGCCTGTCTGTACGACGTCGAGGTCCACCGGCTCCCGCCACGGGTCCAGGACCGGATCCGTCGCCAGCCACGGCCGGTCGCCGATGACGTAGTCGCGGACGCCGTCCACCGGTGGCAGGCCGAACGACGCCCGGTTGGTGTTGAGCGCCTCACCGAACAGCGCGTCGATGCTCTGGGCGTCCAGGTCCCACAGCACCCGGTTGTCGGTCACCTCCGGCGGGAACGGCCGGCCCGGATACGCCAGCGGCGGGCGCTGCGGCGACGGCAGGGTGAGCTGCTGGAAGGTCACGGACACCGAGGGGATGCCCAGTTTCTCGGCCACCGACAGCGCGCCGGCCGCGGCCGGCATCATGCCGGTCGCCACCAACGCGTCGCATCCCTCGGCCGCCGCGGTGACCGCGGCGAACTGGGCGGCGATCACCTGGGCCGCGCGCCGGGGCAGATCGGCCGGCGTCGGGGGCTTCGCCGCGGTCGTCAGCGCGCGCGCCGACGGGCCGACCGGCACCATCGGTACGCCGGCACCGGCCAGCCGCTGTGCGAAGTCCTCGTCCGGCGGCGCGCACACCCGCACCTCCGCGCCGAGCCCCCGCAACCGCACCGCGAGTGCCACCAGCGGTTCCACGTCTCCGCGCGACCCGTACGTCGACAACACCACACGCACGTCGTACCCCGTTCTCCGGCTGTTTTCGGCTTAGGCCGGCGATTCTGCGGCACGATGGGGGCCTTGCCGCAAGCCCCCTGGTGCGCTATAAGTTGAGAGTGGCAAGGAGACGACCTCCTTGCCTTTCTCTTTGGGCGCTGGCTTTCGGCCCGCCTTTCGAGCCTCCCTTTCGCGCCCGCCTTTCGTTCCTGACTTTCGTGTCTGACTTTCGTTCCTGCCTCGGCGACGTACGGACGGCTGTCGCGGTCATCGCGTCGATCGGCGGGCCTGTTGTACTGCGCGGTGGACCGCCCAGACGTCGGCGACCGGCCCGATGTGTCCGAGCTTGTCGGGGTTGATCACCGAGCGGATCGTCTGGATCTTCCCGTCGAGCACATCGAGCACCAGGGAGTGGAGCACCTTGCCGTCCCGGTCGCGGAAGATCGCCCCCGGCTGGCCGTTGACCTCGTGCCGCTCGAACGTCACGTCGACCCGGGCCATCAAGGGGAGGAGGGAGCCGAGCAGCCGGGCCACGTTCGCGGCGCCGATGACGGCCCTGGCCAGCTGCGGCGCCCTGCCGCCGCCGTCGCCGGCGAACGACACGTCCGCGGCGAGCAGTTCCCGCAGGCCGGTGACGTCGCCTTCGCGAAGGGCGTCGAAGAACCGCGTCGCCAGTTCCTGCCGTTCCTGCCGGTCCGCCGCGAAGCGCGGTCGCCCGGCCTCCATGTGCCGCCGCGCCCGCACCAGCAACTGCCGGCACGCCGCCTCCGACCTCCCCACCGCGGCGGCGACCTCGTCGAACCCGAAGCCGAAGACCTCCCGCAACACGAACACCGCCCGCTCCAGCGGACTGAGCCGTTCCAGCAGCAGCAGCGCCGCCATCGACACCGAGTCGGCCAGCTCCACCGCCCGCGCCGGATCCTGGTAGGGATCGTTCAGCAGCGGCTCGGGAAACCAGGGGCCCATGTACTCCTCCCGTCGCACCCGCGCGGAGCGCAGCACATCGATCGAGATACGCGTCACCGTGGCCGACAGGAAGGCCTTGGCCGACGCGGGCCGGGTCGCCGAGCCGTCGAAGCGCAGCCACGTCTCCTGCACCGCGTCCTCGGCCTCGCCCACGCTGCCCAGAATGCGGTAGGCGATCGAGAACAGCAGCGGCCGCAACTCCTCGAACTCCTCGGCCTTCTCGGTCTTGCTCACGCAGACACCCCTCCCCCTGAAGCCCGCCCGTCCGGCCGTACTCGCCGGCGCAGGCAGTCGCTCCTGACCACCCGGACCATCGGCAGGCCACAGGAGTGCTGCCGAGTCCGGGGCCCGGTGGGCCGGAGCCGGCCCCCGGGCCGATTGCCTGTGCACGTACTCACGTGCCTGTGCCTCAGCACGTGCCTGTGCTCGTGCCTGTGCTCGTCCCCGTGCGTCCGACGATCAGTGGAACTGCCCGGGCTCGTAGTCGCCGGCCGGCTGCTGGGCGATGATGTTCAGCCGGTTGGCCGTGTTCATGAAGGCGATCAGGAGCACCAGAGCGGCGAGCTGCTCCTGATCGTAGTGCTGGGCGGCGTGCGCCCACACTTCGTCGCCGACACCGCCGGCCGCATCCGCGACCCGGGTCCCCGCCTCCGCCAGCTCCAGCGCCGCACGCTCGGCCTCGGTGAAGACCGTGGCCTCCCGCCATGCGGCGACCAGGTGCAGCCGCACCGCGGTCTCCCCGGCAGCGGCGGCGTCCTTGGTGTGCATGTCGATGCAGACGGCGCAGCCGTTGATCTGGCTCACACGCAGTGCGACCAGCTCCTGCGTGGCGGCCGGCAGCGGTGACTCCTTGAGCGTCCTGCCCGCCGCCATGAGGTGCTTGAGGGCCTTGCCGGCGGTCGGGTCGGCGAAGTAGTTCAGTCGCGCGTCCATGTGTGCTCCTCGGTGGTGATGGGTGCCTTCATCTCCTGAGACGAGGTAGCCCGATCCCCTGTGACATGGGCGAATGTGACGTGAGTCTCTCCTTGAGGGCTCGCCGGGGCAGGGCCTGCCGAACTCCGCGACGGGGGCGGGGCGGGCTCGGGCAGGGTGCGGAAGAGCAGCCAGCCGAGCACGGGCAGCAGCACGAGCGGTGTCAGGGCGGTGCGCAGGGAGGTCGCGTCGGCGAGGCCGCCGATGAGCGGGCTGACCAGGCCGCCGATGCTGACGGTCAGCCCGAGCGTGATGCCGCTGGCGGTGCCGACGCGGGAGGGCAGGTAGTCCTGCCCGAGGGTGACCTGCAGGGAGAACGGGACGTACAGGCCGGCCGAGGTCACTGCGACGAACAGGTACAGCGCGGGGCCCGGTACGAGGAGAAGGCCCGCCACGGAACCGGCGGTGAGCAGATACGACCAGCGCGAGACGGTGACCCGGTCCCAGCGGTCGGCCAGGGCCCCGCCCAGTACGGAGCCCGCCGCGCCGCCGAGGTAGAGCACGAACAGGGCAGCGGTGCCCGCCGCCGTGCTGCCGCCCATGCGCTCGGTGACGTAGAGGGAGACGAAGGTGCTCAGACCGACGAAGACGACCGACCGGCACACCACGGCCAGCGACAGTCTCATGAACGAGGCCCGGTCGTCCCCGGCCGCGCTCACCGCGCCCGTCGCGGCGGACGTGCGCCGCTCCGCCGCGCGCAGGACGGGCAGACACAGGACGGCGCCGACGAGCGCCGGCAGGACCAGGATCGGCGTCAGGCGCAGACCACCGGTGCCGACGACCGCGGCGACCATGAGCGGGGCCAGGGCGAAGCCGAGATTGCCGCCCAGGGAGAACCAGCCCATCGCGCGGTGACTGCCCCGGGAGGCGATTCGGGCCACCCGGGCGGACTCGGGATGGTAGGCGGCCACGCCCACCCCGGACACCGCCACGGACGCGAGGGTCAGTGCGTAGGAGCCGCCGAGCCCGCTCAGCGCGACACCCAGACCGCCCAGCAGCGTGCTGACCGGCAGCAGCCAGGGCATCGCCCGGCGGTCGGTCAGCACACCGAACACCGGCTGCGCTACCGACGACAACAGGGAGGCGGCCAGCACGATGCCCGAGACGGCGGCGTAACCGTAGGCGCGCTCGGTGACGAAGAACGGCACCAGGGACGCCACAGCGCCCTGGTATACGTCGACGCAGGCGTGCCCGACGGACAGCAGGGTGATCGATGAGAACCTTCGCTTCCTTCGCACCCCGTCAGGATGAGTGCCTGACGCCGTGGCACGCTTCCGTTAACCTGCCAGGCGATGACGGAAATCCGCCACGAGCCGATCGCCCCCACCCGAACCCAGCGCCTCGCCCCGGGCGCCGCGATCGACGCCCACCGGCACGACGACCACCAGATCGTCTACGCGGGCCGCGGAGTGGTCGCGGTCACCACCGGCGCGGGCTCCTGGGTCGCCCCGGCCACCCGCGCCCTCTGGGTACCCGCCGGGACCGTCCACGCCCACCAGGCTCACGGCGAACTCCGGCTGCACCTGGTCGGGCTGCCCGCCACCGAGAACCCACTGGGGCTCGACTCCCCGACCGTCCTCGCGGTGGAACCGCTGCTGCGCGAACTGATCGTCGCCTACACCCGGACCTCGGCGGAGACCCTGATGGACGACAGCCCTCCACGGGTTCGTCTGCGCGCCGTGCTGATCGACCGGTTGCGGGCCGCACCCCAGGAGCCGCTGCACCTGCCCACCCCGGCCGATCCCCTGCTGCGGGCGCTGTGCGACATCCTCCGAGCGGACCCGTCCGACCGCCGCACCCTCGCCGAACTGGGCCGTACCGTCGGGGCGAGCGACCGTACGCTGTCCCGGCGGTTCCGCGGCGACCTCGGCATGACGTTCCCCCAGTGGCGCACTCAGCTGCGGCTCCACCACGCACTGGTCCTGCTGGCCGAGAACACGCCGGTCACCACGGTCGCGCACCGATGCGGCTGGTCGTCCGCCAGTGCCTTCATCGATGTCTTCCGCCGCACTTTCGGCCATACGCCGGGCACCCACCCCAAAAGCTGACAGCCGCCGACGGCAGCGTGTCGCAGACCGCCGCTGCCGGGCCGGGAGCCTCGTGGGCTCCCGGCCCCTTGCCGTTCAGGACCCGTCGGTCACGTCGCGTCGGCCGCGTCGGCCGCGTCGGTCGAGTCGGTCGCGTGGGTCATGGCGAACCAGTCGAAGGCGACGGTGCCCTCGGTCACGTACATGCCGATGACCCGGCCGGTGAAGCCGGTGGTGACTTCGCTGGTCAGATAGCGTCCGTCGAGTTCGGCGAGGACCACGTGCCGCCCGTCGGACTCGTAGCCCAGGGAGATGGTGTCGGGTGCCCCGGGCTCGGTTCCGGTCGGGTCGTCACCGGGGCCGGGCGCCTCGGTGAGTGACGGCGGAAGGATGTCGGACGTCCTGAAGTCGACGCGGAGCACCGGTTCTCCGGGGAGCGGTCCCCGTCCCACCACCTGCCGGAGAGGTCCGATGCGGGCGATCACGCGGAGCTCGCCGGAATCCGGGTCGGCCTCCACTTCGTAGTGGTGCGCCTCGTCCATGCGCACCACGAGACCGCCCTGCCCACCGGTGGCGTCGACGCGGGCGCGGACGGTGCAGTCGGGATGGCGTTGGCGCCGTCCGACGAACACGGTTCCCGGCCGGTCGAGTGTGGTCCCGCGCGCGTGGAGGGTCAGCCAGCCCGGCCGCTCGTCCAGACGGACCGCTTCCTCGTCCCGCTCGCGCACGGACACCCAGTGGGCGGCGAGACGGTCGCCGTCGAAGTGGTCCGTGGCCGGCTCGGGCGGCGGCGCTTCCGTGGACGTCAGCGCGGGAGCCGGTCCCTGTTCCTGGAGCGGGCCGACCACAGGCCAGTCGTCCTCCCAGCGGACGGGAGCGAGGAAGACCTCGCGCCCCAGCCCGTGGAAGTACGGGGTGCGGCCGCGCGGCCGCACGCCCAGCAGGACCATCCACCACGTTCCGTCGTGCGCCTGGACCAGGTCACCGTGGCCGGTGTTCTGGAAGGGGTGGTCGTGGCCGCTGTGGGTCAGGAGGGGGTTGGAGGGGCAGGGTTCGAAGGGGCCCTGCGGCGAGGTACCGCGGGCGACGGATATGGCGTGGCTCCGTTCGGTGCCGCCTTCGGCGATGAGCAGGTACCAGTACCGCCCGATGTGGTGGAGGTGCGGGCCTTCGGGGGCACGCAGACCGGTGCCGGACCAGACGGACACCGGCTCGCCGAACACGGTGCCGGTGTCCGGATCGATGCGTACGGTGCTGACGCCCGCGCGGGTGTACCAGCAGTCGCCGTTGTCGTCCCAGGCGAGGTCGGGGTCGATGCCGGGCAGGTCGACCAGGACCGGCTTGGACCACGGGCCGGCGGGGTCCTCGCTGGTGACGATGATGTTGCCGGCGCCGCCCACGACGGTGGTGGCCAGATAGAAGCGTCCGTCGTGGTGGCGCAGGGTCGGGGCGTACACGCCTCCGGACGAGGGCATGTCGGGGGGAAGGCGCAGCTGATCGGGCCGGTCCAGGGCGTTGCCGATCAGCTCCCAGTGCACCAGATCCCGGCTGTGCCAGATCGGTACGCCCGGGAAGTACTCGAAGCTCGATGCCGCCAGGTAGTAGTCCTCGCCCACGCGGCAGATGCTCGGGTCCGGCATGAATCCGGGAATCACCGGGTTGCGGAGCACGGCCTCGGTCATACGTCCTCTCCCATACGTCCTCTTCCGTCTCTTCGGTCGACGCTCTTGTGCGCCGCCGCGGTCAGCGCCCAGGTGCGGGAGCCGTCGACTCGCGCCACACCACAGCGGTGATCGCGTCATTCTCCTCGGGTTCGGGCTCGTCCCGCAGTACGGCCAGCAGACGCCTGACGGCACGGCGCCCGAGCCGCTCGTGGTCGACCGACACGGCGGTGAGGGAGGGCATCATGGCCGCACCGAGCGGGTTGTCGTCCCAGCCGGTGACGCTCAGGTCCCGGGGAACCCGCCAGCCGCGCTCCACGGCGCCGCGGATGGCGCCCGTGGCGAGCAGGTCGTTGGCGCAGACGACGGCGGTGACCCCGCTGTCGTCCGGCAGTTCGCGCACGGCCAGGCGGCCCTTCTCCGCCTGCCAGTCGCAGTCCACGACGCCGTACGACTCCAGTCCGAGGCGCTCGATCGTCTCCAGGTACACCTGCTTGCGCCATCGGGCGGAGGTGTGGGCGTAGTCGCCGGCGAGGTGCAGGAAACGGCGGTGTCCCTGCCGGGCCGGCCGCTCGACGATCTCGGCCATGGCCGACGCGTCGGCGAGTTCGCCGATGCCGCGCATCCGGTCGTCGTAGTCCGCCGAGACGGCGATGGGGGTGCTACCCGACATCGAGCGTTCGGACAGCCGCGCTCGGCCATGCTGCCGCACGGCGGTGAGTCCACCCGTGGCTGGCAGCAGGTCCGGGCACTGGGCAACGAACTGACGGCGCTGGACGAGGTGGTCACCGGCGTCACCACGGCACAGGTGGCCATCGTCTGGGACTGGGAGAACTGGTGGGCGGTCGAGGGCTGTTACCACCCGCTCGACTCCTACAGCTACCAGGAAGTGGTCTCCAGTCACTACCGGGCCCTGTGGCACGCCCACGTGGCCGTGGACGTGGTGTGTCTCGACGACGACCTGAGCCGCCACCGGGTTCTCGTCGTACCGAACCAGTACCTGCTCAGCGAGGCGCAGCGCGAGGCGGTGGACGCCTTCGTCAGGGCGGGTGGTCATGTCCTGGTGTCGTACTTCTCCGGCATCGTGGACGAGAACGACCGCGTGCACGCGAACGGCCACCCCGGCGGCCTGCGGGATGTCATCGGGGGACACTTACGCGAGCTGTCTCCGCTCGCTCCCGGCACCACGGCCGGTGTCCGGGGAGTGGTCGGCTCCCTCCTCGGCGAGGACTTCACGCCCGGGCCTCGACCTGGCAGGACGACCTGGCCGCCGAGACCGGGCGGCCCGCGGCCACCTACACCGACGGTCACCTCTCGGGCAGCCCGGCCGTGCTCGACCATGCGCTCGGCGAGGGGACGGCCGTCTACCTGGGCACCAGCCTCGAAGAGGATGCTCTGGAACAGGTCGTCCGCGCGGTCCTCGACCGGGCGGGCGTCCAGCCGGTGCATGAGGTGCCACGGGGCGTCGAGGTAACTGAAAGTCACACGGAGAGCGACTCCTTCCTGTTCTTCCTCAACCACCTCGACGAGCCCGTCACCTTGGAGCTCCGGCGCGCGGGCACCGACGCGCTCTCCGGCCGCACGCTGGCCGGGGGAGACATGGTGCGCCTCGACGCCGCGGGCGTCCTGATGCTGCGCAGCCGTCCGACCACCGAAAGGCACTGAAGACCCTGTGACCGAGTACAGCCCCATCGACCAGAATCCCACCGCCCCCCTGCCGGCGGTGGGCGCCGGCACGACACCCGGACCCGGCGTCGTACCGGACTTCGCGCCGCTGCCCGCCGGCCGGCCCCGGCGGCGGTACGCGGTGGCGGGCACCGGACACCGCGCCGGCATGTACGTCGCCGCCCTCACCGGCGAGCACGCCGACGTCGGTGAACTCGTCGCCTGGCTGGACCCCAACCCGGCCCGCATCGACTACTACGACGCCGAGGCCGGACACGCCCTCGGTGGCGGCGCACCCGCGGGACTGCCCCGCTACACCCCCGCCGACCTGGAGCGCATGGTCACCGAGCAGTCCGTCGACACGGTCGTCGTCACCAGTGTCGACCGCACCCACGCGGAACTCGTCGACCGCAGCCTGCGCGCCGGAGCCGACGTCGTGGTCGAGAAGCCCCTCACCACCGACGCCGCCGGCTGCCGGCGGATCACCCGGGCCGTCGCCGACACCGGCAAGGACGTCGTCATGACGTTCAACTACCGCTACGCGCCCCGCAATGCGGCCCTGCGTCAGGTCATCGCGGACGGGACCGTCGGCGAGGTCACCGGCGTCCACTTCGAATGGGTGCTGGACACCCTGCACGGAGCCGACTACTTCCGCCGCTGGCACCGGGAGAAGGCCAACTCCGGCGGACTCCTCGTCCACAAGGCCAGCCACCACTTCGACCTCGTCAACTGGTGGATCGACGACGTCCCCACGCGCGTCTACGCGTCGGGCGCCCTGCGTTTCTACGGGGACGCCAACGCCGCCGCCCGCGGCATGGGCCCCCGCCCCGAACGCGGCACCGGGGCCGAGGGCGACCCGTTCTCCCTCGACCTGCGGGACGACCCCCGCCTGGAGGCGCTCTACCTCCGGGCCGAGCACCACGACGGATACCGCCGTGACCAGGACCCCTTCGCCCCGGGCATCACCATCGAGGACAACATGTCCGTCCTCGTCGACTACGCCCGGGGCGCCACCCTCACCTACTCCCTCAACGCCCACAGCCCCTGGGAGGGCTACCGGGTCTCCGTCAACGGCACCCGGGGACGAGCCGAACTGTGCGTGGTCGAGCGCGGCCACATCGAGTTCGACGGCGACAGCCTCCTGGACCCCTCCGCCACTCCGGACGCGGCCGACGACGACTTCGTCCGTCCCGCCGGGCACCGGCTGATCGTGCAGCGGCACTGGCGCCGCGCCGAGGAGGTCACCGTCCCGGACGGCATCGGCGGCCACGGCGGCGGCGACGCCATCCTGCTGAAGGACGTCTTCCGCCGCGACCTGCGGCGGGGACCGGATCCCCTGGGCCGCGCGGCCGGGTACCTGGACGGAGTGCGGGCCGTGGCCGTGGGCGTGGCCGCCAACGAGTCACTGCTGACCGGTCGGCCGGTACTCGTCGAGGATCTCGGACTCGGGGTGCCGCTCGCCGCGGACGCCCCTCGGTGAGCGTCATGGAGCCGAGGGCGGTGGCGTGAGCCGCTGGGAGGGCACCCGCTCGATCGTGCCGTCCGGGAACCGGACCTCCACGGTGCCGCCCGACCTCCGACCGTCCGTCGCCGTCGAGGTCACCGACCCAGACGGTGAGGAACGGCACGGCACGTCTCGGCCCGGGCCGGCCGTCCCCAGGCCGGCCCTGGCCGATCGGTTCGGTTGACGGTTGACGGGCGACGGGCGGAGCGGCTCTTCACCAGGTACCGCATACCGCCGTCAAGAGTCAGCGGGTGGTGGCGGCGTGCCCGGTGGTGGCCTGTCCGGTGGCGGTCTGTCCCGAGGGAGTGGCGTCTCGCATGGCCGCCTCCCGGGCCACGCGTGCGTCGTAGGCGGCGCGGGCGGCGGCGATCTCCTTCTGGTGCTCCTCGGTCCACGTGACCAGGGAGCGGATGGTGGTGTGCAGCGTCGCGCCGAGCGGGGTCAGCTCGTACTCCACCCGGGGCGGGACCACCGGGTGCACGGTGCGCTCCACGAGGCCGTCGCGCTCGAGCTGGCGCAGGGTGACGGTGAGCATGCGCTGGCTGACCCCGTCGATCTCGCGGCGCAGCTCGGTGAAACGCATTCTGCGGCGGTCGAGCAGGGCGATGACCAGCAGCGACCACTTGTCGGCCACCCGGTCGAGGATCTGCCTGACCTCGCAGTCCTCGCGGGCGTCCCACTGGAAGGGATCGGTGTCCGGGAACTCCGTGACGGGGCCGGTTACTTGGCAGTGACCGGGTGACTTCGAAGTGCCGTCTTCCATGACCCGTTATGCTGCCGCAGGATTTCCTTGGTTACAAGAGGGAACCGACCCTCGCCCCGGTAACCGTCCGGCACCTGCCACTCGCCGCCCACCTCACCTGACCTCACCGGAGACAGCCATGTCCGCACGTGCCTGGTCACTGCTGCTCGTCCTCAGCGGCACGGTCTTCCTGGAGGGCATCGACATCGCGATGCTCGCCGTCGCCGTGCCCTCGATCCGGTCGGACCTGGACCTGTCCACCGGCACGGCCTCCTGGCTGCTCAGCGCGTACGTCCTCGGCTATGCGGGCTTCACCCTGCTGGGTGGCAGGGCGGCCGACCTGCTCGGCCGCCGGCGGATGTTCCTGACCTGGCTCACCGTCTTCCTGCTCTTCTCCGGACTCGGCGGCTTCGCCCAGGACGGCTGGACACTGATCGTGGCCCGTTTCGTGACAGGCGTGGCGTCGGCGTTCATGACCCCCGCCGCCATGTCGATCATCACCACGTCGTACCCGGAGGGCCCGCAGCGCGAGAAAGCGCTGCTGGTCTTCGCGGGCACGGCCGCGGGCGGCTTCTCGCTCGGCATGGTCATCGGCGGGCTGCTCACCCACCAGCTCGGCTGGCGGTGGGTGTTCTTCGCCCCGGTGCTGCTGGCGGCCGTGCTGCTGGTGGCGGCGGTCCGGCTGGTTCCGGAGGGTCTCCGTCCGGCGCGGGCAGCGGGAGGCTTCGACGTGGCCGGCGCGGTGACGGTGGCGGGCGCCATGCTGCTGCTGGCCTACGGGATCGTACGGTTCGAGCACGGCCTCGACGGCTGGGGGGCGACGCTCGGTGTCCTCGCGGCCGGAGCGCTGCTGACCGGCCTGTTCGTGGCGATCGAGCGCCGTACCGCCAAGCCGCTGGTCCGGCTCGGTCTGCTGCGCAACGCGGCGACGGTCCGGGCCGACCTGGGCGCGATGCTCTTCGTCGGCTCGTTCTTCGGCTTCCAGTTCCTCCTCACCCTCTACCTTCAGGAACTGCTGGGCTGGTCCGCCCTCCGGACATCGCTGGCGCTGGTGGTGATGGGCGCGGACGCGATCCTCGCGCCGACCCTCACCCCCCGGCTGGTGGCCCGTTTCGGCAACGTCCGCGTCGCCCTCGGCGGTTTCGTCTCCGCCACCGCCGCGTACGCGCTCTTCCTCCGGGCCGGCGCGGACTGGACGTACGCCGCGATGTTCCCGATGCTGCTGCTCACCGGAGTGGCCTTCGCCCTGGCGTACGGGCCGTTGACGATCGCGGCGACGGACGGCGTGGCGGAGGAGGAGCAGGGGCTCGCCGGCGGGCTGCTGACCACCGCGACCCAGCTCGGCTCGGCGGTGGCGATCTCGGCGGTGACGGCCGTTCACGGCCTGGCGGCCGCGAGCGGGAGCGCGTCCCCGCTGGAGGCGTTCCGGACGGCGTTGGTGGTGCCCGTGGTGATGGTCGCCCTGGGGGCGGTGTCCGTGGCGACGGGTGTCCGGGGACGCGGCCGCGGCGGGCGCGGACCGGAGCGGGTGGCGGCGGAGCCGGCCGGGGAGAAGGTGGCGACAAACGGCCGTTGACGGTGTCGCTCGCGGTGAGCTACACCAACAATTGGTGACTGTCCGTTCTCGGAGTCGAGCGCTCCGGACCGGTGCGAGATCTCCGGTCCGTGCGCGCGCAGACCTGACCGACCAGCAGGAGCCGTGCCGTTGCGCCCCATCGAGACGTCGTCCGCGCCCGACGCCCTGGGCCGGAACCGCGCGACAGGTGCACTGGCGCTGCTGTCCTTCGCCATGCTGATCGTCTCGCTCGACCAGTACATCGTCGTCGTGGCCCTCCCGGACATAGCGCGCGACCTCGGGTATTCGACGCAGACACTGCAGTCCGTGATCAGCGCGTATGCCGTGGCCTCCGCCGGCTTCCTGCTGTTCGGCGGCCGAGCCGCGGACCTGCTGGGACGCCGCCGCATCCTGGTCACCGGTCTCGCTCTCTACGCCGCGGCATCACTCGCGGGCGGGCTCGCGACCGGACCCGGAATGCTGCTCGCCGCCCGCGCGTTCCAAGGGCTCGGCGGAGCGCTCGTCTTCCCCACCACGCTGGCACTCGTCAACACCACGTTCGCCGAAGGACACATGCGCAACCGCGCGTTGGGGATCTGGGGCGGAGCAGGGGCCACGGGACTCGTGATCGGTGTGCTGCTCGGCGGCCTTCTCACCCGGGCGTTCGGCTGGGAGGCGGTGTTCCTGGTCAATGTCGTCCTGGCAGGTCCTGCGCTGGTGCTCGCCTTTGTGCTGCTCCCGGCGGACGGGGGGCACCAGAAGGGCCGCACCTTCGACCTGCCCGGTGCGCTCAGTGTCACCGCCGGTGTCACGCTGATCGTTCTCGCCCTCGTCCAGGGCCCCGTGTGGGGCTGGCTGTCACCGCGCATCCTCGTCAGCGGGGCGGCCGGCCTTGTACTGATCGCGGTCTTCACCATGATCGAACGGCGTGGTCACGACCCGCTCATGCCGCCCCGGCTGCTCGCCAACCGCAATCTGGTCACCGGCGTCGTCATCGCCTTCCTGTTCATGGCCACCTTCGGCTCGATGCTGTACTTCCTGTCCATCTACTTCCAGGAAGTGCTGGGCTATGACGCCCTGCAGACCGGCGGCGGCTTCCTCGTCCCCACGGTGGTGGTGGTCGCCGCCTCGACCATGGCAGGCCAGATGGTGACGCGGTTCGGCCTCAAGGGCACGTTGACCGCCGCCCTCGCCGTGGGCGCGGTCGGCGCTGTCGCCCTCGGCCTCGCGATCTCCGCCGACGGCTCGTACCTCGAAATGGTCCCCGGTCTCATGGCGCTGAGCATCGGCGACGGAGTGGTCTTCACCGCGATGTTCATCACGGCCGCCACGGGAATCCCCGACCGTGAACAGGGCATCGCCTCCGGCATCGCCTCGACGAGCTCCGGCGTGGGTGCGGCGGTCGGCCTGGCCGTCCTCGTACTGATCGCGACGGCCGGCCTCGACGACCTCTCGGGCGAACGACTGCGCATCGCCACCGCGGACGGAATCAGCACCACCTTCTTCGTGGTGGCGGGCGGCATCGTGCTCACCCTCGTCGTCGCCCTGATCGGTTGCCCGACCTCGCCCGGACCGCCGACACCCGCACCCGTGCCCTACCAGACCCGTCGCTGCTGACATCCGTCCACGGAGTCCACGGCGAACCCGGGCTCTCGACGAACGCCGGGTGCCGGGTGCCGTCGGCCTGCTGTCCTCGGCTGCCGTACGGCCCGAAGCGCTCGGCTGTGCCGTACGGCCCCAGGCCCTCGGCTGCCGCAAGGCTCAGGAGGAGCGGCGCAGCCAGTCCTCGAAGCGGGTTCCGGCGAGGTGGGCGCGTCCTTCGTCGGGGACGAGCGTCCGCTCCGCCAGTTCGGAACCGAAGTAGCGGGCGTGCGGGTCGGGGACGACCGTGCGCGGGTCGTGCCATGCGCGCAGCGCGTCGGCGACGAGCTCGTCGAAGCGGAACAGCTGCGGTCCGGCCACCTCGACGGTGCCCTTCAACGGGGCCTCCGCGGCGGTCCTGGACACCGCTTCGGCGACGTCGTCGGCCGCCATGGGCTGGAAGAGCACGTGCGGCAGACGCACCGTGTCGCCGTCGGTGGCGGTGTCGGCGATGCCCTTGACGAACTCGAAGAACTGCGTCGCCCGGACGATCGAACAGGGCACCGGCCCCTTCTTGATGAGCTGCTCCTGCGCCGCCTTCGCCCGGAAGTAGCCGTTGTCGGGCAGGTTCTCGAGGCCGACGATCGACAGCGCCACGTGGTGTCCCACACCCGCCGCCTCTTCGGCGGCCAGCAGGTTGCGGGTGGAGGTGGTGAAGAAGTCCAGCACCGCCGACGCCTCGAAGGAGGGCGAGTTGGCCACGTCCACGACCACCTGGGCGCCGGCCAGCGCGGCGGCGAGGCCCTCGCCGGTGAGGGTGTCGACGCCCGTACCGGGCGCGGCGGGCACCGCCTCGTGCCCGCGCTCGTTGAGCTTGCCGACCACTTTGCCGCCGATGAGGCCGGTGCCTCCGATGACCACGATCTTCACGTCGTGTGCTCCTTGTTCTGCGGGCTGCGGGCTGCGGGCTGCGGGCTGCGGGCTGCGGGCTGCGGGCTGCGGGCTGGGCGATCCGAGGGCAGTGCCGCGGGCGTTCTGCTCGCGTTCTGCCGGTGTCCGGACGGCGCCCGGACGGTGATTCGGTGGCCTGCTCGACGAGGGAGGGAACCCGTCAGGACGGCCGGGGAGCGCGCAGGTGCGCCCGCTGCTTCAGCTCATCGTCGTCGACGAGGACCAGCATGGGCTGTCCCGGAACGCAGAGCATGGTGACGAGGAAGCGCAGGCGCGTGTCGGCGCGGGCGTTGCCGTCCTGGTAGTGGATGACGTCCCCGCCGGGCTCCCAGAACGTCTCGCCGGCACGGACGATCCGCTCCGGCTCGCCCTCCAGCTCGAAGCGCATCTCGCCCTCCAGTACGTAGCCGAAGGCCGGCCCCCCGGGATGGCGGTGCGGCGGGGTGCCCGGATCACCGGGCGGGAACTCGATCCGGACGGTCATCACATGCGCGCCCTCCGGGATGACGGGCGGGGTGGCTTCCTGCAGCACGGTGAGCGCGGTCTTCCATGCCTCCGAGCGCGGCTGCTCGTCGGTGTGGGCCATGACGGGTCTCCTCCTGCGGGTTCCGGCGTTTCCTGCGGTTCCGGCTGTCGAGGCTGTACGGGGCATCGTCCGGTTCGGCTGTCCGCTCGGGCCGTTGCCGCCGGCCGGGCCCGGTCCGCCGAACCCTCGCCGACGACCAGGGGCTCGTACGCCTCGCGCACGGAACGCCCCTTCCCTCGCTCGACCCGCCGCTGCGCCCTGACCGCCGCCCTCAGGGGGCCACGGTCACCGGACCCCGGCGCACAGTCCGACGGCACGCGGCGCGGGGCACGGCCGAGGGAGGTCCCATTCTTCAGAGCCCCGGCATGCTCGGTGAGCGCCGAACCGGACACATCACCGGCGGGGCGCAGCTGCTGGGAGCCGGGAGACGTCGAGAATGCGCATTGCTGTTCGGCGGCTCCGCCGACTCGTACCGGCGGATGCTGCGACGCGACGACATCGACCTGGTGCACGTCGGT
The DNA here is from genome assembly GCF_014650915.1 of Streptomyces poonensis. Lineage (GTDB taxonomy): Bacteria > Actinomycetota > Actinomycetes > Streptomycetales > Streptomycetaceae > Streptomyces > Streptomyces poonensis. Next base: position 190,256 of record NZ_BMVW01000002.1, on the reverse strand, counting down.
ACACCCCGGGAGTTCCACCACCGGAACGGCAGGGCGGCGCTGCTGAGCGGCAAGCACGCCGTGGTGCAACCCCCGTTATGTTTCTCGCGGCCCTGCAAGAGGGCCGCTGGCCTCCGGGCCCGGCATGATGGTCCCCCCTGTCGAACCAATGACCTGGGGGGTGGTGTCACCGGGTCCGCGAGGCGCCGTTGAAGACGCTGATGAGAGGTCCGACTCCCGCCTGGCCTGGTGCCACACCTGGCCGCTTGCGGGCGGCAGGTCTGCATAACGTGGATGCGCGCACGACGCCAACGCCCAGGCCAGCACACACGACATGCGTCCGGGAGGACGGCGTGAACGACAACGACGAGATAGGCGTCTTTCTCGGCCTGGACGTCGGCAAGAGCGCCCACCACGGGCACGGCCTCACCCCGGCCGGGAAGAAGGTGTTCGACAGGCAACTGCCCAACACCGAGCCGAAGCTGCGGGACGTCTTCACCAGGCTGAAGACCAAGTTCGGCACCGTCCTGGTGATCGTGGACCAGCCCGCCTCGATCGGCGCACTGCCCCTGACCGTCGCACGCGACGTGGGCTGCCAGGTCGCCTACCTGCCCGGACTCGCCATGCGGCGCGTGCGCAGGCTGCTGCCCGCGCGGGGCGGCGCGGACAGCGGGTCCCGTTTGTCGATCACCAGCGGGCGTACGCCCCAGTGGGCGAGGAACATCCCCGCCGTCAGCCCCACCGGACCACCGCCCACCACCAGTACGGGCACGTTCTCGGTACGCATCACGCGGCCTCCTGACGTCGTCGCACGACTGGCCGCCACCCTGCACGCTCAAGTCGGCTTGAGCTCAAGCTGATGGGATGACGGACCAGCGTTACTCGATCAGTGAGGTCGCGCGCCGCTTCGGCGTGCCGGTGTCCACGTTGCGCTACTACGACGAACTGGGCCTGCTCCCTCCCGCCGGACGACGAGCGAACGTGCGCTGCTACGGCCGGCGGGAGTTGCGGCGGTTGGTCCTGATCCAGCGGCTGCACCAGCACGGTCTGGTCTCCCTCGCGGACACCGGCGTACTGATCGCCGAGCCGCCGCCGGAAGGCCGGCCCCCGGGCCGCGCGGTGCTCGCCGCCTCGATCCGGAAACAGATCGCCGACCTGCAAGCGGCCCAGCGGCTGCTCGAGCACCTGCTGACCTGCCCGACGGAGGACCCGGTGCGCGAGTGCACCAAACTGCGCACCGAGCTCGATCAGCTGGTCGACAGCAGGCTGCCGACGGGATGAGCCGCCGCTTCCGCGTACGGGTCAGGCCGTGGTGGCGGGCAGCTTGGCGATGAGGTTGGTGAGTTCGTCGAGTTCCTGGGGGGTCAGGTCGGTGAGCGGGGGGCGGACCGGGCCCGCGCTGTGGCCCGTGGCGGTCATGCCGGCCTTGACGATGCTGACCGCGTAACCGGCCTGGCGGTTGCGGATCTCGGTGTACGGGAGCACGAAGTCCGAGAGCATCCGGGTGACGTCGGCGTGCCGGCGCTCGCGGACGGCGGTGTAGAAGGCGAGGGCGAACTCGGGCAGGAAGTTGAAGATGGCCGAGGAGTAGGTCGTCACGCCGAGCTGGAGGTAGGGCAGGGCGTACGTCTCGGCGGTGGGCAGGCCGCCGATGTAGGTGAGGCGCTCGCCGAGGCGGGCGTAGATACGGGTCATGGTGTCGATGTCACCGACGCCGTCCTTGAAACCGATCAGGTTGGGGCAGGTGTCGGCGAGGCGGGCGACGGTGTCGGGGGAGTAGACGGCGTTGGCGCGGCTGTAGATGACGACGCCCAGGGACGTGGCGCGGCAGACCGCCTCGACGTGCCGGGCGAGACCCTCCTGGCCGGCTTCCGTGAGGTAGGGCGGGAAGAGCAGGATGCCGTCGGCACCGGCGCGTTCGGCGGCCGCGGCGAACTCGATCGCGGTGGCGGTGCCGTACCCGGCCGGTGCCAGGATCGGCGTGGCGTCGGGGGCGCTCTCGGCGGCGGCGGTCACGACGCGTTCGACCTCGGAGGGGGTGAGGGAGAAGAACTCGCCCGTGCCGCCGGCGGCGAACAGGCCGCCGACGTCGTACTGGGCCAGGCGCACGATGTTCTCGCGGTAGGCCTCCTCGTCGAAGGAGAGGTCGTCGCGGAAGTGGGTCACGGGGAAGGACAGCAGTCCGGATCCGACGCGGTGGCCCAGTTCTGCGGGAGTGAGGGATGACATGGGATTGCTCCGACGGGTCGTGTTCGACAGGTCATGGTGGTGTCGGCGCGGGCAGCGCGGCTGTCCGTTGTCGGCGCTGCCCGCGCCGGGTCCCGGGGGACGCCGGCCGCGGCCGGGGTACGAGGGCGGGGGTGCGGCTCAGGGACGGGTGCCGACCTCTTGCTCGGCGATCGTCCAGGCGCGGGCCTGGTCGCTGAGGGTGAACCCGAGGCCGGGCCGGGACGAGACGTACATGCGTCCGTCGTGGATCTCCAGGCGCTCGTTGAACAGCGGTTCCAGCCAGTCGAAGTGCTCCACCCACGGCTCGATCGGGTAGGCGGCGGCCAGGTGGAGGTGGATCTCCATCGCGAAGTGCGGGGCGAGCTGGAGCTGGTGGTGCTCGGCGAGCGCGGCCAGCTTGAGGAACTGGGTGATGCCGCCGATGCGGGGGGCGTCGGGCTGGATGACGTCGGCGGCGTTGTGGCGGATCAGCTCCACGTGCTCGGCGACGCTGGCCAGCATCTCGCCGGTGGCGACGGGGGTGTCCAGGGAGGCGGCGAGCGCGGCGTGGCCCGCCGCGTCGTAGGCGTCGAGGGGCTCCTCGATCCACACCAGGTTGAACTCCTCCAGCGCGCGGCCCATGCGCTGGGCGGTGGGCCGGTCCCACTGCTGGTTGGCGTCGACCATCAGCGGGACGTCGTCGCCGATGTGCTCGCGCACCGCGGTGAGGCGGGCCAGGTCGTACTTGCCGTCGGGGTGCCCGACCTTGATCTTGATGCCGCCGATGCCGCTGCCCAGGGTCGCGGTGGCGTTCTCCAGAACCTGCTCGGTCGGGGTGTGCAGGAAGCCGCCGGAGGTGTTGTAGCAGCGCACCGAGTCGCGGTACGCGCCCAGCAGCTTGGCCAGCGGCAGCCCGGCCCGCTTGGCCTTGAGGTCCCACAGGGCGACGTCGAAGGCGGCGATCGCCTGGGTGGCCAGCCCGCTGCGGCCGACGGACGCCCCCGCCCACACCAGCTTGGTCCAGAGCCTGCCGATGTCGCTGGGGTCCTCACCGATCAGGTTCTCGGCGATCTCCTTGGCGTGGGCGAACTGGCCGGGGCCGCCGGCGCGCTTGGAGTAGCTGAAGCCGACGCCCTCGTGCCCCTGCTCGGTGGCGATCTCCACGAAGAGGAAGGCCACCTCGGTCATCGGCTTCTGACGGCCGGTGAAGACCTTCGCGTCACTGATCGGCGTGGCCAGCGGAAGGGCCACCGAGGACAGCCGCAGCCAGACGATCCGGTCCAGTGTGGCCTCGCCTTCGGTGTGTGCGGTATGCGGAGTCGTGTGTGTCGTGGTCACCACTTCGAGTCCCTCGGGTTGAGGCGGTCGGTGCACGGCCCGCGACCGCGGCCGGGCTCCGGTGTCGCGCCCCCTCACGGCGGGCGCCGAGGGATGCGGAGCGGTGCGGGTGCGGTGGCTGTCGGGGCCGGACAGGCGGCGGCTCACGCGTGCCCGGCGCACGCCGGCGGCGGCGGAGGCACGGGCCGGGTCGCTCCCTGTCGACATCTGACGCTACGGTCACGAATGATTCACGTCCAACATAGATTTTGGATGTCGTCATACCAGGAGAGCATCAATGTTCACCCTCGCCCAGTTGACGAGCTTCGTGACCGTCGCCGAAGAACTGCACTTCACCCGCGCCGCGGAGCGGCTGAACATGACCCAGCCGCCGCTGAGCCGGCAGATCCAGCTGCTGGAGAACGAGCTGGGTGTGCAGTTGCTGGACCGGACCAACCGCACCGTCCGGCTCACCCCGGCCGGCCGGGCCTTCCTGGTCGAGGCCCGCCGCATCCTGCGCCAGTCCGAGCACGCCACCCTCGCCGTGCGCCGGGTCGCCACCGGTGAGGCGGGAGCGATCGCCGTCGGCTTCACGGCCGCCAGCGCCTACTCCGCCCTCGGCGACCTCCTGAAGACCGCGCGGGCGGCGCTGCCGGGGGTGGAGATCGTCCTGCAGGAGCTCGTCACCCGCGACCAGTTGAAGGCCCTCAGCGAGGGCTCGCTCGATCTCGGGCTGATCCGGCCCTCGGCCGCAGGCGCGGATCTCGCCACCCGTGCGGCCGTGCGGGAAGGACTGCTGGCCGCCCTTCCCGCGGAGCACCCGAAGGCCGCCGCGCACGGGCCCGTGCGGATCGAGGACCTGGAGGGCGAGGACTTCCTCATGTACTCGCCCATCGAGGCCCGTTACTTCCATGAGCTGCTGATCAGCGTCTTCCGGGCCGCCCACGTCCGGCCCGTCTTCACCCAGTACCTCGCGCAGGTGCACAGCATCCTGAACCTCGTCAACGGCGGCTGGGGCATCGCCCTCGTACCCGAGGCCGCGGCCCGGACGCGTTACGGCGGGATCGTCTTCCGGCAGCTGGCGCTGCCGGACCCGCAGCCGGTCGAGCTGAACTTCGTATGGCGGAAGAACAACGACAATCCGGCTCTGGATGCCCTACTGCGACATCTGTGACGTGACATCTATGGCGTGCGCCGGACACATGTGCGTCACGGAACGGTCATACAAGGAAGGTATTGCACGCAACAAAATTCGACATAGACGTGAATCGAAACGATCTCTACGGTCAACTCAGCCACCGGTTCCGTGGCTCGGACCGCACGCGGCGCTGCTGTCGCATCACCCAGGTCTAGGAGATTGACCATGCCCGCTTTCGCCCGGCAGGACGAGCCGGCGACCGCCGTCCCGAGCCGACGCCTGTGTGCTGCGCACCGGGTGTCCGGCCCGGGCCAGGGCCTTCGGCACCACAACGCGCCACGCTTACCGGTCACCTCACGCGCGGCACTGGACACACCCCCCAGTGCGGAGCCCACGGACCGCTCCGGCCACGGCGGTCCTCGGCCCGACGGCCGATGACGACCGGGACGACCGGCCGCCCGGGCCGGTCACCCTCGCCGTAGACCGGGCCGGCCCCCGCGGCGGCGAAGAGACCCGACCCTCGCCCCGCCCGCTCGGAGCCTCCAGGGCCGTCACCCGCGCCGCTCGTTCCCCGCTCCGCCGCCGGCCGCCACGGCACTCGAGCCACCGCCGCCGTACCGCGTCCGGTCGGCCGTCCCGCTTCGCTTCGCATCACAGCCGCGCCACATGTCTCCGCCATGCCTCCGCCGTCCGGGGCCCGGCTGCTCAACCCACAGTTCAAAGGGGAACTGACATGCCACTTGTCGTAGTCGGAATCAGCGTCGTGGTTCTGCTGCTGCTCATGACCAGACTGAAGCTCAACGGCTTCGCGGCCCTCCTGCTGGTCGCCGTCGGGGTCGCCCTGGTCCAGGGGATACCCGTGGTGGACATCCCGGACATCCTCTCCGAGGGCATCGGGGGGCAGATCGGTGACACGATGCTCGTCATCGGGCTGGGTGCCATGGTCGGCCGCATCATGGGCGACTCCGGCGCCGCCCAGCGCATAGCCGGCACACTCCTCGACGCCTTCGGCCCGCGCTGGGTCCAGGTAGCCATGGTCGTCACCTCCATGCTCATCGGCGTGACGATGTTCTACGAGGTCGCCTTCATCATCATCGTGCCCATCGCCTTCACCCTGGTCAGGGTCACCGGGGCGAACCTGCTGTGGGTCGGGCTGCCGATGTCCATCTCGCTGTCCACCATGCACAGCTTCCTGCCGCCGCACCCCGGTCCCACCGCCGTCGCCGCTACCTTCCACGCCTCCGTCGGGCTGACGCTGTTCTACGGCCTGTTCATCGCGATCCCGGCCGGCGCGCTCATCGCGCTGCTCTGGCCGCGGCTGCCGTTCATCAAGGCCATGAACCCCTCCATCCCCCAGGGCCTGGTCAGCGAGCGTGAGTTCACCGACGAGGAGATGCCCGGCCTCGGCTGGTCGCTGTTCGTGGCGCTCTTCCCCGTCATCCTGATCGCCGGCGCCGCGGTGACCGACATGGCCGCCGGCGGCGAGAGCCCGTTCCTGCACTCCGTCGCGTTCATCGGCTCGGCGCCGGTCGCACTCCTGCTGACCCTGCTCCTGGCGATCTGGGCGTTCGGCCCGAGGATCGGCCGGAGCCTCGAGGACGTCAGCGCCTCCTGCACCTCGGCGGTCAAGGCGATGGCGATGATCCTGCTGGTGATCGGTGCCGGCGGAGCCTTCAAGAACGTCCTCGTCGAGGGCGGCATCTCCGACTACATCAAGGACGTCACCGACTCCTGGTCCATCTCGCCGATCGTCCTCGCCTGGCTGATCGCCGTCATCCTCCGGATCGCCCTCGGCTCCGCGACCGTCGCCGTCGTCACCGCCTCCGGTGTGGTGCTGCCCCTGCTCGCCGGCAGCGGAACGCACGCCGAGATGATGGTGCTCGCCGTCTCCTGCGGCTCCATCGCCTTCTCACACGTCAACGACCCCGGATTCTGGCTCTTCAAGGAGTACTTCAACCTGTCGGTCATCCAGGCCATCAAGGTCCGTACCACCTACACGACCGTGCTGTCGGTCCTCGGCCTGGGCGGCGTCCTGGCGGTCGAGTGGGCCCTTGAAGTGCTGAACCTGTGACCACTGCGCGCGCCCTGAACCCCGCACATCCCCTACACAAGGAACTCGAAGAGAGCATGAGCACCACCCAGCCGACCGTCACCGCGTTCTCCGTCTACCCCGTAGCGGGCCGCGACTGCATGGAGCTGAACCTCTCCGGCGCCCACGGCCCGTACTTCACGCGCAACATCGTCGTCCTGAAGGACTCCGAGGGCCGTACCGGCCTCGGTGAGGTGCCCGGCGGAGAGAAGATCACGCAGACCCTCAAGGACGCCGAGTCCCTCGTGGTCGGCGCGAAGGTGGGCGACTACAAGCGTGTCCTGCGCGAGATCGGGGACCGCTTCGCCGACCGCGACTCCGGCGGACGCGGCGCGCAGACCTTCGACCTGCGGACCACCGTGCACGCCGTGACCGCTGTGGAGTCGGCTCTCCTGGACCTCCTGGGCCAGCACCTCGACGTGCCGGTCGCGGCGCTCCTCGGGGACGGTCAGCAGCGCGACTCGGTGCGGGTGCTGGGCTACCTTTTCTACGTCGGTGACCCCGACCGTACGGACCTGGAGTACGTCCGCGAGCCCGACGCGGACGCCGACTGGTACCGGATCCGGCACGAGGAGGCCCTGACGCCGGAGGCGATCGTCCGCCAGGCCGAGGCCACCTACGACCTGTACGGCTTCCGCGACTTCAAGCTGAAGGGCGGCGTTCTGGACGGTGCCGAGGAGGTCAAGGCCGTACGCGCGCTGAAGGAACGCTTCCCCGAGGCCCGGATCACCCTCGACCCCAACGGTGCGTGGTCACTGCGCGAGGCCATCGAACTCTGTACGCCCCTGGTCGGGACGCTCGCCTACGCCGAGGACCCCTGCGGAGCCGAGGGCGGCTACTCCGGGCGGGAGGTCCTCGCCGAGTTCCGCCGCGCGACCGGCCTGCCCACCGCGACCAACATGATCGCCACCGACTGGCGGCAGCTGGCCCACGCCCTCGCCCTGCAGTCGGTCTCCATCCCGCTGGCCGACCCGCACTTCTGGACCATGCAGGGGTCCGTCCGCGTGGCTCAGCTGTGCAACGCGATGGGCTTGACCTGGGGCTGCCACTCCAACAACCACTTCGACATCTCACTCGCCATGGTCACGCACTGCGGTGCCGCGGCGCCCGGCGCGTACAACGCCCTGGACACGCACTGGATATGGCAGGAGGGCCTGGAGCGGCTCACCGTCACCCCGCCCCGTATCGTCGACGGCGAGATCGCCGTGCCCGACGCCCCCGGCCTCGGCGTCCAGCTCGACATGGACCGCCTCCTCGCCGCCCATGAGCTCTATCTGAGCAAGGCGCTGGGGGCGCGGGACGACGCCGTCGGGATGCGGTACCTGGTGCCGGGCTGGGAGTTCGACGCGAAGCGGCCCTGCCTGGTGCGGTAGGGCGAGGCCGACGGCTGCGGAGTCCGCGGTCCTGTGCCCCGGGCTCCGCAGCCGTCGGCCTCGCCGAGATGCGGGCAGATCCGACGCGGACCGATGGCATCGGCGAGCCGTCGGCGGTCGTCGCCGGTCCCGGCCGCCGGCCGGGCGCCGAGCTGGACACCGAGGCCGGGAGAGCCGAGACGATCCCGGCGTCCGGCTGCCGGGAAAGGGCTGGGCTCCTCGGTGAGGGAGTCCCGCTCGGGACCGGTGCGGCCTACTGGGGATTGGCCGGCACGACACAGTCCTCCTGGGGCGGCTGTCCTTCCGGCCAGGCGACTCCCTCGAGGGTCAGCCGGCGGGAGGCGGGGACGAGGCGGACCAGGGGAACGGCCTTGTCATAGGGGTTTCCCGCGTTCGTGAGGCAGGTCCAGCCCCCGGCGCCCACCACCCGCAGCTCGGCGTTCAGCTTGCCGAGATCCTTCCTGACCCGGTCCGCGGAGGGGAGCTCCGTGCCGCTGGTGTGCGCCGCGCGGGCCAGTTCCTCGGAGGCGAGCAGCACGACGTCATGCGTCATGATCGTCCGTCCGTCGTCGAGGCTCACCGGGCCGATGCCCCCGGCCTCCCTCGCGATGTCGCGACGGAGCGTCTCCAAGGCGTCCTGTGGCTCGGTGAGGTAACCCGGCGGTGTTCTCCGCCCGTCCTTCGCCGCCTTCCACTCCGCGATCGCGGTGCTCCAGGCGTCGGGGTGTGCCGGAGCCGGGTACAGCACCGAGACCGAGGGCTTGCCCGCTCCCGGATCGCCGCTCAGCAGCGCGCGGTCCCGCGCGTCCAGACGCTCGTCGAGCGTCGTGGCGCTGGAGCCCGTGATGACGGTGTAGGACCGCTTCTCCCGGCAGTAGGCGCCGGCGAGCTTCTTGATGAACAGTTCGAGGTGGAAGGCCCGGCCGGCGAAGTAGACGACCCGGGCGTTGGACCGGCAGATGTTGGCCGCGAAGTCCTGGAACTCGTTCGCGGTGACGCCCGGCTTCTCCATGCCGGGCGACACGAACCTCATGTCCTGGATCCCGGCGCTCCTTCCGTTCTCCTCCCTGGCCTCGGTGAAAGCCTCCCGGAGGGCCCGGTTGTAGCTGTCCTCCGGCCGGTGGTCGGCGACCAGCGCGGTCTCCGCGCCGACGAGCCCGGGATCGAACCGGAGCAGGGCTGCCGCCTGCTTCTCGCTGGTGGGAATCGCCCGGGCCAGGCCGGGGAACGGCACCTCGTCACGCCCTTCGGGATTGGCGAAGTCGCTCGCGGTCACCAGGCTCGCCACGGCCGGGACCCGCAGCGTGTTCGTCACGTACTCCATGGCCTCGCGGGTGTCCTCCAGGCTGAGGTTGAAGCCCGCGACGATCCTCAGGTGGGGCTCCCGCCGCCGCAGTTCGCCGACCGTGTACCTCCAGTGCCGGTACTCGCGCCCCGGGTTCGCGAGGACGAGCCGGATGGGCGGCTTCGCGGCGTCCTCGCCGTTGGCCCGGGCCTGTGCGAGACAGGCGCCCTGCACCTCGCTGAGTATCTGCCGCCGCACAGCGGGGCTGTCCGATTCCAGCGGGATCAGCAGGGCGACGGTCGCGTGCTTCTCTCCCGCGACGGCCTTGTTCTGCTCGGCGATGCGCGCGAAGACCTGACGCATGCCGGGCACGCCGGACGCGAACACGTCCGTGCCGTCGGAGACGCCCAGGCAGTCGTCGCCGTGGAGGACGAGGTGCTTGCCGCACGCGGGCGGGGGGTCGGGCTCGTCGGGCAACCTGTGGAGGCAGAGCCCTGCCGCCAGGACGCCCAGCACCACCGCGCCGACAGTGACGGGCCCCGGAGAAGGGCAGATCCTCATGACCTGCTCCCCGGAACGACGGGCTGCTGTACGGACGCGGGCCGCAGGGCGAGCCGGACCACGCGGCTCGGCATCGGCACGTCGGCATCGACGACGCGCAGCCTCGCCACCCGCTCCCGCTCCCGGAAACGTGCCGGGATCTCGTTCGCCAGGCGGTCCGGCGGCACGGCGGGGCGGGCGCCGCGCATCGGCGTGGCGGCGTCCGGCCGGCAGGTCGTGATCACCACGGGGTACGCATGCAGCTCCCGGGACCTCCCGTCGTACGCCGCGAGCAGTCTGTCGCGGACGACCCGCCGCGCCGGATGCGTGTCCACGTCGGGGACGAGGAACACGGGACGCCTGACCCGGTTCAGCCGTCTCCAGAACCCGTAGTGGGCCTCGACGTCGGCCAGCAGTGCCTCGACGAGCAGTTCCTGCTTCTGCTCCGGCGTCCACTGCGTCCGCCCTTCTCGCAGGGCATGGCACGTCATCGCGTCGGTCCTCGCGTTTGGGAAACGAACGGTGCGGAACCACCGCATCGCTCGGCGGTGGGGGAAGCGCACCACATGGGCCACGTCCAGCACGGCTCCGACCAGCCCGTTGAACAGTCCTGCCACGAAAGGCCCCTGCAGCGCCGCCGTCAGGTGCTCGCGCGCCGTCGGCAGGGTGAGCCTCTTCGCCCGGGCGATGGCCTCCTTGACGGTGCGCATGAGGTCGTTGAGCTGTTCGTGCTGGTTGTGGCCGTCCTCGGGACGCCAGACGTAGAGCGCCGTGCGGGCCGCGGCGAAGCGCGGAAACACGATGGGCAGCGCATAGGGCGGTCTTCCCTCGTAACCGCACCCGTCCGTCATGGCGCGCAGGAGTGCGACGACTTCCTGCTCCTCGTCCATGCCCTGCACGACCGCGTCCGTCACGCCGACCGGCAGGACTCCCCGGCATCCGTCGATCCACCGGAGCGGCCAACTGCCGTCGTCACCCTCGATCTGCAGGATCAGCGCCCCGGCTCGCCGCCCGAAGCGCGCCCCTCCCCACCGCAGCCGTTCCCTGACGGTCAGGCGCCCCAGCACCGAGTCCGCTTCGTCCGACACGCGCCCTCCCCGTTGTCACCGCACGCCATGGCGTGTCGCCTCCCCACGGCATGGCGTCGAATCGCGGAGCACTTTAGGAGCGCATGGAGCGGTGGCGGCAGGGAATCAGGCGACCTGTCAGGTTTTGATCGCGGAACTGCATGAGGGATGACGTGAGGTGTCCGCGATCGGTCTCGCCGAGTTCGTCCCTGACAAACTGACGAGCACCAGCTGGTCCGTCGGGCCCGTCCGGGGGCGCACGCCGCAACGGGCCGACGACCAAGGGGCCGACGACCAAGGGGCCGACGACCAACGGGCCGACGACCAGAAGGCCGTGGACGAGGTCGACGAGGTCGTGGTCCGCGGTCATCGGGCCCAGGAACTCGGAACGGAGGGTGCGCACGACCCACACCGCCGGGTCGCCGCGCGGGCTGTGCCGCAGGATGTTCCATGAACACCCGGCGCTCCTGCTCCCCGGGCCACCCGTCTCCTCGCGCCGCAACAGCTGCTCAGCCTGGTCCACCACCAGCCAGCCACCGCGGCGACCCCCGGCGCATCAAGGGGCGAGAACCGAGCGCACGTGCTCCACCTGCGGTGGAGCGGCGAAGTGAGGGCCTGCCAGGGCCCGCCACCGGGTGAAGCCCTCGGAGGCCCGGAAGGTGACGGTGTGGTGCTCGACCGTCTCCCACTGGACCATGAGCCGGTAGCGCGTGGGGTGCTCGACGCCGCGGTGCAGGTCGACTCCACGGCAGCCGTCGGCCGCGAGGAACACGGGGACGGCCTCGGCGACGGCCTTCTCGAAGTCCTCCTCGTGGCCGGGGCTGATCTCGATCTGGGCGATCTCGGTGATCACGGTGATGGTCCTGTTTCTTTCTTCCTGTCTCTGCCGGCTTCTTTCTGCTTCTGCCGGCTTCTTCCTGCCTGTGTCGTCGCGGTGTCGTCGCGATGTCAGTCGCGGGTCTCGGAGGGCTTGGTGTGCTCCGCGTCGACTCGCGCGGTGACCCCCGTGTCGACGAGGGTGCGGGTGGCGTCCACGGAGGCGTAGATCCACAGGATCCGCATGGGCTCGGTGGCGGAGGCGTTGCGGAAGCGGTGGGGGGTGCCGGCGGCGACGTAGGTGGTGTCGAAGCGGGTCAGGCGGTGTTCGGTGCCGTCTATCTCCACGACGGCGTCGCCTTCGAGGATGGTCACGCTCTCCGGGCAGTTGTGGGTGTGCAGCGGGATGCCGGCGCCGCCGTCGAAGAGCGTCTGGCCGGTGAGGAAGACCTCCGCTCCGACTGCCCGGGTGACCAGGGGGACGGTACGGGCGCCGCCTCCGCGGCTGAAGGCGGTCAGCTCGGCCGGGCGCAGGACGGCGGGCGGGAAGGCGCCGCAGCAGGGCTTGTCATCGGTGGGCGTGGAGCTCATGAGGTGTCTCTCCGTGTTCGGGGCGGGCGGGGCGGGGTGAAGCGGGGCGGGGCGGGCTCAGGTGGCCGGTACGGCGGGGCCGATCCAGACCGTCTTGACGTTGACGAACTCGCGGATGCCCTCGGCGCCGAGTTCCCGGCCGTAGCCGGACTTCTTGATGCCGCCGAAGGGCAGGCGCGGGTCGGAGGCGACCATGCCGTTGACGAAGACGGCGCCGGCGTCCAGGACGCGGGCGAGCCGGCGGGCGCGGTCCAGGTCGGACGTCCAGAGGGCGGCACCGAGGCCGTACTCGGTCCGGTTGGCGAGCGCGACGGCCTCGTCGGCGTCGGCGGCGCGGGTGACGGCCGCGACGGGGCCGAAGGTCTCCTCGTCGAAGGCGGCCGTACCGGGACGGACGTGGTCGAGAACGGTGGGCGGGTAGTAGCAGCCCGGCCCGTCGGGCACCTCACCGCCGAGCGCGAGGACGGCACCGGCCGCCACGCTGCGCCGGACCTGGTCGTGCAGGGTGTCGCGGAGGTTGGCGCGGGCCATGGGGCCGATCGCGGTGTCCGGGTCGGTCGGGTCGCCGACCTTCAGGGCGGCCGCGGCGGCGGTGAACGCCTGCACGAACTCATCGGCCACGGCTTCTTCGACGATGAACCGTTTGGCGTTGACGCAGGACTGGCCGGCGTTGACGTAGCGGGCCTTGACGGCGGTCGCGGCGGCCTGCGCGATGTCGGCGTCGGCGAGGACGACGAAGGGGTCGGAGCCGCCGAGCTCGAGCACCTGCTTCTTCAGTACGGCCGCGGCCTGGGCGGCGACGATCGCACCGACCTCGGTGGACCCGGTGAGGGTGACCGCCGCGATCCGCGGATCGGCGATGAGACCGGCCACCTGGCCGACCTCGACCAGCAGCGTCCGGCAGAGGCCCTCGGGGGCGCCTGCCTTGCGTACGACCTCTTCGACGGCGAGTGCGCACTGCGGCACGTTGTTGGCGTGCTTGAGCAGGGCGCCGTTGCCCGCGGCGAGCGCGGGGGCGGCGAACCGGAAGAACTGCCAGAAGGGGTAGTTCCACGGCATCACCGCGAGCACCACACCCAGCGGGTCGTACACGACGGCGCTCTCGGCGGCGTTGCTGGTGACCGGGCGGTCGGCGAGCTGGGCCGGGGCGTGGTCGGCGTAGTAGTCGCAGGTCCAGGCGCACTTGTCGATCTCCGCGCGTGCCTCGGTGATCGGCTTGCCCATCTCGGCGGTGATCAGCGCCGCGTAGGTGTCCCTGCCCTCACGCAGGACGCGGGCCATCTCCCGCAGCAGCGGCGTGCGTTCGGTGACCGGGCGCCGGCGCCAGGCGGCCTGCGCCGAGGCCGCGGCGTCGAGGATGCCGTCGACCTCCTGGGCGGACTGGGGCTGGTAACGGGCGAGTTCGGCGCCCGTGGCCGGGTCGGTGGAGACGATCATCGGGAGGTTTCTCCGGTGTGCTCGGGGTGCGGCAGGACTTCGCCGCTGTTCGGGGAGTGTGGTGTGCGGGAAGGGCGGGCCGCCGACGCGCGGTTGCGGCGTACGGAGGACCAGAAGGACGCGGCGATCAGAACGACGCCGATCAGGCCGGTGACGATTTCGTTGATCTCGTACTGGATGGTGACCAGGAGGATCACGGCGAGGGCGCCGATCGCGTAGTGCGCGCCGTGCTCGAGGTAGACGTAGTCGTCGAGGGTGCCCTGGCGGACCAGGTAGACGGTGAGCGAGCGGACGTACATGGCGCCGATACCGAGGCCGAGGGCCATCAGCACGATGTCGTTGGTGAGGGCGAACGCGCCGATCACGCCGTCGAAGGAGAAGGAGGCGTCCAGGACCTCCAGGTAGAGGAACATGAAGAACGCGGCCTTGCCCGCGAGCAGCACGGGGGACTGCCGCTTTCCGGCGCGCCCGGCCTCCTCCTCCGCCTCGTGCCCGCGCTCTTCCTCTTCCTCCAGCCTGTCCTCGAAGTAGCCGGAGAGGCCGCCGACGACCAGGTAGGTGATGAGACCGGCGACCCCGGAGAGCAGCACCGTCTCGGCCTTGTCGGCCGGCCCGGCGTGCAGATGGGCGTGGGTGGCGAAGGTCATCGAGGTGATCAGCAGGACGATCAGCACGACGCAGGCCGAGAGCATGTCGACCTTGCCCAGCTTGGCCAGCGGCCGCTCGATCCAGGCGAGCCACTTGTGCTCGCGCTCCTCGAACACGAAGTCCAGAAAGATCATCAGCAGGAACATGCCGCCGAAGGCCGCGATCGCCGGGTGGGCGTCGGTGACCAGTTCCTGGTAACGGTCCTGGTCGGTCAGCGCGAGGTCGACGGCCTCGATCGGACCCAGTCGCGCGCTGACGGCGACGATGACCACGGGAAAGACCAACCGCATCGCGAAGACGGCGATCAGGATGCCGACCGTCAGGAAGACGCGCTGCCAGAAGGCGTTCATCCGCTTCAGGATTCCGGCGTTGACGACCGCGTTGTCGAAGGACAGCGAGATCTCGAGGATCGACAGCATCGCTGCGATGCCGAAGGCGGTCCATCCCCCGTAGAGGACGGCCGCGACGAGGCCGAGCGCGGTGACCGCGAACGACCAGCCGAAGGTTTTCAGAAGCACTGGCTCCTCGATCCTGTGGGTACGGGTCTCCCTGCGCCGTGTGGTCAGGCGTGATCGGGGAGGAGAGCGATGCCGTCGTCGTCGGCGTGGAGGATGTCACCGGGGCGGAAGATGATGCCGCCGATGGTGACGGGGACGTCGACGGATCCGGTGGCGTCCTTGCCGCTCTTCCGGGGGATGGTGCCCAGCGCCTTGATGCCGAGCCGGAGGCCGGCGAGGGCGGCGCTGTCGCGGACCGCGCCGTGGAGGACGAGGCCGGCCCAGCCGTTGTCCTGAGCGGCGGTGGCGATGAGATCGCCGACCAGGGCGGTGCGCAGGGAGCCCTGCCCGTCGACGACGAGGACACCGCCGTCTCCGGGAGTGCGCAGGAGATCGCGGAGCAGGCCGTTGTCCTCGTGGCAGGAGACGGTACGGACGGGGCCGGCGAAACCGCGCCGGGCGCCGAACTGGCGGAACGGCAGATCGCACACCCGCAGGGCGGGGCCGTACTGGTCGACGAGGTCGGCGGTGGGGACGAGGCTGACTGTTCGGGGCACTGATGGCGGTCTTTCGCTAGGGGCTGCGGCGCCGGCTTCCTGCCGGGGCGTCAGGGGGATGCGGGAGCGAGCGCGGCCCGTCAGGGGAGTGCGGGAGCGAGCGCGGCAGCCTGTTCGGGGGTGAGGGGGCGGGTGGTGTGCCCCCGCAGGAGGAGGTGGAGCCTCGCGGTCTCCTCGAGCTCCTCGATGGCGTCCGCCGCCTGCTCCAGCGTGGCTCCGGCCGTGACGGGACCGTGGTTGGCGAGGAGGACCGCGTGGTGGGTGCGGGCGGTCCGCTCGGCGAGGGGCCCCAGGCCGCTGTCGCCGGGAGCGTGGTACGGCAGCAGGGGCAGGGTCCCGACGCGCATGGCGTAGTACGCGGTCAGCGGCGGGAGGACGTTCGCGGGGTCGAGGCCGCCGAGGCAGGAGACCGCGGCGGCGTGCGGGCTGTGCAGGTGGACGACCGCGTGTGCGGTGGGCCGGGCCCGGTAGAAGGCGGCGTGGAGGAACGCCTCCTTGGTGGGCCGGGGGCCGTCGAGGTGACGGCCCGTCAAGTCGGTGCGGGACAGCTCGGTCTCCATGACGGTGCCGAGGCCGGCGCCGGTGGGGGTGAGCAGCAGGCTGCCGTCGGCCAGGCGGACGGACAGGTTGCCGGTGGAACCGTGCGTCAGTCCGCGCCCGAAGAGTGAGCGGGCGGTCCGTACGATCAGCGCGCGCGCCGCCGTCTCGTCGGTGTAGGCGGTCATGTGGCCTTCCCGGTGGTTTCGAGGGCGCGGGTGAACAGGTCGGGGGCGCCGAAGTTGCCGGACTTGAGCATGAGGGCCACGTCTCCGGCCCCGGTGGTGGCGTGGGTCCAGGGCACGCCGGGATCGGCTTCCTCGCCGACCAGGACGGTCCGGATGCCGAGGGCCGTGGTGACGGCGCCGGAGGTCTCCCCGCCCGCGACGAGCAGCCGCCGTACGCCGCGTTCGACGAGGTGGGAGGCGAGGGTGCCGAGGAGTTCCTCGACCCGTGCGGCGGCCTCGGCGACACCGAGCCGGGCCTGGACGGCGGCCAGTTCCTCCGGCGAAGCGGAGGCGTGGACGAGGACGGGCAGCTCGGGATCCTGCCGCTCGTACCAGGCCAGTGCCTCGCCGGTGACGTCGCGGCCGGAGGCGGCGGCCAGGACGTCGAGGCGGAGGGAGGGCAGGCCGGCGGCGTGGAAGTGCGCGATCTGCTCCAGGGTGCGGGCGGAGCAGCTGCCCGCGAGGACGGCTGCCCGTCCTCCGCGCGGCAGCGGCTCGCCGGCGGCCGGCCCGGCGGCGGGGTAGGCATGCCCGAGTCCCTCGGCCAGTCCGGCGGCCCCGGCGACGACCGGCAGTTCGAGCGCGGCGGCACCGAGCACGGCAAGGTCGTCGTCGGTCAGGGCATCGGCGACGACATGCCGTACACCGGACTGCTGATGGGCCACGAGCGCTTCGCGGACGGCCTGGACGCCACGGCGCACGGTGTGCCAGTCGATCAGGGCCACCTGGTGGCGGGTCTGCGCGGACAGCAGGCGCACCAGTGCGGAGTCCGTCATGGGGTTGAGGGGATGGTGGCGCAGGGGGGAGTCGGACAGCAACTGGTCGTGGACGAACAGATGCCCCTGGTAGACGGTGCGGCCGTTGGGCGGGGAGGCCGGACAGTGCAGCGTGACGGCGGCACCGGCGGCGTCCAGGAGCGCGTCCGTGACCGGACCGATGTTGCCCCGGTCGGTGGAGTCGAAGGTGGAGCAGTACTTGAAGTAGACCTGTGCCGCGCCCTTGCTCCACAGCCAGCGCTGGGCGGCGAGCGAGTCGGCGACGGCCTCGTCGGCGGGCGTGGAACGGGACTTCAGGGCGACCACGGCGGCGTCGCAGTCGGCGGGCAGCGCGGTGGTCCCGTCCGGGGTGCCGAAGACCAGGGCGGTGCGCAGGCCGGCCCGCCGGAAGGCGGCGGCGACATCGGTGCCGCCGGTGAAGTCGTCGGCTGTGCAGCCGATGCGCAGGGTCATGGTCGGGGGTCTCTCCTCGGGCGTACGGGCGTGCGGGCGTGCGGGCGGAGCGTGGGACCGGGGCGGGCGGCGGAGTCACCCGCCCCGGAGCGGATGGGTCAGTTCTGGCCTGCGGCGCCGATGGCCTTGATGACGGCGGCGGTGAACTCGGTGGTGGAGGCGGAGCCGCCGAGGTCGCGGGTGGAGGTGCCGGCGGCGATGGCGTCGGCCACCCCCTGCTCGATGGTCTTCGCGACGGTGGCGAGCTTCTCGTCGCCGTGCTGGGCGGCGAGCCACTCGAACAGCATCGCGCCGGACAGGATCATCGCGACCGGGTTGGCGATGTTCTGCCCGGCGATGTCGGGGGCGGAGCCGTGGGACGCCTGGGCCATGGCGGTGGTGGCGGAGGCGTTGATGGAGGGCGCGGTGCCCAGCGAGCCGGAGATCTCGCCGGCCAGGTCGGAGAGGATGTCGCCGAACATGTTCTCGGTGACGATGACGTCGAAGTCCTGGGCGCGCCGCACCAGGTGGACGGTCATGGCGTCGATGTGGAAGTCGTCCACGGCCACGTCCGGGTAGTCCTTGGCGACCTCCTGGCACACGGTGCGGAACAGGCCGGTGGTGAGCTTGAGGACGTTGGCCTTATGGACGATGGTGAGCTTCTTGCGGCGCGAGCGCGCGAGGTCGAAGGCGACCCGGGCGACACGCTCCGTGGCCTCGCGGGTGATGATGCCCATCGCGATCGCGGTGTCGGGCGTGGGCATGAACTCGCCGGTGCCGGCGAAGGTGTTGCGGTCGGCGTAGAAGCCCTCGGTGTTCTCGCGGACGATGACCAGGTCGGCGCTGTCGCAGACGGCCTTGGCGCCGGGGAAGCTCTTGGCGGGGCGGATGTTGGCGAACAGCTCGAAGTGCTTGCGCAGGGTGCCCGAGGGATTGAGGGCGGACTTGTGCGGCTCGGGGTAGCTGACGGAGTCGTGCGGGCCGAGGTACCAGCCGTCCAGACCGGCGAGGGCCTTTGAGGTCTCCTCGGGGACGGGCGTGCCGTGGGACTCGATCGCGGATGCGCCGAGCGGCAGGGTCACCCAGTCGACGGAGACGCCGGCGGCCCGGGCGGCGGCGGTGGCGATCTCCACGGAGGAGGGGACGATCTCGGGGCCGATGCCGTCGCCCTCCAGGACGCCGAGGCGGTAGGTGGTGGTGCTCATGGTGCGGTTCCTCTCTGGGGATCTGGATCTGTCGGTCGTGTGGGGGCGAGGCCGGTAGCGGCTGCTACGTCAGGGTGGCGGCGGCTCGGGTGAGGGCGGTCCGGGACCGGGCCGCGGCCTCGCGGCTGTCATCGTCCTGGGTGTGTTCCAGCGTCAGCCACCCGGTGAAGCCGCCCTGGTGCAGGGCCTGCAACAAGGCGGGCAGCCGGGGGTCGCCGGCCTCCAGCGGGCCCCGCGTGCCGGATGCGGCGAGCTGGAGGCATCCGGTCACGCGGGCGTGGTCGGTGACGGCCCGCACGGCGTCGATGCCTTCGGCTTCGAGGTGGTGGGTGTCCTGGACCAGTCCGGCCGGGGCGTCGAACGCCTCGACGACGGCGAGGGCCTGCTCGGGGGTGTGCCACAGGGAGGTGTTGGCCCGTGACTGCGGCTCCAGCAGCAGTCGGCTGCCGCAGGCGGCCGTTTCCTCGGCCAGCCGCCGCACCGCCCCCGTGGCCCAGGCCCGTTGCACGTCCTCCAGCCCCGGCAGGAATCTGCCGCGGGTCTGACCGAGGGTCAGCGGTACGCCGAGGGCTCCGGCCAGGCGGGCCGCGCCCAGCAGCCGGTCGAGGGCGTGACGGCGTACGTCCGGCGAGGGGTCGGTCAGCGTCAGGCCGTCCTGCCCGGCGACCGGTCCGGTGGCGATGCCGAGGACGGTCAGGCCGCTTCCCCCGACGGTCCGGACCAGTGCGTCCGCGTCGTGCGCGGTGACCTCACGGACCTGGACCTCGACACCGTCGTAGCCGAGTTCGGCCAGCTGCCGGACGGCCTCGGCGAGCGGTGCGGCGAAGCCGAGCGGCACGGGCGTGCGGCAGTCGTCGCCGGAGACGGTGTAGGCGAGCGGCCAGGGCAGGGGCGCGGTCACGGCGTCACCGCGGCTTCCGCCCGGCCGGGAGCGCGGGTGAGCAGGCCGCGCAGTTCACGGGCGGCGGCGCCCGCACCGTCCAGGACGGGCACGCCCAGCAGGGCGGACAGGGCCGCGCGGGCCGGGGTGAGGGAGTACTGGGCGAGCAGCACCGCGTCGGCGTCGCCGGCTCCGGCGGCCTGGAGGGCGTCCGCCAGGTGGCGGGCGGTCTCTTCGGCATCGGCCGGACCGGCCGCGCTCTCGCTCAGCGCGGTGACGATGTCGACGGGCCGGCCGGCCCGCACCGCCGGGGCGAGCGCCTCGAGCTGGGCCACGGCGGCCGGGACGGCGGGCGCGGTGGAGGCGACGACGGCGACCCGTGCGAACGGGCCGGCCAGGGCGGCCTGGAACATCGCCTCGTCGGACTTCAGGACGGGCACGTCCCACAGGGTGCGGGCGGTGTCGACCACTTCTCCGTAGGAGGAGCACGTCAGCAGCACCGCCTGGGCGCCGCCCTCGATCACATGGCCGATGAGGCGGAGCATGCGCCGGCGCAGCGCGTCGCTGAGGCCGCCGACGGCGCGGGCGTCGTCCAGCAGCCGGTCGTCCAGCACATTCCAGACCGTGGCCTGCGGAAACTCATGCGCGAACGCCTCCTGGGCGGTGCGGGCCGCGGCCGGCACGGCGTGGATCATGGCGACCAGGGGTTGGGGTTCGATCACCGGGGCTTCTTCCTCTTCCGGTAGGCGGGGACCGGCAAGGGTCCCGATCCCGGCCCGCCGCGGTCCGCGCGGGGAACGCTCCGTGACGCGGAGGGTGAGCAGGCTCGCAGGCTCGGATGGGGTGACGGCAGCGTTTCGTGCTGCTGCCGTGCCGCCACTGTAGAAGCAACCGGTAAACCGGTCAACCGGTTGACCTTGTGGGTGTGGAGGTTGCCGGTCCGGGGGTCCCGGTCCGGGGGTCGCCGGTTCGGGGGGTGCCGGCCCGGGGGGCGACCCGGAGGCCGACGGTCCGGAGGGTGCCAGTTCATGGTCCTTCGGTCCATGGCCCGTCGGCGCGGGGTCCACCGGCCCGACGCGGGACGACCCGGCGCGGGACGCCCAGGCGAGGTAGGGCCGCCTGGCGCGGGACGACCCGGCACAGGACGCCCAGGCGGGATACCGCCAGGCGGGATACGGCCTGGCGCGGGACGCCCAGGCGAGATACGGCCTGCGCGGGACGCCCCGGCGAGGTACGACCCAGGTGGAACGCCCCAGAGCGAGGCGGACTACTCCTCGCGCTGCTCCAGTGCCTCCATCAGGCGCCGGGACGCGCCCTCCATGTGGGCGGCCATCGCCGAGCGAGCGGCCTCGGCGTCCCCCCGGGCGACCGCTTCGAAGATCGGCACATGGTCGTCGTAGGCCACCTTGCGGGTCCGTACCGACCCCGTGCGCTCCACCCATCCGCGCTGGATCATCGCCCGCATGCCCTTGAGCATGTCCCGCAGCACCACGTTGTCGGCCAGCTCCCCGAGCGCCGCGTGGAAGGCGGTGTCCGCTTCGGGGAACTCCTCGTCCGAGCACTCCCGCATGGCGGTCAGGCGGGCGCGCAGCAGCTCGACCCCGGCCTCGTCACGGGCCTGTGCGGCCAGGCCGGCCACGACCACCTCCAGCTCCGCACGGGCCTGCACCATGTCCCGGGCCCCCCGCTCGCCCAGGACGAGCCCCAGTTCGAACAGCCGGTAGAGCACATCCGAGTCGGCGCCGCGGAAGTACGTCCCGCTGGACTGCCGGATCTCCAGCAGCCCGAGGAAGCCGAGCGACTTGATCGCCTCCCGCACGGTGGGCCGGTTCACCCCGAGCATCTCCGTCAGCTGCCGCTCGGAGGGGATGCGGTCGCCGGGCTGCACCTCGCCGGACATCAGGTAGTCGATCAGTCGGCGGGAGACCTCGGCGGCCAGCGGCTCCCGTGGCTCGACCGTGATCCTGGCGAGTTCGGCCATCGCATTCCTCACTTCGGTATGGACGCAGGTATTGACGCGACAGCAGGATTCTAGTTACCTACCGGCAATCCGGTTAACCGGTTGTCCGGAACGCCGGTGATGGGTCTTCCTCGATCTCCACAGCCGCCCGGGAAGCCCTCGCCTCGTCAGGCGCACCCTCGCCGTCCGCCGCGTTCACCGGGCTTCGCCACGCCCAGCGCCGGGCGGGCACGCACCCACAGGAGCCGCACGCACCATGACCGCCCCGCTGCTCGAGCCGAGCACGGCGCCACCACCGCTGCCGGACGCCGCCCGGCCCGCCACGCACTGAGCAGCGAAGTCCCCTCCGCCGCCCGACCAACAGCGGCTCTTCAGCCCTGCCCCAAGGAGCAACGATGCTCGCCGTCCTCGGCTTCGCCACCCTGGGCAGCTTCATGCTGCTCGTGATGCGGAAGTACCTCTCCGCGTTCACCGCCATCATGCTCACGCCGATCGCCGCCGCCCTCGTCGCGGGCGAAGGAGCCGAGCTCGGCGACATGATCATGAACGGCCTGGACACCGTCGCGCCCACCGCCGCGCTTCTGCTGTTCGCCGTCCTCTACTTCGGCCTCATGATGGAGGCCAAGCTCTTCGAGCCGGTCTGCCAGGCCATCGTCCGCGCCTCCAAAGGCGATCCGGTCCGCATCTGCGTCGGCACCGCGGTCCTGGCGCTGTGCGTGGCCCTCGACGGCGACGGCACCACCAGCTACATGATCATCTGTTCGGCGTTCCTGCCCATCTACCGGCGCCTGGGCATGAATCCCCTCATCCTCGCCACCCTCGCCACCATGGCACTGGGCACCATCTCCGGCACCACCCCCTGGGGCGGTGCCGCCACCCGCGGCATCAGCGTGCTGCACCTGAACGCCGGTGACTACTTCGTCCACATGATCGGTCCCATGGCCCTCACCAGCCTGGCCATCATCGCCGTCGCGTACTGGCTCGGCCTGCGGGAACGCCACAAGATCGACGCCGAGAAGCTCGCCGCCTACAAGCTGGAGATCGCCTCCGGCGAGGCGTTCGAACCGGTGAAGGCGGACTGGCGCATGTGGTTCAACGCCGGCCTCACCCTGTTGCTGATGGTGCTGCTCATCCTGGAGGTCGCCGACCTCCTGGTGCTGTTCATGGTCGCGTTCGTCATCGCCCTGCTCGTCAACGTCCGCAGCATCGGCGATCAGCAGGACCTCATCAAGCGCCAGGCCGCCAACGCGGTGCCCGTCGTGATCCTCGTCCTCGCCGCCGGCGTCTTCACCGGCATCATGACCGACTCCGGCATGATCAAGGCCATGGCGGACGCCGCCCTCGCGATCGTCCCCGACTCCATGGGCAACCTCATCCCGTTGTTCACCGCCGTCCTCGCCCTGCCGCTCGGCTTCTTCATGTCCAACGACGGCTACTGGTTCGGCGTCGTCCCCGTCCTCGCCGAATCGGCCGCCCATTACGGCATCGACGCCAACGAGATCGCCCGGGCCGGCGCCATCGGCCAGATCCTCCACTCGATGGGCCCCACCAGCGCGCCCCTCTGGGTCCTCCTCGGCCTGGTCAGGACCGAACTCGGCGACTTCCAGAAGCACGCCCTGCGCTGGGGCATCCTCGTCTCCGCCGCCTACATCCTGTTCGCCGTCGTCACCGGCGCCATCAGCGTCACCTGAGCCGCCGGGCGGAAACCCCCGCCCTACGGCATGCAGCGGCGGACGCGCCCCGCGAGACGTACGGCGGGGCGCGTCCTGTTCGCTCGGCCGGCGGTCACTGGCTGGCACTGGCTCCCGCTCACCTGCCCGGCGGGCATTCGCGTTCTGCTCACCTGGCAGGTCCGCCGAGCCCGCCGGGCCCGCCGAGCCCATCGGGTCCGCCCAGGCTCTCAGGCGCCCTCGACGGCGTCGTGAACCGCCCACCCCATGTCGCCGGCGCACCAGCTGATGTTGCCGAGGACGGCGACGTCCAGACCGTGCCGCGGGTAGTGGTAGAGGCGGGCACTGACACCGTCCTCCTCGCCCGTGTGGCCCCAGCGGACGACGGTCCCTTCGTCGTCGAGGATGTGGGTGAGGCCGAAGCCGTACATCCAGCGGTAGCCGCGGACCTTCTCCTCGCGCTCGTCGACCTGCGGGGTGAGCGCCAGGCGGGTGGTCTCCTCGTTCAGCAGCCGCCCGCCGCGCAGTGCGTCGGCGAAAGCCGTCAGGTCGGCGGCGGCACAGACGGCCCCTCCGTCGGCGGCGGCAGCGGGAGTGGTGGCGTAGTGGTTGGTCCGGTACGGGGTGGGGCTGTCTGCGGGGGTGAGGTATCCCTCGGCGATGTCCGGCCCCAGGTCGTCCAGGGCCCAGAAGCCCGCCGTGCCCATTCCGGCACGGGCGAAGACGTCCTCGGCGACGACCTCCTCGTACGAGCGGCCGGTCACCGATTCGATGAGCAGGCCGAGCAGGATGTACCCGGCGCCGTTGTAGAGATGACGTTCGCCGGGAGGAAAGTGGGACTGCTTGCCGGTGAACAGCGGCAGGTAGTCCTTGTTGCTCCGCAGCAGGTAGAGCGGGTGGGAGGAAGTGAGGGCGGCCCATTCGGCCGCCCAGTCGTCGCTGCCCTCCTCGAACCAGTCCCCGATGCCCGCCGTCATCGTCAGGGCGTGACGGACCGTGACACGCGGATCGAGCCGGGGCATGTGGTCCTTCACGAAGTCCACCAGCGCGTCGTCCAGGCGGACCTGCTTCCGCTCGACGAGCTGCAGGACGGCCACCGCTGTGAACGTCTTGGAGACCGACGCCACCCGGAAGCGCGTGTCGCACGAGTTCGGTACGGACCACCGCCGTGACGCCATCCCGAACGCGCGGGCGAGCACGGGCTCTCCCCGCCGCGTGACACGGACCGTGCCGGAGAACCCCTTCTCCGCCGCCACCTCGGTGACCGCTTCCTCCAGACGAGCCGGATCGCATCCGTCAGCCCTCGTCACGATCGCCACCGCAGCTCCCACGCAGAAGATGTTCACCGGACCCCGGTGATGATCGTCAGCTTCCTGCCCGCGGGCAACCGCTTTACCGTGACCGCCCCGCCGCGGCGAGGACCGTGCGGCCTGCGGCGACACCTCACCGGCACCGGCACCGGCCCGCGCGGGGTGCCGAGATCCTCGAGTCAGCCACACGCGGCCATACCGGGCGCGTGGGCACGGGCCGGGGCGTCGGCGGGGTCGACCCTGCGCGTGCCGCGTTTCTGACCGTCTGCGAGCGGGAGCCGTGGCCGGCTTCGGGAGCCAGGCCGTGACGGTGGCGGAAGTTGTAGATGAGCGGGTTTTGCTCACAGCGGGCACAGTCGTGGTGCTCAATCCATCGGCCTCCGACGGTGACGACATCTTGACGGGGGCCCCGGGCGGCACCACGATGCCGTGGGAGCGCTCCCAAAGTCGAACGTTCGACACTTGTCATCACTGTCACCACTCCCGCCCCTCCCGTGCGGAAGGACACTGAGCCGTGCCCCACCTTCCATCCCCCCGATCCCCGCTGCCCGCGCCGGCCCGGCGCGGACGAACGCGCCGCCGCAGACACGCGGTGCTCGCCACCGTCGCCGTGGCCGGACTGCTGGGCGGCGCCATAGCAGGGTCCGCCACCGCCACCGCCGCCGAGGCCCGCGCGGCGGACGGACCCGAACTCGTCTCCAACGGCGACTTCTCGGCCGGCACCACCGGCTGGTGGTGGACCGAGAACTCCCCGGGCGCCGTCGTCGACGGACGCCTGTGCGCCGATGTCCCCGCCGGTACGGCCAACCCCTGGGACGCCATCCTCGGCCAGAACGGCCTGCCCCTGACCACGGGCGAGAGCTACACCCTGCGCTACACCGCCACCTCCACCACCCCGCTCACCATCCGCGCCAACGTGCAGATGGCCACCGAGCCGTACACCGCCGAGCTGAACGCGGCCGACCCGGTCGGGACGACGGCGGAGACCTTCGAGCACGTCTTCACCGCCGGGGCCGACCACACCGCGGCCCAGCTCGCCTTCCAGGTGGGCGGCGGTGAGGGGGCGTACACCTTCTGCGTGGACGACGTCTCGCTGACCGGCGGCGCGGAGCCGCCCGTCTACGAGCCGGACACCGGCTCACCGGTGCGTGTGAACCAGGTCGGATACCTCACCGACGGGCCCAAGACCGGAACCTTCGTCACCGAGAGCACCGAGCCCCAGACCTGGGTGCTGAAGGACGGCGACGGCACGGAGCGGGCGCGGGGGAGGACCAGCCCGGCGGGCGTCGACTCCACCTCCCGGCAGAACGTCCACACCTTCGACTTCAGCGCGGTCACGAAGGCCGGTGACGGCTACACCGTCAGCATCGGTGAGGAGACCAGCGAGCCGTTCACCATCGGTGACGACCTCTACTCCGACCTGCGCAGCGACTCGCTCGCGTACTTCTACCACAACCGCAGCGGCATCGAGATCGACGGGGACCTCGTCGGCGAGGAGTACGCGCGCCCGGCCGGGCACATCGGCGTGGCGCCCAACCAGGGCGACACCGACGTGCCGTGCCAGGCGGGCGACTGCGACTACCGGCTCGACGTCTCCGGCGGCTGGTACGACGCGGGCGACCACGGCAAGTACGTCGTCAACGGCGGTATCTCCGTCGCCCAGGTGATGGCCACCTACGAGCGCACCCTGCACACCGACGGCGCGGACGGCACCGCCCTCGGCGACGGCAAGCTCCGCGTCCCCGAGCGCGGCAACAGCATCCCCGACATCCTCGACGAAGCCCGCTGGCAGATGGACTTCCTGATGCGGATGCAGGTGCCCGAGGGCGAGCCGCTGGCCGGCATGGTGCACCACAAGATCCATGACCGCGCCTGGACCGGGCTGCCGCTGCTCCCGTCCGCGGACCCGCAGCCCCGCGAACTGCACCCGCCGACCACGGCGGCGACCCTCAATGTCGCGGCCACCGCCGCCCAGTGCGCCCGGCTGTTCAAGCCGTACGACGCGGAGTTCGCCGCCAAGTGCCTGAAGACGGCCCGCAGCGCCTGGGCGGCCGCCAAGGCACACCCGGACGTGCTGGCCGACCCGAACGACGGCGTGGGCGGCGGCGCCTACCCCGACACCGATGTGCGCGACGAGTTCTACTGGGCGGCGGCCGAGCTGTTCGTGACCACGGGCGAGGACACCTTCCGCCAGGCGGTGCTGGAGTCCCCGCTGCAGGGTGACACCGACGCGGTCTTCCCCCGCGGCGGGCTGTCCTGGGGCTCCGTGGGCGGGCTGGGCGCGCTGAGCCTGGCCACCGTGCCCAGCAAGCTCACCGGCAGCCAGCTCTCCTCGGTCCGCGCGATGGTGCTGGAGGCGGCCGACGGCTATGCGGCGGACTCCCGCAACTCGGCCTACGGAGTGCCGTACGCCCCGGAGGACGACGCCTATGTCTGGGGCTCCAACAGTCAGGTCCTCAACAACATGGTCGTCCTCGCCACGGCCCACGACCTGACCGGTGAGACCGGCTACCGGGACGCGGTGCTGCACGGCATGGAGTACCTGCTCGGCCGCAACCCGCTCAACCAGTCCTACA
This sequence comes from Streptomyces poonensis, assembly GCF_014650915.1. Lineage (GTDB taxonomy): Bacteria > Actinomycetota > Actinomycetes > Streptomycetales > Streptomycetaceae > Streptomyces > Streptomyces poonensis. The sequence goes on along the minus strand of NZ_BMVW01000002.1, from coordinate 163,141 downwards.
TCACGGGCTACGGCGAGCGGGACTCCCGCAACCAGCACCACCGCTTCTGGGCGCACCAGCTCGACGCCTCGCTGCCGAACCCGGCGCCCGGCTCCGTCGCGGGCGGCCCGAACGTCGGCATCGAGGACCCGGTGGCCCAGGACAAGCTCAAGGGCTGCGCCCCCGCGATGTGCTACATCGACGACATCGAGTCCTGGGCGACGAACGAGATCACCATCAACTGGAACGCCCCGCTGGCCTGGGTCGCGTCGTACCTGGACGACCTCGGCGGCGGGGAGCCGGGCGGTGGGAACCCCGGCGGCGGCGAGGTGTGCGAGGTCACCTACCACTCGTACCGCTGGAACAGCGGCTTCACCTCGCAGGTCACGCTGAAGAACACCGGTGAGACCGCGATCAGCCCCTGGGAGCTGAAGTGGTCCTTCGCGGACGACCAGCGCATCACCCAGGCCTGGAGCGCCAAGGTCACCCAGACCGGGCGGGACGTGGTCGCACGGCCGGAGAGCTGGAACACCACCATCGCGCCCGGCGCCACGGTGAACTTCGGCTTCAACGGCACGGCGAGCGGCTCGCCGTCCGATCCGCAGGCCTTCACGCTCGGCGGCAAGAGCTGCGGCGTGGTCCGGTAGATCACCGGCAACGCCGGAATCGGTGAGGACCGGCCGGTGCGGCGCCCCTCGTGGCGGTGCACCGGCCGGTTGCCGCGTACGCCTTACGGATGGAACCGCCACCGGCCTTCGGAGACGACGTCCACCTTGTCGTCACTGACGCGGACGGCGGTCTCGTCGTCGATGAAGTGGACGGGGAAGTCCGCCCGTTCGACGATGCGATCTGCCCAGGCGTCGTCCCGCTCCGGGAAGTCCGGCGAGTACAGATGCGGCTTCAGATACCAGTCGAAGAGCCCGAAGGGCGGCTCCACGGTCGTCGCGCCGAGTGCGTGCAGGTCGCCGGCGTCCCCGATGACGTCGGCGGAGTGTTCCGTGAGGTTCCGGCTGAAGATCATCGATCCGGCGCTCACTCCTACGTAGACCCGGCTCTCCAGCGCCCTCAGAAAGCCTTCGGCGAGGTCGTTCCCGGTGATGCTGCGCGCGAGGTGGTAGTGGTTGCCGCCGCCGACGTGGACGACGTCGGCACGGAGCAGTCGGTCGAGCACCGTCTTCTGCGGCAGACCGTTCAGTTCCAGGACGTCGAACTCCCGCCAGCCGAGGCCGTGCAGTCGGTTGATGTCCGCGACGAACCACCCGTGGTCCCCGGATTCGGCGACGGACGCCGTCGGTATGTACACGATGTTCGCGGACCCGAAGGGCTTTCCCAGCATGTCCCGCAGCGCTTCCCGCAAGGTTTCGTTGCGCAGGCCGCCGGACGTCAACAGAAGATTCACCGCGGGAGCCAACCACGGCAGGCCAGGCGTGCGCAACGCACTTGCTCCCGCCCTCGCCGGGTGGTGGCCTCGTCGTTGCCGACGGCAGCGCCGATAAGGTGCCGCGCCCACGTCGGCAACGCCCTCGGCGCCTGGCTCGGCGGCCTCGCGATCAGCGCCGGCCTGGGCTACACCGCGCCGCTGTACGTGGGCGCCGCGATCGTGACGCTCGGCCTGGAGGCCGAGACGTTCGCCGACCAGGGCACCGAACGGCGGGTCGTGGCGGCGGTCAGCAGGATCGCGCCGATCGCGACGCTGAGGGCCTATCCCGAGACGGGCCACCCGGCCGCGGCCTCGGAGACGTCCGGATCCCGGCTCACCTGCGGCAGCAGGTCCGCGATCACGAACTCGGTGAGGCCGATCCCGAAGCCGCCGAGCGCCAGCGCGACCGACCCGGCGGGCGTCCCCCGCGACCCTCCCTCCTGGTGGATGTTCACGCGGACATCATGGGTCTCGGCCGTCGCACCCGACAAGGTTCCGCCGCCGCCCGGAGCATGCTGATCGTCTTGGCTTGCCGAAGCCCAACGGCTTTGCCCCTGACGGGACTTCGCGGGAGGCTCTGTCGTGCAGTGGCAGTGTCTGCCGTAGTCCCGGCACGTGGTGTTGGGGGAGTGCCCCGTGGACATGAAGATCACGCTGCGGGTCGACGGGCAGGAGTACGCCCTCGTCGTCGACACCCGCACGAGCCTGCTGGACGCGCTGCGCGAACGGCTCGGGATCACCAGCCCGAAGAAGGGCTGCGATCACGGGCAGTGCGGCGCCTGCACCGTACTGCTCGACGGCCGCCGGGCCCTCAGCTGTCTGGCGCTGGCGGTGGCGTACGAGGACGTGGAGATCGTCACGGCCGCCGGGCTGGCCGACGGTGACGGCCTGCACCCCATGCAGCGCTCGTTCATCGAGCACGACGCGTTGCAGTGCGGCTACTGCACGCCGGGCCAGATCGTCTCGGCGGTCGGGATGCTGGCGGAGGCGCGGGCGGGCTGGCCGAGCGCGGTGAGCGCCGATCCGGACGCCGATCAACCCGGTCAACCCGGTCAACCCAATCAAGCCCACCAAACCCACCAAACCCACCAAACCCACCAAGCCGTCGAGGCCGAAGAAGTCGTCCTCGACGACGCCGAAATCGCCGAGCGGATGAGCGGCAACCTGTGCCGCTGCGGCGCCTACGCCAACATCCGGCCGGCCATCGCGGAAGCGGCACGCCGATGAAACCGTTCCGCTACCAGCGCGCCGACGACGTACCGACGGCGGTCGCGATGCTCGCCCAGGCCCCGAACGGGGCGTTCCTCGCCGGCGGTACGAACCTCGTCGACCTGATGAGGCTGGGCGTGACCACGCCGGAGCTGCTTGTCGACGTCCGGCGGCTGGCCTGCGACCGGATCGAGCGACTGCCCGACGGGACCCTGCGCATCGGGGCCACGGTGACCAACAGCGAACTGGCCGCCGACCGCACGGTCCGGCGGCGCTACCCGGTGCTCTCCCAGGCGCTGCTGGCGGCTGCCTCGGGGCAACTGCGCAATGTCGCCACCACGGGCGGGAACCTGCTCCAGCGCACGCGCTGCGTGTACTTCCAGGACCTCACCACTCCGTGCAACAAGCGCGAGCCGGGAACGGGCTGCCCGGCACGGGACGGGCACCACCGCGAACTCGCCGTTCTCGGCTGGTCGCGGCAGTGCGTCGCGACGCACCCGTCGGACATGGCCGTCGCGCTGGCCGCGCTCGACGCGCTCGTCCGCACCCGCGGGCCGGACGGGGAACGGACCGTCCCGCTGACCGAGCTGCACCGGCTGCCCGGCGACGAGCCCGAGCGCGACACCGTCCTGAACCACGGCGAGCTGATCATGGCCGTGGACGTGCCGCCGCTCGCACGGTCGGCGAGGTCCCGCTACCGCAAGGTCCGCGACCGTGCCTCGTACGCGTTCGCACTGGTCTCCGTCGCCGCCGTGCTGGACATCGCCGACGGTGCCGTACGCGACGTACGCATCGCGCTGGGCGGTGTGGCCCACAAACCGTGGCGGGCCACCACGGCCGAGCGGGCACTGCGGGGCGCGCCCGCGACCGCCGAACGCTTCCGTGCCGCCGCGGAGGCCGAACTGGCCGCCGCCCGGCCGTTGCCCGGCAACGCGTTCAAGGTCCCGCTCGCGCGCAACGTCATCGTCGACACCCTCCTCGATCTGGCGGAGAGGTCACCGTGAGCATCGTTCCGCGAGCCATCGGCACACCGCTCGACCGGCTGGACGCACCGGCCAAGGTCCGGGGCGCCGCCCCCTACGCCTTCGAGCACCCGGTCGAGCGGCCCGCCTACCTGTACCCGCTGCAGGCCACCGTCGCCGCCGGGCGCGTCACCGGCCTCGACGTCGCCGCCGCGCGTGCCGAACCGGGCGTGCTCGCCGTGCTCACCCACCACGACGCCCCGCGCCTGGCCGTGGCCGACGACGCCGAACTGGCGGTGCTGCAGACCGACGAGATCCGCTACCGCGGCCAGATCATCGGTGGCGTGATCGCCGAGACTCCCGAGATCGCCCGGCACGCCGCGCACCTGGTGCGCGTGGAGTGCGCGGAGCGGCCGCACGACGTCGTACTGCGGCCCGATCGCGACGACCTCTACAAGCCGCTGAACGCGGCCAGGTTCGGCCGGGGCCGCGGGGAACTCCAGAACGGCTCGCCGGCCGACACCGCCCTGGGAGACGTCGAAGCCGCTCTCGCCTCGGCGGAGGTGGCGCTGGACGCGACGTACACCACGCCGATGAACCACCACAACCCGATGGAGCCGCACACCGCCGTGGCCGTCTGGAAGGGCGGTGAGCTGACGGTCCACTGCTCCACGCAGGGCGCGACCGTGAGCCGGGACCTGATCGCCGCCGCGCTCGGGCTCGAGCCGCGGCGGGTCCGCGTCGTCTCCCCGTACGTCGGGGGCGGCTTCGGCGCGAAGATCTCCCCGCACGGGTACGCCGTCCTCGCCGCGCTGGCCGCTCAGGTCGTCGACCGGCCGGTCAAGTTCGCGCTCACCCGCCGGCAGATGTTCTCCCTGGTCGGGTACCGGCCCGCCGCCGTTCAGCTCGTCCGGCTCGGCGCCGGCCCGGACGGACGGCTCACCGCGATCGCCCACGACGTGATCGAGCAGACCGCCAAGGCCAAGGGGTACGCCGAACAGGTCGCGGAATGCACCCGCTGGATGTATGCCGCTCCTCACCGGCGCACCACTCACCGCCTGGCACCCCTGGACCTGCCGGTGCCGACGATCATGCGGGCGCCGGGAGCGGCCCAGGGCATGTTCGCGCTCGAGTCGGCCATGGACGAGATGGCCGCCGCCTGCGGTCTGGATCCCGTCGAGTTCCGGATCCGCAACGAGCCCGGCAGCCACCCCGAGACCGGCCTCCCGTTCTCCAGCCGCCACCTGGTGGCCTGCCTCCGCGACGGTGCCAGGCGGTTCGGCTGGGCAGGACGCGACCCCGCCGTCCGGGCGCGGCGGGACGGGGACTGGCTGGTCGGAACGGGCGTGGCCGCCTCGACGTACCCCTCGCCCCGCTTCCCGGGCAACGCCACGACGATCCGGGTCGGCCCCGACGGGCACTACACGGTCATGATCGCCGCCGCCGACATCGGCACCGGCACCTGGACGGCGCTCACCCAGATCGCCGCGGACGCGCTGGACGTCACCGTCGCGGAGGTGGAACTGCGGATCGGGGACACGGCGTTGCCCGACGCCTCGCCCGCCGGGCTCTCCTCGGGGATCAACAGCTGGGGCACGTCCGTCGTCGAGACGGCCCGCAGGCTGCGGGCGCTCATGGAGTCCCGCCACGGCGGCACCGTCCCCCCGCAAGGGCTTGAGGTCACCGCCGACATGCCCGACAACGCCGACGCCGCCCGCTACGGGATGTACAGCTTCGGAGCCCAGTTCGCCGAGGTCCGGGTCCATGTCGGCACCGGCGAGGTGCGGGTGCCGCGGCTGCTCGGGGTGTTCGACGCGGGCCGGGTGATCAACCCCAGGACGGCCCGTTCGCAACTGCTCGGCGGCATGACCATGGGCCTGTCGATGGCGCTGCACGAGGAGGGGGTGCTCGACCCCCGGACCGGGCACGTGGTCAACTCCGACTTCGCCGCCTACCACATCGCCACCAACGCCGACGTCGGCGCGCTTGAGGCGTACTGGCTGGATACGGAGGACCGGTACACCAACCCGATGGGGGCCAAGGGCATTGGCGAGGTCTGCATCGTCGGCACCGCCGCGGCGATCGCCAACGCCGTGCACCACGCCACCGGAGTCCGTGTCCGGGACCTGCCGATCACCCTGGACAAGCTCCTGCGACGGCTGTCGTCGGACTAGACCCCGGACGGGCCCGGACGAGCCCGGACGATCCGACGTCGGAAGAGACCGGCCCGTGGCCCGCGAACGCTTCCCCGACGCGGTGTGCGCGGGAGAATGGGCGTACGCACAGCACACCGTACTCGGACGAATCGAGGGGGTGGCGATGCCTAGTACAGCCACTACTGGACGCAAGACCACCGCGGCACGCGGCACATCCCGCACCAAGGAGACGGAACAGCCGCGATCTCCCGACAGGGGTGAGCAGTCGCTGCGTATGCACACACTGGATGTCCACGCGCCGGTCCGCATCCCCTACTTCACCGCGGGGGACGTCGTGGCCAACACACGGACACTCACATCACGGCTGCCGGCCGGGGACGTGCTCTTCTACGGCGGCCTGGGCGCACTCGCGCTGGCCGGAGCCCTCGAATGGCCCGTCGCTCTGGCCATCGGCGGCGCCACGGCCGTTCTGCGCGGCCGGGGCAAGGAAGAAGGGATGGAGCGTCAGGAGGAGCCGGGGGAGAAGGAGTCCACCGAGACGAAGACCTGACGGCACACACGTCGGCGCTCAGCAGCGGTCCGCCCTGCCCGGCGCCGACGCTGCCCAGCTCACGGAAGCGTCCGTGTCACGTCAGGCGGTCGCGGGTGCGGAGGTGCCGCGCGACCGCACGTACGTGTCCCAGAGTTCCAACGCCAGGCGTACGACGATGGCCTCGGCGAGCGCCATGGCCGCCTTGGCCAGTACAGTCATGAGAAAGCCGTTCACCGGTACCGTTCTCCTGTTCGTGGTGTGTGCTCGCGTCCGAGCCTTTCCTGGCTCATGGGCAGCGCGCGTGGCCGGGGCGTGACACTCCGTCGACATCCGGATGAATGCCCGGCGACGTGTTCGTGCGAAGAAGGCGAGGGTGGTGTAGGGGGCCTGCTCGCGCCATGAGCCGGCGATCCGGGCGAGGCGTTCCCACGGGTCCCGTCCGCACGGCTGTGCCGTCCGTGTGCCGTCCATGCCGCCGCCGCGGAACGCGCTTCCCCATGCGGGGTCGATCTCGTCCAGCATCTCGGCCTGTCCGGTGACGAGGTTGGCGACCGGGCCGTGCCCCGGAGAGCGGGCCACGATGTACTCGGCGAGATGACGGACCGCTTCCTCCGCGGCGAAGTACAGCACCCGGTCGAGGTCCTGGGTCGCGAAGACCTCCCGGCACGGGCCGCGGTGGCCGCGCACCGTGCCGTCGTCGTCCAGGACGAGAAAGAGGTCGTCGCGGTCGCCCGCGCGCTGTGCGTACTGGTCGGGCGAGGTGCCGACGGGCGGGAGCATGGCGTCGTCGAACAGCTCGTCACCGTGGGGTGATCAGTCCCTGCGGGGGCGAATCGACAGGCCGGGGCGCCGCTGGTGCACCGTCAGATAGGACAGACCGTCATCCCCCGCGGCAAGGCTGCGACGGCTGCCACGGGGGAGCCACAGCAACGTCCCTTCCGTGAGATCCTCACTCCCGTCGGCACCGGTCACGGTGCCCTCGCCCGCGACGACGAGGAGCAGCACATCCAGATCCGGCTCGACATGCGCGTCCACGCGTCTGCCCGGCGGCAGATGGACGACATTCGCATCCAGCTGCCGCCCGGCCTCGGTCAGCTTCCACGCGACTCCGGCGGACGCGGGCGAGGCGACGAGGCGCGTCACATCGCACAAGGAACGGGGGACGGGCTCAGGATCCGCACCCGCGGCTTCGACGGTTTCGCACACGCGCTGTTCCTCCCGGACGAGACCTTCATGGTGATCATATGCGGGCAGTACGGGACATCGAGTCACCCGGCTCCGAGCAGCACGGCGGGCGCTGACCGGAACAGCGCCGCGGACCGCCGACCATGACCGGACGCCCACCCTCCGTGCGGCTTCTCACCGCGGGACCACGGCCGCGAGTACGCCGCGTGCAGCCGTTCCGTCCGGCCAGGCCCACCCGGCGACGAGGTGGGTGGACGACCTCTCCGTGTCCTCCGCCGGCCGCAGGACGCGGTGGACGTGAACGTCGAACGCGCCCTGCGGGCCGGCGCCGTGCACGGTGACGGTCGGGTCGGGGGTGTCGCTCTCGCTCTGCTGCTGGGGCACCGCCTCGCCGCGCAGGAGCGCGCGCAACTGTGCCATCACCACCGGGTCGTGGATGCCGTCGTAGACCCACCGGGTACCGAGCACCCCATGCTCCGAGGTGCCGATCAGCGCCTCGTCGGGGACGCCCTCCAGCGCCGCGCCGCGGTAGCTCATCGGCACCAGATACGCCACCGGTTCCCGCCCGTCGGTGTCCGCCACGACCATGAACTCGATCCCCACCTCGCCCTCCGGATCGTCCAGCCGGAACCCACCGGCCTTGACCAGTTCCGGCGTTCCCGAGGCGCCCACGTACCAGCTCTGCTTCGGCAGCCACTCGGTGAGCAGCTCCAGCTTGGTGGGCGTCATGGTGGTGCGGTGGATGGTGGCCATGCGAGCTCCCTCACGCGTGGATCCGGTCCCGTTCTCCCGACGGGATGTGATCGAATCTATAGGAAGCGGCTGCGCTTCCCGGGCGGCAGGGAGCGGGCTCCTACGCCTCGCACGGTCGTCACGGCCGGTCGGCCGCGGTGGGAATCTCGGCGGCCGTCGTCACTGGCCCACTCTTCCGTCGACGCACTCGCGCAACAGGTCGGCGTGCCCGCAGTGACGGGCGTACTCCTCGATCCTGTGCACCAGCAGCTCCCGCACCGCGATCCCGTCCTTCCCCACGCGTTCGCCCAGGTCCGGGTGGTCTGCCAGCGCGGCATCGGTCGCGGCCTGCTCGCGCTCCAGATCGCGGTACGCGGCGTCGACCACGGCCTGCTCCGCGACAACCCCGTCGAAGTCCGCGTCACGCTCGCCGTACAGCTTGGGCAGCGGGTCGGCGTCGCTGATCCAGTTGCGCCAGTCCCGTTCCACCTCGGCGAGGTGCCGGATCAGGCCGAGCAGCGACATCGTCGACGGCGGCACCGACCGCCGGGCCAGTTGCTCCGCGTCCAGGCCCTCGCACTTCATCCGCAGCGTCATGCGGTAGTCCGCCAGATAGCCCCCCAGTGTCGCGAGCTCGCCGTCCGGACCGGGCCCTTCGCTGTTGCGGGGGTCGTCGTCCGGATCGGCCCACATGTCGGGGTAGACGGTTGCCTGGCTCCATCGCGCGGGGCGGTCATCCATGCGGTGCATGATCGTCCATGACGGTTCCGGCCCGCCACCGATTTCTCGCTTCGAGGCGGTGTCGTGGAGGTGTCATGCGCGGAGACATGGCGGGCGTCCCGCTGAGGCGCCGGTGTGCCGGTGACATCGGCCGTTACTCCTGGGACTCTGGGCCGTGGGGGGAACGAGGGGGGAGCAGAGATGACGCGGGGGCGGCGCGGGGCCGCGGTCGCGGTGGTGGTCACGGCCTGGGGGCTGGCCGCCGCGGCGGGCGTACTGGCGGGGGCGGCCGGGGGGCCGTGGACCACGGACCGCTGGTATCTCGTCGTGGACGTCGCCGACGCGGTGGTGTACGGGCTGGTGGCGGGCGTGGTGCTGAGCCGGCGCGCCCATCCCGTGGCGTGGCTGGTGGCGCTGACGGCGGTCGGGGGAGGGGTGGCCGCGGTCGCGGCGCCGCTCGGGGAACTGGCGATGGCGGACGGGTCACGGGTGCCGCCGTCCTGGGCCGTGCTCCAGAACGTCGCGTGGGTGCCGGGAACGCTGGCGCTGATCCTCGTGGTGCCGTACCTGGTGTCGGCGGAGCGGCCCGGCCGGGTGGCGCGGGCGGCGGTCCTCGCCGGGATCGTGCTCACCGTGATCGTGATGGCGGTCCGACTGACGGACCCGTGGCCGTGGCCGGACGGCGGGGAACCGTTCGCGCCGCTGGCGGTACGGCACGAGGCATGGGCCCGGCTCGCCGATCCCGCGCTGCGCTGGCTGTACGGGGCCGTCGCGGCGCTCGGGCTGCTGGCCGCGGGGCACGCCGCCCTCCGGCGCCGCCGGGACCCGGCCGCGCGCGGGCTGGGCTGGCTGGCGATCGGCACCGCGCTGATCGCCATGACCTTTCTGCCGCTGGTGGTGCGGCCGGACGGCACCGAGCCGGCCGTTGTCCTGTTCACACCGCTCGCCCACCTCGCGTCGCAGGCGTTCTTCCCCGCGGCCGTCCTCGTCGCCGTGCTGCGGCAGCAGCTGTGGGGCATCGACCTCGCGGTCAGCCGCACGCTGGTCTGGTCGCTGCTGACCGGGCTGCTGGTGGTCGGATACGTCCTGGTCGTCGCGGTGCTGGGGCTGGCGCTGCCCGAGGACGGCACGGCGGTCCGGGTACTGGCGACGGTGGCCCTGGCGGTCGGGACGCAGCCGGCGCGCGGCTGGCTGCAACGCCGCGTGGACCTGCTGGTGCACGGCGAGGGAACGGCGCCCACGCTGAGCTGTATCGGACGGCACCTGGGCAGCGCGGCCACCGACGAGGAGGCGCTGACCGGCGTGGCCGTGAGCCTCGCCGCCTCCCTGAACCTCGGCTGCGTACGCCTGCTGGACACCCGTGGCGAGCCGCTGGCCGCCGTCGCGGATCCGTTCGGTCACGGCACGGACGGCATCGAGATCCCGCTGGTGGTGCGCGGACGGCCCGTCGGCGCCCTGAGCGTGACCGCCCGTCCCGGCGAACGCTTCGACCGGCGGGCCCGGGCCGGTCTGGAGGAGGTGGCCCAGGTCGTCGCGACCGCCGTGTACCTCGCCGCCGTCAGCGGGGAGCTGCGCGAGTCCCGGGGCCGTCTCGCGGCCGCCCGCGACGACGAACGGCGCGCCCTGCGCCGCGAGCTGCACGACCAGATCGGCCCGGCGCTGGCCGGCATCGGGCTCGGTCTCGCGGCGGCCCGCAACCTGCTCCGGGACGGGCCGGACGCGGCCGGCACCCTGCTGGCCCGGCTGCGCACGGAGGTGGAGGCGTGCGCGGAGGACGTCCGGGTGCTGGCGCGCGGCCTGGTCCCGCCCGTCCTGGCCGAGCTGGGCCTCGGGCAGGCCGTGAAGGAACTGGTCATGCGGTACGAGGCGGACGGGCTCGCCGTGACGGTGCGCGACGACGGCGTCGGGGAGGTGCCGCCGCGGGTGGCGGGGGCGGCGTACGCGATCATCGCGGAGGCCGTCCGCAACGTCGCCCGGCACGCAGAAGCCCGTACCTGCGTCGTGGAACTGGCCGGCGGCCGGATGCTGACGGCGGCGGTGGAGGACGACGGCCGCGGCATGGGCGAGGAGCTCCGCCCCGGCGTCGGCACGTCCTCGGCCCGCGAGCGCGCCGAGGAGGTGGGCGGAACGGTGGAGTGGGGCCCGGGGGCGGGGGGCCGGGGCACGCGCCTCGTGCTCCGCGTTCCCCTGCGGGCGGCGGCAGCGGCGAAGGAAGAGGTGGTCTGACATGGGCAGCACGGGCGCGGGCACGGACGCGGGCGCAGAGACGGGCGCCGGCACAGACACGGACGCGGGCACGGACGCGGGCTTGGGCGGGGACGTGGGCGGGAGGCAGGGCGGTGAGGACCTGGTGCGGGTCCTGGTCGTGGACGACCATCCGGTCTTCCGGATGGGGATGGCCGCGCTGCTCGGCTCCCTCCCCGGGATCGTCGTGGCGGGCGAGGCGGACACCGCCGACGCCGCGGTGGCGGCGGTCGTGGCGCAGCGGCCCGACGTCGTCGTGATGGACCTGAACCTGGGCGAGCGGGACGCGTCCGGCGTCGAGGCCACCCGGGAGATCCTGCGGCTGTGCCCCGGCACCGCCGTCCTGGTCGTGACGATGCTGGACGACGACGCGTCGGTGTTCGCCTCCATACGGGCCGGGGCCCGCGGTTACCTGCTGAAGGGTGCGGGCCCCGCCGAGGTCGAGCGCGCGGTGCGGGCGGTCGCCAACGGCGAGGTGATCCTGGGCCCCGCGGTGGCCGGCCGGGCCGTGGCCCATCTGACCGGGACGGCGTCCGCGGCGCCCGCCCCGGACGCGCTCGGCGGGCTGACCGCCCGGGAACGGGAGGTCCTGGACCTGGTGGCCAGAGGGCTGGACAACCGGGTGATCTCCCGGCACCTCACCCTCAGCCAGAAGACGGTCCGCAATCACCTGTCCAACATCCTCACCAAGCTCCAGGCCACGAGCCGTGGCGAGGTGATCGTCCGGGCCCGGCGGGCGGGTCTGGGCGGACCCTGAGCGCGGTGCGCGCGGACGCGGCGCGCCCCGGGCCCCGGGCCCGGACGGGACGGATGCCCCGTGCGGCCCGGGACGCGTGCCTCATGAAGTCGGGACACGCCCGGTGCGACAGTGATCTGGCCGGCGGCCCGCGGTCTACGCGCGATGAGGGCCCTTCCCGCCCGCGGCCCCGCCGGACGCAGCACGACAGCACATCGCACAACGCACAACGCACAACGCACAACGCACTGAAAACGCATCACCGACCCAGGGGGGAACACCCACATGCGCAGCATGAACGCAAGCAGAAAGACGCACCGCCCCAACCGGCCGGCCCGTGTCCTCGCCGTGACGGCAGCGGCTCTCGGTCTCCTCGCCGTGCCCACTGTCACCGCGTCGGCCGCGTCCGCCTCCCCGGCCGCCGACGGGGCCGCCCTCGCGGCGGGCACCCTGCGCAAGGCCGTGATCAGCGGGCCGTTCGTCATCCGCGACGACGAGGGCCTGGCGGCGGGCAAGTACTGCCGCGGCGACATCAACGCCGTCCGCTGGACGGACGGCATGTACGGGCCCCAGGAGTGGTGGCGGGCCTACTGCGGCGGCGAGATCCGCGTGGAACTGCACGCCTTCGCGCAGGTCGTGGACGACAAGGGCACGCTGCTGTTCGGGGCGGACGCCCTCTTCTACGAGGGAACCAACGAGACCAACACCGACCTGGACGCCGAGGTCAGGGACCTGCGGTTCCAAGTGGCCGCCGGGGAGTCCGTGTCGCACACCATCTACCTGAAGAACAAGGAGAACGGCGGCAAGGACTACGCGACGCTGGAGCTGACCTTCACCAACGCGAGCTGACCCGAGGACGCAACAGCCGCCGCGGCGCCCGACGGGCGCCGCGGCACTCTCGTGCGCGGCCGCCGGTACCGCCGGAGGGCCGGCCGGCGCGGCGGTGCTGCGTGCGGATCCCGTACGGCGTTCCGATGGCCGGGAGCGAGGCCCGAGCGCCCGCCGGCGGGCTGTCGCGCGCCGGTCACTCCGTCGGATGCCGATCCGCTGCACCGTGCCGGGGCGGGATGCAGGCTGAGGTGCGGGCGTCGACCGCCGCCGGGCCGGAGAAGCAGCCCGGCGGCGGTGCGCCCGGGCACCTGACCTGGCGGCGGTCGCACCAGGTGGGCCCCGCGAACCCTGGTGGAACAAGGAGCGTCATGACCGGATCCGGCAGTGCCGATGTGGTGGTGGTCGGCAACGGAGTACTGGGGCTGTCCGTCGCGGTGGAGATCGCACGCCGGGATCCCGAGGTCCGCGTGACGGTCGCGGGACCTCCCGAACGGCCGATGGCGGCCACCGTGGCGGCCGGGGCCATGCTCAACTGCTTCGCCGAGGTCACCCGCTACACCACCACACACCCCGCGTACCAGGCCCGGTTCGCCGTCGCCCGGCGGGCGCTGGACCTGTGGCCGCAGTGGCTGGAGGCGCTGGCCGAGGACGCCGGCCCGGAGGCCGGCACGGTGGCGCGTGCCTCGTACTCGGACGGCACCTTCGTGGTGCTCAGCAGCAAGTCGGGACCGATCGGGGCGGAGAACTTCCAGGCCGTCCACGCCGCGGCGGTCGCGCACGACGAACCGCACGAGTTCGTCGCCGCGGAGGAGGTCGACGGCCTCCGGCCCGCGCTGGACTCCCGGCCCTCGCAGATCCTGCACCTGCCGAGGGAGGGCTCCGTCGACGCCCGAGCGGTCCTGCGGGCCCTCGAGGCGGCCGCCCGCGGGCTCGGTGTCGAGATCGTGCCCGATGCCGTGCGCGCCCTGCTGACCGGCGAGCAGGCCGTCACCGGGGTGTGCCTGGCCGACGGCAGCGTGCTGGCGGCCGACACCGTCGTCCTCGCCGCGGGAGCCGCCAGTGGGGCCCTGGCCGCGGACGTCCTGCCGCCGGGTGCCGTGCCGCCCGTGCTGCACGGCACCGGTGCCTCCCTGAGAGTCAGGCGCACCCCGTCCACCGGTCCCGGAGCCCGCCACGTGCTGCGCACACCGAACCGCGCCGCCACCTGCGGTCTGCACGTCGTGCCCCTCAACCCGCTGGGGGAGCAGTACGTCGGGGCCTCGAACCTCCTCACCTGCGATCCCGTCTCCGGCCCGGAGTTCGGCTCCCTGCACGCCCTGATGCGCCAGGTGTGCGAGCAGCTGGACCAGGGCATCAGGTTCTCCCGCATCCAGCAGTGGATGGTGGGCGCCCGCCCCGTTCCGCTGGACTGCTTCCCCCTCATCGGCACCTGCTCCCTGCGCGGCCTCGTCTTCGCCACGGGCACCTACCGGGACGGCTTCCACTGCTCCCCGGTCATCGCACGCCACCTGGCCGCGGTCGTTCTGGGCGACGGGGAGAAGAGCGGCGACTTCGCGTGGTTCACCCCCGAGCGGGCGCCGATCCAGACGATGCCCGCCCAGCAGGCCGTGGCGGAGACCGCCGACCACGCGGCCGACAGCATGTACGAACAAGGGCACTCCGTCTCCTTCTACGGCGGAATTCCGCTCAGGGACTTCGTCCGCAGCCGCACCCAGGCCCTCTACGACAGCCTCACCGTGCCCGTCGCCCTGGCACCCGAGATCGTCATCCCGCAGTTCCTCGTCCCCCAGGCCGCCGACAACGACCAGGCCGCGCTCCAGCTGAAGACGTATCTGCGGGCCGCCCACGCGCACCACGGTCCGTGGACGGACCCGGCCGCCGACACGCGGCCGCCACGAGAGGTGACCGCTGTGGCCCCGCGCACCGCCTGACGACCTGGAGAAGTGACCGAATTCCTCGTGGGCGGGTGGACCTCTTGGTGCGGCAATACCATAAAGAGGGAGGAAAGGGGCCAAGCCATGGTTCAGCCGCTGAAGCCCAGGACGGGTACGGGTACGGGTAGTGCACCGGTGTCGGGCCGGGCGTGGCTGATGCTGGGGCTGGCCACGGTCGGTTTCGCCGTGAACTTCTGGGCGTGGGCCCTGCTCAGTCCGCTCGGCCCCCGCTTCCAGGACAGCCTCGGCCTGTCGTCGTTCGAGCAGTCGTTGCTGGTGGCGGTGCCGGTCGTGGTCGGCTCGCTGGGCCGCATCCCGGTCGGCGCGCTGACCGACCGGTTCGGCGGACGGACGATGTTCCCGATCGTGTCGGCGGCCACCATCGTGCCGGTGCTCTACCTGGGGCTGGCCGGGCACTCCTCCCTGGCCGCCCTGCTGATCGGCGGATTCTTCCTCGGTATCGGCGGTACCGCGTTCGCCGTCGGTGTGCCGTTCGTCAACGCCTGGTTCCCGCCCGAGCGGCGCGGTCTCGCCGTCGGCGTCTTCGGCGCGGGCATGGGCGGCACCGCCATCAGCGCGCTGACCACGGTGAACCTGGTCGACGCGAGCGGCATGGCCACCCCGTTCCTGATCACCGCCGCGGTGCTGGCCGTGTACGCCGTGGCCGCCGCGCTGCTGCTGCGTGACGCACCCGGCCGCGCCGTGCCGACCGAGCCGGCGGCCCGCCGCTTCGCCGCCACCCTGCGCCTCGGCATCACCTGGCAGGCGTCCGCGCTCTACGCGGTCGCGTTCGGCGGCTATGTCGCCTTCTCCGTCTACCTGCCCACCTACCTCAGGACCGGCTACGGGCTGACCCAGGCCGACGCCGCGAGCCGCATGGCCGGGTTCGTGCTCCTCGCGGTGGCGATGCGCCCGACGGGCGGCTGGCTGTCCGACCGGCTGGGCCCGGTCCGGGTGCTGGCCGGTTCACTGGCCGTGGTCGTGGCCGGGGCGATCGTGCAGTCGTTCACCCCGCCCCTGATGCCGGTGGGCACCATCGCCTTCCTCGCCATGGCCGCCGCGCTCGGCGCGGGCAGCGGGGCGACCTTCGCCCTGGTGTCCCTGCTGACCCCGGGCGACCAGGTCGGCTCGGTCACCGGTGTGGTCGGCGCCGCGGGCGGACTGGGCGGCTTCGTACCGCCGCTGGTGATGGGCTCGCTGTACGGCGCGTACGGTTCGTACGCGCTCGGCCTCGCCCTGCTCGCGATCGTGGCGGCCGCCGCGCTCGGCTACACCCTCACCGGTGTCCGCGCCGCCGCCGCGGGAGGCGAGCGCAAGCCGCGCACGCGCCACTGGCACTGGCACCACACCGCGGGCCACGCCGCCTGAGGCCGCCCGTCCGCCAGGCCGTCGGCCACGCGCCGCCGTCCCCGCCCGCAGGCGATGTCCACCAGGCCCCCGTCGTTCGGTGTGGCTGTCGGCCTTCCGCGGAACGGCGGTCGTACAGTCGTGTGCGGCCGGACCGATCACAACTCGAACGGGCCGCGGCGCCCGGGGCGGAGTGGCACGGTGAGCAGGGAGACCAGCCGGAAGCAGACGCGGGCGACCCGGGCGACCCGGGCGCACCTGGACGGCGACCTGGCGGAGGCACTGGTGCGCAGCCGCCGCTTCTTCACCCGGGCGGAGGTCTCCGACGACCTGCGCACCCTGCACCGCAAGGGCGGCCGGCAGGCGGACGCGTTCTACCGGGACCGCTGGTCGTACGACAAGGTGGTGCGCTCCACGCACGGGGTGAACTGCACCGGCTCCTGCTCGTGGAAGGTGTACGTCAAGGACGGCATCATCACCTGGGAGGCGCAGCAGACCGACTACCCCTCGGTCGGCCCGGACCGCCCCGAGTACGAACCGCGCGGCTGCCCGCGCGGCGCCGCCTTCTCCTGGTACACCTACTCGCCCACGCGGGTGCGCCACCCGTATGTGCGCGGGGCGCTGCTCCAGATGTACCGCGAGGCGAAGGCCCGTCTCGGTGACCCGGTGGCCGCCTGGGCCGACATCGTGTCCGACCCGGAGCGCGCACGGCGCTACAAAGCGGCCCGGGGCAGGGGCGGACTGGTCCGGGCGAGCTGGGACGAGGCGGTCGAGCTGGCCGCCGCCGCGCATGTGCACACGATCGAACGGTACGGTCCGGACCGGCTGGCCGGGTTCTCGCCGATCCCGGCGATGTCGATGGTGTCCCACGCGGCCGGCGCCCGCTTCTACTCGCTGCTCGGCGGGGCGATGCTGTCGTTCTACGACTGGTACGCCGACCTGCCGGTGGCCTCGCCGCAGGTGTTCGGCGACCAGACCGACGTACCCGAGTCGGGGGACTGGTGGGACGCCGGATACCTGATCATGTGGGGCTCGAACCTGCCGGTGACCCGTACGCCGGACGCGCACTGGATGGCGGAGGCCCGCTACCGGGGCCAGAAGGTCGTCGCCGTGTCGCCCGACTACGCGGACAACGTGAAGTTCGCCGACGAGTGGCTCGCGGCCCGGCCGGGCACCGACGGGGCGCTGGCGATGGCCATGGGGCACGTGGTCCTCAAGGAGTTCTTCGTCGACCGGGCCACGCCGTACTTCACCGACTACGTCAGGAAGTACACGGACCTTCCCTTCCTGGTCGTCCTCGACGCCGAAGGGCAGGGAAGCGAGCCGGGCACCTTCACCCCGGGCAAGTTCCTGACCGCCGCCGACCTGGGCGGCGAGGCCGCGCAGGCCGAGAACGCGGAGTTCCGGACCGTACTGCTGGACGCGGCCACGGACCGGCCGGCGGTGCCGGGCGGAACGCTCGGCGACCGCTACGGCGAGGCGGGCGCGGGCCAGTGGAACCTGGACCTCGGTGACATCCGGCCCGCGCTGTCCGCCGAAGGCGGTGACGAGGCGCCGGTCACGGTCGCACTGCCCCGCTTCGACGCTCCCGGCGGCCGCGCGGGGCGGCTGCGGCGCGGCGTCCCCGTGCGGCGGATCGCCGGGCACCTGGTCACCACGGTGTACGACCTGCTGCTCGCCCAGTACGGCGTGGCCCGCGACGGTCTGCCCGGTGCGTGGCCGACGGGCTACGACGACGCGGACGAGCCCTGCACCCCGGCCTGGCAGGCGGCGATCACCGGAGTGGACGCGGGCCGGGCGGCACGCGTCGCCCGGGAGTTCGCCGCCAACGCCGAGGAGTCCCGCGGCCGTTCGATGATCGTCATGGGGGCGGGCACCAACCACTGGTTCCACTCCGACACCATCTACCGCACCTTCCTGACCCTGACGACGCTGACGGGCTGCCAGGGCGTCAACGGCGGCGGCTGGGCGCACTACGTCGGCCAGGAGAAGGTCCGCCCGATCACCGGCTACACGGCGCTCGCGACGGCCTCGGACTGGAACCGGCCGGCCCGGCTCATGATCCAGACCGCCTACTGGTACCTGCACACCGACCAGTTCCGCTACGACCCGTTCTCCGCGGACACCCTCGCGGCGGCCGGTGCGGAAGGACCTACGGGGCCGTTCGCCGGGATGACCGTCGCGGACGTGATCGCGCAGTCGGCGCGGCTGGGCTGGATGCCGTCGTACCCGACCTTCGACCGCAACCCGCTGGACCTCGCCGACGAGGCGGCGGCAGCGGGCCGTCCCGTCGCCGACCACGTCGTGGACGAACTCAAGGCGGGACGGCTGCGCTTCGCGGGCGAGGACCCGGACGCGCCGGAGAACTTCCCGCGCGTGCTGACGGTGTGGCGGGCCAACCCGCTGGGCTCGTCGGCGAAGGGGGACGAGTACTTCCTCAAGCACCTGCTCGGCACCGACTCCTCCGTACGGGCCGCCGAGGCACCGCCCGAAGCGCGCCCGCGCGACGTGGTGTGGCGGGAGGAGGCCCCGACCGGAAAGCTCGACCTGCTGCTGACGCTGGACTTCCGGATGACCAGCACGACCGTCTACTCCGACATCGTGCTGCCCGCCGCGACCTGGTACGAGAAGCACGACCTCTCCAGCACGGACATGCACCCCTTCGTGCACGCCTTCAACCCGGCGATCCCCCCGCCCTGGCAGACCCGCACCGACTGGGACGCCTTCCGGGCGCTCGCCGCGGAGTTCAGCCGCCAGGCCGCCGGTCACCTCGGCACCCGTACGGACGTGGTCGCCGCCCCGCTGCTGCACGACACCCCCGACGAACTGGCGACCCCGCACGGCCGGGTGCGCGACTGGAAGGCGGGGGAGTGCGAGCCGGTACCGGGCCGTACGATGCCGAAGCTCGTGACGGTCGAGCGGGACTATGCCGCCGTCGCCGACAAGATGGGCGCGCTCGGCCCCCTGCTGGACTCCCTCGGCGCCGCCACCAAGGGCGTCACCTTCCGGCTCGGCCGCGAGGTGGAGTACCTGCGGCACAAGAACGGCACCGTGCGCGGGGGACCGGCCGACGGACGGCCGTCGCTCGCCCGGGACGTGCACGCCTGCGAGGCGATCCTGGCCCTGTCCGGCACCACCAACGGGCACCTGGCCACCCAGGGCTACCGCACCCTCGAGGCCCGCACCGGCACCCGGCTCGCGGACCTGGCAGCCGAGCACGAGGGCAAACAGATCACCTTCGCCGACACCCAGGCGGCCCCGGTGCCGGTCATCACCTCACCGGAGTGGTCCGGCTCGGAGACGGGCGGGCGCCGCTACTCCCCGTTCACGGTCAACGTGGAGCGACTGAAGCCCTGGCACACCCTCACCGGCCGGCAGCACTTCTACCTCGACCACGACTGGATGGCCGCGCTGGGCGAGCAACTGCCCGTCTACCGGCCCCCGTTGGACATGCACGCCCTGTTCGAGGAGCCGCCGCTCGGGAACGTCGGGGAACTGGGCCTGACCGTCCGCTACCTCACCCCGCACAACAAGTGGTCGATCCACTCCGAGTACCAGGACAACCTGTTCATGCTCTCCCTGTCCCGGGGCGGCCCGACGATCTGGATGAGCACGCAGGACGCCGACAGGGCCGGAGTGAGCGACAACGACTGGATCGAGGCGGTCAACCGCAACGGCGTGGTCGCCGCCCGCGCCGTCGTCTCGCACCGCATGCCCGAGGGCACCGTCTACATGCACCACGCCCAGGACCGGCTGATCGACGTGCCCCGCACCGAGACCACCGGCCGCCGCGGCGGCATCCACAACTCCCTCACCCGCCTGCTCATCAAGCCGACCCATCTGATCGGCGGCTACGCCCAGCTCTCGTACGCCTTCAACTACCTCGGCCCGACCGGCAACCAGCGCGACGAGGTCACCGTCATCCGGCGCCGTACGAACCAGGAGGTGGAGTACTGACATGCGCGTCATGGCCCAGATGGCGATGGTGATGAACCTCGACAAGTGCATCGGCTGCCACACCTGCTCGGTCACCTGCAAACAGGCGTGGACCAACCGCACCGGCGTCGAGTACGTGTGGTTCAACAACGTCGAGACCCGCCCCGGCCAGGGCCATCCGCGCCGCTACGAGGACCAGGCCACCTGGAAGGGCGGCTGGGAACTGAACAGGCGCGGCAGGCTGGCGCTCAAGGCCGGCGGCCGGTTCAAGAAGCTGATCGAGATCTTCTCCAACCCGGTGCTGCCGACCCTCGACGACTACTACGAGCCGTGGACGTACGACTACGAGACCCTGACCAACGCCCCGCTCCAGGAACACACCCCGGTCGCCCGCCCCAAGTCCCTGATCAGCGGCAAGGACATGAAGATCACCTGGTCGGCGAACTGGGACGACGACCTCGGCGGATCGGCCGCGACGAGCGAACGGGACGTCCTGCTGAACCAGGTCTCGGAGAAGATCAGGCTCGAGTTCGAGCAGACCTTCATGTTCTACCTCCCGCGCATCTGCGAGCACTGCCTCAACCCGTCCTGCGCGGCCTCCTGCCCGTCGGGCGCGATCTACAAGCGGAGCGAGGACGGCATCGTCCTGGTGGACCAGGACCGCTGCCGCGGCTGGCGGATGTGCGTGACCGGCTGCCCGTACAAGAAGGTCTACTTCAACCACCGCACCGGCAAGGCCGAGAAGTGCACCTTCTGCTTTCCCCGCGTCGAGGTCGGCCTGCCCACCGTCTGCTCCGAGACCTGCGTCGGCCGGCTGCGCTACATCGGCCTGGTCCTGTACGACGCCGACCGCGTCCTCGAAGCCGCCGCCACACCCGACGAGACGGGCTTGTACGAGGCCCAGCGGCAGGTCTTCCTCGACCCGCACGACCCGCGGGTCGCCGCCCACGCGGAGCAGGCGGGCATCCCGTGGGACTGGATCGAGGCCGCCCGGCGCTCCCCGGTGTACGCCCTGATCAACACGTACAAGGTCGCGCTGCCGCTGCATCCCGAGTACCGCACGCTGCCCATGGTCTGGTACATCCCCCCGCTGTCCCCGGTGGTCGACGCCGTCCGCGGCACCGGCCGGGACGCGGAGGACCACGGCACCCTCTTCGCCGCCGTCGACGCCCTGCGTATCCCCGTCGACTACCTGGCCCAGCTCTTCACCGCGGGCGATCCGGCGCCCGTGGACGCGGTGCTGCGCCGGCTGGCCGCGATGCGCTCGTACATGCGCGACATCAACCTCGGCCGCGCACCGGACGCCGCGATCCCGGAGGCGGTCGGCATGGGGGAGGAGCAGATGTACGACATGTACCGGCTGCTGGCGCTCGCCAAGTACGACGAGCGGTACGTCATCCCGCCCGCCCACGCCGAACAGGCCCACGAACTGGAGGAGTCGGTGACCGAGTGCAGTCTGGACTACGAGGGCGGGCCCGGCATGGGGGGTTCCGGTCCGTTCGGGGAGACCTCCGGCGGCGCCGCCCCGATCGCGGTGGAGAACTACCGGGCCCTGCGCGACCGGCAGACGTCCGACGCGCCGGCCGCCCCGACTGACAAGGCGACGCGAGTCAACCTCCTCAACTGGGACGGCAAGGGCAAACCTCCGGGGCTCTTCCCACCCGCCGAGGACGGCGCCGAGGACGGCTACAGGGACGGTGCCGCGGATGGCGGCAGGGGCGGCGGCAGGGGCGGCGACAAGGGCGGCGCGTCATGAGGCCGTCCGCCGTCCACGCCCGCAACGCCCTCGCCTGGCAGGCGCAGTCGCTGCTGCTGGCCTACCCCGACGAACAGTTCCCCGAGTACCTGACTCTGGCTCTCAGGGTCGCCGCCACCCAGCCGAAGCCGGTCGGGGACCCCCTCGAGGCGTTCGCCGAGCACGCCTCCCGTACCCCGCTGCCGGACCTGGCCGCCGAGTACGTCGCCACCCTCGACCACCGCAAGCGCTGCTGCCCGTACCTGACCTACTACGCGCACGGTGACACCCGGAAACGGGGTATCGCCCTGCTGCGCCTGAAGCAGACCTACGCCGAGGCCGGCCGGCGGCTGAGCGACGACGAGCTGCCCGACCACCTCGCCGTGGTCCTCGAGTTCGCCGCCACCGACCCCCCGACCGGTCACCGGCTGCTCACCGAACACCGCGCCGGCCTGGAGCTGCTGCGCCTGGCCCTGCGCGACGCCGACTCGCCCTGGGCGCATGTCCTGGACTCCGTCTCCGCCACGCTGCCCGCCCTCGCGGGCGACGAGCGTGCGGCCGTCGCCCGCCTGGCCGCCCAGGGCCCGCCCGAGGAACAGGTCGGCCTCGACCCGTACGCATCGCCTTCGTCCCCCGCATCCCCCGTCTTCCTGCCCGACCCGGTCGTAGGAGGCCCGCGATGACCGCACAGACGCCCTCCGTCCCGCTCGCGTTCCAGACCGGCACCGGCGGCATCCTGCTGTGGGTCGTCCTGCCCTACGTCTGCCTCGCGGTGTTCGTCCTCGGCCACGTCTGGCGCTACCGCTACGACAAGTTCGGCTGGACCACCCGCTCCTCCCAGCTCTACGAACGGCGCCTGCTGCGCATCGGCAGCCCGCTGTTCCACTTCGGCATCCTCGTCGTGCTCCTCGGCCACATCGGCGGCCTGGTCATCCCGGAGAGCTGGACCGACGCGGCCGGCATCAGCGAGGACGTCTACCATGTCGCGGCGGTCGTCCTCGGCACGATCGCCGGCGTCGCCACCGTCGGCGGACTGGTCATCCTCGTCTTCCGGCGCCGCACGGTCGGCCCGGTCTTCTCGGCCACCACCCGCAACGACAAGGCCATGTACGTCTCCCTGACCCTGACCATCGGGCTGGGACTGGCCGCCACCGTGGCCGCGAACATCGCCGGCGGCGGTTACGACTACCGGCAGACCGTCTCGCCCTGGTTCCGCTCCATCTTCCTGCTGCAGCCCGACCCGGACCTGATGACCGGTGTCCCGGTGCTGTTCCAGCTGCACGCGCTCAGCGCCATGCTGCTGTTCGCGTTCTGGCCCTTCACCCGGCTCGTCCACATGCTCACCGCCCCGCTGGGCTATCTGACCCGCCCCTACGTCGTCTACCGCAGCCGCGACACCCGGCTCGGGGCGCGAGCACCGCGGCGCGGCTGGGAGCGTACGGGCGTGTGAGGGGCCGATGTACGGGGTGGGAGGGGCCGTTCGACGGGCGACCGGCGCGGACCCGGAGCGGGCTGATCGGGCGCTTGTTCCTCGAGCCGGGTGTATCCCCCTGTGGCCCGGGGACCCAACAGGTCATGAGTCACCACGAGGACGGCCCGGACCGCGCCCACCGGCGCCCCGACGGGGTCAGCGACGAGACGGTGGAAGCCCTCGGTTCGCTGTCCAAGTCGCTGGAGACGACCGAGCGGGCCCGCGGCCACCTGTACGCCTTCCACCAGTTGACCGGAAGCGCCGACC
Organism: Streptomyces poonensis; assembly: GCF_014650915.1. GTDB lineage: Bacteria > Actinomycetota > Actinomycetes > Streptomycetales > Streptomycetaceae > Streptomyces > Streptomyces poonensis. The sequence continues at coordinate 139,745 of NZ_BMVW01000002.1, read as the reverse complement.
TGGAACTGGACCGGGCCGTGGAACTGCTGCGCAAGGCCGGCCACGGCGCCTGGGCCGACCGCGTCCAGCAGGAGATCCTGGGCCGCAACGTCATCCCCGGGCACTGGACGTTCCAGATCGTCGAGGCGTACGACCGCACGTACTACGAGCCGTTCAGGGATCTCGAGCGCCAGGCCCTCGCCGACCTCGTCGACGGCCGTGACCACCTGTACGAGGCCGAGATGAAGGAGGCCCGCCGCACCGTCAGGCATCCCGATCACACGGCCCGTCCGGACAGTCCGCAGCAGGGCTGAGCGCATACGCGTCGATCAGCGGGACCAGGGGCGGACCCGGCCCGGGGGTGGCAGTCCCGGGCCGGTCCACGCCTCGTCCGCCGGTCAGTCGGACACACCGGCGAACATGCCGGGCTCGTACGAACCACCCGGGTTGTGCACGATCACGTTCATCCGGGTGGCCGCGTTGATCAGGGCGACCAGGCAGACCAGCGAGCCGACCTGGTCGTCGTCGTAGTGCTTGCGCACCGCGGCCCAGGTCTCGTCGGACACGCCGTGGTCGCCGAGCCGGGTGCCCTCCTCGGCGAGCGCCAGCGCGGCCCGCTCGGCCTCGGTGAACACGGTGCTGTGGCGCCAGGCGGCGACCAGGTTGAGCCGGAGCGCGGTTTCACCGGCGGCCGCCGCCTCCTTGGTATGGACGTCGACGCAGAAGCCGCAGCCGTTGAGCTGGCCGACCCGCAGCTCCACCAGCTCCCTCAGGGTCTTCGGCAACGTCGACTGCTCCAGGACCGACGAGACGTTGAAGAACCGCTTCGCGATCTTCGCGGCCGTCGGGCTGTCGAACAGGTTGAAACGAGCTTCCATGATTTCCGTCCTCGCCTCTGGAGGGTGCGTACCGCACGGGTCGTCCGCCCGGCGTCGTGACGGACATGGAGATGCCGCCGCTCCGGTCCCTGTGACAGCGCGGTGATGTGACGTACGCCACCGAGGCTGGGTGTCACAGGGGGGCGGGGACCGGCGTCCTGTGTGCGTCATGGCCGACAGCGAACAGGCGACGGACAGGAGCCAGTCATGGGCGAGCGCGACGAGCTAGCACGGGGCGCAGCCGAGCCGCTCGCCCGGGACGGCCGCGGCGACCGTGCCACCGAGGCGTTCGTCGCCCACCGCAACCTCCTGTTCACCGTCGCCTACGAGATGCTCGGCTCGGCCGCCGACGCGGAGGACATCCTCCAGGAGGCCTGGCTGCGTCGGGCGGGCGTCGATCCCCACACCGTGCACGACCCGCGCGCCTACCTGGTCCGCATCACCACTCGGCAGGCGCTGGGCCGACTGCGCACACTCCGCCGGCGCAAGGAGTCCTACGTCGGCCCCTGGCTGCCCGAGCCGCTGCTCACCACGCCCGACGTGGCCGAGGACATCGAGCTGGCCGACAGCGTCTCCATGGCGATGCTGCTGGTGCTGGAGACGCTCACGCCCACCGAGCGGGCGGTGTTCGTGCTCCGCGAGGTCTTCGGTCTGGAGTACGACGAGATCGCGGAGGCCGTCGGCAAGAGCCCGGCCGCGGTCCGCCAGATCGCGCACCGGGCGCGGCGGCACGTCGCGGCGCGCCGGCCGCGCGAGGTCGTCTCTCCGGCCGTCACCCGGGCAGCGCTCACGGCGTTCCAGCGGGCGGTCGAGACGGGCGATCTGCAAGGCCTGCTCGACATACTCGCGCCGGATGTCGTGCTCCTGGGTGACGGTGGCGGAGTCGTGCAGGCCGTGCTGGAACCCGTCGTGGGAGCCGGCCCGGTGGCTCGACTGGTGGCCGGGCTGGGCAGGTTCGGCGCCGCGGCAGCACTGCAGCCGGCGCAGGTCAACGGCTGCCCGGCGCTGATTCTCCGGCTCAACGGCCGGATCGACACGGTCCTGGCGGTACGCGTCGACGGCGGCCTCGTCACCGGGCTGTACGCCGTGCGCAATGCCGTGAAACTGTCACGTGTCGAGCGGGCTACCACCCTGCGCCGCCAGGAAGCCGTTCCCCGGGCACACCGGCCACCCTCCGGGACCTCCGCGTCGAGGGGGGCGGCCGGCGACTGATGCCGGGCTTCTCGAGTCGCCCCACACAGTCAGGCTCGGAAGGCCCATCGCGTATGGGAGAACACCCCGTTGTCCCGGCCGAAGCCGTACGCCGTGGCCGGGGCCACCGCGAACAGCACTGCGTCCCCCTTGCGGAAGGCGTCCCCGATCCCGTGGAAGGCGCCCTCGGGCGAGGTGATGTGCGGCCCGTACTTGGCCTCGTACGCCGTGATCACCTCCTCCAGCACCGCCGGATCGGCGACCGGCTCCGCCCTGCCCTCGATGACGAGGTCGAGTCCTTCGGTGAGCGAGTTGCTTCCGGTGGTCAGTGCGCAGTGCGCGTCTCGAGCGAGGTTCCTCGCCTTCTGCTCTCCCGGCCCGGTGGAGAAGTACAGCACGCCGTTGTGCCAGGCCGCGATCACGGGCGTGACGTGCAGCCGCCCGTCGGGTCGCACCGTGGACACCCAGAAGATCTCCGCCGCCTCCAACTGCCGTTGGGCCTCGGCCCACTCGGAGGCGGTGACGTCCGCGGCGCCCGGGCGGGACTTGAGCGCGGAGCTGTAGCGGGTGTCGAGCTCGGCCGTGGGGTGCTGTGCGGGTTCCTGTGTCGGCATGGCGGAACTCCTTCGGACGTACTCCTCGGTGGGAAGCGCTGGGTCCTCACTACCGATTCTCACGCCTGGGCCGGGCCCATCGCCATCCCGCCCACGAGCACCCACGTCCCCTCGGACCCGCCTGTGGGCCGCCCCCCTTACGGAGGCGGCCCACAGGCGTAGGCGTATCGGAATCAGGGGGCGGAGGAGGCGGCCGCGGCGCGGGTGACGTCGTCGGCGGGGGCGCCCTCGCCGTCGTCCAGGGAGACGTCCTTGGTCTCCTTGCCGAGGAGGAGCGCGGTCAGCGTCAGCACGGCCATCGCGGAGAGGTAGACGCCGACCAGCCAGGGCGAGCCGTCACCGGCCTCCCACAGCGCCACCGCGATGAACGGGGCGACGGCCGCACCGAGGATCGAGCTGACGTTGTACGAGATGCCGGATCCGGTGTAGCGCACGCTCGTCGGGAACAGCTCGGGCAGCAGCGCGCCCATCGGCCCGAACGTCATGCCCATCAAGGTGAAGCCGAGCACGAGCCACAGCACCACGCCGAGCGTGCCCAGGCCGATCAGGGGCACCCAGACCAGGCCGAAGACCACGATCGCGGCGGTGATCCAGATCAGGGTGGTGCGCCGCCCGTACCTGTCGGCGAGCGGGCCGGAGACGAGGGTGAACACGGCGAAGAACAGCACCCCGAAAATCATCATCAGGACGAAGGTGGTGTAGCTGTAGCCCAGTCCGGGCACGGCCGCGTCCTTCGCGGTGCGTCCGTAGCTCAGCGAGAACGTGGTCATCAGATAGAAGAGCACGTACGTCGCCAGCATGATGAAGGTGCCGAGGATCAGCTGCTTCCAGTGGTCGCGGGCCACGGTGGCCAGCGGCAGCTTCCGCACCTTCCCGGCCTCCTGGGTCTTGGCGAAGACCGCCGACTCCACGAGCCGCGACCGCACCCACAGGCCGATCACGACCATCACGGCGGAGAACAGGAACGGGATGCGCCAGCCCCAGCTGGTGAAGGCGTCGGAGGGTTGCGTGGGGTCGGCGCCCGCCTCGGACGGCAGCAGCGCTCCGATGATCAGGAACAGGCCGTTGCCGATGATGAAGCCGAGCGGGGCGCCCAGCTGCGGGAAGGTGCCGTACAGGGCGCGCTTGCCGCGGGGCGCGTTCTCGGTCGCGACCAGCGCGGCACCACTCCACTCGCCGCCGAGTGCGAAGCCCTGCGCGAGCCGCATCAGTACGAGCAGTGCGGTGGCGATCCAGCCGGCCTGCGCGTAGGTGGGCAGGAGGCCGATGAGGAACGTGGCGAGCCCCATGGTCAGCAGCGAGACCACCAGCGTCCGTTTGCGGCCGAGCCGGTCGCCGAGGTGTCCGAAGACGATGGCCCCGATCGGGCGGGCGACCATCGCGGCGCCGAAGACGGCGAACGAGGACAGCAGCGCCGTGGTCGGGTCACCGCTCGGGAAGAAGAGGGTGGGGAAGACCAGTACGGCGGCGGTCGCGTAGATGTAGAAGTCGTAGAACTCGATCGTCGTGCCGATGAGGCTGGCGATGAGGACGCGGGACCGCGGATTGACGGGCGCCTGGGCTGAGCCTGTGGCTGTGGCTGTGGCTGGTGCGGGCATTGCTCGGTCTTTCGCGCGAGGTGGAGATCGGTCGCCGAGGGCCCGGACCTCCGCTCACATCCCCCTCGCCGAAGACCGTGCGGACTGTACGGGCACCGTAACGATCTCAGGCATCTTATTTTCCGGAAAGCGAATATCACGATGTGAGACGTCGAGACGTCAGGGGCTGATCCTGGGACCGGCGTCCGCTTCGGCCGTTGCCTGCGAACCGATCGCGATGTCAGTCCCCTCTGTCATCATCCCGCCATGCTGTACGACGCCTTGGTGGCCGAATCCCGTACAACGCCTCGCCGTCGGATCGCGAGGTGCGCCTGATGGACCTCGCGGCCCGGCTGATGTGCGCGCTGACCGACCCGGACTTCACCCTCGACGACGATGACGAGGACGGGCACCCGGATCTGTCACAGATCTCCGACGAGGAACTCGGCAGCCTGCTCGTGGCGGCGTACCGGGTGGACGCCCCGGCCACGCGCACGATGACGACGGTCCGCTGCGCGGTCAGGGGCGCGGCCAGGGAACGGCGGCCGCGTTATACGCCCGACGCGTGCCGCCGGATGTTCGAGGCGCTCGTCGAAGAGTGCGAGGAGAGCGGTTGGGCGGACCTCACCCTGGGCCTGGACGCACTGGAGCACTGCACCGGGCCGCTGCCCGACGTGTCCGAACCGGCCCGCGCCCTGGTCGGGTTCTGGCTGGACAAGGACACCGTGCGCCAGCCGTACGCGCTGCTCGCGATCGCGGGCTTCGCCGGTGCCGGGACACTGCGCGCGGCCGTGGCGCACCTCTCCCGTGAGGTGGGCCCCATCGTCGCCGACGAGATCGCCGTCGTCGCCGCCCTGCCCGCGGCCGAACAGACGCTGCTGTCCGGCATCGACCGGGGCAGCAGGTTCGACTCGCCGCTCGCGCCCGCGTGGCGCGGGGCGGCCGACAGCCCCGCCTACGTGGCGTTCGCCCGCCGCGCGCTGGAAGCGGCGGCCGACCGCACCGACGCGATCCGGGCCGGGGAGATCCCCTACCGGGCGGACAAGGCGTTCACGGACCGGGAGGTCACTTCGCTCGGACAGGCCGTGCGGGTGGCGCTGCTGCGCGACGAGCCCTGGCTGCCGGAGCTGTTCGAGCGGCTGCTGCCCGGCGTCGCCCTCGCCCCGACGACGGCGCGGACGCTTCCGTCGCAGGCCCTGCTGTACGAGGTGGTCCGCGCCGCGCAGGACTTCCCGACGCCCGAGCTGGTGGCCGCGATCCGTACCGTGCGCCGTACCGTCCGGCACGCCGGGGTGCCCAAGCAGCTCGACAAGATGCTCAAGAAGGCCGACGCGGCCCTGGCCGAGCGCACCGACGTGGCGCTGCGGCTGCCGAGGCTGGGGTTCGACACCGTATCCACCAGTGGCTCCGTCGCGGGCGGCGTCCTGCGCCGGACGGCCGGCGACTACGAGGCCGTCGTCACGGTCGCCGAGACCGCCACACTGACCTGGGAGAAGGACGGCCGCCCGCTGCGCGGTGTCCCGGCGCCGGTCCGCCGCGACCACGCCGCCCTGGTCAAGGAGCTGCGTGACCTGGTGAAGCGCGTGGATGCCCAACTCGCCACTCTGCTACGTGCGATGGAGGGCGGATTCACCGTCGACGCCGTCCACCCGTACGGCTGGTGGCGCACCGAGCTGGCCGGGCACCCCCTCGCCCGGACCCTGGTGCGCCGGCTGATCTGGGAAATCGAGATCGCACCCGGCGAGTGGCGGGCCGTACTCCCCGAGACGGGCGAACACCTTCCCGACGCGCCCGACGACGCCTCCGTACGGCTCTGGCACCCGCTCCGCTCCGACCTCCACACCGTACGGGCCTGGCGTGACCTGCTCACCGAGCGGCGCATACGGCAGCCCTTCAAGCAGGCGTTCCGCGAGATATACCTCCTCACCCCGGCCGAGGAGCAGACCCGCGTGTACTCCAACCGCTTCGCCGCGCACCTCGTCCGCTACCGCACGATGCGTGCCCTGTTCCGGACCAGGGGATGGCGGAGCGACCGGCTCGGCCCCTGGGACGGAGGGGACGGCGACGCGGCCGAGCGCACCCTCGCGGCGGGGGAGTGGCGGGTCCACTTCTTCCACTCCTGGGCCGACTGGTCGGGCGACGAGGAACTCGCCTCGACCGACCGGGTGCGCTTCGAACGCCGGGTGGAGGGCGCCTGGCGTGAGGCACCGCTGGCCGACGTGCCCCCGCTGCTGTTCAGCGAGGCGATGCGCGACGTGGACCTCTTCGTCGGCGTGACCTCGATCGCCGCCGATCCCGACTGGAACGACGGCGGCCCTGGGCGCACCTACTGGGAGCGGGCCTCCTTCGCGGCGCTGACGGAGAGCGCCGAGGCGCGCCGGGAAGCCCTGCAACGGATCCTGCCGCGCCTGAAGATCGCCGACCGGTGCGCGCTCGACGGCCGCTTCCTGACCGTCCGCGGCGATCTGCGCACGTACCGGATCCACCTGGGCTCGGCCAACATCCTGATGGAACCGGACGACAGCTACCTGTGCATCGTCCCGGCACGGCGCCCGGGGAACGGCAAGGTGTTCCTGCCGTTCGAGGACGACCGGCTCTCCCTGATCCTCAGCAAGGCGTTCCTGCTCGCCGCCGACACCGAGATCACCGACGAGTCCATCCTCGTACAGATCGAGCGAGGTGCTTGATGGCCACGGTGAAGTTCCGGGACGAGACCGCGACGGGCCGCCCGGTCGCCGAGTGGGAAGTCACCGGGCTGCCGGAACGGATGACCGTACGGGAGCTGATCAGGCTCCGGGTACGCGAGGAGGTCACCCGGTACAACGCCCGCCCGGGCAACCGCTTCAACGGCCTCGTCCGCCCCGACGACGCCGAGACCGAGCTGAACGGCTACCGGCTCCGCGAGCCCCGCCGCATCGACTGGGAGCGCCAGGCCGAGACAGCCCAGCGAGCCTTCCTGTCCAACGGGTTCTTCGTGCTGGCCGGCGACCGCCAGGTCGAGGACCTCGACGAAGTCGTCGATCTCACCGTCGATCCGGACCTGGTCTTCGTCAAGCTGGTCGCCCTGGTGGGCGGTTGAGAGACCTCCGGCACATCCGGTCCTGCGATGCCGACGTCTGTTGCACGGGGGACGGCGCGTCCGGAGTGTCAGTGGTAGCCGTCGTGCAGTTTCCTGATCACGCTGGGCGCCTCGGGCACGTGGGCGGCGGGACCGGCCTCGGCCGCCGACACGGCCGCGGGCAAGGCCTGCACGCCGGCCGAGGGTTTCTTGGCCGATCCGCGGCAGGGGGCACTGTTCAAGGCCGTGATCGCGGCCGCCACCTGCGAGGCGAGAACGGCCGAGGCCCTGCACCGCTTCTACGACATCCGCGTCAAGGAGTGGGCTCCCTGCGTCCAGCAGGCCGTCGCCCGGGGCGAGGTACCCGAGGGCACCGACCCGCACGAGGCTGTCCGTGCTGTCTCCGCGCCTCTCTGCTACCGCCTGCTGACCAGCGGCGCCCCCCTCGACGAAGCCGCCGCGGACCGGGCCGCCGCGGCCGCCGCGGCCGCCGCGCGGGGGGCGTACCTGCAAGGCACAGGGCCGGTGTAACCGGCCCGTCGACCACCGGCCGACCGCCGCCGAGTACGGATCACCGTGCTCCGGCCCGGCGCGGTGGGCGCAGGCCGCGGCCGGGGCGCTCCTCGGCGGGAGGGCCCCGGCGTGACCTGCATGACCTGCCGGCGTCGGGTCAGCGGCCGGCGAGGAGTTCGAGCGTGTCGATCACGCGGTTCGAGAAGCCCCACTCGTTGTCGTACCAGGCGACCACCTTGATGTGGCGGCCGTCCACGCGGGTCAGGGCCGAGTCGAAGACGGACGAGGCCGGGTTGCCCGTGATGTCGGCCGACACGAGCGGGTCGTCGGAGTACTCCAGGACGCCGGCGAGCGGCCCCTCCGCCGCGGCGCGGTACGCCGCCAGCACGTCGTCACGCGTCACGTCGCGCGCGACCGTCGTGTTGAGCTCGACGATCGAGCCCACCGGGACCGGTACCCGGATCGAGTCGCCCGACAGCTTGCCGTCGAGGTTCGGCAGCACCAGGCCGATCGCCTTGGCGGCGCCCGTCGTGGTCGGCACGATGTTGACGGCGGCGGCGCGGGCGCGGCGGGCGTCGCGGTGCGGCCCGTCCTGCAGGTTCTGCTCCTGCGTGTAGGCGTGCACCGTCGTCATGAAGCCGTGCTCGATGCCGGCGAGTTCGTCGAGCACCGCGGCCAGCGGCGCGAGCGCGTTGGTCGTGCAGGAGGCGTTCGAGACGATCGTGTGCACGGCCGGGTCGTACGCGTCGTTGTTCACGCCGTACGCGAGGGTGACGTCGGCGCCGTCGGACGGCGCGCTGACGAGCACCTTCCGCGCGCCGGCGTCGAGGTGGGCGCGGGCGGCCTTGGCCGAGGTGAAGCGGCCGGTCGCCTCCAGCACGATGTCGACGCCGAGTTCGGCCCAGGGCAGCTGCGCCGGCTCGCGCTCGGCGAGCACCTTGATACGCCGGCCGTCCACGACGAGGGTGTCGCCGTCCACGGTCACCGGGCGGCCGAGCCGGCCGGCCGTCGTGTCGTAGGCGAGCAGCCGCGCGAGGGTGGCGGGCTCCGTGAGGTCGTTGACGGCGACGACCTCGAGGTCGCTGTTGCGTTCGAGCAGGGCACGCAGCACATTGCGTCCGATGCGGCCGAATCCGTTGATGGCGATGCGAGTCATGAATGGTGTCCCTTCCGTTCGCCATCAGGTTCGCGCCCGGCGTCCGTCCCGGACAGCGGCATGAATGCCACGGTTCGCAAGGATCGCGCCAGGGGGGTGGCGGGCCGTCGGCGGGCTACTCGCCCCGGGCGAAGGTGCGCCGGTACTCGCTCGGTGTGGTGCCGAGGATGCGCTGGAAGTGCAGCCGCAGGTTGGCACCGGTGCCGAGACCGACGTCGGCGGCGATCTGCTCGACGCTCAGCTCGGAACGCTCCAGCAGCTCACGGGACCTGTCGACGCGGGCGCGCATGACCCACTGCATCGGTGTGTACCCCGTGTCCTCGACGAAGCGCCGCGAGAACGTGCGCGGCGACACCGCCGCATGCCGGGCGAGCATCTCCAGGGTGAGGGACTCGCCGAGCCGGTGCAGCGCCCATTCGCGGGTGGCGGCGAACCGTTCGCCGAGCGGCTCGGGCACGCTGCGCGGCACGTACTGTGCCTGGCCGCCGCTGCGGTAGGGGGCCGCGACCAGGCGCCGGGCCGCGTGGTTCGACGCGGCGACCCCGAGGTCGCCGCGGAGTATGTGCAGGCACAGGTCGATGCCCGAGGCGGCGCCGGCGGAGGTCAGTACGCTGCCCTCGTCGACGAACAGGACGTTCTCGTCGACCCGCACCAGCGGATACTTCTCCGCCAGCGCCCGTGTGTAGTGCCAGTGCGTCGTGGCGCGCCTGTCGTCGAGCAGGCCCGTGGCGGCGAGGGCGAAGGCGCCCGTCGAGATGGCGGCGAGCCGGGCGCCCCCGTCGTGGGCGGCGACCAGCGCGTCGACGACGGCCCGTGGCGGGTCCTCGCGGTCGGGGAACCGGTAGCCGGGGACGAAGACGATGTCGGCCCAGGCGAGCGCGTCGAGACCGTGGGCGACGTGGTACGCCAGACCGTCCCCGCCGGTCACGAGCCCCGGTGCCGCGCCGCACACCCGCACCTCGTACGGCATGCTCGCGCGGGTGGTGAACACCTGCGCGGGAATGCCGACATCGAGCGGCTTCGCCCCCTCGAGCACGAGCACGGCGACACGACGGAGGCGGGAGGAGGCTGGCGGCACGGGGAGCAGGGTACGCGAGTGGTGACGGGAGTCCGACGGGTGCTTCGGTCAGGGCCGCGGGACACTCTCGTACTTGGGGTTCGGCCGTCCGTCCGGCAGGGTGCGTGGCGCGGTGAACACCCCGTACAGCTCGGTGTTCCCGTAGTGGTACGGCTCACCGATGGCCAGGCGCGGGAGGGTCAGCCCGTAGTGCTCGCCGAACAGCCGGTACACATCGGCCATGGCCGGGACGTACAGGGCCCACTCGTCGGGGTCGTCGGGGAAGTCGGGGTCGGGTACGGCGCCGCCGAGCCCGATCTCGGCGGTCATGCGCGCGGTGAGCGGGTGATCGGCTCTGACCTGTTCGTGGACCACGCCGTCGAAGTACCTCCAGTCCCACGCACCGTCCACGACGGCGTGGAGCGTCGGTGGGTCCATCATGGTGTCGCTGACGCGCACATAGGTGCGGCCCTCCCACAGGTGACTCAGGTGGTCCCGGTCGAGCCGGAAGACGCCTCCTCCGGTCTCGAACGCGAACGCCCACCCGCCGCAGGTGCCCAGCCGGGCGAGGTCCGGCAGCCGCACCGTCGAACCGGCGGCGGCCACCAGGGCGTTGAAGGCGGGCGCGGCCATGACGGTGCCCGGCTCCGCGCCCAGCATCACCGCGAGCTCCTCGACCCCGGCGTCCTTCAGCGCGACCAGCTGGAAACCCCACCCGTTCAGGGCCTCATGTATCCACTCGATTCCGTCAGACATGATCGGCAACCTACCGGGGCTTCACGATCACGGCCAGGGACGGTGGGCTCTCTCACGCCCGGTCAATCCCGCGCCGGGCCGAAGCAGTTGGGGCCGGAGCGGCGGTCGATCAGCCGACCGGAGTCAACGTCGTGGCGCAGATGCACAGCCCATGGCCACCCACCGTACGGACGGGCCGTCATGACGTCGGTCTGAGGTAGTTCAGCGCGAGATGGGTGAGCTCCGTCAGGAACCGCTCCCGCGGGATGGGCGGCCGGTCCAGCAGATAGCGCACGGTGAGGTGTTCGACCGTGCGCACCAGCATCCACACCGCCGTGTCCAGGGGGGTGTCCGGGCGCAGACCGGGGCGCTGTGTCGTCAGATAGGCCAGGACCAGCTCACCGATGCGCTCCTCGAAGGCCCGTAGCGCGCGGCCGTCGTCGAGCCGCGGACCGTGCTCGACGGCCGCGCGGAGGAACGGCGGTGCCACGTCGAGCCCGTCGAGCAGGGTGGCGAGGGTGGACCGGACGATCACGGGCGCGGGTTGCTCGAACTGGCCGGTCATCCGGGCGGTGACGCTGGAGACAAGGGTGTCGCTGTAGCGTTCCAACACCGACAGGACGATCGCGTCCTTGTGGGGGAAGTACTGGTACAGCGAGCCGGGACTGATCCCGGCCGCCGCCGCGATGCGGCTGGTCGAGGCGCCCTCGTAGCCGTGCTCCGCCAGGACCTGCCCGCCGGCGTCCAGGATGCGTCCCACCATGGCCCGGGACCGCTCCTGGCGCGGTGTTCTGCGCGGGGAAACGCGAGCGCCCGCGGTGCGCCGAGGGCTCCGGCGGGGCGGCGGCATGGGCGTCAGAAGGCGAATTGAACGCGAGTACGACAGGCCGTCAGCATCGACCCATGGTCGCACACGAGCCGTCACAGCGTGATACCTCTGTCAGGCCGAGTGACACGACGACGCACCCGTACCCGCATCCGCACCCGTTCCCGTATCCCCGGCGTTTCCGCGAGACCGAGCGGCTCAACCGGCGCAGGGGGAGGCCGCTGCGCCTGCTGCTGGTGGGACGGGGCGGTGTGGACGAGCGGCTGCTCGCCACCATAGGAGAGCGGCTGACAGCGCGCGACGAGAACGGCGCCGCGTTGGCCGACGCCCTGCGCATCACCGACACCGCGCATCCGGGCAAGGTGACGATGACACAGTTCCGCCGTGCGCTCGCCGACGGCATCGACACGGTGCCGAACCCACCGCGGGCGCTGAGGGACTTCTTCGCCGCGGTCGATCCGGTGCCGGACTGGGTGGACTTCGACCTGGTCGACGAGGGCGGGCGGGTGGCCCGCAGATTCGGCCGCAACGCCGCCGACGTCATGATGCAGCTCGCGCTGATCGGTTCCTACCGGTTCGACGGACCACCGCGTCTTCTGGTCGAGACGGGCGGTCTGACCGGCGGTTCCGCCCTGCGCAGGATCGCCGAGACCCAGCAGTGGGCGACCGCGGTCACCGGCCACGACGCCATGCGCCGCACCGGACGCGGCTTCCACCTCACGGTGCACATCCGCCTCATGCACGCCCTGGTCAACCACCAGGTCGAGCGCGGCGGCCGCTGGGACACCGGCCGCTGGGGTCTCCCGGTCAACCGGTCCGATCTGGCCGCCACCCTGGGCCTGTTCAACGCGGTCCAGCTCCTCGGAGTCCGCTTGCTCGGGGTACGCGTCACCCGTGCCGAGTCGCGCGCGCTCATGCACCTGTGGAAGTACGTCGGCCATCTGATGGGCGTGGACGAGGACTGGCTCTGCGACCACGAACTCCGGCAGCACCGCCTCAACTACCACTTACTGCTCACCCAGAGCTACGGCGGTTCGGCCGGACCACCCTTGGCCAACGCCCTCGTGGAAGCCCAGGGCGACCTGCACTTCACCCGCTTCGCCCGGGTGCGCCGCGCCTGTGCCCGGGCGCGACTGCTGAGCATGCTGCGCTACTTCCTCGGCCGCCGGGGCATGCGGGACCTGCGGCTGCCTCCGGCCCTGCCCTGGGCCGTGCCGCCCCTGCTGGTCGCCAACCTCCTGCGCTACCAGGTTCTCGGCCGCACCGCGGCGGGCCGTGCGTACCTCCTGAGCAGCGGTGACCGGTTCATCCAGCGCCATCTGCGGCAGTACTTCGGTGAACAGGCCCCGGATGTCGCCGCACTTGTCGTCGGACCACCGGCTCACCCCGCCGGACCGAAGCCGTGATGCAACCTTCCGGGGCCTTCGTGGGTCATGGGTATGCGTCACCAATCAGGTGTGCGTGATGTCTGAGTTACGGGGTTCTCATGACACCTTTCGCCGCCGTGCGGCGTACCGTCTCCGCGTTCGCGCTGGCCGCGCTGGTCGGCACGGCGCTGACCGGACCTGCCCAGGCCCAGGACGAACCGCTGCCCGTCTCGATCACCGGCCCCGACAGCGTGAACCTCTCGCTGCACCCGGAGGCCGGTGAGCCGGGCGAGCCGGGTGAGCCGCAGATCGAGCTGGGGCTCCGGGCGCCCGGCGAGCCGGTACCGGACGAGGACGGCATCATCTGGCCGATCCACACCGGCGACTACACGGTCACCGTGGACGCGAGCTCCCTGGCCGGCGTCGCCGCGGTGGACTTCTCCCGGCTCGGCGGGTGGCAGGGGTGCTCCGTCGACGGGCTCGTCGCCACCTGCAGCGCTTACGAGATCTACGCGGGCCAGGACTACAACGACTTCGGCGGCATCCGCCTCGACCCGACCGACGAGAGCGCCGCGGGCGACTTCGGCACCATCGAGATCACGGCCGCGGGCGAGGGCCTGTCCTTCACCGGGCACACGGTGGACGTACTGGTGGGCGGCCCGGAGCTGCTGATGAAGCAGCTGACCGAGCCCGAGGGCTTCCAGGCCGGTGACACCTTCCAGGCACCGCTGGGCTTCCGCAACGTCGGCGGGCTGGGCGGCGACGGCGTCGTGCTGCGCATCCACGGCAGCCGGGGACTGTCCTTCCCCAGCTCCTTCGGCAACTGCTGGTACGAGCCGCGTGACCCCGACGATCTGTTCGGGAGTTCCACGGCCCTCTGCGTCTTCGACAGCGAGTTCGCCGGCGAGGCGGCGTACGGGCTGAGCACGCCTTTCCCGGTCGACACGGCCGGGTTCGCGCTCTACGACGCGCTGTCCTACAGCTTCAGCGCGGTGCCCGCCGAGCAGGCGCGGGAACTGCTGGCCGAAGGCGACTACGAGGCGGGGGAGGGGCCGGCGCTGGAGCTGGTCCGCCTGCCGGAGGCGGACCCGGCCGGCTACAGCCGCTGGGCGGAGATGGACCTCCCGACGACGAACACCTTCGACCTCGATCTGACCGGTGAGCGGCTGCGGGTCCGCAAGGGCGACACGGTGTCGGTGGACATCGGCTTCGCCAACCACGGTCCCGCCTGGCTGGCCTCGCTCCGTTCCGGCGGCGAGCCGATTCTTTTCTGGGTCGACCTGCCCCCGGGTACCACGGCCACCACGGTTCCCGAGGGCTGCCAACCCGGCGGGGAGGGCGCCGAGGGCGACTACGCCTGCTTCATCGACACGCCGATCCTGGAGGACGCCGCCAGCACCTTCACCTTCGGCCTCCACGTCGACAAGGTGATCAAGAAGGCCACCGGACGGGCGTTCTTCGGGTACACGATGCCGAACGAGGGCAACCCCGGGAACGACTCCGGGGCGATCGTGCTGAAGCCGGCGGGCAGACACTGATCGTCGGACGGCACGGCACGGCACAGCGGGTCCGCCCTTCCGGCGGACCCGCTTTCGTGATCGAGAGCCCCCTACTTCAGGTAGGGACCGTCCGTACCGATCTTCCCGGGACCGTCGAGGACATAGACCCGGAGGTTGCCCTTTCCGGGTGCCGCGACGCTCAGCTTCCCGTCGGAGACCGTCCGGACGTCGCCGGTGACGGCGTCGCGGTAGGTCCCGTTGGGGATGCCGGTGTACGTGGCCGAGCCGGACACGGTGACGAGCGCGAAGCTGTCGGTGCCGCCGCTGGTGTAACGGCGCTTGAAGGCCATGCCGCCCGAGACGCCCTCGGTGGAGTACTGACCCGTCTGCAGGGCCGGGACGGCGCGGCGGATCTGGTTCAGCCGCTGGAGGTGCTGGACGAGGGGCTGGCTCAGGGTGTCCGCCACCTCGCCGTCGGCCGAGTCGACCTTGCCGAAGCCGGACACCTTCAGGTCACCGGTCAGATGGCCCCCGTAGTAGGCGCGTCCGGTGGTGGCCAGGGGGCAGGTGGGGCCGCAGTCGATCTGCTTCCCCTTCTGGAACTCGATCTCCGAGCCGTAGTACAGCGTGGGGATGCCGCGGAAGGTCCACATCAGGGACATGTTCTCGGCCCAGGCGTCGGTGCCGCCGCTGTAGCGGGTGCTCGACTTGTTGGGGCCGTAGTCGTGGCTGTCGACGTAGACGACGTTGTAGGTTGCGTCGTTGACGCTGTCGTCGGAGTCCTTGCCGTTGCTGAAGGCGTTCTGCGCGTCACTGAAGTTCATGTGCATGCGCATGTCGATGATGTTCATGCCGGAGAACTTGCTGTGGTCGGGCGCGTGGTACGTGTTGCCGTCGAGGAAGGCGTTGGTGGAGGTCGGCTGGTTCCCGGTGCCCTGGCCGTTCTCGTAGGTGTACTGCTCCAGAGCCGCCGTGGCGTCGTCCGCGCTGTACTCCTTGCGCTCCTTCCACGTGTAGAACTGCGCCGAGTGGTTCACCGACCCGCGGTTCCACTTGTCGTTGACGAAGGCCGCGACCTCACCGAAGACGAAGAAGTTCTTCGCCGCCTCCGCACCGAACTTCTGCGTGACGCGCTCCTGGATCGCGGGCAGGAAGCGGCGGTTCCACGTGACGCGCGGGATGTGCACGGCGGTGTCGACGCGGAAGCCGTCGACGCCCATGTCGATGTACTTGTCGTAGGCCCCGATGAGGTAGTTCTGCACGGCCGTCGACTCCGTGTTGAAGTCGGCGAGATCCTCGTGCAGCCAGCAGGAACGGGAGTCCTCGCCCTCCCAGTTCCCGATCCAGCACTGGTGGTAGTAGGTCTTCGGGAACATGCCCGACGTGGGGTTCGGCCACTGGCAGTTGTAGATCGTGTAGCCCTCGGCGCTCTTGCCGCCGGTGGGCTTGCCCCAGTTGAGGCAGGTGTTACCGGTCGGCTCGGCGGTCGACCACAGGTCGCCGTTGTAGTACGACTTCCCGGACTTGGGCTCGACGGTCAGGCCGTCGTACTCGAAGCCGTCGTTCCTCTCGTCGTAGTACCAGCTCCACTGGGTGTCCCGGACGCCGTACACGGTCGGGGTGAACAGGCCCTCGGCGCCCCAGCGGGAGGAGTGGTTGTAGACCACGTCCTGGTAGATCTTCATGCCCTTGGCGTGGGCCGCGTTGATCAGGTCCTGATAGGAGGCGCCGGCCGACTCGAGCCGGGCGTCCACCTCGTAGAAGTCGTAGCCGTGGTAGCCGTGGTAGTCGTAGTCCGAGCGGTTGAGGACGACCGGGGTGATCCAGACGGCCGAGAAGCCCAGTGCCTTGATGTAGTCGAGCCTTTCGACCAGGCCCTTGAAGTCCCCGCGGAACATGGGGTCGTCGTTCGCCGCGTTGCCGGACTTCACATGCTGGCTGCCGCCCCGGTTGTTGGAGCTGTCGCCGTCGTAGAAGCGGGCGGTCATGACGAAGTAGATCGGGTCCTTGCGCGGGTCGGTGCCCAGCGGGGTCCCGGACGCCGGGGTGGCAGGCTTCTTGCCGGTGGTCGCCTTCGCCCCGGCGGAGGCGGCGGAGGTGTTGCCGGCCGCGTCCACCGCCTTGACCGTGTAGGTGTAGGTGGTCTCCTCCTCCAGGCCGGTGTCGGACCAGACGGTGGAGGAGACATCGGTGACCATCGTGCCCTTGGTGCCGCCGGTGCGGGTGACCTGGTACTTGGTCACGCCGACGTCGTCGGTGGCGGCGTCCCAGGTCACGACGACGGAGGTGTCCGTCGCGCTCGCCCGCACGTTCGCCGGGACGCCGGGCGCCTCGGTGTCGGGCGTCTGTGCGGCGCACGGGTCCTTCGCGCCCGCGGTGACGGTGTTGTTCCTCACCGTGCTGGTGCCGGACGGGATCGTGTAGTCGGAGCCGTTGTTGTTGTCCCAGGTGCCGTTGCCGTTGTTGAAGGCGGCCTTGAGCGAGGCGGCGGAGCCGAGGTCGACGGTCTTCTTCCACCAGCCGGTACAGGCGGCTTCCATGCCCACGCCGGGAACGGTGGTCCAGGAACCGCCGGCCGGCTGGTAGTGCAGGTTGGCGGTGGTCCAGCCGAGGGTCTGGGTCGAGTAGTAGACCGTGGCCGAGCCGGACGTCCCCGGGTCGGTTCCGGTGCCGGCACACGGGTCGCTGTGCGCCACCACGCCGTCCTTGACCGTGATGCTGCCGGTGCCCAGGGCGTAGTTCTTCCCGCCGTTGTTGTCCCAGGTGCCGGAGCCGTTGTTGAAGGTGGCCTGCAGCCCGGTGGCGGAGCCCAGGTCGACCGTCTGCTTCACCCAGTCCGTGCAGGCGACTTCCATGCGCGTACCGGGCACCGTCGTCCACGTTCCCCCGTCGGGGGCGTAGTGGAGGTAGTGGTTCGTCCAGTTCTTGGTCTTGGTGTAGTAGAAGACCGTGGCCGAGCCGGCGGTCGCGGCCGCCGGCTCGGCGTCGGAAACGTCGAGTGGGGAGAGGGTGGTGACCGGCAGGGCGAGAATGCCCGCCGCGAGCGCTCCGGCCGCCCAGGGGCGGGCGAGTGGTCGGTGGCGTCTCATGCGCGTCTCCAGTGCGGTGGGGTGGGTGCGGCTCCTCGTGGACGCGGGACGGCTGCCTTGACGCGCCTCGAGGCTCCGATACGCCCACGCCTGCGACGCTTCGCTACTCGGAAATTTGCAGCAATGTCTTGCAGGTGGTCGGAGATTACCCGTACATGTCAGGGGCGTAAAGGGTTCGTGCGAGCAGGCCGACCAGCCTCCCCCGCTGCGTGCGAAACCGTGTGGCTGTCCGCGGCGTCTAGATCACCGGCACGCGGGCGTGAGCGCCGCTGTCCGCTTGCCCCTGAAACATCGCTGCTTGGAGGCACCTCATGGCCATGGTAGGCCTGTTCTGGATCACCGACGACTCCGTGTATGTGGGGGCCGAGCCCGTCGGTACCGCATCCGGCGTTCGGCTGTCGGCGGACGGCGTCGAAGCCCTGGGCATCGACCACGGCAGGTCATGGAGCTGGAGCGAGGTGCGGAGCATCGACGTCCGCGACGTGGCCGTACGGTCGACCGCCCGGCGTTTCGCGACCCTGGCCTTCGACTCCCTGGTCGTGGCGGTGACGGGGGACGGCGAGCTCCCGCCCGCCTATACCGTGGCCGTGGAGACCGCCGACGGCGTCGTGGAGGTGAGTGTCGTCTCAGCGGTCGTGGGCGGGATCTATACGCCCGACGAGTACGCGCTCTCCCGCACGCTCCTGGCACGGCTCGCCGACGGCGGCACGCCGGTCGACGTGCTGCTCGCGTGGCGACGTGACCACGTCGACCACGGCACCCCTCCCCGTGAAGAGCGCGAAGCGCTGCTGCGGAAGTGGATCGGCGACGACCGGGAGTGACCGGCCGGCCGTCCGCCGAGGAGCCGGCCGGCCGCCCATGACGTACCGTCAGACGGCGGCGGCCAGGGTCGTCACACCCAGCGCGACCAGGCCCGCGGTCTTGAGGAGCTCCAGCGCGATGTAGGCGTGGTGTGCGCGGGAGCGGGGCAGGTCCTCGCCGGCCAGGACACGGTCACTGCGCCGGTTGAGGGCGGGCCGGACAGCGATGAGTTGGACCGCCAGGACCACCACGACGGCGGCGGTGAGCACGGTGACCGCGTCGGTGGGGGACCCGGTGGCGACCGCCACCACGACGGCCACGGCGAGAACGGCCTCGGCGATGTTCAGCGCGCGGAACACCAGACGGCCGATGCCCAGACCCAGGGGGACGGTCACGCCCGGGGCACGGAACTTCAGCGGCGCCTCCAGGAAGGAGATCGCCAGGACCATGCCCAGCCAGGTGAAGGCGGCCGCGCCCGCCAGGGCGGCCGATGATGCGCTCATGCGGGACTCCGGATATCGATGGTACGGCTGTCCAGTGTCCCCTTCACGGTGACGGGAGCAGGGCGCGGGGTGGGTGCCGGTGGTGCGGCCGGCGTCCGACGCGTGGGGATTCCGAGCGGCCCGCTGCAACCGTTTCAGGCCGAGCCGAGTCGGAGTGGCATGAGCAGGGCAACGCGCGAACTCATGGAGGCATGGTGACTGATCTTGCGGAGCCGATCGAGTCGATGGAGCAACTCGCCGTGGTCTGGCGTGCCATGGTGCTCGACCGTGATGCGGGTGCGGACGTGCGGGATCTTCCCGGCATCGCCGTGCGCTGGGCCGACTGCCGGTTCGCCTTCTGGAACTGCGTCACATTGACCGATGTCGGCGCGGACGCGGAGCTCCTCGAGCGGCGTCTGCGCCAGGCAGCGGACATCATGCGCGCGAAGAGGCACCCGGGCTTCCTGTGGCTCTTCGAGGACCTCCTCGACGACGGGGCACGGTCGGCACTGGGGGCGGCGGCCGGGCGGGCAGGCCTCGAGTACGCGTTTCCCGGTACGGGCATGGCCGGAGACCTGCTCCCCGTCCCCGAGCCCGTCCACCCCGACCTGACATTCGTGCGCGTGACCACCGACGAACAGCTCAGGGCCTATGCGGACCTCAACTCGCGCGCCTATGGATTCCCTCTGGAGGACGGCCGTGACGGACTCGGCGGTTCCAGGCTGTGGAAGGAGGAGGTGTACGCCTACCTGGGCATGCGGAACGACGTCCCGGTGACGTGCGCGGGGACGGTCGAGGCGGACGGCCGCCTCTTCGTCGTGCTGGTCGCCACGGACCCGGAGTGGCAGCGCAGGGGGTACGGCGAGGCGGTGACGCGGAAGGCGCTGTACGAGGGCGCCCGGTCCACCGGACTGACCCGCGCCACTCTGCACGCGACCGCCGCCGGGGCGCCGGTGTACCCGCGTATCGGCTTCCGCCCGAACTCGCCGGTGCACTTCTACGGCCTCAAGGGCTGAAGGGCCGCAGGCCGGGAGGAGTGCCGGAGGGCTGAGAGCCCGGGGAACGGACGCCGTCGAGTCCCCGGACGCTGGGTCCCAGCAGTGCAGGGACAACGAGGCGGCGGGGCGGCAGGCGACCCCGGCGCTCCGGCCGTACGACCGGTCCGGCAGGCCGGGCGCGTGAGGATGCGGGAAAGCCCCGTCCCTCCGGCCCGCCGGATCGGAAGTGTGGTTGAACGTAACACCACTGCAAGGGTTGCGAAAGGGCTTTCAAAGATCAATCACCGGACGGCTGCCTGGTCTTGGGCTCCTGTCGTGAGGAAGTGAGCCCGTGCGGGAAGGGTTGACCGGAAGGGCTGACCAGTGGGGACGGGGATCGTGCGCTCTCGACCGCAAGAATTACTGCCGCCTTTCAGCAAGAAACGTCAACAGGCCTCTCGGCACGGCCCACACGTTCATCACTCAGCTCCGGGCGTGACCGTCGGTCGGTGGTTCGTCGAGGCGGCCCGGTGGCCGAGCACCTCGGACCCGTCGGGAAGGCAGCCGACCCCTGTACCGGAATGGGGAGGCCCACCCCGCTGCCGATATGTTGATCACCGAAGGTGAGACACACATGTGACGGGCGGAGCCGGAATGCAGAGCACAGCGGAACGCGCCGAGGAGGCGCCACCGCCCCTCGCGGGGGCCACCCGCGCCTGGCCCCGCCACTGGCCCCTCCTGCTGCTCGGCGCGGCCCTGCTCCCCGGCGCGGCGCTCTTCCTCTTCGGGCGCTGGGCGGAAGCGCCCGCGATGCAGGCGTGGCGCACGGTCGCGCTCGCGGTCACCGTTCAGGCGATGCCGTTCCTGCTGCTGGGTACGGCGCTCTCGGGGGCGATCAACGCCTTCGTGCCGGCGTCGGTGTTCCAGCGGCTGCTGCCGAAGCGGCCCGCGCTGGCGGTACCCGTCGCCGGCGCGGCAGGGGTCGTACTCCCGGGCTGCGAGTGCGCGTCCGTACCCGTCGCGAACAGCCTGATCGGACGCGGCGTCACCCCCGCCGCCGCGTTCGCGTTCCTGCTCTCCGCCCCCGCCGTGAACCCGATCGTGCTGACCGCCACGGCCATCGCCTTCCCCGGTGACCCCGCCATGGTCCTGGCCCGCCTGCTCGCCTCCCTCGCCGCCGCCTCCGTGATGGGCTGGCTGTGGCTCTTGCTGGGGAAGGAGGAGTGGCTGCGGCCCGCCGTACGGCACACGGGGCACCGGCACGGACACAGCCGGTGGGCGGAGTTCCGCAGCGGCTTCCAGCACGACTTCCTGCACGCGGGAGGCTTCCTGGTGGTGGGGGCCATGGCGGCGGCCACCTTCAACGTGGCCGTCCCGCGCTCGGTCCTCGACACCTTCGCCGACTCACCCTGGCTGTCGGTGCTGTTCCTGGCCGCGCTGGCGGTGGTGCTCGCGGTGTGCTCGGAGGCGGACGCGTTCGTCGCGGCCTCGCTCAGCGGCTTCTCGCCGGTCGCACGGCTGACGTTCATGGTGGTGGGGCCGATGGTCGACCTGAAACTGATCGCCCTCCAGGCGGGCACGTTCGGCCGGGCGTTCGCCTTCCGGTTCTCGGCGGCCACAGCGGTGGTGGCCGTCCTGGCCAGTGCGCTCGTCGGAGGGATCCTGCTGTGAGACGCCCCCTGCAGGCGGCCCTGCTCGCCCTCAGCGGTCTCGGCCTGCTGCACACGGCCCTGTTCACCGACCAGTTCCTCCGGTACGTCAAGGAGGGGATGCGCCCGCTGCTGATCGCCTCCGGCGTCGTCCTGCTCGCGCTGGGACTGGCGGAGGCCTGGACGTCGTACCGGGAGATCCGGCGCACCGCAGACGGGGAGCACGACGAGAACGACGACGGCCACGGTGAGCATGATGAGCTCGGCGGGCACGACGGGCACGGTGAACACGACACGCACGGCGAGCACGGCGGGCACGGTGAACACTCGACTCCCCGCGTCGCCTGGCTGCTCTTCCTCCCTGCCCTGAGCCTGCTCTTCTACGCCCCTCCCGCGCTCGGTTCCTACACAGCGGCCCGTGAGGCGACCAAGGTGGTCAGCGAGCAGGAGGAGTTCGAGCCGCTGCCCGCCACCTCGCCCCTTCCCATCACACTCAGCGACTTCACGCGCCGGGTGCAGCAGGACGAGCGGCAGTACATCAAGGGACGGACGGTCCTGATGACGGGTTTCGTCACGCCCGCCGACGACGGGGACGGCGGCTGGTACCTGACCCGGCTGATGCTCAGCTGCTGTGCGGCGGACGCGCAGTCGGTGAAGGTGCGGATCCACGGGGGCGAGCCGCCGAAGGCGGACACGTGGGTGTCGGTCACCGGTTCCTGGCACTCCGGCGGAGGCGGCAGCCTGGGAACCGATTCCGCCGAGGTCGCGCTGGACGCCCGTACGGTGAAGCGGATCGACCGCCCGTCGAACGGCTACACGGACTCCCTGCCCCTCACCGCCCCCTGACGGCCGGGCCGGTCGTCAGGGGGTGTGCGCTACGGCCCGTGCGGCACCGCACATCGGCAGGGCGACTGCGACGCAAGACATGTCAGACGTGCGTGAGGAGGCGCTCCAGTGGCCGGGGTACGTGCTCGAGGTCCAGACGCGCGACCAGCGCCTGCGCGTAGAGCGCCTTGCGGCCGCTGTGCGTGCCCAGGAAGCGCCGCAGCTGATGCTCCACGGGCCGTTCCCGCTGCGCCGGCTGGTTCCGGAAGGTGCGGAAGGGGCGCGTCTCGCCCTGAGCCTCGATCACCTGCCGCACACCCTCGGCCCCGAGCGCGCGGATCAGTTCGTCCTCCAGGTCGGCGACGCACACATGGAACCCGAGCTCCTCCAGCCCGGCGAGCGTGAGACCGGAGGCGAGCCCGACCCGCTCCAGATGACGCCGGAAGTGCCGTTCCTCGCCGATGTCGCAGAGCCCGGCCAACGGGAGACCGAGTCCCGCAGGACCGCACACGTCCAGAAAGCGCCCGATGTTCGTCGCGCCCGAGAGCGGGACCACCGCGACGCCCTCCGCACCGAGGTCGCGGCCGTGGCGTGCGGCCAGCGCTTCGAGGGCGACCTGATCACTGCTCCCTTCGACGAGCACGATCGTCCGCACACCGCCGGCCAGTTCCCGCGCCACCACGGCGGCCGCGCCCGCCCCCGGTCCGGCGGCCGCCCACGCGACCAGCGCCCGGCGGAATCTCTTCGACTCGTCCACGAGACCTCGCTTCCCGACGCCATCCTGCACGGCCGGGATCCCGTACGCACGCGCCTTTTCCCGTTGGCGGTCAGTCAGGAACCGGAGAACGGGACTTGAGTACGCGTACTCATGCACCCGATCCCTCCGCACCGGAAGGTGGGCGTGGAGGTGGATCGTGAACGAGACCGTGGTGACCTGGTCGCGCCGGATCCGCAGGCGGTGTGCCCAGGCGGGCGGACTGCTGCTGACGTTCGCGTTGGTGGGGCTGGCGACGGCGTGCTCCCGGGAGCCGTCGGAGAAGAACCTGCGGTCGCAGGCCACGTCGCCCGCGGCGAAGTCCCGCAGGGCGGTGGAGGAGCAGAAGATGCGCTCCCTGATCGAACGCCTGGCAGCTGTGGAAGGTCTGGAGCACGTCCTCACTCGCCTCACCGACTCCTGCGCCAGGCCCTACAACGGCTCGCTCTTCGAGAACAACCGGTCACCTTACGTCCTCACCTGCAGCATGGGGGCCGTCGCTTACTTCGGTGTCCGGGGAGACATCACCGACGTGCTGCCCCGCATCCGCGCGGCCGGCATCGCGGCCTGGGGGCCGCAGGACGGCGAGGGACAGGACATGCCGTACGCGGCCGGCACGGTGACCTATGCGCTCGACTACCACCGAGCCCGGGGCCGGCGCCCGGACGGCACCCTGATGTCCGCGCCGGCACTGGCAGCCGCAGGGCTCCGGATCGACTGGGACAGGCCGGACCTGCCGCTCCCGAACCTGATCGAGGAGCCCGGCCCGTGCCCCCCGGACGGCTTCTTCATCTACCGGCGCTGCCTGACCGCTCCGGCGTCCCCGATGAGCGTGGCGGCCGCGCGGGCCCGTCACGGCACCGTCCTCAGTTTCAGCCTCGGCGGCTTGGCCTCCTCCGGCCATGACTACTTCACCGTGCCCCGCCGGGCGTGACCCCGGCCGGATTCACGCTGCGGTGAGCAGACACCGACGGCTCTCGGCCGCGGCGCCGGTCTCGGCGCGTCGCAGGTGGGCGGTGACGGTCTGTGCTGTCCGGGCCGAGGCGAGCAGACTGAGGTGCCCGTGTCCGGGAATCCGGACGGCGCGGGCGGGCCTGCCGGCGGTGGCGCTGGCCGACGGGACGACGGGATCGCTGTCGCTGTACAGGAGCAGCCAGGACACGGAGTGGTCGTCCCCCAGGCCGGGCGGATCGGGCAGGTCGGGCAGGTCGGGCAGCGTGGTCAGGAGGGTGGAGCCGGGGCGCATCTGGGCGGCTGCGATCCCGGGTGCGGTCCTGGCCCACGGACTGCCGTGGTGGGGTGTGGCGATGGTGACGGCGGTCCGGGTGCCGGTGTCCAGACCGAGGTGCTGGACGGCGTAGCGGACGGCCAGGCCGCCGAGGCTGTAGCCGATGAGGTGGACGTTGCCGGACGCGGTGCGGTCCATGGCTGCCCGGGCCGCGTCGGTGAGGGCGGCGGCGATCTGCGGGATGCCGGTGGTGAGGGTGTTGTAGCGCAGGCAGCTCGTGTCGTGGAAGCCCGCCCGGTGCAGTCGGCGCAGCAGTGGCGTCCAGCACTGCTCGGTGTTCAGGTAGCCGTGGACCAGCAGGACGGGAGTGTCCGTGGGGCGGACGGGGCCCGACTGCCGCGACGAGGGCGCCGGTGGCGGGACGGCGATCGTCTCCGGGTGGCAGTGTCCCACCGCACGGGGTACCTGAGCAGCGAGCCGGGCCATGGCACCGAGGTCCTGGACGACGGCGTGGGCGCGCGCCCGCAACCCTTGGGACACGGGCACGGAACTGATGGTGTGCATGCGCTCCCCCGTTGGTCTGCGCCGCTCGCGCGAAGCTCCGGCAACACTTCGGTCTGCCCATCTGCAGGTCCGTCGGTCTGCCGGTCTGCCGATCTGCAGGTCTGTCGATCGGTCGGTCCGGGCTGCATCGGTCTCCGCACCGCGGCGATGCTGACAGACATCAAGTGCAGCGTCCGGTGCGTTGATGCGCACCTCATTTCGCCCCGCGAATCAAGGGTGTCGCTCCGGGGCGGCAGGCCGGTCGTGATCGCGGAGTCCTGACGGGAATGACGGGCAACCCTCCGCCCCGCACCGATCAATCGGTGTGGAGGATCGGCGGTGTAAGTAGCCTGAGCGGCTTGTGCGTACGGTGTTCCGGTGTGGAAAATCGATTTAACAGTGGCGTAGGGTGATCGCGTTACTTGCTCACGTGTTCGGGCGGCTGTCAGGGAGCCGCCATTTCGACCTGCGGCGACGACGCCCGTCCGGCCATGGGGGAAGTCCCCTGCGGAACAGGTGAGTCGGGCACCAGGGGCCAGGGAGCCAAGTCTGTGTGCCGTCGGGGGAGGGGACCGGTTGTCGGTGGGGAGCGCGATGGACGGCAGAGAGGCCGAGCACGAGCCGCGGACGCTCGCAGAGAAGACCGAGTACTTGATCCGGCACGCCTTTCCCCCGGGTGAGGCTCCGTGGGGGAGCCGGGCGTCCGACCGTGCTGTCGCGGACGCCGTCAACGGCTTCCACCGGCGGAAGGTCATCTCACACGTCACCCTGGGGAAGATGCGGTCGGGGGAGATCAGCCCGGACACCGGCGCGCCTTACATCCCGGGGCAGCCGATCATCGACGCCGTCGCCGAGTTCTTCGACGTGGACCCGCTGTTCTTCGAGGACCAGCAAGAGGTCGCGAAACGGGTCGTCGAGTCGCTGGACTTCCTGCGTGCCGTCCACCGCGGCGACGTCCAGGGCATCGCCGGCCGGGGGGTGACCACAGGCCTGTCGGCCGAGCTCCTCGCCTACCTCAACGAGGTGACCGCGGAGTTCACCGACGACGAGACCACAGCGTCGTAGAGGGCCGTACTCCGTACCGATACCCGTACCGACACAGCATGTCCTGATCAGCGTCTTGAGAGCGGGAGGGAATCCCGCGCCACCCCCCACCGAGGTGCCCATGTCCTCCTTGCGCCGGTTGCGCAAGCAGTGCGAAGAAGAACTGGACGGCTTCCCCATTCCCCAGCCGTTCAGCATTCCCGCGCTGGTCCGTGCGATGGAAGCCCGGCTCGGCCGCCGCATCGTCCTGCGGCCCATGCCGCCCGCGCTCACCGCGCCCGGTTCCGCCTGCGGCCTCCGCGTCAAGATGGGCGACAAGGCAAGCCTCGTCCTGTTCCCCCTGCGCAGCACACCGTTCCACCAGGAGCACGTCCTCCTGCACGAACTCGTCCACGAGTGGTTCGACCACGGCGGGACCGTCAGCCCGGAGGAGTTCCAGCGGATGACCCCGCACCTGGGGACGAACCTGA
The DNA here is from genome assembly GCF_014650915.1 of Streptomyces poonensis. Classification (GTDB taxonomy): domain Bacteria; phylum Actinomycetota; class Actinomycetes; order Streptomycetales; family Streptomycetaceae; genus Streptomyces; species Streptomyces poonensis. The sequence continues at coordinate 113,433 of NZ_BMVW01000002.1, read as the reverse complement.
TCGGCCGCTTCCTCCGGAACACGCCCATGGCGGCTCGCACCGACTACGAGTCGGAGCAGGAACTGGCCACCGAGGTGTCCGCGGGCATCATCCGCGACCTCGCCGCACGCAACAGCAAGGCCACCGACGACCTGGTCGGCCGGCTGACGGAGAGCCTGTCCCACCCCCTTGCCTCGCGCAGGCGCAGGAGGAAGAGCCCGTGAGTGTCGCTCCTTACGTCGTCGCCCTGCTGTTCTGGGCAGGCGCCTTCTGGCGCATGTCCTCGGCCCTCTGGGGCGACCACCGCCGCCGGGCCCTGTGGGGCATGGTCGTCGCCTTCGCCGCGGTCTGGACACTGAAGACGCCGCTCGTGGACCACGGCATGGACCACAGCGGCATCAACGACCTGTCCAGCGTCGTCAAGCACGTTCTCGCGATCGGCGGGATCTACTCCCTGCTCAGCTATGTCCTCGCGATGTACGGCAGCCAGGACGCGTCCTCCGACGAGCGCTACGTCCGCGTCTCCCGAGCCGTGTCCAGGGTGGCGCTGAAGACGTCCGTCGCCACCGCCGCCGTCCTGGTCCTGCTGTTCGCGTTCGCCATCGACCGCAGTGAGCCCACCGAGCACTTCGTCACCGGCCACGCCGGCGAACTCGGCATGACCGCCTACATGACGCTCGTCTACCTCTACATGGCGGGCGCCTCAGCCGTCGCCGCCTACCAGTGGGGCAGCGCCGTCCGCCGTACGACGAGCGGCCTCATGCGCGTAGCGCTCGGCCTGATGTGCGCCTCCATGGGCCTGGCGGTCCTGTACGCCCTGCTCCGCACCGCGTACGTCTTCTACGCCACGGCGGTCGTCCCCACCGACCGCGTCGCGGAACTCCAGGAGAACATCACCGAATCCCTCTCGACCGCCCTGTTCCCGCTGCTGTTGCTCGGCCTGTCCGTGCCGGCCGCCCGGACGCTCGTCGATCGCGTCCGCGCGTTCACGGCGCTCTCCCGGCTGTGGCCGCTGTGGCGCGACCTCGCCGTCGCCGTGCCCGAGAAGATCATGGTCAAGCCCGTACGGACCAAGCTGGGCCCGCTGTCCGGACCCGTCGACCGCATACGTGACGTCTTCCGCCCGGACCAGCCCGTCCACGACCGTCTGGCCCGCTACGTCACCGAGATCCGCGACGCCATCGCGGATCTGCAGTACTACGCCCCCGCCGACCTCTTCGACCGTGCGGAGCGGTACGCACAGCTGCACACCGCCGACGGAAACTCCCCGAACGGGAACTCCCCGAACGGGAACTTCCCGGGCGGGAACTCCCCGGGCGGGAACTCCCCGGACAGGAACACCGCGGCGGCGGCAGAGGCCTACTGGACGAAGGCGGCCCTCACGCACAAGGCGCGCGGCGACGCCCCCGGCCGGATACCGGCACCCTTCACCTCGGCTTCCGGCGGCGACTACGACAGCGAAGTGCCCTGGCTCCAGCAGGTCGCCGCCCACTACCGCGACGCCGGCGCCGCCGTCCGGGAACTCGTCACCGACCCTCAGGAGGCCGCCGTATGACCGCCGCGTCCGCCGATCTCGACGTCCACATCATCCTCCGGCAGGGCGAGGACGTCCTCCTCGCCCTGCGGAGCGGAGCCTCCTACGGCAGTGGCGAATGGGCCCTGCCCTGCGGCAAGGTCGACCCCGGGGAATCCGTCGTGGACGCCGCCGTACGCGAAGCGCACGAGGAACTCGGCATCATCCTCGCCCCGGCCGACCTGCTCGTCGGGCAGACTGTCCACGCCCGGCACGGCACGACGGACCACCTCGGGATCTTCTTCGAGGCCCACACGTGGACGGGCACTCCGGCCAACCGCGAGCCCGGCAAGTGCGCGGCGCTCCGCTGGTTCCCCCTCGACGGGATGCCGACGCCCCTCATGGACTACTCCGCCGCAGGGCTGCGCGGCTATCTCGCCGTACGGGGCGGATTGAGCGTCTTCGGCGCCGGTCTCGAGCCCCGGACAGTGAGTCCGGCGGCCACCGCACTCCCTACGCCATGACGCAGCGCCGTACGTTCGGCCGGTGAGCCGCGGGCCGGCTCCAGCCCCCACGGGGGTGGGGCAGGCGCCGACCCGCACACCGAAGGGCCCCAGGTTTCCGACCTGGGGCCCTTCGAGCTGTCCGCTGGACTGCGGCGCGCACCGGCCGGTCGGGAGTGGTACCTGTACTGGGCTGTTGCCCCCGTGGGTCGCTGCCCGGCCGATTGTCGGACCCCTGTGCAAGAGTGCTTCGTGTCAGCCGGTGCGGCCGGACATCACGGCCGGGCGGGCGGGCGGAGCAGAGCGAACCAGTCCGACCTGCAGAACCTGTCGAGCGATTCACGGAGCACCGCATGCATGACCAGACCGGCTTCCGGCCGATCGGGCGGGCCGGGGACCTCCCCGGTGTCCCGGTCGTCGTCTACGACACCGAGGTGCGTACCGGAGACCGGTGGGAGGAGGCCCCACGGCTGACGGTCCACCTGGACCGGGGAGAACCGTCCGAGGTGGTGGAACTGGCCTGGCGGTCCGAGAGCGGAGCGGAGGCCGTGATCGCGTTCGACGCCGGAATGAAGGCCTTCCGCGGACACCGGCGCTCCGCCGACGGCTCGCTGCGGGAGTACCGCGGCACCGAGCGCGGGCGCCGGCCGGACCCCGAGGAGATGGAGGAGACGGAGGACTGCCCGGTGCAGACCTTCGCCACCGAGGAGGACCGGGACGACGGCCGGCCGGCCAGCGGCATGCTGCGTCTGGTGCTGGACGACGGCCGGGGCCCCGTCGAGCGGGTCACCTGGCGCGAGGAGCGGGGCACCTTCGTGTCGGTCGCCCTGCGGACCGGGCCCGCCGTCCGCGGCACCGTACCGGTGGAGGTGACGGAGGTCGTGGCCGACGACGAGAACGCGGCGGCCGGTGAGGTCGCCGGGCATCTCCTCACCCCGGGGCGGCACAAGTGGCTCTCGTTCGGGAGGACCGCGACCCTGGACTTCGTCCTGTCCGAGCCGACCGCCGTGACCGCCTACCGGCTCACCTCGGGGAACGACTACCGGGACCGCGACCCCCAGGACTGGATGCTCCAGGGGTCGATGGACGGCACCACCTGGTACACACTCGATGTGCGGGTGGAGCAGGCCTTCCCCCGGCGGCACCAGAGCCGGGAGTACGCCGTGTCCAACTCCACGGCGTACTCCCGGTACCGGCTCGACATCGGCCGCAACTGGGGGCGGCTGCCCGAGACTCAGCTGAGCCGGGTCGAGTTGCTCACCACGGAGGAGCCCGAGCTCGTCGCCACGCCCGTGCCCGTCTCCCGGGTCATGGCCAGCAGCGAGTACTCGTACGCCGGTGAGATCGCGGCCAATGTGCTGCACGCCGGCGAGGGCAAGTGGCTCGCCTTCGGCCGGGCGGCCTGGCTGGAGTTCGCCCTCCCCGAGCCGACCGCCGTCACGGCCTACGCACTGACCTCCGCCAACGACCACTGCTCGCGGGACCCGAAGAACTGGGTGATGCAGGGGTCCCACGACGGAAGCACCTGGGTGACCCTCGACCGACGGGCCGAGGAGACCTTCTCCGAGCGCTTCCTGGTGCGCGAATTCACCATGGCCAACGCGACGCCGTACTCCCGGTACCGGCTGCACATCACCGCCAACGCGGAAGGCGTCGGCGAGATCCAGCTGAACCGGGTGCAGTTGCTGGCGGCGAAGAACGGCGGCCGGTTCCCCGCCCCCAGGGAGTTCTCCGGCATCCTCCGGCACGAGCACGGCCCCACCGCCGGCTACCGGGGGAGACCCGTCGCCGTCACCGAGGACATCGTCACGGAGCACGCCGTCACGAAGCACACCGTCACGAAGCGTGTCACGGTGTGGGCCAATCCCTGAGCGTCCCCTCGTTTCAGTTGCCGTTGTTGTTTCTGCTGCCGCTGCCGCTGTCGGTGAGCCCTCCTCGGTAGCTCCGCACCACGTCCGCGTACGCCTTCGCGCTGGGCTTCGGACGGCGCTGGAACGTCTCGCGGTCGACCTCGTGGAGCCCGAGCTGGGCGCCGTATCCGAAGATCCACTCGAAGTTGTCCATGAGCGTCCAGTGGCAGTAGCCGAGGACGGGTGTGCCCGTGCGGACCTCGGCTGCGAGCTGGTGCACGGCGGCGGGGACGAAGGCGGCGCGTTGCGCGTCGTCCGGGGTCTGGATGCCGTGCTCGGTCACGAGGACCGGCACCCCCGACACCTCGTGGGCGTAGCGCACGGCGCCGGCGAGGGAGCCGGGGGCGATGACCGTGCCCATGCCGTTGAGCTCGCCGTCGAGGGTGACCTCGCCGTCGGGACCATGGACGATGCGCTCGTAGTTCTGCACCCCGATGAAGTCGTCGTGGCGCGCCTCGCGCAGCCAGTGGTCGTAGACGGCGGCCCGCTTGGCGTCCCGGCGCTCCTCGCCGCCGGGGATCGCCACCTCGTCGGCGATGGCGATGGAGACGCCGACGGGCAGGTCGCCGCGGCGGGCCTTGATCGCGTCGCGGGCGGTGCGGTGGGCGCGGGTGAACGCCGCCTGGAACTCGTCCTGCCGGTGGGCCGGGATGACGTTCGCGCTGGCGTAGGTGTCGCTTCCGGCGGCGCGTGCGGCGGCCGCGAGCATCCGCGTCTTGAGCGTCTCCGCCTCGGCCGGGAGTTTCGCGCCCGCCTGGAGCAGCTGCTCGAGGTTGGGTTCGTTGAGGGTGACGCCGTACGCGATGCGGTCACCGAAGCGTGCCATGACGCGGTCGCACTGCTCGGCGAACCGTGCCGGGGCGTCGGCGGCGGTCCAGGAACCGGCTGCCGCGAACCAGTGGGGTGCGGTGAAGTGGCTGAACGTCACGATGGGCGAGAGACCACGCTCCAGGCAGCCGTCGACCATGTGTTCGTAGTGATCGAGGGCCTCGGCGGAGACAACGCCGCGCTCGGGTTCGACGCGGGCCCATTCCACCGAGAACCGGAAGGCGTTGAGCCCGAGTCCGGCGACCAGATCCAGGTCCGTCTCCCACTGCTGGTAGCCCTGGCAGGCCGGTCCGCTCGGCTCGCGGAACAGTGAGGGCGCCGTGTGCTCCAGGAACCATGTGTCGCTGCTGCTGTTGTCACCCTCGTTCTGGTGTCCGGCGGTGGCGACGCCCCAGAGGAAGGTGCCGGGCAGGCTGGTGTGTGTCATGTGTGCTCCTTGCTCCTTGCTCCTTGCGCTGGACCGGGCGTTCCGGTTTCTTGCGCTGAGTCGGTGAGTCGATCGGCGGGGCGGTGGGTCAGTGACTCGGTGAGTCGGTGAGCGGGTCGCCCAGGGGCGGGGCCGGACCCGCGGGCGTCACCCCGTGGTCGCGGGAAACGGGATGAGGAAGGAGTGCCGCCCGGGTCCGATCTCCACGGGCTCCGTGCCCGGCAGATCGACGAGTGCGGTGACGTGGGGTGGCACGAGGAGGTCGACGTGCAGCGTGCTCCCCTCCCGGCGCCATCCGGCCTCGGCCCGGCCGTACGGTGTGTCGTGCTCGGCCCGGGCCCAGGTGAGGCCGCCTCCGGGGCGGGGCCGGATCAGCAGCCGCCGGTAGCCCGGCTCGGCGGGGGCCAGGCCGGCGACGGTGCGGTGGATCCAGTCGGCGACCGCTCCGAGCGCGTAGTGGTTGAAGGAGGTCATCTCACCGGGGTTGACACTCCCGTCGGGCAGCATGCTGTCCCAGCGCTCCCACACGGTCGTGGCGCCCATGTCGACCTGGTAGAGCCACGAGGGGCAGGACCGCTGCATCAGCAGCCGGTAGGCGGTGTCCACGTGCCCGGTGTCGGTCAGGGCGTCACACACCAGGGGAGTGCCGAGGAAGCCGGTGCCGATGCGGTGGCCACGTCCGGCGACCAGGTCCGCCAGCCGGCGTCCGGCCTCGGCGCGCTCGGCGTCGTCCTGGAGGAGGTGGAAGCACAGGGCGAGGGCGTACGCGGTCTGGGTCTCTTCCGCCAGCTGCCCGCCGCCCACGTGGAAGCGGGCGAGGAAGGCGTCGCGGACCGCGTCGGCCAGGGCGTGGTAGCGCGCGGCGTCGTCCTTCTCGTCCAGGATCTGGGCGGTGCGGGCCAGCAGCAGTGAGGAGCGCGCGAAATAGGCCGTGGCGACCAGGGCGGACGACGTCATCGCACGGCCGGGGTCGTCCGCCGGCGCCGTCGGGTCCAGCCAGTCGCCGAACTGGAATCCCTCGCCCCAGCCCCGGTCCGGCCCGGCGAGACGGTCGACGGCGTCGACCCAGGCGCGCATCGACGGGTACTGGGCGCGCAGCGCCTCGGTGTCGCCGTAGCGCTCGTACAGCACCCAGGGGACGATGACGGCGGCGTCGCACCAGCCGGCCATCGGCGGGTTGCCGGCCGGGATCGGCACCGGCGTGATCACCGGGATGTCGGGGCTGAACACCGGCGGTACGCCCCGCTCGTCGTCGCCCTGGTCGGCGGCGAGGTCGCGCAGCCAGGAGCGCAGGAAGCCGCGGACGTCGTAGAGGAAGGCCGCGGTGGGGGCGAAGACCTGGACGTCGCCGGTCCAGCCGAGGCGCTCGTCGCGTTGCGGGCAGTCGGTGGGGATGTCGACGAAGTTGCCGCGCATGCCCCGCACGACGTTCTCGTGCAGGCGGTTCAGGGCGTCGTCCGAACTGGCGAACCAGCCCGTGCGGCTGAGGTCGCTGTGGAGGACCACGGCGGTGACGTCGGCGGGATCCAGGCCGCCGGGCCAGCCCTCGACCTCGGCGTAGCGGAAGCCGTGGAAGGTGAAGCGGGGCTCCCACTCCTCGCCCGCCGGGTCGCCGCGCAGGACGTAGCGGTCGGTGGCGGTGGCGTGCCGCAGCGGACGGGTGCAGAGTTCGCCGTCCTGCAGGACCTCGGCATGGCGGAGAGTGATCGTGCGGCCCGCGTCGCCGCGGACGCGGATACGCAGCCGCCCGACGAGGTTCTGGCCGAAGTCGAGGATCGTACGGCCGGTGGGTGAGGTGGTCACCGCGACGGGTGCGACGTGTTCGGTACGGCGCACCGGCGGGCTGTCGGCCGGGAAGAGGACGGCGGTGTCGAAGCCCTCCAGGATCCCGACGGGCCGCCACGCCGAGTCGTCGTGGCCGGGTTCACTGAAGCCTGCGCGCTCCTGGCGGGCGTCGTACTCCTCGCCCTCGTACAGACCGGCGGCCAGGACGGGGCCGGGACTCCAGCGCCAGCCGTCGCCGGTGGCGATGATCTCGGTGGAGCCGTCGACGTACCCGAGGTGCAGTTCGGCGAGGAGCCCGGTGTGCTCGCCGTAGATGTCCCGGGTGCCGCCGTTGAAGCCGAGCAGGCCCCGGTACCAGCCGTCGGCCAGGTGGGCGCCCCAGGCGTTGCGCCCCTCCCGGACCAGGGCGGTGACGTCGAAGGACTGGTAGCGGTGGCGGTGGCGGTAGCTCGTCCAGCCGGGCGCCAGGACGTGGTCGCCCACCACGGTGCCGTTGAGTTCGAGTTCGTAGACGCCGAGGGCCGTGACCAGGAGTCTGGCCGACCGCACGGCTGCCCGCGCGGTGAACTCGTTGCGCAGCAGCACGGCCGGGCGGGCTCCCTCGGCGGGCGCGGGGTCAGGGGAGCGGGGACTGATGACCCGTGCGGTCCAGTGGTGGTGCATGGCGGCCTTTCCCGGCGTCGGCGGTGAGCTGGCACGATCATGCGACCAACACCTAGTGAAAACTAGGTGTTCGAGCGTGACGTGCGACACATGGCCGGTCGAGAGGGGTGAGGTGTCGATGTCTCCGGTCGTCGCCCCTTGTCTGTCTGTCAGGTGCATGACAACAGAAACAGCTCAGCTGACAGCGCACGCACAACAGAAACAGCTCAGCTGACAGCGCACGCGGATCGGGAGGTTGCGTACCGCAGCCCCGCCGGGCGCGGCCGGCGGCAGCCGCGTGCGATCCCCTACAGTCCCTGCCCGTCGGTGGAGACGGCCCGCATCAGGCGGTCGAGGTGGCCGCGCATGACGGCGACGAGGTCGAAGGACCGGCCCCCGGCCAGCCACTGCTGCAGCAGTCCCGCGTCCATGGCCGCGCACTCGCGCGCGATGCCTTCGTGGTCCAGGTCGGGCCGCAGTTCGCCGTTCCGGCTGCCGGCCCGCAGCCGGTCGGCGAGTTCCTTCACGCCCTTCTCCTGCCAGGTGGTGAAGTGGTCGTGTGCCGGATGGTCGGGCGCGGTGGCCTCGGCGGTGAGGACGACCGCCAGCTCGATCATGCCCGGCATGGTGAGCGTCTCGGCCGTGTCCTCCAGGTGGCAGCGGAACGCGTCCCGTACCGAGTCCGAGACGCGTTCCCACCGTACGTCCATGCGCTCGTGCCAGTACTCGACGACCGCGAGCAGCAACTGCTGCTTGTCGCGGAAGTGGTGGAGCAGTCCGGCATCGGTGATCTCGGCGTCGCGCGCGATGCGGGCGAGAGAGGTCTTCCGGTAGCCGTCCTGCCCGAAGCGCAGCAGAGCCGCCTCCAGGATCTGTGTGCGCCGCGCCCGGCCCGCCGTGTAGGGGCCGCGCGGCCCCCTGGGTGTCGCCATGCCAGAACAGTACCGGCGGGGTGCGCGGCCCCTGGATGCCGGTCACCCATGAGGCTCCTGTGTGACGTGGGTCATAATCTCGACACCTAGCAGTCACTAGGTGTTCGGGTCATCATCGACGTCACGCGACGACGGGTTGCCGCGCCGGCACGTCCTTGTGAGCGACCGACGTGTTCCGCCGCGCCTCTTCCGCGCGCCACCCCCCGCGCTCCCCCTTCCCTCGGCACCTCCGTGAAAGGAGGGCTGGCATGACGCCGATGTCATCAAGCCCCTCACTCGACCTCGCAGGACGCTCCGGCACGGACGGACGGTGGACTCCCCGTCTCGTCCTGCTGCTGATCGCGCTCGCCTGGCCGACCCAGTTGCTGGCCGCGGGCGGCATCCTCGGTGCCAATGCCACCGCGGGCGTCGCGCAGGCGTTCCACACCACCCAGGTGGTGTGGTTCGGGCTGACACTGACTCTGGTGTCCACCCTGCTCACCCCCTTCGCGATCAAGCTGGGGGACCTGTACGGACGGAAGCGCGTCATGCTCGTCATGACGGCCCTGGGTGCTCTCGGTGAAGCCCTGGCAGCCCTGGCCGGCAGTTTCTGGCTCGTTCTGGCGGGCCGGGCGATCGCCGGGTTCTACGGGCCGTTCGGCGCTCTGTCGTACGCCGCGGTGCGGGACGCCTTCCCGCCCCGCCTGGTCAAGCAGGCCAGCGGCATCATGGGCAGCAGCGTCGGCCTGGTGGCCCTCGTCTCCCCGTTCCTGGCGGGCTGGCTGGTCGACAACTGGGGCTACCGCGGCGCCCTGTGGTTCCTCGCCGCCGCCACCGCCGTCGCCTTCACACTGGTCGCGCTGCTGGTCCCGGAGACGCCGCGGCACGCCTCCGGCTCCGGCTTCGACTGGCTGGGCGGCCTGGTCCTCGGCGGTGGTCTGACGTCCGTGGTCTACGCCGTCGGCCAGGGGCAGAGCTGGGGCTGGTCGGACACGCGGACCCTCGGCTGGCTCGGAGCGGGTGCCGTCGCACTGACCGCCTTCCTGTTCGTGGAGCGCTCCAGCGCCCACCCCATCCTGGACCTGCGGGTCCTGCGCCGCCGCCCGGTGGCCCTCGCGCTCACCGCGGGCGGCCTCGCCCAGACGGTCGCCTTCACGATGCCGGGCCTCGCCATCCTGCTCGCCCTCTACCCCCACATCCCCGGTGTGTCGGCCGGCCTGGGCTGGACGGCCCACCACAACGCCGTCGTCAGCGTGAGCTGGAACCTGGTGATGTTCGGCACCGGCCTGCTCGTCAGCCGCTGTCTGCGTCACCTGGACGCACGCAAGATCTGGTGCGCCGGTCTGGCGGTGATGGCCGTCGGCTACGCCCTGGTCGGCTTCTACCACAGCGGTGAACTCGAACTCATCCTCACCTCCTGCCTCGCCAACATCGGTGCCGGTGTCGTCGTCGCGGGAGCACCGGCGCTCGTGGTCGGCGTGGTCTCACGTGACGAGCAAGGCCTGGGCAGCGGGATGCTCAACATGCTCATCAGCCTGTTCGGTGCCATCCTCACCGCCGGCGCCTACGCGGTCCTCGCCTCGGACAGCACCGTCGTCGAGGGCACCGCCTTCTACCTCGACACCGGCTACTCCTGGATCTTCTGGCTCGGCGCCCTGGTCACGCTGGCGGCCCTCCTGCTCTCCCTGTTCATTCCGCCGCTGCGGGAACCGGCCGACGAGGACTCACCGTCCGGCACACCGACCGGACATCGCGGGCCATGACGGGAAGGGTCCCGCTGCCTCCCGAGGAAGGCGGCGGGACCCTCGAACGAACTCGGCGCCGTCGTCGCCGGCTTCGCGGCTCAGCCGATGGCGATGCCTACTGGGTGACGCCACCGCGCGGCTACGGCACCCGGGCGGTCCACTCCTGCGTGGCGAACTTGCTCCGGATCAACTCCTGCGCGCGGGTCATCTCCTCGTCCGTGACCTTGCCCGGAGCGAGCCCGTAGCGGCTCCGGAACGAGGCGATCATGTTGTCGATCACGGTCTCGCGGGTCAGCCCCGTCTGCCGGCGCAGTGGGTCGACACGCTTCCCGGCGCTCTTGGTGCCCTTGTCGGACAGCTTTTCCTTACCGATGCGCAGCACTTCCAGCATCTTGCCGGCATCGATGTCGTAGGACATCGTCACGTGGTGCAGCACCGCGCCCGGGCCGCCGTCCGGGCCGACGAGACGCTTCTGGGCCGCGCCCGCGATCTTCCCGGCCTCGGTGGCGATGTCGTTCAGCGGCTGGTACCAGGCCCGGATTCCCATGTCCGCGAGCGCACCGAGCACCCAGTCGTCCAGATAGGCGTAGCTGTCCTGGAAGGACAGTCCCTGCACCAGCGCCTCCGGCACCGACAGCGAGTACGTGATGGTGTTGCCGGGTTCCACGAAGGTCGGACGGACAAGACACTACGATCGTCGGCTGGTCCTGTCCAACCTCACCGCGGCAGGCCGCAGGGCGCGAATCCGCTGTGCGCGCGACGTCGCAGGCCCGTTGCATCACACGACTGCCGCATCACTTGGCTTCCTTGAGCCCATCCAATATCCGGAGCGCGGCTCAAGTACATGAAAGTCGATGAGGAAGCCTGTCCATCAGGTTCTTCACCTGCCTGTCAGGGCAACCGCCCGACCGGCGCTGCAGGTCGGGAACGGGTAGTCAGTCAGACTACGACGACGGGCCATTACCGCCGAGCAAGGCTTCAGCGCCCCGTACACCGGCCAGACGAGCGAAGCCCAGGGCGTAGGAATGGAGGTCGTTCTGTACGACACGAAGTGCCTCCCGGCACGCGGCGTTGCCCGGCCAGTTCGACTCGGGCGCCGCGGGATGGTCACGTTCGTAGGCGCTGAGCCGAGGATGCCAGGCGGACAGGAAAGGACGTAGTTCGCGGTTAAGCATCGTTACGGCCAGGTACTCAACCGTCTGTCCGCCCGAGACAGCGATGGAGGGGCGACTCGCCCTGAGGGTCTCTCGCGTGGTGGCGAACAAACCGTACAAGGAATTGAGGGCTTCGCGGAGATGCCCCTCATCGCCGGCCAACGGTTGTGTCGAGACTCGTGTCACTGTCTCGACGAACAATTGCCACGCCACCTGACGGGCATCGTTGTTCACCACAAAGGTGAACTCGCTTATTTGCGGGACAGTGACTCTTACTTCTGTCAGGCGGGCCGCACGCCCATATGCCTCTATCGCGAAAGCCACTGCCATACCCGCGACGCCGCCGGTGATGACGAAGAGGCTGCGCCCAGTCACCTGTGTGACGCTGAACAGCGCGAGTCCCGTCAGGGCGCCGACGAGTGCTGCGGCAAGAACGCGCGCAAGTCGCCCGCGCCCCCACCGGTTCAGCAAGCCCGCCTGCCTAAGCGTCCAATGCATGGTTACCCCTGACAGAGAATGCGGGGTTCCTATCCGGCAGCCGCGAACGGGTATCCGGGACACGAAGGCCACAGCTTCCGCAGAGGTGCTCCGGAACCCGGCGGAATTGTGATGACTCCGCGAGGGGTGCCGCGGAAGTCCCGCGTGTTCTACCGTGACGAATGTGGAGAGCTCCCATGCCTGGGCACGGCGCGGTCGACATCAGGTGTATACCTCTGAGCACTTGGCGGTGTTTCGTGACGAAGTGATCCGGCCCGACGGCATGGACGGCACCTATGACTGGGTGGCGGTACCCGACATGGTGAGGGTCGCTGCACTGGTCGACGGGGACTTGCTGGTAGCGGAACAGTTCCACTACCTCACAGGACTGATGTGGCAGCTCCCCGGTGGCAGTGTCGATCCGAGCGACCGGGATCCGCTCGCTGCCGCGCAGCGGGAACTGAGGGAGGAGACCGGTTACAAGGGAGGGCTCTGGACGAGTTATGGAGCGGTCAACCCGTTGCCCGGCCTGACACCGGCACGGGTGCATCTGTGGAGAGCCGAGCACTTGGTCCTTGGTGACGCGGCTCCGGACCCTGCGGAGGCGGACCTCCGGCTGCGTCGCGTATCGCTGCGAACAGCCGCGCAGGCCGTGCGCGAGGGGCGTCTGCCTTGTGCGACCAGCGTGGCGTTGATCCGTGCCATCGTTCTCGGACGGGATGGGGACCTGTGAGTGACTGGGTTCCAAACCCGGTGCCAGAAGCTGGTCGGATCCCGCGATCGCACGCGATGCCAGGAGCATCGGACGTGGGGGCATCACCTGCCTGCTTCCGGGCACGTCCGGTGGTAGGGGAGCCCTTCGGCGAGATGCCGCCACTCGGCACGGGACAAGTTGCGGTTGACGATCTCGCAACCGTAGTCGGCCCACCCACTGAATTCCGGGTTCCACAGCCGCACCGTGGTGTCGTCCCCAGCAGTGGCGAGCTGTTTGCCGTTCGGGCTGAAGACAACCTGATTGACCGCTCCCGCATACCCTTCTACCTGTGATGTCGTAGTTTCATGTCCGGTCAGCGGGGGGCCGACGGGTTGGCCGGAAGGAACTTCCCACATGCGGGCGGTGCCGTCGATCCCGGAGGAGGCAAGCAACTTGCCGTCCGGACTGAAAGTGACGTCCGCCACCGTTCCGGTGTGGCCTTCGAGAGGCTCGCGGATCTGTCGGCCGGAGGCGACGTCCCACAGCCGTACGGTGTTGTCCGCCGAGGCGATCATCTTGCTGTCCGGGCTGAAGGCCACCGAGTTCACCGACTGGGCATTGCTGTTGAGAGGCTCGCGGATCTGTCGGCCGGAGGCGACGTCCCACAGCCGTACGGTGTTGTCCGCCGAGGCGAGTGTCTTGCCGTCCGGGCTGAACGCGACACCGAGAACTCCTCGATCATGCCGCAGAGGAGAGCCGAATGGGCGCCCAGTAGCGACATCCCACAATCGCACTATCTTGTCGTTACTGGCACTGGCGAGAAGCCGTCCGTCGGGACTGAAATCAACCCGTGTAGTCCAGTTCATGTGGCCGATCAGCGGCTTCCCGTGCGGCCGCCCGGTCGCGACGTTCCACAGGCGTACCGTGCGGTCCTCCCCGGCCGAGGCCACCAGTGACCCGTCAGGGCTGAAGGCCACGCCGATGACCCAGCCTGTGTGGCCGTGCAACGGCTTGCCGAGGGGGCGCCTAGTGAGGGGATCCCACAGCCGAACCGTCCCATCGCCGCTGGCCGTGGCAAGTCGTTTCCCGTCGCGGCTGAACTCTGCGTCGAACACTTCACCGGTGTGACCGGTGAGTGCCTGACTGATTGACGGCGTCACGGCCGTCTCCCACAGGCGCAGCGCCTTGTCACCACTGACGGTGGCGATCTGCTTGCCGTCGGGGCGGAACGCCAGGGACCATATGTTGTCGGTGTGACCGACCAGAGGGAGGCCCTGAGGACGGCCGGTGTCCGTGTCCCATAGATGCACCATGTCGCCACCGGCTGACGCCAGTGTTTTCCCATCGGGACTTATCGCCAGCGCGTTCACTGTGTTGACGTGGCTTTGAAGCGCTTTGCCGCGGGGTTTGCCGGTGGTGACGTCCCAGAGGCGGACTGTCTTGTCCATGCTCGCTGAGGCCAGTATCTTCCGGTCGGGAGTGAATTCCACATCCTGTACGTCATCGGTGTGGCCTTGAAGCGGTTTGCCGCGGGGTTTGCCGGTAGTGACGTCCCAGAGCCGGACCGTCTCGTCGGCGCCGGCGGAGCCTAGTAGCCTTCCATCGGGACTGAACGCGACATCGGTGACCGCGTCGGTGTGGCCTTGGAGCGGTTTGCCGCGGGGTTTGCCGGTGGCGACGTCCCAGAGCCGTATCGCCTTGTCGACGCCTCCAGACGCCACCAGCTTGCCGTCCGGGCTGAACGCCACCCCGTTGCCCGGCTCGCTGAGCTTGATTGCCGCACCGTACGGGCGTCCTGTTGCCACGCTCCACAGTCGGACGGAGTTATCTCCTGTCGAAGCCAGGAGCCTGCCGTCTTTGCTGAACGCCATGTTGCGGATGCCGCTGGTGTGGCCACGCAGTGTCTGATCCGAGCGGTCCGGCGTTCGGGGATCGGTGAGCCGGATGGTTCCGCTTTCCTCCCCCAGGGCCAACTTCCTGCCGTCGGAGCTGTAGGAAACACTGAGAGTGTGGGCGATCGAATACCGCTCGGAGGCATGCTGGAGTCGAGCCAACCCTGTCACCAGGCCCGTCGGCGGATTGCGGTGCTCCTTTCCGGCTGCGTTGAGGCTCTCCAGGCCGACCAAAATGGCATTCTCGGGCTGGGTGTCGACAATTCGGGTAGATTCGGCCGCGAGTTGACGCGAGACCGCCAAGTCTCGCTGTTCCCGAGCCGTATTGCGCTGTGCAAAGAACTGCACGGACGATACACTGGCTACCAGCGCGAGTATGGTTAGGGAGCCGATTGCAGCATTACGCCACCAAGTCATTCGCCGCTGCTGACGGAGGTCTTCTCCTACCAAATCTTCTTTGCTTCTCCCATGCAATGGTGCGGCGAATTCGGCAACCGCGTCACGGAACCGTCCATTGCGCAACGACACGTGATTCTCCGTACGTGCCCAGGATAGCCGGATTACCCGCGGTTCCTCGGTGAAGACTCCTTGCAGGCGTTTCGGGAGCGTGGGCGCCGCAGGATCCTGGACGAAGTCACCTGTTCTGTCGTCCCATGTCAGCTCACCGTTTGTCAGGCCGATCAGGATCTGCTGAGGCGACCTGTGGGCCAGCCACCATGCGACTTCGCGATCCACCCACTTTGATCGCGCGGAGTCCGGCGATGCCAGCAGGATGAAAAACTCCGACGCGCTGAGAGCCCTTTCGATGGAGGACCACATTGCGGGTGTGGCGGTCAGGCTCGTCTCATCGCGGAAGACACGGAAGCTCGGGGCCCGGTACCAAGGTTTGGCCAGCTGGTGCAGCCCCCGCTGAAGACGTGGTGCCAACTTGTTGTCCGCCGCGTGACTGTAGGAGATGAATGCTCGATAGGAATCAACTCCCGTCGACTTTTTCGAAACTTGCGGAAGGAAAGCTCTCTTGGCAACCACTGGTAACTCCTCTTCCCAAGCTTCGCCCGGTTTGCAGGACCCACTGCCAACCCGGTTCCCTGGGGTGAGTTTCGCTCAGGAAGCTACTCGCATCGGTCGCCGACTGCCACCGGATTTTACCGAATCCGGTACCTTTGATCGCCTGAGGCGAATCGATCAGGAAACGGTGAGGGAGTGAGTGGTGAGCGTCTTGATAATCCCTGAGTTTTGATGGAGGTGCTGTTCTGCTGTAATCGGTACCATTTCGCCTAAAGCTTTGCTCGTGGTGCGCCAAGGGCTTGCAGATCGTTAACCTCGGCCTTTCATGACGGTCTGCAGACGGAGTGGGCAGACCGTGCGGCGTTCTGTGTCTGATGTTGTGCAGGCCGAGTGCCCGTCTGTCGCGTCGGGTGTGCGCCGGGTTCCACGACTCCGGTGGGCTGGTGCTGCTCGCAGGGACGGGGAAGTGCTGGTCAGCCGGGGTTCGGAAGGGTTTGGAGCCGGTCCAGGGCGCCGGTGATCACGTCGGTCCAGGGCCAGTGCCTGGCCATACGAAGGATGATGCGGCGGCCGGTGGTGACGAGCTGGGCCGCTGCGGAGAACAGGCGAAATCGCAGACGGCGCGGTTCCCAGAGCCGGGCTTTGCAGGTCAGGGCGAGCATCGGCATCCAGGCCAGTAGATCGAGGGCGATTTGCACGATCTCCAGCCGCACCTGGTTCTGCGCGGTGTCGTGCAGGGGCAGGTTGCGCAGGCCGGTGGCCCGGGCCGCGCGGATGCGGTCCTCGGCGCGGGCCCGCTGCCGGTGACGCAGTTCAAGGGCGGCGATCGCCTCGCTGGCCGTTTTGGTGGCGAAGCAGGTGAGGCGATGCCCGTCGGCGTCGGTGAAGCGCAACTGGGCGCCGGGGTGCGGGCGTTCCTTGCGCACGATCAGCCGCAGCCCCGTCGGCCAGCCGACCAGGCAGTCGCTGCCAGCGTCGATCTCGGCGACCCAGGCGCCGTCGCGGATGCCGCCGTCGGGTTCGACAGCCGGTGTCCAGGCCGAGGCCGGGACGTTCAGCACGGCGGCATGAAGGGCGTCGGTGATGGTCATTCCGACCGAGTGCGACAGCCACCGTCCCCGCTTCGCGAGCCAGGCCACGAACGCGTGAGTGCCGCCGCCTGAATCGGTGCGGAGCAAAGTCTGCCGTCCGCGCCGGTACTGCCTGGGCAGCTGGGCCAGGGCCAGCCGCGCGGCCTCGATGTGGTCGGCGGCGGTGTTGGAGCCGGCGTTGCCCGGCCGCAGCAGGCCCGCGACCGGCTCGCCGGAGCCGCCGCGGCCGTGGTCGACGAAGCCCAGCAGCGGATGGTGGCCGAAGGACCTCTTCCAGGTCGCCGCCGCGTCCTGTTTGTCGGAGTGGGCCAGGACGAGGACGCCGTCCAGGTCCACGACCACCTGCCCGCCGGCGTCCGGCGCCGCGTCACCGGCCAGCTTCCACACATGCTCGCGCACGTCGGCCCGGGCGGCGCGGATGGCGGTCAGGGCCCGCGCCCCGCCAGCGGCGAGAGTGTCGATGAGCCGGGAGACGGTGGGGTCGGAGGCGACCGGCCCGAACACGGCCGGCTCGGCTCGCAGCATGGCGACATCGGACAGGCAGTCCCCGCCCAGCGCCACCGCGAGCGCCACATCCAGCAGGATCTTTCCCGGATCGTGCACGGCCCGGCTCTTGCGCCACGGCCTCAGGGCCGCGGATATCGCCTGGTCCAGGCCGGTCTTACGGACCGTCTTCACCAGCAGCACGGCCCCGGCCTGGGATGACCACCGACCGGCCGCCGCCCTCGACGCGGACACGCGGATAGGACCCGATACGCTTCTTCACCTGGGAAGTGCCTCCGGCGGTGGCGGGAACAAGGACCTCAGCGATCCTCATTCTCGCTGGTCAGAGGCACTTTCCGCTTTTCCGATCACCAGTCGGACAGCCCGCTTTGTGAAAGCACGAGGCTAGGGACTTTCGTTTGATCATCCGGCGGATCAGAGAAGGATGCCTGCGACGTGAAGCCCGGCCAGGTAGATGGTCGCGGTCTTCTCATAGCGGGTGGCGATGCCTCGCCACTGCTTCAGCCAACGTGTTGGCTATCGGTTGGGACTGGAGTACTGCAGACTGCCGGTCCTGGGCCCCGAGCAGGTCGCTTGTGCTTCAGATGCCGCCTCGATGGCTGGCCCGCAACCGGCATGCGCCTGCCCGGGGCCCGTGTGCCGGAGGGTGACTCCAGAGAGGCCTGCCGTGCTTGACGTTGGACTGTCCTCCCCGTTCCTCATGAACGCCGCTTCTCAGGGAGGCAGCAATGAACCAGCACGAGCACCGCTTCGAACTGATCACCATCGGGATCGACCCCCATAAGTTCTCCTGGACGGCGGTCGCCGTGGACCGGCAGGGCAATCCCGTGACGGCGCCGGTCCGCGTCGACGTCACCGACGACGGCTTCCGGCGCCTGCTGCGCTGGTCACGCCGGTGGCCGCGGCACCGGTGGGCGATCGAGAACGCCCGGGCATGGGACGGGACCTGACACAAAGGCTTCTGCAGCAGCACGAGGAGATCGTCGATGTGCCGGCCAAGCTGTCCACCCGAGTGCGTCTGCTCAGCCATGGTCACCCGCGCAAGACCGATCCGGCCGACGCCCGAGCGGTCGCGACCGCCGCCGTGCACACTGCGGGCCTGCACGTTCCGCTGGAAGAGAGCGGCATCACCTCCCTGCGCCTGCTCAGCGATCGGCGCGACGAACTGGTCCGCCAGCGCACCCAGGCCGTCAACCGCCTACACGTGCTCACCGCGGCGCTGGCCCCCGGCCGGTGTCACGGAAAGCTGTCGCCGACCGCCGCGTCCCGGCTCCTCCTGGAGTGCCGCCCCGCCGGCAAGGCCGATCAGACTCGTCTGCTCCTTGCCGAAGACCTGCTTGCCGAGATAGCTGCCGTCTCCGAGCGCATCGCGTTGATCAACCAGCAGATCACCCGAGACGTCGAGGCGGTCGGCAGCACGCTCACCGACCTGGTCGGCATCTCGCATCTGACCGCCGCCAAGATCCTGGGCCGCGTCATCGACGTGCGCCGCTTCGCAACCGCGGCCGCCTTCGCGGCCTACTGCGGCACCGCCCCCATCGAGGTCTCCTCAGGAGACAGGACCAGGCACCGTTTGTCGCGCGCCGGGGACCGCCAGCTCAACTACGCCATCCAGACCATGGCCGTGACGCAACGACGTGTGCACCTACCCGCGCAGGCCTACTACGAGCGCAAACGCTTGGAAGGCAAGAGCCGCAAGGAAGCCATGCGCTGCCTCAAACGCCGCCTGGCCGACGTCATCTATCGCCAACTCGTGCGCGACTGCCGGAACACGTGCTCTTCCCAAGCCGCTTGACACAGAGGGGTGCCAGTTAATGCACCGCTCAAGGAGCAAGCCATAATGCGCACATAGACGATTTCGGAAAGGGAAATACCGCGGTCGTCGGTGCGGATGGCTTGCTCCAGGCCGCTACTGTCGTGCGGCGGTTGCGGGAGCGACAAGCCGATGAGGTCGAGGACGGTGAGTCGCGGTGTCACGCGACGTCGTCGCGGAACTCCCCAGGTCCCCTGGTGGGAGACGGTTCCGGAACTGAGCCGACAGCTGGTGGTGCGGCTGCTGGCCGAGCTGATGACCCGGACGATCACGGCTGGACGGGACGGGGGTAATCCCCGTGACGGTGACGACGTCGGCTCCGTGGGAACGGCTTGAGGGCAAGATCCAGCCCTGGCATCTCGACCGCCTTGCGGTCGTCGATGTCCGCCAGTCGACACCTCAGCAGGTCCTCGACCACGCGGAGTCGGCTCGGCTGCAGTACGGACTCACCCAGCGGCCGTCGACCTGGGCTGGGCCCCCTCGCGGGTTCTGGTGATCGACGAAGATCTGGGGCAGTCGGCGTCCGGTCTCTGGGGCAGTCGGCGTCCGGTCTGGTGGGCCGCCCCGGCTTCCGGCGACTGGTCTCCGAGGTCGGCCTGGAGCACGTGGGCCTGGTCTTCGGAATCGAGATCTCCCGGCTGGCCCGCAACGGGCCCGAATGGCACCAGCTCCTGGAGCTGTGCGCGCTGGCCGGGGCCCTCCTCGCCGACCCGGACGCATCTATGACCCGGCCGAGCACAACGACCGCACGCTCCTCGGGCTCAAGCTGCCTGTAGTCAGCGCCGGAAGGCCGTCGTGGCCTGCGATGCCTGCCGTGACCGCGCGAGGGCTGCTCGTTCTGGATACCGAGCTGCGACTTTTTGTTGGCTCGTCGTCGGTGAGCCGTTCATGTGCACCGCCCTGGCCACGCGAACGTGTTCACGCCAAACCGAATGGCCGGGTCGGTTCCTGTGATCGCCTGACCAGGAAGCAGGCAGTCGAAATTCCCCTGAGCCGTGATCGCATTCGAGCCGTGTTCCACGCAGCGTGTTAGTTCATACGCTGCGCGGATCAAAGATCCTCCCGGCCCTTTTCGCTGCTGCCTCATAGGTGATGCATATGCGCGCACAAGCGCGAAGACTTGTCACAGTTGCTCTGGCCCTGGCCGTCTTGGTGATCGCGGGTGTCGCCCCGTCATGGGCATCGGCCCAAGACTGGCCGCCCTCGACCGCCTCAACGGCCGTCACGCAGGCGAAGGTCAGGACAGCGGCAGATCTGCCCAAGCCGCCCAAGGCCATGACGCTCGCCGAACGCCG
This sequence comes from Streptomyces poonensis, assembly GCF_014650915.1. Classification (GTDB taxonomy): domain Bacteria; phylum Actinomycetota; class Actinomycetes; order Streptomycetales; family Streptomycetaceae; genus Streptomyces; species Streptomyces poonensis. The sequence goes on along the minus strand of NZ_BMVW01000002.1, from coordinate 93,262 downwards.
CCAGCAGGTGAAAAAGAACCGGCATGAACGGTCGCCGATGCGCGACTACATGGACGCACCCGAGAGGAAGCCGAAGGGCAAGCCACACGGCCGGCCGGACAAGGGCGGCGCAGAACGCGGTCCTGCCGCCGCCGGGGGAACTGCGACGCCTGGGGCTCGAGCCGCGGCCGCTACCCCGGATGCGGCGTGGGTAACGGCCTACAACAGCGCCTACCCGGACAGCATCAATATCGGCGGACATTTGAAGTTCGCCGCAGGCAGAGGGTCGTCGTACACCGGAATGTGGTTCTACATTCGCGACGAAGCGGGCAATTACGTCCATCAGCAGGAGATCAAAAGGGCCACGGATGATCCAGTCGGCCGGGACGACATGACGAGCGGTGCCTGGTGCTACGACTGGTGGGCGAGCAATCAGTACCCGGTCGACCAGTGTTTCTGGTGGAGCAGCAGTCCGCTTGGCGGACACCTCGAAGACGGCAAGAAGTATTACGCCTGGATCTTCGTGCAGGGCGTTGACGGAACTTGGGGGCCGTACGGCACCACCTCCCCGCTGGTGGAAGCCTTCTATACACCGGGCATTCCCGGCGCACAGGCGGGCATCTGCACCTGCTACGCACAGGCGCATCGCGCCGATCCGGTCAACACCGCGACGGGCGTGTTCTATGAGCAGCTCACCGACGCCTCGCTGGTCGGTCCCGGCGTGCCGCTGGCCCTTGAGCGTACCTACCGTTCCGATTCGACTGCCGCGGGCCTGCTGGGGCGCGGATGGTCAACTCCGTTTGATGCAGCGCTGACTGTGGGGACGGGAAAGGTGACGTACCGGACGGACGACGGAGCGTCGTTCGTCTTCACTCAGGCGAGCGACGGCACGTACACAGCTCCGGCAGGGTCTGCGGCCAAGTTGGTCAAAAGCGGCAGTAACTACACGGTCACCACACCGGACCACACCAAGCGAACTTTTAACAGCAGTGGTCAGCTCACCTCCGTGGTCGATACCGCTGGGAGGGGGCTGAGCCTGACGTACGCGTCCGGCAAGCTCACCTCCATCAAGGACGCGGCTGGCCGCACCAGCACCTTCACCTCGGGCACCGACGGGCTGCTGTCCAAGGTGAGTCTGCCGGACGCGACGTCGGTGTCGTACGGCTACACCAACGGTCTGCTGACTTCGGTGACCGACCCGGCCGGCAGGACGTCGTCGTACACGTACGGCGCAGACAAGCGGCTGTCGTCCTACACAGACCCGGCGGGCGGCAAGGTCACCAACGACTACGACAGCACGGGCCGCATCAAGTCCCAGACCGACCAGAACGACAAGACGACCATCTTCACCTGGGACGGCAACAGCGAGTCACACACCACGGCGCCGGACGGCGGCGTGTGGACCGACGTGTATGCCGGCAACGTTCTGATGGAGACCATCGACCCGTACGGCAAGAGCATCACCTACGACTACGACCGCTATCTGCGGCCCGTCGCCATCACCGACCAGCGCGGCAACACCACGGAGATGACGTACGACGGCGCCGGGCGGATGCTCACCCGCAGCGCGCCCTCCGCGCCTGGCTACTCGGAAAGCTGGACCTATGACAGCGCAGGCAACATCACCAGTCACACCGACGGCCGCGGCAACAAGACGGCCTACACATACAACACGTCGAACCGGCTGACCACAGTCACGGACCCGATGGGCGGCAAGACCGCCTACACGTACACCACGCTGGGCGCCATCGAAACCGTGACGACGCCACGCGGCAAGGTCACCACCTACGGATACGACACCGCGGGCAACCGGACGTCGGTCACCACCCCGCTGGGTGAGAAGACGACGTTCACGTACGACAAGGCCGGACGGATCCTGTCCAAGACGGACCCGCGTGGCAACGTCGCCGACGCCGACCCCGCTGCCTACACGACGAACTACACCTACGACGGACGAGGGCTGCTCAGCTCGGCCACCGACGCGTTGGGCCATACGACGACCTACAAGTACAACGGCGCCGAGCAGCTGACATCCGCGCAGGACCCGGCGGGCAACACGACCACGTACGCCTACGACGACGCCGGACACCTGACCCGGACGACCGACGTCACAGGCGAATCCGTCACCCGCACCTACGACGCGAGCGGACGCCTCGTCTCCGAGACCGACGCTGTCGGCAACAAGACCACTTACACCTACGACAAGGTGGGCCGCCTGCTCACCCGGGTCTCGCCGCGCGGCAATGCCGCCGGAGCCGATCCGGCCGCCTACACCACGAGCTACACCTACGATGCGGCCGGCAACCGCACCGGGGTCACCGGCCCCACCGGTGCATCCACCACCACGACCTACGACGCGATCAACCGGCCGCTGCTGGTCACCGACCCACTGGGGCGCACCACCGGCTACACCTACGACGCCAACGACAACGTCACCAAGCTCACGGACGCCACAGGCACGACGGTCACCTCCGTCTACGACAAAAACAATCGGCTCGCCGAGAGCACCAACCAGCTCGGCAAGACCACGAAGTACGCCTACGACGCCGACGGCAATCTGCTCAGCCGCACCTCCCCGCTGGGCCACAAAGAGAGCTGGACCTACGACGGCGACGGCCGCCAGGCCACTGCAGTCGACCCACGCGGCAACGCCACCGGCGCCGACCCTGCCCAGTACACCACTACCTACGGCTACGACCCAGCGGGCAATCTCTTGAAAATCACTGATCCGCTCGGCGGTGTGACCACTACGGCCTACGATGCGGTGGGCAACGTCATCAAGCGAACCGATGCCGACAAGCGCGTCACCACGTACGGCTATGACAAGCGCGACCACCTGACCACGGTCACCGCTCCCGGTGACGCGGTCACCACCTACAGCTATGACAAGGTCGGCAACGTCACTCAGCGCACCGACGCCAACGATCACGTCACCGCATACGGCTACGACCCGGCCCGCCGCCTGACCTCAGTGACCGACCCGCTGGACCGGGTGACGTCGTACGCGTACGACGCCGACGGCAACCTGACCAAGAAGACCACGCCCCGGGGCTCCAGCAGTCACACTTTCGACCCGCGCGGCCTGCTCACCAAGATTGACTACTCGGACAGCACACCGGACGTAACCTTCGGCTACGACGACGCCGGACAGATGACCGCCCGTGTCAACTCGAAAATCTCCGAGGACTTCGTCTACGACCCGGTCGGCAATCTCACCAAGACCCGCGGCTTCGCCTACACCTACGACGCTGCCGGGCAGATGCTGACACGCAAGTACTCCGACGGCAACACCATCTCCTACACCTACGACAATGACGGCCGCACCTCCACCATGACGGCCGACGGCAAGACCACCACCTACACTTGGGATGCCGGCAGCAACCTCATCAAGTCGGCACTGCCCAACACCGAGACCGAGGAACGCGCCCACGACCGAGCGGGCCGCCTGACGTCCGTCACGTCCTCGAAGTCGGGCACGACGGTCACCAACACCGCACTCACCCTTTCCGCCGCCGGGCTGCCCACCCGCGTCGACGTCACCCGGGCCGGTGTCGGCACCGACGGCTACGACCTGACCTACGACACGGCGGGCCGCCTCACCTCCGGCTGTTTCCCGCAGCCCTGGGTCACCGGCTGCGCCGCCGGCCGCACCACGTCCTACACCTACGACAAGGTCGGCAACCGCCGCACCTCCACCCTCGGCACCACCGCGACGAGCTACACCTACGACGCGGCCGACCAGCTCACGTCGACCACGATCGGCAACACGACCACCGCCTACGAGTACGACGCGGACGGCAACCAGATCAAGGCAGGCGCCGACACCTACACCTACAACCTGGCCGGGCGAATCTCCGCCGCTACTGTCGCGGGCGCGAGCTACACCTACGACCACGACGCCAGCGGTAACCAGGTCACCGTTGCCAAGAACGGTACGGTGACCGACCGCACCCAGTGGGATCCCAACGCGCCGCTGCCGATTCTGGCCACGGAGTACGACAGCGCATGGACGATCAAGCAGTCCTACCGCTATGACCCGCTGGGCCAGCCGGCGGCCACGAAGACCGGATCCGGTGCCGTCTTCTACTACCACCACGACACTCAAGGCTCCCCGGTCGACGTCTCCAGCAGCACCGGCACACTGCATCAGCGCTGGGCCTACGACCCGTTCGGCACGCGCGTTCTCAACACCACGGCCAGTGGCGCCCCCGCGAGCACGCCGTCCTTCACCGGTGCCCGCTACGAAGCCAGCACCGGCAACCTGGACCTGCACGCCCGCCAGTACAACACCAGCACGGGCCGCTTCACCAGCCCCGATCCCGTGACCCGCGGCCAGTCGACCCCGTCAGTATCGGCCTACGCCTACGCGGACAACGTTCCCACGCTACTCACCGACCGCAGCGGCCTCACCCCCGACGACCCCAACAACGACCGTGTGGACAGCCTGGGCGAAGGCCTGAAGATTTTCGGCGACGGCTTCATCGATGGGTTGACGATGCCCTTCGAATTCCTCGGCGACGCCTACGACGGCGTAACCGGCCAGAACGGCGGAGCCGGAGCCTTCGTCGACAAGTACCTCCCCATCCGCCCCGCCTACCGCCTCTACCGCGCCGAGAACATGCTGCGCCAGCAGGGCTGCGACGCGCTGGCGGACACCTATGCCGAGGCAGCGGAGGAACTGACCCAGCAGATCGCCCTCGTCGGGATCGGCGGCCTCACCGGGTGGCGGCGCACGGCTGTAACGCCCGAGGTGCGCGGACACGATATCCCCACGCACGGGAAGGGCGTCGGTCCAGCCGCTGAACGGCTACCAGGCGGGCGCCCGGATGGTCAAGCCGTCATCGCAGGCCACGGCTGGTACGTCCGCGGCACCGGAGACACACAGATGCCGAGCGGAACGTGGGGCTACTTCTACGTCGAGGACGGTATAGGTCTTCGACAGTCCGTCGGACTCGCGGTGGAGCAGGGAAAGAAAATCAAACCCACGGAGATCGTCGGTCCCGGCAAGACGCTCCCCAACTACACCGTGGCTCCGGGCAACGACCTCAAGATGATGAACGGATCGATCACGGTGAGCAAGGACACCCTGCTTAGCGAAATCCTTAAACCGAACATGGGCCCTGTGCACCTGGCAATCTGTCGCAAGCACTGTGACCCACGGCGTTAAGGGGCGACGCATGACCCACTATCCCGACCTGACCCGCTACTCCTACGACGAGTCGGACCAGGAGATGCTCAACGTCGGATGGCTGGCGCCCGATCACTCCTACTGCACAGGGGTTGTCGATGAGCGTGTGGTGACCGCCTTGAAGGTTCTGAGCGCCTCGTACGACAACCAGATGCGCGGCGTACACCACTGTGAATTCTGCGACACCGACCGGCCCGTCGTCCTCGGTGGTCCCGCCATGGATACCGAAGTGTGGCTCGGATCGGCGGAGATTCGGGTGCGGGGAGCGGACGGCACGCTCTACGCGGCACCGAACCTGGTGATTCACTACATCACGCAGCACCAGTACTGCCCACCTGAGGAGTTTTGCCGCGCGGCGGTCGGGACGGCAGGCATCGAAACGGCCGGAGCGCTGACCCTGGCCGAGTGAACGCCGGCGGAGACTGGGAAGAGGCGGCCCGCAGCGACCCTGCTGCGGGCCGTCGCCCAAGGGCGCACGGCGGGTTCCTCGCGGTGAGAGGTGCCGCAGCCGACGGACACGGGTGTGCCTCATGCCTCATACAAGATCTTCGTAGCCGGTGGTCGTCCAGAGGCCGTCGTCTGCGGGCCGTCCACGAAATACAGAAAAATCTCTTCTCCGCTGGTCAGTCCCTTGCACCAGCGTACGACCTGGAGGGCCTGGCAGGGTCCGGGGCAGTCGAGGCCGGGGAATGCAGCGGCCTTTGGGCCCTCGAACCTTGACGCAGTGGTGGACCGGGCGGCGTCGTCATAGAGCAGGCCGCGGCGGATCGTGCGCTTCAGGTGCATAAGCGTGGCTTGCTGTACCAGGGCGTGGTGCAACGGGTGAAGATGGGAGCTGAGGCGATGCGTCGGCCCCCTGGAAGTCCTTGATTGCGAGCAGACGGCTCAGCCGTGCATCCGGGCGTCGGTGTCGAACAGCTCCCGTTCGCGCGGGTGGAGCAGATGTTGAGTAATGAATGACCGGCCTGCGACCTTCCACAGGCCGCGCCCCTTGGTGAGGGCGGAGACGGCCTGGGTCTCGACGCCGGTGAGGCCCAGCAGGGCAGCTGCGGAGCCGAGTTGGTCGGCTTCCTGGCGGTAGATGACGCGGGTGGAGCAGTCGGTGAGCAGGCCCTCGGCGAGCGCGCGGCCTCGGGAGCCGGCGTCGCCCGCGGTGAGCAGGTCGCTGAGGCGGTGGATGACCATCATGTTGGCGATGCCGAGTCCTCGGTGAGCTTCCACTGGCTCTGCATGCGTTCCAGCAGGGCGACGTGCCGCATTACGCGCCATGCCTCGTCGTAGATCACCCAGCGTCGTCCGCCGGCGGGGTCGGCGAGCGCGGACTCCATCCAGGCGGAGGCACAGGTCATCGCGAGGACGAGTGCGGTGTCGTCGCCGGCACCCCCGAGCCGGGACAGGTCGATGGAGAGCATCGGCGCAGCCGGATCGAAGGCCACGGTGCTCGGCGCGTCGAACATTCCGGCCAGGTCGCCGTGCACGAGGCGCCGCAGTGCGTGGGCCAGGTCCTCGGCCGCTCCTCCCAGGCGTCCGGACAGGTCACCGAGTGCGGCGTCGAGCCGCTCGGGCGAGCCCAGTACGTACGCCACGTCACCGAGCAACGGGGTGGTCCCGGCTGCTTCCGCGCGTACGACTGCCTGGTCGAGTGCCACGTCCAGGGCGGTGTGCTCCATCGGGCGGAGGTCGCGCCGCAGAACCGTCTTCGCGAGCGAGCCGAGGAGAAGCAGGCGCCGCTTGCGGACCTCGCCCGCCCAGTCGTTCTCGCTGACGCCGAACGGCCGGGCGGGGGCGTCCAACGGATTCAGCCGGCCGGGAAGTCCGGGGCCGAGGGCGATGGTCTGCCCGCCCAGCGCCTGGGCGACCACGGTCCATTCGCCCCTGGGGTCGCACGGTACGTAGATGCGGTAGCCGAAGGCCACGGCGCGCACGGCGAGGGACTTGGCCAGGGCGGACTTGCCCATGCCGATGATCCCGGCGAGCAGGATGTTCGGGTTGGTGAAGCCGTCGAGCCGCCCGTACAGCGCGAACGGGTCGTAGGTGAAGGCGGCCTCCGCGTGCACGTCGCGGCCCACGTAGATGCCCTGGGCGCCCAGGCCGCCCTCGGCGAGGAAGGGGTAGGCGCCGGACGCGGTGGCGGTGGTCATCCGGTGGGCGGGGAGCTTGAGACGGCCGCCGCGGGCGGAGGCGGGACCGGGGCGGCCGGTGGCCGGGTAGCCGGCGCGTAGCTCGGGATCGGTGCCGGTCTCGGTACGGCGGGCTTCGGGCGGGGCGGCGTGGCGGGCCTTGTCCTGGGCAGCGGCGAACTGGTCGCGAGCGGCGCGGGCCGTGCGGCGGTCGGTCTTGCGGGGGACGAACAGCGGACTGGCGCTGGCGCGGGTGGTTCGAGTGGGCATGGTGATGGTGCTCCGGTGGTCAGTGGCGGGTGAGGCCGGTGAAGGGATCGCGCAGGTCGGCCGGGGTGTGGTCACGGCGAACGCGGGTGGCGGTGGCCAGGTGGCGCTGGCACACGGTGAGGTCGGGGGCGCCCTCGGGAAGGCGGGCTCGGCACGCCTCCCGTGACGGGAGGCGGCCGGTGACTCGCTGCGGGGCCGCGTGGTAGGCGGTGTGGAGGTGCTCGGCTGCCTGCCACAGCCGGATGCGGCAGGCCCTCCAGGGACGCGGCCGTGCCGGGCAGGTGGAGCAGGCCCTCCCGCTGCGCACGGGTGGACGGACGGGCGAGCCAGACCAACTGGCCTCGAAAGCGGCGGAACGCGTACCGGGCGGCGATCGGCGCCCAGTCGGCGAGCGCGCGCCCGCGGTGGCGGACGACGACCGCCGTAAGGACGACGGCCCACAGCGGTACGAGCTGGAGCGCTCCGGTCACACCGGAGGTGAGCAGCACCCCGAGCAGGAGCAGCCCGCCGACCGCGACGACGACCAGTTGAGGGACGGAGAGACCGAGCAGCACGCCCCGGCGCGAGCGGTGCGGGAACTTGACGATGGCCGGACCATCGGAATGCGGAGCGTCAGGGAGCATGGCGAAGCCGTTCTTGGAGCGTGGAGAGAAGGAAGAAGAGGAGGACGGGGCGGTCCGGGCGGGGCCTCGACCCGCCCCGTCAGCTGCGGGCTACGAGTCCGATCGATCCGCTGGTCCGGGATAGATCCACCGCTGCGGGGTGGCGCCACCCTGCGGAGGAGGACCGCTGCGCCGTGGTGCCGGCGGATCCAGGTGGGTGACCTGCGGTGGCGCGACCGAGGCGCCCTGCGCCGTCGGCCCGGAGACGACCGGTGCGGAGTCGGCGGCCTGGCTAGCACCACCGGGGCGCTGGATGAGCGGGACTCCGCGGTCACCGTCCGTGGGAGGGCGGCGGATCAGCGCCCGGCCCTTGTCCCCGGTTGCGCCGGGGTCCTCACCGAAGCGGAAGTGGGTCTGCTTGGACTTGGTGTCACCACCGGATCCACCTCCGGGTCGATCCCGGAGGCGACACCGCCCGAGCCCTGGCCCGGCACCTTCGCCGGCCCCTGCGGAGCGCGCATCCCCGTACCGGCCTGGACCGCGAGCTGCCCCGCGGTCTTCGCCGCACCCGCGGCGACCGCCATGCCCGCGACACCGGTGCGGTGCAGATCGTCATGGCCGCCGCCGTCGGCTGCCCAGTGCACGAACTTGTACGTGGCGTAGGGACAGAGCAGCACCATAACCATCACGACGATGCCCGCGATCGCGTCCGACAGGGCGGCGAGTCCGTCGTTCGCGTCGGTCTTGCCCATGGCCGAGACGCCCAGCAGGAACACGATGGTCATCAGGAGCTTGGAGACGATGAGGGTGCTGGTCGCCTCGATCCAGCCACGCCGCCAGCGCCGCGCGACCTCCCAGCCGCCGCCGGCCCCGGCGAACACGGCCAGCGTGACCAGCACCAGGATGCCGACCTTGCGGGCGACCATCACCGCCCAGTAGAGGAAGGCGCCCACCGCGCAGCCGAGCGCGACGAGGGCGGGGACGCCCCAGCCCAGGCCGTACATCGCCCCCAGCTCGTTGACCTTGATGATGCGGCGTACCGCGTCGTCGACGGAGCTGTCGGCCGCCTTGAAGAGGCCGGCGCTGAGCGCGTCGACCACAGTGATCGCGACGGTCAGGCGATGGCGGCGAAGGCGAACAGGACGCCGGCCACCGTTCCGTACACCGCCTGGACCAGGGCGCGTTCGCCCCGGCGCCAGGCGGCGCGAGTGAGCTGCAGGCAGAACGTGCCCACGGTCAGGACGAGGCCGATGGGCAGGATGAGCTCGTAGTTGCTCTTGAACCACTCGGCGTTGAGATCGATGGCGGTCGTCCTGTCGACGGCCTTCGAGGCCAGGTCCGCCGCGGCCTGGGCCATCTCGCCCATCGACTTGGCGATCCAGGCGCCGATGCCGTCGGTGACCGCTTCGCCGGTCGCACCGACCACACCGTCGACGGTGTCGCAGACGGTGCTCATCAGAGGAAGGTCACAAGCGCCCATGAGGGCACCTCCTTTCGCAGTTGAGGGCGATCACGGCGCGACGTTCGGCAGGACCCCGACGAGGGCGCAGTCCTGGTGCGGCCGGCACTGGACGGCGAGGGTCGTCGAGCGGGACTCGGCTCCGGCACCGGAGCCCTTCCAGGCGATCGACTGCTTGCCGGTGACCGTGACGGCGTAGACGTACGCCTCGGTGATCGCGCCGGGGTCCTGGGCCAGGGCGGTCCTGAACGCCTGCGGGAAGTGGCCCTCACCGACCGTGGCGCCGGCGTGCTGCCCGTTGTCGTGCATCAGATTTCGCAGTTCCGACTCCTGCAGGGCCGTGGCCAGGGCAACGATCTGTCCCCGGGCCGGGACCTTCATGGCGACGCCGGTGGCCTGGATCGTCCTGGCGTTCGGGATCTGCTCCGCGGGATCGTTCAGACCCGGGACCGACACCGTGGCCTTGCCGCCGCCCTCCAGGACGGACTCCACCTGCTCGGCCACCTCTGTGGTATCCACGGCCTGTGCGTCGCTGCCCGCGCAGGCGGCTTGAGCGCTGCCGGCACCGGCCAGAGCCATGACGAGCGGGGCGATCAGCAGCAACGGGCCGAGCACCACGGTCCCGACTACCGCCGCGCCCGCCTTCACAGTCGCGGGCCGTCCGCCGAGAGGTGGGGACAGGAGCCGGGCTCCGGAGAAGGGCGCGCCTGGGCACTCTGCATAAGCAACTCCTTACTCGTGGGCAGCACAGCACCAGCGTTCTCGCCGATAAGGTCACTGGCGCCCGCACTGGTCGGCAATTCACAACGCCTGAGATCAGGGAATGGAGCCCGGAGGTTGGGAGCAGCTAACTCCCGCCCTCCGAGAACTGCTTCACTGGGAAGCGGCAGCCAGCCGCACTCGTAATCTCACACGCCACATGGAGAATGTCTCCGCCGCAATATCAGGCCGTTTCGTGGGTGCCGTCCGTGGCGCCATCGGGACAGGGCGACAGGCATCAGCACAGTTCAGAAGGGCAAGAGCTGCGCCTCGTCCGTCGAACACGACGAGACTGTAGGGATGATTCCCGGCCGCACCAAACATCGCCTCGCCTGGCGGCTTGGACCCGCGATCTGACGGCAGAGGGTTATTAGGTGCGGCCGGAGATGACGGTTAACCTCCAGCCCATCGCTCTCTCTGGTGGTTGCTTCTGCGGCCGTCGCGAGCGACTCAACGCTGATGTGTGCAGCATTCCGGAACGCGGAATCATGCGCACGACCGTCTCTGCGGAAAGAGAGAACCGCGCAATGCCGTACACCCTGCACCGAGGCGACGCGCTGACCGCCCTCGCCGGCATCCCCGACAACAGCGTCGATGCCGTGATCACCGACCCGCCCTACAACAGCGGTGGCCGAACCAGCAGCGAACGAACCGGCCGCAGTGCCCGCGCGAAGTACACCTCGGGCGCGACGCCGAGCACAGCCTCGCCAACTTCCCCGGCGAGAACCGTGACCAGCGTTCGTACGGCTTCTGGCTCACCCTCTTACTCACGGAGTCCTACCGGGCGACCGTCGAGTCGGGCGCCGCGCTCGTCTTCACCGGCTGGACGCAACTGCCCACCACGACCGACGCGTTCCAGGCCGCCGGCTGGACCTGGCGCGGCATCGCATCGTGGCACAAGCCGGTCTCCCGACCGCAGAAGGGCGGCTCAAGCAGTCCTGCGAGTACATCGTCTGGGGCACCAAGGGCCCGGTCGACTCGACCGGAACCCCGTGTACCTGCCCGGCCTCTACACCGCGAGCCAGCCCAGGAAATACCGCGTGCACATCACGCAAAAGCCCGTGGAGGTCATGCAGGATCTGCCCGCCGGGCGGACGGTCCTCAACCCCCTTCGCCGGCTCCGGCACGATCAGCGTCGCGGCACTGCCCGAGGGCCGTGAGTTCATCGAGGTTGAGCTCTCCGAGTACTACGCCGACATTGCTGAGCGCCGGCTGCGGGGCGCCTTGTTCCAGAGTGACTTCGCACTCGCCGGGCCAGGGGAGTGAGAGCGATAAGCCCCAGACAGCGGGCGCGGAACATAGAGGAGGGTGGCTGTTCCACCAGAGCGGTGGAACAGCCACCCTTCAACGCCTGTGTAGTTACGCCACGTCGATGCTCGCTGGTCCCACTTGTGGTCAGTGAGTTCATGGCGGCGTATCACCCCACCATGATCCATCGCTCAGCGATTCTCTGAAGACGGACTCTAGCAGTGGGGGTGTATGTCGTTCGCGGGATGCAAGTGTCGCAAGTGATCGTATGATGCGTCAGAACCGCGTGCGGGTGGGGAACTTGAGGCGGTTGCAACCGCCTGTGTCGTCGAGGGCGCGGGCATCAAGCTCTCGGGGGCGTCTTTGTACCTGGCTGGTCTGTACGCGGAGAACTTTCGGATCTTCGGCTCGACGCCGAGGAAGAACGGTGACGCAGACGCCAGCCTGTGTCTGGAGTTCGGTCCCACCACGAATGTCCTCGTCGGCGAGAACGACAGCGGCAAGACGGCCATCATCGATGCGATCCGGCTGTGCCTGCTGACGACGGCAGCTGACTTCTGCCGCATCACGCGTGATGACTTCCATGTCGGCCCGGACGGGCGCGCGGGCAGCTTCAAGATCACCTGTGGTTTCAAGGACCTGACGACGGAAGAACAAGCGGTCTTCCTGGAACTGCTCACCACCGACGATGACGGCAACGTCGCCCTCTACGTCACCGTCAAGGCGGAGCTGATGGACCCGCTGCGTCCCCACCGCGTCTCGGTGACCACGCGCACCGGCCGCGACGGGCAGGGGCCGGCCCTGGATGGTGCTGCGCGCGAACTGTTGAAAGCCACTTACCTGCGGCCGTTGCGGGACGCCGAGGCAGAGTTGCGCTCCGGCCGGGGATCGCGGCTGTCGCAGATTCTCGCCGGCTACCCGGCCATGCGCGCCCAGGGCGAGGACGACTACGACGAGGAGAGTGACAGCGCCAGCACCCTGGTCGGCATCCTGCGCCGCGCGGAACACCACATCAGCGACAACGAGGCGGTGGCCGCGGCCCGGAACGACATCAACACCGGCTACCTGCAGAAATTCTCCATCGGCTCCGACGTCCTGCGCGGCGAGATCGGAGTCGCCGGCGACGCAACCCTGGCCCGTGCCCTGGAGCGGCTCGAGTTGACCCTGTTCGCGGGCACGGGGGAGTGGACCCGGCACGGCCTGGGCTACAACAACGCTCTGTTCATGGCGGCCGAACTGCTTCTGCTCGGGAACAGCGCCTTCGCGCCCCTGCTGCTGATCGAGGAACCCGAAGCACACCTCCACCCGCAGCTTCAGACCCGCATCATGGACCTCCTGCGGGAACGCGCCGAGGCCGCCACAACGGCTGGGAGACCGCCGGTCCAGGTCATCCTCACCACCCACAGCCCGAACCTGGCCTCGGCCATCCCGGTAGAACACCTCACTCTCGTCGCCCGCGGATCCACCTTCCGCCTGGCCCCGGGGCTGACCCGGCTCGAAGAGGGCGACTATGCCTTCCTCACCCGCTTCCTGGACGTGACCAAGGCCAACCTGTTCTTCGCCCGCGGCGTCGCCATTGTCGAAGGCGACGCCGAAGCCATTCTCCTGCCCGCCCTCGCCCAGGCGGTCGGCCGGTCGTTCAGCGAATGCGGCGTCAGCGTCGTCAATGTCGGCGGCGTCGGTCTCTTCCGTTACAGCCGGATCTTCCAGCGCGAGGGCGAGCAGATCCCGGTTGCGGTGGCCTGCATCCGGGACCGGGATCTGGTGCCCGCCGGTACTTCTGCAGGGATGCGGAAGGAGCTCAAGTGCTCAGCGGAGATGACCCAACAGCAGATCGCCGAGCACGTTGCCGGGCTGAAGGAGAGGGACAGCGGCCACGTGCGCACCTTCGTCTCCGACCACTGGACCCTGGAGTACGACCTGGCCGCCGCCTCCTGGACCATGGCGACCCTCATGCACCAGGCCATCCGTGCCGCCGTCGCCTCCAAGACCACTTGGCCCACCGCGGACAGACTCGCCGATCTGGACCGCTCCGCCCAGGAACAGGTCAAGGAATGGCGCGAGAACGAGGTACCGCTGGAAAAGGTGGCCTTGGACATCTACGAACCCCTGCGTATGAGCCGGGCCAACAAACCGATCGCTGCCCAGCACGCCGCCCGGCTCCTGCAGACCACGCCTGTGACCGATGAGGACCTGCCGTCCTACCTCGTGGCCGCCTTCACGTACCTGTGTAGCGAGGTCTGAGCGATGACACCCATCTACGCGCCCGACGCCTTCATCAAAGACAAGGTCGAAGCCCTCGCCCAGCAACTCGGCCTCGACCTGCCGCATCAGGAACAGTGGAACTTCATCCAGAGCGCGGAATCCCTGGACCTCCAGGCAGCCCCAGGCTCGGGCAAGACCAGCTTGATCGGCCTCAAGCTCTCCCTCCTGGGGCAGGCATGGGCCTCGCCCACACGCGGCATCTGCGTCTTGTCCCACACCAACACGGCCAAGGATGAGATCACCCACCGCCTCACCGCCACACCGGCGGGACGCCGCCTCCTGCAGTACCCGCACTTCATAGGCACGATCCAGGCCTTCACCAACACCTTCCTCGCCCTGCCGGCCCTACGATCCCGGGGCATCGAAGTCCAGACCGTAGACGACGACGCTTACGCGGACGAAGCCCTCCGGCTGCTCGAACGTCACCCCCGCTTCCGGAAACTCAACACCGCACTCGGGCACCGCACGAACGGCCCCGCACTCGTCGCCGAGGCCCGCTACGTCTGCGACGCCGGAGACCTGATCGCGACAGGGCCTGACGGCACTCCTCCCTTCAAGGCGTCCAGTGACAGTGGCCAACAATTCGCCGCTCTCAAGGAAACGCTCACCGAGCGAGGCGTCTTCCGCTACCACGACATGTTCGCCCTCGCTGAGCACCACCTCTTCCATCACCCCCAGTTCGCGCTGGCCGCTGCTCACCGCTTCCCCTTCGTCCTCCTGGACGAGATGCAGGACACCAGCGACCTCCAGCAACGCCTGCTCGACAAGGTCTTCGGCTCGCCGAGCACGGTCGTCCAGCGAGTGGGTGACATCAACCAGCGCATCTTCGCCGACGCACCGGATGCCGCGCAGCCCTCGTCGTTCCCCCTGCCCCACGCCGCCCAACTTCCCGTCAGCCGCCGGTTCGGCAGCAAGATCGCGGCACTCGCCAGCGATCTCACGGTCCATCGCCGCCAGCGCATCGACGGCGCCGGCCACGACGGGACCGTCGCCCTCCTGCTCTTCGACGACGACACCGTCGCCGACGTCGTACCGGCCTTCGAACGGATGGCGGCGGCTACGGTCCCCCGCCAGCTGCTGCTGGACAACCCACCCCGCGTACTGGGAGCCCGCCTCACGCGGGGAAGCGCCAAGGCCTTCCCGCAATCCCTTTCCTGCTACGTACCCGGCTTCACCATCACGCCTGTCCAGACAACCGGCAGTCTCATTACCGCGGCCCGCACCGCCCAAGCGCTTCGGCGATCTGGCGACAACCATGCAGCCGTCACGCTCCTGTGGAACGCAATCCGTGACGTGGCTCGACTCGCCAGTTCCAGCGGCTCGCCCCCGCTAAGGAGACTGGACCGCGACCTGGCCACCGCCGGAGGCCGGGCACGCCTGCTCGTGCACGACATGCTGACGAGCCCGCTCGACAGCCACGTCGAATGGGCAGTTTTCACTGGCAGGTTTCTGCGGCTGCTGCCGGACCTGACTCACAGCCCTTTGAAGGGTGTCACTCGCCTCGCAGACCCCCTCGCTCATATCCCGTACGTCACCCAGCCAGCGCCCGTGCCCGATGCGTCGGCTGATGCGGATCAGAGTGTGGTGGCGTCGGTTGCGGGATCGATCCAGAGCGCCAAGGGCGAAACCCACGCGGCTACACTCATCCTCGAATGCCTGGAACGCAGCGGCAAGAAGTACGACGTACACGAGGTCCTCGGACTCCTGAGCCGACAGCAGGACGCCTCCAAGGCCCTGGTTACGATTCAGCGCGCGGCGCAACTCGTCTTCGTGGGCGCCACCCGCCCCACCCACCTGCTCGCCTTCGCCGCGCACCGCAAACGAGCCGAGCCGTATACCGAGGCTATGACGGCCCGCGGCTGGTCTGTCCACGACATCCACGCCCTCTATCTGTAGGAGGGCTGGAGGTTGGTGACACCACTTTCTAGCCATGATGCAGGTGGTCCCAGAGAGGTCACCGACATGTTGGTGGCTGACTTCCGAAGTACTGCGCGTCGTCCGGCGGTCAGGGAACCCGGGCGGTCCACTCGGGATCGCTGAACTTGGTCTCGGCGAGTTCCTTCGCGCGGGTCATCTCCTCGTCGGTGACATGGCCTTCGGCCAGACCGTAGCGGCTGTGGAAGGAAGCGAGCATCCGCTCGATGACGGCTTCGCGGGGGAGGCCGGTCTGGCGGCGGAGGGGGTCGACGCGCTTCTTCGCGCTCTTGGTGCCCTTGTCGGACATCTTCTCCTTGCCGATGCGGAGAACTTCGAGCATCTTGTCGGCGTCGATGTCATAGCTCATGGTGACGTGGTGGAGGACGGCGCCGGGGCCGCCGTCGGTGGCGACCATGCGCTTCTGGGCGGCGCCGCCGATCTTGCCGGCCTCGGTGGCGATGTCGTTGAGCGGCTGGTACCAGGCCTTGATGCCCATGTCGGCGAAGGCGCCGAGAACCCAGTCGTCGAGGTAGGCGTAGGACTCGGCGAAGGAGAGGCCGGAGACGAGGGGCGCAGGCACGGACAGGGAATAGGTGATGCTGTTCCCGACCTCCACGAACATGGCGCCGCCACCAGAGATGCGGCGCACCACGGTGATGTCGTGGCGGGCGGCGCCCTCCGGGTCGACCTCGTTGCGCAGGGACTGGAAGCTGCCGATGATGACCGACGGCTGCGCCCATTCCCATACCCGGAGGGTGGGGCCGCGGCGGCCGGCCGCGACCTCGGCAGTGAGAACCTCGTCTAGGGCCATGTGCAGGGCGGGGGACTGGGGGTCGTCGTGGATGAGCTGCCAGTCGTAGTCGGTCCAGTCCGTCGCCTTGGCCAATGCGCGGCGCACAGCCACGGCCACGCCCTCCGCAGTGAGGCCGTACATGACGGTGCCCTCGGGCAAGGCGGCATCGATGCGGGCGGCGAGGCCGGCGGCATCCGTCTCGGCTGCGGCGCCTTCGAGTGCCTGGTCGATGGCGAGCAGGGCTTCGTCGGGCTCCAAGAAGAAGTCGCCCGACACTCGGACGTTCAGAAGCGCGCCGTCGGCTACGTCAAGGTCGACAACGACCAGCTTGCCACCCGGGACCTTGTACTCCCCGTGCATCTTTCCTCCATGTGCCGTTTCCGGATCAACGGTAACTCGCACCGCCGACCGTCCGTCCGCACGGGTGAGCGCGGTTGTCCGTGTCACTGAAACAGCGGACGCGCTGCGAAGTCGGCGGTCGCGAGAATGAGGGTCGGAGCCCACATACCAAGCGCTCACGGCGTGGCCAAGCTGTCTGCGAAGGACACGATGGAGCCCGCATGCAACCGGCCCTCTGGAGAGAGGGCCGGTGCACGATGTGAGGAGTCACGTGGTCATCGCCGAAGTCCATTCCCGTGAGGAGTGCCTCAGGGAGTTCTGGGATCTCGCCGCAGTCTTGGCCCTACGGTATGGGCTCGGATTCGGGGAGGAGAGTCAGGAAGACAGTCAGGCAGACAGGGCCAAGTCCGGTCGCGACGGGGGCGGGACCCAGAGCGGGTAGACCTAGATCTTTTCCGGACTGCTCTTTCCTTTCTGTACACGTATCTCGCGAACGAGTCGCGATACCAGTTCACGGCGGTCGGCCTGGCCGGCCGAGTCGTAGATCCTGCGGGCGTTGAGCAGTCGTTCCTTGTCCGGACGCGGGCGTATCTCATGAGTGGCTTCACCCAGCTTGGAGCGAATCTCCGCCTGCTCTTCGAGAAGGGCCGCCTTCTGTGTCTTGAGTTCGGCCTGCTTACGGCGGGCTGATTCTTCGGACACCAACTCCGCGAGCACAGCATCGGTGAGCTTGTCTTCCTGCGTCTGCAGACCCTTCAGTCGCCCCTCCATTTCTGTCAGCCGTGCCTTCAAGGGGACGATATCGTCGGTGCCTTGTTCGTGAGCTGTGCCATCTTGGCCCGAACGGCTTCCGCGGTCTCGTCGTCCATCCTCACTTCGGCTTCGAGCCAGGCCAGGAACCACTTCTCCGCCACGGCGAGAGAAACGTACGTCCCGTTCGCAGGACGGGACTTGTTGTCGATGTGGTTGGCGCAGCGGAAGGTGACATCCAGTGGGTTGGGCAGTCCGTCGACCAACGGGCGGCGGTACTTCTTGTTGCGCAGCGCCGTCTGCATACGTCCGCCGCAGCCGGAGCACCGAAGCACGGTGGAAAGCGAATAGCGCGCCTGGTTCGAGAAGAATCCGCGTTTGCTCTGTGCGATGCGTCGCTTGGTGTATGCATCCCAGATCCGCTCGCATTCGACGGGGTCTGCGATTACTGCCTGATGTACGCCCTGGTAGTAGAGGTAGGCCGTGATGTCGCGCTGTCGGTTCGCGCGCTTCTTCTTCGTCGTACCGTCCGGGCGAGTGACGACGGTATGTGCCAGCTCGGGAATGACGTACCGGACGAAACCGAGGCCGAATCCGCTGTCCAGTACGGCGTGCAGGTCACCGGACGTGAACGGCTTACCGGCGAAGGTCGTGATCCCTCGCCGGTTCAGACTGACCACGAGCTGCCGGACCGACACGCCCAATGCGTAGTCGCGGTAGAGCTGGGCCAGTACCGGACCCGTGACGGGGTCGATGTTCAGGATGCCGGAACGGCACTTCGGGCAGGTCTCCACTTTCTCCCCGGCCTCCCACTTCGGGCAGGTGTCGCAGCGGTAGTACCCGAATCGGCCACGGTTGGAGTGAGGTAGCCCCTTGTTGCGACGACGTTCGAAAGTGTCGCGCCAGGAGTCGCTCTTCTGGTTCGACTCCAGTTCGGCGATGTTGAGCATCTGGGCGATGGCGAAGCGCCCGATGGTCGTCTTGCCGTCGAAATCCTCCTTGGCAGCCCGGACTTCGATGCCGTAGTCCATGAGTGCGTCGAGGTGCTGAAGGGACTCGCGGAGGTTGCGGCCGAAGCGCGACCAGATCCACAGGATGAGCACGTCGAACTTCTTGTCCCGTGCCATCTGTTTGATCTCTTCGATCCGGCGCTCCTCGAACTCGCGCCCGGATTCACCGAGGTCCATGATCGGTTCGTGGACGACGTCGATGTTCTCGGCTGTGGCGAGGGCCCGGGTGTGTCCGACCTGCAGCTCCGGACTGATCATGTCGGCGCGGGCCTTGGAGACACGGACGTAGATGAGACCGCGTTTGCGGCGGGTGCCGGCTTCCAGCCGGTCTTCCTCGGGGCGTAGCCGGAGCGGTGCCTGGATCACGGTGGCACTCACAATCGCGGAGGCTAGGACGGACTCTCGGCCCGACCTAGTTCGCGTGCGAGGGCGTTGGCGCAGGTGGAGACGGTGCCGTGCGGTGCGGGACCGCGCGGTGACGGCTACGCGGACAGCACGTAGTGCCCTCGCGGTGCGACCAACATCGCGCCGCCGCCGGAGATCCGGCGCACCACCTCGATGCCGTGCCGGGCGGCGGCCTCGGCGTCGACCTCGTTGCGCAGCGACTGGAAGCTGCCGATGATCACTGCCGGGGCGCCCCACTCCCACACCCGCAGCGTCGGCGGCCGCAGCCCCGCGGCCACCTCGGCGGTGAGCACCTCGTCCAGTGCCATGTGCAGGGCAGGCGACTGCGGGCCGTCGTGGATCAGCTGCCATTCGTAGTCCGCCCAGTCGGCGGCCTGCGCCAGGGCCCGGCGTACGGCGACGCCCACGCCCTGCGAGGTCAGCCCGTACATCACCGTGCCCTCGGGCAGGGCCGCGTCGATCCGTGCGGCCAGCCCGGTCGCGTCGGTACCGGCCGGAGCCCCTTCCAGGGCGCGGTTCACGGCGTCCAGCGCCTCGTCCGGTTCGAGGAAGAAGTCCCCTGCCACGCGCGGGTGCCGCAGCACGCCGTCCTCGACCTCCACGTCCACGACGACGAGCTTGCCGCCGGGCACCTTGTACTCACCGTGCACTGCCTGGCCTCCGTTTCTGCCGCAAAGACCAACATCCGAGGCGGTCGCGGTGTTCCCGGCCATGGACGAACCGGCCCGGGAAACGGTACCTGCGGGGCCTGCGGGTCTCAGCCGGCCGTGAGGCGGCCGGAGTAGGCCGCCCACCGGCCGTCGTGCCGGACCACGGTGACGGGGCGGCCGAAGCATTCCGTCAGCCACGGGCCGGTCAGCACCTCGTCGACCGGTCCCGCGGCGAGCACCCGCCCCTCCCGCAGCAGCAGCGCGTGACCGACCGCCGGGGACAGCTCCTCCAGATGGTGCGTCACCGTCACGGTGGCCAGCTCCGGGCGGCTCTCGGCCAGCCGCTGCAGCGCCTCCACGAGGTCCTCCCGGGAGGGCAGGTCCAGCGCGTTGAACGGCTCGTCGAGCAGCAGCAGGGGCGGCGCCGCCATCAGCGCCCTGGCGATCAGGATGCGCGCTCGCTGCCCGCCGGAGCACACCCCGAAGGGACGGTCGGCCAGCTCCTTGATGCCGAGCTCCGCGAGGAGCGCGTGGGCGCGTCGGCGCACCTCGTCGTCGTACGTACGCCACAGCGGTTGCACCGTGCCGCTGTGGCCGGTCAGAACGACGGTGTGCGCGTCGGCGTCCTGCGGCACGCGCTGGGCGGAGCTCACATGGCCGATACGGGCCCGCAGATCACGTACGTCGACCCGGCCGAGCCGGCAGCCCAGCACCTCGACGCTCCCGGACGTCGGATGCATCAGGGCGCCCAGCAGCCGCAGCAAGGTGGTCTTTCCGGCACCGTTGGCCCCGAGCAGGGCCCAGTGCTCCCCGGCCCGAACCGTCCAGTCGACCTCCGAGAGGATCACCTGGCCATTCGTATGGCGGCGGACGGCGACATCGCTCAGGGCGACGACCACGTTCTGACCGTTCGGTATCGGCTCGGTCGGCCGCTCGGTCATGTCCGGGCCCCCTTCTACGCACAGGACACCCGGGCACACTAGATGCATCGCACATATTGTTGCCCGGGTGTCCATCCCGTGGACGGAACGGCGGCAGCGCACCCGGCCTTCGGGCGATGGCTACGGTGGAACCGGCGACCGCTGGGCGGTGAGACGGATCTTTTCGGACCGTGCGCAGGACATCGCCGCGCGGCAACGCCTACGGCACGAGCATCGGAATCGAAGCCGTTGCCTCCGGCGGCCACGGCCACACCGAGAACGAACCGCGCTACGTGCGGCGCCGCTACCTGCCCGCAGAGGTCGCCCGCGTCATCGCCGTGAACATGGCGAACGCCACCTTCGCCGCCCGCAGCACCGATTCGTGGGGCGCACGGCCAGTCGGAGATCGGGTTCGGCATCACGAGGTCGCTGAACTTCTGCCTGCTGCCCAGGATCAAGCGAAATAACGAGGTGAAGCTGTACCGGCCGGTGGCCGGCGAGCCCGACTCCTACCTGTGGCCGGCTCCGGCACTGACCCGCCCGATCCGCCGGGAACTCATCGCCCAGCAGTACGACCAGATGAGATCAAGGACCCGGACAGCGTCCACCGAGGCGATCCTGCGCCGCTTCACCCACCCCACCTACGCGGCGATGCCGGAGGCCGGCCGTGCCCAGATGTTCGTGCTGTGGGCACGGGGCAGCCAGGTGTCGATGTCGCGCCACGCGAGACGTCGGCGCGGCCCGCTCGCAGCGCCGTACGGGCGCAGGTTCACAGGGTCCCGGTACGGAGGCCACGGCGAGGTCGAGGCGGGCGCCCATATCCAGGTCCACCTCACCGTGGGGCCGGACATGGGACCAGAACACCGGAGACAGGGGGCCGAGGACCGATCGGCACGTGGCGGGGTGCCGGCACCGGGTCAGCCACGGCGTGGCGGGACCAGGCCGGCTTCGTACGCGGCGATGGCCGCCTCCACCCGGTTACGCGCGCCCAGCTTCCCGAGCACCGCGCTGACGTGCGCCTTCACCGTGCCCTCGACCAGGTGCAACCGGCTCGCGATCTCCGCGTTGGACAGCCCCGCCCCGAGTCCGGCCAGCACCTCGCGCTCCCGTTGCGTGAGCCGCTCCAGTGAGCGGTGCGGGTGTGCCGCCCGGTGTGCGCGCAGCCCGGCGATGACCCGGCCGGCGACCCGCGGGGACAGATAGGCCCCGCCGGCGCCCACCGCCCGTACCCCGTTGAGCAGTTCCCTCGGGTCGTCCGCCTTCAGCAGAAAGCCGTCGGCGCCCTCCTCCAGGGCGCGGGTGACGTATTCGTCCTGGCCGAAGGTCGTCAGCATGATCACACCGACCGCCGTGAGCTCGCGGTGGAGTCGCGCCACCGCTGTCAGCCCGTCCAGGTGGGGCATCTGGATGTCCAGCAGGACCACGTCCGGCCGGTGCCGACGGGTGAGCGCGATGGCCTCGTGCCCGTCACTCGCCTCGGCGACCACCTCGACGTGCGGGTCCCTGGCCAGGATGGCCCGCACACCCGCCCGGACCATCGCCTCGTCGTCGGCCACCAGGACCCGGACCGGTCGGCTGCTGGGTGTCGTCTTCTCCACGCGGCGAGCCTACGGGCGGCGCACCGCCGTGCGAACGGTGAGTCCTCGCAGATCCGCCCCGGGTCGGGGCACACCCCCGACGAAGGGCAGGACGCCGCTGCCGTTCGACCAATGGGCGCCGGCGCCGCGGACTTCTAGCGTCGCTCTCGTCCGGGAATCGAGGCGGCCGCCCCGCCCCGCCCCGGGCCGGGCCCGGCACGGGTCGTTCGGTGCGCGTCACCGTCGGCTTCCGCGTGCTGTGTCCCGCTGTCCGCGGTCCGCGACCGAGAAGGAACTGTGTGATTACCCTCGAAGGACTCACCAAACGCTATGGCGGCACCCTCGCCGTGGACGAGCTGACATTCGACGTCCAGGCCGGCCGTGTGACCGGCTTCCTCGGCCCCAACGGGGCCGGGAAGTCCACCACGATGCGCATGATCCTGGGCCTGGACCATCCCACGCGCGGGCGGGCCCTGATCGCCGGCCGGCCCTACGCGGACCTGCGCCGGCCGCTGTGCGCGGTCGGCGCGATGCTGGACGCCCGGGCCGTCCACCCGGCCCGTTCCGGCCGCACGCACCTCGTCGCCCAGGCCCGGGCCAACGGCATTCCGGTACGCCGCGTGGACGAGGTGCTGGAGAGGGTGGGCCTGGCCAAGGCTGCCCGCCGGCCGGCGGGCACGTACTCGCTCGGCATGAGCGGGCGACTCGGGGTGGCGGGCGCCCTGCTCGGCGATCCGCCGGTGCTCGTCCTGGACGAGCCGGTCAACGGCCTCGACCCGGACGGCGTGCGGTGGATCCGCCGGCTGGTCCGGGACCAGGCGGCGGAGGGACGCACCGTGTTCCTCTCCAGCCATCTGATGAGCGAAATGCAGCTGACGGCCGACCATCTCGTCGTCATCGGCCGGGGCCGGCTGCTGAGCGACACCTCCATGACGGACTTCCTCGCCGCCGCCTCTCCCGCGTCGGCGCGCGCCGTGGTGCCCGACCCCGAGGAGAGGGCGGCACTGGTGCGTCGTCTGGTGACGGCTGAAGGGGTGAGCGTCGAGACGTCTCCGTCCGGCGAACTCACCGTCGAGGGCCGCACCGCCGCCGAGATCGGCGACCTGGCCCACCACTGCCGGGTCCGGCTGCACCGGTTGAGCGACGTCCGGGTCTCGCTGGAGCAGGCGTACATGGACCTCACCGCACGCAGCGTCGAGTACACGACGGGCGGCAGCGGCGCGGACACGACCGCCGCGGCCGCGGTACCGAACGAAGGGGCACGACCATGACCATCCTGACGACGCCCGGCGAGCGGGCGAACCCGGCCCGGACCGTGCCCGACACCCCTGGCCGGGGCACACCCGGTGGCCTCGCCGGGGCGATCGCCTCCGAATGGACCAAACTGTTCTCCGTCCGAGCGTCGTATCTCTGCCTTCTGGCGGGCCTCGCGATCACGGGCGTCTTCACCTACTACTACGCCTCGATCGCCCGCATCAACGAGCATCCGGTCCAGCCCGTCGGGAACGCGGCGGCCTCCTCCGCCGTCCTGGTCCAGTTCGCCGTCGTCGTCCTGGCCACGGTCGCGGTCACCTCCGAGTACTCGACGGGAAGCGTGCGGGTCTCCCTGCTGTCGGTGCCCCGGCGGCATGTGATCCAGGCGGCGAAGGCACTGGTGGCGGCCGTGGTCGCGTTCGTCGCCGGCACCACGTTCGCCGTCGTGGGCACGGCGGTGGCCTGGGTGGCGTTCGACGGACGTGCTTCCTTCGAGGCCGGCCCGAGCCTCCTGCAGGTCCTGGCGATCGGTCTGTACCAGGCGCTGGTCGCCGTGCTGACCGTCGGGGTGGCGTTCGCCACGCGACACCCGGCAGGCGCGCTCTCCGTCCTCGTCACCCTCCTGTGGGCGCTGCCGAGTGTGCTTCTGGGGCTCGGAGGCCCGGCGCTGGCGGACGTCAACGACCATCTGCCGCACGGATCCGGGGACCACCTCATGCGCCTCGGTGCCGAGGCCCCGTACACGCCGGCGACGGCGGTCCTGATCGTGGCGGCGTGGGCCGCGACCGCACACCTGATCGGCCTCTGCGTGCTGCGGCGCCGGGACGCCTGACCCTGCGGACCACACGTCGGGACCAGCCCGGGCACCCTCCTCCTGCCCACCCCTCGCCGGGCGTCCGGGCCCGTCCCACAGAATCGACCCAAGCAGGTGAGGACACCATCGGAAGGACGGCCGACGCGCCATGCCGCACACACGCACACTCCCGGCCAGATCCGTGCTCGGCGACGTGGCCCTGTGGGGCGTGCTCGCCGCCGCCACCGGCTACGGGTTCCGGGACGCGGGCACGGCCTCGCCGGTCTGGGACCTGCTCCTCCCGCTGTCCGTCCTGGCGGTGGCCGTGCCGCTGTCCCGCCGTCGGCCGGGGACCGCGGTCGTCCTGGTCAACGGGCTGTGCGCGCTGGGCATGGCCGACTCCGCGACGCCCGCCAACGCCCACGTCCTGTCGCTGGCCGCCCTGAGCTGCCTGCTGGGCGTCCGGGTCACCGCGGCACGGCGCCCGCTCCTGCTGCTCGCCGGATGCCTCGCGGTCGATCTCGCGACGTGCGCGGTACTGCGGGCACAGGCCGTGTGGTGGTTCTACGCGCTCACCATGCTGCCCGCCGCCCTCCTGCTGCCCTGGCTGGCCGGACGGCACTGGCGCGGCCGACGCGAACTCGTCCGGGAGGGCTGGCGGCTGGCCCGGAGCCTGGAGGAGCGGCAGCACCTGGTCGCGGAGCGGGCGCGGCTGACCGAACGCGCGGACATCGCGGCCGACATGCACGACTCCCTCGGTCACGCCCTGAGCCTGGTGGCCCTGCGCGCCGGGGCCCTGGAACTCTCCCCCGACCTCACCGACCGGGACCGCACCGACCTCGCCGAGCTGCGCGGGACGATCGCGGACGCCGTGGAGCAACTACGGGAGACCGTCGCCGTCCTGCACGATCCACCCGGCACGGAAACGGGCGCGGGCCTGCCCGTCAACGACACCGTCGAGGACCTCCTCGCGCGGGCGGTCGCCTCCGGAGTACCGGTGCGCTGGGAGCAGCGCGGGACGGCGTCCACGCTGTCCCCCCTGGTCGAGCGGGGGCTGTACCGGGTGGTGCAGGAGGCCCTCACCAACGCCGTGAAACACGCACCGGCCAGTGCGATCCAAGTGCGGATCATCCACGAGGCGGCCCGTACCCGCGTGAGCGTCGTGAACGCCGCTCCACCGGCTGACGGGCCGGCGCACGCGGCCGCAGGCCCGGCATCCGGCGTCGGCCGCCGCGGCCTGACGGGACTCCGGGAGCGGGTGACGGTTCTCGGCGGCTCTTTGTGGAGCGGTCCGTATCGAGACGGGTTCCACGTCACCGCCGTCCTCCCGCACCAGGCCACGGCCCGCCTGAGGACATCGGCGCCGGAACCCGGGACTGCGCCCCCCACACAGGCCAGGACCCCCGGGCGGCACACCGAGTCCGCGGTGCCGTCCCAGACCGTTCCCCCTCAAGCCCTCAACACGGACGCCGTCACACCGGAGAGCGCCAAGCGGCTCGCCTCCGTACGGAGCGCCGCTCGCCGCCGCTCCGTCGCCGCCTTCGCGGCGCCGGTCGTCGCAGCCGCCTTCTTCGTGCCCGCCGCCGTCTACCTGGCCTGGCAACTGACGACGAGCGTGCTGCCGCCCTCCCGGTTCGACGAGCTGACCACCGGCCGACCGCGTGCCGAACTCGCCCCCCTGCTGCCCGCCCGCGCGTACCCCTACCCGCCCGACCACGCCCGTTCCGCACCCCGGCCGTCCGGCACCCGTTGCGAGTTCTACCGTTCCGGCCGCGACCTGTTGGGCGAGGTCGACCTCTACCGGCTCTGCTGGTCCGGCGACACGCTGGTGACGAAGGACACCGTGCCCGCGAGCCGGCCCTGACCCCGTGTCATCTGCCCGAACCGTGGCTGATCGAACAGGACGCCACCTTCCACCGGGTCGCCGGCCTGGCCGACGCCTCCTGGGCCTCCTTCCGCTCCCACAACTACCCCACCCGCTACGTCCGGCACTCCGACCACGTCCTGCGGATCGACACGATCACCACAGCCACCGACCGGGCCGACGCCACCTTCTCGGTCGGCTGCTGATCCCCTCACCGCCGTGCGCGGCACCGGCTTCCGGACCCCGCTGCGTACGGCGGACGCCGCCGCTCGTCACACAGCCGGCGTCCCGTGGCGGAGCCGCGTCGCCCGTGGTCGAGCAGCGCGGATGCGCTGAGCAGCCGGGGCGGGAGGGGGCCGACGCCGATGAAGCCGGCCAGGCGGGTCAGTTCTTGCGCGGGGTCGTCGAGGAGATCCTCGTGGGCGAGTGTGGTGCTCTGGCCGGCGGGCAGCCGGCTGACGATGTCCGTTCCCTCGGTGACGAGCTCGGATCACAGGGTGCCGAACGGTCGGTTCCGTCCAGGAACTCGATCAGACGTGTTTCCGAACGCAGAAGCTGTTCGCGTCGATCACAGGGGAGCGCGGCCAGGGCGTCGACGAGGACCCGCGTCCGAGGGATGTGCACCATGGTGCCGGTGTAGATCCGACAGCCGGAACACCAGGCGAGCCCGACGCACCGCTCGAACATGGGGGACTCAGGCGAGTGAAAGCGGTACTGGTACGCGCGGACGGGCGTTCCGCAGGCGGCGCAGAGCCGTCGATCCCCGTCGGGAACCGTGTCCCAGGACCCGGCCTTGAGCCAGTGCTGCCGCCCGGCCGATGCTCTTCAAGTCGTCATGCCGAGCATCCTCTCCGACGGCAGGTCGCCCGGCAAACCCGTCCCGGCGAACCCGTCCCGGCAAACCCGTCCGCGTACGAAGAGACCCCGCTTCCCGTGTTCCGGAAGCGGGGTCGTATCAGAGCGCCGGGCAGGCCTTGCACCTGCATCTCCCCGCAGGAAGCGGGGCGTCTTTCCTTGGACCACCAACGCACGGCCCACCGCCTGTCGTTCAGCGGCGTGCTCAAGATCCACTCTAGCAGGAAGGCTGACCGGAGCCGAAGCGGACGGGTGCCGGGGCGGATCCCCGGCTGTGGCCTCAGGTCACCCCGAACCCGCTGCGCCGCCGGACCCGTGTGGCCCCAGGACGGCGACGTCCAGCGGGCGCCGCCCCGCGGACAGCCGACGCGTGGTGCCCGTCGCGACGTCGACGACCGTCAGGCCGTTCCAGTGACCGTCCCGCGTGAAGCCCCCGGTGACATAGGCCGTGCGGCCGTCCCGGGACACCGCCACGTCCTCATGGGCTCCCTGCAGCGGGATCACCTGCTCGTCGCCGTTCCGGCGCCTGACCGTGAGGGAGGGGCCCGCGTCGGACGCCGGATCGACAGCACCCGTGCCGACGACGAACAGGGTGCCGTCGGCACCGGCCTCCGCGCCGTGCTGGTGGGTGTTCGCGGTCATCCTCTCCGTGGTCACCCGCCCGCTGCGCGGGTCGGCCACGGCGAGCCGCTCGCCCTCGAAGGGCAGCAGCAGTCTGCCGTCCGAGGGACGCACGACCGTGTGGTGCGGCTTGAGCCAGGAGCCGAGACCGCCTTCGGTTCCGTAGGGCGCCACCTCTACGCGGCGTGGCCGCCCGCCGTCCGTGGGAACCACCGTGACGTCGAAGGAGTCGTGTCCCGTGGCGTACACCTCGCGCCCGTCGCGCGAGACGTCGACGTCCATGGGGCGGCGGCCGACCGGGGCGGTGCGGATCACCTTCCGAGTACGGGTGTCGATGGTCTCCAGCACACCCGGTCCCCCGGGTACGTTGACCCCGACGTGGACGTGACGGCCGTCGGGCGAGAGGGCGATGCCCATGCCGCCGCCGCGGTACTCGCCGTGCGTCACCGGGCCGAGGCGGTCCTCGGGAGTCGCGTACGGGACACGGGCGGTCAGGCGGCGGGTGTGCGTGTCGACGACGGCGACCGCGTCCGCCGTGGCCACCCACGCACGGCCGTCCTTCCCCACCGCCAGGCCGTACGGGGCGGTGCCGACCACCACCGAACCGGTCGGCCCCCGTCCGGGATCGACGAAGGTGACGGTGTCGGCGGCGAAATCCGTGACCAGCAGGCTCACCTGTGGGGCGCCCGGGGAGATCGTCGCCCCTGCTCCGGCCGGGCCGCTTCGCCGGTCGGCCGGTGCCGCTCCCGTGCCTCCGCCGGTATGTGTAGGTCCCGCGCATCCCGCGAAAAGAGCCGCGGCGGTCAGCCCCAGCAGGGCCGTGCGCGCCCTCGTGCCCCGGCCGCCGGCAGCTCCGCGCCGTGGGGGAAGCCTCGTTGCGCGGCGTACGGCGGCGGTGCCGCCGGCTCCGGCGGCCTCCGGAAGTCCGGGGTCGTGGGCGTTCACGACGGTCCTCCCTCTTGTTGTGCGCGGTGTTGTTCCGTGTGGGCGTTGCCGGTCGGAGTTCATCCAAGTGGACGTGGGAACTGGGGGTCGTCCGTATGGACGTTGCGGCCGGGATCTGTCCGTATGGACGTCGCGGCCGGAATCTGTCCGTATGGCCGACGTGATCGGGATCTGTCCGTAGTGCCGGCGTGGTCGGGCTTGACGGACGGGCGCCCTCCGCCGGGCCCGTCGGGAGCCCGGCGGAGGGCGCACGCGGGTCAGCGGCTCAGCGCGGTGACGCCGGCCCGGGCGAACTTCTCGTCCAGGTCGCCGCTGGGGGCGCCCGCGACGCCGATGCCCGCGACCGGTGCGCCCTTGACGGCGACGGGGGCGCCGCCCGCGAGGAAGAGGGTGCCGGGGATGTCCTTCAGATTCGGCGCACTCTTCAGGCGCTCGACGAGTTCGGAGGTCGGCGCGTTCCAGGAGACGGCCGTGAAGGCCTTCTGCTCGGCCGACTCGTACGACTGCGGCCCCGCGCCGTCGCCGCGCAGCGTGACGAGGGTGTTCCCGTTGCGGTCCACCACGGCCACGGAAACGCGCTGGCCTTCCCTCTCGGCCGCGTCGAGGGCGGCCCGCGCGGCCCGGGTCGCGGCGTCGATGTCCAGGTGCGTGGTGCTGACCAGGTCGCGGGGCGCGGCATCGGCCCGTACGGAGGCCGGCACGGTTCCGGCGGCGGGCGCGGCGGGCGCGGCGGCGCTGGCGGACACGGCGCCGATGGTGCCGGCGGCGAGGATCGCGGCGGCGCTGCCGGCGATGACACGGGTGCGCTTCGAGACATCGCTGAAGGCGTTGAGGTTGATGTGCTTCACGTCGACTCCTGTAGTGGGTCGGGCAGGTGTGCTCCGGCGCCCGGAGGTGGGCCTCCGGGTGTTCGGTGTGCCGGGTGTGCCGGGAGCAGGTGGCCCCTCGGCGGCCGTGATCCATCGTGGTGGCGGGGACGGCGTCGGCCCGTCGGCCGAGCGGCTGCACACGCCGTGCTGGTCGGCCGAGGCCTGTGTCATCCGATCGGTTGACCCCGGACCGCCCAGGAGGGACGAAAATGGCGGTGTTCCCAGTTCAGCTCGGTTCGATGAGGAAGGCGGAAGCACGGTGCAGACCCCCCGTCCCGGCCGCACGGAGCCCGTGGCGGGCGGTGCGAAGGCCGCGCTCGCCGACGACACGGGGGCGCGACGGCTCGCCGCTGTCATGCACGTCGTGTTCTTCCTGCTGCTCGGCGCCGCCGCGGTCAGGTTCGTCCAGCGTCACGGACAGGAGCCGCGGCTGCCCCTCGTGCTGGGTCTCGCCGCGGCCCTCGCCCTGCTGTACGTGCTCGGTCCGGCCCTCGGGCACCCGTCGTACGCCTCCCGCGCCGGCACGCGGGCGGCGCCCGGCGCGTCGCGGCTGTCCGTACCCGCCGTCCGCCGTCCGCTGTGGCTCGGCTCGGTCGTCACCGTCTGGGCCGTCCTGGTGGCCCTGGCGCCCAGCTTCTCGTGGTGTGCCGTACCCCTCGTCTACACGGCCCTGCGTACGCTGCCGTCGCGCGCCGCGTACGTCCTCGTGGGGCTGCTCACCGCGTTCGTCGTCCTCGCCCAGCTCCGGCTCGCCCCGCGTCCCGACCTGGACCTCGTCATCGGTCCCGCGGCCGTCGCGGCCCTGGCCACCAGCGTGTTCGCCCACATGGAGGGTCAGGCCGCCCGGCAGGCCGGGCTCATCGACGACCTGGTCCGGACCCGGCGGGAGCTGGCCGCCACCGAACGCCGCGCGGGCGCCCTCGCCGAACGGCAGCGACTGTCGATGGAGATCCACGACACGCTCGCGCAGAGCCTGTCCAGCCAGCAGATGCTGCTCCAGGCGGCCGACCTGGTGTGGGACACCGATCCAGAGAGGGCCCGCGCACACCTCCGCACCGCCGAGTCGGTCACCGGGCACGGCCTCGCCGAGGCGCGCCGCTTCGTCCACGACCTGGCACCCGCCGACCTCGCGGCGGCCGGCGGCGTCGAGGAGGCGCTGCGCGCACTCGCCGCCCGTGAGTCCGGGCCGGCCCTCACCGTCCGTTTCCACGCCGAAGGCACGAGCACGCCGCTGCCCGACCGGGTACAGGCCGCCCTGCTGCGTATCGCGCAGGGTGCCCTCGCCAACGTCCGCGAACACGCCGGAGCGCGCACGGCCGCGGTCACTCTCACCCGCCTCGGCGACGAGGTCGTCCTCGACATCGCCGACGACGGCCGGGGCTTCGTCCCCGGTGCGCGGGCCCGGCCCGCCGGGGTGCGCGGACACGGCCTGCCCGCGATCCGCGCCCGTGCGCGGCAGCTCGGCGGCACGCTCACCGTGGAGTCCGCTCCGGGCGACGGCACGGTCCTGTCCGTGTCGCTCCCCGCACGCGGACCGCGCGGAACGGAGCGCGCCGCCACCGACCGGGCCCGGCCCCACCCCGCGCGGCAGCCGGATGCCGCCGCCCGGCCGGACACCGTACTGGAGGAATCGTGAACCCGCCCGCCGTCCGTCTCCTGGTCTGCGACGACCACGCCGTCGTACGCGCCGGCCTCCTGGCCCTGCTCGGCAGCGCACCCGGCATCGAGGTGGCGGGGGAGGCCGGCAGCGGGGAGGAGGCGGTCGCGCTTGCCACGAAGCTGGCCCCCGACGTCGTCCTGATGGATCTCCAGCTCGGCGCGGGCATGGACGGCGCGGAGGCCACCCGCCTCATCACCGCGGCGCCGGACGCCCCGCGCGTCCTGGTCCTCACCACGTACGACACGGACGCGGACATCACCCGCGCCGTCGAGGCCGGAGCCACCGGCTACCTGCTGAAGGCGGAGCGCCCCGAGGAACTGTTCGCCGCGGTCCATGCCGCCGCCCGGGGACGGCCGACGCTCTCGCCGCCGGTCGCCGACCGCGTCATGGCCCGGATGCGCAGTCCCCGGCCCTCCCTCACCACCCGCGAGCGGGACATCCTGGCGCAGCTCACCCAAGGCCTGGGCAACCGCGAGATCGCCCGCGCCCTGTTCATCAGTGAGGCCACGGTCAAGACCCACCTCCGCCGCATCTACGACAAGCTGGGCGTGGAGACACGCGCGGGGGCGGTCGCGGTGGCCAAGGAACAGCGGCTGCTGGCCTGAGACCGGCGTCCCCGCCGACAGCTGGACAGCCTGACGGGTCCCCAGCCGTACCGCGGGATTACCGCGGGCCCATGCTGACCCCGCGTGTCCCACCTCCCCACACGTAGCACGCACCGCGTGGTCATCCGCGAACGCGGCATCGACGGCTCGCCGGTCAACCAGTACGCCCCCTTCATCTGTGGAACGACACCGGTCTATCTGTGGAACGACACCGGTCTACCTGTGAACTACACCGGTCTACCTGTGAACTACACCGGTCTACCTGTGAACTACACCGGTGCGATGGTCCACTTCCTGGTCGGCGGCGGCGGATTCCAGAACAGCATTCGTGACTTCGGCCCCCGGCCCCCCGGTCTCGAAGGCGTTTCCAGGTGGCCGGGACCAGCCGGGCGACTCCCGCGGAAGCAGGGACGGTCACGCACGGCCATTGACCTGAACATGGCGGCTGCTCATCATCGTGGGAGCGCTCCCAGAAGGGCGCCGTGGGAGTGCGCGACCGTACACGGGAGGACTGCCGCCGGGCGGTGGGCTCTCCAGACCGGATCCATGCCCGGATTCATGCCCGGATTCGTGCCCGGGGCCATGCCCGGCTTCATGCACGGGTTCGTGCTCATTCGCTTCGCAGAGGGGACACGCTGATGCTGCTCGCACACCGTCTGCCCGGCCGGTCCAGACCCGTCCGGTCCCTGGCCGCCGCGCTGGCCTGCGCTGCGGCCTTGGCCACAGCGGTGACCGCCCGGACGCCGGCTGCGGCCGATCCGGCCGAGGAACCGGCCGTCGAGGTCTCGGTGAACGCCACGCTGGGGCTGGGGACGATCGACGAGGCGGCCTTCGGAGTCAACCACGCGATCTGGGACTCGCACATGAACGATCCCGAGGTCGCGACGCTGCTGGACGACGCCGGGATCGGGATGATGCGCTACCCCGGCGGCTCCTACGGCGACATCTACCACTGGAAGGACCACACCGCCCCCGGCGGCTATGTCGCACCGAACACCGAGTTCGACAAGTTCATGGGCACGGTACGGGCCACCGGCTCACAGCCGCTGATCATCGCCAACTACGGCACCGGCACCCCGGAGGAGGCCGCGGACTGGGTCCGGTACGCGAACGTCACCCGCGACTACGGCGCCAAGTACTGGGAGATCGGCAACGAGATCTACGGCAACGGCCACTACGGCAGCGGCTGGGAAGCCGACGACCACCCGGACAAGAGCCCGCGGGAGTACGCGCGCAACGTCCTCGCCTACGCCAAGGCGATGAAGGCGGTCGACCCGACCATCAAGATCGGCGCCGTTCTGACCACACCGGGGGACTGGCCCGACGGAATCACCGGCCCCGGCGACTCCGCCGACTGGAACCACACCGTGCTGTCCACGGTCGCCGGCACCATCGACTTCGCCGTCGTGCACTCGTACCCCGGCGGCGCCACCGCGGACGAGGCCCTGGACCGAGTCGCCCGCATGCCGGGGCAACTGCGCGAGGTCCGCCGGCAGATCGACCGCTACGCCGGGGAGCGCTCCGCCGAGATCGGCATCGCACTGACCGAGGTCAACTCCAACGTCCAGCAGAACAGCCGGCCCAACGGCCTGTTCGCCGCGGACGTCTACATGACCGCCCTGGAGAACGGCGTCTTCAACGTCGACTGGTGGAACACCCACAACGGGCCGACCCAAGTGAGCACGGTGGACGGCGAGACCGACTTCAACGACTTCGGCCTGCTCTCCAGCGGCGGTTGCGTCGGGGAGGTCTGCCAGCCGCCGGTCAACACGCCGTTCCACCCCTACTACGGCATCAAGTCCCTCACCGCGCTCGGCGGCCCGGGCGACACCATGGTGGCCTCCGCGTCCGACAGCGACCAGGTCTCGGTCCACGCCGTGCACCAGGCCGACGGCGACCTGAGCGTCATGATGATCAACAAGGACCCCGACCACTCCTACCCGGTGGACATCGAGTACGCCGGCTACGCCCCGGGCTCCGGAACACCGGTCGTCCACCGCTACGCCCGCGGCGACACCGACGTCACACGGGTTCCCGCGCCCGCGGACGGCTCCCAGGTCCTGCCGCCCTATTCGATCACCACCGTCACCGTCTCCCCACGCACCGGAGAGGCGGCCGCCGGCGCGCCGGGCGCCCCGAGACTCACCGCGGTGGACAGTTCCACGGCCACCCTCACCTGGTCCGCGAGCACCCGCGGCACGCCGGTGCGCTATGAGGTCTACGAGCAGCTCGGCGCCAACGCCCAGCTGCTGGCCGACTCGACCTCCACCTCGGTGACCCTGCGCAACCTGCCCCCGGGGTCCGAGCACACCGTCAATGTCGTCGCCCGGGACGCCGACGGCCGGCTGTCCCGGCCCTCCGCACCACTGACCTTCACCACGACCTCACCACGGGACAGCACCTGCCTGGTGACCTACCACGTGGACACCAGCTGGAGCAGCGGCTTCGTCGCCTCGGTGACCGTCTCCAACCTCGCCGACACCCCGGTCGACGGATGGACTCTCGGCTTCAGCTGGCCCTCCACCGGCCAGTCGGTCCAGAGCTTCTGGAACGCGAAGGTCACCAGTGACGGAAAGCGGGTCCACGTTACCGACAACGGTCAGAACGCGGTCCTGGCGCCCGACGGCGGCTCGACGGCCACCTTCGGATTCGTCGGCGCCAACGAAGGGGCGAACCCCGCTCCCACCACCTTCACCCTCAACGGCACCGTCTGCCGCACCGCCTGAGCAGGTCTGCCGACGCGACGTCCCCGGCCGGCACCCCTGCCGGCCGGGCCGTCTCCCCGCCCGCCGTGTCCTCGACTGACATGTCCTCGGCTGACGTGGTGCGTCGCCGAGCGGGAAGCGGTCGGTGTGCGGGCGGGGCCACGCCCAGCCGCCGAGAGACGGACAGCTCCCCGCGACCACGGTGGGAATCGCGATCGCGGGGAGCTGTCGGTGTGACACGCGTCAGCCGGCCCGGCGGGGCAGCACCTGGATGGTGTCGCCGACCGCCCGCTCACCCGCGGCGTCGGAGGGCCTGTTGACCAGGACCCCGTTGACGGCCATGGCGGTCGAGCCGCCGCCGTCGAGGTTGAGTGCGTTCACGGCGCCGAGCGAGCGCATGAAAGCGGCGGCCTCCTGGAGGGTGAAACCTTCGCTGCCGCCGGACAGGCGACCGTCCACCGTGGCCAGGATCAGCCGGCCCTTGGCATCCACGCCGGCCATGGTGCGAGGCTGGCGGGCGTTCGCCCATGCGTAGCCGTAGGACAGGTCGGACGGGGCGAGGACACCCTCGGTCGCCGCGTCGATGCTGATCCGGCCGTCACGTACGAGGGTGGGGGCGGCGCTCACGATGCTGTCGTCGCCGTCGAGCCGCACCTGCCGGCCCTTGGTGTCGCGGATGACGTCCGACACGCCGATCCGCTGTCCGGTGCGGGCGTGCGCGGTCAGCCAGTCGGCGGCCGATCCGATGCCCTGGAGCACGGTTCCGTCGGCCGGGACCGTGCCCCCGCGCTCACCCACCGACACCACACGTCCGGCGTCGTCCAGCACGACCTGCGAGCCGGTACCGGTGGGCAGTGACGCCCCGAACTTGTCGGTGAACAGCACCAGGTCGTTCGGCGTCCGGCAGGTGACGTCCTGCCAGGGCCGCTCGCTCGGGGTCGCCCCCGGTCGCCCGCAGTTGCGGATGAGACCGGGCACGCGGTTGATGCCCTGGGCCTGGTGACGGGCCGCGCCCGCGCGCACGGTGACGGTCGTCGTCAGGTCCGCCACCCGCACACGCCGGCCGCCGTCCCCGATGATCAGCGCCGCCCGCGATCCGGCGGCCATCGACTCCAGCCGGCCACGGTCCGCGCTGAGGCCCGCCGTCGTGCCCTGGACACCGTCGGCGTTGGAGGTGACGAAGAACCCGGCGTTGACGCCGACCAGGGAACCGAGCTTCGTGGCGACCGACGACGTGGTCACCCGATCCGCGGCGTTGCCGCCGTGGGTGCCCTCGACAGTGCCCTTGAAGACACGCGGATCGACGACCGTGACGTGCACGTTCTGGCGGTCGGCGGGCTGCTCGGCGTCGTAGCCCGTCCAGTCGACCGCGGTGCGGAAGCCCGCCGCCGTGACCGCCTGCGCGGCGGTGCGTGCCTCCGCCTGGGTGGCGTACGAGCCGATCCTCACCCGCACACCCATGGTGCCCCGCGGGGTGTCGGTGTAGCGGGGCCAGCGCACCGTCTCCACCCGCGGTTCGAAGCCGCCGGCCAGCAACTGCTTCCTGGTGGTGTCGGCCCAGTCCTGCGATCCCACCGCCGCCCATGTCGCGGCGCCGCTGAGGTGCCCGGTGGCCGGGGCCTGGACGGTGATCGTCCAGGAGGGCTTGGCGGCGGAGTTGACTATGGTGGCGCTGCGCACCTGCACGCCCGGCGCGATCGTCCGCGTCGTCCAGGAGGGGGCGCCTGCGGCCTGGACGGCAGTCGTGGACGTGGTCGCGGTGGCCTGCGCCGTCTCCGCGATCCCGCCCGAGGTGATGACAGCCAACGCGGCTGCGGAGCCCATCAGAACACGTGCCCGTGCGGCGGACCGGGTGTACTTGAGAATCATGGTTTCCTCTCGTTCTCGCGGCGAGCGACCACGCACGTACCGGTCTTTCAGCCACTGTCCGCAGGCGATCTCAGCTGGCCTGTGGAGCGGCGTGCATGCCCCGAAGCGACAGTGCACGGAACAATCGGCGAACAACTCTGCTGGAGACAGGGGAAGGCACACATGCATCGTGGCGACAGTGCAAGAAACAGTCGAGACGCGTCCTGTGAACTCCCCGGCGAGAGGCCGCCGTAACCGGCCCGCGTCGGCACGTCGAGCGGGCCTGTCGCACTGTCCGGGTCAGCCGGGTGTCCGGCCACCGCAACGACTGCACGGCGTAAGGCGATCGGTGCCGGTGGGCGGAGCGTCGATGAGGGCCTCTCGGGTCGAAAGACTCCGGGACGGTGTCCCTCCACCGCCTGCACAGGACCGGCGGCGCGCCCCCGGCGAGCATGCCGGGACGGAGCCCGCCGGCACCACCGCTGTCTGCGTGCGGGCGTGCTCGGAGTCCGTCCGCCGGCGCCGGCCACCGCCCGAAGTGCTGTACATCTGCTGCCCGTGTCCGGGCTCCGGTCCCTTCCTGGCCGTCTACGCGGCGTAACCGTTCGACCGGTGGACTCGACCCTGCGCCGCACGCATCAGCCTGGCCCGCTGTACGAGGGACATGGCGGCCCTGTCCCACTCGGGGTACCCGAAGGCGAACCCGGCCGCGCGCAGCCGACCCGGCACCACTCGACGGCTCTTGAGCAGCAGCTCCGTGTCCGAGCGCAGCGCGAACGCGCCCAGCTCGGCCATCCAGCGGGTCGCCGGCAGCCCCACCGGGACACCCCAGGCCGTGCGCAGCGCCCGCATGAAGTCACGGTGCGGAAGCGGGGCGGGCGAGGCGAGGTTCACCGGTCCCTCCAGGTCGTCCCGGCCGATCAGGAACTCCACCGCCCGTACGAAGTCGTCGTCATGGATCCAGGAGACGTACTGCGCGCCGCCGGCCACCGGACCGCCCAGCCCGAGACGCGCCAGCCACGACAGTACGCCGAACACACCGCCCCGGTCCGGGCTCATGACCATCGCCGAGCGCAGCGCCACCTTGCGGGTCGCGGGAGTGGGTGCCTCGGCCTGCGCCCGCTCCCAGTTCTTCGCGATCTCGACGCTGTACGCCCAGTAGTCCGGCACCCCGGCCTCCGCGCCGCCGATCACCCCGGTCGCCTCGTCGTGGGCCGCGTCGAAACGGTGGGCGTAGACCGTCGCCGTACTCATCTGCAGCCAGACGCGCGGTGGCCGCGCGGCGGCGGCGATCGCCTCGCCGACCACCCGCGCCGAATCCACCCGGGAATCCATCATGGCCCGCAGGTTCTCGGCGGTGTAACGGCAGGAGACGCTGCGCCCCGCCAGGTTGATCACGGCATCGCAGCCGTCGATCGCCGCGGCCCAGCGGCCGAGCGTGGCTCCGTCCCAGCCGATGTGGTGCGCCCGCACGGGACGCCGGGTCACCACCGTGACCTCGTGGCCGGCCGCTGTCAGCGCACGGTCGAGAATCGTGCCCACCTGTCCGGTTCCCCCGGGCAGCACTACCTTCATCGAACCCCCTCGGCTTCGCTCGGCCTCAGCGTAACCCTCTTTTTTTGAACGCGTTCAACCAGGTGTGGGTTGACCGGTGGCCGGTGGCCGGGGTGCCTCTCGACGGGAGGTCACGCCCCGTCAACGGGACGCGACGGCCCGGCGCGCCCTGGAAAAAAGTCCCAGTGGGACACTTGTCCCACTGGGACATAACAGGTGTACGGTGAAACCATGACGGCAACGGAGCCTCCCAGCAGGCCGGCCGGTCCAGGTGAGGACCGCCGGCGTCGCAAGGCGCGACAGACCCGCGACGCCCTGGCGGCCGCGGCCCTGGAACTGATCCTCGAGCGCGGTCTGGCCGGCACGACGGTGGAGGCGATCGCGGAGCGCGCCGACGTCACACGCCGCACGTTCAGCCGGTACTTCACCGGCAAGGAGGACGCGGCCCTGGACTTCGTCCGCGGCGACGGCGAACGCATCAACGCCCTGCTGCGGGCCCGTCCGGCGGGCGAAGCGCCCCTGTCGGCCTACCGCCGCGCTGTCCGGGGCTGGCTGTCCGACCAGGACAACCCGGCCTCGCACCTGCGCCCGGACATGCGGCGCCTGCTGGTCCTCGTGGACCGCGAGCCCGACCTGTTCGCCGCCTACCAGCGCATCCGGGTCGACGCCCAGGAGGAGTCGGCCCGGATCATCGCCGACCGGCTCGGCATCGCCGACGACGAGCGCGACGTGCGCCCCGCCGTGGTCGTCGACGCCGCCGCCGGAGTCCTCACCGCCGCCCTGCGCCTGTGGGCGCGTGGCACGGCGGGTCACGCCGCGGACGCCGCGGAGCTCGCCTCGCTGGTCGAGCGGGCCTACGACGCCCTGGCCACGGAGGCCGCAACCGCGGTCGCCGAGAGCACAACCGAAGAGTGAGCACAACATGAGCACCACCCCTGCCACCACCCCCGTCACCGACTACGCGACCGAGTTCGCCGGCCGCACCGCGCTGGTCACCGGCGCCGCCTCGGGCATCGGCCTGGCCGTCGCCCGGCGCCTGGCCGCGGGCGGCGCGAACGTCGTCATCGCCGACTACAACGCCGAGGGCGCCGAGAAGGCCGCCGCCGAGCTGAAGGCGGAGGGCCGGGCCGCGGCCGCCGTCGCCCTGGATGTCACCAGCCCGGAGTCCGTCGAGGCGGCGGTGACGTTCGCCGTCGACACCTTCGGCGGGCTCGACCTGGCCGTCAACAACGCCGGTATCGGCGGCCCGAGCGCACCGACGGGCGCGTACGACATCGAGGCCTACCAGCGGGTCGTGCGCACCAACCTGGACGGCGTCTTCTACTCGATGCGCTACGAGCTGCCCGTCATCGAGGCGGCCGGCAAGGGCGGCGCGATCGTCAACGTGGCCTCCATCCTCGGCTCGGTCGCCTTCGCCGGCTCGCCCGCCTACGTCGCCGCCAAGCACGGCGTCGTCGGCCTGACCAAGACCGCCGCTGCCGAGTACGCCGCCAAGGGGATCCGCGTCAACGCCGTCGGCCCCGGCTTCATCGACACCCCGCTGGTGCGCAGCGGCATGGACGAGGACGCGTTCAAGGCCCTGGAGGGGCGGCACCCGGTCGGCCGTCTCGGCCGCAGTGAAGAGGTCGCCGAACTCGTCGCCTTCCTGCTCTCCGACCGCGCCTCCTTCGTGCACGGCAGCTACCACCTGGTCGACGGCGCCTACACCGCTGTCTGAGCGGCTCCGGTGGCAGGCGAACGGCTTTTCGACGAAGGATTGAGAACATGAAGGCACTGCAATACCGCACCATCGGCGCCGCACCGGAAGTGGTGACCGTCCCCGACCCCGAGCCCGGCCCCGGACAGGTCCTGCTCAAGGTCACCGCCGCCGGTGTATGTCACTCCGACATCGCGGTGATGAGCTGGCCGGCCGAGAACTTCCCCTACCCGCTTCCCCTCACCCTGGGCCACGAGGGCGTCGGCACGGTCGCCGCGCTCGGCGCCGGAGTGACCGGGCTGTCGGAGGGCGAGGCGGTCGCGGTGTACGGGCCGCAGGGCTGCGGCCGGTGCGCCAAGTGCGCCGAGGGCAAGGAGAACTACTGCCTGCGCGCCGACGAGCTGGGCATCCGGCCGCCGGGCCTCGGCGCGCCGGGCTCGATGGCCGAGTACATGCTCGTCGACGACGCGCGGCACCTGGTGCCGCTGGACGGGTTGGACCCGGTCGCCGCGGTACCGCTGACGGACGCCGGCCTCACCCCGTACCACGCGATCAAGCGTGCGCTGCCCAGGCTGGTCGCCGGGTCGACCGCGGTGGTCATCGGCACCGGCGGTCTCGGCCACGTCGCCATCCAGCTGCTGCGCGCCCTGACGCCGGCCCGGGTGGTCGCCCTGGACGTGAGTGAGGACAAGCTGCGGCTGGCCCGTGAGGTCGGGGCGCACGAGGCCGTCCTGTCGGACGCCCGCGCCGCCGGGGCCGTGCGGGAGCTCACCGGTGGCGTCGGGGCCGAGGCGGTCTTCGACTTCGTCGGCGTCGAGCCCACCCTCGCCACCGCGGCGGCCGTCGCGGCCGTCGAGGGCGAGATCGCCATCGTCGGCATCGGCGGCGCCACGCTGCCCGTCGGCTTCGGCAGCCTCCCCTTCGAGGTGTCGGTGTACAGCCCCTACTGGGGCAGCCGGAGCGAGCTCGCCGAGGTCCTGGCCCTGGCCCGGTCCGGCGCCGTCTCCGTGCACACGGAGACGTTCTCCCTCGACGAGGCACCTCGCGCCTACGAGCTGCTCCACGAGGGGAAGATCAACGGCCGTGCGGTGATCCTGCCGAACGGCTGACCGTACGCGTCCGGCGGCGGCACGGGGTCCCACCACGGGTCCCGTGCCGCCGCCGCACGCGTACGGTGCCGCTCGGCCCGGCGCCGGCGAAGTCCGTCCATGGCGAGGGGCCGGCGTCGCCACCACCGTGCCCCGTACGCGGTCGACCGCCTACTGCGGCTCTGTCGCGATCTGGATCAGGTTGCCGCAGGTGTCGTCGAAGACGGCGGTGGTGACGTCGCCCATCTCCAGGGGCTCCTGGGTGAAGCGGACGCCGAGGCCGCGCAGGCGCTCGTACTCCGCCTGCACGTCGTCGACGGCGAACTGGGCGAGCGGGATGCCGTCCTGCACGAGCGTGTCGCGGTAGGTCCTGGCGGCCGGGTGGCCGGCGGGTTCGAGGAGGAGTTCCGTGCCGTCGGGCTCGTCGGGCGAGACGACGGTCAGCCACCGGTCCTGCTCGCCCACCGGGACGTCGTGCTTCTTCACGAAGCCGAGGATCTCGGTGTAGAACTGCTCGGCCTTGGCCTGGTCGTCGACGAAGACGCTGGTCATATGGATCTTCACGGGGTGCTGTCCTCCGGTCCGGATGGGTGGGGCACGGGCCATCGTTCGGTTATCTGCCGCAGCGGGGCCGTGTTCAGGTCGTGGAACTTGTAGCGGCCCTCCCGCCTGGTCTCGACGAGCCCGGCGGCCTCCAGCACGGCGAGGTGCTGGGAGACCCCCTGGCGCGAGATGCCGAGCTGATGCTTCATGCTCAGTCGCGAGCAGATCTCGAACAGTGTCTGTCCGGATCTCTCCGTGAGCTCGTCGAGGATGGTGCGGCGGGTGGGGTCGGCCAAGGCTTTGAAGAGGTCGTCGGCCACGACCGCAGGATAGGCAATCGCTCACTTGCCTATCAAGTCGAGGTGCGCTGCTTGGATGGCATCATGCGGCTCACCGCTCACCCAGGGGGTGCGCTTCACCGACGCTCAGTGCGGCGTCCGGGCCGCCCGACCCGGGTGCTCGGGCCGCTGCCCAAGCTCACCCGCGACGACGCCCGGATCTCCGGGATCTCCGACACGGGAGTCCTGTGCTCGCCGAGCACAATGGGTTGCGCGTGTGGACGTGATCGGCACGGCCACCGACGACCTGAAGGGACTGCGACGCATGGCACGACCCAAGGCCTCGGGCACCGCCCGGGTGCCGCTGCCCCGCCGGCCGGCGCCGACGGCCGAGCACCCGGACGCCGTCCTCGCGTCCTCGGGCAAGCGGGCCGTACTGTCGTGGGAGCTGGCCTGCTTCGTCGCCATCGGCATCGCCTCCACCGCGGGACAGGCCCTGCTCTACTGGCTGCTGCGCGGGTGGTGGCCGCCCGCGGTCGCCAACCTCGTCTCCCTGGTGGTGCTCACCGTGCTGAACACCGAGGCGAACCGCCGTCTCACCTTCCGGCACACCACCGCCTCACCGGCCCGGGCGCACCTCGGTGCCGGTGCCCTGTTCGTGCTGGGCTACCTCATGACCTCCGGCGCGGTGCTGTGGTTCAAGAACGCCGACCCGCAGGCTTCGCCGGCCGCGGAGACGCTCGTTCTCGCCTGCGCGTCCGTGGTCGTCACCGCCCTGCGGTTCACCGTCCTGCGTACCTCGGTGTTCCGCGCCCGCACCCGCTGACGGCGTCCGTGTGGAAGAGAGGTGACCGCGATCCGGCGCCGGGGCGCCGGCACGCTGCACTCGCACCGCCGGTCGTAGGTCCGAAGTCCGGGTCCGGAGCCCGATCCGGATCCTCTTGGGCGCTGTCACCTATCGCCCCATGTCTCATTCATGGCCCAGTCACCTGGACGTAGGCGCGGTCCGCTT
Organism: Streptomyces poonensis; assembly: GCF_014650915.1. GTDB lineage: Bacteria > Actinomycetota > Actinomycetes > Streptomycetales > Streptomycetaceae > Streptomyces > Streptomyces poonensis. Next base: position 50,821 of record NZ_BMVW01000002.1, on the reverse strand, counting down.
CGCCCGGCCGAACGCGAAGTACGACGAAGCACGGGCACGGCCCGGTTCCCGCGGCGAACCCCTACTGGCCACAGCACGGTGCCGTCCTCTTCGAGGACCCGGACGGCTGGCTCCTCGTACTGGCCCCCTGGGTATTCGGGGAAGAACCCCCACCGGCCGGCTGAGCAAAGGATCGCAGAGCCGGTCTGACCCCGGTCCGGAGCCGGTCTGACCCCGGACTGGAGCCGGTCCGGAGCCGGTTCGGCCCCGTACGGGCCCCGTACGGGGCCCGTACGGTCGGTGCTAGGCGCCCGGATCGCGCCCGGCACGATGTGACGGCACCGCCTACGTCGGCAGGAAGCGCTCCCGGAACACGCGGTCCGGCGGGACCCCACCCGCGACGGCTGCGGTCGCCACCGTCTCGACGAGGGGAGGCGGCCCGCACACGTAGACGTCCGGGAGTTCGCCCGCCGCGTCCACCGTCCGCAGTGCGTCGGCGACCCGGTCGGCGGGCGTACCGGCCGCCCCCCGCCACCCGGTGCCGGGCCGCCACACGCAGACCTCGTAGGTGAAGGCCCTCGCCTCGACCGCCACCGCCTCGAGTTCGGTCTCGGCGAAGACGTCCTCCGCCTCATTGACCCCGAAGAAGAAGCGGGCGGGCTGGGGCTCCTGCCACTCCGCCATCTGCCGGGCCATCGACAGCAGCGGTGCCAGTCCCGTGCCGCCGGCCACGAACCAGCGCGGCCGCGTTCCCGTCTCGCGCAGGCCGAAGGCGCCCTGCGGGCCGTACACCGTCAGCCGGTCGCCGATGCGGGCCCGGTCGCGCAGGTAGGAGGAGAACAGCCCGCCCGGCCGCAGCCGCACGAAGAGCTCCACGCGGCCGTCCCAGTTGCCGGTGTTGGCGAGCGAGTAGGCCCGCCTCTCCTCCCGGCCGGGCACCCGCACCTCGACGAACTGACCCGCGTCGAACTGGAACCCGGCGCCCTGCTCCTCGTCCTCGTCCAGCAGCAGCTCCAGGCGTACGGTGTCGCGCGCGACCGGCTTCAGCGCGGTGACCGTGCCCTCGCGCACCGGGATGCCGCCGTACAGGATGCGGGAGTTGTCGTAGGGCAGGTCGGCCGTCAACGGCCCGTGCGGGCGGGTGCGGCACAGCAGGACGGCTCCCCCGTCGCGTTCGCCGGGCGGCAGCGCCTGGGGGCTGTGGGTGTCCAGGTCGTACACGCCGTCGGTGACGGTGGCCCGGCAGGAGCCGCAGGTGCCCCGGCGGCACGCGGCGGGCAGGGCGGCGCCCCACGCGGCGGCGGCCTCGAGGACGGTCTGCCCCGGCGCGCACCCGAAGTCGAGGTGCTCCCCGTCGGAGGTGGTCAGAGTCACCGGGCTCACTTCGGTTGCATTGGTTGTGCCGGTTGTGTCGATCGTACTGGTTGCATCGGTTGCATCGGTTGCATCGGTTGCATCGGTTGCTTCGATTGGTGAGGTGGTCATGCGCCGGCCCTCTCCAGCGCCGCCGCGATGTCCGTCTTCGGGTCACCGATGGTGCGCAGCCCGAACCGGTCGACCAGCACGGCCACCAGGCCCGGCGTGAGATAGGCGGGCAGGGACGGGCCGAGGTGGATGCCCCGGATGCCCAGCGCCAGCAGGCTCAGCAGCACGGCCACCGCCTTCTGCTCGGTCCAGGACAGGGCCAGTGTCAGGGGCAGTTCATCGATGCCGCAGCCGAAGGCGTCGGCCAGCGCCTGGGCGATCCTGACGGCGGAGTGGGCGTCGTTGCACTGTCCGAGGTCCAGCAGCCGGGGGATGCCGTCGATGGCGCCGAAGTCGTGCTGGTTGAAGCGGTACTTGGCGCAGCCGAGCGTGAGGACGACCGCGTCGTCGGGAGCGCCGAGGGCGACATCGCGGTAGTAGTCGCGGCCGACCGTGGGCCCGTCGCAGCCGCCGACCAGGAAGAAGTGCCGGATGGCGCCCCGCCGTACCGCGTCGACCACCTGGTCCGCGGCGGCCAGCAGCGCGTCGTGCCCGAAACCGACGGTGATGAACCGCTCCGGGCCTTCCGTCCGGTAGCCGGGCATCGCCTTCGCCGCCTGCACCACGGGGGAGAAGTCGCCGTCCGCGAGGTGCCGGACGCCCGGCCAGCCGACCGGGCCGGTGGTGAAGATGCGCCGGCGGTAGGCGGGGTAGGGCTCGATGATGCAGTTCGACGTCATCAGGATCGGGCCGGGGAACCTGGCGAACTCGCGCTGCTGGTCCTGCCAGGCACCGCCGTAGTTGCCGGCCAGGTGCGGGTAGGCCTTCAGCAGCGGGTAGGCGTGTGCGGGCAGCATCTCGCCGTGCGTGTAGACGTTGATGCCGCTGTCCTTGGTCTGCTCCAGGAGAGCGGCCAGGTCACGCAGGTCGTGGCCGCTGACCAGGATCGCCTTGCCCGCCACGGGGGTGGTACGGACGGCGGTCGGCCGCTGGGGGCCGTACGTGCCGGTGTTGGCGGCGTCGAGCAGTTCCATCACCGCGAGGTTGAGGCGGCCGAGGCCGATCGCCCGGTCCAGCAGCTCGTCGACGTCCGCGGGCTCGCCCGCCAGGTACGCCAGTCCGTCCTCCACGCCGCCGAACACCTCGGTGCTGTGCCGGCCGAGGACGTGGGCGTGGTGGGCGTAGGCGCAGATGCCCTTGAGGGCGTACAGGTGCAGTGAGCGCAGTCCGACCACGTCGGGGCCGACCAGGTCGAGACCGGCGTCCACGCGGAAGGCCGGGGCCTGGGCCAGCAGCCCGTCCAGGTCCGGCGCCGGCTGCCACTCGGCCGGTCCCGTGAGCCGCTCGGGCTCCAGCCCGCGCCCGCGTGCCGCCTCCTCGTAGCGGGCCCGCACCCGGTCCCGTATGTCCGAGGCCTCCTGGAGGAGGGCGACGAAGCGGGTCGGGTTGAAGTTCACGTTGGTGAGCGTGGTGAACACGGAGTACAGGATGAACCCGGCCGCCTCGTCGTTCCCGGCGCCCAGTGCCCGGGCCCGGCTCGCGTACTGGGCGATGCCCTTCACCGAGTGGATCAGCAGATCCTGCACGTCGGCGGTGGCGGGATCCTTGCCGCAGTTGCCCAGTGGGCCGGCGCAGCCGGGGACCGCGCCCGTACGGTCGGCCTGTTCGCACTGGTAACAGAACATGCGGATACTCCTCGGAAGTCGGAAGTCGGAAGTCGGAAGTCGGAAGTCGGAAGTCGGAAGTCGGAAGCCGTCGCTGGTGATGTCACGGACGCTACGGAGCGGGTGCGTGCGGATCCTTGACGCAGATCAAGACGCGCTTGTGACGGGCGTCACCGCCACTCCAGCCGGGCCGCGAGCCGGACCGTGTCGTGCAGGGTGATGCGCCGGCCCCGGACGCTGATCAGCCCGTCGGCGGACAGTCCCTGCAGGGTGCGGGAGAACGTCTCGGGGGTCAGGTTGAGGCGGGAGGCGAGAGTGTGTTTCGCCGCGGGCAGGACGATCTCCCGCACGCGGCCGTCCGTCTCCTCGTCCGTGCGGTGCAGCAGATACCCGATGACCTGCTGCTCGCTGGTGCGCAACGAGTACGACTCCACGTCACCCACCAGGCGCCGCAGCCGTACCGCCATGTTGGCGAGCATGCGGCGGGCGAAGGACGGGTCACGGTCGAGCAGCGCGAGGACGGCCGTGCCGGACACCGACAGCAGCTCGGTGCCGACCAGGACGGTGGCGGTGACCGGATAGCTGATCCCTTCGAACACCACTGCCTCACCGAAGCTCTCCCCGGCCTGGACGATCTCCAGCACCTTCTCCGCACCGTCGGCCGCCGACACCGTGAGCTGCACCTGGCCGCGCAGGACGAAGAAGAAGCCGCGCACGGGGTCGCCCTGGTGGAACAGGACCGAGCCCCGGCCCACCGTCCGGACGTGTGAACCCGAGGAGATGACGGTGAGCTGTTCCCAGGTCAGCCCGGCGAACAGCGGGAGCCGCGGAAGCAGTTCGGACACACTGGAGGTGCTGGGCCTCATGCGCCGGAGTCCTCCCCGAATCGGTGCCCGCACACTTTCCGGCGGACCCTGTGGTTTCAGGGTCGCCGGGGAAGGACCGGCCGGGGCAGGGACCACGGGGCCGTGCCCCGGGGCCGAACGACCCTCCTCCGCCGCCCGCATCGGCTCATCCCGGACTGTTTCGACCGGCACCAGAGGCGCGCGGTTCGTCTGAGGTGCCACGTCGTCCGTGCCGAAGAAGTGAGCGGCCCGGGCGCGAACGCGGACGCGCTCGTCCCGGGCCGCTCACCGGACTCGGCTGAGGATCACATCAGCGGTTGCACCTGGATGTTGCGGAACCGGACCTTGTTCCCGTGGTCCTGCAACCGGATCGCTCCCGCGGCCGGCGTCTCGGAGCGGCCGGACGCGGTGGGTCCGTCGAGGGCGACATCGTCGTGGATCTTCTTGCCGTTCCACATCACGGTCACCCGGGCGTCGGCCGTCTTCTCGCCGCTGTCGTCAAAGCGGGCCGCGCGGAAGACGATGTCGTACGTCTGCCAGGTCTCCGGTGCGGTCGCCGCGTTCACGTCGGGCGCCTTCTTCAGATAGATCGCCCCGGCCTCGTCGGTGTTCAGTGAGGTGTCACCGTAGGAGTCCAGGATCTGGAGTTCGTAGCGGTCCTGGAGGAAGATGCCGCTGTTGCCGCGGTCCTGTCCGGTCACCTCAGGGGGCAGCAACGGGACGCGGAACTCCACATGCAGCTTGAAGTCCTGGTAGGCGTCCTTGGTGCGGATGTCACCGCAGCACACCTCCATCGACTTCTCCTCGGCCGTGGGCCATGCCACCGGCCGTCCGTCCGTGTGCTGCCACTGGTCCTGCGAGGCGTCGGTCCCGTCGAAGAGGGTGACCCGGGCGCCGTGGGGGTGGACGGTGATCAGGTCGAGGTTGACATGGCCGGTGTCGCCGGGGTCGTACCGGTAGGAGATCGAGTTGTGTCCGGCGCGCAGGTTCAGGCGTTCGGTCCTGGTGGACCAGGTGTCCCAGTCGCCGGTGGAGGGGAGCTGGGTCTGCCGCACCTTCTTCCCGTCGGCGTACAGGGAGAGGGACTTGGTGCCCTGGAACGGGTTCGGGCCGTTGGAGTACCGCAGGTTGACGTCATAGGCGCCCGCCTTCGGGACGGTCACGTCGAAGGTCGTGGCGACCTTGCCCTCGGTCGCGTAGCGGTCGACGAACCCGCTGCCGGAGTAGCCGGTGTGGTCGGTGTTGATCCCGGCCTTTCCGGTGAGGCGTGCCTCCTCGGCCTCGTACAGGGTCGCGGCGGGCGGCTGCTTGCCGGGCATGGCGTTGAGCGTGTACCAGGCCTCGGTGTTCCACAGCGTCTCACCGGACGCCGAGGTGAAGGGGCGCGGGGAGCGCACGTGCACCACGCGGTCCGGCTTCAGGCCGTCCAGCCGCAGCCGGACGGTACGGCCGTCCTTCGAAAGGGTCGCCGAGCGCACGGCGAGCTCTTCCTCGGCGATCTTCGGACCGCCGTAGTCGGCGGTCGGCGTGTAGCGCCATTGCTCGGCCTGGTACCGCTCGGCGAGCTGCGAGGCGGTCTCGGCGGAGACGGGCTGGGTGTAGGTCAGGTCGAAGCCGCCCGGCACGGCGCGCATGGTCCTGATGTCGAAGGTGTTGCCGCCGTTGGGCGTCAGCTTCTGCAGGCCGAACCGCAGCTTGCCCTCCTGGCCCCAGTTGCCGTCGGCGCCCAGGCCGCCGGCGTAGATCGCGCCGTCGGGACCGAGGGTGATCCGGTTGACCCCGGCCTCCAGGCCCTGGGTGTAGCGGAAGACGGCGCCCTGGTACTGCCCCTTCACCTTCTCCAGGTAGGCGCGCTGGAGACCGCCGTAGGTGACGTCGCCGATCAGCATCTGACCCGCGAACTGACCCTTCCTCAGCAGCAGGGGAGTGGAGGGGGAGTTGCCGATCTCGTTCTGCGGGAGCCACAGCACCGGTTCGGTGACAGGGGAGTCCTCGAAGGATCCCGCGGGTTCCGTGTAGTGGTTGAAGAAGCGGTCCTGCTTGATGTGCACGAGCTTCGACGCGGGAAGCCATCCGCCCTGGTTGTCGGTGGCGAAGAGACCGCCGTCGGGCCCCCAGCCGAGTCCGTTGGGCGTGCGCAGACCGCCCGCGATCGGGGTGATCCGGCCGGTCTTCGCGTTCACCTTGTACGTGGTTCCGCGGCCGGGCGCGGGCTGCGGAACGGTGGTCGCGCCACCGAGGTCGATGGCGACGGAGAGGTTCACGTAGAAGTGGCCGTCGCGGTGGAGCAGGCCGAACGCGAACTCGTGGAAGTTCCCTCCGTACGGCCACGTGGCGACCGTGCGGTACTCGTCTGTCACGTCGTCGCCGTCCCGGTCGACGAGCCGGGTCAGCTCGTGCTTCTGCGAGACGTACAGGGAACCGTCGACGTACTTGATGCCCATGGGCTCGCGCAGCCCGTCCGCCACCTTCTTGACGGTGACCTTCTCCCGGCTGGTCGCGCCGGTGACGTTGTCCAGCAGGTACACCTCTCCGGCAACGTTGTCGCTGCCGCCCCACGTACTGATCGCGAGCCGCCCGTCGGGCAGCCAGTCCATGCCGCTGACCTGCGGTTCGAAGCCGTCGGGGCGGAGGTCGGTGAGGGTGAGGTCGGGGCGTACGTCGGTCAGCGGCAGGCCGTCGCCGGGAGAGTCCCCGCTCGCCTCGCACTCCTTGCGGCCCGGTGCCGTCACCCGGACGACGCCGGCGTCGGTGCTCAGCGCCTCACGCGGTACGACGGTGAAGTCGCTCGCACCGGGCGGCCTCCAGGAGAGCTGCAGCTGCTGCCCGCCGTCGCGTTCGAAGTGCTCGATGCGCAGGGGGTGCGACCCGGCGGTGAGGTGGACCGTGCCGTCCTTGGGCTCCGCGCCGTGCAGCCCGTCGTGGTCGATCACCGTGGTGCCGTCGATGGTCAGTCGTGAGCCGTCGTCGCTGGTGAGGCGCAACACATAGCTGCCGTCGCGTGGCGCGACCAGGTAACCGGTCGCCTCCGTCACGAAGTTGTCGGAGAACCCGCCGAAGTCGGCGGGTGTGGACCAGTCGACCGTCGGCATCAGTGCGTCGTGGTTGGGGGTCTGTGCCGGCTTCAGGGTGCACAGCTTGCTCAACGGCGTCTGCACGTCGAACACGCGCAGTGTGATGCCGGGCTCCTGGGGAGGGATCTCCGCGGAAGCGGCCGAGGAGGTCGGGGCGGCCCAGACGCCGCCGGTGAGAATGCTCGAGGTCAACAGGACGACGAGGCGTCTTCGGGCACGCGATAACAGGCGTTGGCGCATTGGTCCTCCGGGTCGTGGGGACCGGACCGTGCCGGATTTCGCTCCGGTCTCATGCGGTATGGCTGCAGTTCCGCCGTCAAGGTAGAGGGCTTCTGCTTGACATGTCCATACTTTGTCAGCGGAGAGTTCAAAGTACGGTCGTGTGCGGTGCAGAGCCGGTCTCATGAGCCTGATCAGTGCTGCCCGGCGGGGCATGGACCTGGCACGCAGCCCGGTTGCAGCAGCCAAGCCGGCATCGGCCGCACGCGTGCCGTACAAGCCCGGGCGTGAACGGTGATGCAGGTCACGGCAACACGCTGTCCGATCGGTCAGAACTGACCGATCGGACAGTTATGGTGGGGGCATGGCACGCTCCGCCTCCGCCCTGCGCGGTCAGATCCTGGAGTCGGCACTGCGGCTGTTCGCCGTGCACGGCTTCCGCGGTACCTCGTTGCAGGACATCGCCTCCGACGCGGGCTGCTCGAAGGCGTCGCTCCTCTACCACTTCGCCGGCAAGGAGAAGATCCTCACCGAGCTGCTGACCCCGGCCCGGGACGCCCTTGCCACGCTGCTCGACCGGGTGGCCGGGCTGGCGGGCGGCCGGCTGGTGGAGGAGGCCGTCACCGGGTACGTCGACCTGGCGCTGCGGTACCGCCGCGAGATCCGGCTGCTCTTCGAGGACATCGCCGAGATGTCCTGCCACCAGGACCTGGGCGTCCTGGAGTTGGCGGACGGGCTGCTGGACGCGCTGGCCGGCCGCTCGCAACAGGCACCGGCCCGGGTGGCCGCGTGGATGGTGCTGGGCGCCGTCTTCATCACCAGCGCCACCGATGACGAGGTGGCGCCGGACGAGGTGCTGCGTGCCGAAATGATCCGCAGTGCGCTGCGGACGCTTGACCACACCCCCAGCTGATCCCTCACAGGAAAGACCCTTCCTCCATGGCGACCTTGCTGTACCGGCTCGGCCGGTTCTCCTTCCGCAGAAGAGGCCGAATAGCCGCGGTCTGGCTGCTCCTGCTGGTCCTGCTGGGTGTCGGCGCCGCCACCCTGATGGGCCCGACCAGCGACAAGTTCTCCATGCCGGGCACCGAGTCCCAGCAGGCGCTGGACGACCTCGAACGGCAGTTCCCGCAGGCGGGCGGAGCCACCGGCACCATCGTCGTCGCCGCACCCGAGGGCGAGAAGCTGGACCCCGCCGCGGTGGCACCCGTGGTGAAGGAAGCCTCCGGGATCGATGGCGTCACCGCCGCCGTGGACCCGTTCCAGGCCGGCTCCGTCTCCCAGGACGGCCGCTACGCCCTGGTCCAGGTCCAGTTCGACAAGGCCGCCGACGAGGTCACCGACGAGGCGAAGTCGGCGTACGAGGCCGTCGGCTCCGACATCGACGGGCTCCGGGTCGAGCACGGCGGCGAGGTCATGGGCGGTGAGGTGGAGGTCGGCTCCACCGAGGCGCTCGGCGTCCTGGTCGCCGCGGTGGTCCTGGTCATCACCTTCGGCTCGCTGGTCGCCGCCGGCATGACCCTGCTGAACGCGCTGATCGGCGTCGCGGTCGGCATGGCCGGCCTCTTCTCCCTGACCAGTGTCATCGAGCTGACCTCCACCGCGCCGATCCTGGCGCTGATGCTGGGCCTGGCCGTCGGCATCGACTACTCGCTCTTCATCACCTCCCGCTACCGCCAGTACCTCGCCGAGGGCCTCCGGCCCGAGGAGGCCGCCGGCCGCGCGACCGGCACCGCCGGCTCCGCCGTCGTCTTCGCCGGTGCCACCGTCGTCATCGCCCTGGCCGGCCTCTCCGTCGTCGGCATCCCGTTCCTGAGCGTGATGGGCCTGGCCGCGGCGGGCACCGTCGCCGTCGCCGTGCTGGTCGCCCTCACCCTGCTGCCGGCCTTCCTCTCCTTCGCCGGGAGGAGGATCCTGCCGCGCAAGCAGCGCCGCGCGGACGGGGACACCGCCGCGAACGGCGCCGTGGCCGAGGGCTTCGGCTTCACCTGGGGCCGGCTCGTCACCAAGCTGCGCGTCCCGTTCCTGGTCGTCGGCATCCTCGGGCTGGGCGCGCTCACCCTCCCGGCGCAGGACATGCGCCTGGCCCTGCCGGACGCGGGCACCGCCGCCGAGGGATCCCCCGCTCGCGAGGCGTACGACCTGACCTCCGAGGGCTTCGGCGAGGGCTTCAACGGCCGTCTCATCGCCGTCGTCAACGCTGAGGACGCGGAATCCACCAAGTCGGCCACCAGGCTGGCCGCCAACGTCATCCAGGACACCGACGGCATCCTGACCGTCGCCCCGGCACAGCTCAACGAGCAGGGCACCACCGCCCTGCTGACCATCATCCCCGAGGCCGGCCCGACCGCCGCCGCCACCGAGGACGCCGTCCACGCCATCCGCGACCGGGTCGCGGAGATCGAGTTCGCCGACATCGCCCTCACCGGCGCGACCGCCCTCGGCATCGACGTCTCGGAGAAGCTCTCCGACGCCCTGCCGGTCTATCTGCTCCTGGTGGTGGGCCTGTCCGTCCTGCTGCTGATGCTGGTCTTCCGGTCGGTCCTGGTACCGCTGAAGGCGGCCCTGGGCTTCCTGCTCACCGTGGGCGCGACCTTCGGCATCACCGTCGGCATCTTCCAGGAGGGCCACCTCGCCGGCCTGGTGGGCGTCGACACCCCCGGTCCGCTGGTGAGCTTCCTGCCGATCCTGCTCATCGGCATCCTGTTCGGCCTCGCCATGGACTACGAGGTCTTCCTCGTCTCCCGCATGCGCGAGGACTTCGTCCACGGCGCGGACCCGCAGGCGGCCATGGTCAGCGGCATGGGCCACAACGCCCGCGTCGTCACGGCCGCCGCGCTCATCATGACGTCCGTGTTCGGGGGCTTCGTGCTGATGGACGACCCGATCATCAAGTCCATCGGGTTCGCCCTCGCCGTCGGCGTGGTCATCGACGCCTTCGTCGTCCGCATGACGCTGGTCCCGGCGGTGATGTCACTGCTCGGCCGTGCCGCCTGGTGGCTGCCGAAGCCCGTCGACAAGGCCCTGCCCGACCTCGACATCGAGGGCGAGAAACTGAACCGGCAGCTGGCCGCGGAGACGCGCAGCGAGGAGCCCGTCTCGGTCTGACCCGTGCGCCGGTCGGACGGACCGCGACTCCGGGAGGACGGTACCCGTACAGCGGTCCCGTCCTCCCGGAGTCAGGTGTCAGCGGGTCAGCTGACGGCCATAACCGCCGTGTTGTTGCCGGCGTCCGGGTCGAAGGTGAACTCGCCGAAGTCGGGGTGGATGCTGACGGCACCGGTCGTACCGGGCACCACGGTGTCGATCCGCAGCGAGAAGTCGTACGAACGCTCCGTGTCCTCCAGCACCCAGTACGGCAGGTCGCAGTCGTAGCGCGGGGCGCCCGTCTGCCGCGGGCAGCAGCCGCCGGAGAGGGTGCGCGGAGCACAGCCGGACGGGACGCCGGTGACCGTGGTGCCCGCGGGGACGATCAGCCGGACGTTGGCGACCGGGTCCCCGGAGCCAAGGTTGCCGAGCCAGCCCGGGCCGTTGTTCCTGAACGTGAGCCGGGCCGTGACCGTCTCGCCCTGCGCACCGGAGACCGTGTCGCCCGTCACCGAGAAGTCCGCGGTGTTGTCGGTGCCGATCTCCAGCGCCACGTAGTTCTCTCCGGAGTCGAGGTCCTCGACGCCGCCGCCCGGCTCGACGCTGATGTCGAGCCGTTCGTTCAGCGCGTGTCCGGCGAGCCGCGCCGTCAGGGGCGCGGGCAGCTCGAAGGAGTCGCCCGGAGCCAGCACCTGGTCGAAGGAACAGGTGGCGTACTTCATCGGCGCGTACTCGTCACCGCTCGACTGCCACGCGGTGGCCGGTCGGGAAGACGCGCCGGGATCTCCGGGCCCGCACGTTGGACGATCGAGGAACGGTGAAGGCCGTACGGGGCGTGGCGGCGTCCGCACGCACGGCGCGACCGGGTACCGGCCTGATGGGCTCCGGCGACGCCGGGCGCGGACGTCACAGCGCGGTGAAGAGGGTGCCGCGTTCGCGCAGCCGGGTGAGCGCCAGGTCCAGCGCCTGCACCGTGCGGGACCGGTCGCCGCCGCCGTCATGACAGAGGACGATGTCGCCCGGGCGGGCCCGCGCCACCCGCTGGGCGATACGGTCCGCGGGCGGCTCCCGCCAGTCCTTGGGATCGACCGTCCAGTCCACGGGCGTCAGTCCGTGGTGGCGCGAGGCCGCCAGCACGGAACGCGACCACCCTCCGGCCGGAGCCCTGAACAGAGTTGGCCTGACGCCGGTCTCGCCGGTCACCACCCGCTGGGTCTCGCCCATCTCCCGGGCGACGGCCGCCGCCGGCAGCGCGGCGAACGGCTGGACGTGCGAGTAGGAGTGGTTGCCCAGGTGATGGCCGTCCGCCAGGACACGCCGCAGCAGTTCGGGGTGTTGCCGGGCGCGCTCGCCGACCACGAAGAACGTGGCCCGTACCCCTTGGGCGGCGAGCACGTCGAGCAGGGCCGGGGTCCACGTGGGATCGGGACCGTCGTCGACGGTGAGAGCGACGGGCGCCGCCACGTCCCACGGCTCACCGGCGCCGACGGGCGTTCCCGGCTCCCTGCCGGGGACCGCCCTCACGACCGCGTCCGCGCGCGGCACACGGAACACCGGGCCGTGCGCGAGGAGCGGCCCCCGCCCGTCGCGGCCGGCCTTCCCGGTGCGCAGCGCCTCGGCGCGGCGGACGATGCTCCACGCCACCTGCGAGCTCAGGGCGCGCAGGGCCGCGGCGCGCGTGTCACGCGCCACTGGACACCTCCTTGGCGGCCCCGGCCCCGGCCCCGGCCACGCCCCCGGCCGCAGCACGGTCGCGGCCGTTCCGCGCCCACCGGACGGCGAGCAGGGCCGCGCCCGCGCCGACGATCTCCGTTACCGTGCAGCACACCCGGCTGGCCAGGGCCGCCGCTCCGGCCTGCGCCCAGGGCAGATCGGCCGTCAGGACCACCATCAGGACGACCTCGCGTACGCCCGCGCCGCCGGGGACCACCAGGGCGGCCGCTCCCGCCGCCGCGGCCAGGGCGAACCCCCCCACGCACAGCGCGAGGGAGCCCGCCACGGGCGCCCCGAGCACCACCGCGATCATCCACAGGTGCGCACCGCCCACGAGCCAGGACAGCACTTCCCAGACGATCGCACGGCGCAGGTCGCCGTCCGCGACCCGCAGGTCCGGTGCGGGTCGGCGCAGCAGCCGGGCCGCCCGGCCGGCCGCCCGTACGACGACGCCCGGCCTCCGCAGCAGTGCCGCCAGGGCGACGGCCACCGGCAGCAGCCACCACGCGCCGTCGCCCATCACGCGCGGGGCCGCCAGGGCGCCCACCACCGCGGCGGTCAGCAGCACCACCACGGAGTTGAGGACGTAGGCCGTGACCATGCGCTGCGCGGTGACTCCGTGGCGGCGCCCGAGATGCACCCCGGCCAAGGCGCTCCAGAAAGGGCCGGGCAGGTACTTCCCGAGGACCGTCGCGCCGAAGATCTGGAACGTGGGCCCCCAGGGCAGCGGGCTCCCCAGACCGGTGACCGTACTGCGCCAGGAGGCCATGCTGAGGGCCAGCCCCGCCAGGTTGACCAGTGCCGAGCCGACCAGCCAGGGGGCGGCGCCGTCACGGGCGAGCAGTTCCCCGATGACGGGACCGCTGCCCCCGAGGGCCCGCCACATCCCGTACCCGGCACCGCCGATCAGCGCCGCCGCCAGGAGGGGCCGGAGCAGCGCGGTCCAGCCGCGCCTGCGCGCCGGCGTTCCACCATCATCGTCCGGGGCATCGCGGGGGATGACGGGCGCATCCCTGGCGTCCCGCACGGGTTCGGTGGTGTTGCGCACGGCTCCGGTCATCCCGTTCGTCCTTCCAGCGCGTCGGGCCCGCCGACGCCCACGCCGGCACCGGACCCCGCCGGGAGGTCCGCGCCGTGAGGAGGGCGGCCGGCGACCCTGCCGAAGTCGCGGTCGAACCTGCTGCGCAGCCAGCCCGTGCCGGCGCCGAGCGCGATCTGCAGGTTGACCAGCAGATGCAGGGCGACGAACAGCGGCAGGAAGCCGAGCCCCCGCCGGCGCCGTACGAAGCGCAGCAGGGACGGGTCGGCGCAGGCGAACGCCAGGACCCCGAGTACGGGAAGCACGGCGAGGGGCGCGGCGACGACGGTGGCCGGCACGGTGACGACGGTGAACGTGGCCGCAGCCACCCCCGCCATGCTGTTCGCCCGCAGCGCTCCGGGACGGCGGCGGTGAGCGGCGGCGAACGGCAGCAGGTACTGGGCCCGCCGGAACTGCTCACGCAGCATCGGACCGAGCCGGTGCTCCTCGTCGTGGGCGGCGACCACCCGGTCGGTGAGCAGGATGCGGTACCGGGCGGAGAGCCGTTCGCTGTACTCCACGTCCTCGCTGTCGCGCAGCGCGGGGTGGAAGGGACCGATTTCCTCGAAGACCCGGCGGGGCACGGCCGCCGCGGCGAAGAACGCGGTGGGGGTCGGGCCCACTCCCTTCAGCCGCCAGTGATGGGCGTGCAGGGTGCGGTACCACTCGACCGGCCCGTGGTCCACCAGGGGTTCGGGGGCGATGATGCCGTGCACACAGCCGAGCTCCGGGTCGGACCGCAGCAGCCGTACGGCGTTCTCCAGCGAGTCGGACGACAGGGCCTGGTCGGAGTCGAGGAAGAACAGGATGTCGCCCCGCGCGGCGGCGGCCCCGGCGTTGCGGGCGGCGGAGACACCGCGGTTGGTGTCGGCGCGCACGACCCGGCAGCCGAAGCGCTCCGCGACGGCGACGGAGCCGTCGGTGCTCGCGTCGTCCGACACGATGATCTCGAACGGCCGGAGGGTCTGCCGGTGCAGGGAGGCCAGACACAGCTCCAGCGTCTCGGCGTAGTTGTAGTTGGGGATGACGACGGACACCCGGACGGGCGCGCCGCCGGCATCGCTCACGCCGTCGCCGGGAACGGCTGCCGCCGCGGGGTCGGGGCCGGTGCCGGAGCCGGTCACAGGGACACCTCCAGGATCTGTGCTCGGTGATCGGACAGGCTGTTCATGGCGTCGAGGCGGTAGCTGTCGACGGTGACCGGTCCGGTGGAGAACGCCCAGTCCAGCCGCCACAGCCCGAGCACCGGGACGAGTTCGTTCCAGGTACGGGGATAGAGACCGCCGCCGCTGTCCGCCGCGTCGCGCAGGGTGGCGCGCAGTTCGTCCATCTCTCCCATCACGGGGCTGCTGTTGAAGTCCCCCGCGATCACGGCGGCGGCACCGCGCCCGCGCTGCTCGCGCAACTCCGCCTCGAGCCCTTCGAACTGTGCTGTCCGGCTCCGCTGCCGCTCCCGCAGCATGCCGAAGAACGAGGGGGAGACGAGGTGCGGTCCGGGGTCGATCTGCACGGGGATGTGGACGTTGTACAGGGACAGGGGACGGCCGTTCACCCGGATGTCGACGCGGAGCGTCTTCACCGCGCGGTACACCTCCAGCCACGGCGCGTCGGGCCGGCCGGCGACCGCGCTGCCCGGGCCCACCAGCTCGTGTCCGGTCACCGGGAACCGGGACAGCGTGATCAACTCGCCCCGGGAGACGACGTGGTAGTCGGGGAACTCGCGGCGGATACGCTCCAGGTCGTCGACCGGCCTCAGGTTCTCCTGCCGGTGGTCGATCCCGTGCACGTACTCCTGGAGCAGGTAGACGTCCGCCCGCTGGGCCCGCAGCGTCGCCCAGAACCGGTCGGTGTCGACGTCCTGACCCCACCAGGTGGTGTTCCAGGAGACGATGCGCAGGTCACCGGTGGCGGACGAGGCCTGGTGGGTCAGCGCGGAAAGCCGTACCCCGTTACGGGGCCAGCTCACCGCCGCCGAGAGCACGGCCAGGCAGCACACCAGGAGCAGCGCCGTACCGCGCGGGCGGCGCCCCGGCACCGTACGTCCGCGGCGCACGGAGCGAGCGACGGGACCGGAGGCCGATGTGCCGGCGCCGGCCGGGAGGTCGCCGCCGGACGTGCCGGAACCCTCCCCGGTCCCGGTCCCGTTCCCGTCCGCGACCGGGACACCGGCTCCCCCGGTACGCCTCCTCCGCCGCAGCGCCAGGGCACAGGCCGCCGCGATCAGCAGCACCGGCACCAGCAGGAAGGCGACGGGCGGCAGCAGATCGGGCACCAGCATGACCCACCACCGGCCGCTGATCAGCCGCTGCAGCACCGTGTAACAGGCCCACAGCACGGCCAGGGTCACCAGGACGCGGACCGCGCGTCCCTGCCGGACGCGGACCCGGACCGTACGGGACCGTTCACCGCCGTCCGGGCCGGGTCGCTCCAGGACGGTGTCCCGGGGAGCCGGCCCGTGGAAGACGGTCACAGGGCGGCCGCGGTGGACGGGACCGCGTGGTCGCGGTCGTACAGCCTGCGGAACGACGGGGAGAGCAGCCAGTGCACCGTGCCGAAGGCCACTCCCGCCACCACGGTGAGGTTGAAGGCCAGTTGGACGCCGACGAAGGCGGGCATGAACAGCGGTCCGCGCCGGGCGGCGACGAAACGGTACATGCCGAAGTCGAGACCGATGACGGCGCCGAACAGCAGGGCCGGCAGCGCCCACCAGACCGGCCCCAGCACGACCGGTACCGCCGGCGACACCACCGCCAGCGCCGACGCGAGGCTCGCCCAGGAGCGGGAAGCCGTCTCGAAGCCCTTGGCGAACCGCTTGCGGCGGGCGTAGAGCGGGACGCGCAGCCGCCCCCGGGTGAAGATCTTCCGCACCAGCGGCCACATCTCGTGGTCGTCGTCGTGCGCGCCCCGGACGGCCGGGGTGAGCAGCAGGTCGTAGCGCTGGCTGAGCCGCTGCCCGTAGTCGACCTCCTCGGTCTGCCGCAGATTCGGGTTGAACGGGCCGATCTCCTCGAAGACCTCCACGCGCATGGCGCACATGGCGGAGATCAGGAAGCTCACCGTGCCCTCGGAACTGGTCCGCCAGTAGTACGCCTGGAGGCAGCGGCACTCCTCGACGAGGCTGTCCCGGATCAGCGGCTCGGGCTCGTACATGCCGCACACCGCGCCGATGCCCGGGTTGTCCCGCAGCAGTTCGACGGCGGCCCGGACGGCGCCGGGACTCAGCGCCACGTCCGAGTCGAGGAAGAAGAGGACGCTGCCGCGGGCCCGGGCGGCCCCGGTGTTCCGGGCGACGGCGACACCGCTGTTGGTGCCGGTGCTCACCACGGTCACACCGTGGGACCGCGCGATGTCCTCGGAGCCGTCCGTGCTGCAGTCGTCGACGACGATGATCTCCAGGTTCGGGTAGTCCTGGTCCTTGGCGGACTGGATGCACAGGCCCAGGGAGCGCCCATAGTTGTAGTTGGGGATGATCAGGGAGACCAGTGGTTCTTGCATGGATGTCCTTCTCTCTGAACTCTCGTGGTGCGTGCCGCCGACTACGAGGAGGCCTCGCGGCCGTCCGGGCACAGCCGAAGGCGGTCGGGGCAGGGGGACACACGCGAAGTGCCGGTTGCGCGCGGAAGGAGCGGCGGAGGCTCCGGCCCGGTCGGCGCGGCGGCGGGTGGTGCCGCTCGTGAGGGGCTCGTCGTACGGGCCTCAGGACAGCAGCGTGAAGACGCCGGCCCACACGATGCCGCAGCCGACCATCAGCCGGTCCCGGAACAGCGTGCGCACCGGGTCGGCGCCGCCGCCGCCCACGAGCAGCAACTGCAGATAGCGGAAGACGGCGAACACCGAGGTGCCCAGCGTCAGGAAGACGAGAGCCGTGGCCTCGGGGCTCTCGTCGGGAGCGGCCGTCAGGAAGATCCCGAGGGTCACCGCGGACAAGGTGGCGCTGACCAGGGTGAGGTAGTCGATGAACTGCACCGAATACCCGCGGAGCGCCGGCCGGTGCTCGCCGCCGACATCGAGGAGCTCCCTGCGGCGCTTGCCGAGCGCCAGCAGCAGACAGCCGGTCAGTACCGTCAGCAGCAGCCAGGACGACGGTCCGGCGCCCAGCGCCAGATAGCCCTGGACGGCGCGCAGGACGAAGCCCACGGCGACCACGAAGGCGTCGACGAGCGACACGTGCTTCAGCCGGTAGCTGTAGGCCAGGTTGAGCGCCAGATACACCAGCACCGGCCAGGCCCGTTCCAGGGAGGCCAGCGCGACGCCCGCCGCGAGGGCGGCGCAGACCACGGCCAGGTAGGTCCATGCCGCACCCGGGGCCAGTTCACCGGAGGCCAGCGGGCGGTGACTCTTGGCGGGGTTGAGGCGGTCGCGCTCCCGGTCGAGGAGGTCGTTGAGCACATAGACGGCTATCGAGGCCAGGGTGAACAGGGCCGTGGCCCACAGCACCGCGAGCGCCGTCTGTGCCGTACCCCGGTGCAGGATCACCGCCGGCAGGGCGATGACCACCGGGTTCTTCGCCCACTGGTAGGGCCGTGACAGGCGCAGCAGCGCACGGGGGACGCGCAGCACGCGGCGCAGGGGGCCGGAGGGCGGTCGCGCCACCGGGGGAGCGCTGTGCGCGGCAGGCACCGGGAGAACCACGGAGGGGGCGGACGCCGTGACGGCGGGGGCGCCGGGAACGGGCACGTCGGGAACAGGGATGCCGACGGGTACGGACGAGGCGGGGGCGGAGGACGAAGGGAGGGGGGACGCCGTGGAGTTGACGCCGGGCATGACTCTCCTCGGAAACCGTTGTGAGGGGCGGGACGTGCGCGGATGCTGTCGAGCCGGTCTCGCAACGGTTCAGAGGACCGCCTTCGCCAGTCTGAGTGCTCCCTGACTCCAGGGATCGCGACTGGTCCTGCCGCCCGCTCCGGCACCACCGAGGCGTGACTGTGTCCGCCACCACGTGAAACTGCGCAGGATGGCCTCGCGGTTGGAGTGACGCGGCGTGAAGCCGAGTCGCTCGCGCAGGCGGGTGATGTCCATGTAGGAGTCCATGCGCAGCTTGTGGATGAGCCGCGTGTAGACGGGGGAGAGACGGGCCCGGGCGAGCACCTCCAGGGCCGCCACGGCGGGTCTCATCGGCAGTCCGACGACGCGCTTGCCGTGCCCGGCGGCGTCGAGCACGGTCTGGAAGTCCTCCCGCAGGGTGCCGAACTCCGCGGACCCCACGTTGAACTCCGTGTTGACCGCCTCCGCGGGGGCCTCGGCGGCCAGCAGGACGACGTCGATGAGGTCCTCGACGTCCAGCATCTGGCTGCGTACGCGGCCGTCGCCGAGCACGGGGAAGTGGTGACCCTCGTCGGCCCACTCGAAGAGCATCGCGAAGATGCCGAGACGTCCCGGGCCCAGGAACGTCTTCGGGCGGAGCACGGGGACGACCATGCCGTCGGCGCGGGCCTTCTCCACCAGCTCCTCCGCCCGCGCCTTCGCCGTGCCGTAGGGATCGATCGGCCGGCGGGGGTGGGTCTCCGGCGTCGGCACCTGGGTGGGCAGCCCGTACACGGACCCCGTCGACAGATGGACGACGCGCGGCACGTCCTCGCTCGCCGCCGCGGCGAGCACCGTGCGCGTTCCCCCGACGACGATGGAGTCGATCTGGGCCGAGGGGTAGCTGGGCAGGGCCGAGGCGCTGTGCACCACCAGGTCGGCGCCCCTGACGGTCTGCCGCATCAGGGCGGCGTCGCGGATGTCGCCCGTGACCAGCCGGGCGGCGGGTGAGCCGGTACGGTGCGCCAGATCGAGTCCGACGACCTCGCAGCCGTTCTCGGCCAGCCGCCGCACCAGCGCGGTGCCGAGCATGCCGCTGCTGCCCGTGACCACTACGCGGGTAAGCACGTCGGCACCTCCGTCCTGGTGGCGCGGAGGAGGTGGTGGTTCACACCGTGGCTCACGACGGGGGACGACACCTCCGGCAGCGTCGGTGCGCCGGCCGCGGCAACGCGATGGCACATGACTCCGGCATATGACCACGCCAAGAGCATGCATGTGGAGGAGAACTGTTTCACGCTGATTCCGTTCGTTGCATCGTGCGAAGAGGCCGGTGAGCGCCGGAACGGGGCAGCCGTCGGCGCTGGTGGGCCGTGCAACCGGAACGATGACATGGAGTTAGGTGGCGAGTGAAGGAGCATCGAGATCTGACGAACCGTCAGGGAAAGTATGCGGTCAATGTCGAGCCCCCGTCGGCCGTGCCGAACGGGCGTCGCGTGGGCGACGCGAGGGTGTCAGGTTTGCGTCAAGCGTGGGAGCGCTCCCATGATTTCGTCCGTTTTGATGGACAACGATGTCGGCGCGCTGTGTCGATGCCGACAGGAAGAACGCATGTCAAGACCCTGTGCCGGGCGCGCAAGAAGTGACCGGAACGGGTCTATGTGATCACTGGGGGTGATGGTGGTCTTGTGCGGCAGTGCCGCCGAACCCCTAACGTGCCCTCGCATGAACGCCTTGCAGCGCAGAAAGCTGGGACACAGCGACATCGAGGCCGGAGCACTGGGATTCGGGTGCTGGGCGATCGGTGGTGAGTGGCAGGATCCCGAGGGCAATCCGCTCGGGTGGGGCACGGTCGACGACGACGAGTCCGTCGCCGCGGTGCACCGGGCACTGGACCTCGGCATCACCTTCTTCGACACGGCCGACACCTACGGTGCCGGTCACAGCGAACGTGTCCTCGGACGCGCTCTGCGGGGGCGACGGGACGAGGTCGTCATCGCGACCAAGTGGGGCAACACGTTCGACGAGCACACCCGGACCCTCACGGGCACCGACGACTCGCCCGGCTACGTCCGCCGGGCGCTCACGGCCTCCCTGGCACGTCTCGGCACCGACCACGTGGACCTCTACCAGCTCCACCTGTCCGACACGCCTCTCGACCGGGCCCTCGAACTGCGGGACGCCTGCGAGGAGTTGGTGGGGGAGGGGCTGATACGCGGCTACGCGTGGAGCACGGACGACCCGCGGCGCGCCGCGCTGTTCGCCGACGGCCCGCACTGCGTCGCCGTCCAGCACGCGGCCAACGTGCTGCAGGACGCGCCGGAGATGTTCGGGCTCTGCGCCGACCGGGACCTCACGAGCATCAACCGCAGTCCTCTGGCGATGGGACTGCTGGCCAGGAGGGCGCAGGGAGGCGGCGGACGCGTCGGTGCCGGCGACATCCGCGCCGTGCCCCCGGCCTGGCTCACGTGGTACGGCGAGGGCGGAGTGCCCGCTCCTGTCTGGGCGGAGCGGGTGGCGGCCGTCCGGGAGGTGCTGACCAGTGACGGACGCACGCTGGCCCAGGGCGCACTGGCCTGGCTGTGGGCGCGCAGCCCGCACAGTCTGCCGATCCCCGGTTTCCGCTCGGTGGCCCAGGCCGAGGAGAACGCGGGAGCCCTGACGTACGGGCCGCTCGGTGAGGATGGGATGAAAGAGATCGAGGTGCTGCTGAACGGCTGACGGCCGCGCGCGTCGGATGAGTGGGCCGGCATGGCGGCTCGCGCGCGACGGCGGGCATGCCCTGGCCCGCCAACCCGGTGAACCTTCACGGTCGGAGCACTGGACGGAGGCGCTTCCGAACGGGTACGGAAGCGCCGGCACCCGCGTCCCGCGGCATGAAGTCCCGCCCGGCCGTGGGAGACAGCCGGTTGCTTCTCTTCGGCGCCTCTGGCACCCACCGGCCGTTCTTGGGGCGCCCGGTGCCCGGTGCCCGGTGCCCTGTCACGGGCGGCCGACCGGACGGACGGGGCCTCGATGTGCCCCGTCCGAGCCCGGCCGCCGCTCGTGCGGAACGCGGCCGTTGCGTACCTCGGGGCCGGTAACGCATCAGCTGGGAGCGACACCGGAGTACCGGAGTGGTGACCGGGCGACCTGCTGCGCATGACCGGCGTATTGCGGGTGAGTGACAAGGTTCCACGTGTGACGCAAGTCACCATCGCTATCTCGCCAGAGTGGTGCTTCTGGCCACAGTAATTCTTGACCCGCCGCGAGAGGGAACGCAGACTGACGTCGGTTTAATCATGAAGGTCTCGGAAAGAGGCCTGCCGGAGTGGAAGCGCAATACAGAGGGAGTACCTCGGTCGCATCCCGGATCGAGTGTGCCCATGCTTGCTCTGACCGGAAGCGAGCTGTCTGTCGCACCGCACCGGCGATTCTCCATGCACTGCACATGCACTGTAAATCCATGCCGTCCACCGAACTGCCCGGGTGTGGCGCGCACATACGCTCAGCGCTTCGAAGGACCTGATTGCCCTGCGGTACGCAGCTGTCTGCCACCGCATTCATCACCTGACATGAGATGGCGCCATCGCATGCGGTCAACCGCATGCGATGTCCTACGCGTGCGTGAAGTTCCAGGGGGAACAGTGGCAAGCATCAAGGCGCGGAATCACGACGATCTGGTGCGATTCTACCGGGCGGACGGCGCCGAGAACCCCAGCATTTTCGAAATCTGGGAGGACGGCGGCAGTCGCGACGACTCGGTCACTCCGTCGACCTACAGCTCGGAGTACCGGGACTGGATGTGCGACCGGCTGGTCGCCGAGCTGGAGCGCAACGGAGGCGGCCTGCTCAGCCTGGGCTGCGGAAACGCCGCCGTCGAGGCCCAGGTGGCGGAGCGGGGCTTCCGGGTGCTGGCCGTCGACGCGATGGAGGAGGCCGTGGAACTGGCCCGCAAGAAAGGGCTGGAGGCCCTGTGTGCGGACATTTACGCATGGGAGCCGGACGAGCCGTGGTCGGTCATTTACATCGACGGCGTGCTGGGACATCTGCACGACGAGCAGAACGGCCTGACCCCGGTGCTGCGGCGCATACGTTCCTGGCTGGCGCCGCGCACCGACGCACGTTCCGGCGTCGCCACGCTCGTCGCGTCCAACGACGCACCCAACAACGGCGAAACCTTTCAGAAGGCGCCGCGGGTGAACGGCTTCTACTGGCTCTCGGCCGACTATCTGCGGGACCAGGCTCTGGCGGCCGGATTCGACGACGCGAAGACCGATGAATTCCGCTACCACCGCCCGGTTTCCGGGGAACGGGTCAGAGCCGTCATGAACGGATACGTGGCACGTTGAGCGAGCCGGCGACAATGAGTGGGGCAACGATGAGGAACGGCGCGGAACTGCTCGTCGACGCGCTGGTGCGGCACGGTGTGGACACCGTTTTCGGGTATCCCGGGGACACCAGCATCGCTTTCTACGACGTCCTCGCACGGCGGGCCGACGAAATCCGGCACGTCCTCACCAGGGACGAGCGGCATGCGGGGTTCGCGGCCGACGCGTACACCCGCACCACCCGGAGGATCGGCGTATGTGAGGCGCCCAGCGGTGCGGGAGCGGTCTACCTGGCGAGCGGACTGGCCGAGGCCTTCGCCTCCAGCATCCCGGTGCTGGCGATCACCACGGACAACAACCGGCGCAGCCACGGAACCGCACCGATCAGTGAGGTCGACCAGGAGCAGCTGTTCGCGGCCTGCACGAAGTGGCGCCGCAGCGCCACCCGCACGAGCGACATCCCCGCCCTGGTCGGGGAGGCGATCGCGGCCGCCACACAGGGCCGGCCCGGCCCGGTCGTGCTGATCCTTCCCGAGGACGTCCTGGAAGGGGCACCGGAGGACACGGCCCCTGTGCCGGGGGAGACGGAGCCCGCGCCGGAGGCGGCGGCAGTCACCGTCGTACCCGGCCGCCGCGACGCCGCACCGGCCGAGCCGGTACGGCAGGCCGCCGCACGACTCGCCGCGGCCGAGCGTCCCGTCGTGGTGGCGGGAGGCGGCGCCCATCTCTCCGGGGCGGGTGCCGAACTGGTGCGGCTCGCCGATCACCTGGGCATGCCCGTCGGCACCTCCATCCACGGCAAGGGAATCATCGACGAGGCGCACCCGTTCGCCCTGGGCGTCGTGGGGAGCAACGGGGCCCGGGACTACGCGAACGCCTGGGTCGCGGAGAGCGACCTGGTCCTGTTCGTGGGCACACGGGCCAACGCCACCGACACGCTGGGCTTCACCACGCCCGCCCGCAACGGTCCGGCGATCCTGCACATCGAGACCGACACCGAGCGCGCCGGGCGCAACTACCCGGGCAGCGTCGCCCTCGTCGGGGACGCGACGACGGTGCTCGGACAGCTCCGGGCGCAGGTGCCCGCCGTACCCGACTCCGTCCGCGCCGACCGGGCCCGGCGACTGGCCGCGGCGCGAGCCCGGTGGGCGCGGGACGGTGCGGAGAGCACCGCCGCACTGGCACCCGAAGTCCTCTTCCCCCGTGACCTCGTACGGGTCCTGGGCGACGCGTTCGGGCGGAACACCTGGGTCGTGGCCGACGCGGGCACGCCGACGCCCTACCTGGCGTGCTACTGGGAGGCGCCCGGCGACGGCTGGCGCGTGGTGATTCCCCGCGGCCACGGCCCGCTGGGGTACGCCGTCCCCGCCTCGATCGGCGTCGCCGTCGCCCACCCGGGGGAGCGCGTGCTCTGCCTCACCACGGAGAACAGCGTCGCGATGGCCGTCGGCGAGTGGGAGACCGCGAAACGGCTCGGCCTCCCGGTGACCTATGTGGTGCTCGACAACAGGTCGATGGCGTGGATCAAGATGATCCAGCACCTCTACGCGGGCGGCCGGTACTTCGCGGTCGACCCCGGCCCCCTCGACCCCGTCCAGCTCGGGCTCGGCATGGGACTGTCCGGGGCGCGCGCCCGCTCCCTGGACGAGTTCGCCGACCTGGCCAAGAAGGCCGCCGACCAGGACGGCCCCTCGCTCATCCACGTCGCCGTGCCCGAGCACATGGACGTACCGCCGCCGGTCCCGGTGTGGCAGGCGGCGCTCTCGGGCGAGTCGTCGAGCCGCCCGATCCACTGACCGCACACGTCGACCGCTCAGCGCCGGCAACGGACCGGCACCAGCGGTCGACAACCGACCGACACCAGCAGGAGACATACCCGAAATGGTGAGCAGCACCGGAATCTGGCTGCGCAGCGAGGCCGCGCCGAACGAGCAGCGCACCCCGCTCGTCCCCGGCGACGCGGCCAAACTGTTGGCGGAGGGCATACCCGTCACCGTCGAGGAGTCCGCGCACCGCGCCTTCCCGATCGACGACTACGCCGCGGCGGGCTGCCGTGTGGTCCCCGCCGACACCTGGCCGGACGCACCGCCCACCGAGGTCGTCCTCGGTCTGAAGGAACCCTCGTCGGCCTCGGTGCCGCTGACTCACCGACACGTCTTCTTCGGCCACGCCTACAAGGGCCAGGAGGGCGGCCCGGCGCTGCTGCGGCGCTTCGCCCTGGGCGGCGGCACCCTGCTCGACCTGGAGTACCTGACGGACGAGGCAGGCCGCAGGGTGGTCGCCTTCGGCTTCTGGGCGGGGTACGTGGGTGCCGCGCTGGCGGTGCTGCACCACCGGGGCCGGCTCACGGCGCCGCTGCGCTCGCTCACCCGGCCCGAACTCGACGCCGAACTCCGGGCCGAGCAGGGCGCGGCGAGGGCGCTGGTCATCGGGGCGCTCGGCAGGTCCGGACGCGGCGCGTGCGAGGCGCTCGCCGTGGCCGGCGTACCGACGACCCGGTGGGACGTCGAGGAGACCCGGGACCTCGACCGGGCCGCCCTCCTGGACCACGACCTCCTCGTCAACACGGTGTTCGCCGTCGAACCGGGCACGCCCTTCCTCACCACGGCCGACCTGGAGCGCGACGACCGCACCCTGACGGTGGTCTCCGACGTCACCTGCGACGTGACCTCGGCCTGCAACCGCCTGCCCGTCTACGACCGGGTGACCGACTGGGCCGAGCCGGTCCGCCGCCTCCACCCCGGACCGCCGCGACTGGATCTGATCGCCGTCGACAACCTGCCGTCGCTGCTGCCCAGGGAGTCGAGTACGGCGTTCTCCGCGGGCCTCCTGCCGCATCTTTCCGCTCTCCCCCACGGGGGTGCGATCTGGAGTCGCTGCGCGGAGCACTTCCACCACGCCCGCCCCGCCGCCGAGAAGTGAGGACACATGACTGAACCGACCACCCCGACCGGACGCGTGCACTGGATCGGGACCGGGATGTCCACCGGCAGCGGACTGGGTCTCGTCTGCGAGGGCACGTCGACCGTCCTGTGGGGCCGCACCAGCGAGAAGGCCGAGGCCTGCCTGGCCCGGCTCGGTCTCGAGGGCAAGGCCGAGACCCGCGCGTACGACACCTCCGCGCTGGCCGCCGAGCTCGCCGCCGGCGACATCGTGGTGTCCATGCTCCCGGCGACCATGCACCCCGCGCTGGTGGAGCTCGCGCTGGACAACGACGCGCACTTCGTGTGCTCCAGCTACGTCAGCCCGGGCATCAGAGCGCATGCCGACGCCGCCGCCGAACGCGGCTCGGTACTGCTCACCGAGATCGGGCTCGACCCGGGAATCGACCACCTCCTCGCCCACGAACTGGTCCGCAAGGCCAGGGCGGCGACCGGGGACCGGCCCGCGACGGTGCGCTTCACGTCGTACTGCGGCAGCAACCCCGCCGAGCCCAACGACTTCCGTTACCGGTTCAGCTGGGCGCCCCGAGGAGTGCTGACCGCCCTTCTGACACCCGCCCGCCTGATCGACGGCGGAGCCGAGAAGGAGGTCGCCCGCCCGTGGGAGGCGGTCACGTCGCGGTTCGTCGGCGACGAGTCCTTCGAGGTCTACCCCAACCGGGACAGCGTCCCCTTCCTCGACACCTACGCCTTCCCCGCCCATTGGGACGTGGAGACCTTCGTACGCGGCACGCTGCGCCTGGACGGGTGGAGCGAGGCGTGGAAGCCGGTCTTCGCCGAACTGGCCGAGGTTGGCGACGACCGGATCACCGATCTCGCGGCGGAGCTGGCGGCCCGCCACCCCACCACGGCCACCGACCACGACCGGGTGGTGATGTCGGTGAAGCTGGAGGTACGGACGGACGCCGGGACGGCCTGGAGCGGCGAGTACGTGCTCGACGCCGTGGGTGACGAGCAGGAGAGCGTGACCGCCCGTCTGGTCTCCGTGCCCCTGGCGTGCGGCATCCTCGACGTCGCCGCGGGCCGGACGGCGCCCGGCCTGCACCAGGCCGCCGACAGCCCGGAGACGATCGGGCGGTGGCTGGCGTTCCTGCGCGACCACGGCATCACGACCGCCTTCTCGGCCACCGGAGGAACGGGTGCGTGAGCCGAGTGCCGTGAGCCGTGCGGGGCAGCGGAGGGAACGCGGTGAGTGACGGTACCGTGGCCACGCCGGTGACCCACCTCCGCAGAGGCGTGACGCCGCTGCTCGCCTACGCGGTGCTCACCGCCGCCATGGACGTGTACGCGGGCAACCGTTTCGACGTGGTGAGCCCGGCGAGCATCGCCGCCGTCTCCTTCACGCTCACCATGGTCTTCTTCACCGGGACCGAGGTGCGGCGGCGCGGGCTGTCGCAACTGGGCGTGGTCACCAGGCACCGCCGCGACCTCGTGGCGATCAACATCACGACGGCGCTGACCTGGCTGTCGACGTTCTACGCCCTGGAGTACCTGGAACCGGCGATCGTGAACGTCATCGGTCTCGCCCTCGGCCCCATGGTCATGACCCTCGCCGGTCCGCTGCTCCGGCGACACAGCACCGTCATGGCCACGGAGATCGTGGTCTCGGTGGCCATCGGCGTCCTGCTCACCGCCCTGGTGTGGGGTGCGTTCAGCGGGCGGAGCGGACTCGGGGACCTACCGCCGCGGGACGCCGCGCTCGGTCTGGTCTTCACGCTGATCTGCGCGGCCGGTTCGGCCGTCAACATCATCTACATGAAACGGCTCGACGACGTCGGCTGCGACCCCGGTACCGTGCTCGCCGTCAGGTTCGTCCTGATGAGCGTGGTGGCATGGATCCTGGTGGCGCTGGAGGACGATCCCGACCTGACCGCGGCGCTCCTGCCGGGGGCCGTCGTGGCGGTCATCGGTGTCGGGCTGCCGATCTACGTGCTGCAGATCGGTATCCGCTACACCGAACCGATCACCACGTCCCTGCTGGTGTCCCTGTCACCGCTGTTCGCCATCGCCATGCAGCTCGCCGACGGCCGGCTGCGCTTCTCCCTGTTCACCCTCGGGTGCGTACTCGGTGTGGTCGTCCTCGTGGCCGTGGGGGTGGTGGTCCGGGGCAGGAAGCCGGAGGAACCCGCGGCCGTGGCGGCCGAGCCGACGGCGGGCATGGTGACAGGGCCGCCGGAACCGCACGACCGACCTGCCAGCGACGAGCGCGGAGGATCACGACCATGACCGTTGCCCTTGTGGACGCCTACGGCGCGGGACGGCTCCTGCCCGACGCACTGCGGCTGCGCGGCGTCGACTTCGTCCATGTGCGCTCGCCGTTCCCCGACACACGCCTGGCCTACCGTCCCGAGGACTTCGCGGTGGACATCCAGCACACCGGCGAACTCGCGGACACCGTACGGCAGTTGCGCGAACTGCGGGTGGACTCGGTGGTCGCGGCCGCCGAGTCGGGCGTCCTGCTCGCCGACGAACTCTCCGCGGCCCTCGGCGTTCCGGGCAACGACCTGGAGCTGTCGTCGGCGCGACGCAACAAGTTCGCGATGCAGGAGGCCGTCCGCGCCGCGGGGCTGGCCTCGGCGGCCGGCCTCCGCTCCTCCTCGCTCGGCGACATCACCCGGTGGGCCGTCGGGCAGGACCGGTGGCCGGTCGTCCTGAAGCCGGTGCTGAGCGCGGGTACCGACAACGTGCTCATCTGCCACACCCTCGAGGAGGTGGCCGCCGCCCACGCCCGGATCATGGCCTCGGTCGACCGGTACGGGCAGCCCAACGAGGTGGTGCTCGCCCAGCAGTTCCTCTCCGGCACGGAGCACTACGTGAACAGCGTCAGCCGCGACGGCGTGCACCGCATCGTCGAGGTGTGGCGCTACCACAAGCGGCTCGTGGACGGTCAGTCCGTGTACGACTACGAGGACCTCCTCGCCCTCGACGAACCGGGTGTCCAGGAGATCGTGAGCTACGTCCGCTCGGTGCTCGACGCGCTGGGCGTCCGCAACGGCGCGGGTCACACCGAGGTCATGCTGACCGACACCGGCCCCGTCCTGATCGAGTGCGGAGCGCGACTGGGCGGGGGACAGGTGCCGGAGCTGCTGACCCGGTGCGTGGGCGCCGACCAGGTGAACAGCCTGGCCTACTCGCTCGCGGACCCGGAGAGCTTCGTCGCCGAGGCGGACGCGCCGTACCGGCTCAAGAGCCGTCTGCGGTGCGTGAACCTGATCTCGCCGGGGGAGGGCACCGTCCCGGCAGAGGACGGCTGGGGCGAGATCGAGGCGCTGCCCTCCTTCGCACACCGGGTGATGAACGCGCCGGCCGGCAGCCGCCTGTCACGGACCATCGACATGGCGACCTGCCCCGGAACGGCCTACCTCGTCGCCGATGACCCGGCATCCCTGGAGGCGGACTACCGCACGCTGCGGGACCTGGAACTCGACGGGCTGTACGACGGGTGAGCGGGTGAGCGGGTGAGCGGGCGACCGTGCCGTCTGATGCGACGGCACACCCGCCCTCCGGCGGCGGGGGCGGGGGCGCAGCGGTATCGCCTCCCGCCCTGCCGCCGCCCCGCCGTCCGAGGCCTAGTCCGGCTGCTGGGCGAGGCCTTCGATGAACAGCATGCGGCGACCGCTGAGGTCGGACCGTGTCGCGCGGGCCTGCTCGTACTCCGGAGAGGCGTACCAGGTCTTCGCCTGCTCCAGACTGGGGAACTCGATGACCGTCATGCGGTTGCCGTCCGGCCAGTCCCCTTCGAGGGCGTCCGGCAGGGCGCCGCGCACGAGATAACGGCCGCCGTACAGGGCGATGGAAGCCTGGGCCAGCTCTCGGTACCTCCGCACCTCCGGGGTGTCCAGGTGCTTCGCTTCGGCTATCACATATGCAGTCACGCGGTCATGATGGCACACCAACTCGCGCTGCCCGTGGCCGAGTTACCGGTCTTCTGTCGGGGTGGGGCAGGTAGGGATCGAGTGGTCAGCCGGCCGCGGACGGCCCGCAGGGTCTGAGACCGCGTCGTATGACCGCACGGGTCTGCGGCTAGGGATGCGGGCATGTGCCTACCCGCACAAGAGGGACACCGCGGTCCAGATCAGGTAGGGGCAGTCCTCCGGCTCAGCCGTGAGCGCCGGCGGTCTGTTCTTCGAGTTCGGTGATCCGTGCCTTGACAGAAGGGTCTTCGGCCAGACGAGGAGGGAGCTTGGTAGCCGAGTCGAGCAGAGCGTCGTCCACCGCTGCCGCTGACAGGTCCGTCGCTCCGCGCAGGTCCGCTCCGCGCAGATCCGCTCCTCGCAGGTTCGTATCGCGCAGATGCGCGCCACGCAGGTCCGCACTGGGCAGGTTCGCGCCGTGCAGGTTCGCACCGGCCAGGTCCGCGTCGCGCAGGTTCACGCCGGGTAGGCTCGTGCAGCCGAGGCCGCAGCCGAGGTCCGCGTCAGACAGTTTCGCGCCGTGCAGATCCACGGCGTAGAGGCCCGCGCCGCGCAGGTCCGCACCGGTCAGGTCCGTATCAGCCAGATCCACGCCGTGCAGCTCCGTGTTGCGGAGATCCGCGTCGTCCAGGTGCGCATGGGAGAGGTCACCCCCTTGCATCACCACGTCGCGTAGGTCTGCTGCGCGTAGGTTCGCGCCGGTCAGTCTCGTGGAGATCAGGCCCGCGCCGCGCAGTGTTCCGGCGCCCAGGTCGGCCTGCGACAGGTCGGCGCCCGACAGATCGGCATCGGTCAGGTTCACGGTTCTTCTGCCGTTCTGCGGGTCAACGCCGACCAGGTTGGTGCGCCTCAAGTCGAGGAAGAAAGAGCCGTCGTGGTCGGTGTCGCGGTGGACGAGGACGGTCAGGGCCGCCTGCACGTCGGCCGGTACGTCTTCGTCTTCCCCGAGCGGGTCACTGGCGTGGGTGCGCACATAGGCGGCCAAGACGTTGGCGATAGTGGGGTGGTCGCGGGGGGAGTCCTCCATGATGCGCTGGAGGGCGTAGACGCCGCCGAGGCGAACGTCCATGGCGTCGTTCCCCGCAGCTTCCACAGCTTTGGTGTAACGGTCGGTGATCTGTCCTTCCCGGGTGAGACGCACCTCCTCGCTGCTGATCTTCAACTGGTCGCGGACTTGGTTGTTGGAATACCAGATACCGGCAGCCGCGATGAGCGAGGAGAGAAGGACGCCGACCACCACCGCACTCAGTTCGATGCGGCGGGCCCAATCCAGCCCCTGCCCTTCCGGCCCGGCTGACGCTCGCCCGGGTACGGTCGGGAGGACTGCCACCGCCGGTGCCCGGCGCCGTCGTACGGCCGGCCGGCGGCGGGCGGCGGAAGAGGCGGGCCGCCCTCGCGACGCCCGTTCGGCGGCTCGGCGGAGTTGCTGGCTGCGTCGGTGAGACATGGAAGTCATTCGACCGCTGTCACTGCGGTCCTCGCAGTGGTTCGGCGCCTGTCAGCGAGATCGTCACATCGTTCGAGACCAGCAGCAGTGCGGTGGTTCCGAAGCGGTACGAGCTCCACCGACTTCCTCAGCGTGCATGCGGCCTCGTGCTCAGCACGGCGCGGACTGCCGTACGCCCGCGGGCGTCAGTGCGCACTCCACGAGGGCATCGGCACCGCTCTGCTCATTCCGCCGGCCTACACCCTTCAGCACACGACAACCTCTGGCTGACGGCCGGCCTGATCGTCCTCGGCGCCCGCGTGCTGTGGTGATCGGTCCGGAACGCGTCGAGCGGATCACGTCGAGGATGCCGGCCGGTCCGGCAGCACAGGCAGCGCACCATCGTCTGGTCGGCCGAACCGGTGGCCGCGTCGCGCGTCGCGCGTCGCTCGCTCCGACCGCACGACCGTACGACCGCACAAGTACGTCGGCGCACAGCGGGAAACCCAGGTGGCCATCGGCAGGTGCGCGACGGCGCGAAGCTGCCCCCGGCCCATCGCCCGCTTACGATATGTGACGAGATCAACAGATATGACTGAACTCGGAATTTCGTGGCAGGTTCTGCGGAGAAGTCATTTGAAGCGAGCATAGGCTCCATTTGGAGTTATATGTCCGGGGAAAGGGAGCCAGCCACGTCCTCCAGCGACAACGGGCCCGTGCCCGATTCCGCAGCGATCAAGCGTCACCGCGCCCTCTTCCGTGCCGTCCGGCGTCGGCGCAACCCCCGGTTGCGCCGGTCGGACATCACGGTGACGGACGAGCGGGCGGTCAAGCGAGCGGTGAAGGCGGCTTCGCTCGGCAACGCCATGGAGTGGTTCGACTTCGGTATCTACGCATACCTGGCCGGCACCATCGGCCGGGTCTTCTTCCCGTCCGGGAGTGACACCGCGCAGCTGCTGTCGTCCTTCGCCACGTTCGCCGTCGCCTTCCTGGTGCGTCCGATCGGCGGCATGGTCTTCGGGCCGATGGGCGACAAGGTCGGCCGCAAGAAGGTGCTCGCGCTGACGATGATCCTGATGGCGATCGGCACGTTCGCGATCGGGCTGCTGCCGACGTACGCCGCGGTCGGTTTCTGGGCACCGCTGCTGCTGATCCTGTTCCGGCTGCTCCAGGGCTTCTCCACCGGCGGCGAGTACGGCGGTGCCTCCACGTTCATCGCGGAGTACGCGCCGGACAAGCGGCGCGGTTTCTTCGGCAGCTTCCTGGAGCTGGGGACGCTCGCCGGGTACACCGGCGCGGCGGGCCTGGTGACCGCGCTCACCGCCTGGCTGGGCACGGACACCATGGACGCCTGGGGCTGGCGCATCCCGTTCCTGGTCGCCGGCCCGCTCGGCATCGTCGGGCTGTACCTGCGGATGAGGCTGGACGACACCCCGGCCTACCTGAAGCTGGAGGAGGGCAACGTACACGTCTCGGAGGCGGCGGACTCGGTGGAGACCACCGCCCGGGGCGACCTCGCCAAGATTTTCCGGACCCACTGGCGGACGCTGGTGCTGTGCGTCGCCCTGGTCGGCGCGTACAACATCACCGACTACATGCTGCTGTCGTACATGCCGACGTACCTCTCGGACGAGCTGCACTACTCCGAGACCCACGGGCTGCTGATCCTGGTGGTCACCATGGTGGTGCTGATGCTGATCATCAACCAGGTGGGCCGGCTGTCCGACCGGTACGGCCGCAAGCCCCTCCTGATGACCGGCATGGTGGGCTTCCTCGTGCTCTCCGCGCCGGCGTTCCTGCTGGTGCAGCAGGGCAGTCTGGCCGCCGTCGCGGGCGGCATGCTGATGCTCGGCCTGTCACTGGTGTGCCTGCTGGGAACGATGTCGGCGGCGCTGCCCGCGATGTTCCCCACCTCGGTCCGCTACGGCTCCCTCTCGGTCGGCTACAACCTGGCGACCTCCCTGTTCGGCGGTACCACACCACTGGTCATCACCGCGCTCATCGGCGCGACCGGCTCGGAGATGATGCCCGCCTACTACTCGATGGCCGCCGCCCTGGTCGGCATCGTCGCGGTGGCCTGCATGAGGGAGACGGCGCGGCAGCCGCTGGAGGGCTCGCCGCCCTCGGTGCAGAGCGAGGCGGAGGCGGCGGCCATGGTGGAGGCGCAGGCCCCGGCGCCGAGGTTCTGACGCCGGGGGAGCGAAGGGGACGGGACCAGACGCTCGACCGGTGAGCAGGGCGCCGCCCCTTCGGCGCCAGGTGTTGCGGATGCTGTCCGGTGGTGCGCCGCGTGACCGCATTCGGTGTTGCCGGACGGGTGCAACGGGGGGAGAGGGCCGGCGTCGACCGCCCGCGCAGGCGCTTGTCCGCCTCCGGCTTCCCGTCCGCCTCCACCAGTGAGCGCGTACGGCGACGCCGCTGGTGGTGGTGTGTGGTGGTGTGTTGCGTCCTGTGTCCGGCGCCCTCGTGTGCATCCGTGCAACGCGCGGACGTGGCGCCGGGACAGGAAGCGCGGGTCTGGATTGCGCCGCGTCGGTCTGCCGCTGCCGCAACCGCTGCCGACTGATCTTCGGGCGGATGCTGGCTATCGTGGCCCGCCATGACTGCTACCACTGCTGATTACGCATGGTTCGGCGACTACCGTCGGGGATCGCTGTACGAGATGTACTGCATGACGTTGGTCCAGGGGTTGGCGCCGGCCGAGTTCCTGGCGCGGCTCGGTGCGGACCCGCAGGGGGAGTTCGCCGGGTTCGATGCCTTCGCCGAGCGCGATGTGGAGTTGCAGGACAGTCAGGAGCCGGGCTGCTACGGGGACTGCATGTCTGTCGGTGCGACGTCCGTTCCCGGCCATGGTGGTCCGTGGACGCTGGCCGTGGAGTTCGACGGGTCGATCGGTACCGACGATCGTCTGATGACAGTGGTGTCCGCGGGCACCAGGATCGTCTCCCACTTCCGCAACATCAATGCGCTGCGCCTGTTCCGCTGGTGGGAGGACGGCGTGCTGCGCACGGCGTTCGAAAGCCCTCTGCATCGCTCCGGCAGTACTCCCGACGAGCTCACCGAGGTGATGGCCCGGGTGGGATTCGATCTGGTCGACGGCGGGTCGGACGTGGCGATGAGTCTCGCTCTCGCCGAGGAGCTCACCGGGGTTCGCGTGACCGCCGACGTGCTCGACAACGCCCTCTACACCACCGGCATCGTCGAGCTGCCCAGCGAGGAGTGGACCGGCGTCGTCATCGACATCACCGATGCCCATGGTGAGCGCTTCTACAGAGAGTTCACCAGGGAGCAGATCGAGCAGGGCATGGAGCAGCGCCGTACCCCGCGTGCGTAGGAGTGCGGGCAGCGGTCCTGCCGCCGTAGGCGTCGGCCTTGCCCACGCCTGCCCCGAGCAGGGGCGAGGGCCGGTAGGCCGGTCTTCACCGCGGTGGTTCTCCCGGTTCCCGTCGGGCGGCCGCGGTGAGCTGGTCGGCGAGGTCCTTGAGGGCTCGCCGCAGTTCGTCGGGGTGGTGGATGGTGAAGGGCCATTCCAGGGAAGCGAGGAGGCGCGCCATGCCGTCCAGCCGTTCCGCCTGTGCGTGCAGGAGGACGCCGGTGGGGTGGTCGGTGAGGGTCACCGCTGAGTGAGGCAGTCGGCGGGCGATCGCGTCGAGGGGACCGTGGACGGTCACCTCGACCTGCCACCGGTACGACCCCTGGGCCAGGGTCGAGGTCAGGTGGGTGACGGGGTCGAAGCCGTCGGGGGCGGTGAACCGGTGGGGCCGGGGAGTGACGGAGGTGATGCGGTCGATGCGGAAGGTCCGCAGGCTGTCGCGGAGGTGGTCATGGCCGACGACGTACCAGCGGCCGGTGTGGAAGACCACGCCGTAGGGGTCGATGTCGCGTTCGGTGTGCTCCTGGCGCCAGGACTCGTGGCTGATGCCGACGGTCGTGCGTGCGCGGGAGGCCTGGCCCAGGGCCAGAAGAACGTCCGTTCCGGGTGCCTGTCCTGTCACGGCGTTGGCGGTGAAGGACAGGGTCTCCCGCATGGCGGCCAGTGGTTCGCGCAGGGCGTGCGGGAGCACCCGCTCGATCTTGGCCAGGGCACCGGCGCCGGCCGGTGCGGCCGTGCCCATGCCCAGACGTTCCGCTGCGAGCAGGCCGAGGACGACGGCGAGAGCCTCGTCGTTGGCGAGGACCAAGGGTGGCATCCGGTATCCCCGTGCCAGTCGGTAGCCGCCGTGACGTCCGCGTTCGGCCTCCACGGGGATGCCCAGTTCCCGCAGGTGGGCGGTGTACCGGCGCACCGTACGGACATCGGTGTCCAGGCGGCCGGCCAGCTCTGTCCCGGTGAGCCGGGGGTTCGACTGGAGGAGTTCCAGGAGGGTCAGCACACGGGTCAGAGGATGCGACATAGATCACTCCGCTTGACAGTGCGTAACAGGGCGGAATCTGTCCTGTATTGATTCTACGCTCCCCACAGCACCTCACTTCCGGACTCCAGGGAGATCACATGGCCACCTTCGTACTCGTTCCCGGCGCCTGGCTCGGGGCGTGGGCCTGGGAAGACACGGTCCACGTCCTGCGCGAGCGCGGCCACACGGCGCTGCCCCTGACGTTGACGGGCCTGGCCGAGCGGGCCGACCAGGGCGGACCACAGACCGACCTGGACACGCACATCGCGGATGTCACCGGATTCGTCGAACGGAACGATCTGCGCGACGTCACACTGGTCGCCCACAGCTATGCGGCTGCTCCGGTGACCGGGGCAGCCGGACGTCTCGGTGACCGGGTGGCGCGCGTGGTCTACGTGGACAGCGCCCCGTTCGCCGTGGACATGTGCGTGCTGGACCTGATGCCACCGCAGGAAGCCGACCAGTTGCGTCACCAGGTATCCGCTTCCGGTGACGGATGGCGGCTGGCGATGCCGCCCTTCGAGGTCCTGGGTCTGGACAGCAGCCTTGACGGGCTCGACGAGGACCGGCGGGACGTTCTGCGCACGCGGGCCACCCCTCACCCGTTCGGCACCTACACCCAGCGTCTCGCCGGCCCGGCCGAACCCGGTCCCGATGTGGACCGTGTGCTGATCGCCTGCCATGACTTCACGGGCCTGCTGGATGCCGGGGTGCCGATGCTGGCCTTCCTGAACCAGCCGCCGTGGCGACGCTTCGACCTGCCGACGGGACACTGGCCGATGCTGTCGGCGCCCACCGAACTCGCCGACACCCTGGCCACGGCCGTCTCCTGACCGAGGGAAGCATCGTCCGTATCGGCCCGGCCCGGCCCGTCCACCGGCGTCGACGGTCTCCTCCAGAGCGTCACCGGCATCCTCCACCTTCAGCCCGGGCTGCCGGACCTCGGAGGCGTCCAGATACCGTCCGGGCTGCTTCGAAGGCCCACTCGAACCGGGCGAGCGCATCAGCGACAGCGTCGGGCCACATGCGCTGGTCCCCGGCACGACGGATCGCCGCACAGGTCCGTGCGGAAACGCCACGGACCCGCAGGACCGGGCACTGCCGTCGCGGCCGCCGTCCCTCTGCGCGGACGGCCCTGGGACGCCTATGCAGCCAGTGGATCCTTGAGACGCTGCGCGCTATGTGGTGAAGGCGTTGACATGATGTGCGTCGGCGGTCCCGGGCCGGGGCGGCAGGGCGCGGACCGACCAGGACGTGACCCGGCGACCGCACTGGTCCGCAGGGTGGCGGAGGAGGGGCCGGCAGGGCGCCGACGGTCCCGGAATCCCGCCCGGCGCCGCGATCAGTGGCCCTCGCCGGTGTCCCTGTCCGGCCGGACCTTGACGTGGTCCTGTTCCAGCTCCAGCAGCGCCCGGTCGCGCAGGCCGAGAGCGGCCGTGTAGGCGGCGGGCAGCTGCAGCCGTCCGGCCCGGTCCAGTGTCACGAACTCGCGTGCCGTCACCGACTCCCGGCCGTCCTCGCCGATCTCGGTGCGGCGCACCACCTCCGAGGAGGTACGGCCGTCGCGGATCGCGACCGTGCGCTCGACCTCGGCCGCGACGGCCTGGTCATGGGTGACGATCATGATGGTCGCCCCCAGTTCCTCGTTGGCCCTGCGGAACGCCGCGAACACCTGCTCACCGGTGGCCGCGTCCAGTTCGCCGGTCGGTTCGTCGGCGAGCAGGAGGGACGGGGAGTTGGCGAGCGCCACGGCGATCGCCACCCGCTGCTGCTGGCCGCCCGACATCTGCCGCGGCAGGCGGTCGTGGCACTCGGCGGCGTCCAGCATCGCCAGCAGTTCCCCGGCGCGTTCCGCCTGCCGGCGCCCGGCGAAGCGGCTGCCGCCGCGCAACTGCATCGGCAGGGCGACGTTCTGCGCGGCGGTCAGGAAGGGCAGCAGATTGCGGGCCGTCTGCTGCCGGACGAAGCCGACCACGTCGCGGCGGTGGCGGAGCCGGTCCCTGGCGCTCATCGTGAGCAGGTCGTGGCCGCCGACCCGCGCCGTGCCGGCGGACGGGACGTCGAGGCCGGCGAGGATGTTCATCAGTGTCGACTTGCCGCTTCCGGAGGCGCCCACCAGGGCCATCAGCTCTCCCTCGCGTACGAGCAGGTCCAGGCCCTGCAGTGCCTGCACCTCCACCCCGTCCTCGCTGAAGATCCGCACCAGCCGGTCGCAGACGACCAGGGCGTCGACCCCGTGGGCCGGGGTGTCGCGGTGCGCCATCGCGCGCCGTTCGAGGTCGGCGAGTGTCGGGTCGGTCGCGAGTGCGGGGTCGGTCATGGTGCGTCTCCTGCCCTGAGTTCGGTGATCGATCCGGCCCGCGCCACCCACCAGGCCTGCGCGGCGGCCACCGCCGCGGTCAGCGCCACCACGCCGGCGGCGGGCACCAGCAGCGACCACGGGTCGGTGCGCAGCGAGGCTTCGACCTGAGGTACGGGGCCGGAGCCGGCGGCGGCGAACGCCAGAGGGGTCAGGTCCAGCCCGGGACCGAGCAGCCATACGGTCGCCCAGCCCGCGAGGACTCCTCCCACCGCTGCCGGCAGGGTCTGCGGCAGGGTTTCCAGGAGCAGCAGCCGGCGCCCCTGCCGACGGGTGAGGCCCATGGTGCGCAGCCGGGCCAGCAGGGCGGTGCGTTCCGGGGCGGTCGTGAGGAAGGACATGAGCAGCGCCAGTGCGGCGAAGCCCGAGCTCGCGAGGACGGCCGCGCCGAAGAGCAGCTCGGCGCCCGACTGGAGGGGCGGGTCGGCGTACGCGGCGCGTTCCTCGCTGCGCAGACGCACCTCGACCTGGCCGCCCCCGGTGCGCGCGGCCTTCCGCAGCGCCTCCGGGTCCGCGTCCGGGCCAGAGACCAGCAGGGTGTTGGTGGCCCGGCGGGGCAGTGCGGAGGCGTCGACCAGCAGGAACTCCGAGGCCGAGGTGGGTAGCACGGGTGTGCGGGTGAGCACCTCGGTGACCCGGACGGTGAAGGTCCCGGCCGGCGAGGCTGTCCGGCGCGGTGCGCGGCCGAGCGCCGCGGCGACGCCCGGCGAGGCGACCGCGTCCACGACGGCGCCGTCGTCGTCCCGTTCCCCGCCGGCCCGGGGGATCCGGACCGGGAAGCCGCCGAGTCCCTGTTCGTGCAGGAACCGTGCGTAGGACGGGGGGTCGACGGCGATCAGGGCCGGGGAGAGGCGGTCTCCGGCCGACGACTCGGCGGACAGGTCGATCGAGTCGATCATGACGGGGGCGACGGCACGGACGCCGGGAACGTCGCGCACCGCCCGCTCGACGCCGTCCGGGAGGACCGTGGTCCCGCCCGCACCGGACACCCGCGTGTCCGCTCCCGTCGCTGTCAGCGCCGCCCGGTCGCGTGCGTCGGCGACACCGGTCAGCACGGCTCCCCCGAACGACGCCGTGGTCAGGGCCACCAGCAGCACGAGCACGGACAGCGGGCCGGCCGGGGAACCCCGCCCGGCCCGGGCGAGCGAGAGGAACCCGACCGCGCCCCGCAGCCGTGCGGACCACCGGACGAGCGGGCGCAGGGGCAGCGGATACAGCCGTGCCAGGACCAGCGCGGCGACCAGGGCGGCCAGCACGGGCGCGGCGCCGGCCAGGAGATCACCGTCACCGGTCGTGCCGCGCAGCCGCAGAGCCGTGACCGAGGCGACGGCCGGCACGAGAAGGGTCAGCTCGGCGACCGTACGGCGTCTGCCAGGCCGCGTGCGGATCAGGTCCGCACGCTCGTGCTCGGCGCGGACACCGCGGTGGGCGACGATCGCGCGGACGGGCAGGGCGGCGCAGGCGAACACCGTGACCGCCGCGGCGGCCGCGATCGCCGGTGCCAGGGCCGCTTCGCCCACCAGCAGCACCGCGGCCGTCAGACCCGCCGCGTCGGCCGGCAGCGCGACGGCGGCGGACTCGGCGAGCAGCCGGCCCGCGATGCCGCCGAGTGACCCGCCGCGGGCCCGCAGCAGGGCGAGTTCCGCGCCGCGCCGCGCGGCCGTCAGCCCCGCGGTCATGGCGAGGGTCACCGCCGCGACGACGGCGGTGCCGGTGGCGGCCACCGTCAACACGGGGGTGACGGCGGCGTCCTGGGACCGGTGCGCGGAGAGTATGGAGTCCATCTCGGTGGTCAGGACGGCGTCCTGACCGGCCACGTCCCTGAGGCGGAGCAGCCCCGGGCCGCTCTCGAGCGAGGCGATCCGGTCCGCGAACGCCGGCAGCCGCCGCGCGGTGAGCGCCTCGGGATCGGGCGCGAGCCGCCAGTAGGGCTCCGGTTCGCCGCGGGTGCCCAGCAGGGCGGGCGCCGCGGCGGGAGGCACCAGGAGGCCCGCCTGCCAGTAGGAGAGGGGCGGACGCGAGGGCGTGAAGGCGATGCTGGGGGTGCGCAGCAGCTGTTCGGCGGACCAGTAGGCGCCCTCGGGCGCGCGCGGTTCGACGATGCCGGTGACGCGCAGCGCGAGAGTCCGGCCCTCCGTCGCGCCGTCGACATGCACGACGGAACCGACGCCCAGTCGCAGCTTCCCGGCGGTCGCCGTCGTCACCGCCGCCTCGATCTGCCGCGTGCCCTCCGTCGTACCGGCCCGCGCGCGGGGCAGCCGGCCCTCGCGCACGGTGGCATGGGCGGCCAGGCCGGCCTGTGCGGCGACCGTGAACCGGGGCGGCACCCCTTCGGGCCGCGGCAGCCAGTGGTCCAGGCCGGTCAGGGGCTGGGCCGTGCGCACCCCGTACGAGGACTGCGCCCTGTCCACCCGCACGGGGGCGGGCACGGCCGCCAGGACGTCACGGTAGGTGTCCGCGACCGCCGACGGGCGCAGCGCGTTCTCACGGGCGGACGACGACGGTACGAGACCGGGCAGGGGGAGGCGCAGTTCCAGCACGCTGCGGGACGGCTCGGCGGCGGTGACCGCCTCCCGCAGACTCCGGGTCTCGTTGGCCTCGACGGCACGGGGGAAGGCGGCGGCGAGGAAGGAGGTGAGCAGGACGAGTGCCCCGAAGGCGAGCGAGGCGCCGGGAGCGGTGCGCAGGCGGGTCCGCGTCCAGGGAGCGACCGGTCGCGGACGGCCGGTGCGCCGGGGGCGTGGGCGGGTGTTCACGTCAGCTGTCTCCCTGGTGGCGCAGCAGCTCCGCGGTCCGGGTGCGGCGCGGGGCGAGGACGGCGACAGCCGTCAGGGGCAGCCAGGCGATCCCCGCGAGCAGCAGTGCCACCTGGTGCGGGGGCAGGGCGGCCAGCACGTCCGGGACGGGGCGGGTGCCACGTGCGGTGAGGACGGTCAGGGGGACGACGGCGCGGGTGAGTGCCGTGCCCAGGACCGTGCCGGCCACCAGGGCCACGGCGATCAGCACACTCTGCTCGACGGCCGTCTGCCGGGCGAGCGTGCTCCGGGAGGCGCCCAGGGCGTGCAGCACCGCGTGCTCGGCACGGCGTTCGCGCAGCGAGGCGAGCACACCGACCGCGAACCCGACCGCGGCGAGGACCGCGGCCGCCGCCACCGCGGCCGGCGGCGCCGCACGGGGCGCCGCGCCCAGCGGGTCGTCGAGCAGCGCGGTGGCGATCTCGTCGCGCACCAGTACGTCGGCCGGATCCGTGTCGGGCCGCTCACGCAGCGCCGCGGCGACCGGCCCGGCCTCTCCCGGGTCCGTGCTCAGCCACCATTCGGTGGGGGCGAGCGGAGCGTCGGCGCTTCTCGCCAACACCTCGTTGACGGCCCGGAGATCCAGCAGCAGGGCGCCGCCGTCGGTGGCCCGGGCGTCCGCCGCGGCATTGTCCGGGGTGGCATCGTCCGGGGCGGGACCGGTCCCGCCCCGGACGACGGCTCCGGCCTCGGCGCCGGTGGTCGGCAGCTGCCGGGCGGTGTCCACGATCCGCACCCGTACGTCCGTGCCGGCCACGGTGACGTCGAGGGTCTGTCCACGCCGTGCGCCCACCGCCCGCAGGAAGTCGTCCGTGGCTGTCCCGGCCACCTGGCCCGGCGGGGCGGGTCGCTGGGCCCACAGCCGCAGTGTCACCGTCTCCGCCGGCGGGTCCGGCGCGTCCGGGTCCACCGTGGAGGCGACGCGATGGGCGACGGACAGCGGCCGTTCCGCGGTGGCGGAGGGGCGCAGCGTCGCCGGTGCCCCGGTGGCGCCGTCCACGGCGGCCGTGGCGGTGCCCTGCCAGCGCAGCCCGTCGGGGACGCCGACCGCGCGGAGGGTGGCCGCGCCGTCGCTCCGGGCCCGTACCCGCTCGACGGCGAGGCGGAGATCCGGGTCCGAGCCGGGAGGCACCCGGCCGCTCAGCCGCAGACCGGTGACGGTCAGCGGCCCCCAGGGAGTGACGCGCCCGCCTCCGGCGGTCTCGTCGAGGCGTACGACGACGTCGTGGGACGCGGCGTCGTCGGCGAGCGTTCCCGCGGGCAGCCGGTGGGTCACTCCGTAGGCGTCCTCGACCTCCACGGTGAGGGCCGGCTCGAACTCCCGGGGCGCCGCGCCCGTACGCCCGTCCTCGAGACGTACGCGCAGGGTCAGGCTGCTGGTCCGCGTGGGCAGGACGAGGCCCGCGCGGACCCCGGCGCTCTTCGGACGGACGGCGGCCAGCAGCGCGTCGGCGTCCTTGCGGGCGAGGTCCTGACGCA
This sequence comes from Streptomyces poonensis, assembly GCF_014650915.1. Classification (GTDB taxonomy): domain Bacteria; phylum Actinomycetota; class Actinomycetes; order Streptomycetales; family Streptomycetaceae; genus Streptomyces; species Streptomyces poonensis. Next base: position 9,336 of record NZ_BMVW01000002.1, on the reverse strand, counting down.
GCATCAGCCGCTGGTCCGCCCGTGCGGTGTCGAGCGCCAGCACGGTCGCGGTGCGGCCGTCCGGCAGGGGCAGGGACGCGCGGTGGGCGGGGGCGGCGGCCCGGACCCCGGGCAGGGAGGCGTACCGGTCGGCGTCCCCGGGAGCGGCGGCACCGTAGGCCAGGACGCGTACGGAGGCGCCGGCGAGGAAGTCCGCCTGGTCACGCTGCGAACGGTCCCACGAGGAACTCTGCCCGACGGCCAGGACGCCCAGCGCGACCGCGAGGACCAGCAGCAGCGCGGGACCGGCCCCCTGACGCGGACGCCTGCCGAACTGCCACGCGGTGAGGGCCGCCGACAGCGAACGCCCGCGCGCCGCCCGGCGTTCGCCGAGCCGCGCGGCCACGGGGACGAGGCGCAGCACCAGGACCGTGCCCGCCAGCAGCGCCAGCGCGGGCGCGGCGGCCAGTACGGGGTCGATCCCCAGCCGCCCGTCCGCGTCCGTGCCGAGAACTCCGCCACCGGCGGTCGAGGCCTGACGGCTCAACTGCCAGTACGCCACCGCGGCGACGGCCAGCAGGCCGATGTCCGCCCCGGCCCGCAGGAAAGCGGGCAGCGCCTTCGACCGGCCGCGGCGGCCGGTGCCCACCCCCGGCACGATCGCCGCGGCGCAGCCCAGCGCGACCAGCCCGCAGACCAGCCAGAGGGCGGGCGTGACCGTCCCGTCGAGCCGCAGCCCGAGGCGGCCGAGTGCGGAGTGCTCCTCGAGCAGCCGGGCCAGCGGTCCGGCCAGCAGCGGGGCGCAGGCCGCGGCGGGAACCACCAGGACCAGTGCCTCGGCCCAGGCCAGGGCGGTGATCCGGCGTCGTGAACCACCGCGGGCACGCAGCAGGTCGGTCTGCGCGGCCCGCTCCGCGCCGAGGAGCCGGCCCACCAGCAGCAGCGCACCGGCCGCCACCAGGACCAACTGCACGGCGAAGACCAGCAGCGTCGAACGGGCCACCAGCAGTGACCTGGAGAACTGGTCGAGTACGGCCGGCAGCGCGGTCGTCACCTGCTGTCCGCCGCCCAGGGCCGGGTCCTCGCGCAGTCCGGCGAGACCCCGTGCCGCCGCGTCCCGCAGCGCGCCGAGCCGCTCGGTCGTCAGGGCGCGGTGGTCGGCGCGGGCGACCCAGCCGGTCGGGCCTGCCGACGTACGGCCCGAGGAGAGGACGGAAGGGTCCGCGAGCAGCGGGCCGTAGGTGGTGAAGGAGAGCGTACGGACACCGCGCCCCGCGAGCTGGTCCGCCAGCCAGTAGGGATCGGTGGTGTCCAAGGGGCGGTAGACGCCGGTGACACGGACGTCCAGCCGCTGCCCGTCCAGTCTGTCGACGAGGGTGAGACGGGCGCCGGTCCGCATGTCCAGCCGCTCGGCGGCGGCCTGGGGGACGGCGACCGGCACGGGACCCGGGCCGGCGCCGGAGAGGCCTGGGCCGGGCAGCTCACCGGAGACGAGACGGATCCGGGAGCGGTCGAGGGCCGCGAAGTGTGTGAGGTCCGGCTCCTCCGGCTGCGCGGACGGGGCCCGGGAGCCGGCCGGAAGCGCGTAGGACCCGGACTGCTCCAGCCTCCGCACCGTCACGGGCAGTCCGTCGAAGGTGTCTTCGGCGCCCCGGAGGACGGCCTGCCGGGCGGCCTCCTCCCCGCCCGGGGGAACCTTCGCGCTGATCACGAGCGAGGCGGACGCGGCGGCGCGACCGCCGAGTGTCTGTCTGAGCGCGGCGTCGCCCACGGCGCCGGAGAACAGGGCGAGAGTGGCGAGCACGGTCGTGGTCAGCAGGACGACGAGGAAGGCGGCGCCCACGAGCACCCAGTGCGCCCTGAGCCGCAGTAATAAGAAAAGTGTCACCCGTGCCTCGTTCGTCTCACACAACAAGTGGCCCCCACAACCACTCGCGGAAGCTACATCGCCCGATCCGAACGAAGAATCGACCCGGGGGAAACGTCACGAGATCGTGACGGGGTCCGTCGGACCCGCCGCCGAAGCCGCATATGCCGACGTCCGAGGCCTGTGCGGTCGGCATGTCGTGGACGGCCACCGGCACGGCGCGGGTGTCGTACGATCCGGCTGCCGTGCTTCTGGCCACCGGCACCACAGGTCCGCCGACAGCACTCACCGACCGCCGCGACACCGCTCCACCACGGGGGGTCCCATGACACAGAGCACCACGCCCGGCAGCACTGGCGGTCCGGCCGCCGCGGACGCGCACACCGGCCCACCCATGGTCCGGGTCGAGAACCTGCACCGTTCCCACGGCACGGGCGCGTCGCAGGTCCGGGTGCTGCGGGGCGTGTCCTTCGACGTCCCGCGCGGCGAACTGGTCGCCGTCAAGGGACGCTCCGGCTCCGGCAAGACGACCCTGCTCAACCTCGTCGGCGGCCTCGACACCCCCGACGAGGGACGGGTCGTCGTCGACGGCACCGACCTGTCCGCACTGGACGAGGACGGACTGCTGGAACTGCGCCGGGACCGGATCGGCTTCGTCTTCCAGTCCTTCGGCCTCATCCCGATCCTCACCGCCGCGGAGAACGTCGGGGTGCCGCTGCGGCTGCGCAGGACCGGCGCACGCGAGCGCGAGGAACGTGTCGCGCTCCTGCTCTCCCTGGTCGGCCTGGGCGAACACGCCGCACAGCGCCCGGGTGAGCTGTCCGGCGGGCAGCGCCAGCGCGTGGCCATCGCCAGGGCCCTCGCCAACCGGCCCGCACTCGTCATCGCGGACGAGCCGACCGGCCAGCTGGACGCCGAGACCGGCCTGGCGATGATGGAACTCCTGCGCGCGGTGGTGCGCAGCGAGGGGGTCACGGTCCTGGTGGCCACCCACGACCCCCAGCTCCTGGGGCTCGCCGACCGGGTTCTCGAACTGAGCGACGGCACGGTGCTGCAGCAGGATGCGAACGTGCCCGCTCCGTCGGAAGGCCCGGGTCCGGGTTCGGGTTCGGGTTCGCACGAGGCGGCCCGACGGCCTCTTCGGCCGGACCGCGGCTGAAAGCCTTCGTGGTAACTTCGGTGTCGCCGTGCGCTGTTGTGAACCGAGGAGGTGAGACCGATCAACGCTGTGACAGGTCGGGCCTCCCTCCCCCGCATGGCCCGGGGAGTGCCCGCAGAAGGCATCCCGAAAGGCTCGAGACGCTATGCGCTTCTCCTCCGGGACATCGTCCGACGGTGTCCGCGAACAGCTCTTCTCCCTCGATGAGATACCCGGCGTGCTGTGGACGCCGGACGGTGCCGCCGGTCCTCGTCCCCTGATCGTGATGGGACACGGCGGCGGTCAGCACAAGAAGGCTCCCGGCATCCTGGCCCGTGCGCGCCGCTTCGTTACCGAGTGCGGTTTCGCGGTGGTGGCGGTCGACGTGCCCGGCCACGGCGACCGGCCGAAGGACGAGGAGTACGACCGGATCGCGACCGAGAACCAGGCCCGTGTGCAGGCGGGGGAGGAGCTGGGTCCGCTGATCGCCGGTTTCCAGGCGCTCGTGGCCCGCCGGACCGTCCCGGAGTGGCGGTCGGTCCTGGACGCGGTGCAGGAACTCGAGCAGGTCGGCGCCGGTCCGGTCGGCTACTGGGGGGTCTCGCTGGGGTGTGGACTGGGCGTTCCGTTCGTCGCCGCCGAACCCCGGGTCCGCGCCGCGGTGCTGGGCCTGGGCGGGGCGCTCGCCTCGGCCGAGGACGCCGCGCGGATCACCGTCCCGGTGGAATTCCTGGTGCAGTGGGACGACGAGCGGGTGCCGCGTGACCAGGGCCTGGCGCTCTTCGACGCGCTGGCGTCGGCCGAGAAGACGCTGCACGCCAACCCCGGCAAACACGGGGAGATCCCGGCCTTCGAGCTGGACAGCACACTGAGGTTCTTCTCCCGGCACCTCGCCTGACACCGCCGTCGTCAGTCCGCGACACGCCGATCGGCATGCGCTCTCCGGTCGGCGCGTCCGGCGCACACGGTCGGTCGCCGGTGCCGGACAGCGTCCCGGACAGGCGCTCGGACACCGGTGCTCGTCGTCGCGGGCGGGCCGGACGGGCACGCCGGGAGCGAGCAGGTGGCCGAGGAGGCAGGTGGCCGAGGAGTCAGCGGTGCTCGACCGGTCGGCCGCGGGCAGCGGGCTCGACGCGCTCCTGGTGCCGGCCGCGCTGCTCGCCGCGGCGACGACCCGGGCACCGGCATCGTCCTGTCCGGCGGGCACGGGCTTCGTTCTGCCGGGCGGGCACGGGCATCGTCCTGTCCCGCGGCAGTGGCACCGTCTCGTCCTGGCCCGGTCGCTCCGGCGCGGTCACGCCGACCCGCTGATCCTCCACGAACCCGGCTCCGGGCTCGGCGCCGAGCCCGGAGCCGGGATCCCTCAGCGGCTGCGCGACCACACCGGGCCGGCCGCACCGGTCTGCCGGCCGACCACGAGTGAGCCGCCGAAGGACTCCTCCTCACCCCTCAGGGGCACAGGCGATGACACCGGGCCGGCTGCCGTCGGGCTGGGGCGGGTCCGCGCGCGGAAGGTGCGGCGGTAGGTGTCCGGGGGCACGCCGACGGTGCGGTTGAAGTGCCGGCGCAGCGTCGTGGCGGTGCCCATGCCGGTGGCCACCGCGATGGTGTCGATGCCGTCGTCGGTCTGCTCCAGCAACTCCTGGGCGTGCCGGATCCGCTGAGTGAGCAGCCATTGCAGCGGGGTGGTGCCGGTCGCGGCCTTGAAGTGGCGGCCGAGGTGGCGTGAGCTCATCCCTGCCTGACGGGCGAGGTCCTCCACGGTCAGTGGCTGGTCGAGCCGTTCGAGGACCCAGGGGAGCAGTGCGGCGAGGGGATGGTTGTCCGGGGCGGGGACCGGGGTGGTGACGAACTGCGCCTGACCGCCGTCCCGGTGGGGCGGGACGACCAGACGGCGGGCGACCGCGTTGGCGACGGACGAGCCGTGGTCGAGGCGGACGAGGTGCAGGCACAGGTCCATGGCGGCGGCCTTGCCGGCGGAGGTGAGCACGCTGCCGTTGTCCACGTACAGGACGTCCGGATCCACCTCCACCCGGGGATGGCGGGCGGCCAGGGCCCGGGTGTGGGCCCAGTGCGTGGTCGCGCGGAGCCCGTCCAGCAGGCCGGCGGCGGCCAGCACGAACGCGCCCGTGCACAGGGAGGCCACCCGTGCGCCTGCCTCGTGGGCCGTGCGCACCGCGTCGACCAGGTCGTCGGGGGGTTCCTCGTCGATGTCGGCCCAGCCCGGGACGATCACGGTGTCGGCGCGCGCGAGCCGGTCGAGGCCGTGGTCGGGTTCGAGCAGGAACCGGCCGGCCCGCACGGGGCCCGGCCCGCAGACGGCGAGGTCGTACCACGGGCCTGCTACGCCGGCGGGGGCGGAGCCGAAGACCTCACAGGCCAGGGCCAGTTCGAGGTGCAGCATTCCGTCGGTGACGGCCAGGGAGACAGTTTTCACGTCCGGAATTGTATGGGTCATGGCGTTCCGGACACTAGTGCAGGGCGTGCGCCCTCGACAGGATGTCCATGACAGATCGCAACAGATCATCGAGTGCAGGGGAGAAGTCATGGGATCGGGGCTTACGGTGGCGGTGTTCGGCGCGTACGGGCACACCGGGCGCTTCGTGGTGGACCAGCTGAGGGATCGCGGGTTCGTCCCGGTCCTCGCCGGGCGTGACGCCGACAAGCTGAAGGCGCTGGCGGCGTCCGAGGACGGACTGGACGCCCGCCTCGCGTCGGCCGACGACCCGGCCTCGCTCGACCGCGCGCTGGCCGGCGCGGCCGCCGTGATCAACTGTGCCGGCCCCTTCGCCACGACGGCCGCCCCCGTGATCGAGGCGGCCCTGCGGGCCGGGATCCCGTATGTGGACGTGGCGGCCGAGATCGAGGCCAATGTCGATACGTTCGCGCACTTCGCGGACCGCGCCCGTGCCGCGGGAGCGGTCATCGTCCCCGCGATGGCCTTCTACGGCGGTCTCGGCGACCTGCTGGCCACCGCCGCGATGGGTGACTGGACGACGGCCGACGAGGCGCACATCGCGTACGGGCTGAGCAACTGGCACCCCACCGCCGGCACGCGGGCCGCGGGCGCGGTCTCCCGGCAGCGACGGGACGGCCGGGCGGTCCGCTACACCAACGGGCGGCTGGAGTACCACCACGACGAGCTGCCCACCCTGGAGTGGCCCTTCCCCGACCCGATGGGCCCCCGGCCGGTCATCGGGGAGTTCACGATGGCCGACGTCGTCACCGTCCCCAGTCACCTGCGCATCCCGGAGGTGCGCACGTACATGTCGGTCGAAGCGGCCAGGGACGTGTCGGCCCCCGACACCCCGGCGCCGGCCCCGGCCGACGAGCGCGGACGGTCCGCGCAGACCTTCCTCGTCGATGCCGTGGTGCGCTCCGGCGGCAGTGAACGGCGCGCTGTGGCGAGCGGACGGGACATCTACGCCGTCACCGCGCCGCTCGTGGTGGAAGCGGTCGACCGTATCCTCACCGGACGGACCAGGACCGTCGGCGTCGCCTCCGCCGGCGAGATCTTCGACGCCCCCGACTTTCTCCGCTCGCTGTCCCCGCACATCACCTTCGAGCTGCGCCCGTAGCCAGAGGGCCACTCGCGGCGCATGCTCCAGGCCCGGTTCTCGCACAGGCTTCAGGCCCGGTTCTCGCCCAGGCTTCAGGCTCGGCCCAGGCCTGGCCCTGGCCCGGTCCGGAGCTTCGCACCGGTGGTGGCCGTCATGACCACGCGCCGCGCGACAGTCGGCCTGCCTGTCCTGTCAAGGGGGTGAGCTGCACCCCGGATACGGGGGTCGGTCGTCATGATCTCGCGACGGGATCCTGGCAGGGTTGCCGATGAGCCACAGACCGGTCCGCGCACGCCGGACCACCATCAGGGGGAGATCCATGCATCGTCGACGCCTCGCCGCAGCAGTCCTGCTCGCCGCAACTCTCACCGGGGTCTGCGCCCCCGTCGCGGCAGCTCGTCAGACCGACCCCGTCCAGCGGCAGTTGGACCTGCTCGTCGACCGCGACGGAGTGCCGGGGGCGCTCGCGTTCGACGGCAGAATGACGCGTACCGCCGGTGTCGCGGACCTGGAGTCGGGCCGTCCGATGGTCGACGAGCAGGGCAGGTTCCGGCTGGCCAGCTACACCAAGGCGTTCACCGCGACAGCCGTGATGCGCCTGGTGGCGGACGGGCGGATACGGCTGGACGACCGCGCCGGCAGCTACGTCCCGCAACTCGCGGAACACACCGTCACCGTACGCCAGTTGCTCAAGCAGAAGAGCGGACTGCCCGAGTACACCGCGCTGGTCGACTGGAACGGGCAGCCCGGCACGTCCGAGGACTATCTGGCCCTCGCGCTCGGGAAGAAGCCCCTCTTCGAGCCGGGCACCGGCTGGGACTACTCCAACACCAACTACCTGGTGCTCGGCATGGTGATCGACAAGGCCTCGGGGACTGACTTCCGCACCTACATCGAGCACACGATCCTGCGCCCACTGCACCTGGACGACACCTACTGGCCCGCGCCCGGCGAGCTGTCCCTGCGGGGACCGCACGCCCGCAACTACGGTGTCAACCCGGCCCGACCGGAAGCCGGCCAGGTGGATGTGACCGAGCTGCCCGGGTACGAGTTCGGCGCGTCCGGAGGGCTGGTCTCCACACCCGAGGACCTCAACGCGTTCTGGAACGGCCTGTTCGGCGGCCGCCTCCTGCCCGGCTGGGCGCTGCACCTGATGACCCGGGACACCACCGACGTCGGCGGCCGCGACACCTACCCGGCGGGCAGCCGCTACGGATACGGCGTCGCCTCGATCCCGCTCAGCTGCGGCGGCGTCTACTGGGGCCATGGCGGGGACCTGCCCGGCGACTCGGTGGGCGGCGGCCGGGCCACGGCCGGCCGCGGTACCGTCACCGTCTACACCACTACCTGGGCGGCCGAGGGGGCGAGCCTGCGGCATCTCCAGGGGGCGGTGGACGCGGCCCTGTGCGCGAAGGGCCGCTGAGCGCTCCGCCGGAAGCCGGTTTCGCATGCCTGGCCCGGAACCGTCTGAGGCATCGCGGAACGTGCGACGTGCGACGTGCGACGTACATCGTGCGAAGTGCGACGCGCGCGGGTCGGCGCCCTGCGGAAGGCGGCGCGGCCGGGAGTACGGGCTTGAAGTGCGACCTTGTACGCCAGCCTGCTCGGCCCGTTCCCCGGACACGCGGACCGGCCACGCCGAATCCAGCGCGGCCGCTCGGCCCGTCGACTGTGCCGGATCGGCTCCGTCAGCCCGCGGCCTGCCCGCCGCTGAACACCGCCCGGATGAGCCTGTCCAGCGCCTTCGGGAACTCCTGCGCCGGGTCGATCGCGCCGTCGCCCGTGGTCAGCCCGGCGGTCAGGGTCTTGCTGCCGTCGGGCGTGCTGATCATCAGCGCCCCGTAGCCCCCCGGTGCGCCGCCGTTGTGGTGGACGCGGTGCCGCCGGAGTCCGTGCCCAAGTCCTGCACGAACAGCCCCAGGCCGTAACCGAGCTTCCCGTACGGCTTGCGCATCTCGGCCAGCAGCGGAGGCGGCAGGAGCTCGCCGCCCAGCAGCGCGGAGAAGAACGTGTGGAGATCCTGGGTGGTCGAGATCATGTCACCGGCGCCGACCAGGAGGGAGAGGTTCTGGCGGGAGCTCCTCCGGCCGGTAGGTGTGGAGCCGGTTGTCCACCCACTCCTTGCCCACCCACTCCTTGCCCGCCGCGGGGAGCCCCGGCACGAACGACCCGTCGGAGTCGAGCTCGCCGGTGTAGTTGTACAGCCCGCTGGTGTGCTGCAGCAGCATTCGTACCGTGATCCGCTCGTCGAGACCGAGCTGGGGCAGGTGGTCGGCCACCGGGGCGTCCAGCCCGATCATGTGGTCGGCCACCAGTTGCAGCACCAGGGTCGCGGTGAAGGTCTTGGTGGAACTGCCCACCCAGAACTGCCCGTTCGTCGGCGGCTCAGCGGCCTCGCCCAGCTTGCGCACCCCGGCGCTGCCGACCCACTCGCCCCGGTCGTCGTGCACACGCATCTGCACCCCGGCGAAACCGGAATCGACCGAACTCCTGGATGGCCTTCTGCAGTTCCGGGGATTCACTCGTGGTCACTGGTCATTCCTCGTCTTCTCTGCGGGTCCTACAGGCTCTGGGCTCTACAGGCTCTGGGCTTTACAGGTTTTGGGCTTTACAGGCTGCGGGTTCTACAGGCTGCGGGCGGTGATGTCGCCGTGGGTGGTGGTCGCGCGGATGGTCAGGCCGGCGGCGTCGCCGTCGGTGTTGTTGAGCGAGTTGTGGATGCGGCCATAGCCGGTGCCGGCGTCGAGGGCGGCGGAGACTCCGTGGGCGGCGCCGATCGACACGTCGCCCAT
>NZ_BMVW01000001.1:1430167-1539240 GCF_014650915.1 Streptomyces poonensis | reverse complement strand
AAGCCTTACAGCGCCGATGGTACTGCAGGGGGGACCCTGTGGGAGAGTAGGACGCCGCCGAACAATTCTTGAGAAAGGCCCCGAACCTTATGGTTCGGGGCCTTTCTGCGTTGACGATGTGCTCAGGGTGACGGCTTCACCAGACGCGTGTCGTACGCGAAAATCACTGCCTGCACCCGGTCACGTGAACCGGTCTTCGCGAGTATGCGGCCCACATGTGTCTTCACCGTGGATTCCGCGAGATGGAAATGCTCGGCGATCTCCGTGTTCGTCGATCCCTGGCCGATCGCCGTGAGGATCTCGCGTTCGCGCTCCGTGAGGGTGGCCAGGCGGGTGTCCTCGGCGCGCGAATGGTCGCTGCCGGTCGGGAGGTGGTCGACGTACGCGTCCAGGAGCCGGCGGGTCAGGCTCGGTGCCACCACCGCGTCGCCGGAAGCCACCGCGCGGATGCCTGACAGGAGCTCCTCCGGCAGTGCGTCCTTCACCAGGAAGCCCGAGGCACCGGCGCGCAGACCGGCGTACGCGTAGTCGTCGAGGTCGAACGTGGTGAGGATCAGAACGCGGGTGCGGTCTCCCGAGGCCACGATGCGCCGTGTCGCCTCGATGCCGTCGAGGCCCGGCATGCGGATGTCCATCAGGACGACGTCGGGGCGGAGCCGGTCCACCATGCGTACCGCCTCCATGCCGTTGGATGCCTCGCCGAGCAGCTCCATGTCGTCCTGGCTCTCCAGGAGCATGCGGAAGCCGAAGCGCTGCATCGGCTGGTCGTCCACGATGAGTACGGTCGTCACGTGCCGGGGTTCCCGTTCTCTCTTCGAGTGTCGAGTGCCGTCGATTCAGGAGGCAGGCGCAGGTGCACCCGCCAGCCGCCGCCGGGTAGTGGGGCGGCCTCAAGTGTGCCGTCGTACAACGCGGTTCGCTCGCGCATTCCGGTGATGCCGCGGCCCTCGGCGCCGTCCCAGCCTCCGTTCCCGCACCGGCCCGCACCCGTGTCGGTCACCGTGACCGTGATGCCGTCGGGTGCGTAGGTCGCGTCGACGGTCGCCGACGCAGCCTCCCCGCCGTGCTTCAGCGTGTTCGTGAGGGCCTCCTGGACCACTCGGTAGACAGTCAGCTGGCGGCCGGCCGACTGCGCGGGTGCGGTCCCCTTGACGGTCAGGGAGACCTGTAGGCCGGTGGACCGTACGGACTCGACGAGTGAGGCCAGATCCGCCAGGCCCGGTTGCGGTGCGCGGGTGGGGCTGTCGCTCGTCCCTTCCCCTTCGCGCAGGACGCCGAGCAGTCGGCGCAGTTCCGACAGGGCCTGTCGGCTCGTCGTGCCGATCGCCTCCAGGGCCTGGACTCCGCGGTCCGGGCTTTTCCTCGCGGCGTACGCGCCGCCGTCGGCGAGCGTGGTGATGACCGAGAGGTTGTGGCCGATGATGTCGTGCATCTCCCGCGCGATGCGGGCGCGCTCGGCCGCGGCCGCGAGCTGGGCCTGCTGGTCGCGCTCCACCTCCAGCCGGCGGGCCCGGTCCACAAGGGAGTCCGTGTACTCCTTGCGGGAGCGGACCGCGATGCCGAGGAGTGCCGTGAGCGTGAAGGTCCAGATGCCGGGGCCGAGCTGCCAGTCCCAGGCGCCCTGTGGGTAGCGCACCGTACCCACCACGAGGGGCGCGAGTGTCATCGAGGCCGCCCAGGCGAGCTCCCGGATCGGCCGGTGCAGAGCGACGTGGAAGATCACGACGCCCTGCACCAGGGAAGCCTGGAGGATCGCCCCCGTCCACCCGTTCAGGAGGGAGAACGGCGCGATCACCAGGAGCACCGTCAGGGGGCGGCTGCGACGCCACAGCAGCGGGACGGTGAAGCCGAGGCTCATGCAGATGAGCAGCCAGCCCGGTACGTCCGTGTTCTGCGCGGTGCGGCGCCATCCGCTGCTCGCGTAGTCCGTCAGGGCCGCGATCACCCAGAACGAGGTGAGAGTGAGGTCCCACGCCCGCGGGCGGCGCTCGTCGAAGGCGCGTATCCGCTGGAGCAGGCCCTGCACAAGGGTGGTCAACGGGTGGGGCGTGGTCACGGGGCCATCTTCGGCAATTCCGGTCACGGCCGCAGCCCCCTTTCGCATCCCACGTTCCGTCATACGTCCCGGTGCTTGAGCAGGACACCGGCCACCGCCACCGTCCCCACTGCCCACAGGCCCAGCGCCAGCAGGGAAGCGGCCGGTGAGGGAAGGCCCGGCAGGGCGTCGAGGGCGGAGACGTTGCCCGCGGCCTGGGCCGGGAAGTACTCGACGGCGGTGTCCACGGCGTCGATCGGGATCATGCCCACGATCTCCGGGAGGATCATGACGCCGCCGACGAAGGCCCCGATGCCGCCCGCGACCGAGCGCAGCAGCGCGCCGAGGCCGAGGGCGAACACGGAGAGCGCGGTGACGCCCGCCGCGGTGCCGGCCACCGCTCCCAGTACGTTCGGGTCGGTGAGGGGCGCCTCCTGGTCGGTGCCGGACAGCAGGGCCTGGGCCAGCGGGTAACCGATCAGGCAGGCGGCGAAGGTGACGGGAAAGACGGTGGCCGTGAGGACGGCGGCCTTCGCCCACAGGACCGGCACCCGGCGGGGTACGGCGGTGAGGGAAGCGCGGATCGAGCCCGTCGTGTACTCGCCCGCGGTGACCAGTACGCCCAGCACGGGCAGGGTGATCCAGGCGAGCTGGATCCCGGCGAGGCCGAGCTGGATGGGGTCGACTTGCTCGCGGCCGCCGGTGTCGTAGTTGGCGGCGACGATCAGACCCGTGCCGACGATCAGGACGGCCGAGGCGGCAAGAGTGATCCAGGAGGACCGCAGGGTCCAGAACTTGTGCCACTCGGAGCGCAGGACACGGGCCGGAGTGACGACGTACGGGGAAGAGGTGGTGGCCGCGGTCACGCCGAGGCTCCTTCCATGGTGGGTGCGGTGGGCTTCAGGGAGGCGTTGTACTCGACCGAGTCCCTGGTCAGGTCCATGAAGGCCTGCTCCAGCGATGCGGTCTGCGGGGTGAGTTCGAAGAGGGGGATGCCGTGGGTGGCGGCCGTGCGGCCGATGTGCCGGGCGTCCGTGCCGCGTACGTCGAGCCGCCCGTCGCCGTCCGGGCTGATCTCGATGCCCGGTCCGGCGAGCAGGGAGGCCAGCCGGGCCGCCTCGGGTGTGGCGACCTGGACGCTGCCGGCCCCCGCGTCGCGTACGAACGCGGCGACCGTGGTGTCCGCGAGCAGCCGCCCGCGGCCGATGATGACCAGGTGCTCGGCGGTGAGGGCCATCTCGCTCATCAGGTGGGACGAGACGAAGACGGTACGGCCCTCCGCGGCGAGGGACTTGAGGAGGTTGCGCACCCACAGCACGCCCTCCGGGTCGAGTCCGTTGACCGGCTCGTCGAGGATGACGGTCGCCGGGTCGCCCAGCAGCGCGGCCGCGATGCCGAGGCGCTGGCCCATGCCCAGGGAGAAGCCCTTGACGCGGCGGTGGGCGACCTCGGCGAGGCCGGTCAGTTCCAGGACGTGGGTGACGCGGTCGCGCGGGATGCCGTGGGTGAGGGCGAGCGCGCGGAGGTGGTCGTACGCGGTACGGCCGGGGTGGACCGAGCGGGCCTCCAGCAGGGCGCCGACCTCCGTCAGGGGCGCGGGATGGCCGGCGTACGCGCGGCCGCCCACCGTGGCGTGGCCGCGGGTGGGGGCGTCCAGGCCGAGGATCATGCGCATGGTCGTGGACTTGCCCGCGCCGTTCGGGCCGAGGAAACCGGTGACCGCGCCGGGGCGGACCGTGAAGGTCAGGTCGTCGACGGCTGCCTTGTCGCCGTAGCGCTTGGTGAGGTGACTGATCTTCATCATGCCGTCGATGCTCGTCCGCGTGGGGGCGTGGGGCGTCGGACGACGGCCGTATATGGGGTGAGGGGGGTGGTACCCCGGTACTACGGTGGCCCGTATGGACCTTGAGGGTGTCGTCGTACGGGCGATCCGGGCCGAGGAGTGGGTGCGGGTCAGGCGGTTGCGGCTGGAGGCGCTGCGCGATCCGGTGGCGGACCTGGCGTTCCTGGAGACGTACGGGACGGCTGTCACCAGGCCGGACTCCTACTGGCGGGAACGGACGGCCGGGGCGGCCGAGGGGGAGCGGGAACGGCGGCAGTTCATCGCCGAGACGGCCGGCGGGGAATGGGTCGGCTCGGTGACCGTCCTCCTGGAGCGGGCCGGTACGCAGGACCCGTTCGGAGGGACGGTCAAGCGCGACCAGGGGCACGTCGTCGGGGTGTACGTGCGGCCCGGGTACCGGGGTGACGGGGCGGGGGTGACCCGGGCGCTCTTCGATGCCGCGCTGGAGTGGGCCTGGGCGGCGGGCGTGGAGCGGGTGCGGCTGTTCGTGCACGAGCGGAACGGGCGGGCCGAGGCGTTCTACCGCAAGGCCGGGTTCGTGGCCGCCGGGGTGAGGGCGGCGGCGCCCTCCGAGACCGGTGGGGAGGAGCTGGAGTACGAGATCAAGCGGTCCGAGACCAGCAATTCGCACGAAGCCGGCGGCTCGTACTAGACCGGCAGTTCGTACTGCGGCCACCTCGCCCGGCCCTGTTCCCGGGAGCGCATCAGCGCCAGCGTCGGCAGGCCGCCGTCCGCTCCGCTCGTCAGGAGCTCGGGGAGCTGGGGGAGCGGCGCGACCGCCGCGACGTCGTCCAGGACCAGGGTGAGTGGTGGGTCGAGGCGGCCGGAGGATGACCGTTCGGCCATGCGCCGGCCGCGCTCGACCACGCTTGCGGTGAGGGCGGTGAGGAGGGGCATGGCCCCTGGAGTCGCCCGGGGGTCCTCGATGGGTTCCCCTACCACGTAAAGCGTTCCCCCCTCGTTGATGAAGGAATCCAAGGCGAGGGAGTCAGTCCGGTTGGGAGTGCAGGCCTCGCGGACGTTGACCGTGGAGAGGGCGGAGAGGGCGCGGGCCGTCAGTTCCTGGGCCATGTCGCGTCGTTCGGGGTGCGAGGTGAGGGCCGACTCGAGTTCGCCCGCCGTGCCCGACACCGCTTTCGGATTGGTGCGCAGGGCCCGTACCGCGTCCTGTACCTGGCTGCCCTGGGCCCAGCGGTGGACGTGGCGGATGGTGCGGCCGTCCACGGCGGCGGCGTGCAGATAGCAGCGGAGGAGCGTTTCGGCGACGTCCGCGAGGGCCTGGTCGATCTTGGCGGTGGGGCGGACGGGAGCGAGCAGGGCCGCCGCCCGTGCCGCCGCGGTCGCCTTGTCCTCGCAGCCGCGGGAGGGCGACCAGTGGAGGCGGGCCGGGGTGTCGCACAGGTGGGACGGGTCGTAGAGGAGCACCGGGCCCAGCTTGGCGCGGGCGTCCTTGGTGTCCGACCACAGGGCGGCACTGGAGGTGACGACCAGGGCGGGACCCTCGGCGTCCCGGAGCGCCTGGGCGGCGAGGGGATGACGGGTGTCGGCGGAGCCGAGGATCACGGGGCCGCGCGGGCTGCTGCGGGGGGCGGGAAAGGGGACGGTGAGGTTCGGGGAAGGGCCGGTCTCGCCCTGCGGAGGTGCACTCGCCTCCGTGGTGAGGAGAGGCGTCGGTGCGGGCTCGGGCGCGGCCTTCGGTACGAAGTGCGGTTCCGGTTCCGGTTGCGGCTGCGGCTGCGGCTCCGGGGGAGCCGGTGGACGTACGGCCGCGTGCCTCGCCCTCTCCGCCTTCTCCGCCTTCTCCCGTGCCCGTACCGCCCGCCACCGCGCCACCGTCCCCACCACGAACACGGTGAGCACCGTCAGCACCATCACCTGGCCGATGAGCAGCCCCCAGAAGAGGCCGTAACCGGAGAACTGGTCCGCGGGGGCGTCCGGCCAGGCGCCCGCGAGGTCGTGCGGGTTGGCGATGAGGTGGCGCATCGCGAGGGGCGTACGGGCGAAGGTGACGCCGTCCGGCCAGCCGCCGTGGGCGAAGAGGCCGGCGAGGCCCGTGGCCGTCCACACCAGGACGGTCATGCCGAGGAGGAAGGCGATGATCCCGAGCAGCAGTCCGTCGGGGATGCCCCGCTCGCCCGCGCCGTGCCGGTCACGCTCGTCCGCTCTCATCCCGTGCCACCGTTCTCAGCCATCGTGCTCACGTGCTCGAAAAGCTTTCGTGCTCACCCTGCCCGCCACACTCACGCCACCGTCGACTCCGACGACCCGTCCAGGTCGGCGAGGTGCTGCTCGACGAACGCGGCCGCCCGCTCCTCGGCCTCCAGCTCGGCGGCGCGCAGGGCGTCGTCCGCGTAGTCGCTGGCGGACTCCGTCATCGCGCGGTCCGTGAAGACCAGGGGGCGTTCGGTCTCGGTGACCAGGTGCTTGACCACCTGGACGTTGCCGTTGACGTCCCACACCGCGATGCCGGGCGTGAGGGTGGGGATGATCTCGACCGCCCAGCGGGGCAGGCCGAGGACCCGGCCCGTCGCCCTCGCCTCGTCGGCCTTCTGGGCGTAGATCGTCCTCGTCGACGCCATCTTCAGGATCGCGGCCGCCTCCTTCGCCGCCGCGCCGTCCACCACGTCGGACAGGTGGTGGACGACCGCCACGAAGGACAGGCCGAGCCGCCGGCCGAACTTCAGCAGCCGCTGGAAGAGCTGGGCCACGAACGGGCTGTTGATGATGTGCCAGGCCTCCTCGACCAGGAAGATGCGCTTCTTCCGGTCGGGACGGATCCAGGTGTGCTCCAGCCACACGCCCACGATCGCCATGAGGATCGGCATGGCGATGGAGTTGCGGTCGATGTGGGACAGGTCGAAGACGATGAGCGGGGCGTCCAGGTCGATGCCGACCGTGGTCGGACCGTCGAACATGCCGCGCAGGTCACCGTCGACCAGGCGGTCCAGGACGAGCGCTACGTCCAGACCCCAGGCCCGTACGTCGTCTATGGCGACGTTCATGGCCTCCGCGGACTCAGGTTCGGGGTGGCGGAGCTGCTCGACGATGTCCGTCAGGACCGGCTGGCGGTCGAGGACGGTCTCGTTGACGTACGCGTGCGCGACCTTGAGCGCGAAGCCGGAGCGCTCGTCCAGGCCGTGCCCCATCGCGACCTCGATGATCGTGCGGAGCAGCGCGAGCTGGCCGGTCGTCGTGATCGCCGGGTCGAGCGGGTTGAGGCGGATGCCGTGGTCGAGGGCGGCCGTCGGGTCGAGCCGGATGGGCGTTATGCCCAGCTGCTCCGCGATGAGGTTCCACTCGCCGACGCCGTCCTCGCCCTGCGCGTCCAGGACGACGACCTGGCGGTCGCGGAAGCGCAGCTGGCGGAGGACGTACGTCTTCTCCAGCGCCGACTTGCCGTTGCCGGACTCGCCGAGGACCAGCCAGTGCGGGGCGGGGAGCTGCTGACCGTACAGCTGGAAGGGGTCGTAGATGTAGCCCTTCCCGGAGTACACCTCACGGCCGATGATCACGCCCGAGTCGCCGAGGCCGGGGGCGGCGGTCGGCAGGTAGACCGCCTGGGCCTGGCCTGTCGACGTGCGCACCGGGAGTCTGGTCGTCTCGACCTTGCCGAACAGGAAGGACGTGAAGGCGTCCGTGAGAGCGGACAGCGGGTCCCGCATGGCAGCAGTCCTACCTTCGAATGCCGGTGGCGAACGGAAGGGTGTTGACGAAGGCGCGATGGTGCTCCCGGTCGCACCACTCCAGCTTCAGGTACGACTTGCCGGCCGACGCCCTTATCGTCCGCTTGTCGCGGGCGAGGGCCTCCGGGTTGCGCGAGGAGACGGTGATGTAGCCGACCAGGTTGACGCCGGCGGCGCCGCTCGCGAGGTCCTCGCCGCGCTGGTCCAGACGGCTGTGGGAGGCGAGGTCGCGCGGGTCGACGGTGCGGTTCATCTTGGCGGCGCGGCTGGCCTCGGCCTCGTCGTTGGTCTTCTCGGTGAGCATGCGCTCGATGGCGATCTCGGTGGGTTCGAGGTCCATCGTCACGGCGACCGTGCGGATGACGTCCGGGGTGTGGACGAGCAGCGGCGCCAGGAAGTTCACGCCGACCGGGGTCATCGGCCACTCCTTGATCCAGGCGGTGGCGTGGCACCAGGGGGCGCGGCTGAGGGACTCGCGGGTCTTGGCCTGGAGGAACGTGGGCTCCCGCGCGTCCAGCTCGGCCGGCCAGGTGTTGCGCCTGCTCATGGCCTGGATGTGGTCTATGGGGTGGTCCGGGTCGTACATGGAGTGGATGAGGGAGGCGAGGCGGCCCTGGCCCAGCGGCTGCCGGACGCGGATGTCGGCCTCCTGGAGGCGCGAGCAGATGTCGGTCAGCTCGCGCGCCATGACGACGGCGAGCCCCGCGTCCTTGTCGAGCCTCCTGCCGCCGCCCTGCGGGCGGATGGCGCGGGCCATGGCGTGCGCCTCGGCGGCCAGCTCGCGCGTGTAGTGCATACAGGCGACCAGGTACGCGCGGTGCTGCTCGCTGCTGGTGGACACCATGGACTGCAGCTGGTCGTACGACTGCTGGAGCCACCCCGGGGCCCGCTCGTCCCCGCGCAGGGCGACGTCCTTGTTGTGGGCGTCGGGGTCGGCGGGGAGGGTGCGGGCGAGCATCTGGAGGCGGGTGACGAAGCCGTCGCCGTTCGCCACGTGCTTGAGCAGCGTGCCGAAACGGTCGACCAGGGCCTCCTGGTCCTCCGAGTCGCGCAGGCCGACGCCGGGGCCCTCGATCTCGATGGCGGCGGTCACGGTGCGCCGGTCGGCGTGGAGCAGGACGGCGATCTCGTCGGGGCCGAACGGCGCGGCCAGCCAGGCGATGCGGCCGATGCCCGGCGGGGGCCCGACCTCCACCTCGCGTCCGTCGAGCCGGGTGCCGGCCTCCATGGAGCCTGAACGGTACGTCGCGCCCCTGCGCAGGGTGCGCTTGAAGCTTCGGTTGATCTCGAACCACCTGTAGAACGTCCGGCGCTTGTACGGCACGTACACGGCCGCCAGCGCCAGCATCGGGAAACCCATCAGCAGCACGATCCGCAGGGACAGGACCGGGACGAGCAGCCCGCACATCATGCCGAGGAACGCGCCCGCGATGATCAGCGTGATCTCGCCGGTCTCACGGTTGCGGCCGATCATCGCGTTGGGCCGGGCGCGGCCGATCAGATAGGTGCGGCGGGGCGTGACCGGATGGGACGTATGGGACTCGGTCGTCAACGCCCCTCACCTCCCATGCGGTTCGTACTGCTGTTCCGGGTGCTGCTGGCATGTGGGGTGTTGGCCGGGCTCGTACGTGGCGGGGGTGCGGCGGAGGGGACAGTTCCGCCGCCACCGCCCGCGGGCGTACGCGTGCTGTGCGCGGCCACGCCCGAAGAGGCGGGGTTGGTCTGGCGGGCCGCCGAGGCTCCGCCTCCCCCTCCGCCGCCTCCGTTGTTGTCCGCCCGGGTGCTGTGGGTCTTGATGCCCTGGGCGACGAGGGTGGCGGGCGAGCTGATGACGGCCGCGGCCTTGCGCTCGGCGCCCTGCATGATGCGGTTGTTGCGGGAGCCGGCGATCTCGTCGCCGAAGCCGGGCACGAAGCGGTAGATCATCGCCGAGGCGAAGATCGCCAGCAGGATGATGGAGAGGCCGGAGACGACCGCGGAGAAGGCGTCCGGCCCGTCGTCGCCCGCGAGCGCGCCCGCCAGCCCCAGCACGATCACGATGACCGGCTTCACCAGGATCACGGCGATCATGATCCCGGCCCAGCGGCGGACGTGGCCCCACAGGTTCTTGTCGACGAGACCGGCGTACACGACGGTGCCGAGCAGGGCGCCGACGTACAGCAGCGCGGCCCGGATCACCAGCTCCAGCCACAGGACACCGGCCGCGAGGATGGACACCAACGACACCACGATCAGCATGATCGGTCCGCCGCCGATGTCCTCGCCCTTCTCCAGGGCGCCGGCGAAGTTGCCGAAGAAGGTGTCGGTCTGGTCGCCGGTCGCCTTGGCGAGCACGTCGCTGACGCCGTCGGTCGCGGAGACGACGGTGTAGAGGATCAGCGGGGTGAAGGCCGAGGCGAGCACGGTCAGCCAGAGGAACCCGACGGCTTCGGAGATGGCCGTGGTCAGGGGCACCCCGCGCACGGCCCGCTTGGCCACCGCGAGCAGCCACAGGATCAGGGTGAGGATCGTGGAGGCGGCGAAGACGACGGCGTACTGCTGGAGGAACGTCGAGTTCGTGAAGTCGACGTTCGCGGTCTCCTCGACGGCCTCGGACAGCTTTTTGACCGTCCAGGAGGCGGCGTCGGCGCAGCCCTGGGCGAGGGAGGAGAGGGGGTCGAGGGTGTCGGTGAGGTCGTTGGAGGTGGTGCCGCCGCCTCCGCCGCTGCCGTTGTCTTCCTCGCAGTACTTCTTGGCGTCGCCGACGATCAGGTCACAGCTGTCGTCCGAGGGGCTCGGCGTCGGCTCGGCGTGGGCGCGGGTCGCCAGCAGCACGAGTGCCGTCTGTACGGCTGCCACCGCTCCGGTGAGCCTGAGCGCACGGTTCGGGCTATCGGGCATACGTGAACCCTCCGTACTCCTCGACGGCCTTGCTGATCTCTTCGGAGGTGGCGGCCTTGTCGTCACCGGGGACCGGCGCGGGGCCGTCCTTCTGCGAGTCTGCGGCGATCTTCCAGTCGCCGTCGGACCACTGCAAACTGAACGTCCACGTCTTCCACGTGGTGGTGACGGGATCGGTGGACTTCTCGCCGGACATGCCGATGAGACCCATGTACCAGACCGACACCTTGGCCGTGCTGTCGCGGTACTCCAGGACCGTCGTGCCCACGGGGAGCACGCGCGAGACGAAGGTGTCGCCGTCCGGTGGGTTGCCCTCGGCGTCGAGGCCCATCCTGCTGAGGAACTCGGCCGAGTACGCCTTGTCCAAGGGGCCCTGGAGTTCGGCGGCCGCGGCGGACGTGTAGACGGTGTCGACGATTCTCTGCCGGGTGTCCTTGCGGAACATGCCGGTCGAGCCGAGCGTCACCGCGTAGTTGGCGGCAGCCGACTGCGCCCCCTGCTCGTCATGCGCGTACCCCGTCGGGATGCCCGCCGTCTCGCCCTCCACCGCCTGCTCGCCCGACGCGGCCGTGGGCGCGCTCTCCGCCTTGTCGCCCCCGGTGGAACCGCTCCCGGAGTCGTCGCCTCCGCGGTTGGCGAACGCAATGGCGGCGATCAGCAGCACCACCACGCCCACCACGGTCACCAGGTTGCGCGGGGAGGACGAACGGCCCCGCCGGGCACCCCCGTACACGTCGTCGTGGGAGTCGGGGAGCCGGGTGCGGGTCTGGCCCGTACCGCCGTACGAGTCGCCGTACGAGTCGCCGTACGGCCCGCCGCCGTGTTCCTCACCGGCACTCATGCCGTGTACGCCCCCTCGACCTCGCACGGAACGACCTGGTGTGGCAGAAGTGCGTCCGGCACCTCACGGACCAGCCTCTCGTACCGGAACGCATAGCAGTACGAAGGTAGCCGTGCTGAAACCCGTGCGGGAGCGGTGTGGTGACTTGACATCAAAGGGACGCAACCTCAGCCGGTGGGCACGACGGACGGACGGGGCAGGGACCTGACGAGCCGTGGGCTCTCGGCCGGCCGGGCTATACGGCCATGCCGTACACGATCGTGAAGAGCGTGCCCAGGGAACCGATGATGAAGACGCCGGTCAGGCCCGCGATGATGAGGCCCTTGCCCTGTTCGGCGCTGAACGTGTCGCGCAGGGCCGTGGCGCCGATGCGCTGCTTGGCAGCGCCCCAGATCGCGATGCCCAGGCAGAGCAGGATGGCGATCGCCATCACCACCTCGATCATCACGCGCGCCTCGTTGCCCAGGCTGCCGAAGGGTCCCCAGTCCGGGGCGATACCGCCGATGATGGTGGTGATGTCGCCCTTTTCGGCCGCAAGGAACATGTAAGTCACCGCCCCTAGTGGGTAGTTCTGCACCCTCTGACACGGGTGCGCAGAGGTCGGGCCCATTCTCGCCGACAATGCCGCTGTCGTATGTCGACTTGGCGTCATTGATTGGCGGGTTTCGTATGTATCCCTTGCAACCGGCCGGTACGAGCCCCTAGCGGGGGGCGCGGAGCGGCATGTGAAGGGTCGTTTTGTCACTCTGTGTATCACGGTTGATCACGCCCGGCAATGAGGGCGAACCGGAACCCGGGGCGAGGGTCTGTCGTTAGTCCCTCTTCGCTCCCGCTCCACGGGTGCGTGGCAGGGTGCGGCGTGGGTGACTGCGGACGGTCTGTGTGCCCGGCAGCCGAGCGGAGGCCGATCACTGTCCGGTTTTGACGGGGTGTCGGTCGGCGTGTTCAGCGTTTCGAGTGTGCCGGAAGGGGCCGTGAGGCGTGCGTGTGGGGGGCGCGGGAGGTGCCGGTGTCCCGTGTGGGCGGTGGCGCGGCCCGGGTGACTTTGGCCGGAAGTAGACGGGTGCCGCCGCGGTCGCCGCGCGCGAGGAGGCCGTCGTGCCGCGCCCGTCCCCCCGGCGGGCGCGGCCGTACGGCGGTGCCGCGCCCCTCCCCCGTGCGGGCGCGGCACCGGGTCCGGACGAGTCGTGGGACCCTCCGGACGCGGCGAGTGCCTTACCACTGTGCGACGGGGGACGGGGGTGTTCCAGGGTTTGCCGCTGTGCGCAAATCTTCGGTCGGAGGCGGTCAGTCGGGGAGGCGGCCGTTCAGCAGGGCCAGGCCCAGGCCCGTCACGTGGTGCCGTACCGCCTGGCCGGCGCGCCGCGTCTCCAGGAGGCCCGCCGCGCGCAGTACGGACGCATGGCGGCTGACCACCGGCAGGGCGACCCCCGCCCGGGCGGCGAGTTCCGTCGTCGTACCGGGCGTGACGGCCGACTCCAGGATCGCCGCGCGCGTACGGCCGAGCAGGCCGCTGAGCGGGGACGGGCCGCCGGGGGATCCGGAACCCTCCTCGGGGAGTCCCGGAGTCAGCCAGCCCAACTGCTGCCGCAGCGGGTAGACCAGCACCGGCGGGCGGTCCGCGTCCAGGAGCGTGATCGGCTGGATGCGCAGGAAGAGGGACGGTACGAGGACCAGGCCGCGGCCCTCGAGGTAGAGGTCCTGTTCGGCGTAGACGGGGATGTGCAGCACCGGCGCTTCCCAGCGGGCCCGCGGGTGCAGCTCCGCGAGCAGCCGGTCGACGCCGCCGGACAGTAACGCTCTGGCGCGCCGTTCGCGGTCCGCCTCGGTGTGTGCGCGCATGCGCTCCTGGTACGGCGCGAGCGCCACCCGGTGGTACGCGGCCATCGCCTCGCCGAGCTTCCGCAGGACCGGGGCCTTGGCGTCGGCCAGGTCCCGGGTCCAGGGGGTGGGCGGTGTGTCGTTCGCCAGCGTGGCCAGATCCGCCCGCAATGCGCTGCGGGGAGTGGACAGCACACGGTCCACCTGGGTCGCGAAGTCCGCCTCGCCGCGGCCCGGCGTGAGGAAGTCGGGCGAGTAGCCCCACGGCCGGGCCAGTTCCATGAGCAGCCGGGCCGACGCGGGCAGCGCGGCGAGTGTTCTGCGCCGCCACTCGCCGAACACGAGTGACCCTTCCTTCTCCTGCAGTGTGTGCAGACTCAGCAGCACGTCCCAGAGCGGATCGGTGTGCTCGGCGACGGTGATGTTGCGCAGGTCCTCGCCGGTGAAATGGATGCGCAGCATGGGGTCCCCCTTCGCGTAGGGGGACGATAAGCATGTGCGGCTGGCCTGATCCAGCGGCATATTGATCGAGATCAGGTCATTTTTCCGGCCGCGCCGGCGCCGTGCCGTCGACTCCGTCGAGTTCGACGCCCTCCACGAAGTGGTCGAACTCGCCCGCCTGTACGCCGAGGACGAAGGCGTCCCACTTGCGGCGGTTGGTGGTCACGACGGTGGCTGGGTCGCTGGTCTCGCGGAGGTAGACGGGTGCCTCGTCGTCGTCCCCCTCGCCGAAGGCGATCTCGATCCAGGGGCCGGGGCCGGTGGCGTTCTCGGGGGCGGCTCGGATCCAGTCGAGGTCGGTGGGGATGTCAGCCACGGTGACGTTCCTTTTTGAGGGTGCGGAGGAGGGAGTGGAAGGCGTGGGGGGTGGTGGTGAGGACGGTCCGGGTGGGGTCGGCGGATTCGGTGAGGTGGATGGTGGGGTGGGGGGTGGCGGCCACCTGTACGCAGGCTTCGCCTTCGGAGCAGTGAGCTGACTTCTGCCAGGTGCGGGCTATGTGAACGCAGGATTCGCCTTCGCCGCAGTAGGACGACTTCTGCCAGGCGGGAGTGGGCACGTTCACCTCTCAGGTGGTCTGGACGATGTGGTGGATGAGGGCCCGGGACTCGGTCTCGATCAGACTGAGCGCTGTCAGACGGTCCAGGACTCGGCGGTACTTGTCGAGTTGCGCCTCAGCGTCCAGCAGGGTGCTTCCATGGGCTTGGTCGAGTTGGACGGTGTCGAGCTGCGGCACCGCCCCGTGCACGTAGTAGATAGGTTGCCCGGCTCCCGGGAAGCCACCGGCGTCGAACGGAATGACCAAGACGGTGATGTTGGGATGCTCACTCATCTTGAGTAGATGCTTGAGCTGCCTCCTGGCCACATCGCGCCCGCCGAACCGCATACGCAGTGCTGCCTCGTGAATGACCGCTTGGTAGGGGACGGGGTTCCGATTGTTGAAGATGATCCCCTGGCGTTTGATCCGGAATGACGTGCGGTGCTCCACCTCTGGAGGTGACAGCTCGGGAACGACCTGACGGAAGACCTCACGGGCGTGGTCCATGGTCTGCAGGAGACCGGGAATTCCTGATGTGTGCGCGGTGCGCAGGGCAGACCCGTAGTGCTCGACTTCGGCGAGGTCCAGTAGCGGAGCGGGGAGCAACTCGCGGTACTCCTCCCACCAGCCCCGCTTCCGATCCGGAGTCATGGCCGCCAGTGCCTCGACCAGTGCCGTATCCGAGCAGGCGTAATGGCAGGCGATCGTGCGCAAACGCTCCGGACTCACCCCATGCCGACCAGCCTCGATGTTGCTGACCTGGTTCTGCCTGATGCCGAGGAGCTGCGCGGCCTGCGTCGAGGTCAGGCCCGCGCGCTCGCGCATCTTGCGGAGTTCGGTGCCCAGTCGGAGTTGACGTCCGGTCGGGGTGCCTCTCATGGCCAACGTGGTTCTCCCTCGGCCGTGGTGTCACCCACAAGCCTGAATACTGAAGCACTTTGAGCCTTCAGGTCTAACAACTTACAACCTTGCCGCTACCTTGAAGTCACCGCTCAACTCCCCTCCGTGATCGGAGACTTCCATGGCCACCGTATCCCCGTCCTGGAACTACACCCTCCACCTCCCCCGCGACCCGAAGGCCCCCGGCGTCGCCCGCGCCACCCTCCGCACCGTCCTGACCGCCCACGGTCTCGCCCAACTCCTCCCCACCGCCGAACTCCTGGCCTCCGAGCTCCTCACCAACGCCCACCTCCACACCGCCGGCCCCTACGCCCTCCGTATCCGGTCCCTCCAACCCGGCGGCCGGCTCGTCGTCGCCGTCTGGGACACCGACCCACGAGTTCCGGCCGCTTTCCAGCAGGGTGCCCCCGTCGACGTACCGCCGGAAGACGCGGAGCACGGCCGCGGCCTTCATCTGCTCCGGGCCTGCGCCGATGCCTGGGGTGTGTCCGTGCTGCGGGAGCTCGGTGTGTCCAAGGGGGGCAAGCTGCTTTGGGCCGAGTGCCGAAGCCCAGGTCAGTGATCGTTCCCCAGCTGGCCATACCGCCTTACACTTCGTTGCGGTGTACTCCCAGAGGGTGAAGGGCGGCTGACGGTGCGTAAGGCATGGATCGTGGCGGTCGCCGCCCTCGGTGCCGGGCTGAGCTTCGTGATGCTGCTCGTCGTCGGGGTGTACGTCGTCGCCGGGAACCTCGTCAACGGTGCCGGCGGCGGGCCCGTCGCACTCGCCAAGGGTTCCGTTCCCGCCGCGTACGACAAGCTCGTGCAGAGGTGGGGCAATCTGTGCGACGCCATCAATCCCGCCCTGCTCGCCGCGCAGTTGTACCAGGAGAGCGGGTTCAATCCGAAGGCGCAGAGCCCGGCCGCCGCCCAGGGCATCGCGCAATTCATTCCGGGCACCTGGGCCATCCACGGAATCGACGGCGACGGTGACGGCGACCGGGATGTGTGGGACCCCAAGGACGCGATTCCCTCGGCCGCCTCGTACGACTGCAGCCTCGCCGGGTATGTGAAGACCGCCTCCGGTGACCCCACCGAGAACATGCTCGCGGCCTACAACGCGGGGCCGGACGCGGTGAACAGGTACGACGGTGTCCCGCCGTACGAGGAGACGCAGAACTATGTGAAGCGGATCACGGCGCTGGCGGAGAGCTTCGCGGCGCCCGTGGCCCGGGTGGATCCGTCGGAGCAGGCCGCCGCGGCCATCTCGTACGCGCAGAAGAAGCTGGGCACGCCCTACCTCTGGGGCGGCAACGGCACCGCCGACCAGGGCGGGCGCTTCGACTGCTCCGGGCTGACCAAGGCCGCGTACGAGAGCGTGGGGATCGAGCTGCCGCGCGTCGCGAACGACCAGTACAACGCCGGGCCGCACCCGGAACGGGACGAGCTGATGCCGGGAGATCTCGTGTTCTTCTCCGACGACCTCACGAACTCGCGGGCCATCCGGCACGTGGGCATCTATGTCGGCGGCGGGTACATGATCAACGCGCCGCGGCCGGGAGCCGTCATCCGTTTCGACCCGATCGACACCCCGGATTACTTCGGGGCGACCCGGGTGACCGAAGATGGCGCGAAAGCATTGCCGACATCCATCTGATGTCACGTAATACCGCGTAAACCCCTGCGCTGAGCTGCGAAGACGTGTCTCTCTTCGATAACGTCTGCGTGATCATTCAGTGGAGGGTGGAACGTTGTCAGGGTGACTGTGCGTTCCTTTGAAGTAGTGCATTGACGCGTTTGCGAACGTAGCGGTAGAGGTTCGCATGCGGGTCGAGTGGCTCTACGACCACGGGGGTGGCAGCAGCGGCGCACACACGGGTGCGCCGCGGAGCATGGAACAGATGACGAAGGGGCCGCTGCACGATGGCTGGTGCACTCGCCGAGTCCGTAACGCAAGCCGGAGCGCACTCCGGGGCGTATCTCGCCGAGTCCGGGTCCAACCCCGACGTCGAGCTCCTCTACGACATCAACGGCCTGGCCAAGGACGCGCCGGGCTGGGTCGACCACATCATGATGTTCATCGGTGAGTACGGCCTGCTCCTGGCCACGGTGCTCATCGTGCTGTGGTGCTGGTGGGGTGTGCGCAAGCGGGGCGCGGAGGACGCCGCATCGTCCGTCGCCGCGCTCGTGTGGGTACCGCTGGCCGCGGGTGTCGCGGTGCTGGTCAACGTCCCGATACGCAACTTCGTGGAGCGCCCACGGCCCTTCCTGGACCATGAGGGCCTGGAAGTCCTGATCGACGGCAAGAACGACTACTCGTTCGTGAGCGATCACGCCACGCTCACCATGGCGATGGGCGTCGCCCTGTTCCTCGCCAACCGCAAGTGGGGACTCGTCGGGCTCCTCTTCGGTGTGCTGGGCGGCACGCTCCGGATCTACATGGGCGTGCACTACCCGACGGACGTCATCGGCGGCTTCGCCCTCGGCACGGCCGTTGCCCTGCTGCTGTCGCCGGTGGCGATGGCGCTGCTCACCCCGGTGATGAAGGCGATCGAGCGGTCGCCGCGGGTGGGGTGGCTGATCCGGGCCCGTGGCGCGCGGGGACGGAACGGGGTCGTCGCGGACGCCCGGGTCGAGCCGACGGCGGGTTCGGCGGGCTCGGCGGGGCAGCGGGACCTGGCCGCGTAGGGAGACGAGCACGGCGCCGCGCCCCTACAGCGCCTGCGGGAACGTGAAGAACCTCTCCGGGTCGTACTTCCTCTTCACGGCCGTCAGCCGGGACGCCGCCTCCCCGTAGTACGCCTCGCGCCAGTCCGTGAGCGTGGGGTCGGTGTAGTTCTGGTACGCGGCGCCCGACGCGTACCGGGACATCGCCCGGTGGGCCGAGGCGAGCCATGACTCGGCCGCCGTCCCGGAGCCGCCCGCAGGCCAGGAGACGAGGTACTGGGCCAGCATGCGCGAGCGGCGGTGGACGAACGACGTCGCCGTGGGGGACACCTCGTTGATCTTCCCGCCGAGCGCGGTGAGCACGATGCTGCCCGTGCCGCCGCTCACCCCGGAGATCCGGGTGAGCAGGGCCTGCACGCCCGCCGGCGGGAGCGAGCGGTCGAAGAAGTCGGAGCGGGCCGCGTACGTCTCCCGGCCCAGGGCGCCCGCGGCCGTACGGCCCGGGGTCGCGCCCGGCAGATGGCACTGGGCGTCCGTGGCGAAGGACGAGCAGCCCGCGTACACCTCCATGGACTCCTCGTAGGAGCGCCGCCGCAGGGAGACGCCGCTCGCCGGTGCGCCGATCCGGTCCGCCAGACGGTCCACCGCGTTCTGGAGCTCGCCGTACGTGCCGAGGGAGAAGGCCGTGACGGAGACCGACGGGGTGCCGCCCGCCGCGCTCGCCAGATGGCACGCCGACCAGATCTCGCCGGGCTGGTCCGGGCCCCACTCCTGCCAGGCCGTGACGACGTCGGCGGCTCTCGACCACGGCCAGCGCATGTCGGCCGTCACGGACCGGGGTGCCGGGTGGGTGCGGAAGCGGAGCTCGGTGACCACGCCGAAGTTGCCGTTGCCCGCGCCGCGCAGCGCCCAGAAGAGGTCCTCGTTCTCGCCGGCGTTCGCCGTGTGCCGCTTGCCGTCCGCGGTGATCAACGTCACCTGGGTGAGGCTGTCGCAGGTCAGGCCGTACGCCCGGGAGGCGACACCGTGGCCGCCGCCGAGCGTGAGGCCGGAGACGCCGACCGTCGGGCAGGAGCCGGCGGGGATGGTGACGCCCTTGGCGGCGAGGGCGCGGTAGACGTCGATCAGCTTGGCGCCGGCGCCGATCACCGCCTCGTTCGCGGAGGCGCGGATCGTGCCCAGCTCCGACACGTCGATCACCAGGCGGCCGTCGCCCGAGGACCAGCCGGCGTAGGAGTGGCCGCCGTTGCGGATCGAGACCCGTACGTCACGGTTCCTGGCGTAGGCGAGGAGGGTGCCGATGTCGTCGGGGTGGGAGGGATAGGCGATCGCGGCGGGCTTCAGGCCGTCGAAGCGGGTGTTGTACAGCAGGCGGGCCGTGCCCCAGGAGTCGTCGCCGGGGCGGACGAGCGAACCGTCCAGGTCACCGGCGAGGGCCTGCCAGTCGGCCGCGGCGGCGCGGGTGGGCGTGGCGGTGGCCGTGGTCGTGGCCTTACCGGTCGGGGTGTCGGTGGCCGTCGATCCGGTGGTGTCCTGGGGAGCGGCCGGACCGCCGCCGCTGCAGGCCGTCGTCACCGCCGCCGTGGCCGCCGCCGTGAGGACGGCGGCGGTGCCGCCGATGAACGTGCGCCGTTCCATGTGCGCCTCCCGCTGCGCCTGCGTCGGTCCCGTGGAGCGAGACGGATCTCTGTGTACGGGGGTTCCACCGCGCGCAGTCTCCTCGCGGCCCGCCACCGGCGACTTCCGGCCAACTGGTGGCGGCTCCGGCGTCGTGGCGGCACACGGCTCGGTAGCCGGCCCCCCGCCGCCGACGGCGAGGTTCCGCGGGCGCCCGGTGGGTGGATCGTGGTCCCCGGTGGGGGCGAGGTGGGCATCCGTGCCGGTTGGTGCGGGCCGCCTCCCCGGCCCCGGCCCGCAATCGCCGCGTGTCCTCCATGTGAGCGTTCCGTGACCTCACCGGGCCGACGGCAGGGGTTCACCCGCCGTTCACTCTCGACCATCGGCCACTTCACCTGTTCTGCCTAATTTCGGCCCTACCCGGTGCGGGATGCGGGCCGAAAACGCGGCGCGCGGCTCGCTACGAGAGCAGCCTGAGGGCGGGGGGCGGGACACGACGGGGTCCCGGCGCACGGCTCCCACGGCTGACACGACGACTTCGCACGCCGCCACCTCGACGGCGGCTCCTGGAAGGAACTCCGAAAGTGAAGCTTCAGCGCAAGAACCGGCTCCGCGCCCTCTCCCTCGGCGCGGTGGCCGTCTCCAGCGCCCTGGCCCTGACGGCGTGCGGCTCCGACGAGGCCGGTACCGAGGGCGGCGACAGCAGCGCGGCCGCCACCAAGAGCAACATCGACTGCGGTGACGCCAAGGGGCAGCTGCAGGCGTCCGGCTCCTCCGCGCAGAAGAACGCCGTCGACGCCTGGATCAAGGCGTACCGGACCGCCTGCCCCGAGGTGCAGATCAACTACAACCCGACCGGTTCGGGCGCCGGCATCACCGCGTTCCTGCAGGGCCAGACGGCCTTCGCCGGTTCCGACTCCGCGCTGGACTCCGAGGAGATCGCCGAGTCCAAGAAGGTCTGCACCGACAGCCAGGCCGTCGACCTGCCGATGGTGGTCGGCCCGATCGCCGTCGGCTTCAACGTGACGGGCGTCGACACCCTCACCCTGGACGCCGCCACCCTCGCCAAGATCTTCGACGGCAAGATCACCAACTGGAACGACGAGGCGATCGCGAAGCTCAACCCCGACGCGAAGCTGCCCGACCTCAAGATCCAGGCCTTCCACCGCTCGGACGAGTCCGGCACCACGGAGAACTTCACCAAGTACCTGAAGGCCGCGGCCCCCAAGGACTGGACGTACGAGCCCGAGAAGGCCTGGCAGGCCAAGGGCGGCCAGTCGGCGAACGGCTCCTCGGGCGTCGCCCAGCAGGTGCAGCAGACCCCCGGCGCGATCTCCTACATGGAGCTCTCCTACGCCACGGACGGCATCAAGACGGTCGACATCAAGACCGAGGCCGCCGAGCCGGTCAAGGCCACCACCGAGAACGCCACCAAGTCCATCACCGAGGCCAAGGTCGTCGGCACGGGCAAGGACCTCGCGCTGGAGCTGAACTACACGCCGTCCGCCGAGGGTGCCTACCCGATCACCCTGGTCACCTACGAGATCGTCTGCGAGAAGGGCAACAAGGCGGAGACCCTGCCCGCCACCAAGTCCTTCCTGAACTACATCGCCTCCGAGGACGGCCAGGCGCAGCTGTCGGACGCCGGCTACGCCCCGATCCCCGACGAGATCATCACCAAGGTTCGCGAGACCGTCTCGAGCCTGAGCTGACCTGAGTGTGCGGGCCCGTCCCCCGAGGGCGGGCCCGCACCGTCCGGTGCACCGCCGCCAGGAGCCCGCTCGCGCGTGAGCTCCCTCGTGAGCCGCCCCCCACGTGGCTCCGCAGACCGGAGAACCCGATGGATATTTCTACGAACACCACAGCTCCTCCCCTTCCCGCCCAGCCTCCGGCCGCCGAACAGAAGCGCGCCGCACGGGCCACCACCCGCCCCGGAGACCGGATCTTCCTCGGCCTCTCGCGCGGCTCCGGCATCTTCCTGCTGGTGGTCATGGCGGCCATCGCCGTCTTCCTGACCTACCGCGCCGCGGTCGCGATCAGCAAGGACGAGGCCAACTTCTTCACCACCTTCGAGTGGAACCCCACCGGCAGCCCGCCGATGTTCGGCATCGCGGTCCTGGCCTTCGGCACCATCGTGTCGTCGATCATCGCCATGGCCATCGCGGTCCCGGTCTCGGTCGGCATCGCCCTGTTCATCACGCACTACGCCCCGCGCAAGCTCGGCGGCGTCGTCGCCTACGTGATCGACCTGCTCGCCGCCGTGCCGTCCATCGTGTACGGCCTGTGGGGCATCCTCGTCCTCGTACCGAAGCTGGACGGCCTCTACGGCTGGCTGGACGACTACTTCGGCTGGACCGGCATCCTCTCGTGGCAGGGCGGCGCGCCCCGCTCGCTGTTCACCGTCGGCATCCTGCTCGCGATCATGATCCTGCCGATCATCACCAACGTGAGCCGTGAGGTCTTCCGGCAGGTCCCGCAGATGCACGAGGAGGCGGCCCTGGCCCTCGGCGCCACGCGCTGGGAGGTCATCCGGATGTCCGTCCTGCCCTTCGGCCGCTCCGGCATCATCTCCGCCTCGATGCTCGGCCTCGGCCGCGCGCTCGGCGAGACCATGGCGGTCGCGATGGTCCTCTCCCCGCTCTTCGACATCCAGGTCAGCCTGCTCGACTACGGCGGCGGCACCTTCGCCCAGAACATCGCCAGCAAGTTCAACGAGGCCAACCCGCTGGGCCGGGACGCGCTCATCGCCTCCGGTCTGGTGCTCTTCGTCATCACGCTGCTGGTCAACGGTGCGGCCCGCATGATCATCGCCCGCCGCAAGGAGTACTCGGGGGCCAACGCATGAGCCACGCATCCCTTTCCGACAAGCGCCCGGGCAGCAGCCTGCGCGGCGCGACGCTGCCCAAGTGGTTCCCCTGGGCGACCGCGGCGGGCTCGATCGTCCTCGGCATCGGCATCAGCGCCGTGGCCGGGCTGGACAGCGACATCCAGTGGGGCCTGATCGCCGCGATCCTGTTCGTCCTCGGCTCGTACGCCATCGCCGCCAAGGTCGAGGGGCGCCGGCAGGCCAAGGACCGGGTGGCGACCAGTCTGGTGTGGGTCGCGTTCATCCTGGCCGTCGTGCCGCTGGCCTCCCTCATCTGGGAGACCGTCCGGCGCGGTGTGAAGGTCCTCGACGGGTACTTCCTCACCCACTCGATGGGCATCGTGGGCGACAAGGAGCCCGGCGGCGGCATCTACCACGCCATCATCGGCACCCTGGAGCAGGTCGGTCTCGCCGCGCTGATCTCCGTGCCGATCGGTGTGCTGACCGCGATCTACCTGGTCGAGTACGGCCGGGGCAAGCTGGCCAAGGCCGTCACCTTCTTCGTCGACGTCATGACGGGCATCCCGTCGATCGTCGCGGGTCTGTTCATCCTCAGCCTGTGGATCATCACCTTCGGCATGGGCTACTCCGGCTTCGCCGGCTCCATGGCGCTGACCATCCTGATGCTGCCGGTCGTCGTCCGCTCCACCGAGGAGATGCTCAAGCTCGTGCCGAACGAGCTGCGCGAGGCCTCGCTGGCGCTGGGCGTGCCGAAGTGGCGGACCATCCTCAAGGTGGTTCTGCCGACCTCCATCGGCGGTATCACCACCGGTGTGATGCTCGCGATCGCCCGTATCGCCGGTGAGACCGCCCCTGTGCTGCTGCTGGTGTGGGTGACGCCGCTCATCAACACCAACCCGTTCTCCGACCCGCAGGCCTCGCTGCCGGTGTACATCTACCTGCAGTACGCGAACAGCGGCGGCGCCGGTGCGGCGTACGACCGGGCCTGGGCGGCGGCGCTCGTCCTCATCGCCTTCATCATGATCCTCAACATGGCGGCCCGCGGCATCGCCCGCTGGAAGGCCCCGAAGACCGGTCGCTGACGCGGCCACAGCGACCAGCTTTCCCCCCTCGAAAGAAGCAGTGATTCACATGGCCAAGCGCATCGATGTCAGCGGCCTCAACGCCTACTACGGCTCCTTCCTGGCCATCGAGGACATCTCGATGACCGTCGAGCCCCGCTCCGTGACGGCCTTCATCGGCCCGTCCGGCTGCGGCAAGTCGACCTTCCTGCGCACCTTGAACCGGATGCACGAGGTGACGCCCGGCGGGCGCGTCGAGGGCAAGGTCATGCTCGACGACGAGAACCTGTACGGGGCCGGGATCGACCCGGTGTCCGTGCGGCGTGAGGTCGGCATGGTCTTCCAGCGCCCGAATCCCTTCCCCACCATGTCCGTCTACGACAACGTGGCGGCGGGCCTGAAGCTGAACGGCAAGTACAAGAAGTCCCAGCTCGACGACATCGTCGAGAAGTCCCTCAAGGGCGCGAACCTCTGGAACGAGGTCAAGGACCGCCTGAACAAGCCGGGCTCCGGTCTGTCCGGCGGTCAGCAGCAGCGTCTGTGCATCGCCCGCGCGATCGCGGTCGAGCCCAACGTCCTGCTGATGGACGAGCCCTGCTCGGCCCTCGACCCGATCTCCACGCTGGCGATCGAGGACCTGATCGGCGAGCTGAAGGAACGGTTCACGATCGTCATAGTGACCCACAACATGCAGCAGGCGGCGCGCGTCTCCGACCGTACGGCGTTCTTCAACCTGGCGGCGGTCGGCCAGCCCGGCAAGCTGATCGAGATCGACGACACGGAGCGCATCTTCTCCAACCCGTCGGTCCAGGCCACGGAGGACTACATCTCCGGCCGCTTCGGCTGACCGGTCCCGACCGGCGCTCCGCCGCGTCCGGAACGCCTCGCGGTGCTGCATGGCGGTGCCACCGCGAGGAACGAGAAGGGCCCGCCCCCTGGCTCCCGGGGGGCGGGCCCTTCTGCGTCGTCGTGGAGCTGTCAGCTCACCAGGTGCACCAGCCCGTAGCAGACCGCCGCCACCACGGCGGCCGCCGGCATCGTGATGAACCAGCCGAGGACGATGTTCTTGGCCACGCCCCAGCGGACCGCGTTCACCCGCTTCGTCGCACCCACGCCCATGATCGACGAGGTGATGACATGGGTCGTGGAGATCGGCGCGTGGAAGAGGAACGACGTGGTGAACATGATCGACGCACCGGTCGTCTCCGCAGCGAAACCCTGCGGCGGGTCCAGCTCGATGATCTTGCGGCCCAGCGTGCGCATGATGCGCCAGCCGCCCGCGTACGTACCGAGCGAGAGCATGAGCGCACAGGCGACCTTCACCCAGACCGGGATCGGGTCGCCGTAGTCCTCGACGTCGGCGATGACCAGGGCCATCACCACGATGCCCATCGTCTTCTGGGCGTCCTGGAGGCCGTGGCCGAGGGCCATGCCGGCCGCCGACACGGTCTGCGCGATACGGAAGCCGCGCTTGGCCTTGTGCGGGTTGGCCCGGCGGAAGATCCACAGGATGGCCGTCATCACCAGGTAGCCGGCCAGCAGGCCCACCACCGGGGAGACGAACATCGGGATGACGATCTTGTCGACCACGCCGTGCCAGTAGACGGTCGTCCCGCCCGCCAGCGCCGCGCCCACCATGCCGCCGAACAGGGCGTGCGAGGAGGACGACGGCAGGCCGAAGTACCAGGTGATCAGGTTCCAGGCGATCGCGCCCACGAGCGCCGCGAAGAGGATGCCCATCCCCTTGGAGCCCTCGGGGGTCTCGATCAGGCCCTCACTGACCGTCTTGGCCACGCCGCTGCCGAGGAAGGCGCCCGCCAGGTTCATGACCGCGGCCATGGCCAGCGCGGCCCTCGGCGTCAGCGCCCGCGTCGAGACCGAGGTCGCGATCGCGTTCGCCGAGTCGTGGAAGCCGTTCGTGTAGGTGAAGAAGAGCGCGACCCCGATGGTCACGACCAGAGCGAAGGTGTCCATGGACGGGTCAGGACTCCTTGACCGCGATGGTCTCCACCGTGTTCGCCACGTGCTCGAACGCGTCCGCCGCTTCCTCCAGCACATCCACGATCTGCTTGAGCTTGAGCACCTCGATGGCGTCGTACTTGCCGTTGAAGAGGTGGGCGAGCAGCTTGCGGTGGATCTGGTCCGCCTGGTTCTCCAGCCGGTTGACCTCGATCCAGTACTCGGTGAGGTTGTCCATGGTCCGCAGGTTCGGCATGGCCTCGGCCGTGAGCTCGGCGGCCCGCGACAGCACCTCGATCTGCTGCTCGACGCCCTTGGGCAGCTCCTCGATGTTGTAGAGGACGACCAGGTCGACGGCCTCCTCCATGAAGTCCATGATGTCGTCGAGGGACGACGCGAGGGAGTAGATGTCCTCGCGGTCGAACGGCGTGATGAACGAGGAGTTCAGCTGGTGGAAGATCGCATGCGTGGCGTCGTCACCGGCGTGCTCCGCGGCCCGCATACGCTCTGCGATCTCGGCCCGGGCGGGAGCGTCCGCCCCGAGCAGTTCCATCAGGAGCTTGGAGCCCGTGACGATGTTGTCCGCGGACGCGGCGAACATGTCGTAGAAGCTCGTCTCCCTGGGGGTCAGACGAAAGCGCACGTGGGGTCCTCGGGGTGCTTCGGTTCGGTCAGGCTGATGCTAGGCGCAACATTCGGCCACGGCTAACGGGCCGTCCCCAGTGTCGCCCATCAGGCAGAGCGATCAGCAGGGGGGCGGCGCCGCCGGTTCTGCGGCTGTGGGTGGGTCCTCGGCCAAGGAGCCCCTACCCAGCAAAATTCGTTACCATATACCTACCTGGGGTATACGCCGCTTACGTCTGTGGGAGGACGCGATGACGACCACCGAGGCCGGCGCGACGGCGCCCTCCGAGGACACCCCCGACACCGTGGTCACCGATCACGACCGGGGTGTCCACGGGTACCACCATCAGAAGCATGAACACCTCAAGCGTCTCCGCCGGATCGAGGGCCAGATCAGGGGTCTGCAGCGGATGGTCGACGAGGACGTCTACTGCATCGACATCCTCACCCAGGTCTCGGCCTCCACCAAGGCCCTGCAGTCCTTCGCCCTCCAGCTGCTGGAGGAGCATCTGCGCCACTGCGTCGCGGACGCCGCGCTCAAGGGCGGGGGCGAGATCGACGCGAAGGTCGAGGAGGCCACGAAGGCGATCGGGCGGCTGCTGCGCACCTGAGGGTCCGTACGGCGGCGGCCGGGCGCACCGGCCGCTCGCGCACGCGACCGGGAGGGCACCTAAGCGCCCCGGCGCCTCGGGGTGTCCTCACGGGAGCCGCGGGAGTCGCGTGCGTCGTGCGCCGGCTCCTCGCGGACCCGCAGGACCTCGTCGATGCGGTCCGGGCTCAGCCGGTCCCCGCGCGCGGCCGAGGCCGCGATGATCAGCTCGCCGCACAGCTCGATCTCGGCGAGGGCCACGTGGTCCTGAACCGCCGTACCGCCTGCCGGAGCCACGTGCCTCACCTCTTCTCCGTCGTTACCGACTTCCTAGAGTAGGGAGCGCCCTCCATACCGCGCATGGCCCAGGTGGGCTATTCCGGCGGGATCCGACCGGGCGTCATCCGCGTGGCCCGGCCATCCGTCCGCCGGGCCGGTCAGTTCTCGGCGATCTTCCCCGCGTACATGTCCGCCGGCTCCGGCAGCCGTACGGAGACGGGGACGCCGAAGTCGTACAGCAGGGTCGTGGAGGCGACCGCGACCGGGACCGCGCCGTCGTGCCGCCCGTTGAGGAAGCTGAACCGGTGGCGCACCTCGCGGACGCGGCCCTGGTCGTCGAGGTACGCGTCGAACCGGACCGTGGGGCTGGCGAACCCTTTCGCTGCCGCCCGCAACGGTGCCCGGTTGCCCTTCGACGCCTGCTCGGCGGCGCGCGCGAGATCCGCGGTGCCCCGGTAGTGGCGCACCGCGGTGCCCCCGACCTCGCTCTCGCCGACGTAACGGGCCGTCCGGGTGCCGCGCAGCACCTCGGCCGCGGCGAGCGGGTCGGTGGCGCCGCCGGTGACGAGGTTGCCGTCGGAGAGGCCGGCCGTGTCGACGCGGACCCACTTGTCGGCGGGCACCCCGGCGCCGCGGTTCTTCATGTACAGGGCGCCCGGCGCGAGGAGTTCCGTGATGGGGCGGCGCTCGGAGGACCCGGCGGCGTCCTGCGGCAGCCGCACCTGGAGCCGGCCGAGCCGCTCGGCGTAGTCGTACACGCCCGCGCCGCGGATGGTGACACGGGTGCCTCCGGTGGCCATCTCCATGGACGTACGGACCTTGGAGGTGCCCGCGCGCTCCAGGGTGTCCGCGGCCCGCTGCAGCAGTCCGACGGGGTCGGCGGCGCCGCGCGCGTCACTGGTGAGCGGGATGGACCGGCAGCCGGCGCCGCACACCATGACGAGTCCCGCCGCGGCGGCCGCCGCGCCCGCCCTCGTCCACACCCGGCGTCGCCCGAGCGGGAGAGCCCCCGGGACCGTCCTGTGCTGCCGCGCCACCATGGTCTCAACCCCCAGCCGGTCGGTCCCGGGCCTGTCGTCGCCGGGTCAACGACGGAGCGGGGGCGACCGTCACGCGCCCGGTCGGCCGTTCACCTACGGCGGGTAACGTGCCCGCCGTGGCGCAGCAGGACGAGATCACCCCCTTTCAGGAGCACCATCCGACCACCGTCGAGCAGGGGCGGTTCTGTCTGGCCCGGTGCACCTGCGGCTGGCGGGGACCGGCGCGCAGGGCGCGGAGCCGGGCGCGGGCGGACGCGGCGGAACACCTGGAGCACGCGGAGGGACGCAGCGAGGGACGCGTGGACGCGGAACCGTCCTAGGCCCGCTGGAGGACCGTCAGCAGCTCGTCCACCAGGTCACGGTCACGGGGCTGGGTGAGGCGCTCACGGGCCTCGGCCGCCGGCAGCCAGACGACACGGTCCACCTCGCGGCTCGGCTCGAAACGGCCGCCGAGCGCCTCGGCCGACCAGTAACTCACCTGCTTGGGACGGCCGTCGACGAGGTAGTGGGACGTGGCGAGGCGGGGGCCGGGCGCGCAGCGCCGGCCGGTCTCCTCCTCGACCTCGCGCAGGGCACCGGCCAGCGGGTCCTCACCGTGCTTCAGCTTGCCCTTCGGGAACGACCAGTCGTCGTACTTGGGCCGGTGGACCAGGCAGAGCTCCAGCGTCCCGGACGGGGCGGAGCGGCGCCACAGGACGCAGCCCGCCGCGAGGATCGTGCCGTCGTCGCTCACGCGGTGCTCACCGCCTCCTTCTGCCAGCACTGCTGGAACGCGAACCGGGCCGCCTCCACCTCGTGGCGCTGGTCGGCGTGGAGGACGCCGAGCGCGTACGCCGTCGCCGGGGCGATGCGCGGGGTGCGGGCCGCCGACGCCGCCGCGGCCGCCGCCTCGGAGGCGTCCCGGTGCCGGTTCAGGGCCTCGCCCGCCGCGAGCAGGCGTACGTCGTCGAGGGTGTCGCGGCCGTGCAGGACCTCACGGGAGTAGCGGTACAGGCGCAGCAGCAGGCGGACCTGGTGCCAGGGCGCGTCCTGGGGGTGCGGGGCGGGGTCGGGGGAGAGGCCGTGGACGAGCGCCTCGGCGTTGTAGGGCAGGCCCGCGGTGACCAGGGGCAGGGCGGCGACCGCGTCGCACAGCCGCTCGTGCGCGGCGTCGGCGAGGGGGCGCAGCTCGGCGCCGGCCGCGGCGGGGGCGAGGGGCACCTCGCTGGCGAGGACGGCCACGCTGTCGGCGACCGCGTGGAAGCGGGACGAGCCGAGCGCCTGGAGCGCCGCCGAGTGGGCGCGGGTGCGGGCGAGGGTGAGCTGCCGGTCGAGGAGGGCACCGGCCTTGGCGGCGCCGACCGTCAGACTGCCCTTCGCGGTGGCGTCACCCGCCGACTGCGCGGTGCCCCGGGGCTGGGTGGGGAAGGCCGCCGCCCCCGACAGCCGGTTCAGGGCCGCGACCAGGCGCTCCAGCCGGGCCGCGTACGCGTGCTCGCGGGCCAGGGTGCCGGACAGCCAGGCCAGCTCGGGCCGGATGTGCTCGGACCAGGCGGCGTCGAGCAGCGGCCGGAACGTGTGCAGGGTGCCGCTGATCCGGCGGGCCGAGCGGCGCAGGGCGAGGACCGCGTCGGCGGTGTCCTCGCCGCCGTGGTCGCCCGTACCGGGTGCCCGGCCCCCGGCCGCTCCCGTTCCCGCGGCCGGCCTGGACCGGGCGGGGGCGCCCCCGTTGCTCCCGGCCTCCCGGTGGGCGCGCAGCGCCCGGAGGAACTCCGTGGCCTGGGCCCGCAGGTAGTCCGGGAGGACATCGGCCGCGGGGGACCCGGTCGCCGGGTCCATGGGGTCAAGGTGTCGCTGTGCCACGCCGGCGCCTCCGGGCGTCAATGAGCATCTCCTGGACGTTGCGCAGGGGCTGGCCCTCGGCGTCCGTCGCGTGCCGGGTCCACTCGCCGTCCTGGTCGAGGTGCCAGGAGGCGGTCGTGTCGGACATGCCGGTCTCCAGCAGCCGGTCGAGGGCCGCCCGGTGGGCCGGGTCGGTGACCCGTACCAGTGCCTCTATACGGCGGTCGAGGTTGCGGTGCATCATGTCGGCGCTGCCGATCCACACCTCGGGCTCGCCGCAGTTGCCGAACACGAACACCCGCGAGTGCTCCAGGAAGCGGCCGAGCACGGACCGCACCCGGATGTTCTCCGACAGACCCGGGACGCCGGGCCGCACCGCGCAGATGCCGCGCACCCACACGTCCACCGGGACGCCCGCCTGCGAGGCGCGGTACAGGGCGTCGATGACCGCCTCGTCCACCATCGAGTTGACCTTGATGCGGACGCACGCGGGGTGGCCGGCGCGGTGGTGCTGGATCTCCTTGTTGATCCGGGAGACCAGGCCGTCGCGCAGCGACTTGGGGGCCACCAGGAGCCGGCGGTAGGTCTCGCGGCGGGAGTAGCCGGAGAGCCGGTTGAACAGGTCGGAAAGGTCGGCGCCCACCTGCTGGTCGGCGGTCAGCAGGCCCAGGTCCTCGTAGAGGCGGGCCGTCTTGGGGTGGTAGTTGCCGGTGCCGACGTGGGAGTA
Source organism: Streptomyces poonensis (assembly GCF_014650915.1). GTDB lineage: Bacteria > Actinomycetota > Actinomycetes > Streptomycetales > Streptomycetaceae > Streptomyces > Streptomyces poonensis. The sequence goes on along the minus strand of NZ_BMVW01000001.1, from coordinate 1,509,010 downwards.
GCGGCGCAGGGTCTCGCCCTCCTGGCGCACCACCAGCGACAGCTTGCAGTGCGTCTTCAGGCCGACCAGCCCGTACACGACGTGGCAGCCGGCCTCCTCCAGCTTCCGGGCCCACTTGATGTTGGCCTGCTCGTCGAAGCGGGCCTTGATCTCGACCAGGACGAGGACCTGCTTGCCGGACTCGGCGGCGTCGATGAGCGCGTCGACGATGGGCGAGTCGCCCGAGGTCCGGTACAGGGTCTGCTTGATGGCGAGGACGTCCGGGTCGGCCGCGGCCTGCTCCAGGAACGCCTGCACGGAGGTGGAGAACGAGTCGTACGGGTGGTGCAGCAGCACGTCCCGCTCGCGCAGCGCGGCGAAGATGTCGGGCGCCGACGCCGACTCCACCTCGGAGAGGTCGCGGTGGGTGCCCGCGATGAACTTGGGGTACTTCAGCTCGGGCCGGTCGAGCGCCGCGATGCCGAACAGGCCCGTGAGGTCGAGCGGGCCCGGCAGCGGGTACACCTCGGCCTCGGAGATCTTCAGTTCCCGTACCAGCAGGTCCAGGACGTACCGGTCGATGGACTCCTCGACCTCCAGGCGCACCGGCGGCCCGAAGCGGCGCCGCATGAGCTCCTTCTCCAGGGCCTGGAGCAGGTTCTCGGCGTCGTCCTCCTCGACCTCCAGGTCCTCGTTCCGGGTGAGCCGGAAGGTGTGGTGCTCCAGCACCTCCATGCCCGGGAAGAGCTCCTCCAGGTGGGCCGCGATGACGTCCTCGATCGGCACGTAGCGGTTCGGGGAGGCCTCCAGGAAGCGGGACAGCAGCGGCGGCACCTTGACGCGCGCGAAGTGGCGGTGGCCGCTGACCGGGTTCCGTACGACGACCGCGAGGTTGAGCGAGAGGCCGGAGATGTACGGGAAGGGGTGCGCGGGGTCGACGGCGAGCGGGGTCAGCACCGGGAAGATCTGGTGGCGGAAGAGCGTGAAGAGACGTGCTTGCTCCTTCTCCGTCAGCTCGTTCCAGCGGACCAGGTGGATGCCCTCGTCGGCGAGCGCCGGAGCCACATCCTCCTGGTAGCAGGCGGCGTGACGTGCCATCAGCTCGCGCGAGCGCGCCCAGATCATCTCCAGGACCTCGCGCGGCTGGAGCCCGGAGGCGGAGCGGGTGGCCACGCCGGTGGCGATACGGCGCTTCAGACCCGCGACCCGGACCATGAAGAACTCGTCCAGGTTGCTGGCGAAGATCGCCAGGAAGTTCGCCCGTTCGAGCAGCGGCGTGGCCGGGTCCTCGGCGAGTTCGAGGACGCGCTCGTTGAACGCGAGCCAGCTGCGCTCCCGGTCCAGGAAGCGGCCCTGGGGCAGCTCGGCGCCGTCCGTCGACTCCTCGTAGATGTCGAGGTCGGCGTCGAGGTCGGGCTCCAGGTCGGACACGGCCGCGGCCACCGTGTGCGGACGGTGTGCGGCTATGGAGCCCACGGAGGGCTGCGGGTGCTGGACCGGGGCGGGCGCCTGGGCGTTGGGCTGGCTCATGGCCCCATTGTTCCGCGCCGAGGGGGACACGGGCGCGTCGGAACGGGCTGGCGGGAGCGCGGCGAGAAACGGGCCGCTCCCCGCGCTCTCCCCGTTCTGTGGGGGCGGCGAGGGCTCGGGTACGGCGGGATTCATTGAGCGAGCGTTGCAAGGCCGTCTGAATCGCTGGTTAAGAGGACATGACGTATGGGATAGCGAGGGGAGGACCGCGGGGGTCCTCCCCTCGTGGGCCGGCGTACCGGCAGGCGCCGCCCGGTCAGGCCGTACGGCGGCGGAGCAGGGCGAACGCGGCGGCGACGGCCACGGCGGCGACGGCGAGCACGATGCCGGTCTCCATGAGCTGGAGCGGCCAGAAGTGCGAGGACGGGTGGTAGTCGCGGTAGAAGCCGACGACGTCGTGCCGGGCCAGGCAGGCGGCGTCGTCCACGCAGATCGGGTCGGAGACGCGGGCGCCGGTGGAGGTGAGGGCGCCGTCGCCCACCACCATCCCGATGTAGTCCGGGTAGCCGTCCTCGCGGGTCAGGGTCTCGACCGGCCAGAGGTGGGTGCGCAGGGAGTCGATCACGTTCAGCAGTACCGCGAAGCCGATGGCGGCGCCGGCGAGGGCGGGCAGGGCGCTCCGCACGATCAGGCCCGCGAGGACGCCGACGGCCAGGCCGAGCAGGGTGTAGGCGGTGAGGAGGGTGCCATTGGCGGTGTAGATGCTTCCCTCGTGCCACTCCAGGCCCATGCTGTCCCACAGTTCGCGGTCGGCCGACCACACAGTACGGTGCAGCAGGCTGAGGACGGCCGTTCCGGCGACGAGGAGCGCGGCCGGCACGGCGAGCTTGGCCGCCAGCCAGCGGGCCGGGGACACCGACTGGGTCCAGACGACGGCCGTCGTGCCGTTCTCTATTTCGCGGCCGATCAGGGCCGAGCCCGCCCAGGCGGCGGTCAGCAGCGGTACGGAGTACAGCAGCTCGGAGGCGGTATCGGTCACCGTGAAGAACCACTGGTACGCGGGGACTCTGGTGTTGCAGCCCGGGCTGAGCCCGCCCTGGGCGCAGCCCGCCGTCCGGTACTCCTGCCAGGCGGCGTCGGACCCCGGCCCGTACGCCCACAGCAGGGCCCCGGCCGCCACGGCCAGGAACAGCACCCAGAACCACAGGGCCGAGCGGTGCAGGCGCAGCACGGTCCGGACCAGGCCCCGGAAGGGGGTGGACGGGGCCTCCGCGGTCGTTGCCCCGGCGGTCGTCGCCTCGGCGGACACGGTGCTCATGCGGCGGCCTCCCGGCGCTCGTCGGTCAGGGTGAGTGCGGGGGCGTCCGGTGAGCGGAGGTGGGCGAGCACCAGTTCCTCCAGCGACGGTTCGCCGGACCGCAGGCCCGCGCCGATGGGGCCCGCCGGGCGGACGAGCGCGGTGAGCTGCCGTCCGGTCACCCGGGACTCGACCACCGTGTGCGGGGCGAGGTCGCCGTCCGGCCCGGTGACCAGGGCGTGGGCGGCGAGCAGGTCGTCGACGGGGCCCGCGAGCCGCACCCGGCCGCCACCGACGAGGAGCAGGTGGTCGCAGGAGCCCTCCAGCTCGGCGATCACGTGCGAGGACATCACGACCGTCGTGCCGTGCTCGGCGGCGTCCGCCATCAGGGCGCCCATCAGCTCATGCCGGGCGAGCGGGTCGAGGTCGGCCATCGGCTCGTCCAGGAGCAGCAGTTCGGGCCGCTTGCCGAGGGCGAGGGCGAGCGCGACGCGGGTGCGCTGGCCGCCGGAGAGGGTGCGGACCTTGGCGGCCGGGTCGAGGCCGCCGTCCGTGACGAGGCGCTCGGCGACGGCCGCGTCCCAGCGCCCCGGGTTGAGGTCCCGGCCCATGCGCAGGGTGTCGGCGATGGTGAGCTGCCGGTGCAGGGGCTTGTCCTGGGCGACGTACGCGACGCGCTCGCGGGCCGCCGCCGGGGTCGTGCCGAGCACGGTGACCGTGCCCTCCGTGGGCCGCAGCAGTCCGGCGGCGAGGGCGAGCAGCGTCGACTTGCCGGCGCCGTTCGGTCCGATGAGCGCGCACACGCTCCCCGCCGGCAGCCGGAAGGCGCACTCGTGCAGCGCCCGTTTCCGCCGCCGCCCGAACGTCTTGCCCAGTCCGGCCGCCTCGATGGCGGTGTCGGTCATGCCTTGTCCCCCTTGTTGTGCTGTTCGTCGTGCTGTACGTGGTCGTGCGGGAATCGCTGGTCGAGTACGGCGGTGAAGAGTGCCGCCACGTCGTCCCGTTCGAGTCCGGCGGCGTGGGCCCGGTCCGCCCAGGCGTGCAGTTCCGCGCGGAGCGGGGAGTCGGCCGGGGCGGTGCCCAGGGACTTCCGTACGAACGTGCCGAGGCCGCGGCGGGCCTCGACCAGGCCCTCGCGCTCCAGCTCGCGGTAGGCCTTGAGCACGGTGTTCGGATTGATCGCGGTGGCCTGCACGACCTCGCGGGCCGTGGGCAGCTTGTCGCCGGGTTCCAGCAGGCCGAGGCGCAGGGCCTGTTTGGTCTGCTGGACGATCTGGAGGTAGGTGGCGACGCCACTGCGCCGGTCGATGCGGTAGTCGACCACTTGCTGCACCACCCTTTCACTAATTGAGTAGTGAAAGGGTGGTGCAAAGAAGGGGGCGGCGTCAAGCGCGCCGCCCCCTTGGGGAGCGTCTGAGGCGTCTGCGGTGGTTCGGCCGCTCAGATCGCTCAGACCGCTCAGACCGCTCAGGTCTCCGTGCGGTACATCAGGTCCGTCTCGTGCGTGACGAAGCCCAGCCGCTCGTACACGGTCACCGCGGCCTTGTTGTCCGCGTCGACGTACAGCATCGCGGTCGGCAGGCCCCGCCCGGCGAGGTGCCGCAGGCCGATGGTGGTGAGCGCCCGCCCGAGGCCGCCGCCCTGCGCGTCGGGCCGCACGCCGACCACGTACACCTCGCCGAGGCCCTCCCGCTCGTGCACCTTGGTCCAGTGGAACCCGATCACCTCGCCGCCGCGTTCCGCGAGGAAGAAGCCGGACGGGTCGAACCACGGCTCGGCCTTGCGGTCGTCGAGGTCGCGCTGGGTCAGGGAGCCCTGCTCGGGGTGGTGGGCGAAGGCCTCGGCGTTCACCGCGAGCCAGGCGGCGTCGTCCTTGCCGGGGACGAAGGCGCGGACCGTGACGCCCTCGGGCAGCGCCGGCTCCGGCGGGTCGAAGCCGTCCAGCGGGCGGCGCATCTGGCGCAGCTCGCGGAAGAGGGTGAGGCCCAGGACCTGGGCGAGGTGCCGGGCGGCGGAGTGCCCGCCGTGCGCCCACACCCGCAGCCGCTTGCCGGACTCCGCGAGCAGCGCGGCACCGAGGGCGCGCCCGTGGCCGTGACCGCGGTGGGCGGGGTGCACGACCAGCTCGGCGGCCGGGGCCTCGACCGGGTCGGTGTCCTCCAGCTGCGCGTAGCCGACGAGGGTGCCGTTCGCGGTGAGCAGCAGATGCCGTACGCCCTCGCGCTCGCCGCCGCGCAGCTGGAGCCGGCCCTGCTCGGACACCGCCATCTGCCCGTCGGTCCGGGCCGCCTCCGCGAGCAGGGCGGACACGGTCTCGATCTGTTCGGCGCTCGGTGCGGCGAGGCTCTCGATGCTGCGGGCGGGGCCCCGTGGGGCCGTGGTGTCTCGGCTGGTCATGCCTACGAGAGTAGGCCGGGTCGGGCGCGCGGGGACAGCATCCGGGAGACGTGAGGACGGCATCCGGGAGACGTGAGGACGGCATCCGGGAGACGTGAGGACAGCATCCGGGAGACGTGAGGACGGCATCCGCGGAACACGGGAACGGCATCCGCGAGACGTGGGATCAGCGTGCGCGCCGGGCGGGGACGGTGCCAGGCCCGTGTGCCACCTTGTCCTGTTCATGGTGGATCATGCTCGGCGGTCACCAGGCCGTAACCAGGAACCCCCTGTCGCGCTACGCGCGTTGACCTTAGGCTGCGCCGGACGGGGCCCATTCGTCTTCATCTCATCCAGATCCCAGGGGGGCAGATGTCCGCCACACCCCATCGGCACCACGGCAGACGCCGCACGCACCGCATCCTCACCGCGGCCGCCGGCCTCACCACCGTCGGTGCCCTCGTCGCCGCGCTCCCGGCCTCCGCCGGTGAGTCGGGGGCGCAGCACGAGCCGGGCCACGGCACGCCCGGCACCTCCCAGCCGGGCCGCTACCAGGACGTGCAGCTGCTGTCGTTCAACGACCTGCACGGCAACCTGGAGCCGCCGTCCGGTTCCTCCGGGCGCGTCACGCACCAGCACGAGGACGGCACGACGACGACCGTCGACGCCGGTGGTGTCGAGTACCTGGCCACGCACCTGCGCCAGGCGCGCAAGGGCAACAAGTACTCCATCACCGCGGCCGGCGGCGACATGGTCGGCGCCTCCCCGCTGCTCTCGGGCCTCTTCCACGACGAGCCCACCATCGAGGCGCTGAACAAGCTGGACCTCGACGTCACGAGCGTCGGCAACCACGAGTTCGACGAGGGCGCCAAGGAACTGGCCCGGCTGCAGAACGGCGGCTGCCACCCCACCGACGGCTGTTACGTCGAGGGGAAGGAGTTCCAGGGCGCCGACTTCCCGTACCTCGCGGCGAACGTGCTCGACGAGAAGACCGGCAAGCCGATCCTCAAGCCCTACTGGGTGTGGAAGAAGGACGGCGTCAAGGTCGGCTTCATCGGTGTGACCCTGGAGGACACGCCGGGCGTCGTCACCGCCGAGGGCGTCAAGGGCCTCACGTTCAAGGACGAGGTCGAGACGATCAACAAGTACGCCAAGGAGCTGGAGCGCCAGGGCGTGAAGTCGGTCGTCGCGCTGATCCACGAGGGCGGCCAGCCCGCCTCGACGGCGTACAACTACGACTGCGACTCCCCGGGCGCCGGCGACGGCATCTCCGGCCCGATCGTGGATATCGCCAAGAACATCACGCCGAAGGTCGACGCGCTGGTCACCGGCCACACGCACAACGCCTACGTCTGCACCATCGACGACCCGGCGGGCAACCCGCGCATGGTCACCTCGGCCTCGTCCTTCGGCCGCCTCTACACGGACACCACCCTCACGTACGACCGCCGCACCGGCGACATCGCCCGTACGTCCGTGGAGTCCGCGAACCACGTGGTCACCCGGGACGTCGCCAAGGCCCCCGACATGACCCAGCTGATCGACGAGTGGAACACGCTGGCCGCCCCGATCGGCAACCGCGCCATCGGCTACATCGCGGGCGACATCGGCAACTCCGGCACGGAGTCCCCGCTCGGTGACCTGATCGCGGACGCGCAGCTCGCGTACGGCAGGGAGCTCGACCCCGAGACCGACCTCGCGCTGATGAACCCCGGCGGTATCCGGGCACCGCTCACCTACGCGGCCAAGGGCTCCGAGGGCGACGGCGTGGTGACGTACGCGGAGGCCTTCACGGTCCAGCCGTTCGCCAACACGGTGAACCTCCAGACCTACACGGGCGCCCAGCTCATCCAGGTCCTGAAGGAGCAGGTGAGCGGTTCCAACGCGGCCTCGCCGAAGATCCTCCAGATCTCCTCCGGGCTGACGTACACGCTGGACCTGACCAAGTCGGGTGCCGACCGCGTGGTCACCGACTCCATCAAGCTCAACGGTGCGGCCATCGACCCGGCGGCCACCTACCGCGTCGCGATGAACAGCTTCCTCGCGGGCGGCGGCGACGGCTTCACCACGCTGGGCCAGGGCACGGACGAGCTGGTCGGCGCGGACGACCTGGCGGCGCTGGAGCAGTACCTGCTGGCCACCACCTCGGCGGGCAGCCCGCTGGCGGTGCCGGCGGCGGACCGGATCACGATCGTGAAGTAACCGTCCATCACCGCGCAGCAGCGTGCTCGAGGCGGCCGACGTCATCGACGTCGGCCGCCTCTTGCGTTCTCGCCCGATCCGGCTGGGTAAATAAATTCCGGGTGAGTGCCGTAATAAAGTCTGTGTGAATTCGAGTTCGGTTCCGGAAGGCGCCTGAGAATGGGCTCAGGCGCATTTCATCGAGGTCTCAGCGGAATTGGCGTTCTCGGGCTTTCGGGTCCCGTAATGTTTTCCATGTCGAAAGCGAAAGCGAACGACGCGAAATCAAACGGTACGAACGAACGAGGAGACATTCATGAGCTTCCACAAGGTCGCCCCGGTGAAGAAGACCGCCCGCAAGGCCGCCCCGGCCCCCAAGAAGAAGGCGCCCGCGAAGAAGGCCGCCCCGAAGCGCCGCCCGGTCTCCCACAAGGGCTGACACACGCCACGAGGCGGGGTCCCCGAGCGAACGCGCTTTCCGGGGACCCCGCCTCGGCATGTCCGCCCGCGACAGCGGCGTACGAAAGGAACCGACCGACGATGAGGGAAGTCCGCGAGGCCTTCCGCCGTTTCTGGCCGCTGACCCGCGGCGACCGCAGATGGCTCGCGGTGATCGTGGCCTGCGTGGTGGTCTCCGCACTCGCCGAGACCGCGTCGATCCTGCTGTTCGCGGAGCTGACCGACCACGCCCTGGCGGCCGGTTCGCTCTCCGCGTTCTGGGGCCCGGCCGGTGCCTGGCTCGCCGTCGCCGTGCTCGGCGCGCTCGTCGGCTACCTCGGCAACTCGCTCGCCACCTGGACCGCGGAGAGATTCGTCCTGCGCCTCCGGGCGAGCGTCTTCCGGCATGTGCAGGACATGCCGCCGCACTTCTTCCAGCGCCACCGCCGCGGTGACCTGGTCGAACGGCTCACCGGGGACGTCGAGGCCATCGAGCAGATGGTTGTCTCCGGGGTCGTCGGCACGCTCGCCGCAGCCTTCTCCGCCGTCTTCTACGCCTGCGCGGCCCTGTACCTGCGCTGGGACCTGGCCCTGGCGACCTTCGTCCTCGCGCCCCTGTTCCTGCTCGCCGCCCGCCGCTTCTCCGGCCGTATCAGGACGGCGTCCCAGGACGAGCGGGTGGCCGACGGCGCGATCACGTCGGTCGTCGAGGAGTCCCTCGGCAACATCGTCCTCACCCAGGCGTACAACCGCCGCCGTGACGAGGAACGGCGCCTGGACCGCGAGGCCCGCGCCTGGATGCGGGCATCGGTGCGCGGGGCCCGGCTGAGCGAGATGTACGAGCAGTTCGTCGAGGTCGTCGAGACGCTGTGCGTGCTCGCGGTGATCGGCCTCGGCGTCTGGGAGATCTCCGCCGACCGCATGACGCTGGGCCAGCTGCTCGCCTTCGCCGCGTTCATCGGCTACCTCTACCCGCCCGTCCGCAACCTCGGCCAGCTGGGCCTGACGCTCACCGCCGCGACGGCGGGCGCGGAACGCCTCGGCGAGATCCTGGACGCCCGCCCGGCCGTCACGGACCCGGCTGCTCCGGTGGCCCCGTGGCCGGTACGCGGCCGGGTCGCCTTCCACGATGTGTCCTTCGGCTACCCGGGCGCGGAGAGCGCGTCGGTCCGCGACGTGACGTTCACCGCGGCCCCCGGCGAACTGGTCCTGATCACGGGCCCGAGCGGCGCCGGCAAGTCCACCCTGTCCAAGCTGCTCACCCGCTTCTACGACCCGTCGGCGGGCGTGATCTCCCTGGACGGGGTGCCGCTCACGGACGTACCGCTGGAGTTCCTCCGGGACAACGTCACGCTCCTGCCGCAGGAGACGCTGATCCTCAACGGCACGATCCGGGAGAACATCGCCTGCGGCCGCCCGGACGCGAGCGAGGCGGACGTGGAGCGGGCCGCGCGGGACGCCGCCGCCCACGACTTCATCACGGCACTCCCCGAGGGGTACGACACGCTCATCGCCCCCGGCGCGGCGGCCCTGTCCGGCGGCCAGCTCAAGCGGATCACCATCGCCCGCGCGATGCTGCGCGCCGCCCCCGTCCTGGTCCTGGACGAGCCGACGGCCGGCCTGGACGCGGTGGCCGCCCGGCAGGTGGTGCGGCCGCTGCGCCGGCTGATGGCCGGCCGTACGACAATCATGATCACGCACGATCTGGGTCTGGCCCCGGACGCCGACCGCGTCCTCGTCGTCGACCGGGGCCGCCTGGTGCAGAGCGGCACGCACGCCGAGCTGGCGGGGGTGCGCCACGGGACGTACGCGCGTCTGGCGGGCTGACCACAGGCCGGTAGCCCGGTCAGGACGTCAGGAAGCGGTGGGCGTCCAGTCCCCCAGCCAGTCGGCGACCTCCTGGTCCGCCGCCTGGGCGTCGGTCAGCTGCGGCCGGTTGCTGCTCGCGCTCCCCGCCCCGGCCCCGGTGTTCTTGTACTCGGCGAACCGGTCGTCCTTCCACGAGAAGCCGCTCATGTCGGTCCACGGGGTGGATTTGATCGCGGAGCTCAGCGTGCTGTTCCGGACGGTGGTCTGCGGGTCGAGGGTGGCGTCGCCACCGGCGTGCCAGGGACGGCCCAGGTAGAAGGAGGACGCGGACACATCACCGTTGACGGTCGTCCGGTTGATGAGGAAGCCCTTGCGGTTGGCGGCGGTGCTGGGCGCCGTGATGTACCCGGCGGACGTGCCGTCCCAGCGCTTCTTCAGCGTGATCACGGACTTGTCGATGACCGCGGTGGCCCGCCCGAAGACGAAGTCGACGTTGCCGATGACGTACGAGTTGCTCATGTAGACCCGGCCCAGCTTGTCCTTGGACGCGGTGTCCAGGAGCAGGGTGTCCTGGTCGCCCTCGACGATGACGCCGTCGAGGAACACCTTGTCGGCGGCGGTGCGCAGGGCGACGGCCTGGTGGCCGGAGAGGGACTGGTTCGCCTTCTCGTCGAAGTCGTTGAGGATGGTCAGGTTGCGGGCCTGGAAGTCGTCGGCCTCGACGGCGACGGTGGCGCTGCCGCCCGTGCCGTACGTACCGGACCCGTCCGGCTTCGGCGTACCGGCGGCGTTGTTGTAGACGATCACCGTGTCCTTGCGGCTGCTCCCGGTGCCCTGGATGGTGACGTGCGGCTTGTTGGAGGGCACCTTGACGAGCTCGCGGTAGGTGCCCGGCTTGACGGAGATCACCACGCGGGAGGGGTTGTTCGCGGGCACGGCGTTCACGGCGGCCTGGACGGAGGAGTACTGGCCGGAGCCGTCCTTGGCGACGGTGAGGGTGGTGGCGGCGGCCGCCTTGGTGGACGCCGTGGCGGTCGTGGCCGCCGTGGCCGTCGTACCGATCGTGCTCCGCGGCCCGGCGCCCGCCTTGAGCAGCGCGGGCACATCGGCCGCCTTGTCCAGCGTGTAGCTGTAGTACGACTTCGGGTCGAACGCCGTACCGCCGCTCTCGTTGCGCCCGCTCGTCCCGGAGAAGACGTTGCCGCGCTGGACGAGGGCGGCGGTGCTGTCCTTCTGGACGGGGTTCTTCATGCCCTGGAAGTAGGAGTTCTCCAGGACCATCTTGGTGGCGCCGCGCGCGTAGTTGCCGTACGAGGAGGCGATGTCCGTCCCGGCGACGTCCTCCAGATAGTTGTTGTAGAGGTGCGCGTGCGCAATGTTGTCGGCGGAGGGGTTCCGCTGCTCGGTGTCGCTGAACCAGTTGTGGTGGATGGTGAGATCGGCGGTGACGTTCTCGGTCCAGCCGATACCGAATGTCTTGTTGTTGTTGCTCAGCTTGTTCCAGGACACGGTCACGTAGGTGGTGTCCTTGCGGCTGTCGATCAGCCCGTCGGCCATGTGCCGCAGGTTGTTGTGATCGATCCAGACATGGTGGGCGCCGTCCATCTGGATGGCGTCGAAGTCGTGGTCCTTGTCGTTCCAGGTGCCCTGGTACGAGTCCCGGATCGTCAGGTTCCGGATGATCACGTTGTGCACGCCGGAGCCGAGGAAGAAGCCGCCGCCGACGATGTGCCCGGAGGTCCCGGACCCCACGATCGTCTTGTCGGACGCGACCTTGATCTCCTTGCCGACCGGGTTCATGTTGATGGTCCCGGCGACGACGATGACGTACGGCTCGGCGGCGGTCGCGTACTTCTCCAGATCCGCGAGCGTCTTCACGGTGACGGTCTTGCCGTCCCGCCCGCCGTACGTGCCGTTCTGTCCGAGGGCGTTGACGGAGGCGAAGCCGTCGGCGACGTCGGTGGCCCAGGCGGCCGTGGCGACGTCGGCGACCGTGTCGGCATGGGCCTGCGAGCCCTCGCCGAACACTCCGAAGCCGTTGCCGTACGCCAGCGCCGCCGCGGCCACCACGGCCAGCGGCACCCCGGCCGTCACCGCCGTCGTCCGCCGCCTGCGGTGCCGTGCCTTGCTGCGGGCTGCCTTGCTGGGGGTCTCATCGCGTGTCTCATCCACGGGCTGCTCCCGGTCCGGTCAAGTGAGGGGTGAGTGGGGTCACTTGCTTGTGGGAGCCGTGGGGGGAAAGGTTGCCGGGTTGTTGCGGGAGGCCTGGGGTGATCAGGGAGCCACCAGGTCGATGACGTTGATCACCACATGCCGGTTGGATACGACGTACGTGATGAAGCCGCCCGTGAACGACGCCGACCAGCTGTTGTCCCGGTTGCTGATCGCGGGCGCGCCGAACGGATTGAGGCTGAGCCGCTTCTCCAGCGCCTCCAGCGACGCACGCTGAGGCGCTTGCAACGCGGCCCTGCGCTGAGCCGCGCGGTCGACGTATCTGATCGCGTACGCGCTCACCCTGGCCTGCTCGCGTCGATGGGCCGGTTGTCGGCGTCGTAGGCGTTCCCGTCCGTGTCGCGGAAGACCATGCCCTCGGTGTCGCCCTCGGTCATCCGCTTGACCGCCTGCTCCACCTCGTCCAGATAACCGGGCGTCGCGCAGGCGCAGGCGAAGGGGAACCACTTGTCGGTCACGGCGTCGAGCGCCGACCGGTCGAAGTCCGCCGCCGCGCTGAGCCAGTCCTGTTCGAAGGCCCGCAACCAGTCGGGCCGCCGTTGCAGGGCCGCGCGGATCGCCTCGGGAGTCCTCTCGCAGGAGTTCGGATCCACCTCGTGGGCCATGATCGGTTTCTCTTCTCCGGCGGGGGCGGGGTGTGGTGACCGGAGGTACACGGTAGGGCGTGATGGGTGCCGGGTGCTGGAGGACGAGAGCGGCGGTGTCACTGTTCGCCCCCTGGGACGCGCTCGCCCCGGCTGACCGCGATCCGGATGACGTCCTCCAGGCACTCCGTCGCCCTGGTGAGCGCGAAGCGCATCGCCCGCTCACCGGCCTTCGGATCGGCGAGCACTGCTCTGGACCCAGCGAGCACTTGCTCGCCCGAGGCCAGCTGGGCCGCCTCCATGTCGTCGGCGAGCCGGGACAGTGTGCTGTCACCGCCGTCCGAGCTCAGGTAGCAGGGTTTGCCCTCGGGTGTGGTCCAGGGGAGCAGGCGCAGGTTCGTGGTCATGCCGAGACCTCCATCCCGTGGATGTGGCGGGGCCCGACGTCGATGCCGTGGGTGGCCAGCCAGAGGGCCTGGCGGCGCCGGCGTTGCAGCTTGCGCTCGCGGCGCTCGTCCGGGGTGAGGAGGTAGGGGCGTACGAGGGGGGTGTCCCACTCGCGGGGTTGTGCGTCGTGGGTGGCCTGTGGGCGTACGGGCGGGGAGCAGGCCGGGGACTGGGCCGGTACGACGACGGATCGGTGCCGCCCTCGGGCGGGCAGCAGCGCCCGCAGGAGGACCAGCAGGACGAACTCGCAGGCTTCGGCGAGACGTACGCGCATGTCGGTTCCCTTCTCGGTGCGGGTGACGAGCGGCGATTACGGTTCGTGCTCCGATCGTCACTGGTGGCGCGTACGCTGCGGAAGAGGTCTGGTGTTGCCTGAGCGCCAGACAACGGGGAGGGGTGACGTGGGGGAAAAGGTTGACGATGGGCTTGCTGGACTGGGGCGGGCGCTTCGGTATCTGCGGGAGCAGGCCGGGAAGTCGCTCGGGCAGTTGGCGCAGGAGACGTCTTACGGCAAGAGCTATCTGAGCCGTCTGGAGTCGGGGCAGCGGCTGTCGAAGGTGTCGGTGATGGAGGAGCTGGACCGGTTCTACGGGTCGGGTGACCTGCTGGTTCAGCTGTGGAAGGTAGCTCGGCACGACGCCTACAAGGATCAGTACAAGGAGTTCATGCGGCTTGAGGCCACGGCGCGGGTCATGCACAAATTCACGCTGGGCGTCCCAGGGTTGCTGCAGACCGAGGACTTCGCCCGTGAGGTGTTGTCTGGCGGCCAGACAACGGGTGACAACGACGGGAGCAATTGACGAACAGGTGGCCGCCCGCCTGGGGCGGCAGCTCCTGCTGCACCGCTGTCCCGTGCCAGACGTCCGTTTCGTCGTCGACGAGTACGCCTTCCGGCGCCCCTCGCAAACCGCGAGGACCTGGGAGGATCAGTTGCTCCGCATCGAGACGGCCGCGATGTGGCCCAACGTCGTCATCCAGGTGCTGCCTTTCACGGCAGGCCCTCACGGCATGGACGTATCGCTGACCCTGTTGTGGCAGGAGTCCGGGAGTGCCGTTGCCTACAAGGAAGGCAACGGCCTCGGGGTGTTGATGAACGAAGCGGAGGATGTCACCCGCCACCGTCTGTCCTACGATCGGCTCCGAGACGTGGCGCTGTCCCCGGCGGACTCGCTGACGTTCATCCGGGGCGTTCTGAAGGAGCACACATCATGAAGTCCACCCCCGACCTCAGCACCGCCGCCTGGCGCAAGTCGAGCTACAGCGACGGGGGAGACAACAACTGCGTCGAGGTCGCCGACGGCTACCCCGGCATAGTCCCCGTCCGCGACAGCAAGGCGCCCGAAGCGGCACCGCTGATCTTCTCCGCCGCTTCCTGGTCCGCTTTCGTGCTCATGGCGAGGTAGCGGGGGACCCCTTCGCCGTACGCAGGAAACGTTTGCCGAGCTGAGCGAAGGCATCCACGAGTTCCGGCGGGCCGACCACCTCGATCTCGGCGTCGTACATGGCAAGAGCCGAGGCCAGGCCCGTCCAGGACCATGACCCGAGGGTGAGCCGGCAGCGACCGTCGTCGAGCTCCTCGACGAGGCCCTCACGGGTGTAGGTGGCCACGGTGGCGGCGTCCAGACCGAGGATCACCGTCCCCCGGCACGGCCAGTCCCCGGAGTCGTCGGTGGAGCCGCGGAAGACGCCGGTGACGTAGGTGGTGATGTCGCCGCCGCCGGGGAGCTCGCGCCGGGTGAACCGGGGGCCGGTGGGGGTGCGCGGGGTGATCCGGTCGGCGCGGAAGGTGCGCCAGTCCTGCCTGTCGAGGTCGAAGGCGATGAGGTACCAGCGCCCGTCCCAGGTGATGACGTGGTGGGGTTCGACGCGGCGCGGCGGCTCCTCGGTTGTCCACCCGCTTCCGCTGCCGCTGACGTAGTCGAAACGCAGGACCTCGCGGGCGTGCACGGCGGCGCTGAGCGCGAGCAGCACGTCGCTGCCGACCGCGGCGGACGGCCGTGTGGTGGGCGGATCCACGGCGGTGACCCGCAGGGCGTCGATGCGATGGCGCAGCCGGGCGGGCATGACCTGGCGGACGGTGTTCAGCGCCCGCGCGGCAGGTTCGGCGAGGGTGTCGTCCGGCCGGGTCGCGGCGGTCCGCAGGGCGACGGTGAGTGCGACGACCTGTTCGTCGTCGAACAGCAGCGGCGGCAGCTCGGTGCCCGCGCTGAGCCGGTAGCCGCCGTCGGGTCCCTTCACGGCAGCGATGGAGTAACCGAGCTCGCGGAGGCGGTCGACGTCACGGCGCACGGTACGCAGACTGATGCCGAGGCGGTCGGCCAGGAGGGTGCCGGGCCAGTCGCGGCGGGTCTGCAGCAGCGACAGCAGAGTCAGCAGACGAGCGGAAGTCTTCGGCATGCTGCGGATTCTGCCCGGAGTAGGTGACACAACCTGGCACCTTCCCCTGCGAACCTCGGACTCGAACCGACACCCCGCCTCGATCCGTACGGAGTCACCATGGCTTTCGCCACCACCGCCCACCTCAACTTCCGGGGCAACGCCCGTGAGGCGCTGGAGTTCTACCGGTCCGTCTTCGGCGGCCGGCTCACCGCCGTCACCTACGGCGACTTCGGCATGCCCAAGGAACTGCCCGACGCCGACAAGATCGTCTTCGGTCGGATCGACAACGCCGACAATGGTTTCCGCGTCATGGCGTACGACATCCCCGGCCAGGCCGGTGCCGAGGCGGGCCCGGCCGGTACCACCCGGCGCGAGAACGGCATGACGCTGACCCACGAGCCGTTCTTCATGTCCCTCCGCGGCGAGACTGTGGAGGAGGTCGGCGAGCTGTGGAAGAAGCTGTCCGAGGGCGCCACCGTGGTCGAGGACTTCGGGCCCGCGCAGTGGGCACCGGCCTTCGGGATGCTGACCGACCGGTTCGGCGTCACCTGGGTCCTCGACGTGGCCGCCGCGCACGACGCCGGCTGACAGGGAGTTCTCCCAGGCCCAGGGAGTGCGTGCCCCGCACCTGTGCGTGGCACGCACTCGCCGACTCACCCCGCACGGAGCACCTGTGACCACCCGCATCAGCACCCGCGCCCTCAACCGCGCGACCCTGGCCCGCCAGTTCCTGCTCGACCGCACCGACGCCGGCCTTCCCGACGTCGTCGCCCACCTCGGCGGCCTGCAGGCGCAGGAGCCCCAGGAGCCGTTCACCGGACTCTGGTCCCGGGTGCGCGACTTTGTCCCCGACGAGCTGTCGCGCCTGCTCGAACAGCGCACGCTCGTCCGGCTGCACCTCATGCGCCGCACCGTGCACCTGGTCACCGCCGACGACGCGTGGAACTGGCGGCCCCGCCACCACACCCTGCTCCGCCAGCGCACCCTCGGCACGTACCGCCGCGACCTCGCCGACCTCGACCCGGACGTCCTCGCCGCACGGGCCCGGGACCTCATGGCCGACGGCCTGCCCCGCTCCCTCGGCGACATCGGCCGGGACCTCGCCACGTACTGGCCCGACATCAGGCCCCGGGTCCTGGGTGAAGCCGTCGTCGCCGCTCTCGTCCCCACCGTGCAGCTTCCCCCGCGCGGCACCTGGCGCAGCAAGGCCGGAGCGACGTATCTGCCCTTGTCCACCTGGCTCACCCGCACCGACCCGCCCACCCCCGGCGGCGTCGACACGGAACTCGTCCGCCGTTACCTGCGTGCTTTCGGGCCCGCCTCCAGCAGCGACCTGCGCGCCTGGTGCGGCCTGGCCGGCCTGCCGGAGGCCGTCGCCGCCCTCCGCGACGGGGACGAACTGATCAGCTTCCGTGACGACCGGGGCCGCGAACTGCTCGATCTGCCCGACGCCCCGAGACCCGACCCGGACACCCCGGCCCCCGTACGCTTCCTGCCCGCCTTCGACAACGCGGTCCTCGGCTATCACGACCGCACCCGCATCATCGACGACACCCACCGCGGCCTCTCCGTCGCCGGTGAACGCCTCGTACTCGTCGACGGCCGGGTGGCCGCCACCTGGACCAGCGGCAACGGCACCCTCACCGTCACACCACTACGCACCCTCAGCCCCGCCGACCACACCGCGATCAACGACGAGGCCGACCGCCTCGCGTCCTTCCTGCACGGCGTGTCAGGAAGGACGACGTCAAAGTCGCAGGGGGTGTGAACACCGTCGAGTGAGGCGGGCCGGGTACCGGCACGGGAAGGGACGCGGTTCGGTCATGGTGTCCTCATGGCAGAGCATATGAGCGTCGAAAAGACTTGTGTCCAGGACCCGCCGGAGCCGGTGCGGGAACGCTCCGCGTGGGTGCGGTGAGCGCGGCTATGGTCGTGGAGACATCGCGTCGAAGGAGGACTTCCGTCATGGCTGCTCACGTTGCGGATCCCGATCGGTTCGTCCCTCCTATGCCCGAGCGGACGCCGATGGCCCTGCGCAGGGCCATCGCTCTGTACACGCCCCAGCTCCTCCCCGACTTCGACGCGCACTGGAAGCGGGCGATCGGCGACACGTACGACGTCGGTCCCGTGTCCGCGTTCCTGGCCCGCTGGTGGTGTGAGTACGCGATCGCACGTGATCCGGAGCTTGACGCTCACGTGATCGGGCTTCAGCACCGGGCGGCGGAAGCGACGGACATCGCGGAGGCCAGGGTTCTTCTCGAAGAGGTGGCGAAGATCCGTTACGGCACGCGGGACTTGGAGCCCGGCGAGTGACCGACGAGTTCATGGGACCACCCTGGCAGATGGACTGGCGGCTCGATGCCCTCGTCGGCCGTGACGCACTGCCGGACCATGTGCGGAGAATGGTTGACGAGATCCGGGCCGAGCTGGTCACCGCGAAGGATCCGTACTTCCGCGGAGTCGATACCGATGGCGACCTCCCGGAGACCATGTACGTCGAGCCGGTACGGTCCAGCGATCCCAAGGGTCCGCGCATCGTGTACTTCGACAACCAGTATGGCTGGCTGGTCTACACCTTCGTTCGACGCTCCGCGGATCCGCAGATCATGGTCATAGAGGTCTTCTGGCAGGCCTACGAACCCCCTACGGAATCTCCGGCGGAGCCATAGGCGCACCCGGCAGCCGCACCGTCGCCACCGTCCCCCCACCCTCGGCCCGGGCCAGCGTCACCTCGCCCCCCGCCTGCCGCACCGTACGCGCCACGATCGACAGACCCAGCCCCGAGCCCGGCAGGGCCCGCGCGCTCGGGGAGCGCCAGAAGCGGTCGAAGACGTGCGGCAGTTCCTCGGCCGGGATGCCGGGGCCGTGGTCGCGCACCGTCAGGACGCCGTCCACCAGGGACACCTCGATCGTGCCGCCCCCCGGACTGAACTTCACCGCGTTGTCCAGGATGTTGACCACCGCCCGCTCCAGCGTGGACGGCTCCGCGCGGACGTACCAGGGCTGGACGTCCGCCGTGATCGTCAGCTCAGGGCCGCGCAGCCGGGCCCGCCGCAGGGCCGACTCGACGACGTCCTGCCAGGCCACCACCTGCACCTTCCCGGCGTGCTGCCCCTTCTCCGAGCGCGACAGCTCCTGGAGGTCGCCGATGAGCGCGGCCAGCTCCGTCATCTGCGCCTTCACCGAGGCGAGCAGCGCCTTGCGGTCGGCCTCGGGGATCGGGCGGCCGGTCTCCTCGCTGCGGGTGAGGAGCTCGATGTTGGTCCGTAGGGACGTCAGGGGCGTACGGAGCTCGTGGCCCGCGTCCGCGATCAGTTGCTGTTGCAGCTCCCGGGAGCTGGCCAGGGACGATGTCATCGAGTTGAACGAGCGGGACAGCCGGGCGATCTCGTCGTCGCTGTCGTCCTCGACGGGGATACGGATGGCCAGGTCCTCGGTGCGGGCGACGTGCTCGACGGCTTCGGTGAGCTTGTCGACGGGGCGGAGACCCGCACGGGCGACCGCCAGACCGGCGGCTCCGGCGCCGACTACTCCGATGCCGGAGACGAGGAGCAGGATCAGCGCCAGATCGTTCAGCGTGCCCTTGGTGCTGTTCAGGGAGACGGCGACCATGAGGCCGACGTTGGGACCGGGCTCTCCGGTGAGGGTGGTGGTCGGCATCGGCTGGAGCATTACGCGGACCGCGTTGCCGTCCCCGTCGGTGCCGTCGCGGAAGTAGTCCTTGCCGGTGTCACCGTTCGTGATCGTGTCCTTGTCGGCCTGGGTGACCTTGACCTTGCCGACGGAGGTGTCGAGGACGCAGACGGTCCCGTCCTCCTTGACCAGCTGGACGTAGTTGTTCCGATAGGGGCTGTCGGTGTTCTGCGGGGTCTCGAAGCAGTTGTTGAGAGCGGAGTTCAGCGCCTGGTCGGGGGCCCGCATGCCCCTCCGCAGATCGTCGTTGAGCTGCCCGTACAGCTTCTCGTGCACGATGAACCAGCACGTCACCGACACCGCCGCCACCGCGAACGCCACCGCCGCCGCCACCAGCAACGACAACCGTGAGCGAATGGGCAACGAACGCACCCGGCGCAGGAACTGCCTCACTCCGTGCCGCCCTGGCGCAGCACATACCCCACGCCCCGCACCGTGTGCACCAGACGCGGCTCGCCGCCCGCCTCCGTCTTGCGCCGCAGGTACATCACGTACACGTCGAGGGAGTTCGAGGACGGCTCGAAGTCGAAGCCCCAGACCGCCTTCAGGATCTGCTCGCGCGTGAGCACCTGGCGCGGGTGGGCCATGAACATCTCCAGGAGCGTGAACTCCGTACGGGTCAGCTCGACCGGGCGGCTGCCGCGCGTGACCTCGCGGGTCGCCAGGTTCATGGTCAGGTCGCCGAAGGCCAGTACCTCCTCCTGCGGCCCGCCGTCCTGTGCGACCGCGGCCGCCGCGTACGAGCTGCGCCGCAGCAGCGCGCGAACCCGGGCGAACAGCTCGTCCAGCTCGAAGGGCTTGACCAGGTAGTCGTCCGCGCCCGCGTCCAGGCCGGTGACCCGGTCGCCGACCGTGTCGCGGGCCGTCAGCATCAGGATGGGCGTGGTGGCGCCCGCGCCGCGCATCCGGCGCGCGGTGGTCAGCCCGTCCATGCGCGGCATCTGGATGTCGAGGACGACCAGGTCGGGCCGGTACGCGGTGGCCTTCTCCAGCGCGTCCGCGCCGTCCACGGCCACCTCGGTGTCGTAGCCCTCGAAGGCGAGGCTGCGCTGGAGTGCTTCGCGCACCGCCGGCTCGTCGTCGACGATCAGGATGCGCTGGGGGTCACGGTCGCCTTCGGCGGGGCTCATGGTGGTGTCGTTCCTCGGGTGCGATGGGACGAGCGGACATGTCCTTGCGTCTTCAGCCTCGCACGTCCGGCTCAGCTGTCGGAGCCGCCCGCCCGCAGGGTCTCCAGGTCCGCCTTGACGGTGTTGATCGGGATGGCGAAGCCGAGGCCGACGCTGCCCGCGCTGGACGAGGACGTCGCGTCGCTCGCCGAGTACATCGCCGAGTTGATGCCGACGATGTTGCCGTTCATGTCGATCAGGGCGCCGCCGGAGTTGCCCGGGTTGAGCGAGGCGTCGGTCTGGAGCGCCTTGTACGTGGTCGTCGAGGAGCCGGTGTCGCCGTTGAACTGCTGCCCGCCGAACTCGAACGGCCAGCCGCCGCCCTGCTGCTGTTGCTGCTGCCCCTGGCTCTCGTCCGTGGAGACGGTGACGTCCCGGTCCAGGGCGGACACGATGCCGCTGGTGACGGTGCCGGTCAGGCCCTCGGGGGAGCCGATCGCCACCACCTCGTCGCCGACCTGGACGTTCGCCGAGTTGCCGAGGGTGGCCGTCGTGAGGCCGGAGGCGTTGTCCAGCTTGATCAGCGCCAGGTCCTTCGCGCTGTCGGTGCCGACGACCTGGGCGCTGTACTCCTTGCCGTCGCTGGTCGACACCTTGATCTGCGAGGCGCCGGAGATCACGTGGTTATTGGTGATGATCTCGCCGTCGCTGGTGATGATCACGCCGGAACCGGTGGACTCACCGGCGTTCGAGGAGGCGCTGATCTCCACGATGCTCGGGCTGACCGCCTTGGCGACCCCGGCGACGGTGCCCTTCTCGCTGGTCGGGACCACGCTGGTGCTGGTGGAGGAACTGGCGGCGACCGTGTCGTTGCCGGTCAGCTCCTGGATGCCGTACGCGGTGCCGCCCCCGATGGCCGCGGCGACGATCGCCACGGCGGCCAGCAGGGCGACCGGGCCGCGGGCGCGCTTCTTGGGGGCGGGCGCGGGTTCCTGTACCGGAGCGGCCTCCTGCATGACCCGCGCCGCCTCCGGCTCGTACGCCGGCGGGGGCGGCCACTCCGGGTTGACGGGAGTGACGGGAGTGTAGGCGTGCTGTCCGTGACTCTGGGGGTACTCGGGCTCGTACTCGCCGTTGCGGCGGAAGCTGCTCTCGGTCATGTCCATGAGCCTCTCGCCCGTCCATGAGAGCTCCCTGAGCGTCGGCTGAGAAGCCCGGCAGAACCTCGTTCGCCCGATATAAAGACGGACGGCTCAGTCACGTACGAGCTGAGCTACCGGCACCCGCACGACCGCCGCACCACCAGCCGCGACGGGAACAGCTTCACCCGCTCCCGCCGCGATCCCGCGACCCGCAGCCCGTCGTCGAGCACCAGATCCACCGCCGCCCGGGCCATCGCCGTACGGTCCGTCGCGACCGTCGTCAGCGGCGGATCCGTCAGCGCGGCCTCCTTCACGTCGTCGAAGCCGGCGACCGCCAGCTCCTCCGGCACCTCGATCCGCAGCTCGCGCGCGGCGCGCAGCACGCCGATCGCCTGGTCGTCGGTGGAGCAGAAGATCGCGGGCGGGCGGTGCGGCCCGGCCAGCAGCTCCAGGGCGACCTGGTATGCGTCGTAGCGGTTGTACGGCGCCTCGAACAGGCGCCCCTCCGTGGGGATCCGCGCCTCCTGCATCGCGCGCCGCCAGCCCTCGACGTGGTCGGAGACGGGGTCGCCGACCAGCGGGGTCTCCGCGACACCGCCCAGGCAGGCCACGTACGGGTGCCCGTGCTCCAGCAGATGGCGCACCGCGAGCTGGGCGCCGCCGATGTCGTCCGTGACCACCGCGACGTCGTCGATCGCCTCGGGCCGCTCGTGCAGCAGCACCACGCGCGCGTCCCAGGCGTCTATCTCGGCGGCGGCGTTGTCGTTCAGGGCGTGGCTGACGAGGATCAGGCCGGACACCCGCATCCCGAGGAAGGCCCGCAGATAGTGGACCTCGCGCTCGGCGACGTAGTCGGAGTTGCCGACGAGGACCATCTTGCCGCGCTCGGCGGCCGCCTGTTCGACCGCGTGGGCCATCTCCCCGAAGAAGGGCTGGCGGGCGTCCGGCACGATCAGGCCTATGAGCTCGGTCCGCCGCGACGCCATGGCCTGGGCCACCCGGTCGGGCCGGTACCCCAGCTCCTTGATCGCGGCTTGGACGCGCTCGCGCGTGGCCGGGGCGACCGGCCGGGGTCCATTGTTGATGACGTAGCTGACGACGGCGGTGGAGGTCCCCGCCAGCCGTGCCACATCGTCCCGAGTCACCTTGGCCACGCGCGGAGTCTACGCGGATTGAAAGGCACGGGGCAGGGCGTACCGGTTGCTGGTACGGAACCGGTTCCGCTCCATGCGCGGGACCGGTCCCCGACCGCTCCCCGGCGCGAGGGTCAGGCCTCCGCGCCCACCCCGGCGGCGTCCGCGGGCGCCGTCCCGTCGGCGTCCTCGGCCTTCTCCGGCTGCTTCCGGGGCGTCTTGGCCTTGGCCTCCTCGGCGGCGCGCTCCACCTTCTCCGGGGTCACGAACCGGTAGCCGACGTTGCGGACGGTGCCGATCAGCGACTCGTGCTCGGGGCCGAGCTTGGCCCGCAGCCGCCGTACGTGCACGTCGACGGTGCGCGTACCGCCGAAGTAGTCGTAGCCCCAGACCTCCTGCAGCAGCTGCGCGCGGGTGAAGACGCGGCCCGGGTGCTGGGCGAGGTACTTCAGGAGCTCGAACTCCTTGAAGGTCAGGTCGAGCACCCGGCCCTTGAGCTTGGCGCTGTACGTCGCCTCGTCCACCGACAGGTCGCCGTTGCGGATCTCCATCGGCGAGTCGTCGTTGACGATCTGCTGGCGGCCCATGGCGAGCCGCAGCCGGGCCTCGACCTCGGCGGGACCCGCGGTGTCCAGCAGGACGTCGTCGATGCCCCAGTCGGCGGTGACGGCCGCGAGACCGCCCTCCGTGACGACGAGGACGAGCGGACAGCCGGGACCGGTCGAGCGCAGCAGCTGGCACAGGCTGCGGACCTGCGGGAGGTCACGGCGCCCGTCGATGAGGATGACGTCGGCACCGGGGGTGTCGACCAGGGCGGGGCCCTCCGCGGGGGCCACGCGTACGTTGTGCAGGAGCAGGCCGAGGGCGGGGAGCACCTCCGTCGACGGCTGGAGTGCGTTGGTCAGCAGCAGCAGAGAGCTCATCGCGCGCCTCCCTCGTGCTTCCGGCCCCGCTCGAGCATCTGGGTCGTCGTCGGTTCGTGCACGGTTCGCTCGCCCATAACGTTCGGTTCCTCCTCGGTCCCTGCGATGGGGGCACTCCCACGTCCTCAGGGCGGTGGGGGAGTCTGCGGCACTGCTTCGTACGGTGCGGATCCCGCGCCCAGGGCTCCGCGTATGCGATCCGAGGCCCCGTACACCTGCGGTTTCCCGTGTCGTATACAACGCTCCCGAAAGCACAAAAGGACCCGGAGGCAACGCTGCCCGAGTCCTTCGCCCAGCAGAATAGCCCACATGAGCACTGGTCCGGCAGGTCATATGACGCGGTCGCCCGTCGTCACGCACTCCGAAAGGGGCGGGCGCACGCCCCTGAGGAGGCTTCTTCGTACGTTCGACGGTGTGACGATCGATGCCGTATACGAGCCGGGCGGCGTCGTATACGAAGCCGGAACGCCCCTCTCACGTCACCCGGTCTTCGTGGTCGCGCACGGCTTCACGGGTGATCTTCAGCGGCCGCACGTACGGCGCGTGGCGCGGGCCCTCGCCCGGTACGGGGCCGTCGTCACCTTCTCCTTCCGCGGCCACGGGGCGTCGGGCGGCCGCTCGACCGTGGGCGACCGGGAGGTGCTCGACCTGGCGGCCGCGGTCGCGTGGGCGCGGGAGCTCGGGCACGCGCGCGTGGTCACCGTCGGCTTCTCCATGGGCGGGTCGGTGGTGCTGCGGCACGCGGCGCTGCACGCGGACGGGAAGCACGGCGAGGGCCGCGGCACGGAGCACGGGGGGCGCACGGATGCACGCGTGGATGCGTACCGGAACGCGCACACCGACGCGGTGGTGTCGGTCAGTGCGCCGGCCCGCTGGTACTACCGCGGCACCGCGCCCATGCGGCGGCTGCACTGGCTGGTGACCCGGCCGGCGGGCCGCCTGGTCGGCCGCTACGGCTTCCGCACCCGCATCCACCACCGCGACTGGGACCCGGTCCCGTCGTCCCCGGTCGAGTCGGTGCCGCTGATCGCTCCCACCCCGCTCCTCGTCGTGCACGGCGACCGGGACGCGTACTTCCCGCTGGACCACCCGCGCATGCTGGCCGAGGCGTCCGGCGGCCACGCCGAGCTGTGGCTGGAGCGGGGAATGGGCCACGCGGAGAACGCGGCGGACGACGAGCTGCTGGACCGCATCGGACGATGGGCGGCGGCGACCGTCCCGCGGCAGCGTCCGCGGGGACGCTCGCAGGAGCGCGACCTGCGGCTCTGACCGTGCTTTCGGGTGGCTTTCGTACGGCTTTCGTACGGTGTTCGGTGGGCGTTCGGTCCCGCGGCCTCCTGGTGGAGTGCGGGCGGCTAGCCTGACGGTGTTCACAGCGTGCACCAACACTGGTGTGCGTCACGAAGATTGAGGGACGAGATGGCAAAGGGCACGGTGCGGTACTGGGCCGCAGCCAAGGCCGCCGCCGGGACCGCCGAGGAGCCGTACGAGGCGGACACGCTCGCCGAGGCGCTGGCCGCGGCCCGTGAGCGACACCCGGGCGAACTGGTCCGCGTGCTGCGGCGATGCTCGTTCCTCGTCGACGGTGATCCCGTGGGCACCCGTGGACATGAGACGGTACGGCTGGCCGAGGGCGGCACGGTCGAGGTGCTCCCGCCGTTCGCAGGAGGGTGAACCAGACCATGAGCAACCAGCCCTACGGCTCCTCCTACGAGGGGTACGACCCGTACCGGCAGCAGTCGGCTCAGCCCGCTCAGCCCGCCCAGCCCGGGCAGCCCGAGTGGCAGTACGCCGAGGCGCACGACCAGCAGTACACCCAGCAGTGGGCGGGCCAGACCTGGGAGACCCAGATGCAGCCGCCGGTCCCCGCGGCGGACGTGACGGAGACGGCCTACCTGCCCTCCCAGCAGGGATACGGGCAGCCACAGCACCAGGCCTACGGCACGCCGCACGCCGTCCCCCATCAGCCGCAGCACCCGCAGCACCCGCAGCACCCGCAGCAGCCGCATCAGGGCCAGCCTCAGCCCCAGCAGTGGCAGCAGTACGCCGCCCAGCCGCAGGGTCATGTCCAGCCGCAGGCGTACGGCCGGCCGCACACACACGGCCAGCCGCACGCGCAGCCGCGACCGCAGGGACAAGCTCAGGCCCAAGCCCAGGCCCAGGCGCAAGCCCAGGCCCAGGCGCAAGCCCAGGCCCAGTTCGCACCCATCCCCACCCCGGCACCCGCGCCCGAGCCGGAGCCCGCCTCCCAGGAGGAGCAGGGACCCGGCTACGGCCCCCCTACCGTCACCGGCAATTCCCGGATCACCGATGCCCAGCGCGCCCGCGCCGAGGGCCGGTCGCCGATCATCGAGCCCGGGATGCAGCCCGCGCTGCTCACCGCCGTCCTCGGGATCCTGCTCTCCGTGACAGCGGCGATCGGCGAGTTCGCCCTGGTCGTGCCGCTGGTGATCCTCCAGGCGGTGACCGCGGCCGGCTGGTTCCGGCTCAACGGCATGTGGCCCGCCCGGCAGGGCATCGTGCTGGCCTTCGCCGGTGCGCTGACCGCCGACGTGGCCCTGTTCGCGGTCGGCCGGGAGCACGCGCCGGCCGCCATCCTCGGCACCCTCGGCGTCTGGGTCCTGCTGACGCTCGTCCTCCAGCTGCGCAGCCACGCCGACCCCGACGAGCGCATGTACGGCCTGACGGCGACGGTCGCGTCGGCGGCCCTGTCGATCGTCGCGGCCGGACATCTGGCGGCCGACCCGGACGCGGTGACGGCGGGCGCGGCGGCGGTGGCCGTGGTGATCCTGGCCCGTGCGCTGCCGCTGCCCACGGCGGCCTCGGTGGTCGTGGCGCTGCTGGCCGGTGCGGGCGGCGGGATCGCGGTGGGCTCACTGGCCGACCTGGGCACGCACGGTGCCTTCGTCGGCCTGGCCGCGGCCGTCTGCGCGCTGATCGGCCACCGCGTCGCCAGCTACGACTACCCGTCGCGGTTCGTGCACTTCACGGCGGGCGTGGCCCTGCCCCTGACGGCGGCGGCCCCCGCGGTGTACCTGCTGGGCCGCGCACTGGGGTAGGCGCGCCTTCCTCGGCCGTGTGGCTTTTCCGGGCCGTCGCGCTCGATCGTCACAGCTGATCGACAACTGCCCGGAAGGCGCCGTGCCGCCCGTCCCGCCGGACTAGGGTCGCGTGCAGCGGCCACTCAGGCCGCACGCCGGTCGTTCACTCGGGTCGCCGACGACCGGCGGGCGGGGATTCGGGCGGAAGCAAGGACAAGCGGACATGCGCGCACTGCGAATACTGATCGTCGTCGCCGTCATCCTCGGCGGTCTCTTCGTGGTAGCCGACCGGGTCGCGGTCGGCTTCGCGGAGGACCAGGCCGCCGACCGGCTGCGGACGACCGAGGGCCTGGCCGAGGCGCCGGACGTGTCCATCAAGGGCTTCCCCTTCCTGACCCAGGTCGCGAGCGGTGAGCTGGACGACGTCGAGGTCGGCATCCCGGACTACGAGGCGTCCACCGGTTCCGGCGACTCCACCATCCGCATCACCGGTCTGAAGGCCGACATGCGCGGCGTCGAGTTCTCCGGGGACTTCAGCTCGGCCACCGCGCGCTCCGCGACCGGCACCGCCACCATCCCGTACGACGAGCTGCTCAAGGCCGCCAAGTCGGAGCCCACCCAGATCGCCTCCGGGGTGACGGCCCGCGTGGCCGGTCTCTCCGACGGCGGCAACGGCAAGATCAAGATCGAGATCGACGCCACCGTCCTCGGGGTCGACCTGCCCCGCCCGGTCTCCGTGCTCAGCTCGGTCGCCGTCGAGGGCGACACCGTCCGGCTGCGTGCCGACTCCCTGCCCGACCTGGGCGTGAACCTCACCGAGACCGCGATCCGCTCGATCACCGACTTCCAGCAGGCCGTCGACCGGCTTCCCGGTGGCATCGCGCTCGACAAGGTCGAGGGCGCCGCGGACGGCGTGAAGATCACGGTCAAGGGTTCGGACATCAAGCTCGCCGGGTAGGACGCCTCATCGGGCGGGGCCGACTGTCCGGCGTCCGGCTGCCCGGCTGTCCGTCTGTCCGTCAGGCGAGACGCGGCTGTCCGTACCGCAGATGTGCCGACCGGAGCCCGCGACCGAATGCGGGGAGAGTCCCTTTCGGGTGCCCGGCCTTTTCCACATGCCGGATGGTCTTGTCTCAGTATGCGACACGTCGGTGACATGCCCGCCTGTCCGTCCTTACGATCGAGCGCATGAAGCAGCGACAGGCGGATCTCACGAAGCGGCGGGCAGTAGACCTGTGCCGCGTCGCCGCCATGCTCTGTCGCGCCGTCTGAGCGGGAGCGCCGGCTCCCGATTCCCGGGCCCTGGACCCGAGTCATCCCAGTTCAGGGCCGCCCGTGCGCCGCATAGCCGCCGAGGTTCGACCGCGCACTCCCCTCTCTAGTCACGCACAGCCCCGCCGCAACTGCCCCGGAGGAGAAGAGCATGAGCCGCAGCGACGTCCTGGTCGACGCCGATTGGCTGCAGGACCACCTGGACGACGAGAACGTCGTCGTCGTCGAGGTGGACGAGGACACCACCGCGTACGACAAGAACCACATCAAGAACGCGATCAAGCTCGACTGGACGAAGGACCTCCAGGACCCGGTCCGCCGCGACTTCGTCGACCAGGAGGGCTTCGAGAAGCTCCTGTCGGCCAAGGGCATCGCCAACGACAGCCTGGTGATCCTCTACGGCGGCAACAACAACTGGTTCGCCTCCTACGCGTACTGGTACTTCAAGCTCTACGGCCACGAGAGCGTCAAGCTCCTCGACGGCGGCCGCAAGAAGTGGGAGCTGGACGCCCGCGAGCTGGTCGAGGAGGTGCCCGAGCGCGCCGCCACCGAGTACAAGGCCAAGGCGCAGAACACCTCGATCCGTGCCTTCCGCGACGACGTCGTGGCGGCCATCGGCGCCCAGAACCTGGTCGACGTCCGCTCCCCCGACGAGTTCTCGGGCAAGCTGCTCGCCCCGGCCCACCTGCCGCAGGAGCAGTCGCAGCGCGCCGGCCACGTGCCGTCCGCCCGCAACATCCCGTGGTCGAAGAACGCCAACGACGACGGCACCTTCAAGTCCGACGAGGAGCTCAAGGCCCTCTACGAGGACGAGCAGGTCGACCTGTCCAAGGACACCATCGCCTACTGCCGCATCGGTGAGCGCTCCGCGCTGACCTGGTTCGTGCTGCACGAGCTGCTCGGCGTGGAGAACGTCAAGAACTACGACGGCTCCTGGACCGAGTACGGCTCCCTCGTCGGCGTGCCGATCGAGCTCGGCCCCGCCAAGTAAGCAACCATCCCCCCTGCTCGGAACGCTCGGAACCTCTGGAGAAGCACATGTGTGGAGCGAAGGCCGGCGGCCCGGACGCCTCGACGATCAAGCCCGGTGAGACCACCATCCAGGGTCAGGTGACCCGCGACGGCGAGCCGGTGACCGGCTACGTCCGGCTGCTGGACTCGACCGGCGAGTTCACCGCCGAGGTCCCCACCTCGGCGACGGGACAGTTCCGCTTCTACGCGGCCGAGGGCACCTGGACCGTGCGCGCCCTCGTGCCCGGCGCCACCGCGGACCGTACCGTCGTCGCCCAGCAGGGCGGCCTGGCCGAGGTCGCGATCGCCGTCTGACGGCACGCGACGGCACCTGACGGCTCAAGGGCCGCACCCCACGGGGACAACCCGGGGTGGTGCGGCCCTTCGGCGTGCGCGCGGCCCCGTGCGCTCGGTCCCGCGCACACCGGTCCCTCGCACCCTGACAGCGCCCGCCGCCGGGCCTACGCTGGAGCCATGCTCGCCCGCCGGCGTCGCGTGTACTTCGCCATGATGGGCACCTGCGTGGTGCTCTTCGTCCTGGCCTGGAGCGTCGTGCGGCTGTGGTCGGTCCCCGTGGCCGTGGGCATGTGTGTCGTGGCCATGGTCATCCCGCCGCTGGCCGCCATCGTCGCCAACGCCCGCGGCCCCGACGACCGCTGGTGGGACGACCCTCCCCCAAGCTCTCGGCTTCGCTCGAGCAGGGGGGACCCCCATGGCGACCCGAAGTCCGACGAGTGGTGGGACGAACTGGACGGCAAGAAGCGTCCTCGCTAGCTGTTCCTCAGTACGCGAGGTCCCTCAGTACGCGAGGTCCCTCAGTACACGAGCGCCTGCGTCCCGTCCGCCATGGCCTCCTGCACGAACACCTGGGCGCCGGCGATGCGGACGCCCTGGATGACGTCCTCCTCGGTGATGTCGCGGCGGGCCGCGCACTGCGTGCACAGGGTGATGCGGCCGGCGGACATGATCGAGTCGAGCAGATCGGGCAGCGGGGCCGCGTGCGGCAGTTCGAACTCGGCGGCACGGCCCGGAAGGGCGAACCAGGATGACTCGCCGGTCAGCCAGAGCGACACGTCCACACCGCTGGCCACGGCCACGGCCGCGACGGTGAACGCCTGGGAGCAGCGCTCAGGAGCGTCGGCCCCGGCCGTCACCTTGATCACGAGCTTCTTCGCCATGCCGGAATGGTAGTCCGAATCGTGATCAACTCCGAAGGCAACTCCATGTGTAGGCCATGAGTCTCCTGTGCGCGTGCGCGGACACGGAGTCCGTGCCTCTGGTTCCGTGGGGGAAGCCTTGGATGTCTCGCAAGTGCCGGAAGCGGCCGAAGCGCCTGGACCGGCTGTGCCGCCGGCCGGGCCCACGCGGCGCCGGCGCGGCCGTACGGCCCTGATCGTCACCGGTGCCGCTGTGCTCGGGATACTCGCCGGAACCTGTGCCGGGTACCTGATCCAGGCCGACCGCGAGCCCACCGAGCTGCCGCCGCTCTCGCAGCCGGTGCTGACGCAGGCCCGGGGCGAGGGGCCGGAGTCGTTGCCGGCCGCGCAGGACCGCAGGGTGAGGACGGACGGCGACCTGCGCGAGCTGCTGCTGAAGAAGCCGCACGGGGCGCGGGAGGCCGAGTGGGCGGACGATGACGGGTGGCTGGACCTCGCCGAGTACGCGGACTTCTACGATTCGCCGCGGGGCGCCTTCGGCGACCTCGTCCAGGACGAGTTCCGCCGCGCGACCGATACCGGCTGGACGGTCGGCGAGCGCACCGTCGAGATCCGCTTGGCGCAGTACCACCAGGAGGAGTCCCTCGCCGCGCGGGAAGTCGCCGAGTCGGCCTGCTACTGGGCCGAGGAGGAGGACGGCACCGACAGCCGGCCCATACCCGGCACGGGCGACGGCATGGCGTACGTCCACACACGGCCCGAGACCGAGCCCGGCTACAAGCCGGTCTATTCCGCCGAGGCGCACGCCTGGCGCGGTGACATCGCCGTACATGTCTGGGTCTCCGACACGAAGCCCCTCTCCCAGTCGACGATCATGGACCTGGCCAAGCGGCAGATGGAGCGGCTGTGACCGACAACGACACCTCCGTACCTGCGCCCGCGCCCGGGTCCGGGCTCGGTGGGATGCCCCCGACGCCGGCGCAGGCCGCCCCGGAGAAGGCCGCACGCCGGCGCCGTGTCGCCGTGATCGCCGGTTCCCTGCTCCTGGCCGGTGCCGTCGTCGCCGGTACCGGCTACACGGCCGTCACCGTGCGGGACGCCGACCGGTCCGCGGGCGCCCCCCGGTGGGAGTTCCCGAAGACGACGAAGGCGGACGACCCGCACCGCGGCGAGACCGGCGGGCTGGCCGGCGACCTCGTGCCGTACGACGGTGACACCTGGCGTCGCGGCCCGGACCTCGGCGAGTTCGGCTCGGACACCGAGCTCAGCGGTGCCGAGGCCACCGCCCTGCGCAAGGAGTCCCTCCGGGATCTGCCCCGTACCCAGCGGAAGCTGCTGGAGCGGCAGATCGACCGGCAGCGGGTCGAGGGCATGGCGATGCGCAGTTACCTCAGCACGGCGGACGGCTACTTCACCGCCCCGGAGAAGGTCTTCACCGCGAGCGTCGTGCTGGCCCGGATGGACAAGGCGGCCGCCCGGAACATCGCGGCCTTCCAGAGCGAGTTCTTCGACGCCCTCGGTGTTCTCCGCGAGGGCCCGAAGGTCAAGGAGTACGAGGACGCCCGCTGCTTCCTGCCGCCCAAGGACTCCGAGGCGGAGCTCGACTCGGTGTTCTGTTCGGCCTACCGGGGAGACGTCCTGGTCACCGTGAGCGCCGCCGGCGCGAAGCCGCTGGACGCCGAGGAAGTCGCCGCGCTCCTGCGCACCCAGCTGGACCGCATCGGCGAGACGGGAGAGGCGGCATGACCGACCAGCACACCGGGCCCCGGCAGCCCACGGCCCCGCCCGAGCCGCCGACCGCGCCGCCGACCACGCCGCCGACCGCGCCGCCGACTGCGCCCGCACTCCTCGACCCGAGCACACCGGATCCGGCTCCGTCCCCGGCTCCGGCCCCCGCCCCGCCCCCCGCGAAGGACCGCCGCGTCCTGCGCGCCGTCCTCCGCTGGACCGCCGCCGCCCTGGTCTTCGCGGCGGTCGGTACGGCGACGGCGTACGGCATCGCGGACCGGGAACGCACCGACGTCCCGGGCCTCGCCACCGAGCCGGACGGCCGCTGGGCGTACCCGGAGATCACCCTCCCCCCGCTGCCCGCCGGTAGCCCCGCCCCCTTCGCCGACGGCAACGCGGCGGGCGCCCACCACGCCGACCTGCGCGAACTCGTGCTGCCGGCACCCGAGGGCGCCGTGGAGGACAAGGCGCTGCGCGGTACGGACGGCTGGCTGGCGACGAAGGAGCTCCTGGCGGAGTACGCGGAGAAGGAGGACCGCGAGGAGATCGGGCAGCTGCTCACCGATCACGCCCTGCGGCACATCGCCGCCCGCGGCTGGACCACGCAGGACGGCACCCGCACGCGGATCTACCTGCTGCAGTTCGGGACGGGCGCGGTGGCCGACGTGGTGTTCGACGGGCTCACCGGCCCCAGAGCACCCGACCACGGGCTGCGCGGTGCCCCCGAGGTGGTGCTCGACGAGGGATTCTCCCCCGACGCCGTGGTCCAGGACGTGACCCGGACCGCGTACGACGAGGCGAAGCCGTACGGCGGTGAGCACGTCCGGCAGGCGTATCTGTCGGCCGGCGACACGATCGCGGTCGTCGTCCAGTCCCGGAAGGGGGACGCGAAGGCCGTCCCGTTCCAGCAGACGGTGGTGCTCCAGAGCCAGCTGCTGGGCTGAGTCCCACCTCACGAGGAAAGCCGGGCCCCTGCCGCGTAAGCTGGGGCCCGGCCTTGTACACGTACAGCTACACCCCGCTCAACCGAGGAGCACCCCGTGGAGATCTTCTTCTCAGCCCTGCTGGTCCTGGTCTGCGTCGGCGTTCTCGCCTTCACCGGGCTGGCCGTGAAGAAGCTGTACCAGGGCCAGCGCTGACCCCCGCCCGACACCGTACGAGACTGCTGAGCCGCTCATGATCGAGATCCCGTCCGACCTGCACAAGGACCTGGTTCCGCTCGCCTTCCTGCTCGGGAACTGGGCCGGCGCGGGCGTGCACGACTTCCCCGGCGCCGAGAAGTGCAACTTCGGCCAGGAGGTCAGCTTCACCCACGACGGCCGGGACTTCCTGGAGTACCACTCCCACACCTGGGTGCTGGACAACGACGGCAACAAGGTCCGTCCGCTGGAGTCCGAGTCCGGTTTCTGGCGCATCGACGCCGACCGCAAGGTCGAGGTCACGATGGTCCGCGACGACGGCGTCGTCGAGGTCTGGTACGGCGAGATGGCCGACAAGAAGCCGCAGATCGACCTGGTCACGGACGCGGTGGCCCGGACGGCCGCCTCGGGCCCGTACAGCGGCGGCAAGCGCCTCTACGGGTATGTGAAGAGCGACCTCATGTGGGTCGGCGAGAAGCAGACCCCCGAGGTCGAGCTGCGCCCCTACATGTCGGCCCACCTGAAGAAGGTCGTCACGCCCGAGGACGTCGAGCGCTGGGCGAAGGCCCTGCCGGACGACATGCCGGACGACGGGATCGCCTTCTTCAAGTAGGCCGAGCAGGCCCGGCAGCCGGACCCGAAGGTCTTTCCGCCGACTTCCTCTGCCGGTCCCCACGCAACTGGTCCTAGACTTTCTGTGTGGTGAGCACCGACTGGAAGAGTGATCTGCGGCAGCGCGGCTACCGGCTGACCCCGCAGCGGCAACTCGTGCTCGAAGCCGTGGAGACCCTGGAGCACGCGACCCCCGACGACATCCTCGGCGAAGTGAGGAAGACGGCGTCGGGGGTCAACATTTCCACCGTGTACCGCACGCTGGAACTGCTGGAGGAACTCGGGCTCGTCTCGCACGCCCACCTCGGGCACGGGGCGCCCACCTACCATCTCGCCGCCCGGCACCAGCATCTCCATCTCGTCTGCCGCGACTGCACGAACGTGATCGAGGCGGACGTCGAGGTGGCGGCCGAGTTCACGGCCAAGCTCCGCGAGACCTTCGGCTTCGACACGGACATGAAGCACTTCGCGATCTTCGGCCGATGCGAGAGTTGCTCGCTCAAGGCTTCAACTACCAAGTCGTAGGCTTGGCCCCATGAAGAGCCCTCTGCTGTCCCTGCCCGGCGCCGTCCCCGCCGAGGGCGTGGACGAAGGCGTCGCCGCCCACTACGGCGATCTGTTCCGCGAGCAGCGCTCCCTCGCCGACGGCACCGGATTCGTGGACCTCTCCCACCGGGGGGTCGTGACCGTCACCGGCGAGGACCGGCTCAGCTGGCTGCATCTGCTGCTCACCCAGCACGTCAGCGACCTGCCGGCACACCAGGCCACCGAGGCGCTCGTGCTGTCCGCCAACGGCCACATCGAGCACGCGCTGTACCTCGTCGACGACGGGGAGACGGTCTGGGCCCATGTGGAGCCCGGCACACAGGACGCGCTGATCGCGTACCTGGAGTCGATGAAGTTCTTCTACCGGGTCGACGTGGCGGACCG
The DNA here is from genome assembly GCF_014650915.1 of Streptomyces poonensis. GTDB lineage: Bacteria > Actinomycetota > Actinomycetes > Streptomycetales > Streptomycetaceae > Streptomyces > Streptomyces poonensis. The sequence continues at coordinate 1,474,928 of NZ_BMVW01000001.1, read as the reverse complement.
TACGGACGATGTCGCGGTCGTGCACCTGCCGGCCGGGTCCATCGCCGAGGTCCCGGAGGGCGTCGTCGTCCGCGAGACGCCGTACGGCCGTGATCTGTTCCTGCCGCGCGCGGACCTCGAGTCGTACGCGGCGAAGGCCGGCCCGGCCGCCGGGCTGCTCGCCTACGAGGCCCTGCGCGTCGAGCACCACCGGCCCCGCCTCGGCTTCGAGACCGACCACCGGACCATCCCCCACGAGCTGGGCTGGATCGGCACCGCGGTGCACCTCCAGAAGGGCTGCTACCGCGGCCAGGAGACCGTGGCCCGCGTGCAGAATTTGGGCAAGCCCCCGCGCCGCCTGGTCTTCCTGCACCTGGACGGCAGCGAGGTCCACCTGCCCGCGGCCGGCACCGAGATCCGCGTCGCGGAGGACGGGGGAGAGGGCCGGAAGATCGGCTTCATCACCACCTCCGTACGCCACCACGAGCTCGGCCCGGTCGCGCTGGCGCTGGTCAAGCGGAATGTTCCGCTGGACGCGCGGCTGCTGGCGGGGGACACGGCGGCGGCGCAGGAGGTCGTCGTCGAGCCGTAGGGGCTGCGGCCGGGGTGGTCAGACCTCGATCAGCACCGTGAACGGGCCGTCGTTCGTCAGCGAGACACGCATGTGCGCGCCGAACCGGCCCGTCGCCACTGTCGCGCCCAGGGCGCGGAGCCGAGCGACCACCTCGTCCACGAGCGGCTCGGCGACATCGCCGGGCGCTGCGGCGTTCCAGGTGGGGCGGCGGCCCTTGCGGGCGTCGCCGTAGAGCGTGAACTGGCTGATGACCAGCAGGGGCGCGTCGATGTCGCTGCACGACTTCTCGTCGTGGAGCATGCGCACCGACCAGAGCTTGCGCGCCAGCCGGTCCGCCTTCTCCTTGGTGTCCTCGTGGGTCACGCCGACGAGGACGCACAGCCCCTCGCCCTGGATCTCCCCGACCGTCTCGCCGTCGACGACGACGCTCGCGCCGTCCACCCTCTGCACCACCGCTCGCATGGGGACCATGATGCCGTGCGACGCGGCTTCATCCGTTCGGGGGGAAGGGCGGGAGCGGGCGGAAGCGGGGCCGGCGGCCGGTGCGGCGACCGGCGCGCACCCAGCGTAATCGTTTCGCCGTGCGTGTTTCCGGTGCACAGAGAGGATGGTCGTTCTTAATGATCCTTAACCGGCCATCTGGGCCGATCAAGGGCACTCGGTCACATAGCGTGCACTTCTGGTGGCACCATGCGGGGTGTTGCGGTGCGTGCGTGGGGCGGACCGCGCCGGTCGAGGGGACGGTGGACGACGGTATGAGCACATCGAGTGCGGGTGCGAGCGCGCGTACGGACGCGGGTGCGGGTACGGACGGAAGCGGAGGCGCGGGAGTGAGCACCGGGGTGTGGGCCGCGGAGTGGGCTGCGGAGTGGGCCGCCGCGGGGGCGCCTCGTCCGCCCGCGCAGCGCACGGACAGTACGCCCCCGCGCTCGGCACCCGCCGCAGCGCCGCCCGACTCCGGCCCCCCGCGCCCCGGCCTGGCGGTGCTCCGGCTGTCCGAGCTGCGGGTGATGCGGCGGGACGCCCAGCGGGACGAGGCCGATCTCAGCTATGTGCGGCGGCTGCTCCAGGGGCGGATCGACATCCTGCGCGCGGAACAGGCCCGGCGCGGGGGCACGGCGGCGCCCCTGGGCCTGGTCGACCGGCTCCCGGAGATCCTCAAGGACGCGCCCGCCCGCCAGCGGTCCTCCGTCCGCCATGTGACGGTCGGCACACCGCGTCGCGAGGAGTACCGGGCCCTGGCCGCCGAGATGCTCGGCGAGGTGGAGCTCTCCGACCTCAAGGCCCGTACGGACGAGGAACTGGCCGCGGGCCTGGTCCGGCTCGCCCGCTACGAGCGGCAGATCTCCCGCCGGCGGCAGCACCTCCAGCGCACGGCCGACGATTGCAGTGCGGAGATCGCCCGCAGGTACCGTGAAGGGGAAGCACAAGTAGACGACCTGCTCATGTGACACGGGCGCTCCGCGAGGAGCGTGGCCGGCCGGGGCGACGGAGGCCGCCCCGGGCCTGGTGCCCGGGCACGGGTGCCGGGCACCGGGTGCGCCGGCCGCGGAAGCCTGGCGGTTCCGGTGGTGCCGGGTACGGCAGCCTGGTGACTCCAGTGGTGCCGGGTACGGAAGCCTCGCGGCTCTGGTGGTGCCGGGTACGGCAGCCTGGCGGTTCCGGTGGTGCCGGGGCCCGGAATCGCGGTCACCGTCACCGGGTGCCGGACGGGAGAACCCCGGCCGGGGCCCGGGAGCAGGTCCCCGTTCCGGAAGGCCAGCCGTCGATGACCGTCGCACCTGACACACCCCCTGTCATATCCCCCGCACCTCCCGTGCTCGCCGAAGTCGTACGTTCCGGATTCGTCGAGGGACGTCATCGGGGAAGCCTGGTGCTGCTGGGCGCCGACGGGTCGGTGGAGCTCGCGCTCGGGGACGTGGCGGCGCCCGTCTTCCCCCGGTCCGCCAACAAGCCGATGCAGGCGGCGGGGATCCTGCGGGCCGGACTCGATCTCGCCGGGGAGCGCCTCGCGCTGGCCGCCGCGAGCCACTCCGGGGAGCCGTTCCACCGGGACCTCGTGCAGAAGATGCTCGCCGAGCAGGGGCTCACCCCGGCACAGCTGCAGTGCCCGCCGGACCTGCCGCTGGACGCGCAGGAGGCGGAGACGTACCTGGCCTCGGGCGCGGTGCGCGACCGGGTCACCATGAACTGCTCCGGCAAGCACGCGGCGATGCTCGCGGCCTGTGTGCTGAGGGACTGGCCGACCGAGTCCTACCTGGACCCGGACCACCCCCTCCAGCGGCTGATCCACACGGTGGTCGAGGAGGCGGCGGGCGAACCGGTCGCGGCGGTGGGTACGGACGGGTGCGGTGCGCCTCTGATGGCGATCAGCCTGGCCGGGCTCGCCCGCGCCTTCCGTTCCTTCGTCCTCGCGGCCCCCGGCTCCGCCGAACGACGGGTCGCGGACGCCATGCGGGCCCACCCCGAGTACGTCGCCGGTACCCGTCGGCACGACACCTGGCTGATGAGCGAGGTGCCGGGCGCGTTGTCCAAGATGGGCGCGGAAGCCGTCCAGGCGGTCGCGCTGCCGGACGGCCGGGCACTGGCGCTCAAGGTCGACGACGGCGGGCTGCGGGCCCTGGGCCCGATCCTCGGCCGTGCCCTCGCGCTGCTGGGCGTGGAGGGCCCGGTGGTCTCCCGCATCGCGAGCGCGCCGCTGCTGGGCGGGGGCCGCGAGGTCGGGGAGATCAGGGCGACGTTCTGAGGGCGTGGCCGGGCGCGTAGCTGGGCGTGTGGCCGAGCGCGTGGCCGAGCGCGTGGTCGGGTGCGGGCCGCGGGAACAGCGCTGGGGCGCCGCCCCCATGGGCGACGCCCTGATGCGTAGAGCCGCGCTCCTTCCGTGCGAGTCGATGTGGCCGCAGTGATGCGGTGGTGCGTTTGTGCAGGCTCCCCGTATGCAGTTGTACGGCTCCGTATTCGGTTGTGGTGTGTGAAGTTGTCACCGTATGCGGTTGTGACTGTGCGGTGGGGCCGGTCGGGCTCCCGACCCCCCTTGCGTGGGGAGTCCGACCGGCCGGCCCGGCGGTGCCCATCCGGTCGACGGGGTCACCCTCAGCGATCCGTGGTGACCGGCGGTCACCAACCCCTCGTAAGCTTGACCATGTTGCTGAAGTTGGTGACCAACTCCACCATACTTATCTCCTCTTGGAGTCGTCTCATAACCACCTTCCCATGAACTGCCCAAAGATGGCGCGAAGTTGTACTGTTTGGCCGTGGAGCCGGAAAGCACCGCCGTCAATGGGCGGAAGAGGGCACAACGGCCACAGAGATCCCACCGTGAGGTGGCCGACGAGCTGCGCCACCGGATCAGGTCCGGAGAACTGCAGCCGGGGCAGCGCATGCCCACGCAGGCCAAGCTGGCCGACGAGTTCGGCGTCGAGCGGGGCGCCGTACGGCAGGCGCTGCGCATTCTGCAGTCCGAGCGTCTGCTCACCAACGTGTCCAAGGGCAGCCCGGCCACCGTGGCGTCGAACCTGGGCGAGACGCTGATCGGCCCCGAAGCCCCTCCGCAGCCCACGACGGTGGCGCTCGCCCCCCGCATCTCCGCCGCCTTCGCCGCGCGGCACGTGCGGATCGACGCCCTCTGCCTGACGTCCGTCTCGCTGACGCTCGCCATGGGTGAGCCGTTGCGCGAGATTCACGCGGGGCGCATAGAACCGGCCAGGGTCGACGTCCGGGTCCTGCTGCCCAGCCGCGACATCGACCTCGCGTTCCCGACCTCGGTGGACCCCTCGGCCGACCGCCGGCTGCAGCGCCGCTGGCTCGCCCAGCGCAACGCCCAGGGACAGGTGCTCCGGCACAATCTGCTGACCCTGCGCGCGACCCACGGCATCGACGTCCATGTCTCCTTCCGCGCGCTTCCCTTCACCCCACCGGTCAAGCTGTACCTGCTCAACGGCTCCGAGGCGCTGTTCGCGTACTACACCGTGCAGCGGCGGGAGCAGGAGGTGGACAGCGAGTCCCTGGAGACCTATGACACCGAGGGCACCCAGTCGATGCTGTTCGCCTTCGAGCAGGGGGCGGCCCTGCGGGACACGACCTTCGTGGAACAGTCGCAGCGGTGGTTCGACGCACTGTGGGAGACGATCAGCACGGAGCTGCTGCTCACGGACTGACCGCCTCCCGGACGCTGTTCGGTCGTCCGTACGGCTCGCGCACCGTCCCCGTGGCTCACAGCGCCGGTCCGGCCACCACCAGGGCGAGGACGACGGCTCCGGTGGAGCTGCACAGGGGGCTTCTGGCCTTCAGCCCGATGGTGAGGAGCAGCAGGCCGACGATGCCCATCGGGCCGTACCGCCACTCGATGAGTTGTTCGACGCCGATGAGGAGGACGGCGGCGATGAGTGCCAGGACGGGCATGGTGGTTCCTCCTTCGAGGTGTGAGGCGGAGCGGCGCGGGAGGGGGAAGCTCCGGTACGGACCTGCCATTTACGGCCGTTCCGATGCTGCCAACCGGCTGGGGGAGGGAGCGAACCGTCCGCCAACTCAGTGAAGTTGGCGACCAACTCTATGGATGTTGTGCCCACTTGGTCGTAGGTTGAAAACAACTTTCCGACAAGTCCTCGGAGATGGATGGGGGTTGTACCGTTTTGGCCGTGACCCAGGAGAACGTCGCAGTGAACGGCCGTCGGAGGCGCTCGCCCCAGGAGATCGCCGATGTCCTGCGCGACCGCATACGCACCGGCACGCTCAGGGCCGGGGACCGCCTGCCGACCCAGGCCGAGCTCGCCGAGGAGTTCGGCGTGGAGCGGGGGGCCGTCCGGCAGGCCCTGCGCGCGCTGCAGGAGGACGGGCTGCTCAGCAATGTGAGCAAGGGCAGCCCGCCGCGGATCGCGCCACCGACCCCGGCCAGGAGCGAGCCGCAGCCGACGCCGGTGGGGCTGGCGCCGCGCCTCACCGAGGCGTTCGCCGCACCGCACGTCCGTATCGACGCGGCCTGCCTCACGGCCGAGACCCTGATGCTGGCGCTCGGCGAGCCGGTCCGCCTGATCCACGAGGGCAGGCTGCGTCCCGAGTCCGTCGACGTCCGTGTCCTGCTGCCGTCACGGGACATCGACCTGGCGTTCCCCGTGCCGGTGGAGGGCCGCGCGGAGGAGGACGATCCGGTGCACCGGCGCTGGCTCGCCCAGCGCAACGCCCAGGGCCAGGTGCTCCGGCACAACCTGCTGTCCCTGCGTTCGTCCCACGGCATCGACGTCCGGGTGACGTTCCGCGCGCTGCCCTTCACCCCGCCGGTGAAGCTGTACCTGCTCAACGACGCGGAGGCGCTGTTCGCGTACTACATGCTGACGCGGCGCGAGGAGGAGACGGAGACCGGGACACTGGAGATGTACGACGCCCTCGGGCCCACGTCCCTGCTCTTCTCCTTCGCCCGGCGGGCCGGGGAGAGGGACGCCGCGTTCGTGGACGAGGCCCGGAAATGGTTCGACGCCCTCTGGGAGACGATCACCACGGACCTGACGCTCTCCTAGGGGCCGGCTGAGTTGGCGGCCAACCGGCCCAAGCTGACAGAAGTTGGCAGCACCAGTACCAGCACCAGGTCCGGAGCCAGGTCATGACTCAGGAGTACGTGGAAGTGAACGGCAGCGGGAGGCGGTCCCCGCGCGAGATCGCCGACGCCCTGCGGGAGCGGATCCGGACGGGCGAGCTGAAGACCGGCGAGCGGCTGCCCACCCAGGCCGAACTCGCGGAGCGGTACGGGGTCGAGCGCGGTGCCGTACGGCAGGCGCTGCGCCTCCTGCAGCGGGACGGCCTGCTCAGCAACGTCTCCCGCGGCAGGCCGCCGGAGATCGCCGCGCCGGACCGCGGCCCGGCGGAGCCGCAGCCGGCGACCGTGATGCTCTCCGAGCACCTGAGGAAGGCGTGCGCGGCCGCGCACGCGCGGATCGACGCCGTCTGTTTCACGGCGGAGACGCTCATGGAGGCGATGCACGCCGTGCGGCTGCACACCCAGGCGGGGCGGCTGCGGCCCGAGTCCATCGAGATGCGGTGCCTGCTGCCCGACCCCGGCCTCGCACCGGCCTTTCCCGTACCGGTCGACGGGGACGAGGGGAAGACGGCGGAGATCCGCCGGTCCCTCGCCGCGCAGCGCACGTCGCAGGCCCGGGTCCTCGATCTGACCATGCGGCGGATCCGCGCCGAGAGCGGCATCGACGCCCGTGTCTCCTTCCGCCTGCTGCCGTTCACCCCGCCGGTGAAGCTCTTCGTGCTGAACGACCGGGAGGCACTGCTCGGCCACTACCAGGTCGCCCGGCACACCAAGCAGCTCCCGGGCGGTGAGATCGAGGTGTACGACGCTTGGGGCAAGCAGTCGCTGCTGTTCCGCTTCGAACGGGACGCGGGCGGACGGGACGCCGCGTTCGTGGAACAGTCGCGGAAATGGTTCGACGCCCTCTGGGCAACGATCGCTCGGGAATCGACACTCACCTAGTGGATTCCGAAGCGAATGAGACCAGAACGATCGATACGGGAACGGCGGGACCGACGGGAACGATCGGGACCGGTCCGGCGGTGGACACGACCGGGACCGGCCCGGCGGTGAATGCGACCGGGACCGGCCCGGCGGTGGATACGACCGAGAGCGGGCCGGCAGCGGACAGGACCGAGGATCTCCGGCACCTGCGGCAGCTGGTGGCCCGGGCGCGGCACGTGGTGTTCGACTTCGACGGCCCGGTCTGTTTCCTCTTCCCGGGGAGCTCGGCGGAACGTGTCGCCAGGGACCGGGCGGAGTGGCTCAGGGAGCACGGACTGCACGGGCTCCTCATGGAGGAGGACCGCGGTCACCCGGACCCGTACCTCGTCCTGAGCGCCGTGGCGGGCCGCCACCCCGGCAGCGACCTGGTGGCCGAGCTGGAGGAACGGCTCACCCGGCAGGAACTGGCGGAGGTGCCGAGGGCGTGGCCCACCCCGTACGCGGACGTCCTCGTCCGCACCTGGACGGCGCTGGGCGCCCGGCTGGCCATAGCGACGGACACCTCCGACCGCCCGGTGCTGTCGTACCTGGACAGCCGGGGGCTCACGGGGTGCTTCGCGCCGCACGTCTACGGCCGTACCCCTGTCCCGGACCTCCGGCTTCCCGGCCCCCACCCGCACGCCGTGCGCCGGGCCCTGAACGCCCTGGGCGCGGCCGCCGGGACATCGCTGGTGATCGGTGACACGCCGGCCGACTTCGCCGCCGCCCGGGAAGCGGGCACGGCGTTCGTCGGCTACGCCCCGAACGAGCGCGGGGAACGGCGGCTGCTGGAGGCGGGCGTGCCGCGGCGGCATCTGGTGAGTTCGCTGGACGTGCTGCTGCGGGCGGTACGGGAGGGCTGACGGTGCCGGGAGGCTGACGAGGCCGCATACGCTCGGGGTCATGAGCACCACGGAAATCGGCCTGCGTGAACGCAAGAAGCAGCGGATGTACCAGGTGGTGTCCGACATCGCCATCGGGCTCTTCGTCGAGAGGGGCTTCGACGCCGTGTCCGTCGCCGAGGTGGCCGCCGCCGCCGAGATCTCCAAGCCGACCCTCTTCCGGTACTTCCCGGCCAAGGAGGACCTCGTGCTGCACCGGCTCGCCGACCACGAGGGGGAGGCCGCGCGGGTCGTCGCGGAACGCCCGGAGGGACAGTCGCCCGTGGCCGCCCTGCTGGCGCACTTCCTGGACGGGCTCGCGCGCCGGGACCCCGTCACCGGGCTGAACGGCGACCCGGACGTGCTCGCCTACCACCGGCTGCTGTACGGGACGCCGTCCCTGGTCGCGCGGCTGTACGCCCATCTGGAGCGGTCCGAGGCCGCGCTCGCCGGCACGCTCGGCGGTGATCTCGACGCACGGGTGGCGGCCGGGCAGATCGTCGCCGTGCGGCGGGTGCTCGCCCAGGAGAACTGGCGGCGGGTGGAGCGGGGCGAGCGGCTGGAGGACGTGGAGAAGGACGCCGTGGTGGCGGCCGAGCGGGCGTTCGGGCGGCTGGGGAAAGCCGGAATCCTGTAAGACTCGGTAAAAAAAGTAACCTGGTTACGTTATTCCTGTACGCTCGACGGAATGACGTCACCCGACCCTGCATCCCGCCCCCGGCAAGGCAGCCTCCAGCAGGCCCTCACCGAGGAACGCGCCTACCACGACACCTGCCGGGACGCACTCGCCGCCATGGTCGGCCGGGCCCGGGAACAGGTCGTCATCGGCGAGGACGCGGCCGCCTCCGGCGCCGACGCCGAGGTGCTCGGCTACTGGCTGCGCAGCTGGGCCAAGGAGCTGCGGGAGTCCCCCGAAGGCCCGCTGTTCTTCGGCCGGCTCGACTTCGCCTCAGCCTCCCCTGCGAGCTCCCGGCACGCCGGCATGAGCTACCACATCGGCCGTCGGCGCATCACCCGGGACGCGGCCGCCCCGCCCCTCGTCGTCGACTGGCGCGCCCCGGTCTCCCGCGCCTTCTACCAGGCGAGCGCCCGCGACCCGCAGGGCGTCGCCGTACGCCGCCGCTTCGGCTGGGCCCCGGGCAGCCGAAGCGACTCGGCCGACCTCACCGGTCTGGAGGACGAGCACCTGACGGGCGAGTGCCTGACACCGGGCGGACCGGGCGGACCGGAACCCGGCAGCCGTATCCTCACCGCCGAGATCGAACGTCCCCGCATCGGCCCCATGCGGGACATCGCGGCCACCATCCAGCCCGAGCAGGACGACCTCGTCCGTGCGGACCTCACCGTCTCCCTGTGTGTGCAGGGCGCCCCCGGCACCGGCAAGACGGCCGTCGGCCTGCACCGCGCCGCGTATCTGCTCTACACCCACCCACAGCGCATCCGCCGCGACGGACTGCTCGTCCTCGGCCCGAACCGCATGTTCCTCTCCTACATCGCGGAGGTGCTGCCCGCCCTCGGCGAGACCGGCGTACGGCAGTCGACCGTGCTCGACGAGATCGCCCGGCACCCCGTCACCGGGGAGGACGACGAGCGGGCCGCCGTGCTGAAGCACGACGCGCGGATGGCCGAGGTGCTGCGCCGGGCCCTGTACGCGCGGATCGCACCGCCCACCGGTCCCCTCGTCGTACCGGACGGGTCGTACCGCTGGCGCGTGCCCGAGGACGACCTGCGGCGGATCGTCGAGGACGTACGGGCGGAGGAACCGCCGTACGGCACCGGGCGCGAGCGGGTGCGGACGCGCGTGGTGCGGCTGGTCCAGCTCCAGGCGGAGCGGCGCTCGGGCCCGCGGCCGGACTCCTGGGTGCGGCGCGTCTCCCGGTCGCGGCCGGTCGGTGCGTACCTCGACGCCGTATGGCCGCGCGTACGGCCGGAGGAAGTGGTCGCCGGGCTGCTCGGCGACCCCGGGGCGCTGGCCACGGCCGCGGACGGGGTGCTCGACGCGGACGAGCAGAAGGCCGTGTCCTGGACCCGGCCGCCGCGCTCGCCCCGGTCCGCGCGCTGGTCGGCCGCCGATCTCGTCCTCCTCGACGAGGTGGCGGGGCTCGTCGAACATCCGGAGGGGTACGGACATGTCGTCGTCGACGAGGCCCAGGACCTCTCCCCGATGGAGTGCCGGGCGATCGCCCGCCGGGCCGCCTTCGGCTCGCTCACCGTGCTGGGCGACCTCGCGCAGGGCACGACGCCGTGGGCGGCCCGCTCCTGGCCCGCGCTCCTCGCACACCTGGGGAAACCGGACGCGGAGTTCGTCCCGCTGACGACCGGCTACCGGGTGCCGGCGGCCGTCGTACGGCTGTCCAACCGGCTGCTCCACCGCCTGGACGTCCGGGTGCCGGAGGCCCGGTCGCTGCGGCCGGGGGGCGAGGTGCGGCTGCGGCACGGCCACGACCTGCTCGCCATGGCCGTCGACGCCGTGCGGGATGCGCTGGCGGACGGTGCCGGGTCCGGGTCCGTCGGCGTCATCGCCGCCGACGCCGACGTCGTACGGCTGCGGAAGGCACTCGACGCGGCCGGCGTCCCGTACGCCGGACCGGACGGGCCCGGCGCGCACGGCACCCGCGTCACGGTGCTGGGTGCGGGCGCGGCCAAGGGGCTCGAGTACGACCACGTCGTGGCCGTGGAGCCGGCGGCGATCGCGGCGGCGGAGGCACGGGGGCTCGCCCGGCTGTACGTGGTGCTGACGCGGGCCGTGTCCCGCCTCGACGTGGTCCACGAGCGCCCGCTGCCCCCGGGGCTCGCCACCGCTGACCGGTGACGCGGGCCGTCACCGCCGCCCGGGCTCCCCTCAGATCGTGACCGCGCCCAGCAGGGGCACCAACTGTTCCTCCTCGTACGTCAGATGGGCCTCGAGCTCGGTGGTCAGGCGCTCGACCTCGTGGCGTACGCGGTCGGTGTCGCGGTCGCGGCCGGGCCCGGTGCCGTCGGCCGCCGCGTCGGCCAGGACCCGGCGGAGGTCCTCCAGGAGCGCGGCGATCCGTTCGTGCTCCTCGCGCAGGCGGTCCAGGACGGGGGCCAGTTCGGGGTGGCGGTCGCGGAGGCGGGGGAACAGGGCCGTGTCCTCGCCGGTGTGGTGGTTGTGCAGGCCCTGGCAGAGAGTGAGGCAGTTGATGCGCAGCTGGGCGCCGAGGGTGCCCGAACTGCCGCCCGTCCGCGTCAACTCACGCCTGATGAGCGCCAGTTCGCGGCGGAAGGCGTCGTGGACGACCTTGATGGCTTCGCCCGGGGAGCCGGCGTTGACGTTCGGCGGGCCGCCCTGGGCGATCTCGTGCAGGGCGATCACGGGGATGACGCGGTCGGTCTTCCGCTGGTACTCGGCCCACCCCGGATCGGCCTCCACCGCCCGGACGAAGGCCCGGTCGCGCTCCTCCCCGGCCAGGACCACGGCCTCGGCCTCGTAGGTGAACACGCCGTCCTCGACGGTCACGCGCGGGTGCGCGAGGAGATTGCGGAACCAGTCCGGATGCCGGTGCGCGCCGCCCGCCGAGGCGATGACCAGGACCCTGCCGTCGCCGTCGGGGAGGTAGCCGACGGGGGTGGTGTGCGGTGTGCCGGTGCGGGCGCCGGTGGTGGTGAGCAGGAGGAGCCGGCCGCCCTCGAAGGGGCCGCCGACCCGTCCGTGGTGGGCGCGGAACTCGTCGATGATCTGCTGGTTGAAGGAGGCGATGGGGTGGGGCATTGCCTGCTTTCCTGCGGTGAGGGCGCGGTATTTCGCGCACGAGGACATCGGCGCACATTCGTTTTCGGGCAGGCCGAAATGTCATGGGCGCGGACGCTGAATAAGGACGCTCGATACGGAAAGGGAAATCCGGGAGCGGGTGAGCCGGAGGCGGCGTACGGGGGCCGCGACGGCGCCGTATGGAGGCCGTGGTGGCGCCGTACGGGCGCGGTGACCTGCGGTCGCCGGCGGTGATCGGTGCACGGTAAAGAGGTGTCCAGTGACCAGTGCACCCGGAGAAGAGAAAAGAACAGAAAACAGGCGGGCCTCTCGCCCGCGCCGACCTCACTCGGAGGCCGGGCACCCAACTCGCTCACGGCACAAGGCCGACCCGGCAGTCATGGGCAGGAGAGTAATGCCCTGGGTGAGGAAAAGGCAATGCCGTATTCGGTGCGTCTTCGCGAGTCTTCGCGAGTCTTCACGCGACTTCGCGAGTCTTCGTGGGTCTTGCCCTGTCCGGGACTTGGTCGCACGGCCGTCCATGGGCTCGCTGTCTGCGCTAGCGTCGGATCCCGTGATCGTATGGCTCAACGGCACCCACGGCGCAGGCAAGACGACGACCAGTGCACTCGTGCAGCAGTTGATCCCGGATTCACGGGTGTTCGACGCCGAGAAGGTCGGCGAGACGCTCATGGACATCACGCCTGGGCTGCCCGAGACGGACAACTTCCAGCACTGGCCGCCGTGGCGGCCGCTCGTGGTCGAGACCGCCCGCCGCATACTCGACTACACCGGCGGCACTCTGGTGATGCCCATGACGGTCCTGGTCGAGCAGTACTGGCGTGAGATCAGCACGGGCCTCGCCCACCACGCCATCCCGGTGCGGCACTTCGTCCTCCACGCCGACCAGGACACCCTCCGTCGGCGTATCGAGGGGGCCTCTCCCGTCCCCTCCCCGTTCCGCCTCAATCACCTCGAGCCCTATGCCGAGGCGGCTCGTACGTGGCTGCACGGCGAGGCCGAGGTCGTCGACACCACACACCTCACGCCCGCCCAGGCCGCCGGGCAGATCGCGGATGCCCTTTCTCGTCGGATGAGCCCTGGTGACAGGGCCTCGACCGGGTAGGGCCTTGACCGGGTAGGGCCTTGGTCAACGGGCGGCATGGTCCGCGGCGAGCCGGTCGAGGAACGTCATGAGCCTGACGTTCATCTCGGTGTAGTCGTTGGCGCGCAGCTCGGCGGGCTGCTGGACGTAGGGCCGGTCGGCGAGTGCGGCCAGCTCCTTCTCGTCGTGCTCGATCAGGGCCTCGATGCAGTCCGGGGTGAACTCCATGTGGCACTGGAAGCCGTACACGTGGCGACCGTAGGCGACGATCTGGCGGGGGCATCCGGCGCTGGTGGCCAGCACGGTCGCGTCGGCGGTGAGGCCCGGCATGTCGTTGTGCCAGTGGCCCGTGCTGAAGGAGTCCCCGAAGCCGGTGAGGAAGGGATGCTCACGGCCGGCGTCGGTGAGCGTGACGGGAAAGGAGCCGATCTCCGTGTTCGGGCTGGGTACCGAGGCGGCACCGAGCGACTCCCCGATGAGCTGGGCACCGAGGCAGACGCCGATGACCGCCTTGTCCGCCTCGACGCAGGAGGAGATGAGGGCCTTTTCCGCGGCGGCGTCGAAGTGCGCGCACTCCTCGACGGTCGTGCTGGGCTGCTGAGGGCCGCCCATCACGATCAGCAGGTCGATGTCCTGGCCGGACGCGGGCAGCGCGTCACCCTCGTAGACCCGCGAGAAGCCGAGGTCGTGGCCCCGGGATCGGGCCCAGTCCTCGAAGGCCCCCGGGGCCTCGAACGCCTCGTGGACGACGATGTGTGTGCGCATGGCTGTGCCGGTCTCTCTGTCTCTGTGTGTCTGTGTGTCTGTGTGTCTGTGTCATCTGTGTGTCGTGGGAGTGGGCCGCCGCGGTGGCCCGTGCCGTCGGCGGCGGACGGTGGCCGAGAACGGAGGGCCGGGTGCCTCGACGGCGGGCCGGGCGCCTCGACGGCAGCCGGCCGGTCCCGGCGCGGCGCGCGGCGGGCGTTCGGCAGTGGGCATGTGCCGGACATCCCCGGCGATTGCCCGGGGCGGGTCAAACGGGGTGGACGTGGAGGACGGCGGCGAGGTCGTCGGTGAACTCGCGTGCCTGCTGAGCGGTGAGCGTGGAGGTGGTCACCCTGATCTCCTGGCCGCCGCCGCCGGACCCGGCGGCGAAGAGGTGGCCGGGCTGGACCGCCCACCCGCGCCGCGCCAGCGCATCCGCGACCGCACGGGCCTCCGTACCCAGCGGCACCCAGACGTTCAGGCCGTCCGGCCGGTAGCCGGCCGGACGCCCGATGCCCCGCTCGCCCAGCTCGGCGAGCAGCAACCCGCTGCGCTCGGCGTAGGTTTCGCGCGCGCGGGCGGTCAGCTCGTGCACCTGCGGATCACTCAGCAGCCGGTGCACGGCGTGCTGCAGCAGCCGGCTCACCCACGTCGTCCCGGTGTTCAGCCGCGTCTGCAGGCGCTGGGCGCTCTCCTCGTCCGTCGCGACCAGCGCGAGCCGGAGATCCGGCCCGAGGAACTTCGACACCGAGCGCACCAACGCCCACCGCGAGACCTCGGGCGGCGTGATCCGGTGATACGGCGCGCCGGAGACGGCCCAGAAGTGGTCGTCCTCGATGACCAGGGCCTGGGGATGCGCCGCAAGGACCGACCGCAGTTCGGCGGCGCGCTCGCGGGTGACGCCCACACCGGTCGGGTTGTGGGCCCGCGGCGTGCACACCACCGCACGGGCCCCGCCCTCCAGCGCCGCTCGCAGGGCCTCCGGCCGCATTCCCGCCTCGTCGACCGGGACCGCGACCGTGCGAAGACCGTTCAGCCGCAGCGTGCCGATGCTGGCCAGGAAGCACGGATCCTCCACCGCGACCGCGTCGCCCCTGGTGAGATAGGTGTTCAGCAGCCGCTCCGTGGCGTCGACCGCGCCATGCGTGACCAGCACCCGGAAGCCGTCCACGGGAACGTCCGGCCCGAACTGCGCCGCCGCCCAGTCGGCGAGGTCCGGATCGACCGACGGCGCGCCGTACAGCGCGGGCCGGTACTCACCGCCCCGGAGCGCCCGCAGCGCATCGGGGAGCAGCTCCGGGTCGGGGTTGCCGCTGGCCAGATCGATCAGGCGGCCGCCGAACCACGCTCCCTCGCCGGCCAGTTGCGGCACCCCCGTCACCACCGTCCCGCCGCGGCCGCGGGTCTCCGCCTCACCGGCGGCGACCAGCTGCCGGTACGCCGAGGCCACCGTGTTCCGGTTCACCCCCAGCTCCGCGGCCAGCTTGCGGACCGGCGGGAGCAGGTCCCGCGACGCCAACCGGCCCGACGCGATCAGGTCCCGCACACTGCCCGCGATCTCCGCCGCCGTCGTCCCGCTGATCTGCATGGGGCACCACCACCTCCTCCCGCGATCCCGCGATCACAACGTTTGACATAGGTCATAACAAATTATGTCCTATGTCAAATGAGCGTCCTGGCTTCACGCGGACAGTCGCGGACCAGTCGAGGACCAGTCGCGGACCGGTCGGAGAGCGGGTTCGGTGGGGGCGAGGGCCCGGAAGGCCCGTCACGACGCGGCTCACTTTTGCTAGCGAGGTGCTTGCAACAGTTAGCGAGGTGGGGCATGGTGGAGACATGGCATCGCTCAACGTCGGCAACCTCGGTGAGTACCTCCGCGAGCAGCGGCGCAACGCGCAGTTGTCGCTGCGGCAGCTCGCCGACGCCGCCGGGGTGTCCAATCCGTATCTGAGCCAGATCGAGCGCGGGCTGCGCAAGCCCAGCGCGGAGGTGCTCCAGCAGGTCGCCAAGGCACTGCGGATCTCCGCCGAGACGCTGTACGTCCGCGCCGGCATCCTCGACGCCGAGCGGGACAGGGTCGAGGTGGAGACACGCGCCGTCGTCCTCGCCGACCCGACGCTCAACGAGCGGCAGAAGCAGGTGCTGCTCCAGATCTACGAGTCCTTCCGCAAGGAGAACGGGTTCGAGGGCACGGGACCGGGAACGGACGAGGACGGTCAGGGCGCTCAGGAGACCCAGGGCA
Source organism: Streptomyces poonensis (assembly GCF_014650915.1). Lineage (GTDB taxonomy): Bacteria > Actinomycetota > Actinomycetes > Streptomycetales > Streptomycetaceae > Streptomyces > Streptomyces poonensis. The sequence continues at coordinate 1,459,198 of NZ_BMVW01000001.1, read as the reverse complement.
CCCAGGGCACCCAAGGCGCGCGAGGCGCGCGGAAGGCGGGAGACGCGCATGCGGACATACGTCCGGACATGCGCACGGACATATCCGCCGTCCAGTCCACCGACAGCGGCAGCGACAGCGCCGGCGCCGGCGCCGGCGCCGGCGCCGGCGCCGGACTCCGCGCGGACGACGGGAGCGATGCCGGTCCGCAGCAGACGGCCAGCTGACCCGGCGACTCACAGGGCGGCACGGCGGTCGTCACCGCGTACCACCCCAAAACCCTCAGCCGAAAGCCAATCCGGGAGGACCATCACCATGGCCATCACCGACGACCTGCGCAAGACCCTCAGCGACCCGACCCCGCTCTACTTCGCCGCCGGTACCGCCGACCTGGCCCTCCAGCAGGCCAAGAAGGTCCCGCACCTGGTGGAGCAGCTGCGGGCCGAGGCCCCGGCCCGTATCGAGGCCGTCCGCCACACCGACCCCAAGGCCGTGCAGGAGAAGGCCACCGCCCGGGTCAAGGAGACCCAGGAGAAGGCCGCCGCCCGCGTCAAGGAGACGCAGGAGACCCTCCAGACCAAGGTCAACGAGTTCCTCAGCACCCTGGACACCGACCTGAAGAAGCTCGGCGAGACCGCCCAGGACCTCGCGCTGCGGGGTGTCGGCGTCGCCGCCGAGTACGCCGTGAAGGCCCGGGAGACCTACGAGAAGGTCGCCGAGCACGGCGAGCAGGCCGTGCGGCAGTGGCGCGGCGAGGCCGCCCAGGAGATCGAGGAGCTCGCGATCGCGGTCGAGCCGGAGACGAAGCCGGCCGAGGGCAAGGAGGAGGTGAAGCCGGCCGTGGCCGCCGAGTCCAGGACCGCGTCCGCGCCCGCCTCCGCCAGGAAGCCCGCGACCCCGGCGAAGAAGGCCCCGGCCGCCAAGAAGACGACGACGGCGAAGAAGACCACCCCGACGGCCAAGTGACCGTGCCGCCCGCTGCCGCCCGCCAGGTCACGGCGGATGCGGGCGGGCGGTCATGGGGCCGAGGCGCGGTGGGCGTGCCTCTGGTCGGCAGTCGCAGCGGACGCGGCAGACGTACTGGACGTACTTCTGGACGGTCGGCGCACTTGTGAAACGGGCCGGGGCACTTCAGGATGCCCCGGCCCGTTCTCCGGGTACGGTGGCCGTAGGACGACTCGATCGGGTGGTGGGCATTGTGCTCTTGACGGCATTCGGTGGCCTCATGTGGCTGATCTACACCGCCATGCTGGTGCTCGCGGTGGTGGCGCTGGTGATGGCCGCACTGGCGCGCGAGGACGCGTATCGCGCCGCCGACAAGCAGAACAAGATGTTCTGGATGATCATCCTGGGCGTCACGGTCGCCGTGAACCTCTTCGTGCCGTTCCTCTTCCTGCAGATCGCCGGACTCATCGCCACCATCGTCTTCTTCGTCGACGTACGGCCCGCGCTCCGGCAGGTCTCCGGCGGCGGCCGCAAGGGCTCCAGCAGCGACGGACCGTACGGGCCGTACAACGGAGGCCGCTGAGCCGGTCGGTATGCGCCGCAGGGTCGGCGGGTCGGCCCTGCGGCCGGTCCCGGCGGCACCCGCCGGGACCGGGATCAGCCCGCCTGATGCTGCTCCTGACCCTGACCCTGATCCGGCTCCCGGTCCAGCAGCAGCACCGCCACGTCGTCCGTCAGTTCGCCGCCGTTGAGATCGCGGGCCTCGTTCACGGCGGCCCGCAGCAGCGCCTCGCCGTGCAGGCCCTGCGCGAGCAGCCGGTGGACCAGGGCGACCATGCCGTCCTGGCCGAGGCGGTCGCCGCTGTCGCCGACGCGGCCCTCGATCAGACCGTCCGTGTAGAGCATCAGGCTCCAGGAGCCGCCCAGCTCGATCTGCGTGCGCGGCCAGCGGGCCTCCGGCAGCAGGCCGAGGGCGGGGCCGTTGTTCTCGTACGGCAGCAGCTCGGCCGTCGGGCCGGCCCCGCCCGTGCCGGGGGCGGCCGGGACCCGGGCGGGGCCGGGACGGACGATCAGCGGGGACGGGTGGCCGGCCAGGCACAGGCCCGCGCTGCGGCCGTCCGGCGCGATGTCGACCGTGCAGAGGGTCGCGAAGATCTCGTCGTTCTCACGCTCGTGCTCCAGCACCTGCTGCAGCGTGGAGAGCAGCTCGTCACCGCACAGCCCCGCGAACGTCAGCGCCCGCCAGGCGATCCGCAGCTCCACGCCGAGCGCCGCCTCGTCGGGGCCGTGCCCGCAGACGTCACCGATCATGGCGTGGACGGTGCCGTCCGGGGTGCGGACGGTGTCGTAGAAGTCACCGCCGAGGAGGGCGCGGGAGCGGCCCGGGCGGTAGCGGGCGGCGAAGCGGAGCGAGGAGCCCTCCAGCAGCGGGGTGGGCAGCAGGCCGCGTTCGAGGCGGGCGTTCTCCTGGGCGCGCAGCCTGGATTCGGTGAGGCGCCGCTCGGCCGTGTCGGAACGCTTCCGCTCCACCGCGTACCGGATCGCCCGGCTCAGCAGACGGGCGTCCAGCTCGTCACGGAAGAGGTAGTCCTGGGCGCCGACGCGCACCGCCTCGGCGCCGCGCTCCGCGTCGCCGGACGCGGTGAGCGCGAGGACGGCGTGCCGGGGCGCGAGCCGCAGGACGTGCTTCAGCACGGCGAGCTCGTCGAACTCGGCGGCGGAGGGGTCGCCGGAGAGGGCTCCCTGCGCCGCTTGTGCCGCCTGTGTGGCCTGTGTGGCCTGAGCTGCCTGTGTACGGGCGGAGCCTGCCGTCTGGGGCAGCCCCGGGGCCGGCAGCGCGAGGTCCAGCAGGATGCAGTGGACGTCGTCGGTGAGCAGCCGCTCGGCCTCGGTGAGGTTCCGGGCGGTGCGTACCTTGATCGGCTTGCCCGCGGCGTCGAGCAGGTCGGGCACGCTCAGGGCGCCCGACGGGTCGTCCTCGATCAGCAGCACGGTGAGGTTGGTGCCGCTGTCGGCGGGGGCGGCGGTCCTGACGCCCATGTGCGGGTCCGCCCCCTCTCCGGCCGGGTTCCCGGGAATCACCGCCGGGCCGACGGACGGGTGTCCCGCCGGATCGCCGGACGGGTGTCCCGCCGGGCCGCCGGACGGGTGTCCGGCCGGACTGTCGGGTGCGGGCACGGCGGGCGCCTGACCACTCTCCACGGCCGGGATCGCCCTCTGCCGCGGTACGGGTACGGGCATCGTCTTGGGTTCCTTCCCTCCCCCCGAGGGCACAGTGGCTCGAAGGACGTCGACCCACCGACGGGGACCATAGCGTCAGGCGGCGCCACAGCGGAATGGTCGGCGGCGAGCCGACTGGCATTCGGCCACCGGCATATGCCGCAAGCTGTAACGCACTTGGACACGGCCCGGCCCGCACCGGGGATGACCAATGTCACGCACCGGTCGGTGCGGAGAGAGGAGCGTGCCGGGCGTCACATGGGACGGGTCACGTCGGGCGGGTCACACGCGTACGCGGTCGCGTCATGCGGAGCGCGTGAATCGGCTGAATCGGCGTGAGTCCGAGTGCATCGGCGTGAAGCCGAGTGACTTCGCGTGAAGCCGAGTGACTTCGCGTGAATCCGCGCGGCCCGTGCCGACGCCGCGAAGGTGGCCGTAACGATCAGGCGTCCGTGTCCGGTCGTACGACGCCCAGGATCGGCATGGTGCCCGCGCCGGCGAGCGTCACCGTCCGCCCCGGACGCGGGGCGTGGACCATCATGCCGTCGCCCACGTACAGGGCGACATGACTCGCGTCCTTGTTGTAGATGATCAGGTCGCCGGGGCGCATGTCCTCGATGCCGATGCGTTCGAGCCGCTTCCACTGCTCCTGCGAGGTACGCGGGATGGGCACGCCGGCGGCGGCCCAGGCCTGTGAGGTCAGCCCCGAGCAGTCGTACGTCTTCGGGCCCTCGGCCCCCCACTCGTACGCCTTGCCGATCTGCTTCGTCGCGAAGGCCACCGCCTTCTTGCCCCGCTCGGACGCGGTGCCGGTGATGTCGTCCAGCACGCCGGAGCCCAGCCACGCGGTCTGCGCCTTCTGCGCGGCCTCCTTCTCCAGCTGCGCCAGCCGCTCCCGTTCCTCCTGCTCGAGCTGGGACTCCAGCTCCTCCGCCGCGGCGATCTGCTTCGTGATCTTCTTCTTGGCCTCGGCCCTGGCCTTGCGGTTGGCTTCCAGCTGCTTCATCCGGGCGGAGGCGTCCTGCGCGTACTGCTCCAGATCCTCCTGCGTCCGCTCCCGTTCGGCGAGCAGGCCCTGGGAGGCGCGCTGGCCCTGGCGGACCCGGCCGGCGCCGTCGAGGAACTCCTGCGGGTTCTCGCTGAGCCAGAGTTTGACCTCGGGCGGCAGACCGGTGCCGCGGTACTGGGCGCGGGCCGCGGCGCCGATGAGGTCCTTCAGCTCCGCCAGCTTGGCCTTGCCCCGGGCGATCTCGTGGGCCAGCTCGACGACCTCGGCGGACTGCTTCTCGGCCTTCTCCTCGGCGGCGTTGTACCGGTCGGTGGCCACCGCCGCGTCGTGGTAGAGCTTCTCCAGCTGCTTGCGGACGGCTTCGATCTCCTCGTTGCTGACGGGAGCCGAACTCCGGGAGCTCTCCGAGCCGGAGGGGCTCGTCGCGCTGGGGGAGGGGCCGGGGAACGGTTTCATCTGGCTCGCGTAGGCGATGCCCGGTGCGCCCAGTACGGTCACCGCGCAGACCAGGGCCGCGGCAGCCGTGGTCAGAGTCCGCTTACGGGTTCCCATCCGCTGCCCCCTACCTGATGAACCGTCAGATTAATCGTCGGTAGCTTGTGAACGTCTGGAGGATCGTGCCACGTCGGCTCGTTCCGCGACAGACCGCGACGGATACGAGAAGTTACTCCGGGGAGAACTCCCTCCCCGTGCGCGGTCTCCTACGTGGCGGTCTCCCCGACCATGTGACGTACGACTCATCCGCGGCGTTCCCATCGGCGGCACCCGAAGGCGATCCGAAGCGCGCGAGAGGCCCGCAAGAGGTAGGCAAGAGGCCCGTGAGGGGGTCAACCGCGGGGCGCCAGCGCTTCCCACGCCACCGTGACCTCACCCTGGCGCCAGCGCGCGGCCCCGTCCCGGACCGGCCAGTCGGTGCCCAGGTCGCGGACCGCGCGGATCCAGCGCTGGCGCGCGCCGTACGAGGCGTAGGGGGCGGCAGCCGCCCAGGCGCGGTCGAAGTCGCGGAGGAAGGCGTGCACCGGCTCGCCCGGGACATTGCGGTGTATGAGTGCCTTCGGCAGGCGTTCGGCGAGGTCGGACGGGCGGTCCAGGGAGCCGAGGCGGGCGGCGAAGGTGACTGTGCGGGGGCCCTCCGGGCCGAGGGCGACCCAGACGTGCCGGCGGCCGATCTCGTCGCACGTCCCCTCCACGAGCAGCCCGCCCCGGGAGCGGTCGCTCGCCGGGGCGAGCCGGGCGCACAGCCGCTCCCAGACGGCTGCCGCCTCGTCCTCGTCGTACTGGCGCAGCACGTTCGCCGCGCGTATCAGCGCCGGCCGGCCCGGCACGGGTATCTCGAAGCCGCCGTGCCGGAAGACCAGGCCCTCGCGCTCGTACGGCAGCGCGGCCGCGACCCGGGCCGGTTCTATCTCGACGCCGACGACCCGGGTGCGGGGCGCGGCCGTACGCAGTCGCCGGAGCAGTTCGACCGCGGTCCAGGGGGCCGCCCCGTAGCCGAGGTCGACGGCCACCGGGTCCGTGGCGCGGCGCAGTTCGGCGCCGTGGACCGCCGCGATCCAGCGGTCCATGCGGCGCAGCCGGTTGGGGTTCGTGGTCCCGCGCGTCACCGTGCCCACGGGGCGGGGGCGGGACGCTGCGCGGGATGTCATGGATACGAGGGTAGGCGGCGGGCCCGTACCGCTCACCGCGCGGAGTCACCCGTATCTCCCTGCGATGTCACCCGTACGGGGTGCATCGCTCCCAGTGCGGGGTCACCCGTACGCCCACCCTGTGTCGAACGGTTGAGCGATCTTCGTAATAATTCAGCAAAGCGGAAATGGAGCGACGAGCTCCGGTGTTTCCCCTCTCCGGAGGGGAACCTGTGCCCTCCGACCGGCAGGCCCGACGCGCGGCGCCCGTACCGTCGTACCAGAACACGAGGCGCCCGTACCGCCCCTACAAGGAGGAACGCCCCGTGAGCCAGTACGCGAGCAGGCTCGTGCGTCGCTCTCCGTCGGCATCGCCGCGGCTCCGGCTGCCCTCCCGCAGACCCCGCCGGGTCGCCATGCTCTCGGTGCACACCTCGCCGCTGCACCAGCCCGGCACGGGTGACGCCGGCGGCATGAACGTCTACATCGTGGAGCTCGCCCAGCGCCTCGCCGCGATCAACATCGAGGTCGAGATCTTCACCAGGGCGACCACGGCGGCCCTCCCGCCCTCGGTCGAACTCGCGCCCGGTGTACTCGTCCGGCACGTCGACGCGGGCCCGTACGAGGGGCTGGCGAAGGAGGAGCTGCCCGCCCAGCTGTGCGCCTTCACCCACGGCGTGATGCAGGCGTGGGCGGGCCACCGCCCCGGCTACTACGACCTGGTCCACTCGCACTACTGGCTGTCGGGCCACGTCGGCTGGCTGGCGGCCGAACGCTGGGGCGCTCCCCTGGTCCACGCCATGCACACCATGGCCAAGGTGAAGAACGCCGCGCTCGCCGAGGGCGACACCCCCGAGCCCGCCGCCCGTGTCATCGGCGAGACGCAGATCGTGCGCGCGGCCGACCGCCTCATCGCCAACACCGCCGAAGAGGCCGACGAACTGGTGCGCCACTACGAGGCCGAGCGCGCCAAGGTCGCCGTGGTCCACCCCGGCGTCAACCTCGACCGCTTCCGCCCCGCGGACGGCCGCGCCGCCGCCCGGGCCCGCCTGGGCCTCCCGCAGGACGCGCTGATCCCCCTCTTCGCGGGCCGCATACAGCCCCTGAAGGCCCCCGACGTCCTGCTGCGCGCGGTCGCCGCGCTCCTCGGCGAGCACCCGGAACTGCGGTCGAAGATCGTCGTCCCGGTCGTGGGCGGCCCCAGCGGCAGCGGCCTCGCCAAACCCGAGGGCCTGCAGAAGCTCGCCGCCCGGCTCGGCATCGCCGACGTGGTCCGCTTCCGCCCGCCCGTACGGCAGGACGAGCTCGCGGACTGGTTCCGGGCCGCGTCGGTGCTGGTCATGCCGTCGTACAGCGAGTCGTTCGGACTGGTCGCCATAGAGGCACAAGCGGCGGGTACGCCGGTGCTGGCGGCCGCGGTCGGCGGCCTCCCCGTAGCCGTACGCGACGAGGAGACCGGCTTCCTCGTCCCCGGCCACGACCCTGTGGACTACGCGCGCGTGCTGCGCCGTTTCGCCGAGAACCCGCACCTGACCGACCGCATGGGCGCGGCGGCGGCCCGGCACGCCCAGTCCTTCGGCTGGGACACGGCGGCCGCCACGACGGCGGACGTCTACACGGAAGCCGTCCAGTCCCACCGCCGCAAGGTCCGCGCGCGTGCCCACCGCGGCTGAGACGGCCGATACGGCTGACGTACGCTCCCTGCATGGCTGACGCAGCGTCGATCATCGAGGGGTTCCTCGCCGAGGCGGAACTCGAGTGGGAGAGCCCCGCCCCCGGCAACTACGTGGTGAAGCTCCCCGGCACCCGCAAACTGTCGACGACCGTCTCCCTCATCGTCGGCAGGCACTCGCTCTCCCTGAACGCCTTCGTGATCCGGCACCCGGACGAGAACGCGGAGGGCGTGCACCGCTGGCTCCTGGAGCGCAACCTCAAGCTCTACGGCGTGAGCTACGCGGTCGACCCGCTCGGCGACGTGTACGTGGTGGCCAAGCTGCCCCTCGCCGCCGTCACCCCCGAGGAGATCGACCGCCTGCTCGGCTCGGTCCTGGAGGCGGCCGACGGCTCCTTCAACACACTTCTGGAACTGGGCTTCGCTTCGGCGATCCGCAAGGAGTACGCGTGGCGGGTGTCGCGGGGGGAGTCGACGCGGAACCTGGAGGCGTTCGCGCATCTGACGCGACGCGCGGACGACTGACGGTCACCGGGCGGTCCGCGCGTACCGTCCGGGCGGCACCCCCACCAGCCGTTTGAAGTGGCGGCTCAGATGGGCCTGGTCGTAGAAGCCGGTGAGCGCGGCGACCTCGCTCACCGGCCGCCCGTCGAGCAGCAGCCGCCGGGCGCGGTCCACGCGCCGTGACATCAGGTACTGATGCGGCGCGATACCGAAGGCGTTGCTGAACGCCCGGACGAGGTGCGCGGGGTGGGCGTGCACGAGGGAGGCGGCCTCGTCCAGGGTCACACCCTGGGTGACGCGCTCGTCGAGCAGCTCACGCAGCTGCCCGGCGACCGGCCGGCCGTCGAGTGGACGGCTCCCGTGCTCGCCGCCGTGACGGGGCCGCAGATGACCCCGCAGCCGCTCCCGGACGAGCACGAGCCGGCTCTCCGCCTCCAGCTCGTCACCGGGCCGCGCGAGCGCGGTGTGCACCTGCCCGATCCGCCGCCGCAGCAGCGGATCGTTCAGATCGGGCGAGTCGACCGCCGCCCCGATGAGACCGGTGTCCAGCGCGGTGAGACCGGTGTCGAGTGCGGTCGCATCCAAATACAGCACCCGCTTGCGGAACCCCGCCTCCGTGACCGGTTCCCCGTTGTGCGGCACATGCGGCGGCAACAGGGTCACCGTGCCGTTCGGGGTGCCGTGCTCGTGCCGGTCGAGGTCGTACCGTACGGCGCCGTCGTCGACGATGAGCAGGGTCCAGGCGTCGTGGACGTGCATGGGGTACGCGTACTCGGTGTAGTGGGCGTGGAAGACCTCGACGATGCCCGGGACGTGGGGGCGCCAGGCGGTGACGTCGCGTATCTCGCGGCCTTCCGCCCGAGAGGTCCGAGAGGGCATGCAAAGAACGTACAAGACGCGGCCGTGCGGCGATCGGCAGTCTCAAGGCATGAGCACGATGACCACCGAGTACACCGAGAACACCGCGGAGCCCATCCGCTTCGACACCAAGATCGCCGTCCTGCTGCGGGACGACCTGGAGCCCTGGCAGCGCCTCAACGTGACCGCCTTCCTGGTGAGCGGTCTGGCCACGCAGGTGCCGGAAGTGATCGGCGACCCGTACGAGGACGCGGACGGCGTCGCGTACCTGCCGATGTTCCGCCAGCCGGTCCTGGTCTTCCAGGGCACCAAGGAGACCCTGAAGACGGCCCACGCGCGCGTGCTCTCCCGCGCCCTCCCGCGCGCGGTGTTCACGTCGGACCTCTTCACCACGGGCAACGACCGCGACAACCGTGCGGCGGTACGGGCCGTGGGAACGGCCGACCTGGACCTGGTGGGCCTGTCGGTGTACGGCCCGCGCAACGCGGTGGACAAGGTGCTGAAGGGGGCGCGGATGCATCCGTGAGGGTGCGGGACGCGTGTCCGCGTGCGCGGTCACAGTGGTGCAGGGGCGGGTCAGACGCCGGCGGCGACGCTGGGGAGGCTCGGGGCCTCGATGTAGTCGATGACCGACCAGTTGCTGGTGTGGCGCTTGATCATGGCCTGCTCGCTGCTCTGGTGGTTGTCACCGGGGCCGGTGCCGGGGGACAGGACGGGCGCGGTGGAACCACTGATGTTGGAGGTCTGCTGGCTCTTGTTGGTGTCGGCGGTGGCGGAGCCGGTGGCGGCCAGGGCGAGGGCGGTGGTGACGAGGGCGAGCGTGACCGGCCGCGTGATGCTCTTGGTCATGGCCATGGATGTACCTGCTTTCGGTGGGTGATGGGCGGGGCGTTCACTGCTGACGAGGGGCCGGGGAAGTAGCAGCTAGAACGGTGATCAATTGTCGGAAAGGATGTTGTTTCCGCTCAGGATCCCGTGGCGCTCGTTGTCGTCATCGAACGGCTTGTCGCCGAGGTAGTCGAGGACGGCCCAGTTGGTGCTGTGGGCCTTGTCCATCGTCTGCCGACTGCCCTGGCCGTCGTCCGGGCGGGCGGCGGCCGGGGACAGGACGGGGGCGGTGGGGCCGCTGACGTTGGAGGCTTGCTGGCTTTTGTTGGTGTCCGCGCTGGCGATGCCGGTTGCGGCCAGGCCGAGTGCACCGGTGGCCAGGGCGAGTGTCACGGATCGTGTGATGGTTGTGTTCACGGGACGGGCCTGCCTTCGTGAGTGCGTGTTGGCCGAAGATGTGCTGCTGGTGGCGGACATCACCAGGGCCCGAAGTAGTCGAGGACGGCCCAGTTGGTGGTGTAAGCCTTGTCGCTGAACTGCCGGCTGGTCTGACCGTTGTCGGGGCGGGCACCGGCCGGGGACAGCAGCGGGATGATGGGGCCGCTGATGTTGGAGGTCTGCTGGCTCTTGTTGGTGTCGGCCGCGGCGGCGCCCGCGGTGGCCGCTGCGAGGGCGCCGACGACAACCAGCAGGGCGGTGGGGCGCACGAACGCGTACATGGACGTGCCTTTCGAGAAGATGCTGGGAGGGGGACGGGTGGCGCCTGCGCGCGGCCGAAGCTCGGCCGGACGAGCGCCAGAAGGCGGTCAGGGCAGCAGTCCAGCGACCGTCTCGGCCTTGGCGTAGTCGACGACCGAGGTGTTGGCGGTGCCGTTCTTCACCATGTCCTGGCCGGTGACCTGGACGTTGCGGCAGCCGCCGACGTCCGCGCCCGGCGAGAGGAGCACCACGTTGCAGAGCATGGTGGACTTCTCGGTGCCGGTGTTGGTGTCGGCGGTCGCCACCCCGGCCCCGGCCAGGAGGACCATGCCGGACAGCGCGGCGACGGGGCCGAGCGCGATCAGGCGGGGTTTCCAGTACGCGGGCAGGGCGTATCGCCTCATGGGTCTCCTCGTTTCGCTGCCCCGTGCATCGGGGCCGGCCGGGACGGATGGTCAGACGGTCCGCACACGGTTCGTCACATCTCCGTGTCGTCGGATGAACACCTGACGCACCGGTCAACGGCCGCACCGCCCCGGGGACACGCAACCGGAAGCCTCAACCAGGAGGCCGCCATGTTGACGCCCCGCCCACTTGGCACAGGCACTCACTCCACGGCCGACTCCGCCTCCGTCGCTCCCGCCGTCGCCCCGGACAACCGGGCCCCGCGGCTCTCGGCGATCCGCAGGCTGTCCCGGAGGGCCTCGGTCAGCCGGGCGGAGAGGTAGCGCAGCTCGGGGGCGCCGACCTGCGGATCACCCACCAACGCGTCGGAGTGACCGAGGAGCCGATGCCCCATCTCGATTTGCGAGGCCTCCAGAGCGTCGGCTCTGCGGGAAAGGGGACCGCCTTGCTCGTCGGTGAGCAGATAGCAGGGTTTGCCCTCGGGCGTTGCCCAGGGAAGGAGACGGGGGACGGTGACGGACTCGGCCGGTCGCGGCTCGCTGACGTCGTACGTCACGCGGGCACCTCCACACCGTGGATACGACGGGGCCCCACGTCGACGCCGTACGTGGCGAGCCAGAGGGCGCGACGACGGTGGCGCTGCTGTCGGCGGACGTGCTTGCGGTGGGCGAGTTCGGCGGGGGTGAGGAGGTAGGGGCGTACGAGGGGGGAGGCTTCGCCGGGCAGCCAGGGCGACGGGGGAACCGGTGGGCACGCGGAAGCGTCTCGGACTCCCTCTCCGATCTCTTGTCCGGCAAGGAGGGCCGAGGAGGTCCTCGGAACCGCCCTGTGCCGGCCACGGGGCGGCAGCAGCAGTCTCAGCAGCCAGGTGAGGAGGAGGGCGATAAGGTGCGGCATGTCTACCTGCTTCTCTCAGGTGGGCCGTGCCTCCGGACCGCATGCAGCGCGGTCGCGGGGGCTTTGCGTGATCTGACCGTAGCCGCAGGGGCACTGTGAGTTAAGAAAAACTGCGGCTCGTAACTCTGAAGAGTGACTGCCACACTGTGCGCCACTGGAGGGAGTGCACATGACCCAGGGATTCGGTCTTGTCGTCCGCTTCTCGCTCGCTAGTCAACAGGCGGCAGCCGCATTCGACGCGCTCTGCGCCCGGACCCTGGAGGGCATCAAGGCGTACGAGCCCGGAACACTGGCCTACGTCCGTCACACACCGGCCGACGATCCACTGGCTCGCGTCTTCTACGAGCTGTACGCGGACCGGGACGCCTTCGCGGCCCACGAAGCGCAGGAACACACCAGACACTTCCTTGCCGAGCGCGAGCAGTACCTCGCGGGCGTCGAGGTGACCTTCCTCGACGTGATCGACGGAAAGGTGGCCACGCAGTCGTGACGGCGCCCGGCGGACAGGACTTCGGGGCACGGGTGGCGGAGCTGAGACGTCGACGGGGGCTGACTCAGGGCGAGTTGGCCGCGTCGATCGGTCGTACCGCCAGTTGGGTGTCGCAGGTCGAACGGGGTATTCAGCCGGTCAACCGGCTTGACGTGCTGCGGCTGCTCGCGGACGGCCTGGACGTGGCGCTCAACGTGCTCCAGCCGGAGGTGCCGACCGCCTCCGAGCCGGAAGCCGCAGCGGCCGCGGAGAGCCGGAACGACCTGGACCAGGCCCGGTTGGCGATTTCGGGGCATCCCGCACTGGACGTCCTTCTCGGCCCTCGCCAGGAGGACCCCGGTGGCAGGCTCGACGAACTGTGCCAGGAAGTGGACCGGGTCTGGGCGCTGACCCACGCCGGCCGTTTCGCCGAGCTGAGTGAGGCGCTCGGACCGCTCGTACCGCGGCTGGAGCGAGTGTCCCGCACGGCCTCGGACGGGGACCGTTCGGTGGCGCGTCAGCTGCTGGCCCGTACGTACCAGGCGCTGGCCTCGGCGTTCGTACGTCAGAACGAGGCCGACGCGGCGTGGGTGGCCGCCGACCGCGCCATTCGGGCGGCCGAGCAGGCCGACGACGAGCTCGGAGTGTTCGTCGGCGTCTTCCGCCTGGTGCACGCCTTCGTCCGGCTCCAGCACCTCGACCAGGCGGAACACGCGGCCGTGACGGCCATCAACGCCCTGGCGCCGCACGCGGAATCGGAACCGGTGCGAACGGAGGAGCTGTCCGTCCTCGGGTCCCTGCACCTGGCCCTCGCGCTGGTACACGCCCGTTCCGGACATCGGACGGCTGCACGGGAGCAGATCTCCAGGGCACGGGCGGTGGCCGAGCGGGTCGGTGACGGACGGAACGACTACAACCTGGAGTTCGGCCCCGTCAACGTGGAGATCCAGGCGGTCTCCGCCGCCGTCGAGCTCGGCGACGCCGGCGAGGCCCTCGACATCGCCGACACCGTGGACACGAGCGGGCTGTCGGCCGAGCGGCGAGCACGGATGCTGATGGACGTCGGACGCGCGCACACTCAGCGACGGCAGTTCGGCGACGCGCTGGCCTCGTTGCTGGCAGCCGAGGAGGTGACCCCCGAGGTCATCCGTAACCACCCGACCGCCCGCGAAGTCGTCCGGGAGCTGATGCTGATGGCCGGACGCGCGGCCTCGCCCGAGTTGCGTGCTCTCGCGGACCGCGTGAACGCGTCGGTATGACCCGTGCTCTGTCGGGCCGGGCCATCGGCCGTCACGCGGTACCGACCCCTGCCTCCTCGGCTCCGGACGTGGCCAAGCGAGGTTCCTTGAGAAGCGGATCCGGCGACTCCTCCTGATCCTGCGGCAGCCCCCGCATCAGCACCCAGTACCCCACCCCGGCCACGGTCCCCACGACCGCGCACAGCGCCCACAGCCACTCCGCGCCCCACCGGTCGACGATGGCCCCGGACATCAGCGGAGCGACGAGCCCGGCCACGGACCACGACATCGTGTACATGCCCTGGTAGCGCCCGCGCCCGTGCGTGGGCGACAGCCGTACGACCAGCCCGGTCTGCGTGGGCGCGTTCACGATCTCGGCCAGCGTCCACACGCACACCGTCAGCGCGATGACACCGACCGACCCGGCGAAGGCGGTGAGCCCGAAGCCGTACCCGGCCAGGACGGACGAGATGACGAGCAGGCGACGCGGATCGCGGTGCTCGATGAAACGCGTGACGGGGATCTGGAGGACGACGATCAGCACACCGTTGACGGCGATGGCGAGCCCGTAGTCGGCGGACGTGAACCCGGCCGCGCCCATGGCCACCGGCAGCCCGATCGACGACTGCTGGAAGATGAGCGCGACGAGGAAGGACAGCCCGACCACGCTCATGAAGCGACCGTCGCGCAGTACGGTGCCCAGCCCGATCTCCGCCTCCGCCCCGGACCCGGCGTGCTCCTTCGCGACCTGCGCGGGCCGCGACTCCGGCAGCTTCACGAAGACGAGGATCGCGCAGGCCATCGTCATCCCGGCCTCGATCAGGAACCCCGCGAGATAGCTGGCCTGGGCGATGAACCCGGCGGCCACGGAGGAGATCGCGAACCCGAGGTTGATCGCCCAGTAGTTGAGCGAGAAGGCGCGCACCCGGTCCTCGGGCCGGACGATGTCCGCCATCATCGCCTGCACGGCGGGCCGGGAGGCATTGCTGGCCGCGCCGACCAGGAAGGCTACGGCGGCGATGGCGACCGGGTCGCGCATGAAGCCGAGCAGGGCGACGGACACGGCCGTCGACGCCTGGGCGACGAGCAGCGTGGGCCGCCGCCCGAGCCGGTCGGTCAGAACACCCGCGCCGAGCGAGGAGATCACCCCGCCGAGCCCGTGCAGGGAGGCGACCAGACCCGCGTACGAGGCGGAGTACCCGCGGTCGAGCGTCAGGTACAGCGTCATGAACGTGGCGACGAAGGCCCCCAGCCGGTTCACGAGCGTGCTGGTCCACAGCCACCAGAACTCGCGCGGTAGCCCGGAGACGGTCTCCCGCAGGGCACGTCTCACGGCGGTGACTGGCATGGGGATCCCCCGGTGATGTAAGTGGCTCACTAAGTAGGCACAACTTACGAGCGTGACGGGCGCGGAGGCCAGTCAATTAACGGAAGCAGTCAATTGGCGCGGTCAGGGCTGGTGCGGGAGGCCGGTCGGTCACCCGTCGAAGCCGTGCTGGGTGAGGAGCTGATCGATGCGCGCGCGATGCTGCTCCTCCCACGCGTCGAGGGACTCGCCGGCCTCCTTGGCCAGCTTGGCGCGGGCGGCATCGAGGACCTCCTTCCGGCGGGCACCGGGCACGACCACGACACCCTCCTCGTCGGCCACCACGACGTCCCCGGGGTGCACGAGCGCACCGCCGCAGCGCACCTCGCCGCCCAGCGAGCCGATGGCCTTCTTGGTCCCGGGGATGGGGATGACGCCCCGGGCGAAGACGGGGAAGCCCGCCTCCCTCACCTCGGCCAGGTCCCGGATCACTCCATCGACCACGAACGCGGCGATCCCCCGCCGCTGGGCGACGGCGCACACGTTCCCGCCGGCGAGGGCGTGGTCGACGTCACCCGACTCGACGACCACGACCGATCCCGGCTCCGCGCGGTAGATGGCCGCGTGCAGCATGAGGTTGTCGCCGGGAGGGCACCGCACGGTGTACGCGGGACCGGCGACGCGTGGCACCGGGGTCCACAGCGGGCGGATGCCGATGTCCATCACCTGCTGACGTCCGAGGAGGTCGGCGAGGGCGGTGGATGGCGTGCTCTTGAACTCGCTGAACTCGCTGAACTCGCTGATCGTCTTCCTCCTGCGTCGTGCGGAAGTGAGCGGCCGACAGCAGCTTGCCCGGCAAGTATCTTGACGTCAAGATAAATGGGGAAGCGGGTGGCGGAACAACAGGGAACGCGCCGCCCTCACCGCCAGCCATTCGCCCCCGGCCCGCCCGCGCAAGGGATCAAGGGCTTCGATTACGCTCAGGACCATGGCCGACGCACCGTACAAGCTGATCCTCCTCCGCCACGGCGAGAGCGAGTGGAACGAGAAGAACCTGTTCACCGGCTGGGTGGACGTCAACCTCACTCCGAAGGGCGAGAAGGAGGCGACGCGCGGCGGTGAGCTGCTCAAGGACGCCGGCCTGCTGCCCGACGTGGTCCACACGTCCCTCCAGAAGCGCGCCATCCGCACCGCGCAGCTCGCGCTGGAGTCCGCGGACCGCCACTGGATCCCGGTCCACCGCTCCTGGCGCCTGAACGAGCGCCACTACGGTGCCCTCCAGGGCAAGGACAAGGCCCAGACCCTCGCCGAGTTCGGCGAGGAGCAGTTCATGCTGTGGCGCCGCTCGTACGACACCCCGCCGCCCGCGCTGGACGCGGACGCCGAGTACTCCCAGTTCCACGACGCGCGCTACGCGACCCTCCCGCCGGAGCTGCGCCCGCGCACGGAGTGCCTGAAGGACGTCGTCCACCGCATGCTGCCGTACTGGTTCGACAGCATCGTCCCGGACCTCCTCACCGGCCGCACGGTCCTGATCGCCGCCCACGGCAACAGCCTCCGCGCCCTGGTGAAGCACCTGGACGGCATCTCCGACGCCGACATCGCGGGCCTGAACATCCCCACCGGCATCCCGCTGACCTACGAGCTGGACGCCGAGTTCAAGCCCCTGAACCCGGGGGGCACCTACCTCGACGCGGACGCCGCCGCGGCGGCCATCGAGGCGGTCAAGAACCAGGGCAAGAAGAAGTAAGCCGGTACCAAGAAGCCCCCTACCTGCGGGTTCTCCGTCGGTAGGGGGCTTTCCGCTGGCCTTGGGCCGTCTCTGGGCCGTCGGCTGCTTGATCGGGCCGTCTTCAAGGCTTGAGGGAGCCCGGCCGCGGTCGTTCCCTCACCTCCGCCTGCGCTCCCGCATTGAGGAGGGCCGCGACCGCTGCCTCGGCGTCTTCCTGAGGTACGCCGTCGAGGATCACGGCGGGAACCTGCGCTGCGAGGATCTTGCTGCGCCAGACGCTCAACCCCGTCAGGCGGCGCACCACCTGGGCGACGTCGAGCACGCGTACGCCGGGTTCGGTGAGCACGACGTCATGGGGC
The DNA here is from genome assembly GCF_014650915.1 of Streptomyces poonensis. Lineage (GTDB taxonomy): Bacteria > Actinomycetota > Actinomycetes > Streptomycetales > Streptomycetaceae > Streptomyces > Streptomyces poonensis. Next base: position 1,442,453 of record NZ_BMVW01000001.1, on the reverse strand, counting down.
ACGTCGTCGCACACCAGCAAGAAGTGCTTGTCTTCCATTGCTCTCCCCGTTTCTCAGCCCGAAGCCGTACGAGCTTTCAGCTGTCACGTCGTGTCGATCAGTGTGCAGCGAAGACAGCGGCCAGGGCCTTGCGAGTGCGCTCCTGGCTGGACGGCATCAGGTGCGCGTACACGCGGAGGGTCAGGCCCGGGTCCGAGTGGCCGAGGTACTCGGCGAGGGCCTTGATGTTCTCCCCGGCGTCCAGGAGCACCGAGGCGTAGAAGTGCCGGAGCGCGTGAATGCCCCCCCAAGGCCGACCAAGACCACGACCAGGACGCCGAACACGGCCGCGGCCTGTGCCTGGTCAACGCACTCGCCCACCGGGTCGTCTTCCACGACAGCTACTACGGCGGCCACACTGTCACCGCAGAGCTCTTCACCGATACCAGCCACTCAGAACGGCACTGAGTTACAACCTTCTCTACGGGTTCCAGCCCCGGCTGCGCTGCCGCTCCGCCGGGCGCGCTTCCCGGCTCCGCGCTGCGCTCCTGCCTCCGGCTCGCTCCGCGCACGCTGCGCCGACGCGCGCCCATGCGCAACGCGGAAGCGCGTGTGACGCTCGGTGTGACGGCCGCGCGAGAGGGCGACTTGGAACAGGCGTTGATCATGGGAGAGCGTGCTCTCGAAGGGAAGCGCCGGTCGGTCCCGTCGCTCATCATGACGAGCCGTGAACTGGCAGCCGAGATGCGGCGCCGGTACGCGTCCGAATCTTCCGCTCAGGACTACCTCGCGCGTCTACGGGAGCTTGGTGAGGCAGTGCCGGGCTTCCTGCCGCAGTAGCCAAGGGCTAGAAGGTGCGGCCTACGGCCGCGCACCCCTTGGCAGCTCGCTCCGCTCGCGCGACGGCCGCCGTGCTGAGACGGGCGCCGCTGCGCTGTGCGGCCAGTCTGTTGGCAAGATCGAAGAGACTACCTCCACCGTCGGGGGTGGTCTCTTCAATCGTGCGCGTCAGAGGGCTAGCGTCCACAGCGTCCGCAACCCGCTCCTACTAAGAGCCGCTCTGACCTGCGAAAAAGGAGGCTTTTAGTAGCGGAGCGTGCTTGGACGCTAGCGGACGCTACACATTTTGTTTAGCGTCCGCTAGGAAAAGCGCAGGTCATCAGGGGTGAGCAAGGCCCGGCGGACGCTGCGGACGCTGTTACCTCTCAACTCTCTAGGGGAGGAAGGAGGGCTTTTCAGAAGGGGCAGGAGCGCGGTACGTACGGCCGCCCTCCCCCTCTGAAGAGCCACCGAGACCACGAGAGAGCGGAGCGGCCCGGCGACGGTTGACCACACCTGCCGCCTGCCCCTTGGAAGGCATTCAGGACGGCCTTCCAAGCGGGGGGTGCGCGTCTTTCCGCCCCTGGATTGTCGTCCTCAGGCAGGGCGCCGGAACAGCAAGAGGAGCATGCTCCGCCCGGGGTGCTCTTCTTGCTCGTACCAGCGTCCTCAGACAGGCGCCGGCACAGGCCCGCGATCACGGCCGCGGGCGCTATTGGGTAGTGGGTAGCGGGCACGACACCTCAGTAGGACGCCCCAGTAGCGCGGTCACAGGTCTCTACTGGGGTGTTTCTACTGGAGACCCCACTACCAACTACCCAGTAGCCGCCCGCGTACGAGAGCTCCCATGGCGAGTGGGGCGCCCGAAGAACGCCCGCCCGAAGAGCGCCCGCCCGAAGGGCGGTCCTTCGGGCGGTCGGGACCGACACCCTTCGCGCCATTTCGGAAACGCTCCACCAAGTTGCGGTCAAGACCGTGTTGGCCCCGGCCCGCCGGGGGACAGTGGCGTGATCGGATCGGGTCATTACTACCTGCGTGGTCGAGATGAAGCTCACTGATCGGCGCATCGCTGCCTCGCACGACAGGAAGCAGCGCATGAACGCCGCTCCCGGGGCGGGACGGTCGCTCCCACCGCCTTGTCTTCTACCTCTGTCGCTGGGAATCTGCGTGCTGATCGCCGCGCTGGACGTGCTGGTCGGCGCCCGGCCGCAGGTCATCGCGCTGCTGGTGCTCGGCCCGCTGCTGGCCTGTGCCTGGCTTGACGTCCGGCACAGTGTGCTGGTCGGCTGCTGGGCCGCACTGTCCGGCTTGGTGGCCGGCCTGCTGGACGGCACCTTCCTGACGGTCGGCTTCACCGTGCGGTGGTGCGGGCTGCTGCTGGGCTGTGTGCTCGTTGTCCATGTGGCGCGGCGCCGTGCCGCGGCTGAGATGGCGCTCAGATCACTGGACCTGGCCCGCCGGGTCACCCGGGGCGACCACGACCTCGCCGCTCTGGTGGAGTCCTCGCACGACGCGATCGTGGCGACAACCCTGGAGGGGCGCATCACCTACTGGAACACCGCCGCCCAACAGCTGTACGGCTACACGCCACAGGAGGCCATCGGCGCCCACGTGTCCATGCTGGCACCGCCGGAGCGCGGGCACGAGACCGCAATGCTGCTGCGCCGGCTGAGCCGCGGTGAGAGGATCGAGCACTTCGAGGCCCGGCGCGTCTCCCGCACCGGGCGGCGGATTCACGTGGATCTCACCCTGTGGCCCAACCGCACGCCCAATGGCCGGCTCATCGGTGCCTACGCCATCGCACGGGATCTCGAGCAGAAGCGGGCCGCGGCCGAACTCGCCCAACTGTACGAGGAGCAGCGGCACGTCGCCCTGACCTTGCAGCGCAGCCTGATGGGTGTCCCGCCGAAGGTGCCCGGGATGCCCACCGCCCACCGCTATCTGCCCGCCACCCAGGGCCTGGGGGTCGGCGGCGACTGGTTCGACCTGGTGCCGCTGGGCGCCCGCCGGGTCGGTGCCGTGATCGGGGATGTCATGGGGCGCGGCCTGGAGGCGGCCGCCGTCATGGGCCGGCTGTACTCGGCCGCCCATGCGCTGGCCAAGAGCGGGATACCGCCGTGGCAGGTGATGCAGACCCTGGACGCCGTCGTGGCTGACCTGCCCGACCAGTTCATCACCTGCTGCTATCTGGAGATCCATCCGGATGCCGGTGAGGCCATCGTCTGCTCCGCCGGCCACCTGCCGGTACTGCTGGTTGCTCCCGACGGCAAGGTCCGCACCCTACCGGTGCCGGTGAGTGTGCCGCTGGGCGTGGGCGCGATACCACATCAGCAGGTCACCGTCGCCCTGCCGCCAGGCTCCACCCTCGCCCTGTACACCGACGGCCTGGTCGAATCCCCTGGCCATGACATCTACACCCGACTGGACGCCCTCGCGACGGCGCTGGGCGCGGCGCTGGCCACCGCGCCGGACCTGGAGCAGGCCGCCGACCAGGTGCTTGCCGCCTTGCTGCCCGGGCCCGCCAGGCACGACGACGACGTCACCCTCCTGCTCGCCCGCCTCCCGCAGGCCCCGCTGGCCACCGCCGGACGCGAACTGGATGCCACACCCGCCGCCGTGCCCGCAGGGCGCGCCTTCCTCACCGACACCCTGACCGCCTGGCACCTGGCCGGCATCGCCGACGACGCCTGCCTGCTGGCCTCCGACATCCTCACCAACGCCGTCTGTCACGCCGCGGGCCCGATCCGGCTGCTGCTGCGCCGCACCGAGTACGACCTCACCATCGAGGTGACCGACCGCAGCCCGCACCTGCCCCAGCCGCGGCAAATCAACACCGCCGACGAATCCGGCCGCGGCCTCGCCCTCGTCGGCGCCCTCGCAGCCGCCTGGGGCACCCGCCCCGCCGAGGACGGCAAGACCGTCTGGTTCACCCTGGCCACAAGCAACCACAGTGCGGAGGCGTAGGCCGCCCCCTGTGAAGCGTTGCTACGACTGCGGCTCGTTTTCCTCCAGTTTTGCGTCCATGACCACCCACTGCACCGGCCGGCCCGGCGGCCCCACGAGTGAGTACTTACGTCCGTGATCTGCAACTTCAGTGAGCGGGTGCGCTTGTCGCGTCGCTTGTCGTCCCTCTTGTCGTGCGGCTTGCCTTGTCCTGTCTTGTCGCTTGTCGGATCCCAGGTCATAGCCGGTTCTGGGCGTCTGCGCACTGGAAGCGTCTTACCCCTTTGGGACGCGCGGCTGTAGGCCGCTCCCAACTGGGGCTAGCCCCGACCCGGCGGCGGAAGGATGCGCACATGCCCAAGTCGAAGAGCTTCACCGCATGGCTGAAGACCCAGGCCGATCAGCGCAGCGCTATCGGGGACCTGGCCCGGGACGTCTCCGCTGATCCTGATTGGCCCTCACGCAAGGGACTGCCGGGCCAGCGTGACTACCTCGAAGAGTGCGGCGCCATCCCCGCGGCTGTCGATGCACTGGAACGTGCGTGGGTGCAGTACGAGGCGTACCGGGCGGCTCAACAGGATGCCTGAGCGGCTGAGGCTGGGCCCTCTCCGGGCCCTCCGACGACGACCAACGACGACAGACAACGACCGCTGACGACGACTCGACCGCAGGTCAGGTGAGGTACCCGACCCGCTGACCAGGGGCAGAAAACGGGCCCGCCAGACCCAGGGCAAGAAGTAAGCGCGTACGTGAAAGCCCCCTGCCTGCGGATTCTCCGCTGGTAGGGGGCTTCTGATTAATGCTGGGCCGTCCTTGGGCCGTCAGGTGCGTCCGTGCCAGCGGCGGATGCGGACGTCAAGCCCGCGCACGGCGCGGGTGCGCGCCGCCTCGGCCAGGCCGGACCCCTACACCACTCCGCTGAACGCAACCGTTTCGACGCCCCCTCCCAGCACCCCTTCAGTCGTCGTGCGAAACTCCCTTCCTGGTCAGAGGGAGGGGCAGGGGCGTGGAGAAGTCCGAGGCGAAGCAGTTGCTGGAACGGGCTCGCGAGATGTGGGATGCGGAGGAGTGGCTGCGTTCCGCCGACCTGTACGAGCAGGTCCTTGCTCACTATCCGGACGAGGGCCCCAGCGCGGTGTGGTGGTACGACGCAGCGCTTGCGCACAAGTTCTTGCGCAATTGGGCGAAAGCCTACGAACTCGGCCGTGAGGCTGCCGCCCGCTCGCCGCGCGGCGAGCAGGACCCGGCGTTCTGGAACCTGGGGGTCGCTGCCACGATCCAGCGTGACTGGGCGACCGCCCGTGACGCCTGGGAGGGTTTCGGGATCCCGATGCCGGAGGGCGAGGGGGAGATCAACGGCGCCTTCGGCCCGGCGTGCGTACGGCTGGACACGGGTGGCGAGCGCGAGGTGGTCTGGATCCAGCGGCTCTGCCCGACGCGGGGACGTGTGATGAACGTCCCTGCCACGAAAGGCCGTCGCTTCGGCGAGATCGTCGTGCACGACGGGGAGCCGATCGGCGAGCGGACGTACAACGGCCAGAGCGTCGCTGTCTTCGACGAACTGCTGCTCTTCGAGGCCTCTTCGTTGCCGACGCTGCGTGCGACCGTGAACGCGGCGGATGCATCCGACGTCGACGCCCTGGTGACTTCATTCTTCGCGCAGGACTTCGGCGCCGAGCCGGCGAGCAGCTTCCACATGCTGTGCGCATGCTGCAGCGAGGGCCGGGTCGACTGGGATGAGGGCAGCGTGTCGGCGCACGGCGGCTCACAGACTGTCTGGCTGGCCGCCCCTGAGACCGAGGCCCGGCAGCTACTGGACGCGTGGGCGACGGACGGCGAACGCAGCTGGAACGGACTGGAGCTGTTTGGTTGATCCCCCGGAAGTGAGCGGGGATTGGATCAAGAGAATCGTGCCGCGCAGTGGTCACGTAGACCAATGCACACCAAGCCTCTGACATGCGCAGATACTCAACCGCCCTGACGGCCCGGAGACGGCTCGGCCAGGGCCGACTGACGCCTTGCACGGCTTCTCCTCATTCGCCGACGAAGCGGTCGCTCCGTTGAGGTGCGCCGCGTGCCCCACCATGCCCGCGCCGACGTGTGTCAGCACCCACCGGCCCGGCAAGAGTGATCCCGAGCGCCCACTCACGCCACTCAGGCCTGAGCGGTGTCGCCCGGGCGTGGAGAGGCCTCCAGGAAGCGGGCCCCAGGCCCAGGTGTCCGGTGGACGGACTGCGGCGGCACATGCGTGTGCCCCGCGGAGCATTCGAGGACGACCCTGACTCGCTCCTCGCAGGTGGCGTCCCCCTCGGCGGCCCGGTGCCGTACGACGACCGACGGGCCCTGTGGGTCGGCGAGGTACTTGTCGCCCCACTCCAGCAGCGCCATCAGCGTGATTCGCAGATCCATTCCCTGTTCGGTGAGCTCGTACTCGTAGCGATGGCGGTCACCCGGGTCCTGATAGGGAACGCGCCTCATCACTCCGGCCGCCACCAGCGTGCTGAGCCGGGTGGACAGCAGGTTTCCGGCGATGCCGAGACGGGCGCGGAGCTCCCCGAACCGCCGTGCGCCGTCGAGGGCTTCGCGCACGATGAGCAGCGACCAGCGCTCGCCCACCACCGACAAGGCGCGCGCCACCGAGCAGTTGACCGGATCGATCCTGCGCTCTGACTCCACGTCACCACCTTAACGACCTGGGTTGACATTTTCTACTCAGGACTTCTAGCGTCCGGCTGGCTGAGTAGAAAAACGCAACTCAGGAGGTGGGCCATGCCCATGCTGGATCTGTACATCCCCGAGGGAGCGCTCGCCCCGCCGGCCGAGGCGGCCCTCGTCCGTAGAGTCACCGAAATCCTGATCCGCCACGAAGGGTTCGATCCTGACGACCCCGAAACCTTGGCGGTGTCGTGGGCCTTCGTGCATCGCCCGGCGGCCGTGTACGTCGGCGGGACGCCTGCGGACGCGCCGCGCTACAAGGTCGTCCCCTCCGTGCCCGAAGGGCAGTTGGACGCGCGGGCACGGTCGAGTGTCGTCGCAGAGATCACCGAGGCGATCCTCGACGCCGAGAACGGCGCGTGGCCCCGCGACGCCGGACGGATCTGGGTGTTTCCCACCGAGGTTCCCGAGGGCCACTGGGGCGGCCGCGGGCGGATCACCCCGCTCGCGGCCATTCTGAACCGGCTCACCGGCCGAGACACCGAACGGGCCCGCGCCCTCGCCGCCCAGCGCATCGCCGCCAGCCGGGCCGAACACGGCCGCCTTCCCTGACAAGCCCGCGGCGGGTCGATGCCAGGACCTGTCCGGACGAGCCGCGGGCAGAGGGCTTCGACGCTGCGTCGGCCGACCGATCAGGCGGCTGACCGATCAGCCAGCCGACCGGTCAGCCGGCCAGCCGGTCAGAGGGAGACGTGGACACCGGCCTGGACGACCGCGTCGGCGCTGCCCAGGACCTCGCTCGTCAGCCCGTCGACCTGGGCCAGCACGCCCGCGCCGACGGCCGCGGTGAAGCCGACGGAGACGCCGGCGCCCGCGCTGGTGCTGACACCGCTGTCGACACCGGCGGTTGCCACCGGCGATGGTGTCGAGCTCGTTGTCGGAGATCTCGGCGGTCCGGACCTGGGGAGCGGAGTTCATGGTGAGACTTCCCTTCGCATGGAGTGCGTGGATTTCCACAAGGGCGCGGCTCCGCTGGGGACAAGCGGCCGGCCGTGCGAAGGATCAAATCACGGTGTGCTTTGGTCGCCCACTCAAATGGCGCTCTGACCAGGCAAATTGCGCGCGTCGGCTACTCATCCATGGGGGTCCGGTCACGAGTTGAGGCCAGCCTCTTCACATGGCACCGGTGCGGTACCGGGAAGTCATGCGGTACTGCGGCTGTGGGCCGATGGGACATTCCGCACCAACAGAACGTCGCCCGTCCGTCACGTGTGCGGGTCCGGCGAACCTCGTGACCCAGTTGCACAGTGAATGTGCAGATCCACCAACCACCGACGACCACCACCGACGACCACCTACGACGAAGGGCCCCGGGACGTGGCGAATTCCCGGAGCCCTCCACACCGTACGAGGCCTGCACCCCGTACGCCGTCAGTCAGCCGCACTGACACGGACCCCCCGACTGGCAGCCGCAGCCGCAGCCCGAGCCGCAGCCGCAGGCGCCGATGAGGGGCAGGGTCCTGGGCTCGGCGGGTTCCTGTGACTCACGTGACTGGGTGGGGTCAGGGGTGATGGGGGATTCGGATGACATCGGTCTGGGCCCTCCTCGAGCGGGGAGCATGGTGCCTACGCCCATGGGATGCCCGTTCGAGTGGAAGCCGCAACGGCGCACACGGCGGCGCACAGAGGCTCTCCGGCCTTCCCCTCGCTGCGATCAGGCCCCCTCAGTCCCCGTGACCGGCTGGATGTCCGTCTGGAGCTCGTCCGCGTGCTCACCCGTCACCAGGTACACCACCCGCTTGGCGACCGACACCGCGTGGTCGGCGAAGCGCTCGTAGTAGCGGCCCAGCAGGGTCACGTCGACGGCCGTCTCGATGCCGTGCCTCCAGCGGTCGTCCATCAGGTGCTGGAAGAGGGTGCGGTGGAGCAGGTCCATCGCGTCGTCGTCCTGCTCCAGCTGCAGCGCCAGGTCCACGTCCTTGGTGACGATGACCTCGGCGGCCTTGGCCATCAGGCGCTGGGCGAGCTGGCCCATCTCCAGGATCGTCGCGTGCAGGTCCTGCGGGACCGCGCGCTCCGGGAAGCGCAGCCGGGTCAGCTTCGCCACGTGCTGGGCCAGGTCGCCCGAACGCTCCAGGTCGGCGCTCATCCGCAGCGACGTGACGACGATACGGAGATCCGTCGCCACCGGCTGCTGGCGGGCCAGCAGGGCTATCGCACGCGCCTCCAGGTCGTGCTGGAGGTCGTCGATCTTCTTGTCGGCCTCGATGACGTGCTCCGCCAGCTTCAGGTCGGCGTCGAGGATCGCCGTCGTGGCGCGCCCGATCGCCGACCCGACCAGGCGGGCCATCTCGACCAGGCTCTCACCGATCGAGTCAAGTTCCTCGTGGTACGCGTCCCGCATCTGGGGTCTCTCTTCCTTGTGCGTCCATTCCGGGGTGCCAGGGTTCTGGTGTCCGGTCTTCCTTGTTCCCGGGCGTGGCCGTCCCGAGTCCGCGGTGTCGTCGCGGATGTGCCGTCTCCGGGGTGCCGGCCGTCGGTGCTTCGCTGAGGCCAGTACCTCCCGTACGTCCCGTACCACCGGATTTCCGGTACTTCCGTGCTCACGGCGCTCAGGAAGCTCCCGTCACTCCGGAAGCTCCCGTTGCCTACGATGCTCGGGAGGCTCACGACGCTCCCGATGTCCACGACGTACGCCGACGGGAACGCCACCACACGTCGTATGCCCTGTGAACCCACGTCCCACGGTCGGCCCCACACGCGTCCGTTTCCGACACCTCGAATGAACCGGTACTGGCCCCAAGGTGAACTCTGGGCGACGAGTGATTCAGCTTCCACCCGGACGGCTGTGGACGGGCCTGATCTCGTGCCTAACCTGGATGCATGGACGTGAACGCGGCGGTCGCCGCAGCGGCAGCGATCGCCGGAGTGCTCACCGGTGTGATCGCCATGCTGGCGTTCCGCTTCAGCGAGCGCGAGCAGAAACGTCCGACCCGGTCCTCGCTGCACACCGACCCGGTGCTGCCGCCCGGCGTCGACACCGTGCTCTCCGTGCTCCGCTCCTCCGCCGTCGTGCTCGACGAGGCCGACGCCGTGGTGAAGGCCAGCTCCGCCGCGTACGCCCTCGGGCTGGTACGGGGCGGCAAGCTCGCCGTCGAGCCCATGCTGCAGATGGCCCGCGACACGCGCAGGGACGGTGAGATACGCCAGGTCGAGCTGGACCTGCCGCGCCGCGGCACCGGTCGCGGCGAGGCCCTCGCCGTGTCCGCGCGCGTCGCGCCCCTCGGCTCACGGCTGGTGCTGCTGCTGGTGGAGGATCTCACCGAGGCCCGCCGCATCGAGGCCGTACGGCGGGACTTCGTGGCCAATGTCAGCCACGAGCTCAAGACCCCGGTGGGAGCGCTTTCGCTCCTCTCCGAGGCCGTCATGGGCGCGAGCGACGACCCGGAGGCCGTGGAGCGCTTCGCCGGCCGGATGCAGATAGAGGCGACCCGGCTGACCAACCTGGTGCAGGAGCTCATCGACCTGTCCCGGGTCCAGAACGACGACCCCCTGGAGGACGCCGAGCCGGTGCGCGTCGACGAGCTCGTCGTCGAGGCCATCGACCGGTGCCGCCACCAGGCCGGGACCAAGCAGATCACCATGGCGGCCGGCGGGACCGCGGACCTGCACGTGTGGGGCAACCGCGGCCAGCTCGCCGCCGCTCTCGGCAACCTCGTCGAGAACGCCGTCAACTACTCGCCCGCCCGCACCCGCGTCGGCATCGCCGCACGCCGGGTGACCGCTCCGGGCGGCGATCTGATCGAGATAGCGGTGACCGACCAGGGCATCGGCATCTCGGACAAGGACAAGGAGCGCATTTTCGAGCGCTTCTACCGCGTCGACCCGGCCCGCTCCCGTGCCACCGGTGGTACGGGCCTCGGGCTCGCGATCGTCAAGCACGTGGCCGCCTCGCACGGCGGGGAGGTCACGGTGTGGAGCTCCGAGGGTCAGGGCTCCACCTTCACCCTGAGGCTGCCGGAGGCGGGCGCGTCCCGCGACCGTGCGCACCAGCACCCCCTCCTCGACGACGAGGACGGGCAGTCCACCGAGTCATCCCCGTACGCTTCGCTTCCCTCCCCGGAGGTCCTTCCGTGACCCGAGTGCTCGTCGTCGAGGACGAGGAGTCCTTCTCCGACGCCCTGTCCTACATGCTCCGCAAGGAGGGCTTCGAGGTCGCCATCGCGACCACCGGCCCCGACGGCCTCGACGAGTTCGAGCGCAACGGCGCCGACCTCGTCCTTCTCGACCTGATGCTGCCCGGCCTGCCGGGCACCGAGGTCTGCCGCCAGCTGCGCGGCCGCTCCAACGTTCCGGTGATCATGGTCACCGCCAAGGACAGCGAGATCGACAAGGTCGTCGGGCTGGAAATAGGAGCCGATGACTACGTCACCAAGCCGTTCTCCTCGCGCGAGCTGGTCGCGCGCATCCGTGCCGTACTGCGCCGCCGCGGTGAGCCCGAGGAGGTCACCCCGGCCGCGCTGGAGGCCGGCCCGGTCCGGATGGACGTCGACCGCCACGTGGTCACCGTCTCGGGCTCCAAGGTCGACCTGCCGCTGAAGGAGTTCGACCTGCTGGAGATGCTCCTGCGCAACGCCGGACGCGTCCTGACCCGTATGCAGCTGATCGACCGCGTGTGGGGCGCCGACTACGTGGGCGACACCAAGACCCTCGACGTCCACGTCAAGCGGCTGCGCGCCAAGATCGAGCCGGACCCGGGCGCGCCGCGCTACCTGGTGACCGTGCGCGGCCTCGGCTACAAGTTCGAGCCGTAAAGAGGACCGCGGGAAGACGAGAGAAGGGCGGCCATCCCTGACAGGGGTGGCCGCCCTTCTTGTACGGCGACGCGACGCGCCGTACGACGGATCAGTGCTCGTCGCTGCCCTGCGTCGGGAGACCGGAGGGGTGCGTGTCGGGGTCGACGCTCTCGCTCGCCGAGGCCGAGGCCGAGGCGTCGGCCGAGGCGGACGCGGAGTCGGACGGCGTCCCGGAGGGCGAGGCGGAGCCGGAGGCCGAGGCGTCCGGGATCTCGGGCACGTCGCTCGGGCCCCACCCGGTGAAGTAGCTCTCGGCCGGGACGACGAGCGCCCGCAGGGACACGTCGCCGGTCTCGCTGAAGCTGAACGTGATCTCCTGGGCGTTGCCGTCCTGGATGGCCTCACGGCTGCTCGGCAGTACGGCGGAGGCGTTGCCCTCGCCGCCCAGGGTGATGTGGCCGCCGGCGGGAACGGTCAGCTTGCCGTCGCCCTCCGCGGGGTGGATCTCGGCGGTCTTGCCGGTGCCCTCCACCTTGACGGCGTCCAGCGTCTGGTCGCTGTCGCCGTTGTTGAACAGGGTCGCGGAGACGACGGCCGGACCCGTCGACTCACGGTCCGGCTGCGTGATGACGATCGCGTTCTGGACCTTGAGGTCACCGACGGACGTCGCCGCCTGGTCCGGCTTGATCTCCAGCGTCTGGGCGTTGTTGCCGGCGCCGCACGCGGCGAGCGAGGCGATCGAGAACGCGATGGCGGCGGCGGCGAGGGCGCCGCGTCGAAGGCTGCTGCTCACGGCGGCGGCAACTCCTTGAACGTGGGCGATACGTGGATCGGGTGGCCGTACCGAGGTAAAGCCGCCCTAAGTGTTTGTCAGCGCGCTTAGGTTACCGAGCCGTTCCCCGGACGCGGCACCCGACCCTCCCCAAGTGCCCGGCTTCCCCCGAGCAGGGGCACGCCCATTCGCCGCCGACGGCCCGCGGCGCGCATCAGGTAGGGCCGTTCGACGGACGCGGAGGGATGGCCGGAAGGGATACGTCCGAAGGATGCGCCGGAGATGCGCCGAGGACGCGCGGAGACGTGCCGGGGTGTTCCGG
>NZ_BMVW01000001.1:1254092-1430112 GCF_014650915.1 Streptomyces poonensis | reverse complement strand
ATAAGGAACGGCCAAGGAGCGGTGAAACACCCAATCCCCGGCCGGCCCCCGGACGGCAATCCGGACCGAACCCCGGCGGCCCTTCTGCGTCCGCATGAGGATTTCCCGTAAGGAATGCATGACAGAACCGGAAATGGATCACGACAAGACCGTCGGCCGGAACGGCAAGCGGGAGATGGACCCCACAACGGCGACGAACGTGAGTGAGAGGAACGGCGGTCGCACAACGGCCTGAACATCATGTGGCTTGATCAATTCCGGATTCGTCTCGTACCCGACTCCGGTCGCCGAACGGAGTAGCGCGGATCGCACGCTTGGAGTCGGACAAAACGGGACGTTCGGGCCTCGCCGAGGGGCTCCGGATGCGTGTAACGTACGCGTTTCACCCCGCCCGCAGAGCCGCTCCGACCTGCGAATACCCTGTTCCGTTCGCCGTCCGAAGCACGTTCCTGTTGCTGTTGTCAAGCCCCGAGATATGCCCTGACCTGCGAAAACGCCATTCAGAAGACGCCGTATCCGTGTTACCCTGGATAGCCACGGAAGGGGTACCTGTCACATGACGTTCAAGGTTGGCGACACCGTGGTCTATCCCCATCACGGGGCCGCGCTGATCGAGGCCATCGAAACTCGCCAGATCAAAGGCGTGGACAAGACCTACTTGGTGCTGAAGGTCGCCCAGGGCGACCTGACGGTGCGTGTGCCAGCGGACAATGCGGAGTTCGTCGGCGTGCGTGATGTGGTCGGTCAGGACGGGCTGGACCGGGTCTTCGAGGTGCTGCGCGCGCCGTATGCCGAGGAGCCCACGAACTGGTCCCGTCGTTACAAGGCAAATCTGGAGAAGCTCGCCTCCGGCGACGTCATCAAGGTCGCGGAAGTCGTGCGTGACCTGTGGCGCCGGGAGCGCGAGCGCGGACTCTCCGCCGGTGAGAAGCGGATGCTCGCCAAGGCCCGCCAGATTCTGGTGAGCGAGCTCGCCCTCGCGGAGAACACGAACGAGGACAAGGCCGAGGCCCTGCTCGACGAGGTACTCGCGTCCTGACGCAGGCGGAAACCCGCTCAGCGCTTTGAAATGCCGCGGTGCCCGATGACGCACACAGCAGTCGCCGGGCGCTGCGGCATGTTCGTATCCGGAAAGTACCCGCATACGTGAGCCGTACGCCGTCGGGAATGGCCCGATACTGGCGTGCCGGGCCCGGGCAGCTGGCTCGACCAGGTGTCACGGAAGGGTCCGGTCGGGGCTCGCGCCCGGCACTTCCCCGAGCTCTGGATTTGACCCGAGCTTGGGGCACCCTCCAGGCCATACCCACGCACACCGAGTACACAAACCTGACAGGAACCGATGTCTGACGAATCGCGCCCTTCGCCGTCCAGGGCCGGTACGGCGGCCGTGATTCCGGCCGCCGGCCGCGGCGTACGCCTCGGCCCGGGCGCCCCCAAGGCGCTGCGTGCCCTGAACGGCACGCCCATGCTCATCCACGCGGTACGCGCCATGGCCGCGTCCCGCTCCGTCTCCCTGGTCGTCGTGGTGGCACCGCCCGACGGTGCCGCCGAGGTCAAGACGCTCCTCGACGCCCACACCCTGCTGCCCGGGGGCGCCACCGCCGGAAGTACCGACTTCCTCGTCGTGCCCGGTGGCGACACGCGCCAGGAATCGGTCAGGTTCGGCCTGGACGCGCTGCCCCCCGGCTTCGACATCGTGCTGGTGCACGACGCGGCCCGGCCGCTGGTCCCCGTGGACACGGTGGACGCCGTCATCGAGGCCGTACGGGACGGGGCCCCCGCCGTCGTACCGGCGCTGCCCCTCGCCGACACCGTCAAGCAGGTGGAACCCGCGTCCGAGCCCGGCGGGCCGGAGGCCGTGGTCGCCACCCCGGACCGGTCGCGGCTGCGAGCGGTCCAGACCCCGCAGGGCTTCGACCGCGCCGCGCTCGTCCGCGCCCACGAGACGGTCACCGACGACGTCACGGACGACGCCAGCATGGTGGAGCAGCTGGGACTGCGGGTCGTCACGGTCCCCGGGCACGAGGAGGCCTTCAAGGTCACCCGCCCCCTCGACCTGGTCCTCGCCGAGGCGGTCCTGGCCCGCAGGAGGCTGAACGATGGCTTCTGAGACCGGGGCCTCCATGCCCATGGCGCTGCTGCCCCAGGTCGGCATCGGCACCGACATCCACGCCTTCGAGGACGGCCGCGAGCTGTGGTGCGCGGGACTGAAGTGGGAGGGCGAGGGTCCCGGGCTGGCCGGCCACTCCGACGCCGACGTCGTCGCGCACGCCGCGTGCAACGCGCTGTTCTCGGCCGCCGGACTCGGTGATCTGGGACAGCACTTCGGCACCGGCCGCCCCGAGTGGACCGGCGCGTCGGGCGTCACGCTGCTGACCGAGGCCGCCCGCATCGTCCGCGACGCCGGTTTCACCGTCGGCAACATCGCGGTGCAGGTCGTCGGTCCCCGCCCGAAGATCGGCAAGCGCCGGGACGAGGCGCAGAAGATCCTGTCCGAGGCGGCGGGAGCACCCGTGTCGGTGTCCGGCGCCACCACGGACGGCCTGGGCTTCCCGGGACGGGACGAGGGCCTGATGGCGGTCGCGACGGCACTCGTCGTCCGTACGGCCTGAAACCGCGTTCGCCCGCACCGAGGTCACGAATGTGTGCCCCTTGACCGGGAGGTCACGGGGCACTGCCCGCCGCCCACTACCCTGGAGTGGTGACTATTCGCCTGTACGACACCGGTGCCCGGCAGATCCGTGATTTCGTCCCGCTGCGGCCGGGGTGTGTCTCGATCTACCTGTGTGGCGCGACCGTGCAGGCCCCGCCGCACATCGGCCACATCCGGTCCGGGCTGAACTTCGACATCATGCGCCGCTGGTTCGACCACCGCGGCTACGAGGTGACGTTCGTCCGGAACGTGACCGACATCGACGACAAGATCATCGCCAAGTCGGCCGGCCAGGGCCGCCCCTGGTGGTCCATCGGCTACGAGAACGAGCGCGCCTTCAACGCGGGATACGACGCGCTCGGCTGCCTGCCGCCCACCTACGAGCCGCGGGCGACCGGCCATGTGCCGGAGATGATCGAGATGATGCGCGGACTCATCGAGCGCGGACACGCCTACGAGGCCGACGGCAACGTCTACTTCGACGTCAGCTCCTTCCCGGAGTACCTCCGCCTGTCCAACCAGGAGTTGGAGAACCTGCTCCAGCCCTCCGGCGAGGGCGAGACCGGCAAGCGCGACCCCCGCGACTTCGCCATGTGGAAGGCGGCCAAGCCCGGCGAGCCCAGCTGGGAGACGCCCTGGGGCCGGGGCCGCCCGGGCTGGCACCTGGAGTGCTCCGCGATGGCCCACAAGTACCTGGGCAGCGCGTTCGACATCCACGGCGGCGGACTCGACCTGATCTTCCCGCACCACGAGAACGAGATCGCCCAGGCCAAGGCGTACGGCGACGACTTCGCCACCTACTGGGTGCACAACGCCTGGGTGACGATGAGCGGCGAGAAGATGTCCAAGTCGCTGGGCAACTCGGTCCTCGTGTCCGAGATGTGCAAGCGCTGGCGGCCCATCGTGCTGCGCTACTACCTGGGCACCCCGCACTACCGGTCGATGATCGAGTACAGCGAGGAGGCCCTGCGCGAGGCCGAGGCGGCGTTCGCCCGCATCGAGGGCTTCGTGCAGCGGGCGGGAGAGCTGGCCGGGCACCCGGTGGAACCGGCCGCCGAAGTGCCGCTCGCCTTCGCCGAGGCCATGGACGACGACCTGGGCGTACCGCAGGCGATCGCGGTGGTGCACACCACGGTCCGGCAGGGCAACAGCGCGCTGGCCGCCGACGACAAGGAGGCCGCCGTCGCCCGGCTGGCCGAGGTCCGTGCCATGCTCGGCGTGCTGGGCCTGGACCCGCTCGACGAGCACTGGGCCGGCGAGAGCGAGAGCGGCGAGGACCTCCACGGGGTGGTCGACACCCTGGTGGGCCTGGTGCTCCAGCAGCGCGAGGCGGCCCGGGCCCGCAAGGACTGGGCCACCGCGGACGCCATCCGCGACCAGCTGGGCCAGTCCGGCCTGGTCATCGAGGACGGCCCGCAGGGACCGCGCTGGACCCTCGGCCCGCGCTGAGCCCTGCGCGGCGGCCGTGTCTTCTTGATCGAGTGTGCCGCCCGGGACTCCGGGCGGCACACTGCAAGGGCGACACCGCGACAGACGACGGCCGGCACACGGCCGGCAGACGACAGACGTACGTACGAACGCTTCACACAGACAGGTGGGTCATGGCCGCTAACAACCGCCGCATGTCCGGCAAGAAGGGCGCGCAGGTCGGCAGTGGCGGCCAGCGGCGCCGGGGCCTCGAGGGCAAGGGACCGACCCCGCCCGCCGAGATGCGCAAGGGCCACGCCAAGCAGCGCGCCGCCCAGTCCAAGGCCCGCCGCGCGCAGGGCCGCACGACGCCGAAGGGCCGGGGCGGCAGGTCCGCCGCCGAGCTGGTCGTCGGACGCAACCCCGTCGTCGAGGCGCTGCGCGAGGGCGTGCCCGCCTCCACGCTCTACGTCCAGCAGTTCATCGACAACGACGAGCGGGTCCGCGAAGCCCTCCAGCTCGCCGGCGAGCGCGGCGGCATCAACCTCATGGAGGCCCCGCGCCCGGAGCTCGACCGGATGACGAACGGCCTCAACCACCAGGGCCTCGTCCTCCAGGTTCCGCCGTACGAGTACGCGCACCCCGAGGACCTCGCGAACGCCGCGTACGACGCGGGCGAGGACCCGCTGATCGTCGCCCTCGACGGGGTGACCGACCCGCGCAACCTCGGTGCCGTCGTCCGCTCCGTCTCCGCCTTCGGCGGCCACGGCGTGGTCGTGCCCGAGCGGCGCGCCGCCGGTATGACCGCCGGCGCCTGGAAGACCTCCGCCGGCACCGCCGCCCGTACCCCGGTCGCCCGCGCCACCAATCTCACCCGCGCCCTGGAGGCGTACAAGAAGGCCGGGATCACCGTCGTCGGCCTGGCCGCCGACGGAGAGGCCGAGGTGGGCGAGCTGGAGGCGCTCGACGGCCCCGTCGTCATCGTCGTCGGCAGCGAGGGCAAGGGCCTGTCCCGGCTCGTCGGCGAGACCTGCGACTTCCGGGTGCGGATCCCGATGCCCGGCGGCGCCGAGTCGCTCAACGCCGGCGTCGCGGCCGGAGTCGTGCTGTACGAGGCCTCCCGGCGCCGCGCCTGAGCGGCCGCCCGCCGGTGGCGCGCCACCGGCGGGCGGGCAGCCGGACGGCCGGGCATTTCGTGATGATGTTGACGCGGTCCGGACAGATCGGAAGGGCGGAGGCAGTGTCCTAACGACTCATCACTCGGTTAGATGAGTGTGGACACCAGAACACCCCGCACACCCACGGGGGACCGTTCGTCGGGATACGACGACGTTCCCGCGCTGAGCATGGTGAAGGTGCCGAGCGATCCGGCGCAGGTCATCGTCAATCACGCGAGTTTCCGCGTGCATCTGGCCGCCGCGCCGCGGACCCAGTCCCCGAGCATCGCACGGCACCTGAGCGCCACCGAGGACACCGCGCGCATGCCCGTCGTGGATGCGGCAGGGCGGCCCGGCCAGGCCGCCGATCCCCGCCGCCGGGTGCCCGTCGTCTGGAGCGGGAGGTCCGCCCCCGACGACACCGGCGCCCACCGGCTGCTGCAGGCCGTGCGGAACTCCAGCGTGGGACATGCCGCCACGGACCCGGCGGGCGACGCCAGCGCCACGCAGGTCATCCCGCGCATCGACATCGACGAACCCGGCCGGTACGGGACCGGGGCCGAGCGGGGACGCCACCGCGCCGAAGCGAACCCGTACGGTGCCGAGGAAACGCCGTACGACTCCGCGGCGGACCGCTACGGCGCCGCGAGCGACCCGTACACCGGCGAGGACGGCCGCTACGACGCCGACCTGACCGTGGACACGGTGGAGACACCGGTCGTCGGCGCCCAGCGCACCCACGACGACCACCACCTCGACGGCACCCGGCTCCTGCCCTCCATGCGCACCGTGGGCAGCGCGTACGACGAACCGGTCTACGACGACGACACGTACGACGAGCACGCGGAGCACGCCGAGGACGGGCTCGACGGACCGGGCGGCCAGCGGCACGGCGGGGATCCCGTCCGGCACGCCTACTACCCCGGCCGCCGGATGAACCTCGGCGTCGTGCTGCTGCCGCTGCGCGTCTTCCTCGGCTTCATCTCCATCTACGCCGGCATGGGCAAGCTGTGCGACCCCGTCTACTTCGACGGCGGCAAGCGCGGCTCCATGGTCAAGTGGCTCAACACCCTGCACCCGTGGGAAGTGGCCGAGCCGCTGCGGCAGTTCGCCCTGGAGCACCCCGTCGGCGCGGGCCTCGTCATCGCCTTCCTCCAGGTCATCGTCGGCGTCCTCACGATCCTCGGCCTCTGGCAGCGCGTCGCCGCCGCCGTCGGCGTCCTGCTCTCGGTCGCGCTGCTCGTCACCGTCAGCTGGAAGACCGTCCCCGCCTACGACGCCCCCGACATCATCTACCTCGCCGCATGGTCCCCGCTGATCACCGCCGGCGCCCCCGTGTACTCCGTCGACGGACGCCTCGCCGCCGGTGCCTGGCGCACCCTCGGGCCGCGCACCGACATCTGGCGGCTGCGCCGGTACGTCCTGCGCCGCGGCGCCCTCGTCACCACGGTCGTCGTCGGGCTCACCCTGCTGGTCGGCTCGCTCCTCGGCGGTGCCGTACGCGACGCCGACCGGGTCGTCGTCCCCGGCCCCGGCGAGGCCCCCCGCAACGAACTGCCCGGCTCCCCGCTCCCCGAGGAGTCCGGCCCGCGCGAGCACCGGAGCCCCGCGGCCTCCGGCGCCCCCACCCAGGGCGCCACCTCCGCCAGCCCCTCACAGGGCGCCACCAGCCCGGGCGCCACCGCGTCGGCGGGCGCCGCCACCAGCGGGCAGCCCAGCCACACCCAGGGCACCGCGGGCCAGGCCCCGCCCCAGCAGACGTCCCCGGCCCAGCAGGCCCCGAGCACCAGCTCGGGGCCGACCTCCGGCGGCGGTGGCGCCGGCGCGGCCGACGGCGCCTCGGCGGGCGCCTCCGGAAGCACCGGCTCGGGCGGCGGATCCGCCGGCTCCGGCAACAAGGACAACCTGGTGGGAGGACTCCTCGGGTAGTCCTCAGCAGGAGTACGGAGCCGGGCCCCGCGCGTGATGCGCGGGGCCCGGCTCCGTACCGGCCTGCTGGGTGCCGGCCGCGTTCCTCAACGCCCCAGGGCCGCCAGTTCCTTCGCCGCCTCCGTCAGGTCCTTCGCCGTGTCGATGGCACGCCAGTACGCCCCCTGCGGGATCGGGAAGCCGGCCAGCCGCCGCTCCCGGGCGAGCCGCGGGAAGGTGCTCCGCTCGTGGTCGCCGCGCTCCGGCAGCAGCGAGGTGAAGCCGGGGGAGAAGACATAGACGCCCGCATTGACCTCGTACGTCGTCGGCGGGGCCTCGATGAAGTCCGTGACGTGCCCGAAGCCGTCCGTCTGCACGGCGCCCCACGGGATGCGTGGGCGGGCGAGGGCGAGCGTGGCGAGGGCGTCGCGGCCGGTGTGGAAGTCCGCCATGTCGCGGAGCGAGAACCGGGTCCAGATGTCGCCGTTCGTCGCGTACCAGGGCCGGTCGGGGTGGGGAAGGTGCGCCGCCGCGTACCGCAGGCCGCCGCCGCGGCCCAGGGGCTCCGTCTCGACGACGGTCGTGACGCGAACGGGCAGATCGGCCGTCTCCAGCCACTTCTCCAGCACGTCGGCGAGATGGCCGCAGGAGACGACCACGTCGGTGACGCCCTCCTCGGCGAGCCAGGCGAGCTGGTGGCCGATGATCGGGGTGCCCGTGCCGGGGATCTCGACCATGGGCTTCGGCCGGTCGTCGGTGTACGGGCGCAGCCGCGACCCCTGGCCACCGGCCAGGACGACGGCTTGAACGGGGCGCGACGCGGCGTTCGGATCGGTCATGACCGGAACTGTACGTGGCGCCCCGTTCGCGGGAGCACGGCCCTCGGGATCGGTGCCTCGGCGGCTGCCGGGGACGGGACGGACGGGGAAACGGATGGCGGTGACGGGTGAGGGTGTCGGGGCGAGCCGGGATGTGCCCGGCGGGTGCGGGTGCGGGTGCTCAGGCGTGCTGGGCCGCCACGCCCGACGCGAAGGACGTGTCGCAGACCGGGCGGGCGTACGACTGGGCACGGGACGGGCCGTACACCTTGACGGCCGCGCGGCCGAGGGCACGGGCGATCGACGCACAGTGCTGCGCCAGCGACGGGCGCCCGTTCACCGCACGCTGAAGGTGGGTGAGGGCCGCCTCCGGGTCCTTCTCCTGGAGCTCCAGCAGCAGTTCGTCGCGCAGGACCTCGTGCTCCGTGCGGGGTCTGGCGGCGCCTGTGGTGTCCGTACCGGAGGCGGGGGCGGCGGCCTCGGCGGCGGTGGTGAGCACCGAGTCCGAGGAGTCTCCCGACCAGTTGACGTGGGTGACCGCCAGCGTCCCGGACAGCACCAGGACGACAGGGAGGACGAACGCGAGGGAGCGGCCGATCCGACGGGCGGGGCCCGGGCTGCGCCGGGTCCGTTGGGTAGTGGTGTGCTTCACGCGAGTGAGGGTAGCGCGGGGTAGTGATATGGCGACATTTGGTCACCGGTTCGGGGGATGTCGGAGTGGCCTCTCCCGGGTGACGGATTGACGCACAGGAGTCGAAATCAACGCTTTTGTCGGGGTGTTCACGGGCAGCGAAGAGGGCCCCGCAGTGGTCTGCGGGGCCCTCTTCGTCAACCTGGGTGATTTCTCCGGGACGGTCCGCCCGGATCCGGATCAGTCGGAGAGACGCTCACCGGTGGAGGTCGAGAACACGTGGGTCTCGCCCGGCCGCGGCACGACGTGCAGCGTGGAGCCCTTCTCGGGGACCGCACGGCTGCTGACGCGGACGACCAGGTCCTTGCTCTCGCCACCGACCTGGACGGAGCCGAAGACGTAGCCGTCGGCGCCGGTCTCCTCCACGACGTTGACGGAGACCTCGAGACCGGCCGGGGCGTCCGCGGAGTCCTTCGACAGGGACGAGGCGGCGGCACCGCCCAGCTCGACCACCTCGAAGTGCTCGGGGCGGACGCCGACCGTGACGGTGCGGTCGCCCTTGTCGGCGGCGGCCTGCAGCGCCTCACGGCTGACCGGGACCACGCTGTTGCCGAACTTGATGCCGCCGTCGGTGATCGGCACCTCGACCAGGTTCATGGCCGGGGAGCCGATGAACCCGGCGACGAAGAGGTTCGCCGGGCGGTCGTACATGTTGCGCGGCGAGTCGACCTGCTGGAGCAGACCGTCCTTCAGCACGGCCACCCGGTCGCCCATCGTCATGGCCTCGACCTGGTCGTGGGTGACGTACACGGTGGTGATGCCGAGGCGGCGCTGGAGCGACGCGATCTGCGTACGGGTCGAGACGCGGAGCTTGGCGTCCAGGTTGGACAGCGGCTCGTCCATGAGGAACACCTGCGGCTCACGCACGATGGCGCGGCCCATCGCGACACGCTGCCGCTGACCACCGGAGAGGGCCTTCGGCTTGCGGTCCAGGTACTCGGTCAGGTCGAGGATCTTCGCGGCCTCCTCGACCTTCTTGCGGATCTCCGCCTTGTTGACGCCGGCGATCTTGAGCGCGAAGCCCATGTTGTCGGCGACCGTCATGTGCGGGTAGAGCGCGTAGTTCTGGAACACCATGGCGATGTCCCGGTCCTTCGGCGGCAGGTGGGTGACGTCGCGGTCACCGATGCGGATGGCGCCGCCGTTGACGTCCTCGAGCCCCGCGAGCATCCGGAGCGAGGTGGACTTGCCGCAACCCGACGGGCCGACGAGAACGAGGAACTCGCCGTCCTCGATCGCGATGTCGAGCGCGTCGACGGCGGGCTTCTCGGAACCCGGGTAAACGCGGGTCGCCTTGTCGAACGTGACTGTGGCCATGGTGATGGGCCCCCTTCTACCGGCAGGAACGTGCCGGACGATCCGTTGTGGAAGGTGGTGCCACTACGGGGTGTTCCGTTGTGGTGTAGTCCATGCGGGTGGACTGGCTCAGGACCGTACCTGGCGTTCACCTGATCTGTCAGCAGTCCGGGGGCTGTGAACTTCGCGGAAACTTTCGACAGTGCCTGGCCGGGACGTGGGTACACTCGGGCATGCACGCAGGCACAAATGATGCGGGCGTGCCCATGCCTCCTTAGCTCAGCTGGTCAGAGCGCCGCTCTTGTAAAGCGAAGGTCGTCGGTTCGAATCCGACAGGGGGCTCCACGGGCCCAGGTCAGATCGCTTCTGACCTGGGCTTTTTTTATCGCCGGAGCAATAGTTCATATAGACTGGTACGGTTCGACTATGCCGCGTCGTACCCTTGACAACCCGATCGTGCTCGCCGTGCTGGGCCTCCTGCTGGAGCGGAGCTCGCACCCGCACCAGATGCTGGCCGAGCTGCGGAAGCGCAGCGACAACCACGCGGCGGCGATCACGCGGGGCACGCTCTACAACACCGTCGCCGCGCTGACCGAGGCGGGCTGGATCGCCGCGCAGGGGCGGGAGCGCTCGGGGAACCGTCCCGAGCGGACCGTCTACGCCCTCACCCGGGCGGGCCGCGACGAGCTCGTGCGGCGGCTGGACGCACAGATCCGCACCCCGCAGCGGGAGTTCTCGCAGTTCCTGGGCGCTGTCACGTACCTCGGCGCGCTGGGACCGGACGGGGCCGAGGAGGCGCTGCTCGAGCGTGCCCGGCGCCTTCAGGAGCGCACGGCCGCCGATGAGGAGCGCCTCGCCGGCGCCCTGGCGGCCGGCGTTCCCCGCCTGCACGTCATCGAGGCCGAGTACGCGCTCTCCCTCGCCCGCGCGGAGACGGCGTGGATCGATGCCGTCATCGACGACATCCGCACCGGGGCGCTGGCGTGGCCGGCCGATGCGGTGACCCCTCCCGCCCCTCCCGCCCCTCCCTCCGAACTCTTCGCACCCTCGGACCGGAAGGAATCGAGCACATGACGCCGAACGCACAGAACGGCCTGCTCTTCGGGATCTACCCCGGCGGGGTCACCGGCGACGATGCCGGGGGCCTGGCCGGTGGCCCGCCCGACGACCCGGCCCGCGTGTCGGGGGCGCTCGACGCCCTCCAGGGCCGCCCGGGCCGCCCGTTCCTGGTCCGTGCCTATGTGGGCTTCGACGACGACACCCGGCTGGGGACGCCGCACACCATCGCGACGCCGGCCGCCGCGGCCGGGTACGCGGTCCGGGGGCGCCGTCTGGACCTGGTGGCGCAGTATCAGTCCAGGGCCGCGGACGTCGACGGCTACTGCGCCTTCCTGCGCGAGCTGGTCGAGCAGTACGGCGAGGTCACCGGCACGTTGCAGGTGACGGAAGAGCCGAACGTCACGTCAAATCCCGTGCTGGACGGTTACTACCCGGCGGTGGACGAGGCGATCGTCCGCGGGGTCTTCGCGGCCAAGGCCCGTGCACGCGAACTGGGATACGGCCATCTGCGAGTCGGGTTCAACACCACCCCGCTCTTCGGGCCGTCCGCCTCCTTCGTCGACGGCCTGACCAGCCGTGGCGGGGAAGGCTTCATCGCCGACCTGGACTACGTGGGCCTGGACTTCTTCCCCGACGTCTTCCGGCCCGTCGCCGCGTCCGGCCTCGCGGAGGCCGTCGAGGGGCTGCTGCGCCACCACCGTGAGGCGGTGCTGACGCCCGCCGGTCTGGGGCATCTGCCGCTGCACATCACCGAGCACGGCTGGCCCACCGGCCCGGAGCGGCCTCCGCACCGTCAGGCCGAGGTGGTGGAGACCGTGGTGCGCGTCGTCGCGGACCACGCGGAGCGGCTCGGACTGAGCGGTTACACGCACTTCGCGCTGCGCGACGCCGACAGCGCGAATCCAGGGCTGTTCCACCAGTTCGGGCTCGTCACCGACGACTACACCCCCAAGCCCGCCTTCGAGGTCATGCGGAAGCTCGTCGAACAGTTCGCGCAGTCCGCGCGAAAAATCGGGTGAGGGCGCGTCCGGGTGCCCGTACGGTCGGTGGGGTGATCGATGTCCCGGACGAACTGGCCGCCACGCAGCACATGTTCAACGGTGAGGCCGGCCGCGCCTTCATAACCCGCCTGCCCGAGCTGGCCGCCGCCTGCCTCGACCGCTGGGACCTGCGTCTCGACGGCCCCTCCATGTACGGCATGTGCGCCCTGGTCCTGCCCGTGGTCGCCGCCGACGGCACCCCCGCCGTGCTCAAGCTGCAGCTCCTCGACGAGGAGAGCGTGGGCGAGCCGGTCGCGCTGCGGGTGTGGGACGGGGACGGGGCCGTACGGCTGCTGCGCTACGACGAGAGCGACGGTGCCCTGCTGCTCGAGCGGCTCGATCCGTCGCGGATGCTCTCGTATCTGCCGGACACCCGGGAGGCCGTGCTGCACATCGCGCGGCTGCTGGCCCGTCTCACCGCCGGGCCGGCGCCCGAGGGGATGCGGCGGCTGGGGGACATCGCGGCGGACATGCTGGACCGTACGCCTGCCGTGCTCGCCCGGATCACGGACCCGGGGGAGCGGGCGCTGGTCGCGGACTGCGCGGCGGCCGTGCGGGAGGTTCTGGGCGAGCCCGGTGACCGGTTGCTCCACTGGGACCTCCATTTCGGCAACGTCCTCGCGGCGGAGCGTGAGCCCTGGCTCGCCATCGATCCGAAGCCGCTGGCCGGTGACCCGGGATTCGAGCTGTGGCCGGCGCTGGACAACCGTTTCGAGGCGGACGAGGTGCTGTGGCGCTTCGACGCGATGACGGACGTCCTCGGGCTGGACCGGGACCGGGCGCGGGCCTGGACGCTGGGGCGGGTGCTGCAGAACGCGGTCTGGGAGGTCGAGGAGGGGCGTCCGTTGCAGCCGGACGACATGGAGATCGCGCGGCGGCTGCGGGGCAGGTAGCGAATAACCACTGGCCTGACGGTGCGGGTGCCGGGTTAGCCTGCGGCCATGATTCGCACCGCGACCCCTGCCGACGTCCCCGTCATCCACGCCATGGTCCGTGAACTCGCCGAGTACGAGAAGGCGTTGGAGGAGGCGCGGGCCACCGAGGAACAGCTGGCCGAGGCGCTGTTCGGGGAGCGGCCCGCCGCCTTCGCGCACATCGCCGAGGACGAGACGACGGGGGAGCCGGTCGGGTTCGCCCTGTGGTTCCTCAACTTCTCGACCTGGCGGGGCGTGCACGGCATCTACCTGGAGGACCTGTACGTACGGCCGTCGGCCCGGGGCGGCGGTCACGGCAGGGCGCTGCTCACCGAGCTGGCGCGGATCTGCGTGGAGCGCGGGTACGAGCGGCTGGAGTGGTCCGTGCTGGACTGGAACGCGCCGTCGATCGCCTTCTACAAGGCGCTGGGGGCGCTTCCGCAGGACGAGTGGACGGTGTACCGGCTGACCGATGACGCGCTGCGGGAGCTCGGGTCGCAGGGCTGACCTCCGACAGGGTCCGGGTCAGGGTTCCAGCACCACCTTGCCCACGGTGCCGCGTGTCTCCAGGGCGCGGTGGGCGGCCGCTGCCTCGCTGAGGGGGAAGCGGTGGACCGCGGGGGTGAGGCGGCCGGCGGCGGCTTCGGCGAGCGCGCGGAGTTCGAGGGTGCGTACGGGGTCGGGGCCGCCCGCCTTCTCCAGCATCACCGGGCCGAGGACCTGCTCGCTGACGCCCTCGACGACGTACGGGCCGCCGTCGTGGATGCCCTCGCCCGACCAGCCGAACACGATGTGCCTGCCGCCGGGGGCGAGGAGGGCGACGGACTCGCGGGCCGCGTCGCCGCCCACGCCGTCGTACACGACCGTCACCCGGCCGCGGTACGCCTGGACCTGCTCGCTCCATGAGGGGGTCCTGTAGTCGACGGCGAGGTCGGCGCCGTTCGCGCGGACGCGGGCCGTCTTCTCCGGGCCGCCGGCGAGGCCGATGACGGTGGCGCCCGCGTGCTTGGCGTACTGCACGAGGAGGGTGCCGATGCCGCCGGCCGCGGCGGGGACGACGACCACGTCGTCGGGGCCCGGCTCGGCGAACTGCAGGATGCCCATGGTGGTGCGCCCGGTGCCGATCATGGCGACGGCCTCGGCGAAGCCGAGGGTGCCGGGTATCTCGTGGAGGCGGCCGGTGTCCGTGACGGCGAGTTCGGCGTAGCCCCCGGGCGCGAAGCCGAGGTGGGCGACGACGCGCTTGCCGAGCCAGTGGCCGTCGACGCCGTCGCCGAGGGACTCGACGGTGCCGGCGACCTCGCGGCCGGGGACGGTCGGCAGCGGGGTCGGCGCCGGGGCCGGTCCCTGTCGGCCTTCCCTGAGCGCGGTGTCCAGGAGGTGTACGCCGGCGGCTGCCACGGCGATACGGACCTGGCCCGGGCCCGGCTCGGGGTCTTCGACCTTTTCGTAGGTGAGGTTCTCGGCCGGACCGAAGGTGTGCAGGCGGATGGCGTGCATCAAGGGCTCCCTCGTGGGTTCGCGTCTCGGTGACGGCCCCAGCGTTCAGTCTCAAGCTTGCTTGAGGTCAAGGGCTCTGTGATGGGCGAGGGCCAGGGAGGCCGCGGTGAGGGCACTGTTGAACGACACCTCCGAGAGCACGCCGGGCGCCGCGACGCGGTCGCCCGCGAGGTAGACACCCTCGCCGCGGTCGACAGCCGGTCGGTCGCGCCAGCTGAAGCCGGGCAGGTCGACGGCCCCGGTGCGGCCGTCGGAGGTGGCCTCGCGCCGCCAGGTGACCCGTGTCCGCCATCCTTCGAACCCGAGGTCGAGCAGCTGCTCCGCGCGCGCGATGCCGTCGGCGCGGGACTCGTGCGGGGCGAGCGGGATCTGGCCCTGGACCAGCTGCTCCCCGGCCGGGGCGAGGGTGCGGTCCTGGGCGGTGAAGCGTTCGATCCAGCCGGGGGCGTCCAGGTCGGACACGGCGAACGCGTCACCGCGCCGGGTGCGCAGGGCCAGGTCGACGAGCGCGGTGCGGCCGCTCGGCCAGGTCAGTGAGTCGTCCCCGAGGAGGCGCCGGGCGGCGTCGAGCGAGGTGGCGACGATGACGGGCCCCTGTCGCTCGGGGACGGTGTCGACGCGGGAGCGGGTCTCGATGCGGACGCCGAGGTCCCAGGCCCGTGCCGCCATCCGGTCGATGACGTTCGCCCAGCCGCCGCGCGGGTAGCGCGCCTCGGGCGGCAGCTTGGCGGACCGGCGGAGCCGCTCGTGCACGAACGCGGCGGAGAGGGATCCCGGGTCGTGGTGGAACAGCGCGACGGCGGAGTAGTGCGCGGCGGCCCGTGCCGCTTCCTCGCCCGCCAGCCCGGCGGCCCATGTCAGGAAGTCCGCGTCGACGGGTGCCTGCCCGGCGGTCCGGCGGCGCAGCAGCTTGAGCATCGCGAGGGGCGGGGTGCGGCGGAGGGTGCCTTTGTGGTGCAGCCGGAGGCGGGCGGCCTCCAGGGGCGGGATGGGGGCGAGCGGGCCGATGAGGTCGCGCTGCTTGAGCCAGGTCCAGTGCGGGCCGCCGTTGTACAGGGCGTGCGGTCCCTCGTTCGTGCGGTACGGGCCTTCGGCGGTCCGGGCCCGGCCGCCGAGGGTGTGGTGGGCTTCGTACAGGGTGACCTTGGCGCCTGCCTCGGCGGCGGTGATGGCCGCGGTGAGGCCGGCGAAGCCGCCGCCGATGACGGTGATGCGATGCATGGCCGGGGGTTCCTTCCGGAGGGTGGTGAGCCTCTTGCAGAGGTGACGGAAGGACCGCGCCGGTGTGTGACATGGTCGGTGTTTCCGCAGGTCAGGCTCTTGGCGGGAGCGCTGTCAGTGGTGGGGTGCAGGATGGGGGCATGGTGAGGAGAACGGCTGGCGGTACGGGGGTACGGGGTGCCCGGCGACCGGAGGTGCGGCTGCTGTCGCTGGAGCCGTACGACGGTCCGGGGCTGGAGCCCGACGGTGACTACGACGGGCTGGAGTTCGCGGAGCTCGACTTCGCGGGGCAGGACGGCGGGGGCGCCCGTTTCATGGACTGCGCGCTGACGGGGTGTGCGCTGGACGAGACGCGGCTGCATCGCGCGCGGGTGCTGGACTCGGTCCTCACGGGGATACGTGGCGTGGGCACGGATCTCGCCGAGGCGACACTGCGGGACGTGGAGCTGGTCGATGCCCGGCTGGGCGGGGTGCGGGCACACGGCTCCGTGCTGGAGCGGGTGGTCATACGCGGCGGAAAGATCGACTACTTGAATCTCCGCGGGGCGCGGCTCAAGGACGTCGTCTTCGAGGACTGTGTGCTGGTCGAGCCGGACTTCGGGGGTGCCCGGCTGGAGCGCGTGGAGTTCGTCGAGTGCGAGCTGAAGGGGGCGGATCTCAGCGGGGCGACCCTCAGGGACGTGGATCTGAGGGCGGCGGCCCGGCTGGAGATCGCGCGGGGCGTCGACCGGCTGGCGGGGGCGGTGATCAGTACGGCGCAGCTGCTGGATCTGGCGCCGGTGCTGGCGGGGGAGATGGGGATCCGGGTGGAGTGAAGCCCCGGGGGCGAGGCCCGGTCACACGCGGGGGAACCGCGACTCCAGCGTCCAGATCACCGGGTTCTCGCGGAGCTCCTCGTGGAGGTCCGTGAGGTCGGCGATCAGGTCGTGGAGGAAGTCACGGGCCTCGCGGCGGAGCTCGGTGTGGGAGAAGGTGAGCGGGGGTTCGTCGGTCGGCATCCAGTCGGCGTCGATGTCCACCCAGCCGAAGCGCCGCTCGAACAGCATGCGGTCGGTGGACTCGGTGAAGTCGAGCTCGGCCCGCTGCGGGCGGGCGGCCCGGCTGCCGCGCGGGTCCTTGTCGAGCTGCTCGACGATGTCGCACAGCGCCCACGCGAAGTCGAGGACCGGCACCCATCCCCAGGCTGTGGAGAGTTCCCGGTCCGCCTTGGTGTCCGCGAGGTAGACGTCGCCGCTGAACAGATCGTGCCGCAGCGCGCGCACGTCCGCGCGGCGGTAGTCGGTCTGCGGGGGGTCGGGGAAGCGGTTGGAGAGGGCGTAGCCGATGTCGAGCACACAGCGATGGTGTCATGCCCTCTTAGGATCTCCGCCGTGTCCCGATCCGCACCGGTTGTCCGTACGGCCCTGTTCGCCCTCGCCCTGACGCTCGTCCTTCCCTTCGTCGCGTGTACCGGGGAGGGCGGAGTACGGGGCACGCCCGGGTCCGCGGGACTGCGTGACCCGTACTTCCCGCAGGCGGGCAACGGCGGCTACGACGTCACCCACTACGACCTGACCCTCGACTACGACCCGGACGGCCGCCGCCTCACGGGCACGGCGGTCGTCACCGCCCGTGCCACGCAGGACCTCAGCGCCTTCCACCTGGACCTGAAGGGACTGGACGTCGAGCGGATCACCGTCGGCGGACGCGAGGCGCGCTGGAACCGTGCCGGCCAGGAGCTGACCGTCCGTCCGTTGGACGAGCTGGACGAGGGGACGGAGTTCCGCACGGAGGTCCGTTACTCCGGCCGGCCGCGGACGGTCACCGATCCGGACGGTTCGCGGGAGGGCTGGCTGCCCACGGCCGACGGGGCGGTCGCCCTCGGCGAACCCGTCGGCTCGATGTCCTGGTTCCCCGGCAACCACCATCCCTCCGACAAGGCCGCGTACGACGTCTCCGTCACCGTCCCCGAGGGGCTGCACGCGATCTCCAACGGGCGGTTGACGGACGAGTCGACGCGACGGGGCCGGACGACCTTCACCTGGCACACGGCCGAACCCATGGCGAGCTACCTGGCGACGGTCGCCGTCGGTGAGTTCGAGACACGGGCGTCCGTCACGCGGGAGACGGCGGCTGACGGCGGTCTGCCCGTGTACGTAGCCGTCGATCCGTCCCAGGCCGCGGCGAGCGAAGAGGTCCTCGACCGGATCCCCGAGGTCGTCGCCTGGGCGGAGGGCATCTTCGGGCCGTACCCGTTCTCCTCCGCCGGAGCGATCGTCGAGCGCCCGGAGGACTCCGGGTTCGCGCTGGAGACCCAGAACCGTCCCGTCTTCCCCGGCGCCCCGGACATCGTGCTGCTCGTCCACGAACTGGCCCACCAGTGGTACGGCAACTCGGTGACGCCGAAGACCTGGCGGGACATGTGGCTCAACGAGGGCTTCGCCACCTACGCCGAGTGGCTGTGGCAGGAGGAGCACGGCGGGGACACCGCCGAGGAGATCTTCGACGCGCTCTACGCGGGCGACTCCCTGCCGGGCGGCGTCGGCGGCCCGGCCGTGTGGTCCTTCCCGCCCGCGGAGCCGCCGGGTGCCGCGGACATCTCGGGGAGCCCGGTGTACCAGCGGGGCGCGATGGTGCTGCACAGGATCCGCGAGACCGTGGGCGACGACACCTTCCGTGCGATCCTGCGCGGCTGGGCCGCCGAGCACCGCCACGGCAACGCGGACACGGCCGACTTCACGGCGTACGTCGAGAAGTCCGCCCCGGACGAGGACTTCGGCGCCGTCTGGGAGGACTGGCTGTACGGGGAGGGGAAGCCGGAGCGGCGCTGAGGGACCGTAGCGGTACCGCACCGCGCGGGGAGCGTACGTTCGTACGCTCCCCGGGGTACGCTCGTACGCATGACGACGGACTACTTCGCGCAGGATCCGCGGACGAACCTCGAACGCATGCTGGCCGGAGACCTCTACATCGCCGACGATCCCGAGATCGCCCGCCGTCAGCAGCGGGCCGTACGGCTGGCGGCCCGCTACCAGGCCGCCTATGCCGAGGACGCCGAGGCCGCGCAGCCGGTGCTCGCGGAGCTGCTGGGCTCCCTCGGCGCCGAGGCCCATGTACGGCCGCCGCTGTACGTCGACTACGGCAGCAACATCACCATCGGGGCGCGCACCTTCGTCAACTACAACCTGACCGCGCTGGACGTCGCCGCCATCGTCATCGGCGAGGACTGCCAGATCGGGCCGAACGTCCAGCTGCTCACCCCCACCCATCCCCTGGAGCCGGGGCCCCGGCGGGACAAACTGGAGGCCGCGAAGCCGATCACCATCGGGAACAACGTGTGGCTCGGCGGCGGTGCCATCGTGCTGCCCGGTGTGACCATCGGGGACAACTCCGTCATCGGGGCCGGCGCGGTCGTCACCAAGGACGTCCCCGCCGACACCGTCGCCGTCGGCAACCCGGCACGCCCGGTCCGCACGCTCTGACCGCGCTCCCCGAGGACCACGACACTCCCCGAGGACCGCACGACACTCCCCGAAGACCCCGACACCCCACGAAGGCCCCGGCGAAGATTCCGACATGGCAACCGGACATACCGACCCCCAGCGCCGCGAACGCATCATCGACGCCACGCTCGACCTGATCGCCGAGGAAGGTGTCGCGGGCGTCTCCCACCGGAAGATCGCCCAGCGCGCGGGCGTTCCCCTCGGCTCGATGACCTACCACTTCGCGGGCATCGACGAGGTGCTGCACGAGGCCTTCCGGCGCTTCACCGACCACATCGTCGCGGTCTTCGGCGCGCACCTCGCCGGTGCGGCCGACCGGGACGCGGCCGTCACCGCCGTCACCGACCTCGTCCACACCCTGTCCGAGGGGTCCCAACGGGACCTCGTCCTCACCCAGGAGCTGTACACGCTCGCGGCCCGCCGGCCCGCCTACCGGGAACTCACCCACGCGTGGATGCGCCGCAGCCGCGACCATCTGGAGGAACACTTCGACCCGGACACCGCCCGCCAGCTCGACGCGCTCATCGAGGGCCTGACGCTGCATCGCGCCCTGGCCCGGGAACCGCACGACCGTGCGCTCACCCTCCAGGCCGTCACCCGCATCACCGCGGCCGGCGAGCGGGCTGTCTGAGACCGCCCGTGCGGCACAGTCCTGACCACTGTGCCGCACGGGCCCCCACCCGGTCACCCGGGTGGGGGCCCTGACTGCGGCGTACGGACGGATCAGACGTTGACGCCGAAGTCCTGGGCGATGCCCACCAGGCCGGAGGCGTAGCCCTGGCCGACCGCGCGGAACTTCCACTCGGCGCCGTTGCGGTACAGCTCGCCGAAGACCATGGCCGTCTCGGTGGCCGCGTCCTCCGACAGGTCGTAGCGGGCGATCTCGGCGCCGCCGGCCTGGTTGACGATGCGGATGTAGGCGTTGCGGACCTGGCCGAAGTTCTGCGAGCGGGACTCGGCGTCGTAGATGGAGACCGGGAAGACGATCTTGTCGATGTCGGCCGGGAGGGCCGCCAGGTTGACGTTGATCGCCTCGTCGTCGCCCGCGCCCTCACCCGTGCGGTTGTCACCGGTGTGGACGATGGACTGGTCCGGGGTCTGCTTGTTGTTGAAGAAGACGAAGTGGGAGTCCGAGTAGACCTTCCCCTGCGTGTTGACCGCGATCGCGGAGGCGTCGAGGTCGAAGTCCGTGCCGGTGGTGGTGCGGACGTCCCAGCCGAGGCCCACGGTGACGGCGGTCAGGCCCGGAGCCTCCTTGGTGAGCGAGACGTTGCCACCCTTGGACAGGCTTACAGCCATTGTTGGGAGTCCCTTCCGTAGTTGCGGTACCCATGGGCTTCGTACGGCCACGAAGCTACAGCTACCTGTATGAACGTGGCGCGGGGTACCAAAGGTTCCGCGCGTCTTTACTTTCTTTACCCGTTCCTCCACGCGCCTTCATGGCGGTCACGGCGGACCCCTGCGGGTTCACCGGGGCCCGTGCGCCCGTGGAAAAGGGCGTGACGGGGGCCGGGCACGCGCGCGACCATGGGGGGCATGTCCGGTCCCTATGTCGTCCGCGGCTCCGTCTCGCTGCCCGAGGCCGAGCTCATGTGGCGTTTCTCGCGGTCCTCCGGGCCCGGCGGACAGCACGTCAACACGACCGACTCACAGGTCGAGCTGCGGTTCGACCTCGCCGCCACCGAGGCCCTGCCCGAGGTGTGGAAGGCGCGCGCCCTGGAGCGGCTGGCGCCCCGCCTCGTCGATGGGGTGGTGAGTGTCCGCGCGTCCGAGCACCGGTCCCAGTGGCGCAACCGCGAGGCGGCGGCGCTCCGGCTCGCGGCCCTCCTGGCCGAGGCCACGGCGCCCCCGCCCAAGCCGCGCAGACCGACCCGTATACCCCGGGGCATCAACGAGCGCCGGCTGCGGCAGAAGAAGCAGCGCTCCGACACGAAGCGGGGCCGCTCGGGCCGCGACTGGACCTAGGCGCGCGGTGCCGGTACGGAGCCCTACGGGTTCGGTACGGAGCCGGAAGGCTCAGGCCAGCTGCCGGTAGCGGCCCCGGAAGTAGGCGAGGGGGCTGCCGTCCGCGCTCGGGACCGACGCGGTCAGGACGCGGCCGATCACCAGCGTGTGGTCCCCGGCGGCCACCCGCTGCTCGGTACGGCACTCCAGGGTCGCGAGGGCACCGCCCACGAGCGGGGCGCCGGAGGCCTCGCCGCGCACGTAGGGGATGTCCTCGAAGAGGAGACGGTCGCTGACGCGGCCCTTCATGGCGAACCGGCCCGCGATGTGGCGCTGGCTCTCGGACAGCACCGAGACGGCCCACAGGGGCTGCTCGTCGAGCAGGTCGTCCATCCGGGAGCCCTCGCGCAGGCTGATCATGGCCAGGGGCGGGTCCAGGGAAACGGACATGAAGGCGGTGGCCGTCATTCCGACGTCCTCGCCGGGCGGTCCCTCGGGATCCAGCGGGGGTTCGTACGCGGTCACCAGGACCACGCCCGCGGCCAGCCGGGACATGGCGGCCCGGAACTCGTCTTCACTCACCCCCTCAGCATGCCTGGCGGGGCGGGGGACGGATGGGGTGGGGGGAGTCTTCAGCACACTTCGACGCTACGTTCCGCCCATCGGCCGCCGCATCGGACCGCGGTCCGGGACGGGACCTAGGACCTCCGGCGGATGCACGGCCCCCACAACCCCCACAACCGCCCGATTCCGCCTGCAACCGTCCCCCGCCCAGCCCGGGGCGGCTGTCTCGTTCCGCATTCGGGTATCGCGGTTCCGTATACGCTCGCCGTACGCGTATGGGCACGTGCGGTCACAGTGTTTTCACAGAGCTCTGAATTGTGTTCAGCAAACGCAAGAGGGAAACACAGAACCATTACTCAAACGTTCACCTTTATATGTGACTTGAGTCACAGGTGCCTTTTTTTGTTGACCCTGTGTACCGAGTGGGCAGCGCGCTGTGATTCAGTGGCGGGGACGCTTACGAGCGGTACGCCGATGAGTACGCCGGAGACAACCCTGGAGTTGCCGCGAGATCTCGGGGGGAGGGCGAGTGGAGACCGAGTCGGAGCCTTACGTCCAACTGACGACCCTGCGGCAGCTGCACCAGGTCATGGCGGACATGAACACGGCACGCAGTCTCGCCGACACACTGCAGACGGTCGCCGACGGCGTGGTCAACGGACTCGGCTACGAGCTGGCCTGCGTCAACCTCGTGCGCCCGGACGGAGATCTCGTCGTGGCCGCGGTCTCCGGCAGCTCCGCCGCCGAGGCGCTGATCAACGGCCGGGTCGGTTCGCGCGCCGCCTGGGAGCGCCGGCTGAACATGGGCGAGGCCTGGGGCGACCTGCGGTTCATCCCGCACACCGAGGGCTGGGTCCTCGACGACGACGACGTCCCCCAATGGTTCACCGACGGCCCCGCGCCCCGCTTCGAGGACGAGTGGCACCCCGCCGACCGGCTCTTCGCACCGATGTACGGGTCCGGCGCGCAGGGCGCCTCCAGCGGTGAACTGCTCGGCGTGATCTCCGTGGACCGTCCGCGCAACGGACGGCTTCCGGGCGCCTGGGGGCGCGAAGCGCTCCAGATGTATGCGTTCCAGGCCGCCATAGCCATCAGCAACGCTCGTCTACGCGCGAATATGCAGCGTGCACTTGTCCGCCTCGAGCGGGAGCAGCAGGCGCTGCGGGCCAGTGAGGAATCCTTTCGGCAGGCCTTCGAGTACGCCCCGTCCGGCATGGCGATCGCCGAGCTGGGCGGCGACCAGCACGGCCGCATCCTCCGTACCAACGACGCCCTGTGCCGGCTGCTGGGCCGCCCCTCCTCCGCGATGCGCCGCTACTCGTTCGCCGACCTCGTCCACCCCGAGGACATCGGCACCCTGCTGCGGACCTCTCCCGAGGGCGGGCGCGCCGAGCTCAGGCTGGGGCGGCGGGACGGCAGCCATGTCTGGGTCAGTCTGCGCAACTCGGTCGTGGCCGATGCCGCCGACGGGCCCCGCTTCCTGCTCACGCACGTCGAGGACATCGAGGAGCGCAAGCGGCGCGAACTCCAGCTCGCCCACCGCGCCTCGCACGACTCGCTCACCGGTCTGCCGAACTCCGCGGAGCTGCGCTCCCGGCTCTCCGCCCGGCTGTGCGAGCGGCCGCAGTCCGTGGCGCACGGCCCGGTCGACACGAGGGACGCGGCGTTCGAGCACTACGAGCAGTTCGACCGGTTCGAGCAGTTCGGCGAGCAGCACACGCCGGCGGAACAGCAGTCCGCGTACGACATGAACGGCCATGGACACGCGTTCGCCTTCGGGACGGGCACGGGGGCGTACGAGGCCTTCGACCACCATGTGCACGCCGTGGCCCCCGAGGGGGAGCGTGACGACGGGACCAAGGGGCTCGCGGTGCTCTTCTGCGACCTCGACGGCTTCAAGTCGATAAACGACCGGTTCGGGCACAACGCGGGCGACGCCGTGCTGGTCGAGGTGGCCCGGCGGCTGAGCCGCGGGGTGCGCGAGGGCGACACGGTCGCCCGGCTCGGCGGCGACGAGTTCGTGGTCCTCGCCGACGGGCTCGGCCGCGCCGACGCCGAGGACCTCGCCGTACGGCTGCGCAACGAGATCATCCAGCCCATCCGTGTCGACGGTCGCGCCATGCGGGTCGGCGCCAGCTTCGGCATCGGCTGGGCGAGCTGCGGCATGACGGCGGACGAGGTCCTGAAATCCGCCGACGAGCGGATGTACGTCGAGAAACGATCTCGTCCCAAACAGCACAGACGCGCTGGGTGAACCGTGCGTGAAACTTTTCGAATGCGCAGGTCAGCCCGGTAGTTCGGGCGTTGTCCGGCGAGATGATGCGATCCGGGTCACCCGTTCGGGCCAGCGGATGGAGGTAGGCTCGCCATTCGCACACCAGGAACCGCTCATGTACCGCACCGCTGAGGAGACCAAGGGATGACGCCCGGCAACAACGGCGCGAGCACGCCCGAGGACGACGACCCGTTCGGCTACCTGTACGCCGATGGCCAGGCCCGGGGCGCACAGCCGCCGACGGGTGGCTACGGCTACCCGGGCGCGGTCAACAGGGTGCGGACCGTCGGCGAGCGCCAGTACGGCCAGCAGGCCCCCCGGGGCGGACCGCAGGGCCAGCAGGGCCAGCAGACGGCCCCCTACGGGCAGGTCCCGCAGCAGGGGGCGTACGGGCAGCCGAACGCCCACTACCAGGCCCCCGAGACGCTCCCCGGCGGTGCGCCGGGGGCGCGGCAGCAGACGCGCGGCGCGGGCACCGGAGGCGGTGGCCGGGGCCGCGGGCCCAACACCAAGGGACTGCTCATCGGTGCGATCGCCGTGGTCGCCGCCGTGGTGATCGGTATCGGCGTCGCCATGATGAACGGCGACTCGGAGGACGACAAGGCCGGCGGCACCGGCGCGTCCAGCGCCCCGACGGCCGAGGAGAGCGTGGAGGCCAGCCCGTCGGTCGGCGAGTCCGCCGCCGAGGAGGAGGGCGAGCTCCCGAAGATCGACGCGAAGGCGCTGCGGCTCCTGGGCGGCGCCGGCACCACTTCCGACGTCTCCGGCGCGAAGGCGGACGGCGGCGTCTACGTGGGCGGCTTCAACGCGGTCGGCGCCTCCCTGACCTGGAACGTGAGCGGGATCCCGGAGGACGGCAAGTACACGCTGCACGTTGCCTATGGCGTGCCCGGCAAGGACGCCGACGCCACCCTCTCGATCAACGGCACGGCCCAGACCCGCCCGCTCAACCTCTCGAACTTCGCCAAGGCCGCGGAGGGCGACTACGAGAAGGGCTGGACGAACACCTGGTCGAACATCCAGCTCAACAAGGGCACCAACGAGATCAAGATCTCGTGTGAGCAGGGCAACTCCTGCGACGTGAACTTCGACCAGATGTACCTCGTGAAGGGCTGGCAGGGGTAGTAGCGGGACGGTGGCGGGACCGCGCGGCCCGCGGACCCGACCCCTCCGC
The DNA here is from genome assembly GCF_014650915.1 of Streptomyces poonensis. GTDB lineage: Bacteria > Actinomycetota > Actinomycetes > Streptomycetales > Streptomycetaceae > Streptomyces > Streptomyces poonensis. The sequence goes on along the minus strand of NZ_BMVW01000001.1, from coordinate 1,405,009 downwards.
TCAGGCCGCGTTCGCCTCCGCCGTCACCGTCACCTGGCCCACCAGCCTCTCGTACGCCGCCCGGTCGAACTCGCCCGCCACCGGCGCCAGGACCGTCGCCGCCGACAGGGCCGCCGCCCGGGCCAGCCGCTCGGGCCACGGCAGCCGCTCCACCAGCCCCGAGAGCAGTCCGGCGACCGCCGAGTCGCCCGCGCCCGTCGGATTGCCGCGCAGCCGGTGCGGCGGGGCCGCCCGCCAGCGCCCCTCGGCCGTACGGGCCAGCAGACCCTCGGCGCCCAGCGAGGCGACGACCGTGTGGGCGCCGCGGCGGCGGGCGTCACGGGTGGCCTGGGACGGTTCGTGGGAGCCGGTGAGCTCGGCCAGTTCCTCGGCGTTCGGCTTCACCAGGTCCGGGCGGGCGGCCACCCCCCGGCGCAGCGGCTCACCGCTGGTGTCGAGGAGGACCGGCACGCCCGCCGAGCGCGCCGTTCTGATCAGGCCCGCATACGCCCCGACCGGCACCCCCGGCGGCAGGCTGCCGCACAGGGCCACCGCCTCGGCGGTCGCGAGCAGGTCCTCGTACGCCTCCTGGAAGGCGGTCCACTCGGCGGGCGCTATGGCTGGACCGGGCTCGTTGAGCTGAGTCGTGTCACCGCCCGCGTCGACGACGGCCACCGTGCGGCGCGTGGCGCCCTCGACGGGGACCAGTGCGTCCAGGACGCCGGTGGTGTGCGCGAGCTGCTCCTGCAGGGCTCGCCCGGTGGCGCCGCCGGCGAAGCCGGTGACCGTCACCTCGTGGCCGAGGGCCGCCAGGACGCGGGCCACGTTCAGGCCCTTGCCGCCGGGGCGTTCGGTCACCTCGGTCACCCGGTGCGACGCGTGGGGCGTGAGGTCCCGCACGTGGTAGGTGATGTCGAGAGCGGTGTTCAGCGTGACCGTGAGGATCACCGGGGCCGACCTCCCCCCATGTTCGTATCGGCGCGTTCCAGGTGCTGCACGTGCTGAACGCGCTTGTCGTACAGCTGCTGCGGAGCCCCGATCATGCCAAAAGAGGCGCGGTCGGCCCAGTCCCGGCGGACGCCCGCCACCTCTCCGCCGTCCGGCAATCGGGGGCGAAATCAGGTCAGTTGGGTCAGTCGGGTGTCAACCGCCCGGTGGTCGGGGCTCCTGCTGACGAATGTCTCAGCTCGCGGCCGGATCGACCACCCACTCGCCCTGGCGCATCACGCCCTTCAGGGAGAAGCCGGCGTCCAGCACCACCAGGTCCGCGTCCTTGCCCGGTTCGAGGGAGCCGATCCGGTCGTCGAGGCCGAGCAGTTTCGCCGGGCCCGTGGAGACGGCGGCCACGACGTCCTCGACCGGCAGCCCGTCGACGGTGACGGCCCGTTGGAAGGCGCGGTCCAGGGTGAGGGTGGAGCCCGCGATGGAGCCGCCCTCCACCAGCCGCGCCACGCCCTCGCTGACCTCGACCTCCAGCGGGCCGAGCAGATAGCGGCCGTCGCCGAAGCCGGCCGCGTCCATCGCGTCCGTGATGAACGCGACCCGGCTCGCGCCCGCGTGGCGGAAGGCCAACTCCAGGGCGGCCGGGTGCAGATGGGTGCCGTCGTTGATCAGCTCGACGGTGACCCGCTCGTCCTCCAGCAGTGCCGCGATCGGGCCGGGCGCGCGGTGGCCGAGGCCGGGCATCGCGTTGAACAGGTGTGTCGCCACGGTCGCGCCCGCGTCGATCGCCTCCACCGTCTGCTCGTACGTGGCGTCCGTGTGGCCGATCGCCGCGATGACCCCATGCTCGGCGAGGAGACGGACGGAGTCGATGCCGCCCGGCAGTTCGGTGGCGAGGGTGAGCATGACGGCCCGGCCTCGGGCCGCGTCGATCAGCTTGCGGACCTCGGCCGGGTCCGGGTCGCGCAGCAGCTTCTCGGAGTGCGCGCCCTTGCGGCACGGCGAGATGAACGGGCCCTCGAAGTGGATGCCCGCGATGTCGCCCTGCTCGGCCAGCTCCGACAGCAGTCCCGCGCGCTGGGCGAGGAAGTCCATGTCGCCCGTGACGGTGGAGGCGACGAGCGTGGTGGTGCCGTGCAGCCGGTGGGTGTGGACGCCCTGCAGGACCTCGTCGACCGTGCCGGAGGTGAAGGAGGCGCCGCCGCCGCCGTGGTTGTGGAGGTCGACGAAGCCGGGGACCAGCCAGTGGCCGGTCAGGTCCAGCACGTCGGCGTCCTCGTGCGCCGTCTCGGCGATCCGCGTGCCGTCCACGGCCACCCGGCCGCCGTCCACGGTCCCGGAGGGCAGGACCACCCGGGCGCCGGCGAGGACGAGGCCGCGGCCGCGCTTTCCGCCGGGAGCGCTCCCAGGGGAGGTGGGTGACGAGCTGGGTGGGTTGTCGCCCCGCGACCCCGTGGGGGCCCGGTCCAGCACCGGATCGCGCCGGTCCCGCTCAGTGGCCATCAGGTGGTTACCTCCGAGGTCGTTGGGGTGGTGGTCAGCAGGTCCCAGGCCATGAGCCCGGCGCCGAGGCAGCCCGCGGTGTCCCCGAGGGCGGCGGGCACGACGGACGGCAGGGTCTGGAAGGTGATGCGCCGCTCGACGGCGGCCCGCAGCGGTGTGAACAAGGTTTCCCCCGCCTCGGCGAGCCCGCCACCGATGATCAGGACACGCGGGTCCAGCAGGGTGAGCGCGGTGACGAGCCCGTCGGCGAGCGCGTCCACGGCGTCCTGCCAGACGCGTACGGCCCGCGGGTCGCCGAACTCCACGGCGCGGGCGCAGTCCGCCGCGTCCGCCTTCGGGTTGTCCGACGCCGCCGCCCAGGCCTCGCCGACGGCGGCCGCGGAGGCGTACCGCTCCAGACAGCCGCGCTGTCCGCACGGGCACGCGGCGCCCCCGGGCCGTACGACGATGTGGCCGATCTCGCCGGCGAAGCCGTGCGCGCCCGCCTCGACGGAGCCGCCGATGCCGATCGCGCCCGCGATCCCGGTGCCCAGCGGAACGAACAGGAACCGGTCCGCGCCCTTGCCCGCCCCGATGCGCCCCTCGGCGAGCCCGCCCGTGCGGACGTCGTGGCCGAGGGCGACCGGGATGCCGCCGAGCCGCTCGGCGAGCAGGGCGCGCAGGGGTACGTCGCGCCAGCCGAGGTTGGCCGCGTACACGGCGGTGCCGCGCTCGGCGTCGACGATGCCGGGCACGGCGACACCTGCCGCCGCCGCGGGCTCGCCGAAGCGGCGCTCGCCGTACGCGCGCAGCTCGGCGGCGAAGTCGAGGACCGAGGTGACGACGGCGTCCGGGCCGCGCTCGCGCCCGGTGGCCCGGCGGGCCTGGTGGAGCAGCACGCCGTCGGCCCCGGCCAGGGCGGCCTTCATTCCGGTGCCGCCCACGTCGAGGGCGATGACATGTCTCACGGGGAACAGTGTGGCCCGTCGACCCGGAAGAGGTCTAGTCCACTCTCGTACGGTAGATCTTGTGTCAACAACCGACTGAACAACGGTTCAGCAAGAAGTACGGCAAGAAGCACGGCAAGAAGCACGGCGCAAGACGTGCGGCAAGATGTGGGGCAAGTAGCAAGTGCAGCGGCGATGGACAGGAACGTTCGCGGTGGTGTCCGCACTGGGCATGACGGCGACTCTCGGCGGCTGCGGAGGCTCCGGATCCGGGGAAGTGACGCTCAAGCTGGTCGCCGCCGAGTACGGCGACTCCAAGGCCAACAGCAGTCAGGCGTACTGGGACGACCTGGCCGCGCGGTACGAGAAGACGCACCCCGGTGTGCGGATCGACGTCAGCGTGTACTCGTGGAACGACGTCGACGCCAAGGTCAGGAAGATGGTCGACGCGGGCGAGGCACCGGACATGGCCCAGATCGGCGCGTACGCCGACTACGCCGACGAGGGGCTGCTCTACCAGGCGGGTGAACTGCTCTCCATCCCCGTCCAGGCGGACTTCCTGCCCCAGCTCGTCAATGCGGGGACGGTGCACCGGATCCAGTACGGCATGCCGTTCGCCGCGTCCACACGGGTGCTCTTCTACAACAAGGAGCTGTTCGAGGAGGCCGGGATCACCTCCCCGCCGCGGACCTGGAAGGAGCTGGCGGCGGACGCGGCCGCGCTGGAGGACGCCGGCGTGAAGATCCCCTACGCGCTGCCGCTGGGCCCGGAGGAGGCCCAGGCCGAGACCATGCAGTGGATGCTGAGCGGCGGTGCCGGCTACCTCGACGACGTGGGCTCGTACGACCTCGACTCCGAGCAGAACGTCGAGACGTTCACCTGGCTCAAGGAAGAGCTCGTGGACAAGGGGCTGACCGGGCCGACGGCGCCCGCGCAGCTGAACCGCGCCGACGCGTTCGCCGCGTTCACGCGCGGTGAGGTCGGCATGCTCAACGGCCATCCCTCCCTCCTGCGGTCCGCCGCTGAGAAGGGCGTGGAGTTCGGGACGGTGACGATGCCGGGGAGGACCGGCGGGACCCACGCCGCCATGGGCGTGGCCGACTGGATGATGGCGTTCAAGCAGAACGGCCACCAGAGGGAGATCGGCTCGTTCCTCGACTTCGTCTACAGCGAGGAGAACGTGCTCGCCTTCTCCCGGAAGTACGACCTGCTGCCGACGACGACCACCGCCTCGGAGGCCATGGCCGCCTCGAAGTCCGACGCCGAACTCGCCGCGTTCCTGGACGAGCTCCCCGAGACCGAGCTCTACCCCGTCGGCAAGACCTCCTGGGCCGAGGTCAGCGCCGCGGTCAAGCAGCGGATCGGTGAGGCCGTGGCACCGGACGGCGACCCCCGGGCGGTTCTGGACGAGCTGCAGCAGGTGGCGCTGAAGGCGGAGAACGGCGCGTAGTCCGCGGTGGTCGGCGTTGGTCGGCGGTGGTCCGTGGCGGTCCGCGGTGGTGCGCGAGGCCGGTGACGCGGTCCGCGGTGTCAGTGGCCGGGGCTACGGTCTAGGTATGGACGAGCACGAGCACGGGCTGAGTGCGCGGGAACGGGCCATCCTCGCCCTGGAACGCCGTGGCTTCGCGGGCCCCGGAGCCAAGGAGCGGGCCGTACGAGAGCAGCTGGGACTGGCGCCGGTGCGCTACTACCAGCTGCTCAACGCCCTGCTCGACGACGCCCGTGCCCTGCGGCACGACCCGGTCACGGTGAACCGGCTGAGACGGATACGGGAGGCCCGGCGCGCGGAGCGCTGAGGACCAAACCGGGCAGAGGGGCGGACCGCGGGCCGGACGGGGTACGGGTACGGGCGGCCGAGCCTGGATAGGAGTCACCGTATGGGCACCCACACGGACTCCCCGGACTCTCCGGACCTCCCGGACTCCACGGACAGCAACGACAACGACCTCCTGCCGACGCCCGCGACGTCGGCCGGGCGGGACGGGCTCGGCGCGTTGCTCGCGCGGCCGCGCCGGGCGGTCGTCGCGCTGGACTTCGACGGCACGCTCGCGCCGATCGTCGCCGACCCCGAGCAGGCCCGGGCACACCCCGGCGCCGTCCCCGCACTCGCGGCCCTCGCCCCGAAGACCGCCTCCGTCGCCGTGATCACGGGCCGCCCGGCCGGTGTCGCGGTCCGCCACGGCGGCTTCGCGGGCGTCCCCGGCCTGGAGCACCTGGTCGTCCTCGGTCACTACGGCGCCGAGCGCTGGGACGCGGCCACCGGCGAGGTCACGGCTCCCGCCCCGCACCCGGGCGTCGCCGCCGTCCGGGCCGAACTGCCCGGTGTCCTCGACCGGGCCGGCACCTGGCAGGGCACGTGGATCGAGGAGAAGGGCCGCGCGGTCGCCGTCCACACCCGTCGCGCCGCCGACCCCGAGGCCGCGTTCGAGGCCCTGCGGCAGCCCCTCGCCGAGCTCGCCGCCCGGCACGGCCTCGTCGTCGAGCCCGGCCGGCTGGTCCTGGAGCTCCGCCCGCCGGGCATGGACAAGGGCGTCGCCCTGCGGGAGTACGTACGCGAGGTGGGCGCCGAAGCGGTGCTGTACGCCGGTGACGACCTCGGTGACCTGCCCGCCTTCGCCGCGGTCGACGAACTGCGCGCCGAGGGCACACCCGGTCTGCTGGTGTGCAGCGGCAGCAACGAGGTCACCGAGGTCCAGAAGCGCGCCGACCTGGTGGTGGACGGCCCGGCGGGGGTCGTGGGGCTGCTCGGGGCGCTGGCCGACGCGATCGGCTGAGGGGAAGGGGCCGGGCCGCGGCTCCCGCCGGCCCGGCCCCTGCTGATCCTGTGGGCCCTCCAGCTCCCGTCAGCCCTCCAGCTCCCGCAGCTGGTCCAGGAACCACTGGGCCGGGGGGAGCGCGGTCGCCGCGGCGGCCAGGCGCTTGCTGCGTTCGGCGCGCTCGTCGTCCGGCAGGGCCAGCGCGGCGGCCAGCGCGGCGGCCGTGCCGGTGATGTCGTACGGGTTCACCGTGATGGCGTCCTCGCCCAGTTCCTCGTACGCGCCCGCCTCCCGCGACAGCACCAGCGCGCAGCCCCCGTCGGAGACGACCGGCACCTCCTTGGCGACCAGGTTCATCCCGTCCCGGATGGGGTTGACCAGCGCCACGTCCGCCAGCCGGTACGCGGCGAGCGAGCGGGCGAAGTCGTCCTTCACGTGCAGGACCACCGGGGTCCAGCCGGGCGTCCCGTACTGGGAGTTGATCTCGTCGGCCAGGCGCTGCACCTCGGCCGTGTAGTCCCGGTAGACGGCCAGGTCCTGCCGGGACGGGTACGCGAACGCCACGTGCACCACCCGTTCGCGCCACTCCGGGCGGTCCTCGAGCAGCTGCCGGTAGGCCAGCAGTCCACGCACGATGTTCTTCGACAGCTCGGTCCGGTCGACCCGGACGATCGTCCTGCGGGGGGTGCCGTCCGGTGCCGTGCCGATCTGCTCCCTGAGCGCCGCCATCCGCTCGTCCACGTCCGCCCTGCGGGACCGCTCGCGCAGGAAGTCCGCGTCGGCACCCAGCCCGTGCACCCCGATGCGGGTGCCCGAGGGGATGCCGGGCCCCAGCACGGTGCGGCAGCACTCCGTGAACGCGTCCGCCCAGCGCCGGGTGAGGAAGGCCGCCCGGTCCGCGCCGAGGATGCCGCCCAGCACCTGCGCCGCGATGTCGTCGGGCAGCAGCCGGAAGTACTCCGGCGGCGCCCACGGTGTGTGCGAGAAGTGCCCGATCCGCAGGTCCGGGCGGAGCTCGCGGAGCATCCGGGGCACCAGCACCAGGTGGTAGTCCTGCACGAGCACCGCCGCGCCCTCGCCCGCCTCCTCGGCCAGCGCCTCGGCGAACGCGCGGTTGAACGCCTCGTACGCCGCCCACTGCCGCCGGAACTCCGCGTCGAAGACCGGCTCCAAGGGCGTCTGGTACAGCATGTGGTGGACGAACCACAGCACCGAGTTCGCGATGCCGTTGTACGCGTCCGCGTGCACGTCGGCGGCGATGTCCAGCATGCGTACGCGCTGACCGCCGGTGTCCTGGGGGTCCAGGGCGCCGCCGGTCCGCCGTACCGCCTCGCGGTCGCCGTCGCCGAGCGCCGAGCAGACCCATACGGCGTCTGCGTCCGGGCCGATGGCCGACAGGCCGGACACCAGCCCGCCGCCGCCACGCCTGGAGGTGAGCTCACCGGCCTCGTCCAGCGAGTACGAGACCGGGCCGCGGTTGGACGCGACGAGGACACGGGCACCGTTGGGGGATGCGGAAGCCATACGCCTCAACCTAGCCCGAGGTGGAAAGACTCAAACGTATGTCTCATCCGTATACAGGCTTCTGATACAAGCCGCTGGTACGAGTTCCCCGCGCCCCGCACGGTCTACGCCGCTCTCCTGGCCGCGTACTCCTCGATCTCCACCATCGGCGGCCGCTCCTCCGTGTCCACCGAGTACGTGCGCGGTTCGAAACCGTCCTCGCCCCGCTCGAACTGGGTGAGGGCCGGGCGGACGAGGTGGCCGCGGGCCAGCCGGAGCTGGGCCGTGCGGTAGATCGCGGCGGCCATCCGGCCGAGCGCCTGGCCGTCCTGGTGGCGGTGCCTGCGGACGCCGACGTCGACCTGGGCCAGGGCGTCGAGGCCGACCAGGTGCAGCGCGTCGACCAGCATGCCCAGCTCGACGCCGTACCCGACCGGGAACGGCAGCCGCTCCAGCAGCGAGCGGCGGGCCGCGTACTCGCCGCCGAGCGGCTGGACGAAGCCCGCGAGCTGCGGCCAGTGCATGTTGAGCAGCGGGCGGGCCATCAGCTCGGTCACCCGGCCGCCCTGCCCGGCCGGGACGCCCCCGGAGGCGGTGAACGGACGGTCGTACATCGCCTTGACCAGCTGGGTCTCGGGGTCGGTGAGCAGCGGGCCCACGATCCCGGAGACGAAGTCGGACGAGAACTCCCGCAGATCCGCGTCGATGAAACAGATGATGTCCCCCTGGGCGACGAGGAGGGAGCGCCACAGCACCTCGCCCTTGCCGGGCACGGCCGGGATGCGCGGGAGGATCTCGTCCCGGTGGACGACTCTGGCGCCCGCGGCGGCGGCCACCGCGGAGGTGCGGTCCGTCGACCCCGAGTCGACGACGACTATCTCGTCGACGAGCGGTGTCGCCTCCACGAGGTCGCGGCGGATCGCGGCGACGATGTCGCCGACCGTCGCCTCCTCGTTGAGCGCGGGCAGAACGACGCTGACCGACTGGCCCGTGGCACGTTTCGCCGCCATGAGCTGGTGCGGCGGGCGATCGGTCACGGACCAGGAGCGTGCGCTCAGCCAGCGCTCGACTTCTTCCAGCACAGCCTGGGGCTCCTCCCTCTTCGATCACACAGGGTGCATGTGTGATCCATCTCGCGGTTCGGACGTCTATCTCAACTGTCCTGGCCGTCGGTTACAGTCTTGAACAACGCGGATGACCATCGCATGTCGGGGGTCACCGACGTTCACAACCGCATACCGCTCATCCAGAGGGGCAGAGGGACACGGCCCGATGAAGCCCCGGCAACCCTCCAGCCGGCTCTCGTAGCGATCGACCGGTCATCGACGACCGCTGATCGACTCCGCGGGGCTCCCGGCTAGGGAAGGTGCCAAATCCGTCTCACGGCGAGGTGCGTCGTGAGGAAGATGAGGAGAAAGGGCCTCGCCTCCATGGCTGTGCAGACTGCTGCAACCTCCACCGACTCCGCCGCTGCGAACTCCGCCACCGCGAACTCCGGCTCCGTCGATCTCGGACCCGCCGCCGCGCTGTCCTGTCGCGAGTGCGGCCACCGCGTCCCGCTCGGCCCGGTGTTCGCCTGCGAGGAGTGTTTCGGGCCGCTGGAGATCGCGTACGACTTCTCCGCGTACGACACCGAGGAACTGCGCCGGCGCATCGAGTCCGGCCCCGCGAACATCTGGCGCTACGCGCCCCTGCTGCCCGTCCCGGCCGACGTCGCCGGGAAGCCGAACCTCAACCCCGGCTGGACCAAGCTCGTCCAGGCCGACAACCTGGCGCGCGAACTCGGCGTGACCGGCGGCCTGTACGTGAAGGACGACTCGGGCAACCCGACGCACTCCTTCAAGGACCGCGTCGTCGCCCAGGCGCTGGAGGCCGCGCGCGCCTTCGGCTTCACCACCCTCTCCTGCTCCTCCACGGGCAACCTCGCCGGCGCCGTCGGCGCGGCCGCCGCCCGCGCGGGCTTCCGCTCCTGCGTGTTCATCCCGCACGACCTGGAGCAGGGCAAGGTCGTCATGGCCGCCGTCTACGGCGGTGACCTCGTCGGTATCCAGGGCAACTACGACGACGTCAACCGCTTCTGCTCCGAGCTCATCGGCGACCCGGCCGGCGAGGGCTGGGGCTTCGTCAACGTCAACCTGCGGCCGTACTACGCCGAAGGCTCCAAGACCCTCGCGTACGAGATCTGCGAGCAGCTGGGCTGGCGGCTCCCCGACCAGATCGTCGTCCCGATCGCCTCCGGCTCCCAGCTCACGAAGATCGACAAGGGGCTGCAGGAGCTGATCAAGCTGGGGCTCGTCGAGGACAGGCCGTACAAGATCTTCGGCGCGCAGGCCGAGGGCTGCTCGCCGGTGTCGACGGCCTACAAGGACGGCCACGACGTCGTCCGCCCGCAGAAGCCGGACACCATCGCCAAGTCGCTCGCCATCGGCAACCCCGCCGACGGGCCGTACGTCCTCGACATCGCGCGCCGTACGGGCGGTGCGGTGGAGGACGTAGACGACGCGGAGATCGTGGACGCGATCAGGCTGCTGGCCCGGACCGAGGGCATCTTCGCCGAGACGGCGGGCGGTGTGACCGTCGGTGTCACCCGCAAGCTGATCAAGAACGGTCTCCTCGACCCGGAGAAGACGACCGTCGTCCTCAACACCGGCGACGGCCTCAAGACGCTGGACGCGGTGGCCGGCACCGGCCTCACCGCGACCATCCGCCCGAGCCTCGACGCGTTCCGCGAGGCCGGACTCGCGTAGCCGCGCCGCGGCCGGCCCCTCTGCCGCCTCGCACCGCCCCGCGTCCCTCAGCGGGCGCCGCCCCACCAGTAGTCACCAGGAGGTCCCACCCATGAGCGTCACCGTCCGCATCCCCACCATCCTGCGCACCTACACCGGCGGTCAGTCGGAGGTGAGCGCCGAGGGTGCGACGCTCGCCGAGGTCATCGCCGACCTGGACAAGAACCACACGGGTATCGGCGGGCGCGTCCTGGACGACCAGGGCAAGCTGCGCCGGTTCGTGAACGTGTACGTCAACGACGACGACGTCCGTTTCGAGCAGGGCCTGGAGACGGCGACCCCGGACGGGGCGGGCGTCTCCATCATCCCGGCCGTCGCCGGCGGCTGATTATTACCCTCGGTAACCGCGGTTACCGTAAGTTCATCGAATTGCCCCCTCCGTGAGAGAAGCGGAGGGGGCAATTCTGCTTGGTTGAGCGCGGTACAGTTGGGGAACCTGGTTCGTTTCTCGTATGAGATACGGAGCCCGCGCTTATGACTTCCCGGTTGACGCCCGACATGATGTAGCCAAAGTGTGCAGGGCTTTTGCGCAATTTGTTCCCTTTGTCAGGCCCGACTTGCCCTGAATTCAAGGGAATTCTCCGTACATTCCCGACCGCTCGTGTCCAGAATTCTCGTCCGATTGACCTGTTGCAGACGGCAGTTGGACAGATACATTCAGCCGCGGTCGACGCGTTCCGGCGCACACCCCCAACCGTTGGGGGGTGAGGTCTGACCCGGGTCCGCGAAGTGTGGATCTGTGCAAGGGCCAGTAATAGGGGAGTTAGGCATGGCTCAGGGCACCGTCAAGTGGTTCAACGCGGAGAAGGGGTACGGCTTCATCGCGGTCGACGGTGGTGCGGATGTATTCGTCCACTACAGCGCGATCCAGATGGACGGCTACCGCACTCTGGAGGAGGGTCAGCGGGTCGAGTTCGAGATCTCGCAGGGCCAGAAGGGGCCGCAGGCGGACATGGTCCGCGTGGCCGGCTGACGCGCGCGCCGACTGTATCGCAGCCACGTTCTGCGTTCGTCTTCGAAGGGCCCGCACCCAGGGGAGAACCCGGGGTGCGGGCCTTTCGCCTTGCCCGGGGCCGTCCGGGGCCGTCCGGGGCCGTCCGGGGCCGTCCGGGGGCCGACCCGTGCGGGGGCCCGGGGGCGCCTCCGAAGGGCCCGCTCCGCGGGCGCACCTTGCACTCGCAGGTGCCGAGTGCTAATCATTGCGTTAGCACTCTGAAGGTGAGAGTGACAACGAAGGACCGGGTCGGTGAGGCCCGCAGGCCAAGTGGGGCAAGGAACCACGAGGCCGGCGAGCCGTCCGTCGCGGGCGCGGGCGCGGTCCGAAGAGTTCACCCCCAGTCCTGGAGGGACCACTTCACATGGCCAAGATCATCGCGTTCGACGAGGAGGCGCGGCGCGGCCTCGAGCGCGGCATGAACCAGCTCGCGGACGCCGTCAAGGTGACCCTCGGCCCCAAGGGCCGCAACGTCGTCCTCGAGAAGAAGTGGGGCGCCCCCACGATCACCAACGACGGTGTCTCCATCGCCAAGGAGATCGAGCTCGAGGACCCGTACGAGAAGATCGGCGCCGAGCTGGTCAAGGAAGTCGCCAAGAAGACGGACGACGTCGCCGGTGACGGTACGACCACCGCGACCGTTCTCGCCCAGGCCCTGGTCAAGGAAGGCCTGCGCAACGTCGCCGCCGGTGCCAACCCGATGGCCCTGAAGCGCGGTATCGAGAAGGCCGTCGAGGCCGTCTCCGGTGCCCTGCTCGAGCAGGCGAAGGATGTCGAGACCAAGGAGCAGATCGCCTCCACGGCCTCCATCTCCGCCGCCGACACCCAGATCGGCGAGCTCATCGCCGAGGCCATGGACAAGGTCGGCAAGGAAGGCGTCATCACCGTCGAGGAGTCCCAGACCTTCGGTCTGGAGCTGGAGCTCACCGAGGGTATGCGCTTCGACAAGGGCTACATCTCGGCGTACTTCGCCACCGACATGGAGCGTATGGAGGCCGTCCTCGACGACCCGTACATCCTGATCGCCAACCAGAAGATCTCCAACGTCAAGGACCTGCTCCCGCTCCTGGAGAAGGTCATGCAGTCGGGCAAGCCGCTGCTGATCATCGCCGAGGACGTCGAGGGCGAGGCCCTGTCGACCCTGGTCGTCAACAAGATCCGCGGCACCTTCAAGTCCGTCGCGGTCAAGGCCCCCGGCTTCGGCGACCGCCGCAAGGCGATGCTGAACGACATCGCCATCCTCACGGGCGGCGAGGTCATCTCCGAAGAGGTCGGCCTCAAGCTGGAGAACACGTCCCTGGACCTCCTGGGCCGTGCCCGCAAGGTCGTCATCACCAAGGACGAGACCACGATCGTGGACGGCTCCGGCTCCGCCGAGCAGGTCGCGGGCCGGGTGAACCAGATCCGCGCCGAGATCGAGAGCAGCGACTCCGACTACGACCGCGAGAAGCTGCAGGAGCGCCTGGCGAAGCTGGCCGGCGGCGTGGCCGTCATCAAGGCCGGTGCCGCCACCGAGGTGGAGCTCAAGGAGCGCAAGCACCGCATCGAGGACGCCGTGCGCAACGCCAAGGCGGCCGTCGAGGAGGGCATCGTCGCCGGTGGTGGCGTGGCCCTGCTCCAGGCCTCCCAGGTCTTCGAGAAGCTGGAGCTCGAGGGTGACGAGGCGACCGGCGCCAACGCCGTGAAGCTCGCCCTGGAGGCCCCGCTGAAGCAGATCGCCGTCAACGGTGGTCTCGAGGGCGGCGTCGTCGTGGAGAAGGTCCGCAACCTGACGGTCGGCCACGGCCTGAACGCCGCGACCGGCGAGTACGTGGACATGATCGCCGAGGGCATCATCGACCCGGCCAAGGTGACGCGCTCCGCGCTGCAGAACGCCGCGTCGATCGCCGCGCTGTTCCTCACCACCGAGGCCGTCATCGCCGACAAGCCGGAGAAGGCCGCCGCGCCCGCCGGTGGCGGCATGCCGGGCGGTGACATGGACTTCTGATCCGGTTCTCCGGATCGGACCTCGTCCGCCGAAAGTACCGAGGGCGGCACTCCCTGTTCTGTTCGACAGGGGGTGCCGCCCTCGGGCGTTCTCTGCTGCGTGTCCTACGTACTTCCCGGTGACACACGCAGCGAGGTGAAGCGGGGCCAGGGCGTGCCCGGCGACTCGTTGCGGACACCGAGGGCGATGCCCCCGCTCGTCCGCGCCGCCGTGGCCCGCTCCGGGAGCCGTACGACGAACGAGGTGGTGTCGACCGTGACGCGGACGGTTCCCGGTGCCGTGCGCAGGGTCAGACGGTGGGCCGCCGACGGGGCCAGCCGGCGGGTCGCCAGCGCGCGGCGCTCCCCGTCCGGCCGCCGTAGCGTCACGCGCAGTCCGCGCGCGCCGACCGTGAGGGTGCACGGATACCCGCCGCCGTGGCCGACCTCGACGGAGACCCCGGTGCCGGTGCCGCGCAGGCCGTCGGCCCGGGCGGTCACCCGGTAGCTGCTCCAGTCCGCCGTGGACATGGGCCGGTGCACCGCGGACACATACGTCCGGTGCGGCGAGCCGAGGCCGGTCAACGCCGCCAGGCCGGTGCCCGGGGGACTGCCGGGGAACTCCCACCCGCCCGGCTGCCGCAGCGGCCGGGGCGCGTCGCCCGGCGTGCTCGACGCCCACGCGTCCACCGCCCGCAGCAGCTCCTCGGGGGTGGTGCTCCGCAGCACCTCCAGCCGGCGCACCTGCCCGGCCGCCGCGGCGCGCGGTCCCGCGGGCAGCGGGCGCGGGGTGGTGTTGGTGAGCGTGGCGGCGTACCGGGCGCGCAGCAGGCGCTCCAGGACGGATGTGTTCCGGCCCGCGAGGTTGGTCCGCGCGCCGGTCTCCGAGAAGGGGTAGGCGAACAGCCGGGGCGCGGGCAGCCCTTGGTGGGCGAAGGCACGCGCGGACCGGTCGAGGTCCGCCTCGACGCGGCGGCGGTACTCCGCCTCCGTCTCCAGCCGCCCGGGACCGGGCCGCCACAGCCGGTTGGCCAGCACCGAGCCGTGCCGTCCGGAGGCGTCGACGGCCGCGCGGTGGTGGCCGTCGTGGGTGTGGGCCTGGAAGTCCCAGCGGCCGGAGCCGGCCATCCGGTGCACCTCCGGCCAGGTCAGGTAGTAGGGGCGGCGGGTGCCCACCATGCCGGTGATCAGGTAGGTGGCGGCCTTCATACGGTGCTTGGCCAGGATCGGGTCCGCGTACGCCCACAGACCGCGGGTGCCGTCGTCGAAGGTGAGGTAGACGCTGCGCGGGGCGGGTGGCCGGCCGGTGGCGAGGTAGCGGACGAACTCCTCGGTGGACAGGGCGCGGTGGCCCGTGGCGCGGAGCGCGGACAACTGGGCGTCGAGCCGCTCCGGGCTGACCGTGTAGCGGCTGTGCGGGTGCGGGGCGACGTCGTGGTAGGCGAGGACGACGGGGGCGGAGGGGTGCCGGGCGGCGGGCGTCCGGGGCCGGGCGTCGGAGCCGCCGGCCGGGGCGGGCGCCTGCTCGGACACCGCGCGGCGATGGGCGTCGTAGCTCCAGGTCGCGACGAACGGCGTGGCGACGACGGCGGCCGCCAGGGTGCCGAGCACGGTGCGCGTCAGAGCGCGGCGGAGCCGCCCGGGAGCCTTGGAGGCCGGTCGGGCGGATGCGGTCGACGGTCGGACCGGCCGGGCCGGGCGGGGCGTCACCGGAGGCCGTCCCGGGTCAGTACGACGAAGTAGAGGGCGGCGACGGCGGCCAGGGTGAGGGTGACGGCCGCGCACCGGCCGAGGAGACGCAGGGCTCTCCTCACGGTCACAAGGATCATGCGGGGCTCCTCGTCCAGATGCCGCGGCGCAGGGTGAGCACGGCGTAGGGCAGCAGCCACGCCAGGACGCAGCAGCACAGCAGGCTCATCAGCGGCCGGTGGCGCCAGCCGCGGTCCCCGGGGTTGCCGAGGCGGTAGGCCAGCCCCCACAGGACGCCCTTGAGGAGCACCCCGCACAGGTAGAGCAGGGTCAGCCCGGCGGTCTGGCCCAGCGGGGCGCACACCAGGTGCCAGAAGACCAGCGCGGGCGCCGCCAGCACCCACAGGGCGTGGCCGTAGTAGAGCAGGGCGGGGGCGGGTCCGCGCCGCCACATGAAGCCGCCGGTGAAGAAGAGGCTGCGGACGAAGCTCTTCTTCCAGCGCACCTGCTGGTGCAGGAAGGGCCGCCAGCGGGCGGGGACGTTCGTCCACACCCGGGCGGCGTGGCTGTAGCCGACCTGCCAGCGCCGCTCCGGGTGGTCGTGCTCCGTGACGAAGGGCGAGTCGGCGTGGCGGCGTTTGAGTGCCGCGCCGCGCCAGCGCTGGCCCAGGACGTAGCCGGTCAGCTGGCGGTCGGTGGCGAAGCGGAAGGGGGCGCCCGCGAACCGGTCCCCGGCCCAGGCGGGCAGGTAGTTGACGACGGCCTCCCGGCGGAACGCGGCGAGCGGCCCGGAGACGCAGGTCACGGAGCCGAAGGCGGACTCCGCCGCCTTGGCGACGCGGAACTGGCCGTCGTACCAGACGTCCTGGAGCCGGGTCAGCAGGTTCGTCCGGGCGTTGAGCGCCCGGCAGTGGCCGCTGACCGCGCCCAGGTCCGGGTGGCGCACCATGGCCTCGACGCACAGGCGGACCGCGTCCGGGGCGATGACGCAGTCGGAGTCGGTGAACACCAGCACGTCGCCGTCGGCGACCGCGCACCCGCGCACCAGGGCCGCCTTCTTGCCGACGTTCTGCTCCAGCCGGATGACGGTGATGCCGAGTTCGTCCGCCAGTCCGTCGAGGATGTCGCCCGTGCCGTCCCGCGAGCCGTCGTCGACCACGATGATCTGCAGGCCGGGGCAGTCGGAGGCGGCCATCGACCGTACGCAGGCCTCGATGTTGCCGGCCTCGTCCTTGACCGCGAGCAGGAAGCTGACCCGGGGCCGGGCCGGGAGGGCCGGGAAGGCCGCGTGATGCGGGGCGCGGTGGCGCATCGTGCGGACGGCCGGATCGTCGTAGCGGGCGTACGCCGCGTACAGCAGGCAGGCGGTGCCGGACAGCACGGTGAGTCCGTAGACGGTGAGCAGGCTCGCTCCGTACGGCAGTTGGGCCGTGCGGCGCGCGATGAGCAGCAGTACGGGGAGCAGGGCGGCCAGGGTCAGCAGCCGGACCACGCCGGCGCGCTCGGCGGGCGGCAGCGCGTCGAGGGCGCCGCGCAGCCGGTCGGTCAGCCGGTGCGGTGCGGAGGTGCGGGGCGGCGGGGCCGGGACGTCCCCCGGACCGACGTCCTCGCCCTCGGGGACCAGGGACCGGGTGGAGGCGGGGGCGGTCACGAGGCCGCCACCGGTGTGAGCGGCGGGCCCTTGGGGGACCGGGTGTCGAGCACCCGCGGCACCGTGTCGAGCCAGGTGAGGTCGGTCCCCGGGTGCACGGTGTGCACGATCACCAGGTCCCACTCCCCGTGGGCGTCGTGCGGGCGCGGCTCGGAGCGCAGGACCGTGCTGTCCACGGTCACCGAGGGCACGTAGGGGTCGCTGTAGCGGACGTCGGCGCCCTGGGCGGCGAGCAGCCCGAGGATGCGCAGCGCGGGGCTCTCCCGTACGTCCGCCACGCCCTCCTTGTACGCCACGCCGAGCACCAGCACCCGGGCCCGCCCGGCGGGGATCCCGTCGGCCGCGAGGAGGCCGGCGGCGGTGCGGGCGATGCGCGCGGGCCGTTCGTGCAGGGCGGTCATGGCCGCGCTGACGACGGGCGTCGCCGGTCCGTCCCGCCGGAGCTGCCCGAGCAGGTAGTGAGGGTCGCACGGGATGCAGTGGCCGCCCGCGCCGGGGCCCGGGCGGAACGGCATGAAGCCGTACGGCTTCGTCGCCGCGGCCTCGATCACCGGGACCGGGGCGAGGCCGAGGTGCAGACAGGCGTCGGCCAGCTCGTTCGCCAGGGCGATGTTCACGGCCCGGAAGACGTTCTCCCAGAGCTTGGCCATCTCGGCCGTCTCGGGGTCGGCCACCTGGTGCACGTGCGAGGCGGTCGACCGCAGCAGGAAGGCCGCCGCCCGGGTGCTCAGCGGTCCGGTGCCGCCGACCACCCGCGGGGTGTGCTCGGGCATGTGCCGCTGGTTGCCGGGGTCGATGCGCTCCGGGGCGAAGGCCACGAGGACGTTCTCCTCGGCGACCAGGCCCCGCGCGGCCAGCGGTTCCGTCAGCAGTTCGCGCGTCGTCCCGACGTGGCTGGTCGAGGTCAGCACGATCAGCTGGCCCTCGGCCGCGTGGCCGACCACCGTCGCACACGCCGCGCGCAGTGCGGCGGTGTCGGGCAGCCGGTCCTCCGTCACCGGGGTGGGCACGCAGACGATCACCGCGTCCGCGGTGCGCAGCGCCGCCGCGTCGGTGGTGAGCCGGAACTGGTCGGTGCTCCCGGCGCAGGCCAGCGCCGCCCGCTGAGCCGGCAGCAGGTCGACGTCGCCCGCCCGGACGGCGCGCAGCCGCCGGTCGCTGATGTCGATGCCGACGACCGTGGCGCCGGCGCTCCACAGGCCCAGTGCGGTGGGCAGGCCCACGTAGCCCAGGCCGACGACGGCGACCGTGAGTCCGGCCAGGTCCGCGCCCGTCCCCGGGGGCGCCCCGGCGGCGCGTGCCGCCCATCGTGGAATGCCGGACGGGGGCGCCGCCGTCCGGCCCGACAGGGGCGCCGCCGTCCGGCATGGCGGGGGCGCCACCGTCCCGTTTCTGCTCGTTCCAGTCGCCGTGATGGTCACACCGTGATATGTACGGCGAGATCGGGGCGAAACACGGCATACGGCGCCCTGCCCGCGGGCGATTCACCCCATGCCTGCGGGCGATTCACCCTGTCGCCACGACAGGGCTCCGATCGCATGGGAGTGGCCTGGATCACATGACGGTCCGCCGGATGCAGGAATGCTGCGGCGGATGCGCCGGTTGACGCGTGGCGTAGCAGATGCGCGTGCACATACCAATCGGTACCGAGGAGCCCTCCCATGACGGACACCGCCCCCGAGACCGCCCCCGAGGCGGCCACCGAGACCGCCTCCCGCGCGGCACGGATCCTGTCCCGCCCCACCTCGATCAACGGCCTGACCGTGCCGAACCGGATCGCGATGGCGCCGATGACCCGGATGTTCTCGCCCGGTGGCGTCCCGGGCGAGGACGTGCAGTCGTACTACGCGCGGCGGGCGGCCGCGGGCGTCGGCCTGATCGTCACCGAGGGCACGTACGTGGGGCACGAGTCGGCCGGGCAGAGCGACAGCGTGCCGCGCTTCCACGGTGAGGAGCAGCTCGCGGGCTGGGCGAAGGTCGCGGAGGCGGTGCACGCGGCGGGCGGCACGATCGTGCCGCAGCTGTGGCACATCGGCATGGTGCGGCAGGCGGGCGAGCCCCCGTTCCCGGACGCCCCCGCGGTGGGCCCCTCCGGGCTGCGCCTCGACGGCACCGAGGGCACGGGCAAGGCCATGACGCGGCAGGACCTGGACGACGTCATCGCCGCGTTCGCCGAGGCCGCGGCCGCCGCCGAGCGCATCGGCTTCGACGGCGTCGAACTGCACGGGGCGCACGGCTACCTGATCGACCAGTTCCTGTGGGCGGGCACCAACCGCCGTACCGACGCCTACGGCGGTGACCTCGTCGCCCGGACGAGGTTCGCGGCGGAGATCGTGGCCGCGGTGCGCGCGGCGGTCTCGCCGGAGTTCCCGGTGATCTTCCGCTACTCGCAGTGGAAGCAGGACGTGTACAAGGCCCGGCTCGCCGAGACCCCCGAGGAGCTGGAGGCCCTGCTCACCCCGCTGGCCGCGGCCGGAGTGGACGCCTTCCACGCCTCCACCCGCCGCTACTGGCTCCCGGAGTTCGAGGGCTCGGACCTCAACCTCGCGGGCTGGACGAAGAAGCTCACCGGCAAGGCCGCCATCACGGTCGGCTCGGTCGGCCTGGACGGCGACTTCCTCAAGGCGTTCGCCGGTGAGGGCGCCGTGACCCGGGGCATCGACGATCTGCTGGACCGCCTGGAGGCCGAGGAGTTCGACTTCGTCGCCGTGGGCCGCGCCCTGCTCCAGGACCCGCAGTGGGCGGCGAAGGTGCTCTCCGGCCGCTTCGACGAGCTGGCGCCGTACGACGCGGCGTCGCTGAAGACGCTCAGCTGACGCTCCTGCGATCTTCGCGCTCTCCTACAGGTTGCCCATCGGCTCGATGTCGATCCGCAGCGGCTCGCCCCAGACACGGAGCACCTCGTAGTCCGTGAACTCATGGACCAGGCGGTACGCCATGGCCGGGCGCGGGCCGCGGCGCTGGGCGGCGAGATAGAGCTCGGCCTCGCGGCGGTCGCGCCGCGGGGTGCCGCACAGCTGCCACGTCTGGCCGTTCCACGCCTCGGGGAGCCAGCGCTGCTGGGGCTGGGGACGGTCGCCGCGCGTGCCGTAGCGCGAGGGGGCCGGGTCGCCGGCGGGCTGCCCGCCGGCGGACCGCGGCGGCCCGTACGCGCCGTTCAGCTCCGCCCGGCGGGCGGAGCGCCGGCGGGTCTCGCAGAGCAGGCAGCGGTCGGGGGCGTCCTCGTCCACCGGCCCGTTCGGGTGCTCGGCGCAGCGCGTGGCGGGGGCCGCGGTGGTGACCGTCTCGTCCAGCAGGTCCAGGGCACGTCTCAGGTCGGCCCTGACCTCGTGCAGCCTCGCGTCCGGGGTGTCGGCGCCCAGCGCCTCGCCGTGCTCGCCGAGCAGGCGCAGGGCGCGGCCGAGGGCGGTGAGCTGTGCGTGATTCACGGCGTGCGGGTCCCTTTCCCTTTCCGTCTCCTGCGTCCACCGTCGCACACGCCACTGACAATCACACGGGCATCGGCCGGGCGCTGTCAGCCGGGCGCGTCAGCCGCTCGTCCCCGCCTCCAGCGCCGCCCGCAGGTGCCCCCCGTTCTCCTCCAGCAGACGGGCCGCCGTCGGGCCGTCGACGTCGGCCAGGAGGGTGAGGACGGCGTTCTTGACCTCGCCGTCCGTCGCCGCGAGGGCCCTCTCGATCTCCTCGTCCGTGGCGCCCGTGGCGAGCGCGACGATACGGCGCGAGCGGGCGCGGAGCTTGTCGTTGGAGGCGCGTACGTCGACCATCAGGTTCCCGTACGTCTTGCCCAGACGGATCATCGTGATCGTCGAGAGCATGTTCAGGACCAGCTTCTGGGCCGTGCCCGCCTTCAGCCGGGTGGAGCCGGTGAGCAGTTCGGGGCCCACGACGACCTCGATGCCGTGGTCGGCGGCGGCCGCGAGCGCGCTGCCGGCGTTGCAGGCGAGGCCCACCGTCAGGGCGCCCCGCGCGCGGGCGTGCTCCACCGCGCCGATCGCGTACGGAGTGCGCCCGGAGGCCGAGACGCCGACCACCGTGTCGTCGGCGGTCAGCGCGATGGCGTCCAGGTCCTCGGCCGCGAGCTCCTTCGAGTCCTCCGCGCCCTCCACCGAGGTGACCAGGGCGTCCCGCCCGCCCGCGATCAGGCCCACGACCTGCGCGGGGTCCGTGTTGAACGTCGGCGGGCACTCGGAGGCGTCCAGCACGCCCAGCCGGCCGGCCGTGCCCGCGCCCGCGTAGACCAGCCGGCCGCCCCGTGACATGCGCTCGGCGACGGCGTCGATCGCGGCGGCGATCTCGGGCAGCCGGGCCGCGACGGAGGACGCGACCGTCGCGTCCTCCCCGTTCATGATCTTCGCGATGTCCAGGGTGGGCAGCCGGTCGATCTCGGACAGCTCGGGGCGGAAGGCCTCAGTGGTCAGGGTTTCCAGCTGGGCCTGCAGGGTGCGGTGGCCGGGGCCGGGAACGGAGGCGGGGCCGGAGCCGGGACCTGCGGGCTGCGGGGCGGGGGTGCCGTCCGCGTCGGCTGCGTCGGTCGTGTCGGCTGCGTCGGCGCTTGAGGTCATGGGCGGTGGCCTTCTCCGGTGCGGGTGTGCGGGTGCGGGGTCGTGTACGTGCGAAGTCTTCCGGCTGGGGCTCGCTTCGGGAGCGCACTCGAGGGGCGCGGGGCTGTGTCGATGTGCGGCTCCGCCGCGTGGGTGCGACCAGCGCCCACGACCTGCGCCCGCGACGCCCCTCACCCTGCTCGACGGACCGCTACCGCGAGGCTCCCCCGCTCCGGTGGCGGTGCGCGAGCGCCTCGTACGACGCCGACAGCGCCGGTGCCGCCGTCTCGTACGTCCGTTGCGCCACCCCGATGAACAGGCAGTCCACGACGAGCAGCTGACTCGTCCGGGACGACATCGCCGCCGGGCGCAGCTCGCTCTCGCGGGCCGTCGAGGTGGTGAGGATGTGGTCGGCGTACTGGGCGACCGGGCCGTTCGGGCGGCCGGTGATCGCGATCGTCGTCGCCCCGCGGTCGAACGCGACCCGCAGCGGCTCGATCACGTCCCCCGTGGATCCGGAGTGCGTGATGGCGATCGCGACGTCCTTGGCGCGCAGCTGCACGGCGTTGGTGACCGCGAGGTGGGGGTCGCTGTGCGCGTGGGCTATCAGCCCTATGCGCAGCAGCTTCTGGGTGAGGTCCTGCGCGACCAGACCGGAGGCCCCGACGCCGTACACGTCGACGCGCCGGGCCGCCGCCAGGGCGGAGACCGCCACGCCGAGCTGCACGGTGTCGAGTCCGGCCGCGGTGTCCGCGAGGGTCTGCTGCTCGTCGTACGCGAGCTTCGCCACCACGTCGGCGATGGGATCGTCGACCGCGATGTCGGCGGTGACGGCGGGCGCCCGGCCCGACTGCTGCTGGGCGGCGAGGCCCGCGAGCGCCAGGCGCAGGTCCCGGTAGCCGGGGTAGCCGAGGAGACGGGCGGTGCGGACGACCGTCGCCTCGCTGGTGCCGGTGAGCTCGGCGAGCCCGGTGACCGTGAGGGCCGCGCAGCCCGCCGGGTCCCCGGCGACGACCTCGGCGACCCGCTGCATGGACCTGGTCATCGAGGGGGCGAGCGTGCGCACCTTGGCCGCGAGGGCGGCGGGTGCCGGTGGAGCCCCTCCGACGCCACCGGTCCCGCCGGCGAAAATTTCCTTCACCTTGTCACTCACGTATGAAAGATATTTTCGTTTCGGTGGTGCGGTCAAGAGTGCGCACAATGGATACATGGACACCATCAGCCCCCTTGAGCAGGCGTTGCACGCGGCTCGCGCCCTGGTGATCGCCGACCTCGTGGCGGGCGAGGTGGCCGAGGCGGACGTGGTCTCGCTCGTCGAGGACTCGGTCGTCCGCCGCCGCTGGTGGGTCGAGCAGTGGCCGGAGGGCGTGGACTACGTGGCCGGGCTCGTCGCCCAGGACGTCCAGGACGCGCTGCTCGAACGGTACGGGCGGTGGCCCCTGTGCCCGGCCTGCGGCTCGGGCGACCCGCACGCCCTCGACGTCGAGCCGGAGCTGGGCGCCGACCCGCACTGGGTCTGCCACAAGGCGGGCGTGAAGGTCGCCGCGGTGGGGTCGCTGGCGTCGGCGACGGGCGGGACGACGACGTCGTGACGGCCCGGCAGTACGCGGACGGGCAGTATGCGGACGGGCAGTACGCGGACCGGCAGGTGCCCGCGTGACCGTCTACATCGACCCGCCCATCTGGCCCGGGCACGGCCGGATGTGGTCCCACCTCGTCAGCGACGTCTCGTACGACGAACTCCACGCGTTCGCCCGGCGGCTGGGCATCCCCGAGCGCGGCTTCGAACGCGACCACTACGACCTCCCCGCGCACCGCTACGCGGACGCCGTGCGCGCGGGCGCCGTGGAGGTGGGCTGCAAGGAACTGCTGCGCAGGCTCACCGGGGCGGGCCTGCGCCGGCCGAAACACCGCAGGGACGGAGCGGGCCGTACGGGTCAGCCCGCGCCCACGCCGCCCGGCAGCCGCAGCTCGTACGCGAACTGACCCCCGCCCTCCTCGTCCTCCCCGACCCGCGCGAACCCGGTCCGCTCCACCACCGCCTGGCTGGCCGTGTTGGACTCGTCGACGACCGCCCACAGGCTCCGCACGTCCCCCGTCTCGCGCGCCCGCCGCGCCGCCCAGTCCGCCAGCGTGCGCACCGCCTCGGTCGCGTAGCCGTGGCCGCGGGCCGCCTCGACGAGGTCGTACCCGATCTCCACGCGCCCCTCCTCGTCGGGCGCGGAGTGGAAGCCCAGGGCGCCGAGCGCGCGCCCGTCCTCGGTGCGGACCAGCACGAACATGCCCCACTCCGGGCGCAGCACCCCGGCCTGGTACGCCGTGAAGACCAGGCCCGCGCCCACGCGGGTGCCCTCGATCGGCCCGCCCTCGATCCACTCGAACCCGCCCGTGCCCCCGGAGGCCAGGTCGGCCGCGGCCGCGGGCGTGACGCCGTGCAGCGTGAGCCGCTCCCCCGGGACGACCAGGGGGATGCTCCAGCGCCACTCGGTGACCGGGGCGCGGCCGGGCAGATCACCGCGGCCGGTGGCCCACAGCAGGGTCGGCCAGGGCTCGTTGCCGGGCTGGACGTGCGGGAAGATGCGGGCGAGGACGTCCACGCACAGCTCGTCCGGCGGCTCGTACGGCAGCCCGAGGCCCTCGGCGATGTCGTACGTGTGCAGGAGCACCTCCGTGACGCCCATCGCGGCGAAGGTCTCACGGTCGGCGGAGCGGGAGGGATACGGGTGGAACGCGCGGACGTCGGCCGGCGTCGTCGACACGACCGCCGCCAGCAGCGCGCCGGTCGTCCGGACGACGTCCAGGACGCCCGCGGTGTCGGCGTCGTCGTCCATGGCCAGCTCGAAGGGGAGGTACGCCTCGGTCGCGCGCCCCGCCAGCTGGCCCGCGTACGCGAGGAGGCAGCCGGCGATGTGCTCCGCCGTCTCCCGGCAACTCCACGTGAGGCCGCCCGCCTTGGTCCCCGCCCAGTCGCGGTCGGCGGCCGTCCGCAGCACCGCCACCGCGTGGCCGACGGCTTCCTGTATCCGATCCCCGCCCATTGGTCGCATGGCGGCGAGGATAGGGGGACTCAGGCGTCCGTACGCACTGTTTTTCCGGGAACGCCTGACCCGGCGCCCGGACCGGACACCACGCGGGAGGCGGCAGGCGTCCGGCGGTGCAGCCGCAGCGAGACGCCCGCGACCGCGATGGCCGTGGCCGTGAGCGCCGCGCCCGCCCAGGCCGTCGACGCGTAGCCGAACCCCGCGTCGATGACCGTGCCGCCCAGCCAGGGACCGCCGGTGTTGCCGAGGTTGAAGGCCGCGGTGGTGGTGGCCCCGGCGAGGGTGGGGGCGGCGGCCGCCACGTTGAACAGCCGGGCGTTCAGGGCCGGGGCGGTGGCGAAGCAGGTGACGCCGAGGAGGAAGGAGAGGACGACCGCGACGGCGGCGTACCGGCCGAGCAGCGCGAGCGCCACCAGGACGACGGTCGAGCCCGCGAGCCCGCCGAGCAGCACCCCGAACAGGTGCGCGTCGGCGAACCGGCCGCCGATCGCCGTCCCCGCCAGCGCGCCGATCCCGAACAGCGCGAGGACGGTGGGCACCCAGCCGTCGTCGAGGCCGGCGACCTCCGTGAGCAGCGGGGCGAAGTAGCTGAACGCGCAGAAGACGCCGCCCGCCGCGAACGCGACGACGACGATGGAGAGCCACACCTGACGGTCCCGGTAGATGCGCACCTCGTCGGCGAGCCGGGGGCGTTCGCCGGGCGCGGGCCGGGGCAGGGCCGGGATGCGCGTGACGACTCCGGCGAGCGCGACCGCCGAGGCGGCCGCCACGGCCCAGAACGCCGAGCGCCAGCCCAGGTGTTCACCGAGGAAGGCGCCCGCCGGGACGCCCAGGACGTTGGCGAGGGACAGCCCGCCGATCATGAGGGCGAGCGCGCGGGCCCGCGCGGTCACGGGCACCATGGCCACGGCCACCGCCGCGCCCACCGCCCAGAACCCCGCGCAGGCCAGGGCGCTGAGGACACGGGAGGCGAAGAGGAGCGGGTAGTTCGGGGCCAGGGCGCCCATCACCTGCCCCAGCCCGAAGACGGCGAGCAGGGTGATCAGAGTCGTACGGCGGGGCAGCCGCAGCGTGGCCACGGCCAGCAGCGGCGCCCCCACCACCATGCCGATCGCGAACGCCGAGATCAGCAGTCCGGCCTGCGGGATCGTGACGTCCATGTCCTCGGCGATCGGCGGGAGCAGACCCGAGAGCATGAACTCGCTCGTGCCGAGGGCGAAGACGGAGAGGCCGAGGATGTGGACGGCCAGGGGCATGCGGTCGCGGGTGGTGCCGTTGCGGATGGGCATGTACACGGTTAACTGAGGGAGCCGGGTGCTCATTCCCCGAGCCGGGTGCTCATGCCCCGAGCCTGGCGGTCATGCCCCGAGCCTGGCGAGCTCCGCGCCCAGGTTGCGGCGCGCCGCCGCCTCCCACGTCCGCTCCCCGTACGGCGTCCGGAACAGACGGGGCAGGGCGAGGAGTTGGCGCAGCACGTCCGCGCGCCCCGCGCGGAAGGCGTCGTCCGGCACGAAGCCGTACTCCTCGCGCACGGCCCGCGCGTAACGGTCGTACGGCTCCGGGTCCGCCGCCAGGATCGCGAGGTCGGCGTCGCAGAGGACGGCGCCGTTCCGGTCGCCCGGGGCCGGATCGTGCGTGACGGTGAGCCGGACCAGACGGGCGACCTCGTCGGTCGTGGCCCGCCCCACCCCGGCCTCGGGCAGCGCGCGGACGACGAGACGGGCGGAGCGCTCCTCGTTCTCGGACCGCTCCGGCAGGTACACCGCGTCGTGGAACCAGGCCGCCAGCCGGACGGCGTCCGCGTCGTCCGCGTACTCCGCGAGGATGTCGATGCGGTCCAGGACCGTCGTCAGATGCTCCACGGTGTGGTACCGGCGTTGTGGCTCCGACCAGCGCTTCAGCAGATCGTCGGCGTAGGGGAGCGGGTCGGGCCGCTCGGCGCCGCCGCGGGCCGCGAGCAGGGCGCGGCACCAGCGGGTGCGCAGGGATTCCGGGTCCGGTGCGGGCATGGGGCCATTGTGGAGGACGGACCGTGACGGGCCGTGGTGGCTCCCGGCACGCGGTGCCGGACGCTGTCCCCCGCGGCGGCCCCGCGCATAGCGTGACCCCATGACTACTCCCGCAGATCTGCACGACATGGCACCACGGGACCCCGAGCTCCCGGGCCGGCTGCTCCGCACGGAGCGGGACGCCCTGGTCCCGCTGCTGCGCGCCCGGCCCGAGGAGGACTTCGCGCTGCCGACCGCCCTTCCCGGGTGGACCGTGCGGCATGTGCTGGCGCACTGCGGGGCCGCACTGACACGGGCGGTGGAGAACCGTTTCGAGGAGGGCGTGTTCAGCCCCGAGTCCAACGACCGGGACATCACCGAACGCGCCGGCTGGCCGCTGACCCGGATCATCGACGAGGTGGAGCGGGGCATGACGGAGGCGGGCCCCGTCATCGCGAAGGCCGGGGGCGCCCTCGACGCCCTGGCTCTTGGCGAGTGGATCCACGCGGGCGATGTCCGCGACGCGTTCGGCGCCCCGGGCGCGTACGCCGGTGACGGCCTCCCGGACGCGCTCGCCCTCCTCGTCCACCGCGCCCGCGAGAAGTCCTCCGTCTGCCTCCAGGCCGACCTCGACGACCGGGACGAGCCGCTGCTCCTCGGCCCGCCCGCCGGTGACGCCCCGCCCGCCCGCTACCTCGGCGACGCCGCCACCCTCGTCCGTCTGTACGCCGGCCGGCCCGTGACCGGCGCGCACTACGAACTGGCCGGGGCGGAGGAACGGGAGCTGAACGTCTTCGGGTGAGACCGGTTCCCGGACGGGCGAGGGCGTACCCTTTCGCTTGGACGATTGGACTAGACCTGTAGCCGCTCCACGGAACCAGGGAACCGACCGGAAGGGGTCCTATGCGTACGCGTGCAGTCCTGGAGGTGATCGCCCTCGACGCCGAGGACGCGGTCGCGGCGCGGGCCGGAGGCGCCGACCGGCTGGAGGTGGTCGCCGACATGGCCGCGGACGGGCTGACCCCGCCGGCGGCCGTGGTCGCCGCGATCCGGGACGCCGTGGACCTCCCGGCCCGGGTGATGCTGCGGCCGGGCGACGGCTTCGCGGCCGGGGACGTGAACGCGCTCGTACGGCAGGCGCGGGAGCTGCGCGCCGCCGGGGCCGAGGAGTTCGTGTTCGGGTTCCTCGGTGAGGACGGCGGACCCGATCTGGCGGCCGTCGAGCGGCTGGCCGAGGAGCTGGACGGCTGCCCGTGGACCTTCCACCGGGCCATCGACCGCGCCGCCGACCGCGACTCCCTGCGCAAGCAGCTCGCCGATCTGCCCGGCCTCGACACCTACCTCACCGCGGGCTCGGCCCGGGGCGTCGACGACGGACAGGACGTCCTCCTCGCCGAGGCCGCCCGCAGCGGCGAGCCGGGCTACACCCAGCTGCTCCTGGTCGGCGGCGGGCTGCGGCTCGACCACGTGCCCCGGCTGCGGGCCGCGGGCATGGACGCCTTCCACGTGGGGGGCGCGGTGCGGCCGGGCGGGTGGAGCGGGCCGGTCTCGGCGGACGCGGTACGTCAGTGGCGCACCGCGCTCGACGCGTAGGCGACCGGTTCCCGCCGCTCAGCCCAGCTGCGGCGGCAGCGCTGCCGCGTGGGTCACGATCAGGCCCGACACCGCACGGGTCAGCGCCACGTACAGGCGGCGCAGTCCGGTGCGCTCGTCGGGCTCGCCGCCGACCACGGCCCCCGGCTCGTCGAGGACCACGTAGTCGTACTCCAGGCCCTTGGCCAGCGAGGCCGGTACGAGGGTGAGGCGGGTCTCGCGCGTCGTCTCCTCGCCGGGCCCGAGGTGACCGATGCCGGCCGCGTCGAGGGCCTCGGCCAGGACCGGGATCCGGGCGTCCGCCGCGATCAGGCCGACCGATCCCTCCCGCTTCAGCAACTCCTCGCAGGCGCCGACCACCTGGGCGTCCTCGGTGACCGGGCGGAGATCGAAGAAGCCGGGGTTCTCCCGGACCGACGACACCGGGGTCAGGCCGGGCGCGATGTGCGGCAGCAGCCGTGAGGCGTAGGTGATGACGTCCGTCGGGACACGGAAGCCGGCCGTCAGCTCCTCGATCACCGCGTCGTCCTTGCCCAGGTGCGCCAGCGCCTCCTCCCAGCTCCGCGTCGCCCACGGGGTGGTGCCCTGCGCGAGGTCGCCGAGGACGGTCGCGGAGCCGGTGGTGCAGCGGCGGCCGACCGCCCGGTACTGCATGGGGGAGAGGTCCTGCGCCTCGTCGAGCACCACATGGCCCAGCGACGGCGTGCGCTGCACCAGATCGGTCGCCTCGTCGATCAGCACCACGTCCGCGGCGGACCACTTGGCCGACCGTACGCTCCGCACCGACCTGGCCCACAGGATCGTCTTCTGCTCGTCCTCGCTCAGCACCCCGTCCGCGTGCTCGGCGAGGAAGTCCGCGTCGGTGAGGAGACGGAGCACCAGCTTCGCCGGGTCGACCGGCGGCCAGATCTCCTTCACCGCCGCTTTCACCGCGGTGTTACGGGCCACCGCGTCCTGCACCCGGTCGTCCGGCGCCTCGCCCGCGCGCTCCATCTGCACCAGCACCGCGTGCGCGATCCGCTGCGGCAGCGCCTCACGGGCCGCCCCGTACCGGATGCCGCGGCCCTGCAACTCCCGGACGATCTCCTCCAGTTCGTACGCCGGTACGCGCCACCGGCGGGACCCGCGGACCACGACGACCGGCTCGGTGGGCAGGGTCACGTGCGCGTGGACGGCCCGCCGCAGCACCTCGGCCATCCGCGCGTCGCCCTTCACGACGGCCGCGGCGGCCTCGTCGGTGCCCCGCACCTCGACCCGGGCGACCTGGGCGACGAGGTCGTCGACGGTCGCCTGCTTCACCTCCAGCTCGCCGAGCGCGGGCAGCACCTGCTCGATGTAGTGCAGGAAGGAACGGTTCGGCCCGATGACCAGGGTGCCGGTGCGGGCGAGCCGCTCACGGTAGGCGTACAGCAGGAACGCGACACGGTGCAGACCCACCGCCGTCTTCCCGGTACCGGGACCGCCCTGCACACACACCGTGCCGGACAGCCCGGACCGTACGATCTCGTCCTGCTCGGGCTGGATGGTCGCCACGATGTCACGCATCGGGCCCACGCGCGGGCGCTCGATCTCCTGCTGGAGGAGCTTGCTGGTGGTGTCGGCCTCGGTGGGGTCGGTGAGGTGCTCGTCCTCGTACGCCGTGAGCTCGCCGCCCGTGTAGCCGAAGCGGCGGCGCAGCGCGACGTCCATCGGGTCGCGGCGGGAGGCTCGGTAGAACGGCTGCGACACCGGAGCGCGCCAGTCGATGACCATGGGGTCGCCGCCGGCGTCGTGCACGTGACGGCGGCCGATGTAGAACCGGTGCGCCTCCTCCGCCTCGTCCGTCGCGCCGGCGTCCCGGCCCGGAGCGTGCAGGTAGTCGAGACGGCCGAAGAAGAGAGGGGTGCCGCTCAGGTCGGCCAGGGCCTTGATCCGCTGGTCGATGTCGTGCCGCAGCGCCTCGGCGCTCACCCAGTTCGCGCTGACGTTGCTGGTGTCGAGCGACTCGGCCTCCTCGCGCATGGCGCGCAGCGCGGACCGGGAGGCGGCGAGATGGGCGCGCTCACGCAGGAGTGGGTTGTCCGGGGCTGCGTCGGGGCCGGGGGCGCCGGAGTTGTCGGCGGCGCCGGCGGTGTCGGGGCGGGTCGGATCGGCAGAGCGGGTGGACACGGGTTCGGCCTCCGGGGCGTGACGGTGCGCCGTCCGGGACCCGGGGCGGGGACCGGCCGGCTGCCGTTCGTGGGAGCGCGGGTGCGCAGTACACGGTGCCGGCCGGTTTCCGTCCGGGCGGCGGCACTCCGGGAGGGAGGCGGGCAAGAGCGGAGATTCTAAGTGAGGGAAGGGCGCCGGGGCGAACGAAAATGAGTAGCGTTGGAACTGCCGGTGCGGTCCGGCGGGAAGACCGGACGGGCCGGCGGAGAGGAGGCGGCCGTGTCCGACCCCAGCACATCGCTGCCGGCCGGCGAGCCCGGCGTCGCCCCGTCCGGGCGCTGAGCCTCGGTATCACCGGCGTCGCCGCCGTGCCGCTGCACGCCGGCGGGTACACGTTCGGCGCCGTCGACCTGATGAGTGCCACCCGTCCCACGCTGACCGAGCGGGACCTGTGCCTGGCGCAGATCCTGGCCGACGCCGCCGGGGCCTGGCTACATAGCGCAAGGTACCGCGCACCAATGACGAGGTCCTCGGGGAACTGGAGGCGGCCTTGAACACGCGCCTCGTGATCGAACAGGCCAAGGGCGTGCTGGCGGCCCGCACGGGAATCGGCATGGAGGAGCCCTTGGTCCGGGTGCGCTCCCACGCCCACGCCCGTCAGCGGGAACTCGGCGAACTCGCCACCCGTGCGGCACGGAGAGACCTGCCACGCCAACCCGACCCGATGCCCTGACCTGCCATGTCGGCCGGTGACCGGGGCCCTGCTCCGGACGGTGCCCCACCGCCCCCCGACGGCCTGGCGGAATGCCTGGCCGGTGTGAGCCATGCCGCCCGGAAGGGAGACGGACTGCGCGCGGTGCCGGCCGGCACCGCGCGTCGGATCGGCCTGGACGCCCTCACCGTGAGTGCCGTCGTCTGCGGCGGCCTGCCGGAACTGGTGTGGTCCGACCCGCCCGAGGGCCTGGGCCCCGAGCTGGAGGAGCTGCAGTTCGCCCTCGGTGACGGCCCCACCTCGCAGGTCGCCCGCCAGGGCCGCCCCCTGACCGAGCCGGACCTGGCCGCTGCCGAGTTCGCCCGCTGGCCCGGCTTCCTGTCGGCCGTCGCGCACACCCCCGCCCGCGCCGTCATCGCCGTTCCCCTCCAGCTCGGCGCCGCCACGGTCGGGGTGCTGGCCGGCTACCGCACCAGTCCCGGTGCCCCGACGGCCGCTCTGCGGCGCGACTTCCACCGCCTGGGCCGGCTGCTGCTGACCCTGCTGATGAACAGCGTGAACACCGCGCCGGCCGGCGAGAACGGAACAGAGGCCGACCTGGTCCTGTACCGGGCCGAGACCCATCAGGCCGTCGGCTTCCTCTCCTCCGCGCTCGGCATCCCCCTGGACGAGGCACTCCTGCGCCTGCGGGCCCGCGCCGCCGCCGACGACCGGCCCCTGACCGACCTCGCCCTCGCCCTGCTCGAACGCCGTCTGAGCGCCGAGACCTTCGACGTGTGACGCCGGGCCTCAGCCCTGAGTGCCCTCGCTCAGCAGCTCGTCCGCGTCCATGATCCGGTACGCGTAGCCCTGCTCGGCCAGGAACCGCTGGCGGTGGGCCGCGAAGTCCTGGTCGACGGTGTCGCGGGCGACCACCGAGTAGAAGTGCGCCTGGTGGCCGTCGGCCTTGGGCCGCAGCACCCGCCCGAGCCGCTGGGCCTCCTCCTGCCGCGAGCCGAACGTGCCGGACACCTGGATGGCGACCGTCGCCTCCGGCAGGTCGATCGAGAAGTTCGCGACCTTCGACACCACCAGCACGTTGATCTCGCCCTCGCGGAACGCGTCGAAGAGCTTCTCCCGCTGGGCGTTCGAGGTCTCGCCCTTGATCACCGGCGCGCCGAGGTGCTCGCCCAGCTCGTCGAGCTGGTCGATGTACTGCCCGATGACGAGGATCTGCTGTCCGGCGAAGCGGCGGACGATCGCCTCCGTCACCTTCCGCTTCGTCGCCGTCGTCGAGCAGAAGCGGTACTTCTCCTCCGTCTCGGCCGTCGCGTACGCGAGCCGCTCGCTGTCGGTCAGGTTGACCCGGACCTCCACGCAGTCGGCGGGCGCGATGTAGCCCTGTGCCTCGATCTCCTTCCAGGGCGCGTCGAACCGTTTCGGCCCGATCAGCGAGAAGACGTCGGACTCGCGCCCGTCCTCGCGGACCAGCGTCGCGGTGAGCCCGAGCCGCCGCCGCGCCTGGAGATCGGCGGTGAACTTGAAGACCGGCGCGGGCAGCAGGTGCACCTCGTCGTAGACGATGAGCCCCCAGTCACGGGAGTCGAACAGCTCCAGGTGCGGATAGACGCCCTTCCGCTTCGTGGTCAGCACCTGGTACGTGGCGATGGTGACCGGGCGGATCTCCTTCTTCGTCCCGCTGTACTCGCCGATCTCGTCCTCGGTCAGCGAGGTCCGCTTCACCAGCTCGTGCTTCCACTGCCGGGCGGAGACGGTGTTCGTGACGAGGATCAGCGTGGTCGCCTTGGCCTGTGCCATCGACCCGGCGCCGACCAGCGTCTTGCCCGCGCCGCAGGGCAGGACCACGACCCCGGACCCGCCGTGCCAGAAGTTCTCCACCGCCTGCTTCTGGTACGGGCGCAGCGCCCAGCCGTCCTCGGCGAGCTCGATGGGGTGCGCCTCGCCGTCCACGTACCCGGCGAGGTCCTCGGCCGGCCAGCCCAGCTTCAGCAGCACCTGCTTGATCTGCCCGCGCTCGGAGGGGTGCACGGCCACGGTGTCCGGGTCGATCCGGGCGCCGACCAGTGGCGTGATGCGCTTGGAGCGCAGGATCTCCTCCAGCACCGGCCGGTCGGTGGTGGTCAGGACCAGCCCGTGCGCCGGGTGCTTGCTCAGGGTGAGCCGACCGTAGCGGTCCATCGTCTCCGCGATGTCGACGAGCAGCGCGTGCGGCACCGGGTACCGGCTGTACTGCACCAGCGCGTCCACGACCTGCTCGGCGTCGTGCCCGGCGGCGCGGGCGTTCCACAGGCCGAGCGGGGTCACCCGGTAGGTGTGGATGTGCTCCGGTGCCCGCTCCAGCTCCGCGAACGGGGCGATCGCCCGGCGGCAGTCGTCGGCCTGCTCGTGGTCGACCTCCAGCAGGAGGGTCTTGTCGCTCTGGACGATGAGGGGACCATTCACGCGCGGCTGCCTTTCGGGATGGCTCTGTGGCTCGGCACGGCCAAACGTCCAGTGTGCCTGATCGCCGGGGCGGAGCGGAGTGCGTCGCGGCGACTTCCGTGTCCTGTGCGATTGGATGTCTAACCACCCCAATGGGTGGTCGGAATTCTGATTTGCGGCGCTTCTTCCGAAGAATGGCGGACTGCGCGGGTCACCGTCCGTGCCACCGTCCTCGGAGTGAGCCCATGCCCGGTCCCAGCCAGTCCCTGACGTCCGCCGTGTCCCCGACGACCGCGACGCTCGGGTACGCCCTGTTCGCCACCCGCTGGCTGCAGGCGCCGCTCTACTTCGGCCTGGTGGCCGCCCAGGGCGTGTACGTCTACAAGTTCTTCAACGAGCTGTGGGCGTTAATCCACCGGTGTGTGACCGGTGCGGCGACCGAGAACTACGTCATGCTCGCCGTGCTCAAGCTGGTCGACGTCGTCATGATCGCCAATCTGCTGATCATGGTCATCGTCGGCGGCTACGAGACCTTCGTCTCGCGGATCGGCCTTCAGGGCCATCGTGACCAGCCGGAATGGCTCTCGCACGTCAACTCCAACGTGCTGAAGGTGAAGCTCGCCACCGCCATCGTCGGCATCTCCTCGGTCCATCTGCTCCAGATGTTCGTGGATGTGCACCACACCTCACGGCACTCGCTGCTGTGGGGCACGGTGATCCACATGGCGTTCATCGTCTCGGCGGCGATCCTCGCGTACATGTCCGGGCCGATGATGCGCGCGAGCCACTCGCCCAAGGAACCCAGGGAACCCACGGAGCACGGGGACGGGGGCGGGCCCGGCGGGCACCCGGTGGGAGCGGCGGCCGGGCACCCGTCCGTGCCGGCGCCCGTGCCCGCCGGGACCTCCGCCGGGATGTCCGCCCTCACCGCGGGCACCCCTCTGGCGGCCACGGTGGCGGTCCCCGCACAGCCGGGATTCCCGTCCTCCCCGCACGAGGCCGGTGCCGACAACCGGATCCGTGCCGCCCGGTTCCCCGTCCGCAAGCTGCTGGAGGAGTTCGACGAGGGCCACCCGCGGTCCTTCGACCGGGAGGCCGTGACCCGGCTCGGCAAGCTCGACTTCGTCGCCGCCCGGCGGAACGTGGTCTTCGTCGGCGCCCCCGGCACGGGCAAGACCCATCTCGCCATCGGTCTCGGCGTACGGGCCTGCCAGGCCGGCCACCAGGTGCTGTTCGCGACCGCCGCCGACTGGGCGGCCCGGCTGTCCGGCGCCCGGGCCGCGGGGCGGCTGGCCGAGGAACTGGCCGCGCTGGACGCCTACCCGGTGCTGGTCGTCGACGAGGTCGGCTACGTCCCGTTCGACGCGGACACCGCCCACCTGTTCTTCCGGCTGATCGCCCACCGGTACGAGCGGGCCTCGCTGATCGTGACCAGCGACCGCCCGCTCGGCCGCTGGGACGAGATCTTCGGCGGCGGCCCGGCACCGGCGATGGTCGACCGCCTCGCCCACCACGCGGAGATCGTCCGGCTGGAGGGCGACAGCTACCGACTGCGGAGCGCTACTTCACCGTGGGCAGGTTGACGTTGTTGACCAGGGGGCCTTCCACCGTGACCCCCTCGCCGACCAGGGACTCGGCGGCGATTCCCGCGACGGGCAGCGGCAGCGGGTTCTGAGCCGCCGCCGGGGAGCCGGGGGCACCGAGGACCACGGCGACCGCGGCGAGCAGCGTGGTCCTGGTCAGCGCGGTGGTGACACGACGGGTGGTGTGCATGGGGTTCCCTCCCTGGAGATGGGTGCCGGATCCGTGGCCGGGCGGTGGGTTCGGGCCGGCCTCCGGGGCGTCGGACCGGCCCGGAGCGAAGGCGGGCCCGGTGGAGCGCCGGGCCCGCCGGGCGGCTCAGGGGATGGGGATCTGGAGACCCTGAGCGTTATCGATGCCGATGGCCACGGCCTGGGCCGCGAACGCGCCCACCATCACGGCGGCCGTGGTCAGCACCGCGGCGATACGACGGGTGATGCGCATGGAACTTCCTCTCTGCTGCGCTCACGTGAGCATGAACAGGACACCGGGTGGCTGCCCGGTGACCCGCGGCCCGACGCGGCACACCCGCGAAGGTCGCTCGAGCGGGGGAAGTTCCCGGCGTGGCGTGCATGAAGTGCCACGTACACCCGAATGGGTGAGGTCACGGCTTGGGACGCCAGGTCAGATCACGTCGTCGGCGAGCTCCGCGACCCCCGTGATGCGGTGCAGCGGAAAGGTGCGGACCTCGTCCGCGGTGTGGTCGTACGCCGTGACGAAGCCGCCCTCGACGCGGACGGGCGCGATGACCCGCTGACTGGCGCCGCCCTCGGCGTTGACATAGCCGATCCATACGGCCTCACCGGTGAGGACGGCGGCCTGCATGGTGGCGAGGGTCTCGGCGGAACCGGTCCGCGGCAGGGCGCCCTCGGGCGCGGGGACACCCTCCCTGTGGGGTGCCGTGGAGGCGAGGTCGCCCGCGCGGATGGCGCGCAGGGCCGCGCCGAGCAGGGTGGCGTCCGGCACCGGGGGACCCTCGGGGACGGGTTCCGGGGCGGTGCGCGGCGGGGTGCGGTGGGCGTGGGCGCGGGTGATCAGCACATCGCCCTCGGCGGACTCCGCGGCCGGGGCGTACCCCATGGCACGCAGGCCCTCCAGCAGCGTCGCCGGGTCGGCCTGGGCGGCCAGCACGGTCGGCGCGAGGCGGCGCAGCCCGAGCTGCGCGGACCGCTTGTCGGCGAGGATCTCGGTCAGCATGGCGTCGTCGTCGCAGCGCACATACGCGGAGGCGGCGCCGATGCGCAGATGGCCGTGTCTGCGGGCCACGTCGTCGATCAGGTACGCGAGCGGCTGCGGGACCGGGGTGCGGGAGTGGGCCGCGAGGAAGGCGTGCAGGTCGGAGGCGGTGCGTCCGGCGTCCAGGGCGCGGCGCACGGAGCCCGGGGTGAAGCGGTAGACGGTCGCGCCGCCCTTCGACTCCACGTCCGCCAGCACATCGAGGGTGTCGGCCAGCGAGCGCCGCAGCGGACCGGGCGCCACGGCGGTCAGGTCCGCCTGGAGGAGGACGTGGTCGAGGGGTTCGGGCAGCAGCGGGGCGAGCAGGAGGGCGGCGCGCGCACCGGCCGCGGAGCGTTCGGCGGAGGTGGGGACGGGAGCGGGGGCGGCGGGGGCGGCCGGCGGCTCCTCGTGGTGCCGGTGGTGGGCGGGGAGCTTGTCGCCGGGCTCCTCGGGGAGAGCGTCCCGTGCGGTGGTGCCCTCGGGCAGCCCCAGCAGGGCCCGGCCGTGGGAGGACAGCGCCCCGCGGCCCGTCACGCCCAGCGCCTCCGCCTCCGCCAGGGTCCAGCGGGCGAGCCGGGTGCGCAGGTCGTCGTCCTGCTGCGACGGCCGCGGCCCGCGCAGGGGGCGCTCCCAGTGCAGTCGGGCGAGGACCGTCTCGGGTACGGGCGCCGCGCCCTCCGGGAGCCCGGCGAGCAGGGTGAGCACCCGGTGCCGTACCTCGGGCGCGGCCGAGCGGTCCAGGCCGGGGCCCAGTGCCGACATCGTACGGTCCTTCGCGTCCCGGCCGCCGACCACGCCCGGGGTGCGGGTCGCCGCCAGCCACGCCGTGGCGAGCCGGGCCCAGCGCTCGGCGGGGGGCAGCTCCAGCCACTCGTCGTACGCCGGGGTGGCCGCGTACCGCTCGTCGGCCTCGCCGTCGGACGCCAGCAGGCCCGCCGCGTAGGCGAGTTCGACCCAGAACACGGCCATCGGCTCGGGCACGTCGAGGGCGGCGGCGGTCCGCTTGAGGTCGCGGACGCTCAGGCCGCCGGCCCGCAGGACGGCCGGGCCGCCCTCGTCCCAGTCCTTCAGCAGCTCCTCGACCGTCGCGAGCGCGGTGTACGCCTGTCCGGCCGCCGCCGCGTCCACAGCCTGTGGACGGTGGGTCGCGGCCGTCCCGACGGCCGGGGCCAGCGGCTCCGGCTCCCGGTGGGCGCGGCCGCCGCGCAGGTGGAGGGCGGCCTCCCGGGGCAGGACGACGGTGCCGGGCGCCGTCGGCAGCAGCAGACCGCGGTCCAGCAGCCAGCGCAGATGGGCCGCCGGGGCGGCGGTGACCTGGCCGTACGGTGGGCCCCACACCAGCCGGTCCAGCACGGCCGTGGACTCCGCCGGCGCGCCGTCGAGCAGCGCCGCCATCCGGGCCCGGTCGGTGAACAGGGCGGTCAGGGACGCCACCGCCGACACCGAGTCGTGCGTGCCGGACAGTCCGGCCGTGGTGACGATCTCCTGCACCCGGCCGTGGGACATCCCCGCCATGGCCTCCGCGACGGTCGGCCCGAGCCCGGTCGGGGACGGGTGCTGCGGGGAGGGGGCGAGCAGTTCGCGGGCCGTGCGGACGAGCCGGAGCCGGTCGTCGGGGCCCCACACGAGGGCCTGTTCACGGAGTGTGCCGAGGGCGCGGGGGAGTGCGGCGGCGACCGTGGGGTCGGTCTCGTCCCCCGCCATCAGGGCCAGCAGTTCGCCGTACGGCGCGGGGTCGCCCGCCACGGCCAGCGCCTGCGCGGTCTGCAGTGCGAAGCGGTCCAGGCGCTCCAGCGCCCGGACGACCGAGGCGCGGGTGCCGGCGCGGGTGGCGAGCTGGGTGAGGTCGGTGGGGACGGGGGTGATGAGGTCGGGCCGGGCCCGGAGGAGCGCCGCCAGGGAATGGTCGTCCCGTGCGCGCAGCGCTTCCGCCAGCGAGCGGGGGGCGCTTGGGGGAGTGCGTTCCTGTTGCTCCTCGGTGCTCATCCGCTCCACGGTAGCGGGTGGCGTGGGCACCCACCTCCGCCAAGGGCCACCCGGTGCAGCCGCGCGCGCCCCGTCGCGTACGCCTGAGCGCCCGGTTCACGGGCGCGCGGTAACGTCTGAGGGCGCAGGGCACGGCACAGGTTGGCAACGGACCCGTCCCGGAGGGGACTTCGTGGGGATTGAGAGCGACCAGGTCGTCTACGAGTATCTGAGCCGGGTCGGCGACCTGGCCCAGCGACAGCAGCTGCCGTCCGCCGCGAGAGTGCGGCTGGTCACGGAGCTGCGGAACGAGATCGACCGGCACCGGGCGAAGACCCCGGTGGACAGCCCGGCTTCGGTGCGCCGCATCATCGCCCGCCTCGGCACGCCCGACGAGGTCGTGGCCGCCGCGGGCGCCGCCGACGCCGTACCGGAGCGGCCGCCCGCCCCCGTGCCCGGCCCGCGGCCCGCGGAGGGACGGGAGCGGCCGGACGCACCACGGAAACAGCCCGCGGAACCGCAGGAGCGGCGGCCGAAGGGCCTGCGCCGGATCGTGCCCCGGCCGCGTCCCGCGGAGCCGCCCCGGCCGGCGGAGACCTCCGACGCCGAACCCGCACCGTCCCGCCAGGCCGACGCGGAAGGCGGCACCGCGCCCGCCGACTGGTGGCGCGTCGGCGGCCACCCCGCGGGCGCGCCCGCTTTCCGGACCGGCCACGGCGACGGCCCGTACGGCGACCTCGGGCTCAGTGACGTCGCCCCCGGGTTCGTCGGCGGCGTGGAGATCCCCGAACTCCTGGGGCCCTCGCTCCGGAAGGAGGCGGAGGGCGAGGACGGCACGGTCCCCCGGCAGAAGGGCGCCGCGGTCGCCGTCGAGAAGGCCGCCGCACCCGAGGACGCACCCGAGCCCGAGGCCGCGCCCGAGAAGGCCGCACCCGGGTCCGCCGCCAGGCGCGGCCGCCGCGTCCTGGCCCGGCTGCGCCCCGCGGCCGGCTGGACGAACCCCGTGCTCCTCGTCGCCGCCGCCCTCCTCGTCGCCGGCGCCTTCGTCGGCAGCCTCGTGCCCCTGGTCCTCGGCTGGCTCATCGCCTACATGTCGCGCCGCCTGACCCGCACCGAGGCCAAGTGGGCCGTGCTCGGCGTCCCCGGCACGGTCGCCGCCGCCGGGATCGTCTGGCTGTGGGGCCGTACGGAGGGCAGGTGGGGCGACCCGATCGCCGAGGGGCAGATGAACGACGCGATCGCCGGGACCTGGCCCTGGGTCCTGCGCGCCGCGGCCGTCGCCTCCGCCGGCTACCTGGTGTGGCGGTCCCAGCGCCCGCGCTGACGCTCCGCCGGGCTCCCGGTGTGTTTCGTCCGCGGGTCCGTCGTGGCTGGGCGCGCCCACGCGGCGGAGCCGCACATCGACCCAGCCCCGCGCCCCTGAAGGGGCGCGGGGAACCGCACCGGACCGCCCTCGAGGGCTCGGCCGCGGTCTGGGCACAATGGCCGATATGGCCTACACGACCTCTTCCGCCGCGCCCTCTTCCGCGCCCGTCGTCGGGTTCGACCTCGACATGACGCTGATCGACTCCCGGCCCGGCATCCGCGCCTGCTACCGGGCGCTCTCCGCGCGCACGGGCACGCACATCGACGCCGACCTGGCCGTCACCCGGCTCGGACCGCCGCTGGCGCAGGAGCTGGCGCACTGGTTCCCCGAGGAGCGGATCGCGGCCATGGCGGACCTCTACCGCGAGATGTACCCCACCCACGCCATCGCCCCGACGCCCGCCCTGCCCGGCGCCCGCGAGGCGATCGCGGCCGTGCGCGCGGCGGGCGGCCGGGCGATCGTCGTGACCGCCAAGTACGAGCCGAACGCCAAGCTGCACCTGGCGCACCTCGGCATCGAGCCGGACGCGATCACCGGTGACCTGTGGGCCGAGCAGAAGGCCGAGGCGCTGCGCGAGCACGGCGCGAGCGTGTACGTCGGCGACCACCTCGGCGACATACGCGGTGCCCGCGCGGCCGACGCGTACTCCGTCGCCGTGGCCACCGGGCCGTACGGCGTGGACGAACTGCGCGCGGCGGGCGCGGACACCGTCCTGCCCGATCTGACGGCGTTCCCGGCGT
Organism: Streptomyces poonensis; assembly: GCF_014650915.1. Classification (GTDB taxonomy): domain Bacteria; phylum Actinomycetota; class Actinomycetes; order Streptomycetales; family Streptomycetaceae; genus Streptomyces; species Streptomyces poonensis. Next base: position 1,365,019 of record NZ_BMVW01000001.1, on the reverse strand, counting down.
GGCTCGCGGAGTACCGCGCGACGGCCTGACGACCCCGGCCGGGCGGCGGGAGAAGCGGACGCGCCGGGATCATCGCGCGGCGCGCGTCGCCTCGCGAGCCCGGCGGCGTCCGGCCGCGACCGACTGGAGCACGCCCGCCCCGGCGATCAGGAATCCGACGCCCATGAACATGCTCAGGCCGAACATATAGGTGGGGAACGGCGTCGTTCCGAGGAACAGCGGGGCGACGGTGACGAGGGTGGCCACGACGCCGACGAAGAAGACGACGGCACCGGCCCGGACCAGCCGGTCACCCGGCCCGGTGGAATTCGTTTGGGTTTTGTCACGCACCGGACCAGGGTAGTTCCCAGCCCGGAGGAACAGCCGGGCGACGTCTTGTCACCGGCCCCGGGACCATTAGCCTTGGTACCGGCGGGTCCCGACGGCCCGCTCTAGTGCTATACAGAGCCGTTTCCGCCCAGCCGGAACGCTCTCGGTACACCTTTCCGACGCAGTTTCCGACGAGTACGAGGACGAGGACAGACGTGCCTACCGGCAAGGTCAAGTGGTTCAACAGCGAGAAGGGCTTCGGCTTTCTCTCCCGCGACGACGGCGGTGACGTCTTCGTCCATTCCTCGGTCCTGCCCGCCGGAGTCGACGCCCTGAAGCCCGGCCAGCGCGTGGAGTTCGGCGTCGTCGCGGGCCAGCGCGGCGACCAGGCGCTGTCGGTGACGATCCTGGACCCGACCCCCTCCGTCGCGGCCGCGCAGCGCCGCAAGCCCGACGAACTGGCGTCCATCGTCCAGGACCTGACGACCCTGCTGGAGAACATCACCCCCATGCTGGAGAAGGGCCGCTACCCCGACAAGACCTCCGGCAAGAAGATCGCGGGCCTGCTGCGCGCGGTCGCCGACCAGCTGGACGTCTGAGCCGGAGGGTCCTGTTCTACGGGAAGTCGAGTGCCTGCGGGCCGAGGGGCGGTACCAGTCCCTCGGCCGCCGCGCGGGTGAGCAGCCCGCGCACCGCCGCGTAGCCGTTCTCGCCCAGATCCGCCGTGAACTCGTTGACGTACAGCCCGATGTGCTGGTCGGCGACCGCCGGGTCCATCTCCTGCGCGTGCGCGAGCACGTACGGGCGTGACGCCTCGGGATCGTCCCAGGCGGCCTGCACCGACGCGCGCGCCGACGCGGCGAGCAGCTCCAGCGTCTCCGCGCCCAGCGAGCGCTTGGCGATGATCGCGCCCAGCGGGATCGGCAGCCCGGTGGTCCGCTCCCAGTGCTCGCCCATGTCCGCGAGCTTGTGCAGCCCGTAGTTCTGGTACGTGAAGCGCGCCTCGTGGATGACGAGTCCCGCGTCGACCTTCCCGTCCCGTACGGCCGGCATGATCTCGTGGAACGGCATGACCACGATCTCGCCCACCCCGCCGGGTACCACGTCCGCCGCCCACAGCCGGAACAGCAGGTACGCGGTGGACTTCTCGCTCGGCACGGCGACGGTACGGCCCGTGAGGTCGGCCCCGGCCTCCCGGGTCAGCACCAGCGGGCCGCAGCCCCGTCCCAGCGCGCCCCCGCAGGGCAGCAGCGCGTACTCGTCGAGGACGTACGGCAGTACGGCGTACGACACCTTCAGCACGTCGAACTCGCCGCGCTCCGCCATGCCGTTGGTGATGTCGATGTCCGCGAACGTCACGTCGAGCGCGGGCGCGTCCGGTACCCGGCCGTGGGCCCAGGCGTCGAAGACGAACGTGTCGTTCGGGCAGGGCGAGTAAGCGATCTTCAGGGGGCCGGTGTGCGCGGTGTGCGGTTCAGCCTGCTCGGTCATGTGGGGTCCAACTCTCCAGTACGGGTGTGAGCTTCCCGAAGGCGCCGGTGAGCGCGGCCAGCGCGTCCCCGATGCGCCAGGCGGCCCGGTCGCGGGGGCCGACGGGGTTCGAGACGGCCCGCAGCTCCAGGACGGGCGTGCCGTGCGCGGCGGCGGCCTCGGCGACGCCGAAGCCCTCCATGCCCTCGGCGAGGGCGCGCGGATGGCGGGCGGTCAGCTCGGCGGCGCGCGCGGCGCTGCCGGTCACGGTCGACACGGTCAGGACGGTGCCCGCGCGTGCCTCCGTGGCCGCCGTGACGTCTCGTACGAGTGATTCCGGCGGACGGTGGTGGATGACGCCGAAGCCCAGTTCGGTGACCGGGAGGAAGCCGCCCGGGGCGTCCGGCGCCTCGGCGCCCAGATCGGCGGCGGTGACGGTGTCGGCGACGACGAGGGAGCCGAGGGGCGCGCCGGGCTGGAAGCCGCCGCCGATCCCGGCGGAGACGACGAGGTCGTACGGCGTGCCGGCCAGGGCGGCGGCGGTCAGCGCGGCGGCGGTGGAGGCGGCGGCGCGGGCGGGGCCGACCCCGGCGGCGAGGAGGTCGTACCGGACGTACGGAGCGCCGTCAGGGCCCTGCGCGCCGTGCGCGGTGCCGTGGGCGGACCGGTCGTCGTACCGGTGCAGGACCGCGGCGGGCAGGGGCACCTCGAGGGCGGAGGCGGCGAACGCCTGTGCCACCGCGTCCCGTTCGACGGGGACCGCGGTGGCGACGAGGACGTGGACGGCGGGCGCGGACGTGGTCAGGCGTCCTTCTTGAGCTTGAACGACCACAGCCCGGTCACCTTGTTCTCGCCCTCGCGGACCGAGACGACCGTGGTGTTGCCCTGCGCGCCGTACTGGGCGTTGAAGAACACGCTGCCCGGGACGGTGCGGTACGTCTTCTTGCTGGACTCCGTCAGCGGCTGGCCGTTCATCAGGATCGTCCAGCCCTCGTCCGCGATCTCCGGGTCCACGCCGAAGCGGACGGTCTCGTCCGGGTCGACGGTGATGGACTTCATGTCCTTGCCCTGGAGGCACTTCGAGAGCTCGGCGGTGGCGACCGTCTTGCCGTCGCCGTAGCAGTCGGTCTCGGAGCTCACCGAGTCCGAGCCGACCGTGATCGTGGCCAGCGGGGTCGGCTTGTCACAGGCCGCCAGGACGAGAAGGCCGGCGGAAACGGCGCCGAGAGTGGCGACGGCGCGACGTCGGCGCGCTTCGGAACGCAGGGTGGTCATGGCCGAAGGCTATCGGGCAGTTCAAGAGCGGTGACCATGCGGGTACACGGCGTGCCGCGGATCACGCCGGCCGGGAGCGGACCGTGCCCGGCCGGCGGGCGGAGGCGAGCAGTCCGCGGACCGTGGCCAGCCAGCCGACGGCGACGATGGCGGCGGCCACCGCCAGGCCGAGGACGCCGTTCAGGGGCAGCGCGATGCCTATGGCACCGCCGAGCACCCAGGACACCTGCAGCAGGGTCTCGACCCGGGCGAAGGCGGAGGTGCGGACGTGTTCGGGGACGTCCCGCTGGATCAGCGCGTCCAGGGACAGCTTGGCGAGGGCCTGCGCGAAGCCGGCGACCGCCCCGAGACAGGCCATGAGGGCGGGCCCGAAGAAGACGGCCGCCGTGACCGCCATGCCCAGCTCGATCGCGGCGACGGTCACGATGATCAGCTCGGGCGCCCGTGATTTCAGCCACGCCCCGACGGCCGTGCCCAGCGCGTTGCCCGCGCCCGCGGCGACCCCCACGATGCCGAGGGAGACGGCCGCGCTCTGCCCGGCGATCGGGTGCTCGCGCAGCAGGAACGCCAGGAAGAAGATCAGGAAGCCGGACAGACAGCGCAGCGCGGCGTTGGCGGCGAGACCGTGGGTGACGGCGGTGCCGACGGTGCGCAGACCCGGACGCTTCGGCGGCGTCCTGCCGCGCAGCGGGCCGTGCAGATGCTCGGCGTCCGCCGCGAGCAGCGCCGTGTCCTCGCCCTTCGCCGAGTCGACCTTGCGGGGCAGCGAGAAGGAGAGGAACGCGCCGGCGAGGAAGATCACACAGGCGCCGTAGAGCGGCCAGCGCGGTCCGAGGACCTGTAACCCGGCCCCCACGGGCGCGGCCGCGCCCGTAGCGAGCAGCCCGCCCAGCGTCACCCGGGAGTTCGCCTTGACCAGGGAGAACCGGGGCGGCAGCAACCGTGGCACCACGGCGCTTCTGACCACCCCGTACGCCTTCGACGCGACCAGTACGCCGAGCGCGGCCGGATAGAGCTCGATGCCGCCGGTGACGACGGCACCGGACAGCAGCAGCGCCAGCAGGGCCCGGGCGAGCATGGCCGATGCCATGGCGGCCCGGCGGCCGTGCGGCACCCGGTCCAGCAGCGGGCCGATGACGGGGGCGAGCACGGTGAACGGGGCCATGGTGATGGCGAGGTAGAGCGCGACCCGGCCGCGGGCCTCGTCCGTCGGCACCGAGAAGAAGACGGTGGAGGCGAGCGCGACGGTGATCATCACGTCACCAGCGCCGTTGACGGCGTGCAGTTCGATGAGCTTGCCGAGCCCCGACTCACCGGCGCCGTGCGCGTGCGTCGCCCTGCGGATGCCGCGGGCCGTGCCGGTCACCGGGAGGTGCAGGGCACGGCCGACGGAGCGGACGGCACCGTTCACCCGGCCCGTTCCGCGCCCTCGGCTGCTGCCTCCCCTGCCGCCACCCCTGGGCCCGCTCGTCCCGGTGGCACTCTGGGTCGTCCTCGCGGCTGCCACCCCGTCATAGTGCCCCGACTTCGGGGGGCCTAGTGCGGTTACTGCACGGATGGGCGGTGTGAGGTCGTCCGTGGGCCCTGCGCCGGGTGGGGCGGAACGGGGTGGACACGGAACGGTGCGGGCCGGGTGCGCGCCGGGTGTGGTGGCCGGGGTGGGGCGGGTATGTACCGGGGAGGTCCGGCGCCCCGAAGTGCTCCGGGACGCGGCACCGGGCGTGGCACACGGCGGTTTCGCGCCACCGCGCCGGGGCCCGGCCGACGGCCGGGCCGGCCCGTGGGGAAGGCGGCGGAAGTGCGGAATCGTACGTCGGGGGTGGGACCAGGGGCCGGGAGAAGGTAGCGTGCCTAGAACGACCCGGCGGTTGTTCTCGGCCGCGCGCCGCTCCGGCATCCCGCAGAATGGATGACGTAGGTGCGCCCGAGCGCGATCGGGCGCGGACGTCGACGCGGCCCTACCCCCAGTGCCCCCAGTGGCCTGGGAGGTCCCCTCAGCCGCTCCGTCCGCACCCCCCGCCGAGGGACGTGCGCACTCGTGAGACGGCGTAGGAGAGAAGCGATACCTGTGAGCGCAGCGACAACGCGAAGCCGCACCCCCGACCGTCTGTGCGCAGAGGCCGTCGACCTCGCCCGGGCCGCCGCCGAGGAGGCCGCCGCGCCCGGTGTCGTCGGCGAACACGCGGGGCTCGTGTCCGAGGGGGACCGCGTTGTCACGCATTTCTTCGAGTGCAAGGAACTGGGGTACAGAGGCTGGCGCTGGGCCGTGACCGTGGCCCGGGCCTCGCGCGCCCGGTTCGTGACGCTCGACGAGGTCGTGCTGCTGCCCGGCCCCGACGCGCTGCTCGCGCCGGAGTGGGTGCCGTGGAGCGAGCGGCTGCGCCCCGGCGACCTCGGCCCGGGGGACCTGCTGCCCACCGACGCCGACGACCTCCGGCTGGAGCCCGGTTACTCCGGCGAGGAGGAGCCGCCGCCGAACTCCGCGGTCTCCGAGGAGATGGCCGAGCTGGTGGAGGCGGAGGACGCCGAGGTCACCGACGGGCCGCCGGCGCTGCTGCCCGTGGCGCCCTCACGCGGTTCGATCAGCGCCGTCGCCGAGGAACTGGGCATGCGGCGCGCCCGTGTGCTCTCCCGCTACGGCCTCCACACCGCGGCCGACCGCTGGGAGGAGGCCTACGGGCCCAAGACCACCATGGCGCAGGCGGCACCCGCGTCCTGCGCCAGCTGCGGCTTCCTGGTGCCCATCGGGGGCTCCCTGGGGCAGGCCTTCGGTGTGTGCGCGAACGAGTTCGCGCCGGCGGACGGGCGGATGGTGTCGCTGGCGTACGGGTGCGGGGGGCACTCGGAGGCGGCGGTCATGCCGAAGCCGCCGCGGCCGGCTCCGCCGGTGATCGACGAGACCACGGTGGACCCGTTCCCGCTGCGGCCGGCGCCCGACTCGGGGTCCGTGTCGGTGACGGCGGACGAGTCGGCGGCGGAGCTCGGGCACTCGTAGGGGGCTGAGCCCCGGACCTTGCCCCGGGGCCGTGGGGAGCCGGGCCCTGGCCTTGCCTCGGGGCCGTGGGGAGCCGCGCCCCGGCCTTGCCTCGGGGCCCTCCGAAAGCGGTCGCCGTCCCGCGCGCGGTACCTTCGTGGCCGACGCGACAGGGAAGGTGAACCGTGAGCAACTTCGTGCGGCCGGCGGCCGAGGGAGCCGACCCGTTCGGGACGGCGCGGCTGCGGCGCGGGGTGCTGGACACCTGGGCCGCCGCCCCGGCCCGTTTCCGTGAGGACGCCAACGCCGAGGAGGATCTCGTCCTCGGCGGATACCGGGACCGGCTCGTCGTCGAGCTGGCTCAGAACGCCGCCGACGCCGCCGCCCGCGCCGGAGTGCCCGGCCGGCTGCGGCTCACCCTCCGGGACGGAGTCCTCGCCGCCGCCAACACCGGCGCGCCGCTCGACGCGGCCGGCGTCGAGTCCCTGTCCACCCTGCGTGCCTCCGCCAAGCGTGACGCGGACCAGGTCAGCGTGGGACGGTTCGGGGTCGGGTTCGCCGCCGTGCTCGCCGTCACCGACGAGCCCGCCGTGGTCGGGCGGCACGGCGGGGTGCGCTGGTCCCTCGCCGAGGCCCGTGACCTGGCCGCCGGGACCGCCCTGCACAGTCCCGGGCTCGGGGACGAGATCCGCCGCCGGGACGGTCACGTACCGCTGCTGCGGCTGCCGTTCGCGGCCGAGGGCAGCGCCCCGGAGCCGTACGACACCGTCGTGATCCTGCCGCTGCGCGACCCCGCCGCCGAGGATCTCGCCGAGCGGCTGCTCGGCGCCGTCGACGACGCCCTGCTCCTGGCCCTGCCGGGACTGGAGGAGGTCGTCGTCGAGATCGGGGAGGGCCCGTCGCGGGTCCTGCGCCGGGTCGCCCGTGCGGGCGGGGTGACCGTCGAGGACTCCCGCGACGGCGTCACCCACTGGCGTACGGCCGCCGCGCACGGCGCGCTCGACCCCGAGCTCCTCGCCGGCCGGCCCGTCGAGGAGCGGCTGCGCCCGTACTGGTCCGTGACCTGGGCCGTGCCCGTCGGCGACGACGGCACGCCGGTCCGGCCGCGCACCGCGCCCGTCGTGCACGCGCCCACGCCCAGCGACGAACCCCTCGGCGTGCCCGCGCTGCTCATCGCCTCGTTCCCGCTCGACACCACCCGCCGGCACGCCGCGCCCGGCCCGCTCACGGACTTCCTGGTCCAGCGCGCGGCGGACGCGTACGCCGGGCTCCTCGGCGAGTGGCGGCCGGTGACCCCCGGGATCCTCGATCTCGTGCCCGGGCCGCTCGGCAAGGGCGAGCTGGACGGGGCGCTGCGCCGGGCGATCCTCGAACGGTTGCCCCGTACGGCCTTCCTGCCGACCGCGCTCGCTCCCGGGGACCTCGGGGACAGCAAGGAGCGCGAGGACCTTTACGGCCACGAGGACCACGAGGGCCTGCCCGCGGTGCTCCGCCCGCGTGACGCCGAGGTCGTGGAGGGCGCCGGGGCCGACACCGTACGCGTGCTCGCCGAGGTGCTGCCCAGCCTGCTGCCCGCCGGGCTCGAACGGCGCGCCGAGCTGCGCACCCTCGGTGTCGCCCGCCTTCCGCTCACCGAGGCCGTCGACCGGCTCGCCGGGCTGGAGAAGGCGCCCGGCTGGTGGCGGCGGCTGTACGACAGCCTCGCCGGGGTCGACCCCGACCGGCTGTCCGGGCTTCCCGTACCCCTCGCCGACGGGCGGACGACCATCGGGCCCCGGCAGGTGCTGCTGCCCACGGGCGGATCCTCCGGGGCGGCCGCTCCCGAGGCCCTCGCCCGGCTCGGGCTCAAGGTCGCCCACCCGGACGCCGCCCACCCCCTGCTGGAGAAGCTCGGCGCCCTCCCGGCCACGCCCCGTGCCGTGCTGACCACCCCGCAGGTGCGGGCCGCGGTCGCCGCCTCCCTGGACGAGGAGGGCGTGGGCTGGGACACCGATGCCCCGGACGCCGGGGAGCTCGCGGACCTCGTCCTCGCGCTCGTCCGGGACGCCGCTCTGGAACCCGGTGACGAGCCCTGGCTCGGCGCGCTCGCGCTCCCCGACGAGGACGGCGAACTCGCGCCCGCGAGTGAACTGGTGCTGCCCGGCAGCCCCTTCGCGCAGGTCATGCGTGAGGGTGAACTCGCCGCCGTGGACGAGGAACTGGCGGCCCGCTGGGGTGAACAGCCGCTGGCCGCCTGCGGCGTGCTGGCCACGTTCGCGCTCGTCCGCGCCACCGACGTCGTCCTCGACCCCGACGAACTGGAGCCCCGCGACGGCGACTTCGCCGAGCCCGACGACGCGGGACTGCTGGACGCCGTGGACGTGTGGTGCGAGGACGTCCTCGACCGGCTGCCTCAGACGCCGGTCCCGCCGGTCGCCACGGAGATCGTCGCCGTACGGGACCTGGATCTCGTCGACGACGACCGCTGGCCCGAGGCCCTCGCTCTCCTTTCCCGCCCGCCGCTGCGCGACGCGCTCACCCAGCCCGTACGCCTGCTGCTGCCCGACGGGACGCACGAGATCGTCCGGCCGTACACGGCGTGGTGGCTGCGCGGGCACCCGGTGCTCGACGGCCGCCGCCCGGCCGGTCTGCGCGCGGCCGGCGGCGACCAGCTGCTGCGCGGCCTGTACGAGGAGGCCGACGCGACCGGCTTCGACGACGAGCAGGTGCTGCGGGCGCTGGGCGTACGGACGTCGGTGGCCGCCCTCCTCGACGAGCCCGGTGGCGCCGCCGAGCTGCTGGACCGCCTGGCCGACCCGGAGCGGCCGGTGACCGCCGCCCAACTGCACGCCCTGTACGGCGCGTTGGCCGACCTCGACCCCGAGCAGGTGACCCTGCCCGACGAGCTGCGGGCCGTGGTGGACGGTGAGGTCGTCGTCGTGGACGCGGCGGACGCGGTGGTCGTCGACTCGCCCGACCTGCTGCCCTTCACGGGCGGGACACCGCTGCTGCCCGTACGGCCGTCGCGCGCCGGTGACCTCGCGGAACTGTTCCAGGTGCGGCGGCTGAGCGAGTCGGTGACCGGTGAGGTGACATCCGAGGGCACGGAGCACGACGTACCGGAGTCCGTGCGCGTGCTGCTGGGTCCGGCGACCCCCGCCTCGTACGTCGAGCACGACGAACTCGTCGTGGACGGGGTGGAGCTGGACTGGCGCCGGACGCGTGACGGGGTGCTGCACGCGTCCACCCTGGAGGGTGTCGCGGCGGGGCTGGCGTGGGCGGCCGGTCAGTGGCCGCGCCGCTTCGAGGTGGCGGCGCTGCTGGAGGACCCGTCCCGGACGGAGGAGCTGGCGCGGGACCGTTGGTTCGACTGAGCGGACGGGAGATCTGTGATCTTCGCAACACGTGCGAGGATCCTTCACCATTCATGCAACTATTCCCCCGGCTGGTGGATCTCACCACGTGAGCCGTCAGGCTCCTCGCAGTCAACTCGGGTCCCGTTCGGCGGTTTTCCGGCCGCCGCGGGACCCCTTCCAACGTGGGGAACTCATGCGCATTCGTGCCACTGTGGCCGCCGCCTCCGGCGCCCTGGCCCTTTCCGCCCTCGCCGTTCCGGTCGCGCAGGCCGACGAGGTGCCCTCGCGCGAGGGACGCTCCGGGGTCGCTCCGCTGGACGCCGGGTCCGGGGACACCACGATCACCAAGGTGGTCGTCGACGGGGACAACAAGGTGTCGGTGTCCACGTCCGGTCTGAAGACCATCAAGATCAGCGTGACGGCTAAGGACAACTCGGGTATCGCGGGCGCCAACGCCTTCACCCTGAGCGGCCCCGACTACGGCTTCTACATGTCCGGCAAGCCGACCTGCACGAAGGTCAGCTCCACCACGTCGACGTGCACCGCCTCGGTGAAGGTGGACCCGAAGGTCGACTACCTCAGCAACGCCAACGCCGGCACCTGGTACGTCGACGCGTGGATCGACGCCAAGGACGGCGACTTCGTGTGGGAGGAGAAGGCCGGCTCCTTCAAGTTCCAGCGCGCCTCGAAGCTCACGGTCAACGCCTCCCCGGAGCCGGTGAAGAAGGGCAAGACCATCACCGTCACCGGCAACCTGACCCGGGCCAACTGGGAGACGCTCAAGTACGGGGGCTACAGCGCGCAGTCCGTCAAGCTCCAGTTCAAGAAGAAGGGCACGTCCACCTACAAGACGGTCAAGACCGTCAAGTCGGGCTCCGGGAAGTCGGCCGGCGTGCTGAAGACCACCGTCAAGGCGTCCGTGGACGGCACCTACCGCTACTCCTTCGCGGGCACGTCCACCGCTTCGGCGGTCAGCTCCTCCGGTGACGCCATCGACGTGAAGTAAGCGGTAAGCGGTAAGCAGTAAGAAGTACCGGTGAGCCCCGCAGGGCTCACGCTCACGTCGGGAAGCGGCGGCCGGCCCAGCTCCACACTCCACAGGAGTTCCAGGGCGGCCGCCGCCACCACGCCGCCCGGGATCGCGTATCGCACCACGCGCGCGAATCTTTCACCACTCGTACAACTATTCCCCCGGCTCGTGTATCTGATCATGCGAGCCGTCAGGCTCCTCAGAGTCAACTCGGGCCCCGCGCGGCGGCGTTCCAGCCTGCCCGCGGGATCCCTCTCCAACGTGGGGAACGCATGCGCATTCGTGCCACTGTGGCCGCCGTCTCCGGCGCCCTGGCCCTCTCCGCCCTCGCCGTGCCGGCCGCGCAGGCCGACGAGGTACCGGAGACCTTCTCCGCCGCGGCGGCCGTCGGCTCCAAGGCCGGCTCCAGCTCCTTCGACGACTCGTACGGTGACACCAAGGTCTCGAACGTCGTCGTCAACGGCGGCAAGGCGGTCGTCTTCGGCACCTCCGCGGGCAAGACCGTCAAGGTCACCTTCACCGCCACGGACAACTCCGGCATCAAGCAGGCCAACGCGATCCTGTGGCACGGCTCCTCGGTCGATGAGGCGGACGGTGGCGCCATCACCAGCACCCCGGACAGCCCCGCCAAGTGCACCAAGGTCACCAGCACCAAGTCGACCTGCGTGGCCAACTTCGCCATGAAGCCGACCACCCACCTGGTCAACGACCTGGCCGGCACGTGGAAGGTCTTCGTGGCCGTCCAGGCCAAGGACGGCAACTACGTCATCAAGGAGAACGCCAAGAGCTTCAAGATCCAGCGCGCCTCGAAGCTCACGGTCAACGCCACCCCGGAGCCGGTCAAGAACGGCAAGACCATCACGGTCACCGGCAGCCTGACCCGCGCCAACTGGGACACCCACAAGTACGCGGGCTACACCCAGCAGTCCGTCAAGCTCCAGTTCAAGAAGAAGGGCACGTCCACCTACAAGACGGTCAAGACCGTCAAGTCGGGCACCGGCAAGTCGGCCGGCGTGCTGAAGACCACCGTCAAGGCGTCCGTGGACGGCACCTACCGCTACTCGTTCGCGGGTTCGTCCACCTCCCCGGCGGTCAGCTCCTCCGGTGACGCCGTCGACGTGAAGTAAGCGGTAAGCAGTAAGCGGTAAGCAGTAAGAAGTACCGGTGAGCCCCGCAGGGCTCACGCTCACGTCGGGAAGCGGCGGCCGACCCACCTCCACAGGAGCTCCAGGGCGGCCGCCGCCACCGCCGCGACGCCGACCGCGGCCCACGGCATCGTCGTCCCCACCAGCTTCAGCGCGAAGAAGTCCTGGAGCCACGGCACGGCCAGTACCAGCAGGAAGCCGAGCCCCATCGCCGCCACCAGGCACAGCCGCCACCAGGTGTACGGCCGGGCGATGATCGCCAGCACCCACATGGAGATCAGGAAGAGCGTCAGCGTCGCGACGCTCGTCTCCGCGTCCAGGGCGCCCGGACCCGTGTAGTGCCCGCCGGCGAGCAGATACGTCGCGAAGGTCGCCACTCCCGCCACCACGCCGCCCGGTATCGCGTACCGCATCACGCGCCGTACGAAGTGCGGCTGCGCGCGTTCCTTGTTGGGCGCCAGGGCGAGGAAGAACGCCGGTACGCCGATCGTCAGGGTCGACAGCAGGGTCAGGTGGCGCGGCAGGAACGGGTACTCGACCTGCGAGAGCACCACCAGGATCGCCAGCAGCACCGAGTACACCGTCTTCACCAGGAAGAGTGTCGCCACGCGGGTGATGTTGCCGATGACCCGCCGGCCCTCGGCCACCACCGACGGCAGCGTGGCGAAGCTGTTGTTCAGCAGCACGATCTGGGCGACCGCCCGGGTGGCCTCCGAGCCCGAGCCCATGCTGACGCCGATGTCCGCGTCCTTGAGGGCGAGGACGTCGTTCACGCCGTCGCCCGTCATGGCGACCGTGTGGCCGCGTGACTGGAGCGCGCCCACCATGTCCCGCTTCTGCTGCGGGGTGACCCGTCCGAACACCGTGCCCGCCTCGACTCCCTTCGCCATCCGCTCGGGGTCGTCGGGCAGCCGGCGGGCGTCCACGACCTCGCCCTCGAGCCCCAGCTTCGCGGCGACCGCGCCCACCGAGACCGCGTTGTCCCCGGAGACCACCTTGGCCGCCACGTCCTGCTGCGCGAAGTAGCGCAGGGTGTCGGCGGCGTCCGGGCGCAGCCGCTGTTCCAGGACGACCAGCGCGGTCGGCTCGACGTCGCGCGCGACCTCGGGGTCGTCCAGGTCGCGGGCGGTGCGGGCCAGCAGCAGCACGCGCAGCCCCTGCTCGTTCAGCCGCCCGGTCTCGGCGAGCGCCGGATCGTCGTCGTCCAGCAGCACGTCGGGGGCGCCCAGCAGCCACGTACCGGACTCGCCGTCGCCCTCGCTGCACGCCGCGCCGCTGTACTTGCGGGCCGAGGAGAAGGGCAGCGACCGGGTGCAGCGCCAGTCCTCGCTGTCCGGGTAGGCGTCGATGATGGCCTGGAGGGAGGCGTTGGGGCGCGGGTCCGACTCGCCGAGGGCGCCCAGCACCTTGCGTACGTACGACTCGTCGGCGCCGCCGAGCAGCCGCAGCTCGGTGACGACCATGCCGCCCTCGGTGAGGGTGCCGGTCTTGTCGAGGCAGACGACGTCGACGCGGGCGAGTCCCTCGATGGCGGGCAGTTCCTGGACGAGGCACTGCTTGCGGCCGAGGCGGATGACACCGATCGCGAAGGCCACGGAGGTGAGCAGGACGAGGCCCTCCGGGACCATCGGCACGATGCCGCCGACCGTCCGGGCGACCGAGTCCTTGAAGGCGTTGTCCTTCACCAGCAGCTGGCTGATGATCAGCCCGATCGCGGTCGGGACCATCATCCAGGTGACGTACTTGAGGATCGTGGAGATCCCGGAGCGCAGCTCGGAGTGGACGAGCGTGAAGCGGGACGCCTCCTCGGCGAGCTGCGCCGCGTACGCCTCGCGCCCCACCTTCGTCGCCCGGAACGCGCCACCGCCCGCGACCACGAAACTGCCGGACATCACCTGGTCCCCGGGCTGTTTCACGACCGGGTCCGCCTCGCCGGTGAGCAGCGACTCGTCGATCTCCAGCCCGTCCGCCTCGACGATCTCGCCGTCCACGACGATCTTGTCCCCGGGCCCGATCTCGATGAGGTCGCCGAGCACGATCTCGGAGGTGCTCACCGTCGCGGCGACCCCGTCCCGGCGCACGGTCGGCCGGGCCTCCCCGATCACCGCCAGCGAGTCGAGGGTCTTCTTGGCGCGCCACTCCTGGATGATCCCGATGCCCGTGTTGGCGAGGATCACGAAACCGAACAGGCTGTCCTGGATCGGTGCGACGACCAGCATGATCACCCAGAGCACGCCGATGATCGCGTTGAACCGGGTGAAGACGTTCGCGCGGACGATGTCGACCAGGGAGCGGCTGCTCCGTACGGGAACGTCGTTGACCTCGCCCCGGGCGACCCGCTCGGCCACCTCGGCCGCGGACAGCCCGGCCGGCCTGGTTGGCCTGGCCGACTCGGGTATCCCATGAGGTTCGGACACGCCGGTCGGCCCGGACACCTCGGTCGGCCGGTCCGGTCGGTGGACGGCGGGCCGACCGTCGCCGGGACGGGGCCCGGGATCGGCGCCCGCGTCGGTGTGTGTCATGCGTTCGACGGTACGTGCGAATCCGGGCCCGCACCTGGCGAGCGGGAGAGGTTCCGACCTGGGTAGGACGGACGTGATGCCGGGGTCGTACGCCGGGGCGGCCGTCGGCCGGGGAGCGGTGGGCGCGGCGCGTGCACGAGGTGCCCCGGCCGTCGTCCGGGCGGACTGTGCGGCCAGGGCACGCCCTACGGTGTCTGCTCGGTGGCCGCCGGGGCCGAGGCCGCCGCCGGGTCCTCGTCCGCCGTCGCCGCCGCGCGCTTGATCGCCGCGTCCCGCCTGCGCACGTACCAGATGCCGATCAGGCCCAGCCCACCGCCGGCGAGGCAGGTCCACAGCCACCAGAGGTGACCGTGGTCGTCGAACCAGCCATAGAAGGGCAGCTGTGCCAGAAAGAGGACGAACCACACGATCGTGCCGCCGGTGATGGTGGCGACCACGGGGCCCTCGAGGGGCTCCGGCGCTTCGTGCTTCGGTGTCCACTTCGCCATGGGGACAGCTTACGAGGGCGCCTGGGCGGGTGATCGGCCGACCGGCGGATGCGGACCGATGCCGGACCGATGCCGGACCGGATGCGAGGCCGACGTCCGGCCGATGCCAGGTCCACCACAGTTCTACGCGCGGAGATGGCGCTTCGCGGGTCATATGTTCATACTGAAACGGTCTGTGTTTGGCTACTTCTTTTCGTAGAAAACTCCAACGGCACTGGGGGAGAGTCGTTGGGGATGAGGTCTCCGCATGCCCACCTCGGCCCCCGCCAAGGCCACCACGCCCGAGTCGCCGGAACCCCGGCCCGCTCAGGGTGCTCTCGACCGCTACTTCAAGATCTCCGAACGGGGCAGCACGCTGGCCCGGGAGGTCCGGGGTGGTTTCGCCACGTTCTTTGCCATGGCGTACATCATCGTGCTGAACCCGATCATTCTGGGCAGCGCGAAGGACATGTACGGACACCAGCTGGACAACGGCCAGCTGGTCACCGCGACGGCCCTGACCGCCGCCTTCACCACGCTCCTCATGGGCGTCATCGGCAACGTCCCGATCGCCCTGGCCGCCGGTCTGGGTGTGAACTCGGTCGTCGCGCTCCAGCTCGCCCCGCGGATGTCCTGGCCGGACGCCATGGGCATGGTCGTGCTGGCCGGTTTCGTGGTGATGCTGCTGGTCGCCACCGGTCTGCGTGAGCGGGTCATGAACGCCGTGCCGTTCGGCCTGCGCAAGGCCATCTCCATCGGCATCGGCCTGTTCGTCCTGCTGGTCGGACTCGTCGACTCCGGCTTCGTCACCCGTATGCCGGACGCCGCCCAGACCACCGTCCCGCTCCAGCTGGGCACCGGCGGTCATCTGCTGGGCTGGCCGGTCCTGATCTTCGTCCTCGGCGTGCTGCTCACCTTCGCGCTGCTCGTCCGCAAGATGTCCGGCGCGATCCTGATCTCGATCGTCGTGATGACCGCCCTCGCGGTGATCATCAACGCCGTCGCCGACATCCCCTCCTGGGGCCTGACCACCCCGGAGTGGCCCGGCAACCCCGTCGCCGTGCCCGACCTCGGCCTGATCGGTCAGGTCAGCCTGTTCGGCGGTTTCGACAAGGTCGGCATCCTGACCGGTGTCCTCTTCGTCTTCACCGTCCTGCTGTCCTGCTTCTTCGACGCCATGGGCACGATCATGGGCGTCAGCGACGAGGCGAAGCTGACCGACGCCCAGGGCCAGATGCCCGGCATCAACAAGGTGCTCATCGTCGACGGCATCGCGGTCGCCGCGGGCGGCGCCAGCTCCTCCTCGGCCACCACCTGCTTCGTGGAGTCCACGGCCGGTGTCGGTGAGGGTGCGCGCACCGGCTTCGCGAACATCGTCACCGGCGGTCTGTTCGCGGTGTCCCTGTTCCTGACGCCCGTCGCCACGATGGTTCCGTCCCAGGCCGCCACTCCGGCCCTGGTCGCGGTCGGCTTCCTGATCCTGTCCGGCTCGATCAAGGAGATCGACTGGTCGGACTTCACGATCGCCATCCCGGCGTTCGTGACCATGTTCATGATGCCGTTCACCTACTCGATCACGAACGGCATCGGCATGGGCTTCATCGCCTTCGTGGTGCTGCGCCTGGCGTCCGGCCGCGGACGAGAGGTCCCGGTGGCGATGTACGTCGTGTCGGCCGTGTTCGCCTTCTACTACCTGATGCCGGCGCTGGGGCTGACCTGACCGCCTGTGCGGGGGCTCGCCCGGGCGCCCGTACGAGGGCTCGCCCGATCGCCCGCGTCGAGCCTCACCTGATGCCCGTGTCGGTGTCGGCGGGGCTCACGAGGGGCCGGGCGGCCCCCGCTCCCGGGCTCCCGTAGAACTTCTCCGTCTCGTCGACGGCGGCCTGGAACCGCTCGTCGAAGTCCTCCCGAATGAGCGTCCGGACGACATAGTCCTGGACGCTCATTCCTCTTTCGGCGGCACGCCGCCGGAGGCGTTCGAGCAGGTCGCGATCCATTCGCAGGCTGAGCACACTGGTCCCCATGCACACGAGGGTCGAACGGGTCCGGGTACGGTGCGTCATGTTCCGCCACCGACTCACCCGTACGAGTGAAGTGTCGGTGGGGTGTCGGCGATGTGGTGCGTGAGTGGCCTGATTCACGGGCGGACAGCGGCCACACCGGTGGTATTTAGCCAGAGTAATGAGTTACTCTAAAGAACATGTCCGAACTGACCCATGGCGACGACGAAGCCGCCGTGAACGCCCTCCGGTCCGCCGTCATGCGCCTCGGCCGCCGGATCAAGCACCAGCGGGTCGACGAGTCGCTGAGCCCCACCGAGATGTCGGTGCTCGGCACCCTCGCCCGCTGCGGCACCGCCACCCCGGGCGAGCTCGCCCGCAAGGAGCACGTCCAGCCGCCGTCGATGACCCGCATCGTGGCGCTGCTGGAGAGCAAGGGCCTGGTCAGCCTGGAGCCGCACCCCGAGGACAGACGCCAGAAGGTCGTCGCGCAGACCGAGCGCGCCGAGGCGATGCTCGAGGAGAGTCGCCGCAAGCGCAACGCGTGGCTGGCCTCCCTGGTCGAGGGCCTCGACGAGGACGAGTGGGCCAAGCTCCGCGAGGCCGCGCCCGTCCTGGAGAAGCTCGCGCACCTGTGAGCGGCTGCCGGGCCGGCACCGTCCGGGCAGCCGCACGGCATGCGCCCGGCGCCCGCGCACTCCCGTGCCGCGCCCGCGCGTGCCACGCATCCGTGAGCCCCTCGGTCGACCCTCCGAAGGGATTGCACCAAGGACGACGATGTCCGTGACCGACGAGATTCTCGTGCTCGGCGAGATCGGCGAGATCGGCGAGATCGGCGAGATCGACGTGGTCGCCGCGACGGCCGACGGCGTCCGTGACCGCCAAGGAGGCGAACCCTTTTGAGTACGGGATCCGGAGCAGACTCCGCCCCCGCACCGACCACCCACGACTCCCAACCCACCCACGACTCCCAGCCCGCCCACGACGTGCGGCCCACCCCCGACACGAGGTCGAAGGCGCCCACCGCGCCCCGCGAGCCCGAAGCCGCCCGGAGCTCCCGCACCTCGATGTTCCGCTCCCTGCGCATACGCAACTACCGGCTGTTCTTCCTCGGGCAGGTCGTCTCCAACATCGGCACCTGGATGCAGCGCATCGCCCAGGACTGGCTGGTGCTCAGCCTCACCGGCTCCTCCACCGCCGTCGGCGTCACCACCGCGCTCCAGTTCCTGCCGATGCTGCTCTTCGGTCTGTACGGCGGGGTCCTCGTCGACCGTCTGCCCAAGCGCCCCACACTGCTCGGCACGCAGTCGGCGATGGCCGTCACCGGTCTGGGGCTCGCCGCGCTGACGCTCTCCGGACAGGTCGAGGTGTGGCATGTGTACGTCGCCGCCTTCGCCGTCGGGCTCGCCACGGTGCTGGACAACCCGGCCCGTCAGTCCTTCGTCTCCGAGATGGTCGGCCCCGAGCAGCTGCAGAACGCGGTCAGCCTGAACTCGGCGAACTTCCAGTCGGCCCGCCTGGTCGGCCCCGCCGTCGCGGGTGTGCTGATCACCGGCGTGGGCACGGGGTGGGCGTTCCTGCTCAACGGACTGTCCTTCGTCGCCCCCATCGCCGGCCTGCTCCTGATGCGCAAGCGGGAGCTGCACGTGGTCGAGCGTGCCCCGCGCGGCAAGGGGCAGCTCCGTGAGGGCCTGCGCTATGTCGCCGGCCGTCCCGAGCTGATCTGGACGATCGTGCTGGTGGGGTTCATCGGCACCTTCGGCTTCAACTTCCCGGTGTTCCTCACCGCCTTCGCGGACGACGTCTTCGCGTCGGGGGCCGGCGAGTACAGCCTCTTCAACACGCTGATGGCGGTCGGCTCCGTGGCCGGCGCGCTGCTGGCGGCCCGGCGCGGCACATCCCGGCTGCGGGTGCTGATCGGGGCGGCGCTGGCGTTCGGCGCCGTGGAGGTCGCGGCGGCCGTGTCGCCGTCGCTGTGGCTGTTCGCGCTGCTCATGGCGCCGATCGGGATGTTCGGCATGACCGTCAACGTCACGGCGAACACCAGCATCCAGATGACCACGGACCCCGCGATGCGCGGTCGCGTCATGTCCCTCTACATGATGGTCTTCCTCGGCGGTACGCCGGTGGGCGCGCCGATCGTCGGCTGGGTCACGGACGCGTACGGCCCCCGGGTCGGACTCGCCGCGGGCGGTCTGGTCTCGCTGGCGGCGGCCGCCGTGGTCGGTCTGGTGCTGACGCGCGCGGGCGGTCTGCGGCTGTCGGTCGGCTGGCACCACGGGCATCCGAAGGTGCGGTTCGTGCCGAGGGCCGCGGGGGACCGGCTGGCGACGGCCACCAGGTGAGCCCGCACCTGAGGAACGCACCTGAGGAACGCACCTGAGAGGGTGACGGCATGAGACTGTTCGCCGCCGTGCTGCCGCCCGCCGACGTGACCGACGAGCTCGCCTCCGCCGCCGGTGCGCTGCGGCGGCTGCCCGGGGCGGACCGGTTGCGCTGGACGGAGCGGGCGGGCTGGCACTTCACGCTCGCCTTCTACGGCGAGGTCGACGACGGGACCGTACCGGACCTGTCCGCGCGGCTGGAGCGGGCCGCGCGGCGCACCGAGCCGTTCCCGCTGGCGGTCCGGGGCGGCGGGCAGTTCGGCCACGGGCGCGCGCTGTGGGCGGGGGCCGAGGGCGACCTCAGGACCCTGCGGCTGCTGGCCGAGCGCGCGGAGGCGGCCGGGCGGAAGGCGGGCCTGCCGCTGGAGCACCGCAGGTACCGGGCCCATCTGACCCTGGCCCGCAGCCGGGAGCCGCTGGACGTGCGGCCGTACGTCGACGCCCTCGACGGCTTCGCCGGCCGTCCGTGGACGGTGGGCGAGCTGGCGCTCGTCCGCAGCAACCTGCCGAAGTCGGGGGTACCGGGCGAGCGGCCCCGGTACGAGAGGGTGGCGGGCTGGGAGCTGGGGGCGGGCGGCGGGTGCGCCGAGGCGGCCGGTTAGTCTCGACTCCGTGGACCCGAAGACCCGGAACCGGATCATGGCCGGTGCGCTTGTGCTGATGTTCGCCGTCGTCGCCGTGGCGGCCGCGCTCGGCAGGTGAGCCGAACGCGGCCGCCACGCGCCGCCGTACGCGTACGCGCCGCCGTTACCAGGCGAACGCCTCCGGAGACGGCCCCGGCCCCGGGAAGATCTCGTCCAGGGAGGCCAGGACCTCCTGGCTCAGCTCCAGCTCCACGGCGCGGATCGCGGACTGGAGCTGCTCGGCGGTGCGCGGCCCCACGATGGGGCCCGTCACGCCCGGCCGGGTGAGCAGCCAGGCCAGCGCCGCCTCGCCGGGCTCGATGCCGTGCTTCTCCAGCAGGTCCTCGTACGCCTGGATCTGCGCGCGGGCGGCGGGGTCGGCGAGCGTGTCGGCCGCCCGCCCGGATGCCCGGCGTCCGCCCTCGGCCTGCTTCTTGATCACACCGCCCAGCAGCCCGCCGTGCAGCGGCGACCAGGGGATGACCCCGAGGCCGTACTCCTGCGCGGCCGGGATGACCTCCATCTCGGCGCGGCGCTCGGCGAGGTTGTAGAGGCACTGCTCGCTGACGAGGCCGATGGTGCCGCCGCGGCGGGCGGCGATCTCGTTGGCCTGGGCGATCTTGTACCCGGGGAAGTTGCTGGAGCCGACGTAGAGGATCTTGCCCTGCTGCACCAGCACGTCGATCGCCTGCCAGATCTCCTCGAAGGGAGTCGAGCGGTCGATGTGGTGGAACTGGTAGAGGTCGATGTAGTCGGTCTGCAGCCGCTTCAGGCTCGCGTCGACCGCACGCCGGATATTGACGGCGGAGAGCTTGTCGTGGTTGGGCCAGGCCTCGCCGTCGGCGCCCATGTTGCCGTACACCTTGGTCGCCAGCACGACCTTGTCGCGGCGGTCACCGCCCTTGGCGAACCAGTTGCCGATGATCGACTCCGTACGGCCCTTGTTCTCGGCCCAGCCGTAGACATTGGCGGTGTCGAAGAAGTTGATGCCCGCGTCCAGCGCCGCGTCCATGATCGCGTGGCTGTCCGCCTCGTCGGTCTGCGGACCGAAGTTCATGGTGCCCAGCACCAGTCGGCTGACCTTGAGTCCCGTGCGTCCGAGCTGTGTGTACTTCATGGTCACCAGCCAACGGGTTGGAGTGCGCTCCAGGCAAGGGGGGAACGGTCAGTCGCGGGGGAACTCGTCGGTCTTGAGGGTGAGACCCAGGGGAGCCGTGGTCAGGTCCACATCCTCGCCGAAGGCGACGGGCGTCTGTGTGACGTAGTCGCCGTTCTTGGGCCGGGTGTGGACGACGCACTTGCCGACGTACGGATCAACGATGAGGTAGACGGGAACCCCGGCTGTGGCGTAGGCGATCCTTTTTGGGCCGTAGTCGTTCGCGGCGGTCCCTTTGGAGATCACCTCGCCGATGAACTCGACGTCCTGGTGGGACCAGTGCCCGGTCGCGTCCTGCTCCGCACCGTCGCGTAGCTTCGCCACGTCGGGGCAGAGACCGTTCTGGTGCCCCGGAAAGTCGATGCGTACATCCGAGAAGACCAGGGCGTTCAGACCGAACCACTCGTCCAGGGCATGCAGGATCCTGCGGATGATCAACCAGTGAGTGCTCCGCTGCGGCACCATGAAGACGGCCCCCTCGACGATTTCGACCTTGAAACCTTCGGGGACGGACAGTTGCTCGAAGAGCGCGTCCAGCGCGCTCGTGTCGTCGCTCTCGGCCATCTCGATCCTGTCTTCAAGGACGGTCATCGTGGCGCTCTTCCCCGGCCACGCCTCGATCGAACGCAGCCGCGCAGTACAACGATACGCACGGTGACGAGGTCACGTACGGCCCGCTACGGGAGCTGGTACGGCTCCCCCAGGCCCCACGCCTGGTACATCGCCTCCGCGAACGCCGCCGCGATCCGGTGCTCCCCGCTCGCGTTCGGGTGCGTGCCGTCGTAGGTGTCGTGGTGGATGTCGTACGACGGGGGAGGGGAGGCCAGGAGCAGCGGGGAGCGGGGCTCGTCCAGGTCGGCGACGGTCTTGGCGAGGAGTTCGTTGAAGCGGGTCACCTCGGCGGCGAACGCGGCGTCCGACTCGGCGCGCACGTTCGGTATCACCGGGAGCACGACCGTCCGGATGCGCGGGTTGGCCTCGCGCGCGTGGGTGACGAAGCGGCGGACGTTCTCCTCCGTCTGCTCGGCGTTCGTGTAGAAGCCCAGGTCGATCAGGCCGAGGGAGACCAGAAGCACGTCCGCGCGGCAGCTTCGTACCGCGTCGGCGATCAGAGGTGCCATGTGCTGCCAGCCCTCTCCCCAGCCGGCCAGGTGGGCGCGCGGGAAGTCCGGGTCCGCGTAGTCGTACGACGTGGGGGCGTCCGCCGCCTTGTCGTGGAGCGTCTCGCGGGGGCCGACGATCCGGAACGGGCCGCCGTACGTGTCGCGCAGGTGCTGCCACATCCGGTAACGCCAGGTGTGTTCGCCGGCGCTGCCGATCGTCATGGAGTCGCCGACGGGCATGAACCTAAGCATCCGGTCATCATCGTGGATGGCGTAGACCATGAGCGACCGCCGGGGTGTGAGGCTGACCACGCCGGCGACGCGCGGAACGGCCCGGGCGTGGCGTGTGCGGTGATGGCGGGAATGGCAGGCTGGGGGAATGCGCCGTCGTCGACCGTTCCCGCCGCGCGAACTCCTCGCGGGCCTCGCCGGGTTCCTCCTCATCGCCGCCGTGGCCGCGCCCGCGGTCGCCGCCGACGCGGAGGAGTTCACCATCGAGGACCCGAGGATCACCGAGTCCAGCGGGCTCGCGGCCTCCCGCCTCCACCCGGGGGTCTACTGGACGCACAACGACAGCGACGACGGGGCGTACCTGTACGCGGTCGACAGCCGTACGGGGAAGACCGTCGCCACCGTCACCATGACCGGGGTGGGCACCCCGCGCGACGTCGAGGCGATCTCCATCGGGCCCGGCGACCAGCTCTACGTCGGCGACATCGGCGACAACATGGGCGGCACCTGGGACCACGTGTGGATCTACGAGCTGCCCGAGCCGAAGGAGCTCAAGGACCAGACGGTCCGCGCCACGCAGTACGACGTCCGGTACGCCGACGGCGCCCGGGACGCGGAGTCCCTGATGGTGCACCCGAAGACCGGGCGCGTGTACATCGCCGACAAGAAGGAGGACGGCGGCTCGCTGTACGAGGGCCCCGCCACCCTCTCCACCAGCGGCGTCAACGTCTTCCGCAAGACCGCGTCCATCGACCTCTGGGCCACCGACGGGGCGTTCTCGCCGAACGGCGAGCAGCTCGCCGTCCGCGGGTACTTCGGCGGGATCGCGTACGACTGGAACGACGGGAAGATCGAGCAGACCGGGCGGCTCAGCGTGCCGTTGCAGCGGCAGGGGGAGTCGATGACCTACACCCCCGACGGGACCCAGATCATGTACGGGAGTGAGGGGAGCGGCAGTTCGGTGGAGCCGCGGCCGGCGCCGGGCGGGGGCGCGGGTACGGGTGCCGGGTCGCCCTCCGGCGAGGCGAGTCCGCGGGCGGCCGAACAGGGCGGGGGCGGCGCCGGGGACACGAAGAACGTGCAGGTGGGCGCGGTGGCCGTGGTCGCCGTCGTCGTGGTCGTGTGGGGGCTGAGGCGGCTGCTGCGCCGGTCGTCGTAGACAGCCCACGTCAGGGTTCTTGCCGACGGCGCCGCTCCACCAACACCTCCAGCCCGTCCAGGATGCGCTGCAACCCGAACTCGAAGTGGTCGAAGTCGGTACCGAAGGCGTCGTCCGACAGCGCGGCCAGGACCGGGTAGCGCCCCGACGCCATCACCTTCTCCAGCACGGGCACCTGGGCCTGCCAGAACTCGGTGTCCGTCAGGCCCGTCCGCCGCTCGGCGTCCTGCGCGTAGAGCTGGGTCCGCGCGGCCCCGAGGACGTAGCCGTCGATCATGACGACCGCCGAC
This sequence comes from Streptomyces poonensis, assembly GCF_014650915.1. GTDB lineage: Bacteria > Actinomycetota > Actinomycetes > Streptomycetales > Streptomycetaceae > Streptomyces > Streptomyces poonensis. The sequence goes on along the minus strand of NZ_BMVW01000001.1, from coordinate 1,341,546 downwards.
ACCAGCTCCGGGTCGGTGAGACCCATGGGCTTGATGAGGGTGAGCACCTTCTCCATGCCGTCGAGCGCGCTCGGACCGAGGATCGGGCGGGTCTGGTTCACCTGGAGCAGCCAGGGATGCCGGCGGTAGAGGGCGAGGCCCTCGTGGGCAAGGGTCTCCAGCGCCGCGCGCCAGCTGCCGTCGCCGAGGGCGGCCGGGTCCTCGGACGTGCGCTGCACCCGGTCGAGCATCAGGTCGAGCAACTCGCCCTTGCCGGGCACATAGCGGTACAGCGACATCGTGCCGGTGCCGAGCTCGGTGGCGATCCGGCGCATCGACACCGCCTCCAGGCCCTCCGCGTCCGCGAGCCGTACGGCCGCTTCCACGATCCGGTCCAAGGTCAGGCCCGGTTTGGGGCCGCGGCTGGGGCGTTTGCCGGTGTCCCAGAGGAGCTCCAGGGTGCGGACGATGTCGCCGCTGCCGCTGGTCGCCGTACCGCCCGTGCCCGTGGTGCCGCTGTTCATGGGCCTCAGAATAATCGCTCGCACAGAAACTGAGTACGGTGTACTCTCGGCGAACTGGGTACGACGTACCCAGTTTGCATGCCTGGTGCGGGACGAGGGGGAAGGAACGTCATGGCCGACGACGGCTACGCGGTGCGGGCCGAAGGACTGGAGAAGCGGTACGGGGAGAAGCGGGCGCTGGACGGCTTCGACCTGGCGGTGCGCGAGGGCACGGTGCACGGCCTGCTGGGGCCGAACGGCGCGGGCAAGACCACCGCCGTACGCATCCTGTCCACGCTCGTACGACTGGACGGCGGCCGGGCGACGGTGGACGGCCTCGACGTGGCGCGGCAGGCGCACGAGGTGCGGGCGCGGATCGGGCTCACGGGGCAGTACGCGGCGGTGGACGAGGTGCTGACGGGGCGGCAGAACCTGGAGATGTTCGGCCGGCTGTTCCATCTGGGCGGCAGGCGGGCGCGGCTGCGGGCGGACGAGCTGCTGGAGCGGTTCCGGCTGACCGACGCGGCGGACAAGGGGGTCGGGAAGTACAGCGGCGGCATGCGGCGCCGGCTTGACCTCGCCGCCTCGATGATCCTCGCCCCGGCCGTCCTCTTCCTCGACGAGCCGACGACCGGTCTCGACCCGCGCAGCCGGGGCGAGGTCTGGGAGTCCGTACGGGGCCTGGTGGCGGGCGGCACGACCGTGCTGCTGACCACGCAGTATCTGGACGAGGCCGACAAGCTGGCCTCCCGGATCACCGTGATCGACCAGGGGCGGGCCATCGCGGACGACACCCCGGACGGGCTGAAGAACACGGTGGGCGGCGACCGTATCGAGGTCGTCGTCACCGAGCGCGCCGACATCCCGCGCGCGGTGAAGGTCCTCGCCCGGGTCGCGGACGGCGAACCGGAGACGGACGAGACCGAGCTGCGCGTCCACGCGCCGGTGACCGACCGCGTGGCCGCCCTGACGGAGGTGGCGAGGACGCTCCAGGACGAGGGCATCGCGGCCGAGGACATCGGACTGCGCAGGCCGAGCCTGGACGACGTGTTTCTGCGCCTGACGGGCCACCGTACGGAGCGCACGGAGGCGGAGACGGAGAAGGAGGCGGTGGCGTGAGCGCACTGGACATGGCGGAGCGGCCGGTGCACGGCCGGACGTACTGGGTGCTGGCGGACTGCTGGAACCTCGTCCGCCGCGGCCTGACCCACTACCAGCGCCAGCCGGTCAACATCGCCTGGGCGCTGGGCTTTCCGATCGTGTCCGTGCTTCTGTACGGATACGTCTTCGGCAGCGCGATGAAGGTGCCGGGCGGCGGGGACTACATGGACTTCCTCATGCCGGGGATGTTCGTGATGTCCATGGCCTTCGGCTTCATCAACACGGCGACGCTCGTGGTCCACGACTCCACCAAGGGCGTCATCGACCGCTTCCGGTCCATGCCGATGGCCTCCTCCGCGGTGGTCGCCGGGCGCGGGGTGACGGATCTGCTCCTGGCCTGCGTGGAGCTGTTCATCATGATGGGTACCGCGTTCGTCATGGGCTGGCGGCCGGACGGCGGCTGGGGCTTCCTCGCGGCCTTCGGACTGCTCCTCTGGCTGCGGATCGCCCTGATCTGGGTCGGCGTGTGGCTGGGCCTGCTGGTGCCCAACCCGGAGGCGGCGGGCAACCTGTTCGCGGTCGCCATGCCGCTGACGATGATCTCCAGCATCTTCGTGGCACCCCAGCTGATGCCGGACTGGCTGGGCTTCGTCGCCGCCTGGAACCCCATCTCGTCCACGGCCGCGGCGGCCCGCGAACTGTTCGGCACGCCGGTGGGCAGCGACGACTCGTGGGTCGAGCAGCACGCGCTGCTGATGTCGGGGGTGTGGCCGCTGATCCTGACGGTGGTGTTCCTGCCGCTCGCGGTGCGGAGGTTCAAGAACCTGAGCCGGTGATGTGGAGGGGTCTGAGAGCACCCCCCCAGCAGGGCTGGTTTCGGCCTTGGACGCCTGGTCGGAAGAACCTTAGGCTAAATAGGACAAAACAGGATCAGGGTCGAGTGACCGGCGGCCGGTTGTGACGAGCTCTGGCCGTTCCCGTCGTCCTCCTGCCATGCTCTCCGCTGCCGCACTAACCTGCGGAGACGTCAACGGCAGGAGGCACGGTGCTCTCGGGCGTGCGGCATGGCTGGGAGTGTGAGGTCACCCGCCCCGTGGCGCAAGGGAGCCCAGGGTGGCTGAGGGGGACCTTCCTGTATCCGTCTGGCGCAGAAGCAGCGCCTGCGACCCGGTTGACTGTGTCGAAGTCGCGTTGGTGCAAGGGGAGGTGCGAGTGCGGGACTCGCAACGTCCGACGCTGGCCGACCTGACTGTTTGTCCAGAATCCTGGGAAACATTCCTGCAGTACCTGTGCCCGCGGCACCTCAAGGGCGAAATCCGGACAACCATCGTAGGGCTGGATCGCGGTGAGAGGTAATCGTGGACCGTTCGGGGATGTGGGCTGCGCAGCGCTCAGCGAAGTACCAGAGGTGTCGAGGAAGAAACACTGGGGACGTGATGGGGAACTCAACAGGACCACCGCACGCTGCTGCACGGGAGCCGATGACGTCTGTCCGTAGGGCCTCCTTGCCCATAGCCGTGGTGCTCGTCGGTTGCGTCGTCGCCGGCAGCCTGGCGACCGCGGTGGGCGCACTTGTCTCGCTCGCTGTCGGTTGGGCTGCCCGGCCATGGGTGTGGGGCACCGTGGGCGTGCTCGTAGCCGTGGCCGCAGGACTGCTGCTCGACCGGGGGGCTACGGCTGTGGTTCGCCGCTCCTCGGGCCCGGCGTCTCCGCCTCGGGGGGATCGGTACGGTTCACCGGATCGTTAGCCGTGGGTTCCGGTGCGGCTGGTGCGCCGGGCCGTGACCGTGCGGTCAGTCTGCGGATGACCCGTTTGCCGAGCCAGACGCTCCCTACCAGGAGACTGAACGCAACAGTCCGTGCCAGCAGTTGGCCTACGGAAGGCGCGGTTCCCGGGTCGATGACGCGCATAACGAAGTGAAGGGCCCATAAGAGGCCCTGAACCACCAGTACCGCGAAGAGCACCAGCCACGGCGCGGCTTTGCTGAGGTGGTCGAAGGCCTGGTCGCTGTACAGCACATCACGTATCAGGTCGAGCCACGTCGTCCGACGGCCCGTCAGGGGAGGTGGCCCGTGCTGCGCCGGGGGCGCGGCCTCGGTGTCCTCCGGCTCCGGACCGTCATCGGGTAGCCGGTCCGGCTCCCGCTCGGATGCGTCGGGGCGTTCCCTGAGCTGTGCCGACCGTTCCCGTATCCATGTGAAGATCCCCGTCACGGGACTCTCCCAGTCTCTGCCCGACTGTTATCAGTGGGGATGCCGCTTCCTGGCTAGGACAGGCTGTCCGACGGACCCGCCGGACCACCGGCACGGCCGTTCGGCAGATGCCCGATGATCTCGTCGGCCAAGGCCTTCATCCTGTCGTCGAACAGAGAACTGTCGGCAGACTTGTGGAAGTCGGTCAGATAGTCGTCGACGGCGGACTGGTCGTTCCGGACGGTCAGCGCACCGCTCGAGTTCTCCATGAACAGCACATCGTCGCCGTCCGTGAAAGTCAGCGCGATGCAGCCTTTGCGCAGCACGGGATGAACGCCGAGACTGAACGGCACGACGCCCACAGTGACGCGAGGCTGCCCGGCCACGGTCTTCACATGCTCCACCTGACGACGCATGACGTCCGGACCGCCGATCCAGCGGCGCAGCGCCGCCTCGTCCACGAGGAAGTTCAGTTCCGGCCCCTCCTGCCCGCGCACCAGCCGCTCCTGACGCTCCATGCGCAGCTCGACGGCGTCCTTCAGGCGTGCACCCGTGTACCTGCTTTTCAGGAGGGCTCGGGCGTAGTCCTCGGTCTGCAGCAGACCCGGGACGAACGTCGGGTGGTAGGCGTACAGGGCATCCGCACTGCCCTCGAACCCGAGATAGACCCCGAACTCGGCGGACACGACGTCACGGTACGGACTCCACCACGGGGGCCTGCGGCTGGCGCGCGTGGCCTCCTCCAGGTCCAGGCGGAGGCGGACGTCGCTGACGTTGTAGAGGTCGAGCAGCGCACGCAGGTCGGTCACCGAGACGCCGACGGATCCGCCTTCTATGCGGATGACCTTCGACGGTGACCAGGACAGCGCTTCGGCGACGTCCGGTTGGTTCAGCCCGGCGTCCTTCCGGAACGCACGGAGCGCCAGCCGCACCTTGCGCCGCTCCAGTGCCGGATCCTTCGGCGTGACCATGCTCTTGCGCTCCTGCCTCTGTGTCCTCGCGGGGAAGGTGTCACATGAGTGGATGCAACCTACGATCTGCCAGGTAGCAGACTGCATCGAGCAGTTGGCAACACGCTTTCGTAACCTCGCTGTCAGCTGCCTGGCGCCAGCGTACCTCGGGCCTGTGGAAAACTCGCAACGGACTACATCAGCGCGGCAGGTGCGGAGAACGGCGTCCATGGCGGGGGCACGGCCGCGCGTCTCCCGGACGGATGCTGAACGGACTGCTGTGCTGTCCGCCCCAGCCCGGACAGGGCAAGCGAAAGGCCTGGCACCGCCCGCAGCCGACACGGGTGAAGCCAGGCCTTCCAGTAAGTGATGATGTGCCTACAGCCGCTCGATCACGTAGTCGATGCACTTCGTCAGCGCCTCGACGTCCGCCGGGTCGACGGCCGGGAACATGGCGACGCGGAGCTGGTTGCGGCCGAGCTTGCGGTACGGCTCGGTGTCGACGATGCCGTTGGCGCGCAGCACCTTGGCGACGGCGGCGGCGTCGATCTCGTCGCTGAAGTCGATCGTGCCGATGACCTGCGAGCGCTTGGCCGGGTCGGCGACGAACGGGTTCGCGTGCTTGCTGTCCTCGGCCCAGCCGTACAGGGTGCGGGCGGAGGTGGCGGTACGGCGGACCGACCAGTCCAGACCGCCCTGCCCGTTCAGCCACTCCAGCTGCTCGTTGAGCAGGAAGAGGGTGGCGAGGGCCGGGGTGTTGTACGTCTGGTTCTTGCGCGAGTTGTCGATCGCCGTCGGGAGGGAGAAGAACTCCGGGACGTGGCGGCCACTCGCGTGGACCCGCTCGGCGCGCTCGATGGCGGCCGGGGAGAAGAGGCCGATCCAGAGGCCGCCGTCGGCGGCGAAGGACTTCTGCGGGGCGAAGTAGTAGACGTCGGTCTCGGCGATGTCGACGGGCAGGCCGCCGGCGCCGGAGGTGGCGTCCACGAGCACGAGGGAGCCCTCGTCGGCGCCCGCGACCCGCTTGATCGGGGCGGCGACACCGGTGGAGGTCTCGTTGTGCGTGAACGCGTACACGTCCACGCCCGCCTCGGCCTGGGGCTCCGGGTGCGTGCCCGGCTCGGAGGAGATCACGGTGGGCTCGGCCAGCCACGGGGCGAGCTTCGCGGCCTTGGCGAACTTGGAGGAGAACTCGCCGAAGCTGAGGTGCTGCGACTTGTTCTCGATGAGTCCGTGGGTCGCGATGTCCCAGAAGGCCGTGGAGCCGCCGTTGCCGAGGACCACCTCGTAGCCGTCGGGCAGCGAGAACAGCTCGCCGATGCCCTCGCGCACCTTGCCGACCAGGTTCTTGACCGGGGCCTGGCGGTGGGAGGTGCCCATCAGGGACGTACCGGTGGCGGCCAGCGCGTCCAGCGCTTCCGTCCGCACCTTGGAGGGGCCCGCGCCGAAACGACCGTCGGCGGGCTTGATGTCAGCGGGAATCTGGATCTCAGCCACGACGGGAGCCTAGCCGCTCCGTGAAACCTGGGCGAAACCTCGTCCGTCGGCTGAGACGCCGGGGCGCGCCTTCGCGCGCCCCGGGCGCGCAACTAGCCCCTCAGCCGCACCGGCAGCTCGTACAGGTCGTTCTGCGTCACCACCGGTTTGTTACGGAGCTCACTCTCCGGGACCGCCAGGTCGAGCGACGGGAACCGGGCGTACAGCGCGGGCAGCGCCACCCCCGCCTCCAGCCGCGACAGCGCGGCCCCCGGGCACACATGCGGCCCGTACCCGAAGGAGATGTGCCGTCCGGCGGTGGTCCGCGTGATGTCGAAGTCCCCCGCCGACGGCCCGTGCGCCTGCTCGTCGCGCCCGATCGCCCCGTACGAGACGATCAGCGCGTCGCCGGCCGGCAGCACCTTGTCCCCGACGGGCACGTCCTCCGTCGCGAACCGGATCAGCACGTGCGACGTCGGCGTCGAGTAGCGCAGCGTCTCCTCGACCACCGCCGACCACTCGGCCTCCCCGGCGAGCACCGTCGCCCGCTGCTCGGGATGCGTGGAGAGGTTGACCACCGCGTTCACGATGAGGGAGATCGTCGTCTCGTGGCCCGCCGCCACCATCAGCTGGAGCGTGGAGACGATCTCCTGGTCGGTGAGCCGGTCACCGTCCTCCGAAGCGGCGATCAGCGCGGAGGTCAGGTCGTCACCGGGCGTCACCCGCTTCTCCGCCACCGTCGCCGTCATCATCTCGGCGAGTTCGGTGAGCGTCGCGACGACCTGCTCCGGCGGCGTCTGCGTGGAGAAGAACGCCTCGAAGAGCTCCTTCAGCCGCGGCAGCCGGTCCTCCGAGACGCCCATCAGATCCGCGACCACATACATGGGCAGCGGGTAGGCGAACTCAGCCTTCAGGTCGACCACATCGGCCGTACTGTGCGCCAGCCGGTCCAGCAGCCCCTCGGTCAGCTCCGTGATCCGCTCGCGCATCCGCTCCACCCGCCGCGGCGTGAGCGCCTGGGCGACCAGCGTGCGCAGCCGCCGGTGGTCCGCGCCGTCCACCGTCAGCATGGAACGACCCGGGTTGACCAGCCCGATCAGCGGCCAGTCGGGGGCGATCTCGCCGCGCTGCCAGGCGCCCCAGACGTTGATGTCCTTCACGATTCTGGGGTCCGTCAGCAGCCGTCTCGCCTCGGCGTGGTGCGTGACCGCCCACACCGGAACGCCGCCCGGCAGCTCTACGGCGGCCAGCGGCCCCGCGGCCCGCAGCGCGGCGCTCTCGCCGTCGAGGTCGGAGACGAAGGGGTCGAGTGCGATGCGGGTGGCATGCGGGCACGCGGGCTCCGTCTGCGCCTGTCCTGTCACACCTGTCACAGCCGTCATGCGAACGCGCCTCCAAGGGCGGGAGTCGGGGTGAACGTCACCGGCAGCTCCGTCAGGCCGCGCAGCCACGGCGACGGGCGCCGTGTCAGGGACTCGGCCGGGACCGCCAGGTCGATGTCGGGCAGCCGGTCCAGGACGACCTCGATCCCCGTACGGGCGATGACCTCGGCGATCTCCTGCGCCGGGAACGGGCACCGGTGCTCCCCGTGGCCGAAGGAGAAGTGCGCGGCGTTGCCACCGGTCAGGGCCGAGCCGTCGGTGCGCACCTGGGGATCGGAGTTGGCGCCCTGGAGGCCGAGCACCACCATGTCGCCGGCGCGGATGCGGTGGCCGCCCAGCTGGGTGTCGCGGGTGACCCAGCGGCCCGCCACCTTCCGGGTGGGCGTGTCCTCCCACAGCACCTCGTTCATGGCCTCGGCGATGCTGTTGCGGCCGCCGAACAGGGAGGCCGCGAACCGCTCGTCCGTCAGCATCAGCCGCAGCGAGTTGCCGATCCAGTCGGCGGTCGGCTGGTGCCCCGCCGTGATCATCACCATCAGGTCCTGGACGATCTCGTCCTCGGTGAACCCGGAGGTGTCGGCGAGCATCCGGGACGCCACGTCGTCGGCGGGCGCGGCCTTCCGCCCGGCCACCAGCCGCGTCATGGCGGCGAACAGGTGCTGCTGGCCCGCGATCGCCCGCTCCCGGCCGTCGACCAGGTCGTTCATGGCGGTGACCAGGTCCGGGCCCTCGTCGTCGGCGAAGCCGAACAGCCGGGCCAGGACGCGTACCGGCAGCAGCATCGCGTACTCGGCGATGAGGTCGGCGCCGTCCTTGAGGCTGATGCCGTCGATCAGTTCGTCGGCGAACCGCTCGGCGTGCCCGCGCAGTTCGGACGGGTCGACGCCGTTCAGCGCGTTGCCGAGCATGGCGGCCCGCTCGCGGTGCCGCTCACCGACGGTGTAGAGGATCGACGGCTGCTTGTGGCCGATCATCGGCCGCAGCGGCCAGTCGTCGGGGATGTTCGGCCACTGGTTCCACAGGTCGGAGTCGCGGCTGAACAGCGCCGGGTCACCGGTCACCTGGTGCAGCTCGCGGTAGCCGATCACCAGCCAGGCGGGGATGCCGCCGTCGAGCAGCACCGGCACCACGGCGCCGTGCTCGCGCCGCATCTCCCGGTACAGCTGGGCCGGCTCCTGCTGGAACCGGGGACCGCTGAGGGGTATGGGGGCGGAGGTCACACCAGCTCCTGACGGGAGGCTCGGGCAGGGGCGGTGGGGTCGCTGCCGGCACCGGCACCGGCACCGGCGCCGACACCGGCGTACAGCGTCGCGACGTGCTCGACGAGCGTGATCAGGACGAGCTTGCTGGACTCCCTCGACCGCGCGTCGCAGGTCACCAGCGGGACGTGCGGATCGAGGTCGAGCGCCTCGCGGACCTGTTCCGGGGTGAACGCCGGGCCGCCGAAGTCGTTGCAGGCCACGACGAACGGCGTGCCGTGCTTCTCCAGCCGGTCGATGGCGTACCAGGAATCGTCGATGCGCCGGGTGTCGACGAGGACGACCGCGCCCAGCGTCCCGGAGAACAGGCGGTCCCACAGGAACCAGAACCGCTCCTGGCCGGGCGCGCCGAACAGGTACAGCACATTGCGGTGGTCGAGCGTGATGCGGCCGAAGTCGAAGGCGACGGTGGTGGCGGTCTTGCCCTGGACACCGGTCAGGTCGTCGACGTGCGCGCCGGCCTGGGTCATCGTCTCCTCGGTGGTGAGGGGACGGATCTCACTGACCGAGCGGACCAGCGTCGTCTTGCCGACACCGAAGCCGCCGACGACCACGATCTTGAGGCCGTTGTCGGCCGACGCGCCGAGCGGCGCGCTCGCTCTAGAGGTTGCGGAGTCCAACGAGCACCTGCTCCAGGATGTCGGGGTCGGGTACGGCGGCCTGACGGGGATGGCGGGCGCTGATACGGCCCGCCGCGAGGAGGTCGGCCAGCAGGATCTTGGTGATGCCGACCGGCAGCCGGAGCTCGGCGGCGATCTCCACGACCGCCGTGGGGCGTTCGGCCAGCCGCAGGATCGCCGCGTGCTCGGACTGCATGCCGGGCACCGGGTCGCACTCGGCGACGACCAGGGTCACCAGGTCGAAGGGGCTGTCCGATCCCGACCGGCTGCGGCCTCCGGTGAGTGTGTACAGGCGGTCCGGGGAGTCGTCCCTGCCGGGCCTGCTCATGAGATACGGGGACGGGCGGTCAGGTACTCGCCGAGCTGCTCGACGAGTTCGCTCATGTTGTGCCCGACGAGCCCGGCGTCCGCGTCCTCGTCGGTGATCACCGCCAGATGGGCGCCCTCGCCCGCCTCGACGATGAACAGCACGCCCCCGTAGAACTCGGTCATCGCCGACCGGACACCCCCGGTGCCGTCGCCGAACTCCACCGACGCGCCGTGCGACAGGGACTGGATGCCGGCGGCGATCGCGGCGAGCTGGTCCGCCTGGTCCGCGGAGAGCTCCGGGGTACGGCACAGCTTCAGGCCGTCGCGGGACAGCACGAGCGCGTGCCGCGCGCCCGGGGTGCGCTCCAACAGGCCCTGTATGAGCCAGGTGAGCTTTGCGTCGGCGGTGGTCGTGCCGGTCATGAGGTGGTGTCGCCTTCCGGGTCGGAGTGGGGGGTCGTGGGTGCGTTGTCGGCCGGCCTGGAGGCCGGGGTGGCCGCACCGGGGCCGGCTGTGTCGGGGCCGGCCGTGCCGGGGACGGCCGGGGCACTGCCCTGGGCCGGGTCGGCCGTGGTCGGATCGGCCGTGGCCTGGTCGGGGGCGTTGCGGACGGCCCGCCGGAAGCTGCTGAAGCGGGCGGCGCGCGCCTTCATCTCCTCGGGGGTCGGCGGGGTGCGCGGCGCGGCGGAGCGTGTCGCGGCCAGCGCGCGTTCGGCCTCGGCGAGGGTACGGCCGCGGCGGCGCCTGGGCAGCTCGAGCGGGCCCTCGTCCGCCGAGGGGTCCGGGGACTCGTGGGTGGGCACCGGGTCGGGGTCCAGATCGGTCCCGGCGAGCGAGGCGGCGTACGACAGGTCGGAACCCGTCTCAGGGCCGGTCGCCGAGGGGGTGGCCCGGCGCCGGGGAAGATCCGCGTCGGACGCCCCATATACCCCATACGTCCCAGAGGCCCCTGGCGTCGCTGATGTCCAGGGCGAGGGCGCCGGGGGCGTCGCAGGCCACGCGGTGGCCGGGAGGGGCGCGGCGGTCAGGTCGGCCGGGAGGGCCGGTGGGGCGGGGAGGGCCGGGACGGCCGGCGCTGCCTCCACCGCCGGGACGGCGGATGTGTCCCAGGCACTGGAGGACGAGGAGGCCGGAGAGTCCGGGACGGTCCGGACCGCCGGGACGGTGAAGCCACCGGTGGCGTCCTGCGGTACGAGGATGTCCTGCGGGATGAGCATCAGCACGCCCGTGCCGCCGCGGGCGGACGGCCGGTAGGAGACCTTCATGCCGTACCGGCGGGCCAGCCGGCCGACGACGGCGAGCCCGAGCCGGGTACCGGTCAGACCGCCGAGCTCGGCGGCCTCGCCCTCGCCCGCGACCGTCCGCTCGGCGCGGCGCAGCTGGACCTCGCCCATGACGAGCCCGCTGTCCTCGACGGACACGATGACGCCGGCCGGCACCTCCTCGACGTACACATGGACCTCCGCGGTCGGCGGAGAGAAGTTGGCGGCGTTGTCGAGGAGTTCGGCGAGTGCGTGCATGACGCCCTCGGCGGCGTGTCCGGCGACGGCGGCCTCGCTGGCGGAGTGGACGCGTACGCGCTGGTAGCCGCTGATCCGGCCCATGGCGCCGCGCAGGATGGACTCCATGCCGATCGGCCGGGCCCAGCGGCGGCCCGAACGGGCACCCGTGAGTACGGCGATGGAGTCGGCGAGCCGTCCGGCCTGCGCGGTGCGGTGGTCGAGGTGGAGGAGGTCGGTGAGGACGTCCTCGTCGGTGTGCCGCTCCTCCATGGCGCGGAGGTCGGCGAGCATGCTGGTGGCCAGGGCCTGCATACGGCCGGCGGCGTTCGCGGTCGCGGACAGCGCGGCGGCGCGCCGGCCGGTGGCCTCGCGCAGCCGCGTGGTGAGCCGGGCGTTCTCCTCGGTGAGCCGGGTGCGCTCGGCGGTGTGTTCCTCGGAGAGCCGGGTGATCTCCGCGGCGTGGTCCTCGGACCGCAGGGCCAGCTCCGTGGCGTGTTCCTCGGACAGCCGGGCGATCTCCTCGGTGTGCTCCTCGACGAGGCGGACACGATCGGCGGCGTGCTCGCGGTTCAGCCGGGCGCGCTCCTGGTCCAGCTCGGCCGTCAGACGGTTCCGCTCGTGGGTCAGTTCGCCGGCCAGCCGGGCGCGCTCCTTCTGGGAATCCTCGGCCAGCAGGGCACGCTCCTGGACCAGCCTGCCCACGTCCTGGGTGACGGCCTCCAGCCGGCGGCGGGTGACCCGGGCCGACTGGATCCCGTGCACGGCCATGGCGACGGCCACGCACAGCAGCAGGGCCGCGGCGCTCCCGCCCAGCGCGAGGGGCACGCGGACGGAGTCCGGCGCCACGACGACCGCGCTGGTGACCGCGAGCGCGCCCAGCACCGCGGTGAGCAGAGAGGCGGGTAGGAGACTGCGGACGGTGGGGCGTTCGCCGGGGAGCGTGGGGGAGGTCATCAATCGAGTCCTCGGTCGGGGCCGCGGGCGTTCACCGTGGTCTCGGGTGGCCCTCGGGGCGGGTCCTTGGGTCTGTCCGGTTGTCCGTCCGGTCTTCCGTCCAGTCTCTTTCTGGCGAGAGCCGACACCTATGCGCAACTGGGCGTCACTATATGAGAGTTCGTGATCGACTTGGGAAGATTCTGCTCCTCTTCTCGCGATCCGATCAACACCTACAGGAATTCGGCCAGCAGCCGACAGCTGCCGCCCACGGGCGAGTGACGCCCTGCTGAGGCCATGCTGAACACATGAAGGATCTCCGGGAGTCTCGGGAAACGCGGGCCGGGTCGCGCGCCGAGCTGCAGGCCGAGCTGCAGGCCGAGCTGCAGGCCGAGCTGCGCGCGGCCGTACACGGCGAGGTCGCCTTCGGCACGACCGCGCGGGCGCTCACGACCATGGACGCTTCCAACTACCGCCGGGTCCCGCTGGGTGTGGTGTCCCCCATGGACGCGGCCGACATGGCGGCGGCGCTGTCCGTGTGCCGGGAGCATGGGGTGCCGGTGGTGGCACGTGGCGGGGGCACATCGATCGCGGGCCAGGCGACGGGCACAGGTGTGGTTCTGGACTTCACCCGTCACATGAACCGGATCATCGCGCTGGACCCGGAACAGCGCCTCGCCGTCGTTCAGCCGGGCCTGGTCCTCGACCGCCTCCAGGAGGCCGCCGCCCCGCACGGCCTGCGCTTCGGCCCCGACCCGTCCACCCACAGCCGCTGCACGCTCGGCGGAATGATCGGCAACAACAGCTGTGGCTCCCACTCGGTGGCCTGGGGCACGACCGCCGACAACGTGGAGGAGCTGTCGGTGATCAGCGGCAGGGGCGAGGCGCTGCGCCTCGGCCGGAACTGGGCGGGCGCCCCGGACGGCCTGCGTCCGCTGGTGGGAACCGCGTTGAGCCCTCTCCGTACGGGCTTCCCGGACCTCCCGCGCCGTATCTCCGGCTACGCGCTGGACGCCCTGCTGCCGGAGAACGGCGCGGACGTGGCCCGCTCGTTCTGCGGCTCGGAGGGCACGCTGGGCCTGCTGTCGGAGGCCGTCGTACGGCTCGTCGAGGCCCCACGCGCGCGTGCGCTCGCCGTGCTGGCGTACGCCGACGAGAGCGCGGCGGCCGAGGCGGCGCCCGGTCTGCTGCCGTACAGCCCGCTGACGGTGGAGGGCATGGCGGCGGACCTGGTGCCGGACGGCGGCGCGGGGCTGCCCAGGGGCGGGGCCTGGCTGTTCGTGGAGACGGGCGGCGACTCGGAGGCGGAGGCACGCGCGCGTGGGGAGGCGATCGTCCGGGCGGCGGACGCGCTGGACGCGCTGGTGGTCACGGACCCGGCCGCCCAGCGCACGCTGTGGCGCATCCGCGAGGACGCGTCCGGCACGGCGACCCGGATGCCGGACGGCACGGAGGCATGGCCCGGCTGGGAGGACTGCGCGGTCCCGCCGGCGCGGCTGGGCGCGTACCTGAAGGACTTCCGCCTCCTGCTCGCCGAGTACGGCCTGCGCGGCACGCCGTACGGCCACTTCGGCGACGGCTGCATCCACGTCCGCATCGACTTCGACCTCCTGACGGAACCCGGGGTGGCCCGCTTCCGCCGCTTCTCGGAGGAACTCGCGGACCTGGTGGTCTCCCACGGCGGTTCGCTCTCGGGGGAGCACGGGGACGGCCAGGCGAGGGCGGAGCTGCTGCCGCGGATGTACGGCCCCGAGGTCATCGATCTCTTCGAGCGGGTGAAGGGGGTCTGGGACCCGGACGACCTGCTCAACCCGGGAATGCTGGTCCGCCCGTCCCCGCTGGACGCGAACCTCCGCTTCGCCGTCCTGCCGCGCGAGCCGGTCGACGTCGCCTTCGGTTACCCGGAGGACGGCGGTGACTTCGGCGCGGCCGTACGCCGCTGCGTGGGCGTCGCCAAGTGCCGTACCACGACACCTGGTCCGGGTGGCGTCATGTGCCCGTCCTTCCGCGCGACCGGCGAGGAGGAGCACTCCACCAGGGGCCGCGCCCGGCTCCTGCACGAGATGCTGGCGGGCGAGGTGGTGACCGACGGCTGGCGCTCGACGGAGGTCCGCGACGCCCTCGACCTGTGCCTGTCCTGCAAGGGCTGCCGCTCGGACTGCCCGGTCGGCGTCGACATGGCCACGTACAAGGCGGAGTTCCTGCACCACCACTACGAGGGCCGGCGCCGCCCGGCGGCGCACTACGCGATGGGGTGGCTGCCGAGGTGGCTCCGCCTGGTCGCCCGTACGCGCTCGGCCGGGCTGTCCAACGCCCTCGCGCGCGTGAGGCCGCTCGCGGCCCTCGCCAAACGGCTCGGCGGCATCGCACCGGAACGGCAGATCCCGCACCTGGCCCGGGAGCCGTTCACCAGGTGGTGGGCGCGGAAGGGCGGTGCCGACGCTGACCGGGGCGGCCGGGGCCAGGGCCAGGTGGTGATCCTCTGGCCGGACACGTTCACGGAACACCTGTCGCCCTCGGTGGGCCGGGCGGCCGTACGGGTCCTAGGGGCGGCGGGCCTGACGGTCGAGCTGCCGCCGACGGTGCGTGGGGGCGGTGTCTGCTGCGGCCTGACGTACATCTCGACGGGCCAGCTGGACCGCGCCCGTACGGTCCTGCGCCGCACCCTTGACCTCATGGAACCGGTCCTGGACACCGACGCCCCGGTCGTCGTCCTGGAGCCGAGCTGCGCGGCGGCGCTCCGCTCGGACCTGCGGGAACTGCTGCACGACGACCCGAGGGCGGCTCGACTGGCGGCGCGCGTACGGACCTTCGCGGAGACCCTGGAGCAGTACGCCTCGCACTGGACCCCGCCCCGCGTCGACCGCCCGGTCACCGGCCAGACCCACTGCCACCAGCACGCGGTCCTGGGCGACGCGGCCGACCGACGCCTGCGCGAAGCGGCGGGTCTGCACGGCGAGTTGGTGGACGGGTGCTGCGGCCTGGCGGGCAACTTCGGCTTCGAGGCGGGGCACTACGAGGTCTCGACGGCGTGCGCGGAGGAGCGACTGCTACCGGCGGTACGCGCGGCGACCACGGGCACCGGCGCGGTGGGCGCGGTGGTACTGGCGGACGGTTTCTCGTGCCGCACGCAGGTGGAGCAGCTGGCGGGGGTGCGGGCACGGCACCTGGCGGAGGTACTGGCGGAGGCTCTCAGCACTCGCGGCGGAGCTCCTTCGGGAACGGCCCGCTGAAGTCGCGCAGGCGGACCGCGCTCGGCGGGGGCAGCGCACCG
Source organism: Streptomyces poonensis (assembly GCF_014650915.1). Taxonomy (GTDB): domain Bacteria; phylum Actinomycetota; class Actinomycetes; order Streptomycetales; family Streptomycetaceae; genus Streptomyces; species Streptomyces poonensis. The sequence continues at coordinate 1,326,065 of NZ_BMVW01000001.1, read as the reverse complement.
CGGGCGGGCTCGGCGCGGAACGCTTCGAGGAGGTAGGCCACCAGCCGCCCGGACGCCGCGCCGTCCCCGGGCAGCGCCGCCACCAGACCGCAGTTGGCCAGCAGCATCACGAGGAGGTCCGAGGGGTGGAAGTCGGGCCGTAGAGCGCCCGCCGCCTGGGCCCTGCGGACCAGGGTGGCGAAGGCCCGTTCCCCGTGTTCACACGCCCGTGTGTGCTCCTGCGTGGTGTCCGGGAAGGCGAGGAGGAACGCGGCGGGGAACCCCCGCTCCTCCTGCTGCAGCGCGCAGACCGTCTCGATCAGCCGCCGGAAGCCGTGCCACGGGTCGGGGTCGTCGACGGCCTCCGCGAGCACCCGGCCGCACAGGTCCATCTGCCGCGCGAAGGCGGCCCGCACCAGGTCGTCCCGGGTCGGGAAGCGCCGGTACAAGGTCGCCACGCCGACTCCGGCCCGCCTGGCCACGGTGGCCATCGGCGCGTCGATACCGCGCTCGGCGAACACCTCGCGGGCGGCGGTGAGGATCCGCTCCCGATTGCGCCGGGCGTCCACCCGCAGTCCGTCCGTCACCTCGCCGTCAGCCGCGGTCCGAGAGGCGATCCGAGAGGATCCCACCGCCACTGTCTCTCACCTCCGCCAGAAGTGGATGGTTCCGTCCACTTGGCAACCTACCGTCGGTGCCAGGTCCCCGCGGGGACGACGCACGCAGCGAAGGTGACGACGATGAGCCAGACGATGAAGGCCGTACTGTTCGACCGCTTCGGCGGCCCCGAGGTGCTGTACGTGGGGCAGGTGCCCCGCCCCGAGCCGGCATCGGGCGAGGTGCTGGTGCGGGTGCGCGCGCTCAGCGTGAACGGCGGCGAGCTGACGGCCCGGTCCGGGCGGGCCGCGCTCCTCACCGGCAGGAAGTTCCCGCAGCGCATCGGTCTCGACTTCACCGGCGAGGTCGTCGCGCTCGGCCCCGGCGAGAGCGGAGTCGGGCCGGAGCCGGGGACCGCGATCCGGATCGGCGACCGGGTGTGGGGCGTACTGGGCCGCACGGCCTTCGGCAGCGCGGCCGAGTACGTGACGGTGCGTCCCGACCGGCTCGGCCGGGTGCCGGACGGGCTGGACCTGGTGGCCGCCGCCGCACTCCCGGTGGGCACCACGGCCATCACCGCGCTCCGCGACAAGGCCGCCCTGCGCAGCGGTGAACGGCTGCTCGTACGGGGCGCTGCGGGCGGTGTGGGCAACGTCGCCGTGCAGCTCGGCCGGGCCCGCGGCGCCGAGGTCACCGCGCTGGCGCGCGCCGCGAACCTCGACTTCGTCCGCGAACTGGGTGCGCAGCACGCCGTCGACCATCGCACCGTCCGCCCGGACGACCTCGGCCGCTTCGACGTGGTGCTCGACACCGTGGGCACCGGTCTGCGCACCTACCGCCGCCTGCTGAAGCCCGGCGGACGCATGGTCACGATCGCCCTCGACCCGTCGCGTCCGGCCGCCTCTCTGGGCTACCTCGCCGCCAGCGCCGTCCACGGACGGGGCCGGGTCCGCTTCTTCAGCGGCAACCCGCGGTACCAGCTCTTCCACGACCTCGCGCACTACGTGGAGAACGGCCGACTGCGCCCGGCGGTGGACACGGTCTTCCCCCTGGAGAAGATCGGTGACGCGCACCGGGCCCTGGAAGCCGGGGGAGTGCGGGGCAAGTACGTGGTGCGGATCGACCAGGGCTCGCGCGACGGGACGTGAGGCTGCCACCGGCCCCCCCTGTCCCCCTCCTGTGACACCCCTGTGACGGGAACTGTGATCTCCGTCGCACGCGCGGGGTCCGCGCCCTGATGGGATGACCGGATGCGCAGACCCGCACCCTCCCGCCCGGCTCGCGCCGCGGCTGCCCCCTTCCTGCCGGTTCTGGCCGCGACCGCCCTGCTGCTCACGGCGTGCGGGACAGAGCACGCGGGCGCCGGGAGCCCCGGCGCCGACGCGGCCGCGTCGCAGTCCGGCACGCCGGTCGACGATCCGGGCAAGGACGGTGTACGGATCACCTCGCTGACCCTCCCGACGGCCTCCCCCTCGCCCACCCGCAGCTACTCGGTCTCCGCCGACGGCGTCGCCACGGGCACGGACTCGGGAGTCTCCGCCGGCTACGAGGTCACCAACGAGGGCACCGAGCCCCTGACCTACTCCGTCGTCTTCACCTTCCTGAGCGCCGACGGCGGGGCCATGAGCAACCAGACCGAGACCGTGCGCGACGTAGGCCCCGGAGAGACCGTGCGGGGCACGGTGCGGGCCGGGGTGCTGCCGCCCACCACGCCACGGGTGACGCGGGCCGAGGTGCTCGAAGTGACCAAGGTCCCGGCGGGCGAGGCCCCGGCCGACCCGGACACGTGCCCCGCCTCCGGGGTCCGGGTCTACGCCGACGAGGGCGACGCGGCCATGGGACTGCGCGTCGTGGGCCTGCACCTCGACAACTGCGGCACGCGTACCTACACCGTCGAGGGCTACCCGCTGCTGGAACTCCTGGACGACGACTTCCAGCCCGTCGACGGCGTCGAGATCCTCGACGGCAGCGACGAGATCACCACCGGCGTCGGACCCGATGGCCCGCCCCGACCGGTCACCCTCGAACCCGGCGAGTCGGCGACCGCCGGCCTGGTCTGGCGCAACACCACCGGGTTCGGTACGGCGGTGAACGTGCCCTACGTGCGGGTCCGGGCGAGGGAGGGCGCCGACCCCGTGATGGTGACCCCGCACCTGGACCTCGGGACGACAGGGAAGCTGGGGGTCAACTTCTGGGCGAAGGCGAAGGGCTAGGCCGTTTCTTCAGATCATCTGATTGTTGGTCTATGTGTGTCGTTGGCTGACGCTCAGTGGGCGAGGATCGAGCCGTTGCTGCCGGACCGGACTCCGAAGCGGGGTGGGCGGTGGCGGGATCACCGGCAGGTGATCGACGCGATCGCGTTCAAGTACCGCACCGGGACACCCTGGATGGACCTGCCGGAGCACTTCGGCGTGTGGCAGGGCGCCCACAACCGGCTGCGGAAAATGGGTCGCCGACGGAACCTGCGAGAACACGGTTGAACGGTGCATCAACAAGATCAGGCAGTGGCGCGGTCTGGCCACCCGATACGGCAAGACCGCCACCATCTACCTCGCCGGACTCCACATCGCCGCCCTCTTCATCTGGTCGGGGAGGGGATCCGAAAGAGCTCGCTCCAAGCGACACGCGGTCTAGTCCTGCGGTGCCAGGGTGCGCACGACGTCGAACTCATTGCCCTCGGGGTCGGCCATGACCACCCAGTTCCGGTCTGGACCCTGGCCCACGTCCGCCCTGGTGGCGCCGAGGCCGAGCAGTCTGGTCACCTCGTCCTCGGTGCTGCCGTCGATCGGGCTGACATCGAGATGAAGCCGGTTCTTGACGGTCTTGCCCTCGGGTACACGGATGAACATCAGGGTGGGCGGCATCTGGCGGGCCCGGACATCCTCGACAGTCGGGACCCAGGAGCCGATCTCGACCTTGCCCTCGCTCCGGTCGATCACCTTGAAGTCCAGGACCTCGCACCAGAAGGCCGCAAGAGTCTCCGGGTCGTGGCAGTCAATGGTCAACTCGGTGAACCTGCTTGTCATGCTTCTCCCAGATAGAGCGGACGGGGCTCAGCGTAGGTCGCCCGCTCGACAGATTCGAGATCTTTTTGACCGGGGATATCAGCCGGACTGGATCCGGAGGAAACCACCTGGACCGAGGAAACCACCTGGACGTACTCGGACGTTGCCGCCGAGGCCGCCGAGTTCACGGTCGGTGACAAGCTCGGTACGGCCACCAAGCCGCCGTGCGACGACACATCGGGCGACGGTTCCGACGGGGAGACGCCGACCACGACGACCGCCTATGCGGTCGAAGGGGTGGACCCCACCGTCGCCATCACGGTGGACGACGCCCCGGACCTCCTCCTGGTCGCCGTGCCGACCGACGGCGGCGCGGCCGAGGGACTGCCTCCGGAGGTCGAGAAGCTGCTCAAGGACTCCTGACGCCGCCCCGGCTCTCCGCGATCCGCAGCGCGTCGCGCAGCGCCTCGGTCAGACACTCGGCGAGGTGGCGGAGGTCGCCGGACGGGGCGTGGGGGAGCAGGGCGTCGGCGTGCGTGAGGAGTCCGGCGCCCATGTCCAGCTGGACGGCTTCCGTGGTGTCGGCCAGCCGGGACACGGGCCCGCCGGGGTCGTCGGTGATCAGGTAGCAGGACTTGCCTTCGGCACCGGGCCAGGGCAGCAGACGTGCGGGGCGCTCCATCACGCGACCTCCATCGCCATCGCCAAGTGCATTCGGTACGGGGTGGGGGTGCGCTGTTCGTGGGCGAGGAGGTAGGGGCGTACGGGGTTGTGGGCGGCGCCGTCGAGGGGGGTGTCGAGGCCGTAGGGGCTGCGGTGGAGGGGGAGGGGCGTGGCGGTGGGTACGGGGGGAGCGGTCGGGTGTGTGTAGTGGTGCGGAGTGCGACGGTGCGCTCCGCGCGGGTACAGGAGGAGGCTCACCCAGGCCGTGAGGCGGCCGATAAGGTCGGTCATGTCGTCAGCTCCATGTCTGGTGACCGTGCCCCCGGACGGCTTGCCTCCGTCGCGGGGGCTTTCTTCGGCTCACCGTATCCCATGGAGTCTAGGCATGCTAGGGCTTCTATGAATCGCTACGAGTGCCAAGTGTGCGCATGCTGGAACAGTGATCGAATTTGTTCCCGACATCCCCCGCTGGCGCCAGGTGGCCGAGGTGGTGCGTGCCCGTATCGCCGACGGCACGTATCCGCCGCGCACGCGCGTCCCCTCCGTCGTGCAGCTCACCGCGGAATTTGGGATCGCCAACGCGACGGCTCACAAGGTGCTGCGAGCCTTGCGTGAGGAGGGGCTGACCTACACCGAGCCGGGCCTCGGCTCTTTCGTGGCCAAGCGCCCCGAGCAACCTACGGAGTAGCCGTCACCGCTTCGCCTGCGTCCGCACCGCTCCCATACTCGCCCCGATGACCAGGGCGATCGCGAGGGCCTGGAGGGCGGAGAGGGTCTGGTCCAGGATCAGGAAGCCGGCGATCGAGGCGAGGGCCGGTTCCAGGGTCATCAGGACGGCGAACGTGGAGGCGGGCAGCCGTCGCAGGGCGATCAGTTCCAGGGTGTACGGCAGCACGGACGACAGGATGGCCAGCGCCGCGCCCAGCGCGAGGGTGGTCGGGTCGAGCAGCCGCGTACCGGACTCGAGGAAGCCCAGCGGAGCGATCAGTACGGCCGCGACGGCCATCGCCAGGGCCAGCCCGTCGGCCTGGGGGAAGCGGCGCCCCGTACGCGCGCTGAAGACTATGTAGGCGGCCCACATGGCTCCGGCGCCCAGCGCGAACGCGGCGCCCACGGGGTCGAGGTCGTCGAAGCCGCCCTCGCCCAGCAGGAACACGCCGCCGAGGGCGAGCCCGGCCCAGACCACGTTGACCAGCCGTCGCGAGGCGAGCACGGACAGGGCGAGCGGGCCGAGGACCTCCAGCGTGACGGCGGGGCCGAGCGGGATACGGGCGACCGCCTGGTAGAAGAGGCCGTTCATGGCGCCCATGGCGATGCCGAAGGTGATCACCGTGCCCCAGTCGGCCCGCGAGTGCCCGCGCAAGCGAGGCCGACAGACGACGAGCAGCACGAGCGCGGCCACCACCAGCCGGAGCGTCACCACGCCCACCGCCCCGGCCCGCGGCATCAGGGTCACCGCGAGCGCGCCGCCGAACTGCACGGAGACGCCCCCGGCGAGCACCAGGCCGACCGGCCCGAGGGAGCCCAGGCCCCGGAAGCGGCCGGTGGGGGCGGCTTCCGGTGCGGCGGCCGTGGCGGCCGCAGTGGGCGTGGCTGCGGACTGGTCGGCGCTGGGGGTGTTCAAGAGAGTCGTCCAGGGATCGGAGTGGCGTCATTTCGTTCACTGCGCTGGACTTCTCGAATCAGATCAGTGCACTAAGTCAGGCGCGTGAACCTCCTTCGCAGCTTACGTCGCTCCGGTGCCGGGCCGGGTGGGATTTCCGTGGCCGCGGCGCTTTCCGGCCCGTGTGCAACTCGATGGTGAGGGGCGCGGCGGTGAAGACGGAGGAGTAGGTGCCGACCGCCAGGCCGATGAGCAGCGCGAGGGCGAAGTCGGTGAGCGCGTCGTCGGCGAGGACGGCGAGGGCGGTGATGACGAGGGCCGCGCCCATGCCGGTATTGACGGTGCGGGGCAGGGTCTGGAGGATCGCCTGGTTCGTCAGCCGCGGAAGCGATGTGGTGCGGTCGCGGCGGCCGAGGAGTTCCCGGATGCGGTCGAAAAGGACGACGGAGTCGTTGACCGAGTAGCCGATGACGGTGAGCAGGGCGGCCAGGAAGACCCCGTCGAGGGGCTTGCCGAGCCAGGCGAACACCCCGATGAGGATGATCACGTCGTGGGCGAGCGCGCCGACGGCCGCGGCGCCGAACGTCCAGCGGAAGCGGACCGCGAGGTACAGCAGCTGGGCGCCCAGGGCCAGGCAGAGCGCGATGAGGGCGTTGCGGCGCAGCTCGTCGCCGAGGCTGGGGCCGATCAGTTCGTCGCGGACCTTCTCGGTGCCGTTTTCGCCGAGTCCGCTGATGGTCTCGGTGACGGTGGCCGCCTCCGCGTCGGTCAGCTTCTCGGCCCGTACGGTGAGCCCGTCGTCGCCGGAGGACTGGACGACCGCGCGCGGGAACCCGGCGTCGGTGAGGGCGGTGCGGGCCCGGTCGGGGTCGACGGGGCTGCCGGTGGAGTACTCGATGAGCCGGCCGCCGGTGAACTCGATGCCGAAGTCGAGACCGCGGACGAGGATGCCGGAGCCGGCCAGGACGAGGACGGCGGCGGAGGTGGCCAGCCAGCGGCGCGGGCGGCGCATCAGGAAGGGCTCGCGGCGCAGCAGCCGGTCGCGGACCCAGCCGGTGCTCGCGATGCCGGTGAGGCGGGGGCGGCGATGGACCGCGGGGCGGCTCGCGGCGAACTCGGCGAGCACCCGGGTGATGAGCAGGGCGCTGACCATGGAGGCGAGGACGCCGATGCCGAGCGTGACGCCGAAGCCGCGCACCGGGCCGGAGGCCAGGAGGAACAGCAGGGCGGCGGCGATCAGCGTGGTGATGTTGGAGTCGGCGATCGCGCTGAGGGCGCCGCGGAATCCGGCCGTCAGCGCGGAGCGGGGGCTGGGGCGGCTGCGGGCGGCGTACTCCTCGCGGGCCCGTTCGAAGGTCAGGACGTTGGCGTCCACGGCCATGCCGATCGCCAGGACGAACCCGGCGAGACCGGGGAGGGTCAGTGTGGCGCCGAGCGCGGCCAGGGCGGCGTAGGAGATCAGGGCATAGCAGGCCAGGGCCACGGTCGCGAGCAGGCCCATGAGCCGGTAGACGGCGATGATGAACAGGGCGGTCAGCGCGGTGCCGATGACGGCGGCCCAGGCCGCGGCCGAGATGGCGGCGTCGCCGAGGGTGGCGCCGATGGTGCGCTGCTCGATGGTCTCGAGGGGGACGGGCAGGGCGCCGCCCGAGATGAGCAGCGCCAGCTCACGGGCCTCGGCGTCGTCGAAGGAGCCGGTGATCTGGGTGGTGCCGCCGGGGATGCCCGCCCCGCAGGACACGGAGGGATCGACCTGCGGCGAGGAAATGATCTTGTCGTCGAGGACGATGGCGACGCGGCGCTGCGGGTCACCGGCCGGATGGCACGCGGCGTCCGCGGTGACCTTCGTCCAGCGGTCGCGGCCGGTGTCCGTGAAGTAGACGGTGACGTGCCATCCGGCACCGCCCTGCTGGTCGAAGCGGGCGTCGGCGCCCTTGACGTCCTGGCCGGTCAGGTCGGCGGTCTTCAGGCGCAGGGGCTGGCCGGACTCGTCGGGGAGGGTGCGTGCGGCGGCAGGGTCGGGCTGGTCGGCCCGGTCGGTCTTGTCTGTCCTGTCTTTCTCGGCCGTGTTCTCGTCCGCGCCGAGGACCGCATGGACGGTGAGCTGTGCGGTGCGGCCCAGTACGTCGGCGGCCTTCTTCGGGTCCTGCACTCCGGGCAGTTCCACGATGATGCGGTGGTCGCCCGAGCGGACAAGGGTCGGTTCGGCGATGCCGAGCGCGTCGATACGGCCGCGCAGCACCTCCAGGGTGCGGTCGGTGGCCGCGCGGTCGGCGGTGGTGGTGGGTGTGGAGCGGGTCTCCAGCACGATCTGGGTGCCGCCGCGCAGGTCGAGGCCGAGGCGGACGGGCGTGGTGAGGGCGATGGCGAGCGACGCGGCGAGGACCGCGAGGGCGAGCAGCACACGCGTGCGCAGGGAATGGTTCCGGCGTTTCAACACAGGCCTCCGGCAGGCATGCCGCGGCGGCGGCGCGCGGCCGCGACGGAAAGAGGACGGAAAGAGAAGGAAGGGGGGTGTGTTGCGTCAGGTGCCAGTGGGTGCCGGAGGTGCCCTGTCGCGGTTGTGAGCCGTACGGCCGGGGGAGGCAGGCGGGAGTGCGGAACGCGCCGGGGTCCGCAGGGTGGTGGCGGACGGGACGACGGTGGTGCCGTGAGCAGCGGTGGCGTGGTGGTCCGACGGGGACGGGCGCTCACCGAGGTGGTCGAGGCGGGTCCTGGCCGCTTGGGCGGTGCAGCCGGTGACACACGCGTCGTCCGCGCGGGGGCCGCTGTCCGGTGGCTGAACTCCCGTGGTCGCCGCCATGGAAGCGGCGTACGCGCCGGTCGCGGGCCCGGGTACGGGCACGGGCGTCGGCGTCAGCAGGACGGCGATGAGGGCGAAGAGTGCGGCGAGCGTCGCGGCGATCCGGTGACCACGGTGGGGGACGGTGCGGGGTGCTGGGCGCATGCACCGTCCCTTTCGTGGTGGGCGTGGTGGGCGTGGTGGGCGTGGTGGGCGTGGTGGGTGTGCGAGGGGGAGAGGCGGACGTCAGGGCTCGATGAGGCCCGCGCGGATGGCGTACCGGGTCAGCTGCAACCGGTCGTGCAGGCCGAGCTTCTGCAGGAGGTTGGCCCGGTGGCGGTGCACGGTCTTGACGCTGATGAAGAGGATGTCGGCGATCTCCTTGGAGGAGTGGCCCTCGGCGACGAGCTTGAGGACCTCCTCCTCGCGGGGGGTGAGGAGGTGGTCGGCATTCTCCTCGCCGTGCCGGACCCGGTCCAGGTAGTTGCGGATCAGCGCGGTGATCGCGCCGGGGTAGAGGAACGGCTCGTCGCGCATGGCGGCCCTGCAGGCGGCGATCAGATCGCGGTCGGCGACGGACTTCAGCACATAACCGCAGGCTCCGGCCTTCAGCGCCTGGAACAGGTACTGCTCGTTGTCGTGCATGGTCAGCATCAGGATCCGCAGGCCCGGCTTCAGCGCGATCAGTTCGCGGGTGGCCTGCAGCCCGGTGAGGCGGGGCATGGCGATGTCCAGGACGGCGAGGTCGATGTCCCGGCCGCGGGCCGCCTCGATGGCCTCGGCACCGTCCCCGGCCTCGGCGACCACCTCCAGGTCCGGTTCCCGGTCGAGGATCAGCCGAACACCGCGCCGGACGAGCGTGTGGTCGTCGGCGAGCAGGATCCGGATCGGCGCCGGGCCGGACGGGCTCGGTGCCGAGGCGACCGGATTCGGTGTCGAGGCGACCGGATTGGGTGCCGAGGTGGCCCTATTCGGTGTCGAGGCGGCCCGATTCGGCTCGGGCAGGGTCGGGTCGGGCATGGTCAGGACTGCTTTCTGGGGACGGGCGTGGTGAGGCGTATCCGGGTGCCGGTGCCGGAGCCGGTGCCGGTCTCGATGCCGGTGCCGGTGCCGGTGCCGGTCTCGGTGCCGCTGCTGGTGCTGGGCGCGGAGGTGATGTCCAGGTCGGCCCCGGCGAGCAGGGCCCGCTCCCGCATCCCGCGGATCCCCGCGCCCTCGCAGGCGGCCTCGATGCCCCGGCCGTCGTCGGTGATCTCCAGCAGCACCGCCTCGCCGGCGCGCCGCAGGCCCACCTCCACCCGCCCGGCGTCCGCGTGGCGGGCCGCGTTGGTCAGGCTCTCCTGGGCCACCCGGTACAGGACGAGCTCGGTCTCCCGGTCCAGGGCGGGCAGGCCGGTGTCGAAGCGGCGCACCACATGCAGCCCGGTGTGGGTGGCGAAGTCCTGTGTGAGCGAGGTCAGCGCGCTGACCAGGCCCAGGTCGTCGAGGACGCCGGGCCGCAGCCGGCGCACCAGCCGGCGGACCTCGTCCAGGCTCTCCCGCGTGATCTCCTGGGCCTGCTGCAGCTCCTCGCGCAGCGGCTCGGGAGCGTCGTCCGCGGCGCGCTTGAGGACCAGCAGGATCGCGGTCATGCTCTGCCCGACCTCGTCGTGCAGTTCCTGGGCGATACGGCGCCGCTCCGCCTCCTGGGCGACCAGGGCCCGGGCGCTGGACGTGGCCCGTTCGTGCTCCAGCCGGTCGAGCATGGCGTTGAACGTGCGGATCAGCTCGGACACCTCACCACCGCCCCCGGAACCGGGTACCGGTAGCCGCTGACCGGGTCGCAGCAGGTCGACGGTGGTCATCAGCCTGGTCAGCCGGTCCAGCGGGGCCAGCCCCCAGCGCAGCAGCGCACCGTTGGCGACCAGCATGACGGCGAGACCGCCCACCAGGATGACCGCCTCGGTCAGCAGGATCGGCACCGAAACGGTCACCGGAGCCCACAGCAGCAGGGCTGTGGCGATGCCCAGCACCACTGCGTTGAGCCCGAAGATCCGCCAGAACAGTGACACCGGGGGAGCGCCTCCTTCATGCGACGCGACATTGATCTCCTCCACTGTCGGTCATCGCACACCCCGGGGGAGCGCCGCGGCCTCAGGTCACGACCGATCCTGCGTCCACCTTGTCCCGTGCCACCGCGCGCGGTCGATGGGGCACGACCCCCATATCCGGGACGTGGCGTACCCATGCGGCCGTCGGGTACGCCACGTCAGTGCGTCCTGTCTCGCACTGATTCACTCCGTTACGTCCGATCCCGTGCGCCCCGTCCTGACCCATGCTGTTCCGCCCCGACCTGTGCCGTCGCCACATGGTCACCGCGGTCCCGTGCGAATGGGGTCCGTGCCCGATGGGTTTCCGCCGCAGTGCGGACCAAAGTTGCAAGTGATCAAACCGATCAAGCAGGCCGAGCAGGCCGAGCAGGCCGAGCAGGCCGAGCCGATCGGGACCGATCAGGCCGACCAAGCCGATAAAGCCGTCCGGTTCCGCCGGAGCTCGCCGTCGTCCGGACCGCGAGCCGCCGGACCGGGCGGCCACCGCCACGCGCCCCGCGCCCCGCGCCCCGCGCGCCCCGAGGAAGGACCTCACCATGTCGCTCGACACCTCCCGGACCGGTTCCCGCCCCGGACGGGTGACCGCCCACGACGCCCGCCAGCGCCTCGAACACGCCCGCAACAGCCGGATGGCGCAGCTGCAGGCCCTCGACGCGACCGGCCAGAGCGCGGAGGACCACCTGATGTCCGCGCAGGCCGACGCGATCCGGCGGGTGCTCGAGGAGATCGACGAGGCGTTCGCCCGCATCGACGCCTGCACCTACGGCACCTGCCTCGGCTGCTCCAAGCCCATCCCCGCGGAACGCCTGGAGATCCTCCCCTACACGCGGTACTGCGTCGCCTGTCAGAGCCGCGCCGCCGCCTGAACGATCAGCCTTCCTCTCCCGCCCTGCTTCGAGGGGTGAAGTGGTGAACCACCAGACCATCGGCGACCGTGACACGTACCTGGACGACCACGGCACGCACCTGGGCGACCGTGAGACGCACGTGGACGACCACGGCACGCACCTGGACGACCGCGCCGTACGCCTGTCGCCCGAGGATCTCGCCGCGCTCCAGGAGAACCTGCGCGAACAGCGCCTGTTCCGGCAGGAGCAGCTGCGGCAGATCGCCGCGGCGCCCCGGGCCGAGGAACTGCTCCGGCGGCGGTCCGCCGGGCAGGCCGAGGTCCACGTCAAACTCGCCGCCTCCGCGCGCATGGTCCTCGCCGACGTGGAAGCGGCGCTGCGGCGCATCGCCGAGGGCAGTTACGGCAGCTGCCACCTGTGCCGGCGGCCCGTCGACCGCGAACGCCTGATGATCGTGCCGCAGGCCCGCTACTGCGCACCGTGCCAGCAGGCGCGGTACCGGCGGACGGGGGAGGCCGGACGATGACCGTCCTGCGCCGCCCCCGGGCCGCCACCACCTCCGCCACCTCCACCACCGGACGCCGGTACCGCCACTGGCACCGGCACCGGCACCGGCCCTGGCCCCTGTGCCGGCAGTGCTGCGGCCTCGCCCTCGACATGGGCAGCGCCCGCACCCGCGCCTGGATCGCCGGCCGCGGAATGATCCTCGACGTGCCCACGGTCACCTTCCCCGGCGCGCTCCACCCCATCCAGCGCGGCGCCATCGTCGACATCCCGGGAACGGCCCGGCTGCTCGACCGGCTGCGCTCGGCCACCGCCTGCCGCGCCTCACCCGCCCCCTGGTGGTGGTCACCACGCCCGTACTGGACGTGCCCACTTACCGGGAGCGGGCCCGCACCGCCCTGGAGGTGCTGCGCCCGCACGGCGTCCTGACCGTCCCCGCCACCCGGGCCATAGCGCTGGCGGCCAACGCCGACCTCACCCGGCCGCTGCTCGTGGTGGACATCGGTGCCCACCTCACCGAGGTGGTGCTGCTCGCCGACGGCGCCGTCTGCGACGCCCGTCGCGCCGCCCTGGGCACCACCGACCTCGGGAGCGCCGCCACCTCGGAGGGGATCAGCGAGGCGATCGGCACCATGATCACCTCGATGCTCCGGCAGGACCGTACGTCCCTCACCGCGGACGCCCTGAGCCGGGGCGCCCTCCTGGCCGGCGGCGGCGCCCTGCGCCCGGACATCACCTGGCGGCTCACCGGCAGCCTGGGGGCGCCCATGCGTGCGGTACCCGCGCCGCACACCGCCGCGATCCGGGGCGCCGCCAGGATGCTGCAGTCCGCGCACTCCCACCCTTCGGCCACGGGAGTCTCCCCGCCGGGTACCGGCAGAGGCTCGCCACCCCGCTGAGGCCCGGCTGAGGCCCCGCTGAGAGAGCCCCGCTCAACGCCCCCTTGAGCCCCGTCCCCACCCTCCCCGCCACGGCCGGTGCCGTCCCCACCGGCCTTGGCGGGCCCACTGGCCGTGCCGTCCCCACCCGCCGTGGCGGGCCCACCGGCCGTGGCGGGCCCACCGGCGTGCGGGCCCCGGATCCGGCCGACCCGCCACGCGCTCTCCGGCCGACCCGCCACGCGCTCTCCGGCCGACCCACCACGCGCGCCCCGGTCGCCCTGACGCACGCTCCTCGGTCGCCCTGAGAGGAAGCCTGAAAGGAAGATCACCGTGTCCGGTGAGGTACCCCCCGCACAGCCACCACCCCCACCACCCCCACCACCCCTCACTCCCGACCACCATGAGCTGGTGCGCCCCCGGCCGCTGTGGCGCTGGCGGCGCAATGCGCTGCGTCGGCCCACCGACCGTCTGCAGGGCTGGATCACGCTCGGACTGCTGCTCGTCGTGCCGACGCTGGCCATCGCGGCCATGTTCGGCGTGGGCGACACCGCCTACCGGTACTACCGCTCGACGGCCGAGCAGCAGGCGCAGACCCGGCACCACACCACCGCGGTCCTCGTCCACGACGCCCCCCGCCACCCGGAACCCGGGTCCGCCGAGGCGAAGCAGACCCGTTACCCGGTGACGGTCCGCCTCGTCGCCCCGGACGGACAGATCCGCACCGGGGAGACCGACGTGCTGCCCGGGTTGCCCGCGGGCAGCACCGTCCGCGTCTGGGCCGACAGGCACGGCACCCTCACCGAACCGCCCCTGACCACCGAGGAGATCCGCAGCCGCGCCATGGGCTGGGCACTCATCACCTTCATGGTCGTCGCCCTCGCCGGCGCCGCCGCCAATGGTGCCGTCGCCCTGGTGCTGCGCCGACGCAACCTCGCCGAATGGGACGCGGACTGGGCCGACACCGCGCCGCGCTGGACCACCTCGCCATGACGGGCGCCCGGACGGAGCGCGCGCCATAAATACATGCAAGCATGCTTGCTTGTTTCTTGGTTCGCTGCCATGCTCCCAGCCATGGCCGACCCGACGCCCGTGCTCGACGACCTGCGTGCCGAAAGCGACGAACTCGACCAGCTGGTCCGGGCGTTGACGCCGGACCGTTGGACACTCCCGACCCCCGCCGCCCGCTGGACCGTGGCCCACCAGATCGCCCACCTGGCCTGGACCGATCACTCGGCCCTGGTCGCCGTGACCGACGAGGACGGGTTCCGGGTACTCGTGGAACAGGCCCTCGCCGCTCCCGACTCCTTCGTCGACCAGGGCGCCGAGCAGGCCGCCCGGCTGCCGCCCCCCGAACTGCTCGCGAAGTGGCGGGAGGGCCGCGCCTCCCTCGACAAGGCACTGCGCGCCGCACCGCCGGGCGCCCGCTTCCCTTGGTACGGCCCACCCATGTCGGCCGCCTCCATGGCCACCGCCCGGCTCATGGAGACCTGGGCCCACGGCCTGGACATCGCTGACGCCCTCGGTGTGGTGCGCGCACCCACTGACCGGCTGAGGCATGTGGCCCGCATCGGGGTGCGGGCCCGGGACTACGCGTACGCGGTGCGCGGACTCACCCCGCCCACCGAGGAGTTCCGCGTCGAACTCGTCGGCCCGGACGGCGACGTGTGGACGTACGGCCCCGAGGACGCGGCCCAACGCGTCACCGGCCCGTCCCTCGACTTCTGCCTCCTGGTCACCCAGCGGGCGAACCGCGCCGACCTCGACCTGCGCCCGGTGGGCACCGACGCCGACCACTGGCTGGACATCGCCCAGGCCTTCGCGGGCCCACCGGGACCCGGGCGGCCTCCGAAGGGAGCCGCACAGTGACCTCGCCGCGCCCAGTGACCCCACGGACGGAGATCTTGCGCATCGGCAACGCCTCCGGCTTCTACGGCGACCGCTTCGACGCGATGCGCGAGATGCTCACCGACGGCCCGCTCGATGTCCTGACCGGTGACTACCTCGCCGAGCTGACCATGCTCATCCTCGCCCGGGACCGGCTGAAGGACCCCTCGGCCGGATACGCCCGCACCTTCCTGCGGCAGCTGGAGGAATGCCTCGGGCCGGCCCACGAGCGCGGGGTCCGGATCGTCACCAACGCCGGCGGGCTGAACCCGGCCGGACTCGCCGACGCCGTACGGTATCTGGCCGACCGGCTCGGCATCCCCGTACGCGTCGCACACGTCGAGGGCGACGATCTGACCGCGGCCCACCCGGGCAGCCTCGCCGCGCACGCCTACCTCGGCGGGTTCGGCATCGCCGCCTGTCTGCGCGAAGGCGCGGACGTGGTCGTCACCGGGCGGGTCACCGACGCCGCCCTGGTCACCGGGCCCGCCGCCGCGCACTTCGGCTGGGGTCCCACGGAGTACGACCGGCTCGCGGGCGCCGTCGTCGCCGGGCACGTCCTGGAGTGCGGGGCGCAGGCCACCGGCGGCAACTACGCCTTCTTCCACGAGGGCGACGTACGGCGGCCCGGCTTCCCGCTCGCCGAGATCCACGCCGACGGCAGTTGCGTGATCACCAAGCACGACGGCACCGGCGGTTTCGTCGACGTCGGCACGGTGACCGCCCAGCTGCTGTACGAGACGGCCGGCGCCCGGTACGCGGGACCCGACGTCACCGCCCGGCTGGACACCGTACGGCTCACACAGGAGGGGCCCGACCGGGTGCGCGTCGAGGGTGTGCGGGGGGAGGCACCGCCGCCCACCCTCAAGGTCGGCGTCAACCGGCTCGGCGGCTTCCGCAACGAGGTGACCTTCGTCCTCACCGGGCTCGACATCGAGGAGAAGGCGGCGCTCGTGCGGCAGCAGATGGGGGACGCGCTGGCCGAGTCACCGCCCACCGAGGCGCGCTGGGACCTGGTCCGCACGGACAGGCCCGACGCCGAGACCGAGGAGATGGCCAGCGCCCTGCTGCGACTGGTCGTACGGGACGCGGATCAGCAGGTCGTCGGACGGCCGCTGAGCGGGGCCGCCGTGGAACTCGCACTGGCCGGCTACCCCGGCTTCCATGTGCTCGCACCACCCGGCAAGGGCGCTCCCTATGGGGTCTTCGAGGATGTGTACGTCCCCCATAGCGCTGTGACCCATGTGGCCGTCCTCCACGACGGACGCCGTATCCCTGTGGACCCGCCCAAGGCGTCCGCCGCACCGGCCGCACTGCAGGAGGTGTCGGGACCACCACTGCCCGAGCCCCCGCCCCCAGGCCCCACCATCCGCGCCCCCCTCGGCCTCCTGGCCGGCGCCCGCAGCGGCGACAAGGGCTGCAACGCCAACGTCGGGGTGTGGGTCCGGACGGACGATGCCTGGCGGTGGCTGGTGCACGAGCTGACGGCCGACCGGTTCCGGCAGCTGATCCCCGAGAGCCGCGACCTGCCCGTCACCCGGCACGTGCTCCCCAACCTCCGAGCCCTGAACTTCGTCGTCGAGGGGATCCTCGGCGCGGGAGTGGCCTCCCAGGCCCGCTTCGACCCGCAGGCCAAGGCCCTCGGCGAATGGCTCCGCTCCCGCCACTCGGACATACCGGAGATCCTCCTGTGACGGTCCTTTCCTCCTCCCTGGACACCACCGGCCCCGGCCCCGACTACGCGGCCCGCCGCGAGGCCATGCTCGCCAAGCTCGCCGCACTGGACGCCGAGCACGCCAAGGCCCTGGCGGGCGGCGGCGAGAAGTACATCGCCCGGCACAGGAAGCGCGGCAAGCTGCTCGCCCGCGAGCGGATCGAGCTCCTCCTCGACCCGGACACGCCCTTCCTGGAGCTGTCTCCGCTCGCCGCCTGGGGCAGCGAGTACGCGGTCGGGGCGTCCCTCGTCACCGGCATCGGCGTCGTCGAGGGCGTCGAGTGTCTGATCACCGCCAACGACCCCACCGTACGCGGCGGCGCCAGTAACCCCTGGACCCTGTGGAAGGCCCTGCGCGCCAATGACATCGCCCTCGCCAACCGGCTCCCCTGCATCAGCCTGGTCGAGTCCGGAGGCGCCGATCTGCCCTCCCAGAAGGAGATCTTCATCCCGGGCGGCGCGCTCTTCCGCGACCTCACGCGCCTCTCCGCCGCCGGCATCCCCACCATCGCGGTCGTGTTCGGGAACTCCACCGCCGGCGGCGCGTACGTCCCCGGCATGTCCGACCACGTGATCATGGTCAAGGAGCGGGCGAAGGTGTTCCTCGGCGGGCCGCCACTCGTCAAGATGGCGACCGGCGAGGAGAGCGACGACGAGTCCCTGGGCGGCGCCGAGATGCACGCGCGCGTGTCGGGCCTCGCCGACCACTTCGCCGTCGACGAGCACGACGCCCTCCGCCAGGCCCGGCGCGTCGTCGCCCGCCTCAACCACCGCAAGGCGCACCCCGACCCGGGCCCCGCCGCACCCCCCAAGTACGACGAGGACGAACTCCTCGGCATCGTCCCCGGCGACCTGCGCACCCCCTTCGACCCGCGCGAGGTGATCGCCCGGATCGTCGACGCCTCCGACTTCGACGAGTTCAAGCCGCTGTACGGGACGAGCCTGACGACCGGCTGGGCGGAGCTGCACGGCTACCCGGTCGGCATCCTCGCCAATGCCCAAGGTGTGCTGTTCAGCGCGGAGTCGCAGAAGGCGGCCCAGTTCATCCAGCTCGCCAACCAGCGCGACATCCCGCTCCTGTTCCTGCACAACACCACCGGCTACATGGTGGGCAAGGAGTACGAGCAGGGCGGCATCATCAAGCACGGCGCCATGATGATCAACGCGGTGTCCAACTCCACCGTCCCCCACCTGTCCGTGCTCATGGGCGCCTCCTACGGAGCGGGCCACTACGGCATGTGCGGGCGGGCGTACGACCCGCGCTTCCTGTTCGCCTGGCCCAGCGCCAAGTCCGCCGTTATGGGCCCGCAGCAGCTCGCCGGCGTGCTGTCGATCGTCGCCCGGCAGTCCGCGGCCGCGAAGGGACAGCCGTACGACGAGGAGGGCGACGCCGCGCTGCGCGCCATGGTGGAGCAGCAGATCGAGTCCGAGTCCCTGCCGATGTTCCTGTCCGGGCGGCTGTACGACGACGGGGTCATCGACCCGCGCGACACCCGCACCGTCCTCGGCCTGTGCCTGTCCGCCATCCACACCGCGTCCTACGAGGGTGCGCGGGGCGGCTTCGGCGTCTTCCGGATGTGAGGGACCACCGATGACCGAGGGACCAATGATGATCACTTCTGTCCTCGTCGCCAACCGGGGAGAGATCGCCTGCCGTGTCTTCCGCACCTGCCGCGAACTGGGCATCCGTACGGTCGCGGTGCACTCGGACGCCGACGAGAACGCCCTCCACGCGCGCGTGGCTGACGCGGCGGTACGGCTGCCCGGGGTGACGCCCGCTGAGACGTATCTGCGCGGCGACCTGATCGTGAAGGCCGCCATGGACGCGGGCGCGGACGCCGTGCACCCCGGCTACGGCTTCCTGTCGGAGAACGCCGGCTTCGCGCGTGCCGTCCTGGACGCGGGAATGGTCTGGATCGGACCGCCCCCGGCCGCGATCGAAGCCATGGCGTCCAAGACGCGCGCGAAGCAGCTGATGGGCATCGAGCCGCTCGGGGACGGCGAGGTCGCCGAGGCCGATCTGCCGGTGCTGGTGAAGGCCGCCGCGGGCGGTGGCGGGCGCGGTATGCGGATCGTACGGCGGCTGGCGGACCTCGACGCCGAGCTGACGGCCGCGCGCGCGGAGGCCGCGAGCGCGTTCGGGGACGGTGAGGTGTTCGTCGAGCCGTACGTCGAGGGCGGGCGGCATGTGGAGGTGCAGATCCTCGCCGACACGCACGGCACCGTCTGGGCGCTCGGCACCCGCGACTGCTCCCTCCAGCGCCGCCACCAGAAGGTGATCGAGGAGGCCCCCGCGCCCGGCCTGCCGCCCGCGCTCCTCGACGAACTGCACGACATGGCCGTACGCGCCGCCCGCGCGGTCAGCTACGTGGGGGCGGGCACCGTCGAGTTCCTCGTCGCGGACCACCCGGCGACCGGACCGAAGGCCCACTTCCTGGAGATGAACACCCGCCTCCAGGTCGAGCACCCCGTCACCGAGGCGGTCTTCGGTATCGACCTGGTCGCCGAGCAGGTCCGTGTCGCCGAGGGCCACGCTCTCGAGAAGGAACCCCCGCGCGCGCGGGGCCACGCCGTCGAGGCCCGCCTGTACGCCGAGGACCCGGGCCGCGACTGGGCCCCGCAGACCGGCCGCCTGCACCGCCTCGCCGTCCCCGGCGTCCGCCTGGACACCGGCTACACGGATGGCGACCACATAGGCGTCCACTACGACCCGATGATCGCCAAGGTGGTCGTCCACGCCCCCACGCGCGCGGAGGCGCTGCGCAGACTCGCCGGTGCCCTGGAGCGGGCGGCGGTCCACGGGCCGGTCACCAACCGGGACCTCCTCGTCCGCTCCCTGCGGCACGAGGAGTTCACCGCCGGCCGCATGGACACCGGTTTCTACGACCGGCACCTGCCGGCGCTGACGGCGCCGCACGCCGACCCGCACGCACCCCTGGCCGCAGCCCTCGCCGACGCCCACGCCCACGCCCACGACCACGCGCGTCCGCGCTCCCGCTTCGGCGGCTGGCGCAACGTCCCCTCGCAGCCGCAGGTCAAGCGCTACGCCATGGCGGGCGAGGAGCACGAGGTCCACTACCGCCACACCCGCCAGGGCCTCACCGCCGACGGCGTCCGCGTCGTCCACGCCGACGCCCGCCTGGTCGTCCTCGAAGTCGACGGCGTGCGGCGGAAGTACGAGGTCGCCCGGTACGGAACCAAGGTGTACGTGAACGCCACCGAGCTCACCGCCCTGCCCCGCTTCCCCGAGCCCACGGACCGGCAGGAGCCCGGCTCCCTGCTCGCCCCGATGCCCGGCACGGTCGTCCGCGTCGCCGACGGCCTCGCCGAGGGCGCCCGGGTCGAGGCCGGACAGCCGCTGCTGTGGCTGGAGGCGATGAAGATGGAGCACCGGATCTCCGCCCCGGCCGCGGGCACGCTCACCGTTCTGCACGCAGTCCCGGGACAACAGGTCGAGGTCGGCACCCTGCTGGCCGTCGTACAGGAGGAGATCTCATGACGTCCGTCGTCGAAACCGACGAGCACAAGGCCCTCCGCGCGGCCGTCGCCGCCCTCGGCGCGCGCTACGGCCGCGACTACATCCGCCGCACCGTGGCCGCCGGAGCCCACCCCGACGAACTCTGGGCCGAGGCCGCCAAGCTCGGCTACCTCGGCGTCAACCTGCCCGAGGAGTACGGCGGCGGAGGCGGCGGCATCAGCGAGCTCTCCATCGTGCTGGAGGAGCTGGGGGCCGCCGGCTCCCCGTTGCTGATGCTGGTCGTCTCGCCCGCCATCTGCGGCACCGTCATCGCCCGTTTCGGCACCGAGGAGCAGAAGCGGGCCTGGCTGCCCGGACTCGCCGACGGCAGCCGCCTCATGGCCTTCGGCATCACCGAACCCGACGCCGGATCCAACTCCCACCGCATCACCACCACCGCCCGCCGCGACGGCACCGACTGGCTGCTCACCGGCCGCAAGGTCTTCATCTCCGGCGTCGACCAGGCCGACGCCACGCTGATCGTCGGCCGCACCGAGGACGCGCGCACCGGCCGTCTCAAGCCCTGCCTGTTCATCGTCCCGCGCGACGCCGAGGGCTTCGGGCGGCGCCCCATCGACATGGAGCTGCGCGCCGCGGAGAAGCAGTTCGAGCTCACCCTCGACGACGTACGGCTGCCTGCGGACGCCCTCGTGGGCGACGAGGACGCGGGCCTGCTCCAGCTCTTCGCCGGACTCAACCCCGAGCGGATCATGACGGCGGCCTTCGCCATCGGCATGGGGCGCTACGCGCTCGCGCGCGCCGTCGAGTACGCCCGTGACCGCACCGTGTGGAGAACTCCCATAGGTGCCCACCAGGCCATCGCCCACCCCCTGGCCCAGTCCCACATAGAGCTCGAGATGGCCCGGCTGATGATGCAGAAGGCCGCCCACCTGTACGACTCCGGGGACGACATCGGCGCGGGCGAGGCCGCCAACATGGCCAAGTACGCGGCCGGGGAGGCCTGTGTGAAGGCCGTCGACCAGGCGGTGCACACCCTCGGCGGCAACGGCCTGACCAACGAGTTCGGGCTCGCCTCGCTCATCACGGCGGCGCGCGTGTCCCGTATCGCCCCGGTGAGCCGGGAAATGATCCTCAACTACGTCTCGCACCAGACCCTGGGCCTGCCCAAGTCGTACTGATCAACGGGCTGCCCGCCGCAGCCGGTCACCGCAGGAGGAACCGATGTTCCGCAGCGAGTACGCAGACGTCCCGGCCGTGGACCTTCCCATCCACGAAGCCGTTCTCGGCGGCGCCGCCGAACACGGCGACACACCGGCCCTGATCGACGGCGTCGACGGCACCACCCTCACGTACGGACAACTGGACCACTTCCACCGGCGGCTGGCGGCCGCGTTCGCCGAGGCGGGAGTCCGCAAGGGCGACGTCCTCGCCCTGCACAGCCCCAACACGATCGCCTTCCCGCCCGCCTTCTACGCCGCCACGCGCGCGGGTGCCTCGGTCACGACCGTGCACCCGCTCGCCACGGCCGACGAGATGGCCACCCAGCTCACCGACGCCGGCGCCCGCTGGCTCGTGACCGTCTCCCCGCTGCTGGAGACCGCCCGCACGGCCGCCGGACGCGCGGGCGGCATACGCGAGATCCTCGTCTGCGACAGCGCCCCGGGGCACCGCTCGCTGATCGACCTGCTCGCCACCACCGCGCCCGAGCCGCAGGTCGACATCGCCCCCGCCGAGGACATCGCGGTACTGCCGTACTCCTCCGGCACGACCGGCGTCCCCAAGGGCGTGATGCTCACCCACCGGTCCATCGCCACGAACCTCGCTCAGCTCGACCCGATGGTCACCGGCGGACCCGGTGACCGCATCCTCGCCGTCCTGCCGTTCTTCCACATCTACGGCCTCACCGCCCTGATGAACGCCCCGCTCAGACGCGGGGCCACCGTCGTCGTCCTGCCGCGGTTCGACCTGAACACCTTCCTGGCCGCCATCGAGACGCACCGCATCACCGGCCTGTACGTGGCCCCGCCGATCGTCCTCGCCCTCGCCAAGGACCCGGCGGTCGCCCAGTACGACCTGTCGTCCCTGGAGTACATCCTCAGCGCGGCCGCCCCCCTCGACGCGGCCCTGGCGGCGGCCTGCGCCGAACGGCTCGGCCTGCCGCCCATCGGCCAGGGCTACGGCATGACCGAACTGTCGCCCTGTACCCACGTCGTGCCCGTGGACGCGGACGCGGCCCGGTCCGCCCCTCCCGGGACCGTCGGGAAGCTCGTCGCGGGCACCGAGATGCGGATCGTGTCCCTGGACGACCCGTCCGAGGACGTGCCCGTCGGGGAACCCGGTGAGGTGCTCATCCGCGGCCCCCAGGTCATGAAGGGCTACCTGGGCCGCCCGGACGCCACCGCCGCCATGATCGACGGTGGGGGCTGGCTGCACACCGGCGACGTCGGCCACGTGGACGCCGACGGCTGGCTCTTCATCGTCGACCGCGTCAAGGAGCTGATCAAGTACAAGGGCTTCCAGGTAGCCCCGGCCGAGCTGGAGGCCCTGCTGCTCACCCACCCCGGTATCGCCGACGCCGCTGTGATCGGCACCTACAACGACGACGGGAACGAGGTGCCGCACGCACATGTGGTCCGCCAAGCGACCGCGAAGGACCTCTCCGAGGGGGACGTCATGACGTACGTGGCCGAGCGCGTCGCTCCGTACAAGCGCGTCCGCCGCGTCACCTTCGTCGACGCCGTCCCCCGCGCCGCCTCCGGCAAGATCCTCCGCCGGCGGCTGAGGGAGCGGTCATGACGTTCGTGGGCCGCACACGCGCGCGTGCCGTGGAGATCCTCAGCCTGGACTCGCCGCACAACCGCAACGCCCTGTCCGCCGCGCTCGTCGGGGAACTGGCCGACGCGCTCACCGGCTGCGGCGAGGACCGCGACGTCCGGGCGGTGGTCCTCACCCACACCGGCACCACCTTCTGCGCGGGCGCCGACCTGCGCGACCCGCCGCACCCCGACGCGCTGGTCGGCCTCCTCCGGCAGATCGTCGAACTGCGCAAACCCGTCGTCGCCCGGGTCACCGGGCACGTCCGCGCGGGCGGCCTCGGCCTGCTCGCCGCCTGCGACATCGCCGCCGCCTCCACCGACTCCACCTTCGCCTTCACCGAGGTCCGCATCGGCGTGGCCCCCGCCGTCATCTCACTGCCGCTGCTGCCCCGCACCGATCCGCGCGCCCTGGCGCGGTACTACCTCACCGGCGAGCGCTTCGACGCCGCCGAGGCGGCCCGCATCGGCCTGGTCACGGCGGCCGGTGACGACGTGGACGACGTGCTCGCCCCCGTCCTGGACGGTCTGCGCCGGGCCTCCCCCCAGGGCCTGGCCGAGACCAAGCGGCTGCTCACGGCTAGGGTTCTGGAGACCTTCGACCGGGACGCGGAGAACCTGACCGCGCTCTCGGCCCGGCTGTTCTCCTCCGCGCAGGCCCGCGAGGGGATGACGGCCTT
This sequence comes from Streptomyces poonensis, assembly GCF_014650915.1. Taxonomy (GTDB): domain Bacteria; phylum Actinomycetota; class Actinomycetes; order Streptomycetales; family Streptomycetaceae; genus Streptomyces; species Streptomyces poonensis. The sequence goes on along the minus strand of NZ_BMVW01000001.1, from coordinate 1,302,544 downwards.
CCTCGAACGACGGGATCCGGGATGGACGGTGTGAGCGACACGGCCACGGCCGAACCGCGGCTCAAGGCGGCGCGCGCGGGACAGGAGCGGGGGCCCAAGCAGGACCGCAGCCGCGCCACCCACAGGCGCCTCCTCGAAGCCGCCGTGGCCTGCCTCGCCGAACACGGCTGGGCGGGCTCCACGGTCTCCGTCGTCGCCGAACGCGCCGGTGTCTCCCGGGGCGCCGCCCAGCATCACTTCCCCACCCGCGAGGACCTGTTCACCGCGGCCGTCGAGTACGTCGCCGAAGAGCGCTCCGTGGCCCTGCGCGCCCTCTTCCCCGAGGGCGCCGAGGGAGCTGGGGGAGCGGAGGGCGCTGGGGGAGCCGAGGGAGCCGGGAACGGCGGGGTCACCGGCCGCCCCGCCGTGGTCGCCGCCCTGGTCGACCTCTACACCGGCCCGCTCTTCCGCGCCGCCCTGCACCTGTGGGTCGCCGCCTCCAACGAGGACCAGCTGCGCCCCCGGGTCACCGAACTGGAGGCCCGCGTCGGCCGCGAGACCCACCGCATCGCCGTCGAGCTGCTCGGCGCCGACGAGTCCGTGCCCGGCGTGCGCGAGACCGTGCAGGGCCTCCTGGACATGGCCCGCGGCCTGGGCCTCGCCAACCTCCTCACGGACGACGCGGGCCGCCGCGACCGGGTCGTCGCCCAGTGGGCCGTACTCCTGGACGAGGCGCTGGGCTGACGCCCCGGGGCGTACCGCGCGCGGTCAGGGACTGAGCCGCTCCACCCGCCACGACCCGTCCGGCTCCGCCACGTACCGCAGCCGGTCGTGCAGCCGGTTCTGCCGCCCCTGCCAGAACTCCACCGTCCGCGGCGCGATCCGGAAGCCGCCCCAGTTCGGGGGCACGGGCACCTGTTCGCCCTCCGGGTAGCGGCCGTGCAGGTCCTCGTACACCAGATCCAGCTGCGCCCGTGAGTGGATGACCGACGACTGTTCGCTGGCCCACGCGCCCAGCTGTGATCCGTGCGGCCGGGTGCGGAAGTACGCCGCCGTCTCGTCCCGTCCCGTACGGCGTGCCGTGCCGGAGACGATCACCTGCCGGGCGATCGCGTGCCAGGGGAAGAGCAGCGAGACGTACGGGTTCTCCGCCAGATCACGGGCCTTGCGGGAGCCGTAGTTGGTGTAGAAGACGAAGCCCCGCTCGTCGTAGGCCTTCATCAGCACCGTACGGGAGCTCGGCCGTCCGGAGGCGTCCGCGGTGGAGACGACCATCGCGTTGGGCTCGAACACCGCCCCCTCGGCCGCGGCCTGCCGGAACCAGCGCTCGAACTGTGCCATGGGATGTCCGGCGAGCTCGCTCTCGTCCAGCCCCTCGGCCCGGTACTGCTTGCGCATCGCGGCCGGGTCCGGAACGGTGAGGTGAGACGGCGGGGGGACGGGATCGCGGTCGGTCACATGGTCATCCTGCCGTATGCGCCCCCGCGCGCGCGGTGGGTGTCCTTCATCACTACCTGGCACTCAGTGCCGCGGAGACTCCCCAAAGGTGGCACTCGGGGATATCGTTCTGCACCCGTGCAGTTGGATGACCGCCGACCGCACGGGGCATCACCGGAGTACCGCATCGGACCGCGAGTCCCGCGACGACCGCGGAACCGGTCGGCACCCGCCCGCTTCAGACCACCGATCCAGGTCATCACGGACCGCACCAACCCCCGCAGCAGCGTCCCTCGAAGCACCACCTCACGAAGCGTCACTCGCCACTTCCCACAGCACCACCCGCTTCACAGCACCACCCCCACCCCACAAGCTGTCGCACACATCATGAGGAGCCGCTTGATGTCCGACTTCGTAGCCGGGCTCGAAGGAGTCGTCGCGTTCGAAACGGAGATCGCCGAACCCGACAAGGAGGGCGGCGCACTCCGGTACCGGGGCGTCGACATCGAGGATCTGGTCGGCCATGTCTCCTTCGGCAACGTCTGGGGCCTGCTGGTGGACGGCGCCTTCAACCCCGGTCTGCCGCCCGCCGAACCGTTTCCCATTCCCGTCCACTCCGGCGACATCCGCGTCGACGTCCAGTCCGCCCTCGCCATGCTCGCGCCCGTCTGGGGCCTCAGGCCGCTTCTCGACATCGACGAGGAACAGGCCCGCGAGGACCTCGCCCGCGCCGCCGTGATGGCGCTGTCGTACGTCGCCCAGTCCGCGCGCGGGCAGGGCCTGCCCATGGTGCCGCAGCGCGAGATCGACAAGGCGCGGTCCGTCGTCGAGCGCTTCATGATCCGCTGGCGCGGCGAGCCCGACCCCAAGCACGTGGCCGCCGTGGACGCGTACTGGACGAGCGCCGCCGAGCACGGCATGAACGCGTCCACGTTCACCGCGCGCGTGATCGCGTCGACGGGTGCCGACGTGGCCGCCGCGCTGTCCGGTGCCGTGGGCGCGATGTCCGGCCCCCTGCACGGCGGCGCCCCCTCGCGCGTCCTCGGCATGATCGAGGAGATCGAGCGCACCGGGGACGCCGAGGCCTACGTCAAGGGCGCCCTCGACCGGGGCGAGCGCCTCATGGGCTTCGGCCACCGTGTCTACCGCGCCGAGGACCCGCGCGCGCGTGTGCTGCGCCGTACCGCCCGTGAGCTGGGCGCGCCCCGGTTCGAGGTCGCCGAGGCCCTGGAGAAGGCGGCGCTGGAGGAGCTCCACAACCGCCGCCCCGACCGTGTCCTCGCCACCAACGTGGAGTTCTGGGCGGCCATCGTCCTGGACTTCGCCGAGGTCCCCGCGCACATGTTCACGTCGATGTTCACCTGCGCCCGCACCGCCGGCTGGTCGGCGCACATCCTGGAACAGAAGCGCACCGGCCGCCTGGTCCGCCCCTCCGCGCGGTACGTCGGCCCCGGCTCCCGGGACCCGCGCGAGATCGCGGGCTACGAGGACATCGCCGGCTGACACCGGCCGGTACCGGGCACACACACAGACGACCCGCAGGCCCTGGTCCGCGCCTCACGGCGCGGAGCCGGCCGGACGTACCGGCGAGCCTGCGGGTCGGGTGACTGCTTGGGATTGGGCCGGCTGCGCGCCTGTCTCACGCGCTGGTCCGGCACCGCACTCGGTGTGGTGACGGGCCGCTAGCCCGCAGCCACCTCACGCGTCCGGGTTTCACTCATTTACCCGATCACCTCCCTTCTGTGTACGCGACACCTTAAGAAGGATCCCCGCGCCGCTCAACCGAATTTTCCGAGCAGCATCGCCAGATCCAGTGCCCCCGCGATGCGGGTCGCGACATCCTCCGCGTACACGGCGTCGGCGCGCTCGAACCGGGTGCGGCCCGCGGCACGGAGGAACGTCACCACGCCGAGGGCACGGCCCCGGCTGCGCAGCACCGCGCACAGCGCGTGCACCGTGTCCGCGGGCCACTGGCGGGCGGCGGCCCACTCGCGGTCGGCCTCCGGGCCGGCCCCGGCCGCGTCGGCCCGTACGGACCCGGCGCGCTCGACGCACTGGAGGGCGGGGTGGCCCTCGGCGTAACGGACCGGAACGCCGGCATGGCCGGTGAGCCGGCTCGGACCGGGGGCGCCGGTGGGTGTGGCGGCGACGCGCACGAGCCGTACGGGGACGTCGTCGCCCGCCGCGGGATCGCGCCCCACCACGCGGTCGATCAGCGCATGGTCGGCGAAGCCCGCGAGGGCGTAGTCGAGATGGACGGTGACGGCCTCCACGGGGTCCTCGCACTCGGCGGCGGCGCGGGCGGCCCGGTGCAGCTGGTTGGTGCGGAAGCGGAGCTGGGACGCCTCCTGCTCGGTCTGCCGGGCCTCGGTGACGTCCTGGAAGAGCCAGCCGACGCCGAGGGGGACGGGCTCCTCCGCGAGCGGTGAGGCGAGGCGCAGGAAGCCGCTGCGCCAGCAGCGCCGCCGCTCGCCCTCGGGGGCGCGGACCCCCACCCACAACTCGGCGGGGGCGGGCGGTGCTCCCTCGGCGAGGACATGGGTCAGGACGCTCTCCAACTCCTCCACGCCCTGGGTGAGCAGTTCACCCAGCGGGCGCCCGAGGACGGCCGTGCGCCCGATGCCGAACGCGCTCGCCGCGTGGGCGTTGACGACGGCGGGCCGCAGATCGGCGTCGACGAGGACGACGCCCCAGCTCGCGTCCTCGAACAGCGCCTCGCTGAGGGCGATCGACCGCTCCAGGTCGATCTGCGCGTGCACCTCGCTGAAGGCGCAGTAGACACCGGCGGGCTTGCCGTCCGGTCCCCGTACGGCCGCGGACTGGGTGCGGACGAGGACGCGTCCGCCCTCCTTGGTGAGCAGCGCGAACTCGTGGACCTGGCGCCCGGGCGCGTGCATGGCGGACATCAGCCGCGCCTCGACCTCCGCGGCGTCCGCGGTCCGTACGGCCCAGCCCGCGAAGCCCTGGCGGCCGACCGCCTCGGCGGCGGACCAGCCGAGGATGCGTTCGGCCTCGCGGTTCCAGTGGGTGACCGTGCCGTGGGCGTCGAAGGCGCACAACGCGGCGTCCATGCCGTCGAGCAGCGCGGCCAGCAGATCGGACCCGTCGCGCTCGGGCTCTTCCGGCCCGAGTTCGTCCGTGGCCCCACTACGCCGGGAAGCACTCACCTGAACCCCCTGCAGGCTGTGTCCGCACGTTCGGCGCGGCGGCGGTTCGCTCCTTCGCAATCATTCAACTTGAACGTGACTCAGCCCACAGCGGGTTCCCGCAAGATTGAAGGAAATCGTTGTACGCCGGTTGTCCGCAGGATTTCGGCCTCACGAACCTTGTGCGGACCCCTGGCGGGGTGCTCAGCGCCCGTGCCGGTAGAAGATCCGGTCCCCGTACTCGCGCAGCACGCGCGCGTTCCAGTCGTGCCCGCCGTCCACGTTGCCGGAGCGCAGGAGCGGGGGCTCGATGCCGCGGTCGGCGAGGGAGCCCGCCGCCGTGGCCATGACCGCCTGGAGAAGGGCGGTCGTGACGACGGTGGAGGCGGGGGCGAAGGGAGCCGCCACACCGTCGGCGGTGAGCTCCGCGTCCCCCGGGGCGATCTTGGAGTCCAGGACGAGGTCGCAGTGGTCCTTGAGGAAGGTCCCGGACCCGTGCCGTGACGTCGTCCGCGCGGCGTACGCCACCGAGGTCACGCCGATGACCTTCACGCCCAGCGCGCGGGCGTTCAGCGCCATCTCGACAGGGAGGGGATTGCGGCCCGACAGGGAGATGACCACGAGGAGGTCGCCGGCGCGCACCGGGCTGGTGTCCAGGACGGCGCTCGCCAGCCCGTCGACCCGCTCCAGCGCGGAGCCGAGCGTCGCGGGGACCACGTCGACGCCGACCACGCCCGGGACCGCGAGGAGGTTCATCAGGGCGAGGCCGCCCGCGCGGTAGACGACGTCCTGGGCCGCCAGCGAGGAGTGGCCGGCGCCGAAGGCGAAGAGCCGGCCGCCGTCGGCCACGGTGTCGGCGATCAGGGTGCCGGCCGCCGCGACGGACTCCGCCTCCTCGTCGCGCACCCGCCGCAGCAGCTCCGCCGCCGCGTCGAAGAACTGCTCCGCCAGCGTGCTGTCGCCCATCCGGATGGGTCCTTCCGACATCGGTGCGTCCCGTCGTGTCGCGGATCACGTTGCGGTCTGGACCAGTGCGCTGTCAATACGTCCGGATCGGCGGCGGCACGACGCGCGCGCGGGCACGGCCGGAGCGGGGCGCGATCCTGCCCCGTACGACGGTGGATCCCGCACCGTACGAGCAACGGGCCCGCACCGTACGGCCGCGCAGATTGGCGCGGACCCATCCCGTACAGGTGTACGGTCGGATGGGCTCGGACGCGATACGGCGATCCCGTGACCGGCACCGTGACCACGGCGGCCACGGCTCGGAGCCCGGCCGCGGCGGTGACCGTGCCGGCGGCGTGACTTCGGTCGGTGACCCCGTGCTCCCCACGGCGCGGCACGGTTGTCAGTGGTATCCGGCAGAATTGAATGCAGGGCCAGCGCACACGCCGGGGAGCCGTCGAGCCCTCGGCAATCTCATCGAGGGGCACGTATGTCCGGACTGATCGACACGACGGAGATGTATCTCCGCACCATCCTCGAACTGGAGGAGGAAGGTGTGGTCCCGATGCGCGCCCGGATCGCCGAACGGCTCGACCAGAGCGGTCCGACGGTCAGCCAGACGGTCGCGCGCATGGAGCGCGACGGTCTGGTGTCGGTCGCCCCGGACCGCCACCTGGAGCTCACGGAGGAGGGGCGCAGGCTGGCCACGCGCGTGATGCGCAAGCACCGCCTCGCCGAGTGCCTGCTCGTCGACGTGATCGGCCTGGAGTGGGAGCAGGTGCACGCGGAGGCCTGCCGCTGGGAGCACGTGATGAGCGAGGCCGTGGAGCGCAGGGTGCTGGAGCTGCTGCGCCACCCGACCGAGTCGCCGTACGGGAACCCGATCCCGGGCCTGGAGGAGCTGGGCGAGAAGGGGAGCGCGGACCCGTTCCTGGACGAGGGCATGGTGTCGCTGGCCGATCTCGACCCGGGCCTGGAGGGCAAGACGGTCGTGGTGCGGCGCATCGGCGAGCCGATCCAGACGGACGCGCAGCTGATGTACACGCTGCGGCGGGCGGGCGTGCAGCCGGGTTCCGTGGTCAGCGTGACGGAGTCGGCGGGCGGAGTGCTGGTGGGCAGCGGCGGCGAGGCGGCGGAGCTGGAGACGGAGGTCGCCTCCCACGTGTTCGTCGCCAAGCGCTGACCCATCGCACCGTCAACGCACGGGGCATGGATCTGTCCACTGCTCAGACACCGGATCACCGCCCCGCCGGTACCCCCTCGGCGCCGTGCCCGGACCGGGCGTCACGGCCGCCGCCTGCGAGGTCGCCCCGGGCGCAGGTAACTGCTGCGGCCGCAGCGGCAGTTGTGACGCGTCGGCGGCCGGATCTGACCCAAGATTCAGTACGCCGAATCGCAGCGCTCCGGGCGTTCGCATGCGAGGCTTGCGCATGAGGCATATGACCGAGGACTCTTGGCCGCCCGCGGCAGCGGTGTCCCGGTGGCCGGAGAGGGGGCGGGATGATGTGCCGCGCAGACGTGGAAGGGCCCCGGCGCCCTGCGGCGCCGGGGCCTGTCCTCCCCTGTGCTGACCCGGAGCCCCGAGCTCTCAGGGTCATTCCCCTCGGACCGTTTTCCCCGAGCGGTCCGCCCCCCGCTGAAGATCTCCCCTCGGCGGCGGCGGGCAATCCTTGAGAGGGGTCACTCGAATGAGGGGTGTTGCCGCCAGGAACACCACTTTCGAATATCCATTCGATAGCGTAGGGGTGCCTGGGTGAGGGCACTCTGCGTGCGCGGTCGGCGCGGTCGCCGGAGCGGGAGGCGGGCGCCGGGGGGTGCGCACGTCACGCACAGCACGGGGAGCGCGCCGTGTATCACCGGGCGTCCGCCGGCACGGGAACGGGCGGCGCGCACAGCAAGACATCAAGCAGGAGCAGCAGAGCGACAGCGGTGAGGAAGACCGGACCGGCCGGCTCGAGCGGGAGCGTGCGGTCCGAGCGGAGCCTGGGGGTGCCAATGGTGCGGCGCATCGACGTGACGGGAGCGGGCGGTCTGCGTCTCGCTGCCTGGGAGTTCGCCGACCCTCCCAAGGCGGATCCGCCGGGGGTGGATCTGCCGGGGACGGGCGGCCGGGACGACCCCGACGGGATCGGTACGCCGGGAGAGTCAGGGACCGGCGCCGGCGGGACGGCGCGGGCGCCGGGCGTGCTGTTACTGCATGGCCTGATGGGCCGTGCCTCGCACTGGGCGTCCACCGCCCGCTGGCTCTCCGAGCGGCACCGCGCCGTCGCGCTCGACCAGCGCGGTCACGGCCAGAGCGCCAAGCCGGTGGACGGCGAGTACACGCGCGAGGCGTACGTCGACGACGCCGCGGCGGCCCTCGAACAGCTCGGCCTCGCCCCGGCCATCGTCATCGGCCACGCCATGGGCGCGCTGACCGCCTGGCAGCTCGCCGCGAAGCATCCGGAACTGGTGCGCGGGCTGATCATCTGTGACATGCGGGCCTCCGCGCTGGGCGCTGCCTCGCAGCGCGAGTGGGAGAGCTGGTTCAGCGCCTGGCCCCTGCCCTTCGCCACACTGGCCGACGTCCGCAAGTGGTTCGGCGAGGACGACCCCTGGGTGGAGCGCCGCAATCCCGCCCGCGGTGAGTTCTACGCCGAGGTCATGCACGAGTGCCCGGACGGCTGGCGCCCCGTCTTCGCCCCCGAGCTGATGCTCAGGTCCCGCCAGGCATGGGTGTACGACGCCCACTGGGAGGAACTCGCCCAGGTCCGCTGCCCGACGCTCGTCGTGCGCGGCCTCGACGGCGAGCTGGGCCGCGCCGAGTCCCAGGAGATGGTCCGCGTCCTGCCCCGCGGGGAGTACGCGGAGGTCGCCGAGGCCGGCCACCTCGTCCACTACGACCAGCCGGAGGCCTGGCGCACGGCCATCGAACCGTTCCTGGACAGCCTCCGCGACCCCTGGGGCCTGGACGACTCGCAGGAAGAACCGCAGGAATAGCACGGTGCGTCCGCGGAGACCGGGATCGCCGGCTCGAGCACGGCGCCCTCACCGCGCTGTGCCCCGCCCCGGACACCGTCAGACTCCCCTGCGGCCCTGGTCGCCCCCCTCACCCCTTGGGCCGACCTCCTCCCAGCCCCTTGCCGGCGCTCCTCAGCCCTTGCTGACCGCCGCCAGTATCTCCGGCAGCCGCGCGGACGTCCGCGGAGCGGCCAGCCGCAGCCCGAGCACCCCGACGGCCGCCCCGTACGCGCTGCCCAGCGGCAGCAGCAGCCAGGTCCAGTCACCGCCGCCCGGCGACACATGCAGCCAGATGACCAGGGCGATGACGGGCAGGCACAGCAGGGCGGCCGCCACCATGCCGCCGAAGATCGAGATCCAGGCGAGGCCCGCCTGACCGGGGGCGACGTTCTTGTAGCCCTCCTGCGGGATGGAGTACGGAAAACGGGCCGAGGACCAGGCGCCGGTGCCCAGCATCGCGCCGAGCAGCGCGAAGGACAGGCCCAGCGCCTCCGGCAGCGCGGCCCAGTCGCCGAGCAGCGCGGTGGTCAGGACGGTCACGAACGTCGCGTACGGCAGCGTGATCACCAGCAGGGCGAGCGCCCGCCCGCGCAGCTCCACGTATGCGTCCCGGGGCGAGGAGATGGTCAGCGCGACCATCCAGAAGGCCGAGGTGTCCTGCCCGAACTGGTTGTACATCTGGATCCCCAGCATCCCGGCGGCGAAGCACGCGAAGTAGATCGAGCCGGTGCCCTGCAGGGCGTTGAAGACCGGCACGATCAGGCCGATCGCCAGCGAGGTCACCCACGCCGCCTTGGTCTTCGGGTCGCGCCACACGTACCGCAGGCTGCGCTCCATGATGGTGCCGGTACGGCCGTGGGGGAGGAGGCGGCCGAGCCCCGCCGAGCGCGACCGGTCCCGCGCGCCCCGCTCCGCGGACGGCAGGGTCGAGCCGTCCGGCGAGGTCATCAGCCGGGTCAGACTGCGCGACCACAGGGCCAGCAGCCCCGCCAGGGCCAAGGCACTCAGGGCGAGCCGGGCCGCGCCACCGGCGTACGCCCCCTCGCTCACCGCGTCCACCCCGGCGATCACCGATGCGGGCGGCACCCAGCCCAGGACGTCCGTCACCGGGTCGAGCCGGCCGAGCCCGGCCGAACCGAGCCGCTGTGCCCCGAAGTTGACGATCTGGGCACCGATCGCGATCACCAGACCGCTGAGCACGGCGAGGTCGCGGCCCTTACGGCTGCTCAGCAGGCGGATGTTGGCGGCGGCCACGGCCCGCGCGAGCGCCACGCACACCAGCAGCCCCAGCGGAACGGCGACCACGGACACGGCGTACGCGGCCGCCCCGCGCGCCACCGCGATCGACGAACCGACCAGCAGGCACAGCGTGAACAGCGGCCCCGCGCCCACCAGGGACGCCACCAGCAGCGCCCGCACCAGAGGGCGCGGGCGCAACGGCAGCATCACCAGGCGGGTCGGGTCCAGAGTCTCGTCGCCGCTCGGGAAGAACAGCGGCATCACGGCCCAGCCGAGGGCCAGCAAGGCCGTCAGCAGCACGGTGACCGAGGCGGCGTGCGCGTGGCCGCGCAGCGCGACCAGGCCGAGCAGCAGCAGGGCGGCGAACAGCAGCACGAGGGCGACGGAGGCGGCGTACGCGGCGCGCCGCCCGGCCGACTGCCGCAGCCCGTTGCGCAGCAGGGACAGCTTGAGCCGTACGAAGACGGGTGTCATCGAGCGCACCGGGGCCCTCCCCGGCCGCTCGCGCGCGGGAGTGGCCGTCCTCATCGCGGGCCGCCGCCCAGCCAGTCCAGATCCGTACCGGCGTCCCGGCCGCCCGCCCCCACCAGTTCCAGGAACGCCCGCTGGAGCGAGGGCGCGTCGCCCCGTACCTCCGCGAGCGGGCCGTGCGCGCGGATGCGGCCCGCGGCCATGACGGCCACCCAGTCGCACAGCGACTCGACCAGTTCCATGACGTGGGAGGAGAAGACGACGGTGGCGCCCGACGCGGTGTACCGCTCCAGGACGCCGCGGATGGTCTGGGCCGAGACCGGGTCGACGCCCTCGAACGGCTCGTCCAGGAAGAGGATCTCGGGATTGTGGAGGAGCGCCGCGGCGAGACCGATCTTCTTGCGCATGCCCGTCGAGTAGTCGACGACGAGCTTGTGCCGGGCACCGGCGAGGTCGAGGACGTCGAGGAGCTGGGCGGCGCGCTGGTCGACCTCGGTCCCGGGCAGGCCGCGCAACCTGCCCGTGTAGGTGAGGAGTTCCCACCCGGAGAGCCGTTCGAAGAGTCTGAGTCCTTCGGGGAGGACACCGATGCGGGCCTTGACCTCGGCCGGGTCCCGCCATACGTCGTGCCCCACGACCTCGACCGTGCCCTGGTCGGGGCGGAGCAGACCGGTGAGCATCGACAGGGTGGTCGTCTTGCCCGCCCCGTTCGGCCCGACCAGGCCGATGAAGCGGCCCGCGGGCAGCTCCAGGTCGATGCCCGCGACGGCGACCTGATCCCCGAACCGCTTCCACAGGCCCCGCACGCGTACGGCCGACGCGCCTGCTGAACCCTCAGTCATGCGATCACGATACGAGGGCCCGCCGGCATCCGGTGGTGTTACGGCTGCCGACCCTCGCGGAACGCGCCGCTCCCGTCCCTCGTGCCGGGCCGGGCGGTCAGCGCCGTCCGTCCCGCCCGCAGGCGTACGCCAGCGGGGAGATGATCTCCTCCGCGTCCGGCAGCCAGCGGTTCGCCGCGGTGGGGCGGCGCGCCCACTGCACGGGACCCCGGGACCCGTACCGCGTCGGCGGTGCCGCCACGTACGCGCCCTCGCCGAGCGCGGTCAGGTCGAGGGACAGCGGGGACCAGCCCAGCTTCCGTACGAGATCGGGGACCTTCGCCGAGGCGCCGGGCAACACGAAGAACTGCATACGCCGGTCCGGTGTCCAGGTCACCGGGCCGAGCGTGAGATCCATCCGCTCCATCCGGGCCAGCGCGAGGAGCCCGGCGGTCTCGGGGACGTCGAGCGCGTCGAAGGCGTGTCCGGTCGGCAGCAGGATGGACGCGGCCGGCTGCTCGGACCACATCCGGCGCGCGACGGTCGCGCTGCCCGTCGCCTGGGCCGCCCAGTCCTCGCGCGCGGGGTGCGCGCCGGGGGTGGCGCAGGCCGGCTGATCGCAGGAGCACCGCTGCACCCCGTCGACGGCTTCCAGCCAGGTCCCGGGGAACACGTCCCAGTGGCGTTCTTCGGCGTAACGTGCGGCGGCTTCCACAAGCGATTCGCCGCGCTGCATCGGAATCTGGGCAGTATCGGGGCCCGCGATGGTCTCTTCCACGATGAACACAACTCTAGCTGCCAGCAGGGGTTACGGATGTCGCGTGCGCGGGGGAGGAGCATCCCTTCGGTGTCCGGGGCGCATGGGTGCACATGTGGGGGCGCGCGGGAGGAAGAGCGGCAGACGCTGGGTAACCACGTGTGGGGGACGGTAGCCGCCTTTACCCCGGCAAACCTCGTATGTCTCGCATTCTCGGTATGTCCGCGGGGCATTGATCTTCACGCCCGGATCCCTTCGGTGCGTACGGCGGTGAGAGACGCGGGTGCCCGCCGGGTGCCGCCGACCAGGGACCAGCCGCTGAAGGAACGTCAACTCGGTGCATGGGCAGGCACCGCAGCCTCAGGGGGTACGCCATGGCCGCAAGGCCTCTCGTCGCCAGGCAGCCGAACGAACGGCTCCAGGCGCTCATTCAGGAAGCGGGCTGCTCCAACGCGGGGCTCGCTCGCAGAGTGAACATGTGCGGAGCGGAACACGGACTGGACCTGCGCTACGACAAGACGTCCGTGGCGCGCTGGCTGCGCGGACAGCAGCCGCGCGGCCGGGCACCCGGCATCATCGCCGAGGCGCTCGGCCGGAAGCTGGGCCGTACCGTCACGATCGACGAGATCGGGATGGCCAACGGCAAGCACCTAGCCTCGGGCGTCGGCCTCCAGTTCTCGCCGACCGTGCTGGGAGCCATCGAGCAGGTCTGCGAACTGTGGCGCAGCGACGTGGGTCGGCGGGACTTCCTCTCCGGCTCCTCGGTCGCCGCGTCCGCGCTGGTCGAACCCAGCCGCGACTGGCTGATCTCCCAGCCGGACACCCAGGTCGCGCGCTCGGCCGGGCCGCGGGTGGGACCCGCCGACGTGGCCGCCGTGAAGTCGATGACCCAGGCCCTGGTGGACCTCGACCACCAGTACGGCAGCGGGCATGTGCGTCCGGTCGTCGTGCACTACCTGAACAGCGTGGTGTCCGGGCTGCTGGCGGGCTCGTACCGGGAGGCCGTCGGGCGGGCGCTGTTCGCGGCGGTCGCGCGGTTGACGGAACTCGCCGGGTACATGGCCGTCGACACCGGCCAGCCCGGTCTCGCCCAGCGCTACTACATCCAGGCGCTCCGGCTCGCGCAGGCGGCGGGCGACCGCGGGTACGGAGGGTACGTACTGGCCGCGTCCATGAGCCACTTGGCGGCACAGCTCGGCAATCCCAGAGAGATCGCGCAACTGGCGCGCGCGGCGCAGGAAGGAGCACGGGGGCGGGTCACCCCGCGCGCGGAGGCCATGTTCCACGCCGCCGAGGCACGGGGCCACGCGCTGATGGGCGACGCGCGGTCAGCGCAACTGGCGGCCGGACGGGCTGTCGAGGCCATGGAGTCGGCCGACGCGGAGTCCGGGGACGACCCGGCGTGGATCGCGCACTTCGACGAGGCGTACCTCGCCGACGAGTTGGCGCACTGCCACCGCGACCTGGGACAGGCCACGGCGGCCGCGCGGCGCGCCGAAGAGGCCCTGGCGGGGCACCCCGAGTCCCGGGCCCGGCGCCGGGCGATCGGGCTCGTCCTGCTGGCCACCGCACAGGTGCAGCAGCGCGACGTGGAACAGGCCTGCCACACCGGTCTGCGGGCGGTCGAACTGCTCGGCACCCTGCGGTCGGGCCGCGGCGCCGAGTACCTGGACGACTTCCAGCAGCGGCTGGAACCTTTCCGGGACGAGGCGGTGGTCCGGGAGTTCGGCGCGCGGCTCGATCTTCAGGCGGCTGCGTGAACACGTAATGGTCACCAAGCCGTTGATACTGAGGTGGGGCCCCGTGAGGGGCCTCACGTCGTCCGCCAGGACTTCACCGCGGCGCCGTGTCGAGGGAGGCGCTGATCACACTGTGGTGCCTCTGTGCTGCGTGGCACCGGCTTGTGGAGACCCGGTAGCGTGAGCCGACGATTTCGAAGGTTCCCCCATCAGCAGGAGTCCTGGTGACGCAGAGTGGACAGGGCGCGGAGCCCTCGGCGCGAGCCCCGCGCGAAGGCGTCGTGCTGCCCTCCGACGGCGGTGCGCCCCTCGTTCCCGGCGAGCAGCCGGGCCCGGCCCCGGCCGGCGGCCAGGCCTGGGACCAGCCCTGGGTCCCGGATCCTTCGGCAGCCCAGCCGTGGAGCGCGCAGGGACAGCCGCCGGCCGCGGCACCCCTGCCGCCCGAGGGCGCCCAGGCCCCGTCGTACGGCGCGCACCCCCCGGCGTACGGGGCGCAGGCGTACGGCGCACCGGCGGGGGCAGGGCTCCCCCCGCAGCAGATGGGGCACATGCCGCCCGCGGTCCCGGGCGGTCCGCTGCCGCCCGTGGCGGAGGCCGCCACCCAGTACATACCCCCGGTGCCCGCCGGCCCCGTGGACCAGGCGGCGCACCAGTACCACCCGCCCGTCGCCGGTGCGCCCGGCTCCGTGGACGAGGCCGCCACGCAGTACATCCCGCCGGTCGGCCCGGGGGCCCTTCCGCCCGAGGCGGCCGGCACGCCCGAGTCGCCCTCCGACGCGACGCGGAACCTGGGACGCGTCCGCGCATCCGGCCCCGCGTCCGGGCCGGGCGCCGGCCCGCTGCCGACGTCCGGGTACCCGGACGCCCAGGCCACGCAGTACCTCCCGCCCGTACCGGCCCAGCAGCAGCCGGGCACCGTGCCCCCGCAGCCGTACGGGAACGGGGCGGTCGACGACCGGGGCAACCCGGACGTGTTCGACAACCTCTTCCGCAGCGAGCCGGGCGGTGCGTCGGCGGAAGCCACGCAACAGCTGCCGCAGGTGCCGCACCGGACGGGCCAGGACCAGTGGTCCGCGCAGGCTCCGGCGGCTCCCCACGCGGCCGGCGGCCGGGCCGCCGGCCGCCGCGACGCCGAGGGCGGACGTGCCCGCACCGGCTCACGGGTGCCGATGATCGCGGCCGTCGGCGTGGGCATCGCCGTGCTCGGCGTCGGCGCGGGCGCCCTGCTCGGCACCAGCGGCGGCGGCGACGAGGAGCAGGACCCCGACCGGACCGTGGCGGCCGTCGCGTCCGAGGCCGCCGAGTCGCCGTCCCCGACCGTCGACCCGGCGAAGGAGCAGGCCGTCGCCCTGGACAAGCTGCTCGCGGACAGCGGCAGCAGCCGGGAGAGCGTGATCAGGGCGGTGCAGAACATCAAGGGGTGTGACAACCTCCAGCAGGCGGGCACCGATCTGCTGGAGGCCGCCGAGCAGCGCAAGAATCTCGTCACCCGCCTGTCGCAGCTCTCCGTGGACAAGCTGCCGAACCACGCGGCGCTGACCACCGCGCTCACCAAGGCCTGGCAGGCGTCCGAGTCCGCCGACAACCACTACGCCGCCTGGGCGGGCGAGACCGCCAAGAAGAAGGGCTGTCACAAGGGTCAGGCCCGCACCACCCACCACACCCAGGCCGGCAACACGGCCAGCGGCACGGCCAGCGCCGAGAAGGAGCAGGCCGCCAAGCTGTGGAACGCCATCGCGTCCACGTACGGGCTGACGCAGCGGCAGGCCACGCAGCTGTGACGCAGCCGTGACGGCGGGAGCGGCCGGGGCGGGACCGTGACCGAGCCGCGGGAACGGCCGGGGGAGCAGCCAGGGGCGTGGCCGATGACGCGCGCGCGGGGCAGGCGGTTCTAGTCCGCGTTCTCCAAGGTCTCCAGCACGCTCTCGAAGTCGTTCCGCGCGGCCACCAGCCGGCCGTCCCGTACGACCTGGAAGGTGACGTTCGCGTTGACGAGGCGCGGGAAGTCGCCGGCCGCGATGAGGTCCTCGAAGCGCCAGCGGAGCGTCGGGGTGAGGCCTCCCGTGCTGACCTCCAGCCCGTCGTCGAGGGCCTTGCGGACGGTCTCGGCGCTGACCTCCCCGTCGCCCAGCTTCTCGACGACCGCCTTGAGCACGGTGTACGCCACCCAGGTCGTCTGCACACCCGGGTCCGCGGCGTCGATCCGGTTGTCGCCGAAGGCGTGCTCGCTGATCACGTCGTTCATGGTGTCCCAGCGTTCGTCGCTCTCCTCCGGGTACCAGCCGGTGACGTACGCCCCCTCGAACGGTCCCGACGCCCCGCCGGTGGCGTCGATCAGCGACTGGTCGACGCTGCCGAGCACCGCTCCGGTGCGCACCTCGGGGTAGTCCTCGCGGACGCGCCGGAAGGAGTCCATGAACGTGGCGGTGCGGTCGCCGAGGGAGGGCAGCACGCAGCCGGTCCGTGACGGATCGGAGGTGGCCTGTTCCAGCGCCTTCTGGGACGCGGTCGTGTACTCGGTCGCGTCCTCGGCGGCCAGCTGGTCGGTGACGGCGGAGTGGTCCTCGGTGCCCAGCCCGGCGTCGAGGAGCACCGGCATCGTGTCGCCGACGAGCGAGTCGGGGCGGACGAGTACGACCGGGCCGCAGGCATCGGCGAGCTGTTCGCCGAGGCCGGCCAGGAGCGCGAACTGGCCGCCGTTGACCGGATACGAGGTCGGGCTGGTGAACTCGTCGTCCGTGACGCCGTAACCGCCGATGTACGGGATGCCCGCGTTCTCCAGCGGGGAGAGGGAGGAACGGCCGTGCTGGCTGTAGGAGCCGACGACCGCGACGACGCCCTCATCGACCGCGCGGCGGGCGCACTTCGCGGCGCCCACGGTGTCGTTGTGGTCGTTGCAGGTGAGGACCCGCAGTTTGTGTCCGTTGATGCCGCCCTGCGCGTTGACCCAGCGGGCGTAGGCCTTGGCCATGGCCGGCATGCCGGGCTTGTTGGTGGCGGCGGTCTTCTCGGGTGCCCACGTCATGACGGTGATCGGCGCGTCCCCGGAACCCCCCGTGGTACCGGGGACGACACCGCAACCGACGGCGAGCGACGCACAGGCCGCGACCGCTCCCGCGGAGAGCAGGGCGCTCCGGACGGGCCGGGTGCGGAAGGGGAGGAAGTTGCGCATGGGTCGCCTGCCGGTCATGGACACGCACGATTCCGCCACATCGCCAACCCCGCCGTGACGAGTGGACAACGGGCGGTGACGATGAGGTGAACAGCGGGGGGCAATGACCGCGTTTCCGTGAGGAACGTACGATCGATGACCGTGCAAGGTGCGGACAACTCTTCCCGTCGCGGGCGTCGCTCATCCACCATGGGCGGCATGCCACTGAACGACATGCCGTGGTGGCGCTGGCGCAGCAATGTGCGCTCCGCGCTGCACATGCTCTCCGATCCGGTGTTCCAGCGGGACGTCTGGCTGGCCGGTGTCGACGGCTACGGGGACGTCACCGACGCGGTCTACCGCCTGGTGGAGGACACCTGGCTGGACAACTGGTCCGCCGAGAAGTACGTGGGCGCGATCTTCCGCGACTCCCAGGAGGCCGCCCTCGTCGACACGGCCGTGCTGCGGGTGCTGCGGATCATGCACCAGGTCGGACCGGACGCGCCGGTGGCCGCGTACCTCGACCACCACGGGTGGCCGGAGGCGGTGCGGGCGGCCCGGGACGCGCACGTACGGATGGCGGCGAGCGACGGGGAGGACCCGGACGCGCCGCCGAAGACGCTCGAGGTGCTGCGGATCCTGACGCGGACGGCGTAGCCGCCCGGCGCGGACACCGTGGTGCCGGTGCCGGTGCCGGTGCCGGTGCCGGTGCCGGTGCGGATGTGGATACGGATGCGGGTGCCGGAGCCGGTCCGGGGAGCGGGACGGCTGCTTGTCCCGGCCCCGTGTATGGGACCCTGTCCTGCATG
This sequence comes from Streptomyces poonensis, assembly GCF_014650915.1. Taxonomy (GTDB): domain Bacteria; phylum Actinomycetota; class Actinomycetes; order Streptomycetales; family Streptomycetaceae; genus Streptomyces; species Streptomyces poonensis. The sequence continues at coordinate 1,285,050 of NZ_BMVW01000001.1, read as the reverse complement.
ACAGAGCAGTCCACCCGCGCCGCGGCGCCCGCCGACCAGTACGTCCTCACCCTCTCGTGCCCGGACAAGCAGGGCATCGTGCACGCCGTGTCGAGTTACCTCTTCATGACCGGCTGCAATATCGAGGACAGCCAGCAGTTCGGCGACCACGACACGGGTCTGTTCTTCATGCGGGTCCACTTCTCGGCCGAGTCCCCGGTGACCGTGGAGAAGCTGCGCGCGAGCTTCGCGGCGATCGGTGACTCCTTCCAGATGGACTGGCAGATCCACCGGGCCGACGAGAAGATGCGCGTCGTCCTCATGGTCAGCAAGTTCGGGCACTGCCTGAACGACCTGCTGTTCCGGGCGCGGATCGGCGCGCTGCCGGTGGAGATCGCCGCCGTGGTGTCCAACCACACCGACTTCGCCGAACTCGTGGCGTCGTACGACATCCCCTTCCACCACATCCCGGTGACGAGGGACACGAAGGCACAGGCCGAGGCGCAGCTGCTGGAGATCGTGCGCGGCGAGAACATCGAGCTCGTCGTCCTCGCCCGCTATATGCAGGTCCTCTCCGACGACCTGTGCAAGCAGCTCAGCGGCCGGATCATCAACATCCACCACTCCTTCCTGCCGAGCTTCAAGGGCGCCAAGCCGTACCACCAGGCCCACGCGCGCGGGGTGAAGCTGATCGGTGCCACCGCGCACTACGTCACCGCCGACCTCGACGAGGGCCCGATCATCGAGCAGGAGGTCGAGCGGGTCGGCCACGACGTGACCCCCGACCAGCTGGTCGCCATCGGCCGGGACGTGGAGTGCCAGGCACTCGCGCGCGCGGTGAAGTGGCACGCGGAGCGGCGGATCCTGCTGAACGGGCGCCGGACGGTCGTCTTCGCCTGAGGCCCGAGAGAGCCGAGAGGCCCGACAGAGCCGAGAGGCCCGAGAGCCGAGCCCCGAGAGCCCGGAGAGGTCCCAGGCGGCGTACGGCGCTACATCCGGCTCAGCGAGGCGGCCGCGAAGAGCACGTCCCGTACCGCCTCGCGGTCGCCGTTCTGACCGGCGGCCGCGTCCTCCGGCGGCACATGACCCGCGGCCAGGCGGCAGAACTCCACACCGTCCAGGGCCACATGCGCCACCTCGTGCGCGGCGGAGCCGACGGCGGCCGGGGAGTCGAGCGGGATCAGCCACTCGCCCCCGCCGAGTCCCTCGATCTCCAGGCGCAGACTGCGGCCGGGCGCGCCCGCCGCCACCAGGTGGCGGGTCTGTGGCGGAGCCGCCAGCCCGGCCCGGCGCCGCCCGGCCAGGGTGGCGGGCAGCATACGGGCCGCAAGGTCGATCATCGCGTGCAGATGGCGCGGCGAGGGCGGCGCGTACGGGTAGTCCACCGCCTCGGCGATGTCCTCCGCGTGGATCCAGCACTCGAAGGCACGGTCCACCATCGCGTCGCGCAGCGGAAGCTCGAAACCGCCGTACGGCACGGCCAGCCGGCCGGAGCCGCTGCCCGCGAAGGACACCGTACGGACCAGGTCGTGGCTCTGCTCGCGCCACGGCCCGCGCACCCGGCGCGTCAGCGGGAAGCGGGCGGCCCGCCAGTACTCCTCGGTGCGGTCCTCGGGCGTCGGGGCGTCCGCCGTCGCGCCGAGGGCCAGGAGGGGGTCGTCGAGGCCGAGCGCGAGCGCGACCAGCCCGTCGACGATCAGCAGATGGGCGATGACCCCGGCGACGGTCGTCCGTCGGATCGCCGTGCCCTCGTCCCCGAACCAGCGCAGCCGTACGGGCGTGTGCCAGTCGGCGTCCCCGATGTCCTGCAGCAGCGCGTCCAGCCGCGCCACCTCCGCGTCGTACGGCACGGCCCACTCCGGCACGGGAATGCGCGGCGGCCGGCGGCCGAGGCAGCCCTCCAGGACGCGGTTGCGCAGCCCCGGATCGAGGTCGAGGCTCTCCGCGGGGTGCAGCAGGCCCACGGCCTCGCGCAACCGCAGCGCTTCCTCGGCACAGGAGCCGCAGGTGCCGAGGTGGGCCTCGACGGCGGCCGTCTCCTCCGGCGCGCAGGCGGCCAGGGCCCATGCCCCGAGCAGCGCCTTCAGTACCTGGTGCGGCAGGACAGGCGGTACGGGATCCGGGTCCGGGTCCGGGTCCGGGGATGGGACAGGGCCAGGGGCTGGGTTCGGGGCAGGCGCTGGGCCAGGGTTCGGGGCGGCCGGGACGGCATCCGGCAGCGGTAGTCCGGTGTCCTCGACGGACGACCGGGGCAACGGTATGCGGGGCGGCCGGGCGTCGTCGTGCTCGTCGTCACTTCCCGCGCCGGGGCCGCCCGGATCGTGCGGGCCGCTCGCGTCTTCCACGTCACGACTCCCGTGCTTCCCGCTCTCCCCGTGCTTCCCGTTCTGTCCGTGCTTTCTGCTCTCCCCACTTCCTCCGCTCTCCCCGCTCCCTCCGTACTCCCCGTGCCCCTCGAACCGGTTCGCGTCGCCGGTCACACCGCACCCCCGTATCCGGGTGGTCCCCCCGATGGGCCCGTGTCGTGGGCGGTGGCCAGGAGCTGGAGGCCGAGGCGGAGCCGGCGGCGGGCCTCGTCCTCGGTGATGCCGAGGTCGGCGGCGGTCTGGCGGTAGTCGCGGCGCTGGAAGTAGGCGCGCTCCAGGGCGGCGCGGAGCGGTACGGGCATGGAGGTGACGATGTAGTCGGCGCGGGCGGCCACCGAGGCGCTGCGCACCTTGCGCTCCAGCTCACCGCTGCTGCCCATGCGTCCCGCCTCGGTGTCGCGCAGGCGCCGCACGGCGAGGCGGTGGGTGAGCGTGGCGACCCAGGAGCGCAGCGGGCCCTGCCTGGGGTCGTACGACTCGGGGTTCTCCCAGACATGGGCGAAGACTTCGCGTGTGATTCCGTCGGCTGCGTGTTCGTCTCCGAGCACGCGATGGGCAAGCCCGTGCACGAGCGAAGCGAACCGGTCGTACAGCTCGCCGAGCGCCGCCGCCTCGCCGCGTGCCAGCCGCTGCTGCATCTTGCGGTCCCAGCGGGGCGGTGCGTCGTTCGTCGCCATGTGCCGCTCCCCCTCGCGTGCCTGGGCCGTTCCTCGTCCAGCGTGGTGTTCTCCGTCCTCCTGAATGTAGTCGGCACGTCCCGTGGCGCACGCCCCTTTGCGGCAATGTGCGCCCCCGAGGCGGTCCGGAGTGGTATGGACCGGTCGCCGATGCTCTTCGGTCGTCTTCACGTACGAGAAAGCGCCTACCCTGCGCGGAACCGACCAAGCATGACCGCAATAGTTCGGAAGAGACTGTTCACGCCTGAAATGGCTAGTCTTGGCCCATACTTTCGGCCAGTCATCGGTGTTTCATGGGAATCACGGTGGGGCAGCCGCGCAGAGGGAAGCGAAGGGGCTGCTTCCGCTTTTCGGTTCCACTGGCGGAAGTTCCGGATCCGGGAGTTCGGGATCCGGGTGTGCGACTCCCGACTCCGGGGGTATCGAGGGGTCCGTTTCCGGGAGTTCCGGCGACCGGCGACTGAGAGGCGTGGTGTGACGCTCAAGGTGACCGACGGAGAGGGCGGGATGTGGGCCGTGCTCCATGTGTCGGGCGAGATGGACCTGGTGACGTCCCCGGTGCTGCGCCGGCGCGTGCACGACGCCGTGGCCGACGGGCGCCGCGATCTGGTCCTCGATCTGTCGGAGGTCGTCTTCTGCGACTCCAGCGGCGTCGGCGTCCTCATCGCCACCCGCCGCCTCATACGGTCCTGCCAGGGCCGGCTGCGCCTGATCCTGCCGCCCGAGAGAGCTCCCGCGGGCACGGCCGGGCCGGGCGCCGCCGCTCGCGGGCGGGGCGCGCACGTCAACCGCGTGCTCGGTGCCCTCGGTGTCCGCCGTCTCTTCGACGTGCACCCGGACGTGGCCTCCGCCGTCGGTGCGGGCCCGGACGACGAGGAGGCCGGCCCACTGTCGGCGTGACGCCCACCATGCGCGGACCGCCGCACCATGATCGCTGTGCCACCGCATCACCGTCCCACCGCACCACCGTCCCACCGCACCACCACGGCGTCACTTCACCGCAAGCGCCCCTTCACCGCACCGCTGTACCGCTGCACCGAGATGTTGTTGCGTAATTCCTCCGGTCTTGGCACGAGCGTCGTTTCCCGTCCCCGGCATGACGCCTGACGTCGTACGCTCCGTGCGAGACACCCCACGTGATGACGTAAGGCGGGCCCGAACAGACATGGTCAGCACCGAGTACGAGCGCAGGATCGCCGCCCGGTTCGCCACCTTCGACCAGGACGGCAACGGCTGGATCGACCGGGAGGACTTCAGCGCGGCGGCCAAGGCCGTCCTCGCCGAGTTCGCCACCACGCCCCGGTCCGACAAGGGACAGGCCCTGTACGGCGGTGCCGAGGCCTTCTGGCAGGGCATGGCCGGGATAGCGGACCGGGACGGCGACCAGCGCATCACCCGGGACGAGTTCGTGAACGGCGCGGTCAAGCGACTGCGCGACAACCCCGACCGGTTCGCCGAGATCGCCCGGCCCTTCCTGCATGCGGCCCTCGCCGTCGCGGACACCGACGGCGACGGCTCGGCCACGGTCGAGGACATCGTGCGTGTCCTCAGAGCCCTCGGCGTGCCCGAGGAGATCGCCGCCGCCGTCGCCGCGGGCCTCGACGCCGACGCCGACGGCAAGGTGGGGGAGAGGGAGATCGTGACGGCGTTCGCGCGCTACTTCACGGTGCCCGAGTAGTCCCCTCCGCGTGCCTGCGCGGCCCCTCCGCGGAGCCGCCGTACGTCCCCTCGCGGGAGCCGCCGTACGCCCCCCGCGCGACCGTCACAGCCGTCGTACTTCCCCGCATGCTGCGGGAGCGGCCTCCGGTGTCGCTCCCGAGCGCGGAAATCACCGAGCGTAGATATCGGGTCGTTCCCCACGCGTGACTTGTCACAGCCCGGAGTCGGAGGTCTGCTCCGGTACCTTGGGTGAAATGCGAGTGGTTCCCAGGCCGAACCGTCCCGGTGTCGCCCTTGAGGCGATCCCGGATCCCGGCGACGGGCGCCGCTCGCCGAGGTGGGCGAGGACATGCTCCCGCCTGTTCGACTCGCCGCCGCGAGCGTCGCACAGTATGCCGCAGGCGTACTCCTTCGCGCTGGAATATGCCCGAAGCGCTTGTTGGGGTGACTCTACGTCAACCATGCTGGAGAGTATGGGGATCACGCTGGGTGATCCCAATGTCGGCCATGGAAACAGTGGCCGCAACGATGGCCGATCAGAAGATGACCACGATCGTGGCCTTGTCTAGGCGCGAGGCGATGTGTCCGCCGGTTCGGATGGTGTGAGCGGTGCAGGTGCTTCAAGTGCAACTGGAGGTCCGGCCCGACCCCGCGGAGGTGGGGCGCGCCCGTAAGTGGGCCCGGTCGCGGCTGGCCGGCTCCGGGATAGGGGCCGACGAACCGCTGGCCGAGACGCTGATCCTGCTCGTGTCCGAACTGGTCACCAACGCCGTGGTGCACACCGGCTGTCCGGCGGTGCTCCGGCTGCTGCTGCAGGAACCGCCCGGTGAGGCGGCGGGGACCGTCCGCCTGGAAGTGGCCGACGCCTGTGCCCGGCCCCCGGTGCCGCGGTGCGCGGAGGGCGACGACACCAACGGGCGTGGCCTGTCCCTCGTCGAGGTGCTCGCCGATCGCTGGGGCTGGAGCGCGGAGGGCGTCGGCAAGCGCATCTGGTGCGAACTGGACCGGTGCGCGCCCGCTGCCGAACACACCACCGTCCCCTCCGCCGTGCCCTCCGCCGTCCCGGTGGCCTGCCAGGGGCTGACGTACGAAGCCGTGTGAGACGGATCCACGGATCGTCCGCCCGTGACGCATACGCCTGCGCGCTGTTGCACGAGACCGGATTGGCATGGTGGTGGGCGCGGTGAAATGCGCCGGGATGTGCTCCTGTACGCGCCGTCATGAAAAGGGCATTAACCGTCAAATCCCCGAAGGGGTGTTGACGTACCGTGTCCGTTTGATCACGCTTGTGTTCAGCGATTCGCCGTGAGGGGACGACGAGGGGTCCGGTGACGGGAGCCCTCGACGAGTGTGGGTCGTGACCGGTGCCGGCTCCCACAGGGACGGACGACCCGCTCCGGCGGGTCTTCCGGGGAGCGGGCGAGTACGCCGGAGCCGGATGGCGGCGCGCGATGCCGTGCTCGGGGCGGGCAGTGGCGCGCCGCCAGCCGGAACTCTCCTGCGACTGCGCGTCTCTGATCGCTGCCCTCCACAGGCTGTGGACAACTCTTCCGGCTCCGGCTCCATCTCTGTATCCGGCTCCGGCTCCGGCTCCACCTCCGGCTCAGAGCCGGGCGCCCCGCGCGCGGAACGTACGCCGGTACGCGGTCGGCGTCACCCCGAGGGCCGCCTGCAGATGCTGGCGCATCGACTGGGCCGTACCGAAACCGGCGTCCCGCGCCACCTGGTCGACGGACAGATCGCTGGACTCCAGCAGCTGCCGGGCCCGTTCGACGCGCTGCTGGGTCAGCCACTGCAGTGGACTGACGCCGACCTCCTCGCGGAACCGGCGGGTGAAGGTACGCACCGACATGGACTCCTGCTCCGCCAGATCGCGCAGCTGGAGCGGTTCGTGCAGCCGTCCCAGTGCCCACGCGCGCGCGTTCCTCGTGCTCGCCGCCTGTGGCTCGGGCACCGGCCGCTCGATGTACTGCGCCTGACCGCCGTCCCGGTGGGGCGGTACGACCGTGCGCCGGGCCACCTCGTTGGCGACCGCGGTGCCGTGGTCGCGCCGCACGATGTGCAGGCACAGGTCGATGCCGGCCGCGACTCCGGCGGAGGTCAGCACGTCGCCGTCGTCGACGAAGAGGACGTCCGCGTCGACCTCGACCTTCGGGAAGAGGCGCTGGAAGTGCTCGGCGGACGCCCAGTGCGTGGTCGCCGGGCGCCCGTCCAGGTACCCGGCGGCGGCCAGGACGTACCCGCCCGTGCAGATGGCGACCATCCGGGTGCCGGTCCGGATGTGGCCCAGCGCCGCGGCGAGTTCATCGGTCAGCCGGCCCTCCTCGTACACCGGCCCGAGCTCGTACGACGCCGGGACGACGACGGTGTCGGCGGTGGCCAGGGCCTCCGGGCCGTTCTCCACGAGGATCGCGAAGTCGGCGTCCGTGTCGACCGGGCCCGGCGGACGCACCGAGCAGGTCACCACCTCGTACAGACGCCGCTTCTCGGCGTCCTTGGCCCGCCGGAAGATCCGCTGCGGTATGCCCAGCTCGAAGGGCAGCAGGCCGTCGAGGGCCAGGACGACCACGCGGTGGAGGCGGTGCGGGGGCGGGGCGGACGGTGAGTTCGTCATGGCCCGATCCTAGTGAATGCTGTCCTTCGGGCCACTCGAACGGAGCGGCCGGGACCCGGATGCTCTATGACGTGACCCAGACATCCGAGTCCGCAGCTGCGCCCGAGGCCCGGGACGCGGCCGAAGTCGCGGCAGCCGTCGAGAATCCCGGACCCGCGCGACGGGCCCGCTTCCGCATCCACCGGGCGTGGTTCGTCGCCGCCGTCACCTTTGTGACGATCACCGGTGCGGCCGCCTTCCGTTCCCTGCCGGGCCTGCTCATCGACCCCCTGCATGAGGAGTTCGGCTGGTCGCGCGGCACGATCAGCGCCGCCGTGTCGGTCAACCTGGCGCTGTACGGCCTGACGGCGCCCTTCGCGGCCGCGCTGATGGACCGGTTCGGCATCCGCCGGGTCGTCGCGGTCGCGCTGACCGTGATCGCCGTCGGTTCGGGCGCCACCGTGTGGATGACCTCGGCCTGGCAGCTCATGCTCTGCTGGGGCCTGCTGGTGGGCCTCGGCTCGGGCTCGATGGCGCTGGCCTTCGCCGCGACGGTCACCAACCGCTGGTTCACCGAGCGGCGCGGCCTGGTGACGGGCATCCTCACGGCGGCCTCCGCGTCGGGTCAGCTGATCTTCCTGCCGGTGCTGTCCTGGATCATCTCCATGGACGACGGGCGCAACTGGCGCCCGGCCGCCGTCACGGTGGCCCTCGCCGCGCTGGCCGTCGTGCCCTTCGTCTGGCTGCTGCTGCGGGACCACCCGGCGGACGTGGGCGCGAAGCCCTACGGGGCGCGGGAGTTCGTGCCGAAGCCGCCGCCCGTGCCGGGGGCCGCGCGACGTGCGGTGAGTGTGCTGTCCTCGGCCGTGCGGACCGGCCCGTTCTGGCTGCTGGCCGGGTCCTTCGCGATCTGCGGCGCCTCCACGAACGGCCTGGTCCAGACCCATTTCGTGCCCGCCGCCCACGACCACGGCATGCCCGTCACCGCGGCGGCCTCGCTCCTCGCGGTCATCGGGGTCTTCGACGTCCTCGGCACGATCGCCTCCGGCTGGTTCACCGACCGCTTCGAACCGCGCCGGCTGCTGGCGGTCTACTACGCCTTCCGCGGCATCTCGCTGCTCTTCCTGCCGATGCTGCTGGCGCCGGACGTCCATCTGCCGATGGTCTTCTTCATCGTCTTCTACGGCCTGGACTGGGTGGCCACGGTTCCGCCCACCCTCGCGCTCTGCCGCGAGCAGTACGGCGACGACAGTGCCATCGTCTTCGGCTGGGTCCTCGCCTCCCACCAGGTGGGCGCCGCCCTCGTCGCCTTCCTCGGCGGTGTGGCACGGGACGTCTTCGGCTCGTACGACGTCGTCTGGTACGCCTCGGGGGCGCTGTGCGCGGCGGCCGCGCTGATGTCGCTGGTGATCCGGCGGCGGGGTGCCCCGCAGGTGGGCCTCGCCTGAGCCGGCGGACACGGCCCGGACGCGGGGCGGATGCGGGGCGGACGCGGGGCGGACGTTCGTACGGGTTTCAATGGGACCATGGCCGACATCGAAGACCAGTTCCCGTCTCCGTCCGCTCCGTTGCCGTTCCCCTCTGCCGACCCCTCTTCCTCTCCCGACTTCTCTTCCTCTCCCGACTCCTTTCCTGCCTCCGTCGAACTGCGCGGCCACGGACTTCGGTTGCGGCCCTGGGACCCTGAGTCCGAGACGGATGTCGAGACGTGGTTGCAGGGACTGTCCGACCCGGGGTTCCGGCGGTGGAACACGCCGGTGAAGCTCGTCGAGACGATCGAGGACGCGCGGGAGTCGATGCGGTTGCGGGCCGAGTGGGACGCGGAGGGCCGGAGCGCGTCGTTCTGCGTCACGGACGAGGCGAGCGGCGATGTGCTCGGGCACATCGGCGTCAATGACATCGACGACTTCCTCCGGATCGCCCGCGTCGGCTACTGGGTCCTCCCCGAGGCACGCAGCCGCGGCGTCGCCACCCGGGCGCTCCGGCTGGCCGCGCGCCACGCCTTCGACGAACTGGGCGTGCACCGCCTGGAACTGGGACACGCCCTCGGGCACGACGCGTCGTGCCGGATCGGGGAGCGCTGCGGGTTCCGTTACGAGGGCACGCTCCGCGGCGCGATGTTCGAGGCGGGGCGCCACGACGCCTTCCGGGACGTCCATCTGCACGCCCGCCTCGCCACGGACCCCGAGCCCGTCACGGCCACAGCAGCTCCGTGACCCAGCTCCCGCCCCGGCGCCGGTACGTCAGCCGTACGTGCCGCCGCCGCTCGTCCCCCTGGAAGAACTCCACCTCGTCCGGCTCCAGCACGTACACCGTCCACGACGGCACCGGCGCGTCCGGTTCGCGCGACGCCCGCTCCCAGGCCGCCTGCGAGGCCCGCTCCAGTTCCTCGTACGACCCCAGCACCTCGCTCTGCCGCCCCACGAGCCCGGCGGCCAGCGCCCCCGTGGAGCGGGCGTGCAGATCGGCGTGGGCGGCCTCCGCGGGCGCCGTCGTCACCCGGCCCCGTACCCGCACCTGGCGGCCCCGTACCGTCCAGTAGAAACCGAGCGCCGCGTACGGCCGGGCCGCCAGCTGGCGTCCCTTCCGGCTGCCCGCGTGCGAGGCGAAGTGCCAGCCGGTCTCGTCCGCGCCGTGCAGCATCACCGTCCGTACGTCCGGTGTGCCGTCGGCGTCCGCCGTGGCCAGCGACATGGTGTGCGGCTCCGGCTGCCCGGCCGCCGCGACCTCCGCGAACCAGCGCCGGAACAGCGGCAGCGGCTCGGCGGGGGCCGTGTCCGGGTGGAAGGGGGGCAGCTCGGTGGCCTGCGGGTCCCAGACGCGCAGGGAGCGCAGCAGTGCGGTGAACGCGGCGGGGGACGGGTCGGTGCGGTCGGTGAGGTCAGTGCCGTCGGTGCCGTCGCCGGGGGTGCTGTCGGTGGTCATGCCCCGATTGTCATGTGCCGTCGGCCACCGGCCGGACTCACAGGTCCGACAGCGAACCGAGGTCGGACGACACCCAGTGCTCGGGCCGCATACGGACGACCACCTGATCACCGTGGTTCTTCCAGGAGGCGTCGACGAACGCGTCGACCTTCTCGGCCGGCAGATAGCGCGCCGACATCTCCCGCAGGTGCTCGACGGTCACGGGGACGGTGTCCACGACGGGTCCCTCCACCGACACGTACCGGACGGTGGGTTCGACCCGGTCGACCATCAGGGAGAACCGGCCCGCCGCCCGGATCAGCTCGTTCTTGCGGGAGCTCCGCCCGGTCATGACCCAGAGGTCCCCGCCGGGCTCGTACTGGTACCAGATGGGCACGGTCAGCGGGGCCCTCCCCGCCCCCGCGTCGACGGCCAGCGCGCCGGTGTGCGGCTCGGCCAGGAACTGCTCGCGCTCTTCGCGGGTCAGGGCCATGTCGGTTCCCTCCGGGAGTGCGGACGTCATCGTCCCCCACGTCAGCGACGGCCGCGGCGTCCTGTATTCCGGCATCCCGGGAAACGCCACGGGCGGCGGTCCACGGACATTCGTGTACCGCCGCCCGTATGACAGGACGTGAGGTGGGAGGGCGCTCCCGAGGCGCCGGTCGTGTTACTTCGTGGGCTTCTTCCCCGTGACGCCGAGGTGGACCAGCAGGGCGAGATGGGGCTTGAGTTCGGCGGGCTTGACGCCCCAGCCGCTCTGGACGCCCTTCTGGTGGGAGGCCACCGAGGCGAGCATCGAGACGAGGGAGCCGGCCACGGCCGCCGGGTTGAGTTCCTTGTCGACCCGGCCCTTGGACTGGAGTTCGGCGATCGTGGCGGTGAGGGAGCTCGTCACGGTGGTCAGGATCCTCGTACGGATCTTGGCGAAGCGCTTGTCGCCCTCGGCGGCCCCCAGGTCGACGACGCGGAGGAGCGCGTCGTTGCGCCGCCAGAAGTCCAGGAAGCCCTCGACGAGGTCCTGCGCCGTCTGCCAGCCGGCCCGGCCGATCCAGGAGCGGCCCTCGAGCAGCCCGGTCAGCCCGGCACCCTCCGCGGCCATGTGCTCGGCGAGCTCCAGGACGGCGCCCTCGACGTCCGGGAAGTACTGGTAGAAGGTCGCGGGCGAGGTGCCCGCCTTCCGGGCGACATCGATGACCCTGACATCGCGGTACGGGGAGGAGCGGAGCATCTCGCTGAGGCAGTCGAGCAGCTTCTGGCGGGTCGCCTGCCCACGTCGGCCGGCCACGCGGCCGTCGACGGTACGCACTTGTCCTGTCATGCCCGTCAGCTTACCGAGGGGTGATCTGAGCGCGATTCGGCCGACTGCAAATGGGGAGTACCGCTTTCACCAAGGGGTTCGTGCGGCAAGGGTGCGGCGAAATGGCGCGTTCTCGCCCCTGCCGCCACCCTTTCCACACTTCTCCCGGCCCTCATGCGGACCTCTCTCCGCACCTCTTCCACAGCCTTGGCGATGGTCCTCCGGGGCCGCCCTCCCCACGGTCTTCCCGCGGTCTCCCCGCGCGCCGGAGCGCTCCGGACGGATCAGCAACGGTGCGCATGCCCGGGCAATCCCGTCTAGCTTGGCCGCATGGCCGAAACCGCGGCAGTCGATGCGTACGGGGAGGGCGTGCCCTGCTGGGTCGACGCCCAGCTGCCCGACGTCGAGGCGGGCAAGCGGTTCTACGGCGGGCTCTTCGGCTGGACGTTCCGCGAGGTGCACGGCCCCGCCGTCTGGGCCTTCCTGGACGGCGAACCCGTCGCCGAACTCGCCCCCAAGCCGGACGGGCGCATGCCGACGGTGTGGACGGTCCACTTCGCGACGGCGGACCTCCCCGCGCTCACCGGGCGGATCCGCACGGCGGGCGGCCAGATCATCGCCGGCCCCGCCCCGGTCGGTCCCTACGGCACCCCGCCCCTCGGCACCGCGGCCCTCGCCGCCGACCGGGAGGGCGCCGTCCTCGGGCTGTGGCAGCCCGGCACCCATCCCGGCTTCGGCCGCCGCCACACCCCCGGGTCCTTCGCCTGGGCACAGCTGTACGCCCGGGACGTCCTCGCCGCCGACTCCTTCTACGGGCACCTCTTCCACGACGCCCTCTTCGGCCCCGGCGCCGCGCCCGACTTCGGCCGCGCCGCCCTCACGGAGGTGTACCCGCCCGAGATGCCGCCCCATTTCCTCGTCCACTTCGGGGTGACGGACTTCGCGGCCGCGCTGCGGACGGTGCAGCGGCTCGGGGGACGCGTGCAGGCGCTGCCGTTCGGGGCGTCGTACGGACGGGTGGCCGTGGTCACGGACGACCAGGGGGCGTCGTTCGCGCTGCTCCAGCGGGAGTGGCGGGGCCGGATCCCCGCTTCCCCGGAGTCTTCGGCCGCGCCCCCGGCTCCTCCTTCGGCTCCTCCTTCGACTCAACCTCTGGCTCCTCCCCCGGCTTCCTCGGGACCGTAAACTACCGATTCGTCCTGAGACACCCCGATATATTCCCGGGTTCGCCACAGGTGGCCCAGGGAGGAAGAATCGGGGTGCGTGCCGCCATGGCGGTGCCGTGGTGAGACGCTGCACGGGGTCGCGGGCACGAGGGCGGCGCGACCCGTACGGGGAGGTGGCAGGGCAAGTGGTGGATCAGCTGACGCAGCACGATCCGCGGCGGATCGGGCCGTTCGAGGTGCTGGGACGGCTGGGAGCCGGCGGCATGGGGCTGGTCTATCTGGCGCGGTCGGCGTCGGGCCGGCGCGTGGCGATCAAGACGGTCAGGACGGAACTCGCCGAGGACCAGCTGTTCCGGGTCCGGTTCACCCGCGAGGTCGAGGCGGCCCGCGCGGTGTCCGGGTTCTACACGGCGGCCGTGGTCGACGCCGATCCGCGCGCGGCGGTGCCGTGGCTGGCGACCGCGTACGTGCCCGCTCCCTCGCTCGAGGAAATAGTGAACGAGTGCGGGCCGCTGCCCGCCCAGGCCGTGCGCTGGCTGGCGGCGGGCGTCGCGGAGGCCCTGCAGTCCATCCACGGCGCGGGTCTCGTCCACCGGGACCTCAAGCCGTCCAATGTGCTGGTGGTCGAGGACGGGCCGCGCGTCATCGACTTCGGCATCGCCTCCGGGGTGTCCAACACCCGGCTGACCATGACGAACGTCGCCGTCGGCACCCCCGCCTACATGTCGCCGGAGCAGGCCAAGGACTCGCGTAGCGTCACCGGCGCGAGTGATGTGTTCTCCCTCGGCTCGATGCTGGTGTTCGCGGCGACGGGGCATGCGCCCTTCCACGGCGCCAACCCCGTCGAGACCGTGTTCATGCTGCTCAGGGAGGGCCCGGACCTCACCGGCCTGCCGGACGAGCTGCGGCCGCTCATCGAGTCGTGCATGCAGATGGACCCGACCGCGCGCCCCAACCCGGCGGACCTGCAGGCCCAGCTCGCGCCGCACCTCTTCGGCTCCGGCTCCGACGACAGCGGTACGGCGTCGGCGTGGCTGCCCGAGAAGGCGGTCTCCCTCATCGAGTCCCGGCGCGGCGGCCGCCCGGCGGGCAAGACGCAGGCCGGGGCCGCCGGTGCGCGCAGCGCGGGAGGACCGGGTCCGGGAGGACCGGGTGCAGGAGGCCCGGGCCCCGCGCCCGCCGTCCCCGCCCCCGTCCCCCCGCCGCCCTCGTACGACCCGGCCCCGGTGCCCGTCGGCGCGGCCGGCGCCGGGGGGCCGGTACGGCTCGCGGGCGCCCGGGTGCCCATCGGGCCCGGACCGCGCGTCGCGGACGCCCGTGCCGCCGCCGTGAAGGCGCCGCCGCCGGAGGCGGGCCTGGTGGCCTCCTGGTCGCGCCCCCGCGCCGGGGTGAACGGCGCGGACGCCGTGCCGGCCGTACCCGCCGCCCCGCCCGCGCCCACCGTGCCCCCGGAGGCGGCGCCCGGCTGGCGCCCCTGGCGTTTCCGCATGTCGAACGATGTGTGGGGCACCCCGGCGATCGGCGACGACCTCGTGTACGTCACCTCCTTCGAGGTGCACGCGCTCGACGTGGCCACCGGCCGCCGCCGCTTCAAGACCCGGGACGTCGCCTGGTCGATGGCGGTCGCGGACGGCCGGATCCACGCCTCCGACGGGCCCACCCTGTTCGCCCTGGACGCCCGTGAGGGCACCGATCTGTGGCGGCTGTCGGCGGACGCCTGGGTGTACTCCCTCAAGGCCGGCCACGGCACCGTCGTCACCGGCACCCGCGGCGGCGGCGTCCAGGCCTGGGACGCCGCGAACGGGCAGAAGCTGTGGGAGATCACCGGCGCGCAGACCGACTTCGAGTCCCCGGAGGCCGGGCCCGTCCTCCACGAGGGCACGGTGTACGTCTGGAAGGACGGCCGGCTGCGCGCCCTGGAGGCCCGTACGGGTGACGAGCGCTGGTCGTACCCGATCGGTGACGCGGCCTCCTGCGGCGGCGTGCCCCTGCGGCTGACGCCCGCCTCGGACGGGCACGTCTACGTCTCGGCGGGCTCCCGGGTCCTGGCCGTCGACGCGGCGGGCGGGCATGTGCGCTGGCACTTCGAGGCGCCCGCGGTGTTCCTGTGCCCGCCCACGTTCGTGCCGGGCCCGGCGGTGACGGGCGGTGGTGTCTACCTGGCGGACTATCTGGGCACGGTGTACGCCCTCGACGCGGCCGACGGCCGTGACCGCTGGCGCATCGCCACCGAGTCCCGCTCCTCGATCGACTCGGTGCTGGTGGCCGCGGGCCACGTCCACGTGGGCAGCGGCAAGGGCCTCTACACCCTGGACGCGGTCACGGGCACCCCGAAGTGGCGGTTCCAGGCGGGCGGCGACATCGTGGGCGCCCCGGTGGTCGCCGAGGGCCGGGTCCACTTCGGCTCCACGGACCACCTGCTCTACACCCTGAAGGCCGACGACGGCCGGCTGCGCTGGAAGCTGGCCACGGGCGGCGAGATCACCGGCTCCCCGGTCGTACGGGACGGCGTCGTGTACGCGTGCAGCAAGGACCGGTGCGTGTACGCGCTGGACGCGGAGAAGGGGACGGGGACGGCGCGGACGGCGTGAGCGGAGCCCGCCGCGCGGCCGCGCGGCGGGCGTCCCGGGCACCTGGGACCGTGGCCCCGGCAGCCCGGGCCGTGCCCCGGACATGCCTCGGCCGCGGCGGCTCCCCCTCCGCGCCGCCGCGGCCGATCCCCGTCGCTACAAAGGTCTTTACTTGCTGTCCAGGCCCAGGGCCGGCGGAGCGGGCATGTTGTTGTCGCCCAGCGTCGTGATGCCCGAGTCCTTGGGCGGGGACGGCATGTTGTTGTCGCCCAGGGTGGTGGCGGTCGAAGTCTTGGGCGGGGCGGGCATGTTGTTGTCACCCAGCGTGGTGGCGCCCGAGTCCTTGGGCGGGGCGGGCATGTTGTTGTCGCCCAGGGGCGTGACGGTGACGTCCTCGTTCTTTTCGCTCACAGCGCGAGTTCCTCCCGTTTAGGTGGCGATAGAAACGCCCGCCCAGAAACTCCCCCGAGGGTCGCTGGACGGGCGTCGTCGGAGCCGCAGACTAGCTGGGCGGACTCCTGGTCAGACCGTCTGCCCCCCGACGCGACGGTGTGACTCATGCGTAAGAGAGTGCCTGACCGAGATAAACGAATGCTGAACGTCCGCAATCGGTCGGTGGCGGGCCGGCCGCTCAGGCCGCCGAGACGGGCGTGAGCAGTGCGCGGACCTCGTCGGCCTCCGGAGCGCCGTGCTCGTCGAAGAGGTTGAGCGCCTCACGCCAGCACGCCTTGGCCCGGTCGGCCTGGCCCAGCCCGGAGAGAGCCCGCCCGAGGAGCGTCAGGACGTTGCCCCGCGTCCGGTCACCGCCGATGCAGCCGAGAGCGAGGGCCTGTTCGGCGTGCTGGGCCGCCTGGGCCGGGCGCCGGGCGGCGATGTGCGCTTCCGCGATGCGGAACTGGGTCGTGCCTTCCCAGAGCCGCTGCCGGTGGTCCGCGAAGATGGTCAGTGCCTCGGAGAACTGGCCGAGGGCCTCCACGTGCCGGCCGGCCTTGCTCAGTGCCACACCCAGCGCGTAGTGCCCGTTGGCCAGCCGCATGGTGCTGCCCACCTCGATATGGATGGCGAGACCACGCTGGGCGAACACCACGGCCTTCGCGGTGTTGCCCATCCCCATGTACGCCCGTGAGAGATTGCCCAGGGCGGTCGCTTCGCAGAGCCCGTTGCGAGCAGCCCTGAACCCCTCTATGGCCTGGTCGAGGAAGACCTTGCCCTCCGCGTACCGGTGCTGGTGCAGCGCGATCAGCCCCCGGTCCTGGGCCGCCCAGCTCGCGGCGAAGGAGTCCCCGGCGGCCGTCGCGAGCTCCATGGCCGACTGGGCCTCCCCGGCCGCCTGCCCGATGCGGCCGGAGACCAGCAGAAC
Organism: Streptomyces poonensis; assembly: GCF_014650915.1. GTDB lineage: Bacteria > Actinomycetota > Actinomycetes > Streptomycetales > Streptomycetaceae > Streptomyces > Streptomyces poonensis. The sequence continues at coordinate 1,268,479 of NZ_BMVW01000001.1, read as the reverse complement.
GTGGGTGAGACTCGTGTGCGCCCGGCCCTCCGCCCGGATGTCGCCCGCCGCCCGCGTCGCGGCGCACATGGCGATGGCCGTCGTCTCGTACTGATGGGAGTTCGCGCCCGACTCGGCCAGGTCCCTGGCCGCCCACAGGAGGTCCACCGCTCGCGGCAGCCGTCCCGTCCCCGCCGCCTGCCGCACACACGCCAGCAGCGGCGCCGCCTCCGAGTACAGCCAGTCCAGCGCCGCCGAGCCCTCGGTGAAGGCCAGCCCCGGGTACTCCGTCGGCTCCAGGTGGTCCACGAGCCGGTCCCCGGGCCGTTCGATCGCGTACACGCCGGCGGCCGTGGCGAGGTAGAAGTCGAGGAGGCGGGACATCGCCGCGGCGCTCCCCCTCTGCCCGCAAGGCGTGGGAGGTGCCCCCACGCCCGGCGGATGCTCGTCACGCTCCGCACACGCACGCGCGTAGAGTCGCACCAGGTCGTGGTACCGGTAGCGGCCCGGCGCGGCCGACTCCAGCAGCGAGGTGTCGACCAGGGACTCCAGGAGGTCCTCGGTCGCCTCGGCCGGCAGATCCAGTACGGCGGCCGCCGCGGCCAGCGAGATGTCCGGCCCGTCGGCCAGCCCCAGCAGCCGGAACGCCCGCGCCTGCGCCGGTTCCAGCTGCCCGTACCCCAGCTCGAAGGTGGCCTTCACGGCGAGATCGCCGGCCTGCAGCTCGTCGAGCCGGCGCCGCTCGTCGGCGAGCTTCGCCGCGAGCACCGACACCGTCCACGTCCGCCGCGCCGCCAGCCGGGACGCGGCGACCCGGATCGCCAGCGGCAGGAACCCGCACGCCGCCACCACGTCCAGCGCGGCCTTCCGTTCGGCGGCCACCCGCTCCTCGCCCACGATGCGTGTGAACAGCAGCAGCGCCTCCTCGGGCGACATCACGTCCAGGTCCACCAGATGGGCACCCGCCAGGTCCACCATCCGCACCCGGGACGTCACCAGCGCCGCGCACCCCGCGGTCCCCGGCAGCAGCGGCCGTACCTGGGCCGCGTCGCGCGCGTTGTCCAGCAGCACGAGGACCCGGCGGCCGTCCAGCACCGACCGGTACAGCGCGGCGCGCTCCTCCAGCGAGTCGGGGATCGCGGAGTCGGCCGTGCCGAGGGCCCGCAGGAACGCCCCGAGCACCGTCTCGGGCTCGGCCGCCCGCGCCCCCGCGCCCTGGAGGTCCACGTACAGCTGCCCGTCCGGGAAGGCCGCCCGCGCCCGGTGCGCGACGTGCACGGCCAGTGTCGTCTTGCCCACGCCGCCGATGCCGGCCAGCGCGGACACCGCCATGACCCGGCCCTCCGTGCCCTCCGTGCCGGAGGCGGCCGTCAGTACGTCGCTCAGCTCGGCCACGAGGGACGCGCGGCCGGTGAAGTCCGGGACGCTGGCGGGCAGCTGGGCGGGCCTCACGGGCGCGGCGGAGGCCTCCTCGGACGGCAGCGGAGCCGACGGCTCGGCCAGCGCGGGGTCGGCCCGGAGGATGCGCTGCTGGAGCTCGGTCAGACCGGGCCGCGGATCCACGCCCAGTTCGTCGGCCAGCAGCCGGCGGGTGTCCGCGTACACGGCGAGGGCCTCGGCCTGCCGCCCGCTGCGGTACAGCGCCAGCATCAGCAGCTCCCGCAGCCGTTCCCGCAGCGGGTGCGCCGCCGTCAGGGCCGTGAGCTCCGACACCGCCTCCGCGTGGCAGCCCTGCTCCAGGTCCATGTCGAGCCGGCTCTCGACGAGCTGGAGCCGCCACTCCTCCAGCCGCGCCCGCTGCGTCTCCGCGTACGGCCCGGGGAGACTGGCCAGGACCTCCCCGTCCCACAGGCTCAGCGCCTTGTTCAGCAGGGCGCGCGCGTGGCACAGGTCCCCGCCGCTCTTCGCCTTCTCGGCGTCCGCCGCCAGCTCCTGGGCCAGGACGAGATCGAGGGCACCGCCTCCGCCGGGGATCCGGATGGCGTACCCGCCGGACTCGCTGACCAGCACCCCGGCGCCGAGCACCTTGCGCAGCCGGGACGCGTACGTCCGGATCGCCGCCAGGGCCTGCGACGGAGGGTCGTCGCCCCACAGCGCGTCGATCAGTTCGCCCGCCGTGGCCGTACGGCCCTCGCGGAGCAGCAGGGCGGCCAGCAGGGCGCGTTGCTGCGGGGAGCCGGTGGGCAGGAGTTCGGCGCCGCGCCAGGCGCGCACCGGGCCGAGCACGCCGAAGCGCAGGGCCGCGGAGTCCTCGGGACCCCGCTGCTCCGGCACTCGCGGTTCAACGTCCTCCATCGCCGCCCCCTAGTGTCCCTGTCAACTACGTCAGTTTGCCTTGTGGACGCGGGATGCGTCAGCCGTGGGAGACACCGATCACAGGGCGCCGCACGGGATGGCACAAGGTCCTCACACGCTCTTCGCACGCGATCGCCCAGAAGGGCACACCTGGCGGACGGGCCGCCGGGGTGGACGGCCCGTCAGGCGTCGAAGCGGAGGCGGGAGGTCTCGATGTGGGCGAGGTTCCGGTGCGTCCATTCGCACATGACATCGACCGTCGCCCGCAGGGCCCGGCCCGGCCCGGTGAGGGTGTACTCGACACGGGGCGGCACGGTCGGGTGCACGGTCCGCTCGACCAGGCCGTTGCGCTCCAGCATGCGCAGGTTCTGCGTGAGCATCTTGTGGCTGATGCCCTCGACCTCGTTCCGCAGCTCGCTGAAGCGCAGAGTGCGATCACCGAGCATCTCGATGATCAGCAGGGCCCACTTGTTGGCGACGTCGGAGAAGATCTCCCGCGCCAGGGAGTCCGCGCGTCTCAGATCGGCCTGATCGGTCGGACCGCCCTCGAACTGCTTGGTTTCCATCAGGTTCCCCAGTCACCGAAAAGTGCGTTCTTCCAGCTCAGCGCTCACTCTCCTACGGTTTCCGAGTAACCACAAGAGAGCGCGGACGAGGAGCGGAAAACGGCATGACCGTCACCCTGATGAACCCCACCGGACTGCCCGAGATCGACGGCTACCGCCAGGTGTCGATCGCCCCGATCGCGGCCGGCACGAAGCTCGTCCACATCGCCGGTCAGGTCTCCTGGGACACCGACGGAGCCACGATCGCGGAGGGCGACCTCGCCGGTCAGGTCGAGCAGTGCTACCTGCACATCGGCACCGCCCTGGCCGCGTCCGGCGGTTCCTTCGACGACGTGGTGAAGCTGAACTTCTACGTCGTCGACTGGGCCCCCGAGAAGCTGCCCCTGATCTGGGAGGGCATCAACCGGGCGGCCGAGAAGCTGGGCACCACCCCGGTGCCGCCGGTCACGCTGGTGGGGGTGGTGGCGCTGGACATTCCGGACCACCTGGTGGAGGTGGAGGCGACGGCGGTCATCGACTGACCAGATGCTCCCCGCGCTGCTCGCCTCGGACGGCCCGCGTGTCAGCTGTGCCGGTCAGTCCCCCTGAAGCGGTCGCTGGGCTGCCAGATCCAGGGCCAGCTCGCTGCGCCAGTCCTCGCTGAGCCTGCGGTGCAGGATGGATGCCGCGGCATTGGGCAACGGCAGCTGGAGGAAGCGACGCAGCGAGTCCGCTGCGTCGGCGCGTATCTGCCATGCCTGGAAGTCGTCCCGGGCGGCGTGGAGTTCGGGCGCGTCCCGCTCTCGCCGCCAGGACGGGTCCAGTGTGACCCGGGCCGCTGCGGCTTCGGCCACCAGCGTGCGCATACGCAGGTCCAGTGCGTCGTCCTCGACGAGCTCGGGGGCCTCCCCGCGGTCGACGGCCGCCAGGGTCTGCGTCACTTCGGGGTAGGCGTCGATCCCGGTCTCCACGGCGAGCCTGCGCAGTTGCAGGGCCATCACCGCCCGCATCCGGGGCGCGGGGGTGCGCTCGATCAGCGCACCCAGATCGAGATGACGTACCTCCGTGACGGGACGGCACGACCACTCGGGGATGTCCTCCAGGACCGGTAGGACAAGGCCACTGAGCAGTGGCTCGTCGAGTACGCGCTCGACATCGAAGTCGATGCCGAACTCGCCCCGCAGACCGGTGAGGAAGTCCCTGTACGCGGCGGTCGAGCCGGGCCAGGGATCGACACCGACCGACTGCGCCCTGCTGCCGTCCGGGAGCCGCACATAGTCCTCCCGCGGGGACGACACCAGGCGGTCCTGGGTGCCCTGGGCATACGGGCGGCCGTTGTCGTACACGGTGAGCCGCACCTCTGGGCCCTGCTTGGTCAGGGCCAGGACGCGGGTGTCCCGGGCCAGCCTGCGCAGCACCTCCGGGCGGGTCAGCTGCCCGGTCCCGGCGCTCTGCGTCAGGAACCCCCAGTCTCCGTGGCGGCCCGCGCGGACCAAGGGCCGGGACGCCGCCCAGAGACTCGGCGCCGATCGCTCGGCCTGCGCGTGGGTGCGTTCGCGGATGGTGTCCCGCTGCACCACGCCCGCACGCAGCAGGAGTTCCTCCGCGGTCACGCCCTCGGCGAAGACCAGGTCCGGCTGGCGGGGCCGAGGTGTCCGGGACTGCGTGGAGCCGATCACGACGTACACCCCGCTCCTGGGCGGCTCCGGCTGCCGGCGCGCGGGCTCCGGTTCGGGCTCGGGCGTACGCGCGGCGAGCTCGAGCAGCGAGGTGGGGTGCGCCTTGACCGTGACCGTGGTGTCCTCCCAGATCAGCGCTCCGTCGACAGCCAGCGGAATGCGGCCTCCGATGGGCAGTCGCCGTTCCAGGGCGTCGGCGAACGCCGACAGCGCCGCCCGTAGCGAGCCCCATTCGCTGAACGAGGGGACGTCCTCGTTGAAGTAGTCGCCTATGCGCCCGTAGTCGTCACCCGGGCGGCACGTGAGGAACAAGCCGTCCTGGGCGTCCCAGGCGACGCCATGGGTGATCAGCAGCCACTCGTGGCGCCAGTACGCGTTGAGCTCGTGGTCGTCCTCGTCGTCGTACGCGTCCTCGACGTCCTCGCCGATGGACCGCAGGAACAGGGAGTTGTTCACGATGTCGGCGACACCGGCGAACGGGCCGTTCAGTGCGAACACCGGTGCGCCCTTACTCAGTTCGACACCGTCGTGGCAGCGGAGCGAGGCCACGAGTTCGGGGTGGAACGTCACCCCGAGCCGCCGCTCGGCATCTGCTATCTCACCAGGAGCAGCGGGTGGACGCAGCCGGGCCCGGCTCAGCGGGGCGTGCTCCGAGAGCCAGGCGTCGATGCGGGCCCAGGACTCTTCTACGGTCGGCAGCGGGACGGCTGCGTCAGTGGTCGACGTCATGCGAGCACCCTAGGAGCGACCACTGACATCACCCGTCAGGCGACGGGTGGCGCGGCTGCCGAGGCTGCGGACCGCACGAAACGGGAGGAGGGCAGCATGCGGAACGCGCCGAGCACACCTCCACCCACGCGATCAACGGAGGTGGTCCGGTGTCCGCCGGAGCACGAGCGTGGCGAACCCGAGGGTGCGGCGGTAGCCCCGCAGCCACGCGGCCCGGTGCTCGGCCGCGGCCGTGAGCGCCGCGCCGCTGTCCGGGTCGCCGGGGTGGTCCAGTGCCCAGCGGGAGAGGGAGCCGGTCCAGGACCACTCGTACTCGTCCCACTCCTCGATGGTGCTGACGTGCCCGTACGTGGGGGTCCAGCCGGCCGCGACGATCCGGTCGACGGTCGTGGCGAGGTCGGCGTACTCGTCCGCGTCGAACCCGGCGTCGAGGGTGTCCCGGCCCGGCTCGCGTTCCCAGAAACCGTCGCCGATCAGGACGGTGCCGCCGGGGGCGAGGTGCTTGCGCACGGCCTCCAGGGTGGGCAGCAGGCCGCCGAAGGCGTGGGTGGATCCGACGCAGAGGACCAGGTCGAACGGGTCCTCGGCGGTGTACGCGCCGGCGTCTCCGGCCTCCAGCCGGATGCGGTCCCCGAGGCCCTTCGCCGCGATGCCCTCTCGCGCCCGCACGATGGTGTCGGCGTCGAGGTCGACCCCGTACGCCCGCACGCCCGGCCGCTCAGCGGCGGCCCGGAGCAGCCACTCTGCTGTCCCGCACCCGAGATCGAGGATTCTCTCGCTTCCGCCCGGCAGCGCCCGGTCCAGGAGGCGGGACACCGAGGTATCGCTCAGTGGGGCGGCGATGGGGTGGTCGGCGTGGGCGAGGGCGCTGATGCGTCGGCGGTCCATGGGGTGATGGTGGCGTGAGGCGATGCGAGGTGTCTCCCGAATTAGACAGGTCGCGCGGGGAGTCGACGCTCCGATCGGCTCATTGTGTCGGCCATTGTTAGGCTGAGGCGGCTGATCGCGTTGACATCTCATCTGAAGGGGAGCACCCAACGATGCGGGACTTGCTCGGTGACCTTCTCGGGGAACTGGCCACGGCGGTCTTCGGCATCTTCCTGATCGCCTGGTGGCTCGGTGGTCCGGCGGTGACCGCCATCATCTGGAGCGAGGGTGACAAGGAGGGCGCGGTACAGATCCTGGCGGCCTGGGCGATCATCACCACGCTGTACCTCACCGCATCCTGGATGATCCGCCGCGCACGGCGTGCCGGATGACGGCTGATGCCGGGGTGGAGCGACGCTGTGCCCCGGGTCAGCGGTGGTCCGTGGGGGGAACCGCGTATCCGGGGACGGAAGGCCACCGCACGGTCACCACCACCGACTCCTCCTCCGCGACCCAGGAGTGGTCCACTCCCTTGCCCCACACGACGTAATCGCCCTGCTCCTCCAGCAGAACGCTGCGGCCGGGAAGTTCGACGCGGAAGCGACCGCTGATGAGGACCAGGAGTGCCGTACGTTCCTCGCCCCGCACCCACTGCGCCCGTTCGTCACCGCGGGGGTGGACGCCCCACTTGATCTCCACGTCCTCACTGTGACGCGGATCGCCGGCCTCCTTGAAGTGACCGAGCAGCCAACCACGGTCCAGCGCCGCGTCCTTGCCCGCCTTACCCACATACACGCTGTCGCTCACGTGCCCGAACGCTAACAGTCACTGGTCGGTGCGGCCCGTCGCGGCGACCGTGATGCCGAGGCCGACCATCGTGAGCCCGCCCACCCCGCCGACCAGGGACAGCCGTCGCGGTGACCGGGCGAACCAGTCGCGGGCGGTGGCGGCGACGAGCCCCCAGACGCTGTCGGACGCGACCGCGATGATGTCGAAGACGAGGCCCAGCAACAGCATCTGAACGACGACGTGCCCTTGCGTGCGGTCGACGAACTGGGGCAGCACGGCGGCGAAGCCGTCCCACAGGGTGCGGAGGCCGCCGCCCGGGGACGGGTCATCGGCGAACGCGGTGTGCATCGCACCGCGTTGCCGCCACGCCCTGATCCCGAGGTGTACGAGGTAGGCGGCGCCGGCCAGCTTCAGCACCGTGAAGACGAGCACCGAGCGCTCGACCACGGAGCCGACGCCCAGCGCGACGGCCAGGACCAGGACGTAGGCGCCGAGGGTGTTGCCCAGGACGGTGGTCAACGCGGCACGGCGCCCTTGGGCCAGGGCGCGCCCGATCACGAACAGCACGCTGGGCCCGGGCACGATGATCAGCAAGAACGACATCGCCGCGAAGGCGAGCAGGCGGTCGGTGGACACCATGTCGCCATGCAAGCGGGGAGGGGGCCTGCCCGCACCCCTTTTTCTGCTCAGGCGGGGCTGTTCTGTTTGAGGGCTCGGAGTAGGGCCCCGAATGCGGTGGGGGCGGCCGAGAGGATCGTTTGAGTGGGGTCGGCGCTTTCGGTGAGGTGGATGGTGTCGGGGGTGGTGGCTATGTGGACGCAGGCGTCGCCTGTCTGGCAGTACGACGACTTTCGCCAGTCGAGTGTGTGCATCGCTGCTCCTCACATGTCCTGGGAGATGGCATGAATGAGATCGCGGGTCTTTTCAGGGCTCAGGGCGGTGGACTCCACCACATCGAGGAGATGCCGGTACATCTCCAGAAGAGCCTCCGCATCCAGGAACACCGGTCCGTGGAACTGGTCGAGCTGGGCAGTGTCCAACTGGGGTACAGGACCGTGCAGGTAGTTGATGGACTGACCCGACCCGGGAAACGCTCCGACGCCGAACGGCAGAACCTGGACGGTGACGTGATCCCGTTCACTCATGGCAAGCAGGTGCTGAAGTTGCGCACGAGCCACCCTCGGGCCACCCACCTGGATGCGCACTGCGGCTTCATGGACAACGGTGCGGTACGTGATCGGCTGCGCGCGGTAGATGAGATCTTGCCGCTGGATTCGGTGCGATACGCGGTGCTCCACCTCGGGCGGGGTGGGGGCCGGAAGCACATGACGGAAGATCTCACGTGCGTGATCAGGTGTTTGGAGCAGACCGGGCATGTGCGTCGTGTATGCGGTCCGGACAGCGGTCGAGTGATATTCCAACTCAGCTAGATCAAGCAGACCTGAGGGCAGCACTTCCCGGTACGCCTCCCACCATCCGTGACTCCTGGCGGTCGTCATGCGGACCAGCGCTTCGACGTAATCCTGATCAGCGCAGCAGTACATGCTTGCCATCGCCCTGATGCGGTCGGGGCTCACTCCGAAGCGGGCGGACTCCACATTGCTCAGTTGACCAGTGCTCGTACCTAGTCGCCGCGCCGCCTCCGTGGTGGTCATTCCTGCGCGTTCACGAAGTTTGCGCAGCTCAGTGGCGACGCGGGTGCGTCGGGCCGAAGGGGCCGGCCTGGTCGTCATGCAACTCCTCCCCCGGAGGCAGCCGTTGGTGCTTGACACTCACACGAGGGAAAAGCGCCTCTACTTCCTTGGTTAAGCGCAAAGCTGCTTTGTGAGTGCCCTACCTTCGTCATCAGGCGCCCCCGCCCAGAAGCGCCCCGCTCGACGGAGCGGCGACGGCCACTGGGCACACCCTGTGGGCACACCCATGCCCACACACGACCACGTAGAACAACCGTCCAACTGCCCTCTGTGACCGGAGACATCATGGCAACCGTACCGCCGTCCTGGAACTACACCCTCCACCTGCCCCGCGATCCAAGAGCCCCCGGCGTCGCCCGAGCCACCCTCCGCAGCGTGCTCGCCGCCCACCACCTCACCCGACTCACGCCCACCGCCGAGCTACTGGCCTCCGAACTGCTCACCAACGCCCACCTCCACACCACCGGCCCCTACGCCCTACGTATCCGCTCCACCGCACCCGACCGCCTCGTGGTCGCCGTCTGGGACACCGACCCGAGGGTCCCCGCCGCCTTCCAGGAGAGTGCTCCCAGCGCCGCACCACCGGAAGACGACGAGCACGGACGCGGACTGCACCTCGTACGGGCGTGTGCCGACGCACTCGGTGTCTCCGTGCTGCGGGAGCTGGGCGCGTCCAAGGGCGGCAAGCTGCTGTGGACCGAGTGCGGGGTGGCGCCGTGACGGTGAGGACGTGGGTCGCGGACGGCACCACACTGGGAGGTGGAGCCGTTCCCGTCCGTCAGGAGCACATCATGAGCGCACAGCCGGAGAAGGACGACAACGGGTGGGGAGCGATGCCCCTGCCGGAGATCAGGACCGTGGAGGACCTTCGCACAGCGCTCAGCCGGTACGGCTTCCCGGGGGACCGGGAGCGGTTCGAGGATGAGCTCGCGGCGGCCATAGGAGCCGCCCCCCTGAACGACTTCGAGGGCGCCGCCGCTGTCGTCCGTGCCTACCGCCACCGCGTGCTGATCAGGAACTCGCCCGAAATCATGACGGCCCTCGAAGACGCACGCGCCGGAGGCACCGGCACATGAACGACGTCCCGCTGGAAGAGGCCGAGCCCGCCAGGAAGGCGTACGTCGACCTCACGGAGGGGGAGCGGGACATGGTCCGGAACGCACTCGCCCTCATCGCGCGCGACCCGGCGGCCGGGCGGGAGGTACCCGGCTGGAGGCCGCCGTCCGTCGAGTACACGTACACCACACCGCTCGCCCCCGACACGGCCGAAGCGATCACCGTCGTCTACACGCACACCCCGGGTATGGGCGTGACGGTCGTGTACTACTTCCGGGATCCGCAGGTCGTGGACCCATAACCCGTCAGCGCAAGCAAGCCGGCAGGCGGCGGCCGATCACTCGGCCGCCGCCCCACCGTCGTCACCGTCCCGGTCAGCGCCCCAGGAAGATCGGATTCGTGAACGCCGCCAACGCCCCCGGCAGCGCCCCCGCCGCCACCTCATGCCGTACCTCGGCGCGCACGTACGCCGCGTACTGCGCCGTCGTACGCCACTCCACGGTCCCCGACCCGGACACCCCCACCGGGGCGCTCGTGTGCAGCACGCCCTGGTCGGTCACGAAGCGGACCGTGCAGCGGGGCGCGCCCGTGACCTCCAGGCGGACCGTGACCGGGGCGTCCCGGTCCACGTGCAGCCGCTCGCCGATGCCCGCGTGCTCGCCCCGGCCGCCGGTCGCCGTGAACGTCAGGGCCACCGCCTTGGACTCGGCCACGTACGACCGCCCCGCCCGCAGCCCCTGGAGGATCGCCTCCCTGCTCAGCTCCTCCGCGTGCACCACGGTCTGGGGCGTGCCCACCGGGTCCGGGTCGCGGTGGGCGTCGCTGTTGCCCATCGCCGGGATCCAGGAGCGGCCGTCGCGCACCGAGGCGACCAGCATGCCGTCCCAGTCCGCCAGCGCCACCTCGTCCTCGGCGGAGTAGGCGCCGTTCCACACCTCCACCACGTCGGCCTCGTTGAAGCCGAACTTCCAGTTGCAGCCGATGCAGGTGGCGTGCGGGTGGGCGGGGACGACCAGGCCGCCCGCGGAGCGGATACGGCGGGCGTACTTGCCGAAGCGGTTGTCGCGCGCCCGGTAGCGCCAGTCGATGAACGTCCCCGGGTCCGTGCCCACCGCCACCACGTGACCGTTGCGGGTCGTGACCTCCTCGCCCAGCAGGATCAGCAGGTCGTCGCCCGCCAGGTCCGCCCAGTGGGCGTGGGCCGACTGCGTGTTGTGCTCGGAGGAGTTGATGAAGTCCAGCCCGGCGGCGCGGGCGGCGGCCGCGATCTCCGCCAGGGTGCGGCGGCCGTCCGAGTACCAGGAGTGCAGGTGGCAGTCGCCCCGGTACCAGCCCCGGCCCCGGCCCTTCACCCGCTCCGGAGGGTAGGCCGGGCGTACCGTCTCGCCCGGTTCGCCGTATGTCAGCGTCACCGTGATCTCGTACGCCAGGCCCTGCGGCGCGACCGTGTACGGGCCCAGCGCGATGTGCCAGGTACCGGGGCGGACCGGGCCCGGGAGATAGCCCGGCGTCGCGTCGTCCGCGCGGATGAAGAACTCCGTGCGCGCCCCGCCCGACCAGCCCCGGAAGCCCTTGCCGCCGAGGTCGGTGCCACGTTCGTCGAAGATGCCGATGTCGAGGGCGTTGCCCACCGTGCCGGACGGGACGGAGGGGCGTTCGTAGGTGTACGCGACGTGCAGCTCGCGGACGCCCCGCGGCACCTCCACGGGCACGTACACGAAGTCGGGGGAGCCGGTGGGCAGCGTGCCCCGGATCGTCCTCCGGTCGGTCGAGCCCTCGGTCCTGTCCTCGGTCGGACCCTCGGCGCCGCTGGCGAAGCTCACGCCTCCCAACGTAAGCGCGCCGGCCGCTCCCGTCACGAACAGGGCGCGTCTGCCGAGGCCGGTGCGGGCATCGGTGCGGGGGTCGGAGACGCGGTTGTCGTCCTCACACATGCTGCTGCTCCCAACGCGTCGGATGTCACGGGGGTGGAGCCGGTGGAACAGGTGAAGCGGGTGGTACGACCCTCGTATTGAGCCGTGAACTCCCGGGCAAGGGAAGGGGAGCGGCAGCTTGCGGCCGGAACACGGCGCGGCCACGGCGTCCTGGGGCCGCGCGGGCCGCACCGTTTGCCCTGATCACGGCGATCGCGGGCTCGATCGTATGCTCGGGGGATGACGACTTCCGCGACCTCCGGAACCGGCCCGACCGAGAACTCCATGCGTCGCGCACTCAAACGTGCCCGTGACGGCGTCGCCCTCGACGTCACGGAGGCGGCGGTGCTCCTCCAGGCCCGCGGTGAGGACCTCGACGCCCTCGTCGCCTCGGCCGCCCGCGTGCGTGACGCGGGGCTGGAGGCGGCGGGCCGGCCCGGCGTCATCACCTACTCCAAGTCCGTCTTCATCCCGCTGACGCGGCTGTGCCGCGACAAGTGCCACTACTGCACCTTCGTGACCGTTCCCGGCAAGCTCCGCCGGGAGGGCCATGGAATGTTCATGTCACCGGACGAGGTCCTCGACGTCGCCCGCAAGGGTGCCGCGCTCGGCTGCAAGGAAGCGCTGATCACCCTCGGCGACAAGCCCGAGGACCGCTGGCCCGAGGCGCGCAAGTGGCTCGACGCGCACGGCTACGACGACACCATCGCCTACGTCCGCGCCATCTCCATCCGCATCCTGGAGGAGACCGGGCTGCTGCCCCACCTCAACCCCGGGGTCATGACGTGGACCGACTTCCAGCGGCTCAAGCCCGTCGCGCCCTCCATGGGCATGATGCTGGAGACGACCGCGACCCGGCTGTGGTCCGAGCCCGGCGGCCCGCACTACGGCTCCCCGGACAAGGAGCCCGCCGTACGGCTGCGCGTCCTGGAGGACGCCGGGCGGTCCTCCGTCCCCTTCACCTCCGGCCTCCTCATCGGTATCGGGGAGACGTACGAGGAGCGCGCGGAGTCGCTCTTCGCGCTGCGCCGCGTCGCCCGCGCCTACCACGGCATCCAGGAACTGATCATCCAGAACTTCCGCGCCAAGCCGGACACCGCGATGCGCGGCATGCCGGACGCGGAGCTGGACGAGCTGGTCGCGACGGTGGCGGTGGCCCGGCTCATCATGGGACCGAGCGCCTGTCTGCAGGCCCCGCCCAACCTCGTCGACGGCGAGTACGAGCGGCTGATCGCGGCCGGGATCGACGACTGGGGCGGTGTCTCGCCGCTCACCATCGACCACGTCAACCCGGAGCGGCCCTGGCCGCAGATCGAACAGCTCGCCGAACGGTCCGCGGGCGCCGGTTTCGAGCTGCGGGAACGGCTCTGCGTCTACCCCGAGTTCGTCACGCGCGGCGAGCCCTGGCTCGATCCCCGGCTGCTCCCGCACGTACGGGCGCTGGCCGATCCCGAGACCGGCCTCGCCCGCCCGGACGCCGAGGTCGTGGGCCGGCCCTGGCAAGAGCCCGACGAAGTGTTCCAGCCGTCCGGCCGCACCGATCTGCACGCCACCATCGACACCGAGGGCCGTACGTCCGACCGGCGCGACGACTTCGACGTGGTGTACGGCGACTGGGAGGCCCTCCGGGAGGCCGCCGCGCCCGGCATGGCGCCCGAGCGCATCGACACCGATGTGCGTGAGGCGCTCGCGGTGGCCGCCGACGACCCGACGAGGCTCACCGACGACCAGGCGCTCGCGCTGCTGCACGCGGACGGCCCGGCGCTGGACGCGGTCTGCGGGATCGCGGACGACGTACGGAAGTCCGTGGTCGGCGACGACGTCACGTACATCGTCACCCGCAACATCAACTTCACCAACGTCTGCTACACCGGCTGCCGCTTCTGCGCCTTCGCCCAGCGCCGCACCGACGCCGACGCCTACACGCTCTCCCTGGAGCAGGTCGCCGACCGCGCCCAGCAGGCGTGGGACGTGGGCGCGGTCGAGGTCTGCATGCAGGGCGGCATCCACCCCGACCTGCCCGGCACGGCGTACTTCGACATCGCGCGGGCGGTGAAGGAACGCGTGCCCGGCATGCACGTGCACGCCTTCTCCCCGATGGAGGTCGTCAACGGCGCCACCCGCACCGGGATGTCGATCCGCGAGTGGCTGACGGCGGCGAAGGAGGCGGGCCTGGACTCGATCCCGGGAACGGCCGCGGAGATCCTCGACGACGAGGTGCGCTGGATCCTCACCAAGGGCAAGCTGCCGACGGCGACCTGGATCGAGGTTGTCACGACGGCCCACGAGCTCGGCATCCGGTCCTCGTCGACGATGATGTACGGGCACGTGGACCAGCCCCGCCACTGGCTCGGCCACCTGCGCACCCTCGCCGGCATCCAGGAGCGCACGGGCGGCTTCACGGAGTTCGTGACGCTGCCCTTCATCCACACCAACGCGCCGGTGTACCTCGCGGGGATCTCCCGGCCCGGCCCGACGACGCGCGACAACCGCGCGGTCACCGCCATGGCCCGGCTCCTCCTCCACCCGCACATCCCCAACATCCAGACCAGCTGGGTGAAGCTGGGCACGGAGGGCGCGGCCGAGATGCTCCGCTCCGGCGCCAACGACCTGGGCGGCACGCTGATGGAGGAGACCATCTCGCGGATGGCGGGCTCCTCCTACGGCTCGTACAAGTCGATCAGGGACCTGGTCGCCGTCGCGGAGGCGGCGGGCCGCCCGGCGAAGCCGCGCACGACGCTGTACGGGGACGTCACGGAGGAGCGGCAGCGCGCGGCCGCCGCCTCGGACGGGCATCTGCCGGAGTTGCTGCCGGTGCTGGACTGAAGGGTGCCGGACGGG
>NZ_BMVW01000001.1:0-1254037 GCF_014650915.1 Streptomyces poonensis | reverse complement strand
CGCACCCCCCACCTCACGAGCCGCAGGCCGTGATCCCGTCGGACAGGGAGGTCAGGTAGCGGCTGCGCTCCGGCTCCGTGAGAGTACGGCCCACGCGGTCGCACAAGCGCTCGATCCAGGCGTCGGGGGAGGTGTCCCAGGAGAGCAGTTCGCCGCCTTCGGTCACGGACCAGAGCTTCTCGCCGTCGGGGGAGAAGGCCAAGGAGGTCTGCTGGCCGCTCTGCGCTACACCGACGACCGTCGACGGTGTGGGTATGACAATGGTGCCCAGCCGGTCACCGGTGCGGGCGTTCCACAGCCAGACGGTTCCGTCCCCGGCCATGGTGGCCACCCAACGTCCACTGGGGTCCGCGGCGATGCCCCACTCTCCTGCGCCGTCCGAACGCCAACTGCGTTTGCCCGTGGCCAGGTCCCACCGCTCCAGGGCATCGCCGTCGACGACGGCGAACAGGGTGCGGGTCTCCTCCGACAGGAACAGGCGGTCGACGGATGAGGCGCCGGTGACCAGCTCGTGCAGACGACGTCCGGAAGGCAGCTCGTGGACATCGACGCGGCCGTCCGCGGCGGTCACTGCCGCCAGACCACCCTGTCCGCCGACCGCCCGCTGGTACCACTCCGTCCCGTGCTGCTTCCGGTCGCCGGCCGTCGGGTCGGACTCGCGCGGTTTCACCGCCGTCGAGCGTTCACCGGTGGCGGGGTCGACCACCAGTACGGAGCCGTTGGGCGGCACCACTGTGATGTCGCCGTCGGCCCGCGCGGCGATGAGGGTCGGCCCGCCGAAGCCGTGGCCGCCGGCAGTCACCGGAGACACCCTGGAGACATGGACGGCGTCCTCGGACACGCTGGTTCTGGAGAACTCGGTCAAAAAGCGGAGTTGAGTGCCCTTATCCAGGAGCAAGGGGAGCGAAGGTGAGTGGCGCGGTGCACGGCCTGGCCGAGGACGATCTGCCCGTGGTGTTCCGGTCCTCGGACGCCGCATCACTGACCGGGCAGCGGAGTTACATCCGGGGCACCAAGTTCCGGCTGGTACTGGCGGTGACCGCGGCCCTGTGCGGCGCCCTCGATCATCAGGTGGCCCTCATGGGCCTGGTGGCGGTCTTCGTGCTCACGATCTGTGTGGAGGTCTGGCTGCTCACGGGGCGCCCCGAGCAGTCCTGGTACGACGGCCGTGCCCTGGCCGAGTCCACGAAGACCCTGGCCTGGCGCTTCGCGGTGGGCGGTGCCCCGTTCCCCGCGGACCTGTCGCAGAGCGAGGCGCACCGCCGCTTCCAGCGGCGCCTGGGGGAGCTGCTGCGGGAGGCGCCCGTCTCGAGTCTCGCGCCGGTGGGATCGATCGCTGTCACCGATGCCATGAAGACCTTGCGAGCCCGTTCCTTCGCCGACCGCAAACAGGCCTACCTGCGGCACCGTATCGAGGATCAGCAGCAGTGGTACACGTCCAAGGCGGCGGCCAATGTCGTCAACGCCCGACGGTGGCGCCTGGTGCTCGTCGGCGTCGAGGGGCTGGGGCTGGCGGCGGCGGTGCTGCGCCTTCTCGGCCTGTTCACGTTCGATCTCGCGGGCATCCTCGCGGCCGTGCTGGGAGCCGGCTCGGCATGGCTCGCGGTCCGGCAGCACGAGACGCTGGGGCGTGCCTACACCTTCGCCGCCACCGAGCTGAGCGTCATCCATGAGCGCCTGACTCACACGGACGATGGCTCCTGGGCCGAGGAGGTCGCCGACGCGGAGGACGCGATCAGCCGGGAGCACACCATGTGGCGGGCTTCCCGGGGGGTCGGCTGACGGCGCTCGGTCGGCATCGCGAGCGTGGTGGTGCTCGGCCGGCGTCGCGGGTGCGGCGGCACAGGGGCCGCCGCACCCGCCGGCTCACCTCGTACGGCCGTCCTCCTGCCCGTCCACCACCACGTGCCCCGCCGTGCCCGGCAGGTTCACCACCAGCAGGACGACCCCGCTGAGCACGAAGACGCGGAGGGCGGCGTCCAGGCCGTTCCAGTCCGCCGACTGCCACATGGCGAACCACTCGCCGCCGATGGCCATGAACCCGGCGCCGAACAGCAGCATCACCATCAGCAGCCCGAGGATGCTCCAGCGGCGCGCACGGGCCGCGGAGCCGTGCCGCAGGGCCGTCACCCACAGGACCGTCGCGGTGATCAGGACGAGGGCGGACAGCGTCTCCCAGATGATGATCAGGACGTACGCCGTGTCCTGTAAGGCGCGCGACTCGATGGCCCGCCACATCAGGTCCTCGTCCTTGAACGTCGTGTCCATCGCGAGGACGTGCTGGACGAACTGCTGGTTGGTGCCGAAGTCGGTGATGTTGCCGAACGCGACGAGCGCCATGTAGAGGGCGACCGTGGCGGTGAGAAGGGTGGAGGCGAGGAGGAGGGGAGCCGTGGGACGGGCGGTCCGGTTTGGGGTCATGGTTCAACTATGTCCCCGCCGCGTCCGTCAACTCCAGGGCGTGTCGCGCGTGTTCAGTCACTGAGTGTCCGGCGCGGCCAGGGCAGGCACTCGGAGCGATCATTTGACGTTCTTTGGCGCCCTGAACAGACCGCTCTTGTTCGTTACAGTGCTCAACGGTGTGCGAGGGGCGGAGGGGGCGGGCGATGACGACTGGCGGGGCCTTCTGGGGCCGGGCGGAGCAGCAGGACTTCCGCAGCCGGGTGCGCGGGACCCTGCTGGGCACGGCCGTCGGGGACGCGCTGGGCGCACCGCTCGACGGGCTGACCCTGGAGGAGATCCGCGAGGCACACGGCGCGCAGGGGCTCACCGACCCGGCCCCGGCGTACGGCAGGCGCGGCGCCGTCACCGACCTCACGCAGCTCACGCTCTTCACCGTCGACGGGCTGATCCGCGCCCAGGTGCGCCGCGACACCGGCGCCTGGCACCCGCCGACGGATCTGCACCGCGCGTACCTGAGATGGGCGGCGACCCAGCACGACTGGGGACCGGACGAGCGGCGCACGGACGACGGCTGGCTGGCGCGCGAGGAGTGGCTGTACGTCCGCCGCGACCCCGCCCGCGCCTGCCTCCTCGGCTTCGGCGACACGACGATGGGCACCCTGGACGCCCCGAAGAACCCGGGTGAGCCCGGCCCGGAGGCCGTCGCCCGCTCCGCCCCGTTCGGGCTCCTGGTCGGCTGGGAGCCGCAGCTCGTGGTGCAGCTGGCGATGGAGTGCGCGGCGCAGACCCACGGGCACCCCTCGGCGTATCTGAGCGCCGGCGCGTACGCCGCCCTCGTGCACGCGCTCGCGCGCGGTGAGTACCTCGACGCGGCCGTACAGCGGGCGCTGGCGCTCCTCGCCGAGCGTCCCGGCCACGAACCGGTCACCGAGGCCCTCGAGCACGCCCTGGGCGCCGTACGCCAGGGTCTGCCGACTCCGGACCGGGTCGAGGAGCTCGCCGGCGACGGAGGGGCGGAGGGGGCGCTCGCGGTGGCCGTGTACTGCGCGCTGGTCGGCGAGGACGTACGGCACGGGCTGTGCCTCGCGGTGAACCACGGCGGCCCGTCGAGCGCCGCGGGGGCCCTCACGGGCGGGCTGCTCGGCGCCCTGCACGGCGAGACGGTCCTTCCGCCGGCCTGGCTGGCCGAACTGGAGGGCCGTCCCACGATGCTGGTCCTGGCGGACGACTTCGCGATGGAGATGACCCAGGGCCCGGCGCTCCACGGCCCGGCGAGCTCGTCCCCGGCCTGGCTGACACGCTACCCGCGCGCGTAACCACCGCCCGCCCGCGCGTCACGGGCCCTACGGGTCTCGCAGGCGCCTGCGCGGCCTGCGGGCCCGACGAGCGCCCACGCGCCCCGCACAGGGCCCGACGGGCGCCCGCACCCCCCCACAGGGCCGACGGACGCCCGCGCGCCCGCGGGCGCGGCGGTGACCCGCGCGCCCGCGTGTTCCCGCCTGCTCAGTCCCGTACCCGCTTCTTCACCGACGGCCCGGCCACCGTGTCGTCCACGGGCCCCGTCGGGCCCGGTACCGCGGCCGCCCCGTCCCCGTCCGCGTTGATCCGCTCGATGACCGCGACGCGCGCGGGCGTGTCCTCCGGTTTCACGAAGCCGATCAGCACGTACAGCACCAGCGACACGGCCAGCGGGACGGAGATCTGGTACTGGAGCGGGGTGCCGTCCTCGAGGGCCCAGTCGACCGGGTAGTTCATCACCCAGAAGGCGAACAGACCCGCGGCCCAGCTGGTCAGCGCCGCCGTCGGGCCGGAGCGGCGGAAGGCCGGCAGCATGCCGAGCATGAACGGGATGGCGATCGGCCCCATCAGCCCGGCCACCCACTTCACGACCACCGTGATGATGTTCTGGAACGTCGGCGAGTTGACCTGGGTCGCGATCGCCATGGACAGCAGCAGGAAGGCGACGGTCGACCAGCGGGCCGCCACCAGCCCGGTCTTGTCCGACCAGGTACGCGCCTGCTTGGCGATGGCCGGCGCGATGTCCCGGGTGAAGACCGCGGCGATCGCGTTGGCGTCGGAGGAGCACATGGCCATGGTGTGCGAGAAGAACCCGACGATGACGAGCCCCAGCAGTCCGTGGGGCAGCAACTGCTCGGTCATGAGCGCGTAGCTGTCGGATGCGTCCGGCTTCTGCGCCTCGACGAGCAGCGGCGCGCACCACATCGGGAAGAACAGCACCAGCGGCCAGAACAGCCACAGCGCCGCCGACAGCAGCGCCGACCGCGTCGCCTCGCGCGCGGACCCCGTCGCCATGTACCGCTGCGCCTGGTTCCACATGCCGCCGCTGTACTCGAAGGTCTTGATGAAGGTGATCGCCACGAAGAAGGTCACGGTGTACGGCCCTGCCGTCGGCGAGCCATGCCCGTCCGGCAGGTCGTCCCAGATGGTCCACAGCGTGGCGATGCCGTCCAGCTCCACCATCACCGCCACCAGCATCGCGATGCCCGCGAAGAACTGGATGACGAACTGCCCCATCTCCGTCAGCGCGTCCGCCCACAGACCGCCCACCGTGCAGTAGATGCCGGTGATGATGCCGGTGATGAAGATGCCCTGAGTGATGCTGATACCGGTGTAGATGGACAACAGTGTCGCGATGGCCGCCCACTTGGCGCCCACGTCCACGATCTTCAGCAGCACACCGGACCAGGCGAGCGCCTGCTGTGTGCTCAGGTTGTACCGGTCTTTCAGATACTCCAGCGGTGAGGCCACCCCGAGCCGGGAGCGCAGCCGGTTGAGCCGGGGCGCGAACAGCCGGGCACCGATGGCGATACCGACGGCGATCGGGAAGGACCAGGTGACGAACGACGTCACGCCGTACTGGTAGGCGATCCCGGCGAACCCGGTGAACATGACCGCGCTGTAGCCCGACATATGGTGCGAGATGCCGGAGAGCCACCACGGCATCTTGCCGCCGGCGGTGAAGAAGTCGCTGACGCTGTCCACGCGTTTGTGCGACCAGAGACCGATCGCCACCATCACGCCGAAGTAGCCGATGAGCACGGCCCAGTCGAGACCGTTCATGTGCTCCCTCCCGGGAATCCGCCCTGCCAACTGCGTTGACGTGCACGGCACTTCGACGGTGCGGGGATGGCCAGAGCATGCCAAGGGGCCGTGAAGTGCCCGCTCATCGTGGGATCGGTGAGGTGCGTGCGGCAACGGCCCGTAAGGTCAAGAGGAGGTAAAATGGTTCTGGAGGGTGACCTGCGTTCAGCGAGCTGAACGTCGCACGGCTGCTTTCATCCCGCCGCTTCGGGGGCGGACAAGCATGTGGACGACGTCATGTCCTGGTCTCACCGGGAGGCGAGGAAGCCGCGAAAAGGGGAGAACCCCCTCGGCCGGGACGGCGGGCCAGTCGAGAGGGTTCTGTCTGTGGTGCGTATGTGCTTGTCGTGGGCGAGAAGCCGAGATCAAAAGGTTTCGGCAGTCAGCCTTTGACCGACGCGACAAAGTGGATCCACGCGTCGGCGGGAAAGGCCAGGGCCGGGCCGTCGGGGATCTTCGAGTCCCTGACGGCCAGCTCCGCCGATACCGCGGATTTGACCTCTACGCATGCCCCGTTGCCCTGGGAGTACGAGGACTTGGTCCACGCGTGCGTGGCACCCTGCTTGATTGCCATGGTTGCTCCGGTAGCCAGTTGCTAGGTTGGTGAGTTCCGCCGCGGGTCCCAAGCGGAACCCGCTGTACGGTTTTGCGCCAAACGGTGTCGCTCTGTGGCGTGATCGACGCTACTCGCCAACATCGGTTTCCGGAGGGACTATTCACTCGACTGGGTGGCATATTCCATCGGAGTCTTCCGCCCAAGCCCACCGAGGTGTAATTTGCACGGTTTGCTCCTCGTCCAAGAACTTCAGTGGGTGAAGTCCTTGGCCACCTTCAGGATGAACTCACGGCTCTCGTCGGCGTTCAGGGCCTGGGCCCGCAAGTGCTCGTACATGACGCTGTACTTCTGCACGTCCTGAGCCTTCTCCAGGTACAGGTCGCTGGTGACGCCCTCGATGTAGACGACGCTGGAGTCGGCGGCGTCGGGGAACTCCAGGATCGCGTACTGCCCGCTCACGCCGGGATGCGCGCCCATGTAGAAGGGGAGCACCTGGACGGTGATGTTGGGCAGTTGGGACATCTCGACGAGGTGGTCCAGCTGCTCGATCATGATCTGGGCGTTGCCGACCTTGCGGCGCAGCGCCGCCTCGTCGAGCACGGTCCACAGGCGCAACGGAGTCTCCGACGATGAGGAGATACGTTCCTTTCGGCGCATGCGTACCTTGACACGCTTCTCGACGTCGGCGTGGACCGCTTCGGGCAGCGCACCCGTGATGAGGTGCTCCGCGTACGAGGGGATCTGCAACAGGCCCGGTACGACCTGCGGGTCGTAGACGCGCAGACTGGCCGCGTCCGTCTCCAGGCCGATGTAGACGCTGTACGGAACATCGCCGAAGGCGTGCCACCAGCCCTGCTGGCGTGAGTCCTTCGCCATCTGCATCAGCGAGTCGACGACGCGGCGGTCCTCGACCTCGTACACCCCGCACAGGTCGCGGACGTCACGCTGGCTGATGCTGCGGCGGCCGTTCTCCAGCCGGCTGATCTTCGACTGGGACACCAGCAGCCGTTCGGCGACCTCCTCGGCCGTCATGCCCCTCTGCTCGCGGAGTCGGCGGAGCTCCTGGCCCAGCCGGCGTCGCCGGACAGTGGGATTGACATTGGACGCCACGGGACGTGCACCTCCGGCTGGGGCCCGACAACTTTACGTATCTGCCAATGAGCAGATTGCCACCAAGGTGCTTACTACCGCTGGGAAACAGCGGATATGCGCCGAGCATGGGCCAGTTCGGGCCAGAGTTGTGGCCGACTGTCACCGGGTCCGGTTGATTCCGGCCGCGGAGTGGCGGCATCCGGCCGCACGTGCCGTAGATGCGGCCGCGCGGGGCCGTGGCGCCGTGGTGTCGTCCGGACACACGGCGCCACGGGCCCCGCGCGGGCCTGCGGCTCCCGAACCGGTCCTGGGGGAACTCCGGTGCGGCGCTGTCGGTACTGCATGCATGCGTCGGTACTTGTGGTGCGTCAGTGCGTCGATGCGTCGATGCGTGTGGTGCGCGTGCGCCGGTGCGTGTGCTGCATCGGTGCTTGTGGTGCTTGTGGTGCTTGTGGTGCTTGTGGTGCGTGTGTGGTGCTCGTCGTGCGTCGGTGCTTGTACTGCTCGTTGTGCTGTCGGGCCTCAGGTGGCCCGGTGACTCAGTGGGCCACGACGCGCGCCATGGAACCGTGGTGCGGTTGCATCGGAACGCCCCTCGCGGGATCCGTCGCGCCCCTGGCTCCGGCAGCGGCCTGGCGGCCGGACGGCGCCGGGCTGCGGCGCGGCTGCGCGGCCACACCGTTCTGGACGTCCATCACGGCGTGCGCCACGAGGCCGCCCATGGGGTCGTGGCGGATCAGATCCCTGAGCCGGGAGCGGGACGACCGCCCCTCGTTACCGGGATACAGATGCTTGCCGAGCCCGACCGCGTGGGCCAGGGCGGCGAGCGCCGCGGTCCGTGGGTCCGGTGGGACGCCGGTTCGGATCGCGGAATCCAGCCGGGCCCTGATCTCCCGGCTGATGGCCGTGTCCGTCGCCTGGTAGCGAGTCGTCGGCAGCACCCCGCACATCTGGCCCGCCACGGCATGCACCATGCCGCAGCGCTCCAGATGCGAGAGGTAGGTCTGGCGGAGCCCGAGACGCGGCCCGCCGATCCAGTGGACGGCCCGCACGGGAGCGCCGCGCCTGCGCAGCAACTCCAACGCGGAGTCCAAAGTTGGATCTCCAGTCGGCCGTGGCACCACCACGGCGATACGATCCCCGTCTGGGGCTATCCGTCCGGCCAGCGCCAGCTCCACTAGCTGTGCTCCGGCCAGACCGAGGTCGAGCGACTGCGGCTGCGCAGTGGTACCCGTGGTCGGGTCCAGTGCCAGCAGCAGAAGCTCCTCCGGAAGTGTTCTGCGGCTCCTGCCCATCCATGCCTCCCCGCGTGGATGAATGACAGGGTGACCCCTCTCACATTGGTCTGTCGAGGGTGCGTGACCGGTTCGTAGTGGAACCAGTAGGTATGTCGTTCTCGTCTACCGCATGGGTCAAGCCCACACACAGGACACTGGTACATGGTTCGGACAGCGGCTCAGAGCGGTGTCCGGCGGCGGTTCAGGCTTTGCAGGACGCGCGTCCCGGCGGCGGGGCGGCGAGGAGGAGGCATCGGTGGCGGGCGAGTCCCCCGACAGGTCGAAGCGGTACGAGTCGTCGACGGAGTCGACGCCGGGGAGCCAGTCTGCGGTTCCGGAGCCGGGCGCGGCCGTTCCCGCGTCGGGCGACCCCCGTCTGACGGTGGCCCGGGGGAGTGCCGCTCAGGGCACCGACCAGGCGACGGCCGTGTTCTCCCGACGGGATTTGGAGAAAGCGGCGGGCGGGAACGGTGTCTCGGAGAGCGGGACCGCCCCGACGAGCGGAACCGCGGCCAAGGGGGAGACGGTCTCGAAGACCGAGACCGCATCGAAGGCGAAGCCCGACTCGGAGGACGAGACCGACTCGGAGGATGGCGTCGTCTCGAAGGACGAGTCCAACTCGAAGGACGAGTCCAACTCGAAGGACGAGTCCGTCTCGAAGGGCGGCGGTGGCGCGAAGGGCCGGGACGCCGGGTTCGATTCTGGCAGCGACCGCTTGCGGTCCGCGGTGGCGGCGTGGGTCGCGTCTGCGGATGCGAAAGACTCCGGGGGCTCTGAGGGCTCCGGAGGCTCTGAGGGATCTGAGGGCTCCGGGGATGCCGGGGATGCCGTGAAGGTGGTCGAAACCGGCACCGACGGTTCGGCGGACGGGGGCGACGACGGCGCGGCCGATGCGGCAGCCGGCGCGGGTGACGAGACCGAACCCAAGTCGGCATCTGGGCCTGAGACGAAGGCCGAGCCTGCCGCTGAGTCGCGGAGCGAAACCCAGAGCGACACCAAGAGCGAGAGCAGGACCAAGAGCAAGTCCGGCAGCCCGGCCGAGACCGGTACCACGGCCGACGCCAAGAGCGCGGACGACTCCGACGAGGTCTCCGACAAGGCTGCCGGGCCCGCGGTCGACCAGCCCACTGCCATCTTCAAGGCCGTACGCACGCCTGCGGTCGACCAGCCGACCACCATGCTCAAGCTGGGCGACAAGCGCCCGGCCGGCGAGCCCGACGCCGCGCCGGACACCAAGTCCGGCGCGAATGCGGGCGAGCCGAAGACGGGCACCGAGAAGGCGGGCGCGTCCCAGACGGGCGAGTCCAAGACGGGCGCCCCGAAGTCGGACGCCAAGCCCGCGGCGTCCGCCTCCGCCTCCAAGGCTGATCCCGCATCCGACGCCGACGCCGACGCCGAATCGGACGCGGGCTCCGAATCTGACGCCGACGTCAAGCCGAAGTCCGCATCCGCTCAGGCTCCCGAGCGCGATTCCGAACGCACCAGCAAATTCGTCGCGCTCAAGTCACTGGACGAGTCGGCCCGTCCGCAGTCCCGGACCGCTCCGACCGCACCCCCGGCGTCCTCGGCGTCCTCCGCCCCCACGGGCACCCCGCGCGTCACCCCCGCGGAGGCCACCGCCGCGCTCCCGCAGGTCGGGCCCGAGCGGACCACGCAGCAGCCGCTGCCGCCCAAGCCGCCGCTCGACCTGCTGGCCGAGCTGACGAACACCCCGCCGCCCCCGCCGACCCCCATGCGCACGCTGGTCCGACGGGTCAAAATCTGGACGCCGCTGGTCATCCTGCTGGTGATCGTCTTTGCGGTCGTACAGTACGTGCGGCCTCTCCCGGCGCCCACCCTCGCGCTGACCGCGGAGGAGACGTACACCTTCGAGGGCGACAAGGTGTCCCTGCCGTGGCCCGACGAGGGGCAGGGCTGGATGGACGTCAACGGCATCGGCACGATGGACAGCTTCGGCGAGCAGAAGGCCGTCCCGATCGGTTCGGTCGCCAAGGCCATGACCGCGTACGTGATCCTGAAGGAGCACCCGCTGAAGGCCGGTGCGGACGGCCCGTCCATCCCCGTCGACGCCCTCGCCGAGAAGGAGGGCGGGTACGACGCCGAGGGCGAGTCCACGCTGAACACGGTGAAGGAGGGCGACAAGCTCTCCCAGCGCGATGCGCTCGCGGCCATCATGATCCCCTCCGCGAACAACATCGCGCGGCTGCTGGCCCGGTGGGACGCCGACTCCGAGGAGGCGTTCGTCAAGAAGATGAACGCCGCCGCCAAGGACCTCGGCATGACCAACACCACGTACACCGACCCGTCCGGTCTGGAGGAGTCGACCGTCTCGACCGCCGAGGACCAGGTGAAGCTCGGCAACGAACTGGTGAAGATCAAGGCCCTGACGGACATCACCAAGCTGCCGACCTGGACGGACCCCTCCGGCAAGGAGTGGGGCAACTTCAACCGCCTCGTGCCGTACGACAACGCGATCGGCATCAAGACCGGCTCCACCACCAAGGCCGGCGGCAATCTGCTCTTCGCCGCCACGCAGGAGGTCGGCGGGGAGACCGTCACCGTGGTCGGCGCGGTCCTCGGCCAGCACAAGCCGGCGATCATCGACACGGTCAACGCGGTCAGCAAGACGGCGATGCTCGCCGCCAAGGATGTGCTGACCTCGGAGAAGATCCTGAAGAAGGGGGACGTGGTCGGGTACGTCGACGACGGGCTCGGCGGCCGCACCCCGGTCGTGGCGGCCAAGGACGTCTCCGCGGTGGGCTGGGCCGGAAAGACCGTGAGACTGAAGCTGGTGGACGGCGAGGACGGCGAGGACGGCAAGGACGGCTCGGTCGGCGCGGACGGCACGGTGATCCCGCACGAGGCCGCGGCCGGTACCGAGGTCGGTGTGCTCGCTGTCGGCGACGGCAAGGGCGAGACCGGGGAGGCCGTCGAGGTGCCCGTCGTGCTCCAGTCGGACCTCACCGAGCCCGGCTTCGGCGCGAGGCTGACCCGGATCGGCTGACCGCCGCGGCAGCGCGTCGGAGCGCACCGCCCGCGCGCCCTCTCGGCTGAGGACAGATCCAGAACAGACTCAACTCAGAACAGAAGCGCCCTCTCCGTGCAGATCGGAGAGGGCGCTTCCGTTCAGCTGAGCGTCCACGCAGTCGCGCAGTCGCGCAGTCACGTGGTTACGCGGTCACATAGTTACGCGGTCACGCGGTCGTACGTCATGCAGTCATACGTCCTGCGGTCACTTCTCGTCGGCCTCGCAGGCCAGAGGGGTCTCCCTCGACGGTCCGCCGTAG
Source organism: Streptomyces poonensis (assembly GCF_014650915.1). Taxonomy (GTDB): domain Bacteria; phylum Actinomycetota; class Actinomycetes; order Streptomycetales; family Streptomycetaceae; genus Streptomyces; species Streptomyces poonensis. The sequence goes on along the minus strand of NZ_BMVW01000001.1, from coordinate 1,242,320 downwards.
GTCGAGCTGATTCTGACGTCGCCGGCCTCCTGGACCGTGAGGCGGGTGAACTCGCCGTCGGCGGTCAGGCAGCCGTTGTCCGCCCACAGCCAGGGGGAGTACGCGATCCGTACGGTGACCGCGCCCGGCTCCGGCATGTGGACGACGAGGTTGGCGCCGTCGGAGCTGACCACGGTTCCCGGCTGGTCGACCAGCGGCGTCGCGTTCTTCACGCGGTAGATCTTCCAGTTGGCGTCGGCCCACACCCGCTCCAGATAGTCGGGCTCGCTCGACACCAGCTTGTGTTCCAGCTCCGCCGGGCCGTCCGGCTCGCCCTTGAAGACCACGACGAAGCCCACGGCCCACTGGGAGAGCCAGGCCCGGTAGGCGGAGGAGGAGAAGGTGCCCTCCGGCACCTCGGTCCCGCCGTGCCCCTCGTAGAAGAGCCGCCCGCGCTCGACGTCGGCCTGGCGGTTCCAGCCGCGCGCCATGTTGATGTACGGGGCGAGGACCGCGGCCTCCCGGTGGTCGCGGGCCGGGACCACCTCGACCCGGGTGCGCTCGGCGCCCAGCCGTTCGAGCTCCGCGACGACCCCGTCCGTCTTGACGGCCCACTCGGGCACCTTGGTGTTGACGACTATGTCGGCGACCGTCCGGCTGGACAGCCAGACCAGGGAGAGGACCATGGCGACGACGCAGACGACGCGCTGCCGCCGGGGCGCGAACCGCCCGCGCCCGGGCGTGAATCCCTTGAGGGGCAGCCGTATGCGCGGCGGGCCGGTCACATCGCGCCGGCCGGCGCTCACCGCGATGGCGAGCAGCGCCGCGGGCGCCGCTATCTCCGTGAGCCGTTCGACGTTCGTGCCGATCGGCGAGGCGATCAGGTAGCACAGCACCACTCCGAGCGCGTAGATCGCGGACCCGAACCGCAGCACTCGCCAGCTGCGCGGTGCCGTCAGCAGCACGGCCGCGCACATGACGACCGAGGGCCATATCCGCGAGAACGGCATCGGCTGCTCGCCCTCGAACGGGAACAGCAGCGTGGTCACGGCGACGACGGCGACCGGCGGTGCGACGAGCGAGACCGCCCGGCGCCAGTCGCGCGACAGCAGATACGCGGCGCCGACCACCAGGAGGAACAGCCCGGCGACGGGGCTCCCCATGGTGGCCAGCGCCGCGCACAGGGCGGCCACCCACAGGCGCCGCCGTCCGCTCACGGCCGCCAGCATGGCCGCCATCGCGAAGGCCATGCCGAGCATGAACGTCGAGCGCCCCGACACCACCTGGCACCACAACGAGAACCCCACCGCCAGCGCGGGCCACAGCGGTCTGCGCACCCCCGTGCGCACGACGAATGCTCCGGCCAGCCAGGACGCCGAGAGCCCGGACAGCATCGTGACGGGCACCACACCGAACGCCGCCATCACGTACGGCGAGATCACGCTGTAGTTCGCCGTGTGCAGACCGCCGTACCAGAAGAGGTTGTAGGCGGAGTTCGGGTACATCTTCGCGAACTCCGCCCAGGCCACCTGCGCCGCGAGATCGCCGCCGCCGGTCGCGAAGACCGCCCACCACAGGACGTACAGTGGCACGAGGCACGCGGTGACCACGAGCGGGACGCGGTGGAGCGAGTGCCAGGGCTCGCGGGCCTCCGTGGGTTCGTCGGCGCGCAGGCCGGGGCGGCGTGGGGACAACTCGGCAGAGGCCACTACGGCATTCCGTTCCGGTCGGTCGGGCGGGTGGGCGGACGGGCGGTGAGCGGACGGGCGGCGGGCGAATGGCGGATGACGGATGGCGGATGGTGGATGGTCGGTGGGTGTTCTGTTGCTTTCCTGTGTTGCTGCCTTTAGGTAGACGTTAACCACTGGCCGAGAGTTGGCTGACAGCGCCCGGGGCCGTCGGGGACGTCCGCCTGCGGCCCGCCCGCCCTCACCCCTCGACCGGGAAGGCCACGTCGCACACCGGGTCCTCCGGGCGCGCCGTGTCCCAGTCCGCGAAGTAGATCTCACGGCACGGCCCGGCGATCGTCAGGCCCCGCTCGGCGATCCACTCCTCGACCGCCTCGTACGCCCCCATGATCTGCGGGTACGCCACCTGCGCTTTGCTGATCCGCGTGTACGCGAGCCTCGTGCGGGCTCCACGCGTACCGCCGTCCGCCACGACCGCCCCTGCCCGGCCGCCCACGCCCGGGCCGCCGCCTCGTCCGCCACCGGCACGCACGACTCCGCCGGCCCGTCGCTCTCCATGGACACGTCGGAGTGGTAGACGACGAACGACGCCCCCGTCACCCCGCCGCAGTGGGCGGCCCCCTCCTCCAGCCGCTCCAGCGACGCCCCGATCCACGTGGGCAACTCGTCCGCCAGCGTGTGCCGCGACTGCGTCAGCAGCACCTGCTCCGGCACCTCGACCGTCTCGACCACGAACGTCCCGAACATCCCGGGCCCCTTTCCCGACAACCGTCCACGGAGGTACGCGGCCAGCGTCCGCTGCGCGGCGAACCGTGCCTCGGCCTCGGCCCAGTAGGCGGCGAGCCGCTCCTCGGCCGCCGCGCCGTCCAGCCCGACGACCTCCGCGATCCGCGCGAGCGGCATGTCGAGCAGACGCAGCTGGGCCACGAGCCGGGCACGTTCGGCCTGCGCGGCCCGGTAGTACCGGTAGCCGCTCACCTCGTCGACGTACGCCGGCGCGAGCAGACCGAGCCGGTCGTACAGCCGCAGGGCCTTCGGCGACAGCCGCACGCGTGCCGCGAACGCGCCGATGGTGAGCAGCCCGTCCTGGTGTGCCGGGGCCATGTCGTGCGCATTGCTCACGTCGTCCACGAGTACGTCCTCCGGCCGCCCCTCCGTCGCCGGGCGACTGCCGCCCGGCGGGAGGAACGGTGCACTCTGTCCCAGGGGGAGGGTCAATGACGTCGTACGGCGCGGCGGCGCTGCCCGTATAGATGGGCACTGCCCGGTACCGGCGGTACGGGCAGTGCCGCAAGTCCCCTGGGGGATCGCCTCAGCCGAGTGCCTTCTCCACCGCCGCCAGGACCTCCGCCGCCTCCGGCTCGGTCTGCGGCGAGAACCGTGCCACCACCGAGCCGTCCCGTCCGATCAGGAACTTCTCGAAGTTCCAGCGGATGTCCCCGGTGTGGCCGTCGGCGTCGGCGTGCTCCACGAGCCGTGCGTACAGCGGATGCCTGCCCGCACCGTTCACCTCGACCTTCTCGGTCATCGGGAAGGTGACCCCGTACGTCGCCGAGCAGAACTCCGCGATCTCCTCCGAAGTACCCGGCTCCTGCCCGAGGAACTGGTTGCACGGCACCCCGAGCACGGTGAAGCCCTGCTCGGCGTACCGCTCGTGCAGCCGCTCGAGTCCCGCGTACTGCGGTGTCAGCCCGCACTTGGAGGCGACGTTCACGACGAGCACGGCCTTGCCGCGGTACTGCGCGAGGTCGGCGGAACCGCCGCGCAGCGCGCCGATCCCCACATCGAGGACAGAGGGGGTAGAGGGAGCAGAGGAAACAGAGGCAGCAGAGGGAACAGAGGGGGTGGAGGAACCGGTCCGGTCGGCAGGGGCGGTCTGGGCGGTCTGGGCGGTCTGGGCGCTCTGGTCACTGGTCATGAGCGGATGCTAGCTCCGGCGGGTTCTCGTGCCCGTCCGGTGTGCCGTGGCCTCTGGCGCCGCGACCAGCACATCACCCGCGGGCGCCCGGTAGTACAGCACGGACCGCCCCGCCCGGCGCCTGCGCACCAGCCCCGCGTCCAGCAGCACTTTCAGATGACGCCCGACGGAGCCGAGCCCCTGCCCGGTCAGCGCGACCAACTGGGTCGTGCTCAAGGGGGAGTCCAGCAGTACGAGCACCCGGGCCCGTCCCCGGCCGAGCAGCGCACCGAGCCCATCGGGCACCTTGAGGACACCGGGTTCATCGGGCATAGCGGGCGAACCGGGCATGCCAGGTATGCCGGGTGTGCTGGGCGCGCCTCCGACCACGGTGCTCGCTCCTGCACGCCCGGCGTCCGCGAGCACCCCCGCGCACGGATACACCACCGCGTACCGCTTTCCGTCCTCCCACGACACCCACCCGGCCTTCGGCGTCACCGGGACGAACAGCAGCTCCGCCCCGGAGATCTCCCGCGGCGGATGCTCGTGCAGGTTGACCTGCAACCGGTCCCCGCCGAGCCAGCGTGTGCCCGGACGCAGAGTGTCGAGCGCCGCGGCCCACCCGCCCCGGCTGATGCGCGCGGTACGGGCGACCACGTCCGCTTCGAGAATCCGCCGGCGCCGCTCCCAGTACGGGTGTACGGCCTCCTCCCACACGAACTCCAGCAGCCGGGCGGCCAGCTGCGGCAGATCGTCCCGGCACAGCCGTTCCGGGACGGGGCCGGGCAGCGACAGGGTGAGGTGCCGGCGGGCCTCCGCGGGATCGGTGTCCCGGACCCGGGCCACCTCGGCCTCGAACGAGGCTCCCTCGACCGGCGTCGGCGTGAGGAAGTCGGCGATCCACTTCCGCCCGACCCCCGCCCGTACGAGCAGCGCGGTGACGGGGTCGGCGGCCAGCCGCGCCCGGTAGCCGGGCAGATGGCGGGCCAGCCACTCCCGCTCGCCGGGCATCGAGCCCGCCCCCGCGTGCAGCAGTTTCAGCGAGGCGAACACCTCGGCCATCGGCGAGACCACGAAACGGCTCCCCGCCAGCGTGTCGGCGTTCACCTGCCACCAGCCCACGGATCCGCCCCTCTCCGCCACGACCCACAGTCTCAGGGCGCTCCGGCCCTCCGCCGACCTTTCGCGCTGCCGCGAAACAGTAACGGCGGACCGCGCCCCCACCCCACTCTCCCTACATGCGTCCCCGTACTGACACTCGTACCGAAACCCGTACCGGCACCCACATCACCACCTACAAGTCCTTGTTCGCCGTGCCGGAGTTCACCCCGCTCTTCCTCTCCTCGTCCTTCCAGGCCGGAGCGTCGACGGTCGGAGGCCTTGCCCTCGGCACCCTCGTGTACGAGGCGACGGACTCCCCGCTGCTGTCGGCCCTGAGCATGTTCGGCCCGTCACTGGCACAGATGCTGGGCGCGACCACCCTGCTCTCCGCGGCGGACCGCGTGCCCCCGAGAACGGCCCTGACGGCGACGGCCGCCGCCTTCGCGGCGGTCATGGCGCTGACGGCCCTTCCGTCCCTGCCGACCTGGGCGGTGTTCCCGCTGATCCTCGCCCTCGGCCTGGTCTCGTCCGTCACGGGAGGGGTGCGCTGGGGCCTTCTCAACGAGATCCTGCCGAAGGACGCCTATCTGCCGGGCCGCTCGCTCTTCAACATCGTGAACGGCGTCCTGCAGATCACGGGATACGCGGCGGGTGGCCTCCTCGTCGCCCTCGTGTCCCCGCGCACCACGCTGCTCGTGTCGGCGGCCCTGTACGCGGCGGCCGCCCTGACCCATCGTCTCGGCCTGACCCCGCGCGCTCCCCGTGCCTCCGGCCGCCCGTCCGTCCGTGCGACCTGGCACGCGAACGCCCACCTCCTGTCGTACGCCCCGCGCCGCCTCACCTACCTGGGCCTGTGGGTCCCCAACGGTCTCGTCGTCGGCTGCGAGTCCCTCTTCGTGCCGTACGCCCCCGCCCACGCGGGCCTGCTCTTCGCCGCGGCGGCGCTCGGGATGCTCGTCGGGGACGTGGCCACGGGCCGGTACGTCCCGGAGCGGATACGGCCATCCCTGGCCACCCCTCTCCTCCTGCTTCTGGCCGCCCCGTACCTGTTGTTCGCCCTGCGCCCGTCCACACCCGTGGCGGCCGGCTGCGCGGCCCTGGCGTCCGTCGGCTTCGCCGCGAGCCTGGTCCAGCAGCAGCGCCTGCTCTCCCTCACCCCGGCCGACCTCACCGGACACGCCCTCGGCCTGCACTCCGCGGGCATGCTCGCGCTCCAGGGGCTGAGCGCGGCCCTGGCGGGCGCACTGGCCCAGCTCACGTCACCGGCGACGGCGATGACGGTGATGGCGGCCGCGTCGGTGACGGTGACGCTGGCCCTGTGGACGGCGGGCCGGAGGGCAGCGGCCGGTGGGCAGCGGCCGGTGGGCGGTTGAGGCGACAAGGGCACCTCAACTTTCTCCTCCATATCCCCACGTTCCGGTCACTGGTTCGCGGCGGTGGGGATGCCTTACGATCCACACACGGGCATATGTCCGCCGGGCATTCCAACTCGGCGACCGTACGCGAAACGCCCGCGCCCCCAGTCCCCGGGCCAAGGACGGCGCCCCCTCACAGGGGCGGCGCCCGGAGCCGTGTTCCGCAGCGGACACAACGGCTCCGGACTTCGTCCTCCCGGCCGTTCGAGCCGGGGTGCACTCCCGCTGCGCCCCGGGGTCCGGTGAGGACGCCCCGCGCGTGGAGGTCGCGGACGGGAACCGCGACCGTCCCCGCGCACGCGGCCGTCGCCGAGGGCGCCAACCCATGTTCGGCGGCGGCCGCTCCGACGGCACGTCAATTCTTGCTCAGTGCAATGCCGGGCACCAGGGTTTCGACGGGGGGCGTGCAGGTGGGGTCCCGTTCAGCACTCTGCACGTGGTCCCCTTCCCCGAGCGGCCCAGGGAAGTATCGACGGGACGGGCAGTATCGACGGGACGGGCAGTATCGATGCCTAGGGTGTGCCCGCGCCCGCGCCCGGCCAGACGAGTGCCTGGGCGACGATGACGCGCTCCCCGTTGTACGTCACCGCCGGCCCCTCGTGCAGCCGGTAACCGAGGGCCAGCGCCTCGCTGACGCGACGGCAGAACGCCTCGTCATCGGGGCCGGTGAGAACTCGGTAGGTGGGCAGTCCGTCCGGCGGTGTACTCATGGGGCCAAGGATCGCAGACCGGCCGGGCCGGCCCCGCGGCCCCCTTCGGCCACCGACCACGTCCCGGGAAAGGCAGCCACATCGTGGGTGAGGGAGGACGGGCAGCCGGGCGGGCATGCCGCGTACTGACGCTCGTGGCATCGGCCGCGCTCGTCGCCGGATGCGGCGACGGCCGAGGCGATCCGCCCTCGCGCCCGGCTGCCGGGCCGGCGATCAGGAGTTGCGTGACGTCTTCCGGGAACCTCGTGGCCGACCTGGACGGCGACGGCACCGCCGACCACGTCTCTTCCTCCTCCCTCACCGGAGCCGACCTGACGATCACCTTCGGAGCCGGAGCCGGAGCCGGAGCCGAGGACGGGCGGGGCACGAAGGTGGGGCCCCGGGACCTCGTCGGGGATCGCGGCGAGGATGCGGAGGACGTACTGGCCGTCGTGGCCGACTTCGACCAGGACGGCTGGAACGACCTCTTCGTCGTCGCCACCGACGCGTTCGGGGGTGACGACGCGCTGGAGCCGGACGTCTCCGAACTGCGGCTCGGACCGTTCTCGGCGCGCGGACGCGGACAGAGCGATCACCACGTCGATCTGACCGAGCCACGCGCCGTCGCCGTCGCCGACTACAACGACGACCGCTACCCGGACCTCGCGTCCTACGGTCACGAGGGCGACGGCGTCTACATGACGTGGGCTCGCCTCGGCAGCGAGGAGGGCCTCGACCGGAAGCCCGACGAAATGAACAGGCGGTACATGAGGGAAGCCGATCAGACCGACCAGAAGACCCCCGAGTCTCTGCCCGAGGCCGATCCGACGACGTTCTACCCGCCTTGCGACGGCGACGGCGACGGCGACGGCAGCGCCGCCAAAGAGCCGCCAAAGAGCCGCCAAAGAGCCGCCAAAGAGTCGGCTCCCGCAGACACCGCCCGCGTCGCGGTGACATAAGTCACAGAGAAATAAGAGTGGTATGGACAACCCTCCTCGTTCTTCCGTTTTATCCAGTCGAATACCCCCTCGCTCGGAACCGCTGGGTGGAAAAAGCTCCGACCCGTCCTTTACCTGAGCTATAAGCTGAACGGAATCCCGACTTCCCTAAGCGTGCCTTTCGCCGACGTCTTTCTGCATGCCGAGTCAAGAAAGAACTTTTGTGAAGCTTTCCCGTTCCCTCGCGGTGGCCGCCGCCGCAGCGCTGACCACGCCCGTCGTGCTCTTCACCGCCGCTCCGGCGCTTGCCGCCGGCACGTCCGCGACGCAGACGCAGACGCAGACGCAGATGCAGAACCAGCCGACGTACGAGGAGCTGGTGAAGGCCGCCGACGACGCGAAGAAGGCGTACGAGGAAGCCGTCACCGCCAAGGAGAAGGCGCTCGAGAAGGTCAAGGCCACCCTGGACGCCCTGTCCTCCGACACCCACCCCCTCAGGGCGGCCGAGATCGCGGCGGACAAGGAGGCCAAGGAGGCGGCCGACGCCCAGGAGGCGGCCGAGAAGGCTGTCGCGGACGCCAAGGCCAGGCTCGAAGCGGCCCAGGGCGACGCCGAGAAGGCCGAAGCGCAGCAAGCCCTCGAAACCGCCGAGGCCGACCTGGCGAAGGCGGTCGAGGCCAAGAAGGCGGCCGACGCCGCGGCCGAGGCGGCCGGCACCGCGGTGAGCGACGCCAGGGTGGCGGCCACCCAGGAGTACAGCCTGGTCCAGGACGCCCCCGAGAAGGCCCTTAAGGCCAAGAAGGCCGCCGAGGAAGCACTCGCCGCCGCCAAGAAGTGTGTCCGCGAGGACGGGCTGACCTCGCTCGCGGTGGGGCTGCCGTCCAAGATCGTCGCCGGGACCACCGTCGACTTCACCCTGCGCGTGACCAACGGAACCGAGCGCACGCTGACAGTGGACCCCCTGGTGTTCTTCCACGTGAACGGCGAAGGCCGCGGCGAGAAGAGCGCCCTGAAGGCGGAATGGTCCAACGGCGCGGACTGGCAGACCCTCAGCGGCACCGAGCCCGAGCACATCGCCCACATCGACGTCCTGAAGCCGGGCGGGCAGAGCGACGTGAAGCTGCGGCTGACGGTCGACTCCGAGGCCCAGGACGCCGATGCCCTCGCCCTGTTCGCCGGCGACGCCTCCGACGCGTACAACCCCTGCGTGCTGGGCCCGATGAAGCGCTACGACTTCGAACTCCTGCCCGCGGGCAGCAACCCCGGCCCGGTCGACGAAGCCAAGCCCGGCCAGCCCGGCGAGGACGACGACAAGCGGCCGGGCGCTGCGAAGCCCGGCACGGACACGGGCACTTCGCCGCAGGGCGGCACGTCCGAGCAGGCGGCAGCCACCGGAACCGACGCCGACGGAGCCCTCGCCACGACCGGTACGTCCTCCGCGATGGGACCGCTCGCTGTCGCGGGCGCCGTCACCGTCGTACTCGGTGTCGGAGTGGTCGTCGTCGTACGCCGCCGCAAGGCCGCGGACAACGTCTGACCGAGGTGGCGCCCGCTGCCGCGAGTGGCAGCGAAGAGGTCCCGGACCGCTCATGGTCCGGGGCCGAGGGCGTGAGAGATGCGCTGGCCCGACTCAGTACCGTCACGCCTGGAATGATTTCACGGGCGTGAGAACCCCTCGCTGGATGCGCTGAGCAGTGTCCGTCGGTCACAGTCGTAGCGCGTGTCCGGAGCCGGTCGACCGTGCGCTCGACCTCGTTCAGTCGGCCGCGCCGGCGGAGATCATATAGTCGAGCGTCTGATCCGGCGGTCCACAGTGAAGGATCGCGTCCACTGCGGGCCACGCGCTCAGCGGAACGGCGTAGCAGCCCAGCATCCAAGGGTCGCCCGCATCGGGAGTGATCACCTCGCGGAGCTGGATGATCTGCTCCCGGCTGATCGGCAGTCCTGTGCGCAGGAACTCGTCCTGCTTGCTGAATCCGTCGAGGGACCACACGACATGCGGTGCTTCTGCCTCCATGGGCTCAGAGTAGTCAGAGTCAACCGACGTAGTCAGAGTCCCTCGACGTAGTCAGAGTCTCCCGACCAGGCAGAACGATCAGGGGACCGTCGTACTGCGTGCCGCGCTGTGCTCCTGAGAGGGTGCCACCGGGCGGCATCGCTTGCACCCGCCGACGGGCGGCGCCCAGGAGCGGGAGAACACGGCCACGTCGTAGCGTTCGAGGACCGGCCGCGGTTCGCCGAGTGCCTCCCTTCGGGCCGCGGCCTCCATGCGGGCGAGCCCTTCACGGAACTGCTCGGTGGTGAGGTGGTGAACTTCGACTGCGGCCGCGTGACCAGCCGGGCGTGGTAGTCGTCCAGGCTCGCCGTCACCGGCTGGGCGAAGGAGGTGACCTCCTCCGTAGTCGTAGACCACCGCGCCCAGCCGTTCACGGAACGTGCTGCGGACGATCATCTTCCCGTCGGCACGCAGGACACGGGCCAGTTTGACGCCCCGCGCTCGATGCCCCGAGCTCGACGCCCCGCGTTCGATGCCCCGCGTTCCGTGGAACGCGACTGAATTCTCGGCTGATAACCCGCCACGACCCGCGGATTCATGACCTTTCAGGTCGTTCGGTGTGATGAGGACACAGGGCTCTGCGGGGCAGCAAAAAAGGGGTTGTGAAGATCGCTCGGAGATTGGCATACTCCCTCCCGCCATCCCCCACGGCAGGAGCCTCAACAGGCTCAATGGTCAACTCATTGGGGGGTTATGCCATGCGTGTACCATCACGCGCATTCTCACGGCTTGCCAGGACCACCAGATTCATCGCCGCTTCTCTTTCCCTTGGGGCGGTGACCGAATTCCTGGCAAGTTCCCCGGCGCAGGCCGTCGAGGTGGAATCCGGGACCTTCAGTGTCGTCAGCGAAATCGGTGACCCCGTCGGCGGTGGTTACCCGTACGCGTACACCGATGGCGAAGGATCGGCCGACGCCATGCACGCCGGCTGGAGCGACGACGGCAACCGGCTCACCGTCATCGTCCTGGGCGCCAACGGCGACCGGTGGGACGTCGTCATGGGCGCCGAGTACGGGAAGCAACTGGCCCCGGGAACGTACACCGACGCCGCAGACACACCCACGCTCGGTGCGCCGAGGCTCGACGTCAGCGGCACGTTCTACGGCTGCGAGTCCGAGGGATCCTTCACCATCGACCGCATGGTCCTCGGGCCGCGCGGCTATGTGGAGGCACTGGATGCCAGCTTCGAGCAGCACTGCGTGGGACATGAACCCGGGCTGACCGGCCAGGTGCACCTCACCAACCCCCCGCCGCCCGCAGAGCTGGCGCTGGGTGTCGGCCTCGCCGACTCCGGCACTGTCGGAGCAGACGGCGTACCCACCGTGCATGGCACCGTGACCTGCACAGAACCGGTCAACGTGCTGGTGAACGGCCGCATCGACCAAGTCGTGACCAAGGGTTCCCTCGCGACTGCCTCCTACTACACGCGGGTGGACTGCACACCGGGCACTCCGGCCGCCTGGACGGCGACCGGGACCACCAACGGCGGCGTCCCCTTCGAACGAGGCAACGCCACGGTCGAGTTCAAGGCACAGGCACCGGACCCGGTGTACGGGCACACGGTCGTCACCGACCTGGGAACGTCCGACGTCTCTCTCCGTAGGAGCTGAACGGGATCCCGCAGCCGCACCCCTCCATTTCTTCCTTCCATTCCTCCCCATCTCTCTTCTCCGTTTCTCTCCTCCTCAGACTTGGGAGCCAGCTTGAGAATTCACGCACGCAAGAACGCACTGACTCGCATCGCCCCGGGCCTCGCCGCGGCGCTCGCTTTCACAGCTGTCGCTTCGGGACTGCTGGGCGGCGGAACGGCACAGGCGTACGAGGTCGAGTCCGGAACCTTCGCCTTCAGCGGGGATGCCGGCGAATACATCAGCGCCGGACAGTCGTACGCCTACACCGACGGCGAGGGATCACAGGACGGAATGTCCGTCCAGGGCTACACCACCAGTGAGGGCGTCGGCACCGGCCTCGGCGTGTTCGTCGACAGTGCCGACGGCGACACGTGGTCTCTGCACCTCGAGGCGCCGTGGGGCCCGTCCCAGCCGCTGGTCCCCGGCACCTACACGGGCGCCAAGGCCAATCCGGCACCCGGCGAGCCCAGGATCGAGCTGCGCGGCAACGGCCGGGACTGCCTCGCCGAGGGCTCCTTCACCATCCGCTCGGTGGAGTTCGCGACCCACGGTTATGTGAAGGCTCTCGACGCTTCCTTCGAACAGCACTGTCCGGGAGCCACGGAGTCGGTGCGCGGCGAGGTCCGCCTGACCAATCCGGAGCCGCCCGCCGAGACGGCACTGGGTCTGCAGGTCGCCGCCGACGGCATGGCCGACAGGGACAACGGGCGGGCTGTCGTCCACGGCACGGTGACATGCACGTCGCCCGTCGCGGTCAGGTCGTACGGCACGGTGAGCCAGACCGTCGACGGCGTCACCGTCCGCGGCTCCTACAGCACGCAGGTGGCGTGTGTACCGGGCACGCCCACGCCGTGGACCGCGGAGGCCACTCCCACGGGCAACGTGCCCTTCCAGCGCGGCGAGGCCACGGTGACCGCCCGCACCACCGGCACGGATCCGTTCTACGGCCACACGATCACGGCTGACTACAGCGGCTCCCTCCAGCTCGCCAGGAAGTAACGGCTGAGCAATCACTGTCCAGCTGAGCCGCGCGACGCGGTAACAGGGCAGGGCGCGGTACGGCCAGGTGAGTTCTGAGGCGCTCCGTACAGGAGCGCACCGCAACGACGGACCGACTGCGGCGGGCTGCAGCCCCGAGGGTGCAGCCCGCCGTACGCGACAGTCGCCCGGCGGCGTGCGGTTCATGCTCGTCGAGCCCGCCCTGGCACACCGGCGCGCGACCACCGGAGCCCACCTCGTGCCGCGCGCCCGTGCGGACGCCCAGTCCGTGAACGGAGTCCTGCTCGAGCGATCTGAGAGGATCACCGCATGACAGGCGAACGCCACACCGCCACCCGATCCCACCGGCCCTTCACTGAGCCGGTCCGGCTAGACCTGTCCGATCCCGACACCCTGCGTCATCTCTGGGACCTTCAGCGGGCCTCCTACACGATCGAAGCCCGGCTCATCGGCTTCGACGGCATCCCGCCCCTGCACGAGTCCCTTGAGCAACTGCGCGCATGTGACGAGTCCTTCCTCGGGGTCCGAGATGAGTCCAGACTTGTCGGAGCGGTCAGCTGGTCCCGCCTGCCGAACGGTGCTCTGGACATCTGCCGCCTCGTGGTCCATCCCGTCGCGCATCGCCGCGGTGTCGCAACGGCACTGCTCGACGCTCTGGACTCGATCGAACCCGCGGAACTGACCGTCGTCTCCACCGGAACCGCCAACCTGCCCGCGGTCGCGCTCTACCGTCGGCGCGGATTCAACCCTGTCGGCGAGCGCCAGATCGCGCCCGGCGTCACGGTCACGCTGCTGGAGCGCAAGAACGCACCAGCATCCCAGCCAACCCACGATTCCTGACAGTTGCTCGTCGGCCCGAGGAGCCGTTCACTGCCCTGCACTGCTCCTTACCGCCTGCAGCAGCTCCGAGTACAGCGGCCCGGCAGACGGGCCCGCGACCAGGCCCTTCCTGCCCGACGCCACCCTTGAGAAGCTCACCATGGTGGGGACCGTCACCGGCCTCCGGGTGACCGAGCCGGCAGAGGACTCGCTCCCAACGGCGCCGGCACCATCACCAAGCGCAAGGACGGCCGCTACCAGTGCGCGGTCTACGTCCTCCAGCCGGACGGCACACGCGCCCGCAAGTTCGCCTACGGCAAGACCTGGGTCGAGTGCGACGCCAAGCGCCGGGAGCTGCCGGACAAGGTCGACCAGGGCGTGCCCGTGCCCACCAGATCGGCGAAGCTCGCCGAGTGGCTGCCGTACTGGCTGGACAACATCATCCAGCTTCGGCGGAAGCTGAGCACGTACGACAAGTACGAGGCGCACGTCCGGCTCCACCTCCTCCCCCTGCTCGGCGCGAAGCGGCTGGAGTCCCTCGGCGTCGCGGACGTGCGCCGCTTCCTCGTCCGCCTGGAGAAGGAGACCACCGCGGCAACGGCCAAGGAGTCGCACCGCGTGCGGCGCTCCGCGCTCTCCTCGGCCTGCCGCGAGGAACTGATCACGCGCAACGTCGCCAAGCTCGCCCAGCCGCCCCGCACGGACAACCACGAACTCAAGCCCTGGAGCCTGAACGAGACGCTCGACTTCCTCTTCCTCGCCGCGTCCCGCAAAGACCCGCTCTACGCGGCCTTCGTCCTCGCCATCGCCATGGGGCTCCGGCGGGGAGAGATCGTCGGCCTTCGCTGGTCGGACCTCGATCTCGATAATCGCGTCCTGTACGTCCGCCAGCAGACGCAACGCCGCCGAGGCGTCCTGTACGACGACGACCCCAAAAGCCGTCGCCGTCGCGCTGTCCCGCTGCCCGCGCTCTGTATCGCGCCCCTGCGCTGGCACCGGACGCGGCAGACAGCGGCACGGGCCAAGGCGGGGGAGGAGTGGCAGGAGTCCGGCTACGTCTTCACCACGCGCACCGGTCGCCAGGTCGGAGCCGCGGAGCGTCTACCGCTCCTTCACCCGCGTCGCCCAGTCCGCCGGCCTCCGCGTGATCCGGCTCCACGACGACCGGCACGGCACGGCCACCCTCCTCACCGCGGCCGGAGTCGCGCCCCGCGTCGTGATGGAGATCCTCGGCCACAGCCAGATCAGCATCACCATGGACGTCTACACCCACGTCGTGCAGGACACGCAGCGCGAGGCCAAGAGCCACATGGACCGGCTGCTCAGGAGGCATCCCGGTCGTAAGTGACCGTCCCCGCTGATGTCAGAAGCCCCGGGCCGTAATCGATCTGGGGCTTTGCGTTGGGTCTCGGCATCGGCATCGGCAGCGGTGTAAGCCGTGATCTGGTCCCTTCTCTTTCTGCTGGTGATTGGAGCCGATCCCCGGCTGGGTGCTCAGGGCCTTCTGCGACTCGCTTCAGCGGCGGAGTAGGGATAACCCCCGGAGGAATCCACAGGCCAGCGGGCGGGCCACGGGCCCTGTCGTGCTTGGAGTATCGGGGGTGCTGCTGATCGCACCGAACCGCCACTCACGAATCGAGGCCATGATGTCGCGCTCTGTGCAACGAAGCTTCTCCACCGGCCGCGCTCGCGCCTCAGCCGGGGCGGGTGTGGTGCCCGACGCCCAGGAACCGCCCGCACCGGTACGTGGCGCGTTCGCGTTGTGGGTGGTGGCTGTGGCCGCCGGTGCTTTCGAGACGATGCTGGCGGTGGGCAGACTCGTGGCCGAGGGCTCGGGCTCCACGGCCGAGATCGCTGCAGGTCTCGCGGTGAGGCTGCCGGTCTTTACCGCTGCGCTCCTGGTGGCGCTCCGGATGCGCCGCGGCTACGGCTGGGCCCGTATCGTTCTGACGCTCGGCCTCGGTGTGGTGGGTACGGCGTCGATGGTGATTGCTCCGATCCACGCCCTGGCCCAGGGGCGCACTCTCGGCGTGGTGTTGAGGGAGGCCGGAGCGCTGGATCTCGTCTTCGGGGCCAGCCGAGTGGTGCATGTGGCTGCCGTACTCTCCGCCGTGGTGCTGATGTTCCTTCCTACGGCCAACAGGTACTTCCAGTTCGCTCGTGTCGACCGTGCGTCCGGTGGCAACGGGCGGACCGTCTCACACCGCATGCGCATCCGGCGATCCAACATATGACACATGCCGGACTCTCCACCCGCTGAGCAGGAGGTGCCCCGGTCGTGAGTGACCACGCCCGTGGACGTCACCTGTGGATGTCAAAGGCCCCGGACCATGATCGGTCCGGGGCCTTTGCGCTGGTGCCCCCGGCAGGATTCGAACCTGCGACACCCGCTTTAGGAGATTTCTCTGGGTAGGGCTGTGACCTGCGGAAACGGCGAGGGCAATGTGTCCGGCCTGGGGAAATTCCCCTCCGTGGTTCTCAGCTGTTCACGGGGTTTCCCGCCCTCATGTGTGCCGTATGTGTTCCACTGGGATGCCTTCCTGGCGAGGCGTCAATTGCTCATGTGATCGGGCTGGTGCGCGTCTGCCTCTCGGTACGCTGCCGAAGCCCCGCACGTAGGTGATCATCGGCGCCGTGCACACGAAGACGGCATGCTCCTCTATACCGCCTGCTCCCGCAGGCAGTGCGCAGCAGCGGCGACGGCTTCCGGTGCGAGGAGCGGAAGCGCGTCGCAGGAGACCAGCCAGGGGCTCGTCTGCAGTACTTCAGCCAACATGCTGCGTCCCTCGGCGGAGCGACCGTTAACGCTCGCAATCCCGGCCAGCGTCCGGATTCGCGTGGCGGCGTTGGGGATGGCATGGGCGATCTCAAGGGCCTTCTGATGGTGACCTGCCTGCGCCATCGCGCGGGCGATATCAATCAATGGGCCCGGCCGCGATCCGCGCTTAACAATAGTGCGGGTGATTCGAACGGCCTCATCGACCAGAGCCAGTGCCTCCTCGGCCTGGCCTCCACGCGCCATGGCGGTGGCGGTGTCGATCAACAGGTGGGTCCGCAGCACAAGGTCGTTGTGAGGGGACGTACTCAAAACCTCGGCGTAGATGGCCAAGGCATCTTCGTGCCAGCCCAGCTCCGCTGCGACATGACCGATGGCGCTCAAGGCCGCGATCTGCATATCAGTCTGCGGAATGGAACGGGCAATCTCAAGGGCCTGTTCGACCTGACCCGCCTCCGCGATGGCGCACCCCACACCACTCACGGCCTCGGCCGACACCTTGGCGAGGCCCCAACTGACGCGTGCCTTTTGAGCTAGCTGTTTCTTCCCGCTGATGGAGCGGCAGATCTCAAGGGCCCGTTCGACCTGACCCGCTTGCGCGACAGCGCGGGCGATACCGCCCAGGGCTCTGCCGTGTTCTGTGCCGTCGCCAATGGAGCGGCAGATCTCAAGGGCCTGTTCGACCTGACCCGCTTGCGCGACAGCGCGGGCGATACCGCCCAGAGCTCTGGCCTGTGCTGTGCCGTCACCGATGGAGCGAGCGATCTCCAACGCCTCCTCGTGGCGGCCCGTCTCCACAATGGCGAGGGCGACGTCGGCAAGCGGCCCCGCCTCGATGTGCGGCCGGCTGTAGACGCGTGGCCCGATGAATGAGGACTCTTCACGCTCCGCCTGCGCCAAAAGGTGCCTGTCCTCAGTCAACCTCCCGCTGCGCGAGCCGATCGTATTCATGCGACGGGCTATTTCGATGGCTTGGTCGCCCTGTCCACAACTAGCCAAGGCGCAAGCGATGTGTCCCAACGCTTCGACTTGTGAGCGTGGGGCCGTTATGGACTCGGTAATAATCAAGGCTTCCTCGTGCCACCCCACCTTCGCCATAGCGTGTGCCACCCCAGCCAGCGCCCGGCTGCGCGTTGTTGAGCTGTAGATCGCGCGGGCAATCTCCCGGGCCTGTTCGCACCGACCCGCCGCGATCACGGTCTGCACAACGTCGCTCAGCGACTGGTCACGCCAGGCAGCTTCGGAGATGGCGCAGGCCACCTCGACGGCTTGTTCGTACGCCCCCACTCGGGCCATCGCCTCGGCCACGGCGGATTGCGCCCGAGCCCGCCAGAGAGGAGCGACGATGCCATGGGCCGTGGCAGCCGCTGTCTCCGCGAGTTCTGCAGCTGGCTTGTATACGCCTGCCGTCGCCATGGCGCAGGCCGCCTCCGCCAGCATGTCCGCGCGCGTGCTGGGATCGCCGATAGACCGGGCGATATCGAGAATCTGCTTGGACTCCTGCGGTGCGGCCGAGGTAGCAGGCTCAACTATTGCCCGGACTGGATTGTCGGGGTGGCCGACCCTTGGAATCCCGGGGACCGGTTCGTGCCAACCACGTTGCACCGCTGCGCGGGTGACGCTGGCTCTCGCCTCGGACCGCCGTGCGTGATCGGCGAGGGAATTGGCGATGTCGAGGGCTTGTTGGAGCCGGCCCGTCTCGGCCAGGACTATCGCGGCTTCTTGCAGGGTCCGGTCCTGCCACCGTTTTGCAGTGATGGAGCGTGCGACACGGGCGGCCTCCGTCGCCGCCCGGGCTGCCTCGTCTTGCTGGCCTGTTTCTGACATGGCGCGAGCGATGCCAATAAGCGCCCCGGTGCCCCAGTCCGGGTTCCTTATGTCACGAGCAGTTTGGAGTGCTCGGTCGTACTGGCCTGTGAGCGCCTGGGCGGTGGCGGCCTCACCTAGCGCCCGGTCCCGCGAGCCCGGGTCCGTGATGGCCAGGGATGCATCGACGGCCGTGTTCGCCAGCGCGGCTGCGCTGCTTCCCTTGTCGCTTCTTGCCAGCGTGCATGCGGCGCTGGTCAAGGCTCGTGCCTGCTTATGCACATCGTGATAGGCAAGAGCGATGTTGATGGCACGGTCGGTCTGCCCGAGAAGCGCCCATGCCGTCACCAGATGAACCGGGATGTTGCTGCTGTTGTGGTGCAGTAGGTCACGCCGGATTGCGAGGACGAGAGCCTTGCTGACGTCGGGACCGCCCGGACCCGCGTGGGCGCGGAGAGCCTCGAATGCAGCGCTGATCTCGGTGAGGGCGTCCAGGTTGGAGCCGGAAGTGTGCCACAGGCGGTGATGACGAGCTGGATCGCTCGCGAGCGCCACAAGCCTGTCACCGTTCGAGCTAGCACGGAGAAGCTGCGGGTAGCCGCGTAGCAGATACTCAGGCGTACCAGCTGGCCAGCCACTTGACCGATAGCGATCGGCCCAAGCGTGAATGCGTTCGCGATAGGCAGCAAGTTCGGTCTCCGCCAGCAGTTCCAAGGCGGCGTTCTGGATTTCTTCATGGGCCAGGACGTAGGACTCCTGGGCCCGGTCCCAGACTCCTGAACTGGTGCGAAAAAGGCGTCCGGTCACCCCGGCCAGGGTCCGACGGACACGCAAGGGACGGGTATCCGCGAGGTGTGCAAGGTCGTCATTGCTCAGGCCACCGCCCGCTGCAGCGACTAGACCGAGCAATTCACAGGCCGTTCCACCTCTTGTTAGAAGAGCATCGAGGGCGTTCTCGGCCTCTACGCGCACCGCAGCTGCAAAGGATGACCTCTCCAAAGGGCGGTTGATTGCGTCAGTGCGCAGTGGATGGCCGTCAGCAACGTCGCTGGGAATCGGCGGGTGAGGGCGTCCAGCGACCAAGATACGAGCGCCGTGCGGGGGCGTGGCGGGAAGGAGAGCCGCGATGCTATGGCCTCCGCCTTCGGCGTCGACGCCGCGGTCTTCGTCGAGGCCGTCGACCACCAAGACGAGGCGTTGCCCGTGGGAAGCACAGCGTTCTGCCGTTCGTTCCAGTGCATGGAGGAGGACCTCATCGCGTGTGTACTCGGTGACCGCGGGTTCCTCCTCGCCAAGGAGGGCGTACAACTGGCGCTGAACGACCTCACAGAAAGCGGCACGATTGTTTTGACCGGCCAGGCGGGCCGTGATGAAGAACGAGATGACTACAGTGCTGGCTGGCGGGTTGAGAACAAACTGAGCCATGAGCGCGGTCTTGCCCGCCCATGCTGGTGCCAACCAGCGCCACCACAGCCCCTGAGTGCTGACGCCCTCGTCCGGGGCGGTACAGAAGGCGGCCATGGCCGCAAGCTCCTTCTCCCTGCCCTCGAAGCGATCCGCGGCGAGGCGTCTGACCTGGTGCAGGTAGCCGGAAACGGTCAGCCGTACCGGAGCCAGCACAACATCGCCATTGACGAGACCGGTGTTGATGAGCCCTACGGGCCCTTGCGCCCGAGCATCGCCGGTAGCCTTCACCGACATTCGGTCTGACATGTGCTGACTCCACTACCACCGTTCGAAGGGGCTTCCTGGGACAATTAGCCTGAACAGCTAATTACGGAGTGGAAAAGCCCGAGTTGGCTTGTCCACCCTCGGATTCCGCATCTCCGGTTCTGTCCACTCGAATCGTGTCCGCCGCAGCACCACTGGAGGGCGTGATGGCGCCGCTATTGGCCGAACCACCGGCACGCGCGGTGGCACTGCCCGTCCGGGACACGTACACGCGTGTACCTGACACCGTCGCCAAGGTTGCCCACAGTGCAGCCCCCAGTGAACCGATGCTCACCAGGGCTGAGACGATCCCGGCCACTTGGTTCGCGCGTTCCCAGCTGAGGAAACAGAACACCCCCGCCAGGGCCGCGACCACCACGCTGAAGATCACCACCACGAACCGCTGCTGACCCGTCATCTCCCCATCATCGCTGTTTTCTCGCTGCTCTGGGCCCGTTAGCCTCGATCTTGGGCTTGAGCGCCTCTCGGCCCCCAGAGCAGACGGCTGTGGCGCAGAACTTCTCCGGGACGACTGGTTCCACACGGTGGCCACCTGGGCGGGCTAAGCGGAACGGGCGCCCCACAAGGTGGCAGCCCTTACCGTGGGACGGTCACTGCCATAAGTTTGCCGTCCCCGAGGTGGAGCCAGCCCCGGCCAAGAGCGAGAGGGCGGCCGACAACGGAGTCTCCCGTCTTGATGCCGATCCAATCACCAGCGTGCCGCTCCTGAGGAGACAGCAGGAGTCCGCGGTGGGCTCTCTTCGCTTTGCCCAACCAGGGGTAGCTCGGCCCGAGCTTGTCTTCATCGCCGGCCAAGACCAGCGCTATACCCTCTTCGAAGCCATGCTCTAGTAAGTTCCGCAGTACACGCTGGGCATCGCACTCGCCCAAGACCTCCGCGTCGTCCATCACGACAACGACCGGCTCCTCAGCGGACGCCACTGACAGGGCCTCCTCGAGTTCGTCGTGCCCGATGTTGTCTTGATCGAAGCAAGCAACCACGCCCTCCCGATCGGCCAACTCCCCTAGAGGCGACGGCCTGGGCGTGGCTAAGACGAGCTGGGCGCCAGATGCGAGGAGGGAGCGTGCGATGTTCACCAGTGCCGTGGAGCGACCTGACTTTGCGGGCCCGGCCACAACGAACGCGGGAGCAGTACCGGAGGCCAGATCAGGGCCATATGCGGCCAGGTTGTCGCCCGCGACACCCGCAAGTGCCCACAACCTCGGTGCCGCCGGATCGCGCATGGTCCACGCTTCATCGAAGTTGACGCTGGACGGCAATGAGGCAGTGCGTTGCTGCACCTCCAACGCGTCATGAGCTGCGTCCCACAGACCGAGCAACAGGACGTGATCCTCTTGCGTCAGGCTCGCCATGTGGGAGAACGCGACAAGTGCCTCCCGCTCGGGCAGCTCATCGTGGGTGTACCAGCGGATCCACGCATCCGACGAGATCCCCGTCTGCTCCTCCATATCGGTGAAGGACCACTTGCGCTTCAGCCTGTGTTCGTCAAGGCGGCGATGCAGCGTGACCAACTCCATCCGCGCCGGGGAGCGGTCCACCTCGAACTCTTTGCTCTTCACTCCGTAGAACGTCGCGTTCGCTGGCCGTTGCTCCTCTGCGGCGTCAGCCATCCTGACGAAGCCTTCACTACGGCGAACTACACCAAGGAACACTCTCAAGGCGTCCTTGTCGTGCCACAGAGCCTGCGCCGCATTGAGGATCAGTCCCTTCAATGACTCATGTGCGTAGTTGAACTGCGCAGAGTCTTGGCTGGCGTTGGCCGGTGTCTCCTTGCCGGCTGGTGGCTCTTCTGCTGCCTGCCCACTTGGGGCTCCGGCGTCCTGCTTCGGCAAGCCCTCGGAAGGGGCAGTCGCGTCGTTCACGTCACCGTCTCCGGCGGATGCTGTGGTATCTGCCGGAGGGTGTACTGATGCTTGGGCGACCGTTTCCCTGACGACCTGCTTCCACAGAGCCTTGAAACGATCAACTTGGGCATCTACGTCGCTGTATCGAGCGAATTCGGCCAGGACACGGGCGATCAACTCAAGGCGGCCCCACGGCGGTAAGTCTGGCTTCTGGAAAGTGTCCAACACTGCTTGGTGATTCACGATCCAGTAGTCCTGCGCGTCCTTCCCGACACGGTCGCGAATAGCGCGTGCTGACGGGAGTCCCGCGTCCAGCCTCAGATCGTGGAGCTCGTCGTTCAGCTTCTTCAGGTCAGGCTGGTCAGCTAGATCGGGCCTCTTCCACGGCTGAGCGACCACTATCTCTGCCCCCTCCTGGTGCTTCTGCATCGTTTCCAAATCAGGCGCGTTGGCGCCTGTACTCACGGGCGTCAGGATCTGTCATGTCTGTCATGCAGCGGCTGTTCTTGGCCGATGCTGTCAGCGATCGTCTTGAGTCGTCAGGGCCGTCCGGGAGGCACCCACGCTGGATGCAGAACCCAGTCGGTGCCAGACGGAAGGTAGATCCTCATGGAACAGATCAGCGTGCGCCTAGTAGTCCTTCTGCTGGTCGGAGCCCTCGTCGTCGCCCTGACGCTGCATGCACCCGAAGTCGGCGCGGCCTTGGTGGGAGCCACTGCAGTGGTGGCACTACTTGCCCAACTCATGGGCCGCGAATGACCCTGCCGGAGCGGAGAAGCTTGCAGCGATGGGCCACCTGATCTCCCAATCTGTGGGTCGATACCTTGCGGACGGCTCCACCGAAGCCAGAGCACATCTGCGGCTTCATGGAACCTGTGGTGGTGGTGGGTCTCAGCGTCGGCGGCGGTGTTCCTCAATGTCGGCCTGATTCAGCCAGTAGGCGATGTTGTTGCTGATGGTGGTGATGATGGGATGAGCAGGGTCTACGAGGCGTCGTGTGTCTGTGAGCATCCGAGTGAGAATGCGGACGGCTTCCCCGGGGTGGCCAGCGCGTCCGCGCCACATGGCGAGCTTGTCCAGTACCGACAATGTGGCGACGTGATCAGTGCCAAGGTGGCGTTCGATGTGGGTCAGCAGGGCCTGGTAGGTATCGCTTGCCGTCTGTGCGTCGCCCGTTTCGCCCTGCCAGCGGCCAAGGCTATCGAGGGTCGTCAAAGTTTGGAGGTGGCCAGGGCCCAAGACGCGTTCCTGGTCGGGGAGGAGCTCTTGCAGTGCGGCGATGGCTGCGTGGGGTGCTCCTGCAAAGCCACGCATGACGGCGAGGCTGTGGCGGGTGCTGAGAATCTCTGCGCCTTCAGGTACGAGGCGGCGCTGCTGATCACGGAGGACGTCCTCCAGTGCTTGTACAGCTTTCTGGGGCTCTCCTGCCCGGCCCAAGCACAGGGCGTGGCTGTGTCGGGAGCTGAGTGTGTCGGGGTGGTGAGGGCCGAGGACTCGGGTTCTGTCGACGACGACGGCGGCGAGGTTCTCGGATGCGGTGGCCGGATCGGTTGTTTCCTGCAAACGGGCGAGGTTGTGGCGCGCTGTGAGCAGCTCGGGATGATCTGGGCCCAGGACCTCACCCATGTCGGGGATCAGCGCCTGATATCCGTTGATGGCCTTATCCGTCTCGCCCGCTGCTCCCTGCCAGCGGGCAAGGCTTTGCCTGGTCGTCAGGACGCGCAGGTGCCGGGGCCCGAGCGCTCGTGTTTGGTCGGGTAGCAGCGCTTCGAGCAAGCTGACGGCCTCGGCAGCGTTGCCTGCTTCGCCCAGCCAGCGGGCCAGATTGTGGCGGGCGGTCAGGGTGCCATCGGCATCGGGACCGAACTCCTCTTCCATGAGGGGGATCAGCCTGCGGTAAGCGGCAGCAGCCTCTACTGCGTCACCCGCGACGCCCTTCCAATAACAAAGGTTGTGGAGAGTAGCGAGTATCGCCCCACGGCTCGCTCCGTTGCGCTGGCGGACAGCGAGAATTTCATTGAGGGCCGTGATGGCGCCGCTAGTGTCGCCGGCCGCACCTCGCTCGATTGCAAGGTTGTGACGAGTCACGAGCGTCTCGGGGGCCTCGTAGCCGAGCAACTGGATCTGGTCCGTCTCAAGACTTTCCAGGGTCTGGATTGCTCCGGCATGATCTCCGGCTTGGCTTTGCCAGCGGGACAGCTCGCTTCGGGCGACAAGGGCGTGCTGGTGGTCGGCTCCGAGGTGCCGGTGGGCGAGGGAGCGGAGCGCGTCGAAATGGTCGCGTGCCCAGGAAATATCGCCGGATTCACCCGCGCTGGTGCCCAGTCGGAAGAGGACGGTGTACGCGGTGTCGTCCTGCCACAGGGGGTGGCTCTCGCCGTCCTGGTCGTGAGTGGCCAGCGAGCGGGCGCTGGCCCGCAGCCGTAGTGCGTGGTCCTGGTCGCGCTCGGTGTCGGGCCAGATGTCAAGCAGGGCGTGGGCAGCCGCTGGCAGGACGGTCTCCCTACGCTGTGTCAGGACGTCGTGCGATGAGCCAGAAGGTTGCTGCTCGCGCACGGCACGCTGGATGAGCTGGTGCACGCGGACCAACCATGCGTCGTCACAGCCCTCGCCCGGGGTGTGATCGATGAGATGGAGTCGGTCCAGCGTTGCCAAGGTGTGCTCGGCCTCGATCTCGTCGACGGGTCGGTCTGTTCTGCTGCGCTCAGTCAGCCAAGCGCGGGCGGCGCCGCTGGTGAACAGCGGGGCGGGAATGCCGGTTGTTCCGTCGAGGACGGCGGCCAGTTCCAGCATGGGGCGAGCCAGCATGCCGGTGTGCTGGTCGGCCTGGTCGACGGAGATGTCCCATAGCGCTGCGAGTGAGCTTGTCGTAGCACTGCCGCGCACAGCAGGGATCAGTCGTTCAAGGGTAAGCCGGCGGTCCGCGAGCAGGCTTCGGTAACGGGCGATGCTGCATGAGGCGTTGTAGTCGAGGTATGCGCCGGCCCGTGACAGAGCCAGGGGAAGATGACCGAGGTCATCGGCGAGCCCCGCCAGATCCGCGTCGGCCTCGGCGGGCACGGCCCGTTGCAGCGTGTTGCGCAGGTGGGTGAGGGATTCCTCGGCAGTGAAGACGCCAACCGATAGGAACGGATGTCCACTTGCCGTGACGAGGTCTCTTTCGCGGCTGCGCGTGGTGATGATGACCCTCCCACGACCGGCGGTGCGTCGAGGCATCCACAGTCCCTCAAGTGCGCCGGGGGACTGCACGTCGTCGAGGACGATGAGCCAGCTGAGTTCGGTGACACGGAGCCAGTTGAGGAATTGCTCAGCGGCATACGCGGTGTTCTCACCGCTGGGTACCAGCTCAAGATCGCGGGCTGCCTGAGCATAGGCATCGGTCACGGCGGGCGTGTTGTTCGCCGTCACCCACATCAGCATGTCCACTCCACGGCCTGCCTCGTCAGCGGCACGGTGGCAGTAATCGGCGGCCAGGCTGGTTTTGCCGACGCCTCCGGCTCCTGTGATCACGCGGCCCGTAACAGCTGTGCTGGCTGCGTCCCCGATGTCACTGTCCTCGGGGCCATCCAGGGCGCGTGCCAGGGCATCGCGATGTTCCCGCTCGACGAGCACTTCGGCTGGTTCGGGGACCAGACCTATGCGCAGCGGCTTTGCGCTGCGGGGCTTATCGCCAAGCCGCTTCTGCGTGCGAGTCCCGGACGCCGCAGTGTCGCGGCGGGTTGTGGTTCTGCTTTGCTCGGCCGCTCGGCGCAGATTTTCCCACCGAGCACGGGACTGTGGCCCGGGCCTGGAACCGGCGCGGCTATCGAGGAGTTCGGTCAGGAAGGCGAAAGACGCCCCGGCCCGCGGAACACTCTGAGCGCTGAACCACGCGCTGAGAGTGCTCTTGGTCAGGGCGACGGGAGGAGACTGCCGCTTGCCCAGCTGGATGATCTGACCGAACGTGAGCCCAGATGCTTGCCGATTTGCCCTCAGCTCCTCGGCCAGGCGTGAGGCTGCTGCCGGGACGTCCACCATGCCATTCCCCGTTCGTTCCGAACCTTCTACGAACCCTATTCCTTGCCTGTCTGACCACCACATACCTGTGGTTCGGCGGGAGTTACTGCTCGCCGAACCCCGATCCGAACAGGTCAGGTGACGTGTGATCGATCGCTTGGTTGGTCAAGTCCACGGATGGGATAGACAATGCGCATTCTCTGTCGTAAAGCCCGGTATGTGTGGCGAACGCCAAGGCTGCGGCGGCGGATCGCCACGCTCGTTGTGCGGTGGATTGTCGGTGCCGCGCTGCGGACACTGGCGGGCCTCTTGTGGGGGTGGTGGACCAGCTAGTGACGGACTTCGGGGCCGGGTTGGTCGCCGCCAGAGACGGCGCGGGGTGGGTCTGACCCAGCCGCGGCCCCGGTATCCGCCGAATCGCTGAAAAGAGAACTGGCGATCGACGTGGACAGATCGAGGCTGAACCTCGAATCGGTACGGACGACGGCAACGTCAGCGTCCGAGACCCACGTCCTTGATCCCGCGTTGTAGTACGGACTGTCGAGGTATCCATGGTCTGGCCGGGAGGGGGCAAAGAAAACACCGTCGGTGCCCCTGCGATCAGAGCACGCTTGCCCAGCCCGGCACGATGGTCACGACGGATCGCCGCGTACAGCTCAGACCTCGAATTCGACGCTATCGGCGGCCCCATCGGCATGG
The DNA here is from genome assembly GCF_014650915.1 of Streptomyces poonensis. Classification (GTDB taxonomy): domain Bacteria; phylum Actinomycetota; class Actinomycetes; order Streptomycetales; family Streptomycetaceae; genus Streptomyces; species Streptomyces poonensis. Next base: position 1,216,255 of record NZ_BMVW01000001.1, on the reverse strand, counting down.
AGCACCCTCCTGCTCTCACCGCAAGCCACAGGTGTTGCTGGAACTCATCAAGACCGTTCCCCGCGAACTCGCGGTGTTGTCCGCGCTCAACGACAACCGTTGCTGGAACTCCCCTGCATACTCAGCCGTCCCGACCGGCAGGGCCGACTGAGCGCCTCCGCGGCGCTGGGCTGCCAGCCGTGTATCTCGGACCGTGCACCGCACAATGCGTGGCCGGCCGTACCCCTCTCAGCGGATTCGCCGCAGGTTGCTTCAGACAAACGCAAGCGCACGGAAGGTGTTGCGGACGTCGGTCAGGGGCTGGCGGTCGCGGGTGTAGTAGAGCTTGTTGGTCAGGAGTACGGCCCAGCGCCCCTGGTGGGGTGAGATCCACATGCCGGTGCCGGTGAAGCCGTAGTGGACCCAGATGTTGTCGGTGGGGCGCGTACCAGGGGCGGGGTGCCAGAACAGGCCGCGTACAGGTTCTAGGGTGCCGGTCTGCACGGTCAGCGACTGCCTGGTCCAGTCGGGGCCGAATCCGGCTTGCCCGTGGCTGGTTGAGGTGTCCAGCAGGTAGCGCAGGAAGACGGCGAGGTCGTCGAGGACGGTGAAGGCGCCGGCGATCCCGCACACTCCGCCCAGGAGGCGGGCGGAGAAGTCGTGGGCGACGCCCTTGAGGTGGGTGTCGGTGTCCTGGTCGAGTTCGGTCGGTGCGCACCGCGTGGTGATCTCGGCGGGCAGGGGTCCGAAGCGGGTGGAGTGCATGCCCAGCGGCTGCCAGGTCCGTTCCGTGGCGAGCTGGTCGAGGCGTCGCCCGGAGAGGTATTCGGCGAGGTATCCGAGGATGAGGGCGGCTCGGTCGGTGTACTCGACGGCCTCGCCGGGCGGGCGGTGCAGGGCCTCGTGAAGGACACCGTCGCGGATGTCCTGGGGGTCGGTGCCGTAGAGGTTTTTGAGCTGGGCGCGGAGCGGCACGCCAGCGGTGTGGGTGAGTAGTTGACGGGTGGTCACTGCACGGAGCGGGTGGCCGTCGACCTCGGACCAGAAGGCACCGAGCGGGGTGTCGAGGTCGAGCTTGCCTTCCTCCCACAGGGTGCCGATCGAGGCCCACACGGCGAGGATCTTGGTGAGGCTGGCGGCGTCGAAGACGGTGTCGGCTTGCATCGGCACGTTCGGCTCGTTGGGGTCGAGGACCCCGGTGGCGCCTTGGGCGCGGGTGCCGGTTGCGTCACCGACTGCCCATACGGCGCCGGGGTAGACCTTGTCGCGGACGCCTTCGTTCAGGAGGGCTTCGATGCGGTCGGTGCTGTACGTCATGGTCTCCCTGTTCGCCGTGGCCAACCCGCCGGATCAGCGTAGTGACGCGGGCGGCACCAGTGGGGCAATGGCGTGTCGGACGTCGGCTGCGGGGGCTGGTCGGCGTCGGTCTCAGGTGAGCTGGCGGCCGAGGTCGGCCAGGGCCTGGGTGGTAGCGGTGAGGGGGAACCGGGCGGCATTCGCGTAGCCCGCTTGCCGCAGGGCGGGCAGCAGGCCAGGGGCGGTCCGTAAGCGGTCGAGGTCGCGGGCGAGTGCGGCAGAGTGGGTGAAGTCGGTGGCCAATCCGGACGCGGCGACGACTTCGTTGAGGCCGGGCACGGGTTGGTACAGGACAGGCAGACTGCATGCTTGGGCCTCCAGCGCGACCAGGCCCATGGCTTCCAGGGTGGTGGACGGCATGACCAGGACGTCGTGCTCGGCGAAGGCTTTCCACAGCTGTGGACGGCGGAGCCAGCCGAGGTACCGGGCCCGCACTCCGGTCCGTTGGAGGAGCGGGGCCAAGGCGTGGAACTGGGCTCTGGGGGCGGCGATGCTCAGCTCGGCTCCTGGAATGGGCGCCAGGCCCGCGATCAGGTGCTCTGCGCCCTTCTCGGCGGTCAGCCTGCCTGCGTAGAGCAGTCGTAGGTGGCTGGTGGAGGTGCGGGCGGGCCGCGCTGGCGGATCGGTGAGCAGATGGTCGGGGATGCCCCACGGAACGCGGACGATCTTGCGGCGATCGATCTGCGGGGCGAGCTTGAGAAGGTGGTCGGCCATCGCGCCGGTGGGGACCACGATCACGTCGGCGGCCCTCGCCGTCTCGCGCAGGACTTGGAGCTGGTCGCGATGGGCCTCGGCGAAAATCAGGTCGGTGCCGTGGACCAAGGCGATCCTGGGGTGGGCCGGCAGGGCTCGGAGGAGGGCGGGCGTGGCGCCGAAGGTGAGGTGCTGCAGGTGCAGTACCCCGATCTGGGCTGGATCGATCGCGGTCACCAGCGCCCGGCGCAGGGCTCCGACGTAGCGGCCGAAGGCGGCGCCCTCCAGGCACTTGCCGGCGACCGTCAGCAGGTCGAGCCCGGCGGGAAGGTGGGCTTTGGGGCGGGTGGGGGCCAGCATGAAGGCCCGTGCGGGGATGAGGGGTTTGTCGCCGGTGTACAGGTCGAGGAAGAGTTCGACGCTGCCGCCGGGGCTTCCGGCTGGGAGGTCGAGGAAGGTGGCGGCCAGCGGCCCCGCGGCCGGGCGGACGAGGGGGCTCACAGCGCTCCTTGGGGGATCTCTTCGTACAGGCGGGAGATGTCGATGCCGTGCGTGGCGGCGTACTTGGCGCGCTGTTGCTGGTAGCTGGCCGGGGTGCCGAGGGTGGTGAGGAAGACGAGCTTGCCGAAGGTCATTCCCGGATAGACACGGGCGGGCTTGGCGGCGCGGATTTCCAAGGTCCAGCGGATCGCGTGGCCCTGGTGGCCGAGTGGGGCGGAGACGTGGACCCAGATGCCGAGGGCGCCGATGGTGCGGTTGCCGTTGAGGAGCTGTGCGTACGTTTCCGAGCCGGTCCTCTCCAACGTGACGCCGAGGTAGAGCATTCCTGGCTGCAGGACCAATCCGGAGGCGGGGATGACCAGTTCGGTGAACGTGGTGGGGGCGGCGGCGTCCAGGTCGCCGTCGCAGATGCGGATCGTGTCGCCCAGCCGCCAGTCATAGGCGTTGGGGGACAGGCGTGCCGGGTCGTAGGGCGCGATGGTGATCTCGCCTGCGCTGACGGCGGCGGCAATGGCGGAGCCGGTGAGGATCACGAGGCGCCCGCCTGCACGTGTGCCGCATCCCGCCAGTAGCGGGAAGGCTGAGGGCCGGCGGCGCCCTGGTACTTGCCTCGGTACAACTCGACGTCCCCGGTGGAGACGAAGAACATGATCTGCCCGATCTTCATGCCCGCGTACACCCGCAGAGGGCGGATGGGGGACAGCATCAAAGTCCACTGGCCGTGGAAGCCGATGTCACCGATAGGGGCGGTGATCTCGACGAATAACCCCAGTCGTCCGACCGAGGAGCGTCCGAAGAGCAGTGGGATGAAGAGGTCCGAGCCGACCTCCTCGACGGTGTGGCCGAGGTACAGCTCGCCGGGCTGGAGGACGTATCCCTCCGTGTCGATTCGGATCGTGTGCGTGGGGTTGGCGTGGTGGGCGTCGATGACCTTGGTGGCGTACGTCAGCAGGGTGGCGCCCAGGCGGACGTTGTAGCTGTTGGGGTTCGTCTGCTTTGGGTCGAACGGGGTGATGCGAAGGCGTCCGTCGGCGACGGCCGTGTTGATCTCGGGCCCGGTGAGGATCATGGAACGCCCCTTTGAAGAGCGTCGGCAGAGTCAGCGAATGGGACTGCGAGGACGCTGCGTACCGCCTGGCCCAAACGCAGTCCGGCTTGATGAGTTCGGCCGCCGAGATAGGTGTCGGCGATGTAGTGGGTGGTCAGCACCACGCGCGCCGTCGGTGGAAGAGGTGTAGGCGCGACGACCAAGGGGCCGACGTGGTCGACGAGATGAGCGAGCAGCTTGGCGTGGTCCTCGGAGTGATCGTTGGGGAGGAAGGCGTGGACGAGCTGGTTGTCGAAGGGCTCGATGGCGAGCAGGTCGCCGAGGGTGAGGACATCGCCGAGCGGTACGGGGCGCAGAGCGGTCTCGTTGAGGATGACCGCGTCCGCTCCGAGGCCGGTGTGCAGGCGCGTGGCGATCTCGTCCAAGAGGAGGCGTCGGTCCAACAGGGTATTGAAATATGGCTCGTTCACGATGCCGAGTCGGCTTCCCAGGGTGCTGCTGAGGAGCGCGATCTTCTCCTGCAGTACGGCGAGGTCCTCCGGGATTACGGAGGTGTCGGGGAAGGCGCCTACGCGTGCGGCCCAGCCGGCCCCGACCGGCTCGGCGGTGGCGTACCCGACGCCGAGTTCGTGGCCCTTGACGACGAGGGTGTCGCCGACGGGCACGGGGCCGTAGGTGTCGCTGTGACAGTGCCCGGCGAAGATGACGTCCGCGAACGGGCAGGCGGCGGCCAGCTTCAGGTCCTCGTCGAAGCCCGAGTGGGACAGCACCATCCAGGCGTCGGCATGGTGATGGTGCTCCAGCATCACCTCGCGCAGGGCCTGGGCCGGGTCGGTGACGTGGTGGCCGGTGCGCTGCTCGGCGGGGATCGCGTTGAAGGCTTGCGGGCCGATCACTGCGGTGATGGCGATTCGCCGGCCGCCGATGTGCTCGATGCGCACGCGGTCGAAGAGCGGCTTGCCACTGCTGTCGGCTGCGTTCGCGCACACGGTCATCTCGTGCAGCTGCGGTTCGAAGTAGTGCGGCCAGCCGTGGTTTCCGGGGGCGAGCAGGTCGTACAGGCTGGTGAGGACCTCGCGCTCGATCTGCCCCTGGCCGAAGCGGTAGAAGCCGGTGCCTTCGAAGAAGTCGCCGCAGTCCACGACCAGGCTCTCGGCCCTGGCCGCGTGGAGGTAGGTGAGCATCGGAGTGGCCTGGGCGAAGGAGGAGTGGACGTCGGTCATGGCGGTGATTCGCTGGAGCTGCCGGGTCATGGAGTGACCTCGCAGATGTCGGCGCCCAGGGCGTGCAGTTTGGTGGGCAGGTCGGCGTGGCCGCGCCGGAGCTGTTCGAGGCCGCCGAGGGTGGTGACGCCGCTCGCTGTGAGGCCGGCGATGAGCAGGGCCGAGCCCGTGCGGATGTCGGTGGCCTCCACACCGGCGCCGGTCAGCTGCTGCGGTCCGGTGAGGCGGCATTCGGTGGGCGAGAGCTCGTGGATCTCGGCGCCGAGGCGGGCGAACTGGGGGAGCAGGTTGCCGTGACGGCCGGGGTTGATGGTGTCGGCGAACAGGTGAGTGCCGGGCAGACCGAGGGCGAGGGCCATCAGCGGTGGTTCGAAATCGGCGTCCAAGCCGTCGGGGGAAAGGGAGGCGATGGCGCGCAGCGATCGCCCGGTCGGCTCGGCGTCGTGGGCCCGGACGGTGAGAGCATCGCCCTCGGCGTCGGCGGGGACTCCGAGCCAGTTCAAGGCGGAGACCAGGGGAGCGACGTCGTCGCCGCGTACGCCACAGATGCGTGCGTCCCCGCCGGTCGCCGCGACCGCACAGGCCAGGGTCCCGGCTTCGACCTTGTCGCCGGGCACCGACCAGACGGTGGTCTCCGTCGGGACGGAAGTGGGTGGTGACAGCGTCAGGGCCGACTCACTGACCCCGCACTCCCATCCCGCCACCTGCAACGCCTTCACGACGCTGATCACTTCAGGCGAGAGATTGGGGTGGCCAAGGCGCAGTGGCCGGTCGGCTACGACCGCGCGCAGGAGCGCAGCGACGCTCGCCCCACGAGAGCGGAATGGCAGCACCACGGACACGGTTCCGGTCCCACCAGTGGCAGCTTCCACGAGGTAGCCGCATCCATCGACCGTTGTGCGGTCACCGAAGCGCTCGTAGACGTTGAAGTGCTGCTCCATCCCGCGTTCCCCGATCCGGCAGCCTCCCGGCCAGGGCAGCCGGGCTCGCCCGGACGCGCCGAGCAGGGCCGGTACGAGGTAGTACGAGGCCCGGATGCGGGCGGCGACCTCGGGATCGGGGCCTGGCTGGGGCTTGTCGCTCGGCAGGATCACGATGGTGTGCGGATCGCTGACCGGACGGGCCGTGTGCCAGCCGGCCTGTTGGAGCAGGGCGAGCATGGTCTCGACGTCCGTGTTCGACGGGACGTTGCTCAGATGCACCGGGCGGTGCAGGGCCGCGGCGGCGGCCAGCAGGGGCAGGGCCGCGTTCTTGGAGCCGTCGACGGTGATGGAGCCGGCGAGTGGGCTGCCGGGTCGCACGGCGACCACTTCTGCGGCGACGGGGGGAATGCGTACGGCTGTCAACGGTCAACTCCTCTGCAGGGGCAGGTGTGATGCGGTGGATAGTGGGGTGCTGACCTTGAACTCGGCCCAGCAGCGTTTGCCGGGCGGAAGCGGATCGAAGCCGTGGCGGTCCGCGAGTGCTGCGACGAGGAACAGCCCGCGTCCGCCTTCCTCGTCCACATCCGACAGGCCGACCTGTGGGACGGCTGGGTTGGCGTCGGTCACCTCGATCCGCAGTCCCTTGTCGCTGAGGCAGGCGCCGGCCGTGATCGGGCCGCCGTTTGCGTGCCGGACCGCGTTCGCGATGAGCTCTGCGGCCACCAGCTCTGCCGCGTCCAGGAGTTCGGGGCCGAGGAGGGCGCCAAAAGTCCGTATCCCGTCCGCGAGCTGCTGGCGCGCGGACGCTGCGGCAGTTGGCGTGCCGGAGACGGGAATCCGGATGTGATGCGCTTCCATGAGCGGCCTCCTGGTCGGTTCAGCCACTCCACGCAACCGCTCCGGAGGCAAGCGGAACCAGTCGGTGTGCCGGGGCTGCATCACTTATGCAGGAGCTGCATCACTGCCAAATGCCGTTCGGTTACTCTCGGTTGAGCAGGCAGGATCGGCGACGGCAGAAGGGGCCGTGGCACAGATGGCCGAGGCACAGAGTGAAGCGAGACGGATCGGCGAAGTGATCCGTCAGGCACGCGTGTTACAGCGGCGCTCGCAGAGGGACGTTGCCGCCGCGCTTGGGTATCACCAGTCGAAGGTGAGCCGCCTGGAGAGCGGCAGGGGTACCGAGGACGTGCGAGTGCTGCGTGAGATCGCGCAGGTACTGGAGATTCCGCCGCAACGTCTCGGCCTCGCCGCCGCTTCTGATGCCAGCCCCGCCGAGCCCGGAACAGAGGACATGCACCGCCGTACCTTCCTTGCCGCGAGCGTCGCTGCGCTCGCGGCTCCGCCGTCGTCGAGCGCGGCACATCACGACCTGATCCAAGTTCTGTTGCCAGGCACGAGCCCCGCGGCGACCGGTCAAGCCCTGGGCCTCGACGAGCTGCGGGACCGGGCACGGGCCGTACGCAGGATGTTCTGCACGTGCGACTACGCGGAACTGGAGCAGACCTTGCCGGGTCTGATCGCCGACCTGCGGCAGGCCGCCGGAGGCTCATCCGGCTCGGCGGAGGTGTCCGGGCTGCTCGCGACCGCCTACCAGACGTCGGTGAGCCTGTTGCTGAAGCGGGCCGATCAGGGCAACGCCTGGCTCGCGGCCGGTCGGGCCATGGCCGAGGCGGAACGGTCCGGGGATCCCGTCGTCCTCGCCGCGAGTGTCCGCGTCCACGCTCACGTCCTCGTGCGGGACAAGCACACGGCCCAGGCCGTGAACATGGTCCGCCACACTGCCGACCAGCTCACCGGCTCCTACGACCAGCGCTCGCCCCGGTACCTGGCAGCGGTTGGTCTGCTGTTGCTCCGCGGGGCGACCGCCGCCAGCAGAAACGGCGACCGCGACACCACCCAGGACTTCCTCACCGAGGCCAAGGAAGTCGCTCGCTACGTCGCCTTCGACCGGCCGGACGCCTGGGCGAACTTCAGCCCCACCAACGTCGCACTCCACGAGATCAGCGCAGCCGTCTCCTTCGGAGACGCCGGCATCGCCCTGGAAACCGCACGGCCGCTCATGCGGCGGCACATTCCTGTCCCCGAGCGCCGGGCCGCGCTGTGGGTGGAGACCGCCCGCGCCTACAGTCAGCAGGGCAGGCTCGCCGAGGGCTACCAGGCCCTGCGTATCGCCGAGAGCTGCGCGGCACAGGACATCCGCCGCCCGGCCGTACGCGAACTGGTCGCCGACATGGCAGCCCGCGACCGCCGCCGGGCACTGCCCGAGCTGCACCACTTCAGCCGCCAACTGGGAGTGCCCGCGTGAGTGATCAGCCCGACAAGCCGTTCCTCCAGATCGTGGTCTGCGCGTCCGGGGTCGCCGCCGACGTCGGCAAACTGATCACCGCAGCACATGAACGGCACTGGGACGTCAGCGTCATTGCCACCCCACAAGGACTCGGCTTCCTCGACGCGGAGGTGGTCGAGACCCAGACCGGCCGCCCCATCCGCTCGGCCTGGCGATCACCGGGCGAACCGCGCCCGACTCGGCCCGCGGACGCGATCGCGGTCGCCCCGGCCAGCTTCAACACCATCAACAAGTGGGCCGCTGGGATCTCCGACAATCTCGCCCTGGGCGTCCTGTGCGAAGCACCCGCCATGGGCATCCCGGTCGCCGTGCTGCCGTACCTGAACTCGGCCCAGGCCGCCCACCCCGCGTACCGTCAGAGTCTGGAACGGCTACGCGAGATGGGCGTCCTGATCGGCTCGTACGAACCGCACCGGCCAAAGGCCGGCGGCGGGGCCGACCGCTACCGCTGGGAGGAAGCCCTGGAGCTCCTCGCGCCCAAGCTGTCTGCCCCGGCCTGATCAGCGCCGTCGTGGCGGTGCCCCCTGCGGTGGCCGAGCAATGGCTGCCGCAGGGTGGGTCGGCACGCTGGGCCGTTGCATGGCACTGTGGGCTCTGGCTGCCTGGGCCCAAGGACCGGGAACGTGGCGCTCGCCGAGGCGGCGGATGCGCCAGGTCAGCGCGCGGGCGGGACTGCGGGCGTCGTCCAGGGCGCGTTGGTGCAGCGCTTGGCTGAGGACGGTGGCTGCGTTGTGTCCTGCTGCCTCTGCCTCGGCGAGCACGGTGGCGAGTGCGTCCCAAGCGGGGTCGTTGAGGATGCGCTCAGCGTGCTCCGGAACCACATCCTGAAGGTGGTGGGCGAAGCGGCGCTTGGTCTGCGGGCTGGGTGCCCGGCTGGCGAGGCCGACCAGGACGGGCTCGGCGGTCTGCGCGTACGCGGTCTGCAGGTGGAGGAGGGCCTGTTCGGCTGCCGCCTCCTGCTGGGCGTGCTGGCGGGTGCGGTGCCAGTGCAGCGCGAAGGCGACCGCGGTGAGTGCGGCGTCCAGGAGCATGGTGAGCCCGGTGCGGTCACTGTCCTGTGGCCTCTCGCGCCAGATGGTCTGGATGCTGCGGTGCAGGGCGCGGGTGCTGTCGAGGTCGGCGGCGATGCGGGAGCGGGTGGCGCGCTCGAAGGCAGCGGCGGCTTGTTCGAGTTTGGCCCGCCCCGCGGTCGGTGCCATGACGGGCAGCAGGTCCAGCGTCGCGCCGAGCGCGACGAGTTGGCCCTGGGCCGTCTGCTCGTCGCTTTTCGTGAGGTGGTGGGGGATGCGTTCGGTGGCGGCGGTGGCCTGGTGCCAGGGGTTGCCCGGCTGGATGGTGGCCGGCTCGGGGCTGGTGGTGGCGAGGCGTTCGCGGATCTTGGGCAGGGAGAGGTCAGGGGCGAGGGTGGAGCCCGCGAACCACACCGGGTTGCCTTCCTCGTTCACGTTGCCGGGCAGGGCGAAGTTGCAGCCGAGCGCGTCGCCGGAGGGAGCGAGCTTGAGGCGTACGTCCACGCCGGTCGCCTCCAGCAGCGAGAAGAACTCGGCCTCGTCGGTCGCGGCGACGACCGCGCGGCGAACCCGCATGCGCAGGATCTCGCGGGCGGTGGCGTCCTGGCCCTGGCGTTTGGCCTTGAAGTGTTCCTTGCTGGTGGTGCGTTTGGCGGCGGTGCCGTCGCCCGGCTTCAACCGCCGCAGTCCGTAGTCGACTTCGATCTGGCGGGCTTCGCGCGGGACGGCTCGGATGTCGTAGTCGCGCTTGGGGCGGCGGCCGTCTTGGCGGACGAGGGTGGCGGCGATGTGGATGTGGTCGTCGGCGTGCCGTACGGCCACCCAGCGGCAGGCTTCGTTGTCTCCGGTGGGGGCGATGCCGGCGGCGGCCACGATCCGGCGGGCGATCTCGGCCCACTGGTCGTCGGACAGGATGGGGTCCTCGGGGGCGGCGCGGACTGGGCAGTGCCAAACCGTGGTCTGGGGGGCCTGGCGGCCGAGCATGGCCACTGGCTGGTCGAGCTGGGTGTAGAGCTGCTTTTCCACCTCCTTGGGGTCGCGTTGTGGGCTTCGGCCGGGGTCGGGGGCGAAGTCGTTCCAGGAGGCGACCAGGTGTGGGTCGACGTGTTCGTTGGCGTCGCCCTTGCCGAAGAGGTAGGCGATCAGACGGCGGGTGCTGCCTTTGCCGGTGATGATCTTCGGTATCACCGGTCCTGCCTTCCCTCGGTGACTTGAGCGACGGCGGTGTCCACGTCGCCGATCGATGCTTCGACACGGGCCACGAGCCGGTGGACGACGTCGGGCTCGGGCCAGGCCCCGTCCTTGTTGAGGTGCCAGGTGAGCTGGTTGAGGTTGCTGCCGATCATGCCCAGCTGGCGGTTGGCGGCCATCAGCGCCTTCACCATGGCGCGGTAGTCAGCGATCGCAGCGGTGGGGTCCTCGGCGCGGGCTGCGGCGAGCGACGCCTCGGCGACGTAGCCGCCGATCTGCATACGGCTGAGCGCGGCGGCGTGGGCGAGATCGGTGAACTCGCTGTCGCTGTAACGGGGATGGACGCGGCGCTCGCGCAGGCGCGGCTGACGCAGGCGGCGCTGCGGCTTCGGCGTCTGCGCGGCGTGGGGCGACGGTCTGGTGGCTCCCGTCTCGGTCGGCGCCCCCGGGCCGGCCGACCCCGGTGCCCCCTCGGCGCCGGGTGCCTCCGTCACTCCAGGGGCGGAAGCCGGGTAAGGACTCCTTACCCGACAACTTGCTGCGCTGTCTGGGGCTGAGGCCGTAGGCGTCGGCTGTTGAGCTGTCGGGAGTTCGTGGTGCTGTTCGTGCACGGGGGTGCTCCGGTGGTGAGGGGGCGGGAGATGTGTCACGTGCGTCGCATCCGTCCCATGCCTGGTCAGCACAGGTACGGACGCTCGGGCAGGTACGGAGAAGTCCGTCCCGGTGAGGACATCCGTCCCCGCGCTGACCTGCGCGGGGACGGATGCGACGCAGTGATACGGACCCAGGGGGAGGTGGGTCAGCGGGCGCGTTGGGGGCCGGCGGGTCCGCCGGGTGGGCCGATGGGCAGCTGACCCGCCGGGGCGGCGGGCGGCTTGCCCTGGGTCGGGCGCGCGGGTGTGGCGTCATGCGCGGTGGCAGGCGCCGTCTTGGTGAGGTCGGGGCAGTGCCGGGCCCAGCTGTCTAGGAACCGGTTACGGGCGTACCCCTTGGCCTGCCTGCCCTTGTCGAACCGGTAGTTGGCCGGGCGGATGTCGAAGTCCCGAAGCATTCTGCCCAGGTGGTAGGCGTTGAGCCCGTTGGTGCCGTGCTCTGCCCAGGGGGCGTCGGCGTCCTGGAGCAGGGCGGTGACCAGATCCAGGCTGGACAGGGCTTCGGGGTTGCCGTGTGCCTCGAAGACGCGGTGGATGTCGCGCAGCAGCCTTGTCTTCAGGTTGGTCTGCTCGTCCTGGACGGCCTCGAACCGGGTCATCGCGACACAGGCCGCACGTGCACTGGCGGGCCAGTGGCCGCCGGCCAGGTCGGCGATGATGACCAGCGGTTCCCAGGTGTCTGCCGCCCGGTCCTCCACCGGCATGGTCGGCGCCATGCGGCCGGCCGTGCCGCGCAGCGGGCCCAGCCAGGCGGCCAGCTTGTCCCGCAGCGCGTTCAGTTCCGGTGTGGCGTAGCGCGAGCGGAACGGGGTCACCTTCTCGCTCGGCTTGCGCTTTTGCATGCGGAGCACGACCGCCCGGTCTGTGATCGTGTCGGGCAGGTCGCCGATCGAGGCCAGTGCGGCCATGGCGAAGGTCGGATACGGGGTCGGCTTGTGTTCCGGACCGGAGATGCGCCAGGCGGGCCGGTTGCGCTGGTGTCCGGCGTTCAGCAGGCCGCGCAGTTCCTCGTTGTCACCGGCCTTGCTGAAGATGGTGTCGGCCTCGTCCACCAGGATCGTGCGCGGGTTCTTGCCGATGACGCGGAAGAGCACCGCCGTGGACATGTTCACCGTCATGATCGGCTGGTGGACGGTCTCGTGAAGCACGTCCAGAACACGGGACTTGCCGCAGCCCTTCGTCGGACCTACGACCGCCAGACGCGGCGCGTGCTGAAGAACGGTCTGGATGTGCGTGGCCGCCACCCACAGGGTGACCGCTGCCAGCGCCTCGTCACTGGGCAGCACGACGTACTTGCCGATCGCCGCCCGCAACTCATCCAGCAGTTCCGCACCCTCACCGGAACCCCTTTCCCCAGGGTCTGCCGGTCCCCACGGAGGCCGGGAGCCGGTCCCGTGATCCGGTCCCCGTACGTCGACGGGACCGGTCCCCACCTGCTGGGTGGTTCCCGCCACGGGGTTGTCGGTCCCCAGCAACTGCCGGAGACCGTGATCACGGTCCCCTGGTGCAACTGCAGCCTCTTGGGGACCGGTCCCCGATTTGGCGCCGCTGACCTGCGGGTTTGCGTCGGATGTCGATACGGGGACCGGGACGTGCGGGGACTGAGCCTCGGGCACTTCGTGGGGACGGTCCCCAAGCACGTCGCGGGGACGGTCCCCAGCAACGGCATTGGCAGGCGGCTGGGGACGGTCCCCGTGTGCTTCCGCCTCCGCCGGGTGTTCGGCGGTCCCCGACGCGGGGGACCGTGTGTCCTGCTGATCCTGGTGGCGCCAGGGGATGCCTTCGCCGGGGACGGCGGGAGTGGGCCAGGCGGTGGGGGAGGTGTTGGTGGTGCTGGGGGACGTAGGGTCCTCCATAGGCGTTCCTCTCCGGTGAGGGGCGGGACGGGCAAGGTCCCGCCCCTCACCAATTCATTCGTTCAGGGATGGGCGATCAGTTGGAAGTCTTCGGCCCTCGGCGTTGGCGCGCCGGGGGCCGCTTCGTTGTCCGCGCGAGACGCGGGGTCAGGCCGTGAGGTCGTACGACGTCTGGGTGTCCAGCCATGCGTCCACCTCCCGCCAGCGGTAGCGCAGGTGACGGCCGACCTTGTGGACGCTGGGGCCGATGCCCCGGTACTTCCACTGGTAGAGGGTCTTCACCGGCACCCCGAGATAGGCGGCGACCTCTGCAGGGGTGGCAAGCGGGCCACGCTGGGCAGCCGCAGCGGTGGCAGGGGCGTTGGTGCTACGGGGAGGGGTCTTCGGCATAGGGCTCCTTTTCGGTCTTGAACAACGGGCTGGACAACGCAGCCACACCGCCCGGAGAAAAGTCCAGAGTTGGCTCTGAAACTCCTCACTACTTCTTTCGGTGTGGCCGGGGAGAGGGAAACAGTAAGGGTGGATTCCCGGTTGCCGAAATCGCTCCCGCCGGGGCCGAAATTTTTTGCGGCGAAGCAACCGGTCGAGGTGCCGGAATCCGGTACCTACGCAGCTCAGAGGTGACACCTGGCGGTCAGGGACGACGTGAATGACCTGCCGGGCATCATGGCTGATGTGTGTTTAAATCGCCTATCTCGAATACGGAGAGGGAAGGTAACACGGCACCTCGGTCGAAACGCCTCGCGATGTGCCGGAATTCGACGAGACGAACGCCACTTCGCCCCCGAACGACTTTTGGAGAGTTTTAGAACTAACTCTTGCCATGGTGCCCGGATGCAAGTTACAGCTATCTGTCATGCCCAACCGACCTGTTGAAATAGGCCCCGTCGGCCTCCACACCGCCCGCGCCATCGAGCACCTACGCCTCATGCGCAGCCTGACCCAACACCAGCTCGCCGCCCGCTGCACCGCGCTGGGCCGTCCGATGGCCAACACCGCTCTCAGCCGCACCGAACGCGCCCGCCGCCGATGCGACGTAGACGACCTCGTCGCCCTCGCCACCGCGCTCGGCGTTTCTCCCACGACCCTGCTCCTGCCGCTCCCGTCGGTGTCCGGTAACGACTGGAGGGGATGCTAGTTGGCGCGGGTCTGGATTGAGAACCGCATAGGGCACGCGGCGTATGTACGGGCCGTGGCGGACGCCAAGCGGGCGGGGCGTACGCCACCGGGGCGCTACCGCGTGCGCTGGTACGACCCCGACGGCAAGCCGAAGATGAAGACCTTCGCCCGCAAGGTCGACGCCGAGGCGGAGCGGATAAGGATGGAGTCGCGTCTCAACGACGGCTCCTATCGCGATCCCGCAGCCGCGCGGGTGAAGTTCGCAGAGGTGGCGGAGTCCTGGCTGGCGGCGCAGCTCCACCTCAAGCGCTCAACCCGGGCTCGCTACCGCGGTGTTCTCGACGTCCACGTGATTCCCAAGTGGGGTACCACCCCGCTGGACCGCATCCACTTCGAGGACGTCGCCGAGTGGCTCGCGGATCTGCTGTCCGGCGAGGCGACCGGCGGCAGGAAGCTCAGCCCCCGGTCGGTCCGCAAGGCGTACGTCGTCCTCAGCCGCGTTCTCGGCTACGCGGTCAAGGCCCGTCGTCTGGCGGCCAACCCGGCTGTCGGCGTGCCTCTGCCGAAGGCGATGCCCGCTGATCACGTGTACCTCGACGACATACAGGTCGACGCGCTGGCTAACGCGTCAGGCGCCTACCGGGTGTTCATCCTGCTGCTGGCCTACACCGGACTGCGCTGGGGCGAGGCATCCGCGCTCAAGGTGGGCCGCGTCGACCTGGACGCCTGTCGGGCCCACATCGTGGAGGCGTACGCCGAGGACAACGGCAAGCTCTACCTCGACACCCCCAAGAACCACGAGCGCCGGTCCGTACCGATCCCGCGGTTCCTGGCCGACGAGCTGAAGCCCCACGTCAAGGGGAGGGGGGATGACGACTTGCTCTTCACCGCCCCGCAGGGCGGGCCGCTGCGGGCCCGCAACTTCCGTCAGCGGTTCTTCGCGCCGGCGGTCGTAAAGGCCGGGCTGGGGCATCTCAAGGTCACCCCGCACAAGCTGCGCCACACGGCGGCCTCGCTCGCCATCGCCAGCGGCGCGGACGTCAACGTCGTACAGACGATGCTGGGCCACAAGTCCGCGACGCTGACCCTGGACACCTACGGGCACCTCTTTCCCGACCGCCTGGACGAGGTCTCGAAGAAGATGCACAAGCGCCGCTCCAAGCAACTGGCCAAGGCGAAGGCCAAGCTGGAGAAAGCGGAGCGGAAGGCCCGTGAGGCCGCCGAGACCGTGGCCGCCCTGGAGGAAGACGCCGCGTGATGTGTGCCTAACCCGTGCCGGGGCGCCGTAACCGAAGGGGGCACCCCACCGCGCTGATGCGGTGGGGTGCCCCCTTGCGTCTTCCTCGGATCAGGTCAGTCGCGGCGTCGGCTTTCCTCCCAGAACCGGTCCATCGCAGCAGCGGCCGCATCCCCAGCCAACCGCTCGATTCTCTCGGGCACCTCGCGCTCGTCGAGGGCGAAGAGCCTCCCGCCGACAAGGCGGGTGGTCGTCTTCCAGCCGAGACGCCGTCCCGCCTCCCTGGCGGCACGCCGGACGTCCTTGAGCTCGCCCATCTCCGCAAGATCGTCAGCGCCAAGGATCAGCTGCCCGTAGTACCCCTCGTACTCCGGCCTCAGCGCGGCCAGCATCATCGACTCAAGTCGGTCGATCAGCCTCTCGTACCGGCGGCGAGCCAGCTCGTCCTTCGCGGGCATATCGCACAGCTCCCCACCTCTGCCCGCAGCACCCATGTGTGCCATATGTGTGCTGCGAGTACGAAGGCCCTCCCGTCCGACGGACGGAAGGGCCTCTGACCTGGCGTTTCGCTGTGCCCCCGGCAGGATTCGAACCTGCGACACCCGCTTTAGGAGAGCGGTGCTCTATCCCCTGAGCTACGAAGGCGGGGCCTTGCGTGAAACGTGGATGAATACTGCGAGTGATGATCCATCCAGTCCTGGCAAGGGTGGTGACCGCCGCTGGCGGCGGTCACAGACAGGGTAGCGGATGGGGGTGGGGTGGTGGGGGTGTGGCTGGTGACTCAGCTCGGTTCATGGTCGTGCGGGCTTGCGGGTGTCGCCGCTGCGGCCGAGGGGGTTGTTGCCGGTGCCGGTGCCGGTGCCGGTGCCGGTGCCGGTGCCGGTGCCTGTGCCGGTGCTGGCACCGGTGCGGTCGGCGCCGCCTTTCTTCTGCCAGGAGGCGGGGTCGACGCGGTGACGGCGGATCGTCTCCCGGACGGCCCGGACGGCCCGGACGGCCCGGACGGCCCGGGCGGCCTGGATGGCCCGGATGGCCCGGGCGGCTGGATCACCCTTAAACAGCGCTGCCGTCAGTGCGGCACGGTCAGCTCACCACAGCGGCCCCTCAGATGAGACCGTGCCGTCGCGGTTGCCCCAGACATGGCCCGACAAGACGCGGTCCTCGTCACGTGCCCACTCGAGGTAGGCCTGCTCCGCAAGCGAACCCGCCGGGATCTCGACGCCGAGTTTGTCGGCGAGCGTGATCATGAGCGGGAGTACTCCGTCCATGAGCTGGATCATCTCCCAGTGGGTCGACCTGCCCCGCCGCTGGAGGGCCAGGGTGACGAACTCCCCGTACAACTGCGGGTCGACCTTGACCCAGTCGCCGGAGACGTCATCCAGCCCCGTCGGCACCCGGAGGATCCGCTGACCCAGGGCATCGACCCCGCCCATGAACAACTGGCCGACGGCCAGGGCGGGTTCCCAGACGTCCTCATCGGTCTCGGTGATGGTGAAGATGTAACTCATCACTGTCACCGTATTCGGGCGTCGGCGTCGTCATGCATGCCGGTCAAGGGGCCGCGACCGGTCCCCAGTTCCGGTCGCGACCCGGCTCGCGCGGGTGCTGAGGACGGTCACGACCCGCAGCAGCCACCCGCCGGCGCCTCCTCGGCGGAGGCGGCCGGGGCCGGTGTGCCGAGTTGGACTAGCCGGGGCTCGGGAGCGGCGCAGCAGCCTGTACTGGACGCCTGGTCGGCCTCGGGCTGGTCGAACAGTCCGGCGCCGCCGCACACTCCGGTCTCCGGCAGGGTCAGCTCGACGCGGTCGGCCGCCTGCAGGTCGCCGGCGAGGGCAGCGACGACGGAGCGGACCTGCTCGTAGCCGGTCATGGCCAGGAACGTGGGAGCGCGGCCGTAGGACTTCATGCCGACCAGGTAGATGCCAGGCTCGGGGTGGGACAGCTCGCGGTGGCCGTGGGGGTGGACGGTGCCGCAGGAGTGCTGGTTGGGGTCGATCAGCGGCGCCAGGGCGATGGGGGCCTGCAGGCGCTCGTCCAGGCCGAGGCGAATCTCGGAGAGGAAGGACAACTCGGGGCGGAACCCGGTCAGCACGATGACCTCGTCCACCGGCTCCAGACGCCGCCCGTCCTCGCCCACCAGCAGCAGCCGGTCCTCGCTGTCGCGCTCGATCGCTTCCGTGCGGAAGCCGGTGACCGCATTCGCGTGCCCGTCCTCGACCGCGGCCGCGGCGGCCAGTCCCAGGGCGCCGCGGACGGGCAGCTGGTCGGCCGCGCCGCCGCCGTAAGTCGATCCGGACAGGCCGCGGCGCAGGACCCACACCGCGCGCGTCCCCGCCCCGTCGGCGGAGGTGGCCAGGTCGGCCAGGGAGGCCAGCGCGGTGAAGGCGGAGGCGCCCGAGCCGATGACGGCGGTGCGCCTGCCCGCGTACCGGGCCCGTACCGCCGGGTCCGTCAGATCCGGGACGCGGTAGGCGATGCGGTCGGCCGCGGCCTTCTCGCCCAGGGCGGGCAGGCCGTTGCCGCCCGCGGGGCCCGGGGTGGTCCAGGTGCCGGAGGCATCGATCACCGCGCGGGCCAGCACGCGCTCCTCCCGCCCGTCGGCGGTGGTGTAGTGGACGGTGAAGGGCTGGGCCGCGCGGTCGGCGTCGACGATGCGGTCGCGGCCGGCGCGGGAGACGCCGGTGACGGTGGCATTCAAGCGGACGCGCTCGCCGAGGGCGTCGGCCAGCGGCTGCAGGTACTGCCAGGCCCAGTCGCCGCCCGAGGGGTAGGCGGCCGCGTCGGGCCGTATCCAGCCGGTGGGCGCGAGGAGCTTCTCGGCGGCCGGGTCGACCACCTCGCCCCAGGGGGAGAACAGCCGCACGTGCGCCCACTCACGCACTGCCGCCCCCGCCGCCGTTCCCGCCTCCAGGACCAGCGGCTCGAGGCCGCGGTCGAGCAGATGGGCGGCGGCGGCCAGGCCGGCCGGACCGGCCCCGATGACGACCACGGGCAGCCCGGTGGCGGCAGTAGCGGCGGGTGCGCTCACGGCGACTCCTCGGTTGTTTCGATATCCGTCGATGGCTTGCCCGGTCAGCATGACGCCTGTTTCGATAAGCGTCAACATAGACGTTCGTCGATGTTTTGATATGGGAGTCCGTGCGCGATACCTGTCGATGTCGCCGTGATCGGCGGTGGTCGGTCCGGGTCGGCCGCCGCGCATGCCCTGCTGCGGCAGGGGCTGCAGCCGGTGGTGCTGGAGGCGTCCGCCCGGTCGGCCGGGCCGTGGCCGCGCTACTGCGACAGCCTCACCCTGTTCTCCCCGCCCCGCTACGGCTGCCTGTCCGGCATGCCGTTGCCGGTGGACCTCGGCCGCCTGCTTCGACATGTGTCAACATAGAAGGATGTCGAACGCAGAAGCGCTGCCGGAGGCGGCACCGGGCCGGGCGGTGGCGCCGTGCTGCCCGCCGCTGACCGAGCGCCCCTTCACCGCCGAGGAGGCGGAGACGGCGGCGCCGATGTTCAAGGCGCTCGGCGACCCCGTCCGGCTGCGGCTGTTCTCCGCCATCGCCTCGCACGAGGGCGGTGAGGCATGCGTGTGCGACATCTCCGACGTCGGCGTCTCCCAGCCGACCGTCTCCCACCACCTGAAGAAGCTCAAGGAGGCCGGGCTGCTCACCTCCGAGCGGCGCGGCACCTGGGTGTACTACCGCGTCGAGCCGTCCGTGCTCGCCGCGATGGGCCAGCTCCTGGCCGTCAACGCAGCCACCGCATGAATGCCGCCTTGCTCAAGGCCTGCTTGCTGGAGGGGGCATGCCAGGCTGCCGGCCGCCGTCGATCACCGCCACAGCGTGCCGCATCACTGCGCGGCTGTGAACTTCCGGCGCCAGGCCAGTGACACGTAGACCAGCGCGACCAGGACCGGCACCTCGATCAGCGGGCCGACGACGCCGGACAGGGCCTGGCCGGAGGTGACGCCGAAGGTGGCGATGGCCACCGCGATGGCCAGCTCGAAGTTGTTGCCCGCCGCGGTGAACGCCAGGGTCGCGGTGCGGTCGTAGGCCAGGCCGAGGGCCTTGCCCAGGGCGAACGTGCCGAACCACATCAGCGCGAAGTACACCAGCAGCGGCAGCGCGATCCGCGCGACGGACCAAGGCTGCGAGGTGATGGTCCTGCCCTGCAGGGCGAAGAGGACAACGATCGTGAAGAGCAGCCCGTACAGCGCCCAGGGGCCGATCCTCGGCAGGAAGGCGGCCTCATAGCGCTCGCGGCCGAGCCTCTTCTCGCCGCTGCGGCGGGTGACGAAGCCGGCCAGCAGTGGCACCCCTAGGAAGACCAGCACGTTCAGCGCGATGTGCCACACGGGCACGTCCAGGCCCTGTCCGTCGCCCAGTCCTAGCCAGCCGGGCAGCAGGTCGAGGTAGAACCAGCCCAGCAGGCCGAACGCGAGGACCTGGAAGACCGAGTTCAGCGCCACGAGGACGGCGGCGGCCTCGCGGTCACCGCAGGCCAGGTCGTTCCAGATGATCACCATGGCGATACAGCGGGCCAGCCCGACGATGATCAGGCCGGTGCGGTACTCCGGCAGGTCGGGGAGGAAGATCCAGGCCAGCGCGAACATCACCGCCGGACCGGCGATCCAGTTGATGACCAGCGAGGAGACCATCAGCTTCCGGTCGCCGGTGACCGCGTCGAGCCGGTCGTAGCGGACCTTGGCCAGCACCGGATACATCATCACCAGCAGGCCGAGCGCGATCGGCAGGGAGATCCCGCCGACCTCGACCGCGGCCAGCGCGTCGTTCAGGCCGGGGACCAGGCGGCCGAGCCCGAGCCCGAGCGCCATGGCGAGCAGGATCCATACCGCCAGGAACCGGTCGAGGGTGGAGAGGCGGGCGACGACCGACTCCTCCCCGGCGGCCGTGGCCTGCGTGCCGGCGGCGGCGCTCACGGGCAGGCCCTCTTGTTCGCGGCGGCGTCACGAGCGGAGACGGCGAGCGCGGCGAACTGCTCGGACAGCCC
Organism: Streptomyces poonensis; assembly: GCF_014650915.1. GTDB lineage: Bacteria > Actinomycetota > Actinomycetes > Streptomycetales > Streptomycetaceae > Streptomyces > Streptomyces poonensis. Next base: position 1,196,121 of record NZ_BMVW01000001.1, on the reverse strand, counting down.
CGCCAGGGCCTCCGGCCTGAGCTTGTAGTAGGTGAAGCGGCCGCACGGCTCGGTCTCCACCAGCCCCGCCTCGCGCAGCACCTTCATGTGGTTGGAGAGATTGGTCTGCCGGGCCCCGGTCTCCTCCACCAGGTGCGTGGTGCACAGCGTCTCGCGCGCCAGCAGGGTCACGATCCGCAGCCTGAGCGGATCTCCCAGCGCCCGGATCACATCAGGATCGACTGACATCAGCATGCGCTGATACTTTCACATCACTGTTGGCTGATATCAGCGGGTGCTGATGTCGTGGTGGCTGTGCCGCCGTGAGACGAAAGAGCTCCTCATGCCCGAGACCCCCGGCACCGGCGGCACGAAGCCGTCCGTCCTGTTCGTCTGCGTCCACAACGCCGGCCGCTCCCAGATGGCCGCCGCGTGGCTGTCCCACCTGGCCGAAGGCCGCATCGAGGTCCGCTCCGCGGGTTCCGCTCCCGCCGGCCAGGTCAACCCCGCCGCTGTCGAGGCCATGCGTGAGGTCGGCATCGACATGTCCGAGCGGAAGCCGAAGGTCCTGACCGTCGACGCGGTCCAGGCGTCCGACGTCTGCATCACCATGGGCTGCGGCGACGCCTGCCCCGTCTTCCCCGGCAAGCGCTACCTGGACTGGGAGCTGGACGACCCGGCAGGCCAGGGTGTCGAAGCGGTCCGTCCGATCCGCGATGAGATCAAGACCCTGGTGGAGGGGCTGATCGCGGAGCTCCTGCCCGGGACAGGCGCGAAGCGGCGCGCCTGACTGAGCTTTGCCGCCGACTGCCGGGACGCGGGCTGCACCGTCACCCGCCCAGTGGTTCGCATCGCCGGGTCACTGCAGTCAAGGTGCTGCCGTAGAGGGCGAGTTGCTGTGCGTTGCCGACGGGAAACAGGATGTGCGGTGCCGGATCCGGGCACGCCTGCCTACCCTCGGCCCCATGCGCCACGAATCCGCTCTGCTGAACGTCATCGATGTGGAAGCCACCTGCTGGGACGGGCAGCCGCCGCCCGGCTCTGTGAACGAGATCATCGAGATAGGTCTCACCGTCGTGGACGTGCCGGCACGGCGTCGTGTGTCCCGCCACCGTGTCCTGGTCCGCCCCGCCCGGTCCGCGGTGAGCGACTTCTGCACCCAGCTGACCGGCCTGACGCAGGCCGAGGTCGAAAGAGGTGTCCCCTTCGCCGAGGCTTGCCGAATCCTCGTCGAGGAGTACGGGGCGGGGGAGCGTCCCTGGGCGAGCTGGGGTGAGTACGACCGTCGGCAATTCGCTCGGCAGAGTCAGGCCGACGGGGTGGCTTACCCATTCGGCTCTCCAGCGGAGGGCACTCATACCAACGCGAAGGCCGTATTTGCTGCGGCCTACGGGCTGCGCAGAAGACCCGGTATGGACCAAGCCCTACGCATCGCAGGGCTGCCGCTCGAGGGACGCCATCACCGCGGCGAGGACGACGCGTGGAACATTGCCGCACTCGTCCTCGACCTATTGGACCGCGGGGCATGGCCGGCCACGGCCACGGCCGCCCAGCTGGTGCCGTCCACGCGTCGGCGCAGGACGCAAGCAGCCGACGGAAAGCGCTGAGACAAGCTCGGCCCGGCCGGCTCGGCTCGTCCACAGGACGCCTCCAGCGCAGAGGCGAGAGCGCTGTTCCGCCAGACACGCGGCGCTACCCCCGAGGGGCGTGGCGGGTGGAAGCCGACCGGGGACTGCCTAGCGGATCGTGTCCGGGGTCGGCTCCCCGGTACTGGGTTGCCGTGCCGGGTGCCGTTCCGGGGCGCGGCAGGGGGCGCGGTAGGGGCAGCCCTCTGTCGGACCCGGTGATGGGGTGCCGTGCGGGGCGTCAGTTCACGCGGGTCGCCAAGCCGTCGAGGACGCGGTCCAGGCCGTACTGGAAGCCTTCCTCGCGGGCTGTGCGGGGGTTCTTGCCGCGTTGTCCGGCCAGGCCCTCGCGGAGGTGGGGGTAGGCCTGGGCGGCCTGTTCGGCGGCGGGGTAGAGGCGTTCGATCCATTCCTCTTCGTTCTGGCCGCTGCGGGCCAGGACCGTCAGCCAGGCCGCCTCGCTGGTGGCCATGCCCGTGACGTACGCGATGACCGTCGCCATCGCCTGGTCCGCCTCCTCCGGTGGGAAGCCCGCCGTCGTGAAGACGCTGAGCATCGCCTCCGAGATGCGCATGTAGTTGGGGCCCAGGTAGGAGAGGCCCATCTGGCCGAGGACGGAGGCGATCCAGGGGTGGCGGAGCATCGTGGCGCGCAGGCTGTGGGCGCAGCGTGCGGCGTCCTCGCGCCAGCGGGCCGGGTCCGCGGTGTCCGGTACCTCGATCTCGCCGTAGATCTCGTCCACGGCGAGCTCGATCAGTTCGTCCTTGTTCGCCACGTGGCGGTAGAGGGAGGTGGCGCCCGCGCCGAGACGGTTGCCCAGCTTGCGCATGCTCAGCGCGTCGATGCCCTCGGAGTCCAGCAGGCGCAGCGCCTCGGCGACGATCTGGTCGCGGCTCAGCGCGGGCTGCTCCCGGCCGCCGCGCGGGCGCGTCCACACCGAAGGATTCATCTGCTCCGGGGAGGACGGCGTCGGAGTGGAAGGGGTTCGGGATGGCATGGGCTTCCTCCTGTACCGCCTGCCGCGTCGGCGGGCTCGGCGTGCCCGGCGTGCCCAACGTGCTCGGTCGGCGTGTCGCTCTGGCCGGCGCAGCTGCGCGTGTGCGTTCGCCTGTCCGATCGCTGGGGTCGACCAGTTCCTGGTGGGCTTCGGCAAGCCTAGTGCACGGCATACGCAGATGCGTACAGCGAATGGAACGTGCGTACGGCGTGCGCGTTCTGGGTCGGCGTGCGCCTGGTTGGTCCTGTAGTGGGGCGGTTCGCGGGGTGCGGGGCGGTGCTCCGGCCTGTGGCCGGTCGGGCTGGTGGCCGATGGCCGAGAGTCGTCGTTGCGTACGGTGCGTCGACTTGCGTACAGTGTTCGCAAGTCGAGCACGTCGTACGCATCACTGCTGGAGGGGTCATGTCGATGCCGCGGAAGGCCAAGGGCATGGAGAGCGTCAGCTGGGACGCCCAGGGGAACTGGGATGCCAGGGGGAACTGGGGGGCCAGGGACTCCGGTGGACGGGAGTTCTACCTCGATCACTGGCAGGCGCGGCTCGACCGGCTGCGGGAGTCCCACCATGTGCCGGGCGCCACGCTGGCGGTGCTCGCCCGCGGTCAGGTGCACGAGGTGGCGAGCGGAGTGCTGCATCGCGGCACCGGGGTGGACACGACGACGGACTCCGTCTTCCAGCTGGGGTCCCTTGCCAAGATCTACACGGCCACCTTGGTCATGCAGCTCGTCGACGAGGGGCGGCTCGACCTCGACGCGCCCGTCAAGGAAGTGCTGCCGGACTTCGCCGTCGCCGACGCCGGGGCCACCGAGACCATCACCACCCGCCAGCTGCTCTCCCACACCAGCGGGCTCACCTGCGACTTCACCTATGACTCCGGGCGCGGTGACGACTGCCTGGCCCGCTACGTCGAGGCCGCCAAGGACGTGGGGCTCGACTGCCCCACCGGTACGGCGGTGTCGTACAGCAGCCTCGGGTACAACGTGCTCGGCCGCATCGTGGAGGTGCTCACCGGGCTCACCTGGGACGAGGCCCTCAAGAAGCGGCTGATCACGCCGCTCGGTCTGGCCGGGACCATGACCCTGCCCGAGGAGGCGCTCTCGCACCGCGCGGCGATGGGGCACCTCGGGGAGCTGGGGCAGGACCCCGACCCCGCACCGGCATGGGATCCGATGCCGCGGTCGGCCGGTCCGTACGGGCGGGTGCTCGCGACCGCCGGGGACGTCGTACGGCTCGCCCGGATGCATCTCGACGGGGGGCTCGCCGAGGACGGCACACGGCTGCTCGCCGAGGACAGCGTGCGCGCGATGCAGCGGCGCGAGGTCGATGTGCCCGACAAGTGGACGGTCAGCGCGGACGGGTGGGGGCTCGGATGGACCCTGTACGACTGGGAGGGCACGTCCGGTTTCGGGCATGACGGGGCCTCGATCGGGCAGTACGCCTTCCTGCGCGTGGTGCCGGAAGCGGGCGTCGTGCTCGTGCTGCTCACCAATGGCGGGGACGCGCGGCGGCTGTACGAGGAGCTGTTCGGCGAGTTGCTGCGGGAGCTCGCCGGGGTGCGGATGCCGGAGCCGTTCGGGCCTCCCGCGCAGCCGCCGGCCGTGGACATCACCCCGCTGACCGGCACGTACAAGCGGGAAGGGGTGCTCATCACCGTCAGCGAGCAGGGCGGCAAGGGGCATCTGGTGTACGAGTTCGTCGACGGGATGAAGGACTTCTCGCCGCCGCTGGAGATGGACCTCGTGCCCGTCGCGCCGAACGTGTTCGCCGGTCCGGGCTCCGGGGCGTACAGCGCGGACTGGATGCCGGTGGTGTTCTCCACGCTCGCCGACGGCACCGGATGCGTGTACATCGGGATGCGGGCGGCGCCCAAGGTGGGATGAGAGAGGAGAGGAGGGAAGGGGACGCGGGGTTCGTTGTCCTTCTCGGCGCTCGTCGGCGCTCGTCGGCGCTCGTCGGCGCTCGTCGGCGCTCGTCGGCGCACGGCGGCTCCTCAGCTGCTCGGCACCCTCCGGAACCTCCCCGCCACATGCAGGTCCGCCTCGATGCGGTCGGCCGTGGCCCGCAGCTCCGGCAGGACCTCCCGCACGCATTCCCCGGGTGTACGGCGGCTGCTGTGCTGGGCGACGTTGACCGCCGCCACCGCGCGGCCCCCGTACTCCCGCACCGGCACCGCGATCGAGAGCAGCCCTTCCTCCAGCTCCCCGTCGACCACCGCGTACCCCTCGTGCCGTACGCGGTCCAGGACGGCCCTCAGCTCCCCGGGGTCCGTGACGGTGCGCGGCGTCAGCGGCTCGGTCCCGCGCCCGGGCAGCGGCGGGTCCGCGAGGTCCGCCAGCATCACCCGGCCGAGCGCCGTGGCGTACGCGGGCAGACGGGTCCCGACCGTGAGGTTGACGCTCATGATGCGGGTGGCCGCGGCCCGGGCCGTGTACTGGATGTCGTCGCCGGCCAGCACAGCCAGGGACGCCGACTCGTGCAGCAGCCCGGAGAGCGCCTTCAGGTGCGGGGCCGCGATGTCGGCCAGTGTCGTCCGGGACAGGGACGGGAAGCCGAGTTCCAGGACACGCGGCGTGAGCCGGAAGGTCCGGCCGTGCGCGGTGACGTGGCCCAGATGCTCCAGCGTGATCAGCGCGCGGCGCGCCGTCGCCCGGGCCAGGCCCGTCGCCTCGGCCACCCGGGTGAGGGTCAGCGCGGCGCGGCCCTCGCCGAACGCGGTGATCACCGTCAGGCCGCGCGCCAGCGACTCGACGAACTCCCGGCCCAGCTCCTGTTTGGTGGCCCCCGTCCAGGTCGCCAGTCCGGCGGGCGCCGCCGCGCGCATCTCCCGCTCCCCCGTCGCGGCCGCCGCGCGCACCTCCCGCTCCATCGTCGCGACCGCCGTGCGCAGCCGGGGCAGCAGGGTGCGGCGCAGATCGTCGGCGCTGTGCCGGCTGGTGTGGCTCACCACGTTCACGACACAGGCGATCCGGCCGTCCGCCTCCCGTACGGGCATCGACACGGCCACCAGGCCCGGCTCGATCAGCTGGTCGTCCAGTGCCCAGCCGTGCTCGCAGGCTGCCCGTACCCGGTCCTCGAAACCGTCGGCGCCGTCCGCCGCGGAGTGCCGCGCGGTACGCGGCGGTATCGCCGGGAAGCCGCGGTCCTCCGGGTCCGCCGCCCGCCGCTCGCGCCAGCGCGCCCAGTCCGTCCCGTCCCACTCCGTCGCGAACAGCGGTCCGGGCGCGGTGCGTTCGGCGGGCAGCAGGTCGCCGATGCGGAAGCTGAGCGACATCGCGCGGCGCCGGGTCGCCTGGTGGATGAAGCGGATGCCGTCCCGGTCGGCGACCGCGAGCGACACCGACTCGTCCAGCTCGTCGGCGAGCGCGTCCGCGTGCGCGTCCAGCAGCCTCGGCAGGCGCAGGGCGGCGAGGTAGGCGTTGCCGAGCTCCGTCAGACGGGGCGCGAGCACGGCGTCCCGGCCGTCGAGCCGGAGGTATCCCATGCGGGCGAGCGTCGCGGTGATCCGGTCCACGGTCGAGCGGGCGAGTCCGCTGGCCCGTTCCAGCTCACTGATCGCGGCCGCGCCGTCGGCCTCGGTGAGCAGCCGCAGCACGCTGATGCCGCGCATGAGGGGGGTGACGGCTTCGGCGGGCACGGCGGCGCCGTGGCCGGCGGGACCGGGCACGGCGGTGCCGGGAGCCGAGGTGACGTTCGGGACCATGGGGTCACCGTAATCCCGGCCCCGTCCCGGCCCCCTCACCGCCGGGTCACGCGTACCCGGTGGTTACCGGCCGGATCGGTGCCCGCGACGGTGATGACGATCCCCGCGCGCGGGTCCTTGAAGGTCTCCCCGGGCACGAACGCCGCGTCCGACAGTTCCGCGTGGACGTTGGGGCTGCGGACGCAGCCACCGCTGTCGCGCCGCGAGTCGTACACCCGGACCGGGCCGCCGCCCGTGTCCACGGTCGCGTCGACCTTGTAGACGAGGACGCCCGGACGGCAGACCGCCACGTCGTTGCCGCCCTGCGTGCGCAGCTCGACCGCGTACGCCGTACGGGAGTCCAGCGGGACGACGACGAGCTTGGCGCCGCCCGGCCGCGGCAGCGGGGTGAGCGTGTACTCGCCGGTGCCCGCGGCGGCCGCGCAGCTCACCTGGGTCTCGTCCAGCCAGCCCAGCTTCCACTTGTGCCAGCCGAGGAGGTCGTTGTCGGCGCCCCAGTCCTCGCTCATGATGTCCCAGTGCCCGACGGCGCCCCCGCCCTCGTGGGTGTAGAGGTCGGGCAGTCCGAAGGCATGGCCGTTCTCGTGGGGGAGCACCCGGTAGCCCGTCTCCCCGTACGCGCCGGAGCCGTCGTCCTGACGGCTGTAGACGAAGGACGCGTTGGCGACCGGCACCCCGTCGGCGACCGGCGCCTCACGGTTGCCCGCGAAGGTCACCGACAGGACGGTGTCCAGCGCGGACGGGCCCGCGTTCGGGGTGACCAGCACGTTCACCAGGTCGTACGCGCGGAAGTCCACCTTCGGGTCCGCCCTGGCCACGAGGTCCTCGACCAGTTCCCGGTAGCCGGGCTCGAAGGGGGCGCCGCGCTCCATGCCGTACGCGCTGAACGGCTTCGGCATGCGCAGCCAGTGGTCGATGGGGGCCTCGGGGCGGTAGTCGAGCCTGCCGTACGAGCTGGTGGCGAACCACTGGCGGGTCTGCGGGGCGAACTCCGCGAGACGGTCGAGAGCGGTGCCCTCGCCCGGGGCGTCGGAGAAGTCGATCATCAGGTTGAGGGCGCGGACGGTGCCCGTGGAGCGGGAGTAGCCGGGCGGGGTAGGGATGCCCTCCGTCATCTGGACGTCGGACGGTCCGCTGATCATGCAGGGCGCCAGGGGAGTCGGGTGTCCGGGTGCCGTGGAGCCGGCCGCCGTGGTCGGGTCCGCCCTCAGGTGCCCGGTGCCGGCGGAGGTGCTGACCGCGAGCGTGAGGACGGTCACCGAGGCGAACGCGGCCGCACGGCGCTGTCGTATCCGACGGCGGGTGTCCCGTCGGGCGGGGCGTATCCGGCTCACTGCCTGCATGCACGGGCCCCTCGCTCCACGGCAGCCGCCGGTCTTCCGGCTGCACCCTTTCCGATCACCCTGGGGCGGGTGCGGGGCGGTCGCGCGCTGGAGCGGCCCGATCGTGGGTTACCGGCCCGTACCGGTATGACGCGGCCGGTATGACGCGGCCGGCACGACGCGGCCGGTATGACGCAGGTCACAGGAGAAAGAGTCGGCTGGGCGAAATAACCGGGGACTGCCTCCCCGTTTAGTCAGGTGTCCGAGTGAAGCGGGGAATCACTCCCCGGATCCGCGAGGAAGATCAAAGAGGCTCGTAGCCGGAGGAACCGGATAAACCCGTAGCCAGCGGGGTCCGAAAGCGGAGAGACTCGAGAGAAGCCGTCCAGAAGTTCGAGAAGTTCGAGAAGTAGCGAGGAGTGCGCCGTGCAGACCGTCAGCTCCACAGTGCGCAAGGCGCCCCGGCCACGCGCCGACGCCCTGCGTAACCGGGAGCGGATCGTCGCAGCCGCCCGGGAGATGTTCGTCGAGTTCGGCCCCGAGGTGCCGCTGGACGAGATCGCCCGCCGGGCCGGCGTCGGCAATGCCACGGTGTACCGCCACTTCCCGGAGCGCGACGCGCTCGTCGGGGAGGTCGTCTGCTCCGTCATCGACCGTACGGCCGAGGCGGCCGAGCGGGCGCTCACCGAGACGGGCGACGCCTTCGAGGCGCTCTCCCGCTTCGTGCACACCGCCGCCGACGAACGGATCAACGCGCTCTGCCCGATGGTCTCCAGCGCCTTCGACCGGCACCACCCGGATCTGCAGGCCGCGCGCGAGCGGGTCGAGCACCTCATCGAGGTGCTCATGGAGCGCGCCCGGGCGGCCGGGCAGCTCCGCCCGGACGTGGGCGTGGGCGACCTGATGGTCGCGGTCGCCCAGCTCAGCCGGCCCCCGGCCGGTACCGCGTGCCTGCACGTCGACCGGTTCGCGCATCGTCATCTGCAGCTGTTCCTGGACGGGTTGCGGGCTCCGGCCCGCTCGGACCTGCCCGGTGCGGCCACGACCATGGAGGATCTGCGTCAGGCCTGACCACCGACCACTGACCGCTCAGCCGCTTAGTGAGTTCGTCGGCCCCACCCGATTCGCCACTCGCCGTTTCACCGCCCCACCGCCCCTCACTGACGGCCCGTAACCGACGGGACGTCATGGGCGGGCAGTTACTTTACGTTTGCTTACGAACGTTCGTTTAGACACTTACGTCCGCCACGTTCTTCTTCGTCCTGCTCCGTCTGCTCCGTCTGCTCCGTCTGCTCCGTCTATTCCGTCTTATTCCATCCCGAAGCTCCGACGTTCCCCGTAGCTCCGAAGTCCCGAAGTGGGTACACCCATGTCTCAGTCAGCCGCAAAGGCTCCTGGCACCGGCGCCGGCGCCGCGCCGGACGCCAATCGCTGGAAGGCGCTCGTCTTCATCGCGCTCGCCCAGCTGATGGTCGTCCTCGACGCCACCATCGTGAACATCGCGCTGCCCTCCGCCCAGCAGGACCTGGGCATCTCCGACGGCAACCGGCAGTGGGTCGTCACGGCCTACGCCCTCGCCTTCGGCGGTCTGCTGCTGTTCGGCGGCCGCATAGCCGACCTGTGGGGCCGCAAGCGCGCCTTCGTCGTCGGCCTGGCCGGCTTCGCCGTGGCCTCCGCGCTGGGCGGCGCGGCCACCGGACAGGCGATGATGTTCGGCGCCCGCGCCCTGCAGGGCGTGTTCGGCGCGCTGCTCGCGCCCGCCGCGCTGTCCCTGCTCGCCGTGATGTTCACGGACGCCAAGGAGCGCGCCAAGGCGTTCGGCATCTACGGCGCCATCGCCGGTGGCGGCAGCGCCGTCGGCCTGCTGCTCGGCGGGTTCCTCACCGAGTACCTGGACTGGCGCTGGACGTTCTACGTGAACGTGCCGTTCGCCGTGGTCGCCGCGATCGGTGCCTGGCTCGTGGTCCGTGAGCCGGAGGGCGGCCGCAACCGCTCCCCGCTCGACATCCCCGGCGTGATCCTGTCCACCCTCGGTCTGGTCGCGCTCGTCTACGGCTTCACCCGCGCCGAGTCCGACGGCTGGAGCGACGCCGTGACGATCGGCATGTTCGTCGCCTCGGTGGTGCTGCTGGCGGCCTTCGTGCTCGTGGAGTCCAAGCTCAAGTCGCCGCTGCTGCCGCTGCGCGTGATCACCGACCGCAACCGCGGCGGTGTCTACCTCTCGCTCGGCCTGGCCGTCATTGGCATGTTCGGCCTGTTCCTCTTCCTGACCTACTACCTCCAGGTCGTCAAGGGCTACTCGCCGGTCAAGAGCGGCTTCGCGTTCCTGCCCATGGTCGCGGGCATGATCACCGGCTCCACCCAGATCGGCGCCCGGCTGATGATGCGGGTCCCGGCCCGGCTGCTGATGGGCCCCGGCTTCCTGGTCGCCGCCGTCGGTATGGGCTTCCTGACCCAGCTGGAGGTCGACTCCTCCTACGCGGCCCTGCTGCTCCCGGGCATGCTGCTGCTCGGCCTCGGCATGGGTACGGCGTTCATGCCGGCCATGTCGCTGGCCACCCAGGGCGTCGAGCCGCGGGACGCCGGTGTCGCCTCCGCGATGGTCAACACCTCGCAGCAGGTGGGTGGCGCGATCGGCACGGCCCTGCTGAACACCATCGCCGCCTCGGCCACCACGTCGTACATCACCGGCCACATCGGCTCGGCCGCCACCCGGCCGCAGCAGCAGCTGGTCCAGCTGGAGGGCCTGGTGCACGGCTACACCAGCGCCATCTGGTTCGCGGTCGGCATCCTGGTGGCGGCCGGGCTCATCGCGCTGACCTTCGTCAACGCCGGGCGCCCGGGACCGGCCACCGGCTCCGGCGCGGGCTCCGGCGGCGCGGGTGCGGGCGAGGGTGCGCAGGACGAGCTGACGGTGCCGGTGGCGATGCACTGACCGTGTACTGACGGTGCACCGCCCCCCGGCTGTCCGACGGCTCCGGCCGTCAGCGCAGCCAGGGCAGGTCCGCGTCCGCCCCCTTCGGTTGCAGTCCCTCGGCGACGATCTGCAGGATCTCGCCGAGGGACTTCTGCTGTTCGGGGGTGAGCCGGTCGAAGAACGCCTGACGCACGGTGGCCACATGGCCGGGCGCGGTCCGCGCGAGCACCTCGTACCCCTCGTCCGTCAGTACGGCGAACTGGCCCCGCTTGTCCGAGGGACAGTTCTCCCGGCGGACCCAGCCGTTCTTCTCCAGCCGCGCCACGGCGTGGGAGAGCCGTGACCTCGTGATCTTGGCGTGCTTGGCGAGCTCGGTCATCCGCAGCTGTCGGCCCGGTGCCTCGGCCAGCGCCACCAGCAGTCCGTAGTAGATGTGCGGCATGCCCGCGTCACGCTGGAGCTGTCGGTCGAGATGATCCTCGAGAAGGATCGTGGCGTGCAGGTACGCGCGCCAGACGCGTTGTTCCTCGTCGGTGAGCCAGCGCGGTTCTTCAGCGGGTGCCGTGTTCATGTACTCCACTTTACGAGGGCCTTCTTTGAAGCTTAAACAAACGAGGGCTAACCTGTGGGACGTACAGCTTGAGACTTCAAGCAATCTCGTCCGGGTCGAGCACGAAGACCCGGAACCGTCCCGCAACCCCGTCCCCGCAACCGTCACCGTGTCCTCGCGTCACCGCGTCACCGCGTCACCGCGTCACCGTGTCCTCGCGGAAGGAGCCGGCGTATGTCCGCCTTCACCGAAGAGCGCCCCGCAGTGGAGCGCATGCCCGCCATCTACCTGAGCCACGGCGCCCCGCCGCTCGCCGACGACCCGGTCTGGCCGGGTGAGCTGGCCGCCTGGTCGGCGGACCTGCCGCGCCCCAGGGCCGTCCTCATCGTCTCCGCGCACTGGGAGGAGGCCCCGCTGGCCCTCGGCGCCACCGAGACCGTCCCCCTCGTCTACGACTTCTGGGGCTTCCCCGAGCACTACTACCGGGTCCGGTACGGCGCCCCCGGCGCACCCGCACTCGCCGAGTCGGTCCGCAAGCTGCTGCGCGCGCCGGGCATGCCGGTGCAGGACATCCCGGACCGAGGCCTGGATCACGGTGCGTACGTGCCGCTGGCCGAGATGTACCCCGAGGCCGACATCCCCGTGCTCCAGGTCTCGATGCCGACGCTGGACCCGGTGCGCCTCATGGGCATCGGCCGCCGGCTGGCGCCCCTGCGTGACGAGGGCGTCCTGATCGTCGGCTCGGGTTTCTTCACCCACAACCTGGCGGCCCTGCGGCACGCCGGCGTCCCCGCGTGGTCCGCGGAGTTCGACGACTGGGGCCACCGCGCGCTGGAGGCGGGCGACGTCGACGCCCTCCTCGACTTCACCCGCAAGTCCCCGGCCGGGCTGCTCGCCCACCCGCGCACCGAGCACTTCGCCCCGCTCTTCGTGACCATGGGCGCGGCGGACGCCGCCGGTGGACTGGATGCGCAGAAGTCGGTGATCGACGGCTTCTGGATGGGGCTGGCCAAGCGGTCGGTGCAGTTCGGCTGACGGCCGGGGACCCGGCTTCCGGGCGCCCGCTGTGCGGTGGGGTCGCTGCGGGGTGTGGTCATGGGGCGGTGTGGCCGCCGTGCTGTGCGCCCGCTGTGCGGTGGGGGCGCTGTGCTGTGCGGTCACTGTGAGTTTCCGCCGTCGGCAACCATCGGGCGTCGTCGGCCGTCTGTCTGGGTGAGGGGGCAGCGCGGGGAAGCGGCAAGGGCGGCGACTCCCCGGCGTGAAAACCGTGGTACGGCGTGTGATGGGCGTCTCATCCGAGTGGGGGGCGTGGGGCTGTCGAGGCTCGGGAGAGTGTCCGCGATCCCCGTCTGACCTGCGTCTCTGTGCGTTTCCACGGCATCCGGACCGGATGGCGGCGGACAGGGTACTGCATGATCGCAGAAATGGGGGGCCGCGTAGGGAATTCTGTCCCGATTCCAGTCGTTGTTTCCTTCGGATGCGGGGCACCCGGGAGGGTGTCACCAGCGCCTCAGGACCATCCGCCAGCCCTCTTTTCGGCACACGGTGAAGCACCTGGCAAGCCGTGAGCAGTGAGGACTCCGATACGCAAGGGAGCACGCATGGCAACCCGTGCCGTCGCCGCTCGTCGTAAGTCCGCCTCCGGCGGAGACGACGCGGTCAACAGCGTTCGCGCCTCGAGCGGTGAGATCGCCGACCGCGACCTGGTCGGCATGTACCTCGACGAGATAGCGCGGACACCGCTGCTCGACGCCGCCAAGGAAGTGGAGCTGTCCCAGATCATCGAGGCGGGTGTGTTCGCGCGGCAGATCCTCGACGGCGAGGAGGAGGCCAAGGCGGATGCCACCCGCGAGGAGCTCGAGGCCCTGGTGGCCGACAGTGAGCGGGCGAAGGACATCTTCATCCGGTCCAACCTCCGTCTCGTCGTCGCCGTGGCCCGGCGCTACCCGCGCAGCGGCCTGCCGCTGCTCGACCTGATCCAGGAGGGCAACGCCGGCCTGGTGCGCGCGGTCGAGAAGTTCGACTACCGCAAGGGCTTCAAGTTCTCCACGTACGCCACGTGGTGGATCCGGCAGGCCATCACCCGCTCCATCGCCGACCAGTCGCGGACCATCCGGCTGCCCGTGCACCTGGTCGAGGAGCTGGGCCGCGTCCGCCGGGTGCAGCGCGAGTTCAACCGCGAGCACGGCCGTGACCCCGAGCCCGCCGAGATAGCCGCCGAGCTCGGTTCCACCCCGGAGCGCGTCTCGGACGTGCTGGACTGGGCGCGCGACCCGGTCTCGCTGAACATGTCGGTGGACGACGAGGGCGAAACCCAGTTCGGCGACCTGCTGGAGGACACCTCCGCGGTCTCGCCCGAGCAGTCGGTGCTCACGCTGCTGCGCAGCGAGGAGCTGGACGACCTGATCGGGCGGCTCGACGAGCGCACCGCCTCCATCATCAAGATGCGGTACGGCATCGAGGACGGCCGTGAGCGCACGCTCACGGAGGTCGGCAAGGAGCACGGTCTCACCCGCGAGCGCATCCGCCAGATAGAGAAGCACGCCCTGCTGGAGCTGAAGAAGCTCGCGCGGGACACGGGGTTCGACGCGGCGGCCTGACCGTCGCGCGCCCCGGCCGGGGCGCACGGACCCGTGGCGGCTTCTGCACGTCACGCTCACGTGAACACGATGCGGACGCGTGACCGTGACTGTGCAGAAACGTCACTCGTTGGACGGCAGTACCGTGCCGTGACCTGTGCGTCACGCCCATCGGGGGCCGACGGCGACGGGTCCGGGGCGGTGACGCACGCCACTGGCCCGGCCATCGAATTCGGCCGTGCGATACCGCTTCAACCCCGCGTTCCCGGGGCACAAGACTTGCAAGCCCATGACATCGAAAGGCCCGGAGCAGCCACAGCGCCCGGGACCGCGAGTCCGGGTCTCCTGAGGACGATCAGGTCCCGTCAGAGCCAAGTCCCGACGCACTCCCCCCGGCGCCGGGACTCTCCTGAGCCGAGCTTCGGCGCCTCCCCCCTGGCGCCGGAGCTCGGCTCCTCCCCTTTTGTCATGGGCCGGTCGCAGCGGGTACGAGGACCAGCATGTGCTGGGCCCCTGCCGGGTCCCGTCCCCGCGTCCCGTGCGCGCTCGGCGGCCACGACGAGAGGGCCACCCCGTACCTGAACCCCGGGGTGACCCGGGTGGCAAATTGTGCCACATAGGCAAAGACTGCCGGGGAGCGCGCGGAGCCGTCCGACCTGCGATGCCCGGTTGTGTCCGCCGAGTGCCCGAAAGTGCCCGAACCTGTTTACTTTCCGGAAACTCGGGCGTAGCCTCCTGCCTGAAACCACAAGTTCGGGCATCAGTCGGAGGCGAACGGACATGTACGCACCGGAGCGGCAGCAGGAGATCCTCCGGCTCGCGCGTGACGGCGGCCGGGTGGACGTGGTGTCGCTGGCGGAGGAGTTCCAGGTCACGGCGGAGACCATTCGGCGGGATCTGAAGGCCCTGGACCGCGCCGGCCTCGTCCGCCGGGTGCACGGCGGCGCCATACCGGCGGGCCGGCTGGACTTCGAGCCCGACCTCGCCGAGCGCGAGGGCACCGCGGCCGACGAGAAGGACCGTATCGCCCGGGCCGCGCTCGCCGAACTGCCGAGCGACGGCACGGTGATCCTCGACGCCGGCACCACGGTCGCCCGCCTCGCCGCGGCTCTCCCGCTGGAGGCCACGCTCACCGTCGTGACGCACAGCCTCCCCACAGCGGCCCGTCTCGCGGACCACCCCGGCGTCCAGCTGCACCTGGTCGGCGGCCGCGTCCGGACCCGTACGCGCGCGGCCGTGGACGCCTGGGCCCTGCGTGCGTACGGGGAGATCCGGGCCGACGTGCTGTTCGTGGCCGCCAACGGCTTCTCCGCCGAGCACGGGCTGACCACTCCCGACCTCGCCGAGGCCGCCGTGAAGCGCGCGGCGGTCGCCGCAGCCCGCCGGGTCGTGCTGCTCGCCGACTCCGCCAAGCACGGCCAGGAGCACTTCGCCCGCTTCGGCGGCCTCGGCGACGTGGACCTGCTGATCACCGACAGCGGGCTGAGCCCCGAAGACGCCGCCGCCATCGAGCGCGGCGGCACGGAAGTAGTACGCGCATGATCCTCACCGTCACCCCCAACCCCTCCCTCGACCGCACCTACGAGGTCCCCTCGCTGGACCGCGGCGAGGTCGTCCGTGCCACCGGCGAACGCGTGGACCCGGGAGGCAAGGGCGTCAACGTGTCGAGGGCGGTCGCCGCCGCCGGGCAGCGCACCGTCGCCGTACTGCCGCTGGGCGGTGCGCCGGGCGCGCTCGTCGCCGATCTGCTCGACGCGCAGGGCATCGAGGTCGCCCCGGTTCCGGTCGCCGGAGCCACCCGCTCCAACATCGCCCTCGCCGAGGCCGACGGCGTCCTGACGAAGATCAACGCCCCGGGGCCGGAGCTGTCCGCCGCCGAGGAGGAGCTCCTCCTGGAGACGGTGCGCGACCGGTCCCGCGACGCCTCCTGGATCGCCTGCTGCGGCAGCCTGCCGCGCGGGCTCGCGCCCTCCTGGTACGCCGCCCTGGTCGCCCGCGCCCACGCGGCCGGCGTCCGCATCGCGCTCGACACCTCCGGCCCCGCGCTCCTGGCCGCCCTCCGCGAACGCCCGGACGTGGTGAAGCCCAACGCCGAGGAACTCGCCGGGGCCGTCGGCCGCCCCCTCGCCACCGTCGGCGACGCGGTCAAGGCCGCCGAGGAGCTGCGTGCGCTGGGCGCGGGCGCCGTGCTCGCCAGCCTGGGCGCGGACGGGCAGGTGCTCGTCGACGGCTCGGGCGCCTGGTTCGGCAGCGCCCGCGTGGCCACCGCCGCCGTACGCAGCAATGTCGGCGCCGGGGATGCCTCCCTCGCCGGTTTCCTGATCGCGGGCGGCGACGGCCCCGCGGCCCTCGCCTCCGCCGTGGCGCACGGCGCGGCCGCCGTACAGCTCCCCGGCAGCGTGATGCCGGCTCCGGCCGACCTGGAGCCGGCCGCGGTGACGGTGACGGCGGAGATCCCGATGGACCGCGTGCTGTCGGAGCCCGTGCCATGACCGTTCACCTGCGCCGCCCCCACTTCCCCGTCTGTCCCGGCTACACCTCTGTCCCCACCCCCGCCCGGCCCGACGTCCCCCGGCCCCGGGCGATACGCGAGCGAAGGAGCCCGCGATGAGCGAGATGATCACCGCGGACCTGGTCGACCTCGACCTGTCCGCCGACACCAAGGAAGCGGCGGCGCGCGCCCTGGCCGAGCGGATGGTCGCCAAGGGCCGGGTGACCGACCTGGAGGGCTTCCTCGCCGACGTGGCCGCGCGTGAGGCGCAGATGCCGACCGGCCTGGACGGCGGTATCGGCATCCCGCACTGCCGCAGCGCGCACGTCACCGAGCCGACCCTCGCCTTCGGGCGCAGCGCGGCCGGCATCGACTTCGGCGCGCCCGACGGTCCCGCCGACCTGATCTTCCTGATCGCCGCCCCGGCCGGCGCCGACGACGCCCATCTGACGATCCTGTCGTCCCTCGCCCGCCAGCTGATGAACGCCGAGTTCACCACCGCACTGCGGGCCGTGGACGACGCGGAGCGCGCCGCCGCGCTCATCCGGGGGGACGTGCAGTCCGGCGACGTGCAGGGTGCCACCGAGGAACCCGCGGACTCCGCGGCGGCACCGGACGGAACGGCCTCCTCCGGTGCCGCCGCGGGCAGTGCCTCGCCCGCGCCGACCGCCCCCGCGCCGACCGCCCCCGAGGCGGAGAGCGCTGAGCCGGAGCGGGCAGGCGTCACCGAGGGAAAGAGCGCCCAGCCGTTCCGTATCGTCGCCGTCACCTCCTGCCCCACCGGCATCGCGCACACCTACATGGCCGCCGAGTCGCTGGAGAACGCCGGCCGCGACGCCGGTGACGTCGAGATGGCCGTCGAGACACAGGGCTCGGCAGGCTTCACCCGGCTCGACCCGGACGTCATCGCCGCCGCCGACGGCGTGATCTTCGCCCATGACGTCCCCGTACGGGAGAAGGAACGCTTCGCCGGGAAGCCCACCGTGGATGTCGGCGTCAAGGCGGGCATCAACCGGCCCGCCGAGCTGATCGCCGAGGTCCGCGACAAGGCCGCGCGCGGCGAGGTCACGGCCGCGGCCCGGCCCGGCTCCACCCCCGTCGAGCGCGCGGGGGAGCCCGGCGAGGGCTACGGCACCAAGCTGCGCAAGTGGCTGATGAGCGGTGTCAGCTACATGGTCCCGTTCGTCGCGGCCGGCGGTCTGCTCATCGCCCTCGGCTTCGCGCTCGGCGGCTACGACATCAACGGGGCCGAGCCGGTCACCGAGCACTTCGTCTGGACCCAGCTCGACTCCTGGGCCGCGCTGCTGTTCCAGATCGGCAACGTCGCCTTCAACTTCCTGATCCCCGTACTCGCCGGATACATCGCGTACGGCATGGCGGACCGTCCCGGACTCGTGCCCGGCTTCGTCGGCGGCATGATCTCCTCCACCATCGGCGCCGGCTTCCTCGGCGGTCTGGTCGCCGGTCTGCTGGCCGGTGCGGTCGTCCTCGGCATCCAGCGGGTGAAGATCCCGCCCGTGCTGCGCGGCATCATGCCGGTGGTCGTGATACCGCTGCTCTCGTCGATGGCCGTCGGCTTCCTGATGTTCGTGGTGATCGGCAAGCCCATCGCCGAGGCCCAGAAGGCGCTGACGGACTGGCTGAGCGGCCTCTCCGGCACCAACGCCGTACTGCTCGGCCTGCTGCTCGGCCTGATGATGTGCTTCGACCTCGGCGGCCCGGTCAACAAGGTCGCGTACGCCTTCGCCACGGCCGGTATCGCCGTCCAGGACCCGAGCGACTCCGCGATGGCGGTGATGGCCGCCGTGATGGGCGCGGGCATGGTGCCCCCGCTGGGCATGGCCCTGGCCACCACGGTCCGCAAGAGCCTGTTCACCGCCACCGAGCGCGAGAACGGCAAGGCGGCCTGGGTCCTCGGCGCCTCCTTCATCTCCGAGGGCGCGATCCCGTTCGGCGCCGCCGACCCGCTGCGGGTGATCCCCGCCTCCATGGCGGGCGGCGCGGTCACCGGCGCGCTGACCATGGCCTTCGGCTCCACGCTGCGCGCGCCGCACGGCGGTGTCTGGGTCACCTTCCTGATCGGCAAGCCGTTCCTGTACCTGCTGGCCATCGCGGCCGGTACGGCGGTCACGGCCGGCCTGGTCATCGTGCTGAAGGGCATGCGCAAGAGCCGGCCGGGCACGGCGAGCGAGCCCGCTGCGGCGTCCGGGACCGAGTCCAGGGAGCCGGTGGCGGCCTGAGCCACCACCAGCACGGCGGCCGCAGCCCTGGGACAGGGGGCTGCGGCCGCCGCTTTTTCAGCCGGTGTGCCGGTGGTTCCTGCTGGCGGTGTCGGGGTGTCGGTGATGCCTGTCCGTGGTGCGCTGTTCGTGCCCTCTTCGCCCCACCTGCGAGATGCATCACGATGCAGCGCCGATGTCCTGGATGGTGGTGTTCACTGGAACGCATGCCTGAGCACATGTCGATCCTTCAGCTGGTGGGCGTGGCCACCCTCGCGGTGTCGGCGGCCATCTGGGTCGCCGTGCTGGTTCGCGTCCTGCGCCGGGGCGTCCCCGTGCACCGTCGCCACCTCACGGGTACGCCTCGCCGCCGTACCCGCACCCGCACCCTCCATTCCCTGCCCCGCCAGCGCCACCGGGCCTCTCACGCGGAGGACGTCGAACTGACCTCGGCGGAACGCGACGCCTTCCTCGCCCTGGTCCGTCAGCTCAGCGACGACCGCTCCGGTGACCGCTCCGACGACCGCTCGTAAGAAGTCGTAAGAGGGGGGCACGCGGGGGCACGCGCGGGTCACCCCCGGCTTGCCGCCCGACGTTCCATGGCCTCCCGGGCCGCGTCCTCCGTCGCGTAGACCTCGCACATGTGGTGGCCGTCCGGGGTCGCCGTGTGCTCGACCTCCCACAGGGAGATCTCCCGCCCGTCGGTCAGTAAGAACGCGTGCTCGTACAGCGAGAAGCTCGGCCCCGCGTGGCCCGGCCGGGTCGGACGCCCGAACGCCTGCGTGATCTCGTGCGCGAACGCCGTGCGCAGCAGCAGGGCGGCCAGCTCGCCGCCCGGCGGGTCCGCGTTCTCCGCGCGCCGCAGCAGCCGGCGCGCGTGGTCGGCGGAGTCGTCCGGCAGATACTCGTGACGCGGCTCGGGCAGTGGCGCCACCTCCGGCGTCACCGGCAGCTCGAACTCCGGTGCGTCCGGCGGCAGCGGCAGCCGCGCGGTGGCGGCATGCAGCTCCTCCTCGTCCACGTACAGCTCGTGCTGGGGGCGGCTGTCCGGGGCCGTGTTGTGCGCGAGCTCCCACAGGGTGAGCGCGGACCCGTCGGCGAGCAGCCAGGTGTGCCGGTACGTCGTCCGGTGCAGTCCCGCGCTGTAGTGCGCCGAGTGCAGCGAACTGTCGTGGGCCAGCGCGCAGTCGAGCCGCCTTATCGTCTCGTCGGGCAACTCGAAGGAGTTCAGGGCGCGGCCGAGGAGTCGCGCGAGGTGCTCTTCCGGAGACTCGGGCGACTCGGGTGGCTCGTACGCTGCCGTCTCGTACGGAACGCTCAAGGTTTCTCCCGGCGTTGCTGCATGTCACCTAGTGGGTGCATACCGTAGCCCCTCGGTCGGACATCATGTCCGGAAACCGAGAAAACGTACGCCCAAAAAACGCACGAGTCCCGCGCGAGGTTCCCGAACAGCCCCACGATTCCGCTGACGGCCCCTGGTGAGGGCCTTTTTCACCCGGCTTTCACTCAACCACGCCGCGTGCTGCGTATTCCCCGTACAGCGCGTTGTACGCCGGCCACATCCCGCCCGGACCGGCCACGGACTCGGCCGCGCGGACCGCCCGTACTATCGCGCGCGTCACCATGTCCGCGCCCGCCGCGAGCACCTCGTTGAGGGCCTGGAGAGCCTGCATGGCCTGCACGGCTCGCATGGCCGGCGGTCCCGCCGAAGACAGCGGACGGGCGGCGGTCGCCAGGGCGAACGCCGTGTCGCCGTCGTTGAGCAGGTGAACGGGCCGTACGGCGCGGGCGATGCCGTCGTGGGCCGTGCCCGCCAGCTTCTGGGCCTGGGCACGGGTGAGATCGGCGTCGGTGGCGACCACGGCGAGGGTGGTGTTCCGCGGGGACGGGACGTTCCGCGCGGCAGCCTCCGCGAGCCGCCGCCGCGCGGCCTCGTGGACCGCGGCCGCCGGAACTGCCGTACGTCCCCCTTCTTCCAGCAACTCCCCGTACAGCACCCCCGTCCTCGGATCCATCACCGACCCGGCCGCGTTGGCCACCACCAGCGCGGCCACCGTGATGCCCGACTCCAGCAGGGTGCTCGCCGTGCCCACGCCGCCCTTGAGGTGGCCCACCGCGGCCCCCGTGCCCGCGCCCACGCACCCCTGCTCGACCGGTGCGCCCGTCGCGTTCGCGGCGGCGGCCTCGACCGCGGCGCGGCCCGTGGCGGCGTCGGGCCGGGCCCGGAAGTCACCGCCCCGCCCCAGATCGAAGACGCACGCGGCGGGCACCACCGGAACGACGTGCGCCGGTTCGGGCCCGACCCGCACCCCGCGCCCGCGCTCCTCCAGCCAGCCCATCACACCGGACGCCGCGTCCAGCCCGTACGCGCTGCCCCCGGTCAGCACGACCACGTCGATCCTCTGCACCACGTTCCGTGGGTCGAGCGCGTCCGTCTCCCTGGTGGCCGGCCCGCCGCCGCGCACGTCCACGGCCGCCACGACGCCGCCTTCCGGGGCGAGGACGACCGTGGTCCCGGTGAGCCGGCCGGCGCCGATCCGGGTGGCGTGCCCCACTCGTAGCCCCATGACATCCGTCAGAGCGTCGACCCTCATGGGAGGAGTCTTCCGCCGCCGGGCCCCACTGTGTCGCCTCCCGGAAGCCGGTGGCCGCTTTCCGCCGTCGTCCGATCTCCGGTCGGCTGCTTCTCGTCGTCGTCCGGTCCCCGGTCGGCTGTCTCCCGCCGTCGTCCGTGCACAGCGCCGTACCCTGGGGACATGAGCACCGCCGCATCCGCATCCGCATCCGGGCCGCGCGACCCCAAGGCCGCGCTGGTCTTCGACGACCCGCTCAGCCAGCAGTCGGCGGACGACACCGACCGCGGGTGGGGTGAGCTCTCCGGCGACCGTGACGGCGACGCGGCGGCCGACCTGAAGCGCTTCCTCGACGAGAAGCCGCCCCACCACCTCTGAGACCCGCGCTATGCGCGGTCCTGGCCCGGGCCCGTCCCCGGACCCCGCTGGGCCACCAGGGCGTCCCGGATCTCCTTGAGGACCTCCAGCTCGGTCACCTCGACGGTCTCCTGTGTGCCTTCCTTCTGCTTCCGGCGGGCCTCCTGCCGCGCTAGGTACCTGGACATCGGCAGGACCATCAGGAAGTAGACGATGGCCGCGGTGATCAGGAAGGTCAGGGTGGCACCGAGCACCGAGCCCCACAGGAGCCGCACGCCGTGTTCCGTGCCGTCCGCGGCCACTTCGCACGGTCCCTTCAGGCATGCGCTGTAGCTGTCGAGGTTCTTCGTGCCGAACGTCCCCACCAGCGGGTTGATGATTCCCTTCACCACCGAGTTGACGATGTTGGTGAAAGCCGCGCCGACGACGACCGCGACGGCCAGGTCGACGACGTTCCCCCGCATCAGGAAGGCCTTGAAACCCTCCAGGACACTCGGCTTCTTCTGCTCGCTCACCGGAGACCTCTCTCGTGCTCTGTGCGGAACGATCGACTCCGCAACCTACGGCAGGGCGTCCCGGGCCTGTCCAGTCGCAGAACCCGGGCCAGGTACCCGGCGCAGGCAGGGCCGCTTCCGCCACCCTCACCACAGGGTCACCGCCAACCGTGCGGTCGCGCCGGCGCCGGCCAGCCGCGCGGCCGTGGCTCTGGGAACGGACAGAACGATCAGCGCACCGGTCTCGGCGGAGCTCGCCGCCGGTACCTGCGTGACCCGCGCCCCCCGTGCGACCACTCGCGCGTGACCGCCGGCTGCCGGCGAGTCCTCGGCCGCGATCACGTCGACCCGGTCGCCGGGGCGGAGCAGCCGCACGGTGGCCGCGTCGGCGATCCGTACCGGTGCGGAGACCTTCGTGACAGCCCGCTGCCCGGCCCGCCGCTCCTCCCGCACCGGCTCGGTCACCGGATGGCCGCGCGCCCGCTGCCCGTCCCGCACCCCCTCCGCGTCTCGCGGTCCCGCCGCGACCAGTGCCGCCGCGGTCACGGCCAGCCCGGCCGCCACGGCCCGCCTGCGGCACCGTGCCAGCCGTCGCAGCCGCGCCCGTGCCCCGTGCGTCCTCAGTGGGGCGAAATGGGGAACGTCGCAGGTCGGAGGCGCGTCGGGACCCAGTGGGATGCCGGTCGGAGCGGGTGCGACCGAAGGAACGGGTGAGGAGGGCGAACGAGGGAACATGAGTCACCGCCTGCTGCGTGGGATCGGCTTGCGGTCCCACGATGAGGCTTCGCGGCGTGGTCTGCTGACGCCCGTGGACAACGAACGGGTTGTGGATAACTCCCGCACCCGAACGGAGAGTTCCGCAGCACTCCGGCCCCGTCACGGCACTCCGGAACCCGTCACGGCATCCCGAACCCCGGATCCATTCCCCCCAGCGCCTCGCTGCACAGGCAGTCCCGTGTCCCGTTCGGCGGCAGCGCGGCGATCGCGTCGAACAGCACGCCCCGCAGCCGGTCGACGTTCGCGGCGAACACCTCCAGCACCTCCTCGTGCGAGACGCCCTCGCCCGTCTCGGCGCCCGCGTCGAGGTCGGTGACCAGGGTCAGCGAGGTGTAGCAGAGCTCCAGCTCCCGGGCGAGCGCCGCTTCGGGGTGGCCGGTCATGCCCACCACCGACCAGCCCTGCGCCTGGTGCCAGAGCGACTCGGCGCGCGTCGAGAAGCGCGGGCCCTCGACGACGACCAGGGTGCCGCCGTCCACCGGCTCCCAGTCCCGCCCGCGCGCCGCCTCCAGCGCGACCTTGCGGCCGATGGGGCAGTACGGGTCCGCCAGCGAGACGTGGACGACATGGGGGACGGTGCCGTCGGGCAGCGGCAGTCCGTCGAAGTACGTCTGTGCCCGGGACTTCGTACGGTCCACCAGCTGGTCCGGCACGAGCAGCGTGCCCGGCCCGTACTCCGGCCGCAGCCCGCCCACCGCACAGGGGCCGAGCACCTGGCGCACTCCGACCGACCGCAGCGCCCACAGGTTGGCACGGTAGTTGATCCGGTGCGGCGGCAGATGGTGGCCGCGTCCATGACGGGGCAGGAAGGCGACCCGGCGCCCGGCGAGCTCGCCGAGGAAGACGGAGTCGCTGGGCGGCCCGTAGGGAGTGTCGACCTGTATCTCGGTGACGTCGTCGAGGAAGGAGTAGAAGCCGGAACCGCCGATGACACCGATCTCGGCCGTGCCGTTGCCCGTGTTCGCCATGCCCGCACCCTAACCGGGGCCGGGAATGCCAGAGACCCCGCCGTCGTACGACGGCGGGGTCCTGTGAGTCTTCGGGTGCCCGTCGGCACCGCCCGGATCCGCTTACGCGGCCGAGCTGCCGCTCGACGAGGAGGTCGTGGACGACGAGCTCGTGGTCGAGGACGACGAGTCCGAGGAGGACGACGAGGACGTCGACTTGGCGGGCGACGCCGGGCTGCTGCTCGAGGACGAGCCGCGGCTGTCGTTCCGGTAGAAGCCGGAGCCCTTGAAGACGATGCCGACCGCGGAGAAAACCTTCTTCAGGCGGCCACCGCAGTTGGGGCACTCGGTCAGGGCGTCGTCGGTGAACTTCTGCACCGCTTCGAGGCCCTCACCGCACTCGGTGCACTGGTACTGGTACGTCGGCACTGTGTCTTCCTCCTGGCACTCTCACTCGATGAGTGCTAACGACGGTCCATAGTGACGTATTCCCGGGGATCAGTCCACTGGGACCGCCTGTCGGTGACCGACGCCACGCGCCACCGTGCGCCCCTGGGACGGGGCCACCAGGCGCGACCGCAGGGCCACGAGGGTCACCAGGGCCAGCACGGTGCCCGCCATCGGGACCAGGAATCCGGCCCCGTCCCACAGGCGGTCCTCCAGCTGGCCGGCGACCGTGACGGCGGCCGCCTGGCCGAGCGCCACCGCACCGGTCAGCCAGGTGAAGGCCTCGGTGCGGGCGCCCGCCGCGACCAGGTCCTCGACCAGCGTGTAGCCGGTGATCAGTGAGGGGGCGATGCACATGCCGACCAGCAGGCCGAGGCCGGCGAGGAGCGGTACGGAGTGGGCGGCCCACAGGCCCGACGCCGTGAGCGCGAGCGCGGCGTACCCGACGACCAGCCGCCGCTGCGGGGCCGCCTTCCAGGCGATGGCGCCGCAGACGACGCCGGAGAGCATGTTGCCCGCGGCGAAGACGCCGTACAGGACACCGTTCAGGCCCGGCTCGCCGATCGACTCGGTGAACGCCGCGAGCGACACCTGCATGCCGCCGAAGACGGTGCCGATGCCCAGGAACGTGACGACCAGGACACGTACGCCGGGCACCCGCAGTGCAGGATCGTGCTTCACGCGCGCGTGCTCGTCGGCGGCGGGAGAAGGCTGCGTACCGCGCTGTGCCGCGAACAGCAGTCCGCCGAGCAGCGTCAGCGCCGCCTCCGTGACCAGGCCGGCCGCGGGGTCCACGGCGGTGCACAGCGCGGTCGCCACCAGCGGGCCGAGTACGAAGGTCAGCTCGTCCGTGACGGACTCGAAGGCCGCCGCGGTCGTCATCAGGGGCGAGCCCTGGAGCTTCACACCCCAGCGGGCCCGCACCATGGGCCCGACCTGCGGCACCGAGGCACCGGTGGGCACAGCCGCGGCGAACAGGGTCCACAGGGGGGCGTCCGCCAGGGCCAGCGCGGTGAGGGAGAGCCCCGCCACGGTGTGCAGCAGCACGCCGGGGATCAGCACCGCCCGCTGTCCGTGCCGGTCGGCCAGACGGCCGCTGTACGGGGCGAACAGCGCCATGGAGACACCGGTGACGGCGGCCACGGCGCCGGCCGCCCCGTAGGAACCGGTGGTGTGCTGCACCAGCAGCACGATGGAGATGGTCAGCATCGCGAACGGCTGACGCGCCGCGAAGCCGGGGAGCAGAAACGTCCAGGCGCCGCGGGTGCGCAGCAGCTGCCCGTAACCCGGGCGGGACGACGTCGAGGTGACCGTGGATGCCACGGCCCGTGCCTTTCTGCTGCCTGGTAGCGCCCGTGCGGGGGCGCCGAGGGCTGTCCTCTCGCGCGTACTGCGGTAGATACCGGCGCCCGCCGTGGGGGTGTCCCGGCCGCCATACGGTCGCGCCAGCCCTGCGTCAGGCAGGGGTGGTCCGATCAAGATGGGTCTTCATCGTATACAAGCCGCGACCGCAAGCCCTGATCGTGGAAACCGCCCCGGCCGTGGCCAAGCCTGATCGTGCAAACCGCCCCGGCCCTGGACGAACCCCGACCGTGAGCACGATCGCGTGCGTGCGAGGAACGCGTCCCGTCGCCCCTGCCCCTGTGGGCAGGATCACGTGCTCGCCCCGTCGTTCCCCGTTCCCAGCCATCCGGCCAGCTTGCCGCCCCGGCCGACGGCTCGCAGGCGCCTCTCCGCCGCGTCCCGGACGGGGTCCGTGGTCACCACGAGCAGCTCGTCGCCGCGCCGCAGCACCGTGGTCGGCAGCGGTACGAACGACGTCCCGTCCCGTACGACGAGCGTGACGGCGGCGCCCGTGGGCAGCCGCAGCTCGTTGACCTCGACGCCGTGCATCCTCGACCCGTCCGGGATCGGTACGGACAGCAGATGTCCGCGCAGCCGCTCCAGGGGTGCCGACTCGATACCGAGGTCGGCGGCCTCGGACCCCTCGCCGAGCCGCAGCTTGCGGGCCAGCCAGGGCAGGGTGGGCCCCTGGACCAGGGTGTAGACGACGACCAGGACGAAGACGATGTTGAAGATCCGGTGGCTGGACTCGACGCCGTTCACCATCGGGATGGTGGCGAGGATGATCGGCACCGCGCCGCGCAGCCCGGCCCAGGACAGCAGGGCCTGCTCCTGCCACGGCACCCGGAACGGCAGCAGGCCGATCACGATGCTCAGCGGCCGGGCCACCATGGTCAGCACCAGGCCTATGACGATCGCGGGCAGGATGTCGTCGCCCATCTCGTGCGGGGTGACGAGCAGTCCGAGCAGCACGAACATGCCGATCTGGGCGAGCCAGCCGAGCCCTTCGGCGAAGCCGCGCGTGGCGGGCCAGTGCGGCAGCCTGGAGTTGCCGAGCACCATGGAGGCCAGGTAGACGGCTAGGAAACCGCTGCCGTGGGCGAGGGCCCCGGCCGCGTACGCGGTGACCGCGATGGCCATGACGGCGATCGGGTAGAGGCCGGAGGCGGGCAGGGCCACGTGCCGCAGCCCGAAGGCGCCGAGCCAGCCCACCGCGAGGCCGATGGCCGCACCGATGGCCAGCTCCATCGCGATCTCGGCGAGCAGGACGTACCAGTGCTCGACATGGCCCGTGGTGGAGAACGAGACGACCAGGATGACCACCGGGGCGTCGTTGAACCCGGACTCGGCCTCCAGAACGCCCTTCACGCGCGCGGGGAGGGGGATCTTGCGCAGTACGGAGAAGACCGCCGCCGCGTCGGTGGAGGAGACCACCGCCCCGATGATGAGCGATTGCCGCCATTCCAGCCCGATCAAGTAGTGGGCGCCCGCGGCGGTGACGCCGACGCTCACCGCGACGCCGACGAGCGCCAGTGAACTGGCGGCGGGCAGGGCCGGTCTGATCTCGTGCCACTTCGTGCCGAGGCCGCCCTCCGCCAGGATCACGACGAGGGCCGCGTAGCCGATGACCTGGGTCAGTTCGGCGCTGTCGAAGTGGATGTCCCCGATGCCGTCCTGGCCCATGGCGATGCCGATGCCCAGATAGACGAGCAGGCTGGGGAGCCCGCTGCGCGACGATATCCGGACCGCTGCCACCGCGACGAGCAGGACGACCGCGCAGATGAGCAGGAGCTGGTTGAGGTGGTGGACAGTCAGGGGCTGTTCCCTTCTCGCCGGACCGGGCAGTGACCGCGCCACACGTAGCAGGCCGTCGGCGCGCACTTCGGTGCAAGTTACTTCGTTACCTTACCTAACTCTTGACGCTTTCTTGACGCTTCAGCGGCGATGATCGAACGCCCGTGCGTGCTGGTTGCCGACTCCGCGTCAAGCTGTGCCCCGCCCTGCGCCTATGGTTGCTCCAGCGCCCAGCGCTCAGTAGTAAGCACCAGCCCGCCCTGCCGCTCGCGTTAGGACAGCAAGGACAGCGATGCCCCCGAACACCAACGCCTCTTCCGGACAGAAGCCCGGCAAGTCCGGCAGGAAGAAGGGGCGCAAAGCCCGTCTTATCGTGATCGTCCTGGTGCTGGCCATCATCGGCGGTGTCGCCTACGGCGCGTACTGGTCGGTCAGCACGGTGCGGGCCTCCTTCCCGCAGACCAAGGGATCCATCACGCTGGACGGCCTGTCCGGACCCGTCGACGTCCGGCGCGACGACTACGGGATCCCGCAGATCTACGCCTCCTCCGACGAGGACCTGTTCATGGCGCAGGGCTATGTCCAGGCGCAGGACCGGTTCTACGAGATGGACGTGCGCCGCCATCTGACCTCGGGCCGGCTCTCCGAGATGTTCGGCAAGAGCCAGGTCGACAACGACGAGTTCCTGCGCACGCTGGGCTGGAGCCGGGTCGCCGAGGAGGAGTACGAGTCCAAGCTGTCGGACGAGACCAAGAAGTACCTCCGGGCGTACGCCAAGGGCGTCAACGCGTACCTCAAGGGCAAGAAGGGCGAGGAGATCTCCCTGGAGTACGCGGCCCTGGGCTTCACCAACGACTACGCGCCCGCGGAGTGGACGCCCGTCGACTCGATCGCGTGGCTGAAGGCGATGGCCTGGGACCTGCGCGGCAACATGCAGGACGAGATCGACCGCGCCCTGATGACCAGCCGCCTCGGCCCGAAGCAGATCGCCGACCTGTACCCGGACTACCCCTACGACCGGAACAAGGCGATCGTGCAGGAGGGGCAGTACGACGAGCTCACCGAGACCTGGACGGGAAGCTCGGACGGCTCCACGCAGAGCGGCACGGGCGACACGGTCGGCACGGGCGGTACGGTCGGCACGGGCGGTACGGGCACCGGGACGGCCGCGGGGACCGGGACCGCCACCGACGCCTCCGCGGTGCTCCAGACACAGCTCATGGGCCTCTACGACGTCCTGGAGGACGTGCCCGACGCCGTCGGCGTGAACGGCAACGGCATCGGCTCCAACTCCTGGGTCGTCTCCGGCGACCACACCATCACCGGTGAGCCGCTGCTCGCCAACGACCCGCACCTGTCGGCCTCGCTGCCGTCCGTCTGGTACCAGATGGGCCTGCACTGCCGCAGCGTCTCCGCCAAGTGCCAGTACGACGTCTCCGGCTACACCTTCGCGGGCATGCCCGGTGTCGTCATCGGCCACAACCAGAACATCGCGTGGGGCTTCACCAACTCCGGTGTCGACGTCACGGACCTGTACCTGGAGAAGCTCACCGGCGAGGGCTACGAGTACGACGGCAAGGTGGTGCCGTTCGAGACCCGCAAGGAGACCATCAAGGTCGCCGGCGGCAAGTCCAAGACGATCGTCGTCCGCACCACGAACAACGGCCCCCTGCTCTCCGACCGCAACGACGAGCTCGTCGAGGTCGGCAAGAAGGCCACCGTGGACAGCGCCGCCCCCGACCGCGGCGACGGCTACGGCATCGCGCTGCGCTGGACCGCGCTGGACCCCGGCACCTCCATGGACGCCGTCTTCGCGATGAACAAGGCGAAGGACTGGACGGACTTCCGCGAGGCCGCCGCCCTGTTCGACGTCCCCTCGCAGAACCTGATCTACGCCGACACCGAGAACCACATCGGCTACCAGCTGCCCGGGAAGATCCCCACGCGCGCGGAGGGCCACGACGGCTCCGTCCCGGCCCCCGGCTGGGACTCCGACTACGACTGGACCGGCTACATCAAGCAGGACGAGCTGCCCCACGAGTACGACCCCGAGCGCGGCTACATCGTCACCGCCAACCAGGCCGTCGTCGACGAGGAGGACTACCCCTACACGCTCACCACGGACTGGGGTTACGGCACGCGCAGCCAGCGGATCACCGACCTGATCGAGTCGAAGATCAAGGGCGGCGGCAAGATCTCAACCGAGGACATGCGCCAGATGCAGCTCGACAACAGCAGCGAGATCGCCCGGCTGCTGGTGCCCAAGCTGCTGAACATCGACGTCGACGACAAGAACGTCCGCCAGGCGCAGAAGCTCCTGGAGGGCTGGGACTACACCCAGGACGCCGACTCGTCGGCGGCGGCCTACTTCAACGCGGTCTGGCGCAACATCCTCAAGCTCGCCTTCGGCAACAAGCTGCCCAAGGAGCTGCGGGTCAAGGGCCAGTGCCTGTACGTCGAGCCGACCGGCACCGGCCCGGCCGACGAGGACCAGAAGGTGCGCGAGTGCGGCGAGCGCGACGCGGACCAGGCGCAGCCGGACGGCGGCGACCGCTGGTTCGAGGTGGTCCGCCGGATCGTCGACGACGAGGACAACGACTGGTGGTCCACGCCGGCGACGCGCACGGAGGAGGCCGCCGACACCCGTGACGAGCTGTTCGCGCGGGCCATGGAGGACGCCCGCTGGGAGCTGACCGCCAAGCTCGGCAAGGACATGGACACCTGGAACTGGGGCCGGCTGCACCGCCTGTTCCTGAAGAACCAGACCCTCGGCACCTCGGGCCCCGGCTTCCTGCAGTACATGCTCAACCGCGGCCCCTGGGAGCTCGGCGGCGGCGAGGCCACGGTCAACGCGACCGGCTGGAACGCGGCCGGCGGCTACGGCGTCGTCTGGGTGCCGTCGATGCGGATGGTGGTCAACCTCGCCGACCTCGACAAATCCCGGTGGATCAACCTCACCGGCGCCTCCGGACACGCCTACAGCGCCCACTACACCGACCAGACGGACAAGTGGGCCGAGGGGCAGCTGTTGCCCTGGTCCTTCACGGAGAAGGCGGTCAAGGACAGCACGAGCGACACACTGCTGCTGAAGCCCTGACCCCGCCCCCGGCGGTCTGACGGAAATGGCCCTCCACGCGCGCGTGGAGGGCCATTTCGCGTACGGGGAGGGGCTGGCGTGGTTCAGTGCGGCGTGCGGAAGCGCCGTACGCCCGACGGGGTCACCACCGCGTGCACCGCCCGGTCGTGCGGCTCCTCCGGGACGCGGTCGACGACCTCGGCGTCGTACAGCAGCACCACCAGCGCCGGATCGGTTCCCGCGCGCTCCAGCCGGGCGAGGACGCGGTCGTACGAGCCCCCGCCGCGGCCCAGCCGCAGACCGCGCGCGTCGACGGCGAGGCCCGGCAGCAGGACGACGTCGGCCTCCGTCACGGCCCACGGCCCGAGGCGTTCGCCCGCGGGCTCCAGGAGGGCCATCCGCCCGCCGTACTGAACGGGCAGGACGGAGCCCTCGCCCTCGTACGGGCCCCAGTCGAGGTCGTTGTCGGGCAGCAGGACGGGCAGCAGGACACGCACTCCGCGCGCGTGGAGGGCGTCGAGCAGCGGAAGGGTGCCCGGTTCGGTGCCGACGGAGACGTACGCCGCAACCGTGCGCGCGTGCGCGAGTTCGGGCAGTTCGAGGGCGCACCGCGCGAGGGCGTCCGCCGTCTTCCGCACGTCATCCGCAGGCAACCTGTTTCTCACCGTCAGGAGGGATCGCCGCAACGTGCGTTTGTCAGGCTCGTCAGGCTCGACACCGTGTCCGGTCTGGCTCACAAAATGCTCCCGTACTGTTCTCAATCCGCTCATATGAGAACGAATTAACCGGATCCACAGAGTGCTCACAAAGGCACCGGATATGGTTCGGCCATGACTGAGTCGAAGCCCAGGATCACCAAGGCTGTCATCCCCGCAGCCGGTCTCGGTACACGGTTCCTTCCGGCCACAAAAGCCACTCCCAAGGAGATGCTTCCCGTCGTCGACAAGCCCGCGATCCAGTACGTGGTCGAGGAGGCGGTGTCCGCGGGGCTCGACGACGTCCTGATGATCACAGGGCGCAACAAGCGTCCCCTGGAGGACCACTTCGACCGGAACTACGAGCTCGAGTCGGCCCTGGAGAAGAAGGGCGATGCCGGCCGCCTCGCCAAGGTCCAGCAGTCCAGCGACCTCGCGATGATCCACTACGTTCGTCAGGGCGACCCCAAGGGCCTCGGTCACGCCGTCCTGTGCGCCGCCCCGCACGTCGGAGACGAGCCCTTCGCCGTCCTCCTCGGCGACGACCTGATCGACCCGCGCGACCCCCTGCTCCAGCGCATGATCGAGGTCCAGGAACAGCACGGCGGCAGCGTCATCGCCCTCATGGAGGTCGCTCCCGAGCAGATCCACCTCTACGGCTGTGCGGCCGTGGACGCCACCGACGACGGAGACGTCGTCAAGGTCACGGGCCTGGTCGAGAAGCCGGACGTGGCCGACGCGCCCTCCAACTACGCCGTCATCGGCCGCTATGTCCTGGACCCGCGCATCTTCGGCGTCCTGCGCGAGACCGAGCCCGGCCGTGGCGGCGAGATCCAGATCACCGACGCGCTCCAGCAGCTCGCCGCCGACGAGAAGGTGGGCGGCCCCGTGCACGGCGTCGTCTTCCAGGGCCGCCGCTATGACACCGGCGACCGTGGCGACTATCTGCGTGCCATTGTCAGACTCGCGTGCGAACGTGAAGATCTGGGTCCGGAGTTCCGGACCTGGCTCCGCAGTTATGTGACCGAGGAGATGTAGCCACGTTGAGCAGCGCCGCGACCCGTGACACCGACCCGGACCGCCTCTGGTCGGTGACCGAGCACCTGGAGGACGTCCTCGCCACGGTCCGCCCCCTGGACCCCATCGAGCTGCAACTCCTCGACGCCCAGGGCTGTGTCCTGGTCGAGGACGTCACGGTGCCGGTCTCGCTGCCGCCCTTCGACAACAGCTCCATGGACGGCTACGCGGTGCGGGTCGCGGACGTCGCGGGCGCGAGTGAGGAGTACCCGGCCGTCCTCACGGTGATCGGCGACGTGGCCGCGGGCCAGGGCGAACAGCCCCATGTCGGGCCGGGCGAGGCCGCACGCATCATGACCGGTGCCCCGCTGCCGCCCGGCGCCGAGACGGTCGTCCCCGTCGAGTGGACCGACGGCGGCCTCGGCCGGGGACCCGCGGCCGGGATGCGCGCCCACAGCGCCGCCCCCGAGGGCGCCACCGGGCAGGTGCAGGTCCACCGCGCCGCCGAGGCACGCGCGCATGTACGCGCGCGGGGCAGCGACGTGCAGGCCGGCGACCGGGCGCTGGCGGCGGGCACCGTCCTCGGCCCGCCGCAGATCGCGCTGCTCGCCGCGATCGGCCGCGCCACGGTCCGCGTGCGCCCGCGCCCACGCGTGGTCGTCGTCTCCACCGGCAGCGAACTCGTGCCGCCCGGCGTGGCCCTGGGCGCCGGCCAGATCTACGACTCCAACAGCTTCGCCCTGACGGCCGCCGCCCGCGACGCCGGTGCCATCGCCTACCGGGTCGGCGCCGTCACCGACGACGCCGAGATCCTCCGTTCCACCATCGAGGACCAGCTCGTCCGCGCGGACCTGCTGGTCACCACCGGCGGGGTCAGCGTGGGCGCCTACGACGTGGTCAAGGAGGCCCTGCAGTCCGTCGGCGACGAGGACGAGGCGGGCGGCGGCGTCGAGTTCCGCCGGCTCGCCATGCAGCCCGGCAAACCGCAGGGCTTCGGCACGATCGGCCCCGACCACACACCCCTGCTCGCGCTGCCGGGCAACCCCGTGTCGTCGTACGTCTCCTTCGAACTGTTCGTCCGGCCGGCGATCCGTGCCCTGATGGGCCTGGAGGACCTGCACCGCCCCACCGCCCGGGCGACGCTCCACGCCTCCAAGGCGCTCACCTCGCCCGCGGGACGCCGGCAGTTCCTGCGCGGCACCTACGCCGACGGCCAGGTCACCCCCGTCGGAGGCGCCTCCTCCCATCTGGTCGCCGCCCTCGCCCGCGCCGACGCGCTGATCGTCGTCCCGGAGGACGTGGAGTCGGTCGAACCCGGCACCGAGGTGGAGGTAGTCCTCCTGGGGTGAGGGCTCGCGCTTGGGGGTACCGTGTCGCGCACAACGAGGCCACGCGCCGCACCGCGACGGGCCCTGACCGGGAGCGCCACACCACATGAGTACGCAGGACCGACTGACGCACATCGACGAGGCGGGAGCCGCCCGCATGGTCGACGTATCGGGGAAGGACGTCACCGCGCGCACCGCGAGCGCGAGCGGCAGGGTCCTCGTCTCGCCGCAGGTGGTCGAACTGCTGCGCGGCAAGGGGGTGCCCAAGGGCGACGCCCTCGCCACCGCGCGCATCGCGGGCATCATGGGCGCCAAGCGCACACCCGACCTGATCCCGCTCTGCCACCCGTTGTCAGTGGCGGGTGTCACAGTGGATCTGACGGTGGCGGACGACGCCGTCGAGATCCGGGCCACCGTGAAGACGACCGACCGCACGGGCGTGGAGATGGAGGCCCTCACCGCGGTCACCGTGGCGGCGCTCACTGTGATCGACATGGTCAAGGCGGTCGACAAGGGGGCGGTCATCACGGACGTACGCGTCGAGGAGAAGACCGGCGGGAAGTCGGGCGACTGGAGCCGGACATGACGGCACCGGACGAGCCCCCCACCGGAGGCGCCCTGACCGCACCGTATTCGGCCCTGGTCGTCACCGCCTCCAACCGCGCGGCGAAGGGTGTGTACGAGGACAAGGGCGGACCGCTGATCGCTCAGGGGCTGCGGACGTTCGGCTTCGCCGTGGACGGCCCATGGGTCGTGCCTGACGGGGACCCCGTGGAGAACGCCCTGCGCGTTGCCGTCCGGGCCGGGTACGACGTCGTCGTGACCACCGGCGGCACCGGCATCTCGCCCACCGACCGGACCCCGGAGGCCACCCGCAGCGTGCTCGACCGCGAGGTGCCGGGCATCGCCGAGGCCATCAGGGCGTACGGCAGGGAGAAGGTGCCCACGGCGGCGCTCTCCCGGGGCCTGGCGGGGATCGCCGACGGCACCCTGATCGTGAACCTGCCGGGCTCGACCGGCGGGGTCCGGGACGGCCTGGCCGTACTGGAGCCCCTGCTGATCCACGCCGTGGACCAGCTGCGCGGCGTGGACCACCCGAGGCCCACCGGCACCGCGGGGCCGGCCGACGCCACGGGGGCACCCGGCACCGCGGGGTCCGCCGGGCACCACGGCGGTTCCGGGGGCGCCCCTGCGGACGGCGCGGACGGCTCCCGACCGAGTGGGGGTGCGAGCTGAACAGCCCATCCTGGCCCGTCGAGCTGGCCGACGGCGATGTCGTCCTCCGGCCGATAAGGCTGCGCGACCAGCAGGCCTGGCGGGAGGTCAACCAGCGCAACCGGGACTGGCTGCGCCCCTGGGAGGCGACCATCCCGCCGCCCACTCCCAGCGGTCCGATCGGGCACCGGCCGACCTACCGCCAGATGGTCCGCCATCTGCGCCGGGAGGCGGGCGCGGGCCGGATGCTGCCCTTCGTGATCGACTACCGGGGGCGGCTCGCCGGGCAGCTGACGGTCGCCGGGATCACTTGGGGCTCGATGTGCTCCGGGCACGTCGGCTACTGGGTCGACGAGGCGGTCGCCGGGCGGGGCGTGATGCCGACGGCGGTGGCGCTCGCGGTCGACCACTGCTTCCGCACGGTCGGCCTGCACCGCATCGAGGTCTGCATTCGCCCGGAGAACGGGCCCAGCCGCCGTGTCGTGGAGAAACTCGGATTCCGCGAGGAAGGCCTGCGGCCGCGTTATCTGCACATCGACGGCGCCTGGCGGGACCACCTGGTCTACGCGCTGACCGCCGAAGAGGTACCGGGCGGACTGCTGGCCCGCTGGCGCAAGGCTCGCGCCGGCAATGCTCCGCGGGACGCGCGGAACGCCGAGGGAAGCGGCCCGAACCGCCCGTGACGCGAGCACGGCGTGACCACGATGCCCCTCACGCATTGCGTTACCGGCCTCATAAATGAAATACATGTTCGAAATTGATCGGCTGCCGATCGTCTCAAAGCGTTAATCTCCCGGCCTCAGCGGGCTGCTGATCGCATCGGTCACAAAAAAAGCTCGAAATATCAGCCAGATCGTGCGACACACCGGCTCAATTGGCAGATGGCCTCATGCAAACCCCTCTACCGTGTGAGGCGTGAGCAGCAGCGGCCTCATCTACGCAGTCATCGTCGGGGCCTGGGCCGCCTACTTGGTGCCGATGTGGCTCCGTAGGCAGGACGAGCTGAACGAGGCCCGTCCGACGGAACGCTTCAGCACCGCCATCCGGCTGCTGTCCGGACGGGCGGGTATGGAGCGCCGATACGCCAAGGACCTGCGGGCGCGCTCCGCCGACGAGGTGGAGCACGCCGTCGACCCGGAGGCGGTCACCGACTCGGTGGACGTCCGGGCCTTCGCCATGCCTCCGTACCGACCGGAGACGAAGACACAGCTGCCGGCGGAACGCGGCGGGTCCGGTCCGGCCGGCCCGGACGTCACGGCGTCGTCCGGCGCACGGCCCGCGGGCGCGGCGGAGGGCCCGGTGGGGTCCTTCACCGGCACGGAGCAGGCGCCGAGGCCGATGTCCGGCGCGGTGCCGCAGCAGACCAAGAAGGCGCCGGGCCGGCAGGAACCCCTGTCGGGCCGTTCCGCCGGTCCGTCCGGTCAGCTGCGCCAAGGCGCCAAGGCACCCGAGTCGTCCCAGGCACCCCAGGCATTCCCGGCATCCCAGGCGTCGCAGTTCCAGGCTCCGGCCTCTGAGGCGTCACAGGTGTCCCAGGCGCCCCAGCCGCCCGCCGCCAGGGCCGGGAAGAAGCCGGTGCCGGGTGGGCTCGCGAGGCGAGGTGTCTCGGCGGAGGCCGCGGCCCGGGCGCAGCGCTCGAAGGCGCTCGCTCGCCGACGGCGTACGACCGTGATGCTCTTCCTGGCCTTCACGCTCGGGTCGATCGTCGCGGCGGTCGGCGGGCTCGCGCTCCTCTGGGCGCCCGGTGTGCCCGCGGTGCTGCTGAGCGCGTACATCGCCTATCTGCGCGCCCAGGAACGGCGGCGGTTCGCCTTCACGATGGACCGGCGGCGGGCCGAGGCGGCCGCGCAGCGGCTCCGCGAGCGGCAGCGCCCGCGCCGGCCGGTGACCGACCACGGCACCGACGAGCCGGAGGACGGGCCCGAGGCGGAGACCAGGCCGGATCTGTCCGCCTTAGCGGCCGACCGCCGGGCCCTCGTCGAGCAGACCGACCACGCGGAGTGGATCGACCAGCAGCGCGAGCGCCAGCGGCGGCCCGGCCACGGCGAGAGCTGGGACCCGGTCCCGGTGCCGCTCCCCACGTACGTGACCGCTCCGGTCGCTCCGCGGGCCACCCCGAGCGTCGACATGGGAGCGCCGGACGCGTGGAGCTCGGCACGCTCGAGCGCGGCCGAGCCGGGAGCGGGAGAGTCGGACCGGCAGTCGGAGCCCACGCTGGGGGCTCCGCTGCCCGGGACCGCGCCCGGGTCGGCCTCCGGATCCGGGGCCGCGCCCGAGGCTTCGTCCCCTTCCCCTTCCTCGTCCCCCTCGGCCGAGAAGGGCACGGAGGACGGTGACGGTTCCGACGGGGGGCGCACCGACGCCCGCCGTGCCGCGTCCGCACGTCGGGCGCGGGAACGGGGACGGACGCCGCTGTTCGACCAGTACGAGGACGGGGACCGGCCCCGCGCGGCCAACGAGTAGGCCCCGGCGACCAGGGCCGGAGGCGTGGCCCTCTGCGGCCGCGCCGGGGGCCACCGTTGACCAGCGGGGAACGGATTTCCAAGCACCCGGATGGGGATGCTAGAGTTTCACTCGTTGCAAGGGCCTGTGGCGCAGTCCGGTAGCGCACCTCGTTCGCATCGAGGGGGCCAGGGGTTCAAATCCCCTCAGGTCCACGCAGCACAGAACCCCTGTCGGGAGCACCGACAGGGGTTCTGTCGTGTCACGGGCCGTACCGCGGCGCCTTCAGTCCCGTACGCCCACCGGCCGGGCCGCCCCCCGCCGCACCAGCAACGCGGCCGGCAGGACCGCCGAGGCCACCGCCAGGACGGCGCAGGCCGCCAGGGCCGAGCCCAGTGCCGGCCAGGGCATCTCGAGCGGTGTCCATACCGACTGCAGGCCCAGGGCGCCCCACATGCCGAGCAGGTTGAGCGCCGCCACCAGCAGGCCCAGGACTCCGCCGACCGCCACGACCGTCAGCGCCTCCCCGGCGACCAGCCGCAGTACCTGGGCCGTGGTGGCACCGGTCAGCCGCAGGGTCGTCAGATCCCGTACGCGGTCGGAGGTCGCCATGACCAGGGTGTTGGCCAGGGAGATACCCGTGTAGAGGAGGGCGATGCCGAGGACGAGGAGGAGGCCGAGACGGGTCTTCTCGTCGGTCTCGGGGTGAGTCGCCCGTATCCATTGGTCCTTGGTGAGGACCTGGGCGGCGGTGGGCGCGGCCGCCTCGCGCAGGGCCGCGGCGACGGTCGACGTGTCCGCGCCGGCCTCGACGCGGACGTCGACCCGGTCGATCGGGGCGCGCGGAGCGTTGGCCGGGGTGACGTACACGCCGTTGTCGCCGGTGCCGGTGGACATCACCGCGGCGATTGTCAGTCTGCGCTTCGTGCCGTCGCCGAGGTGGACGGTCACGGCCTGGCCGACGGTGTGCCGCTCCCACTCCTCGTTGACGATGATCGAGTCGTCATCGAGGTCGCTGACGCGGCCGGCCGTGAGGGGCAGCCGTGCGGTCGCGGCCAGCAGGCGCGGATCGGCCGCCCTCGCCTCCGACTTGATCAGTGCTGTGCCCTCCTCCAGGACGTACACGGCACTCGACGCCGTCGGGGAGATCTCGGCGCCCGGTACCTGCCGCAGCCGGTCGAGCGTCGCCTCGTCGAAGTCCGCTCCGGTGGGGGCGGAGACGATGAGGTCGGCGGTGGTCCGGTCGCGTGTCTCCGTGGCCTTCGCCCCGTTGAGGGTGGCCGTCGCCCCGAGCAGCGAGCCCGTCAGGGCGACCGTCACCAGAACGGGCGCCGCGACGGCGGCGGTGCGCCGGACGCCCGCGGCGGCGTTCTCGCGGACCAGCATGCCGCCCGCGTACGGCAGTCGGGCGGGCAGCCAGGCGATCAGCCGGGTCAGGGGGCGGACGAGGAGCGGGGACAGCAGCGCCACCGCTGTGATCAGCAGCATCGGGCGGCTCACGTACGTCTTGCGGTGCAGCAGGTCGCCCGGATCGGTGAGCAGGGCCCGGGCGAGCGTCACGACGGCGGCCGTCAGCAGGGCCGCGCCGGTCAGCAGGCGCCCCCACGTCATGGTCCCGCTGTCGACCGACGCCTCGCGCAGCGCCTCCGTGGGGCCGGTGCGCCCGGCTCGCCAGGACGCGGCGACCGCGCCGCACAGCGCCACCAGCAGGCCCGTCCAGAAGGCCAGGTGGTACGGCCAGATGTGGTCGCCGATCGTGAACCAGCCGGGCGCGAGGCCGCCGTCGACGACCCACTCGGCGAGGTGAGGGGCGCCCTGGGCGCCGAGCGCGCAGCCCGCGGCCGAGGCGAGGACACCGACGAGCAGGGCCTCGGCGAGGACCAGCCGGCGGATCTGCCCCGGGGTCGCGCCGGCGGTGCGCAGCAGCCCGAACTCCCGGCGCCGCTGGGCGACCGCGAAGGCGAAGGTCGACGCCACGACGAAGACCGACACGAAGCCCGTGACCCCGCCCGCCGTGCCGAACAGGGCGTTCAGCGCGACCAGTGCCTCGCTGTCCCGGTCCGGGTCGGCGTCCGCGAGCCGACGCGCGTCGCCGGTGAGGACGCTGACGCCGTCCGCGCCGCCCGTACCGGCCACGGCCCGTCGTACGGCCGCGGCGTCGGCGTCCACGACGAGCTGGGTGCTGTGCGGGGAGAGGCGGGCGGCGCGGGTGTCGGTGTGGAAGACGGCGTTCTCGAAGCCGGTTCCATGGGCGGTCGCGGTCGTTCCGACCACCGTCACCGTGCCGTGACCGGTGCGCAGGCGCTCGCCGACGGAAGCCCAGTCGCCGGTCACGACGACCTCGTGGGCCGCCTGCGGCGCGCGGCCCGCGGTCAGCTCGTACGGGGCGAAGGCGGCCGTCGACCAGGGGTGGCCCACCAGGTCGTCGGGCCCGCCCTCGGCGCGCACGGGGAAGGAACGGTCCTCGGTGACGGTGCCCAGCTCCTTCAGGGCGGCCACCACGCGCGCGGGTATGGCGTTAGGCCGGGCGAGTTCCTGGGTCCGGTCGCCGATCGGCGTGGTGACGCGCAGGGTGTCCTTGCCCTTCACCACCACCGGGGCGGCGGCGAAGCGCTCCGGCCGGCGCTCGGGGGCGTCCAGCGACGAGGCGAGTGCCAGTCCCATGACGGTGAGCAGGGCGACGCCCAGCGACAGTGCCGTGAAGCTGCCGGCGAAGGTGGTCCAGCGGGTCCGCAGGGTGCGCAGGGCGAGGGTCAGCACGGCACGGCCTCCAGTCCGGTCATGCGGGTGGCGATGGCGTCGGCCGAGGCACCGGCCAGTTCGCCGTGGACGCGCCCGTCGACCAGGAAGACGACGCGGTCGGCGTAGGAGGCGGCCACCGGGTCGTGGGTCACCATGACGACCGTCCGGCCGTCGGCGTCGACCATGCCGCGCAGCAGGGACAGCACCTCGCGGCCGGTCCGCGAGTCGAGGGCGCCGGTCGGCTCGTCGCCGAACAGGACCTCGGGGCGGGTGATCAGCGCGCGGGCCAGGGCGACCCGCTGCTGCTGGCCGCCGGACAGCTCGGAGGGGCGGTGCCCGGCCCGTTCGCCGAGGCCGACCTGGCGCAGCACCTCGCGGACCCGGGCCTTCTTCGGGCGCCGGCCGGCCAGGCGCAGCGGGAGCGCCACGTTCTGCTCGGCGGTCAGGGACGGCAGCAGGTTGAACGCCTGGAAGACGAACCCGATGCGCTCGCGGCGCAGCAGGGTCAGCTTCCGCTCGCTCAGCTCCGTCAGCTCGGTGCCGCCGATCCGCACCGAGCCACCGGTGGGGCGGTCGAGGCCGGCGGCGCACTGCAGCAGGGTGGACTTGCCGGAGCCGGAGGGGCCCATGACGGCGGTGAAGGTGCCTGCGGGGAAGGCCAGTGAGACGTGGTCGAGCGCGGTCACGAGGCCGCTGCCCGTTCCGTACCGCCGAGTCACGGATTGCAGTTGGATCGCATGGTCGGTCATCTGGCCGCGTGTCCTCACTCGTTGCTCGTCGCCGGTGATCGGCACTGGTGGTGGAGTGACTCAACGAAACCGCGTGACGGCGGTGCGGCGCAGTGCGGCAGGACCGAGACCTGGGGGTATGGCCAGCCATACCCTCAGCCGGTGCCTGGCCCGATGGCACGGCGGGCGCGGCCCTTCTACGGTGATCGTCATGCACCCTCGCAGCACGCCCTCCCATGTGTGGCAGGCCATGTCCCGGCCCGGCTTCCTGCTGTCGGCGTGGCCCTGGCGCGCCGCCGCCTACCTGCTCACGGGCGTGGTGGCCGGTGTGACCGTCCTGGTGGCCCTCGTGACCACGGTGGCGGTCGGCGGCGTGCTGGCCATCGTCCTGGTCGGCCTTCCCCTCCTCGCCGCCACGGTCCTCGTCGGCCTGCCCGTGGCCGCGGTCGAACGGCGCAGGCTGCGGCTGGTCGACCGCGACCCGGCACCCGGCGCGCATGCCGTGCCCGCCCGGCCGGGCCCGTGGAGCTGGTACGTCACCCGTGTCCGGGAGCGCCTGACCTGGCGTGAGCTGGGCCACACTCTGCTGTTCGCGGTCCTGTTGTGGCCGGCCGAGGCCCTCGTCGTCACGGTCGCCCTGCTCTTCCCGGCGTCGATGACGGCCACTCCGCTGCTGCTGGCGACGGTGGGCGACGGCCGGGAGGCGAAGGTGCTCAAGCAGTGGACGGTCACCGGCTGGCCGGCGGCCTGCGGAGTCGCCGTACTGGGCGTGCTCCTGCTGGCCGTCGGCGCGTACGTCCTCGGCGTCGCGGCCGGCGCCCGGGCCGGGCTGACCCGGCTGCTGATCGCCCCGCGCGAGGGCGAGCTCGACGCCAGGCTCGTCGAACTCACGCGGTCCCGTGTCCGGTTGGTCGACGCCTTCGAGGCGGAACGGCGCCGCATCGAGCGCGACCTGCACGACGGCGCGCAACAACGCCTGGTCGCCCTGACGATGACGCTGGGCCTGGCCCGCCTCGACGTCCCGCCCGGACCACTCGCCGACCAGCTCGCCAAGGCGCACGACGAGGCCGGCCGGGCCCTCGCCGAACTGCGCGAGCTGATCCACGGCATCCATCCCAAGGTGCTCGCGGACTACGGACTCGCGGCGGCCGTCGCCGACGCGGCCGACCGCAGCACCGTCCCCGTCGACGTCGACCTGCACCTGCCCGGACGGCTGCCCCAGTCGGTGGAGACGGCCGCGTACTTCGTGGTCTGCGAGGCGCTCGCCAACATCGCCAAGCACAGCGGGGCGAGCCGCGCGGAGGTGCGCGGAGGCTACGACGGCGGAACAGACGGGGGATCAGGAGGGAGACCAGGAGGGGGACCAGGCGGGGAGCCCGGCACGGGGAGGCTGATCCTCGCCGTGCGCGACGACGGGCGCGGCGGCGCGGACCCGGACGGCGGCAGCGGGCTGACCGGTCTCGCGGACCGGGTGTCGGTCCTCGATGGCAGACTTTCCCTGTCCAGCCCGCCGGGCGGACCGACCCTGTTGCGTGTGGAGATCCCGTGCGAGCTGACCGAGTTGAGCGGGCCGAGAGGGCCGAGGGAGCCGAGCGGGCCGAGGGAGTCGGGGGAGCCGAGGAAGTCGGGCGCGGCGAGGACGTCGGGCGGGGCGAGCGCGGTGTCCGATCGCTCCGCATAGTCCTGGCCGAGGACAGCGTGCTGCTGCGGGACGGCCTCGTCGGTCTGCTCACCCGGTTCGGGCACGAGGTGGTGGCGGCCGTCGGCGACGCGCCCGCGCTGCTCGCCGCCGTCGCCGAGCACGGGCCCGACATCGTGGTGACGGACGTACGGATGCCGCCCGGCTTCCAGGACGAGGGACTGCACGCGGCGGTACGGCTGCGCGCGGAGCGGCCCGCGCTGCCGGTGCTGGTCCTCAGCCAGTACGTGCAGCGCGCCTACGCGTCCGAACTGCTGGACTCCGGCGACGGAACGGGCGTCGGGTATCTGCTGAAGGACCGGGTGGGCCAGGTCGAGCAGTTCGTGGACGCGCTGGGGGAGGTAGCGGCCGGCGGCACGGTCGTCGACCCGGAGGTCGTACGGCAGCTGCTGCGCAGGCGCCGCGATCCGCTGGAGCGGCTCACCCCGCGCGAACGGGAGGTGCTGGCGCTGGTCGCGGAGGGCAGGTCGAACGGCGCGATAGCGCGCCACCTGGTGGTGTCCGAGGCCGCCGTCGGCAAGCACATCGGCAGCATCCTCACCAAGCTGGACCTGCCTCCGGCCGACGACGTGCACCGCAGGGTGCTGGCGGTGCTGGCGTACCTGCGGGCGTGAGGCGGCGCCCGGGACTCCCGGCGCCCTCACGCCCGCAGGCCTACGGCTGACCTACGGCAGGCCCACGGATTACGCCTGCAGCTGCTTCGCGTAGCACAGGCTCGAGTCGTGGAAGCGGTAGTAGCCGAACTTCTCGCACGGCTCGTAGCCGCTGGAGATGTACAGGGCTATGGCCTCCGGCTGCTTGGTGCCCGTCTCCAGGACCATGCGGACCCGGCCGGCCGCGCGGGCATCGTCCTCCAGCGCCGCCAGGACGCGGCGGGCGAGACCCCGGCCGCGCATCTCCTCCACCACGTACATCCGCTTCAGCTCGGCGTCGCCGTCCCGGTTGCCCTCGTCGTTGGCGTCCTGGGCGCGCCAGCCGCCCGAGGCGACCGGGACCCCGTTCTCGTCGTAGACGAGCAGGTAGATGCCGTTCGGCGGTTCGAAGTCCGACGCGGCCATGGGCGTGGCGTCACCGTCGTCGCCGTAGCGGACGGCGTACTCGGCCTGGACCTGGTCGTCGAGCTTGCGGGCGTCGGGGTGGTCATAGGAGACCCGGCGTATATCCATGCTGCACACCGTATATTCACTCAAACACACGAGGGGACAGTCCATTGTGCCGGTATCGTTCCGGTGTGCTCACTGTTACCTCTGTCAATGTCAATGGACTCCGCGCCGCCGCGAAGAAGGGCTTCGTGGAGTGGCTCGCGGGGACCTCGGCCGACGTCCTGTGTCTGCAGGAGGTGCGCGCCGAGCCGCAGCAGCTGCCGGCGGAGGTCAGGGAGCCGGAGGGCTGGCACGTCCTGCACGCGCCCGCGGCGGCCAAGGGCCGGGCGGGGGTGTCCCTGTACACGCGCCGCGAGCCCGACCGTGTGCGGGTCGGCTTCGGCTCGACCGAGTTCGACGCGAGCGGCCGGTACGTGGAGGCCGACCTCCCCGGTGTCACCGTCGCCAGCCTCTACCTCCCCTCCGGCGAGGTCGGCACCGAGCGGCAGGACGAGAAGGTCCGCTTCATGGACGAGTTCCTCGCCTACCTGAAGGAACTGCGTGAGCGTGCGGCCGCCGACGGCCGCGAGGTCGTGGTCTGCGGCGACTGGAACATCGCCCACCAGCAGGCCGACCTGAAGAACTGGCGCGCGAACCAGAAGAACTCCGGGTTCCTGCCGGAGGAGCGGGAGTGGCTGAGCCGCGTCCTCGATCCGGCGGAGGGTGGTTACGTCGACGTCGTACGGGCACTGCACCCGGACGTCGAGGGGCCGTACTCGTGGTGGTCGTACCGGGGGCGTGCCTTCGACAACGATTCGGGATGGAGGATCGACCTCCATGTCTCGACGCCTGGTCTGGCCGCACGGGCGGTCAAGGGATACGTCGAGCGGGCGGCCACACACGCGGAGCGCTGGTCGGACCACGCGCCCGTGACGGTCGTGTACGACCTGTAGGACCGAGGGCCGTTACCGGAGCGCTCCTGCGTGCGCTGGGAGATCAGTCGCGCGTGTGGCCGACGATCACGAGCAGGTCGCGTACGCACCGCACCAGTTCCAGTGCCGTGAACCGTGCCTCGCGGCGGGTCATCCTGTCGGCGTCC
The DNA here is from genome assembly GCF_014650915.1 of Streptomyces poonensis. GTDB lineage: Bacteria > Actinomycetota > Actinomycetes > Streptomycetales > Streptomycetaceae > Streptomyces > Streptomyces poonensis. Next base: position 1,151,888 of record NZ_BMVW01000001.1, on the reverse strand, counting down.
AGCAACGGGGCCGCGTGCCCCGCGACCAGCCGGGCGTTGGTGATGAGCAGTTCCTCGGTCGGGTCCGGCTCGGATACGTGGATGGCGCCGCCCTCGTACCGGACGACAGTACGCTCGCTCACGTCGACTCCTCAGTAGTCGGCCGGCCCCGGGATGCCTGCCCGCATCGCCGGGGCGCCTTGTGACGAAGCTAACCGTGGTCGACAGCGGGCGGTAGCGGTTGACCGACTTCGCCCGATGTCGGCGGTGCGTGATCGGGGTCGACCGCGTACGGTCACGCCCTATGAGCAACGGCATCGACCCGACCAACCCCGCCTACCACTACGAACAACTCGCCGATCTGCTCGCAGCGAAGATCGAGAACGGTGCCTGGCCGCCGGGAACGCGGCTGCCCGGTGAAATGACGATCGCGCAGGAGTACGGCGTCGGTTCGCAGACCGTGCGGCGGGCGCTGGCCATCCTGCGGGACCGCGGGAAGGTGGTCACCGTTCCGGCGCGTGGGTCGTTCGTGCCGCGGCAGTCGGCCGGCGCCGCAGACGGCTGATCGCCTGCACGCGGTACCGGGCGCCCCGCTACTCGCCGCGCGACTCCTCGTCCTCCAGTGCCCGCAGCCGCCGGTCCAGAGCCATCGACAGCTCCGCCTCCACCACGCTCTTCGCCAGTGGCCGCAGCCGCTCCAGGTCCTCGGGGGTGCGGTCGCCCTGGGCCAGTACGAGGTCGGTGAAGAGTCCGGCCAGGGCCTCGGCGTGGACGCGGACGCGGTGGCCCGTCGCCAGGATGTCCGCGAGCGGGATGCCTTCGCGGACCAGGGCCGCCGAGGTGTCGAGCAGTCGGCGGCTGATGTGGACGATCTCGGTGCCGTCCGTGGCGAGGTAGCCGAGGTCCATGGCCGAGGAAAGGTTCTCCGGGGTGGCCTGGCCGCCGAAGACGTCGGCGAGGTCCTCGGGGGACAGGCGTACCGGCGTCTCCTCCGTGGGGGCGCCGAGGCCGAGCAGTTCGCCGACGTCGCGGCCGTGGTCGAAGGCCTCGGCCAGTTCCGCGATGCCGTTCAGGGTGTGGCCACGCTCCAGCAGGGCGGAGATCGTGCGCAGACGGGACAGGTGGGTGTCGTCGTACCAGGCGATACGGCCCTCGCGGCGGGGCGGCGGAATCAGCTTGCGCTCACGGTAGAAGCGCAGGGTGCGCACCGTGATGCCGGCCTTCTCGGCCAGCTCCTCCATGCGGTACTCGCGTCGACCGCGGTGTTCTCCCGCTTCCGGTTCCGTAGCCACGTCGGCAGCCTATGCGGTGCGCGCGGCGGCATCCCTTCCGTGTCTCCCGGAGAGCCCTTCCGCTCATGAGGGCCCTGACCGTACCGACGGTAACTTCCTTCGTTCCGACCCCTACCCATCAGTACGGCGCTGTTCTACCCTCCCAACAGTGCCAGTGTTCACTGGCATGGTTCGCGCAGTCGTACGAGACCAGGGAGGCGTCGGATGGCCGAGCATGAGCGAGGGCCGGGGGCCGGGCGGGAGTCGAGCACCGAGCACGTACGCGTCGCCGTGGTCGGGTCCGGGTTCGGCGGGCTGGGTGCCGCCGTACGGCTGCGGCGCGAGGGCATCACCGACTTCGTCGTCCTGGAGCGGGCGGACTCCGTCGGCGGGACCTGGCGGGACAACAGCTATCCCGGGTGCGCCTGTGACGTGCCGTCCCATCTGTACTCGTTCTCCTTCGCGCCCAACCCCGACTGGCCACGCACCTTCTCCGGGCAGCGGCACATCCGCGCCTACCTGGAGCACGTGGCCGACGTCTTCCGGCTGCGGCCGCACATCCGCTTCGACTCCGAGGTCAAGCTGATGACCTGGGACGCCGAGCGGCTGTGCTGGGACATCGAGACCGCCTCCGGGCGGCTGTCCGCCGATGTCGTCGTGTCCGCCGCCGGGCCGCTGTCCGACCCGAAGGTCCCGGAGATCCCGGGGCTCGACTCCTTTCCCGGCAAGGTCTTCCATTCCGCCCGCTGGGACCACGACTACGACCTGCGCGGCAAGCGGGTCGCGATGGTCGGTACGGGTGCGTCCGCCATTCAGATCGTGCCGGAGATCCAGCCCGAGGTCGGCCGGCTGACCCTGTTCCAGCGCACCCCGCCCTGGGTGATGCCCCGCGTCGACCGGCCCATCAGCGGCGCCGAACGGTGGCTGCACCGGCAGCTGCCCTTCACGGCGAAGGCCCGCCGCGGGCTGCTGTGGGGCATCCGGGAGTTGCAGGTGCAGGCGTTCACCAAGCACCCGCAGGAGCTCGGGCTGGTGGAGAAGCTGGCTCGGCGGAACATGGCCCGCGCCGTCAAGGACCCGGCCCTGCGCGCGAAGCTCACCCCCGACTACCGCATCGGCTGCAAGCGCATCCTGCTGTCGAACACGTACTACCCGGCGCTCACCCGGCCCAATGTGGATGTCGTGGCCTCCGGGCTCGCCCGGGTCGAGGGCTCCACCGTCGTCGCCGCCGACGGGACGCGCGCCGAGGTCGACGCGATCGTCTTCGGCACCGGCTTCCACGTCACCGACATGCCCATCGCCGAACGCGTCGTCGGCGCGGACGGGCACACCCTCGCCGAGGCGTGGAAGGACGGCATGGAGGCGCTGCGGGGCGCGTCCGCGGCCGGGTTCCCCAACTGGATGACGATCATCGGCCCCAACACGGGCCTGGGGAACTCCAGCATGATCCTGATGATCGAGTCCCAGCTGAACTACATGGCCGACTACCTGCGGCAGCTGGACGAGCTGGGCGGACGCGCGGCCCTCGACGCCCGGCCCGGCGCGGTCGCGGGCTGGAACCGCAGGGTGCAGGAGCGCATGGAGCGCACCGTGTGGAGCACCGGCGGCTGCACGAGCTGGTACCTGGACGCCAGCGGCCGCAACACGACCGTCTGGCCCGGCACGACCGCGGAGTTCCGCAGCGCGACGCGCCGCGTGAACCTCGCCGAGTACGAGGTGCTGCGGGCACCGGCGGCAGCACCTCGGACGACCACGGAGACCACGAAGGTGGAGGCCGGAGCATGACCCGACTCATGCATGTGAAGAGCGGACCGTACGCCCCGCCGGTGCCCGTGCGTGAGCTGACCGCCCGGTCCGCCGACGGCTCCCGGCTGCACGTCGAGGTGCACGGTCCCGAGGGCGCCCCCGCCGTCGTTCTCGCCCACGGCTGGACCTGCTCGACGGCCTTCTGGGCGGCGCAGATACGGGCCCTGGCCGCCGACCACCGGGTCGTCGCCTACGACCAGCGCGGACACGGACGCACCCCGGCCGCGGCCACGTGCAGCACCGACGCCCTCGCCGACGACCTGGAGGCGGTGCTGCGGGCCACGCTCGCGCCAGGGGAGAAGGCCGTGATCGTCGGGCACTCCATGGGCGGGATGACCGTGATGGCGGCGGCCGGGCGGCCTGCCTTCCGCGAGCACGCGGCAGCGGTCCTGCTGTGCAGCACGGGCAGTTCGAAGCTGGTCGCCGAGTCGCTGGTGCTGCCGCTGCCCGCGGGCGGGCTGCGCACCTTCGTCACGCGGAAGATCCTCGGCGCGCGGCTGCCGCTCGGACCGGTCACGCCGGTCGGGATGCGGATCCTCAAGTACGCGACGATGGGCCCGGGTTCGTCCCCGCTCATGGTGGAGGCGTGCGCGCGGATCGTGCACGCGTGCCCGACCGGCGTCCGCTGCACCTGGGCGGGCGTGCTCGACCTGCTCGATCTGGAGCACGGGGTACGGGAGTTGAGGGTGCCCACGGCCGTCGTCATCGGTACGGCGGACCGGCTCACCCCGCCTGTGCACTCGCGCGCGATGGCCGCCGCGCTGCCGGAGTGCGTCGGCGTCACCGAACTGCCGGGCGTCGGGCACATGACCCCGGTCGAGGCCCCGGAACTGGTCACCTCTCGCATCCGCGAGCTCGTCGGTACGTACCTCCCGGGTGCGGGGGACGAGTCGGCGGCGGAAAGCGCGGGTGCGGCGAACGAGGAGGCGAGCGCATGAGCGGGAGCGGCGGGAAGAGCTGGAGCGGCGGGAGCGGTGGGAACAGCGGGAGCGGTGGGAAGAGCGGCAACGGCAGGATGAGCGGCAACGGCAGGACGAGCGGCAACGGCAGGAACGTGCTGGACGGCAAGGTCGCGGTGATCACGGGTGCCGCGCGGGGCGTCGGTGAGCTCCTCGCCCGCAAGCTCTCCGTGCGCGGCGCGCGGATCGCGCTCGTCGGGCTGGAGCCGGAGGCCCTCAAGGAGGTCTCGGCGCGGCTGCACGGCGAGAGCGAGTACTGGCACGCCGACGTCACCGACCACGAGGCCATGGCGCGGGTCGCGGAGGAGGTGAAGGAACGCTTCGGCAGGATCGACATCGTCGTCGCCAACGCCGGTGTCGCGAACGGCGGTCCCTTCGCCGACTCCGACCCGGTGGCATGGCGGCGGGTGATCGAGGTGAATCTGATCGGATCGGCGGTGACGGCACGGGTGTTCCTGCCGGCGCTCACCGAGAGCCGCGGCTATCTGCTCCAGGTGGCCTCGCTTGCGGCGATCACCCCGGCCCCCATGATGAGCGCGTACTGCGCCTCCAAGTCGGGCGTGGAGGCGTACGCGCACAGCCTGCGCGCCGAGGTCGGCCACAAGGGGGTGAAGGTCGGGGTCGCGTACCTCTCGTGGACCGACACCGACATGGTGCGCGGCGCCGATCAGGACGACGTGATGCGGGAGTTGCGGCAGCGGCTGCCGTGGCCGTCGAACAAGACGTACCCGTTGGGACCGGCCGTGGACCGGATGGTCGACGGCATCGAGCGGCGGTCGAGCCATGTGTACGGGCAGTGGTGGCTGCGCGGGATGCAGGGCATCCGAGGGTATCTGCCCGCGCTCATCGGGACCGTGGGCCAGCGGGAGATGCGCCGGTTCGAACCGCGGCTCGGCAGTGTGCGCAAGGGGCTCGTGGGAGCGGGCGGAGCGGCCGACGAGGAGGAGCGCGACACGGTGGGTGACCGTTCGTAACTGCTCGAAATGCGTGTAATGTCCGGCCGTGTCAGTCTGGTCGAGGCCCAATCCCCTCACCCACAACGGGAGTGAACAGCATGGGCATGAAGGACCAGTTCCAGGACAAGGCCGAGCAGCTGAAGCAGCAGGCGCAGCAGGCGAAGAGCCGGATCGGCCAGGGTCACGACGAGACGAGCGAGCGTGCCCGCCAGACCGGCGAACGCGCCCAGCAGCAGGGCCAGCGAGGCCGACAGGACGCGGAACGCGCGATACGGGACCGGGACCAGCGGAACCGTCTCGACGACGAGTACGACATCTGACCTGCCTGGATGTATGCGGAACGGAAGGGGTGTCCCCGATGGGGGCACCCCTTCTCGGTTGTCTCTGTCCTGTTCCTCCGCCCGGCCGGATCACGCCCGCGGCGGCAGCTCCGGCCGTCTGCGGTCCGGTACGTCGGAGTAGTCCGGCGGGGACGCGGGCGGATGCGTGGTGAGCAGGTCCAGGGCCAGCCGGACCGCGTCGTCCAGCTGCGCGTACCGGCCCTCGGCCCAGTCCAGCGGAGTGCGCAGGGCATCCACGTCGGGTTCCACGCCGTGGTTCTCCACGGACCAGCCGTACGCGTCGAACCAGGCGGCGTTCATCGGCACCGTGATGACCGTGCCGTCGCCGAGGCGGTGCCGCCCGGTCATGCCGACGACCCCGCCCCAGGTGCGCCGGCCGACGACCGGGCCGAGCCCCAGCTGCTTGAAGGCCGCGGTGATCATGTCGCCGTCCGACGCGGTCGCCTCGTCCGCGAGCGCGACCACCGGACCGCACGGGGCGGTCGATGCGTACGGCACCGGCTGGGCGTTGCGCGTGAGGTCCCAGCCGATGATCCGGCGCGTCAGCTTCTCCACGACCAGTTCGCTGATGTGCCCGCCCGCGTTGCCCCGGACGTCCACGATCAGCGCGGGCCGGGAGACCTCCATGCGCAGGTCGCGGTTGAACTGGGCCCAGCCCGAGCCGCCCATGTCCGGGATGTGCAGATAACCGCAGCGCCCGTCGCTCAGCTCCCGGACGACCGCGCGGCGGCCCGCCACCCAGGCCTGGTACCGCAGCGGCATCTCGTCGACGAGCGGGACGACGGCCACCCGCCGGGGCCGCGCGTCGGACACCTCGGACACCTTGGAAACCTCGGATCCCTCGGGTACGTCAACTACCTCGGGCACCTCGGGCACCTCGGGCACCTCGGCCGCTTCGACCGGCTCCGTGGCGTCGGCCCGCGGGGCGTCTCCCCCGCCGGTCACGGGCCCCACAGACCGTACAGGCCCCGCAGGTTCCACAGGTTCCACAGGCTCCATAGGTTGCACGGGCCCCACGGGCTGCACGAACGTCAGCTCCACCGTCGTGGCCGCCGCCCCCGCCAGCAGCGGGTACGGACCCGTCACCGGATCCACCGGCCGCCCGTCGACATGCGTGAGCACCGCGCCCTCGCGGACCCCGGAGCCGGCCAGGGGCGAGCGGGCCCGGGAGTCGGAGGAGTCGCCGGGCAGGATCCGCCGCACCGTCCACCGTCCGTCCCGGCACAGGAAGTCGGCGCCGAGCAGCCCCTGTCGGCGCTGGTAGTGCGGCGGGCCCTCGTTGCGGCGGGCGGGCGCCACGTACGCGTGGGACGTGCCCAGTTCGCCCAGCACCTCGCGCAGCAGATCCGCGAACTCGTCGGGGGAGGCGACCCGTTCGACCAGCGGCCGGTACTGGTCCAGCACCGCGTCCCAGTCGATGCCGCACATGTTCGGTTCCCAGAAGTAGGCGCCGATGATCCGGCCCGCCTCCGCGTAGGCCTGCCGCCACTCCGCCGCGGGGTCGGCCTCGTGCAGGATGCGCCGCAGATCGATCCAGGTGGTCGAGTCGCTGTCGCCCGGCTCGGTGGCCGGCACCGCCCGCAGGTCGCCCTCGTCCACGACCACCAGCCGCGAGCCGTCCCCGCTGACGGCGAACGCGTCGAGATGGCCGACGAGCTCGGACCGTCTCGCCTTGGCGATGTTGAAGTGCTCCAGCGTCGGCCGCCCGGTCATGTCGTCGGGGTTCGCGAACGTCTCGCCCAGCGCGCCCGAGATCGGCCAGCGCAGCCAGACCAGCCCGCCGCCCTCGACCGGGTGCAGCGACGAGTACTTGGACGCCGTGACCGGGAAGGCCGTCACCCGGCTCGACAGCCCCTCGACCTCCACGACCGCCGCGCCGTCGCCCGTGCCCTCTCCCGGATCGAGTCCGCCGGCCGCGGGGCGCCCCTCCGGGTTCAGCGCGAACGGCGACGGGGTCGCCGACGACAGCGGCACCAGGTACGGGCGGCAGCCCAGCGGGAAGGACAGGTCCCCGGTGTGCACGTCGTACACCGGGTCGAAGCCGCGCCACGACAGGAAGGCGAGATAGCGGCCGTCGCGGGTGAACACCGGGCTCTCGTCCTCGAAGCGGCCGTCGGTGACGTCGACGATCAGCCGGTCCGCGATCCGGGCGATCCTGATCTGCCGCAGGGTCCGCCCGATGCCCGGGTGCGCCCAGGTCAGCCAGGCCCCGTCCGGGGAGAACGCGAGATCGCGCACCGGCCCGTTGTCGGACCGGACGAGCTCCGTCACCTCGCCGCCCGCTCCCTCCGCCGCCTCCGGCCCCTCCGCCGTCTCCGACGCGTCGAGCAGCAGCAGCCGCCCGTCGTGCGAGGCGATCGCGAGGCGCTCGCCGTCCGGGTCGGACACCATCTCCAGCACCCGTCCCAGCCGCCCGGAGGCCAGCCGGCGCGGCGCCCGGGGACCGGTGGCCCGCGGCAGGTACGCGATCTCGACGGCGTCCTCGCCCTCCGCGTCCGTCACGTACGCCACCTGGCCGCCCGTGCCGAGCATCTCGGGCAGCCGCACCCGTACGCCGGGGGTGTCGGCGATGGTGCGGGCGGGGCCGTCGCGGTGCGTCAGCCAGTACAGGCTGCCGCGGACGACGACCGCGCTGGCCCGCCCCGTCTCGTCGACCGAGAGGCCGCCGACGTGCTGCCCGGCCGGCACCTGGTGGGTGCGGCGCCCCGCGCGCGGACCGCACAGCCGTACGTCCAGGCGGCGCGGCCCGGAGTCCGGGGAGAGGCCGTCGACGATCCACAGCTCGCCCGCGCACTGGTACACCACCCGCCGGCCGTCGGAGGAGGCGTGCCGGGCGTAGAAGGCGTCGTGGTCGGTGTGCCGGCGCAGGTCGGAGCCGTCGTACGCACAGGAGTAGAGGTTGCCGACGCCCTCGTGGTCGGAGAGGAAGGCGATCCGGCCGGCGACGAACATCGGCGAGTGCAGATGGCCCTCGAGGCCGGCGAGCAGCCGCTGCCCGTGCAGCCACAGCCGGCCCGTGGCGCCGCCCCGGTAGCGCTTCCAGGAGGCGGGCTCGTGCGGCGGGGTGCCGGTGAGCAGCAGGGTTCTGTGTCCGTCCCCGGAGCCGGGAAGTCGGGGGGCGTCGGCGAGGTCGGCGCACTGGATGTCGGAGACCGGGCCCCACGGCAGCCGTCCGCCCGGACTGCCGTCGACGGGGACCTTGTGGGCCCAGGTGAGGTGGGAGAAGGGCTGCCCGTAGGAGGTGACGGCCAGGATGTCGCCCTCGGGGGACCAGCCGCAGACCCGGGTGTCGGAGCTGCCCCAGTAGGTGAGCCGCTCCGTGGGCCCGCCGGCCACCGGCGTCAGATGGATCTCGGGGTCCAGGGTGCGCCAGCTCGTGTACGCGATGTGCCGGCCGTCGGGCGAGAAGCGCGGGTGCCCGGCCTTGGTGCGGTCCACGGTGAGCCGCCAGGCGCGGCGCGGCCCGTCGAGGTCGGCCACCCACAGGTCGTCCTCGGCCGCGAAGCAGAGCCGGTCGCCGTGGAGGTGGGGGAAACGGAGATAGCCGGGGGAGTGGTCGTCCTCGGCCGCCCCGGCTGCTGCGGAGTTCTCGGCCGACCCGGCTGTTGTGGTGTCCTCGACCGCCCCGGCTGCTGTGGAGCTCTCGGCCGACCTGACCGCTGTGGAGCTCTCGGCCGACCTGACCGCTGCGGTGTCCCCGGCCGTCCCGGTCGCTGCGGTGTCCTCGGCCGTCCCGGTCGCGGCCGCGTGCTCGTACTCGTCGCTCACCCACCCATGCTTTTCCGCGGGCGGGGCACTGGCAACTTATGACGATTTGACTGCCTCCGGGGGGTGACGTGAGTTCTGTGACCCAGCACACGTACGAAACGGTTTCGTTTCGCAGGTTCGCGGGCTATCTTCGTAGCAGTACGAAACCGTTTCGTTCAGGGCTGGGCCGACGTTCCGTCGGGCGATAACCTGACGCCCTGGGCGAGGAGCAGGAAGGTGGGGGTGATGACCGGAGTCGCGACGACGCGCCGCAGTCGGATCACACCTGAGCGCGAGGCCGAGCTGTACACGGCCGTGCTCGACCTGCTTCGGGAGGTCGGCTACGACGCCCTGACCATGGACGCCGTGGCGGCCCGCACCCGGTCCAGCAAGGCCACCCTCTACCGCCAGTGGGGCGGCAAGGCCGAGCTGGTGGTGAAGGCGGTCCGGTGCATCAAGCCGGGCAACACCGCCGACATCGACACCGGCTCGCTGCGCGGCGATCTGCTCGCCCTGGTGGGACGTGAGGACGACGCCGTCATGGAGCAGAACTCCGCACTGCTGCGGGGCCTCGCCATGGCGATCCACACGAACCCGGATCTCCTCCAGGCTCTGCAGGAACTGCTCGTGGAACCGGAGATGAAGGAGTTCCACCGGGTGATCCGGCGCGCCGTCGACCGTGGGGAAGTCCGTGCGGACAACCCGGCGCTCGAGTACATGGTGCACATGATGCTCGGTGCCTTCGCCACCCGGGCGCTGCTCGAGCAGCGGCCTCCCACGCGGGCCTTCCTGACCTCGTACGTCGATGCCGTGGTCCTCCCCGCCCTCGGCGTGCCGACCGACCGGTAGGGCCCCCGCCCCGCCGGTGGACCCCGTCCCACCGAGAAATCCCCGCGGTTGCTGCCCGACCGGCAGCTGATCGCCTGACGCGTCCGCTCTCGTCGTCGGGCCGGTCCCCCCTGTCCCCACAGGGGAACCTTCCCTGCCCGTATGCCCCATCACGACCTGAACGGGAGTACGCCCCGTGGCCACATTGCTCTACAAACTAGGCCGGTTCGCCTTCCGGCGACGGCATCTCGTCGCCCTGTTCTGGGTGGCCCTGCTCGCCCTCGTCGGTGCCGGGGCGGCCAGTGCCCCCGCCGCGGGCTCCACCTCGTTCTCGATCCCCGGCACCGAGGCGCAGAAGACCTTCGATCTGCTGGAGGAACGTTTCCCCAACGCCAGTGCCGACGGAGCGACCGCCCGGGTCGTCTTCCAGGCGCCGGACGGCGGGAAGATGACGGACGCCGCCCACAAGGCGACCGTCGAGCAGACCGTGAAGGAGCTCGGCAACGGCTCCGAGGTCGTCTCCGTCACCGACCCGTACGTGACCCAGAGCCTCAGCCAGGACAAGACGATCGCGTACGCGCAGGTGTCGTACGAGGTCTCCGCCCTGGAGCTCGAGGATTCCTCCAAGGACGCCCTGGAGAAGGCGGTCGACGAGGCCCAGGAGAGCGGGCTGACCGTCGAGATCGGCGGTGACGCGCTCTCCGCCGTCCCGCACACGGGCGCCGCCGAGATCATCGGTATCGCCATCGCCGCGGTCGTCCTCGTCATCACCCTGGGCTCGCTGGTCGCGGCCGGGCTGCCGCTGCTGACCGCGATCATCGGCGTGGGCATCGGCGTAGGCACCATCACGGCGCTGGCCAGCACCCTCGAACTGGACTCCACCACTCCGATCCTCGCCTCGATGATCGGCCTCGCCGTCGGCATCGACTACGCGCTGTTCATCGTCTCCCGCTACCGGGCCGAACTGGCCGAGGGACGCGACCGCGAGCAGGCGGCCGGCCGGGCCGTCGGCACCGCCGGCTCCGCGGTGGTGTTCGCCGGTCTCACCGTCGTCATCGCCCTGGTGGGCCTGGCCGTCGTCAACATCCCGATGCTGACGAAGATGGGCGCGGCCGCCGCGGGCACGGTCGTCGTCGCGGTCCTGGTGGCCCTGACCCTGATTCCGGCGCTGCTCGGCTACGCGGGCGGCAGGATCCAGCCCGCCGGTGCGAAGAGCAAGCTGTTCGGCGGCAAGGGCGGCAAGAGCAAGAACGAGGGGACCGGGAACAGCGGCGAGGCGACGCAGGCCGACAAGCCCGCCGACAAGCCCAACATGGGCACCCGCTGGGCCCGCTTCGTCGTCCGCCGTCCGGTGGCCGTCCTGCTGCTCGGTGTGGTCGGCCTCGGTGTGGCCGCCGTGCCGGCGACCCAGCTGGAGCTGGGCCTGCCGGACGACGGCGCGCAGCCGACCTCCACCACCCAGCGCCGGGCCTACGACCTGATCTCGGAGGGCTTCGGCCCCGGCCTCAACGGTCCGCTCATGGTCGTGGTCGACACGGAGAAGAGCGACGACCCGAAGGCCGCGGTCGCCACCGTGACCGACGAGATCAAGGCCCTCGACGACGTGGCCATGGTGAACCCGGCGACGTTCAACAAGGCCGGCGACACCGCCATGCTCACCGTGATCCCGGGCTCGAAGCCGTCCTCGGCCGACACCGAGGACCTGGTGCACGCCATCCGTGACACGGGTGCCGACATCAAGGCGGACACGGACGCGGAGGTCCTGGTCACCGGCTCGACGGCGATGAACATCGACGTCAGCCAGAAGCTCAACGACGCGCTGCTCCCGTACCTCGCCCTGGTGGTCGGCCTGGCCTTCCTCCTGCTGATCCTGGTCTTCCGCTCGATCCTCGTCCCGCTCAAGGCGGCCCTCGGCTTCCTGCTGTCGGTGCTCGCGGCCCTGGGCGCGGTCGTCGCGGTCTTCCAGTGGGGCTGGCTGTCCGGCCTGTTGGGCGTCGAGCAGACCGGCCCGGTCATGTCGATGATGCCGATCTTCATGGTCGGTGTGGTCTTCGGCCTGGCGATGGACTACGAGGTCTTCCTCGTGACCCGGATGCGCGAGGCGTACGTCCACGGAGAGGAGCCGACCCAGGCGGTGGTGACCGGCTTCAAGTACGGCGCCCGGGTCGTCACGGCCGCGGCGGTCATCATGATGGCGGTCTTCGCGGGCTTCATCGGCTCCAGTGAGCAGATGGTCAAGATGATCGGCTTCGGCCTCGCGATCGCCGTCCTCTTCGACGCGTTCGTCGTCCGTATGGCGATCGTCCCGGCGGTGCTCGCCCTGCTGGGCAGGACCGCCTGGTGGCTGCCGAAGTGGCTGGACCGGGCCCTGCCGAACGTCGACGTCGAGGGCGAGAAGCTGCAGCAGCAGCTGGCCGACGGCGAGGACGGACGGGGTGGCGGCGGCGACCGCAAGGAGCTCGTCAACGCCTGACGGCCGGCCACGGCACCTGTCACTCGTCTCACGTCTCACCGGCCCGCGCCACGGTTCCTCCGTGGCGCGGGCCGCTCGTTCAGTGGACGTGGGTCGCCGGCACCTCGGCCGCCGCGTACGTCCGGCGCAGGAACCGGAGCAGGGCCTTGGAGTCGAACTGCAGCACCCGTGCGCCGCCCGCCGAGTGGAGCTCCAGCACGGCCGTCACCCGCCCGCAGGGCCAGACCCGCACGTCACCCGTGCCGGCCGGGGCGCGCAGCCCGCGCTCGACGACATCGCGGGAGACCGTCCAGTCGTGGGATTCGGGAAGGCTGACGTGAATCGCGCGCGGGTCGTCCTGCGGGTCGTACCGGAGCAGTACCGGGACCACGTCCCGGTCCTCCGGGGCGTCCGTGACGATGTGGGCGCGCGCGTACTGTTCGACGACGGACATCGGACGGCTCCTCACGACGCTCGACTGCTCGATCGCTCGATCGCTGGATCTGTTGATCTGGAACAGAAGCTTGGAATCCGGGATCCGCTGTCTGTCCAATGTCGCACAGTTACCGGGGTACGGCTCCCGGGCGCACTGCTTGACGCCGGGCCGGGTTCCGCCGGTTGTTCGCATCCTCACGCTCTTGCAAATCAGTTGCAAGAGGCTCATCATCGTACGGTTCCAGCCATTTCGTACGGCGAACCAGCCATGAGCCCGGAGAGCGAGCCCTCCCCATGCATGTCCCCGACGGATTCATCAACGCCCCGGTCTCGGCGGCCGCCGGCGCCGTCGCCGCGGGCGCCGTCGCGGTGAGCCTGCGCGGAGCGCGACGGGAACTGGACGAGCGGACGGCACCGCTCGCGGGCCTGGTCGCCGCGTTCATCTTCGCCGTGCAGATGCTGAACTTCCCGGTGGCCGCCGGAACCAGCGGCCATCTGCTGGGCGGAGCCCTGGCCGCGATACTCGTGGGCCCCTACACAGGGGTCCTCTGCGTCTCCGTCGTCCTCCTCATGCAGGGCATCCTCTTCGCCGACGGCGGCCTCACCGCGCTCGGCGTCAACATCACGAACATGGCCGTGGTGACGACGGTCGTCGCGTACGCCGTCTTCCGCGGCCTGGTGAAGGTCCTGCCGAGGAAGCGGCGCTCCGTCACCGTCTCCGCGTTCGTCGCCGCGCTGCTCTCGGTGCCCGCGGCGGCCCTCGCCTTCACCCTGTTCTACGCGGTCGGCGGCACCACGGACGTCCCCATCGGCCAGGTCCTGACCGCCATGGTCGGCGTCCACGTCCTCATCGGTATCGGCGAGGCCGCGATCACCGCGCTCACGGTGGGCGCCGTGATCGCCGTCCGCCCCGACCTGGTGCACGGCGCCCGCGGCCTGACCGCCCCGCTGAAGCTCCGGGTGAACGGGGAACTGGTCGACGCACCGGCCGCGGAGCCCGTAGCCGCACCCGCCACCGCGCGTTCCCCGCGCAAGATCCTGCTCGCCGGCCTCGCCACCTCCCTGCTCCTCGCGGGAGTCGTCAGCTTCTACGCCTCCGCCAGCCCCGACGGCCTGGAGAAGGTCGCCGCCGACAAGGGCATCGACGCCAAGGCCGAGGAGCACGCGGCGGCCGACTCGCCGCTCGCCGACTACGGCGTGGAGGGCATCACGAACGGGCGCCTGTCGGGCGGACTCGCGGGCGTGATCGGCGTAGGCGTCACCGTGGTCGCGGGCACCGGCGTGTTCTGGGCGGTGCGCAGGCGCCGCAGCGGCGAGCCGCCGTCGGCGACATCCGTGCCCGACGTGCGCGAGAACGTCTGACGGCGCGGTCATGGGTGCAGGACACGCGCACAGGCTCTACCGGCACGGGCACTCGCCCGTGCACGCCCTCCCGCCGCACACCAAGCTCACGGCCGTCTTCGCCTTCGTCGTCGTGGTGGTCTCCACCCCGCGCGAGGCGGTCTGGGCGTTCGCGCTGTACGCGGCGCTGCTCGGCACGGTCGCGTACGCGGCCCGCGTGCCGGCGGGCTTCCTCCTCAAGCGGCTGCTGATCGAGATCCCGTTCGTCGCCTTCGCCGTACTGATGCCGTTCGTGGCACAGGGGGAGCGGGTCGAGGTCCTCGGCCTGTCGCTGAGCGTCAACGGACTGTGGGGCGCCTGGAACGTGCTGGCCAAGGGCACGCTGGGCGTCGCCGCGTCCGTCCTGCTGGCCTCCACCACCGAACTGCGTGAACTCCTCCTCGGCCTCCAGCGCCTCAAGCTCCCGCCGCTGCTCGTGCAGATCGCGTCCTTCATGATCCGCTACGGCGACGTCATCACCGACGAGATGCGGCGGATGCGGATCGCCCGCGAGTCGCGCGGGTTCGAGGCGAAGGGCGTACGGCACTGGGGCGTGCTCGCCCAGTCCGCGGGCGCCCTCTTCATCCGCTCCTACGAACGCGGGGAGCGCGTGCACCTGGCGATGGTGAGCCGCGGTTACGCGGGCTCCATGCCGGTGATCGACGAGGTGACGGCCTCCCGGGCGCAGTGGTCGTACGCCCTGGCCCTCCCGGTGACCGCGCTCGTCGTCTGCGTGCTGGGATGGACCCTGTGACTGCTCCTGCTGCTCCCTCCCTCGAGGTCTCGGGCCTCGCCTTCGCCTACCCCGACGGGCACCAGGCCCTGTTCGGCGTGGACTTCTCGATCGCGCGCGGCGAACGGGTGGCCCTGCTCGGTCCCAACGGCGCCGGCAAGACCACCCTTGTGCTGCACCTCAACGGCATCCTGACCGGGGGAGCCGGCACGGTGAAGGTCGCCGGGCTCCCGGTCGGCCGGAAGCACATGGCCGAGATCCGCCGCCGGGTCGGCATCGTCTTCCAGGACCCGGACGACCAGCTCTTCATGCCGACGGTACGGGAGGACGTGGCGTTCGGTCCCGCGGCGGCCGGGCTGAAGGGCGCCGAACTGGAGGCGCGCGTGGACCGTGCCCTCGCCCAGGTCGGCATGGCGGAGTTCAAGGACCGTCCGCCGCACCATCTCTCCTTCGGCCAGCGCCGCCGGGTGGCCGTGGCGACGGTCCTCGCCATGGAGCCGGAGATCCTGGTCCTGGACGAGCCGTCCTCGAACCTCGACCCGGCCTCCCGCCGCGAGCTCGCCGACATCCTCCGCTCGCTGGACGTGACGGTCCTGATGGTCACGCACGACCTGCCGTACGCCCTGGAACTGTGCCCGCGCGCGCTGATCCTCAGCGAGGGAGTGATCGCCGCGGACGGCGCGACCGGTGACCTCCTCGCGGACGAGGACCTGATGCGCGCCCACCGCCTGGAGCTCCCCTTCGGTTTCGACCCGCGCTCGATCAAGATCTCTACCCCCGAGTAACCGGGCTTCACCTTCGGCGGTTACCTTGATCGCGAAGTACTCGCGCACTCGTGAGTCGCTGACGCAGGGGGAGGTCCCGCCATGTCAGACGGCGCCGCTGTCGACACCCGCCCGACGAAGATCATGTACGTGGCCGAGGCCACCGCGCACGGTGGCCGGGAAGGCTATGTGACCAGCCAGGACGGCCACCTGGAACTGAAGGTGGCGCTGCCTCCGGCGCTGGGCGGCGACGGCAACGGCACCAACCCGGAGCAGCTCTTCGCGGCCGGGTACAGCGCCTGCTTCCACAACGCGCTGATGCTGGTCGGCCGACGCCGCGGCTATGACCTGTCCGGCTCGACGGTCAGCGCGAAGGTCGGCATCGGCCCCACCGGCCAGGAGGACGGGTTCGGCCTCGCGATCGCCCTCAACATCTCCCTGCCCGTCCTGGACCAGGACCTCGCCGCCGAGCTCGTGGAGGCGACGCACAAGGTCTGCGCGTACTCGAACGCGACGCGCGGCAACGTGGACGTCACGGTCGTGCTCGGCTGAGGAATCGCAGGCGGCGGGTGGGCGTTGCACCCACTGTCGCAGGCGAGCAGGTGGGCATGACGGGAGTGCATACGTGGACGCGCACGTGAACGTGAACGGCACGGTGGCCGAGGGCTACGAGCCGGTCCGGGACGCGTTCGTACGGAACTTCGCGGAGCTCGGGGAGCGGGGCGCGGCGGTCGCCGTGTACCGCGACGGCCGCAAGGTGGTCGACCTGTGGGGCGGCACGCGGGACGTCGACGGCACGGAACGCCCGGAGCCGTGGGAGCGGGACACGGCCCACGTCATGCACTCGGCGACGAAGGGCGTCGCGTCCGCCGCGGCCCTGATGCTGGCCGAGCGCGGCGAACTCGACCTGGACGCCCCGGTCGCCGCGTACTGGCCGGAGTTCAAGGCGCACGGCAAGGAACGGCTGCTGGTCCGGCATGTGCTGGCGCACCGCGGGGGCGTACCGGTCGTGGACCGCCCGCTGACCCCGGCCGAGGCGTCCGACCCGGACCGTACGGCCGCCGCGATCGCCGCCCAGGCCCCGCTCTGGGAACCGGGCACGGACCACGGCTACCACCCGCACACGTACGGCTGGATGCTCACCGAACTCTTCCGCAGGGTCGAGGGCACGGGCGGCCGGGGCATCGGCGAGTGGATCGACACGGAGATATCCCGGCCGCTGGGGGACGTGGACCTCTGGGTGGGCCTGCCTCCGCAGCAGGCGCACCGGGTGGGCCGCTCAGGTCCCGTACGGCCCCCTGAAACCGCCGGGGGGCTCCGCATGCGCGCGAAGCGATCGGTGGCGGAGGCGTACGCGAACCCCGACTCGGTCACCTCCCGCGCCTTCGCGGCGATCACCCCGCCCCCCGACGACAACGACCCGGCCTACCGGGCGGCCGCCCACCCGTCCTCCAACGGCATAGCCACGGCGGACGCGCTGGCACGCTTCTACGCCGCGCTGATCGGCGACGTGGACGGCGGCGTACGCCTGTGGACGCCGGCCACGCTGGCGGCAGCCCGGTGCGAGGAGTCCGCGGGCCCGGACCGCACCCTCGTGGTCAGCACCCGCTTCGGCCTCGGCTTCATGCTCCACGGCCCGGCGTCCCCGCTCCTTTTCCCCGGTTCCTTCGGCCACCCGGGCCGGGGCGGCCCGCTCGGCTTCGCCGACCCGGAGTCGGGCATCGCCTTCGGCTACGTCACGAACGGCTTCCGCAAGACGGTGACGGCGGACCCCCGCGCCCAGGCGCTGGTACGGGGAGTCCGCGCATCCCTTGAGACCGGTGCGGGCGGCTGAGGCCGGCGCGGACGGCGCCTAGATCGCGATCGGGTGCGACACCCGCCCCGACTCCTGGTCGATCTCGTCGTGCGCCTTCGTGAGCAGCTTCATCGCCAGCTCGTTCAGCGCCCGCGCGCCCGCGATCTCCTCACCGACCCGGGGCTGGTTGCTGTCGGTACGGTGCCGGGTCGCGTACCCGTGCGCGTACACCTCGTTCCCGTCCGGCAGCCGTACGAGCGCCGCCGCCCGGGTGCGCTGGTGGTCCTCCTCGAACTCCAGCTCCACATGCCACCCCGCGATGGTGTGCACCATGACGAATACCTCCGGATCCGCTGCTGCCCTGTGGTTCCAGGGTGCTCCTCCCGGCCGCTCGGCGCACGGCCGACCGGAGCGTCAGGGCCACGTCCGCTCGATGCGGTCGTGGCGCTGGTCGGGAGGCTCGACAAGCGCCGTGAGGCGATCCACCGCGCGATCGAGAAGGGCGGCCCGGCCGCGTACGCGGTGACTCATCGGCTCAGCCGGCCGCACCGAGACGGTCCTCGGGCCGGCAGTCCCGGCAGCGTCCCGGAGTCGCTGAGCGGAATGCCCGGTCGCAGCCGTCGCAGTTCCGGAGGGGCAGGACGGCCGGGCGTTCCACGGGCTGCGTGAGCGGGGGCGGGGCGGGCAGGGGCGTCTCGCGGAGGCGGAAGGCGAGGATGCCTGCCGGGCGGGCCCGGAAGCGGTCGGGGAGGCCGGTGGTGAGTACGTCGGTGATCTGCGTTGCTCCCACGCCCGCCGCGAGCCACTGGCCGACGGCCGGTGCCAGGCGGGCTGCCTCCTGCTGGGAGAGCATCAGACGCGGGTCGACGCGGCGCAGTGCGGTGAGTACGGCGATGGCCTGCGGGTCGGCGTCGGTGAGCGGGGCGGCCGGGGGATCGGCCTCGCGCCGCGTGGGCGCGGGAGGGTTCTCGGCGGCAGCAGTGGGCTGCTTCCGGGGGCGGCGCGGTTTCGGCGGCTCGGGAGGGTCGTCCGGAGTGTCGCCGCCGGGTACGTCGTAGAAGTACGTCCGGGTACGGATCTGCCCGGCGGGCACCCGCTCGCGGCGGCGCTCCAAGTACCCGGCCACCTCCAGGCACTGCCGCGCCGTTGCGCGAGGGCGTTGGAGATCACGGTGAAGTCGGCTGCGAGCCGGGTGCGTACGTGAATCACGCCGGAGGTCGGAGCTCCGGCGTCGGCGCGCAGGCGCGCGTTAGACTGCGGGTCAGCCATCGGGAAGGTGTCTCTTCCTGATCGGTCAGGCCCTCGATTGGGATTGCCGTCCCGGCCGGGGGCCGTAACTGTTTGCGGTTGTCGCGGCGAACGTAACCGCCCGGATCCCGCCCCTGCAAGCCACTCACCCAGACGGGTGACGCAGGCGGGAGGGTGGGTGGGCGGGTAGTTCTGTCCCCGGTTCTTTACGGAGGTCAGCGGCCCGCCGGACCCTCGTGCACAAGGAACCGGCGGGCCCGGAAAAGGGCTCGCGACCGGATTGTGGTGGACTCGGACGCGGTGGTGCGTGGCCCTCGACCCGCTGCTGAACGCAGCCCAGGAGCCGGTCGCCAAGACCCCGTGGGTTCTTGCGGCTCGAACTCGGTCGTCACCAACCCCTGTTCGACCGTGGTGCGCAGTCACCTCCTGGACGAGGCCTTCGCCCGATCAAGCGGAAACCGCCGTGTGACGCGCGCTAATCTTCATCCTCCGGTTGGACGACCGAGACGTCGGACGTGGCAGGTCACAGAGCGACCGGTCCACGTCGTTGTCGGCGCTGTCGCCCAGCCGTCCGCTCGCAGGCGTCCCGTCGGTACAGACACGGAGGTGGCTCGGCGTGAGCCGGAACGGCTGTCGGCACGATGCACCGGTTGCCTGCCGCTGATGTCCACGCACCCAGGTGGCAGGGCCTCGGCATACACGGCATCCAGGACGGACCACCCGATCGATCCTCGGCTGACGACCGCACTGGCGGCGGTACGGCTCGCAGCCCGGGGCTCGCGCAAGGACTTCGCCCTCGATCCCCAGCCGATCGCCCGGGGCGGGCAGGCGACCGTCTTCGGCGCCGTCCACAAACCCACCGGTGCACGCGTCGCGTTCAAGAAACTCGGCTCACGCCTTCCCGATGCCCACGCGCGGATGCGGCGTGAGGTGGAAGCGGCCTGCCTGTTCGGCGGTCACCCCCATGTCCTGCCGGTCCTGGACTGGAGCCTGTCGTACGACTGGTTCGTCATGCCGCCGGCGGACGGCACGGCACGGCACCTCGCAGAGGAACTGTCGGAACCGGCGGCAGCACGTGAGCTCGTGACCGCCATGTGCACGGCGCTGCGGGAGCCTCACCGGCAGGGCTGGGTGCACCGAGACCTCAAGCCGGACAACCTCCTGCGGTTCGACGACCGGTGGGTGGTGGCCGACTGGGGACTGGGGAGGCGGCCCCGCGGACAGACCACCCATCCTCGCCGTACACAGGTGGGCGTCCGATTCGGTACGGAGGGGTTCGCCGCGCCGGAGCTCGCGGTCGACGCGCACACCGCCGGACCCGCAGCCGACGTCTACAGCATCGGACAGATCATCGGCTGGGCCCTCACGGGTACCTGGCCACAGCAGAACGTGCCGCTGCTGCCGCCCTCCGGGCCGTGGCGCACCATCGTCCGGGCCGCGACGCTGCACGACCCCGACCGGAGGGTCGCGACAGTCGACGCACTTCTCGCCATGGTCACGGCGGAGTTCGACGCGCCGACCGAGCCGGCGGCCCGGGGCGGACACCTTCTCCCCGCCGTGCGTGCGGGGAACCGGACGGCCCTGGTCGAGCTGTTCCGGCTGGCGGCGCGGATCGACCTCGACCACGCCTTCTTCCGGGACGTACTCGTCGCACTCGATCCTCACCATCTCCGGGCCGCCGTGGAGGCCGATCCGCACTCGGTCGGGGAGGTCGTACGTGCGATCCGCTCGCTGTACGGGAGCGGCGTGACCGGGTCGGAAGCCGCGGACCACGGCCGTGCCATCACATGGCTGCTGACCATCGCCGACCGCGCCGGGAGCCTGCCCCAGGGGGACCTGCTCGACGACGCCTTCGACGCCGTACTGCACCTGGCAGTGAGCGAGCGGGTGAGTCCGGACGTCCACGGAGGGATCGCCGCCTGGCTGTCCTCCAGAACGGGAGACGCCGCGTCCGTCATCGCCACGGTGTTACGCCGGTCCGCGCCTGGACCGCTCCTCCCGGGACTGGCGGACACCGACCCGCTGGACCACCGGATCCGGCTGGCGCTGCGCCCGCAGCAGCCTGCCGGGGCAGGAAACCCCACCCGGCCACCGGCCGATGCGGCCGGACCCGCCGGACCCGCCGGACCCGCGACTGCCCGCCGGAAACCCGCCGGCCTGCGCCTGCCGGCCGTATGGCGGCGTACCCTTCTGCTCCTCTTCGCCATCGGCGTCGCCACCGTCGTACTGGTCCCCCTCGGCACGCTCCTGGACGACGAGTCACCGAGAGGAACGTCCGACCCCGCCGCTCCGCAGAGCGACGACACCATCGCAGGGCTTCCCCGTGTGCCCAGCGACCTGGGATCAGGCATGCAGACGTTCATCGGGGCCTGGGACCGCTACCCGAACTGGAACCGATGCCGGTCCGGCTACGGGAAGACCGCCCTCACCGGTAACTTCCCGGCCCACGAGTCACAGGCCGGGCTGCCGACGAACAGCAGCTACTGCACCAACGACGGCAACCTCACCCTGATGTTCGCCGACTACCGACGGGACACCTTCGCCAAGGTCTCGCGTGCGTACTTCGACGCCGCACCGCCCGCCCGTCCGGTGGGCGGCGAGAAGGCACCCCCGTCGGGACTCCATGTCTTCGCCTGGAGCCCCACCCAACGGGCGCTGGTGTGGAAGGACGAAGATTCGCTCTCGCTCGCAGTCGCCGTCACGGACAGCCCGGGCACCGACCTGGTCGAGCTGTGGGCGAAGTACCCGCCCCAGTAGCAAGGGCCCCTGCCGAAGTCAGTGCCACGCCCCCCGGACCTGATCCGCACGTGCCCACCCGCACACCCGGCGGTCGCCGCTCACCGCGATACCCAGAACCCAGTCCAGCTCGGGGGAGAGCGCGGGATCGGCGGCGTACTCGTCGACGAGCAACGCATCGTAGTGGGCGGCCGGTTCCACGGTCGGGGAGCGCACGTCCGGCGAGGTGTACAGCACCGGCTTCCCCTGCGGGTGCAGGGCCACGGTGAGCTTCCCCGGATCACAGGTGTCCAGTGGACCGTATTGCGGACGCAGCCGCACAGGCCAGCCGTCTCGCACCCCCACCACATACGTGATCGGCACAGAGCCGCCTCCCGCACAGCTGTCCCCGTCCACGAAGAGGAACGCCTGAACCTCGAACCCGTGCGGGACGGCCGTCACGGACTCGATGCGCCGGTCGCATCGCGTCGATGCAACGACCGGCACCCGCAGCTGCTGGGCCCGGCCATCGCGCCACAACCAGACGTACCATGCCTGGCCCATCGCCATATCACCACTCGACGCCAGCCCCGCCACGGCGTCCTCGTGACCGTCACCGTCGACGTCGGCGAACTGGGGCCTCCCCAACAGGTTCCACTGCCATCCGCCGGTGTCGTTGCCTGCGGCGTGCCAGGCAGAACCGTCGACCAGCTTCACGGTTGACCCGAACGTCGAGTCGAACCACTCGAGATTGGCGAAGTCGACCTTGCGGATCTCCCGAGACGCCACCGATACCGCAGCATCTGACGTGGGCCGTCCTGACGCTTCACCGGCGCGATCACGGCACCCTGTCAACGTGACGACCGCGGCAAGCAGCGCGGCACCCGTACGTCCGGCCTGCCGACACAACACCGCGGCGCGCCGGTGTCGCGCCATCATCCGGGCTGTGACCACAAACGACGCCTTCCGGCTAGCTTTCGGCCGATGACAGTACGAACCGGACATGCCTTGCCGAACGCGAGGTCGTTCCGTCTACGGTCGACGACATCGCGGGCGAAATGGTGCTTCCGATCGCAAGGCCACGATGGTATCCGTGCGGGAGGTGTCCGACGGGGCGATTAGTCGGCAACAGCATTCCAGCAACAGTGGGTTGGGCGCGTCACAGCGGCCACCCGACACCCCGCCCTCGGCGTCCCCCGAGGGCGAGTCGGGTCGTGGCCTGTTCCTGGTGGACGTTTTGGCCGCGTGCTGGGGTTCGTCACCTCGTCGTCCGGTGGGCCAGACGGTCTGGGCGGAGGTGTCGATCGGCCGTGCCGGCTAGAAGCAGGAGGCCGCAGTCGCTGGCCGAGGGGTGGTGGCCAGGCGCAGGCCGACCTCCACGAGGGTCCAGCCCAGGCGGGTGCGGAAGTCCCGGGGGCGCCGAACCGTGGCGGCGAGTCGGTACGCGTCGGCTTCGGCGCGGAGTTCTAAGGCGCGGGTGTGGTGCAGGGCGAGGTGGGTTTCGGGGTGCATCGCGCGGCCTCTCAGTCCTTGTGGGTGGGGATGACGTGCGTGTGGACGCGCACCTGCTCGGTGCCCGGGGTGCCGTCGTCAGGGGCCAGGGCGCGGTAACTGCCGACGAGTGCGTGCATCTTGTTGATGAGCTCTAGGGCGAGTTCGGGCGTGAGGTTCAGAGTCCAGTCGCTCATGTCCGAGGAGCGGTTCCATTCCTCGGACCAGTTGTCACGGGTGCCGATCCAGGTCGCCAGCTCCCGAGTGTGGTGGTTCGCGATCTCGTGCATGTAGAGGGCGGCGGCTCCGCGTACCTCGGGACTGCGGTCCTCGTACAGCGCATCGTCGAACTGCACACCCCTGTGCACCGTCTTCCACCAGCGTTCCCGCCCCTTGCCGTGCTCCGGCGCGTCCTCGACGAAGCCGTGCGCGGCGAGTTGCCGCAGGTGGTAGCTGGTGGCGCCGCTGGACTCGCCCAGCTTCGCGGCCAGTTGGGACGCGGTGGCCGGTCCGCCTTGCCGCAGTGCTCTCAGCAGCTGCATGCGCAGCGGATGTGCGAGTCCGCGCAGCGAGCGGGCGTCGAGGCTGCGGACCTCTGGGTCCTTCGGGTCCTTCGGGTCCTGCGGGCTCTGCGGCTCGTCCATGCGTACGAAGGTAGCGATGCAAAGAGTCCGTTGCAAGGGTTTCTTTGCAACGGACTCTTTGTAAGTATCGGGCCTCGCGATCCGGTCAGCGGGCGAGCCCCGACTCCCAGGCCCAGGCCGCTATCTCGACCCGGTTGCGGACACCGAGCTTGCTCTGGATGTTGGTGAGGTGGGTCTTCACCGTGCCCGCGCTGATGTGCAGGGCGGCGGCGATCTCCGTGTTGGTGTGCCCGCGGGAGACGAGGGCGGCGACCTCGGTCTCGCGCTGGGAGAGGGGCGAGGGACTGGAAACCGGGGCGGCGGCGGGGCGGGTGAACCGCTGGAGCAGGCGGACGGTGATGGAGGGGCTGATGAGGGCCTCGCCGGAGGCGGCGGAGCGGACGGCCTCGGCGAGCAGGCGAGGGCCCGCGTCCTTGAGGAGGAAGCCGCAGGCGCCGTGGTGCAGGGCCTGGTGGACGTACTCGTCGTCGTCGAACGTCGTCACCATGACGACCTTCGGGGTGTGCGCGGCCCCGGGGCGGTGCAGGTGCCGCAGCGCCTCGATGCCGTTCAGCCGCGGCATGCGGATGTCCATGAGGACGACGTCGGGGCGGTGCTCGTCCGCCTGCTGGATCGCGGCGACGCCGTCGGCGGCCTGGGCGACGACCTCGATGTCGTCCTCCGCCGCCAGGATCATGGCCATGCCGGTGCGGACGATCGTCTGGTCGTCCGCGAGAAGGACACGGATGGTCATCGGGACACCTGCCGTAGGGGGAGGGGGAGTTCGAGTGCGACGTGCCAGCCGGCGTCGGACCCGGGACCGGACTCGGGGCCGGGGCCCGCGGTCAGTGTGCCCCCGGCGGCGCCGGTGACCTCGCGCAGGCCGCGCAGTCCGTAGCCGCCGCCGTCGGAGGCGTCGGACGGGCGCCGGGTTCCGTCGTCGGTGATCCGCGCGGTCACCCGGCGGCGGGAGACGTCCAGGTGCACCTGCGCGGTGGTGCAGTCGCGGGCGTGCTTGCGGATGTTCGTCAGGGCCTCCATGACCACGCGTTCCACGAGGTGCGCGGCGTCCGCGGGGAGGCTGTCGGCCGGGCCGGTCTCGGTGTAGCCGGCCCGGGCGCCGGGCAGCCGGAAGTCGGCGACGAGGGCGCGGACGGCGTCCGTGCCCGGTGCCCGCGGGTTCGGGACGGTGTCCTCGCGCAGCGCGCCGACCATCTTGCGCATGGCGGTCAGCGCCTCCGCCCCGGTGGTCTCGATCAACTCGAGGGCGTCGCCCACCGCCTGGGGCTTCTTCGCCGCGACGGCACGGGCACCCTGTGCCTGGACCACGATGCCCGATATGTGGTGGGCGACGTAGTCGTGCAGGTCGCGGGCGAAGCCGAGGCGCTGTTCGAGTCTGATCTGCTCCTCGCGCTGCCGACGGGAGGCGACGACCAGCCGGACCGTGAGGCCGGAGGCCAGGGCGCCGCTGGCCACCAGGGTCAGGACGAGCGCGACGATGCTGCTGCCCTCGTCCACCTCGATCACCAGCGGGCGCAGGATGACGGCGGCCATGAGCAGCGGCAGGGCGACGGCGGTGCCGGCCGGGGAACCCCGCCGCGCCGTCACGTGCAGCAGCACCATCAGGGCGGCCGGCTCGAACAGGGTGTAGGTGTCCGAGGCCTCGTCCAGGTTCGCGTCGCCGCCCGCCGCCAGGCGCAGCCCGACCGAACAGGCCAGCGACACCAGGGCCACGCCGCACGCCGCCCACGCCAGTACCGCGGGAGGCAGCCTGATCCCCACGGCGGCCGGGAAGGCACCGGCCGCCGCCGCGGCAGTCGACAGGAACAGCAGGAGCCCGGTGCCCTCGTACCTGAGGAGGCCGGTGCCGACGTCGACCAGCAGGGCCGCCCCGAGGACACAGAGCAGCAGGGCGCCGCCGACGAACCGGCCGACAGCCGCGGCGCGCGGTGATCCGATCATGGTGAGCAATCTAGCCGCGCCCGCAGCCGGGCCCCCTCTGCCGAAAGTCGTAGCCGGCTGCCGAGGAATGGATCTTTCGGCAGATCCGGCGGACCGGGTCCCGAACGGAAGCTGAACGACGTCAGCGCCGCTCGCCCCGACCGAAGGATCAGCCCTCATGGACATCCGTTTCACGGTGGATTCCGCACCCGTTCTCGGCCCCGCGCTCGTCCTGTTCGCGGTCGGTTCCGCCGTCCAGGTGTGGCGCGACGCGTGGAACGTGCGCCGTGCCCTGCTGCAGCTGGCCGCCGCCGTCTACGTCGCCGCCGTGCTGTCCCTGACGATCTTCCCGCTGGACGTGACCTGGGGCGAGTACGCCAACCAGGCCCCCTGGATCAGTCAGATCAACTTCATCCCGCTGCTCACCGCCGACGTCACCATCGTCCCCAACGTGATCATGATGGTTCCGTTCGGCTTCCTGCTGCCCCTGATGTCCCGGCGCGCCACCTCACCGTCACGGGCGGCCCTGATGACGGCGGCGGCCAGCCTGGCCATCGAAGCCGCCCAGCTGCTGTCGTACATCGTCCTGAACAACGGCCGTTCCGTGGACGTCAACGACCTCCTCGCCAACACGCTCGGCGGACTCGCCGGCTACGCCCTGGTCACCCTCGCCCTGCGTGCGCCGGCCGTGCGCGGGCCCCTTCTCGCGGCCGCGCTGCCCCGCTCCGCGGCGCTGCAGGACGACCGCCGGCGGACAGCGGCCGCCGAGGGGCCCCGGCCGGCCCCGGTCGCGGACCCCGTCATCCGTCCCTGACGCACCCGTTCCCGAACCTCCGTAACCCTTCACCGAAAGCGAGACCCACCATGATGAACCGCCGTCTGCGCGCCGCCCTCGTCGCCACCGCCGCCGTCACCGCCGGCTTCCTGATGACCGCCTGTGATGAGGGGACGGCCGGAGCCGCCGGAGCCGCTCCCGTCGCCGCGGCCGACTCCGGTACCGACAGCGGCAAGGGCGGTTCGGAGCCGACCGCGGACTCGGGTTCGGCCTCGACCTCGGGTTCCTCCACGAAGGCCACGGAGGCCACGGAGGTTACGGAGGTCACGGAAGCCGAGGCCGGGGACAAGTCCGGCTACGGCCAGTCCTGCGGCACCAACGACCTGTCCTGGAGTGCCAAGGAGATGACCCAGGCCGGCGGCTACTACCAGGTCAGCGTCAAGGCCAAGCCGGGTATCACCTGCGTCCTGCCCGGCGGCCTGCCCGTCATCGCCTTCGGCTCGGGCGGCACCCAGGCCGGTCCCGCCGAGCAGGTCGTCGGCGAGGAGATCACCCTCTCCGGCGGCACGACGGTGTACGCCGGTGTCAGCCCGAAGAGCACGAGCGGCGACGGCGGCACCGAGTACAGCACCGTGATCGTCTCCGTCACGGGCGACGACCCCAACCCCGTCTCGCTCAAGGTCGGCAGCGTCCTCGTCGATCAGCCCCTCGTCACCAACTGGCACACCGACCCGCAGGACGCCGTCCCCTTCACGTCCTGACCGCTCCGGTCGGTCCCAGGAGCTGTCCGGCGATCACGATCACGATCGCCGGACAGCTCCTAGCCCGCGTGCAGCATCAGCCCGATCCCCACCACCAGCAGCCCCGCCGCCGCGATCCTCGGCGCCCCGAACCGCTCCTTGAAGAACACCGCGCCGATCGCCGCGCCCACGATGATCGACGACTCGCGCAGCGCGGCGATGGGGGCCAGGTCCGCCTTCGTCTGGGCCCACAGGACGAGGCCGTACGCCGCCACGGACAGCGCGGCGCCCAGCAGACCGAGCCCGGCGACGGGTCGTAGCACCGCCACCAACTGCCCGCGCCAGCGGTACGCCGCGTACACCGGGACCGCCAGGCCCTCCAGGAACATCAGCCAGGCGATATACCCGAGGGACGTACCGGAGACGCGCACGCCCAGCCCGTCCACCACGGTGTACGCGGCGATGGACAGGCCCGTGGTTAGCGCCGCGCCGATGGCCGACCAGTGGGGGCGACGGCCCCGCAGTCCCCACAGCGCGACGCCCGTCAGGCCCGCGCACGACAGTCCGATGCCCGCCGCCGCCCAGCCGTCCGGCACCTCGTGCGCGAACACCGCCGCCAGCGCCGTCACCACGAGCGGAGCGGTGCCCCGCGCGATCGGGTACGCCTGCCCGAAGTCCCCGAGCCGGAACGAGCGCATCAGCAGGACGTAGTACGCGAGGTGGATGACCGCGGACGCGATCAGGTAGGGCCATGCCCCGGCCGCCGGGACCGGCACGAACGGCACCGCTGCCAGCCCGATCAGCGCGCCCCCGCCCGAGATCAGCGTGAAGCCGACCAGCTTGTCCGTGATGCGGTGGGCGATGGCGTTCCAGCTCGCGTGGGTGACGGCGGCGAGCAGGACGGCGGTGGTGACGAGCGGCGTCACTCCGCGCGCTCGCTGCCCGTCCGCTCGCGCACGTCCACCAGCGTGCCGCCCGCGTGGGCGATCAGGGACTTGGGGTCCATCGGGAACACCGTGTGCGGGGTGCCGGCCGCCGCCCACACCGTCTCGTGCTCCAGCAGCGCGCGGTCCGCCAGGACGCGGGTCCTGGTCCGGTGCCCGAAGGGCGGCACGCCCCCGATCGCGTACCCCGTCGTCTCCCGGACCACGTCCGCCTTGGCCCGCGTGACCTTCCCGGCGCCCAGCTCCCGCCGTACCAGCTCGACGTCGACCCGGGACGCACCGTCCATCAGGACGAGGACCGGCACGCCTCCCCCAAGCTCTCGACTGCGCTCGAGCAGGGGGGACCCCCATGCCGCGAACACCAGCGACTTGCAAATCTGGCTCAGCCCGCAGCCGATCGCGGCCGCGGCCTCGGCGGCCGTACGGGTGGCGTCCGGGAAGCGGCGGATGCGGTCGTTGAGGTGATCGAGACCCAACTCGCGCAGGGCCGCGGCGAATTGGGGGTGGGCGGAGGAAGTGGTGGCGTCGGAAGCGGTCATGGTGGGCACGCTAGCGGTACGTGTACGGCCCACGCGACCGGGTTACGGGGGCGGCCACTGCCGCCCCCGGCCTCAGCTCCCCGCCTTCAGCAGCGCCGCCACGATCGGCCCCGCCGTCGAGCCGCCGTGCCCGCCCTGCTGGACCACGCCCGCCGCGGCCAGGTCACCCTTCCACGCCGTGAACCAGCCGTTGGGCTTCTTCTGGCCGTCGACCTCCGCCGAGCCCGTCTTGGCGCCGTAGTCGGGCCCGAGACCCGACATCGCCTCGGCCGCCGTGCCGGCCGCCGCCGTGTACTGCATGACCTCGCGCAGCTGGGAGTGGACGGAGGACGACATCGTGCGGGAGGCCGTGGCGAGGGTGCGGCCGTCCACGGACGGGGACACCAGGTAGGGCTGCTTGAAGGTGCCCGTCCTGGCGGTGGCCGCCACCGACGCCATGTTCAGCGGGTTCATGCGTACGCCGCCCTGGCCGATCAGCGAGGCGGCCATCGGGGCGTCGCTCTGCACCGGCACCGAGCCGTCGAAGGACGGCACGCCGATGGACCAGTTGTTCAGACCGAGCCCGAAGACCTCCTGGGCCTCCTTGGTCAGGGAGTCGTTCTTCAGTTTCTTCGCCTGGGAGATGAAGGCCGTGTTGCAGGAGGCGGCGAAGCTCGCCTTGAACGTGCCGTTCTTGATCTGGAACTTGTCGAGGTTCTGGAACTTCCAGCCGCCGTACGACGAGTACTTGGGGCAGGGGTGTCCCTTGTCCGCCGAGGCCAGGCCCTCGTCGAAGAGCAGGGCCGCGGTGACGACCTTCATCGTGGAGCCGGGGGCGAGGGAGCCCTGGAAGGCCGTGTTGAAGTTCGGGTTGGAGTTCGCCACGGCGAGGATCTCGCCGGTCGAGGGACGCAGCACGACCACCGAGGCCCGCTCCTTGGCGGCGACCTGCTGCTCGGCGGTTTCTTGGAGGGTGGGGCTGAGGGTCGTCCGCACGGTCCCTGGAGTGCCTTCGCTCAGCTCCAGCAGCGTCTTGTCGGGGACCTTGTCCTCGGCCGACTTCTTGGCGCCGGCCGCCCGCGAGGACGCCTCCCCGGACGTCTCTTCGGAGGCCTCAGCGGATTCCGCGCGCACCACCCGCAGCTCGACCCCCGCCGTGCCGCCCGCCTTCTCGCCGTACTTCTCCCGCAGGCTGTCCAGCACGGTGCCCAGGGACGGGTACGCCTCGGCGGTCAGCTCGCCGCCGTCCCGGTCGAGCGCCTTCACCGGGGGTGTGCCCGCCTCGCCCGTGACCAGCCGGTCGCCCTCCTGGAGGTCGGGGTGGACGACGGACGGCTCCCAGTCGACCACCGGCTCGCCGTCCTCGGCGCCGCGGACGACCGTCAGCGACGACCGGTACGTCAGCGGCTTGCTGACGCCCTCGTACGACACCGTGCCCCGCACGGAGAAGGGGACCTCGTCGCCGGACCGCTTCCCGGGCGTGAGCGTGACGTCGGTGATCCGCGCGTCCTCGCGGAAGCCGGTCAGCGCGGTCCTCGCGGCCGTGGCGTCGTCCGTCGCGGCCGCCGCCTTCGCGACCGAGCCGTCCTGCCAGGCGGTGAGGAAGCCGGACGCGGCCGTACGGACCTCCTCCGCCGACAGGGGGCCGGTCTTCACGGTCTCGGCGGCGGTCGAGGCCGACACGTCCTCCGTGTCCGTGCCGTACAGGGCGTACGCGCCGAACGCGCCGCCACCGACGACGACGGCGATCAGCCCGCCGACGACGGCCGGGCGGTTCCTGCTCTTCTCCTCGGTGACGCGCGTGACGCGCCTTCTCTTGCCCACAGCTTCCCGATCCTCCGCTGTCCCCAGGCCCCCGGTGCCCTCACACTCCCCAACGAGAGCACCACCCTAGAGTCCCGGTACGACAACGAGTGAGTCAGCCGCCCGCTCGTAGCACGGCCGCGACAATCGGACCGGCCACGTCGCCGCCGTGGCCGCCTTCCTGGGCCATGGCCGCGGCTGCCATGTCGTCGCGGTAGCCGGTGAACCAGCTGTTGGACTTCTCCTGCCCGTCGACCTCGGCGGAGCCGGTCTTGGCGCCGATGTCGCCGCTGAGTTTGGACATCGCGGCGGCGCCGGTGCCGCTGGTCGCGGTGCGGTTCATCATCTGGCGCAGTTGCTGTGCGGTGCCCGCGGACAGGCCCTGGGCGGTCGCCAGTTCGCGGTCGTCAAGGTTCTGCGGGACGATGACCGGCTGCCGGAAACGGCCCGTCACGACGGTCGCGGTGACGGAGGCCATGTTCAGCGGGCTCATCTGCACCTTGCCCTGGCCGAGCATGTTGGCCGCGGTGTCCGGGCCGCCGGAGGCGGGGACCGAGCCGTCGAAGGAGGGGATGCCGACCTTCCAGTCGTTCCGGCCGAGCCCGAACCGGTCCTCGGCCTCCCTGGTCAGCGAGTCGACCTTGACCTCGTCCGCGTACTTCACGAACGCGGTGTTGCAGGAGCGGGCGAAGCTCTCCGAGAGGGTGGCCTGCTCGTTGGGGGTCATGCCCTTCAGGTTGTGGAAGGTCGCGCTCTGCCACGTGGCGTCGGGTGGGCAGGGCGCCGGGCCGTCGGCCGTGGTGATGCCGTTGTCGATGAGGGTGGCGGCGCTGACGATCTTCATGGTGGAGCCGGGGGCCAGCTGGCCGAGGAAGGCCGCGTTGAACGCGTCCTCGCGGTGGTTGGCGACGGCCAGCACCTCGCCGGTGCTGGGCTGCACGGCGACCACCGACGACTCCGCGTACTTCTGCACGGCCTTCTCGGCCGCCGCCTGCGCGCCCGCGCTGATCGTGGTCGGCAGCCGGCCCGCCCTGCCCTCGGCCAGGGTCAGCAGGGTGGTGTCGGCCGTGTCCTCCGCAGCCGCGCCGCCGCGCCGGATCGACAGCTCGATGCCGGGCTCGCCACCCGCCTGCTCGCCGTACTTCTCGCGCAGCGCGTCCAGGATCGGCCCGAGGGAGGGGTACTTCTCCTCGGTCAGCTCCGTACCGTCGCGGTCCACGGCCTTGATGGGCGGTGCCGAGGCCTCCCCGGTGACGAGCGTGTCGCCGTCTCTCAGTTCGGGGTGCACGACGGACGGCTCCCAGTCGACCAGCGCCTTGCCGGTGGTCTTTCCGCGCACGACGGACAGCTCGCTGTCGTAGGCGAGTTCCTTGCTCTTGCCCTCGTACTCCACGGTCGCCTTGACGGAGAACGGCACGGTGCGCCCGGTGGTCGTGCCGGGGGTGATCCGCACGTCGCGTATGTAGGCGTTGTCGCGGTAGGCGGCCAGCACGGCCCCGGCCTGCCCGGCGTAGTCCGTGAGGGACGCCGCCGTGCTCATGTCGCCCTTCTCCCAGGCCGCGAAGAACGCCTCGGACGTCTCCCGCACCTCGTCGGCGTCCGGCGGCCCGGTCTTGACGACGGGTGACCCGGCGCCCGCGTCCCCGTTGAGAGCGGCCACGACGTTGAACGCGCCGTACCCGGCGCCCCCCACCATCACGGCGAACACGCCGCCGACGATGGCGGCCTTCGCCCCCTTGCGCATGGCGCGCTCCTCCCCCACGTTCTGCACGCGTTCAGATACTCGGTCGTCAGTCACCGCACTGTATGCGCCGGGAGTGAAGGGTGGGAGGGGAGTCCCGGATTTCCCGGGCTTCCGCCGCCCCGGACGGTTCGTACGTCTTATTCGTAGGCGTTGCGCCTCTGCCGGCCGACGACACCGCCCGGGAACCGGCAAGGGCCGGATCGATGGCTGCTCGGGCTTCACGGATGCTCAGACACGCCGGTGGAGCGGCTCGTCGGATCGCCGGTGCCCACCTTCACCGCTCCACAGCGCATGCGAGGTGACGTCCTCTTCCGTCCGCAGCGTACGTGCGCGTCTAGGCGCAGCGGTGGAAGACGTCCTCATCCAGACGCAGCGTCTTCCCGTGTTGCTGGTCGGGCGTGATCGACCATTCTGCTTCGAGCGCGGGTGACTGAGTGTCGTCGCGATCGTAGAAGTACATCAAGTGGTCGTCCTGCTCGCTGGTGATGACGATTCCATCGGTCAGTCCGCGGTAATCATCGGCGTGATAAGTGCCGTCGCTCTCGAGGGAGATGTGAGAGGACGAGCCGACCGCGCACCACTCTCCCGCGAGTTTCTGTGGGAAGCGTGAAGGTGGAAGCGGTTGTGGAGTTTGTGCGGGCCCCGGATCCGCGGCTTCAGAGTCGGGTAGATCGGGTGGGACTTGGTGTCCAGGGGAATCCGTGGACGTATCCCCGGCTGTCGGTGTGGACGTATCCGCGGCTGTCGGTTTAGGGCCGCCTCCCTCGGTGTTGTGACTCACCACTATTGATGTGGTGAGAACCGTGAGTATCGCGCAGCAAGCACAGAGAGCCATCATCTTCCAGTGACTGGGCTTGCGGGCGGCGTAGATGTGATTGGCGTCCGGCGGGTAATCGCCAGAGGCAGGTAATGGCACACCCAGAAGAGCCGCTATTATGCGACGGCCGAGTGAATGCTGCGTCTTCTGGGGGGCGCGCGGCCCCGGAGGCGCGGACTGCCGGCGGCCCAAGAGGGCCCCGGTGCATCGCTGCCTGGTGGAGGACTCGGTCATGTATTGGCTCCCTCACGGCTTGCGGCGGTAGTGGCTGTCTGGGCCGGAGGGAGGCCGGTGGGCGGAACGGGGACCTGATGATCAGTCCCAGTGGGCTGATGCTCTGAGTTCTGCGGTACACCGGACACGGATGCGCTTACGGGCTGGACCTGACCGATCTGGAAAAGGAGCGCCGGCGCGGACAGCCCTACTGCGATGGCGGCGTACGCTCCGCTGATCTGGCCCTGTATCGCGAACAATCCCGCCGTGATAGCGCCTAAGGCTGCGTTCCCCACTACGGCGACGATGTCCGGAAGTGCATCGAAATAGTCGCGGAGGCGCGGCGGCTCCTCGCTCTGTTCCGCTTTTGTCCGATGTTCGTGGCGTGCGGCTCGCCAGGCCATGACCTGGTTGTGTACGTCCAGCAGTCCGCGCAATGATCCGCCACCAGCTCCGAGTAAAATCAGAAGTGGTGTGTCCACAGACTGTCCCCCGTCTGTAGGTAAGAGCTGGTACATCAAGGTATGGCAGCCTACGCCGATGGGTGTTCCTCTGTGAAGCCTTCCCGAGATTGCCGGGCCTTTTGTGACGGCTCTATCATCCGCTTGTTGCGCGGTAATGCCGAATCAGCTTGGAGAAGCACTCCAATGATGCGTACAGCATGTGGAGGTGAAGTCTGACCGGCATGGGGAAATCGGGGGCTGTGGTGGCCAGGAACCGGTCGGGTGAGCAGGTGCGGAAGAAGGCGTGTTCCTATCGTCGGCGGCCGGGACAGGCGGTGGCGGTGTTGCCTTGCAGCAGCTGTCGCCTCCCGCAGGCAGCTGGGCCGGTTCCGGGCCGTCCGAGGACGGCCGGCGACAGCCGCTGACGACCGACAACGACCACGGGGGCGCGGCTCACCGCCGCGCCCCCGTGGTGCGTCAGCCTGGTCAGACCCACGTGTCCAGCCACATCCGAGCCCGCCAGTCGTCTATCGGGATCGCGGTCCCGGTGTAGATCGGCCAGAAGTAGATGAAGTTCCAGAAGATCAGCAGCACCAGCACGCCCGCGCCCGCCGCGCCCGCGACGCGGCGGCGTTCCGTGGAGCCGGGCGGGCCGAGGATCGCGCCGATCATCATGGCCAGGGCCAGGCAGAGGAACGGCAGGAAGACGACCGCGTAGAAGTAGAAGATCGTGCGTTCCTGGTACATGAACCAGGGGAGCCAGCCGGCCGCGATGCCGCAGGCGATCGCGCCGGCCCGCCAGTCGCGGCGGAAGAACCAGCGCCACAGGACGTAGAGGAGCGCGAAGGCGGCCGCCCACCACAGCAGGGGCGTGCCGATGGCCAGCACCTCGCGGGCGCACTTCTCGGCCGCGTCCGTGGGGCAGCCGTCCTTGCCGGGTGCCGGGGACTCGTAGAAGTACGAGACCGGGCGGCCGGTGACGATCCAGCTCCACGGGTTGGACTGGTAGGTGTGCGGCGACGACAGGCCCTTGTGGAACGCGTAGACCTCGTTCTCGTAGTGCCACAGGCTGCGTAGCCAGTCCGGGAACAGCCAGCTCCAGTGGCTGTCCTTGCCGGCCGTCACCGCCCAGTCGCGGAAGTAGCCGCCGGTGCCGTCGTCGGGCGAGAGGATCCAGCCGGTCCACGAGACGAGGTACGTCGCGAGCGTCACGGGCACCGTCGCGAGGAACGCCCAGCCCAGGTCGTGCTTGATCACGGCGAGGTAGGGGCGCCGGGCGCCGGCGACCTTGCGGGCGCCCACGTCCCACAGCACGGTCATCACGCCGAACGCGGCCAGGAAGACCAGACCGTTCCACTTGGTGGCGAACGCCAGGCCCAGGCACAGTCCCGCCAGCCAGCGCCACGGCCGCCAGGCCATGCCGAGGTGGTCGGCCACCTCCGCGTCCGGCCGTACGACGCCGTCGGCGTCCGCGGGCAGCGCCGCCGCGAGTCGTGCGCGCGCCCGGTCGCGGTCGATGACGAGACAGCCGAAGGCGGCCAGGACGAAGAACATCAGCACCTGGTCCAGCAGCGCCGTGCGGCTCATCACGAAGTGCAGTCCGTCCACCGCCATCAGGGCGCCCGCCAGGCAGCCGAGGAAGGTGGAGCGGAACAGGCGGCGGCCGATGCGGCACAGCATCAGCACGGACAGCGTGCCGAGCAGCGCCGTCATGAAGCGCCAGCCGAACGGGGTGAAGCCGAACAGCCATTCGCCGAGCCCGATGACGTACTTGCCGACCGGCGGATGCACGACGTACGCGGCGTCCGTCGGGATCGGGACGTCCCCGTTGTTCTGCAGGATCAGGTCGTTGGCGTTCTTGGCCCAGTTGACCTCGAATCCGCGGTGGACGATCGCCCACGCGTCCTTGGCGTAGTACGTCTCGTCGAATATCACCGCCTTCGGGCTGCCCAGGTTCCAGAACCGCAGGATCCCGGCGACGAGCGTCACCAGCAGCGGACCGCCCCACGCCGACCAGCGCATGATGCGTGCGGCGGCGTCCATGCGGAACCCGAGCGCGGCCCACAGACGCGGGGAGGGCGCGGTGTACGGGGGTACCAGCCGGTCGCGGACGTCGCTTCTCGGCCGCCCGGTGTATCCGAACCGGTGCAGCCGCTGCTGCCACGACGGCCGCTGGTCGTCGGTCGTCTGCCCCTGTCCCGCCGGGGTGTCCGTGGAGGACGCGGTACTCGTCACCGCGCCATCGTAGGGAACGTGTCTGTGCCAGTCCCGTGCCCGGGCCATGAAGGGCGCTCCTGCGAGACTGGTTGTCGTGACAGGAACCCTTGTGTTGGCAGGCACCCCCATCGGCGACGTCGCGGACGCCCCGCCCCGGCTGGCCGAGGAGCTGGCCTCGGCGGACGTGGTCGCAGCCGAGGACACCCGGCGGCTGCGGCGGCTCACACAGGCGCTGGGCGTGCAGCCGGCCGGCCGGGTCGTGTCGTACTTCGAGGGGAACGAAGCCGCCCGTACGCCCGAGCTCGTCGAGGCGCTGGCGGGCGGGTCGCGGGTGCTGCTGGTCACGGACGCGGGCATGCCGAGCGTGTCCGACCCGGGGTACCGGCTGGTCGCCGCCGCCGTGGAGAAGGACATCCGCGTCACCGCCGTCCCCGGTCCGTCCGCCGTGCTCACCGCGCTCGCGCTGTCCGGGCTGCCCGTGGACCGGTTCTGCTTCGAGGGGTTCCTGCCGCGGAAGGCCGGTGAGCGGCTGGGACGGCTGCGGGAGGTCGCCGACGAGCGGCGCACGCTCGTGTACTTCGAGGCCCCGCACCGGCTCGACGACACCCTCGCCGCGATGGCCGAGGTCTTCGGGGACGGGCGGCGGGCCGCCGTCTGCCGCGAGCTGACCAAGACGTACGAGGAGGTCAAGCGGGCGCCGCTCGGCGAGCTGGCCGCGTGGGCCGCCGAGGGCGTACGGGGCGAGATCACCGTCGTCGTCGAGGGCGCCCCGGAGAAGGGCGCCGAGGAACTGGACGCGGACGAGCTGGTGCGCCGGGTGCGGGTGCGCGAGGAGGCGGGGGAGCGGCGCAAGGAGGCGATCGCGGCGGTGGCCGCCGAGGCGGGGCTGCCCAAGCGCGAGGTCTTCGACGCGGTGGTCGCGGCGAAGAACGCCGGGCGCGGCTGAACCCACTGCGGCGGCCGTTCCGCTCCGGGAGCGCCCGGTGCGGCGCACGGCCGGTTCCGGCGCCCCAACCGCGGGCAAAGGCCGGTCGGCCCCAGGTAAAGCGCAACCCCGGGACCAGGGGCTTCGCCACAAGCACAGGCCAAATCCGCTCCAACAGTTGGCAGGTGCGGTGCGCCCGTGCCGACGGAGGAGTCCACTGGTCGAGGGGACGCACCCGTCCCCGGACCCCAGGGGATCCCGGGGGGTTTCCCCGTGCGGGGTGCTTGTCCAGCGGACAACCAGGAGCTGGCATGACCGACGTCTCAGGGCAGATCGGTGACCGGACAGCGGCCACCGCCGTCGTTCACGAGTCGTATTCCTTCGCCTGCATGCGCTGCGGGCACGGCTGGGAGCAGTCGTACGAGATAGAGCACCACCCCGACGCCGAGGGCCGGGAGCGGGTGCGGTACGTGGTGGACGGCGAGGTCGTCCCGTCGCCGCTGAGCCGGCCCATGTGCCGGCGGTGCGACGGCCACGTGGTGCGCATCATGCGACCGGGACAGGTTTCCTCGGCGCAGAACGGTCTGCCCCGGCAGGAGCGACGGGTTCCCGCGGACGAGTCGCCGGCGGACGAGTCAACGGCGGACAAGCCCCCGGCTGCCCCGGCCCGGCACCTCACCGGCCTCCTGCACCTCTTCCAGCGCAGGACCTGCTGACCGCCCTCGGCGGCCTCCCCCAGCGGTGAGGGCATGCCCCTTTCGTAGGATCGGGGCATGCCCTCCCGCACCCCCGCCCAGGACGACAAGAACACCGCGCCCCCGCTCCCGGCGCCCCTCCAGGTGCCCGTCGCCGACTCCCACACCCACCTCGACATGCAGTCCGGCACGGTGGAGGAGGCCCTCGCCAAGGCCGCGTCGGTCGGCGTGACGACGGTCGTGCAGGTGGGCTGCGACCTGAACGGCTCGCGCTGGGCGGCCGAGACCGCCGCCGCGTACGACGCCGTCCACGCGGCCGTCGCGCTGCACCCGAACGAGGCGCCCCGCATCGTGCACGGCGACCCTGACGGCTGGAGCCGGCAGGGTGCCCGCGAGCCCGGCGGGGACACGGCGCTGGACGAGGCGCTCGCCGAGATCGACCGGCTGGCCGCGCTGCCCCAGGTGAAGGCGGTCGGCGAGACCGGACTGGACTACTTCCGCACCGGCCCTGAGGGCAAGGACGCGCAGGAGCGGTCCTTCCGCGCCCACATCGAGATTGCCAAGCGGCACGGAAAGGCCCTGGTCATCCACGACCGTGAGGCCCACGCCGACGTGCTGCGCATCCTGAAGGAGGAGGGCGCGCCCGAGCGGACCGTCTTCCACTGCTACTCCGGCGACGCCGCGATGGCCGAGGTGTGCGCCCGCGCCGGCTACTTCATGTCCTTCGCCGGCAACGTCACCTTCAAGAACGCCCAGCCGCTGCGCGACGCCCTGGCCGTCGCCCCGCTGGAACTGGTCCTCGTCGAGACCGACGCGCCGTTCCTCACCCCTTCGCCGTACCGCGGACGGCCCAACGCCCCGTATCTCATTCCGGTCACGGTGCGCGCCATGGCCGCCGTGCGCGGGATCGACGAGGACACGCTGGCCGCGGCGATCGCGGCGAACACCGCGCGCGCCTTCGCCTACTGACGCATCACGCTCCCCGGCAGCCCCACTGGGCCGTCCGGGTGACCACCGGTACGGAGCCCGGCCCGCTGTGGTTACGCTGCGTAGTAGGACCGCTTTGGAGAGTGACGAAGCCTCCGCTAGGTTCTGGTCGCCCGATCCGGCCGGCCCCTCTGGAGCGTCTCGTCGTGAGCAACGCGCAGCCCTCGCCGTACTCGCCTCACCCGCAGTACGGGATGTACGGCGCGACCCCGGCCCCGCCCCCCGACCCGCGCACCCGGCCCCGGCACGGCGGGCCTCCGCCGGGGCCCCCGCCCGGGTCCCCGCGGTACGGCGCGGACACCGTCCCGTACGACGTGCTCCCGTACGCCGTCTACCAGCGGGACGGGGACCTGCCCGGCCACGAGACCCAGGTCCAGGACGTCCTGCCCGCCGTCGCCGACGAGGCCCGGGACGGTACGTCGCAACGGCAGGACGGACGGCGAAGAGGCGAGTCGCGGCGGGCCGAGGCGCGAAGGCCCGAGTCACGGCGGGCGGAGGCACGCAAGGCCGAGACACGGCGGGCCGAGTCACGGCGGGCCGGGTCGCGCAAGGCGGCCGAGACGCAGCAGGACGACCCCCGTGAACAGGTGTCCGAGATGCCCGAGGCGGCCGAGGTCGTGCTCCCGCGGCAGGCCGACGGGGGACGGGCACGGGCCCGGCGGGCCGCCCGCCGCCGGCGCACCGCCGAGCGCCCCGCACCGCTGCGCCGGCTGGTCCCGCAGGCCCTGGTGGTGGCGTTCCTCGCGGGCGGCACCAGCGCGTTCGTCGCCAAGGACAAGGCGATCGAGCTGAACGTCGACGGTGAGCCGCGCGAGCTGCACACCTTCGCGGACGACGTGACCGAGCTGCTCGCCCGGGAGGGCGTCGACGTGGGCGCCCACGACAGGGTGGCGCCCGCCCTCGGCGCCCCCCTGACCACCGGTGACGAGGTCGCCGTCGCCTACGGGCGGCCGGTGCGCCTCACCCTCGACGGGCAGCGGCGGGACGTGTGGACGACGGCACGTACGGTCGAGAGGGCGCTCCAGCAGCTCGGGGTGCGCACGGAAGGGGCGTACGTGTCGACCGAACGCGCCCGGCCGATCGGGCGCGCGGGACTGGCGCTGGACGTCCGCACCGAGCGCACCGTCACCGTCATGGCGGACGGGCGGGCGCGCCGGATCCGGACCAACGCGGCGACCGTCCGGGAGGCCGTGGAACAGGCCGGCATCACCCTGGAGGGACAGGACACCACCTCGGTGCCGCAGGAGAGCTTCCCCCGGGACGGGCAGACGATCACCGTGCTGCGGATCAAGGGCAGGAAGGAGGTCCGGGAGGAGCCGATCCCGTTCGACGTGGAGCGGACGGAGGACCCCTCGCTGTTCCGCGGCACCGAGGTCGTCGAGTGGGCCGGGGAACCGGGCGTGCGCCGGGTCACGTACTCCCTGCGCACCGTCAACGGCGTCAGGCAGAAACCCCGCCGGCTGCACTCCGAGATGATCCGCCCGCCGCGCACCCAGGTGGTCAAGGTGGGCACCAAGCCGCTGCCGTCCTCCGTGCAGGGCACCGACCACCTCGACTGGAACGGCCTCGCGGTCTGCGAGTCC
The DNA here is from genome assembly GCF_014650915.1 of Streptomyces poonensis. Lineage (GTDB taxonomy): Bacteria > Actinomycetota > Actinomycetes > Streptomycetales > Streptomycetaceae > Streptomyces > Streptomyces poonensis. The sequence continues at coordinate 1,112,020 of NZ_BMVW01000001.1, read as the reverse complement.
GGCGGCCGGGCGAACGCGGTGGACTCCTCGGGGACGTACGGCGGCCTCTACCAGTTCGACCGGCGGACCTGGGAGAGCCTCGGCGGCCACGGCCGCCCGCAGGACGCGACGGCGGACGAACAGACCTACCGGGCGAAGAAGCTGTACCTGGAGCGCGGCGCGAGCCCGTGGCCGCACTGCGGGGCCGAGCTGCAGGAGTGAGAGGGACACCTGAGCGGCCCCGTACCCTTGGGGCGTGAGCAGCCCCACCCCAGACGCCCTGCTGGGCCCCGCCGACATCCGTGAACTCGCCGCGGCCCTCGGCGTGCGCCCCACCAAGCAGCGCGGCCAGAACTTCGTGATCGACGCCAACACCGTGCGGCGCATCGTGCGGACCGCCGAGGTGCGGCCCGACGACGTGGTGGTCGAGGTGGGCCCGGGGCTCGGGTCGCTGACGCTCGCCCTGCTGGAGGTGGCCGACCGGGTCACCGCCGTCGAGATCGACGACGTGCTGGCCGCCGCGCTGCCCGCCACGATCGCCGCGCGCATGCCCGAGCGGGCGGACCGGTTCGCGCTGGTCCACTCCGACGCCATGCACGTGCGCGAGCTGCCGGGCCCCGCGCCGACCGCCCTGGTCGCCAACCTGCCGTACAACGTGGCCGTGCCCGTCCTGCTGCACATGCTCGACACCTTCCCGAGCATCGAGCGCACCCTGGTCATGGTGCAGGCGGAGGTCGCCGACCGGCTGGCCGCCGGGCCCGGGTCGCGGGTGTACGGGGTGCCGTCCGTGAAGGCCGGCTGGTACGCCGAGGTCAAGCGGGCCGGGGCCATCGGGCGCAACGTCTTCTGGCCCGCGCCGAACGTGGACAGCGGCCTCGTCTCGCTGGTCCGCCGCACCGAGCCCCTCCCGACCACCGCATCCAAGCGGGAGGTCTTCGCCGTCGTCGACGCGGCCTTCGCCCAGCGCCGCAAGACGCTGCGGGCCGCCCTCGCCGGCTGGGCGGGTTCGGCCGTGGCCGCCGAGGCCGCCCTCGTGGCCGCCGGGGTCTCGCCGCAGGCGCGGGGGGAGTCCCTCACGGTCGAGGAGTTCGCCCGTATCGCGGAGCACAAGCCCGCCGCCGAGCCCGCTGCCGACTCCGCCGACACCGACGAGGAGTAGATCCAAGCCGTGAGCGTCACCGTCCGCGTCCCCGCCAAGGTCAACGTCCAGCTCGCGGTGGGCGGCGCCCGCCCCGACGGCTTCCACGACCTCGCCAACGTCTTCCTCGCCGTCGGCCTGTACGACGAGGTCACGGCCACCCCGGCCGACGAGCTGCGCATCACCTGCTCCGGGCCGGGCGCCGACCAGGTCCCCCTGGACCGTACGAACCTCGCGGCCCGCGCCGCCCTCGCCCTCGCCGAGCGGCACGGCCTCAGCGCCGCCGACGCCGGCGTGCACCTGCACATCGACAAGGACATCCCCGTCGCCGGCGGCATGGCGGGCGGCAGCGCGGACGCGGCGGGCGCACTGCTCGCCTGCGACGCGCTGTGGGGCACGCGTGCCTCCCGGCAGGAGTTGCTGGACATCTGCGCCGAGCTGGGCAGCGATGTGCCGTTCAGCCTGGTGGGCGGGGCGGCGCTGGGCACGGGCCGGGGCGAGCGGCTGCGTCCGCTGGACGTGGGCGGCGACTTCCACTGGGTGTTCGCGGTGGCGGACGGCGGCCTGTCGACCCCGGCCGTGTACCGGGAGTTCGACCGGCTCCACGAGGGGACGGAGGTCCCGGAGCCGGTCGCGTCGGAGGAGCTGCTCGCCGCGCTCGCCAAGGGTGACGCCGACGCCCTCGCGGCCACCCTCACCAACGACCTGCAGCCCGCCGCGCTCTCCCTCTTCCCCTCGCTCGCCGACACCCTTGCGGCGGGACGGGCGGCCGGAGCCCTGGCCGCGCTGGTCTCGGGCTCGGGACCGACCACGGCGTTCCTCGCCCGCGACGCGGAGTCCGCGCAGGTCGTCGCGGGGGCGCTGCTCGCCTCCGGCAGCTGCCGGGCCGCCCGGGTCGCGGACTCGCCCGCGCCCGGGGCGACCGTGATCCGCCGCGCTGCCTGACCGGTCCGGAACACGCCGTACCCTGGGAGGCTGATCCGACCCCGCGTGCAGGAGTGAAATGGCCGTCAACCTGGTCAATGTCGAAGGCGTCAGCAAGGTGTACGGCACCCGGGCCCTGCTCGACGGGATCTCGCTCGGCGTCTCCGAGGGCGACCGCATCGGCGTGGTCGGACGCAACGGCGACGGCAAGACGACCCTGATCCGGGTGCTCGCCAAGCTGGAGGAGGCCGACTCCGGCCGGGTCACCCACTCCGGCGGGCTGCGCCTCGGCGTCCTCACCCAGCACGACTCGCTCGACCCCGAGGCCACCGTCCGGCACGAGGTCATCCGGGACATGGCCGACCACGAGTGGGCGGGCAACGCACGCATCCGCGACGTCCTGACCGGCCTCTTCGGCGGACTCGACCTGCCCGGTTTCCCGCAGGGCCTGGACACCGTGATCGGCCCGCTGTCGGGTGGCGAGCGGCGCCGTATCGCGCTCGCCAAGCTGCTCATCGAGGACCAGGACCTGATCGTCCTCGACGAGCCGACGAACCACCTGGACGTGGAGGGCATCTCCTGGCTGGCCGGGCACCTGGCCGCCCGCCGCTCGGCGCTCGTCTGCGTCACCCACGACCGCTGGTTCCTGGACCAGGTCTGCACGCGGATGTGGGACGTCCAGCGCGGCACCGTCCACGAGTACGAGGGCGGCTACTCCGACTACGTCTTCGCGCGGGCCGAGCGGGAGCGCATCGCCGCCACCGAGGAGGCCAAGCGGCAGAACCTGGTCCGCAAGGAGCTGGCCTGGCTGCGGCGCGGCGCCCCCGCCCGCACCTCCAAGCCGCGCTTCCGCGTCGAGGCCGCCAACGAGCTGATCGCGGACGTGCCGCCGCCGCGCGACAGCAGCGAGCTGATGAAGTTCGCCTCCTCCCGGCTCGGCAAGACCGTCTTCGACCTGGAGGACGTGACCGTCCAGGCCGGGCCCAAGGTGCTGCTCAAGCACCTCACCTGGCAGCTCGGCCCCGGCGACCGCATCGGCCTCGTCGGTGTGAACGGCGCGGGCAAGACCTCGCTCCTGCGGGCGCTCGCCGACGCCGCGTACAGCGAGGGGGAGCAGCAGCCCGCGGGCGGGCAGGTCCGGGTCGGCAAGACCGTCAAGCTGGCCTACCTCTCCCAGGAGGTCGCCGAGCTCAACCCGAACTGGCGGGTCCTGGAGGCCGTGCAGCAGGTCCGTGACCGCGTCGACCTCGGCAAGGGCCGCGAGATGACCGCGGGCCAGCTCTGCGAGACGTTCGGCTTCGGCAAGGAGAAGCAGTGGACGCCGGTCGGTGATCTCTCCGGTGGTGAGCGGCGCCGCCTCCAGCTCCTCCGCCTGCTCATGGACGAGCCGAACGTCCTCTTTCTCGACGAGCCCACCAACGACCTCGACATCCAGACGCTGACCCAGCTCGAGGACCTGCTCGACGGCTGGCCCGGCTCGATGATCGTCATCTCCCACGACCGTTTCTTCGTCGAGCGGACGACGGACCGGGTGCACGCGCTGCTCGGCGACGGCACGCTGCGGATGCTGCCGCGCGGCATCGACGAGTACCTGGAGCGGCGCCGGCGCATGGAGGAGGCGGCGGCCGCCGCGGCGCCCAAGCCCGCAGCCGGCGAGAAGGCCTCCGACAAGGCCGTCCCGGAGAAGAGCGCCGCCGACCAGCGGGCCGCGAAGAAGGAACTCCAGAAGATCGAGCGGCAGTTGGACAAGATCTCCGAGAAGGAGCAGTCGCTGCACGCGCGCATCGCCGAGCACGCGACCGACTTCGCGAAGGTGGCCGAACTGGACGCGGAGCTGAGGGAGTTGGGCGGGCAGCGGGATGAACTGGAGCTGCGCTGGCTGGAACTGGCCGAGGACGCGTGAGCGCGTCCCCATGGTCTCCCAGTGGTAGAAAGAGCCGACTGAGAACAGTCTGGTTTCCATCACCACGCTGACCGCGGGTGGCTGGTGGCTCGTAAGCAGCGAAAAAAAGGGGGGACCGCGCTGATGACTCAGCCTCCCGACCGGCCGCCGGCCTCTCCTCCTCCGCCGAACCAGCCGCCGCAGAGCGGCTTCGGCGCCCCCGTTCCGCCCCCGCCGCCGGGCCCGCACGGCCCGCAGCCGGGTCCGTACGCCCAGCCTCCGTACGGGTACGGGCCGCCGCCCGCGCCGGGCGGCGGAGGACTGTCCGGCTCCCGGCTGGCCCTCGTCGTCGCGGCGATGGCCGCCTTCGTGATGGTCGTCGTCGGCGGTGCCTGGTACGCCATCTCCACCGGCAAGGACGAGGACGGAACCACCTCCGCGAGCTCCGGCGGCGGCACGGGCGGAACGTCCGGGGGCACCGGCACCGAGGGGGAGGGCGGCCAGGACAAGGCTCCGGCCGAGCTCCTCCTCAAGGTGCCCGCGCCCAAGGCCGAGGGGCAGCGGATCGACAGCGTCAAGGGCTCCTGGCTGACCGGCTCGGTGTACGCCAAGGCCGGCGTCGACGAGATCGTGGGATACGACGCGCACAGCGGCGACAGGTCCTGGACGCTCCCGCTGTCCGGTCAGACCTGCGGGGGCTCCGGTGAGGTCACCGACGACGGTGTCGCGGTCGTCGTGCACAAGGACAAGAAGCGCGGCAGCGACGGCAGCAGCGGGTACTGCTCGCGGATCACCGCCTTCGAGGTCAGCGACGGTGAGAAGCTGTGGACGAGGACCGTCGAGGAGAGAGGGTCGGCAACGACCTTCAACCAGGTCGTCATCTCGGGCACCACGGTCGCGGTCGCCGGCTACTTGGGCGGCGCCGCCTTCGACGCGCGGACCGGCGAGTCGCTGTGGACGCCCAAGACCGGCGATTGCCTGGACTCCGCGTACACCGGGGGCGCCCAGTTGGTCGTGGTCCGCATGTGCGGCGACATCGGGGAGGAGGAGTACGAGATCCAGCTCCTGGACCCGAAGTCCGGCGTCAGCAAGTGGAGTCACAAGCTGCCCGCAGGTGTCGACACCGCCGAGGTGATCTCCACCGAGCCGGTCGTCTACGCCGTGGGCCCGAGCGAGGCCGACCCTGTCGATGCCACCGAGGTCTTCTCGTTGGACGACAGCGGCAGGCTGCGCGCGAAGATCGAGCTGGCGGGCGACACGTACCACCACACCTGTGGCAGCGGCCAGGCCTGGGGCTGCGCGGGCATCACGGTCGGCAACGGCAAGCTGTACGTGTCGACCAAGTATCGCGAGGGCACCGCCGAATTCAGTCGAACGAACGAGATCGTGTCCTTCTCGCTGGACACCGGCAGGTCCACCGGCGAACGCGTCGAGGCCGGCGACGATTACACGCTCTTTCCGCTCCGCATGGACGGCTCGGACCTCATCGCCTACAAGGAGGGTGTGTTCGACAAGGGCGATCAGGTCATCTCCGTCGACGGCTCCTCGTCGAAGGCCACCGTGCTGCTGGAGACGCCGGCCCACCCGCGGGTGCTCGGGGCGATGAGCGGCATCATTCCGTACGCCGACGAAGTGCTCTATGCCGACGGGCGGCTGTTCCTGGCCAAGGAACAGGTGAGCAAGCCGCGCTCCGAGGACGGCGAGGAGTACGCGGCGCTCGGTTTCGGCGTGAAGTGATCCCACACGCCCCCTGGCTTCTGCGGGATGACCTCGCCCCTGATCAGCGACGAATCAGGAACGGGGCCGTTCACGTACACCCCAACACCCGCGAATGGGAGGCTTCTCGGTATTCCAGGGCAGTTCTCCCGCGTAGGGGGAGCGCAATGTCGAACAAGCGTGTAGCTTCCGGGGGCATGAAGGGCGCATGAAGGGGCGGGGGGAGCCGGGGGGCTCTTGTCCGTGGGGACGTGGGGACCGGTGGACGGCCATAGTGGGCAGCCATTGGGGGGACTGGGGGGTAGCTCGATGGGAGTGCGGCTCATGGTGGTCGACGACCACCGACTGCTCGCCGAGGCACTGGCCTCGGCGCTGAAGCTGCGCGGGCACAGGGTGCTCGCGGCGGCCGCGCCCGCCGCGGGTGCGGCGGAGTTGGTGATCACACGGGCTCCTGAGGTGTGCCTGCTCGGCACGGCGACTCCCGCCGAACCGGGGATCTTCGACCCGGTGATCAAGATCAAACGGGAGCGCCCCCAGGTGGCGGTCCTCGTCCTGGGCCCGGTACCCAGCCCGCGCGGCATCGCCGCCGCGTTCGCCTCGGGCGCCTCGGGCTACGTACGTCACGACGAGCGGATCGAGGGCGTCGAGCGAGCGATCATGAAGGCCAGGGCGGGCGAGGCGGCGGTGGCCCCGGCCCTGCTCCAGGGCGCCTTCAGCGAGTTACTGAACCCGGCGAGCCAGCCGGACGACGAGGGCCAGCGCCTGCTGCAGATGCTGACCCCGCGCGAGGTCGAGGTCCTGGTCCGCGTCGCCGACGGCGAGGACACCCGCCTGATCGCGGCCGGCATGGGCATAGCCCCGTCGACGGCCCGCACCCACGTCCAGCGGGTGCTGATGAAGCTGGGCGTGGGGTCGCGCCTGGAGGCGGCGGCGCTGGCGGCGCGTACGGGGTTGCTGGACCGGGCGGGGCCGGTGATGCGTGACGGGACGCCGTCGGAGGGGCCGCAGCGGTGACGGGCCGCCGGGTGCCGTGGGCTTGTCGCAAACGTCGCTTCGCTGTCGCAGACGAGTGAACTCGCGGGCTATGCTGGCCCGGTGACGGGGGAAGCGGGCTTCGGTGCGCGGCTGAAGCGGTTGCCGGAGGGCGGGCAGCCGGATGTGTGTGCCCTGCTGCGTCTGTGCTCCGCCTTCGATCGGCAGATCTCTTCGCGATCGCAGACGTAGTGTTGCCGGACGATCCGGCCCCCGTGGACGGGGCAGCCGGGCGGTGTGTTCCGCGCTTGGTGGACTGGGTGGTACTGGTCCGCAGCCACGTACGGGATGGTGGGCCGGCTTCGGCGGGTCAGCGAGTGCGTGGGTGAGTGAGGGACCCGGAGCGTATGGAGTCCAGCAGGTGGGCCAGTGGGGTGGGAGTTGTGGTGAGACGGGTGGCGGGGGTGTCGCTCTCACGGAGGTGGATGGTGCCGGGGGTGGTGGCGAGTTCGACGCAGTCGTTGCCTTCGCCGCCGCCTGAGAGGGACGACTTCTGCCAGCGGCTGGGGGTACGCACTGCCGCCAGTTCTACGCAGGTGTTGCCGTCACCTCCCTCGGAGAAGGACGACTTCTGCCAGTGAAGGTGATCGGTCATGCCGATTGCCTCACAGTTCCTTGGCGATGCGATGGATGAGGTCCCGCGACGGCACGGGATCGAGCGCTGCCTTCTTCACCTTACGAAAGAGCTTCCGAAACCGGTCCAGTTGGGATTCCGCATCGAGGAACGCGGTGCCGTGAGGCGAGTCGCGGAGCACGGTGTCCAGTCGGGGCAGTGGTCCGCCGACGTACATCATCGCGCTGCTGGCACCTGCGAAACCCTGCACGTCGATGGGGATGACCCGGACGGTGTGGCCCCGCTCGATCTGCCGCAGGATCTCCTGTGGTTGGGCGCGGGCCACCTGGCGGTCGGCGACAAGAATGCGCAGTGCGAACTCGTGGACGACCGTCTCGTACTCGGCGGCGCCATCCCCCTGGAGGGCGGCCTTTCGGCGCATCCTGCGCTCGACCCGGGGCTCCAACTCACTGAGTGAAAGCTCCGGGCCCATGTAGCCGAAGACCGCGCGAGCGTAGTCAGGGGTCTGGAACAGTCCGGGTACGTGCGTGATGACGACCTCGCGCAGGAACGTCGCGTGGTGCTCCAACTCGGCGACGTCCAGGAACACTGCGGGAAGGGTGCACCGGAACTCGGCGTAGCGCGTTGATCACGGCGTACAGAAAGGAGAGCCGATGGTCGGCTCGTCACACGAGGCGCTGCACCACATCTGCCAGAAGGAGCCCGCGGGGTTCACACGCACCCTTCAGCGCGTGCTGCACATTCCCTTTCCCGAGCCGCGTGACTTCGCGGTTCTCAACGCGGATCTGACAGAGATCGAGCCGGTCGAGCGCCGGGTGGACACGCTGCTGCGGGCGGAGACGGACGAGGGGACGTATCTCCTCGTCATCGAGTCCCAGGGCAAGCGGGACGAGAACAAGCGCGGGAGCTGGGCGTACTACCTCTCGTACTTGTACGCGAAATATCGCTGGGAGCCGGTGCTGGTCGTCCTCACACAGAGCAGATCCACGGCCCGCTGGGCGACACGGCCGATCCGGCTGGGCCTGCCCGGGTGGCACTCGCTCACCGTACGACCGCTCGTCCTGAGCCCGGAGAACGTGCCGCTGATCACCGATGAGGCCGAGGCCAAGCGGGACGTATTCCTCGCGGCCTTCTCGGCGATGACGCATGGTAAGGGGCCCGATGCCGCTGCCATACTGAAACCGCTGGCGGCAGCCTTGGCGACCACGGACACGGACAGCGCGGGAATGATCGCGCAGTTTGTCGAATCATGCTTGATGGATGTGCAGGCGAAGCAGACGTGGAAGGAACTGATGATGCCGGTCAACTACTTCTTCCGGCACGAGGTCGCCGAGAAGGTTCGGGAACAAGGCCGCGAAGAGGGCATTGAGCAGGAGCGCGCATCAATGGTTCTCCGGATCCTCGACTGGCGCGGCATCCCGGTCCCGAACTCCGTTCGTGAGCGGGTGACGGCCTGTTCCGACCTGGAGCAGCTCGAAGACTGGGCCGAACGCGCGGTCCGTGCGACGAGCGTTGAAGATCTGTTTCGCGACAGCGGGAACTGAGCCCGCACAGCCGTACGGGGCCGAAGTCGCCCCCGCGACCCCGGCCCCGTGCACCCGGCTGACCCGCTACTCGGCCCCCCGCCCCGGCGCTGCCCCCTCCGGCACCGGCCCCGGCTTGACGGGCCGCAGCTTCAGCCACACCAGGAAGAACAGGCCGAGGACCAGCATCGCCAGCCCCGTCCACAGGTTGATGTTGACGTCCTGGGCCTTCTTCAGGTCGTCGTCGGACGCGAAGACGCCGGCGATCGTGACGATGACGCCGTAGATCACGAACAGGCCGCCGATGATGCGCCGGATGTCGAAGAGACGGGCGGCGGTCGCGGACTTCGTCTCCAGGTCGGAGACCTCGCGGTGCAGGTCGGACATGGTCGTTGCCTCCGAAAAGGGTCAGAAGGAGTAGGGGAGGTAGCAGAGGGCGGCGAGGACGACGGCACCCCAGCCGAGCAGGGCCGGCTTGCGGTACCAGGCGTCGTCACCTTCCTCCGGCGCCTCCTCCATGCCCGGGGACTTCGTGCCGTAGACCAGGCCCGCGAGCTCGGCCTCCGGCTTCGGGGCGGTGAACAGGGTGACCACGACCATGACCACCGCGCCGGCGACGAAGCCGACGATGGCGGAGACGAAGTTGGCGCCCTGGTCGCTGGGGATGTCGATGACACCCTGCTTGTAGATCCAGAAGTAGTTGACCATCGCGGCCGTGGTGCCCGCGACCAGGCCCCAGACACCGGACTTCATGGAGGCGCGCTTCCAGAACATGCCGATGATGAAGACGACGAACATCGGCACGTTGAAGAAGGAGAAGAGCGTCTGGAGGTAGCTCATGATGTTCGAGAAGCTCGACGCGATGAACGCCGTGCCGATCGAGGCCAGCACGCCGATCGCGGTGATGAGCCGCCCGAACTTCAGGTAGTACGCGTCGTCCCGGTCCTTGGCCACGTACCGCTGCCAGATGTCCGTCGTGAAGACCGTGTTGAAGGACGAGACGTTGGCCGCCATGCCCGCCATGAACGCCGCGAGCAGACCGGTGACCGCGATGCCGAGCACACCGTTGGGCAGCAGCTCCTGCATCAGGTACGGGATCGCGTCGTTGTACTGGAGGTCCGAGCCGGCGGTGCCGATCTTCGGGACGAGGACCGCGGCGACCAGACCGGGGATCATCACCACGAAGACGATGAAGATCTTCGGGAAGGCGGCGATCAGCGGGGTGCGCTTCGCGGCGGAGAGGTTCTTCGCGGACAGGGCGCGCTGCACCTCGGCGAAGTTGGTGGTCCAGTAGCCGAAGCCGAGCACGAAGCCGAGGCCGAGGACGATGGTCAGCCAGTTGGCGCCGAGCGGGTTGGGGTCACCTATGCCGGTGCCGCCCCAGGCCGAGAGGAAGTTGTCGCCGTGGCTCTCGGTGAGCGAGTCGGTCAGACCGTCCCAGCCGCCGACCTTCTTCAGGCCCAGGATGGAGAGCGGGATGAGCGCGGCGAGGATGACGAAGAACTGCAGCACCTCGTTGTAGATCGCCGAGGACAGGCCGCCGATCGTGATGTACGCGAGCACGAAGAAGCCCGCGACCACGATCGCCACCCACTGCGGCCAGCCCAGCAGCGCCTCGACGACGATCGCGAGCGCGTACAGGTTGACGCCCGCGATGAGGATCGCGGCGAAGGCGAACAGGACCGAGCTCAGCAGGTGCGCCGACTTGTCGAAGCGCTGCAGCAGGAACTCGGGCACCGAGCGGACCTTGGAGCCGTAGTAGAACGGCATCATCACCAGGCCCAGGAAGACCATGGCCGGGATGGCGCCGATCCAGTACCAGTGGGTGACCGCGACGCCGTACTGCGCGCCGGTCGCCGCCATGCCCAGGATCTCGGTCGCGCCCAGGTTGGCCGCCACGAAGGCGAGGCCGGTGACCCAGGCGGGCAGCGAGCGTCCGGAGAGGAAGAAGTCCAGGCTGGTCTTCACCGAGCGGCGGGCGGCGAAGCCGATGCCCAGCACCACGACGAAGTAGATCGCCAGGATGGTGTAGTCGAGGGCGTTGGTGGGGAGCCGGAGTCCTTCGGCCAGATATGTGGGGGACTGCATGCGTACTCGCTTCGTTGCGTGAACTGATCCGACCGGAATTTACGCTTCCAACTTCAAGAAATGAACAGTCCCGCTGGTGTTCTTTGTTTGATTGTGATCGAGCGGGGTGGTTTGGACCGTCTGCCCCCTGCTTCCCTGCCTACACGCGCGCACACCCGCCCGCATCCGCATCCGCTCCGTGTCCCCGTGCGGGTTACGCGCGGGGATTGACGTGACTGTTGCCTTGTGGTTTGTTATGTTGGATTGTGTTTGATGGGCGTGGCTGAGGAGTCCGACAGTGAAGAAGACCTCGACCCGGCTTGCCGACGGTCGTGAGCTCATCTACTACGACCTGCGGGACGACGCGGTCCGCGACGCGGTGGACCGGCGTCCCCTGGAGCGGACGGTCACCACGTCCGAAGTGCGCCACGACGCGCTGCTCGGCGACTCCGTCGCGATCGCCTCGCACCGCCAGGGCCGCACCTACCACCCCCCGGCCGACGAGTGCCCGCTCTGCCCGTCGCAGGGCGACCGCCTCAGCGAGATCCCGGACTCCTCGTACGACGTGGCCGTCTTCGAGAACCGCTTCCCCTCCCTCGCCGGCGATTCCGGCCGCTGCGAGGTCGTCTGCTTCACCTCCGACCACGACGCGTCCTTCAAGGACCTCACCGAGGAGCAGGCGCGCCTGGTGCTGGACGCGTGGACCGACCGCACCGCCGAGCTGTCCCACCTCCCGGCCGTCGAGCAGGTGTTCTGCTTCGAGAACCGCGGCGCCGAGATCGGCGTGACCCTGGGCCACCCGCACGGGCAGATCTACGCCTACCCCTTCACCACCCCCCGTACGGCGCTGATGCTGCGCTCGCTGGCCGCGCACAAGGAGGCGACCGGCGGAGAGAACCTCTTCGACGCCGTACTGGAGAGTGAGCTGGCGGGCGAGCGGGTCGTCCTGGAGACCGAGCACTGGGTGGCCTTCGTCCCGTACGCGGCGCACTGGCCGTACGAGGTGCACCTCTACCCCCGCCGCCGGGTGCCGGACCTGCTCGCCCTCGACGAGGCCGCGCGCACAGAGTTTCCCCAGGTCTACCTGGAACTCTTGAGGCGCTTCGACCGGATCTTCGACGGACAGGACGGAAGGAACGAGCAGGAGTCCCCCACGCCGTACATCGCCGCCTGGCACCAGGCGCCGTTCGGCGCGCTGGAGGAGTTCGACGGCGTGGTCCGCGAGGACTTCGCGCTCCACCTCGAGCTTTTCACCATCCGACGGACCTCCGGCAAGCTGAAGTTCCTCGCGGGCTCCGAGTCCGGCATGAACGTGTTCATCAACGACGTGCCGCCGGAGCGCGCGGCCGAGCGACTGCGAGAGGTAGCGAGTTCATGAGCGGTAGCGGTATCGGTAGCGGCACCGGTAAGTACCTGGTCACCGGGGGTGCGGGGTACGTCGGCAGCGTGGTCGCCCAGCACCTGCTGGAGGCCGGCCACGAGGTCGTCGTCCTGGACAACCTCTCGACCGGCTTCCGCGAGGGCGTCCCGGCGGGCGCCGCCTTCATCGAGGGCGACATCCGCGACGCCGCCAAGTGGCTCGACCCCTCCTTCGACGCGGTGCTGCACTTCGCCGCGTTCTCGCAGGTCGGCGAGTCGGTCGTGAAGCCCGAGAAGTACTGGGACAACAACGTCGGCGGCACGATGGCGCTGCTCACCGCCATGCGCGAGGCGGGCGTCCGCAAGCTGGTCTTCTCCTCCACGGCCGCCACGTACGGCGAGCCGGAGGAGACCCCGATCGTCGAGACCGCCGCGACCCGGCCCACCAGCCCGTACGGCGCATCCAAGCTGGCCGTCGACCACATGATCACCGGCGAGGCGAACGCGCACGGCCTGGGCGCGGTGTCGCTCCGCTACTTCAACGTCGCGGGCGCGTACGGCGACTGCGGCGAGCGCCACGACCCCGAGTCCCACCTCATCCCGCTGGTCCTCCAGGTCGCCCAGGGCAGGCGCGAGGCGATCTCCGTCTACGGCGACGACTACCCGACGCCGGACGGCACGTGCATCCGTGACTACATCCACGTCGCGGACCTCGCCGAGGCCCACCTCCTCGCCCTGGACGCCGCCGAGCCGGGCAACCACCTCATCTGCAACCTCGGCAACGGCAACGGCTTCTCCGTCCGCGAGGTCATCGAGACGGTCCGCCAGGTGACCGGCCACCCGATCCCGGAGGTGGTGGCCCCGCGCCGCGGCGGCGACCCGGCGGTCCTGGTCGCCTCGGCGGCCACGGCCCGCGAGAAGCTGGGCTGGAACCCGTCCCGCGCGGACCTGGCGGAGATCGTCGCGGACGCGTGGAAGTTCACCCAGCGGCGCGCGCAGTAACAAGTAACTTGAGGGCCCACACGGTTGTGCAGGCCCGATACGGAAGGTCAGGGGTCAGGGATGAGCGAGACTGCCGCGCAGGTCGGGGTGGCGGCCGAGGCTGTTGCCGCACGCTTCGAGGAGCTGTACGGAGCCGCACCGGAGGGAGTCTGGTCGGCGCCGGGCAGGGTCAACCTCATCGGCGAGCACACCGACTACAACGACGGCTTCGTCATGCCCTTCGCCCTGCCGCACGCCACGGTCGCGGCGGTCTCGCGCCGCACCGACGGCGTGCTGCGCCTGCACTCGGGGGACGTGGAGGGCGCCCCGGTGGAGCTGAGCCTCGACGACCTCGCCCCGGAGTCGGACCGCAACTGGACGGCGTACCCGGCGGGGGTGGTCTGGGCCCTGCGTGAGGCGGGCCACGCGGTCACGGGCGCGGACGTCCACCTGACCTCCACGGTCCCGACGGGTGCGGGCCTCTCCTCCTCCGCCGCCCTGGAGGTGGTCATAGCCCTGGCCCTGAACGACCTCTACACCCTGGACCTGAAGGGCTGGCAGCTCGCCCGTCTCTGCCAGCGCGCGGAGAACATCTACGTCGGCGCCCCCACCGGCATCATGGACCAGACGGCCTCGGCCTGCTGCCAGGAGGGCCACGCCCTCTTCCTCGACACCCGCGACCTCTCCCAGAAGCAGATCCCCTTCGACCTCGCCGCCGAGGGCATGCGCCTGCTGGTCGTCGACACCCAGGTCAAGCACTCCCACAGCGAGGGCGAGTACGGCAAGCGCCGCGCCGGCTGCGAGAAGGGCGCGGCCCTGCTGGGCGTCGACGCCCTGCGGGACATCGCGTACGACGACCTGGACGCGGCGCTCGCCCGCCTCGGTGACGACGAGGAGGAGGTGCGCCGCCTGGTCCGGCACGTGGTGACGGAGGACCAGCGGGTGGAGAAGGTGGTCGCCCTCCTCGAATCGGGCGAGACGCGAGCGATCGGCGCGATCCTGGCCGAGGGCCACGCCTCCCTCCGCGACGACTTCCGCATCTCCTGCCCCGAACTCGACCTGGTCGTCGACACGGCCCTGTCCTCCGGCGCCCTCGGCGCCCGCATGACGGGCGGCGGCTTCGGCGGCTCGGCGATCGTGCTGGTGGAGGCGGCGGACGAGGACACGGTGACGAAGGCGGTGGAGGAGGCGTTCGCGGCGGCGGGCTTCACGGCTCCGCGGGTGTTCACGGCGGTGCCTTCGGCGGGGGCGCGGCGGGTCGTGTGACCGTCTGACGGGCAGCTTGGGTGGGCGTTCCCGACCCGCTCAGGCCCGCCCTCAGTGGAAGCCGAGCATGCCAGGGGAGTCGATGCCGATGGCGAGCGTGGTGAGGGTTCTGTGCCCCGTGGCAAGCGCGACGACGGCACTGGTGTCCAGGATGATCACGCCGGGGGCTCCGCGGACTTCCGCATGGCGAGAACCCTGTCCGCAGTGATCTTCCGTAGATTGCCGAGTACGTCGACGCGGGAGTCCTCGTCGCTCATGTCGACGCCGACGACCTCGCGAGCGTGCTTGCGCGCGGCGGCGGCTCGCTCCTGCAGCTGATCCGTCATCGCACGTTCCTCCGTCATCCCTTCTGGAAGCGGCCGACGACTCTGCGCTACTGCGCTCATGGCCTCGTCCAGGACAAGGCTCAGCTCCCGCAGGGCTTCCCGGGCGACGACCGCGTCCTGGTGCTCGAGGTCGCTCCGGGCACGGGCATGGCGGGTGGCGAGGTCGGGGCGGCGGGCGATCTCGATGTCCCTCGCCCAGGCGAGTACCCAGCTCCGCACCGGGCTGAAGGACTGCCATTCCACAGCTTTGGCGAAGGCCTCGTCCTTCGTCTGCTGCATCTCCGGCAGCCGCGCGGGGTCGACGACGGCGAGGGCTGCCCGCAGGGCGTCCGGCGTCTGCGCGGGACGGGGCACCAACGTGTGTCCGCGGTCAGCCTGCGTGCTCATGGTGTCCTCCTGGGAGCACACCGGCCAGGTCAGTCGTCCTGGACGAGGTATTTGAGGGGGCGAGTAGGAACGGAGCGCCCCCGTGTGTCCGGGCGGCAGACGCCTCCGGCGCCGTTTCACGGCAGTCGCGGCAGAGACCGGGTACGGGGGCCCGGAAGGCACGGTCGCAGTTGTCGCAGTTCTGCATGCGGTGCGGTACGGGTGGGGGCCCGGCGGCCGGTGCGCGGAACGGCGGCAGGGGCGGCAGCTGAGCGGTGAGGCGGTGGGCGAGGAGGGCGGCGGGGCGGCGTACGCCTTCGGGCGGGAGGGCTGTGGTGAGGGCGTGGCGTACGGCGGCGGGGGTGACGTCGCGTTCCAGCCAGGCGGCGACACCGGGAGCGAGGTGGCCGGTGTCGCAGGCGGAGAGGAGGAGGCGGGGGTCGCGGCGACCCAGGCCGGACAGGAGGTCGGTGGCCTGCTGGAGGAGGGTGGGGGAGGCGTAGGCGGGCAGAGGCACGGGTGGCAGGGGGCGCTTCTTGCGAGGTTCGCTTGGCTTGCTGCTCGGCTGATGTTCCTCGGACGCCACGTCATCCGGCATGGTCGGAGCGGCGGCGGGCTCATGGCGCCGCGGTGCCCTCGGCTGGTTGCAGGAGATCGTGCGGGTGACGATACGGCCGGCGGGGGTGCGCTCGCGTTCGCGGCGGAGGTAGCCGTGGGCTTCCAGTTCGCGCAGGGCGGCGGCGATACGGGTCGTGCCCTCCGGGAAGCGGCTCGCCAGGGTCTTGATGTCGACGCGGGCGCCGCTGGGGAGGGACTGGATGTGGACGGCGAGTCCGATGGCCAGTCCGGACAGCTTCGGGTGCTGGGCGAGGTGGTTGCCGATCACGGTGAACCGGGAGGCGTGGCGGGTGTTCTCGTGGGTCACGCCGGGCGGCTGGTGGGCGGCGGAGGGGCGCACGCGGAGCTGTGAGCTCGCCCGGTAGTGGGGTTCGTTGCCGCCAACGGCGGACTGGGCGTGCGAGGGCACGCTAGGGTTTTGGATACCCATTGGGAAGGTGCTTTCTTCCTCGTGGTCAGGCCCTCGATCGGGATTGCGAGTCCCGGCCGGGGGCCGATGCATGTCTGCGGTTGTCTCGGCTGAGCGTAGGGGTGTCGGGGGCCGCGAAAGCCAGCCGATGCGGGGATGTTCACCCGCCCGAGTGAGTGCGACCTACGGGCGGGAGGGGTGGGGCTTGGTGGGGTTCCTTTTCCCCTCTCGTTTCTTGGAGAAAGGCGCCGACGTCACCGGAGCATGAAGGGATGGGATCCGGTGCCTGAGTGCGCAGTTCCGCCCAGACGGTCTTGTGCGGGGAGCGACCTTCCGCCACTCCCCAGCGGTGCGCCAGTGCCTCCACGAGCAGCAGGCCACGGCCGGACTCGGCGCCGGTGGCCGGTTGCCGGAGTCGGGGAAGTCGTTCGGCTCGGGTGTCGGTGACCTCGATGCGGAGCGTCCCGCCGATCACGTAGAGCGTGAGACGGAAGTCCCGCCCCGGGACGCGTCCGTGCGTGGCGGCGTTGGCCGCCAGCTCGGCCACGATGTGCCGTGCGGCCTCGGACGGGAGTCCCCAGCGGCGTAGTTGTTCGTCCGCGAGCAGGCGGGCGAGGCGTGCGCCATGGGGTGTGGACGGCAGCCGCACGCTGTAGTTCGGGAAGTCGCTTTCCTGATTCACGTCACTCAGCGTGGCTGCCTGTGCATACCGTGATGAGTAGTTGGACGGGTGCGTACGGTCACTGTCCGGGGCTTGTCCGGTGCTGTCCGGGCTGTCGGGACGGTTCGTACGGGTGGGGCGTCGCGATACGGCGCGGGACGGCGGAGGGACGCATGTCGGTGGACGGTGAGAAGGACGAGCCGGGGTGGGAAGTGGACCCCGACGACGAATGGGGCATCGCTGTCATTGCCACTGTTGGGCGGCAGCTGAAGCTACGGCGGGAAGCGGTGGGGATGCGTGCCGCCGAGTTCGGTACGGCGGTGGGGTACGGGGAGGACCTGGTCTACAAGATCGAGGGCGGGAAGCGGATCCCCCGTCCCGAGTATCTGGACAGGGCGGACGAGGTGCTGGGGGCGGGTGGGTTGCTCTCGGCGATGAAGGAGGACGTGCGGAAGGTCCGGTACCCGAAGCGGCTTCGAGAGCTGGTGAAGCTGGAGGCTCAAGCGGTCGAGATGGGTGTGTACGAGAGCCACAGCCTCAACGGCTTGCTGCAGACCTCGGATCATGCGAGGGCCGTGTTCACGGCACGACAGCCGCCGTACTCGCTGGACGAGGTGGAGCGCGCGGTGGCTGCCCGCCTGGCACGGCAGTCGATCTTCGAGCGCTCACCCGCGCCGGCGCTGAGCTTCGTCCAGGAAGAGTCGGCGTTGAGGCGCCCCATCGGAGGCACAATGGTCTGGCGTCAGCAGCTCGAACAGCTGCTGGTGGTGGGGAGGTTGCGCCACGTCACCTTGCAGGTGATGCCGTTGCACTGTGAGGCACACCCTGGGCTCGACGGAAGGATCGAGGTGCTGAAGTTCCCGGACGGAACGGCAGTGGGACGCTCCGACGGTGCGTTCAACGGCAGGCCGACCTCCGATCCGAAGCAGCTGCGGATTCTTGAGCTTCGGTACAACACCATCCGGGCTCAGGCTCTCTCCCCGAGCGACTCGCTGGCCTTTGTTGAGCAACTGCTGGGAGAGACATGATCCGCAAGGCCTCCGCTGAGCTGAAGTGGTTCAAAAGCAGCTACAGCAGCGGCAATGAAGGCGACTCGTGCGTCGAGATCGCCACCACTCCCGTCACCGTCCACGTCCGCGACTCCAAGAACCTCCCGGGCCCCCGCCTCGCCTTCACCCCGTCCGCGTGGGCGGACTTCCTGACGTACACCACCTCATGACCCCCCTCGCTCCTGGGCGGCCATCACCTCGTCTCCGTGCTCGAACGCCCAGACACCGAACGCCTCGATCGGCGGCAAGAGGCTTCGCCCCAGGTCGGTGAGCTCGTAGTCGACACGGGGCGGTGCACCCGCACGCACGCGGCGCTCGACCAGTCCGTTGAACTCCAGTCGGCGCAACGTCTCGGTGAGCACCTTGGGACTGATGCCGCCGATGCGCTCACGCAGTCGGCCAGGTCGCTCCGCACCCTCGCGCAGGGCCCAGATCACCACCGCGTTCCAGGTGTTGGCCAACAGGTCGAACGCGAGCCGGGCGCGGCAGTCGGCGAGGAAGCCTTGGTCAACGGTCACTTACCGAATGGTGCCCAAAGGACTCCCTAGCGTCATTACCGATTCGGCGATCGGCAGGACGAGCACAGGGGAGCGGACGAACACCATGAGAATCGGGATCATCGGCACCGGCAGCATGGCGGAGGCCCTCGGCGGACAGTGGGTACGGGCCGGTCACGACGTACTGGTCGGCGGTCGGGACACCGGTCGCGCGGGCGCCCTCGCCGAGAGGATCGGCGCACGGCAGGCAGGGAACCTGCGGGACGCGGCTGAGCACGGCGCGGACGCGGTGCTGCTGGCGGTGCCGTACGCCGCGGCGGCGGGCGTGGTGTCCGGCCTCGCCGGCACCCTCGCGAACCGGACGCGGACGTTGATCGACTGCACCAACCCGGTGGCCCCGGGGTTCATCCTCGCGACCCAGGGCGGACCCTCGGCCGCCGAACGCATCGCCGCCGCCGCGCCCGACGCACACGTGGTCAAGGCCTTCAACCTCTGCCACGAGAGCGTATGGCGGCTGTCCCCGCCCGTCTTCGACGGCCGTCCCCTCGCGGTCCCGATCTGCGGCGACGACGCACAGGCCCTCGACACCGTACGCCGCCTCGTGCGCGACCTCGGCTGCGAGCCGCTCAACGGCGGTGGGCTCGACCGGGCGGCCCTGCTGGAGGCGACTGCCGCGTTCCTGATCGGTCTGTGGGTGGGCGAGGGGGCGGACGCCCAGGCGATCGCGCCGCCGGTGGAGTACGCGGGAACCCGCTAGACGGAGGGGCGGGTGACCACGTTGATGTTGAACGAGTGCGAACCCAGACCACCCGCGATTCCGATGAAGAGCAGGGCGAAGTGCTCCTGTCCGCGCGCGGTGCTGATGCCGCCGATGTCCAGCTGGGACGACGGGGGCCAGCCGAGGTCGGTGAGCAGCCGGCCGGTGGTCCGCTTGGCTTCGGTGTCGTCGCCGGAGAGGAAGACGGTGCTCGGGCCGTCCAGACCGTCCGGGGCTGTCATCACGGTGGAGTCCATGGTGCACAGCGTCTTGACGACGGGGGTCAGCGGGAAGGCTTTCTGGATCTGTTCGCCCAGGCTGCTGTTGGGATGCGAGAGCTCGGTGAAGTCGTCGGAGAGGCCGACCCCGACATCGATCAGCACGGTGCCGGCCAGCGCCGGTGCCCCGATGGAGTGCAGCAGCTCCACGGAGACGGTTCCCGGCGTGGCGTTGACGAGTACCTCTGCGTGAGCGGCTGTCTCGTTCAGGCTCGCCACGGGGAGACCGAGGTCCTTCCGGTCGTCGGGGCGGCGTGAACCGAGGAGCACGTCGTGTCCTGCGGCACTCCAGCCGTGGGCCAGTGCTCGGGCGACATTGCCGGTGCCAAGTAGTCCTAAGCGCATGGCGTGACGCTAGCTGTCGTCAGGACTCGGGCGCATCGGACCTCGGGCCCGGGTGGACCGGCACCGGAGACCTAGTCCCGTGGGGTCTGCGGGGTGAAGTGCGTCGTGCCGGGCGGCGGGCCCAGGATGACGTCCCCCAGTTCCTCGGACACGGCGGCGAACAGGTCCGCGTCCAGTTCGGTGTCCGGGGTGGCCAGGTGCAGCGGGGTTCCGGCGCGGGCGACGAGCTCGGCGAAACCGGCGGGGGAGGAGATGTTGAGGGCCCGGGCGCCCTCGGGACCGGACGCGATCGCGTGCGGAGTGTTGAAGGGCACGGTGCAGAAGTCGCCCGACCGTAAGGTCATGCTCTTCTCACCTGCCCACACCGTCAGCGAACCGGAGACCACCCAGAGGCGCTCCTCGTACTTCGTGTGCAGGTGCAGGGGTGTGGCCGCGCCCGCGGGCATGAAGGAGTCGGTCAGATCGTGCCGGCCGTCGGTCTCCTCCCCGGTGGTGAGGACGGTGACCCGCAGTTCCTGGCCGAGTGCGTAGCGGCGGTCCGGGCTGTCGGCGGGTGCGGAGAAGTACGTCACAGTGACCCCCTGCTCGGAGCTCGTCCGGTTCCCGTACTGGCGCGCTTGTCGGGAACGCCTGCTCATTCTGGGCTTCCCGCAGCGAAATCTAGCGAAATCCAGCGAAATCGAAAGGCGAACTCCCGCCTCGGCCGGGAGCGCCCCGCGCCGGGCGGGAAGGGCCGGGACCGCGCCGCGACCGTTGTCTCGTATCCGTCCGAACGTTCACGTGAGGCGGTAAGTTCTCGGCGCGGCAGTCCCAGGCCTGGACGGAACGTGTACGAAGTTCGGCACGTTTCATCTCAGATGACGGACACCTGGGAAAGGTTCGCTGGTCACAGCCTTCCATGCAGTGAGCACGTGGTGGAAAGTGGGCTGTATACGAACCGAAGACCGCACCAGTCATCTGCACTCGCACCCCGCGCCAGAAAGGGCCCCCGTGGCGACACCCCTCGACACCAAGACCTCGCTGGACTCCCTGCACCGCCTGCGCGACGAGATCGTGCACCGCAACCCGGCCCAGCCCGAGTTCCACCAGGCCGTCCACGAGGTACTGGAGACGCTCGCGCCGGTGCTCGCCGCCCGCCCCGAGTACGCGGAACCGGGGCTCCTGGAGCGGCTCGCCGAGCCGGAGCGGCAGATCATCTTCCGGGTCCCGTGGCAGGACGACAAAGGCCGGGTGCACGTCAACCGCGGGTACCGCGTCGAGTTCAACAGCGCGCTGGGCCCGTACAAGGGCGGACTGCGATTCCACCCGTCCGTGAACCTCGGGATCATCAAGTTCCTCGGCTTCGAACAGATCTTCAAGAACGCGCTGACCGGGCAGGGCATCGGCGGCGGCAAGGGCGGCAGCGACTTCGACCCGCGCGGCCGCAGCGACGCGGAGATCATGCGGTTCTGCCAGTCGTTCATGACGGAGCTGCAGCGGCACATCGGCGAGCACACCGACGTCCCGGCCGGCGACATCGGCGTCGGGACCCGGGAGATCGGCTACCTCTTCGGCCAGTACCGGCGGATCACCAACCGCTGGGAGGGCATCCTGACCGGCAAGGGCCAGGGCTGGGGCGGCTCCCTGGTCCGGCCCGAGGCGACCGGGTACGGCAACGTCCTCTTCGCGGCGGCGATGCTGCGCGAGCGCGGCGAGGACCTGGAGGGCCAGACGGCGGTCGTGTCCGGCTCGGGCAACGTCGCCATCTACACGATCGAGAAGCTCGCGGCCCTTGGCGCCAACGCCGTGACCTGCTCGGACTCCACCGGCTACGTGGTCGACGAGAAGGGCATCGACCTGGAGCTGCTCAAGCAGATCAAGGAGGTCGAGCGCGGCCGCGTGAGCGACTACGCGGAGCGCCGGGGCGCCTCCGCGCGGTTCATGCCCGGCGGGCGGGTCTGGGAGGTCCCGGCCGACGTCGCGCTCCCGTCGGCGACCCAGAACGAGCTGAACGAGGACGACGCGGCCACCCTCGTCCGCAACGGCGTGAAGGCGGTCTCCGAGGGCGCGAACATGCCCACCACGCCGGAGGCCGTGCACCTGCTCCAGAAGGCGGGCGTCGCCTTCGGCCCCGGCAAGGCGGCCAACGCGGGCGGCGTCGCGGTCAGCGCCCTGGAGATGGCGCAGAACGCGTCCCGTACGGCGTGGCAGGCCGAGCGCGTCGAGAGCGAGCTCGCCCGCATCATGAACGACATCCACACCACCTGCCACGAGACCGCCACTCGCTACGGCGCCCCCGGCGACTACGTGGCCGGCGCCAACATCGCCGGCTTCGAACGGGTCGCGGACGCGATGCTCGCGCAGGGCGTCATCTGACGGTTCCCCGTCCCCTGGGGTTCTGCGACCTCAGGGGACGGAGGACGGGTGTTTCTCCGGCGCCCTCTCCGGAAGTACCGACACCATCTGTCCCACAAGCGTTCGACATGCTTACCTAGAGATCAAGCACTGACATCGCTCGGCTGCGCGAAGGGGGCACCGTGCAGAGCGAGGCCGTCCTGACTCTGCTCACGGCTCTGATCACTGCTGTGATCGGCGCTGTGGGTCTCGTGCGGGCAGCTCGTGTCACGGGTGGGGGCGAGGCTTCACAGGACGATTGGGCCGACCTGTTGCTCAGTCTGAGCTCCTACTGCGGAGGTGTCAGGGGAGTGGCCGAGGCCGCTGTGAAGGACTGCGAGCAGGCGCTTCTCTCCCTGCGGGAAGGCGCTGGCGGGGGCGTGCGGACGGCCGAAGGAAGGCAGAAGCTTTTCGCGGACCACACGCAGCGTGACGATGAGCTTGCCCAGCTCAGCACCGAGCTTCGGCAGCACGGGTATGCCCTCGACCACTTCCAGCGCGTACTCGGCCGCACTGGGAGGAAGATCGACGACTTCGTCCAGTCGCCGCCCGAGGACGAGAAGGCACGTGACCGGGACTTGGCTTCCTTGGAGACGAGCGTAAGGGCCCTGGCGGACCCCCTGAACAGTCTCGACGGCAGCTTCACATACGGGCGGGACATATACCTGGAAAGGCACGCGCCCATGTCGGCCCGCGTCCGCCGCCGACTTCTCACACGCTCGCGCGAGTACTACGAGGCTGCCGCGCGCAACGCTGCGCCCAATGTGTTCGAACCGCCCCAGAACGAGTCGGCAGAGTCCTCGGCCGAAGCGGAGCCCGCCGGATCCCGAAGACCAGCAGCAGGAGAAGCCCCACCCTGCGGCTACTGCATCTGGCGCTGTCCGCACGCGCCCGGCGGACTCGGCACCGCCGGCGAGCGCGAAGCGGCCGAGGCGGCGAGCGGATGAGAACGGCCCCGAGCCGGCCGGAGCCGCCCCAGGTTTGACCTGCGTCACTCCCCGGGTAATCTCTACGGCTCGATTGGCGGACCCCCTGCCCCTTATGGCAGACTGTCGGAGTTGCTCGGTCGAGTGTTGATGCTGCGCGCCTCCCGCCGGGAGGACCGGAAGCGAGTCCCACAGTACTCGTCGTCCCCGTGTGGGGCGGACGTACGGGAATCTTCCGGGAAGCGTGGGCGCGGCACCGACCAGGCACCCGGTGGGCCTTTCGTCCCCGACTTGCGGTTCCGGTAGGGCCGTGTTCCCCCAGCAGGGATGTTCCGTGAGGGATATCTGTGTCAGCGGGACCGCGACACGCCCGACCGCGTGGGTCGGAGAAAGGCAGCGGAACACCGGGTTCCGGAGCGTATGAGAGACAGGACTACTGAGTAGCCATGGCGGGACAGAAGATCCGCATCCGGCTCAAGGCCTACGACCACGAGGTTATCGACTCCTCGGCGAAGAAGATCGTCGAGACGGTGACCCGTACTGGTGCGTCGGTCGCGGGCCCGGTGCCGCTGCCCACTGAGAAGAACGTGTACTGCGTCATCAAGTCGCCGCACAAGTACAAGGACTCGCGCGAGCACTTCGAGATGCGCACGCACAAGCGCCTGATCGACATCCTCGACCCGACGCCCAAGACCGTTGACTCTCTGATGCGACTCGACCTCCCGGCCGGTGTCGACATCGAGATCAAGCTCTGAGGCCGGTGATCTGAGAATGGCTAAGCAGATCAAGGGCATCCTGGGCGAGAAGCTCGGCATGACGCAGGTGTGGGACGAGAACAACCGTGTTGTTCCGGTCACCGTCGTCAAGGCCGGCCCCAACGTCGTCACCCAGGTCCGTACGAACGACGTCGACGGCTACGAGTCGGTCCAGATCGCCTTCGGCGAGATCGACCCGCGCAAGGTGAACAAGCCCCTCAAGGGCCACTTCGCCAAGGCCGACGTCACCCCGCGCCGTCACCTCGTGGAGATCCGCACCGCGGACGCCAGCGAGTACACCCTCGGCCAGGAAGTCACCGCCGAGGTGTTCGAGGCGGGCGTCAAGGTCGACGTCACCGGCAAGAGCAAGGGCAAGGGCTTCGCCGGTGTCATGAAGCGCCACAACTTCCGTGGCCTCGGCGCCGGACACGGCACCCAGCGCAAGCACCGCTCCCCCGGTTCCATCGGTGGCTGCGCCACCCCGGGCCGCGTGTTCAAGGGCCTGCGCATGGCGGGTCGCATGGGCAACGAGCGGGTCACCACCCAGAACCTGACCGTCCACGCCGTTGACGCGGAGAAGGGTCTGCTGCTCATCAAGGGCGCGGTTCCCGGTCCGAACGGCGGCCTCGTCCTGGTCCGCACCGCGGCCAAGGGGGCCTGAGGTAACCGATGAGCACTGTTGACATCCTTTCGCCGGCAGGCGACAAGGCCGGTACCGTCGAGCTCCCCGCGGAGATCTTCGACGCCAAGGTCAGCGTTCCGCTGATCCACCAGGTCGTCGTCGCGCAGCTGGCCGCTGCCCGCCAGGGCACGCACAAGACGAAGACCCGCGGCGAGGTCCGTGGCGGTGGCAAGAAGCCGTACCGCCAGAAGGGCACCGGTCGCGCCCGCCAGGGTTCGACCCGCGCGCCGCAGTTCGCCGGTGGTGGCGTCGTGCACGGTCCCGTGCCGCGTGACTACTCGCAGCGGACCCCGAAGAAGATGAAGGCCGCCGCCCTGCGCGGTGCCCTCACCGACCGGGCCCGCCACAGCCGTATCCACGTCGTCTCCGGCGTGGTCGAGGGCGAGGTCTCCACCAAGGCCGCCAAGACGCTGTTCGGCAAGATCTCGGAGCGCAAGAACCTGCTCCTGGTCGCCGACCGCTCCGACGAGGCCGCGTGGCTGTCCGCCCGCAACCTGCCCCAGGTCCACATCCTGGAGCCGGGCCAGCTGAACACGTACGACGTTCTCGTCTCGGACGACGTGGTCTTCACCCAGGCCGCTTTCGAGTCCTTCGTGTCTGGCCCCAAGGCCGCTGACACCGAAGGGAGCGAGGCCTGATGGCTACGCGTCACCCGAGCATCGCCTCGAAGGCCGCCAAGGCCGCCAAGGCCGCGCGCGTCGCCAAGGCGCGCCGCCACGCCACCGAGGGCAAGAACACCGTCGTCACCCCGGCGAGCAAGGCGTACACGGACCCCCGTGACGTCCTGATCAAGCCGGTCGTGTCCGAGAAGAGCTACGCGCTTCTCGACGAGGGCAAGTACACGTTCATCGTGGACCCGAAGGCCAACAAGACCCAGATCAAGGAGGCCGTCCAGGCGGTCTTCCAGGTCAAGGTCACCGGGGTCAACACGATCAACCGCCAGGGCAAGCGCAAGCGGACCCGCACGGGCTTCGGCAAGCGTGCCGACAGCAAGCGCGCGATCGTGACCCTCGCCGAGGGCGACCGTATCGACATCTTCGGCGGTCCGACCTCCTGACGGAGGTCCGGATCGTCCGAATATCGGACGAGGACTGAGAAATGGGAATCCGCAAGTACAAGCCGACTACGCCGGGCCGTCGTGGTTCCAGCGTCGCCGACTTCGTCGAGGTCACGCGGTCCACGCCGGAGAAGTCGCTGGTCCGCCCCCTGCACAGCAAGGGTGGCCGTAACAACTCGGGTCGTGTGACCGTCCGCCACCAGGGCGGTGGCCACAAGCGCGCCTACCGTGTGATCGACTTCCGTCGTCACGACAAGGACGGCGTGCCGGCGAAGGTCGCGCACATCGAGTACGACCCCAACCGGACCGCGCGCATCGCGCTGCTCCACTACGCGGACGGCGAGAAGCGCTACATCCTCGCGCCGCGTGGCCTGAGCCAGGGCGACCGCATCGAGAACGGCCCCGGGGCCGACATCAAGCCGGGCAACAACCTGGCCCTCCGCAACATCCCGGTCGGTACGACGCTGCACGCGATCGAGCTCCGTCCGGGCGGTGGCGCCAAGTTCGCCCGTTCCGCCGGTGCCTCCGTGCAGCTGCTCGCGAAGGAGGGCGCCTACGCCCACCTCCGCATGCCGTCCGGTGAGATCCGCCTGGTCGACGTGCGCTGCCGCGCCACCGTCGGCGAGGTCGGCAACGCCGAGCAGAGCAACATCAACTGGGGCAAGGCCGGCCGCAAGCGCTGGCTGGGCGTCCGCCCGACCGTTCGCGGTGTGGCGATGAACCCGGTTGACCACCCCCACGGTGGTGGTGAGGGCAAGACCTCGGGTGGTCGCCACCCGGTCAGCCCCTGGGGTCAGAAGGAGGGTCGTACTCGTTCGCCGAAGAAGGCTTCGAACAAGTACATCGTCCGCCGCCGCAAGACGAACAAGAAGCGCTAGGAGCGGGTTTAGATGCCGCGCAGTCTCAAGAAGGGGCCCTTCGTCGACGACCACCTGATGAAGAAGGTGGATGTCCAGAACGAAGCCGGCACCAAGAACGTCATCAAGACCTGGTCCCGCCGCTCGATGATCGTCCCGGCCATGCTCGGCCACACGATCGCGGTGCACAACGGCAAGACCCACATCCCGGTGTTTGTCACCGAGTCGATGGTCGGCCACAAGCTCGGCGAGTTCTCGCCGACGCGCACCTTCCGGGGTCACGTCAAGGAAGACCGGAAGTCGAAGCGCCGCTAGTCAGCGGGGTGTGAATGACCATGACAAACACTGAAGGGACAACCATGGAAGCCAGGGCCCAGGCGCGGTACATCCGCGTCACGCCCATGAAGGCCCGCCGCGTGGTGGACCTCATCCGTGGCATGGATGCCACGGAGGCTCAGGCGGTCCTGCGTTTCGCCCCGCAGGCCGCGAGCGTGCCGGTCGGCAAGGTGCTGGACAGCGCCATCGCCAACGCCGCGCACAACTACGACCACACCGATGTCGACAGCCTCTTCGTCTCCGAGGCCTACGTCGACGAGGGCCCGACCCTGAAGCGGTTCCGGCCGCGTGCCCAGGGCCGTGCCTACCGGATCCGCAAGCGGACCAGCCACATCACCGTGGTCGTCAGCAGCAAGGAAGGAACCCGGTAATGGGCCAGAAGGTAAACCCGCATGGGTTCCGGCTCGGTGTCACGACCGACTTCAAGTCGCGTTGGTACGCCGACAAGCTGTACAAGGACTACGTCAAGGAAGACGTCGCCATCCGTCGGATGATGACGTCCGGCATGGAGCGCGCCGGCATCTCCAAGGTCGAGATCGAGCGCACCCGTGACCGTGTCCGCGTGGACATCCACACCGCGCGTCCGGGCATCGTCATCGGCCGCCGTGGCGCCGAGGCCGACCGCATCCGCGGCGACCTCGAGAAGCTCACGGGCAAGCAGGTCCAGCTGAACATCCTCGAGGTCAAGAACCCCGAGACGGACGCTCAGCTGGTTGCCCAGGCCGTTGCCGAGCAGCTCTCCTCCCGCGTCTCCTTCCGTCGGGCCATGCGCAAGAGCATGCAGTCCGCCATGAAGGCCGGCGCCAAGGGCATCAAGATCCAGTGCGGTGGCCGCCTCGGTGGCGCCGAGATGTCCCGCTCGGAGTTCTACCGCGAGGGCCGTGTGCCCCTGCACACCCTCCGCGCGAACGTGGACTACGGCTTCTTCGAGGCCAAGACGACCTTCGGCCGCATCGGTGTGAAGGTCTGGATCTACAAGGGCGACGTCAAGAACATCGCCGAGGTCCGCGCCGAGAACGCCGCCGCCCGTGCCGGCAACCGCCCGGCCCGTGGTGGCGCCGACCGCCCGGCCCGTGGTGGCCGCGGTGGCGAGCGTCGCGGGCGCAAGCCGCAGCAGCAGCAGGCTCCGGCCGCCGAGGCCCCCAAGGCCGAGGCGCCCGCCGCTGCCGCTCCGGCTGAGAGCACCGGAACGGAGGCCTGACCGAAATGCTGATCCCCCGTAGGGTCAAGCACCGCAAGCAGCACCACCCGAAGCGCAACGGTATGTCCAAGGGTGGAACGCAGGTTGCGTTCGGCGAGTACGGCATCCAGGCGCTGACCCCGGCGTACGTCACGAACCGCCAGATCGAAGCGGCTCGTATCGCCATGACCCGTCACATCAAGCGTGGCGGCAAGGTCTGGATCAACATCTACCCGGACCGCCCGCTGACCAAGAAGCCCGCCGAGACCCGCATGGGTTCCGGTAAGGGTTCCCCGGAGTGGTGGATCGCGAACGTCAAGCCCGGTCGGGTGATGTTCGAGCTGTCCTACCCGAACGAGAAGATCGCCCGTGAGGCGCTGACTCGTGCCGCCCACAAGCTGCCGATGAAGTGCCGGATCGTCAAGCGCGAGGCAGGTGAAGCGTGATGTCGGCCGGTACCAAGGCGTCCGAGCTGCGCGAGCTGGGCAACGAGGAGCTTCTCGCGAAGCTCCGCGAGGCCAAGGAAGAGCTGTTCAACCTCCGCTTCCAGGCGGCGACCGGTCAGCTCGAGAACCATGGCCGTCTGAAGGCGGTCCGCAAGGACATCGCGCGGATCTACACCCTGATGCGCGAGCGTGAGCTGGGCATCGAGACGGTGGAGAACGCCTGATGAGCGAGAACAACGTGACTGAGAACACTGAGGCGCGCGGCTTCCGCAAGACCCGCGAGGGTCTCGTCGTCAGCGACAAGATGGACAAGACCGTCGTCGTCGCCGTCGAGGACCGCGTGAAGCACGCCCTGTACGGCAAGGTCATCCGCCGTACGAACAAGCTCAAGGCCCACGACGAGCAGAACGCCGCGGGTGTCGGCGACCGCGTCCTCCTCATGGAGACCCGGCCGCTGTCCGCGACGAAGCGCTGGCGCGTCGTCGAGATCCTCGAGAAGGCGAAGTAATCAAAGCGGGGGTCCGCCCCCGCTGACCCCGCCGGGGGGCCGCAAAGCCCCCCGGCCGGGTGTTCGCCCACGAGAGGCCAAAGTAATTCCTGCGGGCACCCCCGCAGGACAGTTCCGCCAGGCTCTCCGGACGTAGAACCCCCGGAGGGAACCGGCAGACGATCAGGAGATAGACGTGATCCAGCAGGAGTCGCGACTGCGCGTCGCCGACAACACTGGTGCGAAGGAGATCCTTTGCATCCGTGTGCTCGGTGGTTCCGGTCGCCGCTACGCGGGCATCGGTGACGTCATCGTCGCCACCGTCAAGGACGCGATCCCCGGTGGCAACGTGAAGAAGGGTGACGTCGTCAAGGCGGTCATCGTTCGCACCGTCAAGGAGCGCCGCCGTCCGGACGGCTCGTACATCCGCTTCGACGAGAACGCCGCCGTCATTCTGAAGAACGACGGCGACCCTCGCGGCACCCGTATCTTCGGCCCGGTCGGCCGTGAGCTGCGCGAGAAGAAGTTCATGAAGATCATCTCGCTCGCGCCGGAGGTGCTGTAAGCATGAAGATCAAGAAGGGCGACCTGGTCCAGGTCATCACCGGTAAGGACAAGGGCAAGCAGGGCAAGGTCATCGCGGCCTTCCCCCGCGAGGACCGTGTCCTGGTCGAGGGTGTCAACCGGGTCAAGAAGCACACCAAGGCCGGCCCGACCGCCAGCGGTTCCCAGGCCGGCGGCATCGTGACGACCGAGGCCCCGATTCACGTGAGCAACGTTCAGCTCGTCGTGGAGAAGGACGGCCAGAAGGTCGTGACCCGCGTCGGTTACCGCTTCGACGACAACGGCAACAAGATCCGCGTTGCCAAGCGGACGGGTGAGGACATCTGATGGCTACCACCACCACTCCGCGTCTGAAGACGAAGTACCGCGAGGAGATCGCGGGCAAGCTGCAGGACGAGTTCAAGTACGAGAACGTCATGCAGACCCCCGGCCTCGTGAAGATCGTGGTCAACATGGGTGTGGGCGACGCCGCCCGCGACTCCAAGCTGATCGAGGGCGCCATCCGCGACCTCACCACGATCACCGGCCAGAAGCCGGCCGTGACCAAGGCCCGGAAGTCCATCGCGCAGTTCAAGCTGCGTGAGGGTCAGCCGATCGGTGCCCACGTCACGCTCCGTGGCGACCGCATGTGGGAGTTCCTGGACCGCACCCTGTCGCTCGCGCTGCCGCGCATCCGCGACTTCCGTGGTCTGTCCCCCAAGCAGTTCGACGGCCGTGGCAACTACACCTTCGGTCTCACCGAGCAGGTCATGTTCCACGAGATCGACCAGGACAAGATCGACCGCGTCCGGGGTATGGACATCACCGTGGTGACCACGGCGACCAACGACGAAGAGGGCCGCGCGCTCCTCCGTCACCTCGGCTTCCCCTTCAAGGAGGCGTGAGCGAGATGGCGAAGAAGGCTCTGATCGCGAAGGCTGCCCGTAAGCCGAAGTTCGCCGTGCGCGCGTACACCCGCTGCCAGCGGTGTGGCCGTCCGCACTCCGTGTACCGCAAGTTCGGCCTGTGCCGTGTGTGCCTTCGTGAGATGGCTCACCGCGGCGAGCTGCCGGGCGTGACCAAGAGCTCCTGGTAATCCCCCCTATTCGGGATTCCCAAGGCTCTCGGTAAGCATCTGGGTCGGCAGGACGCCCAGCTCACATGCCTTAGGCTTGTGGGGTTGGGCGCCTGTCGCGCCCGTACGACTTACTACGCCGTAGGTCCACCGCGCCGCACCCGCCCCGTCTCGGATCGGGGAGAGGGATGGCGCACCAGGAAACCCCGGCGAGAGAGGCCGAAGGCCAATTCATGACCATGACTGATCCGATCGCAGACATGCTTACGCGTCTGCGGAACGCGAACTCGGCGTACCACGACTCCGTGGCGATGCCGCACTCGAAGATCAAGTCGCACATCGCGGAGATCCTCCAGCAGGAGGGCTTCATCACGGGCTGGAAGGTCGAGGACGCCGAGGTCGGCAAGAACCTCGTCCTCGAGCTGAAGTTCGGCCCGAACCGTGAGCGCTCCATCGCGGGCATCAAGCGGATCTCCAAGCCCGGTCTCCGGGTCTACGCGAAGTCCACCAACCTGCCGAAGGTGCTCGGCGGCCTCGGCGTGGCGATCATCTCCACGTCCCACGGGCTCCTCACCGACAAGCAGGCCGGCAAGAAGGGCGTGGGTGGGGAAGTCCTCGCCTACGTCTGGTAGCAGAAGGGAACGGAGGAAACAGCTATGTCGCGCATCGGCAAGCTCCCCATCGCGGTTCCCGCCGGCGTGGACGTCACCATCGACGGCCGCACGGTGCAGGTGAAGGGCCCCAAGGGCTCCCTCGCCCACACCATCGCGGCGCCGATCGAGATCGCTAAGGGCGAGGACGGCGTGCTGAACGTCACCCGCCCGAACGACGAGCGTCAGAACAAGGCCCTGCACGGCCTGTCCCGCACGCTGGTGGCGAACATGATCACCGGCGTGACCCAGGGTTACGTGAAGAAGCTCGAGATCAGCGGTGTCGGTTACCGCGTGACCGCCAAGGGCTCGAACCTCGAGTTCGCGCTCGGTTACAGCCACCCGATCACCATCGAGGCGCCCGAGGGCATCACCTTCAAGGTGGAGTCCCCGACCCGCTTCTCGGTCGAGGGCATCGACAAGCAGAAGGTGGGCGAGGTCGCGGCCAACATCCGCAAGCTGCGCAAGCCCGACCCGTACAAGGCCAAGGGTGTCAAGTACGAGGGCGAAGTCATCCGCCGCAAGGTCGGAAAGGCGGGTAAGTAAGCCATGGCATACGGGCAGAAGATCGCCAAGGGCGACGCCTACAAGCGCGCCGCCATCAAGCGCCGCCACATCCGGATCCGCAAGAAGGTCTCGGGTACGGCCGAGCGTCCGCGCCTGGTCGTGACGCGCTCGAACCGCCACATCGTGGCCCAGGTCATCGACGACCTCAAGGGTCACACGCTGGCGTCCGCGTCCACCCTGGACACGTCCGTCCGCGGTGGCGAGGGCGACAAGTCGGCGCAGGCCAAGCAGGTCGGCGCCCTGGTTGCCGAGCGTGCCAAGGCCGCCGGCGTCGACGCTGTCGTGTTCGACCGTGGTGGTAACCGGTACGCGGGTCGCATCGCGGCCCTCGCCGACGCCGCCCGCGAGGCCGGGCTCAAGTTCTGAGCTCGCTGCGTAGCTAGCGGAAAGAGAGAGGTAAAT
The DNA here is from genome assembly GCF_014650915.1 of Streptomyces poonensis. GTDB lineage: Bacteria > Actinomycetota > Actinomycetes > Streptomycetales > Streptomycetaceae > Streptomyces > Streptomyces poonensis. The sequence continues at coordinate 1,079,937 of NZ_BMVW01000001.1, read as the reverse complement.
CCAATGGCTGGACCCCAGCGCCGCGGTGGCGGTGCCGGTGGCGGCGAGCGGCGGGACCGGAAGGGCCGTGACGGCGGCGCTGCTGCCGCCGAGAAGACCGCGTACGTCGAGCGCGTCGTCGCGATCAACCGCGTCGCCAAGGTTGTGAAGGGTGGTCGTCGCTTCAGCTTCACCGCGCTGGTCGTGGTGGGCGACGGTGACGGCACCGTGGGTGTCGGTTACGGCAAGGCCAAGGAGGTGCCGGCCGCCATCGCCAAGGGTGTCGAGGAGGCCAAGAAGCACTTCTTCAAGGTCCCCCGTATCCAGGGCACCATCCCCCACCCCATCCAGGGTGAGAAGGCTGCCGGCGTCGTGCTGCTCAAGCCCGCGTCCCCGGGTACCGGTGTTATCGCCGGTGGTCCGGTGCGCGCCGTGCTCGAGTGCGCCGGTATCCACGACGTGCTGTCGAAGTCGCTCGGCTCCGACAACGCCATCAACATCGTGCACGCCACCGTGGAGGCCCTGAAGGGTCTGCAGCGTCCCGAGGAGATCGCGGCCCGCCGTGGTCTGCCGCTCGAGGACGTCGCCCCCGCGGCCCTGCTGCGTGCGCGTGCCGGGGCGGGTGCGTAATCATGGCGCAGCTCAAGATTACGCAGGTCAAGTCCTACATCGGCAGCAAGCAGAACCACCGTGACACTCTGCGGTCGCTTGGTCTCAAGGGGATCAACACCGTGGTCGTCAAGGAGGACCGCCCCGAGTTCCGCGGCATGGTGCACACCGTCCGCCACCTCGTGACGGTCGAGGAGGTCGACTGATCATGGCGGAGCAGAACCCGCTGAAGATCCACAACCTCCGTCCCGCCCCGGGCGCCAAGACCGCCAAGACCCGTGTCGGTCGTGGTGAGGCGTCGAAGGGTAAGACGGCCGGTCGTGGTACCAAGGGCACCAAGGCCCGCTACCAGGTTCCGGAGAGCTTCGAGGGTGGCCAGATGCCGCTCCACATGCGTCTCCCGAAGCTGAAGGGCTTCAAGAACCCGTTCAAGACCGAGTACCAGGTCGTCAACCTGGACAAGCTCGCGGCCCTCTACCCCGAGGGTGGCGAGGTCACGGTCGCGGACCTGGTCGCCAAGGGCGCCGTTCGCAAGAACAGCCTCGTCAAGGTCCTGGGCCAGGGCGAGGTCTCCGTGGCGCTGCAGGTGACGGTCGACGCCGTCTCCGGCTCCGCCAAGGAGAAGATCACCGCCGCCGGCGGTAGCGTCACCGAGCTCGTCTGAGCTGACTAGCGAGAGGCGGGTCGGAACTGTACGTTCCGACCCGCCTCTTGGTTTCTCTATATGTGATGCGCTACGGCTGCGCTGCTGCCTCAGGCCTTGCCGCTGGTGGAACGGCAGAACCTCGGAGTGCCGTTGGCTCCGTCCTGCAGGCAGATCTTTATCGAGACCGTGGCGCCTTCAGGGATGTTGATGTCGTCCCTCAGCTTGCACACGCCATTGGCGCCATCTGCGTCGTGAACTTCCCAGGAGCTGCCGTTGTAGCTGAGGGTGGTGACGGCGCGCAGGCCATCTGACTGGTGGTCGCATGCATTCCAGACCTCGGTGGAGCTGCTCGAGCTCTTGTCACCGTTCCAGTTGCCCATGCCGCCGGGATTGTCGTCCGTGGTGTAGACGCTCGCACGAATCTCGGCTGCGGCGGCAGGGGTAGCTGCGATTGCGACTGCGGCGGTCGCGGTGAGGGGAAGGGCAAGCGCAGTCAGGATGCGCCTTTTTGCAATGCTGCTCATTGTGCCCCCTTTTGGGTTATTTCTGGGCGTGTCCATGCCCAAGGGCCCTAGGAGGATACGTAGTGATCAATGACTGGACGGTTGCTGTGTCGCATGTCACGTAGCGACTGTCGGTCCTGGAGCGCACGGACCGGAAGGGGAGTGGAATGGGTGCAGGATTGTGACGGCCGCGGCCAGGTAAGGTAGCGCGCGACTGGCTGCTTCTGGACTGCCAGCGGAAATACTAAAAATTCGGACTATCGAGACCAATGCCTCGCGCGTAGTGCATGCGAGGGGTCGCAGGAGGCACCGTGCTCACCGCGTTCGCCCGGGCGTTCAAGACGCCCGACCTGCGCAAGAAGCTGCTCTTCACGCTCGGTATCATCGTGATCTACCGGATCGGTACGCACATCCCGATCCCCGGCGTCGACTACAAGAACGTCCAGTTCTGTATCGAACAGGCGAATGCCAACCAGGGCCTGTTCGGTCTTGTCAACATGTTCAGTGGTGGCGCGCTGCTGCAGATCACGATCTTCGCGCTGGGCATCATGCCGTACATCACGGCGAGCATCATTCTGCAGTTGCTGACCGTGGTAATTCCCCGCCTCGAAGCCCTCAAGAAGGAGGGCCAGTCGGGCACGGCGAAGATCACGCAGTACACGCGGTACCTGACGGTCGCGCTGGCGATCCTCCAGGGCACCGGTCTCGTGGCCACCGCCCGCAGCGGCTCGCTCTTCTCCGGCTGCCCCGTGGCGAGCTCCATCGTCCCGGACCGGTCGATCTTCGTCACGATCACGATGGTCATCACGATGACCGCCGGTACGGCCCTCGTCATGTGGCTCGGTGAGCTGATCACCGACCGCGGCATCGGCAACGGCATGTCGATCCTGATGTTCATCTCGATCGCCGCCACCTTCCCGTCCTCCCTGTGGGCCATCAAGAAGCAGGGCGACCTCGCGGGCGGCTGGATCGAGTTCGGCACCGTGATCGCGGTCGGCCTGGTCATGGTCGCGCTCGTGGTCTTCGTCGAGCAGGCCCAGCGGCGCATCCCGGTGCAGTACGCGAAGCGCATGATCGGCCGCCGGTCCTACGGCGGTACGTCGACGTACATCCCGCTGAAGGTGAACCAGGCGGGTGTGATCCCCGTCATCTTCGCGTCGTCGCTGCTCTACATTCCGGCTCTGATCGTGCAGTTCTCGAACTCCACGGCCGGCTGGGCGGCTTGGATCCAGCGGAACCTGGCGGACACCGCGGCGCCCATCCACATCACCATCTACTTCTTCCTCATTGTCTTCTTCGCGTTCTTCTACGTGGCCATCTCGTTTAACCCCGAGGAAGTCGCGGACAACATGAAGAAGTATGGTGGCTTCATCCCGGGCATCCGGGCTGGCCGACCGACCGCTGAGTACCTTTCGTACGTGCTCAACCGGATCACCTGGCCGGGCTCGCTGTACTTGGGTCTGATCGCTCTCGTGCCGACAATGGCGTTGGCTGGTTTCGGGGCAAACCAGAACTTCCCGTTCGGCGGGACCAGCATCCTGATCATCGTGGGTGTGGGCCTGGAGACGGTGAAGCAGATCGAGAGCCAGCTCCAGCAGCGCAATTACGAAGGGTTCCTCCGCTGATGCGAATCGTCCTCGTCGGGCCGCCGGGCGCCGGCAAGGGAACTCAGGCCGCGTTCCTTGCCAAGAATCTGTCGATCCCGCACATCTCCACGGGCGACCTCTTCCGTGCCAACATCAGCCGGCAGACGGAGCTGGGCAAGCTTGCCAAGTCCTACATGGACGCGGGCAACCTGGTTCCGGACGAGGTCACCATCGCGATGGCCAAGGACCGGATGGAGCAGCCGGACGCGCAGAACGGCTTCCTGCTCGATGGGTTCCCGCGGAACGTATCGCAGGCCGAGGCGCTGGACGAGACGCTGAAGACCGAGGGCCTGAAGCTGGACGCCGTGCTGGACCTCGAGGTTCCCGACGAGGAGGTCGTCAAGCGGATCGCGGGCCGCCGTATCTGCCGCAACGACTCGTCGCACGTCTACCACGTCTCGTACAAGGCGCCGAAGCAGGAGGGCGTCTGCGACGAGTGCGGCGGCGAGCTGTACCAGCGCGACGACGACGCCGAGGAGACCGTCCGTAAGCGGCTGGACGTCTACCACACGCAGACCGAGCCGATCATCGACTACTACAAGGGCCAGGACCTGGTCGTGACGATCTCGGCTCTGGGCGCGGTGGACGAGGTCACGCAGCGCGCGATGGAAGCGCTCAAGGCCAAGAGCGACGACAAGTAAGCAGTGCCGTTCCGGCCGCGGTCCCCGTGTTGGGGCCGCGGCCGACGTGTGGGCGGGTCCGGGGCCGGGGTACCCGCGCCCTTATCGTTGATGGTGTCCGTACACTCCCCGGTCCAGAAAGGCCGTTGCCGCCATGGTGCAGATCAAGACCCCCGAGCAGATCGCGAAGATGCGCGAGGCGGGGCTGGTCGTCGCCGCCATCCACGCGGCAACCCGTGAGGCGGCGGTCCCGGGTGCCACGACCAAGGACCTCGACGAGGTGGCCCGCAAGGTGCTCGCGGAGCACGGCGCCAAGTCGAACTTCCTCGGGTACGGCGGCTTCCCCGCGACGATCTGCACCTCGGTGAACGAGGTCGTCGTGCACGGCATCCCGGACGACAAGACCGTTCTCAAGGACGGCGACATCATCTCCATCGACTGCGGAGCGATCGTCGACGGCTGGCACGGCGACGCGGCCTACACGGCCTTCGTGGGCTCCGGCCACGCTCCGGAGCTGATCGAGCTCTCCCGGGTCACCGAGGAGTCGATGTGGGCGGGCATCGCGGCGATGAAGCAGGGCAACCGGCTCGTCGACATCTCCCGTGCCATCGAGACGTACATCCGCCGCCAGCCGAAGCCGGGCGGCGGCAAGTACGGCATCGTCCAGGACTACGGCGGCCACGGCATCGGCACCGAGATGCACATGGACCCGCACCTGCTGAACTACGTCGAGCGCCGGCGCGGCAAGGGCCCCAAGCTGGTCCCCGGCTTCTGCCTCGCGATCGAGCCCATGGTCTCCCTCGGCACCCCGAAGACCGAGGTGCTGGAGGACGACTGGACCGTCATCACGACGGACGGTACGTGGTCCTCGCACTGGGAGCACTCGGTGGCGCTGACGGAGGAGGGCCCGCTGGTGCTGACGGCGCCGGACGGCGGCAGGGCGAAGCTGGCGGAGTACGGGATCACGGCGGCGCCGGATCCGCTGGCCTGACGGCGGCCCGCGCCACGACCGCCGGTCGGAGGCCGGCGCAGCCGCTCGAAGCTTGTGAGGCGCCCCGGCGCCGATCCCGCGAGAGCGGCGTGCGAAACAGGACGACTGGACCGTCATCACGACGGACGGTACGTGGTCCTCGCACTGGGAGCACTCGGTGGCGCTGACGGAGGAGGGTCCGCTGGTGCTGACGGCGCCGGACGGCGGCAGGGCGAAGCTGGCGGAGTACGGGATCACGGCGGCGCCGGATCCGCTGGCGTAAGGACCCAGGGCAGCGGCCGCTCCTGTCGGGGCGGCCGCTTTATGATCTTGTCCGGTGATGCTGCCCGAGCGGCCGCTTAAGGATCTCGCTCCCTGGGCAGTCTTTCCCGATTCGTGTTTTTGGGTGCGCTGACGTAGACTGACTCGTCGGCTCTTGTGCACCCGCATGTCCGCATGCGCCCGTAAGGGAAAGTGCAGGGGTCGATCAAGGTAGTCGATTCCGAAGGGCGAAGCGTGGCCAAGAAGCAAGGTGCCATCGAGATCGAGGGCACTGTCGTCGAGTCTCTGCCGAACGCCATGTTCAAGGTCGAGCTCCAGAACGGCCACCAGGTCCTGGCACACATCAGCGGCAAGATGCGCATGCACTACATCCGCATCCTCCCTGACGACCGGGTCGTGGTGGAGCTGTCTCCGTACGACCTGACGCGTGGCCGGATCGTCTACCGCTACAAGTAGATCTTGCCCACGTCCCGCCCCGTGCGGGACCGCCGGCAACTGACCCGGAGAACCTCACCCCATGAAGGTCAAGCCGAGCGTCAAGAAGATCTGCGACAAGTGCAGGGTGATCCGCCGTCACGGCCGGGTCATGGTCATCTGCGACAACCCGCGCCACAAGCAGCGCCAGGGCTGACGCACGACCGCACCTCTGCATCCGCAGATCGCGCGCGACGCAAGCTGAATATGTTCATACGCAGGACCGGGCCGCCGCAGAGCGGTCCGACACCCCCGGTCGGAGGCCGGGGACCCAGTTCGTACCTCGTACGGCGGCTGGGAACCGGTACTGCGGAAGACCTCCGAAGATCAACTGGAGCCATTGAATGGCACGCGTTTCCGGTGTTGACATCCCGCGCGACAAGCGCGTGGAAGTCGCCCTCACCTACGTGTTCGGCATCGGCCGGACCCTTTCGCAGCAGACGCTGGCCGAGACCGGCATCGACCCCAACACCCGCGTTCGCGACCTCTCCGAGGAGCAGCTCGTCGCGATCCGCGAGTACGTGGACAACAACATCAAGACCGAGGGTGACCTCCGTCGTGAGATCCAGGCCGACATCCGCCGCAAGGTGGAGATCGGTTGCTACCAGGGTCTCCGTCACCGCCGCGGTCTGCCCGTCCGGGGTCAGCGCACCAGCACGAACGCCCGTACCCGCAAGGGCCCGCGTCGCGCCATCGCCGGCAAGAAGAAGCCGGGCAAGAAGTAGTCCGCAGCGGACACCTGTCCACGGTCTTCGCTGTAGGACCGACCACCTCCCGTAGGAGATAAGAGATGCCCCCCAAGGGTCGTCAGGGCGCTGCCAAGAAGGTGCGCCGCAAGGAAAAGAAGAACGTCGCTCACGGCCACGCGCACATCAAGAGCACGTTCAACAACACGATCGTCTCGATCACGGACCCGTCCGGCAACGTGATCTCCTGGGCCTCCGCCGGCCACGTCGGCTTCAAGGGCTCGCGCAAGTCCACCCCCTTCGCCGCGCAGATGGCCGCCGAGTCGGCCGCCCGCCGCGCGCAGGAGCACGGCATGCGCAAGGTCGACGTCTTCGTGAAGGGCCCGGGCTCGGGCCGCGAGACGGCCATCCGTTCGCTGCAGGCGACCGGTCTCGAGGTCGGCTCCATCCAGGACGTCACCCCGACCCCGCACAACGGCTGCCGTCCGCCGAAGCGTCGTCGCGTCTGACGTACGGCCCCCAGGGCTGAAGGTTTTCGGGCGGTACGGCTCCTGCTATGGGGCCGTATCGCCCGTACCCTTGCAGTACCCGCACCGTTCCGCGGTGCGGATCTGTCGGGCGTCATATAGCGGGCGCCCACGACTGAAGGAATTGATCCACACATGCTGATCGCTCAGCGTCCCTCGTTGACCGAAGAGGTCGTCGACGAGTTCCGCTCCCGGTTCGTGATCGAGCCGCTGGAGCCGGGCTTCGGCTACACCCTCGGCAACTCCCTCCGCCGTACGCTCCTCTCCTCGATCCCGGGTGCCGCCGTCACCTCGATCCGGATCGACGGTGTCCTGCACGAGTTCACCACCGTGCCGGGCGTCAAGGAGGACGTCACCGACCTGATCCTCAACATCAAGCAGCTGGTCGTCTCCTCGGAGCACGACGAGCCGGTCGTGATGTACCTGCGCAAGCAGGGCCCGGGTCTGGTCACCGCCGCCGACATCGCGCCCCCGGCCGGTGTCGAGGTCCACAACCCCGACCTCGTCCTCGCCACGCTCAACGGCAAGGGCAAGCTGGAGATGGAGCTGACCGTCGAGCGCGGTCGCGGCTACGTCTCCGCCGTGCAGAACAAGCAGGTGGGCCAGGAGATCGGCCGTATCCCGGTCGACTCCATCTACTCGCCGGTGCTCAAGGTCACGTACAAGGTCGAGGCCACGCGTGTCGAGCAGCGCACCGACTTCGACAAGCTGATCGTCGACGTCGAGACCAAGCAGGCGATGCGTCCGCGTGACGCCATGGCCTCCGCCGGTAAGACGCTGGTCGAGCTGTTCGGTCTCGCCCGCGAGCTGAACATCGACGCCGAGGGCATCGACATGGGTCCGTCCCCGACGGACGCCGCCCTGGCCGCCGACCTGGCGCTGCCGATCGAGGAGCTGGAGCTCACCGTTCGGTCGTACAACTGCCTCAAGCGCGAGGGCATCCACTCCGTGGGTGAGCTCGTGGCGCGTTCCGAGGCCGACCTGCTCGACATCCGCAACTTCGGTGCGAAGTCGATCGACGAGGTCAAGGCGAAGCTGGCCGGCATGGGCCTGGCCCTGAAGGACAGCCCGCCCGGATTCGACCCGACCGCTGCGGCCGACGCCTTCGGCGCGGACGACGACGCGGACGCCGGGTTCGTCGAGACCGAGCAGTACTGACAGCTCGGGACTGACGGTCCGTACCTGGGTGCGGGAGCGCTGCACTTGGTCGCGCCCACGCGACGGAGTCGCATATCGACACCGTCCCGCGCCCCTTCCGGAGGCGCCCCTGCGGGGCTGCCTCCGGATCTCCGACAGGCGACCGCCTGCTCGGATACTGACTCCGGTACCTGATACGGCCGGGGCAGACACCTAGGAGAAACACCATGCCGAAGCCCACCAAGGGTGCCCGTCTGGGTGGCAGCGCCGCGCACGAGAAGCTGCTCCTCGCGAACCTCGCGAAGGCGCTGTTCGAGCACGGCAAGATCACGACCACCGAGGCGAAGGCCCGCCGTCTGCGGCCGTACGCCGAGCGTCTGGTCACCAAGGCGAAGAAGGGCGACCTTCACAACCGCCGTCAGGTGCTCCAGGTCATCACGGACAAGAGCGTCGTCCACACGCTCTTCACCGAGATCGGCCCGCGGTACGAGAACCGTCCGGGTGGCTACACCCGCATCACCAAGATCGGTAACCGCCGTGGCGACAACGCGCCCATGGCCGTCATCGAGCTGGTCGAGGCGCTGACGGTCGCGCAGCAGGCCACCGGCGAGGCCGAGGCCGCCACCAAGCGTGCGGTCAAGGAGTCCGAGGCAGCCAAGGCCGAGGAGACCAAGGCGGAGGAGGCCACCGAGGCCGAGGCCACCGAGGCTCCGGCCGAGGAGTCGAAGGACGCCTGAGGCTCTGCCTGACGTCGAACAGCGGGTCCGTCCTCCGGGGCGGGCCCGCTTTCGCGTCCCTGCGTACTCTGCGTACTTGAGAGGATCTGTGTGTGAGTGACGAGGTAGAGCCCGGGTTCGTACGGGTGCGGCTGGACCTGTCGTACGACGGGACCCAGTTCTCCGGCTGGGCGAAGCAGGCCGGAGGGCGGCGGACCGTACAGGGGGAGATCGAGGACGCCCTGCGGACCGTGACGCGGACGAGGGACACGACGTACGAGCTCACCGTGGCCGGGCGGACCGATGCCGGGGTGCACGCGCGCGGGCAGGTGGCCCATGTGGACCTGCCCGGGGAGCTGTGGGCGGAGCACGAGGAGAAGCTGCTCAAGCGGCTCGCCGGGCGGCTGCCCAAGGATGTGCGGGTCTGGTCGCTCACCGAGGCGCCCGCGGGCTTCAACGCGCGGTTCTCGGCGATCTGGCGGCGCTACGCCTACCGGGTCACCGACAACCCGGGCGGCGTCGACCCGCTGCTGCGGAACCACGTCCTCTGGCACGACTGGCCGCTCGACGTGGACGCCATGAACGAGGCGGCCCGGGCGCTGCTCGGGGAGCACGATTTCGCCGCCTACTGCAAGCGGCGCGAGGGCGCCACGACCATCCGTACGCTCCAGGAGCTCAGCCTGGTGCGGGGGGCCGACGGGATCATCACCGCGACCGTGCGGGCCGACGCCTTCTGTCACAACATGGTGCGCTCGCTGATCGGGGCGCTGCTGTTCGTCGGCGACGGCCACCGGCCGCCCGACTGGCCGGGCAAGGTGCTGGCCGCCGGGGTACGGGACTCCGCCGTCCACGTCGTACGGCCGCACGGGCTGACGCTGGAGGAGGTCGGGTACCCCGCCGACGAGCTGCTGGCCGCGCGGAACAAGGAGGCGCGGAACCGGCGGAGTCTGCCGGGGGCCGCCGCGGCCGGATGCTGCTAGGAGACGGCCCAGGGCGAGCGGTCCGGCCCGTCCGCTACTGGTCGGCCGCGGCCGACGCCTGTGCCTCGCCGCGTTCGCGGATCCGCTGGAAGGTGAACTCCTCCAGGTTGTCACCGGCGGCGAAGACCGCGGTGTCCTGCTCCGTCACGTCCTTGCCGTCGGTGAAGCCGGCGATCGTGAAGTACGCGTAGCGACCGTAGGAGTTCGTCGTCGAGCGGCAGATCGCCGTACGGCAGAACGCTGGGACGCCGTCGCCGGGCAGCGAGGTGACGATGCTCTTCTTGTCGGCGGTCTGCTTGACCTTGGTGGCCTGGGCCTCCGTGTCGAACAGCGCGACGCCGACCGTGACCGCGACGCCGTCCTTGCTGTACGTGACCCGCATCACACGGGTGCAGTCGTTGGTGGCCAGGACCTGGTCGAGGGAGCCCTGGACGGCGGAGGCGCAGTCGGTCGTGGAGGCCGTGGCGCCCTTCTGGTAGACCGTGCCGCCCGCGGTCAGCCGCGTGCCCGGGAACAGGGTCTCGGCGCTGATCGGCGCGGTGTCCTTCTTCGCGCTGGCGATGAAGTCCTTCGGGTCCAGCGGGGGCGGGGCCGAGGTCGGGGCGAAGGACGGTGCGGGCTCGTCGCTCGCGCTCGGGATGTCCGCGGTGGCCGGTTGGCCGCCGGAGGTGTTGTCCGAGGCCTCGGCGTCGCCGTTCGCGCTGACCACGGCCACGGCGACGATGGCGCCGACCGCGAGCGTGGCGAGGGCGCCGCCGCCGATCATCCACAGCCGGCGGCGTTTGTTGCGGGCCTCGGACGCCTCGGCGAGCGCCGCCCAGTCAGGGGTGTCGTTGCTCTGCTCGGACCACTGCGGCTGCTGGGAACCCGGTGTCCACGGGTCCCATCGGGGCTCCCCCCCTTGCCCAAAACTCATGGGGCGCATTTTAGACGGGGGCGGAGCCGCCGCCCGGCCCTGTGCGGCACTTGAGGCGCTGCCGTTACCTGAGCGAGTGCGGCAAGGGTGGCATGTGTACGGGCAAGGGAGACATGTACGGGCGGCCCGGCCGTCTTCTGCCGGGCCGGCGCGTCCGGGTTCGCGGTGGCGGGCCGGGTGGCCTGTGTGGATCGGTGGGTGGGGCACCGTTTTGACCCGTCCGGGGCGGGACGGCTATCCTGCATGTTCGTTGTGTGTATTGGCTTGCTCATTCTCACGTGAGGGGCCCTTACACCGGTCCACCGGGCCGATGACCAGCGACCCGCACACGGTTTGCGTCACCGTTGTGGGGTCAGGGCTGTCGTGATCGTCTTCGGTGACCTTTGTCTGGAACCTCACTGAAGAAGCGAAGGCTACGAACCGTGCGTACGTACAGCCCCAAGCCCGGCGATGTGACGCGTCAGTGGCACGTCATCGACGCTCAGGACGTCGTCCTGGGCCGTCTGGCCACCACTGCCGCCACCCTGCTGCGTGGCAAGCACAAGCCCATCTACGCGCCGCACGTCGACGCTGGTGACTTCGTCATCATCATCAACGCCGACAAGGTGCACCTGTCCGGCAACAAGCGGACCCAGAAGATGGCGTACCGCCACTCCGGTTACCCGGGTGGTCTGCGCTCCGTCCGCTACGACGAGCTGCTGGCGAAGAACCCGGAGAAGGCGGTCGAGAAGGCCGTCAAGGGCATGCTTCCCAAGAACAGCCTCGGCCGTCAGATGCTCTCCAAGCTGAAGGTCTACTCGGGCGACCAGCACCCGCACGCTGCCCAGCAGCCGGTGCCGTTCGAGATCACCCAGGTCGCGCAGTAAGTCCGGCCACCCCCAAAAGCTGAAAGAGATCTGAGGAGAATCGTGGCCGAGACCACCGCTGAGCAGCCGATCGACGAGACCGTCGACATCGACAGCTACACCACCGAGACCGAGGTGCCGCTCGAGGGCGAGTACACCTCCGAGTCCCTCGCCTCCCGCTTCGGCGAGCCGCAGCCGGCCGCCGGCCTGGGCCGTCGCAAGAACGCCATCGCCCGTGTCCGGATCGTTCCGGGCACCGGCAAGTGGAAGATCAACGGCCGCACCCTCGAGGACTACTTCCCGAACAAGGTGCACCAGCAGGAGGTCAACGAGCCCTTCAAGGTGCTCGAGCTCGAGGGCCGCTACGACGTCATCGCCCGTATCGCGGGTGGCGGCGTCTCCGGCCAGGCCGGTGCCCTCCGTCTGGGCGTCGCCCGCGCCCTGAACGAGGCCGACGTCGACAACAACCGCGGCCCGCTCAAGAAGGCCGGCTTCCTCCGCCGCGACGACCGTGCGGTCGAGCGCAAGAAGGCCGGTCTCAAGAAGGCCCGCAAGGCTCCGCAGTACAGCAAGCGCTAATCGCGCTCGCTGCGCCGCGCGCAGCATGTATCGCCCCGGCGGCACTCCCGTGCCGCCGGGGCGGTTCGTTTACGGGGGGCGTTTTCCTACCCCGGGCTTATGCGCCGGTGGCCTTGAGGGCAATATGAATCAGCCGTGCAACCACAAGCGGGTGAACTGAGTCCGACAGGCTGGAAACAGGCCCGTGGCGTATACGTGGCTTCGGCGGCGCCTGACACTCGGGCATGAGCCGCACACTCTTCAGCAAGTTCGGAGGACACCACAGTGGGACGACTCTTCGGCACGGACGGCGTGCGCGGTGTCGCCAACGCGGATCTGACGGCCGAGATGGCTCTCGGCCTCTCCGTGGCGGCGGCGCACGTGCTCGCCGAGGCGGGTACGTTCGAGGGCCACAAGCCGGTGGCGGTGGTCGGACGGGATCCGCGCGCGTCCGGGGAGTTCCTGGAGGCCGCCGTGGTGGCGGGCCTCGCCAGCGCGGGCGTGGACGTGCTGACCGTCGGAGTGCTGCCCACCCCCGCGGTCGCGTACCTCACCGGCGCGCTCGGCGCCGACCTCGGCGTGATGCTCTCGGCCAGCCACAACGCCATGCCGGACAACGGCATCAAGTTCTTCGCCCGCGGTGGCCACAAGCTCGCCGACGAGCTTGAGCACCGGATCGAGGCCGTGTACGAGGAGCACCGCACCGGGGCGCCCTGGGACCGGCCCACCGGTGCGGGCGTCGGGCGCGTCACGGCGTACGGCGAGGGCTTCGACCGGTACGTCGAGCACCTGACCGGCGTGCTCCCGCACCGCCTCGACGGGCTGAAGGTCGTCCTCGACGAGGCGCACGGCGCGGCCGCCCGGGTCTCGCCCGAGGCGTTCACGCGCGCGGGCGCCGAGGTCGTCACCATCGGCGCCGAGCCCGACGGGCTCAACATCAACGACGGCTGCGGCTCCACCCACCTGGACAAGCTGCGCGCCGCCGTGGTCGAGCACGGCGCGGACCTCGGCATCGCGCACGACGGTGACGCCGACCGCTGCCTCGCCGTGGACCACGAGGGCACCGAGGTCGACGGCGACCAGATCCTCGCCGTGCTGGCGCTGGCCATGCGGGAGCGGGGCGCGCTGCGCTCGGACACCGTTGTCGCGACCGTCATGTCCAACCTGGGCTTCAAGCTCGCCATGGAGCGGGAGGGCATCGCCGTCGTCTCCACCGCGGTCGGCGACCGGTACGTGCTGGAGGAGATGAAGGAGCACGGCTACGCCCTCGGCGGCGAGCAGTCCGGGCACGTGATCATCCTCGACCACGCCACCACCGGCGACGGCACGCTCACCGGTCTGATGCTGGCCGCGCGGGTCGCCCAGACCGGCCGCAGCCTGAAGGACCTCGCGTCGGTCATGGAGCGGCTGCCGCAGGTGCTGATCAACGTGCCCGACGTCGACAGGTCGAGGGTCGGTACGTCCGCGGAGCTGTCCACGGCCGTGGCCGAGGCCGAGCGGGAGCTCGGCACCACCGGACGGGTGCTGCTGCGGCCCTCCGGGACCGAGCCGCTGGTCCGGGTCATGGTCGAGGCCGCCGATCTGGAGCAGGCGCGGTCCGTGGCGTCGAGGCTCGCGGACGTGGTGAAGTCCGCGCTCGGGTGACCCCTGTGCGGGGCGCGGGTCGCTTACGACGCGCTCCGTGAGGCCGCGGCCGTACGTGCGCGCTGTCTGGCCCAGAACCACTTCTGGGCCAGCAGTGTGAGCGTGCCGGCCACGATGATGCCCAGCAGGTTCAGCAGGAGCTGCTCGGTGGAGCCCCAGGTCTGGGCGGTGTCGCCGTAGCTGAGGGCGACGGCCGCGTTGGCGGCGGCCGGGACCGTCGTCACCGAGATGGCGACGCCGATCAGGGCGCCCGACTTCGCGGAGGTCAGCGACAGGGTGCCGGCCACGCCCGCGAGCACCGCCACGACGAAGGAGAACGCGTCGGGGGCGTACACGAAGCCGGTGTTCGGCCGGTCGCCGTGCAGCTTCTCCGCTGAGAACAGCCCGAGCGCGTCCATGAAGAGGCTGAACCCGACCGTCAGCGCCATGGCCACCGCGAAGCCCGCCAGCAGCGCGACCAGCGAACGCAGCGCCAGACGGGGTGCCCGCCGCACCACGGCGGTGGAGATCCCCGCGAGCGGGCCGAACTCGGGGCCCACCGCCATCGCGCCCACGATCAGGATCGCGTTGTCGAGCACCACACCGCAGGCCGCGATCATGGTGGCCAGCGTGATGAACGCGAGGTACGTGACCGAGAGCGTCGACTCCTCGTGCGTCTCCTCCGCCAGGTGCTCCCACAGCACCGCGTCCGCGCTCTCGCCGGGGGCGTCCGCCTCGGCCTTCTCGGCGCGCTCGGACAGTGACAGGTCGATGTCCTCGACGGCGATGGACCCGGACCGGTCGACCCCCAGCTCCTTCAGCGTGGCGAGGAGCTCGTCGCCCGCCTCGCGGGCCACGTCGCACATCACGACGTCCCCGACGGGGTCGCGGGCGGCGCCCGGCAGGACCACGAGATGGGTGGTGCCGACCGTCTTCTCGATCAGGTGGACCACGTCGTCGGTCCTCCCGGACGGCGTGATCAGACGCAGATGCAGCATGCCCGCAGGGTAGCGGCGGGGGATGACGCGGACGGGTCAGAGTTTGCGCAGGCTCAGCCGCTGCACCTTGTGGTCGGGGCCCTTGCGCAGGACCAGGGTCGCGCGGCCGCGGGTCGGGGCCACGTTCTCGGTCAGGTTCGGCCGGTTGATGGTCCGCCAGGTCGTCCGGGCGTAGTCGAGGGCCTCCTCCTCCGAGACCTGGGTGTACTTGCGGAAGTAGGACGACGGGTTCTGGAAGGCGGTCTCGCGCAGCTTGCGGAAGCGGTTGAGGTACCACTGCTCGATGTCCTCGGTGCGGGCATCGACGTACAGGCTGAAGTCGAAGTAGTCGGCGAGACCGACCCGGGTTCGGCCGTCCTTGCCGGGCAGGGCGGGCTGGAGGACGTTCAGGCCCTCGACGATGAGGATGTCGGGGCGGCGCACCGTGAGCTTCTGACCGGGGACGATGTCGTAGATCAGATGGGAGTAGACGGGCGCCGTCACCTCGGCCTTGCCCGCCTTGATGTCGGCGACGAAACGGGTCAGCGCACGGCGGTCGTACGACTCGGGGAACCCCTTCCGCGTCATCAGGCCGCGCTCCTTCAGCTCCTTCATCGGCAGCAGGAAGCCGTCCGTGGTGACGAGCTCCACGCGCGGGTGCTCGGGCCAGCGGGCGAGGAGGGCCTGGAGCAGGCGGGCGACCGTGGACTTGCCGACCGCGACCGAGCCGGCGACGCCTATGACGAACGGGGTGCCGGACTGGGAGCCCTGCTCGCCGAGGAAGGTGTTCAGGGCGCCCCTGAGGCCGTCCGTGGCGCCCACGTACAGATTCAGCAGACGCGAGAGCGGCAGGTAGATGTCCCGTACCTCGTCGAGGTCGATGACGTCGCCCAGGCCGCGCAGTTTCTCCACCTCCTCCGCGGTGAGGGGGAGGGGCGTCTTGTCGCGCAGGGCGCTCCACTCGGCACGGGTGAGGTCGACGTAGGGAGTCGCCTCCGGCCTGGGCCGGTGGGCGCTCCGCGGCAACGAGGAGACCGGTGAGATCACAGTCCATTGTTACGGGCATCTGAACGCGGTGACCGGGTGGGATCCATCACGCGGGACGGGGCGTGTGTGACTGTGTTCGTCCTGTGAGAAATGTATGGACCTTTGAGGCGAACAGGTATACGGTCCGGAGAGCCGGAAGTGAGCCTTCTTCCGGGTCGCCGGGGGGTTTCGGGGGTTTGGGGTGGCCGTGTCCGTACGTATTCGTGATGCCGTACGCCGCATGTCAACGCGCGTAGCGGACCGTCCCGCCAGATCGGACGATCTGGCCGGGCGCGTGCACAGCGAGCTGGCGATGGACCTGCCGGACGAGGACTTCGGCGAGCACCTCGACGACTCCCTCGACTTCTACCGGATGGGCAGCAAGCCGCGCTGCGAGGAGATCGAGTACCTCGAGATGGTGCGGGAGGCCCAGGAGCGGATCGAGCGGGGCTACTGAGCGGCACGCTCCTCCGCGGGAGGGCCGCCGGTCGGCTCCTGACGCTGTGGGCGGCCGGTTCGATCGGCTCGTGACGCGGAGGGCGGCCGGTCCGGTCAGCTCGTGATGTCGCGCCAGGCCGACGGGATCGCCTCCGCCACGTCGTGGGCGCCCGCCGGAGCGCCGTCCGCGGCGTACCGGCCCGCGAGGCCGTGGACGTACGCGGCCGCGCTCGCGGCGTCCTGGGCGGTCAGCCCGGAGGCCAGCAGCGAACCGGCGAGGCCGGACAGGACGTCGCCGCTGCCCGCCGTGGCCAGCCAGGGCGTACCGGTCGGGTTGACGCGGACCGTGCCGCGGCCGGGATCGGCGATCAGCGTGGTGGAGCCCTTGAGGAGCACGGTCGCCCGATAGCGCCGTGCGAGTTCGCGCACCGCCGACAGCCGCGCGCCCTCCACCTCCTCGCGCGCCGTGCCGAGCAGCGCGGCGGCCTCGCCCGCGTGCGGGGTCATCAGCGTGGGGGCGGTACGGGCGCGTACGGCGTCCCGGTCGGCGAGGCGCAGACCGTCCGCGTCGAGGAGCACGGGCACGTCGGTGGCGAGGACCTCGGCCACGGGTTCCGCGTCGTCCCCGGCGCCCGGGCCCACGACCCAGGCCTGGACCCGGCCCGCCCGTTTCGGGCCCTGGTCCGACACCAGGGTCTCCGGGAAGCGGGCGATCACCGCGTTCCCGGCCGGGCCCACATAGCGCACTGCTCCGGCGCCGCCGCGCAGCGCACCCCACACGGCGAGGACGGCCGCTCCGGGGTAGCGGGCGGACCCGGCGGCGATGCCCACGACACCCCGGCGGTACTTGTCGCTCTCGGCTGCCGGCCGGGGCAGCAGCGCGGCCACGTCGGCGTGCTGCGGGGCTTCGAGGGCGGGTTCGGCGGGCAGGGCGAGCCCGATGTCGACGAGGCGTACGGAACCGGCGTACTCGCGCCCCGGATCGATGAGCAGGCCCGGCTTGTGCGTGCCGAACGTGACGGTCAGATCGGCGCGGACGGCCGGGCCGCGCACCTCGCCGGTGTCGGGCTCGATGCCGCTGGGGAGGTCCACGGCGACCACGGCCGCGCGGGACCGGGCGGCGAGCTCGGCGAGGGCCGCGGCGTCGGGGCGCAGGCCGCCCTTGCCGCCGATGCCCACGATGCCGTCGACGACGAGGCCGGCCCGGTCGATCAGCTGTTCGACGGTGCCGGGCCGGGCGACCGTGCCGCCGGCCCGGCGCAGCGCCGCGAGCCCGCCGGGGTGCGCGCGGTCGGGGCTGAGCAGGACGGCCGCGACGCCCGCGCCGCGCCGGGCCAGGCGGGCCCCGGCGTACAGAGCGTCGCCTCCGTTGTCGCCGCTGCCGACGAGCAGCACGATCCGGCTGCCGTACACCCGGCCGAGCAGATCCGCGCAGGCGGCGGCGAGCCCGGCGGCGGCGCGCTGCATCAGCGCCCCCTCCGGCAGCCGTGCCATCAGCTCACGTTCGGCTGTCCTTACCGTGTCCACGCTGTAGGCAGTACGCATGCCGTCGAGTGTCCCGTACCGGGGGCGGGGGCGCTGCCGGGGCGGCCGGGGCGGCCGGCCCGCCGGTCGGCGACGGCGTACGGCAGCCCGGTGACACCACGGTCAAGGAGCAGGTGACGGCTCAGGCCACCGCGCCGGCGACTCCCGTACGGCCTTCCGGGACACCGGCGATCGTCACGATGACCTGTTCGCGGACGTCTTCGCCGAGTACGCCTGTCACCGCGTCGGTGATGGCGGTGACGAGGCGGGCGGGAGCATCGGGAACCTCTGGAACGTGATAGGCGGCTTCTCGCATGCTGAGGGTGACGAGGGGCGCGGTGTTCCCGGTCGGTACGCCGCCGATGCCCCGGCGGCGCTGTGGGACGCCGATCAGGTCCACTCCGACGAGGCGGCGGAAGTCCGCGCCGTAGACAGCGCCGACCGCGTCGGTCAGGGCTTTGATGAGCTGTGGTTCGACCGTCCCGTCGAGGGACTCTTCTCGGATGTGCACGCTGAAGTGAGGCATGGGAATCTCCGTTCACACCGGTCGGTACCATGCGGATGCAGCAAGGCTTTGTCAGCAAAACACCTTTGTGGTCAAAGGTAAAGGGGGGTGCGACGCCATGCCGACGTCCAGGGAGCGCGCCACCGGGCGGGACAGCGACGACGGGCGGGGCGGGGTCGATGACTCCGTCAGGGCGTTGCTGCTGCTCATGCCCCGGATGGTGAGCCGGGTGAAGAAGATTCCGCTGCCCGAGGCGCTGAGCTCCTTCTCACTGGCTCCGCGCCATCTCTCCCTGCTCTCCTATCTGCTCTTCGACGGGCCGATGACGGTGAACGAGCTGGCCGGGCGACTCGGCATCGCCCCGACGACGGCGAGCCTGCTGGTCGGCGACCTGAGCCGGCAGGGAATCCTGGAGCGGCGCGAGGACGAGGCGGACCGGCGCCGGCGGATCGTCGCGATCACAGCCGACCAACAGCCCGCGATCACCGCCTGGCTCGCCCCGGGCGCGGCTGCCTGGCGCAAGGCGCTGGCGCCGCTGACACCGGATCAGCGGCGCATGTTCGTCGACACGCTCCTCGCGTACGAGGCCGCGGTCGGGGACGAGGAGCGGGACTGAGCCGGGTGCTCCGGGCCCGGGGCCGTGGCCGCCGCCGGAACGGGACGGCCCCGGGCCCCGGGCCTGTCGCTCTCGGTCACCCGAACTGGCCGGGCTGGTAGTCGCCGGCGGGCTGCCGGGTGATGACGTTGAGGCGGTTGAAGGCGTTGATGACGGCGATGACGGAGACCAGTGCGGTGAGCTGTTCCTCGTCGTAGTGCTTGGCGGCGTTCGCCCAGGCCTCGTCCGTGACGCCGCCAGCCGCGTCGGCGATCCGGGTGCCCTGCTCCACCAGCTCCAGGGCGGCGCGCTCGGCGTCGGTGAAGACCGTGGCCTCGCGCCAGGCCGCGACCAGGTTGAGGCGGAGCGAGGTCTCCCCGGCCGCGGCGGCGTCCTTGGTGTGCATGTCGACGCAGGCCCCGCAACCGTTGATCTGGCTGGCGCGGAGCACCACCAGTTGCGCCGTCGCGGCGGGCAGCGCGGAGTTCTCGAGCGCCTTCCCCGCCGAGGCGAAGTGCTTGACGACCTTGTCCGCGAGCGGGTTGCCGAAGAGGTTCAGGCGGGCTTCCATCGTGGGCTCCTCTGCCGTTGGCGGTGGCTACACACCACTGACGGACCGGCTCGGCACGATGTGACATGGGTGAGTGGGACGTGCGTCTCTCCGCCGGCTAGCCCTCGGCGATCACGACCGCCGACGCCACGCCCGCGTCGTGACTCAGCGACACGTGCCAGGACTGCACGCCGAGTTCCGCGGCGCGGGCGGCCACCGTCCCGGTCACCCGCAGGCGCGGCTGCCCGCTGTCCTCGACGTACACCTCGGCGTCCGTCCAGTGCAGGCCCGCCGGGGCGCCGAGGGCCTTGGCGAGGGCCTCCTTCGCGGCGAAGCGGGCCGCGAGGGAGGCGGTGCCGCGGCGTTCCCCGCTGGGCAGCAGCAGTTCGCTCTCCAGGAACAGCCGCTGTGCCAGCGAGGGTGTGCGCTCCAGTGACGCGCCGAAGCGTTCGATCTCGGCGACGTCGATTCCGACCCCGATGATGCTCATGCGGGCAGCCTATGGGGCTGGGTGGTCAGAGTGAGGTGATCGTCCTGTCCGTCACTCCCGGCCGGGCTGCTCCGGCTCCTCCTCGTCGAACAGGTCCTCCGCGCGCTCGACCGTCCCGGCCCGGTCGAGCCAGTCGTCCATGCGGGCGAGGTCGGTGCAGGTGGTGATGCGCTCGCGTACGTCGTCGGAGACGGGGAGGCCGCGCAGTTCCAGGATGCGCAGGACGCCCTTGGCCTCGCCCTTGGCCTCGCCCTTGGCCTTGCCGTCGTAGTACGCCTCTTCGAAGACAGTGCCCTTGCCCGGGAAGTAAGTGATGACCATCTTCTCCAGCTCTCTCCATGTCTCGCGGGCTGGAGTGTCCTCCAGGCCGATCTCTACCCATTCCGACCAGTACTTGGCTGTGGCCTTGTCGAATGTCCGCATCCCGCGGGCGAGCAATTCCAGTATGGCGGCGATGTCCTGGCTCTCGCTGTGTACGACGGCGCTGAGCGTCGCCAGTGCTGGTTGCCGCGCCACCTCTGACTCGTCGGTGATCCTCGGGACGGTGTCCGGCCCCAGCACGAAGGGGCGGGTGACCTGCGTCGCCCAGGGCCCGACACGGCATTCGAAGGGTCCGGCTGCCCAGGTGGCGGTGGGCCGGTTGCGGCAGACGGCGACGAGCAGCACGGGCAGGTCGAACTTGGCGCACAGGTAGCTCACGTAGTACGCCCAGGTGGCGCCCTTGTCCGGAGCGCGCCTGGTCTGGGCCTCGATGGCCAGCAGGAAGCCGTCGCCCTCCGACGGCTCCACCTTCAGCACCGTGTCGACGCGGCGTTCCAGCGGTCTGATCTCGGTCGCGTCGGGGGTGATGGCTTCGACGATCGCCTTCAGGGGCGGCGGAAGCCCCAGCGCCTCGAAGACCGGAGCGAGGACCTCTGGGTGATCCTGGAAGATCCGATGAGAGGTCTCGTGGGTGGATGTGACCATGTGCGCAACCTTGTGGGAGTGCGGGGGCGGTCGTACCGGCGATCGAGGGCTCATCACCCGTTCGAGGGGCGAAGAAACGATCACGCCGCTCCCGTCAGCTCGCACCACACGTACTTGCCCCGGTTGCCCTCCCTGGCCAGCGGCTGCCATCCCCACAGGTCGGCGCACGCCCGGACGAGCGCCAGGCCGCGGCCGTCCTCCAGCTCGACGGCCCGGTCCGGCGGTGGCGACGGCTCCGGCGGCCGGGGATCCGCGTCCCACGCCCCGATGCGCAGGACACCCGCCGACCAGCGCACCCGCAGGGCGGCGGGACCCTTGGTGTGGCGTACGGCGTTGGAGACCAGCTCGGTGGCCAGGAGTTCGGCGACGTCGGTCAGGTGGGGCAGGCCGTGGAGGGTGAGGATCAGGCGGAGGGTGCGGCGGCTGACGGTGACGGCTCGGGGGTCGTGCGGGATGTGGAGGGTGTACTCCCAGGAATCGTCGTCGGGCATGCGTAACTCCTGTCAGGGGCGGAGGGGTTGGAGAGTCGCGCGGTGTCGGCGGGCGGTGGCATTGCCGCAGCCGTCATGGCAGGACGGAGTGGTGCGCTTCCGGGGTCCCGGCGTGCCGCAGAGTGTGCGTCGCGTCACCGAACGTAGGGCTAACATGTCATCTGGGACAAGCCGGTCCAGTTATCTCCCCCCGAACGAGTTGCGCTCGCGGGCGCGTTGAACCGAGGGACAAGCGATGGTTCTCAGGCCCGAACCCACGGCACGGCAGATGCGCCTGGCGGTCGAGCTGCGCAGACTTCGCGACGCGGCAGGGCTCGCAGCCCGAGAGGCGGCGGCGCTGCTCGGGGTGAGCCACGTCCAGATCAGTCACATCGAGTCGGGACGCACCGGTGTGAGCGAGGAGCGGCTGCGCCGTCTCGCGGCCCACTACGCGTGCGCAGACGAGAGGTTCATCGGAGCGCTGGTCGCGATGGCCACCGATCGGACACGCGGCTGGTGGGAGCGGTACCGGGGCTCGCTACCCGCGGAATTCCTGGACCTCGCCGAACTGGAGCACCACGCCACTTATCGATGGGATGTCGACTTCTTGCACGTTCCGGGCCTCCTCCAGACTGAGGACTACGCGCGCGGGCTTTTCACCTACGTGAATCCACAGTTCCCGGCAACCGAAGTGGAGCAGTGGGTCGCGCACCGAATGATGCGGAAGACCATCTTCGAGCGCCCCGACGCCGTCCCTTATGAAGCAGTGGTCCACGAGGCGGCACTGCGTATCAGGGTCGGTGACCGTGCTGCAGTACGTGTCCAGCTCGCTCGTATCCTGGAGCTCTCCGAGGCCGCCCACATCACTGTGCGCGTCATCCCCTTCGATTTGGACGGCTTCGGCGGAGCCGGAACCGCAATGGTGTACGCGGGCGGTCCTGTCCCTAAGCTGGATACCGTCGTACGCGACGGGCCGCATGGCATCTTCTTCGTCGAGGCTGAGGCCCAACTCGGTCACTTCCGAACGCTCTTCCGTAAGGTGAGGAAGGCGTCACTCGGAGCCGAGCGCTCGCGTGACTTCATCCACGAGCTGGCGAAGGAGTTGTGAGGGCATGATCAACCCAGACACCTGGACGAAGTCATCGTTCTCCGGAGGCGGTCAGGGCAATGCCTGTGTCGAGGTCGCCCATCTCCACACCCACATAGCCATCCGCGACTCCAAGACCCCGGCCAGGGCCACCGTTCGTGTCCCGGCCGGAGCCTTCTCAGCCTTCGTCGACGCGATCAAGCACGCTGCGGAGGCACATCCGTGAGCTTCACCGATAGCTGGCGGAAGTCCTCCTACTCCGGCAGCGGCGACGGCAACGCCTGCGTCGAGGTGTCCCATCGACACACTCACATAGCCGTCCGCGACTCCAAGACCCCGGCCAGGACCCCCCTCACCTTCCCGGCCGGAGCCTTCGGCACCTTCATCGACGCCCTGAAGAGCGGCCAGGTCAGCCGAGCTTCTTGAGCTGGGTGTCCAGGATCTGCGTCGGGAACTCGAAGTCCTTGCCGGTGACCGCGGAGGCCAGGTTCATGGCGCCGACGGAGACGATGGTGGAGCCCTTGCGGGCCACCACGATCTTGAAGGGCATCTCCTCGCTGTCGGCGGTGACGGACATGTTCATCGCGACGGCCTCGTCGGCGCCCTTGGGCGCCTCGGTCCCGGTCACCTTCACGGTCTCGGCCTTCTCGCCGGCCGCGGTGTAGGTGAAGCCGCCGGCACACTTCTGCACAGCCGCCTCGGTGTCCTTGACGACCTTCTCGGCGCCGCCCTCCTCGTAGGAGGCGAGCGTCACGAAGACCATCTCCACGTCGAGGGAGGCGAGCATGGCCTCCTCGGTCATGGCCTCGTCGTCGGAGATCTCCTCACCCTTCTCCGTCCACATCCGCTTCACCGTCGCCGCCGGGTCGCCCTGCGCGGCGCCGGACTGGGCGAGGGCGAGCGGCGCGCAGGCCGCGTCCTCCGACTTGACCTTGTCCTTCGTGACGTCGTCCGCGCTGCCGGAGATCTTGGTGTCGACCTCGCCGTTGTCGACGTCCGCCTGGGCCAGCGCGGCCTTCTCCAGCTCGGCGGCGGTCAGCGCCTTGGCGGCGGGCGCGGCGGAGGCGGACGCGGAGGCCGTCGAGTCCTTGGCGTCGGTCCCCTTGTCGCCGTCGTCGGAGCCGCCGCAGGCGGTGGCGAGGAGGGCGAGGGTGGCGGCGGAGGCGGCGAGGCCGACCCGGCGAACGGCGGTGGAGCGCAAGGCTGTGATTCTTTCTCTCCTCAACCGCGGTGATTCCGCGGTCGTTTACTCGTACATTAATCACAGCTGCTTCACAGTTGATCAATGAATTATCGGTCGGTATCCGACCGTGATGTGGTGACGTTCAAAGACCTTCGATGGTCATCCCGTCGTCACTCCACCGTCACCGACTTAGCCAGGTTCCGGGGCTGGTCCACCTCGTTCCCCCGGGCCGTCGCCAGCTCGCAGGCGAACACCTGCAACGGCACCGTGGCCACCAGGGGCTGGAGCAGCGTCGGTGTCACCGGGACGCGGATCAGGTGGTCGGCGTACGGGGCGACCGCCTCGTCCCCCTCCTCCGCGATGACGATCGTGCGGGCACCCCGCGCGCGGATCTCCTGGATGTTGGACACGATCTTGTCGTGGAGCACCGAGCGGCCGCGCGGGGACGGGACGACCACGACCACCGGCAGGTCCTCCTCGATCAGTGCGATCGGGCCGTGCTTCAGCTCGCCCGCCGCGAAGCCCTCGGCGTGCATGTAGGCCAGCTCCTTGAGCTTCAGGGCGCCCTCCAGCGCCACCGGATAGCCCACGTGCCGGCCGAGGAACAGCACCGTGTCCTTCTGTGCGAGCGTGCGCGCAAGCTGCCGTACCGGCTGCATCGTGTGCAGCACCCGCTCGACGGCGCCCGCGATCCGGGAGAGGTCCCGGACGACCGCCTGGATCTCGTCGCCCCACTGGGTGCCGCGCACCTGGCCCAGGTAGAGGGCCACCAGGTAGCAGGCGACCAGCTGGGTGAGGAACGCCTTGGTGGAGGCGACGGCGACCTCGGGCCCCGCGTGCGTGTACAGCACGGCGTCCGACTCGCGCGGGATCGTCGAGCCGTTGGTGTTGCAGATCGCCAGTACCTTGGCACCCTGCTCGCGCGCGTGCCGCAGGGCCATCAGCGTGTCCATGGTCTCGCCGGACTGGGAGATCGCGACGACGAGCGTCCGGGGATCGAGGATCGGGTCCCGGTAGCGGAACTCGCTCGCCAGTTCGACCTCGCACGGGACGCGGGTCCAGTGCTCGATGGCGTACTTGGCGATGAGGCCCGCGTGGAACGCCGTACCGCACGCGACGATGACCACCTTGTCCATCTCGCGCAGCTCCGAGGCGCTGATCCGGACCTCGTCCAGCCGCAGGGAACCGGCCGCGTCGATGCGGCCCAGCAGCGTGTCGGCGACCGCCTTGGGCTGCTCGGCGATCTCCTTGAGCATGAAGTAGTCGTGACCGTCCTTCTCGGCCGCCGACGCGTCCCAGTCCACGTGGTACGCGCGTACGTCGCCGTCGGCGGGCCGGCCGTCGAAGCCGGTGACCGTGATCCTGTCCCGGCGCAGCTCCACCACCTGGTCCTGGCCCAGTTCGACCGCCGCGCGCGTGTGGGCGATGAACGCGGCGACGTCCGAGGCGAGGAACGCCTCGCCCTCGCCGACGCCCACCACGAGCGGGGAGTTCCGCCGCGCCCCGACCACCACGTCCGGCTCGTCCGCGTGCACCGCGACGAGGGTGAAGGCGCCCTCCAGACGGCGGCACACCAGCCGCATCGCCTCCGCGAGGTCCGCGCAGGAGGAGAACGACTCGGCGAGCAGGTGCGCCACCACCTCGGTGTCGGTCTCCGAGACCAGTTCGTGGCCGCGTTCGGCCAGTTCGGCCCGGAGCGCGGCGAAGTTCTCGATGATGCCGTTGTGGACGACGGCCACGCGGCCCGCGCCGTCGAGATGCGGGTGGGCGTTGACGTCGGTGGGGCCGCCGTGGGTGGCCCAGCGGGTGTGGCCGATGCCCGTGCCGCCGGCCGGCAGCGGGCGGGCGCTCAGCTCCTTGTCCAGGTTGACCAGTTTCCCGGCCTTCTTGGCGGTGGCGAGGCCCCCGTCGGCCAGCACCGCGACACCCGCCGAGTCGTATCCCCGGTACTCCAGGCGCTTCAGGCCGGCGAGGACCACGTCCAGTGCGGACTGTGCGCCCACGTATCCCACGATTCCGCACATACCAACCCCTTCGGCCCGCCGGGCAGTGGTCGTTCATACTGGTTTGCCCGTTCTGCGTGACGGTATGTTCGCAGCCGCCGTGGAGCGTCCGTATCCGGTCGGCGCGCGGCATGGGCCGAGCCCTCACATCGGGTGACGCGGTGCGGGGGACGTACGCCCACGCGCGCGGGGTGACCGGATACGGCTCGGCGGGGGCTCTCCGAAGCGTGCGGGGAGCCCGGCACCTGAGGGGCTGTCGGACCCCTCTGCGACACTGGGGGGCGTTATGACTGGGACATCGAATCCGCCGACCGCGCCGCTGCGGGCCCGCGCCGAGATCGACCTCGCCGCGCTGCGGGCCAACGTGCGCACCCTGCGTGCGTACGCGCCGGGCGCGCAGCTCATGGCCGTCGTCAAGTCGGACGCGTACGGCCACGGGGCGGTGCCGTGCGCCCGCGCGGCCGTGGCGGCAGGGGCCACCTGGCTGGGCACGGCCACGCCCGAGGAGGCGCTGGCCCTGCGTGCGGCCGGGCTGCCGGGCCGTGTCATGTGCTGGTTGTGGACCCCGGGCGGGCCCTGGCAGGAGGCCGTGGAGGCCGATGTCGACGTCTCGGTCAGCGGGCTGTGGGCGCTGCGGGAGGTCACCGAGGCGGCGGCCCGGGCGGGGGCCCGCGCGCGCGTGCACCTCAAGGCCGACACGGGACTCGGCCGCTCCGGCTGCCAGCCCCACGACTGGCCGGAGCTCGTCGCCGCCGCCCTGCGCGCCGAGGCCGAGGGGCTGCTCACGGTCACCGGCATCTGGTCGCACTTCGCGTGCGCCGACGAGCCGGGCCACCCCTCCATCGCGGCCCAGCTCACCCGCTTCCGCGAGATGATCGCCCATGCCGAGCAGCAGGGCGCCCGCCCCGAGGTACGGCACATCGCCAACTCGCCCGCCACCCTCACCGTCCCCGAGGCCCACTTCGACCTCGTACGCACCGGAATCTCGCTGTACGGCATCTCGCCCAGCCCCGAGCTCGGCACCCCGGCGGACTTCGGGCTGCGGCCGGTGATGACGCTCAGCGCCTCGCTCGCCCTGGTCAAGCACGTTCCGGCGGGCCACGGCGTCAGCTACGGGCACCACTACACCACCGCGGGAGCCACCACCCTCGGCCTCGTGCCCGTCGGGTACGCGGACGGCATCCCGCGCCATGCCTCCGGCACCGGGCCGGTGCTGGTCGGCGGCAAGTGGCGCACGGTCGCGGGGCGGATCGCGATGGACCAGTTCGTGGTCGACCTGGGCGGCGACGAGCCGCCCGTCGGCACCCGCGCCGTCCTCTTCGGGCCGGGTGACGCGGGCGAGCCGACCGCCGAGGACTGGGCGCAGGCGGCGGGCACCATCGCGTACGAGGTCGTCACGCGCATCGGAACCCGCGTTCCGCGCGTCTATGTGGACAACGGCGACCATCCGGACGACGCCGCCGCTGTGTGAAGCGCGGACGAACGGTCACCTTGACCCGTACCGGACGGGTGACCCCCTACGTATGCGGACCGCGAGCGCAGCACCACCACGACGACCAGAGGACGACACGAGACTCTCCGGCGGGCCGGACAGATCACCGGGCCCCGGTGGACGGGAGCGGGACGTGACCGAGAGCAGCGCGGAGGCGGTGGCGGCCGCGGCGAACGCGGCCGCGACCGCCTCCGTCACCGGGACCTGGCGCAGAGGGGCGGGCCTCGCGGGCGTGGCGATAGGCGTCGTCGCCGCGGGCGCCGCCGCCGGAGTCGCGATCGAGCGGCTCACCGTGGGACGCGGCATGCGCCGCAAGGCGCGCCTCGCGCTCGACTCGGCCGGCCCGTACGGGGCCCTGCGCGGCACGCCGGGCAAGGCCCGCGCCGACGACGGCACCGAGCTGTACTACGAGGTGGACGAGGTGGAGCCGGCCGCCGGCCTCGGAGCCCGCAGGCGCCGCCTCTTCGGGCGCAGGACCCCGGCCCCGGTCACCGTCGTCTTCAGCCACGGCTACTGCCTCAACCAGGACTCCTGGCACTTCCAGCGGGCCGCGCTGCGCGGCGTCGTCCGGACCGTGCACTGGGACCAGCGCAGCCACGGGCGCTCGGGGCGCGGCGCGGCCCAGGCGGAGGACGGGACGCCGGTCTCCATAGACCAGCTCGGGCGCGATCTGAAGGCGGTCATCGACGCGGCCGCGCCCCGGGGGCCGATCGTGCTCGCCGGGCACTCCATGGGCGGGATGACGGTGATGGCGCTGGCCGCCCAGTTCCCCGAGCTGATACGTGAGCGGGTCGCGGGCGTCGCCCTCGTGGGCACGTCGTCGGGGCGGCTCGGCGAGGTCAACTTCGGGCTGCCGGTCGCGGGCGTCAACGCCGTACGGCGCGTTCTGCCCGGAGTGCTCAAAGCGCTCGGGCAGCGGGCCGAGCTGGTGGAGCGGGGGCGCCGGGCCACGGCCGACCTGTTCGCGGGGATCATCAAGCGGTACTCGTTCGCGTCGCGGGACGTGGACGTGGCGGTCACGCGCTTCGCCGAGCGGATGATCGAGGGCACGCCGATCGACGTGGTCGCCGAGTTCTACCCGGCGTTCAACGACCACGACAAGACGGAGGCGCTGGCGCACTTCGCCGGACTGCCGGTGCTGGTGCTGGCCGGGGTCGACGACCTGGTCACCCCGAGCGAACACAGCGAGGCGATCGCCGATCTGCTGCCGGACGCGGAGCTGGTGCTCGTGCCCGACGCCGGGCACCTGGTGATGCTGGAACATCCCGAGGTCGTCACCGACCGCTTCGCCGACCTCCTCACGCGCGCGCGGGACAGAGCGCGCAGTGCGGTCGGCCAGGGCTGAGTCGCGGAGGTACTACGGTGGTCTGCCATGGAAACACCAGCAGCAGCGCACACATCAGCTGAGGTTCCCGTGCCGGGTGTCACCGTGGAGCTGACCGTCGACTCCCCGGACGAGATGCGGGAGCTGGGCCGCCGCCTCGCCGGGCTGCTGCGCGCGGGCGACCTCGTGATGCTCACCGGGGAACTCGGCGCGGGCAAGACGACGCTGACCCGGGGGCTCGGCGAGGGGCTGGGCGTACGGGGCGCGGTCACCTCCCCGACGTTCGTCATCGCGCGCGTGCACCCCTCCTTGGGGGACGGGCCGCCGCTGGTCCACGTGGACGCGTACCGCCTGGGCGGCGGGCTCGACGAGATGGAGGACCTGGACCTCGACGTGTCCCTGGCGGACTCGGTGATCGTCGTGGAGTGGGGCGAGGGCAAGGTCGAGGAACTGACCGAGGACCGCCTCCACCTGCTCATCCACCGGGCGGTGGGCGACACGGCGGACGAGGTGCGGCACGTCACCCTGACGGGTGTGGGCGACCGCTGGGCGACGGCGGACCTGGGCGCGCTGTCGGCCTGAACGGACTTCCTGCCGGGCTGCCGGTACCGGCACGGCCCTGTGACGCGGTCGGGCCCGGGGTGTCACCGCACCCCGGGCCCGACCGCGTTTTTCACGTCGACGAACCGACAGGTTGTCGGCAACATGTTGCGTTCGGCGTCCCCGGCGTGGTCACATGGTAACCAGTCCGTGGTTAGGTTCACCTAACTTCGTCCGCCCCCGCAGCTCCAGGAGGCGTCCATGCAGGCTTCAGAACGCGCCGAGGCACCCGCGCGCGCGGTACCGCCGGCCGAGCCGGTGAAGACGTCCGGTGTGGCCGGGGTGTCGATGCGGGACCTGCTGGCCTCGTGCGTCGCCGCCAGCGCGGTCTCCACCCCGCCCCGCGTCCCGGCCGCCGAAGCGCGGCGGCAGCCCGAGGCCGCGTAGCTCCGTAGGGCCGGTGCCTCAGTGGTTCGGCGGGGCCGACGCCTCGGCGGTCCGGTGGGGCCGAAGCCTCACTCCACGACGACGACCGTGCAGCCGATCGTCGCGAAGTCCCACATCGCCTGGCCGTCCTCGCGGGACTCGCGGATGCCGCCCGTCTTGCTGGTCGGGTCCGGCGAGGGCATGGAGCCGTCGACCGCCGCGCTGAAGCCGATCGGGACGCCGTCGACGGTCGTGAACCGGACGACGTGCTCGATCGGGGTGCCGTCGGATCCGACGACCGCGTTCGTGCGGGACGTCACCTGGTAGGTGCCCGCGGCCGGGTGGACGGTGCTGGGCGTGACCGTGAAGGAGCGCCGGACCCTGCCGTCCGCGCCGACCAGCCAGACGCGGTCCTTGCCCAGCGAGTACACGACCCGCTCGCCGAGGCCCGAGTCTGCGGGCAGGGCTGTCGGGTCCTCCTTCTTCACGGGTGCCGACGGCGTCGTGGCCGCCGGTGACTTCGAGGCCGAGGCGGCCGGCCGGCCCAGGTCGTCCGGCACGTTCGCCGACGCCTGGTAGGCGAGGAAACCGACTGCGGCGATGGCCGCCGCGGTGAGCCCGGCCACGAATCCCGAGCTGCTACTGGCCACCTTCTGCGCCCACCCTTCGAACGTGCGTCCGTCATCGTCGTCGCTCGTGCGTACGTCTGGCTGTGACGGTAGCAGCAGCCGGGGGGAAGGCCGGGGCGGCAGCCTGTCCGGCTCGGGCGCCGTAGGCTGTTTGCGTGCTCTTGCTCGCTCTGGATACCGCCACTCCCGCCGTCACCGCCGCCCTGCACGACGGGACGGCCGTCGTCGCCTCGTCGAGCCAGGTGGACGCGCGCCGGCACGGGGAGCTGCTGCTGCCCGCCGTCGACCGGGTCCTGGCCGAGGCGGGTACCCGCCTCGACGCCGTCACCGGCATTGTCGTCGGCATCGGGCCCGGCCCGTACACCGGGCTGCGCGTCGGCCTGATGACCGCCGACACCTTCGGCCTCGCCCTCGGGGTCCCCGTCCACGGCCTGTGCACGCTGGACGCCCTCGCCTACGCCTCCGACTTCGACGCGCCGTTCGTCGTGGCCACGGACGCCCGCCGCAAGGAGGTGTACTGGGCGCGGTACGCGGACTCCCGTACCCGGGTGACCGAACCCGCCGTCGACCGGCCCGCGGACATCGCGGACGAGGTCGCCGGACTGCCCGCCGTCGGCGCGGGCGCGCTGCTCTACCCGGACACCTTCCCCCGGGCCCACGAGCCGGAGCACGTGTCGGCGTCCGCGCTCGCCTCCCTGGCGGCCGAGAAGCTGGCCGCGGGCGAGGAACTGCCCGCGCCCCGGCCCCTGTACCTGCGCCGCCCCGACGCGCAGGTCCCGAAGAACTACAAGGTGGTCACCCCCAAGTGACCGCGACCGGAGCCATGACCGCCGCGCTGCGCGAGATGCGCTGGTGGGACATCGATCCCGTACTGGAGCTGGAGAAGGACCTCTTCCCCGAGGACGCCTGGTCGCGGGGGATGTTCTGGTCGGAGCTGGCCCACGCGCGCGGACCCGGGGCGACCCGGCGGTACGTCGTGGCCGAGGAAGCGGCGGAGGAGGGGGCCGGGGCGGGCACCCGGCTGGTCGGGTACGCGGGGCTCGCCGCCTCCGGTGACCTGGCCGACGTCCAGACGATCGCCGTCGCCCGCGACCACTGGGGCACCGGCCTCGGCGGGCGGCTGCTGACCGAACTGCTCCGGGCGGCCACCGCCTTCGAATGCGCCGAAGTGATGCTCGAGTGCCGGGTCGACAACACCCGGGCCCAGAAGCTGTACGAGCGCTTCGGCTTCGAACCGATCGGCTTCAGACGCGGGTACTACCAGCCGGGGAACGTGGACGCCCTGGTGATGCGGCTGACCGACCCTGCAACCTCCGTGAACGGCGTACAAGGAACCGAGATCAATGGCTGACTCACGGGACGAGCCGCTCGTCCTCGGCATCGAGACCTCCTGCGACGAGACCGGCGTCGGTATCGTCCGCGGCACCACCCTCCTCGCGGACGCGGTCGCGTCCAGCGTCGACGAGCACGCGCGCTTCGGCGGCGTCGTCCCCGAGGTCGCGTCCCGCGCGCACCTGGAGGCGATGGTGCCCACCATCCAGCGCGCCCTGAAGGACGCGGGCGTCAGCGCCAAGGACCTGGACGGCATCGCGGTCACCGCGGGCCCCGGCCTCGCGGGCGCGCTGCTCGTCGGAGTCTCGGCCGCCAAGGCGTACGCGTACGCCCTCGGCAAGCCGCTGTACGGCGTCAACCACCTGGCCTCCCACATCTGCGTGGACCAGCTGGAGCACGGCCCGCTGCCCGAGCCGACGATGGCGTTGCTGGTCAGCGGCGGTCACTCCTCCCTGCTGCTGTCCACGGACATCACCTCCGACGTGAAGCCCCTGGGCGCGACCATCGACGACGCGGCCGGCGAGGCCTTCGACAAGATCGCCCGTGTGCTGAACCTCGGCTTCCCCGGCGGCCCGGTCATCGACCGGTACGCGCGCGAGGGCGACCCGGACGCCATCGCGTTCCCGCGCGGGCTCACCGGGCCGCGCGACCCGGCGTACGACTTCTCCTTCTCCGGCCTGAAGACCGCCGTGGCCCGCTGGATCGAGGCCAAGCGCGCGGCGGGCGAGGAGGTGCCGGTGCGCGACGTGTCGGCGTCCTTCCAGGAGGCCGTGGTGGACGTGCTGACCCGCAAGGCCGTACGGGCCTGCAAGGACCAGGGCGTCGACCATCTGATGATCGGCGGCGGTGTCGCGGCCAACTCCCGGCTGCGCGCCCTCGCCCAGGAGCGCTGTGAGGCGGCCGGTATCCGGCTGCGGGTGCCCCGGCCGAAGCTGTGCACGGACAACGGCGCCATGGTCGCCGCGCTGGGCGCCGAGATGGTCGCCCGTAACCGCGCCGCCTCCGACTGGGACCTCTCGGCGGACTCCTCCCTGCCGGTGACCGACCCGCACGTCCCCGGTCACCACCACGACCACGTGCACGAGGTCAGCAAGGAGAACCTGTACTCGTGACCGTCACCCTGATGTGGGAGGCCCGGGCCGTGCCGGGGCGGGGGGAGGAGCTCCTCGCCTGGGCCCGGGCACAGGAACTGCCGTCGCGGCCGCTGCGCCGCGAGACCTTCCGGGCGCCGCAGGACCGGGTGCTGGTTCTCACCTGGTGGGACGCGGAACCGGATGCCGACCTGCCCGAACTCCCCGAGCCGGGCGGGGAGATGGTGACCCGGGCCGTGCACCGGTGGCGGTTCGAGTCGGTGGACGTGTCGGCCGGCTGATGTCGGCCGGCTGAAGCCGCGGGGCCGCGGTCGTAGCCTGGAAGACGCCAGCCGCGAGCCGGGTCTCACCGAGGAGGGCTGCGATGGCGGCGTCGACCGAGTACCTGCCCATCGCCGAGCACGGGCTGATCGGCGATCTGCGGACCGTGGCCCTCGTGGGCAGCGACGGCACCATCGACTGGTACTGCTGCCCCGCCTTCGACGCGCCGAGCGTCTTCGCCTCGCTGCTGGACGCGGAGCGCGGCGGCTGCTTCGAACTGGCGGCGGCCGTCCCCGCGCGGACCAAGCAGTTCTACTTCCCCGACACCAATGTGCTGATCACCCGGTTCTTCACCGAGGACGGCGCGGGGGAGGTGCAGGACTTCATGCCGGTCTACGACGACGTGGCGGACGGCGACGAGGTGGCCGACGGCGCCGCCGAGAGCCGTCGGCACCGGCTGATCCGGCGCGTGCTGTGCGTGCGCGGCACCGTCCCGTTCCGGACGCGGGTGGCTCCCCGGTTCAACTACGGGGCCGACCCGCACACCCTGCGGACGGGGACGGAGGACGGCCTGGTGGTCTTCGACTCCGGGACGCAGTCGCTCGCCCTGACCTCCACGGTGCCGCTGGAGTGCGCCGACGGCGACGCCC
This sequence comes from Streptomyces poonensis, assembly GCF_014650915.1. Lineage (GTDB taxonomy): Bacteria > Actinomycetota > Actinomycetes > Streptomycetales > Streptomycetaceae > Streptomyces > Streptomyces poonensis. Next base: position 1,046,661 of record NZ_BMVW01000001.1, on the reverse strand, counting down.
GGGCCGAGTTCAAGCTCTCCGAGGGCGAGACCGCGGTGTTCGCGCTCGACCAGGTGGGTGATGCCGTACCGCCGCGCGGCTGCGCCGTCGCCGAGGCCGAGCGGGAGTTCGCGGCGACGGTCGCGTACTGGCGGCGCTGGCTGTCGCAGTCCCGCTACCGGGGGCGGTGGCGCGAGATGGTGCACCGCTCCGCGCTCACGCTGAAGCTGCTCACGTACGCCCCGACCGGCGCCATCGTGGCCGCGCCCACCACCAGCCTGCCCGAGCGGCTCGGCGGCGAGCGGAACTGGGACTACCGGTACGTGTGGGTCCGGGACGCCGCCTTCTGCGTGTACGCGCTGCTGCGGCTGGGCTTCACCGGCGAGGCCGCGGCCTTCATGCGGTTCCTCACCCGGTACATCAGCCCGGGGGAGGAAGGTCCCGGTGACGGCGCGAGCCCGTCCGGTCCGCTCCAGATCATGTACGGCATCGACGGCCGCACCGACCTGCCCGAACGCGAGCTCCCGCACCTGGAGGGCCACCGCGGCTCGGCCCCCGTCCGGGTCGGCAACGCCGCCGCCGGCCAGCTCCAGCTGGACATCTACGGCGCCCTGATCGACTCGATCTACCTCTACGACAAATGGGCCCAGCCGATCTCCAGCGACCAGTGGGACGACGTCTGCGCCCTGGTGAACTGGGTGTGCGACAACTGGGACCAGCCCGACGAGGGTGTCTGGGAGACCCGCGGCGGCCGCAGGAACTTCCTGTACTCCCGGCTGATGTGCTGGGTCGCCGTCGAGCGCGCCGTCCGGATGGCGCTCCGGCGCGGCCTGCCCGCCGAGCTGCACCGCTGGCAGGAGGCCCGCGACACGATCTACCGGCGGATCATGACCCGCGGCTGGTCCGCCGGCCGCCGGGCCTTCGCGCAGTACGAGGACGGCGACGTCCTCGACGCCGCCGTCCTGATGATGCCGCTGGCCAAGTTCATCTCGCCGACCGACCCCAAGTGGCTGTCCACCCTGGACGCGCTCACCGAGGACCTGGTCTCCGACTCGCTGGTCTACCGCTACGACCCGCAGGCCAGCCCCGACGGCCTGCGCGGCGCCGAGGGCACCTTCTCGATCTGTTCCTTCTGGTGCGTCGAGGCGCTGACCCGGGCCGGGCGGATCGACGAGGCGCGGCTGGCCTTCGAGAAGATGCTCACCTACGCCAACCACCTCGGCCTGTACGCCGAGGAGATCAGCCGCACGGGCGAGCAGCAGGGCAACTTCCCGCAGGCCTTCACCCATCTGGGGCTGATCAGCGCGGCGTTCAACCTCGACCGGGCGCTGGGCTGAGGCCCGGGCGCCGGGCTGGGGCCCCGGAGGCCTCACTCCACCGCGGTCACCTCCGTCTCGCAGCGCAGCCGCCGGTCCTGCCCCAGCACCCGCTCGGGTCCCGTCAGCGTCAGCCGCGCGGTGTGCCGTACGTCCGTGGCGGAGGCGGCCAGCCGCAGTTCCAGCGCGCCCGGCTCCACGATCCGGCTCCCCGCGCGGCCGGTGAACGCGGACAGGTCGGCGTGGAAGCCGAAGGTGATCCGGCGTGACTCGCCCGGGGCGAGCTCCACCCGCTGGTAGCCGATCAGGCGGATGTCGGGGCGCGTGACCTGGGCGACCGGGTCGTGGAGGTAGAGCTGCACGACCTCGGCGCCCGCCCGGTCACCCGTGTTGGTGACGGTGACCTCCATGGCGTACGACCCGTCCGTGGGAATCTCCGCGTCCGGGGCCGAGATACCGCTCCAGGCGAACTCGGTGTACGACCGGCCGTGGCCGAAGGGGTACAGCGGGGTCGGGTCGAGACTGCTGACCTCGCCCGCGAGGCCCAGCGGCGGCTGGAGGTACGTCCACGGCTGGCCGCCGGGGGAGCGGGGCACGCTCACCGGGAGCCGGCCCGACGGGCTGACCCGGCCGGACAGGACGCCCGCCACCGCCGGGCCGCCCTCCTCGCCCGGGAAGAACGCCTGGACGGTCGCGGCGACCTTCCCGTCCCAGCGGCCGAGCGCGTACGGGCGGCCGGTCAGCAGCACCAGCACCACGGGCACCCCGGTCGCGATCAGCGCGTCCAGCAGCTCGCCCTGCGCGCCGGGCAGGTTCAGGTCGGCCACGTCGCAGCCCTCGCCCGAGGTGCCCCGGCCGAACAGTCCCGCCCGGTCGCCGAGCACGGCCAGGCACACGTCCGCCTCGGCGGCCCGCGCCACGGCCTCCGCGAAACCGGAGGTGTCCGGGTCGGAGGTGTCGCAGCCCTGGGTGTACGTGACCTTGGCGTCGGGGAGTTCGGTGCGCAGGGCCTCCAGGACGGTGGGGATCTCGATGCCCACCGGCTTGTCGGGGTGCTGGACGCCCACGTGGGACGGGAACGAGTAGCAGCCGAGCATGGCCATCGGGTCGTCCGCGCGCGGGCCCACCACCGCGACACGGGTGTCCGGGGCCAGTGGCAGCAGCCCGTCCGGGTTGGCGAGCAGGACGACGGACTCCTCGGCCAGGCGGCGGGCGAGGGCGCGGTTGGCCGCCGAGTCCAGGTCGATCGCCTCCCGGGGCGTCGGGTCCCAGTCCTCGTCCAGCAGGCCCAGCTCGCACTTCTGGAGCAGCACCCGGCGCGCCGCGCGGTCCACCAGGGACTCGTCGACCGCGCCTGCCCGGACCGCTTCCACCAGCGCGTCCCCGTAGCAGCGCAGCGTCGGCAGCTCCACGTCGATGCCCGCCGCCAGCGCCGTGTGGGCCGCCTCCGCCGGGGTGCCGGCCACCTTGTGCAGGGTCTCCAGGAAGCCGATGCCGAAGTAGTCGGCCACCACCGTGCCCGTGAAGCCCCACTCGTCGCGCAGCAGCCGGGTCAGGAGGCCGGGGTCCGCCGACGCCGGGAGGCCGTCGATCTCGTTGTAGGCCGCCATCACCGAGCGGGCGCCGCCCTCCCGCAGCGCCATCTCGAACGGCGGCAGCGTCACGTCCGCGAACTCCCGCACCCCGGCCCGCACGGGCGCGAGATTGCGGGCGCCCGCCGAGGACGCGTACCCGGCGAAGTGCTTCAGCGTGGCCACGATCCCCGCCGACTCCAGGCCCCGTACGTACGCGGCGCCGATGGTGCCGACCAGGTACGGGTCCTCGCCGATGGTCTCCTCCACCCGGCCCCAGCGCAGGTCCCGCACCACGTCCAGGACCGGGGCCAGGCCCTGGTGGACGCCGGCCGAGGCCAGGTCGCGGCCGATGTGCGCCGCCATCTCCTCCACCAGGCCAGGGTCGAAGGTGGCGCCCCAGGCCAGCGGCACCGGGTAGGCGGTCGCGCCCCAGGCCGTGAAGCCGGCCAGGCACTCCTCGTGGGCGACGGCCGGGATGCCGAAACGGCTCGCCTCGGCGATCCGGCGCTGGGCGCGGGCCAGTGCCTGCGCGCCCAGCGCCGGGTCCACGGGGGCCGTGCCGAAGGACCGGGTGAGCTGGCCGAGACCGCGGGTGATCAGCTCGTCCCAGTCGTAGTCCGCGGTCATGTCGTGCTGGTGCGGGGCGACTCCGTCGCCGTCCGTGTCGGCGCCCACCCACACGCCGTACAGCTGGGCGGTCTTCTCTTCCAGGGTCATCCGGGAGAGGAGGTCGTCGACCCGGGCGGCGGCGGGCAGGGCGGGGTCACGCCAGGGGGCGGTGGTCATGGAACTCCTGTCGAGGCTGTCGGAGTGTCGGTGCTGTTGTCGCTGTCAGTGCTGTCGGTGCTGTCGGGAGGAGGGAGCCGCCGGCGGGCGAGGCACCGGTCTCACTTGCCGCCCACGCCCATCAGGCCGCTCACGAGCGCGCGGCGGGCCAGCAGATAGACGACGAAGATCGGGATGCCGGAGAGGACGACGGAGGCGAGCAGCGCGGGGATGTTCACGCCGAACTGGCTCACGTAGTTGAAGAGCCCGAGGGTGAGCACGCGCGGGCCGTCCGACTGCGTGAAGATCAGCGGGAAGAGGAAGCCGTTCCACGCCTGGAGGGCGGAGTAGATCACGACCGTGCTGATGCCGCCCTTGGCGAGCGGGACCGTGAGCTGGAGCAGCATCCGCAGCGGTGAGGCGCCGTCCAGCGCCATCGCCTCGTACAGCTCCTCCGAGATGTCGCGCAGCGTGCCGGTCAGGATCAGCACCGAGACCGGCATCGCGAAGGCCGCCGTCGGCAGGATGACGGCGGGCAGCGTGTCGTACAGGCCGAGCTTGGAGATCAGCAGGTAGAGCGGGACCACGACCGCCTGCGCCGGGATCGCGACGCCCAGCAGGAACAGCCGGAACGCGGCTCCCGACCAGCGCGAACGGGTACGCACGGCGACGTACGCGAGGGGCACCGACAGCACGAGCACGATGCCGACGACCGCCACCGCCGTGATCACCGTGTTGGCGAGGAGGTGGCCGAATCCGCTGTCGAGGACGGTGTTGTAGTTGTCGAGGGTGGGGTTCGTGGGCGGTCTCAGCGGGTTCTCGGTGAGCGCCTGTTCCTGGGGGGTGAGCGAGGCCGACAGCATCGCGTAGATCGGGATCAGGACGACCAGCAGCCACAGCGTGGCACCGAGGCCGGCCACCGGGTTGGGGCGCCGGGACCAGTGCCTGCGGCGGGGCGTCTCCCGCGGGGGTCCGGCGGACTCGGCGGTCTTCGCGGGACGCGGCAGCGTGGTGTGTGACACTCCGTCACATCCCTTCTCGGGTGCTGCGCATGCCGCCGAAACCGGTCAGCCGGACCAGCAGCAGGGACAGCCCGGTGGCGGCGATGACGAGGAACGAGGCGATGGCGCTCGCGTAGCCGAAGTCGTACGACTCGAAGCCCGCCTCGTACATCAGGTACGGCAGGATCGCGGTGTCGGTGCCCGGGCCGCCCCTGGTCAGGAGCAGCACGGTCTCGAAGTACGTGAGCGAGCCGGCGATCATCATCACGCTCGACGTCGTCATGGTGTGGCGCAGCTGGGGCAGCGTGATCGAGAAGAACTGGCGGTAGCGGCCCGCGCCGTCGACGGTCGCCGCCTGGTACAGGACCGCCGGGATCTGCCGGGCACCGCCCTGGTAGATCAGTGTGTGCAGCGGGATGAACTGCCACCCGCCGACGAACACGATCGCGAGGAACGCCCCGCTGGACGAGCCGAGGATGCCGGTGCGGATGACGCCGAAGTTCGGGTCAAGGAGCGCGTAGAAGAGCAGCGCGATCGCGGCGGAGGACAGCACCAGCGGCACGAAGAAGATCGCGGAGAGGACGGCACGGTTGCGCTGGGGGCCCGCCGCCCACACCCCGAGCAGCAGCGCCACCACCGTCTGGAACGCCCAGCTGCACACCGTCAGCAGGACGGTCAGCCACAGGGACTGGGTCAGCCGCGGGTCGTCCAGCAGCTTCTGCCAGTTGGCGAGGCCCACCGGTTTCGGGTCGCTGAGGCCGTCCCACTCGGTGAAGGACAGATAGAGGGCCAGGGCCATCGGGACGATGGCGAAGAAGGCGAAGAACAGGACGCCGGGCAGCGCCCAGGCGGCGTGCGGCCGGCCCGCACGCGCGCCTTTCGCGGGCCGGGCGGCCTGGGGCCGCCCGGGTGGCCGCTTGTCGACCGTGACGCTCACTTCAGCCCCTTGCACGCCGCCACGAACTGGCTCGGGCTCGACTTCCCCGCGAAGAGCTTGCCGATCTCCGTGTGCATCTTGGTGCCGAGCTCGTCGCCGAGCGCCTGGTCCCAGGAGAGCGTGAAGTCGGGGGCCTTCGCGACCAGGTCGTACTGGAACTTCGCGTACTCCGGGTTCGGCGCCGAGTCCAGGAGCTTGGCCGCGTTGGAGGTGGTCGGCACGTCGCCGTTGTCGACCAGGGCCTGCGCGTACTCCTCGGAGGCACAGTCCTTGAGGAAGGCGATGGCCGCGTCCTTGTTCTTGGTCCGGGCGTTGATCGACCAGTAGTTGGTGGGGTTGCCGACCACGTTGCGGACGTCGCCGGTGCCGCCCTCGATCGCGGGGAAGGCCACCCAGCCCAGGTCCTTGCGGGCGAACTCCGGGAACTTGCCGAGCTGGGTCGAGTACTCCCACGAGCCCATCAGGTGCATGGCCGCCCTGCCCTTGGCGAAGACCGCGGGGGCGCTGTCGTTGGTGTACGCCACCGAGGTGAAGTTGGAGCCGAAGGCGCCGTCGTCGACCAGCTCCTTCACCATCTCGGCCGCCTTGACCATGGCCGGGTCGCCCCAGCCCTCGGCGTCACCGTCCTTGATGCGTCGGAAGACCTCGGGGCCGCCGATGCGGTCGACCAGGTACTCCAGCCACATCAGCTCGGGCCAGAGGTCGGCGCCGCCGAGCGCGAACGGGGTGATGCCCGCCTTCTTCAGCTTGGCGTTGTTGTCGAGCAGCTGGTCCCAGGTGGTGGGCGGCTGCAGCTTCTGCTCGGCGAAGACGGACTTGTTGTAGAAGAGGATCACCGGCTGCATGCCGCGCATGGGGACGCCGTAGTGACGGCCCTTGAGGTCGCCGGACGAGAGCACCGAGGGGATGAAGCCGTCTCTGAGCACCGGGTCGTTCTCGATGACGTCGGTGAGGTCGATGAGCTTGCCGGCCTCCTCGTACGGCTTGATGGAGCCGCCGCCCCAGTTGAAGAAGACGTCGGGGGCGCTGGGCGAGCCCATGGCCGTACGCAGCTTCGGGGAGTAGTCGGAGCCCGGGATCCGCTGCAGCTTGATTTTGCCGCCGGTCTTCTTCGCCGCGGCCGACTTGTTGAACCGGTCCACGGACGCCTCTTGGATCTTCACCGAGTTGTCCCCGTATACGAACGCGGTGAGCTCTCCCTTGCCGCCGCCCGAGCCGCCGCTGCCGGAGCCGCAGGCGGTGAGACCGGTGGTGAGCAATGTGGCGGCTCCGGCGCCGAGTACCCAGCGCCTGCTGACGGTCCGGCTCTCCACGGGCCGTCCGCCGTTGGACAGCCCTCTGTTCGACTCCATGACAGTACCTTTCGCGCCTGCGGTGAGCGAATGTTCTGGGAATGGTTCGACGAATGTTTCGGATGAAAATTCGAATGTTCCGGGAACGTAAGGCGCTGAAGGGGGTCAGTCAAGGGGTCGTGCAGAGATACATGCGAGGATACGATCCCCCTCATGAAGCAGCCGAAGCCCGCCGGAACCCAGGCAAGAGCACAGACCGCGCAGTCCACCACGCAGACGGCGACGCTCGCCGAGATCGCCCGCGAGGCCGGGGTGTCGGCTCCGACTGTTTCGAAGGTGCTCAACGGCCGCGCGGATGTCGCCCCGGCCACCCGCACCCGCGTCGAGGCACTGCTGCGCGAGTACGGCTACCGCCGCCGCCGCGCCGAGGCGACCCGCTCACCCCTGATCGACCTGGTATTCCACGAGCTGGAGAGCGCCTGGGCGATGGAGGTCATCCGGGGCGTCGAGACGGTCGCCCGCGAGGCCGGCCTGAGCGTGGTGCTCTCGGAGAGCGCGGGCCGGCTGACCCCCGGCCGCACCTGGGCCGACCAGGTGGCCGCCCGCCGCCCGCACGGCGTGGTCCTCGTCCTGTCCGACCTGGACGCCTCCCAGCGGGCGCTGCTCACCAGCAGGTCGATCCCCTTCGTGGTGATGGACCCGGCGGGCGACCCCGGCGACGACGTGCCCTCCATCGGCGCCACCAACTGGCAGGGCGGACTGGCCGCCACCCGGCACCTGATCGAACTGGGCCACCGGCGCATCGGCGCCATCAGCGGCCCCTCACGGATGATGTGCAGCCGCGCGCGGGTGGACGGCTACCGTGCCGCCCTGGAGACGGCCGGACTCCCGGTCGACCCCGAGCTGATCAAGGCCGGCGACTTCCACCACGAGGCCGGCTACCGCCTGGGCCTGGAGCTCCTCCGCCGCCCCGACCGCCCCACGGCCGTCTTCGCGGGCAACGACCTCCAGGCGCTCGGCCTGTACGAGGCCGCGCGCGAGCTGGGGCTGCGGGTGCCGGAGGACCTGAGTGTGGTCGGGTTCGACGATCTGCCGGTGGCCCGCTGGGTGGGGCCGCCGCTGACGACCGTACGGCAGCCGCTGATGGAGATGGCCGAGGCCGCGGCACGGCTGGTGCTGGACCTGGGGCGCGAGGAGCAGACGTCGACGGCGACGCGGGTCGAGCTGGCGACGAGTCTGGAGGTGCGGAGCAGTACGGCGGCGCCGCGGGGCTGACGGGGACGCGGAGCGGAACGGCTGTGCCGCGGGATTGACGGGTGGTGCGGGCTTCTGCACACTCCTGCGGAGTCAATCGGTCGACCAATCGAAACTTTCGATTCCCCACCGCTTCGATCCCGCGGAGGCACCCCCATGAGAACCTCCAGATCGTCCCTGAGCTCCGGATCCTCGTCGTCCCCACCGGCCCGATCCTCCTTACGGGCCCGGCTGGCCGCGCTGCTCACCGGCGCCTCGGCCGTCGGCGCCCTGCTGGCGGGGGCCACGGCGGCCCACGCGGCCGACGCCCCGCTGCGCGACCTCGCCGACGCCAAGGGCAAGGTCATCGGCACCGCTGTCACCGGCTCCAAGCTCACCGGCACGTACGGGGACATCGCCGGAGCCGAGTTCAACTCGCTCACCCCCGGCAACGCCATGAAGTGGGAGTCGGTCGAGCCCTCCCGCGGCACGTACAACTGGGCCGAGGCCGACCGGATCGTCGAGTTCGCCGAGGCGCACGGCCAGCAGGTGCGCGGCCACACCCTCGTCTGGCACAGCCAGAACCCGGGCTGGCTGGCGAACGGCACCTGGACCGCCGACGAGCTGAGCCAGGTGCTGGACGACCACATCGCCACCGAGGTCGGCCGCTACAAGGGCCGGCTGGCCGCCTGGGACGTGGTGAACGAGCCGTTCAACGAGGACGGCACCTACCGGCAGTCCCTCTTCTACAACACCCTCGGCCAGGACTACATCGCCCAGGCCCTGACCGCGGCGCGCGCGGCCGACCCGGACGCCAAGCTGTACATCAACGACTACAACGTCGAGGGCGTCAACGCGAAGAGCACGGCGCTCTACAACCTGGTCAAGTCGCTCAAGGAGCGCGGCGTCCCGATCGACGGCGTGGGCCTCCAGGCGCACCTGATCCTCGGCCAGGTCCCCGCCACCCTGCAGCAGAACATCCAGCGCTTCGCCGACCTCGGCGTGGACGTGGCGATCACCGAGCTCGACATCCGGATGCAGCTCCCCGCCACCTCGGCCGAACTGACGCAGCAGGCCGAGGAGTACAAGGCGGTGGTGGCCGCGTGCGTGGCGGTGAGCCGGTGCACCGGGGTCACCGTGTGGGGCTTCACGGACTCCGACTCCTGGATCCCGGACGTCTTCGACGGGTACGGGGCGGCCACGCCGTACGACGAGAACTACGCGCCGAAACCGGCGTACGGCGGCATCGTGACCGCGCTCGGCGGCACGACGACCACGCCGCCGCCGACGGACGCGTGCTCGGCGACGTACAGCGTCACCAGCCAGTGGAACACCGGCTTCACGGGCCAGGTGAGGATCTCCTGCTCCGGGGCGTCCCTGTCGTCGTGGAAGGTGAACTGGACGTACGGCGCGGACCAGCGGATCACCCAGTCCTGGAACGCGAACTGCACCCAGACCGGTACACAGGTGAGCTGCTCCAACGCCTCGTACAACGGAAGCGTGCCGGAGGGCGGTTCGGTGACGTTCGGCTTCAACGCGAGCTGGAGCGGCAGCAATCCGGTGCCGGCGGTGACGCTGGCGTGACGGTCGGTCACCCGGACCCGGGCTCCGCCCGGAAACCATGAAATTCCGCGAAGAATCGTCTCCGGAAGGTTTTCACCCGTAACAATCCGGACTTACGTTCCTGCCTGTGAGCGAACGTGCGACCGAACGTGCGACCGACCTGACCGGAGAAGACGAGCCCGCGGGCAGACGCGGGGACCGGCGGCCGAAGTGGCTGAAGACCGCCGGTCTCACGCTCGCCGGTCTGCTCGTGCTCGGCGCGGGGGCGGCGGGCTGGGTGTACTGGCACCTCAGCGACAACATCACCAGCGTCGACATCAACAGCGCGCTGGGCGACGACCGCCCGCCGAAGTCCGTGTCGACCCCGGCGGTGTCTCCCTCCACCTCCGCCTCGCCCGTCCCCGTACCGAGCGGTGCCCTGAACATCCTGGTCCTCGGCTCCGACTCGCGCAGCGGCGAGGAGAACGCGGAGCTCGGCGGCGGCGACGACTCCGGCGGCGCCCGCTCCGACACGGCGATGGTGGTCCACCTCGACGAGGGCCGGACGACGGCGACGGTCGTGAGCATCCCGCGCGACACCCTGGTCACCCGGCCGTCCTGCCCGCTGTCCTCGGGCGGGTCGACGGAGGTGGCGTACCGGGCGATGTTCAACAGCGCGTACGCGGTGGGCGGCCCGGTCTGCGCGGTGAAGACGGCCGAGTCCCTCACCGGCGTCCGCATGGACCACTATCTGGAGATCGACTTCTCGGGATTCGCGAACCTGGTGGACGCGCTGGGCGGGGTCACGGTCACCACGGACGAGGACATCGACGACGAGGACAGCCACCTGGAGCTGGCGGCCGGCACCCACCACCTCGACGGCGAACAGGCCCTCGCCCTGGCCCGCACCCGCCACGGCATAGGCGACGGCAGCGACCTGGGCCGTATAACCCTGCAACAGCAGCTGGTGAAGGCCCTCCTGGACCAGATCGCGTCCACGAACCTCCTCACCAGCCCCACGAATCTCTACGAGGTCGCCGACGCGGTCACGGCCGGTCTGACGACGGACACGGAACTGGACTCCCTGACCGAACTGGTGAGTCTGGGCCGCAGCCTCGCCGACCTCACCTCGGACCGGGTGGAGACGGTGACGATGCCGGTGGTCACGGCCCCCTCGGACCCGAACCGGGTGGTGGCGGACGAGCCGGAGGCGACGGAGCTGTGGGAGTCGCTGAGGTAGAGAGCTCCCGCGGATCTCCGGTCGAGAAGAATTTCTCCGGGAAAAATCAGGGAGCGTGTCGATCCGGGGGTTCGCCGTTCGACGCCAAGGGTGAGAGGCGGGGAACGGCCCCGCCGCACACCGAGGAGTCACCATGCCCCGCTACCTGTCGCTGGTGCAGTACGACGAGAACAACATCCCCGCCGAGGGTGTCAGCCCCGAGGTCCAGCACCGGATGGGCGAGCTGCTGGAGGAGATCACCAAGGCGGGGGTGCTGCTCGACACCGCCGGGCTGCTGCCGTCCGCGCAGGGCAAGAAGGTGCGGCTGGAGGCCGGTGCCGTGTCCGTCACGGACGGGCCGTTCACCGAGTCGAAGGAGCTCGTGGGCGGGTACGCGCTGATGCAGTGCAAGGACATGGCCGAGGCCGTGGTGTGGGCGAAGCGCTTCGTGCAGGCGCACGTGGGCTGGACCCTCACCTGCGAGGTGCGGGAGATCAACGAGGGCTGAGGCCGAGCCTTGCCCGTACGCCTGTACGGGTGTCGGATGGTGGGCTGTGACAGCACAGCCCACCACCGGACCGGACGACACCGCCCGTGACACCGAAGCGGCCGCCACCCTCGAGACCGTCTTCCGCATCGAGTCCCCCCGGATCATCGCCGCCGTCGCCCGCGTCGTGCGGGACGTCGGCATCGCGGAGGAACTGGCCCAGGACGCCCTGGTCGCGGCCCTGGAGCAGTGGCCGCGGGACGGCGTGCCGAACAATCCGGGCGCCTGGCTGACGGCCGCCGCCAGGAACCGCGCCGTCGACCTCGTACGGCGGCGGGAGACGTACGCGCGCAAGCTGGAGGAGGTCGGGCGGGACCTCTCCGCCGCCGGCGCGCACCACCTCGACACGCCCGCCGATCCGGACGACATCGACGACGACCTGCTGCGGCTCGTCTTCACCGCCTGCCACCCGGTCCTGTCCGCCGAGGCCCGCATCGCGCTCACCCTCCGCCTCCTCGGCGGGCTGACCACGCCCGAGATCGCCCGTGCGTTCCTCGTGCCGGAGGCGACCGTCGCGCAGCGCATCGTGCGCGCCAAACGCACCCTGGCGGCGAAGGGCGTCGCCTTCGAGGTGCCCTACGGCCCGGAGCGCGCGGCCCGGCTCGGCTCCGTGCTGGAGGTCATCTACCTGATCTTCAACGAGGGGTACGCGGCCACCGCCGGCGACGACTGGCTGCGGCCCGGCCTGTGCGAGGACGCCCTCCGGCTCGCGCGCGTGCTCGCCCAGCTCATGCCCAAGGAGCCCGAAGTGCACGGGCTCCAGGCCCTGCTGGAGCTCCAGGCGTCGCGTACGGCCGCCCGCACCGGCCCGTCCGGCGAGGCGGTCCTCCTCGAGGACCAGAACCGCCGCCGCTGGAACCGCCTGCTGATCGCCCGCGGTTTCGACGCCCTCGCCCGGGCGCACGCCGCCGCGCCGGGCGCCCCCGGCCCGTACGTCCTCCAGGCCGCCATCGCCGCCTGCCACGCCCAGGCGTACACGTACGAGGAGACCGACTGGCCGCGGATCGCCGCCCTGTACGGGCTGCTCGCCGCCCGCTCCCCGTCCCCCGTCGTCGAGTTGAACCGCGCGGTCGCCGTATCGATGGCCGAGGGCCCCGGCCCGGCCCTGGAGATCGTCGACGGCCTCGCCGCCGAACCCGCTCTCCGCGGCTACCACTTGCTGCCGAGTGTTCGCGGGGACATCCTCGTCCGCCTCGGGCGTACGCAGGAGGCGAGGGCGGAGTTCGAACGGGCGGCGGAACTGGCGGGCAACGAACGGGAGCGGGCGTTGCTGCTGGGGCGGGCGGCCGACGCGGGCTGACGGGCGGGACCGCAGGGAACGGCTCGGGTCGGGCCCTCAGACCGGACGCACCGGTTCCGCCGGGTGCCCGACCAGCATCGTCGGCGCCCCCGCCACCCGCGTCAGGAACACCGTCGCCGCGTTCGGCCCCTGCGGCTTCACCTTGCGGCGCAGTTCCTCCGGCTCCACAGCGGAACCCCGCTTCTTCACCGTCAGCACGCCGACCGCCCGCTCGCGCAGCAGCGCCTTCAGCTTCTTGACGTTGAAGGGCAGCTGGTCGGTGATGCGGTAGGCGGTGGCGTACTCCGTCGGCCGCAGCTCGTCGGCGGTGATGTACGCGATCGTCTCGTCGATCAGCCCGCCGCCGACCTCCTCGGCGACCTCGGCCACGAGATGCGCGCGGATGACGGCCCCGTCGGGCTCGTACAGGTAGTCCCCCACGGGACGTACCTCCGGGTCGGGCAGCCCGCGGCCGGCGAGCGTGCGCGGGCCGGGGAGCAGGGTCGCCCGCACCCGTGCGGCACTTCCGCCCGGCTCCGTGCCGAACCACAGCACCGCCTCCTTGACGTCCCCGCCGTCCGAGATCCACTCGGCCTCGGCCTCCGCGGGGACCGTCTCGTGGGGGATGCCGGGGGCGATCTTGAGCGCCGCGCGGGGAGCGCTGCGGGCCGCCTCGACGGCCCAGGAGAGCGGGGGAGAGTACGCCTCGGGGTCGAAGATCCGGCCTCGGCCGCCGCGCCGGGCGGGGTCCACGAAGACCGCGTCGTACGGGGCCGTGTCGATGCCGGTGACGTCCGCCTCCCGTACCTCGACCAGCTCCGACAGGCCGAGCGCCGCCGCGTTCGCGCGGGCCACCGCCGCCGTCAGCGGGTCCCGGTCCACGGCCAGCACCCTGATCCCGGCGCGGGCCAGTGCGATCGCGTCCCCGCCGATCCCGCAGCACAGGTCGGCCACCGAGGTCACCCCGAGAGCGCGGAAACGCTCCGCCCGGTACGTCGCCACCGTGGTCCGCGTCGACTGCTCGACGCCGTTGGGTGTGAAAAACATCCGCTCGGCGTCCACCGCCCCGAACTTCGCCGCCGCCCGCTGCCGTAGCCGCGCCTGGGCGAGCGCCGCCGAGACCAGGTCGGCCGGGTGGTCGCGGCGCAGCCGGGTCGCGACGGAGAGCTCCTGGTCGGGCCGGGTGCCGCGGACCTCGTCCAGGAGGGCGCGGCCCTCGGGGGCGAGGAGGGCGGCGAGGGCGGCGAGAGGGGTGAGAGGAGCCGGCGAGGCGAGGTCGTTCACCGGGACATTGTGGGCCAGTCGGTGGACGGTGCGCGTTCGGCGGCGGTGTCGGGCCGGGCGGCGGGTCGGGGACTGCGAGGATGCGGCACCATGCAGCTCATACGACAAAACAATCAAAAGAGTGCGAAGTGGGCCAAGGGGGCGAAGTGGGTGAAGCGGATGGAGTGGGCGGAGTGGGCGCGGGTACGGACGGGCGTGTCGGCGCGCGCGCAGGCGCGGGCGCTGTCGGGGGCGCTGTCGGGGGCGTCCATGCAGACGTCACTGCGAGCGCCAGTGCGGACGTCGGCGCGGTTGTCGGCACGGGGCGGAGCGGCCCTGCTCGCCGTCGCCGCCCTCGCGTGCGCCGGGTGCGGCGGCGGGACGCCGCACGGGAAGGGTGACCGGGCGGCGCGGCCCGCGCACGGCCAGGAGCGCGTCCTCAGCGCGCCTCCGGCCCGCGCCCTCGACCGGTACGCCTCCGAACTGGGTCGCTCACACGCCGCCCGGGTCGCCGCCGCCAAGCGCTGGGGACTCGCCGAGGTGCCCCTGACGCCGCCCGCGCCCCCGGCGCGCAAGCCGACGCTCGAGACCCGTGAGGGATTCGAGGTCGACGGGCACCGGACGCGCCGCCTCCCGCCCGTCTTCACCACCGTCCCCACCCGGCAGCGGGTCGTCTTCCTCACCGTGGACGACGGCGCCGAGAAGGACCCGGCGTTCCTGCGGATGATGAGCGAGCTGAACGTCCCGTACAGCGCCTTCCTCAGCAACTACCTCGTGAAGGACGACTACGGCTACTTCGGGCGCATGCAGGACAGCGGCGTCACCCTGAACAACCACACGCTCCGCCACCGCTTCCTGCCCGATCTGTCGTACAAGGCGCAGAAGCGCGAGATCTGCGGAATGCAGAACGTCATCGAGAAGCGGTACGGCAAGCGGCCCGTGCTCTTCCGGCCGCCGTACGGCGACTACGACCGCGACACCCTGCGCGCGGCCAAGGCCTGCGGCATCAAGGCCGTGCCGCTGTGGAACGCGGAGGTCTTCGCCGACCGCTGGGAGTACCGCGAGTGGGACCGCGACATCCACCCCGGCGACATCGTCCTCACCCACTTCCGGGGCAAGGACGACTGGAACGGCACGATGCCCGACATGGTCCGCCGCTTCCTGAAGCTGGTGACGGACAAGGGGTACGCGGTGGCTCGCCTCGAGGACTATCTGTGAGGCGGCGCGTCCTGTGCGCGGGCGCGCTCGCCGCCGCACTCCTCGCCGGGCCGGCGGGGCTCACCGGGTGCGGCCGGCCGGGGGACACCGCCGGCCGGGAGGGCGGGACGGCGGCGGAGAGCGGGGGCACACCCGGGACCGGGACCGGGGCCGGAGCCGGGACGGGTGCCGGAGAGGGAACCGGCGCCGCAGACGGAACCGCGCGCCCGTCCGGAGCCGGCGGCCGCGAGGACGGACCTGAGACCGGAGCGCGTGAGGAGGGGTCCGGGACCGGCAGGCGTGCGAAGACGCGCGGGAACCGCGAGCGTGCGCACGGATCCGGTGAGCCGGTGTACCGCCGCTGGGGGCTCACCGCGCCGCTCGCCCCGCGTCCGAGGACACCCGACCGGCCGCCCGCCGCCCCGGGCGCGGCGCCGGGGCTGCCCCCGGTCGTCGACCACATCCCGACGAAGGACGAGGTCGTCTTCCTGACCTTCGACGACGGCGCCGAACGGGACCCGCGGTTCGTCGACCTGGTCCGCGAACTGCGCCTCCCGGTCACGATGTTCCTCACCGACAGCGTCGCCGGCCCTGGGTACGGCCACTTCGCGCGGCTGCGCGGGGTCGGCGCCGGCCTGCAGAACCACACCCTCGACCACCGCTCGCTGCGCGGGCTGCCGTACGCCGGTCAGCGCGCCGAGATCTGCGGGCAGCAGGAGAAGCTGAACAAGCGCTTCGGGATCCGGCCCCGGCTCCTCAGGCCGCCGTACGGCACGTACGACACGGCCACGCTCCACGCCGCCGCCGAGTGCGGCATCTCCGCCGTCGTCCTGGGGCGGGCCTCGATGCAGGCCGACGGTCTGCGGTACACGACCGGACCGAACCGTCTCCGCCCCGGGGACATCGTGATCGTGATGGCCGACTTCAGGGCCCTGGAGGCGCCGGGCGGCGCATCGTCCCTCGCGCGGATGACGACACGTCTGCTCCGCCGGATCCAGGGACAGGGCCTCACGGTCGGCCGCCTGGAGGACTACCTCTGACCCCGGGCCCCGGCCCGCCCACCGCTTTCCTCCGGCGCACCCCGGGCGCTTCCCTCTGCGTGCTCCCCTTCTGGGTACTCCTCTTCCGCGTATCGCCGGGCGCTTCCCCTGCCCCTGCCGCCCGGCTCGGCCGGGTGTGCCGGGTCCGCCCGGCGGCCCGAGGAGCCCCGTCCGGCGCGTGGTCCGGCCGGCCTCCCACGGGGTCCGTGGCCCGGCCGCTCCGTCCGGTACCCGCCGCCCACCTGGCCACCCGGATCCCGGCGCCGCGCCACAGGCGATTGGCACTCCGCTTGACCGAGTGCTAACCGCGGTCATAGTCTCGGCTCTGGCACTCCCCCCTGGAGAGTGCCAACAACGCGACGGGCAGGTCCGGCACCCGCGACGACGGATCGACCTGGTCGCCACCTCAGACAGTTAACCCCGTGAGATCTCCGAAGGGGGAGGTCGGATCGTGACGACCGCCAGCTCCAAGGTTGCCATCAAGCCGCTCGAGGACCGCATCGTGGTCCAGCCGCTGGACGCCGAGCAGACCACGGCCTCTGGCCTGGTCATCCCGGACACCGCGAAGGAGAAGCCCCAGGAGGGCGTCGTCCTCGCCGTGGGCCCGGGCCGTTTCGAGAACGGCGAGCGCCTGCCGCTCGACGTGACCGTCGGCGACGTGGTGCTCTACAGCAAGTACGGCGGCACCGAGGTGAAGTACTCCGGCGAGGAGTACCTCGTCCTCTCGGCCCGCGACGTGCTCGCGATCATCGAGAAGTAAGTCGACGAGAGTAAGTCGACGGCAGACAGGTCGACTTCACTCGACGCACTTTTAGCTCAGCGACTGCGCCCCTGGCCCCCTGCGACCCCTAAGAAGCCGGGCGCCCGGGGCGCAGTCAGTTCCTCCCTAGATTTCCGAGAGGGCTCACGCTCCCATGGCGAAGATCCTGAAGTTCGACGAGGACGCCCGTCGCGCCCTCGAGCGCGGCGTCAACAAGCTCGCCGACACCGTCAAGGTGACCATCGGCCCCAAGGGCCGCAACGTCGTCATCGACAAGAAGTTCGGCGCCCCGACCATCACCAACGACGGCGTCACCATCGCCCGTGAGGTCGAGATCGAGGACCCGTACGAGAACCTCGGCGCCCAGCTGGTGAAGGAGGTGGCGACCAAGACCAACGACATCGCGGGTGACGGCACCACCACCGCCACCGTCCTGGCCCAGGCGCTGGTCCGCGAGGGCCTGAAGAACGTCGCCGCCGGCGCCTCCCCGGCCCTCCTCAAGAAGGGCATCGACGCCGCCGTCGCCGCGGTCTCCGAGGACCTGCTCGCCTCGGCCCGCCCGATCGACGAGAAGTCCGACATCGCCGCCGTCGCCGCGCTGTCCGCCCAGGACCAGCAGGTCGGCGAGCTCATCGCCGAGGCGATGGACAAGGTCGGCAAGGACGGTGTCATCACCGTCGAGGAGTCCAACACCTTCGGTCTGGAGCTGGACTTCACCGAGGGCATGGCCTTCGACAAGGGTTACCTGTCGCCGTACTTCGTGACGGACCAGGAGCGCATGGAGGCCGTCCTCGAGGACCCGTACATCCTCATCCACCAGGGCAAGATCTCCGCCATCGCGGACCTGCTGCCGCTGCTGGAGAAGGTCATCCAGGCCAACGCCTCCAAGCCGCTGCTGATCATCGCCGAGGACGTCGAGGGCGAGGCCCTGTCGACCCTCGTCGTGAACAAGATCCGCGGCACCTTCAACGCCACCGCCGTGAAGGCCCCCGGCTTCGGCGACCGCCGCAAGGCGATGCTGCAGGACATGGCGGTCCTCACCGGCGCCACGGTCGTCTCCGAGGAGGTCGGCCTCAAGCTCGACCAGGTCGGCCTGGACGTCCTCGGCTCCGCCCGCCGCGTCACCGTCACCAAGGACGACACCACCATCGTCGACGGCGCCGGCAAGAAGGACGACGTGGAGGCCCGCGTCGCCCAGATCAAGGCCGAGATCGAGGCCACGGACTCCGACTGGGACCGCGAGAAGCTCCAGGAGCGCCTCGCGAAGCTGGCCGGCGGCGTGTGCGTGATCAAGGTCGGCGCCGCCACCGAGGTGGAGCTGAAGGAGAAGAAGCACCGCCTGGAGGACGCCATCTCCGCGACCCGCGCCGCGGTCGAGGAGGGCATCGTCTCCGGTGGTGGCTCCGCGCTGGTCCACGCCGTCAAGGTCCTCGAGGGCAACCTCGACAAGACCGGCGACGAGGCCACCGGTGTCACCGTGGTCCGCAAGGCTGCCGTCGAGCCGCTGCGCTGGATCGCCGAGAACGCCGGCCTCGAGGGCTACGTCATCGTCTCCAAGGTGGCGGAGCTGGAGAAGGGCAACGGCTACAACGCCGCCACCGGCGAGTACGGCGACCTGGTCAAGGCCGGCGTCATCGACCCGGTGAAGGTCACCCGCTCCGCCCTGGAGAACGCCGCCTCCATCGCCTCCCTCCTCCTCACGACCGAGACCCTGGTCGTCGAGAAGAAGGAAGAGGAAGAGCCGGCCGCCGCCGGTCACGGCCACGGCCACGCGCACTGACGTACGCAGACAGGGCATGAACGAAGGCCCGGCTCCCCGCAAGGGCGCCGGGCCTTCGCGCTGCCCGGCGCTACTGCTTACCGCCCGGCTGTGCCGCTCACCGGCCAGTCGTGTTGCTTGTCGCCCGCTTGTCCTGCTCGCTGCCCGGCCGCGCTGCTCGCTGCCTACCGCGGCCCGTACTTCCGTCCCGTCCTCGACGTGATCCCGCCCAGCAGCGACCGGGGCACCAGCTTCGTCGCCCCCATCAGCACCTTGTACCGCGGATCCGGGATGGACAGCGACTTCCCCCGCGCCAGGTCGTGGAGCGCCTCCGTGACCACCTTGTCGGCGTCCAGCCACATCCAGTTCGGGATGTTGTCCGTGCCCATGCCGGCCCGCTGGTGGAACTCGGTGCGCACGAAGCCGGGCGCCAGCGCCATCAACCGCACCCCGCTCCCGGCCAGGTCCCGCGCCGCGCCCTGCGTGAACTGCACGACCCACGCCTTGGACGCCCCGTACGTGCCGCGTGGCACGAAGGCGGCCACCGACGCCACGTTGACCACACCGCCCCGGCCCCGCTCCCGCATCCCCTCGACCGCCGCCGAGGTCAGCCGGAGCACCGCCTCGCAGTGCACCTTGAGCATCGTCAGCTCATCGGCCATGGAGACCTCGAGGTAACGGCCCTTGTTGCCGAAACCGGCGTTGTTGATCAGCAGGTCGACCGGACTCTTCCGGTCGGCCAGGCGCCGCTCCACCGCCTCGATGCCGTCGTCCGTCGCCAGGTCGGCCGACAGCACCTCCGCCTCGATGCCGTGCCGGTCGTGCAACTCCGTGGCCTGGTCCCGCAGTCGCTTGGTGTCGCGCGCCACCAGGACGAGGCTGTGGCCGTCGGCCGCCAGCCGCCGTGCGAAGGCGGCACCGATGCCCGAGGTCGATCCCGTGATGAGAGCCGTTGTCATGACGCAAGATTAGTGACCCGGACTGAGCTGGTCCGCTCCTCGAACCGGCCTTCACCTGTCCTTCCCGTGTCCCGCACCGTGGTCGTCCGCGTGTCCCGTCGGCGTGCCCGCCCGCTCTCCCTTCTCCACCACCGCGAACTGGCCCATCATTCCCTCGTCCTCGTGGTACAGGAGATGACAGTGGTACATGTACGGCGTGTCCGGATCCGCCGGGCCGTCGAAGCGCAGCGCCAGCTTCATCGTCGTGCCGTTCGGCAGGAACACCGTGTCCTTCGGACCGCGCAGCGCGGGCGGCGGCGCCGAGCCGTTCACCTCCATCACCCGGAACTGCACGTCGTGCACGTGGAAGTTGTGCGGCATGCCGTCGGCGTTGCGGACCGTCCACACCTCCGTCGTCCCACGCGTCACCGTCTCGTCGATCCGGCCCATGTCCATCGCGCGGCCGTTGATCCCACTCCGTTTCAGATCGAAGTACCTGCCGCGGACGGCGTCGGTGCCGTCCGGGGTCTCCGGCTCCCCCAGCGCGGCGGGCAGCGCGGGTGACGTCCGCAGCCGCCCGGCCGCCCGCAGTTCCAGTACGTCGAAGGAGTCGTCGCCCCCGGCGAACCGCCGCTGCCAGACGTCCCCGTAGTTGTCCTGCGGGAAGCTCCGCAGCACCACCCGCTCACCGGCCCGCATACGCACCACGATCTCGGCCCGCTCCCCGGGCGAGAGCTGGACGCGCTCCATGGCGGCCGGGCGCTCCAGCAGCCCGCCGTCCGTGGCCACCAGCGAGAACGAGCGCCCGTCCGGGAACCCGAAGGCGTACGTGCGGGCCGTGGAGGCGTTGAGCAGGCGCAGCCGTATCAGCTCGTCGCCGACCTCCTGGTACGGGCTGAGCGTGCCGTTGACCATGGTGCGGTCGCCCAGGAAGCCCACGCTCTGCATGATGTTGCGGCCGCCGTCGAGTTCCCCATCGTCGAAGCGGACGTCCTGGACGATGACGGGGAGGTCGTCGACGCCGTACTTCTTCGGCAGGGCGAGCCGGTCCGTCCTCTCGTCGCCGAGCAGGAACAGGCCGGCCAGGCCCTTGCGTACATGCTGCTCGGTCACGCCGTGCGGGTGCGGGTGGTACCAGAGCGTCGCGGCGGGCTGGTCCACCGTCCAGTGCGGGCTCCAGGTGGCGCCGGGCGCGATCGACTGGTGCAGCCCGCCGTCCATCCGCGCGGGCAGGTGCATGCCGTGCCAGTGCACGCTGGAGGCTTCGCCGAGCCCGTTCTCTATACGGACGCGGACCTTCTCCCCGCGTTCGGCACGCAGCGTCGGGCCGAGGTAGGAGCCGTTGAACCCGTAGGTCGGTGTCCGTCGCCCCGGCTCGAACTCCGTCTCGCCCGCCCGCATGCGTAAGTCGAAGACGCGCGTGCCGTCCTCGTCGACGGACGACTTCGCCAGCGGCGGTATCGCGAGTCGGTTGCCGAACCGCTCCTCGCCGACCGTGCTGACCTGGGAGCCGGTCCACAGCCAGGTGAACAGGCCGCCGACGGCCAGCGCGGCGACGGTGACGACCGAGCCGAGCACGATGAGGACACGCTTGAGACGAAACCCGTGACGAGACATGCGTCGAGCGTCCCGTCCCGCCGGCCCCGGAACATCCGGGATCTTCCCTGACCCGCCCCCGGTCCGGCCCCAAGCACCTTCTTCGGGTTCACCCCTAGGAGCTGTGCCGCGCCACGTACTTCTCCGCCTCCGCCCGGATCTCGGGATGCAGCGTGTCCCCCGCCGCCAGCACCCGCGGCAGCAGCTCCCGTTCCGCGGTGGTGGCACGGAACTGCAGGGCCACCGTCACGGTGTGGTCCGGCTGGTGGACGATCTCGATGGGATCCCCCGCCCGCACCTCGCCGGGCACGACGACCCTCAGGTACGCGCCGGGCGCCGCCCGGTGCGTGAAGCGCTTGACCCAGCCCGCTTCGCCCAGATGTCCCTGGAAGGTGCGGCAGGGAATACGGCCGCTCGTGACCTCCAGGATCACGTCGGCGCCGATCCGCCAGCGCTCACCGATCAGGGCACCGGAGACGTCGAGGCCCCGGGTGGTGAGGTTCTCCCCGAACACGCCGTTGGGCAGGGACCGGCCGAGCACGTGCTCCCACTCGTCCAGGTCCTCCCGGGCGACCGCGTACACCGCCTGGTCGTTTCCGCCGTGGTGACGTGTGTCGCAGACCGCGTCCCCGGCGACCCCGCTCCCGCCGACGCCCTTCGGGCCGGGCGCGGCCACGTACAGCGGCCCCTCGACCGGCTGTTTGTCGATGCCGGTCAATCCCTGCGACTGGGATGTGTAGTCGACGGTCTTCGGCCGTCCCACGTTCAGTGACAGAAGCTTCACGTCCGAACATTAAATGATCGAAGTCAAAGTGTCGATGGGATATCAGGGCGGAAGCCCAAGGCTCCCTTATGCTTGAGGTGTGATCGAGGCCCGACATCTTCGTGTTCTGCGCGCCGTGGCCGCCACCGGCTCCTTCTCGGCGGCGGGGCGCGAGCTGGGCTGCACCCAGCCTGCCGTCAGCCAGCAGATGAAGGCCCTCGAAGCCTCGGTCGGCACGCCGCTGCTGGTCCGCAGCGGCCGTGAGATGCGCCTGACCCAGGCGGGCGAGGCCCTCGCCCGGCACGCGGCCGGCATCCTCGCCGGGCTCACCGCGGCCGAGGAGGAGGTCGCCGCCATCGCCGGGCTGCGCGCGGGGCGCGTCCGGCTCGTCTCCTTCCCCAGCGGCAGTTCCACGCTGGTCCCCACCGCGCTGGCCGCCCTTCGCGCCGCGCATCCGGGCACGCGTGTCTCCCTGGAGGAGGCCGAACCGCCGAAGTCCGTCGAGATGCTGCGCGCGGGCGACTGCGACGTCGCGCTCGCCTTCCGGTACGCCGGTGCGGAGGGTGCGGACGAGTGGGGCGACCTGGTCGTACGGCCCCTGCTGGCCGACCGGCTCGTCGGCCTCGTACCCGAAGGGCACCGGCTGGCCCGTACGGCATCCGTGGCCATCGGGGACCTCGCCGGGGAGCCGTGGATCGCGGGCTGCCCCCGATGCCGCGGACAGCTGGTCGAGATCTGCGAGGGCGCCGGCTTCACGCCGCGGATCGACTTTGCGACCGACGACTATCCGGCGGTGGCCGGTCTGGTCGGCGCAGGACTGGGCGTGGCGGTCCTGCCGGAACTGGCCGTCGAGTCCGTGCGCCCCAAGGGCGTGCGGACGGTCACGCTGGAACCCGCCGTACGGCGGGAGATCGTCGCGCTCACCCTGCCGGACCTCGCGCGTGTCCCCGCGGTGGCGGCAACCCTCGACGAGCTCGCGAGGGCGGGCGCGCGGTAGCCCGTGCTCTGCCGACCGGTGGGGCCGACGACTGTCAAGAGCGGCCGGGAGGTAGTGGCCCGGCAACCGGAGAAACGTTCCTTCAAGTGTTCGAAGCGGGCCCGCTTCCTGTGGGCGACGCCGACACCAGCCGGTTGCGTGCCCGCCCCATGAGCTCTTCGCGCTCGTCCTCCGTCAGTCCGCCCCACACGCCGTAAGGCTCCCGCACCGCCAGGGCGTGGGCAGCGCACTCCGCGCGGACCGGGCACCTCATGCAGACCTCCTTGGCCGAGTTCTCACGAGCGCTCCGTGCCGCACCGCGCTCACCTTCCGGGTGGAAGAAGAGCGAACTGTCGACCCCGCGGCAGGCCGCGAGGAGCTGCCAGTCCCATAGATCCGCATTGGGTCCGGGAAGGCGGGAGAAATCTGCCATTTCGTGTCCCCTTGTTGCCGTTCTGGGCGGAGAAGCGCCCATGACCGTACTTCTACGATCTAAGGAGATGAAAATATGACTCATTGCAAATCTAGTGCCAGACACCAGCTAATGAGAAGAAAAAGGGCTGAATGGGGCATAGGTTGTGATGAAACGTTGAGGGTCCGTTGCGCATGTCTGCACCGTGTCCGCCCCCTCACGTAGAGTGCCGAACATGGCTCACCGCCCCGTAACTCTTTCGAGTGACCGTCGTTGAGAAGGCGGAGGCGGTTGAAGGAACAAGCGCTCGGGCAGGCGTCTCAGTCCGCTCGCGAGTGTCGACCGCACCGGTGACGATTCGTACCAGCCTGGAGGCTCAAGGTGACGCGCATCAGCTGCGGAGGGCGGCCATGACATCCGTCCTCGTCTGCGACGACTCCCCGCTTGCCCGAGAGGCGCTCCGTCGCGCGGTGGCCACCGTGCCCGGCGTCGAGCGCGTGACGACGGCGGCCAACGGCGAGGAAGTCCTCCGCCGCTGGGGTGCCGACCGCTCGGACCTGATCTTGATGGACGTACGCATGCCCGGCCTGGGCGGCGTCGAGACCGTGCGGCGGCTGCTGTCCGCCGACCCCGGTGCGCGCATCATCATGCTCACCGTCGCCGAGGACCTGGACGGCGTGGCGCTCGCGGTCGCCGCCGGTGCCCGCGGCTATCTGCACAAGGACGCCTCACGCGCGGAGCTGCGGGCCACGGTCACGCAGGCGCTCGCCGACCCCACATGGCGACTGGCCCCGCGCCGGCTGCGTTCCGCCGAGATGGGCGCCGCCCCGACGCTCACCGCGCGTGAGATCCAGGTGCTCGAAGGCATGAGTCACGGCCGGTCGAACGCCGAGATCGGCCGCGAGCTGTTCCTCTCCGAGGACACCGTCAAGACCCACGCCCGTCGGCTGTTCAAGAAACTCGGTGCCTCCGACCGGGCGCACGCCGTGGCGCTCGGCTTCCGTTGGGGCCTGGTCCGCTAAGTGGGCCGTAGCGGGGGAACGGGAATCCCCGCCTGCCGCCGGGCGGGCGGGGTTGCTGATCAGGGCCATGACCGGGGCACCTACCGCAGGGAAGGTGGGGCTGGCAAAGCGGCCCGCCGGGTGCCCGCTGCTCGTTTCGCCGCGGATGCCGCATCCTTGAGGTGTGGAGTTCCTCGGGGACGAGTCGGTCGAGCGGAAGGGGAGGGCGCAGGAGATGAGTTCCGGCGCACCTGCTCATAACGCTTCGGTGCACAACTACGGGCGCGGTGCCACGGAGCGGAAGACGTCAGGGCACCATGGACCGATGCGCGACGACGAGACGACGGTGATCGGTGCGCTCGTCCATCGCGCCGTCGACGGAGACGAGCAGGCCACGCACGACCTGCTCGCCCGCGTCCATCCTCTCGCCCTGCGCTACTGCCGCACCCGGTTGTCGCGGCTCCCGGGTGACGCGCGGCACTTCGTGGAGGACCTGGCGCAGGAGGTCTGCGTCGCGGTGCTTCTCGCGCTCCCGCGCTACAAGGACACCGGGCGGCCCTTCGAGGCGTTCGTGTTCGCCATCGCCGCCCACAAGGTCGCCGACCTCCAGCGCGCCGCGATGCGGCACCCCGGCTCGACGGCCGTCCCCTCGGACGAGATGCCCGAGCGGCCGGACGACTCGCTCGGCCCGGAGGAACGGGCCCTGCTCAGCAGCGACGCCGAATGGGCCAAGAAACTCCTGGCCAACCTCCCCGAGAACCAGCGGGAGCTGCTGCTGCTGCGCATCGCGGTGGGTCTCACGGCCGAGGAGACCGGCCAGATGCTGGGCATGTCGCCGGGTGCAGTACGGGTGGCGCAGCACCGGGCGCTCAGCCGGCTGCGGGCGCTGGCCGAGCAGTAGCCGGCGCCCGCCGCGCCCGCCTCCCTGGAGGCGGGCGCACGGAAGCGCCCCGGGTGGGCACGAGGAACGGACGACCCGCGCGTTCTTGTACGAACCTACAAAGCCGGGCGTCACATCCCATAGCGGAATGCCGGAGCCGCAGTTCCCGTTAGCATGGACGTCCGCACCGATCAAGGCCATCTGGGGAAGGTGTCATGACTGCAAACGTCGACGGAGTGCCCGGAAAATTCGCGACACTCGGGCTGACCTACGACGACGTGCTGCTGCTGCCGGGCGCGTCCGACATGGCGCCCGACGAGATCGACACCGCCTCGTACGTCTCCAAGAACGTCCGGGTGAACATCCCGCTGCTGTCCGCCGCGATGGACAAGGTCACCGAGTCCCGCATGGCGATCGCGATGGCCCGCCAGGGCGGCGTCGGCGTGCTGCACCGCAACCTCTCCATCGAGGACCAGGCCAACCAGGTCGACCTGGTGAAGCGCTCCGAGTCCGGCATGGTGGCGAACCCGATCACCATCCACCCGGACGCCACGCTCGCCGAGGCCGACGCGCTCTGCGCCAAGTTCCGCATCAGCGGCGTCCCGGTCACCGACGGCTCCGGCAAGCTGCTCGGCATCGTCACCAACCGTGACATGGCCTTCGAGACCGACCGCACGCGCCGCGTGAGCGAGGTCATGACGCCGATGCCGCTGGTCACCGGCAAGGTGGGCATCTCCGGTACCGACGCGATGGAGCTGCTGC
Organism: Streptomyces poonensis; assembly: GCF_014650915.1. Classification (GTDB taxonomy): domain Bacteria; phylum Actinomycetota; class Actinomycetes; order Streptomycetales; family Streptomycetaceae; genus Streptomyces; species Streptomyces poonensis. The sequence continues at coordinate 1,020,630 of NZ_BMVW01000001.1, read as the reverse complement.
GCCGCCACAAGATCGAGAAGCTTCCGCTGGTCGACGACGAGGGCGTGCTCAAGGGCCTGATCACGGTCAAGGACTTCGTGAAGGCCGAGCAGTACCCGAACGCCGCCAAGGACGCCGAGGGCCGGCTCCTCGTCGGCGCCGCCGTCGGCGTGGCCGGGGACGCCTTCGAGCGTGCCCAGGCCCTCATCGAGGCGGGCGTGGACTTCATCGTCGTCGACACCGCGCACGGCCACTCCCGGCTGGTCGGCGACATGGTCGCCAAGATCAAGTCGAACTCCTCGGGCGTCGACGTCATCGGCGGCAACATCGCCACCCGTGACGGCGCCCAGTCCCTCATCGACGCCGGCGTGGACGGCATCAAGGTCGGTGTCGGACCCGGTTCCATCTGTACGACCCGTGTCGTCGCCGGCATCGGCGTGCCGCAGGTGACGGCGATCTACGAGGCGTCGCTCGCCGCCAAGGAGGCCGGTATCCCGGTCATCGGCGACGGCGGTCTGCAGTACTCGGGCGACATCGCGAAGGCCCTGGTCGCGGGCGCCGACACGGTGATGCTGGGCTCGCTCCTCGCGGGCTGCGAGGAGTCCCCGGGCGAGCTGCTGTTCATCAACGGCAAGCAGTTCAAGTCGTACCGCGGCATGGGTTCCCTCGGGGCCATGCAGTCCCGCGGCGACCGCAAGTCGTTCTCCAAGGACCGTTACTTCCAGGAGGGCGTCGCCTCCGACGAGCAGCTGGTCCCCGAGGGCATCGAGGGCCAGGTGCCCTACCGCGGCCCGCTGTCATCGGTCGTCCACCAGCTGGTGGGCGGTCTGCGCCAGTCGATGTTCTACGTCGGCGGCAAGACGGTGCCGGAGCTCCAGGCCAACGGCCGTTTCGTCCGGATCACCTCCGCGGGCCTCAAGGAGAGCCACCCGCACGACATCCAGATGACGGTCGAGGCGCCGAACTACAGCCGCAAGTAGCACGTCGCGGCGGACGGCTGCCGAGCAGCAGACGAGCCGTACGCGCGCGTGGAGCACGCACAGAGGCGGTCCCGGAGGCTCCGGGACCGCCTTTGTGATGGGGTCGGGGATACTGGAAGGCGCTGAAACGCAGAGGGAAAGGCCACACACGTGAGTGAGATCGAGATCGGGCGGGGCAAGCGCGGCCGCCGGGCGTACGCCTTCGACGACATCGCCGTCGTACCGAGCCGCCGTACCCGGGACCCGAAGGAGGTCTCGATCGCCTGGCAGATCGACGCCTACCGCTTTGAGCTGCCCTTCCTGGCCGCCCCCATGGACTCGGTCGTCTCCCCGGCCACGGCCATCCGCATCGGCGAGCTGGGCGGCCTCGGCGTCCTGAACCTCGAGGGCCTGTGGACGCGGTACGAGGACCCGCAGCCGCTGCTCGACGAGATCGCCGGGCTGCCCGCGGAGACCGCGACCCGCCGCCTCCAGGAGATCTACGCGGCTCCCATCAAGGAGGAGCTGATCGGCCAGCGCATCAAGGAGGTGCGCGACTCGGGTGTGGTCACCGCCGCCGCGCTCTCCCCGCAGCGCACCGCCCAGTTCTCCAAGGCCGTCGTGGACGCGGGCGTGGACATCTTCGTGATCCGCGGTACGACCGTGTCGGCCGAGCACGTGTCCGGTGCCGCCGAGCCGCTGAACCTGAAGCAGTTCATCTACGAGCTCGACGTGCCGGTGATCGTCGGCGGTTGCGCCACGTACACGGCGGCCCTGCACCTGATGCGCACGGGCGCGGCCGGTGTCCTCGTCGGCTTCGGCGGCGGCGCCGCGCACACCACGCGCAACGTCCTCGGCATCCAGGTGCCCATGGCGACGGCGGTGGCGGACGTCGCCGCGGCCCGCCGGGACTACATGGACGAGTCCGGTGGCCGGTATGTGCACGTCATCGCCGACGGCGGGGTCGGCTGGTCCGGCGACCTGCCCAAGGCGATCGCCTGCGGTGCCGACTCCGTGATGATGGGCTCCCCGCTCGCGCGCGCGACCGACGCGCCCGGCCGGGGCCACCACTGGGGCATGGAGGCCGTCAACGAGGAGCTGCCGCGCGGCAAGAAGGTCGACCTGGGCACGGTCGGCACCATCGAGGAGGTCCTCACCGGCCCGTCGCACACCCCGGACGGCTCCATGAACTTCTTCGGTGCCCTCCGCCGTGCCATGGCCACCACCGGCTACAGCGAACTCAAGGAGTTCCAGCGGGTCGAGGTGACGGTGGCGGACTCGCAGCACCGGCGGTGAGGTGACGCCGCGCTCGGCGCGAGCGTCCTGAGCGGAGAGGGGCTCGGTTGCCTGTGGGCGACCGGGCCCCTTTCGCGTGCCCATCGCGTGCCCGTTGTGCGTCGGAAGGGCCTGGCGGGGGCGCTCTGTGCGGTGGAGAGGCGCGCGGTTGTCTCGGGGACGGATGCGCGGGGGAACGGCCGGGGCGAGGCGGTAGCGCTCGTGACCGGCGCCCATGGGACGTCACCGCAAGCCCACCCGCTGGGACCGAATCCGTCTTCGGATGGTGAAGTGCCGGAGGAGGTGGATCTTGTGGCTTCACGGACGGTGAGCGGCCGCCCCTAGGAAGAATAGGGGCGGACACCCGTGATCCGTCAGGAGCCTGCCGCAGTAGCCGCTGCGGTGGGCTCCACCTGCGTCTACGGTACCGGCACGGGATGTCGTGAGCCACCAGCCCCGGATGCCCGGTCACCTCACGCGCCCCCTTCACAACCGATGCGCTGCCCCGGTCGGAGTCGCCCCGCGCGTGTCCAGCAAGAGCTGCGCCTTCGCGGACAGCCCCTGCAGGTCGTACGTGCGGTGGTGCTGGAGCAGGAGTGTCAGGTCGGCGTCGGCGACGGCCTCGTAGAGGAGGTCGGCGCGGGGGACGGGGCGGTCGAGGACGCTCCAGGACCCGACGTACGGGTCGTGGAAGCTGACGGCGGCGCCGAGCTCCATCAGGCGCCGCGCGATCTCGCGCGCGGGAGAACCCTGCTGGTCGGCGACGTCGGGCTTGTAGGTGACGCCGAGGAGGAGGACGCGCGCGCCGCGGGCGGACTTGCCGTGCTCGTTGAGCAGGGTGGCCGCGCGCTGGACCACGTACGGGGGCATGTGGTCGTTCACCTGCCGGGCCAGTTCGACCAGCCGCAGGGAACGCGGGGCCTGTCCGGCCAGGTCCTGGGGGACGCCGTGGCCGCCGACGCCGGGGCCCGGGCGGAAGGCCTGGAAGCCGAACGGCTTGGTCTCCGCGCAGCGGATCACGTCCCACAGGTCGATGCCCAGGTCGTGGCAGAGGACGGCCATCTCGTTGACGAGCGCGATGTTCACGAGCCGGTAGTTGGTCTCCAGGAGCTGCACCGTCTCCGCCTCGCGGGGTCCCCGCGCGCGTACCACCTTGTCGGTGAGCCGGCCGTAGAAGGCGGCCGCCGACTCGGTGCAGGCGGGAGTGAGGCCGCCGATGACCTGGGGGGTGTTGGCGGGGGAGTGGTCGCGGTTGCCGGGGTCGGTGCGGCCGGGCGAGTACGCGAGGTGGAAGTCGCGGCCCGCGCGCAGTCCGGAGCCCTCCTCCAGGAGCGGGAGCAGGAACTCCTCCGTGGTCCCCGGGTGCACGGACGACTCCAGGATCACCGTGGTGTGCGGGCGCAGCCGGGCGGCGAGCGTCCGAGCGGCGGCGGCCACATGGGTGAGATCGAACCTGCCGTCCGCCCCGGAAGGGGTCGGTACGCAGATCACCGCCGTACGGACGCGCCCGAGCTCGGCCGGGCTGTTGGTGGGCCGGAAGCCATCGGCGAGCATACGGCGGAGTTCGGGGGCGGTGAGGCAGCCGCCGCTCTCCGGACCGGCCCCGGAGGGGCTCCGGTACCCGAGGGTCGGAATGCCGGCGGCGACGGCGGCCTGCGCCAGCGGCAGGCCGAGCGGGCCGAGTCCGATGACGGCGAGATCTGCGGGCATGGCGTGGGCCGTCCTTCCCAATAGCCGAAGTGGGACAGGCGCGCAAGCCCTGTGGACAGGATGAGCGAGCGCAATGTCAGACTAGGAGTAAATATGACCGATTTGCGGGATTGGTGGAGTGTCTTTCTTCGCGCGTCCCCGCCGGTTGTCCACAGGTCGGGAGGCGGGTGGTGGCCGGAGTGCGGCAAGGCGGTCAGAATTCTGGGCATGGGGGATGTGAGCAGGGCCCTGCCCGACGGGTGAGGCCGGCGCGACAGACAGCGGGAGGCAGCGGTGAGGACAGCGGCACTGGGACCGGCGCAGCGCGCCGAGTCACTGGCGGGAATGGCCGAGCGCGAGTTGGACCTGCTGGTCGTGGGCGGCGGGGTGGTCGGCGCGGGCACCGCGCTCGACGCCGTGACCCGCGGCCTGTCCACTGGGCTGGTCGAGGCCCGCGACTGGGCGTCCGGTACGTCCAGCAGGTCCAGCAAGCTGATCCACGGCGGTCTGCGCTATCTGGAGATGCTCGACTTCGGACTCGTCCGCGAGGCGCTGAAGGAACGCGGACTGCTGCTGGAGAGGCTGGCGCCCCACCTGGTCAAGCCCGTGCCGTTCCTGTACCCGCTGCAGCACAAGGGCTGGGAGCGGCTCTACGCGGGTTCGGGCGTGGCGCTCTACGACACGATGTCGATGGCCCGTGGACACGGCCGCGGACTCCCCGTCCACCGCCACCTGACGCGCCGCCACGCCCTGCGCGTGGCCCCTTGCCTGAAGAAGGACGCGCTGGTCGGAGCACTGCAGTACTACGACGCACAGATGGACGACGCCCGCTATGTGGCCACGCTGGTGCGTACGGCGGCGTCGTACGGGGCGAAGGTCGCCAACCGCGCGCGGGTGACCGGCTTCCTGCGCGAGGGCGAGCGTGTCGTCGGCGCCAGGGTGCGGGACGTCGAGGCGGGCGGCGAGTACGAGATCCGCGCCAAGCAGCTCGTCAACGCCACCGGTGTGTGGACGGACGACACCCAGGCCATGGTGGGCGAGCGGGGGCAGTTCCACGTACGGGCCTCCAAGGGCATCCACCTGGTGGTGCCGAAGGACCGCATCCACTCGTCGACCGGTCTGATCCTGCGGACCGAGAAGTCGGTGCTGTTCGTCATCCCGTGGGGACGGCACTGGATCGTCGGCACCACGGACACCGACTGGGACCTCGACAAGGCGCACCCGGCCGCCTCCAGCGCGGACATCGACTACCTGCTGGAGCACGTGAACTCCGTGCTGGCGGTGCCGCTCACCCGGGACGACGTCGAGGGCGTGTACGCCGGACTGCGCCCGCTGCTCGCCGGGGAGTCGGACGCCACCAGCAAGCTGTCGCGCGAGCACGTCGTGGCCCATGCCGTACCGGGGCTCGTGGTCGTCGCCGGCGGCAAGTACACGACGTACCGGGTGATGGCCAAGGACGCGGTGGACGAGGCGGTGCACGGACTTGATCTGCGGGTCGCCGAATGCGTCACCGAGGACGTTCCGCTGCTCGGTGCGGAGGGCTACCGGGCGCTGTGGAACGCCCGGGCGCGGACAGCGGCGCGGACCGGGCTCCACGTGGTGCGCGTGGAGCACCTGCTCAACCGGTACGGCTCGATGGCCGAGGAGGTGCTCGCGCTCATCGCGGACGACCCTTCCCTGGGGGAGCCCCTGCGGGCGGCCGACGACTATCTGCGGGCCGAGATCGTGTACGCGGCCTCGCACGAGGGGGCACGGCACCTGGACGACGTGCTGACGCGGCGGACGCGGATCTCGATCGAGACGTTCGACCGGGGTACGAGGAGCGCCCGGGAAGCGGCCGAGCTGATGGCTCCCGTGCTCGGCTGGGACCAGGACCACATCGAGCGCGAAGTTCAGCACTACGAGAAGCGGGTGGAGGCCGAGCGGGAGTCCCAGCGCCAGCCGGACGACCTGACGGCGGACGCGGCGCGGCTGGGGGCGCCGGAGATCGTGCCGCGCTGAGGTTCTTCGGTGTGGGCTGTTGCGGTCTCTTGCGGGCTGTCGCGGTGTGTTGCGGTCCGTGTGGTCCGTTGGTGCGTTGCGGTCCGTCCGGTCCGTTGCCTCAGGAGGCCGTCGGCCGTTGCGGTTCACCCGAACGGGCGTGGCGGTCCTGGATCTCTGCTCGAGACCCGTCCGTTCTACGGGATGCGGGGCGAGGCGTGGGACGACGAGCGGGCAGACGAACGGGACGAGGAACGAGGGCAGAACTCGGCGGTGAGCAGGGCGGGTTCGAGGCCGGGATCTGCCAGCGTGTCCGTGTTCACGCGGAAGGTGAGGACACGGCGGCCGTCGACGGTGGCTGCGGTGCGCACGTAGCTGCCGGAGATACGGCCGTCGTGTCCCCACACAGTGGTGCCGCACGACAGCTTCTCGGGATAGACACCCATGCCGTACCAGCCCTGTGCGGTCCGGGTGTCGAGCATCTCGTGCAGTCGGCCGGGCGGGAGCAGGTCGCCGCGCAACAGGGCCGCGTAGAAGCGGACCAGGTCGGTGAGCGTGGTGACGAGCTCGCCCGCCGCTCCGGCCACGCGCGGGTCGAGATCGGTGACGTCGGAGCCGTCGGCGGAGTAGGCGTGACCGTGCGGCGCCGGCAGTGAGGTACGTGCTCCCGGGAAGGACGAGCCCGTCAGACGGAGGGGGGTGATGATGCGGCGCTCGGCCTCGGTGGCGTACGGGTGGCCGGTCACCTGACGGATGACCATGCCCAGGATCACGTAGTTGGTGTTCGAGTAGGAGAAGCGGCCGGCGGCGGCCGGAGGGTGGGTGAGTGCCATGAGCAGAGCCTGACGTGGTGTCACGGCGACTTCGCCTCGTGTGTCGACGGTGAAGTCGGCCAGACCGCTGGTGTGGGTGAGCAGGGCGCGCAGGGTGATGGAGCGACCGTCGTTCCCCGAGCCTCGCACCAGGCCGGGCAGATAGTCCTCGACGGTGTCCGACAGGGACAGCCGCCGTTCCGCGGCTAGTTGCAGCACCACTGTGGCGATGAAGGTCTTGGTGATGCTGCCGGCGCGGAAGTGGTCGGTGAGACGGATGCCTTTGGCTGTGCGGTGGATGGCCGTGCGCGGCCTGGTGGTGCGCGGCCTGGTGGTGTGGGGACCGATGGTGCGGAGGCTCACGGCGTGGTGGTGGCTGGGGGACTCGGCGTGGGCGAAGCGCATCCCGGCCTTCTCGAGGGAGAGCAGCGCCGCTGCGGGGGCTTTGCCGCGACTGACCATGAGGGGAAGGACGGAGCCGGGGGCGGGCACGGGGGTGCGTCGGGTGTTTGGGGCAGGGGTTACTCCGGCCTGGGTGACGATCGGGGCGAGACCGGGGCCGAGGAGTACGGCCAGGGACACGGGTACGGCCAGTAGCGCTCTGCGGGATGGCATCGCAGTCCTTTCCTCCCCTTACTCCGCGCGGCCTGTCATACAGGAGGAATCAGGGATTACCACAGATCACTAGGGGCTTTCCGGGTACTGGCCCGGGGAGGTCGTGGCCGAAACGCACGCCGTGCCGCGGTGCTTGACCGGGCCTCGGGCGGAGCGGGCTGTCCGGCGACTCCAGGGCGCGTCGGGCCCGAGAGTGCGCCTCCTTATGAGTTCCGGCCGGTGTGGAGCTGGTGTTTCACTTCAGGGCGCCGTGGCCGGAACGCGCGCCCTCCTGCAAGGTGGGAAGGGGCGGTGGCGCGGTCGGCGCCCGTCGGCGGGGCGTGGCCACGGGGGTGGTTGAGGAAGAGACACCCTGGGCGTGAAGCAGTTGTCGCGTGAGGGACAATGAAGGCTCTGTCAGGGCGGGTTGCATGAGGGGACGCATGTCGGAGGCGGAGCGGGGCGGGGCATCCCGTCAGGACGAGAACACACGTCTCCTCGCCGGCCGGTACCGGCTGGGAGGAGTTCTCGGCCGGGGCGGCATGGGTACCGTGTGGCGGGCTGAGGACGAGACGCTGGGCCGTACGGTGGCCGTCAAGGAGCTGCGGTTCCCGTCGAGCATCGACGAGGACGAGAAGCGGCGGCTGATCACGCGCACGTTGCGGGAGGCCAAGGCGATCGCCCGGATCCGCAACAACGGGGCGGTGACCGTCTTCGACGTGGTCGACGAGGACGACCGGCCGTGGATCGTGATGGAGCTGATCGAGGGCAAGTCGCTCGCCGAAGTCATACGGCAGGACGGCACCCTCGAACCGAGGCGCGCCGCCGAGGTCGGCCTCGCGATCCTTGATGTGCTGCGCTCCGCGCACCGTGAGGGCATCCTGCACCGTGACGTGAAGCCGTCGAACGTGCTGATCTCCGACGACGGCCGGGTGGTGCTCACCGACTTCGGTATCGCCCAGGTGGAGGGCGACCCCTCCATCACGTCGACCGGCATGCTCGTGGGCGCCCCTTCGTACATCTCGCCGGAGCGGGCGCGTGGTCACAAGCCCGGTCCTGCGGCAGACCTGTGGTCGCTCGGTGGTCTGCTGTACGCGGCGGTCGAGGGCGTTCCGCCGTACGACAAGGGGTCGGCCATCGCCACCCTGACCGCGGTGATGACCGAGCCGGTCGATGAGCCGGCCAACGCGGGCCCGCTGAAGAAGGTGATACACGGGCTGCTCGCCAAGGACCCGGCCCAGCGGCTGGACGACGCGGGAGCCCGGGCGCTGCTCAACGAGGTGATCCACGCGTCGGATCCCGAGGAGGCCGAGCCGGCGGACGCGACGCGGGTCGTGGCGCTGCCGCCGGTGCCCGAGCAGAGAGCCAAGGACAGAGCGAGCAAGGACAGACCGAGCAAGGACAGAGCGGGTAAAGAGGGAGCGGACGCTTCCGGGGCGAAGTCGGGCGAGTCGGCTGAAGGCTGGCGCGGAGCGCTGCGTTCCGTGCGCAAGGCCGCGGCGGGGGCCGGTACGGCCGCGGCGGCGGGTGCCACGGGGACCCGGAGTGGCGGCCAAGAGGCCGTGAAGGGCAAGACGGCCGCGCAGAGCAGAGGGGCCGCGAAGGGCGGGGAGGCCGCGAAGACAGCTCCGTCTGCTTCACCTTCCCTGTCCTCTCCGTCCTCTCCGTCCTCTCCTTCTTCTCCTCCGCCTTCCTCGCTTTCCCCGTCTTCTTCCTCTTCGTCGTCCTCGGCCTCTTCCTCGGCTTCCTCCTCGATCTCTTCCGCGTCGTCCGGGGCGGGAGCCGTCGGAGGAAAGGCCGGCGGGACGGGGTCCGCGGGGCGGACGTCGTCGGGGTGGCCGCAGGTGCCGCCCCCGGACCTGCCGCCGCGTCCCGTGCCCAGAGCGCCGATCACCGATGTGGTGCCGCGGCGGACGCTGATCGTCGTCGCGGTGGTCGTCGTACTGGCCGTGCTCGGTACGGTGCTCGCGCTGACGCTCGGCGGCGGTGACGACGACAGCGGCTCGGGCGGCAAGAACGGCGACACCAAGTCGGCCGCGTCCCCTGCCGTGACCGGCAGCAGTGACGAGGACGAGGGCTCGGACGCCCGTACGGACAGCGATCGGACGGAGTCGGCCTCCGCTTCGGACGACTCCGCGAACAACGCCTCCGAAGCGGCGGACGGCGCCGGTGCGTCGGACGGTTCGGAGGGCTCGGACGACGCAGCGAGTGACGGCAACGGCAACGGCGGCGACAGCGACGGCGACGGTTCGGACGCCGGGGCCGACGGCATCGCGGAGTCCACGTACAAGAGCTCGCAGGGCTACTCGATCGGGCTGCCCGCGGGATGGGCGTACCGGTCGACGAGTGCGGCGGGTGACCGGTTCACGGGCCCCGACGGGCAGAAGCTGCTCATCGGGTGGACGTCCACGCCCAAGGACGATCCGGTGGCGGACTGGAAGAACCAGGAACGGTACATGGTGCGCCCCAAGTACCAGCGGGTCCGAATAGAGGCGGTGGACTACCGCGGCTGGAACACGGCCGACTGGGAGTTCACCTACGTGGACGGCGGCACCAAGTACCGGGTCATCGACCGCGGGTTCGTCGTGAACTCGGGGCTCGGTCACGCGCTGATGTACACGGCGAAGGACGCCAAGTGGGACGGCGAGCTGCGCAAGGACACCTGGCGGACGTTCACGAAGACGTTCACCCCGAAGTCCTGAGGCCGGCCGTCGTAGGTCAGGTCCTGATGTCCCTATCGGGGCCCTGATCGGGGGCCCGAAGGATGTCCGAAGCCTTTTCGTAACGGGGCGAATCTCGCATCTCCTCACTGCGCGTTGTCTTAGGCACGTATCGTGAGTCGTCGCGGACCGTACGTATAGAGATCGGAACGGTACGCAGAGCGAACGGATTTGAGCGACCGGGCGGCCGGGGGTGGCATCGTGGACGACTACGCGGGACGGGTACTCGCCGACCGCTACCGCCTTCCGCTGCCGCCGTCGGACGAGTACGAACTCGCCGAGAGCCGGGCCTTCGACACCTACAGCGGGCAGGAAGTCCTGGTACGGCAGGTTCCGTTGCCCGAGGTCGTCGAGGCGGAGGTGCTGGACGCCGACGGGCTCCCGGAGGGGTACGTCGCCCGGGACGGCGGGGCACGCCGGAGTACGGCGCGGACCACGCGCCGGCCCGTGGACCCGGCCGTACGGCGCGCGATCGAGGCAGCGCAGGCCGCCGCGCAGATCCCCGACCACCCGCGGCTGGACCAGGTCTTCGACGTGTTCGCAGAAGGCGGGTCGCTGTGGATCGTCAGCGAACTGGTGTCCGCCCGGCCGCTCGCGGCGCTGCTCGCCGAGGAGCCGCTGACGCCGTACCGGGCGGCCGAGATCGCCGCCGACGTCCTCACCGCGCTGCGCGCCCTGCACGCCCACGGCTGGGTGCACCGGAACGTCACCTCCCGCACGGTCCTCGTCTGCGACGACGGACGCGTGGTGCTCACGGGCCTGGCGTCCGGCGCGGCGGAGGAGGCGCTGTGCGGGTACGACCCCGTGCCGGCGCGGGACCCGCAGGACGAGGACGGACCGGACGCGCCCGGAGGGGGCGCGGGGCCCGACGGCGGATTCGACCAGCGATCTGAGCCCGGATTCGACCAGCGGCCTGATCCCGGATTCGGCCGGGGACCTGACCGCGGATCCGACCGAGGGCTTGACCGCGGATCCGACCGAGGGACTGACCACGGACTCGACCGCGCACTCGATCGCGGACGCGGCCGGGGACCTGACGGCGGCTACGGGTCCGTGGGCTCCCGTGGGCTTGAGCTCCCTACGTCCCGGAGCGGGGCGGCCGAAGCCGGTGCAGCCGACCCCGAGGCCGCCCGGCGTGCCGCCATCGAGGCGAGGGCCGGGGACGCGGGACCGGGCAGGGACCCGTCGACCGGGCAGCGCATCCTCGACACCGGCGGTGACGTACGGGCCGCGCGGGCCGGAGCGATCGCGGCCTACCGGGCCGGCGCGCGCGCCGCGGCCCGGGTGAACGAGGGGCAGGGGGACCGCCAGGGCACGCCACTGCCCGGACAGCGGCCGGTGCCGGGGAGCCCACCTGGTATGACGCCCGGTATGACGTCCGGTATGACGCCTGGTGAAGTTTCCGGTGCGGCTCCCGGTACGACCCCGGGCGTGCCCGGCCCGACCCCGGGCGGAACCGGAGCGACGCCGGGCTCCGGCGCGCAGCCGGCGTCCACGCCGCCCGGGCAGATCGCCGATCCGTATGGCGTTGGACGGTCCAACCCGTGGCACGGAGCGACGCCCCGCCCGGGAGTGCCCGCACCCGTGACCGGGCCGCAGGGCAGTGGCAGTCACCGTGGTGGTGGCAGCGTCAGCGGCGGTGGCAGTGCCGGTGGCAGTGGTGGCGGTTCCGCTCGGCCCGCGCTCCCCGGGGCGCACGCCACGGGCGCATCCGGCAGTGCCGCTCCATCGGCCGTGCCCGCGGCCGCACCCGCCGCCAGCAGCTGGGACCAGTTGGTCGGCGGCGGCGCCGCGCACCGCGGACCCACCACAGCACTGGCCGCCGAGCGTGCCCGGCAGGCGCGGATGGCGGTCGTCGGACCTGTGACGGAGCGCTGGGCACCGGAACAGGCCGGCCCCGTGCACGAGAACTGGCAGCTGGCCGCGCCGATCGGCCCCGCGACGGACCTGTGGGCGCTCGGGGCGCTGTTGTTCCGGGCCGTGCAGGGACACGCGCCCTACCCGGAGGAGAACACCGCCGAGCTGGTGCAGATGGTGTGCTCGGAGCCGCCCGCGTACGCGGAGGAGTGCGGACCGCTGCGGCCGGTGGTCGAGTCGTTGCTGCGCCAGGACCCCACCGATCGGCCGGACATCGAGGAACTGCGCGGCTGGCTGCGTTCGCTCGTACGGTCGGCGCCGGAACCCGAGGCCGGGATGCATGTGGTGGCGGCCCCCCCGGCGGACCCGAGGCGGCTGCCGATCAAGCGGCGTCGGGGCGAGCTCGTCCGCAGGCGCCGCCGCAACCGGATGACCGCCGCCCACCCGCACGGCCGTCACAAGCGAGCGAGCCAGGAGCGGGCGGCGACCGAACCCGTCGAGCCGTCCGGGCCGTCCAAGCTGTCCAAGGCGTCGAAGCCGTCCAGGGCACCGAAGGCGCGGAAGTCGTCCATGCCGTCGTCCGTGGCGTCCATGCCGTCCGTGTCGTCCCGGTCGTCCGGGGCGTCCAGGGCACCCAAGTGGTCCGAGCCGGTCACGTCTGTCGGTCCGTCCCAGCGGTCCGGGCCCCGCACTCTCGGGCGCAATCTGCTTCTGCTGGTCCTGCTCGCGCTGGTCGCGGCGATCACGTACGCCGTGATGTTCATGCCGAAGGCCGGGACGGACGGGAGCAGCGGCACGGACACCGACCGGACCGGTGCCTCCGGGAATGCCGGCCCCGGCCCCGCCCCCGAGGACAGCGGCGCGGCGCGGCCGGAGCAGTCCGCGCAGGAGGAGGACGACACGGAGCCGTCGGAGACGTCCGCCTCCACCAGGCCGCAGGGCAATGAACCGAAGATCGTCCAGGGGTTCACCCTGCGCGACGACCCCGAGGGGTTCCGGATCGCCGTGGCCAACGGCTGGGACCGTACGGCCCGTAACGGGCGCGGTCAGGTGGTCTACTCGCAGGGCCGCTTCGAGCTCATCGTCGTACCCGGGCGGGACAGCGCGGAGACCTTCGGCAGCGATCCGCTGGCGTACCAGCGGGAGGACGAGCGCGAGCTGCAGCCGTTCCGCGATTCGACGTGGGCCACGTCCAGCGGGATGCGGCTGATCGAAGTGGGCGGACGCAGCATGGCCGAGGGGCAGTTCACCTGGCAGGACGCCGACGGACGCGAGATGTTCGTGCGGAACCTGGCGATTCTTGTCGACGGCCGGTACCACGTCGTGCAGGTACGCGGCCCGGAGGCCGAGCGCGACGAGGTGACACGGCTGTACGAGCAGGCGCAGGGGACGTATCAGGTGACGGACTGAGCGCGGGGCCGGTGCCCTCCCTGCGGGGGCGGGCCCGATGACTGTCTCTGCGCGGGTCCGGTGCCGTCTCCGCGCGGGTCCGGCGCGGTTTCCGCGCGGGTCCGGTGCCGTCTCTGCAAGGATTCGGCCTTCCCTGCGGCGGCGCCGGACGATCGGGGGAGTCCGTCCCGGCGGGACCGAGCAGCGTGCGCGATTCCCGTGGCCGGGCCGGTCGAGGGCCGGTACACCGCGGACGGGGCAGTGCGGGCGCCGTGCCGCACTGCTGGTCGGTCGACGGGCGGGGGACAGGTGGAGTGGCGGGCGCGACGACGGTGTGGTGACGCGAGGGACGGCGGGTACGGCTGTGCGGGCTCCCGGCGTGCGCACCACTTCAACGCTTGACGGTCGGTCGCCCTTCCGCACGTCCGCCTTCGGGGAGCAAGGGGCGCGAGAGGCTCGATGGCGGACCGAAAGCGTACGCCCCCCGCGTGCGTCTGTACGGCGCTTACCGGCCACGCGCGGGTACGGCACCCCGGAGGGACTCCGTCCGGTGCGGCATGATGAGGCGTATGGGGACCGAGGGGGCCAACTTCCGCGTCATAGCTGGCCGTTACCGCCTGGAGGGCAGACTCGGCCGGGGTGGCATGGGTGTCGTCTGGCGGGCGACCGACCAGCTCCTCGGCCGACAGGTGGCGGTCAAGGAAATCGTCATCGATCCGTCGCTGTCCGGTGCGGAGTCGCGGCGGCAGCGCGAGCGCACCCTGCGTGAGGCCCGTGCGGTGGCGCAGCTCAGCCACCCGAACATCGTCGTCGTGCATGACGTCGTCGAGGAGGACGCGCAGCCGTACATCGTGATGGAGCTGATCGACGGCGGCTCGCTGGAGGACCGGATCACCGTGCACGGGCCGGTGGACGCGCGTGAGGCCGCCCGGATCGGCATCGACCTGCTGGGCGCGCTGCGGAAGGCGCACGACTCCGGCGTGCTGCACCGCGACCTCAAACCCGCGAACGTCCTGCTGGAGGAGGGCACCGACCGGGTCGTCCTCACCGACTTCGGCATCGCGCAGCTCCCGGGCGCGACGACGCTCACCGAGAGCGGGTCGTTCGTCGGCTCGCCCGAGTACACGGCGCCCGAGCGGATGTCGGGGGCGCGTACGGGGCCGGAGTCCGACCTGTGGTCGCTGGGCGCGCTGCTGTGCGCGGCGCTGAGCGGTGAGTCGCCGTTCCGGCGTGACTCGCTGGGCGGAATCCTGCACGCGGTCGTGGTCGACGAGATACGCCCGCCCGCGCAGGCCGCTCCGCTGCTTTCCGTCGTACTCGGCCTGCTGGAGCGGAATCCGGAGCTGCGGCTGGACGCGGTGGAGGCGGAGCGCTTGCTGCGGGCGTACCGGGAGACGGGGCGGATGCCGCAGGTGTCGCCGGGACACCTGCCGGTGCGGCGGCAGATACCGAGGCCGGCCTTCCTGTTCCGGGATCCTAGGCCCGCCCCGCCTGCGGAGCCGCCCTCGGGGCCGTCCCCGGGGCCGTCCCAGGGGTCGCTCGGCGGCGACGGAGGCGGGCCGTGGGATGTCGGCGGGGGCGCCGGGGATGTCGGGGATGCCGGGGATACCGGGGGTGCCGGGAGTGCCGGGGCGGCAGCCGAGGGTGTTTCCCCGGGTGCGCCCGGGACTGCTTCCGGTGGTGTGCGGGGGCCGGCAGCCCCGGCGACCTCGGCGACCTCGGCGACCTCGGCGACCTCGGCGACCTCGGCGGCCTCGGCGGCCTCGGCGGCCTCGGCGACCCCGGCAGCCCCGGGTGGCGCGGGCCAGGTGGGGGCCGGTGGCGGGCTGTTCGGGCTCGGGGCCGGGTTGCCCGGCCGGAGAGGAACCGAGCCATCGGGGCGTACTTCCTGGAAGGGCGCGTTGATCGCTGCGGCGCTGGTGGCCGCGATGGCCGGTGCGGGTGTGTCGGCGGCCGCGCTGCTGATGCGGGAAGGGGGGCACGGTGGGGGGCCGCCGTCGACTTCCGAGCCGCGTACGCCTACGGGGGTGACCTCGTCCCCCAGCGAGCCTTCTCCTGCGGAGTCGTCCACGAACTCGCTCACGACCTCGCCTACGTCGCCTACGTCGCCTACGTCGCCTACGGAGTCGACCACCGACTCGCCCAGGGAGTCGTCCCCGAGATCGCCCGCGAACTCCCCGACGCAGTCCCCCGCGCAGTCCCCCACGCAGTCCTTCGGGCAGCCGTCCACGATCTCCTTCACGGGAACCACGTCCGAGGAAACGTTTCGCGGCGATATCCCCCACTGGCATCGCTCATAAAAGGGAGATAAGTGACGCTCCGCGTCACGGGTCTGTGACTGGAAGGGGACGAGGGTGGAAGTGGGACGCCCGCCACGATAGAGATGACCCCATGAGCAGCGACGGGGGCGCCCCTCGTGGGGCGGACGAGCCGACAAGTTTCGGTCTGCAACCGCCACGGCCGGGTGTGCCGTACCCGGGGAACCCGTACGCCCGGCCCCAGGAGCCGGAGGTGCCCGCGCAGCCGGCGCCCACCGAGGCCGCACAGCGGACGCCCGCCCAGGTGACGAACCCGCCCGCGCAGGAACCCGGTGCCGGTCGGTTGATCGCAAGCCGTTACCGGTTGCTGGCGAAGCTCGGGCACGGCGGGATGGGCACGGTGTGGCGGGCCAAGGACGAGACGGTGGACCGCGAGGTCGCCGTCAAAGAGCCCCGCGTCCCCGATCACCTTCCCGACCGCGAACGAGGCAACGTCTTCGAGCGCATGCGTCGCGAGGCACGTGCCGCGGCCCGGCTCGACCACCCGGCGGTCGTGAACGTCCACGACGTGGCGGTCGTGGAGGGCAGACCGTGGATCGTGATGGAGCTGGTGCGGGGCCGTTCGCTGGGGGACGTCCTCCAGGAGGGCACTCTCGGGGCACGCGAAGCGGCGAGAGTCGGCCTGGAGGTCCTCGGCGCCCTGGAGGCCGCCCACGCGGCGGGCATCCTGCACCGTGACGTCAAGCCGGACAACGTACTGCTCGGCCGCCACGACCGGGTCGTCCTCACCGACTTCGGCATCGCGCAGATCGAGGGCGAGACGAATCTGACGGACACCGGCGGTTTCGTCGGCTCCCCCGAGTACATCGCGCCGGAACGCGTCCTCGGCCAGCGTCCGGGCCCGGCGTCCGACCTCTGGTCGCTCGGTGTCGTGCTCTACGCGGCCACGGAGGGCGTCTCGCCCTTCCGCCGCAGCACCACTCCGGCGACCCTTCAGGCCGTCCTCAACGCCACACCGGCCGCGCCCGCTGCGGCGAAGGGCCGGCTGGCCGAGGTGATCCACGGCCTGCTGGACAAGGACCCGTCGCGCCGCCCGTCCGCCGCCCAGGTGCGTGCCCTCCTGGAGGAGGTGGCGAAGCCGCCGGTGCCCACCGAGGTCATCCGGATCGCTCCTCCTGGCAGCGATGACGGTGACGGGGGCCTGCGGATCGGCCGCAAGACGCTGCTCGCCCTGGGCACGGCGGTCGTCGCGGCGGCGGTGGCGGCGTACCTGGTGATCGCGGAACCGTTCGCGGGCCCGCTGCCGGAGGGCTGGAAGAACCACGATCTCGGTTCGAGGATCGGCGCGAGCATGGGCGTGCCCGCCGGATTCGTGAAGAACGAGCCCGGCGACGACTGGGACGGCACCGACGTCACCTTCTCCGACCCGAGCGGCATGATGTCGATCAGTCTGGACCTCAGCCCGAAGTCCGACGACAAGGAGAACGAACTCCCGGCCTCCGCGCCGCTCCAGGCCTACGAGCACTGGACGACGATGAGGGACGGCGAGTACAGCTGGAACATCGCCGACACACCCGCACCGAAGGGCGACCCGAAAGAGACCGCCTACAAGGAACGCGAGGCCGCCGAGAACACGGTCGTCTACACGACCGCCGACACGTCGAACCCCCGGGTGCGGGAGGCCCGGCTGTTCTACTACAAGGCGGACAACGGCGACCTGTACCGCGTCTGGATCGACTACCCGGGCAAGGGCCACTTCACCGAAGAGGGCCGGGAGATCGCGAAGACCGTCGTCGAGAACCTGAAGATCCACAGGCTCTGAGGGCACCGCACGCACCGGCGTCGCGAGTGCGAGCGGAAGCACGGGACGTCGGTGCGTGGGGCGCCGGGCGAGGACCTCAACACAACCTGACCGCCAGGTCATTGCTGACGGTGAAGAAGAACCGGGCCCGCACCGTGACACCCTCCGCAGGGGTCAGGGCGACGGCCGGGTACTTGGTGGTCTTCTTGCGATCCACGACGTCGTCGAGCAGTCGCCCGAGCCGAACGGGAGCCGCGTCCTCAGCGGGACGCAGGAACAGGTCCCAGACCCCCTCCTCGCCGGAACCAGCGCCCTCCTCCTGATCGTCACCGGTGCCGACGGGCCCGGGCAGCGAAGTGAGCCGGACCCGGAAGCGCCGCCCCTGCACCGTCGTCACGGGCGTCTCGAGGTCCTCGGTCTCCTCGCCACGCGCGATGCCCACCAGAGCGGCCCCCGCGCCCAGCGGAGCTTCCCCGTGGACGACACCTTCCACGGCCAGCGACCCGTCGCCGGCGGACAGTCCGGTGACCTCGCCGTGCGCGGTGCGCCGGAAGGTACGCAGCGCGAGGTGGCCGCCCTTGGTCCGGTACGGGATCCACCAGGCGACGGACTCCTCGGGCGCGGGTGCCGCGTGCAGCAGACCGCGCTGTTCGACGAGCAGTGCGTCGAGGCGTCGCCGTACCCCGTCCGACGGCCGCTGGACATGAAGGTCCCAGCGCCCTTCGGCCAGTTCGAGCCGGTCACGGGCCAAGGTGGCGGTCCAGGCCCCCTTCGCCTCGGTCGGCGGCTCCAGCGGCACCCGGAACTCCGCGTCACCGTGCCGATGCCGCAGCACGAGCGCGAACCCTTCCCCGGGCGGACCTGATGGACTGGATGCACCTGATGGACCGGATGCACCTGACGGGCCGGATGTACTTGATGGTCTGAATGCGCTTGATAGGCCGGATGCACCTGACGAGTCGGCTGAGCTGGAGAGGCCGGACGAGCCTGGTGAACCGGATGGACCGCACAGCCCCGAGGCGCGCACCCAGACCCGTACGCGCCCCTCCGTGTCGACCCGGCAGCCCCCCTGCGGCCGCAGCGGACGGGGTTTGGTGTCCGGGCGCGATGCGGGGCCGGAGTGATGCGCCTGTGAGGGAGCGGGCGTACGAGGCAGCAGATCGCGCACCGCGCGGCGCGCCCGGCGCATGACCCGCACCGCGACCGGAGTGCGCGCCTCCCGCAGCTCGGCGAAGAGTTGCTCGTACTCGCGGGCGATCACCCGAGGGGCGTACCGCTGCACGGCCGCACGGCCTGCGGCGCCGAGGCGGTCCCGCAGGCCCGGGTCCTCGATCAGCCGCAGCAGCCCACCGGCGAGCGCGTCCGCGTCACCCGGTGGCACGAGCAGCCCGTCGTGCCCGTCGGTGATGATCTCGCCCGGTCCGTGCGGGCAGTCGGCGGCGACCACGGGTGCACCGGCGTGCATGGCCTCCAGGATCGTCATCCCGAACGACTCCCACTCGGAGCTCACCGCCGCGACGGACGCCTTGGCCCACTCGGTCTCGATGACGGCGTGCGGCCCCATGAGGAACACGTGGTCGTTCAGGCCGAGCGCGTCGACGGCGGCACGGAGGTTCGCCCGCTCGGGGCCCTGACCGTAGATGCGCAGCCGCCACTCCGGGTGTACGGCCGCGATCTTGGCGAAGGCCTCGATGAGCAGGTCGTAGCGCTTGACACGGACGAGCCGCCCGGCGGCGACCACCAACGGCACCCGCAGGTCGGAGGGCTCGGCCTGCGGTTCGGGCGCGGTGTTCGCGATGCCGGTGATCCGTGTTCCGACCCCGGGCAGATGCCGACGGTGGTCGGCGGCGTCGCGCGCGGAGACGGTCACGAAGCCGTCCAGGTGACGGATCGCCTGGTTCTGCGCCGTGCGGACACCGGACACGTGGTGGTCGTACGACAGGTGCTCCTGCCCGATCCGCAGATAGCGGCGTGATCCGTGCTCCGCGAGCAGCACCACGAGCGCGGGCCGCGTCGCGACGACGACATCGGCGTCCGTGGTGTCGAGGAAGGCGCACAGGCGCTGGTCGGTGAGCGCGGTGTAGCGGTGGGCTAGCACTTCCGTCGGTGGTACGACGTCGGAGGGCCGGGCCATGAGTTCGTGCGCGCCCTCGT
Organism: Streptomyces poonensis; assembly: GCF_014650915.1. GTDB lineage: Bacteria > Actinomycetota > Actinomycetes > Streptomycetales > Streptomycetaceae > Streptomyces > Streptomyces poonensis. The sequence continues at coordinate 1,001,163 of NZ_BMVW01000001.1, read as the reverse complement.
ACGAGGGCGCTTCGGGACGCTCGTCGACGAGAGGCTGTAACCGGACCTTCCCGCTCACGCCGAGCAGCGGCTTGTCCGCGGTGCGGAACACCGACACGACCTCGACCTCATGGCGGGCGGCCAGCGCTCCGGCCAGATTGAGGGTCGAGCGGACCGTGCCGCCGATGGCATAGGCGTTGTGCAGCAGAAAGCTGATCCTCATGACGCGCGTGGACTCCACTCTCGGGACGTCACGGCGGCTTACGGCGCGCGGTTCACGGCACGTTGCTCACGGCTCACGGGACGCGGTTCACGGCTTACGGCACGCTCGGACGTCGATCCGGGGCGACGGCCCGGCCGGCCGTGCCCGCTCTCTCCAACAGTGCGAGGTCCCGGAAGGTCCCGGGCACGGTGCCGACGGTCACGCTTTCCGGGGGACACGCTTCTTCACTCTTTCGGCCGTGGGTCGGCCGGTCGGGTGAGTGAGGATCCTGAATGATCGCGGTGTACGGCGGTGACTGTCCACGCTGCGGCAGCGCCTGGCGTTCGATGCTGTGCGCGGGAGGGGATGGGCTCTGGAGTTGATCGTTCCGCACGTCTGACCGCTTCTCCGCTCTACCCTTTTCATTGTCGAGCGCATGATCGGCGACAGGGGCGGGCGGGGCGGGCGGGGCGGGCGGAATGGGGGATGGGCGCAGTGGGGGGATGGGTGGAATGGGGGGATGGGGGATGGGGGGATGAGTGGGGTGGGCATCGATTTCGACGGACGGGCTCACGCGCGGCAGCGCTGGGCGGCCCGTGTCGCGTTGGGCGCCGCGGCCCTGGCCGTGCTGCTGCCCGTGGCCGTCGCCAGGGCCGCGAGTGTGCTGTTGCTCGCCGGCGGTCTGCTGGGCGTGGGGCTCGCCCTCGCCGGGCTCTGGTGGGCGCTGACCCGTAAGGGAGCGGCCCGGGGCGCCGCCGTCCTGCTCGCGGTCGCCGCGCCCGTCGTCGTCGCGGTGCTGTTCGCCGCCGCCAACCTGCTGTGGATCGTCGTCGTGTCCCTGGCGCTGTGGGCGCTGGCGGTGTGGGCGGGCAAGTTCGCGCTGAGCAGCACGAGGTCCCATCAGGTGCGCGTGCGTGAGTATCGTGCGCCCGTCCCGGAACGGCCGTTCCTGATCATGAATCCGCGGTCCGGTGACGGCAAGGTGGAACGGTTCGGGCTGAAGGAGAAGGCCGAGCGACTGGGCGCGCGTGTCCATCTGCTCGACCCGGACCGGACGGACGGGGACGAGGACGTCGTCGCGCTCGCCCAGGACGCGGTCCGGGGCGGCGCCGACCTGCTCGGTGTCGCCGGTGGGGACGGTACGCAGGCGTTGGTCGCCGCCGTCGCCGCCGAGCACGACCTCCCCTTCCTCGTGATCTCCGCCGGTACCCGCAACCACTTCGCCATGGATCTCGGGCTCGACCGCGACGACCCCGCCGCCTGCCTCGACGCGCTCACCGCCGCGGGCGTCGAACTCCGCGTCGACCTCGGGTTCGCCGAGAGTCCCGGGGCCGGCGCACCGTACCCCTTCGTCAACAACGCCTCCTTCGGCGCCTACGCCGCAGTCGTGCAGAGCCCGGAGTACCGGGGCGACAAGGTGCGTACGGCACTGGAGCTGCTGCCCGACCTGCTCACCCACCAGCGCGGGCCGACGCTGGTCGCGTACGCCGAGAAGACCGTCGTCGAGGCGCCCCAGGCCGTGCTCGTCTCCAACAACCCCTACCGCAGCGACGACCTGCTCGGCCTCGGGCGGCGCGAGCGGCTGGACTCCGGTTGGCTGGGAGTGCTCGGCATCAAGGTGGGGAACGCCGCCGAGGCCGCCGCCCTGCTGCTCGGACCCAACGCCCCCGGTGTCACCGTCCTGACCGCCCAGGAGGTGATCGTCGAGGCCGACCGGTCCGAGATCGACGTGGGGATCGACGGAGAGGCGCTGTGCCTGCCGACGCCCGTACGGTGCCGGATCGCGCCGCGCGCCCTGCGGGTGCGGGTGCCCGCCGACCGGCCCGGCGTCCCGGACCCCACACCGCCCCTGGACTGGCGACGGCTGCGCAAGCTCGCGGCGGCCGTCGGACGCACGGCCCTGCCCAAGAGCCGCCAGGGCCCGCGGGTCAGTAAGGAAGCATAGGCAGCAGGGACAGCAGGGACAGCAGGGCCAGCTGCCGAGATCCGCGGGACTGAGGCGGAGCGCCGTCGACAAGCTCCCGCCCTGCGCGGTACTGATGGGACATGAGCGAAGAGGCGGGCAACGGGGTACCAGGAGGGCGCCTGCTCGGCGGCCGCTACCGCCTCACCGAGCGCATCGGTTCCGGAGGCATGGGCACCGTGTGGCGTGCCGTCGACGAACTCGTCGAGCGTGAGGTCGCGGTCAAGCAGCCCCGCCTGCCCGGGGACCCGGAGAACCCCGGCGACGCCGGCCGCCGGCGCGCCGCCCACCGGCTGCACCGCGAGGCCAGGGCCGCCGCCCGTGTCGACCACCCCGCCGCCGTGTCCATCCACGACGTGGTCGTGGAGGACGGGCTGCCGTGGATCGTCATGGAGCTGATCCGGGGCGAGTCCCTCCACGAAGTCCTCCAGCGCGGTGCCCTCGGGCCCGCCGAGACCGCCCGTATCGGCCTGGCCGTCGTGGGGGCCCTCAAAGCCGCTCACGACGTGGGCATCGTGCACCGTGACGTGAAACCGGCCAACGTGCTCATCGGCCGCCACGACCGCGTCGTCCTCACCGACTTCGGCATCGCCCACATCCAGGGAGAGGAGTCCCTGACCGTGAGCGGCGAGTTCATCGGCTCGCTGGAGTTCGTCGCGCCGGAGCGGATGTCCGGGCGCGGCACCGGTCCGGCCTCCGACCTGTGGTCGCTGGGAGTCCTGCTGTACGCGGCTGTCGAGGGCTGGTCCCCGTTCCGGCGGACGACTCTGGAGTCCACCCTCGCCGCGATCCTCTCCGTCGAGCCGCCGGAGCCCCGGCAGGCCGGACCGCTCGGCCCGCTGATCGTTCGGCTGCTCGCCAAGGCCCCGGAGGACCGGCCCGGTGCGGAGGAGGTCGCGACCGTACTGGAGGCCGTGGCGGAGGGCTGGCCCGTACCGGAGAAGGGATCGCCGGTTCCTCCGCAGGACGCCTCCGGGCTGCGGGAGTTCGCCGACGACGTCGGTACGGTGCGTCTCCGCGGCGCCACCGGCTCCGCCGACGAGACGGAGGAACCGGGCGGCGGCGCACGAGGCGACGTACGAGGTGACGTACGAGATGACGTACGAGGCGACGTACGGCAGGCCGAGCCGGGCGGTGATGTGCTGCGGGAGGATCTGGGCGGCGACGTACCGCGGGAAAAACCGGAGCTGAAGCCGGAGCCGGAGCTGAAGCCGGAGCCGGAGCAGGATCCGGAGCCGGAGCCGGAGCCGGACGGCGCCGCGTCCGCGCCTCCGTCCCAGCGGGCCCCCGAGTCACTCACGGCGTCCTCACCCGCCAAGCATTCCCGCATACCCGCCCGCCTCCTCACCACCACACTCCTCGGCGCAGCTCTCCTGGTCGGCGGGGTCTGGATCGGCACCTCCCTCACTGACGACGGCCACGACAGCGGATCCGTGACCGCCGGTTCCGCGAACGAGCCCTCCGGATCCAGCCCTTCGTCTCCCGGCTCCTCCGATTCCCCTGAGGTCTCCGACCCTCCGGCCACTTCCCACTCCTCCGACTCCCCCTACCCCTCCGGCAGCTGGGTCGCCCACCAGGAGAAGGATCTGAAAGCCGTACTCTCCCTGCCCCGGCAGTACCTGCGCTTCCACGAGCAGGGCGGGCCGAACGACCAGCCCAGGATGGCGCTGTACGACAACGACGGGGTCATCGAGGTACGTCTGACCCAGTGGGACCTGGCGCCGCTCTCACCGAGGGGGCAGGCGGAGGAGGCGGCCGAGACCTGGGCCGGGTACGGAGAGTCCAAGACGCTGTACACGTCGACCAGCTTCCACGGGTACGAGGCGGTGCTCGCCGACACCACGTACGAGACGGAGGGAAGGCGTATCAGGACGATGGAGCTGTTCGTCCTCGTCGACGACGGCCGGATGTACGAACTGCGCGTGGACATGCCGAAGGGAACGCCGGACGAGAAGAGGGGCACCGCTGTCTTCAAGGGAGCCCGGGAGCGGCTGGAGATCCTCACGACGTGACCACGATGTGGCACAAGGCCCTGATCAGCGCATTCGTTGCCACCGATCACTGGCGCGGTGTGTATGCACGGTGAAACCCTGTTACCGACGGGTACCCAAAGCCTTCGCGCAGGCATACCCTGCGCCTCATGACCGACGCGCAGGCTCCTGAGAAGGCCAGTACGGGCATGACCGGTGCGACTGGCACCCCCGGTCTCAACCCCGTTGCCCCCACCCCGGAGGGCGTCCGCACGGCCGCGGACGTGGTCACCCCGGAACTGGTCGCCCAGCTCACCAAGGGAGTGGCGGGCTCCGGCAGTACGGCCGTCCACACGCCGTTCACCGGAGAGAAGCTGGCCGACCTGCCCGAGGCGACGCCCGAGGACGTGCACAAGGCGTTCGAGCAGGCGCGCGCCGCACAGGTCGTCTGGGCCCAGGTGCCCGTACGGCAGCGCGCGGCCGTCCTGCTCCGCTTCCACGACCTGCTGCTCGAACGCCAGGCCGAGGTGCTGGACCTGATCCAGCTGGAGACCGGCAAGGCGCGACTGCACGCCCACGAGGAGGTGCAGGCCGTCGCCGTGGCGGCGCGGCACTACGGGCGCGGGGCGGCCGCGTATCTGAGGCCCAAGCGGCACACCGGCGCCATACCCACGCTCACGCGCGTCACCGAACTGCGCCACCCGCGCGGTGTCGTCGGCCAGATCGTCCCCTGGAACTACCCTCTGGAGCTGTCCGTCGGCGACGCGCTGCCCGCCTTCGTCGCGGGCAACGCGGTGGTGATGAAGCCCGACACGGAGAGCGCGCTCACCGCGCTGTGGGCCCGTGACCTGCTCATCGAGGCCGGGCTGCCCGCCGAGGCGTTCCAGGTCGTCATCGGCGCGGGACCGGTGGTCGGTCCCGAGGTCGTCCGGCGCGGCGACTACGTCTCCTTCACCGGCTCCACGCGCACCGGCCGCGAGGTCGCGCAGAGCGCCGCGGCCCGGCTCGTCGGCGTCTCCCTCGAACTCGGCGGCAAGAACGCCATGCTGGTCCTGGACGACGCCGACCTCGACAAGGCGGCCGCGGGCGCGGTCCGCGCCTGCTTCTCGTCCGCCGGCCAGCTCTGCATCTCCATCGAACGGCTGTACGTGCACGAGTCGGTCGCCGACGCCTTCCTGGAGCGGTTCGCGGCCCGCACGCGCGCGATGCGGCTGGGTACCGCCCTCGCGTACGGGGCCGACATGGGCTCGCTGGCCGGCGAGCGGCAGCTGGAGGCCGTCAAGCGGCACGTGGAGGAGGCTGTCGCCAAGGGCGCGAAGATCGTCGCCGGCGGGGTCGCCCGCCCGGACATCGGCCCGTACTTCTACGAGCCGACCATCCTCGACGGCGTGGAGGCCCCCATGGCCGTGTGCAATGAGGAAACGTTTGGTCCGGTCGTGTCCGTCTACCGCGTCAAGGACGAGGACGAGGCGATCCTGCTCGCCAACGCCACCCCGTACGGACTGAACGCGTCGGTGTGGACGAAGGACGGGCGCCGGGGCCGCGCGGTCGCCGCCCGGCTGCGCACCGGCACGGTCAACGTCAACGAGGGTTACGCCGCCGCGTACGGCAGCGTCCAGTCGCCCATGGGCGGCATGAAGGACTCCGGCCTCGGCCGCCGCCACGGCTCCGAGGGCATCCTCAAGTACACCGAGGCCCAGACCGTCGCCCACCAGCGGCTGCTGCCGATGGCGCCCTCGCTCGGCATGGACGACGAGAAGTACGCGGCGTTCATGAGCCGCAGCCTGAGGTTGATGAAGGCCTTCCGGCTGCGCTGAGCGCGGCACCCGGCCCGCTCCGTGGGCCGTGCCAGCCCCGTCCCCGCCCCTGCCGAATCCTGCCCCCGCCGACTCCTGCCGACTCCCGCCGACCCCGCCGACTCCGGCAGTTCTCAACGAGGAGAGCACATGTCCCTGGACGACGCTGCCCGCAAGCAGGCGTACGACTCCGACGACGAGGCGTACGACTACGACGTCATCGTCGTCGGCTCCGGCTTCGGCGGCTCCGTCACCGCCCTGCGCCTGACCGAGAAGGGCTACCGCGTGGGCGTGCTGGAGGCGGGCCGCCGCTTCACCCGCCAGTCGCTGCCGAAGAACTCCTGGGACCTGAGGAACTACCTCTGGGCACCCCGGCTCGGCATGTACGGCATCCAGCGCATCCACCTGCTGGGCAACGTCATGGTGCTGGCGGGCGCCGGCGTCGGCGGCGGCTCCCTGAACTACGCCAACACCCTCTACGTACCGCCGAGGGCCTTCTTCGAGGACCCGCAGTGGAAGGACATCACCGACTGGCAGGAGGAGCTCCGGCCGTACTACGACCAGGCCCGGCGCATGCTCGGCGTACGCATCAACCCGACGACGACCCCGTCGGACGTCCACCTCAAGGCGGCCGCCGAGCGGATGGGCTGCGGCGACACGTTCCATCTGGCGCCCGTCGGCGTCTTCTTCGGTGACGGGGAGGACGGCGACGGGACAGTGACGGCCAAGCCGGGCGAGGAGGTCCCTGACCCGTACTTCGGCGGCGCGGGCCCCGCCCGGCGGGCCTGCTCCGAGTGCGGCGAGTGCATGACGGGCTGCCGCCACGGCGCGAAGAACACCCTCAACGAGAACTATCTGTACCTCGCCGAGAAGGCGGGCGCGGTCGTCCATCCGATGACGACGGTCGTCTCGGTCACGGACGACTCCCGCGGCGGATACGCCGTCACCACGCTCCCGACCGACGCCAGACGCAAGGGGCGAACACGACCGAAGGGATCCGCGGGATCCGCGGGATCCACTGAGCCCGAGGGACGGATCTTCCGGGCGCGCCGCGTCGTCATCGCGGCCGGCACATACGGCACCCAGACGCTGTTGCACCGGATGAAGGAGGGTGGCCAGCTGCCCCACCTGTCCGGCCGGCTGGGCATGCTGACCCGCACGAACTCCGAGGCCCTGGTGGGCGCGCAGACCGACGACCGCCGGTACCGCAAGGCGCACGGCGAGCCCAAGGCCGACTTCACGCGGGGTGTGGCCATCACCTCCTCGATCCACCCCGACGGCAACACCCACATCGAACCCGTCCGCTACGGCAGGGGCTCCAATGCCATGGGCGGCCTGTCGATCCTTCAGGTCCCGTACGCGGAGGGCTCCTCCCGCGCCCTCGCCTGGCTCGGGAACGCGGCACGCCACCCGTGGCTCATGGTCCGCTCGCTCTCCAACCGCCGCTGGTCGGAGCGCTCCATCATCGGCCTGGTGATGCAGTCCCTGGACAACTCCCTGACGACCCATCTGAAGCAAAAGGGTCCGGGGAAAGGGCTGCTGACCGCCCGTCAGGGGCATGGCGCGCCCAACCCCAAGCAGATCAAGGCCGCCACCGAGGCCGCGTCCGTCCTCGCCGACGAGATCAACGGCTTCCCGGGCAGCAACGTCGGCGAGCTGATGGGCACCCCGCTCACCGCCCACTTTCTGGGCGGCTGCCCGATCGGTGCCTCCCGCGAGGAGGGCGTGATCGACCCGTACCACCGGCTGTACGGCCATCCGGGCATCTCCGTCGTCGACGGCTCCGCGGTCTCGGCGAACCTCGGCGTCAACCCCTCGCTCACGATCACCGCGCAGGCCGAGCGCGCGATGTCGTTCTGGCCCAACAAGGGTGAGGCGGACCCGCGTCCGGCGCAGGGTGCCGCGTACGAGCGGCTGAAGCCGGTGGAGCCCCGGAACCCGGCGGTCCCGGCGGACGCGTTCGGCGGACTGCGGCTGCCGTTCCTGGAAGTGCCGGTGGTGCCGCCGAAGAAGTGACGGCAGGGGAGAGGCGGAGGACGAGGCGGAGGACGAGGCGGAGGACGAGACGGAGGACGAGGCGGTGACGGTATGAAGAAGGACCCGCACCCCCCTCCGAGTGCGGGTCCTTCTTCTTGCGCGAGGCGTTACGCCTGTCGCAGCTTGTGGGTGGCCGTGTGACGGCCGGGCGGTGGACCGCCGGACGGTCCGTCGCCCGTCGGCGCGGCCGCCGTTACGCGGTGGTGTCCTCCGTACCCTTGCGGCGGCGGACTTCCACCCCGCCCGGCACGGTCCTGTCGGCGAAGGCAGCCGGAGCGGACACCGGGGCGAGCGGCCCGAGTACGGCCGTGGCGCCCGCGGTGGCCAGAGCGCGGCGAAGCTTCATCAGGACCTCATCCAGGTCGAGTCGGTCGATCCACGTGCCGTGAGGTGCGGACGTGGCTGTTGTTTCCGCAGGTGTGACCGGCGAGGTTCGCGAACGGTTGTGCCCGTTTTCACAGGGAACTTATGTGGGGTGGATCACATGCGGATGTCGACGACTGCCGTTCGCTGCCCGGTCGTTGATGAACTGGTGCCTGTCAGAGTCCCGTGAGGCGTGTCTTGACGCGTGCAACACGTGAAACGTGTGAAACGTGTGCAACGCGCGAAACACGCGAGATGCCAGGAACGCGCGAAGCGTAGAGAGCTAGGTGGACGTGAAGTCGAACATGTCGCGGGCAGCCATGGCCCTCTCGGCGGCGGCGCTGGCATGCACCGCGGCGTGCGGTGGTGGTGGCGGCGGTGGCGGCGCCGGGGAGGAGAAGGCGGGCGGGAAGACGTCCGCGTCGGCCGCTCCGGGCCTCGGCAAGGCGAAGGACAAGGCCCCGCAGGCCCCACTGACCGCGGCCCAGCTGGACGAGGCCGCCCTCGCGAGCGGTGACGTCCCGGACTACAAGGTCACCAAGACGTCCGAGGCGGACATGCCTGCCGGGTCCGTGCCCGCCGAGCCGGCCGCCTGCCAGCCGATCGCGGACATGTTCTTCTTCACCTCCACCCCGGGCGCGGAGTCCCGGACCGGACGCACCCTCGCGGCCGAGAGCGGTCTCGATGCGACCGTCACCTCGCTCGCCCTGCTCGCCCACGAGCGCAGCGACGCCGAGAAGGTGATCGCCGACCTGCGCACGGCGTCGGACAAGTGCACCGCGTACAAGCACACCGACTATAGGTACAGCGGTGTCGAGGCCCTGCCCATCCCCGAGTACGGCGACGAGGCGGTCTCCTACCGGCTGAAGGGCACGATCGAGGACACCACTCTGACGATGACCTTCACCATCGTCCGCAGCGACTCGACGCTCGCGGCCTTCTACGCGATGAAGGCCCTCGGCGGGGATGAGGTCGAGGTGCCGGCCGAGGTGATCAAGGCGCAGCTGGCGAAGCTGGAGAAGGTCCGGAAGAAGTCCGGAGTCTGAGTCGGGACACATACGCCGACGACACGCGTGGACGGCCCGTGCCCACGCCGCGCGGCGCCGGGTGACGTATGCACGGAGAAGAGCCCCGCGGGATCGGTCCCGCGGGGCTCTTCTGCGTCAGCACCGACGTCAGGGCAGCGCCGGTGCTCGGGAGCGGCGCCGGGGGGTTGCGCCGCTTGCTCGGTACGCCCGGTCGTCCGTCGTCCGTCCGCCGGCCGTCCGTCGTCCGTCCGCCGGCCGTCCGTCGTCCGTCCGCCGGCCGTCCGTCGTCCGTCCGCCGGTCGGCGCCCCGGCTCACGGGGGGCGCACACCTGGTATCGACCTGTGGCAATCGAGGCACTCAATGCAGTTGTTCGAGGCGCGGGCTGTCCTTGCATCGTGCTGGATGGGTCGCGGCCTCCGCAACCGTTTCGACCACCCTTGAACAGTTTCCGCCGGTCGGCTCCGGGCGTCCCCGAAGCCGACCGTTCTCTGGGTGACCGGGCTGCTGTCCCCTGCCGTCCGGTCACGACCCTGGAGCGAGGTCCCACGGCGCACGGCACGATCCGTACGCCTCATCGCTCCAGCGGAGCCACGCGTGGTTCTTCCGGGTCCACGTCTGGCTGACACGGACACCGGGACCAACGAAGGGCTTCGCGGGGCGGTCACGCGCCGTACGGGTGAGAGGAAGTGCGGACGTGCGTGCACAGGGCTTGCGTGTGCAGACCCGCGTACCGGAGAAGTCAGATGCGGCCCCGGCAGAGCTCCAGCAGCGTCATGGCCAGGGACGTGCCGGGCTTGCCGAGGGCGTCCCGGTAGTGGGCGAGGATCTCCATCTCACGGGAGAGGTTCACGCGTCGGCCACCGGAGGCGATACGGGACTCCTGGATGACGGCGGACACGGCCATGCGCTCCTGGACCAGTCCGATGATGCGGTCGTCCAGTGCGTCGATGCGTTCACGGGCGTCCGAGATCACACCGGCGGCCTGTTCGGTGCGGGCACCGGTCCTGTCCGTGGTGGCTTTGCTGCCGAGGGGGACCGTGGTGGCGGTGGCGGTGGCGGTAACGGTGGCGTCCGTGGTGGCAGCGATGGTCGTGTCGAGGGTGTCGGCGGTGTCGGCGGTGTCGGCGGTGTCGGTGGTGTCGGTGGTGGCGGTGGTGGCGGTCATGTCGAGGGCTCCTCTGTGTCCGTGTCCGTGTCCGTGTCCGTGACTCGGACGGGTGCTGCCCCGGTGTGACGAAGCCCGCAAACGCTCAGGCGCCCCGGGCCTTGTCGGCCCGGGGCGCCTGGGAAGTCGCTTGTCAGTTGCTCAAGCAGCACGACCATGGCAGCCGGTGGGCCGGTTGCCATAGGTAAAGACGAAGGTCGCGAGCGTGAACATGAGAGCAGTATGCCTGCGCGGGCGCTCCCGGACCAAGCGGGCTCGGATGCTGAGACGACGGGCGGAGGCGTGGCGGCCCCTGCTGGGATGACGGGCGGAGGCGTGGCGGCCCCGGCGGGTGTGGCATGGGCGGAGCTCCGCGGCACGGGTGTCTTGCGGCGCCGCAGACGACTCGCGCACGGCCCCCGGTAGACTCGACAGCACGTACCCCCGCCAACCCGCCGGAAGGCAACCCGTGTCATCAGCGACTCCCGCTGCCGCGCAGTCCGACACCGTCCTGGTCGTCGACTTCGGCGCGCAGTACGCCCAGCTCATCGCCCGTCGCGTCCGCGAGGCCCGGGTCTACAGCGAGATCGTGCCGAGCACCATGCCGGTGCAGGAGATGCTCGCCAAGAACCCGGCGGCGATAATCCTCTCCGGCGGTCCCTCGTCGGTCTACGCGGAGGGCGCCCCGCGCCTCGACCGCGAGCTCTTCGAGTCGGGCGTCCCCGTCTTCGGCATGTGCTACGGCTTCCAGCTGATGGCCGAGACCCTGGGCGGCACGGTCGACAACACGGGCGCGCGTGAATACGGCCGTACGCCCCTGCAGGTCACCAAGTCCGGCTCCACCCTCTTCGAGGGCACCCCGGACGAGCAGTCGGTGTGGATGTCCCACGGTGACGCGTGCAGCGCGGCCCCCGAGGGCTTCACCGTGACGGCCTCCACCGACGTCGTCCCGGTCGCCGCCTTCGAGAACGACGAGAAGAAGCTGTACGGCGTCCAGTACCACCCGGAGGTCATGCACTCCACCCACGGACAGCAGGTGCTCGAGCACTTCCTGTACCGGGGCGCGGGCCTGAGCCCGGATTGGACCACCGGCAACGTGATCGAGGAGCAGGTCGAGGCCATCCGCGCGATGGTCGGCAACAAGCGCGCGATCTGCGGCCTCTCCGGCGGCGTGGACTCCGCGGTCGCCGCCGCCCTCGTCCAGAAGGCCATCGGCTCCCAGCTGACCTGCGTGTACGTCGACCACGGCCTGATGCGCAAGGGCGAGACCGAGCAGGTCGAGAAGGACTTCGTGGCCGCCACCGGCGTCCAGCTCAAGGTCGTCGACGCGCAGGAGCGCTTCCTCACCGCCCTCGCCGGGGTCACCGACCCGGAGGAGAAGCGGAAAATCATCGGCCGCGAGTTCATCCGGGTCTTCGAGCAGGCCCAGGCCGAGATCGTGGCCGAGGCGCCGGGCGACCAGCCGGTGGAGTTCCTCGTGCAGGGCACCCTCTACCCGGACGTCGTCGAGTCCGGCGGCGGCACCGGCACGGCCAACATCAAGTCGCACCACAACGTCGGCGGCCTTCCCGAAGACCTGGAGTTCAAGCTCATCGAGCCGCTCCGCAAGCTGTTCAAGGACGAGGTCCGGATGGTCGGCCAGGAGCTCGGCCTGCCGGACGAGATCGTCCAGCGTCAGCCCTTCCCGGGTCCCGGCCTCGGCATCCGTATCGTCGGCGAGGTCACCAAGGAGCGGCTCGACCTGCTCCGCGAGGCCGACGCCATCGCCCGTGAGGAGCTGACGGCGGCCGGCCTCGACCGCGACATCTGGCAGTGCCCGGTGGTCCTCCTCGCGGACGTGCGCAGCGTCGGCGTCCAGGGCGACGGCCGGACGTACGGCCACCCGATCGTCCTGCGGCCCGTCTCCTCCGAGGACGCGATGACCGCCGACTGGTCGCGTCTCCCGTACGACGTGCTCGCGAAGATCTCGACCCGCATCACGAACGAGGTGCGCGACGTCAACCGCGTCGTCCTCGATGTGACGTCGAAGCCGCCGGGCACCATCGAGTGGGAGTGATCCCGGTCCGTGTGTGAAAGGCGCCGTCCCTCGATGAGGGGCGGCGCCTTCGCCATGTCGGTCACTGGCGCCGGACGGTGCGTACGGGCCCTCCCGGCTTCCACACCTGTACGGCCAGGTAGGTGTCGTCCTCCACATATGTCCGTACGACTTCCGTCAGTTCCGTGCGGAAAAGGTGGAACGACGACGGGTCGGGCGGGCGCACTTCGTCGACGTACCGTTTCACGGTCTCCGCGTCACGGACCTCGATCGCCCGTCCGCCGATCCGTACGTCCCCGCCGGCCAGGTCCGTGTCGGAGCCCGGATTCGCCTGCAGTGCGAAACGCGGATCGCGGCGCAGGTCGAGCGCCTTGAGCGAGCCCGGCATCATGCCGAGCCACAGCTCGCCGCCGAGGAAACGGACCTCCAGCCCGGACGTGCGCGGCGAGCCGTCCTTGCGGAGGGTGGCGAGGATGTGATGGGTGAACGCGGTGAAGCGCTCCTCGACGGTCCTGGCGAGGCCGGGCTCGACGGTCGCGAAGGCGGACCAGTTGATGCCTGTGGTCACATGCGTATGCGCGTTCGTGCTTTTCATGAAGTCGAGCCTGACACCGATACCGGACACCTGCTGTCGGGTATACGGACACGGTGACCTACGGGAAGCCGGTGGCCGACCGGCGGGCGTTCGTGTCCATATCCATATCCATGTCCGTGCCCATGCCTCCGCCCAACCCCATGTCCATCCCCATGCCCGTGGCCATGTCCATCCCCATGCCCGTGGCCATGTCCATGGCCTGCCCGTCAGGATGTCGTGCTCGCATGACTCCCGTAACGGATCCGTATTGTCTTCGCCCGGCGGACCCGTACCCCGCGCGCGGAGACCGGCGACCGGCCTCAACTTCCGCTTCCGCTGCCGCTTCCGCTTCCGTACCTGCGGAACCACTGCTGGAGGACTCATGCACAGGCCCACACCGCCCCTGCCCCGCCCCACCGACCAACTGCGGTTCGCCATGCCGCCCAAGCACGAGACGCTGGACGACGAGCGGCGACACCGCAAGGAACGGCTGGCCGGAGCACTGCGGATCTTCGGGCGGCTCGGCTTCGAGGACGGGGTCTCCGGGCACATCACGGCGCGAGACCCCGAGTTCAGCGACTGTTTCTGGGTCAATCCGTTCGGGATGTCGTTCCGGCACGTCACAGTGAGCGACCTGGTGATGGCGAACTCCGAGGGACAGGTCGTCGAGGGCCGCTACCACGTGAACCAGACGGCGTTCACCATGCACGCCCAGGTGCACGCGGCCCGCCCGGACGTCGTCGCCGTCGCCCACTGCCACTCGGTGCACGGACGCGCGCTCTCCGCCCTCGGTGACCTCCTGGACCCGATCACCCAGGAGAGCTGCGCCTTCTACGAGGACATGGCGCTGTACGACTCGTACACCGGTGTCACCGTGGACGCCGAGGAGGGCCGCCGGGTCGCCACCGCGCTCGGCAGCCGCAAGGCGCTGGTCCTGCGCAACCACGGGCTGCTGACCGTGGGGGACTCGGTGGATGCGGCAGCGTGGTGGTTCCTGACGATGGAGCGGTCGGCGCAGGTCCAGCTCACCGCCCGCGCCGCAGGACGGCCGGTGCTGATCGGCCACCGGCAGGCGGTCGCCACGCGCGAGCAACTGGGCGGAGACCTGGTGGCATGGATCAGCTACCAGCCTCTGTGGCAGGACATCAGCAGGAGCGAGCCGGATCTGCTGAGCTAGAGGCCGGTCGGCGGGCCCTCCGCCCGTGAGGTCGACGCCCCATGAGCGGCTGTGAGCGAGCCATGAGCGGCTGTGAGTGAGCCGTGAGCGACTGCGAGCGATAGTGATCGGTCCGAGGTCAGAACCTCCTGAGCACCGCCGCCTTCGTGAGCGCGAACTCCTCGTCCGTGAGCACCCCGTCACGGTGCAGCTCCCCCAACTCCCGTAATCGGCGCAGCAGTACGTCGTGGTCGTCGGACGGCGGTGAAGGGGCCGGGCCGATCCGGGGCCGGTCCACGTAGTCGATCGCCCGCGTGGAGGGGTGGGGGAGCCGCGCGGTCACCGCCGTCGCGACGAGGGCCGTGAGCAGGTCGCGTCGGGCGCTGCCCCACAGGTCGAGGGCGTACGGATCCTTCTCTGGCGGCAGTTTGGAGAACGCCGTCTCACGGGTCACGAAACGCATGAACCCGTCCTCGTAACCAGAGTTGGGCAGCCACTCCACCTGCACCAGATCGCCGATCGCGATGATCCGCGGACCCGTGGCCCGCTTGACCCGGTCGGACGTGTCGCTCCAGTCGATCCGGACGTGCGTACCGTCGAAGGAGACCGTGCCGTCGCTGGACCGCACCGACACGGGCACCGGCGGACCGGACAGGAGATAGGCCTTGGCGGGCTCCTTCGGGACCTGTTCGAGGAGCAGGGCGCGGCGTATCTCCTCCGCCACGTACTCGGCGACGCCCGAGCGGTCGACGTCGACGATGAGCCGGTAGGGATCGGCGGAGTCGGGCAGCCGTCCTCCGGTCGCCTGCAGCAGCGGATCGCAGCCTTCGCGCAGCCGCAGCCGCAGGCGACCGCGTTTGCGCTCGGGTTCGAAGACGACGCCCGACACCGCTTCCAGAGGCACGGTGATCTCTCCGTACGTCTGCCGGAACAGTGGCACGGAGCGGTGGAGTCCCGGCGTGATCCGGACCGTGGTGCCGTCGAAGGCCCAGGTCCCGTCGCGCTGGATGATCTCGGCCATACGGAAATTCTCGCAGCCGGGCGCTTCACGGGGAGAGGGGAAGCGAAGACGGGGAGAGGAGATGTGGAGACAGCGAGAGGGGAAGCGATGACGGCGAGAGGGGAGGCGAAGGCGGCGAGAGGGGAAGCGAAGACGGCGGGAGGTATGGATCACTGATCGCGACCGCGTAGTACCGCCGCCCTGCCGGACGCCTCCGGACGCCTCCGGACGCGCTGGTCAACACCCTTCTCCACGGTTCACCCCCCGCTGACCAGACCTGCCGGACGACGAGCATGTTCCGTACGGCACAATTCGCTGTCATCGCACGGTAGTTGTACGACTGTCGCAGAGCGCAGATGTACGGAGCGGCAGAACGGGCACCGGCACCTCCCAGCGGGCGGGAACCGCGGGCGGATGCCGATGGTCTGTCGCCGACGGACGGGGTCGGTGGCGGTCCGGTGCCGACGGCCCAGTGCCGGTCGGCGGAGACGGGTGAAGCGGCGCGGGAAGGCGGCTCGGGCGTGGCGGTACAGGAGGCGAGACGGGGCGCGGGCGCCCATGAGGGCGGCTGTGCGTGCGGGGACTGCCCGCACGGGGCGCGCGAGGGACATCGGCGCGCAGTCGCCGAGTTCCTGCACCAGCGTGAGGAGTTCGCTTCCGGCAAGGGACTGCCCGCGGCGGTCGCGCATTCCCCGGCCGCGTCCCGCCAGTGGGTCTCCGACGAACTCACCCAGTCCGCCGCCCTCGTCGCCGAGCGCGGTCGCGTGGAGGGCGAGGCCTGGCTCGGACGTCTGTGGCTGCATACGGCGATCGTGGTCTGGGGTGCCGTCCTGGCCTTGCTCCTCGTCCAGGCGTTCACCGCGATCGGCGCGGGCTGGAGCGCCGCGCGGACGGCCGGCCTGCTGGCCGCACTGGTGGTGGGCGCGGCACTGACGGGCGCCGGATACCTGCACCGCGCCCGAGGAGGCGCACTGGCGCCAGTGATCGGCGAGGACAACCGGCTGTCCACCTCCCGCGCGGTGGCGGCGGGCTGGGTGCTTCTCGCCGTGTACTCGGTTCTGGTGCTGGCCGGGCAACTGGCCGCCGCCTCGGAGCACGGCCGCCGCGACGCGCTGATCGCCGGCCTCGACCTCGCCCGCGGTGCCGGAGTGGTCACCGTCCTTGCGGTGACGTGCGGGATCGCCGTACTGGTACGGCGCGTGGTCGGCCTGCGCGTCCTCGGCCAGCGCCTGCAGAAGGTGCGCGCGGACCGGCCCCGCGCCGCCGACCTGCTCACCGACGACTCGGGCCGCGGCAGCTTCACCGACATCCAGTACATCGTCGTGAACACTGTCGCCCTCCTGTTCGCTCTCGTACGACTGGCCCGCCACCCGGGCCGGCTTCCCGACCTCCCCTGGGGACTGGCCCTCCTCGTACTGGTCGCCGCGGCCACGTACTTCTCCGGCAAGTACGCGGAGGGTGGTCGGCCCGTGATCCTCTCCGTGGTCCGGGCACGGGAGGCCGGCGACCTCGACGCGCCCATCCGCACCGGCGACGACATCGAGATCCGCGGCGCGGGTTTCGTACCGCCGGGGGCCCACACCGCGGACCGGCTGTCCCGCATGGTGGTCCGCATCGGAGCCGTCCATGTGCACGTGCCGCTCGTCCCCGTCGCCGGAGGCTTCAGCAACCCCACGGACGCCGTACTGACAGTGCCGGTCCCCGCCGACGTGGAGCCCGGCCGGGTGGAGGTCCAGGTCGTCACGGCCGCCGGAGTGGAGACCAACCGGTGCGTGATCGACGTGACGGACTGACACGACCGCCGGAATGCCTACCGGCCGGTGCGCGCTCGAGGCGACGGACTGACGCGACGGACTGACGCGACGAACTGACACGACGGACTGACACGACGAACCGACACGACGAACCGACACGATGGGCGGGCCCTGCCCGACCGGCGCCGAAGCAGCCGACACCGAGTCCGAAACCGGTGCCGAGTCAGAGGCCGACACCGCACCCGAGTAACCGCCACCGCGTTATTGAGCGGCACCCCCCTTTCGTACGTATGGTCAGTTGAGGGGGCAATGGCACGGCGGCGGAAGGCGGCGAAGAGTCATGACGCACGGTATCCGTACGGACACGCAGACTCCCTTTCCCGGTGGTGGCCGCGACTGGCGCGACACCGCCACTCGCTGTGCCCTGCTGCCTCTGCGGATCTTCCTCGGCGTCACGTTCATCTACGCCGGCCTGGACAAACTGACCGACAGTGCGTTCATGTCCGAGTCCGGTGCGGGATCGATCGGCGACACGATGCGCTCGGTGCGCGACTCCGCAGCGATCCCCCAGCTCGTCGATCTAGCCCTCGAGAACCCTGTCGGCTTCGGCTACGTCATCGCCATCGGCGAGCTCGCCGTGGGTATCGGTGCCTTCCTAGGACTCCTCACCCGTCTCGCAGCGTTCGGCGGGGCCCTGATCTCCCTCAGCCTGTGGCTGACGGTCAGCTGGGCCTCCGACCCCTACTACTACGGCAACGACCTCCCCTACCTCATGGCCTGGACCCCGCTCATGCTCGCCGGCGCCTCCGTCTTCTCGGTCGACGCGGCCATTCGCGCACGACGCGGGCAGCGGGCTGACGACTACCGCTGATTCGCCCTCGACGCCGACCAGGCGGCACACACTCGGTGTGCCTGGTGTGCCGCCCCCGGCAGGCCAGTCACTGAGCAGGAGCGTGATCGCGAGGCGTCATCCGGCGGCAGGCGTCACTCGCTCCGGTCCGGCGTCTCGGCGTTCGATGTCCGTGTGGCCCGCGGAGCCTTCGCTCCCTGTGCCGGTGATGTCCGGCGGTGGCGTATCGCCTGGGTCAGGAACGCGGTCACTCCCGCGAGGAACAGGCCCACGATGATCACCGGGATGGCCACGAACCAGGGAGTGTCCCAGGCGTCGCCCGCGTCACCGGCGTAGATCACTGCTGTGAGGAGCAGAAAGAAGCCGGCGACGAGCTTGCCGGGCTGGACGTCATGACGCAGCACGAGTGACCTCCGCCTGTCCCACACCGACCTCGAGGGCGACGTCGAGCGTGCCGCCGGATTTGTCGCCCTGAGCGTCGTCGGTGGGAGACAGCGTCAGCTCCCTCCGCTTGTCCGGTGCCACGTCCACGTCCTCCTTGCCGTCCCCCGGCAACTGGATGTCGCCGATGCCCACCTCGATGGTCAGGCGCACGGTGACATCCGGCGGGACCACGACTTTGACCTTGCCCACGCCCACTTCCGCTCCGGTCGCCAGCGTCCGGTCCTTCGGCACGTCCAGTCGCGTCAGGTCAAGCGTGCCCACGCCGGTGCCCAGGTCGTACCGTGGCTTGACGTCCGCCATGGCGGTGGGCGCCCAGGTCGTGCGTATCCAGTGTGTGTCGATGTTCGCCGGCAGCGCCGCCGAGCCCGCCAGCAGTCCCGCCGTAACCACCGCCAGGAAGATGGACCCCATGCCGGTACGCCCCAGGAACGCGCTGATCGCGATGCCCAGTCCGAACACGGCGAGCGCGCAGGCCAGACCGGTCTGCAGGCTGGTGTTCAGCGCTCGGTCGTCCCACGTGGCGCTGGTGCCCAGGCCACCGGCGAGCAGCGCGAGCAGGAATATCAAGCCGCCTGTCCGGCGGGGGCCCCGAGGCTTCGGCTTGCGGACGGTGTGTGTGTCCCGGTGGGGCGGTGTGCCACGAGCGATGTTGATCGCCGCCGCGAGGTCGCGCTCCCGGGCCGTCCCGGGTCCCCACAGGTAGCCCGTGCCGCCCACGTGGGTGCCGTCCTTGACGATCGGGTCCCGCCACCAGGACGGGTAGGACGCCGGCACGGGCGGCGCCTGCGCTTCCGGGGGAGCGTCGGCGACGGCGTGCGCGGCGAGCGGGTCCGGGACGGGGGCGCCGCGCTGCTGCGACCAGTACCCGGCCCCTGCGAGGAGCAGGGCGAGGACCACGGCGAAGGTCAGCACCCCGCTGTTGCCCAGCATGGTGAGGAACACGCCGCAGCCGACCAGCGCGAACAGCACGGCCGCGAGGGCCTGGCCGTCGACGCGGCCGGTCAGCAGCTTGCGTATCTCGTTCTCCTCCTCGTCCTCGCGCGGCACGAACAGCCAGACGAAGCCGTAGAAGATGAGACCGAGGCCGCCGGTCAGGGAGAGCACCGCGAGCACGATCCGGAAGATCACGGGGTCCATGTCGCACTGCCGCGCCAGTCCGGAACACACCCCGGCCAGCATCTTGTGCTGCCGGTCGCGCCGGAACTTGGCGGGGGGCGGGACGGACTCTCCAGCTGCACCGCCGGGGTCGCCCGTCGTCGATTGATCCGCGGGCGCGCCCGTGCCCATGCCCGCGTGCGCGTTCGCGCCCGCCTGCGCGTGAGCGCTCCCGTGTGCGCGCGGTGGCTCCTGGCCCGTGCCCGGCGAAGCCGTGCCGCCGTCCTTGCCCGGCGAGGGCGCGGCGTCCTGCGGCCCGGTGGTGGGCCGCCGGCCGCCCGGGCCCGGATCGGGTCCCGGCTCCGCTGCCGCGTGCTGCTGATCTGTCATGTTTCCATCGTCGCCGCCGCCACCGCCCGGCGGCAGTCGGAATGACCCTGGCCCGACCCTGATATTGACCCGGGGATGCGTTCGACCGCGATCTCGGCGGAGATCAGGGGCGTCTCGGGGACCTACCCTGATGCCCCCGTCCGCCGGGCGTGTGAACATCAATGGCATGCCGGAAGCCGCAGCGATGCCAGTCGACAGCCCGCGGCCCCCGCGCAAGCTCTACCGCAGCAGCGACGGACGCTGGCTCGGAGGCGTGGCGCGAGGGCTCGCAGGGCACCTCGGGCTGCCCGTGGTGTGGCTGCGCTTCGTGTTCGCCGGGCTGTTCCTCGCGGACGGTCTCGGCGCACTGCTGTACGCGGCGTTCTGGTTCTTCGTCCCGCTCGGTGTGGGCGGCGTCGACAACCAGCGCCCACCGGCACTCTCCACCGAGACCTCGCCGGACGGCCGCCGCAGACTCGTGGCCCGCAAGCCGGACAGGGGCCAGATAGTCGCCCTGCTCCTGATGGTCGTCGTGGCCATGGTCTTCGTCGGCAACGTGAACCTCGGCGGCGGAGCCAAGGTCTATCTGTGGCCGGCCGTGCTGGTCGCCGCCGGTGTCGCCCTGGTCTGGCGCCAGGCCGACAATGCGCGACGGGCCCGCTGGGCCGAGGTCGGCCGTCGCCGGCGGACGCTCACCCTGCTCCGTTCCGTCGGCGGTGTCCTGCTCGTCACCGCGGGCGTCTCCGGCATGTTCGTGCTGCAGGGCTCCGCCGCCCACCTCGGTTCGGTGCTGCAGGCGGCGCTCGCCGTCCTCGTCGGCATAGCCCTGCTCGCCGGCCCCTACCTGGTCCGTATGACGCAGGATCTCTCCGAGGAGCGCCTCATGCGTATCCGGGCCCAGGAGCGGGCCGAGGTCGCCGCCCACGTTCACGATTCCGTGCTGCACACCCTGACGCTGATACAGCGCAACGCCGAGAACGCGGGCGAGGTACGCCGTCTCGCCCGCGCCCAGGAGCGTGACCTGCGCAACTGGCTCTACAAGCCCGAAGGCACCGGCAAGGACGAGGACGAGGAACCCGGCACGCTCGCCGAGGCCGTGAAGCGAAACGCCGCCGAGGTGGAGGACAAGCACGGAGTGCCCATCGAGGTCGTGGTCGTCGGCGACTGCCCTCTCGACGAACGTCTGGGCGCGCAGATGCAAGCCGCGCGCGAGGCGATGGTGAACGCGGCCAAGTACGGTGGCGAGGGCGGTGCCGTGCAGGTCTTCGCCGAGGTCGAGGGAAGGACCGTGTTCGTGTCCGTCCGCGACCGCGGACCCGGGTTCGACCTCGATGCGATACCCGCCGACCGGATGGGCGTCAGAGAATCGATCATCGGCCGCATGGAGCGCAACGGGGGTACGGCACGGCTCCGCGCCGTACCTGGTGGCGGCACCGAGGTCGAACTGGAGATGGAGAGGGCGGAGACGACGTCATGAGCGACGTGTACGGGGCGAGCGGATCGGCCGTGCCGGATGGTTCGGGCACCGGCGGGGGCGCGGAAGCGAGCGGGGCCACAGCCGGGCGGCATGTGCGGGTCGTGCTGGTCGACGACCACCGTATGTTCCGTACAGGCGTGCAGGCGGAGATCGGCCAGACGGAACGCACGGGCGTCGAGGTGGTCGGGGAGGCGGCCGACGTCGACCAGGCGGTCTCCGTGATCACTGCTTCCCGTCCCGAGGTGGTGCTGCTCGACGTGCACCTCCCGGGCGGCGGAGGGGTCGAAGTGCTGCGTCGTTGCGCGGCGTTGATGGGCGACCCCGAGCAGCCGGTCCGTTTCCTCGCCCTGTCCGTATCGGACGCGGCCGAGGACGTCATCGGGGTCATCCGAGGCGGAGCGCGGGGATACGTCACGAAAACGATCACCGGCTCGGACCTCGTGGACTCCATCTTCCGCGTCCAGGAAGGGGACGCCGTGTTCTCGCCGAGGCTGGCCGGCTTCGTCCTCGACGCCTTCGCCTCCACGGACGCCCCTCCCGTCGACGAGGACCTGGACCGCCTGACCCAGCGTGAACGTGAGGTCCTGCGCCTCATCGCCCGCGGTTACGCCTACAAGGAGATCGCCAAGCAGCTGTACATCTCCGTCAAGACGGTCGAGTCGCATGTCTCGGCGGTCCTCCGGAAGCTCCAGCTGTCCAACCGGCATGAGCTGACGCGGTGGGCCACGGCGCGACGTCTGGTGTGAGCGAGAGGGAGCGCCGGCCGGGCTGCCGGGCGGGGGACTGACGTGTCGAGAGCCCGCCCGGCGCGCGAACGGGGTGGCGCACCTGATGGCGCGCCTACGCGGGATTCACGGCCACGCCCTTGAAGAACGTGTAGTGGAAGGTGCCGTCGTCCGTCGCCGTGCGGTGCAGGTCGGCGAGGCCGCGGTCCCAGTCCGGCGGTGTCATCAGGCCGGCGGACAGGGCCGGTTCCCGGATGGATTCGATCATGGCGATGAAGGTGTTGCGGGTGAAGCCGTTCACGAGGGCGGGCCGGGAGCGGTCGGCGTAGACGGTACGGGGGCGGACGATGACGTCCTCGTAACCGGCGGAGGTGAGGAGGGGGTGGAGTGCACGGCCGATCCGGGCATTGCCGCCCGCGGCGGACTGGAGCTGAATCTGACAGTCGATCGCGGCGTGGGCATAGGCGCTGGCGGGGTGGAAGAACGCCGAGGCGTGGTCGCCCTCGATGACCGTGAGGGTGCCGCCCGGGCGCAGGACGCGGCGCAGGGCGGTGAGCGCCTGACGTGGGGCGGAGAGGTGTTCCAGTACGAAGCAGACGAATACATGATCGAACTCGGCGTCCGGGAAAGGAAGCTCGAACAGATCTGCCTGGACCCAGCTGATCTGGGCTTCGGGGGCGTGGGACGTCACCCGGGAACAGGCCTGGGCGAGCGAGTCCGGCGAGACGTCGACCGCCGTGAACCGTGCTCCGGGGCTTGCCGACACCAGGTGCACCGTCTGGGCGCCGACTCCGCAGCCGACTTCCAGAACCTTGCTGCCCACGGGGTACACCGTCCCGGAGTGCAGCAGGGCAGCGAGGGTGTCGGCCTGATCGGCGAGGCGGCGGCTCTCGTGGGCGGAGTATCCGTGGACGTAGGGCGTGGCGTCGGCTGAGGCGGGTGTGTTCATGCGGGCGAGCCTTGTTCGGGAGCGGCCGGGTCAACAGGTCCAATCAGGGACTTGGCAATCGGGCCAATGAGGGAACGACCACTGTTCCGCAGGCCGAGGAGGTGCTCCGGAAGTTCTCACACCACCCGTACGGCTCCCACGAACGGCATCTCGTCGAGGGGAGCGACGCGTACCGGCGCCGACGGGTGGGGAGCGTGGATCATCCGGCCGTTGCCCACATAGAGGCCGACATGACTGATACCGGAGTAGAAGAACACCAGGTCACCCGGGAGCAGCCGGGATCGTGCGACGCGATGGCCCGCGTCGATCTGCGCATATGTCGTCCTGGGGAGGGAGACACCCGCCGAGCGGTAGGCCGCCTGGATCAGCCCCGAGCAGTCGAAGGCGTCGGGTCCGGTCGCGCCCCACACATACGGCCTGCCGAGCTTGCTGTACGCGTACGTGACGGCGGCCGCCGCTCGGCGGTTGGGGGCCTGCGCCGCGGAGGACGCCGCCGACACGGTCCCCGGCACCTGCGGCCGCGGTGAGGAGGACGAGGGGAGGACCGAGGGCCGTGCCGCGTCCTCCACGCTTGCCGTCGCGGCCGAGCGCGCCCGTTCGTCCTCCGACAGTCTCGCCAGCAGCCGCCGTGCCTCGTCGAGCTTGCCGGTGATCGTTCTTTTGTGGCGCTTCAGCTCCGCCTGCCGGGATCTGAGGGTGGCGAGCTCGAGGTGCGCGGCGCTCCGGAGCTGCTCGAGTTCCCGCAGCTGTTGTCGTACGTAGGACACGTCCGACGCCTGTCGCGTGCTCAGCCGCTCGGCGAAGGCCGCACCCGCCAGGTACCGGTCCGGATCCCCGGACAGAGCGAGCTGCCACGCCGGATCGATGCCCGCACCACCGCGGTACTGCGCCGCGGCCAGGGTCCCCAGCTTCTCCCGGGCGGAGCTGAGACGTCCGGTCCGCCGCGCTGCCTCGTCCTGAAGGCCGTCCAGCCGTTCCTGCGCCTTGTCGGTCGTCTCCTGGGCCCCGTTGTACTTCTCGGTGGCGGCCTCCGCCTCCCGGTACAACTTACTGACCTCGGCCCTCACCTGCGCCGATGCGAGCTGCGGGTCGGCGTGTCCGGTGCCGTCGAAGCCGGTCGCGCCCGCCGTGCCCGTCAGGGCGACGGTGGCGGCGGTGCGGATCGCGGTACCGCTGAGTGGGCGCTTTCTCGGTCTGCGATGCGCTGCCACCGGACGCCATGTCCTTTCTCACGGCCGCACCGCCGTACGAGAGCGGTGGCGGTTCACGCGTCCGGCGGCGGCTTGCACAGGGGGAGCGAGCCGCCGCCGGACCTTCTCGGCGGTGGTGTCCGACGGCCACCCCTGGCCCGGGCGGCGGTGAGGAGCCGGTCACCTGGTGAAGGACGTTAAACCTGTCCGTGACGACCTGGTAACGCCATGTGCGGAAATGGCGCGCTCCGACTGCGAATGGCGACACATGACCGCGTTCCCGGCCTGACGTCACCGACTTCACGCAGCCCGCTGACCGAAGCACCGGTTCGGGCCGCTGAAGGCGCGCGGGGTGCTATGGGGGCATGGACGTGCACGTAAGGACAGTCGCGGGGCCGGTGTCCGGTGGTGGACGGGAGCAGGGTTAGGCTCCGGCCCCATGGACGTACTCATCCATCTCTTCGTCGCCCTGCACATCGTCGGTATCGCCGCCCTCCTCGGCGGTTTTCTCACCCAGATGAAGGCGATGGGCCAGGGCACGGCCCGTTTCGTCCCCGGGATGCTGCACGGCGCACTGACGATGCTCGTCACCGGCGTCGTCCTGGTCGGCCTCAACCAGGCCGACGACCAGAGCGTCAACAACATCAAGATCGGTGTGAAGCTGGCCCTGCTGGTCGTGATTCTCGGGCTCGTGTACGTGAAGCGCGACGAGGAGAAGGTCGACAAGGGACTGTTCGGGCTGGTGGGCGCCCTCACCACGGCGAACATCTTCATCGCGGTCCTCTGGACCTGAGCGGGCGGCCGTCGGGGCTGAACCGGCCGCACAGGTCCCGGGCGGGCGGGCGGGCCGGAACACGGCCCGCATCGGGTCATGCCGGGCGCACCACGCTGTGGATCGACGACTCCCCGTCGTAGAAGATCGACTCCTCGCGGACGTACGTTCCCGGCTTGGGCGCGTGGATCATCATGCCGTTGCCGATGTAGAGGCCGACATGGGTGATGTCGTCGTAGAAGAACACCAGGTCGCCAGGTCGGATGTCGGCGAGGGAGACCGTCGTCCCCGCCTCGACCTGGTCGTACGTCGTCCGCGGGAGGTCGACGCCCGCGGCCTTCCAGGCGGCCTGGGTGAGACCTGAGCAGTCGTAGGAGCCGGGTCCGGTCGCGCCCCACACGTACGGCTTGCCGATCTGGGTGCGGGCGAAGGCCAGGGCCTTGGCGGCCTTGGCCGTGTAGGAGGAGTCCTCGGCAGTGGTGGTGGCGCCGGAGCCGGAGTCCGGGGCGCTGCCTGTGGCGGTTCCCTGCGACGCGGTCCCGTCCGGAGCGGTCTCCTGCTCGGCCGCGGCGGCCTGCCGGCGGGCCAGCTCCGCCGCCTCGCGCTCGGCTGCCTCCCGCTTCTCCTTCTCGATCGCGGCCAGCCGGGCCTTCTCCTCGGCGGTCAGCTGCGACAGCAGCTCGCGCGCCTCCGTGAGCTTGGCCTGCACTTTCGCCTTGGACGACTTCAGCGTGTCCTGCGACTCTGTGAGCGTCTCGAGGGTCGCGGTGGCCTCCTGGCGCTTCTGCGCCGTCTCGGCCTGCTGGTCGATGTAGTCGTCGACCACGCTCTTCTGGCGGGCGGTGAGGCGGTCCGTCAGCTGCTGCTGGTCGAAGTAGTCCTGCGGGTCGTCGGCCAGCAGCAGGGAGGCAGCGCCCAGGCCGGCCGAGCCCGTGCGGTACTGGGCGGCCGCGAAGGAGCCCAGCTGCTCCCGTGCCTCGTTGAGCTTCTCCGTGCGCTCGGCGATGTCGTCGAGGAGGGCGTCGACACGTTCCTTCTGGCCGGCCGTCTTCTCCTTGGCCGCGTTGTATTTCTCGGTCGCCGACTCGGCCTGGCGGTAGAGGTCGCCGACCTTCTTCTCGACCTCTTCGAGGCTCGGCCGGTCGTCGGCCGACGGTGCGGCGTTCGCCGTCTGGGAGAGCAGGGCCACAGAGGTCAGGGCCGCCGTCGCGAGGGCGGGGGTCCGTATGCCTGTGCGCGTCCGGGCAGGACGCGGCTTTCGGTGCGGCGCCATGGGGAGGCGACTCCTTCCGTCGTCCGCCTACCGGGTCAGCGGTGGGGCCCCTCCCGGGCCCTTCAGGCTCTGGGGAAGAGTTCGGGCGCTGGATGCGGAAGGTGTGCCCTGTGTGCCCTACGGTCCGTGCCGTGTACGGCAGTGACGGCAGCCGGACCGCTTCACCCCAAGGCCGGCGGGTCCCCGGCTCCGGCCTCCACGAGGGCACGCCGGACTCGGCGGAGGCTGCCCGGCCCGGCGTGTTCGCCGGTTGGGTCGGGCGGCCGTTCAGCACGCTAGCCAAGGCGTGTGGCTCCTGTGAAGATTGCTGTTCGATATGTCCGATACATTTTCGTGACCTCAGGGGCGGCCTCGCGTCCGGCGTCGGCGTGGTCCTCGTATCACAAGATCAAGAAAGCGGTCCGTGCCCCCGGTTTCCCGGGTCGGCCCTCATTGTCGGTGGGGCAGCCTAGACTCGTAGAGCGATGAGCAGCCTCTTTGACGACAGCTTCCTGGCGGACCTCCAGGCCCCGCGGGCCTCTGAGGAGGAGCTCCCGCCGCCCCCCGAGGACGATCACGTACCGGAGCCGGTTCCGGACGATCTGTTCGGCGGGAAGTTCGACGTGCCGCCGGACCGGGACCCGTACTACCGCGACGGCGCCCCCCGGCCCGCCATCGACCCGGCGGCCCTGCTGGAGGGGCTGAACGACAACCAGCGCGCGGCGGTCGTCCACTCCGGCTCCCCCCTGCTCATCGTGGCGGGTGCCGGCTCCGGCAAGACCCGCGTCCTCACGCACCGCATCGCACACCTGCTGTCCGCGCGGGGCGCCCACCCCGGCCAGATCCTCGCGATCACGTTCACCAACAAGGCCGCGGGCGAGATGAAGGAGCGCGTCGAGCAGCTCGTCGGCCCGCGGGCGAGCGCGATGTGGGTGATGACCTTCCACAGCGCGTGCGTACGGATTCTGCGGCGCGAGAGCAAGAAGCTCGGCTTCACGTCGTCGTTCTCGATCTACGACGCCGCCGACAGCAAGCGGCTGATGGCCCTGGTCTGCCGTGACCTGGACCTCGACCCCAAGCGCTTCCCGCCGAAGTCCTTCAGCGCCAAGATCTCCAACCTGAAGAACGAGCTGATCGACGAGGAGGACTTCGCCGCCCAGGCCGCCGACGGCTTCGAGAAGACCCTCGCCCAGGCGTACGCGCTCTACCAGTCGCGCCTGCGCGAGGCCAACGCGCTCGACTTCGACGACCTGATCATGACGACGGTCAATCTGCTGCGCGCCTTCCCGGACGTCGCCGAGCACTACCGCCGCCGCTTCCGCCACGTCCTCGTGGACGAGTACCAGGACACGAACCACGCGCAGTACGCCCTCGTGCGCGAGCTGGTCGGTCCCGCCGGCGGGAGCGAGCAGGACGGTCCGGGGCAGGAGCCCGCCGAGCTGTGCGTCGTGGGCGACGCGGACCAGTCGATCTACGCCTTCCGCGGTGCCACCATCCGCAACATCCTCCAGTTCGAGGAGGACTACCCGAACGCGACGACGATCCTGCTGGAGCAGAACTACCGCTCCACCCAGACGATCCTCTCCGCGGCCAACGCGGTCATCGAGCGCAACGAGTCCCGCCGCCCCAAGAACCTGTGGACCAACGCCGGCGAGGGCGCCCGGATCACCGGCTACGTCGCCGACACGGAGCACGACGAGGCGCAGTTCGTCGCCGACGAGATAGACCGCCTGACGGACGCGGGCGAGGCCAAGGCCGGCGACGTGGCGGTCTTCTACCGTACGAACGCCCAGTCCCGTGTCTTCGAAGAGATCTTCATCCGCGTCGGTCTGCCCTACAAGGTCGTAGGCGGCGTCCGCTTCTACGAGCGCAAGGAGGTCCGGGACGTCCTCGCCTACCTGCGGGTCCTGGCCAACCCGGAGGACTCGGTCCCCCTGCGCCGCATCCTGAACGTCCCCAAGCGCGGCATCGGCGAGCGGGCCGAGGCCATGATCGACGCCCTCGCCCAGCGCGAGAAGATCAGCTTCCCGCAGGCGCTGCGGCGTGTGGACGAGGCCTACGGCATGGCCGCGCGCTCCACGAACGCCGTCAAGCGGTTCAACACGCTGATGGAGGAGCTGCGCACGATCGTCGAGTCCGGCGCGGGCCCGGCGACCGTCCTCGAAGCCATCCTCGAACGGACCGGTTACCTGGCCGAGCTGCAGGCGTCGACCGACCCGCAGGACGAGACCCGTATCGAGAACCTCCAGGAGCTCGCCGCCGTGGCACTGGAGTTCGAGCAGGAGCGCGGGGAGTCCGGCGGGCAGGAAGGGGCGCCGGTGTCGCTGGCCGACTTCCTGGAGCAGGTCGCGCTGGTCGCCGACTCCGACCAGATCCCCGACGAGGACGAGGACGGCTCGGGCGTCATCACACTGATGACCCTGCACACCGCCAAGGGCCTGGAGTTCCCGGTCGTCTTCCTCACCGGCATGGAGGACGGCGTCTTCCCGCACATGCGCGCCCTCGGCCAGACCAAGGAACTGGAGGAGGAGCGCCGGCTCGCGTACGTGGGCATCACACGCGCGCGGGAGCGGCTCTACCTGACCCGCTCGACTCTGCGCAGCGCCTGGGGCCAGCCCTCGTACAACCCGCCGTCCCGTTTCCTGGAGGAGATCCCGGCGGCGCACCTGGAATGGAAGCGCACGGGCGGGACCGGCCCCGCCGCCGGACCGGTGTCGGGCATCGCGGCGTCCCTGTCGTCGTCCCGTTCCCGCTCGTCGGCGTCGGGCGCGTCCGGTTTCGCGACGCGCCGGGCCACCGAGAAGCCGGTGGTGGCCCTGTCGGTCGGTGACCGGGTGACCCACGACCAGTTCGGCCTCGGCACCGTCGTCGGGGTCAAGGGCACGGGGGCGAACGCCGAAGCGACGATCGACTTCGGGGACACCAAGCCGAAGCGCCTGCTGCTGCGGTACGCGCCGGTGGAGAAGCTCTAGGGACGGAGTGTCCGTACGGGGCGACAAGACCGTAGGGGGAGGCCGGGACCCGCTCAACGGGCCCTGGCCTCCCCCTACGGCTTAGGCGTCACGCTTCACGCCTCACGCGTCACGCCTCACGCGTCACGACGGGTCGAGTCCATGGCTGCGGAACCAGGCCAGCGGGTCTATCGCCGAGCCGCCTCCGGGCCGCACCTCGAAGTGCAGATGGGGACCGGTCGAGTTGCCCGAATTGCCGGAGTAGGCGATCGCGTCGCCCGCCTTCACCGCCGTCCCCGAGGCGACCTTGTACGTGGACAGGTGGCAGTACCACGTCTCCGTGCCGTCCTTGGCGGTGACGATCACCATGTTGCCGTACGCGCTGTTCCACTGCGTGCGTACGGTTCCGTCGGTCGCCGCCATGACCGGCGTCCCGTACGACACCGGGAAGTCGATGCCGGTGTGCAGGGACATCCAGTTGATGCCGGACTGTCCGTAGTACGCGCTGAGGCCGTGCTGCGAGACCGGCAGTGCGAACTTCGGGCGCAGCCGCTCCTTGCGGGCCGCCTCCTCCGCCGCGCGCTTCTGCTCGGCCTCCTGCTGGGCCTTGAGATCGATGCGTTCCTGGGTACGGCTCGCCCGGTCGGCGAAGTCGTCGGCCCCGGCGGAGAGGCTCTCCAACTGGGTGTCGAGCTTGTTGTTGACGGTGGACGGCTTCACCGCGGTCGCGTCCGAGGCGGTGGCCGTCGTCTCCTTGCCGTCGTCACCGCCCACGCCCACGGAGGCGGCGGCGATCCCCGCGACACCCATGACGCAGGCCGACGGCACGGCGACGGTCAGCAAGGCGGAACGCTTCGCCGGAGCGGAACGCCGCGCCGGGCCACGACGGCGCGAGCGCCCGGCGGCCCGGGTCGCCGCCCGGCCGGAGTCGGCGACCGAGGCCGGCTCGATGTCCGCCTCGTCCTCCGGCGGTACGGGGAAGCCGTCGGCGGGCGTGTCGAAGCCGTCCGCCCCGTCGAAGTCACCCTCCGGGGCATCCGGTTGCCCGTGACCGTAGGGGCCGACCGGCTCGAAGGTCGCGGTGGCCTGCTGATCGACGGTGTCGGGAGAGGAGTGGTCCGGCGGAAGCGTCTCGGCGGAGGGGTGTTCGTAGGGTCCGGAGGCGTGTGTGCCGTCGCTGTTCCACTGGGTCGCGTCGTACGCGCCCGTGTCGAAGAGGTGTGCGCCCGCCCACTGCTGGGTCTGGCCGGGCTGTCCCAGCTCGCCCGCCTGGCCGAGCTGGTCGGCCTGCAACCAGCCTTGCGTGTTCCACTGCCCGGTCGCCTCGGGGCCCGGTGTCTGTGCGGGAATCTCACCGAGGTGCTCGTAACCGGTGGTCCAGCCGGTGCTGTCGTAGCTGCCCGTGTCGTATCCGGTCTGGTGCGGAACGGCGTACGGATCGTGGCTCAGCGTCTGGTGGCTTCCGGTCGACCACTGCGAGGCGTCGTACGAACCCGTCGCGCCGCTGCCCGGCATGGTGCCGAAGAGGGGGTCGGTTCCGTAGGCCGCGGTGTCGAACGTCCCGGTCTCGAACGTCCCGGCTTCGAAGGCGCCCGGTGTGGTGGCCGTCGCGTGGTGGCCGGTGTCGTAATCCGTGGCGTTATAGCCACCGTACGTGGTGAACTCGCCGTACGAGGCTTCCTGATGGCCGTACGACGCGTAGGGCGCCGAGGCCGCATCGGAAGCCGGAGCCGGGGTTGTCGCTGTCCCCGACGGGTGACGGTCGTTCACCAACTTCTCTTTCGCCTCGACAACAGGGGCTGGCAGAGCAGTGCGGCGACTGTACCCGGCGGTATGCGGGCGCGACAATCTTCAACGGGTTTCGTGCCTCCAGGAAACGGGCATTCGAGCGTCTTTCGGTGCTCTGCGTACACAGCTTTGGCCTTGCGTTCGACGCACGTTCGAAAACTTGTTGCTGTGAGTCGACTGTCAGGAGGCTGAGAGGGAGCGAGCTCGCGGGTCCCTCGAACGCCGACCTCGGCGTTGCCCGAGCGGTCGGCTGCCCGGGCGGGCCGACCGTGGTGCCACCGGAGCGGCTCGGGCCCCGCCGGCCTGCGGCGATCACGCCACGGTCAGGCCTTCCGTGCCGGTTCCCGTCTTCCGGGCGGCCCCGTCGGCCGATGCGCCGGACGCCTGGTCGAGGTCGAGTGCCTGCCGTACACCGGTGGCCACGGCGGGGTGGACGGGCAGGGCGAGATGCCCGATGCCGCTCACCCGGACGTTCTGCACCATCAGATCCGGGTGGCCGATGGACGCGGTCTCCAGGGGGTCCATCAGATGGTCCAGGTCGCTCCAGAAGGCCACGAAGTGCGTACGGCAGCCGGGGGCCGGCTCCCGCAGTTCCTCCAGCACGGCGGAGCCCGGCCGCATCTGCCGGACGATCGGGTGGGCGTTCGCCAGGGGGGCCACACGGGTACCCCCGTGCGGGGTGCCGAGCGTGACGAGTGTCCGGACGTGCAGGTCGCCGCCGAGCCGCTGCACGTAGTACCGCGCTATCAGACCGCCCAGGCTGTGTCCCACGATGTCCACCCGCTCGTGGCCCGTACGCTCGCAGATGTCCGCTATGTGCCGGCCGAGCAGCTCCGCGGCGGTACGGATGTCACAGGTGAGAGGGGAGTAGTTGAGCGACTCGATCTGGCGGCGGCCGTGCTGTGCCAGGGAACGGCGCAGCAGGACGAAGACGGAGCGGTTGTCTATGAAGCCGTGGAGCAGGACGACCGGGGGCTTGGCCTCGGTCGGCAGCGGAGCGGTGCCGGACGGGAGGGGCGTGGGGACCGGCCGGCGCTCCTGGGTGATCCCGGACGGATACAGGAGCAGATGGCCCGCGAGGATCGCGAACTCCAGCGCGGTCGCCTTCAGCAGGGCCACCGAGAGACCCGCGAGTCTGCCGGGGAACTGGGGAAGGCCGGGGAAGCCGGGTAAGCGGTGCTGACTGAGCGGCAGAAAGGGCATCACTGCCCGGGTGACCTTCATGGCCGACCTCCCGTCGGCACGCGGGAGGACTCCTCTGTCCCCCGTGTGCACTCGTGGTGAACCGTGTCGGAGGTGGGCGACGGTGCGAGTGCGGCGTGTGCGACGCGTGGTGCGTCGGTGACGCGACGACGGCCCTTGCCCCGTCGGCGATGCGGCGCCTCGCCGTTCTCACGGCAAAGGCCTGCCCCGCCACCGGGCGAAAGTGGGTCCCCGCTTTCGTGCTCGTGCCATCGCCGAAGTGCACCACCACTGGCGCCTCCCGCCGGCGGTGCGGTGGTGCGGCCACCTCGTGGCGGCTCTCCGTGCGCACCCTCCGGTCGTGGCGCCCGAGTCGCGGGCCCGTGCGGCACGTATGCCGTCGACTGCCGCGACGCGTGTGCCGCGGGAACTCGGAACGGTACGCGGCGAACGTGTCCCACGTGTGATTTCCCCCTCGCTCTCCGCCGTGAAACTGCCGGTTACGGGATGCTGGCGATAACGTTCGTTCACTTCCTCGGCCGTGCGGTACGGGGAGCCCGTGCCCGCGACGCATCCGGTGCGGTGGGCGCCGGTACGGGCCGGTGCAGTCGTTTCATGGAGGCAGTGATGGGTGTGGCAGCCGGTCCGATCCGCGTGGTGGTGGCCAAGCCGGGGCTCGACGGTCATGATCGCGGGGCCAAGGTGATCGCACGTGCGCTGCGTGACGCCGGTATGGAGGTCATCTACACCGGCCTCCACCAGACGCCGGAGCAGATCGTCGACACCGCGATCCAGGAGGACGCCGACGCGATCGGTCTCTCCATCCTGTCCGGCGCCCACAACACGCTCTTCGCGGCCGTCATCGATCTCCTCAAGGAGCGGGACGCCGAGGACATCAAGGTCTTCGGCGGCGGCATCATCCCCGAGGCCGACATCCCGCCTCTCAAGGAGAAGGGTGTCGCCGAGATCTTCACTCCCGGTGCCACGACCGCGTCGATCGTGGACTGGGTGCGGGCGAACGTCCACCAGCCCGCGGGCGCGTAGCCGCTGGTTCCCTGGAGGCACAGCCGCCCCGGCGCGGTGAGCCGCCGGTGGTTCGGTACGTCGGTGTCCGGCGGCGCGGGTGCAGGGGCCCGAGCCGCCGGTGACACGCGGTGACAGTGCTTCCGGCAGCCGTCGGTACGGCGCGTGTCGCCAGCTCATGGCGAGGCCAGCTCCTCGCGCATGGCGGCGCGCAGGCGCAACGTGGTGACGAGTCGCTGGAACGCCTCCGCCCAGTACCCTCCTGAACCCGGGGACGCGTCCTCCGCCTCCTCCGGTGTGGCCGTGAGCGCGTTCAGCCGTTCGGCTTCCGAGGGGTCCAGGCACCGCTCGGCGAGTCCCATCACCCCGCTGAAACTCCAGGGATAACTGCCCGCGTCGCGGGCGATGTTGAGTGCGTCCACCACCGCGCGTCCCAGGGCGGGTGACCACGGCACCGCGCAGACGCCGAGCAACTGGAACGCCTCCGACAGACCGTGCGTCGCGATGAACCCCGCCACCCACTCGGCCCGCTCGTGCGCGCCCAGGGTCGCCAGGAGCTTGGCCCGCTCGGCCAGTGACACGGCCCCGGGCCCGGCGGCCTCCGGCAGTGAGGGCACTCCCAGCAGGGCTCTGGACCAGCCGCCGTCCCGCTGGCGTACCGCCGCCCGGCACCACGCGGCGTGCAGTTCTCCCTGCCAGTCGTCCGCCACGGGCAACGCCACGATCTCCTCCGGCGTACGTCCGCCGAACCGTCGCGACCACGACCCGAGCGGTGCCGCCTCCACCAACTGGCCGAGCCACCAAGATCGTTCGCCGCGCCCCGACGGCGCCTTGGCCACCACCCCGTCGCGCTCCATGTCGGCGTCGCACTCGTGCGGTGGCTCGACCACGATCGCGGGAACGGCACGTGTGTGGTCGAGCGCGACACACGACGCGGCACGGTCGGCCATCCGCGCGGCCAGCGCTGAGCCGGGCAGCGCGGACAGCAACTCCGCCGCGGTGGCGCGTACGTTCCGGCTGCGGTCCGTCAACGCCCGTTCCAGGAACGGCTCGTCCGCGGCTCCGAGCCCGCTGCGCAGCGAGTCGAGGAACATCAGCCGGTCCTCGGCCCGCTCAGTGGTCCACGTGGTGTCGAGCAACTCCCGTGCAGCCGCCGGTTCCCGTGCCCGGATCGCCGACAGGAGAGCGACGCGTTCGGCGAAGAGACCCTCCTGCCACAGTCGCCGGACGCGCTCGGTGTCCTGGTGGTCCGGAGCCTCGGTGCCCCCGCCCGGAGCGGCTCGCAGCGCGAAGCGCCAGTCAGGGTTCAGCCGGGCCAGCCACAGCGCACGCGGTCCCGCGAAGGTCAGGGCCGCCGGCCGCAGGTCCGTACGGCCCCGTGCCGCGTCCAGCAACGCGGGCAAGGCTTCGGGCGGTGCTGCGAAACCGTGCGCGTTGGCCATGGCCAGCCATTGCGGCAGCAGTTCCATGAGATCGGGGGCCGTGCCTCTGCGCCCGCCGCCCGTACCCGGCCGGTCGGCCAGGAGCATCGCCAGCCTGCGCGCGGCGGCGCGAGGCAGCGGTGGACGGGTGTCCTCAGCGGCGGGCGCCGGCCGCGGCGCCGCCTGTGCGGGCCGCAGACCGGCCCGGCGCCGCACGGTTTCCACGGCCGCCGCGTCCAGCAGCGCCACGGGTGCCTCCTGCCCGGCCGCGAGCCGCGGAACCGGACGCCGGTCCGTCCCCAGCAGCGCCACGGTGACGAGCTCCTCCCAAGGACTTCCGTCGTGTGCGTCAGGGAACGTCGTGGTGCCGTTCATGAGAGTCCTTCCGTTCCGTATGTCGGTGGCCAGCTGGGCCGGTCGCGGAAGAGCGATGCCGTCGACCGTGGGGACGCCGGTGGCGCCGCTGTGACGGGGCGGAGCGGGGCGGAGCCGTCGCCGTGGGAGCCGGCGTCGATCCCGGCCCGGCCCCGGCCCCCTTGTGTCAGCCGCTCGTGCGTCTCCGGACGAGACCGTGTCTCAGCACAGCCCCACCGCCTCCCCTTCTCTCTCCGGCCAGGCCGTCAGTGGAGTGAAGCCCTGGTGGCCGCACTCTCCGAAGACGGTGACGGGTGCGCCGCCGGAGAGAGCGACCAGGCGCCACAGCCCCGGACGGGAGCGGGCCGAGGCCGTGAGAGGCAGCGCCAGATCGCCATCCGCGTCCGCCAGTTGCCAGGAGTCGCCGTCCGGGACCGGGACCACCCGGGCCAGGGTGACCGGGACGGAGTCCAGCCACGGGTCCTCGCGCAGGGCCTCGCCGTAACGGACCGCGGCCTGCGCCGGGGTCACCCCCGGCGGCCGTGTCGCCGCGGGCTCGGGCGGTGAGAGCCGCTCTCCCAGGGCACCCCGCAGCTGCCCCGAGCCGGGGTACGCCGACACCTCCGCATCGAAGGCGAGGCCCACCGGCAACGCCAGCTCGGGAGCCCGGCCGGCCGCACCGTAGGAGAGAAGCAGCACCGTACGGCCCGACTCGGCGCCGTACAGCCAGATGCGTCGTGTCGTGAGCCGGGAGTCCGCCGTGTCGTACTGGGCGAGGGCCAGCCAGCGGTCCCGGACCGGCGGGCCGTCCGGCGAGCCCGGCATCCCGACCCGGGAACGGACCGTCGCCGCGAGACCGTCCGGCAGGCGCTCACGCCGCAGCCAGCCCTGGTCCAGCAGATGCAGCAGCGCGCACTCCTCCAGCAGCCGCACCGGCCAGCCGGCACCCGAGCCCGGTATGGCCCCCAACTCCCGCACGCGCGCGGCGAGACCCGGCGCCTGAGCGTCGACCATGCGGGCCGCCGTCTCGTCCCACAGTCCGTACCCGGCCTGTTCGGCCCCCGCCAGACCGTTCCGCAGCAGGTCGGCCAGCCGCTGCTCCAGCTCGGCCGCCCCCGCGGTGATCCGTTCGGCGCGTCGCTCCGCCCTGCGGCGTGCCGCCTCCGGGTCAGCCGGAGCAGCCCCAGATGCCGCGTCCGTCGTCGTCCTCCGGGCCTCGGCGCGCCGTCTCCGCCCGGCCAGCCACTGCTCCGCCCAGTCCGGCGCCTGCGCATGCGGCACCGCGGTGTCGCCGCCCGCCCAGAGCAACAGCAGCCCCAGCGCGTGTTTGCACGGGAACTTGCGGCTCGGACAACTGCATTTGTACGCGGGCCCGGTGGAGTCCGCGACGTCGATGACTGTCTGATACGGCTTGCTGCCACTGCCCTTGCACAGTCCCCACACCGTCCCCTCGTCAGAACTCCCCGCATCCGACCACGGCCCAGCCGCGCCGAGTTTGCTTCCCGCTTTGCGCGACGCTGCGTCAGGCGCCAATGCCAGCACCTGCTCAGCCGTCCAGCGCACCCCCTGCTGAGTCATGTCTCCGACGGTAGGACCCACCACTGACAATCGGCCTCGGCGTGGGCGTTTCCGCAGCTCAGAACGCATTGTCAGTGGCGTGGTGCACGGTGGACACCAGATCCGAGACGGCCGGACCCGGCCGAGCTGGAGGGGGACTCAGTCATGCCTGTTTCCGTGCACCCGACGACCGCCGACGACAGCCACAACCAGTCCGCGTCCGCGAACGCGTCCGCGGGCCCGGACGCACACACGAGCGGGCCCGCGCCCGCGGAACGAGCGGAGCCCGAGGCGCTGCGCCCGCACGCCGAGCACGCCTTCGCCGCCGAACTCGCCGCGCTGGCCGCGCAGGACGACCGTCCCCGCCCGGCCCGCTGGAAGCTCTCGCCATGGGCCGTGGCCACGTACCTCCTCGGCGGCACGCTGCCCGACGGCACGGTGATCACCCCGAAGTACGTGGGCCCGCGCCGCATCGTCGAGGTCGCCGTCACCACCCTCGCCACCGACCGCGCCCTGCTCCTGCTCGGCGTGCCCGGCACCGCCAAGACCTGGGTCTCCGAGCACTTGGCCGCGGCGGTCAGCGGCGACTCGACACTGCTCGTGCAGGGCACGGCGGGCACACCGGAGGAGGCGATCCGCTACGGCTGGAACTACGCGCAGCTGCTCGCCCACGGCCCCAGCCGCGACGCGCTCGTCCCGAGCCCGGTCATGCGGGCCATGGCCGAGGGCATGACGGCCCGCGTGGAGGAGCTGACCCGGATCCCGGCGGACGTGCAGGACACACTGATCACCATCCTGTCCGAGAAAACCCTGCCGATACCGGAACTGGGGCAGGAGGTGCAGGCCGTCCGCGGCTTCAACCTCATCGCCACGGCGAACGACCGCGACCGCGGGGTGAACGACCTGTCGAGCGCCCTGCGCCGCCGCTTCAACACCGTGGTGCTGCCGCTGCCGGAGAGCGCCGACGCCGAGGTCGACATCGTCTCGCGCCGCGTCGACCAGATCGGCCGCTCCCTCGACCTGCCCACGGCACCCGACGGCATCGACGAGATCCGCCGTGTGGTGACGGTCTTCCGCGAGCTGCGCGACGGGGTGACGACCGACGGCCGTACGAAGATCAAGTCGCCCAGCGGCACGCTGTCCACCGCCGAGGCGATCTCCGTCGTCACCAGCGGCCTGGCCCTGGCCGCCCACTTCGGCGACGGCGTGCTGCGCGCCTCGGACGTGGCCGCCGGCATCCTCGGTGCCGTCGTCCGCGACCCGGCGGCCGACCGGGTGATCTGGCAGGAGTACCTGGAGGCCGTGGTCCGCGAACGCGACGGGTGGACGGACTTCTACCGGGCGTGCCGGGAGGTCAGCGCATGACTGGTAACGACGGGACAGGATCGCGCGCGCGGGCGTACGACGACGGGCCGCTGCTGCTCGGCGTACGGCACCATGGCCCGGGATCGGCACGGGCGGTGCGGGCCGCGCTGGACGAGGCGCGCCCCCGGGTCGTCCTGATCGAAGGGCCACCGGAGGCGGACGGACTGGTTCCGCTAGCCGCCGAGGAGGACATGCGGCCACCGGTCGCCCTTCTCGCCCACGCGGTGGACGAGCCCGGTTGCTCGGCGTTCTGGCCGCTCGCCGAGTTCTCCCCGGA
This sequence comes from Streptomyces poonensis, assembly GCF_014650915.1. Lineage (GTDB taxonomy): Bacteria > Actinomycetota > Actinomycetes > Streptomycetales > Streptomycetaceae > Streptomyces > Streptomyces poonensis. The sequence continues at coordinate 963,120 of NZ_BMVW01000001.1, read as the reverse complement.
ATGGGTGGCGATCCGCTGGGCCCTGGAGCACGGAGTACCGGCCCGCTTCATCGACCTCCCGGCGACGCACACTCTGGCGTGGGGGAAGGAGGAGGAGAAGGAGAAGGAGGGGGCCGCGCCGACCGGGCCGGCCGGCGCAGGGGACATGTCCTCCTCTTCCGGACCGGCCGGAGCGTCCGGCCCTCCCGGCGGGGCGGGCCCGGCGCTCACCTCCGATCCGGGTGCTCAGCCGCCGGAGACCGGCGAGGCCGTGCGTGTGGATCCCCTCGCGGCGCTCGCCGAAGCCGCCGGCTACGACGATCCCGAACGGTGGTGGGAGGACGTGGTCGAGCACCGGGCGACGGACGAGCACGTGTTCGCACCGTTCCTGGCCCTCGGGGAGGCCATGGAGGCGCTGCGGGAGACGTACGGCACCGGCGGACACGACCGTGATCTGGTACGGGAGGCGTACATGCGGCTCCAGGTGCGTTCCGCGCGGAAGGAGTTCGGGGACGAGGTGGCCGTGGTGTGCGGGGCGTGGCACGTGCCCGCACTGAGGGAGAGGCACACCGTCGCCGCCGACCGGGCGCTGCTGAAGGGGCTGCCGAAGGTGAAGGCCGACATGACCTGGGTGCCGTGGACGCACCGCAGGCTGGCCCGGGCCAGCGGCTATGGGGCGGGTATCGACTCGCCGGGCTGGTACGGGCACCTCTTCGGCGTGCCGGACCGTCCGGTCGAGCGGTGGATGACCAAGGTGGCCGGACTGCTGCGGCAGGAGGACCGGATCGTCTCCTCCGCGCACGTCATCGAGGCGGTGCGGCTCGCCGAGACTCTGGCGGCGATGCGGGGACGCCCCTTGCCGGGACTCACGGAGACCACCGATGCCGTACGGGCGGTCATGTGCGAGGGCTCGGACGTGCCGCTGGCCCTCGTGCACGACCGGCTCGTCGTGGGCGATGTGCTGGGCGAGGTGCCAGCGTCGGCGCCGGCGGTGCCGTTGCAGCGCGACCTGGCGCGGCTCCAGCGCCGGCTGCGCCTCAAGCCCGAGGCGCTGGAGAAGGAGCTGGAGCTCGACCTGCGCAAGGAGAACGACGCCGAGCGCAGCCGCCTTCTGCACCGGCTGCGGCTGCTCGGTGTCGCGTGGGGCGAGTCCGCGGTCTCCCGCGGCAGCACGGGCACCTTCCGGGAGACCTGGCGGCTGCGCTGGGAACCGGAGCTGTCCGTGCGGGTCGCCGAGGCAGGCGTGTGGGGGACGACCGTGCTGTCGGCGGCGACCGCGAAGGCCGAGGCGGACGCCGTGGCCGCGCAGTCGCTCGCGGACGTCACGGGACTCGCCGAGAGCTGTCTCCTGGCCGAACTGCCGGACGCCCTGCCCGCGGTGATGCGCGTGCTCGCGGACCGTGCGGCACTGGACGCGGACGTGGGGCACCTCGCACAGGCGCTTCCCGCGCTGGTGCGCTCCCTGCGCTACGGCGATGTCCGGGCCACGGACACCCGGGCACTGGCGGAGGTCGCGGCGGGTCTCGCCGAGCGGGTCTTCGTCGGTCTTCCGCCCGCCTGCGCCGCGCTCGACGCGGACGCCGCGGCAGAGATGAGACGCCAGGTGGACGCCGTCCACGGAGCGGTGGGCCTGCTGGGCGAAGCCGTGTCGGCGGCCCATGGCGATCTGCGAGCCCGCTGGCACTCCGTTCTCCGAGTGCTCTCGCAACGGGACACCGTTCCGGGTGTCATCCGCGGCAGGGCGGTACGACTGCTGCTGGACGACGGGGAGCTGGCGGGGGACGAAACGGCTCGGCTCATGGGGCTGGTGCTGTCGCCGGGGACTCCGCCGACCGACGCGGCCGCGTGGATCGAGGGGTTCGTCGGGGGAGGAGCCGGCGGCGGCATGCTGCTCGTGCACGACGAGCGGCTGCTCGCGCTGGTGGACGCGTGGCTGACCGGAGTGCCGGGGGAGGCGTTCACCGACGTCCTGCCCCTGCTGCGGCGGACGTTCTCGGCGTACGAGCCCGGAGTGCGCAGAACGCTCGGCGAACTGGTGCGGCGCGGGCCCGGGGCGCGCGGCAGCACGACGGCCACCGGGTCCGGGGCCCCCGGCTTCGCCGATGAGCCCGACCTCGAGCGGGCGGACGCCGTACTGCCGGTACTGCGCCTGCTGCTCGGCCTGGACGAGGACGAGGGCGTCGAGGGCATCGAGGAGCTGAAGGAGATGAAGGACGGCGGCGGTCTTGTGGGGGTGGGCGGATGAGCACGACGACAGGAGCGGTGAGCCGATCGACTGCAGGAGCGGCGAGCCGACCGCAGGGGATGGACGACCCGTCCGCTGTCGACGAGAGGCTGCGGCGCTGGCGGCTCGTACTCGGTGGCGACGCGGCCGACGGCACGGGGTGCGCGCTCTCCGGGCGGGACGCCGCCATGGACGGGGCGCTCGCCGCGCTCTACGGCAAGGGGGACAGGCAGCAGACGGGGCGGGAACGCTCGGCGGGGCTCGGGGCGTCGGCGCCGTCGGTCGCGCGCTGGCTGGGGGACATCCGGACGTACTTCCCGTCCTCCGTCGTGCAGGTCATGCAGCGTGACGCCATCGACCGGCTCGGCCTGTCCACGCTGCTGCTGGAGCCGGAGATGCTGGAGGCCATGGAGGCCGATGTCCACCTGGTCGGCACCCTGCTCTCCCTGAACAAGGCGATGCCGGAGACGACCAAGGAGACCGCGCGGGCCGTCGTGCGGAAGGTCGTGGAGGACCTGGAGAAGCGGCTCGCCACCCGTACCCGGGCCACCCTCACCGGCGCCCTCGACCGCAGCGCCCGCGTCAACCGGCCCCGCCACCACGACATCGACTGGAACCGCACGATCGCGGCCAACCTCAAGAACTACCTGCCGGAGTACCGGACGGTGGTCCCCGAGCGGCTCATCGGGTACGGGCGCGCCTCGCAGTCCGTGAAGAAGGAGGTCATCCTCTGCATCGACCAGTCCGGGTCGATGGCGGCGTCCGTCGTCTACGCGTCGGTCTTCGGCGCCGTGCTCGCCTCGATGCGGTCCATCAGCACGCGGCTCGTCGTCTTCGACACGACTGTCGTCGACCTGACGGACCAGCTGGACGATCCGGTCGACGTCCTCTTCGGTACCCAGCTCGGCGGCGGCACGGACATCAACCGGGCACTGGCGTACTGCCAGTCCCAGATCACCCGGCCCGCGGAGACGGTGGTGGTGCTGATCAGCGACCTGTACGAGGGCGGGATACGTAACGAGATGCTGAAGCGGGTGGCGGCGATGCAGGCGGCGGGAGTGCAGTTCGTGACGCTGCTCGCGCTCTCCGACGAGGGCGCGCCCGCCTACGACCGGGAGCACGCGGCGGCGCTCGCGGCCCTGGGCGCACCGGCGTTCGCCTGCACGCCCGACCTCTTCCCCGAGGTCATGGCCGCGGCCATCGAGAAGCGCCCGCTTCCGATACCGGAGACGGCGTGATGCTGGGGTGCCGGGTGCCGTGAGGCGCTGGGCCGACCTTGCGGTAGCGGAAGCGGAAGCGGAAGCGGCAGTGGCGCGGTACTGGCTGTGGCAGTGGCAATGGCAATGGCGCGGCAGCGGCAGCTGGGACTCGGGCTGAGGCCCGGAGCGGGGTGGCGGCCCTTGCCCGCCCGGGGAGGGATGGGGGCTTTCGCCACTCCGGGGTGAGGGACCCCGCCCCGGGACCGGGCGATCGGAGGACCGGAGGGGGACCAGAGGGGGACCGTGAGACCGGAGACTTCGCTGCCGGGGTGCCGGGGTGCCGGGGTGCCGGGGTGCCGGGGTGCCGGGGTGCCGGGGTGCCGGGGTGCCGGGGTGCCGGCGGTCGGTGGCTGGGCGGCCCCCAGGCCCCTCACCGGTCCCGCCCCAGCTCGGTGAGGTTTCATGCCCGCGCTGTCCGGGCGGGCATCATGTGACGGGTATCACCGCTCAGGTGTGATCTGTGATTTAGAGACCCTCCGTCAGCGGCGATAACCTGCGAGACGGACATGCCGCGCGCTCGGACACCGTGTGCGCACCCCTTGTGACAGAGCGGACGTCACGTTGCCCTTCGCGGCACGCCCACGCATCCAACGAACCGCGAGATCACTGATAGGGACGGAAGCGCGTGGACCTGTTCGAGTACCAGGCGAGGGACCTCTTCGCCAAGCACGATGTACCGGTGCTGGCCGGTGAAGTCATCGACACGCCTGAGGCGGCGCGCGAGATCACCGAGCGTCTGGGCGGCAAGTCCGTCGTCAAGGCGCAGGTGAAGGTCGGTGGTCGTGGCAAGGCCGGCGGCGTGAAGCTCGCCGCCACCCCGGACGAGGCCGTCGCCCGCGCGACGGACATCCTCGGCATGGACATCAAGGGCCACACGGTCCACAAGGTGATGATCGCCGAGACCGCGCCGGAGATCGTCGAGGAGTACTACGTCTCCTTCCTCCTCGACCGTGCCAACCGCACCTTCCTCTCCATCGCCTCCGTCGAGGGCGGCATGGAGATCGAGGAGGTGGCGGCCACCCGCCCCGAGGCCGTCGCCAAGACCCCGATCGACGCCATCGAGGGCGTGACCGAGGAGAAGGCCCGCGAGATCGTCGAGGCCGCGAAGTTCCCGGCCGAGGTCGCCGACCAGGTCGTGAACGTGCTGGTCAAGCTGTGGGACACCTTCATCAAGGAGGACGCCCTCCTGGTCGAGGTCAACCCGCTGGCCAAGGTCGCCTCCGGTGACGTCATCGCCCTCGACGGCAAGGTGTCGCTGGACGACAACGCCGAGTTCCGTCACCCCGACTTCGAGGAGCTCCACGACAAGGCCGCCGCCAACCCGCTCGAGGCGGCCGCCAAGGAGAAGGGCCTCAACTACGTCAAGCTCGACGGCGAGGTCGGCATCATCGGCAACGGCGCGGGTCTCGTCATGAGCACCCTGGACGTCGTCGCGTACGCCGGTGAGGCGCACGGCAACGTCAAGCCCGCCAACTTCCTGGACATCGGCGGTGGCGCCTCCGCCCAGGTCATGGCGAACGGCCTGGAGATCATCCTCGGCGACCCGGACGTCCGCTCCGTGTTCGTCAACGTCTTCGGCGGCATCACCGCCTGCGACGAGGTCGCCAACGGCATCGTGCAGGCCCTGAAGCTCCTCGAGGACCGCGGCGAGAAGGTCGAGAAGCCGCTCGTCGTCCGCCTCGACGGCAACAACGCCGAGCTGGGCCGCAAGATCCTCACCGACGCCAACCACCCGCTGGTCCAGCGCGTCGACACCATGGACGGCGCGGCCGACAAGGCCGCCGAGCTGGCCCACGCCGCCAAGTAAGCACTCAGGACGAGGACACCAACACACCATGGCTATCTGGCTCAACAAGGACAGCAAGGTCATCGTCCAGGGCATGACCGGCGCCACCGGCATGAAGCACACCAAGCTCATGCTCGGCGACGGCACCAACGTCGTGGGCGGCGTGAACCCGCGCAAGGCGGGGCAGACCGTGGACTTCGACGGCACCGAGGTACCCGTCTTCGGGACCGTCAAGGAGGCCATCGAGCAGACCGGCGCCAACGTCTCCGTCATCTTCGTGCCGGAGAAGTTCACCAAGGACGCGGTCGTCGAGGCCATCGACGCCGAGATCCCGCTGGCCGTCGTGATCACCGAGGGCATCGCCGTGCACGACACGGCCGCCTTCTGGGCGTACGCCGGTGCGAAGGGCAACAAGACCCGCATCATCGGCCCGAACTGCCCCGGCATCATCACCCCGGGCCAGTCCAACGTCGGCATCATCCCGGGCGACATCACCAAGCCGGGCCGCATCGGCCTGGTCTCGAAGTCCGGCACGCTGACGTACCAGATGATGTACGAGCTGCGCGACATCGGCTTCTCCACCGCCGTCGGCATCGGTGGCGACCCGATCATCGGCACCACGCACATCGACGCCCTGGCCGCCTTCCAGGACGACCCCGAGACCGACCTGATCGTCATGATCGGCGAGATCGGCGGCGACGCCGAGGAGCGGGCCGCGGCCTTCATCAAGGACAACGTGACCAAGCCGGTCGTCGGCTACGTCGCGGGCTTCACCGCGCCCGAGGGCAAGACCATGGGCCACGCCGGCGCCATCGTCTCCGGCTCCTCCGGCACGGCCCAGGCCAAGAAGGAGGCCCTCGAGGCCGCGGGCGTCAAGGTCGGCAAGACCCCGACCGAGACGGCCAAGCTGGCGCGCGAGATCCTCAACGGCTGACCGTCCGGCAGCCGCGCTGACCGTACGGCGACGGGCCCGCACCCTCGACAAGGGTGCGGGCCCGCCCGCGTTCAGCGTCCCTGCGGCACCAGGCGATGGGGACCCCGGGCCGTCTCCAGACGCAGCTTCTCGCGCAGCTCCAGCTGCGCGTGGGACAGGGGCCCTGGTGCCACCCGAGGCGGTACCCCCTCGACCGTCTCGCCCGGGGAGACCGGCGCCTCGTAGCGGTCGGGCGCGGTCCGCAGGGTCAGCGCGGTCGTGGCGATCAGCAGGGCCGTGAAGGCGGCGGCCGCCTGGACCCAGAGCCGGGCCCGGCGTTCGCTGCCGGCCCGGACGAGGTCCGCCCGGACCGTGTGCCCGTTCGCCCCGAGCCCTTCGCCCGCTGCCCCGAGCCCTTCGCCCGCGGGCCCGAGCCCTTCGCCCGCGGGCCCGAGCCCTTCGCCCGCGGGCCCGAGTCTCTCGCCCGTCGGTCCGAGTCCCTCGCCAGCTGCCTCGCGCCCTTCGGCCACCGCCTCGTACTCCTCGCCCACCGCCTCACGCAGCCGGCGCCGCAGCTGCTCCGTGTCCGCCAGCTCCGGCAGACGCGCGGCGACGGCCTCCCGGGCGTGCAGCAGCCGGCCCGCCGCCGCGGGCGTGCTCGCCTCGGTCTCGGCGGCCGTCTCGGGCAGCCGGAGCCCGAGACCGTCGTGCAGGAGCAGGGTGCGCCGGTACGGGGGCGGGAGCTCCAGCAGTACGTCGAGCAGGGCCTGGCAGGGCAGGCCGGCCGAGGGCTTCCCGCAGGGGCGCAACCGGTGCCATGGGGAGAGCGCGTACTCGTGTGCCGCGGCCCGCACCCACCCCGTCGGGTCCCGGTCGACGGCCACCTCCGGCCAGCGCTGCCAGGCGAGCTGGAAGGCGCGTTCCACGGACGCGCGGGCCAGCCGCGGCCGGCCGGTGAGCAGGAGGGCCTGCCGTACGAGGGCGGGGGAGCTGAGCGCGTACAGGGCGTCGAACGCCTGGGCGGGCGTCGGCGGAGGCGGGCCCTGGCCGAGGGCCGCCGGACCGCTCGTCGCCTTCGCTCCCTTGCGTACGAAAAACCACATAAACGCATTTTGAGCGACACATCCATGATTACGGCGCTACACCCGGAAAGCGCGTGTCGTTGGCAGCATGGCCGTCGTGACGCACGCGACGGACTCCACAGGCTCGACAGGCTCGACAGGCTCCACGAATTCCACGAACTCCACAGACTTCACGGGCTTCACAGCGTCGGCCGGTTCCAACCTTTCCCCGGCTCCCCCGGCTCCCCCGGCTCTCCCGCCGTCCCCCCGTCGCCGGTCGCCGCGTTCCCTGCCGGCCTGGGTACCGTCAGCCGGCAGGTTGCCCGGACAGCCGTCCGGACTGGCCGCGGGCCTGCTGGGCGGAGCCGTCGCGGCGGTGGTCGGGCTCGGCTCGTTCGCCGTGCTGGTGACGCTGTTGTGGATCACCTCGCCGTACCCGGACAGCGGGCCGGGCGGAGTGCTGCATGTCGCGGCGGCGCTGTGGCTGCTCGCCCACGGCGTCGAACTCGTCCGCGCTGACACGCTCTCCGGCATCCCCGCCCCCGTCGGCGTCACCCCGCTCCTGCTGCTCGCCCTTCCGGCGTGGCTCGTGCACCGGGCGGCACGTGACGCGGTGGACGACTCCACGGACTCGCCGCGCACGGCGTGGGCGGGTGTGGTGACGGCGTACGTGGCCGTCGGCGGAGCGGTCGCGCTGTATGCCTTGGGCGGCGAGCCGCGCCCGTCCTGGCCATGGGCCGTGGTGTGCGTACCGCTGCTGGCGGCGGGCGCGGCGGGCGCGGGTGTGTGGACGGCGTACGGGCGCCCGCGCGGCCCACTGCCGGCATGGCGTGGCGGGCGCTCCGGGGGGCGGTCCGGCGGCTGGCCCGGCCCGGCGGCCCGGGAGCGACTGGCGGTGGCCGGGCGGGCCGCGGGCGCGGGTACGGCCGTACTGGCCGGCGGGGGCGCCCTCCTCCTGGCACTGTCCCTGGTACTGCACGGTGACACGGGCCGGACGTCCTTCCTCCGGCTCACGGAGGTGTGGTCGGGCCGGTTCGCCGTACTGCTGCTGTGCGTGGCCCTGGTGCCGAATGCGGTGGTGTGGGCGGCCTCGTACGGGCTCGGGCCCGGGTTCGCGCTGGGTGCGGGCCGGATGGCGGCGCCGCTCTCTCCGGCGCCGCCCGACTCCCCGCTGCTGCCCTTCCCGCTCCTGTCGGCCGTGCCGGACGCGGGCACGAGCGTGTACGGGACGCCGCTGCTGTGGGCGGTGGGCGCGGTGCCGCTGGCCGCTGGGGCGACGGTGGGCTGGTTCACCGCGGCCGCCGCTGCTGCCGCGGCCGCGGCTCGCGGGGGCCGGGGCGCGGCGTGGTCCGTCCCCCGGACCCTCGCCACGACGGTTCTCGCGTCCGTACTGTGCGGACTCACCGTGGCCGGGCTCGCCGCGCTGTCCGGCGGCGGCCTGGGTGTCGCCACACTCACCCATGTGGGGCCGGTGTGGTGGCAGACGGGAGCCGCGGCGGTGGCCTGGACGACGCTGACGGGGGTACCGGTGGCGCTGGGGGTACGGGCGTGGCGGGCGCGGGAGCGACGGGGGAGGGCACCGGCCCGAAGGCGTACGGCGCAGGCGGGCGCCGTCGTGACGAAAGGGTTCGGGTGGGGGCGGACGACTGCGCGGGGAGGCCGCCCGCGACTCCGCCGCCGAGGCTTCTCGCTGGGTTCGTGGTCCGTGCGGCGGAAGACGGCACCTGGCCCCGGGTCCGCGCCGGAGAGCACCGGCGGTCCAGGCACTCCAGCGACTTCAGCCACCCCAGCACCAGCACCCCCAGGCACCGCAGCCCCAGCCGCCTCAACCACTCCACAGGAGGCCGTGCTGGAGCCGTACGACTTCCTTCCGGTGGACGCCGTGGGTGCTGTGGATGCCGTGGGCCTCGTGGACGCAGCCCTCCAGAAGGCGGCGACCCCCCAGCCGGAGCACCACACCACCGGCCCGGACCCGGTCCCCGGCCCGCAGCCACCCGACCGCAGGTAGCCGACGGGCCGCGGACCGCGCGGGACCGACCGCGGCCGCTCGGACGAGACCGCGCCGGACGTCAGCGCGTGCTCAGGATGCCCCGCAGTTCCTCGGGCAGATGCTTCTCGCAGGACTCGTTCGCCGCCGCGGTCAGCGCGTCCCTCGTGCAGACGTAGTAGTCGCGGTAGACCAGCTGCGCGGTGAACGTCGCGGCGACCATGGCGAGGGAGAGGGACGCCAGGACCAGGCCGCTGATCGCCGCCGTCGTCTGGGGGCGGGCGCTCGGATCCGGCTGAGCGGGGACGTCGGGGTCCGCGGAGCGGCGGGACTTGGCACGCAGGGAGCTGATGCCCCAGTGGAGGGCGAGCGCGCCGAGCAGCAGCGCCACGTACGGCCAGGCGAAGAGGGCGAAGAAGAACGCCCACATGCCGGCGAGCAGCGCGAACCGCGCGCGCCGCTGGGCCGGGTCCGTCGGGTCCCAGCGCATACCGGCACCCGGCCCGCCCTCGGGGCCGCCCTGCCCGCCCTGTCCACCGGAGGGGCGAGGCCGTTCACCGAACCCGCCACCCGTGGCACGGCCGGGCTGCCGGTCGCTCCACTGGCTGCCCCACGGCGAACGGTCGCCCTCACCGCCCTCGCCGCCCGCGCCCTGCCCGCCCGCGGGCCGGCGCGGCTGCCACGGCCGGTCCGGCGTGCCCTCGGGCGGCGGTGCGAACGGGTTGTCGTCGGAGGAGGCCCGGGACCCGCCGCCGGTGTCCTGCCCGGTTCCGGACACGTCCTGGCCCCCCTGCGGCGGCGACGTGGGCACCTCCTCGCCCGAGCGTGATCCGGAACTCTGGGCGGAGGAGTGCCGCTCACGCAGCAGGAGCGGAGGGAGTCGGAGGCTGCGGTCCGGCATCAGGTGTGCGTCTTCCCCTTGGGATCGGTATGCGGATCGATGAGCGGAGTCAGTGGGAGCGGAGTCAGTGGGAGCGAAGTCAGCGAGCGAGGTCAGTGGGAGCGGAGTCAGCGGAGCGGGATCGGTATGGGTGACTGGTCGGTATGCGGGATCGGTGTCGACGGACATGCGTACCCGTCCTGGTCAACGTCCCACGCGAGGGAGGCGTTCCCCGTGTCGAGCCGCATGCCCCGGCGGATGCTCCCCAGACGCTACCTTCCGGCCACGCCCCCGTCCCGTGGGGGTTCTGTGGTGTGCCGGTATCGTTGCTGACGGTCGGCCGCTTCGTAGACTTCCCCGTATCCCGGGGCGCGAAGCGTTCGTACGAATACACAAGCTCCCCGAGAAAGGGCCCCTTCGTGGCCGAGCCCGTGGCCGAGTCCGTGGCCGGACCCGTGGTCGAGTCCGCGGCCAAACGCCTTGTCGTCCTGGTCTCCGGATCCGGTACGAACCTGCAGGCGCTGATCGACGCCATCGCCGAGACGGGTCCCGGGGCCTACGGCGCCGAGATCGTGGCCGTCGGCGCTGACCGCGGCGGGATCGAGGGACTCGCCCGCGCCGAGCGGGCCGGACTGCCGGCCTTCGTCTGCCGGGTCAAGGACCACGCCACCCGCGAGGAGTGGGACGCGGCGCTCGCCGAGGCCGTCGCCGCGTACGAGCCGGACCTCGTGGTCTCCGCCGGGTTCATGAAGATCGTGGGGAAGGAGTTCCTGGCGCGGTTCGGGGGGCGGTTCGTCAACACGCACCCCGCCCTGCTGCCCAGTTTCCCGGGAGCCCACGGCGTGCGGGACGCGCTCGCGTACGGCGCCAGGGTCACCGGATGCACCGTCCACTTCGTCGACGACGGCGTCGACACCGGGCCGATCATCGCGCAGGGCGTGGTGGAGATCCGGGACGAGGACGACGAGAGCGCGCTGCACGAGCGCATCAAGGAAGTCGAGCGAAGGCTGCTCGTCGATGTCGTGGGGCGCCTCGCCCGCAACGGCTATCGCATTGAGGGACGAAAGGTAGTTATCCAGTGACCGCCGAGAGCAACAAGCGGCCGATTCGCCGGGCGCTCGTCAGCGTCTACGACAAGACCGGACTGGAGGAGCTCGCCCAGGGGCTCCACGAGGCCGGTGTCGACCTCGTCTCCACCGGGTCCACCGCCTCCCGTATCGCCGCCGCCGGCGTCCCCGTCACCAAGGTCGAGGAGCTCACCGGCTTCCCCGAGTGCCTGGACGGCCGGGTCAAGACCCTGCACCCGAAGGTGCACGCCGGCATCCTCGCCGACCTGCGCCTGGAGGACCACCAGCGGCAGCTCGCCGAGCTCGGCGTGGAGCCGTTCGACCTGGTCGTCGTCAACCTCTACCCGTTCCGCGAGACGGTCGCCTCCGGCGCGACGCCCGACGAGTGCGTCGAGCAGATCGACATCGGCGGCCCGTCCATGGTCCGCGCCGCCGCCAAGAACCACCCCTCCGTCGCCGTGGTCACCAGCCCCGCCCGGTACGCGGACGTCCTCGCCGCGGTAAAGGACGGCGGCTTCGACCTGACCGCCCGCAAGCGGCTCGCCGCCGAGGCCTTCCAGCACACCGCCGCGTACGACGTCGCGGTCGCCTCCTGGTTCGCCTCCGAGTACGCCCCCGTGGACGACTCGCAGTTCCCCGACTTCCTCGGCGCCACCTGGGAGCGCGCGCACACCCTCCGCTACGGCGAGAACCCGCACCAGCCCGCCGCCCTCTACACCTCTCACGCCGGCGGCCTGGCCGAGGCGGAGCAGCTGCACGGCAAGGAGATGTCGTACAACAACTACACGGACACGGACGCCGCCCGCCGTGCCGCGTACGACCAGGCCGAGCCCTGCGTCGCGATCATCAAGCACGCCAACCCCTGCGGCATCGCGGTCGGCGCGGACGTCGCCGAGGCGCACCGCAAGGCGCACGCCTGCGACCCGCTGTCCGCGTTCGGCGGCGTGATCGCCGTCAACCGGCCGGTCAGCAAGGAGATGGCCGAGCAGGTCGCCGAGATCTTCACCGAGGTCATCGTCGCGCCGGACTACGAGGACGGCGCGCTCGAAGCCCTCACCAAGAAGAAGAACATCCGCGTGCTGCGCGCCCCCGAGGCGCCGTCCGCCCCGGTCGAGGTCAAGCCGATCGACGGCGGCGCGCTGCTCCAGGTCACCGACCGGCTCCAGGCCGACGGCGACGACCCGGCCAACTGGACCCTCGCGACGGGCGATGCGCTGTCCGAGGACGAGCTCGCGCAGCTCGCGTTCGCCTGGAAGGCCTGCCGGGCCGTCAAGTCCAACGCCATCCTGCTCGCCAAGGACGGCGCCTCGGTCGGCGTCGGCATGGGGCAGGTGAACCGGGTCGACTCCGCGAAGCTCGCGGTGGAGCGCGCCGGTGCCGAGCGGGCGCGCGGCGCGTACGCCGCCTCCGACGCCTTCTTCCCGTTCCCCGACGGCCTGGAGGTCCTCACCGAGGCGGGCGTCAAGGCCGTGGTGCAGCCCGGCGGTTCGGTCCGGGACGAGCTGGTCGTCGAGGCCGCGAAGAAGGCCGGCGTCACGATGTACTTCACGGGGACGCGGCACTTCTTCCACTGAGCACCCAGGCTGCTCCCTCGCGGGCACGCGACAGGGCCGTGTCTCCCGTCCGGACGGGAGACACGGCCCTGTCGCGCCGAGACGTGAGGAGTGCGGTGGGTGTGCCGCTCAGTAACGCGGGCGGCCGAACCAGGCCGATGCCTGCGAGTTCACCATCGCGGCGAGGATGATGCCGCCGAAAGCGAGCGAGATGACGCCGCCGAAGGTGGCGGAACCGCCCTGACCGCTGAAGAAGTTGGAGACGCCGCCGAGGATCGTCAGCGCGGCGTAGACGATCGTCGTGATGCGGATGCCGTTGCCACCCGTCTTGAACTTGACGCCGAGGAAGATGGACAGGGCGCCGAGGGCCAGCACCAGGACCGCGATGGCGATGAGGACACCGGTGGCCAGGCTGCTGTCGTCACCCGAGCCCACCGTGTTGGACACGTCCTGGACGGCACCGGCCGCGATGCCGAGGACGACCCCCGCGAGCAGTTGGAAGCCGGCCATGATGAACAGCAGCACGCGCGCGGTCTTCATCAGGCCGGGCATCTCCGCCATGCCGACGCCGTAACCGTAGCCCTGCGGGACCGGCGGGGCCTGCGGGTAGCCGTACCCGGGCTGGCCCTGCGGCGCGCCCTGCGGGTAGCCGTATCCGGGCTGTTCCTGCGGCGCGCCCTGGGGGTAGCCGTACCCGGGCTGTTCCTGCGGCGCGCCCTGGGGGTAGCCGTACCCGGGCGGGGACGGAGGCGTCTGCGGGGGGTAGCCGGGCTGGTTCTGCGGAGGCTGAGGCTGTTGGTTGTAGGGGTTGTTCGGTTCGCCGAAGCTCATGGCGACATTCCTCCGTCGTGGTGTGGGGACGATGCGGTTCGAGCGGAGGAACTTCATGATCCGAGCGGTTCGCCCCCCTGCGCTACCCGCGGTTTTGCGCCGTTCATCGTGCTGGCAAGGTCAGATCCTTGTCTAGTCGGATTGACCGTTTGTTGTGCAAGTGAAGCATTGGTGAGGCCGTGACGACGGCCGAATTGGAACAGGGAAGGGTTCATCCGCGAGGATGGGGCCATGACCGCCCAGATTCTCGATGGCAAGGCCACCGCAGCCGCGATCAAGTCCGATCTGACCGTCCGCGTGGCGGCCCTGAAGGAGAAGGGCGTCACGCCCGGACTCGGGACGATCCTGGTCGGCGACGACCCCGGCAGCCAGAAGTACGTCGCGGGCAAGCACCGCGACTGCGCGCAGGTCGGCATCGCCTCCATTCAGCGCGAACTGCCCGCGACCGCCACCCAGGAGGAGATCGAGGCGGTCGTCCGCGAGCTCAACGAGGACCCCGCCTGCACGGGGTACATCGTCCAACTGCCGCTCCCCAAGGGCATCGACGAGAACCGCATCCTCGAGCTGATGGATCCGGACAAGGACGCGGACGGCCTCCACCCGATGAACCTGGGACGCCTGGTCCTCAACGAGCCGGCCCCGCTGCCCTGCACCCCCAACGGCGTTCTCACCCTGCTCCGCCGCTACGGCGTCGAGATCAAGGGCGCCGAGGTCGTGGTCGTCGGCCGTGGCGTCACGATCGGGCGGCCCATGCCGCTGCTGCTGACGCGGCGCAGCGAGAACGCGACCGTGACCCAGTGCCACACCGGTACGCGCGACCTGTCGGCGCACCTGAAGCGGGCCGACATCATCATCGCCGCCGCCGGTTCGGCGCACCTGATCCGCCCCGAGGACGTGAAGCCGGGCGCCGCCGTGCTCGACGTCGGCGTCTCGCGCTCCGCCGAGGGGAAGATCCAGGGCGATGTCCACCCGGACGTCGCCGAGGTCGCCGGGTGGATCTCGCCGAACCCGGGCGGTGTCGGCCCGATGACCCGGGCCCAGCTGCTCGTGAACGTGGTCGAGGCGGCGGAGCGCAGTGTCGGCTGAGGCGGGAGCCGGACCGGAGGACGACGCCGCCGCCCGCGCGACCCGCGGGACCGGTGCGCGGGACTCCGCCGAGCCTCCGGACGCACGGCCACGAGGTGAGGACGCGCCCTCGGAGGAGGCGGCAGCACCACGGGCTGAAGGGGACGGGCCGGCCGCGCACGACGCGGGCCGAGATCCGGCCACGCGCGAAGCCGACGACGGCCCGACCGTTCGGGACGCCGACGACGGCGCGGCCGTTCGGGACGCCGACGACGGCGCGGCCGTTCGGGACGCCGACGACGGCGCGACTGTTCGGGACGCCGACGACGGCGCGACCGTACGGGACGCCGACGACGGTGCGGCCGTACGGGACGCCGAAGATGAGTCGGCCAGGCAGGAAGCCGGCGGTGAGCCGACCGTCCAGGACGCCATCAGCGCGCCCGACGCCGAGGGGAAGCCGCGGCGTGTGACGCGCCGTTTCCCGATGTTCACGCGGGACACCGCACGGCCCGAGGGCGGCGGCAGGGCGGCTTCCGGCGACGCCCCCGCCCCCGCCCGGCAGTGGCCCGTTCTCGCCGTTCTGTCCGGCGTCGGGCTCGGGCTGCTGCTGACCGCTCTGGACGTGTTCCGGTTCGGGACGATCCTGATCGGCGTGGCGCTGATGACCGGGGCGGTGCTGCGCTGGGCCCTGCCCGACGTGGGCATGCTCGCCGTACGGTCCCGGTTCACCGACATGATCACGTACGGGGTTCTGGGCATCGCCATCGTCCTGCTCGCGATGATGGCCCAGCCACATGGGCTGAAGGTCCCGTTCCTGGACCAAATCCTGCACTACACGATCCGTTAGCACAGATCGCGGAGCACAGACAGAGTGTAGAGAACAGAACACAGAGCGCAGAGGACAGCGGCCCATCCTTTCCCCCGAGCAAGGACGGGCCGCCGTTGCTTCCACGGTCCTCCTCGGAGAACGGCCTGTTCAACGTCTGTCAGCCCGCTGTGGCACGGAGGTGACCGTTCCGCCACGGTGTTCCCGCCTCGCCACAACGAGCCCCGCCCAGCCGTCGGATAACCATCGGGGCGCGGGATACCGATGCGAGACTGGACGGTGAACGAGGGGTGTGCGACGGCGCCTGCTCCGGCCCGAATGCTCCCGCGCGCCCCCGCCATGGGAACTGACATCCTGATCGGGCGCATCCGACTGGGTAGTCCGAACGAGACTCCGGCACTTCAGTGCCGGGGCCGCACGTTCCGGACTTCCGGACACACGGGGGAAAGGTCAAGCACGGTCGGGGGGGAAAGGGGGAGCAATGCCTCGTTGGAGGGCCTTGCCCGATGAACTCGATCCACAGGTCAGGGAATTCGCCGGACAGCTGCGCAGAGTCGTCGACCGCAGCGGGCTGAGCATCGCCGCGGTGGCCGACCGCACGGGCTACAGCAAGACGTCCTGGGAGCGTTATCTGAACGGCCGCCTGCTCGCGCCCAAGGGAGCGATCGTGGCGCTGGCCGAGGTGACCGGGACGAACCCCGTGCACCTGACCACCATGTGGGAGCTGGCCGAGCGCGCCTGGAGCCGCTCGGAGATGCGTCATGACATGACGATGGAGGCCATACGGATCTCCCAGGCGCGCGCGGCGCTCGGTGAGACGGGGTCCCAGCCGTCCGCGTCCGCTCCCGCCGCCGCCAAGGGCAGGACCGGCAAGGCGGGGCGCGGTACGGCCGCGAGGCCGGGGGTGGCCGGTCCGGCGGGCGTGGCCCCCACCGTGCCGCCCTCCGTCCCGTCGCAGGCACCGCCGCCCGGCGAGGAGCAGCGCCCGTACGGAGACTCGTCGTTCCCGTCGCCCTCGCCGCTCTCTCCTCCCTCGCCTCCCTCGCCGTCCTCGCCGTCCTCGTACGCGGGGCGGGGCGGTACCGCGCAGGGCACGGGAGCCGAACCGGGTGCCGGAACCGGTGTCGGTGGGGGTGCAGGTGCGGGTGCGGGCGCGGGCGCCGGGCATCCCCGGGGCGGGAGTTGGGGCGTCGCCCACTCGTCATCCGATCCGACCGGTCCGTCCCGTGCCCAGGGAGCGGGGGCGCACCGATCGGCGTCCGGACCGGGCGGCGGCACCGAAGGGCCCATCGGCGCGTTCGGGCCGGCCGGGACCCCGGAGGACGCGCGGCCCGGCGGCAGTGGCGCATCCGAGGACGCGCGGAGCAAGCGGCGGCTCACCATGTTCCTCGCCGGTGTCGGCGGCGCGCTGGTCGTGATCGCGGCGGCGTTCTTCCTCACGGGCGGCGAGGAAGGCACCGCCGGCGACAGGCCGACCGCGCCCGTGTCCAGCGACGGCCCGAACCCCGATCTGCCGGCCGGCGTGAAGTGCGGCGGTGAGGAGTGCACCGGCAAGGACGCCGAGGCCATGGGGTGCAGCGGTGATCTGGTGGAGACCACCGACAGTGTCAAGGTCGGCACGGCCCTCGTCGAGGTCCGCTACAGCAGGACCTGTGACGCCGCCTGGGCCCGCATCACCGCCGCCGCACAGGGCGACGAGGTCCGGGTGAGCGTGGGCGGCGCCGAGCAGACCGGTGCGATAGAGGCGGCCGGGGACACCACCGCGTACACCCCGATGGTCGCCGTGAAGGACGCGGGCGACGCGACGGCGTGCGCGTCTCTGAAGGCGGGTCAGGAGGGCTGCACGAAATAGTCGTAGCCCGCAGCCAGCGGTCGGCAGCCAGCAGTCGGCAAGTGGAGGGCCGCAAGAAGCAGAGGGCTGTGCGGAGCAGCCGCGCAGGTGACGCGAGCGCAGGGGAATGGGGCGCGGTCTCCGGTCGGGGCGCCGGGAAGGGCAGCCGGGGGCGCACGCGGACGGGGGCGCTCCTGCCACGGAAAGTAATCGCCGTACGAGGGGAATGGCCGCCCGGGACCGGGGCAGACGGACCGTACCCCCACGGGAGTCCGGCCCGACCGGGAGGCAGGTATCGCCTCCCGGCCCGGTACCCCCACAATGGCGGCCGTCTTCGTCCCTTCTCTCCCGGGCAGGCGGCCGCCGCTCCGTGCCGAAGCCCTGCCGAATCCGTGCGGAAGCCGTGCGGAGTCCTGCGGAATCCGTACGAGATCCGAGCACCGTGCGTGCGGAACGGGTGCAGAACGCATGTGGAACGCGAGCGGAGTCAGTGCGGACGGGCGTCCGGGCGGACCCGGTCCCCGGGCCGTACGGACAGCGCCGTTGTGGGCCGGGCCACACGGACCCGGACGTGCGGAAACCCGGATGCGCGATAGCCTGACGGCTGGATCTCTCTTGACGCCAAGAGATCGATCATCCAAACCGTTGATCGATCACCCCGGCGGAGAGTGCCGGCCACCCCGACCGGACCGACAGGGATCCAGCACCCGGGGCAGGGACGCCCCACCGCCTGCTGTCATACGGAGAACGCCATGACCCGCACTCCCGTGAACGTCACCGTCACCGGCGCGGCCGGCCAGATCGGTTACGCCCTGCTCTTCCGCATCGCCTCCGGCCAGCTGCTCGGTGCGGACGTGCCGGTCAAGCTGCGCCTGCTGGAGATCACCCCGGCGCTCAAGGCCGCCGAGGGCACCGCCATGGAGCTCGACGACTGCGCCTTCCCGCTGCTCCAGGGCATCGACATCACGGACGACCCGAACGTCGCCTTCGACGGTGCGAACGTGGGCCTGCTCGTCGGCGCCCGCCCCCGTACCAAGGGCATGGAGCGCGGTGACCTCCTGGAGGCCAACGGCGGCATCTTCAAGCCGCAGGGCAAGGCCATCAACGACCACGCCGCGGACGACATCCGCGTCCTCGTCGTCGGCAACCCGGCCAACACCAACGCCCTCATCGCCCAGGCCGCCGCGCCGGACGTACCGGCCGAGCGCTTCACCGCGATGACCCGCCTGGACCACAACCGCGCGCTGACCCAGCTGGCGAAGAAGACGGGCGTCCAGGTCTCCGAGATCAAGAAGCTGACGATCTGGGGCAACCACTCCGCCACCCAGTACCCGGACATCTTCCACGCCACGGTCGCCGGCAAGAACGCCGCCGAGGTCGTCAACGACGAGCAGTGGCTCGCCGAGGACTTCATCCCGACCGTCGCCAAGCGCGGTGCCGCGATCATCGAGGCCCGTGGTGCGTCGTCGGCCGCCTCCGCCGCCAACGCCGCCATCGACCACGTCTACACCTGGACCAACGGCACCGCCGAGGGCGACTGGGTCTCCATGGGCATCCCGTCCGACGGCTCGTACGGCGTCCCGGAGGGCCTGATCTCCTCCTTCCCGGTCACCGTCAAGGACGGCAAGTACGAGATCGTCCAGGGCCTGGAGATCAACGACTTCTCGCGTGCCCGCATCGACGCCTCCGTCAAGGAGCTGGAGGAGGAGCGCGAGGCGGTCCGCGCGCTCGGCCTCATCTGACGATCCGACCTGACGATTCGGCAACCTGACGGTTCGGACATCTGACGGTTCGGCGGCCTGAAGCAGGCTCCGTCCGGTCCGTTCACACAGGCTCCGTCCGATCCGTACGCAGGCCCCGCCCCGGTTCGCCGGGTCGGGGCCTGCCGCCGTGCCGTGTGCCCTGGCGGTTCGGACACCGCCTCGAACCTCGCCTCAGATGCCGCTCAACTCGCTTGATCGGCACGGCACCCGGCCACCACGATGGCCTTATGTTCGGAAGCAGCAAGAACCAGCTCAACGTCCTCGTCCTGCGGGACACCGACGCCGTCGTGGCAGCCGTACGCCAGGCCCTCACGGAGGCGGACGACGCGGAACGGCCCGGCCTGGAACGCGCTCTCGCCCTGGCCGAGCAGGCGGCGGCCGTGCCCGACGACGAGGTGCGTGCCCGCTGGGCGCACCGGCGGCTGGCCGCGGTCGGCTACCAGGGTGCCCTGGACTCGGTGAGCGCGGTCAAGGCGTTGCGGCAGGCGGAACCGGACCTGAGTCTGCGGGCCGCCGTGGAACTGACGAGGGCAGCGGCGGCGCACCCGCCCGTCGCGTAGTCGTAGTCCGGGGTACGAGCCCCCGACGCGTGGTTCAGGGCACGAGCCGCTTCTCGAACCAGTGGGCCGCGTACACGTTGTCGTCGTACCGGGGGATCTCCGTGTACCCGCACGCCCGGTACATGGCCTGGGCCTCCGTGAGCACGGCGTGCGTGTCGAGCCGTACCACCCCGTACCCGCGCTCGCGAGCCGCGTTCTCCAGTTCTCCGAGCAGCCGCCGGGCGAGGCCGAGGCGGCGGGCGTCCGGGTGCACCCACACATGCCGGATCTCCCCGGTGCCGAGCCGGGGCGCCGTTCCGGGGGCGCGCTCCACGGGAGGTTCGAGCCGCCGCAGCGCCCCGCACCCGACGGGCCGCCCGTCCTCGTAGGCGACGAGGAAGGCGCCGGCCTTCCCGGACACCTCGTCGGGCCGTACGAGCGCGGCGCGGTCGAAGCCTTCCGGGAACCGTTCGCCGATGTCGGCGGCGTACGCGTCGAGACAGGCGCGGGCGTCCCGGTGCCCGCCGCCGACGAGCCGGACGCCGATGGAGGCCAGCCGCAGCAGTCGCTGCGCGGTCCCCAGCGCGCCGGTCAACTCGGCGCGCTGGGCCGGGGTGAGCCCGCCGAGCAGCCCCGCGGCGAGCGCGTCGGCCCGGTGGTTCTGTTCCCTCACCTCGACGTGTCCGGCCGGGGTGAGCCCGGCGAGCCGCAGCCGGCTGTCGCCGGGATGCACGCTGACGCGTACGAGGCCCTGCCGCTCCAGCGACTTCACCATCCGGCTGAGATAGCCGGCGTCCAGGCCGAGCCGGCCGCGCAGCTCGCGCAGTGAGGCCCCGTCGTCCCCGATCTCGAACAGCAGCCGGGCCTCGCCGAGGGGGCGGTCCTGGCCGAGGTAGTGGTCGTCGAGGACGCCGATGCGGCGGGTGTGGCAGCGGTTGAAGCGGCGCAGACGCGCGACGTCGTCCGTGGAGGGGAGGTGCTCGGCCCTGGGCTCCATACTCCTTTGACCTTGGTCAAGGGATCTGGGGATGTCGACGGCGCGGTACGTGCTCGTCCTCCGCGGGTGCGGCGAGGTCGTCCGCGATGCCGCGCAGCGCCCGGGAGGCCGCGCGCTGCAGGCCCGGCCCGAAGGTGATCCGGGTGGCCCCGAGCGCGCCGAGTTCGGCGGGCGAGGGGCCGCCTCCGGTGACCGTGCCGTGCACATTGATCGGCCCCTGGATCCCGGACCGCAGCAGGGGCAGTACGTCGGCGGGGGCGCCGATCGGGTACACGCAGTCGGCGCCCGCGGCGACGTACAGCGCGGCCCGCTCGACGGCCTGTTCCGTGGCCCGCTCCGGATCGGCGTCGCCGCGCAGGAACGTGTCGATCCGTGCGTTGACGAAGAGCCGGCCGCCCGCCGCGGCCCGCACCTCGGCCAGCCGGTCGGCGTGCCGCTGGGGGTCCTTGAGGTTCCCCTCCCCGTCGGAATCCTCGAGGTTGCAGCCCACGGCACCCGTCTCCAGCAGCCGTTCCACCAGTTCCTCCGGCGGCAGCCCGTACCCTCCCTCGACGTCCGCCGAGACCGGCACGCCGACGGCCCGGACGATCCGCGCGACGGCCGCGAACATCTCCTCGGCCGGGGTCGCCCCGTCCTCGTACCCGAGGGAGGCGGCGACTCCCGCGCTGGGTGTCGCGAGCGCCGGGAACCCGGCCGCCTCGCACACCCGGGCACTGGCGGCGTCCCAGGGGCCGGGCAGGACGAGCGGGTCGCCGGGGTCCCGCCCCTGGTGCAGTGCCCGGAAGACGCCGGCCTTGTCGACCCCGCTCACCATTCGGTGCTCCCCGCCGGGATGCGCCGGCTGACCATCAGCCGGTTCCAGCCGTTGATGACGGTGACGACCGCGATGAGATGGGCCAGCCGCACCTCGTCGAAGTGCTTGGCCGCGTTCTCGTACACCTCGTCGGGCACGAAGCCCTCCGTCAGGACGGTCACCGCCTCCGCCAGCGCCAGCGCCGCCCGCTCTCGCTCGTCGAAGACGTCCCCGGCCTCCTCCCAGGCGGCGAGGAGATCCAGCTGTTTCTGCGGCACCCCGTGCTCACGGGCGATCGCGAGGTGCATGTCCAGGCAGAACGCGCAGTGGTTGAGCTGCGAGGCGCGGATCTGCACCAGTTCGGCGAGAGCGGGGTCGCCGAACCCCTTCTTCGCGGCGGCGCTCAGGGCCCGCATCGCGGAGCGGACCCCCTCGTCCATGTAGGTCGTACGGGCCGTCACTTGTGCTGCCCCGGCTGGTAGTGGCCGGGCGTGCGCCGGCAGGTCACGCCGAACCGGTTCCAGGCGTTGATCACCGTGATCGCGGCGATCAGCTGCGCCAGCTCGGTCTCGCCGAAGTGCTCGGCGGCCTTCTCGTACACCTCGTCGGGTACGAATCCGTCCGTCAGGACGGTGACCGCCTCGGTCAGCTCCAGCGCCGCCAGTTCCTTCCCGGTGTAGAAGTGCCGCGACTCCTCCCAGGCGCTCAGCTGGACGATCCGCTCGACGCTCTCGCCCGCCGCGAGCGCGTCCTTGGAGTGCATGTCGAGGCAGAGTGCGCAGTGGTTGAGCTGGGAGGCGCGGATCTTCACCAGCTCGCGCAGCCGCGGATCGAGACCCTGGCCGGCCGCCGCGTCGAGCCGGATCATGGCCTTGAAGACGTCCGGTGCGAGCTCGGCCCAGTCCAGGCGCGGGGTGGGTTCGGGAGCGTACTCCGCGGTCGTCGTACCGGTACCGGCACCGGTGTCCGTCTCAGTCGTCATGCCCTCGACCCTAGGAGCCGAGCAGCCCAGGAGTATGGTCCACTTCCATGCCGAAACCCCGGGCCACTTTGGGCATCGACCTGCACCTGGAACCGTCCGGTCCGGGCCTGCGCCGGGGACTGACCGACGCCCTGCGCGAGGCGGTCCGCACCGGCCGCCTGGCCCCCGGCACCCGCCTGCCGTCCTCCCGCTCGCTCGCCGCCGACCTGGGCATCGCCCGCAACACCGTCGCCGACGCCTACGCCGACCTGGTCGCCGAGGGCTGGCTCACCGCCCGCCAGGGCTCCGGCACCCAGGTCGCCGACCGTGCGGTGCCCCGGCCGCCCACCAGGCCGGCCACCCCGCACCGCGCACCCGGCAGGCTCCCGTACGACCTGATCCCGGGCACCCCCGACCTGAGCTCCTTCCCGCGCACCGAATGGCTCAGAGCCGCCCGCCACGCCCTCACCGCCGCCCCGCACGACGCCCTCGGCTACGGCGATCCGCGCGGCCGTACCGAACTGCGCACCGCGCTCGCGGGGTATCTCGCCCGGGCCCGCGGCGTGCGCGCCGACCCCGAGCACATCGTCGTCTGCTCGGGCTTCGCCCACGGACTGAAGCTGCTCGGCGAACTGCTGCACGCGCGGGGCCACCGCACGCTGGCCGTGGAGCCGTACGGCCTGGACGTGCACTGGGACCTCCTCGCCCGCACCGGCCTGCGCACCGTGCCACTGCCCTCCGACGGGCTCGGCCCCCGCACGGAAGACCTGGGGAGCCTGGAGGATCTGGAGGTCCCGGAGGGCCTCCAGGACCTGAAGGACGGGGACAGCACACCGCCAGTACCGCCAGTACCGCCAGTACCGCCAGTACCAGCCGTCCTGCTCAACCCCTCACACCAGTTCCCGATCGGCGGCGCCCTGCCCCCCGAGCGCCGTGCCGCCGCCGTCGACTGGGCACGCCGCACCGGCGGGCTGATCCTGGAGGACGACTACGACGGCGAGTTCCGCTACGACCGCCAGCCCGTGGGCGCGCTCCAGGGCCTCGACCCGGACCACGTGGTGTACCTGGGCACGGCCAGCAAGTCCCTGGCACCCGGGCTGCGCCTGGGCTGGATGGTCCTGCCGCCGCACCTGGTCCCGGAGGCCGCGCGGCTCGGCGGCCGGTCGACGGGCGTCCTGGAGCAGCTGACCCTCGCCGAGTTCATCGCCTGCGGTGCCTACGACCGCCATGTCCGCGCCGCCCGGCTGCGCTACCGGCGACGCCGCGACGCCCTCGTCGCCGCCCTCGCGGCCCGGGCACCGGAGGTACGGGTCGGCGGCATCGCGGCCGGCCTGCACGCCGTGCTCCATCTCCCGCCCGGCACCGAGGAGTCGGTGGTCCGCGCGGCGGCCTGGCAGGGTCTCGCGGTGCACGGCCTGTCCCGCTACCGCCACCCGTCCGCCGCGGCCGGCCCCGGGGACGCCCTGGTCGTGGGGTACGGGACCCCGCCGGACCACGCGTGGGCGGGCACGCTGGAGGCGCTCTGCCGGGCGTTGCCCTAGGGTCTGGCGTTCAGCGCGCACGTCCGGCCACGGGGGACACGGGAACCGGCACAGGTAACAATGGCGTGTGCATGCAGGGGGGCGGCGGAGCGAGATCCGGCCACGGTCACTAAGGTGAGCGCCGATCGTTCGCCGGACGGGCACCGCACACACCCGTACGGCCCATACGCACAGCGGGGGAGAGCACATGGCAGAACAGCGCAGGCGGCTGCGGTCCAGCACGGTGATACTCGGCGGAATGGGCGTCGTCGCGGCGGCCCTCACCTCCTGCAGCTCCGAACCGGACCGCCGCTGCGTGGACCGCTACAGCTACGACATCGCCAACGGCTACGAGGTCATCTCCGACAGCAACTGCTCCTCGGGTTCCGGCTCTTCGTCCTCCGTCAAGAAGAACAAGAACGGCAAGAAAAAGAAGAAGGACGGCACCGTCGTCTACAGCGAGCTCGACGACGGCACGATCGACGCCGCCTGGTACTACGACGCCGACGTCACCGGCGGCTGGGCCGACTACGGCACCTTCAGCCGCAGCGAGGCCGTCGACCGCGACGGCTTCGGCTGCTCGGGAGGCTCGGGCGGCGGCTGAGCCGTACGAGACGCACGGGCCGCGCCGTACGAGGCGCACAAGACCCACGAGGCGTACGCGGTAGGAGACATACGAGGCGTACGAGGCAAGACGAAAGGCACGTCCGACCGTGGAACGCCGCACCCTGGAACCCCGCCCCGGCTGGCAGCAGATTGTCGAGGAACAGGGGCTCATCTACCCCCTGACCCGCTACCCGGACGACTCGCTGCGCCCGTACTGGGACGAGAGCGCGTACTACGTCTTCTCGCTGCCCGAGGTGGAGGCACTGGAGGAGGTCGTCGAGGAACTGCACGGGATGTGCCTGGCAGCGGCCGCGCACATCGTCGAGCAGAACCGGTTCGCCGACCTCGGCATCACCGACCCGCGCGTGGCGGAACTGGTCGCCGAGGCCTGGCGCCGCCGCGCCGAACTCCCCTCCGTCTACGGCCGCTTCGACCTGCGGTACGACGGCACGGGCCCCGCCAAAATGCTGGAGTACAACGCGGACACGCCGACCTCGCTGGTCGAGGCGGCGAGCCCGCAGTGGTTCTGGATGGAGGAGCGCTTCCCGGGCGCCGACCAGTGGAACTCCCTCCACGAGCGCCTCGTCGACGCCTGGCGGAAGCAGGCCCGCCTGCTCCCGCCGGGCAGCCCGCTCTACTTCGCCCACACCGCGGGCGACGAGCTCGGCGAGGACCTGATGACGGTCGCCTACCTGAAGGAGACCGCCGAGCAGGCCGGCCTCGACACCGAGTGGATCTCCATGGAGGACATCGGCTGGGACCGCCTGTCGCGCCGCTTCGTCGACATGAAGCTGCGCTTCATCCGCAGCATCTTCAAGCTGTACCCCTGGGAGTGGCTCACCACCGACCGCTTCGCCCCGCACGTCCTCGCCACCCTCGACAACGGCGGCGGCACGGGCACCACGATGTGGATCGAACCCGCCTGGAAGATGCTGCTCAGCAACAAGGCCCTGCTGGCCGTGCTCTGGGAGCTCTTCCCGGGCCACCCCAATCTGCTGCCCGCCTACCTCGACGGGCCGCGCGAGCTGGCCTCCGGCCCGGGGTACGTGGCCAAGCCGCTGCTCGGGCGGGAGGGCGCGGGCGTGACCGTGCACGAGGCCGGTTCCGGCGCCGGCGCCGGTGTCGGTGCCGGTGCCGATGCCGCCATCGCTTCCGTCGTACGGGACGAGCCGTGCTGCTACCAGGAGCTGGCGCCCCTGCCGTCCTTCGACGGCAACCGGGTCGTGCTCGGCGCCTGGGTGGTGGAGAACGAGGCGGCGGGCCTCGGCATCCGTGAGTCGGCGGGGCTGGTCACGGACTCGTACGCGCGGTTCCTGCCGCACGTGATCCTCTGACGCACCGGGCGTGCCTCCGGGCCCGCCCGCATGGTGGACGGAGCGCCCCGGTGCCGCGGGGCGCCCGGTAGGCTGATCGCGGGCCGTGACTGGCGCGCTGGGATGGGACCGACCATCGGGAAGCGGCCCCCGGGCGGACCTCGCGGTCCCGCCCGGCACGAGTGCCGTGCGCCTGGGCCGTACGTACCGTGAACGCTGAACGCCACGTCCGGAGGTCCCCATGCCAGCCGAGCCGCTCTCCACCGCTTCCACCGCCTACCGCGCCGCTCTCGACGTGATCCGCGCCGTCGAGCCGCGCGTCGCCGACGCCATCGGCCAGGAGGTCGCCGACCAGCGCGAGATGCTCAAGCTGATCGCGTCCGAGAACTACGCCTCCCCGGCCACGCTGCTGGCGATGGGCAACTGGTTCAGCGACAAGTACGCCGAGGGCACCGTCGGCCGCCGCTTCTACGCCGGCTGCCGCAACGTGGACACCGTCGAGTCCCTCGCCGCCGAGCACGCCCGCGAGCTGTTCGGCGCCCGGCACGCCTACGTCCAGCCGCACTCCGGCATCGACGCCAACCTGGTCGCCTTCTGGGCCGTGCTGGCCGACCGCGTGGAGGCCCCGGCCCTGGAGAAGGCCGGCGTCCGCAACGTCAACGACCTCTCCGAGGCCGACTGGTCCGAGCTCCGCCAGGCCTTCGGCAACCAGCGCATGCTCGGCATGTCCCTGGACGCGGGCGGCCACCTCACCCACGGCTTCCGCCCCAACATCTCCGGCAAGATGTTCGACCAGCGCTCCTACGGCACCGACCCCGCCACCGGCCTGCTCGACTACGAGGCCCTGCGCGCCACCGCCCGCGAGTTCAAGCCGATGATCATCGTCGCCGGGTACTCCGCCTACCCGCGCCTGGTGAACTTCCGCGTCATGCGCGAGATCGCCGACGAGGTCGGGGCGACGCTGATGGTGGACATGGCGCACTTCGCCGGTCTCGTCGCGGGCAAGGTCCTGACCGGTGACTACGACCCGGTCCCGCACGCCCAGATCGTCACCACGACCACCCACAAGTCGCTGCGCGGCCCGCGCGGCGGCATGGTCCTGTGCGACGACAGCCTCAAGGACCAGGTCGACCGCGGCTGCCCGATGGTCCTCGGCGGCCCGCTCCCGCACGTCATGGCAGCCAAGGCCGTCGCCCTCGCCGAGGCCCGCCGCCCCGAGTTCCAGGACTACGCCCAGGCCGTCGTCGACAACTCCCGCGCCCTCGCCGAGGGCCTGACCCGCCGCGGCGCCACCCTCGTCACCGGCGGCACCGACAACCACCTCAACCTGATCGACGTCGCCTCCTCCTACGGCCTCACCGGCCGCCAGGCCGAGACCGCGCTGCTCGACTCGGGCATCGTCACCAACCGCAACGCCATCCCCGCCGACCCCAACGGCGCCTGGTACACCTCCGGCATCCGCATCGGCACCCCCGCGCTCACCACCCGTGGCCTCGGCGCCGCCGAGATGGACGAGATCGCGGCCCTGATCGACCGCGTCCTCACCGCCGCCGAGCCCGGCACCACCGCCAAGGGCGCCCCGTCCAAGGCCCAGCACGTCCTCGACGAGAAGGTCGCCGACGAGGTGTCCCGCCGGGCCGCCGACCTGCTGACCGGCTTCCCGCTGTACCCGGAGATCGACCTCGGCTGAGATGCGGCCGCCCTCGGCCACCCTCGGCCGTCCTTGGCCGATCAGCTGTCACCGACCGCCCGGCGCGTGGAACGCCGGGCGGTTCGCCGTTCCCGCCCGCCGGCGGGGCACGCTGACGGGGCCCGCCGACGGAGCGTGGGCCGTCGACACCGACGGCACCGGCCACGGTGCTCCTCCACCGCCCTGGCCCACGATGTGTTCCTCGTCTCACCCGCCACGCCCGCCCCGGCGGAACGGCCGACCGCGCGGCCCCGGACCACGGCATGCGGGCCGTTCCGCACCGCATTCTGTTTCCGTCCGGGGACCGGAACTCGCCCCCGCACCTGAGAGAATGGTGAACATGGCCCAAGACCGACCCCGCGTGCTCTCCGGAATCCAGCCCACCGCAGGCTCGTTCCACCTCGGCAACTACCTCGGCGCCGTACGCCAGTGGGTGGCTCTGCAGGAGTCCCACGACGCGTTCTACATGGTCGTCGACCTGCACGCGATCACCGTTCCGCAGGACCCGGCCGACCTGCGCGCCAACACCCGGCTCGCCGCGGCGCAGCTGCTCGCCGCCGGACTCGACCCGGACCGCTGCACGCTCTTCGTGCAGAGCCACGTCCCGGAGCACGCGCAGCTGGCCTGGGTCATGAACTGCCTCACGGGCTTCGGTGAGGCCTCCCGCATGACCCAGTTCAAGGACAAGTCCGCCAAGCAGGGTGCCGACCGGGCCAGCGTCGGCCTCTTCACGTACCCGGTCCTCCAGGTCGCGGACATCCTGCTGTACCAGGCGCACGAGGTCCCGGTCGGCGAGGACCAGCGCCAGCACATCGAGCTGACCCGCGACCTGGCCGAGCGGTTCAACGGCCGTTTCGGCCAGACCTTCACGGTCCCGAAGCCGTACATCCTCAAGGAGACGGCGAAGATCTACGACCTCCAGGACCCGTCGATCAAGATGAGCAAGTCGGCCTCCACGCCGAAGGGCCTCATCAACCTCCTCGACGAGCCGAAGACCACCGCGAAGAAGGTCAAGAGCGCGGTCACGGACACCGACACGGTCATCCGTTACGACGTGGCCGAGAAGCCGGGCGTCAGCAACCTGCTGACCATCTACTCGACCCTCACCGGTACGGGAATCCCGGAACTGGAGCAGAAGTACGCCGGCAAGGGCTACGGTGCGCTGAAGACGGACCTCGCCGAGGTCATGGTCGACTTCGTGTCGCCCTTCCGGGAGCGCACCCAGCAGTACCTGGACGACCCGGAGACGCTCGACTCGATCCTGGCCAAGGGCGCCGAGAAGGCGCGTGCCGTCGCCGCGGAGACCCTCTCCCAGGCGTACGACAAGGTGGGCTTCCTGCCCGCCAAGCACTGACCCGGCCGGCAACCCTCCCGGCACGGGGCCACATCGCCGTACAGTCGACAGCCGGACCGTCACCGCCCCCGTCCGCCGCCGCACCGCTCCGCACCGGCCCGGCGGCGGACGGCGGCCCTCGGCGGAGGGCGGCCCCCGGCGGACCGCGGCAGAAGAACGACAACGACAGACGGCAACGACAGACGGCAACGACGGACGACAACGACGACAGGAGACGACGTGGGGACCGTAACGATCGGCGTGTCGATCGCGGTCCCGGAGCCCCACGGCAGCCTGCTCCAGGAGCGGCGCGCGGGCTTCGGCGACCCCGCGGCTTCCGGCATCCCCACGCACGTCACCCTGCTGCCGCCGACGGAGGTCGACGCGTCGGAGCTGCCCGCGATCGAGGCGCACCTCGCCGAGGTCGCGGCCGCCGGGCGGCCCTTCCCGATGCGGCTCTCCGGCACGGGCACCTTCCGCCCGCTGTCGCCCGTCGTCTACGTCCAGGTCGTCGAGGGGGCCGAGGCCTGCACCTGGCTCCAGAAGCAGGTCCGGGACGCCTCCGGCCCGGTCGCACGCGAGCTGGCCTTCCCGTACCACCCGCACGTCACGGTGGCGCACGGCATCTCCGACGAGGCGATGGACCGCGCGTACGAGGAGCTCTCCGGGTATGAGGCGGAGTGGCCCTGCACCGGCTTCGCGCTCTACGAGCAGGGCCCGGACGGCGTGTGGCGCAAGCTGCGGAAATTCCTGTTCGGGAAAGCGGTCGTGCCGCCGCAGGCCGGTGCCCCGGCCGACCGGGACACCACCCTGCCCAGGCGCTGAAGGCAGAGCCGAGGCCGTGGCGGTCCCGCCCGGCCGGCAGCGGTGACCGAGTGACCGCCGCGCCATGTCGTCCTGAATTGCCGTGGTGTCCCGGCCGCTTCCTAGAAGAGTGGTGACAGACGGACGACGTTCCGGGACCGGCGCGGCGCTCGGTGCTGTCCCGCCGTTCAGGGGTACCCGGCCGTCGGTCTTTCCCAGACCGGAGGGAGGGCGGAGCCGGATCATGGACTGGCTGAAGAAGCTGCCCGGGATCGGCCCGGTGGTGGAACGCCTGATGCGCACGCACGCATGGCGGTCGTACGAACGGCTGGAGCGCGTGAAGTGGACGCGGCTGGCCGCCGCGATGACCTTCCTCAGCTTCCTGGCGCTGTTCCCGCTGCTGACCCTCGCCGCCGCCGTGGCCGCGGCGACCGTCAGCGAGAAACAGCAGCAGACGCTGGAGGACAAGATCGCCGACCAGATCCCCGGCATCTCCGACCAGCTCGACATCGGCGGACTGGTCGACAACGCCGGCACGGTCGGGATCATCGCGGGCGCGCTGCTGCTGTTCACCGGTATCAGCTGGGTCGGCGAGATGCGCGGCTGTCTGCGGGCCGTGTGGGAGAAGCCGGACCCCGAGGAGAACCCCGTTCTGGCCAAGGCCAAGGACGCGGGCGTGCTCCTCGGCCTCGGCGGCGCGGTCCTGTGTACCTTCATCGTCTCCGTGGTGGGCTCCATGATGGTCGGCTGGATCGGCGACCAGCTGGGCCTCGAACGGGGCGGCTGGGGCGGTGTGCTGCTGCGGTCCGCCGTGTTCGTGGTCGCCGTCCTCGCGGACTTCCTGCTCCTGCTGTACGTCCTCACGCTGCTGCCGGGCGTACAGCCGCCGCGCCGCCGCCTGATCGTGGCCGCGCTGGTCGGCGCGATCGGCTTCGAGCTGCTGAAACTGCTGCTCAGCGGCTATATCCAGGGCGTCGCGTCAAAGAGCATGTACGGCGCGTTCGGCGTCCCGATCGCCCTGCTCCTGTGGATCAACTTCACCTGCAAGCTGCTGCTGTACGCCGCGTCCTGGACGGCGACGGGAAGCAAGTGGGCCGAAGGGCTGGAGCAGCGCGAAAGGCAGGAGCAGCGCGAAAGGCAGGAGAAGCCCGAGCAGCCGGACGAGCCGGGGCTGCTGGGGAAGAGCCCGCGGCCCGAGCCGGCCAGGGAGCCGCAGCGATCCAGGGCACCGGAAGCGCGGGGGAAGTCACCGGAAGCCCACCGGGAGGTACCGGAAACCCTCCGGAAGACACCGGAAAAGCAAACGCACGGGACGGCACCGGAAGGATCCGGGACGCGACAGGAAGGTCCCAGGACGGCACCGGATGAACCCGGGAAGCGGCTGGAACGACCCGGGGAGCCGGGCGCGGCCGACACCGAGCGCGCTCGCTGAGGCCGGCCGGGTTCCGGTGCTCCACCGGGGGCACCGGAACCCGTGGATCAAGGTCTCACCGGCGCCGTCGCATCAGCTCCGGCAGCGGCCACCTGCGGTGTACCAGGAAGACCGCGCCTCCCAGCAGTACCAGTACCCCGGCGGCGATGGCCAGCGCGGTGCCGATGCCGCTGGACCCACCGTGCACGAGGGCCGCCGCGGGCCGGCCGTCCGCCCCGGAGACCGACGGCGACGGCGCGGCGCTCGCCCCGGGGCTCGCCTCGATGACGGCACCCTTCGGCGGCACCAGCTCGCCCACCGGCTCCACCTTGTCCGCGGCCTTGAAGCCCCAGTCGAGGAGACGGGAGGTCTCCTTGTAGACCTCGTTGTGCTCGTCCTTCTCCGGGTTCATGACGGTCACGAGCAGCACCTTGCCGTTCCGCTCGGCGACACCGGTGAAGGTGGCCCCCGCGTTGGTGGTGTTGCCGTTCTTCACACCTGCGATGCCCTGGTAGGCGTCGACGTCCAGGTCGCCGGTGAGCAGCCGGTTGGTGTTCTGGATCTCGAAGGACTTCCGGGTGGTCTTGCCCTTCTTCTTCTCGGTCTCGCCCGGGAACTGCGCCCGCACGGTCGAGCAGTACTCGCGGAAGTCCTTCTTCTGCAGGCCGGAACGGGCGAAGAGGGTCAGGTCGTACGCCGACGACACCTGCCCCTTCGCGTCGTACCCGTCCGGGCTGACCACGTTGGTGTCGAGGGCCTGGAGCTCCTCGGCGTGCTCGTTCATGTCCTTGACGGTCTGTTCTATGCCGCCGTTCATCGCGGCCAGCACATGCACCGCGTCGTTGCCGGAGCGAAGGAAGACACCGAGCCACAGGTCGTGGACCGTGTAGGTCTCGTCCTCCTTGACGCCGACCATGCTGGAGCCGGAGCCGATCCCCGCCAGGTCGGAGGGCTCGACCTTGTGCTCCTCGTCCCTGTTGAACTTCGGCAGCAGCGTGTCCGCGAACAGCATCTTCAGGGTGCTCGCCGGGGCCAGCCGCCAGTGCGCGTTGTGCGCGGCGAGGACCTCACCGGACTCGGCGTCGGCGACGATCCAGGAGCGGGCGGTGATGTCCTTGGGCAGCACGGGGGCGTCGCTGCCGAGTTCCACCTGGGTACCGGGCCTGCCGAGCCGCTCGCCGCCGACCGTCGACATCCGCGCCGGGGGCGTGGCGGACGGGGACGTGGATGTGCTGGGTGAGGATCCCTCGGAGGCCAGGGCCGGGACGGCGGTCAGCACCGGGGCGGCGGTCAGCGACAGGGACAGCAGTGCGGCGGAGGCGATCCGTGAGGATCGTCTGCCGGTCATCATGGAGGCGGGCACGACCGAGAAAGTACAGGGCCGCCACCAGGAAGGACTACCGCCCTCCCCACCCGGGCACCGGACCCCGTGCGCCGCGGGCGATACTGATCCCGTGCCGTGCCGCGCCGGGGAACGCTCCCCGGGCCCCAGGTCGGCCCGACCGGCCGCGGACGCCCGGCGTGATGAAGAGAGGTCCCGTTCCGTGAAGCTCAGCCGCCCCCTCTCCTGGTTCCTGCTCGCCTTCGGGGTGTGGAGCTGGGTCATTTGGATCACTTTCGCCAGAAATCTATGGGGGGACGGCAGCGGTCTCGCGTTCGACGACGCGGGTGATCCGACGGCGTACTTCTGGGTGCATCTGACCCTCGCCGTCGTCTCCTTTGTATTGGGGACTGTCATCGGGGTCATCGGGTTGCGCGGACTGCGCGCACTGCGTCGGACGACATAGCGGGGGTCCAGGCCGAATGGTGATCGTCTTCATACTCGTGGCCGTGGTCGTCGCGGCCGTCTTCGCGTTTCTGCACTGGTACGCGTGGCGCCGCCTGGTGCGTGACACGACGCGCGGCCCGGGCCTCGCCCGCCGTCTGGGCACGGCCGTGTTCATCGCCGGGCCGGTGCTGATGGTCGCGGCGTTCGCGGCCTCCCGGTCCGGCGCCCCGTTCTGGCTCAAGCAAGTGCTGGGCTGGCCGGGATACATGTGGCTGGCGTTCGCGCTGTACCTGCTGCTGGCGCTGGTGGTGGGCGAGGCCGTACGGCCGCTCCTGCACCGCCTGGCGGCCCGGCGCGCACCGGAACCCGTACCGGTGAAGGCGGCGGAGCCTGTGCCGGCGGTGGCGTCGGAGCCCGTACCGGCCGCGGCCCGGACCGGAGAGTCCGCCCTCCCCGCCCGCTCCGACACCGCCTCCGAGGCCGACGCGGCTTCCGCCGTCCCGACGCCCGTTCGGGAGTCCGCGGCGAAGCCCGCACCGGAGTCCGCGGCTGACTCCACGGCGGAGCCCGCTCGGACGCCCGCCCCGGCAGCCCCCTCCCGCCGTCTCTTCGTCTCCCGCGCCGTCGGCGGGGCCGTGGCCGCCGCCGCGCTCGGAACGGTCGGCTACGGGACGTACGGCGTCCTCAGCGGCCCCAAGGTGAAGCGG
The DNA here is from genome assembly GCF_014650915.1 of Streptomyces poonensis. GTDB lineage: Bacteria > Actinomycetota > Actinomycetes > Streptomycetales > Streptomycetaceae > Streptomyces > Streptomyces poonensis. The sequence goes on along the minus strand of NZ_BMVW01000001.1, from coordinate 929,653 downwards.
GTGACCGTCCCGCTGGCCAAACTGCCGCGCGCCGCCCACGGGTTCAGGATCGCCGTCGTCAGCGACATCCACCTCGGGCCGCTGCTCGGCCGGGGCTTCGCGCAGAAGGTCGTCGACACCGTCAACAGCACCCGGCCCGACCTCATCGCGGTGGTCGGCGACCTGGTGGACGGCACCGTCGAGGAGCTCGGCCCGGCGGCGGCCCCGCTCGCACAGCTGCGGGCCCGGCACGGCGCGTACTTCGTCACCGGCAACCACGAGTACTTCTCCGGGCATGAGCAGTGGCTCGACGAGGTCCGCGAGCTGGGGCTGCGCCCGCTGGAGAACGCCCGCACCGAGCTGTCCGCCTTCGACCTCGCGGGCGTCAACGACGTGGCGGGCGAGGACGAGGGCCACGGCCCCGACTTCGCCAAGGCCCTCGGCGACCGTGACACCTCGCGGGCCGTCGTCCTCCTCGCCCACCAGCCGGTCCAGATCCACGAGGCCGTCGAGCACGGTGTCGACCTCCAGCTCTCCGGCCACACCCACGGCGGCCAGATGTGGCCCATGAACTACGTCGCCGCACAGGCCAACCCCACTCTGGCGGGCCTCGAGCGCTACGGGGACACCCAGCTGTACGTCTCCCGCGGCGCCGGCGCCTGGGGACCCCCGGTCCGGGTGGGGGCACCGTCCGACATCACGGTGGTGGAGCTCGCGTCGAAGCGGGCGTAGTCACCTCGCCCAGTCGCTCCCCAGTCGCTCCCCGGTCGTCCCCGTCGTCCTCCCGGACGGCGGGCCCATGGCAATTCCCAGCGGCATGTGACGTTCGCATGTGCGTATTGCGGGGTCGCCGCCGGGTCCGCGTCCGGGCGGTGGCGGCCCGCCGGACGGCCCCTGCGGGCCACCCTCGCGCACCACGGCCGGCTGCCTTCCGGAAGCCGTGCGGGGAGAGGAAGCTGGGACGCGTACGGCGTCGGCCGGACCACCGGCCCCCCGCCCCCGGAACCCGCGGCGGACCCGGCCGACCCTACGGAATCGCGGGGTCCGAATATGGCATTGAGGAGGTAGACCGCCTGATTCAGGACAGTCGACGGGACGGCGGTCAGCCCCGTGCGGCGACCGGCAGCCGCACCTTTCGGCGGGGTCGCGGCCCGGAACGTGCCCCTCGTCCCGTTCCGGCGGCGGAATGAGTGCGGGCCGGCCACCGTGGCAGTCCGACGGGATATGCCGTGAGGGCTTTTCGGCTGTCGTGATCTCGCGGCATTGACATTCGCGAAAGTGACACCGCGCCCGCCCCGCGCGCAGCACCATGTGTTGGAGGTGTGTGCGGGGTGAGGAGCAAATGTGTTGAGGCGCAACTCCTTTCGGCTTCCCAGGCATCCGGCGTCGGTCGGACTGGCCCGGAGCCGGGTGCGGGACCATCTCGCCGAATGGGGGCTGGGGACTGAGGATCAGGCGTTGGAGGACACCGTGCTCCTCGTCTCCGAGCTGGCGACCAATGTCGTCCGCCACGGGCCGCTGCTGGAGCGGGAGTTCGAGATCGCGGTGACCGCGCTCGCCGACGGCTCCTGCTTCATCGAGGTGTCCGACGAGGGGATGACGGAGCCCAAGATGCGGGAGGCCGGCGAGTGGGAGGAGACCGGGCGCGGACTGCGCCTGGTGGAGAACATCGCGGCGGCCTGGGGGGTGTGGAGCCGGGGCCGGCACGGGAAAACGGTGTGGGCGTTGGTGGGGGCGGTGCCGTGAGGACGTGTGGACGCCATCAGTCGTCCTGTCAGTCGTCCTTCTGCTGACCGGCCTTGAGGATTCCGTCGACGTCGAGGGTGACCTCGGCGCCGACGGCCCGGGGCAGGGTGACGAGCTCGCCGGGGGAGTGCGGGCGGTGGTTCTCGTAGTCGTCCCCGGCGGGATCGGTCAGGACGTGCAGGCGCTGGTGCTTACGGTCGACGATCACATAGACCGGGATCTTGGCGGCGGCGTAGGCCTTCACCTTGTCGCGCAGGTCGGTCCGGTAGTTGCTGGAGGTGACCTCCAGCACCAGGCGGAAGCAGACGGGGTCGTAGCAGTTGTTCTCGACGGAGTGGTCCCGGTAGTCGGCGTCGACCAGGGAGAGGTCGGGGATCGCGTAGTCCTCGGTGCCGGTGGGCAGCCAGAGGCCGATGCCCTGAACCACCTTCGACTCCGTACCGTGGAGCCCGGCGGTCAGGAAAGGCACCATGAGTTCGGTCAGGGCTACGGCGTGCGGGCCGTCCGGTGGCGGGGTCACGAGGATCTGGCCTCCGATGATCTCGACGCGGTAGCCCGGGGCGAGGCTGTCCCACAGCCGGTTCGCCTCCGCGATCAGAGGACGGTCACCATGGGGTCGCTCGACGGATGCAGCGGACATCACGTGCCTCCTGGGGGCTGGTTGTCGAGAGCATCATCGTAGGCAGGTCAGGACCCGAACGTCCCGTTCGACCGCGTTCACCCCAAAGTGGATCACCCGGCCCGCTTGTTGCCCCCCGGATCCGGCAGCACCTTCGTCATCCCCGGCAGGAAGTCCGTGAACAGCTCGTGCACCTCGCGTACCAGCGGCCGCAGTACCCGGAAGCGGGCCAGGGCGACACCCCGCGCGGTGATCCGGGCGCCGCGCTCCGCGAGCCGGTAGCTGCGCTCGCGGCCCTCGGTCCGGTCGAAGATCCAGTACAGGACGAGCCCCATCTGCGCGAGCCACATCAGCTCGGGCAGCACGTCCCGCAGGTCCTCCGGGACCTTGGTCTTCGTGCCCGCCAGCACCTCCCGGTGGACGCTGATGGCCTCCACGCGCGCGTGCTCCGACTCCGGAGAGAAGGGGCTGAGCGGGCTGTCCGGGTCGGCGGCGTTCTTGAAGAACTGCACCGCGAACTCGTGGTACGGCGTCGCGATGTCCAGCCAGGTCCGCAGCACACCCGCGAGCCGCGCCTCCAGATCGGTCTCCCGGTCCAGGACCTCACGGACCGCCACCTGGTGCTCGGCGGCGATCCGGTCGTAGAAGCCCTGGATCAGATGCTCCTTGCCGGCGAAGTAGTAGTACGCGTTGCCGACGGAGACCCCGGCCTCCTGGGCGATGGCCCGCATCGTCGTCCGGTCGTAGCCCCGCTCCTGGAACAGCCGCATGGCCGTCTCCAGGATGAGCGCGCGGGTCTGTTCCGACTTGGCGGACCTGACGGGCGTACCGCTGTCGTCGGAGCTCGTACGGCCGTCTTCGGGACTGTCGTTCATGGCGGGCACGGAAGAGAGCCTAACCAGTGGGGCAGGCGCCGCCGTCGCAGGAGGGCGGGCTGTACGTCCAGCCGTACTGGGGGTCGTACCCCCACCCGTCGCCGGTCCGGTAGGCCCGCCCGCCCCACGCACCTCCGCCCCGGGTCTCCCGCCACTTGGCCGCGGCGAGGACGACTCCCCTGGCGACCCGGGCCCCGGCCGGGGTGCTCAGCCGGTGGGCGAGGCGCCGGTACTCGCGCAGCGCCCACAGGCAGACGATCCAGGCGGCCGAGGAGCGGTACACCTGCCCGGAGTCGCCCACGACGGTGATCTCGTCCAGGGTCGCCCGGTGGTCCAGCGACGGGAAGCGCCGCCGGGCTTCCTCCGACCCCGCCGCCACGAACTCCAGCGGCACCAGCTGCCGCTGCCGCTCCAGCCACTCCCGCAGGAACCGGCACAGCGAGCACTGGGCGTCGTACAGCACGGTGAGCCCGCGCACCGGGACGCGGGCGGCGTCCCGGTCGTGTACGGCTGTGGTGGCCATCGGTGCTCACGCCCCGGCCGCGGGGGCGGCCCAGCCCTGCGGCGGGACGGGCGGCAGCTGCTCCCGCTCCATGATTCCGCGCCGCCGGATCTTGTTCAGCACGAAGACGTTGCCGAGGTGCAGCGCGCCCAGCACGAGCAGTACGACGCCGAGCTTGGTGGACACGGTCTCGAACACACCGCGCGCGTCGGTGATCCTCTCGTCCTGGTTCAGATACAGAGCCACGAACCCGAGGTTGACGAGATAGAAGCCGACCACGAGCAGGTGGTTGACGGCGTCGGCGAGCTTTTCGTCGCCGTGCAGCACGTCCCCGAGGAAGATCCGCCCGTTCCGGCTCAGCGTCCGCGCGACCCACACCGTCAGCCCCACGCTGACCAGCAGATAGATGACGTACGCGACGACCGTGAGATCCATGCCCCCACCCCTTCTTGAACACGTTCAAAACGTTGCGGGATGACCGTACTCCTCTTTTTGAACGCGTTCAAGGCGGGGTGGGGGCGCGCGGTCCGCGGTCGACGGCGTTCACCTGATGAGCTGACGCTCCCGCCCGCGCCCCTGGGTACGCTGGGGGAACAGGCGAGACTCCATCGCATGGGAGCACTCATGAGCGCCGCACTCGAGCACGACCCGGAGCCGGTGGACGAGCCGGAGTACCGCTGGCCGATCCCGCCCGCCGAGGGCTGGACCGCGGACGACCTCGACCGGATCCCGGGCCTCCCGCCGCACACGGAGCTGATCGACGGGAGTCTTGTCTTCATAAGTCCGCAGACCGCCTTTCACGGTCGCTGTATGCGCCTGCTGGAGAACCGCCTGCTGGAACAGGCGCCGGACCACCTCGACGTCATGCGGGAGATGACGGTCAAGCTGGACTCCAGGAACAGGCCGGAGCCGGACGTGCTGGTTTTTCCCGTGGACGCGAACACGGGGCCTGCGCAGACCTGGTACGAACCCGAGGACATCGTCCTCGCTGTGGAGGTGGTCTCCGCCGACTCCCGCGAACGCGACCGTGAGGTCAAGCCCCGCAAGTACGCCGCGGCCGGTGTGCGGCACCTCTGGCGAGTGGAGCAGGACGGCGACAAGGGCCTCCCCGTCGTCTACGTCTACGAACTCGACCCGGCCACCAGGTCGTACGCCCTCACCGGAATCTTCCACGACCGGCTGAAGGTTTCGGTGCCCTACGACATCGACATCGATCTGACGGCGATCGACCGGCGCCCCGGGGCCTGACGGGACGGGCGTGGAGGGAAGGCCGACCGCGTGGGACGCGGTCGGCCTCCATGCTGCCCGGCCGGCGCCCCACTCCTCCTACAACCCGATTCCCGCCATTCCTACAGCGGTACTGTCGGTTGAGCCTTACTCCCGCATAAGATAATTATCCACGAAGTCGTTCACCCATTTGCCGCGCATCCGGGGGAGTGGGGCGGCGTTAATTCAGATATGACCAAGGAAAATGGGGAAGGGTTTTCCGGCCTGCTTCCGGGCCAGGAGCACGGGAGCAGCCCTGTAGGGCATTCGGTCACACTTGGGCCCTACACCTACACTCCCGGCCGGGAACACTGCTCATCGCCCACCAACGGCACTCTCACCAGGTGCGGTCTTCCCGTGACGCTCCAGGTGACCGAGCCTGTGCTACAGCGCTTTCTGGGCGTCATGACCGAGTTGGAGACCAATCTCGCCCGGCGGTGGATCAGGCCGCAAGGTACTTTGAATCATACGCAAGCGAAGTAGCCAGACTTCGCCATGCACCAGGAACAGGGCGCCTATTATCCGCCCTATTATGAGGGGTCGTACAACGAGTACAACGAGGCAGGCACAGGCCGGCACCGAGCCCCGGCCGATGTCTTCTCGGAAACTCTGATCCCGCCGCCATCCGGTTGGGACCCGGCTGAAGAGCTGGCGTTCATGCTCCAGGAATCGATGGAGCAACAGGTCCCGGTCCTGCACGACGAGCCCGAGCCCGATCCCGACGAATCAGTCATCTCCCCGGCGCCGGGCACACCGCTGGGGAACGTCCAGGAAATCACGGCGAAGCTGCCGCCGCTGAGGAGGAGTCCCCGGAAGCACAAGCTCCGCAAGGACCTGGGCTTCCTGCGGGTCGCCAGCCTCCTCATCGCCGCCCTGGCCGCGGTCATCGCCTCCTCCGTCAGCCTCTTCGGCGGGATGGCGGCGTACGAGCCGCTGCGCCTCGCGGCCGTGTCGCGCACGGAGGGCGGCATCGTGTCCTGGTGGCCCCTGCTGGTCTACGGACCGTGGCTGGTGGCGTCGCTGTCCGTGCTGCGGGCCGCGCTGCACCGCCGCCGGGCGGTGCACTCCTGGGGCGTGGTCCTGCTGTTCTCGTCCATCGCGATGCTCCTGTGCATCGTCCAGGCCCCCAAGACGGTCAGCGACACAGCGGCGGCGGCCCTGCCGGCGCTGGCGTCCCTGGTCTGCTTCCAGCAGATCGTCCGCCAGATCACGCTCACCCGCCCGCCCCAGCGAACGGCACCGCGCCACCGTATGCGTCCCTCGCCCGCCGCGCAGGCCCCGACCGGTGAGGACACATCCGACGCGACGGTGAAGAAGGACACGTCCTCCCCGCCGCCCGCCCGCCAGCGCCCCCGTACGGACGGCGCACGGCCCGATGCCCCCGCGCCCGGTGCCGCCGCCCCCAAACGACGGGTCACGAACCCGGTCGGCCGGCCCGCCCCGGACACCCAGGTCTTCCGGCGGCCGGTCCGGTGAGGAGGCGGTCGAGCCCGGCGACGGCCGGGGACGCCGAAGGCGGATCGTTCCGCCGGAGGTGCCGGACGCCGGGGAGCACGACGAGTACGCGGCGGAGGCGGACCGGCGCCGGCCGGTCCGCCCGCGCCCGCCCCTGACGATCCGGCCGACGCCGAAGCGCCCGGTGACCGACGGCGGGCGGCCGTGGGGCACCGGGCGCGGTGACCGCGCGGGCCGCGGGTGTCCTACTGCGGGAACTGCGCCGGCATGGTCGACGCCTTCGCCCCGGTGGCCGTGATGCCCTTCGCCCCGCCGGGCAGCAGGACGCCGGCGTACTGACCGTCCGAGACCAGCAGGTCCTTGTCGCCGTCGCCGTCCAGGTCGCGCAGACGGACCGAGTGGCCGAACATGCCGTACTCCGCAGGGCTGCCCGGGACGCCGGCCGTGGCGCGGGTGAACCACTGCGATCCGGTGCCGGTCAGGCCCTTCTTGCCGCCCCGCAGCACATGGACCCCGCCGGCGCCCGCGACCGAGCCGACCTTCTCCTCCAGCACGCCGACCGCCAGGTCCGCGTAGCCGTCGCCGTTGGTGTCGGCCGCGGACAGGTCCCAGCCGAAGGTGTCGTTCTTCGTGGCCGCCGTCGCCACGCCCGAGGTGGCCTGGGTGATGCGGTACGTGGTCGTCGGGCCGGCGGAGCCGCCGCGTACGACGACGACCGAGCCCGCGCCCTTGTTGTACGGGGTGTCGCTGACGGCCAGGTCGCCGTAGCCGTCCTTGTCGAAGTCCGCGATCACGCCCGCCGTGTCGAAGTCGGGGGCCGAGTTGTTGATCTTCGTGAGCTTGCCGAACTTGATGGCGGAGCCGCCGCGTACGAACCAGGTGTCCTGGGTCATCTTGCCCTTGCGGTAGCCCGTGCCCAGGACGTAGAGGTCCGTGGCCTTGTCCTTGGTGACCTTGCCGGCGACGAGTCCGCTGATCTCGAGGACCTCGTTGACGCTCGGGGCGAGCGTGTGTTTCGTGACCTTGCCCGTGGTGCCGGACGAGGAGAAGCCGCCCCGGTAGACGTAGACCGTGCCGGAGCCGTCGGCGACCGCCAGGTCCGCCTTGCCGTTACCGTCGAAGTCCCCGGTCTCCAGCTCGTTGCCGAAGCCCTGGTGGGAATCGGCCTTGACGGAGAGGCGGGTGGCCTTGGCGCCGAGGCCCGACTTCGACCCCCACATGATGGTGACCGCGCCCGAGCTGACCTTGCCGCTCACCTTCTCGGAGCGGTCGGCGACGGCCAGGTCGGCGTAACCGTCACGGTTGAGGTCGGCGGCCGCGAGGTCCTCGCCGAACCCGTCGGCGTACCCGCCCGCGTCGCCGGCCGTCCCGGGAACGCCCGCGCTCTGCTGCGTGAAGGTCTTGCTCTTGGTGCCCGGGCCCTTCGCGGTCCCGTACGTCACGGTGAACGAGCCGTCACCGGTGACCGCGTAGTCCCGGCGGCCGTCGCCGTTGAAGTCGTCGGCGTACTTGGCCGGGCCGGCGGCGCTCGCGGCACCCGCCGAGAGGGTGAGCAGCCCGCCGGTCAGCGCCACGGCCGTGGCCGTGGCGAGGGACAGGTGGAGATGTCTGCGCGTGAACATGCGTCTCCTGTGGGTGCGGGCACGACGCTCGATCGCCGGTCGGCGGCCCGCGTTGGTCTGGTGGTGCCCGTCCCGGTCCGGGTGCGTTGCCCGTGGGACGGAGGCACAGGGGAGACACGTACGGGAGACCGAAGGTTGTACGTGATGCGGAAGTTCTCGGAGGTGGACCCGGTTTCCCTGTTGCCGCAGGTCTCTTGCAAGATGACAGGCATTCGTTTTGTCTGACGTACTCGCGGCCCACTCGGGCCGCCTGAACCCCGGGGGGATCCGTCGTGTCCGAACAACCGCCTCAGCCGCCCCAGATGCCCAAGGACCAGCCGCCGCAGTCGGCGCAGGCTCCGCAACCGCCGCAGTCGCCGCCCGCGTACGGCTACCCCGGTACCGGGGCCGGTCCGGGCACCGGCGACCCGTACGCGAACCCCCAGCAGGGTCCGGCCGGTTACGCCCCGCCCGGTTACGGCTATCCCCCGCCCGGCTACGGCTACCCCCCGCCCGGCACCTACACCGGCGACCCCCAAGCCCCGTACGGCTACGACCCCTTCGGCCGCCCGTACTCCGACAAGTCGAAGATCATCGCGGGTGTCCTCCAGCTCGTCCTGGGCACCTTCGGTGTCGGACGGTTCTACATCGGGAACGTCGGGCTCGGTCTGGCCCAGCTGTTCACCTGCGGCGGGCTCGGTATCTGGGCACTGATCGACGGGGTCCTGCTGCTGACGGGCAACAACACCACCGACTCCCAGGGGCGAGTCCTGCGTGGCTGACGGGTCGCGTTCGGCGTCCCTGCTGCGGCACCCGGCGGCGGCACCCCTAGCGGTGCTCGCCGCCGGCGCCGCCGGCTCCGCCTACCTGTACGGCACCGATCCGCACGAGCCCGGTCACCTCCTGCCCCAGTGCCCGTTCCGGCTCGTCACCGGCCTGCTCTGCCCGGCCTGCGGCGGCACACGCATGGTGTACGACCTGATGCACGGCCAGTTCTCCCAGGCCTGGCTGGACAACCGGGCCCTGCTGCTGGTCTCGCCGTGGGCGCTCGCGCTGCTGGGGCGCTGGTTCGTGGAGGGGCTGCGCGGCCGGCGATGGCGGCCGCGGCTGAGCGGGCGGGCCCAGGCGGCCGTCCTGCTCGTCGCGGTGGCGTGGACCGTGGTGCGTAACGCCGTCTGAGGAGCCCGGGTTGACGCGGGTTTCATCACAGAACAGGAACGATCACCCGCGGACACTCCCCACCGCCTCATCCGTCTCCATAAGCTCCCAGCGCACAGGGGGGACGGCCACACATGGTCGGTGTGCATCTTCGTGTCGCCTTCGACGCGCCGTCACCTCCTGGACCGAACCGGGGCACCGACGCCCCGATCCGCTCAATTCCTCATGTGACTTCCAGGAGCAGCGCTCATGACCGTTCCCACCCCTGGGGCCCCGTACGGCGTCGACCCGAAGGGGCGTCCGTACTCCGACAAGTCGAAGATCGTCGCAGGTCTTCTGCAGATCTTCCTCGGCAGCCTCGGCATCGGGCGCTTCTACGTCGGCTCCGTCGGCGTCGGTGTCGCCCAGCTCCTCACCTGCGGCGGTGTCGGTATCTGGGCGCTGATCGACGGCATCCTGTTCCTCACCAGCAACGACCGCACCGACAAGCAGGGCCGCGTCCTGCGCGGCTGACGGCGTCGGCGCACGGCACACAGGGCGAGGGCCCCACTCCTCCATGGAGCGGGGCCCTCGCCCTGTACCGGAGACCGGAAGGACCGGATCAGAAGCGGCGCGTGATGAGCGCCCGCTTCACCTCCTGGATCGCCTTCGTGACCTCGATACCGCGCGGGCAGGCGTCCGTGCAGTTGAACGTGGTGCGGCAGCGCCACACGCCGTCCTTGTCGTTGAGGATCTCCAGGCGCTGCTCGCCCGCCTCGTCACGGCTGTCGAAGATGAAGCGGTGCGCGTTCACGATCGCGGCCGGGCCGAAGTACTGGCCGTCGTTCCAGAACACTGGGCAGGAGCTGGTGCACGCGGCGCAGAGGATGCACTTCGTGGTGTCGTCGAAGCGCTCGCGGTCCTCGGCCGACTGGAGGCGCTCGCGCGTCGGCTCGTTGGTGTCCTTCGTGATCAGGAAGGGCATCACGTCCCGGTACGCCTGGAAGAACGGCTCCATGTCCACGACCAGGTCCTTCAGGACCGTGAGGCCCTTGATGGGCTCGACCGTGATGGGCTTCTCGGGGTTGATGTCCTTGATCAGCGTCTTGCAGGCCAGACGGTTCTTGCCGTTGATCCGCATGGCGTCCGAGCCGCAGATGCCGTGGGCGCAGGAACGGCGGAACGTCAGGGTGCCGTCGTGGTCCCACTTGATCTTGTGCAGACCGTCGAGGACACGTTCCTTCGGGTCGATCTCCAGCTGGAAGTCTTCCCAGGTCGCCTCCGCCGAGACCTCGGGGTTGAAGCGGCGGATGCGGAACGTGACGGTGATGTAGGGGGACGCCGCCGAGTCGGACGCGCTCGCGTCGGCCTTGTCCAGAACAGGTGTTGCCATCAGTACTTACGCTCCATCGGCTGGTAGCGGGTCTGGACGACCGGCTTGTAGTCGAGACGGATGGACTCGGAGCCGTCGGCGCCGACCTCGCGGTACGCCATGGTGTGGCGCATGAAGTTGACGTCGTCGCGGTTCGGGTAGTCCTCGCGGTAGTGACCGCCGCGCGACTCCTTGCGGGCGAGTGCGGAGACCGCCATGACCTCGGCCAGGTCGAGCAGGTTGCCCAGCTCGATGGCCTCCAGCAGGTCGGTGTTGAACCGCTTGCCCTTGTCCTGGATCGCCACGTTCTTGTAGCGCTCGCGCAGCTCGGCGATCTTCTCGACGGCCGTCTTGATCGTCTGCTCGGTGCGGAACACCATGACGTTGGCGTCCATGGTCTCCTGCAGCTCGCGGCGCAGCTCGGCCACGCGCTCGGTGCCCGTGGAGGCGCGCAGCCGCTCGATCTGCTCGACGACGAGGGACTCCGGGTTCTCCGGGAGCTCCACGAAGTCGGCCGTCTGGGCGTACTCCGCGGCGGCGATGCCGGCGCGGCGGCCGAAGACGTTGATGTCGAGGAGGGAGTTCGTGCCCAGGCGGTTGGCGCCGTGCACGGACACGCAGGCGACCTCGCCGGCCGCGTACAGACCCGGGACGACGGTGGTGTTGTCCGCCAGGACCTCACCCTCGACGTTCGTCGGGATGCCGCCCATGGCGTAGTGCGCGGTGGGCTGGATCGGGATCGGGTCCGTGTACGGCTCGATGCCCAGGTAGGTGCGCGCGAACTCCGTGATGTCGGGCAGCTTGGCGTCCAGCTGCTCCGGCGGGAGGTGCGTGAGGTCCAGGTACACGTGGTCGCCCTCGGGGCCGCAGCCACGGCCCTCACGGATCTCCGTGTAGATGGAGCGGGACACGACGTCGCGGGACGCCAGGTCCTTCATGACCGGCGCGTACTTCTCCATGAAGCGCTCGCCGTCCTTGTTGCGGAGGATGCCGCCCTCACCGCGGGCGCCCTCCGTCAGCAGGATGCCCATGCGCCAGATGCCGGTCGGGTGGAACTGGAAGAACTCCATGTCCTCCAGCGGGATGCCCCGGCGGTACACGGCCGCCTGGCCGTCACCCGTCAGCGTGTGCGCGTTCGACGTCACCTTGAAGAACTTGCCGGTGCCGCCGGACGCGTAGATCACGGACTTCGCCTGGAAGACGTGGATCTCGCCGGTCGCCAGCTCGTACGCCACGACACCGGCCGACTTCTTGACGCCGTCGACCTCGGTGATGAGCTGGTCCAGGACGTAGAACTCGTTGAAGAACTCCACGCCGTGCTTGACGCAGTTCTGGTACAGCGTCTGGAGGATCATGTGACCGGTGCGGTCGGCCGCGTAGCAGGAGCGGCGGACCGGGGCCTCGCCGTGGTTGCGGCTGTGACCGCCGAAGCGGCGCTGGTCGATGGTGCCGTTCGGGGTGCGGTTGAACGGCAGGCCCATCTTCTCCAGGTCGAGGACGGAGTCGATGGCCTCCTTCGCCAGGATCTCGGCGGCGTCCTGGTCGACCAGGTAGTCACCGCCCTTGACCGTGTCGAAGGTGTGCCACTCCCAGTTGTCCTCCTCCACGTTGGCCAGCGCGGCGGCCATGCCGCCCTGCGCGGCGCCCGTGTGGGAGCGGGTGGGGTACAGCTTGGTGAGCACCGCGGTGCGGCTGCGCTTCGTCGACTCGATGGCGGCGCGCATACCGGCGCCGCCGGCGCCGACGATGACGGTGTCGTACTTGTGGATCTTCATCAGGAAATTAACCTCTGTCCCTTGTGACCCGGGGCCTAGCGGATGTTCGGGTCGAAGGTGAAGATCACCAGCGTGCCCAGCAGGATGGTGAACACCGTGGCGGTGTAGAGCAGGGCCTTCAGCCACAGCCGGGTGTTCGCGCGCTCCGCGTAGTCGTTGATGACCGTGCGCAGGCCGTTCGCGCCGTGCAGCATCGCCAGCCACAGCATCGCGAGGTCCCAGGCCTGCCACCACGGGGACGCCCAGCGGCCCGCGACGAACGCGAAGCCGATCTTGGAGACGCCGCCGTCGAGGACGAGCTGGATCAGCAGGTGGCCGATGACCAGGACGACCAGGACGATGCCGGACAGGCGCATGAAGAGCCATGCGACCATCTCGAAGTTGCCGCGGGTCGACTTCGGGGTCTTCTTGGTGCGCTTGCGCGGCGGCTCGATGACGGGAGCCGGGTTGTCGACGCCGTACGGCCGCGGGTCGCCCGCGCTCTCGACGGGGCCGACGCCGGATGCGGTGGTCTCAGTGGTGGACATCGGCCTCAGCTCCCGAACACTTCACGGACGGCGTGGCCGAGCACGGGGTACAGCGCCCCGATCATCAGCACGAGCCAGATGCCGACGACGGTCCAGAGCATCTGCTTCTGGTAGCGCGGTCCCTGGGACCAGAAGTCGACGGCGATGACGCGCAGGCCGTTCAGCGCGTGGAAGAGGATGGCGGCCACGAGGCCGTACTCCAGCAGCGCGACGACGGGCGTCTTGTACGTGGCCACGACCGTGTCGTAGGCCTCGGGGGAGACACGCACGAGAGCGGTGTCCAGCACGTGTACGAACAGGAAGAAGAAGATGAGGACGCCGGTGACTCGGTGAGCCACCCAGGACCACATTCCTTCCCGGCCGCGGTACAGCGTTCCAGCCGGCACGGAATTACCTTCCGGGAGCGGGGATTGGGGCCTGCCGGCTTCGGCGTCGGACGGGCCCGGCCGGGTACGGTCCACCGGCCCCCGACATCGTAGCGACGTGTTGTCGGAACGCTTACGGTGGGCCTACCGATGTGATCAAACAGGCACGGACGGACTACGTGGGGTGGCGTCCGGGATGGAATGCATGCTAATGCCCGATTAGGGTCCGGACGCGGTATCCGTGCAGGACGTCAAGAAGCGCACTGCGGTGCCGGCGGGAACAGGGGTTCCCGGACAAGGCGTCGCAGCCTCCCCCGCGCCAGACGGCGCAGCTCGTCCGCCGTGAGGAGGAGTTCCTCCTCGGGATCGTTCGTCAATCGTGATCGGATGCCCGCCAGTACCTGGTCGAGGGCCTCCGCGGGCGGGATGTCGTCCAGACAGATCACGAACACGTGTCCGAAACGGCTTTCGTATGCGGCGTGCGCCGCGCTCAGCGCGGTGTGCGCGGCCGAGTACGCGTCCTCCGGCAGCGCGGTGAGGGACTCGCCGGCCAGCGCCTCGGCCAGATCGGCGGGCGTCAGGTCGTACGCCGCCTCGTCGGACGCGGCGAGCAGGGCCCCCAGATCCGGATAGGGCCGGTGCGCGGCGACGCGGTGGGCCCAGCGCAGGCTGCGGCAGCAGGTGAGGAGGGCGCGTTCGGCGGTCCGGGCGGGCGCGGCGTTGAACCGCTCCAGGGCGGTGGGGTCCGGGCCGGTGTGCGTCTGCTCCGGTACGGCGACCTGGCCGGCGAGGTGGTGGAGACGGTGCGACGGCAGCGTGGGTCCTCGGCGGTGGGTAGGGGCGGCACGGTACGTGAGGGGAGGAGAGGTGGGGTGTGTCGTGGGGTGTGTCGTGGAGTGCGTGAGGGGTGGCGGAGAAAGGTGAGTGAAATGTGCCGCCACGTTATCGAGCGTGGTCAAGGACTGTCCGTTCGATGCCCGGAATTCACCCGTACGGCAGAGTTTTGCCCCTGTTGGTGGACGGCCGGACCGGTTGGGCGTCGTAGGTTCGAGAAGGAGGTGGATGTCATGCGGCGAATGCGAAGTGGAGAAGCGTCGTGAGCCCGGGGAAGCGCCGGGTGTCCCGCAGGAAGACGTCCGCGGCCTCGAAGGGGTTGCTCCTCGGCGCGGGCGTCGTCGTGGCGGGTGGGGCGGTCGCGGTGGCCGTGACCGTCTGGCCGGGCGGCGGGACGGGCCTGCCCGGCGGGGCGAGCCCCGCGCAGCGCGGGGCGGTGACCGGTACCGGGCCGTCGGAGTCCCCGTCGCCGTCGCGCTCGTACCCGCTGTCCGAGGAGCCCCGTACGATTCCAGCCGTCCGTGAGCACACGCCCGCCCGCGGCCCCGGCTGGCGCCCCACCGACGGCGCCCGCGTGGTGACGGACGACGAGGAGCTGGCCGACGAGGGCCGGCTGACCGCCCGGGAGCTGGGCCTGACGTACGCCGGGGACGCGGCTCCCCGGGACGGTGACGTCGAGCTGACCCTCGACGGCGAGGGCGGCTCCGGCTCGGAGGAGTACACGCTGACCGTGCAGAACGGGAGGGTCCGCATAGCGGCGCCGTCCGAGACGGGCGTCTTCTACAGCACGCGCACCCTCAAGCAGGCGGTGCACGACGGCGGTACGGCGCCCGAGGGCGTCGTACGGGACGGGCCGGCGAAGGCCCGGCGCGGGTTCATGCTCGACATCGCGCGCAAGCACTTCACGGCGGGCTGGATCGAGGACCGGATACGGGAGCTGGGCGACCTCAAGTACAACGAGCTCGGTCTGCACTTCTCCGACGACCAGGCCTTCCGCATCGAGTCGGACTCCCACCCCGAGGTCGTCTCCGAGCAGCACCTGACCAAGGCGGAGGTACGGCGCATCGTCGATCTGGCCGCCGAGCGCCACATCACGGTCGTCCCCGAGATCGACTCGCCCGGCCACCTCGGCGCGGTCATCGCCGCCCATCCGGAGCTCCAGCTCCGCAACGCCCAGGGGAAGGCCACCACCGGCGCCGTCGACATCTCCAAGCCCGCCGCGGCCGACATCGTCGACGATCTGCTGAACGAGTACGCGGAACTGTTCCCCGGCGACCGGTGGCACGTCGGCGCGGACGAGTACCAGGCGCTGACCGTCTCGGACCCTGAGGCGTCGTACCCGCAACTGGCGGCCGCCGCGCGGGAGCGGTACGGATCCGGCGCCGGGGTCGCCGACCTGGCGACGGGCTGGATGGACGACCGGGCCGGGACGGTGCGCGGGCACGACCGGACGCCACGCGCCTGGAACGACGGCTTCTTCGCCGGCAGCGACGTACAGCCGGCGAAGGACATCCAGGTCGCCTACTGGACCGGCAAGGAGATCGGTGCCCGGGAGCCGGGGGAGTACCTGAGTGCCGGACGCCAGGTGATCAACTACAACGACGAGTTCCTGTACTACGTCCTCGGTGAGCCGAACGAGTTCACCTACCCCACCGGACAGCGCATCTACGAGCAGTGGACCCCGCGCGTGCTGCGCGGCACGGCCGCCGTGCCCGAGCGTTACGACGGCCAGATCCTCGGCGGGGTCTTCGCGGTCTGGTGCGACCTCAAGAACGCCCAGACCGAGGCGCAGGTGGCGGCGGGCGTGCGGCTGCCGCTGCGCGCCCTGGTGCAGAAGCTGTGGCACGAGGGGGAACCGGAGCGGTCGTGGGCGGAGTTCAAGGAGGTCGCGGATCAGGTGGAGTGAAGAGCCGGGCGTCCTGTCGTACGAGGTGCTCGACGCCCTCGCGGCCGCCGCGCTCGCCCTGCTCGCCGTGCTCCTCGTGTTCACGCTGACGCGGATGCGGGACCGGAAGGCGCGCGGCGGTCCGGGCGCGCCGATGGCGGCCGCGCCCGTCACCGGCTGACCGCAACCGGCCGACCGTCATCGGCCGACCGTCATCGGCCGACCGTCATCGGCCGACCGTCACGGGCTGACAGTCTTCCGTTGCCCGTCTTCCGCTGTCCGTCCCCCGCCGACCGGCCACCGACCGGGCGCCTCCGGACGGAGTGCCCGATTCCGGGGGCGAACAGCCGTACGGCTGTGGTGTATTCGGCGCGGGTGTGCCGACACGCAGGGGAGACCGGATGGGCTACTGGGGGTACTACGTCGTCGGCAGGAGCGAGCGTCCGCTCGCCGAGCTCGACACGCTGGCCGGAGCCGAGGGCATGTCACTGCTCACCACGGCGGACGGCGGCTGGCAGGTGTGGGAGTACCAGAACGATCCGGACCCGGCCGGCTCCGGTGACGTCGGCAGCATGAACGCGCTCGCCCGCGAGACCGGGGCGCCCGCTCTCTTCGGCTACGTCATGAACAGCGACTGCGTGGTCGTGGAGGCCGCCGCCCCCGAGAGCGGCGGCTGGACCACGTGTCTCGCGCGCGGAGCCATGGCCGGGCATCTGGGCGCCACCGAGGACGGGCTCACCGTCGAGGACTACTTCCTGGAACCGCGCGACGCCGCCGGCCGCGCCGTCGCATGGGCCGCGGAGGCCGGGCACAGCGTTGCGCCCGAGTGGGTGCTGGAGGTGCTGGCCACGGAGCCGGACCCTTCCGCTCCGCTGGCCGAAAACCTACTGTTCCGGTTGCTCGACCGACTCGGTGTGGTGCCTCTGTGACACTCCCGGATCGCGCCGCGCAGTAAGGGAAGCACGGGCTCCGCGCACCAGAGGCGCCCTGTCGGACGAGTTCGAGGGAGGCGTGATGAGCCTGGTGGAACTGATCGCACAGGCCGACGAGCGCGGGCTGGCCGCGGCCGGAGTGTCTTGTTTGGATCGATGCGTGCCGCTGCTCGGAGGCGACGACGAGGTGCTCAGACCCCTGTGGGCGAGCCTCGCGGAGGACGGGGACGGCTGGGGCGAACGGGTCGCCAAGATACGCGGGCACGCGTGCGACGCGGCCACCGGAGCCGGAGCCGAAGCGGTATCCGGCCCCCGCTCCGGCCCCGGAGCCGAAGCCGAGGCCGCCCTGCTCGCCCGCCGTATGCTCGCCGCCGTTCCCGCCGAGCGGTCCGCCGGTGCGCTGCGGGAGTGGGCGGACACCTGTTCCGTCGCCGCGCTGGACATCCACCGGCTGCTCGACGTGGCGGACGACGGGAACACGTCCGTGACGGACTGCCGCGAGGGCCGTACGGAAGGCATGCCGCCGCTGGTCACGGCCGAACTCAGACGCCAGGTCACCGTCCTGGAACTGCTCGCCGGACACGGCGCGGCCGGGGTGCGGCAGGCCCTCGAGGTGTCGGCCGAAGGGCGGCGCGTCCTGCAGGCCGTGGTGTCCCGGCGGGCCCGGGGGCGCACGTGAACCCCTCGGGTATGCGGACTGGCATGGGTGAATGCCCTGAAACGTTTCTGTGCCGGAGCCGTGCGACACGCGAGATCGTGTGACACCGCGCGCGCGGAAGACGCTCTTCCGAGTGTGAACACACAGCAGACGGCTACGCAGCACGGCACCCGGCAGCACGCGGCGACGGCCGCGGCCAGGCCCAGGAGATGGGCGGCGGACGCGGTCGCGACCCTGCGCGAGGGCGCGCGGATCCGGCTCGACTACTCGGCGACCAGTCTCTGGCGCGTCGACCGCGTGATCGAGGAGATACGGCGGGAGGGCGCGCCGTACGCGGCCGTCGAGACCGTACTGCGCGGATTCGGCGCGTACGCGGGGGAGGTGCTCGTCCGGGAGACGGGCGCCGAGTGGCTCTCGGCGGGCGGCGACCTCTGGGTGCGCACGCCGGACGGCCGGCTGTGGAACCCCCTGGAGGAGGCACTGCGCTGCTACGCGGGCGAGGGGTCGCTGCGGCTGCTGTGCCGGGACGCCGCGTCCCGTTTTTGACGGGCTGTGACATTTCCGCTCTGTCCGGCGCTGATGATCTCGTGGGGACGTGGACGGCGTACGACGGGGAGTTGGGTGCGGCCGTCGCGCGGGCACAGGCGGGGGACGAGGCCGCGTTCGCGGTGGCGTACCGGATGGTGCAGCCCGGACTGCTGGGGTATCTGCGCTGCCTCGTCGGGGACGACGCGGAGGATGTCGCGGCCGACGCCTGGCTGGAGATCGCCCGGGACCTCGGGCGGTTCAGGGGCGACGGCGCGGGCTTCCGCGGCTGGACCGCGACCATCGCCCGGCGCCGGGCCCTGAACCGTCCGCGCGGGGAGCGGGTACGGCCCCGGGCCGTGACCGGGGAGGTGGACGACGCCCCGGTCCTGCCCGGCACCGACAGCACCCAGGACCGGACCAGGGAGCCCCTGTCAGCCGCGCACGCCCTGGAGCTGGTCTGCCGGCTGCCGCGCGACCAGGCCGAGGCCGTTCTGCTGCGCGTGGTGGTCGGCCTGGACGGGCCCGCCGCCGCACGGGTCCTCGGCAAGCGCCCCGGCGCGGTCCGTACCGCCGCCCATCGGGGCCTCAGACGCCTCGCCCGTGAACTCGGCGTCGGCGAGAGGGCCGTGTCGGACGACGGTACCGGCGCACCGGG
Organism: Streptomyces poonensis; assembly: GCF_014650915.1. GTDB lineage: Bacteria > Actinomycetota > Actinomycetes > Streptomycetales > Streptomycetaceae > Streptomyces > Streptomyces poonensis. The sequence goes on along the minus strand of NZ_BMVW01000001.1, from coordinate 910,942 downwards.
GGAGCCGGAGTGAGCGGCGAGGACGGGCGGCCCGGAGCACAGCCTGCCGGAGGTGACACGAACATGGACGCACGACAGGACGCCGACGGCACCGGGCGCTTCCCGGTTCTGCCCGCGCCCCCGATTCCGCCCGCGCTCCCGGTCCCGCCCGAGCGCCTCCCGGACGCCCTCGATGTCCTCCTCACCACCGCCGTACGCGCCCACGCCGTCGACCGCGCGGCCGAGGCGCGGGCCGTCGCCGCCTACCGCACGGCGCGCGACCAGGGGGCTCACGCCCTCCGCACCCGCCGTCGCGACGACTGGCGCCCTCCCGGCGGTGTGCGCCCGCGCTGACCGACAGGCCGGGACCGGAAGGGAATGAGAGGGCCGCGGAGCGGCAGAAGAGCCGGTGGGCTCGCGGAACGCCCGTACGCACGAGGTACCGGGCCGGCCCGCCGATGGCAACGGCCGGGGCCGCCACCCCCCACAGGAGAGACCCCGGCCGTCGCGCGGCACGGGCCGCGCGGCGACCCGTACTCTCTACAGCGCCGCGGGTGCGGTTTCTGTCACACCCCCTGCGTCACGAGTTAGTTGCATGTTCTACGAACATGGGCGGGGGAACATGGACGAGGAACGGTTTCAGGTCGTAACGTGCCATTCGCGCCGGACTGCGGAGGGCGAAGGGCCACCGCGACGACCCGCGGCCCAGAGGCCGCGGCCATCCACGGAGAACGACGACGGCGAGGATCCGGTCCGCGACAGCGGCGCCGGCTTAGGCGCAAGAGGGGCGCGCGGTGCTGGGGGACGACGCGGAGCTGACCGCCGCGGTGCTTGCGGCACAGGACGGGGACGAGACCGCGTTCCGGACTGTGTACCGCGCGGTGCACCCACGACTGCTCGGATACGTACGGACGCTGGTCGGCGACGCGGACGCCGAGGACATCGCCTCCGAGGCGTGGCTGCAGATAGCCCGGGACCTGGAGCGGTTCAGCGGCGACGCGGACCGGTTCCGGGGCTGGGCCGCCAGGATCGCCCGCAACCGCGCCCTCGACCACATACGGATGCGCGGACGGCGCCCCGCGATCGGCGGTGACGAGACCGAACTGACCGGGCAGGCGGCCGAGTCGGACACCGCGGGCGAGGCCATGGAGGCGCTCGCCACGGACCGGACCCTGTCGCTGATCTCCCGGCTCCCGCAGGACCAGGCCGAGGCCGTCGTGCTGCGCGTGGTGGTCGGCCTCGACGCCAAGACCGCCGCCCGGGTCCTCGGCAAACGGCCGGGTGCCGTGCGCACCGCCGCCCACCGCGGACTGAAGCGGCTCGCGGAGCTGCTCGGCGCGGACCCCGAGACCGACGGCGCACTCGACGCCGTACCCCCACAGCGAGAACCGCGTGCACGCGCGGTGACGTCCGCCGGTGTGACGCATTTGCGTTCGCGGACGCAGAAGGACATGTGATGGCCGACGAGCACTACAAGTGGCTGGACCACGACGCCGCGGAGCGTCTGCTGCGCGGTGAGCCGCTCGAAGCCGTCGACGCCGACGCCCGCGCCGCGGCCGACCGGCTCGCGGAGGCGCTCGCCGCGCTGAGCACGCGGGCCACGCAGGCGGATGCCCAACTCCCGGGCGAGGATGCCGCGTTGGCCGCCTTCCGTCAGGTGCGGGCCACGGCGGACGGCGCGTCGGTCACGTCGTCCGCCGACGCCCGTACGCCGGGGCCGGCGCCCTCCGGCGACGCCCGTCTCGTCCGGCTGGAAAGATCCGGGACCGCCCGGCGGCGGGCCCGCTGGGGCCGTCCGCTGCGGCTCGGCGTGGCCGCCGGGCTGGCCGCCGGAATGCTCGGCGGGGTCGCCGTGGCGGTCGGGGCCGGGGCGCTGCCGACTCCGTTCCGTGACGACCGGCCGATGCCGGCCGCGTCGGTGTCGGCCGCCGTGCCGCCGGAGCGGCCGCTGATCTCACCGTCAGCGGACAGGCCCGAGGGCGGCACGGACGGCATGCCCGAGCCGGGGAACTCCGCCGGCGGACGGTCCGGCGAAGGCGCTCCCGACGACACGTCCGAGGGCGCCACCGGGCAGGAGGGCTCCCGGGAATCCGGCGGGCAGGGGCGCTCGGACAAGTGGTGGAGCGCGGTACGGTCCGCGTGCCGCGACATCTACGAGGGCAAGTCCCTGAACTCCGGCCGCGCCCGCAGGCTGGAGAGCGCGGCGGGAGGCGCCGGCCAGGTCCGGCTGAAGAAGTACTGCGACCGTGTCTTGAGCTGGGACGGCGGCGCGACTCCGGGCACCGTCCAGGACGGATCCGACGGGAGCGGCTCACAGAGCGGCCGGGACGAGGGCGGCAAGGGCAGGTCCGGGAGCGCGGGCGGAGGAAACCAGGGCGACGAGGACGGCAAGGCCGACGAAGGCAAAGACGACGGAGACAAGGGCGACGAGGGCGACAAGGGCCGGGGCGACGGGGACGGCGCCGGCCGCGGCCAGGGCAGGGGCGGAGGCGGGGACGACGACGAGCGTCCCGGCGCACCGGGCGGCGGCAACGACCACCACTCCGACGGCGGCCGGCTGACCCGTCTGTCCTCGACCCCCGCCTCCGCCCCCGCGACCCGGGGAGCGGAGGCGCTGACGTCCGAGCCCTCCGCCGCACGCCTTTGACCTGCTGTTTTGTGGCGCGACCAAGTTTTTCTCGCGTAGGTGTGACGTTTTCTGCCGTCGCTACGCAGTAATGAGTGAGCCGACTGGTCATCGGCCGTCGCACGAGCCGGGGTTCCCCCCGTACCCACGGCTCGGTGCATCTCGGCGCGGGCGGGACATGTTCCCCCGGTCCCGCCCGCGCCTCGCACTCACCAGTACACGACGACCTTGTCCCCATTGCGCACCTGCGCGAACAGCTCGGCGATCCGGTCCTCGTCGCGTACGTTGACGCAGCCGTGGGAGGCCCCGTAGTAGCCGCGGGCCGCGAAGTCCGACGAGTAGTGGACCGCTTGGCCGCCGCTGAAGAACATCGCGTACGGCATGGGCGTGTCGTAGAGCGTGGACACATGGTGGCGGGACTTGAAGTAGACGCTGAACACGCCCTCGCGGGTCGGTGTGTACTGCGAGCCGAACCGCACCGCCACCGTCATCAGCGTCCTGCCGTCGACCATCCAGCGCAGCGTCCGGCTGGTCTTGCTGATGCACAGCACCCGGCCCTTCAGGCACCGTGCGTCGGGCGCCGCGGCCGGCTGCCCGCCGAACGCGTACAGCTCCCACTTGCCCGGCTCCCGCGTCATCCCCAGCAGCCGCGCCCAGGTGGCACTGTCCGTCACGCCGGTCCGCGGCAGTCCGCGCTTGCCCTGGAAGCCCTTCACCGCGTCGGCGGTCGGACCGTCGTACACCCCGGTGGGCCCCTCGAACAGCCAGGAGATCTGCCGCAGCCGGGACTGCAGTTCGCGTACGTCCCGGCCCTTGTCGCCCCGGGACCACAGGACGCGGGGCGCGGGGGCCGAGGTGGGCGTGGCACCGGCGCCGTTCCCACCGCTGCCCCCGCCCTCTTCGCCGCCCTTGCCGTCCCCCGTGCTCCTCCCGCCGTCCCCCGTGCTCTTCCCGCCGTCGCCGGGGCTGTCCGTGACCTCGACGTGCACCGGCCCGCGCTGCTCACCACTGCCGTCGACCGGCTGGACCGTGCAGCCGCCGACAGCCACGACCGCCGTCGCGGCCGCCAGGACGGCCGTGGCCGTCACGGCCGTCCTGCCCTGGGCGCCCACCGCCGGCACCGCCTCGGATCTCCGCATGCCCGTGGTACGCATACCGGCCCCCGTCGTCTCACGCTCGTCCCCTGCGTCACGTCCCGGCCGCCAGGCCCTCCCGCCCCGCCCGCGTCCGGCTGTGTCATCTGAGATGTTCCCCGGGCGCGACCGGCCGCGAACCAGGCAACATGGCGGGAAGCGGCGGAACGCCGGGTGACCTGTGAGCAAGCTCCCAGCCTGTCCCCCTCCACCAGGCGCACGCCCGCCGCTACAGTCCGTCGCGAGGGTCGTCTGTACCAGCCAGTAACCAGTGAGCAACGAAGCAACGCGGAGGCACACACCATGGCGCGCGAGTCGGAGTCCGGACTGCCCATCGAGCCGGTGTACGGACCGGACGCCCTCAAGGACTGGGACCCGGATCAGCAGCTGGGGGAGCCGGGCGCGTACCCGTTCACCCGGGGCGTGTACCCGACGATGTACACGGGCCGCCCGTGGACCATGCGCCAGTACGCCGGCTTCGGTACGGCGGTGGAGTCCAACGCCCGCTACAAGCAGCTCATCGCCAACGGCACGATGGGCCTGTCGGTCGCCTTCGACCTGCCCACCCAGATGGGCCACGACTCCGACGCGCCGATCGCCCACGGCGAGGTCGGCAAGGTGGGCGTCGCCATCGACTCGGTCGACGACATGCGGGTGCTGTTCGGCGGCATCCCGCTGGACAAGGTCTCCACGTCGATGACGATCAACGCCCCCGCCGCCCTCCTCCTGCTCCTCTACCAACTGGTCGCCGAGGAACAGGGCGTCAGTGCCGACAAGCTCACCGGCACCATCCAGAACGACGTGCTGAAGGAGTACATCGCGCGCGGGACGTACATCTTCCCGCCCAAGCCCTCCCTCCGCCTGATCGCCGACATCTTCAAGTACTGCAAGACCGAGATCCCGAAGTGGAACACCATCTCGATCTCCGGTTACCACATGGCCGAGGCGGGCGCCTCGCCCGCGCAGGAGATCGCCTTCACGCTCGCGGACGGCATCGAGTACGTGCGCACGGCGGTCGCGGCCGGCATGGACGTGGACGACTTCGCCCCGCGCCTCTCCTTCTTCTTCGTCGCGCGCACGACCATCCTCGAGGAGGTCGCCAAGTTCCGGGCCGCGCGCCGGATCTGGGCGCGGGTGATGAAGGAGGAGTTCGGCGCGAAGAACCCGAAGTCGCTGATGCTGCGTTTCCACACGCAGACGGCGGGGGTGCAGCTGACGGCCCAGCAGCCCGAGGTGAACCTGGTCCGGGTCGCCGTCCAGGGCCTGGCTGCCGTCCTCGGCGGCACCCAGTCCCTGCACACCAACTCCTTCGACGAGGCCATCGCGCTGCCCACCGACAAGAGCGCGCGCCTCGCCCTGCGGACCCAGCAGGTCCTCGCCTACGAGACGGACGTGACGGCCACGGTCGACCCCTTCGCGGGTTCGTACGTCATCGAGAAGATGACCGACGACGTGGAGGCGGCCACCCTGGAGCTGATGCGCAAGGTCGAGGACCTGGGCGGCGCGGTCAACGCCATCGAGCACGGCTTCCAGAAGAGCGAGATCGAGCGCAGCGCGTACCGCATCGCGCAGGAGACCGACTCCGGCGAGCGCGTGGTCGTCGGCGTCAACCGCTTCCAGCTCGACGAGGAGGAGCCCTACGAGCCGCTCCGCGTCGACCCGGCCATCGAGGCCCAGCAGGCCGAACGGCTCGCCAAGCTGCGCGCCGAGCGGGACCAGCAGGCGGTCGACACGGCCCTGGCCGCGCTGAAGAAGGCCGCCACGGGGGAGGACAACGTCCTGTACCCGATGAAGGACGCGCTGCGGGCACGGGCGACGGTGGGCGAGGTGTGCAACGCGCTGCGGGAGGTTTGGGGGACTTATGTGCCCAGCGATGCGTTCTGAATGGGGCGGTTTACCTCGAATGAGTGATCGAGGGCGGAATCTGCCCTCTCCTGGTTACGCTCATGAAGAGTGTTCCCGAAAGGAGGGTGCCGTGGCTGTGATGCTGCACGAGTCGTCGCTCGCCGATGCTGCCGATCGGCTCTGGGAGGAGCTGCCCGGGCACCGGGTGGAGATCCTCAACGGGAGCATTGTCGTGACACCGCCGCCGGATGGTTCGCACCAGGACACGTTGACCTGGCTCATCGAGGAGTGCTCAAGGGCCGGGGCCAGGCGCGCAGGGCTCAAGTACTTGCAGGGTATCGGCCTGTGGCTGCCGACCGGACCGCATGACTATGCGGTACCGGATTTCTCGTTGGTGGATGCCGATTTCAAGGACGCCCTCGTCGAGAAGAATTGCTATGCGCCGCATGTCTTCCGTCTGGTCCTGGAGGTGACCTCCACCAACTGGACGAACGACACGGCAACCAAGGTCGACGTCTACGCCCGGGCCGGTGTCCCCATCTACCTCATCGCCGACCGGTGGCACGACGAGGTGCTTCTCTGCCAGGATCCGGTCGACGGCAAGTATCCCGCCCCCGTCCGTTTCAAGCGAGGCCAGACCGTCCCCGTCCCCGACTCCGTCGGCGTCCCCCTCCACCTCCCCGTCGACACCCTCCTCGACGGCGACGACTGACCGACCCGCCCGTCTCGCCCCCCGAAACCCGGTCCCGGAGTGTCGTACCCCCGTGCGACACTCCCTTCCATGTTCGGTGTCATCGATCTCCCCACCTACCTGGCAGGACTCGCCCTGATCGTCCTGCTGCCCGGTCCCAACTCCCTGTACGTCCTCTCCGTCGCCGCCCGTCGCGGCGTACGGGCCGGGTACACCGCCGCTGCGGGCGTGTTCTGCGGCGACGCCGTGCTGATGACGCTGTCGGCGGCCGGGGTCGCCTCGCTGCTCCAGGCGAACGCCGTGCTGTTCGCGATCGTCAAGTACGCCGGTGCCGGATACCTGACCTGGATGGCCGTCGGGATGCTGCGGGCCGCGTGGGGGATGTGGCGGACCCGGCGGGAGAAGTCCGTGGAGGACGGCGCGGGCGGCGCGGGCGCGGCCGTCGCCGATGAGCGGTTCTACCGCCGGGCCCTGGTCGTCAGCCTGTTCAACCCGAAGGCGATCCTCTTCTTCGTCGCCTTCTTCGTGCAGTTCGTCGACCCGGAGTACGCCCACCCCGCCCTCTCCTTCGTCGTCCTCGGCGCCTTCGCGCAGGCCGCCAGCTTCCTCTACCTCAGCGCCCTGATATTCAGCGGCACCAAGCTCGCCGCCGCCTTCCGCAGCCGGAAGCGGCTGTCGGCGGGGGCGACCTCGGCGGCGGGCGCGCTCTTCCTCGGCTTCGCGGTGAAGCTGTCGCTGGCGAGTTCCTAGCCCTGCCGGGCACCGAACCGGGCGAGGTACTCCCCGGGCCCGGACCCGAGCCCGGCCGCCGCTGACCCGCCCGCCCAGCCGACGTACCCGTCCGGCCGGACGAGGAACAGCCCGGCTCCGTAGGCCTCGGGGACGGGCCCGCGCACGACCCGCACCGCCCCCGCAGCTTCCGCCGCCCCCGTCTCCTCCGGCACCTCCGCGCCCAGCGCCAACAGCGTCCAGTGCGGCCCCCGGAAGGCGTCGAAGAGCCGGACGCCGTCCACGGTCGCGTCGGGCGCGCGGTCGCCCGCGCGGACCGGTCCCGGGTGGGTGCGCGTCTCCTCCGTGAGCGACGCGTCCCGGTAGTTGAGCCCCAGCTGGCGCGTCGCCCCACCGCGCCGTACCTCCCCGCGGTGAACGCCCGTGGACAGACCGAGCACGGCGGCGGCGATCGGGCGCCGCTCCTCCTCGTAGGTGTCGAGAAGCGCGGCCGGTGCCCCGTCGCGCAGCACCGCGCCCAGCTTCCAGCCCAGGTTGTAGGCGTCCTGGACGCTCGTGTTGAGGCCCTGCCCGCCCGCCGGCGAGTGCACGTGCGCCGCGTCCCCGGCGAGGAACACCCGGCCCGCCCGGAAGCGGTCCGCCAGCGCCGCGCGCGGGCGGAAGTCCGAGGCCCAGCGCACCTCGGTGACGTCCTCGGGGGCGAGGTGGGAGCGGGCGGCGACGAGCTTGCGCACGCCGTCGAGGGTGAGGTCGGGCGTCGTACCCTCCGGGAACCGGGCGACCAGCTGGAAGTCCTCCGTGCCCGCGAGCGGGCAGATCGCCATGAGGTCCTCCCCGCCGCTCTCACCGTCCCCGCCGTGCTCGCGCGGCGGGAAGATGTGCCAGTTGTCGCGGTCCAGGCCGGTGATGCGGACGTCCGCCACCAGCGTCGGGCACGGGTCGACGGTCTCCCCGGTCATACCGATGCCGAGCGCCCGGCGCACGGCCGAGCGCCCGCCGTCGGCGGCGACGGCGTACCGGGCGCGCAGCACGCCGCCGTCGGCGAACCGCACGGTCACGCCCTCGTCGGCCGCGACGTCCTGCTCCAGTCCGACGACCTCCCGGCCGAAGGCCACCCGGCCGCCCAGTTCCTCCAGCCGGGCCGCGAGGATCTCCTGGGTGCGCCACTGCGGCACCATCCACGGCTCGTCGTACGGTGCGTCGTCCGTCGGCTCGGCCGGGTCGAACATCCGGTGCTCGCCCACCCGCCTGCCGTCCCGCCAGACCATCCCGACCGGGTAGCCGCCGCCGGCCGCGCGGATCGCGCCGAGCACGCCGAGGTCGTCGAAGACCTCCATCGTGCGCGGCTGGATCCCCTTGCCGCGCGAGCCGGGGAACAGCCCGCCGGCCCGCTCCACGACCAGCGCGTCCACACCCCGCCGGGCCAGGTCGATGCCGAGCGTCAGCCCGGTCGGCCCCGCGCCGACGATCAGGACGTCCACGTCGTCCGTCACCCTCATCACTCCACCCGTCCGTTTCCTTAACGCTGTTAAGTGCCGTCCCTTCCGAGGATTCACTTAACGGCGTTAAGCTGTCAAGCGTGAGTACGGAACGCCGAGCCCCCCTCGACCGCAAGCGGGTCGCGGACACCGCTCTGAAGCTGCTGAACGAGGTGGGCCTGGAGGGCCTCACCCTGCGCGCCATCGCCCGCGAACTGGACGTGAAGGCACCCGCCCTGTACTGGCACTTCAAGGACAAGCAGGCGCTGCTGGACGAGATGGCGACGGAGATGTACCGCCGCATGATCGCCGGGACGCCGACCGGCCCGGACGGTACGTGGCAGGAGCGGCTGCTGACGGCCGGCCGCGGACTGCGCACGGCACTGCTCGGCTACCGCGACGGAGCGCGGGTCTTCAGCGGTTCACGCTTCACCGGCATCGAGCACGCGGAGCAGATGGAGGAGAACCTGCGCCACTTCACGGCCTCCGGCTTCACCCTCGCCCAGGCGGCCCGTGCCCTGTCGACGACGTATCTCTACACCCTCGGATTCGTCACCGAGGAGCAGGGTGTCGAACCGCTGCCCGGCGAGCGCCGCGAGGGGTACGACCTGGCGGAACGCGCCCGGGCGATGGCCGGCTTCCCGCTGGCGGCACGGGCGGGCGAGGAGATGTTCCAGGACTACGACCGGCAGTTCGAGGAGGGGCTGGAGCTGCTGATCGCCGGAATCGGGGCCCGGTACGGCGTCGCCTGACGCCTCCCCGTCAGCGCCCACCGGGCCGGGACAGTGCCGCCCGCAGCCGCGGCGTCAGCGGCTTCTCCACGAAGCGGTTCAGCAGCCGGGCGAGCAGCAGCATCGAGGCGAGCGTCAGGGCGAAGGTCACGGAGGACGGCAGGCGCAGGCCGATGTGCAGGGCGTGGATCACCACCCAGCCGAGGTGCTCGTGGACCAGGTAGAAGGGGTACGTCAGGGCTCCGGCGGCCGTCAGCCAGCGCCAGTCGGCCCACTTCAGCAGGCCCAGCGCGACCGCGGTGACGGCTGCGAAGCCGACGGTGACGACGAGGATGATGCCGAACGAGGTGCGGTGGGCGAAGGCGTTCGGGTCCGCGGCGTTCCACAGGTTGCGCACCGCGTAGTGCTGCCCGATCAGCCAGCTCACGGCCACGATGCCCCACCCGTACACGTCCCGCCGGTCGCGATGGACGAGGTAGATCCCGATGCCGCCGACGAAGAAGGGCGCGTACTCGGGCATCAGGACCAGGTCGAGCAGCGGCTCGTTCGCCGCCTCGGCGATCACCGCCGCGAGCGTCCAGGCCGCGCAGAACATCACGACCCGCCGCCTGGTGGCGCCCGGCAGCACGACGCACAGGGCGAACAGCGCGTAGAAGCGGACCTCCGCCCACAGCGTCCAGCACACGCCGAGCACCCGGTCCACGCCCAGCGGCTGCTGCAGCATCGTCAGGTTCACCAGCGCGTCGCTGGGGGAGACCGCGTCGTACGCCACGACCGGCAGCGCGAACACGGCCGTCACGAGGACGACCGCCGCCCAGTAGGCGGGCAGCAGCCGTGCGGCGCGGGAGGCGAAGAACGACTTCAGGGGCCGGCCCCAGCCGCTCATACAGATCACGAAGCCGCTGATCACGAAGAAGATCTGGACACCGAGACAGCCGTAGGCGGCGAACGAGTGCAGGGTGGGGAACTGCGTCTTCGGCGAGGTGCCCCAGGCCGCGGCGACGTCACCGCCGCGGCCGGCGTAGTGGTACACCGCCACCATCAGCGCGGCGACCAGCCGCAGTCCGTCCAGCGCCCGGAGCCTGCTCTCCCGGCGCCCGGGCACCGGCACGGGTGGGACCGTGCGGCTCCGCTCGTGGGCGCGGACAGCCGCGGCGGGCTGTGAGGTCGACGTGCTCACGACCGTCTCGGTCATGCTGGTACCCCTCGCAGTGCGCTGCGGGTTCGGCTGTGCGTCCCCGGCGATTTTATGGGGCGGCCCGGGGGACTCCCGGTCGGAGGAACGGTCCTTTGCGCGTTCGTCCCCACGAGTTCACCTCGATGTGCCGGGACCTCCTGATCCTTCTCAGGACGCCCGCAGGAACGCCGAGAGCGCGGCCTTCCCGAGGTACGTGAACCGCGTCTCGCCCGCCAGGTACTTGTCCGCGGCCTCCTTGACGCCCGTCCACTTGGGGTCGCCGTAGTCGTCGAGGACGATCACCGCGCCGGGGGCGGCGATCTGCTCGGCCCACTCGAGGTCGGCGAGGACGCCCTCGGCCGAGTGGTCGCCGTCGATGACGATCACGCCGTAGCTGCGGTCCGACACGGCCGCGCGGGTGTCGGGGTCCGCGGAGAATCCCCGCTGGATCCGGGCGGCGGCGCCCGCCGGGCCGGCCAGGGTGAGGTTGGTGCGGACGGCGTGCTCGTCGACGGGGGCGCCGGAGGGGTCGGGGCGCCGGTCGGTCCCGGGCTGGAGCTGGATGCCGGCGAAGGGGTCCACGATCGTCACGCTCGGACTGCGGCCGTCGCGCTCCATCATCCGGATCAGCCCGGTGGAGAACATGCCGTACAGGGTGCCGATCTCGAGTATCTCGTCGTTCGGCGGGTCGAGCAGCGGTATGGTCCCCAGCTTGCCGCAGATGTTCATGGTGCCGCCGGCGATCCGGCCCACCCCGAGGGACTCCAGCGCGATGAGCAGCCGGTAGGCGGAGGCGACATTGCGGAGGGCGGCGTCACGGTCCCCGGCCAGCTCCGCCACCTCGGCGTGCAGGCGGTCGAGGGGGCCCTGGTGCACGAGGCGCGAGAGACCGCGGGCGCGGGAGCCGAGCAGCAGATCGATGGTGAGCTGCTGCTGTGTCACCACCTCGGCCGCGGTGCGGACGCGTTCGTTCTGCGCGGCGTGCTCGGCCGCGGCCGAGCGGATCCGGCGCTCGATGCGGCGGTCGATGAGGTCGGCGACCGGGCGCAGCAGGCGCCGGGAGGCCGAACTGGTCAGCAGGGAGCGGCTTGTCATGGAACCGAAGACCTCAATCCGTGGGAAGTCGGGAAGTCGGGAAGTTCGGTGCGAAATGGTGCGGCTCGCGGACAGGGTGGAGGTGTCTCCTGGTGTCTCCTGTGACGAAAGAGGCGTGGGATGAGGGCGAAGTGGCCAGGTGGCGACATCCATATGGCCGGTGCTTGCGGGACTCGTGCCGCAGGCACCCGGATCGGTCGGTCAGCCGAGCAGGCGCCGCAGGTTCAGCTTCCCCCACAGCAGGCTGGTGGCGAACGACAGCGTCAGGACGACGGCCAGGAGACCGGCCAGCAGCAGCCCCGCCACCGGTCCGCTCAGGTCAGGCGACACCAGGGGCCGCACGATCTCCTCGACGAACAGCACATGCACCATGTAGGCACCGAGGGCGGCGCCGGCCAGCTTCTTCAGGAGCGGCCGCCGCTTCTCGGGGATGCGGATCCTGCTGATCAGGAGCAGTACGCAGATGGCCATGAGGGCGACGAACAGGTGCGCGTTGGGCATCACGTAGTGGACCTGCGTGTTGTACCAGAGGCTGCCGGCCATCGTGAGCGGCAGCACGACGAGCAGCGGCAGGCGCCACCGTCCGGACCTGGCCGGGAGGGCGAACAGCAGCGCGCCGCCGACCGCGTAGACCAGCGAGTAGGTGCCGAATCCCCAGGCGACGGACGGCATTTCCCGGCCCGTGAGCTCGGCGAGCGTGTCCAGCACACTCGGCAGGACCGCGATACCGAGCAGGACCGCTCCCAGGCGATAGGGCCGCTGTCCCGCCCTGATCAGCATCGCGAAGGCGAGCAGCGCGATGATCGGGATGTAGGTGTACATGAACCACAGGTGGTAGGCGGGCTGTACCGAGGCGAAGAGGGAGTCCACCGCCAGCTCGGTCATGGGCTCGTCGTTGCGGTTCCGCAGCCAGGCCCAGACCAGGTAGATCGCCGTCCACGCGAACATCGGGACGGTGTTGCGGACGAGTCTCTTCCACATGCGGTCGCTGTCCCGCGGGGGAGCGCCGACCAGCACCGCCCACCCGGCGATGGCGAAGTACATGGGGACGGCGAACGGGTTGAGCGCCTCGGCCACATGCCCGGCCCAGTACGACCCGGCGCCGTTCGCCGGGTCGTTACCGGTCGAGACGATGAACTGGGCGCCCACATGGCCCAGCATGACGGTGGCGGAACAGATCAGCCGCATCAGGTCGACGTCGAAGCGGTGCTCCCGCGGTTCGGCGCTCTGCCCGGAGGGGGCGCTTCTCTGCTGTGGCAGACGTACGGCGGTTTCGTTCGACACCGCGGGACTCCCATGGTTCTCGATGTGCGGGCGTTGTGCAGGCGTTGAAGAGTGGGCCCCTGCCCACAGCACGTGTCAGAAGCCGGGACGGGTCACTTCCCGGTGCCGCGGCGTATCGCCGCGCGTACCGCCGCGCGCCCCGCCTGCCGCGCACGCCGCACCTTGAACTCCGCGCGTGCCCGCGGGCGGCTGCCGGGCAGGTCCAGCTCGGCCAGCCGCAGCTCGGGGAAGTAGTAGGCGGGGCTGTCGGCCAGGTGGTTCCGCAGCCAGGTCACCGTCGACTCCCGCAGGTTCGCGTACGACGTGGGCTGCATGCAGAAACCGATCGCCCGGACCAGCGATGACAGCGACTCCGGGGCCGCGCCGACGAGGGCCGGGCGCTGGCCGCGCTCCAGGTCGGGCACCAGGTGGTCGACGATCGCCAGCGGTATGCGGTTGCTGTTCGGGTAGGGCTTCAGGTTCCGCATCACCAGGCCGGTCCCCACCCGGGCGACGGGCACGTCGTAGTAGGCGGAGGCGGTCACCATGGCCGTGGAGAAACAGCCGACGACGAGTTCCGGGGCGCAGTGCCGGTAGAGCGTCTCGGCCAGCAGGGGCGCGTCCAGCACGGTGAGCCGGACACCCGCCTCCGCCGCCGCCTTGCTCAGCGCGGCCGAGTAGCCGGCGGGGGCCGTGGGGTGGGGCTTGAAGACCACGGACCGGTGACCGGCGCGCGCGGCCCCGGTGAGCATACGGACGTGGAGGTCCTCCTCCTCCCGCTCGCTCAGGATGTTGATGGCCGCCAGGTACTGGCCCAGCAGCACGGCCGTCGGCCTCTCCGCCAGGACGGGTGCTAGCCGTGGGTCGTCCGCCGCGTCCTGGGAGATCTCGTCGAGCACCTCGCGGAACGCCTCGTCCGGGACGATCTCGGGCCGGACGCCGTACTCGGACAGGAGCAGCGGCTTCAGACCGGGGATCAGGTCGAGGTGGAGCAGCCGCGCGATACGGCTGGCCATGGTCTGCGGCAGCCTGTCCCGGGTCGGGCCGTAGCTCATCAGTCCGTCGGCGTACACATGGACGGCGGCCTCGGAGAAGATGGCCGCCAGCGCGCGGCCCGGGTTGACCTGGATCGACTCGACGGCCAGGTCGACCAGGTCCCGTTCGCCGATGCCCCAGGCGAGCCGGAACGCCTTCTGCCAGAGCGCGGTGTCGTTCCCCCTCGGGCCCCAGACGCTCGGGTGGAACGGCCGTATCTCCTCGTTCCAGCTGATCACCGAGTCGAACCGGCCGGCGATGCGCTCGTAACCGTGCATCTCGTCCAGGCGCAGCGCGGCCTCCGGTACGGCGGCGTTGTTGCAGACCAGCAGGATGCGCCGGGCATCGGGGCGCGGCCCGAACAGGCCGGCTTCGAGCGCCGCGGCGACGGTGGCCGCTCCGTACAGGGTCGAGACCTGGAATATCTGGGTTCTGCGGGGCATGGACTCAGGCAACCTTCCGCCCGTCGCGCAGGCGGCTGAGCAACCTGCTCCTCTTCGCGTCGATGGTCTTGAGGGTCGTCTCGAGCTCTCGCTGGGGCATGCGGTGGAGCGCGGCGCGCGCCTCATGCCGCAGCCGCTGGGCCGCTGCGGGCTCGTACTCGTTCGCCTTGCCGATGTGGAAGGCGATCATGGCGCAGTAGGTGCGCACGGCCTTGATGAGGAAACGTTCACTCTCCGGGTCGTTCCGTACGTCCTCCAGCAGCGCGTCGTACGCCGGAATGAAATCCAGCTGACGGTCGTCCTTGATCTGGGTGAGCGAGGTCGCGACTCCGCGCCGGTAGAACACCCCGTGCAGATCGAGGGACGCGTACGTCCTGGCCTTCAGATGCAGACGCCAGATCCACAACCGGTCCTCGGCCGTGCGCAGTTCGGTCGCGAAGCGCATGCCGCCGTCGTCGAACAGGTGCCGGCGGTAGATCCCGGCCCAGACGAAGGGGTAGTCGACCATCGTCTCCATGTCGGCGGGCGCTATGCCGTCGCGGGGGTCCATCACGGCGTTGCGCACCGGGGCCGCGGGCCGCCGGATCACCCGCTGGGTACCGGTGGCCTGGACGTGGTCATTGCGGGCGAAGTCGCAGCCCAACTCCTCCACGGTGGCCACCAGTTCGGCCAGATGCCCCGGGGCGTACCAGTCGTCGCCGTCGAGGAACGTGATGAAGTCGCCCTCGGCCGCGTCGATACCGCTGTTGCGGGCGTGTGCGATGCCCACGTTCCGCTCGTGCCGGATCACCTTGGCGCGGGGGAGTTTCTCCGCCCAGCGGTCGATCGACCAGGGCGTCGAGTCCGTGGAACAGTCGTCGACGATCACGAACTCGAATTCGGGGTCCGCGTTGTTGGCGAGACTTCGCAGAGTGGTTTCGGCGAAGGCCCCCACATTGTGCATGGGAACCACAACGGACAGTCTGGGCACGCGGGCCTCTCACGTATCGGAGGTTGAGATTAGAACAGGCTAGCTGTCTCCTTTGAGAAACGGTGTCGTCCGGGATGCGGAACGGTGAACTCTGTTCGCGCTAAAGGTGAATTCCTGACGTCTCATGCCCGGCCGAGGATTATCCCGAGCTCGTCGAGGTTCGACCGGGTGGTCCTCCACAGGAAATCCTGGGCGTCGTACACGTCCGCCACGGCGGCCGCGTGGTCGTCGAGAACCGCGGCCGCCCGTTCCGCGAGCCGGTGGCCCAGGTCCCGGTCGTGCACGGACAGTCCCCATTCCCGGTGGCCGATGTCGGACAGGAAATAGGCGAGCTTCGGATGGGAGACGAGGCTGAGGATCGGGGTCCCGCAGCCGAAGGGGATCATTCCCGCGTGCCCGCGCATCCCCATCACCAGCAGCGCACGGCGGTACAGGTCGCGGATGCCGTCGTTCGACATGTCGTAGAGCTGCTCGACGGGCAGCGTGAGGCCGTGCTCCCGGCGCAGGTCGTGCACGAACCTCTCGTCGGCGGGCATGTGGGCCGCGTACCGTACGTCGGCCCGGTCCCGCAGCCTCCGCAGCGCGACGGCCATCTGGGCGAGGAAGTGGCCGTAGTCGTGGCCGAAGCGCAGCCCCTCCCGGTCGTAGGCGCAGTTGACCAGGACGGTGCCGGACCGCTCGGCCGGGTCGGTCCAGCCGGGGACGAGGTGCCGTGCCACCGTGGTCGGGCACGGCTGGTAGCGCACCCGGTCGCGCAGTTCACGGGGGAGCAGCTCGCGGACCCGCTCGATCGAGCCGTGGTTGCGGAGCCCGAAGAACGCCGACCGTTCGACGAGCGCCCGCAGGCTCCCGGCGAACCGCTCACGGCGGTAGAGCTGTCCGTCGAACACGTTGTAGCCGACGGCGAACACCGCCAGGGGCACGCTGATCCGGGCCAGGACGTCGTCCGGGATGTTCCACTGCCAGTGGCTGTTGCCGTTGGGCGAGGTGTCCGGCAGGAAGAGCCCGCCCCCGCCCACGATCACCCCGCGCCGCGCGTTCAGCCGCTCCAGCGCCGCCTCGTCGACCAGCCGGTGCACCGGCTGCTGATACCAGCGGCGCGGACCGGTGTCGGTGCCGAAGCACATGCGCACGGCCTCGGGCAGCACCTTGTCGCCCGCGTTCTCCTGGCCCTCCGCGAACAGGGCCACGTGCGCCAGCTGCTCCGCGGGAGCGGCCGGCTTCCGCGTATCCGGGCCGTCCGGGCCGTTCGGGCCGTCCCGGTCGGCCGGGCTGTTCGTGCTGTCCGGGCCGTTGGGACGAGTGCGGACGTACCAGGCATGGCACCCGGCGTCGGTGGGGTCGGCGGCCAGGCCCTCGCGGGCGTACGCGTGCGCGTCCTCCTCGCGTCCGCACAGCCAGGCCAGACGGGCGAGCTGGGCGAAGGCGCGGGGCGCGACGTCGGGTGACGCCCCCGCCAGCAGCAGATGCGCCTCGGCCTCGTCGTAGCGCGACAGTGCCATCAGGCAGAGGCCGAGCGTCTCCTGGCACCGCGGCGCGTCCAGCCGGTCGGCCACGACCGGGGCCAGTACGTCGACGGCCTCGTCGTAACGGCCCTGCCTGCGGTACACGTCGGCGACCGTACGGGCCAGACCCAGGGAGGGGCGCCTCTCCAGCAGGGGCGGCGCGCAGTGCGCCAGGAGGTCGGCGTGCTTGCCGCCGGGCAGGGCGCAGTAGGCGGCCCAGAAGTCCTCGTCGCTCATCTCGAAGCGGCGCCGCGCCTCGGCCGCCGGGCCGTATCCGGGCGCGTCGGCGGGGCCGGTGAAGTGCAGGACGGCGACGTTGGCGGGGACCGGCGTGTCGTCGTGCAGCCGGCGGGTGAGGAAGTCGTACCGCGCGTCGACCGGGATCAGGCCGTCGGCGGGTGTCGTGCCCGGGTCGCCGGCGAGCACCGCGCCTGGGTCGCCGTCGTGCGCCAGGGCCGGGTCGTCGTCGCCGGTGAGACGGGCGAACCGTTTCGTCACGGCGTCGTCCGCGTCGGCGCGCTGGATGACGAGCAGACCCTCCGGCAGGACGGCGCGCCGCTCCGCACCCCCGCTGCCGCACACCAGCTGGGGGACCGCGCCCACACCGCGGCGCATCCGCAGCAGTTCGCCGATGTCCCCCAGCACGACCATGGCGGGGGTGAGGGCGATGACCGTGTCGTAGCCCTCCAGCCGGAAGACGTCCATGCGGCTGTCGGCGCGGCGCGTGACGATGCGCGGGTGCAGCCGGCGCAGCGCGTCGAACGCGGAGTCGGCCAGTCCGGGGTGCAGGACCACGAAGTCCTCGCACACGCCGGGGTTGGTCAGCGCGAGGCTGCGCAGCAGCGTGGGCAGACCCGGCAGACGGGCTTCGTCGGTGTGGACGGCGAAGGCGATCCGGCGCTTGCCGGTGACGGTTCTGCGGTCGTCCGCGGAGGAGGCGGAGGGAGCGGAGGAGACGGAGGAGCGGGTCATCGCAGGGCGATCCTCATCTTGCTGTCGTCGACGTGCGTCGCGCGGTCCATGACCCACTCGGCCTCTCTCGGTCTCAGCCGGCCGGGCAGGCCGAAGCCGATGAGGTCCAGGCGGGGGCTGACATCCAGGAAGTCCAGCAGCCGGAGGGCGGTGAAGGCGGTGGTGGTCCCCTTCTCCCAGCCGCCCTCGCCCAGCAGCGCGGGGTCGTGCAGGGGCCGGCGGAGGGAGGCGTCGCCGACGTGCTTCTGCGCTCCGGGCACGAGCCGCTCCCGCAGGGCGCGGCGCCACCCCGCCGCCGGGTCGCCGAACACGAGCCGGGTCCCGGCCGGCCGCGTCCAGGCGGGACCGTCCCACGGGGTGTCGCCCCGCAGCGAGACGGCGTGCAGGTCGGTGCGCTCGCCGGTGCCCTCCGCGCGGATACGGAAGGAGTCGCAGCGCACCACCAGGTCATAGCGGTCGATCTCGGCGCCCAGCCCGCTCGCGGCGACCTCCTCGGCACCCGACACCAGGCACACCGTCCGCCCCGCGACGAGGCCGCGCAGACCGCCGACGCCGATCGGGGCGGTCGTGCCGATCAGCGCGTCGGGCGTCGCGTCCCGCTCGACGAGCCTCCGGTAGCTGCCGTACAGCTCCAGCAGGCGCCGCACCCTGGCATCACCCGGGCCGTGCTCGGCCACCCGTGCCCGTACATAGGAGGCGAACTCCGGCGCCGTGCTCTCGGTGGGCCGGCCGAGCAGGTCGCGCAGCGGGGAGGCGGCCTGGGGGAAGAGCGCGACGGCCGCGTCGAGGCAGGCCCGCCGGCGTCGCAGGGTGTCCGTCCTGCGGACCACCTTCGGCGCCGCGGCGCCGGCCTGCGACAGCGTCAGGTAGCGCTCGTAGCACTCCAGGGCTTCGTCGCCGCGGCCGAGCCCGTCCAGGGCCAGGCCGCGCAGCCGCCAGGCGCCCTTGGACTGCCGGCGGATCCCGGTCGACGTCTCGGCGAGGCTCAGGGCGAGGTCCAGTTCGCTCTGCCCGCCGGCCTCCAGGGCGCGCTCACCGACCTGGAGCAGGGCGTCGAAGGGGTCCTCGTCGGCCGCATCCAGGGACGTGGCCAGGACGCCGATCGCCTGCGTGAGCCGGGCCTGCCGGGGAGTGGGCCGGTCGCCGTGCGCCGCGAGGTACTCCCCGCACCGGCGCATGCTCCGGGCGAACAGGTCCTGCCTGGCGGCCTCTCTCTGCCGTGCCTTGAACAGTCCCGCCAGGGGGTTCGTCATGCCGTCCACCGTCCTCCGATCGAAGGACGAATGTGCCCCAACGCGAGTGATCGCAGGTGGCCGCGCGGTGCATGCTGGGTGAACACTCCGGCTCGGGTACCGGTCGGCCCGGTGGGGCGGGCCACGTTCCGCAACCCCTCCCGGGTGGCCCACCCGTCACCGTCGTACCGTCGTCAGTGTTCGGCCGCCGTGGTCAGTGTTCGGCCGCCGCCCTCAGCGTTTGACCGCCTTCTTCAGCGCCCGCGCCCGGCGGACCATCCGGCGGGCCGTGGAGTTGTGGGGCAGGAAGGCCAGCCGCTGCGGGATACCGCCGGGCAGACCCAGGGAGGTCAGGCGGCGGCGCTTGAAGTAGCGCTGCGTACGGGGTCCGAAGTGCTCGGCGAGGAACCGCTCCGCCACCGGGCGCAGCTTCGGGTAGACCTGCGGCTGCATGGTGAAGCCGACCGTCGTGACCAGCTCGCCCAGCAGCCCGTCCGGGAGGGCCTCGCCGCTCTGCCCGTCGCTCTGTCCGTCCTCCAGGGCGGGCAGCAGCACATCGGCGAGGGTGACCGGGACGCGGTTGCTGTTCTGGTACGGCGTGAGCCGCTCCAGCAGCTCCTCGGTGCCGATACGGGCGACCGGCAGGCCGTAGAACGCGGACGCGGTGAACAGCGCGGTCGAGAAGCAGCCGACGACCAGCGCGGGCGGTGCCTTCTCGAACAGCACCTCGGCGAGCAGGGGCGAGTCGAGGACGGTCAGGTCGACGCCGAGCTTCTCGGCCTCGGTCTCCAGGGCGCGGCTGTACCGGGCCGGGGCGGTGGGGTGCGGCTTGAACACGACGGAGCGATGGCCGCGTGCGACGGCGCCCCGCACCATCCGGACGTGCAGTTCCTCCTCCTCGGCCGGGGAGAGGATGTTCAGCGCGGACAGGTACTGCCCGAGCAGGAGCGCCGCGTCCTGCGGCACCGCCGGCAGCTCACCGGACGCGCCGGTGAGGCCGCTGAGCACCTTCAGGAAGGCCTGTGCCGGCACCAGCTGCGCCGGTACGCCGAACTCGGTGAGCAGCATCGGCTTCAGCCCCGGCACCAGGTCCAGGTGGAGCAGCCGCCGTACGCGCGTGCCGACCAGCGGGTCGAGCTTGCTGCGGGTGGGGCCGTAGCTCATCAGCCCGTCGGCGTAGACGTCGACGGGGGCGCCGGTGAACACCTGGGCCAGCGCCAGCGACGGGTTGACCTGGATCGACTCCAGGACCAGCGTCACCCGGTCGTCGCCCAGGCCCCACAGCCGCCGCAGATACCGCTCGAACAGCGGCAGATCGTCGGCGCGCGGCGACCAGGAACCGGGGTGGAAGGGGCTGATGGCCTCGTTGTACGAGAGCACGCCGTCGAAGTGGTCGCGCAGCGGCGCGAAGCCCGGCATCTCGTCGACGGCCGGAGTGGTCTCCGGGGTCGCGGCGTTGTTGCACACCAGCAGCAGCCGGCGGTCCGCCTCGGCGAAGCAGTCGGAGTCGAGCGCGGCGGCCACGGTGGCGGCGCCGTACAGCGTGGAGACACAGAAGATCTGGGTGGTACGGGGCATCAGGCAGCCGCCTTCGCTGTGGTGATCCGGCGCCGCAGCCGCCGCAGCGTGGCGGCGCGCCGCACGTCCATGGTGTCGAGCACATCGGCGAGGATGTCCTGCGGCATGCGCTTTATCGCCGCCGCAGCCATCACCCGCAGCTGCTTGGCCACGGCCGGTTCCCACTTGCTCTCGTCCGAGAGGTGGTGCGCGATGATCGCGCAGTAGGTGCGCACCGCCTTCGGCAGCAGTGTCGCGGCGTCCCGGTCGGCCGCGGTCTCCTCGACGACCTGGTCGAAGGCGCGGATGAAGTGCAGTTGACGGGCGTCGCCGACCTGCGTGAGGGAGGATGCGACCCCGCGCCGGTAGAACACGCCGAGCAGGTTCACCACGGCGAACGACTCCGCCTCACGGTGCAGCTTCCAGATCCAGGGCCGGTCCTCGGCGGTCCGCAGCCCGTCGGTGAAGTGCAGCAGGCCTTTGTCCAGCAGCCGGCGGTGGTAGGCGCCGGCCCAGGCGTACGCGTAGTCCACCGAGGTCGTGCGGTCGGCGGGCAGGATCGCCTCGCGCGGATCCATGACCTCACCGCGCAGTCCGACCGGTGCCCGGTGCACGCTCCGGGCGCGCGCGGTGGCCCGGACGTGGTCGGTGCGCACGAAGTCGCAGCCCAGCTCCTCGATGGCCGACACCAGTTCGGCGAGGTACCCGGGGGCCAGCCAGTCGTCGCCGTCCAGGAACGTCAGATACTCGCCCCGCGCCGCGTCCAGGCCGGTGTTACGGGCGGTGGCGAGCCCGCCGTTCGCCTCGTGGCGGATGAATCGCACCTGGGCGACACCGGAGAGTTCCTCGGCACCGCGTTCGACAATGGCGGCCGTCTCGTCTTTCGAATGGTCGTCGACCAATACGAACTCGATGTCGCTTCCGGCGTTCGTCCGAAGACTTCTGAGGGCGTCCGGGGCGTATTGCTGCACGTTGTAGAACGGCACGATGACGGAGAGCTTTGGCACCTGCGAAAGGTTAGGAGTCCGCCCGGCAGCGGAACTTTCCGTTGAGCGTACGGCGGGTGAACTCCATGTGTCGGAATGGTGCATCCCGTGTACTTCCCGCTCTCTGACGAGCCAGTTCGGCTCTCGGTGGGGTGTTGTTAACTTTTCGTTGAGTCGTGGTTGGCCCACACCTAGGAATCGCTTCCTAGCGTCTTTCCCGTGCCACCAAGTACATCGAACCCCCCGCGTATCGCCGTCCTCGCGGACTCCGACACCCGCTGGAAATGGGGTGCGCTGACCGCGGGCCGTATCGCCCCGGGCCCGTCCATGGAAGCCGGACCGCGCGAGGGCGCGCAAGTCGGCCCCGCCCTGGACGGATTCCTGTTGCGCGGCCGGGCCACGCCCACGGCCCGGCAGCTGCGGGAGGTGGGGGTGCGCGCCGACTCCCTGCGGGAGGTCACGGCCGTCGAGTTCCTGCGCGCCATGGCCGAGGAGACGTACGACATCGTCGTGCTCTCCCTGGTCGGCGGCGGGGTCCAGGCGATGCTGCACGGCCTGAAGCGGGTCTGGGAGGGACGCGAGAAGCGGCCCGTCGTCGTCACCGGCTACGTCGGTGTCGTCTACGAGAAGCTCGCCGACGGTCTGCTGCTGCGGCACGGCGCGGACCTCGTCCTCGCGAACTCCCGGCAGGACGCGGAGCGCTTCCGGGCCGTGTACGAGGGCGTCGGCGCCGACGCCTCCTCGGTGACGGAGGTGGCGCTGCCCTTCCTGGGCGGTGCGGCCTACACCGGTGAGCACGACCCGTACACGGTGGTCTTCGCCGCCCAGCCGTCCGTGCCGGAGAGCCGCAAGGACCGTACGTACCTGCTGGACCGGCTGATCCGGCACGCCCGGCTGCACCCCGAGCGGGACGTGGTGCTGAAGCTGCGCTCCAAGCCCGGCGAGCACACCACGCACATCGAGGAGCTTCCGTACCAGAAGCTCGCACAGAAGCACGACCTGCCGCCCAACTTCCGCCTGGCCTACGGGAACATGGGCGAGGTCCTGGACCGCACCGACCTGCTGGTGACGGTCAGCTCCACGGCCGCCCTGGAGTCGCTGCACCGCCGCATCCCGACCGTGGTGCTCACCGACCTCGGCATCCGTGAGGCGCTCGGCAACCACCACTTCGTCGGCTCCGGATGCCTCGCCTCCTGGGACCGGCTCGACGCCGGACACCGCCCGGTGCCCGACGAGGAGTGGGTGGCCCGGCAGGGCGTCGCCGCGGACGGCTCGTACGACACCGCCTTCGACGCCGCCCGCGAGCGCATCGCGAAGCTGCTCGCGCAGCCCGGCGGCCTGGCACCGCTCACCCCGTACTACACACCCGCGACCGCCCCCGGCTATCTGCCCGGCATCCTCGCCCGCCACCACCTCGGCCCGGACGGCAGCCCGCTGCCCGGCGCGCCCGCCGCCGACAAGGAGCCCGGCCCGGTCCGGCAGATCGTGCGCCGGGCGGCGCGCGGCGCCTACCGGCACGGGGTGCAGCGGGTCGCCCCCGTCATCCGGCGCATGGGGGAGCTGTGAGCGCCGGCGGCCGTGTCCCACGTCAAGCATCTGCGTCTGCCCCCGCAGCCGCACCTGTCCCTGTCCCTGTACCTGTACCTGCGCCGCTAGGAGTCGATCCCATGACCAACCCGGAAGCGGGCGGGGGCGCCACGGTGTCCCGGGTGCTCGCGGTGATCCCCGCGCGGGGCGGCTCCAAGGGCGTGCCCGCGAAAAACCTGGCGCCCGTCGGAGGCGTACCGCTGGTGGCGCGCGCCGTGCGCGAGTGCCGCGCGTCCCGGCTGGTGACCGACGTGATCGTGTCCACCGACGACCAGGCCATCGCGGCCGCCGCCCGTCAGGCCGGCGCCGAGGTGGTGCTGCGGCCCGCCGCCATCGCCGGTGACACCGCCACCTCCGAGGCCGCCGTGCTGCACGCCATGGACGCGCACGAGGCGCTGCACGGCGCGTCGGTCGACGCCGTACTGCTGGTCCAGTGCACCAGCCCGTTCCTGCGCGGCGAGGACATCGACGGGGTCGCGGCCGCCGTCGTGGAGAACGGCGCCGACACGGCGGTGACCGTGGCGCCCTTCCACGGCTTCATCTGGCGGGACGCGGCCGACGATCCGGCGGTCGCCGACGCCGCGGCCACGGCGGCCGCCGCGGGAGCGGTGACCGTCACCAGAGCGACGGTCACGGAGGGCGGGTACGGCGTCAACCACGACAAGTCCTTCCGCCCGCGCCGCCAGGACCGCCCCCAGGACCTGCTGGAGACCGGCGCCGCCTACGCGATGGACGCGGCCGGTTTCCGCCGGCACCGGCACCGCTTCTTCGGCCACACCGAACTGGTGCGCACCGACCCGGCGCGCGTGCTGGAGATCGACGACCCGCACGACCTCGCCCGCGCCCGGGCCCTCGCGCCGCTGTTCGACGCGGACAGGCCCGGCGCCCTCCCGACCGCCGACGACATCGACGCGGTCGTACTGGACTTCGACGGCACCCAGACCGACGACCGGGTGCTCGTCGATTCCGATGGACGGGAGCTCGTCTCCGTGCACCGCGGGGACGGCCTCGGTATCGCGGCCCTCCGCCGGAGCGGCCTGACGATGCTGATCCTGTCCACGGAGCAGAACCCGGTCGTCGCCGCCCGCGCACGGAAGCTGCAGATTCCCGTGCTGCACGGCATCGACCGGAAGGACCTCGCGCTGAAGCAGTGGTGCGAGGAGCAGGGCATCGCGCCGGAGCGCGTGCTCTACGTCGGCAACGACGTCAATGACCTCCCGTGCTTCGCCCTCGTCGGCTGGCCCGTGGCGGTCGCGAGCGCCCACGACGTCGTGCGCGGCGCCGCACGCGCGGTCACCACCGTCCCCGGTGGCGACGGCGCGATCCGAGAGATCGCCAGCTGGATCCTCGGCCCCTCTCTCGATTCCCTCCCCCAGTAAGGACATCTGCCGCCATGAGCGCTGTGACTTCCAACTCCCGCATCCGTACGTTCGGTACCCGCGAGGCCGGCCCCGGCCGCCCCGTCTACATCACCGGCGAGATCGGCATCAACCACAACGGCGACCTCGACAACGCCTTCAAGCTGATCGACGTGGCCGCCGAGGCGGGCTGCGACGCGGTGAAGTTCCAGAAGCGCACCCCGGAGATCTGCACCCCGCGCGACCAGTGGGACATCGAGCGCGACACCCCCTGGGGCCGCATGACCTACATCGACTACCGCCACCGGGTGGAGTTCGGTGAGGACGAGTACCGCCAGATCGACGAGTACTGCAAGGAGAAGGGGATCGACTGGTTCGCCTCCCCGTGGGACACCGAGGCCGTCGCCTTCCTGGAGAAGTTCGACGTCCCCGCCCACAAGGTGGCCTCCGCCTCCCTCACGGACGACGAGCTGCTGCGCGCCCTGCGCGCCACCGGCCGCACGGTCATCCTCTCCACCGGCATGTCGACCCCGAAGCAGATCCGCCACGCGGTCGAGGTCCTCGGCAGCGACAACATCCTGATGTGCCACGCCACGTCGACCTACCCGGCGCAGGCCGAGGAGCTCAACCTCCGCGTGATCAACACCCTCCAGGCCGAGTACCCGAACGTCCCGATCGGCTACTCCGGCCACGAGACGGGCCTGCAGACCACGCTGGCCGCGGTCGCCCTCGGCGCCACCTTCGTCGAGCGCCACATCACCCTCGACCGCGCGATGTGGGGCTCCGACCAGGCCGCCTCCGTCGAGCCGCAGGGCCTCGCCCGCCTGGTCCGTGACATCCGCACCATCGAGGCCTCCCTCGGCGACGGCGTCAAGAAGGTGTATGACTCCGAGCTCGGCCCGATGAAGAAGCTGCGCCGCGTCCAGGGCATCGTCGCCGAGGCGGAGATCGCCGCGGCGGCGGGCGAGCCGGTCACGGTCTGACCCCCCGCCACGACGGACGAGACGGCCGTACGCAGATGAGACCCCGCGCCGGCACCTCCGGCCCCTGCCCCCGTCCCCGCACTCTCGCCTTCGTCGAGAGTCCGGTCCAGCTCCTGAACGTCCTGGAGTGGGCCTACGCCCATGCCTCCGGTGTCTCCGGCGCGACCGGGGACGGCGCGGCGGGCCCCGGATCGGATCCTGGCCGGGATTCCGGCGGGGGGCCGGGCGGGGCCGCCGGTACGGGTCGCGGTGCGGCCTCCGGTGCCAAGGACCCGGCGGGACACGGCGCGGGGTCCGCGTCGGAAACCGACGGCGCGGAGCTCTCCGGGGCCGGGGCCGGGGGCGCCGAGCTGCCGGGGAAGCCTGAATCTGCCGGGAACCCTGGCCTCCCCGGGAGCCCTGGCCTCCCCGGGAACCAGGGTCTCCCCGGAAACCCCGGCGCCGACATCACCCTGGTCGTCCTGGCGCCCACCGACCCCATGACACGCGGCCAGCTGCGGCGGATGTCGGAGCTGGCGCGGAACGAGGGATACGAGGTGCGGTGGGAGGAGGCACGGGGCGGCGCGACGGCCCCGTTCCAGACGGTCGCCGGCCTCACTCCCCTGCTGCGCGCCGCGGACCGGGTGGTGATGGGCGACCCGTTCTCCCGCTACGTACAGCTCCTGCTGACCATCACCCGCGCCTCCGACCTCGTGGTCGTGGACGACGGCACGGCGACCATGGAGTTCGTCTCCCAGCTCGCCCGCGGTGAACGCCTCGTGCGCTGGCACCGCAAGGGCGGCCGCCCCGGCCCCCGCGACCTGCTCTTCGCCCCGGTCGCGTCCGCCGCCCGCAACCGCCTCACCCCCGGCGCGGACCGGCACGTGGAGGTCTTCTCCTCCATGCCGATCGACGAGACCCCCGAGGGCGTCACGATCAGCGCGAACGACTTCGCCTGGACCCGCGCCCGCTTCGGCCCCCCGCGCATCACCAAGGGCGCCGACCTCGTGGGCACCTCCCTGGTCGAGACCGGGGTCGTGGACGGTGACCGCTACCTGGAGGCGGTACGGGCGCTCGCCCGTGCGCACGGTGCCGCCCGGTACTTCGCCCACCGCCGGGAGAGCTCGGAAAAGCTCCACCGTCTGGCCCAGGAGACGGGTCTGGAGGTGGTCCGCCCCGACCTCCCCCTGGAACTGATCGCCCGCCGCGGCCCCATCGGCCGCACCATCCTCAGCTTCCCGTCCACGGTCGTGCACACCCTGCCCCTGGCCCTGGCGGGCACGGACGTCAAGGTCGCCGTCTGCGACATAGACCCGGCCTGGCTCACCCGGCACGCTTCACCTCGGGCCCAGGGCTTTCTGGCCGGCGTCACGACGACGGCGCGGGACGTGCACCGCCTGTCGGCGGTGACCACGGCCTGACCCTGTCGGCGGCGGACCTCACGCGACGACCTCCTGAGAGGTCGCCCGAACGCGCTGGGTGCCCGCTGCGCCCCTGCTGAGAACCCGCCGGGAGAAATCCTTACCAGGGCGGCAACCTCTCCTCCGCCGGTGACGACTTCAGGTCACATCACGGTCCACGACACCTGAGTTCCCCACCCACCTCCCGATGCTTTTCAGCGCGGTCGGGGACCGTCACCGACGCAGGAGAGAGCAGAGCACGTTGACCACGACGCACAGCAGCAACACCCGGCGCCCCAGGTCCCACAGGAAGTCCAAGCTGCGGCTCCAGGCGGCGCTGGCCACGGTGGCCGTCGCGGCCGGAACCGGTGTGTACATGTCGATGCCCGGCGAGGCGTCGGCAGCGGTGACCGGGAGCGCCACCGGCTTCGCCACCCAGAACGGCGGGACCACCGGGGGTGAGGGCGGGAAGACGGTGCGCGCCACGACGGGCACCGCGATCCACCAGGCCCTGTGCGACCGGGCCGCCAGTGACACCCCGATCACCATCGAGGTCGAGGGCACCATCAACCACGGCAACACCGCGAAGGTGTCCGGGGACAGCTGCAGCACCGCCGCCGGCGTCATCGAGCTCAAGGAGATCAGCAACGTCTCGATCGTCGGTGTCGGAAAGGGCGCCACCTTCGACCAGCTCGGCATTCACATCCGCAACAGCAGCAACATCATCATCCAGAACGTCACCGTCAAGAACGTCAAGAAGTCCGGCTCCCCCCTCTCCAACGGCGGCGACGCCATCAGCATGGAGGACGGTGTCCGCAACGTCTGGGTCGACCACGCCACCCTGGAGGCGTCGGGCGGTGAGTCGGAGGGCTACGACGGCCTCTTCGACATGAAGAACGACACCAAGTACGTGACGCTGTCCTACAGCACCCTGCGCAACTCCGGCCGCGGCGGCCTCATCGGCTCCAGCGAGACGGATGTCTCGAACAGCTTCATCACGTTCCACCACAACCTGTACGAGAACATCGACTCCCGTGCGCCCCTGCTGCGCGGCGGCACGGCCCACATGTACAACAACCACTACGTGAGCCTGAACAGCTCCGGCATCAACGTCCGCGCCGGTGCCAAGGCCAAGGTGGACAACAACTACTTCGAGGACTCCAAGGACGTCCTCGGCACCTTCTACACCGACACGGCCGGCTACTGGCAGGTCAGCGGCAATGTCTTCGACAACGTGACCTGGTCGAAGGCGAGCGGGGACAACAAGCCCGCCGGGCCCGACCCGAAGTCCAACACCACGGTCAGCATCCCCTACACGTTCGAGCTCGACGGGGCCGACTGCGTGCCGGCCATCGTGAGCCGGACGGCGGGCGCCAACAAGGGCCTGAAGGTGTCGGACGGCTCCTGCTCGCCGCAGACCCCGGCTCCCTCGGACCCGACCCCGGCCGACCCGGAGCCGGAGCCCACCGAGGACGAGTCCACGACCCCCGCCCCGGAGCCCACCGAGGACGAGCAGGAGCCGACCCTGCCCGGCGGCACCAACCTCAGCATCGGCGCCGGCTCCGACGGCTCCGGAAGGGCCGACGGCACGAGCTACGGCAACGTGCGGGACGGCAAGCCGAACACCTACTGGTCGCCGCAGGGCGCGACCGGGTCCGTCTCGGTCAAGTGGGGCACGGCCACCAAGGTGTCCGCGATCAACGTCCGTGAGGCCGCGGGTTCGGAGGGCACCATCGGGTCCTGGCGGGTGCTGAACGGCGACACCGGTGCCGTCCTGGCCTCCGGCAGCGGGGCCGGCCCGATCTCCTTCACCGGCACCTCGCTGAAGAAGGTCACCTTCGAGATCACCAGCGCGAAGGGCACCCCGAAGGTCGCCGAGCTCGAGACCTACGCCGGCTAGTACCGGCGTGCACGGCACCGCTGCCGTGACCGCCGGCGGTCGCTGAAGCACCCGGAGCGAGAGGCCGGGGCCGTCACCCATGACGGCCCCGGCCTCGGTCGTGTGCCTCCCGCCCGGCCCGCGCGCGGCTACTTGCCGCTGTCCTCCGCCAGCGTGTGCGCGACCAGGGCGTTGGCGTGCCCGTGCCCCAGCCCGTGCTCGGCCTTGAGCCAGGCCACGAGCTCCATGTGCTTCACGAGCGGCGAGGAGCGGATCAGCTCCTGCCACTCCGCGACCGGGCGACCGTACTTCTTCTCGATGGAGGGGAAGTAGCTGGCGGGACCCTTCACGGCGGGCGTCGTCATCGGGTGCTCTCCTGTGCGCTCGTACGGTGCCCTGTCGGGCTGTCGGGGCTGTCGGGAGATGAGACCGGACGGGTGTACGGAACTCATCGCCCCCGCCGCGATCGGCCGAGTGATGTGGCTCACGGGCGAACTCCGGCCGCCGACGAGGCCCCCCGTCGGCGATCCCCCTGGTGGTCCACCTGGTGGTCCAATCGGGACGACCTTGCCGCCGGCGGTGTCACCGGCTGCACCTCCCGGCACCCTGACGGCCGGGAGTGACGGAGCTCGGCACCTGGTGTCGCTGCAGGTGGGAGAGGACCGAGGCGCCCGGTGCGGGCCACGGGGCGACAATCCGCCGAGCCCCGTCGAGGCGCCCACGTGCCTGTTTCCGAACCGTCGTCCGGTAGTGGCCGTTCCCGGACGGGCCCGCGCGGCCGTCGTGGTATCCGTGTAAGACGGAATTCGCCCGGGTACCCCCGGGCGGTCACCGACAGTGGACTCCGCGGTCAACCCGGCGGGCCGCGTGTGAGAGACCTCGCAGTGGGCACACGCCCCAGAGGTCGACAAGATCAATCGTCCGGTGAGCCGGGCGAGTGTACCCATCTCGATCGGTACCCATGCGTAGCGCGGCCAGATTTCGTCCCCCTAGAGGGCTGAAGTTTTGTTGATCGTGGGTCGGTTGGCCGCCCGATCGCCCTACTCTTCAGAGGGTGAAACAGCTGATGTCCCCAGAGTCCGAGGCCGAACACCCCGGGGATGCCGTGCTCCCCGGCACCCTGCCGGAAGCGCTCCACGCGGAACTTGTGGCCTTCCGCCGCGACCTGCACATGCACCCGGAGCTCGGCAACCAGGAGTTCCGTACGACCGCCGCGATCAAGGCCCGCCTGGAGCAGGCCGGGCTCGTACCGCGTGTGCTCGACAGCGGGACCGGTCTCGTCTGCGACATCGGCGACCGGGACGGCCTGCGCCCGATGCTGGCCCTGCGGGCCGACATCGACGCCCTGCCCATCCCCGACACCAAGGCCGACTGCCCCTACCGTTCCACGGTGCCCGACCGGGCGCACGCCTGCGGGCACGACGTGCACACCACCGTCGTCCTCGGCGCCGGGCTCGTCCTCGCCGAGCTGCACCGGCAGGGCCGCCTGCCGCGTCCCGTGCGGCTGCTCTTCCAGCCCGCCGAGGAGGTGCTGCCCGGCGGCGCCGCGGAGGCCCTGAAGTCGGGGGTGCTCGACGGGGTGGGGCGGATCGTCGCCGTGCACTGCGACCCCCGGGTCGAGGTCGGCCGCATCGGGCTGCGCACCGGCCCGATCACCTCGGCCTGCGACCGTCTGGAGGTCGCCCTCGACGGCCCCGGCGGACACACCGCGCGCCCGCATCTGACCACCGACCTCGTCACGGCCGTCGCCCGGGTCGCCGCCGACGTGCCCGCGCTGGTCGCCCGGCGTGTCGACGCCCGCAGCGGACTCTCCCTGACCTGGGGCCGCATCGAGTCGGGGCACGCCCCGAACGTCATCCCGCAGCACGCCGAGCTCTCCGGCACCGTGCGCTGCCTCGACCTCGAAGCCTGGCACGAGGCGCCCGACGTGGTGCACGCGGCCATCGACGAGATCGCCGATCTGCACCGCGCCAAGTCCGAGATCAACTACATCCGGGGCGTCCCGCCGGTCGTCAACGAACCGTCCGTCACCGAGCTGCTCCGCGAGGCCATGACGGCGCGGCGCGGCGCGCACTCCGTCGAGGACACCGAGCAGTCCCTGGGCGGCGAGGACTTCTCCTGGTACCTGGAGCACGTCCCGGGCGCCATGGCCCGGCTGGGCGTCCGCAGGCCCGGCGACCGCCGCGTCCGCGACCTGCACCAGGGCGACTTCGACGCGGACGAGTACGCCATCACGGTCGGCGTCGAGCTCTTCACGGCGGCCGCGCTCCTCTACACGGACGACGCGGGCGGCACCGGCGACACGGACGACGCGGCCGACATGGACGCCGGCCCGGCGTAGGCGGTCCGGGCAGCTCCTCCTGATGCGCGTACCCGTACGGGACCGCCCGTACGGGTACGCGCGCGGGCACTGCCCTCACGGGCTGTTCCGCCCGGACCAGCCCCTTTCGCGAGGGTGGTTCACGGGGACGTAACCGGGCATCGGCACGAATGGATAACGGCACCGCGGAACCCCATTCCCCGCGATGTCTACGCGCGTTAATGTGCGCCGAACTCAGCACCCACTGCGGGGCCGAACTCAGCACCCACCGCGGGGCTTTGGAGAATGGGGAACTTCACGATGCGTCGGATATCGAGACTGACTCGCGTCGCGGTGGGGGTCGCGTCGCTCGCGCTCGCGGCCACGGCCTGCGGCGGCACCAGCAGCGAGGCAGGGAACAGCGACGAGGGCGGCGAGAAGAAGGACATGGGCCTCGCCATCGCGTACGACATCGGCGGCAAGGGCGACCAGTCCTTCAACGACGCCGCGTACGCCGGTCTGGAGAAGGCGAAGAAGGAGTTCGGTTACGAGACCGCCGACATCGAGCCCACCGACGGCGAGACCGACGCCGACAAGGTGCAGCGCCTGACCTCCCTGGCCAAGCAGGGCTACAACCCCATCGTCGGGATCGGCTACGTGTACGGCCCCGCGATGGAGGAGGTCGCCAAGAAGTACCCGAAGACCACCTTCGGCATCGTGGACTCCGTCGTCGAGGCCGACAACGTGGCCTCCCTGGTCTTCGCCGAGCACGAGGCCTCGTACCTCGCCGGCGTCGCCGCCGCCAAGGCCACCAAGTCGAACACCGTGGGCTTCGTGGGCGGGGTGAACATTCCGCTGATCAACAAGTTCGAGGCCGGGTTCAAGCAGGGCGTCGAGGACACGAACCCCAAGGTCAAAATCCTGTCGCAGTATCTGACGCAGACCGCAGAGGAGGGCGGCTTCTCCAGCCCCGACAAGGGCAAGGCCGCCGCCGAGGGCCAGCTCGAGAAGAAGGCCGACGTCCTCTACCACGCCGCCGGTCTCTCCGGTCAGGGCGTGATCGAGGCCGCCGCCACCGAGAAGAAGTGGGCCATCGGCGTCGACTCGGACCAGTACCAGCAGGAGGCCCTGGCCGCGTACAAGGGCTACATCCTGACCTCGGCGCTCAAGGACGTCGGCGGTTCGGTGTACGCGCTCGCCCAGTCCGTCGAGGACGGCAAGCCGCTGACCGGCACGCAGACCTTCGACCTCAAGGTCGACGGCGTGGGCCTGTCCGAGAGCAACCCCGAGTTCGCGAAGATCGCCGGTCTCGCGGACGCCGTGGCGAAGGCCAAGGAGGGCATCATCGACGGCTCGATCAAGGTCAAGACCGAGTAGCCGACGCCCCCGGGTGACCGCGCCCGGTTCCCGACGGGTTCAGGACGTCAGGAACCGGGCATCCGCCACACTGCCCCACGCCACCCTCCGGAGCCGTACGACCGCCCTCGGCGACGGCGCCCTCACGGCCTGCACCAACTCCATAACAAGGTGCGCCGACTCCATAACAAGGTGGACAGAAGGGGTTTTCTAGTCGGTCTACGCGCGTTAATCTGCCGCGGAACCTAGAGCGCCGCAGCCGATCCCCGCCAGGCGCTTGTACGACAGGAGCAATACCATGCGCCGGCTTTCCCGCCTCTCGGTCGCGGGCGCAGCGACCGCTTCCCTCGCCCTCGCCCTCTCGGCCTGCGGCGGCACCTCCACCGAGAGCTCCTCCTCGGGGTCCAAGGACGACAACAAGGGCCTCGCCATCGCGTACGACATCGGCGGCAAGGGCGACCAGTCCTTCAACGACGCCGCGTACGCGGGCCTGGAGCAGGCGAAGAACGAGTTCAAGTACGAGACGGCCGACGTCGAGCCCACCGACGGTGAGACGGACGCCGACAAGACGCAGCGCCTGGTCTCGCTGGCCAAGCAGGGCTACAACCCCATCATCGGGGTCGGCTACGCCTACGCGCCGGCCGTCAAGGAGGCCGCGGAGAAGTACCCGGACACCACGTTCGGCATCGTCGACGACGCCACCGTCGAGGCGGACAACGTCGCGGACCTGGTCTTCGCCGAGCACGAGGCCTCGTACCTCGCCGGTGTCGCGGCCGCGAAGAGCACCAAGACGAACACCGTGGGCTTCGTGGGCGGTGTGGACAACCCGCTGATCCACAAGTTCAAGGCCGGCTTCGAGCAGGGCGTCAAGGACACGAACTCCAAGGTCAAGGTCATCTCGCAGTTCCTGACCCAGACCGCGGAGGAGGGCGGCTTCTCCAGCCCCGACAAGGGCAAGGCCGCCGCCGAGGGCCAGATCGAGAAGAAGGCCGACGTGGTCTACGCCGCCGCCGGTCTGTCCGGCCAGGGCGTGATCGAGGCCGCGGCCGCGAACGACGTCTGGGCGATCGGCGTCGACTCCGACCAGTACCAGCAGAAGGCCCTCGCCGCGTACAAGGACCACATCCTCACCTCGGCCACGAAGGACGTCGCCAAGGCGGTCTACAACCTCGCGAAGGCGGTCGAGGACGGCAAGCCCGAGGGCGGTATCGTCAGGGGCGATCTGAAGAGCGGTGAGGTCGGCCTCGCGGACTCGAACCCCGAGTTCAAGGGCAATGCCGAGCTCCAGAAGGCCATCGAGACGGCCAAGGAGAAGATCATCAGCGGCGAGATCAAGGTCAAGAGCAGCTGACACAGCAGGAGCACGAGCAGCCAGTAACCACGGGGTTACGACCGCTCGACGAAGACGGGGTACGGGAAGGCCGGCTTCCTGTACCCCGTTCTCGGAGGCGGGTCGCCCCGCTTTGTTTGCCGTAGGGGCGCTACGCGCGTAGACGACCCCCTTTCCCCAGGAGAGTGCGTTATCAACGCGTCCAGCAGCCCTCCCAGCCCTCCGGCCGGCGCGGCGGTCGACGGTCAGGTGACCGCCGTCGAGCTCGCCGGGATCACCAAGCGCTTCCCGGGCGTCGTGGCCAACCACGACATCCACCTCACCGTCCGCAAGGGCACCGTCCACGCCCTCGTCGGCGAGAACGGCGCCGGCAAGTCGACGCTGATGAAGATCCTCTACGGCATGCAGAAGCCGGACGAGGGCACCATCACGATCGACGGCGAGCAGGTCTCCTTCTCGTCCCCCGCCGACGCCATCACCCGCGGCATCGGCATGGTCCACCAGCACTTCATGCTCGCCGACAACCTCACGGTCCTCGAGAACGTGGTGCTCGGCAGCGAGAAGCTGTACGGCATCGGCGGCAAGGCCCGGCGCAAGATCGCGGAGATCTCCGACCGGTACGGCCTCGGGGTGCGCCCCGACCTCCTGGTCGAGGACCTCGGCGTCGCCGCCCGCCAGCGCGTGGAGATCCTCAAGGTCCTCTACCGCGGCGCGAGAACCCTGATCCTCGACGAGCCCACGGCCGTACTGGTCCCCCAGGAGGTCGACGCCCTCTTCGAGAACCTGCGCGAGCTGAAGTCCGAGGGCCTGTCCGTCATCTTCATCTCCCACAAGCTCGGCGAGGTGCTGTCGGTCGCCGACGACATCACGGTCATCCGGCGCGGCACGACGGTCGGCACGGCCGTCCCCTCCGAGACCACCCCGCGCCAGCTCGCCGAGCTGATGGTGGGCAGCGAGCTGCCGACCCCGGAGACCGCCGAGTCCACGGTCACCGACCGCCCGGTCCTCACCGTCAAGGACCTGCGCCTGGAGACCACCGGCGGCAAGGCGCTGCTCGACGACATCAGCTTCACCATCCACGCGGGCGAGGTCCTGGGCCTCGCCGGCGTCGAGGGCAACGGCCAGACCGAACTGGTCGACGCGCTCATCGGCCTCAAGCACGCCGACTCCGGCACCATCGCGCTGGCTGACGACGAGATCACCGCCTGGCCCACCCGCAAGCGCCGCGAGCAGGGCGTCGGCTACATCCCCGAGGACCGCCACCGCCACGGCCTGCTCCTGGAGGCCCCCCTCTGGGAGAACCGCATCCTCGGCCACGTCACCGAGAAGCCCAACGCCAAGGGCGTCTGGCTGAATCCGAAGGCGGCCCAGGAGGACACGCGGCGCATCGTCGAGGACTACGACGTCCGCACCCCCGGCATCGACGTCACCGCGGCCTCCCTCTCCGGCGGCAACCAGCAGAAGCTGATCGTCGGCCGCGAGATGAGCCACAACCCGCGGTTCCTCATCGCCGCCCACCCCACCCGTGGTGTGGACGTCGGCGCGCAGGCCCAGATCTGGGACCAGATCCGCGAGGCCCGCCGCGAGGGCCTGGCCGTGCTGCTGATCTCCGCCGACCTGGACGAGCTGATCGGCCTCTCCGACACCCTCCGCGTGATCTACAACGGCAAGCTGGTCGCGGACGCCGACCCGGCCACGATCACCCCGGAGGAGCTCGGCTCGGCGATGACCGGTGCGGCTACCGGGCACCTTGAGCACGAGGAGACGCCGAAGACGCCGGAGAGCCCGGCCAAGGGCGAGAAGACCACCCCGGCCGCCCCGGCGGAGGCCGGTACGCAGGCCGACGCAGACGCCCCGGAAGACGACGAGGCCCGCTGATGAAGAAGTTCGACAAGGAGCGCGTGCTCCTCGCGGTGGCCGGGCCGGTCATCGCGCTCGCCGTGGCCTTCGCCCTGACCTCGATCGTGCTGATCGCGTCGGGCAAGAACCCGGTCGAGCCGTACACGCTGATGTTCGAGCAGGCCACGTACTCCGACATCCAGG
Source organism: Streptomyces poonensis (assembly GCF_014650915.1). Classification (GTDB taxonomy): domain Bacteria; phylum Actinomycetota; class Actinomycetes; order Streptomycetales; family Streptomycetaceae; genus Streptomyces; species Streptomyces poonensis. The sequence continues at coordinate 875,281 of NZ_BMVW01000001.1, read as the reverse complement.
TCCTGATCATCAACCAGGCCTCGATGTACTACATCGCGGCCCTCGCGGTGGCCATCGGCTTCCGCATGAACCTGTTCAACATCGGCGTCGACGGCCAGTACCAGCTCGCCGCCATGGCCGCCGCGATCGTCGGCGCCCACGTGGCGCTCCCGGCACCGCTCCAGATCCCGCTGCTGCTCCTGACCGCGCTGCTCACCGGCGCCTTCTGGTCGGGCATCGCCGGTGTCCTGAAGGTCACCCGCGGCGTCAGCGAGGTCGTGGCGACGATCATGCTCAACTCGATCGCGACCGCCGTCATCGGCTACCTCTGGCTGCCCACCGTCTTCGGCGTCAAGGTCGGCAACAACAACACCACCGGCGAGATGCACGAGTCCGGCTGGCTGCCCGGCATCGACATGGGCGCGGCCGGTGAGATCTACGGCTTCGTGATCATCGCCGTACTGCTCGGCATCGGCTACTGGGTCGTCCTCAACCGCACCCGCTTCGGCTTCGACCTGCGCGCCTCCGGCGCCTCGGAGTCCGCCGCCGCGGCCAGCGGTGTCGACCCCAAGCGCATGGTGCTCACCGCCATGCTGCTCTCCGGCGCCATCTCGGGCCTCGCGGGCCTGCCGATCCTGCTCGGCGACACCCACACGTACAGCCTGAACTTCCCGACCGGCATCGGCTTCCTGGGCATCGGCATCGCCCTGCTCGGCCGCAACAACCCGACCGGTATCGCCTTCGCGGCCCTGCTGTGGGCCTGGCTCGACAAGGCCTCGCCCGAGCTGGACTTCCACGGGTACGACAAGGAGATCGCGGTCATCATGCAGGGCCTGATCGTCCTCGCGGTCGTCGTCTCGTACGAGGCCGTCCGCGAGTGGGGTCTGCGCCGCCAGCAGCGCCGGGTCGGCGCGGAGCTCGCCGCGGGCCACGTCCTCGGCGCATCCGCCTCCTCCTCCGACAACAAGACCGAGAAGCAGGAGGTGGCGGGCCGATGACCACGGTTACCGACCTCAACCAGCCCACGCGGGAGTCGTCCGCGGCGCCCGCCGGCCGTCGGCTGTCGCTGCCCGCCACACTGCTGATCATCGCGGGCGGACTGGCCCTGGTCTCGCTCGTCCGCCTGATCACCGGCGCCGACGGCATCACCAACGTCAGCCAGATGTCCACCGCGCTGGAGCTGGCCGTCCCGATCGGGCTCGCCGGTCTCGGCGGCCTGTGGGCCGAGCGCGCGGGCGTCGTCAACATCGGCCTCGAGGGCATGCTGATCCTCGGCACCTGGTTCGGCGCCTGGGCCGGTTACCAGTGGGGTCCGTGGACCGGCGTCCTGCTGGGCATCGTCGGCGGCGCGATCGGCGGCCTGCTGCACGCGATCGTCACCGTCACCTTCAACGTGAACCACATCGTCTCCGGTGTGGCGATCAACATCCTCGCCCTCGGCGCCACCCGCTACCTCGCCCCGCTCGCCTTCGAGGGCGTCGAGGGCGGTACGGCCAAGCAGTCCCCGCCGGTGGAGTCCCTGGGCGACTTCACGATCCCCGGGCTCTCGTCCGCGCTCAGCGACCTCAACGCCCACGGCTGGTTCCTGATCTCGGACCTCGCGGGCCTGCTCGGCGGCCTGGTCACCGACGTCTCCTGGCTGACCCTGATCGCCGTCGCGCTGATCCCGGCCACCTGGTGGATCCTGTGGCGCACGTCCTTCGGTCTGCGCCTGCGCTCCTGCGGTGAGAACCCGGTCGCGGCCGAGTCCCTCGGCGTGAACGTCTACAAGTACAAGTACCTGGCCGTGATCATCTCCGGCGGTCTGGCCGGCCTCGGCGGTGTCTTCCTCTCCATCGTGGCCAACCCCTTCTACCTGGAGGGCCAGACCAGCGGCCGCGGCTACATCGGTCTCGCCGCGATGATCTTCGGCAACTGGATGCCGGGCGGCCTCGCCCTCGGCGCCGGCCTGTTCGGCTACACCGACAGCCTCAACCTGCGCGGCGGCTCCGAGAACGTCCACGCGCTGCTGCTGCTCGGCGCGATCCTGCTGGTCATCGGCGCCATCTGGGTGGCGATCCGGAAGAAGTACGTCCAGGCCGCGATCACCTTCGTCGTCGGCGTGCTGGTCTTCGCCTGGTACGCGGGCACCAACGAGGTCCCGAACCAGGTCGTGTCCGCCACGCCGTACGTCATCACGCTGGTCGTCCTCGCGTTCTCCGCGCAGCGGCTGCGGATGCCGAAGGCGGACGGCATGCCGTACCGGAAGGGGCAGGGCAAGTGACGGACGCACCGGCCGAGGTGGACTGGGAGAAGCTGCGTGGGGTGGCCAGGGAGGCCATGTCCCGGGCGTACGCCCCGTACTCCGGCTACCCGGTCGGTGTCGCCGCCCTGGTCGACGACGGCCGGATCGTCTCCGGCTGCAACGTGGAGAACGCCAGCTACGGTCTCGGCCTGTGCGCCGAGTGCGGACTGGTCTCCGAGCTCCAGCGGACGGGTGGCGGCCGGCTGACGCACTTCACCTGCGTCGACGGCGAGAGCCAGATCCTCGTCCCCTGCGGCCGCTGCCGCCAGCTGCTGTACGAGTTCGGCGGGCCGGACCTCCTGCTGGAGACCCCGGCGGGCATCCTGCCGCTGTCGGAGATGCTGCCGCAGGCCTTCGGGCCGGGGCACCTCACGAAGCAGTAAGCCCGAGCAGTAACCCATGTAATTCCCTCGCGGCCCCTCCGAGCTGTCTCAGCGCCGCCCGGAGGGGCCGCACCCTTCGCACCCCACGGAAGGAACCCCTCAACATGGCCATGGACGCCATCTCCGTCATCCGCACCAAGCGGGACCGCGGCGAGCTCAGCGACGCGCAGATCGACTGGGTCATCGACGCGTACACCCGCGGGGAGGTCGCCGACGAGCAGATGTCCGCGCTCGCGATGGCCGTCCTCCTCAACGGCATGAACCGCCAGGAGATCGCCCGCTGGACGGCGGCGATGATCGCCTCCGGCGAGCGCATGGACTTCTCGTCCCTCTCCCGTCCCACCGCCGACAAGCACTCCACGGGCGGCGTCGGCGACAAGATCACGCTCCCGCTGGCCCCGCTGGTCGCCGCCTGCGGTGCCGCCGTGCCCCAGCTCTCGGGCCGGGGCCTCGGCCACACGGGCGGCACGCTCGACAAGCTGGAGTCGATCCCCGGCTGGCGTGCGCTCCTCTCCAACGAGGAGATGCTGTCCGTCCTGGACGGCGTCGGCGCGGTGATCTGCGCCGCCGGTGACGGCCTGGCCCCCGCCGACAAGAAGCTGTACGCACTCCGCGACGTCACCGCCACGGTCGAGGCCATCCCGCTGATCGCCTCCTCGATCATGTCGAAGAAGATCGCCGAGGGCACCGGCTCCCTGGTCCTGGACGTGAAGGTCGGCTCCGGTGCCTTCATGAAGACCCTGGACGACGCCCGCGAGCTGGCCTCCACGATGGTCGGCCTCGGCACGGACCACGGCGTGAAGACGGTCGCGCTCCTCACGGACATGTCCACCCCGCTCGGCCTGACCGCGGGCAACGCGCTCGAGGTCCGCGAGTCGGTCGAGGTCCTGGCGGGCGGCGGTCCGGCGGACGTGGTCGAGCTGACGATCGCGCTGGCCCGCGAAATGCTGGAGGCTGCGGGCATCAAGGACGCCGACCCGGCCAAGGCCCTCGCGGACGGCTCGGCGATGGACGTCTGGCGCCGGATGATCGCGGCCCAGGGCGGCGACCCGGACGCGGAGCTGCCCACGTCGAAGGAGCAGCACGTGGTGAAGGCGGGCGCCTCCGGCGTCCTCACCCGCCTCGACGCCTACGACATCGGTCTCGCCGCCTGGCGCCTGGGCGCCGGCCGCGCCCGCAAGGAGGACCCCGTGCAGGCGGCGGCGGGCGTCGAGCTCCACGCCAAGCCGGGCGACACGGTGACCGAGGGCCAGCCCCTGCTGACCCTCCACACGGACACCCCGGAGCGCTTCGAGTACGCGCTCCAGGCGGTCGAGGGCTCGTACGACATCGCGGCGCCGGGGACCGACTTCACGGCGTCGCCGGTGGTGCTGGAACGTATCGCCTGATCAGCGCCTGACCAGGGGAACCCTCGTTCGGGTGAACGGGATCGGTGGACCGCCGCCGGTCCCGTTCGGCATGCTGGGATCGGTGATGACCGTTAGGAGACCGCCATGAGCGCACTCACCGTGAGCCACGACCCCGAGCAGAGCTGGGACGACCTCGTCCGGTTCTGGGAGGAGATGGAATGGCCCGAGGGCAGCAAGGTGGAGATCATCGAGGGGATCATCACCGTGTCACCTGCTCCCGGAGTCAGCCACAACGTCATCGCGGAACATATCCATCGTCGCCTCTACTCAGTGGTCCCGCAGGACTGGAAGGTCTTCCAGACCATGGCGATCTCGGTGCCGTCCCGTCTCGGCATGCTGATCCCGGACATCCTGGTGACCCCGATGCCCGAGCACACGGAGGCGGACACCCACATTCCCGCCCCCCTCGCCGAGCTCGCGGTGGAGGTCACCTCGAAGTCCAGCGTCCGCCACGACCGCGTTAGCAAGCCCGCCGCCTACGCCGCCGCGGGCATCCCGCTCTACCTCCTCGTGGACCGCTGGGCCCCCGGAGGCCCCACCGCGACCCTCTACGGCGAACCGAGGGGCGACGTCTACCGCACCCTGAGCGCCGTCAAGTTCGGCGAGAAACTCAGGCTCCCCGCCCCCTTCGACCTCGACATCGACACCGGCGAGTTCCCCGAGGACTGAAGCACGGCGGCGCGGCTCACCCCAACAACGCCGCCACCCCCACCAGCACCGGCACCGAAACCACCGTCGACAACAGCACCGCGTCCCGCGCCAACCGCTCCGCCACCCGGTACTGACTGGCGTACGTGTACATGTTCTGCGCGGCCGGCAGCGCGGACGTCACCACCACGTCGAGCAGTTGCGCCCCGCGCAGCCCGAAGACCCCCGCCGCCAGCGCCCAGGCCACCACCGGCTGACCCACCGACTTCAGCGCCACCGACAGCAGCACCGGGTACCGGTCCGCTCCCTGCGCGGGCATGGTGCTGCCGACCAGGGAGATGCCGAAGGCCAGCAGCACCGCCGGGACGGACATGTTGCCGATCAGCGTCAGCGGGTCCATCACCGGGTCCGGTACGGGCAGGCCGGTCGCCGCCACCGCCACCCCCAGCAGCGAGCCGACGGCTATCGGGTTGCGCAGCGGGGTGAGCAGCCGCCGCCACAGCGGGCCCTTCGCGCCGTTGCCCGACAGGTCGAGGATCGTCAGCGCCACGGGTGCGAGCAGGACGAGCTGGAACAGCAGCACCGGCGCCACCAGCGAGGCGTCGCCCAGCACGTACACGGCGATCGGGATGCCGAGGTTGCCGGAGTTGACGTAACCCGAGCACAGCGCGCCGATCGTGGTCCGGCCCACGCCCCAGCCGCGTACGACGCCCACTGCGACGAAGGCGCCCATCACCGCCGCCGTGCTGAGCGCCGTGACCAGCAGTCGGCTGGAGAAGACCACCGACAGGTCGGCCTGCGCGAGCGTGGTGAACAGCAGTGCCGGTGAGGCCACGTGGAAGGCGAGCCGGGTCAGCACCTCGCGTCCGTGCTCGCCGAGATGGCCGCCCCGGCCGAGCCAGTAGCCGACGCCGATGACGACGGCGATGACCGCGAAGCCCGTCAGCACCCCTTGCACGGCACCTCCCGGATGGTTCGGACGGTCGGGAGGCCAGCGGCGAGAACCGTTGAAGAGAACACCTGCAAGGCTGGTACATGGGGCATACAGCTAACCCTCCGGCCAAGATCGGCCGGGGTCAATGTGATCTCACGCTGCGGGCCACGACGGTCGTGCCCCCTCACGACCGGCTACCGATGAGTTTCCGGCAGCCGCCCGGTCATTACGCACGTGGAAGCGACGACCCCCGCCGTACTCGTGCTGCCGGGCCCCCTCACCAGAGACGAGGTGCCCCGGCTGAGCGCCGACGTCCGCACGCGGCTGGAGGCCACCGGAGCGGGCGTCGTCGTGTGCGACGTCGGCGGGATCGGCCCGCCCGGGCTGGCCGCCGTCGACGTGCTCGCCCGGCTCCAGCTCGCCGCCCGCCGGGCCGGGGGCCGCATCCGGCTGCGCAACCCCGGCCCGGCGCTGAGCGCGCTACTCGCCCTCGTCGGGCTTCCCTTCGACATCGAGGTGGGCGGGCAGCTCGAAGAGCGGGAACCACCGGGCGGTGTCGAGGAAGCAGTGGAGGCCGACGAGCCGCCCCCCTGAGAGCTCCAGCACCTGGATCGCCCACGGGGTGAAGCCGCCCCGCTCCGGGTCCGGCTTGTAGTGGGCGAAGCCCGGCAGCCCGTTCACCGCGACCGGCATCAGGCGCGAGCCCGCGCAGGCCGCGCCGATCGTCGTCATGAAGCCCGTGATGTCGCCGGTGCCGCGCAGCCACAGGTCGAACGGCGGCATCGTCATGATGGCGTCCTCGTGCAGCAGCGCGGTCAGCGCCTGCATGTCGTACCCCTCGAAGGCGGCCACGTAGCGGTCGAGGAGCTTGCGCTGCTCCTCGTCCAGCTCGTCGGAGACATCGCCGTCCGCCTCCTGGCCCTGGGACTCCGCCAGGGTCGCCCGGGCCCGCTGGAGAGCGCTGTTGACCGAGGCGACCGAGGTGCCGAGGAGCTCGGCGACCTCGCTCGCCTTCCAGGCCAGCACCTCGCGCAGGATGAGCACGGCCCGCTGCTTGGGCGGCAGCTTCTGCAGGGCCGCCATGAACGCCAGTCGTACCGATTCCTTCGCCACGGCCGCCTCCGCGGGGTCGCTGACCGAGGGGAGCACGCGCGCGTCCGGCACCGGCTCCAGCCAGGTGTGGTCCGGGCGGGGGGACAGGGCCGCCTGCGCGAGCGGCGTCGCGTCCGTGAGGTCCACGGGGCGCGCCCGCTTGTTGCCCGCGTTCAGCATGTCCAGGCAGACGTTCGTCGCGATGCGGTACAGCCACGAGCGGAGCGAGGAGCGGCCCTCGAACTTCTCGTAGCTGCGCCAGGCCCGCACCAGCGTGTCCTGCACCGCGTCCTCGGCCTCGAAGGACGAGCCGAGCATCCGGTAGCAGTAACCGGTCAGCTCGACCCGGTGCTTCTCCAGCTGCACGTCGAGATCCGCCGTCGCCGTACCGTTGCCCATCGCCCCACCCCTGGTAGCTCTGCTCGCCGTCGCGGGCTCCTTCGCCCGCCGGTCCTTCGGAAGCTACCCCAGCCCACTGACAATGGCCCCCGAAGCGGGAGAACGCCCAGGTGGTGAAGGCGTGCAGAGGCGTGCGGGGAAGCCGGTGGGCGCGTGGTGCGTGGGATGCGGCGGCCCGGCGAGACGTACGCCTCGCCGGGCCGCCGCTTGAGCTCGTACGCCGGATCAGGCCGCGACGAGCCGCCGCTCCGCCCGCGCCGCGCGCGTGCCCGCCACCGTGATCGTCACGACGCCGGCCACCGCCAGCAGGCCCATCCCGACCGTTCCGGCCCAGCCGCCCGCGTGATACGCCACCGCGCCGACCGTGCTGCCCGCGCTGGAGCCCACGTAGTACATCGACTGGTACAGCGCGGAGGCCTGGGCACGGCCCTCCGTGGCCGTGTGGCTCACCGAGGACGAGGCGACCGCGTGCCCGGCGAAGAAGCCCGCCGTGATCAGCACCAGGCCGAGCAGGACCGGCACCAGCGCGTCGGCCAGCGACAGCAGCAGCCCGGCCATGGTCGTGCCGCCCGCCAGATAGAGCGCGCCCCGCCGTCCCAGCCGGGCCACCAGCTTCCCGGCCGCCGACGCGGAGAACGTGCCCACGAGGTACACCAGGAAGATCGAGCCGATGATGCCCTGGGGGAGGGAGAAGGGCGCGTCGGTCAGGCGGTAGCCGATCACCGTGTAGACGCCGCCGAAGACCATCATGAACAGCGCGCCGATCGCGTAAAGCCGGCGCAGCAGCGGGTTCGAGAGGTGGCCGCGGACCGTACGGGCCAGGACGCGTGGCCGCAGCGAGCCGGGAGTGAAGTGCTTCGGGGCCGGCAGCAGCAGCCGGAAGGCCACCGCGCACGCCACCGCCACCACGCCCATCACCCCGAGGGCGACCCGCCAGCCCCACTCCTGCGCGACCCAGCCGGTGATGACGCGGCCGCTCATGCCGCCGATGCTGTTGCCGGCGACGAACAGGCCGATCGACGTGATCAGCGCCTTCGGGCGGACCTCCTCCGCGAGGTAGGCGGTCGCCGACGCGGGCAGCCCGGCCAGCGCCGCGCCCTGTACCGCCCGCAGGAACACCAGTACGCCCAGGTTCGGCGCGAACGGCACCAGCAGGCTCACGCCCACCGCCACCGCCAGGGAGGCCGTCATGACCGTGCGCCGTCCGAAGCGCTCCGACAGCGCGCTCATCGGCAGCACGAACAGCGCCAGCGCGCCCGTCGCGGCCGACACCGTCCAGCTCGCCGCGCTCGCGGTCACCCCGAGGTCGTCCGAGACCAGCGGCAGCAGCGCCTGCGTGCAGTACAGGAGGGCGAAGGTCGCGACACCCGCGAGGAAGAGGGCGACGTTCATCCGGCGGTAGCCGGGCCCGCCCGGGGCCATGCGCGAGTCGGTGTCGACAGGAGTAGTGGTGGCAACGGCTGCGTCGGCGCCCACGGTGGTGGGCGCCTCGGTACTGGCGGAAGGCATGCCCCGACGGTAGGAACACCTGCACTCATGCGTCCAATGCACGGAACCCTCATAATCGTTCCCGTGGTGCATCAGCAGAGGTCAGAGGCGCAACTGTCACCGTCCGGTGACACAGAAGACATTGTGGCGACGCTCGCCCCGCGGTTGGCGTACTTCGCCGGGGTCGCCCGTACCGAGCACGTCACCCGGGCCGCGCAGGAGATGCTGGTCCCGCAGTCCACGCTCTCACGGGCCATGGTCCGCCTCGAACAGGACCTGGGCGTCGACCTGTTCGCGCGCCGGGGCCGGACCGTCGCGCTCACCCCCGCCGGCCGTACCTTCCTGGCCTCGGTCGAGCGCGCGCTCGCCGAGATCGGGCGTGCCGCCGACGAGGTGCGCGCCGACGCCGACCCCGCCACCGGCAAGGTCGCCTTCGGCTTCCTGCACACCATGGGCTCCGAGACGGTCCCCGGCCTCCTCCGCGCCTTCCGCGCCGACCACCCCCGCGTCCGCTTCAGCCTCGTCCAGAACTACGGCGAGGCGATGCTGGAGCGGCTGCGGGCGGGGGAGCTGGACCTCTGCCTGACCTCACCGGTGCCGGACGCGCCCGACCTGGTGGCCCGCCGCCTCGACGAGCAGAAGCTGCGCCTCGTCGTGCCGGCCGACCACCGTCTCGCCTCCCGCCGGCGGGTCCGCCTCGCCGAGGCCGCCGACGAGATGTTCGTGACCCTGGAACCCGGCTACGGCATGCGCCGCATCACCGACGACCTGTGCCGGGAGGCCGGGTTCCGGCCGCGGATCGCCTTCGAGGGCGAGGAGGCCGAGACGTTGCGCGGGCTCGTCGCCGCCGGTCTCGGCGTGGCCCTGCTGCCCCCGCCCGCCGTGCCGCGCCCCGGTGTCGTCGAGCTGACGGTCACCGCCCCGCGCGCGGTGCGCGAGATCGGCGTCGCCTGGCTGGACGGCCACCCGGACACCCCTCCGGTGGCCGCGTTCAAGAAGTTCCTGCTGTCCCGGAGGGGCCGTCTGCTGCCGGGCTGAGGGAGTGACGGGGGGCGGGGGTGACGGTGTACGGGCCGGCGCGCGGCCTGGGAGGGTGCGTCGCTCAGTGCCGCAACGACCGCCCGAACCCCGCCGCGAGCGGCATCCTCAGCCCCAGCGGGGGCGGCGCCGCGAGCGCGTCCTCCACCGGCCGGGAGAAGGCGCGCCCGAACAGCGCTCCCATGACGAAGTCCTCGGCCAGCGCGTGCACCTCGTCCCGGTGCTGGTGCAGCCCGTGCCCGTCGGAGTGGACCTCGAAGCGGCAGATGTCGCGGTTGGCCTTCTTCGCGCGCTGCGCGAGCCGGAACGACAGTTCGGGGTCGGTGCGCTGGTCGTTGGTGCCGTGCACGATCATGACCTGCCGGCCGGCCAGCTGCTTCACCGGTTCGGGTGGCACGGCGACATCGTCCTCCGGCAGCCAGGGAGCCAGTGCGAGCACGGAGTTGACGGCCTCGTGGCCGCCCGCGCGCAGCGCGGCCCGGCCGCCCATGTCCACGCCGGCCAGACACACCGGGACGTCCCCGTAGCGCCGTACGACCTCGTCGGCCGCCCAGGAGGCATCCTGGGCCAGATGCGCGGCGGTGCCGTTCCAGCCCCGGTAGCGGTAGTGCACCACGTGCGCGACCAGGCCCTCGGCGCGTCCCGCGCGGGAGAACCGGCGCCCGAGGGCGCGGACGGAGGCCGCCGCGAGCATCGGGGAGGGCCTGCGGCCGGAGATCTCGTCGCCGGCCGGGAGGAGCAGCACCACTCCGCTCACTGTCGGCGGCTCCTGACCGATTACCCGTCCAAGTCGTGGGCTGCGGACCGGCGTTGCTTGCTGTGCCATGACAGAACAGTGTCAGAAGCGGCGGTGTACGCCACCTGTCCGCGCGGTCACCGTTGGGTATCGGAGCCGTTTGTCCGACAGTCCGTCTACGCGCGTAGGCAGTACAGTGCGGAGATGACGAGCCAGACCATGAACACCCCGAACTCGGACCAGATCCGCCGGGCGCCCAAGGTTCTGCTGCACGACCACCTCGACGGCGGGCTGCGCCCCGGCACGGTCGTCGACCTCGCCCGCGAGACGGGCTACGCCGCCCTCCCGGAGACCGACCCCGGCCGGCTCGGCGCCTGGTTCCGGGCCGCCGCCGACTCCGGCTCGCTGGAGCGGTACCTGGAGACCTTCTCCCACACCGTCGGCGTGATGCAGACGCGGGACGCGCTCGTCCGGGTCGCCGCCGAGTGCGCCGAGGACCTCGCCGCGGACGGCGTCGTCTACGCCGAGGTGCGGTACGCCCCCGAGCAGCACCTCGAGGGCGGGCTGAGCCTCGAAGAGGTCGTCGAGGCCGTCAACGAGGGCTTCCGCGAGGGCGAGCGGCGCGCCCGGGAGGACGGCCGGCGCATCCGGGTCGGCGCCCTGCTCACCGCCATGCGGCACGCGGCCCGCGCCCTGGAGATCGCCGAACTCGCCAACCGCTACCGCGACCTGGGCGTCGTCGGCTTCGACATCGCGGGCGCCGAGGCCGGCCACCCGCCCACCCGGCACCTGGACGCCTTCGAGTTCCTGAAGCGGGAGAACAACCACTTCACCATCCACGCCGGTGAGGCCTTCGGGCTCCCGTCCATCTGGCAGGCCCTCCAGTGGTGCGGCGCCGACCGGCTCGGCCACGGCGTGCGGATCGTCGACGACATCCAGGTCGGCGCCGACGGCTCCGTGAAGCTGGGCCGGCTCGCCTCGTACGTCCGCGACAAGCGGATCCCGTTGGAGCTGTGCCCCAGCTCCAACCTCCAGACCGGGGCCGCGGACTCGTACGCCGGGCATCCCATCGGGCTGCTGCGCCGGCTCCACTTCCGCGCGACGGTGAACACGGACAACCGCCTGATGTCCGGAACCAGCATGAGCCGTGAATTCGAGCATCTCGTCGGCGCATTCGGTTACACGCTTGACGACATGCAGTGGTTCTCGGTAAATGCGATGAAATCAGCATTCATTCCTTTCGATGAACGTCTGGCGATGATCAATGACGTCATCAAGCCTGGATATGCGGAATTGAAATCCGAATGGCTGTTCCGGCAGACCGCATCTACCAGCAGGTCTGCGGTCAGTGACGGCTGAAATGCGAGACGGGAGGCGGTCGGATCATGCGGATTCGGCCGCTTCTCGGAATTTGCGAAGGCGGGAATTTGATGTTTACGTTTCTGGACCGCTCATCCCCGTAACGCATTCAAGGACGCATTCACCATGAAGCAGTCTGCTGCCAAGACCCTGGGTGTCGCCGCCCTCGGTGCCGCCATTGCCGCCACGGGCGCGGGTGTCGCCGAAGCCGCCGCCCCGGCCGCCCTGCCGGACACCGCCCAGACGCTGGGCGATGTGACGGAGGCGCTGCCGACGGACAACGTCTCGCAGGCGCTGCCGAGCACCACGGACAAGGTCACGGAGGCGCTGCCGGGTGCTGCGGAGAGCGTGTCGCAGGCGCTGCCGAGTGCCGCCGCCGGCGCGGTCGCCACGGGTCAGAAGGTGCTCGGCAAGGGGGCGCGGGCCGCGCGGCCCGTGGTCGCCGAAACGCTCCGGAAAGGTCCCACCGGGGCGGCTGCCGCGCTGCTCGGCGGCCTGCCGGTGCAGGGGCTGCCCATCCAGGGCCTGGGCATCAACGGCCTGCCGCTCGGCGGCTGAACCGGCCCGCCGTACGCACGCACACCGCCCGTACGCGCAGACGCGCCGTACGCGCACCACTGACGCAGACGCGCGCATGGGGCGCACCCTCCTGGGTGCGCCCCATCGTCGTGCGGTGGGCCGGAGTCACCGGTTCGTCGCGGTGCGGGTCACCACGCCGTGCGGGTCTTGTCCTCCGCGGGCAGCAGGATCCACAGGGCTATGTAGAGGAGGAACTGCGGACCCGGAAGCAGACAGGACAGCAGGAAGATCACGCGCATCGTGGTCGCGGAGGTGCCGAAGCGCCGTGCCAGCGCTGCGCACACTCCGCCTATCATCCGGCCGTCGGTGGGGCGGGCAAGGCGGCTCATCGTGGCTCCTTCGTCAACCGTGAGGCGGGGCCACCCGGTTGGCGGCCCGTCGTCCTCGGGTACCCCCGACGTTACGGTGACGAACCGGACGAAGCGTCACTCTACGGAGCTATCCCGACCCTGGGAATCGTCGGGGTGCGACCCTGAGCCGGGTCCTCCCTGCGGAGGGCCGCCCGGCGCCGGGTCTCGGCCCGGCGGCGCACCAGGGCCCGGCCGGCGGGGACGACCGCGAGATGGGCGACGGCCACGCCGACCGTGTTGAGCAGGATCGAGTCGATGTCGACGACCTGTCCCGGCACCCCGGTCTGCAGCAGCTCGATGACGACGGACAGCAGCGCTCCGGCCGCGACCGCACGGGCCAGCGAGGCGAGCGGCGAGACGGTGAGCCTGCCGTGGGCCATCGGCAGCAGGACACCCAGGGGCGCGAGCAGGGCCAGGCCCTCGCCGATGCGGCGGGCCGCCTCCGGCCAGCCGAGCGCGAGGTCGGCCCGGATACCGGCGAACGGACGGAGGTTGGCGGCGCTCACCCAGGGCACGTCCAGCGGACGCAGCGTGATCCAGGCGACGAGCGCGAGATGGGCGACGAGGAGAACACCTCCTGCCGCACGGACGCGGGCACCGGCGCTGCCGCCGGTCCAACCTTGACGCTGCACGCCCCCCTAGACGCGGCCTCCGGCGCGATCGGTTCCGCACCCGTGCGCCACGACGGCCGGGAGGATGCCGGATGCGCCACGGCGGGGGCCCGCCCGCCGGTCGGGCCCTGGTGCGGCCCGGCCGTCCGGAGCCGGCGCGTCCGGCTCAGGGAGTTTCGACCTCCGTGGACGGCGGCTTCCGGGTGCCCGGGTCGGAGCGCAGCTCGGCCGTGCACTCGTACCGCCGGAGCGGGTCCGTGCCCGGGCCGCCGAGCACCACCGAGCCGTCGCCCTCGGCCGCCGTGGAGTCGGCGAAGGTGCAGACGGTCTGGGCGAGGGCGTACCGCGTCAGCCGCTCGGGCGACGTGGACAGCCGCAGGGCGTCCTCCGGGTCGCCCGGCCGGGGGCCGCTCACCGTCAGGCCGGCCGGCACGGACGTCTCGTACCCGGCCTGGTCCTCGGCCTCCGAGGGCGGCTCGGAGAGCTCGCCGAGGAGGCCCTGGGCGACCAGGACGCGCCGCTCCACGTCCGACGTGCCCTCGGGGAGGCGTACGGCACGGTCGACGGAGACGAGCTGCTTGGAACAGAGCAGGAAGACCCGGACCGGAACACCGGTCGAGCTCCGCTGGGCGACGTCCGTGGACGACAGCGTGCACCGTACCCGCGAGGGGGCCGGGCCGAAGTCCGTGGGCACCTGGGTGGACCGGATGCCGCAGCCCCCGAGCGCGGCCGCCAGCACCCCGGCCGCGAGTACGCTCCGTACGGCCGCGCGCCCCCCTCGTCGTACGGTCATCCGCCGTTCCCCTCCGTGCCGTTGCCCCGCGCCCCGTCCGTGTTCTCGGAGGCCGCGGTGCCCTCGGTGTCCTCGGCTATCAGCGCGGACGCGTCGCGCGGCAGCCGCAGGGTGAAGACCGCGCCGCCCTTCGGCGCGTTGGCCGCGGTGATCTCGCCGCCGTGGATGTGGGCGTTCTCCAGGGCGATGGACAGGCCGAGGCCGCTGCCCTCGGACCGGGGGCGGGAGGCGCTCGCCTTGTAGAAGCGGTCGAAGACGTGCGGCAGGACGTCCTCGGGGATACCGGGACCGTTGTCCTGCACCTCGATGACCAGGGCGGAGTCCTCCTCCCGCACCACCACCCGCACCGGCGAACCGCCGTGCTTGAGGGCGTTGCCGATCAGGTTGGCCAGGATCACGTCCAGGCGGCGCGGGTCGAGGCGGGCCATGATGCCGCGCTCGGCGTCCAGCTCCACCGCGTCCAGCCACGCGCGCGCGTCGATGCACGCGGTGATCTGGTCGGCGATGTCCACGTCGTCCAGCACCAGCCGCGCGGTGCCCGCGTCGAAGCGGGTCACCTCCATGAGGTTCTCGACCAGGTCGTTCAGGCGCCGGGTCTCGCTCACGACGAGCCGTACGGCCTGCTCGATCATGGGTTCGAGGCCGCCGTCCTCGGCGTCCAGCTCGTCCTCCAGCACCTCCGTCACGGCGGTGATCGCCGTCAGGGGCGTACGGAGCTCGTGGGACATGTCGGCGACGAAGCGCCGGGACGCCTCCTCGCGGGCGCTCATGTCGTCGACCTTCTTCTCCAGGGACTCCGCGGCGCGGTTGAACGTCCGGGACAGGTCGGCCAGCTCGTCCGTACCGGACACCCGTAGCCGGGTGTCGAGCTTGCCCTCGCCCAGCCGGCGGGCCGCGATGCCGAGCCGGTGCACGGGCTTCAGTACGGTCGTCGCGGCGGCCTGCGCCAGCAGCGCCGCGCCGACGAGCGCGAGCCCGGTGGCGATGCCCAGCGACCAGGCCAGGGAGTTGAGGTCCTTCGCCTCCGGCTCCAGCGACTTCAGCATGTAGCCCGTCGGACCGCCGCCGATCACCTTCGCGCCGCCGACCAGGTACGGCTTGTCCTCGTCGATGACCCGCTGCCAGTACAGGTGGTACGCGTCCTTGTTGTTCGACGTGATCGGCTGCTGCTTGTCGACCGCCTTCCGCAGCGACGCCGGGACGTCCTGCAGCGTGAAGCCGTCCAGCGCCGACGTGCCGGAACTGCCCCGTACGGCCTTGCCATCCGCGTCCTCGGCGATCAGCAGCACGCTGAAGAGGCGGCCGTCGTCGGTCATCTGCCGGGCGGCCAGCGCCAGTTGCTCCTCGCTGGGGTGCAGCGGCAGCGTGCTCGCGTGGTTCTGCATCTCCCGTTCGAAGTCGGCGAGCGCCGCGTCCTGCGCGCGGGTCAGCACGGCCTCGCGGTTGAGCCAGTACGCGATGCCGGACGCCGACACCGCCGCCGTGAGCGCGACGAGGCCGAAGACGACCACCAGGCGCAGCCGCAGACTGGTGAAGCGCAGACCCGACGAGACCGCCCTGCGCGCCGCCGACCAGCCGCGGAGGCCGCCCCGGCGCTCCCGGGGCTCCTGGGGCTCCGCGTGTTCCTCGTGCTCCTGGTGTGCTTCGGTCACTGAGGGGCGTCCAGCCGGTAGCCGACGCCGCGGACGGTACGGATCAGGGTCGGCGAAGACGGGACGTCCTCGACCTTCGCGCGCAGGCGCTGCACACAGGCGTCGACGAGCCGCGAGTCACCGAGGTAGTCGTGCTCCCAGACCAGCCGCAGCAGCTGCTGGCGGGACAGGGCCTGCCCGGGGCGGCGGCTCAGCTCCAGCAGCAGCCGCAGCTCGGTGGGCGTCAGCTGGAGGTCCTCGCCGTTCTTGGTCACCGTCATCGCGGCGCGGTCGATGACCACGTTGCCGAACGTCGCCGAGTCGTTCGCCTCGCGCTCCCCGCGCCGCAGCACGGCCCGGATCCGGGCGTCCAGCACCCGGCCCTGCACGGGCTTGACGACATAGTCGTCGGCGCCGGACTCCAGGCCCACCACCACGTCGATGTCGTCGCTGCGGGCGGTCAGCAGGATGATCGGCAGCTGGTCCGTGCGCCGGATGCGACGGCACACCTCGAAGCCGTCGATACCGGGCAGCATCACATCCAGGACGATCAGATCCGGTCGCTGCTCGCGCAGCAGCTTGAGACCGTCCTCGCCGGAAGCGGCGGTGGCGACACGGTGCCCCTGGCGCGTCAGGGAGAGCTCCAGGGCCGTGCGGATGGCGTCGTCGTCCTCGATCAGCAACAGGGAAGGCACGGGCTCATTCTGGCCCATGCCAAGGCTCCGCATCGACTGGCGGAGCGCTCCCACCCGTGACCCGCGCAGACTCGTGCCGTCCGCGTAGCCATACGGTTCTGCTCCGTGATCGCGGGCCGGGCGGTGGGCGGGACGGGGCCTGTGACAGGTCTGTGACAGTCGGCGGACATGGCCATGAAGTGATCCCGGCAAGCTTTTCGGCACAGGCAAGGAGGCACCGCCCGCACGGACCACCGGGCGGAGCCGCGAAGCACCGGGAACGGGAACTCCACGACGGGGGGCGCGAGATGAAAACGCTGCACAGCACCAGCACTGGCGCAGTGGTCACGCGTCTCCACGACGTCGCACGGAGCACGGAGAAGTCCGGTGCCGTGAGCGGGCGGGGGTGCGCTCGCGGCACCGGGCGTCAGCACACCGTGTTCATGACGGTGGTTGACGCGTTCACGGGGGGCACGGGGGAGAGCACCGGCGGGGGAACGCACGGGGGCTCGCAGGGGGGACAGCACGGGGGAACCGCGTACGGGGAGGCCACGGGGGAACGTCGCCCGGCGGAGACGGCGAGCGCCGAAGCGGCGTTCACCGCCTACGTCCAGGAGCGCCGCGCCTCCCTGTACGCAACCGCCTACCACCTGACCGGCGACCGCTTCGAGGCCGAGGACCTGCTCCAGAGCGCCCTCTTCTCGACGTACCGGGCGTGGGACCGGATCAGCGACAAGGCCGCGGTCGGAGGCTACCTCCGCCGCACCATGACCAATCTGCACATCAGCGCGTGGCGCCGCCGCAAGCTGAACGAGTACCCGACCGAGGAGCTGCCGGAGACCGTCGGCGACACGGACGCGATGCGCGGCACCGAACTGCGCGCCGTCCTGTGGCAGGCGCTCGCCCGGCTGCCCGAACTCCAGCGGACGATGCTGGTCCTGCGCTACTACGAGGGCCGCACCGACCCGGAGATCGCGGACATCCTCGACATCAGTGTCGGCACGGTGAAGTCCAGCATCTGGCGGTCGCTCCGCCGGCTGCGCGAGGACGAGGTCCTCAGCTTCGGCCGTGACGAGGAGGAGTCCTTCGGCGAGCTCGTCGCCTGAGGGAACAGGGGGACCGCGGTGGTGCGGGGGAGCGCCATCGCGACGCCCGGGGGGAACCAACGGGGTCACGGGGACCGCGGGGGACGGGGGAACAACAGGGGGACAGGGGGACACGGGGGACACGGGGGAAGCAAGGCCCGAGGGGAACACGGGATCCGGGGGGATCACGGGGGACCTCGAGGGGGGAACGGGGCCCGCCACGACGGGGGCCCACCACGGGGGGTACGAAAGAGCGGGGCTGGAGGGCCGGGGGGTCCGTCCAGTCCCGCTTCCCGCTTTCCCGGTCACTCTCCGGCGCCTGCCTACGCCGCGGTCCTCGTCGGCACCGTGCGGCCCGCGGCGGCCGCCGCCAGACGGCCCAGCGCCTCGTCCTTGTCGCAGGCGTACGCGCCCAGTTCCGTCTGCCGGGCCACGATCGAGCGTTCCTGGCGCATCAGACGCCAGCCGCGGCGCAGCAGGAAGGGCACGGACTTGCGGCCCTCCCGCAGATCGCGCAGGAAGCGGCGGCGGAAGGTGGTGACCGGGCCGCGGGCCAGGCAGAGCGCGTCGGCGAGGACGCCGGCCGCCGCGCAGCGGGCGGCTATCTCGGCCGCGAAGACGCCCTCGGCGATGAACACCGGGGCGCGCCCGATGTCCAGCGCCTCCGTGCCGGTGCGGGCGCTCAGGGAGATGTCGTACGCCGGGACGGACGTACGGCCCGTGCGGCACAGCTCCTCGATCGCCGCGACCGCCGTGTCCGCGTCCCAGGACAGCGGGTGGTCCCAGTCGATGTCCGACGTGCCCGGCACCAGCGGCAGCGTCGGGTCGTCGCCCTCCTTGTAGAAGTCGTCCAGGCGCAGCACGGGCAGGCCGGAGAGGGCGGCGAGGAGGGACTTGCCGGACCCGGAAGGGCCGGTCAGCAGAACGACCCGGGTCGGTGTCGGGGATTGGGAACTCACGAGAGTCCAGTGTGCGGCATGGTGCCACCGCGAACGGGACAGCGGGTCGACGTTGGAGCACACATCACACTTCAACTACTCTTGGTGTCCGTACGCTCACGTTGTGCAGTAGAAGGTGGCAGCAGCGATGGCACGACACTCGGCTCCCCAGAACCCCACCGCCCGGCGCGCGGCGCTGGTCGCCGCCACCGCGGGCGTCGCCCTCGGCGCCGGCGCGGGCATGGCCGCGGCGGCCTCCGAACCCGTCCTGCCGACGGTGCAGGTGCGGAACATCGACATGGGCAGGATCGACCCCCAGGCCGGGCTCCGGGGGCTCGGCGAGGGCCTCCGGTACGTCTTGGGGGCGCTGGGCCGCGTCAAGCCCAACCCGATCGCCGACACGCCGGTCGACGTGTTCAACAACGGCGTCGGCACCCGGATCGCCGACTTCCCGCCGCTCTACACGCAGGCCCTGACGAGGCCGGTGGCCGAGGCCCCCACGATCGGCAGCATGCCGCTGCTCAGTCAGCTGCCGGGGATGAACCAGAGCATGGAGCAGGGCGCGGGTCAGGGCGTGCAGCTGGGCTGAGCCCGGCGGACGACGCGGAGCGCCGCGCCTCCCTGGACGGCGGGAGGCGCGGCTCTCCGTCCGCGAGGGGGCCGTCCGGCCGTCGGGCCTAGTACGACGAGCCGGAGGCGCCCAGGGAGCCCGTCGGGTGCCAGACGGTCTTCGTCTCCAGGAACGCCGTCATGCGGTCGATGCCGGGAGCCGCGGACCAGTCCGCGTCGTCCACAGGCTGTGGACGCAGGACGCGCTTCAGGTTGTCCGCCGCCGCGATCTCCAGCTCCTTCGCCAGAGTCTCGTCCGCGCCGGCCAGGTCGATCGCGTTCACGTCCATGTGCGCGGCCAGCGGGGCCGCGATCTCCGCCGTACGGCCGGAGAGGACGTTGACCACGCCGCCGGGGAGGTCGGAGGTGGCCAGGACCTCGCCGAGGGAGAGGGCCGGGAGCGGGGACTTCTCGCTCGCGATCACGACCGCGGTGTTGCCGGTCGCGATCACCGGGGCGATCACCGAGACCAGGCCCAGGAAGGACGACTCCTGCGGGGCGAGGACGGCCACGACGCCCGTCGGCTCCGGGGAGGAGAGGTTGAAAAACGGGCCCGCGACCGGGTTCCCGCCGCCGACCACCTGGGCGATCTTGTCGGTCCAGCCCGCGTACCAGACCCAGCGGTCGATCGCGGCGTCGACCTGGGCGGCCGCCTTCGACTTCGACAGGCCCTCGGCCTCGGCGACCTCGCGGACGAACTGCTCGCGCCGTCCTTCCAGCATCTCGGCGACGCGGTAGAGGATCTGGCCGCGGTTGTACGCCGTGGCACCCGACCACGCCCCGAACGCCTTCCGCGCGGCGACCACCGCGTCACGGGCGTCCTTGCGGGAGGACAGGGGGGCGTTGGCCAGCCAGTCGCCCTTCGGATCCGTCACCTCGTACACCCGGCCGCTCTCGGAACGCGGGAACTTCCCGCCGACGTACAGCTTGTAGGTCTTGAAGACGGAGAGTCGCCCGGTCTTCTCGGGCTTGTCGGACATCTCAGACATCGAGGTACGCCTCCAGGCCGTGGCGGCCGCCCTCGCGGCCGAAGCCCGACTCCTTGTAACCGCCGAACGGCGAGGTCGGGTCGAACTTGTTGAACGTGTTGGACCAGATCACGCCCGCGCGCAGCTTGTTCGCGACCGCCAGGATGCGCGAGCCCTTCTCCGTCCAGATGCCCGCGGAGAGGCCGTACGGGGTGTTGTTGGCCTTGGCGACGGCCTCGTCCGGGGTGCGGAAGGTGAGGACCGACAGCACCGGGCCGAAGATCTCGTCGCGGGCGATGGTGTGCGCCTGGGTGACGTTCGTGAAGAGCGTCGGGGCGAACCAGTAGCCGGAGGCGGGCAGCTCGCACGCCGGGGACCAGCGCTCGGCACCCTCCGCCTCGCCCTGCTCGGCGAGTGCGGTGATCCGGGCCAGCTGCTCGGCGGAGTTGATCGCGCCGATGTCCGTGTTCTTGTCCAGCGGGTCGCCCAGCCGGAGGGTGGAGAGCCGGCGCTTGAGCGCGTCCAGCAGCTCGTCGTGGACCGACTCCTGGACCAGCAGGCGGGAGCCCGCGCAGCAGACCTGGCCCTGGTTGAAGAAGATGCCGGTGACGATGCCCTCGACGGCCTGGTCGATCGGGGCGTCGTCGAAGACGATGTTGGCGCCCTTGCCGCCCAGCTCCAGGGTGAGCTTCTTCCGCGTCCCCGCGACCGTACGGGCGATCTCCTTGCCGACGGCCGTGGAGCCGGTGAACGCCACCTTGTTCACGTCCGGGTGCGCGACGAGCGCGGCGCCCGCGTCGCCGTAGCCGGGAACGATGTTGACGACGCCCTTGGGCAGGCCCGCCTGGCGGCAGATGTCCGCGAAGAAGAGAGCGGAGAGGGGAGTCGTCTCGGCGGGCTTCAGGACGACCGTGTTGCCGGTCGCGAGCGCCGGGGCGATCTTCCACGCCAGCATGAGGAGGGGGAAGTTCCAGGGGATGACCTGGCCCGCGACGCCCAGGGGCCGCGGCGCCGCGCCGAAGCCGGCGTGCTCCAGCTTGTCGGCCCAGCCCGCGTAGTAGAAGAAGTGCGCCGCCACCAGGGGCAGGTCGGCGTCCCTCGTCTCCTTGATCGGCTTGCCGTTGTCCAGCGTCTCCAGCACCGCCAGCTCACGGCTGCGCTCCTGGATGATGCGGGCGATGCGGAACAGGTACTTGGCGCGCTCGGAGCCGGGCAGCGCCGACCACTTGCCGAACGCCTTGCGGGCCGCCCGTACGGCACGGTCGACGTCCGCCTCGCCCGCCTGCGCGACCTCGGAGAGGACCTCCTCGGTGGACGGGCTGACCGTCTTGAAGACCTTGCCGTCGGCCGCCTCGGCGAACTCGCCGTCGATGAACAGGCCGTAGCTGGGGGCGATGTCGACGACCGAGCGGGACTCGGGCGCCGGTGCGTACTCGAACGCGGCCGTCGCGTGTGCGTTTTCCATGGTCATGAGGGCTCAGTCCACCGTCACGTAGTCGGGGCCGGAGTAGCGGCCGGTGGCCAGCTTCTGGCGCTGCATCAGCAGGTCGTTCAGGAGTGAGGAGGCGCCGAAGCGGAACCAGTGGTTGTCCAGCCAGTCCGGGCCGGCGGTCTCGTTGACCAGGACCAGGAACTTGACCGCGTCCTTGCTGGTGCGGATGCCGCCGGCCGGCTTCACGCCGACCTGGACACCGGTCTGCGCCCGGAAGTCGCGGACGGCCTCCAGCATCAGAAGGGTGTTGGCGGGGGTGGCGTTGACGGCGACCTTGCCGGTGGAGGTCTTGATGAAGTCGGCGCCCGCCAGCATGCCGAGCCAGGAGGCGCGGCGGATGTTGTCGTACGTCGACAGCTCGCCCGTCTCGAAGATGACCTTCAGGCGGGCGTCCGTCCCGCAGGCCTCCTTCACGGCGACGATCTCGTCGTACACCTTGAGGTACCGGCCCGCGAGGAACGCGCCCCGGTCGATGACCATGTCGATCTCGTCGGCGCCCGCCGCCACGGCCTCGCGCACGTCCGCCAGCTTCACGGAGAGCGGGGCGCGGCCCGCCGGGAACGCGGTGGCCACCGAGGCGACCTTCACGTCCGAGCCGGCGACGGCCTCCTTGGCGACGGCCACCATGTCGGGGTAGACACAGACCGCGGCCGTGGCCGGGGTGCCCCGGTCGGTCGGGTCCGGGTGGACCGCCTTCGCGCCGAGCGCCCGGACCTTGCCCGGGGTGTCCGCGCCTTCCAGCGTCGTCAGGTCGACCATCGAGATGGCGAGGTCGATGGCGTACGCCTTCGCGGTGGTCTTGATGGAACGGGTGCCGAGCGAGGCGGCGCGCGCCTCCAGGCCGACCGCGTCGACGCCGGGCAGCCCGTGCAGGAAGCGGCGCAGCGCGCTGTCGGACGCGGTGACGTCCGTGAGTCCGGGTGCGGCGCCGCCGGATGTGGGTGCAGTGGTGGGCATGGTCACCAGCCGAGCATATCTACGCGCGTAGCGGCTGTATAGCCCCGGGCGCCCTCTCTGCCTCGGCTGCACCGCGTACGAGGTCGCATGCGAGGTCTCCGGCGAGGCCGCGTACGGAGTGTCCGGCGAGGCCGAGTACGAGGGCTGCCCGGCCCGTCGGGCACAATCGGCAGCATGACCACCCCGGAGCATCAGTCGCCAGCGCCGCAGCCCCCGGTACCGGAGTTCCAGGACCGGGTCCACCGGTCGTCCGCGGGCATCGCCGGCGGCGTGCTGCTGCTCGCCCTCGTCGGCTGGCTCGGCATCGACGCCGTGATCACCGGCGAGGGGCGCACCCCGTGGCTGGCGCTCGCCGCGCTGCTCCTCCTCGTGCCGCTGATCGTGGCCTTCACCCTCAGGCCCGCCGTCTTCGCCGACGGGGACCGGCTGCGGATCCGCAACCCCTTCCGCGTGATCGTGCTGCCCTGGGGGCAGGTCGCCGCGCTGCGCTCCGGGTACTCGAACGAGGTCGTCGCCGCGTCCGGCACCAAGTACCAGCTGTGGGCCCTCCCCGTCTCGCTGCGCGCCCGCAAGAAGGCGGCGCGCAACGACGCGCGGGCGGCGGCGGAAGGGCTTCCGGGCCGGGGCGGCCAGAACGGCCGGGGCGGTCAGGGTTCCGGTGCCGGCCGGGCGGGCGGCTTCGGCACGGGCGGCGGCCTGTCGCGGGGGGCTTCCGCGGCGGGCGGGCCGGTGCGCGCCGAGACGGACAGGGTGATGGACGACCTGCGGGAGCTGCGCGAGGCCCGGGAGAAGGCCGGGACGGCGCAGGGCGAGGTGACCGTGCGCTGGGCGTACGAGATCGCGGGCCCCGCGGTGGCGGGCGCGGTGCTGCTGGCGATCCTGCTGGCGGTGGGGTAGCGGGCGGCTGCGTCCCGCCCGCGGGCTGTGGCCCACCTGCGGGCCGAGCCGAGTGACGGGCCTTGTCAGTGCAGGTCGTCGGTGGCGTTCACAGCGTTGTGCCGCATGCTCTGGCCACCACACCTCCTGCGGCCGCCACTCGTCGGCCTTCGATGACTGGGTACGCATGCACACGCACCACACGCACCACACGCACCACACGCACCACACGCACCACACGCACCACACGCAGCTTTCCTCCGGCCGGCCGCTGTCCCTGCCCGCCTCCGCGATACCCGACGGCTGCCTCCCCTGGAGCGGTGAGCAGGCGCGGCGATGGACGGAGGCGCTGCCGCCGCGATGGGTGCCGAGGTGGCGGCGGGTGTCGTACGTCACCGGGCTGGTGGCCGGTGCCGTTCTGATGGCCGGTGGGCTGGTGCTCGGGGCCGGGCTGTGGGCGTGGGCCGCGGTGCTGGTGGCCCTGCAGGCGGTGTGGCTGGTGGTGCGGCCCGAGTTCGTACGGGTCTGCGCTCCCGTCGCCCTCGCGCTGATCGTCGTGGTGCCTGGGACCCGGTGGGAGGTGCGGGCGGCCGTCGCGGCGGGGCTGGTGCTCGTATGGGTCGCCGCGTCGCTGCGGGCGGCCGCACGGAGACGGCAGCGCGAGGTGGCCGTCGCCGCGGCCGGGGGCGTGGTCGCTTCCTCGCCGGACGGCGGAGTGCCGCTCGGGCGGGGCAGGTTCCTCGGCGGGGTCGGGCTGGTCCTGGTCGTGGGCGGGGCCGTGACCGTCGCCGCCGGTGAGCTCTGGGGCGCGGCCGACGACCGGCTCGTCGCCACGGCGGTCGGGTGGCTGGTGGCCGGGCTGGGGCTGACCGTGCTGGGCTCGGGTGCGCTGGGGCGGTGGCGCGCGGCGGCGCTGCGCGCGGCGCCGGTGCCCGTGCTGCGGGTGCTGGCGCGGGAGAACGGGGACGGTGACACCGAGGTCTTCGCCGCCGACGACGTGGCGGCGCGGCGCCCGTTGTTCGTCGTCGCCATGGCGGAGGCCGAGGCGGGCGACGGCAAGGGCGAGGACGACGAGGACGGAGCCGAGGACGGAGCCGAGGACGGCGACGAGGAGCTGGACGCGTTCCTGGACCGCCTCGACGCCGACGAGCCCGGACCGCTCCGAGAGGCAGTCCTCCACGGCGCCCCCTACGACGGTGCCGAGATCCTGCTCGTCAGTGCCGCGACGGAGCCGGACGGGCCGCCGGTGGTGGAGCGGTCGACGGGGCCGGTGCTGCCGTTGTCCGAGGGGGCCGTACGGCGTCTGTTCGCGGACCGGGAGCGGGTGCGGGCACGCGAGCGGCGGCAGGAGGAGTTGCGGGACGCGGTCGTCGGAGCGATGACGGCCGGGGACGTACGGCAGTGGCGTGCGGGCGGGGTGGACCGGCTGGCGAGCGTGGTCATGGCGCTGTGGGGGCTGTTCCTGTGCCGGGACTGGTTCGCCGATCCCGGGAACGGGTTCTGGCAGGCGGGGCTCACCGAGGTGCTCGGGGTGCTCGGTGCGTTCTGGCTGGCCGTGAAGTCCGGCTGGCGGCTCACGGCCGACCGTTCGGGGCTGTGGCTGCGCGGGCTGCGCGGCCCGCGCCACATTCCGTGGGACGACGTCCGGTCCGTCCGGCGTGAGTCCACGCGGCTGCGGCTGCGCTGGCGCGGCGACAGCTGGACGGTGTCCGCGCCGTACTGGGGCCGGCTGCAGCGCCGGTGGGGACTGTCCCATCCGTACGACGTCCTGGTGGCCGAGCTCGGCGCGATGCACGCCGACGTGCTGCTGCGGCCTACCGGGGAGAGCGGTGCGCGGGAGCGGGGCGGGCCGTTGTGGCCGCTGGGCGTGCTCCTCGCGCTGGTGTGGACGGCGGCGGTGGTGTGGGTGGCGGCCGGGCTCTCGCGGTGAGCTTCCCCGGGGCCTTGCGGTGAGTGCTTCCCCCCCGGGCCTTGCGGTGAGCGTTTCCCCCCCCCCGGGCCTTGCGGTGAGCGTTTCCCCCAGTCCTCGCGGTGAGCGCTTTCCCCCAGGCTTTCCTAGGGGTGTCCAAGGGGATACTTCGACATGAAGCGTCTGCCCGGGCAGTCACTTTGTCCGGGTGCAGTCACGTCCGTCTCAGTAGATTGCTGCTGCCGCCCGTACCCCAGTACCTGCGGGTTTACCTTTCCGAGGGCGGCGGGGGTGGGGACATGGAGCGGTCCGACGCGACGGCGAGACCAGCCGCCGCGATGACGGGTGTCAGATGTCAGATCGACATCGACGGGCGGGGACGATTCGGCTGGCGCCTGGTGGCGCCCAACGGCAGACCGGTGGCGGTGTCGCTCGGCGTGCACGACACGCACGGCCGGTGCCGCGCCGACTTCGTACGGTTGTGCACCCGGCACGCCGAGATGGAGGGCGGGGTGCAGCACAGTTCCGAGGGCGGTGGCTGGGTGTGGACCGTGTGGGACCGCACCGGCCGGCACCTGGCCGGTTCGGCGCGGACGTACGAGCGGCACGCGACCTGCCGTGCCTCCTACGAGCGCTTCCGCGCGCTGCTGCCCGGGCTGGAGCCGGTGAGCCTGGAGTTGTGGGACGACTAGCCGACGTACCCGTGGATGCGCCAACTGGCCCTCCATAGGCTGGTGTTGGCGCATCGGGCTGGTGGATGAGGCGTGCGTGCGCGGACGGAAGGGAAGTTGCCCCTAGGGCACCTCTGGTTCACGCGTCGGGGTCGGCAAGTCCACCGCGTCCCAGGAGCGTCGGGTGTGTGTTGTTGAAGAAGAGACAGCCGCAGCTCGCCGCCGCGCGGCTTCCCGCCGCGCAGTCCGGCGCCGACGCGCCCCGCAGGCTCTACGCCGACCCCAGCCTGCCCGACCGCGCCTTCCGGGCGGTTCTGCGTTCCGGCGGCGGGCTCGTGCTCGCCGTCATGCTGCTGGTCGGCGGCTTCCTGCTGTACCGGGCGTGGCTGGCGCTGGACCGGGCCGGCTGGTCCTTCCTGGCCACCGCCGACTGGGCGCCGGACGCCGGACGGTTCGGTATCGCGGCCGTCCTGGTCGGTACGGTCCTGATCGCGTCCGTCGCGGTCTGTGTGGCCGTGCCGCTCGCGACCGGGGCGGCCCTGTACATCTCCGAGTACGCCCCAGTACGGCTGCGCCAGACGCTGATCAGTGTCGTGGATCTGATGGCCGCGGTGCCGTCGGTGGTCTACGGCCTGTGGGGGGTGTTCTTCCTCCAGGACAAGGTGGTGCCCACCGCCCGCTGGATCTCCGCGTACCTCGGCTGGATCCCGCCCTTCGACGTCCAGGGTGCCGACCCGGACGACCCGCTGGCGCCCGCCAGCCTCTACACGTCCTCCACGTTCATCGCCGGACTGGTCGTCGGCATGATGATCGCGCCGATCGTCTGCTCCATCATGCGCGAGGTGTTCTCGCAGGCTCCGGCCGGTGAGCGGGAGGGCGCCTACGCGCTCGGCGCGACCCGCTGGGGCATGATCCGCAGCGTCGTCCTGCCCTTCGGCAAGGGCGGCATGATCGGCGGCACCATGCTGGGCCTGGGCCGCGCGCTCGGCGAGACGATCGCCGTCTTCATGATCATCTCGCTGACCTTCGACATCCAGTGGCACGTGCTCCAGTCCGGCACCAGCTCGGTCTCCTCGCTGATCGCCCTGCGCTACGGCGAGGCCAGCGAGTTCGGCATGTCCGCGCTGATGGCGGCCGGTTTCGCGCTGTTCGTGATGACGCTGATCGTCAACTTCGCCGCCTCGTCCATCGTGGCCCGGTCGCGCTCGGGCGCGACGAGCGACGCCTGACGCGCCCCCGCCCCTTCCCGAGCCTCGCCACCCGACGGCTCCCTGCCCGGACCTCGACGCCCGACGACTCTCCTTGTCCCACTCGGCCGCCCGCACCCGGAGGAAAGAGCCACCATGACCCTTGCCCCTGAAGCGCCCGCCGCGCGTCAGGCGCCGAGACGTCCGCGTACGACGCTGCCCGGCCCACCGCTCACCGCCGACCCCGGCGGCGAGCGCCGCCGGGGTCTCGGTTCGCTGCGCAGCACCGATGTGTACGCCGTGACCGGCGCCGCGGCCGCCGCGCTCTCGCTGACCTGGCTGCTGTTCGGCCGGCTGCTGCCGTTCGACGGTGCCGTGGGCTTCGTCGTCCTGGCGTACGTCCTGTTCCTGCTGGTGTACGCGCTGCTCGTCTCCTTCGACGAGGACGGACCGGCGGTGGTGGACCGGATCGCGGCGGCCGTGGTGCGGTCGATGGGCGTCCTGCTGGTGGCGATCCTGACGATCGTCGTGGTGTACGCGCTCGTGGAGGGCCGCAAGGCGCTCGTCCACCTGAACTTCTTCACCGAGGACATGGAACTGGCGGGTCCGCTGGAGCCGTTGAGCGTCGGCGGCGCCCTGCACGCGGCGGCCGGCACGCTCATCATGATCGTCATCGCGCTGGCGATCACCGTGCCGGTCGGCCTGGTCTGCGCGGTGTTCCTCAGCGAGGTGCCCGGCCCGTACGCCCGGTTCGTGCGGACCATCGTCGAGGCGATGACCGCGCTGCCGTCGATCGTCGCCGGACTGTTCGTCTACGCGACCGTGATCCTCGGGCTCGGCATGGACCAGTCCGGCCTCGCCGCCTCGCTCGCCCTGTCGGTGATGATGCTGCCGATCATCATCCGGGCGGCGGACGTCGTCATCCGGCTGGTGCCCGGCACCCTGCGCGAGGCCGCCTACGCGATGGGCACGAGCCGCTGGCGCACCGTCTGGCACGTCGTCCTGCCCACCTGCCGCTCCGGTCTGACCACCTCGGTGATTCTGGGCACCGCGCGCGGCATCGGCGAGACCTCACCGGTGCTGCTGACGGCGGGCTTCACCACCGAGCTGAACCTCGATCCGCTGCACGGCGCGATGGTCTCCCTGCCGCTGGCGACGTTCGAGTTCGTGAAGTCGCCCGAGCCCACCATGGTCTCCCGCGGTTTCGGTACCGCCTCGCTGCTCATGGCGCTGGTGCTGCTGCTGTTCGTGGCCGCGCGCATCGTCGGCGGCCGTGGTCCGGGGCAGCTGACCCGGCGCCAGGAGCACCGGCGCGTGGTCGCCTCGCGGCGCGACGCGCGTCGCTTCGCCGAACGGGCGGGGGATCCGGGGCGCCCGGGACGGCCGGGACGCTCGGGGCGGCCTGGTGAGCCGGTCACGGCGTCGAGCGGGGCATCGACCGCGGCGCCGCCCACCGCGGGCGCGACGGGCACGCGCGCGCCCGACGCGCCCACCGTCGTATCGCCCACCGTGCCGGCCACGGTGCTGCCCCCCGTGTCGTGGGGGACACCGGCCACGGATCCGTCCGATGCGGCATCCGCGGCTCCGGCCACCGCGGCTCCGGCCACCGGAGCGCCGGCCATGGGAGTTCCGGCGGACCGGGACGAGACGGCGGACCGGGACGAGACGGCGGACCGGGGCAAGACGGCGGACCGGGGCAAGACGGCGGACCGGGGCAAGACGGCCGACCTTGAGGGAACGGCCGCCCCCAGGGCGACGGTCGGCCTCGAGTCAACGGCCGACCTGGATGCGTCGGCCGCCTCCGAGCCGTCGGCCGCCCCCGAACCGACAGCCGCCCCGGACAAGACAAACGCTCCCGCCGTACCGCCCCCGTCCACCGGTACGGGGGGTGGTGCGGGGTCCGGTGCGGGGTCCGGTGCGGGCACGCAGCCGCAGCCGCAGTCACAGCCGCAGCCTTTCGATTCGTCAGCCACTTCCCCCACCCAACCCGGGAGTTCGTCGTGAAACCCGCCACTCGTTTCCGTCTGGCGGCGACCGTGCTGTCAGTGCTGTGCGCGTTGCCGGCCGTCCACACACCACCCGCCGCCGCGGCCTCGTACGCCAAGATCACGGGCTCCGGGTCCACCTGGAGCTCCAACGCCGTCCAGCAGTGGATCCGCAACGTCAAGGCCAACTACGGCATGACGGTGAACTTCACGGCCAACGGCTCGTCGCAGGGCCGCGAGCAGTTCAAGAACAACACCGTCGACTTCGCCGTCTCCGAGATCCCCTACGGCCTGAAGGACCAGGGGATCACGGACGTGCCGCCGCAGCGCGGTTACGCCTACATGCCGATCGTGGCCGGTGGCACGGCGTTCATGTACAACCTCAGGATCAACGGCAAGATGGTCACGAACCTGCGGCTGTCGGGCGACGTCATCGCGAAGATCTTCACCGGGAGGATCACGCGCTGGAACGACTCCGCGATCGCCGCCGACAACCCGGGCCTGTCCCTGCCGGCCCGGCAGATCGTGCCGGTGGTCCGCTCCGACGGCTCCGGCACCAGCGCCCAGTTCACCACCTGGATGTCCAAGGAGCACCCGGCCGTCTGGGGCGACTACTGCTCCCGTACCGGCCGCGGCGGCGGTGACTGCGGCATGACCTCCAACTACCCGCTCCTCAGCGGCTCGGCGATGGTCTCGAAGTCCGGCTCCCTCGGCGTGTCCGGCCATGTGCGCCAGGCCTCCGGCGAGGGCGCCATCACCTACGTCGAGTACTCCTACGCCAAGAACACCGGCTTCCCGGTGGCCAAGGTGCTCAACAAGAGCGACTACTACGTCGAGCCCACCGCCTCCAGCGTCGCGGTCGCCCTGACCAAGGCCGAGATCAACCAGAACGAGCGGTCCGCCAACTACCTGACACAGATCCTGGACGGGGTCTACGACAACGGGGACGACCGCACCTACCCGCTGTCCAGCTACAGCTACATGATCCTGCCCACCAAGGAGGAGGCCGGCTTCACCAAGCCCAAGGGCAACTCCCTCGGCACGTTCGGCCGGTACTTCCTCTGCGACGGCCAGCAGCAGGCCGACCGGCTCGGCTACTCGCCGCTGCCGAAGAACCTCGTCGAGGCGGGCTTCGACCAGCTCCGCAAGGTGCCGGGCGCGCCCACGGCGAACATCAACATCAACGAATGCCGCAACCCCACCTTCTCGGGCGGCGTCAACACCCTCATCAAGAACGCGCCCCACCCCAAGGCCTGCGACAAGAAGGGGCGCACACAGTGCACCGACGGCACCGCCGGTGCCGCGGACACCGACACCCCGGTGAAGCCGAGCGCGCAGGGCGGTTCCGGCGGCACGGGCTCGTCCTCCGGCGGCAGCGGCACCGGCACCGGCGGTTCGGGCTCCTCCGGCGGCTCCGGATCCGCCTCCGGAGGCGGGAGCGGGGGCGCCGACACCGACGGTGACGGAACGCCCGACGCCCAGGAGAACGCCGGCGCGGGCGGGGCCTCCGGCGGCGCGGTCGACCCCGACACCGGCGAGCTGATCAGCGGCGACGGCACCGGCGGCGGCGACACCTCCGTCGCGGCCAACCCCGTCAGCCTCGCCTCCGCCGACGCCTTCGGCCTGCGCGGCGCCCTGATGGGGCTGTCGGCCGTCCTGCTCGTCGCGGTGGTCGTGGGACCGCCGCTCACCGCGCGGGCCCTCGCGGCACGCACCCGCCGCAGAGGAGGTTTCTGATGAGACGGCCGACGGTTCGTACCGTACGCGGACTCCGGGCGGGGGCGGCGTCCTCCGGTTCCGGGCGGCGCCGGGTGGCCACGAGCGTGGGCTGTCTGCTCTCCGCGCTGGTGATCGCGCTGCTGCCGCTGCCGAAGGGTACGCAGGAGGCGCAGGCCGCCACGGCGCCGGAGTCCGCGGTGACCAAGAGCGGGGCGAAGGGGACGTACGACGACTTCTCCGGCCTGAAGGTCACGGTGCACCAGACGGAGGGGCTGCGGGGGCAGGGCGTCCGGGTGACGTGGACCGGTGGCGAGCCCGCACGGCTGAAGGGCCAGAACTTCCTGCAGATCATGCAGTGCTGGGGGGACGACCCGCAGGCGGGCCCGGACCGGGAGCAGTGCGAGTGGGGGGCGGACAGCAAGGCGCAGCCGGGCTCCCTGCGCGACATCGCCACGCCGAGCCTGCGCGACCCGCTGGAGACGGAGTACGCGCCGGACTCGTCCGGTTACGCCTTCGCGCCGTTCCGGCCGGTCGAGGGGCCCGAGACCACCGCCAGCCGTGACTACACCTACTTCTCCCCGGAGGACACCAACGCCCTCCCGTGGCTGCCCCATGACGGCGACGGCGGCGGCGAGGTGGTGTTCGAGGCCAAGTCGGCGCTGGAGTCCCCGCACCTGGGCTGCGGGGCGCGCACCACGTCGGTGGGCGAGGCCCGGCCGTGCTGGCTGGTCGTCGTCCCGAGGGGCGAGCACGAACCGGACGGCGGCACGGGCAACAGCGGCGCACTGAACAGCTCGGCGCTGAGCCAGTCCAACTGGAACCAGCGGATCGTCTTCCGCCTGGGCTTCGAGCCGGTCACGGACGACTGCGACACGGACAAGCCGGAGCGCGGCATCGAGGGCTCCGAGCTGGCGACCGACGCGGTCACGTCGTGGCAGGCCGCGCTGTGCC
The DNA here is from genome assembly GCF_014650915.1 of Streptomyces poonensis. Classification (GTDB taxonomy): domain Bacteria; phylum Actinomycetota; class Actinomycetes; order Streptomycetales; family Streptomycetaceae; genus Streptomyces; species Streptomyces poonensis. The sequence continues at coordinate 843,547 of NZ_BMVW01000001.1, read as the reverse complement.
GGACCGGGTCCCACCGGTTCACGTACACCCAGTCCAGTGAGCTGCACGGCCGGGAGGTCGCCAGGACGCCGAGCGACACGACCGGGCTCGGCCTCACGGTGAACCCGGTCGAGGCGGCCGAGGGGTCGGCGGAGGTGGTGCACGCCCCCGTCGCGGTCAACGGCCTGACGATCGGGTTCGTCTGGATGTACGACCGGGCGGGGATCGGCGAGACCGCGAACATGGCGCCCATGGGGGAGCTGAAACTCAACCAGAGGCTCCTGGCCAAGGTGCTCACGCAGTCCTACGCGCTCTCCCTCGTCTCACCGTCGGACAGGACGCCCGCATATCTGGGCGACAATCCGCGGACCATCGGCCAGGACCCCGAATTCCAGAAACTGAACGCAGGACTGCCGGCACTGGATTCACTGAAGAGCGAATACCAGTCCCCCCTGGGCCTGGCCGTCGCCCTGGACAATTCCGATTCCGCTCAGCTGATCTGGCGGTACATCCTGGCCGACCGGGACGCGCGGGAATTCATCGAGGGGAAAGAGGACCCCTGGGGCATGAAGATCAACCCCGAGTACGAGCCGGGGATGATCTCGGAGTCGCTGGACTACTACCCCAAGGCCGACCTCACGCCCACGACCGTGACGTGCAACGACGCCACGTACTCGATGGAGCGGACCGGGCAGGACGTCGTCCCCTACGTGGCCGACATGCACGAAGCCGCGGTGAAGGTCCGCCGCGGTGACATCGGCACCGCTTACGAGTGCGCTGTCAGCTACCCGAGCGCGACGACGAAGCTGACGCCTCTCGGCCGTCCGGTCCTGACCGATCAGCGCGCGTTCGGCATCGTGGACAACGTGTCGGCCGCGCGGTACCAGCTGAGCACCGCCGCCCTGCCCAACGCCGACGGGGAGTACGTCGAGCCGACCGACGCGTCCCTGCTCGAGGCGGTCGCGCAGATGCACGACTCGGACGTGGCCGGCGTCAAGGCGGCCGACCCCGGCAGGATGAAGGGCGGCGCCTATCCGCTGGCCACCGTGGTGTACGCGGCGGCCTCGCTCGGCCAGGCCGAGGACGCGCGGCAGGACTACGCCAAGGTGATCCGGTACGCGGCCGGCGAGGGACAGACGCAGGGCACGGCCAAGGGCCAGCTGCCCTACGGCTACGCGCCCCTGCCCGACCCCCTGCGCGAGCAGGCGCGGCAGGCCGCCGACCGGCTGGAGAAGGGCGCGCCGGACTCCTCCGGATCGCCGGGCCCGGACGCGCCGGGGCAGAACGACGACCTGAGCGGCACGAGCGGGGGCACGACCGGCGGACTCACCGGCGGTACGGACGGCGGCGGTGTCGCGGGCGGCACCGGCACGGCCGGGACGGCCGGTGACGCCACCGGCCCGGCGGCCGGCCCGGCCGGCTCCGCACCGTCCGACCCGTCCGGGACGGACCCGGCGAGGCAGAACGTGGCCCAGTCCGGCGGCCTCACCCCGGGCGAGGTGCTCGGGCTGGTCCGCTGGGTGCTGCTCGGTGTGCTGATCGCCGGCGGAGTCGCCGGACTGGCCGGCCCGATCATGCTGCGCCTCTCGGCCCGCCGCGCGGTGAGCGGCGGCTGACCGTCCCGAGGTGCCCGTGTTCCCCGGGGCGCGTACGGCCCCGGGGCACACGCACATCATTCCGTGCATTCTCTATGAGTCGTCTAGGAAAGGGATTCGTAACCTGATGCGCGACTGGAATTGGTGGTCGCCGGGGCGAGTACGCGGGATTGTTCTACCCGGCCGATCGACGGGTCGGTGTCGTCAAACAATCCGGATTCACTTGCACGTCCATTCCTCGATCCGTTTCCACGGAGGAGAACCGAAGTGAACGTCAAGTCCCGCATGCGTATCGGTGCCGGTATCGGTGCTGCAGCCCTCGGCCTGGGCGCCCTGGCCGTTCCCGCCGCCTACGCGGACCCCAACCCGGTGACCGAGCTGCGCCAGCTGGCGGGCTCCGGCTCCGACACCACCCAGGACGTGCTGAACGGCCTCGGCGACGTCGTCAAGGACAGCGCCAACGCGAAGGTCATCGCGTCCTGGAACGCCACGGGCAGCTCCAGGATCACGACCAAGTCGACGGCCGCCTGCACCGACATCGCGCGTCCGAACGGTTCCTCGGCCGGCATCGACGCCCTGCGCGCCGCCGTGGACAACGGCACCGGCTGTTTCGACTTCGCCCGCTCCTCGCGTGGCCCGGTGGACACCTCCACCACGGACCTGACCTGGCTCAGGTACGCCAAGGACGCGGTCTCCTGGGCGAAGACCTCCGGCAGCGCCCTGCCGAGCAACCTGACCAAGGCCCAGCTCAAGAACATCTACGAGTGCAACCTGACGTCGCTGAACGGCGTCACGCTCACCCCGGTCCTGCCGCAGGCCAACTCCGGCACCCGGCAGTTCTTCCTCCAGTCCATCGAGGTGACGACGCCCGGCACCTGCGTCCAGCAGGGCGTCCAGGAGAACGACGGCACCGTGCTGGACAGCGCGGGCGACATCGTCCCCTTCTCCGTGGCCCAGTACATCGCCCAGGAGAAGTTCACGGTCGAGAACCGTCTCGGCGACGCCGCCCTGGGCGGCATCGACGGGGTCGCCCCGCGCGTCGCCACCGACGGCAACAAGCTGAACACCGCCTTCCCCCTCGCCCGTGACGTCTACAACGTCGTCCCGACCGGCAAGCTGACCGACGCGAAGATCGCGTCGACCTTCGTGGGCTCCGGCTCGAAGGTCTGCGCGGCGGCCGCCACCATCACCGACTACGGCTTCGGCACCCTCGGTGCCGACTGCGGCGCCCAGGCCTTCCAGGCCGAGCGCTGATCACCACCCCGCACCGCACACCGGCCGGGCACCCATCGGGTGCCCGGCCCAGCGGCGTATCCCATCCCGACCGCCATCCCGACCGAATCCCAATGGGGGGACCGTGAGATGAACCACCGACTCGCACACCTCAGATCACCGATATCGCTGTTGACCTGCTGCGCCCTGCTGTTCGCCGCCCTGGCCGGGGTGCTGGCCCTGTCCAGCCGTGCGGACGCGGACACGGACCTGGGGAAGTTCACGCTCAACCCCGCCTCGGGCAAGATCTCGGACTCTCCCATGGCCACGTCCGCCACGTCGAGCACCGGCTGCGCCGGCATGACCGCCCCGGGCAACGTCCTGCTGCGGGTGATCGTGGAGGGCAGCGGCGTTCCCGCGGGCTACGCCCTCGCCCTGTCGACGGAGAAGGTCGAGGCCGGAACGGCCCCGTTCACGGTGGACCTCAAGTCGGCGGGCAGCGGAAGCCTGCAGGCCGCGCTCGGCACCGCCCCCTACGACGGCACGTACACGCTGGCACTGACGTGCGGCACGAGCCCGAGCGCCGACCGCTTCCTCGCCAAGATCCGGGTGTCCGGAGACACCTGGACCCTGCTGGAGCAGCAGGCCACGACCCTCGAACTGAACGCGTCCACCGACGTCCCCGTCAACGGGGACGTCAAGCTCACGGCCACCGTGCGGCCCGCCGACGCCGCGGGCACGGTGGAGTTCAAGCGGGGTGAGACCGCTCTCGGCACGGCCGAGGTCACCGGCGGCACGGCCGAGAAGACGGTCAAGGCACCCGCGGTCGGCGGCGCCACGTCGTACACCGCCACGTTCACCCCCGCCGACCCCGACGCGTACAGCGGCGCACAGGACGACGTGGGCACGCAGACCGGGTACGTCGTCAGCGCCAAGGACGCCGACGGCGACCCGCTCGGCGCCAAGCCGACCCTCCACATCGGCGAGACCGTGAAGGTCACGGTGCAGGGCTTCGAGCCGGGAGCCAGGGCGGCCGTGAACGTCACCAACAGCAACGCGACGTTCGAGGACGTCACCGCCGGCCCGGACGGCACCATCACCGACTACGCGTTCACCGTGCCCGACGGCCTGAGCAACGACGAGCACGACCTGCGCTTCTCGCTCGGCGGCAACTCCGCGAACTTCAGCTTCGTCAGCACCGACGAGGTGGAGGAGTCCCCCGACCCGGCCGAGCCCGCCGACCTGGACGTCACCGACGAGGACGGCACCGCCCTCGACGCGAACCCGAACCTCCGGCCCGGCCAGACCGTGCGGATCACCGCCCGCGGCTACACCGCCGAGGCCACGGTCGAGGTCACCCTCGCCGACAGCGAGGAGACCTTCGAGGACGCCGAGGCGAACGGCGACGGCACCGTCGAGGAGTACGAGTTCACCGTCCCGGAGAAGATCGAGGACGGTGACCACGTGCTGACGCTGGCCGAGGACAAGGCCGACGGGCACTCCGTCGCGTTCGCGTTCACCACCGGTGAGGAGCCGGGCGAGAGCCCCGAGCCCTCCGGTTCCGAGACGACACCCGGTGACACCGGCGGGACGGACAACGGCGGCACCGACGGCGGCGGCACCGGCACGGGCGGCTCGACCGGCGGCGGCACCGGCGGGACCGGCGGCACCGGAACCGGCGGCTCCATGGCCTCCACCGGCGCCCAGGCCGGCGCCGTCGGACTGACCGCGCTCGCGCTGCTCTGCGCCGGTTCGGCCCTGGTGATCCACATGCGCCGCAAGGGCCTGCTGGCCTTCGGCGGAGACACCCCGCAGCACCGCTGAACCACCGAACCGCGGCACCGCTGGACCACCGAACCGCGGCACCACCGACCGGCCGGGCGGTCCGGGGACGCACACCGACGTTCCCCCGGGCCCGCCCGCCGCTCCGTCCACCCGCCCGCCTCCCAGGAGCGCACCCCGTGACCACGCTCGCCCCGCCGCCCACGGCCGCCCCGCCCGCCGTACCACCACCTCCGTCGCCCGCGCCCGCCGCACCCCGCAAGGACGGGCCGCGGCCCCCCGCCCGCCCCGGGCTCGCACTCGCCGGGGCGGCCCTGTGCGTCCTGGCCGCCGTGCTGCTCGGGTTCGCCGCGAACCTCACGATCGCCGGTCACCTCCAGCACGCCCGCGCCCAGGAGATCGCCTACGACGAACTGCGCCGCCAGCTCGCCCTCGGCATCGCCCCCGTGGGACAGCGCGACTACGAGGGCAACCTGCTGGAGATGGGCGCCCCCGTGGCGCTGCTGCGGATCCCCGCGCTCGATCTGGAAGAGGTCGTCGCCGAGGGGACCACGTCCGAGGTACTGATGTCGGGGCCCGGCCACCGCCGGGACACCCCGCTGCCCGGCCAGGCCGGCACCTCCGTCGTCATGGGCCGCCAGTGGGCCTACGGCAGCCCCTTCAAGGACATCCGCCGGCTCCCCACCGGCAGCCGCGTCGAACTGACCACCGGCCAGGGCAAGGCGGTCTACGAGGTCACCGGCGTCCGCCGGGCCGGCGACGAACTGCCCGCCCCGATCGCCGAAGGACAGGGACGGCTCACCCTCATCACCGCCACTGGCGGGCCCTACACCCCGAGCGGCGTGCTGCGCGTCGACGCCAAGCTGCTCACGCCCGTGCAGCCCAGCCCGCCGCGCGTCCTGGCCTCCGGCTGGATCGCCGACTCCGAACAGGTGCTGGGCACCCACGGCGACGCCTGGCTCGCGGTCTTCCTGTGGACCCAGGGCCTGCTGCTCGCCTCGCTGCTGACGGTGGCCGCGCACCGCTTCTGGGGCAACTGGCAGACCTGGATCTGCGCCGTGCCCGTGCTGGCCGCGCTGGGCCTCGCCGACGCGGGCGCCCTCACCGAGCTGCTGCCGAACCTCCTCTGACCGACGCCCTCCGAACGACCGGCCGATCAACCGACCGGCCGATCAGCCGACCAGAGCCTCCCGGGAGCTGACACCACCCATGTCCACCGACATCACCGGTACCGCAACCGCCACCACAACCGCCACCGCAACCGCCGACCTGGCGGACACCGTCGTCGTACCGCGGGTCGTCACCGGCCGGGGCCCGGCGACCCTGCGCGCCGAAGCGGTCTCGGCCTGGTTCGGCGACCACAAGGTCCTCGACCGGGTCTCGCTCACCATGCCCGCCCGCCAGGTCACCGCCCTCATCGGCCCCTCCGGCTGCGGCAAGTCGACCTTTCTGCGCATCCTCAACCGGATGCACGAGCTGATCGGCTCGGCCTCGCTCGCGGGCCGCGTCCTCCTCGACGAGCAGGACATCTACGACCGCGGCCGGCGCATCACCCACGCCCGCCGCGAGATCGGCATGGTCTTCCAGAAGCCGAACCCCTTCCCCGCCATGTCGATCTACGACAACGTCCTCGCCGGGCTGAGGCTCAACGCCATCAAGGCGTCCAAGGAGGGCAAGGACGACCTGGTCGAGGAGTGCCTGACCAAGGGCGGGCTGTGGAAGGAGGTCAAGGACCGGCTCCGCCAGCCCGGCGGCGCCCTCTCCGGCGGCCAGCAGCAGCGTCTGTGCATCGCCCGCTCCCTGGCCGTGCGGCCCAGGGTGCTGCTCATGGACGAACCCTGCTCGGCGCTCGACCCGACCTCCACCCGGCGCATCGAGGAGACCATCGCCGAGCTGAAGTCCGAGGTGACCATCGTCATCGTCACCCACAACATGCAGCAGGCCGCCCGCGTCTCCGACACCTGCGCCTTCTTCCTGGCCTCCCACGGCACACCGGGCGTGATCGTCGAACACGGCGACACCGAGGCGATGTTCGACTCGCCGCAGGACGAGCGGACGTCCGACTACGTGAACGGGCGCTTCGGGTGACACGGCGGCCCGTACGGCCCCGGGCGGCGGGGGCCGCGGCCGTGCTGGCGACCGCGACCGTGGCCGCCCTGCTCGCGGGCTGCGGCACCCCCGGCGGCGACGCCGCCACAGGGACGGGGCGGACCCCCCTCGCGCGGGCGCAGGACGCCTCCGGGCCGACGGCGGCGGCGACGGCCGGGCCGTCCTCCTCCGCGAGCGGCCCGGCCGCCGCCACGAACGGACCGGCCACCTCCGCCCCCGCCTTCCCGCCGCCGAGCCCCGCCGCCGGCCGTACGTCCCGGGCCGCGTCCGCCCCCGCCACGCGGGCACCCTCCGCCCCGGCCGCCACCCGCCGCACCCGCGGCCCCGACCTCTCCCGCACCGCGCCGCCGAGCACTCCGACCGCCCGCGAGCGCGCTGCCGGCGGCACCGGACCCAACCCGGCGCCCGGCCGTGCCGTCATCCGGATCGGCGGCTGGTCGTCGTACGTCGCGCGCGGCGACCAGAGCGACGTGGACGCCTGCCGCGACGCCGTCCAGTGGGCCGGCCCGGAGATCGGGCGGGAGGACGGGTACGAGATGGAGACCCTCGTCATCGTCGGCCACGACTACTGCAACGGCTTCGACCGGTTCGCCGACCTGCCCGTCGGCACCCGCGTCACGCTGACCACCGTGCGCGGCAGCCGGACCTACGAGGTGTACGCGAACTACGTCACCCCCGGGCGCGGTGTACCGGCGGCCGGGCTGTACTGGGGCGACCTCACCCTTCAGTCGTGCGTGGGGCCGGACACGGGGTTCAGCTATCTCCTGCGGATCTGAGAGGGGCGGCTGGCACCCGCGTCCGGCCTGTGGCGGCGTACGTCCCGTGAGTTGAGGGGGCGGGCGGTCCGCCGCCTGGTCCGGACGCCGCGCCAGGGGGGTGGGCGGCGTGCTCCGGACCGCCGTCCCATGGTGGGGCGGAAGAGGGCGGAGCGGGCGGCCGGGGAGCATGCGACAGCCCAACTCCGTGTGAATCAGGGGGCATTCGGGATACCAGGGGCGCACGCACGCGAAGCGAACTGCTTGTTCACCTCTCCTCAGCCCCTCGGAGTCGGCCAGGGGCACCGGCGTGGCCGCCCCCCCCGTTGCCTAGCGTCGGACGCCGAACCGGAACGCCACATCTCCGTGTGCGGGCCTGCCAATTCCCGATTCCCCAGTTCCTCGTGTTCCTGCTCCCAGGAGTGCCTTCATGCCCCGTTCGCTCACCAGACCCGTGCGCCGTGTGGGTACACGGCTGCGCACCCGGCGTGGCCTGCGCGGCACGGACGGCCCGGCCGATGCGGACGGCCCGGCCGATGCGGACGGCCCGGCCGATGCGGACGGCTCGGCCGACGCGGATGGCGAGGGGGACGCCGGCCGGCCGGGCGAGGCGGACGTGGGCGACGGCTTCGGTGCCCCCGTGGCACCGCCGCCGGCCGCGCAAGAGCCGGGCGGGAACCCCGGCACGGCCCGCGTGAAACGCCCATCGGCCCCACCGCCGAACCCGTACCCACGGAGACCTCCGAGGAGACCGCCCCGGACCCCGGTCCGTCCACCGAAGCCCCGGCTTCCTCCACGCCCACCGACACCACCGGCGCCGCCCCCGGCGCCGCCCCGTCCGACCCCACCACCGCGGCCTCCGGCTGAGGCGAGGGGGTGCCCCGGCGGGACACCCCCTCGTCAGCGTGCGCCGGTTCCGTGGCTGTGGTGGCGGCGGCTCAGATGCCCGCCGCCGCCGACAGGTCCCGCTTGAGCGCGGCGAGCAGGTCCGCCGCCTTCTCGCGGGCCGCCGGGAGAGCGTCGTGCGCGGTGACCGGGACGACCACCTCCAGGTAGCACTTCAGCTTCGGCTCCGTGCCGCTCGGGCGGACGATCACCCGGGCGCCGTCCAGCGTGTAGCGCAGGCCGTCCGTGGGCGGCAGCGTGTCCGTGCCCTCGGTCAGATCCTCGGCGCGGGTGACGGGCAGGCCCGCGAGTTCGGTCGGCGGGTGCTCGCGCAGCCGGCGCATGGCGTCCGCGATGACCGACAGGTCCTGGACGCGGACCGAGAGCTGGTCCGTGGCGTGCAGCCCGTGCTCGACCGCGAGGTCGTCCAGGAGGTCGAGGAGCGTGCGCTTCTCCTCCTTGAGCACGGAGGCGAGCTCGGTGACCAGGAGCGCGGCGGTGACGCCGTCCTTGTCGCGCACGCCCTCCGGGTCGACGCAGTAGCCGAGGGCCTCCTCGTAGCCGTACCGCAGGCCCTCGACGCGGGCGATCCACTTGAAGCCGGTGAGGGTCTCCTCGTACGGCAGGCCCGCCTTCTCTGCGATGCGGCCGAGGAGGGAGGAGGAGACGATCGACTCGGCGAACGTGCCGCGCGCTCCGCGGCGCACCAGGTGGGCCGCGAGGAGCGCGCCGACCTCGTCGCCGCGGAGCATGCGCCAGCCGTCGCCGTCACGCACGGCGACGGCGCAGCGGTCGGCGTCCGGGTCGTTGGCGATGACCAGGTCGGGGGCCGGGTCCGTGGCACGGGCGGTGGCGAAGGCCAGGTCCATCGCACCCGGCTCCTCCGGGTTGGGGAAGGCGACGGTCGGGAAGTCCGGGTCGGGTTCGGCCTGCTCGGCGACGAGGACGGGCTCCGGAAAGCCCGCGCGGGCGAAGGCGGCGAGGACCACGTCCTTGCCGACGCCGTGCATCGCCGTGTAGACGGTGCGGGCCGTGCGCGGGGAGCCGGGGGCGAGGACGGCGTCCGTACGGGCCAGGTACGCGTCGAGGACACCGTCGTCGAGGGTCTCCCAGCCGGAGTCCGGGCGCGGTACGTCGTCCAGGCCGCCCACGGCGTCGATGCGGGCGGCGATCTCGGCGTCCGCCGGGGGGACGATCTGGGAGCCGTCGCCGAGGTAGACCTTGTAGCCGTTGTCGCGGGGCGGGTTGTGGCTCGCGGTGACCTCGACGCCGGCGACCGCGCCGAGGTGCCGGATCGCGAAGGCGAGGACGGGGGTGGGGAGGGGGCGCGGGAGGACCGCGGCGCGCAGACCCGCGCCGGTCATCACGGCGGCGGTGTCGCGGGCGAAGTCGGCGGACTTGTGACGGGCGTCGTAGCCGATGACGACGAGGCCGTCCGTGTGGCCCTGGTCCTTGAGGTACGCGGCGAGGCCCGCGGCGGCGCGGATGACGACCGCGCGGTTCATGCGCATCGGGCCGGCGCCGAGGGCGCCGCGCAGGCCCGCGGTGCCGAACTGGAGGGTGCCGGCGAAGCGCGCCGCGATCTCCGCCGTGTCGCCGGCGTCGATGAGGCCGGCCAGTTCCTCACGGGTGTCCGGGTCGGGGTCCTCGGCCAGCCACGCCTTGGCCCGCGCGATGAGTTCGTCCTGCACGTCGGGTCCAGCCTCTCTTGGTCGTACGGGGGCGCTCCGCTGGGCTTGCCGGAGTGCTCGCTGGGGGTGTGCGCCCTTGATGAGTTCCCGTCGGGCGGGCTCGGGCACCTGGCTTTGGTACGGGCGGGGTGCGGGGGCGTGGTTTCCCGCCGGTTGCCGCCGGCGGTTCGCCGGAGTGTCGGGGGCGGGGGCGCGTGTTCGTGTTCTCCGCCGTCGTGGCTCGGGCGCCTGCGGTTCGGAGTGGGTCGGGGACACGCCGGGGGGTGTCCGTGCTCGGTCCGGCGGGTTCCGTGTCGCTTCGGGAGGGCGGCCGGTGGTGGACCGCCGGCCGCTGCCGCGGACACCCCCGACACGCCCCCTTCCCGCCGTACGCGGCCGCCCGGCCGTGGGGCCCGGTGTCACGCCCCCCGGCGGTCAGATCTTGTTCAGCACCTGGGTCAGCAGGGAGCCCATCCGGGTCGCCGAGTCGCGGCCGGCCTGGAGGACCTCCTCGTGGTTGAGGGGCTCGCCCGTCATGCCGGCGGCGAGGTTGGTGACCAGGGAGATGCCCAGGACCTCGGCGCCCGCCTCGCGGGCCGCGATGGCCTCCAGCACCGTGGACATGCCGACCAGGTCGGCGCCGATGGTGCGGGCCATGCGGATCTCGGCCGGGGTCTCGTAGTGCGGGCCCGTGAACTGGGCGTAGACGCCCTCCTCCAGGGTGGGGTCGACCTCCTTGCACAGGGCGCGCAGGCGCGGGGAGTAGAGGTCGGTGAGGTCGACGAAGTTGGCGCCGACGATGGGGGAGGTGGCGGTGAGGTTGATGTGGTCGCTGATCAGGACCGGCTGGCCGGGGCGCATGTCCGCGCGGAGGCCGCCGCAGCCGTTGGTCAGGACGATCGTCTTGGCGCCGGCCGCGACGGCGGTGCGGACGCCGTGGGCGACGGCCGCGACACCGTGGCCCTCGTAGTAGTGGGTGCGGCCCAGGAAGACGAGCGCACGCTTGTCACCGATCCGGTACGAGCGGATCTTGCCGCCGTGGCCCTCCACGGCGGGGGGCGGGAAGCCCGGCAGTTCGGTGACCTGGATCTCGGTCTCGGGGGCGCCGAGCGCGTCCACGGCCGGGGCCCAGCCGGAGCCCATCACGAGGGCGACGTCGTGGGTCTCCGCGCCCGTGAGCTCGCGCAGGCGCGTCGCGGCGGCGTCGGCGGCGGCGTACGGGTCGCCCTGGATGTCGTCCGGAAGAAGAGATGCGTTCACGCGGACGAGAGTAGCCGGTCCCGGCCTACGCGCGTAGATGTCGATGCTGATGGGTTGCGATCGTTGTCTTGTTGTTTTGTACGAGTGGGGTGTTCCTGTTGTCTCAGGGGGTGGTGGACGCCTCAGGAGGCTCCTGCCGCCCCCGGAGGCCGTGCCGCGCTGCGCGTGCGGGACAATGGAGTACGTGACTCGGATCGTGATCATCGGTGGCGGACCCGGCGGATACGAAGCGGCCCTGGTGGCCGCGCAGCTCGGTGCGGAGGTGACCGTCGTCGACTGCGACGGTCTGGGCGGGGCGTCGGTGCTCACCGACTGCGTGCCCTCGAAGACTCTCATCGCCACCGCAGAGGTGATGACGACGTTTGATTCCTCTTATGAGGAGCTCGGCATCATCGTTGCCGATGACACTCCTCACATCGACAGCCCCGCGCGCGTGGTGGGTGTCGACCTCGGCAAGGTCAACCGGCGTGTGAAGCGGCTCGCGCTCGCCCAGTCCCACGACATCACGGCCTCCGTCACGCGCGCGGGCGCGCGGGTGATGCGCGGACGCGGCCGGCTGGAGGGGCAGCAGGCGCTCGACGGGTCGCGCAGGGTCGTCGTACGCGCCGCCGACGGGACCGAGGAGACCCTCACCGCGGACGCCGTGCTCATCGCCACCGGCGGGCACCCGCGGGAGCTGCCCGACGCCAAGCCGGACGGGGAGCGCATCCTCAACTGGACCCAGGTGTACGACCTCGACGAGCTGCCCGAGGAGCTCATCGTGGTCGGATCCGGTGTCACCGGTGCCGAGTTCGCCGGGGCCTACCAGGCGCTCGGATCGCGCGTGACGCTCGTCTCCAGCCGGGACCGCGTGCTGCCGGGCGAGGACCCGGACGCCGCCGCCGTGCTGGAGGACGTCTTCCGGCGCCGGGGCATGAACGTGATGGCCCGCTCCCGTGCCCAGTCCGCCAAGCGCGTCGGCGACCGGGTCGAGGTCACCCTCGCCGACGGCCGGGTCATCAGCGGCACGCACTGCCTGATGGCCGTGGGCGCCATCCCGAACAGCGCGGGCATGGGCCTGGAGGAGGCCGGGGTCAAGCTCCGCGAGTCCGGGCACATCTGGACCGACAAGGTGTCCCGGACGACGGCCCCGGGCGTGTACGCCGCCGGTGACGTGACCGGTGTCTTCGCCCTCGCCTCGGTGGCCGCCATGCAGGGCCGTATCGCCATGTACCACTTCCTCGGCGACGCGGTGGCCCCGCTGAACCTGAAGACCGTCTCGTCCAACGTCTTCACCGACCCCGAGATCGCGACCGTCGGCTACACGCAGGCCGACGTCGACGCGGGCAAGATCGACGCCAAGGTGGTGAAGCTGCCGCTGCTGCGCAACCCGCGCGCGAAGATGCAGGGCATCCGGGACGGCTTCGTGAAGATCTTCTGCCGGCCCGGCACCGGGATCGTCGTCGGCGGTGTCGTGGTGGCGCCGCGCGCCTCGGAACTGATCCACCCGATCTCGATCGCGGTCGACAACAACCTGACCGTCGAACAGATCGCGAACGCGTTCACCGTGTACCCGTCCCTTTCGGGCTCGATCGCCGAGGTGGCCCGGCAGCTGCACACCCGGAAGACGGCCGCCGGGAGCTGAGCAGGTGGCGCGGACTCCCCGCCGGGGGCGGGGAGTTGTCGGCTGTGCGCACGACGGGAAGCCGAGCAAGAAGCGCCTATACCACTTCATGGTCTGCCGTGCGAACAACTTCTGTTATTCGGCGCAAACTGCTGAAAGTAGACGGTCGGCCGCGTTACTGTCAGTTTCGTGTTCGCTGCAGAACGTCGCCAATTGATCCTCGAAATGGTGCGAGCGAACGGTGCCGTGTCGCTCCGTGAGCTCGCCCGCGTCGTCCAGACCTCCGAAGTGACCGTACGGCGGGACGTGCGCGCACTGGAGGCAGAAGGACTCCTCGACCGCCGGCACGGCGGTGCGGTACTGCCGGGCGGGTTCACGCGGGAGTCCGGCTTTCCGCAGAAGTCCCATCTCGCGACCGCCGAGAAGACGGCCATCGCCGATCTCGCCGCGGGCTTCGTCGAAGAGGGCGAGGCCATCGTGGTCGGAGCGGGCACCACCACGCAGGAGCTGGCACGCCGGCTCGCGCGGGTGCCCGGCCTGACCGTCGTCACGAACTCCCTGCTGGTGGCGCAGGCTCTGGCCCACGCCAACCGGGTGGAGGTCGTGATGACCGGCGGCACCCTCCGCGGTTCCAACTACGCCCTGGTCGGCTCCGGAGCGGAGCAGTCCCTGCAGGGGCTGAGAGTCTCGCGGGCCTTCCTCTCCGGGAGCGGACTCACCGCCGAGCGCGGTCTGTCCACGTCCAACATGCTCTCGGCCTCCGTCGACCGGGCCCTGGTCCAGGCGGCCGCGGAGGTGGTGGTCCTCGCCGACCACACCAAGCTCGGGACGGACACCATGTTCCAGACCGTGCCGACCGACGTGATCACCCGCCTGGTGACCGACGAGCCGCCCGGGCACGACGACCGCGCGGCCACCGAGCTCCAGGCCCTCGCCGACCAGGGCGTGTCGATCGCGGTCGCCGGGGCCTCGGGAGGTGATCCCGTCCCGGCTTCCTCCTCACGGCGCCGGGACGTGCCCCTTCCGGGCCCGCGCCGGGGCCAGGTGCCGGGCGGCGGAAGCCCGGGCCTGCGTACGGCCGGTGTGCTGGGCGACCAGGCCGCCGGTGCCGAACGGGAACGGGCCCGAGTGGCGGACCTCCGCCGCCGCTGACCGTGCCCGGGCGGAAGCACGGACGGTTACTGTCCGTGCCGACGGCCGGGTGTGGATCACCCTGATCCCCGGCGCGCAAGGACGAAAGCCCGCCTTTTCACGGGCGCGGCCCGTCAGCGGCGGGACTCGGGCGCGGCCCGTCCAAGGCGGGGTACGCGCGCAGTCCGCTGAGGGTCAGGGTGAGAAGCCGGTCGGCCAGTCCGGGGTCGTCCGGCGTCTCCTCGGCCGCGAGCGCGATCGCATGGGTCAGCTGGAGGAGATCGCCGATCCGGACCTCCGCGCGTACGGCCCCTGCCTCCTGCGCGCGGGTGAGCAGGGCGCCACCCGCCTCGCGGATCGGGCCGCCGCACCGGGCCAGCTCCGAACCGCGGTCCGGCGAGGCGGAGGACGAGACCGCCATCAGCGCCCGTGACAGCCCCCGGTACTCGCCCGCATGACTGATCATCTCGCGCAGCCAGGCCACGAGCGCGGCGCACGGCTCCGGATCGACCAGCAACTCGCGGGAACGCGCGAGGAGTTGCTCCGCCGCGTCGGCGAAGACCGCGCTCAGCAGCGCGTGCCGGTTGGGGAAGTGCCGGTACAGGGTGCCGATGCCCACGCCGGCGCGCTTCGCCACGTCCTCCAGCGACGCGTCCGTGCCATGGGCGGCGAAAGCCGCGCGCGCCGCCACGAGAAGCCGCTCGCGGTTGCGCCGGGCGTCGGCCCGCTGCTGCCGCGGCGGCTGCCCGCCCGCCCGCGGGCCCGCCTGGGCGGCCCCGCCCGGGGCCCTGCTCGTCATGGCCTCCACCGTTCCCCTCACCGCACCGGCCGGCCTCCAGCATGCCACCGCGCCGCCCGAGGGCCCTCGGGGGAACGCGCCAGGGCGCCCGGCGGACCGGCTGCCGCGGTCCGCCGGGCGCCCCGGCGTGGTCGTACTCGTCGTCGTACGCAGTGTGCCGTACGGCTCAGTCCTTGATCTCACAGATGGCGGCGCCGGAGGTGAGGGACGCGCCGACCTCGGCGGTCAGGCCCTTGATGGTGCCGGCCTTGTGCGCGTTGAGCGGCTGCTCCATCTTCATCGCCTCCAGGACGACGACCAGGTCGCCCTCCTGGACCTCCTGGCCCTCCTCGACGGCGACCTTGACGATGGTGCCCTGCATCGGCGAGGCGAGCGTGTCACCGGAGGCCACCGGGCCGGACTTCTTCGCCGCGCGCCGCTTCGGCTTGGCGCCCGCGGCCAGGCCCGTGCGGGCCAGGGACATGCCCAGCGAGGCCGGGAGGGAGACCTCCAGGCGCTTGCCGCCCACCTCGACGACGACGGTCTCGCGGTTCGTCTCGTCCTCGGCCTCGGCGCCGTCGGCCGGGGCGGCGAAGGGCTTGATCTCGTTGACGAACTCGGTCTCGATCCACCGGGTGTGCACCGCGAACGGCTCCTCGGAGCCGGTCAGCTCGGGCGCGAACGCCGGGTCGGTGACCACCGCGCGGTGGAACGGGATGGCGGTGGCCATGCCCTCCACGGTGAACTCGTTCAGCGCGCGGGCGGCACGCTCCAGCGCCTCCTTGCGGGTGCGGCCGGTGACGATCAGCTTGGCCAGCAGGGAGTCCCAGGCCGGGCCGATCACGCTGCCGGACTCCACGCCCGCGTCCAGGCGCACACCCGGGCCCGCGGGCGGGTCGAACCTCGTCACCGTGCCGGGGGCCGGGAGGAAGTTGCGGCCCGGGTCCTCGCCGTTGATCCGGAACTCGAAGGAATGGCCGCGCAGCACCGGGTCGCCGTAGCCGAGCTCCTCGCCGTCGGCGATGCGGAACATCTCGCGCACCAGGTCGATGCCGGCGACCTCCTCGGTGACCGGGTGCTCGACCTGGAGGCGGGTGTTGACCTCCAGGAAGGAGATCGTGCCGTCGACGCCGACCAGGAACTCCACGGTGCCGGCGCCGACGTAGCCGGCCTCCTTCAGGATCGCCTTCGAGGCGGAGTACAGCTCGGCGACCTGCTCCTCGGACAGGAACGGCGCGGGGGCCTCCTCGACCAGCTTCTGGTGGCGGCGCTGGAGGGAGCAGTCACGGGTGGAGACGACGACCACGTTGCCGTGCTGGTCGGCCAGGCACTGGGTCTCCACGTGGCGCGGCTTGTCCAGGTAGCGCTCGACGAAGCACTCACCCCGGCCGAACGCGGCGACCGCCTCACGGACGGCCGAGTCGTACAGCTCGGGCACCTCGTCCAGGGTGCGGGCGACCTTCAGGCCGCGGCCGCCGCCGCCGAAGGCCGCCTTGATGGCGATCGGCAGACCGTGCTCCTCGGCGAACGCGACGACCTCCTCGGCGCCCGACACCGGGTCGGGGGTGCCGGCCACCAGCGGGGCGCCCGCGCGCTGCGCGATGTGCCGGGCCGCCACCTTGTCGCCCAGGTCGCGGATGGCCTGCGGCGGCGGGCCGATCCAGATCAGGCCCGCGTCCAGGACGGCCTGCGCGAACTCGGCGTTCTCGGAGAGGAACCCGTAGCCGGGGTGGATCGCGTCCGCCCCCGAGTCCTTGGCCGCCTGGAGCACCTTGGCGATGTCCAGGTAACT
Source organism: Streptomyces poonensis (assembly GCF_014650915.1). GTDB lineage: Bacteria > Actinomycetota > Actinomycetes > Streptomycetales > Streptomycetaceae > Streptomyces > Streptomyces poonensis. The sequence continues at coordinate 826,996 of NZ_BMVW01000001.1, read as the reverse complement.
GGTGGCCGGGGTGTCACCGCCCAGGGCGAACGCCTCGTCCGCCGCGCGGACGTGCAGAGCGTCCCGGTCCGGCTCGGCGTACACGGCCACGCTCGCGATCCCGGCGTCCCGGCAGGCCCGGGCGACGCGGACAGCGATTTCGCCACGGTTGGCGATCAACACCTTGCGCACGATGGCTCCCTCTCCTTGAAACAAGCCGAGTTTAGGGACTGCCGACACGGCGTTTCGACCCGTCCTCAATGGTGAGCTTGCCCACACGGAGCGTGACCCGAGGCTCGCTCGACCGATGAAATCCCTTGTCGCGGTGGACTGCACAGGACTCCTCGGGGAAACCCTAGCTCTCCGGTGTGGTCAAGGTCTCTATGAGGCCGTGCTGCGGGCACCAGGGTTTCTTTGTGGAATCCCTACTAATGGCCCAACGATTCTTTGCTGTCGTCAGAACCCTTGTCCCCGGGTTTACCCGTAAGTAGCCTGCGCGATGTCTCGGCGAGTACTACGGGTAACAGCCGACGCCACCGGGCGTGCGCGGCGGCAGTGAAGGCGGGTGGGGACCGGTGATCCGAAGACCGGTGGCAGTGGTCACGGCGCTCGTGCTCTTCGTGGAAGCGGCGGCGATCGCCTGCTTCAACTGGTTCCTCGGCATCGTCGTCGAACGCCAGTCCATGTCGCTCGGCGGGCTCGACCCGCATGCCATGTCCGTGGCCTCGAAGGCGGGCGGCGTGGTCTTCGGCCTGTACTTCCTGCTGTGCGGCGTCGCCGCGCTGGCCGTCGCCCTGCGGAACCGGCCCGCGCACGGCCTCGGGCGCATCCTGCTCCTCAGCGCGGCCGTGGTGCACGCCCTGCTCGGCGCGTTCGCGGTGGGCCTCGTGGGCTGGGGCGCGTTCGCCTTCATGATGGTGGTGTTCGGACTGGTCGTGCTCACGCTGATGACGTACGACCGCCCGGACGGGCCGGCGGACGCGGCCCCGCAGGGCGACCGGGCGCCCCTCGCGCCCGGCACCACCTGACCGCGGACCGGTTCGGTCCCGCTCAGTCCCGCGCGGGCGCCCACAGCTCCGTGATGCCCACGCCCAGCTCGTGCAGCAGGCGCCGGAGCAGCGGGAGGCTGAGCCCGATGACGTTGCCGTGGTCGCCGTCGATGCCGTCGACGAAGGGAGCCGAGCGGCCGTCGAGCGTGAACGCGCCGGCGACGTGGAGGGGCTCACCCGAGGCGACGTACGCGGCGATCTCCTCGTCCGTGGGCTCGCCGAAGCGGACCACGGTGGACGCCGTGCCGGACACGTACCGGCCGCTCACGGTGTCCCACACGCAGTGCCCCGTCTGGAGCGTGCCCGCCCGGCCGCGCATCGACTTCCAGCGCGCGGTGGCCTCCTCGGCGTCCGCGGGCTTGCCGAGCGCCTGGCCGTCCAGGTCGAGCACCGAGTCGCAGCCGATCACCAGCGCGCCCCGGGCCTCCGGCCTCGCCGCCACCACGGAGGCCTTCGCCTCGGCCAGCGCACAGGCCAGCTCGGCGGGGGTGGGGGCGGTCACGGCGTCCTCGTCGACCCCGCTGACGATCACCTCGGGGGCGAACCCGGCGTTGCGGAGCAGGCCGAGCCGGGCGGGGGACTGGGAGGCGAGCACGAGTCGGCGGCGCGGCTGATCAGTCATGCGGTCAGGGTAGCGGCGCGTCCGGGGCCCCGCCCCGCGGTGCCGGGGACCGCGGTACGGGGCTCACCGCACTCCGATGCACAGCATCACGAGCACCATGGCCAACGCCACCAGGACGCCCAGCCGCCGCAACATGTCCTGCATGTCGCGCAGCTCCTTGGGCGGCTCGTTCTCGGGGTCGGACCACAGCATGTCACCGATGCTGCGACCGCCGCCGGTCCGGCGCCTGAGTACGCGTACTCAACTTGCGCGGCTCGTCATGAGTAGACGGACCCGGCGGTTCCGCCGGAGCGGAGCGGCCGGGTCCGTCAGCGGGTCCCGTTCGGTGGGCCGGTCCTAGCCGGGCCAGAAGGTGCGGCTCCACGCCGTCGCGCCCGGCTGGGGCAGCCGGCGGCCGGCGACGCGGGCCGGATCGGCCCAGGAGTCCCGCGGCCGGGGCGCGCCGGACGGCTCGGCCGCCGCCGCCGCGGCGCGCGCCCTGACCACCGCTAGTGCGGCGGCCAGCTCCTCGGGGGTCGGATTGCCCCGTACGACCTTGATCGTCACATCGGCTCCAAGGGGTCGGAGAGAGGCGGGAGAGGGGTGTGGACGGGTGGTGCGGACTAGAGCGGGATGTTGCCGTGCTTCTTCGGCGGCAGGTTCTCCCGCTTGGTGCGCAGCTGACGCAGGCCGCGCACGATGTGGGACCGGGTGTCGGACGGCATGATCACCGCGTCGAGGTAGCCGCGCTCGGCCGCCGTGTACGGGTTGAGGAGCGCGTCCTCGTACTCCTGGATCAGGCGGGCCCGCACCTCCTCGCGCTCCTCCTCCGGGGCGGCCGCGATGGTGCGCCGGTGCAGGATGTTGACCGCGCCCTGGGCGCCCATGACCGCGATCTGGGCGGTCGGCCAGGCGAGGTTGAGGTCCGCGCCCAGGTGCTTGGAGCCCATCACGTCGTACGCGCCGCCGAACGCCTTGCGGGTGATGACCGTGATCAGCGGCACCGTGGCCTCGGCGTACGCGTAGATCAGCTTGGCGCCGCGGCGGATGATGCCCTCGTGCTCCTGGCCGACGCCCGGCAGGAAGCCGGGGACGTCCACGAAGGTGAGGACCGGGACGTTGAAGGCGTCGCAGGTGCGGACGAAGCGCGCGGCCTTCTCGGAGGCGTCGATGTCCAGGCAGCCCGCGAACTGGAGCGGCTGGTTGGCGACGACGCCCACCGGGGCGCCCTCGACCCGGCCGAAGCCCGTGATGATGTTCGGCGCGAACAGCGGCTGCGTCTCGAAGAACTCGGCGTCGTCCAGCACGTGCTCGATCACCGTGCGCATGTCGTACGGCTGGTTCGCGCTGTCCGGGACCAGGACGTCCAGCTCGCGGTCCTCGTCGGTGAGGGCGAGGTCCGCCTCCTCCGGGTACGCCGGGGGCTCGCTGAGGTTGTTGGACGGCAGGTACGACAGCAGCTGCTTGACGTACTCGACGGCGTCCTTCTCGTCGCCCGCCATGTGGTGGGCCACACCCGAGGTGCTGTTGTGGGTGCGGGCGCCGCCCAGCTCCTCGAAGCCGACGTCCTCGCCGGTCACCGTCTTGATGACGTCGGGTCCTGTGATGAACATGTGCGAGGTCTGGTCGACCATCACCGTGAAGTCGGTGATGGCGGGGGAGTAGACCGCGCCGCCCGCGCACGGGCCGACGACCAGGCTGATCTGCGGGACGACACCGGACGCGTGCACATTGCGGCGGAAGATCTCGCCGTACGCGCCGAGCGAGGCCACGCCCTCCTGGATGCGGGCGCCGCCGGAGTCGTTGATGCCGATGACCGGGCAGCCCGTCTTCAGCGCGAAGTCCATCACCTTGACGATCTTCTGCCCGTAGACCTCGCCGAGGGCGCCGCCGAAGACCGTGAAGTCCTGCGAGAAGACGGCCACCGGGCGGCCGTCCACCGTGCCGTAGCCGGTGACGACGCCGTCGCCGTACGGGCGGTTCTGCTCCAGGCCGAAGTTCGTGGAACGGTGCTGGGCGAACTCGTCGAACTCGACGAACGAATCCTCGTCCAGCAGCAGTTCGATGCGCTCACGGGCCGTCAGCTTGCCCTTCGCGTGCTGCTTCTCCACCGCGCGCCCGGAGCCGGCGTGCGTCGCTTCGTGGATGCGGCGCCGCAGATCCGCGAGCTTGCCCGCGGTGGTGTGGATGTCGATCTCCTGGCTTTCCAGGGTCTCCTGGATCTCCTGGGGCTCTTTCGGCTCGGACATCGGGATGCGGCTCCCTGCCTGCTCATGGGGGACGTGAGGGTGACGGGCTCGGTACCCGCCGGGTACGTGATCGGTAGGTGATCGGGGGATGCGGGAGTACGGAGTCGGTACCTCTCGGTACCTGCTCAGAAGTGGGGACGGTTACTCATCCGTAGCGTAGTGGTGGGGCTACCGTTCGGCAGTGCGGCGTTTACCACACCTAGGGTGGGTTGCATGACGCCCCGAGATGCCTCAGACGCGAACGACCGGACGAACGGCAGCCGCTGGTCCGACCTGGACCGGCCGCCCCTGAACGCCACGGGCCTGCGCCGGGCGCTGGTGCGCGAGGGCGGGCTGTGGAGCTCGCTGGACGTCGTACCCGAGACCGGCTCCACCAACACCGACCTCGTCGACCGCGCCGCGGGCCTCCCCGAGGGCGCGGTGCTCGTCGCCGAGGCCCAGCGCTCCGCACGCGGCCGGCTGGACCGCGTCTGGACCGCGCCGGCCCGCTCCGGTCTGTTCTTCTCCGTGCTGCTCAGGCCGACGGAGGTGCCCGTCGACCGCTGGGGCTGGCTGCCGCTGCTCACCGGGGTCGCGGTGGCGACCGGGCTGTCCCGCGCGGCCGGCGTGGACACGGCGCTGAAGTGGCCCAACGACCTGCTCGTACGGGTCGGCGGCGAGGAACGCAAGGCCGGCGGCATCCTCGCCGAGCGCGCCGGTACCGACGGCGTCGTCATCGGCATCGGCCTCAACGTCACGCTCCGGGAGAACGAACTGCCCGTGCCCACGGCCGGCTCGCTCGCGCTCGCGGGCGCCGCGAACACCGACCGCGATCCGCTGCTGCGGGCGGTGCTGCGGTCGCTGGAGCACTGGTACGGCACCTGGCGCGCGGCCGGGGGCGACCCCGCCGTGAGCGGGCTCCAGGAGACCTACGCGGCGGGCTGCGCGACGCTCGGCCGCACCGTCCGCGCAGAACTGCCCGGCGACCGCTCGCTCGTCGGCGAGGCGGTCGCGGTCGACGGCGACGGCCGCCTGGTGCTGGCCACGGACGAAGGCGTGCGGCAGCCGGTCGGGGCCGGGGACATCGTGCATCTGCGGCCCGCGTGACCCGTACGGCCTGTGTGACCCGGGGGGCGGCCGGGGTACTCGGCCGGGCCGGGTGAACACCGGAAGCGATCAGTCCGCACGACCCGGGGCCGGCATCGGACCGCACGGACCGCACCGGACCGCAGCGGACAGCTCCGGCCCGCTCCGGCCGGTGCGGGCGGCGGTCCCTGACGGAGGAGTGAGCCAGCGCACACCTGCCGTACAGTTGAGGCCGGTCGATACCTGACCGTGGCAGATCGGAAGGGCAGCAGGCGTGACCGTCGACGACACGGGTTCCGGCACGGGCGCACACCCCGCCCCCGACGGCGACCCGGACCGTACCGCCGGGTCCGCCAGTGACGCGTCGGGCGCACGGGCCGAGCGCGCCGAGAACCGGGCCCGCGGGAACGCGCCGGGCCGGCCCGGCGCGCAGGGCGCCGACCCCGTCGAGGACCCGCTGGCGCTCCGCCTCGAACAGCTCATCCTCGGCGCCGAGCGCCGCTACACCCCCTTCCAGGCGGCGCGCAGCGCGGGTGTGTCCATGGAGCTGGCGTCCCGTTTCTGGCGCGCCATGGGGTTCGCCGACATAGGGCAGGCCAAGGCGCTCACCGAGGCGGACGTCCTCGCGCTGCGCCGCCTCGCCGGTCTGGTCGAGGCGGGGCTGCTCAGCGAGGCGATGGCGGTGCAGGTGGCCCGTTCCACCGGGCAGACCACGGCCCGGCTCGCCGAGTGGCAGATCGACTCCTTCCTGGAGGGCCTGACCGAGCCGCCCGAGCCGGGGATGACGCGGACCGAGGTCACGTATCCGCTGATCGAACTGCTGCTGCCGGAGCTGGAGGAGTTCCTCGTCTATGTCTGGCGGCGCCAGCTCGCCGCCGCGACCGGCCGGGTCGTGCAGGCCGCCGACGACGAGGAGATGGTCGACCGCCGGCTCGCCGTCGGCTTCGCCGACCTGGTCGGCTTCACCCGGCTGACGCGCCGGATGGAGGAGGAGGAGCTCGGCGAGCTGGTCGAGGCCTTCGAGACGACGGCGGCCGACCTGGTGGCCGCGCACGGCGGCCGGCTCATCAAGACGCTCGGCGACGAGGTGCTGTACGCCGCGGACGACGCGGGCGTGGCCGCCGAGATCGCGCTCCGCCTGATAGAGACCATGGCCAACGACGAGACGATGCCGGAGCTGCGCGTCGGCATGGCGTTCGGCACGGTGACCACGCGGATGGGCGACGTCTTCGGTACGACGGTGAACCTGGCCTCGCGGCTCACCTCCATAGCCCCGCGGGACGCCGTGCTGGTGGACACGGCGTTCGCGGAGGAGATCATCCGGACCGGCGAGGCCCCCGTCTCCGAGGCGGAGGCCGCCGAGGCCGCGGCCACCGCGGAGAAGGAGGGCGAGGAGCCGCCCTCGTACCGTTTCGCGCTCCAGCCGATGTGGCAGCGCCCGGTGCGCGGTCTGGGCGTCGTGGAGCCGTGGCTGCTCACGCGGCGGCCCGAGGGGTAGTACTCAGGACCGCGGCGGGGTGTCCCCGGGGATCGTTCGGTGGGCCGCCGGGCCCAGCTCGACGCACACTCCGACGACCGGCAGACACAGGTCCGGCCGGTCGGGAGCCGGGGCCGGGGCGGGGGCGGTCCCGCCCGGGGCGGGCCGCGGTGCGGTGGGCTCGGTGGCGGCCGGTGGCCGCGCGGGCGCGGTGGGTGCCGTGGCGCCCGGTGCCGGTGAGGCGCCGCCGGAGTCGATGGACGGGGCCGGGACGTCGGCGCCGAGTGACCGGGACGCGGTGCCGGAGGACGTGACCGGCGCGGCCGGGGCCGGAGTCGGGGCCGTACGACGGGCGGGACCGCCGGCGGGGGAGCCCCGGCGCGTGCTCGAGCCGGGGCCGGGACCGGGGTCCGCGGAGTCCGCCGGGGGCGTGGTCTCCGTGTTCGCCGCCACCTGGGGCGCATCGTCCGCGCTTCCGGCGCCACCGACGGCCTTCGGCCCTGCGGCGCCCTCCCCGGCGTCCCCGCCGGGCGTCACGGGCGCCAGCAGCCGCAGGATCCCCAGCGCCCCCGCCGTCAGCGCCAGCCCGCCCAGCGCGATCAGCAGCCGCCGGGGACGGGGCTTGCGGTGCCGGCCGGGACCGGTGCGCGCTGCGCCCGGTGCCTCCGTGCCCGTTCCGGTCGGCATCCACGTCACGGCTCGTTCCCCTCCCTGAGCGCCTCGCGCCCCCGCTGCGCTGTGCGGTGCAGGCTATGAGCCCCAAGGGGGACGGGAGAGAAGTCGGGAAGACTGTCACACGAACGACTGAAGGGCTGAACGGCTCATGGGGGCGGGCGCGGCTGTGCCGCCCGCCCCGCCCCACCGCGGCCCGGGCTTCCCCCGGCCGGACCCGGCTGCGATGATCGGGAGCGCTGGTAGTTAACTCGCGTTAACCGGGAGGGTGTCATGGCGGAACACGCGGACGAGCGGCGGTTCGGGGAGTTCGTCGGCGTACGGCGGCACGGGTACGTCGCGGAGCTCGTCCTCGACCGCCCCAAGGCCATGAACGCGGTCTCGACGGGGATGGCCCGCTCGATCGCCGCGGCCTGCGAGGCCCTGGCCGCCGACCGGGACGCCCGCGTGGTGGTGCTGACCTCCACCCATGAGCGGGCCTTCTGCGTGGGCGCCGACCTGAAGGAACGGAACTCCTTCAGCGACGCCGATCTCGTGCGCCAGCGGCCCGTGGCACGCGCCGCGTACACCGGCGTGCTGGAGCTGCCGATGCCCACGATCGCCGCCGTGCACGGCTTCGCGCTGGGCGGCGGGTTCGAGCTGGCCCTGTCGTGCGACCTGATCGTGGCGGACCGTACGGCGGTGGTCGGGCTGCCCGAGGTGTCCGTGGGGGTGATCCCGGGCGGTGGCGGTACGCAGCTGCTGCCGCGCCGGGTCGGGGCCGCGCGTGCCGCCGAGCTGATCTTCACCGCCCGGCGCCTGGAGGCCGCCGAGGCGGGGGAGCTGGGGCTCGTCGACCGGCTGGTGGACGCGGGGCAGGACCGTACGGAGGCGCTGGCACTGGCCGCCCGGATCGCGGGGAACTCGCCCGTGGGGCTGCGGGCCGCCAAGCGTGCGCTGCGGCTCGGGCACGGGCTCGACCTGCGGGCCGGGCTGGAAGTGGAGGACGCGGCGTGGCGGTCCGTCGCCTTCTCCGGGGACCGCGCGGAGGGCGTCGCGGCGTTCAACGAGAAGCGTGCGCCGGAGTGGCCCGGGGAGTGATCTCGGGTCCGGTCCCGGGTCCGTCCTCCGGCCCCCGGAGGGCCGCCCGGCCGGCCGTCGATGATGCATCGTCCCGATGCATCATCCTGATGCACAAAACACCATAAACATACCTAGTCTGGACTGATGGGTGAGGACGTTCGGCTGCGGGCCGTGGTGGCGCTGGCGCAGGGCATGGCGGCCGCCACCACGCCCCGCGAGTCCTGGCGGGCGGCGGCCGTGGGGGCGTGCCGCGCGCTGGACGGGGGCTTTGCCGCGCTGTCGGTGTGGGAGCGGGAGCGGGGTCGGCTGCGGGTCCTCGTCAATGTGGGGGACAGGGCGCCGGACGAGGAGGAGTTCCCGGACGGGGAGGTCTATCCGGTGCACCAGTTCCCGGAGATCACCGAGTTCCTGCACGACCGCTGGGCGGGCGGGATCGGGCCCAGCGCCTGGGTCGAGACCGCGGAGGGACCGGGCGGGCCCTCCGGCGCGGACGACGGGTACTGCCACCAGCGCGTCGCGGCCCTGCGCCGCCGGGGCCGCGGGTCCTGCGTGGTGGCGCCGGTGGTGCTGCACGGGCGCGCGTGGGGCGAGCTGTACGTCGCGCGCCCGGCCGGGGCGGAGACGTTCCGGGCGGAGGACGCCGAGTTCGCGACCGTGCTGGCGGCCGTCGTCGCGGCCGGCATCGCGCAGACCGAGCAGGTGGAGGAGGCCCGTCAGCTGGCGTTCACGGACGCGCTGACCGGGCTCGCCAACCGCCGCGCGGTCGACGTCCGGCTCGGCGAGGCGATCGAGCGGCACCGTGTCGACGGGACGGTGGTGAGCCTGGTGGTCTGCGACATGAACGGGCTGAAGTGGGTCAACGACACCCACGGCCACGCGGCGGGCGACCGGCTGCTGGAACGGTTCGGCTCGGTGCTCTCGCTGTGCGGCGCGATGCTGCCGGGCACGCTGGCGGCGCGGCTCGGCGGGGACGAGTTCTGTCTGCTGGCGGTGGGCCCGCCGGCGGACGACGTGGTGAAGGCGGCGGACGAGCTCTGCCGCCGCGCGGCCGGCCTGGAGCTGGGTGAGGGCGTCGCCTGCGGGGTGGCGTCCACCCAGGACCCCATCGGCGCCGTGCCGTCGGCGCGCCGGCTGTTCCGGCTCGCGGACGCGGCGCAGTACCGCGCGAAGGCCGAACGCTCGCCGAAGCCGGTGGTGGCGGGGCGGCAGGGCCCGGACGACCCGGTGGTGCGCCTCGCCGACCGCCCCGCGGACGGGCCCTCGCCCACGGGGGAGCGGCGCCGCATCCGGGGACGCAGACCGTGAGGCGGGAGGTGACGCGAGGGGCGACGCGAAGGGCGACGCGAAGGGTAAGGACCCCGCCCGATGATCGGTCGTGACATTCGGCGATTCAGTACCTACGATCCTGAATATGGATATGCACACTGGGGACACGGTGGACACGGTGGTACTCGGGACGTCCGGGATCACCGCGGACGACGTCGTGGCCGTGGCGCGTGGCGGCGCCCGGGTCGAACTCGCCGACGAGGCGGTGGCGGCCCTGACCGCCGCCCGCGAGATCGTGGAGGCGCTGGCGGCCAAGCCGGATCCGGTCTACGGCGTCTCGACCGGCTTCGGTGCCCTCGCCACCCGGCACATCGGCCATGAGCTGCGCACACAGCTCCAGCGCAACATCGTGCGCTCGCACGCCGCCGGCATGGGCCCGCGCGTCGAGCGCGAGGTGGTCCGCGCGCTGATGTTCCTGCGCCTGAAGACCGTCTGTTCGGGCCACACGGGGGTGCGCCCGGAGGTCGCCCGGACCATGGCCGCCGTACTGAACGCGGGCATCACCCCGGTCGTCCACGAGTACGGCTCGCTGGGCTGCTCCGGCGACCTCGCGCCCCTCTCCCACTGCGCGCTGACCCTGATGGGCGAGGGCGAGGCGGAGGGCCCCGACGGCGTCGTCCGCCCGGCGGGCGAGCTGCTGGCCGCCCACGGCATCACTCCCGTCGAACTCCGCGAGAAGGAGGGGCTCGCCCTCCTCAACGGCACCGACGGCATGCTCGGCATGCTGCTCATGGCCCTCGCCGACCTCGACCTGCTGTACAAGTCGGCGGACGTCACGGCGGCCCTGACCCTGGAGGCCCTGCTCGGCACGGACCGGGTGCTCGCCCCCGAACTGCACGCGATCCGCCCGCACCCCGGCCAGGCCGCCTCCGCCGCCAACATGCTGGCGGTGCTGAAGGGGTCGGGCCTGACCGGTCACCATCAGGACGACGCGCCCCGCGTGCAGGACGCGTACTCGGTGCGCTGTGCCCCGCAGGTCGCGGGCGCCGGCCGGGACACGGTCGCCCACGCGCGCGTGGTGGCCGAGCGGGAGCTCGCGGCGGCGGTGGACAACCCGGTGGTCCTGCCGGACGGGCGCGTCGAGTCCAACGGGAACTTCCACGGCGCCCCGGTCGCGTACGTCCTCGACTTCCTCGCCGTCGCGGCCGCCGACCTCGCGTCCATCGCGGAGCGCCGTACGGACCGGCTCCTCGACAAGAACCGCAGCCACGGGCTGCCGCCGTTCCTCGCCGACGACCCGGGCGTCGACTCCGGGCTGATGATCGCCCAGTACACGCAGGCGGCCCTGGTGAGCGAGATGAAGCGGCTCGCGGTGCCCGCCTCCGCCGACTCCATCCCCTCCTCGGCCATGCAGGAGGACCACGTGTCGATGGGCTGGTCCGCGGCGCGCAAGCTGCGGACGGCGGTCGACGCCCTGGCCCGGGTCCTCGCCGTCGAGCTCTACGCGGCCGCGCGCGCGATCGAACTGCGCGAGGGTCTGACCCCGGCCCCGGCCACCCGGGCGGTCGTCAAGGCCCTCCGCGAGGCCGGCGTCGGCGGCCCGGGACCGGACCGCTTCCTCGCCCCCGACCTGGCGGCGGCGGACACCTTCGTCCGGCAGGGGCGTCTGGTGGCGGCGGTGGAGACGGTGACGGGACCGTTGGCCTGACGCCTGACGCCTGACGCCTGACGCCTGACGCCTGACGCCTGACAGTCGAGGTCAGGAGAGTGCCGTGCGCTCCCGGCGTACCGAGTACGCCACGAAGCCCGCGCCCAGGCTCAGGAAGAGGGTGCCGCCGACGATGTACGGGGTGGAGTCGAAGCTTCCGGTGTCGGCGAGCCGGGTGTGCGCGGTGGCCACTCCCGTGGCGTTCGCTCCTGTGGAGTCAGCGGAGCCCATGGAGTCAGCGGAGCCCGTGGATCCCGAGGGGTCCGCGGGCTGCGCGTCCTGGGACGTGACCGTACCGCTCGTTGACTGCTGAACCGGGTCGTCCTGTGTGGCGTTCGCGGACGGGACGAACCACAGGGCCGCGAGGAGCGTTCCGGCGGCGGTGGCGGTCAGCAGTCCGCGGCGGGCGGTGGACGACGGTCGGCGTGCGGCGGACACGAAATATCGATCCCCTTGTGGCGCTGGCGAATTGGCCGTGGGAAACGATGCTAGTGAAAGGCGCGGGTCGTGGGAAAGTCGGGCGCCCGGTCCGCCGTACGCTCCCGGGTATGAGCACTTCTGAGACACCACGGTTCGTCCGGATTCGCGTCGACTTGGTGGTCGAGGTCGACGACGCGGACGCCGTCACCCGGGCCGCGCTGCGGCGGATCGAGGACGACCCCGATATGTCGCCGGACGAGCGGGTACACGCCAACGGTGCGGTGACGGAGGACACGGCTGAGGCCCTCGCGTATCTGGTCGATCCGTTCGGCCTGGTCGGCGAGGTGCCCGGGACGGAGCTGGCCCAGGCCTCCTGGAGCAGTGAGCGGATCGAGTACGACCCCGATTCGCCCGACTGGGACCTCGACGAGGATGATGACGACGAGGACGACGAGGACGACGGGGAACGCGGTTACGAATGAGGCGTGGCGGAAAAGATTCACAGCCCCGGGCGGCAACCATGCCCGGGGTTCCGTCGTCTCATCAGGCGCACTGACCACCTGGGGACCGCGGTGCGGTTGTGTCCGCCGAGCGTGGCGTGGACCACATATCCGCCTGATGTGGAACGGGATGAACCGGTCGTGGCGTTGAGGTTCGTATGGGGATTCCCAGGATTTCGGGGAATTGGCAACGATGGAGAAGCGTGTGATGACGAACGGTAAGCGGCGCAGGGGCCTGGCGGTCGCGTCCGCTCTGCTCGGCGGAGTGCTGGTGCTCTCCGCGTGCAGCGAGGGCGGCGAGAACGCGTCGGCCGACAGCGGCGACTCACAGGCCAAGGTCGACGAGGCCGCGGCCCAGAAGGCTTCCGTGGCCGACATCGAGATCACGCCCAAGGACGGCTCGAACAACGCCTCCATCAACAACTCCGCCAAGGTCGCCGTGAGCAAGGGCACGCTCACGAAGGTCGCCATGACGACCGCCGACGGAACCGCCGTCGAGGGCGAGATATCCGCCGACAAGAAGAGCTGGGCGCCCACCGGTCAGCTCGAGCGGTCCACCACCTACAAGGTCAGCGCGACCGCCGAGGACTCCGAGGGCCGTGCCGCCCACGAGAACGCCTCCTTCACGACGGTCTCCCCGGACAACAGCTTCATCGGGAACTTCACGCCCGAGGACGGTTCCACGGTCGGCGTGGGCATGCCCGTCTCGATCAACTTCGACAAGGCCATCACCAACAAGGCCGACGTGCAGAAGGGCATCACCGTCTCCTCCAGCTCCGGTCAGGAGGTCGTCGGCCACTGGTTCAACGCCAACCGGCTCGACTTCCGGCCCGAGGACTACTGGAAGGAGAACTCGACCGTCACGCTGAAGCTGGCGCTGGACGGCGTCGAGGGCGCCGAGGGCGTCTACGGCGTGCAGCAGAAGACGGTCACCTTCAAGATCGGGCGCAACCAGGTCTCGGTCGTCGACGCCCAGACCAAGCAGATGAAGGTCACGCAGAACGGGAAGACGGTCAAGACCATCCCGATCTCGGCCGGCTCGCCGGACAACAAGACCTACGAAGGCCAGATGGTGATCTCCGAGAAGTTCAAGGAGACCCGGATGAACGGCGCGACGGTCGGCTTCACCGACGACGACGGCAAGGGCGAGTACGACATCAAGGACGTGCCGCACGCCATGCGCCTGTCGACCTCCGGCACCTTCATCCACGGCAACTACTGGGGCGCCAAGTCGATCTTCGGCAGTGTGAACACGAGCCACGGCTGCGTCGGCCTGTCGGACACGAAGGGCGCGAACGACCCGAACACCGCGGGCGCCTGGTTCTACAACAACTCGATGATCGGTGACGTCGTGGTCGTGAAGAACACCGGCGACGAGACCATCAAGCCCGACAACGGCCTCAACGGCTGGAACCTCAGCTGGGCCGACTGGAAGGCGGGCTCCGCGGTCTGACCGGACGACCGGATCCGCCCCGCCACCTCCTCCTCGTACAGCGGCGCCGCCCTCCATGGGCGGCGCCGCTGCCGTTTGCCCGCGGTGGGCCGCTGTCCGCCGCCGAGCCGCGTCACAGGCTTCTCATGGTCCTCTTATCCCGGGCTTATGCCTTCATCACGGTGCGTCCCTAACTTGCGGCCATGTTCTTCACCTACCTGAGGCGCGAACTGCGCCGCCGCAGGAAGGCGGCCCTCGTCGTCGCCTCCGGGCTCGCTCTGGGCATCGCCCTCGTCATCGTGGTCAGTTCCGTGTCCTCGGGCATGGAGAAGGCCCAGGGCAAGGTCCTCGAATCGTTGTACGGACTCGGCACCGACATGACCGTCACCAAGGCGGCCGAGGCCCCGTCCGAGTCCGGCTCCGGCTCCGGCGAGAACGGCGGCCGGGGGCCCCGGTTCCAGTTCGACGCCCAGGAGGGCGACTCCGACGAGGAGCAGAGCAGCGACCGTGTGATGGTGCAGGGCTTCCAGACCCTGTCCACGGACACGGTGACCAAGGTCGGCGAGCAGCAGGGCGTCGCGAACGCCGTCGGCGGGCTCAGCCTCCAGGTCATCAAGGTGAGCGGCGAGTTCACGCCGGGTCAGTTCCAGCAGAACCAGCAGGGCGGCAACGGCGGCGGGCAGGGCATGCCCGGCGGCACCGGGTCCGGCGGCGGTCAGTCCGAGGGCCAGGTCCAGGGCGGCGGCGCCGACTTCGAGGTGAACAACTACTCGGTCTACGGCACCGATGTCACCGAGCCCGAGCTCGGCCCGCTGACCTCCTCGAAGATCACCAGCGGCCGTACCTTCAAGTCCTCCGAGACGAACGCCAAGGTCGTCGTCGCCGACAAGTCCTACGCCAAGGAGAAGGAGCTCTCCGTCGGCGACAAGGTCACCATCAAGGGCACCAAGTTCGAGGTCATCGGCATCGCGACGCCCGACAGCGGGGACGCGGCGGCCAACCTCTACATCCCGCTGAAGCAGGCGCAGACCCTCAGCGACTCCAAGAACAAGGTCACGACGATCTACGTCAAGGCCTCTGACTCGCAGCAGATCGACACGGTCAAGTCGGCCATCCAGAAGAACATCTCGGGCACGACGGTCACCACCTCCGCCGACCTCGCCGACACCGTGTCCGGCTCCCTGTCCACCGCCTCCGGCCTCGCCTCCAACGTGGGCAAGTGGCTCTCGATCGCCGTGCTGGTGGCCGCCTTCCTGGTGGCGGGCCTGCTCACCTCGTCGGCCGTCTCCCGCCGCGTACGGGAGTTCGGCACCCTCAAGGCGCTGGGCTGGAAGTCCGGCCGGGTGACCCGGCAGGTCGTCGGCGAGGCCGTCGTCAACGGTCTGGTCGGCGGTGCCCTCGGTATCGCGATCGGCCTCGTGGGCGCGTACGTCGTCACCGCGATCAGCCCCACCCTGGAGGCGGAGCTGGGCGTTTCCGGCGGCGGTGCGGGCGGTCAGGGCGGCCCGGGCGGTGGTGGTCCCGGCGGCATGGGCGGCGGCATGCGGCAGCAGGCGGCCGCGGAGACCCTCAAGGTCGCGCTCACCGCTCCGGTCAGCCTCTCCACCATCGCCGTCGCGGTCGGGCTCGCCGTCGCCGGCGGTCTCATCGCGGGCGCCTTCGGCGGCTGGCGCGCCACCCGGCTGCGCCCCGCCGACGCCCTGCGCCGCGTCGAGTAGCCGGCGCCCGTACGGGGCCGTGCGACGCGCTCGGCCTCGTACGGCCCCGAGCGGCCAACCCCCTCACCGCATCCCAGGAGTTGCACCATGTACGTACTCAGCGGCGTCACCAAGCGCTACACACGGGGCAAGGAGACCGTCCACGCGCTCGACGGCGTCGACCTCACCATCGCCCACGGGGACCGCGTCGTCATCCAGGGCCCGACCGGCGGCGGCAAGTCCACCCTGCTGCAGATGCTCGGCGGCCTCGACAAGCCCACCCAGGGCAGTGTCGAACTCGACGGCACGGACCTCGCGAAGCTGTCCGAGGCGAAGCTCACCCAGGTGCGCAGCGAGAAGATCGGCTTCGTCTTCCAGAGCTTCAACCTCATCCCGACGCTCACCGCCCAGGAGAACGTCGAGACCGCCCTCGTACCGCTGGGTGTGAAGACCGCCGAGCGGCGCGAACGGGCCGCCGAGGCACTGAGGTCGGTCGGCCTCGGCGAGCGGCTGGGGCATCTGCCGTCGGAGATGTCCGGCGGCCAGCAGCAGCGCGTCGCGATCGCCCGCGCGCTGGTGAAGCAGCCGAAGGTGCTGCTCGCCGACGAACCCACCGGCAACCTCGACGAGTCCACGCGCGACGAGATCATGGATGTGCTGGAGGGCCTGTGGAAGGAGCACGGGCTCACTTTCGTGATGGTCACCCACGACTCGTCGCTGGCGAAAAAGGCGCCGCGCCTCGTGACCATCCGCAAGGGGAAGATCACGGTCAAGGAGAACGCGGGCGCGTGAGCTGGCCCCTGCCAGGCGGCGATTCGGTCAATTCCGAACGGTTGCGTAGCTAATCAGTCAACTCTTCACACACGTCCCACTATTGAGCACACGTACAGCCCCCCGGCATACTGCATGTACCGGGGGGTGTACGCACGCGCGTGCGGGGATTCCCCCGGCCGGAGGAACGAACGCGTTCCTCCGGACTTCATCTCCAGGGGGAGAACTTGCGCAGACAAGTGAACAGAGCATGCGCGGCCTCGATAGCCACCGCGGCCGCCGTGGCGCTGACGGCGGGTCTGACCAGCCCGGCGTCGGCGGGAACCCAGCTCGCGAGCGGGGCCGGCACGACCGGCTCCAGCGCGGCCGGGTCGTCCGTCGCCAAGAACCGCATCACCCTGATCACGGGTGACCGGGTCGTCGTCGACGGAAAGGGCCGCCCGCTCGGTGTGGAGCGGGCGAAGGGCCGGGAGGGCATACCCTTCCAGATACGCAAAGCCGACGGCCACACCCTTGTGGTGCCCGCCGACGCGGCCCGACTGATCGCCACCGGCAAGCTCGACCAGCGGCTGTTCGACATCACGGTGCTGAACAAGTCCGTGACCCGCAAGGCCCAGAAGAAGGGCCTGAAGGTGATCGTCGGCTACAAGGGAGCCGCCACCGGGGCCCGCGAGGACGTCCGTGACGCCGGTGAGACCCAGGTCCGCCGCACCTTCAAGAACCTGAACGCGGACGCGGTCCAGACCCCGAAGGCCGACGCGCACGAGCTGTGGAACGCGGTGACCGACACCGACGGCACCACCGCCTCCGGCATCGCGGGCATCTGGCTCGACGGCGTCCGCAAGGTGAGCCTCGACAAGTCCGTGCCGCAGATCGGCGCGCCCACGGCGTGGGCGGCCGGCTACGACGGCAAGGGCGTCAAGATCGCCGTCCTGGACACCGGTGTCGACGCGACCCACGCCGACCTCAAGGACCAGGTCGTCGCGGAGAAGAACTTCTCCGCTGCCAAGGGCACGAACGACGCCTTCGGCCACGGCACGCACGTCGCCTCCATCGCGGCGGGCACGGGCGCCAAGTCGGGCGGCAAGTACAAGGGCGTCGCCCCGGGCGCGCAGATCCTCAACGGCAAGGTCCTCGACGACTCCGGCTACGGTGAGGACTCCGGCATCCTCGCGGGCATGGAGTGGGCCGCCGCGCAGGGCGCCGACGTGGTGAACCTCAGCCTGGGCGGCCTCGACACACCGGAGATCGACCCGCTCGAGGCGCAGATCAACAAGCTCTCCGCCGAGAAGGGCATCCTCTTCGCGGTCGCCGCCGGCAACGAGGGCGAGTTCGGTGAGCAGACCGTCGGCTCCCCGGGCAGCGCGGCCGCGGCGCTCACGGTCGGCGCCGTCGACGACAACGACAAGCTCGCGGACTTCTCCAGCCGCGGTCCCGGCGCGGACGGCCAGATCAAGCCCGACGTGACGGCGCCGGGTGTGGCCATCACCGCGGCCTCCGCCAAGGGCAGCGTCATCGCGCAGGAGGTCGGCGAGAACCCGGCCGGCTATGTGACGATCGACGGCACGTCGATGGCGACCCCGCATGTGGCGGGCGCGGCGGCGATCCTCAAGCAGCAGCACCCGGACTGGACGTACGCCGAGCTCAAGGGCGCCCTCACGGCGTCCACCAAGGGCGGCGCGTACACCCCGTTCCAGCAGGGCACCGGACGCGTCCAGGTGGACAAGGCGCTCGAGCAGACGGTGATCGCCGACCCGGTGTCGGTGAGCTTCGGCACCCAGCAGTGGCCGCACACCGACGACACCCCGGTCACCAAGGCGGTGACGTACCGCAACCTCGGCAAGGAGGACGTCACCCTCACGCTGTCGGCCGCGGGCACGGGTCCCAAGGGCGAGGCGGCTCCCGCCGGGTTCTTCACGCTCGGCGCCGACACGGTGACGGTCCCGGCGGGCGGTACCGCCTCCGTCGACCTGACCGTGAACACCAAGCTGGGCGGCACCCTGGACGGCGCGTACTCCGCGTACGTGACCGCCACCGGCGGCGGCCAGACCGTGCGCACCGCGGCCGCCGTGCAGCGCGAGGTGGAGTCGTACGACGTCACCTTCAAGACCATCGGCAGGGACGGCAAGCCGGCGGCTCTCCACGAGACCACGCTGAACGGCTACACGAACCTCGGCAAGGACCGCTACTACAGCGTCCCGGTCAACGCCTCCGGTACGGCGACCCTGCGGCTGCCCAAGGGCACGTACCTGCTGGACTCCTGGATCCTCAAGGACATCGAGACCTTCAAGGGCGGCATCGACTGGCTGGTCCAGCCGAAGCTGGCCGTCACGAAGAACACCACGGTGACGCTGGACGCCCGCAAGACCAAGGCGGCCGACATCACGGTGCCGGACAAGAAGGCCAAGCAGGTCTCCGCGACCATCGACTACCTCTACGACGCCGCGAGCGTCGGCATTACCGTCGGCCTCGACACCTGGGCCAACGTGCGCATGGCCCACCTCGGCCCGGAGGCGAGCGGCCTCCAGCAGACGTGGAGCGGCCAGTGGACGAAGGGCGGCTCCGCCGAGTACGACGTGGCCACCACCGCCAAGGTCAAGAAGATCGTGCCGAACAAGGTCCGCCACTTCAAGGCGAGCGAGCTCGCCACGGTGCGCAACGACCTCGCGTCCGGGGTGGCGGGCAAGACCGGCGGCCTCAGCGTCGTCGGCGTCCTTCCCGAGAACGCCGTCTTCGGCTCCGCCGTGGAGCAGAAGCTGCGGAGCTCGCGCACGCTGTACCTCTCGACGTCCGACAAGATCCAGTGGACGTTCGACTTCACGCAGTACTCGGGCAAGAAGGACGACCAGGGCTTCCCGATCCCCGAGGCCTACTACTCGCTCGGTGACCCGCAGACCTTCAAGGCGGGCAAGAAGTACACGAAGACCTTCAACAAGGCGGTCTTCGGCCCGGCGCTGAGCGCGGACGACGGTATCTTCCGTGAGGGCGACTCCCTCTACGGCTCGCTGCCGCTGTTCGCCGACAGCAGCAGGAACTGGGGCTCGTCCGACTTCACGTCGGTCAGCACGTCCCTCTACCGCAACGGCAAGAAGATCGGCACCAACAAGGACCCGCTGTTCGGCGCGGAGTTCACGGTTCCGTCCGGGGACGCCGCATACAAGCTGACCACGTCGGTCAAGCGCAGTTCCAAGATCGCCGCGGCCTCCACCCGCGTCGACGCGAGCTGGACGTTCCGCTCCAAGAAGTCCAGCGCCGACTTCGTGCAGCTGCCGGCCTCCGTGGCCCGCTTCAGCCCGTCGCTCGACAACACCAACCGCGCGACGGCCAAGAAGAAGGTCACCGTCCCGGTCACCGTCCAGGGCACGGCCGCGGGCAAGAACCTGAAGTCGCTGTCGGTGTACGTGTCGTACGACGGCGGCAAGAAGTGGACCAAGCTCACCGTCAAGAGCGGCAAGGTCACCTACACGAACCCGGCCAAGGGCAAGGCGATCTCGTACCGCGCCAAGATCACCGACAAGAAGGGCAACGAGTCGGTGGTCTCGATCTACAACGCGTACTACGGGAAGTGAGCCCCGGCTCGCCGAGCCGGCTCACTGAGCACTGACGCGCGGGACGGCCCGCCGGAGATTCTTTCTCCGGCGGGCCGTCCATGTTGGTATGGGCATATGACCGTGCGAACCGTGGAGTACATCCGCTACCGGATCCCCGAGGAGCAGTCGGCGGAGTTCCTGGCCGCCTACGCCAGGGCCGCGACCCACCTGGCGGCGGCGCCGCAGTGCGTCGACTACGAACTGGCCCGCTGCGAGGAGGACTTCGAGCACTTCGTCCTGCGCGTCACCTGGACGTCGACCGAGGACCATCTGGAAGGGTTCCGGGGGTCGGAGCTGTCCGAGGACTTCCTGGCCGCGGTGCGGCCGTACGCGGGGAACATCCAGGAGATGCGGCACTACAAGCCGACCGTGGTGCGGGGCACGGGCGCCGGCGGTCTGTGAGGGCGGGCTCACACCTCCTTGGGCTCCTGCCGGAGGCGGTGCGCGTCCGTGCCCCAGCTGGCCAGCAGGCGCAGCGCCTCCGCCGACGGGGAACCCGGCTCCGCGTGGTACGTGACCAGCGACTGCTCGGTGTCGTCCGGCAGCCGGAACGTCTCGAAGGAGAGCGTCAGCTCGCCGACCAGCGGATGGTGCAGGCGCTTCACCCCGTGGCTCTTCTCCTTGACGTCATGGGTGGCCCACAGCCGGCGGAACTCCGCGCTCTTCACCGACAGCTCGCCGACCAGCGCGGACAGCCGCGGGTCGTCGGGGTGGCAGCCCGCGTCCATGCGCAGGTGGGCCACCACGTCGGCGGCCTTGGAGTCCCACGTCACGAACAGCTCGCGGTACTCGGGCAGGAGGAACACCATCCGGGCCCAGTTCCGCTCCTGCGGCGGCAGCTCCGCCCAGTCGCCGAAGAGGGCCGCCGCCATCCGGTTCCACGCGAGGACGTCCGAGCGCCGCCCAACGACGTACGCGGGAATCCCCTCCATGCCGTCCAGGAGCTGCCGCAGCGCGCCGCGCACCTGCTGTGTGCGGGCGGACATCTTCTTCTTGTGCGCCTTGGGCTTCGCCAGGTGGACGAGGTGGGCGTGCTCCGCGTCGGTCAGCCGCAGGGCGCGCGCGATGGAGCCGAGCACCTCCGCGGACACATTGCGCCCGTTGCCCTGCTCCAGCCGCGTGTAGTACGCCACCGAGACGCCCGCGAGCTGTGCCAGCTCCTCGCGGCGCAGACCGGGCACCCGGCGGTGCCGCCCGTAGTCCGGCAGCCCGACGTCCTCCGGCTTCAGCCGGGCCCGCCGGGTGCGCAGGAACTCGCTGAGCTCGGCCCGGCGGTCCAGGGCCCCTCCGGCGGCACCCGCGGTTTCCCCGGCCACCTCGGCGCCTTGTACGGATTCGGGCTGTCTGTCCATGTGTCCAGTATCCCTGGTCGTACGCACCGGAGCCTGACCCCGCCAGTAGTAGGACCAGCAGACGTACGCAAAGCCGTGACCTGGGCGTATGTGATGCGGCGAGGCAGCATGGAGAGCGTGCCCGGCCGGAAGGCAGGCCGGGCTCAGGACGACTCCAGGAGAACCCCAGGAATGAGCACCACTGTCGCCGCCTACGCGGCCCCCTCCGCGAAGGCCCCCCTCGAGCGCACCACCATCGAGCGCCGCGCGGTCGGGGAGCACGACGTCCTGATCGAGATCAAGTTCGCCGGCATCTGCCACTCGGACATCCACATGGCCACCGCGGGCTGGGGCGAGGCGATCTTCCCGATGGTCCCGGGACACGAGATCGCCGGTGTCGTCACCGAGGTCGGCTCCGGTGTCACCAAGTTCCAGGTCGGCGACCACGCGGGCGTCGGCTGCATGGTCGACTCCTGCCGCGAGTGCGACAACTGCAAGGCCGGACTGGAGCAGTACTGCGCCCAGGGCAACGTGCAGACGTACGGCGCCGTCGGCAAGGACGGCGAGGTGACCTACGGCGGCTACTCCACGCACATCGTCGTCGACGAGAACTTCGCCCTCCGTATCCCGGACGGGCTGTCCCTCGATGTCGCCGCGCCGCTGCTGTGCGCCGGCATCACCACGTACTCGCCGCTGAAGCACTGGAACGCCGGTCCCGGCAAGAAGGTCGCCGTCCTCGGCATGGGCGGACTCGGCCACATGGGCGTCAAGATCGCGCACGCGCTCGGCGCCGAGGTGACGGTGCTGTCGCAGTCGCTGCGCAAGAAGGACGACGGCCTGAAGCTGGGCGCCGACCACTACTACGCCACCAGCGACCCGGAGACCTTCGAGAAGCTGCGCGGCTCCTTCGACATCATCCTGTCGACGGTGTCGGCTCCGCTGGACTTCGGGGCGTACCTGGCCCTGCTGAAGACGGACGGCGCGCTGGTGAACGTGGGCGCCCCCGAGGAGCCCATCTCGCTCAACCTCTTCTCGGTGATCGGCGGCCGCAAGACCCTCGCCGGATCCATGATCGGCGGCATCGCGGAGACCCAGGAGATGCTGGACTTCTGCGCGGAGCACGGCCTCGGTGCCGAGATCGAGCTGATCGCCGCCTCCGAGATCAACGAGGCGTACGAGCGGGTGCTGAAGAGCGACGTGCGGTACCGCTTCGTGATCGACACGGCGACCATCTGAGCCGATCCGGCCGGGACCGGTGACCGGGGACCGGGGCCGCGACGGCTCAGGCCCCCGGCCGCCGGTCCCCGGTCGTAGGTCGCAGGCCCGGGGAAGAGGCGGCCGAAGGGCCGATGGCGCGCCGGGGAACGGCTGCATAGCGTGGGTCATGTCCCCAACGCCTTGCGGGGATTGGCGCCGGACAGCGGTCAAGGATCAAGGATCAAGGATCACGGACCGATGAGTCGGCCTCGTCGCGTGAAGAGAGGACTCGACATGACCATCGAGCTGAACCACACGATCGTCGCCGCCCGTGACAAGAAGGCGTCCGCCCGGTTCCTCGCCGACATCCTGGGGCTGGAGGTCAGCCCGCAGTACGGCCCGTTCGTCCCGGTGCAGATCCCCAACGGGGTGACGCTCGACTACGCGGAGACGTCCGACCCCATCACCGCCCAGCACTACGCCTTCCTGGTCTCGGAGGAGGAGTTCGACGAGATCTTCGGCCGGATCGAGGAGGCGGGCCTGACGTACTGGGCCGACCCCGGCCACCGCAAGGAGATGGAGATCAACCGGAACGACGGCGGCCGGGGCGCCTACTTCGAGGACCCGAACGGCCACAACCTGGAGATCCTGACCCGTCCGTACGGCAGCGGTTCCTGACAGCCGTACCCCCGGGGCACTAAGGCAGGGTCACTCCCGTGCCGCCGAGTCCGCAGTACCCGGCGGGGTACCGGTGCAGGTACTGCTGATGACGGTCCCGCGCCGGATAGAAGGGGTGCCGTCCGGCGTCGAGGACCTCGGTCGTGATCTTCCCGTACCCGGCGTCGGACAGGGCCTCCTGGTACCGCTCCCGCGTCCGCTCGGCGGCGTCCCGCTGGGCGGGGGAGCGGGTGAAGAGGAGCGACCGGACATGGGTGCCGACGTCGTTGCCCTGCCGGAAGCCCTGCGTCGGGTCGTGCCCCTCCCAGAAGACCCGGAGCAGCCGCTCGTACGGCACGACCGCCGGATCGAAGACGACCCGCACGGTCTCGGCGTGTCCCGTCAGCCCGGTCCGTACCTCGTCGTCGACGGGGTACGGGGTGAAGCCGCCCTGGAACCCGGTCACGGTCGTCCACACCCCGACGGTCTGCCAGAACCTCCGCTCGGCCCCCCAGAAACACCCGAGCGCGAACTCCGCGACCTCGTACGTCTCCGGATAGGGGCCCAGCAGCGGATTCCCGAGCGCGGCATGCCGCTCGGGCACCTCGTACGCGAGCGCGTCCCGCCCCTTCGGTGCCTCGTCGGCCGTCGGCATCCGCAGTTCCCCGCCCCACCCGAACACCATCAGGCCCCCTCGCTCCCACGGCCGCCGCGGTTCCGCACGGTCTCTTCCGACCATGCCATCACCGACGCCCCGTGCGCCACGGGGCGTCGGCGTCGGGGGAGGTCCGTACGCGACGTGCGCGGACCGGCCGTCCAGCGCTTCAGCCGTCGCCGCGGACCGGCGCCACGCCGATCGGGCAGGACACACCGGTGCCGCCCAGGCCGCAGTACCCGTCGGGGTTCTTGGCGTCGGAGAGGTACTGCTGGTGGTACTCCTCCGCCGGGTAGAACGTGCGGCCCTCCGCCGGGAGGATCTCCGTGGTGATCGTGCCGTGGCCGGAGCGCGTCAGGACCTTCTGGTAGGCCTCGCGGGAGGCCCGGGCCGCGGTGGCCTGGGCAGCGGAGTGGGTGTAGATCGCGGAGCGGTACTGCGTGCCGACGTCGTTGCCCTGGCGGAAGCCCTGCGTGGGGTCGTGGGACTCCCAGAAGACTCGCAGCAGTTCCTCGTACGGGATCACCTCGGGGTCGTACACCACCCGCACCGCCTCGGTGTGGCCCGTCAGGCCCGAGCAGACCTCCTCGTACGCGGGGTTCTCGGTGTAGCCGCCCTGGTAGCCGACCAGGGTCGTGTGCACACCGGCCGGCAGCTGCCAGAACTTGCGCTCGGCACCCCAGAAACAGCCCAGGCCGAAGTCGGCGGTCTCCAGGCCCTCGGGGTAGGGGCCGAGCAGCGGGGTGCCGAGGACCGTGTGGTGCTCGGGGACCGTGTAGGCCGGCTCCGGGCGGCCCTTCAGCGCCTGCTCGGGGCTGGGCAGGACGGGCGTACGGCCGAACAGCATGTCGCGGGCTCCTTCGTCGTCTCCTCGCCGACCCCGTGGGGTCGCGGGGACGGCAACCGGAGAACGCGCCGGGGACGCACGGCATTCCGGCCCGGTGCTACGTCCGGGCCGCCGTCACGTTCGCCGGGCTCGCGTCGCGCATCCGGCAGAACTCCGCCACAGGGACGTGGCATCGGTACATGCTCGGGCGCGGAGTGTCGCCCACCCGTGGGTGGGGCCGCAAGGCGCGACCGGCCCGCGCTCAGCGCAGCAGCGTCGCCGGGCTGCCGCCGTTCGCCTCGTACCCCGCCACCGCGAGCGCCCGGTATATCGCGTAGTCCGCGGCCGGGTCGGGATCGAGGATCCACGGCAGGGCGCCCACATGGCCGTCGACGTGGACCAGCTGGGTCATCGCCTCGGCCCAGCGCTCGCCCCGGACCAGGAAGAACACCAGGAGATGGCGGACATGGGCCAGCATCGGGTCGTCGGGACGGGCCGCGTGGACCGCGAAGAGGGCGCCGTGGACCGCCTTCGTGACGACCTCGCTCTGGTAGAAACCCCGGACCAGATTGACCTCGGGCAGGTGCTCGAACACCGCGAAGAGGGGCATGGCCGCGAGGAGGGAGCCCTTGGGCGCGCGGGCCGCGGCCGCCTCCGCGAACGCGTACGCCGTCTGCCGCGAACCGTGCCACTTCTCGCACCAGTAGTGCAGCGCGGCCAGATGCGCGCCCATGTGGGCCGGCGCACGGTCCAGGATCTTCAGCCAGAGCTGATCGAACTCCTGCTGGGAGTAGCCGAGTCCGCGCGCCACCGACAGCTCGACGATGTACGGGACCGGGTCGCCCGGCGCCAGCAGCGCGGCGTCGCCGCAGGCCGCCCTGGCCTCCTCCATGATGATCCGGAACTCGTCCGTGCCCGGCGTCGCCGTCCGCCACGCCTGCTGCACCAGGAACTCCGCGTGCACCGCCGCACCGCCCGCGTCCTTGGGCGCCTCGGCCCGCCACACCCGCAGCCACTGCCCGCCGGGGGTGTCGCTCACCCCGCCGGGGCGCTGCTGGAGCTCCAGCGACGCGGCGCCGGCGAAGGCCTGCACCCGCTGCCAGCGGCGCTCGCCCTCCGCCTCGGTGCCCTGGAGCAGCTGCGCGGCGGCGCGGTAGTCCTGGGTGCGCTGCACCAGGTCCAGGACGTCGAGGAGGTCCTGGTCGGGGCCGGGCATACGGATGTCCAGCTGCTCCTGCCGCACGAAGCCGTAGTCCGCCGGGTCCGCGGCGTCCGGATGCCCCGGCGTCACCTGCTGGATTCCGGCACGCCTGCGCGACACGATCAGGTTGACCGCGTAGCCGATCATCAGTGCGGCGATCAGGACCCAGAGAATCTCCATGCCTCAAGCGAACCAGAAGGGTCCGACAATTGGCCAACCCGGCCGGGTCACGGCTCGGTAGCCGGCCCGGACCCGGCGGCGAATACCCGTCACGGTGACCACCCCTCCCGCTTCTGACCACGGGAGGGACACGTTCCCGTGCCGGCCGGTCACCGGGAGCGGCGTGTTCCGGCCGACCGGCCGCGGCCGGCCCTTCCCTTCCCCCGGCGGCCCGTCCGGCGCACTACGCTCGGTGCCCATGAGCGACAGGCACATCAGTCAGCATTTCGAGACCCTCGCGATCCACGCGGGCAACACCGCGGATCCCCTCACCGGCGCGGTCGTCCCGCCGATCTACCAGGTCTCGACCTACAAGCAGGACGGCGTCGGCGGCCTGCGCGGCGGCTACGAGTACAGCCGCAGCGCGAACCCGACCAGGACCGCCCTGGAGGAGAACCTCGCGGCCCTCGAGGGCGGCTGCCGCGGCCTCGCGTTCGCGTCCGGACTGGCCGCCGAGGACTGCCTGTTGCGTACGCTGCTCCGCCCCGGTGACCACGTGGTCATCCCCAACGACGCGTACGGCGGCACGTTCCGGCTCTTCGCGAAGGTCGTCTCGCGGTGGGGCGTGGAGTGGTCGGTCGCCGACTCGAGCGATCCCGCGGCCGTACGAGCCGCCCTCACCCCGAAGACCAAGGTCATCTGGGTGGAGACCCCGTCCAACCCGCTCCTCGGCATCACCGACATCGCCGCCGTCGCCCAGGTCGCCCGTGAGGCCGGCGCGAAGCTGGTCGTCGACAACACCTTCGCCACGCCCTACCTCCAGCAGCCCCTCGCCCTCGGCGCCGATGTCGTCGTGCACTCGCTGACCAAGTACATGGGCGGCCACTCGGACGTCGTCGGCGGCGCGCTCGTCGTGAGCGACCAGAAGCTGGGCGAGGAGCTCGCGTACCACCAGAACGCGATGGGCGCGGTCGCCGGGCCCTTCGACTCCTGGCTGGTGCTGCGCGGCACCAAGACCCTCGCCGTCCGTATGGACCGGCACAGCGAGAACGCCACGAAGGTCGCCGACATGCTCACCCGGCACGCGCGCGTGACGAGCGTCCTCTACCCGGGCCTCCCCGACCACCCGGGACACGAGGTCGCGGCCAAGCAGATGAGGGCGTTCGGCGGCATGGTCTCCTTCCGGGTCGAGGGCGGCGAGGAGGCGGCCGTCGAGGTCTGCAACCGCGCCAAGGTCTTCACGCTCGGTGAGTCCCTCGGCGGTGTGGAGTCCCTGATCGAGCACCCCGGCCGGATGACGCACGCGTCCGCGGCCGGTTCGGCGCTCGAGGTGCCGGCCGACCTCGTCCGTCTCTCGGTGGGCATCGAGAACGTCGACGATCTCCTCGAGGACCTCCAGCAGGCCCTCGGCCGGTAACCCGCTCACCCGGGCACGGCGCGGCAGGTGATCACCAGCCGGTCAGCGGCGGCGTCGTGTCCGACGGGGGCTGCACCCACGGGCGCGCCATCGACGCCCACACGACGAACGCGACCGCCGCCGTCAGCAGCACCAGCCACAGCAGGCGGCGGGCCGCGGTCCTGCGGCGCAGGATGCGCCCGCCGCGCCGCACCACGTCCCCGTACAGCCCGGGCGGCACCCGCGGCGGCGCCCCCTCCAGGAGGTGCCGGACGGCGGCCTCCCGCCCGCGCAGGCTCATGACCGCGTCACCTCCGTCTCCACGGCCTCCGTCCCCAGGGCCGCGGGCGCCCGTCCGCGTGCCGGACGCAGCAGGTTGGTCATGGCACGCGCGCAGATCGCCCGGACGCGTTCGGCGGACAGCCCGAGCAGGGCCGCCGTCTGCTCCTCGGCCACGCCCTCGAACAGCCTCAGGACCAGCACCAGCCGCTCCTGCGGGGTGAGCGCCGCCAGCACGCTCCCGGAGGAGGCCCGGGACCGGCCGCGCCCGGGCCACGTCCCGCGCGCGAAGCGCAGGGCCAGCTCCCGGCGCGTCCGGTCGTACGGGTCCTCGCCGCGCAGCCGGTCCCAGGAGGCGTACGTATGGGCGAGGGCCAGCGTCAGCAGGCGCCGCGCGCGCGGGTTGTCGTCCGGCGGTTCCGCGGTGAGCAGGGTGGCGGCATGGAGCAGCCGCCCGGCCGCGCCCGCGACGAACGCCTCGAACTCCCGGGCCCGGCGAACACCCTGCGACGTCTGCCGTCCTCGCACCGCGCCTCCCGTCCGGGGGCACCCCGACGGCGACGGGCCCCGATCTCATATGAGGCCAGGAGCGGCCGCACGGTCAAGAGCCGCGCAGCACACGCGTGCGAAGGGCGGCCGTTCGCCCCGCGCGCGTGGTCACTCACCGCTCGCGACAGGTGTGCGCGCCGTGATCCCGCACCACACGAGCGAGCGACAGGCGCGGCGGCCCCGTCCATGGACGGCGCGTGGACGGCGCGGCCGTCCGCGGCCGTGACGCGGCCGGAACCGTTCCCTCAGGAAGCCGTCTCCGACTCGGCCACCGGGACCCCCGGGACGGCCATGCGGGCGGAGAGCGCGCCGTTGAAGCGGGTCAGGAGCGCACAGAACATCTCGCGCTCCCCCGGCGCCCAGTCCCGCGTCAGCTCCGCCATCAACTGGCGCCGCGAGTCCCGTACTTCGTCCAGGCGGGACACCCCGCGCGGGGACAGCTGGAGCACCACCGCGCGCCCGTCCTCCGGGTGGGAGGTGCGCTTGACCAGGCCGGTGTCGACGAGCGGGGCCACCTGCCGGGTCACCGTGGAGGAGTCGATGCCCATGCTGGCGGCGAGTGCCTTGACGCCCATCGGGCCTTCTTTGTCGAGGCGGTTGAGCAGCAGGTACGCGGCGCGGTCCATGGAGTTGCGCACCTGCCCGACACCGCCGAGCCGGGTCTGTTCGGCACGGCGTGCGAACACCGCGACCTCGTGCTGCAGCGTGTCGAGAAGACCGGTGTCACCGACGGTCGTCATGTCCATCGACATGTCAGGTGGTGTGGGCATGGCCGGGGGCTCACTTCATGCGTGGGTGCTGGGTTGGGGGACAGAGTACGCGGCGGACAGCCGGGTCGTACCGACGCTGCGCAAACCGGTCGCGACCCGTGCTCCCGCCGCGGCGGCACAGTGTGAACTGCGAGACTGGTGGTCATGAGCTACAGCACAGCTGACTCCTTGCCGCGCGTGACGCTCGACGACGTCCGCGGTGCCCAGAAGATGCTCTCGGGCATCGCGCGGGTCACCGCCATGGAGAGCAGCAGGCATCTGTCGCAGCTGATCGGCGCTCCGGTGCACCTCAAGTGCGAGAACCTCCAGCGGACCGGTTCGTTCAAGCTCCGCGGCGCCTATGTGCGCATCGCGGGCCTGCTGCCCGAGGAGCGTGCCGCCGGGGTCGTCGCCGCGAGCGCGGGCAACCACGCGCAGGGCGTCGCCCTCGCCTCCGCGCTGCTCGGCGTGCACGCCACCGTCTTCATGCCGAAGGGCGCCCCGCTGCCCAAGATCAGCGCCACCCGCGACTACGGCGCCGAGGTGCGCCTGCACGGCGTGGTCGTCGACGAGACGCTGGCCGCCGCTCAGGAGTACGCGGCCGCGACGGGCGCGGTGTTCATCCACCCCTTCGACCACCCGGACGTCATCACGGGCCAGGGCACGCTCGGCCTGGAGATCCTGGAGCAGTGCCCCGAGGTGCGCACGATCGTCGTGGGGATCGGCGGCGGCGGGCTGGCCGCGGGCATCGCGGTCGCCGTGAAGACACTGCGCCCGGACGTCCGGATCATCGGGGTGCAGGCGGAGGGCGCGGCGGCGTACCCGCCGTCGCTGGCGGCCGGGCGCCCGGTGTCCGTCGAGGGTCCGGCGACGATGGCGGACGGCATCAAGGTCGGGCGGCCGGGCGACGTGCCGTTCGGGATCATCGGCGAGCTGGTCGACGAGGTCCGCACGGTCTCGGAGGACGCGCTGTCCGCCGCCCTGCTGCTCTGCCTGGAGCGGGCCAAACTGGTGGTCGAGCCGGCCGGGGCGAGCCCGGTCGCCGCCCTGCTGAGCGCGCCGGACAGCTTCACGGGACCGGTGGTCGCGGTGCTGTCCGGCGGCAACGTCGACCCGGTGCTGATGGAGCGCGTCCTGCGGCACGGCATGGCGGCGCAGGGCCGCTACCTGGCCGTCCGGCTGCGCCTGACCGACCGGCCGGGCGCCCTCGCCACGCTGCTGGGGGTGCTGTCGGCGGTCGACGCCAACGTCCTCGACGTGAGCCACGTACGGACCGACCCCCGGCTCGGGCTCACGGAGGCCGAGGTCGAGCTGCACCTGGAGACGAAGGGCCCGGAACACTGCGCCGAGGTCGGCCGCGCCCTGCGCGAGGCGGGGTACACGGTCATGGACTGACCGCCGGCCGTGGACGCGGGCGGACATGACGACGCCCCCGGGCGCCGGGAGGGCGTCAGGGGGCGTCGTCGAGGTCGGTTCGCGGGCCGGGAGCCGGTGCGGCGCCGACCGGTCCGCACGGGGCGAGCGGCGGCTCAGCCCTGGTAGGGCTCGGCCTTGAGGACCTTCACCGAGGCCGTCCTGCCGTTCGGGAGCTCGTAGCGGGCGTCCTCGCCGACCTTCTTACCGATCACGCCCTTGCCGAGCGGGGACTGCGGCGAGTAGGTCTCGACGTCGGAGCTCGCGTACTCGCGGGAGGCGAGCAGGAAGGTGAGGGTGTCGTCCTCGTCACCGTCGAAGGCGATGGTCACGACCATGCCGGGCGCCACGGCACCGTCGGCGGCGGGGGCCTCGCCGACCTTCGCGGTCTCCAGGAGCTGGGTGAGCTGGCGCACGCGGAGCTCCTGCTTGCCCTGCTCCTCCTTGGCCGCGTGGTACCCGCCGTTCTCGCGCAGGTCGCCCTCCTCGCGCGCCGCGGCGATCTTCGCGGAGATCTCCGTGCGTGCGGGACCAGTAAGGTACTCAAGCTCGTCCTTGAGCTTGTTGTACGCCTCCTGGGTCAGCCAGGTGACGTTCTCGCTGGTCTGGGTCACAGGTGCTCCTCGTAGGTACTTGGCATACAAATCATCGCCCTACCCAGAAGAATGGTCCTTCACGAGTGGGCGAAACCACGAGCCTAACAATTCAGTGGCCGTAGGGGGAGGACATAAGCGACGGAAATCACGTCAACGCTGGTCAGCCCGGAAGACACGCCAGGTCGCGGGGATGACCCGGCCGCTCGCGGCGGCCGCGGGGCGCCGGTTCAGCCGGCGTGGCAGCCCATCAGTTCGGCCGTGGTGCCGGGGGCCGTCGTGCGGAGCGTGACGACCTCGTCGATGCGGGTGGCGTCCCCGTCGAAGCGGAAGTCGGCGCGGCCGACCTCCTTGCCCGTCTCGTCCTGCGAGCGGAGCGTGCAGTAACCGTCCACGTCCGCGTCCTTGCGGACCTCGAGGTGCGCCTCGACCGAGCGGTCCGAGAGCTCGAACTTGATCACTTCGGCGCTGATCCTGCTGCCGGCGACGTAGTGATAGCCGAACCAGGCGACGAGGACGACCAGGGCCGCGCCCAGCACGGCACCGGCGATCTTGAGAGTGCGGTCCGCCCGCGCGTCGGCGGAGCGGCCGTACCGGCCCTCGGGCAGCTGCGTGCTCGCCGTACTCATGATCGTCCTCCCGGAAAGCTCGGATGAAACCACCGAAAAGGCCCCGGAGGGTCCGGCCCGGAAATTTTTCACCCGCCGATTCGGTCACTATAGAAGCCGCCCGACACCCCGGTTCACACCGGGCCGAGTCACCGAGATCCGGCCGGGCGCCGATCGACCGAGGATGGAGTCTTGACTGACCAGCTGCGACTGATGGCCGTGCACGCTCACCCCGACGACGAGTCGAGCAAGGGCGCGGCCACCATGGCGAAGTATGTGTCCGAGGGGGTGGACGTGCTGGTCGTGACCTGCACGGGCGGGGAACGCGGTTCCATCCTCAATCCCAAGCTGCAGGGCGACAAGTACATCGAGGAGCACATCCACGAAGTACGCAAGAAGGAGATGGACGAGGCACGCGAGATCCTCGGGATCAAGCAGGAGTGGCTCGGGTTCGTCGACTCCGGGCTGCCCGAGGGCGACCCGCTGCCGCCGCTCCCCGAGGGCTGCTTCGCCCTGGAGGACGTCGACAAGGCGGCGGGGGAGCTGGTGAAGCAGATCCGCTCGTTCCGCCCGCAGGTGATCACCACCTACGACGAGAACGGCGGCTACCCGCACCCCGACCACATCATGACCCACAAGATCACGATGGTGGCGTTCGAGGGCGCGGCGGACACCGCGAAGTACCCCGAGGCGGAGTACGGCCCCGCGTACCAGCCGCAGAAGCTCTACTACAACCAGGGCTTCAACCGTCAGCGCACCGAGGCGCTGCACCAGGCGATGGTGGACCGCGGCCTCGAGTCGCCGTACGGGGAGTGGCTCAAGCGCTGGGACGAGTCGGGCCACAAGGACCGCACCCTGACCACGCACGTGCCCTGCGCGGACTTCTACGAGATCCGGGACAAGGCGCTGATCGCGCACGCCACGCAGATCGACCCCGACGGCGGCTGGTTCCGGGTTCCGCTGGAGCTCCAGAAGGAGGTCTGGCCTACGGAGGAGTACGAGCTCGCGAAGTCCCTCGTGGACACCTCCCTCCCCGAGGACGACCTGTTCGCGGGCATCCGCGACAATGTCTGATATGAGCGCAAGCGCAAGCCTGGCAATGACGCACCTGGTCCCCCTCGCGGCCGAGGTCGACGAGGACAAGGTGACCCCCGGCGTCCTCGGCTTCATCGTGTTCGCGGTGATGGCCCTGGCGGTGTGGGGGCTGATGAAGTCCCTGAACAAGCACATGGGCAGGGTGGACTTCAAGGAGGCGGACGACGGGTCGGCCGCTTCCTCGGCGTCCTCGGCGTCCGAGACCGGTGGGAAGGCCACCCCCGCCAAGGGCTGACGGGCTGACGGCATGGTCCCGCGGCGCCTCCGGGCGCCGCGGGACCATGCCGCGTTCGTCCTTCACGGGGCTCCCGTCACCGGTACCCCCATCACCTCCCGCGCGTGGCGGTCCGGGACCATGCCCAGGGACCAGGCGCGCCAGCCGGCCTCCAGGTCGACGCCCCGTTCCAGCAGCAGCTGGTACGCCTCCACGTACTCGTCCAGCTTCGTGTCGCGCAGCGGATGGGCGGCGCGGGCCAGCTGGGCCAGCTCCTCCTGGGCGACCGCGGTGCCGATCTCGACGCCGCCGGGGGCCGCGTACGGCAGCAGGGTGCAGCGCAGGAAGCGGGCCCAGTCCTCGCCGCGGCGGTCGCCGTAGGACATGAAGAGGGTCACCGCCTCGTCGCACAGGGCGAGGGCCTGCGCGGTGCGGGCGTTGCCCGCGTCCACCACCGCCAGCTCCAGGCAGGACCAGGCCTCGCCGTGGGCGACGCCGACGCGCTGGAAGTCCGCGCGGGCGTCGGCGAGCAGCTGGCGGGCGAAACCGGAGTTGCGCAGGGAGCCCGTCTGGACCGCGCGCTGGTCGCGGGACATCCGGCCCGAGTGGTGCCGGGCGCCGGCCAGCCCGTACATGTCCCGCATCCGGGAGAACATCGTGCGGGAGCGTTCCAGCTCGCGCACCGCCTGGTCCAGGTTGCCCGTCTCCTCCAGGGCCTGGCCCAGGTAGTACACCGTCCAGGCCACCCCGCGCACGTCCTCGTTCTCCTGGTGGCGGGAGGCCGCCCGGCGCAGGGCGTCCACCGCGGCGGACGCGTCCCCGGCGACCAGCCGGGCCCGGCCCAGCTGCGTCATGGCCCAGGCCTCGCCGCGGCCGTCCCGGGTCCGGCCGTACAGCTCCAGGGCGCTGCGCAGCTCCCTCTCCGCCCGCGGTACGTCGCCCATGCGCAGGCAGAGCTGGCCGAGCTGGTAGTGGGCCCAGGCCTCGCCGTGCACCGACTCGCCCTCGCGGTGCAGCGCCAGGGACCGGGTGAGCAGGTCGTGCGCCTCCTTCAGGCGGGCCCGGTCGCGCTCCACCGCCGCCAGCGCGTGCATCGTCCAGGCGCGGTCCACGGACAGCTCGGGCGCCTGCTGGAGGTCCAGGGCCTCCCGCAGGCGAGCCGCCGCCTCGGTCAGGTTGCCCTGGTGGTGCAGCGTGATGCCGAGCGAGGTGAGGGCACGGGCGGCGCCCGCGTCGTGGTGGGCCTCCATGTAGAGGTCGACGACGGAGGTCAGCGTCGTGCGTGCCTTGTCGAGCTCGCCGAGCTGGCGGGCCGCGATGCCGGTGCGCCACTGGACCGAGCGGATCAGCAGGCCCTGGTCGACCGCCCGGGCCAGCTCGCTGATCTCGCCCAGACGGTAGAGGTCGCCGCGCAGCAGGCAGTAGTCGCACAGGGCGCCCAGCAGATTGAGCACGGCCGCCTGGTTCACGCCCTCGGTGTGCCGCAGCGTGGACGTGATGAAGCTGGACTCGTCGTCCAGCCAGCGCAGCGCCTCGTCGAGCGAGGTGAAGCCGTGCGGGCCGAACCGGTCCGAGCGCGTGGACATCTTGCCGTCGACCAGGCGCAGCACCGAGTCGGCGAGCTCCGCGTAGTTGACGATCAGACGCTCCTGGGCCGCCGTGCGCTCGGCCGGCTCCTCCTCGTCCAGCAGCCGGGCCTGCGCGAAGACACGGACGAGGTCGTGCAGGCGGTAGCGGTCGCCGCGGACGTGGTCGATCAGTCCGGCGCGGGCGAGCGCGGTGAGGTGGCGGCTCGCCTCCGGCTCGTCGGTGGCGAGCAGGGAGGCCGCGGCGGCGGCGCCCAGGGAGGCGCGGCCCGCCAGCGCCAGGCGCCGCAGCAGCCGCCGCGCGGTGCCGGACTGATCGGTGTAGCGCAGCCACAGGGTGCGTTCGACGGGCTCGACCGGGCCGTACGCGCCGAGATCCGCGGCCAGTTGCCGGGGTGTGCGCGGGCCGAGGGCGGAGCCGGCGACGCGCAGCGCGAGGGGCAGTCCGCCGCACAGCTCGCGGATGCGCTCGGCCGCCTGGGCGTCGTACGGGTCCGGCCGCTCCTGGGCGGCCGCGGCGAGGAGCTCCTCCGTGCCCGCCTCGTCCAGGGCCTCGACGGGGAGCTGGTGCACCCAGGCGGGGAGGTCGGCGGGCAGGGCGAGCGGGGAGCGGGTGGTGACGAGGACGAGGCTGTCGGAGCGTTCGGGGACGAGGGTGCGGACCTGTTCGGGGTCCGAGGCGTCGTCCAGCACGATCGTCACCGGCAGGCCGGTCAGATGCCGGTGGTACAGCTCGGCGAGCCGTCTGACCTGCTGGTCGGGGGAGGAGCGCTCACGGAACAGCAGCTGTTCGCGGGGCGCGCCGAGCCGGTTCAGCAGATGCAGCAGGGCGTCCCGGGTGGACAGCGGCGGCTCCTCCGGGCTGTCGCCGCGCAGGTCCACGACGCACGCGCCACGGAACTGGTCCCGCAGATCGTGGGCCGCGCGCACCGCGAGCGTCGTACGGCCGGAGCCGGACGCGCCGTGCAGCACGACGACGGCCGGGCGGGTCTCGGTGCTGGCACGGGCGGCCTGCACCCACTGCCGGATCCGGGCCAGCTCCGCCCGCCGCCCGGCGAACGGTCCGTCCGCCTCCGGGAGCTGCTGGAAGGACTGCTCCAGCACGCTGCGCCGGCGGGCCGCCGCGCTCTTGTCCGTACCGCGCAGCTGGGGCGCCGTCTTCTTCTTCGCCCCGGTGCTGGCGCTGAGCACGCGCTGCTGGTCCAGGAACGGGCGGATGCCGCGCACCTCCAGCGCGGTCAGCCACTGCAGCCGCAGCTGCTCGGGGCCGCCCGGCTGGCCGAGCGCGCCCGCGCGGTGGTGGGCGGCCGGGAGATGCGCGGCGGTCACCTTCACGACGGTGGCCGCGGCGGCGACGACGCCCACGGTGGCCCCGGCGGTCAGGGCCGTGCCCGTGCCGGTGCCGAGGGCCAGGTCGGCCACGGCCGCGGCGACGGCGGCGACGGCCGCCACCAGCAGGGGAGTGCCCGCCCCCTCCTTGGCGTAGCGCTGCGCGAAGGTGAGCCGGCCCTCCTCGGACTCGTCCAGCGCACGCGTGTACGCCTCGTACTCCTCGCCGGCCGACCGGGCCATGGTGTCCAGGGCTGTACGGGCGCGCGCCAGCAGCACGGCGCCGTCCGTGTGCCCGCCCGAGCGGCGGACCTCCTCCTCCACGGCTCTGGCCAACAGCCGCTCGGCCTCCGCCCGATGGCTTCCCCGCATGTCATGTCCCCCTCCGACGACAACGGTCTGCCCGGGACAAGTGTGCTGCGGACGGGGCGCGAACGCGAGAGAGGTGTGCGCCCCCAAGTGTCGTACGGGCGTGCCGACTTCGCGTGGGCGGCGTGAAGGAACGGTCCGGGCGGCGGGCGCGGGGCGACGACGCGCCGGTGCCCCCGTGATCGGCTCGCCCCGGGCGCACCACCCCGTGCTGCATGGCCGGATCCGGGTACTGCGGCAGGATGGACACCATGCCGAACCGACTGGCCCAAGAGACCTCGCCCTACCTCCTCCAGCACGCCGAGAACCCCGTGGACTGGTGGCCCTGGTCGCCGGAGGCCTTCGAGGAGGCGCGCCGGAGGGACGTGCCCGTGCTGCTCAGCGTCGGGTACAGCAGTTGCCATTGGTGTCATGTTCTAGCTAGCGAGTCCTTCGAGGACCCGGAGACCGCCGCCTACATGAACGCCCACTTCGTCAGCGTGAAGGTCGACCGGGAGGAGCGGCCCGATGTCGACGCCGTGTACATGGAGGCCGTGCAGGCGGCCACCGGGCACGGCGGCTGGCCCATGACCGTGTTCCTCACCGCGGACGCCGAGCCCTTCTACTTCGGCACCTACTTCCCGCCCGAGCCCCGGCACGGCATGCCGTCCTTCCGGCAGGTCCTGGAGGGCGTACGGGCCGCGTGGACCGACCGCCGGGAGGAGGTCGCCGAGGTCGCCGGGAAGATCGTCCGGGACCTGGCCGGACGCGAGCTGAAGCACGGTGCCGTGGACGCCCCCGGCGAACCGGAGCTCGCGCAGGCCCTGCTCGGGCTCACCCGGGAGTACGACGCCGCGCACGGCGGGTTCGGCGGGGCGCCCAAGTTCCCGCCGTCCATGGTCGTCGAGTTCCTGCTGCGCCACCATGCGCGGACCGGCGCCGAGGGGGCCCTGCAGATGGCCCGGGACACCTGTGAGCGCATGGCCCGCGGCGGCATCTACGACCAGCTCGGGGGAGGGTTCGCGCGGTACTCCGTGGACCGGGAGTGGGTGGTGCCGCACTTCGAGAAGATGCTGTACGACAACGCGCTGCTCTGCCGCGTGTACGCCCACCTGTGGCGCTCCACCGGTTCCGAGCTGGCCCGCCGGGTCGCCCTGGAGACCGCCGACTTCATGGTGCGCGAGCTGCGGACCGCCGAGGGCGGGTTCGCCTCCGCGCTCGACGCCGACAGCGACGACGGGACGGGGAAGCACGTCGAGGGCGCCTATTACGTGTGGACGCCCGCGCAGCTCGCCGAGGTGCTCGGGGAGGACGACGCCCGGCTCGCCGCCCAGTACTTCGGGGTGACCGAGGAGGGTACCTTCGAGCACGGGCAGTCGGTGCTCCAGCTGCCGCAGCAGGAGGGCGTGTTCGACGCCCGGCGGGTCGAGTCGGTCCGGCGCCGGCTGCTGGACGCGCGCTCCCGGCGCCCCGCGCCCGGCCGCGATGACAAGGTGGTCGCCGCCTGGAACGGGCTCGCCGTCGCCGCCCTCGCCGAGACCGGCGCCTACTTCGAGCGGCCCGACCTCGTCGACGCCGCGCTCGCCGCCGCCGACCTCCTGGTCCGGCTGCACCTGGACGACCACGGACGGCTCGCCCGCACCAGCAAGGACGGTCGCGCCGGCGCCAACGCGGGCGTCCTGGAGGACTACGCCGACGTCGCCGAGGGCTTCCTCGCGCTCGCCTCCGTCACCGGGGAGGGCGTGTGGCTCGAGTTCGCCGGGCTGCTGCTCGACCAGGTGCTCGACCGGTTCACCGACCCGGAGTCCGGGTCCCTGTACGACACGGCCGCCGACGCCGAACAGCTCATCCGGCGGCCCCAGGACCCGACCGACAACGCGGCCCCCTCCGGGTGGACCGCGGCCGCGGGTGCCCTCCTCGGCTACGCCGCGCACACCGGCTCCGAGCGTCACCGCACCGCCGCCGAACGGGCCCTGAGCGTCGTCAAGGCGCTGGGGCCGCGCGCGCCGCGCTTCGTCGGCTGGGGGCTCGCCACCGCGGAGGCGCTGCTGGACGGGCCGCGCGAGGTCGCGGTCGTGGGCCCGGACGGCCATCCGGGCACGCGGACCCTGCACCGTACGGCACTCCTGGGCACCGCCCCCGGCGCCGTGGTGGCCGTGGGCGCCCCGGACAGCGACGAACTGCCGCTGCTGGCCGACCGTCCGCTCGTCGGCGGTGAACCGGCCGCGTACGTCTGCCGTAATTTCACCTGTGACGCGCCTACGACGGATGCCGCACGCCTTCGTGCGGCATTGAACGGATAGCGCGCGGTCCGGAAGTGGCTGGAAGAGCCGGAAGTGGCGGAAGTGCCTGAATCGGTCGCTCAAAGAGGTGTAACCAGGCGTGTGTAGGGATACGTCCGACTACGCGTGCGCCCGAACGGAAACACGGTATTTAACGGAACCGCTCCCGGTCTTCACAGTTCTTCCCTAGTCTCTCCTTGGTGACGCGACGGTAAGGACGCGCGGACGTGCCATTGGCCACGTGCGTCCCGTCGCGACAGGGGGGATTGAGATTCGGGGGGATCTTCTTTGCTGACGTCTGTCTTCATCGCTGTCGTCTCGCTCGTCCTGTTCTGGATGGCGGCCTTCACCCTGTGGTGGCAGATGCACGCGTGGCGTACGCCCGAGGTGCTGGCCTCCACCCGATTCAGCAGACCGGACGGCGACGGGCACGTGTCCTTCTCGCTGCTGCTGCCCGCACGGCACGAACAGGCCGTGCTCGACCACACCATCCAGCGGCTGCTGGAGTCCACGCACACCGCCTTCGAGATCATCGTCATCGTCGGCCACGACGACCCGGAGACCACCGAGGTGGCCCGCAGGGCGGCCGGCCGCGACCCGCGCGTCCGCGTCGTCGTCGACACCCACGGGAAGAAGAACAAGCCGAAGGCCATGAACACGGCGCTGCCGCACTGCCGCGGCGACGTCGTCGGGGTCTTCGACGCCGAGGACCAGGTCCATCCGGAGCTCCTCGCCCATGTCGACCACGCGTTCCGCTCCACCGGCGCGGACGTCGTCCAGGGCGGGGTGCAGCTCATCAACTTCCACTCCAGCTGGTACAGCCTGCGCAACTGCCTGGAGTACTTCTTCTGGTTCCGCTCCCGGCTCCATCTGCACGCGCAGAAAGGGTTCATCCCGCTCGGCGGCAACACCGTCTTCGTCCGCACGCCGGTGCTGCGGGAGGCCGGCGGCTGGGACCCCGACTGCCTCGCCGAGGACTGCGACCTGGGCGTACGGCTCTCCAGCGTCGGCAAGAAGGTCGTCGTCGCGTACGACTCCGACATGGTCACCCGCGAGGAGACCCCCGGCAGCCTGATGTCGCTGTTGAAGCAGCGCACCCGCTGGAACCAGGGCTTCCTCCAGGTCTACCGCAAGCGCGACTGGAAGCAGCTGCCCGGCTTCGGGCAGCGGATGCTCGCCCGCTACACGCTCATGACGCCGTACCTCCAGGCGGTCTCGGGCGTCGTCATCCCGCTCAACGTGGCCATCGCGCTCTTCCTCGACGTGCCCGTCGGTATCGCCTTCCTCACCTTCCTGCCGGCCGTCACCGCCCTGGTGACCTTCGTCTTCGAGGTCGTCGGACTGCACGACTTCGGCAAGCAGTACGGCCTGCGGGTGCGGTTCGCGCACTACCTCAAGCTGATCGTCGGCGGCCCCTTCTACCAGCTCCTGCTCGCCGGGGCCGCGGTCCGCGCCGTCTGGCGCGAACAGCGCGGCCGTACCGACTGGGAACTGACCAGCCACGTCGGCGCCCACCTCGCGCACACGACCCGAGAGGACGTTCCTGCGTGACCTCCACACTTCCCGCGGCGACCGGAGTCACGGTCCCCGCGCAGCGGACAGCCGTGCCCAGAACCGGTTCGACCGGCCGAACGAGACCGCCCGCACGTCTGCGCTCCTCGCGCCCCGACCTGATCCTCTGCGGTGTCCTCCTCGCGGCGATCCTCGTCGTACAGGGCTGGAACATCGCCGACTACCCGACCCTCAGCGACGACGAGGGCACCTACCTCGCCCAGGCCTGGGCCGTCCAGGAGGGCCGGGGCCTCGCCCACTACACGTACTGGTACGACCACCCGCCCCTCGGCTGGATCCAGATCGCCGTCCTCACCTGGATTCCCGCCCACTTCGCCCCCGAGTCGATGACCGTCGGCTCGATGCGGGCCGTGATGCTGCTGGTCAGCGCGGTCAGCGCCGTCCTCGTCTACGTCCTCGGGCGCCGGCTGTCGCTGCCGCGCTGGGCCGCCGGGCTCGGCATGGTCCTCTTCGGGCTCTCCCCGCTGTCGGTGGTCCTCCAGCGGGAGATCTTCCTCGACAACCTCGCGGTGATGTGGACGCTGCTCGCGTTCTGCCTGGCCGCCTCCCCGAGCCGCCACCTCTGGCACCACTTCGGCGCCGGCATCGCGGGCGCCATGGCCGTGCTCACCAAGGAGACGATGCTGATCGTCCTGCCCGCCGTGATGCTCACCATGTGGCGGCACAGCCACCGGGACACCCGGAAGTTCGCCCTGACCGGCGCCGTCACCGCCTGCGCGCTCATCGGGATCTCGTACCCCCTCCTCGCCCTGCTGAAGGGCGAGCTGTTCCCCGGCGACGGCCATGTCTCGCTGTGGGACGGCATCGCCTACCAGATGACCCGCCCCGGCTCCGGCTTCATCCTCGATCCGGACTCCGGCTCGTACGGGGTGCTCCAGTCCTGGCTGTACTACGACCGGGTGCTGCCGCTCGGCGGGCTCGCGGGCGCGCTGCTGCTCCTGCTCACCTGGCGCTGGTCGGTGACCGCGCGGGCGCTCGCCGGACCCGCGCTCGCCGTGGCGGTCCTCGCCCTGGTCGCGCTGCGGCCGAGCGGCTACCTGCCCGCGATGTACGTCCTCCAGGCGCTGCCGTTCCTCGCGCTGGTCCTCGCGGGCGGCACCGCGAGCGTCGCGCACGCCGTGCTGCGCCGGGGGCGGCACTCGGGGGAGGAGAAGCGGTACGCCACCTGGGCTCGGTACGCCGTCGCCACCGCCCTCGCGGCCGCCTCGGCCGCGTACGTCGTCCCCCGCTGGTACGACGGCGACCGCACCGCCATGACCGCCGACGCCAACGCCCCCTACCAAGCCGCCGCGCGCTGGATGGGCACGCAGGTCGAGGACCCGGCGGACACCCGCGTCCTCGTCGACGACGCGCTCTGGCTGGACCTGGTGCACCACGGCTATGAGCCCGGGACCGGCGTCATCTGGTTCTACAAGGCCGACCTCGACCCCGCGGTGACGAAGACGATGCCGCGCGGCTGGCGCGACCTCGACTACGTGGTCGCCTCCCCGACGGTACGGCGCGACGCGGTCGACCTGCCCAATGTGAAGGCCGCCATGGAGCACTCGACTCCGGTCGCCGTCTTCGGCACCGGCGAGGACCGGGTCGAGATCCGCAGGGTCCAGAGCGCGGGAGGCGCCCGATGAGCGGCTACGAGTCCACCGTCCCGGAGGAGCTCGGGGAACCGGACCTGCGGGACACCGGGATACCCGAGCCCGGCGCCGTCACCGTCGTCGTCCCCACCTTCAACGAGTCCGGCAACGTGCGCGAGCTGCTGCGCCGGATCACCGAGGCGGTGCCCGCACGGCTGCCCTGCGAGGTGGTGTTCGTGGACGACTCCACGGACGACACCCCGGACGTGATCCGCGCGGCCGCGCGGGACTGCCCGTTCCCGGTGACCGTGCTGCACCGCGACGAACCCGCCGGCGGGCTGGGCGGAGCGGTCGTCGAGGGCATGAAGGCGGCCACGTCCGACTGGATCGTCGTCATGGACGGCGACCTCCAGCACCCGCCCGCGCTGGTGCCCGACCTGGTGGCCGCCGGCGAGCGCACGGCGGCCGGACTGGTCGTCGCCAGCCGCTACATCGAGGGCGGCAGCCGCGCCGGGCTCGCCGGCGGCTACCGGATCGCCGTCTCGCGCGCGGCGACCTGGCTGACCAAGGCCCTCTTCCCGCGCCGCCTGCACGGCATCAGCGACCCCATGAGCGGCTTCTTCGCCATCCGCCGCAGCATGGTCACCGCGGAGGTCCTCCAGCCGCTCGGCTACAAGATCCTGCTCGAACTGGCGGTGCGCTGCCGCCCGCGCGCGGTCACGGAGGTGCCGTTCGTCTTCCAGGACCGGTTCGCCGGCGAGTCCAAGTCGACCGCCAAGGAGGGCTGGAGGTTCCTGCGCCATCTGGCCGGGCTGCGCACCGCCTCGCCACTCGCCCGCCTGCTGGCCTTCGGCCTGATCGGCGTCACCGGCTTCCTGCCGAACCTGCTCGGCCTGCACGCCCTCACCTCGCTCGGCCTGCACTACCTGCCGGCCGAGATCCTCGCCAACCAGCTCGGGGTGGCCTGGAACTTCCTGCTCATCGAGCACCTGCTCTTCCGCGAGCGGCGCAGGCACCGGCACCACTGGGACCGCGTCGGCCGGTTCGCACTGCTCGCCAACGCCGATCTGGTGCTGCGCATCCCGCTGATCGCGCTGCTGGTCGGCCGGTTCGGCATGGGCGCCCTGTCCGCCACCGCGCTCGCGCTGGTGACGACGTTCGTCCTGCGCTTCGCCGCCACCGAGGCGCTCGTCTATCTGCCGCGCGGGGCCGGCGGGGCCCGGCGCACGAGCCGCACAGCGAGGGGGAGTACCGCATGAGAGCCATGAGAGCCATGAAGTCACGCGTCCGCATCCGCCCCAGACGGAGGACATCCCTGCTGGCCGTGGGCGGGCTGGCGGCCGGGCTGCTGCTCGCCGTGCCGCAGCCCGCGTCCGCCGCCAACCTGATCAAGAACCCCGGCTTCGAGACCGCCGGCACCGGTGACATGCCGTACTGCTGGGAGAAGTCCGGCTGGGGCGACAACGACTTCACCTTCAAGACGGTCGCCGACGCCCACTCCGGCTCCAAGGCCATGAAGGTGGAGCTGACCCGGCGCACCGAGGGCGACCGCAAGGCGCTGATCACCGAGTCGGCGGAGTGCGCCCCGCCCGTCTCGGCGGGCAAGCAGTACGACCTGTCGCTCTGGTACAAGTCGACGACGCCCGACGCCTCGGTCACCCTCTTCCGGCACGACACCACGGCCGGCTGGCAGTACTGGACCGACCTCAAGACCCTGCAGATGGCGGCCGGCTGGACCGGGGCGACGGTCCGCACCCCCGAGGTCCCGGCCGGCACCGACCGCATCAGCTGGGGCGTCTCCGTGTACGGCACCGGCTCGGTGACCACCGACGACTACACGATGGAGCAGGTCGCCGACCCGGTCCCCGAGCCGGACTGCACGGGCACGGCGGAGGAGTGTGCGAACGGCCGCTGGGACGTGCTGCCCACGGAGAACCCCGTCCGCTCCATGCACTCCGTCGTCCTCCACAACGGCAAGGTGCTGCTGATCGCGGGCTCCGGCAACGACCCGGAGATGTTCGAGGCGGGCACGTTCACCAGCGCCGTGTACGACCCGGTGAAGGGTACGTACAAGCAGATCCCCACGCCCGACGACATGTTCTGCGCCGGGCACGTCCAGCTCGACGACGGGCGCGTGCTCGTGATGAGCGGCAACAAGGGCTACCCGTCCGCGGACGGCACGATCGGCTACCAGGGCTACAAGGACTCGTACATCTTCGACCCGGAGACCGAGACCTACACGAAGACCAACGACATGAACGACGGCCACTGGTACCCGTCGGCGACCATCCTCGGCAACGGCGACGTCATCTCCTTCGGCGGCCTGCGCGAGGACTCGACCGGCTCGGTGACCGCCGAGCTGTGGTCGGACGCCGAGCAGCAGTGGCTGCCGACGTGGAAGGTCAACCAGACCTGGTCGTACTGGGGCCTGTACCCGTCGATGATCCTGATGCAGGACGGGCGGCTCTTCTACTCGGGCAGCCACGTCTTCGGCAACAACATCCCCGGCACCGGCTCCGCGATCTATGACTACGAGGCCAACACGATCACCCAGGTGCCGGGCCTGCAGAACAAGGACGAGCGCGACCAGTCCGCGAGCGTGCTGCTGCCCCCGGCCCAGGACCAGAGGGTCCTCACCGTCGGCGGCGGCAACATCGACTCCAACCCCGACGCCAACCGCCTCGTCGACGTCATCGACCTGAAGGACGCCAACCCCTCGTATGTCGCCGGACCGCCGCTCCCGCAGGGCACCGTCGACCTCGGTGCCGGGCCGGTGCCGCAGACGGGCGGCCAGGGCAAGATGTACGTCTCCGCGGTGCTGCTGCCCGACGGCAAGGTGCTGGAGACGGGCGGCGCCCTGCACAACCGGGCCAACCCGGTCTTCGAGTCGTCGATCTACGACCCGGAGACGAACACCTTCGATCCCGTGGCCGCCGACCCGGAGGCCCGGGGCTACCACTCCTCCGCCTTCCTGCTCCCCGACGGCCGCGTGATGACCACCGGTGACAACCCGGGCAACGGCAGCTGGAACCACAACGTGTCCATCTACACGCCCCCGTACCTCCTCAAGGGCGAGCGGCCCACGATCACGTCCGTCATCGACACCGAGTGGACGTACGGCGACACGCAGCGGATCACCGTCGACCGGCCCATCGCCAAGGCGGAGCTGATCCGCCCGGCCGCGGTGACGCACTCCTCCGACCCGAACCAGCGCTTCGTCGACCTGCCGTTGAGCGTGGACGGCAACAACGTCGACCTGAACGTGACGAGCAACCCGAACCTGGCCCCGCCCGGCTGGTACATGCTCTTCGCGGTCGACGCCAACGGCGTTCCGTCGGTGGCCGAGTGGGTGCACCTCCAGGGCCCGTCCGCGCTGGCGGCGGCCGCCGAGAACGGTGCCTCGGCGCACGTGCACTCCTTCGCCGACTCCCTGGAGGGCAAGGTCACCAAGGCGGGGAAGAAGAAGACCTCGCAGCCGGTGAGCCCGACGGTCTCCGGCTGCGACCGGCACTACGGCTCCGCCAACGTCTGTGTGCCGACCGCCTTCCCGGCCGAGGTGA
Organism: Streptomyces poonensis; assembly: GCF_014650915.1. GTDB lineage: Bacteria > Actinomycetota > Actinomycetes > Streptomycetales > Streptomycetaceae > Streptomyces > Streptomyces poonensis. The sequence goes on along the minus strand of NZ_BMVW01000001.1, from coordinate 782,288 downwards.
AGAAGACGGCGGCGGCCCGCTGCACCTGGCTGAAGGACCACGACTACGGACGCCTGGAGGTCAACGGCAAGGACGACCCCCTGGGCCTGGACCGCAACAAGGACGGTCTGGCCTGCGGGAAGGCGGACGTGTTGAAGCGCTGACGACGGCCGTGCGGAAGCGCTGACGATGACCGTACGGGGCGGCGGTGACCGACTCCGCCGCCCCGTACGGCCTCACCCCGCCTGGCCGCCGCGCAGGCTCAGCGCCTCCTGGACGATCGCGTCCAGCTGTTCGTGGTGAGCTCCCCGCCAGTACGCGCGGCCACAGTCGCGGCACTGCGCGAACACGTCGTACGTCCGCTGCGTGCCGCCTTCGAGCTGGTCGGCGACCTCCTCCTTGGCGGCCTCCCGGAGCAGGCCGTTGCAGGCGGTGCAGCGGGTCCACGGAAGCAGGCGGGGCGCGAACCGGTCGAGGACGTCGCGGAGCTGCTCCTCGGGCTTCGTGCTGTAGACGAAGGCGCCCGCCCACAGTTCGCGGCGGCGCAGCAGGCCCCGGTCGCGGCTGAGCATCACCCGTCGCTCGGCCGCCGAGCGGGCGGCCAGGGCCGGGTCCCCGATGTCGGTGGACTCGTAGGCGGTGTCGACGCCGAGCAGGCGCAGCCGGCGGGCCAGGGTGCCGAGATGGACGTCGAGGAGGAAGCGGAGCGGGGCGCCGGGGACCTGCTGGGGGCGGGCCACCGGCCGTACCGCGACGCTCTCGCCGGCCGCGGGGACGTGGGACACCGGCACCCGGCGGCCGTCCACCAGCAGCGCGCCGACCTCCGTCAGCGGGACGCCCAGCGACTCGACGACATGGCCGAGCGTGGAGACGCCGTCGGTCCCCACCTCGGTGGTGCGTCCGCGCCGTCCCTGTGGGACGAACAGGTCCAGCTCGGGAGCGAATGCAACGTGGATCTCCGGTCCGTTCACCGGGTCAGGATGTCACGGTGCGCCAGGGCACGGCCGGTGCTTTTCCCGCCCGTGAATCAGCCCTTGGGTCAGCCCTTGAGCCCGCCTTTGAGCCAGCCCCTGGGCCCGCCCTCGGGCCAGCCCCCGGATCACTGTCGGCGCAGGTCCTGAAAGGTGTCGAGGGCGCGGTCGACGAGCTGCGGCAGATCGTCCCGGAAGCCGTGCTCCGCCCAGTAGCTCATCGCCTCCAGGATCGCCCCCACGAGTCCCGTCGCGTACACCCGCGTCTCGAAGTCGTCCTCGTCGCGTCCGGTGCGCTCCGCCAGTGCCCGGCTCAGCACACGGCCCGCGCCGGACATGCTCTCCATGACCCGGTGGCGCAGCGCGGGGACCTCGGCCATCAGCTGCACCCGCTGCCGCGCCGAGTGCCCGGCGAAGTCCGGGTCGCCGGCGATCGCCAGGGCCGCGACCCTGCGGACCGACCACCGGAGCGTCTCCAGCGCGGGCTCGTCCGCGGGGCGTTCGCGCACCAGTTCGCCGGCGGCCGACGGGTCGTACTCGACGGCGAGGACGATGTCCTCCTTGGTCGGGAAGTACCGGAAGACGGTGCTCGGTGAGACCTCCGCGCGGTCCGCGATCTGCTCGACGGTCGTCGCGCCGTACCCCTGCTCCTCGATCAGTTCGCAGGTGGCGTTCCTGATCGCGATGCGGGTCTTGAGTTTTTTCCGCTCCCGCAGGCTCAGCTGACGGGCCGCGGCCTGGGGAGCAGGGGTACGTGCCGTTTTCATGCGCGTCATTGTCCCAAGGGGGCGCTGGGCGGGCCATGTGCCATACGGGCCACCCCGGCGCCGCCGGGGTCAGGCGTGCTGGTAGGCCACCAGGGAGATGCCGACGTAGTGCGCGACGAACGCGGCGAGGGTGAGGGAGTGGAAGACCTCGTGGAAGCCGAACCAGCGCGGTGACGGGTTGGGGCGCTTGATGCCGTAGATCACGCCGCCCGCGCTGTAGAGCACTCCGCCGACGATCACCAGGACGAGCACGGCGATGCCGCCCGCGCGCAGGAAGTCCGGCAGGAAGAAGACGGCGGCCCAGCCCATCGCGATGTAGCAGGGGGTGTAGAGCCAGCGCGGGGCGCCGATCCAGAACACGCGGAAGACGATGCCCGCCGCGGCGGCGCCCCAGATGCCCCACAGCAGCCACTGGCCCTTCGAGTCCGGCAGCAGCAGGAGCGTCAGCGGGGTGTAGGTGCCCGCGATGATCAGGAAGATGTTGGCGTGATCGAGGCGGCGCAGCACGGCGTCCGCGCGCGGGCCCCAGTTGCCCCGGTGGTAGAGCGCGCTGATGCCGAACAGCAGGCAGGCCGTCAGGACATAGATTCCGCAGGCTATGCGCCCCCGGGTGGAGTTGGCGAGGGCGGTGAGCACCAGGCCCGCGACGACGACGGCCGGGAACATCCCGGCATGCAGCCAGCCGCGGAGCTTGGGCTTGACCGGATGCGGCAGGGAGAGCGCCACAGGGCCACGGCCGGCGGCCGGCGTGTCCGTGGGCGCGTCGGGGACGGACGCAGTCATGCCCGGCATCGTACCTACGGAACCGTAAGTTACGTATCAGTCTCCGGCCTTGTGCGCACAGGAGTGGTCATGGTCTCACGGGCCGCGGGGGCTCTGTCGAGCGTCTCGCGTCAACGAGGAGTGACATAGGGGCACCCTTCGGGTGAAACGCACGGATCGAAACCGAGTGGCATGGCTCACGCCGCTCAAGTGTGAAGCCCTCTGGACATATGCGCAGACACGTCGGATGATCAAATGAGTGCGGTCGACACCGGATGAGCGCCAGGTGATCCCCACGGTCCGGCATCCGGGTCGCAGCCCCCACGGGGCCTCCAACAAAAAAATCCCTCATTTAGGAGCAATCGTGGCGCGCGACATCGCGGCTCCCCCCACCGTCCCCACCCACCATCAGGAACTGGTCTCGTGGGTCAACGAGATCGCCGAACTGACGCAGCCGGACAACGTGGTCTGGTGTGACGGATCCGAGGCCGAGTACGAGCGGCTCTGTGAGGAACTGGTCGAGAAGGGCACCTTCCGCAAGCTCGACCCGATCAAGCGCCCCAACTCCTACTACGCGGCCTCCGACCCGACCGATGTCGCCCGGGTCGAGGACCGCACCTTCATCTGCTCCGAGAAGGAGGAGGACGCCGGTCCGACCAACCACTGGAAGGCCCCCGCCGAGATGCGGGAGATCTTCCAGGGGGAGCAGGGCCTGTTCCGCGGCTCCATGCGCGGCCGGACCATGTACGTCGTCCCCTTCTGCATGGGACCGCTCGGCTCGCCGCTGTCCGCGATCGGCGTCGAGATCACCGACTCGGCGTACGTCGCCGTGTCCATGCGCACGATGACCCGCATGGGTCAGCCGGTCCTCGACGAGCTGGGCTCCGAGGGCTTCTTCGTGAAGGCCGTGCACACCCTCGGTGCCCCGCTGGAGCCGGGCGAGCGGGACGTCCCCTGGCCCTGCAACACCACCAAGTACATCTCGCACTTCCCCGAGTCCCGCGAGATCTGGTCGTACGGCTCCGGGTACGGCGGCAACGCGCTGCTCGGCAAGAAGTGCTACGCCCTGCGCATCGCGTCCGTGATGGCGCGCGACGAGGGCTGGCTGGCCGAGCACATGCTGATCCTGAAGCTCACCCCGCCGACCGGTGAGTCGAAGTACGTCGCCGCCGCCTTCCCGTCCGCCTGCGGCAAGACCAACCTCGCCATGCTGGAGCCCACGATCTCCGGCTGGACCGTGGAGACGATCGGCGACGACATCGCCTGGATGCGGTTCGGCGAGGACGGCCGGCTGTACGCGATCAACCCCGAGGCGGGCTTCTTCGGTGTGGCGCCCGGTACCGGCGAGCACACCAACGCCAACGCCATGAAGACCCTGTGGGGCAACTCGGTCTTCACCAACGTCGCCCTCACCGACGACAACGACATCTGGTGGGAGGGCATGACGGAGGAGACCCCGGCCCACCTCACCGACTGGAAGGGCAACGACTGGACCCCTGAGTCCGGTGTCACGGCCGCTCACCCCAACGCCCGCTTCACGGTCCCCGCCGCCCAGTGTCCGATCATCGCGCCGGAGTGGGAGGACCCCAGGGGCGTGCCGATCTCGGCGATCCTGTTCGGCGGCCGCCGTGCCAGCGCCGTACCCCTGGTGACGGAGTCCTTCGACTGGAACCACGGCGTCTTCCTCGGCGCGAACGTGGCCTCCGAGAAGACCGCCGCCGCCGAGGGCAAGGTGGGCGAGCTGCGCCGCGACCCGTTCGCGATGCTGCCGTTCTGCGGCTACAACATGGGCGACTACATGGCCCACTGGATCGACGTGGCCAAGGACAAGGACCAGTCGAAGCTGCCGAAGATCTACTACGTCAACTGGTTCCGCAAGGACGACGCGGGCCGGTTCGTCTGGCCGGGCTTCGGCGAGAACAGCCGCGTCCTGAAGTGGATCGTGGAGCGTCTGGACGGCAAGGCGGAGGGCGTGGAGACCCCGATCGGCGTGCTGCCGGCCAAGGGGGCCCTGGACACGAACGGCCTGGACCTGTCGGACGCCGACCTCGACTTCCTCCTCACCGTCGACAAGGACGTGTGGCGCGAGGAGGCGGCCCTCGTCCCCGAGCACCTCGACACCTTCGGCGACCACACGCCCGAGGAGCTGTGGGAGGAGTACCGCGCCCTGGTGCGGCGCCTGGGCTGACACCGGCCCGAGAACAGTTGAAGACTCCGCGGCCGGTCTACCGACAGTGCCCTGACCAGCAATTTCGTCACGGCCGGCCGCGGTGCGAGCACCACCGTGAGACGACGAGGTCCCGCACAAAGATGTGCGGGACCCCGTCGCGCCGCCTTGCCCACAGGATCTTCACGGCTGTTTCATGCTCCTTGCACGTGTCTCACTGGTCCCAGTGAGGCACTCAACTCAGCCTGTGGGGGGCACAGTTGAATACTGCACACCGTTCCAGACGTCTCGCCGCCACGCTGCTCACCGCGGTCCTCGCGGGAACCGGACTGACCGTCGCCGCAGCACCCGCGGCGCACGCGGCGACGGAGGCCGTGGCCAAGCTGCCGATCTCGTCGTACTCGGCGATGGCGGTCGACTCGGTGAACGAGCGCGTGTACGTCGCGGACAGCAACCTCAGCTACTACACCAACAAGGGACAGGTCGCCGTCTACGACTTCCGGGGCGTGCGGCTCACCACGATCATCACCACGGAGCACGTCTCCGGTATCGCGCTCAGCGCCGACGGCGGCACGCTGTACACGGGCGAGCGGCAGTACATCAGGCGGTACGACACCACCACGTACCAGCTCGTCGGCAGCACCGTCGCCTATCTCGACACCTGCGGCCGCAGCCTCGCCTTCGCCGGTGGAGCGCTCTACCACACGACGCCGTACGCGAACTCGAACTCCAGCGCGAGCTGCGCCGAGGCCCAGACGAATCTGGACTCCGTCGACGCCGCCAACGTCCTGAGCCGCACCGGCTGGAACGACTACGGCAAGCTGCAGCTGGAGGCCGGGGCGGGCGACCGGCTCGTGATGGGGCAGCCGGCCAACGCCCAGGCCGCGAACCCCTTCCTCGCGGTGTTCGACGCGAGCGGCGACACCCTCGTGCGCACGGCCGGGCGGCGCTTCGCCGACGCCGACGGCAAGGGCGCCCTCAGCCTCAGGGACATGGCGGTCTCCCCGGACGGCAAGAAGGTCGCCGTCGCCGATGCCTCCGCGGGCACCCGGCTGCTGAACTCCGACGACCTGTCGGACGCGGCGACCGGCTACCAGCCCCTCCCGTCCGGTGCGTCCGCCTCGGCGGTCGCCTTCAGCGGTGACGGGAAGTACGTGGCGCGCGGCGCGTCGGCCACCGGGGCCACCCCCGACCTGCTGCTCCAGCCCGCCGACCCGGACGACGCCACCGCGCCGCTGGAGTTCGCCTTCGAGGGCAGCCTCGACGGGGACTGGGTCGCCCCGCGCGGCCTGGAGTGGTCCGCCGACGGCTCCCGGCTGTTCGCCGTCACCACCAACACGGCCGGCAACCAGTACTGGCTGCACATCATCCAGCCCCCGGCCGTCCAGTACGACACCCGCTTCACCGGCGGTCTGACCCACAGCCCCGGCCAGGCCGTCGCGGGCGAGCCTGTCTCGGTGCGCGGCAAGCTGGAGTACGACGGTCCCGCTCCCGCGGAGCCGCTGAAGGTCGCGGCGACCCGTACGGACGCGGAGGGCACCCACGAGCTCGGCACCGTGACCGTCAGGAGCGACGGCACCTTCACCGTTCTCGACGAGCCCGGCCTGGTCGGCGACGCCACGTACACGGTGTCCTTCCTCGGCGACCTGACCCACCGTCCCGCGACGGACGTCACCCACACCGTGTCCGTCGGCAAGGCGCCCACGTCGATCGCGCTCACCGCTCCGGAGGAGGCCAGCATCTCCGCCGGTGGTGTCGAGATCACCGGCACGTTCACCGCGCAGGGCAAGGCGCTGCCGGAGCGGGCCGTGCTCAAGGTCGAGCGGAAGGACTGGCTCGGCAGCGGTGTGCTGTCGTCGGTGACGGTCGGCGCCGACGGCACGTTCACGATCAACGATGTGCCGCGCACCCGGTGGAACACGACCTACACGGTGAGCTGGCCGGGCGACGACCTGCACGAGGCGTCGACGGCCGCGGCGACGGTGTACGTCAGGCGCTGACCGGAGACGTTGGTGGCACCCGGTCCGCGCGACGCTGTCGGTGCACGCGGACCGGGGCCGATCGTGGAGCCCCGGACGGGGCGGTCCGGGCGGGACCCGGCGCCGGTGGCGGTCAGCCGGTGGTGCTCAGCTCGCGCTGCCCGGCCTGGGCCGCCGCATGGGCGTCCATGCGCTCGGCGGCGAGGATCGCGACCGCCGTGTCGGCGCGGGACGCGGCGACCACCAGGGCGCGTCCGGCGAGGGCGTGCGCCCGCTGGTGCAGCGCCACGAGGTGCGGCTCGTGGATGGCGGCGGCCACCGACGACCGCGCGGGCGGCCGTCCTCCCCGCAGTCGGGCCACCTGCTCGGCGAGCCGGGACGCGGCGTCGTCCAGGTCGGCGGAGGGAGCCAGCGCGCGGAGCTCGTCCGTCACGGCGAGCAGCGCCGCGAGGTGGCCCGCGAGCTGGATGTCCAGCTCCTCCTCGCGTGAGCGGTGGGGGAAGTCGGGGGTCGTGGTGCCGGCCATCGTGTGGACCGACTTGGTGCGGATCGGTTCGTACATGGGATGGCCTCCAAGCCTCTGTTGCATCCATCCTACATTGGATCCGGTCTAAAGTTGAGCCAAGTCCTAAAGGTGTGATGCGAGGCTTGAAGGCGGGTTCGTCACGTCCTGGAGGCAACGGCGTGGGGCCGGACCGCCCTCGTCGGCGGCCCGGCCCCACGTACCCACTCCTCTGCTCACCCGCGGGTCACGGCTGGCTGTAGCCGTCCAGGAAGTTCCCGATCCGGGTGATCGCCGAGGTCAGGTCACCCACCGTCGGCAGTGTCACCACCCGGAAGTGGTCGGGCTCGGTCCAGTTGAAGCCCGTGCCCTGCACGACCATGATCTTCTCGCGCCGCAGCAGGTCGAGGACCATCTGCCGGTCGTCCTTGATCTTGAACACCTTGGGGTCGAGACGCGGGAAGAGGTACAGAGCGCCCCTCGGCTTGACGCACGTCACGCCCGGGATCTGCGTCAGCAGCTCGTACGCGACGTCCCGCTGCTCCTTCAGCCGCCCGCCCGGCAGCACCAGGTCGTTGATCGTCTGGCGGCCGCTCAGCGCGGCGACCACGCCGTGCTGCCCCGGCATGTTGGCGCACAGCCGCATGTTCGCCAGGATCGTCAGGCCCTCGATGTAGGAGTCGGCGTGGGCCCGCGGGCCGGAGATCGACATCCAGCCCACCCGGTAGCCGGCCACCCGGTACGCCTTCGACATGCCGTTGAAGGTGAGGGTCAGTAGGTCGGGCGCGACCTTCGCGGTCGGGGTGTGCGTGGCGCCGTCGTAGAGGATCTTGTCGTAGATCTCGTCCGAGCAGACGAGCAGGTTGTGGCGGCGGGCGATGTCCGTCAGCCCCTTGAGCAGCGTCTCGTCGTACACCGCGCCCGTGGGGTTGTTCGGATTGATGATGACGATCGCCTTGGTGCGGTCGGTGACCTTCCGCTCGACGTCCGCGAGGTCCGGCATCCAGTCGGACTGCTCGTCGCAGGTGTAGTGGACGGCCGTACCGCCGGAGAGGGAGACGGCGGCGGTCCACAGCGGGTAGTCCGGCGTCGGGACGAGGACCTCGTCGCCGTCGTCCAGCAGGGCCTGCATCGCCATGACGATCAGCTCGGAGACGCCGTTGCCGATGTAGACGTGCTCGACGTCCGTCTCGATGCCGAGGGTCTGGTTGTGCATGACGACGGCCCGGCGCGCGGCGAGCAGGCCCTTGGCGTCGCCGTACCCGTGGGCCGTCGACACGTTCCGGAGGATGTCCTCCAGGATCTCGGGCGGGCACTCGAAGCCGAACGCGGCCGGGTTGCCGGTGTTCAGCTTGAGGATGCGGTGCCCGGCCGCTTCCAGCCGCATCGCCTCCTCGAGCACAGGACCCCGGATCTCGTAACAGACGTTGGCGAGCTTCGTCGACTGGATGACCTGCATGTCCGCGAGCTTACGACCCGGTATCGGATCCGGCTCCGTGTTTTCCGCCACGTGGGACGCGACGGTTCGGCCGGTCATGCGCTGACGCACGCCCCCTCGGCCTCGCGCCCGGCGCTCGCGGCGGGCGGCGGTGGGCCGACGGGGCCACGACCGGTCCGGCCGCCATGAGCGCGGCACCGGGCGGCTCCGGCGCCGGGCCCGGGGCCCGTCCGGCGCGGCGTCCGGCGCCGCAACTCGCCGCCAGTGCGGGTAAGTTGTCCCGGCCGACGGAGAGGATGGGGGACCGCATGGACTTCTCGCTGCTCAACGACGAACCGGTGGCGGCGTCCGAGGGCGATGTGCTCGGCAGCGGACGGGCCGCCCGGGAGATCGCCAAGCTGCTGCACGACTCCCGCACGGCCACACCGTTCACGCTCGCCGTCGACGCCGGCTGGGGGATGGGCAAGAGCAGTCTCATGCGGCTGGTCGAGGCGGAGGTGGCGCAGCAGCGGGACGTCGAGGTGGTCTGGTACAACGCCTGGACCTCCACCGGCGGCGACGCCCTGGAGGGGCTCATCAAGTCCGTGCTGATGAGCTTCGACCGGCGGGCCCTGCGCCGCGCCCTGCACCGGCTGTCCGAGCGGCGGACCCTGCTCACCGCGATCGGCGCGACCCTGGGCGTGGTGCTGGCGCCGTTCGGCGTGGCCGGGCTGGTCGACCGCTTCTGGCAGGCCCTGTCCGTCGACGCTAGGTCCCGGAACGACATGCGGGACGCGCTGCGCGACCTCGCGACCGAGTGGGCCGAGTCGGCGCCGTACGAGCCCCGCCGGCTGCTCGTCGTGTTCATCGACGACCTCGACCGCTGCTCGGAGGAGACGGTCCTCGCGGTCTGCGAGGCGGTGAAGGTCTACCTGGACATCCCCGGCCTCGCCTTCGTCATCGGCTGCGACCGCTCGGCACTCGGCCCGTCCGGGCTCCTGCGGGACCTCGGACCGACCGGCTCGGCCTTCATGGAGAAGATCTTCCAGACCAGCTACCGGCTGCCGGCGCCGGGCGGGGACGAGGTGCAGGCGTACGTCAGGCACTGCGCGGAACGCTCCGGCCTGCGGGAACTGCTCGACGACGACCTGGTGAAGCTGATAGCCGACCGCTCGGCCCGCAACCCGCGCCGGATCAAACGGCTGATCAACGGCTTCGGGCTGGAGTGCTCGCTCAACCCGGTATGGGCGCGATTCGAGCCGGAGGCGGTGATCAGAACGCTGCTGCTCCAGTATCTGTACGGCGACTTCTACCGCATCCTCGTCACCGGCGACGGTATCCACCCGAACGCGGCCCGGGAGTTCCTCGAGTACCGCACGGCCCGGCGGGTGCTGGGACAGGGGGTGCGACCGCGGTCCGAGGACTGGCAGACCACGGTGGCCTGTGTCACCGGGCACGGCCTGGCCGAGCCGGCGCCGGCGCCGGACCTGGAGAGCTGGACGGCCGTCCTCGCCCGGCTGGAGGAGGAGCTGCCCACCGCCTATCCGGCGCTCGCCCGCGACCAGAACTTCGTCCACCTCGTCGAGGAGTGGCTGCGGCTGCCGCAGGCGGACGAGCTGGTGCAGCGGCTGAGGGAGGGCGGAGTGACTCCGGTCGTGGAGCTGCGGACGGACGAGGGGACGCCGCGTGGGAGCGGCGGCGTGCCCGCACGGCAGCGGGAGACGTACGCCGGCCTCCAGGTCCTGTGGGTCGACGACAGGCCGGAGGGCAACCGGAGTCTCGTCTCGTATCTGGAGGGCAGGGGGGCAGAGGTCCTGCTGGCCGAGGACGGGTGGTCCGCCGAGCGCGTCCTGCGCAGCCGTCCCGTCGACCTGCTGCTGTCCGACATCGCGCGCGGAGCGGACCGGGACGCCGGGCTCACCGATCTCGCGCGCTGGCGCGAGCAGGAACGTTTCGTCGGGCCGGCGGTCTTCTTCGCCGGACGGGTCACCCCCGCCCGGGAACGGCAGAGCCGGGAGGTGGGCGCCCGGATCACGGCCAGTGGCGGGGAACTCCTCCAGTACATCGACGAGGCGTGGGAGGAGATCCGCCGGAGCCGGCCCTGAAACGGCCCTGCGGCCGCGTTCTGCCGGAGCCGCGGCCCGGGCAGGACGGGCCGGGCCGGTCATCGGGGCCGGGGAGCCCGCCGCACCGCCCGCCCCGCCAGGACGTCCGTCCGGCGCCCGTCCTCCATCACGAACCGGCCGTCGACGAGAACGTGCGGGATGCCCACGGGCAGCGTCCGAGGCTCGGCGAAGGTGGAGCCCGCCGCGACCGCCGCCGGGTCGAACAGGACGAGGTCGGCCCGGTACCCCTCCCGCACCAGACCCCGGTCGGGCAGCCGCAGCCGGGCCGCCGGGCGCCCGGTGAGATGGGCGACGCACTCCTCCAGCGACAGCACGCCCAGCTCCCGTACGTACGTCCCGAGATAGCGCGGGAACGTGCCGTACGCGCGCGGGTGCGGCTTTCCGCCCTGGAGGATGCCGTCGGAGCCGCCCGTGTGGACGCGGTGCCGCATGATCGCCCGTACGTTCTCCTCGTGGCCCACGTGCTGGAGGATCGTCGGGCCGAGCCGGTCGGTGCGGAGGAGGCGGCGGGCCACGGTCCAGGGGGTCTCGCCGCGCAGGTCCGCCGACTCCCGGACCGTACGGCCCACGTACCCGGCCAGGGACGGGTCGGTCACGCCGGAGATCTCGATGGTCTCCCACTCCACGGGGACGCCGTGGCAGCCGTCCGAGCCGAGGGCCTCCAGGTGGTGGCGGATCCGCTCGGCGGTCTCCTCGTCGGCCAGCCGCCGCAGGGTCTCCTCGGGGCCGCCCTCGCTCGCCCAGCTCGGCAGCAGCGCCACGAGGGTCGTGCAGCCGGGGGTGTACGGGTAGGTGTCGAGGGTGATGTCGGCGCCGGTGGCCAGCGCGTCGTCCAGCAGGGCCAGCAGCTCGGGCGCGCGGCCCTTGTTCGGGCCGAAGTTCATGGTGGCGTGGGCGAGGTGGAGGGGGCAGCCGGCCTCCCGGGTCAGGGCGACCATCTCCTCGTACGCCTCCAGGGCGCCCGCGCCGTACGAGCGGTGGTGCGGGCAGTAGTAGCCGCCGCGCTCGCCGACCACCCGGCACAGCTCGGTGAGCTCCGCGTCCTTGGCGTACATGCCGGGCGTGTAGGTGAGCCCGGACGACATGCCGACGGCGCCCTGCTCCATCCCCTCGGCGACCAGCTGCCGCATGCGGTCCAGCTCGGCGGGCGTCGGCTCGCGGTCCTCCCAGCCCATCGCGAGCATGCGGACGGTGCCCTGCGGGATCAGATAGGCGGCGTTGACCGCGATGCCCTCGCCGCCGAAGCCGTGGTCGAGCCGGTCCAGGTACTCGCCGACCGTGCGCCAGGTGAAGTCGATGTCGTCCCCGTACCCGTTCCAGCCGGTGATCGCCCTGCGGACCTCGGCGAGGGTGCGGTCGTCGACGGGCGCGTACGACAGCCCGTCCTGGCCGATGACCTCCAGGGTGACCCCCTGGGCGGCCTTCGCGCTGTGGTCCGGGTCGCGGAGGAGGGCGAGGTCGCTGTGGGCGTGCATGTCGATGAAGCCGGGGGAGAGGACGAGCCCCTCGGCGTCCAGCTCCCGCATCGCGTCCGGGCGCTGGCAGCCCGCGGCGGCGGCCTCCTTGACGATCGAGACGATCCGGCCGTCGTCGACCACCACGTCGGCTCTGTACGAGTCGGCGCCGGAGCCGTCCACGACCTCCGCGTCCCGGATGACCAGGTCTTCCACGAACAGCCTCCTCAGAAGTACGTGCGGATGTAGTCGACGACCGTGCCGTCCGCCTGGACGAGGGGGATCAGCGGCCACTTGTCGAAGGACGTGCACGGGTGGGACAGCCCGAGGCCCACCCAGTCGCCCACCTCCAGGTCCGTGTCCGCTCCGGTGCGCAGCCAGGCGTGCTGGTCGGACAGGGCGGTCACCTCGATGCCGGTGGCCGGGCGCTCGGCGCCGTCGCGGCGGACCACCTGGGCGAAGGGGAGGTGCAGGTCGTAGGCCGCGTCGCGCTTGCCCGCGTTGACGAAGGCCTGCTCGGCGGAGGGCCGGGAGACGACCTGCGTCCACAGCCGGAACGCCGGCTCCAGGGCGCCCTCCTCGGGGACGCGGTTGAACGGGGTCAGCTCGCGGTAGTGGCCGTCGTCGTGCGAGACGTAGGCGCCCGAGCGCAGCAGCTTCAGTACGGGGGCGGACAGTTCGGGGATGTCGGCGAAGACGTCGGCCACCGCGTCGAACCAGGCGCTGCCGCCCGCGCTGACGACGATCTCGTCCAGCCCCGCTCCCGCGAAGCGTCCCTCCTTGTCGAAGCCGGCGGCCAGCGTGACGAGCCGGCGCAGGTAGGCGCGTACGCGCTCCGGATCGGCGGCCGGGACCTCGCCCTCGTAGCCCGCGACGCCGGCGAGCCGCAGGGTCCGGGCCCCGGCCACCGCGTCGGCGACGGCCGCGCACTCGGTCTCTGTGCGCACCCCGGTCCGGGCGCCCTCCCCGGCGGCGAGTTCGACGACGACGTCGACGGGGCGGGAGGCGCCGGCACCGGTCAGTGCCGCGTCCATCAGCTCCACCCCGCGCACGGAGTCGACGTAGCAGACGAAGCGGAAGGTCGGGTCGGCGTCGAGCTCGGCGGAGAGCCAGCGCAGGGCGGCCGCGTCGACGAGTTCGTTGGCGAGGAAGACCCGCCGGACGCCGAACGCCCGCGCCACCCGCACCTGGTGCGGCACCGCCAGCGTGATGCCCCAGGCGCCGTGCTGGATCTGACGGTGGAACAGCTGCGGGGCCATGGAGGTCTTGCCGTGCGGGGCGAAGGCGAGGCCGTGCCGGGCCGCGTAGGTCTCCATCAGCTTCAGGTTGTGCTCCAGGCGCTCGGCGGAGAGGGCCAGGACGGGGGTGGTGAAGCCGTCGGTGAACAGGTTGCGGCGCTGGGCGGCCAGCTCGCCGACGGTCAGTCCGTCGGCGTCCGGCGGGAGGCCCTTGAAGCGGTGGTCGACGCGTTCCTCGGCCAGCCCTGCGATCGCTTCAACGGCCATGGAGCCTCCCTGATCAGGCGTGTTGCACTCCCTGCAACACTCATTGCGTATGTCGCTCACTGCTGTCTAACATCTCGGCCAACGCCGGTCAACGGAGCCGCCGAGGACCGTGCGCGACGCAGAGGAGCTACGACCATCGTGACCGCCGACGCCGACGGATCCCCCAGCGCCGCTCCCGACGTGGTGGACGACGCGGTGGACGTCGTCACGCTCGGCGAGTCCATGGTCACCTTCCTGCCCACCCGCCCGGGCCGTCTCGCCGACGTCCCGTCCTTCGAGCGCGGCATCGGGGGAGCGGAGTCCAACGTGGCGTGCGGACTGGCCGGACTCGGACACCGCGTGAAGTGGGTGAGCCGGGTCGGCACGGACGGCTTCGGGGACCATCTGGTCGAGCGGATCGGGTCGTACGGCGTCGACGTGAGCGCGGTGCGGCGGGACCCGGAGCGGCCGACGGGGGTCTACTTCCGCACGGCCGGGGACCGGGCGACCGACGCGCACGAGGTGGCGTACTACCGGGCCGGGTCGGCCGCGTCGGCGATGTCCGTCGGCAGCGTGGACCTGGAGGCGGCCCGCGCGGGGCGCGTACTGCACCTCACCGGGATCACCGCCGCGCTGTCCGCGGAGTGCCTGGACCTGCTGTGGAAGCTGACGGAGCCCGGCCCCGGACGCCCGCTCGTCTCCTTCGACGTCAACTACCGCCCGGGGCTGTGGCGCGACCACGGTCACCCGGACGGGCCGCGGGTGCTGCTGGAGCTGGCGCGCCGCGCCGACCTCGTGTTCGTCGGGGACGACGAGGCGCGGCAGGCCTGGGGACTGCACGGCGCGCGGGCGATCGGGAACGCCCTCCCCGAGCCGGACGTCCTCGTCATCAAGCAGGGCCGGGGCGGGGCGACGGTGTTCGACAAGAACACCGAGGGAACCGGAGGCCTGTGCGAGGACGCCATGGGCACCGCCACCGCCGTCCCCGCCCTGAACGTCGACGTCGTCGCCGCCGTGGGGGCCGGTGACGCCTTCGCCGCCGGGTTCCTCTCCGCCACCCTGCGCGGGCTGCCCGTCCGGGACCGGCTCCGGCACGGCCACCTCATGGCCGCCTCCGCCCTGACCGTCCCCGGCGACCTCGGCACCCCTCCCACCCGCGACCACGCCGACCGCCTGGCCGCCCTGGACGACGCGGCGTGGGGGAGACTGCGACTCGGCCCCGGCTGGACGCAAGCCGTCGACGAAGCCGTCGTACGGGCCGAGGAGGAGGTACGCATCCCATGAGCCAGACCGTCGACCGCGCGCTGAGCATCCTGCCGCTGCTCGCCGAAGGGCCCGCCGACCTCGGCCAGGTCGCCGACCGGCTCGGCGTCCACAAGTCCACGGCCCTGCGGCTGCTGCGCACCCTGCACGAGCACGGCTTCGTCTACCGCCAGTCCGACCAGCGCTACCGTCTCGGCGCCCGGCTCTTCGCCCTCGCCCAGGAGGCCGTGGAGAACCTGGACGTCCGCGAGATCGCCCACCCCCACCTGGTACGCCTCAACGAGGAGTGCGGGCACACCGTCCACCTCGCCGTGTACGAGGAGAACGAGGTGCTCTACATCGACAAGGTGGAGAGCCGCTACCCGGTCCGCATGTACTCGCGGATCGGCAAGCCCGTCGCCATCACGGTCGCCGCCGTGGCCAAGCTGCTGCTCGCCGATCTGCCCGAGGCCGAGCGCCGCGCCGTCGCGGAGAAGCTCGACTACCCCACGTACACGTCCCGTTCGACGCCCAACGCCCCCGCCTTCCTCAAGGAGCTGGCGAAGGTGCGCGAACAGGGCTGGGCCACCGATCTCGGCGGCCACGAGGAGTCCATCAACTGTGTCGCCGCCCCCATCCGCGGCACCGACGGCCGGGTGGTCGCCGCGATGTCGGTCTCCGCGCCGAACGTCGTCGTCACCGCCGACGAACTCCTCACCCTCCTCCCGTCGGTGCGCCGCACCGCCGACGCCGTCAGCCGGGAGTACTCAGGCAGGACACCGGCACCGGACACCGTGTGAAAGACCTCGTGAAAGACCGCGTGAAAGACCGTATGAAGGACAGCGCATGACCGACAAGACCGCCCTCACCCCGAAGACGCACACCACCCCGCCCGCGAAGTTCTCGCACGGCGTGAAGAAGGGCAACATCCTCCAGGTCGCCGGGCAGGTCGGCTTCGCACCGGCCGAGGAGGGCAAGCCCCCGACGCCCGTCGGCCCGACCCTGCGCGAGCAGACCCTCCAGACCCTCGCCAACGTCAAGGCGATCCTCGAAGAGGGCGGCGCGACCTGGGACGACGTGATGATGATCCGCGTCTACCTCACGGACGTCGACCACTTCGCCGAGATGAACTCGATCTACAACCAGTACTTCGAGGAGCAGCACCTCACGGCTCCGCCCGCCGCCCGCACCACCGTCTACGTGGGCCTGCCCGCGGGCCTCCTCATCGAGATCGACGCGCTGGCCGTACTCGGCTGACGCGCTGACGGTCCCCCCACACCCGCACGCAGTACACGGCACGGCACCCCGCGCACCCCACGGGGCGCCGTGCCGCGCTCCTCCCTGCCCGAAAGCTGTATGTATCCACGCAGAGGACCCCCGTATGTCCCATCTGTCCTACCCGCTCGCCGCTTCCGCACCCGCCGAGGCCCCACCCCACACCGGCGGCCTGCTCGCCCTCATCGACGGCACCGCGGGCCTGCTCACCGTCGCGGCGCTCGGCATCGTCCTTCTCCTCGTCCTGATCATCAAGGTCAGACTCCAGCCCTTCGTGGCCCTCCTCGCGGTCTCCATAGCCGTGGGCCTCGCGGCCGGCCTGTCCGTCACCGAACTCTTCGGCACCGTCCAGCGCTCCGACGCCGTCTCCACCATCGAGTCGGGCATGGGCGGCATCCTCGGCCACGTCGCCATCATCATCGGCCTGGGTACGATGCTCGGTGCGATCCTCGAGGTCAGCGGCGGAGCCCAGGTACTGGCCTCCCGGCTGCTCGGCCTGTTCGGCGAGAAGCGGGCGCCCCTGGCCATGGGCCTGACCGGCCTGATCTTCGGCATCCCGGTCTTCTTCGACGTCGGCATCTTCGTCCTGGCGCCCATCGTGTACGCCGCCGCCAAGCGCTCCGGCAAGTCGATCCTGCTGTACTGCATGCCGCTGCTCGCGGGCCTGTCCGTCACCCACGCCTTCCTGCCCCCGCACCCCGGCCCGGTCGCCGCGGCCGGCCTGCTGCACGTGGACCTCGGCTGGGTCATCCTCATGGGCGTCGTCTGCGGTGTCCCCGCGGTCCTGGCGGCCTGGGCCTACTCGGCCTGGATCGGCAAGCGGATCTTCGTCGCCGTACCGCAGGACATGGTGGAGGCGGCCGCCGAGGCCAAGCAGGCGGTCGTGGACGAGCAGCGGGCGTCCGGGGTCGAGCCGCAGGAGAAGCCGGTGCCGCTCGGCACGGTCCTCGCCATCATCGGTACGCCGCTGGTCCTGATCCTCGCCGCGACGTTCTCCTCCATCGCGCTGGACCCGTCCACGGGCCGCTCGGTCATCGAGTTCTTCGGCAACCCCTTCGTGGCGCTGACCCTGGCGCTGTTCCTCGCATACTACCTGCTCGGTATCCGCCGCGGCTGGTCCCGCAAGTCCCTGGAGACCGTGTCCACCTCGTCCCTCAAGCCGGTCGGCAACATCCTGCTCGTCGTCGGCGCGGGCGGCGTCTTCGGCGCGGTCCTCAAGGGCAGCGGCATCGCCCAGGCCCTCTCGGACACCTTCAACGACGTCGGCCTGCCGGTGATCGTCCTGGCGTACCTGATCTCGCTGGTCCTCCGGGTCGCCCAGGGCTCGGCGACGGTCGCCATCGTCACGACGGCCGGCATCGTGGCCCCGCTGCTGTCCGAGGGCGACCACTCCCAGGCCTTCATCGCCCTGGTCATCATGGCCATCTCGGCGGGCTCCATCTTCGCCTCGCACGTCAACGACGGCGGCTTCTGGATGGTGGCCAAGTACTTCGGCATCAGCGAGCGCGACACCCTGAAGTCCTGGACGGTGCTGGAGTCGGTGCTGTCGGTGGCGGGGTTCGTGGTGGCGGCGGTGCTGAGCCTGTTCGTCTAGGAGGCCGGTGCCGGCCCCCGTGGTGGTGGCCCTTTGTCATGGCCCGATCGTGCGTGACTCGGCCATACTGTGGGCGCCTCCCGGCGAGGAGACTCGGGAGGCACGGGGGAGGACGTCGTGACCGTCATGCCGCGGATCGGTCCGTACGCCGTCGAGCGCGAGCTCGGATCGGGTGGCATGGGCACCGTCTACCTGGCCCGGTCGCGGGCCGGCCGACCGGTCGCCGTGAAAGTGGCCCGGCCCGAACTCGCGGCCGATCCCGCCTTCCGTGCCCGCTTCCGCGCGGAGATCGAGGCGGCGCGCAGGGTCGGCGGCTTCCACACGGCGCCGGTCGTCGACGCCGACCCCGACGGCACGCCGCCCTGGCTGGCCACCGCGTACGTCCCCGGTCCCACCCTCGCCGCCCGGCTGGACGCGGACGGGCCGATGGGGGAGACGGGGCTGCGGCAGCTCGGAGCGGCGCTCGCCGAGGCCCTGGAGGCCATCCACGCCTGCGGGCTGGTCCACCGCGATCTGAAGCCGGGCAACGTCATCATGGCCGCGGACGGCCCCCGCGTCCTCGACTTCGGCATCGCGAGAGCCGTGGAGAACACCCGGCTGACGGCCACCGGACACGCCTTCGGCACGCCGGGATTCCTCGCCCCCGAACAGGCGGTCGGCGAGGACGTCACCGGCGCCGCCGACGTCTTCGCGCTCGGCGCGGTGCTCGTCGCGGCGGCGGGCGGGCGCCCGTTCGGGGACGGCACCCCCATGGCGCTGATGTACCGGTCGGTGCACGAGGAGGCGGACGTCACGGCTCTGCCCGCCGGGCTGCGGGACGCGGTGGCGGCCTGCCTCGCCAAGGCCCCGGCGGACCGGCCGACGCCGGGAAAGCTCCTCGACCTGCTGACGGGGTCCGCGCCACCGGCCGGGCCGGTCGGGTACTCGCCGACGCTGCGGGTGCCGCAGGAACCGGCCTCCGCGTCGGCGGCCCGGGCCTCCGCACTGTCGCGGCTCCGCGACAGTGCGGAAGCCCGGGCGCGGCTCCGCGCCCACGCCGACACCTCGGGCACCGTCACCCTGGGCGACGCGCGCAACGTCGTCGTGGTGGACGCGAACGGCGTCACACTCCGGACGGGCGAGGTGGAGGCCCACTTCTCCTGGGCGGAGATCGCCCTGGTGAAGTCGTCCGTGCCGGGGCTCGGCCGGAGCCTCCACGTGACCGTGCGGCTGTACGGGGAGGAGGAGTACTCCGTAAGCCTCCGCGCCCCCGGCCGGCGCACCCGCGACGAGTGGCTCGCCCAGCTGGACCGCGTCCTCGACCGCTACCTCGACGCATAGCCGTGCGCGGGCTCCGGGCGGCGGGCCCGGCTCACACGATGACCACGCACAAGTACGCCTCCCCGCCGTACACGGACCACGTGTAGTAGCGGGCGTTCACCGCGCACCGGCCGTCCGGGCCCTTGTGGATGGCGGTGATCTGCATGACGTACTTGTGCCCGGCCGGCACCGTGTCCGCCCCGCAGTTCCACACCCGCAGCAGGCTGGCCCGGACGCCGTTGTTCGCCGCGCCCTCGGCGGGGAAGCACTGGCCGACGCGGAACTGGCGTTCCAGGCACAGCACGGTGCCGTGACCGGAGGCGGCCCAGTAGCCGCGGCCGTCCGAGCTGGGACAGTCGGAACCATATGTCTCGACGGACGTCACGCGGACGAAGGCCTCCGCCGCGGAACAGTCGACCCGCTCCGGCAGTTCGGTGCTCCACTGGCCCACGTAACCGGTTCCGTAGGCGTTGAGGCAGTCCCCCGCGCCTACGGCGGCGAACGCCCGGGCGGTCACGTCGGGTGTGGGCGAGGACACCGGAGCGGGGACGTACGCCCTGGTGGGCACGGACGTCACCGTGGACGGGCCGCTGGAGTCTCGGGACTGCGTGTTGAGGTACCACATGACGACCAGGAAGATCAGCGGCACCACCAGCCAGCCGCTGGAGGACTTCTTCTTCTCCGGTGGCGGGACGGGGGCCGGGGCGGGCCGGAGCGTGGCGGAGTGGGCGCGGACGCCGGCCCGGGGAGGGCGTGACTGGGCCCGGGGCCGGCTGCCCGTCTCCCCTGCCGTGGCGCGAGGCCCGGAACGTTCCCGGGCACCGGCGTCGGCACCGGTGCCGGTGGCCGCGCTGGAGGACGACGCCGCAGGACGCGCCCGGGTGTAGGGGCGGGTCACGCCCGGCTCGGGAACGGGACGCGTCCGCAGATCCTGCGTCGGCGTGCTGTTCGGGCTTGCGCCGCTGTCCTGGGCGAGAGCGGCGCGGGGGTCCGGAGGACTCGCCTCGGGCCCCGGCCGCCGCGCCTGCTGCGGCCGGGGCCGCGGGTGCCCTTCCCGCAGGCCGCGCCCCTCCGCCTCGTACCCCTCGATGAGCCGCAGCCACTCCGGTGGCAGCCAGCCCGCGCCGCCGGACGTGCCCTGCCGGGCGGAGACCGCCGGGGCCAGCTCGTCGAGGAGTTCGCCGGGGCCGGGCCGCCGTGCCGGGTCGTCGCGCAGGCACTCCGTGACCAGCGGCGACAGCGCGGCCGGCAGCCCGTCGAGGTCGAGCTCCCCGCGCGAGACCTGGGCGAGCAGGCGCAGGGTGTCGCCGGTGTCCCGGTACGGGGGCCGTCCGGTGGCGAGGTGGAAGAGGGTCGCGCCGAGGGAGTAGACGTCGGACGCGGCCGTCGACGCCTCGCCCCGGGCCTGCTCGGGCGAGGTGTAGGCGATCGTGCCCAGGGTGAGCGTGGTGCGGGTGATGTCGACGGCGTGCGAGATACCGAAGTCGATCACGCGGGGGCCGTCCGGGGGCAGCAGGATGTTGCCCGGCTTGACGTCCCGGTGGACCACGCCCGCCTCGTGCAGGGTGAGCAGCGCCTCCGCCGCCCCGGCGGCCACCCAGGGCACCGCGTCGGGCGGCAGCGGGCCGCAGCCGCGCACCAGGTCGTCGAGCGAGGGCGCCGGAATGAACTCGGTGGCCAGCCAGGGCCGTTCCGCGTCCGGGTCGGCGTCGACGACGTTCGCCGTGCAGATGCCGCCGACCCGCCGCGCGAGGCTCACCTCCCGCGCGAAGCGTCTGCGGTCCGCGTCACTCACCGCTCCTTCGGCGAGCAGCGTCTTGACCGCGACGAGCCGCCCGCCGGGCGAGCGCGCGACATGGATCCGGCCCATGCCGCCGGAGCCGATCCGTCCGAGGACGCGGTACGGGCCGATGAACTCGGGGTCGTCCGCCCCGCGCGGCCGCACCCGTCCGCCCGGATCCGCGGCTCTCCCGTGGCCCGTGCCTCCGCCCCCGCTCATGTCCTGTCCCCCTCGTCCCACCGGTCGGCCGGACCGCCACGTCCGCACCCGCGGCCTCACCGTGTCCTCCGTGACGCACCCGAACGCCCGCACGGTTCCGGTCCTTCGGTCACGCGGAGCCCCAACCCCCTCTGCACACACGCCAGTTCCCATTACATTGATTCCGCCGTTGCGCGACAACTGGACAACAGGGGGAGAAGTGCAGGAGCTGACGGCCGGCGACCCGCGGACACTGGGCCCTTTCCGGCTGACCGCGAAACTCGGCGAGGGCGGGATGGGACAGGTCTTCCTCGGCCTGTCGCCCGGCGGCCGGCGCGTCGCCGTCAAGGCCGTACGGGCCGACATCGCGGCCGAGCCGGGGTTCCGGGAGCGCTTCCGGCGGGAGGTGGAGGCCGCGCGACGGGTCGGCGGCTTCTGGACGGCCTCGGTGGTGGACGCGGACCCGGACGCGGCCGTGCCCTGGGTCGCCAGCGACTACATCGACGCCCCCGACCTGGCCCGGCTGATCGAGCGGGACGGCGCGCTGGCGGAACCGGACGTGCTGCGGCTCGCCGCCGGACTCGCCGAAGCCCTCCAGTCGGTCCACCGCGCGGGGCTCGTCCACCGTGACCTGAAGCCCTCCAACGTCCTCGTCACCGAGGACGGCCCCCGCGTCATCGACTTCGGCATCGCCAAGGCCATGGAGAGCGGGTCGACCCTGACGTCCACGGGGCTCGTCATCGGCACGCCCGGGTTCATGTCGCCCGAGCAGGCGAGCGGCGGCCGGGTCGGGGAGCCGAGCGACATCTTCTCCCTCGGCTCCGTACTCGCCCACGCGGCGACCGGCGAGGGCCCCTTCGGGGAGGGTTCGGTCCCGGCGATCCTGTACCGCGTCGTGCACGACGTCCCCCGGCTGGACGGGCTGCCCCCGGGGCTGCTCCGGGACGTGGTGACCCGGTGCATGGCCAAACGGCCGGAGGACCGGCCGACGGCGGGGGAACTGCTGCAGTGGCTGAGCGGAGCAGAGCCGCCACGGCCGCGGACACCCACGCCGACGGTACGCGCGACGCCGGCGGGGAAGACGCGGTCCCTCGCGGACACGGCGACGCGAACGGCGCCGGAGCGGGCGCCCTCCGGGTCCCCGGGCGACGGCCGGCCCGTACGGGTGGCGTACACCCGGTGGGCTCGGGGGCGGGGCATCGGCTGTCTGGCCGGGGTGGCGGTGCTCGTCGGCGGCGGCGGGCTGCTGGCGCTGACCGGGAGCCTCGCCATCCTGACGATGCTCCCCTTTGTGATCCTCGGTCTGGTTTTCGTGCCGTCGGCGATCTCCATGCTGCGGAGACCGGAGGAGAGCGCGGTCGAGGCCGGGCCGGACGGTCTGACGCTGCAGTCACGTTTCATGGGGAAAGCGGGCGCCTGGCACGGTGAGTGGGCGGTCCTGGGTACCGTCTCCGTGAAGCCCGTCCGAGGGCGGGGCGTGCGGCCGCACATGTACCGCGTTCTGGCGACGCCACCACCGGGCTACGAATGGAAGGTGCCGGGCCAGTTCAGGATCAACCTGACCGCCGACGGGAGAACGGTCAGGGCGACGAGCGGAACCGGGGAGACCGTGACCGCATCGCTGTTCCTCTACTTCCCCGACACCGAGACCGCCCGCGGCGAACTCCGCCGCCTGCACGAGGCGTTGCTCACCTACGGAGTCGGTGTCTACCAGCCGGATCCGACCCTGCTGGCTGAGCTGCGCGGCTGAGCGCCGGCGGCGGGCCGTGCCCGGGATTCCCGCCGACCGGTTCGGGTCCCGGCTGTTCCCGGCACAGGATCGTCGACCATACTGCCCGCTGTGGAGCAGCGCATAGGTTCTAGCAGCCAGCCCCTGGACGTCGCCGCGGTCAACCCGGCGTACATTCCCGGGCTCACGTCGCCCGTGTCCGCCGAGCCCAAGAAGGACACCGGGCCGGAGAAGGGCACGGACCCGGAGGACGCCGCCGAGCCCGGGAGCGAGACGGCGGAGGCCTCCAGAGAGGACGAGGACTCGAAGGAGGACACCAAGGCAGCCGAGGGCTCTCGGGAGGAGCCGGGCGAGAATCCGGACGAGATTCCGGACGAGGAGCCGGACGAGGAGCAGGAGGACGCCACCGGCGGCCCCGTCTTCGAGGCCGCCGACCGCCGGGCCCGGATCGTGGCCGACCACCGCGGCGTCCGGCTCCGCCTGGACGACCAGGAGTGCGAGTTCCGCTGGGACGAGATCGGCGCGCTCGAGACGGAGACCGGGCGCTTCGGGAAGCGGTTCACCGTGACGGTGCACACGACCGACCGCCGCTGGTACCCGATCGAGATCGAGGCGACGTCCCGGAACCGCTTCAAGGAGTGGGAAGCGGAGCTGGACGAGGTCCTGGACGCGTACTTCGACGACGGCGAAGACGGCGACGCCCCTGACGAAGCCGGCCAGGCCGGCGGTGCCGACGAGGGCACCGACGCCGACGAGGCCGGCCAGGACGACCGGGGCTCAGCGGAGCGCTAGCCGCAGTACTGCGCCTCCTTGCCGATCGACCGGTACATGCAGTCCGCGTTCTCCAGCAGCTGCAGCACGGCGTCCCGGTTCCGTGAGGTCTCCCGCTCGATGACCTCGTCGGGCGGGTAGAAACCTCCGCCGGAGCTCGACGACGGGTACATCTCGAAGGTGTAGGCGAAGATCTTCTGGTTGCCCCACAGCCAGTCGTCGATCGTGCCGTCCGTGATGTAGAGGTCGCTGGACTGCTGGGGTGTGTAGCCGTTGCTGGCGGCCATCTTCTGGCCCACCGCGGCGAAGGTGTTGCGGTCGTCGGCCGTCATGCCGGTGGTGGTGTCGGAGTAGGTGTGGCCGAAGGGCCAGAGCACCAGCTCGCTGTAGGTGTGGAAGTCGATGCTCGCCCTGATCTGCTGCTTGCCGCCGACGACCCGGCTGCGCACGAAGTTCGCGACGACCTTGGTCTCGGGCGCGGACTCGGCCGCCGTACCGCGGTACGTGTCCGAGGACGGCGACCCGGAGGACCCGCCGCAGCAGCCCCACCGGTAGCCCCAGTTACGGTTGAGGTCGGTGCCGACGTACGACGAACCGCTGTTGGGCTGGCGGTTCTT
Source organism: Streptomyces poonensis (assembly GCF_014650915.1). Lineage (GTDB taxonomy): Bacteria > Actinomycetota > Actinomycetes > Streptomycetales > Streptomycetaceae > Streptomyces > Streptomyces poonensis. The sequence goes on along the minus strand of NZ_BMVW01000001.1, from coordinate 758,175 downwards.
GCGCCACGAGCGGTAGGAGCCGCTCGCGATGTCGTACTCGCCGCCGTCCGGGTTGAGGTCGGGGATGATCCATATCTCCCGGTTGTTCACCATGCCGGTGACACGGGAGTCGGACCCGTAGCCCGCCCCCAGCTCGCGGATCAGGTACAGCGCCATCTCCACGGTGAGGTGCTCGCGGGCGTGCTGGTGGTGGGTGAACATGACCTCGGGCTCGGACTCGTCGGTCCCCACGTTGTCGCTGATCTTGATCGCGACGATGTCCCGGCCCTGGTACGACTTGCCGATCACGCGCTTGCTCATGATGTTCGGGTACGTGGCGATGCGCTGGTCGATCTCCGCCGTCATCTCGGCGTGGTTGTGGTAGCGGGAGTCGGCGGAGGGGAAGTCGAAGGGCCGTACGTCGTCCGCGCCGTTCTCGCCCGCGGACCGGTCGGGCGCCGCGCCCACGGGGCTCACCTCGTACCCGAGCCGCCGCAGCCGCTCGATCTGGTCGGCGCGCCCGGAGACGACGACGGTCTCCTCGTCGGCCTCGTCGACGGTGACCCCGGCCTGCTGGATCGCCGTGCGGGAGGCGGGGCTCGTGCGCGCATGGATCTCGTACTGGCGGACGTCGTCCGCCGAGGCCGTCGGCCGCTGCGCGCCGGTGGCGGTGGCGTCGCCGGCCGTGGTGGCGGCCAGCGGGCCCGCGAGGGCGAGCGTCAGCAGGCCGGCGAGCACGGTGGTGCGGGTCCTGCCGCCAAAGGCCCTGCCGCCAGGGGTTCTGCCGCGAATGCGGAGTCGCATGAAGTCTCCTAGGTTCTCCAGGGTTCCGGGATCTCCGGAAGGGGAGTGGAGCGGGAGGAACGGGGGGTGGTTCCTTGCGACGTGCGCGGAGCCGCCGCCGGCCGTGGGGGTGACCGGCGATGACTCCCTTGCGGGTGGCGCTCATCGTGCTGGTACGCCATGTACAGGTCAAGGGAGTGAGTCGGCCATCGTGTCCGGTCTGCATCACACACCGATCGACGCACGCCCCCTTGTGCCCCCGCTCGCTTTGCGCTTTCTTGATCGGCATGGCGGAGACGACCGGAGAGCAACCAGGCAACACGGGCGGCACGAGAGCGGCCACCGGGGACAGCGCGAACAGCACGAGTGGCGCGGACTCGCGGCCCCGCAAGTCCAGTTGGAAGTACATCGGACCCGGCATCGTCGTGGCCGCCACCGGCGTCGGCGCCGGTGACCTCGTCGCGACCCTCATCGCGGGCAGCAACTTCGGCTACACGCTCCTGTGGGCCGCGATCATCGGCTGCCTCGTCAAGATCTCCCTCGCCGAGGCGGCCGGCCGCTGGCATCTGTCCACCGGCCGCACCCTGTTCGACGGCTGGGCGAGCCTGGGCCGCTGGACGATGTACTTCTTCGTGGTCTACGCCGTGATCTGGGGCTTCGTGTACGGCGCGGCGGCGATGTCCTCCAGCGCACTGCCGCTGCAAGCCCTCTTCCCGGACGTCATGGACCTGGAATGGTGGGGCATCGCCTGCGGCCTGGTGGGCCTGGTCTTCGTCTGGTTCAACAAGTACGCGGTCTTCGAGAAGGTCATGACGGTCCTGGTGGGCGTCATGTTCGTCGTCACCGTCTACCTGGCGATCCGCGTCACCCCGAACCTCGCCGACGCCTTCGCGGGCCTGCTCCCCGTCCTCCCCGACGAGAAGGACTCGATCCTCAACACCCTCGGCCTGATCGGCGGCGTCGGCGGCACCATCACGCTCGCCGCGTACGGCTACTGGGTCAACGCCAAGGGCTGGACGAACACGGGCTGGATGAAGGTGATGCGGCTCGACAACCGCGTCGCCTACATCACCACCGGCATCTTCGTGATCGCGATGCTGTTCGTGGGGGCGGAGCTCCTGCACTCAGCGAACGTCGCCATCGCGAGCGGCGACAAGGGCCTCGTCCAGCTCGGCGGCATCCTGGAGGACGAGTACGGCACGGCGACGGCGAAGTTCTTCCTGATCGGTTTCTTCGCCACCTCCTTCACCTCCCTCATCGGCGTCTGGCACGGCGTGAGCCTGATGTGGGCGGACTTCGTGGCCCGCTACCGCAGCCGCGCACGCACCACGGGCGAGGAGGTCGCCTCGGGGGAGCGGGAACGGTCGTGGCCGTTCCGCGCGTACCTCCTGTGGCTGACCTTCCCGCCCATGGTCCTGCTCTTCCAGGACCAGCCCTTCCGGCTGGTCATCATCTACGGCGTCCTGGGCGCGGCCTTCATGCCCTTCCTCGCCCTCACCCTGGTCTGGCTCCTGAACTCCTCACGCACACCGCGCGAATGGCGCAACGGACCGCTCAGCAACGCGATGCTGGGGATCGCGGGCCTGCTGTTCCTGGTCCTGTGCGTGAAGCAGATCTGGGACCAGCCGTGGGCGGAGTTCTTCTAGCGACTGTCAGCGGCCGTCCCTAGAGGAGCTTCTCCCACTCCTCACTCGTGGCGATCTCCTTGAGCTGCGCCATGGTGAGGGCGGGGGTGTCGCGGTTCGGGGCGGTGGTCTGGGAACCGGAGTTGAAGGCGCTGACCACGACCCGCATACCGTCCGTACGCATGGTGTCGACGGTCCACATGACCAGTCCCGGGGCCTTGTCGTCGCCGGGCCCCTGCTTCGTGGTCATCTTCGTGCCGTCGGGCAGTACCTCGGCGCCGGACCCGAAGAGCTCCTCGCTGATGTCCAGCTTCGGGTCCGAGGACCTGATGTCGGGCTGCACATTGACCTGCACGAGGCTCTCGCCCTTGCCGTCGTCGACCACGACGTAGGCGTACTCGGTCTCCTGGCCCCCGTCCGTCACCACCTTCATGTCCCGGGGCAGCAGACCGGCGAGCGTCTTGCGGACGCCGGTGCCGTCGGCGGCCGGAGGCGCGTCGGAGCCGGTGTTCTTGGGGTCGGGGATGGCGTCGACGGCCGTACGCCAGGCCGCGTCGGTGGCGATCCGCTTCAGCTCGTCCGGGGAGAGCGGAGGCTCGGGCCGCGTGATCGGGGCGTCCTTCTCGGCCTCGGCGTTCCACTCGCTCACCAGGACGTGATGGCCCTCGGTGGTGACGAGAGTGGCGGTCCACTGCTTGGTGTCCGCACGCCGGTCCGGATACTCGTAGCCCTGGAGCAGCATGAGCACCGAACCGTCGGACAAGCGGGTGGTGGTGCAGCTGTCGTGCGGGACGAGCCTCTTGTCCGGGCAGGACGTCATGTCACGGGCCGTGGCGCTGCCCGGTTCCACCCGGCCGAGCCCGACGGAGACCGCGCCGCCGCCCTCGCCGTCGTCGAACACGACGTGCGCGTACGGATTGAGCTCGGAACCGGTGCCGCGCGCCTCCTCGCCGCTGACCTCCCCCTCGGGCAACAGCCTCTTGAGCGTACGGAGGAGCTCGTCGCCGGACACGGGACCGGTCGCGGTCGCGGTGGGAGTGGGCGACGAGGCGGCCGACGACCCGACGGCGATGGTGTCCCGGCCACTCACGCCGGTACCTCCGTCCCCCCAGGGCACGAGCAGGGCCCCCCCCACTCCGGCGAGCGCGACCCCGGCGACGCCGCCCGCGACGGCGGCCCGGCGGCGGAACAGGAACCGGCGTCCCCGTACCGCGCCACCGGAGGCCAGGGTGGTCCGGTCGGTCTCGAAGGTGCCGCCGGCCTGGCGCAGGGCGTCGCCCAGCCGGCTCTCGAAGGGGTCTTCGTGGTGTTCGACGGGCATGGCAAACCACCGTTTCTGGGTGAGTGGAACAGTAAGTGGTGGATCAGTGAGCCGTTCGGGGCGGGACTCAGCGGGTCGCGTACTCGCCCAGGTCCTCACCGAGGAGCTCCCGGAGCCGGGAGAGGGCACGGACGCAGCGGGTCCGTACGGCGGCCGAGCTGACGTTCATCGTGTCGGCGGTCTCCTCGATGCTCCGGTCCTCCCAGTAGCGCAGGACGACCACCGCCCGGTCCTTGGCGGACAGCCTGCCCAGCGCCTCGACGAGCGTCAGCCGCAGGGACGCGTCGGCGTCGGCGCTGCGCTGGTCGGGGAGGTCGGGGAAGGTGTCGGTGGCCCGCTCGGAGCTGCTGCGGCGCCGCTGGTGCGCGAGGAAGGTCCGCGTGAGGATGGTCTGCGCGTACGCGGCGGGGTTCCCGACCCGCGACACGCGCCCCCACTTCACGTACACCCGCCCGAGCGTCTCCTGCACGAGGTCCTCGGCGAGATGGGTGTCCCCGCAGGTCAGCAGGCAGGCGGACCGGTAGAGGTGCCCCGCGCGCGCCGCCGCGAACTCCTGGTAGCCGTCCGCGCGGACGTATCTCATTCGTACCCCCTGATCTTCGTACGTCGTCGTGGTGCCGGCTCCACGTGACTTCACTTCATTGATGCGGTGGGCCCTCCGGAATGTTTCATCGGGGAGAAGAGATACGGTGCGTCGTGATGCAACAGCCCGAACACGGCGAACAGCCCTCGCCGCCTGAGCCCCCGCTCCCACCGGCCCCGCCCGGGTTCGGCCCCCCACCGCCGATGCACGCCCCGCCCACGCCCGTACCCGCCGTGGGCCCGGAGTTCCTGGCCGTGGACCGCCACAACTCCATCGTGGTCGACGCGGCCGGTGTCGCCTTCGAGGACCACGGCCGGGGCATCGAGTTCCCGTGGCCCCAGGTGCGCAGCGTCCACTACCGGCCGCACCACGACGGCAAGGGGCTCGTCATGGGCGTCGTCCACGTCGACGGCCGCTTCTACGAGTGCGTGGTCGACGCCAAGGGCCGGGACCGCACGAACGAGTGGATCGCCCAGCTGCTCCCGGTCCTGCAGTACTACCGCCCGATGGGCTGACGCCCGACTCGGAGCAGGTCAGCCGGTGGCGGTCGGGGCCGAGGTGTCCACGGCCACGGACAGGGCCAGGAGGCCGAGGGCCGTCCCCATCAGGTAGCGCTGGACCCGGAGCCAGGAGGGGCGGCGGGCGAGGAAGAGGGCGATGGTGCCGGCCGCCAGCACGATGGCCAGGTTCACGGTGAGGGCCACCACGATCTGAACGGAGCCGAGCAGCAGGCCCTGCACCAGTACGTGCCCCGCGTCCAGGTCGATGAACTGCGGTATGAGGGAGAGATACATGATGGCGATCTTCGGGTTGAGGAGATTCGTCATCAGCCCCATCGTGAACAGTCTGCGCGGGGGGTCGTGCGGGATGTCCTTGGGGGCGAAGACGGAGACACCCCCGGGCTTCAGGGCGTTCCAGGCCAGATACGCGAGGTAGGCCGCCCCGGCCAGCTTCACGGCGACGTACAGCCCGGGAACCGCGATGAAGAGCGCCGTGAGCCCGAGGTTCGTGGCCAGCAGATACACCAGGAACCCCACGGCGACACCGCCGAGGGACACGACTCCGGCACGCCGCCCCTGGGTGATGCTCCGGGAGACGAGATAGATCATGTTCGGGCCGGGGGTGAGCACCATCCCCAGGGCCACCGCCGCGACTCCGAGCACTCCGCTCAACTCGACCATGACTTCCCGCCGTTCCCCGTCAACCGGTTGCACCGCACCGACCTCGGACCGGCTGGTCGCGAAGCAATGTGAGTGTAGGGAGGGGACTTTTCTCGGTGCAATAGTACGCATTGCACTCGGTGCAATTCTGTGCTTCGATGCCCGGAGGCACGGGCCCGCGGGCTTACGGATCTACGGGCCCACGAGCTCAGGCCCGCGGGCGTACGGCGTACGGGAGGAGAGGTCCGTGGACTATCGGGGCGTCGCCGACGCGGTGGCGAAGGACATCGAGGCCGGCCGCCTCAGGGCGGGCGACCGGCTTCCTCCTCAGCGGGAGTTCGCCCGGCAGTACGGCATCGCCAACTCCACGGCCACCCGCGCTTACCGGGAACTCGCCCGCCGGGGCCTCACCACCGGCCACGTGGGCCGTGGCACGTTCGTGCGGGCCGCCACCACGGCCGCGGCCGCCCCCGCGCTGTCCGAACCCGTGGACAGCCGGGTCGATCTGACGCTCAACTACCCGGTGGTGCCGGAGCAGGGCGGGCTGCTCGCCGCCGGGCTCGATCCGCTGGTGCACCCCGGCAGCCTGGAGTCGGCCCTGCGGCCGGTCGGCCCGGACGGCACCGCCGCGACCCGCGCCGCCGCAGCCGAGCTGCTCGCACGGGGCGGCTGGCGCCCCGACCCGGCTCGCGTCCTGTTCGCCGGGAGCGGCCGGCAGGCCATCTCGGCCGTCGTCGCCGCGCTGACCCGGCCGGGCGCGCGGCTCGGTGTCGAGGAGCTGACCTACCCGGTGCTCAAGGCGATCGCCGCCCGGCTCGGCGTCACGCTGGTGCCGCTGGCCATGGACGAGGCCGGGGTGATCCCCGAGGCCGTGGAGGAGGCGCACCGCTCGGGCCCGCTGCACGCCGTGTACGTCCAGCCGACCCTGCACAACCCGCTGTCGCTCACCATGCCCGACAGCCGGCTGGACCGTCTGGCCGACGTCCTGCTGAAGTGGGGCATCCACGCGATCGAGGACGCCGTCTGGGCCTTCCTCCGGGACGACAGACCGCCCCTCGCCTCGCGCGCGGCCGAACTCACGGTCCTCGTCGACAGCCTGTCCAAGCGAGCGGCCCCGGGACTGTCCCTCGGTTTCGCGGTGGTCCCCGCCGCCCTCGAGGGCGCGGTCGCCGCGTCGCTGCGGTCGGGGAGCTGGATGCCCATGCGGTTCCCGCTGGAAGCGATGGCCCGGTGGCAGGCGGACGGCACGGTCCGGACACTGGTACGGGCCAAGCAGCGGGAGGCGGTGGCGCGCCAGGAGATCGCCCAGCTGCACCTCGGCGACTTCACGACCCGCAGCGAGCCCTGCTCGTACTTCCGCTGGTGGGAGCTGCCCGACCCGTGGCGCGCCGACACCTTCGTCGCCGCCGCAGCCCGGCACGGCATCGCGGTGACCCCGGCCGCGGCGTTCTCCGTCGGCCGCCACCGTGTCCCGCACGCGATCCGTCTCGGCCTCGCCTCACCGAGCACCGACACGCTCTCCCGGGCCCTGGCGACCCTCGCCGGCCTGGCCCGGTCGACTCCGGACGAGCTCGCCGACGACTGAGCGGCTCAGAGCAAATGGTCGGCCTTGCCCGCCTTGATGTCGAGGATGAGGGTGCGGAGGGCTTCGCGGGTGTCGGTGAGGTAGGTGTGTTCGGCTCCGGCTATGGCGATGTAGGCGTTGCCCTGGGAGTCGGTGCCGAGACGGAAGCAGGCCGACCCCTCGGCGCAGAACGGTTCTTCCCACGTGATGTCGGTCATGGATGTCTCCTCAGAGTTGGTTGGCGATGTCCTGGATGAAGGCGCGCGACGTCTCGGGAGACAAGGAACGCTGCTCCATCCAATCCAGATGCGCTCGGTATTTGGCCAGTTGGGCTTCCTGGTGCAGGAAGTCAGGACCGTGGGCACTGTCGATCTGCACGGTGTCCAGCTTCGGCACGGGGCCCTCCATGTAGATCACGGTCTGACCTGCCCCAGGGAACGAGCCCGCATCGAACGGAATGACCCGCAGCGTCACATTGGCCTGTTCCGACATGGCCAGCAGGTGTTCGAGCTGAGTGCGGGCCACCTTGGGTCCACCGAACTGCATACGAAGTGCCGCCTCGTGGAGTATCCCGACGTACTCGGGGGGGTTCTCCCCACACAAGACACGCTGACGCTCCAGCCGAAGCGCGAGCCGAAGGGCGATCTCGTGCTCGGGCAACGGCGGCAACGCGGCTTTGAAGACGGCCTGGGCGTGGTCGCTGGACTGTAGTAGGCCGGGCATGTGGATTAGGTGCACGCTGCGCATTCGTACGGCATGGTGTTCCAGCTCGGCGATGTCCAGAAGCCCGGCAGGAAGACTGCCCCGGTACCTCTCCCACCATCCGCGCTCGCCGGGCTGCGCCATTCCGATCAGGGCACTGACGTACGCCTCGTCATCACAGTCGCAGTTGCAGGCCAACGTACGCAGGCGCTCGGCGCTGATGGCACGTGTGCCTGACTCGATGTTCGAGATTTTTCCCCGGTCCACACCCAGCAGCCCCGCGGCGAACTCACCGGTCATGCCGGCGGCGGTGCGCATCCTCCTTACCTCCGCGCCGAGCCTTCTCTGGCGCTCCGTCGGAGATGTTCTCGCGGCCATGCGGTTCCTTCCATGAGCCGACGACACCCTGAGTGGGTGCTTGGGTTCTCCCGATAGTGGGGCAACCTAACCACCGAGTGCCCTACAGTCGGTAATGCACAAGCTACACACAGCAGTTGGAAGTGCATCGCGCGAGCTTGCCCGCAAGCTCCTTCCCTGGGAGGGGCAGGCCGCGTCAGGGAGACAGGCCACCGACCGCAGCTCAGCCCCCTCACCGCATCCGACGAACCGGAGAACGCCATGTCCGAGCCCCCGACCTGGCAGTGCAACCTCCAGCTGACCAACGACCTGCGAGCCCCCCACATCGCCCGCCACACCATCCGCACCGCACTGCTCGGCCACGCGAGCCCGCAAGACCTCACCGACACGGCCGAGCTGCTGACCTCCGAGCTCGTCTCCAACGCCGTCAAGCACTCCGACGGCCCGGTCACCGTCCGACTCCGCTCCCGCCCGGAGGGCATCCGCATCGGAGTCCTGGACAACCACCCCGACCTCCCCGACCCCCTCCCCTGCACCACCGACGAGGCTTTCGGTCGCGGCCTGTACCTGGTGGAGACCCTGGCCGATGCATGGGGCCGCTACCCGGTGACCAGCCACTTCCGTATGCCGGGCTGGAAGGTGGTGTGGTTCGAACTGGGGCGCCGCCTCTGACCAGTTGACAAGCATCGCAGCCGGTTACCCTTGGCCCCCATGACCACCCTGGAGAAGATCCACGACGTGCCCGTCCTGATGTGCGCCCCCGAAGGCGACACCATCGCGGGTGAGCGGGACGCGCTCGATCTCATCGGGAACGCCGGCTACCAGGGCGCCGAATGGGTCGTCGTCCCGGTCGAGCGGTTCGACGAGGCGTTCTTCCGGCTCGGTACGCGGGTGGCCGGAGACATCATCCAGAAGTTCGTCAACTACCGGCTGGGCCTCGTCGTGCTCGGCGACATCTCCCGGTACACGGCGGAGAGTTCGGCGCTGCGGGACTTCGTCCGGGAGTGCAATCGCGGGCGGCAGACGTGGTTCCTCGAGGATGTCGACGCGCTGCGGGAGCGGCTCGGGAAGTAGGGCGCTCCGCGTCGGGGCCCCTGACCCTTACGGGCGGGTCGGGCGCCCTTGACCATTCCGCAGCCGAGCTGGTTCGATCATGTACATGAAGCCCGGACGTTCCTTCCTCACGCGACGACGTCACGTCGATCTCGCGCGGACGTCCGGTGCCCTCTGTCACCAGGGTCACTGACCCCGACGGCCCGCCGTTCTCCGGCCGACCCGTCCCCTCCCCGGCTGCCCAGGCGCAGCCTGTTCACGGTTCCCGGCCGCAGCCTGCCCAGGACCCCGGCCGCCGAGTACCGCAGCCCGGCTCCACGTTCCCTCCCGCGCAGCCACCCCCCGGCACCTCACCCGTACGGACTCCCGTACGGGCACCCCCGCATGGAAGGACCCTGCCCGAACCATGTCCCGTTCGCCCGCCCGCCGCCGTGGCGTCCCGCGCAGACCCCTCGCCGCCGCCCTGCTCTCGGCCCTCGCCCTCACGACCGCCGCCGTACCCGCAGAAGCCCAGTCCGTCGCCGCGGCAGCCACCGCCTACACCCCCGTACCCCCGCACAACCCGTACGCCGGCCCCGACGGCACCGCCACCATGCACGGCGACACCGGCTCCTCGGATACCACCCTGCTGGCCGGACCCGGCACCGGCACGCTGTCGTCGGAACGCCTGGCCCTCGCCTCCGCCTGCCCGACCGTGCTGGTGGGGTCCGACGGCTACCCCGTCATCCTGTGCACGCCGATCTTCGGCCAGGTGCCGACCGTGCACCTCCTCGACCCCGACGACGGCTCCTCCCTGGCCACCCTGAAACTGACCAAGGGCTCGCTGCTGGGCGGGGTCTACGCCTACCTCGACAACAAGGACCGCCTGGTCGTCGCGGACGGCAGCCGCAACCTGCTCCGCGTCGCCCACAGCAAGAACGCCGACGGCGACTGGAAGCTGGCGATCGACCAGAGTCTCTCCCTCGCGTCCGTGATCCCCGAAGGTGACGCCGTGACCGGGCTGTCGCCCGACTGGCAGGGCCGGGTCTGGTTCGCCACCGGCAACGGCGTGGTCGGCACCGCCGACGACCGTACGGGGACAGTCCGTGCCCTCACCCTGCCCGCCGGCGAACGCGTCGCCAACAGCATCTCCACCGCCCCCCAGGGCACCGCCGTCACCACCACCCACGCCACCTACCTGCTCACCGCCGGCGCCGACGGCACCCCCAAGATCTCCTGGCGACAGGCCTACGACCGAGGTCAGGCCCGCAAGCCCGGCCTGCTGAGCTGGGGCAGCGGATCGACCCCGACCTTCTTCGGTCCCACGACCGGAACCGACTACGTCGGCATCGTCGACAACGCCGACACCACCGTCCGTCTGAAGGTCTACCGGACCTCCACCGGCGCGGAGGTCTGCTCCGTGCCCGTCCTGCGCGCCGCAGGCGGCCCCGGCAGCGAGAACTCGCCCGTCGGCGCCGGCAGCAGCGTCTTCGTCGCCGGTACGTACGGCTACCCCTACCCGGCGGTCCCCGACGGGGCGGGCGACAGCGTCCCGGCCTCCGCCGACTTCGCCGGCGGGCTGACCCGTGTCGACGTCCGCGCCGACGGCACCGGCTGCACCGAGGTGTGGGACAACACCCTGCGCTCGGCGGCCGTGCCCAAGCTGTCGACCGCCGACGGCACCCTGCACACCGTGGTGCGGGATCCGCTGATCCCGGGCACGAAGGGCACCAGCCTGCTGGACCCGTACCGGTACGTCCAGATCGACCCGGAGACCGGCACCGTGAAGCGTTCCAAGCAGGTCGGCATCGGTTCGCTCTTCGACACCCTCCAGATGGCGGGCACCATCGCCCCGGACGGCACCTACCTCCAGGGCACCGTGACCGGGGTGCTGCGCATCACCGCCGGGTGACCCCGCGGCAGCGTCCGTAGCGAGGCAGGCGCGCTACTCGTAGTGGTAGCGCGCCTGCAACACGATCACCTCGTTGTCCCTGGGCACGTACACCAGGCGGTGTTCGTCGGTGATGCGACGCGACCATGCTCCGGCGAGCGCGTGCTTCAGGGGTTCGGGTTTGCCAATCCCTTCGTAGGGGTCGCGGAGCGTGTCCTCGATGAGACGGTTGATGCGCTTCAGGATCTTGCGGTCCGCGGTCTGCCAGTGGACGTAGTCCTCCCACCCCTGCGGGGTGAAAGCGAGCTTCACAGACGTTCCCCGCCGTCTTCGTCCTTGATCAGCTCGCGGCTCTCGTAGTCACCGTCCAGAGCGTTCTGAAAGGAACGAAGCAGGCGGCGGGCATTGGCGGGAGAACGCAGCAGGTAAGCCGTCTCCTGCAGCGCTTCGTACTCCTCGGCCGCCACCAGGTAGGCGCTGCCGTTCTTCGATACGATCTCTATGGCGCTGCGGTCGCTGTTGACCTCTTCGATCAGCGGGAACAGGCGACGGCGTGCCTCGCTGGCGGTGATGGACACAGGACAGCACCTCCTCGGAGTGGTACAAGAAACGGTACCACTTCGCCCTCGAGAAGGCGCGCTACCCCTTCGAGTAGCGCGCCCACGACGGATCCGACCGCCCCCTACGACAACCCGTGCACGTGCGGCCCCACCGCGTTGGACCACGCGTTGCCCGCCAGCGCGTCCCAGTTCGTGGACCAGGTCATCGCGCCCCGGATGTCCGGGTACGTGCGCGACGGCTTGAACGAGCCGCAGTTCGTGCCCTTGGCCAGGCAGTCCAGGGCGGCGTTCACCACGGACGGGGACACGTAGCCGCTGCCCGCGCCGCGCGTGGAGGCGGGGACGCCCAGGCCCACCTGGGACGGGGCGAGGCCGCCCTCCAGCTGGATGCACGCCAGAGCCGTCAGGAAGTCCACGGACCCCTGGCTGTACACCTTGCCGTCGCAGCCCAGCATGGAGCCGCTGTTGTAGTACTGCATGTTGACGACCGTGAGGATGTCCTTCACGTTCAGGGCCGTCTGGAAGTAGGAGCCGGACGTCGACTGCATGTCGATCGTCTGGGGCGCCATGGTCAGGATCATCGACGGACCCGCCTTTGCGGACAGCGCACGCAGCGCCTGCGTCATGTACGTCGCGTTCAGCCCGTTCTCCAGGTCGATGTCGACGCCGTCGAAGCCGTACTCCTGCATCAGCGCGTACACCGAGTTCGCGAAGTTCGTCGCCGACGCCGCGGTGTTCACCGACACCGTGCCCTTCTCGCCGCCGACTGAGATGATCACCTTCTTCCCGGCGGCCTGCTTGGCCTTGATGTCGGCCTTGAACTGGTCGACCGTGTAGCCGTTCAGGCCCGCCGAGTCCAGGTTGAAGGTCACCGCGCCGGGCGTGGTCGTCGCGTCCGCGAAGGAGACGGCGATGATGTCGTACTGGGACGGCACGTCGGAGATCTCCTGAACCGTGGCCCCGTTGTTGAAGTTCTGCCAGTAACCCGTCACCGCGTGCTTCGGCAGCGTGCTGCCGCCCCCGTCGTTCCCGGAGGGCGCCGTCGTCGCCGTCACGGCCGCCGACTTCGCCGACTCGCCCGCCGCGTTGGTGGCCGTGACCTGGAAGGAGTACGAGGTCGAGGCCGCCAGTCCGGTCACGGTGGCCGAGGTGCCGGTCACCGCCGTCACCTTCGTACCGTTGCGGTAGACGTTGTAGCCGGTCGCCCCCGAGACCGTGTTCCAGGCGAGGGAGACGGACGAGGACGTGGTCGACGGGGCCGAGAGGCCGGCCGGGGCCGCCGGGATCGTCGGGCCCGGTTCACCGCCGCCCCCGCCCCCGTCCGGGCCGAACACCGACACGTCGTCCACGTGGTACGCCGCCTGGCCGTACCAGCCGTGCGTGTAGACCGTCACGGACGTCGTCGACGAGCCCGTGGTGAAGGTCGTGCTCAGCTGCTTCCAGGCCGTGGAGTCCGGGGTCCACGTCGACACGTCCGTCGTCCCCGTGCCCGTCGCGCCCAGGTAGGCGTACCCGCCCTGCACCCAAGCGCTCAGCGTGTACGTCGAGTTCGGCTTGACGGCGACCGTCTGGGAGCACCTGGCGTTGTCCTGGCCGGACGGCGTGGCCTTCAGGGCGGCCGAGCCGCCGTGCACGGGCGAGGAGACCGTCGTGCCGCTGCCCGCCGAACAGGTCCAGTTGCCGAGGCCGGACTCGAAACCGGCGTTCTTGGCGTTGTTGACGTCCGCGGCGGCGGCCTGGCCGGCTCCGGCGAGGGTGAGGCCGGTCGCGGCGAGAACGGCAGCGAGGGATCCTGCCGCCCATCGTCTGTGTCTGGTTCCGGACATGCCTGGTATGCGGTGCACTGCTGCCTCCGGGGGGAGTGGGGAAGGGGGTTCCGCTACGGTGGCCACCGCTGGACGTCCAAGTTGGTCCAGACCAATTCGCTTGTCAAGGTCTCCGGCGACCGGCTGACCACCCGGATCGCAAGTGCCATGATCAGCGCAGCAGTTGGGGTGCGCCCGACTCACTCCGTGTTGATCTCATCCGCACCTTCTGTGAGTCGATCAGGAAGAATCGGTGTTGAGCGGGCCGTGCCGTGGATATGGTGCTCGTGCAGGACGATGCGAGAGCTCGTCACAGAGGCGCACGAAGACGCACGGAACTGTGACGGACCCGAGCGTCGACGATCGATATATAGGCAGTACGTAGGCAACAGGCGCGATCTGAGGCGGTGGTCGACCACCCCGCCGCAGTCAGAACGGGGTGGTGTGCAGCGTGCCGACCGCGATAGCCGTCACCAGTTCCGATCTGGTGCTCCCACCCCAGGACCGGCAGACCCCGCCCGCCGTCGTCCAGCCGCAGGACACGCTCGAAGACTCCCTCCTCGGGATGCACGCGCTGATCGAGCAGCACGGATACGTCATCGCGCTCTACTCGCCCACCGGTCAGCAACCCGCCGCCCGGCGCCTGCACGCCGTCCGTTCCGTGCTCGAAAGCGACCGGATCGCACTGCTCGGGGTCGATCTGCCCCCGCTCGGGCTCGCCCTGCTGGCCCAGCAGTTACGGCAGCTGTCCGCATGTGACTTCAGTCCGGGCGTGCTCGCCTCCTCCGCCCGCCTCCTCGCCCACTACATCTACTCCGGCGCCCTCCTCGGGTCGGTGGCCAAGCTGGACCGCGTCCCCGTGTCCCTGAAGACCCACGCCAAGTCATGGGTGCCGGGCGCCCAGTTCGGCGTACTGGCCCATCCGAAACCCCAGCTCGTGCGCATCGGCGAGGGGGACCTCACCGGGCCCGAGTTCGGCACCCGGCTGCTCGTCGCGAGCGGGCAGGCGCCCTCCGACTGGGTGACCGCGACGCTCGCGCCCTCCTGGCAGGTGCAGGGCGTGGCGAACGTCCCCCTGCCCGACGAGTCCCCGCGCTGGTGGGGGACCGGGAAGATCGTCGAGTTCGCCGCCGGGCTGTACGACGTGTCCGTGCTCTACCAGCTCGTGTCGTCCGTGCGCCGGGAGCTGTGCCACTGGTGCGGGCTGGAACTCATCGGCGACCGCTGCGGGTTCTGCGCCGCGCCGTTACCCGAACTTCAGCCGACGACCGTACGCGCGCTGCCCCGAGGTGGTACGTGAGTCACACACATCCAACTCCATAGCAGGTACGCGCAAGCACGGCCGCTCGACCGCCCGACCAGCTTGTCCCGCCCGACCAGCTCGACCCGTCCGTCCCCGCCCCGATCGAGGTTGTCCGCGTCATGAACTCACGCCAGCGCCGCGGCGTCATCCTGCTGGTCCTCTCGGCCCTGTGCGCCCTCGGAGCCTTCGCCGGAGTGCTCTCGGTGATCCGTGACGTGAAGGAGCAGGTCGGGCCGGAAGTGACCGCGTACCGGCTGAAGGACGACATCGCGCCGTACAAGGAGCTCACGGCCGACCAGTTCGAGCGGATCTCGATGCCGGAGCGGTGGCTGTCCGGCACGGCCGTCACCGACCTCGGCGACATCCGGGGGAAGATCGCCGTGACGCGGCTGGAGGAGGGGTCCCTGCTCCAACGCGACATGATCGTCGACCGGCCCGAGCTCGCGGCCGGGCAGCAGGAGATCGCCATCATGATCGACGCGTCCACCGGTGTGGCGGGGAAGATCGCCCCCGGCTCGCGGGTCAACATCTTCGCCACCTTCGGGGCCGACGACAGCGACAAGGGCACCGACCAGTCCAAGCTGATCGTCGCCGGCGCGCGCGTCATCGACGTCGGCGAGCTGACCGCCCTCGAACCCGGCCAGTCCAGCAACGAGCGCCGCCGCACCGCCACCGAGGCCGTCCCCATCACCTTCGCCCTCGGCACGGCGGACGCCCAGCGCGTCGCCTACGCCGAGTCGTTCGCCGAGCACGTCCGCCTCGCGCTGGTCGCGGGCGGCGACGACACCGCCGTACCGCCCGGCGACCGCACGTACACCCTCGACGAGGACAAGTAGGAGGCCGCGCATGACGCCCGCCCGTCACGTCCCCGCGGGGCCGTGCCCATGACCATCCGCATCCTCCCCGCCGTCGGGGACGTCGACTCCGCCCGCTCCCTGAGCACCCTGCTGAGCCAGCTCGCGGACGCCGAACCGGCACCCCCGGTCCCGGACTCCACCGCCCTGCTCGACACCCTCGCGCGCCTCGCCGCCGAATCCCTCGACGAGCTGCCCGAGGTCGTCCTCGTGCACGAGCGGATCGGCCCGGTCCCCGCCCTGGACCTGATCCGCGACCTGGTCATGCGCTTCCCGGCGGTCGGCGTCGTCCTCATCACCGCCGACACCAGCACGGGCGTGCTCACGGCCGCCATGGACTCCGGCGCCCGCGGCATCGTCACCCTGCCCCTCGGCTACGACGCCCTCGCCGAACGCGTCCAGGCCGCCGCGTCCTGGTCCGCCGGCATGCGCCGCCACCTCGGCTCGAACGCTCCCGAGCTGTACGCCGGACCGGGCGGCACCGTCGTCACGGTCACCGGCGCGAAGGGCGGCGTCGGCACCACCCTCACCGCCGTCCACCTCGCCCTCGCGGCCCGCGCCTCCGGCCGTACCGTCGCCCTGCTGGACCTGGACCTCCAGTCCGGCGACGTCGCCTCGTACCTCGACGTCCAGTTCCGCCGGTCCGTCGCCGACCTCGCCGGGATCACGGACATCAACCCCCGCGTCCTCCAGGAGGCGGTCTACACCCACGAGACCGGCCTCGCCCTCCTCCTCGCCCCCGGCGAGGGCGAACGCGGCGAGGAGGTCACCGACCGGGTGACCCGCCAGGTGATCAGCGCCCTGCGCGCCCGGCACGACCTGCTGGTCGTCGACTGCGGCTCCCAGATGAACGCGGCGACCGCGGCCGCCGTCGAGATGGCCGACCAGGCGCTGCTCCTCGTCACCCCGGACGTCGTCGCCGTCCGCGCCGCCAAGCGCATGGTCCGCCTCTGGGACCGGCTCCAGATCCGCAAGGCCGAGGAGACCCTCACGGTCGTCAACCGGCACTCCCGCGGTACGGAGATCCAGCCGTCGCTGGTGGAGAAGGTCACCGGCACCAAGGCGGCCCGTGCCGCCGTACCCGCCGCCTTCAAGGAACTCCAGTCGGTCGTCGACGCGGGACGGCTCCAGGACCTGGACTCGCGCTCCACCGTCAAGCAGGCCCTGTGGTCGCTGGCCGGGGAACTCGGGCTGGTCAAGACGCAGGAGGGCGGAGGCGGAGGCGGGGGCGGCCGGCGCCGCAAGCCGTCCGCCGACCGGGGAGCCCTGGCCCTCCGCCGCAGGGGCGGCGACCGCGGCTCGGTCACCCTGGAGTTCGCGGGCATGTTCCCGCTGCTGCTCGTGGTGATGGCGATCCTGTGGCAGTGCGTGCTGTACGGCTACACGTACTCGATCGCGGGAAACGCGGCGGACGAGGCGGCGCGGGCGGCGACGGCGGCGTACGCGGTGGACGGGGACTGGAACGGCGCCTGCGACGCCGCCGGGAGCGAGCACGTGCCGGGCGCCTGGACCGTCGAGTTCGACTGCGGCCCCGAAGGCTCCGTCATGACAGCCAGCGTCGAGGCCGAGGTCCCGCTCTTCTTCCCCGGCTTCGACCCCGGCTGGCCGAGCGTCGAGGGCCGGGCGGGGGCCGCGCTGGAGGGAGACGGGGGATGACCGGGCCGGTCGAGCGCGTGCGGCGCAGGTTACGGAACGCCGGGGACGACCGGGGTGTCTCCATGCTGGAGTTCGCCGGATTCCTGCCCATCCTGCTTCTGATCGGGATGGCCGCCATCCAGCTCGGGCTCATCGGGTACGGGATCAACCAGGCGGGCTCGGGCGCCCGGGCCGCCGCCCGCGCCGCGTCCCTCGGGGACGACGGGGCCGCGGCCGGCCAGGCGTCGGTGAGCGGCTGGCTGAACCCGCAGGTCGCCCCGGCGACGGGCGGCGACACCACCACCGCGACGGTCACGGTCACCGTCCCTTCCGTCATCCCGCTGTTCGACGACGTGACCGTGACGCGGGACGCCACCATGCCCAACGACCAAGACGACTGACACCGACTGACACCGACTGACCAAGACGACCGACACCGGAAGGAGCTGACGAAGATGAGCCTGCGATCCCGTATCGCCGTCCCCGAGAAGGAAGGGGGAGCCGGACGCGAGGACGGACACCTCGTGGCCGTCTACCGCGCCAAGCTCCTCGAGGAGATCGACCTCGCCGAGATGTCGAGCCTCGCGGCCACCGAACGCCGCGCCCGCCTGGAGCGCGTCCTCGGCCACATCATCAGCCGCGAGGGCCCGGTACTCTCCTCCGCGGAACGCTCCCAGCTGATCCGCAGGGTCGTCGACGAAGCCCTCGGCCTGGGCGTCCTCGAACCCCTCCTCGCCGACGCGTCCATCACCGAGATCATGGTCAACGGCCCCGACTCGGTCTTCGTGGAGCGCGCCGGGCGGGTCGAACAGCTGCCGCTCCGCTTCGCCTCCACCGAGCAGCTGATGCAGACCATCGAACGCATCGTGTCGACCGTGAACCGCCGCGTCGACGAGTCCAACCCCATGGTCGACGCCCGCCTGCCCACCGGCGAACGCGTCAACGTCATCATCCCGCCGCTCGCCCTCACCGGCCCCACCCTCACGATCCGCCGCTTCCCGCGCGCGTACACGCTGCCGGAGCTGATCGGCCTCGGCTCGCTGGACGAGCAGATGCTGATGCTGCTCGCCGCGTTCGTCCGCGCCCGCTTCAACGTGATCGTCAGCGGCGGTACGGGCACCGGCAAGACGACCCTCCTCAACGCCCTCTCCGGCCTGATCCCGGCCCACGAGCGCATCATCACCATCGAGGACTCCGCCGAACTCCAGCTCCAGCAGGAGCACGTCATCCGCCTGGAGTCCCGGCCCCCGAACATCGAGGGCAAGGGCCAGATCACCATCCGCGACCTGGTCCGCAACTCCCTGCGCATGCGCCCCGACCGGATCATCGTCGGTGAGGTCCGCGGCGGCGAGACCCTCGACATGCTCCAGGCCATGTCCACCGGCCACGACGGCTCCCTCGCCACCGTCCACGCCAACTCCGCCGAGGACGCCCTGATGCGCCTCCAGACCCTCGGCTCCATGTCCGAGGTGCTGATCCCCTTCGAGGCCCTCAAGGACCAGATCAACTCGGCGGTCGACGTCGTCGTCCAGCTCACCCGCTTCGCCGACGGCTCCCGCAAGATCACCGAGATCGCGCTGCTCGTCTCGCACGGCCGCGAGCAGTTCCGCATCGCCACCGTCTCCCGCTTCGTGCCGAAGCCCCTCGGCCCCGACCGCGTCGTCCACGGCCACTTCGAGCACCTGCCGGTGCCGCGCCCGGTCGCGGAGAAGCTGTACGTGGCCAACGAACCGCTGCCGCCCGCGTTCGGTGTCGCGGAGGCCATCGACGTACTCGCCACGAGGCAGGCCATCGGATGACCACGGACTCCACTCTTCTCGCCCTCGGCGCCACCGTCCTGTGCTGCACCCTCGCGATCGCGGGCGTGCACACGTACGCCTCGGGCCGCGCCCATCGCCAGGCCCTCGTCGACCGCCTCTCCAGTACGGCGCCGACCCGCACGGAGAGCGGCCGGATCCGCCGCTTCCGGGCCGTCGACCGCCGGCTGCGCCGCACCCGCCTCGGCCGTACGATCCACCTCCGGCTGTCGGCGACGGGCCTCGACGTCACGGCGGGGGAGTTCACCACGTACGTCGCCGCGGTCGTCGTCGCGCTCTGGCTGATCGCCGCCACGACACTGGCCCCCTTCTTCGGCCCGATCGCCGCGCTCGTCGCCGTCTGGAGCGCGGCCATCTTCCTCAACTGGCAGCGGCAGAAACGCATCGAGGCCTTCATCAACCAGCTCCCCGACGTGGCCCGCCTCCTCGCCAACGCCACGGCCGCCGGCCTCGCCCTGCGCACGGCCCTGGCGATGGCCGCCGAGGAACTGGAGGCCCCGGCGGGCGAGGAGCTCGCCCGGGTCGCCGACCAGCTCACGCTCGGCCGCTCGGTGGACGACGCCCTCGGCGAGCTGGCCGAGCGGCTGCCCTCCCGTGAACTGGTCGTCCTCGTCACGACACTCGTCCTGTCCAACCGGGCGGGCGGCTCGGTGGTCGGCTCGCTCCGCAACCTCACCCAGACGCTGGAGGACAGGAAGGAGACCCGGCGCGAGGTCCGCACGATGCTGTCCGAGGTCAACGCCACGGCGTTCACGGTCCCGCTGCTGGGCCTCGGCTCCCTCCTGCTGATCAACTCCTCGAACGAGGGCGCCCTGGCCCGGGTCACCGGCTCCCCGCTCGGCCAGATCCTGGTCCTGGTGTCCGTCGGTCTCTACACGGTCGGCTTCTTCGTCATCCGCCGCCTCGGCAAGATCGAAGTCTGAGAGGGGAGACGAGACCCGACATGCTGCCCGTACTCCTCGCCCTGCTGACGGCCGTCTCGGTCGCGGGCGTGTTCCTCGGCATCCGCATGATCCGCGCCGAGGCCAAGCTCCCCGGCGACCTGGAGCTCGCCCTGGAGGTCGGCGCGACCCGCGTCTCCACGGCGGACTCGGCCGTCGACCGCCTCGGCATGCGCTTCGCGCCGTACGTCCTCCGCCTGATGGGCCCGCGCCGCGTCGAGGCCAAGCGCCGCCGTATCGACATGGCGGGCAACCCCGGCGGCCTGACCCTGAACCGCTACGCGGCCCGCCGCGCCGTCTACGGCATCTTCGGCGTCTTCATGGCCCTGGTCTTCCTCACCAACGACTCACCGCTCCTCGCCGCCCTGACCCTCGCCTTCGGCCTGCTGGCCGCCGACGCCGCGATCTGGCAGGCCATCCGGGAACGCAAGGACGTCATCGACCGCACGCTCCCGGACTTCCTGGACGTGCTCGCCGTCGTGGTCTCGGCCGGCCTCGGCTTCCGCCAGGCACTGGACCGGGTGGCGGAGAAGTACGAGGGCCCCTGGGCCGACGAACTGCGCATCACGCTCCGCCAGATGGACATGGGCGTGAGCCGCCGCCAGGCCTTCGACGAGCTCCGCAGACGGAACTCGTCCGAGCAGGTGGCCCAGTTCGTGTCGGCGCTGCAACAGGGTGAGGAGCTGGGTTCACCCATCGCCGAGACCCTCATCCAGCTCGCCACGGACATGCGCCGCACGGACGCCCAGAACGCCAGGCGCCGCGCGGCGAAGACGATCCCCAAGGCGACGCTGGTGACCCTGGTCTTCATGCTCCCCGCGACGATGATCCTGATCGCGACGGGCATGTTCCTGGGCTCGGGCACGAACTTCGGCGAGATCCTGGGCCGGTGAGGCCGATGACGGGGGGTTTTCGGCTGCCGGGGGGCCTTCGGCGCGCGGGGAGCCATGGTCACCGGTCATGGGGCGTGCCCTCCGGCTACCTGGCGGACGACGTCCCCGCCCCCGCGAGCCTCCGCCTCCAGCTCAACGCCCTTCAGTCGCTCTGCCGCCAGACCATCGCCGTCCGCCTGGCCGCGCTCGCCATCGGCACCCCCTTCGCGATGGCGGGCGCCGCGGACGGCGCCCCGAGGTACGCGGTGCTCACCGCCGCGGTCCTCGGCATCATGGGCTCGTACGCCATGCTCAGGGACTGGGACCGCTTCGGCCCCCGCCTCCTCGCGCACCCGACACTCATGGCCCTGGACCTCCTCCTCGGCGCGATCCTGCTCCTCACGGCGTCCCCGGCCTCCCCGCTCGCGTACGCGACGGTCTGCACCCCTCTCCTGGCCGGCCTCCTCTACGGCTGGCGCGGCTCGGGAGTCTTCACGGGCCTGCAACTGACGGTCCTGCTGACGGTGTACCGGGCCTGGGAACACCGCCCGGGCGCGGGCACGAACACCGTCCTGATCCTGGGCTTCTGCGCGGGCGCGGGCGTCATCGGCGTCACCCTGCGCAACCTCCTCTTCCGCTTCGGTACGGCGACGGAGGCGCTGTCGGAGGCCACGTCCCGCCTCGCGGTGGCGGAGGCCGTGGAGACGGAGCGCGCCCGCCTGGCCCGTGAACTGCACGACTCGGTGGCCAAGACCCTGCACGGCCTGGCCCTGGCGGCGGACGCCCTGTCGGCCTCGGCGGACCGCTCGGCCGACCCGCGCGTACTGAAGCGGCAGGCCGAGCTGGTGGCGTCGGCGGCGCGCCGGGCGGCGGGGGAGTCGCGTGACCTGCTCTCGGGTCTGCGGCGGCACACGGACCTGACGGGAGAACCACCCACGGATCTGCTGGTGGGCCTTTCATCGGTGACCGATCACTTCGCGGCCCGTACGAACGTTCCGGTGCGCTGGGAGACGTCGGGACCGATCCCCGCACGCGACCTCCGCACCTCGCAGATCCACCACCTGCAGGCGATCCTCTCGGAGGCCCTGGAGAACGCGCACCGGCACGCGCGGGCGACGCAGGTGGTGGTCGAGGTACGAGCCCTCACCGGCACCCTCCACCTCACGATCACGGACGACGGAGTGGGCCTGCCGCCCGGGCTCACCCCCGAGGAGGCGGCCCGCGCCGGACGCTTCGGGCTCCTCGGCATGCAGGAACGGGCGACGACGATCGGCGCCTCCTTGTCCATCACCACCGGCCCGCCCACCGGAGGCACATCGATCAGGGTGTCCCTCCCCCTCCCGACCCCGACGGCTCCCCACGCCCCCCGAGCTTCCCGAGAGGAGGCGGCACATGCCTGACCAGGCCGTCACCGGCCCACCCGTACCGCTCCGCATACTCGTGGCCGACGACAACCCGGTGGTCCGCGCCGGTCTCGCCGCCCTGCTCGGCGACCACCCCGACATCGAGGTGGTCGCACAAGCGGTGGACGGCGAGGAGGCGGTACGGCAGGCCGAGGACCACCGCCCCGACGTGATCCTGCTGGACGTCCGCATGCCGGGCACGGACGGCCTGACGGCGTTGCCCGCCCTCGCCGCCGTCGCCCCCGTGATGATGCTGACGTACAGCAGCGAACCGGAGATCGTGGCGGAGGCGCTGCGCCGGGGCGCGGCCGGCTATCTGGTGCACGGGGAGTTCACGGCGCCGGAACTGATCGAGGCGGTACGGGACGTACGGGCGGGCGGTTCCCCACTCTCACCCTCGCTTGGCGTTTCATACGAACCCACCCACGATTTCCGAGAAGTGTCTTCGCAGCTGCAATCGTTTATGGCACAGTCGTCGCAGTCTTCGGACGCTCGACCCGACCGGGCGGTGCGGATGCGCCGCCATGTGCCCAACCGACCGGCCTTCGGCCTGAGTTCAAGGGAGGTGGAGGTGATGGACCTGATCGCGTCCGGCATGAACAACCGCCAGATCGCCGCCACCTGCTTCATCAGCGAGAAGACCGTGAAGAACCACATCAACCGAATCTTCGCGAAACTGCACAGCTCATCGCGCAGCGAAGCGATCGCCCAGTGGCTGGGGACCGCTCGGGAGGGGTGGAGTCGGTGAGTCCGGTCGTACGTCCGGCCGTACGTGTCGTGTGGAGAAGTTGGGCCCTGGGGCCCACTCGCGGTAGGCGGACTCTCACGTACGGTGCTGCGGTCGGCAGTGACATCGGGCGGGAGGGCAGACGTCGTGAGCAGGTTCGGCAACTGGCAGCGGACCGTTGTCTCCCGGATGCGGGGGAGGGAGCGGGACGCGGGGGCGGGGTTCGTGGAGTATGCGGGCCTCTTGATCATCATCGCCGGCATCTTCACGATGATCGACGGACTGGGCCTGGACGGCGCCATCTCCGGCGCGATCATGGACGCGGTGTCGAACGTCATCGGTGGCTGAGGGCCACAGGCCCTGAGTCCGACACGGGCTCCACCCTTCCGATCTATATCTGGCTGACAGGCATCATCCTCTTCGCCGCGCTCGCCTTCTTCGTGTTCGCCCAGGCGGCGTCCGCCCGCAACGGTGCTCAGTCCGCTGCGGACGCTGCCGCGTTGGCGGCGGCTCAGGAGGCGCGGGACGAGCTGCTCCTCGACCTCGGAGACGCCATCGGAGCGGGCGACGACTGGTTCGACTGGCTGGATCTTCCGCCAGGAGTGGATCTCCCTGCCGACGGAGCCACTGCCGCGGCCCAGGAGTTGGCTGCACAGAACGACGCGACCGTTCAGGGCGGAGCCCAGTCCACAGTGGTGGACGGCTATCCAGCGTTCCGGGTCGACATCCGGACGAACTACACGGTCGGAGACTCGATCATCCCCGGCACGGAGGACATGCAGGCAAAAGCCCATGCCACCGCCGTCATTCAGCCGCGCTGCGCGTTCGACACGGACGCCGACCCCGGATCGCCTCTGGTACTGAACTGCGACGGCGAGCCGGTGAACATCGATCCCACAGATTTCGATCCGGACGACCTTCCTGACGCGTCCGTGATGTTCTCGGTGCATCTGGCCGAGTGAAAGGAAGCCGTACCGATGGACTATCGGCACACCATGATGGGCCGCAGGGCGCTCGGCGCGGCGGCGATCACGGCTGGGCTGCTCCTCACGGTGGCCGGCTGTGGAGGGGGAGACGACGAGACGTCCGACAAGGGCGCGTCGTCGTCTTCGGCTCCTGCCAAGAACGACGACGGCGAGCAGCAATCGCAGCAGCCCGAGTCGAGCACCGTACTCGCCGAGGTCAAAGGTGAAGGCGGCCTCACGTTGGCGGTGACCTCCGCCAAACGAGACGACGGGGGCTTCGTGACGATCGAGGGAACCGTCACGAACAACACGGGCCGTCGTTTTGTCGCGGCCGAGTGGCGCGGTGACGAACGCGAACTGGAGGGGAACGGCGGCTCCATCGCCGGTGCCAGCCTGATCGATCAGCAGGGGAAGAAGAAGTACCTCATCCTGCGAGACACGTCGGGCCGATGCCTGTGCACGCAGTTCACCGGAGGCGTACCCGATGGCGAAACAGCCCAGTGGTTCGCCCAGTTCCCCGCACCCCCCGAAAGCACCACCAAGGTCGACTTCAACGTCGGCTCCATGCCCCCCGCCCCCATCGAACTCTCCGAGGGCGGCGAGTGACATGGCCGCCCTCACCCCGCGTACCGCCACCGCGACCACCCTCACCAGCCTGGTCGCCGCCCTGGCCTGGCTGACTCCCGCCCCCGCCCTCGCCGACGACGAACCGAGCGAACCCCCGGGCACCGTCAGCACACCCGCGCCCCCCGACGTCGACGCGAACAGCCCGGGGCTGAAGCTCGCCGAAGGCGCCACCCTCGCGGAGGCGAAGGTCCTGGACATCAAGTCGGTCGTCGAGGACCTCGGCGGTGAGGAACGCCGTGAGGACACCAACACGACCGTCACGTTCGCGCTCCAGGCGGAGGTGCTGTTCCCCAAGGACAGCGCGAAGCTGAACCCGGAGGCGAACGCCCGTATCGAGGCGATCGCGAAGGAGATCGAGGCGCAGAACCCGTCCACGGTCCGCGTCTTCGGCTTCACCGACAACCTGGGCACGTACGCCCACGGCGTCACCCTCTCCAAGAACCGCGCCGAAGCCGTACACGACCAGCTGGCGGGCTCCCTCGGCAGCGCGGACATCACCTTCGAGGTGCGCGGCTACAGCGAGGACTACCCCATCGCCGACAACTCCTCGGAGGAGGGCCGCCGCAAGAACCGCCGGGTGGAGGTGTCGTTCCCGCGGGGCGCGACCACCGATGAGACCGGGGCCGGAAGCGGACAGGGCTGACAGAGCGCTGCTGAAGGGGATGCGTCAGCCCCGGACGAGCGATTCGTCCCCGAAATCCGTGATCGGTCTCAGGTTCCCGCCCAGCGCTGCCACGTAGGCGGCGAGCGTCTCGACCTCTGATCGGGTCAGCCGGCCCTTAGTCGTCGGTGGGGAAGGCGAGCCTCCTTCAGGTCCTCCCGGGCGACGGCCCTTCCGGTCTCCGGGTCGGTGGCACCGAGCTGATGGATCCAGGGCGGCGCCGGCTCGGCCACGGAGCCGTTTCCAGCCTGACTGAGGAGGTCAGGTGGTGCGGTGGCGCTGGTAGTGGCGGGCGACGCGGACGCGGTTGCCGCAGCGGGTGGCCGAGCACCAGCGACGGCGTGGATGGGTGGGCAGGAACAGCACGACACAGTCCTCGGCCTCGCACTGGCGGACCGCGGCGACCGCCGGGTCGGTGAGCAGGTCGGCGGCGGCTTCGGCCAGCCAGGCAGCCAACTGCGCGGCGGTCGGTCCGGTACGGCGGCGGGTGGCGGTGACCGCCGTGCCGTTCCAGCCCAGCACGCGGACGGCGGGCGCGGCTTCCTGGGCCCGGGTGAGCGCGGCCAGCGCTTCCGGCGGGGGCCGTTCGCCGCGACGGGCGGGGTCGAGCGCGCGGGCCGTGTGTGCGCGGACTTCGCGCGCGGCCTCCAGGGCCGCGTCGGTGAGCTCGGCGGCGGCGAACTCTCGCGCTTCGGGGAACCGGTCGGCCTGCAGGAGCAGCCAGGCTCGCAGGTCGTCCGGGCCGGTCAGCAGGTCACCGGCGGACGGATGGGTGTTGACCAGGTCCAGAGCCAGCGGCTCCCCGGTCAAGGGAACGGGACCACTCATGCTCCTAATGCTACATCCGGTACTTGACTCGTTAGCCAGTCAGGCGATAAATCTAATGCATCACCGACAAGAGAAGGAATTAGTCATGACGGCCTTACCGGTCCCGGTCCCAGTCGCCCGCACCGTCCACCGCCATCTCGAGGTCGACGGCGTCCGTGTCTTCTACCGCGAGTCGATCCCCGAGCGCCCGGACGCACCTGTGCTCCTGCTGCTGCACGGCTTCCCCTCGGCCTCGCACCAGTTCCGCCGCCTGATCGACGCCCTCGGCTCCCGATATCGCCTGATCGCCCCCGACTACCCTGGTTTCGGCCACACCCAGGCCCCGCACGGCTTCGGCTACACCTTCGACCGTCTCGCCGACATCACCGAGGGCTTCGTGCAGCGGCTGGGCCTGACCCGCTTCGCCATGTACGTGTTCGACTTCGGCGCCCCGGTCGGCCTCCGCCTCGCCGAGCGGCACCCCGAACGGATCGCCGGCCTGGTCGTGCAGAACGGCAACGCCTACCAGGAGGGTCTGTCGGACGCGGCCCGCGCTTTCATCTCGCTGCGGCCCGAGACCCCGGGCGCCGAGAAGACCATCCGTGATCTGCTCACCCTGCCCGGCACCCGGGGCCAGTACGAGACGGGTGTCCCCGCCCCGGAACTGCTGGCCCCCGACGGCTGGACCCTCGACCAGCACTTCCTGGACCTTCCCGGCCGCCAGGACGCCCAGGTGGAGCTGGCCTTCGACTACCGGTCCAACCTCGAACGCTACGACCAGTGGCAGTCCTGGCTGCGTACGCACACCCCGCCCGCCCTCATCACCTGGGGCGTCGGTGATCCGTTCTTCACCGAGGCCGGCGCCCGGGCCTACCTGCGCGACCTCCCCGACGCCGAACTCCACCTGTTCGACACCGGCCACTTCGCCCTGGAGACGCATCTGCCCGAGATCGCCCCGCTGATCGCCGATTTCCTCGACCGCACCTGGAGCACCGGCGAACCCACCGCCGCCCCCTACCGGGGCGAGGGCCCGAAGTGACCCCCGCACAGCGGACCACGCCAGGGAACCGACCGAGTCACCCGTCGCCGGTCGGAGGGACCACGCACATCCGCATCGCCCGCCCTTCGCGCGACCTCGCCGCCGCGGAACGCTTCTACGTCGAAGGGCTGGGCCTGCAGGTGCTCTGGCGCACCACCGCACAGGTCCCCGGCGAACACGACCTGCTCATGGTCGGGCCGTCCGACGCCACCTGGCACTTCGAGCTCACGCGCGACCCCCGGCGGCCCCTTGCCCCCACCCCCACGCCCGACGACCTGTTCGTCGTCTACCTGGGCACTCCCGTCGAAGACGCACTGGTGGACCGCCTGATCGCCGCCGGCGGAACACGCGTGGCCGCGCACAACCCGTACTGGGACCAGTACGGCGTGACCATCGCGGACCCCGACGACTACCGCCTGGTCCTGAGCTCGCGCGCCTGGAGCGCCTGACCTCCACAACGCTCCAGTGGGCGCATGCACGCTCCGGAGCTCCGCACACCGTGCGCCGCCCCTGGACATCCCCCGGGCCCTGGTGACGCGCCACCCGATCCACAACCTCACCAAGGAGGACGACCGTGTCCGTGACCACTCCTTCCGCGCTGCTGGTGCGCGCCACCGAGGCCGAAAGCCTCGCTGACGGACCCACCAGCCTGATCACCCTGCTGGCCGACGCCGACGCCACCGGCGGCGCACTGACCGCGAACCGCGCGGCGCTGGGGGTGGGCTCGCCCGGGACGCCCGCGCACTTCCACACCCGGGCAGCCGAGCTGCTGTTCGTCCTGGACGGCTCGCTGCGGGCGCTGGCCGGGGACCAGGTGCACACCCTGGGACCGGGTGACCTCATCCTGTTCCCGCCCCACCTGCCTCACGCCTTCGCCCCGGCCCCAGGCCGACAGGCCGACGTACTGGTGCTCTTCACCCCAGGACTGGCCCGATTCGACTACTACCGTCTCCTGGAGCGCGTAGCCCGGGGCGAGGCATCGGCAGAGGACATCCGCGACTCCTCCGAGCGCTACGACAACCACTACCTCGACAGTCCCGCGTGGCGCGCGGCACTGCAGATCCACTGAGCCTTCCACCACCTCAGTTCATGGTGCTGAGGTGGAGGGTATGAGGACCGCTCAGGCGAGGCCGCTGATGCGGATGGTGCTGTACCGCAGCTTGCGTGACAGTCGCCAGGTCTTGAGGGTGGGGACGGCGCGCCACTGGGTGTGCTGCGTACTCCATCGCTCGATCCGGTCCTCCTCGGCAGAGAATCCGTGCTCTGCCATGATCGCGACCGCTTCATACCGATCGATACCGAAGCTCAGCGGCCCAACTGTCTGGCGGGAAGGGGCAGAGCTGGCCGGCAGGGCTGAGGAACGGCGAGCGGGCCCTTGGGGAGGGCACGGCACTGTCAGGATCCGCCGAGGGCATAGGCGATGCCGGTGTCCAGGTCGGTGTCATAGCCGGTGCGGTACGCCGTGTCGTAGGCGCGGTCGCTCAGGGCAGCGCGGGCCTGCTTCTCGCAGGCTTCGCGGGCGGCGACGAGTTCGGGCGCGCCCATCTGGGGGGTGCCGAGGGCGTGCCAGACCTGCTCGGCGATGCCGAGCAGACGGGCGGCCTGCTCGGCGTGACCCGCAGCGGCGGACGCGGAGGCGAGCACGTCGACGGCCAGGGCGATGCCGGTGCTGTCGTGCAGGCGGAGCTTGCCGTCCAGGGCGGTGCGGGCATGAGCCGTGGCCTCCTCCGCCCGCTCCAGTCCCAGCGAGGCGAGGGCACGCACGTAGTCACCGTAGGCGCGGGCATGGACCTCGCCGCGCCGGGCGCACTCGGCGCACAGCTCGTCGGCGACGGCCAAGGCGTCGGCGAGCTGCCCGAGGGAGACGTGGACAAAGGCCCGGCCGGCCCGGAGAAGGAACCACGCCGCGTCATAACGTCCACCGGCCGGTCGGGTGTGCGGCACCGCGTCGAGCACCTCGGCCGCCTGCGCCTGCCGACCGCGCAACGCGAGACTGCTGCCCTCCAGATAGGCGGCGGCGAACGCGGTGGTCTCGTCGGTGTCCCCGGCCACGGCCGCCCGGAAGGCGGTGGCTAGGCGGAGACTGGTCTCGGTCTCGCCCTGGGCGAGGGCGGCGACACCGCGGGCCCACACGGCCTGGGCGCGGATCAGTCCGGGGGCCGGGTCCAGGGCCAGAGCCCGGTCCAGATAGTGGTGGCCCTCCTTGGCGAAACCACAGGCGAACCAGAGGAACCACAGCGCCCCGCTCAGCTCCTGCGCGGCGGGTCCGTCCTGCTCGGCGAGGCAGAGCTCCAGCGCGGCGCGCAGGTTGGCGTGCTCAGCGCTCATCCGGTCGTACCAGGCGATCTGCTCAGGCCCCGTCCAGGCGGCGTCCGCCTGGTGAGCCAGGGCCAGGTAGGAGTCGCGGTGCCGGCAGCGCAGCTGGTGCTCCTCGCCCAGTCCGCGCAGCCAGTGGGCACCGTACTCGCGGATGGTGTCCAGCATCCGGTACCGCTCTCCGGCCGCGGTGGGCACCCAGGTCAGGATCGACTTGTCCACCAGAGCGGCCAGCAGGCCCGGCACCTTTGCGCCGGGCAGGCGCTCGTCGGCCAGCACCCGGCTCGCCGTCTCGGTGTCGAAGGACCCGGCGAACACCGACAACCTGGCCCAGGCCAGCCGCTCGTGCGGGGTGCACAGCTCATGGCTCCAGCCGATCGCCGTGCGCAGCGCCTGGTGCCAGGGAGGGTCGGCGTCGTAGTCCGGGCCGTCGGTGTCGCCGAGGACGGCGTAGCGGTCGTCCAGCCGCTGGTTCAGCTCGGCCACGGAGAGTTCGCGCAGGCGGGCGGCGGCCAGTTCGAGGGCCAGCGGCAGGCCTTCCAGTCGCCGGCACAGCCGCACCGCCTCGTCCCGGTTGGCGCCGGTGACGGCGAAGCCGGGCACGGCCTCGGCGGCCCGGTCGGCCAGCAGCAGGACCGCGTCCGCCGTGTCGTCCTCGTCGGTCTCGGGCACCGGGAGCGGGTCGAGGGTGAGCAGCTCCTCGGTGGCCAGGTTCAGCGGGCGGCGGCTGGTGGCCAGGATTCGCAGCCCCGGGGCCACGGTCAGCAGTGTCGCCGCCGCCTCCCGGCAGTCCTCGACGAGATGCTCGCAGGTGTCCCACACCAGCAGCGTCTCCCGCCCGGCCAGATACTCGGCGACCACCTCCAGCATCGGCCGGGTGGTCTGATCCTGCAGCGGCAGCGCCTCGGCGATCGCATACGGCAGCGCGCTTCCGTCGCTCAGCGGGGACAGCTCCACCCACCATGCCCCGTCGGTGAAGTCCGGCTGAAGCTCGTCCGCCACCCGCCGCACCAGCCGGGTCTTGCCCACCCCACCGACCCCGGTCACCGTCACCAGCCGCGTCCGCCGCACCAACCGCGCCACCTGGGCCAGCTCCGCCCGCCGCCCGACCAGACGGTCCCGCTCCTCCGCCAGGTTCCCCCGCCGCTCCCGCACCATCCCGGCCATCCCCTTCCCGCACCCCGCGTCGTGTTCCGGGGTAGCAAAGGCCCGGGCCTGCCCGCAGCGGTTCACCCGTATCGACCACTGGCCCCACCGGGTACGGGAAGGTGTCCGTGCCCACGGACGTCCCGTGCGGCACGCACGGCGGGAGACACCTTGCCCGTCGACGGGGGAGGTGGTGCGGGCGTGGACTGCGGCCCAAGGCTGCCGGCCCCCAGCACCCCGGCGGCCCTCGCGCTCGCGGCGCGCTGCCGCTCCGCCGCCGGCCCCGACCGGCCCGGCGGCGACCTGTACGACGTCCTCCTCACCCCCAACGGCCCACGTCTGATCATCGGCGACGTCAAGGGCCACGGCCCCGCCGCAGCCCCCCTCGCCGCCACAGTGCTCGACGCCGCCCGCCCGACCGCCACCACCGAACCCGATCCCGCCCGCCTGGCGACCACTCTCGACGCCCGTCTCCGCCCGCACCTGGACGCCGAGGACTTCGTCACCCTCCTCGTCGCCGACTTCCACCCCCACGAAGTCCGCCTGGCCAACTGCGGCCACCCTCCGCCCCTGCACATCACCCGCCGCCGCCTCGACCCGCTCACCCCGCGCCACCCCTCCCCGCCCCTGGGCCTGGACCCCGCCCCCCGCGTCCAGCGCATCCGCCTCCTCCCCGACCAGCGCCTGCTGCTGTACACCGACGGCCTCACCGAGGCCCGGGCCGCCGACGGCACCTTCTTCCCCCTCGACTCCCGCGCCCGTGCCGCGCTGCTGGCCCCCACCCTCGACCAGGCCCTCGACACCCTCCTGGACCTGCACCACCAGCACACCCGGCACACTCCCGCGGCGGCCGACGACCTCACCCTGCTCCTGGCCCAGCCGACCTCCCCCGACAGGCCCTACTAGCTAGCGGGCGATCCCCCCGCCTCCCATGTAGAGGTCCAGCCCCTCGGTGGAGCCGAAGGCGTAGCCGTGCAGCCGGGTGACTCCCCCTGTGGCCGGCCCGTCCGCCGTGCCGGGCAGGAGCCACGCGGAGCTGTCGGTCCTGTCGGTGCCGGGTGCCGCCACGACCAGGTCGGACCGGTGGTCGCCGTCCGTGTCGACCAGGCGCACCGCCGCGCCGAACCCGCGCCGCGCGTCCGGGTCGCCGCCGAGGTCGCCCTCCCTGAAGGCGCGGGCGCCCTCGCCGGTCAGGCCGTCCGGGCCGCCCCGCAGGAACAGCACCTCTTCCGGACCCGACTTCGCGTACACCTCGCTGCGGGGCGAGCCGGCCACCACGTCCGCGTAGCCGTCGCCGTCGACGTCACCGGTGTCGAAGGAGGAGAGGACGGCGTCTTCGTCCTGAGGTTCCTCACCGGGCACGCCCGGAGTGTCGCGGTCGAGGGTCGTCGTCCGCCTGCCCTTGCCCGGTCCGGACGCCGAGCCGTACACCACAGTCACCGAACTGCGGCTCACGTCATCGCCGCGGGGGCTGAGCAGGAGGTCCGCGATCCCGTCGCCGTCCACGTCACCGGCCGCGCCCGTCGCCGCGTCGGGGAGGCCGACGTCGTCGGGCTGGGTGAAGCCGTCCGGGCCGCCCCGGAGGTAACTCACCGGCCAGTGTTCCTCGGACCAGGCCGCGTCGGGGAGCCAGTCGTGGTGGAAGGCCACCAGGTCGTCGGC
The DNA here is from genome assembly GCF_014650915.1 of Streptomyces poonensis. GTDB lineage: Bacteria > Actinomycetota > Actinomycetes > Streptomycetales > Streptomycetaceae > Streptomyces > Streptomyces poonensis. The sequence goes on along the minus strand of NZ_BMVW01000001.1, from coordinate 726,038 downwards.
GCCGTCGCCGTCCAGGTCACCGGCGACGAGTTCCCGGTAGTTCGCGGTGCCGACGTCCTTCGCCGGCCGGCGCGGGGCGGGGACCGGGGCGGTGGCCGCCGGTGTGCCGTCACGTTTGAAGGGACCCTTCAGCAGGCCCTTGCCGGAACCGAGCCCGAAGACCAGATCGGCATGCCCGTCACCGTTGAAGTCCCCGGCGACGAGCTGCTCCTCCAGGATCGGATCCGGCATCCAGGGGACGTGGCTGCCGTCCGTGCCCGGCACCCGCACGGCACTCTTCAGCCCGTCCGCCGAACCCCACATGACGATCACGCTCGGCTTCCAGTCGAAGACGGTGGCGGCGAGGTCGGTGTACCCGTCCTCGTCGAAGTCGCGGGCCGTCACGTCGGTCCCGAAGAACGCCTCGTCGCGGCCCTTGCCCGGTATTCCGGCGTCGTTCTGCGTGAGGTACTGGCAGCGGGCGAGGCCGGTCCCGTCGCCCGACCCGTACGCCACCTCGATGCTGCCGCCGCCGCTGCCGTTCTCCACGTCGCCCAGGGACCCCATGGCCAGGTCGGGGTGGCCGTCCCCGTCGAAGTCGGCAGCGGGGGCGACCCCGGCCGGGGCCGCGCCGCCCTTCGCCGCGGGACCCCCGGCCGGTGCAGTGCCGTGGGCGGAGGTACGGCAGGTGTGCGGGGCGGTGATGGTCTCGGCGCCGCCCCGGGCGACGACGACCCCGGCCACGACGGCCGGCGTCAGGGCCGCCGCACCGCCCGCGATCGCCCACCGGAGTCTGCGGCCTCGTCCCCGTACCGGCTTCTGCTCGTCACCTCGATCACCCATGCGCTCAAGCACGCCCGGACCGGACCCGGCGGTTCCGTCATCCGTTCTCCTGGGCAGCCGAGAGCGACGAGGCCGACCGCTACTTGGTCTCTTCCTGCGGGTACGCGACGAAGGTGCCCTTCGCGGGGAGGGTGACCACGAGGGCGCGTTCGCGGAGCTCGCGCATAGCGCGACGAGCGGTCAGGTGGGCGACTCCGTACTCTTCCGCGAGATCACGCTCTCCCAGCAGCCGGGCGCCCGGCCCTGGCTCGCCCTTGGCGATGCGTTCGGCGATGTGGTCGGCCACCTGCATGTAGACATACGCGATCTTGTACGGGTTGATCGGTGACTGACCTGATCCTTCTGTCATATCGAGCACCGTATGACCGGGCTGAGCCGAACAGTGCGATACGGCTATGCGTCACACATATGAGCTATGGCGAGTGGCAAGGCAGTGACCAGACCAAGCAGGCGGGGCTGAGGGATCTATTGCCGGGCCGCCAGGCGCTACTGGAAGTGAGGGGAACTGCAGGCCCTACTCTTCGCCCCGCCCGTCGGTGGGGTCTGCGGGGAGCGGGTCGGCCACGAAAGTGCCCTTGCCGTGCACGGTGACGATGAGCCCTCGGTCGCGGAGGACCTGTGCGGCGCGGCGGACCGTCAGGTAGGCAACTCCGTACTCGACGGCAAGATCTCGTTCGGCGGGCAGTCGGGCTCCGGGGCTCAGCTCACCCGCCGCGATGCGAGCCGCCACATGATCCGCCAGGGCGACGTACACGAGCTGCGGCCCTCGCGGGTTGAAGTCCGGAATCTCGTTCTTGTCACTCACATGGCTACCGTAAGCGCTTCTGACCTTCGAATACCCTCAATAAGCTATTAAGAGCTGTACATGCCTTGCCGGGGTCGGCGCTGAAGCGAAGACCCCGGCGACGGTTGCAGCCGTCCCGGGGCATGGCCGAACGCTATGAAGGAGCGTCGACATGCTGGACCTTATCGTTCGACTACTCGCCTGCGTGCTGAGTCTCTGCATGCCCAGCCCACGTGGCCGACACCGGGCCGTGCCCCCGCCCGTCCTCACCATCACCCCCACACCCACACCCGTTCTCGCCCCACCGCCCTGCCGTTTCACCGAACGCCTCGACGGGGGAGCGAGCCGCCTGATCCGCCCGTACCTCCTCACTCCGGAGGAGCATCGCAGGCAGCGCGAACGCCGTCGCGCCCTGCGCCTGGCGGGAGCGATCCGATGACGGACACCACCCCCGCCCGCCGCACCCCCATCCGCATGTGCGCCCGCTGCGGATGCATGACCGAGCACCCGGTCCTGGTCCACGAGGTCCACGCGGCCACCGGCCCCGGCTTCAACGTCTACGCCTGTCCGGACTGCGCCCCCCACTACCCGCCCCCGACAGACCTCCTGGAAGTCCTCGACCCCGATCCGGTACCGGCCGCCCAGTCCCGCATGACGATCCGCGTGTACCGGATCAGCTCTGACGGCAGCACCGACCGCGACCGGGCCGAACTCCGCACCCGGACCGGCCGTCACACCGACCCGGTCCCCCGGACGGCGGCCTTCCCACCCTGCACCTGCACCCGCTGCAGTACGCCTTCACGACCTCGCTGACATCCGTGCGACGACGCGTCTGAAGAGGGCATGGGCGCGGGCCCCGGACGCCTCCCAGGCGCCCGGGGCCACACGTTCCGGAAGGCTCTCGACAGAGTTGCTTCCGGGCTGTATGGCAGGCGCGTCCGGACTCTCGCTCGTGGCGGCGGAACCATCGGTCGGCAGGTGGGAGCGCCCGTATGCTGGCCGTGTACCGCCTGTCCAGGTCATAGCAAGACTGCCGGTCGAACGAGGAGGCGAAAGGGAATGAGCGTTGCCTTCGACCACACCGGGCCCTGGACCGTCGCGGACGTCCTGGCTCTGCCCGAAGATCGCACCACCCGCTACGAGCTGCTGGGGGAGTCCCTCGTCATGTCCCCCGCACCCGGCATCCGCCACCAGCGGGCCTCGCTTCGGCTCGCCATGATCCTGCACGCGGCGGTCCAGGCGGCCAAGGCACCGGCCGAGGTGCTGGAGGCCATCAACGTCATCCTGCCTTCGGGCCTGGTGGTCCCCGACCTCGTAGTGACCGATGCCGGCGCAACTGCCGAGGACGGTGTCAGCCTCGACGCCGAGGGCGTGCAGCTCGTGATCGAACTCGTCTCTCCCGGCAACCGCACCGTGGACCGTAAGTTCAAACCGATGCTCTACGCCGAGGCAGCCATCCCGCACTTCTGGCGCCTCGAATTCGATCCCGCCCCCATGCTCGTCGTCTACGAACTGGAAGGCGGCCGGTACGTGGAGCGGACGACCGCACTCGCGGGTGCGACCACTCACCTGAGCACCCCGTTCCCTGTCGCGATCGATCCGGCTGAGCTCTCCCGCCAATAGACACGTCTGGACGGCAACGCTGACGGCAACCGGATCCGCCAGCGGCGCGCTCGGCCGACGGACGAGCGCGTGCAGCACGAGCAACGTGTCGCGCGGATAAAGCCGTTGTGCCGAGTCCGCAGCCGCAGGTAGGAAGGTCCCATGACTGCACTCGGCGCTGTCTTCCGGCCCCAACTGCCTCCCGAGCGACTCCGGGCGATCGCCCGCCTCGCCGACGAGACCGGCCTGGACGAACTGTGGCTGTGGGAGGACTGCTTCCGTGAGGCGGGCATCTCGGCCGCGGCCGCCGCGCTCGCCTGGACGGAGCGGGTGCGTATCGGCGTCGGACTGCTGCCCGTGCCCCTGCGGAACGTCGCGCTCACCGCGATGGAGGCCGCCACCCTGCACCGTATGTTCCCGGGCCGCGCGACCCTCGCCGTCGGGCACGGGGTGCAGGACTGGATGGGCCAGGTCGGGGCGCGGGCCGCGTCACCGCTGACCCTGCTGCGCGAGCACCTGCTGGCGCTGCGCGCCCTGCTCGCGGGGGAGCGCGTCACCACGGACGGCCGGTACGTGCGGCTGGACGACGTCGCGCTCGACTGGCCGCCGGAGGTGGACGTGCCGGTCCTGGCCGGGGCCACCGGCCCCCGTACCCTCCGGCTCTCCGGCGAGGCCGCGGACGGCACCGTGCTCACCGCGGCGACGCCCCCGGAGGGAGTACGGCAGGCGCGCCGGCTCATCGACGAGGGGCGGGAGGCGGCCGGGCGCACCGACCCCCACAAGGTGGTCGTCAACCTCCTCGCCGCCACGGGTCCGGACGCATCGGCCCGTCTGCGCGCCGAGCTGGCGGCCGAGGGCGTGGGCGAGGTGCCCGACCTCGGCGTCGCCGGTGACGCGGCCGCGGTCGCCAAGGCTGTGCGGCGACTGGTGGACGCGGGCGCGGACACGGTGGTCCTCCAGCCGACGGCGGACGAACCGGACCCGGAGGGCTTCGTGCGCTTCGTGGCACGGGACGTACGCCCTCTGGTGCCATGAGCACGAGCAGCATGAGCAGATACGAAGAACTCGTCGCCGAAGGCGCCGCCGTCCCCACCGACGGCTGGGACTTCTCCTGGTTCGAGGGCCGGGCCACCGAGGAGCGGCCCTCCTGGGGGTACGCGCGGGCGATGGCCGGGCGGCTGGCCCGCGCCTCGGCCGCGCTCGACGTCCAGACCGGAGGGGGCGAGGTGCTCGCCTCCGCCCCGCGCCTCGCGCCGCTCACCGCCGCCACCGAGGGCTGGCCCCCGAACGTCACGAAGGCCACCGCCCTGCTCCACCCGCGCGGCGCCGTGGTCGTCGCCTCGCCGGAGGACGCGCCGCTGCCGTTCGCGGACGAGGCGTTCGACCTCGTCACGAGCCGGCACCCGGTGCGCCCGCACTGGGCGGAGATCGCGCGCGTGCTCCGGCCCGGCGGCACGTACTTCGCCCAGCACGTGGGCCCCGCCAGCGTCTTCGAGCTGGTCGAGTACTTCCTCGGCCCGCTGCCGGAGGAGTCGCGGACCGCCCGTCACCCCGACCGGGAGCGCGTGGACGCCGAGGCCGCCGGTCTTGAGGTGGTCGAGCTGCGGGCCGAGCGGCTGCGGATGGAGTTCTTCGACATCGGCGCCGTCGTGCACTTCCTGCGCAAGGTGGTCTGGATGGTCCCCGGCTTCACCGTCGAGGCGTACGAGCCACGGCTCCGCGCCCTGCACGAGCACATCGAGGCGGAGGGCGCCTTCGTGGCCCACAGCACCCGCCATCTTTTCGAGGCCCGCAAACCCGGCCAGCCCGGCCAGCCGGTCCGGCCCGTCCGATCCGGGTGATATGCCCGGCTTCTGGAGGGCTGCGCGCGTCCCAAGACGCCGAGGTTTCCACATCGTTACCGATCTCGGCTCGCCTCGACGGCGGCGCCTGACGTAAGTTCAGGCCAAGGTAATTCGCGTGAGCAAAGCCGCGCGGGAGGCACCGCGTGGCGGAGGGGGCTGCGCGGTGCCGTATCCACGGGCCGTCGGCCAGGGCGGGTGGCGTCAAGCGGGCGTTCCGACGGTGTTCACCCGTGCGGGGGTGTGTGGGGTCGTGTCGCTCTACGTCCCACAAATGGACGCATGTCCCTCGTATTCCTCTGAATGTCAAACGATCGCCGTGGATTGCCTTGGAAATGCCCGTCATCCGGCCGTGATCAGCCTGTGAATGAACGCTTCCGACCCTCTCGACGCGTCGCCGGATGACTGCGGAGAGTAGTTGTTTCCCGCCGATGTACGCAGCATCACTTACGAAGGGTTATGGTGGAAACCCCCCCTCGGGCCGGTCCGTCTCCCCCCCACGGACCGGCCCGTTTTTTTGTGTCCGTTCTCCCTGTCCGGTGAGCGTGCCGAATCCAGCCCTCCCGCGCGGTCCTCCCGCGGTCGCACTCACGCTTTCCCGCGCGGTGCTCCCACAGGTCCCCCACAGCCCTCCCGCACCCCCCACCCTCCGCACCCGTTGGCGGTACTTGGCTGACTCGGCGGTAGGCTTCGGCCCCGGGGACCGTCACCCGGAGATCGTTCAACGGACGCGGGCGCGCGTGACCGCGCCGGTCCGATCCGCTACGGAGGGGCTGACAATCACGTGAACCTGCGCGACAACCTGCGCCGCCTGCTGGTCAGGTTCTACGCCCGCAGGGTGGAAGGCCACCTGGACACCACCCAGGCCCCCAAGCACATCGGCGTGATCATGGACGGCAACCGGCGCTGGGCGAAGGCGGCGGGCAGCACCACGGCCCAGGGCCACCGCGCCGGGGCGGAGAAGATCGAGGAGTTCCTCGGCTGGTGCACCGAGACCGACGTCGAGGTCGTCACCCTCTGGCTGCTGTCGACGGACAACTTCGACCGGCCGCAGGAGGAGCTCGGCCCGCTCCTCGGGATCATCGAGAACGTCGTACGGTCCCTCGCCGCCGACGGCCGCTGGCGCGTGCACCACGTGGGCACCCTCGACCTGCTGCCCGCGCAGATGCAGACGGTGCTCAAGGAGGCCGAGGAGGCCACCGCGCACGTCGACGGAATACTGGTGAACGTCGCCATCGGCTACGGCGGCCGCCAGGAGATCGCCGACGCCGTCCGCTCGATGCTGCTCGACGCCCACGACAGGGGCGTCCCGATGGAGGAGCTCGCCGAGTCCGTCGACGTCGACATGATCGGCCGGCATCTCTACACCAGTGACCAGCCCGATCCGGACCTCGTCATCCGCACCAGCGGGGAGCAGCGGCTGTCCGGTTTCATGCTGTGGCAGACCGCTCACTCCGAGTATTACTTCTGTGAGGTCTTCTGGCCGGCCTTCCGCAAGGTCGACTTCCTGCGTGCGCTCCGCGACTACGCCGCGCGGCACCGTCGTTACGGAGGCTGAAGGTATCTCCTCCGGTCTCCGGTGATCTCCTCCCGGGTCCGCGCCTGTGCGGCGTACAGGACCCTCACCGGGGCAGACGTAACGAGCAGTTCACCGTCGCGCCGTCGTACGGTCTGGCATGGCGGCGGGTGTTCGAGGGCATAGTCCCAGCAGGTCGACATCCGAACCACGGATGTCGCATCCTCAGCGGGCGGCACGGGGTCGTCCGCCCGGGAGGCTCTTTGCACCAGCCCGACCGTGCTGTCGCTGCGCGGAACGAAGAGGCGGAAGGGCCGGTTTCCGGCCCGTGCATCGTGGCCGACGACCGGTCCAGTTCTCTTCGTCGCTCCCCGACCTCATCCGAGGGGGTACGTCCTTCCGTGGTGACCAGCGCACAGCGCCACAAGCCGAACCGGCGCACCTACGTTCTCGACACCAGCGTCCTGCTGGCCGACCCCAATGCCCTGAGCCGCTTCGACGAGCACGAGGTCGTGCTGCCGATCGTCGTGGTCACGGAGCTGGAGGCCAAGCGGCACCATCCCGAACTCGGCTATTTCGCCCGGCAGGCACTCCGTCTGCTCGACGATCTCCGGGTGCGGTTCGGTCGTCTCGACGCCCCGATCCCGGCCGGGGACCTGGGCGGGACGGTCCGTGTCGAGCTCAACCACTCGGATCCCAGCGTGCTGCCGTCCGGCTACCGCCTGGGCGACAACGACTCGCGCATCCTCGCGGTCGCCCGCAACCTCCAGGCCGAGGGGTACGACGTCACGGTCGTCTCCAAGGACCTGCCGCTGAGGATCAAGGCGTCGTCCGTCGGCCTGCTCGCCGAGGAGTACCGCGCCGAGCTCGCCATCACGGACTCCACCGGCTGGACCGGGATGTCCGAACTGACCCTGCCGGGCGAGCAGGTGGACGTCCTCTTCGAGGCGGGACACCTGTACGTCCCCGAGGCGGCGCACCTCCCCGTGCACACGGGCCTGACGATCCAGTCCGAGCGGGGGAAGGCGCTGGGCCGCATCACGCCCGAGGGCAACGTCCGCCTCGTCCGCGGCGACCGGGAGGCGTTCGGCATCAAGGGCCGCAGCGCCGAACAGCGCATCGCGCTCGACCTGCTGCTCGACCCGGACGTCGGCATCGTGTCGATGGGCGGCCGGGCCGGCACCGGCAAGTCGGCGCTGGCACTGTGCGCGGGTCTGGAGGCGGTGCTCGAACGGCGCCAGCATCAGAAGGTGATGGTCTTCCGGCCGCTGTACGCGGTGGGCGGGCAGGACCTCGGCTATCTGCCCGGCACCGAGGCCGAGAAGATGAGCCCCTGGGCGCAGGCGGTCTTCGACACGCTGTCCGCGGTCACCAGTCGCGAGGTCATCGAGGAGGTCACCGCGCGCGGGATGCTGGAGGTGCTGCCCCTCACCCACATCCGCGGCCGTTCGCTGCACGACGCGTTCGTGATCGTGGACGAGGCGCAGTCGCTGGAGAAGAACGTCCTGCTGACCGTTCTGTCCAGGATCGGTGCGAATTCGCGGGTGGTGCTCACTCACGACGTGGCACAGCGGGACAACCTGAGGGTCGGCCGGTACGACGGTGTCGTCGCCGTCGTGGAGAAACTGAAGGGGCATCCGCTCTTCGCCCATGTGACTCTCACCCGGTCCGAGCGCTCGCAGATCGCGGCCCTGGTGACCGAAATGCTGGAGGACGGGCAGATTTAGGCGATCCGGTCCTGCCCTGGTGGGCTGCCGGTCACCTGCCGGTTGGCGCCGTTCGGCAAAAGGCCATGAGCCTAGCCGGGCGGCGCCTTCGCATGTGATGGTTTCTGTGAAGTCCCTGGGACGTGAGAGGTGTGAGCTTTCACACGCACCTCGGAATTGCCTTGCGGTGTGGGCGTACGGCAGAGTCTCGTTCCTGTCAGGCCCCGCATACGACACATCTGTATCCCCAGCGGTACGGGACAACAGAAGACACAGAACTCCATAGCGTCGTCGTATGCCGCCCGAGCACCACCCGGCGCTCCCCGCAGGGGAGTTGCCCACCGGGCCCGTGCCTCCCGTGACCCCGCAGTTGGGAGGCCAGAGCCAGGGGCACGATCGCGTCCGCCAGGGTCACCGAAGCGGGCGATGCTGGAAGGAAACCGTGTGAGCCGGATTTCGGTCCGGGGATTCGCAGTGGCCTCGGCCACCGCGGTCACCGCTGTCGGCAGTGTCGTCGGAGTTGCCTCGGGCAGCACCGCACAGCCCGACGACCTCGAGCTGACGGCAAGCGACGCGACGCTTCTCGCGGACATTCCCGCCGGTCAGCAGGCGCAGGTGCAGACCGCGTCGCTGACGCAGCAGGCCGACGTGCAGGCCATCGCCGCGGACGCCAGCGCCAAGAAGGAGGCCGAGGAGGCCGCCCGGAAGAAGGCCGCTGAGGACGCGATCACCAAGCAGAAGGCAGCGGAAGAGGCCGAGAAGAAGGCCGAGGAGGAGCGCAAGGAGCGCGAGGAGGCCGCCAGCCGGTCCGCCGCCCGCGCCGACGCCTCCGACTTCGCGGTCCAGAGCTCGTACACCGTCGCGCAGGTCCAGGCGATGGCCCAGCAGATGATCCCGGGCGACCAGTTCACCTGCTTCAGCAACATCGTGAACCACGAGTCCACCTGGAACTACCAGGCGACCAACCCCTCCTCGGGTGCCTACGGCCTCGTCCAGGCACTGCCGGGCTCGAAGATGGCGTCCGCCGGTGCCGACTGGCAGACCAACCCGGCCACCCAGATCAAGTGGGGCCTCAACTACATGAACGAGCGCTACGGCAGCCCCTGCGGCGCGTGGTCGTTCTGGCAGGCCAACCACTGGTACTAGGCCTGCGGGACCCCGCGGTCCGGCTCAACCTTCCCAGGCCCCTCACCGTCCTTCGGTGAGGGGCTTCGGCCATGTACGGTCGAACCCGGCCGCTCCAGGGGGGAGTGGTGGGGCAGAACGGGGGAAGAGGACGGATCATGTCGCGAGTTCCTGGGTGGCTCGGTCGGGTCGGCGCCGGGCTCACCGGCTGGGGAGAGCGGCTGGAACAGCGCCGCAGGGAAGCGCGGGCGGCGCAGTCCGAGGACTCCAACGGCTCCCCGGTCCAGGCGCCGCCCTCGGACCACGTCCCGCCGCCGCCCGACCGTGACCCCGCCGTCGCCGCCCGTCCCGACCCCGCCACCGCCGTGCCGTGGGGCATGCGGGTCGCGGCCGAGGCCGGCTGGCGGCTGCTCGTCCTCGCGGGCACCGTCTGGGTGCTGATGCGGATCATCAGCGCCGTCCAGTTGGTGGTGCTGTCCTTCGTCGTGGCGCTGCTCATCACGGCGATACTCCAGCCGACGGTGGCGCGGCTGCGCCGGCACGGCGTACCACGCGGACCGGCGACGGCCATGACCGCCGTCCTCGGCTTCGTCATCATGGGCCTGATCGGCTGGTTCGTGACCTGGCAGGTCATGGAGAACATCGACACCCTCTCCAACCAGATCCAGGACGGCATCGACGAGTTGCGCCGCTGGCTCCTCAACAGCCCGTTCCACGTCACCGAGGACCAGATCAACGACATCGCCAAGAGCCTGCGCGAGGCGGTCGGCGCGAACACCGAGGAGATCACGTCCGCGGGCATCCAGGGCGTGACGGTCATCGTCGAGGCCCTGACGGGCATCCTGCTGACGATGTTCTGCACGCTGTTCCTGCTGTACGACGGTGAGCGCATCTGGAAGTGGACGCTGAAGCTGGTGCCGGTGGCGGCCCGGCCGGGCGTCGCCGGGGCGGGCCCGCGAGCGTGGCAGACGCTGACGGCGTATGTGCGCGGCACGGTGATAGTGGCACTGATCGACGCGATCTTCATCGGGATCGGCATCTACTTCCTCGACGTCCCGATGGCCGTCCCACTGGCCGTCTTCATCTTCCTCGGCGCCTTCATCCCCCTGGTCGGAGCGGTGGTGTCGGGCGCGCTGGCCATGGTCGTCGCGCTGGTCACGCAGGGCGTGTTCACCGCGGTCATGACGCTGGTGGTCGTCCTCGCGGTGCAGCAGATCGAGGGCCACATCCTGCAGCCGTTCATCCTGGGCCGCGCCGTCCGCGTCCACCCGCTGGCGGTCATCCTGTCGGTGTCGGCCGGCGGTCTGGTCGCGGGCATCGGCGGCGCGGTGGTCGCCGTCCCGCTGGTCGCGGTGACGAACACGGTGGTGGCCTCGCTGCACGCGCACGCGCGGCGGGAGGCACGGCGAAAGGTATCGCCTCCGAACGGGTCGGTGGGGGCGGTGGAAGCGACGGGGCCGGCGAGCTCGACGAAGACGGACACGGCGCCCGGAGGGCCGTCCGCGCCCGAGCGGGCACCGGCGCCCGCCGACTGACGGCGCCGCGCCCTCCAGGGGCGGGGCCGTATCGGCATGCGGCTCCGCCGCGACGGGGGTCCCCACCCCGGCGGAGCGCCTACCGCGCCAGCACCGCCTCCGCGTCCAGCGTGACGCCGACCGCGTGCACGACCGAGGCGATGCGGAAGGCGTCCTGGACGGTCATGCGGTCGACGCCCGCCCTGCGCAGGGCCTGTTCGTGGGAGTCGAGGCACACCCCGCACCCGTTGAGCGCGGAGACCGCGAGCGCCCAGAGCTCGAAGTCCGCCCTGTCGACACCGGGATCGCGGGTGACGTTCATCCGCAGCCCGGACCGCAGCGAGCCGTACTCGTGGTCCGACAGCAGGTGGCGCGTGCGGAAGAAGACGTTGTTCATCGCCATCACCGCGGCGGCGGCCTTCGCGGCCGTGTACGCCGCCGGCGACAGGTTCGCCCTGGCCTCCGGCTCCAGCTCGCGCAGTACGACGGGGGAGCGTGCGGCGATCGCCGTCGCCAGCACCGTGCCCCACAACCGCTGTGCCGACAGGGCGGAGTCGCCGATCACCGTGTCCAGGTTGCGCCGCAGGTCCCCGGCGTAGTCGGGGAGCGAGGCCTTGAGGGAGTCGAGGGACATCGCACGATCCTGGCACAGGACGCTCCGAGTCCTGAACGGTCATCCAATCGGTCAAATGAGCACCGAACAAATCCCGTTGCACTGCCGGACACATCATCTTTTGTCAGGTGGCGGCAGGTAAGGAGAGTCCGACCGCGGTGCGCGCGCCCGCTGCTAGACATACCCCCCTCGGAGTCACGCGTCAGGCGTGTGTGCGACAGACCGGCAGGGGGCGTGATGGCGGACCGTCGGATATCCCTCGACCGGGCCGGCTACGGCCTCCTGTCGCGCACGCTCGCCGAATGCGGACGGGACGAGGCCACCGGGGAACTCCGGGTCAGCGGTAGACCGGGTGGCGCCTTTCATCTCCGGGGCGGGCTCGTCGTCGCCGTCGAGAGCCCCGGTGCGCCCGGCCCCGAAGCGCTGCTGCTGCGTTCGGGGAGGATCAGCGGTGAGCAGTGGGACGGGCTGCTGGACGAGCCCGGGGCCGGGCGCTGGCCGGAGGCGGGGCTGATCGCCCACGGGTACGCGGGCGCGGCGCAGCTGCGGGTGATGCGCATGCAGGCGCTCCAGGACGCGGTGTTCGCGGTCGTCGCGGGCCATGTGGAGGGGGTGCGGCCGCTCACGGAGCCGTCCGGCTCCGGCCCCCTCGCGCCGGTCGCCGTCGGCGAGAGCCCGCTGCGGCTGCTCCAGGAGGCGACCCGCAAGCTCACCGCCCTGGCCGCGCTGCCCTGCCCGGTCCTGCCCGACCGCGAGCGCCCGCTCCCCGCGCCCGGAGCCGCCCCGGACGATCCCCGGCTGCCGTCCGCCCGGCGTGACGTCCTCACCCACGCCAACGGCCGCCGCACCGCCCGCGACCTCGCCTTCATCACCGGGCGCGGGGTCTACCCGGTGACCGTGGAGATCGCCCGCATGCTCGCCGAGGGCCTCCTGCGCTGCGCCGACCCGCCGCCGACGGTGCTGCCCGTCCCGGTGCACATACCGGCGACGGGGGCGCTGGTGCCGCTGCGGCGGGAGGAACCCGTACGGCTCGGCGAACTGGTACGGATCGGCGAGCCCTCCGTACCGCCGCATCCCGTACCGCAGAAAGCGCAGGACCCACAGGGCCCACAGGGCCCACAAGGCCCACAGGACTCACCGAACTCGCGCACCTCACAGAGCCCGCAGGAGCCGACCGGGCGACCGGACCCCGTACGAGCGCCGGGCCCCCCGAAGCGAGCTGCCCGGCAAGGGAAACCGGACGCGCCCCCCGTCCAGTCACCGCCGCCCCCCGGCCAACCGCCCCGGCAGCTTCCCCGGCGCCGGCCGGGGGCCAGTGGCATCACCGAATCTCTCGCCGACGCGCACCGCGAGGCGAGCTGGAAAGGGTTCTTCCGTCTGCGGCACCGGATCTGGACCCCGGATTCCGGCACCTGACGGAGACGGAGGGACCACGGACAACACGTCATCTCACCTCATGTCAGGGAGTTCAAGCTCATGGATCACGAGGCTTTGGCCATGGAGATGCGGGGCCTGCGCGAGCAGGTCACCGGCATCACCGACACGGCGGTGGCCGCCGCCGACGGACTGCTCATCGCCGCCGACACCGCCGAGGACATCGACCCGGAGGGCCTCGCCGCCATCGCCGCCGCCGGACTGGGCCTCGCCCGTCGCACGGCGGAGGCGACCGGCCGCGGTGCCCTGCGCCGCACGGTCGCCCACGGCAGCCACGGCTGCGCCGCCGTCTACGCCGTGGGAGAGAGCGCCCTGATGGTGGTCCTCAGCGACGAGGGCGTCGACCTGGACCGGCTGCACGAGGAGACCCGCCCGGCCCTCACCCGTATCGGCTCCATCCTGTCGGCACCGGAGACGGTGCCGGCGGTGTCGGCCGTTGCCGGGGCCGGGTCCGAGGCGGTGTGAGGAAGTGGCGACCAAGCGTATGAACGCGAACTTCTCCGACCAGGTCATGAGCCTGGTCAAGACGCTGCGCACCGAGGCCCCCGACTGCGTCGCCTCCGGGGTGGTCGACATGTCCACGGGCATGCTGCTGTCGTACGAGACCGTCGACAGCCACCCGCCGGAGGTCCTCGACCTGCTCGCCGGCGCCACCCTCGACCTGTTCCAGGGCCGTACGGTCCAGATGATCGAGGAGGTGTTCAAGGAGCGCCGCGGCATCAGCGGTGACCAGCACTTCTTCCAGGAGATCCTGGTCAACAGCGAGAACCTCACCCACCTGTTCATCCGCATGAACGAACAGCAGGACGTGGTCGCCGTCGTGGTCTGCCGCAAGTCCGTCAACGTGGGCATGCTGTTCGCCCAGGCCAGGCGGGCGGTGCAGAGCCACAGCCTGTGAGCGGGCACGCGCGGGCCCCCTCCGGGTCGGGAGGGGGCCCGCGGCCGTACGGCCCGGCTGCTCCGTACGGCCCGGCTACTCCGTACGCAGCCCCTCCGGCCGCATCAGCCGCAGCAACGGCGGCAGACTGAGCAGCGTCACCGCCAGGACCACGGCCGCGCCGAAACCGGTCATCGTCAGCACACCGGTCCAGTCCACGGCGAGCGGCACGTTCGTCATCTTCAGCAGAACGGTGCCCAGCGTGAGACCGACCACCACCGCGAGCGCCAGTCCGAGGACGATCGGCAGGGCCGTCTGCCACAGCACCGACAGGCTCAGCGTGCGGCGCCGCGTGCCGAAGGCGACCAGGGCCGACAGCAGCTTCTTCCGTTCGCGGAGCTGCTCCAGCTGGGAGACCAGCAGGCTCGCGCCGATCAGGAACAGCACGCAGGCGGCGCCCACGAGCAGTCCGGTGCGGATGGAGTCGAAGCGGCCGCTCCGCTCGGTGGACGTCCACACCAGGGGGTCGCTGTACGGGTCGATGGCCGCCGCCGTGTTCCGCACGTACTCGTACGCGTCCGGCACGGACCGGTCGATTCCCAGGTAGACCTTCTGGCCGAGCAGCCGGTCGATCTCCTCGGGCAGGGCGCCCGGCGTGATCAGGAAGCCCCCGCGCTTCATACCGGTCGGGTCCTCCACCGACCGGCCCTTCTTGAAGTCCCCGGGTACGGTCCAGGCGACCGAGTCGGCCTCGACGCCGTAGTCCGGGTCGAACCAGAGCTTCTGTCCCGCCTTCGCGAGCTCGGGAGTGAACTCGTCCCACTCGCCGCCGCTCACCGCGAAGACGTCGCCGTCCCGGCATGAGGGCAGCGAGGCCACCTCGCGCAGGGCCCGGCAGCCGCCGACGGTCACCTCGGTGATGCGCTCGGCGTCCTGGCCCGGCGTGTCGCCCACGTAGGTCTCGCCGAAGGCGTAGACCGCGTCGACGCCCTTCGTCGCCTCGAACTTCCCCGTGACCGTACCGAGCGCGACCCCGCTGGGCACCTCCACGGACATCTGTGCCCGGGTGAGGTCGTTCCTCGACATCTGCGTGAACTCGTCCTCCACGCCGGCGAACAGCATCTGCAGAGCGATCGCGCCCGCCACCGCCACCGCGATGCCGTTGACCATGCGGGCCGCCGAGCCGCTGCTCACCTGGAGCCTGCGGACGGCCAACTGCCAGGAGACGGCGCCGGAGCCGAGGCGCGCGACGACCGTCTCGACGACCCACGGCAGCAGCGCGGTGATGCCGACGAGCAGCAGGACGACGCCGCCGGTCACCATGTACTGGTTGAACTCCCCGTTCTCACTGCCCTGGCCGATCATCGGTACGAGCAGCGCGAGTCCGCCCACCGGCAGCAGCAGCCGCCACCACAGCCGGCGCCGGGCGGGCCTCGCCGTGCGCACCACGCCGAGCGGCTCGATCACCACACCGCGCAGCGCGAACAGGGTGACCAGTACCGCGGCCGCCGGGACCGCGACGGCGACCAGCGCGGCCAGCGCGGGCGAGGGGTTCAGATAGCCCGGGTACACGCTGATGTCGTAGATCTCGAGGGACCCTGCCGCCTGACGGCCCAGCAGGAAGAAACCGGCGCCGAGGACCAGCCCCAGCAGGGCGCCCGCGAAGGCCTCGCCGGCGGCGATCCGCCGGGTCATCCCGCTGTCGGAGCCGATCAGCCGGAGCGCCGCGAGCCGCCGGTCGCGCCGCTCGCCCCCGAACCGCACGGCCGTGGCGATGAAGACGCCGACCGGCATCAGCAGCACGACGAAGACGACCAGGACCAGCAGGAGCAGGACGGGATCCCAGGGCTCGGACGTGGTGGACGGATTGCCGAAGCCGTCGACACGGGCCACCACGCCCAGGTCGAGGTGGGACGAGAGGCCCTCGCCGCCCCGGTAGAAGGCGAGCTCGGACGGGCCGATCAGTCCGCTCTCGCCGATGGTGCCGACGATCCGGTCCGGCAGCCGCTCCCGCAGCAGCGCGCCCTCGTCCGACGCCAGCAGTTCCTCTAGCGCGGGGGAGACCAGCATCTCGCCGACCGCGGGGAACTCCGCCACGCCCGGCGGCAGCGGGGCCTTCGGCCCCTCGGGCTCCAGTTCCCGGCCGCGGACGTCCGTGTCGTGGTACGTGGTGGGCACGCCGGCGATCAGCAGCGTGTCGTCGCGCGCCTCGGGGATCTTCTCGTCGCTCCAGGCCTCGGTGAGGTCCCAGCGGGCGTCCGCCCGGTCGTCCCGCGCCGCCAGCGCGTTCGGGATCGCCGTGGTGAGCAGCAGCAGCGCCACCCCGAGCCCGACGCCGACACCGGTGAGCAGCAGCCGCACCCACCCCTCGCGTCCCCCCGTGAACGCGAACCTGACGCCCATGGCCAGGTCCCGCGACCACTGCCGCACGTTCATACGATGCGCTCCATGTCCCGCGACTTCCCGTCCCGTACGACGATCTCCCGGTCGGAGTACGCGGCGACCCGCGCCTCATGGGTGACCAGGACGACGGCGGCGTTGGTGGACCGGGCGGCCTCCGTGAGCAGCTCCATCACGCGCTCGCCGTTGAGCGAGTCGAGCGCGCCCGTCGGCTCGTCGGCGAAGAGCACGCGCGGGTTGGTCACCAGCGCGCGGGCCACGGCGACCCGCTGCCCCTGACCGCCGGAGACCTCACCGGGCCGCTTGCCCTTCAGGTCGTCGACCTCCAGGCGCTCCATCCAGGTCAGGGCGGCGCGCTCGGCCTCCTTGCGGCCGGTGCCGTTCAGCCGCAGCGGCAGGGCGACGTTCTCCACGCAGGTCAGCTCGGGCACCAACTGGCCGAACTGGAAGACGAAGCCGAACTCGGAGCGGCGGAGTGCGCTGCGCTGCGAGTCGTTCATGGTCGCGAGCTCACGGCCGTTGTACGTGATCGACCCGGAGTCGGGCGGCACGATCCCGGCGAGGCAGTGCAGCAGGGTCGACTTGCCGGAGCCGGAGGGACCCATCACGGCGACGACCTCGCCGGGGTGGATGGAGAAGGAGGCCCCGTCCAGGGCGGTGGTCGGGCCGTACGCCTTGCGCAGGTCGTGGGCGGCGAGCAGGGAGCCGGCCGGGGCCATGGTCTCGGCGGTCATCGGGTCACCGCCTCGGCGAGCCGGTCGAGACGGGCGGCGGTCAGCTCCAGCCAGCGCAGATCGGCCTCCAGGTGGAACAGGGCGTGGTCGCAGATCAGCTGGTCCGCGAGGTCGCCCTTGCGCTTGCGGTCGGTCAGGATGCGCATCATCCGCAGGTGCTCGGAGCGCTGGGTGTCGAGGATCCCGGCCGCGTCCCGGTGGGTGAGCAGGGCGAGGACGACCTTCGTGTAGAGGGTCGACTGGAGGTACGGCTCCGGCTTCTCGGGTGTGGCGAGCCACTGCCGGACGTCCGTGACGCCGGCGTCGGTGATCGCGTACCGCTTCCGTTCGGGGCCGCCACCCGGCTCGATGCCGTCGACCTCGACGAGGCCGTTCTTCAGCAGCCGCGACATCGTCGAGTAGACCTGGCCGTAGTGCAGCGGCCGGTCGTGACCGAACTTCTCGTCGAAGGCCCGCTTCAGGTCGTAACCGTGGCGGGGCCCGGACTCCAGGAGTCCCAGGAGGGTGTGACCGATGGACATGGGGAGGACTCTACACACGAGGTATACACACCACGTATACGTGCCGTGTATAGGTCCGTGCGCAGGTGACGATCCGGGGTGGCGGTGCATGAGAGCCCGCAGGTCAGGGGCGATTGTCACGGTTCTGCTACGGCGGCGGACGTGGCTTCGGTGCCGGATGAGGCAACCTTTCACCCTGTGGTGACGTCGGTTTCATGGGGCGGCGTGCTGATTGTCACGTCCTGAAAAGCCGGGATCGACGGTCCTTTGTCACAGCCCGCGGTGTTAGCTTGCTGGGTCGACCGACCCACACGAGTGACACGCGAGAAGGAACGAGAAGGAAGCGAGCGGACCGGAGTCATGGGACGAGCGGAAGAGAGACGAGCGCGGCAGCGCGGGGGCCGCCGCGCGGCGCCCAGGCGCTCGTCGAGGGCGGCCGGCAAGGGCGGCATACGCCGCTTCTTCGGCATCAAGAAGATCATCGGCGCGTTCTTCGGCCTCTGCCTGCTCGGCATGCTCGGCTTCATCGTGCTCTACCTGCTGATCGACATCCCCAACGGGGCGAACGCGGACGCGCAGCAGGAGACCAACGTCTACAAGTACAGCGACGGCAGCACGCTCGCCCGCAAGGGCGACGGCGTCAACCGCCAGATCGTCGACCTCGCCGAGGTCGACGAGGGCGTCCAGCACACCTTCGTCGCCGCCGAGAACAAGACGTTCTACAAGGACGCCGGCGTCGACCTCAAGGGAACGGCCCGCGGTCTGCTCAACACGCTCTCCGGCAAGGGCAAGCAGGGTGGCTCGACGATCACCCAGCAGTACGTCAAGAACTACTACCTCACCTCGGACCAGACGATCAGCCGCAAGCTGAAGGAGCTGGTCATCTCGCTGAAGGTGGACCGCGAGAAGACCAAGGACGAGATCCTCGCCGGGTACATCAACACCAGCTACTACGGCCGCGGCGCCTACGGCATCCAGGCCGCCGCCCAGGCGTACTACCGCGTGGACGCAGACAAGCTGAACGTCGCGCAGGGCGCCTACCTCGCCGCGCTGCTCCAGGCCCCGAGCCAGTACGACTGGGCCGTCGCCTCCGACACCAGCAAGAAGCTGGTCCGGGAGCGCTGGGACTACGTGCTGGACAACATGGTCGAGATGAAGTGGCTGGACGCCGGCGAGCGCGCCGACATGAAGTTCCCCGTCCCCAAGGACCCGCAGGGCGCCCCCGGCATGGAGGGGCAGACCGGCTACCTGGTGGAGGCGGCCAACGACGAGCTGGCGAAGCAGCTCGTCGCCCAGGGCTCGGCCACCGACCTGGACGAGGCCAAGGCGCTCGTCGACAAGGGCGGCTGGACCATCACGCTGAACGTCAGCAAGAAGAAGCAGGCCCAGCTGGAGAAGGCCGTCAAGGAGACCCTCACCAGCAAGCTGGACCCGGAGAAGCGGGACGTCGACGGCGATGTGCAGGCCGGTGCCGTCTCGGTCGACCCGAAGACCGGCAAGGTCCTCGCGATGTACGGCGGCGTGGGCTACACCGAGCACTACACGAACAACGCCACGCGCTCCGACTACCAGCCCGCCTCCACCTTCAAGCCGGTGATCCTCGCCGCCGCCGTGGACGAGGAGGCGACGACGCAGGACGGGCTGCCGATCACCGCGAGCACCGTCTACGACGGCACCAGCGAGCGGCCGGTCGTGGATGCGAACGGCAACGAGGTCGGATTCGCCCCGCCGAACGAGGACGACGTCGACTACGGCGACGTCACCGTGCAGGAGGCCATGAACGCCTCCGTCAACTCCGTGTTCGCGCAGATGGGCGTCGACGTCGGCATGGAGAAGGTGATGGAGGTCGCGAGCTCGCTCGGCATGGACGTCGAGGACGAGCAGGCGGTGCCCGCCCAGACCCTCGGCTCCATGGGCGCCAGCCCGCTGGAGATGGCCGGGGTGTACGCCACCCTCGACAACCACGGCAAGAAGGTCACCCCGGCGATCCTGGCCTCGGCCGAGCACCGGGACCTCGCGGTCGAGATGCCCGACCCGATCGGCGAGCAGGTCATCAGCCGCACGGCCGCCGACACGGTCACCTCGGTGCTCACCGGCGTGGTCGACGACGGCACGGCCCGGAAGTCCGTGCGCGAGAACCCGGCCCGCAGCGGTCAGCAGGTCGCCGGCAAGACCGGCACGTCCGACTTCAACAGGTCGGCGTGGTTCACCGGCTACACCCCGGACCTGGTCACCTCGGTCGGCCTGTTCGGTGAGGACTCCAAGACGCACGCCCAGGTCACCCTGCAGGGCGCGACCGGCACCCTCCCGGGCAAGGGCCGCGTCGCCGGCGGCAGCTTCCCGGCCCAGATCTGGGCCCAGTACACCTTCGGCGCGCTGGGCGGCAAGATCAGCGAGTTCGACCTGGAGACCAACCAGGGCGCCGCGGTCCAGCCGAGCCAGTCGCCGACCATCTCGGAGTCGCCGTCTGAGAGCCCCTCCGACGAGCCGACCACCGAGGAGTCGACGACGTCGGCGCCCCCGTCACAGACCCCGACCGACGAGGCGACGACGGCGGAGCCCCCGGACGACGAGGCCACGAGCAGCCCGCCCGTCAGCCCGCCGGCGAGTTCGGGGTCCGCATCGCCTCCGGACGGCGACGACGAGTGGTGGCAGGAGGAAGGCGAGTAGCGGGGGAGGGTGGTCCCGGGGGCGGTAGTCTCCGAGACGACGCGAGGGGTGGCCCGACGGGCCACCCCTTCTGCGTCACCGGCCGCGCGACCGCGTTCGGCCTCACCCCCGGTTCAGCTCGAACCACACCACCTTGCCCGCGCTGAGCCGGGTCGCACCCCACCGTCTGGCCAGCTTGTTGACCAGATACAGACCGCGCCCGCCCTCGTCGGTGGCCCGCGCCTGACGCAGCCGCGGCAGCTGCGGCACGTCGTCGGTGACCTCGCAGCGCAGCACGTCCGTGCGCAGCAGCCGCAGCGTGACCGGCCGGGACGCGTACCGCACCGCGTTGGTGACGACCTCGCTGATCAGCAGCTCCACCGAGTCGGACAGCTCCTCCAGGCCCCAGCGCGACAGCGCGTGCCGCGCGAGGCGCCGGGCGCGTCCCGGAGCCATCTCCTCCGGCTCCAGGAACCAGTACGCGACATCACTGGGCGCGATCCCGTCGAACCGGGCGGCGAGCAGCGCGATGTCGTCGTCCCGGTCGCCCGGGCCGAGCATGTCGAGCACCTCGTCGCACAGCGCCTCCAGCGGCGGCGGATGGTCCGGCCCGGTCAGCTGCGCGGTCGCGGCGAGCTTCTCGCGGAGCTGCTCTATGCCGGTCCACACGTCCCGCAGCCGGGACTCGACCAGCCCGTCGGTGTAGAGCAGGAGCGTGGCCCCGGCGGGCGCGTCCAGCTCCACGGCCTCGAAGTCCACCCCGCCCACGCCGATCGGGGCGCCCGGCGGCACCCGCAGCACCTCGGCCCGGCCGCCCAGGTGCAGCAGGACGGGCGGCGGATGTCCGGCGTTGGCGATGGTGATGCGGTGCGAGACCGGGTCGTACACCGCGTACAGGCAGGTCGCCATGCGGTCGGTGCCCAGCCGCTGGGCCTGCTCGTCGAGGTGGTGCAGCACCTCCTGCGGCGGCAGGTCCAGCCCGGCCAGGGTCTGCGCGGTGGTGCGCAGCTGCCCCATGATCGCCGCCGAGGTCATGGAGTGGCCCATGACGTCGCCGACGACCAGCGCCACCCGGCTGCCCGGCAGCGGGATCGCGTCGTACCAGTCGCCGCCTACCCGGGCGGTCTCGGCGGCCGGGAGGTAGCGGGAGGCCAGCCGCACGCCGGTGGGCCGCGGCAGGGTTTCCGGCAGCATCGTGCGCTGGAGCTCGTCCGCGATGTACGCCTCGCGGCCGTACAGCACCGCCTTGTCTATGCCGAGCGCGCTGTGCGTGGCGAGCTGGGCGGCGACCAGCAGGTCGTCCGACTCGAACGCCGGGCGCTCCGGGCGGCGCAGGAACAGCGCGGCGCCGATCACCCGGCGGCGCCCGCGCAGCGGCGCGAGGATGGCGCGCCGGCCGGGCGGCACCGTCAGATCGGCCTCGTCGCCGAGGAGTTCGGGCAGCGCGGCGCGGGCCGCGGGCGCGTCCGCGAAGACGGGCCGTACACCCCGCAGCACCTCGGCGAGCGCGCCGCCGGGCCGCACCTCGCACAGTTCGGCCGTGACCGCCGAGAGCTCGCCGCCCGGCTCGGGCGGGAGCGCGGGCAGGAAGCCGCCCTCGGTCTCCCGCTCCTCCGGTATCCGGTCGGTACGGCGCAGCCGCAGGACCACCGGACCGGTGGGCCGCTCGTCGCCGACGGGCAGCGGCTCACGGAGGAAGACGAGGATCGCGTCGGAGAACGTCGGCACGGTGGCCCGGCACAGACCCATGACGATCTCGTCCAGGTCGATACCCCGGGCGATGCGCCGGGTCGCCGCCCCGACGAACCGGAGCCGGTCGCCGTCCCGCCGCATCGGCATGGGACTGCCCGGCGCCACACCTTGCCCCTGACGCCGCTCGCCCTCACCGGACGTGCCGGGGCCACCGGGGTCACCCGGCGCGCCGGATCCGCTGGAGATGCGTTCCTGCTCGCTGCCGGGTCCCGGCTGCACGGGAATGCTCTCCGGAGCGGGGCGCGGCCGGTGCGGATGCGGGTCGGACTCGGTGACCGCGGGCTGCGCGTGCTCGGGACCACTGGTCGCGGAGGCGCCGCCGGCATCGGTACCCGCCCCGGCACCGGCGCCCTGGAGCTCCGTACCGCCGGCGGCCGGCGTGCCGCCCGGCTCGCCCGGCACGTCGGCCATGCCCGCCTGAGCGGGTAACGCGGCGGAGGGCAGCGGGGACTGTCGTGGCTGCTGGGGCGGCATCCGCAGCATGTCCTGGGTACGCAGGAGTGCCCCGCAGGGGTCCGCGGGGCCCGCGCCCGGCTGGGGGCGCTCATGGGAGGTGGGGTGCTCCGTCACGCGTGTCGAATCCATCCGTCCGGGGCTGCGCGCCGTGCGTGCAGTCGGTCCCGCAGCGAACCCGTAGTTGCGTCCCGCCGAGAACCGGATACCCGCAAGACGGGCCCCGGGAACGGAATACCCGCATGGCAAGAAGCGGTTCCGGCGCCGCGGACGGTCGTGGCGGGCCCGTCGGCGGACGGCGCGGACCGTCCGGCCGACCGTCTGAGGCCCGTACCGTTGTAGCCCTCGTACCCCTTGATCACGTCCTGCCGCCCCTCGGTGACGTACGGTCAAGCTTCGTGCTTGCTACGGAAGTTACTCCCCAGTCGCGCCCTCGCGGAGGACGATCCTACGGTTGGGTACCGGGCGCGCAACAAGGGTCTCATGAGGACACGTACGCGGGCGTACGGTCCCAGTCGTCCGGCAGTGAGGGTACGTCCCAGGCCGGATCAGGGCGCCAGTGCGGCCAGCCGTCCGAGAACGGCGGGCCCCAGGCGCGGATCACCTCCACCGCCGACTCGCCCGCCGCCCGCACCCGCTCGGCGAGCCGGGCGTCCATCAGCCCGTCCCGTTGGGCCTGGGCGAACTCGTCCTCGTCGCGCCAGTCCCAACTGCGGTCCGCGTGCACGGAGATGTCGAGAAACCAGTCCTCGGAGTCCACGCCGCCGTCCCAGCGGGTCAGCGGCTCCTCCAGGTTCACGTACCAGTTCTTGAACTGCCAGCCCGGCTCCCAGAACAGCCACACCGACCACGGCTCGCCCGGCCGCGCCAGCTTCAGCACACCCGTGCCGAACCAGCGGTCGCGCGTCACGGTCCGCGGCTTGGTGTAACGGGACTCCAGCGGCTCCCCGTTGACCGGTGTCCCGTCGACGAACACCGGCTTGACGCATTCGGTGCCGGGCGCCATCCACACCGCGAGCCCCTCGTCGTCGTCGCGCACGACGGTGACGGGACGCACGATGTGGAAGCGATCGCCGGCGTTCTCCCGGTACCGCCACAGGATGTGGCTGCCGGGAGCCCAGCGCGCCACCGGTCCGCCCGCGCCCGCCCGTTCCACCGCTCCGTCATGCGCCATGCACAGATATTAGGTGCCAGAGGCATACGACGCTGCGGGGGGAGCCGAGGTTCACGCCATGGCGGGACCCGGTTCCGGCCATGTTCCCCGGGAGTCGGGCCCGTGCGCGGGTGGTTACGGGTGAGTCATCCGCAGCACGTCCAGCGCCTCGTCGAGCTGCTCCTCGGTGAGGTCGCCGCGCTCGACGTACCCGCTCTCCAGCACGACCTCCCGGATCGTCTTCCGCTCGGAGAGGGACTTCTTGGCGACCTTCGCGGCCTCCTCGTACCCGATGTACTTGTTGAGGGGGGTCACGACGGAGGGGGACGACTCGGCGTACTCGCGGGCCCGCTCCCGGTCGGCGACGATGCCGTCCACGGTGCGGTCGGCGAGCAGCCGGGAGGCGTTGGCGAGCAGCCGGATCGACTCCAGCACGTTCTTGGCGATGACGGGCAGCATGACGTTGAGCTCGAAGTTGCCGGCGGCGCCCGCGGCGGCGACGGTCGCGTCGTTGCCCATGACCTGCGCCGCGACCATGAGCACCGCCTCCGGGATCACGGGGTTGACCTTCCCCGGCATGATCGACGACCCGGGCTGGAGATCGGGCAGCTGGATTTCGGCCAGTCCGGTGCGCGGCCCGGAGGCCATCCACCGCAGATCGTTGGCGATCTTGGTCAGCCCCACGGCGATGGTCCGCAGCTGCCCGCTGGTCTCGACGATCCCGTCCCGTGCGCCCTGCGCCTCGAAGTGGTCGCGGGCCTCGGTGAGCGGCAGCCCGGTGGCCCGCGCGACCTCGGCGATCACGGCGGCGGAGAACCCGGGCGGGGTGTTGATGCCGGTCCCGACGGCGGTCCCGCCGAGGGGCAGCTCGGCGAGCCGCGGCAGGGAGGCCCGCAGCCGCTCGATCCCGTACCGCACCTGGGCGGCGTACCCGCCGAACTCCTGCCCCAGCGTGACCGGGGTGGCGTCCATGAGATGCGTCCGCCCCGACTTCACGACGTCGGCGAACTCCTCCGACTTGCGGGAGAGGGCGGCGGCGAGGTGATCGAGAGCCGGGATCAGATCACGGGTGACGGCGGCCGTGGCGGCGATGTGGATGGAGGACGGGAACACGTCGTTGGACGACTGTGAGGCATTGACGTGGTCGTTCGGGTGCACGTCCCGCCCGAGCCGCTCGCTCGCGAGGGTGGCGACGACCTCGTTGGTGTTCATGTTGGACGAGGTGCCGCTGCCCGTCTGGAACACGTCCACGGGGAAGTGCTCGTCCCACTTCCCGTCGACGACCTCGGCCGCCGCGTCCTGAACGGCCTGCGCGATGTCCTCGTCGAGGACTCCGAGCTCCGCGTTCACCTTGGCGGCGGCGGCCTTGATCCGGGCGAGGGCCTCGATGTGCGCGCGTTCCAGGTGCTGCCCGGAGACCGGGAAGTTCTCCACGGCGCGCTGGGTCTGGGCCCGCCACTTCGCGTGGGCGGGGACGCGGACCTCGCCCATGGAGTCGTGCTCGATGCGGTAGTCGCCGGTGGCGTCATTCAGGTCGCTCATACCTGGTGAAGCGTAGTGGCGGGTGGCGATGTTCCCCGGGAGGCCGCGAGGCCGGGCGGCCCGCAGGGCGGCATCCTCCGAGCGGACTACAGGCTCCGGGCGATCCGCTTCTCGAGCCCGGCCCGGCACTCCGGCCACTCCTCCGCGATGATCGAGAAGATCGCGGAGTCACGGAGCCGGCCGTCCTCGCCCGGCGCCCACGACGGGGACCAGTTCCGCAGCACGCCCTCGAAGCGGGCGCCCACCGCCTCTATCGCGGCGCGCGAGCGGCGGTTGCGCGCGTCGGTCTTCAGGTCGACGCGGGCCACCTCCCATGTCTCGAACGCGTGCCGGAACAGCAGGTACTTGGCCTCACTGTTCACGCCGGTGCCCTGCGCCGACGCGGCGAGCCAGGTGAACCCGACCTCGACCGCGCACAGTCGGTCCCCCGCCGGCCACAGCCGTGGATCCCAGAAGGACGTCACCCCGACCGCCCGCCCCGACGCCCGGTCCACCTGCGCGTACGGTGCGAGCTTCCCGGCGGCGGTACGGGCGGCGTGGGAGTCGATGTACTCCGCGACCTCGGCGGCTCTGGGTACCCAGGTGAACCCGTACGAGCCGCGGTCCTCCTCGGCCGCCATGGCCAGGTCCGCCGCGTGGCGGTGTTCCAGGGGCTCCAGGCGCACGAGGTCGCCTTCCAGAACCGGTCCTGCCATGGTGAAGCCCATCGATCTCCCACCCCTTGTTCGTTCACGCCCGACCGCAGCGTTACAGAAGCGGGGCGTGGCGTCGCGTGAATTAGGAGGGGGGTGCGCCGCACGGGGGCCTGGACGGGATGGTGCCGGGATCAGTCGGCGGCCGGGTGGGGCATGCCTCGTACGGTGGCTATCAGCATGCCGAGTTGGTGCGTGTCGGTGTTGAGGATGGTCTCCGGGGCGTCGCTTTCGCGGAGGAGGATCGTTCCGTCGGGGGGTGGTGGCCACGTAGACGCAGTCGGAGCCGTCGGGGCTGAACGTCGACTTCTGCCAGGCGAGCATGAGAGCCACGGCCTTCACCGAGCCCGTCAGAAGGCGTTCCCAGGCAGACCTCCGACTGCGCGCAGACTGGCTATCAACGCCTGGAGCTGCCGTGGTCCCGTGGACAACATGACGTCAGTGTCCTCACTTTCGTGGAGGAGAATGCCTCCCTCGGGAGTGGCCGCGAGGTAGACGCAGGAGGACGCCGTCTCGCTGTAGGTGGACTTCTGCCAGTTGAGCTCGATCACGGTTCGTACTCCCTCAGATGTCCTTGACCATGGTGTGGATGAGCTTTCGCGATGCGGCGGGCGGAAGAGCAGCTCGCTCCATGCGGTCGAGTACGAGTCTGTACGTCTCCAGTTTTGCCGCCGCGTCGACGAGTTCGCTTCCGTGCGTGGTGTCCAACTGTGCGGTGTCCAGCGCGGTCAAGGGGCCGTGGGCGTAGTCCAGACCGTGGCCGGCCGTGGGGAACGTGGTGCCGTCGAAGGGGATGACGCGAATGGTGATGTGCGGCTGCGTGCTGATGTCGACGATGTGGTCGAGTTGGGCACGTGTCACCGCCCGGCCGCCGAACTGCATGCGCAGTGCGGCCTCGTGGATGATCGCGGTGTAGGGCACCGGTCGGTCGCGGAAGATGACTGCTTGGCGCTTCACGCGATGCGAGACACGGTGTTCGATCTCGTGGGGGTGCAGGACTGGCACGACTTCGTGGAACAGCGCGCGAGCGTGTTCCGGCGTCTGCAGCAGTCCAGGGATGTTGATGACCTGGGCGACACGCAGGGCTGATGCGTGATGCTCCATCTCGGCCAGGTCAAGTAGTGGGGACGGCAAGGAGCCGCGGTATTCCTCCCACCATCCACGGGTGCGATCCGCCGCCATATCCGCGAGCGCCTCGACCAGAGCCTGGTCGGTGCAGTCGTAGATGCGGGCGAGGGTGCGGACGCGTTCCGCGCTGACACCGAAGCGGTTGGCCTCGATGTTGCTGATCTGAGCCTGTGTCGTCCCCAGTGCCCGAGCGGCCTGAGCGGCGGTCATGCCGGCTCGTTCCCTGAGCCGGCGTAGCTCGATGCCGATCCTGAGTCGGCGAGCCGTCGGGGCACTTCTCGCTGCCATGGTCCTGCTCCGTTCTCGTACGCCTGGCGGGGCGGTCACCCGCACGAAGCAAATCCCTGAAGGTTTTGCTGAACAATGCAAAAGGTTCAGGGGTTGCAGTCTACGGTCTGACTCAAGCCACTGAATCGGCCTGGTCGACGAGCCGGAAGCGCACCGCGTACCTGTGTATGCGGCACTGCCACCGCCCGACCCGGCCGGCCGAACGCCCGAGTCCCTACGACAGGAGATCGCCGTGGTCACCGTAGCCCCGTCGCAGCACGAGACACCCGAGTTCTGGTCCTACGCCCTCCACCTGCCTTACGACCCCCGCGCCGCCCGCATCGCCCGCCGAACCCTTCGTGCCGTCCTCGCCGAGTACGGCCTGCGCGAACTCATCGACTCGGCGGAGCTGCTGGCGTCCGAGCTGGTCTCCAACGCGTACCGGCACTCCGAGGGCCCCTCCGGCCTGCGGCTCCGCGCGCTGGGTGGCGGCCGATTGCGGATGAGCGTGTGGGACGCGAACCCGCATATCCCGCCCCCGTTCGACCAGGGGCCGGGGCGGTTCCGGCCCGTGGCCGTGCCGCCGGACGGCGAGAACGGGCGCGGCCTCTTCCTCGTCAGCCATTACGCGGACGACTGGGGTGCTCGTCCCCTCGGTGATGACCTCTTCGGGCAGAGGGGCAAGTTGCTGTGGTGCGAGCTCGGCGCCCACTGATCACTGGCACTGTTGCCGTAGTGGAAAGTCACGACTAGAGTTTCCGGTATGGAAACTGACGCGGGACTCTCCGGCCGTACCCCTTCCCCGACCCCGCAGGAGGCGCTGGCAGCGCTCGCCGAAGCCGAACGCATCCGGGCCTCCACCACCGCCCTGTCGGCCACCCCCTGGCCCCTCTGGTTCACCATCGCTCTCACCATCTACCTCGCCGCCCTGCCCCTCGTGTACGGCGGTGTGGTGGCCGAAGACTCCTGGCTGCTGCCCCACGCCACCTGGTGGACGGTGCTCATGGCGATGATCGCCGTGTTCATGGCGTCGTTCGCGGCCGCCGCCCGCTCCTGGAGGCAGCGCACGGGCGTGGCGCTCCGGTTGGACGTGCTGCCCAAGCGGGCGACCGTTCCCCTGATGATCGGGGCACCCGTGCTGGTGGTGGGCTCGGCATGGGCCTTCCGGTTCACCGGCCAGGTGTGGTGGGTCGTCGTCGCCTCGGCCGTCGGTGCCGCCGTCTCCGTCGGCTTCCACCTCGCCTTCGTACGGCTGCACGGGCGCGGTACGCACGAGAGGGCGGCGTGACCGCCCGGAAGCCGGCCGACCCGGCGGCGGGCGGCTTCGACAACCTCGTCCACGCGCCCAACCGGTTGCGCATCTGCGCGCTGCTCGACACCGCCGGTGAGGCCGAGTTCGGAGTGGTGCAGGAACAACTCGGCCTGTCGGCCTCCGTCCTGAGCAAGCACGCGGGGGCGCTGATGGACGCCGGGTACGTCGAGCAGCGCAAGGCCGTACGCGACACCCGTCAGCGTGTCTGGCTGCGGCTGACCCGGCGCGGGCGCGAGGCGTACCACGGGCACCTCGCGGCGCTGCGGGCGATCATCGGGCAGGGGCCCGACGCCGAACCGCCCCCACCCGCTGTGCGCGGGTGAGGGCGGCACGTACGAACGCGGGCCGTTTCCGTTACACCAGCCCCGGCCCCCGCACCGGAATGCTCGTGAACGTCGGTGCCGGCGCCGGGTCCTTGAAGAAGTCGTTGCCCTTGTCGTCGACGACGATGAACGCCGGGAAGTCCTCCACCTCGATCTTCCAGACGGCCTCCATGCCGAGCTCCTCGTACTCGACGACCTCGACCTTCTTGATGCAGTCCTGGGCGAGGCGCGCGGCCGGGCCGCCGATGGAGCCGAGGTAGAAGCCGCCGTGCGTGCCGCACGCGTCCGTGACCTGCTGCGAGCGGTTGCCCTTCGCCAGCATCACCTTCGAACCGCCCGCCGCCTGGAACTGCTCCACGTAGGAGTCCATGCGGCCGGCCGTCGTCGGGCCGAAGGAGCCGGAGGCGTAGCCCTCGGGGGTCTTCGCCGGGCCGGCGTAGTACACCGGGTGGTCCTTCAGGTACTGCGGCATCTCCTCGCCCGCGTCCAGCCGCTCCTTGATCTTGGCGTGGGCGATGTCGCGGGCCACGACGAGCGGGCCGGAGAGGGAGAGGCGGGTCTTGACCGGGTACTTGGTCAGCTCGGCCAGGATGTCGTCCATCGGCTGGTTGAGGTCGATCTTGACGACGTCACCCTCGGACTCCAGCTGCTCGTCCGTCGTGTCCGGCAGGAACCGAGCCGGGTCGGTCTCCAGCTGCTCCAGGAAGACGCCCTCCGCCGTGATCTTGGCGACGGCCTGGCGGTCGGCCGAGCAGGACACCGCGAGCGCGACCGGGCAGGACGCGCCGTGCCGGGGGAGCCGGATGACGCGGACGTCGTGGCAGAAGTACTTGCCGCCGAACTGCGCGCCGATGCCGATCTTCTGCGTCAGCTCGAAGACCTTCTGCTCGAGGTCCTTGTCGCGGAAGCCGTGGCCGAGCGGGGAGCCCTCGGCCGGGATCTCGTCCAGGTAGTGCGCGGAGGCGTACTTCGCCGTCTTCAGGGCGTACTCGGCGCTCGTGCCGCCGACGACGATCGCCAGGTGGTACGGCGGGCAGGCGGCCGTGCCCAGCGACCGGATCTTCTCCTCCAGGAACTTCATCATGGAGGACTCGTTCAGCACGGCCTTCGTCTCCTGGTAGAGGAACGACTTGTTGGCCGAGCCGCCGCCCTTCGCCATGACCAGGAACTTGTACGCGTCGCCGTCCGTCGCGTACAGCTCGATCTGGGCCGGGAGGTTGGAGCCGGTGTTCTTCTCCTCCCACATGGTGAGCGGAGCCATCTGCGAGTAGCGCAGGTTGAGGTTCTTGTACGCGTCGTAGATGCCGCGGGAGAGCGCTTCCTCGTCGCCGCCCTCGGTCAGGACGTTCTGGCCGCGCTTGCCCATGACGATCGCCGTGCCGGTGTCCTGGCACATGGGGAGGACACCCGCGGCGGCGATGTTCGCGTTCTTCAGCAGGTCCAGGGCTACGAACTTGTCGTTGCTCGACGCCTCGGGGTCGTCGATGATGCGGCGCAGCTGCGCGAGGTGGGCCGGGCGCAGGTAGTGCTGGATGTCGTGGATGGCCTCCTCGGCGAGCTTGCGCAGCGCCTCCGGCTCCACCTTGAGGAACGTTCGCCCGCCGGCCTCGAAGGTGGAGACACCCTCGGAGGTCACCAGCCGGTAAGGGGTGGTGTCCTCTCCCATGGGGAGCAGATCGGTGTACGCGAATTCCGGCATCTCGCCTATTCCTCACTTCACAGACGGCCGCTGGCCTCCGTTGGCAGCGCCCAATCAGCGTAGAACCTGCATCGGGCAACGAGCTTGTGAGGTAAGGCTCAGTTGTGGAGGTGCGGACGTCGATTGTCGGCGTTCATTCACGGTCGTACCCCTAGTCGCGATCTATCGCGAGTGGCTATGCTGCCCACGTGGACCTTCAGAAGAGCGCCGCCGCCCAGGAACCGCTGCCGCCCGCCCAGTTGCGCGCCTCCGACGCCGACCGTGACCGGGTCGCCGACCTCCTGCGCGACGCCCTCGCCGAGGGCCGCCTCACCGCGGAGGAACACGCCGAGCGGGTCGAGGGCGTACTGGGCGCCAAGACCGTGGGTGAGCTCGACGTGTTCGTGCGGGACCTGCCGGCCGCCCACACATCTCACGCGTCCGGGGCGACCGACGCCACCGGCGTCCAAGACGTGCCGGTGCCCAACCGTCCGACGCCCGGCTCGATGCCGGCCGAAGCGGACGAGCGTGTGGTGGCCGTCTTCAGCGCGGCGATACGCAGAGGGCGCTGGCGTGCGGGTCGCCGGATCCATGCCTACGCGATCTTCGGCAGCGTGGAGATAGACCTCAGCGAGGCGCTGTTCGAGCACCGCCAGGTGATGATCAAGGCGGTCTCGGTCTTCGGCAGCGTCGAGATACGCGTTCCGGAGAACGTCTCGCTGCGCGGCAGCGGCGGCGGCGTCCTCGGCAACTTCGAGGTGGACACGCTCGATTCCGGACAGCCCGACGCGCCCGTGGTGTACGTGGACGGCCTCGCCGTACTGGGCCACATCGAGGCGAAACCGAAGCGCGGCAAGCTGATCGCCGATCTTTTCGACCGCGTCTCACGCAAGGTCGACGACGGTTTGCGCAAACACCTGGGGCATTAGCTTCTGCGAATATCGGGTGGCTTCGAAGCGTGTCGCCCCATGCGCGGCCGACCCGCGGCGCCCCTGAATTCCAGCGGTTTGCCAGCGGTTCGAAACTCAGCGCATAGGCTTGCGTACAGTGGGTAGAGCTTGCTGCATCGACTCTCGCTCGCGAAGCCGTCGTCAGGAGTAGACCGTGCTGCAACCGCCGCATTCGTCCCTGCAGGTCCGTGTTCCGTCCCAGCGGGTGCCAGTGCGCGACAGGGATCAGGACGCCCCGTGGCACACGGAGGCCGTGTGCCGGCGCGACGAGGCCGGACTGTTCTTCGCCCCTTCCAAGGAGCCCACCGCGGCCCGCCTCTCCCGGGAGGAGGCGGCCAAACGGGTCTGTGCCCGCTGCCCCGTGATGGTCGAGTGCCGCGAGCACGCGCTGCTGCAGCCGGAGCCGTACGGGGTCTGGGGCGGCCTCACCGCCGCCGAGCGCCGCGTGGTGCTGGCTCGGCGTCGTCGGCGCGACCTGGAGCTCAAGAAGGCGGCGCGGGGGACGATAGTCGCCGCCGGCTAGCCGGCACGCACGGGTACCTGCGGTGCATACGGTCCGTACGGTGCTCACGGCCCGTACGGCGCTCGTGGTTCGTACGGTACGTACGGCGAAAGGGCGCCCCCTCCGCACCTGGGACGCCCCTTCGCCGTACGGGACCGTGACGCGCTGCTGTCCTCCTGCCGCTACTTCGCGCGCTCGAAGTCGATCGAGCTGTACGCGCGCAGCTTGCTCAGCCGGTGCACCGAGTCGATCCGGCGGACCGTACCGGACTTGGAGCGCATGACGATCGAGTCGGTCGTGGCCGTCTCGGCGCGGTAGCGCACCCCGCGCAGCAGCTCCCCGTCGGTGATGCCGGTGGCGACGAAGAAGACGTTCTCGCCGGAGACCAGATCGTCCGTGGTCAGCACGCGGTCCAGGTCGTGGCCGGCGTCGATGGCCCGCTGCCGCTCCTCGTCGTCCTTCGGCCACAGCTTGCCCTGGATGACACCGCCCAGGCACTTCACGGCGCACGCCGAGATGATGCCCTCCGGCGTGCCGCCGATGCCGAGCAGCAGATCGACACCGCTGGTCTCGCGCAGCGCCAGGATCGAACCCGCGACATCGCCGTCGGAGATCAGCTTGATGCGGGCGCCGGTGTCCCGGACCTCCTTGATGAGACCCTCGTGGCGCGGCCGGTCGAGGATGACGACCGTCACGTCCTCCGGCGTGGAGCGCTTGGCCTTGGCGACCCGGCGGATGTTCACCGCCACGGGCGCGTTGATGTCGACGAAGTCGGCGGCCTCCGGCCCGGTGACCAGCTTGTCCATGTAGAACACGGCGGACGGGTCGAACATCGTGCCGCGGTCGGCGGCGGCCAGCACGGCGATCGCGTTCGGCATGCCCTTGGCCGTCAGCGTCGTACCGTCGATCGGGTCCACGGCGATGTCGCACTCGGCGCCGGTGCCGTCACCGACGCGCTCGCCGTTGAAGAGCATCGGGGCCTCGTCCTTCTCGCCCTCGCCGATGACGACGACGCCGTTCATCGACACGGTGGAGACGAGGGTGCGCATGGCGCGTACGGCGGCACCGTCGGCGCCGTTCTTGTCGCCGCGGCCGACCCAGCGGCCCGCGGCCATCGCGGCGGCCTCGGTGACGCGGACCAGTTCCAGGGCGAGGTTGCGGTCGGGGGCCTCGGAGGGGACTTCGAGTTCGGACGGCAGATGATGCTCGGTCATCGACAAACGCACCTTTCTGGTACGGCACGGATCTGCGCCCGCAGGGTTTCCTTGCAGGGTGTCCTGAGGATGGGACGGGGGACGGGGCGGGGACGCGACGGCCGGGTGAGGGTTCCAGGTACTTCCAGCTGACTCTATCGTCAGGCTGACAAAATGAGCAGGGGACCCCACGGATGAGCAGACCGGGGCACCTGCGACGATGAGTGCGTGGCAGGCATGAAAGGCAAGCAGACGGTCCGCGACATGATCCTCTCCCTGGGGCTCATCTGTGTCGCGGCCGGTGTCATCTATCTGTTCGTCCCGCACGACGACAAGGAACCCGAGCTCAAGCGGCTCGACTACCGCGTCGAGCTCCTGACGGCACGGCGGGCCGCGTCGTATCCGGTGGCCGCGCCCGAGGGCCTGCCCGACAGCTGGAAGGCGACCTCGGTCCGGTTCCAGGGCGACCAGTCCGACGCCTGGCACCTCGGTTACCACGCCCCGGACGGTCAGTACGTCGGGGTGGAGCAGTCCGCCGCCGAGAAGACGTCCGAGTTCATCGAGGACGCGACCCAGGGAGCCGAGAAGACCGAGGACACCGAGGAGATCGGCGGCCGCACCTGGCAGCGGTACGAGGGCGAACGCTACGACGCCCTCGTGCTCCCGGGCGAGGGGTCGACGACCGTGGTGACGGGGTCGGCGTCGTTCGCGCAGCTGAGGACGATGGCGGAGGCGCTGGAGACGGAGTGACGGACTGCGCGGGGTGACGTACTGCCCGGTGGCCGCGGAGTGACGTACTACTCGGCGGCCGGCCCGCCCTCGCCGCCGTCCGGGCTCCCGTTCCCGTCCTCGTCCTCCGCCAGCGCCGCGTCCAGCCGCTTGCGCGCGCCGTCGAGCCAGCGGCGGCACACCTTGGCCAGCTCCTCGCCGCGCTCCCACAGGGCGAGGGACTCCTCCAGGGTCGTACCGCCCGCCTCCAGCCGCCGTACGACCTCGATCAGCTCGTCACGCGCCTGCTCGTAGCCGAGCGACCCGGCGCCCTCACTCACCTTGCTGGTCATGCTTCCCACCCTAAGCGTCCCTTCGTACGGTCATCTCGCCCCCGGCCACCCGGGCCCGCAGCGGCTCGTCCCCCGTGACCTCCTCCGGCGCGCGGACGACATGGCCGTCGGCCTTCTGGAGCACCGCGTAGCCCCGCTGGAGCGTCGCGGCGGGGGAGAGGGCCACCACGCGCGCGTGGGTGTGCGTCAGCTCCGACGAGGAGCGGTCCAGATGGTGGCCGAAGCAGCGGCGGCCACGGGCGAGCAGTGCGTCGACCTGGTCCGCGCGCTCGTCGATCATGCGGTGCGGGTCCTCCATCGACGGGCGGGCCAGCGCATGGGCGAGCCCGCGCTCCTCGCGCTCCACCAGCGCCTCCACGCTCCGCCGCGCACGGTCGCGCAGCCAGCGCACCCGCTCGTTCTCCTCGCCCACGTCCGGCACGACCTTCTTGGCGGCGTCGGTCGGCGTGGACGCGCGCAGGTCGGCCACGTAGTCGAGGAGCGGGGTGTCCGGCTCGTGCCCGATCGCCGACACCACCGGCGTACGGCAGGACGCGACGGTCCGTACCAGCTCCTCGTCGGAGAACGGCAGCAGGTCCTCCACGCTGCCCCCGCCCCGCGCCACGATGATCACGTCGACGTCGTCGAGCGCGTCCAGCTCCTTCACGGCCTGGACGACCTGCGGCACCGCGTGGACGCCCTGCACGGCGACGTTGCGCACCTCGAAGCGGACGGCCGGCCAGCGGTGCCGGGCGTTCTCCAGCACGTCCCGCTCGGCGGCCGAGGCGCGGCCGCAGACCAGCCCGACCAGCTGCGGCAGGAACGGCAGCGGCTTCTTGCGCTCGGGCGCGAACAGTCCCTCCGCGGTCAGCGACTTCTTCAGCTGTTCGAGCCGCGCGAGCAGCTCGCCCACGCCGACCGGCCGTATCTCGGCGGCCCGCAGGGAGAGCTGGCCCCGTGGCGCGTACCACTCCGGCTTCGCGTGCACCACGACGCGGGCGCCCTCGCTGACGACGTCGGCGATCGCGTCGAACACCTGCCGGTAGCAGGTCACGCTCACCGAGATGTCGTGCGACGGATCGCGCAGCGTCATGAAGACGACGCCCGCTCCGGGGCGCCGCGACAACTGGGTGATCTGCCCCTCGACCCACACGGCGCCGAGCCGGTCGATCCATCCCCCGATGAGCCGCGACACCTCGCCGACGGGCAGCGGGGCGTCCGCGGACGTAGTCAGTGCCATGCGCCCGAGGGTAGTGGGCACCACCGACAGAGCCGACGGACGCACGCCCGACAGAGCCGACGGACGCGCGCTCGAACAGAGCCACCGGACACACGGCCGACAGAGCCGACGGGCGTGCGCTCGACAGAGCCGACGGGCGTGCGCCCCCTTGATGCCCCGCTGCCCCAGGGGGCGTGCTCCACGGGCCACCGGGCGAGGCCCTTACGATGGTCCGCATGACTGCTCAGCCTGGCCGCCGTGTCCTCCTCGCCGCCCCGCGCGGTTACTGCGCCGGTGTCGACCGTGCCGTGATCGCTGTGGAGAAGGCCCTGGAGCAGTACGGGGCCCCGGTCTACGTCCGGCACGAGATCGTCCACAACAAGTACGTCGTGCAGACCCTGGAGAAAAAGGGTGCGATCTTCGTGGAGCAGACGGAGGAGGTGCCGCCGGGGAACATCGTCATGTTCTCCGCGCACGGTGTCGCCCCGACCGTCCACGAGGAGGCCAAGCGCGGCAGCCTCGCGACCATCGACGCGACCTGCCCGCTGGTCACCAAGGTCCACAAGGAAGCGATCCGCTACGCGAACGACGACTTCGACATCCTCCTGATCGGGCACGAGGGCCACGAAGAGGTCATCGGCACCTCCGGTGAGGCGCCGGACCACATCCAGCTGGTCGACGGCCCCGAGGACGTCGCCAAGGTCGAGGTCCGCGACCCGTCCATGGTGGTCTGGCTCTCCCAGACCACGCTCTCCGTCGACGAGACCATGGAGACGGTCGACGCGCTGAAGGACAAGTTCCCGCAGCTCGTCTCCCCGCCCAGCGACGACATCTGCTACGCCACGCAGAACCGCCAGCTCGCCGTGAAGCAGATGGGCGCCGAGGCGGACCTGGTGATCGTGGTCGGCTCGCGCAACTCCTCGAACTCCAAGCGGCTCGTGGAGGTCGCCAAGCTCGCCGGCGCGCGCGACGCGCACCTGGTCGACTTCGCCGACGAGATCGACGAGGCCTGGCTGGAGGGCGTCTCGACGGTCGGCGTCACCTCGGGCGCCTCCGTGCCGGAGGTCCTCGTGGAGCAGGTCCTGGAGTGGCTGTCCCAGCGGGACTTCGAGGACGTCGAGATCGTCAAGGCCGCCGAGGAGTCGATCACCTTCTCCCTGCCGAAGGAGCTCCGTCGCGACCTGCGCGAGGAGGCGGCGGCGCTGATGGCGGAGCGCACGGGACAGGCTCCGGAGACTCCGGTCGGCGAGTAGCGCGCCGGCGCCCCGGAAACCGCGGGAGGCTCTGCGAGGGCGGGGGCGTCACTGTCCGTCGTACGACGTAACGTAGAGCCATGCAGATCTTCGGTGTGGACATCGGCGGATCCGGGATCAAGGGTGCCCCGGTGGACCTGGAGCGGGGCGACCTGGCGGACGAGCGGTACAAGGTGCTGACCCCGCACCCGGCGACGCCGGACGCGGTGGCCGACGGCGTGCGGCAGGTCGTCGACCACTTCGGCTGGACGGGACCGGTCGGTGCCACCTTCCCCGGCGTGGTCACGGGCGGCTCCACGATCCGTACGGCGGCCAACGTCGACAAGAACTGGATCGGCGTCGACGCGCGCGCCCTGCTCGGCGAGCGCCTGGGCGGCCTGCCGGTGACGGTGCTCAACGACGCCGACGCGGCGGGCGTGGCCGAGATGCGGTTCGGCGCCGGCCGGGACCGGCGGGGCACGGTCATCATGCTCACCTTCGGCACCGGCATCGGCAGCGCGGTGTTCGTGGACGGCGCCCTCGTGCCGAACACGGAACTGGGCCACCTGGAGCTGAACGGCCACGACGCGGAGAAGCGCGCCTCCAGCAAGGTCAAGGACGACCAGGACCTCTCCTGGGAGCAGTGGGCCCGCCGTGTCACCAAGTACCTGGCGCACGTGGAGATGCTCTTCTCGCCGGAGCTGTTCATCATCGGCGGTGGCGTGAGCCGCAAGTCCCACAAGTTCCTGCCGCTGATCGAGGGCATCACGGCGGAGATCGTCCCGGCGGAGCTGCAGAACAACGCGGGGATCGTGGGGGCGGCGATGCGGGCGGCGCAGGGTTAGCGGCCCGGTTCGCGCGGCCCGGTTCAAGCGGTGCGGCGTCGCGCCTGAGCCGGTGGCAGGGGAAGCCCGACCCGCCCCCGGTCCCGCTGCCGGGCGGCGGCCCTGCGGCGCATCAGCCGGAGCTTCCGTACGGTCGCGATGACACCGGCGGCGAGCGTGCCGCCGTACAGCCAGCCCGCGGCCATGGCGAGCGCGGTGACCAGGCCGACCAGGCGCCCCGGGAGACCGTCGCCGTCGGCCACGGTGAGCAGCCCGAGGGCGAACGCGATGGGCACGATCACGGGCGCGGTGACCGTGTCGCTCCGCCGCACCCACAACGCCGTCAGCGCGCTGACGGGCAGGAACAGCGCGCCGTACACCGCCAGCGACGCCTCGAACAGCAGGCGGTCCAGGCCGCCGAGCGCGAGCATCGACACCCCGCAGAAGAGCCCGCCGCCGAGCCCGGTGAGCCGAGGATTCGGCAGCCGCCGTACGGCACCGGCCGCAGGGGACCGGCGCCGTACGGCACCGGCCGCGGCGGGCCGGGGCTGCGGGGACCTCGGCGGGGCAGGGGAGCGCCGTACAGCCGAGCGCCGTACGGCCTCGCGCCCCCGCGCCTGCCCCGCACGGCTCGCCCGAGGCGGAGGACCCGGAGGCCCCGGAGGACTCGGCGGCCCTGAACGACTCGGCGAACCCGGAAGACCCGACGGACCCGACGGACCCGACGGACCCGACGGACCCGACGGACCTGGCGGACCCGGAAGGCCCGACGGACGTACGGGCCTGCCCGGGCCCCCACGTCCGCCGCCCCGCGCCGCCTGGGGCGGAAGAGGCGTGCCACGGCGCTGTCCGGGCTGAGAACGCGTCCTGTATTGCTCCTTCTGCTCCATCAGACCAACTTAGGTCGGTTCATGTGGTGAATCGCACCTCTGACACGCCGTACGGCGGAGCTTGACCTGGCGTTCGACGGGCCCGCCGGAACGGGAGCCCGCACGCCGTAGACTGGTGGATCGGCCCGCGCGTCACCCCTGTCAGCCATCCGGCCATGAGAGACCGGGGCCACGGGTCAGGAAGCCCGAAGCCCAGTCCTTTCATCCTCACGTACGGGAAGTCGCAACGTGTCGCTCACGATCGGAATCGTCGGTCTGCCCAACGTCGGCAAGTCGACCCTGTTCAACGCCCTGACCAAGAACGACGTGCTGGCGGCCAACTACCCGTTCGCCACGATCGAGCCGAACGTCGGCGTCGTGGGCGTCCCGGACACCCGCCTGGACAAGCTGGCCGAGATCTTCGGCTCCCAGCGCGTCCTCCCGGCAACCGTCGACTTCGTCGACATCGCGGGCATCGTGCGCGGCGCCAGCGAGGGCGAGGGCCTCGGCAACAAGTTCCTCGCGAACATCCGCGAGTCGGACGCGATCTGCCAGGTCATCCGCGCCTTCAAGGACGAGAACGTCGTCCACGTCGACGGCAAGGTCTCGCCGAAGGACGACATCGAGACGATCAACACCGAGCTGATCCTCGCGGACCTCCAGACGATCGAGAAGGTGCTCCCCCGCCTCCAGAAGGAGTCGCGGATCAAGAAGGACGTGGCGCCCAAGGTCAAGGCGGTCGAGGAGGCGAAGGAGATCCTGGAGAAGGGCGACACGCTCTTCGCCCACGGCATCGTCCAGGGCAGCGAGCGCGCCGAGCTCCTCCACGACCTGCACCTCCTCACCACGAAGCCCTTCCTCTACGTCTTCAACGTCGACGAGGACGAGCTGACCGACGAGGACTTCAAGAACGAGCAGCGCGCCCTGGTCGCCCCCGCCGAGGCCATCTTCCTCAACGCCAAGCTGGAGGCGGACCTCGCCGAGCTCGACGAGGAGGACGCCCTGGAGCTCCTCCAGTCGGTCGGCGCCGACGAGCCCGGCCTCGCGACCCTCGCCCGCGTCGGCTTCGACACCCTCGGCCTGCAGACCTACCTGACAGCCGGCCCCAAGGAGTCCCGCGCCTGGACCATCAAGAAGGGCGCCACCGCTCCCGAGGCCGCCGGTGTCATCCACACCGACTTCCAGAAGGGCTTCATCAAGGCCGAGGTCATCTCCTTCGGGGACCTGGTCGAGACGGGCTCCGTCGCCGAGGCGCGCGCCAAGGGCAAGGCGCGCATGGAGGGCAAGGAGTATGTGATGCAGGACGGGGACGTGGTGGAGTTCCGGTTCAACGTGTGACCGTTCCGGCTTCCTGGCCTCGGCAATGAAGCCGCAGGTCAGGAAGCTTGTCGAGGGGTATGACTGCCGCGTTCGCGGAGTTCGCCCACAACGTCCGTGAGCTGGCGTCACCGCAGCCGTTCGCATGTGTTCGCATGTGCCGTGGTGATGCGTGATCCCTGCCCCCCGGTCGGCCGGACAAGAGGGTAGTCCGACCCGGGGGTGCGTCGGCAACGTCTGCCGGAGACCCGCTCGCGGGTCAGACGGTGCGGATGACGGGAGCGGGCTTGACGGCCTGGGTGTCGACGAGGGCGTGGATGTCGTCCGGGTCGGAGGTCCTGCCTACGGGCACGACGTGGCATCCCGCGAGGAACTTGCCGAGCCTGACCTGGCGGCGTGCGTCCCGCCAGGCCCGGTTGACGACGACGGAGGGAACGTGGATGTCCCGGCCGTCGTCGGGAGTCAGTCTGTGGCGGGCCCATATGCGCCGGTCACCGTCGTCGATGGCGATCAGCGCACCGGCGTCGTACAGGTAGGGGATGTTCACGCCGCCGAGACTCCCGGGCCGCTGAGGTACTCGGCGTCGGCGGCGGCCATGTCGGCGCGGGCGGCGGCGAGCTCCTCCGGGGTGAAGGCGCCGTGCTCGGCCTGCCACTCCCGGATCACCGCCCGGCCGGCCCGCAGCCGTAGCCCCGGCTCGGCTGCCTCGGCGACGAGCCGGGGAAGTGGGACGCCCTCCTCCTCGGCGACACTGGCCAGGGCCTCGACCAGGGCTTCGTCGAGGGTGATGGCCACCTTCTTGCCTGCCATGCGAACACCGTAGTGCGGCGTGGGGTCGGTGTGAGCCGAGTCGGCCGGAATGAGCGGCAGCGGAAGGCGGCCTTCGCTTCAGTGCGCCACGGCGGCGGTCCGGGCGGCGAGGAGGGCCGCGGCCGGGTCGGCGGTGGCGGGAGCGCAGGGCCACCATTCGGCGGCGGTGCCGCGGCCTTCGCGGACATAGGGGTGCCATCGGTGGTCGGGGCCGAGGCGGATCTGGATGCCTTCGGCGTCGACGGTGAGGCGGTTGCGCCAGACGCGCAGGGGCGGGGTGCCGGCGGTCCCGTCCGCGGTGTCGGGAGCGGTCAGGGCGGTGCGGGCCGCGGCCATGGCCGCGGGATCGGGGGTGAGGGAGGTGCGGGCGGTGGCGACGCCGGCCGGTCCGCTGTGGCGGTGGGCGCGGACCAGGCGGGCGAAGTCCAGCGGGGGCAGGCCGGCGGCGCGCACGAGGTGGTGGAAGCGGGCCTCGCCGATGCCGGAGGCGGCGAGACGTACGGCGTCCTCGACGGGCGTGGAGACGAGTGAGGCGGTGTGCCCGGCGGCGAGGCGGCGGGCACACCGGGCGGTGTCCTGGGTGAGTGCGCCGAGGTCGTCCAGGGTGAAGGAGGCGTCGGGTGGGGGCGTGCTGGTGGGCGGGGGAGGGGCCGCTTCGGGGGCGGTGGCGCCGGGTGGGTTCTCGGCCGGTTCGGGTGCGGGCGGTGCGAAGGTGCCGTCCCAGGAGGTGAACGCCGCGCGGGCGGGCACGCCCCGGCTGCCGGGCGTGCTGTCGACCGGTGACGCGGCGCCGGTGAGGGCTCGGCGGCGGGTACGCAGCGCGGTGAGGACCGCGTCCTTGGTGCGGCCGCGCAGGGTGAGGAGCCAGAAGGGATCGGAGTCGAGATGGGCGGCGGTGGCGTAGCACAGGGCGGCGGCGTGCTTGCAGGGGTGGCCCCAGTCGGGGCAGGAGCACTCCGGGTCCAGTTCGCCCGGTTCGGGCAGCAGGGGTACGCCGGCGGCGCGGGCGTCGTCGACGAGGTCGGCGGGCATCTCGCCGTCGAGGAGGGCGGCGGTACGGCCGGCCCGGGCGGCGATGGTGTCGAGGAGGGTCTCCCACTGTGCGTCGGTGAGGACGCGGAGGCGGACCGTCGAGTCGTAGGGCCAGGGAGC
Organism: Streptomyces poonensis; assembly: GCF_014650915.1. GTDB lineage: Bacteria > Actinomycetota > Actinomycetes > Streptomycetales > Streptomycetaceae > Streptomyces > Streptomyces poonensis. Next base: position 684,513 of record NZ_BMVW01000001.1, on the reverse strand, counting down.
GCTGCCCTCGACCTCGGCGCGCAGTACTCCGGGGGCGGCGGTGACCGGGCCGACCATGCCCTTGCGGGCGTAGGTGCGGCCTCGGGAGAGACGTCCGGCGTCGAGGGTGGAGCCCTCCAGGGCGTCCACCCAGGCCCGGCCCCACCAGGTGGCGGCGAAGGCGCGCGTGCCACTGCGGGGGGCCTTGCGGGCGGGGGTCATGCCGTGAGCTCCTCGGTCGTGAGGGTCGTGCGAGTCATGCGTCGAACTCCTTCGACAGCGCGACTAGTTCGGCGAGGTCGGTGTCGGACAGCTCGGTCAGGGCGGCCTCGCCGGAGGCGATGACCTGGTCCGCCAGGGCGCGCTTGGCGCCGAGCAGACGGGCGACCTTGTCCTCGACGGTGCCCTGGGTGGTGAGCCGGTGGACTTGCACGGGGCGGTCCTGGCCGATGCGGTGGGCGCGGTCGGTGGCCTGGTCCTCGACGGCGGGGTTCCACCACCGGTCGTAGTGGACCACGTGGGTGGCGCGGGTGAGGTTGAGGCCGGTACCGGCGGCCTTCAGGGAGAGCAGGAAGACGGGGAACTCGCCCCGCTGGAAGGCGGCGACCATCTCCTCGCGCCGCGGCACGGGCGTGGCGCCGTGGAGATAGCGGGCGCGGACACCGCGGTCGGCGAAGTGCTGTTCCAGCAGCCGCCCCATCTGTGTGTACTGGGTGAAGACCAGGGCGCCCTCCTCTTCGGCGACCACCGTGTCGAGGAGTTCGTCGAGGAGTTCCAGCTTGCCGGAGCGGCCGGGCAGCGGGCCGCTCTCCCGCAGGTAGTGGGCGGGGTGGTTGCAGATCTGTTTGAGCGCGGTGATGAGTCTGAGGACCTGGCCACGGCGGGCGATGCCGTCGGCCTCCTCGATGGCGGCCATGGCCTCGCGGACCTGCGCCTCGTACAGGGCGGCCTGTTCGCCGGTGAGGGTGACGGGGTGGTCGGTCTCGGTCTTGGCCGGGAGCTCCGGAGCGACGCCGGGGTCCGACTTGCGGCGGCGCAGCAGGAACGGGCGCGTGAGGCGGGTGAGCCGCGCGGCGGCCCGGTGGGCCGCCTCGGCGGCTTCCTCCTCGTCGTCCGTGCCGAGGGCGGCGCGTTCGACGGGCTTGGCGAAGCGGTCGCGGAAGGCGGACAGCGGGCCGAGCAGGCCGGGGGTCGTCCAGTCGAGCAGCGCCCACAGCTCGGAGAGGTTGTTCTCCACCGGGGTGCCGGTGAGGGCGACGCGGGCGCGGGCGGGCAGGGCCCGCAGCTCGCGGGCGGTGGTGGCGTAAGGGTTCTTGACGTGCTGGGCCTCGTCGGCGGCGACGAGCGACCACTTCACGGCGGCGAGGTGTGCCCGGTCGCGGCGCAGCACCCCGTAGGTGACCAGGACGAGTTCGTCGTCGGCGAGGTGGTCGAGGGTGCGTTCGCCACCGTGGTAGCGGCGCACCGGCACGGCGGGGGTGAAACGGGCGGCCTCGCGCTGCCAGTTGCCGAGCAGGGAGGCCGGGCAGACCACCAGGGTGGGGCCCGCGGTGTCCACCTGCTCCTGGCGGTGCAGGTGGAGGGCGAGCAGGGTGACCGTCTTGCCCAGGCCCATGTCGTCGGCGAGGATTCCGCCGAGGGACAGGCGGGTCATGTCCGCCAGCCAGGCCAGGCCGCGCCGCTGGTAGCCGCGCAGGGAGGCGGTCAGGCCCTCCGGAACCCGGACGGGGGCGCGGTCCTCCGGATCGCGCAGCCGGGCGACCAGTTCGCCGAAGGCGCCGGCCGCGTCCACCGGGACTCGCTCGCCGTCCTCCTCCAGTTCGCCGGTCAGCACCGCCTGCAGCGCGTCGAGCGGGGCGAGTTCGCGGGTGCGCCGCCGCTTCAGCCGGGCCACGAGCCCCGGATCGGCGACGACCCACTGATCACGCAGTCTGACCAGGGGGCGGCGGGCCTCGGCGAGCCGGCCGAGTTCCGCGTCGGTGAGCTTCTCGCCGCCCAGGGCGACCTGCCAGGAGAAGTCGAGCAGGGTGTCACGGCCCAGCAGGGTGTCCACGGTCGCGCCCGGCGCGGTGGCCGCGCCGATCTCCGCCCGCGTCTGAAGCGCCCTGACCAGCTCCCGCGGCCAGTGCACGTGCACGCCTGCCGCGCGCAGCGCGTCGGTGGCGTCGCCCAGCAGGTCCATGGTCTCCTCGTCGTCCAGCCGCAGCGCACTGGGGGCGGCCTCGGCGAGCAGGCGGGTCAGCGGCTGCCAGGCGCGGGCCGCGCGGCGCAGTGCGAGCAGGGTCTCGGCCTCCGCGTGCGGACCGAGCAGACGGTGCGCTCGGCCGGGGTCGGCCCACAGCTCGGTGGCGTCCAGGACCAGGGACGGGTCGGCGGCGGTGCGCAGTTGCAGCGCCGCCCGGACGTCACGGCGCCGTCCGGCCGGGAGTTCGACCCGCAGTTCCACGCTCACCCGCGCGGCGCGCTCGGCCTCGACCTCGGCGGCCCACGCGGCCAGCCGCGGGTGCAGCGCGGTCGCCCGGTCGGCGTACGGGTTGCCGGGCATCGCCCAGCCGGTGGCCGGAGTGCGCGGCAGGGCGTCGGCGAGCGCATCGCAGAACTCCCCGACCAGGGCGACCGGTTCGGCGATGAACGGCGTCCGGTCGCCGGTCCGGGGCGCGGGCAGGTTGTGGGCGTACGGGGGCAGGGCGGCGGCCAGCGCGTCCAGGTCCCGCTTGCCGCGTGCGCCGGGTGGCCCGAAGCGCCATGTGGTGTACGTGTCGGAGGTCAGCGCCGGGTACAGGCGCCCCTCGCCGAGCAGCTGCAGAGCGCGGCGGGCGACGGCCGCCCATCCGGCGAGCGAGGGATGGACCCCGGAGGCGGGCGGGTCGAGGAGGAGGGCGAGCATGTCGCCGCAGCCGAGTGCCCAGCCCTCCACGGTACGGGTACGCACTCCGCCGCCGTGGGGCAGGACCAGCGGCAGTCGGACCCGCTCCACCCCCTTGGGAGCGGCGGCCTGCGCGGGCACGCGGCGTGCGTCGGCGGAGGGCCGGTAGAGCACCAGGCGGCCGAACCGGGCCGGCTGCCCCGGATCGGCCGGGACGAACACGGCCGCCAGGCCGCCGGCCGCGAGCCGCTCGCGTGCCCAGGCCGCGGCAGCGGGATCGGCCAGTGGTACGGCGCCTGCGGCGGTGGTCTCCCGTACGAGTCGGCTCACGTGTCGTCCCCCGTCCCGGACCCGGTCACGAGCCGGCTCATGCGGCGTTCCCCGCGTCGATCGTTGCCGTGGACCGGCTCACCTGGTGCCTCCCGCCTTGTACGCGGCCTTCCGCAGCCGCTTGGCCAGGGACTTGTCGACCGGCCTGACGGCGTCGGCGAGCGCGCCGAGTACCTCGCCGGAGTGCGGATGACCGGCGCGCCACAGGTCGTCGGCGCGCTCGGCGAGCTGGCCGAGCGGGCGTACGCCTTCTCCGGAACCGGTCAGCAGCCGCTCGCGCAGCGCCTGTTCACCGAGGCGCGCGAACGGCAGCGCGCCGTCCACCAGCATCCACTCCGTGCCCCACGCCGCGCCGTCCTCGGCGGGCTCCCCGATCCGGCGCAGCATCGAGGCCGCGGCGTGCGAGCAACCGGTGACCCGGGAGACGGCGGCCTTGCGCAGCACCGCCTTCGCCCGTCCGGGTTCGTCCGCCGCCAGCACGGCGGCCAGCAACCGCGGGGCCTGGAGGCGCCGCAGCGCGTCGGCCGGCTCCGTGCCGTCGCAGGCGTCCACCACCTGCACCGCCGCGTCCGTCGCGGAGCGCCCGGCCAGCCAGCCCGCGACCTCCGCCGCCGCGTCCGCCTCGGACGGGTAGGAGGTGAGCGCGGCCAGCAGCTCGCGGGCGTCCGCCCGGGCGAGCGAGCCGATCACCGGCGCCGGGACGCCCGCCCGGACCAGCAGCACACGCAGGCCCGAGCGGCCCAGTGGGGTGAGCCGGAGACGTTCGGCCGGCAGCAGTCCACCTGGGCCGTCGGCCGGCGGGGCGGGAACACCGTCGTCCACCAGGTCCTCGTCGCCCTCGAACTCGGCGGCGCCGAACAGCTCCAGCGTTTCGGCGGTGCTGTCGTACTGCTCGGTCAGAAGCAGCGACACCAGCTCCCGGGCCGGGCCCTCCGCCAGCCCTTCCAAGCCGTCCGCGAGGTGACGGGCGACGTCCAGCCACTCACCGTCCGGCAGCCCGTACGCGTGCAGCAGCATGAGGAAGACCAGCGGCGGAGCCTCGTCGATCAGCTCCCGCAGTGCGGCCAAGGGGCCGTCCAGTACGGGGACGGAGAGGGAGAGCTCGACCGCCGCGCCCGCCACCGCCTCCTGCCAGGCGGCGAGCAGGGCCGCGTCGTCCTCCTTGTCCGGCAGCGCGTCGCCGGCGTACGCGCGCTTGCCGTCCACCTCCACGAAGCCGCAGTTCAGCGCCCACTCCCAGGGCAGGTCCAGCAGCTCCATGCCGCCCGCGCCGCGTATCCTCGCCAGCCGGGCCGCCCGGTCCCGTGGGTTGCCCCAGTCGTCCGGGGCGATGCGCCACAGCTCGGCCTCCTCGATCGCCTGCCGGGCCGGCTCCGGCCGCAGAACACCCGTCGAGGTCAGCTCCCTCCCGTCCGCGCACCAGTGCCCCAGCCGCACCGCGGCCATGAAGACGGGGACGTCGCGTACCGCGTGGGCCAGCTCCGCGTCGCCGGGCAGCCGAACGGCGGGCAGCCTCAGGCCCGTGGCCTCGAACAGGCCGGACAGCGATTCCTCCTCGGCCGGCCCGTCGCCGGAGTCGCCGGTCAGCGGGTGGAGCTCGCCGCACTCGCAGCGGTACGTCCCCGGCGGCACCGGCCGCCCGCGCCTTCCGTCGCGTTCACCGCGCCCCGCGCCCGTCGTCCGCCGCAGCCGGGTTCCGGCGAGTGCCCGGCCGATCCCGGCGGGGTCGAAGGCGGCCGGATCGAAGCCCTCCTCGTACAGGCAGGCCAGTACCGCGTCGTGCGGACCGGCGTACTCCTTCTCCTCCTCACCCCCACCGCCGTGCCGGACGACGGTGGGGCGCGGTCGCTCACCGGCCTCGTACCGGCCGAGCAGCTCGGCCAGCGCCCACACGCCGCCGAGGTCCTCGGCGGGCGGCATGGCCCGCCGCCCGCCCGTGCAGAGCGCGAGCTCGCCCTCGCCCGGCCCGGCGGGACGCACCGCCTCCACCGTGATCCGGTGCAGCCAGTCGTCGCCGAAGTCGTAGGTGTAGTCCATACGGTCGCCGGCGTGCGGCAGGACGTCCGCGAGAGCGGTCTCCTCCTCGTCGAGCGCCGGGACACCGATGCTTTCGCCGGGTGGGGCGTACCGCTCGCCCCGGCGGTCCTCGAAGACGTGCAGGTGTGCGTCGTGCCAGCCGAACGCCGACTGGATCACGTCGTGCAGCGAGCCCAGCGTGAGATCCGAGGGCACCACCAGACCGCGCCAAACCGGCGGTTTCACCCCCTCCAGCTGCACCTTGAGCTGGTGGACGGAAGAGTTGCGCTCGGCGGAGCCATGCTGGGCGTTCATGGGCGGAGAGCTTCCCGATCGTCGGCGGCACACGCGCCGAGGAACATCGGAGCCCGCCGCGTACGCCAAGGGCTGACCCGCCCATTCTGGCAGCCGCGGGCCACCCGTCCGGGCGCCTGGCGGAAACCACTCGGCGCGCTCGCGCGTGCGCCACACCGTGAGGGCGAGTCCGCCGCGACGTCGGCACCGGACCGCGCACGGCATGCTGCGGCTGCTTCCTGGCGCCCATGCCGGATTCCCGCTGGTTCGGTGGGCCGCGGGCCGCGTTCGGGCGGGTGACAGTTCCGTGGCCGTCATCCCGGTTCAACGTTCGATCGCACTTCGCACCACTCCGGCTCCCCGGTCGACGACTTGCGGTAGGCCCGGGGAAGAGCGAAAGGGGCGGGCGTGGCGTCGCCGCTCGGCCGGACCGGGTACGTGCCGCGGGCGTGACCGGAAAAGTGGGGGCCGGGAACGACAGCTGGGCGCCACCCTCGGTGGCGCCCGGCTTGTGGTGATCCGTCAGTCGGTGGGCATCAGGACGGTGTCGACGATGTAGACGTTGGCGTTGGCGGTCCTGACGTTGCCGCAGACCACCTTCGCGGAGTCGTTGACCGTGTACGACTCGCCCGAGCCGGAGGTGGTCAGCCTCGACTTCTCCAGCGTGGCGAAGGAGCCCTTCGGCAGGTCCGCGGGGGTCAGCTTCTGCCCCACCACGTGGTAGGTGAGGATCTTCGTCAGCTGGGCCTTGTCGTTGAGGACCTTGTCCAGCGTGGCCTTCGGGATCTTCGCGAAGGCGTCGTTGGTCGGGGCGAAGACGGTGATGTCCCGGGCGTTGTTGAGGGTGTCGACCAGGCCGGCCTTCTGCACGGCCGCGACCAGCGTCGACAGGGCCGGGTTGTGGGACGCCGCCGTGGCGACGGGGTCCTGGGCCATGCCGTCGAAGGAGCCGGCGCCGGTCTCGGGCACGGCCGAGCAGGCCGGGCCGAAGGGACCGTCCGCGGAAGAGGGGTTGTCGGAGCCGTCCATGCTGTCGCCGGAGGCGGTGGCGGCGGCCGATGCCTTGCCGGAGTTCGACGCCGCCGAGTCGCCGGCGTTGTCGGAGCAGGCACTCAGCGCCAGCGGCAGCACGGCTGCCACGGCCAGGGTGATGGCGGTACGACGGATACGGGTGTTCATCATGTTTCTCCTGTTGGACCGAGCGGTCTGAGCCGCGTTCTCGGCGGTGTCGGGGAAAGAGGTGGCTTGGGTCACTCGACGGTGACGACGACGGAGTGCCGTCCGGCGGCGCCGTCGGGAATGGTGCGGGTGCGTTTGTCCGTCTGTACCTGGCCGGTGCGGTCGGTGGCGCGCACGGTGAGGGTGTGGCTGCCCGTGGTGGCCTCCCAGGGCCAGGACCACTGGCGCCAGGTGTCGCGGGTGTCCTCGGTCGCGAGCCGGGCCTCCTGCCAGGAGCCGTCGTCGACGCGGACCTCGACCTTGTCGATGCCGCGGTGCTGGGCCCAGGCGACCCCGGCGACCATGACGGTGCCGGCCCTCAGGCGTGCGAACGGCTTGGGGGTGTCGATCCGGGACTGGGTCTTGACGGGCGCCCGGCGTGCCCAGCCGCGCCTGACCCAGTACGGGTCGTAGGCGTCGAACGTGGTGAGCTCGATGTCCTCGATCCACTTGCAGGCGGAGACGAAGCCGTACAGGCCGGGCACCACCATGCGGACGGGGAAGCCGTGGGCGAAGGGCAGCGGCTCGCCGTTCATGCCGACGGCGAGCAGTGCGTCGCGGCCGTCCATGAGGTCCTCGACCGGGCTGCCGATGGTCATGCCGTCCACGGACCGGGCCACGAGCTGGTCGGCCGGGCCCCCCTTCGAGGGCGGTTCCACGCCGCACGACGCCAGCAGGTCGGCCAGACGTACGCCGGTCCAGCGGGCGTTGCCCGCATAGGGGCCGCCGACCTCGTTCGACACGCAGGTGAGCGTGATGTCGCGCTCGATCAGCTCACGCCGCAGCAGGTCGTCGAAGGACAGCGTGACCGGCCGACGCACTCCCCGGCCGTGAATGCGCAGCCGCCAGGCCGCGGCATCCACTCTCGGCACCACCAGCGCGGTGTCGACCCGGTAGAAGGAGTCGTTCGGGGTGACGAAGGGGCTGATCCCGGCGATCCGGAGCTGGGCACCCTTGGGCACGGCGGGGGCGGGGGAGCCGGGCGCGGGCAGCACCACGTTCCTGCGGGAGGCGGCCGCGGTCCTGCCGGTGGAGCCGCTCAGGCGGCGGCCGAGCAGAGCGGCTCCGCAGGACGCGGCCGCGGCGCCGCCGGCCGCGAGTACGAAGCTCCGGCGATCCCACGGTTCGCCGTCCCCCGGGGTGCCGGGCCCGCATCCCCGGGGAACGAGGCGGTCTGCGAGGACGTACAGCAGTACGGCACCGGCGGCGGCGCCGACCACCGAGGGGAGAGCGTCGGCGAGACCGGCCGAGTCCGGCCGGCGGGTCGCCGCTAGTGCCCCGACGGCCCCGAACAGCAGCACCCCGGCTGTCCCGGCGCGCCGGGACCACAGCGAGAGAACGCCCAGCGACACCGCGGCGAGCGCCAGTACCGCGAGGATGCCGAGCTGCAGCACCAGTTTGTCGGAGGTGCCGAAATGACGGATCGCCCAGTCCTTGACCGCGGCGGGCGTACGGTCGATCGCGGCGCCGCCGACCGCGACGACGGGCCCGGCCTGCGGGCGGACCGCTCCGGCCACGGCCTCGGCGACCGCGAGCGCGGCGAAGCCCGCCAGCGCGCCGCTGAGCGCGCCCAGCAGCACCCGTGCCGGCCCCGGCCGGTGCCGTGATTGCTTCTCGTTGTCGGTCACGTGGGGAATCCGGCCCCACGAGCCCGACGGATTGGTCGCTCCCTCGATGGGATGCACTTCGTTCTCCGGCCAATCCGCGCCCTCTTCGGCTACGGAGGCGCAGGCGACCCGGCGAGGCCCGGTCCGAGCGGTGCCGTCGGCACACCGGCCCGGACCCTCGCCGCGGTCACGCCCTGGTGTGGTCGCACCGGTGGCTGACGGCTCATCACATGATGGCGACGATCGATCACCCGCCTCTCAGGCAGGGAGATCCATCAGGGCGAGAAGGGCGGAGGTGGGCTGTTCCGAACCGCCGGCGGGTTCGACGGTGATGCCCATGCCCGACGCCCCGTCGACGGCGCCCCGCAGCAGCACGGCCTGGTCACTGCGGCCGGGGTCCATCAGCCCGGCCGGCCGCACGGTGCCGCCGTCGGCGAACCACAGTTGATAGACCCTCCCGCCGGGCGGGTCGGCCATCCCGGAGACGACGAACACCGCCCTGTCCCGGCTGCGGGAGACGACGACGGTACCGGTGGCGCCGTCGGGCAGCCCGGCGGCCCGTGTCCGGGCGTCCGGCGCGGCCAGTACGGCAGCGATGTCGTCGGTCGCCCGGGCGGCCCGGTCCGCCCGGGCGCGGGCGTCCTCGGCCTGTCGGTGCTGCCACAGGGCCGCCCCTCCGAGAGTCACGGCCGTCGCGAGGCAGGCGGTGAGCGCCCAGCGGGAGAGCAGCCGGGTCCGGCGGCCCAGGCGTACGGTGAGCGCCTCGGCCGGCGTGCCAGGAGTCTCCTGCCGGACGGTGGTGACACGGTGCAGTACCTGTTCGCGCAGCCTCGGAGAGGGGGCCGTCGTGACGGCGAGCCCCAGGCGGGCCGCGGTCGCGCGCAGTTCGGCCGTTTCCTGCGCGCAGGACCCGCAGCCCGCGAGGTGCCGCTCGAACGCGGCGCTCTCCTCGTCGGGCAGGGCGTCCAGGGCGTAGGCGCCGGTCAGCCGGTGCAGGTCGACGGTCGTCACGCGGTCACCCCCAGGCAGTCGCGCAGCCGGATGAGTCCGTCGCGCAGTCGGGTCTTCACGGTTCCCAGCGGAAGCCCCAGCGCCTGAGCCACCTCGCGGTAGGTCAGTCCTCGGTAGTAGGCCAGGGTGACGGCCTGGTGCTGGATCTCGGTCAGCGTGCGCAGACAGCGCCGCACCTGTTCCCGCTCCAGGCGTGCCTCGACGTACTCGGCCACCTCGTCGTACTCGGGCACCTGGTCCAGCAGCGCGGCCCTGTGGTCCCGGGCCGCCGCGGCGTCCACCGAGCGCACCCGGTCCACCGCCCGGCGGTGCGCCAGCGTGAGGATCCAGTTGACCGCCGTGCCGCGGTCGGGCCGGTAACGGGGGGCGGTCCGCCACACCTCCACCAGCACCTCCTGCGCCACTTCCTCCGACTGTGCGTGATCACGCAGCACGGCACGTACGACACCCAGCACCGGACCCGCCACGAGGTCGTAGACGCGGGCGAACGCCCGCTCGTCCCCCAGAGCCACGCGACTCATGAGCTCTTGCAGGTCAGGCTCCTCTGAGTGCCTTCTGCCGATATGGATCGCTTCTTTCACCGAGAGCCTCCGCGGTCGGGACATGTCCGGACGTAATCCGTGCCCGCCGGGACCGTGGATTGGTTGCGGTGGGGGACCAGGACGCAGGTGGTGCACGGCGGGTGCGCCGCAGGCCGGACGGGGCGAGGCCGCACCGGCCTCGTTCGTGCCGCCGTCCGGCTCTCGCGTCGGGGCAGGGAGCGGGCCCGACCGGGACGCCAGGCGGAACGCCGCGGTGCCGCGGTCGCCGGGTGCGTCACCCGCGAGGGCCGAAGCTCCAGGCCTGCGCTTCTTCAACGGTGTGCCGGTCGGCCGGAGACAGGGGGCGACGGGCAGTGGACAGCATGAGGTTCACCCGTCCCGGTTCGCGCTGACCGGCGAGTGGTGGCCGAAGGGGACCGGGGACAGGTCCCAGCTCTCACCGCAGGTCGTGGCGATCGAGGCGTTGGATGAGGCCGGGGCGGTGTCGGTTGGCCTCGCGCAGGCGGGTCAGGCGCCGGCCGAAGTCGGTGTGCCGTCCGGTGGTGGCGCAGGCGTCACGCAGGTCGGCGAGGAGAGTGACGGCCTGGTCGTGGGAGCTGGGCTTCCTGGTGGCGAGGTGGGCCTCGATCTTCTGCCAGACGGACTCGGTGTCGTCCGCGAGGGCGGCCAGGTGTCGGGCACGGTCCGCGGCCCGGTCGGCTTCGGCGCGCTGTCGGCGTTCCGTGCGCAGGGTGTGCGCGGCGTCCAGGAGGGCGGCGGCCGAGCGGCGTCCGGGGGCCGTGGCGGGGGCGGCGGTGTCGTTCAGGCGGTGCAGCAGTTCGGTGCGCAACCCGGGTTCCGGGCCGAGGGCGAGCCGCAGGAGCAGGGCGTCCTTGTCCTTCTGGGGCAGTGCGGCGATCAGCGGGGCGAGTTCCTTCTTGGTGCGCTTGGTCGGTTTCCCGGGTGCGGTGGGGTTGGCCTGGGCCGCGACGGCCAGCAGGTCCTCGTCCACGCGCAGGAAGTCGGCGAGCGCGCGCTGTGGGGCGGTCAGTTCGCCGAGCCCGGCCGGGACGGGCGGCTCCGGGCAGGCCTGGTAGCTCTCCTCGTCGTCGTCCTCGAGTTCCCAGACCGTGAGCGCGGAGAGCCAGGCGAGGTAGAGGGGACGCAGGTCGCCGGTGGCGAGTTCGTCGCGTACGCCGATGAGGGCGGCCAGTGAGTCGTCGGCGCCCTCGACCCAGTCGCCTTCCTCGTCCTCGCTGGTCAGGTCGAGCAGGAGGTGGGTGCGGGTGGTCCAGGCGCCGACATGGGGGTCGAGGGAGTAGGGCTGCACCGTGGGCAGACTCAGGGTGCGCTTGGGCAGGCGGAGCATCAGCCGGTGGGTGCCCCAGTTGGTGACGTACAGGTGGGCGTCGAAGTAGCGCTCGGTCATGCGGCGCGGATCGCCCTTGAGATCGCCCCACTCGTAGGTGCGACGCGGGACTGGTCAGGGCCGACGTCGATCCCGACGCACTGGGCCGCGCGCTGGTCGCCTGCGCGGATGGCCTGACGACCCAGTGGCTCATGGACCCCACGTTCGACCTGGTCGAGCACGTGCGCGAGCACTTCGACCTGCTGATGCGGAGCGTGGTCACCGACGGCGGCGGATTGACACCGCCCTGACACCGCCTGAGACCGCCCCGCCGGGCCGGACGCCGGGGCCGGCGGGGTGCGTCAGCCCATGAGGGTCTTCGCGAGCTTCGCGCCGATCGGGGTGCCCGTGGCACGGATGAACCCGCGGCGGGCGTGGTAGCCGAAGCGGTTGGCGGGCATGAAGAAGTGCTGCATGAGCAGCGCCTCTTTCTGATGACGGTCCACCAGGGGGCGCAACTGCTGTTCCCAGGTGCCCAGAGCGGCGGACAGATCATCGTGTTCACGCAGGGAACGGGCGAGGAGGTCGGCGCCCGCGATGCCCATGCCGGAGCCCTGGCCCGAGTGGAGGGTCATGCACCAGGCGGCGTCACCGAGCAGCACGGTGCGGCCGTGGCTCCAGCGGCTCATCCGGATCTGGCTGACCTGATCGAAGAGGACGGATTCGGTGCCGGACCGCTCCATCGCGTCCAGCATCGCGGGCACGACCTTCCCGCCGAAGCCGGCGAATGCCTCGCGCAGTGCGACGGCTGGTTCCTTCCGCGCCTCGGCGGCGGGCCACGGGGTGCGGTAGAGGAGGAAGGCGACCGGCGGGTGGTCGCGGTAGGTGTTGACCCAGGCGGAGCGGCCGGGGGCGGTGGCGACCACGGAGTCGCCTTCGCTCAGTCCGGGCAGCGGCTCGTCCATGACGCAGGCGGCCACGACGTGGTCGAAGTCCTTGCGGTAGAGGTCCTCCGGTCCGAAGAGCAGGGAGCGGACGGTGGAGTGGATGCCGTCGGCGCCGATCAGCAGGTCCGCCGTCTCCACCGACCCGTCGGTCAGGGTGACGCTCACCTGCCGCCGGTCCTGGGTGACGGTGGCGGGGCCGACGCCGTAGCGGATCCGCACCTTCCCTTCGACCTCCTCGTACAGGACGCGTTCGAGGTCGCTGCGCAGAAGCATGCGCAACGGGGTGCCGTTGACGGTCTCCGGAAAGGCGAGACCGGGGAAGAGCCGGCCGCGGGAGTCGACCTCGTAGGTGCGTCCGTGCGGGTCGCGTCGATCGGGCAGTGAATCCAGCAGCCCGAGGCGTTCGGCGGCGCTGTAACCGGGGCCGTTGAAGCGGACGAAGTAGCCGCCGGTCCGGCGCTCGGGCGCCCGCTCGACGACCAGGGGGTCCCAGCCGCTTCGGTGCAGGGTCAGAGCTGCGGCCAGGCCGGAGATGCCGGAACCGACGATGAGGGCGCGACGACGGGTGTCGCGCGGGGGAAGGGCTGAAGAGGTCATGAGGCGAACGTAACACTCGACAGAACTGCGTGACCAATTTAGACATTTGGTCACGCGGTCTTGAGGTGGCATGCTGAACCGGTGAGTACGAAGCACATCCCCGACTCCGGCGACGCCGAACGCGAACGTGCCGAGCGCATCCTGGCCGCCGCACGCGAACTGCTGGCGGCGTGGGGCTACAAGCGGGTCACCATCGACGAGATCGCGCGCCGCGCACGCATCGGCAAAGGCACCGTCTACCTGCACTGGAAGACCAAACAGGTGCTGTTCACCGAGTTGCTGCGCCACGAGTTCGGCGAGGTGATCGGTGCGGTCGCCGAGAGCGTCGAGAAGGACGTCGTCATCGCCCTGCCCGGTCGCCTGGTGCGGGAGGTCTTCCGGCAGCAGTCCCGACGCCCCCTCGCCCGGGCCATTCACACCGGCGACACCGACGTCCTGGGCGCGCTCGCCGCCCCCGCCAGCGGACGCTCCGTGGCACAGGAACTCGGCTTCCACGACCTGCTCGCGCGCCTTGTCGACGTCTGGCGCTCGCACGGACTGGTCACACGCACCATGCCGGCGGCGGACCAGATCCACACGATCGACGCGGTCCTGGCCGGATTCATCACCGGAGGCGTCGCGGTCCCCGAGGGCGAGGCCGCCTCTCCGGACCATCGCGCGGACCTGCTCGGACACACCGTCGAGGCGGCAGTCGAACCGCCGGTCCCCGTGGATGAGGCAACCGTGCGGGCGGCCGCCGCCGAGGTGCTCGCTCTGCTGACCGCTGCCCGGCGCGCGCTCACCTCCGGTCCTCGGTGAGGCGGGTCGAGCCACTCGCACGCCGGGTGCGAGTGGCTCTTTGGAGTGACGAAGGCCCGCGTGCGAGGTCATAGTGTCGGACGGATGAGAGTGATGGACGGCAGGTGGCCGGGGTGGGGCGCCGACACCGGGCTGGTCGTACTGACGTTTCTGCCGGCGCTGCTGTCGCAGCCGTACGTGGACACCTCCGGGCCGGCCTGGGCGTCGCTCACGGTGTACGAGGCGGTGGGCGTGGGAGTCCTGCTGCTGAGGCGGCGGCTGCCGGCCACCGCCTTCGTCGTGGGTTTCGGGTCCCTTCTGGCCGCGCTGGTGGGGAGTGCGGGCGCGGGAGCCAAGCTGTCGCCGCTGGTCTTCCTGCCGCTGGCGGTGCTGCTCTACAACCTGGGCAACCACGGCACGAGCTGGCGGCGGACCGTGTCGGCGGTCCTCGGCGTCAGCGTGCTGAGCATGGCCGGCCTGTGGCTGAACCGGATGACGACCGACTCCGGCGACTTCCAGGGCGGCCTGGACGTCCTCGCCGCGCTGGCCCCGATGCCGCTGGCGTGGGCAATGGGGTTCGCCGCGCGGACCCGGCAGGAACTGCTGGCCGCGGCCGAGCGGCGGGCGGCCGACGCGCGCCGGGCGCAGGCCCTGGAGGCGGCGCAGGCCACGCAACGCGAGCGGACACGGATCGCCGGTGAGATGCACGACGTGGTCGCGCACTCGCTGACCCTGCTCGTCGTGCACGCGGAGACCCTGCGGGCCCGCGGCGGGGAACTGCCCGACTGGGCCCGTGCCCAGGTCGACGGGCTGGCGGCGGCGGGCCGGCAGAGCAGCGGCGAGCTGCGTGACCTGCTGCGGATGCTGCGCGACCCCGCGGACGCGGTCCCGCTCCAGCCGGTGCCGGATCTCGGTGAGCTGGACGCGTTGCTGGACAGTCACCGTGCCGCGGGAGGGACGGTCGAGCTGACGACGGGCATCGAGCTGGAGTCCGTGCCGGGGCCGGTGCAGCTGGCGGCGTACCGCGTCGTGCAGGAGGCACTGGTCAACGCGCGTCGGCACGCGCCCGGGGCGCCGGTCCGGGTGAGTGTCGACGGCGTCGACGGTGGGAAGCTGCGGTGCGAGGTCGTGAACGGCCGCGCGGCGCGGCGCGGCACGGCCGGCGCGGGGGTCGGGCTCGGCCTGGTCAGCATGGAGGAACGGGTGGGTGCGCTGGACGGCGAACTCACCGCGGGCCCGACCGATGACGGCGGCTTCCGCGTCGCGGCCACGATGCCGTGGGAGCCTGCCGGTGTCTGAGCAGATCAGCGTGCTCGTCGTGGACGACGAGCCGATCATCCGCGCCGGGCTGAGCGCGATCCTCGACAGCCAGGCGGACATCACCGTGGCGGGCACGGCGGACGACGGTGCGGAAGCCGTCGAGGTGTGCGCGCGGCTGCGGCCGGACGTGCTGCTGATGGACATCCGCATGCCGCGCCGCAACGGCCTGTGGGCCCTGGCCGAGCTGGGCCGCCGGGGACTGCTCGGGCCGGGGCGCAGCCGGGTGCTCATGCTGACCACGTTCGACCTGGACGAGTACGTCGACGACGCGCTGGCGGCCGGGGCGTCCGGGTTCCTGCTGAAGAACAGTTCGTACGAGGAGCTGACCGGGGCCGTGCGTGCCGCGGCGGCCGGGCACAGCGCGCTGAGCCCCGCGGTGACCCAGCGGATCATCGAGGGCCATCTCAGCGGCCGGCGCCGGCCCAGCGACCAGGAGCTGGCCCGGCTGAGGGACCTCACCGAGCGGGAGGCCGACGTCCTGCGACTGATCCGGGACGGGCTGAGCAACGCCGAGATCGCCGACCGGCTCGTGGTGAGCCTGCACACGGTGAAGACCCACGTCAGCCGCGTGCTGACGAAGACCGGCTGCCAGAGCAGAGCGCAGGCGGCGGTGCTGGCCAGGAACACCCTGTCCTGACCGACCGGGCCGGCGGGGCGCCGTACCCCTGCGGGTCACTCCTTGGAATGACCCCGCGCCGGCGGGAAGCCCGCCATCGAGCGATGTACCGGGTGCGCGCCGCTGACTGAATGGTTGTTGTGCGCGGGACCCGCCGAACGGCCGCACGCCAGGTGCGTGCCCGGTCCCTCGACGCACGCAGCACATCGTCACGCGCCGAAGGGACCTCGCCATGGCCGCATACACACTGTCTCGCCGTCACCGGATCCGCCGGGGAGCGCTCACCATGGCGTTGGTGACCTGCATGGGCGTGGCGCTCGTGAGCTGCTCGGACGGGGCCGAACCGGCGGCCGGGCAGAGCGCGGCGAGCCCGGCGGCCGACGCGCGGCTGGCCCGCCTCGCGCAGCAGGCGGCGGACACCGGCTCCCTCGGTGTCATCGTCCGGGTCGACTCCGGCGACGGGGCGCCCGTCGAGATCGCGAAGCAGGCCGCCTGGACGAAGGGCGACCACCGCATCGCCGCCGACGACCAGTTCCGGGTCGGCTCCAACACCAAGACGGTCACCGCGGCCCTCGTCCTGCAACAGGTCGCCGAGAAGAAGATCAGCCTCGACGACTCGGTCGAGAAGTGGCTGCCCGGCCTGGTCGAGGGCGGCGCGGACATCACCGTACGGATGCTGCTCGACCACACCAGCGGCCTGGGCGACTTCCTGCTGACCCCGGAATTCCTGCCCTCCCTCACCGGTCAGGAGAAGCGCACCTGGACACCGGAGGAGCTGCTCGCCATCACGCCCGGACAGGACCCGCCGGCCGAGCCCGGCGAGACGTACTCGTACAGCAACGCCAATTACGAGGCGCTGGGACTGATTCTCGAGAAGGCCACCGGGAGCGGCCTGGCCGAACTGATCGAGGAGAAGATCACCGGGCCGCTCGGCATGAAGGACTCGTACCTCGCCACGAAGGCCGACTGGAACACCGGCCAGCAGCACGTGACCGGCTACGAGCCGGACGCCGAGCGCTTGAGGACCATCCTCTCCGGGACCGTCGACCTGCCCGAAGGCGTCGGATTCGCCGGTCCCGAGCGTTCCGGGGACAACATCGACACCTCCGCCGTCGACCCGAGCTGGTCCTGGGCGGCAGGCGGCATGGTCTCCACCGCACAGGACTGGCAGCGCTTCCTGACCGCGCTGATCTCCGGCGAGCTGCTGCCCGAGGCGCAGATGAAGCAGATGCGCACCACGGTCGACGCTCCCGAGGAGGGCGGCGGCTACGGACTGGGGCTGATGCGGGTGGACACCTCCTGCGGCACCGTCTGGGGGCACACCGGCGGCCTGCCCGGCTACTCCAGCGAGATCTACACCGACGCGAGCGGCCGGCGCAGCGTCGCCGTCCTGACGAGCACGAACTTCGGCATCAAGGAAGAGAAGGCCGCCACCACGAACAAGGCCCTCGTCGAAGCGGCCACCTGCCAGATGCTCGGCAAGCCTCAGCCCTCGGACAGCCCGGCCGGATGACGGCCGCGGACACCAGCCGGCATCGCCTCCGCCGGCGACCGCCTCGCTGACGACCGGTACGTGACGGCTGCCGTCACGCGCGACCCGCACGAGAGGCCGGACGACCCGCCTGCCGCGCCTCCTGAGCACCGACGCCCTGCGACGGCCGGACGCGGTCACACGGAGCGATCCCCTACGACCGACCGCACGCGAAAGTTGCACACCTCATGGCCGCCCTGCTCCACAGGATCGGCCGCCTCGCCTTCCGGCGACGCGGACTCGCGGTCCTCCTGTGGGCTGTCGTCCTGGGCGCCGTCGGCGCCGCCGCCGTCAGCACCACGAGCACGAACACCACGGGTCTCACCCTGCCCGGCACGGAGTCCCAGCGCGCCATCGACCTGCTGAAGGACCTGGTCGACGCCATCCGGAAGCTGGCCGTCGGCACCGAGGCCGACACCGGAACGCGCTCCATGGTCGTCACCGCCGCCGCCCTCATCATGATCACGGTGTTCACGGGCTTCGTCGGCTCCCACGATCTCACGATCAAGTCGATCGGATTCGGCCTCGCGGTCGCGGTCGCCTGCGACGCCTTCGTCGTCCGGATGACCATCGTGCCCGCCGTACTGGCCCTGCTCGGCGACCGGGCCTGGTGGCTGCCGCACCGGCTCGACCGCCTCGTCC
Source organism: Streptomyces poonensis (assembly GCF_014650915.1). Lineage (GTDB taxonomy): Bacteria > Actinomycetota > Actinomycetes > Streptomycetales > Streptomycetaceae > Streptomyces > Streptomyces poonensis. The sequence goes on along the minus strand of NZ_BMVW01000001.1, from coordinate 666,893 downwards.
CCGACGTCGACATCGAGGGCGGGAAACTGACCGGTGGCGCGCAGCCGTCGTCGGACCGGACGTCGATTCTCACCCGTTCCGGGACCGCACAGCGCTGATGTCCCGGCCGGTAGCGGTCCGCGGTGCCGTGGCGGCGGGGCAGCGCAAGCGGGCGGCGCGGGCGGAGACGGCGGCCGGTCAGGCGGGCGGCCAGCTCCGCAGCGCCATGTCGGCCACCTGCCGCAGGTCGTCAGGGGTAGCGCCACTGGCGGCCTGGACGGCGATGCCGTTCGCCACGGTCATGAGGTAGCGGGCGAGCTGTCCGGGATCGGTGTCGGGGGGCAGGTCGCCTTCGGTGACGGCGCGCCGGAACCGGTCGCGCAGACGCGCGGTGCCCTCGTTGCGCCAGGTGACGAGGGCATCGCGGGCGTGGCCCGCGGTGTCGCCGGCGGCGAGGGATGCCTGGACGCCGAGGCACCCGGCGGGGCAGTCGGGGTGGGTGGTGGCCCGCACGGAGCCGTTGAGGAACGCGGCGGCCACCTGCCGGGCGGTCGGCTCCTCCAGGGCGCGGGCCACATAGGAGGCGGGGCCCTCGGTGTAGCGCTCCAGCGCCTTGCGGAACAGGTCCTCCTTGTTGCCGAAGGCCGCGTACATGCTGGTGCGGGTGATGCCCATGGCACCGGTCAGGTCGGTGAGGCCGGCGCCTTCGTAGCCCTTCTCCCAGAAGACCCGCATGGCCCGTTCGAGGGCCTCGTCCGCGTCGAAGCCCCTCGGCCGGCCGATCCGCGTCTGTCGCTGCGTTCCCATGCACTCCACTCTACTACTTCTGTATCGATCGGTCTGGAAGTCTGCTACCGTCGCATTCCGAACCGATCGGTACTTAAGTTCATGGAGGTCAAACCCATGTACCAGCTCAAGGACAAGACCGCGGTCGTCACCGGCGGCGGCACCGGGATAGGCCTGGCCACCGCCGCACGGCTGGCGGCCGACGGCGCGCACGTGTTCATCACCGGCCGACGCAAGGGTGAACTCGACGCGGCCGTCGAGACCATCGGTGCGGCGAGGGCCACCGCGGTGGCCGGAGACATCTCCGACCTGACCGACCTGGACCGGCTGTACGACGCGGTCCGCGCCCGCGGCCGGGGTCTGGACGTGGTCTTCGCGAACGCCGCGACCGCCTCACTGGTACCGCTGGAGCGGACCACGGAAGAGGACCTCGCCCACGTCTTCGACATCAACGTGCGGGGCACGCTGTTCACCGTGCAGAAGGCGCTGCCGCTGCTCAACGACGGCGCCTCGGTGATCCTGAACGCCTCCACCGCCGCCGACAACGGCGCCGAGGGGTTCGGCCTGTACGCGGCGTCCAAGGCCGCCGTACGGTCCTTCGCCCGGGTCTGGGCCAACGAGCTCAAGGGCCGCGGCGTCCGGGTCAACGCCATCTCGCCGGGCCCGGTCGACACCCCCGGGGTCACCAACCTGGTCGGACCGGAGAACGCGGCCGGCCTCCGGGCCAAGCTCGCCGCGGACACCGCGCTGGGCCGGATGGCACGCCCCGAGGAGATCGCCGCGGTCGTCGCCTTCCTCGCCTCCGACCAGAGCAGCTTCATCCTCGGCGCCAACCTCTACGCCGACGGCGGCGAGAACCAGATCTGACCCGTATGCAGAAGCGCCCCTGCCGAGCGTTATTCAGACCCGGCTCAGCTGCACGGCGTCCTCGCGCACGGCGATGGCCGCCGCCTGGGTGCGATTGGGGCAGTTCATCTTGGCGAGGATGTTGGCCACCAGCCGCTTCGCGCCGTGCTCCGAGATCCGCAGCCGACGCGCGATCAGCTTGTTGCTCAGTCCCTCCACCAGGAGCGCCAGCGTCTCCCGCTCGCGCGGTGTGAGCATGGCGATGCGCCCTCGATCGTCGGGGGACGGGCCCGGAGAATGCCTGATCAGTGCGTGCGAGAACGCGGAGGGCAGCGGGAAGCCGCCGGTTCGCATCTGGGTGAACGCCAGAGCCAGGGCATCGGATGTCAGCTCGTGCTTCAGCAGCACGCCGTGGGCGACGACCCCGCGGATCGAGTCGGGGTCGGCGACCATGCGTTCGTCCAGGAGGAGCAGCACCTTCGCGCCGGCCGCGCCCGCGCGGCGAGCGGTGTCCCGGACCCACTCCTCCCGGGGGCAGGACAGCAGCAGAACGTCCACGTCGGTGAAGTCGATGGCGGCGGCGGCCTGCGGCTCGTACACGTGGTCGCGGACGGAGGCGACGCCCGGGGTGCGCGCCAGGAGGGTCCGCACCCCCATGCGGAGCACTTCGCTTCTGGTCAGTACAGCCACGCGCTCAGCGGTCGTGGACATGGAGCGTCCCCCTCGTACGTCGGTCACCGGGGCGGGCGGATGGCCGGCGCTGATCTGTCCACGGCGACGGTGGGCTGAGCCGGACAGGCACAGCAAGTACGTAACACACCGGAAGTGAGTATGGCGTCGAGGGGGAATGGGTGCAAGCGCTTTCCGTTCGGTGTGCCCTGCCTGCTCGGTCTGCTCCGCCTGCTTGGCCCGCAGGGCTTTCCCGGTCTGCTCTCCTTGCTCGACGGTCCGTTCGGCCTGCGCCGTCCGTTCGGCCTGTCCGGCGTCACGTCGCCGGCCGCGCTCTCGTCAGCAGCGCACGCCGTCCACGCGGCGGGGGAGCTCGAGGGGGTTGGCGTCGCGCAACTGGGGCGGGAGCAGGGCGTCGGGCACGGACTGGTAGCAGACGGGGCGGAGGAACCGGCCGATGGACGCGGCGCCGACCGAGGTGTGCTCGGGGGAGGTCGTCGCGGGGTACGGACCGCCGTGGTGGGTGGCCCAGCCGACGGCCACGCCGGTCGTGAAACCGTTCCAGACGATTCGTCCGCAGGACCGTGTCAGCCGGTCGAGGAGCCGTCCCGCCAGCTCGTGATCGTCGTCCGTGGCGTGCACCGCGCAGGACAGCTGCCCGGCCAGCGCCTCCGCCGCCTCTTCGAGTTCGGTGGTGTCGTGGTATTCGGCCAGGACGGCGAACGGGCCGAAGCACTCCTCCATGAGGGGTGCCGCACCGTGCAGCAGTTCCTTGGCGTCGACACTCACCAGGGCCGCGCCGACCAGCCGCTCGTCGTCACCCGCGGGCCGGCCGGCGGCGGCCGGGCGCACCCCGGGCAGCGTGGACAGCCGCTCGACCCCCTGCCGGAACATGCTGCGGATGCCGTCGTTGAGCAGCCACGAGGGGGCGAGTTCGGCCACGGCCCGTGCCACCTCCTCGCGCAGTGCCGCACCGTCGGCGCCGGCCGGGACGAGCAGCAGCCCGGGCTTGGTGCACACCTGGCCGTGCCCGAAGGAGAAGGACTGGACGAATCCCCGGCCCACGGCCTCGGCCCGTTCCCGTGCCGCACCGGGTGTGACGAAGACCGGGTTGAGGCTGCTCAGTTCGCCGTGGAAGGGGATCGGTTCGGGGCGTGACGTCGCCAGCCGGTGCAGATGCCGGCCGCCCGAGAGCGAGCCCGTGAAACCGACGGCCTTGATGCGGGGGTCCAGGACCAGGGTGCGGCCCGCGTCGAACCCCCAGACGATCCCCACCGTGCCGACCGGCGCGCCGCAGGCGGCCACGGCCCGGGTGACCGCGCGGAACGCCACCAGGCTGGTCGCGGGGTGAGAGGGGTGGGCCTTGACGACGACGGGGCATCCCGCGGCGAGGGCCGAGGCTGTGTCACCGCCCGCGACCGAGAAGGCGAGCGGGAAGTTGCTGGAGCCGAAGACGGCGACGGGACCGAGCGGCAGCAGCATCCGCCGCATGTCGGGCCGCCCCGGTCCGGTGTCGTCCGCGGCCGCCGCCCGGTCGATCACCGCGTCGGCGTAGGAGCCTTCCCGCAGGACATCGGCGAAGAAGCGCAACTGACCGCAGGTCCGGGCGAGTTCGCCGCTCAGCCGCTCGGCGCCCAGCGCGGTCTCCCGGTCGGCTGTCCGGACCAGTAGGGCACCGTCGCTCTCCAGCTCGCGCGCGACGGCCTCCAGCAGCGTCGCCCGGCCGGCCGCTCCCATGCGGTCCAGCCCCACCGCGGCCTCGGCCGCGGCCGCGCAGACCCGGGCGACCTCCCGGGCGTCGGAGTCCTCCGCGACCATCTCCATCGTCAGACCCGTACGCGGGTCCATGGAGTACACCTCGCTCATCACCGACTCCTCTCCGTCTCCACTTCGGCGGTATGCGCTCGGGTGGTCAGCCTCGCCGCACGAGAGGTACGTGGGGGAGAGCCGCTCGGTCGGCCGGTCGGGGTGCCCGATCGGGCAGGCGGGGCAGTGGCCGGCCGGCCGGCCCGGCCGAGCGACCGAGCGGCCATTCCCCCGGGGCGACCGGGACCGGATTCTCTTCGCTGTCACGAACGGCACGTGAGGTGGGGAGACAGTGGTGACAGATGCGTACGGCAGCAGACGGGAGTTCCTGCGGAAGGTGGGCGCCGCGGGCGGCGCCGGGGTGCTGTGGGCGACCATGGGAGCGCTCGGGCTCGCCCCCGACGCGCGGGCGGCGCAGCCCGCGAGGGCGTACGTGCCCCCACGCGCCGGCGACTTCACCGATGGGCGCAAGGCGCCGCGGGTCGTCGTCCTGGGCGCCGGTGTCGCGGGTCTGACCACGGCGTACGAGCTCGCCAAGGCCGGTTACGACTGCCGGATCCTGGAGGCCAAGGCCCGTCCGGGCGGCCGCAACTGGACAGTGCGCGCGGGCACCGAGGAGCGCGAGCTGAACGGCGGTACGCAGCGGGCGGAGTTCTCCGCCGGGCAGTATCTGAACGCGGGCCCCGCCCGTATCGCACAGCACATGGTCACGCTCGACTACTGCCGTGAGCTGGGTGTTCCCATCGAGCCGTTCGCGAACCAGAACGCGGACGCGTACGTCTACCTGGACGGGGTCGGCACGCCGCTGCGGCACCGCACCGTGAAGGCCGACGCCCATGGCTATGTGTCGGAGCTGCTGGCGAAGGCGGTCGACCGGAACGCGCTCGACAAGGAGCTGACCGCCGAGGACCGCGAGCGGCTGCTGGCCTTCCTCGGGGACTTCGGTGCCATCGGCGGGCGCGCGGACGACCGGGCGTACCGGGGCGGCCCCCGCCGCGGCTACCGCACCCCGCCCGGAGCCGCCGCCGCGACGGGCGACCCGTACGGCGAGCTGCCGTCGCTCGCGGAGTACTTCGCCCGGGGCAGCGGCCGTTACCTCTCCTTCGAGGTCGACTACGACCAGGCGATGATGATGTTCCAGCCGGTCGGCGGCATGGACCGGATCGTCCGGGCCTTCGTGGACAGGATCGGCGAGCGGCGTATCTCCTACGGCTGTGCGGTCAGGGAGATCCGCGACCGTGGCACCGGCGTCGAGGTGCGGTACGCGGACGCGCGCGGCCGGGAGCACGTCGAGCGCGCCGACTTCTGTGTGGCGGCGCTGCCGCCCCATGTGCTGGCACGCACGGCGCACAACCTGGGGCCGGCGGTGCAGTCGGCGCTGCGCACGCCGGCGCCGCTGGCGGTCGGCAAGCTGGGCCTCGAGTACCGGCGCCGCTGGTGGGAGGAGGACCACCGCATCTACGGCGGCATCACCGAGACGGATCTGCCGCTGACGCACGTCTGGTACCCCTCGCACGGCTTCCACTCCGCACGCGGAGTACTGGTCGGCTACTACCACTACCGCGAGGACGCGCTGGAGTTCGGCGAGCTGCCGCCGCGCGAGCGCATCGCACGGGCCGTCTCGCTGGGCGAGCGCATCCATGGTCCGGCCCACCGCGAGGAACTCGCCTCGGGATTCGCCGTCGCCTGGCATCGGATACCGCATATCGAGGGCGGCTGGATCGAGTGGCCGGAGAACTCCGGCGCCGCCTACGACCTGCTCAACCAGCCCGCGGGCCGGGTGTACTTCGCCGGTGACTGGCTGACGCACTACATCGGCTGGCAGGCCGGAGCCATCGGTTCCGCCCGTCGCGCGGTGTCGTTGCTGCACGAGCGGTCGGTGAGCGCGTGACCGGTGGCACGGCGCTCCGTCGGCTGGTGACCCGGGCCGGGGGCTGGATGCGGCGCGTCAACCGCCGGCTCGAGGAGCTCTACCAGACCATGACGTATCTGTGACCTCGTGACCTGGCCGGATCGTGACTTCGTCCGGGAGTCGGCCGTAAGAGCAAGGTATGTCGCATCACGGCCGCTTGAGAGGGCATTGCCGTCCCAGCATGCGGTCGTTGCATTGTGGGATCGTTGAACAATCCCTATGTTCTCGCTGTCTCGCGCACACATTCCCCACCTCTCGAAAGGACCTTCCTTCATGCTGTCCACCGACGAAGCGGCGCTGTTCGACGACCGCGGGTACGCCCGGCGCGAGTCGGCGACCATCCAGGGCGGCCGACACGTCCGGATGGGTGTCAACCCGCCGCTCATCACGCCCATCTACATGACGGCCGCCTACGAGTTCCCCGACGCCGACATGGCGGCCGGGCTCTTCGGCCTGGAGGGCAACGGGCACGCCTACACCCGCCTCGGCAACCCCACCCTCAACGTGCTCGAAGAGCGCATGGCCCAGATAGACGGCGGTGTCGCCGGCCTGGCCACGGCCTCGGGCCACGCGGCGGTGACGCTGGCGATCCTCAACCTCGTGGAGGCGGGCGACAACATCGTCTCCTCGAACGAACTCTTCGGCGGCATCTGGAGCCTGCTGGGCGCCACGCTGAAACGGCTCGGCGTGGAGACCCGGTTCGTCAGCCCGGCCGACCCGAAGAACTTCGAGGAGGCGACCGACGACCGCACCCGGCTCTACTTCGGCGAGACGCTGCCCAACCCGCGTCTGCGGATCTTCCCCATCGGTGAGGTCGCCGAGATCGGGGCACGCCACGGCATCCCGCTGATCATGGACAACACGCTGCAGCCGTTCACCTGCCGCCCGTTCGAGCACGGCGCGGCGGTCACGGTCTACTCGGGCACGAAATACCTGGGCGGGCACGGCTCGGCGATCGGCGGCATCATCGTGGACAGCGGCAACTTCGACTGGGACAACTCGCCCCGCCACCCGCAGATGACCCGGCCCGACCCCGCCTACGGCAACGTCGTGTGGGGCGAGGAATGCCGCAAGCTCCCCGACACGCGCGGCCGCAGCAGCTACCTCCTCAAGGCCCGCGAGACCCTGCTGCGCGACCTCGGCCTGTGCCTGAGCCCCTTCAACGCCTTCCTCATCCTGCAGGGCATCGAGACACTGCCGCTGCGCATGCCCGCCCACTCGGCCAACGCCCTCGAGGTCGCCCGGTTCCTCGCCGGCCACCCGAAGGTCGACCTCGTGCGCCACCCGAGCCTGGCCGAGGGGACCGAGGCGGACCAGGTCAAGCGGTACCTGGGCGGCGAGTACGGGCCCATGGTGATGGTCGAGCTGAAGGGCGGACGGGCCGCCGGGGCCCGGTTCATCGAAGGACTCAGGCTGTTCTCGCACGTCACGAACGTCGGCGACGTACGCTCCCTCGCCACCCACCCCGCCTCCACGACCCACGCCCACCTGCCCGAGAAGGACCTGCTCGGCGCCGGTATCACCCAGGGCTCGGTGCGCCTCGCGGTCGGCCTGGAGCACGCCGACGACCTCATCCACGACCTCGACCAGGCGCTGGCCGCCGTATAGCTCCGCCGGACCGCACACGACAACAGGGGGAACTGTGGTGTTCACGGACTGGCCCGCGCCGACCAGCGAGCATCTGTCGCTCGCCGAGCCCTTCCCGGGCGACCGTCCGTTACGTCTGTCCTCGGGGGCACCGCTCGCCCCGGTGCAGGTGGCGTACGAGACCTTCGGCAGGCTGAACGACACGCGGGACAACGCGGTGTTCGTCTGCCACGCACTGACCGGCGACTCGCACCCGGCGCGGCATCACGCCGATGACGCACCGGGCTGGTGGGAGACGATGGTGGGCCCCGGCAGACCGGTGGACACCCGCAGATACTTCGTGATCTGCGCGAACGTCGTGGGCGGCTGCGCGGGGACCACCGGCCCGTGGGCACCGGGGCCCGACGGGCAGCCCTACGCGGGAGCGTTCCCGGAGATCACGGTGGCCGACATGGTCGGCGTCCATCGCGCCCTGCTGGCCACCCTGGGAATCCGCAGGCTGCGCGCTGTCGTCGGCGGATCGCTGGGCGGGATGCAGGCCCTGGAGTGGCTGCTGCGGCACCCGCGGGACGCGGACGGATTCGCGATCATCGCGGCCACGGCACGGCAGAGCGCCGACAACCTCGCGTGGAACGCCGTCGCGCGGTACGCCATCCGCAGCAGCGCCGCGGCCGCCGCGGGACCCGCGCGGGAGGCCGGACTGCGCGAGGGACTCGGTACGGCACGGATGATCGCTCATCTCACCTATCTCTCGGAGCGGTCGCTGCACCGCAAGTTCGGGCGCGCGCCGCGCAGAACCGGGACGCGTACCCATCCGTCGTCCCTCGTCCAGGGCGACTTCGCCGTCGAGAGCTATCTGGAGCACCAGGCGGACAAGTTCCTGCGCCGCTTCGACGCGCAGAGCTATCTCCAGCTCCTCGGCGCCATGGACCACTTCGACGCCTTCGCGGTGCCCGACCGGCTGCACACCCTCGACGTCCTGCCCGACGTACTGCTCTACAGCTTCACGTCCGACCGGCTCTTCGGCCCGGAGCACAGCGAAGGCATCCGGACCGAACTCGCGGCGCGCGGTCTGTCCGCCCGGCACGAGCGGGACGTCACGAGCGACGTCGGGCACGACGCGTTCCTGCTGGAGGTCCCCGGTTTCCTGGCCGTCGCGGACCGGTTCCTGAGGGGTGTGGACCTGCGGTCCGGCACCCTGCGCGACGGCCTCGTGCCCAGCTGACACCGACCACTTCCCACGGAGAGAAGAACACATGAGTTCCAGCCATCGCATCGGTGTCGCACAGGGCACCGCGCTGTACGTCGGCGCGGTCCTCGGCGGCGGTGTGCTCGCACTGCCCGCCCTGACGGCGCGTGAGGCGGGCCCGGCGTCCCTGGTGGCCTGGGCCCTGATGGTCGCCTTCTGCGTCCCGATCGCCGGTGCGTTCGCCGCCCTCGGCATGCGCTACCCCGACGGCGGCGGGGTGGCCACGTTCGCCGCCAAGGCGTTCGGTCCCCGCACCTCCGCCCCCGTGGGCTGGCTCTTCTACTTCGCCGTACCCGTGGGCACGGCGAGCGCCGCCATCGTCGGGGGCTCCTATGTGGCCGACGCCCTGGGCGGCGGCTACCTGATGTCGCTCGCCGTGGCGGCGGTCCTGCTGTTCGGCGCGTACATCAGCAACTGGCTGGGCCTCAAGCTCTCCGGCGGGCTGCAACTGCTGCTCGTCGGGATGCTCGCCGCGCTCATGGTCGTGGCCATCGCCGTCGCGGCGCCGGACGCGCAGAGCGAGCACTTCACCCCGTTCGCGCCGCACGGCTGGCTCGCCGTCGGCCACGCCGCCACCCTGCTCTTCTTCGCCTTCTCCGGGTGGGAGGCGGTGTCCCACCTCTCCGGCGAGTTCTCCGATCCCCGCCGCCAGCTGCCCGTCGTCACCGGGCTGACCATCGTCACCGTCGCCGTCCTCTACCTGGGTGTGGCCACCACCTCGATGGCGGTGCTCGGCTCCGACCCCGACCGGTCCTCGGTACCGCTGACCCTCCTGCTGGAACGGGGCATCGGCGACTCCGCCCGGGCCGTCACCGCCGTCGCGGCCGCGCTGCTGACCTTCGCCACGGTCAACGCCTACATCGCGGGCGGCTCCCGGCTCGGCGCGGCGCTCGGCCGGGACGGCGACCTGCCCCGCGTGCTCGGCAAGGGCCACCGCGCGGGCGAGATCCCCAAGCGCAGCCTGGTCGTCCTGGCGTCGCTCACGGCCGTGCTCCTGACCTGCGCCGCCGTCCTGGACATCCGGCTCGACCCGATCATGACTGCGGCCTCGGCCTGTTTCGTCGCGGTGTACGTCGCAGGGCTCTCGGCCGCGGTCAGACTGCTGCGCGGCAGCACCTTCGGCCGGCTGGGCGCCGTCGTCTCGCTCGTCGCGGTCCTGACGGTCTTCTGCTTCTTCGGCTGGTACCTGCTGCTGCCCGTGTCCCTCGTCATCGGCGCGCTGGTCTTCCAGCGCTGCACGTCCGGGCGCGGCAAGGGAGCCGACACGAGCGGAACCCCGGTCGCCGAGGACAGCCGCGAGTCCTCCTCCGCATCCGTCGCCGGCTGAGCGGCACGAGCCGGACCGGCACGAGCCGGACCGGGACGACCGGCCCGGCGAGCGGACCATCCACGAACACAGGGGGAACCACATGAAACGCACAGCGGGACCGCTCCGCGTCGCACTGCTGGGGCACGGCACCGTGGGCGCCGAGACGGCCCGCGCCCTCACCGGGCGCGCCGCCGAGCTGTCCGCCCGGATCGGCGCGCCCGTCGAGCTCGCCGGCATCGCCGTACGCCGCCCACGGACGCTGCCCGGCATCGACGGCTCCCTGGTCACCACCGACGCGCACGCCCTGGTCTCCCGCGGGGACATCGATGTGGTCGTCGAGCTGATCGGCGGCATGGAGCCGGCCCGCTCCCTGATCACCACGGCCATGGAGACCGGGGCGTCGGTGGTCACCGCGAACAAGGCACTGATCGCGAGCGAGGGCGTCGATCTGCACCACATCGCCCGTAAACAGGGCGTCGGCCTCGCCTACGAGGCGGCCGTGGCGGGCGCCGTGCCCGTACTGCGCCCGTTGCGCCAGTCCCTCGCCGGCGACCGGATCCAGCGGGTGACGGGCATCGTCAACGGCACGACGAACTTCATCCTGGACCGTATGACGAGGTCGGGGGGCACGTTCCAGGGCGCCCTGCACGAGGCCCAGCGCCTCGGCTACGCGGAGGCGGACCCCACGGGCGACGTGTCCGGCGCGGACGCCGCGGCGAAGATGGCGATCCTGGCACGGCTGGCCTTCGACACCGAACTTCCGATCGAGCGGGTTCAGTTCGAGGGCATCACCCACATCGGCCCGGGCGACATCGCCCACGCCGAGGCCGGCGGCTACGTGATCAAACTGGTGGGGACGTGCGACCGCACGCCGGACGGCGTCAACGCGCGCGTCCACCCCATGCTGATCCCGCTGGAGCACCCGCTGGCCGGAGTGCGCGGCGCCGACAACGGCATCCTCGTGGAGGCCCGGGCCGCGGGCGAGCTGATGTTCCACGGGGCCGGCGCGGGCGGCCTCGCCACCTCGAGCGCGGTCCTCGGAGACCTCGTGGAACTGTGCCGCGACCGGGTGGCGGGTCCGGGTACGGCACCGGCCGAGTTCTCCCAGGTGCTGCCGCTCAGGCCGCTGGCGCAGGTGGCGGGCCGATACCACGTCAGCATGTTCGTCACCGACGAGCCGGGAGTCCTCTCGCAGGTCAGCGCGGTCTTCGCCGAGCACGGAGTGTCGCTGGAGACGGTCCGGCAGGAGGGCCTGGGCCCGCAGGCGCAGCTGGCGCTCGTCACGCACCGGGCCACGGACGCCGCCGTCACCGAGGTGATCGCCGGACTCGCGGCACTGCCCTGCGTCCTGGGCACCGTCCGCAGCATCCGCATCCTCGGGCACCGGAAGGAGCCGGTGGGTTGAGCACCGGACTGCCCGCGCCCGCCCGCCGGACGGGGCCGCTGGACCGAATACCGGGAACGGCAACAGAAAGGCAGGACGACGAATGACGCTCGTCGTGCAGAAGTACGGCGGCTCCTCGGTGGCCGACGCCGAGTGCGTCCAGCGGGTCGCGCGGCGCGTGGCGGCGGCCCGGGAGGCGGGACACGACGTCGTCGTGGTGGTGTCCGCCATGGGCGACACCACGGACGAGCTGATCGACCTGGCCGGGCGGATCACCTCCGGTCCCGCGGGCCGCGAACTGGACATGCTGCTCACCGCCGGGGAGCGCATCTCCATGGCACTGCTCGCCATGGCCGTCACCGAACTCGGCCACCACGCGACCTCGTTCACCGGTTCGCAGGCGGGCCTCGTCACGGACGCCGCCCACGGCCGGGCGAGGATCGTCGAGGTGGCACCCGCCCGGATCCGTACGGCGCTCGCGGCCGGGTCCGTCGTCATCGTGGCGGGCTTCCAGGGCATGGCGCAGGACACCCAGGACGTGACGACCCTGGGGCGCGGTGGCTCCGACACCACCGCGGTGGCACTGGCCGCGGCCCTCGGCGCCGACCTGTGCGAGATCTACACGGACGTCGACGGCGTCTTCACCGCCGATCCGCGGATCGTGCCCACCGCCCGTCTGATGCCCGCCGTCAGCCACGAAGAGATGCTCGAACTCGCCGCCCACGGAGCCAAGGTCCTGCACTCGCGCTGCGTGGAGTTCGCCAGGCGGTACGGGGTTCCGCTCCGGGTGCGCTCCTCGTTCGCGGACGACGTCGGCGACGACCCCTTGACCGGTCGCGGCGGTACGCGCATCACGTCCACCACGGAAGGAAGAACGGACCACGCCATGGAAGACCCGCTGATCTCCGGGATCGCACACGACCGCAGTCAGGCGAAGATCACCGTCGTCGGCATCCCGGACAAGCCGGGAGCCGCTGCCGCGGTGTTCACCGCGCTCGCCGGTGCCGGATGCGACGTCGACATGATCGTGCAGAACGTCTCGGCGGAGGCGACGGGCTGCACGGACATCTCCTTCACGCTTCCGGCGTCGGCGGCGAAGTCCGCACTGGACGCCCTGAAGGGCGTCGAGGAGAGCAGCGGATTCCTCGGGCTGCGCCACGACGACCGCGTCGGCAAGCTCTCCGTGGTGGGCGCCGGGATGCGTGCGCACCCGGGGGTGTCCGCCACCTTGTTCTCGGCCCTGGCCGAGACCGGGGTCAACATCCAGATGATCTCCACGTCGGAGATCCGTATCTCGGTCGTCGTCCACGTCGACGACCTGGAGGCCGCGGTCGGCGCCGCGCACACCGCCTTCGGCCTCGACAGCGAACAGATCGAAGCCGTGGTGTACGGAGGTACCGGCCGATGAACCCCTGCACGTCGCTCGCGGCCGGCACGGTCCGCGAGGCCGCCCTGGCGGCCCGGTCCGCCGCGGACCGGCTCGCCGCCACCACGGGAGCGGAGCGCGACGCGGCCCTGACCGCCATCGCCGCCCGGCTGACCGCCCGCGTCACGGACGTCCTGGCGGCGAACGAGAAGGACCTGACCGCCGCCCGTGCGGACGGTCTGCCGGACGCGGTGCTCGACCGCCTGACGCTGGGTGCCGAGCAGATCGAGGCCCTCGCGGCCATGGTGCGCGATCTCGCCGACCGCCCCGACCCGATCGGCGAGGTGGTCCACGGGTCGGTCATGCCCAGCGGCCTGGACGTGCGGCAGGTCCGCACGCCCATCGGTGTGGTGGGCATGATCTACGAAGGCCGCCCCAACGTCACCGTCGATGCCGGCGTGCTCTGCCTCAAGAGCGGCAACGCGGCGCTGCTGCGCGGCTCCTCGACCGCCCGGCACACCAACACCGCACTGATCGAGGCCATGCGGGAGGGCCTCGCCGACGCGTCGCTGCCGCCCGACGCGCTGCAGGCGGTACCCGGCACCACCCACGCCTCCGTGCGCGAACTCATGTCCCTGACGGGCCTGGTGGACGTACTGATCCCCCGCGGCGGCCACCGGCTGATCCAGACCACGGTGCGCGAGTCGGCGGTCCCCGTGATCGAGACGGGCGTGGGCAACTGTCATGTCTACGTGGACGAGCACGCCGATGTGGACATGGCTCTGGCCATCCTGCTGAACGCCAAGACCCAGCGCCCGTCGGTCTGCAACGCCGCCGAGTCGCTGCTCGTGCACGCCGCCGTCGCCCCCGCGTTCCTGCCCCGCGCCCTGGCGGCGCTGGCCGACCGGGGGGTGACCGTGCACGGGGACGAGCGCGTGCGGGCCCACGACGCGGCGGTGGTGCCCGTGACGGACGAGGACTGGGGGCGCGAGTACCTGTCCCTGGACATCGCGGCCGCGGTCGTGGACTCCCTGGACGCGGCCGTGAACCACATCCGGCTGTACGGCAGTGGCCACACGGAGGCGATCGTCACCGACTCCCAGGCGGCGGCCCGCCGCTTCGTCGCCGCGCTGGACACCGCGGTCGTGGCGGTCAACGCCTCCACCCGGCTGGCCGACGGAGCGGAGCTGGGTCTCGGCACGGAGCTGGGGATCTCCACCCAGAAGCTGCACGCACGGGGGCCGATGGGCCTGGCCGCCCTGACGACGACCAAGTACGTCCTGACGGGGGACGGCCACATCCGTGGCGCCTCCGCACCCCCCGCGACACCAGGACTGAGCTGTGACGATCTCGCCGAGCCGCACCCTGGAGGTCCCGGACCGGCTCGCGGAGCCTGACCGTGCGGTGACGGCCGCGTTCACGCCCGCCCCGTCACCCGCCGGCAGGCCTCCGCGTACGCCCGTACCAGAGGGCGGTCGCCGTCCGTGCGACGCCAGGCCAGGGCGTACCGGCTGGGGGTGAGGCCGCGTACGGGGCGGGCCGTGACGCCGCCCAGGGTGAGCAGGGGGACGTTGCCCGTCGCGACGAGGCACACACCGAGGCCGGCGACCAGAGCCTCGTACGTCTCCTCCGTGCTCGCGATCTCGGCGGCGATGCGGGGCGGGCGGCCGCCGCGGGCGTCCAGGGCCAGGAAGTGGTCCCGGAGCGGGCCCGTGCTCTCCGGCAGGGCGAGGAACGGTTCGTCGAGCAGGTCCGTGAAGTCGATCTCCGTGCGGGCGGCGAGCGGGTGGGTGTCCGGGAGGGCGACCATGCGCGGCTCCTCCGCGACCACCGTCCAGGCGTAGCGTTCCTGGCCGGGCAGCGGCAGCCAGACGAACGCGACGTCGGTGGAGCCGTCCGCGAGGCCTGCCGTCGGGTCCTCCCAGTTCACCTGGCGCAGCCGGATCGCCGCGCCGGGGTGCGCCGCCGTGAAGCGGGAGCGGACGGCGGGCAGGAGGCCGCCGCGGCCGGGGCTGGTGCTCATCCCCACGACCAGTGTGGTGCGCTGAGCCCTCCTGGCCTCCTCCACCGCCGCCGCGCCCTCCTCCCAGGAGACCAGCACCCGCCGGGCGTGCGGCAGCAGTGCCGTACCCGCCGCGGTGAGCGCCACCCCGTGCCGGTCGCGTCTGAACAGGTCCACGCCCAACTGCCGTTCCAGCGCGCGGATCTGCTTGCTCAGCGCGGGCTGTGACACGTACAGCCGCTCCGCCGCGCGGGTGAAGTGCAGTTCCTCCGCCACCGCAATGAAGTAGCGCAGGTCGCGGCCGTGCACATCCGTTCTCGTCATGCCCATCGGTTATCACCGTGGGTCTTGGACGGGCAACCACCGGGCTCAGCACTCTTGTTGAGGCAGGCGGGCAAGCAGGCAAGCAGGCCATGGAGAGATGGGGAGTGGTCATGGACAAGGTGTGGCTGGTGACCGGCGCGAGCAGCGGTTTCGGGCGGGCGATCGCCGAGGCCGCGATCGCCGCCGGCGACGTGGTGGTGGGCGCGGCCCGGCGGACCGACGCGCTGGACGGGCTCGTGGCCGCCCATCCCGACCAGATGGAGGCACTGCGTCTGGACGTCACCGACACGGCGGCGGTCGAGGCGGCCGTGAAGGACGTCGTGGCGCGGCACGGGCGTATCGACGTGCTGGTCAACAACGCCGGGCGCACGCACGTCGGCGCCTTCGAGGAGACCACCGACGCCGAGCTCCGCGCCCTCTTCGACGTGCACGTCTTCGGGCCCGCGGCCCTGGTCCGCGCCGTCCTGCCGCACATGCGGGACCGGCGCTCGGGCGCGATCGTGCAGATGAGCAGCATGGGCGGGCAGCTGTCCTTCGCGGGCTTCTCGGCGTACAGCGGGACGAAGTTCGCCCTGGAGGGCATGTCCGAGGGGCTGGCCGACGAGGTGGCGGAGTACGGCATCAAGGTGCTGATCGTCGAGCCGGGCGCCTTCCGCACCTCGCTCTTCGAGGGCGCCCGGGCGGGCATGAGCGCGGACAGCGGTGTGTACGCCAAGGTCGGCGAGACCCGCACGCTCGTCTCCGGCGGCGACGGCGCCCAGCCCGGTGACCCGGCGAAGGCCGCGGCCCTCGTCCTCGCCGCGCTCGACGCCGAGCGCACCCCGCTGCGGCTGCCGCTCGGGGACGACGGCGTCACGGCGGTGCTCGGCCACCTCGACCAGGTCCGGGAGGACGTGACCGCCTGGGAGGAGCGGACACGGGCGACGGCTTTCGACGGCTGACGAGGGACGTACGAGGAACTGACGAGGGACTCAGGAGGAACTCGCCAGGAGCTGACGAGCAACTGGCGAGCAACTGGCGAGCAGCTGACGAGGACGGCTCAGGGCCCGGGCCGTCCTCCGGTCGACCCCAGCGGTAGGTGCTCCGCTTACCGGCCCCGCCCGTCCCCCGCTTACCATGCGCCCAAGTCGTACGTCAGTTCCCATATTTCCGACGAGAGGCAACGGTACCCGTGGCCATACCTCCGCCCCCGGGGCCCCAGCAGCCCGATGGCCAGAATCCGCCGCCCCAGGGCCAGTACCCGCCGCCTCCCGGCCCGTATCCGCCCCCGGGCCAGCCGTACCCGTACCAGCACCCCCACCCGCCGCAGCCCTGGCCGCAGAGCTACGCCCCGTACGGTTCCCTCCCGCCCGTCAACGGCTTCGCCATCGGCGCGCTCGTGCTCGGCGTCCTGTGCTTCGTGCCGTTGGTCGGGATGATCCTCGGGACCGTCGCGCTCGTGCAGATCAGGAAGAAGGGCGAGCGCGGCAAGGGCATGGCGGTCAGCGGCATGGTGCTGTCCCTCGCCGGCACCCTTCTGCTGGTGGTCTCCCTCGCCACGGGCGGCGGCCGGGCCTTCTGGGAGGACTTCGGGGAGGCGGTGCGGGAGAGCGGGAGCACCTTCTCGGTGGACAAGGGGGAGTGCTTCGACGCGCCGGGCGGCTCCCTGGAGGGGTACGCGTACGACGTCGACGAGGTGCCGTGCGACGGCGAGCACCACGCCGAGGTCTTCGCCGGCTTCCAGCTTCCCGACGGGAAGTGGCCCGGTGAGGACGAGATCACGGAGGTCGCCGACGACAGGTGCTACACGCTGGCGGGCACGTACGCCATGGACTACTGGGCCTGGCCGGCCGACGTCGACGTGTACTACTTCCTGCCGACGCGGGACAGCTGGGGACTCGGCGACCGCGAGATCACCTGCATGTTCGGCAGCGTGGACGGGACGAGCACGCTCACCGGCTCGCTGCGCACCGACGAAACGATGCTGGACGCCGACCAGTTGGCGTATCTCGAAGCCGACGCCCTGCTGTACGAAGCCCTGGCCACCGCGCCCGAGGAGGAGTACGTCGAGGACGCGCTGGAGGAGCACAAGGCCTGGGCGTCGCGGCTCGACAAGGCCCTCGGCGAGCAGATCGCGATGCTGCGCGGGCATGCCTGGCCGGCGGCCGCCGACGGGCCGGTGGCCGGACATGTGAAGGCCCTCGAGAGCGCCCGGGAGGAGTGGGCGGAGGCGGCACGCGTCAGCGACGCCGACGCCTTCTACGAGCACTATGGGACGGGCGGTTTCCTCCTCGAAGGCACCCCCACCGTCACAGCGCGCAAGGCTCTGGGCCTGGCTACGACACCGCCCGTGTACGGAGAGGGAGCCGCCGGAGAGTACGAAGAGGAGGACGGCGGAAGGGACGGCCTCGGTACGGAGGTGTGACGGCGGCTGCAGCGGGGAGGAAGTGCCTGGGTAGGCGTCGGTCGGGCCTATGTCATCACTTCGAGTGATTCCCTGGCCTCTGCTTGCACGGGAGAACCCGCGGTTGCCACGCTGTTGCTGTCTGTACAACCTGATGGGAGCGGCCAGTGACATTCGGTGAGCAGCCGGCGTACCTGCGCGTCGCAGGGGATCTCCGCAAGAAGATCGTCGACGGTTCGCTTCCGCCCCATACGCGGCTCCCCTCGCAGGCCCGCATCCGCGAGGAGTACGGCGTCTCGGACACGGTCGCGCTGGAGGCGCGCAAGGTGCTCATGGCCGAGGGGCTCGTCGAGGGCCGCTCCGGATCCGGCACATATGTGCGGGAGCGGCCCGTCCCCCGCAGGATCGCCCGCTCCGGGTACCGGCCCTCCAGTGGCGCCACGCCCTTCCGCCAGGAGCAGGCCGACGCCTCGGCGCGCGGCACCTGGGAGTCGCACAGCGAGCAGGCCGAGGCGAGCGTCGCGGTCGCCGAGCGGCTGGGTATCCGGCCCGGTGACCGCGTGATGTGCAGCAAATACCTGTTCCGCGAGGCCGGTGAGCCCATGATGCTCTCCACGACGTGGGAGCCGCTCGCCGTGACGGGCCGTACGCCGGTGATGCTGCCCGAGAAGGGACCGCTCGGCGGCATGGGCGTCGTCGAGCGCATGGCGGCGATCGACGTGGTCGTGGACAACGTCACCGAGGAGGTCGGCGCCCGCCCCGGCCTCGCGGAGGAACTCCTGGCGCTCGGCGGCGTGCCCGGACATGTCGTCCTGGTCATCCAGCGCACGTTCTATGCCTCGGGACGCCCGGTGGAGACGGCGGACGTGGTGATCCCGGCGGACCGTTACCGGGTGGCGTACCACCTGCCGGTGAGGTAGCCCGGCCGGTGGGGCGTCCTGGAGGGTTCCGGGTCCCTGGTTCCGGTTCCGGGTTCCGGAAGCTTCGGCGGGCCCAATTCGCGCCGACTCGGCAGTAGGTGGAATCTAGCCGTTCTTACGGCCGCGCAGCGGAGCGTACGGCCCGTGCTCCGTCGCTGCTCCCCGCCCTTCGCTCGCCGCTCGCCGAGGCGCCGCAGGGGCGCAAACGAGGTGGTCGACGGCGCGTCCGTTCGGATCTGCCTCCTGTGCCATGGCTGGTTGCGTACCTCATTGTGAGAACGCGTATTCGCTGAGTGAAGGTTAGGCGTACGCTCAGGCATATGCGGATTGCGGTTTCCTCAGGTGGCGGGGCACGGCGCATGCCGGGACAGGGAAGTGGAGGGTCGCGATGAACGACGGCACGATCACTCTTCCCTGGCTCGTCATAAGGGAGGACGACAACGGGGATCGCTACCGCGTGGGCAGGTACGCGACGAGGGCCGAGGCGCAGAAGATCGTGGACCGCCTCGACTCCGGTGGCGGCGGGCCCAAGCAGCTCTACTGGGTGGAGAAGATCGGGCAGAACGGGCGGAACGGATAGCGTCGGGATCCGGTGAGAGGCGCCGCTCGCCTCCCCTCGGCTCCCGTAGGCTCCCGCGCATGACCGAACCGATCGTGGTGGTGGGAGCCGCCCTGCTGAGCGGCGGGCGTCTGCTCGCCGCGCGTCGCAGCGCACCGCCTGAGCTGGCCGGACGCTGGGAACTGCCCGGCGGAAAAGTGGAGCCCGGCGAGACCCCCGAGCAGGCCCTCGTCCGTGAACTGCGCGAGGAACTCGGCGTCGAGGCGGAACCGGCCGAGCGTGTGCCCGGCGAGTGGCCCGTGAGATCCGATCTTGTCCTGCAGGTGTGGACCGCCCATCTCGTCTCCGGTGAACCCGGACCCCTGGAGGACCATGACGAGTTGCGCTGGCTGACCCCGGACGAGGTGTGGGACGTCGACTGGCTGGACCAGGACGTCCAGGCCGTCATGGAGACGGTGCGGCTGGCGTGGGGGAGGGAGGGGACGGAGGCCCGCTGAGCGGGTCGGCGAGGGCGAGCGGGGGAGCGGAGTCTCCTCGCTCGCCCTTCGGTGCGAGTGGGTGGTGGGGAGTGGGTGAGTGCGCAGGGATGCGGTGCGATGTGCTGGGGTGCGTCGGGCCGCACCCTGGTGTCCGCACGGTCCGCGAGGTCGCGGTCATGCGCCCGTACGGTTTTGCGCGTCGCACTCCTTGTGTCCGTACGGTGTGATCTCCCGCTCGTACGGTGTGATCCGCCGTTCTGTCGCACCGTATGCGCTCCTGTGCCCTCTCGGGTGGCGGGAGGCATGCGGCCTGTCGGGCGTGCTCCCTCTACGCCGTTAGTGCCACAGTGCGCTCGCATGCGCGGTACTGGATAGCCGATATCGGGTATGTGGCAATTAACCCCGTTAAACCGGACACCCTCCGCTGCTGGCCTGGGAAGTGATCGGCGTGATCGACACCGAAGGCGACTGCGCCACTTGGACGTTCCCGGCCGAACCCGGTGCCGTCCGCTCCGCTCGCAACGCCGTACGGGACCAGCTGTGCGCCTGGACCCTGGGATCGGTCGCCGATGTCGCCGCGCTGCTGGTGAGTGAACTCGTGACCAATTCGCTGCGGCATGCGACCGGACCCATCGGCGTACGCCTCGTCCGTCCCGTGGGTCCCTTGGGTGTTCTTCTGGTCGAGGTCTCCGACCCGCTGCGGGACCCGCCCCGCGAGCGAACGGCGAGCCCCGACGACGAGAGCGGGCGCGGTCTGCTGCTCCTGGCGCGCTCCTCGCGGGCCTGGGGCACCCGGCCGGAAGAGGCCGGCAAGACCGTGTGGTTCGAGCTGGCGGTGCCGGGCTGAAGCACGTTGGGTGACAGGGCGGCTCCCCGGGGCGCACGGAGAGCGTCGAATTCAAGCCAGCGGCGTCACCGGAGGTGTTTGGTTCGAGGGGGCACCACCTGGTTAGAAGACTGGGAGTATGGCCCGGCGGGTCCAAAAACGATCGGGACCGTGCTGTGATCGTGAACACCGTGTCGTGCGGCG
The DNA here is from genome assembly GCF_014650915.1 of Streptomyces poonensis. Lineage (GTDB taxonomy): Bacteria > Actinomycetota > Actinomycetes > Streptomycetales > Streptomycetaceae > Streptomyces > Streptomyces poonensis. The sequence goes on along the minus strand of NZ_BMVW01000001.1, from coordinate 646,303 downwards.
CCGTAGTGCTGGATACTGCGGGCAGCCGCCCCCGGTGACCGAAGCCGGACGCGGTGAGCTGGAGGGGACGGTTCGCGTGAGCGAGATACCAGCGAAGGCCACGGAGTCGGAAGACCCGTCGGACGGCGCGAGGGCTGAGGCCGCGAGCGGTGCCGTCGCGGGTGGACCTCCACGCGACGGCACATACGGCAGAAGCGCTTGGGCGGCGGGCCGCCGGTCTGATGACACGAGCCACGGCAGGGACGTGCGTGATGGTGCGGGCGCGGGCCATGGCGAGAATGCGCGCGATGGCGCGGGTGCCGGCCACGGCGAGGACGCGCGTGACGGTGCGGGTGCCGGCCATGGCGAGCCCGGCCCGGCGCAGCCGGCGGGGGGCACCCCGGTCCGCGGTATGTCCGGTGCGGCGGCCGGCGGGCAGGTGCCCGGTGAGCAGGTGCCCGGTGAGCCCCTCTGGCAGAGCAGTCCGCCCGGTTCCATGTACGACTACATAAGGGTCGCCTCGTTCTCGATCGGCCCCGACGGACTCGTCGACCAGTGGAGCCTGCGCGCCGAGCAGATCTTCGGCATCCCCGCCGAGCGTGCCGTCGGTATGGACCCCATCGAGGCGTTCGTCGCGCCCGATCTGCGCGACCGCGGCCAGCGGAAGATGGCCGAGATCCTCGACGGCCGCGAGTGGACGGGCGTGATCCCGTTCCGGAAGCCCGACGAGGCGGACGGGGACGCGGACACGGGGGACACCGAAGGGCTCGCCGAGGTGTATGTGATGCCCACCACCACGGACGCCGGTGAACGGGCCGCCGTCTGCATCGTGGTGGACGTGCGCACCCTGCGCCGGATCGAGACCGATCTCGCCGCCTCCCAAGCGATTTTTGGTCAATCTCCGTTCGGTTTCTTGCTGATCGACCCTGATCTGCGGGTACGGCGCGCCAACGAGCGCTTCGCCTCCACCTTCGGCGGGAAGCCCGCCGACCACCGCGGGCGCGGCGTCCGCGACTACCTCGCCTCGCCGGAGGCCGAGCGCGTCACCGCGACCCTGCGCCGGGTCCTGGAGACCGGCGAGACGATCACGGACATGCACATCACGGGTGTCGTGCCCGGTTCCGACGAACGCCGTCACTGGTCCATCAACCTCTACCGCGTGCACAGCGGCACCGGCCGCCCCATCGGCGTCGCCTGGCTCGGCACCGACATCACGGCCCGCCGCGCCGCCGCCCGCGAGGCCGCCGCCGCCCGGCGCAACCTCGCCCTGCTGAACGAGGCCGGCGCCCGGATCGGCAACTCGCTCGACCTGGAGACCACCGCCCGCGAGCTCCTCGACGTCGTCGTCCCCGGCTTCTGCGACCTGGCCGGCGTCGACCTCTACCAGGGCCTGCTGGTGGGCGACGAGGCCCCGCCCGGACTCGCCGACGGAAGCGCCGAGCTGCGCCGGGTGGCCTACGCCTCCGCCGTCTCCGGCGCACCCCTCGTCGGCGGCCCGGCGCCCGTCGCCGTCGGCGCGGTCCACCACTACGCCTTCAACTCCCCCTGCGCGGACGCCCTGCGCACCGCCCGTCCCCGGCACATCGCCGCCGAGGACGGCGGACGCGCACTCGTCCAGTCCACCCTGGCCGTCCCGATGGTCGCCCAGGACACGGTCGTCGGGCTGGTCCAGTTCTCCCGTACGAAGGGCAGCGAGCCGTTCGGCGAACGGGACCGCGAGCTGGCGATGGAGCTGGCCTCGCGCGCGGCCGTCTGTATCGACAACGCCCGCCTGTACCGGCGCGAGCACCAGCGCGCCCTGATCCTGCAGCGGTCCCTGCTCCCGCCGGGGGACCCCGAGGCGTCCGGGCTGGACATCGCCTGCCGCTATCTGCCGGGCAACGCGGCCACCGAGGTCGGCGGCGACTGGTTCGACGTCATCGAACTGCCCGGCCACCGCACGGCGCTGGTCGTCGGCGACGTCATGGGCCGCGGACTGCGCGCCGCCGTCGCCATGGGTGAACTCCGCACCGCCGTCCGCACCCTGGCCCTGCTCGACCTCGAACCCGCCGAGGTGCTCTCGGCGCTGGACGAGATCGCGCGCGGCCTCGGCAAGCCCGGCGGACCCTCCCAGGCCTTCGGCACCCAGGGGGTCCAGGGAGGCATCCAGCAGGTCTCCCGCACGGCCCGCAAGCCCCGGGACGCGGACCTCTCCGAGGTGTACCTCGCCACCTGCGTGTACGCGGTCTACGACTCCGTGACCCGCCGCTGCACCTTCGCCAACGCCGGCCATCTGCCGCCCGTGCTCGTCGAGCCCGGCGAGGACGCGCTGATGCTGGACGTACCGCCGGGCATGCCGCTCGGCGTCGGCGGGGAGCCCTTCGAGGAGGTCGAGGTCGAGCTGCCCGAGGGCGCCCTGCTCGCGCTCTACACGGACGGCCTCGTCGAGTCCCGGGACCATCCGCTGGACGAGGGACTCCAGGCGTTCGTCGGGGCGCTCACCGATCCGTCCCGGCCCCTGGAGGACGTCTGCGACCACGTCCTCAACACCCTCGACACGCACCACGGCGAGGACGACATCGCGCTGCTGATGGCACGTGTCCAGGGGCTGCCGGCCGAGTCGGTGGGGGACTGGACCCTGCCCCGCGAACCCCGCAGCGTGGGCCGCGCCCGGGAGTACGCCCGTGCGCAGCTGCTGTCGTGGGACCTCGAACCCCTGGTGGACACGACGGAGCTGCTGGTCAGCGAGCTGGTCACCAACGCCCTGCGGTACGGCGAGGGCGAGATCCGGCTGCGGCTGCTGCTGGACCGGACCCTCGTGTGCGAGGTGTGGGACGCGGGCCTGGTGCAGCCGCGCCGCCGCCGCGCCCGGGACACGGACGAGGGCGGCCGCGGGCTGCAACTGGTCGGCCTGCTCTCCGCGGCCTGGGGATCGCGGCGGACACCGCGCGGCAAGACGGTGTGGTTCGAACTTCCGCTGCCGGACGGGGAGACGGGCCTCACGGATCCGGCGGAGGCGTTGCTGAGCCTGTTCTAGCGGCTTCCGGCAGGTCCGGCGGCTTCCGGCGGTCCGGCGGCGTTCGGCGGGTCCGGCGATGTCCGGTGGTGTCCAGCGGTGAGCGGCGGCGCCCACCGGTGGGCGCCGCCGCTCACGTCCGCCCGGCCGCCGCCCTCCGTCCCCGCGCCCCCGGCCCGCCGTAGCAGGCGGGTTCCCGCGGCCCGTCCCCGCTTTCGCCGGGTACGTGCACCGCGAGGACGCCGCCCAGCAGGGCGCCACCGTGGTCGTCGCCGACGCCGTCGCCGACGCTCCCGCCGTACGGGTCGCCGTACGCCCGTACGTCCCGCTCGGCCCGTGGCCGGGCCGCGCACGCCAGGGAGTCGGCCCGCAGGGACTCGGCGACCGGCGAACCGCCCTGCAGGGGCTCGTCGGGCGTGGGACCGTGCCGTGCCCGCTCGAGGTGCCGCTCCGCCTCCGCCAGCCGGGTCCGCGCCTCGTCGCCGACCGCACCGCGATGCGTGGTGACGAAGTCCCGTACGGCGGCCACGGAGCTGGTCGCCAGCAGCCGGGCACCGTCCCGCAGTGCGGGCCCGCCCTGTTCGTAGGGGAGGCCGCCGACACCGGCGTCGACGGCGGCCCGGACGAGGCGGCGGAGAGCGTCGAGCGGGTCGCGGGGCCCGTCGGCCGTCTCCCGGCGCACCTCGGCCACGACTTCGGCGACAGCGGCGGTTCCGGGTGCGGTGGTGACGGCGGCGGCCGTGGTGACCGGGGCGGCGGAGGCGGCCGGGGCGGTCCCGGGCGTCTCCTCGGCCTCGGGGTCCGTGGCCGCGAGGTCCGTCTCGATCTCCTGGAGCACCTCCGGCAGCCGTACCTCGGCCGCCGCCAGCTCGTCCGCCAGCCGCTCCACACCGGTCACGAGGACGTCCGCCTGGTGCACGGCGCCCTCGGCCGCCCGGAGCCGCAGGGCGGCCCTGTCGGTGTCACCCCGGTCGAGGGCCTGCCGTGCCCGGTTGAGCCGGGAGGTGGCGAACACGAGCCGGTCCTTGGCCAGTTCGACGTGGTCGGCGACGGGGTGGACCGCGGCGGGGGCGTAGCGCTCGCGGAACCCGACGAGCGTTCCCTGGGCGCCCCTGACCCGGTCGGTCAGCGCCCGGAAGCGGCCCTCAGCGCACTCCAGCGCGCCGGCCGTGTCCCGCTCCAGCGCGCGCAGCTGGTCGAACGCGGGTGCCTGCGCGTCGAGCCGCCGCCCCGCTCCCGTACACCCTGTGACGATCTCCTCCAGGGCCCGCCGGGTGTCCTCAGCGGACAGCCGGTCCGAGGCGTCGTCGAGCAGCTGCCGCAGCCGGAACGCCGCCGCCAGCTCGCCCCGCGCGGACTCCAGCGCCCGGACGAAGGGCCGCGTCGCCTCCGCGCCGCGCCGCTCCGCCGCGAACGCGAGCTCCTCGGCGCTCGTCCGTACGCAGTCGTCGGTCTCGGTGAGCAGCAGCCGCCCTCGCCGGTCCAGTTCGTCGGACGGCACGGCCGACTCGTCGGTGCCCCCTGGTGTCGTCCGTGTCCTGGTCCGCCGCGTCCGCCGTACGTGTGCGTACGCGGCGGCCGCCCCCGCCGTCCCCACCGCGGCCACCGGCAGCACCAGATCCGCGGCCATCGCCCCGTTCCCGCCGGTCTCCCCGCCGGTCTCCCCGTCCGTCTCCGGCCCGGTCCTCGCACCGGTGCGCGCGGCCTCTTCAGAGGCTTCCGCACCGGCCGTCCCGCCGGGCTCGGGCTCCGAGCGGAACGACGTCCCGGCGGAGGCACCCGGCCCGGTACGCACCGGCCCCGTACCCACCGGGCCCGTAGGCACCGGCCCCGCACGTACCTGCCCCGGTCCACCACCCGCGTCCGCCCCGAGCGGCAGTATCAGCCACCCCGCCGTCACCACTCCGCCGCACACGGCGAGCGCCACCCGCACCCGTATGTGCAGGGCGGCGTCGCCCGCCTGTCTCCGGTTGAGGCCCAGGAACGACATCATGTTCCGGAGCATATGAATGGATATGCCCGCCCGCGACCGGAAACGTGTCCGGAAACATATCCGGGGGACGTGTCCTGGAGCCGGACGCTCAGCCCGCCGAGGAGCGCCTCCGGATCTTCGAGCCCAGCCAGACCAGCGGGTCGTACTTGCGGTCGACGGTTCGTTCCTTCAGGGGGATCAGGGCGTTGTCCGTGATCTTGATGCCCTCGGGGCAGACCTCCGTGCAGCACTTGGTGATGTTGCAGTAGCCGAGGCCGTGCTCGTCCTGGGCGGTGCGCTTGCGGTCCAGGCCCGTGTCGGCCGCCGCGTCCAGGGGGTGCATGTCCAGTTCCGCGACCCGCATCAGGAAGCGCGGGCCCGCGAACGCCGGCTTGTTCTCCTCGTGGTCGCGGACGACATGGCAGGTGTCCTGGCACAGGAAGCACTCGATGCACTTGCGGAACTCCTGCGAGCGGTCCACGTCCTCCTGCTGCATGCGGTACTCGCCGGGGAGGAGGTCCGCGGGCGGGACGAAGGCCGGGACCTGACGGGCCTTGTCGTAGTTGAAGCCCACGTCCGTCACCAGGTCCCGTACGACCGGGAACGCGCGCAGCGGGGTGACCGTGATCGTCTCCTCGCGGTCGAACACCGACATCCGGGTCATGCACATCAGCCGCGGGCGCCCGTTGATCTCCGCCGAGCAGGAGCCGCACTTGCCCGCCTTGCAGTTCCAGCGGACGGCCAGGTCCGGGGCCTGGGTCGCCTGGAGGCGGTGGATGATGTCGAGGACGACCTCTCCCTCGTTGACCTCCACCGCGTAGTCCGTCAGGCCGCCGCCCCCGGTGTCCCCGCGCCACACCTTGAAGCGGGCCTGATAGCTGCTGCTCACTCGTAGAGCTCCTCTTCGGTGAGGTACTTGACCAGCTCCTCCTTCTCGAAGAGGGCGAGCAGGTCGGGGCGGATGGGTTCGGTGGTCTCACGGGTGAGGGTGATCTGGCCGCGGACCGGGTCGGTCGCCGCGAGTCCGTCCGTGGGGTCGGTGAGGGAGCAGAGCAGATTGATCCGGCGCCATTCACGCTCCATCGACGGGTGGTCCTCGCGGGTGTGGCCGCCGCGCGACTCGGTGCGCTCCAGGGCGGCGCGGGCCACGCACTCGCTGACCAGCAGCATGTTGCGCAGGTCCAGCGAGAGGTGCCAGCCCGGGTTGAACTGGCGGTGGCCCTCGACGCCGGCCCGGCGCGCCCGCACCCGGAGGTCCGCGAGCTTCTCCAGGGCCTCGCGCATCTCACCGTCCCGGCGGATGATGCCGACCAGGTCGTTCATGGTCTGCTGGAGTTCCTGGTGCAGGGTGTACGGATTCTCCGGCGGGCGCCCGGCCTCGGAGCCGGCCGTCTGGCCCTCGGCGGAGAAGGGGCGCAGCGCCTCCGCGGCGGCCGAGTCGACCTGGGTGTCGTCCACCGGGGGGCGGTCCGGCAGCTCTGCCGCGTACGCCGCCGCGTGCAGACCGGCCCGCCGTCCGAAGACCAGCAGGTCGGACAGCGAGTTGCCGCCCAGCCGGTTGGAGCCGTGCATCCCGCCCGCGACCTCACCGGCCGCGAACAGGCCGGGCACCCCGCGCGCAGCCGCCGTGTCCGAGTCGACCGCGATGCCGCCCATCACGTAGTGGCAGGTGGGCCCGACCTCCATCGCCTCCGCCGTGATGTCGACGTCGGCGAGCTCCTTGAACTGGTGGTACATCGACGGCAGCCTGCGCTTGATCACCTCGGCGGGCATACGCGTGGACACGTCGAGGAAGACCCCGCCGTGCGGGGAGCCGCGGCCCGCCTTGACCTCGGCGTTGATGGCGCGGGCGACCTCGTCGCGGGGGAGCAGCTCGGGCGGGCGCCGGTTGTGGTCCGGGTCCTCGTACCAGCGGTCGCCCTCGTCCTCCGACTCGGCGTACTTCTCCTTGAAGACGTCGGGGATGTAGTCGAACATGAACCGCTTGCCCTCGGAGTTGCGCAGCACCCCGCCGTCCCCGCGCACCGACTCGGTGACGAGGATGCCCTTCACCGACGGCGGCCAGACCATGCCCGTGGGGTGGAACTGCACGAACTCCATGTTCAGCAGCGGCGCCCCGGCGAGCAGCGCCAGCGCGTGCCCGTCGCCCGTGTACTCCCACGAGTTCGACGTGACCTTGAACGACTTGCCGATGCCGCCGGTGGCGACCACCACGGCCGGGGCCTCCAGCACGAAGAAGCGGCCGGTCTCGCGCTCGTACGCGAACACGCCCGACACCCGGCTGCCGTCCTTGAGGATCCGGGTGACCGTGCACTCCTGGAACACCTTCAGCCGGGACTCGTAGTCGCCCGTCTCCCGGTGATCCTCCTGCTGGAGCGAGACGATCTTCTGCTGGAGGGTGCGGATCAGCTCCAGGCCGGTGCGGTCGCCGACGTGCGCGAGGCGCGGGTACTCGTGGCCGCCGAAGTTGCGCTGAGAGATCCGCCCGTCCTTCGTACGGTCGAACAGGGCGCCCCAGGTCTCCAGCTCCCACACCCGGTCGGGCGCCTCCTGGGCGTGCAGCTCGGCCATGCGCCACTGGTTGAGGAACTTGCCGCCGCGCAGTGTGTCCCGGAAGTGGACCTGCCAGTTGTCGCCCCTGTTGACGTTGCCCATGGCGGCCGCGATGCCGCCCTCCGCCATCACGGTGTGCGCCTTGCCGAACAGCGACTTGCAGATCACGGCCGTACGGGCACCGCGTTCGCGTGCCTCGACGGCGGCGCGCAGCCCGGCACCGCCGGCACCGACCACGACGACGTCCCACTCCTGCCGGTCGACCACGGACATCAGAAGGCCCCACTCATTTCGTCAGGTCATTTCGTTCGTCGTTCAGAAGAAGCGCGGATCGTCGAAGGCACCGGACGCGACGAGATAGACGTAGAAGTCGGCGAGCGCCACGCTCACCAGCGACGTCCACGCCAGCAGCATGTGGCGGGCGTTCAGCCGCCCGACGAACTGCCACATCCGGTAGCGCACGGGGTGCTTGGAGAAGTGCTTGAGCTTGCCGCCGACGATGTGTCGGCAGGAGTGGCAGGAGAGCGTGTACGCCCAGATCAGCACGATGTTCAGCAGGAACACCAGCGTGCCGAGGCCCATGTGGCCCCACTGGTAGTTCTCGTCGCGGAAGGCGAGCACCGTGTCGTAGGTCAGGATCCCGGCGACGAGCACGGCCGCGTAGAAGAAGTACCGGTGGATGTTCTGCAGGACGAGCGGGAAGCGCGTCTCGCCGGTGTACTTCTTGTGCGGCTCGGCGACCGCGCAGGCCGGGGGCGAGGCCCAGAAGCCGCGGTAGTAGGCCTTGCGGTAGTAGTAGCAGGTCAGCCGGAAGCCGAGCGGGAAGATTAGGATGATGAGGGCGGGGGAGAGGCCCCACCAGCCGCCCAGGATCTCCCAGTTGGGGCCCGCGTGCATGGGCGCGCAGTTCTCCGCCAGGCAGGGGGAGTAGAAGGGCGAGACGTACGGGGCCGCGTAGTAGTACTCGTTCGCGAAGGCCCGCCAGGTCGAGTACACGACGAAGGCCAGCAGGCCGGCGGCGGTGACGGCGGGCGCCAGCCACCAGCGGTCGGTGCGCAGATGGGGGGCGGCGATCGCGGCGCGCGTACCGGCGCGCACGCCGCCGCGGCGCGTATCGCCGCTTGTCTCGCTGCTCGAATCGCTGTTCGTCTTGGGTTCCGTACCAGTGGCCAACTTATGACTCCGGTCGGGGCGGGCGGGTGGTCTGATCGAGCGGGCTCACGGTGCGCGGCGGTCGCGGCCGCCGAGGCCCTCGTCGTCCGAGTCCGTCCACAAGGAGCTGTCGTACGGCGTGTCGGGGATGGAGACGAGGTCGGGGCGCCGGGTCGGGGACAGGGTGGGAGCGGCCTCGCGCAGCAGGGCGACGCTCTCGCGGAGATGGTCGGCGTCGGTGCGCACGCGGCGCATCTCCAGTCCGCCGCCGAGCTGCTGTTCCAGGCGGCCGACCGTCCGGAACAGGTCGTCCAGGCAGCGCTGGACCGACGTCAGGTCGTCGTGAACGGACATGGCTTGCCCTCACTTCCGCAGGCGCGGGGTCCCAAGGCGGCACCGTTCATGCGCCTGCGAGTGTCGCGCGTCACACGACGGTCTGTGAAGGCGTGTGCACGGATTGGTGGCTCGCGGGCCGCCGAATGCGCCGGTACGGCGGAAATCCACGGTCGGGCGGGCCGGTGTACGGCGTGGGGGATACGGACGTCCTGTGTGAGCGGGCGGGCGGGGGCGCGAGCCTCGGTGCGCTGCGCCACACGGGTGGTGTCGGGCCGGCCGGCCGCCGTGTCGCCCGCCGAAGAAGAACCCTTTCCTCTTCAGTGGGCCCGTCAGTGAGCCCATCCGTCTGATCACAACGTGATCGGAACGTATGCAGATCAGGCGGGACGGGAGTCTTCCGCGGCAGGTCCGGCGGAGCGAGGAGGTTGCAGTGATGTCCCACGTCCGCGACGGCGTCGGACCGAGCGCGTCACCACGCGCGGTGTCGCGTTCGGTGGTGCTCCTCGCCGCGGGGCTGCTCGCGGTGCCGCTGCTGACCGCGTGCAGCGAGGAGGACCAGGCCGGCCGGTCCCTCGCCGGGCCGGACGTCGCCCCCGCGAGCCGGGGCCGGATCGCCGACGGGGGCACCCTGCGATGGGCCGTCGACGCCGCCCCGGAGACCTTCAACACCTTCCAGGCGGACGCCGACGCCACCACGTCCCGGGTCGCCCAGGCCGTCCTGCCGTCCCTGTACCGGATGGACGCGAACGGGCGGCCGGAGCGGAACGCGGACTACCTGGAGTCCGCCAGGCTCGTCGAGCGCGAACCCAAGCAGGTGGTGGTCTACAAGCTCCACCAGCAGGCGGTCTGGAGCGACGGCCGGGAGATCGGGGCCGCCGACTTCGCCGCCCAGTGGCGGGCCCTGTCCGGGAAGGACTCCGCGTACTGGACGGCCCGCAACGCCGGGTACGACAGGATCCAGAAGGTCGAACGCGGCGCCAGCGACCTGGAGGTACGGGTCACCTTCGGCAGGCCGTACGCGGACTGGAAGTCACTGTTCTCACCGCTGTACCCCAAGCAGGTGACCGGGACGCCGGACGCCTTCAACGACGGGGTGCGGCGGAAGCTGAAGGTCACCGCCGGGCCCTTCGCGCTCCAGGGCGTCGACCGCGAGCACGGCGAGGTGACCCTCGTCCGCAACCCGCGCTGGTGGGGCCGGGTCGCCAAGCTTCAGCGGCTGGTGCTGCGCGCCGTGCCCCGCGAGGAGCGGATGAAGGCGCTTCTCGGCGGCGAGGTCGACCTCGCGGAGATCGGCCCGGAGGAGGCCCGACGGGTCGCCGTGGCGGCGGGCGGAGGCGCGGGCAGGGGCAAGGAGACGGGCAGGGACAAGGAGACGGGCAAGGGCACGGAGCCGGGTGCGAGTGCGGGCGATGACAAGGCCGTGCTCCAGGGGACCAGGGGGACCAGGGCGGAACTCACCCCCGCTGCGGCCCTGCGTTCCTGGGCGGTAGCGCACGGGTCCGACAAACAGGCCGCCGTCAGGGAGGCCCGTCTCCGCGAGAAGCGACGGAAGGCCCTCGTCCGGTACGCCCGGCAGCAGTCCGCCCTGCGCGGCTTCGCCGTCCGCAAGTCGCTGGAGCCCGCTCACACCCAGCTTGCGCTCAACGGTGCCGAGGGCCCTCTCGCCGACGAGCGGGTGCGTCGTGCCGTGGCCCGCTCCCTCGACCGGAAGGAGCTCGCGAGCCTGGTGCTGAAGCCGCTCGGGCTGCCCGCCGAGCCCGTCGGCAGCCACCTCGCCCTCGCCGGCCAGGCGGCGTACGCGGACAACAGCGGAGCCCTCGGCGGCGAGAACGCCAAGGAGGCCAGGTCGCTGCTCGCCGACGCCGGATGGGCGCGGGGCGGTCCGGTCGAGGAGGAGAACGGGAAGAAGAGCGAGGAGAGAAACGAGGAGAACAACGAGAAGAAGGCAGCCGAGGGAACCGGTGAATCGGGAGACACGGGAGACACAGGAGACACCGGAGGTACCGCAGGCTCCGAGGGCGACGACGGAACGTACATCGTCGGCGAGGACGACAAGCCGGGCGTCGGCGAGGGCGGCGAGCGGGAAACGAGCCGGTGGACGGCGGACGACGAATCGGCATGGCACCTGGCCGGGGACGGCCGAAGGTTCCCGCGCGAGCACGCGCAGCAGGGCGGGGTGCCGGGCGCGTACGCCCCGAAGGGCACGGCCGCGCCCGCCGGTGCCCCGGACGACCGTCCGCTCGTCAAGAAGGGCAAGGCGCTCAGCCTGCGCTTCGTCCTGCCGTCCGGGCCGGGCTCCGGCACCCTGCGGACGGTCGGTGAGCGGATCTCCCGCATGCTGGCGCGCGTCGGCATCGGTACCCGGATCGTCAAGGTTCCCGACGACAGCTACTTCAAGGACCATGTCGCGAACGGCCAGTACGACCTGGCGCTCTACTCCTGGCCCGCCTCCGCCTACCCGGCCACCGACGCCCGCCCCATCCACGCCAAGCCGGTCCCGGCGGCGGACGGCTCCCTGAACGTCGAGCAGAACTACACCCGCGTCGGCACCGACCAGGTCGACCAGCTCTTCGACCAGGCTGTCACCACGCTCGACGAGGAAGAGGCCGTCTCCCTGGTCCGCAAGGCGGACGCCCGCATCTGGGCCGCGGCCGGCTCGATCCCCCTGTACCAGCGCCCGCAGCTCATGGCCGCCCGCGTCGGCCTCGCCAACGCGGGCGCCTTCGGCCTGCGCACGCCGGTGTACGAGGACATGGGGTTTTTGAAGAAGGCGGCGAAGTCGTCGCCGGGCGGCTGAGCGGGGCCGTACCCCGTCAGGCCGTCACTACCTCAGGGAGCGCTCAAACTCCTTGATGTCCCCGCCCGGCGCCCGCACCCTGAGTACAGCAGTGATCACGGTGCGGGCGTCGACCGCGTCCTCACCACGGGGGAGGGGCACCGATCATGCGGGGTACGGCACGACGGACCTGGGCGGCGGGACTGGCCATGGTGGCGATGACGGCGGGACTCGCGGCCTGCACCGGCGAGAGGAAGGACGAGCCGGAGAGCGGCGGCAAGAGCGCCGACGCCGTGGTGAAGGCGTGCGCCGACGGCACGTTCACGTGGACCGGCGTCCGGCGGACGGATCGGCTGACCGGGGCCTCCGAGGTCCGGCGAGTCGGGGCCGAAGACGCGTCGAACCCGCCGATGGAGCGGGTGTACACCCCGCGGCCGGCCGTACGGGCCGAGGGGCCGGCCGTGCCCGCGGCGGAGGTCCTCTTCTCGCTGGGCAAGAGGATCGGGGAGATCGACTCGGACGCCCGGACCCTGGCGGAAGCGGGCGGCGACACCTACGCCTTCACCGACGTGCGCCTAGCGGCACCGAAGCTGGACGGCGGTCGGGTCGAGGTCACCGGGCCCGGAGAGTTCGTGGAGTACGCCGGGGTGCGGGAATGGGAGGGTGACTTCCGCTACACCTGTTCCGGTGCGGTGACCACCACGGGCCACGCGAGGAACTGGACCGTCGACATCGGTGGGGTCCTCTCCTGCCAGGAGCCCGTCGGCGGTGACGGCCTCGCCCTTCGGGCCGCCCGTCGTTCCTGCGGGGCAGACTCCCCGGCAGTCCGGGAACGGTGATCCTTACGCCCGGCGAGCCGCCACGGGAGCGGCCCCGTACCATGGGGTGAGGCCGTGGCATGTTGAGCCCGGCAGGGCCCGCGCTCCACTGACGTACGCGCCGGGCATTCCTCACCACTCCGGGAGTACGCGTACTTATGGCCACGCGCCACGACATCCGCAACGTCGCCATCGTCGCCCACGTCGACCACGGCAAGACGACCATCGTCGACGGCATGCTGAAGCAGGCCGGTGCCTTCGCCGCCCACCAGCTCGACTCGGTCGACGACCGCATGATGGATTCGAACGACCTGGAGCGTGAGAAGGGCATCACGATCCTCGCCAAGAACACGGCGGTGAAGTACCACCCCAAGGACGGCGGGGAGCCCATCACGATCAACATCATCGACACCCCCGGCCACGCCGACTTCGGCGGTGAGGTCGAGCGCGGTCTGTCGATGGTCGACGGTGTCGTGCTGCTCGTCGACGCCTCCGAGGGCCCGCTGCCGCAGACCCGCTTCGTGCTGCGCAAGGCGCTGCAGCAGCGCCTGCCCGTCATCCTGTGCATCAACAAGACGGACCGCCCGGACTCCCGGATCGACGAGGTCGTCAACGAGACGTACGACCTCTTCCTCGACCTGGACGCCGACGAGGACCAGATCGAGTTCCCGATCGTCTACGCCTGCGGCCGCGACGGTGTGGCGTCCCTCACCAAGCCGGCGGACGGCACCGTCCCCGCCGACTCCACCAGCCTGGAGCCGTTCTTCTCCACGATCCTGGAGCACATCCCGGCCCCGACGTACGACGAGGACGCCCCGCTCCAGGCCCACGTCACCAACCTGGACGCCGACAACTTCCTCGGCCGTATCGCGCTGCTCCGCGTGCAGCAGGGCGAGCTGAAGAAGGGCCAGACGGTCGCGTGGATGAAGCGCGACGGGTCCGTCAGCAACGTCCGCATCAGCGAGCTGCTGATGACCGAGGCGCTGACCCGCAAGCCCGCCGAGAAGGCCGGCCCGGGTGACATCTGCGCCGTCGCCGGTATCCCCGACATCATGATCGGCGAGACGCTGGCCGACCCGGAGAACCCGGTCGCGCTGCCGCTGATCACGGTCGACGAGCCCGCGATCTCCATGGTCATCGGCACCAACACCTCCCCGCTGGTCGGCCGCGGCGGCACCGGCAAGGGCGCCGACGCCAAGTCGGCCGTCAAGGACCGCAAGGTCACCGCCCGCCAGGTCAAGGACCGCCTGGACCGCGAGCTGATCGGTAACGTCTCCCTCCGGGTGCTCGAGACCGAGCGTCCCGACGCCTGGGAGGTCCAGGGCCGCGGTGAGCTCGCGCTCGCCATCCTGGTCGAGCAGATGCGCCGCGAGGGCTTCGAGCTGACCATCGGCAAGCCGCAGGTGGTCACCAAGGAGATCGACGGCAAGGTCCACGAGCCCGTCGAGCGCATGACCATCGACGTCCCCGAGGAGCACATGGGCGCCGTCACGCAGCTCATGGGCGTCCGCAAGGGCCGGATGGACAACATGTCCAACCACGGCTCCGGCTGGGTCCGCATGGAGTTCGTCGTCCCGTCCCGCGGCCTCATCGGCTTCCGTACGGAGTTCCTGACCCAGACCCGCGGTACGGGCATCGGGCACTCCATCCACGAGGGCCACGAGCCCTGGTTCGGCACCCTCCAGACCCGTAACAACGGTTCCCTGGTGGCCGACCGCTCCGGCGCCGTCACCGCCTTCGCGATGACCAACCTCCAGGAGCGCGGCGTGCTGTTCGTGGAGCCGGGCACCGAGGTGTACGAGGGCATGATCGTCGGCGAGAACTCGCGCTCCGACGACATGGACGTCAACATCACCAAGGAGAAGAAGCTGACGAACATGCGGTCCTCCACCGCTGACGTCGCCGAGTCCATCGTGCCGCCGCGCAAGCTGTCGCTGGAGCAGTCCCTGGAGTTCTGCCGCGACGACGAGTGCGTCGAGGTGACCCCGGAGGCCGTGCGCATCCGCAAGGTGAACCTGGACGCCCGTGAGCGCGCCCGCGCCGCGAGCCGCGCCAAGCACGGCTGACGCGTCCACGGATCCCGCACCACGGCACCGGGCACCCCGCTCAGCGGGGTGCCCGGTGCCGTTTCTGTCACAAGAGCCCAACAAGGGGTCACAAGAGCTCACAAGAGCCGGAAAAGGAAGCGGAAAGAAAGAGTAGGGAAAACCCTTCACTTGTCCGAGACGGGCTGCCGGAAGTGTCCGTTCCCACTACCCTGCTGCGGAAATGGCTCGTCCGTCCGGTCGCGCCGCGCCGTCCGTGTCTGTGCGCCTGCTGTGTCGCCCTCGGCGCACAGCACCCCATTGCCGGACGCACGTACAGCGCGGCTGTTCCGCGCGCGGCCATCGCTCAGAGGCGTCCCGCTCTATCGCACCTTGCATGGCGGGGCGCATTCCTCGCAATCACTTTTTCCCCGCCATGTGTCCGCTATTCGGACAGCTGTCACCGGTAGATGTGTAACAAGTCCGTTTCGCAGGGATCTTTCACCAAGACGTTTGTCCGGATTTTGGAAGATGTATACGTCAGCTGTGATCGAACCGAGACCTCGAGGGTGTGGTTCGACCTGGGCGCATGGCAGATAGTTAGGCGCGTAGAGCTCGACTGAACGGGTCACGCGCCGGCGGCGCCGACTCACGAGCGCGGGGGCATCTGACTATCTCCGGCACCGGCGACGGGCGGTGGCGGTGGCTTGTCTTGTGCCCCCTTTGCGGTGAACCAATGGACTCATAGGAGGAACCCATGCGCGGTGCCAGGAGCGCCAAGTGGGTCGCGGGGGCAATCGTCGTCGCTCTGGCCGCCACCGCCTGCGGCGGCGGTGATGACACGGGCAGCGACGACATGAACAAGGGGAAGGCCGACCCGAACGGCATCGTCACTGCGCAGCTGAGCGAGCCGCAGAACCCGCTGCAGCCGGCCAACGCCAAGGAGAGCCAGGGCTCCCGCGTGCTGCGCACGATCTTCGCGGGCCTGGTCGACTACGAGCCCGGCACCGGCGAGCTCGAGTACGTCAACGCCGAGTCGGTCACCCCGAACGACGACTCGTCGGAGTGGACCGTCAAGCTCAAGGCGGGCTGGAAGTTCCACGACGGCACCCCGGTCACCGCCCAGTCCTATGTGGACTCCTGGAACTGGTCTGCCAACATCAAGAACAACCAGACCAACTCCAGCTGGTTCGCCGACATCGTGGGCTACGAGGACGTGCACCCGGAGAAGGGTGACCCCAAGACCGACAAGATGTCGGGTCTGAAGGTCGTCGACGAGACCACCTTCACCGTCAAGCTGACGCAGCCGGTGTCGTACTTCGCGTACAAGCTGGGCTACGACGTCTGGGCCCCGCTGCCCGAGGCCTTCTTCAAGGACCCGGAGAAGTACGGCGAGAACCCGATCGGCAACGGCCCGTACAAGTTCGTGTCCTGGGAGCACAACAAGCTCATCAAGGTGCGGAAGTTCGACGGCTACAAGGGCCCGAACAAGGCCAAGAACGGCGGCATCGACTTCAAGAACTACACGACCGCCGACGCCGCGTACTCCGACCTGCGTTCCAACAACGTGGACTGGATCGAGCAGGTCCCGACCACCGCGCTGACGAACTACAAGACGGACCTCGGCGACCGCGCCATCGACCAGGAGTACTCGGCCGTCCAGTCGATCGTCCCGGCGTTCTACACCAAGACCTTCAAGGACATCGACCCCAAGGTCATCCAGGGTCTGTCCATGGCGATCGACCGCGAGACGATCACCAAGACCGTCCTCCAGGGCACCCGTACGCCCGCGGACTCCTACGTCGCCCCCGGCGTTCTCGGCTACAAGAAGGGCGCGCTCGGCGACATCGTCAAGTTCGACGCGGCCCAGGCCAAGAAGCTGATCCAGGAAGGCGGCGGCGTTCCGGGCAACAAGATCCAGATCCAGTACAACGCCGACCAGGACCACAAGCCCTGGGTCGACGCGGTCTGCAACTCGATCCGCAAGTCCACCGGCGTGGACTGCGTCGGCGACCCGAAGCCGACCTTCCAGGCCGACCTGGACGCCCGTGACAACGACGAGGTCAAGTCCATGTACCGCGGTGGCTGGGTGCTCGACTACCCGGTCAACTCGAACTTCATGCGCGACCTGTACGGCACCACGGCGGCCGGTAACACCAGCGGTTACTCCAACAAGGAGTTCGACGAGCTGAGCTCCGAGGCCGACAAGGCCAGCTCGATCGACGAGACCGTGAAGCTGTACCAGGAGGCGGAGCAGCTCCTCGCCAAGGACATGCCGGCCATTCCGCTCTGGTTCTACAAGGTCAACAGCGGTCAGTCGACCAACATCCTGGGCAAGATTCCCTATGGCCAGGACGGTGACCCGATCTTCGACCAGGTCCAGGTCAAGCAGAAGTAAGAAAACGACCGAAGACCGGTGCCGCCCCTTCCGACGGGGGAGAGGCGGCACCGGTCCGCTGGCACAGGCCTCCACCTCACCCCCCCAACCTGCGGTAGAGATGAGTGCGCAGGCCTCGCCGACCCCTCACGGCATGGAGGCGCAAGATGGGGCGCTACGCCGCCAGGCGACTGCTCCAGATGATCCCGATCTTCATCGGGACAACTCTGTTGATTTTTCTCATGGTCCACATCCTGCCGGGTGACCCGGTCCGGGCCATTTACGGGGACAAGGCTCCCGACCCCGCGCAGATCGCCGCGATCAAGCGCGAGTACGGCTTCGACAAGCCGGTGCTGGAGCAGTACGTCCACTACATGCTGAACCTCCTCCAGGGAGACTTCGGCAAGAACCTGGCGGGCCGCCCGGTCATCGACCTGATGTCCGACGCCTTCCCCGTGACCCTGCGGCTGACGCTGCTGGCCATCACCATCGAGATCATCATCGGTGTCGGCCTGGGCGCGTGGGCCGGTCTGCGGGCCGGCAAGGCCGCCGACACCGGGGTGCTGATCTTCACGCTGACCGTGATCTCCATCCCGGTCTTCGTCCTGGGCTTCATCGCCCGGTTCATCTTCGCCGACGAACTCGGCTGGCTGCCGCCCAACGTCCAGGACTCCACGAGCTTCTCGCAGTTGTTCCTGCCGGCGTTCGTCCTCGCGATGCTGTCCATGGCCTATGTGGCCCGGCTGACGCGTACGACCTTCGCGGAGAACCTGCGGGCCGACTACATGCGCACCGCGCTCGCCAAGGGCCTGCCCCGGCGCCGCATCATCGGTGTCCACCTGCTGCGCAACTCGCTGATCCCCGTGGTCACCTTCGTCGGCACCGACGTCGGCGGCTTCATCGGCGGCGCGGTCATCACCGAGGGCATCTTCAACATCCAGGGTGTCGGCAACCTCCTCTACCGGGCGGTCCAGACGAGCGAGGGCTCCACGGTCACCGGTGTGGTGACGGTGCTCGTCCTCGTCATCCTTCTGATCAACCTCCTCATCGACCTGCTGTACGCGGTCCTGGACCCGAGGATCCGGTATGCCTGACGTGACCAAGGCCCAGACCACCGACGAGGCGCTCCTGGACGCCGTGGCCCCTCCGGCCGTCGAGGTTCCGGCGGGTCAGGACGAGAAGAAGAGCGACAAGCCCCGCTCCCTGTGGGGCGACGCCTGGTACGACCTGCGGCACCGCCCCATGTTCTGGGTGTCCTCGGTGCTGCTCTTCCTGCTGATCGTGATCGCCGCCTTCCCCGGCCTGTTCACCAGCGTCGACCCGCGCGACGGCGACCTCGTCAACCACTACCTGTCCAAGCCGGAACTGACGCACTTCTTCCAGCCCGACTGGTTCGGCTACGACCAGCAGGGCCGTTCGATCTACGCGCGTGTCGTCCACGGCACCCGGGCCTCCATCCTGGTCGGCGTCGGCGTGACCGCCGTGGTCACCTTGGTCGGCGCCCTGCTCGGCATGCTGGCCGGCTACTTCGGCGGCTGGGTCGACTCGGTGATCTCCCGGCTCACCGACATCTTCTTCGGCATTCCGTTCCTGCTGGGCACGATGGTCGTCCTGAACGCCTTCACCGAGCGCAAGGTGTACGTGGTCATCCTGGCCCTGGCCTTCCTCGGCTGGACCTCGATCGCGCGCGTCACCCGCAGCTCCGTGATCACCGCCAAGCAGGCGGACTACGTGACGGCGGCCCGGGCGCTCGGCGCCGGCACCTCGCGGATCCTGTTCCGCCATGTGATGCCGAACGCCATCGCGCCGACCATCGTCGTGGCCACGATCGCCCTCGGCGGTTACATCTCGGCGGAGGCGACGCTGTCGTTCCTCGGCCTCGGCCTCAGCGACCCGACGATCTCGTGGGGCATCGACATCTCCGAGGGCAGCAAGGTGATCCGGGACAACCCGCACACACTGCTGTTCCCGGCGGGCATGCTCAGCCTCACGGTCTTCGCGTTCATCATGCTCGGCGACGCGGTCCGCGACGCCCTCGACCCGAAGCTGCGCTGAGGAGGGCGTACGTGACCACCATCGACAAGACCAGGAACGTGCCCGAACCACGGGGCGCGGCCGACGGCTCCACGCCGCTGCTCGAAGTGCGCGACCTGCACGTCGAGTTCCACACCCGTGACGGCGTGGCCAAGGCCGTCAACGGCGTCAACTACACCGTGAACTCGGGCGAGACCCTCGCCGTCCTCGGTGAGTCCGGCTCCGGCAAGTCCGTGACCGCCCAGGCGATCATGGGCATCCTCGACATGCCGCCCGGCCGGATCCCCCAGGGCCAGATCCTGTACCGGGGCGAGGACATGCTCACCATGTCCGCCGACGCCCGGCGCAAGATCCGCGGCAGGAAGATCGCGATGATCTTCCAGGACGCGCTCTCCGCCCTGAACCCGGTGCTCTCCGTCGGCTACCAGCTCGGCGAGATGTTCCGCGTCCACGAGGGCCTGAGCAAGAAGGACGCCAAGGCCAAGGCCATCGAGCTGATGGACCGGGTGAAGATCCCGGCCGCCAAGGAGCGCGTCGGGGACTACCCGCACCAGTTCTCCGGCGGTATGCGCCAGCGCATCATGATCGCGATGGCGCTCGCCCTGGAGCCGGACCTGATCATCGCCGACGAGCCGACCACGGCCCTCGACGTGACCGTCCAGGCCCAGGTGATGGACCTGCTCGCGGAGCTGCAGCGCGAGTACAACATGGGTCTCATCCTGATCACCCACGACCTCGGCGTCGTCGCCGACGTCGCGGACAAGATCGCGGTGATGTACGCGGGCCGGATCGTGGAGACCGCCCCGGTGCACGAGCTGTACAAGCGGCCCGCGCACCCCTACACCCGGGGTCTCCTCGACTCGATCCCGCGCCTGGACCAGAAGGGCCAGGAGCTGTACGCGATCAAGGGCCTGCCGCCCAACCTCACCCGCATCCCGTCCGGCTGCGCCTTCAACCCGCGCTGCCCGATGGCGCAGGACGTCTGCCGTACGGATGTCCCGCCGCTGCACCCGGTCACCGAGCGGGACGGCAGCGAGCTGGTCGGCCGCGGCAGCGCGTGCCACTTCTGGAAGGAGACGATCCATGGCTGACGTGGAGAAGACGGACGAGTCCATGGACGCCACCCCCAACGTCACCGAGGTGGAGACGGTCGACGCCGCCACCGACGAGGAGGCCGTGGCCGCCATCGAGGCCCCGGTCGAGCGCGGTGAGCCGATCCTCCAGGTCCGCAATCTGGTGAAGCACTTCCCGCTGACCCAGGGCATCCTGTTCAAGCGGCAGGTCGGCGCGGTCAAGGCCGTGGACGGGGTCTCCTTCGACCTCTACCAGGGTGAGACCCTCGGCATCGTGGGCGAGTCCGGCTGCGGCAAGTCCACCGTCGCCAAGCTCCTGATGATGCTGGAGACGGCGACCGCGGGCGAGATCTTCTACAAGGGCCAGGACATCACCAAGCTGTCCGGGCGCGCCCTGAAGGCCGTGCGCCGGAACATCCAGATGGTGTTCCAGGACCCGTACACCTCGCTCAACCCCCGTATGACGGTGGGCGACATCATCGGGGAGACCTTCGAGATCCACCCCGAGGTGGCCCCGAAGGGCGACCGGCGCCGCAAGGTCCAGGAACTGCTGGACGTGGTCGGCCTCAACCCGGAGTACATCAACCGCTACCCGCACCAGTTCTCCGGCGGTCAGCGCCAGCGCATCGGCATCGCCCGCGGCCTGGCCCTCAACCCCGAGATCATCATCTGCGACGAGCCGGTGTCGGCGCTGGACGTGTCGGTCCAGGCGCAGGTCATCAACCTGATGGAGAAGCTCCAGGACGAGTTCAACCTCTCCTACCTCTTCATCGCGCACGACCTGTCGATCGTCCGGCACATCTCCGACCGCGTCGGTGTGATGTACCTCGGCAAGATGGCCGAGATCGGCAGCGACGCGGAGATCTACGACCACCCGACGCACCCCTACACCCAGGCGCTGCTGTCGGCGGTCCCCGTGCCGGACCCGGAAGCCCGTGAGGGCCGCGACCGGATCATCCTCACCGGCGACGTGCCGTCCCCGGCCAACCCGCCGTCCGGCTGCCGCTTCCGCACCCGCTGCTGGAAGGCCCAGGACAAGTGCGCCGAGGAGGTGCCGCTGCTGGCGGTCCCCGAGCGCTTCAAGGGCTCGGACACCCCGGCCGCGCACGAGTCGGCGTGCCACTTCGCCGAGGAGAAGGACGTCGTGCACGCGGCGTGACGCGACGGACGTCCCCGCACGGTCCCCGGCACCTGTTCAGGTGGTGCCGGGGACCGGCCTTTTCGGTGGCTTCCGTGCGGACCGGGCCTCGCCCGGCGTCAGTACGGACCGGGCCCGCCCGGCGTCAGGTGGTCACCCGCGCCCGCGCCCAGTGACAGGCCACCTGCTCCTCGCCGCCTCCGCCCAGCACCTCCAGCTCCTCGCCGCGGCACCGGTCCGCGACCCCCGCCCGCTCGGCCTCGCCGCCGGCCAGCACCTGGCAGCGGGCCTGGAAACGGCAGCCGGTGGGGATGCGGGAGGGGTCCGGGGGCTCCCCGGCCAGCACGACGGGCTCGCCCGGCGCGTCCGGCAGGACCGACAGCAGGGCCTGGGTGTACGGGTGCCGGGGCGCCGTCAGCACCTGCTCGACGTCGCCGGTCTCCACGATCCGGCCCAGGTACATCACCGCGACCCGGTCGGCGATGTTCCAGGCGAGGCCGAGGTCGTGGGTCACCACGAGGGCGGCCAGGCCGAGCTCGTCGCGCAGCCGCAGCAGCAGGGCCAGGATCTCCCCGCGCACGGAGGCGTCCAGCGAGGCCACCGGCTCGTCGGCGACGAGGAGTTCGGGTTCGAGGACGAGCGCGCCCGCGATCACCACGCGCTGGCGCTGGCCGCCGGACAGCTCGTGCGGGTAGCGCAGGAGGAACCGCTCGGGCGGGCGGAGGCCGGCCCGCGAGAGGGCCTGCGTGACCGCCTCCCGCTCGTCCCCGGCGTACCCGTGGATGCGCAGCCCCTCGGCCACCGCGTCGTACACGGTGTGCCGCGGGTTGAGCGACCCGCTCGGGTCCTGGAGCACCAGCTGGGCCCGTCTGCGGTACGCCTTCAAGGCCCGGGAGGAGTACTCCAGCCGCTGCCCCGCGAAGCTGACGCGGCCCGCGGTCGGCGGCACCAGGCCGAGCAGCGAGCGGGCCAGCGTCGTCTTGCCGCAGCCGGACTCGCCGACCAGCGCCACGATCTCGCCGGGCCGGATGTCGAGCTCGACGCCGTCCACGGCCCGGACCGGCGGGCCGCCGTGCCGGCCGGGGAACGTCACGTGCAGGCCCTGCGCGCTCAGCAGGGGTGGTGGCGTGGTCATGGGGTGCTCCTCGCGTCCGCACTGTTGCCGGCCGGTACGTGGACGCACGCCGCCAGCCGTCCCGGCGCCGCCTCCCGCAGCCCGATGTCCACCGTGTCGCAGCCCTCCACGGCCACCGGGCAACGCGGATGGAAGGCGCAGCCGGAGGGCACGGCGGCCGGGTCGGGCGGGTCACCGGCCAGGCCCCGCGGGGCGAACCGGGAGGCCGGGTCGCCGATGCGCGGGAACGCGGCGGACAGGGCCGCCGCGTAGGGGTGCCGGGCGTCCTCGTGGACCGCGCGGGCGGGGCCCTCCTCGACCACCCGGCCCGCGTACATCACCGCGAGCCGGTCGCAGAGGTCGGCGAGGACCGAGAGGTCGTGGCTGATCATCATCAGGCCGACGTCCTGCTCGTCGACGAGCTGTTCGATCAGCCGCAGGATCTGTGCCTGGATCATCACGTCCAGGGCCGTGGTCGGCTCGTCGGCGATGATCAGCGCGGGGTCGCAGGCGAGCGCCATGGCGATCATGACGCGCTGCCGCTGCCCGCCGGACAGCTCGTGCGGGTACGCCGACACGCGCGCGGCCGGCAGGCCCACGTGCTCCAGCAGTTCACCGGTCCGTCGGCGGGCCCCGGCGGGGGTCTCCTTGCGGTGCAGCAGGATCGGTTCGGCGATCTGGTCGCCGACGCGGTGCACGGGGTTGAGGGAGTGCATCGCGCCCTGGAAGACGATGGAGGCGCCGGCCCAGCGGACCGCCCGTACCCGCCCCCACCGCATCGTCAGGACGTCCTCGCCGTCGAGCAGGATCTCCCCGGTGACCTTCGTCCCGGCGGGCAGCAGCCGCAGCAGCGCGAGCGCCAGCGTGGACTTGCCGCAGCCCGACTCGCCCGCGATGCCGAGCTTCTGGCCCGCGTCGAGACGCAGGTCCACACCCCGTACCGCGGCCGCCCCACCGGGATAGGTCACCGTCAGGTTCCGTACGTCCAGCAGCGTCACCGGGCCACCCCCAGCCGGGGGTTGAGGACGGACTCCACCGCGCGGCCGCAGAGCGTGAACGTCAGGGCGACCCCGGCGATGGCGATGCCCGGCGGCACCAGGTACCACCAGTCGCCGGCGCTGACCGCGCCCGCCTCGCGCGCGTCCTGGAGCATGCCGCCCCACGACACCACCGTGGGATCGCCGAGGCCGAGGAAGGCCAGCGTCGCCTCGGTGAGGATCGAGCCGGAGACCATCAGGGTGGTCTGCGCCAGCACCAGGGGCATCACGTTGGGCAGCACGTGCCGGGTCATGATGTGCACGTGTCCGGCGCCCAGCGCTTTGGCGCGCTCGATGTACGGGCGGGACTCCACCGCCAGTGTCTGGGCCCGCACCAGCCGGGCCGTGGTCGGCCACGACGTGACGCCGATGGCCAGGATCACCGTGCCGAGGGACCGGGGCAGCACGGTGGCGAGCGCGATGGCGAGCACCAGCGCCGGCATCACCAGGAACCAGTCCGTGACCCGCATCATCACCGTCGCGTACATGCCCTTGTAATGTCCCGCGGTGATCCCGACCAGCGCGCCGATCACCACCGACAGCACGGCCGCCAGCAGTCCCACCAGCAGCGAGACCCGGGAGCCCCACACCAGCAGGCCCAGCAGATCACGGCCGAACCGGTCGGTGCCGAGCGGGAACTCCGCGCTCGGGGACTCCATCGGCCGGCCCGGCGCGTCGGTCACCCCGGCCACGTCGGAGCCGACCGTCAGGGGCGCGGTCAGGGCGAGCAGCGCGAACAGGGCGAGCGCGGCCAGGCCCACCAGACCGGCGCGGTGGGTGCGGTACTGCCGCCAGAACCGTACGGCGGCACGGCGGCGGCGCTGCCGGGCGAGCGCGCGCGGCCCGGCCGGTGCGGCCGGGGGAGAGGCTTCGGTCGTCATCGGCCCACCCGTGGGTCGAGCAGCGGATAGACCAGGTCGGCCACTGTGTTCATGACGATCACCGCCGAGGCGAAGAAGAGGAACAGCCCCTGGACCAGGGGCAGGTCGGGCACGCTGAGGGCCTGGTAGAACAGGCCGCCGAGGCCCGGCCAGGAGAACACGGTCTCGACGAGGATCACGCCGGCGACGGTCCGGCCGAGGTTGACGAAGATCAGCGTCACGGTCGGCAGCAGGGCGTTCGGCACGGCGTGCCGGCGGCGCACGGCATCGTCCCTGAGGCCCTTGGCGCGGGCGGTCGTCAGATAGTCGCTGCCCGTCTCGTCCAGCAGCGCCGAGCGGGTGACCAGCAGCGTCTGCCCGTACTCCACGGCGACCAGCGTGAGTACCGGCAGGACGAGATGGTGGGCGACGTCGAGGACGTGGGCGAACCCCTGCTCGCCGCCGGACTCCATGCCGCCGGTCGGGAAGAGCCCGGGGACCGGGCCCATGCCGACGGAGAAGACGATGATCAGCAACAGGCCCAGCCAGAACGACGGGAGGGAGTACAGGGTGAGCGCCAGACCGGTGTTCAGCCGGTCGCCGAGCCGTCCCTGGCGCCAGGCGGAGCGGGTGCCGATGACGATGCCGAGCGCCGTGTACAGCACGAACGCGGTGCCCGTGAGCAGCAGGGTGTTCGGCAGGGCGTCGGCGATCTTCTCGGTGACCGGCGCCCGGAACTGGTACGAGGTGCCGAGGTCCCCGGTGAGCGCCTTGCCGCAGTAGTCCGTGAACTGCTGCCACAGCGGCAGGTCGAGCCCGAACTCACGCCGCAGGGCGGCCAGTTGCTCGGCGGACACCGGGCGTCCGCCCGTCATGGTCTTCACCGGGTCGCCGGGGATCAGCCGGAACAGGAAGAAGCTGGTGACGAGGACGGCGAACAGGGAGACGGCCGCGCCGCCCACCTTGCCTGCGCCGTAGCGGAGGTACCCGGCCCAGGTGCGCGCCCGGGGCCCGCGGACCGGCGGCGCGGCGGCCGGGGCCGGACCGTCGGCCTGGCCGGCCGGCGCGGATACTGCGTCAGCGGTCATGGGCGGCCGCCCGGCGCTCTGGTACCGGGACAAGAACGGAGAGATTCACTTGTGTGCGGTCGGTTCATCGGCTACTCGCGGTCCTCTGCGGTGGCACGGCGGCGCATGGCCAGGAATCCGCCGACGCCCGCGAGGAGGACGACACCCACGACCACACCGGTGATGACGCCTGCCGAGCCGCCCCCGTCCGAGGAACCGCCGGAGTCCGCCGGGGTGGCCGACCACCAGCTCCAGTAACCGTCCTGGCCGTAGATGTTGCCCGCGCCCTCGGGCATCGTCGTGATGGAGGCGATCTGGTCGGTGCGGTAGGCCTCCACGGCGTTGGGGTACGCCATGACGTTCATGTACCCCGTGTCGTACAGCCGCGACACCGCCTGCTTGACAAGGTCGGCCCGCTTGGCGGGGTCGTATTCGGCGTGCTGCCGGGTGTACAGGTCGTCGTACTTCTTGTCGCAGATGAAGTTGTCGGTGGCGCCGGTGTCCTCGGGGGTGGCGGGCAGGGCGTCGCAGGTGTGGAGGAACAGCACCGACTCCGGGTCGGGGCTGACGGACCAGCCGTCGAAGGCGAGGTCGTAGGTGCCCGCGAGCCAGGGGTCGGAGACGTTGTCCAGGCACTGGAGGTCCATGCCGATGCCGAGCTCGCCCCACCACTCCTTGAGGTACTGGCCGATCGCCTTGTCGTTGGGGTCGGTGGCGTGGCACAGGACGCGGTAGGTGATCGGTTTCCCGTCCTTGCCGACCCGCTTGCCCTCGCTGTTCTTCTGGTAGCCGGCCTCGTCGAGGAGCCGGGCCGCCTCGGCCGGGTCGTGGGCGAGCTTCTGGTCCGCCGAGGGCTTCCAGTAGTACGTGGAATAGCGCGGCGGGATGTAGCCCTCACCTTCGACCGCGTGGCCCTGGTAGACCTTGTCGATGAGGGTCTCGCGGTCGACCGCGAGGAACAGTGCCTGCCGCACCCGCTGGTCCAGCAGGGACTCGTGCCCGTCACCGAAGCGCTCGCCGTCCTTCGCGCGGGCGCCCGGATTGACGGCGAGGGCGAGGAAGCGGCGGCCGGGCGCGTCGTTGACCTTGATGTCGTCCTGGCCCTCGAGCGAGTCCGCCTGTGCGGGCGTCAGGTTGCTGACGAAGGACACCTCGCCCTTCTGCAGGGCCGCGACGGCCGCGTCGCCGTCCTTGTAGTACTTGAAGACCAGCTCGTCGAACTCGGGCGCGCCGCGCCAGAACTTCTTGTTCGCCTCCAGCCGCACATAGCTGTCCGGCTCGTAGTCCTTGAGGATGTACGGGCCGCTGCCGACGACGGGGAAGTCCTTGTCGTTGTTGAACTTCGAGAAGTCCCCGACCTTCTCCCACACGTGCTTGGGCACGATCGGGACGTCGAGGGAGGTCATCGTGGCCTGCGGCTTGTCCAGTTCGATGACGAGCTCGGTGGGGCTCGGGGCGGTCACCTTCTTGAAGTTGGTGACGAAGCTGCCGTTCGCGGTGGCCGCGTTCGCGTCCGTCATCATCTTGTTGAAGGTCCAGGCCGCGTCCTCGGCGGTGACCTTCTCGCCGTCCGACCAGGTGGCGTCGGAGCGGATCTTGTAGGTCCAGGTGAGCTTGTCGGCGGACGGCTTCCACTCGGTGGCCAGGCCCGGGACCGCGTGGGCGTCCTTGGGGTCGTAGTTGGTCAGGTACTCGTACGTCAGCCGGAGGATGCTCGTACTGACCAGGCGGGTCGCCAGGAACGGGCTCAGTGAGTCGACGCTCTGCGCGACCGCGACGGTGAGCACCTTCTTCCCGTCGTCCGCCCGGGCCTGCTGGGCTGCCGGGGCGAGCGGCGTCGCGAGGGCGGCCGTGAGGGCCAGGGCGGCGACGAAGCCGCCGGTGGTGGCGAGCCGCGGGGCCCGGAACCGCGGGATCCGTGCGGCCGGGCGTTTTCTGCCGTGCTGGTCTTGGGTGCTCATAGGTCGTGACCTCGCGTCGTCGCTCGCACAGTAACGGCTGTTCGCACTGCTGGATCGGGCTGTTCCGGGGGGTGACGCCACCTGGGCTGACGAGTCTGTATCAGCGCCGCTCCGCGCGTCAACGGCGCGTGACGTCCCATGTGGCCTGCGGAAACAGGGGAGTTGGGGACGGTGGCCGGTCAGTGGTCCAGGCCGGTGAAGTGTCCCTGGTGGGGGCCTGGCGGCGGCTCGGAAGCGGTTGGGCCCCAGGTGACGTCACGTCCGGCCCGGTCGCCGGGGTGTGCCGCCGGACGGGGGACGGACGCCCCGTTCAGACGGGCAAAATGTGTGCTATGTCCGCTATCGATGGATAGTGGCCGGTGACGGACCAGTGCCTCGGCGCTGGGGAACGGCGCACGGGAGGAGGCAGGCCATGCGGGGAGCCACGCAGGCCGCATGGGCCGTATGCGCGGCGACGGCGGCGCTCGCGGCGGCCGGCTGCGGGAGCGGCGGCGGCGGTGACGCCGCGGTGCTCACCTCCTCCTGGGGTGACCCGCAGAACCCGCTGGAGCCGGCCAACACCAACGAGGTGCAGGGCGGCAAGGTCCTCTCCATGCTCTTCCGGCAGCTGAAGCAGTACGACCCGGAGACCGGCAAGGCCGAGGACATGCTCGCCGAGAAGATCGAGACCTCCGACTCGCGGACCTTCCGCATCACCGTCAAGGACGGCTGGACCTTCAGCAACGGCGAGAAGGTCACCGCCCGCTCCTTCGTGGACGCCTGGAACTACGGGGCGAGCCTCAAGAACAACCAGAAGAACGCGTACTTCTTCGAGTACATCGAGGGCTACGACAAGACCCACCCCGACGACGGCAGCGAGCAGAGCGCCGACACGCTGTCCGGGCTGGACGTGGTGGACGACCGCACCTTCACGGTGAGGCTCGACCAGAAGTTCTCGACCTTCCCCGACACCCTCGGCTACGCCGCCTTCGCCCCGCTGCCCCGGGCCTTCTTCGACGACCACGACGCCTGGCTGGACAAGCCCGTCGGCAACGGCCCGTACACCGTCGACTCCTACACCAAGGGCGCCCAGCTCTCCCTGCGCCGCTGGGAGGAGTACCCGGGCGCCGACAAGGCCCGGAACAAGGGGGTGGACCTGCTGGTCTACACGGACAACAACACGGCCTACACCGATCTGATGGCCGGCAACCTCGACCTCGTCGACGACATCCCCGCCACCCAGCTGAAGAACGTGGACACCGACCTCGGCGACCGCTACATCAACACCCCCGCCGGCATCATCCAGACCCTCGCCTTCCCGCACTACGACAAGAACTGGGGCGGAAAGGGCAAGGAGAAGGTCCGCGAGGGCCTCTCCCGGGCGATCGACCGCGAGCAGATCACCGAGACGATCTTCCGCGGCACCCGCACCCCCGCCACCGACTGGACCTCACCCGTCCTCGGCGAGGACGGCGGCTACCAGGACGGCCTGTGCGGCGACGCCTGCGTGTACGACCCGAAGGCCGCGAAGCGACTGATCGAGGAGGGCGGCGGACTGCCCGGCGGCCAGGTGCGGATCACGTACAACGCCGACTCCGGCTCCCACAAGGAGTGGGTGGACGCCGTCTGCAACTCCGTCAACAACGCCCTCGACGACGACAAGGCCTGCGTCGGCAACCCGGTCGGCACCTTCGCCGACTACCGCAACCAGATCGGCGAGCGAAGCCTCACCGGGCCGTTCCGGGCCGGCTGGCAGATGGACTACCCGCTCATCCAGAACTTCCTCCAGCCGCTGTACTACACCGACGCCTCCTCCAACGACGGCAAGTGGTCCGACCCCGCGTTCGACCGGCTCGTCGACCAGGCCAACGCCGAGTCCGACACCGCTGCGGCCATCGACAAGTTCCGGCAGGCCGAGGAGGTCGTACGGGACGACATGGCCGCCATCCCGCTCTGGTACCAGAACGGCAGCGCGGGCCACTCGGAACGGCTGTCGGACGTGACCCTCAATCCCTTCAGCGTCCCGGTCTACGACCGGATCAAGGTCGGCTGAGCGCCCATGGGCCGGTACGTCCTCCGCCGCCTGCTCCAGATGATCCCCGTCTTCGTCGGGGCCACCCTGCTGATCTTCCTCATGGTGAACGTGATGGGCGACCCCATCGCCGGCCTGTGCGGGGACCGGCAGTGCGCCCCCGCCACCGCCGCACAGCTGCGGCACGAGTTCGGGCTCGATCAGCCGGTGTGGCGGCAGTACCTGACCTACATGGGCAACGTCTTCACCGGCGACTTCGGGACCGCGTTCAACGGCCAGGACGTCACCGAGCTGATGGGCGCCGCGTTCCCGGTGACCATCCGGCTGACCATCGTCGCGATCGTCTTCGAGATCGCCATCGGGATCCTCCTCGGCGTCGTCACCGGACTGCGCCGCGGCAAGCCCGTCGACACGGCCGTCCTGCTGGTCACCCTGGTCGTCATCTCGGTCCCGACCTTCGTCACCGGTCTGCTGCTCCAGCTGCTGCTCGGCGTCCAGTGGTCCTGGATCAGACCGTCCGTGTCGCCCCAGGCCCCCTTCGACGAACTGATCGTGCCCGGGCTGGTGCTGGCGTCCGTCTCCCTCGCCTACGTCACCCGGCTCACCCGTACGTCGATCGCCGAGAACGCCCGCGCCGACTACGTACGCACCGCCGTCGCCAAGGGCCTGCCCCGCCGCCGGGTGATCGTCCGGCATCTGCTGCGCAACTCCCTGATCCCCGTGGTCACCTTCATCGGCACGGACATCGGCGCGCTCATGGGCGGAGCCATCGTCACCGAGCGCATCTTCAACATCCACGGCGTCGGCTATCAGCTCTACCAGGGCATCCTCCGCCAGAACACCCAGACCGTCGTCGGCTTCGTGACCGTCCTGGTGCTGGTCTTCCTGATCGCCAACCTGCTGGTCGACCTCCTGTACGCCGTACTCGACCCGAGGATCCGCTATGCCTGAGCCGCAGCAGCCGGAGCGGCCCGAGCAGCCGCAGCAGCCGCAGCAGCCGGAGCGGCCCGAGCAGCCGCGGCCGCCGGAGCGCCCGTACGTCCCGGGCGGGGACCACGCCGCCGTGGACGGTGCCGTCGCCGCGACCGGTATAGGCGGTGCCATGGCTTTCGCCGTCGATGAGGGGAAGCCCCTGGGACAGCAGCCCGCGCCGGACGGGACCGGGCAGGAGGAGGCGCGGAGCCTGTGGTCCGACGCCTGGCGCGACCTGCGCCGCAACCCCGTCTTCCTCCTCTCCGCGCTCGTCATCCTGTTCCTGGTCGTCATCGCGATCTGGCCCTCGCTGATCGCCTCCGGCAACCCCCTGCACTGCGAGCTCGCCAAGGCCCAGGACGGCGCCGAGTCCGGCCATCCGTTCGGGTACAACGGCCAGGGCTGCGACGTGTACACGCGCACCGTGCACGGGGCGCGGACCTCGGTGACCGTCGGTATCTGCGCCACCCTCGGGGTCGCCCTCCTGGGCAGCGTCCTCGGCGGGCTCGCCGGGTTCTTCGGCGGGGCGTGGGACGCGGTGCTGTCCCGGATCACCGACATCTTCTTCGCGATCCCGGTCGTGCTCGGCGGTCTGGTACTGCTCTCGGTGATCACCAGCAACACCGTCTGGCCCGTCATCGGGTTCATCGTGCTGCTCGGCTGGCCGCAGATCTCCCGGATCGCCCGCGGCTCGGTGATCACCGCGAAACAGCACGACTACGTCCAGGCCGCCCGCGCCCTCGGCGCCTCCCCCGCCCGCATCCTGCTGCGGCACATCGCGCCCAACGCCGTCGCGCCCGTCATCGTCGTCGCCACCATCGCGCTCGGCACGTACATCGCGCTGGAGGCGACCCTGTCGTTCCTCGGCGTCGGCCTCAAGCCGCCGAGCGTCTCCTGGGGCATCGACATCTCCGCCGCGGCCCCGTACATCCGCAACGCCCCCCACGCGCTGCTGTGGCCCTCGGCCGCGCTCGCGGTCACCGTCCTCGCGTTCATCATGCTCGGCGACGCGGTGCGCGACGCCCTCGACCCCAAGCTGAGGTGAGCCGCCGCCATGCTGCTCGAAGTGCGTGACCTGCACGTGGAGTTCCGCACCCGGGACGGGGTCGCCCATGCCGTCAACGGGGTCGACTACTCCGTCGCCGCGGGGCAGACCCTCGCGGTGCTCGGCGAATCCGGCTCCGGCAAGTCGGTGACCGCGCAGGCGATCATGGGCATCCTCGACATGCCACCGGGCCGGATCACCGGCGGGGAGGTCCTCTTCCACGGCCGTGACCTGCTGAAACTGAAGGAAGAGGAACGCCGGAAGATCCGCGGCGCCGGAATGGCGATGATCTTCCAGGACGCCCTGTCGGCGCTCAACCCCGTGCTGACCGTGGGCGACCAGCTCGGCGAGATGTTCACGGTCCACCGCGGCACGTCCCGGAAGGAGGCGCGGGCCAGGGCGATCGAGCTGATGGACCGGGTCCGCATCCCGGCCGCCGCCCAGCGCGTACGGGACTATCCGCACCAGTTCTCCGGCGGGATGCGCCAGCGCATCATGATCGCGATGGCGCTGGCGCTGGAACCCTCGCTGATCATCGCCGACGAACCGACGACGGCGCTCGACGTGACGGTCCAGGCCCAGGTGATGGACCTGCTCGCGGAGCTCCAGCGCGAGTACGACATGGGCCTCGTCCTCATCACCCACGACCTCGGCGTCGTCGCCGACGTCGCCGACCGGATCGCGGTGATGTACGCGGGCCGCATCATCGAGACGGCGCCCGTGCACGACATCTACAAGGCGCCGGCCCACCCCTACACGCGAGGCCTGCTGGAGTCCGTCCCGCGCCTGGACCAGAAGGGCCAGGAGCTGTACGCGATCAAGGGCCTGCCGCCCAGCCTCCTCGACATCCCGAGCGGCTGCGCCTTCCACCCCCGCTGCCCGATGGCC
Organism: Streptomyces poonensis; assembly: GCF_014650915.1. Taxonomy (GTDB): domain Bacteria; phylum Actinomycetota; class Actinomycetes; order Streptomycetales; family Streptomycetaceae; genus Streptomyces; species Streptomyces poonensis. The sequence goes on along the minus strand of NZ_BMVW01000001.1, from coordinate 614,121 downwards.
CGTGACGTGTGCCGCACCGACGTACCGCCCTTGTACGAGGTCCCCGGCGACCGCAGAAGCGCGTGCCACTTCTGGAGGGAGTGCCTGGATGGCTGAGCCGGTGCTCGAGGTCGGCGGCCTGGTCAAGCACTACCCGCTCACCCAGGGCGTCCTGTTCAGGAAGCAGGTCGGCGCCGTCCGGGCCGTCGACGGGGTCGACTTCACGCTGCTCAAGGGCGAGACCCTCGGCATCGTCGGCGAGTCCGGCTGCGGCAAGTCCACGCTCGCCCGGCTGCTCGTCCAGCTGGAACGGCCGACCCAGGGGACGATCCGCTACCGGGGCGAGGACATCACCGGGCTGTCGGGACGGGCGCTGAAGGCGGTGCGGCGCGACATCCAGATGGTCTTCCAGGACCCGTACACCTCCCTCAACCCCCGGATGACCGTGGGCGACATCGTCGGGGAGCCGTACGAGATCCACCCCGAGGCGGCACCGAAAGGCGACCGGCGCCGCCGGGTCCGGGAGCTGCTGGAGGTGGTCGGGCTCAACCCCGAGCACGTCAACCGCTATCCGCACCAGTTCTCCGGCGGCCAGCGCCAGCGCATCGGCATCGCGCGGGGTCTCGCGCTCCGGCCCGGGATCATCGTCGCCGACGAGCCGGTCTCCGCGCTCGACGTGTCCGTGCAGGCCCAGGTGATCAACCTGATGGAGCGGCTCCAGGACGAGTTCGACCTGAGCTACGTCTTCATCGCGCACGACCTGTCGGTGGTTCGGCACATCTCCGACCGGGTGGGGGTGATGTACCTCGGGAAGATCGTGGAGATCGGCACCGAGACCGAGATCTACGACCACCCGACGCACCCCTACACCCAGGCCCTGCTGTCGGCGGTGCCCGTGCCCGACCCCGAGGCGCGGGAGCACCGGGACCGGATCATCCTCTCCGGGGATGTGCCGTCCCCGACGGACATCCCCTCCGGCTGCCGCTTCCGCACCCGCTGCTGGAAGGCGCGGGAGCGGTGCGCCCTGGAGGTACCGCCGCTGGCCGTGCCCGAGGAGTTCCGCACCGCCACGGGCCCCGCGGCGCACGACTCGGCGTGCCACTTCGCGGAGGAGAGACGGGTGGTGCCGCCGGAGCAGAGCGCGGGCTGAGCCCCGTCGACGTGCTCCCCAGGGGCTCTCGGCCATGCGCCCCCTCGTGCGGTCGTGCGCCGATCGATGCGTGCCTACGGATCGTTATGGTCAGAAGTATGACCGGGGTGGAACTCCGGAGCTCCGGCAAGGAAAAGGGCCCCCAGCGCGATCGGCTTCCCAACCAACACCGCGCTGAAGGCCCGCTCCCAGGAAACCTGGAAGGTGATACGGATGACCGTACCCCAGTGTGTGCATGCCCTCGGAGGGGACCGGACACACGGCGCGAACGGGGGGCACAGGCTCGTCGTCATCGTCACGATCACGGTGATCGTGACGGCGTGCGCCGGGCTGAGCCCCGAATGGATCACTGCGGCGGCGGCGATGCTGGCAGCGATCGAGGCCCTCATCAACCCGGCACACGCTCACCAACTGCGTTAACGCGAAAGCAACTCAGCCGACCCGGTCCCGATATACGGACAGACGAAGCTGAACAGCGTACGGCCGTGCGGGTGCCGTGAACAGGCCGGGGTGCGCCATGTCACCCCGGCCTGTTGCCGTTCCTCCAGCTCCTGACCTCGTGCTCAGAGCTTCAGGGCGCGCCGGAGGAAGTCCAGCTGGAGCAGCAGCAGGTTCTCCGCGACCGTCTCCTGCGGGGTCATGTGGGTGACGCCGGACAGGGGGAGCACCTCGTGGGGGCGGCCCGCGGCCAGCAGGGCCGAGGAGAGCCGCAGTGAGTGCGCGACCACGACGTTGTCGTCCGCCAGACCGTGGATCACCATCGTCGGGCGGGCCGGCTCGACGGCCCCCACCAGCCCCCCGTCGTCGATCAGTGAGTTCCTGGAGTACACCTCCGGCTGCTCGCCGGGGTGCCCGAGGTAGCGCTCCTGGTAGTGCGTGTCGTACAGGCGCAGATCGGTGACCGGCGCGCCGACGATCCCGGCGTGGAAGACATCGGGGCGGCGCAGCACCGCGAGCCCCGCCAGATAGCCGCCGAAGGACCAGCCGCGGATCGCGACCCGCCCGAGGTCCAGCGGGAAGTCGGCGGCCAGCGCGTGCAGGGCGTCGACCTGGTCCTGGAGCACGACCGCTGCGATGTCGTCCTTGATCGCCTTCTCCCACGCGGGGGAGCGGCCCGGCGTGCCCCGCCCGTCCGCGACGATCACCGCGAAGCCCTGGTCCGCGAACCACTGCGACGTGAGATGCGGATGGTGCGCGGCGACCACCCGCTGGCCGTGCGGCCCGCCGTAGGGATCCATGAGCACGGGCAGGGGGGCGTCACCGCGGTAGTCCGTTGGCATCAGCACGGCGCACGGGATGCGGCGTGCGCCCCCTTGGGTGAGGGTGACGCGCGGGGACAGCCCGGGATGTTCGGCATACGAGGCGACGGTCGCCGCCGGCTTGCCGCCCCTGAGCACCTGCACCCGGGTGCCCGGCATGTCCAGGACCGCCGAGGACAGCACCGTCACACCGCCCGCGCGCACCGCCGAGTGCACCCCGGGCTCCTGCGACACGCGCTCCACGCCCAGCTCGTTCACGCGGTACACGTGCACCTCGCCGATCTCCGGGCCGGCCGCCGCCTCGCCGGCCGACGCCGAGATCAGCACGTCGTCGTCCGTCACGTCGAGCACCGCGCGCACATGCAGCTGGGGCCCCGTCAGCGGCCGCTCGCCCACCGCGAGCACCCGGGCACCGCCCTCGTCGGCGATCCGCACGAGCTGCCCGGAGGGCGTCCAGACCGGTACACCGGGGAACAGATCAAGCCAATGTAGATCTTCGTCGGCGTGCACCATCCGGGTCGCCCCCGAGTCCGGGTCCACCGCCAGGTACAGCTGGCTGCGCTGGTCCCGCGCCTGGACGAGAACGAGCGGCGCACCCGCCGCTGACCAGTGCACACGTGCCAGATACGGGTACCGCGTCCGGTCCCACACCACCTCCGTGCGCTGCTCGTCGAGGCCCGCGACGAACAGCCGTACGTCCGCGTTGTCCGTGCCCGCCGCCGGGTACGCGACGCGGGCGGGCTCCCGGTCCGGATGCGCCGGATCGGAGATCCACCAGCGCTTCACCGGCGTGTCGTCCACGCGCGCGACCAGCAGCCGGTCCCCCTCCGGCGACCACCAGTGCCCCCGCGAACGGTCCATCTCCTCGGCGGCGACGAACTCGGCCAGCCCGTACGTCACCCCCTCCGCGTCGGGCTCCAGCAGCGCGCGGTCGCCCTCACCCTCCGCGCCGACGACGCGCAGGGCGCCCCCGGCGACGTACGCGACGTGCCGCCCGTCGGGGGAGGGGCGGGGGTCGATCACGGGCCCGGGCACCGGGAGCTCCCGGGCGGTGCCGGCCCGCAGCTCCGCCACGAAAAGCCGCCCCGACAACGCGAAAGAGGCGAGCTCGACGGCCGCGTCGGTGGCGTAGCCGACGATGCCCGCCCCGCCCTCGCGGCTGCGCTCGCGGCGCGCCCGCTCCGCGGCGGACAGCTGCTCCACGGCGCCGCGCAGGAGGGCCGGCGGATCGGCGGCGACCCGTTCCGTGCCGTCCGCGGGATCGAGCACCCACAGCTTGCCGGCCCGGTCGGTGCCGGAGGCCGACCGCAGGAACACGACACGGGAACCGTCGGGGGAGATGGTGAACGAACGCGGCGCGCCGAGGGTGAACCGCTGGGTGCGGGCGTGCCGGCGGGGGAAGGAATCGGGCTCGGTCGTCATGCCCTGACCATATTGGCCATGCGCCCCCTTGTGCGGCCGTGCGCCGATCGATGCGCGCGTATGGATAGTTATGATCACTACCGCTGCGTGGGTATCAACCTGCTGGCCGTTGTACGGATTTGCGCGTCCCTAGCTCTGCTCCCCGTGTCCCCGGGATTTTGGAGGTGAGCCGCCGTGGCACTCTCGATTTCGGCGGTGGTGCTGCTGGCGATCATCGTCTTCATCCTGATCAAGAAGTCAGGCCTGAAGGCAGCCCATGCCGTCGTGTGCATCCTGCTCGGCTTCTACCTCGCCGCCTCCTCGATAGCCCCGACCATCAGCGAACTGACGACCAACATCGCGGGCATGATCGGCAGCATCAAGTTCTGACCCGGCGGTCCCGCGCCGTCCTGTCACCATCGGCTCCCTGTTCCCGTCGGCTCCCTGTTCCCGCCGCCCTCCCGTTCCCGCTCGCTTCCTGTGCCCTCGCGTGGGCTCGGGCGTGCGCCTCGTAGGGTGGGCGCATGAGTGATCTGCCCCGGCGTCTGCTCCTGGTGCACGCCCACCCGGACGACGAGTCGATCAACAACGGCGCCACCATGGCCAAGTACGCGGCCGAGGGTGCCCGCGTGACGCTGGTGACCTGCACCCTCGGCGAGGAGGGCGAGGTCATCCCGCCCCGCCTGGCCCATCTCGCACCCGACCGCGACGACGCGCTCGGGCCGTACCGGGTGGGCGAGCTGGCCGAGGCCATGAAGGCGCTCGGGGTCACCGACCACCGGTTCCTCGGCGGCCCGGGCCGCTACCGCGACTCCGGGATGATGGGCGCCGAGCAGAACGACCGCCCGGGCGCCTTCTGGGCCGCGGACCTCGACGAGGCCGCCGCCCATCTCGTCGCGGTGATCCGCGAGGTCCGGCCCCAGGTGCTCGTCACCTACGACCCGAACGGCGGCTACGGTCACCCGGACCACATCCAGGCCCACCGCGTCGCCATGCGCGCCGCCGATCTCGCCGCCGACCCGGGCTTCCGCACGGAGGCCACGGAGACGGGCGAGCCCTGGCACATCGCCAAGGTCTACTGGAACCGGGTACCGCGCTCGGTGGCCGTGGCGGGCTTCGCCCGGCTGCGCGAGGACCTGGCCGAACCCGGCCGGCTGCCCTTCACCGAGTCCGCCGCCGTCACCGACGTCCCCGGCGTCGTCGACGACGAGGTCGTCACCACCGAGATCGACGGCACCGCCCACGCCGCCGCCAAGGCCGCCGCCATGCGGGCGCACGCCACCCAGATCACGGTCGCCGAACCGTACTTCGTGCTCTCCAACGACCTGGCACAGCCCCTCTTCACCACCGAGTACTACGAACTGGTGCGGGGACGGCGCGCAGGGGGCGGCCGGGACGGCCGGGAGACCGACCTGTTCGAGGGCATCGAGGACATCGAGGGTGCCGAGGGCATCCAGGAGACCGCCGGTTCCGGCGCCGCGCAGAACGGAGCGGGCCTCTGATGCGTACGACACTGTATGACGGACACGCGACACGAACGGCCGGTGCACGGAAGGCGGATCCTCGGTGAAGGCGACGGGCAAGCAGACCCCGGGCGGGGCCCCGGGCGGGCAGGGCAGCGCCCTCGCCCAGCCGTTGACGATGCCCCCGGCCGGCCGGGCCGCCGCCTACGTGGGGATCTTCCTGCTGGGCGCCGTCATCGCGCTGGCCGGGGCACTGGTGCAAGCCGCCTGGTTCCCGGGCGGGTTGCTGCTCGCGCTGCTGGGCGCGGCCGGGGTCTTCCTGGGCGGGGCGCACGCGACGGGCACCCGGGCGGGAGTCGTGGCGCCCGCGGCCGGCTGGATGGTCGCCGTCATCCTGCTCACCGCGAGCCGTCCGGAGGGCGACTTCCTCTTCGGTGCGGGAGCCGTCTCGTACCTCTTCCTGCTCGGCGGGATGGCGGTGGCTGTGATCTGTGCCACCTTGGGATCGAGGCGGCAACCCGCGGGCCCCGGTGTCCGACTTGGGAAGTGACGTACTGCTTCGCCGCGGAACACAGGTGCGGGTCCCGTGCGGGTTTCGCCAGCGGTCATGGGATAAGCACCAGAAGCGGCCAGTATCGTGGTGCGCGCCGCCGAGCCTCCCCCGCACGCTCGACCATGTTCGAGGAGGGGGGACCCCAAGCTGTGAGGTCGCCACGGGCGGCGGAGCCAATCGGGAGAACCTGCCTTGAGTCGTGAAACTGACACTTCGTCCTCCGGGTCCAACGGGCGCGGTGGAGCCGCATACCCGTCGGGGACGCCGCCGTACGGAACCTCCACGGCTCCCGGTGGCGCTGCCGACGCGGACCGTCCGACGACGGGAACGCAGCCGGACGAGCGCAAGACCGAGACGACGCTGACGACCCGCGTCCGTATCAACATCCCCGGGTCGCGCCCCATACCGCCGGTCGTCGTGCGCAAGCCGGTCGCGGAGAGCGAGGCCCCGGCGGACGAGACGGGCGGCGATGCGGAGACCACGGGCACGACGAGCATGCCCGTGGTGGACGAGGTCTCCCCGGCCGCGTCCGCCGCTCCGGCCGCACCGGCCGCGTCCGCCGCACCGGAGCCCGCCGAGGAGAAGGCCAGCGACTGGTTCGCGCCGCGCAAGCCCGCGACGGCCAAGGGCGGTCCGGGCGCCGGTGCCGGCAACGGGGCGGGTGCCCCCGGCGGTTCGGTCGTCCCCGGCGGTACGGGCGTGCCCGGCGGTACGGGCGTGCCCGGGCCGCAGGGTGGCGCGGGCACGCCGGGTGCTTCCGGTAACGCGCCGCTTCCCCGCCGCACGGGCGGTGCGGGCCGCGCGCTCGGCGCGGGTGGCGCCGGTCAGCACGGCGCGAAGGGAAGCAACGGCTCCGGCGGAGCGAGGGGAACCGGCGGAGCGGGAGCGAATCCGTTCGGCGCCCCGGGCGCTGCCCGGGCCGGTGGTCCCGGTGGTCTCGGTGGTTCCCGGCCCGGCGGGACGAACGGCGCCAAGCTGCCCGGTGCCACCGGCGCCGGGCCCGTGGCACCCGGACACGGCGGCGGCACCGGTTCCTTCGACGTCTCGGCCGCGCTGACGGGCAGCGTCCCCCGGCCGGTCACCGCGTCCGACGGTGGTGCGGCAGGGCACGACGACCAGCCGTACGACGATCAGCCGTACTACACGGAGAACGGCACGGACGGCCACGGCGGCGGACCCGGCGCGGGCTCCGCCCGCCGGGGCGGCGACCCCTTCGGCGGCCCCGGCAGCGACTTCTCCACCCCCGGCAGCGACTACCCCGGCCCGGGCGGCGGGCTCAGCGACGACACCGCCATCCTCACGCCGCAGCGCCCGGTGTCCGAACCCGGCGGACCCGGCCCCCGTGACAACGTCTCCGGACACACCGTCACCAGCGGCATCCCGGTCGTTCCGCCCGGTTCCCAGGACGCGCGGCTCGGCCTGGGCACGCACGGCGACGGACCGGCGCCCCACACGCCGCCGAAGCAGCCGGAGCCGGCGCCGGCCCCGGCGGCCGCCGCCAAGCCGGCCAAGAAGAAGGGCCGCAGCAAGCTGGTGCTCCTGGGCGGCGGCCTGGTGGTCGTCGCGGCCGGCGTGTACGGCGCCGGGCTGCTGCTGAACCACTCCGACGTGCCCAAGGGCACCACCGTGCTCGGCGTCGACATCGGCGGCGGTACCCATGACGAGGCCGTCAAGAAGCTCGACGACGCCCTCGGTGACCGCACCGGCAAGGCGCTGAAACTGTCGGTCGACGGCAAGACGGTGTCGCTCCGGCCGGACCAGGCGGGACTTCTCCTCGACAGCGACGCCACGGTCGACGCGGCCACGGGCGCGGACTACAACCCGGTGTCCGTGGTCGGCTCGCTCTTCGGTCAGAAGCGCGTCGTCGACCCCGTCATGCCCGTCGACGAGGAGAAGCTGCACGCCGCTCTGGAGGACGCCGCGGGCGACTCCGTGTCGGCGGGCGAGGGCACGATCAAGTTCGAGTCCGGCAAGGCCGTCGCCGTGTACGGCAAGGCGGGGCAGGGCATCGACGTCGACGCGTCCACCGAGGCCGTCGAGGCGGCGTACCGCACCCAGGTCGAGACCGGCACGGCCGGGGTCGTGAAGGTGCCGACGACCACCCGGCAGCCGTCGGTCTCCAAGGCCGAGGTCGACCGCATGATGAAGGAGTTCGCCGAGCCCGCGATGTCCGGCAACGTCACGGTCAAGGCGGGCGCGGTGGTCGTTCCGTTCAGCCCGGAGAACTCCCTGTGGAAGTTCCTCGGCGTCAAGGCCCAGGACGGCAAGCTCGTCGAGTACTACGACAAGGAAGCCCTGAAGGAGCTGTACGGCGGCGCCTTCGACGGCGTCCTGATCACCCGGGGCAACGGCAAGCAGACTGCGGTGACCCCGGAGGACGTGATCGGCGCGCTGCGCCCGGCCCTGCTGGGCAAGACGGAGGCCGAGCGCACGGGCGTGATCGAGACGGACCCGAGCTGACGGGCCCGTCGGTGAGTCGCTGAAGGGGCACCCGGTTCCGCACCGGGTGCCCCTTCCTTTTCCTTCTTGCCCTTCCTCTTGCCCTCTCGTTCCCGCCGTCAGTTCAGCATCGCCCGCGCCGCCCGTGCCTGCCGCCGTACCCGCTCGGCCGCCGGCTGGTCCACCGCGGCGACGACCTCGGCGTACGCGTCGAGTTCCGTGGCCCCCCGAAGGAAGTCCCCGCGCTGGACCAGCAGCTGGGCGTGCTCGTAGCGCAGCCGCGCCGGGTGCGAGGGCAGCAGCAGCGACAGCTCCACCGCCCACAGCGACACATCCGACCGCTCCGGCCGCGCGGCCGCCCACGCCCGGATGTTGTTCAGGATGCGCTGGACCACGTCGAGCGTCGCCGCGGGCGTGAGCATCGACGGATCGAGCGGCGCCCCCGTGGCCCCCGCGACCAGCAGCTCCGCGTCCCCGCCGGTCAGCAGGCGGCCCCCGGAGAACGGGTCGGCCAGCACCTGGCCCTGGAAGAGATCACTGTGTGAAGCTCCTTGAGGGGTGCTGGTCGGGCGACGGGTGGGCCGTCCGAAGCCCACCACGAAGTGCCCCGGCAGGGCGACCCCGTACACCGGCGCACCGGCCCGCCGCGCGACCTCCATCCACACCACCGACAGCAGGATGGGCAGCCCGCGCCGCCGCCGCAGCACCTCGTGCAGCAGCGAGGACTGGAGCCGCTGGTAGTCGCCGGGCGAGCCGCGGAACCCGCAGCGCCCGCCGAGCAGATCGGCCAGCGCGAGCGCCCAGGAACGCGGATCGCCGGCGCGGAACGGCAGCTGTCCGGCCAGCCGGTCGAGCTCGATCTGGGCCTCGTCGATGCCGTCCTCGGCCAGCGCCCCGTCGCCCGCGGCCCCCACCAGCAGGCACAGCGTCGCGAGGTCCGGCCGCTCGGCGCGCGCCTCCTCGGCGAACCGCCGCCGCACCTCGGCGGCCCGCCCGTGCTCCGGTGGCTGGGGCGCCCGCATAGCAGCCTCGTGCCCGGTCACGGCGATCGGTACGTCTCGGCGGAGGCGGCGTCCGCAGGGGAGTCGTCCGCACGAAAGGCGTCCACATGCGACGCGTCGGCACCGGAGACGCCGACACGGGACAGATCGGTACCGGAGACGCCGTCACGGGACACGTCCGGGCCGCGGTAGTGGTGGTACGCGTGGTGTGCTCCGAAGCCCATCCCCGCGTACAGCGCCCGCGCCCCGGCGTTGTGCGCCTCCACCTGGAGCCAGGCCGCCGAGGCGCCCTCGTCGAGGGCCCGGCGGGCGAGGGCCGCCATGACGGCGGAGGCGAGCCCCCGCCGTCGGTGCTCCGGGGCCACCTCGACCGCCGCGAACCCGGCCCAGCGGCCGTCCACGACACAGCGCCCGATCGCGGCCGGGGGCTCGCCCGCCGCGCCCGGCACCGTCGCGAACCACACCGAGGGCCCGCTGTCGAGCACCTTCAGCGCGACCTCGCTCACGCCTTTGCGCTGGTAGCGGCTGAGCCACCCCGCGTCCGCCGTCCGCGACAGCTCCACCCGGCCGGTGATCTCCCGGTCGGCGACCGGCGCCAGGGAGCCGGTGCACAGCTCGGCGGTCACCTCCCGGCTCCAGCCCCGCCGCTCCAGTTCCGCGCACAGCAGCTCCTGCGTGCCCTCGCCACCGGTGGCGAGCTGCGCGTACGCGGGCAGCCCACGGGCCGCGTACCAGTCCCGTACGTACGCCAGCGCCTCGTCCAGCGGCAGCCCCGGATCACCCACCGGCAGCACGGAGTTGGCGCGCCGCGTGAACCCGGACGCGGCCCGCAGCTCCCACTCCCCGAGCAGCTCCCGCTCCACCGGCTGCCAGCCCCGCGCGGCCACCCGCGCCAGCTCCGCGTACGAGGCGGCGGGCCCCCGCCGACGGGCCGGAGCCGCGGGCACGACCTTGGCCGCGATCAGCGACGACTCCGCGATCCGCACCTGCTCGCCGGTGCGCCGTGTGATCACCAGCACACCGTTGTCCCATGATGTGAGAACGCCCACCGTGTCAGTGAATTTCCCACCCTCGCCGACGGCCTCGTCGACCCGTCGGACCGAGACGCGTTTGCCCACGTCAGCGGCGTTGATACGGACCTCGAGTCGCCCGCCGACAGAGAATTCCACAGGTCGGTTCACCCCTCCTGTTCGGATCATGCCCAGGAACGGAGATACTAGGTGCGGGCATCGACGACGCCGCGCTCCCGCGCGCCAGGCGGCGGAGCCTGAGGAGGCCCGCCAGCGCCCTATCGAGGAGGAACGACAGCGTGACCTACGTCATCGCAGAGCCTTGTGTCGACGTCAAGGACAAGGCGTGCATCGAGGAGTGCCCGGTCGACTGCATCTATGAGGGCCAGCGGTCCCTCTACATCCACCCGGACGAATGCGTCGACTGTGGTGCCTGTGAGCCGGTCTGCCCGGTCGAGGCGATCTTCTACGAGGACGACACTCCGGAGGAGTGGAAGGACTACTACAAGGCGAACGTCGAGTTCTTCGACGAGCTGGGCTCGCCCGGCGGCGCCAGCAAGCTGGGACTGATCGAGCGTGACCACCCGTTCGTCGCGGGGCTCCCCCCGATGAACCAGGGTCACTGAGCGGTCCGCTGAGGCAGGATCACTGCCAGGGCCACTGAGCGGTCCTCATCCGCGCCGCCTCGGTCCCGTACGGCCCGATCGCTCCGATCGCCGTGCGGGACCGAGGCGTTCGCCGTACGACAGGTACGTACTCCTGGTCACCGCACCCGTGGAACGTACGTACGAGAAAGTGAGCCAGTACCCGTGTCCGCAGTCACCGACCGCCTTCCCGTCTTTCCCTGGGACAGGCTGGAGCCCTACAAGGCGACGGCCGCCGCTCACCCGGGCGGCATCGTCGACCTGTCCGTCGGCACCCCGGTCGACCCGGTGCCCGAGCTGATCCAGAAAGCCCTGGTGGCCGCGGCCGACTCGCCGGGCTATCCGACCGTCTGGGGCACCCCCGAGCTGCGCGACGCGATCACGGGCTGGCTGGGGCGGCGGCTCGGCGCCCGCGATCTGACCCACCGGCACGTGCTGCCCGTCGTCGGCTCCAAGGAGCTCGTGGCCTGGCTCCCCACCCAACTGGGCCTCGGCCCGGGGGACAAGGTCGCCTTCCCGCGTCTGGCCTACCCGACGTACGAGGTGGGCGCCCGCCTCGCGCGCGCGGAGCACGTGGCGTACGACGACCCGACGGAGCTGGACCCCGAGGGCCTGAAGCTCCTCTGGCTGAACTCGCCGTCGAACCCGACCGGCCGCGTCCTGTCCAAGGAGGAACTCACCCGGATCGTCGCCTGGGCCCGCGAGCACGGGATCCTCGTCCTCTCCGACGAGTGCTACCTGGAGCTGGGCTGGGAGGCCGACCCCGTCTCCGTGCTGCACCCGGATGTGTGCGGCGGCTCGTACGACGGCATCGTCGCGGTCCACTCCCTGTCCAAGCGCTCCAACCTGGCGGGATACCGTGCGGCCTTCATCGCGGGCGACCCGGCGGTCCTCGGCCCGCTGCTGCAGATCCGCAAGCACGGCGGCATGATGACGTCCGCGCCGACCCAGGCCGCCGTGGTCGCGGCCCTCGGCGACGACGCGCACGTCCGCGAGCAGCGGGAGCGGTACGCGGCCCGCCGCAGCGCGCTGCGTGACGCCCTGCTCGGCCACGGCTTCCGCATCGAGCACAGCGAGGCGAGCCTGTACCTGTGGGCGACCCGCGACGAGTCCTGCTGGGACACGGTGGCGTATCTGGCGGAGCGCGGCATTCTCGTGGCCCCGGGCGACTTCTACGGCCCGGCGGGCGAGCGCCATGTCCGCGTGGCGTTCACGGCGACGGACGAGCGGGTGGCGGCGGCGGTCGAGCGGCTCTGAGGGCCGCCCGCGCGCAGCGCCTGTCCCCGCACAGCGGAAGGGGGCCCGGGGAACGTACGTTCCCCGGGCCCCCTTCGCCGTTACCGTGCTCTGCCGTGGTGCGGCGGCCCGTCAGCCGAGCGGCAGGGTGCTCAGCGGCAGGTTCTGGGTCGGCAGCCCCTGGGTGGGCAGGCTGTTGCCGACGGCCTCGGTGGACAGCCCCTTGCCGACCGTCTCGGTCGCGCCGCCGACCAGGCCACCGGCGGGGCCCGTCGCGTGACCGGTCGCGCCCTGGGCGACCGGCGCCGCGGTCCCGACGGCCCTGTCGCCGGTCTTGCCGACGGTCTTCTTGACGGTCTTGCCGACGGTCTTGCCGACGGTCGGGACCGCCTTCTTCACGGTCGCGCCTCCGTTCTGGCCCGCGAGGCCGGTGACCTTCTTCGCCGCGCCTTCGACGCCGTCGGTGACGTTCGACGTGTCCGGGGCGGTCAGGCCGCTGGCGTTCGGGACGGCGGGGAGTTCGGGCGCTGCGCTCGCGGAGCCGGCCGCACCGACCACCGAGGCCGCTCCCGCTGCGGTGAGCAGCGCGGCACGGGCGATCCGGTGGGTCAGGGGGAGGGACATGGTGCTCCTTCGACGGGAGGTGAACGGTGTAATGCCCGGCCGTTCTCGGGGAGTTGATCGCTGGGAGTTGATCGTTCCTGGCTCGGACGCAGTGACTACCGCTCCAGGCCCGCGAAGGTTGCGGTGATCCGATGTAAAGAATTGGCAATGCATCGCATAATCAGCTGCGGATAAAGACGGGCAAAGAGACCTCTTCGCACAGGGCTGCCGAACCCTTACAGCCCTTTGCCCCCAAGGGTTCTCACGGTTCCCGACGGCACCGCCGGAAACCCGCGCGCGGCGTCGTCCGGACGTGACGGACGTACCACCTGCGGGTGAGTGCCGTGCCTAGTGTCCAGTGACGATTCGAACCGCGGCGGTGGAGGAGCCGGCCGCTGCGGAGCCTCCGGTTCCGCCGTCGTCCGCCGTGCGCCACGCGTCCGCACCGCCGCCGGCGACCCACACGCGGCCGGCATAGGAGACGCGTTCGATGTGCAGCGCGGAGGAGTTGGCCACGGCCCAGTGGGCCAGTTCCCAGCCGTGCCGTCGGACGGCGGTCTCTGAGGCGATGTCCGTCGTCCGTACGGGGACGGTGACCGTGCCGGCGTCCGTGGCCGCGGCGGGCCCGGAGGGGCTCGGGGAGGGCGACGGAGTGGCGGCGGCGTCGGCCGAACCGGCATCGGCCGAACCGACATCGGCGGCGGCCGGCTGGAGCACCTCGCGGCCGAAGTCCCGCACCAGCGCGGCCCGTACCGCGTCCGGGCCGCCGTCGGGGGTCGTGTCGGGGCGCCCCTCGCAGGTCAGCGTGGCCGCCGCGCGGCCCGTGAGGGCGGCGGCGAGCAGCGTGGCGTCCGGCTCGTGCTTCGCGTACGCCTGCGGATAGCCGCTGCGCTGCACGCGCTGCGCCGCCACGGTCAGCGGTAGCCGCGAGTAGCCGGGCACCTCGGCCAGGTGCGCGTAGAACTCGCCCGCCGCGTACGCCGGGTCCATGATCTGTTTCCGGGTGCCCCAGCCCTGCGACGGGCGCTGCTGGAACAGGCCCAGCGAGTCCCGGTCGCCGTAGTCGATGTTGCGCAGGCCCGACTCCTGGAGCGCGGTCGCCAGCGCGATGGTCACGGCCCGCTCGGGCATGCCGCGCGCGGTGCCGACGGCCGAGATCGTGGCCGCGTTGACAGCCTGCTCGGGGGTGAACTCGTACGACGCGCCGTCGCCCTTTCCGGACACGACCACGCACCGCGGCTCACCGGTGCCTCCGGTGACGTACTGCACCGCGAGATACCCCGCGAGCGCGAGGAGCACGGCGAGGGACGCGCCACGGCGGAGGAGGCGGCCACGGCGACGGCGAGGAGTGGGGGACTGCTTCGGCACGCGTACAAATTACTGGAGAGTTGTGTCAGAGCCGGGTGAGCCTGTGGAAAACCGGGTGGGGTCAGGATGAGACCGGGACGAGGTGGGGTCCGGACGAGACCGGGACCAGGTGGGGTGCGGCAGGGCGGGGCGTTAGGGTCGTCGCCATGGCCGACACCCCGCTTGACCTCACCCTGGACGCCGCGCGGCTGACCGCGCAGCTCGTCGACTTCCCCTCCGAGAGCGGCACCGAGAAGCCCCTCGCGGACGCGATCGAGGCCGCGCTGCGCACGCTGCCCCACCTGACGGTCGACCGGTACGGCAACAACGTCGTCGCCCGTACGCACCTCGGCCGCGCTGAACGCGTCATCCTCGCCGGGCACATCGACACGGTCCCCATCGCGGACAACGTGCCCTCGCGGCTCGACGACGACGGCGTGCTGTGGGGCTGCGGCACCTGCGACATGAAGGCGGGCGTGGCGGTGCAGCTCCGCATCGCCGCCACCGTTCCCGCCCCCAACCGCGACCTCACCTTCGTCTTCTACGACAACGAGGAGGTCTCGGCCGAGCTGAACGGTCTCAAGCACGTGGCCGAGGCGCACCCGGACTGGCTGGAGGGCGACTTCGCGGTCCTCCTCGAGCCGTCCGACGGCCAGGTCGAGGGCGGCTGTCAGGGCACCCTGCGGGTCCTGCTGAAGACCAAGGGCGAACGCGCCCACTCCGCCCGCAGCTGGATGGGCTCCAACGCGATCCACGCGGCGGCCCCCATCCTGGCGCGCCTCGCGTCCTACGAGCCGCGCAACCCGGTGATCGACGGCCTGGAGTACCGGGAGGGCCTGAACGCGGTGCGCATCTCGGGCGGTGTGGCCGGCAACGTCATCCCGGACGAGTGCGTGGTGACGGTCAACTTCCGTTACGCGCCGGACCGCAGCGAGGCCGAGGCGCTGGCGCACGTGCGTGAGGTCTTCGACGGCTGCGGTGTGGAGGAGTTCGTGGTCGACGACCACAGCGGCGCCGCGATGCCCGGCCTCTCCCACCCCGCGGCCGCCGCCTTCGTCGAGGCCGTCGGCGGCACCCCGCAGCCCAAGTACGGCTGGACGGACGTCTCACGCTTCAGCGCGCTCGGCGTCCCCGCCGTCAACTACGGCCCGGGCAACCCGCATCTGGCGCACAAGCGGGACGAGCGGGTAGAGGTGTGGAAGGTCCTCGCGGGCGAGGAGCGGCTGAGGGCGTGGCTGACGGCCTGACGTCCTGGCGGTACGCCACCGGCCGTGCCGTACGCAGGTGAACTGCGGACATGCGCACGTCCCCCGTCCGTAACCCGCGTCGATCTACGCTGAGGTGGAAAGACGGCACGGCGGAGGGAGCGGACATGGCGACCGGCAACCCCGAGGGGAAGCAGCAGCCACCGGAGGAGCAGCGGCTGGGCCCGGTACTGCGCAGGCGGGATCAGGTCCAGTCCAGCACGGCGGACCAGCGGCTGCTGGACACGGGCGGCCCCTCCGACTGGGTGCACACGGACCCGTGGCGCGTCCTGCGCATCCAGTCGGAGTTCGTCGAGGGTTTCGGCACGCTCGCCGATCTCCCGCCCGCGATCAGCGTGTTCGGCTCCGCGCGGACGCCGCGGACCTCTCCCGAGTACGAGGCGGGGGTCGCCCTCGGGCGCGGTCTGGTCGAGGCGGGCTTCGCCGTGATCACCGGTGGCGGACCGGGTGCGATGGAGGCCGCCAACAAGGGCGCCTGCGATGCGCACGGCGTCTCGGTCGGACTCGGTATCGAGCTGCCCTTCGAGCAGGGTCTCAACCAGTACGTCGACATCGGTCTCAACTTCCGGTACTTCTTTGTCCGAAAAATGATGTTTGTCAAGTATGCCCAGGGCTTCGTGGTCCTGCCGGGCGGCCTCGGCACACTGGACGAACTCTTCGAGGCCCTCACCCTCGTCCAGACCCAGAAGGTCACCCGCTTCCCGATCGTCCTCTTCGGCACCGAGTACTGGGGCGGTCTGGTCGACTGGCTGAAGAACACGCTGGTGGCCCAGGGCAAGGCCGCGGAGAAGGACCTCCTGCTGTTCCACCTGACGGACGACGTGGACGAGGCGGTGGCGCTGGTGTCGAAGGAGGCGGGGAGGTAACCGAGGGGTTCTTCGCCCCCGCCGACCCTACCCATCCTGTCCCCGGGGGCTGCCGCCCCCGGCCCCCGCTGCCGGCCTGGACGGCCTCGTCCTCAAGCGCCGGACGGGCTGAAGATCGGCCTGTCCGGCGCTTGAGGGGCGGAGGTGGGGTGGAGTGTGGGGATGGGGGTGTGGGGCCCGTAGCCCTGGGTCGGGGTGTGGGGCAGAGCCCTCAAGGACGGCGGTCCGGGGGAAAGCCCCCGGAGCGGGGTGCGGGGCGCCGCCCCGAAGCGGGGGCAGGGGGCGCAGCCCCCTGGCGGGTCGAAGGGGCGCAGCCCCTGGAGATGGGACGGGTAGGGGCGGCGGGGGCGAGGGACACCCCACCGTCACGCCAGCCCCCGTCGCGCCACCGCCGGCGCCCGGTGCCCCGCGATGGACGCCACCATGTCCAGTACCTGCCGCGTTTCCGCGACCTCGTGCACCCGGTACACCTGCGCCCCCAGCCACGCCGACACCGCCGTCGTCGCCAGCGTCCCGAGCACCCGCTCCTTCACCGGCCGGTCCAGCGTCTCCCCCACGAAGTCCTTGTTGGACAGCGACACCAGCACCGGCCACCCCGTGGCGACCATCTCGTCCAGCCGCCGCGTGGCCTCCAGACTGTGCCGCGTGTTCTTGCCGAAGTCGTGCCCGGGATCGATGAGCACCGACTCCCGCGGCACCCCGAGGGCCACCGCGCGCTCGGCGAGTCCCACGGTCACCCGCAGGATGTCGGCCATGACGTCGTCGTACGTCACCCGGTGCGGCCGGGTCCGCGGATCGGCGCCGCCCGCGTGCGTGCACACCAGCCCCACGCCGTACCGCGCCGCGACCTCCGCCAGCTTGGGGTCGACGCCGCCCCACGCGTCGTTGAGCAGATCCGCCCCCGCCTCGCAGACCGCCTCGCCGACCTCGTGCCGCCAGGTGTCGACGCTGATGACGACGTCGGGGAAGCGCCGCCGTACCTCCGCCACGAACCCCACGGTCCGCCGCGCCTCCTCCTCGGCCGTGACCTCCTCGCCCGGCCCGGCCTTCACCCCGCCGATGTCGATGATCGCGGCGCCCTCGGTCACGGCCTGCTCCACGCGCGCGAGCGCCGGCTCGTCGCGGAAGGTGGCCCCTTGGTCGTAGAAGGAGTCGGGTGTCCGGTTCACGATCGCCATGATCACCGGCTCGTGTGCGCCGAATTCCCGATTGCCCAGCCTGAGCATCTGCTGTGACCTCTCCCAGTACGTCCCGTTGCTTGGCCGCCTGCGACCCTAACTGTCCGACTCGCATGGCACGATCGGACCCTGACACATTCGGCTTCGGCCCGGCCGGACGCGACACGGCCGGCCGGGCACTTCCGCGCCGGCGCGCTGCGCGCCGGCCACGAGCGTGGGGACCCCAGCGATGTTGATGTTCTTGTTCCTGGTCGTCGCGCTCGCCGTCGTGGTCGCCGCGGTGACCCTCGCCGTGGTGGGCGGCGGCGAGAGCGGCGCACTGCCCGAGGCGGCGCCCGAGCAGCTCCAGGACGCCCTGCCGTACGGCCGCCCGGTGAGCCACGCGGACGTGGAGTCGCTCCGTCTCCCGGTCGTCGCGCGCGGGTACCGCATGGCGGACGTGGACGACGCGCTGGGCCGCCTCGGCGCCGAACTCGCCGAGCGGGACGCCCGGATCGCCGACCTGGAGGCCGCCCTCGCCGGCGCCCGCGCCGCGGTGGCGCCCACGGCCGCCTCGCTGCGCAAGCCGGAGGAGGGGGAGGGCCGGTGAGCGCCGCCCTCGCCGGGCCCGACGGCGCGCTGCGCTGCCCGTGGGCCCTGTCCACGGAGGACTACGTGGCGTACCACGACGAGGAGTGGGGCCGCCCGGTCCACGGCGACGACGCGCTGTTCGAGCGGCTGTCGCTGGAGGCCTTCCAGTCCGGCCTGTCCTGGATCACCATCCTGCGCCGCCGGCCCGGCTTCCGCGCGGCCTTCGACGGTTTCAAGATCACCTCTGTGGCGGCCTTCACCGAGGACGACCGGGCCCGTCTGCTCGCCGACCCGGGCATCATCCGCAACCGTGCCAAGATCGACGCCACGCTGGCCAACGCGCGCGTGCTGGCGGAGTGGTCCCCCGGCGAGCTGGACGAGCTGATCTGGTCCCACGCCCCCGACCCGGCCTCGCGCCCGGTCCCGAGGTCCCTCACCGAGGTCCCGGCGGTCACCGACGAGTCGACCGCGCTGTCCAAGGCCCTGAAGCGGCGCGGCCTGCGCTTCGTGGGCCCCACGACGGCGTACGCGCTGATGCAGGCGTGCGGCCTGGTCGACGACCACCTCGCGGACTGCGTGGCACGGCGCGGCTGACGCGCGGGGCGGGGGCAGCGCGCGGCGGGGAAGCGAAAGGGGCCGCCGACCGGATGCACCGGCTCGGATGCACGGGCCTGGACGCACGGGCCTGGATGCACCGGCCTGGACGCACCGGCCTGGACGCACCGGCCTGGACGCACCGGCCCGGCGGTGCGGACTCCGCCGGGCGCGCCTCATCGCTCGCTCACCGCCCCAGGTACTTCGGCTTCTCCTTCTCGACGAACGCCCGCACCGCGATCGCGTGGTCCTCGGAGGACCCAGCCCGCGTCTGCAGCTCGTCCTCCTTGTCCAGCGCCTCGTCCAGCGAGTGGGACAGCCCGTACGCGAGGGACTCCTTCAGCGCCGCGTACGCCAGGGTCGGCCCCTCGGCCAGGGCACGGGCGACCTTCGCGGCCTCCTCGGCGAACTCCGTCGCCGGTACGACACGGTTCGCGATGCCCAGTTCGTACGCGTCCTGCGCGCCGATGCTCCGCGGGAAGAGCAGCAGGTCGGCCGCGCGCGAGGGGCCGACGACCCGCGGCAGCGTCCACGAGATGCCGGAGTCGGCGGTCAGCGCGACCCCGGCGAACGAGGTGTTGAAGGACGCCGTCTCCGCGACGACCCGGTAGTCCGCGGCGAGCGCGAAGCCGAAGCCAGCCCCGGCCGCGACCCCGTTCACACCCGCCACCACGGGCTTCGCCATCCCTGTCAGCGCCCGCACGATGGGGTTGTAGTGCTCACGGACGGTGCTCATGGTCTGCCCGGAGCCGCGCTCCCGGTCGGCGGCCAGCAGCCCGATGTGCTCCTTGAGGTCCTGGCCCACGCAGAACGCCCGGTCCCCGGCGGCCGTCAGCAGCACGGCGCGTACGGCGTCGTCCGCGGCGGCGGACTCGACGGCCTCCCGCAGGGCGACCTTGGTCTCGACGTTCAGGGCGTTCATCGCCTCGGGGCGGTTCAGCGTGATCGTCGCGAGCCCGTCGCTCACCTCGTAGAGCACGGTGTCGGCCATGGCGGATCCCCTCCGTCTTCGCGGCTGAGGCGTACCGGTCGGTACGTCCTGCGTCTCAGCACAGCATGGCGGAGATCATCGGCGGTGGCGCGGAACGGACATGTGACCTGTGTCAAACAATTCCGCTGAGCGGAAGAGTGGCGTAACTTCTTGCGGTGGCGCAGTATCGCAGCCACATCGCCGAATTGAGTGGTTTTGCTCGCGCGCGTTGCTCAAGCGATGCCGACTGATGTTGGTCATCGGGTCCTGCGATGCGGGATAATGGCTTGGAAGCAATGTGTTCGATGCCGGTGTCGCGTGCCCCATCCGGGTGCGCGCATGCCCTTCTGGGGCCGTCGGCTGACGATGAGCTGGTTTCAGGAAGGGGAACGAGCATGGCGGCCATGAAGCCGCGGACGGGCGATGGCCCGCTCGAGGTGACCAAGGAGGGGCGGGGCATCGTCATGCGCGTTCCGCTCGAAGGCGGCGGTCGGCTCGTCGTCGAGCTGACCCCTGACGAGGCCGACGCGCTCGGCGACGCCCTCAAGAAGGTCGTCGGCTGACGGGCGGACGCGACCATACTCTTTCAGCTGCCCCGGCACCGAGACGCGGTGCCGGGGCAGCGGTCTCTCCGCGAGGTCTCCGGGCTCGCCGGGCTCTCCCGGCTCTTCCGACTTGTCCGGCTCTTCCAGCTCTCCCCGGCTTCCTCAGCGTCGGCGCTTCACCGCGCACAGCAGTCCGTCGCCCACCGGGAGCAGCGACGGCACCAGGTCCTGGCTCTCGCGGACGGTGCGCAGCAGCTCCCGGACGCGTATGACCTCCGTCGGCTGCGGGCCCGAGTCCACGGTGCGGCCGCCCGCGAAGACGCCCTCGAAGACGACCAGGCCTCCCACGCGGAGCAGGCGCAACGATTCAGCGAGATACTCCAGCGACTCCAGGCGGTCGCCGTCGCAGAAGACGAGGTCGTAGCCGGCGTCCGCGAGGCGGGGCAGGACGTCCAGGGCCCGGCCGGGGATGAAGCGGGCCCGGTTGCTGGCGAATCCGGCCTCGCGGAAGGCCTGCCGGGCGAACTGCTGGTGCTCCGGCTCCGTGTCGACGGTGGTGAGCACCCCGTCGGGCCGCATTCCGTGCAGCAGATGGATACCGGAGACACCGCACCCCGTGCCGATCTCCGCGACGGCCTTCGCGTCCACGGAGGCGGCCAGCAGGCGCAGCGCGGCGCCCGTGCCGGGCGTCACCGAGCGCAGCCCCGCCTCGCGGGCCCGGTCGCGGGCCCAGAGCAGCGCTTCGTCCTCGGCGACATAGGCGTCGGCGAACGCCCAGCTCGTCTGCCGGTTGCCGGTAATGACCCTCTCCTGTCCCGTGGTTGCCTGGGCGTGACTGTATCCGTTGACGCCGGGAACCCGCAGATGGGACCGGTCGTTTGAGGGGGTGTGGATCGCAGGCGGGGGAAGTGGATGGAAGAGGTCGACGAGCAAGTGCTGACGGAGCCGCATGAGCCGGGTCAGCGTGTATCAAATTTTCGTAAAACCGCTTATCCGGAGCTAACGGGCGAGGTGGCTATGGTAGGGGCTCCACTGGACACCACCAGAGCCGACAGGGGAGGTGCGGCCGCGCGTGTGGATCGGGGAGGAGCGCTCCGGCGCTTTCTCGGGTCGGCGGGCAGGCCGAAATCCGTGAACGACACCGCTGACCAGCGCCACGCCAACGACTCCGTATCGACCGCGACCTTCGCCGACGCGGACGCACAGGCGTGGACTCCGCCCACCTGGGAGGAGATCGTCAGCACCCACAGCGGCCGGGTCTACCGCCTCGCCTACCGTCTGACGGGTAACCAGCACGACGCCGAGGACCTGACCCAGGAAGTGTTCGTCCGGGTCTTCCGCTCCCTGTCGACGTACACCCCGGGCACCTTCGAGGGCTGGCTGCACCGCATCACCACGAACCTCTTCCTGGACATGGTGCGCCGTAAGCAGCGCATCCGCTTCGACGCGCTCGGCGAGGACGCTGCCGAGCGCCTGCCCAGCCGCGAGCCGTCCCCGCAGCAGGTCTTCAACGACTCGCACTTCGACGCGGACGTCCAGCAGGCCCTCGACACCCTCGCGCCCGAGTTCCGCGCCGCCGTGGTGCTCTGCGACATCGAGGGGCTGTCGTACGAGGAGATCGCCGCGACCCTCGGCGTCAAGCTCGGTACCGTCCGCTCCCGGATCCACCGCGGCCGCTCCCAGCTGCGCAAGGCTCTCGCGCACCGTTCGCCGGAGGCCCGCGCCGAGCGCCGTGGCTTCGCGCTGACCGGTGTGCCCGCGCTGGGAGGAGGAGGCGCGACCGCGTGAGTGGATCACGGCCCAATCCCGGCGAGCGGCGCGTCGCCGACCAGCACCTCGGGGACCGGCTCTCCGCCCTGGTGGACGGAGAGCTCGGCCATGAGGCGCGTGAGCGTGTCCTCGCGCACCTCGCCACCTGTCCCAAGTGCAAGGCGGAGGCGGACGCACAGCGCCGGCTGAAGAACGTGTTCGCGGAAGCGGCTCCGCCGTCCCCCTCCGAGAGCTTCCTGGCCCGTCTCCAGGGACTCCCCGGGGGAGGTGGCATCGACGGCGGCGGCACGCCGCCGGTCGGGGGAGGCTTCGGCGGAGGACTGCGGAGCCCGTCCGGAAGGCCCGGGTTCCCCCGCGGAACCGGGGTCTTCGGAGTGAAGGGCGACCCCTTCGGCTATGTGCCGTCGGGGCCGCACACCAGTGCCCTCTCACCCTCGGAGGAGCGTGGTCTCCTCGGCCGCCGGGACCCGTCGGGCGGGTCAGGGCTCCTCGGCGAACAGGGGCCCGTGCATGAGCGGGGCCCGGTCGACCAGGGTCCGGCCGATGGCATGGGGCCGGTCGAGGGCCCGGGTCCCCGCGGCGGCCGGCGTCTGCCCGGCAACCCGGATCTCCCCGGCGGTTCGCGTCTCTCCGATGGTCCGGCCCTGCGTGACGGTTCGGGCCTGCGTGAAGGTTCTGGCTTGCGTGACGGTTGGGGCCTGCGTGAAGGTTCGGGCCTGCGTGACGGTTCGGATCTGCGTGACGGGCCGGGCCCTGCCGATGGCCCGGGGTTCGTCGGCGGTGGTGCACCCGCCGCGGTCCATGACCGGGACGGCGGTCGGCTCGACGTCGCCTTCACGGGTGAGCGCGGCTTTCGCATCCACCGTGTCAGCCGTCCCGAGGCCGACCGCCCGGCCTCGCGCGGGATGCGGTTCGCGTTCGCCGCGGCCGGAGCCGTGTCCCTGGCCGCGATCGCCCTCGCCGGGGTGTCCACCGGAGGAGCGGGCGACACGACGGAGGCACGCGGCGGACCGGGCTCCGGAAGCAATGTGACGCCGATGCGCACAGCTGGCACGGGCGCCGCCACCGTTCCCGAGAGTCAGCGCCGCCGGGGAACCCCCGGCCCGCTGCTCGGGCAGGGCCGGCAGTTCACCGGCGCCACCCCCGTGGTGTCCACCGTGGTCTCGGCGCCCCTGCTGCCGGGAGTTCCCGCTCCGGCGATCCGGGTCCCGCAGGAGGTGCATCCGCTGGGTACACCAGTGCCGGCCGGTACTGCCGCGATGTCCCCGCTCATACGCCCGTTCACGGCACCCCCGCCGGCCGAGCCGATCTGGCGGGCGGCGTCGGGCCTCATGACACCGCCCCTCACGGCTCCGGTCCTGCTCACGTCGCCCCCGCTCGGCTCTTCCCCGCTTCCCTGAACCGGCCCTCTGCGCCGCGGCCCGGGAACCTGGTTGAATCCATGGTGGGCCGCGTCCGCCGGGGCATGCCGCGGGCGCGGAACCGACTATCTGCGGTCACCGTCGGCGACTTCTGCCGCGGGTCAGGTGTGGGGAGAGCATGAACGAGGGGAAGCCCCCGAAGGCGAAGTGGTGGAGCCGCCCCCGACCGCAGGATGCGGGGGCGGAGCCGACGGTGGATCAGCCGTCCGCGGCGGATCGGTCTCCGGGCGACGCCGAGCCGGCGCACCCCGCCGGGACCCCCTCGCGTGACGAGACGGGCTCCGAGGGCGACTTCGAGCTGGAGCGGCCCGCGCCGCTGCACGACCCCGACCCCCACAGCACCCCGCCCTACGGCGCACCCGGCCCCTGGGCGCCCGCGCCTCCGGTCCAGCACCCG
Source organism: Streptomyces poonensis (assembly GCF_014650915.1). GTDB lineage: Bacteria > Actinomycetota > Actinomycetes > Streptomycetales > Streptomycetaceae > Streptomyces > Streptomyces poonensis. The sequence goes on along the minus strand of NZ_BMVW01000001.1, from coordinate 590,460 downwards.
GCGACCACCTCCGCGCACGGTACGGCCGTACCGGCGACGGCACCGCCTCCGGACCCGCAGGCGCCGCCCTCCGCGACGGTGCCGCCCGCACCGGCGGCTGTACCGTCCACGCCGTCGGCGACGGTGCCGCCCGTACCGTCCACGCCTGTGCCGCCTGCGTCCTCCACGCCTCTGCCGTCTGCGCCCTCCGGAAGAGGCCCCGCTCCCTACCCGGCCCCGCCCTCGGCCCCGCCCTCGGCCCCGGCCCCGGCCGTGGAATCGGTCCCGGGCTTGCCCTCGGTCCCGGCTCCATCCTCGGTCCCGGCCCCGCCGCATCCGGCCGCCGTCGGAACGGCACCCCCACCCCACGACCCCTGGCGGAACTACGACCCCTGGGCGGCGGCCCAGGCTCCCCTCCAGCAGAGCGGCGCCGCGGTCCCCAGCGAGGACCAGCGCCGCAGGCGGGCCAGAAAGACCCTCGTCCTGGGTGCCGTACTGCTCGCGCTCGTGTCCGGCGGGGTCGGCGGCACCGTCGGCGCGTACCTGGAGCGGAACGGCGGCCTGGGCGAGGTGGAGCTTCCCCAGGCCACGGAGGGAGCCGAGGGACGGGCGCCCGACAGCGTCGCCGGCATCGCCGCCAGCGCGCTGCCCAGCGTGGTGACCCTGCATGTGAGCGGTACGGAGGCGCAGGGCACCGGCACCGGTTTCGTACTCGACGGGCGCGGTCACATCCTCACCAACAACCATGTCGTGGAGCCCGCGGGTGACGGCGGCGAGATAACGGTGACGTTCAGCGGCGGCCAGACCACGAAGGCCAGAGTCGTCGGCGGGGACAGCGGGTACGACCTCGCCGTGGTCAAGGTGGCCGGAGTGAGCGGGCTCAAGCCGCTGCCGCTCGGCAACTCCGACGACGTCCAGGTCGGCGACCCCGTCGTCGCCATCGGGGCTCCCTTCGACCTCGCCAACACGGTCACCTCCGGCATCATCAGCGCCAAGGAACGGCCCATCACCGCGGGCGGCGAGAAGGGTGACGGAAGCGACGTGTCGTATGTCGACGCCCTGCAGACCGACGCCCCCATGAACCCGGGCAACTCCGGCGGCCCCCTCGTCGACTCCAGCGCCCGCGTCATCGGCATCAACAGCGCCATCCGGTCGGCCGGCAACGGCTCCGACGTGGAGGGACAGGCCGGTTCGATAGGGCTCGGCTTCGCCATCCCCATCAACCAGGGCAAGCGCGTCGCGGAGGAGCTGATCAACACGGGCCGGGCGACCCACCCGGTCATCGGCGTCACGCTCGACATGGACTACTCGGGCGACGGCGCCCGGGTCGGCACCGAGGGCGACGGCGGCGGGCCCTCCGTCGGCGCGGGCGGACCGGCCGACCGGGCGGGTGTCGAGGCGGGCGACATCATCACCGAGGTCGACGGCCGGCGTGTGCACTCTGGTGAGGAGCTCATCGTCAAGATCCGCGCCCACCGCCCGGGCGACCGGCTCGAACTCACCGTCCAGCGCGACGGCCGGGACCGCAAGGTCACCCTGGTCCTCGGCTCCTCCGACGGGGACTGAGCCGGGCGGAGCGAGGGTGGCCGGAGCGAGGGTGTCCGCAGCGGGGGGAGACCGGGCAGCGCGAGCACCACCGACCGCATCGACCTCATTGATCCCGATTGACAGGAACTTCACAGAACACGTCCCTGACCCGCTCAGAACCGTGAACTTCACGGAAAACCTGGCCGTACGCACGAATCCCGGAGCCCCATGGCAGTACCGGACAGACGGGAACGCCGGGTACCGTGGATCCGGCCCGGACCTGGAAGACCTGCCGAGGGCCGCTGGACAGGGCCGAGGACATCGCAAGGAGCTTCAGGTGTTCAATGACATAGGCGGACTCGAGCTGGTGACGCTCATCGTCCTCGCCGTGCTCGTCTTCGGTCCGGAGAAGCTGCCGAAGGTGATCCAGGACGTCACCCGCACCATCCGCAAGATCCGCGAGTTCTCCGAGAACGCCAAGCAGGACATCCGGCAGGAGCTCGGACCGGAGTTCAAGGACTTCGAGTTCGAGGATCTCAACCCCAAGACGTTCATCCGCAAGCAGCTGGAGAACGACGACCTGGGCATCAAGGAGATCCGCAACGGCTTCGACCTGAAGAAGGAAATGGCCGAGATCACCGACGCGGTGCACGGCCGTGACTCCGAGTCGTCCGCCGGGTCCTCCCCGGCGTCCTCGTCCGGATCGGCCGGGTCGTCCAGCGGTGGAACCGTGGACATGACCAAGAAGCCGCAGAAGTCCGACCCCGACGAGCGCCCGCCCTTCGACGCGGACGCCACCTGAGCCGCGGGAGCCCTGCACGGGCGCCCCGCGAGGGGCACGCCCCCGGCGCACACGCCTGACCGGCCGTACCTGCCTGACCGTCTCGTCTGTACGCGCCTGACCGTCCGTACGAGCCTTCCCTGGACGTACGTGGTTCCCCGGCGCACACTCTCCACCTCCGGGGCCTGAAGTGTCGCACCCGAGTCGCGCCATGGTTCGCTGGCCGGTGTCGTACGCCCCTTCGGTACGTGACGCGAGTCATACTTACGAAAGCCCCTGCACGGCGTGAACACGCCCCCGTATGCGCCGCATGCGCCGGGCGTGTTCCCTGGGGCTCGAAGCACTGTGACTATGCTGCCGAGTTGTTGTGCGGACCGTACGAGGTGGGAGCGAGGACGCCCGAGGGGGGCGGGCCGCTCAGGTCCGACGAGAGCGAGGAGGCGTCCGGGCAGATGGAGACGACAAGTCGGGTGGGCGCGCAGGCGCCGGCCGCGGAGGGCGGGCAACGGGCCCCCTCCGCCCGGCGTACGGTCGACGGCTACCTGCTGGCGCCCTTCCCGTGGTACGGGCTCGACGATGCCTTCACGGGGCCGCGCTGGCTGACGCCGGTCGGCACGGGGGCCGACGGGACCGTCGAGCACGGTTCGATAGGGCACGGTGACGAGCCCTCGCTCCGCGGCGAGTCCACCGCCGACGCGGAGCGTTTCGCGGTCGTGGTCACCGTCGCCGCCAACCCCGTACGGCGGAGTCCGGACGGCACGGGCGTCCTGGAGGCCACCACGGTCTCCTCCGCGGCCTGGCTCGCCGGTGTGGGACTGCTGTCCCGCACCTGGCCCGGGCAGATCGACCACAGCCTGCGCGACGACTGGCTGGAACAGCAGACCGAGACGGCGTGGGAGCTCGCGGACGACCTCGACGGCGCCGCCTGGTCCACGCTCTCCCTCCCCGTGGACGGGGAGCCCACGCCCTTCCACTACCGCGAGTCCGAGTTCGGCTGGGTCCTCGCGGGCTCCACCCGGGAAGGCGTCCACCTGGGGGCCTACGGAAGAGGCATGAGCGCCTACGGGCTGGGCTTCGCCATGATCAGGGACATCGGGGCGTACGCCTAGCCGGCGGCTCGCCGTACGACGACGGGCGCGCTCCCCATGCGGGGAGCGCGCCCGTCGTCGTACGGAAGACCTCGGAAGGGCTCAGAACTTGTTCCGCGGGGTGATCCCCAGCGACATGCCCGACAGGCCCCGCTGACGGCCGCCCAGCTTGCCCGCGATCCCCCGCAGGGCCGAACCCGCCGGCGAGTCGGGGTCGGTGAGGACGACGGGCTTGCCCTCGTCGCCGCCCTCGCGCAGCCGGACGTCGATCGGGATGGAGCCGAGGACCGGAACCGTCGCGCCGGTGGTCCGGGTCAGGCCGTCGGCGACCAGCTGGCCGCCGCCCGTGCCGAAGACGTCGACCATCTCGCCGCAGTGCGGGCAGGGCAGGCCGGACATGTTCTCGACCACGCCGACGATCTTCTGGTGGGTCTGCACGGCGATGGAGCCGGCCCGCTCGGCGACCTCGGCCGCCGCCTGCTGCGGGGTCGTGACGACCAGGATCTCCGCGTTCGGCACCAGCTGCGCCACCGAGATGGCGATGTCGCCCGTGCCCGGCGGGAGGTCGAGCAGCAGCACGTCGAGGTCGCCCCAGAACACGTCCGCGAGGAACTGCTGGAGCGCGCGGTGCAGCATCGGGCCGCGCCAGACGACCGGCGCGTTGCCCGGGGTGAACATGCCGATCGAGATGACCTTCACCCCGTTGGCCGACGGCGGCATGATCATGTTCTCGACCTGGGTGGGGCGCCCGTCGGCGCCGAGCATGCGCGGCACGGAGTGGCCGTAGATGTCCGCGTCCACGACGCCGACCTTCAGGCCGTCCGCCGCCATCGCCGCCGCCAGGTTCACGGTCACCGACGACTTGCCGACGCCGCCCTTGCCGGAGGCCACGGCGTACACCCGGGTCAGCGAGCCCGGCTTGGCGAACGGGACCTCGCGCTCGGCCTGGCCGCCGCGCAGCGCGGACGCCAGCTCACGGCGCTGCTCGTCGCTCATGACGTCGAGCTCGACGGAGACGCGCGTGACGCCCTCGACCCGCGAGACCGCGTCGGTCACGCGCTGCGTGATCGTGTCGCGCATCGGGCAGCCGGAGACCGTCAGGTACACGGCGACCGCGACCGCTCCGTCCGCACCGATCTCCACCGATTTGACCATCCCGAGCTCGGTGATGGGTCGGTTGATCTCGGGGTCGTTCACCGTCGCCAGTGCTTCGCGCACCGCGTCTTCCGTAGCCATGCCAACGATGGTACGGCGCCCCGCGCTCACCCAGGGAGCCCCGTCAGCGGTCGTCCATGTCACGCGCGCGCGTGGTCCCGTCCGGGAATACGGCGCGGGTGTCACCGGGACCGCCCTGGAGGCCGCTCGTGTGCCCGTTCGGGTGCTCGTCGCGCAGCCGCTCCTCCAGCTCCTTGACGAGGTCCTGGAGTTCGGAGCGGATCCAGTCGCGGGTGGCCACCTCGCCCAGGCCCGTGCGCAGTGCGGCGACCTCCCGGGTCAGGTACTCCGTGTCCGCGATCGAGCGTTCGTTCTGCTTGCGGTCCTGCTCCAGGTTGACCCGGTCGCGGTCGGCCTGCCGGTTCTGCGCGAGCAGGATCAGCGGGGCCGCGTAGGAGGCCTGCAGCGACAGCATCAGGGTCAGGAAGATGAACGGGTACTCGTCGAATCGCAGTTCGGTGGGTGCGGCGATGTTCCACACCACCCACACGATGATGACGACGGTCATCCAGACGATGAACCGCCCGGTGCCCAGGAACCGCGCGATCCGCTCCGACAGCTGCCCGAAGGCCTCCGGGTCCCACTCGGGCAGCAGCCGGCGGCGGCGCGCCAGTGGCTGGTCGAGCCGGACCCGGGACCGTGAGGTCGCCGTCGCCCCGGCGGGCATGCGCTCCCGGCTGCCCGGCACGGCCCGCTCCCGGGCCGCGGAGGAGGTCCGCTCGCGTGTCTCGGTGCGTCCGTCCCGCTCAGGAACCATCGGCGGTCGCCCCCTCGTCCAGGTGGAACTCGGTCTCCCGCCAGTCGTCGGGCAGCATGTGATCGAGCACGTCGTCCACGGTGACCACGCCGAGCAGCGAGCCGCTCTCGTCCACGACGGGCGCCGCGACCATGTCGTACGCAGCGAAGAACCCGGCGACCACCGGCAGCGCGGCGTCCGGGTCCAGTGGTTGCAGGTCGTCGTCGAGGATCGAGCCGACCAGCGTGTAGGGCGGGTCGCGCAGCAGCCGCTGGAAGTGCACGGTGCCCAGGTACTTGCCGGTCGGGGTCTCGTCCGGTGGCCGGCACACATACACCTGGGCGGCGAGCGCGGGGGAGAGGTCGGGGTTGCGGACGCGGGCGAGCGCGTCGGCGACGGTCGCGTCGGGCCGCAGCACGACCGGCTCGGTCGTCATCAGACCGCCCGCCGTGCGCTCCTCGTACGCCATCAGCCGGCGCATGTCGGCCGCGTCACCCGGCTGCATCAGGCTGAGCAGCCGCTCCTTGTCCTCCTCGGGGAGCTCGGAGAGCAGGTCGGCCGCGTCGTCGGGGTCCATGGCCTCCAGGACGTCCGCGGCCCGCTCCTCCTGCAGCTTGCCGAGGATCTCGATCTGGTCGTCCTCCGGCAGCTCCTCCAGCACATCGGCGAGACGGTCGTCGTCGAGGGCGGCGGCGACCTCGGCGCGGCGCTTGGCGGACAGGTGGTGCAGCACGTTGGCGAGGTCGGCGGGGCGGAGCTGCTCGAAGGTGGCGAGCAGGTTCTCGGCGCCCTGTCCGTGCTCCTCCAGCGAGAACCCGCTGACCGCCGACCACTCGACGGTCAGCGTCTCGCCCTTGTTGCGCCGGAAGGCACCCTTCTTCCCGCCCTTCCGTACGAACACCCGGTCGATCTCCCACTCCCGGCGGGCGGGCAGCTGCTGGATCGCGATGTCGAGCACCGTCACCTCCTCGCCGGTCTCCGCGAGCGTGACACGCCGGTCGAGCAGCTCGCCGAGGACCAGCCGCTCGGTGGGGCGCTGTTCGAAGCGCCGGACGTTGAGCACGCCCGTGGTGACGACCTGTCCGGACTCGATGCCCGTCACCCGCGTCATGGGCAGGAAGATCAGACGCCGGGTGGCCAGCTCCACGACGAGTCCCAGCAGCCGGGGCGGCCTGCGGCCCACGCGGAGCATCGCGACGAGGTCGCGCACCCGGCCGACCTGGTCGCCGTTCGGGTCGAAGACGGCGATGCCGGCCAGATGGGAGACGAAGATCCGGGGCGCGCCTGCCGCCATGGTCGTCGAGGCCTTCCTTTCCAGGAGACTGTCCGTGAGGTGGGCTTCAGGCTAGCCCGTCCCCGTTGGGTACGCCCTGGTGAGCAGAGCGGACGGACTGCCTCCGGCGGGCGCCCGGGACCCCGGTACGCTGCCGTACGCCGTTGAGTACCCCTGTCCGAGAGGTGTCCCACCTGTGACTGTGCTGACCCGTACCCGAAGGGCCGCGATGGTGAGCGCGGTGTGTGCGCTGGTGGCGACCGGGACCGGGCTGACGGGGTGCAGCGGCGAGGATCCCGACGCGGGCACGAACGGCGTCGGGAAGCTGCCCGCGACGAATATACAGAGCAGGACCAAGGCGGCGGCGAAGGCGGCGGACACCGTACGGCTGTCGGGCACGGTGGTCAGCAACGGCCGTACGTACAAGCTCGACATGCGGCTCGCGGAGGACGGCGGCACCGGCTCGCTGACGTCCCAGGGCTCCACCTTCCAGCTGCTGCGGATCGGCGAGCAGCTGTTCCTCAAGGCCGGCAAGGAGTTCTGGGCCGGCGAGGACGGCGGCGGGAGCGACGGGGGCGACGGCGGCGCGGACGCGAAGGCCGCGGAGAAGCTGAGCGGAATGTTCGTGAAGGTGCCGGCGGACGACCCGGTGTACCAGCGGTTCAGCGGCTTCACCGACAAGGACGACCTGCTGGACGGCCTGCTCACGCTGCACGGGAAGCTGACGACGGACGGGCGCCGCGAGCAGTCCGGGGTCCGTACGATCCGCATCACCGGCGACGCCGGCTCCGGCGGCACCCTCGACGTCTCCCTGGAGGGCTCCCCGTACCCGCTCCGGCTCGTCCGTGCCGGGGACGCGGGCACGATCAGGCTCACCGACTGGGGTGAGGACTTCGCTCTGGAGGAGCCGTCGGAGGACGAAGTCGTGGACTACGGGCAGCAGTTGCCGTCGTCGTAGTGCTCGGTCTCCGTCCGAACAGCACACTTACGCCGTCTCCGACGGCTCTTGAAACCGTCCCTGAGCGGTTACGGGCAGGCCTGACGAGGCAGTCGACGCCTCGCGCGTCACGTCGCGTAGCGCCGACTGGCCGGATGATGTCCGGCCAAGAGCCATCAGAAGGGCCCTAGCGGCGCCCGCGCTTCTTCTTCCGCAGGAGGCGGGGGAGGGCAGCCGGCACCGGACGGCGCGTCGTCGCCGGGGTGGGCAGGGGCGGCGCGGCCAGGGAGGAGTCGGGCAGGGGCCGGACGGTGCCGCCCGGCTCCAGGCGGAGCACCCGGCACTCGCGCGCCCAGCGCTCCGGCACGGCCTCGCCGTCGCGGGCGTTCAGCCGCTTGCCCTTCAGCTCGCCGACCGCGGCGTCCCACTCGGGGGACCCCGCGGCGAGCTGCGTCACCCGGGCCTCCCAGGTGACCAGGCGGCCTCCCTTGTCCTTGCTGCGGACCGTGACCACCGCGTCGCCGCCGTCGGCCAGGCCGGTCAGCGGCTGCTCGCCGGGACCGTCGCCGACCACGCACGCCGCGCCCTCGTGCCAGACGTGCCACAGGGGACGCGCGGGCCTGCCCGGGGCCTCGACCCAGATCAGCCCGGACTTCTTCGTGGACTCCTCGACGAGGGCCCGCTCGAACAGCGTGTCGGTCACGGTCATGGGGCCAGCCTAACGAGCGCCGGGCGCCCCGCTCAGAGCCAGCCGTTGCGCTTCAGCGTGCGGTGGATGCCGAGACAGATCGCCACCGTGATGCCCAGGACCACGGGGTAGCCGTACTTCCAGCCGGTCTCCGGCATGTAGTCGAAGTTCATCCCGTACACGCCGCACACCATCGTCGGCACCGCGATGATCGCCGCCCAGGAGGTGATCTTCCGCATGTCCTCGTTCTGCGCGACGGACGCCTGCGCCAGGTTCGCCTGGAGGATCGAGTTGAGGAGCTCGTCGAAGCCGACGACCTGCTCCTGCACCCGGGCCAGGTGGTCGGCGACGTCCCGGAAGTACTTCTGGATGTCGGGGTCGATCAGCCGCATCGGGCGCTCGCTCAACAGCTGCAACGGCCGCAGCAGCGGCGACACCGCGCGCTTGAACTCCAGCACCTCGCGCTTGAGCTGGTAGATCCGGCCCGCGTCGGTGCCGCGCGGGGTGCCCTTGCGGCCCGGCGAGAAGACCTCTGTCTCCACCTCGTCGATGTCGTCCTGCATGGCGTCCGCCACCGACATGTACCCGTCCACGACATGGTCCGCGATCGCGTGGAGCACGGCCGAGGGGCCCTTGCCGAGCAGCTCGGGGTCGTCCTGCAGCCGGTGCCGCAGCGCCCGCAGCGAGCCCTGCCCGCCGTGCCGCACCGTGATGACGAAGTCCCGTCCGGTGAAGCACATGACCTCACCGCTCTCCACGACCTCGCTCGTCGCGGTCAGTTCGTCGTGCTCGACGTAGTGGATGGTCTTGAAGACCGTGAAGAGGGTGTCGTCGTACCGCTCCAGCTTGGGCCGCTGGTGGGCGTGGACCGCGTCCTCCACCGCCAGCGGGTGCAGCCCGAACTCGGCGGCGATGCCCGCGAACTCCGACTCCGACGGCTCGTGCAGGCCGATCCAGACGAACCCCCCGTCCCGGCGCACCTGGCGGATCGCCTCACCGGGCGCCAGGTCGCGCCGGTCGGTGACGCGGGCGCCGTCCCGGTAGACGGCGCAGTCCACGACGGCCGAGTTGCTCTCGGCGGCCGGTGCGGTGCCGTGTGCCTCGTACCCGCCGGCGTCCTTGCGCAACGACGGACGGGAGGGCCGGACCGCGGCACGCAGATCACGGATCATCGACATGGCAGGCTCCTTCGCGACGAAAGGCCTCCTGCGGCGGCTGGAACTACCCGGAATGAAGACGTCCTGCGCGGGATCTTCCCGTCCTCCCGTCCTCTTCCCGGTCTGCCGGGAGGGGCGGAAGTTTGGCACGTCCACAAAGCGGGGAGCACCGCACCGTCGCGGTGGCGGCTTCGCTTGATACAGATCAAGACAGATCGGACGGATCGAACGGATGCTTCGGAAGAACCACCGCGAGCGGCGCGGGACCCGGCGGGGCGTCGGGCCGGTCGGCGGTGTCCGAGGGATCGATCGGTCGGATCAGGCGGTACGAAGTGCTCTTCCGTCGTGCACCGGCGACGCGATGACGAGCAGCGTGACGCGAGTGCGGGAGGCGACAGCCGACGAGGCGACGGCGACAGCCGGAGTAACGGAACTCGAGACCCGAGTGACGGAACTCAGATGCCGGAAGAGCGGGTGGTACTGCACGGTCGACTTCGATCCATGGCAACCCCACCTCCTCCGGCCGGTCCCCCGTGAGGGACGATCCATTCCCCAGGGCCCGTAGGGTCCCCGCAGGGGAGTCTCAGTGCGGTGGGGCCCGAAGGCGGCTCTCCGGTCCCGGTGTTCAGGGACCTGGGCGGCGGCCTTCTCGTGCTGCCCCGACCGGCGGTCAAGCGTATCAGCCGACCGAAGTGTCAAGGTCTCGCTTTGCCTGTTGCTGACGAGTTCTATGCTCGGCGCATGGCTGATGTTCTTCCTCTGGTGGAAGCCCGTTTGCGCAGCGCGCTGGGCGAGCCGGACGCGCGTGCCGCGGTCACCTTCCTCGGCGCGGACCGTATCGAGGTGCTGCGCTTCACCGAGGACGACCTCGTCCGCTACGCCACGCTCGGCATGTCGGCCCAGCCGATGTCCGACCCCACCGCGGTGCTCGCCGACCCGGTGAAGGGACCGCGCGCCGAGCTGGTCCTGACCGTACGGCGCGGCACCGGCGCCGACACCGACAAGGTGCTCCGCCCGCTCGCCGTGCTGGCCGCGTCCCCGCAGGTCGAGGGCCTGGTGGTGGCACCCGGCGCCTCTCTCGACGTCGGTGGGCCGCTGTGGCCGGGCGCCCCGTTCACCTCGGTGCTGGTGGCCGAGTCCGGCGGCCTGGTGGAGGACCTGGAGCTGGACGCGCCCGCCGATCCCGTACGGTTCCTGCCCCTGCTGCCCATGACGCCGAACGAGGCCGCCTGGAAGCGGGTGCACGGCGCCCAGGCCCTCCAGGAGCGCTGGCTGACGCACGGCACGGACCTGCGTGATCCGGGCCGTGCGTCGGTGTCGCTGACCTGAGCGCAGGACACGCGCCCGCTCACTCGGCGAAGGCCGCGACCCCGTCCTCGGTGGCGTGCTGCGGCTGGTGTTCCTCGGTCTCGTGTACGAGCGCGCGCCGCCGTACGAGGACGACGAGGGCGCCCACCACGGCCGTGACCGCCGCGACGACGAAGGGGATGTGGACGTCGGTCCACTCCTCGATCTTCGGCGCGAAGTACGGTGCCGCCGCCGCGGCGAACCACCGCACGAAGTTGTACCCGGCGCTCGCCACCGGCCGCGGCGCGTCCGAGACACCGAGTGCCAGCTCGGTGTAGACGGTGTTGTTCACGCCGATGAACGCGCCGGACAGGATCGTGCACACGACGGCCGTGGTGTGGTTGCCGTAGCCGAGGACCAGCACGTCGGCCGCGAGCAGCACCAGGGAGCCGCCGAGCACCTGCAGCGAGCCGAACCGCCGCTGCATGCGCGGGGCCACGAGCACCGAGAAGACGGCGAGCAGCACACCCCACGCGAAGAAGACGGCACCCGACTTGTACGGCGTCATGTCCAGCACGAACGGCGTGAAGGCCAGCACGGTGAAGAACGTGTAGTTGTAGAAGAACGCCGACACGGCCGCGGAGGCCAGGCCGCCGTGGCCGAGCGCCTTGACCGGATCCAGCAGCGAAGTCTTCCGGGCGGGCTTCGGCTGCTCCTTCAGGAACGCCGTGATGCACAGGAAGCCGACCGCCATCAGGAACGCGGTGCCGAAGAAGGGATAGCGCCAGCTGGCGTTCCCGAGCAGCGCTCCGAGCAGCGGGCCGCACGCCATGCCGAGGCCGAGCGCGGACTCGTACAGCAGGATCGCCGCCGCGCTGCCCCCGGCCGCCGCTCCGACGATGACCGCGAGGGCGGTGGAGACGAAGAGCGCGTTGCCGAGGCCCCATCCGGCGCGGAAGCCCACCAGCTCGCCGACCGACCCGGACGTGCCCGACAGGGCCGCGAAGACCACGACGAACGCGAGTCCGAGCAGCAGGGTCCTGCGGCCGCCGATCCGGCTGGAGACGAAGCCGGTCACCAGCATCGCGACGGCCGTGATCAGGAAGTACGAGGTGAAGAGGAGCGAGACCTGGCTGGGCGTGGCATCGAGGCCCTTGGCGATGGACGGCAGGATCGGGTCGACGAGCCCGATGCCCATGAAGGCGACGACGGACGCTCCGGCGGTCGCCCACACGGCCTTCGGCTGCCGCAGCAGGCCGCCCGCTCCCGCGTCGAGCGGATCCTCCCCGGCTGTCCTGGTTTCCCCGACCTTTCCGTCGGTGCCTCCTGCGCTGCTGCGCATGGCTGTCCTCCATGAACGAAGGGATGGTCGCTTGGACGAAGAGAGGTCTTCGTGAACCAAGCGTTGGTTGGTACATGCACAGGATAAGTTAGGCAGGCTAATTAATGCAAGATACATCTAGTTTCCCGGGTGACGGGGTCCGTCCGGACGGGTGATCGTCCTTGACGGGAACGGGCACGGGTAGGACCGTTGGGCCCTATGAGGGGCGAACCCAGTTGCCCGAAGTGTGGTGGCCGGGTCAGGGCTCCCGGCCTCTTCGCCGATTCCTGGCAGTGCGATGTGCACGGCACCGTGCATCCGCTGCAGCCCGTGATCCCGCCCAGCGTCGAGGCCCTCAGTGTCGTGGTGCACCGCGCCCAGGTGCCCGTGTGGATGCCGTGGCCGCTGCCCGTCGGCTGGCTGTTCACCGGCGCCGCCTTCGCGGGGGACGACCGCAGCGGCGGCCGGGCCACCGCCGTGGCCTGCTCGGGACCCGGACCGCTCGGCGGCATCGGCGAGCTGCTGCTCATCGCGGAGGAACTGGGCGTGGGGCTCGGCGCACGGTACGCGGGCATCGACGGCCCCGACCCCGGCCCCTACATGAATGTCGAGAAGCCGCCCCAGGCCAAGGTTCTGGCGGCCGGCCGCCCCACCCCCCTCTGGCATGTCTCCGGCACCCCCGACGACCGTGCCGTCTTCGCCGGGGAGGCGCTCGGACTGTGGCTCTGGGCGATCGTCTGGCCCGAGCAGTCCGGCATGCTGATGTACGACGAACTGGTCCTGACGGACCTGCGGGACGCGGGGGCGGAGGTCGATCTGCTGCCGTGCGGGGCGCTGTCTCCGCGGATTCTGGAGCCGTGACGAGGGCCGGACAGTCGTAGGGGGCGTAGCCGAGGTGCGGCTGTGACATGTGAGGTCGGACGCCGGTTATCCTTGACCAGCCTCTTCCGTTCCCTCGCCGCCTGGAGCCCGTGTCGTGCGTATCGACCTGCACTGCCACTCCACGGCCTCCGACGGTACGGACACCCCGGCCGAGCTGGTGCGGAACGCGGCCGCCGCCGGACTGGACGTCGTCGCGCTCACCGACCACGACACCACCCGCGGGTACGCCGAGGCGATCGCCGCGCTGCCCGACGGGCTCACGCTGGTCACGGGCGCCGAACTCTCCTGCCGTATCGACGGCGTCAGCATGCACATGCTGGCCTACCTCTTCGACCCCGAGGAGCCCGCGCTGCTCGCCGAGCGCGAGCTGGTACGGGACGACCGGGTGCCGCGCGCCCAGGGCATGATCGCCAGGCTGAACGAGCTGGGCGTCCCGGTGACCTGGGAACAGGTCGCGCGGATCGCCGGTGACGGCTCCGTGGGCCGCCCTCATGTCGCCAGCGCCCTCGTCGAACTCGGCGTCGTACCGTCCGTCGACGACGCCTTCACCGGCGACTGGCTGGCCGACGGCGGCCGGGCCCATGTCGAGAAGCACGAGACCGACCCCTTCGAGGCCATCCGGCTTATCAAGGGCGCGGGCGGCGTCGCCGTCTTCGCGCACCCGGGCGCGTCCAAGCGCGGCCGCACCGTACCGGAGTCCGCGATCGCCGAGATGGCGGCCGCCGGCCTCGACGGCATCGAGGTCGACCACATGGACCACGACCCGGCGACCCGGGCGCGGCTGCGGGGCCTCGCGAAGGAACTGGGCCTGCTCACCACGGGCTCCTCGGACTACCACGGCAGCCGCAAGACCTGTGTGCTCGGCGAGTACACGACGGACCCCGAGGTGTACGGGGAGATCACACGTCGCGCGACCGGGGCGTTCCCCGTGCCCGGGACCGGGGGGAACCCCGCCCGGTGAGCAGCGCCGTGGACCTTCGGCCGGGCAAGCGCCCAGGCTGACGTCCGCTCCCGCCGCGGCTGAGGCACACGCTGCGGCGGCTCACTCCTCCGGCCCTCGGCCTCTCCGGCCTTCCGGCCTTCCCTTTCTCGGCCTGCCGACGGTTCGCTGTCGCGCGCACTCGCGCTTCTGTCACGGTGACGTGTTCGCGCGTGGGTGTCCAGGCGTTCGGGTGTCGTCCGGGTGTCCGGGCGGCCGATCGCCCGCGGTGCGGGCCGGAGGGCGTTCGATGGTGTGCGCCGGGCCTGATTCGCTCCGACGGCGCTCGGCTCTCACCGCTTTCATCCCATTCCCCATCCGTACCGTCTGCAAGGCACCACCGTGTTCGATGTCGCCGTCTTCGGCTCCCTCTTCCTCACCCTGTTCGTGATCATGGATCCTCCCGGGATCACTCCGATCTTTCTCGCGCTCACCGCGGGGCGCCCGGCCAAGGTGCAGAAGCAGATGGCCTTCCAGGCCGTCTGCGTGGCCGGTGGCGTGATCACGGTCTTCGGGCTGCTCGGGCACCAGATCCTGGACTATCTGCATGTCTCGGTGCCCGCGCTGATGATCGCGGGCGGACTGCTGCTCCTGCTGATCGCACTGGATCTGCTGACCGGCAAGACGGACGAGCCGAAGCAGACCAAGGACGTGAACGTCGCCCTCGTGCCGCTGGGCATGCCGCTGCTCGCCGGTCCGGGCGCGATCGTGTCGGTGATCCTCGCGGTGCAGAAGGCGGACAGCGTGACGACGCAGATGTCCGTGTGGGCCGCGATCCTCGCCATCCACGTCGTCCTGTGGCTCACCATGCGGTACTCGCTGCTCATCATCCGCGTCATCAAGGACGGCGGAGTCGTGCTGGTGACGCGGCTCGCGGGGATGATGCTCTCCGCGATCGCCGTGCAGCAGATCATCAACGGGGTCACGCAGGTGATCCAGGGCAGTTGACCGGCCGCGGTGCCGCAGGCCGCAGGACCCAGGTCTTCGATGTGTGCGCGCGTCGCGCAGAGCCCCGTACAGCACCGTTGCCGGTGCCGTACGGGGCTCTGAAACCTTGAACCGCCGGTTGTCTTCCCTTACGAGGCCGTCGAGTCGGCGGGGCGGATCCACAGGCGCTGTCCGATGGCGGCGGCCTGCTGAACGATCCGGTTGACGGAGGCGGCGTCCACGACGGTGGTGTCCACGGGCGTGCCGTCGACGTCGTCGAGTCGCATGATTTCGAAGCGCATGGCCTCTCCCTTCGTCTGGTCATCCTCCTGATGAGGACTACTGGAGGGTTCTGCACGGAGTGCCGGTGTTCGTTCCGGTTCCGTGTTCCCACAGAAGTCAACGGGATGTGTGTTACAGACATTCCCTACGCTAAGGAAAATTTTCGCGACACTAATTACTTCCAGGTAAGAAGTGTCTGTCCGGGGCGTCGGCAAGAGGTGCCCGGCGCGTGGCGCGGGACCGACGGGGACCGGTTGTGTTCGGAGCGTGATCGTCGAGACAATGGCTCCGTATGAACGACGACCTGACGGCGCTCGGCGCCCGCATCGACCGTACGAACGAGCTGCTCCAGCGTGTGCTCGCCGAGGTGGCCAAGACACCCTCGACCCACGCGATCTTCGTCGACGCGGGGTACCTGTACGCGGCCGCGGGCCGGCTGGTCGCCGGTACGGAGGACCGCAGGTCGTTCGATCTGGACGCGGAAGGGCTCATCGACGCCCTCATCGACCGGGCGCGCACGGTCTTCGCGGACAGCCGGCTGCTCCGGGTGTACTGGTACGACGGCGCCAGACGCCGTATCCACACGGCGGAGCAGCAGTCGATCGCCGAACTGCCCGACGTCAAGGTACGGCTCGGCAATCTCAACGCGAACAACCAGCAGAAGGGCGTCGACTCCCTGATCCGTACGGACCTGGAGTCGCTGGCCCGTCACCGCGCGATCAGCGACGCGGCCCTCCTCGGCGGCGACGAGGACCTGGTGTCGGCGGTCGAGGCGGCGCAAGGGTACGGGGCACGGGTCCACCTGTGGGGCATCGAGGCACCCGAGGGACGCAACCAGGCCGAGCCGCTGCTGTGGGAGGTCGACAGCCAGCGGACCCTCGACCTCGACTTCTTCAAGCCGTACGTGTCGCGGCGGACCGCCCCCTCCTACGACGCGGCGGCCGTCACCCGGCCCACCCGCGAGGACGTGCGGTTCGTGGGCGCGCAGATCGCGGCCAAGTGGCTGGCCGCGCGCGGGCGGGAGACGCTGGGGGAGCTCCTGCACGGGCACCCGTATCTGCCGGGTTCGGTGGACCAGGATCTGCTGGTCGAGGCCGAGGGGCTGCTGCAGTACTCGCTGCGGGGGCAGGCGGATCTGCGGCGGTCACTGCGGGACGGGTTCTGGGAACACTTGCAGGCGCAGTACTAGCAGAAATAAGCAGTACCAGGAGTATCAGGAGTACTCGGAGACCGATCGCCCTGAGCGGAACTGTCGCGGTCAGTGCGTGAGGCGGTCCCAGAAGTCGGCGAGGGCGCGGGCCGTCTCCTCCGGCCGGTCGGTGTTGGGGGAGTGCTCGGCGTCGGCGATCACGGTGCGGTGGGCGCCCAGACGCACCGCCATGCCGTCGAGGAGGGGCACCGGCCAGGTGTCGTCGCGTTCGCCGGAGAGAACGTGGACGGGAAGCCGGAGGGCCGCCAGTTCGGCGACGCGGTCGGGCTCCGCGCACAGCTGGCGGCCGGTGGCGATCAGCTGGGCCGGACTGTTGGCGAGCCAGCGGCGGCGCAGGTCGGCGCGCTCGTCCAGGCCCTCGTCGAGGGTGCCGGCGTCGGTCTCCTCAGGAGCCTGCACGGGGGACTCCATGGCCTGGATGGCGTCCCACACCCCGGCCATGTCCATCACCGCGAGGGCGTCGCGCAGCAGTTTCACCCGCTGCTGCTGGGACGCGGAGATCCGGGCGGGGCCCGAGGACATCAGGGTGAGCGAGGCGAACGGCGACGGATCGAGGAGAACGGCGGCGCGAGCGATCTGGCCGCCGAGAGAGTGCCCCACGAGGTGCAGCGGCGTACCGGGGCCGATGGCCCGCACCTGGGCGAGCACGTCCTCGGCCAGCTCGTTCTGCGCGTACGGCGACTCGTCGTCCCTGGGGCCGGGGGTCTCGTACTGGCCGCGGCCGTCGACGGCGACGGTGCGGTAACCGGCGTCCGCGAGGGGCCGGTGGAGGGCGATGAAGTCCTCCTTGCTTCCGGTGAAGCCCGGCAGCAGCAGGGCCGTGCCCTTCTCGGCCGTGCCTGTCGCCGCCGCCATCTCGATCACGGCGAACTCCCCGCGCTCGGTGCGGAGGCGGTGGGCCCGGGCGCCGGGGGGAGGGGTGAAGGTAGGGGGACGGCTCATGGAGTGAGGCTATCCGGGGGGCGCCGGGGGAGGCGGGTGGGGGCCTGCCATGGGCCTGCCACGGGCCTGCCTGGGCCGCCCGTGAAACGGCGGGGCGAGGGCTTGCGGAGATGGCCCGGTACCGCAGACGGCAACCGGCCGGCCCCTCTCGGTGGAGGGACCGGGCCGTCGGGCAGGCCGGAGGCCGGACGGGTCAGGCGTCCGCGGGCTCCGTGGTGGCCGCAGCCGGGGCCGCGGTCTTGCGGGTGCGGCGGCGCGGCTTGGCCTCCGCTTCCTTGGTTTCCTCGGTGGCCTGGGCCGGGACCGTCGCCTCGGCGGCAGCGGTCTCCTTGGCGGCCGCCGTCTTGCGCGTGCGACGGCGCGGCTTGGCCTCCTTCGCCTCGGCCGTGTCCGCGGCGGACTCGGCTGCGGCTGTGGCGGACTCGGCTGCGGCTGCGGCTGTGGTCTTGCGCGTGCGACGCGGCTTGGCCGGTGCCTCGGCAGCGTCCTCCGCCGTGGCCGTGGCCGTTGCCGAGTCCGTGGTCGCTGCCGGAGCTGCGGTCTTACGGGTGCGGCGGCGGGGCTTGGCTTCGGCTTCCTTGGTTTCCTCGGTGGCCTGGGCCGGGACCGTCGGCTCGGTGGCGGTGGCGGTGGCGGTGGCGGTGGCGGTGGACTCCTTGGCGGCCGCGGTCTTGCGCGTGCGACGGCGCGGCTTGGCCGGGGCTTCCGCCGGGTCCGCCGCGATCGCGTCCGCGACCGTCGCGTCCCCGGCCGTCGTGCCCTCGGCCGTGTCCAGGGCGGCCTCCGCCGCGGGAACCGGCTCCGCGCTCTTGCGGGTGCGGCGACGGCGCGGCTTGGGAGCTTCCTCCGTGACCTGAGTCCTGGTCTCCGCCCCGGTCTCAGCCGTGCTCTCCGTCGTGGTCCCCGCCGTGTCCACGGCCTCGGTGGCCCGAGAGGTCTCCTGGCCGGCCGACTGGTCCGTCGACGTTCCGCCGCGCGTACGGCGACGGCGGCGCGGTTCGCCGGGCGTGGCCGGAGCGACCGGCGCAGTCGGCTCGGGGGAGCCCGCCGGGGTTTCGCCGGCCGGAGCTGCCGGAGCACCGGCGGCCTGCGGGTCGACCGGTGCGCCGGCGCGGGTACGACGGCGACGGCGGAGGGCGCGCGCCGGGCGTTCCCGGCGCTCCTCACGGTCCCGGCGGTCCTCGCGGTCCTCCCGGTCCTTCGCGGAACGGCCGCCGCGCGTGCGCGAGCCCGTCTCGCCCAGGTCCTCCAGCTCCTCGGCCGCGAGCCCGGCGCGGGTGCGCTCCGAGCGCGGGAGCACGCCCTTGGTGCCCTCGGGAATGCTCAGGTCCGCGAAGAGGTGCGGCGACGTGGAGTACGTCTCCGGCGGGTCGTTGAACGGGAGGTCCAGCGCCTTGTTGATCAGCTGCCAGCGCGGGATGTCGTCCCAGTCGACCAGCGTGATCGCCGTACCGGAGTTGCCGGCGCGACCCGTGCGGCCGATGCGGTGGAGGTAGGTCTTCTCCTCCTCCGGCGACTGGTAGTTGATGACGTGGGTCACGCCCTCGACGTCGATGCCGCGCGCGGCGACGTCGGTGCAGACCAGGACGTCGACCTTGCCGTTGCGGAACGCGCGCAGCGCCTGCTCGCGGGCGCCCTGGCCGAGGTCGCCGTGGACCGCGCCGGAGGCGAAGCCGCGGCGCTGGAGCTGCTCGGCGATGTCCGCGGCCGTGCGCTTGGTACGGCAGAAGATCATCGCCAGGCCCCGGCCCTCGGCCTGCAGTATGCGGGCGACCATCTCGGGCTTGTCCATGGAGTGCGCGCGGTAGACGTGCTGCGAGATGTTCGCGACCGTCGCGCCCTCGTCGTCCGGCGCCGTGGCCCGGATGTGTGTCGGCTGCGACATGTAGCGGCGGGCCAGACCGATCACCGCGCCCGGCATGGTGGCCGAGAACAGCATGGTCTGGCGCTTGGCCGGAAGCATGTTGATGATCTTCTCGACGTCGGGCAGGAAGCCCAGGTCGAGCATCTCGTCGGCCTCGTCGAGGACCAGGCACTTGACGTGCTTCAGGTTCAGCTTCTTCTGGCCGGCCAGGTCCAGCAGGCGGCCCGGGGTGCCGACGACCACGTCGACGCCCTTCTTCAGGGCCTCGACCTGGGGCTCGTACGCGCGGCCGCCGTAGATCGCCGTGACGCGCACATTGCGTACCTTGCCCGCGGTCAGCAGGTCGTTCGTGACCTGCGTGCAGAGCTCGCGCGTCGGGACGACGATGAGGGCCTGCGGGGCGTCGGTGAGGGCCTCGGGCTGGGCGCGGCCCGCCTCCACGTCGGCGGGAACGGTGACGCGCTCGAGGAGCGGAAGGCCGAAGCCGAGCGTCTTGCCGGTGCCCGTCTTGGCCTGGCCGATGACGTCGGTGCCGGAGAGGGCGACCGGAAGCGTCATTTCCTGGATGGGGAAGGGGGTGATGATGCCGACGGCTTCCAGGGCCTCGGCGGTCTCCGGAAGGATTCCGAGTTCACGAAACGTCGTAGTCAGGGTGCTGCCTCTTCTTGTGTGTGCGGTGCGAGGCGAGCGCGGGGGTCGTCCAGGACCGTGCCGGGGACGTCGGCGCCTCACGGCGGGCCGTTGGGCACGGGACCACTGCCGACGCTCTAGCGCTCGTACCGCTGAGGGTCCCTCCGATCGTCGTACGTGCCGTACGGTCAGGGAGGGCTGTCGGGTCGGAGCCGATCGGGCCACCGACCGGGCATCCTCATTCGTGCGGCCCGTCGAATACTCGGCGGGCGCATTACCACCATACCCCGGATTCGCGCACATGCGATGGCCGATTTGGTCACGTAGTGGTCGTCACACTGATTGACCAGGGCCTTCCGCCGCGCGGCGGGCGGGCTATTGTGCGCTTCATGACGACGTCTGACAAGCCTGATCACGCTGCCGACACCGCTGCCGAGCCCACCGGGGTCGCCGCCCAGGACTGGGGACGTGCCTCCGCCGACCCGCAGTACCGCGCCGCGGTCGTGGATCTGCTCGGGGCGCTCGCGTACGGGGAGCTGGCGGCGTTCGAGCGGCTCGCGGAGGACGCCAAACTGGCGCCGACGCTGGTGGACAAGGCCGAGCTGGCGAGCATGGCGTCGGCGGAGTTCCACCACTTCGAGCGGCTGCGGGACCGGCTCACCGAGATCGGCGAGGAGCCGACGCAGGCCATGGAGCCGTTCGTCGCCGCACTCGACGGCTTCCACCGGCAGACGGCGCCCTCGGACTGGCTGGAGGGACTCGTCAAGGCGTACGTCGGCGACTCGATCGCCAGCGACTTCTACCGGGAGGTCGCGGCACGTCTGGACGCGGACACCCGCGCCCTCGTGCTCGCCGTGCTCGACGACACCGGGCACGCGAGCTTCGCCGTCGAGAAGGTGCGCGCGGCCATCGACGCGGACCCGCGCGTGGGTGGACGTCTCGCACTGTGGGCACGGCGGCTCATGGGCGAGGCGCTGTCGCAGTCGCAGCGGGTCGTCGCCGAGCGCGACGCGTTGTCGACCATGCTCGTCGGCGGAATCGCGGACGGGTTCGACCTCGCCGAGGTCGGCAGGATGTTCTCGCGTATCACCGACGCGCACACCAAGCGGATGGCGGCGCTCGGGCTGGCTGCCTGAGCGGGCCGGCTGTGCGGGCTGCCTGTGCGGGCCGCCTGTGGGCTGGCTTCGCGTACTGGCTGAGCAGGCTGCGGCTGGACGACCGTGCTGGGCGGAGGGCGTGGGGGTGCCCGGCCTGCTTGGGGGTGCCCGGCCTGCTGCCCGACTGCGCCTTCTGAGCGCTCAGGGATGCCGGCCGCCGCGTGTGGTCGTACGGCGCTCGGTCGGCCGCGGCGTGCTACGCCGTGGCCGACCGGCGACGGAATCTTTCCGCCGGCCGGAGCAGCAGCGACAGCGAGGCCGCCGAGACGATCAGCGCGCCGGCCAGCACGACCAGGAGGTGCCCGGCCTCCAGCGCGGTGTGCGTGACGAACGCGCCGAACAGCGCTCCCGCGACGCCGGTCGACAGGACCAGGACGCGCGACGGCAGACGGTGCGGCAGCCGGAGCACGGCTGCCCACGCGAGGGCGAGACCGAGAACCGCGGAACCGAGCGCTTCCAAGAGCATCATGGGGTTCCCTCCGCACGGCCAGGGGCAAATCGGTCGTAGCCGGTCCTACCCTCCGCGTGCGGATGCCAATCCTTCCTGCGGTCGGCATGTGCTCCATCTGTGCAGTTCAGCCCAGCAGTTCAGGCCATGGGCGGAGTGAGGCCGGATACGAAGACACGGCCCTGGGAGCGCGGGCGGGCAGCGGAGCACCGAAGGGCGCCACAGCGCGTACGCGGGCGAGCTTGCCGGGAGGCGCGTACGCGGACGACGCGTGCCGGAGCAGGAGACGCTTCTCAGGGCAGGAGACGCGTGGGAGGGGCGTGCAGGGGGCGTGGGCCACCCGAAAGCCGGAGGTAGGTGCATGCGCACGCTGGAGGGCCCGGCGGCAATCGCCGCCGGGCCCTCCAGCGCTTACTCGCTCACTCGGTGCCGCGCTCCACAGCAGGTGCTTCGCTGCGCAGCGCTCCCTTACAGCGCGCTGAAGCCGACCTTGCGCACGGAGGGCTCACCGATCTCCACGTACGCCAGACGGTCGGCCGGGACCAGGACCTTGCGGCCGTGGTCGTCCACGAGGCTCAGCAGCTGCGACTTGCCGGCCAGCGCCTCGGACACCGCGCGCTCGACCTCCTCGGCGGTCTGACCGCTCTCCAGAACGATCTCGCGGGGCGCGTGCTGCACGCCGATCTTGACCTCCACGGCTAAGTCCCTCCGACGGTCAGTTAGGTGCGCGGCCGTCCGCGCCGTACCCAGCACACATTAGCCCGGCTGAGGGGGCGAACACGGCCCGGCCATGAACGCCAGGAGCGAACAGCCGAGGGGAACAGGGGACAGAGTCCCCGGTGGCCGCGGAGGAAGGCGTCTCAGTGGGCCTGATCGATGCCGTGCAGCGGGAAGCCCGCGATGCCCCGCCAGGCCAGCGAGGTCAGCAGCTGGACCGCCTGGTCGCGCGGCACGCTGCGGTCGCTGTGCAGCCAGGAACGGGCCACCACCTGGGCCAGGCCGCCCAGCCCGGACGCCAGCAGCATCGACTCCGCGCGCGACAGGCCGGTGTCCTCCGCGATGACGTCGCAGATCGCCTCAGCGCACTCGTTGGTGACCTTGTCGACGCGCTCGCGCACCGCGGGTTCGTTCGTCAGGTCCGACTCGAAGACCAGGCGGAAGGCGCCGCCGTCGTCCTCCACGTACGCGAAGTACGCGTCCATCGTCGCACGGACACGCTGCTTGTTGTCGGTCGTCGACGCAAGGGCGTTCCGCACGGACTGGATCAATGACTCGCAGTGCTGGTCCAACAGGGCCAGATACAGGTCCAGCTTTCCGGGGAAGTGCTGGTAGAGCACCGGCTTGCTGACGCCGGCGCGTTCGGCGATGTCGTCCATCGCGGCCGCGTGATAACCCTGAGCGACGAAGACCTCCTGGGCGGCGCCCAGAAGCTGGTTCCGTCGGGCTCGGCGCGGCAGGCGAGTGCCCCGCGGGCGTACCGCCTCTGTCTGCTCGATGGCTGTCACGCCGCCTCCCAAATTCGTCCACATGCGGTGTGCGCCGCGCCGCCATCGTACTTTTCGGTAACCCTGGTGTGCGCGGTGCCAGCGCAGAATTTCACGGACCGGACGCCGGGGAAATGGTGTGGATCGCGCCAAACGGGGGCGGGGTGGGCGGCCGGGCGTCCGGTCCCGTCGCCCGTATGTCCGATGCCTCGCTCACCAGTGTCTCTCCCCTCATGTCACCAGGACATTCGGATCGGTGTCGCGCGCGGATCGGTGTCCCGCGCGCGACATCCACCGCCGACGCCCCGGTCACCGGCACGCCGGCTCCGGCAGCGGCGCCTGTGGGGCGGCAGCCGGGGGCGAGCGGAGGCGCCAGTGGCGTCCGCCCCGGTGCCTTACCGGTGCCCGTTCCGCTGTCCGTTCCGCTGTCCGTGCATTCCGGTGTCCCCCGTGGTGTCACCGGTAGTCGTCCTCGTCCAGCTCGACGACCCGTGCCTGCTCGATGCGGTCGGCCTCGTTGGCGCTGTACGACTCGATGCTGACCAGCGGGTCGTCGCCGTTCGGCGCGACGTCCGTCTGCTGCTCGGCGGCGTCCGCCTCGGGGGCTTCGACGTCGAACTCGGTGGACTCGGTGGCGTCCGGCTGGTCGTCGAGGGTCTCGGGATCGGTGGGGTCGACGGTCATACGGGGCTCCCTTCCAGGACTTTCCGCTCCTCCGGGCAGGACTTGCCTTCCCCGTCCTTCCCGGCGGGACTTCTCTGCCTTCTCCGGGACTCGCAGTCCCTGGACATGCCTGTGAATGTTCCTGTCTTCCCGCAGCGCAACCCTGCTTCCTCCTCTCGGAGTGTCGGTGCCCCTGCCGGAACTCCCGAGCCGGAGCTTCTCCGACACATCGCTCGTGGACGTCACCTCTCCGAACGTCCTTCGAGCGTCCCCGGAAAGAAGCAGGGATCTCTGCGGGTGCCCTGTTTTCGAGCCTAGGAGACACCCGATGACGACGCTATGCGATCTGCCCGCGACCTTGGCGGAGAGCGCGACGCCCACCCGTGCGCACTCGGCCGGCTCTGTGACGGCGAACACGTGAACCACTACGTGATCGTCTCGTAACATTGCCGCATGTCTTCGACCGAGCTGCCGTCAGTGCCGCCTGCCAATGTGCTCCCGAAGGTGGCACCCGTCAGGGTCGCGGAGGGTGAGCGGTTGCGGTCGGTCGGACTGCAGGGGGTCACGCTGACCGTCCGGTCCAGACCGCCGGTGCGGGAGGGGCTGCCGCCCGCGCTGTACGTGCACGGGCTGGGCGGTTCCTCGCAGAACTGGTCGGCGCTGATGCCGCTGCTCGACGGACTGGTCGAGGGTGAGGCGCTCGACCTGCCCGGCTTCGGTGACTCCCCGCCGCCGGACGACGGCAACTACTCGATCACCGGGCATGCGCGCTCGGTGATCCGTTTTCTCGACGCGGCCGGGCGTGGGCCCGTCCACCTTTTCGGTAACTCCATGGGTGGCGCGATCGCCACGCGTGTCGCTGCCGTACGCCCCGATCTCGTCCGTACGCTGACGCTGATCTCGCCCGCGCTGCCGGAGATCCGCGTGCAGCGGTCGGCGCTGCCGACGGGGCTGCTGGCACTGCCGGGTGTGGCCGCGCTGTTCACGCGGCTCACCAGGGAGTGGACCGCCGAGCAGCGTGTCCGAGGGGTCACGGCACTGTGCTACGGCGACCCCGGGCGCGTGACACCGGAAGGGTTCCGCCACGCGGTGGAGGAGATGGAGAGGCGGCTGCAGTTGCCGTACTTCTGGGACGCGATGGCACAGTCCGCGCGCGGGATCGTGAACGCGTACACCCTGGGCGGCCAGCACGGGCTCTGGCGCCAGGCCGAGCGGGTCCTCGCGCCCACCCTCCTCGTCTACGGCGGCCGCGACCAGCTGGTGTCGTACCGCATGGCCCAGCGGGCCGCCCGCGCCTTCCGCGACTCCCGGCTGCTGACCCTGCCGGACGCGGGGCACGTGGCGATGATGGAGTACCCGGAGACGGTGGCCGCGGCGTTCCGGGAACTGTTCGCGGACACCCGGCCGTCGGCCGACGAGTCATCCGGCGTGGGGTCCGGCGCCGAGCCCACCAGCACTGTTTCCAGTACCGGGTCCGCTACCAGGTCCGCGACCACGGATTCGGGTACTGACGTCTCCGGCACGGGGAGTTGAGGCGCGGCGTGGGACGGCACAGCCGCAAGGGACGGTCCGCGAAGAGCCAGGCAGCCGACGTGTCGGTGGCTCCGGGGACGGGGCCGGGAGACCGGACGGCCGCTGGTGGGACACCGGCATCGGTGCCGCCCGTTCCGTCCGCGGGACCCTCCGTTCCCTCCCCGGGGCCTTCCGTACCTTCCGCGGGGCCTTCGGGGCGTTTCGCAGGGCCTTCGGTTCCTCCCGTATCGGGTGGGGGCGGGCGGCGTTTCCCTGACCACACTCCTGCTCACGGCACCCCTCGTGTGCGTGGCGGGCACCCGGAGCAGCGTGAGGCCGGTGGTGGCTGGGGGTCCTTCGCCGACGGGACGGCGGGCGCGCCCGGTGCGAGTGCCGCGGCCAATGCCCGGACCGGGATTCCCTCGAGCCCGAGCACGCGCGCGGGGTCCCATGCCACCGCTGGACCGGGTATGGGCGTGGGACCGGGTGACTTCGGACCTCGTATACCCCGGCAGCGGGAGCAGCCTGCCTCCGGACCTGCCGCGGACACCGGCACCGGGGCTGGGCCCGCTTACACGCACCTGCCTCCCGCAGGACCCCGGCAGGCCTATCTCGACGCCTTCGAAGAGGTCGACGACGTCTTCGCGCCTGGGCAGAGGCACCGAGTCGCTTTCGGCGCGGAGGCGGACACGAGGACCGGTGGGACCGGTGGTCCCGGTGGGACCGGCGGCCCTGGCAGCCCCGGCGGCTTCGGTGGTCCCGGTGACTTCGGTGGTTCCGGTGGCACCGGCGGGTCCGGTGACACGCCGGCCGAGGCTCCGGCGACCGAGAAGGGCAAGGGAGGCAAGAGGCGGGCGTTCACGGGCATCGCGGCCGCCGCGGTGACCACCGCGCTGGCCGTCGTCGTGGCCGGACAGGTCACCAACGGGCGTGACGGTGCCGCCGTGCAGTCGCAGGCCGCCGGGGGCGGTGAACGGGACAGCCGTCCCGACTCCGCCTCGCGGGGCGACGGGCGGCCGACCCCGTCCGGTACCCCGGACGCGACGGTGTTGTCGTACGGCCAGAAGATGGACAAGAAGTACGAGATCGGCGCCGACTACGCGGGGAGCGGGGAGTTCCAGGCGGTCGCGGGCTTCGACAAGGGGCCGGGTACGGGCCAGAAGTACCGTTACCGCGTCGATGTCGAGAAGGGGCTCGGGCTGGACGCGGAGCTCTTCGCGGAGGCCGTGCAGGTGACCTTGAACGACGACCGGAGCTGGGCCCACAACGGGGGCCGGACCTTCGAGCGGATCTCCTCCGGCAAGCCGGACTTCGTCATCACGCTGGCCAGTCCCGGCACCACGGCCACCTGGTGCGCCAAGTCGGGCCTGGACACGACCATCGACAATGTGTCCTGTGACTCCGCCGCCACCGACCGCGTGATGATAAACGCCTATCGCTGGGCCCAGGGCGCGGAGACGTACGGCGACCGGATCCATGAGTACCGGCAGATGCTGATCAACCACGAAGTCGGCCACCGCCTCGGATACAACCACGTGACCTGCGACAAGGACGGCGAACTCGCGCCCGTCATGCAGCAGCAGACGAAGTTCCTGGAGTACGAGGGCATCCGGTGCGAAGCCAACCCCTGGCCGTTTCCCGGGAACTGACGGCGGGACCGTCCAGGAGAGTCGTTCTCCCAGGTCCTGACGGAGCGTGACTGCCTGATGCTGTAGAGCGGCAAACGCCTCGCGTCAGCGAAAGTTACGGCTGTTCACCCCTTCCGGTGGCGCGACGGACAACCGTCCGTCGCGCCACCGTCATGTCCGCATACGTTCGTCCCGCTGCGAGCCGCCGGTGTCGACGGTGGCTGACCGAACGCGAGATTGGGGGTGCACACGTGCGCATCGGACTGCTTACTGAGGGTGGCTACCCGTATGTGAGCGGTGACACCGGGCTCTGGTGCGACCGCCTCGTGCGCGGACTCGCGCAGCACGAGTTCGACGTCTACGCGCTCAGCCGCAGCGAGCGGCAGGAGGACGAGGGCTGGCTCCCGCTGCCTCCGCAGGTCAGCCGGGTGCGGACGGCGCCGCTGTGGACGGCCGTGGACGACGGCGTCGTGCACGGGCGCCGAACCCGTCGACGGTTCGCCGAGGCATACGGGGAACTGGCGGCCGCCGTCTGTGGAGCGGGATGGGTGGGAGGAGCGGGGCCGGCGCACGCCTTCGACAATGAGGCGGACCGTTTCGGCAATGCCCTGTACGCGCTCGCCGAACTCGCGCGGGACGAGGGAGGACTGGTCGGCGCGCTGCGTTCGGAAGCCGCCCTGAACTTGCTCGAACGCGCCTGCCGCGCGCCCGGCGCACTGCGCGCCGCCCGAGAGGCGCGCGTGCCCGACCTGCTCACCGTGGCCGCAGACCTCGAACGCGCCCTGCGCCCTCTCTCGCTCGACTGGTACGAGGACGACGGGCTCGGTTCGGTCGACCTGTGCCACGCGGCGACCGGTGGAAGCGCCGCGCTGACCGGACTGCTGGCCCGTCACTTCTCCGGGGTCCCGCTGCTGGTCACGGAGTACGGCGTGCGGCTACGGGCGTACTACCTGACGTCCGCCGGGGACGCGCCGGTCCGAGCGCTGCTCGCCTCCTTCCGCGGACAGCTGGCCGCCGAGACGTACCGGCAGGCCGCCTGCGTCACGCCCGGCAACGCGCACGCCCGCCGCTGGCAGGAACGGTGCGGCGCCGAGAGCGCCAAGATCCGTATCGTCCACCCGGGCTTGAGGGTGCTCCGCTCCGCCGACGTGGCCGAAGCCGCGGAGCGCGCCGACTGCTGCACCCTGGTCTGGGTCGGCCGAATCGAACCCGAGAAGGACCTGATCTGCCTCCTGCACGCCCTCGCGGAGATCCGCCGCAGCGAGCCGAGGGCCCGACTGCGCATCATCGGTGCCCCCGCGGACGGACCTGACGGCGCGGGCCACCTCAGGCAGTGCGAAGCCCTGGCCGCGTGTCTCTTCCCCGACAAGGCGGAGGGCGAGGCGGAGGGGGAGACGGAGAGCAAGACACAGAACGTGTTTCCGGGTGGCGGCAGCCCGGTGTCGTTCGAGGCGGTGGGCGACCAGGGGCTGCCGGGCGTGGCGGAGGCCTATGCGGCCGGTTCGGTCGTGGTCCTGTCGAGTGTCGCCGAGGACTTCCCCGTCAGCCTTGTCGAGGCCATGCTCTGCGGCCGGGCGACGGTGTCGACCGACGTGGGCGCGGTGGCGGAGGTCATCGGTGGCACGGGGCTCGTCGTGCCACCGCGCAGTCCGCAGGCCCTCGCGGCGGCGTGTACGGCGCTGCTGCGTGATCCCAAGCGCCGTGCGCGCCTCGGCGCAGCCGCCCGCGCACGCGCTCTCGAACTCTTCACCGTGGAGCGGAACATCGCGGCGTTCAGCGGCATCTACCTGGAGATCATCTCGCGCTTCCCGGTGCGGAGGACGGTCCTGGACGAGACGGGTGGGCCGTTGCCGTTCGGTATCCCAGCCGAAGCCCGTGTCCCCTGGCGATGGACGCAGCAGTCCCGGCCGACGGCCCGTGTCGGCCCGCGCTGGGCGGTGGAGGGACCGGTCCGGGAGACGCCAGTGGGAAGGACCCCGGCCACGGCCCCGGCGGCAACCACCGCACCCGCTCAGGCCGACGCTGCCGTTGAGGCCGATGCCCTCGTTCAGGCCGATGCTCTCGTACGGGACGAAGCTCCCGTGCCGACGCCGACCTCCGCAGGAACGGGTGAGGTGGCGCGATGAACGAGCGAGGGCCTACGGGCGACAGCGACCTGGGTGAGCTGCGCACATCACATGCCTGGCCCGATGCGGGGGAGTCACGTTCCTCCGATGCGGGGGAGTCCAGAGCATGGCCGGAGGCGGAGGAGCTGATCGAACGGGGCGCGGAGGACCGGCCGCAGACGCCGACCAGCCCGGCTCCCTGGGACACCCGGCCGGAGACATGGCCTCTGGCGGCGGCAGGAGAGACAGGAGACATGTACGTACGGGCCGAGCCGGCCGCGCACACGATGAGGCGTACGCCCCCCACCGGCCATGGCGCCGCGGACCCCGTCAAAGCGCTGTTGCGCCGCCACCGCCAGCTCTGCGAGCGAGCCGTCGACCCGCTCGAGATCGCTGCCCGCCTCGAGGCGCACGGCATGACCGACCGCGCCGCCGCCCGCTTCCGGCACCGCGACGTGTTCTCGCTGGCCGAGGAACTGTACGCACGCATGCCCCGCGTAGAAGAGGAGCGGACACCGGAGCGTGGTGCGGTCGATGCGCCGGACCCGCACGCCGGAGGAATGAAGCCCGCCGTGACCACCCTCCTGCCCGGTGCCCTGTGCGCGGTGACCGTGGCCGGCGTACACCTCACCGAGGGCCGGCCGCGTCTCGTCACGGCCGCCGTCGGAACCCTGGCCGTCCTGCTCGGACTGCGGGCCGCACTGCGCAGGGGACCGCTGCGCGTGCCCTCCGGTCTCACCGGCTCCACCGGCGGTCCGCGCGCGTGGACGTGCTGGCTGCTCGCGTACGCCTTCTGCGGTGACGGACTGCTGAGCGCCGCCCTCGACGGCGGGCCGGACGGGCCCTGGCCGGTGACCACCGCGCCGGTCCTGGCCCTGGCTCTGGCCTGCGCCCCCGCGATCTGGTGCGTTCGCCTCTTCGCCGTGCGGGCCCGTCGTGGACTGGTCGTGAGCAGGAGCCTGAAGGAGTTCGCCGGCCTGGTGCGTCCTCTTCTCCTCGGCGTGCTCACCGTCTTCCTGTGTGCCTTGGGCGCGCTGCTCGCCCTGTGCGCGACAGCTCTGGACGAGCCCGCCTCGTACGCCGGAGGGGGCTCCCTCGGGGCACTGTTGCTACTGGCACTCCTGCTCACGGCGCACGGTTCCACGCACGCTCCCACTGTCGTCCTCGCGGCGGCGGGCGCTGGCGAGGTGACCGCTCTGGCCACGGTCTTCGCCGGCCGTCTGCCGGGCTGCTCGTTTCTGACCGTCCCGGTGCAGACGGTCGTCGTGGCCTGGGGAGCGGGCGCTGTGCCGGGGCTCGTCTGCGGGCTCGCCGCCCTGGTCCTCCTGGCGCACGCCACTCGGACTCTCACCCGGGCCTCGGCCCACGCCCTGCCCCCCGGATCCCCTTGAACCTCGGTTCGCCACCGCCACCGCCACCGCCACCGTCTCCGCCACAGCTGCGGCGGAGGCCCGTCCCGGCCCCCACGGCGCGCCCCCGGAGACGCCGAGCCGCGAGCGACCGGCCCGCGACCCGGCGACGGGTCGCGAAGCCGCCCCTCCCGCGGGGCCGACACCGCGGGCCGTCCCCCGAGCCACGGCACCACCCCGTAAGGAGAACGCCAGATGATCACCTCCCGAACCGGAGCATCCGTCCCGGGAGCCGCCCGATGAGGGTCCTGCTGATCGGAGCCAACGGATATCTCGGCCGATTTGTCGCCGACCGCCTGCTCGCCGACCCGGCCGTGCAGCTCACCGCGCTGGGCCGGGGCGACGACGCCGACGTACGGTTCGACCTCGCGACCGGCAGCCCGGGCGCGCTCACCCGCTTCCTCGACGCGGTCCACCCCGGAGTCGTCATCAACTGCGCCGGAGCCACCCGCGGCGGCGCACGCGAACTCACCCGCCACAACACCGTCGCCGTCGCCACTGTCTGCGAGGCCCTCCGCCGCAGCGGTTGCGGGGCGCGCCTCGTCCAGATCGGCTGCGCCGCCGAGTACGGCCCGAGCCAGCCCGGCTCCTCGACCGCTGAGGACGCCGTACCGCGTCCCGGCGGCCCGTACGGCGTGAGCAAGCTCGCCGCCACCGAACTGGTCCTCGGCTCCGGGCTGGACGCCGTCGTGCTGCGCGTGTTCTCGCCCGCCGGTCCCGGTACCCCGGCCGGATCGCCGCTGGGCCGCCTTGCCGAAGCCATGCGCCGTGCCATGCAGTCCGGCGACGGTGAACTCAAACTCGGTGGCCTCGGCGTCCAGCGTGACTTCATCGACGTCCGTGACGTCGCCCGCGCCGTCCACGCCGCCTCCCTCTCCGCCGCCCAGGGAGTGATCAACATCGGCTCGGGCCGTGCCGTGCGCCTCCGCGACGCCGCCGCCGTCCTCGCGCGGGTCGCCGGTTACGGTGGCGCCCTGCACGAGCTCGACGCCCCACCCGGGCATGTCCGGCCGGTGATCGGGCACCCGCGCAGCGACCCGGACCACGTGGCGCCGGTCGTCTACCCCTACCCGGACGGCTGCGGCAGCTGGCAGCAGGCCGACGTGCGCACGGCCCGCGACCGCCTCGGCTGGCGGCCCCGCATCAACCTCGAGGAGTCGCTCGCCGACATCTGGATGGAGGCGGCATGCCGTATCTGACCAGCACGGCGACCGGTACGGCGAGCACGGCTCAGCCCACTTCGACGAGGCCCTCGCACCGTCCGCTGTCCAGGCGCCGCCACAAACCCCCTCGCCGATCGCACGGACCCCGGCCTGACCGGCCCCTGGCACTCCGTGCCCGGCTGCTGGGACGGCATCGTCTCGCGTGTCGGACCAGGTGTCTCGGAATGGAAAAGGGCGTGGCAGTGTTACAGGGAGAACAACCGTAGTGATTGACCGATCAACGGAGTCCCCGTGTCGCTGCCACCCCTGGTCGAGCCAGCTTCTGAGCTCACCGTAGACGAGGTCCGCCGGTACTCCCGCCACCTGATCATTCCCGATGTGGGGATGGACGGGCAGAAGCGGCTGAAGAACGCCAAGGTGCTCTGTGTGGGCGCCGGTGGCCTGGGCTCGCCTGCCCTGATGTACCTGGCCGCGGCGGGCGTCGGCACCCTCGGCATCGTGGAGTTCGACGAGGTCGACGAGTCGAACCTGCAGCGCCAGATCATCCACAGCCAGTCCGACATCGGCCGCTCCAAAGCCGAGTCCGCGCGGGACTCGGTCAAGGGGATCAACCCGTACGTGAACGTTGTCCTGCACGAGGAGCGGCTCGAGGCCGACAACGTGATGGACATCTTCAGCCAGTACGACCTGATCATCGACGGCACGGACAACTTCGCGACCCGCTACCTGGTCAACGATGCCTGCGTGCTGCTGAACAAGCCGTATGTCTGGGGCTCGATCTACCGCTTCGACGGCCAGGCGTCCGTGTTCTGGTCCGAGCACGGCCCCTGCTACCGCTGCCTCTACCCGGAGCCCCCGCCCCCCGGCATGGTGCCGTCCTGCGCCGAGGGCGGCGTCCTGGGCGTGCTGTGCGCGTCCATCGGCTCCATCCAGGTCAACGAGGCGATCAAGCTCCTCGCCGGCATCGGTGAGCCGCTGGTCGGCCGACTGATGATCTACGACGCCCTGGAGATGCAGTACCGCCAGGTCAAGGTCCGCAAGGACCCGAACTGCGCGGTCTGCGGCGAGAACCCGACCGTCACCGAGCTCATCGACTACGAGGCCTTCTGCGGCGTCGTGTCCGAGGAGGCCCAGGCGGCGGCCGCCGACTCGACGATCACTCCCAAGCAGCTCAAGGAGTGGATCGACGACGGCGAGAACATCGAGATCATCGACGTCCGCGAGCCCAACGAGTACGAGATCGTCTCGATCCCGGGCGCCAAGCTGATTCCGAAGAACGAGTTCCTCATGGGCACCGCCCTGGAGAGCCTCCCGCAGGACAAGAAGATCGTCTTGCATTGCAAGACGGGTGTCCGCAGTGCGGAAGTCCTCGCCGTGCTGAAGTCGGCGGGCTTCTCCGACGCGGTCCACGTCGGCGGCGGTGTGATCGGCTGGGTCAACCAGATCGAGCCGCAGAAGCCGGTCTACTAGGCCGAGGTCGTCCACGGAGGGGTCCGGCACCGCGGGTGCCGGGCCCCTTTCCGTTGATCGCGCGGTCCAGGGAGCCGCCGGGGCGGGCGGGTGTTGGAGCTGTCCGCCCGCCGGCTCCGTTATGAGCAGACCATTCCGTCCTGCGGCGTCTTCCCGTCCAGCAGGTACGCGTTCACCGTGGAGTCCACGCAGTCGCTCCCGCTCCCGTACGCCCCGTGGCCCTCGCCCTTCCAGGTCAGTTCCACGCCGACGTTCTCCCCCAGCTCGTCCGCCATCTTCCGCGCGCCCTCGTACGGCGTCGCCGGGTCCCCGGTGTTGCCCACCACCAGCACGGGGGCGGCCCCTGCCGCGCTCACCTCCGGTGTGTCGTACTGACCGGGCACCGGCCAGTCGTGGCACCAGCCCGCCGTGTCCCAGCCCAGGAACTCGCCGAACACGGGCGAGATCTTCCGGAACTCCGGCAGCAGCTTCTTGGTCTCCTCCGGTGTCGGCCGCTGCTTGTCGTCCAGGCACGATATGACCCGTTGTGAATGCGCCTGCGTGCCGTACTGACCCGAGGGGTCCCGCTCGTTGTAGCCGTCGGCGAGGGCGAGCAGTGCTGAGCCGTCCCCGTTCCCGGCCGCGTCGAGAGCGCTGGTCAGGGTGGGCCAGCTCTGCTCGCTGTAGAGGGGCAGGACGATGCCCGTGAGCGCCAGCGTCTGGGTGAGCTCGCGGTCCGAGGACGTCGGCAGCGGCTCCGCGTCGAGGCGGTCCAGCAAGTCCACGATCTTCTGCGTTCCCTGCTTCGGATCCTGACCGGTGGACTCGAGGTAGTTGTCGAGGGCGCGCTGGAAACCGCGGGCCTGGTGCTTGGCGTGCCCCACGGTGTCGGCGCTCGGGTCGACGACCGCGTCCAGCACCAGACGACCCACGTTCTCGGGGAACAGGTGGGCGTAGACACCGCCCAGCTCGGTGCCGTACGAGATGCCGAAGTAATGCATCTTCTCGTCGCCGAGGATCTGCCGCATCAGATCCATGTCGCGTGCCGTGTCGGTGGTCGACACATGCGCCATCAGCTTGTCCGCGGCCTTCTCGCAACCTGCCCCGAAGCTCGCCGCGTCCTTGAAGAAAGCCCTCTCCTCATCGGCGTCGTCCGGTGTGACGTCGACGGACTCGGCGGCCTGGATCTCCTCGTCGCTGCGGCAGCGCACGCCTTCACTGGCGGCGACCCCGCGCGGATCCCAGCTCACCAGGTCGTACCGCTCGTGCAGCTTGCCGGCGAGGGTGGCGTACGAGGGCATCATGGACACGCCCGAGCCACCCGGGCCGCCGAAGTTGAACAGGAGCGAGCCGATGCGTTCGCTGCCGCCGCCGCTGGCCTTCGACCGGATCAGTGCGAGGTCGATCGTCTCCCCGTCGGGCTTGTTCCAGTCCAGGGGTGCCTTCAGCGTCGCGCACTGCCAGCCGCCGCCGGGTGCGGGACCGTCCGGTGTGGCCTCGCACTGCCCCCAGGCGAGCTTCTGCGAGGTCAGTGAGGCGGGCAGCTTGGACGTACTGCCCGTCGAGGACGTGGCCGACGGGCTCGGGTCCGCCTTCCCGTCGTCCGTGCCGCCCCCGGACGAGCCGCCACCGCAGCCGGCCATCAGCAGGACGACGGCGGCCAGCCCCGTCCACCGTACGAATCGCGCCATGTGCACTTTCCCCCTCGCAATGTCGTCCACCGTGGGTCGCGGATGACAGTGATGCCATCGTAGGTGTAGTGCCGCGAACACCGCGGAAGCCTGTGGATAACTCTCTGACCTGGACTTCTGTGGGTGCATGGCTTTCGTTTCACGAGCACACGGTCCCCGCCGCGGGCACCTTTCCGTTGAGCAGATAGCCGTTCACGGCGTCGCGCACGCAGGTGTTTCCGCTGTCGTACGCGCCGTGTCCCTGGCCCTTGTACGTCAGTTCCACCCCGACGTCCTCGCCGAGGGCGGCCGCCATCTTCCGCGCCCCCTCGTACGGCGTGGCGGGGTCGCCGGTGTTGCCGATCACGAGGATCGGTGCCGCGCCGGGTGCGGCGACATCGGGGTGCTCGGCCGCTCCGGGCACGGCCCAGTCGGTGCAGCCGATCATGCCCCAGGCCAGGTAGTCACCGAAGAGCGGGGAGGCGGCCCGGAACCGGGGGAGTCTCGCCCGCACGTCGGAGACGGTGTAGCGCGGTGCGGCGTCCGCGCAGTTGATGGCCGTGTTCGCCGCGGTGGTGTTGCTGTACTCGCCGTTCTCGTTGCGTCCGTTCATCGAGTCGGACAGCAGCATCAGCGCGCTGCCGTCACCGTCGTACGCCTGTTCCAGGCCCTCGGTCAGGTAGTCCCAGAATGCCTGCGAGTACAGGGCCTGGGCGATTCCGCCGGTCGCGGCGGTCTGGGTGAGTTCGCGGGGGAAGATTCCGGGAATCGGCTTGCTGTCGAGGCTCTTCAGCAACTGGGCGATCCGGTCCTTGACGTCCTCCGCGCTGTCGCCCACCGGGCAGTCCTCCTCTTTCGCCACGCAGTCCCGCGCATAGTTGTCGAGCGCGAGCTGGAAGCCCTCGGCCTGCCCGAGTGACCCCTGCTCGGGAGTCTGTGTCGGGTCGACGACGGCGTCGAAGACGGCCCGTCCCACCTTCTCGGGGAACAGGTGGGCGTAGACGCCGCCGAGTTCGGTGCCGTACGAGATGCCGAAGTAGTGCAGTTCGTCGTCGCCGAGGATCTGCCGCATCAGGTCGATGTCGCGGGCCGCGTCCGTGGTGCGGACGTGCGGCAGCGTCCTGCCGGAGTTCTTCGCGCAGGCGGAGTTGAATTCCTTCGTGTTGTCCAGGAAGTTCTCCTGTTCCGCCTTGTCGTCGGGTGTCATGTCCTGCTGGAAGTAGGTGTCGAGTGCGTCGTCGTCCTGACACTTCACCGGAGCGCTGCGGCCCACCCCGCGTGGGTCGAAGCTCACCAGGTCGTAGCGGGTGCGCAGGGTTTCGTAGTCCTCGGCGAACGCCGGCAGGGTCGTGACGCCGGAACCGCCCGGGCCGCCGAAGTTGAAGACGAGCGAGCCGATGCGTTCGTTCCCGTCGCCGCTCGCCCCGGCCCGGATCAGCGCGATGCCGATCGTCTCCCCGTCCGGCTTGTCCCAGTCGAGTGGCGCCTTGAGGGTGGCGCACTGCCACTCGTCACCGTTCGGCAGTGGAGATGGCGCTCCGCCGTCGCCCTGCGACTGGGACGGTGCCGGGCAGTCCTTCCAGTCGAGCTTCTGGGCCGTCAGGTCCTCGTCCTCCTCGGTGCCGCTGTCATCGCAGCCCGACAGCGGCGTGCACAGCAGGAGAGCGGTGACGGTCAGGGCGGCAGCGCGCAGCCGGGGCGGATTGGGCATGCCTTCATCCTGGGCTCGTCCGGTGGCGGGCGCTCGGGGCGCGGGCCGTGCGGGTGAGAAGCATCTCGCGGCGGCTCCGCGGCCCCGTACGGAAACGTGGGCGCCGGCGGCGCACCAGCACGCGCGCGTGGGTGTGTTTCGTCTCTCGGCAGGCGCCTACAGTGCGCCCTTCCGTGTCAGATGGTTGAACGCCAGCCAGCCCGGCAGAACGGGCAGCCACAGGGTCAGCAGACGGTAGAGCAGCACGGCCGGAGCGGCGACCTCCTTGGGCAGCCCGACGGCGATGAGACCGACGGTGAGGGTGGCCTCGACCGCGCCCACACCGCCCGGGGTCGGGGCCGCGGAGCCGAGGGCGTTGCCGGCGAGGAAGACCACCGCGACGCTGGCGAGGGTCAGCGTGGGCATGTCCTCCCGGCCGAACGCCCGGATCGACGCGTCCAGGCACATCACGAAGGAGAACGTGAGCAGCAGCATGCCGCCGATGCCCGTGATCAGCTTCTGGGGCCGCTGCAGCACGTCCAGCATGCGCGGAACGACACCCGCGAACAGCGACCTCACGCGCGTGACGACGAACTTGCGCAGAAACGGCACCGAAGTGACCACGAGGACCAGTACCGCCACCGTCAGCAGGCCCGCGATGACCGTGCGGGACGGTGACAGGGACGGTGTCTTCTCCGTACCGGTCAGGTAGCCGAACGCCAGCAGCATCACGATGTGGCATCCGAGACCGAACAGCTGCGACGCCCCCACGCTCGCCACCGCGAGCCCCGGCCGCACCCCCGCGCGCTGCAGGAAGCGTGTGTTGAGGGCGACACCGCCGACCGCGGCGGGCGCCACGATCTTCACGAACGAGCCGGCGACCTGGGCCGCCACTGTCCGCGGGAAGGGCACCCGCTCCGGCACGAAGCCCAGCAGGCTCATGGCCGCCGCGACATAGCTCAGCGCCGCGAAGAGGACGGCGGCGAGGACCCAGCCCCACTCGGCGTTCTCGATGAGCGGTCCAAACTCGATGTGGGTGAGTTGCGTCAGCAGGAAGTACGCGCCGATGGCACCGGCCATGAAACTGATCAGGGTGCGTGGCCTGACCCGCTCCAGGCGGGCCGGTTCGACCGGGGCCTGCGGTCTGATCAGCAGTACCTGGTGGCGGATCTGGGTGAGCAGGTCCTCCTCGCGCGCCTCTTCGATGGCCTCGTCGATCGCCCGCTTCTCGGCGCGCTGCTCGGCCCGTTCGGCCTTCTTGTCGGGCTTGTCGAGTTTGTCAGGTTTCGCGGTGCCCATCTCGGTGTCGGTTCCGCGGGACTCCGCCAGGCGAGCCTGTTTGGCCTGCTGGGACGCCTGAAGGACCGCCTCGCGTTCGCGCTCCGCCCGCTCCCGGGCCAGTCTGCGCAGCGTCGCGCGATGGGAGCGGGTCAGCGCGATGGGCTGCAGCATGGGCAGACAGTCCGCCACCGCGTCGGGACCGAGGACGCCGACCGCGGAGGCCACGGCGCGCTCGGCGCCGACGCGCAGTCCGAGCGTGGTCACCAGCTGGGCGACGTCCATGCGCAGCAGCAGATCGCCGGCCGCGATCTCGCCGCCCCGCAGATCGGTGAGGACCACGGTGCCGGAACGATCCACCAGGATCGCGTCGCCCGCGAGCCTGCGGTGTGCGATGCGCCGGGACTGCAGTGCCTTCACCTGGTGCCAGGTGTCCCGCAGCAGGTCGTCGGTGATCTCGTCGTCGGACAGGGAGTCGAGGGTGCGGCCGCCGGTGTGCTCGTAGACGAGCATCACGGCGTCCGGACCGAGCTCCGAGGTGGCGATCAGCTTGGGTGCGTTGGCGCCGGCCGCGATGGCCGCGTACGCCAGCAGTGCCTCCTGCTCCAGCGCCTGGCGCAGGGACTGCAGGCTGCTGCGGGTGGCGAAGCCGCGCAACGTCAGATTGCGCCAGACACGGTAGAAGAAGCCCTGGGCCTGCTGCTCCCGGTCGACCACCGTGACGTCCAGCGGCGGGCCGTCCTCCAGGGTCACGAAGTACCGCCGGCCCCGGTCGCCGGTCTCCGACTCGGGCGCCTCGACACGGGCCGCGCTCACCGGCCTGAAGCCGACGCGCCGCAGGCCCGCCATCAGGGTCCGCCCCGTGGGTCGCACGTTGGGCGAGCCGACCGCGTACACCGTTCCGTAGGCGACGGACCAGCCGATCAGCACCGTCAGGATGATCGAGAACGGCGTCGTGTAGCCCGTGACCAGCATGGAGAACGCGTCGAGCAGCAGCACGATCCACAGCACCGCGCGCCAGCGAGGTCTGCGTGACATGCCGACGGCCGTCATGTACGCGATCACTGGGGCGAGATAGCCGTGCACCGGGTCGGTGAGGGCGTGTATGTCGCCGGGGGAGGGCTGGGTGAGCGCCTCCTGGATGGAGTCGGGGGCGGCCCTGGCGACCCACAGGTCGGTCGCGAGCGTCACTCCGTGCGCGAGGACGGCCGCGAGGACGCCGTCGGCGATGCGTAGTCCGTCCCGTTTGATCAGTCGCTCGATCGCGAAGGCGACCGGCACGAGGAGGATCGCGATGCTGGACGCCAGACCCGCGATCTTGATCAGCAGGTCCGGTGCCTGACCGGTGCCCTTGTTGATGTCCTGTTCGAGCCCGGACGTGGTGCCGTGTGCGAACGCGGCGATGGCCAGCAGCACCACGATCGCGAGCACGCCCACCAGGAGTCGCATCAGGTCGGAGGGGCGGTGCACGCGCGCGGGAAGCAGCGGTTCGTCGCCCTCGACCTCGCCGGAGTGCCCTTCGTCCACGACGTCCGCACTCCGATCGATCTGTTGTTCGGCCTTGTTGTGCGCCGTGACGGGCGGCTTCCGGTCCGTCGCCATCGAGAGACCCGTCCCCTCTGATCCGGGTGCGGCCTCGGGGTGCGTCCTCGGGGCAGTCGTGCCCGTCTCGTCCGTGCCCTTGTCGTCCGTGCCTGTCTCGGCCGGGTCGACGGCGTCCGGGCGCGACGACGCCTCAGAGGTGCCCGCAGTCTTTTCCGGGTGCACGCCCTGCCGCCTCGTCGTCTCTTCGTGGTCTCGTATCACCAGTCACCGCCCGCACGATGGTGGCATGCCCCACCGACACACACGGACATCAGGGTGCAATGCGGGGGCGCACAGTCTGCCTCAGGCGCCGCGCGAGGGCGAGGTGAGCGCGGGGCCGCAGCCACCTCCCATTGTCGGTGGGGTCGGGCAGGATGGGGTGGATGAGCGAGGAAGGCCTTCCGGCGGACGCCCTGCCGGAGTACGCGGAGCGGGTCCTCGACGTCGCCGAGCTGATTCCGCCCGGACGCGTCATGACGTACGGGGACATCGCCGATTGGCTGGGAGAGGGCGGCCCCCGCCAGGTGGGGCGGGTGATGGCCCTGTACGGAGGGGCCGTGCCGTGGTGGCGGGTGGTGCGCGCAGACGGTGTGCTGCTTCCAGGGCACGAACTGAGGGCTCTCGGGCGCTACCGCGCAGAGGGCACCCCCCTGCGCGAGGCCGGCCGTGCCGCAGAGGGACATATGCCGCGTATAGATATGAAGCGGGCGAGGTGGGATGGAGACGGAGAGGCATGAAGCGCCGTCTGACACTGCCCGGCGCCTGGCGGGTACGTGACCGATCCTTGCCCCTCGCCGGGGACATCGGGGACGCCCGCGCCATGGCGTACGTTCGTGGGGTGAGGGACACGCGTGCCGGGAGGGAACAAGAGGAAGCCCTGCTTCCGTGCCGCCCGCAGGCGTAGCGTCGACTGCACGCGTCCCTCTCATCCCGCGGCCACCGCCCTCCACGTGCGGATGTCCCACCCCTCACATCCCGACCAGTACCCCTTGCCCGACCACCGCCCCACGACGACGGCGCACCGCGCCCGCAGTGACACATGGCACACCCACCAGGACCGGCGAACCACGTGAGCTCCTCTTCCTCCGCACGACGCCTGCCGCACTCCACGGTGCGGCAGGGGCCCCGTGGTGCCTACCGTCTGGTGCGTACCCCGCCGGTCCGGGTGACCTCCCCTCGTCTGGACGCAGGCCAGCGTGCCGTGGTTGACCACGACACCGGCCCGCTGCTCGTCCTCGCGGGTCCGGGCACCGGGAAGACGACCACGCTCGTCGAGTCCGTGGCGGCCCGCATCGCGCGTGGAGGGGATGCGGAACGGAT
Organism: Streptomyces poonensis; assembly: GCF_014650915.1. Classification (GTDB taxonomy): domain Bacteria; phylum Actinomycetota; class Actinomycetes; order Streptomycetales; family Streptomycetaceae; genus Streptomyces; species Streptomyces poonensis. The sequence continues at coordinate 550,195 of NZ_BMVW01000001.1, read as the reverse complement.
CCTGGTGCTCACGTTCAGCCGCAAGGCGGCCGTCGAGCTCCGGGACCGCATGGCGCTGCGCCTGGGCACCGCACACGCTCCCCAGGCGACCACCTTCCACTCCTTCTGCTACGCCCTGGTCCGCGCCCACCAGGACAACGAGCTGTTCGTCGAGCCCCTGCGGCTGCTCTCCGGTCCGGAACAGGACGTGGCGGTCCGCGAGCTCCTCGCGGGCCAGCCCGACCTGGAGCGCCTCGGCCTCGCACACGTCCGCTGGCCCGACGAACTGCGGGCCTGCCTGACCACCCGCGGATTCGCCGACGAGGTCCGCGCGGTGCTGGCCCGCAGCCGTGAACTCGGACTGGACCCCGATGCCCTGGACGCCTTCGCCCGGCGCATCGGCCGCCCCGACTGGCGGGCGGCCGCCGCCTTCCTCGCCGAGTACCTCGACGTGCTGGACCTCCAGGGCGTGCTCGACTACGCCGAACTGGTCCACCGGGCGGTCCTCCTCGCCCGCCGCCCCGGCGTCGCCGAGGCCCTCGCCGCTCGCTACGACGCGGTCTATGTGGACGAGTACCAGGACACGGACCCCGCCCAGGTACGGCTGCTGGAAGCCCTCGCCGGAGGCGGCCGCAGCCTTGTCGCCTTCGGCGACCCCGACCAGTCCATCTACGCGTTCCGCGGCGCCGACGTGAACGGCATCCTGGATTTCCCGGCAGTCTTCCCGCGCGCGGACGGCCGTCCGGCCCCCGTGGAGGTACTGAGGACGTCCCGCCGCTCCGGCGCCGGTCTGCTCGCCGCAACCCGCCTGCTGACCCAGCGCATGCCGCTCACCCGTCTCCCGGCGGAGAAGGCACGGGCCCATCGCGACCTCCTGCCCGTACGGGAGGGGGGACGTGTGGAGGTCTACACGTACCCGACACCGGGCACTGAGCTCGACAACATCGCGGACATCCTGCGCCGGGCCCACTTGGAGGACGGTGTCCCATGGCGTGACATGGCCGTGCTGGTGCGGGCGGGCTCCCGCACCATTCCGTCGGTGCGACGCGCGCTGACCGCGGCCGGCGTGCCCCTGGAGATCGACGGCGACGACCTCCCACTGCGGCACGAGCCGGCGGTCGCGCCCCTGCTGACGGCGCTGCGGGCAGTGGCGCGTGCGGAGCTGCGGGAAACGGTTGCCACCGACTCCGGGAAGCCGGAGGCGTCGTCCGGGGAGCGCGTCCGAGGCGTCGCACAGGGAGCGGACGCCGCTGAGGACCAAGAAGTGACCGCCGAGACGGACGGCATCGCGGAGGCGGATGACGCAGCCGAGGCGAATGACACAGCGGGGACGGATGGCGTAGCAGAGGCGGATGACACACCTGGGGCGGATGACACAGCTGGGACGGACGGCACCACGGAAGAGCCCCGGTCGCAGACTTCCTGGCTCGACACCGAGACCGCGCTGAACCTCCTCGTCTCTCCCCTCGCGGGCATGGACACCGCCGATCTGCGGCGTCTCGGCCGCGCGCTGCGCGAGGAGGAGCGGGCCGCGGGCAACCCCGTACCGCCGCCGTCGGACGAACTGCTGGCGCGTGCGCTGGCCGAACCGGAGCGGCTGGTCGCCCACGACCCGGCATACGCGCGGGGGGCACAGCGGCTGGGCGAACTGCTGCGCCGGGCGCGTCAGTGCCTGGCGGACGGCGGCACGGCCGAGGAAGCGCTGTGGGAACTCTGGAACGGCACGCCCTGGCCGAAGCGGCTGGAGTGGGCGGCCCGGCGCGGCGGCGCGGCCGGACGCAACGCGGACCGCGACCTCGACGCCGTGTGCGCCCTGTTCGCGACGGCCGCGCGCGCGGAGGAGCGCACCGGCGGTCGAGGCACCCTGAACTTCCTGGAGGAGATCGAGGCCGAGGACATCGCCGCGGACACGCTCACCCGGCGGGCCGTCCGCCCCGACGCCGTCCGCCTGATGACGGCCCACCGCTCCAAGGGCCTGGAATGGCGCCTGGTCGTCGTCGCGGGCGTCCAGGAGGGACTGTGGCCGGACCTGCGCCGCCGCGGCTCGCTCCTGGAGGCCGACCGCATCGGCCGCGACGGCCTCGCCGAGCCGCTCACCCCGGGAGCACTCCTGGCGGAGGAACGGCGCCTGTTCTACGTGGCCGCCACGCGCGCGCGGGACCGCCTCGTCGTGACCGCGGTCAAGGCCGCCGCCGACGACGGCGACCAGCCCTCCCGCTTCCTCACCGAACTCGGCGTCGAGCCCAAGGACGTCACCGGCCGCCCCCGTCGGCCGCTGTCCGTGGCCGCGCTCGTCGCCGAACTGCGCGCCACGACCGTCGACCCGCGCGCGTCGGACGCCCTCCGGCAGGCCGCCGCCCGCCGCCTGGCCCGGCTCGCCGCGCTCGGCGACGAGGACGGCCGTCCTCTGGTGCCCTCGGCGCACCCCTACCGCTGGTGGGGCATGTTCGAGCCCACCGAGAGCAAGGTGCCCCTGAGGAACCGCGACCAGCCCGTCGCGCTCTCCGGCAGCGCCCTCGACCAGCTCGCCAACACCTGCGCCCTCCAGTGGTTCCTCGGCCGGGAGGTGAAGGCCGACGCCCCCGCGACCGCCGCGCAGGGCTTCGGGAACGTCGTCCACGTCCTCGCCGACGAAGTCGCCTCCGGCCGCACCCCCGCAGACCTCGACGTCCTCATGGAGCGCCTCGACTCGGTGTGGAACGCGCTCGCCTTCGACGCGCCCTGGAAGTCGGAGCAGGAGAAGGAGCACGCGCGCGTCGCGCTCGAACGCTTCCTGAAGTGGCATGTCATGGACCGCACCGGACGTACCCCGGTGGCCAGCGAGCACGACTTCGACGTGACCCTGGAGGCCGGCGACTACGAGGTGCGCATCCGCGGCTCCATGGACCGGGTCGAGGCGGACGGTGAGGGCCGCGCCTACGTGGTGGACTTCAAGACCGGCAAGCAGGCGCCCAGCTCCGCCGAGGTGGCCCGCCACCCCCAGCTGGCCGTGTACCAGCTGGCCGTCCGCGAGGGAGCCGTCGACGAGGCCTTCGACGGCGTACGGCCCGAAACGGGCGGCGCCGAGCTTGTCCAGCTGCGGCAGGGAGCAGCCAAGCGGGACGGCGGCGACGCCCTGCCCAAGGTGCAGGGCCAGGAACCGGTGGAAGGGGAATGGGTCGGGGAACTGCTGGCCAACGCCGCCGGCAAGGTCCTCGACGAGCGGTTCTCGCCGAGCACGGGACAGCACTGCGCGCACTGCGCCTTCCAGGCGTCGTGCAGCGCCCGCCCGGAGGGCCGGCACGTGGTCGAGTGATCGGTGCCGCACAGGGTCCCGTAACGCCCGTGACTGAAAACACCACACGTGCTGACCTGGGCTTCTTCCCTCCCGGGGCGCGATCCGGCCCCCACTGTCAGTGGCCGCCGCTAGCCTCTCTGAGGTGTCCGCCCGTATCACCGATCCCGAACAGCTCAAAGAGCTCCTCGGTATCCCGTTCACACCGGAGCAGACGGCCTGCATCACCGCGCCGCCCGCCCCGCAGGTGATCGTGGCCGGAGCCGGTTCGGGCAAGACCACGGTGATGGCCGCGCGCGTGGTGTGGCTGGTCGGCACCGGACAGGTCGCCCCCGAACAGGTGCTCGGCCTGACGTTCACCAACAAGGCGGCCGGCGAACTCGCCGAGCGCGTCCGCAAGGCCCTCGTCAAGGCGGGCGTCACCGACCCGGACGTCATCGACCCCGACAACCCCCCGGGCGAGCCCGTCATCTCCACCTACCACGCCTTCGCGGGCCGCCTGCTGACCGACCACGGCCTGCGCATCGGACTCGAGCCCACCTCGCGCCTCCTCGCCGACGCCACCCGTTACCAGCTCGCCGCGCGCGTGCTCCGCGAGGCTCCCGGCCCCTACCCGGCCCTCACCCGTTCCTTCCCCGACCTCGTCAGCGACCTCCTCGCCCTGGACTCCGAGCTCGCCGAGCACCTCGTGCAGCCCCAGGAGCTGCGCGCGTACGACGCCGAACTGCTGCACATGCTGGAGGGCGCCAAGCTCACCAACGCCGACCTGCGCAAGGTCCCCGAAACGGCCGCCGCCCGCCGCGAGCTCGCCGAACTGGTCGGCCGGTACCGCGTGGCCAAGCGCGAGCGCGACCTGCTGGACTTCGGCGACCAGATCGCCCTCTCCGCGCGCCTCGCCGGCCTTCCCGAGGTGGGCCGCGTCCTCCGGGATGACTTCCGCGTGGTTCTCCTCGACGAGTACCAGGACACGTCGGTGGCCCAGCGCGTCCTCCTCTCCGGCCTCTTCGGCAACGGCACCGGCCATCCCGTGACCGCGGTCGGCGACCCCTGCCAGGCCATCTACGGCTGGCGCGGCGCCTCCGTCGCCAACCTCGACGACTTCCCCGAGCACTTCGCGCACGCCGACGGCCGCCCCGCGACCCGCCAGGCGCTCAGCCAGAACCGCCGCAGCGGCGGCCGCCTCCTCGACCTCGCCAACGGCCTCGCCGAGCCCCTGCGCGCCCTCCACGCGGGCGTGGAGGCCCTCCGCCCCGCCCCCGGGGCCGAACGCGACGGCACCGTCCGCTGCGCCCTGCTGCCCACCCACGCCGAGGAGCTCGACTGGATCGCCGACTCCATCGCCCACCTCGTACGCACCGGAACGGCGCCCGGGGAGATCGCCGTGCTGTGCCGCACCGCGACCGACTTCGCCGAGATCCAGGGCGCCCTCGTCGCCCGCGACATCCCCGTCGAGGTCGTCGGCCTCTCCGGACTGCTGCACCTCCCCGAGGTGGCCGACCTCGTCGCCGTCTGCGAGGTCCTCCAGGACCCCGGGGCCAACGCCTCCCTGGTCCGGTTGCTGACCGGCCCCCGCTGGCGCATCGGCGCCCGCGACCTCGCCCTCCTCGGGCGGCGCGCCCGGCTCCTGGTCCCCCACGCGCGCGTGGGGGCCGACGACGACCCCGACCGGCGGCTCGCCGCGGCCGTCGAGGGTACCGACCCCGCCGAGGTCATCTCGCTGGCGGACGCCCTGGACACGTTCCTGGAGCTTCCGATGGAGGTGGAGCCGCAGGACGACGGACTGCCCTTCTCTCCCGACGCGCGCGTACGGTTCGCCAGGCTCGCCGCCGAACTGCGCGACCTGCGCCGTTCCCTCGCCGACCCGCTCATGGACGTGCTCCACCGCGTGCTGGCCGTCACCGGCCTGGAGGTGGAGCTCTCCGCGTCCCCGCACGCCCTGGCCGCCCGCCGCCGCGAGACGCTGTCCAACTTCCTCGACATCGCCGCGTCCTTCGCCGCGGGCAGCGACGCTGAGGCCACCCTGCTCGGGTTCCTCGCCTTTTTGCGTACGGCCGCCCAGTACGAGAAGGGCCTGGACAACGCACTCCCGGGCGGCGAGAACACCGTCAAGGTGCTCACCGCCCACAGGTCCAAGGGCCTCGAATGGGACGTCGTGGCGGTCCCCGGCCTGGTCACCGGCACCTTCCCGAGCAGTCAGGGACGCGAGAAGTGGACCTCCCAGAGCAAGGTCCTCCCGCACGAGCTGCGCGGCGACGCCGACACCCTGCCCGACATCGAGGCGTGGGACTCGCGGGGCATGAAGGCCTTCCACGAGGCCATGAAGGAGCACCAGCACACCGAGGAGCTCCGCCTCGGCTACGTCACCTTCACGCGCCCCCGCTCCCTGCTCCTCGGCTCGGGCCACTGGTGGGGGCCGTCCCAGAAGCGGCCGCGCGGCCCGTCCGACTTCCTGAACGCCCTGTACGAACACTGTGCCGCCGGCCACGGCGAGATCGAGCACTGGGCGGACGCACCGGAGGAGGGCGAGGAGAACCCCGCCCTGAAGCAGGCGGCCGCCGACCACGTGTGGCCGCTCCCCCTGGACGACGCCGCCCTGGCCCGCCGCCGCGCCGCCGCCGAGACCGTGCTGGCCCACCTGGAGGACCTCGGCTCGCCCTCCCATGAGCACGCCCGTCCCGGCGCCGTCCACGACCCGGCCTCCCACGACGACCCGGACTGGCCGCTCCCACCGGATCCGGGTGCGCCTGGGGACGACACCGACGACACCGACGACACCCATGACACCGACACCGCGGACTGGGACTCATGGACGAGCGACCGGCCCGTGACCTCCCACCAGGCACCGGTCGCCGAGGCCCGCCCGCACCCCGCGGAACCGCAGACCACCACCGTTCCCGCGGACGCGCGGCTCCTCACCCCCGAGGAGGCCCGCACCATCGCCTCCTGGGACCGTGACCTGGATGCCCTCGCCGGAGAGCTCCTGCGCGCCCGTCAACGCGTCACCGACGTCCCCCTGCCGGCGTCGCTCACCGCGTCCCAGCTGGTGCACCTGGCCGCCGATCCGGACGGCTTCGCCCAGGAGCTCGCGCGCCCCATGCCGCGCCCCCCACAGCCCGCCGCACGCCGCGGCACCCGCTTCCACGCCTGGGTGGAGGCCCGCTTCGAAGAGCTTCGGCTGCCCATGCTGGAGCCCGAGGAGCTGCCCGGGAGCGAGGCCGAGATCGCCGACGAACGGGATCTGAAGGCCCTCAAGGAGGCGTTCGAACGCACTCCGTACGCCCAGCGGACGCCGTACCGTATCGAGGCGCCGTTCCAGCTCACGATCGCCGGGCGGGTCGTACGCGGCCGCATCGACGCCGTCTACAGACACCGCGACGGCGACAGTACGACGTACGAGATCGTCGACTGGAAGACCAGCCGGAACCGCACCGCCGACCCCCTCCAGCTCGCCATCTACCGACTCGCCTGGGCCGAGCAGCGCGGCGTGCCCTTGGACTCCGTCACGGCCGCGTTCCTCTACGTGCGGACCGGAGACGTCGTACGCCCCGTGGACCTGCCCGACCGGTCCGCACTGGAACGGCTCCTCCTGGAGGAGCCGGGCGCGGACGCCCGGGGACCGGCCGCCGAAGAACCGCCCGACCAGCATGTCAGTGCGGGCCGATAGGCTCGTGAGCATGAGCAAGCCCGTTGACAGCGCCGTCAGCGCCGTCCGCACGTACATCGAGAACCACCGCGCCGCCTTCCTGGACGACCTCACGGAGTGGCTGCGCATCCCGTCCGTGTCGGCCCAGCCCGAGCACAGCGCGGACGTACGGCGCAGCGCCGACTGGCTCGCCGCCAAGCTCGAGGAGACCGGCTTCCCCACCACCGAGGTCTGGGAGACCCCCGGCGCCCCCGCCGTCTTCGCCGAATGGCCCTCCGACGATCCCGGCGCGCCCACGGTCCTCGTCTACGGGCACCACGACGTCCAGCCCGCCGCCCGTGAGGACGGCTGGGACACCGAACCCTTCGAACCCGTCGTCCGCGGAAACCGTCTCCACGCGCGCGGGGCGGCCGACGACAAGGGCCAGGTGTTCTTCCACACACTCGGCGTCCGCGCCCACCTGGCCGCGACCGGCCGCACCACACCTGCGGTCCACCTCAAAATGCTCGTCGAGGGCGAGGAGGAATCCGGCTCCCCGCACTTCCGAGCCCTGGCCGAGCGGCACGCCGACCGCCTCGCCGCCGACGTGGTGATCGTCTCCGACACCGGCATGTGGTCCGAGGACACCCCCACCGTGTGCACCGGCATGCGCGGCCTCACCGAGTGCGAGATCGAGTTCCACGGGCCCGTCCAGGACATCCACTCCGGCTCCTTCGGCGGCGCAGTGCCGAACCCCGCCACCGCCGCCGCCCGCCTCGTCGCCGCGCTGCACGACGAGCACGCGCGCGTGGCGATCCCCGGCTTCTACGACGGCGTCGTGGAACTCACCGACCGTGAGCGCACGCTCTTCGCCGAGCTCCCCTTCGACGAGCGGAGCTGGCTGCGCACGGCCGGATCGACGGCGACGTACGGAGAGGCGGGATACACCACATTGGAGCGTGTCTGGGCCCGCCCGACCGCAGAGGTCAACGGCATCGGCGGCGGCTACCAGGGACCCGGCAGCAAGACGATCATCCCCTCCTCGGCCACGGTGAAGCTCTCCTTCCGGCTGGTCGCCGGACAGGACCCCGACCACATAGAGAAGATCGTCACCAGCTGGGCGGGCGACCAGGTGCCGCCAGGCATCCGCTGTGACGTCAGGTTCGGCGCGGCCACCCGCCCGTGCCTCACCCCGCTCGACCACCCCGCCCTGCAGTCCGTCGTCCGCGCCATGGGCCGTGCCTTCGAGCAGCCCGTCCGCTACACGCGCGAGGGCGGCTCCGGACCCGCCGCCGACCTGCAGGACGTCCTCGGCGCCCCCGTGCTCTTCCTGGGCGTCTCCGTCCCCTCCGACGGCTGGCACGCCCCGAACGAGAAGATCGAACTCGACCTGCTCCTCAAGGGCGTCGAGACCAGCGCCCACCTCTGGGGCGACCTGGCCGCGCACGGGCGCGAGGCACAAGAGGCACACTGAGGAAGACCCTATCCAGCCACCCACCCGCACACCCTGCCGAACCGCCCGCCAAACCGACCGCCGAGACAACTGTTCCCCGGGGGAGTTGGAAGCACCTGTGACCACCTGGACCGACCACACCGCCGACCGTCCCATCTCGCTGACCGCCCCGAGCGGCATCGACCGGGCCGCCCACCACCGCCTCGACGAGGCATGGCTCGCGGCGGCGTGGAGCCACCCCACGACGCGCTGCTTCGTGGTCTCCGGCGGCCAGGTGCTCATCGACGAGACGGAGGACGGCACCACCGAACTCGTCATGACCCCGTCCTTCGAGGCCCCGCTCACCGAGGCCCACCGCTACTTCCTGGGCATCGACGACGACGGTGTGAGCTACTTCGCACTGCAGAAGGACTCGCTTCCCGGCCGCATGGACCAGTCCGCCCGCCCGGCGGGCCTGCGCGAGGCCGGCCTGCTGCTCTCCCCGCGTGACGCCGGCCTCATGGTGCACGCGGTCGGGTTGGAGAACTGGCAGCGCACCCACCGTTTCTGCTCACGCTGCGGCGAGCGCACCGTCATCGCGGCGGCCGGCCACATCCGCCGCTGCCCGGCCTGCGGCGCCGAGCACTACCCGCGAACCGACCCAGCAGTGATCATGGCGGTGACGGACGACGAGGACCGCATCCTGCTGGGCCGCCAGGTGCACTGGCCCGAAGGCCGCTTCTCCACCCTCGCCGGCTTCGTCGAGCCCGGCGAGTCCATCGAACAGTCCGTACGCCGTGAGGTGTTCGAGGAGGCCGGTATCGCCATCGGCGAGGTCGAGTACGTCGCCAGCCAGCCCTGGCCCTTCCCGTCCAGCCTCATGCTCGGCTTCCTCGCCCGCGCCACCACCACCGAGATCAATGTCGACGGCGACGAGATCTCCGAGGCCCGCTGGTTCTCCCGCGAGGAACTGCGGACCGCCTTCGAGTCCGGGGAGGTGCTGCCTCCGTACGGCATCTCGATCGCGGCCCGTCTGATCGAGCTCTGGTACGGCAAGCCCCTGCCGAAGCCGGGAGGGGCGGCCTGAGGCCGACAGGCCCTCCGACGGCCCCGGCGATGTCCGGCCGACAGACGAAGGCCGCCCTGAAGACGTTCCAGCGTCTCAGGGCCGCCTTCGTGCTGCCGTGGCGAGCAGCATCACGTCGTGGAGGTCCGTGCTCTCCCCCCACAGCCGCGCCTCGCCGATCTTGCGGTATCCCCACGCCCGGTAAGCGGCCGACGCCGCCTTGCTGTCCGGGTGGACGTTCAGCAGCACCCGCTCGGCCCCGATGCCGTCGAGCAGCGTCTCGTGCAGGCGACGCGCGACGCCCTGTCCACGCCAGGGTCCGCGCACGGCGAGTTCCATGAGCCCGAAGGTGCGGTGCCCGTCCTCGCGCCGCATGTCGTCGGGCACAGGGTCGGTCAGTTCGTCCCACCAGCCCGTGTCGGGAGCGAGCAGGTGGCCGTACGCCACGCCGACCGGCTCGCCGTCCACGCTGCGGGCCAAGGTGGCGCGGAAGGTGCGATTGCCGGCCTGGGCGGGGAAGCGGCGGAAGGCGGCGGCGACGTCGTCCTCGGTCTCGTTGTAAGGGGGCTCGGCGAACGCTTCGGCGTAGATCAGCCTGAACGCGGCCTCGGCCTGTACCGCGGCCGATCCGTCCAAGCGCTCCACCGCGATGGCTCCCTGCCGCGTCATGTGGTGCCCCTTCGGTCTCGCAACGCGCCAGCCGCATGCGCGGCCGGCTGAAACCTCCGGATCATAGGGGACCCCACATACAGAGCGGCCCCCTCCGGTGACCTCGACCGGAGGGGGCGCGCCGCTGAAGAGGGTCAGACCGCGAGAGCCTGCTTCACCTGAGCAAGGCTCGGGTTCGTCATGACGACCTCGCCGCCGCCGTCGGCGGGAACCACCCGAACCGTCGGGACCGTCTGGTTTCCGCCGTTCGCCTTCTCCACGAACGCCGCGGACTCCGGGTCCTGCTCGATGTTGATCTCGGTGTACGCGATGCCCTCGCGGTCGAGCTGGCTCTTCAGCCGACGGCAGTAGCCGCACCACGTGGTGCTGTACATCGTCACAGTGCCCGGCATGTCCTCGGTGCTCCTTCGGCTCGGATGGCGTAGTGCCTGTGAGGTGAACGTACGCGGGCGGGCCGCCATTCCCGTGCACGCGGGCACTGCACACGCGGAAGAAAGGCCCGGCTCGCAGCCGCGCCCCCATGCCCCTCCGCGCATGACAGGCACCTGCCGTACCGGGAGGACGTCTGCCGCATTAATACGACTGCGAGCCTCTGCCTGTGGACAACGTGCGCATTCCTCCCCGACGACCTGGCAGCATGGCGGGGTGACAGCAGCAACGCACTCCACCCTGTTCCCGCAGGTTCCGGACACGCCCGACGCGGTGCTCGAGGGGCTCGACCCCGAGCAGCGCGAAGTGGCGACCGCCCTGCACGGGCCGGTGTGCGTGCTGGCCGGGGCCGGCACAGGCAAGACCCGGGCGATCACCCACCGCATCGCCTACGGAGTGCGCGCCGGGATACTGCAGCCCTCCAGTGTGCTGGCCGTCACCTTCACCAACCGCGCCGCCGGGGAGATGCGCGGACGGCTGCGGCAGCTCGGTGCCTCCGGCGTCCAGGCCCGCACGTTCCACTCGGCCGCGCTCCGCCAGCTCCAGTACTTCTGGCCCAGAGCCGTCGGCGGTTCCATGCCGCGGATCGTGGACCGCAAGATACAGATCGTCGCGGACGCCGCGGCGGCCTGCCGTATCCGTCTCGATCGCAACGAGCTGCGGGACGTCACCGCCGAGATCGAGTGGGCGAAGGTCACCCAGACCGTCCCCGGCGACTACGCGGCCGCGGCCGCCAAGTCCGGCCGCGACACCCCCCGCGACCCGGCCGAGACCGCCCAGCTCTACGCCGCGTACGAGGACCTCAAGCGCGACCGTGCCGTCATCGACTTCGAGGACGTCCTGCTGCTCACCGTGGGTGTCCTCCAGGACCGGCACGACGTGGCGGAGCAGGTCCGCTCGCAGTACCGGCACTTCGTCGTGGACGAGTACCAGGACGTCAGCCCGCTCCAGCAGCGCCTGCTGGAACTGTGGCTCGGCGACCGGGACGACCTGTGCGTCGTCGGTGACGCCAGCCAGACCATCTACTCGTTCACCGGTGCAACTCCGGACCACCTGCTCGACTTCCGTGTCCGCCACCCCGGCGCCACGGTCGTCAAGCTCGTCCGCGACTACCGTTCCACGCCCGAGGTCGTCCACCTCGCCAACGGCCTGCTCGCCCAGGCCCGTGGCCGCGCCGCCGAGCACCGCCTGGAACTGGTCTCCCAGCGCCCCTCCGGTCCCGAACCCGTCTACACCGAGTACGGGGACGAGCCCGCCGAGGCCGAGGGCGCGGCCCGCCGGATCCGCGAACTCATCGACTCGGGCGTCCCCGCGAGCGAGATCGCCGTTCTCTTCCGTACGAACTCCCAGTCGGAGACCTACGAGCAGGCCCTCGCCGACGCGGGCGTGCCCTACCAGCTGCGCGGTGCCGAGCGCTTCTTCGACCGTCCCGAAGTGCGCAAGGCGGGCGTCGCCCTGCGCGGAGCGGCCCGTTTCGGCGCCAACGACGCGCTCCTGGACGAGACCGTCGACCTGCCCTCTCAGGTGCGGGCCGTGCTGTCGGGTGAGGGGTGGACGAGTGAGCCCCCGGCGGGCTCCGGCGCCGTCCGGGAGCGCTGGGAGTCGCTGGCCGCGCTCGTGAACCTCGCGCAGGACTTCGCCGCCGCCAAGCCCGACGCCACCCTCGGCGACCTCGTCGCGGAGCTGGACGAGCGGGCGAACGCACAGCACGCCCCGACCGTCCAGGGCGTCACGCTCGCCTCCCTGCACTCCGCCAAGGGCCTCGAGTGGGACGTCGTCTTCCTGGTCGGTGTCGCCGAGGGCATGATGCCGATCACGTACGCGAAGACGGAGGAGCAGATAGAGGAGGAGCGCCGCCTGCTGTACGTCGGCGTGACCCGGGCGCGGGAGCGCCTCCATGTCTCCTGGGCCCTGTCCCGCTCGCCCGGAGGCCGTTCGAACCGCCGCCCCAGCCGCTTCCTCGACGGCCTGCGCCCCGGATCGTCCGCCACCACCGCGCGAAGCGGTACGGGCGCGGCCGGAGGCATCGAGCGGGGCCTTCGCGGCGGGACCCCCGCCCCGACGCCGCGGCGCACCCATCGGACCCCGGCCCGCTGCCGGGTCTGCGGCCGCACCTTGAGGGACGCCGGCGAGATGAAACTGATGCGCTGCGAGGACTGCCCCTCCGACATGGACGAGGGTCTCTACGAGCGGCTGCGCGAGTGGCGGGCGGTACAGGCCCGGAGCAGCGGTCAGCCCGACTTCTGCGTCTTCACCGACCGGACCCTGATGGCGATCGCGGAAGCGGGACCGGCCACTCCGGCCGAACTCGCACGGATCCCCGGTGTCATCTCCCGCAAGCTCCAGCGCTACGGTGCCGATGTTCTCGCCATCTGCGCAGGTCAGGACTTTGACTAGGGTGGCCGGAACGAGTGGTGAGAACTCGTCGAAAAAATAGTTTGCGCATGCCCCAGCAATCCCCATAGGTTCTTAGGCACGGGAACGGAGGCCTTCTCGGAGGCCCTGATTCCGTGGTGTACTTCATACCCGTCGGATCGGCTCACCCCGATCCCCCTAGACGCCGAGAGGAGGCGAGTCCAGTGATCAGCATCAACATCAGCTCCATCAGCACCGTCAAAATGACCGATCGCTCGGCCGTCTCCCTGTGCATGCTCGGCGCCTCGAACCAGGGCACCGGTCTGTCCGGCATCCGTGCCGTCCGGCTGGAGTCCTCTCTGCCTCTCGCGGGCCTTCCTGTCCGCGATGAGCGCAATGAGCGACCGACCAAGGCACTGGAAGCAGCAGTAGTGGCACAGGCGCAGGCCTATGCCTTTGCGGCGGCCGCCGGTGCCGGATCCCTGAAGCAGACGCAGCACCACACGATGTGGGCCTTCCGTGGGCCTGAACCCTGGAGTGATCCAGCCTGATCCGATCAGGTCGGCGCCTTCAGGGCCGCGGAACCCCATCCGGGATCCGCGGCCCTTCTGTTTGTCCCCGACCGGGGACGGCAGAGCGAAGGGCCTCGGGCAAGCAAGAACCCGGTACCAGCCGCCACCCGGCCAACCGGCCGGAACGACCAGACGAGGAAGACGAACCGTGCAACTCGAAGCGCACGCACCGTCCGTACCGCCTTCCGACACGATCCCCCCGCCCGGCTCCACGGAGGACTCCTTGATCCCGCTCACCGCGCTCACCGCGCTCGACGACGCCATCGAGAACCTTGGCGTACCCGTTCCCTGCCGCTCCTACGACCCGGAGGTCTTCTTCGCCGAGTCGCCGGCGGACGTCGAGTACGCCAAGTCCCTCTGCCGCACCTGCCCGCTGATCGAGGCCTGCCTCGCCGGGGCCAAGGAACGGCGTGAGCCCTGGGGCGTCTGGGGTGGCGAGCTGTTCGTCCAGGGTGTCGTCGTGGCCCGCAAGCGGCCGCGTGGCCGCCCGCGCAAGAACCCGGTCACGGCATGAACACCCCAGGCACGATCGACCGTCCCCTCACGCACGACCCCATGAAGCAGGCCCCGATGAAGCCGTCCACCAGCGAGCCCGCAGGCTCCGCGACACCAGACGTCACCACCACCGGCGCGCACGACTCGCGCCAGAACAGGACCCGAGAGATGCAACTCATCCCAGAAGCCCTGGCACGCGCGCATATGGACGAGCGCCTGCGAGAGGCCGAGCAGGAACGCCAGGCTCTGCGCCTGGTGATGGCCCGGCGGATGCAGCGCCGGGCCGAGCGCGCCTCGATGCGGGCGCGCCGCGCGCTCGCCATGGCCGTGATGCAGTGACCGAGGCCGCCAGGTAGGCGGTCACAGCGGCCGGCGCCGTCAGGCAGGTGATCGTGCAGAGCATCCATGGGGGTCGGTCCGTCGGGGCCGGCCCCCGTTGTGTGGTGGGGGTGCTGGGTGGTCGGCGTGGTGACGGGCCGATGCCATTCTTCGGGGTCCCGCCCCCCCCCGCCCCCCGCTCCCACCCTCCCCACCCGCCCGCCCCGCTCCGCCCCAGCTTCTGCGCACGTCTCAGAGCAGCACAGCGCCCCCCATCAGGCCTCCACCGCTGTCTCCTCCACCGTCGGCTTCTCCTCGGCCGACTCCTCTTCCGCCACCTCCTCCTCCCCTGCAAAACCCGGCAGCCACTCCTCCAGTTCGTCGCGCAGGCGGACCGTCGCGCCGAGTTGGCACAGCACGCCGATGGTGCTCAGCGTCACCCGGTGGATCAGCAGGTACGACGGGGGAAGGTTGAGCTGCTTGCCCAACTGGTGGGCCGGGGAGCGCGGGTCGGCCACGCGGGCCGCCTGGGAGCGCATCCAGCTCCGGGTGAAGGTGAACGCGTCGACCTGGGCCGGTTCGATGATGGGCAGGAGGTAGTCGAGGACCGCGTCGGGGTCCAGGTCTATGGACTCCTTGACGAAGCCCTCGGCGCACAGCAGCTCGTAGACCGCCTCGGCCCGGCCTTCGAGCGTCATGCGCAGGGAGTCGCCGATCGGTGTGGGCAGTCCGTCCGGGAGCCGGTCCACCGTGCCGAAGTCGAGGACGCCCAGTCGCCAGCCGTTGTCGCCGTCCGGCAGCAGCCGGAAGTTGCCCGGGTGCGGATCGGCGTGCAGGAGGCCGGTGCGGGCGGGCCCGGAGAAGAGGAAACGGGCGAGTAGTTGGCCCGCACGGTCGCGCTGTTCCTGGGTGCCGTGGGCGATCACCTCCGACAGGGGTATGCCGTCGATCCACTCGGTCACCAGCACCTGCTCGCACTGGTGGACAACGGCCGGTATCAGGACGTCGGGGTCGTCCGCGAACTCCTCGGCGTGTGTCTGCTGTGCCTGCGCCTCCAGGCCGTAGTCGAGCTCTTCGGAGACGCGGTCGCGCAGTTCGGCGATCAGCGGCTTGATGTCCATGCCGGGGACCAGGGGGCCCAGGAGCCGGGCGAAGCGGCTGAGTTGGTTCAGGTCGGACAGGAGGGCCTCACCGGCGCCCGGGTACTGCACTTTGACCGCGACCTGACGGCCGTCGTGCCATGTCGCGCGGTGCACTTGGCCGATGGAGGCGGCTGCCGAGGGCCGGTCGTCGAACTCGGAGAACAGTTCCTGCCAGTCCTCCCTGAGGCGCTCGGTCAGCACGGAGTGCACCGTGCGCGTCGGCATGGGAGGTGCCGCCTCCTGCAGCTTCGTCAGCGCCGCGCGGTACGGTCCGGCGATCTCCTCGGGCAGCGCCGACTCGAAGACGGACAGCGCCTGACCGAATTTCATCGCCCCGCCTTTCAACTCCCCGAGGACCCGGAACAGCTGTTCGGCCGTGCGCTGTTGGAGTTCCCGGCCCACGATCTCCGCGGACTTGCCGCCGATGCGTTTGCCGAGTCCCCAGGTGGCGCGCCCGGCGAAACCGATCGGGAGCGCGGCGAGCTTGGCGGTACGGGTGACCGCCTTCCGGGGAAGATCAGACATGCGCCCTCCAGGTCCCAGACCGCCGTGCCGCGTGTGCCGTGCGGGACGAACTCGATGCCGGATGTTGCTCTGTCATTGTCCCGTCCGGTTCTCCGCCTTCCGGGGTGGTGCGCTCTTCGTTATCTTCCCCCGTGGCGGCACACGGACATGCGGGGTGCGGCCCCAGCGGCCGTGCGTGCCAGACGAAGCCAGGCGCCGACACCTCCCAGCGGGCGCCCGCGCTCGACGGCAGCTGCCCGTCGAGGAAGGCGAGTGCGTGCGCCGCGGCCAGGCCGGCCACCGTCGACGCCAGGGCCAGGTCGCAGGCTTCCACCCGGTGGCGCCGGCCCGACCGCCACTGGGCGACCAGCCGCGGCCAGTACTCGTCCCGGTCACAGCGCTCCTGGTCGAGACAGCCCGCGCAGCCCGTCTCACCGGGCAGGACGAGCGGGCCGACGATGCCGGTGCCCTCGACGACGCCGGCATAGAGGTGGGGTGTTCCGGAGGTGATGAGATGTTCGGCGTCGGCGGGGTCGGGGGCGTGGACGTCCACCCCGTTGCGCGGGGCGAGGATCACCAGGGAGAAGCCGGGCTCCTCCTCCTGGGCGGGTGAGGCGGACGCGCGCGGGGGACGATCCGGTGCTGCCCGCCGTACCGCACGGCGGGCAGCGAGGTCCCTGCGCTCGCCGACCGACTCGGCCGGCAGGCCGCCCGGTGTCACGTCCTTCGGCTCGACGCGGCCACCGTCGCGTACGTCGATCTGCCCGACGCCCGCGCCCGCGAGCAGCGCGGCGAGCGTCGCGCCCACCCGGCCCGCACCGCGCACCTGCACCCGCAGGGTGCGGCGGGCGGTCAGGCGCTCCATGTCCGCTCCCGGCCCGCGTGCGACGAGGGAGAGCGCGGCGAGGTCCGGCCGCAGGCGCTCCATGACCGCCTCCTTCTCGCGCAGGGCGGCCGCGGCGGGACCCCCGCCCGTCGCGTCGTCGAGGAGGCCCGACTCGGCGAGGCGCTCCACGAGCGTGTCGACATGCCCTTCGGGCAAGCCCATGCGGTCTCCCTCGTCGCGCAGCAGAGGCAGTCCGCGTGTTCCGTCCAGCAGGGCGAGAAGGCCGCCCGTCGCGATGTCCATCGGGCCCAGCACCAGCGCGTGCGCGGGTGCCATCCCGAACTGCACCGTGTTGAGGTCCCGCCAGCCGCGCCGCAGCGCGGGCTTCACCATCGGATGCATGATCGGCCCCCGTAGCCGTAGTCCGTCCCCGTGTGCCGACGGGAGATCGTGTCCGGTGCTCCGCCGACGGGTGCCAGCATGCCCGGCTTTCGCCGGAGGGCGTCGAAGGTTGTCCACAGGCGGCCGCATTAGTCGTATAAATCGAACGCGCGGAGTGCGGATCGGTACCGAACCGTACCGGAGGCAGGACTTCCCCCACGGGCAACGGGTAACGTCGGGGCGTGCCCGCCGACCCACTGCACCGTGCCGGAAAGCCAGAGCGCAGCACGACGAGCCTGCCACCGGGCGGCTCGGGGGCGAGCGCGATCGAGGTCCGCAGGAGTGCCCGTCGGCGTAGAACGGTCTCCGCGTACCGCGAGGGCGATCGCACTGTCGTGCTCATTCCCGCCCGTATGTCCGAGGCGGAGGAGCAGCGCTGGGTGAGCGTCATGCTCGACAAGCTCGCGGCACAGGAGAGCAAGCGGCTGCTCGGGGACGCCGAGCTGGCCGAGCGTGCCGAGCGGCTGTCGCTGCAGTACTTCGGCGGCAGGGCCCGGCCCACGTCGGTGCGCTGGGTCACCAACCAGAACACCCGCTGGGGCTCGTGCACGCCGGCCGAGGGCAGCATTCGTCTGTCGCACCGGTTGCAGGGCATGCCCGAGTACGTCATCGACTACGTCCTCCTCCATGAGCTCGCCCATCTGCTCGTACCCGGCCACGGCCCTCGTTTCTGGCGGCTGCTGGAGGCATACCCGCGGACCGAACGGGCCCGCGGTTATCTCGAAGGGGTGGTCGCGGCGGACCGGCTGCCGCATCTGCCCGCCGCGCGCGAGGGGTGAGGCCAGGTGGCCGGTCGACGGAAACCGGCCACCACGCGCGCGCGTGCCCTCGCCCGAGCGGGCCGGTCACAGGCGTTCTGTAGCGGGTCCGTACCGATTTCGTCCCCTGCCGGATTTTGCCGTTAGCCTGGCGCGACGCACGGACAACTCGGGATGGGGGACGGTCGTTACGTATGGCCAGGGACTTCCAGCGCGGCCACAAGGCCAGAATCAGTGACCTCACCGCGGGGAGGGATCTGTACGTGGGCGTGCAGCTCTCCGCTCCAGGACTGACCTTCGACATCAGCTGCTTCGGTCTGGACGCCGACGAGCAGCTCTCGGACGACCGTTACTTCGTCTTCTTCAACCAGCCGAAGACGCCCGAGGAGGCCATTCAGCTCCTGGGTCCGCAGGCCGGTGACACGGAGTCCTTCCGCGTCACGCTCGACAGGATCCCGCCGCAGATCCAGAAGCTGTCGTTCACGGCCGCGATCGACGGGGCCGGGCAGATGTCGCAGATCGCGTCCGGCTACATCCGTATCGTCGCGGGCGGTGAGGAGGTGGCCCGCTACTCCTTCGAGGGGGCGGAGTTCTCCACCGAGCGCGCCGTCATGCTGGGCGACTTCTACCTGAAGGACGTATGGCGGTTCGCCGCTGTCGGTCAGGGCTTCGACGGGGGCCTCGAGGCGCTGCTGAGGAACTTCGGCGGTGAGGTCGCCGAGGAGGAGCCCGCAGAGCCGCAGCCGCAGGCCGACGCCGTACCGGGCTTCGCCCCGCCCGCCTCTGCCGCCGCCCCGCCTCCGTTCGCGCCCCCGGCCGCACAGGCCCCCGTCCCGCCCGCGCAGGACCCCGCACCGCCGCCGGCAGCGACTCCGCCCCCGGCCACGGCACCCTCGGCACCGGCGCACGGGCAGCCCACCGTCGCCGCGCCGATGCCCACCCCTCCGGGCGGCACCGTTCCGCCGCCGCCCGCCCCCGTACCGTACGGGCAGCCGACCCCGCCGCCCGGCCACGACGGCCGGCAGTTCCCTGCCCAGCAACCCCCTGCTCCGAGCGCGCCCCTGCCGCCCGGCTATGCCCAGCCGCAAATCCCGCACGCCCCCCAGGCACCCGTACCACCTCCAAGCCACGCCCAGCAGCCCCCGGCCGCGCCTCCCGGCCACGGCCAGCCGCCCCAGCCGCCTTACGGCCAGGTCCCCGGTCAGCCGCCCGGTCCGCCCGGCGCCCCCTCCGCGTACGGTGTGCCGCAGGGCGCTCCCCAGGGCGGCGCGGGGGTGACCGCCGCGCTGCAGAAGTTCAAGGAGACCCCCACCGGGCAGCGGTGGACCCAGCAGAACCAGAAGCTGGTCCGGGTCGACCTCGGCGCCGGAGGCGACCAGGCCGTGCTGGCCCGCCAGGGCAGCATGGTGCTCTACCAGGGCAAGGTCGACTTCGGCTACAAGGGGGCGGGCTTCGCCGGCCGCATCGTGGGCAACGCCACCGGCCAGGAGATGCAGCTGATGCGCTGTACCGGCCGGGGCCAGGTCTTCCTCGCAGAGAACTCCGCGATGCTGCACCCCATCGAGCTCCAGGGCGACGCGATCTGCGTGTCCGCGGAGAATGTCCTCGCCTTCGACGAGACCCTGCAGTACGAGGTGCGCCGGATCGAGGGACACGGCATCCCCGGCGGCGCGCTGTTCACGATGCAGTTCCAGGGGACCGGCACGATCGTCGTGAAGACGCACGGCACGCCCGTCGTGCTGCCCGTCACGCCCACCACGTTCGCCGACTGCAACGCAGTGGTCGCCTGGTCCGCGGCCTCCCAGGTGATCGTCTCCAGTCAGGTGCGGATGCGCCGCAACGCCTACCCCGGGGACACCGGCGAGAGCGTGAACCTCCAGTTCCGGGGAGCGCCAGGCAACTTCATCGTCGTCCAGCCGTACGAGGTCTAGAGGGAGCCCGTCATGAACCAGCCGCTCGCGGGCTTCGCCCCCGCTCCGGTCGCCGCCCGCATGGAGAACCACGGCGACCACATGCTCAAGGTCGCCCTGCAGACCGGGAACGACCTCTTCGCGCGCGTGGGCTCGATGGTCTCCTACGAGGGATTCATCCAGTACGAGCCCAACCCGCCCGCCGTACGCCAGATCGCACGGGACTGGGCCACCGGTGAGGGCGCGCCCCTGATGAAGTGCTCCGGCGACGGTCTGCTCTATCTCGCCGACTACGGGGCGGACGTCGTCGTGATCAACCTCGATGAGGACGCGATCTCCGTCAACGCCACCAACCTGCTCGCCTTCGACGCACATCTGACCTGGGGCGTCGAGCGGGTCAAGGGCCTCGCCAAGTTCGCCGGACAGGGCATGTGGAACACGAGGATCTCCGGCCGGGGCTGGGTGGCGCTGACCTCCCGGGGCAAGCCGATCGTCGTCGACTGCGGAGGCGGTGAGGACGAGACGTACGTCGACCCGGACGCCCTCGTCGCCTGGTCCCCGAACCTGAAGGTGAAGGGCAAGCGCAGCTTCAAGGCGCAGTCCCTGATCGGACGCGGCAGCGGCGAGGCCTACCAGATGGCGTTCTCCGGGCAGGGCATCGTCGTCGTCCAGCCCAGCGAGGACAGCACCGACCGCCTCCGAGTCCGGGGCTGAGGGGGAGCGACACACCATGCAGAGCCCGATCTTCACCTACAACGAGCAGCAGACCGCGGAACGCTGGAGCCTGCAGAACGAGCAGATGCTGCGCGTCGCCCTGGGCGGCCACGACGACGTCCTCGCGCGCAAGGGCACGATGGTCGCCTATCAGGGCCTCGTCGAGTTCGACGCGGAGCTCCAGAGCGGCGGCAGACGGCGCTCGCACGCCCGTACGGGCGAGGGTCTGGAACTGATGCGCTGCCATGGGCAGGGCACCGTCTACTTCGCCAATCTGGCGCAGCATGTGCACCTGGTGGACGTGGACCACGACGGGCTCGCCGTGGACAGCGCCTATGTACTGGCCATGGACTCCTCGCTGCACCACGAGGTCATCGCCGTGGACAGCCTGTACGGCATCTCCGGGTCCGGGAAGTACCAGCTGAACATCACCGGCCAGGGCAAGGTCGCCCTCATGACCTCAGGAATGCCGCTGATGATGCACGTCACACCGGACACGTACGTCAACTGCGACGCCGACGCGATCGTGGCCTGGTCCACCGGGCTGCGCGTTCAGATGCAGGCCCAGACGCACTCCTCCGGGGTGTGGCGCCGCCGCGGCAGCACCGGCGAGGGCTGGGAGCTCAGCTTCATGGGCCAGGGCTACGTCCTCGTCCAGCCCAGCGAGCTGCTCCCGCCGCAGAACGCCCGGATCGGGTCGGGCCTCGCCGCTCAGTACGGCGTGGGCCAGCAGGGAGCGCGCGGGCAGAACCAGGGCAACGTCTGGAGCTGACCCGGAGAAGCAAACGTAAGGGGCGGCCGCCATGGCGGCCGCCCCTTACCCACGTATCCGCAGGAGGATCAGAGCCTCGCGCGCGTGGCCCCCAGCAGCCGTACGACCGACTCGTCGGCCACGCCCGCCACCTCGTCGTACGCGAACCAGCGCAGGTCGAGCGACTCGTCGCTGATCTCCTGGACCGCGCCCGGCGGGGCCACGACCGCGTACTGCACGTCGTAGTGCCAGTGGCAGGGCGGCGGGATCGGATGCCGGTCCAGACGCACCGGACCGCCCGGGAGCAGCGTCAGCCCCGCGATGCCCGACTCCTCCGTGGCCTCCCGCAGCGCCGCCTCCGCCACGGTCCCGTCCCCCGGCTCGCAGTGGCCGCCCATCTGCAGCCACATGCGCAGCTTCCGGTGGAGCGTGAGCAGCACCCGGCCGTGCGCCGGATCGATCACCAGCGCGCTGGCCGTGAGGTGTCCGGCGTGGCACGACTTCCACATGCCGTCCGGATGCGCCTGGAGATGATCCAGATACGCCTGGCGCAGTTCCTCCTGCTCCCCGTGCGCCTCGTATCCCTTCAGGACGAGGACCGCGTCGTCGTGGAGGCTCACTCGGCGCCGTCGCTCTTGCCGTCGCCCTGGTCGCCCTTGCGGTCCTCGCCGTCCTCGTCCTTCGTCAGGTCCGGCTTCCCCGTGAGGCCGCCGCCCGCCGCCTCACCGAGCATCTTGTCCAGCTCGGAGAAGTCCAGCTGCTCGCGGTGCACGAAGCCGTCCGGGTCGTTCAGGTCGGAGGCGGTGGGCAGCATGTCCGGGTGGGCCCACAGGGCGTCCCTGCCGTCGACCCCGCGCGCGTCCGTGAGCGAGGCCCACAGGCGCGAGGCGTCCCGCAGCCGGCGGGGACGCAGCTCCAGACCGATCAGAGTGGCGAACGTCTGCTCGGCCGGACCGCCGGAGGCACGGCGGCGGCGCAGCGTCTCACGCAGCGCGTCCGCGGCACCCAGGCGCGGCTTCGCGGCCGCGTGCACGACCGCGTCCACCCAGCCCTCCACGAGCGCCAGAGCCGTCTCCAGACGGGCCAGCGCCGCCTTCTGCTCCGGAGTGTCCTCCGGCTGGAACATGCCCTGCTGGAGCGCCTGCTGCAGCTCCTCGGGGTTCTGCGGATCGAACTGGCCGACCACGTCCTCCAGCTTCGCCGTGTCGACCTTGATCCCGCGCGCGTAACCCTCGACCGCGCCGAACAGGTGCGAGCGCAGCCACGGCACGTGCGAGAACAGACGCTGGTGGGCGGCCTCGCGCAGCGCCAGGTAGAGGCGCACCTCGTCCATGGGCACGCCCAGATCCTTGCCGAACGTCTCCACGTTCACCGGCAGCAGCGCCGCCTTGCCGGCCGGGCCGAGCGGAAGGCCGATGTCCGTGGAGCCCACGACCTCGCCCGCGAGCACGCCCACGGCCTGCCCGATCTGCGTACCGAACATGGCGCCGCCCATCGAGCGCATCATGCCGATCAGCGGGCCCGCCATGGCCTGCATCTCCTCGGGCAGCACATCGCCCATGGCCGCACCGACGCGCTCGGCGACCGGGTCGACGAGCTCCTGCCACACCGGCAGGGTCGCCTCGACCCATTCCGCGCGGCTCCACGCCACGGCGGAGCCGGCCCCCGACGGCAGCGACGTCGCGTCGTCCAGCCACAGGTCGGCCAGACGCACGGCCTCCTGGACGGCGGAGCGCTCGGCCGGGCCGATGCTGGAGTCCTTGGTGCCGTCAGGGGTGCCCTGGGCAACCGTCTGGCGGGCGATCTGCTTGGCCATGTCCCAGTTCACCGGGCCGCCCTCGTACGAGAGCATCTGGCCCAGCTGCTGGAAGGCGGCGCCCAGGTCGGTGGGGTTCATGGAACCGAACATCGCGGCGAACGGATTGTCGGCGCCGGAGCCTCCGGCGCCGGGCAGCCCGAAGCCGAACGGGTTGGCCGGTCCCTGCCCACCACCGCTCTGCTGGTCCTTCTTCTTGCCCTCGTCGCCGTTCTCCGGCTCCTCCGGCGGAAGGCCGAATCCGAATGGGGTGTCACTCACGGGATTCCTCGGCTGGTTAGGCCACCGGTTCTTTCCGGCGGCACGGCTGCCCGACAACACCACCCAGGGTAGACACCGCGGCCGGTTCGGGCCTCGGTGCTTCGCCGACTGCGGGCCTGCGGCAGGATGGATGCCACCTGGTACGTACGCGTTACGCGCGTGCGTACTGAAGACAACCGCTGGAGACGCCCGGTGAGTTCCCCAGATCCGCAGGTTCGCGCAGCGCGAAACCTCACAACCAGTCCGTCACCGCGCGGACCCGTCGTCGCGGTCACCGGCGCCGCGACCGGGGTGGGCGCGCTGCTCACCGAGCGGCTCGCCGCGTCCCAGGAGATCAAGCAGGTCGTAGCCATCGACGAGCGGCGCGGCGAGTGCGCGGCCGCGCAGTGGCACATCCTGGACGTGAGGGACCCGGCGATCGCGGACAAGCTGCGCGGCGCGGACGTCGTGGTCCACCTCGCCGTCGACCTGGATCTGGAGACCGACTCGGCCGCCCGGACCGCCTACAACGTGCGGGGAACGCAGACCGTCCTCACGGCGGCCGCCGCGGCCGGGGTCCACCGGGTCGTGCTGTGCACCTCCGCGATGGTGTACGGGGCGCTGCCGGACAACGAGCTGCCGCTGTCGGAGGACGCCGAGCTGCGGGCGACCGCCGAGGCCACCGGCGTCGGCGACCTGCTGGAGATCGAGCGCCTCGCCCGCCGCGCACCGCGCGCCCACCCGGGCCTGAATGTCACCGTCGTCCGTCCCGCCGTGCTCGTCGGAGGCACCGACACCGCCCTGACCAGGTATTTCGAGTCGCCCCGGCTCCTGGTGGTGGCCGGTTCGCGGCCCGCCTGGCAGTTCTGTCACGTCGAGGACCTGTGCAGCGCCCTGGAGTACGCCGTCCTGGAGAAGGTGGACGGGGAGCTGGCCGTCGGGTGCGACGGATGGCTGGAGCAGGAGGAGGTCGAGGAGCTCAGCGGGATCCGCCGGATGGAACTGCCGTCCGCGGTGGCGCTGGGCGCGGCCGCGCGGCTGCACCGTATCGGGCTCACCCCGTCCCCGGCCGGGGACCTGGCGTACACGATGTACCCCTGGGTGGTCAGCGGCAGCCGGCTCCACGACGCCGGCTGGCGGCCGCAGTGGACCAACGAGGAGGTCCTCGCACAGCTCCTGGACGAGGTCTCCGGGCGGCACACCGTGGCCGGTCGGCGGCTGGGACGCAAGGACGCCACGGCGGCGGGCGCCGCGGGAGCGACGGTCGCGCTGCTCGGTACGGCCGCGCTGGTGCGCCGCGCGCGGAAGGCCCGCCGGCGTGTCTGAGCCCCAAGGTGCCTGTCCAGGCCCCAGAGTCCCTGTCCGGGCATCCGGGGTTCCTGACCCGGCATCCGGGTTCCTGTAGGAGGCTCCAAGACGTCCCGCGCGCGTGCCGGGTGAAACGTCTGTTCCGGCCTGTCCGTGCCGTGGGGCACGATGGGGACATGGCACCTAGCAACGATCACCCCGGAGAGCAGGCCGCGCAGCAGCCGATCAAGCTGATCGGCGTCAGGGAGACCCCGCTCTCCGTCGACGAGGTGTTCCGGGCCGTGGGCGACGACGCGGCCGGCGGTACGGCACTGTTCGTCGGAACCGTGCGCAACCACGACGGGGGTGCCGACGTCGACGCCCTCGGGTACTCCTGCCACCCCAGCGCCGAAGCGGAGATGCGGCGGATCGCCGAGAAGGTCGTCGCCGATTTCCCGGTGCGGGCGCTGGCCGCGGTGCACCGGGTGGGGGACCTGAGGGTCGGGGACCTCGCCGTCGTCGTGGCGGTCTCCTGTCCGCACCGCGGTGAGGCCTTCGAGGCCTGTCGCAGGCTCATCGACGACCTGAAGCACGAAGTGCCCATCTGGAAGCACCAGAAGTTCTCCGACGGCACCGAGGAGTGGGTCGGCGCCTGCTAGATCCGGCACCCGGACGGCACCGGCGACGGCACCGGGTACGGCTTCGGGTACGGCTTCGGCCTGCCGCGTCCGGACCGCATGCCATCGGCCCCGACTGCGAAGCTACGCTCCGGTTGCGTAACCCCACCCCGGGCGCCAGCGTTGACGGAGCGGAGGTTTAATCTGCTGATCAGTGGGTTTCGGTCGCTCATGGGGTTGGGAGGTCGGCATGGCAGCGCTCACCTGGTTGTTGATTCCGCTTCTGGCTGCTATCGGTGCCGGACTGTGGGGAAGCTGGGCCAGCCGGAACCGCAAGACCATCGAGGACGGCAGTGAGCTCGAGGGATACATGCGCTTCCGCGAGGCCATGGAGAAGTCCCGCTCCGGCGGTTGAGCCCGCGCATCCGCCCGGCGCCGGGCGGGCCCGCGCACCCGGCGCCCCGGGCCGCTGACGGGGGCCGCCCCGGACGGACGGCCCCGACAGTGCACTGACAGACCCGTCCCGTACTGTCGTTCCATGCCACGCCGCACCGCGACGATGCTCGCCTCCACCCTGATGCTGATCGCGCTGCTGTGCGCGGGAGTGTTCATCCCCGTGCCGTACTCGGAGATGTCGCCGGGGCCGACGGTGAACACCCTGGGCGAGCACGACGGCGAGCCGGTGCTGCAGATCTCCGGGCACAAGACCTACCCGACGACCGGGCACCTCAACATGACCACGGTCCGGGTCACCAGCGCCGATTACAGGATGAACCTCGTCGAGGCCGTGTACGGGTGGCTGGCTCATGACAACAAGGTCGTGCCCCACGACACGCTCTATCCGAACGGCAAGACCGAGGAGGAGTCGACCCAGGAGAACGCCGAGGAGTTCAGCCAGTCCCAGGAGAGCGCCAAGGTCGCGGCCCTGAAGGAGCTGGACATCCCGGTGAAGTCCTGGGTCATCGTCCAGTCGGTGCTCAAGGACTCCCCGGCCGAGGGCAGGCTGCACGCGGGCGACGTCATCAAGTCCGTCGACGGTACGGCGGTGAAGGAGCCCGGCGACGTCGCCGAGCTGGTCACCGAGCACAAGCCGGGGGAGACGGTCCGCTTCACGATCGTGCCCGCGAAGGAGCAGGCCGCCGCCGAGAAGGAGAACCGGACGGCCACCAAGACGGAGGACGTCACGATCACCACGACGAACTCCGACGACCAGGGCGAGGACCGGGCCGTCGTCGGCATCGCGGCCGGGACCGACCACACCTTCCCGTTCACCATCGACATCAAGCTCGCCGATGTCGGCGGGCCCAGCGCGGGCCTGATGTTCGCCCTCGGCATCGTCGACAAGCTGACCCCGGGCAGTCTCACCGGCGGCACGTTCGTCGCGGGCACCGGAACCATCGACGACGACGGCACGGTCGGACCCATCGGCGGCATCGAGATGAAGACCGTCGGCGCGCGCGACAAGGGCGCCCGCTACTTCCTGACCCCCGAGGACAACTGCGCGTCCGCCGCCAGGGACACCCCCGAGGGGCTCACCCTCGTCAAGGTCGGCACCATCGACGACGCCCTCGACGCCCTCGAGGACATCCGCTCCGGGAAGACCTCCGACCTGCCCAAGTGCACCACCGGAAGCTGACCGGCGCCCGGCCCGGGGCCGGGGCGCCCCTCGACTGAGGAGCGCCCCGCAGGCTCGGCCGTCAGGCCGTCAGGCCGTCAAGCGGTCAGGCCGTCAAGCGGTCAGGCCGTCAAGCGGTCAGGCCGTCAAGCGGTCAGGCCGTCAAGCGGTCAGGCCGTCAAGCGGTCAGGCCGTCAAGCGGTCAGGCCGTCAAGCGGTCAGGCGGTCAGTCCTCGAAAGTCGCCACCAGCGCCTCCGCCAGCCCCGGCACCAGGTCCGGGCCGGTCAGCACCTCTGTCGGCGCATCCTTCTCACGCAGCCGCAGCGCCGACTCACGCGCCCCGTCCCGCAGGACGGCGACCGTCATCCGGACCTCCTGGCGGTCCGGATGCCTGGCGACCCACTTCGCCAGACCGGCCTCGTCCAGCCCCTCCGGTACGGAGGCCTCGGCGGACGGCGGCAGCATCAGCCGCTCCACCGTGAGAGCGCAGCCGGCCACCGCGTCGGGCCACGCGATGGTGCCGAGGAACTCGTCCAGCGGCCGGTCGGCGGAAATCTCGTCCTGCTCGACCGGGGTGAGACCGGAGGTCTCCGACTCGCCCCCCAGACCGAGCTGGTCCGCCAGAGCGGGTTCCTGGGCCCGCAGACGCGCGGTGTCGACAAGGGCGAAGAGGCGAGCGGGCTGGTCCCAGCCGAGGCCGGATGCGTACTCGTCGATCTCGAGCACGGCCCGGGTGAGCGGGCTCGCTGCCATGGGAGTGTTGGACATGGTCACAATCCTGCCTCGTTCGTCCCCAGAACCGGGAACCGAGTAAAGCGTCGGTAAGTTGCATAGGTGAGGCTCCTGCGGTCACGAAGATCACAGGGGCGTGAAGATGGTCCGCGATCACGAGGGCCTGACGTATCAACAGCGAACTTCGAGGTGCGCACCTTGGCTTTCCAGATGCCGGACCGCGGCGGAGGCCCGACGGGGCCGCGGATCAGAGTGGGCCGACCGTCCCGGCGGGTCAGGACCCTGCTCATGACACTGGGCGTCCTTGCCGTCCTGGGCATGGCGTTCGTCATGTTCGCCGGGTTCTGGACGGACTGGCTCTGGTACCGGTCGGTCGACTACTCCTCGGTCTTCACGACCACCCTGTGGACCAAGATCGGTCTCTTCTTCGTCTTCGGTCTGCTCATGGCGGCGGCGGTCGGCCTCAACATCTGGCTGGCGCACCGGCTGCGCCCGCCGCTGAGCGCCATGTCGATGGAGCAGCAGAGCCTCGACCGGTACCGCATGGGCATCGCGCCCTACAAGAAGTGGCTGCTCCTCGGCCTCATGGCCCTGGTGGGCCTGATCGCGGGGGCCTCCGCCTCCAGCCAGTGGCGCACGTGGCTGATGTGGGTGAACGGCGTGCCGTTCGGCCAGAAGGACCCCCAGTTCAAATTGGACGTCTCCTTCTACGCGTTCGACCTGCCCTGGTACCGCTTCCTGCTCGGCTTCGGCTTCGCCGCCGCGATCATCTCGCTGATCGCCGCCGCGCTCACGCACTACCTGTACGGCGGCCTGCGGATCACCTCCCCGGGGGCGCGCGCCACGGCCGCGGCCACCGGCCACCTGTCGGTGCTGCTCGGTCTCTTTGTCACCCTGAAGGCGGTCGCGTACTGGCTCGACCGGTACGGCCTCGCGGTGAAGTCCAGCGACTTCAAGGCGACGGGCAACTGGACGGGCCTGAGGTACGTCGACGCGAACGCCTATCTGCCGGCGAAGACCATCCTGTTCTGCATCGCCGTCATCTGCGCCCTGCTCTTCTTCGCCACCCTGTGGCGGCGCACCTGGCAGCTGCCGCTGATCGGGTTCGGCCTGCTGGTGCTCTCGGCGGTGCTGATCGGCGGGCTGTACCCGGCGATCGTGCAGCAGTTCCAGGTCAAGCCGAACGAGCAGGCCAAGGAGACGCCGTACATCGAGAAGAACATCGAGGCCACGCGCAAGGCGTACGGCATCGACGGCGTGAAGGTCGACAACATCGCGGGCACGGGCGAGAACGGCAGCGCCGAGCAGCAGCGTGACCAGGCCGAATCCATCGCGAGCTACCGGCTGAACGACCCGAACGTGGTCTCGCCGACGTTCCAGCAGCTCGAGCAGGAGCGGAAGTACTACCAGTTCCCGACCACGCTGGACATCGACCGGTACAACGGCCAGGACACGATCATCGGTCTGCGTGAGCTGAACCTCGACCGCGTCGACAAGAAGAACTGGATCAACCAGCACTTCATCTACACGCACGGGTACGGCGCCATCGCGGCGAAGGGCACCGAGATCCAGGAGGGTTCCGACGGTTCCCCGGCCTTCACTGAGCAGGGCCTGCCCACGACCGGCACCCTGAACGAGGGCTACCAGCAGCGCATCTACTTCGGCGAGAAGACCACCCAGTACTCGATCGTGGGCGGGCCCCAGAAGGAGCTCGACTACGAGGAGGGCGGCGGCCAGAAGACGTACACGTACGAGGGCAAGGGGGGCATCGACCTGTCGAACCCGCTGAACCGAGCCGCGTACGCGACCGTCTTCAGCGAGCCGCAGATGCTGTACTCCGGTGCCATCGGTGACGGCTCCAAGATCCTTTACAACCGTACGCCCAAGGATCGCGTCGAGGCGGTCGCGCCCTGGCTGACCATCGACGGGGACGCCTATCCGGCCGTCATCGGCAAGCGGGTCGTGTGGATCGTGGACGCGTACACCACCACCAACGGTTATCCGTACGCATCGCGCACGACGCTCGGCACCACCACCACGGACGCGCTCACGGACGACGACAGCCAGCGCGCGGTCGTCGCCCAGCAGAACCAGGTCAACTACATCCGCAACTCGGTGAAGGCGACCGTCGACGCGTACGACGGCACGGTCACCCTGTACACGTGGGACGAGAAGGACCCGGTCCTCAAGACGTGGAAGAAGGCGTTCCCGGGCACGGTGAAGGCGAAGTCCGACATCCCGGCCGAGCTGAAGGAGCACCTGCGCTACCCGCAGGACCTGTTCAAGGTGCAGCGCGAGCAGCTGGGCGTCTACCACGTCACCAACGCCGACCAGTTCTACAACGCGAGTGACGTGTGGCAGGTGCCGAACGACCCGACGAGCCGGGACCGCGTCGCCGTACCGCCGTACTACCTGTCGCTGGAGATGCCCGGTGACGATCGGCAGAGGTTCTCGCTGACGACCACCTTCACCCCGAGCGGACGGCCCAACCTGTCCGCGTACATGGCGGTGGACGCCGATGCGACCAGCGACCAGTACGGCACGATGAGGCTGCTCAGGGTCACCGGCGAGTCCGAGGTCGACGGACCGGTGCAGTGGCAGAGCAAGTTGAGTTCGATTCCAGCGGTCCAGGAGTTCACGCGGAACGCGGAGACGTCGAAGTCGAACATGATCTACGGCAATCTGCTCGCGGTGCCCATGGACAGCGGGTTCCTGTACGTGGAACCGATCTATGTGCAGGGCAGCAATGCCGAGTATCCGCTGCTGAAGAAGGTCGCGGTGTCGTACGGAGGCAAGACCGCCTTCGAGGACACCCTCGACGAGGCCCTCAACAAGGTCTTCGGCGCCGAGGGTTCGGGCACCGAGCCGCCGGACGAGGGCGGAGACGAGGGCGACGACCCCTCGGAGCCGCCGACGACCAGCGATCCGACGGTCCAGGAGGCACTGGAGGACGCCCAGAAGGCGTTCGAGGACGGCCAGAAGGCCCTCAAGGACGGGGACTGGGAGGCCTACGGCCGGGCCCAGAGCGACCTTGAGGACGCGCTGCGGCGGGCCGAGGAGGCGGAGGCCAAGGCCGGCGGGACCGGCAACGGCGGCCAGGCGTCCGACGACAGCCAGGCGTCCGACAAGAACCAGGCGTCCGACAAAGGCACGGCCAGTGGCTGATGACGGGCGGCCAGTGGCCAGTGGCTGATGCGGGCCGTGCATGAGAGCTCCGTGGAAGGGCCCCATCCCGCGCCGTGATAGGGTTGAAGAACAACGGCGCGGGGTGGAGCAGCTCGGTAGCTCGCTGGGCTCATAACCCAGAGGTCGCAGGTTCAAATCCTGTCCCCGCTACTGAAGTCGAAGGCCCGGATCCCTATGAGGGATCCGGGCCTTCGGCGTGTTCGGCGGCGCGCCGGGCAGGCGTGCTGACCTGGAGGCCGTCGAGGAAGTGCCGCGCCCTACGGGGACGGTGGGGCGTTCTGTGTTTGACTTGTCTCTCTGTGGGCATGTCGACAAAACGCTGTAGTGACCTCAATGGCTGCGGTATACCGGGTGTACCCAGGTTGCAGGTGGTGCGACGATGGACGTTATGGGGGACAAGGCAACTCTGTTGGAATCAGGGCGGTTTGCGCAGTCTGCTGATATTTCGCAGCCTATGGACAGGGACGAGGCCGGTGACGCCGTCGAGGAGGCGCGTCAGCGGCTCGCCGCCGAAGCCGGCGACGTGGAGGCGATGAGCGTCCTCGGGGCCATGCTGCTGCGCCGCGGCGATCTCGACGGAGCCGAGCCCCATCTGCGGGCGGCCACCGCCGCGGGCGACCGTGCCGCCGCCAACAACCTGGGCGTCCTGTTGCACCAGCGCGGATATCCCGACGAGGCCGCCGGATGGTGGCGCATCGCCGCTGTCGCGGGTTCCGCGGCCGCCGCGCACGCGCTCGGGCGGCACCACCGCGAGCGCGGCGACGAGCCGGCCGCCGAGTACTGGCTGCGCCAGGCCGCCGAACAGGGGCACGTCCTAGGCGCGTACGCACTCGCCGACCTGCTGGAACACCGCGGCGACGGCGGTGCCGAGCACTGGATGCGGGCCGCCGCCGAGCGCGGCCACCGGGAGGCCGCGTACCGGCTGGCGCGCACCCTCGACCGCAGGGCCATGGACGAGGAGCGCCGGGCCGCACGCGAGGGCCACCGTGCCGCGCGGGGCACGCGCAAGGCCCCGCACGCGGACGGGACCGGCAAGGACGGGACCGGCGCGGACGGCGCTGCCGGGCTGACCGCCGCCGAGGAGGCGGAGCAGTGGTACCGGCAGGCCGCCGCGCGCGGGCACCGGCGGGCCGCGCTGCACCTCGGGGCGATCCTGGAGCGGCGCGGAGACCTCAAGGAGGCCGGGCGCTGGTACCTCACGTCCGCCAAGGACGGCGAGGCGCGGGCCGCCTGCGCGCTGGGCTTCCTGCTGCGGGACGCGGGCGACAGCGAGAGCGCGGCGGTGTGGTGGCTGCGGGCCGCCCAGGACGGCGACGGCAACGCGGCCAACGCGCTGGGCGCCCTGCACGCGGAGCGCGGCGAGCCGCAGACCGCCGAGCGGTGGTACCGGGCCGCGCTGGACGCCGGCGACGTCAACGGTGCGTACAACCTCGGACTGCTCTGCGCCGAGCAGGGGCGCACCGCGCAGGCCGAGCAGTGGTACCGGCGCGCCGCGTACGCCGGGCACCGGGAGGCCGCCAACGCGCTCGCGATCCTGCTGCTGCAGGTCGGGGACGCGGCCGGGGCCGAGCCCTGGTTCTCCAAGGCGGCCGAGGCGGGCAGCGTGGACGCGGCCTTCAACCTCGGCATCCTGCACGCGGGGCGCGGCACCGGGAAGGGCGCCGAGGACGCGCTGGTCTGGTACGAGCGGGCGGCCGCGGCCGGACACGCCGAGGCGGCGCTCCAGGTCGCCATAGCGCGGCTGAAGGAGGGCGACGAGCGGGCCGCCGAACGGCATCTGCGGCAGGCGGCCGGCGGCGGCAGCGCGGAGGCCGCGTACCGGCTCGCCGCCGTGCTCGACGCCCGGCGTCCGCCCCTGCCCGCGCACGAACTGGGCGAGCCCGCGCGCGAGAAGACCGAGTGCGAGGAGTGGTACGAGCGGGCCGCGTCCCAGGGCCACCGGCGGGCCCAGGTCCGGATCGGCATGCTCGCGGCGGCCCGGGGAGACGTCGTCGAGGCGGCCCGCTGGTACCGGCAGGCGGCCGAGGCCGGATCCCGCAACGGCGCCTTCAACCTCGGGCTGCTGCTGGCCCGGGAAGGCAGCGAGCCGGAGGCCGCGCTGTGGTGGACCCGGGCCGCCGACGCCGGCCATGGACGGGCGGCCCTCCGGCTGGCCCTGGTCTACGCGCGTCGTGGCGAGCTCGCCGAGGGACAGCGCTGGGCCGACCGGGCCGTGTCCCTGGGGCCGGCGGAGGTCGCCGAGCGCGCCCGGCGGCTGCGGGACGCGCTGCGGCAGGAGCTGTCGGCGTGACGGTGTCCCAGGGCGTTCAGTGCCCCGAGCTGTAAGCGATTTGCTTCTCCCCGTTGCCTTGACGTAGTGTTCATTTCACCGACGCGGGGTGGAGCAGCTCGGTAGCTCGCTGGGCTCATAACCCAGAGGTCGCAGGTTCAAATCCTGTCCCCGCTACTGAAGACCGAGGGCCGGAATCCAACAGGGTTCCGGCCCTCGGCGCGTTCAGGCACCAGCACATGCGGAAACGTGCCAGGTCATGCGGAAGGCCCCGGCACCCATCGGTGCCGGGGCCTTCTCAAGCTGCTCAGGCGCGCGTGCAGTTGGGGCACACACCCCGGTACGTGACCTCGACGTCCGAGACGGTGAAGCCGAAGCGCTCCGAGGCGGGGAGGTCCGCCAGCGGGTCGCCGGTCGGGTGGACGTCACGGATCGCGCCGCACTGGGCGCAGACCAGGTGGTGGTGCGGACGGTGCGCGTTCGGGTCGTACCGCTTGGCGCGCTTGTCCGTGGCGACCTCGACCACCTCGCCGAGGGAAACCAGCTCGCCCAGCGTGTTGTACACGGTGGCCCGGGAGATCTCCGGCAACCTGGCGACCGCGCGGGCATGCACCTCGTCGGCCGTCAGGTGGACGTGTTCGCCGTCGAGGACCTCGGCCACGACACGCCGCTGCGCGGTCATCCGCCATCCGCGTCCGCGCAACCGTTCCAGTAGGTCACTCATACCAGCCAGCCTAACAGCAAGGGGATCTAATCCCGAACGGGTGTGACTTTGGAGCTTTACTTGACTTAGACATTGTCCATTGTAGGATCGAGCTCGGCATTAGCCAAGGGACAGGATCAGCAGGAATGACGCAGGAGGCGTACGTGTCGCAGGGACCGCTTACGACGGAGGCCGGTGCTCCGGTCGCCGACAACCAGAACAGCGAGACCGCGGGCGTCGGCGGCCCCGTGCTCGTCCAGGACCAGCTCCTCCTGGAGAAGCTCGCGCACTTCAACCGCGAGCGCATCCCGGAGCGCGTGGTGCACGCCCGTGGCGCGGGTGCCTACGGCACCTTCACCGTCACCGCCGACGTCACCAAGTACACGCGCGCCAAGTTCCTCTCGGAGATCGGCAAGCAGACCGAGGTCTTCCTGCGCTTCTCGACCGTGGCCGGCAACCTCGGTGCGGCGGACGCCGTCCGTGACCCGCGCGGCTGGGCGATGAAGTTCTACACCGAGGAGGGCAACTACGACCTCGTCGGCAACAACACCCCGGTCTTCTTCATCCGGGACGCCATCAAGTTCCCCGACTTCATCCACACCCAGAAGCGCGACCCGTACACGGGCTCGCAGGAGGCGGACAACGTCTTCGACTTCTGGGGCCTCAGCCCGGAGAGCACCCACCAGGTGACCTGGCTCTTCGGTGACCGCGGCATCCCCGCCTCGTACCGCCACATGGACGGCTTCGGTTCCCACACCTTCCAGTGGAACAACGAGGACGGCGAGGTCTTCTGGGTCAAGTACCACTTCAAGACCGACCAGGGCATCAAGAACCTGACGGCTGAAGAGGCCGAGGTGCTGGCGGGCAAGGACCCCGACTCGCACCAGCGCGACCTGCGCGAGTCCATCGAGCGCGGCGAGTTCCCGACCTGGACGGCCTACGTCCAGATCATGCCGGCGGCGGACGCGGCCACCTACCGCTTCAACCCGTTCGACCTGACCAAGGTCTGGCCGAAGGCGGACTACCCGCTCATCGAGTACGGCAAGCTGGAGCTCAACCGCAACCCGGAGAACATCTTCGCCGAGGTCGAGCAGTCCATCTTCAGCCCCGCCCACTTCGTGCCGGGCATCGGTCCCTCCCCGGACAAGATGCTCCAGGGCCGTCTCTTCGGCTACGGCGACGCCCACCGCTACCGCGTCGGCATCAACGCCGACCAGCTGCCGGTGAACCGTCCGCACGCCACCGAGGCGCGCACCAACTCCCGTGACGGCTACCTCTACGACGGCCGCCACGCGGGCGCGAAGAACTACGAGCCGAACAGCTTCGGCGGCCCGGCCCAGACGGGTCGTCCGCTGTGGCAGCCGTTCTCCGGCTTCACGGGCGCCACGGGCAACCACCCGACCCCGGTCCACGCGGAGGACAACGACTTCGTGCAGGCGGGCAACCTCTACCGCCTGATGACGGAGGACGAGAAGGAGCGCCTGATCAACAACCTGGCGGGCGCCATCTCGGGGGTCACGCGCGACGACATCGCCGAGCGCGCGATCAACAACTTCCGTCAGGCGGACGCGGACTTCGGCAAGCGTCTGGAGGCCGCAGTCCAGGCCCTGCGCGGCTGATCCAGGCTGGACCGCTTGTCGTAGGTGACGGGCCGGAAACCCTTCGGGGTTCCGGCCCGTTGGCTTGCCTTCGCGGGCCGGACGAGGAGAGCCGGCCCGTGGGTCACGCGGGGGCGTGCTGCCGGGCCGGGGGAAGGGGAGGGACCTGCCGGGCCGGGGCCCAGCAGCGGATGAGGTCGCGGACCGAGACGATGCCGACGGCATCGCCCCCGTCCAGGACGATGAGGTGCCGGAAACCGCCGTGGGCCATGGCCCGCGCGGCCTCCTCCAGGGTCCACGACGGCGTGGCGAACACGACGTCCGTGGTGGTGTGGGCATGCACGCGCTCATGGTCAGGACTCTGGCCGAGGCCGACGGACCGGAGGACGTCGCGCTCGGTCAGTATGCCGAGGCCGCCGGCGTCCGGGTCGAGGACCACGGCCGCGCCGACCCTGCGGGCGGACATCAGGGCGGCGGCCTGGCGGAGGGTGTGGTCGGGGCCGATGGTGAGGACCACTGTGCTCATGGCGTCGCGAACCAGCATGGAGTCGAGCCACCTCCTCGGAACCCCTGGCGCTAGTTCAGGGATTCACAAATTCACAAGTGGGGGAACTCTCAGAGTCGCAGGCGAACAACAGGTCAACAAGAGGGCGCGCGAGTCAGTTCGGGGCGCCCGCGCGTCACTCGGTACTCCCGCCACCCAGGGGCGCCTGCCTCCTCGGTACTTCCTCAGTGCTCCCCGCCGAGGTGGCCCAGCAGCGCGTCGTGGAGCAGCCCGTTCGACGCCGCCGCGTTGCCGCTGTGGGGGCCGGGACGGCCGTCGAGTCCGGTGAACGAGCCCCCCGCCTCCGTCACGACGATCGCGTTGGCCGCCATGTCCCACAGGGACAGTTCCGGTTCGGCGCAGATGTCGACCGCGCCCTCCGCGACCAGCATGTACGGCCAGAAGTCTCCGTACGCGCGCGTGCGCCACACCTTGCGGGTCAGGTCCAGGAAACCGTCGAGCCGGCCCCGCTCCTCCCAGCCGCTCAGCGACGAGTACGCGAACGAGGCGTCGGACAGCCCGGCGACGCGTGAGACCTGCAGCCGGGACGCGGAGGCCAGGCTGCGGCCGGTGTACGCGCCATGGCCCTTCGCGGCCCACCAGCGGCGGCCCAGCGCGGGAGCGGAGACGACGCCGACCACCGGCTGATAGCCCCCCTCGCCCGCCTCCATCAGCGAGATCAGGGTCGCCCACACCGGAACGCCGCGTACGTAGTTCTTCGTGCCGTCGATCGGGTCGACGACCCAGCGGCGCGGGCCGGTGCCCTGGATGCCGTACTCCTCGCCGAGGATCGCGTCGCGTGGCCGGGAGCGCTTCAGATGGCCGCGGATCAGCTCCTCGGCGGCCTTGTCGGCCTCGCTCACCGGAGTCATGTCCGGCTTCGTCTCGACCTTGAGGTCGAGCGCCTTGAAACGGTCCATGGTCGCGGCGTCGGCGGCGTCCGCGAGGACATGGGCGAACCGCAGGTCGTCGAGATAGTCGGGCATGCACGAACCGTATCCGGCGGATCCGGCGCACGGCCACATGGCCCCGGGGTTCGTCACGGGACCTCCGCGCGGGCCGGGCACGCCGGACGCGGCGGGCCTTCCTCGCGCACGAGGGACAGGATTCGTACGGGCGTTGCCGGACCGCCGCCGCGGGCGTCACGATGGCGGAGTGGGCGCGGTCTCCGGGGCCGGGCGGTGGGGGTGCCTCCCGCTCGAGTCACGCCGGGAGTGGGGAAGGCACCCGCCGCTGTCGGCGGGCTCCCCGGGGCGCGCGGTGCACGGGCCGCGCCCAGGGCTTCACCGCGCCCTCCGCGACCGCTGCGTACGTTGGCCGACACACGCCCCCCGGCGCCGCCGTACACCCTTGACAGTGCCTCGGCGCACGTCAAACCTGAGCTCCAGAGCCGCCGCTCGCCCCTGGGAGGCGATGATGCCTGCAGCGCGGGAATCCCTGCTGGACGCTGCTTACGCGGCGCTCGCGCGTCGTCCGTGGTCCGCGGTGCGCATGGTCGACGTCGCCGCCGTGGCCGGGGTGTCCCGGCAGACGCTCTACAACGAGTTCGGCAGCAAGGAGGGGCTGGCCCGCGCCCTGGTGCGGCGGGAGGCCGACGCCTATCTGGCCGGGGTCGACCGGGCGCTCGCCACCCACACCGACGCCCGTGAACGGCTGGCCGCGGCCGCCGAGTGGACCGCGACGGCGGCCCGGGGGAACGCGCTCGTACGGGCCATGCTCACCGGCTGCTGGAGCGAGCGCCTGCCCGCGCCCACGCTCTCGGCGGTGCCCTCGTCGTCCGCGGTCCCCGCGCAGCGCCGCGCCGACGGCCCGCTGCCCTCGCCCGCCGACTTCGTGGCCCTGGTCCGTGACCGCGCGGTCACCGTGCTCTCCGCCCCCGGAGCCCACAAGGCGGACACGGCGGAGCTGGGCCGTTCCTGTGAACTCGCCTTCCGCCTCGCCCTGTCCTGTCTCTCGGCGCCGCCGCCGGAGGGCGGCGTGACGGATCTGGTGCGCACCGCCCTGCAGCGGCAGCCGATCCGTTTCTGACGGCGACCGGCGGGACCGGTGCCGGGTGCGCGGCGCGGGGTCCGGCCAGTGGGTCCGGCTAGTGCGCGGACCCCGACAGCTGCAGCCCGATGACGCCCATGATCACCAGTGAGATCGACACGATCTTCAGCGTGGACACGACGTCACCGAGGAACACCATGCCGTAGATCGCGGTACCGGCCGCGCCGATCCCCGTCCACACCGCGTACGCGGGCCCCACGTCCAGCTTCCGCAGGGAGAGCGTCAGCAGACCGAAGCTGCCCAGTGCGAAGACGGCGAACGCGACCGTCGGCCAGAGCCGGGTGAAGCCGTGCGACAGCTTCAGGCAGACCGCGAAGCCGGTCTCCAGCAACCCGGCCACGATGACCAGCAGCCACGCCATGTTGCGTCCTCCCGTGCTCCCACGTTCCGTGACCGCTTGTCCGACATGGATTGTCCGACTTGGAGCGACTGGTGCGATTATGCACTTACCGAAGCCGTGCCGGAGTAAACACCGCAGAGGTCAGTCGCCCTCGCGCCGCTCCCGGGTGGCCAGCAGCCGGCGCAGGGAGTACAGCCGGGCGGGATCCGCGTGCCCCTCGGCCACCCACTCGTCCAGGGCGCAGTCCGGTTCGTCGTGGCTGCACGCGCGCGGGCAGCCCTCCGTGCCGGGCTCCAGGTCGGGGAAGGCGTGGATGACGCGCGACGGGTCGATGTGCGCCAGGCCGAAGGAGCGTACGCCCGGGGTGTCCACCACCCAGCTCTCCGCCCTCGCGCCCGCCAGCGGCAGCGCGAGCGCCGAGGTGGTGGTGTGCCGGCCCCGGCCCGTCACCGCGTTGACGTGCCCCGTGCTGCGGCGGCGGTCCTCCGGGACCAGCGCGTTGACCAGGGTCGTCTTGCCGACGCCCGA
Source organism: Streptomyces poonensis (assembly GCF_014650915.1). GTDB lineage: Bacteria > Actinomycetota > Actinomycetes > Streptomycetales > Streptomycetaceae > Streptomyces > Streptomyces poonensis. The sequence goes on along the minus strand of NZ_BMVW01000001.1, from coordinate 511,413 downwards.
GTGGCCGACGAAGGCCGTGATCTTGCCGTCGAGGTGCTCGCGCACCCGGTCCGCCGCGTCGCCGTTCTCCAGCTCGTCGCGGCTGGTGACGACGTACGGGATGTCCAGGGCGCCGTACAGCTCCAGCAGCTCGTCCGGCGGGGCCAGGTCCGACTTGGTCAGGACGAGGAGCGGGGTCAGACCGCCGTCGAACGCCGCGACCAGGCAGCGGTCGATCAGGCGCGGGCGCGGCTCGGGGTCGGCGAGGGCGGTGACGATGGCGAGCTGGTCGGCGTTGGCGACGACGACGCGCTCGTAGGGATCGTCGTCGTCGGCGGTGCGGCGCAGCACCGACGTCCGCTCCTCGATGCGGACGATGCGGGCGAGGGTGTCCTTCTTGCCGGAGAGGTCGCCGACGAGGGCCACCCGGTCGCCGACGACCGCGGCCTTGCGGCCCAGTTCGCGGGCCTTCATGGCGACGATGACGCGGTCGTCGACCAGGCAGGTCAGCCGGCCGCGGTCGACGGTGAGGACCATCCCGTCGGCCGCGTCCTCGTGCTTGGGGCGGATGTGCGTCCGGGGGCGGTTGCCCTTGCGGTTCGGGCGGACCCGGACGTCGTCCTCGTCGGTGTGCTTGCCGTAGCGGCGCATGATCCCGGCCCGCCCGTCAGTTCCCCAGCATCCTGTCCCACAGGTCGGGGAAGTCCGGCAGGGTCTTGGCCGTGGTCGCCACGTTCTCGATCTCCACGCCGTCGACCGCCAGGCCGATGATCGCGCCGGCCGTGGCCATGCGGTGGTCGTCGTAGGTGTGGAAGACGCCGCCGTGCAGCCGGCGCGGGCGGATGTGCAGGCCGTCGGAGGTCTCGGTGACATCGCCGCCGAGCTCGTTGATCTCCTTGGTGAGCGCGGCCAGCCGGTCCGTCTCGTGCAGGCGCAGGTGGGCGACGCCGCGCAGGGTGGAGGGCGAGTCGGCGAGGGCGGCGACCGCGGCGATGCCCGGGGTGAGCTCGCCGACCTCGCTCAGGTCGACATCGATGCCGTGGATCTTGCCCGAGCCGGTGAACTCCAGTCCCGTCTCGGTCAGTTCGCAGGTGCCGCCCATCTCGGTGAAGATCTCGCGCAGCCGGTCACCCGGCTGGGTGGTGCGGACCGGCCAGTCGGGGATGACGACCCGGCCGCCGGTGACGAGGGCCGCCGCCAGGAACGGCTGGGCGTTGGACAGGTCCGGCTCGACGGTCAGATCGCGGCCGAGCAGGGCGCCCGGCGTGACCCGCCAGACGTTCGGCTCGCCGCCGGACTCCGGGGTGTCCACCTGGGCGCCGACCGAGCGCAGCATGTCGACGGTCATGCGGATGTGGGGCATCGACGGCAGGGTGGAGCCGATGTGCCGCACCTCCACGCCCTGGTTGAAGCGCGGGCCGGAGAGCAGCAGGGCGCTCACGAACTGGGAGGACGAGGAGGCGTCGATCTCGACGGGCCCGCCGTCCAGCGCGCCGCCGCCGTGCACCGTCATGGGGAGCGCGCCGCGGCCGTCGTCGTCGATGCGGGCGCCGAGGACGCGCAGCGCGTCGATCACGCCGTGCAGCGGCCGCTCGTACGACCGGGGGTCGCCGTCGAAGCGGACGGGACCGTCGGCCAGGGCGGCCACCGGGGGCAGGAAGCGCATCACGGTGCCGGCGTTGCCGACGTCGATGGTGGCCGGGCCGTGCAGCCCGGTGGGGAGCACCCGCCAGGCCTCGCCGGTCCCGTCGGGGCCGATGCCCTCCTCGATGCCCACGCCCATGGCGCGCAGCGCGGCGGCCATCAGCAGGGTGTCGCGGGAGCGGAGCGGGCGGCGCAGCCAGCCCGGCTCGGAGGCGAGGGCGGCGAGCACCAGGGCGCGGTTGGTGACCGACTTGGACCCGGGCACGTGGACCGTCGCGTCGACGGCTCCGCTCGCGTGCGGGGCGGGCCAGAGGGCGGTGTGTGCGGGGTTAACGGTCATGCGCCCCACTTTAGTGGCTGGCCACGACCGGAAATCCTGATCAAAAGCGGTGAAACCCCGGCGAAGTCGCTGTTTCGATATGCGAGAGGCAAGTGATGTGCATATATGCAGCAGTTCGATGGGCGATGACGTGGAACGGTGACGTCGAACGACGGGCTCAGACTTGGAGCAGCCAGCGCCCGCCGCCCATCAGAGAGCACAGCGACACCGCGTGGAACAGGAACAGCCAGAGCGCCGGCGGCACCTGCGTGAGCCGCGCCAGCTGGTCCGCGTCGGAGTCCCCCGCCCCGCCCCGGCGCCGCTTCGCCTGGAGCTCGAAGGCCGGCCGTACGCCGCCCAGCAGCAGGAACCAGACCACCGCGTACGCGAACGCCGCCTGTACCTGGGGTCCGGCCAGCCAGGAGACCAGCAGGAACGTGCCGCCGGTCAGGACGACGGTGAGCGCCCCGTACGCGTTGCGAATCATCACCAGCATCGCCACCAGCAGGGCGGTGGCCAGCCACAGCAGCAGGGTGATGCGCCCCGCGCCGAGCAGCGCGGCGCCGCCCAGGCCCAGCAGCGGGGGAGCGGTGTACCCGGCGGCGGCCGTGAGGATCATGCCGAGGCCGGTCGGCCTGCCTCTGCTGACGGTCAGACCGCTGGTGTCGGAGTGCAGGCGTATGCCGGTGAGGGTGCGGCCGGTGAGCAGCGCGACCAGACCGTGGCCGCCCTCGTGGGCGATGGTGATGGCGTTGCGGGAGAGGCGCCAGAGGCCCGCCGGGACGACCACGGCGAGTGCGGCGGCCACGGTGGCGAGGACCACCCAGGTGTCGGGGTCGGGCTGGGTGCCGAAGACCTCGTCCCAGAGGCCGGCCAGCGAGGCGGCTGCGGTGCTGTGCATGGTGGGCGTCGGCTCCCTCGGGTGGACCGGATCTGGCAGTGTGGCACGTATGTGCGGACGGTATGCATCGAGTCGTGGAGCCGAGGATCTCGCGGAAGTCTTTGAGATCGAGAAGTGGGAGCCGGAGGAGACCCTGGCACCCGACTTCAACGTGGCTCCGACGAAAGAGGTCTACGCGGTCCTCGACCGCCCCTTGAAGGACGCCGACGACAAGCGCCCGGTTCGCCAGCTCCGCAGGCTGAAGTGGGGTCTGGTCCCCTCCTGGTCCAAGACGCCCGACGGCGCCGCCCGGATGATCAATGCCCGCGCGGAGACCGTCCACGAGAAGCCCTCGTACCGCCGTGCCTTCGCCACCCGGCGCTGCATCGTCCCCGCCGACGGCTACTACGAGTGGGTCACCGGCACGCAGGAGCGCGAGCTGGAGGTCGAGGGGAAGAAGAAGCGGCCGCGCAAGCAGCCGTACTTCGTGCTGCCCGCCGACGGGTCGGTGTTCGCGATGGCCGGGCTGTACGAGTTCTGGCGGGACCGGACGCTGCCGGACGACCATCCGCAGGCCTGGTGGGTGACCTGCTCGGTCATCACCACGGAGGCGGAGACCACGCCGCTGGCCGTGGCGCCCGCCGAGGGCCCGCGCACCCTCGCCGACATCCACCCGCGCATGCCGCTGATGCTCACCCCGGACCGCTGGGACGCCTGGCTCGACCCGGCCCGCACCGACGTCGACGAGCTACGGGGGCTGCTCGCACCGCCGCCCGCCGGGCTGATGCGCGCCTACCCCGTCTCCACGGCCGTCAGTAATGTCCGCAACAACGGCCCGGAGCTGCTGAAGGAGCTGGCGGCACCCGAGGAGGGCACGCTCTTCTGAGCCTCCTCCGATGAGACGCTTCTGACGTGACGGAGATCAGCGAACCGGCCGAACCGGCCGAACCGGCCGAACCGGCCGAACCGGCCGAACCGGCCGAACCGGCCGAGACGGCCGAACCGGCCGAGACGGCCGAACCGGCCGAGACGGCCGAGACGGCCGAGACGGCCGAGACGGCCGAGACGGCCGAGACGGTCGAGACCGACGCGGGCACCGCCCGCATCACCTGGCACCCGGCGGCGCGGCCCCACCTGGTCCTCGCCGTGAGCCACGGCGCGGGCGGCGGTATCGAGGCCCGCGATCTGCGGGCCCTGGCCCGGGTGCTGCCCGCGCACGGCGTGACCGTCGCACTCGTCGAGCAGCCCTGGAGGGTGGCCGGCAAGAAGCTGGCGCCCGCCCCGAAAACCCTGGACGCGGGCTGGCGGGGCCTGTGGCCCGCGCTCACCGGGCCGGGGCTCCCCGTGATCGCGGGCGGCCGGAGCGCGGGCGCCCGCGTGGCCTGCCGTACGGCGCGGGAGCTGGGAGCCGCCGCCGTACTGGCCCTCAGCTTCCCGCTGCACCCGCCGGGCAGGCCCGAGAAGTCCCGGGCGGACGAGCTGCTCGGCGCCGGGGTGCCCACGCTCGTCGTCCAGGGCGGCAACGACCCGTTCGGGAAGCCGGAGGAGTTCCCCGAGGGCTCCCACCGCCTGATCGAGGTGCCGTACGGCGATCATGGCTTCGCGGTCCCGAAGCGGGCTCCCCTCGGCGAGGACGAGGCCATGGATGTGATCACGGACGGCGTAAGGGCGTGGATCGCCTCACTCCGGTAGCGGTCGTCCGGCAGAGGGCCTCCGGCAGGGGGTCCGAGGCAGTGGTGGCGTGGACCGTGTCACTCGCGTGACGGGCGGGAATGCCGGGCCACCGACTTCTGTTGTGCCCTGCGTACAGCGCGGACAAGCGCTGACAGCGTGGGACGCGCTGAGCATCCCTGACGAGAGGAAGTCCGCCGCATGGGTTCGACCATCTGCCCGAGCCGCAGCAGCGCCGGCCACCTCGACTGGACGGTTCTGCACGCGGTGACGAACGCCCCCGTCCGGGCGCCGGGCGGAGTGAATCGGCAGGCGTCGCCGACCGCCCGTCGTCTATCCTCCGATTCGAGTGGGGCCGGACTCGGTTCCACGGGGACTCTGGAGGAGGTGGGTCCGGTCACTGGGACCGACGCCGGTACCGAACACGGCCAGGCGGAGCAGCCCGAGGGCCAGGGCGGTGGCAGCACGGAGACGACCGCCGAGCGCAGCGCGCGCTTCGAGCGGGACGCGCTCGAATTCCTCGACCAGATGTATTCGGCCGCCCTGCGCATGACGCGGAACCCGGCCGACGCCGAGGATTTGGTGCAGGAGACGTACGCGAAGGCGTACGCGTCCTTCCACCAGTTCCGTGAGGGCACCAACCTCAAGGCGTGGCTGTACCGGATCCTCACGAACACCTTCATCAACTCGTACCGCAAGAAGCAGCGCGAACCGCAGCGCAGCGCGGCCGAGGAGATCGAGGACTGGCAGCTGGCACGCGCCGAGTCGCACATGTCGACGGGGCTGCGCTCCGCCGAGTCGCAGGCGCTGGACCACCTGCCCGACTCGGACGTCAAGGAAGCGCTGCAGGCGATCCCCGAGGAGTTCCGCATCGCCGTCTACCTCGCGGACGTAGAGGGCTTTGCGTACAAGGAGATCGCGGACATCATGGGGACACCGATCGGTACGGTGATGTCCCGGCTGCACCGGGGACGCCGTCAACTGCGCGGCATGCTGGAGGACTACGCCCGTGATCGCGGGCTGGTTCCCGCCGGCGCCGGAGAGTCGAACCAAGCGAAAGGCTCGGGCTCATGAGCTGCGGAGAGCCGCACGAGACGGATTGCAGCGAGATCCTCGATCATCTCTACGAGTTCCTGGACCGTGAGATGCCCGACAACGACTGCACCAAGTTCGAGACGCACTTCGAGGAGTGCTCGCCGTGCCTGGAGAAGTACGGGCTCGAGCAGGCCGTGAAGAAGCTGGTCAAGCGGTGCTGCGGACAGGACGACGTCCCGACCGACCTGCGGGCGAAGGTCATGGGCCGCATCGACCTGATCCGCGCCGGCGAGGCGGTGCCCGAGCACGACGTCGACGGTGACACCCCAGGAGCGGGAGTTCTGAACTCCTGAACCAACAGGTTCGAACCAGCAGGTTCGAACCAGCAGGACCACTGAGGATTTTCGGGCCTCAGCCGCTTGAACTCCTGTGCGGGCCGCACCGTCAAGGTGCGGCCCGCTGTCACTCGATCGCGCTAAACCGCGTGTCGGTCACCCTCGCATTCGCCCATTGCCACCCCCGCGTCACGCGCGCCCCTCTAGGCTCCGGAGCCTGAAAAAGGGGAGGCGCGCCATGAGGTCGGTCCCGGCGTGGGCACGTGTGTACATCGCCTGTGCCGTCCTGGGTGCCGTCTGCTGTCTGGCCGCCCTGCCGGACGCCCCGGTCCCCTGGTGGGCGGTCGGCCTGCTCGCCGTGCTGTACGCGGGCTGCGAGCAGATCACCCGGTGCCCGTTCCTGGGGTCCCGCGCCCCCAGGGGCATGGGCACCTTCTTTCCTGTCCTGCTTGCCGGTGCCTTCCTGCTGCCGCCCCCGGCCGCCGCGCTCGTCGCGGTGCCGGGGGTGCTCATCTCCCCGGTCGAGCAGCGGCCGCGCCGGGTGCGTCGCCTGTGGCGGGCGGCGCGGCTCGCCCTCGCGGTGTGGACGGCTTCCCGGGTGTACGCGGCGCTGGGCGGCCGGGAGGCCGTGGCCGGTCCCGGCTTCCCGTACGCGCTGGTCCCCGCGGCGGCCGCCGCGCTGGTGTTCTGCGTGGTCCTCGCCGTCCTCGACGGGGGCATCCTCGTCCTCGCCGAGCGCGTACCCGCGCGGACCGCCCGGCGCGGGCTCTTCGCGCGGCAGTTCGCGCCCGTCATGACGCACGGGTTCGCCGGGCTGATGATGGCGGTGCTGTGGCGCAGCCCGTACGGTCCGGCCGCCGCGCTGCTCGTACTGCTGCCGATGTACGTGTCCTGCTGGGTGTTCGCGCAGTACCACCGTGAGCGGGCGGCGCACCAGGCCACGATCCGGGCGCTGGTGCAGGCCGTCGACATCAAGGACGGGTACACGCGCGGGCACAGCGAGCGGGTGGGCCAGGCGTCCGTGATGATCGCGCGTGAGCTCGGCATGGCCGACGAGCGCGTCGAACTGGTCCGCTTCGCCGGCATCCTGCACGACGTGGGCAAACTCGGTGTGCCCACCCGGCTGTTGCGCAAGGACGGCCCGCTGACCCCGGAGGAACGGCGGATCGTCGAACTGCATCCCGAATACGGGCACGAGATGGTGCGAGGCATCGGGTTCCTGGGCGAGGCCCGCTCCGCGGTCCTGCACCACCATGAGCGGCTGGACGGCAGCGGCTACCCGTACGGGCTGGCGGGCGACCGGATCCCGGAGCCCGCGCGGGTGGTGGCCGTGGCCGACGCGTTCGACGCGATGACGTCGACCCGCTCCTACCGCCGGGCCCGGCCGGTCGCGGCCGCGCTGGAGGAGCTCCGGCGGTGCGCGGGGACACAGTTCGACCCGGTGATGGTCGGGGCGCTGGTGCGGGCCCTGGAACGGCACGGCTGGCACCCCACGGTCACCGCGGACGGTCCCGGTGCACGCGGAAACGTGCCGTCTCGGACGGCGCCCCTGCGTGCGGAGGCCGGATCATGAGGGGCCCGTCCGCCGTCCGCGGGCACGGCCCGGTGGCCGGGCGCCCGTCCGCAGCCCTCGTGTACGGCTTCGTCCTGAGACACCCCGTCGTGGTCCTCGTGCAGGGTGCCGCCGTGCTCCTCTGCCTCGCCGCGTTCGCCCACACCCTCCGGTACGGCCTCGACGAGCGCGCCGCCGCCCTCGCCTTCGGGGTCCTCGTCGTCGGGGGCGAGCTCTCCCGGTGGACCGGAGCGACCGGTGCCGAGGCGCGTGAGCCCGCACCCCTCGGGGCGGCCGGGGCGCTCGCCTACGCCCTGCTCGGACAGGACGCCGGGGAACCCACGCGGCACGGAGTGTTCCAGGTGATCGCCGTCGTCGCCGTGGCCACGCTCGCCGGGAGCCTGCCGCGCCCGGCCGCGGGGCGCGGACCGGTCGCCGGCCGGCTCGCCGACCGGTTCGCCCGGCGGATCCTCACCGTCGCCCTCGCCGCCCTGGGCTTCCGGCTTCTCGACCACCGGGGCGCGTCCCCGGAGTGGCACGGCCCCTCGTACGTACCGCTCCTGGTCGGGCTGCTCCTGCTCACCGCGGTGTGCGACGCCGTGCTCGCCGCGGTGCTGGCGCGCTCCCGCACCGGCTGGCCCTTCGGGCCACTGCTGCGGGACGAGCTCCGGGCGCTGCTCGGCATCGGGTCCGCGGTGTGCGCGACCGGCGTCGTGATGGCGCTCGCGGTCGCGGTGGCGGGCCTGTGGGCGCTGCCCGTGTTCTCGCTGCCGCTGCTGCTCACCCAGCTCTCCTTCGGCAGACACGCGGCGGTGCGCACCACCTATCGGCAGACCATCGCCTCCCTCGCCCGCGCCACCGAGATCGCCGGGTACACCCCGCCCGGGCACGCCCGGCGCGTGGCTGTGCTCAGCCGGGCCGTCGGCCGTGAGCTGGGACTCACCGAGGCCGAGCTGTCGGTGCTGGAGTACGCGGCCCTGATGCACGACATCGGGCAGCTGTCCCTCGTCGACCCGGTGCCCGCCGGGGCGACGGCCGCGCTCCCGGCCGCGCAGCAGCGGCGGATCGCGCTCCTCGGCGGCGCCGTGGTCCGGCAGACCGGGGTGGACGCCGAGGTCGCCGTGGTCGTGGAGCGCCAGGCGGACCCGTACCGGGAGCAGCCGGTGGGCGCGCGGATCGTACGGGCCGTGAACGCCTACGAGGAGAGGGCGCGCGAGGCCGGGGCGGGCGGGCCGCTCGGGGCGCTCCAGGAGCTGCGCCTGCGGACCGGGCGGGACTACCAGCCCGAGGTCGTGGAGTCACTGGCCCGTGTGCTGGCGCGGAACGGAGCTGCCGCGCATGGGTACCCCGGGTGAGGTGGTGGCGAGGGCCCGTGCCGTCTTACGCTGCCCGCGGTTGGGTAACCCATGGGTAATGAGCGCCCCTCCCGGCGTACGTGGTTGGATGCCAGGGAGAGGGTGCCCCGGGGCACAGGCCGGCCCACTCGACGAAACTGGCAGGCGGGAATCGTGAGGATCTTCGGCAAGGGACGGCACCGGCCCTCCGCCTCCTGGCGGCAGGCCACCGATCGCGCGTTCACGCTGATCGGCGACGGGCGGTACGAGGACGCGGGCGCGCTGCTGACCCGCGCCGCCGATCTGGAGCCCTGGCTGTCCGAGTCCTGGTTCAACCTCGCGCTGCTGCACAAGTTCCGGCACGACTGGGAGCAGGCGCGGGCCGCGGGCCTCAGGGCCGTGGCGCTGCTCGACCGGGAGACCGGGGCGCCGGACTGGTGGAACGTCGGCATCGCGGCGACCGCCCTGCAGGACTGGCCGCTGGCCCGGCGCGCCTGGCAGGCGTACGGGCTGCGGGTGCCCGGCGGGTCCGGGGCCTTCGGGGAGCCCGTGGGCATGGACCTGGGCAGTGCGGCCGTACGGCTGTCGCCCGAGGGCGAGGCCGAGGTCGTGTGGGGGCGCCGGCTGGACCCGGCCCGGATAGAGGTGCTGTCCATCCCGCTGCCGTCGTCGGGGCGGCGCTGGGGCGAGGTCGTGCTGCACGACGGGGTCCCGCACGGGGAGCGGACCACCGCCGCCGGGCACGCCTTCCCGGTGTTCGACGAGATCGAACTGTGGGCGCCCTCGCCGGTGCCGACCTGGGTGGTGCTGCTGGAGGCGGCGACCGAGGAGGACCGGGATGCGCTGGAGCAGCTCGCCGCCGACGCCGGGTTCGCCGCCGAGGACTGGTCGTCGTCGGTGCGGCTGCTGTGCCGGCTGTGCTCGGAGTCCCGGATGCCGTCCGACGAGGGCGACGGTGAACACCTCGACCCGCACGACCACAGCGAGCCCGGTCATCCGGGGCCGCTCGGGCACCGTACGGACGGACAGCTGTGGGCGCCCGAGCGGGAGTGCGGGCTCGCGGCGCCCGCGTCCCTGGTGCGGGGACTGCTGGACGGCTGGGTCGCGGACAGCCCGGACTCCCGGGCCTGGCGGGATCTGGAAGAGGTCTGCTGAGTCTGCTGAACGGTTTCCCCGGGCGCGGCCCCTTTAGGCTGTAGTCGCAGTTTCATCGTTTCACCGAAGGCTTTCAGGAAGGCGTACGTCGCTCATGGCGCAGCAGGACACCGATCAGCAGCACGCGGGCGTGCTCCCCGTGGACGACGAGGGCTTCGTCATCGACAGCGAGGACTGCGAGGAGCGCGAGAGCGCCTACCGCGAGCGCGGCACCTCGCGGCCGATCACCGTCGTCGGGAACCCGGTGCTGCACAAGGAGTGCGAGGACGTCACCGAGTTCGACGACGAGCTCGCCCAGCTGGTCGACGACATGTTCGCCAGCCAGCGCACCGCCGAGGGCGTGGGCCTGGCCGCCAACCAGATCGGTGTCGGCAAGAAGGTGTTCGTCTACGACTGCCCGGACGACGAGGGCGTGCGGCACGTGGGCGTGGTCGTCAACCCCAAGCTGGTCGAACTCCCTGCCGGGAAGCGCGTGCTGGACGACAGCAACGAGGGCTGCCTGTCGGTGCCGACCGCGTACATGCCGCTCGCCCGCCCCGACTATGCCGAGGTCACCGGGCAGGACGAGAAGGGCACCCCGATCAAGGTGCGCGGCACCGGCTACTTCGCGCGCTGCCTCCAGCACGAGACGGACCACCTGTACGGCTACCTCTACATCGACCGGCTCTCCAAGCGCGAGCGCAAGGACGCGCTGCGGCAGATGGCGGAGAACGAGCCGCGCTACCCGGTGGTCCCGAACGACTGATCCGGCGCCCCTTCCGTACGGCGTCCGGCCGGGGTTCGCCCCGGCCGGACGCCGTTCGTGCCTCCGGAGCAAGTTCGAAGCCGCGCGCTCCATAACTGATCCCAGGGCAGTCACGCAAGAGGGCTTCCTCGGAAACTAGGGGTAGTGAGTGGTGCAAATCCGTTCCCAGAGCGGTCACTTCGGTGCTGAATGAGAAGGGCGGGGATACGCACCGGCGCACGCCCGGTACGACGCGGGAGGGCGGGCGTCATCAGGCGGCTGAGAGGGGTTTGTTCGTGCCTGCATTCCCACAGAGCACCTCACCGACAACGACCGTGGCCGCGGTCCCGCCGGCGCTCCGGCTTCCCGTGATCGAGGCGGCGTTTCCCCGGCGAGTGCATCCGTATTGGCCCCGTCTCCAGGGAAGGACCAGGGCCTGGCTGCTGGAGAAACGCCTCATGCCGGCGGACAAGGTGGCGGAACACGCCGACGGCCTGTGCTACACGGACCTCATGGCGGGCTACTACATGGGCGCCCCCGACGAGGTCCTCCAGGCGATAGCGGACTACAGCGCCTGGTTCTTCGTCTGGGACGACCGCCACGACCGCGATGTCGTGCACGGTCGGCGCACCGCCTGGCGGCGGCTCAGGACCCGGCTGCACGCGGCCCTCGACTCCCCGCGGGACCACCTCCACCACCGCGACCCGGTGGTGGCGGGCCTCGCCGACAGCCTGCTACGGCTGTACTCGTTCCTCGGCAGGAAGTGGAACACACGCTTCGCCCGGCACTTCCACGAGGTCATCGATGCGTACGACCGGGAGTTCCACAACCGTACGCGGAACGTCGTGCCGACGGTCGAGGAATACCTCGAACTGCGCCGGCTCACCTTCGCGCACTGGATATGGACGGACCTCCTGGAGCCCAGTGCCGGTCGGGAACTCCCCACCGCCGTACGGAAACACCGCGCATACCGGCGGGCGGCCCTGCTGAGCCAGGAATTCGCCGCGTGGTACAACGACCTCTGCTCGCTCCCGAAGGAACTCGCGGGCGCCGAGGTCCACAATCTGGGTATCAGCCTCATTCATCACCAGGGGCTGACACCGGAAGAGGCCGTCGAGAACGTCCGGTGGCGCGTCGAGAAATGCATCACCGAATTCATCGACGCCGAGAAGGACGTCGTCAGGTTCGCCGACTCGCTCAACGACGGCACGCTGCGGGGAAGGCAGCTGCGCGCCGCCGTGCGGGCCTGTGTCGGCAATATGCGCAACTGGTTCAGCTCCGTCTACTGGTTCCACCACGAGTCCGGCCGGTACATGGTCGACGACTGGGACGACCGGTCCACGCCCCCGTACGTCAGCAACGAAACGGCAGGTGGGAAATGACCGTCGAGTCCGTGCAGCCCGTACCCCCGCGGGCTGCGGAGCCGATCGAGCCACCCCTCGCCCGGGGCGGTGTCCCGGGCCTCGGCCACGGCTGGAAACTGGTGCGCGATCCCCTGGGCTTCCTCGCCCGGCTGCGTGACGAGGGCGATGTGGTCCGGCTCGCGCTCGGGCCCAAGACGGTGTACGCCGTCACCAGCCCGGCGCTCACCGGCGCGCTGGCCCTGAGCCCTGACTACAAGATCGACGGTCCGCTGTGGGAGTCCCTCGAGAGCCTGCTCGGCAAGGAGGGCGTGGCCACCGCCAACGGGCCCCGCCACCGCCGCCAGCGCCGCATCATCCAGCCCGCCTTCCGGCTCGACGCCATCCCCGCGTACGGACCCGTCATGGAGGAGGAGGCGGCGGACTTCGCCGCGCGGATGGCCTCCGGCGAGCCCTTCGACTGCACCTCCGAGTCGTTCCGCGTCGCCGTGCGCATCGCGGCCCGCTGCCTGCTGCGCGGCGAGTACATGGACGAGCGGGCCGAGCGGCTGTGCGTCGCGCTCGCCACCGTGTTCCGCGGCATGTACCGGCGCATGGTGATCCCGGCCGGACCGCTCTACCGGCTGCCGCTGCCGGCCAACCGGCGGTTCGACCGGGCACTGGCCGATCTGCACGCCCTGGTCGACGAGATCATCGCGGAACGCCGGGCATCCGGTCGAAAACCGGACGATCTACTGACGGCATTGCTGGAGGCGGAGGACGACAAGGGCGACCCCATCGGGGAACAGGAGATACACGACCAGGTCGTCGCGATCCTCACCCCCGGCAGCGAGACCGTGGCCTCCACCGTCATGTGGCTGCTCCAGGTCCTCACCGCACATCCGGAACACGCCGACAGGGTGTGCGCGGAAGTCGGATCCGTCGTGGGGGACCGGCCCGTCGCATTCGCGGATGTCCGGAAGCTGTCCCATACGAACAATGTCGTTGTCGAGGCCATGCGGCTGCGTCCGGCCGTCTGGATTCTGACGCGGCGGGCGGTGACCGAAACGGAACTCGGCGGATATCGCATTCCGGCCGGGGCCGACATCGTGTACAGCCCCTACGCCGTGCAGCGCGACCCCCGGTCGTACGAGCGGAACCTCGAGTTCGATCCCGACCGGTGGCTTCCGGAACGTGTCAAGGACGTACCCAAGTACGCCATGAGCCCGTTCAGTGTGGGCAACCGGAAGTGCCCGAGTGACCACTTCTCCATGGCGCAACTGACCCTCGTCACCGCGGCCGTGGCGCGCCGGTGGCGGCTGGAGCAGGTCTCCGGTTCGAACGACACCACCCGGGTCGGCATCACCCTGCGCCCGCACCGGCTGCTGGTGCGGGCGACACCCAGGTGAGGCACGGGAGGTCGGTGCCGGTACGCACGGTCAGGCGGCCTGAGGTCCCCTGAACGTGCGCCGGTACGCGTGCGGCGTGGTCCCCAGCGACCGTACGAAGTGATGGCGCAGCGCGGCCGCCGTACCGAAGCCGGTACGGCCCGCGATCGCGTCCATCGTCTCGTCCGTCGCCTCCAGCAGCCGCTGGGCGAGCAGCACGCGCTGGCGCAGGATCCAGCGGTAGGGCGTGGTGCCGGTCTCCTGCTGGAAGCGGCGGGCGAAGGTGCGCGGGGACATGAGGGCACGGGCGGCGAGCTGCTCGACGGTCACCTCCTCATCGAGGTGCTCCTCCATCCACACCAGCACCTCGCCGACCGTGTCGCACCGCGAGCGGGGCAGCGGGCGCTCGATGTACTGGGCCTGGCCGCCGTCCCGGTGCGGGGGCACCACCATGCGGCGGGCGATCGCGTTGGCGACCTCGGGCCCCTGCTCCTTGCGGACGAGGTGCAGACAGGCGTCGATCCCGGCGGCGGTGCCGGCCGAGGTGATGACCGGGTCCTCGTCCACGTACAGCACATCGGGCTCGACGACCGCGCGCGGGTACTGCCGGGCCAGCTCCCCGGCGTGCCGCCAGTGCACCGCGCACCGCCGCCCGTCCAGCAGCCCGGCCGCGCCCAGCACGAAGACACCGGAGCACACGCTCAGCACCCGCGCGCCCCGGCCGACCGCGCGGCGCAGCGCGTCGAGCAGCTCGGGCGGAAAACGCCGGTCCACATAGCTCTCCCCGGCCGGCAGGGCGATCAGATCGGCCTCGTCGAGCCGTTCCAGACCGTGAGGCGTGGAGACGGTGAACCCGGCGTGCGTGCCGAGCGTGGGGCCCTCCGCCGAAACCACCGCGAAGTCGTACACGGGCAGTCCCTCGTCACTGCGGTCGAGCCCGAACACCTCGCACAGCACGCCGAGTTCGAAGGGATGCACCCCGTCGAGCACGACGGCGGCCACGTTCTGCAGCATGCCGCCAGTGTGCCGCGGGACTGGCAGGAATTCGAGGGGGTCCGGCAGTCCTGCCACTGACGGTAAGGAGCGTCCGGCGGGAGAGTGGTGTCCATGGATACGACACGCATGGAAGCCCTCATCGGAACGCTGGCCGTCCTCGGCATCCTGGCCGTGCTCGTCCTCCCCGCGCTGATCGGCGTCGTACGCGACCGGCGCATCGACCGTCAGCTCAGGGAGGCCGAGCGAAGGACGCTCGAGGAGGTTCTCCCGAAGGGTCCCGCGAACGCTCAGAAGTCCTCGTCGAAGCCGACCGAGCCCTCCACCGCGACCTGGTACGCCGAGGGCCGCCGCTCGAAGAAGTTGGTCAGCTCCTGCACTCCCTGAAGCTCCATGAAGGAGAAGGGGTTCTCCGAGCCGTACACCGGGGCGAAGCCGAGGCGGCTCAGCCGCTGGTCGGCCACGCACTCCAGGTACTGGCGCATCGACTCGGTGTTCATCCCCGGGAGGCCGTCACCGCACAGGTCGCGCGCGAACTGCAGCTCGGCCTCGACGGCCTCCCGCAGCATGTCCGTGACCTGCTGCGCCAGTTCGTCGTCGAAGAGGTCCGGCTCCTCCTTGCGGACGGTGTCCACGACGTCGAACGCGAAGGACATGTGCATCGTCTCGTCGCGGAACACCCAGTTGGTGCCGGTGGCCAGGCCGTGCAGCAGACCCCGGCTGCGGAACCAGTAGACGTACGCGAACGCGCCGTAGAAGAACAGGCCCTCGATGCACGCGGCGAAGCAGATGAGATTGAGCAGGAAGCGCCGCCGGTCGGCCTTCGTCTCCAGCCGGTCGATCTCCTCCACCGAGTCCATCCACTTGAAGCAGAACCCGGCCTTCTCGCGGATGGAGGGGATGTTCTCCACGGCCGCGAACGCCGCCGCGCGGTCCTCCGGATCGGGCAGGTAGGTGTCGAGCAGGGTCAGATAGAACTGGACGTGGACGGCCTCCTCGAAGAGCTGCCGGGAGAGGTACAGGCGCGCCTCGGGGGAGTTGATGTGCTTGTAGAGGGTGAGCACCAGGTTGTTCGCCACGATGGAGTCGCCGGTCGCGAAGAAGGCGACCAGGCGGCCGATGAGGTGCTGCTCGGCGGGGGTGAGCCTGGCCAGGTCGGCGACGTCCGAGTGGAGGTCGACCTCCTCCACGGTCCAGGTGTTCTTGATGGCGTCCCGGTAGCGCTCGTAGAAGTCGGGGTAGCGCATGGGGCGGAGGGTCAGCTCGAAGCCGGGGTCGAGCAGGTTGGTGTTACGGGTGGTCGTCATTACTGGCAGGCCTCGCAGGACTCGGGGTTTTCCAGGGAGCAGGCGACCGCTTGCGGGTCGGGGGCGGGCTGCGCCTGTGCGGCGCGGGCGATCCGGGTCGCCGGCCGCGAGCGCAGGTAGTACGTGGTCTTCAGGCCCGACTTCCAGGCGTGGGCGTACATCGAGGAGAGCTTGCCGATGGTCGGCGTCTCCAGGAACAGGTTCAGGGACTGGGCCTGGTCCAGGAACGGGGTGCGCGCGGCGGCCATGTCGATCAGGGCGCGCTGGGGGATCTCCCAGGCGGTGCGGTAGAGCGTCCGTACGTCCTCGGGGATCCAGCCGAAGTGCTGGACCGAGCCGTTGGCCTCGCGCAGCGCCTCGCGGGTGCGGGCGTCCCACACCCCGAGCCGCTTGAGGTCGTCCACCAGATACGAGTTGACCTGGAGGAACTCGCCGGACAGCGTCTCCCGCTTGAACAGGTTGGACACCTGCGGCTCGATGCACTCGTACACACCGGCGATGGAGGCGATGGTGGCCGTGGGTGCGATCGCGAGGAGGAGTGAGTTGCGCAGGCCGGTGGCGGCGATGCGCTTCCGGAGGGCCGCCCAGCGGTCGGGCCAGGTGAGGTCGGCCTCGTAGTGGTCGGGGTGGAGCACTCCCCGGGCGGTCCGGGTCTTCTCCCAGGCCGGCACCGGGCCGTTCCGTTCGGCGAGGCCGGCGGAGGCCTCGTACGCGGCCAGCATGATCCGTTCGGCGATGCGCGTGGAGAGCCGCCTGGCCCCGGGCGAGTCGAAGGGCAGGCGCAGCTTGAAGAAGACGTCCTGGAGGCCCATCACGCCGAGGCCGACGGGGCGCCAGCGGGCGTTGGAGCGGGCGGCCTGCCCGGTCGGGTAGAAGTTGATGTCGACGACGCGGTCCAGGAAGGTCACGGCGGTGCGGACGGTGGCGTCCAGCCGCTCCCAGTCGAGATCCTGGGCGGCCGGGTCGACGAACGCGCCCAGGTTGACCGACCCCAGGTTGCAGACCGCCGTCTCGTCGTCGCTGGTGACCTCCAGGATCTCCGTGCAGAGGTTGGAGGAGTGGATGACGTGGCCCGGCTCGGCGGTCTGGTTGGCGGTGCGGTTGGCGGCGTCCTTGAAGGTCATCCAGCCGTTGCCGGTCTGGGCGAGGGTGCGCATCATGCGGCCGTACAGCTCGCGCGCGGGGATCGTCTTCCGTGCCAGTCCGTCCGCCTCCGCCCTGCGGTACGCGGCGTCGAACTCCTCGCCCCACAGGTCGACCAGCTCCGGTACGTCGGAGGGGGAGAACAGCGACCACTCCCCGTCGGCCTCGACCCGGCGCATGAACTCGTCCGGGATCCAGTGCGCGAGGTTCAGGTGGTGGGTGCGGCGGGCGTCCTCGCCGGTGTTGTCCCGCAGCTCCAGGAACTCCTCGAGGTCGGCGTGCCAGGTCTCCAGGTAGACGGCGGCGGCACCCTTGCGCCGGCCGCCCTGGTTCACGGCGGCGACCGAGGAGTCGAGGGTCTTCAGGAACGGGACGATGCCGTTGGAGTGCCCGTTGGTGCCGCGGATCAGGGCGCCCCGCGCGCGGATGCGGGAGTAGGCGAGCCCGATACCGCCCGCGTGCTTCGAGAGGCGGGCCACCTGGTGGTAGCGCTCGTAGAGGGAGTCCAGCTCGTCCCGGGGCGAGTCGAGCAGGTAGCAGGACGACATCTGGGGGTGCCGCGTGCCGGAGTTGAAGAGGGTGGGGGAGGAGGGCAGGTACTCCAGGCGGCTCATCAGCCCGTACAGCGCGGCGACCTCGTCGACGGAGCGGTCGGTGCCGTCCTCGGCGAGACCGCAGGCGACGCGCAGCAGGAAGTGCTGAGGGGTCTCGACGACCCGCCGGGTGACCGGGTGGCGGAGCAGATAGCGGCTGTGCAGGGTCCGCAGGCCGAAGTAGCCGAAGCGGTCGTCGGCGCCCTCGGCGACGGCGGCGCCGGCCAGCGCGTCGAGGCGCGCCGCGTGCAGCGTCACGAACTCGGCGGTGCGGTCCGCGATCAGACCCTCGCGGTGCCCGGCCGCGACCGATCCGGAGAAGGAGCGCACCCCCTGCGAGGCCGCCTCCTCGGCGATGCCGACGGTCAGCAGCCGGGCGGCCAGCCGCGAGTAGGCGGGGTCCTCGGAGATGAGCCCCGCCGCCGCCTCGGTGGCCAGCTCCCGCAGCTCCGCCTCGTCCGCGTGGGCCGAGCGGCCACGCAGTGCGGCGGCGGCGACCCGGCCGGGGTCGGTGTCGGGGAGGTCGGCGGTGAGCTCGGTCAGGGTGCGCAGCAGCGCGGTACCGGGACCGTCGGGGTTCGGTGCGGTGACTGCGGCCGGATCCGGTGGCGCGATGGTCACGTGGGGCTCTCCCTCGCTCGGCTGGGGCCTGTCGGAGGAGGGAGTGGAGGCACACGGCCGGCGCGCGGGCATCGGGCATCAGCCGGCCGGCACGCGGCGCGTCCACCGGCCCATTCCGCGAGGCCCGGACGTCAGGGCGCCCGGGCCGGACGGCCGGGCGCACCGTCGGCAGGTACTCGGACTGGACAAGTGGGCGCTCGGACGGGCGAACACGCACAAGTACACCGTTGCGGGACAGTTCCGGATTCGCACCGGATTCCCCTGCGGCGACAGCGAGCACGAGCATACATGTTGTGCCCGGCCGGGCAAGCGGCCCCATATGTTGTGTCGTGAGAGCCCCGCGTGAGGCTCTCAAAGGGTGAACTGATAGGTGACCAGAGTGATGTCGTCGAGGTCCGGGAGGGGGTTCCAGTCGCGGTCCGGGGTACGGAGGAAGCCGAGGCGCTCGTAGATGCGGTGGGCGGAGCGCATCGCGCGCTGGCTGGACAGCACGACGCGCGCACAGCCCTCGACGGTCCGGGCCCGGTCGACGCACGCCCGCACCAGGGCCTCGCCGACGCCTCGCCCCCGTGCCGCGTGCGCCACCGCGAGCATGCGTATCTCGGCCTCCCCGGCCCGCGCGATGTCGGCCATGGGTCCGCCGGCCGGCACGAAGGTCACCCCGCCGAGCACCCGGCCGTCGGCGACGGCGACGAGCACCTCGGCCGTGGCCGCCCGCTTGGCCACGTCCCGCAGTTCGCCGAGGTACGCGTCACTCTCCCCGAAGTCCAGGAGGCCGTCCCGGAGGTAGGCCTGCGCGGTGATCTCTCCCAGGGGGTCGTACTCCTCCGGCCCGGCCGGCCCGATCGTGAAGTCCATGGCCCGCAGTCTGCCGCAGGGGTACGACAGAGGCCGCCGTCCTCCCTCGACCAGGGAGGACGGCGGCCCCATGAGGACGTCAGTGCCCGGTGCCCACCTTCGGCAGCTCCACCGACACCCCCGCGTCGCCCGCGTCCGCCGTGTAGTCCTCCGGCCTGGTCTCGTCGACGCCGTCGGGGGCCTTGAGCGCCCGCATGACGAAGGTGAGGACGACCGTGACGACGACGTTGAGCACGAAGGCCGTCAGACCGATGTAGCCGATGTGGCCGATGACCGGGATCTCCGCCGAGGAGCCGCCGAAGTGCGCCTGGGTCGGCGAGGAGACGTTGTACGCGGCGATCGTCCCGTACAGCATGCCGACCGCCCAGCCGCCGAGCAGCGCCCAGCGGTGGAACCAGCGGGTGAACAGGCCGCCCACCAGTGCCGGGAAGGTCTGCAGGATCCAGATGCCGCCGAGCAGCTGGAAGTTGATGGCGACCGTCTTGTCCATGGTCAGGACGAAGACCAGCGCACCCACCTTCACCAGCAGCGACACCAGCTTGGAGACCTTGGTCTCCTGCTCGGGCGTGGCGTCGCGCTTGATGAAGTCCTTGTAGATGTTGCGGGTGAAGAGGTTCGCGGCCGCGATCGACATGATGGCCGCCGGGACCAGCGCGCCGATGCCGATCGCCGCGAAGGCCACGCCCGCGAACCAGTCCGGGAACATGGTCTCGAAGAGCTGCGGGATGGCCAGCTGGCCGTTCTGCACCTTGATGCCGGCCGCGATCGCCATGAAGCCCAGCAGCGAGAGGAAGCCGAGCATCAGGGAGTACAGCGGCAGGATCGTGGCGTTGCGGCGGATCACCTCACGGCTGTTCGAGGACAGCGTCGCCGTGATCGAGTGCGGGTACATGAAGAGCGCGAGCGCCGAGCCGAGGGCCAGGGTGGCGTACGTCCACTGGCCGGCCTCGTTCGGGACCACCGCGCCGCGCGGTGCGCCCGTCGCCGGGTTGGTCTCGCCGAAAGCCTTGCCCGCCGCGTCGAAGATCGCGTCGAAGCCGCCCAGCTTGATCGGGATGTAGATGATCGCCACCGCGATGACGATGTAGATCAGCGTGTCCTTCACGAACGCGATCAGCGCGGGGGCGCGCAGCCCGGACGAGTACGTGTACGCCGCGAGCACACCGAAGGCGATCAGCAGCGGCAGGTCCTTGATGAACCAGTGCGTGTCCTCACCGCCGCCCACGCCCATCACGTCCAGGACCGCCTGGATGCCGACGAGCTGGAGCGCGATGTACGGC
Source organism: Streptomyces poonensis (assembly GCF_014650915.1). Lineage (GTDB taxonomy): Bacteria > Actinomycetota > Actinomycetes > Streptomycetales > Streptomycetaceae > Streptomyces > Streptomyces poonensis. The sequence goes on along the minus strand of NZ_BMVW01000001.1, from coordinate 491,262 downwards.
ATCGTGGCCAGCAGCCCGGTCAGCGCCACCGCCAGCGACAGGCCCTTGGAGCCGAAGCGCCCGCGCACGAAGTCGGAGGTCGTCACATAGCCGTGCTTGTGCGACACCGACCACAGCCGTGGCAGGAAGGTGAAGATCAGCGGATAGATCAGGATGGTGTACGGCACCGCGAAGAAGCCGGACGCGCCCGCCGCGTAGATCGCAGCCGGCACCGCCACGAAGGTGTAAGCCGTGTAGAGGTCGCCGCCGAGCAGGAACCAGGTGACCCAGGTGCCGAACGACCGTCCGCCGAGGCCCCATTCGTCGAGGCTCTGCTCGTTCGCGGCCCTGCGCCAGCGGGAGGCGAGGAAGCCCATGACCGTGACGGCCACGAAGAAGAGGATGAAGACGGTGAGAGCCACACCGTTCACGCCGTCCTTCATGCCGACGCACCCCCGTCCCGTGCCTCGGTCCGGTTCTTGCGGGCGCGCTGGGCGCGCTGGTCACGCTGCCACAGCTTGTACGCGACGGCGGTGAGCACCGTGGAGATGAGCACCCAGGCCATCTGGTACCAGTAGAAGAACGGGATGCCGATGAACGTGGGATCCACCGAGGAGTACGAGCCGACCCACAGCATCGCCACGAAGGGCGCCACGAGACAGAGGGCGATGACCACACGGACCGGTGTCACCACCGGCTCCCGCACTTCAGGCGCCTTGGGCACTTCCGACATGACGCGGCTCCGCTCCCTCGTTGATCACCTCTGTAATGGGCAGGAAATTTAGGGGACGGTCCCAATTAATGGAACCCCTGTCCGTATAACGGATCGGCCATGAGCGCCGGGCCCGGGCCCGGCGCTCACGGGAGTCCGCGCCTCGTGATCGGCGAGCGGATCAGCAGCAGCGGAACCCCTGCCGCGGGTCCGCGTCCTGCCGGTCGGTCCGCATACGCTCGAACTCCCGGCGGGACGGCACGGGCGCGTCGGGGTCATGGGCGCGCAGATGCTCGACGTACCGGTCGTACGCCGACTCGCCGGTCAGCTCCCGTACGTACCAGCGCACCCCCTCGGCCGTCCTCCTAACCGCCCTGACCAGCGCCGACCGCATCGCGCTCCGCCTCCTCCCGCTCTTCCCCGGTCGGGAACAGCCCGGCCGGGGCGACGAGCTTCGACTTGACGTACCTGGCCTCGCTCAGCGTCGACAGCGCCGGCCGGCGGACATGGCGGACGCACACCCGGGCCGCGTCGGCGATCACGACGACGATCAGCAGCGCCAGGACGGCCGTCAGGACGCCGTCCACCGTGGAGTTGGTGACGACGGTGTGCATGTCGTCCATGGTCTTCGCGGGTGCGATCACCTCGCCCCGGTCGATGGCGTCCTGGTAGATCTCCCGCTGCTTGAAGAAGCCCACGCGCGGATCGTCGGAGAACACCTTCTGCCAGCTGGCGGTGAGCGTCACCGTCGCGTCCCAGGCGAGCGGAACGCCCGTGATCCAGGCCCACTTCAGCCGCCCGGACTTCACCAGCAGCGTGGTGCACACGGTCAGGGCGACCGCCGCCAGCAGCTGGTTGGAGATGCCGAAGACCGGGAAGAGCTGGTTGATCCCGCCGAGCGGCTCATGGACGCCCACCCACAGGAAGTAGCCCCACAGCCCGCAGACGATGCCGCTGGTGAGGACCAGCCCCGGCTTCCAGCTGACGTTCTTGAGCGGCCGGTAGACGTTGCCGAGGGTGTCCTGCAGCATGAAGCGCCCCACGCGCGTGCCGGCGTCGAGCGCGGTGAGGATGAACAGCGCCTCGAACATGATCGCGAAGTGGTACCAGAAGGCGCGCATCCCGTCCCCGGTGACCTGGGCGAAGATCTCCGATACCCCGACCGCCAGCGTGGGCGCGCCACCGGTGCGGGACAGCAGGGACGACTCCTCCACCTGCCGTGCCGCGGCCGCGAGGTCCTCGGGCGAGATCTGGTAGCCCCAACCGGTCACCACCTGCGAGGCGTTCTGCACGGTGTCGCCGATGACGCCGGCGGGCGCGTTCATCGCGAAGTACAGGCCCGGGTCGATCACCGAGGCCGCGACCAGCGCCATCACGGCCACGGACGACTCCATCAGCATCGAGCCGTAGCCGATCAGTCTGACCTGCGTCTCCTTCTGGATCATCTTCGGTGTCGTACCGCTGGAGATGAGCGCGTGGAAACCGGAGAGCGCGCCGCACGCGATGGTGATGAAGACGAAGGGGAACAGCGAGCCCGCGAACACCGGGCCGTCCCCGCGGGTCGCGAAGTCCGTGACCGCGGGCATCCGCAGCGTCGGCAGGGTGACGACCACACCGGCCGCGAGCAGCAGAATCGTGCCGATCTTCATAAAGGTGGAGAGGTAGTCGCGGGGCGCGAGCAGCATCCACACCGGCAGGATCGAGGCGACGAATCCGTACGCCACCAGCCAGATCACCAGCGTGGACGGGGCGAGGGTGAAGGCGTCGGCCCACGACGACTGAGCGACCCAGCGGCCCGAGACCAGCGCGAACAGCAGCAGGGCGACACCGATCAGCGAGACCTCGCTGACCCGCCCCGGCCGGAGCACCCGCAGATAGAAGCCCATGAAGAGGGCGATCGGAATGGTCATCGCGATGGAGAAGGTGCCCCATGGCGACTCCGCGAGCGCGTTGACGATGACGAGCGCCAGCACACCGAGCAGGATGATCATGATGGCGAAGGCGGCGAGCAGCGCGGCGGCGCCGCCCACCGGGCCGATCTCCTCGCGGGCCATCTGCCCGAGCGACCGGCCGTCCCGGCGCGTCGAGAAGAACAGCACCACCATGTCCTGCACGGCGCCCGCGAAGATGACGCCCGCGACGATCCAGATGGTGCCCGGCAGATACCCCATCTGCGCGGCGAGCACCGGCCCGACCAGCGGGCCCGCGCCCGCGATCGCCGCGAAGTGGTGCCCGAGCAGCACCCGGCGGTCGGTGGGGTGGAAGTCGATGCCGTTGTTCAGCCGCTCCGCCGGAGTGGCCCGCGTCCGGTCGGCCTTCAGCACCCGGTACTGGATGAACCTGGCGTAGAAGCGGTAACCGATGGCGTACGAGCCGAGAGCCGCCGCGACCATCCAGGCGGCGGAGACCTCCTCGCCGCGGGCGAGGGCGAGCACGCCCCAGCCGATTGCGCCGACGAGGGCCACGATGGTCCAGACAATGACGGTCCGCGCACGCGCGCGGCTCGTACGGGGACTGTTCTGAGCGTTCGCGATGCGCACCGGAGAGTCCTCCCGTCCATGCGATGACGGGAGGACCGTAGTGCGGGAAGAGGGGGCGCGCTACACCGCGAGCACGAGTGGATGTGCGCCAGGCGTACGGTCGTACGGTTCGCCGTGCCGCCCTCGGCGGGCCTACTCGACGGGCCGCTTCAACCGCGCCACGAACTTGTACCGGTCCCCCCGGTAGACCGACCGCACCCACTCCACCGGCTTGCCCTCCTTGTCCAGGGAGTGGCGGGAGAGCATCAGCATGGGCAGGCCCACGTCCGTACCGAGCAGGCCGGCCTCGCGCGGGGTGGCCAGCGAGGTCTCGATGGTCTCCTCGGCCTCGGCGAGGTGGACGTCGTACACCTCGGCCAGCGCGGTGTAGAGGGACGTGTACTTCACCAGCGACCTGCGCAGCGCGGGGAAGCGCTTGGCGGACAGATGGGTCGTCTCTATCGCCATCGGCTCGCCGTTCGCCATGCGCAGCCGCTCGATGCGCAGCACCCGGCCGCCGGAGGCTATGTCGAGCAGCCCGGCGAGACTGTCGTCGGCGGTCACGTAACCGATGTCCAGCAGCTGCGAGGTGGGTTCGAGTCCCTGGGCGCGCATGTCCTCGGTGTACGAGGTGAGCTGGAGCGCCTGGGAGACCTTGGGTTTGGCCACGAACGTGCCCTTGCCCTGGATACGCTCCAGCCGGCCCTCGACGACCAGCTCCTGCAGGGCCTGGCGCACGGTGGTGCGCGAGGTGTCGAACTCGGCGGCGAGCGTGCGCTCCGGCGGCACCGGCGTGCCCGGCGGGAGCGTCTCCGTCATGTCGAGCAGGTGCTTCTTCAGGCGGTAGTACTTCGGCACGCGCGCGGTGCGGACGGGCGCCCCGCTCTCGTTCTCCGCACTGCTGACGTCGGTGCTCATGCTCCGCCTTCCCGGCTCCGGATGCCGACACGACGGACGGACCGCCGGTCTCGGCTCACATCGTGGCACGGCTTCGTGTGCGGGTATCCCCTCGCATCCGCCGTGATCCCCTCTGTATACCTTCGCGCCCCTCGTTGGTCTAGTCCATCACCTCGGACCGGCCCGCCCGAACATCGGGCTCCGGACCTCCTGCTTCTCCCGCGGGCTCCCGCGTCCCCGGTCCGGGCCAAGCGCCTCGCGCTGGTCCGCATCATCGGTCCGCGGACCGATTCCGGCGGCCAAGGTGTCGGTGCTCCGCCGAGGGGCCCGCCGCCTTGCCGTACGCCGCGTGCCGTAGGCCGTAGGTCTATACCGTGCGCCGTGCGTCCGGCGAACCGGATCAGATCCCCTGCCACTCCGGCTTGTTGGCGTACGTGTGCCGGAAGTAGTCCGCCAGCTTCAGCTTGGACGCGGCGGCCTCGTCCACGACGACCGTGGCGTGCGGGTGCAGCTGCAGCGCCGAGGCCGGGCACACCGCGGCGACGGGGCCCTCCACGGTCGCCGCCACCGCGTCGGCCTTGCCCTCGCCCGTCGCGAGCAGCACCAGGTGCCGCGCCTCCAGGATCGTGCCGATCCCCTGGGTGATCACGTGGTGCGGCACCTGCTCGATGTCGCCGTCGAAGAACCGCGCGTTGTCGACGCGGGTCTGCTCGGTGAGGGTCTTGATCCGTGTACGGGAGGCGAGCGAGGAGCACGGCTCGTTGAACCCGATGTGCCCGTCCGTCCCGATCCCCAGCAGCTGGAGGTCGACGCCCCCGGCGTCGGCCAGGGCCTTGTCGTACGCCTCGCACGCGGCCTGTACGTCCTCGGCGGTGCCGTCCGGTCCCAGGAACGCGTCCATGCCGATGCCGAGCGGTTCGAGCACCTGGCGGCGGAGCACGGAGCGGTACGACTCCGGGTGCTCGGACGGCAGTCCGACGTACTCGTCGAGCTGGGCGATCCGCGCGCGCGAGGTGTCCACCGCGCCCGCGTCCACCCTGGCCGCCAGCGCTTCGTAGACGGGCAGCGGGGTCGAGCCGGTGGCCACGCCGAGCAGGGCGTCCGGTGTGCGCCGGAGCAGCTGCGCCATGGCCTCGGCGACGAGCTCGCCGCCCGCCCTGGCGTCCGGGACGATGACAACTTCCACGCTGGGCCTGCCGATCTGGAGAGGAACTCGGGAAGGGACTCGACGGATACCCGGGGAACCCGGAAGGAGCTAGGTGGTTTAGACCAATCTAACAGAAACGCTTCCTCAGGGCGCCCCCCGACTGCGCCCCACCGCCACATTCGAGCCCGCGAGTGCGCGATTCCGACTCCGCGCCGGGGCCGCGGCGGGCTACTCTGCGTTCAGGTCATCGGCAGATGTTGGACAATGGGACAACAACAAACATCCGCCGACGCATGGACACTCGCTGTGGTCTAGTCCACAATGCGTAGGTAAAGCATGTGAAGCACACGGCATGCGAACCACGGACCTCCGTCCTCCCCGCACAGGAGGGCGGACCGAGGAGACGGCGCTCTCTGCCCTGACTGCTCCGGCTCCTCGCCCTTCGGCCGACCGGGACCGCACACCCCGCGGCCGTTGTTGCTCCGGGCTGCGGTGCCGGGAGGGTTGAGGGTCCCTCCCAGGCGCCGCGGCCCGCGGGTGTTCCCGGGCCCGGAGGCGCCGGCGCCCCTCCCTCCACAGCCGCACTTCCCGGCCATGTCCGAACCGCCAGGTACGCTCGCACACGTGCCGTCCATGAACGAACTCGTCCGCCAGCACACCGCGCTCAGCGACTCCGACCTGGAGTGGCTGCACCTGCTGGTGTCGGAGTGGCAGCTGCTCGCCGACCTCTCCTTCGCCGACCTGGTTCTCTGGGTCCCCACCCGGGACGGCACCCGCTATGTCTCGGTGGCGCAGATGCGCCCCAACACCGGCCCGACCTCCTACCAGGACGACATGGTCGGCCACCTCGTCCCGCGCGGCCGCCGGCCGATGCTGGACGCCGCCCTCGACGAGGGCCGCATCGTGCGCGAGGGCGACCCCGAGTGGCGCGAGGAGGTCCCGGTCCGGGTCGAGTCCATCCCCGTACGACGGGAGGGGCGTGTCCTCGGTGTCATCGCGCGCAACACCAATCTGCTGACCGTCCGCACCCCGAGCCGGCTGGAGCTGACGTACCTCCAGAGCGCCTCCGACCTGGCCCAGATGATCGCCGCCGGGTCGTTCCCGTTCCCGGACCAGCAGATGGACATGGACGCGGCGCCGCGCGTCGGTGACGGGCTGATCCGCCTCGACGCCGACGGCATCGTCCAGTACGCCTCCCCGAACGCACTGTCGGCCTACCACCGCCTCGGCCTGGCCGCCGACCTCGTGGGCCACCACCTCGGCACCACCACCGCCGAGATCGCCCCGTCCCGCGGCCCGGTCGACGAGGCACTGGCCAAGGTGGCGAGCGGCTGGGCGCCGCGCGAGTTCGAGATCGAGGCCCACGACGGTGTGATCCAGTTCCGCGCGATCCCGCTCAAGCCCAAGGGCACGCGCATCGGTTCCCTCGTCCTCCTCCGCGACGTCACCGAACTCCGCCGCCGCGAACGCGAGTTGATCACCAAGGACGCGACGATCCGGGAGATCCACCACCGCGTCAAGAACAACCTGCAGACGGTCGCGGCCCTGCTCCGCCTCCAGGCCCGGCGCATCGAGTCGGAGCGCGGCCGCGAGGCCCTGGAGGAGGCCGTACGGCGGGTCGGCTCCATCGCGATCGTGCACGAGACGCTGTCCCAGAACCTGGACGAGCGCGTGGAGTTCGACGAGATCGCCGACCGCGTCCTCGCCATGGTCGCCGAGATCTCACCGGGCAAGGTCACCGGCCGGCGCTCCGGCCGCTTCGGCATCCTGGACGCCGAGGTCGCCACCCCGCTCTCCATGGTTCTCACCGAGGTCCTGCAGAACGCCCTGGAGCACGGCTTCCGCCAGGGCGACACGGGCACCGTCGAGGTCGCGGCCGTGCGCGGCGGTACGTCGAAGGAGGCCCGCCTCCTCGTCACCGTCCAGGACGACGGGGTCGGCCTCCCGGAGGGCTTCGACCCGCACCGCTCGGGCAACCTCGGTCTGCAGATCGTCCGGACGCTGGTGGAGGGCGAACTGGGCGGCACGTTCGACATGGTGCCCGCGCCCGAGCGGGGCACGCAGGTGATCTTCGACATCCCGGTCCGCGCGCACAAGTAGCGCCGTACCGGGGTGTGCGCACTCGCACACGCCCACAGCGATCCGCATCTGCACATCCGTGCACATCCGTACAGCAAAAAGCCCCGGACCGTTGCGGGTCCGGGGCTCAGCTGCTCGCTGCCAGCTTGTGTTGCTGCGCATCGGGGGCACTGCGCGCTGCGGCTCGGGGGCGGGAGATGCGTACTCGCTGTACGCGCCGCCAAGCTCAGGCTGTCGCTGGGTGGGATTGTCAGGCGGAGGCCTGACGGGCCCGGTTGCGAGCGGCGCGGCGCTTCATCGCGCGGCGCTCGTCCTCGCTGAGACCACCCCAGACGCCGGAGTCCTGACCGGACTCGAGCGCCCACTGCAGACACTGCTCGATCACCGGGCAGCGACGGCAGACAGCCTTGGCTTCCTCGATCTGCAGCAGCGCAGGACCGGTGTTGCCGATGGGGAAGAAGAGCTCGGGGTCTTCCTCGCGGCAAACGGCGTTGTGACGCCAGTCCATGGCTGCTACCTCTCCGTGGGTATTACGTGCAAGTTGCTTGTGAATGTGAACGCTTTCACGAATCCCTCAACAAGTGAAGGGCCGATCACCAGATCGTCTGGTGTGGTCCTTGGATTTGAGGAGGGGTTCCGGTGCTCTGTCGAGGCCGATGATGCGGGCCGTCCCGAGCGCCACGTAGAGACTCGCAAACCTCAGCGGCGGATACAACCCCTTCCGGAAAGTTTTTTTTGATTCCTTGGTGTCGACTAGGTCACAGCCGTACTTCCAAGGGGTGGATCCTGGCCTAAACGTTCGAGTGGAAGGACTTTTGCCCGTTCCGCTCACACAATCACACGCAGTGCACGGCGTACGCCTGTGAACGTCACGCTCGTACGCAGCCCCAGGTGGTCTCCGTCCATCTGGAGGGGGAGCGGCACCTTCGAATGCAAGGTGAAGTCGGTCAGATCGTGCAGGGAGACGGCGTGCTTCCCATGGGGTCCGCGCTCGGGGGACGAAGTGAGCAACTGGGTGGCATACCGGGCAACCGCGGCCGTCGACATCCGGCTGAGACCGAGCACATCGAGCCCCTTGTCGAACGAGGCCTTAGGCGACGCGTACACCGGGCGATTGATCAGATACGTCCACGGAGAGGTGTTGCAGACTATGGACAGCACCAAATCGGTCACCGGGTCGATGCCCGGGCGCTCCAGGGTGATGGTCCCGTGCCGGCGGTGCGGCTCCCCGAGGAACTGGCGGACCGCCTGGCGCAGATACAGGGCGTGTGTGGAGCGTCTGCCCCGCTCGCGCTGCTGCTCGACACGGCCGACCACGCCCGCGTCGAAACCGAGGCCCGCGTTGAAGGTGAACCAGCGGGCCGGGACGGCCTCGTCCTCGGTGCCCGGGGTGCCGGCGGCCAGGCCCAGGCCGACCGTGCGCTCGCGGCCCTCGCGCAGGGCGTCCAGCAGGGCGCCCGTAGCCTCGACGGCGTCGTTGGGCAGGCCCAGGGCGCGGGCGAAGACATTGGTGGAGCCGCCGGGGACCACCGCGAGGCCGGGGAGGTTCGCCGGGTCGGGACCCTGGTGCAGGAGGCCGTTCACGACCTCGTTGACGGTGCCGTCGCCGCCGAGGGCGACGACCAGCTCGATGTCCTTGCTCTCCGCCGCCTGGCGGCCGAGGTCCCGGGCGTGCCCGCGGTACTCGGTGGTGACCGCCTCCAGCTTCATCTCGCTCGCGAGCGCGTGGATCAGGACATCGCGCGTACGTGCGCTTGTGGTGGTTGCTGCCGGATTGACCACGAGAAGTGCACGCATGCGTTGCAGGTTACCTACTGGGCGGTATTCCGGCCCAGACCACAGCAGGGATCACGAGGGCGTTCGGGCGTGATGCCGGACACGTGGGGCGCACGGGGGCTGTCGCCTGCCGGGTGGGACGGGCGCGCGCAGGCCGGGCGGACGGCGTGTGCGCGGCGGGCGGCGTGCACGGGCGCCCGCGCGTGCACGGCTGCGGGGGCCCGGCCGCCGGGGATGGGCGGGGGCTACCCTTCAGGGGTGAGCTCTGAGCAGAACCCCACCACACCGGATGACACCGCCGTCGAGCCGCGTCCCGGGCGGCTGACCGCCGCGGCGGCGCTGGCCGCGCTGGAGGGGGCGGCCCTCGCCGTCGGCGGTGTCGCCATGCTGGTGGTGGGGATGACGGGAGACGCGGACGACCGCCGCTCGGCCGTCACCGGAGGCGTCACGCTGATCGTGCTCGCGCTGCTGCCGCTGCTCGCCGCGCGCGGGCTGTTCCTGCGCCGCGGCTGGAGCCGGGGCCCCGCGGTCATCACCCAGATACTGGCGCTGCCGGTCGCGTACAACCTGCTCCAGGCCGACAGCATCGCCATCCCGGGCGGGATCGCCCTGGCGGTCGTCGCGGTCACCGCGCTCGTACTGCTGGTGAACCCCGTGACGACCCGGGCCCTCGGGATCAGGGCACCGGGCGAGGCGGGGGAACCGAAGTAGCGGCCGTACGACCGGTCTGCGGGCCCGTACGGTCCGTGCGCCCGTACGACCGGTCGGCCCTCGCGGCGCCGTGTGCGCCGCGATCCGGGGTCACTCCTCGACCAGCAGCTTCTCCCGGAGCTGGGCCAGGGTGCGGGCCAGCAGGCGGGAGACGTGCATCTGGGAGATGCCGACCTCCTGGGCGATCTGTGACTGGGTCATGTTGCCGAAGAAGCGCAGCAGCAGAATGCGTTTCTCGCGAGGCGGCAGGTCCTCCAGGAGCGGCTTGAGCGACTCGCGGTACTCGACGCCCTCCAGCGCCTCGTCCTCCGCGCCCAGGGTGTCCGCGACCGCGGGCGACTCGTCGTCCGTGTCGGGGACGTCCAGGGAGAGGGTCGAGTAGGCGTTCGCCGACTCCAGGCCCTCCAGGACCTCCTCCTCCGAGATCGACAGCTTCTCGGCGAGCTCGTGGACCGTGGGGGAGCGGCCGTGCTGCTGGGAGAGCTCCGCGGTGGCCGTCGTCAGGGCCAGGCGGAGCTCCTGCAGCCGGCGCGGGACCCGGACGGCCCAGCCCTTGTCCCGGAAGTGGCGCTTGATCTCGCCGACCACCGTGGGCGTGGCGTACGTGGAGAACTCCACCCCGCGGGTCGGGTCGAAACGGTCCACCGACTTGATCAGACCGATGGTGGCGACCTGCGTGAGGTCGTCCAGCGGCTCGCCGCGATTGCGGAAGCGGCGCGCGAGATGCTCGACGAGCGGCAGATGCATCCGGACCAGCTGGTTGCGCAGCTCCGCGTACTCGGCGCTGCCCTGGCTCAGCTCGCGCAGCTCGACGAACATCGCCCGCGCCCCGCTGCGGTCCTGCGGATCGTGCTGCGTGCCCTGCACGCGCTGCTCAGCGTTTCGCTCGTGCTCGCTCATAGTCCCGCCCGCCGTCACCAGACGCCGCCCTTCCGAGGACGTGGTGTTCCGTACCGCACCCTCCGGATTCCGTCGTCCGTCGGAGAGCGTCGTGCGCTCCTCGCCGTCGACCGGCCCCGCCCACCGGGACGTCCCGGCCACCGCCGGGGATCCGTCCTCCGGGTGCGGCCGGGCCTGCTCGGGGATGCCGTCGACGCCGTCCGCCCAGCGCCGTGTTCCGCCCGGACCGTCCGGCCCCGGCGTCCCGGCCCCGACCGAGCAGGGCCGACCCCCGTCCTCGGCGGGGAGTTCCCGTGTGCCGCGCTCTTCGTCCCGCACCGGCCCGTCCCCGTTCCTCACGCCGGGCCGGGGCCCGCGCCGCGCTGTTTGTAGAGGCTGATCGAAACGGTTTTGTCGTCGTCGACGGCGGACGACACCTTGCCCGCCAGGGCCGACAGCACGGTCCAGGCGAAGGTGTCCCGCGAGGGGGCATGGCCGTCCGTGGTCGGGGCCGATACCGTGACTTCCAGTGAGTCGTCGACGAGCCGGAAGACACAGCTGAGCACCGAGCCGGGCACGGCCTGCTGCAGCAGGATCGCGCAGGCCTCGTCCACCGCGATGCGGAGGTCCTCGATCTCGTCGAGGGTGAAGTCCAAACGGGCCGCGAGACCGGCCGTGGCCGTACGCAGTACCGACAGGTAGGCACCCGCGGCCGGCAGCCGGACTTCCACGAAGTCCTGGGTCGTGGGCTCGCCTGCGATCTGGGACACCCTCACCTCCAAGGTGGTGCAAGCTGTTTCGGGGTCCGAGGGGTCGCCCCCCGGGGTAACGCGCTACGTGGTTCAGCGGTGACGCTACCGCGCGCAGAAGTTACCTGTCCCGGGGGCCCCGCCCCGTACTGTCACTCATAGTAATACTATGAATACGCTCGGTGGCTAGGGGTCTGCGGGCTTCAAATAGGAAGAGCGCTCGCCGGGTTGACGTACCCATGCGACGGACCGTCGAACCGTGCCACACGAGCACGCTCTCGTGTCAGCGATTTTCGAACGGGCCGTGCCGCCTGTCCGCCGCCGCTCAGACGAGAACGTTGTCGACGAAGCACCAGCGCCAGGTCTCGCCCGGCTCAAGGGTCCGCATGACGGGATGGCCGCTCTCCTCATGATGCCCGGTCGCGTGCCGGCCCGGCGAGGAGTCGCAGCAGCCGACGTGCCCGCACTCCAGGCACAGCCGCAGCTGCACCGGGTGTGTGCCGGCCGCCAGACACTCCTCGCACGTCTCGGTCAGAGGTGCGGGTTCGGGCTGCGGCAGCGCTTCGGTGTGCGTGCACTGTTTCATGATTGCCACATTACGACGGGTGCGCGGCACGCCGCGCGGAGACGGGAGTGGACCGGACCCATGGACGTGTTGCCCTTGTTGTTGCTGGTCGCGGGCAGCGCAGCGGTCGCCGGAGCGGCCCGCCGCGCGCCGGTCCCGGCCCCGCTGCTGCTCGTCGCGGTGGGCCTGGCCGTCTCGTTCGTGCCCGGAGTGCCCGAGTACGGGCTCGACCCCGAAATCTTCCTGCCGCTGATCCTCCCCCCGCTGCTCTACACGGCGGCCACCGAGAGCTCCTACCTCGACCTGCGGGCCCAGCTGAGGCCCGTGGCGCTGCTGTCGGTGGGCTACGTCCTGTTCGCGACCTTCGCCGTCGGCTGGGCCGCCCATCTGCTCGTGCCCGGTCTGCCGCTGCCGGCGGCACTGGTGCTCGGGGCGGTGGTGGCACCGCCGGACGCGGTCGCGGCGACCGCCATCGCCCGCCGGGTGGGACTGCCGTCCCGGCTCACCACGATCCTGCAGGGCGAGTCCCTGGTGAACGACGCCACCGCGATCACCGCCTACCGGGTGGCCCTGGCGGCCGCGATCGGCGAGGGGGCGACCTGGTCGGGCGCGCTGGGCGAATTCGCGCTGGCGGCGGTCGGCGGCATCGTGGTCGGGCTGCTGCTGATGGCGCCGATCCACTGGCTGCGCACCCATCTGAAGGAAGCGCTTCTGCAAAACACCCTCTCCCTGCTGATCCCGTTCGTGGCGTACGGGCTCGCCGAGTGGGTGCATGCCTCCGGTGTGCTCGCCGTGGTGGTCGTGGGCCTCTACCTGGGACACCGCAACTGGCAGGTCGACTTCGCCACCCGGCTCCAGGAGGCGGCGGTATGGCGGATGATCGCCTTCCTGCTGGAGTCATCGGTGTTCGCACTCATCGGACTGCAACTGAAGGTCGTGCTGGAGGGGCTGGGGGAGGAGTACGAGGGGACGCGGGTCACCTGGTACGCGCTGGCGGTCTTCCTCGTGGTGGTCGCATCCCGGTTCGTCTGGGTCTACCCGGCGACCTTCCTGCCGCGGCTGCTGTCGAAGCGCATCAGGGAGCGGGAGAAGAACCCCGGCTGGCAGGGACCGTTCGTCGTCGCCTGGGCGGGGATGCGGGGCGTGGTGTCCCTCGCCATCGCGTTCTCGATCCCGCTGACGGTGGACGGCGAGCCCTTCCCGGAGCGCAACCTCCTGCTCTTCCTGACCTTCACGACGGTGATCGGGACGCTGGTGGTGCAGGGGGTGACCCTGCCGCCGCTGATCCGGCTGCTCGGGCTGCCCGGACGGGACGCACAGGCCGACACCCTCGCCGAGGCCAACGCCCAGGCCCAGGCCTCCAGGGCCGCCGAGCAGCGCCTGGCGGAACTGCTCGCCGACGAGCGCAACGCGCTACCGCCGCCGCTGGCCGACCGGCTGCGCACGGTGCTGGAGCGGCGCCGCAACGCGGTGTGGGAGCGGCTCGGCGCGGTGAACCCCGTGACGGGGGAGAGCGTCGACGACATGTACCGCAGGCTCTCGCGGGAGCTGATCGGCATCGAACGGGAGGTGTTCGTGAAGCTGCGGGACGCGCGGCACATCGACGACGAGATGCTGCGGACCCTGCTGCGCAGGCTGGACCTGGAGGAGGCGGCGGCCTACCGGCAGGAGGCGTAGCGGCAGGACGCGCGAGGGGCGCGGTGGCGCCGGGACGGTGCCGCCGCGTCAGCCGCCGAACGGTGCTCCGGTGATCACCGCGGCGAGCGTCGTGCCGTGGGGGAAGGCCCCCTCCTCGGCGAGCGCGACGAGCGCGTAGAGCATTTTCGCGACGTAGAGCCGCTCGACCGGGAGGCCGTGGCGCTGCTCGAAGTCCTCGGCGAAGGCGTCGAGGGTGGGCGTGGTCCGCGCGTAACCGCCGAAGTGGAAACGGTCGTCGAGGGACCAGTCGCCGAGGGGGCCGCCGAACGCCCGCTGCTGCAGGGCGCGTATCTCGCCGTCCAGGAAGCCGCCCTTGAGCACGGGTATGCCCAGGGTGCGCCGGCCGGGTCCGAGACCCGCGGCCAGGCCCGCGAGGGTGCCGCCGGTGCCGCAGGCGAGGGCGACGACGTCCGCGTGGCCGCGCAGCTCCTCACCGAGCCGCCGGCATCCGCGTACGGCCGGGGAGTTGCTGCCGCCCTCGGGGACCACGTAGGCGTCCTCGGCGCCCACGGCGCGGAGGATGCCGGACAGCGTTTCGGGCTCGGCCTTGCGGCGGTACACGGACCGCTCCACGAAGTGCAGCCGCATGCCGTCGGCCGCGCACCGGGCCAGCGAGGGGTTGAGGGGGCGGCCGGCGAGCTCCTGGCCGCGCACCACGCCCACCGTGGGCAGCCCCAGGAGGCGGCCCGCGGCGGCGGTGGCGCGCAGATGGTTGGAGTAGGCGCCGCCGAAGGTGACGACGGTACGGCCCGCCGCGGCCTCCAGGTTCGGCGCCAGCTTGCGCCACTTGTTGCCTATCAGCTCCGGGTGGACGAGGTCGTCCCGCTTCAGCACCAGCCGCACCCCGTGCCGCTCGAACCGTCCGTCCGTGACGTCCTGCAGGGGCGACGGCAGCCGCGGCCGCAAGGCGGCGAGGGCGGGGTGGTGGGGGTGGTCGGGGGAGCCGGGGCCGTTCACCCGGTCATTGTCCGGCACAGGGGTCCGGAGTGCGATCGGGCTGCCGCGAGGTTCCGCGGCAGCCCGATCGCCGGGGCCGGCGCCCCGCGTCACGCGTGTACTCCCGCGTACTTCCGTGCCGCTGCTGCCGCTACTTCAGCCGGGCGTGGATGCGCTCCCTCATCGACGCCATCCTGAAGCCCCGCGGGTCCACCTTGCCCGGCTGCCATTCCAGGTGGCCGATCACCGATCGGGCCGTCCAGCCGTGATGGCGGCAGATCGCGGCGGAGACGCGCTCGACGGCGTCCAGCTGAGCCTCGGGCCACGGGTCCTCGCCGTCGCCGAGGTTCTCGCATTCAAAGCCGTAGAAGTGACGGTTGCCGTCCGTGTTCGCCTCGTTGTCCAGGGGGAGGGCCTTCTCGGCGATCACGGCCCTCAGGACGTCGTCGTCACCCAGCCCCGCGTGGTTGGCACGGCCGTATCCGATGAGGTGGACGCGGCCGTCCTTGGTGATGACTCCGTGGCACAGCGGGCCGGGCAGGCCCGCGTAGCCGTCCCGGCAGATACGGACCGTCCGTTCACTGCCCGATGTCACCGTGTGGTGGACCATCACACCGTGCACCGGGCCCCAGGCACCCTTGTGGTTGCGGTTGTGCTTCCTCCAGTCACCTACTTCGACGACGGTGACGCCCTCGGCTCTGAGGACGCCGATGAATCTGCCCGCGGACATGGGTGGGGCCATGACCGCCTCCTTCACGCCGCGACGGCCGCCGGTCGCGGCCGCCTCGTACCGCGCTTGTACCGCAAGCCGGAGGCGGGGATTCCTCCTTCAAACGATGTGCGGCTGATCGGTCAGCCCGATGAACAGGCCGAACGGGGCGGCCGGGCGGCTTCGGGCGCAGGGTGAAAGAGCGTGCGCGTGTTGACGGGCGGGCACGGAGCGCCCGGGGTGACAGGGAGCAGGCGGAGCGCGGTGTCAGGGACGCAGGAAGTCGTCCCCGTGCGTGGCGATGTGGGTCTCCAGCGCCTGGAGGGCCTGCTGGGTGGCGGCCGGGGAGCCGCTGCCGCGGCGCTCCGCGTAGTAGGCGGCGCCGAGTCTCTTCAGCAGATCGTTTCCGGCGCGCTGGGCCTGCACCTCGTCGAGTTTCTGCCTGCCCTGTGTGAGGCCGCGCTGGGCCTGCTCCTTGGCGCGGTCCAGAAATCCCGCCATGTCCGTCTCCGATTCGGTCGGATCGCCCGAAGGGCCCGTCACCGCATCAAACGGACGGCCGGATCATGAAGTTCCCGCCCTGCCGTGTCATCGGTTCCCGTCGCCACGCGGCCCCCGGCCGTTCGTGCGGCCCCATTGTTCCCATGAGGCAAAAGGTCCATTCCCGCTCTTTCGTGTAATAGCACGGGCGCAATCCGTGCTGGAAGGCTGATCGGCGCGATCGGCGCATGACCGCGCCAGATCACTGCACGACCGGGAGGGCGTTCCGTTATGTCGGTAGGCGATGAGGTCCGCACGGAGCAGGAGAAACCGCAGCAGAGTCTCGGCACCGCTGCCGCACGGAACCTGGCCACGACCACCAAGTCCGTGCCCCAGATGCAGGAGATCAGCTCGCGCTGGCTCCTCCGCATGCTGCCCTGGGTCGACGTGCAGGGCGGCACGTACCGGGTGAACAGGCGGCTCAGCTACGCGGTCGGCGACGGCCGCATCACCTTCGTGAAGACCGGTGACCAGGTCACCGTGATCCCCGCCGAGCTCGGCGAACTGCCGCCCCTGCGGGGGTACGAGGACGAGGAGGTGCTGAGCGAGCTCGCCCGGCGCTGCGAACAGCGGGAGTTCCAGCCCGGGGCCGTGCTCGCCGAGTTCGGCAGCCCGGCGGAGGAGGTGTTCCTGCTCGCCCACGGCAAGGTGGAGAAGGTCGGCACCGGCCCCTACGGGGACGACGCGGTCCTCGGGGTCCTCGCCGACGGAGCACACTTCGGGGACCACGCGCTCCTGGAGCCGGACGCCGTCTGGGAGCACACCGCCCGCGCGGTCACCGCGTGCACCGTGCTGGTCCTGCCCCGCCGGGCCGTCGACCAGGTCGCGGAGCGCTCCGCCTCGCTGCGCGACCATCTGGAACGCCAGCAGTCGATCCCCGGGCAGCGCACCAACAACTACGGCGAGAAGGAGATCGACCTCGCCGCCGGCCACACCGGTGAGCCGGACATCCCGCACACGTTCGTCGACTACGAGGGCGCGCCGCGCGAGTACGAGCTGAGCGTCGCCCAGACGGTGCTGCGGGTCCACACGCGCGTGGCCGACCTCTACAACAAGCCCATGAACCAGACCGAGCAGCAGCTCCGGCTGACCGTGGAGGCGCTGAAGGAGCGCCAGGAGCACGAGCTGATCAACAACCGTGAGTTCGGGCTGCTCAGCAACTGCGAGTACGACCAGCGGCTGCAGCCGCACGACGGTGTGCCGGGCCCGGACGACATGGACGAACTGCTCAGCCGCAGGCGTGCGTCCAAGCTGTTCCTCGCCCATCCGCGCGCGATCGCCGCGTTCGGCCGCGAGTGCAACAAGCGCGGCCTGGTGCCGGAGAGCATCGACGTCGGAGGCAACCGCATCCCCGCGTGGCGCGGGGTGCCGATCTTCCCGTGCAACAAGATTCCGGTCACCGATGCCAGGACGACGTCCATCATCTGCATGCGGACGGGCGAGGAGGACCAGGGCGTCGTCGGACTGAGGCAGTCGGGCGTCCCGGACGAGATCGAGCCGAGCCTGTCCGTGCGGTTCATGGGCATCAACGAACAGGCGATCATCAAGTACCTCGTGACGGCGTACTACTCGGCGGCCGTCCTGGTGCCCGACGCACTCGGTGTCCTGGAGAACGTCGAGATCGGCCGCTGGGGGTGACCGCCCTCGGGCCCGACGCCGTGTTCCCGCCCGGCAGGGCGGGTACACCCTGGGGGTACGCGCCCAGCGACAGCGGAGACGCCACCGTCCGCCAACCTCCCAAGGTGATCCATGGGTGAGTTCATGACGGAGACGAAGCAGAGCCCGGCCGAGCCGAGGTGCCCGGCCGAGCCGAGAAGCACGGCCAGGAGGCGCAGGCAGGACTTCACCGGACCGGACGGAGCCGGTGGGCAGGACACGGCGTCGAGTCCTCCCGTGGGGCAGGAGGCGGTGGTGCTGCTGGAGCGGGTGAGGGCATCGGTCGATCCCGAGTTGCGGCGGGCCGTCGAGTCGCTGCCGGGCCCGATGCGGTGCGTCGCGCGGTACCACTTCGGCTGGCAGGACGCCCACGGCACCCCCGCCGTGGGCAACGGCAAGGCGATACGTCCCGCGCTCGTGCTGGCCGCGGTCGCCGCGCTCGGCGGTCCCCAGCCCCCCGCCGTACCGGCCGCCGCGGCGGTGGAACTGATCCACAACTTCACACTGCTGCACGACGACGTCATGGACCGGGACATCACCCGCAGGCACCGGCCCACCGCGTGGACCGTGTTCGGCGTCGCCGACGCCATCCTCGCCGGCGACGCCCTCCAGGCACTTGCCCAGCGGGTGCTCGCGGAGGATCCGCACCCGGCGTCCTCCGCGGCCGCCGCCCGGCTCGCGGCGTGTGTGGTCGAACTGTGCGCCGGTCAGCAGGTGGACATGGCGCTCGAGAAGCGCGGCCCGCACGAGGTCGCACTCGACGAGGTGCTCGCCATGGCCGAGGCCAAGACGGGCGCGCTGCTCGGGTGCGCCTGCGCGGTCGGCGGGCTGTACGCCGGAGCGGGGGAGGCTCACGTGGAGGCGCTGGACGCGTTCGGCCGGGAGGCCGGGCTGGCCTTCCAGCTGATCGACGACGTGATCGGCATCTGGGGAGACCCGGGCCGCACCGGCAAACCGGCCGGGGCGGACCTCATGGCCCGCAAGAAGTCCTTGCCGGTGGTCGCCGCACTGACCTCGGGCACCCCGGCGGCGGACGAACTCGCCGAGCTCTACGGACTGCCGTACGAGGAAGGTGATCTGGAGCGCACGGTCCTCGCCGTGGAGCGGGCGGGCGGCCGGGACTGGGCCCAGTTGCAGGCGGCGGACCGTATGGCCCGGGCGATGTACGAACTGTCCCGCGCGGTTCCCGACCCCGAGGCGGCGGGCGGACTGCTCGCACTGGCGGAGTTCGTGACCCGGCGCAGCGACTGAGACCGGGACAGGGCGGGGCCCGCGCATCCTTACGGTGCGCGGGCCCCGCCCCGTCTCCGCACCGCCGGCCCCTGCACCCCGGCTGATGACCGCCTTCGTCGACATGGTGCTGGCCCGGGGACGTATCGACATCACGGAGGACGGCACCGCCTGCGCGCATCTGTCTGTGCGGCGGTTCGCGGCTCGCCGGGGAGTTCGTCGACGAAGATCGACGAGCTCGTGATCAAGACGTACCCGAACGTGCTGGGCGCCGGCGTGCCGATGTTCGGCTCGGGCTTCGCCCTGCACGAGTTCACCCTGGGGGAGGTACGCACGTTCGGGAACGGGCGATCGTGCGGACGTACGGCAGGAGGCGCTGACGCGGTGGGTGAGGTGGGGGGCGTCCGGCCGCGGGAGGGGGCGCCGGACCGGGTCCCGCAATAACCTGAGGACATGGGCAGAGACGAGCACGTCTGTCCCGACTGCGGACAGCCTGTGGACACAGTGGTACGGCGGCGCAAGACGCTCGGCGCCTATGTGCCCGCCTGGGGTCCCGGAGCATGCCGGAACCCAAGTGCGGCGCGTACACCGAACAGTCCGAGGAGACTCCCCAGGACGAGCGCGCGCAGTAGCGTGCGGTGGCGCGCGGCAGGGTGGGGGACGCCCGGTCGTCCGGGCGTGAACGGCTGAAAGGGGGTGCGCCCGTGCGCTTCACCGGTGACGTCCGGGGTGCGACGGGGCGGGGCCGTGCCCGGAGACGGAGAAGGGGCCCGGCCGGGATACCGGCCGGGCCCCTTCCGCGGCGGTTCGCCGGCCCGCGAGGGTGCACCGCTCGCCGGCCGGGGCGAAAGCCCGTGGTCAGGCCTTCTTCGTCTCCTAGTAATGGGCCGGGTCGGTGACCTGCAGCGATTGTGGCTGCAGGTCGCTGACCTGGCCTTTTGCTGTTGGCTGGCGATGGGGTGTGATGGTCGTGATCGGGTGTCCTGCGGACTGTGTGCGGACTGCTGGGTGCTACTCGCGGCTCAGAAGAGTGGGATGCCGAGGCTTGCCGAAACCAACTGGGCAACCCCTGTCCAGCCAAGGGCGGGCAGGTTGGCCCTGGCGCTCTGCAGCACCCTCTCCGCGAGCTGGCGAACCCGCCCGGAATCAGGCGCGGCTGTGGCAAGCTCCGCCTGCAGATCCTCCACGTCGGCGACGACCCTGGCTCGGACCTCCTCTGGCACGTCCGCGGAGTGTGCGGCGGCCAGAACCTCGCGCGCGAACTGCGTGAGCTGCTGGGGGTCGTAGCCGAAGGTGTTGTTCTGGGTGTTGCCCTGGCCCATCTGGGGCGCGCCCCCGTTAACGGTGATGTTCCACTCGTTATGGATGCCGGGCTGTCGCTGATCGTTCAAGAAGTTCCTCACAGAGATTGGATCTTTGAACCCGCACTCGATGCCGAGAGTGGTCAGGGTGACGGCACGAACTGTTTGAGGCGACCGGGCATCAACCGTCACGATCCCGTTCGCCTCTAGGTATTCGACGGCCCGGAAGACTTCGGCAACCTCCAGAGTTTCGTCCAGAACGGCCATGCGCATGGAGCACAGAAAGTCGATCAACTTCAGTCGAGTCGTCGGGTAGTTCTCCATGGCGGCTGCTACAAGCCCGTTGATGGCATGGTCGAGCCTTATGCGGGGGCTATTCCGGTCTGCAATGAGCCGCTCAGCCTCAGCCACTCCGTGTGCGGTGAGCGAGCAGACCGTTCCAGAGGCGCAGAGCTCGGTGTTGTGCACCATGCCCTCCCCCCTGAGATAGTCGATGAGGGCGACCAGGCCATCATCGCCGGGGGGATACCAGAAAGGCTCCGCGTCCACCAGGGCTTGGGTGTCGCGGTTGGACTCCCCAAGCAGCCAGACCAGGAGCAGGTTCGCCTCTCTCTCGATCATCACGGAACGATGCTAGTACGCGGGTTGACGTTTCGGACCGTCGTTGAGCACGCGGTCGACTCGGGTGCCGAGCGCGGATGGTGAAGGGCCCCCAAGCTGCATTTGGCGCTCTATCTCCAGCCGTCGAGCGAGACCTGCGGGCCTCCCGCGAGGTACCGATGGAGGGCGCTGGCTGTGGTGTCCACGAATTCGTCTGGGACGGAGTCGGCGTCGACCCAGCGGACCTGGGCGTGCTTGCGGGGTTCTCGGTTCTCGGGTTCGCCGGTCCATTCGTGGACTGCGAAGACGACGGTGAGGAAGCCGTTGGGGGCCTCCACGCCCCAAGCTCCGTGGATGACGTGGGCGACCTTGAGGGACTCGGGCTTCACTGTGAGGCCGGTTTCCTCGTAGAGCTCGCGGACCGCGGTTTCGGTGATGGGTTCGCCCGGCTCGCTCTTGCCGACGGGGAGGTCCCACATTCCCTGGGCGAACTTCGCGTTCTCGCTGCGTTGGAGGAGGACGACGCGGTTGGTGGCCTTGTCGTGGACGATGACGGCGGCGACCAGCAGGGTCATCGATTCGAGCGCCGGCTTGAGGGCCTTCGGCTGGTCGTCGGTCTGCTGGGTCACGGTGTTCCCTTCGTCGGGCGGGTTGTCGGGCATGTTAGGCCAGGGTCTCGCGGGCGCGGCGGGCGAGATCGGCGGCGCCGGGAACGCGGCGGCGCTGGTAGACCGCGAGGGTGGTGCGGATCGAGGTGATCGCCTTGCGGGTGCGGTCGGAGGTCATGCCCTCCATGAGGACCAGGGCCTGGGTCCAGGCGGCGACGGCTTCGTCGGCGCGGGCCTGGGCGGCCAGGCTGTCGCCGAGGTCCGCGTGGGTGAGGGCATGGACGCGCTTGTACTTCTCCGGGTCCCAGCGGGTGAGCGCGTCCCGGTGCTGCTGTTCGGTGCCGATGTGGTCGGCGAGGTCGGTCAGGGTGCGGGCGGTGTGGCTGGTCACGGTTCCGGCGGCGGGGCCGCTTACGCGGGAGTAGCTGGGCTGGGGACCGTCGTCGCGGAGGAGGGCGTCTTCGGCGGCGAGCAGGGCGCGTGCGGCCGACGAGTTCTCGTCGGTGGCGGCGTAGGCGCGGGCGTGGGTGATGTGGAGGAGTGCCTCGGTCTGGCCGTCGACGTGGCCGAGACCTGTGCGGAGGGCGCCTTCGACGAGGTCGACGCAGTGGTGGGGCTGTTTGAGGCTGAGGGCTTGGTGGGCGAGGGCGCGCATCATCCAGGCGGCGTGGCCGTGGGGGTCGGCTTCGCAGGCGAGCTTGTAGCCGACCTGGTAGTAGCGCTGGGCGGCGCCTTCCTGGCCGAGGTCGTGGTGCTTCCATCCGGCGAGGTAGGTGAGTTCGGCGACGGCACCGAAGGCGGCCCGGCGTAAGGCTTCGCTGGGGAAGCGTCCGCGCAGCATGGGTGCGGCTGTGTCGGCGAGGTACGCGGTGACGGTGGTCAGGCCGTGCCCGCCGCCGAGGCGCTCGTCGGCGGCGCTGAAGGCCGCAGTGATCTGCCGTACGACGTCCACGTCCTCCGTCCCAACCAGGGAGGTGCCGGTGCGGGCGCGGAGCATGCGCGCGGTGGCTTCGTGGTCGTAGCCGAGCGGCATGGCGACGCCGGCGGTGGTGAAGGCCGCGATGGCGAGGAAGCGGCGGCGCTCGACGTCGGCGCGGCCCAGGTCGGTGACGGCGAGGACAGGGTCGGATTCCGCCGGCGCTTCGTCATCGCTGGCCTGGAGGCCGATCTCGGTTTGGGTGACCGTGCGCCCCGCTCGGCGGGAAAGCGCCTCGGCCAGGTACTGACTTACCCGGCCCGACGGGGCGCGGGTGCCGTTCACCCAGTGCGAGATGGCCGACTTGTTGGTCTGGAGGATCTCGCCATTCTCGGCCGCGATGCGCCGCACGTCTCTGGCGAGGGCCTCGTAGGTGCAGCCGACCGCCGCGATGACGTCGCGCAGACGGGAGTTGGATTCCCTAGGCGCCGCCACGATCGCCTCCACTCCGGAGCTGTAAACCGCGTATACCGCTTCAACTGCCTTCCACCGTACCCACTGACCGTGACCACCGGTTCACTTATCAGCAGCCGCCCGGAACGGCGTGACCGTGATCCAGGCTCCCTCCTTGGTCCGGGCGGCACCCCGAAGTCCGTACGCCCACACCGGGCTCGGGCATTCCCGTGCCCGAACCTGGCCGATCAGAGACGGAGACACGGTGACCGCCATCGACACCACGGCCATCACGGTCGAACTGCCCGAGGCGTTCGACCCACGCTGGAGCCGCCTGCCCGGCATCCAGGTCGACGGCCGGCGCATGACGATCGACCCGACCGAGTACTTCTTCCGCTTCGAGTCGAACACGTGGCTCGTCGCCGACTGGGAGCTGGTCAAGGCCCAGCTCCTGGGTGTGGAAGAGACGACCGAGAGCGCGGTCGAGCAGCTCACGCTCGACTTCATCAAGCAGCACAGCGAGTCCACGTCCGACGCGGCCCGTGTCCTGGCCACCGCGTACGAGGTGTACGCGTACCTGTTCCGCGACGAGCACCTGGCCGGCCTCGGCCTGCCGCAGACCACCGCCGAGCACCTGCGGATGCTGCGCGAGGCGGCCACGCTCATGGCGCTCAACAAGGTGGAGTTGGACGGGCACATCTCCAACGTCGGCCCGTGCTGGTTCTTCCCCGCCGCCACCTCCGTCGTCTTCGACCTGGACGACGACATGGGCGGGATGCTCGACGAGGTCTACCACGGCGGCTGGTTCAACGAGCACCGCCGGATCGAGTCCATCAAGGCCCACGCCGCCCTCGGCGGCCGGCTCGTACACGGCTGCCAGTCCGTGCCGGACCAGTCCGGCGGCGTGGTCGCGCCCTACGGTGCCTCGATGGCGAACTTCCGTGACGACCTCGCGGCCTTCAAGGCGGGCTGGATCGAGCAGGTCTACGCCCACCGCGTGAACCCCGCCGCGTAACCACCACCCGATCGGGCTCCGGGGCGGGCCGGCATCCCTCGCCCGCCCCGGACGCCACCATCCCTCCCAGGAGCTCCCACGTGACCACGAACCCCAGCGCCGAACTCCTCGACAACCTGCTCACCGCGACCGGCCAGACCACCCCCGTACGGGAGGAGGTGCGCGTGTGGTCCATGTCCGGAGTCGAGCGCGTGACCTTCCCTGACGGCTCCACGGCCATCTTCAAGTACGCCAAGAAGCCCTTCGACAGCGAGGACCAAGCCCTCCGCCTGGCCCACACCCTCGGCGTCCCCGTCCCCCAGGTCCACGCCTCCGCCGTCCTGAACGGCTGGCTCGGCATGCTCATGGAGGACCTCGGACCGTCCGTCCGCGAGGCCGACGACCTCGACGGCGTCGCCGCGGCCGTGGTCCTGCACGGCACCCGTACGGCTCCGCCCTTGTCTGTCCTCGACCAGTGCCGGCTGCGGACGCTGCCGGTCCGGGCGCTGGAGCATCTCGAACGGCTGCGCAAGGCCGATCGGTGGCAGGACGTCGACGATGTCGAGGACGCGTTCGACCGTATCGCCCAGGCCGCCGAGGCCCGCTCGGCCGGAGCAACGCTGGAACCGTTCGGCTGGGTGCACTCCGAGTTCCACCCCACCAGCCTCCACATCGGCGAGCGCGGCTGGGGGCTGCTCGACCTCGCCCGCGCCTTCACCGGCCCCGGCCTGCTCGACCTCGCCAGCTGGCACGGCACCATCGAGCCCCCGCACCCCATCCGCCTCCGCGTCTTCCTGGAGCAGTACGTCACCGCCGGCGGCACCCCCGACGCCCTCGCCCCGCGCGGCGGGCTCGCCGCCGAGAACTGGGCCCTGGGCTGGCACCGTATGTGGGCCGTCGAGTGGTTCATGGAGCAGTCCATCCGCTGGATCAACGACCCGGCCACCGACCCCGCCTACATCAAGGCCGTCCGCCGCCACCTCACCGATGTCCTCCGCCTCCTGGAGATCTGACGTGCTCGCCCAGGCATCCCCATGGCACGCCCACGCCCTCCAGCGCACCGCCGCCGGACTCGCCGAGCCTCTGGCCGTACCGGCCCGGATGGAGTGGACGACGAGACCCGGCCAAGGTCCCGGAGCAGAGATCCTCAGCCCCGACCTGCGCGGCAAGCGACTCCTGGAACTCGGCTGCGGCCCCGGCCACAACGCCGCCCACCTCGCCACCCGCCATGGCTCCCGTGTCACCGGTGTCGACCTGGTCGGCCTCCAGGTCCGCCGCGCCCGCTCCCACTACGGACGGCTCACCAACCTCACCTTCGTCGCGGGCCACGCCCTGCACTACCTGCACGCCGCCGACGAGCAGTTCGACGCAATCTACTCCGTCTTCGGCGCCATCGGGCTCGTCGCCCCCGAGCTCCTGCTCCCGGCCATCGCTCGACGCCTCACGCCCGGACGAGTGCTCGCCTTTTCGGTTCCGCACCCGCAGCGTGGTGGCCGCAGCCCCTCTGGCGACGATCGGCCTCGCCGCGATTACGTCATCCTTCCCGACCGTACCCGGCTCCCCATCGCCCGCTGGGAGTTCTCCACGGACCGGTGGGAGAAGCACCTCAGCCAGGCGGGCTTCTGGCTCACCTCAGCCCAGGAGTTCCACGACTCCCGCATGGGCCACTGGCCCACCACCCTGCTGGTCCGCGCCCGCAAGCTCTGACAGCTGCGCTCATCCGGCCTATGGAGGACCGATGCGCCCGCCCTACCTGCTCCTCGATATTGACGGCGTCCTCATACCCTTCCCCGACACGGACGGCTCGACCCCGGCCACTCACGCCCGCCACGACGTCGTCCCCGCCGGCCGCAGCGCCGACAACCCGGTCACCGTCTGGCTCAACCCCGACCACGGCCCCATGCTCATGGACGTGATCCGCACCGGCCTGGTCACCCCCGTCTGGTGCACCAGCTGGCGCCAGGACGCCACCACCCTCATCGGGCCCCTCCTGGGCCTCCCGATGCTGCCGCACGTCGATCTCCCGCGTCCGCAGATCACTACCAGCCACCCCAACGGCTACCTGTGGAAGCGAGACCACGTCGACGCCTGGCTGGGCGACGCCCGCGCCGTCTGGATTGACGACGATTTCACCGGCCTCGACCACGCCTGGGCTGCGGAGCGCACCGCCCGCGGAGCGGCGACCCTCCTCGTGCAGCCCGACCCACACCTCGGGCTGCAACCCGAGTACCTGACCGAGGTCGCGATGTGGGCCTCGCAGCTACCCACAGGCCGTGCCGCCTGACGACTGGTGTCCCCGCTGTTATGGACAGCGAGGACACCAGCGTGTGCTGTGGGGCTCGATTACCTGGGTGCGGGTAGTCGAGCCCCGCTGCCGTGGCGGACTTGAGGATCGGAGGCAGCCGCTCATCCGTCGCGCCGCGAGTGGTCAGGTGGATCGTCGAGTTCCAGTGACCGGAGTAAGCCCACGACGGCTGCACAGTAGAGCGACGTCCTTCGGGTTGGAGCTCCGGTGGAGCCCCTTGAGAACGGCCTGCTGGGTCTCGGGCGTCCAAAAGATCCGCAGGCGCTCACGTGCCCGAGTGACGGCTGTATAGAAGATGCTGTGTGTGATGTCGTCTTCGTTGGCATCGGTGACGACGATCTTGACGGAGTCGTACTCGAGACCCTGTGCCTTATGGATTGAAACCGCATAGGCTACCTGGAAGGGCACGCTGGTATTCAGCGAGTCATCGTCCTCGTCGCTGGTGTCGTACTCGTAGACGGAGAATCGCACAGTCGCGTCCCCCATCCATTCGATTTCATCACCGTCAACGTCGAACTCGCTGACCGTTCGATCGAGTTCGACGTCGAACTGGATCCGGCCAGGGAAGCGCTCGATATCGACGATTCGCCCCTTCAGATTGTTGTAGATCAGTGGACGGAAGCGCTCGGTTTCGTTGAAGAGGATTGGATCGCCGACTTTGTACGTCGAGACGCGCCAAGTGGTCGCTGCATTGGGGTTGCTGCTCTGGAGGAAACGGTTGATGTTATTGATGCCGTAGAGGCCGTCGTAGTTCAGGCAAAGGATGATCTCGTCGTCGCTTTGAGCTTCGAACAGTGTTTTGTCGAGAACGGTCGAGTATCCGTTTCGAGCCATGACCTCGGCGATGGCGTCGTCAGCGTTCCGGACCTTCTCCCAGAAGCCGAGGAGTGATTCGTTATTGGTTCTGAATGGCTTCTTCAGCTCGAATATTGAGGTGTTCGGGAGGAAGGAACGGATGATGCTGAACCAGTTTCCGAACTGGATCGACTCGATCTGGTAAACGTCGCCAACGAGCACGAGCAACTTGAAGGACGTCTCTTCTAGTACCTTGAGTAGGTCAGTGTTGCTGACCGTGCTGCACTCATCGATAACTAGAAGGTCATACTCCGGATCCGTGGCGCTTCGGTGGATCTGGCTACTAATCGTCCGGAACGTCGAGTTCTGCGCAGTCACCTTGCGCTTGAGGTTGTCGATCGCTGGGTTGGTGTGCGCGAGAAAGAGCTTCTCCTTGTCGTTGAAGTAGTTCGCGATGTGGTCCACCATCGTTGACTTGCCAGTGCCGGCTGCGCCATAGATCAAAGCGACACGCGACTGGCTGAAGAGTAGCTTGAGTGCATCCTTCTTGCCCTCGTCGTCGATTCCGCGAGGTATTTCATCGAGCCAGCGTTCGACGGCCTGGCTGTAGCCGTCGATTCCGGATGAAGCGCTCTCCTGTAGCTTCTCGACGATGGCGACGGTGTCGTGCTCGTACCCGCAAATGAATACGTGCCCCTTGTCCCGTACGAGTCGGCGCTCCTTGTGCTTGTAGTAGAGTTTGTTGTTGTATGTGTCGATCAACTCCTTGACGTCCCCGAGCTCCGCGAGATCGGCCTCGGGCGTGTAGAGGATCCCGTTACGTTCCACATTGTTTTTCACGCGTCGAGCGAGCAATTCATGGCTTCGTCCGGTCGCTCCGAGGCTCTCGATGAGATCCCAATACCGGGGGTTGTGCCCGGGTAGTGAGGTACAGAGCGGCATAGTGTCGAACGGAATGCAGCCATATTGCAGTTTCATCCCCGAGAGGCGGCCGCAGCCTTGCCAGTAATACTGCGACTTTAGAACCTGGTTGTGCATCCGAAGCAATAGATAACGGATGACGTTGTGGCCTGGAGCTGCTGACCTCACGATGCGGCGTGCTTCATCGAGCGCGGGGAAGATCCGCGGTTCGGTGACGCCGGCCGTACCCGTCGCCTTCACCTTCGCGTATTCATCGTCGGCCATGTCGATCAAGTCGAGTAGGTTACCCGAAGCTGATGTCAGCCCACGCATCAGATAACGGTACTCCGGAGAGCTGGACCGAACGTTGGTGGCGACATCTAGGAGGCGAGCGAAGTTGTTGAACTCGCACGGACGTATGGAGACTTCCCACTCGCGAATGATCGTGATTGGCATCTTCTGGTCGAGTACTTCGATCGAGTCGCTCTGGAGCGTAAGCATGGCTGCATAATCGTCGGTCATGTCGATGTCAGTGAAGGCGATTATGCGGTCAAACTTGCTCACCTTATTGACAGCTCGATAGAAGGTGACCTCGTAGTAGATGCGATCTCCTACGAAGAAAGGGCGAGTCTTGTGGATGTAGTATCGGCTTCGCGCCGCAGAGTCCTGCGGTTTCGGTGTCGGACGGACCATCTCGATCCTCGCGGCGATCTTCTGATGGTACTCCCGCAGTGATGGGTCGAGGTCGACGGGGAATGCTTCGAGATTCGCCAACGCCTCAATCCCGCAGCTGTCCTTGAGTAGGCTGCGGATGCGATGGAGGTACTCGTAGTACTTGAGCATCAATCGCTCGGATGAATCCCCACTCAGGGTGTAGTGAGAGGCGCTCATCTGGATTAGCTTGTGGAACTTGCCGAGGAAGTTGAGTTTTGCCTTGCCTCTGACGAAGGCGAGTCCGGGTTCTATAGCCGCATAGTTGAAATCTATGTCAGACCGGCCAGTATGAAGGCGTACCGAAACTCCCTCCACCAGATTGCGGAGTTGGGCCAGGATATTCTGTGAGAGTAGCGCTCGCTGGTCGGTGAGTGAAGCGATATTCCGACAGATTGCATCATCTGCACTCTTAATCTGTTCGCCAACGGTGGTCACGAGCGATTCCCCTGCCCTTCGGTGCCGCAAACCGCCGAGACAGCACCTTCTCCAGGAATGCCATCGGTCAGTTCTCGTCTGTCGATCCGTTACGTGCTGACTTTGGTGGTTGTCGTCATGTAGTCGGATAGGGCGCTCATCATAGCCTCGAACTGCACAGTGATGCTGTGGAATTGAGGTGCAGTAGTTAGCGGGAGACGACCTAGTCCTGAAGTCCTCCGCTTCTGCGGTGAGACCCTCCGCGGGGTCACCCCCTCGGGCTCGGCGGGCGCCCTTGCCCACCGTCTAATTGGTCGCTTCGCCCGGGATTCTGGTTGGGAGGGAACTGGGGCAGCTGCTTACCATGCAGCCTGCTGCGCCCGATGCTTCGAGCTAGGTTGAAGGAGCTGGCGCAGAGTCTGGGGCAGAGGATCAAATGCCCCCGCCGCGACGTGTGGCGAGGGCATCTGACGGGGGTCAGCGGTGCCGACTCAGCTCTTCGGGCCTCGTAGCCACTGGTGTGGCCGGAGGGTGTGGCGTGGCGGACATGGCCGAGGTGCCGCTGGTGGCGCTTCGCATGCGAGCCGCTTGCGTCCTCCGGTTCGGCCGAGCTGTAATGCGCCAGTTGAGGACCTCGGCGGGGTGCTCGGCGCTGTCGAGTTCCCGTTGGGTGGCCACTTCGGCCAGGAGGCGTCGGGGGTTGTGGCCGGCGGTCTCGGCTTGGGCGAGGGTGGTGGTCAGGGCGGTCCAAGCGGGGTCGGTGAGGATCCGGGCGGCGTGGTCGGGGAGGGTCGCTCGAACGTCCTGCTCGAAGCGGCGGGCGGTTGCGGCTCGTGGTGCTCGGCGGGCCAAGTCCGTCAGGACGGGTGTGGCGGCCTGCTGGTAGCCCGCCTGGAGGTGGCGGAAGGCTTCTTCGGCCGCAGCGGCCTGCTGTTCGTGGCCGCGCTGCTCGTGCCACTTGGCGGCGGCGCGGGCCAGGTGCATGGTGGCGAAGAGCAGGGCGATGGCGAGTCCGCCCGGCTCGCCGGAGGCGTAGGCGAGTTCCTTGGCGGCCTTGCGCAGGGCGGTGGCGGCCTGGTGGTCGGCGCGGGTGGCGGATCGGCGGGCGCGGTTGAACGCCATCGCCGCCGCCCGCAGTTCCGCCCGGTGTGGGCCGGTCGTGGCGCTGGCGATGTTGTACAGGGCATCGCCGAAGGCAGCCAGGTGGCCCTGGGCGACGGCATCGTCATCCGAGTCGAGGGCGGTGCGTGCCGTGTGTATGGCGGTGGTGGTGTGCCTGTGCCGCCATGGGTCGGTGGGGTCCGCCGCATACCGGGGGTGGTCGGCCACCTTCTGGTTGGGGAGGCGTTCGCGTAGGCGGTTGATGGAGAGGTCGGGGGCGAGCTTCGAGCCGCCGTACCAGACGGGTTCGCCAGCCACGTTGGTGTCGCCGGGTGCGGCGAGGCTGTAGCCGATCACGTCGCCGGTCTCGGGGCCGAGTCGTGTCTTGACCTTGATGCCGAGGGACTGCAGCACGGTGAAGTAGTCGGCTTCGTTGTGTACGGCGGCGGCGACCGCGTACGCCTGCTCGCGCAGCCAGTGCCGTGCCGTGACCGTCTGGCCCTGGCGCTCGGCCTTGGCGCGTTCGGCGCCGGTGGGGGTGCGGGGCGCGGTGAGGTCGCCGGACTTCAGACGACGCAGGTCGAACTCGGCTTCGATCTTGCGGCACTCGGCTTGGGCCCGCTGCCCGTCGCGGTGGGTGCGAGGGCGGCGTCCGTCGGCGCGGACGGTGGTGGCCATGAGGTGGATGTGGTCGTCGGCGTGGCGTACAGCGATCCACCGGCATGCCTTCTCGTCGCCTTCGGGGGCGATGCCTGTGGCGTGCACGATGCGGCGGGCTACCTCAGCCCACTCGGCGTCGGTGAGGTAGCGGTCGCCGGGCGCGGTACGGACCGGGCAGTGCCAGACGTGCTGAGGTGGCTTC
Organism: Streptomyces poonensis; assembly: GCF_014650915.1. GTDB lineage: Bacteria > Actinomycetota > Actinomycetes > Streptomycetales > Streptomycetaceae > Streptomyces > Streptomyces poonensis. Next base: position 460,517 of record NZ_BMVW01000001.1, on the reverse strand, counting down.
TTGCCGCCCAGCTCGCGGGTGCGCAGGTCGACGTGGTGGTCGAGGCGCTTGGCGAGCTGGAAGTAGGTGGCCTCGGGGTCGCGGCCCGGGTCGAGGGCTCCGGCCATGTCCCAGGCGGCGACGATGTGCGGGTTGGCGTGTTCGTCGCGGCGGCCGGGGCCGAAGAGGTAGACGATCAGTCCGCGGGTGTTGGAGCCGGTGGAGACGTCAGGAACCATGCGCGGTGCCTTCCGTCAGAAGCTGGTCGATCAGTCGGTAGCTGCTCTCGGCCGCTTGCTCGACGCGGTCCAGCACCGCCTCGGCACGCTCGGGCACCGTTCCTCGGTGGATGGCTGCGGTGATCTGGTTGAGGTTGCCGCCGATGCGGTTCAACGCGACCGTGTGTGCCTCGACGGCCTCGATCAGCGGGCGGACCGGGTCGTCCTCCGGGCTGCCGACCAACCCCGCCTTGCCGAGGGCAACGGCCAAGGAGGCGTCCCCGACGAATCCGGCGAACTTCTGACCGCGCTGATGAGCGGCGGCGCTGATCATGCTCACCGCGGTCCGCGTGAAGCGGATGGTCTTCTCCTGGTCGCGCTTCTCCACGGTGCGCTTGCGGTTCATCAGTGCGGGCAGGGCGGGGGCGTCGAGGTCCCGCCAGGAGGGCTGCTCGGTGGGCGGTTGGACGTCGGTCGGCGGCTGAGGGCGCGGCGCGACGGAGTCGGGTGCGGGCGGGCAGCTGGTCTCGGCTACACCCTCCTCCGGCTCGGGCGCCCCCTGGCGCTCGGCCTTCTCCTCCGCCACCCCTGGGGCGGGGGCAAGCGCGGACGAAGCCTCGTTAGAGGCTCGTTCGCTCCAGCTTGCTGCTGATCGGCGGGTCAGGCCGAAGAATCCCTTGCGGCGGCGGGAGGGGGCGTTGTCGGTGCTCGTTTCGGGCATGGGGTGCTCCGGTGGTCGTGTGGGGTGGGGCTTCGTCACGTCCGTTGCATCCGTCCCGTAGCTGGTCAGGACAGGTACGGAGGCGGTCGCAGGTACGGAGTGATCCGTATCGGCGAGGAACTCCGTCCCCGCGCTGACCTGCGCGGGGACGGATGCGACGGATTGATACGGAGCTGGTGTCAGCGCGTGGGCCTGGGGCCGGCAGGCCCGCCGGGCGGGCCGATGGGCAGCGTCCCGGACGGAGGGGCGGGCGGCTTGCCCGGGGCCCGACGTGCGACCACGGTCTCGCCGGCTGCGGGGGCCGGTTGGGCGGGGTCGGGGCAGTAGCGGGCCCAGGCGTCGAGGAACTGGTTGCGGGCGTACGCCTTGGCCTGCCTGCCATTCTCGAAGCGGTGGTTGGCCGGGCTGATGCCGAAGTCGCGCAGCAGGTTGGCCAGGTGGTAGGCGTTCAGGCCCTTCGTCCCGTACTCGGCCCACGGTGCCTCCGCATCCTGGAGGAGGGCGGCGAGCAGGTCCTGGCTGCGCAGAGCCTCCCTGTGGCCTTCCCGCTCGAACACTCGGCGGACGTCTCGCAGCAGCCGCGTCTTCAGCGTCGTCTGCTCGTCCTGGACCACCTCGTTGCGCGTCATCGCCAGGCAGGCGGCACGGGCCCGCGAGGGCCAGTGCCCGCCGGCCAGATCGGCGACGATCACCAGCGGCTCCCACGTGTCGGCTGCGCGGTCTTCGACCGGCATCTGCGGAACCAAGCCCTCTGCGGTGCTCCGCAGCGGGGCCAGCCAGGCGGTCAGCCGGTCGCGCAGCGCGTTCAGTTCGGGAACGGAGTACCGCGAGCGGAACGGGGCGATGCGCTCGCCCGGCGCGCGCTTCTGCATGCGGAGCACGACCGCCCGGTCCATGATCGTGTCAGGCAGGTCGCCGATCCCGGCGAGCGCGGCCATGGCGAAGGTGGGAAATGCCGTCGGCTTGTGCTCCGGCCCAGAGATCCGCCAGGCGGGCCGGTTGCGCTGGTGACCCGCGTTCAGCAAGCCCCGCAGATCCTCCTTGTCGCCTGCCTTCGGACCGAAGATGGTGTCGGCCTCGTCCACCAGCAGCGTCGGCGGGTTCTTGCCGATGACGCGGAACACCACCGCGGGCGACGTGTTCACCGTCATCATCGGTTGGTGCACGGTCTCGTGGAGCACGTCCAGGACACGGGACTTGCCGCATCCTTTGGTCGGCCCCACCACAGCCAGCCGTGGCGCGTGCTGGAGGGCGGGCTGGATGTGGGAGGCCGCCACCCACAACGTGACCGCCGTCAGGGCCTCGTCGCTCGGCAGTACCACGTACCGACCGATCGCCGCACGTAGGTCATCCAGCAGCGGATCTCCTTCGTCGGCCGTCTCGTCGCTTGCGCCGGCGCGGTCCCCGGTCCCCGATCCGCCGTCGGGGACCACGGTCCCCGCAGATGCGTGGGGACCGTGGTCCTCACCAAGGGCTCGGGGTGCGTCGCGCTCGTCCGGGACGCGGGGACCGGGTTCGGGGACCGGCGGACCGGAAGTCTCTATCCGGTCCCCGGCGTCCGGTTCGGCGGGACCGGTCCCCAGGGCGCTGACCTGCGCATGTTCCGCGTTGGGGGAATCTCGGTCCCCGACCGGAACACCTGTCGCAGGGGACTGTGACTCCGTTCGGTCCCCGCCTCGGTCCCCGTTGCGCCAGGGGATGCCCTGGCCGGGGACCGCGGGGGTGGGCCAAACAACCTCGGATGTGTTCGAGGTGGCGGGGGACGTAGAGTCCTCCATAGACGTTCCTCTCAGGTGAGGGACGGGACGGGCTAGGTCCCGCCCCTCACCGGTTCGTTCGTTCAGGGATGGGCGACGTGCAGGGGAATCTCCGGCCCTCGGCGTTGGCGCGCCGGGGGCCATTGCTGTGTCCGGGGCTGCCGGCGGCTCATGAGGCCAGGCCCCACTCGTCTCGGCCGTCGATCAGCGTGCGCTCGTAGCGCAGGAGCTCGGCCTCGGGGTAGAGCACCCGCTTGCCGACCTTGATGCCGCGCGGCCCCTTCTTGATGTGGCGCCAGTAGCGGACGGTGCTCTCGGCTGTGCGGTAGCGCTCGGCGACCTCGGCGGTGGTCAGGTATCGCATGCATTCCCATTCGGCTAGGTAGCGATTCGATCTGCATAGAGTTGTACCCCAGGATCGCCGGTTACCCAAATCGGGAAGCTCATGTTTCAATTTGGATAGCGACGGTGACGATGGAGGTTCGATGGCAGGCGACAGGCCCGAGGGCGGCGAGGTGCCGGTGCTCTACAGCGAAGGGAACGTGGCCGCGCGCGTGGCCCTGGAGCGCGAGGTCAGGGGGTGGAGCACGACCGAGCTGGCCGAGCGGGTGACCAGAGCCGGCATCAAGATGAACCAGACAGCGGTCTGGCGCATCGAGAACGGCACCCCCCGCCGCCGCATCAACCTCGACGAGGCCCTAGCCTTCTCCCGCGTCTTCGAGCTCCCTCTCGAAGAGCTGATGTCCCCGCCCTTGGAGGGGCTCGACATCGACAGCCGGCGCCTCGTCCAAGAGGCCGTCGAAGCGTTCTACGAGGCGCGAGACGCGCGCGACCGCCTGCACCACGCCGTGGTCGCCATCGCCGACCACATCAAGGCCCATCCCGACAGCTCGCGGGCGATCCACGAGCAGTGCCTCCGCCTCATGGGCGACGAGCGCGACGCTCGCACGCTCAGCAACGACATCGAGGACGGCGGCCACTACTGACAACCGACACGAAGGAGAGGCCACTTGGCCAACATCCAGAAGCGCCCCAACGGCAAATGGCGGGCCCGCTACCGCGACCTCGACGGTAAGGAGCACGCTCGCCACTTTGAGCGGAAGCTTGATGCCCAGCGGTGGCTCGACGAGGTCACGGCCAGCATGGTCACCGGCCAGTACGTTGATCCCCGCGCCGGCCGCGTGACGTTCGAGAAGTACGCCGAGAAGTGGGAAGGCTCGCTCATCGCGAGCGAGGCGGGCGAGCGCATCACCGACAACGCGCTGCGGCTCCACCTCGTACCGACACTGGGCGCCCGCTCCATGGCGGCGATACGCCGCAACGACATACAAGTGCTCTTCAAGCACCTGTCCGACCAGCTCGGCCCCGGCAGCGTGCGGAACGTCTACGACGTCCTCGTTCGCGTCATGACGGCGGCCGTGGACGACAAGGTCATCGCCTCCAGCCCATGCCGCCGGATCACCCTCCCGGCCATGCCGGACGAAGAGGTCACCCCGCCCACGGTCGCCCAGGTCGAGGCCATGGCCCGCGTGATGCCGCCGTACATCCGCGCGGCGATCGTCACTCTCGCCGGATCAGGGCTGCGCATCGGTGAGCTGCTCGGCCTGAAGGTGTCGGACGTCGACTTCAAGGCCGGCACCATCCGCGTCGAGCGGCAGCGGCTTCAGTCGGGGAAGAGCGGCCCGCCGAAGACCGCGAAGTCTCGGCGTACGGTCCCGGTCGGAGAGGTCGTCACCGACGCGCTCCTCGCGCATCTCGCTGCACGCCCCTCCAAGGAGTGGCTGTTCACGATGGAGAAGGGGGAGCCGCTCAACTATCGGCGCTGGAAGACCGAGTGGAACTGCGCCCGCAGGGCGCTCCAGGCGGAGGAGAGCAATGCGGCCGAGCGCGAGGGCCGCAAGCCCGTCGAGCTGCCGCACATGGTGACCCACGACCTGCGGCACTTCTACGCCTCCGCGCTCATCGCCGGCGGAGCGAGCGTCAAGCAGGTCCAGCTCGTCCTCGGCCACGCGTCCGCCGTCATCACGCTGCGGATCTACGCCCACCTGTGGCCGGGCGAAGAAGACCGCACCCGGACCGTCATGGACGCCGTGCTCGGCGGCCTGCGGACCGGGTGCGGACCGGAAGACCAAGCGACCAAGGAAATCGCAGGTCAAACGGCATGATCCAAGATCAAGCCTTCTTCGTCTCCCAGAAGATCTTGTCGATCTGGGCGATGTAGTCCAGCGCCTTCTGGCCGGTCGCCGGGTCGGTCGACGCCTTCGCGGCCGACAGGGCCTTGAGGGCGTCGTTGACCAGCTGGTGCAGCTCCGGGTACTTCTCGAAGTGCGGCGCCTTGAAGTAGTCGCTCCACAGCACGGAGACGTGGTGCTTCGCGAGCTCCGCGCGCTGCTCCTTGATGACCGTGGCGCGCGCCTGGAAGTGCGGGTCGTCGTTGCCGGCCATCTTCTCCTGGACGGCCTTCACCGACTCCGCCTCGATGCGGGCCTGGGCCGGGTCGTACACACCGCAGGGCAGGTCGCAGTGCGCGCTGACCTTGACCTTCGGGGCAAACAGGCGGGAGAGCATGTAGCTGTCCTTCCTCGTGATCGTCTTCTCAGGTGGGACATTACTCCGTAGGAGACGCGATTTCGCGAGTGCCCCCGGCGGCTTAGGACAAAAGTCCAGGGTCAGACTGGGACTGGTGGAGGAACGGACCGGGGAGGTGCCGGGGATGCCGGAGCTGTCGCAGGAGACGGAGCACGGGCGGGCCGTCCTGCCTTTCGGGGTGGCGGAGGTGACGGGTCCGTCCATGGTGCCCACACTGCGCCACGGGGACCGTCTCCTCGTCCACTACGGGGCGCGCGTGCGGGTCGGCGATGTGATCGTGCTGCGGCATCCCTTCCAGCAGGACCTGCTCGTCGTGAAACGGGCGGCCGAACGGCGCGAGGGTGGCTGGTGGGTGCTCGGCGACAACCCGTACGCGGGCGGGGACAGCACCGACTACGGCACCGTGCCCGAGGACCTGGTCGTCGGCACGGTGCGGCTCCGGTACCGGCCGCGCAGTGGTCCTCAGCTCTCGCCGTTCGCGCTGCTGCGCTGGCTGTTCTCGGCGGTCCGGCTGGTGTTCGCCGACCGGTCGGCCTCCAGGCGCTTGCGGGCACGGTAGGCGGCCACGTTGGCGCGGGTCGCGCAGCGGTCCGAGCAGTACCGCCGGGAGCGGTTCGTGGAGGTGTCCAGGTAGGCGTTGCGGCAGGGCGCGGCCTCGCACAGGCCGAGCCGGTCCACGCCGTACTCGGTGAGGTGGAACGCCAGCCCCATGGCGGCGATCGCCGCGTAGCCGGCGGTCGCGTTCGACGGGTGGTCCGCCAGGTGCATGTGCCACAGCGGGCGCCCGTCGTCGTCCCGGGAGTCGTGGCCGGAGATCTGCGGGCTCACCGGGAACTCCAGCAGCAGGGAGTTCAGCAGGTCCACGGCGAGTGTCTCGTCTCCGCCGTCCGCGGCCTCGAAGACGGCGCGCAGCCGGGCCCGTACCGAGCGGAAGCGGGTGACGTCGGCGTCGGTGGCGCGGCGGGCCGCGGTCCGATTGCCCCCGAAGAGGTCGCGGACGGCCTCCACCGAGGTGAGCGTGTCCGTGCCCCGGACCGGCTCCTCGGTGTTGACGAGACGGACGGCGTAATCCGAGTAATAGGCCAGTTCCACTTGTAGTCCTTACGAGGGGGCTCTATCGTCGTGCGTACGAGGCAAGTAACGGCTGATTGCGCTTTCAGGGTATTACGCGTTCCGGCGTACCACGTGACCGGCGTGATCGCCGCGGGTCGCGCGGACGGCACCGACGATGCTGACGGAAGGGCTCACATTGACCACCTCCACCCGACCTATCGGAACCGACTGGCATGCCTGGCAGGAGAGCTGGGACCGGCAGCAGGAGTGGTACCTGCCGGACCGTGAGGAGCGGTTCGGGGTGATGCTGGACATGGTCGAGGCTCTCGTCGGCACCGCACCCCGCGTCCTGGACCTCGCCTGCGGCACGGGAAGTATCACCGCCAGAGTGCTCGCCCGGTTCCCGGAGGCCAACAGCACCGGCGTCGATCTCGACCCGGCCCTCCTCACGATCGCGGAGGGGACCTTCGCGGACGACCCCCGGGTCACGCTGGTGACGGCCGATCTCACCGACCCCGAATGGGTGACCCGGCTGCCGTACGACTCGTACGACGCCGTGCTGACCGCCACCGCCCTGCACTGGCTGCGCGCCGAGCCGCTGGCGGCCCTCTACGGCCGGCTCGCGGGCCTCGTCCGCGACGGCGGCGTCTTCATGAACGCCGACCACATGCCCGACCCGGCCACCCCCCGGATCAACGCGGCCGAGAGCGCGCACCGGCACGCGCGCATGGAGCAGGCGAAGAAGGACGGCGTCCTCGACTGGAAGGAGTGGTGGCGGCTCGCCGCCGAGGATCCGGTCCTCGCGGAGCCGACCGCCCGCCGCTTCGAGATCTACGGTGACCACGCGGACGGCGAGATGCCGCCGGCGGCATGGCACGCGCGCGTGCTGCGCGAGAAGGGCTTCGCCGAGGCCCGCCCGGTGTGGTGCTCGCCGTCGGACACGCTGCTGCTCGCGCTCAAGTAGTCCCCGGACGGGCACGCGAGAGGGGCGGTACGGCATGCGTCGTACCGCCCCTCTCGCGTGAGTGCTGCAGTGCGAACTGTCAGAGCACCTTCGACAGGAACGACTGGGTGCGCTCCTGCTGGGGGTTCGTCAGGACGTCACGCGGGTTGCCGGACTCGACGACCACACCGCCGTCCATGAAGACGAGGCTGTCGCCGACCTCGCGGGCGAAGCCCATCTCGTGGGTGACGACCACCATCGTCATGCCGGACTCGGCGAGGTCGCGCATGACGTCGAGGACGTCGCCGACCAGCTCCGGGTCGAGCGCCGAGGTGGGCTCGTCGAAGAGCATCAGCTTCGGGTCCATCGCGAGCGCACGGGCGATCGCCACGCGCTGCTGCTGGCCGCCGGAGAGCTGGGACGGGTAGTTGCCCGCCTTGTCGGCGAGGCCGACGCGCTCCAGCAGGTCCATCGCGCGGAGGTGCGCCTCGGCTCTCCGCAGGCCCTTGACCTGGATCGGCGCCTCCATGACGTTCTCGACGGCCGTCATGTGCGGGAACAGGTTGAAGCGCTGGAAGACCATGCCGATGTCCCGGCGCTTGAGGGCCACCTCGCTGTCCTTGAGCTCGTACAGCTTGTCGCCCTTCTGGCGGTAGCCGACCAGCTCGCCGTCGACGTACAGCCGGCCGGCGTTGATCTTCTCGAGGTGGTTGATGCAGCGCAGGAAGGTCGACTTGCCGGAGCCGGAGGGGCCGATGAGGCAGAACACCTCGCCGGACCTCACCTCCAGGTCGATGCCCTTGAGGACCTCGACGGACCCGAAGGACTTGTGGACGCCCTCGGCCTTCACCATGGCGGGGGAGGCGGCGGTGGAGTCCGCGGTGGAGGTCTGCGTCATGCCGTGACTCCCTTCGGGCGGCGCGCGGGCAGGACGGCGGCCTTGAAGCGCTGGAACGGGGTCGGCGGCAGGGTGCGGGTCGAGCCGCGGGCGTAGTACCGCTCGATGTAGTACTGCCCGACGCTCAGGATCGAGGTCATGATCAGGTACCAGGCGGCGGCGAGGAAGTACATCTCCACCGAGGAGCCCGCGTTCTGGCCGATGTCCTGGGCCTGCTTGAACAGGTCCATGAACTGCACCGCCGAGACGAGCGAGGTCGTCTTCAGCATGTTGATGACCTCGTTGCCCGTGGGCGGCACGATCACGCGCATCGCCTGCGGGATCACGATCCGGCGCAGCGTCTTCACATGGCTCATGCCGAGCGCGTGCGACGCCTCGGTCTGGCCCTCGTCGACCGAGAGCAGACCGGCGCGGCAGATCTCGGCCATGTACGCGGCCTCGTTGAGGCCCAGGCCGAGCAGCGCCGTCAGCAGCGGCGTCATGAAGGACGACCAGTAGTCCTTGTAGATCGGGCCGAGGTTGATGTACTCGAAGACCAGGCCCAGGTTGAACCAGACGAAGAGCTGGACGAGGACCGGCGTGCCGCGGAAGAACCAGATGTAGAACCACGCGATGGACGAGGTCACCGGGTTCTTGGACAGGCGCATCACGGCGAGCAGGACGCCGCCCACGATGCCGATCAGCATCGAGAGCACGGTGAGCAGCAGGGTGTTCCAGACGCCCTCGAGGATGCGGTCGTCGAAGAAGTACTCGGGGATCGCGTCCCAGTTGATCTTGCCTTGCGCGAAGGCGTAGACCACCGCGCCCAGCAGGGCGACGGCGACGGCCGCGGACACGTACCGTCCCGGGTGCCGGACCGGTATGGCCTTGATGGCCTCCGGTCCGGCGGGGGGCGTCGTGTCGGCGGGACCGTCCGTCTTGTTGACGTCAACAGTCATGGGGGGTGCCTCTCAGAGCCGGACGGGCCGGCTCACGAACCGCCGTTGATCTTGGCCTCGGTGACCGCGCCGTCCGCGACGCCCCACTTGTCGACGATCTTCTTGTACTCGCCGTTGTCGATGATCGCCTGGACGGCCGCCTGTACCGCGTCGCGGAGCTCGGTGTTGTCCTTGGACACGGCGATGCCGTACGGGCCCGCCTCGACCTGGTCGCCGACGATCTCGAAGTACTTGCCACCGCCCGCGTTCTTCACCGAGTACGCGGCGATCGGGAAGTCCGCGGAGACGACGTCCGCGCCCTTGGAACGCATCCGGGTCTCGGCCTCGGGGTTGGTGGCGAAGTCCTCGATCTTGAGGGCCTTCTCGCCGTCCTTCTTGCACTTCTTCGCCTGGTCCTTGGCGAGGTCGTGGGAGAAGGTGTTGCGCTGCACGGCCATGGTCTTGCCGCAGAGGTCGTCCCAGGTCTTGATGCCCTGGTCGTAGCCCTTGTTGGTGTACAGCGAGACGCCGGCGGTGAAGTAGTCGACGAAGTCGACGCCCTCGCCGACCTTCTTGCCGGTGTCGGCGTCGACGCCCTCCTGGCGGTCCTTGGTGTCGGTCATGGCCGACATGGCGATGTCGTAGCGCTTGGACGCGAGACCGCCGATGAGGGTGTCGAACGTGGCGTTCTGGAACTCGAACTTCACGCCGAGCTGCTTGCCCAGCGCCTCGGCGAGGTCGGGGTCGATGCCGACGACCTTGCCGGAGTCGTCCTTGAACTCGACGGGCGCGTACGCGATGTCCGAGCCGACCTTGACGACACCCTTGTTGCGGATGTCCGCGGGCAGCTTGTCGGCGAGCGGCGCGGAGTTGGCCTTGGTGGTTTCCGAGTCGCTGCCGCTGCCGTTGTCCTTGGTCTGGTCACCGCAGCCGGTGAGCAGCAGGGCGCCGGCGACCGCGATCGCGCCGACCGCGGCTGTCCGGGAGCGCAGAGCGGTCGTGCGACGGGTGTTGCCTGCGGTCATGGTGGTGTCCTCCGGCGGGGTGGTGGGGAAGCCGACGGCTGTGCCGTTGGGTCGACGGCAGCACACGTCGTTGGGCGCCTCGACCTCGTGTGATGACGGCATCTTGCCATTCGGACTTGGTCGTTCAGGTCCCCCGATATGTCAAAATCGGATAACGGGTTACCCCCGAACCACCGCAGGACGGTCCATCCTGACCGGACCTTTGCGGCAATCCTTCCTTCGGGCCGGAAAATCTTCGGTGCATCTCAGGATGCGGTCGACTCCATGCACCGCACATGGGTGGCTGTTGTGGGACTTGTCACGGATCTGCCCACTGTTTCGGCCTCTTTCGGCAAATCCGGCCAAGAGTGCTGTCACCGATGTGTGACCTTCGCGTTATGGACTCGTCCTCGACGCCGTCCGTCCGGTAAGAAGGTTCCTTACACCCCTCATCCGGGGCTCAGGGCGCGTGTGCGGCGCGCCCGTCGCGTTTGTGCCCGTGCGTATCGGCCATCCGCCCGTGCGTATCGGCCATCCGGGCCTTGCGCGGTCCCGCCCGCTTCCTGATCGGAAGTGGTCACCCTCAAACTCTGAACACTTAAGGGGTAAAGAGAAAATGGCAGCGGAGATCGTCAATCCTCGGACCGATAACGACAGCGGCGAACAGGGCGGCGCGGAGCCGCTCGATTCCTTCGACCCGGCGTTCGCCCTGCACCGCGGCGGCAAGATGGCCGTGCAGGCCACCGTGCCCGTCCGGGACAAGGACGACCTGTCCCTCGCGTACACGCCCGGTGTCGCCCGTGTGTGCACCGCCATCTCGGAGCAGCCGGACCTCGTCCACGACTACACGTGGAAGTCGTCCGTCGTCGCCGTGGTGACGGACGGTACGGCGGTGCTCGGGCTCGGGGACATCGGCCCGGAGGCCTCCCTCCCCGTGATGGAGGGCAAGGCGATCCTGTTCAAGCAGTTCGGTGGCGTCGACGCGGTGCCGATCGCGCTGAACTGCACGGACGTCGACGAGATCGTGGAGACCGTGGCCCGGCTGGCGCCGTCGTTCGGTGGCGTGAACCTGGAGGACATCTCGGCACCCCGGTGCTTCGAGATCGAGCGGCGGCTCCAGGAGCGGCTGGACATCCCGGTCTTCCACGACGACCAGCACGGCACGGCGGTCGTGACGCTGGCGGCGCTGCGGAACGCCGCGCGGCTGTCCGGGCGGGAGCTCGGCGATCTGCGGGCGGTGATCTCGGGTGCGGGCGCGGCCGGCGTGGCCATCGCGAAGATGCTGCTGGAGGCCGGGATCGGGGACGTCGCGGTCACGGACCGCAAGGGCGTCGTGTCGGCCGACCGGGAGGACCTGACGCCGGTCAAGCGGGAGATCGCGGAGCTCACCAACAAGGCCGGGCTGACGGGGTCGCTGGAGTCGGCCCTCGCGGGCGCGGACGTGTTCATCGGGGTGTCCGGCGGTACGGTGCCGGAGCCGGCGGTGGCGTCGATGGCCGAGGGCGCGTTCGTGTTCGCCATGGCCAACCCCAACCCCGAGGTGCACCCCGAGGTGGCGCACAAGTACGCGGCGGTCGTCGCCACCGGGCGGTCCGACTTCCCGAACCAGATCAACAACGTGCTGGCGTTCCCCGGGATCTTCGCCGGGGCGCTCCAGGTGCGGGCCTCCCGGATCACGGAGGGCATGAAGATCGCGGCTGCCGAGGCGCTGGCGGCGGTCGTGGGTGACGATCTGGCGGCGGACTATGTCATTCCCTCGCCGTTCGACGAGCGGGTGGCTCCGGCTGTGACGGCGGCCGTGGCTGCGGCGGCTCGGGCTGAAGGGGTGGCCCGGCGGTAGGCTCCGCCGCCGGCTCGGTCGAGCTGCTGAGCTTGGTTTTTCGGGTCCCGTCCACGGGCTGTGGGCGGGACCCGAGCTTTTCGGTGGTGGGTGTTCTGCGCGGGGGCGCTTCGCCGTGAGGGCTTGGGGGCCTGCGGTTGTGGGTCGGGGACGCGCCGGGGGGTGTCCGTGCTCGGTCCGGCGGGTTCCGTGTCGCTTCGGGAGGGCGGCCGGTGGTGTGTTCCGCCGGCCGCTGCGCGCGGACACCCCCGAACACGCCCCCTTTCCGCCGTACGCGGCTGCCGGGTCCGTGGGGGCCGGTGTCGTCCCCTTCCGGTGCGTGTCGCGCCTCGGGTGTGTGTTGCGTCCTGGGCCCGGTGTCGGGCGCGGCCGGTGTGCGGCTTTCGGGAGCGGGACGCGTGTCACAGCGGCGTGTGGTTCCCCCGGGTGGGGGCAAGTCCTATGGTCGGGGCCATGTTCGCTGCCTACGCTGCTCGTATCGACCGTGACGAACCCCTGCGGGGGCTGGAGTTGGGGGAGCGTCCGGCTCCCGTGGGACGGCCCGGCTGGACGACCGTGAGGGTGAGGGCGGCGTCGCTCAATCACCATGATCTGTGGTCGCTGAAGGGCGTCGGGCTCGGTGAGGACAAGCTGCCGATGATCCTCGGGTGCGACGCGGCGGGCGTCGACGAGGACGGCAACGAGGTCGTGCTGCACTCGGTGATCGGGCAGAGCGGTCACGGGGTCGGGTTCGACGAGCCCCGGTCCATCCTGACCGAGCGGTACCAGGGGACGTTCGCCGAGCTGGTGTCCGTACCCCGGTGGAACGTGCTGCCGAAGCCGGCGGAGCTGTCGTTCGAGGAGGCCGCCTGTCTGCCCACTGCCTGGCTGACGGCGTACCGCATGCTGTTCACGAACGCGGGGGTGCGGCCGGGGGACTCGGTTCTGGTGCAGGGCGCGGGGGGTGGTGTCGCCACGGCCGCGATCGTGCTGGGGAAGGCCGCGGGGCTGCGGGTCTTCGCGACCAGCCGGGACGAGTCCAAGCGCAAGCGGGCGGTGGAGCTGGGGGCCGTGGAGGCGCTGGAGCCGGGGGCGCGGCTGCCGCAGCGGGTCGATGCCGTGCTGGAGACGGTGGGCGCCGCCACCTGGTCCCACTCCGTGAAGTCGCTGCGGCCCGGGGGCACCCTCGTCATCTCCGGTGCCACCAGCGGTGACCGGCCCTCCCATGCCGAGCTGACCCGGATCTTCTTCCTGGAGCTGAGGGTGGTGGGGTCCACGATGGGCACGAAGGACGAGCTGGAGGATCTGCTCTCCTTCTGCTCGGCCACGGGAGTGCGGCCTGTCATCGACGAGGTGCTGCCGCTGGACCGGGCCCGTGAGGGCTTCGAGCGGCTGGCGGCCGGTGATCTCTTCGGGAAGATCGTGCTGACCACTTCCTGAGGCATTTCGGCGGGACGGGACCGCCGTGTACGAAATCGCCGTGCGGCGGGCTCGGAGCTGGTCGGCTCCGAGCCCGCCGTTCGTGCGTGCGCGGCCATGAGTGTCAACTTGGGTTGACGGGAGCGGGTGTGTCAACCTAAGTTGACATCATGTCCGAAGCAAGGGATCTCGCCGAGCGCGCGGGTGACCGCGATCCGCGGGTCGGGCTGCGGGCCGTCGCCGCTCTGCGGCGGCTGCTGGAGCAGCTGGAGGCGGTACAGGTGCGCAGCGCGCGCAATCAGGGCTGGTCGTGGCAGGAGATCGCCGCCGAACTGGGTGTCAGCAGGCAGGCCGTGCACAAGAAGTACGGGAGGCAGTGATGTTCGAACGGTTCACGAAGGACGCCCGCGACGTGGTGCGGGGCGCCGCCGTCCACAGCGAACGCTCCGGCTCGCAGAGCGTCGGCGCCGAGCACATCCTTCTCGCGCTGCTCGACGGTGAGACCGGCCGCGCATCCTTGGCGCTGGCCGCTCTGGGGCTCGCCGAGCGCGGGGAGTCGGTACGGCGGGCGTTGGAGGCGGCGCATCGGCGTGCGGGCCTGACCCGGGCGGAGGCCGATGCCCTTGCCGGGCTGGGCATCGACGTCTCCGCGATCGTTTCCCGGGTCGAGGAGGTGCACGGCGTCGGGGCGTTGTCCGGTGACCGTGGGGACAAGGGCTGGTGGTCGGGTCGGCGCAGCTTCAGCCGGGGGGCGAAGGACGTCCTCGAAAGGGCACTGCGAGCCGCCCTGGCCCGCCGTGACCGCCATGTCGGTGACGAACACATCCTCCTCGCTCTGACCGTCCTGCCCGGCGTGCCCGCCGAGATCCTCGCCGACCACGGCGTGACGTACGAGTCGGTGACGCGGGTGCTGAACGGTCAGGGGGAGTCGCAGGCGGGCTGAAACTCACCCGCGCTCCTCCCGGCTCTCACCCCTTCGGGGCGCGCAGTATCGCGCCGATGTGGGCCGCCGCCGCCGAGAGATGGCGGCGGGTGTCGTGCAGTTGCGTCTCCGTGACGCCGTGGTCGCGGGCCGCGTCGCGGATGTCGTCACGGAAGCGGTCCAGCAGGCGGTCCAGGTCCCGCGCGGGGTCGCCCGTGGAGGCCTCGTGGACCCAGGCGGGTTCGTACGCGCCGGGGAAGTCCTCCGGGGTGGTGGTGTACTCGGGCCCATCCGCTTCGGGGCGGCGCGCGGACGGGTGGCCGTCCTTGCCGGTGCCGGACGACGGGGCGGTGTGCCCGAAGCCGAAGTCCTTGCCGAACTCGCCGAACTCCTTGGTCAGTTCGGCGAGGCCCTCTCGTATCCCGGTCGGCCAGTCGCCCTGCGTGAAATGGTGCTGGACCTGTTCCTGGACGCGCTTGGCGATGCGCTGCAGCTCCTCCTGGGCCTGGCTGTGGGCGCGCTCCTGGGCCTCCTGGGCCTGGCGCCGGGCGCGTTGGGCCTCCTCGCGGGCCCGCCGGCTCTCGTCCTTCGCGCGCCGGGCCTGCTCCTTCCACTCCTGCCTGACGCGCCGGAGCTCCTCCTTCGCGGCGCGCCAGGCCTCCCTGTCGGGGTGGTCGTGGTCCGTGCCGGAGTCGTCCGGTGAGCCGTGCTCTCCGGTGCCGCCGCGGGAGCTCCGCCGGGCTTCCGAGACGGCCGCGCGCATCTCGCGGCGCACATCGCCCGCCGCGCCCCGTACATCGGCGCGGATCTCCGCGGCCAGCTCGGCCACCGACTCGCGGATCTCCAGCTCCAGGTCGGCCAGCTCGCCCCTGCGGTCGGCCAGCTCCGCACGGCCCGCGTCCGTGATGGCGTACACCTTCCGGCCGCCCTCGGTGCTGTGCCTGACAAGCCCCTCGGTCTCCAGTTTGGCCAGGCGCGGGTAGACGGTGCCCGCCGACGGCGCGTACAGGCCCTGGAAGCGCTCTTCCAGGAGGCGGATCACCTCGTAACCGTGACGCGGGGCCTCGTCCAGCAGCTTCAGCAGATAGAGGCGGAGGCGTCCGTGGGCGAAGACGGGGGGCATGTCAGAGCACCTTCTTGTCGGTCGGGGCTTCGGGCGCGGCGTCACCGGGCCGGGTGGGCGGGGTCTCCGGTGCCGCGTCCCACGGCTCGTCCTCCGCGGGCGGCCTGCGCAGGAGGGCGATCGAGCCGGAGACGGTCGTGGCCTTCAGGCGGCCCCTGCCGGCGCCCAGGCGGCCGGTGACCTTGTGGGCACCCCAGGAGCCGTGGACCCGGAGGTCGTCGAAGGCGTTGGAGATCGTGCCGCTCGCCGTGTTGGCCTCGACCTGGGCGTCCGCGGGGTGGGGGAGCCGGATGGCGATCTCGCCGGAGACGCTCGTGAGGCCGATGTCCGTCGGGTGGCCCGATGGGTCGAGGTCGAGGACGATCGCACCGCTCACCGACTCGGCCTTCACGGTCGGGCAGGCCCCTTCGATGACGGTCAGATCACCGGAGACGGAGCTCAGCCGCAGGTCGCCGGTGACGGCCTGGACCTCCACATTGCCCGCGGCCGTCGTCGCGCGGACCGGGCCGGTCAGGCCCATCAGGGTCGTGTCACCGGAGATGCCCTTGATCTCCGTGTGCCCGTCGGTCCCGGAGACGACGGCGGTGGCGCCGATCACGCCCAGCTCGACGCGGGTACGGGCCGGGACGGCCAGCGAGACCACCGCACTGCGGCGCCAGCCCTTGCGGTCGAGCCACTTCAGGAAGCCCTTCCAGGGGAGGTCGTCGTACGCCACGGTCAGCGTGCCGTCCTCGTGCGTCACCGTCAGCGGTGGGCCCTCCAGGTGGGACACCTCCAGGCGGGCGGAACCCTCGTCGGTACCCACCACATTCACCGTTCCATTGACGATGCGCACACGGAGTGTCGTCACGGGGTCGTCGAACGTGAACTTCCGCGGCTCGGTGACGGACCACTCGGACATGGTGCTGACCTCCTCGGTGGGGCAGGACGGCGAGGCGACGGGAAGCCCGCGGCCCATGTCGCCGACGCGACGCGTCATATCGCGTTCTGCGCTATTCACGATATATCTCGGTCGCGGGAAGTCAAGACACTCGTTCGGCGATCTCGCGGGGAGGGATGCGGCCGAATCGGCCTAGCGTGGGGTCATGGTTACGGAAGGCCCGCTGGGAAGTACGCGTGCACAGGGCGGCCCCGCCCCAGGGGCGCTCCTGCTCTGCCGGGCGGCGGTCGGCTCCGCCGTCCTCGCGGCGCGACTGCTCCGCGAGGAGGTGCTGCTCACCTCGGCCGGTCCCGAGTGGACCGTGCTCGTCCCGGAGGGCAGGCCCTGGTCGTACGGTGACGAACCCGTCGACCGCGTCGTCAGCGGCTGGGCCGAGGCCCTCTTCGCCGGAGCCCCCTCGCCCGTGCTCGCGCTGTGGTGGGACGCCGGCCGCTGCGGCTGCGTCCTCGCCTCGGGCCTCCGCCGTACCGTGGGCTACGGGTGGCTGGCGGACGGCACACCGGTCGGCGAGGACGGGACGATGGAGACCTTCGCCGCCCGCCTGGGTCTCGATCCGGTTCTCGACGTGCAGTCCTTGGAGTCCCTCACGAGATCCGACTCCGAGGCCGACGGCCGGACCCGTGTCCTGGGGCTGCTCGCCGTCCTCACGCGCGCGGGAGTCTCCCTTCCCGCCGGACTCGCCCCCGGCGAACCGGCCGGCCGCCTCCGCGAGGCCGTCCTCGCCCGATCCGACGTCCGGCAGATCGAGTGGCCGGACCGGCAGGGGGCGGTCCGTGCCGAACCGGGCGACGTCGAGCGGACCCGGCCGGGTCCCTGGCCACCCACGACGGGAGGCCCGCAGGCGCGAGCGCTGGCCGCCGCCCAGCTCGCGGCCGGTCTGCCGCTCACGGCCTGGGGCGTACGCCGCGGGAGCGCCGGCTGGACCGTCGCGGGGGCCCTGCTGCTCGCCCACGGTGCGCTCGGCCTGGCGTACGACCGGACGCGCGGCGCCGTGGACTGAGGGTGCCGCCTACTGGCCGGGTGCTGCCTGCTGGCCGGGTGTCGCCCACCGGCCGGGTGCCGCCCACTCGGCCGGTGCCGTCTACTCGTCGTCCTCGTCGTCCAGCCGTGCCAGCCAGGTCGCCAGGCGCTCCACCGGTACCTCGAAGTCGGGGTTCAGGTCGACGAACGTCCGCAGCTGCTCGGCGAGCCACTCGAAGGTGACCTCTTCCTCGCCGCGCCGCTTCTCCAGTTCCTCGATGCCGCGGTCGGTGAAGTACATGGGTGGTGCTCCGTCGGTCGGTGAAGGGTGGGGATCCTCCCGTGAGGGAAGAACTCTTCCCGCACGGGACGGGAAGAAGGGGCGTGGACCTCCCGTGGGAAAGGCCAAGGAAAAGGATAGGCCGCACGGCGGGGCACCCGAGTGGCCCCGTGCGGCGGCCGCCGCGCCGCCGGTCCGCGGGACGGGTCCGCGGGTCGCGGGAGCGCAGGAACGGGGGAGGCCATGGGGGACGAAGAGACGCGTATCGCGCGGATACTGATGCCGGACGGAACGCCGGTGTGGGCCCGGATCTCGGGCGCCGGGGAGCTGGCCGTGCCGCCCGGGGAGCTGTCGTACACGGATGTCGGCTTCGCCGACCGGGTGGAGGCGCACGTCGAGAGCCTCCAGTCGGTCGTCACCAGCGTCGCGCGCTCACTGGCCGTGCCGCTGCGCGCGGTACGGCCGGACGAGGTCAGCGTCGAGTTCGGGATCGAGCTGACGGCGAGGGCGGGCAAGGTCGTCGGACTGCTCGCCGACGGCGAGGCCAAGGGCGGCATCAAGGTCACGCTGACCTGGAACGGCGGTCCGGACGGTGGTCCGCCGGACCCCGCCGGCGGTGATGGCGCGCCCTCGGGCGCGGGGACGCCCTCGAGCGGTGACAGCTCTCCGGATGCCGCGCGCACGGGCATGTCGCCCGGGGGCGACGGTGTGTCTCCGGGCGCGGGGCCTTCGAGGGGGACCGGGTCTCCGGGCGTGGCGCGTTCGAGGGGGCCCGCATCTTCGGGCGCGGTGCCTGAGCCCATACCCGCGCGCCCGCCCGCGCCCATGCCGCTCAGCGGCCCCGGCGGCCCCGGCGGCCCCGGTGGACCCAGCGGCCCCGGCCACTCCGGCGCCGACCGTCCGCGTCCGGGCACGGTGCACGGGGGTGCGTCGCCCGGCGCGTCGGCGCACGACGGGGTCGGTGACCCGGCCGCCGGGAGCGCGGCATGACGGAGGGGCACGCCCGGGGCGCAACGGAGGGATTCGACGGAGCCCACCGTGCGCTGCGTGAACTCGTCATGGCCGCGACCGTGCGCATCCATGGCGCGGAGGCGGGGTATGCCGTCGAGGACCCGGGCACATTTCTCGGCAGTGGCTTCTTCATCGCGCCGAACTGGGTTCTGACCTGCGCACACGTACCACGGTCCGGCACAGGAGGGGAGGTCACCGTGGTCTACGAGAGCGGGCCGGGCCGCGGTACGTCCGCCGTTCCCGGCCAGGTGGCGGCCACCCTCCCGGAGCACGCGGGACCCGACACCCGGGGCAACTGGCCGGCGCCGGACCTCGCCCTCGTGCAGCTCCGCGAGCCCGTCGACCACGACTGCGTGTACGTCTCCGAACGGCCGGCCGCGTACTACGGCGAGGGCAAGGTGCTCTACGCCGGATGGACCGTGCTGGGCGGCGGGCTGCAGTTCCTGGACGGGCCCCTGTCGGTGCAGGGCAGCCTCGGCGGGTGGTCCGCCGGTGTGCAGCTGCGCCTGGGACACAACGACCTGCCTCCCGGGGTCTCCGGCGGCCCGGTGATCGATCCCGAGCGAGGTGAGGTCATCGGCGTCCTGAAGTCCCGCTCGGACCGGGGCGACGGGGGCACCTCCACGGGAGTCGAGCAGCTGCGCACGCTGACGGTGCCGCGGGACGCGGTGCGCGCCGAGCACGACGACCTCTACCAGGCGGTCTTCCACGCCCACGACCGCTACCACCGGGACCGTCAGCGCCACCCCGACTCGGTCCGCCCCACCTGGGCCGACGTACAGGGGCAGCTCGGCGCGCGCCCCGGGCGCTCACTGAGTCCCGACGAGCGGGTCCAGCTCCTCGGACGGCTCGCGGACCTTCCGCCCCCGGCCAGCACGCGGGGCCTGCTCGACATCCTGGAGTCGCTGCCCGAACAGCACGCCCCGGCGCCCCTCCCGGCACCGCGCGGCTGGCGCGACGGGCTGGGCGCCCTGTACGAGAGCGCGCGCGGGCACGGCGGCGCGCTGGAACTCGTCCTGGACTACGCGACGGAGGTGCTGTTCGCCGAAGCGCCCTTCGACACGCCCGGTACGTACGCCGCGGAGCACGCGCTGTGGGGGTGGATGCGGCAGACCGCGGAGGGCCTCGGCCCCGGATACCGCCGACGCCTCGCGCGGCGACGGTACGAGTGGGACCGGCTGCGGCAGCGGCGCCCGTCGGCCGGGGCACCGGACCGTCACCGTCCGGGCGGCCCCGGATCGGCCGTACCCGTGTCCGGATGGATGCCCGAGGGCCTCATGACCGGCATCGGGTACCGCTCGGGGAGCCCGAGCCCGAGCCCGAGCCCGAGCCCGAGCCCGAGCCCGAGCCCGAGCCCCGGCCCGAGCCCGGGACGGACGCCTCACGACCAGACGGCAGGGCACCCGGAAGGGCACCCGGAGGCGCACCCAGGAGGGCAGCCGGGAGCGCACCCGGAGGCGCACCAGGCAGCGCACCCCGACGCGCACCCCGCAGCGCCCCCGGACGGCACGCCCCGTCCGTGCGCCCTGCTCGAGGTCGTCCAGCGCGGCTGGGAACCCGACCGCTGCGACTGGCGGATCTCCGTGGCCCGCCCGGACGGCGACGTGGAGCGTCTCGACGAGGCCGAGCGGGCACCGCTGGACGAACTGCCCGGCCTCCTCACCACCCCGCTCGCGGAGGCGTTCCGCCGCTGTGACGTGCCCGGACACCCCGCCGTGCTGCAGGTCGCGCTGCCCCACACGCTGCTCGGACTGGACGTGGACGCCTGGCAGCCGGGGCCCGGTGAGCCGCCGATCGGCTCGTACCGACCCGTCGTCGTGCGCTGCGCGGACCGCGAGCAACTGCCGGAGGAGGACGGATCCGGCTTCCCCGGCGGCGGCCGTCCGTGGGCCGGGACCGGGCACGACGAGCGCGAGCAGCGCTGGCGCTGGGTGCACGCGCACGGCCCGAAGGCGGAAGTGCTGGACTGCGACGAGGGGCTGCGGATACCCGTACCGCCCGTGGACCGGCTGCGCGGACTGCACCCCGGTGCCGTCCCGGTGCTGTGCCGCTACGGCGACCAGCGCTTCGAGGACGACGTCGCGGCCCTCGCCCGGATCGTGCACGGCGGCTTCGGCGTGGCCCTGTGGCGGCGCTGGCGGGGCGGGCGCGACACGGTGTGCGGCGAGTTCCACAGGAGAGCGGGTGACACGGTGGCGGGCGCGGGGGGCGCGGACCGGCTTCCGGAGCTGGTGCGCGCCCTGCGCGCGGGGGTGCGCGCGGGGAGGACGGACATGTACTGGGCCGACGGCATCGCCCTGTTCTACGACGATCCGGAGCTGCCCCTGCCGGGTACGGGCGACCTGCTGGAGGCTCCGTGAACCGGCCGGACCGCGCGGCTCTCCGCGTACTTACCAGGCCCTCCGAGGGTCGATACGGTGATGCACGTTCGACGGCTGCCCTGGCGGACGAGTGACGACGAGGACCGGACCATGACCGAATCCAGCGAGTGGCTCATCTACCGAGGCGCCGGGGAACCCCACGACGGCATCGACCGGCTCCCCGCGCCCCCGCCCTGGCGGGACTTCACCGGCCGGGAGCGCGGCGGACCCGGCACGGACGGCTCCGAGGACCGCAGGCTGGGCGCCTACCGGCACCTCGCGGAGCTGCACCGGCCGGGCGCCGAGGAACTGGAAATGATCAACGCGGCGCTCTATCTGCGCCGCCCGCTCCTGGTCACCGGCGGACCCGGCACCGGCAAGAGCACGCTGGCCCACTCCGTCGCGTACGAGCTGGGTCTGGGCAACGTCCTGCGCTGGTCCATCGTCAGCCGCTCCACGCTGCAGGACGGGCTCTACCACTACGACGCCATCGCCCGGCTCCAGGACGTGCAGATCGCCGCGCAGGGAGGGTTCGGATCCGCGGCCGGCAGCCCCGGTGCCGTCGAGGGCATCGGCAGCTACATCCGGCTCGGGCCCCTCGGCACCGCGCTGCTGCCCTCCGACACACCGCGCGTGCTGCTCATCGACGAGCTGGACAAGAGCGACATCGACCTGCCCAACGACCTGCTGAACGTGCTGGAGGAGGGCGAGTTCCCGATCCCCGAACTGGAGCGGATCGCCGACCGGCTGCCCGACGGCGAGGCCGAGGTGCTCACCGCCGACGGCACCAAGGTCCGGGTCCGCGACGGCCGGGTGCGCTGCCGCGCCTTCCCCTTCGTGGTCCTCACCAGCAACGGCGAACGCGACTTCCCCGCCCCGCTGATGCGCCGCTGCATCCATCTGGAGCTCGGCCGGCCCGACCACAAACGGCTCGCCACCTTCGTACGCGCCCACCTCGGCGACGAGGCCGCGCGCGCGGGCGACGATCTGATCACCCACTTCCTCGAGCGCTCCCGCAGCGAACTGCTCGCCGCCGACCAGCTGCTGAACGCGATCCACCTCACGGCCGCGGCCGCACCGACCAGCCGCGACCGCCTCGCCGATCTGCTCATCCAGCGACTGGACCGCCCGAGGTGACGCGCTGATGCCCGGCGCAGCGGCGCGCCACGGTCCGGGCGGCGAGGACGGAGCACCGGGCACGGGCCCCGGCGCCCGGCGCCCCGTGCCGCCCGGGAACGCCCACGACCCGGTCACCGACGACATCAGCCACCGGAGCACCGGCGACGTCACCGGCCGGAGCACCGACCCGATCGCCGAACTCGTCGTCCGGCTGCGGGAGATCGGGCTCGACCCCGGCGCCGAGGAGCTCTGCGACGCCCTGTGGCTCGCCCGCTGGGCGCGGCCCGCGGGCGGTGCCGAAGAACCGTTCCGGCCGACCCGTCCCGGCGTACGGCCGAGCGATGTCGGACGGCAGGCACCGATTCCCGCGGCGCCCGGCACCGCACCGGCCCCCGCCCCGCCCGTACGGCCGGAACCCCAGCCGTACGAGGAGGGGGAGGACCGGCGTGTGGCCCTGTACGCGGTGCCTCAGCACGGCACGCCGCGGGTCGGCGGACCGGGCCGGGCGACGGTGCTGCCGGTCGGGGTGCCCGCGGCGCCCGCCTTCCCCGCGCCGCTGGAACTCCAGCGCGCCCTGCGGCCGTTGCAGGGGTACCGGAGCGCGGCGCCGCCCCTGCGGTCGGTGCTCGACGAGACCGCGACAGCCGAGCTGAGCGCGCAGGCGGGCGGGCTGATCATGCCGGTGCACCGCGCCGTGACCCGGGCCGACGCCCGGCTCCAGCTGGTCATGGACGCCTCGTCGTCGATGCGCGTGTGGGACCGGATGTTCGTCGAACTGGAGCAGGTCTTCGCCCGGTTGGGCGCCTTCTGGGACATTCAGGTCAGCCATCTCCACCAGGGCCCGGACGGCGCGCCGGCCGTCAGCCGCAGCCCGGAGGCGCAGGTGGCGCCGCTGCACTCCGCGGACCGGCTGAGCGACCCCACCGGACGCCGGATCACCCTCCTCGTCAGCGACTGCGCGGGCCCCCTCTGGCACAGCGGCCGGGCCCACCGGCTGCTCCACCAGCTGGCCCGGCAGGCCCCCGCCGCCGTCCTCCAGCCGCTGCCGCAGCGCATGTGGAACCGCACCCGGCTGCCGGTCGTGTACGGCGAGCTGACCCGCGGCGAGGCGCTGGGCGGAGCGGCCTCGCTCCGGGTCCGCCCGGCGGCCGGGGGGACGTCCGACGCCCGTACGGGAGCGCTCCCCGTGCCCGTGCTGCCGCCCGAGCCGGTGGCGCTCGGATCCTGGGCGCGGCTGCTGTCCGGAGCCGGCGCTGGCCCTGTGTCCGGCGCGGTCGGCTGGGTGCGCGCGGACCAGCCGCCCGCCCCGGCGGCCCGCCCCGGGCCCCGCCCGTCCGCGCCGGCACTCGTCAGCCGGTTCCGCCGCACCGCCTCCCCGGCCGCGGGCCGCCTGGCCGTCTATCTGGCGGCGGCCCCGCTGTGCCTGCCGGTGATGCAGCTGGTGCAGCGGACCATGCTGCCCGGCTCCGGGCCGTCCGAGCTCGCCGAGGTGCTGCTCAGCGGACTGCTCACGCGCGCGGGCGAGGACCACGGGACGGACGGCGGCCAGTGGTACGAGTTCGCGCCCGGCGTGCAGGAGGCGCTGCTCTCGCCGCTCGGCCGGGACGAGGCCATGCTCGTGCTCAAGCACTGCTCGGAGTACATCGAGCAGCGCTTCGGCAAGGGCGGGCCCAACTTCCCGGCCCTCGCCCTCGCCCAGCTCGGCGACAGCGGCTCGGGGCGCCCGTACACGCCGGGGACCGGGCTGCCCGGCGGAGCGGAGGACGAGCTCCCCGGCGGGGACGGGACCTCCATGGACAGCGGCGGCACCGCCGCCGACGAGGTCACCGGCTTCAACGCGATGAACGGCATGAACGGCATGAACGCCATGGCCGGGATCGGTGGCGGCCCCGCTCCCGTCCCGCAGCCGTTCGCCGAGGTGGCCGCGCGGGTGCTGGAGCGGTTCATGCCGCTGCCGGAGCACCTCGCGCTGTACGGCAGCCGCGAACGCACGGACCCGGCCGAGGAGCGCCCGACGCACCCGGCGGTGACCCGCGCGCGTGACCTGGTCGCCCGGTTCGGCCACGAGGGCATGGTGCAGGACCTGATCGACGCGGTGCAGTTCCTGCGCGGGGCCACCGAGCATCTGCGGCCCGAACAGCGGGACGCGGAGCTGTGGGCCGAGTACGCCCACTGCCTGCTGCGGCTGTGGGAGGTGCAGGGCGGCGCCGAACTGCTGCGCGAGGCGGAGACGGCGGCCGAACGCGCGGTCGCGCACCCCGGCGCCGTGCGCGAACGGGCCGTTCTCGCGCGCGTGCTGCGCGCCGCCGCCACCGACCGCAGGCGCCACGGCGACCGCAGGGGCGCTCTCGACCTGCTGCGCCGTGCCGACCGGGAGTACGCCGTGGCCTGCGCCGCGCCCGACCTGGACGACGACGAGGCGCTGGGGCTCAGTCTGGAGCGGGTGTGCGCGCTGGAGACGCAGTGGCGCCTCGGCGGGGACAGCGCGCTGCTCCAGGGCGCCGTCGGCATGCTGGAGGCGTTCGCGGACGCCTGGCCCGACCAGGGCGGACGCCCGCCCGAACTGCCGCTCGCCCACGGCCGGGTCCTGCTGCGCCTGTCCGGCGCCACGGCCGACCCGGAACAGGCCCGGCTGTACGCGGAACAGGCCGCCCGGTCGCTGCGCACGGCGCTGGAGAGCCGCCCGGACGGCGTACCGGACGACGTACCGGGCCCGGCCGCCCCGACGACCGCGCCGGCCGCAGCGGGACCGGCCACCCCGACCGCTCCGGCGCAGGCACCGAGGGAACGCGTCCGCGTCCTCCTCGAACTGGCCGACGCGCTGCTGGGGGCCGGCGGCTCCCTGGACGAGGCCGCCGCCCGTGTCGAGGAGGGACTGTCCCTCACCCGCGAGCAGGGGCCGCGCGCCTCGCTGCTGGTACGCGCCGGGCGCGTCCACGTCGCGCGGTACGCCGAGTCGGGTGATCCGCGCGAACTGCGGGACGCCGCCGGCCGCTTCGAGGAGGCGGCCCACCGGATGCCCCGGGACGCCCCCGCCCACGCCGATGTGCTCGCCGAGTGGGGCGAGGTGCTGCTGCGCGCGGCGGCGCTGGAGACCGGGGCGCGGGCCCATGAGCCCCTGTCCCGGGCGATCCGTGTCCTGCGGGACTGCCGTACCGAGACACCGGCGGGCGGCTCCCGGCTCGCCCACCGGCTGCTGCTGCTCGGGCGGGCGCTGATGCTGCGGTACCGCGCGCGGGGCGACCGCGTGGACCTGCGCGAGGCCGAGTACCTCTTCGGCCTCGCGGCGGCCGACGCCGACGACCCGCTGCTCGCCGCGCGCTGCTGGCTGGAGCTCGGCCAGGCGCACTTCGAGGCGTACTTGAGCCTCGGCCGGCCCGCGCGCCTGGACGAGGCGGTCGACGCGTTCCGCCACGCCGCCGAGTCGGCCCGGGAGGCGGAGGAGACGGCCGAGACCGACCGCCGCCGCCAGGAGGCCGTGGAACTGGGTGCTCAGGCCCACCACTGGCGGGGTATGTCCTACGAGGCGGCCGCCCGTCCGCGCGCCGCCCGCGAGGCCTACCGGTCCGCCCGGGCGGAGTGGTCCCGGCTGCCGGACGGCACCGTGGGCACGGGCGAGCCCACGGCGCGGCAGACGGCACAGCGGCTGGCGGAACTGGAGTGAACGGCGGCATGCGACGGGGTGCCGAGGAGGACGAGGAGAGAGGGCGGCTGATGGACGTGGCGGACGGGGCGCCGGGGCCCGGGGAAGCGGAACAGACACCGAGACCGGAACAGCGACCGGTCACGCCGTCCTGCGACCGGGACATTCCCTCCACCCGGCCCGAGCAGCCGCTGCCGGACCTGCTGGAACTGGACCTGGCGGAACTGCGGACGGTGCAGCACCCGGTGCTGCGGGAGCTGATCGAGGAGCTGAGGGAGCGGGCGGCCCGGCCGAGCGAGGTGCTCTGGGGGTTCAACAACTCCCTGTGAGAATCCCCGTTCCGGTCATCGGACGGCACACGGGACGGCACACGGGACGGCTCACTTCCGGCCGGAGACATGGTCGAATCGGTCAGCGCGGAAGTCCGGTGTTTGCCGGTCCCCGATCAGGGAATGGCCCGGACGGGCAAGTCGCCATGGCATATACGCGGGCCGTACAGCATGGGGGTTCCGGAGTGTCGGGAAGCACCGCACCCCGTCCACCGCGCACGGCCGCGGGCGCCGCCCGGTCCGCGCACCCCGTGCCCTTCCGGCAGTTCATCGTGAAAGTCCACGGCCGCTGCAACCTCGCCTGCCGCTACTGCTACCTCTACGAGGGCCCCGACCACTCCTGGCGCACCCGCCCCACCGCCGCGCCGCCCGCCGTCCTGGACCGCACCGCGACCCGCATCGCCGAGCACGCGCGCGTGCACGGCCTCATGGCACTCTCCCTGGTCCTGCACGGCGGCGAACCCCTGCTCACGGGCGCGGACACGCTCGCCCGCTTCACCGGTCTCGTACGCGACCGGGTGCCGTCCGGCTGCACGGTGCACGCCACCGTGCAGACCAACGCCACCCTGCTCACAGAGGCGCGCCTCGCCACACTGGCCCGGCACGGCATCACCGTCGGCATCAGCCTCGACGGCGGTCTGCCCGCCCACAACGCCCGCCGCGTCGACCACGCCGGGCGTCCCTCCTGGCCCGCCGCCGTGCGCGGCGCACGGCTGCTGGCCGACCGCTTCCCCGCCGCGTACGCCGGCATCCTCACGGTCGTCGACCCGGCGCTGGACCCGCTCCAGACGTACGGCTCCCTGCTCGCCCTGCGCCCTCCCGCGCTCGACCTGCTGCTGCCGCACGGGAACTGGTCAGCCCCTCCGCCGCACCTGGACGCCCCGGACGGCACTCCCTACGGGGACTGGCTGTGCGCAGTCTTCGACCGGTGGTGGGGGGCCGGGCGCCGGGTGACACGGGTCCGGCTGTTCGAGGAGTGCGTCGCGCTGCTGCTGGGCCTGCCGGCGGCCACGGAGTCACTGGGACTCGCGCCGTTCGACGCGGTGGTCGTGGAGACGGACGGGTCCATCGAGCAGGTGGACTCCCTCAAGTCCTGCTACGAGGGAGCGGCCGAGACGGGTCTCGACGTGTTCCGGCACGGCTTCGACGAGGCGCTGTCCCACCCGGGCGTGGCGGCACGGCAGGCGGGCGCGGCGGCCCTGTCCGCCACCTGCCGGGCGTGCCCCCTGCTGCACGTGTGCGGCGGCGGCCACTACGCCCACCGTTACCGGGCCGGCCACGGCTTCGTCCATCCGTCCGTGTACTGCGCGGATCTGCAGCGCTTCATCCGGCATGTGGCGGGACGGCTGGTGGAGGGCACGGCACCGGGCGCGCGGGTCACCGGCACTCCGCACACCGAGCCGCCCGCCGTCCGTGAAGGGGGAACCCAGTGATGTTGCCGGTGGTACCGGACCGGGCCCTCGCCGAACTCGGCCGTACCGGGGGCGGCCCCGACACGCTCGCGCTGCTGGTCCGCGACCAGGACACCCGGCGTCTGCTGATGCTGCGCGCGGTGCTGGACGCTGCGGAGGGCGCCGACGCGCGGGTGTGCTCCGCGGCCGCGCGCCGCAGGCTGCGGGAGGACTGGGCGCTGCTGGAGGCGGCGGACCGGGTGGGCCCGCCCGGGCCCGGTGCACGGGCCACGGGACGAGCGGCGACGGAAGGGGCCGAGCCCGGACACCGGGAACCGCCGGACCCCGGCCCCGGCCACGCCGGCCGGCCGCCGGTGAACGTGACGCCGGCGATGCCCGCCGGGAACTCCGGAGCGGCCGCCTTCCTCCCGACCTCCGGGGCTCCGGGCGCGGCCGACCCGCTCCCCGCCGCCGGGCCTCCCGGCGCGGCCGCATCCCTCTCGCCCGCCCGGGCCCGCTTGCTGCACCCCCTGGTGGGCGCCTGGGCGAGGCACTGTCTGCGGGGGCTGGACGCCGGGGCGGAGCCGCGCGCCGAGTCGCAGCGCCGCGCACTGGCCGACGACCTCGCCCACTTCAGCGCGCTCGCCGCCGCGGCCGCCGCCCGCGCCGGTCTCTCCTTCGCCGTACGGCTGACCGCCCCCGCCGGAGTACTCACCCTGCCCTCGCTCGGCGCGCTGCGCATGGCGGACGCGGGGAGCGGGCACTCCGAGGACGTCCGGGTCGACGTGGCACACCGAGGGGGCCGGCTGACGCTGCGTCGCCCCGGGGCCGCCGATGTCGTCCTGCACCTGGAGGCGGGCATCGGCGCGTGGTCCTCCTCGCCCGGCTGGACGCCCGCCTACGCGCTGACCGGACTGCTGCCCGGGGCCCCGCCCATGCCGCTGGACGACCTCGACCCGTACCGCACCGTGCCCGGCGAGCCGGACCGGCACGGGCCGAGCGGGCCGGTGACGCTGAACGACGCGGAGCGCAAACGGTGGGTGCAGACCTGGGCCGGGACGGCCGCAGCGCTCCGGCCCGGCGGTGAGCACCGCGTCACGGAGGCGCTGATCCTGCTGCGCTGCCTCGTTCCCCTGTCCGTGCCGCCCGGCGCCGCGCCCGGCAGCCGCGGCACGGGCAGTTGCAGCGCCACGCGGCGCGAGGCCTTCGGCGCCCTGCTCAGCAGTACGCCGCAGAGCCCCACGATGTTCGCCGCCACCCTCGTCCACGAACTGCACCACACCAAGCTGTCCGCGCTGACGGACATGGTGACGCTGCACCACGCCGACGGGGCGCGGAAGTACTTCGCCCCCTGGCGCCCCGACCCACGCCCGTACGACGGTCTGCTGCAGGGCACCTACTCGCATCTGGCGCTCGCGGACTTCTTCCAGCGCCGCGCCCTCACCGCCCGGCGCCCTTCCCACCGGGAGACCGCGTGGGCCGTGCACGCGCGGTACCGGGAACAGGTCGGGGCGGCGCTGCCGGCGCTCGTCGCGTCGCCGGACCTCACGGCGCGGGGGCGCCTGTTCGTCGACGAGATGATCGCCGTGTACGAACAGCAGAACGAACATCCCGCGCCCCGTGGCCATGCCGCCCGGGCGCGGGCCTACGTCGAGGCGGCACGCGCCCTGTGGGCCGCCCGGATGGCGCGACCGGCGGAGTGATGTCTGTTGCCGATCCGGGTGAAGATCGTTGCGCTTGCGGAAGAACGAACCGCGGCCGCGAGCGACGGGTGTCCCGTCGTGCCTATCGCTGTGCGTGCCCAGGTTCTACACTCACGCGCGGGGAGGCCGCCGCATGTCTGTAGTCCGTACACCGGTCGGGTCAGCCGAGAGGGGGGCCGCGCGGCAGACCGTCACGATCAGCTACGCCGGCTTCAACCGGGCCTGGGCGGCCTGGATGGGGGACCGGCTGGAGCGGCGCGGCCTGCGCGTCGTCCTCCTGCGGTGGGACTCCCCGGCGGACACCCCTCTCGTGGATCTGCTGCGCGATCTCAAACTCGCGGAGGGCCGGGTCCTCATCGTCGTCAGCGAGTGGTACTTCCAGCTGGGGCCGCGTACGCACGAGGAGTGGAACGCGGCGCTGCGCGAGGTCGTCGCGCCCGACCCGGCGCGGTTCGCGGCCGTCTCCGTCACCACGGCGTCGATCCCCACCGCCGCGGCGGTGCTCGCACCGGCGAACCTCACCAACATGGGTGCCGAGGAGGCGGAGCGGCGGCTGCTGGACCGGCTGGACCTGCCGGCCGATCCGCTGCCCGACTCCGCGGACGGTCTTCGCCGCGGCCCGCGGTTCCCGGCGGCCATGCCCGAGGTGTGGGGCGGTGTGCCGCGTCGCAACACCCGCTTCACCGGCCGTGAGGCGCTGCTGAACGAGGCGTACCACCTGCTGCAGGGCGCGGAGCCGGGTGCGGGTGTGCTCACGCTGTACGGGATGTCGGGGGTGGGCAAGACGCAGCTGGCGGCGGAGTACGCCTACCGGTTCGGGTCCGAGTACGACGTGGTGTGGTGGGTGAACGCCGAGAAGCGGGTGACCTACCGGCGGGTGCTCGCCGAGCTGGCGCCGAAGCTGGGGCTCAGTACGGGTGCCGAGTACGGGGAGCGGCTGCGCGCGGTGCGGGACGCGCTCAGGCGGGGCGATCCGTATGCGCGCTGGCTGCTGATCCTGGACGGCGCCGATGAACCGGAGCAGCTGTGGGACCTGGTGCCGGCCGGTCCCGGCCATGTGCTGATCACCTCCCGCAACCCCGAGTGGGGCGAGCACAACAGCCGGCTGCTGGACGTCCGCCCCTACAACCGCCAGGAGTCCGTGGCCTTCATCCGCCGGCGCGCGCCGCGGCTGACGGAGCCCGAGGCGGACCAGCTGGCGGAGGCGCTGGAGGACCTGCCGCTGCTGCTGGACCAGACGGCGGGCTGGCTCAACGACTCCGACATGTCGGTGGAGGCGTACATCGACCTGCTGGAGGGCGGTGTCGACCAGGACGTGGTCAAGGTCTCCGCGGACTTCCCGCTCGCCTTCCAGACCGCCTGGTCGATACTGCTCAACAAGCTCCGCGAGACCGTCCCGGAGTCCGTGGCCCTGCTGCGGCTGTGCACCTTCTTCGCGCCCGGCTCCATCCCCGTGCGACTGCTCAAGGAGATGCCGCTCGACGAACTGCCGGAGCAGATCGCCGGGCTGCTCAACGACCCGCTGCTGTGGAACAGGGCGATCAACCAGCTGCGCCAGTACTCCGTGGTACGGCTGGAGTCCCACGAGGCGGCCATCGACGAGGGGGTCCCCTCCGGGGAGTCGATCTACCTGCACCGCATGGTCCACCAGATCGTGGGCAAGGACATGCCGCCGGAGGACCGCCGGGAGTTCATCGACGTGGTGCGGCGGGCCCTCGCGGCCGCCGACCCGGGCCGCGCGACCGACTCCCGCCTGTGGGACCAGTACGCCGAGATCGTGCCGCATCTGAAGTACGCGGACGTCCTGTACAGCACGGACCGCTCCGTGCAGCGGCTGGTCCTGAACTGCCTGCGGTACATGTGGTTCACCGGCGAGTACAGCTCGGGGATCAAGCTCGGTGAGCGCGCCCTCGCGGCCTGGCGGCAGCTGTTCGGTGAGGACCACCCCCGGGTCTGGGAGCTGACCTACCACTACGCCAACCTGCTGCGCTCCGGCGGGCACTACCGGCGCACCGAGGCCATCGAACGCGCCGCCGTCGAGCGCCTGCGGCGGGAACGCGGCGAGCAGGACCTGGACCATCTGCGGATGGCCAGCGGCCTCGCCGCCGACCTCTGGGGGCTCGGCCGGTACGAGGAGGCCCTGGAGCTGACCGAGCGGCTGTACACCGTCTACCAGGATCTCCTCGGCGAACAGGACTCGCGCACTCTCAACGCCCTCAACAACCTCGGCTTCTCCCTGCGTCTGCTCGGCCGCTACGAGGAGACCCTCGACATCGACCGGCGCACGATGGAGGCGCGCCGCCAGCTGCTGAAGGGCCGCCATCCCTGGACGCTCTTCTCCGAGACCTCCTACGCGATCGACCTGCGGCTGCTGGGCCGCTACGCCGAGGCGGAGTCCGTCCAGGCGAAGAGCGTGCGCGACCACCGGCTCGTCATGGGCCCCGACAACCCGCAGACCCTGCGCGCCGAACACAACCTGGCGCTGTGCCAGTACCGCAGCGGAGCCCGGGACGCGGCCGGCCGGCTCTTCGCCCGCGTCCTGGAGCGCTACGAACGCAAGCTGGGCGAGACGAACGCGCACACCCTGGCCGCCGCCGTCAGCCAGAGCTGCTACGCCCGTGAGCACGGCGACATCGACCAGGCCCGCGAGGCCGGCGAGTCCGTCGTCGCCCGGTACGAGATGATGCTCGCCGAAGGCCACCCGTTCCTCGCCGGGGCCCGCGGCAACCACGCGCTGGTCCTGCGGAACGTCGGGGAACGGGACCACGCGCACGCCCTGATCGAGCAGTCGCTCGCCGACATGACGGCCGCGGTGGGCGAGCGCCACCCGTGGACCCTGGGCTGCGCCGTCAACGCCTCCGCCCTGCGCAACCTCGTGGGTGATCCGGAGTCCGCCGCCGAACTGAGCCGGGCCACCGTCGCGAGGGCCGTCGAGACCCTCGGGCGCACCCATCCGCTGACCCTGTCGGCCCGTGTCGCGTACGCCGCCGACCTCCGGGCGCTGCGGGAGCGCCGGCAGGCCGAGAAGACCGAACAGGAGGCCCTGTCGGACCTCGAGGCGACCCTCGGCGACCAGCACGTCCACACCATCTCGGCACGGGCCCGCAACCGCCCGTTCTGGGACTTCGAACCGCAGGCGAGCTGACGGCCGCACGCCGCGGGAATCGGTACGCCGCGGGAATCGCGGTACGCCGAAGACTCGCGTACGCCGAAGGCTCGCGTACGCCGAAGGCTCGCGTACGCCGAAGGGCCCGGCCCCGGAGAGTTCCGGGGCCGGGCCCTTCGGCTCGTACGACGACGGTCCGCTCAGCGGATCACGCCTCGAACACCTCGCGCACCAGCTGCTCCTGCTCGGCCTGGTGGCGCTTCGCGGAGCCCACCGCCGGGGAGGAGGAGTGCGGGCGGGAGATGCGGCGCAGGCGCTCGCCGTGCGGGACGTCCGCGCCGACCGCCAGGTCCAGGTGGTCGATCAGGTTGAGCGCGATGAACGGCCAGGCACCCTGGTTCGCCGGCTCCTCCTGGGCCCACAGGTACTTCTCGGCGTTCGGGTACTTGGCGATCTCCGCCTGGAGCTCGGCACCCGGCAGCGGGTACAGGCGCTCGATGCGGATGATCGCCGTTTCGGCAGCCGCAGCGTCCGTGACGCCGCGCTTCTGCCGCTCGGCTTCGAGGTCGTAGTAGACCTTTCCGGCGGTGAAGACGACCTTCTTGACCGCGGCCGGGTCCACCGACGCGTCGCCGATGACCGGGCGGAACTGGCCCGACGTGAACTCCTCCGCCTTCGACGCGGCGGCCTTCAGGCGCAGCATCGACTTCGGGGTGAAGACCACCAGCGGCTTGTGGTGCGGGTTGTGCACCTGCCAGCGCAGGAGGTGGAAGTAGTTCGACGGGAGCGTCGGCATCGCGACCGTCATGTTGTTCTGGGCGCAGAGCTGGAGGAACCGCTCCGGGCGGGCCGAGGAGTGGTCCGGGCCCTGGCCCTCGTAGCCGTGCGGGAGGAGCAGGGTGACGCCGGACGTCTGGCCCCACTTCTGCTCGGCCGACGAGATGAACTCGTCCACGACCGTCTGGGCGCCGTTGACGAAGTCGCCGAACTGGGCCTCCCACATGACGAGCGCGTCCGGGCGGGCCAGCGAGTAGCCGTACTCGAAGCCCATCGCCGCGTACTCGGAGAGGAGGGAGTCGTAGACGTTGTAGCGCGCCTGGTCGTCCGAGAGGTAGAGGAGCGGGGTGTAGTCCTCGCCTGTCTCACGGTCGATCAGCACCGCGTGGCGCTGGCCGAACGTGCCGCGGCGGGAGTCCTGGCCCGAGAGACGCACCGGGGTGCCCTCCAGGAGCAGGGAGCCGATCGCGAGGG
This sequence comes from Streptomyces poonensis, assembly GCF_014650915.1. GTDB lineage: Bacteria > Actinomycetota > Actinomycetes > Streptomycetales > Streptomycetaceae > Streptomyces > Streptomyces poonensis. Next base: position 427,062 of record NZ_BMVW01000001.1, on the reverse strand, counting down.
TCTCGCCCATGCCCCAGTCGATCGTGCCGTCCTCGACCATCGCCGCGCGGCGCTGGAGCTGCGGCAGCAGACGCGGGTGCACGGTGATGTGGTCGGGGATGTTGACCTGGGACTCGGCGATCCGCTTGACGACCTCCGTGGAGACCGCGGTCTGGACCGCGACCGGGAAGCCGTCCTGCGGGTCGTGGGAGTCGCCCGACGTCGGCTGCGAGGTGGCCTCGCGGACCTCGGTGAAGACCTTCTCCAGCTGGCCCTGGTAGTCCTGCAGCGCCTGCTCGGCCTCTTCCAGGGTGATGTCGCCGCGACCGATGAGGGACTCGGTGTAGAGCTTGCGCACCGAGCGCTTCTTGTCGATCAGGTCGTACATCAGCGGCTGGGTGAACGCCGGGTTGTCCGACTCGTTGTGACCGCGGCGGCGGTAGCAGATGAGGTCGATGACGACGTCCTTGTTGAACGCCTGGCGGAACTCGAAGGCCAGGCGAGCGACGCGGACGACGGCCTCGGGGTCGTCGCCGTTCACGTGGAAGATCGGCGCCTCGATCATGCGGGCCACGTCCGTCGCGTACATGGAGGAACGCGAGGACTCGGGGGCCGCGGTGAAGCCGACCTGGTTGTTGATGACGATGTGCACGGTGCCGCCGGTGCGGTAGCCGCGCAGCTGCGACATGTTGAGGGTCTCGGCCACCACGCCCTGGCCCGCGAAGGCCGCGTCGCCGTGGAGGGCCACCGGCAGGACGGTGAAGTCCGTGCCGCCCTTGTTGATGATGTCCTGCTTGGCGCGGGCGACGCCCTCCAGGACCGGGTCGACGGCCTCCAGGTGGGAGGGGTTCGCGACCAGGGAGACCTTGATCTGCTCGCCGTCGAGGCCGGTGAAGGTGCCCTCGGCGCCCAGGTGGTACTTCACGTCGCCGGAGCCGTGCATCGACTTCGGGTCGAGGTTGCCCTCGAACTCGCGGAAGATCTGCGCGTACGACTTGCCGACGATGTTGGCGAGGACGTTCAGGCGGCCGCGGTGGGCCATGCCGATGACGACCTCGTCCAGGCGGGACTCGGCGGCCGAGTCCAGCACCGCGTCGAGCAGCGGGATGACGGACTCGCCGCCCTCCAGCGAGAAGCGCTTCTGGCCGACGTACTTGGTCTGCAGGAAGGTTTCGAACGCTTCGGCGGCGTTCAGGCGGCGCAGGATGCGCAGCTGCTCCTCGCGCTCCGGCTTGGAGTGCGGGCGCTCGATGCGGTCCTGGATCCACTTGCGCTGCTTCGGGTCCTGGATGTGCATGAACTCGATGCCGGTGGTGCGGCAGTACGAGTCGCGCAGCACGCCGAGGATGTCGCGCAGCTTCATCATCGACTTGCCGGCGAAGCCGCCGACGGCGAACTCGCGCTCCAGGTCCCACAGGGTGAGGCCGTGCTCGGTGATGTCCAGGTCGGGGTGCTTGCGCTGCTGGTACTCCAGCGGGTCGGTGTCGGCCATGACGTGGCCGCGGACCCGGTAGGAGTGGATCAGCTCGAAGACGCGGGCGGCCTTCGTGACGTCGTCGTCGTGGCTGGCGTCGATGTCCTTGAGCCAGCGGACCGGCTCGTAGGGGATGCGCAGCGCCTCGAAGATCTCGTCGTAGAAGCCGCTCTCGCCGAGCAGCAGGTTCGCGACGATCCGCAGGAACTCGCCGGAGGCGGCGCCCTGGATGACCCGGTGGTCGTAGGTCGACGTCAGGGTCATCACCTTGGAGATGCCCAGCTTGTTCAGGGTGTCCTGGGAGGTGCCCTGGAACTCGGCCGGGTAGTCCATGGAGCCGACGCCCATGATCACCGACTGGCCGGGCATCAGACGCGGCACCGAGTGGACGGTGCCGAGGCCGCCGGGGTTGGTCAGGGAGACCGTGACGCCGGAGAAGTCGTCCATCGTCAGCTTGCCCTCGCGGGCGCGGCGGACGATGTCCTCGTAGGCCTGCCAGAACTCGAAGAAGTTCAGCGTCTCGGCCTTCTTGATGCCGGCGACGACGAGCTGGCGGTCGCCGTTCGGCTTCACCAGGTCGATGGCCAGGCCGAAGTTGACGTGCGCCGGCTTGACGAGGGTCGGCTTGCCGTCCTTCTCCGCGTAGGAGTAGTTCATCGACGGCATGGCCTTGATGGCCTGCACCATCGCGTAGCCGATCAGGTGCGTGAAGGAGATCTTCCCGCCCCGGGCGCGCTTCAGGTGGTTGTTGATGACGATGCGGTTGTCGAACAGCAGCTTCACCGGGACCGCGCGCACGGACGTGGCCGTGGGGACCTCGATGGAGGCGTTCATGTTCTTCGCCACGGCGGCGGAGGGGCCGCGCAGCGTCACGTACTCGGGGCCCTCGGGTGCCTCGGTCGCGGGCTCGGCCTTGGCCTTCGGCTTGGCCGGAGCGGCGGCGGGCTTCGGGGCGGCGGCGGGCTTCGCCGGAGCCGCAGCAGGGGCGGCCGCGGCGGGCTGCGCGGGGGCGGCGGCCGGAGCCGGGGCCTGGGGGGCCTGCGGGGCCTGGGCCGCGGGAGCGGCGGTCCGGGCCGGGGTCTGCGTGGTGGTCCCCGCGGCCCCCGCGGCCGCGGTACCCGCCGGAGCCGAGGAGGCAGCCGCCCCCGGCTTGTAGTCGGCGAAGAAGTCCCACCAGGCTCGGTCTACCGAATTCGGGTCCTGGAGGTACTGCTGATAGATCTCGTCGACGAGCCACTCGTTGGCACCGAAGGCCGCCGCGGGATTCTTGCCCGCTTGGTCGGTCTCGGTCGAGATGCTGGAGTTACTGGGGGACTGTGGCGACACGGCGGCAACCGCCCTCTTCCGCTTCACAAGGTGATGGACAGCGGGAATAAAGGCTACGCCTCCATGGCCGATAAGGTCAGGCCGGGCCGGTCCATCGTCGTGTAAGTCACATCGGAAGCCGTGTTTCGGTGCTGGAAATGGCGGGAAACAAGTGGGGTTCCGGTGGAAAATGCGGGCTTCACGCATGCGCGGAGCGGGGCCGACGGCGACTCGCGCGCGGCCCTCTGTCCCACGACTGCCCGACGACAGCCTGATCACACGTGTCCATCGGCGCGGACATCCGTCGATCTTGGTGGCTCCGGGCTGAACCTTACGTCAACTCCGCGGAGAGGGAACTCCTGGAGGAGTGACCTGGCCGCGTGACTCCGGTGGGTATTCGGCCACGGGGCGCACCGTGGGGGACCGGCCCGTGCACTGCGGGGGGACCGGCTCCCGCCGCTCCCCGGCGGCCGGGCGGCCGACGCGCCGGTCAGCCTCGCGGAGACGGCGGGCGGGTCTGGCCGGTGCGCTGGTGCGGAAGGGCGGGGGGCAGGCCCGGCAGGGTCACCTGGATACGGCAGCCCCGCGGGGACTCCGCCACCCGGATCCGGCCGCCGTGCAGGTCCACCGCCCAGCGGGCGATGGCGAGGCCCAGGCCGGTGCCGCCGTCGCTGCCGGGTCCGTGCGGGGAGCTGACCGCGCCCCGGTTGAAGCGCTCGAAGACGCGGTGCCACTCCGACTCGGGGATGCCCGGCCCCTCGTCCAGGACCTCGAGCTCGAGGGATTCGGGTGTGGCGCCGCGCCGGGCCTTGACCGTCACGCGGCCGTGCGGCGGGCTGTGCTTGACCGCGTTGTCGATCAGGTTGGCGACCACCTGGTGGATGCGCTCGGGGTCGGCGTGCGCGGTCAGCTCCGACGGGTGCACGTCGAGGTGCAGGTGGACGTCCGTGCGGGTGTGCTTGCCGGAGTCCGAGGCGACGCCCCCGCGCGCGGAGGCGACCATGTTGGCCTCCTTCAGGACGCCCGAGAGATACGGCCACACCTCGAAGCGCCGTTTGCGCAGCGGGACGACGCCGTTGTCCAGCCGGGAGAGGTCGAGCAGCGTCTCCACCAGGCGCCCCAGCCGCTCGGTCTGCTTCAGCGCCGTACGCATGGTCTCGGGGTCGGCCGCCGAGACGCCGTCGACGACGTTCTCCAGGACCGCGCGGAGGCCCGCGATGGGGGTGCGCAGCTCGTGGGAGACGTTCGCGACGAGTTCCTTGCGCTGGCGGTCCTGGGCCTCCAGCTCGTCGGCCATGAGGTTGATCGTGTGGGCGAGGTCGCCCAGCTCGTCGCGGCGGTTGTCGTTGACCCGGCAGGTGTAGTCGCCGTGCGAGATCGACCGGGCGACGGCGTTCATCTCGTCCAGCGGCGCGGTGAGCGAATGGGCCACGAACTGAGTGATCAGCAGGGTGGCGATCATCGAGAACACCGTGATGAAGCGGAGTTCCGTCTCGGTGCGCGCCGCGATCATCAGCAGGCCGGTGGTGATCAGCACCGAGACGACGACGAGCGTGCCCAGCTTGGTCTTGATCGAGAAGGGGCGTACACCGCCCCAGGGTCCCGAGCCCTTGCCCGTCTCTCCCGGACCGTTTCTCACTCCAGCCCCCTACGGCCCACAGCCTCCGGCAACCACAGAATCCCGCCGACCGGCATCCGGCCGACGCCGTGCGCCCCGGGCTGATGCCCGGTGCCCCCGCGACGGTACGGGGACCGGTCGGTGACACGGGCGCCGGCGGCACGGGTCACCGACCGTACCCGCCGGGCGGAGACGCGCGCCGCCCGCCCTGGGACGAGCGGCGCCCGCGGAGCCTGCCCCGGGCCGGCGTTCCGTGTCCTGCGGGGCATCTCGGGAGGCGTCGTCCTGCGGGGCGTCCCGTGAAATGTCCCGCGGAGCGTCCCGTGAAGTGCATGCGGGTGTCCCGCGAGGCCGGCGGTCCGTTCAGGGCGTCGGGGTCTCCAGGGCGTAGCCCACGCCGTGCACCGTGCGGATGCGCTCCGCACCGATCTTCCGCCGCAGTGCCTTGATGTGGCTGTCCACGGTCCGCGTCCCGGACGCGTCCGCCCAGTCCCACACCTCGGCGAGCAGCTGCTCGCGGGAGAGCACCGCGCGTGGGGTGTTCGCCAGGCAGACCAGCAGGTCGAACTCGGTGGGGGTGAGGTGCACGTCCTCGCTGCGCACCCGTACCCGGCGCTGTGCGTGGTCGATCTCCAGCTCGCCCAGCCGCAGGATGCCGCTGCGGGGCGTCGCGGCGGCCAGCGCGGCCCGCTCCACGCGGCGCAGCAGGACATGCACGCGGGCGGCCAGCTCACGCATGGAGAAAGGCTTCGTCATGTAGTCGTCGGCGCCGACGCCGAGCCCGACCAGCATGTCCGTCTCGTCGTCCCGCGCGGTGAGCATCAGCACCGGTACCGGACGCTGGGCCTGCACCCGGCGGCACACCTCCAGGCCGTCGAAGCCCGGCAGCATGATGTCGAGGATCAGCAGGTCGGGCTGCCAGGCCTCAGCGGTGTCGACGGCCGCCGGGCCGTCGCCCGCCGTTTGCACGAGGAACCCCTCCGCGCGCAGGCGGGCCGCGATGGCGTCGACGATCGTCGGGTCGTCCTCGACCACCAGCACCCGGCGCTGGGCGCCCGGGGTCGCCGTCGTGCCGTTGTGGGAGGTGTGTGTCTGCTCCATCGCCCGCCCCTGTGTTGCTTTCCGGAATCCGTGGGGTGATCCCTTGACTGCGCATGACTGCGATTGACGCTTGAATGATCGGCGTCAGGGCAGCAGCGTACGGGCACTCACCGCGCCTCGGCTATCCAGGCCGGACGCCGAGGTGCACGACGTCCGGAACTCCTCGGGCAACCGGGATCTCTTCGGTACGCACCTGCTGGAACCCGGCATTTTCCAAGGTTTCTTCGAAATTCGAAGAGGGCTGTGCCGACCACACCGCGAGTACTCCACCGGGCCTCAACGCCCTTGCGCAGCTTGCCAGTCCGGCCTCGGAGTAGAGGCTGCCGTTGTCCTCGGTGACGGTCCAGTCGGGGCCGTTGTCGATGTCCAGGCACAGCGCGTCGAACGTGGCGGAAATCTCATTGACGAACGCGACCAGGTCCGCTTCGACGATCTCGGTACGAGGGTCCCCGAGCGCGTCGGCGGAGATCCGGGACAGCGGTCCGCGCCGGTGCCAGGCGATGACCGCCGGCTCGCGCTCCACCACCGTGATACGCCCCCAGCGGGGCTGCGCGGCAGCATGTGCGAGCGAGAATCCGACCCCCAGTCCGCCGATGAGGACGTTCGGTTCCGGGCGGTCGTCCAGCGCTCGCAGTGCCGCGTCGACCAGCAGCCGTTCCGAGCGCCCGTCGGAGGTGTCCATGAGGAAGCAGCCGTTGGCGATGATTTGCAGCAGCTCTCCGTGCCGCCGCAGCACGACCTCGCCGTACGGGCCCTCGCGTCGGTCGATGACTTCCGGAATCTCGTACGCGGTGCTCATGGAGCCATCCTGGCAGTTCCCGCGGCGCGGGCCCCGCGAATCGCCGTACGGAAGCGCCGACTTGGCGACCGGCACCCCGGTGTCCCGTGTGCCGGAGCGCCGGACGGGCGCGGGTGGCGGACGGGACGCCGCCCGCGCGGCCGGCCCCGTCCGGCGTGGTCAGGCCTCCCCGGCGCCGGTGTACTTCGCGCTGGTCAGCGGCGCCTCCACCCGCCAGCCCAGCGTCTCGTACAGCGCCCGTCCGTCCGGCGTGCCCGCCAGCACCGCGGTCTCGGCCCCCTGGTCGAGCGCCGCACGGGTGAGGGTGCGCATCACGACGGTGCCGAGGCCGCGGCGACGGTGGCCGGGGGAGGTCTCGATCTGGTCGACGACCGCCGTGCCGCCGGTCGGGGCGATCTGGCCGCGGGCGGCCCAGGAGCCGTCCGGCGCGGCGACGAGTACGCGGGTGACGCCGCCGCGCGTCCACGCGCGCAGCCGGTAGCCGTCGGGGACCGCCGGAATCCGGTGCGCCCGCAGCGGCACCGACATCAGCCAGCCCGGCTCGGGATCGATCCACCAGCCCTCGCCCAGCCATGCCCGGACCCGGTCCGGTGCGGCGAAGACCTTGAGCCAGACGCCGGGCCCGGACACGGCGTCGGCCACCTTGCGGACCGCCGCCTCCTCGACTCCGTCGTTCGTGGCGGCGAACACATGGCGCGTCACATGTCCGGCCGTCCCGACGTCGATCGTGTACCCCCAGGGCTCCACCACGGGCGGCGCCGCGCCCCGTGACACGACCCAGCCGTCGATCCAGGCCCGGACCGTCCCGCTCGCGCTCGCCGCGGCGTCGTTCCCCATGTCTCTCCCACGCGATCCCACGATTGGTAATGCTTACTTAGTAATGCCTACTCCGGTGATGAGACTATTACAGTTGCAGGACTCCCGGCTGATCGCTGAGAGCGAACGCCCCCCGGGGAACAGGAGAGGGGTCCCCGAGCATTGAGTCGGCATAGCTCAACTTGACTGCCGAGGGAGAGACTCATGGCTTCGACGTCCACACCGCTCACCCTGCCCGTGCTGCCGCTCGACGACGAGGTCGTGCTGCCGGGGATGGTGGTGCCGCTGGACCTGAACGACGCCGATGTACGGGCCGCCGTCGAGGCCGCGCAGGCCGCCGCGCGATCGGAACCGGGCAAGCCGAGAGTGCTGCTGGTGCCGCGGATCGACGGGACGTACGCGAGCACGGGTGTGCTCGGCACCGTCGAGCAGGTGGGCCGGCTGGCCGACGGCGACCCGGGCGCCCTGATCCGCGGGCGCGGCCGGGTGCGGATCGGCGCCGGGACCACCGGGCCGGGTGCCGCGCTGTGGGTGGAGGGGACACGGATCGACGAGACCGTGCCCGAACCGCTGCCGGGGCACGTGGCCGAACTGGTCAAGGAGTACAAGGCCCTCGCCACCGCATGGCTGCGCAAGCGCGGCGCCTGGCAGGTCGTGGACCGCGTGCAGGCCATCGACGACGTCTCCGCGCTCGCCGACAACTCCGGTTACTCGCCCTTCCTCACCACCGAGCAGAAGGTCGAACTGCTGGAGACCGCCGACCCGGTCGCCCGTCTCAGGCTCGCCACCCAGCAGCTGCGCGACCACCTCGCCGAGCAGGACGTCGCCGAGATCATCGCCAAGGACGTCCAGGAAGGCGTCGACAAGCAGCAGCGCGAGTTCCTGCTGCGGCGCCAGCTCGAGGCCGTGCGCAAGGAGCTGCGCGAGCTGAACGGCGAGCAGGAGGGCGAGGAGTCCGACGACTACCGGGCCCGCGTCGAGGCCGCCGACCTGCCCGAGAAGGTGCGCGAGGCGGCCCTGAAGGAGGTCGACAAGCTGGAGCGGACGAGCGACCAGTCGCCCGAGGGGTCGTGGATCCGGACCTGGCTCGACACCGTCCTGGAGCTCCCCTGGAACGAGCGCACGGAGGACCAGTACGACATCCGGGGCGCCCAGGCGGTGCTCGACGCCGAGCACGCCGGCCTGGAGGACGTGAAGGAGCGGATCACCGAGTACCTCGCGGTGCGCAAGCGGCGCGCCGACCGGGGGCTCGGGGTCGTCGGCGGGCGGCGCGGCGGTGCCGTGCTCGCGCTCGTCGGGCCGCCCGGCGTCGGCAAGACCAGCCTCGGCGAGTCCGTCGCCCACGCCATGGGGCGGAAGTTCGTGCGCGTCGCGCTCGGCGGCGTCCGGGACGAGGCGGAGATCCGCGGTCACCGGCGGACGTACGTGGGCGCCCTGCCCGGCCGGATCGTGCGCGCGATCAAGGAGGCCGGGTCGATGAACCCGGTGGTGCTCCTGGACGAGATCGACAAGGTGGGCTCCGACTTCCGCGGCGACCCCGCGGCCGCCCTCCTGGAAGTCCTCGATCCCGCCCAGAACCACACCTTCCGGGACCACTACCTGGAGGTCGAGCTGGATCTGTCGGACGTCGTCTTCCTCGCCACGGCCAACGTGCTGGAGGCGATCCCGGAGGCGCTGCTCGACCGCATGGAGCTGGTCCGGCTCGACGGCTACACCGAGGACGAGAAGGTCGTCATCGCCCGGGACCACCTGGTGCCGCGGCAGCTGGAGCGGGCCGGGCTCGGCGCGGACGAGGTCGTCCTCGACGAGAGCGCGCTGCGCAAGCTCGCCGGCGAGTACACGCGCGAGGCGGGCGTACGGAACCTGGAGCGGTCCGTCGCCCGGCTGCTGCGCAAGGTAGCGGCGCGGCACGAACTGGGCGAGCGCGAGCTGCCGTTCACGGTCACCGACGCCGACCTGCGCGAGCTGATCGGGCGTCCGCACCATGTGCCCGAGTCGGCCCAGGACCCGGCCGAGCGCCGTACGTCCGTCCCCGGTGTGGCCACCGGGCTCGCGGTCACCGGCGCGGGCGGCGACGTCCTGTACGTGGAGGCGTCGCTGGCCGACCCGGAGACGGGCGCGGCCGGGCTCACCCTGACCGGTCAGCTCGGCGACGTGATGAAGGAGTCGGCGCAGATCGCGCTGAGCTTCCTGCGCAGCCACGGCGCCGAACTGGAGCTGCCCGTGGGCGACCTGAAGGACCGGGGCGTGCACATCCACTTCCCGGCGGGCGCCGTGCCGAAGGACGGTCCGAGTGCGGGCATCACCATGACGACGGCGCTCGCCTCGCTGCTGTCCGGCCGGCTGGTCCGTACGGACGTGGCGATGACCGGCGAGGTGTCGCTCACCGGACGGGTGCTGCCCATCGGCGGCGTCAAGCAGAAGCTGCTCGCCGCGCACCGGGCCGGCGTCACCACGGTGATCATCCCCAAGCGCAACGAGCCCGACCTGGACGACGTGCCGGCCGAGGTCCTGGAGAAGCTCGACGTCCACGCCGTGACGGACGTCCGCCAGGTACTGGAGCTGGCTCTCGCCCCGGCGGAGGTGGCGGTCCCGGCCGCGGCGTGACGGGTCCGGGACCGGTCCGGGTCCCGGACCGGTCCCCGGGCGGCGCCCCCGGGCTCCGGTCGCGCTGTGAGGGACGTGGCCGGACACGGAAGGCCCGGGCCCCCGGGAAGGGGGTCCGGGCCTTCTCGCGCCCACGCGTCCGTGCCGGGACGGACGACGGAGGACGGAGGGGGGAGACGGAGGCCGGAGCCGCCGGAGCCTCAGCCGTTGGCGAAGGCCGCCAACCGGTCCAGCGCTCCGTTGAACCGGTTGTGGTCGCCGACGATCGGTCCGGTCGCCGTGTACTGCCACATCGTGTGGCTGCTCCAGCCCGCCGGCAGGGGACCCACGGAGGAGGCGTAGCGCGCGATCCACAGCGGGTGGGAGGCGCCGAAGCCGGCGTGGTTGCCCGTGCACTGGATCCACCAGTTGGTGGCCGTGTAGATGACGGCGTGGCGTCCGGTGCGCGCCTGGTACCGGTTCAGGAAGTCACGGATCCAGCTGACCATCGCGCTGCGCGACTTGCCGTAGCAGGCGGCCCCGTACGGGTTCCACTCGATGTCCAGCACGCCCGGCAGCGTCCTGCCGTCCGAGGACCAGCCGCCGCCGTTGTCGACGAAGTAGTCCGCCTGGGCGGCGCCGGAGGTGGAGCTGGGGATCGCGAAGTGGTAGGCGCCGCGGACCATGCCCACCGCGGAGGAGCCGTTGTACTGCTGGGCGTAGTAGGGGTTCTTGTAGGACGTCCCCTCGGTGGCCTTCACGTAGGCCCATCTGACGCCGCTGTTCCACAGCTTCTGCCAGGCGACGTTGCGCTGGTGGCTGCTGACGTCCACGCCCTCCACCTGGACGGAGGAGGTGTTCGCCGCGGGCGGGCTGCTCGCACCGCTGCGGCCCTCGTGGGCGAGGACGCCCATGCCCATGTGCGCGGAGCCGGGGGCCGGGGCCGGGTCCCCGGGGGTGGCGGTGGCGGCGGCGGGGAGGGGGACGAGGAGCACCAGCACGGCAGCCAGGGCCGCGGGCAGGAGGAGGGCGGGGCGCGAGCGGGTGGTGCCGAATCTGCGCACGGGCATACGTGCCTCCGAAAGGCTCGGTGGGGGGTGAGGGGGGAGACGGATGACACGCCGGACGCATGCCTGCGGACGCGGAGGTCTCTCGGCACAGCGGGGACAGCGGGGCGCCACCCGGAAAAGGGAAAAAAGGGGGGAGACGGGGAGGGTGGTGGGGGGAGTGGGGCGAAGTGGCGCGATCATGACAATCGACGCCTTCATCGAAGCTACGCACAGACGCCCCCGAAGGGGAAGGGGAACCGGGGCACGCCGTTGGTCTACGCCTGCGAAATACTGGCGGAGCTGCGGCGATGACCGCGGCGGTCGGAAAGTTTTCAGGGACGGGAAACCGGAGCAGGGGTGCTGACGTGCACGAGGGCGGCAACGGCGGCGGGCATCGGGAGGAAACCGGTGTGCCGGGGATCGGCGGGGACTTCCCCTTTCTGGAACTGGAGCGGGAGCTGACGCTCCTGATGCGCCGCGCCCGCGCCAAGTCCGGGGAGATGGCCCGCGCGGTCCATCCCGACCTGGAGTCCTCCGCGTACGGTCTGCTGGCCCGGCTGGAGGAGAGCGGACGGCTGCGCGCCACGGAACTCGCCGCGCACATCGGCGTCGGCAAGGCCACCATGTCCCGCCAGCTGCGCGCCCTGGAGCAACTCGGCCTCGTGGCCCGCGAACCCGACCCCGCGGACGGCCGCGCCTGGCTCGTCCACCTCACCCAGGAGGGGCAGGAGCGCTTCCGCAGGGTGCGCAACGCCCGCCGTGCGCGGTACGTGAACCAGATGGCCGGCTGGGACCGGGCGGACGTCGCCCAACTCGCGCGGCTGCTGCACCGGTTGAACCAGGGCGGCGGCATCTGACCTCACCCGGCTCGCCGGTCGACCCGGTTGCTTCGGTCGATCCGCTTCAGCCGCCTCCGTCGCTTCAGCCGGCTCACGGTTCCACGTACACCACCGTCGCGTCGTCGTGCCGCTTCGCCCGGCCGAGACGCGTCCGCGCGGAGTCGTCGCGTTCCAGGGCCCGTACACGCCGCACCAGCGCTCCCGCCCCCTCCTCCCGTACGACGCGCAGGCAGCCGGCCCAGTCGCCCGCGCCGAACCGGTCCACCCAGCGCGTCGCCCCGTCCGTCAGCGCGGCCAGGGCACGGACCTCCTCGCGGGGCACGGCACCCGTCACCGCGCGCGAGGCCACCGACGGGTCGGCCGCCGCCGTGAAGAAACCGCCCTCCCGGTTGCGCAGCGTGCCGTCCGTGACCGCGACCGAGGCCAGGGACGCGCGCGGCAGCCGCTCCAGACGGTCGTCGAGCACCGCCGTCACCGCCTTGTCCGGCCCTTCCAGCAGCAACACCGAGTCCGAGAGCACCAGGTACTCCACGGACCGCGGGGACCAGCGCGCCAGGACGACCGTCGCCTGCGGGGTGCGCGGGTGAGAAAGATCACAGGTTGAGGCGTGGGCTGCCGCGGTACGGGAGACGGCACCCGCGAGCACGTCGGCCAGCGGCATATCTCCCTGTGAAACGGATAGTTCGGTCAGGGCGCCGCCGAGGCGCGCCGTGAACCACGCGACCGTGTGCCGGCAGCCGTAGGCGCCCTGAGGCGGAGTGACGCCGTCCAGTACGACCAGGGAACCGCCCTGCCCCGCCACGGGAACCGCGAGTGCGGCGAAGTCCTCGTTGGCGCGGGCCGGATCACCGGGCTCGGAGATCAGTTCCGTACGCATCCGGTCAGTCTGCACCAGCGCTTCACAAGATCCACAGAAGGCCGCCAACGGTCGCCGAAGGACCGTGACCCGCAGGTCAGGCGCCGGATTTGGCGTGGAATGATCAGGGCCGGTGAAGCGCGGCGGCGAATCCTGCCAAAGCCCGCCGCCCACGTCCAACCGGCCCGCCGTGCCGGACCCCGGCGCATGCCGGAGGAACTTGCCCGCCAACTCCCCTCCGATGTTCACTCCTTCGGGTGGCGGGGTTGATGATGCGGGACCACTGCCCACCGGCACTGGGAGGGTCGGGAGCCGTACCGGGAAGACGTCAAAGTTGACGGAACGTCACCGGGCCCATGGGTACACGAGTCAGGAATGCGAGCACCGGTGCAGAAGAAGCGGCCTCGGCGCACAGGCAAGCAGCAGACGGCCTCCAAGGCCGCTCCACAGCAGGGCGGACGCACGGACGACCACCAGCAGCAGCCCGCCGTCGGCACCGGCCGTCCCGCGCACGTCCGTACCCGGCTCATCGGCGCCGTCGCCGTCGTGGCGGCCGCCATCGCCGCGGCGGGCGCGCCCTCGGTCATGGCCGCGTCGGGCCAGTTGCGGGACGCCCAGGAACTGGTGACGCTCGCCGAGCAGACCCAGCAGGCGCTCACCCTCGCCCACGCTCTCGCCGACGAACGGGACGAGGTCACCTCGTACATCGCCGCCGGACGGCCGAAGTCGGAGGCCCCGAGCGAGGAGCGCAGCGCACGTGTCGACCGGCAGGTCGACGAGCTGAAGGCGGAGGCGTCCCCCGCGCTCCGCGATGACCTCGCCGCCATAGCGGGCGTGCGTCGCTCGGCCCTCACCGGCAAGAGCACCGCACTCGAGGCGCACGAGGCGTACTCCGCCGCCATCGCCGAACTCCACGCCCTCGCCGAGGACCTGGCCGAGCAGCTGCCGCCCCGCGCGGGCGCCGGCGCGCACGCGCTCGCCGAGCTCGACACCGCCGTCCAGCAGGCCGCCGCGGCGCGCGGGCTGCTGCTCGCCGCGCTGCACGTACCGACCTCCACGCAGACCGTCTACGACCCCGTCACCGGCCTGCCCACCACCGCGAACACCTCCTCGGACGCCGACGCCGAGCAGCGCGACGCCCTCAGCGCCGCCGCGCAGCAGGCCCGCGTCCGCTCCGACGCGGCCCTCGCCGGCTTCCGCGAGACGGCGCCCGAGCGCGCCCGCACCGCGTACGACTCCACCGTCACCGGGCCCGAGGCCGGCGCCGCCGACGAGCACCTCGCCAAGCTCACCGACCAGCCGACGCTCTCCGACACGGAGCTGAACACCGGCACGGACAAGCTGGACGCGGCGCTCACCGCGCGCGTCGAGCTGATGCGCGGCGTGGAGGCCTCCCTCTACGACCGGCGCACCAAGGATCTGGCCCAGCTGCGCGACGACGACGTCACCGCGCTGGAGATCCGGATCGCGGTCCTCGGCGGCCTGCTGCTCGTCGCCGTCGGCATCGCCACCGCCATGGCCCGCACCCTCACTCGTCCGCTGGCCGTGCTGCGCATCGGCTCGGCCCGGGTCGCCGCCGACCCCGTCACCGAGGAACCGGTCAAGTTCACCGGCCGCAACGACGAGTTCGCCCAGGTCGTCCGCTCCGTCAACGCGCTGCACGCGCACGCCGTCGCGCTGCACGAGCGGCTCGCGCCCCTGGAGGGCGACCGCAAGCACCTCATCGGCCAGCGCCGCACCATGGCCGAGGAACGCGACCGGCTGCGCACCGAACTCGCCGAGGCGACCGCCCAGCTGGACCAGGTCCGCTCCAGCGTCAACGGCACCTTCGTCAACCTCTCCCTGCGCATCCTCGGCCTCGTCGAGCGCCAGCTCGCCGTCATCGAGCAGATGGAGGAGCGCGAGCAGGACCCCGACCGGCTCGACACCCTCTTCAAGCTCGACCACTTCGCGACGGTCATGCGCCGCCACAGCGAGAACCTCCTGGTCCTCGCGGGCGCCGAGCACGGCCAGCAGCACGCGGGCCCGGTGCCGCTCGTCGACGTCGTCCGCGCCGCCGTCAGCGAGATCGAGCGTTACGACCGGGTGCGCATCGCCGCGCTGCCGCCGCACGCGCACATCGCCGGGTTCGCCGCCGACGACCTCAGCCATCTGATCGCCGAGCTGCTGGAGAACGCCACCTCCTTCTCCCCGCCCGACCTCCAGGTCGAGGTCTCCGGCTGGCTGCTGGAGAACGGCGAGGTCATGCTCTCCGTGCAGGACGAGGGCATCGGCATCACCGCCGAGCGGCTGGAGCGGTTCAACGCCCGGCTGAAGAGCTTCGACCCGGACGAGCCGTACGACCAGGAGAGCGGCGACGGGCTCGGGCTCGGCCTGTACGTGGTGTCCCGCCTCGCCCACCGGCACGGCGTGCGCGTACGGCTGCGCGAGCAGAAGCAGGGCGGTATCGCGGCCGTCGCGGTGCTGCCGAAGCCGCTGCTGGCCGCCGCCTCCGCGACCGCCGTCCCCGCGTCGGGCTCGGTGGCCGCCCAGGGCCCCGCGATGTCCCTGCCGGGCGCCGACGCCGAGGCCAACTCCAACGTCCTGCCGCTCCGTTCGACCGTCGTCGTACGTGAGCCGGACGGCGACGGCGACCCGCTGATCGAGGCGGCCGAGCGGGCCCTGCGGGAGCGTGAGGCCGCCGGGGACAGCGACGCTGTCGAGGACGCCGTACGGGACGAGGACGCCCCGCGATCGGCTGCGCCGGCCGAGGCGGAGGAGACCTCTGGGGCCGATGAGGCGCCTGAGCGCGTTTCCGAGACCACCATGGAGCTGCTCGCCCCGGCGCCCCCCGCGGACACGACACCCTCCGCGGAGACCACGGGGGCGCCCGAGGCACCCGGGACCGGACCCGCCGCCACCCCCGCCGCCAGCCCCTTCACCATCGGCCCGGACGCCCACGAGCGTGCCGCCGACGGAGGGGAGGCCGACGAGGAGGAGGCCGCACACTCGGGTGAGGCCCCCCGGTTCACCGACAAGGGCCTTCCCAAGCGCACGCCCAGGATCAGCGCGCCCGCCCCGGCCCCCAGGCCGCGCGCCGGAGGCGTGAACGCCGAGGAACTGCGCCGCCGGCTCGGCGGGTTCCACCAGGGTGCCAAGGACGGCCGGCGCGACGTCGCCGCCGAGATCGCCGAGCAGACGGGCGAGACGAAGGTCCCCGCGGCGCGCCGCCACGACGAGCGGCGCCCGCTCGACCAGCACGACCAGCACCATCCAGGGGAAGCATCGGGGGGTACATCCGAGGAGGCAAGCAGTTGACCGCGCCCAGCAGTACCTTCGGACTGAGTATCGAAGCCCGTAATCTGCACTGGCTGCTGACCAACCTCGTCGAGGAGGTGCCGGGCCTGCTGTCGGTCGCGGTGGTCTCCTCCGACGGCCTGCTGCTGCTCTCGTCCGACCCCGGCAGGAACGCGGAGGCGCGCGAGGGCGTTACGGACCGGCCCGCCGGTCCCAAGGGTTCCTCCGCCGACCTCGCCACCATCGTCTCCGGCATCGGCAGCCTCACCATCGGCGCCGCCAAGCTGATGGAGTACGGCGGGGTCAAGCAGACGATGGTGGCGATGGACGAGGGCAGCCTCTTCGTCATGGCGATCAGCGACGGCTCGCTGCTCGGGGTGCACGGTTCCCCGGACTGCGACATGAGCGTGGTGGCGTACCACATGGCGCTGTTCGTCGGGCGCGCCGGACATGTCCTGACCCCCGAACTCCGCAGTGAGCTGCGGGCATCGCTGGAGGCGGAAGCACCGGCGGGGGCGGCGCGGACGGCGGGGAGCGGACGATGACCCCGTCGCAGGCGCCGAAGAGATCCTCGGAACCCGGTGCCGCGACCGAGCCGGGCGCGGCCGGACGGGCGACGCTGAAGCAGAAGCAGCAGCAGAAGCAGCAGAAGCAGCAGCAGACGCAGCAGAAGCGGAAGCAGCAGATGCAGCGGAAACTGCCCGTCCGCGGCGCCGACCGCAAACCCGCCCGGGTCCGCCCGTACTCCCTCACCGGCGGCCGCACCCGCTCGGGCCATGTGCTGCTCGTCGAGACGTTCGTGGCCGCGCTCGAAGCGCCGGAACAGCGTCAGGAATTGACGGACGGGACCAGCGGGACGTTCACTACCGGGAGCGGTTCACTCACCGCCAGGCTCATGCCCGAGATGCGGGCCATTGTCGAACTCTGCCGCCGCATGCGGACGGTGGCCGAGATCGCCGCGCTGCTGAGGATGCCGCTCGGTGTGGTCCGCGTCCTCCTCAGTGATCTCGCGGACCAGGGAAAGATCCGCGTGTACGGAACAGGTCACGGCCCGGGACAGCCGGACCGCGCTCTGCTGGAAAGGGTGCTGAGTGGACTCCGTCGTCTCTGACGCCTCCTCCCCGGACGTCGCCCCCGGCGTCCGGACGGGCGTCGCCCCCGCCGGCCCGGCCGGCACCGCCCCCGCCGCTCCCGCCGCCGGGCGGAGCGCCTTCCGGGGCTTCGCCACCGCCGCGGCCGCAGACCGGGAGACCCTCCCGGGCGTCGAGCCCGAGGAGGAGCTGAAGCCCTGGCAGGCCGACATAACCCGCGCCCCCATCGCGACGAAGATCGTGGTGGCGGGTGGTTTCGGTGTCGGCAAGACCACCCTCGTCGGCACCGTCTCGGAGATCGAGCCGCTGAAGACCGAGGCGCTGATGACCGAGGCGAGCGAGACGCACGACGACCTCTCGGCCACCCCGGACAAGATCACCACCACGGTGGCCATGGACTACGGCCGCATCACGCTCGACGACGACCTGGTGCTCTACCTGTTCGGCACGCCCGGACAGCAGCGCTTCTGGTTCATGTGGGACGACCTGGTGCGCGGAGCGATCGGCGCGGTCGTCCTCGCCGACACCCGGCGCCTGTCGGACTGCTTCCCCGCGCTCGACTACTTCGAGAGCTCCGGGCTGCCGTACGTCGTCGCGGTCAACCATTTCGACGGCAGCGAGCTGTTCGACCCGGAGGACGTACGGGAGGCGCTGACCGTCCCCGCGGACGTACCTGTAATGATCATGGATGCGCGGCGCCGCATATCCGTCGTCGAGACCCTGCTGGCGCTCTGCTCCCACGCCATCGCCCTCAGCCCCGAGTAGTCGCTCGAGCAGCCACCCCGAGCAGGCACTCGAGCAGCCACCCCGAGTAGGAGACCACCCCCCGGATGCGGAAGATACTCGTCGTCGGAGCCGGCCAGTCCGGACTCCAGCTCGCCCTCGGCCTCCAGTCGCACGGGTACGAGGTCACCCTGATGTCCAACCGGACGGCGGACGAGATCCGCACCGGCCGGGTCATGTCGACGCAGTGCATGTTCCACACGGCACTGCAGCACGAGCGCGACCTGAAGCTGAACTTCTGGGAGTCCCGGGCCCCGAGGACCGAAGGACTCGGCGTGTCGGTCGCCGGCCCCGGGTCGCAGCGCGTCGTCGACTGGGTGGGCAGGCTCGACGGGTACGCGCAGTCGGTCGACCAGCGGGTGAAGATGGCCGGCTGGCTGGAGACCTTCGCGCAGCGCGGCGGCCAGGTCGTCATCCACGGCGCGGCCGTCTCCGACCTCGACTACTTCTCCCGCATGTACGACCTGGTGCTGGTCTCGGCGGGCAAGGGCGAGCTGGTGTCGATGTTCGGCCGCGACGCCGACCGGTCCCCGTACCGCGAGCCGCAGCGCGCCCTGGCCGTCGCCTACGTCCACGGGCTGGGCCCGCGCCCCGAGCACCCCGACTTCGACGCGGTGCGCTGCAACCTCGTCCCGGGCGTCGGCGAGCTGTTCGTCATGCCCACGCTCACCACCTCGGGCCGCGCCGACATCCTGTTCTGGGAGGGCCTCCCCGGCGGCCCCGTCGACGTCTTCCAGGGCGTCAAGGACCCGGCGGAGCACCTCTCCCTGACTTTGGAGCTCATGGAGCGGTACACGCCCTGGGAGTACGCGCGCGCCACCAAGGTCGAGCTCACCGACGCGGGCGGCACCCTCGCCGGCCGGTACGCCCCGACCGTGCGCCACCCCGTCGCCCACCTCCCCGGCGGCGGGCTCGCCCTCGGCGTGGCCGACGTGGTCGTGGCGAACGACCCCGTCACCGGCCAGGGCTCCAACTCGGCCGCCAAGTGCGCCGCCGTCTACCTGGACGCGATCCTGGAACACGGGGAGAAGGAGTTCGACGAGGCCTGGATGCAGGCCACCTTCGACCGCTACTGGGAGATCGCGCGGCACGTCACCAAGTGGACGAACGCCATGCTCGGCGTCCCCCCGGAGCACGTGCTGAACCTGATCGGCGCGGCGGGCGCCCTGCCCCCGGTCGCGAACCGTTTCGCCAATGGCTTCGACGATCCGTCCGACTTCGAGAACTTCTTCTACGAGCCGGAGAGGACGGAGGCGTATCTGGCCTCGGCCACGGGTGGCCCGGCGGACTCCTGAGCACCTTCCGCATCGCCTCCCGCATCACCTCCCGCACCACCGCTATGGACCGTTCGTGTGCGGTGATGTGGGCAGTTCGTGCTAATTGATGCTGTTCGCCGAGCGCGGGACTCACCGGTGGCGGCGCACCGACGAGATCCTCAAGCGGGCGTCAGGCGCTCCGTCCCGGAGTCCTGGATCCGCCCACGCTTGTCATGCAGCGCCCACAGGAGGTTGGTATGCGTTCTCTCGTGCGTTCGGTTCTCGTCGGCTGTGCCGCGGCAGGCCTGGCCCTGGCGGGCTCCGCCTCGGCTCACGCCGGTGACGGTGGTGACGGTGACTACGTCACCCACGTCGGCATCAACAAGGAGGCCTGGGGCTCGGGCTGGGGATCGGGCAACGACTCGAACTTCGACGGTAAGGGGAACGCGGTCTTCGGGTCCCTGGTCCAGGACTGATCAGGGCTGACGCCACGGCAACCGGCGGGCGGGGACGGCCGTCTCGCCTCCGTCGCCGGCACCGGTCCCACCGCGCCGGCTCGGCCCTCGTCCGGTCCGTCGTGCGGTCCGTCGTCCGGTCCGTCCAGCGCCCCTTCGGGAAGTGCCGGAGGCGTGTACCACTGCAGTGACTTCTCCCAGGGGTCGGGGCGCACCGCGCCCAGCACCGGGTTCGCCGCGACGGGCGACACCTTCACCCGCGCCCCCGGACGCGGCGCGTGGACGACCAGTCCGCCGCCGAGGTACAGCGCCACATGCGTGGCCTCGGGGAAGTAGACCACCAGGTCCCCGGGCCGCAGCCGGTCCAGCGGCACCCGGGGCAGCCGCCCCCACTGCTCCTGGCTGGTGCGGGGGACGGGCCGCGCCGCATGCGCCCAGGCCCGTGAGGTGAGCCCCGAGCAGTCGTACGCGTCCGGGCCCTCGGCGCCCCACGCGTACGGCTTGCCGATCTGCTCCACGGCGTAGCGCAGCGCGGCGGCGCCGCTCCGGGTCGGCGGGCGTACGTCGTCGGGGGCGTCGCCGGGGGCGCCGAGCGCCCCGGAGGCGAGGAACTCGTGCTGGGCCCCGGCCGTCTCCTCCCGCTCCAGCGCGGCGATCGCACCCAGCTCCTCGTCGCTCAGCGAGGCGAGCAGCTCCTCGACCTCGCGCAGCCGCTCCCGTACGTCGTCCCGCTTCTCCTTGCGCCGTCCGGCGAGCGAGAGCTGTTCGTCGAGGGCCCGCCGGGCCGCCCTGGCGAGCGCGTCGGCCCGCCGCTCGCCGTCGGCCAGCCGCTCCACGGTCCCGGCCCGCTCCTGGGACACCCGCCGGATCACCTGGCCTTCGTCGAGCGCGCGCCGTGGATCGCGGGCCAGCAGCAGCCGCAGATAGGGGGAGAGGTCGGTGCGGCTGCGGTACTGCTGCCGGGCCAGCCGGCCGGCGGCGCCCCGGCTGTCCCGCAGCAAGAGACGGGCCTCGGTGAGCTCCCGGTCCAGCCGCCGCACCTCGGCGCGCTGCCCGGCCAGATCCTCCTCGGCCGCGTTGTACGCCTCGGTGGCCGCCTCGGCCTTCCGGTACAGCCGCCTGAGTTCCGTCAGGAGCCCGGCGACGGAGCGCTCAGTGACGGGGCGCCCGGCGACGGAGCGCTCGGCGGCGGACCGCTGCGGTCCCGGTACGGCGGCATCGGGCACCGCGGCGGTCGAGACCGTCACGACGAGGACCGTCGCCGCGGTCGCGACCGCGGCCGTACGGACCGCCGTACGCATCGGTCGCCCTGGTTGCCCCGGTCGCTTGAGCCGCCGCGGTCGCCTCGGCCGTCCTGACACAGCATCACCTCCGGTGCCACGGTGGCGGTTCCACCTCGCACCGGCAGGATGGGGTGCGCGCCTCCGCGGCGCGCTCCGGGTGGTCGTTCCGGACCAAGGGGGTCACTCGTCGGCGGTGCCGTCCTTCGTGTCCGGCGTGGCTGCTGGCTTCCGCCTGGACCAAGGCCACCGCGGTCCGCCCGCGTGCCCCTCGGGGGCGTACTCGTACTGCCACTTCTGGCCGAGGGCGAAGCGCCCGGCCTGCGGGCGCGGCACCCGGCGGTAGACGAGCACGGTCGGCGGCCCGCCCGCGGCGGCCGGTACCGGGACCCGGTACGTCTTCGGCGGGTGCCCGGTGATGCCGAGGAGCACGGGCAGCACGCGCCCGTCCAGGGGCCCGCCGACGAAGGGAGTGTCTTCGCTCTTCACGCCACCAGTGTCACAACAGATGCCCCGCGTCCTCGACGACGGGCAGCACGCGCCGCAGAAGTCCGCCGACGGCCCCCTCGGCGTCCTCCAGCGCCAGCGCCCCCCGCACCACGCCGGCGGTCTGCGCGTCCCGCCCCGCGGTGGCCGTGAGACAGACGACGAACTGCTCGACCAGCCAGTCCCGCAGCTCCTCCCGCGCCGGTTCCTTGTCCTCGTCCAGCCAGATCAGGGAGGCGGCCTCGACGGAACTTATCCACATCCGCACGGTCATCCGCAGCCGCGCCGTGGGCTCCGCCACGCCGAGATGGCGCAGGATGTGCTCGGCGGCGGCCCGCCGCACCCCGTCCACGATGGCGCCCGTCCGGGACGTCTCCACCACGCTGCCGCCCTGGAGCAGCGCGCTGAACCCGGTGTCGTGCTCGTCGACGAACGTCAGATAGCGGTTCAGCGCCCGGGTGAGCCGCTCGGTGAGGGGCCCCTCCGGCGGCTCCGCGAAGCACTGCTCCAGCTCGTCGGCGGCGGACCGCAGGGCGGCCTCGTACAGCTGCTGCTTGCCGCCGGGGAAGTACCGGTACACGAGCGGCCGGGACACCCCGGCCGTCTCCGCCACGTCGTCGAGCGAGACCTCCTCGGGTGCCCGGCGGGCGAAGAGCTCCAGTGCCGCGGTGAGCAGTTGGCGGCGCCGTTCCTCGACGCTCAGCCGCCGGTACGCGCGTGTGGGAACCTGCGAGGCCATGCCCGGCAGCGTAACCGGGCCCGGCGCGGACGGGCACCCGTCCTCGCCACGGGCCCCGGCACCCGGCGGGTCGTCGGGGTGCCGGTGTCCTCCGGCAGGTCGTCAGGACTCCGGCGGCCTCCGGCTGTCCGGCTGTCCGGCTGTCACGCCAGCAGTCCCGAGGACCTCCACAGGCGCCGTCCGGGACCCCGCAGCACCCCGATGTCGTCCAGGAAGTCCGTCAGCCGCTTCGCCCCGGTCTGCATGATCTCCCGCCGATGGCCGCTGGCCTGCACCTGGGCCATGGCCTCGCGCTTGTCCAGTCCCACGTTCGAGTAGACCTCGGGATTGACGAACGCGACCGAGAACACCCGCGCGAACTCGCCCGAGGTGACCCGCGTGAACTCCCGCGACCACCTCGGCGCCGTCACCATCTGTCGGCGCAGCTCCTCGCGCGCGTACCGCACATGCCGGGCCTCCTCCACGACGTGGATGCGGGTGACGCCCCGTATCAGCGGCTGCACGCGCTCGTCCGGGAACGTCAGCCGCTGCATCCAGTCGAGCACCTCCTCGCCGAGGAGCGTCGCCGTGAACGACCCGGGCGTCGTGGAGACCGTCTTGAACAGCCGTCCCAGGTGCTGGTGCACGCGGCTGACCGGGTACCAGGGGGTGTCGCCGCGCTGTATCAGCCGCGCGAACATCTTCGAGTGCCGGCACTCGTCCTCGATCTCGGTGAGCGCGTAGCGCACATGCGCGCTCGTCGCGGACTTGTCGTAGATGTGCCGCACCAGCAGCTGCATCAGGATGATCTCGAACCAGATCCCGAGCGAGGCCAGCGCCGCCGCCTCGTGCCGCGACAGCAGAAGCCGCTGCTCCTCGCCCATCCGCCGCCACATCGGCGTGTCGTACAGCGACACCAGCTCCGGCGGCCAGAACCACTTGCCCTCCTCGAAGGGCGCGTCCCAGTCCAGCTCCTTGTCGGGGTCGAACGAGTGCTTCGCGGACGAGGCGAGCAGCCGCTCGGCCACCTGCTCGCGGTCCTTGAGCAGGCCGAGCGCGTCCCGCAGTCCGTCCAGCGCGTCGGCTTCCGTGAGGGTCGTCATGGCTGTCCCACCTCGGGGTACGGCATCGGGTATGGCATCGGGCACGGGATGACACCGGGGGCGCCATTGATGGGTTACCGCCGGTCACATCTTATGAGACTGCCCGTCAGCAAGCCCGTCAATCCCTCGGACGCCACGCGCTGGCAGGAGCCCGGCTCCCACCGCCCGAGCACCGTCCATCACCGCCCGAGCACCGCCTCCATCACCGCCCGCGCGATCGGCGCCGCGTCGCCGCCCCCGCTGATGTCCCCGCGGTCGGCGTCCGCGTCCTCCACGACCACCGCGACCGCCACCGCGGGCACCGGCGCCCCGTCCGCGCGGGCCCAGGAGATGAACCAGGCGTACGGCGTGCCGGAGTTGCCGATGCCGTGCTGGGCGGTACCGGTCTTGCCGCCGACCGTGGCACCGGGGACGGCCGCCTTCGCGCCGGTGCCGTCCGCCACCACGCCCGTCATCAGCTCGCGCAGCCTTGCCGCCGTGGCCGGCTCCATCGCCGGGCGCGGCGCGCGCGGGAGCGTGACCGACACGGTGGCGCCGGAGGCGTTCGTCGTCCGCTCCACCAGGTACGGCGTCCTGACCGAGCCGCCGTTCGCCACGGCGGCCGTGACCATCGCCATCTGGAGCGGGGTGGCCCGGGTGTCGAACTGGCCGATCGAGGAGAGCGCGAGCTGCGCCCGGTCCATCGTGGTGTCGAAGCTGCTCGGCGCGACGGAGAAGGGGATGCGCAGATCCGGGTCGTTGAAGCCCAGATCGTGCGCCGTGCCCGTCATCCGGCCGAGGCCCACGTCCACGCCCAGCTTCGCGAAGACCGTGTTGCACGACCACTCGAAGGCATAGCGCAGCGAGGCGTGCTCGCACCCGTCCACCTCGTTCGACAGCGCCGTCGAGGTGCCGGGCAGCGTGTACGGGTCGGGGGACCGGGTCGGCGCGTCGACGTCCCGGACCACCCCCGCGTCCAGCGCCGCCGCGGCCGTCACCACCTTGAACGTCGACCCCGGCGGGTACGTCTGCCGGATCGCCCGGTTGAGCATCGGCTTGCTCGCGTCCCGGCTCAGCCGCCTCCACGCCGCCGTCGCCGAGCGGTCGTTCCCGGACAGCCGGCCGGGGTCGTACGACGGGGTGGAGACCAGCGCGAGGACGCGCCCGGTGTCCGGTTCCACGGCCGCGACCGCGCCCCGCCGGGAGCCCAGCCCGGTGTAGGCCGCGAGCTGTGCGGCGGGATCGATGGTGGTGACGACCCGGCCGCCCGGGGTGCGGGACCGCGCCATGTCGTTCCAGACGGGGAGCAGCGACAGCGTCGGCTCGGTGCCCGCGAGCACCCGGTCCTCCAGGTCCTCCAGCAGTGTCGACCCGTACATCTGCGAGGCGAAACCGGTGACGGGCGCGTACAGCGGGCCGTTGCGGTACGTCCGCTCGTAGCGGAGCTGCTCACCGGTGTCCCGGGAGCCGGTGACCGGCCGGCCGCCGACGAGGATGTCCCCGCGCGGCTGGGCCCAACGGGCGATCGACGGACGCCGGTTCGCCGGGTTCCCGTCGTACGCGGGGGCCTTGTACACCTGGAGGCGGGTGGCGTTCAGCAGCAGCGCGACGAACAGCAGGGCACACAGGGCGGCGGCCCTGCGGATGTACGTCGTCATGGCCTAGGACCCTCCGCCCGGGCCCGGGAGCGGCCTTCTCCCCGGGACGGGGCCTCTTCCCCTCTCCGGGGCCGGTCCTCCTCCCGTCTCCGGCACTGGCTCTCTTCCCCTCTCCCGCACCGGCCCTCTCCCGCTCCCCCTGCCTTGAACCGCCCCCGTGTCCGGAGCCGCGCCCACCTCCCGGACCGCGCCCGTCTGCCGGACCGCGCCCTTCTCCGGAACGCGGGCCGCCGCGCCGGCCCGTGCCCGCCGCACGGCGGCCCGGCCCCTGATGTCCTGTCCGCGGGCCGAGTCGCTCATCCGGATCAGCAGGGCCACGATGATCCAGTTGGTGACGACCGAGGAGCCGCCCTGGGCGAGGAACGGCATCGCCATCCCGGTGAGCGGGATCAGCCCGGTCACCCCGCCCGCGATCACGAAGACCTGGAGGGCGATGATCGACGCCAGACCGGTGGCGAGGAGCCGCCCGAAGGGGTCCCGCAGGGCGAGGCCGGTCCGGTAGCCGCGCTCCACCAGCAGCCCGTACAGCAGGAAGAGCGCCGCCAGCCCGGCCAGGCCCAGTTCCTCGCCCGCCGTCGCCAGGATGAAGTCCGACTTCACCGCGAACCCGATGAGGATGGAGTGGCCGAGGCCGAGCCCGGTGCCGAGCATGCCGCCCGCGGCGAACGCGAACAGGGACTGGGCGAGCTGCCCGGGTCCGCGGCCCGCCTCGATCGACGCGAACGGGTGCAGCCAGTCCTCGACCCTGCTGTGCACATGCGGCTCCAGCCGGCCCACCGCCACGGCGCCCGCCACCGCCAGCAGCAGGCCAACCGCGATCCATCCCGTACGCCCGGTCGCGACGTACAGCAGGACCACGAACAGCCCGAAGAACAGCAGCGAGGTGCCGAGGTCCCGCTCCAGGACCAGCACCCCGACGCTCAGCAGCCAGATGGCGACGATCGGGCCGAGGACGCGTCCGGTGGGCAACTGGAACCGGGGGAACCGCTTCAACCCCCACAGAGGGCGGCCCGTGTACGTGAGCGCATGCCGGTTGCCCGCCAGATAACCGGCGAAGAACACCGCCAGCAGCACCTTCGCGAACTCGCCCGGCTGGAAGGAGAACCCGGCGATCCGGATCCAGATCCGGGCACCGTTCACGGCCGGGAAGAGGATCGGCAGGGCCAGCAGCACCAGGGCGGCCACCATGGACACGTACGTGTAGCGCTGGAGCATCCGGTGGTCGCGCAGCAGCAGCACGACCGCGATGAACAGGGCGACGCCCAGCGTGGACCACACCAGCTGGGCCGGGGCCGCCCGGTCGTGCGGGGTCTCCAGGTCCAGGCGGTAGATCAGCACCAGGCCCAGCCCGTTGAGCAGGACGCCGATGGGCAGCAGCAGCGGATCGGCGTACGGCGCCTTCAGCCGCACCGCGAGATGCGCGAGCAGCGCCAGCACGCCGAGCCCGGCGCCGTAACCGGCGGCGCCGGGCGGGACGGTGCCGTCGCGCGCGAGGCCGACCGCGCAGTATCCGTACACCGGGAGCAGGACGGCGACCGTGAGGAGGGCGAACTCGACGCCGCGGCGCCGCGGCTGGAGTACCGCCGGAGGGGACGGGTCCGCCGCCACGGACGTTCCGGCCTTGGTCATGCCCGGAACGTAGCAAGCGAGCCGCTCGATGTCCTGTTATGTCGAGACAATCGATCCGTTGCGGTGTACTTGCGGCGTACTCGGGGCGGTCGTCCCGGGATGCGCGTACCGCCGCTCAGCACCAGCGGGGCTTCTCGCCGAGCGTGTCGATGTAGCGCGCCGAGCCCCAGGCCCAGGTGCCGTCGGTCAGCAGGTACCAGTGCTTGTCGCCGTGCACCCGTTCGCCCTTGGCCTTGCAGAAGATGTGGACGATCTCGCCGTGCTCGGCGACCCGGAGGACCTCGCTGCCGCGGTCGGGGGCGGTACGCAGGAGCAGCCCGCCGTGGGCGGTGACCCGGCCCTTGGTGGTGTGGTGGTGCTCGCGTCCGCCGTCGTGTCCGTTGCCGCTGTCGTGCTCGCGTCCGCCGTCGTGTCCGTTGCCGCTGTCGTGCTCGCGTCCGCCGTCGTGTCCGTTCCCGCCGTCTTGCTCGTATCCGTCGTCGGGGCCGGGACCGGGGTCCTGGTCACGGCCATCGCCCTGGCCGTGATCGTCGTCATGGTGCCGGCCGTCCTGGCCGTGGTGGTCGGGCCGGGGGTCTCCCCAGTCGTCGCCGGCCAGCGCGGCACCGGAGGCGGCGAGGACGGCGAGCGCGCCGCCGGCCGAGATCACGCCTATACGGATGAGGGTGGGTCGCAGTCCCATGCGGGCTCCTTAGGGCATCCTCGGAAAGCAGAGGAAAGGGGCGAAGGTGAATCAATCGCCACACTAGGAGCGCGATGCCGGGCACGCCCGTCGCGCTGGTCCATCGGGGCACCCCGACGCCGTGCCCGCGGCTGCTCCGCCACTCCGCTGCCCCGCTACTCCACTGCTCCGCTACTCCGCGACTTCCTCCGCCAGCTCCTCCAGCAGCCGCGCCGTCGCCAGCCCCGTCCGCAGATATTCGACGAACAGCTCGTTGTGCAGCGCCCACGGCGAGCGGCGGGAGCGGACGATCCGGATCGCCTCGTCGGGGGAGCGGCCCCGGCGGATCAGTGACTGGGCCACCACGAGCCCGGACCGGTTGTAGCCGTGGAAGCAGCGCACCAGCACGCGCCGCCGCCGCTCCAACCCCTCGCACGCGGTCTGCGCCAGCCGCATCACGCCCGCCAGCTGGGTTCCGTCGAGGGGCCCGTCCGGGATGGGCCACACATGGTGCTCGACGCCGTCGTCCGGGCCGTACCCCGGAAGCCGCAGCAGCGACAGCACCACGTCGAACTCGTCGCGGACGACGGCGAACTCCCGCTCCCCGGCGTGCCCGGCGAACTCGTGCCCGCCCATCCACAGGCCGGGCACGATCTCGTTCCACGGACCGTCCGGGGCCGGTACATCGGGTTGCTTCCTGCGGGTCCGCAACGATGCCTCCCCCCAACTCCCCCCAACTGCCCTCAAAGGTAACCGGGTTCTTGCCCCTGGAGCACCCCGCCTGTTCCCATGGTCGTGGGGTGATGGTGCATGACCGGACTGCGTGTCGTACCGACCTGGAGGCAGGGGCAGGAACGGCTCTACGTCTGCTCCCCCGACGGCAGGAACATCGCCTGGTACGACCGCCAGGCCGCCCGGGTGAACCTGCTCAGCGACGACCTCCGCGACGACGTACTGGACGCACTCGGCCCGTTCCTCTCCGGCCCGGTCGCCATCGGCCCGCCCCCGGTGCCGACCCCCGCCGAACTGTCCCGCCTCACCCTCCCCCCGGACGACGACCTGGCCCCGAACCGCCCCGGCGAGGCCCTCCTGATCGCCCTCGACCGCGACCCGGCCCCGCCCCTCCGGCTGCGCCCCGACCCGCGCCACCGGTCCCTGGCGGCGGAGCAGACGGTGGGGGAGGCGCTGGACCGCATGGAGGGCGGCGGCTGGCGCACCCTGCACTCGGTCCCGCTCCCGGGCGGCGACCGCATCCACCACCTGGTGATCGGCCCCGGCGGCGTCTTCTGCGTCCACGCGGTCCACGCCCGCAAACAGCGCGTCCTGATCGCCGACCCGATGGTCACGGTCGGCCGCCGGGAGCCGCGCCCCCTGCTGCGGCACCTCCGGGCGGACGCCGACCGCGCCGCGTACGCGCTGACGGCGGAGGTCCGCCCGGTGCTGGCGCCCGTCGGCGCGTCGGGCGTCGACATCATGGCGCCGCTGCGGGAGGTCCGCGTCCTGACGGACACGGACCTGTCCGGGCTGGCCCGCTCGGGTGGCCTCCTCAAACCGGCCGATGTCGACGCGCTGCACGCGATGGCGCGGGACCGGCATACATGGACGAGGGTGTGAGCATCCCCGAACTCACGGAGCTCACAGAGCTCACGGAGCTCACAGATCTCACAGATTTCACAGGTCTCACCTGTCGCTGGGCAGCGACCGTGCGCGACCGGCATCGAACAGGGGCGCCAGCAGATCACCGCCGTACGCCTCCAGCCGCGGCCCGATGTCCCCGGCGAGGAAGACGAGCTGCTCCGGACTGCCGTGACTGCCGCACGCCTCCACCTCCTCCCACGTCACCGGCGCGGACACGGCGGGCTCGGGCCGGGCGCGCAGGGTGTAGGGGGTGGCGGTGGTCTTGCGGGCGGCGTTCTGACTGAAGTCGACGAAGACCTTGCCGGGCCGCAGACTCCTGGTCATCCGGTGGATCACGAGCCCGGGCATGGCCCGCGAGGCCTCCACGGCGAGCTCCTTCGCATACGCGCTGACCTGCTCGGACGGCGTCGGAACGAGCGACGCCAGCAGATGCAGCCCCTTGCTCCCGGAGGTCTTGGCGTACGACTCGATCCCGTCCGCCGCCAGCCGCTCCCGCAGCCACAGGCCGACCTCGCAGCACTGCACGATCGTCGCCGGCGGCCCGGGATCGAGATCGAGGACGAGCCGGTCGGCCTCCTCGGGCTCCTGGACACGCCACTGGGGCGTGTGGAATTCGGTGACGAGATTCGCCGCCCACATCAAGCTGGGCAGATCCTGCACCAGCACCATCCGCGAGGGCCCGTCGGAGCGCGGCACCTCGGAGGTCGTGACCCAGTCGGGCGTACCGGCGGGCACGTTCTTGGCGAAGAAGAGCTGCCCGTCCGGCCCGTCCGGATACCGCAGGAAGGACAGCGGCCGGTCGCGCAGATGGGCCAGCAGGGCCTCGGCGATCGTCGCGTAGTAGTGCAGCACCTCGCCCTTGGTGAAGCCGGCCGCGGGATACAGGACCTTCTCCAGATTGGTGAGGGCCACTCTCCGCCCCTCCACGACGGTAATCGGCGTCATAGGATGAGAATCCCACGAATCGTACTAAACAGCCCCAAATGCCCCCTCGGGACCCAGGGCCCGGCACCGGCGGCCCGAAAGGAGCGACGACACGTGCGATCCATCTGGAACGGAGCCATCTCCTTCGGCCTGGTCAGCATCCCGATCAAACTGGTGAACGCCACCGAGAGCCACTCGATCTCCTTCCGTCAGATCCACACCGAGGACGGCGGCCGGATCCGCTACCGCAAGGTCTGCGAGCTGGAGGACCGCGAGGTGACGCAGGGTGAGATCGGCAAGGCGTACGAGGACGCCGACGGCACGATGATCCCGATCACGGACGAGGACCTGGCCTCCCTCCCGCTCCCGACCGCGAGGACCATCGAGATCGTCGCCTTCGTCCCCGGCGAGCGCATCGACCCGCTCCAGATCGACAAGGCGTACTACCTGGAGGCGAACGGCGTACCGGCTGCCAAGCCGTACACCCTGCTCAGAGAGGCCCTCAAACGCAGCGGAAGAGTGGCGATCTGCAAGTTCGCCCTGCGCGGCCGCGAACGCCTCGGCATGCTCCGCGTCGTGGAGGACGTCATCGCGATGCACGGCCTCCTGTGGCCGGACGAGATCCGAGCCCCGGAGGAGGCCGCTCCCGACACCAGCGTCACCGTCCGCGACCAGGAACTGGACCTCGCGGACGCCCTGATGGACACCCTCGGCGAGATCGACCTGGCCGAGATGCACGACGACTACCGCGAGGCGGTCGAGGAGGTGATCGCCGCGAAGTCCGCGGGCGAGACCCCGCCCTCCGCCCCGGCCCCGGACCAGGGCGGCAAGGTCCTGGACCTGATGGCGGCCCTGGAGCGGAGTGTTCGCGCCGCCAGGGAGTCGCGGGGCGAGGAGGTCGCGGAGGTGCGGTCGCTGCCGGCGAAGTCACCGCGCGCATCCCGTGCGAAGCCGAAGGAGCCGACGGGGAAGAAGTCGACGTCGACGACGACAAAGAAGAAAACAACGTCGACATCATCAACAGCGACGAAAAAGAAGACGACGACGGCGTCAGGAACGAGGAAGAAGAAAACACCGGCGAAGACGGCAGCCAAGAAGACAACGAGAAAACGGGCGTCCTGACGGGCCCGGCCCGAACCCCCGCCTCAGAACCGCTCCCGCCGCCGTACGAAGCCGAAGTCGAAGCCGAAGTCGAAGTCCAAGTCGGTGGCGAGCGGAACGGAGCGCCCGAGGTGGTGATGGTCGACGTCCACCCGCAGCCCGCCCACGACCACGCTCCAGTCCCGGTCGAACACCTCGTCGCGCTCCACCCCGCCGAGCGGCGGCCGCACCGTGACGCGAACGGTCCCGGCCCCCTCCGGCAACGCCCGCATCACGACGCACCACCGCTCCGAGGCGACGTCCCGCGCCGACAGGGCGAGGAGATCACCGGGTACGAGCTCGCCGGCGGCGACGAGATGAGGCTCCGTGTCCCGGCGCGAACGCGGGCTGAAACGGATGCGCGGTAAACGACTCATCGCTTGCCCCATCTCGGCGACGGCCCCCTGAGCCACGGCCAACTCCCGCCGTTCGACAAATGGTTACCCATTCAATCTCCCAACCCGCGCAAGGGCGCCAAACCTCTGTTCAGGCACCGCGCCGACATCACGTACGAGTGGCGGTCCCGCAAGCATCCGAGTCCGTCGGACTGAGGGGACGGCTGCGGTCATAGGGGTCGGTGGTAGGCCCGACGGAAGATCCGTCGCCGGACAACTCCCCATCGAAGTGAGGATGAAGAAACCCGTCGTGGGCAAGACAGTCGGTGTTGTTGAGGCTGACGTTGTTCTCGAGTAGAGCCAGCCTGCCCGGCGTCACCGCGTACGCGTCCGGATCGAGGACCCGTACGACGAGGGAGCGCCGCACGATGGTCCGCGCCACCTGGGTGGCCCCGCTCTCGGCCCGCACCAGCGGATAGACGAAGGTGTAGTCCGCGCGAACCTCGACGGACTCCTTCTCACCCTCCCCGAATGTGATCTCACCACGGGTCTTGATCACATCACCGACCAGCCGCACCTCGTCAGGATCGAAACGGCTGACGAACTGCAACGGATCATGCTCCTCGTCCGGCGCCCGCAGCGAGGTGTCGATACGGGAGAGCAGTTCCTGCTGCTGACGGGGATCGATCAGGCCGATGGCGCCCTCGGGCCGTTCACCGAGCAGAACGGCAGGCTCGAGATTCGTACCGACCAGGAACTGCTTCGTAGCCCGCAAGGCAGCCGCGACCTGTCCCTCGGACAGAGCACCGACAGCCTTGGCAGGGGGCAGCACGATGCCGTCGGCCCCATCGGCGTAATCGGCGGCCGGAGACCCCCGGAAGGGCTCCGCGAGGCTGGCGGAGCCCTCCGCCTCGACGGAAGGCGTGGAGCGTACCCCTCCCGAACCACCGGAGCCACCCTCCGCCCCGCCGGACAACTTGGACAGCGCCCAGTCCGGACTGACCGCGAAGACGGCAAGGGCGACGGCGACAAGAATCCCGACAACGCTCCAGACCTGACGCCGCCGCCGGGCGCTCCGCCCGTTTCTTCCCTGCGACTGCCCGGTAGGCGCGGCACGCCACCCATCCGGCTGCCAGGCCCCACCACCGACCGGCGCCTGCCCCCTCTTCCGTCCCCGCCCGAACAGCCGCCCGTTCCCCTGCCGCCGCTCGGCCTCGGCATCCAACTGCCGCAGCCGCTCGGTCACCATCCGGGCCCGGGCAGAGGGCTCCTTGGGTGCGGAGCTGCGAATATCCCTCTCGCTGTCCTGGAGGAACTTCTCCCACTCCGTATCCGGAATGGACGACCCCCCGTCCGCACCGTCCGCCCCGTCCGCCCCGTCAGGCGTACGACCGCCGCTCGACTCCCCGCTGCTCACCGTTCCCCCTCGCACACGGCCCGACAGCGGCGACGTGGAACGAGAAGGCAGGACCACCGGCGAAGCCGCCCAGGCATGACGTTGATGTCCCTGGCAGCACACCGTCGGTGGCATGCGCAGAACAACGAGACATCCAACCATGGGAAGGCGATCGCCTGATCAGACGGGGGTGCAGCGCCTGAGAGGGCAGCGGATCATACGC
The DNA here is from genome assembly GCF_014650915.1 of Streptomyces poonensis. Lineage (GTDB taxonomy): Bacteria > Actinomycetota > Actinomycetes > Streptomycetales > Streptomycetaceae > Streptomyces > Streptomyces poonensis. The sequence goes on along the minus strand of NZ_BMVW01000001.1, from coordinate 394,609 downwards.
GTCAGCTCGCCTTCCCGGCCGCCCTCGTCAGCCAGGCCCGGCAGACCCATCGGGTAAGCCCGCCCACGAGCAGGGAGACGAGCACTGCCCCCCCAGTCGATGACGTGCGGCAGGCCGGGAAAGAAGGCGAAGAAGGCCGGAGCGTTGTTCCGCATGGGGTCGATCTCGCACTCACTGTGGGTCCTGCCACGGGACCTGCGGTGGGCCCGGTTGTTGGTGTCGGCGCAGGTGATGTCGATACGCCGGTCGCAGAAACCACTACTGAGCGCCCCGACGAAGGCGCAGTCGACACCGGCGTTCTGGTATGTGATCGTCCTGCCGCTTCCCCGAACGATGTGCGTGAACATGCAGCCTGTCGGCACCTTCATCGTCACACCGCCCACGCTGTACTCCAAGGTGCGCACGGGAGTCGACCCGATCGCGCCGGCGTGCGCACCCGTCGGCGCAGCGAGGACGAGGGCTCCCGAGGTGGTCAGAGCCGCGGCCGGACGCGTGACGTACTGCATGATCAAGGCAGGTCCCTGGTGATCATCTGATGAGTACCTTGGGCGACCCCGTCGCGCAGTGGCCCGTTATGGGCTTCGTGCCGATGCACCACCGTGAGTGATGCGAGGGAGAGTGGCCGGTTGCCGCCTGTTCGTGTCCATGTGGATCTGAGGCTGACACTCAGCGGCAACGAGTACGGTGCGTGCCTGAAGGTAGCGGCACCTGTCGGACGGTCCGAGTTCGCCCAGAACTGAGTCACGAGCGGGAGCGGGAGCCGGTGATCCTGACCCCCGCCCGCCGTTCGTCAGCCTGTCGCCGTCCTCATGCCGGATAGGGAGCGGCCTCGCGCGCCGATCGCAGTGCGCCCGCCCACCAGGCCAACTGGTCCAGCAGGGTCTTGGCGTACCCGGGGGCGTCAGGGTCGAGCGGACGGCCGTCCTGCCACGCGTGGAAGTAGTTCGAAAAGGCCAGTCCATCCCGGATGGTCACCGCGTGCAGCTCGGTCAGCACGTTCTCCAGGTGCAGCACCGCATGCCGACCACCTGCCGCGCCGCCGTAGCTGACGAAGGCGACGGGCTTGGCCGTCCACTGGGTGAAGTGCCAGTCGATGGCGGCCTTCAACGATGCCGGGTAGCTGTGGTTGTACTCGGGCGTCACCACGATGAACGCGTCGGCGCCCGCCAGCGCTGACGTCAGTGCCGCCATTCCGGCCGGACGGGGGTAATCGTCACCGGCGTACTTAGGCGATGCCGCAGGCAGTGACAGCGGAATGTCGATCTCGGCCAGATCGACGATGTCCACGTCGAACCCACCATGAGCGCGGACCTGCTCGGCGACCCACGAGGCCACGACCGGCCCGAACCGCCCGTCCCGAACACTCCCGACGATGATCACGAGCTTGTGTGTGTTCTCCATGCCCACCACGATCAGCCCGCACCACGACCGCAACCAGACCGTGCTCAGGCTGGCCCCCACAGGGCCACGCTGAGCACTGCACCACCAGCGAACAGCCCCATAAGCTCGAAGCATGGGTACGCCATTGGGGGACTTCATCCGGACGAAGCGCGACAGCATCCAGCCGGCATCGCTGGGGTTACCGGACCATGGCCGCCGCCGGTCACCGGGTCTACGACGGGTGGATCTCGCCGCGCGAGCCGGCATCAGCGTCGAGTACCTGACCCGCATCGAGCAGGGCCGCGACCGCAACCCCTCCATAGCGGTGGTGAACGCCCTGGCCGACGCGCTCAGCCTCGACACCACGGAGCGCAACCACCTGCGCTACCTAGCGAAGATCACCGGCGGCGAATGTTCCGCACACACCCACCCCGCGCCACCACGCCGAGACGTGCGCCCGTCGGTCCTGCAGACACTCCGCCTCCTCGAACCGGACGGCATGGCCATGGTGACCAACCGGCTGGGAGACATCCTCGCCCACACCACCACGTACGAGTCGCTGACGAGAGGCACAGGCCTGCTCGACACCGGCACCCCGAACCTCACCCGCTACGTCTTCACCGACGCCCGCGCCCGTACGTTCTTCGCCGACTGGGACGACGTAGCGGACGAGCAGGCATTCGACCTGTGGCTGGCACCGTCCGTCGAGAACTCCGAGTGGCTCACCGCGGAACTCGCCCCCGTCGCCGGCCCCGAATTCACTCATCGCCTGAACCGCCACGTGGTCCCGCACCGTGGCCCCCTCCGGCTCAACCACCCCTCCGGACCGGAACTCCGACTGCTCCGCGAGACACTCGACCTCTCCTCGGACGCGCAACAACTGGTCGTGTTCCTCCCCGCGGACGAGAGGACGGCCCAGGCCATCGAGGACCTCCGCCACCGACCCCACGGCCGGCTCCGGACGATCTCCTAACACCAACTCCGTCGCGGTCTCGGCTCCGGCCTCCGCAACACGCTTCAGTGCAAGGTGGCACAACCACATACTCTTGACCGCCATGTACTTTGCATCGCAAAGTAAGTGGGTGGGCAGCCAGCCGGCGACCCGTTGACCAGCGCTGCCGAAGCGCGACCGCAGGGGGACATGTGGGGACACCATCACTGAGCAGTCCGGGCTCCGAACCGCGGGCGCAGGTGGCAAGCCTGTTGACGGCGATGGAAGGCCTGCGGGCCAGGACTCGTGCGCAGCTGAACGGCTCGCGGATCGCCCTTCTCGGCTTCGGCCTCCTTGCGGCGGCAGCCGTTCCGATCGCCCAGTACGCCTTCAACTTCGGAGCTCACGGCCGCCACGTCCCGTCCTATCCGGCCTTCGCCTACGCCGAGTTGATCGGCCTGTGTGTCGTCCATGAGCCAGGAACCCCGTGTCTGGAGGGAGAGTTCGACGGCGCCGTCCTGCGCTTCGTGGCCTGGGGCGTGTGGTTCGCGCTCCTCCCCCTGGCATGGTTCGTTTTCGCCCGCTGGTACCGCCTGCGTGGCGAGGCCCGAGGTATCGTCCCCCGCCGCCGCGTGTGGGTCCGTACGACCGCCATAGCCACCGCAGTGATCACCGCAGCCCTGGTCGCCCTGCTGTTCGGCAGGAACCAGCCGTGGGAGGTTGTGCTGCTGGAGAACAGCTACGCCTCCCCGTGGTACCTGGTCGGCATCGGACTCCTGGCCCTCGGAGTGGCCGAACGCCATTGGATCGCCGCAGCCGCCGGCACCTCCCATGCCCTGCTGCTCACTGGCTACCTCGGGGCCTCCTGGGGCAGCGGGTGGCTCCCCTGGCAGCACCCCGCACACCCCGGCTGGACCGACGGACCGCAGGCCAAGGCACTCCTGCTCGCCGCCATCCTGCTCCTGGCCGGCCTGGCTGAGTGGGCGGTGGCCCGTCATCGAGCCGCGGCCGACGCCGCTGATGCTGCGGGTACGGTTGCCCCATGAGCGTCGAGAACTCGACCGCCGCGCGGGATGACCAGGAAGAACCCCATCCCACCCAGTCGCTGGACGACACAGTCCATCAGCGTGTACGGCTCGGCATTCTCACCATTGCCCGAGAAGCCGATCGAGTCGAGTTCAGCTTCCTGAAGAAGCAACTGGCCGTCACCGACGGGAACCTCTCCCGACACCTCAAGGTGCTGGAGGAGTCGAAGCTGATCACAGTGGAGAAGGGCTACGCCGGCCGCCGCCCTCGGACGTGGATCGCTCTCACCCCCGAAGGCGCACAGGCACTGGACGCCGAGCTCCGGGCCCTGCGTGCACTCGTCCTCCGCCTGGAGACTCCCCGCCCCGCGTCCGGCCCACCCGACACATGAACACCACTCCAGGAGGCCAGCCAACAGAGCGCCACAGCACGCTGCGGTAGGGGGCGGGGCAGAGTGCCCCCGGAGAAGCCCGCGGCGGCCTCGCCACTCCCAAGCTCGGCCGGGGGCTCCGTTCCGAGGCCGTGTGTCACTTGTACGTGCGCAGCAGGCCCTCGACACGCCGGTTGGTGACCTCTTGTCGTCCGCCCGTCGAGGCACTTCGCGTAGCGGGCAGAAGGGCCAGACCTTTCGAGGGGGCACGGTCTCATCAGCCCCATCGAGTGGTGATGGCTTCCTCGACGCTGAAGACCGCGTCGCACCCGGCGCACTGTGCGTTGCCGAAGACGTAAGTCAACTTGTGTGCGACGCCGGGACGGCCGTCCGTGAGCGCGCGCGAATGAAGGGTTCGGGCCAGCCCGTCCAAGACTCTGGGGGACTGGGGCTGCGGCGGCACCTTCCTCGCTGCGGACTGCTTCATGTACATGGCGTCCGTAGTGGAGAAGAGGCCGTCCTCTCCGAGCACTATGCGCCGCAGCCCGGGCGAGCAGCAGGCCAGCGCGCTCGGTGAGCATGACCGCTTGCTTCGTGTTGGAGGCCCGCAGCTTGGGAAGCCGCGATCATTCGGGGCTGAACCGTGCGTTGACATGGCAGTGGCTACGGTCGTTCCATGCAGTGGATCACTTTGATCAGCACCATGGTTGGCGCGGTGATCGCCACAGGATCCGCCATCCTTCTGGATCGTCAGCGGTGGAGGCGAGAACGTTCGGATCGCGAGACGCAGGCGCGGCGCACCCTGTACGGGAACTACTTGGCCAGCCTGTCCGAAGCCCGTCACACTTGCGGCAATGTGGCTCGGGACCCCGATATGGAACCCTCGACACGCCGTACTACGGCCCGCGAAGCATTCGGGCCGTGCATCGGACTGAGGTACCAGATGACCATCAGCGCGCCCAGCCGCGTCGTAGAGGCATCGGAAGACGCTTTCCGACGTTTGCGCGATCTTCGTGATCGGGTGATGGAGGGAATCTTGGTTACTGATCCCGTGTACCTAGAGGGGCGTCGAACCTATGACGATGCCCTCGCCGCACTTCGGGTGCGCATGCGAGGAGATCTGCGCGTCAGCGAAGACGGCATGGCGCCCTGAGCTTGGGCAGCTGAGGTGATCTACGGATGGTTGCTCGCAAAGCCGGACCAAGGCGATGATGCGTCTCTTGCTGGCTATATCGCCTTAAATATATCACTGCATGAACAGCTGAAACCTTTTGTCTTGCGTTAATCCCAGTTACTTTCCGGTATTTCCCCAGGGTGATCTATTGCTGGTCTAGGATCGGTAGAAGTTGTTCCCAGCCCGGTCGTAGGCGCGGTGATGAAGGAGATCCATGGAATGGCGCAATACCACGATCGATCAGCGAACGCTGCCGGTCTTGGTATCGATCGAGGAGGAGCATGATGACGATTCCATGGGCCTCTTCTCCCGCAGGGGAGATGTAGCTCTGCGTGATGTCCCCTTGGGTCCGCTGCGTAAAAATCTCGCCGAGGTCGTCGATGCCTTGCAGGAGGTGTTCTCGGAAGTGGCCGCCCGCGATGGCGTACTCTCGCTCAAGGAAGCGCAACTCTCGTTCCAAGTCACTGCTGGCGGAGGAGTCCAGCTTATCGGCACCACCCAGATACAGGGCACGCGCGCGGTTACGTTGGTCTTCAAGTCATAGCGCGACATGAGCCGATACGCGGCGCTGCTGGTCGGGGCCAGCGATTATGAGAGCCCCAGCATTCCTCCCCTTCCCTTCGTGGGCGCAGACATGAGTCGCCTGACTTCGGTACTCCGGCACTGTGGCTTCCAGGTGGGCCTCGCGAGGAGCGACAGACAGCTCGGGGCCAATTTCATCAACGGCGAGGTCCGTGGATTCCTCAGGCGAGCTGGGCGCGGTGACACATTGTTCGTCCTTCTCAGCGGTCATGGCCTGCACGCGGCCGGGCAGGACTACCTCGTGCCCGAAGACGCACATGTTGAGATCGATCCGTTCGTGTCATGCTGCGTTGCCATTGACTGGAAAAAGGAGCTGGAAGAGACGCTCGCAGAGCGCGTTGTCATCTGTATCGATGCCTGCCGCGAGGGCACCGAACAAGACTCGATGGCGCTCACCAACGTCAGGGGATGGGCCACGAGGAAAGTCGACCGCGTCCTTCGTAAGAAGGTCGCCTACGTCTATGCGTGCTCGCCAGGCCAGCTGGCCCTGTTCGTGCGCCCCGAAGACCGGGTCAAGCCTGGTGCGGAATGCGGTACTGATCGTGGCGATTCGTTCAGCCTCTTCTCGCGAGCGGTGCGCGATGTTTTCGCTGCCCGCCACGGTTTTTCTCGACCTTGGAGGTTTCCGCAAGGCGGTCCAGGACCGTATCGGCGAGCTGCATCGCGCGTACGATAAGAAGGGGAATCCGCAACAACTTCGAGTCATCACAGACGTCGAGCCCCAGGATCTTGTGCTGGCGCCCGCGCCCGCGCCCGTGGCTGACAGGGCGGGATCAGCACGGGAGCAGCCTGAAGCGTCCTGCGGCAGGAGCACGTCACATCGGCCGGTTGCGGGCAGTTCATCAAAAATCTCGCGTCGGCAGGCAATTCTCACGCTCACGGGTGCGGTAGCCGGCTGCGCTGGGGCGGGCTACAGTCTTTGGCCTGACAGTGGTACCGGCACTGATGGGGAGTCCCAGCGCACGCTCGGCAAAAGGCTATGGGAATTTGAAACAGGTGGTTCAGTCAAGTCATCTCCCACCGTGGATGACGGAATCGCGTACTTCAGCAGCCAGGATCAATTCCTGTACGCAGTGGATGCCCGAACCGGGCGACAGAAATGGAAGTCCCCTCTCCGCGTCGGCATGAATCATTCTTCCCCTGCCGTGGCCCATGGGGTTGTATATATCGGCAGCTACGACAAGAATGTATACGCGCTGGATGCGGGTGACGGAAGCCAGAGATGGGAGTTCCTGGCCGATGATGAGGTGGATTCGTCGCCGACCGTTGTCGGCGGCATCGTCTACTTCAGCAGCAAGTCCGGTCTTCTCTACGCGTCCGATGCCAGTACCGGCACGGAACTATGGAATTACGATACCGGTTACGGCGACTACGAATTCGTGTTCCGTCCACCTGTGGCCGAGGGCCTGGTGTATGCGTGCGGTGGGCTAAGTGATGAAGTGGACTTGTATGCCATCGACGCCCGAACCGGAGAATCCCGATGGTCTGCTCGCGTGGGCGTGCAAGCTTCACAGCCGGTTCTGTCCAACGGTTCTGTCTACCTGGCGGGCGGTTCAGATGGCATGGACTTGTATTGTTTGGACGCTCGCACAGGTCAGCAGAAGTGGATATTCCCCACCGGCGAGTGGGTGGACCACCCGGCGGTGGCTGACGGTATCGCCTGCATCGGCAATGAGTTGGGCAACCTGTACGCGGTGGACGCCCGCACCGGCAAGCAGCGTTGGCAGGTCCGCACACGCCACGACATGGTCGGGACACCGACCGCGGCCAACGGTGTCGTGTACGTCGCGATGGGAGATTTCCCGAACAAGGACGGTCTGCTCGGTGATGATGTCAGCAGCGTTATTCTGTATGCCATGGACTCCCGCACTGGAGCGCGCCGTTGGGAATTCCCGTCCGACTCCTTGTCGGCTCCGACTGTGGCCGACGGTGTGGTGTATGTAGGTGTTGGTGATTCCCTGTGCGCGTTGCAAGCATAGGTTGATCCTGCTACTGAACTTGATTGGGTGATGTCGGGGATCTTTGCCTGACGCCGGCCTGTCGGCTGCGGTAGCTGTGGGGCTGTGAGGTACGCGCAGGGCGGCGGGCTGACCGACGCCGAGAGGGCCGCGCGGGAGCGGATCCGGCTGCAGGCCGTGGAACGCTTCGAGGGCGAGGTGAAGAACCGGGAGATTGCTGCCGCGCTGCGGGTGAGCGAGCGGTCGGTGGAGCGGTGGCGGCGGGCCTGGCGCGAGCGAGGCGAGACCGGGATCCTGTCGAAGGGATCTCCGGGACGCCCCCGGCTCAACCCGACGCAGATTGCAAGACTGGAGCGGCAGTTGGAGCGTGGACCGCTCGTCCACGGCTGGGCCGATCAGCGGTGGACGCTGGCGCGGGTCAAGATGCTGATCGGTCGACTGTTCCACGTTTCGTACACGGTGGAGGGCACGTGACGGCTGCTGAAGCGGCACGGCTGGTCGTGGCAGCAGCCCACCCGCCGGGCGATCGAGCGCGACGATGCGGCGGTTGAGCTGTGGAAGACGGAGGTTCGGCCGCGGGTAAGAGCTGTGCGGCGGCGTGCAACGGCTGGATCGTCTTCGAGGATGAGGCCGGCCAGTCGATGACGCCGCCGCGCTCTAGAACCTGGGGGCGGATCGGCCAGACCCCGGTCGTCCGGGTTCGCGGCCGGGGCTCCGGACGGGTGTCGATGGCGGGTATGACCTGCTACAAGCCGGGCGAGCGGTCCCGGCTGATCTACGCCATCCGCGAGTACCGAGGGCGCAAGGGCGAGCCGAAGGGCTTCGGCTGGCGGGACTTCCGCGACCTCTTGGCGCGTGCCCGCATCCAGCTCGGTGGACCGATCGTGCTGGTCTGGGACAACGTCCGCCTCCACCTGACCGCTGGGATGCGGGAGTTCATCGCCGCGAACGCCGCGTGGCTCACCGTGTTCCAGCTGCCCACCTACACGCCGGACCTGAACCCGCAGGAGGGCATCTGGTCGCTGGTCAAGCGCGACATAGGCAACCTCGCCGCAGCCGACCTGGGCCAGATCACCAGGGCCGTGAAGCGCAGGCTCAAGCAGATCCAGTACCGCCCGGACTTCGTCGACAGCTGCCTTGCGGGCACCGGCCTCATCACGGACGACTGAGCGGCGCTGCGCTGCAGAATCGTCAGTCGCCGTAGTACCGGTCGTAGGAGGCGGAGCGCTCCTCCACTGAGAAGCTCTCGAATTCACCGGCCGCCTCGAGCTCGCGCAGTCGATCCAGCGCCGCCGCCGCAGCAGGTGCACGGTTGGCCGAGAGGTGGGTCTTCGTCGCGTCGAGCCCGTGCCCAAGCAGGAATTCGATGTCGATCGAGCACGCTGTGTCGAAGCTGGCTTGCTTCGCACTCCAGACCAGGAGCACGTCGTCGACGTCGCCGCTGTTGAACAGCTGGAAGCAGCAGAGCCTCATCAGCTCGGTGTCGCCCTCGCCCTGGGCGCGTCGCTCACGCGCCGTGTGCTCTCTGAGGAGTGCGCGGACCTCGTCGAGATCCGCGCCGACGGGGCGAAGCCCGTAGCGGCGCAAGCTTTCCTTGACATCCATCGCTGGTCTCCTTGATCGTCCGGCCCGGCCCGTGGCCTATCGGCCCCGCCCATCGCCGTTCAGTCGGACGACAGCCTCTCAGCCGGTCACAGCATGCACACCGAGGGCCGGCCCATATGGGGCGGCGGCCACCGGCGCAGGTGACCGGGCCGACGCTACCCGACATCACCCAATCAAGTTGAGTAGCTCTGCTGTGCGCTTCATATCCTCGGCGGTGCTGCGAAGGACGCCGGCTGGGACACGGCCGCCAGGACATTGCCAATCGCCGGACCGCCAAGCTCCTCGGCGAGGACGACGACCAGAAGAACCGGCACCTGGGCGAAACCTGATCCCGACACACCTGCGGCACGCCCACACGCGGCACGATGGCCCCGGACTCAGGTCCGGAGGCTTCTGGCTCCGTACGCGGATTCTGTGCAAGTGCCGTGCGACCCTCACCCGCGCGTGCGGCGCCTGTAGTCGTGCACGGTCACCGCGCCGAGCAGCGGTCCCCAGGCTGCCACAGGCAGACAGCAGGCGGTCATGAGCCAGTCGCCCCACGGCGTGATGTCCATGTGAGCGTGCAGGGTCGTCCAGACGAACAGCACGCCGTAGACGCTGCAGGCGACAGTGCCGAATGCCGCCGGCACAACCGCAGCGAACACCGGGACTGGACGGCCTCCGAGATACGGCAGCCAACGCGGCCACACCTCGCCCCACGACGCCCTGGTGCTTCCCGGCTCCGGAGGACTCTGACTGATGCGGGATGACGCCATCCACCGGCACGGCGCTGCCACCTGGTCACCCCTGGAAAGCGACGACTGGTACGCCGCGCGCAACGCCACGACCGCCCTGCGGGACGCTCTCCTCAGTGCCGGCCTGGAGAAGGACTTCCCGTATCTGCGAGCCGATCTGAACGCCTTCGGGCACGGCCTGGTGGAGCTGGGACGCGTCTCGCCGGCCACCGCGGAGCGCCTGGCGGAGCTGCTGCGGCTGGCACTGGCCTCGGGCACGCAGCGACTCCAAGAGGGTGGCGGAGCCGCCGATCACCGCACACGAAAGGAATGACGCCATGACCGACCGGCGGGGAGTCGTCGCCAGACGCGCCGAGAACCTGATGCCCGGCGTGCCCTATGTCCGGGGCTGGGCACAGGCCCGGCGGAGTGCCGGTGCCTTGGCCGCGCAACTGACCACCTTGGGACTGGAGCCAGACTTCCCCGGCCTCACGGCCGACGTGAACGTCTCGGGCGACGGCTTGGTACGCCTCGGCACCGTCCGCCCGGAAGCGGCCCTGCTGCTGGCCGAACTGATCGTCTCGGGCCTCGCTGCGGAGCTGTCGATGTCTGCGGAGGAACCGGAGGCGGAGCCGAGAGCCGTCGGTCAATCGACGGCTGCTTGATCAGGCCACCGATAGCTTCGGTTGGCTGCGGTTCGGGCGTGCTCCCGCTACCGGCCGAACCGGCCCCGTACGTCACCGTCCCCCCGGCGGTCGACGTACGGGGCCTTCTACTGCATGCGGCACCTACTCGGCTGTCGGCCTGCCGCTTCGGCCGGGACCGGCGCCCCAGCGCCGCAGCCCGGACGAAACGGCAGGCCAGCACGCTCGGTGAGAATCACCGCTTGCTTCCCTTTGGAGGCCCTCAGCGCGGGAAGCTGCGATCACGCGCTACTGGCTCGGGCACTGACCTGGGCGGACGGCTGGGATTTGGCTTCGTCGGGCTCGGTCGCTTCAACCGTAGTTCCCCGCCGTTCCCCACAGGTAACGCCGCCTCAGATGGTGGGGGTGTCGTCAACAATCGGCCTGTGGATCTCAACGACCGGCTTCCACCCCGCGGAGAACTCGATGAAGTCCGCACGGGTGGGGTAGGTATCGATCGCGCGACGGTCACGCTTGGGGCTGTCGCTCGCCTTGCGCCCCCGGGGAATCTGCTCCTCGAAGATGTCGACCTTCACGTCCGGAACCTCCTTGAGACCCTGGCGCCAGATCTGCACGAGGTCGGCGCCGAACGCCTGCCGGGCCGCAGCGTAAAGGGCCGTGAGGGCCCCCTTGTCCCCACCAGGGACGAAAAGCGCCAGGTCCAGTACGACACCGGCGGACTGGAGGACCTCGATGGTCGCCGAGCCGTTCTCGTCGGCCAAGTAGATTCCGGCTTCATTCTCGTCGTCGGGAAGGCAGGAAACCTCTTCCTGGAATATGGTTCTCGCCGTGATCGAGCCTCCCTCGAAATTCTCACCGGACTCGGTCAGAAAAGCAGGGACATAGCATTCGGGAAGCTTGAGTTCTGCCGTGTCGGCGGAAACGAAGAGCCTGTCCTTCACGCCGAGCTTCGTCACCTCTTCCATCGAGAGGCGGCGAGCGGTAATCTTCTCCGTGTTCACGATTTCCCTTTCAGTTTGCACTGTCCCTCCGAACAAGGACGCTACCACGAAATTCTGAGGTCAACTGCCTAGTAACCTGCGGGTAAATGGCCTCAGGTGACTTGCACGGGAGGATGCCGAAGCGGGTGCCGCTCGGCCGGGAACACGCATCCGCCAGATAGTGTCCCTCGTCATGGTGTTGAGGATCAACTGGGGGTTGCATTTCGGTGCGTTGGATAGCACGGAGGAACTAAAAGAGGGCTCACGGTAGATATCGCCCATATCGCCTTTCGGCAGGATATGAACCTGCGCCACCCGCTTTAGGAGTTCGATCAAGCTGGCCTAACCGCCCCTTCACGCTCGGGAGGTCAGACCAACGTGGTTCGTACTGGACTGCGGCTGTCTACCGGCGTTGATGTCAGGTGTGGATGTCAGGGAGCGAACTGGCCGGGGCCTCGGATATCCGCCGCGCCATCTCCTCGACGGCCTGGGGGATGACGTGCTGAGCGCCTTCGCGTTCCAGCGCGTCGACCAGCACCTGGCGGACTTCGGCGTGTGGCTGTCCGGAGTGAGAAGCGCGGGTCTGATCGACTGCTCGCTCAAACGCGGCAAGGCTGGCGGCCACGGCCGGCATGGCCTTCTCGTACTCGCTGGGGTCTGTTGCCATAGGTGCAGGTGATCAGGTCAGGTCGACGTGAGCAAGGCTGTCGCAGGACATCGGCTTGGGAAGCTGAGGTGATCTACGGCTGAACCTCGACTGACCTGGGCGGATGCGGTGCCAGCGTCTGGTCGCTCGTCGGGCTGCTACCCGGTGTTCTCCGTGGCTCCCCACACTGTCTGGCACGCGACTGGCATGGGTCCGTCGGCTTCAGGCGGTTACGGCGCCGGCCTCACGACATGCCCCAGGGCGACGAGACCGATCCCGACTGCGACCAACGAGGGGTGCTCGAGTCCGCCGCACGCTACGAGAAGCGCCCCTGCTCCCCAGAGTCTCGGCTGTCGCACATGACGCTGTAGCCATCTACCCGGCATCCGGCCGAGCAGCAAGCCGTGTACGCCGAGAACGGCACAGGCGAGCCAGAGCGCTCCCACCAGCAACATGAGCGGCAGGAGGAGGAGCGCAAGCGACGGCGACATGGTCGATTCCCCCGGAACTGGCGAGCTGGCTCGGTGCAGCAGTCTCGCACGCTTAAGCGGAGCCTACGGTCTGACCTCTTCGTCCCGAAGCAACTCCGGTAGGCGTGGTGCCTTGGGAGGCCGTGCCGTTCACCTTCGCTGATGGTCCGCAGACGTCCGCGCTCGTCCGCTGCTGTTCGTCGGCGTTGTCACGCAGTTAGACACTCACCTGAAAACGTGATCGGCCTGGTACGGCATCGGCGAACCTGAAATCATGCCGCGTGCATTGGTGTGGACGACCTGTCCATTTCCGTGGTGCTTTCCGCCGCAGACACTCCTGAGGAGAGGCTCTCGTGAAGAAGAACAGCATGACCACTGGCTTACCCCTCGTCATCGGCACCGTGATTGCCGCTGGCGTCCTCGTTCAGGACAACTACGGCGGCGCCGTCTTCGCCGTTGTGGCTGGTGCCGGTGCCTCGCTTGTCCTGCACCTCAGGTCTAGCCGCAACCAGGGGCGCTGAGTAGCTACGAGCCGGGCCATGAATACTCTCCGCCTTCCACGGACGGTTCCCCCTGGGTGTTCAGCAGAGCGAAGCCCAGGACAAAACACGAGGTCGGTGGAGCGGCTTTGGGCGGGAGCTCGCGTGGAAACAGGCTCGGGAACTGGCACTCGTGCCGCACCAGGTGTCCTCGGTCCTGGCCTTCAGGCCGTACGACCTCCGGCACGCGGGTGTCTCCCAGTGGCTCAATTCCGGCGTACCCGCCCCGGAGGTCGCCGCCCGCGCGGGCCACTCTGTGGATGTCCTCATGAGGATCTACGCGAAGTGCATCGACGGCCAGGAGCAGGAGATGAACGACCGAATCACGAAGGGACTCGGTGAGTAAGGGACATAGGTCGAGCTGAGGGATAAGTGCTCAAAGGAGCCCCGGGAACGTCCGTGGCTCCTTCATTCCAGCGGCGGCGGCCTCATCTACTACCGCCGACTCATGGAGAGGTCAGCTCTCACTTGTGTCCGAAGCAAAGGCGGCCTACCCGTGGTGCCAGACCTCTGAGGGAGTGACGTCCCAGGAGGTGCCCGCAATATCGCCCGTCTTACAGAACGAAGCCCAACTCACGACCGTGTCGCCAGCACGCTGTGCGCCCCGGTCGAACGCGTAGTCGGGCCAGCCCAGGTCGCCAGTAAGGCAGTACCAGATGCCCAAGCCCTGCTCCAGGGCATACGCCTCCATCTCTGCGTCCAGCTCTGACGGCACGCGGCCGATCAAGCGGATGCCCTCACAGGTGACCTGGGGACCACGCAGCCCATCAACAAGTACGCACGTCAAGCCCACGCCTTCGACGAAGTAGCACTTCACAGCCGGGCGTCGCTCCTCCGGGCCGACCCTGCAGAATTCGACGCGCCACTGGGCGCGCTGCGAACTCCAGCGCTCGATCTCGCTCTCCGTGTTAGAGAATCCGTGTTCCGCCATGATTGTGATCGCTTCGTGTCGATGGATGCCGAAGCTCAGCGGTCCAACCATCTGGCGAGGAACGTACCCCCACTGCTCCCGCTCGGAGTCTGAGAGCATCGCCCAGTAGTCCGTGTTCACAGCCTGATGATCATTCACGCGCCGTCGCCGGCTCAATCCGGCCCAACGATCCGCAGGGAACGCCCTGGCATAGTTTCCGGCTCTACCGACCGCCCGTAGCTGAGACGTCGTCCTGGACGGACGGTTTCGTGCTGTAGGGCTGCTGACCTGTGCGGAAGACCACCTAGATCATTGTCGGCGACATAGGTGTCCAGCGACCGCTCCTCGACCTCGGTCACCTCCGCCGGCACCGGCTTCCTCGCGGCTGCCGCCTGGCGGGCGGCAGCGGCGGCCGCCGCGTGATCGGGATCGGTGATGGTCTGGTGGCGGGCCCAGCTGCGGGCATGGCGGGCGACCTCGACGCCGTCGCAGGCCACCAGGACCTGGTCCAGGTCGGCGGCCACCTCGATGCGGCGGCCGACGGCCAGCGGGTGCACCGACTAGTCGCAGGTGTCCAGGCGGACGTAGTGATCCCGGGGTAGCCGCAGGGAGGCCTTCCACCAGCCCGGCGGGGCGATCGGCGGCAGCGCGAGCATCCAGCAGCGGTCGCCCTCCAGCCGGTTCGAGGGGCGGGCCTGCAAAGTGCGGTGGATGCGCCGGTTGGCCCGGGCCAGCCAGTCGGCGAGCTGGATATTGAAGTCTGCCGGCGAGCTGAACACCCGGCCGGGCAGGAACGAGGTCTCCAGATAGCCGTTGGCCCGCTCCACCAGGCCCTTGGCCTCCGGATCCCGCGGCCTGCAGAGCAGGAACTTCACCCCCAGCAGCCCGGCGAACGCGGCGAACTCGTCGGTCAGCCGCGGACCGCCCGGCCGCCAGGACCCAACGGCCCCTTCGTTGTCCCAGACCAGCACCCGGGGGACGGCACCCAGATCGGTCAGCAGCCGCCAGTGCCCGGCGATCAGGTCGGCCGCCGACCGGGAGGGCAGCATCCGGGCGGTGATCCACCGCGAGTAGCCCGCGACCATGACCAGTACCGGCGGCCGTCCGACCTGGCCGAAGCCGAGCGGGATGTCGACGCTGGTACTTCGGCGGCGCGTCGTCCGCGATCGCCCTGCGGACGGTGTTCCTCGCGATCCCCAGCTTCCTCGCGATCGCCCGCACCGGCATCTGCTCGGCCCGGTGAAGCCGGCGGATCTCCGCCCAGTCCTCCACGCTGATCACTCATCCTCCCGGCCTGACTCAACGAGCCAGGCCTCGAAGGGGGTCAACTTTCAAGCGTCGCTACCGGTCCACTTTTCAACCGTCGCCGACAGATCATTGCGTAGTCGCTACGTGATCACTGCCATAGAGGTGCTCTCGGTGGCACCGGCCCGCACATACGCGAAGACCCCGGCCTCAGCGTTTCCGCTGGTGACGGGGTCTTTGGGCACCTCATGCAAGGTGCCCCCGGCAGGATTCGAACCTGCGCACACGGCTCCGGAGGCCAGGTGAGTACGCGAGCCCATCAGTGCACTGACCAGGGCGGGAAGCGCTGATCGGATATGCGCCGAGCAAGATCATTACGCCCCTATTGCGCAGGTGGCCTGTCGGGCGGTCGGTCCGGCCCGTATGGTCGAAGCATGATCTCGCGCAGCGGCGGTGGACCGGACGGCGGCGGCACGGAGTTCACGGCGGAGGGCCTGGCGCCCGTCCTCGCTGAGGCGTGCGCGACGGCCGGCTTCGACGCCCACGGCGCCGAAGTGCTGCGCCTCGGCTCCAACGCGGTCTACCGCCTCGCGTCGTCCCCCGTCATCGTCCGTATCGCGCGAGACCCGTCCGTCCTCACGGAGATGGGCCGGGCGGTGAACATGGCCCGGTGGCTTGAGGCACAGGACTTCCCGGCCACCCGTGTGCCGACGTCGGTGGCTCAACCGCTCGTCGTCGGCGGCTTAGTGGTCACCTTCTGGGAGAGCGTCCAGGAGCGCGAGGAGTACGCCACCGTCGGCGAACTCGCCGATCTTCTCCGCCGCCTGCACTGGCTCGAAGAACCCGAAGCGCTGGGGCTGCCGTACTTCGATCCGCTGGCCAAACTGGCGGCATCCCTCGAAGCCCTGGAGGGAGTCTCCGCGGAGGACCGCACGTACTTGGAAGAGCGAGCGGCGAGCCTGGCCAAGGATTACGACCGACTGGACTTCGTCCTCCCGTTCGGCCTGACTCACGGTGACGCCAACATCGGTAACGTCCTCCACCACCGAGACGGACACGCGGTCCTCATCGACCTGGACGGCTTCGCCCTCGCTCCACGGGAGTGGGACTTGATCCTCACGGCGATCTACTACGACCGGTACGGCTGGCACTCGAAGGCGGAGTACGCGGAATTTGTCTACCGGTACGGCTTCGACCTGATGAACTGGCCCGGGTACGAGACGCTGGCGGACCTGCGCGAGCTGATGATGGTGGCTTGGATCGGCCGTCAGGTCACGGTCAGCGAGCGATCTGCCGCCGAGTTCGCTCGTCGGATGCGGTCCCTTCGCACCGGGGAAGGACGAGACGAGTGGAGTCCGTTTTGATCTTCGGGCACGTGCGCATGCGACTCACGCACCCACGAGTCCGCCGGAGGCGATCCACAGTCTGTGCTCCTTGACCTGCTCAGTGAATGTCCGCACATCGGTGCCGTCACCGACCGCCGCCAGGTTTTGGCGGAACTCGGCGAGGTAGCTGACGCACCGGGCGGACTTGAGCTGCTCACCCATATCGAGGGCATCGAGCGCCACGCGACACGCCTCCTCGACGTCTCCGGCGCGTAGGTGGGCATCGGCGAGAACCATGGTCGCGAAGAAGTCGCTCCGTACATGGCTGCCGCTCATGGCGTTCTCTGCGTGGGCGACGGCCTGGCGGGCGCTGTTGACGTCGCGGAAGCAGTGGGCGGCCTCGGCGGCCAGCTCGACTTCGTCGAAGTAGCTGATCCACTCCGGCTCGTCGTCGCTGTTTCGGCTCTCCAGGGCTTTCGTGGCGGCGAGTAGGGCAGCCTCGCAGGCGCGCACATCGCCGGTACGGGCCAGGGCGCGGGCCTCCATGGCGTGGAACTGGGCCCGTAGCGTCGGCGTGGCCACGGGGGAGATGCCCATGAGGGCGGCACGTGCGAGCGTCGCGGCCTGCGTGTAGCGACCGAGGAAGGTCGCCTGGTGGCTCATGGCAGACAGGATGCTGCCGGCGAGTCGTCTGTCGTTCGCGTCCTGGGCCAGCCGGAGAGCCTGGAGGAAGTACCGCTGTGCCAGACCGTGACGGCAGGCGTCGTAGGACATCCAACCGGCGAGGAGCGTCGCTTCCGCGACAGTGGAGAACAGGGCACGGCCGACCTGCTCGGTGTACTGGCCGCGGAGGAGGGGCGTGACCTCCGTGCTCAGGTACTGGATAGCCGCGTGCCGTGCGTGGTCACCGCCGAAACGGTCGTCCAGCCCGGCGAACATGTCAGCCGTGGTCTTGACGGCGGCCACGTCTCCGAGACCGACGCGTGTGCCGTCCTGCCGCTGCCGGGGAACGGCCGGGTCGGGCGCCACCAGCCACCGGAGGGAGGCCTCGTTCCAGGCCGGCTCGGAAGGCTCAGCCCGTAGGAGGGGCTCGTGCTGATTGAGGTCGGCGCGCCACAGCTGGCCGACCGTCTCGATCGCGTCGTCGGTGCTCGCTGGATAGCTGACGTCCATGAGCCGTGTATCCCGCTGGCTCTCGTTGGTCAGCCCGAGTTCGGGGGCACTGACGCCGTAGACCTCGCACAGCAACGGACCATAGAAGTCGTCAGGAACGCTGTGGCCGTTCTCCCAGCTCGCGATACGGCGCTTGACGCTGCTGTCGGCCGGAAGCTGGTGACCACGGCGCGCCGCAGCCTGGCGCAACTCGCGTACCAACCGCGGCTGACTCCAGCCCCGGTCCGTACGGGCCTGCCGTAAGCGAACACTGGTCGGCTGCATCGAAGACGTGACCATTCCCTACCCGCGTGTGCAGTGGTGCGACTACTGAGCGGACGGCTCTGCGACCTCATGACTGAGCGTACGCGCCACACGTCGCTATGTGCTGCAAGTAGTTAAAGATCGGTGGGCGGTTGGCCCGTGACGGGGGATGACACGTCGCCGCGTGACGCGTCACCCCCCGTCATCCCTCGTCATCTGCCCTGGCCCGGGTGGTGACCTCGACTCTGGATGCACGGCGGCCCAGCGGCCGTGACCGAGCCTGAGCGAGGTGGGATGACGTGCAGAGGATGACCACAAGGGGTGTCGACTGGCTGTCCGCGGCGGCTGACGATCCGGTCGAGTGCCGGGCGGCCTGGGCGGAAGACCCTCGTGCACCGTACGCGCTGCCGGCCGGCCGCTTCTTCGACGTGGTGACGGTCGAGCAGCGAGTCGGCATGGAGACGTTCGATCAACTACTGCGTCGAGGACTGCCGTTCGGGCCGGTGGTACACGACCACAAGGCGCGGCGAGTGGGCTTCTTCCTCGGCGCGCGGAGCTCCGGAAGCTTCACGCACTACCTCGCACAGGAGGCAGACACGGACGCACCACCCTCGTATCGCTACCTGGGCAAGGGGTCGGTGGTCGTAGTCCCGGGGCCCATGCCCATGGCCGGTGACCGCTACCAGTGGCTTCGGGCCCCGACTCGGCCGCCCATCGCCAACCCGCTCCGCCCGGTCGCCTTGGTGACCATGCTGGTCGCCTCCGCGGAGCTGCTAGTCCGGGTGGACCGCTACGGCGAGCGGTACCCATCCGCGGACGCCCTGGCGCTTCCCGGCTCCGGCTCCGGAGGAGTCTGACTGATGAGGGATGACGCCACCCACCGGCACGACGCTGCCACCTGGTCACCCCTGGAAAGCGACGGCTGGTACGCCGCGCGCAACGCCACGACCGCCCTGCGGAACGCTCTTCTCAGTGCTGGCCTGGAGAAGGACTTCCCGTATCTGCGAGCCGATCTGAACGCCTTCGGGCACGGCCTGGTGGAGCTGGGACGCGTCTCGCCGACCACCGCGGAGCGCCTGGCGGAGCTGCTGCGGCTGGCGCTGGCCTCGGGCATGCAGCGGCTTCAAGAGGGTGGCGGAGCCGCCGAACACCGCACACGAGAGGACTGACGCCATGACCGACCGGCGGGGAGTCGTCGCCAGACGCGCCGAGAACCTGATGCCCGGCGTGCCCTACGTCCGCGGCTGGGCACAGGCCCGGCGAAGTGCCGGTGCCTTGGCCGCGCAACTGACCACCTTGGCACTGGAGCCAGACTTCCCCGGCCTCACGGCCGACGTGAACGTCTCGGGTGACGGCTTGGTACGCCTCGGCACCGTCCGCCCGGAAGCGGCCCTGCTGCTGGCCGAACTGATCGTCTCGGGCCTCGCGGCGGAGCTGTCGAAGCCTTCGGAGGAATCGGAGGCGGAGCCGAGGGCCGTCGGTCAATCGACTGCTGCTTGATCAGGCCGTCGATGGCTTCGGCTGGCTGCCGTTCGAGCGTGCTCCCGCTGCCGGCCGAACCGGCCCCGTACGTCACCGTCCCCCGGCGGTCGACGTACGGGGCCTTCTACTGCATGCGGCACCTACTCGGCTGTCGGCCTGCCGCTTCGGCCGGGACCGGCGCCCCAGCGCCGCAGCCCGGACGAAACGGCAGGCCAGCACGCTCGATTCGGGTGACCGCTTGTTTGCTGTGAGGAGCCCTCAGCCTGGGAAAACAGCATGGTGGGACCAGCCTGGAGCTGACTTGGGCAAACGTCGCGCTGTGGCCTCCTCGGCGAAGCTTGATACCACTGTGAATCCCTGCTGCTTCCCGAACGTTTCGGTGCGCCTGTGGTGCGACCCCCGTCACCAGCCTCCGTGACCAGGGGCTTTCTCAGCACCACAGTGAATGGTAAGGACGCCTGAGCTGACGCTTCGGACTCGTCGGGTTCTACGACCAGCTCAACGATTCCCACGCTAATGACCGGCCGCGTGGAGCCGTCAAGACGGCGCCCGTTGCTGACAGGCGCGTTGACGGCCATGGCATAACTGAGTTAACTACTAGCTTATGGACTTCACTATTGTCGCTCACGCCGTTCAAGTCGATCACGGTATCAAGCGCTTCTCGATGCGCTTCATCAAGCGATACGCCGCGCCGGATCGGGTTCGACTCAGCGCCGAACTCTGTGAGCAGATCACGCAGGCCCTAGATGCGCTCGGGTTGACGACCTTGCCTCGTCGGCTTCCTACGTCTGAGACAGAGGACGTCTTCGTCATCCAGAAGGACAGCCCGCTTGGTGAAGCTGTAACCATCGCGGCATCAGTCGCAATGATGGAGAAGATGGGCACACCGGTGATTCCGGCTCTTTTTGAGCGATTCCCGCGAGCGAGGCGCCATTTGACGTAAGAAACGAGTCTCAGTCACTACCGGTTTCGGCCAACTAGTTCATGTGTGGGCATACATGTCGCACCGGCGTCTGGAGGACAACTACAGTCGAGCTACCCAACGCAGTTCACTGGTGACTCGTCGGTCACAGTGTTGCGCCAGGGCTACTTCGCCTTAAAGTTCCTGGCGTAACGGAGTTGCTGCATGGCCTTTGATGCCCGGTGTCGCGTTCACTGCCACGACCAGATGATCGTTCCATCCAAGGGGCATGCCTTCACGGACTTCCTGGCGTCGACCCATCCCCTCTTGCCGGACAGTCTCTATTTTCTTGATGATTCCGGCAATGCGGATACGTCAGTGTTTGGGTTCTTGCGCGTACCGCAAGTTGACGGGTGGTCGACGGCTGATGCGGCGTGGACTGCCTTCCTGGAGGAACTGCAGGTCAATCCGTACATAACCTACGCTCCTGGCTTTCCATTGCATGCTGTTGATTTGGTTGCCGGGCGAGGGCGCCTGTTGCACCCTGTGGGCGGAGCTGCCCCGACAAAGCGGCGGAAGACCGAGGCCGCGAACATCGTGCTCCAGGGTCTACGGACGCTTGCCCGAGTTCCCGGACTCGCCGTTGGTGCCGTCTACCGTCATGGTGCGACCCGTGAGGACTTGTATGCCGACCTAGTCGAGATGGTCAACAATCGACATGCAGCGGCAGGAACTTCCTGCCAGTTCATCGTTGACGGTAATGGCACCGAGCGGGGGCTGCGTGCAGCTCATCGTCGGCTGCCTGTTGAGTACAGGCACGTCCTGGGAGATCCTCTGCTCGTTCCCGCCAGGCGGATACCGTTGCTCCAGGCGGCTGACTTCGTTGCATACGCCGCGCATCAATCCGTGGTCCGACTGCCCAGTCGCGCGTTCATGTGGGACTGGTACACCCAGGTTTTCCCCGCGGCGAACGCACTTATTGATCTCGGATCGCGGCTAAAGAGGTCCGGGCCCCTGCGGTGAAGCTGGGGCCCGGGTCGGACCTGGTGCTCCGGGAAATCGGGCCAGGACCGCACGCCAAGTCTCCCACACAATTCTCAGCTCATGGTCGGAGGACCGTATGTCCAGCCCTGCTCATCTGTCCGTGACGCTCGCCTGGAGGGGCGAGAACGTTGCGGTCTCCAGTGTCGAACGAGCTCTGCCCGCCCAGTCCGCCGAGTCCGCCCGAGAGGCGGTGACCGCCGCTGGCGTCGCCAACCCTCTTGCCTCCTTGCCCGCCGGCGCGTGGGAGGCCGTGGCGCGTGCCGCAATCAACCCGGAAGCCGTGGCGATCATGCTGCGTCCCACCGCTCAGGAACCCGCCGGTCTTTTGCTGGAGGAGAACGTCGAAGGCGCCACCCTCCGAACTTTCAATACCCGAGTCTGGCTAAGCGAACTGCTGCCCGGCATTCAGCCTCGCACGGGCATGGAGGTGATGGACATCTCCGACCCGCAGGTGGTCGGTACCATCGAGAAAGGAGAGCCGTGCGCTGTTGTCCGCTACCGGTACCGTGACTTCCAGCACCTGAAAGATCACGTTCGGCAGACTGTGCACAGCACTCTGGCACTGAACAGTTATGCGGCCTCCATCCTGGGGCGCAAGGTGACCCGTCCCCTGATCACCCACCCAGTAGAGTTCACCTTCGAGGACGGCACCGAATCGTTCCACGCCCTGGTAGTACGCGACGGCATCACGCGCCTGGCGAGCGCTTGGGCCGTTCTTGCTGGTCCAGAAGCCGACGCGGCGCGCGCTGCCGACCTGATGGTGGAGTCGCTGTTCGGAGGGGTCGCAAGGGGAAAGGTAGACGGCCGTACGCTCAGTGATCGGCTCGCTGCGGTCCGTGAGACTTGGCGGCACGCTCTCGCCGATGAGTTCCATCAGGCCATGGCCGCAGAGGAACCCGGTGACCGCGGGATACACATTGCGCAGACCTATGTTGTTCCTGCTCAGGTGGCGGTCGGCGCTGAAGGCCATCCCGGCCACTTGCTGGCTCCCGAAGACGTCTTCGACGACGCCATGCGCTCAATCCTGGCCAGCGTGCACGTAGAGTTCAAAGCGTGGGACTCGGCGGCTCAGAACGTTGAGGTGGCCACTCGGGCACTCAAGCGCGTTATTCAGCTCGGTGATGCGCCGGTAGCCAAGGAGAGCCTTCAGGTCGTCTACGGCCTGGCCGTTGGCCGTACCGCCCCAGAGAATCTTCCTCGGGAGTACGGCGACAGCCAGCTACCGGGTACTGCCCTGTGGCGCGGGATCCAACTGGTTCACGCCCTGACTCGCCCCGAGCTGTACGAGCGGCTCAAAGACCAGGCCAAGACGATCAAGGGCGGCTCCCGGATGAGCGCCAAGGGCTTCGCCGAACTGCTAGGCCCGATCATCGACCTGCCCTGGCGCAGTGCCAAGAAGGCCGTTTCGAAGCAAGCACGAAATGCGTGGGGCAATGGTGGCGTACTCACCCGTGACGTGCTGAAGGAGTGGGAGCCAGCTCTGACGGACGACTTTACCACCCTCGTTGAGCCGGCCATGGCGGGTCGTGTCGATGCTCGCTGTACCTTGGCGGTTGCTGGCGGTATTGCACTGATTGCCGACAAACTTCTCACGCGGAATGTCGGCTCTTCCTTGATGGCTCCTAAGGAAAAGGGCGGCGTTCCCTTCCGATCCGACGTCCATCTCGTCGTCGAGAATCTCTCTGCTGAGGACAATGAGCTAGGCCTGTGGACCTTGGCGTTGACCGCCAACAGGTTCCGGGCCGACTTGTTGCCGGAGAACGCGCAGTCTATGCGACAGTTCGTACGCCGGAACCGAAAGGAGGAGGAAAGTTCGGCGTATGTCCACCTCAAGGTGGACTTGGCGCAGCCGGACAAAATCGCCCGGGATGAGAACGGTGTGCCCGTGCCCCTGTTCGAGTGGGATGTCGTGTGGGCTTCCGATCAGGCGCGCGCCAGCGAAGCCTACGCGGAGCATAGGCTCCGTCAGTTTCCTTCGCCCGCGACCTCCTCAGATTCTGGTACGGATGTCAAGGAGGAACAACCATCTGGAGCAGGCTGGGGGTCCACAGGCGGCGAAACAACCTCAGCCGAATCGAAACCGAGCGATACCTCGTTCAGCGGCTCCGGTGAGGGCATCCCGAGCAGCCGCCGGGCCGCGGACTACCGGCGCACCCTGCGGTCCAACCTGGAGAGCGCCCGAATTGCCTTGGACGGCTTGACAGAGATCGACAGCACCGCTGGCAGCTGGCCACCAGTGATTGAATCCACAGACTTCGTTGACCTGCGCCAGTCGTTGCTCGACCTACAGACCGATCTGGAAAACCTGCGGCGCAATATCCAGGGGGATGACCCGACCATCCCGGTAGAAAGCGAGGACGAAGACGAGGGCTAAGGGGCGAGGTTCCCCTGGTCCAGGCAGCACACTCAGCTTCACATAGTCGCTCGCTTGGGCATCACTGTTGTGGCAACCGCTGTGGGTACGCTTTTGGGAGTGGTCAGCACGCTCCTTGCTGACCACTCCCGGTTGCGCCGCGACATGTCGAAGAGTGACCGTGATGCGCTGCGCACCGCGCTCACGGGATGTTTCGAAGCGCTTGCTCAGGGCCAGAAATATTTTCGCTCGAGCCGGACCGTCTTAGAGGTGTGCTGGAAAGGGCGAGGTCGCGATTATCTAACATAGTGTCTACGCAGCACATCAGCGATTGGACTTGGTAGCTCACCGGCCAGTTGTCGCATAGCAAGCCGGGCCACCCTTGGCTTACTTGAATCTTCACGAAGTGGTGGCTGCCGGCCACGTCCCGGACTCTATCGAGTACGTCCACACCTGGCTGGCGAGCTGCTTGTGAGGACCGCCAGACGTTGACCGAAGAGATCAAGAGAGTTCTGCGGCGCCCCTGAGAGGACGGTCGGCATGGCGCGACAGCGTAGGTGTACTACAACGGCTCCGGAAGCCTCTTGGCTAACGTGGAAGCTCGCTGGTCGTCGCCTTGCGAGCGCTTGGTCGGATAAAACCCGTCCACAGGTAGTCCGCGGCACTGCCAGCGGAGCGATCGCCAAGCACGTGCGTGCTGTCTGCCCGAGCCGCTTCGAGACTGAGTCATGCCGATGGTAGGTCGACGGGCCTCATGAAGCGACTTGGCCATGTAGTTCCCTTTTAGCAGCACGGACGAAGCGTGTCTCTGCCTCACCAAATCGGCGCACGGCATCGGAGTATGAGTCGTTGGAAGTGGGGGGATAAGAGCGCCACCCTTCTAGTAGGGAAGTGAACTCCTCGTCGTCTAGAGCGCCTGATGGCAGGGCGTTGCGGGCCTCAAGGCAGGACCTTTCCGCCGCTTCAGGGCCGTAGGTATGCTGTCCACCCAGTTCATCGGGATTTGAGGAGCTAGTGAAGCGGTGACGGCTCAGGCCAGCCAGCGCCTGCATAAGTTCTACAGCAGTAGCGCTCACGCTCGGCGATTCATCATTCATCATCCGGCCGAGCTTGCCCCAAGCTCTCTCGTAAATTGCCTGCTTACGGAGGTAATAGCCCATAGTCTGAGCGACGTCGGCCATTCCTGCAGCAGGGTCAGCTACGCTGTCCGGCCCTTCCAGCTCGACGATCGTTTGGGCAGCCTTAAGTGTTACGAGGGCACCGTCAATAGCGGCCTTGCCCTCCTTGATTCTTTCCATGGGTAGTTCTTCCCCGTTGGCCATGACGAATTGCTCGCCCACTTCCTTCACTCGATTAGCGGCAAGAAGGAAAGAAGCGTATGCATCTCGTTGGATGCCGCGACGCCACTGTTGGTGAGCGGCGTTTGCTCCGGCGTGAACAGAGTCCAACGCCGCACGGTAGGTAGACCGAGCTTGAGTCAAGCCGGCCTCGCTGGTGGCCTCAGCCGTACGCAAGGCGGCCTTCGTCTGCCATCGGCCGATGAGTATGGTGGCGGGAATCCCAATGAGTGCTACTACGGCCGCGGATAGTGCGGCTATCCCCTCAAGGTCCATGCTAGTCATGCTGCCGCAATGCCGGGATGTAGTTGAACCATCCTTAAGGTAGGACGCAAGCGGCTGTCTGGCTCCACAGACACTCACACACAATCAGATGCTCAACAACGGCACAGGGTCGGGGCCAGTGGGGGCATACATGCGTCTTGGCGGGTTGATTGCGATTGTGTCACGAACCTTGGCCAACGACAGCCAGCCACGATGGCGGGTGCGCCGCCCGAGCTGGCGCGCGTGTGTTTCGCTGTACCCCCACTGGCCGCAACCACGCTGCTGTCGTGTGTCGTTGATGAGGAAAAATGACGGCTAGCCAAAAAACAGCCGCGACACCCTAACCATAGGAGTCACTGTCAAGGCGCGTTGCAGTCCTGACGAGAGATTTCACGGCGCTGAGCGCTCTGCGGGCTATTGACTACTTGACGTGGACTGTCCGGCGGCACTTTGCGGCACTTCGCGTTTCCTCTTCGAAGTCATCCAGCGGAAGTTACCTTCACCGATTATTCCAGTCACTTCTGGCAGGATGAGTTTATTGCCGAAGATGGCATACTCTACGCCAGTTCGCTGTATCTGCGCTGTATGAAGAATGTCAAACTCTACACAGCGGAATCCCTTGTAGAGGTCTTCAGTGATGCGCTTGTTGGCGTCGTAAGTGAGGAGCCATTTAAGTGGAGTGGTATGCAAGATGTTCGCCAACTCCTTGTGGTCCTCGCCCGTTAGTGAGTCAAGGTAAAGTCGGTCGCCCTGGACAATATAGGGCGGGTCGACGTACATTAGAATATCGTCATGCTGTGGTTCAAGGTGGCGAATAAAAGAGCGAGCGTCCATTTGCGTGACGGTAACCCGGTCGCGGAATGTCGCTAGGTAGTTGATTCTTTCGATGAGTGATTCGCGGCTAAATCTGGCATCAATTTTCCAGTTTCCCGTCTGGTCAAGTCCGCCGATGGGGCGAGCCCGGAGAATTCCAGAGCGGTTGCATCTATTCAAGAAGAAGGTTGAGAATCCCAGTTCAATATCGGTGCGGCCGGATGGATTCTTGTAAATCTCGGCATGTCGATACCACTCCGTGATGCTCACTTCTGCGGATGCGACTAGATGGGTCAGGTTCTCGGAATCGTGAAAGATGCAACGCCACAAAGCCGCTACGCCTGGATCCAGGTCGTTGATGTGAATATGGTCGACTTCGTTGTTCGCGAGCAAACGCAAAGCGGCGCCCGCGCCCCCGGCAAAGGCTTCAGCATATGAACGGGGACGCGGGCGTTGTCGGGAAATCAGGCGCGCAATGTAAGGTGCTAGCCGCGCCTTTCCTCCCGGGTATCGGAGAGGGCTAATGTATCTCATCGCTTCTTAGTCTCAATTAGGTCATCGAGCTGGGTCAGGAGGGGGCCATACGCAAGGCTCAACTTCCGTACTTCAGAGGTGAGGGGGTTTGACTGCCAGGAGTGCACAAACTGGTGGAGGGTCTTCAGCACGAGTGCTCCCTCATCCTTCTGAGAGAAGCGCCAAGCATCACTGAGCGCCGGGTTATCCTGCTTCGGATCGACCTGATGGAGGGCGGCGGCGATCCGGCTCTTGAGGTCGTTTTGACCCCGTTTCCAGCCGAGTTGGTCTGCTGCGTCGAGGACTACGATGTCCACTACGATTCGCACCATGATAGCCGCCACGTTCGGCATGTCGTCGATGCTGAGCCGCTTTGCTTCCTGAAGAACCTCGGAGGTGCGAAGGCTTACGTTCCGCAAGGAAACGCTTTGGAATAGCCGTTTCTCGAAATCCGGCCGTCTGCGCCGGGACGCCTTCGCCGGTTCCGAATCGGTGCTTTCGTTGCTCTTTCTTGTGTCTTGGCCGGTACTTGATGCAGTGCTGGAAAACCTTTGTGGCTCATCCAGTCGGTCGGCCAACTTCGGCAAGTCGTCCTCAACCTGCTGTAGATAGCTATTCCGTTGCCGCTTCGTTTTGATTTTGTCGACCGAAACGGCGCCGGCCAGGTCATGGAAGAGGCGGGCAAGGACTTGCCGCATTCGGTCTTTGGGGAAGTCCGATACGACGGAATCTCCATCGAACGAAATCCCCAGGCGGCTCCGAACGTCTGGGTCGCCGATCATTCGTCCGAGATTCGTGATCCTGTTGGCGCGAACAGTTGCGACATCCGCAATAAGTTCCGCATCGTCTGCGAACCAAGCGGTCACTGCGTCCGTAAGGAGTCTGGCTTTTTCGGTCGGAGTTGAGCGGCCGCCGAACCTACTTACTTCGGCCGAGCTCCACTTAACGACACCGACGCCTTCGTTCTCTCCAGTGTGTCTGAGCTTGATCCAAGGGGCGGCCTGCTGCCGAGTTTCCGCGACGACGCACTGCACCCGCCGCGGTACTTCGCCACTTGCGGCAATGGCAGCGAACTTGCGTTGGAGTTGTTCGGTAGGTGCCAAGCTGGGCTTGTTGAGCAACTTAAGCGCTGCAACTCTTCGGTTACCCTCGAGTACAATATTAAGGTCGCCCTCAGGCATAACTACGATCAGTTCGGTCGGGTTAAGCCCTCTCTCGACGATGCTTCTAGCCAGTCGAAGTAGCTTGGGTGCACCTCCATCGAGAAGAGCTGCGATGGATTCTTCAAGGCTCTTCGTCGGCTGTGCGTGCCGCGGATTCGTCTCGTCCAAGGTCAAAGACGCAACGTGCATGCTTACTTGTTTCATGCCGCTCATAATCCCCGCCGCCCCCTTGCGATGCACCATATTTTCTGGCAGGTAGATCATACGTGGCTAGTGACCTTGTTGCTATAGACGTGTTTTCTAGCCAGGTGGCTGAAAGGTGCCACCGCGTGCAGGGGTGGCGAAACGACCGCAACTGTGTGGCCGACGCCCGGCTGTGATGTGCCACCTCCCTGGTGCAGGGTGGCTGATTGCCTGGTGCGCGGCACGGGCCCCGCCGGGCTGGAGCGGGGGTAAACAAGAGCGGCGGCCCGGCCGGGGGTCGGGTCGCGCGCGGCGAGCGTGAGCGAGCCGCCTTGATGACGTAGAGAAACTATGAGCCACCTGGGACCTGCTACAGCCTGAACGAGAGCTCCAGCTCGCCTCCCGGCAGGTGGAACTCCTCAAGCGCCAAGGGCCGCTCCGCCTCAGTAAGCGTCACCCGGAGAACATGCATCAACGGGACCCCATCAGCAAGCCGGAGTGCCTGAGCCTGGTCCGGCAGAGGCATCCGAGTGCGGACGTACTCCGTGAAGTGGAGCTCGTGGCCCAGGTCCGCGAGCGCGGTGTAGAGCTCCGGTGCCGGCGGTGGGGCCTCCTCCTCGTACTTGGTGTCGATGAGCACCGAGAACGGCACGTACGTCCGGTGCAGTTGGCGCAAGCGGCCTTGGTCCGCGGTCTGGAGCGCGTCGTAAGTGAACATCGGCTCGCCCGGCGGGATGCGGAGAAGGTCTGCCAAGGCCAGCGGGGCATCGGTGCGCGTGGCGACAGGTGGCTCGGCGTCGGTCCAGCGGATGCCGTCGGCCTCGACGTACTGGCCGTCGGAAGTGCGGCGTACGCCTCGCGGGCGCGTGAGGCTGGGGCGGCCGTGGGGAGAGCGGGCGAAGGTGCCGCGGCCCATGATGGCCTCCACGAGACCGGACGCCCGTAGCTCCGTGAGCCCCTGGCGCACGGTGGGGCGCGTCACTCCGAACTGCTTGGCCAACGCATCCTCCGAGGGGAGCGGTTGGCCGGCGGGGAAGGTGCCGTCCAGGATGCCTTCGCGCAGGTAGTCGGCGATCTGCCGGTACTTCGGCTGCGTGTTCTTCGGCGGCATACGGGCCCTCCACGGCCTTGGTCACTGCTTCTTCCCTCCATGGCTGGTCGGTACCACCCACGGGTGGAAACAGCTTCTCCCACTCGAAGACGGTTGACAACCCGTACTACGGGTGGTCAGTCTTGTCTCCGCAACCCGTAGTACGGGTTGTAAAGCAATCCAGAGGATCGCCCTCTGGGTGCGAGAGATGAGGAGATCCGAACAGTGGCAAGCCTTCCGATCGACACCGCGAAGTTCACGGGCATCATCTGCGCCGTGCCTCCGACTCCGCGGGTCGCCAACCGTGAGACGGGACAGCTCCGCGTCGACCGTGACACCGGCAAGACGATGTTCCAAGTAGGCCTTTGCCTGATGGCCGGGGCGTCCGCGGACGTCGTGAACGTGAGTGTGGCCGGGGAGCCGACCGGCGTGCAGCTCGGTATGCCGGTGGCCGTGCGGGACCTGGTCGCCACGCCATGGGAGAACGAGGGGCGGCACGGGATCGCGTTCCGCGCGGCGGAGATCCGACCCCTGAGCGCTCCCGCTACGGCGGGCAAGGGGTCCGGACAGTGATGAACCTGGCCTCCGCCACCTTGACCGAAGCGAACGGGCTGGGCTGGGTTCTGGTGGTGGCCGCAGTGCTGGTGTCGGGCCTGCTCCTGGCGGGCCCGACCCTGCGCCGTCGCTACCCCGTGACCTGGTGGTTGTTGCTCGGCTTCCCGTCCGTGGCCTTCCGGGTCGTGCAGACCTGGCGGCCCCTGATGGCCGGGTGCGGACTCGCCGTGAGCCGTCGGCCGGCCCTGACGGTCGTGTCCGGGCTCGTCGGCAAGGGATCGCCCCCGCCACAGCCGCGCGTACCTCGTCGCGGCCTCATGCATCCAACCTCCGGCGGCTTCGTACTGCTGGTGCGGCTGTTGCCGGGCCAGGTGCCGGAAAACTTCGTCAAGGCCGCGTCCGCCATGGCGGAGAACTGGCAGGTCCATGCGGTACGGGTGACCTCCTGGAAGCCTGGCGTCGTACGGATCGTCGCGTCGGCGGCCGACCCGTTGGCCGCTCCTCGGCTGCCCAAGCAGCGTGGGCCTGGCCAACTGCTGCGGGTGACCGTGGGCGCGCTGGAGACCGGGGCCGCGTGGGTGCTCGACCTGCGGCGCGTCCCGCACTGGCTGATCGTGGGAGCCACCCGCTCCGGCAAGTCGACGCTGATCAACGCCCTCGTGGCGGGCCTCGCTCCGCAACCCGTCGCGCTGGTCGGGATCGACTGCAAGGGCGGCATGGAGCTGTCCCTGTACGAGCCCCGCTTGTCGGCCCTCGCGACCAACCGAGAGCAAGCGGTGCGGCTCCTGGCCGCGCTCGTGGATCTGACCCTCGACCGCATGAACGTCTGCCGGGCGGCGCGCGTCCGCAACATCTGGGGCCTGCCGGACAAGGAACGCCCGGTTCCCGTCGTCGTAATCGTGGACGAGATCGCAGAACTGTTCCTCGTCGCCAGCCGCAACGAGAAGGACGAAGCGCACGCGGCCGGTACGGCGCTGATCCGGCTGGCACAACTCGGCGCAGCGCTCGGCGTGTTCCTCGTCGTTGCCGGCCAACGTGTCGGCTCAGACCTGGGGCCCGGTGTCACCGCCCTACGGGCCCAGCTCGGCGGCCGGGTGTGCCATCGCGTGGCCGATCCAGGTACGGCCGAGATGGCGCTCGGCGATCTCAACCCCGACGCGCTGAAGGCGGCGCAGGCCATCACCCCTGAACAGGCCGGTACGGCCGTCCTCGCCTCCGGCGACGGCTGGGAGCGGGCCCGGTCTCACCTGATCACCGAGGCCGAGGCGGAAGCCGTTGCCGCCGAGTACGCGCACCTCGCTCCCGTCCTGTCCGAACTGCACGTCGAAGCGCTGTGAAAGGGGTCTGCCGTGCTGGTGTCCATGTCCGCGGTACTGCTGCTCGGCCTGCTGATCTGGTTCCTCCTGCGCATCCGCTACCTGCGGTGGGTCGACGCGCTGCTCTGCGGGACCTTCGGTTTCCTGCTCGCCCGGACCGTGGCCGCGCCGCTGGTTCAGGGAGTCCTCGACGGCGTGAACGGCTTCCTCGGCCATCTCAACTTCTGAGCCCACCCACCGACCCGAGAAGGGAATCTCCCGTGTCCGACTACGTCATTCGCTCCGGTGACCGTGCCGCTTTCCTGGCCGGTCTGCGCGAGCTGGTCGACTTCCTGACCGCCCATCCGACAGCCGCCGTACCGCGCGGCGCGTCCGTCATCGTGCTGGTCGACGCCTCCGACTCCGCCGCTCGCCGGGACGGTGTGGAGTCGGTCGCTGCTCCGCTCGGCATGCCGACGGAGGACGTCGGCCGCGGCTACTTCGACGCGCGCCGCGAGTTCGGGCCGATCTCGTACAGCGTCATCGGAGTCCCTCCCAAGGAGCGGCAGTGATCGCCCGTACGACGGGCTCCCGACGGGGCGCGAAGTCGCCAAACCCGACCCCGTCAGGAACCCACTCCATCCGCCACGTAAGCAGTGAAAGGAGTACTCACACTTTGACCACCGCGCATCATTCGCGCAAATCTCCGCTGCCCGACTGCGTACTCAGGGAGCGCGAAGCGCAGGTCCTGACCTGCGCCGGACGGGAACAGGTCGTTCTCGTCGGCCTGGACGGAGCCGAGCAGCGCCTGTGCCCCGGGCACGCGGCGGCACTCTGGCTCACCGACCCGACACTCCGCTTCAGCGCCAAGACCCGGCCCGAGGGGATCTCGGCCGTGATGGGGCAGGCGTTCGGCGGCGGCTGGGGTGGTCGCCGATGACCACTGTCCTTTCGGAGAGCGCTGCTGCTCTCATCGCCAGGGCGGCGGAGCCGGAGTTCGCAGCCTGGCGCCGGAACATCGTCGGCCTCGACGGCTGCACCAACCCGATTCACCTGGTCGGTGCAGCCACCGTCTACGACACGACCACCGGCGCGGCCCTCCTCTCGTACGGCTCAGATGCCTACGGCGGTCGCCTGCTCATCGCGTGCGGGAACCGACGGGCGACGGTCTGCCCGGCCTGCTCGGGCCTGTACCGGGCGGACACGTACCAACTTGTCCGGGCTGGGCTCGTCGGCGGCAAGAACGTCCCGGGCGCGGTGAGCGGTCATCCACGGGTCTTCGCCACGCTCACCGCTCCGGGCTTCGGCCCGGTCCACACCCGCCGTGAACGCGACGGGCGCGTACGGGCCTGCCGCCCTCGTCGAGCAGGAGAGCTCTGCTCGCACGGGCGGCCGGTCGGATGCCGTGAGAGTCACTCGTCGGACGATCCCCGCCTCGGTGAACCGCTCTGCCCGCGCTGTTACGACTACGCGGGAGCCGTGCTCTGGCAGGCGTCCGCCGGCCGTCTCTGGCACCGGTTCGGGCTGGAGCTGCGGCGGGAGGTCGCGAGGAGGGTCGGTTTGTCGCGCACGGAGTTCGGGGAGGTCGCCCGGCTCTCGTACACGAAGGTCGCCGAGTACCAGCGGCGGGGCCTGGTCCACTTCCATGCTGTCGTCCGCCTCGACGGTCCGGACGGGCCCGACTCGTTCCCGCCCAGCTGGGCGAGCGTGCCGCTTCTCATCGATGCCGTGGGAGCGGTGGTCGGTCGCGTGCGGTTGCTCGCTCCGGGTGCGGATGTCGTCGGCCCACGGGTGCTGCGCTTCGGCACCCAGGTCGACGTACGGCCGGTCACCTCGTACAGGCGGGAGGCTGAGGAGCGGCCTGCGTCCGCGGCGGCCGTGGCGGGCTACATCGCGAAGTACGCCACCAAGGGTGCGGAGACCGCCGGCGCGGTGGACGGTCGTATCTATCGGGCGCGCGACATGGTCATGCTGCCCGTGCGCGCACATGTGCTGCGCATGATCGGCACGTGCTGGTGGCTCGGCGGCCTGCCGGAGTTCGAGTCGCTCGGGCTGCGCCGCTGGGCGCACATGCTCGGGTACGGCGGACACTTCTCCACCAGGTCGCGCAGCTACTCCACCACGCTCACCGCACTGCGGCAGGCCCGTACCGACCATCGTGCGGAGCAGCAGCGTGCCTCACTCGGCCTCGCCGACCGCTCCACGGCCACGGTCGGCCACTGGCTCTACGCGGGACGCGGCTACTCGCCGGAAGCGGCTCTCCTGGCTGCCTCCGTGCGGGAGGGCGGTGGTCGCCATGGCGCGTGACAGCCGTGGAAGAACGGCCGAACTGCTCACGGTCCGCCAGGTCCTCGACGAACTGGGCGGCATCTCCCGGCGCACCTTCTACCGCTGGCGGGAGCTGCGCCTCGCTCCGGCCTGCATTCGGCTGCCGAACGGGGAGCTGAGGGTTCGGCGTGACGTGCTCAACGACTGGTTGGAGGAGCGGGCGGAGGGGGTGGCGTCGTGAAGTCGTACAAGGCCTCCATCTGGAAGCTCTCGGTCAACAAGACCACCAAGAAACCGACGTACCTCGTGCGCTGGGTGGTCGACGGACAGCCGTTCAGCGAGTCCTACAAGACCAAGGCATTGGCCGACCGCTTCCGGGCCAAGCTCGTGCGTGCCCTCGACAAGGGCGAGCCCTTCGACACCGTCACGGGCCTGCCCGACTCGCTGCGCGGCGGCAAAGCTGCTCTGTCGTTCCTCGACCTTGCGGTGAAGTACGTAGACGCGCGGTGGGCGGAAGCATCGGCGAAGCAGCGAGACAGCATGACGGACGCGTTGGCCACGGTCGTGCCTGTCCTGGTCAAGCCGGGGCGGGGACGGCCAGGTCTGGAGGTGCTCCGGCGGGCGTTGCGCTCATATGTCTTGCCGGTTCCTCGGCGGGAGCGAGAGCGGCCGGAGGAGATCGCCGCGGCGGTGAGGTGGATCGAGAGAGCGTCGCTGCCGGTCGGGGAGCTTCAGGAGATCGCCCGCGTGCATGAACTGATCGATGCGCTCGGCCGACGGCTCGACAGCAAGCCTGCTGCGACGCAGACGTACCGGCGGCGGCGCGCAGTGGTCTTCAACGCCCTTGAGTACGCGGTGGAGCTTGAGCACCTCCCGTCCAACCCGCTGAGCAGGGTCCGGCGGAAGCGGGGGAAACGAGCGCTGCAGGAGGTCGACCGCCGGGTGGTGGTCAATCCTCGGCAGGCTCGGGAGCTGCTGACCGCCCTCACGTACGTGGGCGGCTACGACCGGGCGAGCGGTCGGCGGCTGCAAGCGTTCTTCGGGTGCCTGTACTACGCCGCCATGCGGCCGGGGGAGGCGCTCGGCCTTCGCCGCTCCGACTGCACACTTCCGGCGTCGGGCTGGGGCCGCATCGAGCTGACGGAGACCCGTCCAACAGTCGGTAAGGCCTGGACGGACTCCGGAGAAGCACACGATCGGCGGGGCCTGAAGCAGAGGGCCCACGGAGAGGCGCGCATCGTGCCGATTCCGCCTCCGCTGGTCCGACTGCTCCGTGAGCACGTTACGGAGTTCGGCACGGCGGACGACGGCCGGCTGTTCGCCAGCGAGCGGGGCAACGTGATCGCTGCCTCTTCGTACTCCCGCGCCTGGAAGCAGGCTCGGGAACTGGCGCTCGTGCCGCACCAGGTGTCCTCGGTCCTGGCCTTCCGGCCGTACGACCTCCGGCACGCGGGTGTCTCCCAGTGGCTCAACTCCGGTGTACCGGCACCGGAGGTCGCCGCTCGCGCGGGCCACTCTGTGGACGTCCTCCTGAAGATTTACGCCAAGTGCATCGACGGCCAGGAGCAGGAGATGAACGACCGGATCATGCAAGGGCTGGGGGAGGGGAACGGCTCAACGGGTTGACATCCGACATGACCAACCGCCGGAAGCCCCGGACTCCTTCGTAGTCCGGGGCTTCCGCCGCGACAAACTCAGTTGGCTGTGCTCCGACCCTGCGTCGTCCGGCCTGCAGCGGGCCGGACTGCCGTGGGTAGGGACTTCAACAGTTGTTGTTACTACCTCACACCCTGTGGGTCGCGTCCCTCAGAACAGTCCGGCGAACCTAGCCGCGGCTAGCACGCCGACGAGCATGGCGCTGCATGCGACCCCTGCAGACATCAGGAACACGAGGCGAAGTGTTCCATCGCCACTTTGCAACGCCTCGCTGATTATTCGACGCCAGCTTTTGCGCATTTAATTCTTTCCCTTCACCCTCGGGACCGATGTATTGCTTAGGGCAACTAACTATTTTTAGGCTGCACCTGCCCACCGCTTCTGCTCAGTATTATTAGCAGGCCATGAAGTGAAGCGTGTGCCTACTTGGCCTTTTTGTTACTTATGTGTTACTTGTGAGGCTTGAGGCGCTTGCAGTTGGGCGTTGACGCGGGGGGTGGGGCTGGCGGTGAGCAGCAACGCCAAGGCGAGGTGCAGTTCGGGCTGCCTGTCGCTGCGCGGTGGCGCTCCGAGGGGTGTCGCTCGTTGGAGCCTGCGGGGGTGATGATGTCGGCCCCGCAGGAGACTGGGCGCGAGGGTTGCCTACGTTGAGCGCGGCAGTGGGCCCTGTGCGGCCGGCCTTGCCTTGGCCAGGCGTGCTTTGCGGGTGTGTGGGGTCCGCATCTTGATGCGGATTCTGATGCTGAGTTAGTGAACCTTGCGAAGTGACCCGATGATCACGCCGTCGCGCTCTCGCCTCCACGCCGTCCAGCCGTCAGCTTGTGATCCTGCCGCGGCCACCGCTGCGCCGGATGGGGTTCGATACGGCTTGCCTTCGAAGGAGAGCCAGCCGTTCGGCAGTACCTGCGCCTCGTGTCGGACTCCCAGGCGAGGGCGGGACCAGTAGAGCGCTTCGCCGACTTCGAGGTCCCCGGCTTCAATCATGGGCGCTAGTCCTCCAGGTGTGGTCTGAGTGGCGGCGTTACCTGCCCCTTCTGGCCCTCCCCTCGGAGTGATGTCGATGTGTACGTCATCGCCGACGGTCCTCGTCTCGATCGTGGCGTCTGGGATGGAGATGCGAATGACCACACTCACGGGTCCGCTCCTCAGGTTTACAAATCTGACTAACCTCTCTCCCAGTGGGGTTGCGCAACGCTGCTTCGTCGGGCCCTCGGTGTGCGTGTAGGGGCGTCGGGTGCTCGTCACCGTGTCGGCTTGGCTGTTGCGGTGGGCGAGGGGGGCGTGATGAGTTGCGCGCCCCGGCGGCCTCTCCGGATAGCGATAGGCGACCTCGACGTGGTGAAGGAGGCGGTGCCGCTAACTGCAAGCTCGCGTCGGATGGTCAATGGAGGTGAGGCGCGAGGAGAGGTTGAAGCGCCCCCTGTTCGCGTGCGGTTCGGATAGCTACGCCAGGGCGCGGGGGCGCCCTTGAGCTGCCGCGAAGCCCTCAAAGATCAACACGCTATTACAACGTGATCACTGACAAGCGGCTGCTTCCGGCGGCATCCGCCTGCACATACGCGAAGACCCCGCATCCAGCGAACTCGCTGGTCACGGGGTCTTTTGGCACTTCAGCTGAAGTGCCCCCGGCAGGATTCGAACCTGCGCACACGGCTCCGGAGGCCGTTGCTCTATCCCCTGAGCTACGGGGGCGTGTTGCTCGCGGTGTTCGCGGCGACGGGTAGAACCCTACCAGCTTCGGAGGGGAGGTCATGAACGGGTTTCCGGGCGATCGGCGGAGGAGGTGTCGGCGGGCCGCCGGCGGGCTGACCTGGGGGAGGGGCCACGGACGGGGGAGAAGTGGGCAAAACCCGGACGCGGCGGTGGGCGCCGACCTACTCTCAAGTTGTGCCAGGCGCGTCTGGCCGGGTCCTTGTCGTGGACGACAACAAGGTCATCCGGCAGCTGATCAGGGTCAATCTCGAGCTGGAGGGGCTCGAGGTCGTGACCGCGGCCGATGGTGTCGAGTGTCTGGATGTGGTTCATCAGTTCCGACCCGATGTCATTACCCTCGACGTCGTCATGCCCCGGCTCGACGGGCTGCGTACCGCCGCGCGGCTCCGGAGTGATCCCCGGACCAGACATCTGCCCCTCGCCATCGTCAGCGCGTGCAGTCAGTACGAGGTCGAGACGGGGCTCGACGTCGGTGTCGACGCCTTCCTCGCCAAGCCCTTCGAGCCTGCCGAGCTGGTCGCTCTGGTGCGGGAGCTGATCCAGCGGTGCCGGGCGGCCGGGACGTCCGCGTGCGGCGATGCGTCCGTCGGGGATGGTGGTGCCTCCCTCGACCTCGACGAGCGTGGTGCGTCGGGTGCGTCGGGAGTCGAGGGCAGCTTGTCCGGTGAGCGCGGTGCGTTCGGTGTCACCGCCAGTACGTCCAGTTCCTCCAGTACGTCTACGTCCCTCGGGGGCGTCGGCGGTAGCGAGTCCGCCGAGCCCGCCGGGCGCAACGGCGGTTGAGTCCACGCTCGCCGCAGCCGTTGCTCGCCGCAGCCGTTGTCGGATGGGAGGGGCGCTGTGCAGCTGCGCACACCGCGCCGTCCCTCCCGTCCTCCCCGTCCACATTTCGGGAACCCGCAAAACCGGTTCGCCTACCCACCCCCCACCTCCCCTACGCTTGTCTCCGTGACCCCCGTCGAGCTCTCCCGCACCGTGCTGCGCGCGGTGCGTCGTGCTGTGGACGAGGGGGAGCTGAGCGTGGTCGTGCCCGAGCGGGCCGTGGTGACGCCGCCGGGGCCCGGGGGGTGCGGGGACTACGCCACCAACATCGCGTTGCAGCTGGCCAGGCCGGCCGGGCGGCCCCCGTTGCAGGTCGCCGAGATACTGCGGCCCCATCTGAGCCGTACCGAGGGTGTCGCCGAGGTCGAGATCACCGGGCCCGGCTTCCTCAACATCCACCTCGCCGACGCCCAGGCCGCCGCCACCGCCGCCGTCGTACGGCAGGTTCTCGCGGAGCGGGAGCGGTACGGGCACAGCCGCGCGCTCGACGGGCAGGTCGTGCGGCTGTGCGTTCCGTATGAGGTGCGTGCCGAAGTCGTCGCCGATGCCCTCGTGCGCATCGTCGCCAGTCAGGGCGGGCGTGCCGAAGTCCAGCACGAGCACGGGGAGCCCGTCA
Organism: Streptomyces poonensis; assembly: GCF_014650915.1. GTDB lineage: Bacteria > Actinomycetota > Actinomycetes > Streptomycetales > Streptomycetaceae > Streptomyces > Streptomyces poonensis. The sequence goes on along the minus strand of NZ_BMVW01000001.1, from coordinate 356,627 downwards.
CCCTGCGGCCCGTTCCGGCGCCCGAGGATCCCGCCCCCCTCGGGCTCGACGCCGCCCGCTGGGCCCTGCTGCATCCCGCCGGCCGTGACCGGCCCCGCATCACGGCCGACCACCTCGTGCAGCGCGCGAGCAACCCGCTCTTCCGGGTGCGTTACGCCCATGCCCGCTCCCGCGCCCTCCTCCGCAACGCCGCAGACCTCGGCTTCGGTTCCGCCGCCGAAGCCGTACCGGATGCGGACGACCTGGTCACCGACCTCGTCATCGCCCTCGCCGACTACCCCCGGGCCCTCACCCACGCGGCCATCCACCGCGCCCCCGACCGGCTCGCCCGGCACCTCGTCACCGTGGCCGACGCCCTGCTCGCCCTCCAGCACACCGTGCTGCCGCGCGGCGAGGAGAAACCCACGGCCGCCCACCGTTCCCGGCTGGCGCTCGCCGACGCCGCCGGGACGGTGCTGGCCGGCGGCCTGTCCCTGCTCGGCATCGACGCGCCCGACCACCTCTGACAGCCCGGAGCCGAGAGCATGAAGCCCAGAGCCCGCAGCTCACGGAGCCGGTAGAGCCCGAAGCGCACAGCCCAGAGTCCGCAGAAGAGCCAGAGAGAGCCCATCACCGCCATGAGCCGTTCCGCACACCCCGCCGGGCCCCGTCACGCCGACGTCCTCCCCGAGGGGCACTACTCCGCGCCGCCCGCCGACCTCAACACCCTCGACGCGAAGGTGTGGGCCCAGACCGTCAGCCGCAACGACGACGGGGTCGTGACCGTCGGCGGCGTCGACGTCAAGCAGCTCGCCGAGGAGTTCGGCACCCCCGCCTACGTCATGGACGAGGACGACTTCCGGGCGCGGGCGCGGGCCTGGCGCAGCGCCTTCGGGCAGGACGCCGACGTGTTCTACGCCGGCAAGGCGTTCCTCTCCCGGGCCGTCGTGCGGTGGCTCCACGAGGAAGGGCTCAACCTCGACGTCTGCTCCGGCGGCGAGCTCGCCACCGCGCTCTCTGCCGGTATGCCCGCCGACCGCATCGCCTTCCACGGCAACAACAAGTCCACCACCGAGATCCGGCGTGCCATCGAGGCCGGGGTCGGGCGGATCGTGCTCGATTCGTTCCAGGAGATCGTGCGTGTCGCCCACATCGCGCAGGAGCTCGGTGTGCGGCAGCGCGTGCAGATCCGGATCACCGTCGGCGTCGAGGCCCACACGCACGAGTTCATCGCCACCGCGCACGAGGACCAGAAGTTCGGTATTCCGCTCGCCGGCGGGCAGGCGGCGGAGGCCGTGCGGCGGGCGCTGCAGCTCGACGGGCTCGAGCTCATCGGGATCCACTCCCACATCGGGTCGCAGATCTTCGACATGTCCGGGTTCGAGGTGGCCGCGCACCGGGTCGTCGGGCTGCTCAAGGAGATCCGTGACGAGCACGGTGTCGAGCTGCCCGAGATCGACCTCGGTGGCGGGCTCGGGATCGCGTACACCAGTGACGACGACCCCCGTGAACCGCACGAGATCGCCAAGGCCCTGACCGAGATCGTCGTGCGCGAGTGCGAGGCCGCCAGGCTCCGTACCCCCCGTATCTCCGTCGAGCCCGGGCGCGCCGTCGTCGGGCCGACCGCGTTCACGCTGTACGAGGTCGGCACCGTCAAGCCGCTCGACGGGCTGCGGACGTACGTCTCCGTCGACGGCGGCATGTCCGACAACATCCGGACCGCGCTGTACGAGGCCGAGTACAGCGTCGCCCTGGTATCGCGCGCGTCCGACGCCGAGCCGATGCTCGTGCGGGTCGTCGGCAAGCACTGCGAGAGCGGTGACATCGTGGTGAAGGACGCGTTCCTGCCCGCCGACCTGGCGCCGGGGGACCTGATCGCCGTACCGGCCACCGGCGCGTACTGCCGCTCCATGGCCAGCAACTACAACCACGTGCTCCGCCCGCCCGTCGTCGCCGTGAAGGACGGGGAGGCGCGCGTCATCGTCCGCCGTGAGACGGAGGAGGACCTTCTGCGTCTCGACGTCGGGTGAGGACGCGGAGGACGGCGGCGAGAAGGACGAGAACGGGGAGAACCAGGACCGGGGGCGGGAAGGACGGCGGCGGCCGCGGCGAAGCGGTCGCACGTCGTCAGCCGGCACGGACCGGTGGAAGATCTCCGGTCTTCCCCGGTCGATGTAATGAAATCAACGTCTCAGGATCCGGACTGAGGGCAAAAAACCCCGGTCCGGTGAGTGAGACTGGTCCCACCGTATTCGGTGTATGTGAGGAAACGAGGTCGGATGATGCGTACGCGTCCGCTGAAGGTGGCGCTGCTGGGCTGTGGGGTCGTCGGCTCAGAGGTGGCGCGCATCATGACGACGCACGCCGACGACCTCGCCGCCAGAATCGGGGCCCCCGTGGAGCTGGCCGGTGTCGCCGTGCGCCGGCCGTCCAAGGTGCGTGAGGGGATCGCCCCCGAGCTGGTCACCACCGATGCGACCGCTCTCGTCAAGCGTGGGGACATCGACGTCGTCGTCGAGGTCATCGGCGGTATCGAGCCCGCCCGGACCCTGATCACCACCGCGTTCGAGTACGGCGCGTCCGTCGTCTCCGCGAACAAGGCGCTGCTCGCCCAGGACGGTGCCGCCCTCCACGCCGCCGCGGAGGACCACGACGCGGATCTCTACTACGAGGCCGCCGTCGCCGGTGCCATCCCGCTGATCCGGCCGCTGCGCGAGTCCCTCGCCGGCGACAAGATCAATCGGGTGATGGGCATCGTCAACGGGACGACGAACTTCATCCTCGACAAGATGGACTCGACCGGCGCCGGGTACCAGGAGGCCCTCGACGAGGCCACCGCGCTCGGGTACGCCGAGGCCGACCCGACCGCCGACGTCGAGGGCTTCGACGCCGCCGCCAAGGCCGCGATCCTCGCCGGTATCGCCTTCCACACGCGCGTACGGCTCGACGACGTGTATCGCGAGGGCATGACCGAGGTGACCGCCGCGGACTTCGCCTCCGCCAAGGAGATGGGCTGCACCATCAAGCTGCTCGCGATCTGCGAGCGGGCCGCGGACGGCGCCTCCGTCACCGCGCGCGTGCACCCCGCGATGATTCCGCTGAGCCACCCGCTCGCCTCCGTGCGCGGCGCGTACAACGCCGTGTTCGTCGAGTCGGACGCCGCAGGTCAGCTGATGTTCTACGGCCCGGGCGCGGGCGGTGCCCCGACCGCCTCCGCCGTCCTCGGCGACCTGGTGGCCGTCTGCCGCAACCGGCTCAACGGCGCGACCGGACCCGGTGAGTCCGCGTACGCCGCCCTGCCGGTGTCGCCGATGGGCGACTCCGTCACGCGTTACCACATCAGCCTCGACGTCGCCGACAAACCGGGCGTTCTCGCCCAGGTGGCCACCGTGTTCGCCGAGCACGGGGTCTCCATCGATACGGTCCGACAGCAGGGCAAGGACGGGGAAGCCTCCCTCGTCGTCGTCACCCATCGTGCGTCCGACGCCTCCCTCAGCGGGACCGTCGAGGCGCTGCGGAGCCTCGACACCGTGCGGGGCGTCGCCAGCATCATGCGGGTTGAAGGAGAGTAACCAGCAATGACCCACCAGTGGCGCGGAATCATCGAGGAGTACCGGGACCGGCTGCCGGTATCCGACACCACGCCGGTCGTGACGCTCCGCGAGGGCGGTACGCCGCTCGTGCCCGCGCAGGTGCTCTCCGAGCGCACCGGCTGCGAGGTCCACCTCAAGGTCGAGGGCGCGAACCCGACCGGGTCCTTCAAGGACCGCGGCATGACCATGGCCATCACCCGGGCCAAGGAAGAGGGCGCGAAGGCCGTCATCTGTGCCTCCACCGGTAACACGTCCGCCAGCGCGGCCGCGTACGCGGTGCGCGCCGGGATGGTGTCCGCCGTACTCGTGCCGCAGGGCAAGATCGCGCTCGGCAAGATGGGCCAGGCGCTGGTGCACGGCGCGAAGATCCTGCAGGTCGACGGCAACTTCGACGACTGCCTGACCCTCGCCCGTGCGCTGTCCGACAACTACCCGGTCGCGCTGGTCAATTCCGTGAACCCGGTGCGCATCGAGGGCCAGAAGACGGCCGCGTTCGAGATCGTGGACATGCTGGGCGACGCGCCCGACATCCACGTCCTGCCGGTGGGCAACGCGGGCAACATCACGGCCTACTGGAAGGGCTACAAGGAGTACGCGGCCGACAAGATCGCCACTCGTACTCCTCGTATGTGGGGCTTCCAGGCCTCCGGTTCCGCCCCGATCGTGCGCGGCGAGGTCGTCAAGGACCCGTCCACCATCGCGACCGCGATCCGCATCGGCAACCCCGCCTCCTGGCAGTTCGCGCTGGCCGCGCGGGACGAGTCGGGCGGCTTCATCGACGAGGTGACGGACCGTGAGATCCTGCGCGCCTACCGTCTGCTGGCCGCTCAGGAGGGCGTCTTCGTCGAGCCCGCGTCCGCCGCGTCGGTCGCCGGTCTGCTGAAGGCCGCCGAGAACGGCAAGGTGGATCCGGGGCAGAAGATCGTCTGCACGGTCACGGGCAATGGGCTGAAGGACCCGGACTGGGCCGTCGCCGGCGCTCCCCAGCCGGTCACCGTCCCGGTCGACGCCGCGACGGCCGCCGAGCGTCTCGGCCTGGCCTGAGCGTCGGCCCGGCCGGCCCGGGAAGCCGCCTGGCCTCCCCGAAGAGGGGGAGGAAGGACGGGACATTGCCGCAGACAGACGCGGAAACGTCCCTGCGTAGCGGAGCGGACACCTCCACGTGCAGGCGCGGACGCCTCCACGTACAGGCGTCGACGCCTCCACGTGCAGGCGGGAGCCCCCCCGCCCCGCGTGCAAGGGCGCGAACGTCCCCTGTGCGGGAGCGTTCCGTACGCGGAGCGCTCCGCGTACGGGGGCGCGGACGTCCCGCACACAGCGGCGATGACGGCCCTGTCCTGGTGCGACGACGCCCCTCGCGCAGGGACAACCCCGCAGGGCACCCGACAGAGGGGGCACAGGGGGCTCACGACACGCATCGTGCGCCTCCTGTGCGCCCTATGTCGCCACAGAACCTTCCTTCGATAGGCTGTACTGAACCCGCCCGCCGCATATGCCGCGGTGCCGTGCGTCGTTCGTGATTTCCGGATCCCGTCGACAGCGGCCCTCGGGTCTTCCCGTACGTATCGAATGTCTTCGACAATCTCGCAGCTCAAGGAGAGTCATCGAGCGATGGCCGGTCCAGCGTTCCGCGCCGCCGCCGTCCGGGTGCGCGTCCCCGCCACCAGCGCCAACCTCGGCCCGGGCTTCGACGCCCTCGGCCTGTCGCTGGGCCTCTACGACGACGTCGTCGTCCGGGTGGCCGACTCCGGCCTGCACATCGACATCGCGGGCGAGGGCAGCGAGACGCTCCCGCGGGACGAGCGCCATCTGCTCGTCCGCTCTCTGCGTACCGCGTTCGACCTGCTCGGCGGACAGCCCCGCGGCCTCGAGATCGTGTGCGCCAACCGCATTCCGCACGGCCGCGGCCTCGGTTCCTCCTCCGCCGCCATCTGCGCCGGCATCGTCGCCGCGCGCGCGGTGACCATAGGCGGCGACTCCCGGCTCGACGACGCCGCTCTGCTGGAGCTCGCCACCGAGATCGAGGGACACCCCGACAACGTCGCCGCCTGTCTGCTGGGCGGCTTCACCCTCTCCTGGATGGAGGGCGGTGCCGCGCGGGCCATCAGGATGGATCCCGCCGATTCCATCGTTCCGGTGGTTTTCGTCCCCGGAAAGCCGGTACTGACAGAAGAGGCCCGCGGACTGCTGCCGCGCACCGTTCCGCACGTCGACGCCGCCGCCAACGCGGGCCGTGCCGCCCTGCTCGTCGAGGCCCTCACCCGGCGCCCCGAGCTGCTGCTGCCCGCCACCGAGGACCGGCTGCACCAGGAGTACCGGGCGCCCGCCATGCCGGACAGCGCCGCTCTGGTCGAGCGGCTGCGGGCCGACGGGATCCCCGCGGTGATCTCCGGTGCCGGACCGACCGTCCTCGCACTGGCCGACGACGACAGCGCCGACAAGGTGGCCGACCTCGCGGGCGAGGGCTGGGCCGCCAACCGGCTGGAACTCGACGCACGGGGAGCGAGCGTCCTGCCGCTCGCCACCTGACACGGTTGCCGGATTTGGAGAGGGGGAATGTTTGTTGGATCCGGTAGTGTTAACCTCAAGTCTGCACCCGACCCCGCCATGGCGAGGTGCTTCGTGTCCCCGTCCGGGACAACCATTCTTCCGGGAGCCTCCCAAGCCGCACTGTGTTTCGTACGTCACGCAGTACGCCGTACGCAGGCGCTGAGCGGTCTGCCGAGCAATGCTCCGGAACCGGCGTGACCCAGCCGAGTGACACCGACACTCAGTGCCACGGCCCGGGGAAGCGCCGTATCACCAGAAATCTCTTCCGCCGCTTTGGCGGACCACCGCCCCGGCACGGTCCACACAGCAAGGACCGAAGCCGGACAGCACAACCGGTCGCCGAGCCAGACAGGCCGACGTCCGCTCCAGGGAAGGACCCTTCGTGAGCGACACCACCGATCTGATGGGCGCACGTGTCGACGACACCGCTGCCGCGCCCGCCACGGACGCCTCCGCGCCTGCCACCGGTGCCGGCTCCCGGCGTCGCCGCGGTACCGGCCTCGAGGGCATGGTGCTGGCCGAACTGCAGCAGGTCGCATCCGGCCTCGGTATCAGGGGTACCGCGCGTATGCGCAAGAGCCAGCTGATCGAGGTCATCAAGGAGGCGCAGGCCGGAGGGGGCACCCCCGCCGCGAAGACCGCGGCCGCCGCCAAGGACGCCGCCGAGACCAAGCCGAAGCGCCGCGCCACCTCCCGGACCCGTACGGGCGACGACGCCGCTGCCGCCAAGTCCGAGGCCGCCGACAAGGCCGAGAAGAAGACCGCGAAGGCAGCCGAGCGGACGGACGCCTCCGCCGCGACCGCGGACGCCGGCGCGGCCCAGCAGCAGATCGAGATCCCCGGTCAGCCTTCCCCCAGCACGGACGACGCGCCCACCGAGCGCCGCCGTCGCCGGGCCACCGCCGAGGCCGGCAGCCCCGAGACCGTCGCCGACGAGGCCAGGAACGAGCCGAAGGCCGAGACCCCGGCCCAGGGCCAGCAGGCGCAGGGCGACGGCGACCAGGGCGGCGAGGGCCGTCAGGGCCGCCGGGACCGCCGTGAGCGCGGCCGTGACCGCGACCGTGGTGACCGCGACCGCGACCGTGGCGACCGCGACCGCGACCGTGGCGACCGCCGCGGCAAGGGCGACGACCAGCAGGGCGGCCAGCAGCGCGGTCAGCAGCAGAGCAGCCGGCAGGACCGTCAGGACCGTCAGGACGACGGGTACGACGACGACGGCGGCGGCCGCCGTGGCCGTCGCGGGCGCTACCGCGACCGCCGTGGCCGCCGTGGCCGCGACGATGTCGCCGAGCCGCAGCTCGCCGAGGACGACGTCCTGATCCCGGTCGCGGGCATCCTCGACATCCTCGACAACTACGCCTTCATCCGTACGTCGGGCTACCTCCCCGGTCCGAACGACGTGTACGTCTCCCTCGCCCAGGTCCGCAAGAACGGCCTGCGCAAGGGCGACCACGTCACCGGTGCCGTCCGCCAGCCGAAGGAAGGCGAGCGGCGCGAGAAGTTCAACGCGCTGGTGCGCCTGGACTCCGTCAACGGCATGGCGCCCGAACACGGCCGCGGCCGCCCGGAGTTCAACAAGCTGACGCCGCTGTACCCGCAGGACCGGCTCCGTCTGGAGACCGACCCGGGCGTGCTGACCACCCGCATCATCGACCTCGTGTCGCCGATCGGTAAGGGCCAGCGCGGTCTGATCGTGGCCCCGCCGAAGACCGGCAAGACCATGATCATGCAGGCGATCGCCAACGCGATCACGCACAACAACCCCGAGTGCCACCTGATGGTCGTCCTCGTCGACGAGCGTCCGGAAGAGGTCACCGACATGCAGCGGTCGGTCAAGGGCGAGGTCATCTCCTCGACCTTCGACCGTCCGGCCGAGGACCACACCACGGTCGCCGAGCTGGCCATCGAGCGCGCCAAGCGCCTGGTGGAGCTGGGTCACGACGTGGTCGTGCTGCTCGACTCGATCACGCGTCTGGGCCGTGCGTACAACCTCGCCGCCCCGGCCTCCGGCCGCATCCTGTCCGGTGGTGTCGACTCGACGGCCCTCTACCCCCCGAAGCGCTTCTTCGGCGCGGCCCGCAACATCGAGGACGGCGGCTCGCTGACCATCCTCGCCACCGCCCTGGTGGACACCGGGTCCCGCATGGACGAGGTGATCTTCGAGGAGTTCAAGGGCACCGGCAACATGGAGCTCAAGCTCGACCGGAAGCTCGCCGACAAGCGCATCTTCCCGGCGGTGGACGTCGATGCGTCCGGTACCCGTAAGGAAGAGATCCTGCTCGGCAACGAGGAGCTGGCCATCGTCTGGAAGCTGCGCCGGGTGCTGCACGCGCTGGACCAGCAGCAGGCGATCGAGCTGCTCCTCGACAAGATGAAGCAGACCAAGTCGAACGTCGAGTTCCTGATGCAGATCCAGAAGACGACGCCGGCGCCCGGCAACGGGGACTGAGCGCTCCGCCGGGTTGTGGGGGACTACAGGGTGTAGATCGCTGTAGTCGTACGTTCGCCGCGGGTTGGCTGTGGCTTGTCGCGCAGTTCCCCGCGCCCCTTGATCACATGGCTGTGGCCGCCTCCGTTCGGAGGCGGCCACAGCCATGTAGGGGGACAGGCGGGCGCGGAACCACCCCCACGAGGGGTTCCTCGCTCCGGCGTACGGAGGAACATGGGAGGAACATGGAAGGAACCGAGCCTCAGCCCGACGTGAGGGGGTAGCCGACCCGCGTAGAGGACCACCGAGGAGCACATGTCCGCCGAGAGCAGGCCGGACCCCGGCAGCCCGGGGGAGACCGGCACCACGAGCCCGCGCGACCGCGCCGAGGACCGCCGCCGCGGGTCCCGGAGCGTGCGGCGCAAGGCGCTGCTGGTCGCCGTCTGGGCCGCCGTCGGTATCGCGGTGCTCGGCGGCTCGGGCGTCGGCTATCTGTACTTCAAGCTCAACGGCAACCTCAGAAGCATCGACATCAACTCCCTCCTCGGCGGTGACCGCCCGCAGGACGTCGACAACGGCTCGGAGGACATCCTCGTCCTCGGCTCGGACAGCCGTTCAGGCGGCAACAAGAAGCTGGGCGGCGGTACGGACAACGGCACCGCCCGCTCCGACACGGCGATGATCGTGCACATGTACGAGGGGCGCGGGAGGGCCGCCGTGGTCTCCATCCCCCGTGACACCCTTGTGGACCGTCCCGAGTGCACGGGAGCCGACGGCAGGACCCACCCGCCCGCCGACGACGCCATGTTCAACTCGGCCTTCGCCACCGGCGGCGCGGCCTGCGCGGTGAAGACCGTCGAGTCGATGACCGGCATCAGGATGGACCACTACATGGAGGTCGACTTCGCCGGCTTCGAGAAGCTCGTCGACGAGCTGGGCGGGGTGCGGATCACCACGACGGAGGACATAGACGACGCCGACAGCCACCTGGATCTGGCGGCGGGCGAGCACACCCTCGACGGCGCGCAGGCCCTCGGCCTCGTCCGCACCCGGCACGGCGTCGGCGACGGCTCCGACCTCGGCCGCATCCAGCTCCAGCAGGCGTTCGTCAGGGCCCTGGTCGACCAGGTCGCGGACCTCGGCGTACTCACCAGCCCGAAGAAGCTGTACGACCTCGCCGACACCGCCACCAGGGCCGTCACCACCGACTCCGAGCTGGGCTCGGTACGGAACCTGGCGACCTTCGCGGACGGCCTGAAGGGCATCGGCCCCGCGGATCTGAGCATGGTGACGATGCCGGTCCACGCCGACCCGGCCGATCCCAACCGCGTCCTGGTCGCCGAGGACAAGGCCCGGCAGGTCTGGGACGCCCTCAGGGCCGACCGGGCGATCCCCAGGTCGGCGACGGAGGGCACGGCCGAGGGCGACGCGGACGGAGTGGTCACTCCGGGCTGACCCCGGGGAGGGCCGGGGACCGGAAGGGCGACCGGGGCCGCGGGCACGATCCGGGCGAGCGCCTGGGCGCGGCACCCGGGGAATAGATCGCCGAGCCCCCCGGTTTTGGGGGATGCGGCCAGAACTGGCAGACTGGTACGTCGGCTCCGGTTCACGTTCCCGCATCCCGCGGCTGCGACCCGGCGCCCTCCCGAAACTAGGAGACACCTTGAAGCGCGACATTCACCCCGAGTACGTCGAGACGCAGGTCAGCTGCACCTGTGGCGCGTCGTTCACCACCCGTAGCACGATCTCCAGCGGCACCATCCGTGCCGAGGTCTGCTCCGAGTGCCACCCGTTCTACACGGGCAAGCAGAAGATCCTCGACACCGGTGGCCGCGTGGCCCGCTTCGAGGCCCGCTTCGGCAAGGCTGCCGCTGCCAAGAAGTAGCGAGCCCACAGCGCCGGTCCTCGGCGCCCTTCACCCGCCGTGCGCGACGCGCGGCGGGGCGGGCGCCGGGACCGGCGTTTTGCGGTGGTACAGCCCAATTCATCTGTCGTACGTAGTTTCGTCCCCAGTTCCGTCCCCGGCATCGTGACGGGAGCGGGGGACAGCCCAGGGAGCCGGAGATGTTCGAGGCGGTCGAGGAACTGATCGGTGAACACGCCGATCTCGAGAAGAAGCTCGCCGATCCGTCGGTCCACGCGGACCAGGCCAACGCGCGCAAGCTGAACAAGCGCTACGCCGAGCTGACCCCGATCGTCGCCACGTACCGCTCCTGGAAGCAGACCGGCGACGACATCGAGACGGCCCGCGAGTTCGCCGCCGACGACCCCGACTTCGCCGCCGAGGTCAAGGAGCTGGAGAAGCAGCGCGAGGAGCTCACGGAGAAGCTCCGTCTGCTGCTGGTCCCGCGCGACCCCAGCGACGACAAGGACGTCATCCTCGAGATCAAGGCCGGTGCGGGCGGCGACGAGTCCGCGCTGTTCGCCGGCGACCTGCTGCGCATGTACCTGCGGTACGCCGAGCGCGTCGGCTGGAAGACCGAGATCATCGACGCCACCGAGTCCGAGCTGGGCGGCTACAAGGACGTCCAGGTCGCGGTGAAGACCAAGGGCGGCCAGGGCGCGACCGAGCCCGGCCAGGGCGTGTGGGCCCGGCTGAAGTACGAGGGCGGGGTGCACCGCGTGCAGCGCGTGCCCGCCACCGAGTCGCAGGGCCGCATCCACACCTCCGCCGCCGGTGTGCTGGTCACCCCGGAGGCCGAGGAGGTCGACGTGGAGATCAACCCGAACGACCTGCGCATCGACGTCTACCGTTCGTCCGGCCCCGGCGGCCAGTCCGTGAACACCACCGACTCCGCCGTCCGTATCACCCACCTGCCGACCGGCGTCGTCGCCTCCTGCCAGAACGAGAAGAGCCAGCTCCAGAACAAGGAGCAGGCACTGCGTATCCTGCGCTCCAGGCTGCTCGCGGCGGCGCAGGAGGAGGCGGAGAGGGAGGCCGCGGACGCCCGGCGCAGCCAGGTCCGCACCGTCGACCGCTCCGAGAAGATCCGTACGTACAACTTCCCCGAGAACCGCATCTCGGACCACCGCGTCGGCTTCAAGGCGTACAACCTGGACCAGGTGCTCGACGGCGAGCTCGACGCGGTCATCCAGGCGTGCGTCGACGCGGACTCGGCCGCCAAGCTCGCCGCCGCGTAAACGCGCCCTCGGCGCCGTACGAGGACGTCGGCAGCCGTACGACGACGAGACTCAAGCCGTACGACGAGACACCAGCTCAGCCCCGGAGGACCAGCGTGCAGCCATCATTTGGGGAGCGTCCCCCAAACCCCCGCAGCGTGCTGCTCGCGGAAGTGGCCCAGGCCACCCAGCGGCTGGCCGACGCCGGCGTGCCCTCGCCGCGCACCGACGCGGAGGAGCTCGCGGCCTTCGTGCACGGCGTCAAGCGCGGCCAGCTGCACATGGTCAAGGACGCGGACTTCGACGCCCGGTACTGGGAGGTCGTCGCGCGCCGCGAGGCCCGCGAGCCGCTCCAGCACATCACCGGGCGGGCGTACTTCCGCTATCTGGAGCTCCAGGTGGGGCCGGGTGTGTTCGTGCCGCGGCCGGAGACCGAGTCGGTCGTCGGCTGGGCCATAGACGCCGTACGGGCCATGGACGTCGTCGAGCCGCTCATCGTCGACCTGTGCACCGGCTCCGGCGCCATCGCGCTCGCCCTGGCCCAGGAGGTGCCGCGCTCGCGCGTGCACGCCGTGGAGCTGTCGGAGGACGCGCTGGTGTGGACCCGCAAGAACATGGCGGGCAGCAGGGTGGATCTGCGGCAGGGCGACGCCCTGACGGCCTTCCCGGACCTCGACGGCCAGGTCGACCTGGTCATCTCCAATCCGCCGTACATCCCGCTCACCGAGTGGGAGTACGTCGCCCCCGAGGCGCGCGACCACGACCCGGAGCTGGCCCTGTTCTCCGGGGAGGACGGCCTCGACCTGATCCGCGGCCTGGAGCGCACCGCGCACCGGCTGCTGCGGCCCGGCGGGGTCGTCGTCGTCGAGCACGCCGACACCCAGGGCGGCCAGGTGCCGTGGATCTTCACCGAGGAGCGGGGCTGGGCCGACGCGGCCGACCACCCCGACCTCAACAACCGGCCGCGGTTCGCGACGGCGCGCAAGGCACTGCCGTGAGACCGCGGATGTTCCAGTTCCAGACCTGCAACCAGAGCGACGGGTACGACGCGTGCCCGGGGTACGAGGAGGCACGCTAGATGGCACGGCGCTACGACACCAACGACGCCACCGACCGCGCGACCGGTCTGCGCGAGGCCGCGTCCGCCGTCCGCCGCGGCGAGCTGGTGGTGCTGCCCACCGACACCGTGTACGGCATCGGCGCGGACGCGTTCAGCTCGGAGGCCGTGGGCGACCTGCTGGAGGCCAAGGGACGGGGCCGCAACATGCCCTCGCCCGTGCTGATCGGCTCCCCGAACACCCTGCACGGCCTCGTCACGGACTTCTCCGAGCAGGCCTGGGAGCTCGTCGACGCCTTCTGGCCGGGCGCGCTGACCCTCGTCGCCAGGCACCAGCCGTCGCTCCAGTGGGACCTCGGCGACACCCGCGGCACGGTCGCGGTGCGCATGCCGCTGCACCCGGTCGCGATCGAGCTGCTGACCGAGGTCGGCCCCATGGCGGTGTCGTCCGCCAACCTCACGGGCCACCCCGCCCCCGAGGACTGCGACGCCGCGCAGAACATGCTCGGCGACTCCGTCTCCGTCTACCTGGACGGCGGGCCGACGCCCGGCATCGTGCCGTCGTCCATCGTCGACGTCACGGGCAAGGTGCCGGTACTGCTGCGCGCGGGCGCGCTCGACGCGGACGAGCTCCGCAAGGTGGTGCCCGACCTCGAGGTGGCGAATTGACAGGCCCTGGAGCGACGGGGCGTGGCATAGGCGGCATCGGGGAAGAGACGACCACCTTCGGCTTTCCGCGTGACACCTTCCGCATACTCCACGTCAGCACCGGCAATGTGTGCCGCTCGCCCATAACCGAGCGGCTGACCCGCCATTTCGTGGCGGAGCGGCTCGGCATCCTGGGCGGCGGCCTCATCGTCGAGAGCGCCGGCACCTGGGGCCATGAGGGCGCCCCCATGGAGGAGAACGCCGAGGCGGTCCTCGCGGACTTCGGCGCGGACTCCTCCGGCTTCGTGGGCCGCGAGCTGCTGGACGAGCACGTCATCATGGCCGACCTGGTCCTCACCGCCACCCGCGACCACCGGGCCCAGGTCATCTCCATGGGGCACTCGGCGGGTCTGCGTACCTTCACCCTCAAGGAGTTCACCCGCCTGGTGAACGCCATCGACCCGGCGACGCTGCCCCCGCTGGAGGACGGCCTGGTCATGCGCGCGCGGGCGCTGGTGCGCGCCGCGGCGGCGCTCCGCGGCTGGCTGCTGGCACCGACGGCGGACGCCGACGAGGTGTACGACCCGTACGGGGCGCCCCTGCCGTTCTTCCGGTCGATCGGCGACGAGATACACCAGGCGCTGGATCCCGTCGTGACGGCGCTGACGGGCGTGCCCGCGCGCACCTGACCACGGGCGGAACCGGCGGCCGGGGAGCGCCCCACCACCGGGCGGGCCCGATCACCGGGCGGGCCACGGGCCACGGTCCTACATTGGTCGTAGCGCCCCCGCCGACGCCCGGAGCCCACCATGTCGGTCACATCCACCCTCGAAGCGGACCTCCTGTGCCGCCAGGATCCCGAGCTCGCCGAGGTCCTGCTCGGGGAGCTGGCCCGGCAGTCGACGACGCTCCAGCTCATCGCCGCCGAGAACTTCACCTCCCCGGCCGTGCTCGCCGCACTGGGCTCGCCGTTCGCCAACAAGTACGCCGAGGGTTATCCGGGCGCCCGGTACCACGGCGGATGCGAGTTCGTGGACGTGGCCGAGTCCCTCGCCGTCGACCGGGCCCGGCGGCTCTTCGGCGCCGAGCACGCCAATGTGCAGTCGCACTCGGGTTCCTCGGCGGTGCTCGCCGCGTACGCGGCGCTGCTGCGGCCCGGTGACACCGTGCTGGCCATGGGCCTGCCGTTCGGCGGGCACCTCACCCACGGTTCGCCCGCGAACTTCTCCGGGCGCTGGTTCGACTTCGTCGGCTACGGGGTCGAGGCGGACTCGGGGCTCATCGACCACGAGCAGGTGCGCACCCTGGCCCGTACCCACCGCCCGAAGGCGATCGTGTGCGGGTCCATCGCCTATCCGCGCCACATCGACTACGCCTTCTTCCGTTCCGTCGCCGACGAGGTGGGGGCGTATCTGATCGCCGACGCCGCCCATCCCATGGGCCTCGTCGCCGGGGGAGCGGCGCCCTCCCCGGTGCCGTACGCCGACGTCGTCTGCGCCACCACGCACAAGGTGCTGCGCGGACCCCGCGGCGGGATGATCCTGTGCGGCGGCGAGCTGGCCGAGCGCGTCGACCGCGCGGTCTTCCCGTTCACCCAGGGCGGCGCGCAGATGCACACCATCGCCGCCAAGGCCGTGGCGTTCGGCGAGGCGGCGACACCGGGCTTCAGAACGTACGCCCAGCAGGTCGTCGCCAACGCCCGGATGCTCGCCGGCGAGCTGGCCGCCGCCGGACTCACGGTCACCACCGGCGGCACCGACACCCATCTGGTGGTCGTCGACCCCACGCCGCTCGGCGTCGAGGGACGGGCCGCACGGGGGCGCCTGGCCGCCGCCGGGATGGTCCTCGACACCTGTGTCCTGCCTCACGGCGACGCCCGCGGGCTGAGACTGGGTACGGCGGCATTGACCACCCAGGGCATGAAGGAGGTGGAGATGGTGCGGGTCGCGGCCCTGTTCGCGGCGGTGCTCAGCGAGCGTACGGACGCCGGTACGGTGCGTGAGGAAGTGCGGGAACTGGCCGGAAGATTTCCGCCGTATCCCTGCTGAGCCAGGGTAGACGCACCACCAGTTACAGCTACGCGTGCAACCATCGTCGCTACCCGGAAGTCCCCAACCATATGCGTGCCTCGCTAGGGTGTGGGACTGATAAGGCCAGCGAGACCTGTGGGGAAGCCCGTGCGTGAATACCTGCTGACGCTCTGCATCACGGCCGCGGTGACGTATCTGCTGACAGGGCCGGTACGAAAGTTCGCGATCGTGGCAGGCGCGATGCCGGAGATCCGTGCGCGCGACGTCCACCGGGAACCGACGCCGCGGCTCGGCGGCATCGCGATGTTCTTCGGTCTGTGCGCGGGCCTGCTGGTCGCCGACCACCTGACCAACCTCAGCGAGGTGTACGAGAGCAACGAGCCGCGCGCCCTGCTCTCCGGGGCCGCGCTGATCTGGCTCATCGGCGTGCTGGACGACAAGTTCGAGATCGACGCGCTGATCAAGCTCGGCGGCCAGATGATCGCCGCGGGCGTCATGGTCATGCAGGGCCTGACGATCCTGTGGCTGCCCATCCCGGGCGTCGGCAACGTCGCGGTGACCCAGTGGCAGGGCACCCTGCTGACGGTGGCGCTCGTCGTCATCACGATCAACGCGGTCAACTTCGTGGACGGCCTCGACGGCCTGGCCGCCGGCATGGTGTGCATCGCGGCCGCGGCGTTCTTCATGTACGCCTACCGCATGTGGTACGGCCACAGCATCGAGGCCGCGGCCCCGGCCACCCTCTTCGCCGCCGTCCTGATGGGCATGTGCCTGGGCTTCCTGCCGCACAACATGCATCCCGCCCGCATCTTCATGGGCGACTCCGGGTCGATGCTGATCGGCCTGGTGCTGGCGGCGGGCGCGATCTCCGTGACCGGGCAGATCGACCCCGACGCGATGAGCCTGTTCGCCGGGTCCGAGAAGGAAGCCGTGCACCAGATGGTGCCCGTCTACATCCCGCTGCTGATGCCGCTGACGATCATCGCGATCCCCGCGGCCGACCTGATCCTCGCGATCGTCCGGCGCACCTGGCGCGGCCAGTCCCCGTTCGCCGCCGACCGGGGCCACCTGCACCACCGCCTGCTGGAGATCGGGCACTCGCACAGCCGGGCCGTGCTGATCATGTACTTCTGGTCGGCGCTGATCGGCTTCGGCGCGCTCGCGTACTCGGTGCACTCGGCGTCCATGTGGATCGTGCTCGGCGTCGTCGCGCTCAGCGCGGTGGGCCTGGTGCTGCTCCTGCTGCCCCGCTTCACGCCGCGGGCCCCGCGCTGGGCCGAGCGGTTCGTGCCGCCGCGGTACCGCCGCCGGCGCCGTCGCGGCGAGGAGACCGACCTCCTGTCGGCTCCGGGCGCGTCGTCCGCGGCGTACGGGATGGGTGCGGCGGACGACGAGCCGCGGCAGCCGGAGACGCGTACCCCGGTCGCCGCGGGCGTCTCGCGCGTCAATGGCGCGACCGCCGTGGGGGGCCGTTCTCGGGCCCTGGACCGGCGCAAGGCGGGGTCGTCGCGATGACGCCAAGGTAAGAATCTGACTAATGCTTGACCCGGCGCGGGGAGCGCAAAGTGCCCCAATACCAGACAAGTGGGCGCCGTTTCAGCGCAGACGTGCAGGGTCACTCTCATGTGTGACGCCGGGCACACCAGCCAGGTAAAGACCTCATCAAATAGTTTGTGATACGGTTCACGAGACCCCGGGATGGAGCCGAAGGACCGCAGTGAGACGGTCCAGAGCCGGAGGGGAATCTCTCTCGCCCGGGACTACGCTCGTCCATGACGACACCCTGCCCCCTGTGAAAAAGCGGAGTTGCCGCCATGCCGTCCAACGACGTCCGGATCCTGCTTCAGGCTGCCGTGCCCACGGCTGCCGTCGGCGCGATCGCCGCCGTTGTCGGTGGTGTGGTCGCGGGCGGCAAGGGGGTGATCGGTGCCATCGTGGCGGCGGTGGTCACGATCCTCTTCATGGGGATCGGGCTCTATGTCCTGCAGCGCACTGCCAAATCGCTTCCGCATCTGTTCCAGATGATGGGGCTGATGCTCTACGCGGCACAGATCCTGCTGCTGTTCGTCTTCCTGAGCGTGTTCAAGGACACCACGCTGTTCCATCCCAAGGTCTTCGCGATCACGCTCGTCGCCACCACTCTCGCGTGGATCGCCGCTCAGACGCGTGCCCATATGAAGGCCAAGATCCTCTACGTCGAACCCGATTCCTCCACGGGCGGCAAGCCCGAAAAGTCGGGGCACTCGTCGTGAGAGGTAGGGCCGGGATAAGTGCGTGTCAGAAGTCCTGCTATCGTCCGGTGCCAACTGCGGCATCGCGGGCGCGGGCATCTGAGCTGACGCCTGCTCGATCGCGAGGCTCGAAGCCCCCCGGCCGCCACCACATCCGAAACACCAGTCCGGTGCCGACCCGCGGCTGCGCGCCGCGCCGACACAACGAGGTTGCCGAACCTATGCGTCACGCCGAAGGAGCCCGCGGTGAGTGCTGACATGACCCAGCTCGCCTTCGACTGGGATTGCCGCATCCTGTCCGACAACGGCTGTGGCTTCCCGGCTCCGGGCCTGCACTCGTTCCTCTTCAAGCCGATCGCCACGGTCGGCGGCTTCGAGTTCAACAAGGTGATGCTGCTCGCGCTCATCACCACCCTGCTGGTCATCACCTTCTTCTACGCCGCCTTCGGCAAGGCCAAGGTGGTCCCCGGCAAGCTGCAGATGGTCGCCGAGGCCGGTTACGACTTCGTCCGCCGCAGCATCGTCTACGAGACCCTCGGCAAGAAGGAGGGCGAGAAGTACGTCCCCCTGATGGTCTCGCTCTTCTTCTTCATCTGGATCATGAACATCTGGTCCGTGATCCCGCTGGCCCAGTTCCCGGTGTCGTCGATCATCGCCTACCCGGCGGTCCTCGCGGCCATCGTCTGGGTCGTCTGGGTCGGGCTGACCTTCAAGCGACACGGCTTCGTCGGCTTCTTCAAGAACGTCACCGGCTACGACAAGTCGCTGGGCGCGGTGCTGCCGCTCGTGGTGGTCATCGAGTTCTTCTCGAACCTGCTGGTCCGCCCCTTCACCCACGCGGTCCGACTGTTCGCCAACATGTTCGCCGGCCACCTGATGCTGGTCATGTTCACCGTCGCCTCGTGGTACCTGCTGAACAGCTACATGATCCCGGCGGCCGGCGTCTCCTTCATCATGACCATCGTCATGATCCTCTTCGAGCTTTTCGTGCAGGCCGTCCAGGCGTACGTCTTCGTGCTGCTCGCCTGCTCGTACATCCAGGGCGCTCTCGCCGAGCACCACTGAGCCGCGCCGCCCCAAGCCCCCAGAACGTCCGGTGGCCAACCCCCGCCGGTCCATGAAAGAGAAGGAAGAATCAGCATGGCTGCCCTTGAGACCCTCGCCGCCGTCGAAGGCAACATCGGTTCCATCGGCTACGGCCTCGCCGCCATCGGCCCGGGCGTCGGCGTCGGCATCATCTTCGGCAACGGTACCCAGGCTCTGGCCCGCCAGCCCGAGGCCGCAGGTCTGATCCGTGCCAACCAGATCCTCGGCTTCGCCTTCTGTGAGGCGCTCGCCCTCATCGGCATCGTCATGCCGTTCGTCTACAACTGACGAACCCTGACGAGCAAACCTTTCAACGGAAGGCACTGATGTGATCGCCAACCTGGTTCAGCTGGCGGCCGAGGAAGAGCAGAACCCGCTCATCCCGCCGGGCCCCGAGCTGCTCGTCGGCGCTGTCGCCTTCGCCATCGTCTTCTTCGTCTTCTGGAAGAAGCTCCTCCCGAACATCAACAAGGTTCTGGACGAGCGCCGCGCGGCGATCGAAGGCGGTATCGAAGAGGCCGACGCCATGAAGGTCGAGGCCCAGAGCGTGCTCGAGCAGTACAAGGCTCAGCTCGCCGAGGCCCGGCACGAGGCCGCGCGTCTGCGCCAGGAGGCGCAGGAGCAGGGTGCCCAGCTCATCGCCGAGATGCGTGCGGAAGGCCAGCGGCAGCGCGAGGAGATCGTCGCCGCCGGTCACGCCCAGATCGAGGCCGACCGCAAGGCCGCGGCTTCCTCGCTCCGGCAGGACGTCGGCAAGCTCGCCACCGACCTGGCCGGCAAGCTCGTCGGTGAGTCCCTCGAGGACCACGCCCGGCAGAGCCGTGTGATCGACCGCTTCCTCGACGAGCTCGAGGAGAAGGCCGAGGCCACGCGATGAACGGAGCGAGCCGCGAGGCCCTGACGGCCGCACGTGAGCGCCTGGACGCGCTGACCGACAGCACCTCGGTCGACGCCGCCGCGCTCGCCGACGAGCTGGCCGCCGTCACCGCGCTGCTCGACCGCGAGGTCAGCTTGCGTCGGGTCCTCACCGACCCGGCGCAGGCCGGTGAGGCCAAGGCCGAACTGGCCCAGCGCCTGCTCGGCGGACAGGTCAGCGGCCCCGCCGCCGACCTGGTGACCGGCATGGTGCGCAGCCGCTGGTCGCAGCCGCGCGACCTGGTGGACGCCCTGGAGGAGCTGGCCGACACGGCCGACTTCACGGCGGCCCAGCGGGCGAACGCGCTCGACGACGTGGAGGACGAGCTGTTCCGGTTCGGCCGGATCATCTCCTCCAACACGGAGCTGCGGGCCGCGCTGACCAACCGCTCCGCGAGCGGCACCGCCAAGACGGAGCTGCTGCGCAGCCTGCTCGGCGGCCGTGCGAACGCCACGACCGAGCGTCTGGTGACGCGCCTTGTGACCGCACCCCGGGGACGTAGCCTGGAATCGGGACTCGAGTCCCTCTCCAAGCTCGCCGCCGAGCGCCGGAACCGCATGGTCGCCGTCGTCACGTCGGCGGTCCCGCTGAGCGACACACAGCGGCAGCGCCTCGGCGCCGCCCTGGCGAAGCTCTACGGCCGCGCGATGCACCTCAACCTCGACGTGGACCCCGAGGTCGTCGGCGGCATCCGGGTGCAGGTCGGTGACGAGGTCATCAACGGCTCCCTCGCGGACCGCCTCGAGGACGCCGCCCGCCGCCTGGCGAGCTAGCAGCAAACCGCATACGTAGTACTACGGCCCGCGTTGGGCCGTGCAGAGGATTCACCTCCTTAAGGGGGGAGTCCCCATCCCCCCTAAGTGAAACTTCGGGCCCAACAAGGAGAGCAGGGAACCCAGATGGCGGAGCTCACGATCCGGCCGGAGGAGATCCGGGACGCGCTGGAGAACTTCGTCCAGTCGTACAAGCCGGACGCGGCCTCGCGCGAGGAGGTCGGCACGGTCACCACGGCCGGCGACGGCGTCGCGAGGGTCGAGGGACTCCCCTCGGCCATGGCCAACGAACTGCTGAAGTTCGAGGACGGCACCCTCGGCCTGGCGCTGAACCTGGAAGAGCGCGAGATCGGCGCCATCGTCCTCGGTGAGTTCAGCGGCGTCGAGGAGGGCCAGCCGGTCACCCGCACCGGCGAGGTCCTGTCGGTCGCCGTCGGCGACGGCTACCTCGGCCGTGTCGTCGACCCGCTCGGCAACCCGATCGACGGCCTCGGCGAGATCGACACCGTCGGCCGCCGCGCCCTCGAGCTGCAGGCCCCCACGGTCATGCAGCGCAAGTCGGTGCACGAGCCGATGGAGACCGGCTACAAGGCCGTCGACGCCATGACCCCGATCGGCCGCGGCCAGCGCCAGCTGATCATCGGTGACCGCCAGACCGGCAAGACCGCCCTGGCCGTCGACACGATCATCAACCAGCGCGACAACTGGCGCTCGGGCGACGTGAACAAGCAGGTCCGCTGCATCTACGTCGCCATCGGCCAGAAGGGCTCCACCATCGCGTCGGTCCGCCGCGCGCTGGAGGAGAACGGCGCGCTGGAGTACACGACCATCGTCGCCGCCCCGGCGTCCGACCCGGCCGGCTTCAAGTACCTGGCGCCGTACACCGGCTCGGCCATCGGCCAGCACTGGATGTACGAGGGCAAGCACGTCCTCATCATCTTCGACGACCTCTCGAAGCAGGCCGACGCCTACCGCGCCGTGTCGCTGCTGCTGCGCCGCCCGCCGGGCCGTGAGGCCTACCCGGGTGACGTCTTCTACCTGCACTCCCGTCTGCTCGAGCGCTGCGCGAAGCTCTCGGACGACATGGGCAAGGGCTCGATGACCGGTCTGCCGATCGTCGAGACGAAGGCCAACGACGTCTCGGCGTTCATCCCGACCAACGTCATCTCCATCACCGACGGCCAGTGCTTCCTGGAGTCGGACCTGTTCAACGCCGGTCAGCGTCCCGCGCTGAACGTCGGTATCTCCGTCTCCCGAGTCGGTGGTTCCGCGCAGCACAAGGCGATGAAGCAGGTCTCCGGCCGTCTTCGCGTGGACCTCGCCCAGTTCCGTGAGCTGGAGGCGTTCGCCGCCTTCGGTTCCGACCTGGACGCCGCGTCGAAGTCCCAGCTGGAGCGCGGTCAGCGCATGGTCGAGCTGCTGAAGCAGGACCAGTACCAGCCGATGGCCACCGAGGACCAGGTCGTCTCCGTGTGGGCCGGCACCACCGGCAAGATGGACGACGTCCCGGTCGCCGACATCCGCCGCTTCGAGTCGGAGCTCCTGGAGTTCCTGCACCGCAAGGAGCAGGGCCTCATGACCTCCATCAAGGAGGGCGGCAAGATGTCGGACGACACCCTGACGGCCGTCGCCGACGCGATCGCGGAGTTCAAGAAGCAGTTCGAGACCTCCGACGGCAAGCTGCTCGGCGAGGACGCTCCGTCCGCCGCCAAGTGACGTAAGGAAGGGACCTGACTCATGGGAGCCCAGCTCCGGGTCTACAAGCGTCGCATCCGATCCGTCACCGCGACCAAGAAGATCACCAAGGCGATGGAGATGATCGCCGCCTCGCGCGTCGTCAAGGCGCAGCGCAAGGTGGCGGCCTCCACGCCGTACGCGCAGGAACTGACCCGCGCGGTCACGGCGGTCGGCACCGGGTCGAACACCAAGCACCCGCTGACCACCCAGGCCGAGACGGTCACCCGGGCGGCGGTCCTGCTGCTGACGAGTGACCGTGGTCTCGCCGGTGCGTTCAACTCCAACGCCATCAAGGCCGCGGAGCAGCTCACCGAGCGGCTGGAGCGCGAGGGCAAGCAGGTCGACACGTACATCGTCGGCCGGCGCGGTGTGGCCCACTACAACTTCCGCGAGCGCAAGATCGCGGAGCAGTGGAGCGGCTTCACCGACGAGCCCGCGTACGGGGACGCCAAGAAGGTCGCGGCGCCCCTGATCGAGGCCATCGAGAAGGAGACGGCGGACGGCGGCGTGGACGAGCTCCACATCGTCTACACCGAGTTCGTCTCGATGATGACGCAGAACGCGGTCGAGGCCCGGCTGCTGCCGCTCAGCCTCGACGAGGTCGCGGAGGAGACGGCGACGAAGGGCGAGATCCTTCCGCTGTTCGACTTCGAGCCGTCGGCGGAGGACGTCCTCGACGCCCTGCTGCCGCGCTACGTCGAGAGCCGTATCTACAACGCGCTGCTGCAGTCGGCCGCTTCCAAGCACGCCGCCACGCGCCGCGCGATGAAGTCGGCCACCGACAACGCGGGCGAGCTGATCAACACGCTCTCCCGTCTTGCCAACGCGGCCCGCCAGGCCGAAATCACCCAGGAAATCAGCGAGATCGTCGGTGGCTCCGCAGCCCTCGCCGACGCGACCGCGGGGAGTGACAAGTAATGACGACGACAGTTGAGACGGCCGTTGCCACGGGCCGCGTCGCCCGGGTCATCGGCCCGGTCGTCGACGTGGAGTTCCCCGTCGACGCGATGCCCGACATCTACAACGCCCTGCACGTCCAGGTCTCCGACCCGGCCAACGCGGGCGAGCTGAAGACGCTGACCCTGGAGGTCGCCCAGCACCTGGGTGACGGCCTGGTCCGCACCATCTCCATGCAGCCCACCGACGGTCTGGTCCGCCAGGCCCCGGTGACCGACACGGGCTCCGCCATCTCGGTGCCGGTCGGCGACTTCACCAAGGGCAAGGTGTTCAACACCCTCGGCGAGGTGCTGAACGTCGACGAGTCCTACGACGGTGAGCGCTGGCCGATCCACCGCAAGGCCCCGAACTTCGACGAGCTCGAGTCGAAGACCGAGATGTTCGAGACCGGCGTCAAGGTCATCGACCTGCTGACCCCGTACGTCAAGGGCGGCAAGATCGGTCTGTTCGGCGGCGCCGGCGTCGGCAAGACGGTGCTCATCCAGGAGATGATCTACCGCGTCGCCAACAACCACGACGGTGTGTCGGTGTTCGCCGGTGTCGGTGAGCGCACCCGTGAGGGCAACGACCTCATCGACGAGATGAGCGAGTCGGGCGTCATCGACAAGACCGCGCTGGTCTTCGGCCAGATGGACGAGCCCCCGGGCACCCGTCTGCGCGTGGCCCTGGCCGGTCTGACCATGGCGGAGTACTTCCGCGATGTGCAGAAGCAGGACGTGCTGTTCTTCATCGACAACATCTTCCGCTTCACCCAGGCCGGTTCCGAGGTGTCGACCCTGCTCGGCCGTATGCCCTCCGCGGTGGGCTACCAGCCGAACCTGGCCGACGAGATGGGTCTCCTCCAGGAGCGCATCACCTCGACCCGTGGTCACTCGATCACCTCGATGCAGGCGATCTACGTCCCCGCGGACGACCTGACCGACCCGGCCCCGGCCACCACCTTCGCCCACCTCGACGCGACGACGGTGCTGTCCCGTCCGATCTCGGAGAAGGGCATCTACCCGGCCGTGGACCCGCTGGACTCGACGTCCCGCATCCTCGACCCGCGGTACATCGCGGCGGACCACTACAACGCCGCGATGCGCGTGAAGAACATCCTGCAGAAGTACAAGGACCTGCAGGACATCATCGCGATCCTCGGTATCGACGAGCTCGGCGAGGAGGACAAGCTCGTCGTCCACCGTGCCCGTCGCGTGGAGCGCTTCCTGTCCCAGAACACCCACGTCGCCAAGCAGTTCACCGGCGTCGACGGGTCGGACGTCCCGCTGGACGAGTCGATCGCCGCGTTCAACTCGATCATCGACGGCGAGTACGACCACTTCCCGGAGCAGGCGTTCTTCATGTGCGGTGGCATCGAGGACCTGAAGAAGAACGCGAAGGAGCTCGGCGTCTCCTGACGCCGGCGCTGCTGAGCACGGTGTGATGTGTGCGTGAGGGGGACGGACCGTACCTCTTGAGGTGCGACCCGTCCCCCTCCGTACGCCGTCCGGTGCAATTTCCGGGGGCAATCCCCGATTTCCCCGGTCTGCCAAGACCGGGGCGGGCCCGCGTACTTCGGCGCGCGGAGCCCTATTAGACTTGTGACCCAACACCCGGCAGAACCGCCGGGTGGTGACCCGAGGAGCCACCTTGGCTGCTGAGCTGCACGTCGCGCTGGTCGCGGCCGACCGAGAGGTCTGGTCCGGCGAGGCCACCCTGGTCGTCGCGCGCACCACGTCCGGCGACATCGGCGTCATGCCCGGTCACCAGCCGCTGCTCGGTGTGCTGGAGTCGGGCCCGGTGACCATCCGTACGAGCGACGGGGGGACGGTCGTCGCCGCGGTGCACGGCGGTTTCGTCTCGTTCGCGGACAACAAGCTGTCGCTGCTGGCCGAGATCGCCGAGCTGTCGGACGAGATCGACGTCCAGCGCACGGAGCGGGAACTGGAGCGCGCGAAGGCGGAGGGCGACGCCGCCGCCGAGCGCCGCGCGGACGTTCGCCTACGCGCGGCGGCGGCGCGCTGACGTGGGGGCGTCTCCCAGAGCCTTAAGGTACTGGGGGAGCGCCATGTGATGCTGTGACTCAGCCGCGGCTGGGACCGGAGCGATCCGGACCCAGCCGCGGCTGAGGCAGATGTGGGTGTTTTTTACGTTCCGTTACCGAGGAGACGAGGAGGTCGATGAAGATGGTCCTCCTTCTGACTGGGTTCGGACTGGTCATGCTCGTGGCGGTGGGACTCCTCGTCTTCGGTCTTCGGCGCCGGCTGATCCAGCGCTCCGGCGGCACCTTCGACTGCAGCCTGCGCTGGGACGCCCCGGAGAAACCCGGGAAGGGCGAGGAGAACGGCAAGGGCTGGAGCTACGGCGTCGCCCGCTACAACGGCGACCGCATCGAATGGTTCCGCGTCTTCTCGTACGCCCCGCGCCCCCGCCGCATCCTGGAGCGCTCGTCGATCGAGGTGGCCGGGCGCCGTACGCCCGAGGGCGAGGAGGAGCTCGCACTGCTCTCCGACGCCGTGGTCCTCGCCTGCCAGCACCGCGGCACCAGGCTGGAGCTGGCCATGAGCGAGGACGCGCTGACCGGGTTCCTGGCGTGGCTCGAGGCCGCGCCGCCTGGCCAGCGAGTGAATGTGGCGTAGTCACGTCGACGCTCCCCCGGACCGGAGGTCCGAGGGAGCGTCAATGTCGCGTGAGGTTCTTCGTTACTCCGTTGGGCTGATCGGGCGGGTCACTTCAGGCCGTTGCTGATCGCGGTGACCAGCTCGCCGTTGGCCGTGTCGCCGCTGAACTCCCAGAAGAACGCGCCGCCGAGGCCCTGGTTCTTGGCCCAGCTCATCTTGCCGGCGATGGTCGACGGGGTGTCGTACGACCACCACTGGGTGCCGCAGTGCGCGTACGCCGTGCCCGCGACGGTGCCGGTGGCCGGGCAGGAGTTCTTGAGCACCTTGTAGTCCTCGATGCCCGCCTCGTACGTGCCGGGGGCCGCACCGGTCGCCGTGCCGCCGGGGGCGGACTGGGTGACGCCGGTCCAGCCGCGGCCGTAGAAGCCGATGCCGAGCAGCAGCTTCGCGGCGGGGACGCCCTTGGCCTTCAGCTTGGCGATCGCGTCGGCGGAGTTGAAGGCGGCGTTCGGGATGCCGGAGTACGAGGTCAGCGGGGAGTGCGGGGCCGTCGGGCCCTTGGCGTCCCAGGCGCCGAAGTAGTCGTACGTCATCACGTTGTACCAGTCGAGGTACTGGGCGGCGCCGCCGTAGTCGGCCGCGTCGATCTTGCCGCCGGAGGAGGCGTCGGCGGTGATGGCCGCGGTGATCAGGTAGTCCTTGCCGAACTCGGTGCGCAGGGCCTGCGACAGGTTCTTGAACGCGGCCGCGCCCGAGGTGTCACAGGTCAGACCGCAGGCGTTCGGGTACTCCCAGTCGATGTCGATGCCGTCGAAGACATCGGCCCAGCGCGGGTCCTCCACCACGGCCTTGCAGGACTTGGCGAACGCGGCGGCGTTCTGCGCGGCCTGGCCGAAGCCGCCGGAGTACGTCCAGCCGCCGAACGAGTACAGCACCTTGATGTGCGGGTACTTCGCCTTGAGCTGGCGGAGCTGGTTGAAGTTGCCGCGCAGCGGCTGGTCCCAGGTGTCGGCGGTGCCGCTGACGGACTGGTCGGCGGTGTAGGCCTTGTCGTACGCGGCGAAGGTGTCGTCGACCGTGCACTGGCCGTTCTTCACGTTGCCGAACGCGTAGTTGATGTGCGTGATCTTCGAGGCGGAGCCCGAGGTCACCAGGTTCTTGACGTGGTAGTTCCGGCCGTAGACGCCCCACTCGGTGAAGTAGCCGAGGTTGACCTTCTCACCCGGCTGGGGGCCCGGACCGGTGTCGCCGCCGGTGGTGCGCACCGCGACCGCGCCGCTGACCGGGCCGGTCTGGTCGGCGGTGTCGCGGGCCTGCACGGAGTACGAGTAGTCGGTGCCCGCGGTGAGGCCGGTGTCCGTGTACGAGGTCGTCGTGACGGTGGCGACCTTGGTGCCGCCGCGCAGGACGTCGTAGTTCTTGACGCCCTTGTCGTCGGTGGCGGCGGACCAGGAGAGCTTCACCGAGGTGTCGGTGATGCCCGAGGCGGTCGGGGTGCCGGGAGCGGAGGGTGCGCTGTCACCGGGGACCGAGGGGCCGCCGTCGCAGCTGGCGCCGTTGAGGGTGCAGTTGGACGGGGAGCCGGAGCCGGTGCCGTTGAAGCCGAAGGAGACCGAGGCGCCGGGGGCGAGGCTGCCGCTCCAGGACTTGTTCTTCGCGGTCCAGGTGTTGCCGGAGTTGGTGACGTCGGCGTCCCAGGCCGAGGTGACCTTCGTACCGGTGGGGAAGTCCCACTGGAGGGTCCAGGAGCTGATGGCGGTGGTGCCGGTGTTCTTCACCGTCCACTTGCCCTCGAAGCCGGAGCCCCAGTCCTGGGGCTTCGAGTAGGTGGCCGTCGCCTCGGTGGCGGCGTGGGCGGGAGCGGCGAGGCCGACCAGGCCGGCCAGCGGGAGCAACAGGGTCGCGAAGCCTGCCGCGGCTCTGTGTCTGAAGCGCATGCTGCGCCTCCTCTTCAGGGGTGGGGGCATGACTGAGCCTCATGCCCACGGTGCCGCGAGAATAGAAAGGTCTGTACCACCGGTCAATAGGTCTGGACCACTACTCTCCGGACCGCACCCCGCGTCGCCCGGCCCCGTCGCCGTCCTCTCGCTCAGATCCCCAACTCCTGAGCCAGCACGGCCGCCTGCACCCGGCTGCGCAGCTCCAGCTTGCCGAGCAACCGGCTGACATGCGTTTTCACCGTGGCCTCCGCCATGTCCAGCCGGGTCGCGATCTCCGCGTTCGACAGGCCCTCGCCGAGACAGGACAGCACCTCGCGTTCGCGCCGGGTGAGGGCGTCGAGCACGGACGGATCGGGGGCCGGCTCCCGTACGGGCTTCGCGGCGAACTCGGTGATCAGCCGCCGGGTGACGGCCGGGGCGATCAGCCCCTCACCGCCCGCGACCGTGCGCACCGCCGTGATCAGGTCCTTCGCGTCCGTGTTCTTGAGCAGGAAGCCGGAGGCGCCCGCCCGCAGCGCACCGAAGACGTACTCGTCCAGGTCGAAGGTGGTCAGCACCAGGACGTCGGCCAGCTGCTCGGCGACGACCTGCCGGGTCGCGGACACCCCGTCCAGGCGCGGCATCTGTATGTCCATCAGGACGACGTCCGGCCGGAGCTCACGGGCCAGGGCCACGGCCCGCTCGCCGTCGGCGGCCTCGCCGACCACCTCGATGTCGGGCGCGCTGCGCAGGATGAGCACGAGCCCGGCACGTACGGCGGACTGGTCCTCGGCGACGAGCACGCGGATCATTCGGCTTCTCCTTGCGGGTGCGAGGTGGTGGGCAGGGTGGCGCGGACGGCCCAGACCTTGGCCGCGCGGTCGTCGGGGGAGCTCTCGGGGCCGGCCTCGAAGGTGCCGTCCAGCAGGGCGGTCCGCTCCCGCATCCCGACGAGTCCGGCGCCCGAGCCGGGGGCGCGAGGGCCGTCGCGGTCGCCGTACGGGCTGGTCACGGCGATGTCGAGGCAGCCGTCCCGGCGGGCCAGCGACACCGTGACCCGTCCTGGACAGGCGTGCTTGAGGGCGTTGGTGAGGGACTCCTGCACGATCCGGTACGCGGCCAGCTCCACCGGGGCGGGCAGCGGGTCGCCCGGGGAGGCGTCGAGCGTGACGTCGAGGCCGTTGGTGCGGGCGCCCTCGACGAGCGCGCCCAGCCCGTCCAGGGTGGGCGAGGCGGCAGGCTCCAGGTCACCGCTGTCGTCCCGCAGGATGCCGATGAGGCGGCGCATCTCGGCGAGCCCTTCGACGCTGTTCTCCCGGATGACGCCGAGGGCCTGACGGGATGTCTCCGGGTCGTCGAGGGAGAGGGCGGCCGTTGCGTGGATGGCGATCGCGGACAGGTGGTTGGCCACCATGTCGTGCAGCTCGCGGGCCATCCGGGCGCGTTCGGCGGTGACCGCCTCGACGCGGTCCCGCTCGGCGAGCAGGGCGGTCTGCTCGGCGCGCAGGCGGGCGGCGTCGGCGGCGTTGCGGTGGTTGCGCACGATCAGGCCGGTGGAGGCCGGGGCGAACGACACGATGCCGACCATCACACCGATCAGCAGTGCCTCCGGCACCCGCCAGAACGCGAACGGCACCACCGTCGCCGCCACCGTGAGCAGTCCGGTGATCCACGGGATGCGGCGGGCCGAGCCCGGCGGCCCGTACAGGACGGCCGCGTACACGATGTCGGTGAACATCACGACGGTGACCAGGCTGCCCTGCGTGAGCGTGTCCACGGTCAGCGAGGCGGTGCCGGTGAGCAGGGCCGTGCGCGGGGCGGTCCGGCGCAGCAGCTCGCAGCCGGCCATCACGGCGAGCGGCACCAGGAGGGGCCAGCGGCCCGGCCACAGCACGATCGGCTCGTCCGCGGGCCGGACGCCCAGGCCGATGGCCCACAGCAGGACCCCGCCGAGCAGCCCGGCCAGCGCGACGTACACGTCGAAGCGGTGCGGGCGGGGGAGGGACATGGCCATGCTCCCATCCAACACGGCCCGTCCGGCCTCCGCCTGATCCCCGGGGACGGTCCGGGACTGCATCTTTCGATGTACCGCGAGTTCGTCACCGCCGACGACGATCCCGGCGCTGCGGAACGGCAGCCTGGAAGGGTGACCGAGAGGAGCGAGCCGTGATCGTCACGCTGATCGTCGTCTGCGAGGTCGGCTTCTGGGTACTGCTGGCCGCCGGGCTGGCCGTCCGCTATCTGCTGAGGTGGCACCGTACGAGCGTGGCCCTGCTGCTGTGCGAGCCGATCCTCGAGCTGGTGCTGTTCGTGGTGACGGCGATCGACCTGAAGAACGGTGCCGAGCCGGGCTGGGAGCACGGCCTGGCGGCGCTGTACATCGGCTTCACGGTCGCGTACGGCCACTACACGATCCGCTGGCTCGACGGTCACGCCGCCCACCGCCTGGGCGGAGCCCCGCCTCCGCCGAAACCCCCGCGCTACGGCATGCCCCGGGCCCGGCACGAGGGACGCCTGTGGCTGCGTACGGTCCTGGCGGCGGCCGTGGCGTGCGCGCTGCTCGAGGGCGCGGTCTGGTACGTCGGCGACGAGGGTGACGTCTCGTCCCTGCGAGCCTTCCAGTGGGCGGCGCTCCGGACCGCCGGCATCCACGGCCTGGTCGCCCTTGCGTACCTGGTGTTCCCGAAGAAGGCCCCGGAGGGAGCGCGGGAGCAACCGATCACTTCCAAGGAGCGGGTGCGCCGATGAGCCGGGCGACCAGGGACCTGCTGGAGGGAGCGGTCACCTTCGTGACCGGTCTGGTCCTGTGGCTGTTCACCGGAGACGTGGAGATTCCGGTGGTCACGTCGGCGAAGGTGGGCGTGGTGATGATGTGCGTCGGGGGCGTGCTGCTCGCAACGGGCCTGTACCGGTCACGAGCGTTGTCCGCGCGCCGGTAGCGGACCTCAGCGCTCCCCGCCCGGCACCCACAGCACGTCGCCGACTTCCTTGTTGGCCGTGCGGGCCAGGATGAACAGCAGGTCCGACAGCCGGTTGAGGTAGGTGGCGGTCAGGGGGTTCATGGTGTCCCCGTGCACCTCCAGCGCCGCCCACGTCGACCGCTCCGCACGGCGGACGACCGTGCACGCCTGGTGCAGCAGGGCCGCGCCGGGGGTGCCGCCGGGGAGGATGAAGGAGCGCAGCTTCTCCAGCCGCTCGTTGAAGCGGTCGCAGTCCGCCTCCAGCTTGTCGACGTAGAACTGCTCGACGCGCAGCGGCGGGAACTCCGGGTTCTCCACGACGGGCGTCGACAGATCGGCCCCGACGTCGAACAGGTCGTTCTGCACCCGGGTGAGGACCTCCACGACCTCCTCGTCGAGGCCGCCGAGCGCGATCGCCGTGCCGATGACCGCGTTGGCCTCGTTGGCGTCGGCGTACGCGGTGATCCGCGGATCGGTCTTGGGCACCCGGCTCATGTCACCGAGGTTCGTGGTGCCCTTGTCGCCGGTCCTCGTGTAGATGCGCGTCAGATTGACCATGCGGCCAGCGTAGTTACCTCCCGGCCGGGCGAAAGCCCCGTGGGCCGGCCGCCGCGTGCGTCCGCCGCGCGGGTCCGCCGCGCTCCGGGCGGCGGTGGATGCCCCGCGGACCTCGGCGGGGGCAAGGGGCTGTTGGGGCCGGGGGCACTCAACTGGGCCGTACGAGGGACCCGGTCACTCCCGCCGGTGTGATGTCCGTCATGTGAGACGTGACGCGCATTACTTACGGGTCACACAGCCCCGCACGAGCGCTAATGTCCGCCGAAGAGACATGACGAAGGCAGAACGTCGGCACGAGGCCGACAGCGCGTACCAGGGGAGTCGCACAGTGGCACGGAAGCTCGCCGTCATCGGAGCCGGTCTCATGGGATCCGGAATCGCCCAGGTCTCCGCCCAGGCGGGCTGGGACGTCGTCCTGCGCGACGTCACCGACGAGGCGCTGACGCGTGGCACCGACGGCATCAAGGCGTCGTACGACAAGTTCGTCGCCAAGGGGAAGCTCGCGGAGGTGGACGCGGCGGCGGCCCTCGCGCGGATCACCCCGACGACCGACCTCGACGCCGTCGCCGACGCGGACGTCGTGGTCGAGGCCGTCTTCGAGAAGCTGGAGGTCAAGCACGAGATCTTCCGGGCGCTCGACAAGCTCGTCCGGGACGAGACCGTGCTCGCCTCCAACACCTCCGCCATCCCGATCACCAAGATCGCGGCGGTCACCGGGCGGCCGGAGCGGGTCGTGGGCACGCACTTCTTCTCGCCGGTGCCCATGATGCAGCTCTGCGAACTCGTCCGTGGGTACAAGACCAGCGACGAAACTCTCGCCATCGCACGGGAGTTCGCCGAGTCCGTCGGTAAGACCTGCATCGTCGTCAACCGCGACGTGGCCGGCTTCGTCACCACCCGGCTCATCTCCGCCCTCGTCGTGGAGGCCGCCAAGCTCTACGAGTCGGGCGTGGCCAGTGCCGAGGACATCGACCTCGCCTGCAAGCTGGGCTTCGGGCACGCCATGGGCCCCCTGGCCACCGCCGACCTCACCGGCATCGACATCCTGCTGCACGCCACCAGCAACATCTACACCGAGTCGCAGGACGAGAAGTTCGCCCCGCCGGAGCTGATGCGCCGGATGGTGGACGCCGGTGACTTCGGCCGCAAGAGCGGGCAGGGCTTCTACAAGCACTGACCCGGCACCGATGCCATGCGAACCGCACAAACCTCATCCGGCGTCACGCGTTGAGGTGAATTCGGTA
Organism: Streptomyces poonensis; assembly: GCF_014650915.1. Lineage (GTDB taxonomy): Bacteria > Actinomycetota > Actinomycetes > Streptomycetales > Streptomycetaceae > Streptomyces > Streptomyces poonensis. Next base: position 324,241 of record NZ_BMVW01000001.1, on the reverse strand, counting down.
TCGGTTCGCTTACAGAAGGCAACCTCTGGGGTTCCTGTGCCGTCAGAGGTTGCATCACCGGACAACGCCGGCGTGACCGGACCACGACCGGCGCGAGCCGGGCACGACCGGCGTGATCCGGCGACGACCGGCGTACGAGACCCACTCGCGGGGAGCGCATATGTACATCAGGGGCGACCACGCCGAGCTGGTCGTCGGGGGCCGCCTCGACGTACGCAGCGCGGCGGACGCCCGTACGGTCCTGCACTCGGCCGTCGACGACGGAGTCGGCGACCTGGTGCTCGATCTGTCAGAGCTGGATTCCTGGGACGCCACCGGACTCGGCGTCATCATGGGCGTCCACCGGCGGGCGGGGCGGTGCGGACGGCGGCTGGTGCTGCGGGACGTACCGCCGCAGATGCAGCGCCTGCTGGTGGCCACCCGGCTGCACCGGATCCTGGCCATCGAGGGCGGCATCGGGGTGGAGTCACTGCCTCGCGTGTGACCATCACGCGTGACCACCGCCGTGTGATGACCGCGTGTGACCGCCGCGTGTGCACGACCGCATGTGACGACCGGCCACGGCCGGGTGAATCGGTACGCCGCGCGCCGGACGACCGGCGAGTGAACAGGCGTCCATAACGGCACGTACGGGTTACGTGTGACAGCGCGGACACGGGACACCCGGATGAGCGGGAAACGAACGCACCACGCACGCAATCCTCATGAGACTGTGACGTCTCGGGCGGCGCGGTACCCCGGCTGGTCAGGGATACTGACCCAAGGTTTAGGGTTCGGCTGCCCGCTGCCCGACCACCCTCGAGTGGGCACCGGACCAGAAGCGACAGCGTGGTGTGCGGCACGGCCGGGAGGGGCTGAGGAAGCACACGACGCTTTGGGGGGCGAAACCTATGGACCCGATGAACCGGGAACCGGAAGAGTACGGCCACGACGGCGGCCCAGCGCCTCGCGCGCGCCCGCCACGTGACGCGCTGACACCGGATTTCGGCCAGCATGCTCCGGCCCTCGCCCGTACCGTCCAGGTCGTCACGGGCGACTTCCTGCTCACCGTGAACCCCGTCGACGGCAGCGAGATCGAGAACTGCCCGCCCGGGGAACGTCCCGGCCGGCCCGAGAAGTACCCGGCCGACGAGCGTGCCGAGGCCGACCGCGCCGCGCGTCCGCCCGTCCCGGCCGGGCCCTCCCGGCCCCGGCTGCCGCTGCTCCAGCGGGAGGAGGAACGCGAGCGGCTCGTACGGCTCCTCGCGCGCGGCCGCTCCGTCCGTCTCACCGGCCCCTCGGGTTCCGGCCGCACCGCGCTGCTCGACCTGGTGGCCGAGGACTGCGCGGACCTCGCCCCCGACGGCGTCGTCCGCCTGACCGGCCACCGGCGCACCGCCACGGACCTGCTGTACGACCTCTTCGCCGCCGTCCACAAGGCCCCGCTCCACCGGCTCGCGGAGGACGAACTCCGGGAGCACGTCCGCGAGATCGGCGCGGTCGTCGTCCTGGACGACGTGGAGTTCGGCGGCAGCGCGCTCGACGAACTGCTCGACGCGACCCCCGAGTGCGCGTTCCTGATCGCCGCCACGCCCGAGGTGCCCGCGCCGACCGGCGACTCCCCCCTCGAAGAGGTCTTCCTCGGCGGACTCGACCGCGACGGCGGTGTGAAGCTGCTGGAGCGTGCCATCGGCCGGGTCCTCACCGAGGACGAGGCCAACTGGGCGGGTGACCTCTGGTTCGAGTCCGAGGGCCTGCCGCTCAGGTTCATGCAGGCCGGAGCGCTGCTGCGGCAGCGGGACCGGCTGCGCGCCGAGGCGGACGCCTTCGACGACGCCGGTGTCTTCGCGGAGGCCCCGGCCGCTGGGCAGTCGTCCGAGCCGGGGCACTTCCACGGCGGGGACGCCGGGGACATGCCCCTGCCGTCGCTCGCCGAGGCCGCCGCGCCCGCCGCGCTGCTCGCGTCCCGGCTGAGCGAGTCGGCGCGCGAGACGCTGAGGTTCGCGGTGGCGCTCGGCGGGGAGGTGCCGCACCAGGCGCATCTGCCCGCGCTGGTGGGGGACACCCACGCGGACGCGGCACTCGCCGAACTCGTGAACAGCGCACTGGTCACCCCGGTCGGCGCCCGCTACCGGCTCGCGGCCGGAGTGCAGCTGCAGCTGGAGGACGCCGGGTACGGCGAGGGCGCCGACGAGCGCGCCGTCACCGCCGCCCAGCACTACTCCTGGTGGGCCGGGCACCCCTCGGTCACACCCGAGCGGGTCTCGGCCGAGGCGGACGCGATCCTGGCCGCGCTGACCCTGCTGGTACCGCTGACGACGCCTCCCGGCGAGGGCGAGGAGAGCGCTGCCGTGCGGCTCGCCCGGCAGGCCGCGCCCGCGTTCGCCGCGGGGCTGGACTGGGGCGCCTGGGAGCGGGCGCTGCGGTCCGGCGCCGAGGCGTCCCGGCTCGCCGGTGAGGTCGGCGAGCAGGCCTACTTCCACCATGAGCTGGGCATACTCGCGCTCTGCACCGGGCAGCTGGAGCGGTCCCGCGCCGAACTGGAGGCGTCCATCGGGCTGCGCGGCGCCCTCGCCGACAAGCGCGGCACGGTCGCCGGCCGCCGCGCCCTCGCCCTGGTCGCCGATCGCTCCGGGGCCACCCCGCCCGGCGGCCGCACGGCGGCGGGGGAGGAGGTGCCGGACGCCCGGCACGAGGAGTCGGCGTCGCCGCCCGGCGGTGTCCCGGCCGGTGGCGTTCCCGTCGGGGGTGTCTCCGCCGGTCCCGCCGGTGGTGTCCCGGCCGGCCTCGCCGCGGCGTACACCGGGCCCCGGCCCGCGGCGGACGACACCGCCTCCACGGTGGTCACGAACCGCGTCGGCGCCGCCACGGCCAAGGGCGGCATCAAGGGCCGGCTGGTCAGCGGCACCCGGCGCAACCTGGTGGCGGCCGGTGCGGGCGCGCTGCTCGCCGCCGTGCTCGGCACCGTGGTGACGCTGGGCGCCACCTCCGACGGCGGTGGCGGCGTCCCCTCCGAGCAGGTCGGGGTCGATCCGTCGGCCAGCCAGGGGGCCGACGACGGCGGCCTGGGCGCGGACCGCGTGAAGGAGGGCGGGAACGACGAGCCGCGCATCATGAGCACGCCCACGAACCCGGGACCGGACGGCACCTACGGCACGTCGGACGACCCGACCCCGGCCGACAGCGCCGAACCGTCGGACGAGCCGAGCGGTACGCAGCGGCCGGACGACCCGGCGAAGCCCCCGTCGAGGACGCCCTCGAAGTCGCCGTCCGCGCCCGGCAAGCCGTCGCCGCCGCCGGAGACCGACCCGGGTTCGGAGTCGCCCGACGTCCCCTCGACGGGTCCGTCGGAACCCACGGACCCCACGGGTCCCACGGATCCGACCACCGAGCCCGACGAACCGGAGCCGGACGACTCGCCTCCCTCGCAGACGACCGCCTCGGCCGGCAGCCCGACCGCCGGCGACCCGGTGCCCACCAGCGGCTCGGCCAGTGCTCCGCAGAGCGGCGGTGCCGGTTCGGCCGGGGATGCGGTGAGCGTCTGACGGGTGTGCGTGCGGTGACGGTCTCGTACGGGAGTGACGGGAGCGAAACTGAGGGCCGGGTCCTGAGGTCGGGGATCCGGCCCTCGGTTGTGGCCGGTGGTCCGGCCGTCGGTCCTGGCCGGTGGTCCGGCCGCCGGCGGACTCCTCCCCGGTGGGCCGCGGTGCTCATGGCCTCGTCACCGGGGGACCGCGGTGCCCACCAGTGGCCCGGCCAGTGCTCCGCGGAGCGGCGCGGTGCCGGTTCGGCCGGGGATGCGGTGAGCGTCTGACGGGTGCGCGTGCGGTGACGGTTCGTTCCGTACCGGGGCGGCGGGAGTGAAGCCGAGGGCCGGGGCCGATATCACGGACCCGGCCCTCGGCCGTAAACGTACCGCTCAGAACAAGCGAAGTTTGTCGTCCTCGATGCCTCGCAGCGCGTCGTAGTCGAGGGTCTGGCACCCGATGCCGCGGTCCGTGGCGAGGACGCGGGCCTGGGGCTTGATCTCCTGGGCCGCGAAGATGCCGCGGACCGGCGCGAGGTGGGGGTCCCGGTTCAGCAGGTCTAGGTAACGGGTCAGTTGTTCGACTCCGTCAATCTCCCCGCGCCGCTTGATCTCGACGGCCACGGTCTGCCCCTCGGCGTCGCGGCACAGGATGTCGACGGGGCCGATGGCCGTCATGTACTCGCGGCGGATGAGCGTGTAGCCCTCGCCGAGGGTCTCGATGCGGTCGGCGAGCAGCTCCTGCAGATGCGCCTCCACACCGTCCTTGATCAGGCCGGGATCGACACCGAGCTCGTGCGAGGAGTCGTGGAGGATCTCCTCCATCGTGATGATCAGCTTCTCGCCGGCCTTGTTGACGACCGTCCAGACGCCTTCCTCGTCCCCGGTGCCCTCCTTCAGCGTGCAGGGCGGCGACATCCAGTTCAGGGGCTTGTAGGCCCGGTCGTCGGCGTGGATCGACACACTGCCGTCCGCCTTCACCAGGATCAGACGGGGGGCCGAGGGCAGGTGGGCGGTGAGCCGGCCGGCGTAATCGACGGAGCACCGGGCAATGACGAGACGCATGGTCGGAAACGCTACTCGACACCCCTCGGCGGACGCGATTCGCCCACCTCACCGCCGACGCGTGCGCCCCCCGGAGCGGTATGCGACGTTCCGCGCGGCGCATGTGCCTGGCAATTGTCACGTGCCGTAGGCAACTTAGATCATTAATGGCTGATTGTGACTATCTGAGCCCTTCTCTTCTGGTGTCGCCTCCCCGCGATGCTTACGGTGGAAACAGGTGGTCGCGATGCATGTACGCAGAGTGGTCGCATCGCGGGCTCCCGCCTTGTCCGTCAACCCCCGCTCCCGCGGGGGTGCGAGAGGAGAACCCATGTCGCTCGACGTCTCACCGGCCCTACTCGAACAGGCCGAGCGAGGCGAGGTCGACGAAGCCGCTTTCGTCGACTGCGTCCGGACCTCCCTGCCCTTTGCATGGGAGATGATCAGCTCCCTGGTGGCCCAGCTGAAGGTGGACGGCGGAGACTTCGCCGACAACCAGACGCCGCCGCCGGACGAGCAGGCACGTGGCCAGCTGCTGCGTGCGCTCGCGAGTGACGCGATACGCGGCGCGCTGCAGCGGCACTTCGGTGTGCGGCTGGCCTTCCAGAACTGCCACCGGGTGGCCGTCTTCCCGCTGGACCCCGCAGTGGACGAGACGCTCGCCCGCTTCACCTCGGTCCGCAACCAGCTGCTGAACCAGTCACCGGAACTCCGGGACTGCTGAGCAGCCCGCGCAGCTTGCCGCCTCGTACGCGGGAGGTGTTATGTACAGGGGCGGCAAGCTCCACGTCGGCCGCGGTCGTGCGACCGCGGCCACGGGTCCACGGCCCGGCGGCACCGGCGACACCGGTTCCGGGCCGGCCAGGACCCCACCGCACCGTCCGCGGCTCAGCCGCATCCGGGCGGCCGGGCCGTGGCCCGGCCGCTCATCGCACCTGGGGGAGTACCTCGGCGCCGAGCCGCCGTACGTTCTCCTCGGTGGTCGCGAGGTCGCCCGAGCCCTCGACGAGCAGGGCGAACCGCGTGATGCCCGTCCGCTCGGAGGTCGCCGCCAGCCGGTCGGCGCACAGCCGCGCCGTCCCCACCGGGTGCAGTCCGCAGAGCAGTTCGGTGTACGCCATCGGATCCCGCATCGCACGGTGGCGGCCGTCCACCGTCCGGTGGGCGGCGAGCCCCTGCCGCAGCCAGCCCGGCATCGCCTTGGTGAGCACCTCGACCGCGTCCGTCCGCCGGTCCGCGATCTGGCAGACCCCGGCGGACACATGGCCGGCCGCGGCGATCGCGTCCGGCGAACGGCCCGCCGCGCGCGCGTGCCGCCGCCACAGCGCGACCATCTCGGCCTTCTCCTCGTCCCCGACGTGCATCCCGAGCAGCATGGGCAGTCCGCGCTCGGCCGCGAGCCGGACGCTCGGCGGGGAGGTGCAGGCGACGACGACCTCCGGGCCCGGTCCGTCCTCGAGGACCTCCGAGGGCCTGGGGACCACTGGGACCTCGGGGAAGCTGAATCGTTCCCCCGAAGCTCCGACCGATGGTTCGCGCAGCCAGCGCACCAGCAGATCGAGTGATTCCGGGAACCCGTTCTCGTACGCCTCGATCCCCGTCCCGAAGACCGCCAGGTCCACCCAGGGCCCGCCGCGGCCCACACCCAGCGAGAACCGGCCGCCCGACGTCACGTGCAGCAGCGCCGCCTGCTCACCGAGGGCCACGGGGTGAGCGGTGGACAGCACACTGACCGCCGTACCGACCCGGATCCGCCGGGTGCGTCCCAGCAATAACGCGGCGAGGGTGATCGCCGAGGGGCACGTCCCGTAGGGCACGAAGTGGTGCTCGGCCAGCCATACCGAGTCCAGGCCCGCTTCTTCGGCGGCCTCCCCCGTCCGCACGGCGCGGTGCAGTGCCTCCCCCTGGCCCTGTCCGGGAAACTGGGCCGCCAGTACAAAACTTCCAACACGCATGCCATTTCCTGCTTTCTCGGCCCCGACGCGGAGCTCCCCCACTGGCATAACCGCCTGACACGTGCCCAAGACACGGGCAGCGGCGGGATTTGCGGATTGTCTGCTGAATGTGACCGCCGGAAAGGGACAGGTACCGGTTCGGGGGCGCGCCCGTGCCCGCGCCGCCCGCGTAGGCTGGATGGGATTCGTGCTGCCTGTACTGCCCCGTGAGGTGTCCTGTGTCCCCGCGTCGCAACCGACCCAAGGGTGCCGGCTCGTCCGGCCGGAGCGCCGACGAGGACCCCGCCGACCGCTACGGAGGCTGGCAGTCCACCGAGAGCTGGCGGGGCGAGGAGTGGAGCGTGCGGCATGTCGCGGGCGCCAGCGCCGCGGGCAAGACGTACCGCTGCCCGGGCTGTGACCAGATGATCCCCTCAGGTGTGCCGCATGTGGTCGCCTGGCCCGAGCACGCGGGCGTCGACGACCGCCGCCACTGGCACAAGGCCTGCTGGAACGCGCGGGACCGCCGCACCTCGCAGGTGCAGCGGTCCCGTAACGCCCCGCGTTTCTAGCCCTCTTCGCGGCTCTCCGCGGCCGTCACACGTCCCTGCGGTCCAGCAGGACGAACGCGCCGGCGATCGCCGCGGCCGTGAGGCCGGCGAGCAGGCCGAGCTGGGCGGCGCCGCCGTTCTCGGTGTCCATTCCGAAGATCGCGGCGAGCGAGTTGGGGGCGTTGTACTCCATCATCTTCTCGCCGACCGTGCGCATGCTCTCGGAGAGCATCAGGAACGCGGGCAGGATCGCGGGCACCAGCACCAGGCCGAGCATCGCGGTGATCGCACCCGCCGAGTGCCGCAGCATCGAGCCCACCGCGAGCGCGAGGACGCCGAGCAGCGAGACGTACAGGGCGCCCATGACGACCGTGCCGGCCCACGGGGTGCTGGACGGCTCGGAGTGCAGGCTCGCGGTGAACAGCCCGACCAGCCCGATCGCGAAGGCCGACACCACGAAGGCCACCGCGAAGAAGACCATCAGCTTGGCGGCGAGCACCCGGTGGCGCTGCGGCGAGGCCGTGAACGTCGTACGGATCATCCCCGTGCCGTACTCCGAGGCGATCACCAGCACGCCCAGCGTGATCAGGCAGATCTGCCCGAGGATCAGGCCGAAGAAGGCGGGGACGGTGTACGGGACGTCGGCGAAGTCGCTGTCGGACGTCTGCGCGGCGACCAGGAACCCGATACCGATCACCAGGAGCAGGAAGATGCCGAGCGTCCACATCGTCGAGCGCACCGACCGGATCTTCGTCCACTCGGAGGCGAGCGCGTGGCCGAGGTGGGTGCGCACGACGGGGATGGGCGAGGTGTACGACGGGCCGGGCGCCGCCTGCCAGTGCGGCGCGGGCTGCTGGGGCGCGGGTGGCTGGGTCGTGGGGGGCTGGGGCGTGCTCATCGGGCGTCCTCGGGCTTGGTCGGGTCGGCGTCGGCGGGCGCGGGCTGCTCGGCCGCGGGTTCGGCCGCCGGCGCGGCGGACTCGGCGGGCGCCCGGTCGGCGGGCTGCGCGGGAGGCTGCGGGGCCGCCGGCGCGACGGCGGGCTGCGCGGGCGTTTGGGCCGGCGGCGTGGCCGGTGCCTGGCCGGCGTACGGGTTGGGCTGCCCGGGTGCCGGGGCGGCGGGGCCGCCCGGCGCACCGTACGGTCCCGGCTGCGGCAGCTGCGGCATGGCGAAGGGCTGACCGCCCTGCTGGGGCGGCGGCGGGGCGTACCAGCCCGGCTGTCCCTGCCCGGGCACCGGCATCGGGGGCTGCGTGCCGGGCGGCAGGGGCTGCATGAGCCCTTCCTTCTGGTCGATCGTCGAGCGGTAGTCGACGGCGGCCTGCGTCATCCGCATGTACGCCTCCTCCAGGGAGGCCTGGTGCGGCGACAGCTCCCACAGCCGTACGTCGGCGTCGTGCGCGAGGTCGCTGATCCGCGGCAGCGGCAGCCCGGTGATCCGGAGCGCGCCGTCCGGCTCGGGCAGCACCTGTCCGCCCGCCTCGGACAGCGCGGCCGTCAGCTTCTCGCGCTGCTCGGTGTCGGGGGTGCGCACCCGGGCGAAGTCGGCCGAGTTCGCCGAGATGAAGTCCTTGACGCTCATGTCGGCGAGCAGCTGGCCGCGCCCGATCACGATGAGGTGATCCGCGGTCAGCGCCATCTCGCTCATCAGATGGGACGACACGAACACGGTGCGGCCCTCGGCGGCGAGGGACTTCATCAGGTTGCGCACCCAGAGGATGCCCTCCGGGTCGAGGCCGTTGACCGGCTCGTCGAAGAGCAGCACCTGGGGGTCGCCGAGCAGCGCCGCGGCGATGCCGAGCCGCTGGCCCATGCCGAGCGAGAAGCCCTTGGACCGCTTGCGGGCCACGTCCTGGAGGCCGACGACGCCGAGCACCTCGTCCACGCGCCGCGCGGGGATGCCCGACAGCTGCGCCAGGCACAGCAGATGGCTGCGTGCGCTGCGGCCTCCGTGCACGGCCTTGGCGTCCAGCAGGGCACCCACCTGGCGGGGCGCGTTCGGCAGCTTCCGGTACGGGTGGCCGCCGATCGTCACATGGCCCGACGTCGGGTTGTCGAGGCCGAGGATCATGCGCATGGTCGTCGACTTGCCCGAGCCGTTGGGCCCGAGGAAGCCAGTGACGGTGCCCGGCCGGACCTGGAAGGAAAGGTTGTACACGGCCGTCTTGGCGCCGTAGCGCTTCGTCAGGCCGACTGCCTCGATCATGCTCCGCACCCATCGAAAACTTCAGGACGTCGGGGCGCACGCCCCCGTAAGGGTTAGGAGGATATCCAGGTGCTGACGGTTCCCATCAAGGCGAAGCAGAACATCCCAGGTCATCGCCACCGCCTTGGCAGGGACACGTCTTGCCTGGTCGCGCGTGTACCGCCGGTTCCCCGGCCGGATCACCGCCTTGCGGGAGCCGGACCCGACGGAAACGGGCCGCGCCCCGAAGGGGCGCGGGGAACTGCGCGACCGGCCACGACGGACCCGCAGCCGGGAAACCGGCCGTCCGGCGGAGCGCCTAGGCGTCGCGCCGCCGCAGCAGCACATACCCGCCCACGAGCGCCGCGACGACCCAGAGCGCCATGATGCCCAGCCCGCCCCACGGCCCGTACGGGGTGTCGTCGCCGGCCGCCGGGACCACCTCCATGATCTTCCGGCCGGCCTGGTCCGGCAGGAAGCGGCCGATCTTCTCCGTCGCCGGCACATTGCCCAGGACGCTGGAGATCAGGAAGAAGAACGGCATCAGGATGCCGAGCGACAGCATCGGCGAGCGCAGCATCGTCGCGACGCCCATCGAGAACACCGCGATGAGCGTCATGTAGAGCCCGCCGCCGACGACCGCGCGCAGCACTCCGGGCTCGCCGATCGACGTGCCGTGCTCGTCGAGCATCGCCTGCCCCAGGAAGAACGTGGCGAAGGCGGTGGCGAGCGACACGAGCAGCGCGAGCAGCGTCGCCACCGCGATCTTGCTGAAGAGGAAGGTGCCGCGCTGCGGAACGGCGGCCAACGAGGTGCGGATCATCCCGGTGCTGTACTCGTTCGACACCACGAGCACCCCGAACACGATCATCGCGAGCTGACCCAGGCTCATCCCGGCGAAGCTGATGAGCGTCGGGTCGAAGGTGAACCGGTCCTCGGGGCCCAGCCGGTCGAACTCCCGGTTCGACAGCGCGGAGATCAGCATGCCGAGGGCGAGGGTGACGACCACGGCGAGCGACAGCGTCCACACCGTGGAGGCCACCGACCGGATCTTGGTCCACTCGGAGCGGACGACCTGCGCTGCCGCCATGGTCAGGACCCCTTCTTCCAGTCGGCTCCCCACGGACGGGACGGCTGGGGCGCTTGTGCCGAGCCGGTGTGCGCGTGGTACTCCACCGACTCGGCCGTCAGCCGCATGAACGCCTCCTCCAGCGAGGCCTGCCGGGGACTCAGCTCGTGCAGCACGATCCCGTGCCGGGCGGCCAGCTCACCGAGGTGCTCCGACCGTGCGTCGTCCACCTCCAGCGCCCCGTCGCCCGCCTCGACGGGCGTGATCCCCTCCCGGTGCAGCAGGTCGAGCAACTGCTCGCGTTGCGGCGTACGCAAACGCACATATGACCGGGAGTTGCGGCGGATGAAGTCCGCCATGGAGGTGTCGGCGAGCAGCCGCCCCTGCCCGATGACGACGAGGTGCTCCGCGGTCAGCGCCATCTCGCTCATCAGATGCGAGGACACGAAGACCGTACGGCCCTGCGCGGCCAGGTTCTGCATCAGCGTGCGGATCCAGTGGATGCCCTCCGGGTCGAGCCCGTTGACCGGCTCGTCGAACATCAGGATGCGCGGATCGCCGAGCAGCGCGCCCGCGATGCCGAGCCGCTGGCCCATGCCGAGCGAGAAGTTCTTGGCCTTCTTGCGGGCGACCGCCGTGAGCCCCACCGTGCCGAGGACCTCGTGCACCCGGCTCGTCGGGATGCCGTTGGCCTGGGCGAGGCACAGCAGATGGTGGTACGCGCTCCGCCCGCCGTGCACGGCCTTCGCGTCCAGCAGGGCGCCGATGTACTTCATCGGGTCCTTGAGCCGGTCGTAGTGCCTGCCGTCGATACGGACATCGCCCGCGGTGGGCCGGTCGAGACCGAGGATCATCCGCATGGTGGTCGACTTCCCGGCGCCGTTCGGCCCCAGGAACCCCGTCACGAGGCCCGGCCGGACGGCGAAGGTGAGGTGGTTGACCGCCACCTTCTCGCCGTACCGCTTGGTCAGCCCCTCGAGCTCGATCATGGAACTCACGCTAGAACGGGACGAAGCCCCCTGCCACCTCAGCGGCAGGGGGCTTCGCACGGGGAAACCCTCAGGCGTTACCGGACCCGGTCGACCGGCCCGGCTGTCACCGGAACTGCTGTGCTCGGACCCGCTGTGCTCGGACCCTTGTCACCGGTACTGCTGCTGTCACCGGGACTGCTGCGCCGGAACTCCCCGGGAGATCGGCTCGTCATCCGTCGACGGCGTGCCGGCCGCGGCGACCGCGGCACCGGTGAGCGTCGCGAGCATCTCGCGGACGTTCGTGAGCTGGGCGTTGATCGAGTCGCGGCGGTTGGTGAGGGCGGCCAGCTCGCGCTCGGACTCCGAACGGATGCGGTCGGCCTTGGCGTTGGCGTCGGCCACGATGTCCTCGGCCTGGCGCTGCGCGGTCTCCACCGTCTGGCGGGCGCGGCGCTCGGCGTCGGTGCGCAGCTTCTCGGCCTCCAGCCGGAGCTGCTCGGCGCGGTGCTCGATCTCGGCCAGGCGCTTCTCGGCCTTGGCCTGACGGGAGGCCAGGTCGCGCTCGGACTGCTCGCGGCGCTTGGCCAGGTTGGTCTCGAAGTCGGCGGCGGCCTGCGCGGCCTTGGCGCGGGTCTCCTCGAAGAGGGCGTCCGCCTCCTCGCGCTTGGACTGCGCGTCCTTCTGCGCCTCGGCGCGCAGCTGCGACGCGTCGGTCTTGGCCTTCTCGACGATCCGGACGCCCTCGTCCTCGGCCGCCGACTTGCGCTCGGCGGCGAACGATTCTGCGTCGTTGCGCACCTGCTGGGCGGCGGACTCGGCCAGCTCGCGGTGCTGTTCGGCGGCGCGGCGGGCCTCCTCACGCAGGTCCTTCGCCTCTTCCTCGGCGAGACGGAGGATCTTCTCGACGCGCGCGCCGAGACCCGCGTACGACGGCTCGGCGTCACTGACCGCGGCCTGGGCGTTCTGCGTTTCGAGGTGCAACTCCTCGATGCGCTTTTCCAGAGCAGTGATACGGGCCAGAGCACTGTCACGGTCGGAGACGAGCTTCGAAATGCGTTCGTCCACCTGAGCGCGGTCGTACCCACGCCGCACAAGCTCGAAGCCGTAGGGGGAAGTGTCGCTCATGGGGTTCCTGTCGAAAGAGACCGGTGAGGTGATAAGGGGAATCCTAGGGGGCAAAGCGGCGTGTCATCGAGCAGATGCGCGTTTGATCTGGAGAATGACACCCCTTTTGGGTGGTCGGCCGAGGGAAGGACTTGCCGGGGGGTGTATGTGTTGAAATTCCCGGTGAATGCGACGCGGCGCCTCCCGTCCGGGCGGCACCGGGGAGATCAGGGCCCTCCCGAGCCACCCGCGTGTACTCCTGCCACTGCGGCCGATGGCCCAAGTTACCTCAGGTCACGAAACCTTGACACCGTGCATCCGAAAGTCGGGGCGAATGAGGCGGGACCGTACCCGCCTCATCCTCACCTCGTTAGGCGTCTGATGCCTTGCCACCCGAACGGGTGACACCTGCGGCGGCGCCGGCCTTAACACCGTCCTTGCTGCCCGACGGGGCCTCGAAGGACTCCAGCGCCTCCAGGACGTCCTGGACACGCGAGATCTCCGCGTTGATGTCCTCACGGCGCCGGACCAGGATCTCCAGCTCGCGCTTGCCCTCCTCGACGGTGCGCTTCGCCTCGCGGATCGCCTCCGCCTTGAGCTCCTCGGCCTCGCGGACGAGCGTGGACTTCTTCTGCTCGGCCTCCTTGAGCAGCGCCTCGGCCTTCTTGACGGCGGCGATCCGCACCTTGCCCGCCTCGGAGTTGGCCTCGGAGACGATCTCCTTCGCCTTGGCCTGGGCCTTCGCCAGCTGCTCCTCGGCGGCCTTGATGAGGGCGTCGCACCGGTCGCCCGCCGCCTTCATCGTCTCGGCCGACTCGCGGCGGGCCCGCTCGTGCAGCTCCTCGATCTCGGTCGTGATGCGGTCGCGCAGCTCCTCGGCGCGCTCCCGGATCGCGGTCGCGTCCCGGCGCGCCCCGACCAGCAGCTCGTCCGCGTCCGCACGGGCCTTCTCCACCCGGGAGTTGCCCTCCACGGTCGCTTCCTTGACCAGCCGGTCGGCCTCCTTGCGGGCGGCGCCGACCATCGTGTCGGCCTGCGCCTCGGCGTCCGCGGTCGTCTTCAGCGCGGTCGCCTGCGCCTCCGAGATCAGCTTGTCGGCCTCGCCCGCGGTCTCCGTGATGAGCTTGTCGACCTGCTCGGCGGCCTCGGAGCGCCGCTTGTTGGCGTCCTTGCGCGCCTCGTCCAGCGTCCGCTCGGCCTCCTCGCGCGCGGCCGCGGTGATCCGCTCCGCCTCGGCCTCGGCCTCCACCTTGATCCGCCCGGCCTCGTCACGCGTCCGCTCCGCGTGCTGCTGCGCCGAGGCCACCGCCTCCGACGCCTCGGCCCGCAGCCGCTCGGCGTCGCCGGTCGCGTCCGCGATCAGCCGCTCGGCCTTCGCCGTCGACTCGGCACGTACCCGCTCGGTCTCCGCCGCCGTCTCGGTGGTGAGGCGCTCCGCCTCGGCGGCCGCCTCCGTGATGAGCGTGTCGGCCTGCGCGGCCGCGTCCGAGCGGATGCGGTTCGCGTCCTCGCGGGCCTCCGCCCGGGTGCGCGTGGCGTCCTGCTCGGCCTTCGCGATGGTGTCCGAGGCCTCGGTACGGACCCGCTGGGCGTGCTCGGACGCCTCGGTACGAACGCGCTGGGCCTCCTCCGCGGCCTCCGAGCGCATCCGCTCGGCCTCGGTGAGCGCCTCCGAAACGGTGCGCTCGGCCAGGGACTTGGCGGCCTCCGCCTCCTCGGCCGCCTCGCGCCGGACCCGGGCAGCGTCCTCGCCGGCCCGCTCCCGCTCCGCGTAGGCGTCGGAGCGGACCCGGTCGGCCTCGTCCTGCGCCTCGGTGCGCGTGCGCTCGGCCGCGTGCTCGGCGGCGCTGCGCAGGCCCGTGATCTCCTCCTGGGCCTGCTCGTGCAGCCCGGCCACGGAGTCGCGCACCTGCTGGGCGTGCTGTTCGGCGGCCGACACCATCTCGGTGGCCCGCCGGTCGGCCTCCTCGACCAGCCGTGTCGCCTCGGCCTCGGCCTCCTCCACGCGCTTGCGCGCCGAGGCCAGCAGCTCCTCGCTCTGCTCGCGGGCCCGCTCGCGCTCCTGGTCGGCCTCCTGCCGTGCGGATCCGAGGAGTTCCTCGGCCTCGCGGCGGCGCCGGGCGGCCTCCTCCTGCGCGGCGGCCAGCGTCTCGGCGCTCTCGGCCGCCAGCCGCTCGGCCGCGGCCTGGGCCTCGGCCCGTACCCGGTCGGCGGTCTCCTGCGCCTCGGACCTCAGCCGCTCCGCCTCGGTGGCGGCCTCCGTGCGCAGCCGTACGGCGACGGCCTCGCCCTCGGCCCGCGAGGCGGACGCGTCGGAGGCGGCCTCGTCGCGCAGCCGCTGGGCCTCCGCCTCGGCCTGCGCCTGGAGCGTACGGCTCCGCTCGGCGGCCTCGGAGCGCAGCCGGTCGCTCTCCTCACCCGCCTCGCGGCGGATGCGCTCGGCCTCCGCGCGGGCGTCGGTGAGCGCCTGCTCGGCCGAGGCCAGCCGGGACTCCGCCTCGGTCTGCAGCCGGGTCAGCTCCGTCTCGGCCTCCGCCTGGCGGGCCGCGACAGCGCGCTCGGTCTCCTCACGCAGCTCGCGGGCCGCCCGCTCGGCCTCGGCCTTCACGGCCTCGGACCGCTCCTCGGCCTCCGCGCGGTGCCGCTCGGCCTCCTCGCGGGTGCGCTCCAGGGTCTCCTCGGCCTGGCGGCGCAGCGTCGTGGCCCGCTCGATGGCCTCGGTGCGGACCTTCTCGCTGTCCGCCGTGGCCGTGCCGCGCATCTCGTCCGCGTCCGCCTTGGCCTTGGCGAGCAGCTCCTCGGCGGTCTTCGCCGCCTCCTCGATCTGCTGGACGGCCTCGCGCCGCGCCTCGGAGCGGATGCGCTCGCCCTCGGCGACCGCCTCGGACCGCAGCTGCTCGGCCTCGCCGCGCAGCCGGCGCGCCTCCTCCTGAAGCTCGACCGTCTTGGCGCGGTACTCCTTGGTGTCGTCCTTCGCCGCGCCCTTGAGCTGCTCGGCGATGTCGTGCGCCTCGGCCCGCAGCCGGTCCGCCTCGGCCTCCGCCTCCGTGCGGATGCGCTCGGCCTCCTCGGCGGCGGCCTTCGTGGTCTTCTTGGCGTCCTCCGACGCCTTGTTGAGGACGTCCTCGGCGGTTCTCGCCGCCTTCGACAGCTGGGAGGCGGTCTCCTCGGCGGTGATCGAGCGGGCCTTCTCGGCGGCCTCGGCGACGATCTTCTCGGCCTCGGCTCTGGCGTCCGCGACGAGCTGCTCGGCGTCCGCCTTGGTCGCCTCGGCCTCCTTGGTGGCCTCGCCGACCAGCCGGGCGACCTGCTCCTTGGCGGTGCGGGTGCGCTGCTCGTTCGTCGACTCGGCACTCGCCAGGGCCTTGGCCGCGGCCTCCTTGGCCTCGGCGACCACCTTGTCGGCCTCGGAGCGGGCCTCGCGCAGCGCCGTCTCGGCCTCCGCCATGCGCTGCTCGGCGGCGCGGCTCAGCTCGCCGGCCTGGCGGCGGGCGGTGTCCGACTCGCTCGCGGAGGCGGAGCGCAGCTGCTCGGCGTGCTCGGTGGCCTCCTGGGCCTGCGCGGAGGCGGCGTTCAGCAGCCGTTCGGCGTCCGCGCGGGCCCGGCGCAGGAGCTGGTCGGCCTCCGCGCGGGCGGCCTCCGCCTCGCCCTGCATCCGCTGGCGGGCCTCGGCGGCGACCCGCTCGGCCTCCGCGCGGGCGGCGGCCAGCGCCTGCTCGGCCTCGGCACGGGACTCGTCGAGGAGCCGGCGGGCCTGCTGCTCGGTGCGGGCGCGCAGCTGCTCGGCCCAGGCGACGTTCTCGTTGACGTGCGACTCGACGGTCTGCCGGCGCTCGGCGAGCTCCTGGTCGAGCTGCTGGCGGCGGGTGACCGCCTCCTGGTGCAGCTCGGCCTGGAGCCGGGCGGCCTGCTCGGCGTGCTCCTGGAGGATGCGCTGCGTCTGCGCGCGGGCCTGGCTGAGCTCGCGCTCGGCCTCGGCGCGCAGCTGGTCGGCCTGCACCTGCGCCTGGCGCAGCATCTGCTCGGCCTGGTAGCCGAGATCGCCGCCGTCGTAGGCGGGCCGGGACATGAGGGAGCGGCGCGCCTCGTGCAGCTTGGCGCGCAGCACCTCGACCTGGTAGCCGAGGTCCTCGGCGTGCTGGATCGCCTTCTCCCGCTCGGTCTTCAGCCGATCCATCTCGGCCTCGAACCGAGAGAGGTGGTCGACGTCAGCCGCCGGCTCTCGCTCCTGGCGTTCGTAGCCCCGCACTGCGCGGTCCCATCCGTCCCCTGGTCGCAAGCTTCTTGGTACGAGCTCCGTCCATTCGTCGAACGGGGCCCCCGGGGAATGGTGTCAGATCAACGGCGTAACGGGCTCACGCCCTCGCCCTCGTCCCCCGAAACCTGGACCCCGGCCCTCGGATCCCGTCGCCACAAGGCGGCGGGAACCCGGCCGTCACCGAACAGGGCGACGGCCGTCCCCAACCCTACCGGCCCATATGTACGGCGGTCAGTGCTCAGGTGACTCAACTGTCGCCGATGTGACCAGTTCTGTCAGAACGCCATGACAATCCTTGGGGTGCAGAAAGGTGATCCGCGACCCCATGGAGCCGCGCCGCGGCTCGTCGTACAGCACGCGGACGCCCTTGCCGCGGATGTCCGCGGACTCGGCGTCGACGTCCGCCGTGCCGAAGGCGATGTGGTGCACCCCCTCGCCGTTCTTGGCCAGCCACTTCGCGACGGTGGAGTCCTCGCGGACCGGCTCCAGGAGCTGGAGGTAGGAGGCGCCGCCGTCATCGGTGGAGTTGATCTTGAGCATGGCCTCGCGTACGCCCTGCTCCTCGTTGACCTCGGTGTGGAACACCTCGAAGCCGTACGTCGCCCGGTAGAACTCGACGGTCTTGGCGAGGTCGAAGCAGGCGATCCCGATGTGGTCGATTCGCGTCAGCATGCTGTTAGTGCAGCGCTCCCGGGATGGTTACGCAACGTGCGCGCGATCACACTCACCGGCCGGTGACGACCGGCTTACCGCTCAGTACATTCGGGTAAACCCTCGTTCACTCCTCGGCCGCGCAGGCTGGAAGGGGATCGCACCTCATGACCGGTACGAACGGCAACACCTCGGTGATCGTCGCGGGCGCCCGTACGCCCATGGGACGGCTGCTGGGTTCGCTCAAGTCCTTCTCCGGAGCCGACCTCGGCGGCTTCGCGATCAAGGCCGCCCTCGACCGTGCGGGGATCGGCGGCGACCAGGTGCAGTACGTGATCATGGGGCAGGTGCTGCAGGCCGGGGCGGGGCAGATCCCGGCGCGGCAGGCCGCGGTCAAGGCGGGCATCCCGATGAACGTGCCCGCGCTGACCATCAACAAGGTGTGTCTGTCGGGACTCGACGCCATCGCGCTCGCCGACCAGCTGATCCGCGCGGGCGAGTTCGACATCGTCGTCGCGGGCGGCCAGGAGTCCATGACCAACGCCCCCCACCTGCTGCCGAAGTCCCGCGAGGGCTTCAAGTACGGCGCGGTCCAGATGCTCGACGCGATGGCGTACGACGGGCTGACCGACTCCTTCGAGAACGTCGCCATGGGCGAGTCCACCGAGAAGCACAACACCCGGCTGGGCATCGGCCGGGAGGCGCAGGACGAGATCGCCGCCCTGTCGCACCAGCGCGCCGCGGCCGCCCAGAAGAACGGCATCTTCGAGGCGGAGATCACGCCCGTCGAGATCCCGCAGCGCAAGGGCGAGCCCGTCGTCTTCAGCAAGGACGAGGGCATCCGCGGCGAGACCACGGTGGAGTCCCTCGCCAAGCTGCGCCCCGCGTTCGCGAAGGACGGCACGATCACCGCGGGCTCGGCCTCGCAGATCTCGGACGGCGCGGCGGCCGTCGTCGTGATGAGCAAGGCCAAGGCGGAGGAGCTGGGCCTGGACTGGATCGCGGAGATCGGCGCGCACGGGAACGTGGCCGGGCCGGACAACTCTTTGCAGTCGCAGCCGTCGAACGCGATCCAGCACGCCCTGAAGAAGGAGGGCCTGCAGGTCTCGGACCTCGACCTGATCGAGATCAACGAGGCCTTCGCCGCGGTCTCGGTGCAGTCAATGAAGGACCTCGGGGTGTCCACGGAAAAGGTGAATGTCAACGGCGGCGCGATTGCCCTGGGTCACCCGATCGGGATGTCCGGTGCCCGTATCGTCCTGCACCTGGCGCTGGAGCTGAAGCGGCGCGGCGGTGGTGTGGGCGCGGCGGCGCTGTGCGGCGGCGGCGGGCAGGGCGACGCGCTGATCGTGCGGGTGGCGAAGGCCTGAGCCCCCTCGTCGCCGTACCTCTCGTCGTCGCCTCTCGTGGTCGTACGCCCCACTCGGAACGGAGCTGTGATGCAGGACGTCTCCTCGCTGGTCGCCCAGGCCAGGGAAGGCCGGCCGCGGGCCGTGGCCCGGCTGATCTCCCTGGTGGAGGGGGCGTCCCCGCAGCTCAGGGAGGTCATGGCGGCCTTGGCGCCGCTCACGGGCAACGCGTACGTGGTGGGGCTGACCGGCTCCCCGGGCGTGGGGAAGTCCACGTCCACCTCCGCGCTCGTGACGGCGTACCGCAGGCAGGGGAAGCGGGTCGGCGTGCTGGCCGTCGACCCGTCCTCGCCGTTCTCCGGCGGCGCGCTGCTCGGTGACCGGGTGCGGATGTCCGAGCACGCCTCCGACCCCGGCGTGTACATCCGCTCCATGGCGACGCGCGGTCACCTCGGCGGGCTGGCCTGGGCGGCCCCGCAGGCGATCCGAGTCCTGGACGCCGCCGGCTGCGACGTGG
Organism: Streptomyces poonensis; assembly: GCF_014650915.1. GTDB lineage: Bacteria > Actinomycetota > Actinomycetes > Streptomycetales > Streptomycetaceae > Streptomyces > Streptomyces poonensis. The sequence goes on along the minus strand of NZ_BMVW01000001.1, from coordinate 305,104 downwards.
TGCTGGTCGAGACGGTCGGCGTGGGTCAGTCGGAGGTGGAGATCGCCTCCCAGGCCGACACCTCGGTGGTGCTCCTCGCCCCCGGCATGGGCGACGGCATCCAGGCCGCCAAGGCCGGGATCCTGGAGATCGGCGACGTGTACGTCGTCAACAAGGCCGACCGCGACGGCGCCGACGCGACAGCCCGTGAGCTGAACCACATGCTGGGCCTCGGCGAGGCCCGCGGTCCCGGCGACTGGCGGCCCCCGATCGTCAAGACGGTCGCAGCCCGGGGCGAGGGCGTCGACGAGGTGGTCGAGGCCCTGGAGAAGCACCGGGCGTGGATGGAGGAGCGCGGCGTGCTGGCCGAGCGGCGCCTCGCGCGCGCCGCCCGTGAGGTCGAGACGATCGCCGTCACGGCACTGCGCGAGCGGATCGGCGACCTGCGCGGCGACCGCCGGCTGTCCGCCCTGGCCGAGCGCATCGTGACGGGCGAGCTGGACCCGTACCGGGCGGCGGACGAGCTGGTGGCGGGGCTGACGGAAGGCTGACGGGCGGCCCGTACGTCAGGTCAGTCGTCAGAGTCGGAGTCGGCGGCGTCGTCGGAGTCGGCGGCGTCGTCCGCGTGGTCGTCGGTGTCGTCGTCCGAGTCGTCCGCCGTGACCTTCTGCGTCTTCAGGTCGACGTGCCACTCGCTCTCCGCGCCGTCGGCGCCCGTGGTGTCGACGTTCCACGCGTTGCCGCGATCGTCGTCGTCGAGGTCGACGGAGGTGACCGTGCCCTTCTCGGCGGCGGCCCGCGCGGCCTCGGCGGCCGTGACGGACGTGCCCTTCAGCGCGGCGCGGGCCTCGTCGGTGTCGTCGGCGTCCTCCTCCTCGGCGTGGGAGTCGAGGACCTTGCCGGTGCCCGGGTCGACCAGGACGCTGTGCCAGGTCGTGCCGGAGGACAGGACGTCCACCTCCCACACGAGGTCGCTGCCCTCGCTGTCCAGCTCGGCGCCGACCGCCGTGCCGGAGGTGTGCTGCAGCGCGGCGTCGATCGCGTCGGCCGCCGTCACCTTCGCCAGGCCGGCCTCGGCCGCGTCGTCGTCACGGTCGTCGGTCTCGCTCTGCTCGTCGTCCTTCACCTGCACGCTCGACCGCTGCGCGGGTCCCTCGTCGTCACCCGTGACCGCGAAGGCTGTCGCGGTGCCGCCGCCGATCAGGGCCGCGGCCGCCAAGGTGGCGAGGACGATGTTGCGCTTCATGATGGTTCCTCCCGGATACAGGTAGATACAACCGATTGCGACCGACTGCGCTCGCTTTCGACAGAAACCAATCTCCCGGAGCCACACTGAAGCCAGCCTGAAGGCCCCTGAAGCCTTCTTCAGCTTCCGTTTGGGACGCTGGTCGCATGCGCCTGTTGATCGTCGAGGATGAGAAGCGGCTCGCCCTGTCGCTCGCCAAGGGCCTGACGGCCGAGGGCTACGCCGTGGACGTCGTCCACGACGGCCTGGAGGGGCTGCACCGGGCCGGCGAGGGCGTGTACGACCTGGTGATCCTCGACATCATGCTGCCCGGCATGAACGGCTACCGCGTGTGCGCCGCCCTGCGCGCCGCCGGACACGACGTGCCGATCCTCATGCTGACCGCCAAGGACGGCGAGTACGACGAGGCCGAGGGGCTCGACACGGGCGCCGACGACTATCTGACCAAGCCCTTCTCGTACGTGGTGCTCGTCGCCCGGGTGAAGGCGCTGCTCCGGCGTCGGGGCACGGCGGGCGCCTCGCCGGTACGGGTCGTCGGCGACCTCAAGGTGGACACCGCCGCCCGGCGGGTCTTCCTCACGGAGCGGGAGATCACCCTGACCGCCAAGGAGTTCTCGGTGCTGGAGCAGCTCGTCGTGCGCGCCGGCGAGGTCGTCTCCAAGAGCGACATCCTGGAGCACGTGTGGGACTTCGCGTACGAGGGCGACCCGAACATCGTGGAGGTCTACGTCAGCACCCTGCGGCGCAAGCTGGGCGCGCACCTGATCAAGACCGTGCGCGGGGCCGGCTACCGGCTGGAGGCGGGATGAGGCGCCTGCTGGGGTCCGTACGGGCCCGGGCCACGCTCGCCGCGACCCTGGTCGTCGCGATCGCCCTGGTCGCCGCCGGTGCCGCCGTCCTGATCTCGCTGCGGACCAACCTCGTCCACCAGGCCGACGCCCAGGCCGACAGCGCGGCCCGCAAGGTGGCCGCGGACCTGGCGGCCGGCCTCGCCTACGACCGGCTGGACCTGCCCGACGGCGACGAGAACCCCGTCCTGGTCGTGGACCGGCAGGGGCGGATCGTCGCGGCCGAGGACGACGTCGAGCGCGTCGACGTGGCGGGCGCGGACCCGGTGCGGCCCGGCGAGAGCCCGGCCACCGGTGACGGCCACGACGAGGACGACGGCGACGACGAGGACCTGCCCGGCGCCGGTGAGATCTCCGGCGACGTACAGCATCTCCAGGGCGCCGCGACGGTCGACGGCGACACCGAGGACTACCAGTTCGCCGTGGTGGACGTGACCACACCCCACGACGTCACGCTGACCGTGTACGCGGGGGCGCCCCTCTCCGCCGAACAGGACGCCGTCGGCACCGCCCTGACGGCCATGCTGATCGGGCTGCCGGTGCTGTTGCTCACGGTGGGTGGCGCGACGTACGTCGTGACCCGGCGCGCGCTCCGGCCCGTGGAGGGCATCCGCGCCGAGATGGCCGCCATCACGGCCTCCGAGGACCTCTCCCGGCGCGTGCCCGAGCCCGGCACGCACGACGAGATCGCCCGGCTGGCCAGCACCACCAACGAGACCCTCGCCGCGCTGGAGGCGTCCGTGGAGCGTCAGCGGCGGTTCGTCGCCGACGCCTCGCACGAGCTGCGCAGCCCGATCGCGTCGCTGCGCACCCAGCTCGAGGTCGGCGCCGCCCACCCGGAGCTGCTCGACGTGGAGGGCGCCGTCGAGGACACCGTACGGCTGCAGCGGCTCGCCGCCGATCTGCTGCTGCTCGCGCGGCTGGACGCGGGGGAGCGGCCCCAGGACGCCCGGTTCGATCTGGGGGAACTGGTGCGGGAGGAGGCCGACGGGCGGCAGGGGGTGCGTCTCGACGGCGTGACGTCCGTGGAGGTGGCCGGATCACGCGGTCAGCTGGCGCGTGTACTCGCCAATCTGCTGGACAACGCGCGCCGGCACGCGCGCGAGCGCATCGACGTGACCCTGCGGGCCGAGGGGGAGTGGGCGGTGCTGGAGGTGGCCGACGACGGGGCGGGCGTCCCGGAGGACCAGCGGGAGCGCATCTTCGAGCGGTTCGTACGGCTCGACGAGGCACGCAGCAGGGACGACGGCGGGGCCGGACTGGGCCTCGCCATCGCCCGTGACGTCGCCGCGGGGCACGGAGGCACCCTCACGGTGCGTCAGGCGCCGCGTGGCGGCGCGCTGTTCGTGCTGCGGTTGCCCCTGCGCCGGCCGCCGGGCTGAAGCCCGTACGTCCGGCGCTACGGCTTGCCCCGGTGGCCGCGCAGATGCTCGGCGATCGGGGTGAGGGACTTGTGGAGCTGCTCCAGCGCCTCGGGCGACAGCAGGTCGATGAAGTGCCGGCGCACGGACCCCACGTGGTGCGGCGCCACCTTCCTCATCGTCTCCTCGCCGTGCTCGGTCAGCACCGCGTACAGCCCCCGGCGGTCCGACTCGCAGTTCTCGCGCCGCACCAGGTTCGCGTTCTCCATACGGGTGATCTGGTGCGACAAGCGGCTCTTGGACTGGAGGGTGGCGGCCGCGAGGTCGCTCATCCGCATCCGGACGCCCTCCGACTCCGAGAGGTTCACCAGGATCTCGTAGTCGTTCATTGTCAGGCCGAACGGCTGCAGATCCCTTTCGAGCTGGTAGGACAACAGCCTGTTGACCTCCAGGTGGGTGCGCCAGGCGCCCTGCTCCGCATCGGTCAGCCAGCGGGTGGCCGTCTCGGTCTCCATGAATGAAGTCTACCTAAAATGTTGAAAGGCGAACTAGTGAGGGTGGTGTGACCCTGTGCACGCGTTCGAGGTCACACTCCGCAGACTACCGCTCACAGCCCGAAGCGACGCTGGAGGTCTCCCAGCTGTCCGGGAAGGCGCGGTGTGCCGCCTTGCGGTCCGGAGTGACCTGTGGTCGCCCCCGAACCCGGTACGCCGGGCTCGCCCGGCACGGCTCCCGTGGCCTGCTCCTCCATGAGGGTCTCCGAGGACTGGAGCAGCACGGTGCCCGCCCCCACGAACTCGAACTGGTGCTCCTCGCCGGAGGCCCCGCCGATACCCGTCATCGCACGTAGACCGCCCATCAGGCCCGTCATGTAGCCGTGGTCGTAGTGGTGGCACGGGGAGGGGCAGTCGGCCCAGCCGACCAGTGCCTGCGGGTCCACCCGAATCGGCGGTTCCATGAACACGACAGGCCCGTTCGAGGCCGCCACGAACTTCCCGGTTCCGATCAGCGTGAGGAACCCCGGAACGATCGACTGCTTGAGCGCGAGACTTGGCTGAAAAGCGAGGAGATTGCCCGAGCGAATGGTCAGATTGCCGTCGTCCAGGTCATAGGAATTCACGTCGAAGGCCCGGTCGGCGAGGAGCATCTTGCCCGAGCCGGATGCCACGACCCAGTCGCTCGCATGCAATGGCGAATGAAAGGAAGTACGCACGAGACGGTCGAGACGCCCGTGTCCGATGCCCTCGAACGTCATCGACCCGTAGTAGGCGATCATCTTTCCCTTCTGCAGGAACCACTCGCTCCCCTTGAGCTCCACGCAGAAGGTGTACGCGTTGACGTTGTCGTCGCTCGGCAGCGTCGCCGGATCGTGGATCACGGGCCCCGCGCCCGGGTAGGTGGTCACAGCTTCTCCTCCGACGCCTGGACGTACACCGCACCGCTGCCGCTCAGCTCCAGCTGGAACGCCTCGCCCGAGCCGCGGCCCACCATGTCGCGCCAGCCGAGCGCGGTGGACAGCTTGTTGCGCACGTCGCCGTGGTGCGCCACGTACGCCTGCGGATCGACGTGGACGGGCCGCTGCGGGGTGATGGGCACCTCGATGACCCCGCCGTGCGCCATGACGGCGACCGACCCGTGGCCCTTGAGCGTGGTCGTGAACAGCCCCTGCCCGGTCACCTGGCCCCGCACCATGCCCATGACGCCGCCCTGCGACCCCATGAACATCGTGCCCTGCTGCAACGTCCCGTCGAAGGCCAGCAGCCGGTCCGCCTCGACGTACAGCGTGTCGCCCGCCAGCTCGATCACCTGCACATGGTGACCACCGTGCCCGAACAGCACGGTCCCGTTCCCCTCCACGGTCATCAGCGGCGTGGCCTCCCCGGCCACCCGCCGCCCGATCATCGAGGTGATCCCGCCCTGCCCGCCCTGCATGTTGGGCGTGAAGGACACGTCTCCCCGGTAGGCGAGCATGGCGCCCCGCTGGCTGAACAACCGCTGCCCGGGAGCGATCACGGCCTCGATCATCCTGGAGTTGATCTTACGGAAGGGCATGTCACACATCCCCCGCGATCGTGTTCCGCTCGCTCGGCTGCACGTACACGAGCCCGTCCCCCTCGAACCGGATCTGGAAGGCCTCGCCGCCGCCCTCGCCCATGAAGGTGCGGAAGGTCACGCCCGACTGGAAGGACTGCCGCACGTTCCCCTGGTGCGCGATGTACGCCCCCGGGTCCACCACCAGCGGAAACTGCGCGCTCACCCGCAGCACCACGGCCGGCCCGTCCGACAGCAGAGCCGCCTGCCCATGACCCTCCACCGTCGTCGTGAACAGCCCGTTGCCCTGCGAGGCGCCGCGCACCCCGGTGAAGGACGTGCCCGTCCGGAGCCCCGCGTCCGTCGCGAGCAGATTGCTCGACTCGACGTACAGCTTGTCCCCCTGGAGGTTCACCAGGTTGATCTCCGAGGCCCGGTCCGCGAACCAGCAGGTCCCGTGCCCCTTCACCTCCATCATCGTCATCTGCTCGCCGGTGAGCCGCCGGGTCACCATGCCCCGGATGCCCTCCCCGCCACCGCTGAGCTTCTTGAAGGCCATCTGCCCGTCGTACGCGACCATCGACCCGTTCTTCGCCTTCACGGCGTCCCCGGTCATGTCGACGGCGAGCACCTTGCTGCCTTGGAGTCGGAACATCGCCACGTTGTGACGTTAGCCGCAGCTCCATGGCCGGCGACAGGTCCCGAAGGGGGATCCCGCCCCCGACGCACCCCTGAGACGCGTACCCCCTCCCACCCGCACCCCGCTCCCGGATGCCACAATGGGCACGCTTGTGCTTGCGTTCACAAGGATCGACGACTCTCCCACCGAAGGTGACCCGTGGACATGAAGACCGCCTCCGCCCTCCGCCGTCTGCGCCTCGTCTCCGCACCCGAGGCCGTCTCCTTCCTCCTGCTGCTGGTCTGCTCGGTGCTGAAGCGGACCACGGACTTCAACGCGGTGCCGGTCATGGGCATGATCCACGGCATCCTCTTCGTGCTGTACGTGATCTTCTGGGCCGACGCCTGGAACCGCGCCAAGTGGTCCTTCGGTACGGCGGCGCTCTACTTCGTCCTCTCCGTCCTCCCGACCGGCGGCTTCTTCGCCGACCGCAAGCTCAAGCGTGAGGCCGAGAACGCCGTGATCGCCTCCCGCGCCCGCCAGGAAGGGATCGTCAACGCATGATCGTCGCCTTCTCCGTGACACCCCTCGGCGTCGGCGAGGACGTGGGGGAGTACGTCGCCGACGCGGTCCGGGTCGTCCGCGAGTCCGGACTGCCGAACCGTACCGACGCGATGTTCACGTCCGTCGAGGGCGAGTGGGACGAGGTCATGGACGTCGTCAAACGCGCCGTGGCCGCCGTCGAGGCACGTGCCCCCCGTGTCTCCCTGGTCCTCAAGGCGGACATCCGCCCCGGCGTCACCGACGCCCTCACGGCCAAGGTCGAGACGGTGGAACGCCACCTGTCGGCCTGACCCGCACCGCACGAAGACCCCGGCCCCGCACCCAGGGCCGGGGTCTTCTGCGTACCGCCCCCGGACCCGGCGGCCGCGTACGGCGGGAAGGGGGCGTGTCGGGGTGTCCGCGCGCAGCGGCCGGCGGTCCACCACCGGCCGCCCTCCCGAAGCGACACGGAACCCGCCGGACCGAGCACGGACACCCCCGGCGCGTCCCCGACCCACGACGAACCCGCAGGCGCCCAAGCCACGACGAACCCGCAGGCGCGGCGACCCGCGACGAACCCGCAGGCGCGGCGACCCGCGACGAACCCGCAGGCGCGGCGACCCGCGAACCACCGCGGGAAGCAGGCAACTCCCACCTCATCGGACCTCCCCAGTTCGACACGCCCCCATTCGTCCACTTTCGTGGACACAACGCCTCGTTCGTTCACTTCCGATCGATCACTGGAGGGCGCTGTGCGGCCGGAGGGCTACGACTACGACACCCACAGCCGACTCGCCGGACCCCTCACGGAGCCGGGACCGTCGGGGTCGGCGTACCGGGTGCAGTACACCAAGCTCCTCTCGGGCGAGCCGCACCGAATACGCGCGGTCCTGCTCATGACCCTCGCCCCGCTCCTCACCGGCGCCCTCCTCGTCTACCTCGTCTGGCCGGCCCACTGGGTCGAACGCGAGGGCGGCGACGCCTGGCTCGTCGGCCTCGACGCCGCCATGCTCGTCTCCATCGCGCTCATCGAGCTCTTCATGCTCGTGAACGTCGTCTCCATCGCCCACGCCACGATGGTCGCCCGCGACCCCGTCCCCGTCGTCCCCCGCCCCGGCTCCCGCGTCGCCTTCCTCACCACGTACGTCCCGGGCAAGGAACCCCTCTCCATGGTCCGCGCCACCCTGGAGGGCGCCGTCCGCGTCCGCCACACCGGCCCCGGCGGCGTGCTCGACGTCTGGCTGCTCGACGAGGGCGACGACGACCGGGCGAAGGCCCTCTGCGTGGAACTCGGCGTCCGGCACTTCACCCGGCACGGCGTCCCGGAGTGGAACCGCGCCAAGGGCGTCCACAAGGCCCGCACCAAGCACGGCAACTACAACGCGTGGATCGCGATGCACGGCGACGACTACGACTTCTTCGCCTCCGTCGACACCGACCACGTCCCGCTCCCCGCCTTCCTGGAGCGGATGATGGGCTACTTCCGCGACCCGGACGTCGCGTTCGTCGTCGGCCCGCAGGTGTACGGCAACTACACCGCCCCCGTCACCAAGGCCGCGGAGTCCCAGCAGTTCCTCTTCCACGCCCTCATCCAGCGCGCGGGCAACCGCTACCGCGCCCCCATGTTCGTCGGCACCAACAACGTCGTCCGCATCGCCGCCGTCAAGCAGATCCGCGGCCTCCAGGAGTCCATCACCGAGGACATGGCCACCGGCTTCGAACTGCACCGGCACCGCAATCCGCGGACGGGCGGGCACTGGCGGTCCGTCTACACCCCGGACGTGCTGGCCGTCGGCGAGGGCCCCGCCTCCTGGACGGACTTCTTCACCCAGCAGACGCGCTGGTCGCGGGGCACGTACGAGACCCTCTTCCGGCAGTACTGGAAGGCGCCCTTCACCATGCCCCCGGGGCGGCTGTTCTCGTACACCCTGATGCTCGTCTACTACCCGATGACGGCCGTCAACTGGTTCCTGGGCATCCTCAGCTGCGTCCTGTTCCTGTGGTTCGGCGCCTCCGGCACCCAGGTGGCCGCGTCCGTCTGGCTGATGCTGTACAGCGACGCGGCCGCCCTCCAGGTCGGCCTCTACCTCTGGAACCGCCGGCACAACGTCTCCCCGCACGAACCGGAGGGCTCCGGCGGCCTCGCCGGCATGGCGATGTCCGCGCTCTCCGCGCCCGTCTACCTCAAGTCCCTCGGCGCCGCCCTCGTCCGCCGGCCCTGCCGTTTCGTGGTCACCCCGAAGGGCGGCGACGCGAGCCCGGACCGGCTGCTGACGTTCCGTATCCACCTGTTCTGGGCGGCGGTCCTCGTGTCCTCACTGATCGCGTCGTTCGTCCTGGGCCACAGCCATGTGGCGATGCGCACCTGGGCGGTCCTCGCGACGGCGATCTCCCTGGCGCCGGTGGTGGTGTGGGCCGTCACGACCCGGCGCGAGCGCCGGCAGAAACGGTCTTCCGCACCCGCCCCCGCACCCGCCCCCGCACGCGCCGCCCATGCCACGAGCATCGCCCCCTCACCCGCGACCACCACATGCTCACCCACCCCCGTGACGGCATCGGCCACCCCCGTCACGGCACGCACCACCCCCGTCACGTCTCCCACCACTGCCGTCACGGCTTCCACGGCGTCCACGGCCACCACGGCCTCGGCCACGACCACGATCACCGGCACCACCGTCTCCAGCACCACGACAGGAGGCAACTAGTCCATGACGTACCGACCCGCGCAGAAGACCAGGCAGAAGACCAAGAAGACCGTGCTGGGCATCGGCGGCGTCGCCCTGCTCGCCGGCCTCAACGCCCCGGCCGCGCTCGGCTTCGCGGAGCAGAAGTACTACGAGTGGAAGCTCGCGCAGCCTGGCTACCAGGCGAAGTACGGCTCCTGGACACAGGTCGACATCCCTGAGAAGTACCGCACGAACGCCATTCACGCCGCCCTGCTGCACACCGGCAAGGTGCTGATCATCGCGGGCTCGGGCAACGAGCAGAAGAAATTCGACGCGGGCTCCTTCGACACCGTCCTGTGGGACCCGGAGGCCGGCACCTTCAAGAAGGTTCCGACCCCGGAGGACTTCTTCTGCGCCGGACACGCCCAGCTCCCCGACGGCAGGCTCCTGGTGGCGGGCGGCACGGCCCGGTACGAGCTGCTCGACGGCGAGGTGGAGCGGGCCGGCGGCGGCATGCGGGTGAAGAACGAGAACCCCGGCAAGGCGGTGACCCTGAAGAAGGGGACCCGTTTCCGCTCGCCCTCGGGCACCGAGTACGTCAGCCGGTTCGACGTGACCGTGCCGAAGGCACAGCAGACCTCCGGCCCCGTCACGTACGACCGGGCGGGCGCCGCGCGGCCGGCGCGGACGAAGACCGTCGCCGGCGAGGCCCGCGTCTTCGTCGAGGCCGTCGACGAGGGACGCGGCCCGGTCGTCACCGGGCAGGCGCAGTACGAGATCGTCGGTCTGACGGGCAAGGACGCCGACAACACCTACGGCCTGGCCGAGAAGATCACCCTGGAGAAACAGGACTTCCAGGGGGTCAAGGCCGCGTACGAGTTCGATCCGGAGGCGGAGAGGTACATCCCCGTCGATCCGATGGACAAGGCCCGCTGGTACCCCACGCTGGTCGGGCTGGAGGACGGACGCGTCCTCGCCGTCTCGGGGCTCGACGACGTCGGCGTCGTGGACCCGGGCGACAACGAGATCTACGACCCGCGGACCAAGAAGTGGAAGCCCGGCCCCAAGCGGTACTTCCCGACCTACCCCGCCCTCTTCCTCACCAAGGGCGGCAAGCTCTTCTACCCGGCCTCCAACGCGGGATACGGCCCCGCCGACCAGGGCCGTGAACCGGGCCTGTGGGACCTGAGGAGCAACACGTTCACGAAGGTCCCGGGCCTGCGGGACCTCGACCAGACGGAGACATCCGCCTCCCTGCTGCTGCCGCCCGCCCAGGACCAGAAGGTGATGATCCTCGGCGGCGGAGGCGTCGGCGAGTCGAAGAAGTCGACTCCGCGCACGGCGGTCGTCGACCTGAAGAAGGAGGCCCCCGCGTTCGCGGACGGTCCCGACCTGCCCCAGGGCACCCGCTACCTGAACAGCGTGATCATGCCGGACGACACGGTGTTCACCAGCAACGGCTCCCGCGACTACCGCGGCCGCAGCGCCAGCAACATCCTCAAGGCCCAGTTCTACGACCCGCGGACGAACGCCTTCCGGGCGGCCGCCGCCCCCCGGGTCGGCCGCAACTACCACTCCGAGGCGCTGCTCCTGCCCGACGGCCGTGTCGCCACCTTCGGTTCCGACCCGCTCTTCGACGACCGGCAGAACACCAAGCTCGGCCACTTCGAGCAGCGCATGGAGATCTACACCCCGCCCGCCCTGCACCGCGACGGCGCGCGGCGCCCCGTCCTCGGCGACGGCCCCCGGGAGACCGACCGCAAGGGCCGCGCCACCTTCACCACCGACCGCCCGGAGCGGGTGGCGCGGGCCCGGCTGATGCGCCCGAGCGCGGTGACGCACTCCACGGACGTGGAACAGCGGTCCATCGCCCTCGGCCTCACCAGAACGCGTGACGCGATCACGGTCGAGGTGCCGCGGGACAGGACCCTGGTCCCGCCCGGCTGGTACATGCTCTTCGTGACGGACGCGCGGGGAACGCCGTCGGAGGCCAAGTGGATCCGGATCAGGTGACCGAGCTACGCCCGGGAGTTTCGCGCGAGCCCCAGCGCGTAGTCCGGCCACCACTGCCCGGCCGCCGGGCCGCCGCGGCACGGGCCGTCCGACTCACCGGGCCGCTTGATCCACAGATAGGCGTCGAGCACGGATTCGCCCGTGTCGGTCGTCGGGCGGGTGCCGAGGGCCCGGCCGGGCGGGTTGCACCAGGCCTCGCCGTGGTCGCCGCCGAGCGGCCCGTTGCCGTTGCGGCTGCTGTCGATGACGAAGTGCCGGCCGCCGAGCTGCCGGGAGAGGCTGAGGCCGTACGTCTTGGTGGCGGCGTCCGTCTGGAAGTTGGAGACGTTGAGGGAGAAGCCGTCCGCCGCGACGATGCCGGCCCGCTTCAGCGGCTCGACCAGCTTCCACGGCTCCTCGATCCAGTCCGGGTTGCCCGCGTCCAGGTACACCTTGGTGCGCGGCTGCCGCTTCAGCGTGGCGATCGCCTCGCTCAGCAGCCGCTCGCGCTCCGCGTGGTAAGCGGGCGGGGTGCAGCCGTCCACGATGTGGGCCACCGCGTCCGGCTCCAGGACGACGATCGCCTCGCTGTCGCCGATCGCGCCGGCGAACCTGCCGATCCAGTCACGGTAGGCGGCGGCGTCGGTCGCCCCGCCCGCCGAGTGCTGGCCGCAGTCGCGGTGCGGGATGTTGTACGCGACGAAGACCGCCGTACGGCCCTCCTGCGCCGCCGCCCGCGTGGCCGCGCCGATCGTCGGTTCCGGGTGGTCGCCGGCGGGCCAGAGCGCGGCCGGCTGGTCGGCGATCCGGCGCAGCAGCTCGGCGTCCGCCGTCCGGCCCTGCTGCCGCCACTCACGGATCTGCCGGGCCGCCGGACTCGCCGGGTCGACCCAGAACGGGGACCCGCTCCCAGGAGTGGCCCTCCGTACGGGCCGCTCGGTGGTGCCGCCGGCCGGAGGCGCCTCGCCGGGCCCGGACGAGCAGCCCGCCGCGAGTCCGAGCAGCGCCAGCGCCGCGAAGGTACGGATCAGCCGGGTCATGGTGCTCCCTCGGTTCCCGGGGCGGGATGGTGGCGAGTGGGTGACGGCCGGTGACGAGCGGTCGTCATCGTGGCACGGGGTGCCGGACCCACCCGCGTACGACACCGCGGGTGTCCGCCGGTCGGCATGCCCCTTCACCCGATGTCCGGAGCCCGCAAGACCCCTCGGGCGGCCGTTGTCCGACACCTTCGAGACCGAAAAGCGAGACAGGGCTGACCACCATATGACCGGCCGGTAGGGTCGTTGCCGTGCCGAAGCCGCTCTCTCTCACCTTCGATCCCATCGCCCGCGCCGACGAGCACTGGAAGCAGCGCTGGGGAAGTGTCCCGTCCATGTCGGCGATCACCTCGATCATGCGGGCGCAGCAGATCCTGCTCGCCGAGGTCGACGCGGTCGTCAAACCGTACGGACTGACCTTCGCGCGTTACGAGGCGCTGGTGCTGCTCACCTTCTCCAAGGCGGGCGAGCTGCCGATGTCCAAGATCGGCGAGCGGCTCATGGTGCACCCCACGTCGGTCACGAACACCGTGGACCGCCTGGTCAGGTCCGGGCTCGTCGACAAGCGGCCCAACCCCAACGACGGCCGCGGCACGCTCGCCTCCATCACCGACAAGGGCCGCGAGGTGTGCGAGGCGGCCACCCGGGAGCTGATGGCGATGGACTTCGGGCTCGGCGCGTACGACGCGGAGGAGTGCCGGGAGATCTTCGCGATGCTCCGGCCGCTGCGGGTGGCGGCGGGGGACTTCGCGGAGGAGTAGGGCGTCCGGTTGACGGGGCCGGGGGTGCGCGAAGATCGCGTGATATCGGCGGTTACGCTCGTACCCATGAAGAAGAGCGTGCTGACCCGCTACCGCGTCATGGCGTACGTCACCGGTGTGCTGCTGGTGCTGCTGACCCTCGGCATGATCGGCAAGTACCTGCTGGACATCGACGCGGCCACGGACTTCACCCGTGTCGTCAGCATCGCGCACGGCTGGCTGTACGTCGTCTATCTCGTCTTCGCCTTCGACCTGGGCTCCAAGGCGAAGTGGCCGGTCGCCAAGCAGCTCTGGGTACTGCTGGCGGGCACGATCCCCACGGCCGCGTTCTTTGTCGAGCGCAGGATCAGCCGCGAGCTCGAAGTCGAGGTCGCGGACGGCTCGCCCGTGGCCGCCAAGGCGTAACCGCCACCGCCGTGAGTTCTTCGCGGCGGTTGCCCATCGACTTTTACTAGGACGTCCTAGTAAATTTGAAGGTATGGACGCTGACGCCATCGAGGAGGGCCGCCGACGCTGGCAGGCCCGCTACGACGCCTCCCGCAAGCGGGAGGCCGACTTCACGACGCTCTCCGGTGACCCCGTGGAGCCGGTGTACGGTCCCCGCCCCGGGGACGCCTACGAGGGCTTCGAGCGGATCGGCTGGCCGGGGGAGTACCCCTTCACCCGCGGCCTGTATCCGACGGGCTACCGGGGCCGGACCTGGACCATCCGCCAGTTCGCCGGGTTCGGCAACGCCGAGCAGACCAACGAGCGGTACAAGATGATCCTCGAGGCGGGCGGCGGCGGCCTGTCCGTGGCGTTCGACATGCCGACGCTCATGGGCCGCGACTCCGACGACCCGCGCTCCCTCGGCGAGGTCGGGCACTGCGGGGTGGCGATCGACTCGGCGGCCGACATGGAGGTCCTGTTCAAGGACATCCCGCTGGGCGACGTCACGACCTCCATGACGATCAGCGGGCCGGCCGTCCCCGTCTTCTGCATGTACCTGGTGGCGGCCGAGCGGCAGGGCGTGGACCCGTCCGTCCTCAACGGCACCCTCCAGACGGACATTTTCAAGGAGTACATCGCCCAGAAGGAGTGGCTCTTCCAGCCAGAGCCGCACCTGCGCCTCATCGGCGACCTGATGGAGCACTGCGCCGCCGGCATCCCCGCCTACAAGCCCCTCTCCGTCTCCGGCTACCACATCCGCGAGGCCGGGGCGACGGCCGCGCAGGAGCTGGCGTACACGCTGGCGGACGGGTTCGGGTACGTGGAGCTGGGGCTGAGCCGCGGCTTGGACGTGGACGTCTTCGCGCCCGGCCTGTCCTTCTTCTTCGACGCGCACGTGGACTTCTTCGAGGAGATCGCCAAGTTCCGGGCGGCGCGCAGGATCTGGGCGCGGTGGATGCGGGACGTGTACGGGGCGCGCACGGACAAGGCGCAGTGGCTGCGTTTCCACACGCAGACCGCGGGTGTCTCGCTGACCGCGCAGCAGCCGTACAACAACGTGGTGCGTACGGCGGTGGAGGCCCTCGCGGCCGTACTGGGCGGCACGAACTCCCTGCACACCAATGCCCTGGACGAGACCCTCGCGCTGCCGAGCGAGCAGGCCGCGGAGATCGCGCTCCGCACCCAGCAGGTGCTGATGGAGGAGACCGGGGTCGCCAATGTGGCCGATCCGCTGGGCGGTTCGTGGTTCGTCGAGCAGCTGACGGACCGGATCGAGGCGGACGCGGAGAAGATCTTCGAGCAGATCAAGGAGCGAGGGCTGCGGGCGCACCCGGACGGGCGGCACCCCATCGGGCCCATCACCTCCGGCATCCTGCGCGGGATAGAGGACGGCTGGTTCACCGGCGAGATAGCCGAGTCGGCTTTCCGCTATCAGCAGTCCCTGGAGAAGGGCGACAAGAGGGTCGTCGGGGTGAACGTCCACCACGGGTCGGTCACCGGGGATCTGGAGATCCTGCGGGTCAGCCACGAGGTGGAGCGGGAGCAGGTGCGGGTGCTGGCCGAGCGGAAGGCGCGGCGGGACGACGCGGCCGTGCGGACCGCCCTGGAGGCGATGCTCGCGGCCGCGCGGGACGGTTCGAACACGATCGAGCCGATGCTGGACGCCGTACGGGCGGAGGCCACGCTGGGGGAGATCTGCGAGGCGCTGCGAGAGGAGTGGGGGGTCTACACGGAGCCCGCGGGGTTCTGAGCGGCCCCCGCGATTCCCAACAGCAGGACCTGGGTGAGGGAGACGGCCCAGTCGGCGTCGACCGGCTCCGAGCTCACCAGGGCGCGGTGCACCACCGCGCCCGCCACCAGATCGAAGATCAGGTCCACGGTGCGCGCCGCCGTCCGGGGGTCCTCCTCGTACGGCAGCTCGCCGCGCTCCTGCGCGCGGGCGCGCCCCTCGACCACCAGGCGCTTCTGCCGCTCGACGATCGAGGCGCGGATGCGCTCGCGCAGAACGTCGTCGCGGGCGGCCTCGGCGACCGCCCCCATCAGCCCGCTCCTGGCCTCCGGGCGATCCAGGATCGCCGCGAACTGGAGCACCACGCCCTCGACGTCGGCGGCCAGGCTGCCCCGGTCGGGGAGCTCGAGCTCGTCGAAGAGCTCCGCCACCGCGTCCACGACCAGTTCGTTCTTGCCCGCCCAGCGGCGGTACAGCGTCGTCTTGGCCACGCCCGCCCGGAACGCCACGTCGCTGAGCGTCAGCCGCGACCAGCCCAGTTCGACCAGCGCCGCGCGCGTCGCCGCCAGGATCGCCGCGTCCGCGGCGGCGCTGCGCGGACGGCCTGTGGCGCGGGGGGCGGGTGTGCGGCTCTGCATCCGACGACCATAACCGTCAATACATGAACTGTCGTTCACCTATATCAGTGAGGGAGATCACCTGGGGGCGCTTCCCCGCGGCTCGTCCGGACAGTTACGCTACGACCCGTAGCGAAAGCGAAAGCTTGAGCGACAACCACGGGCGCCGGGTGGGGATCCGGCGCCGCACATGACGCGGATCGACGGGCTCTGGGCGGGCTTTCGCCACACGGATCGACGGGCTTCCGTCACGCTTTTCACAAGCGCGCGTCGAGGGGGGAGGATAGGCGCATGCAGCCACGGAACATGTCCATGAGCGGAGTCGTCGACCTCGCCGCGGTGAAGGCGGCCCAGGAGGCCAAGGAGAAGGCGGAGCAGGCACGCGCCGAAGCGGCCCGGCAGGGTGGGGGCGGGGCGGTCTCCCCGGCCGACCTGGTGATCGACGTAGACGAGGCCGCGTTCGAGCGGGACGTCCTGCAACGCTCCACCGAGGTGCCCGTCGTCATCGACTTCTGGGCCGAGTGGTGTCAGCCCTGCAAGCAGCTCAGCCCGGTCCTGGAGCGGCTCGCCGTCGAGTACAACGGCCGCTTCGTCCTCGCCAAGATCGACGTCGACGCCAACCAGATGCTGATGCAGCAGTTCGGCGTCCAGGGCATCCCCGCGGTGTTCGCCGTCGTCGCCGGCCAGGCGCTGCCCCTCTTCCAGGGCGCCGCCCCGGAGACGCAGATCCGCGGCACCCTCGACCAGCTGATCCAGGTCGCCGAGCAGCGCTTCGGCCTCACCGGCCTGACGGTGGACCCGGACGCGCAGCCGGGCGAGGCGCCGGTGGCCCCGCAGGTCCCGGCCGGCCCGTACGACGCCCTGCTGGAGGCCGCGGTCCAGGCGCTGGACGCGGGTGACATGGGCGGCGCGATCCAGGCGTACCGGAACGTGCTGAGCGAGGACCCGGGCAACACGGAGGCGCAGCTGGGGCTCGCCCAGGCCGAGCTGCTCCAGCGGGTGCAGAGCGCGGACCCGCAGCAGGTGCGCAAGGCCGCCGCCGAGAACCCCACCGACGTCGAGGCGCAGATCGCGGCCGCCGATCTCGACCTCGTGGGCGGGCACGTGGAGGACGCGTTCGGGCGGCTGATCGAGACGGTGCAGCGCACCGCCGGGGACGACCGGGACACCGTACGGCTGCGGCTTCTGAAGCTGTTCGAGGTGGTGGGCGCCGAGGATCCGCGGGTGGCGGCGGCGCGGCGGGCGCTGGCGCGGGCGCTGTTCTGAGCCGTCCCGCGGTCTGGTTCCGGGGCGTCGCGTCCAGGGGGCCGGAGTGAAAGAAAAGGCGACAAAGTGACGAAGCGGCCGCGCTTTACCAAATCTTGGTAATCGCGGCCGCTGTTACTTGGAGTAAGTCGGAACCGTGGTTCCGTCAGGTTTCGTGCAGTAAAGCACCGTTTTGGCTTCCCGCTTGGTGCGACCGACGGTCGTCGGCCGGTGCTGGAGGGTCATCTTCCGGTTATCTCGCCGTTACTAGCGAGTAACGAACCCCCTTGCGGGGGCGGCGAAGATGCACCACGATCGGCCACGCTCGGTCAGTCCTCCCGTATCCCTTCAGCCAGTCGGGTCAACGGGTTTTCTGGTTCCCCACCGAGCAGAGGCGGCGCCGGCGGCGCCGGCTCTCGGACAGGGGGGTCTCCGCCCTCGGTGGAGCCTGTCCGGCAGGTTGTGCGTGATGTGCGTCAGGCGCGACCAGTGGTTGTCGCTCGGGGGTGATCGCCGGTGGATGGAGGCGCGGTTCGCGCCACCGGGTGCGGGCGCTCCCCTTCCCGAGGACGTAGCACTTCTCCCATCCCTGCCCGGTGAGCCGCCGTCAAGGGGCTGCCGAGGGGCAGGAGATGTACGTCCGAGAAGGAGGAAATATGGAGTCCCAGGTGCGTGGCGGGACTAGATGGAAGCGGTTCGCTGTGGTCATGGTGCCCAGCGTCGCCGCCACGGCAGCGATAGGTGTGGCTCTGGCCCAGGGCGCCCTCGCCGCGTCGTTCAGCGTCTCGGGCCAGTCGTTCAAGGTCGAGGCCGAAAAACTCGAAGGATGGGGCTTCTCCCAGTACGGGGCCATCGACGAGGGCTACACCCTCAAGGGTGACAAGGTCGAGCACCCGGTGGCCGTCTCCGCGTTCGAGAGGGCGAAGATCACCAACATGTGCCAGTCCGTGGTCACCCCGACGGGTATCCCGGGCCTCGAGTACGTCACCCTCAAGCTGACCGCCGGTACGGAAGGCACGAAGGTCAGCGCCAAGAACCTGTACATCGACGTCGAGAACCTCGAGGCCGACGCGACCTTCAGGCACATCGACATCGGTGTGGCGGCCCAGGACGCCAGCAAGGGTCCGGGCATGGCGGGCGGCGAGGAACGAGCGAACCCCTTCGGCTTCGCCCAGCAGGCCGACTATGCCGAACTGACCGGTGTCCAGCAGACGGCGTGGGCCACCACTGCCGGAACCTTCAAGCTCAGCGATCTGAAGATGTCGCTGCACAAGGGCATCAACGAGTGCTACTGAGCACCCTCGAGGCGGGTGAGGGGGCCCCGGCTTCTTCGCCCGCCCGTCTTTTCCCCGTAAGTATGTGAAATCCCGTACGTGGTCCGCGTACCCGCGCCCGTACGTGCATCGCAGCAAGCCGTCCCAGGGAGCTGTTGTCCATGAGCGCCGAGTCAACGGGGCAGAACGAGCACTATCTCCGCGTCTTCCGGCGGCGCTTCCGCGACTGGCGAGGCACTCGTCCCTTCTGGGCCGGGCTGTTCGTCATGTTCGGCGGCATCCCCATCGTGTATTTCCCGTACGCGAACCTGCAGATCGGTCATCTGACGCTGGCCATGCAGACGCAAGGAGGTGCGGGGGCCCTCATCATCGGCGTGCTGCTGATCACGCTGGGGTTCACCCTGTGGTTCCAGCGGCATGTACGGACCTTTGCGGGCGTCGCGGCGATCCTCCTGGCCTTGGTCTCCATTCCGGTGGCCAACCTCGGTGGTTTCGTGATCGGTTTCCTGCCGGCGTTGATCGGCGGAGCCCTGGCCGTGTCCTGGGCACCCGGGGTGGAGGAACAGCCGGTTGCCGCTACCGCGCCCAACGATGACGTGGCGTCGGAAACCGCGGTCGCGGGGGCCGCGAACGGGGTGAGCGGCGAGTTCGACGATCTGTCAGGTACCACCCCGAAAAACGGGACGAACGGGAGGGACAGTGCCGGCTGACGAGGAAACCGGCGGGGCCACGCGGGAGGAGTCCCGCGTGAGTTCCGGACCGCGCCACGCGGCGCTCCGGAAACCGCTGCTCGCGCGGCTGCAGGTTCCCGCGGGCAAGGCGATGGCCTTGGCGGCGATGCCGACGGCGGTACTCATGGGAATCGGGTTCGCACCGGCGCTCGCCCGGGCCGACGACAAGGCGACGACGACGAGGGACTGGACGGTCGAGGAGTACCAGGCCTGCGTCGAGGTGCTGGAGGCCGCCGAGGACGGCAAGGCCGACGAGAACGACCAGGACGACGACAAGGACACTGAGGCCACGGCGTCACCGTCGCCCTCCGCCTCCACTGAGGCCCCGGCGCCTGGCGGCGGCGAGGAGGAGCAGAACTCCTCCGACAAGCCCGCTACGGGCGACAACTCCCCCGGCAGCGGCTCTTCGGACGGCAGCGGCTCCCCGGACAACGGCTCTTCGTCGGATTCAGGTTCCGACGACGGGACCGGGTCGGGGACCGGGTCCTCGGAGGACACCGCCGACGCGAAGACCCAGGCCCCGGCCCTGCCCGACGCCGGTGACGTCCTCGGCACCATCGGCGACATAGGCAAGGGGCTCGGTGACGCGGTCGAGGACCTCCTCACGCCCGGCCAGAAGGAGTCCGCGAGCGCCACGCCGTCACCGTCCGCGTCGGCCTCCACCCCGGCCGACGAGGACACGCAGGACCAGGACGGCGGCAACACCGGGAAGGACGCGACGAAGGACACGGCCGGCCCCGCACCCGAGTCCGAGCCCGAGTCCGCCAAGTCCGACGAGCCCGCCGACGAAGCCACGGAGCCGAGCGACGACGCCACCGCCTCCTCCTCCCCGGCCGTCACCCCCAGCCCCTCCGAAAGCTCCACCGTCGACCCGGACGACTGCCCCGTCGCCACCGACGAGGAGGGCGGCCTGGAGGAGGGCATCCCCGCGCTGCCGGACGACCCCTGGTACCTGGACGCCAGCTCGCTGCTGCTCAAGGGGGCCAGGTACGAGGGCATCGTGAAGGTGAAGACGGCGAGCGGCACGGTCAAGGAGGTGCTGAAGTACGTCGTCACCAAGGGCACCGACATCGGCGATCTGCACCAGACCGTCGAGGACAAGCGGATCGGCAAGACGTATCACGTGCAGGCGGGCGAGGGCACGACGTCCACCATCCGTGACGGCGACACCGTCATGTACACGGAGTCGATCTCGGGGAAGCTGCTCGGGCTCATCCCGGTTACGTTCGATCCGGAGAACCCGCCGCCGCTGGACATCCCGATCATCTACTTCACCGATGTGCGGGTCGTCCAGGCGGGCCAGTTCGGCGGCACGCTGCACATCCCCGGGCTGCACCAGTACATCGACTGACCGATCAGCGCACAGACCCGTTCGGGAGCCGCACAACGGCGAGGGCGCCCCCTGGAACCCCAGGAGGCGCCCTCGTCACGTACGACGGTTCACAACCGACAACCGACAACCGGCAAACGTCAGGAGCGGGCGCCGCCGCCCAGGTGGTGCACCCGGACCATGTTGGTGGTGCCGGGGACGCCGGGCGGGGAACCGGCGGTGATGACCACGATGTCGCCCTCGTGGAACCGCTTCAGCTTCAGTACTTCCTGGTCCACCAGCTCGACCATCTCGTCGGTGCTGTTCACGAACGGCACGACGTGGGACTCCACGCCCCAGCTCAGGGAGAGCTGGTTGCGGGTGGACTCGTCCGTGGTGAAGGCGATGATCGGCTGGGCCGCGCGGTAGCGGGAGAGGCGGCGGGCGGTGTCACCGGACTTGGTGAAGGCGACCAGGCCCTTGCCGCCGAGGAAGTCGGCGATCTCGGCCGCGGCACGGGCGACCGAACCGCCCTGCGTGCGCGGCTTCTTGCCGGGGACGAGGGGCTGGAGGCCCTTGGAGAGCAGCTCCTCCTCGGCCGCGGCGACGATCTTCGACATGGTCTTGACCGTCTCGATCGGGTAGGCGCCGACCGAGGACTCCGCCGACAGCATGACCGCGTCCGCGCCGTCCAGGATCGCGTTGGCCACGTCGGAGGCCTCGGCGCGCGTGGGGCGGGAGTTGGTGATCATCGACTCCATCATCTGGGTGGCGACGATCACCGGCTTGGCGTTGCGGCGGCAGAGCTCGATCAGGCGCTTCTGCACCATGGGGACCTTCTCGAGCGGGTACTCGACGGCCAGGTCACCGCGCGCCACCATCACGCCGTCGAACGCCATCACGACGTCCTGCATGTTCTCGACGGCCTGCGGCTTCTCCACCTTGGCGATGACGGGGACGCGGCGGCCCACCTCGTCCATCACCTTGTGGACGTCCGCGACGTCGTCCGCGTCGCGCACGAACGACAGTGCCACCAGGTCGCAGCCCATGTTCAGGGCGAACTTCAGGTCCTCGACGTCCTTCTCGGACAGCGCGGGCACGTTGACGGCCGCGCCGGGCAGGTTGATGCCCTTGTGGTCGGAGACCACGCCGCCCTCGATGACGACCGTCTTCACCCGGGGGCCGTCGACCTCGACGACGCGCAGCTCGACGTTGCCGTCGTTGATGAGGACCTGGTCGCCCTTGGAGACGTCGCCCGGCAGGCCCTTGTACGTCGTTCCGCAGATGTGCTTGTCGCCCGGCACGTCCTCGGTCGTGATGACGAACTCGTCACCGCGCTCCAGCTCGACCGGACCCTCGGCGAAGGTCTCCAGTCGGATCTTCGGGCCCTGCAGGTCGGCGAGGACGCCGACGGCCTTGCCGGTCTCGGCCGAGGCGGCCCGGACGCGGTCGTACCGGCCCTGGTGCTCGGCGTGCGTGCCGTGGCTGAAGTTGAAGCGGGCCACGTTCATGCCCGCCTCGATCAGCGCGACGAGCTTGTCATGGGAGTCGACCGCGGGGCCGAGAGTACAGACGATTTTCGAACGGCGCATGGGGCGATCCTATCGGTTTGTTTCGCTACGGAATATTCCGTCTGGCGGAAGATACAAATGGGCGGGTATACGCTCAGGTGTGGCGCGGCTCACGCCGACCGCCTGCCACCCGCTCGTCGTTCCCGTTCCTGTCATTCCCGTCCGACCAGTGCGTACGTCTGTGTGGCGATCTCCAGTTCCTCGTCGGTGGGCACCACGGCGACCGCGACACGGGCGGACGCCGGGGATATCAGCCGCGCCTCGTCGCCCCGTACGGCGTTCAGGCCGGCGTCGACCGCGAGCCCGAGTCCCTCCAGGCCCGCGACCGCCGCCTCGCGCACCGCCGCCGCGTTCTCGCCCACCCCGGCCGTGAACGTCACCGCGTCCACCCGGCCGAGTACCGCGTAGTAGGCGCCGATGTACTTCTTCAGCCGGTGGATGTAGATGTCGAAGGCCAGCCGTGCCTGCTCGTCGCCCTCCTCGACCCGGCGGCGGATCTCCCGCATGTCGTTGTCGCCGCACAGGCCGTACAGGCCGCTCCTCTTGTTGAGGAGCGTGTCGATCTCGTCCATGGACATTCCGCCGACGCGCTCGAGATGGAAGATGACGGCCGGGTCCAGGTCACCGGACCGCGTACCCATCACCAGTCCCTCCAAAGGCGTCAGCCCCATGGAGGTGTCCACGCACCGGCCCCCCTCGACCGCCGAGGCCGAGGCGCCGTTGCCGAGGTGCAGCACGATGACGTTCACCTCGGACGGGTCCTTGCCCAGCAGGCGCGCGGTCTCGCGGGAGACGTACGCGTGCGAGGTGCCGTGGAAGCCGTAGCGGCGGATGCGGTGCCGGTCGGCGATCCTCGGGTCGATCGCGTAGCGCGCCGCCGACTCCGGCATCGTCGTGTGGAACGCCGTGTCGAAGACCGCGACCTGGGGCAGGTCCGGGCGCAGTGCCTGCGCGGTGCGGATACCGGTGAGGTTGGCCGGGTTGTGCAGCGGCGCGACCGGGATCAGCCGCTCGATCTCGAGGAGCACGGTGTCGTCGACGACCGTGGGCTCGGTGAAGAACTCCCCGCCGTGCACCACCCGGTGCCCGATCGCGGCCAGCTCCGGCGAGTCCAGGCCCACACCGTCCCGGGACAGCTCCGCGGCGACGGCCTTGAGGGCGGCCTCGTGGTCGTGCATCGGCCCGTTCTGCTCACGGGTCTCGCCGCTGGTCAGGCACGTGTGCTTCAGCCGGGAGGTCCGCTCGCCGATGCGCTCGACCAGGCCCGCCGCCAGCCGGCTGCTGTCCCGCATGTCGAGCAGCTGGTACTTCAGCGACGAGGAGCCGGAGTTGAGGACGAGGACACGGGTGGGGGAGGTCACTGCTCGGACGCCTTCTCGTTGGGGTTCTGGGCCTGGATCGCCGTGATGGCGACGGTGTTCACGATGTCCTGGACGAGCGCGCCCCGGGACAGGTCGTTGACCGGCTTGCGCAGGCCCTGGAGGACCGGGCCGACGGCGATCGCGCCGGCCGAGCGCTGCACGGCCTTGTAGGTGTTGTTGCCGGTGTTGAGGTCCGGGAAGATCAGCACGGTGGCCTGGCCCGCGACCTCGGAGCCCGGCAGCTTGGTCGCGGCGACGGTGGGCTCGACGGCGGCGTCGTACTGGATCGGCCCCTCGATCTTCAGGTCGGGCCGCCGGGTGCGCGCGATCTCGGTCGCCCGGCGCACCTTGTCCACGTCGGCGCCGGAGCCGGAGGTGCCCGTCGAGTACGACAGCATCGCGATCCGCGGCTCCACGCCGAACTGCGCGGCCGTGGTCGCCGACTGGATGGCGATGTCGGCGAGCTGCTCGGCGTCCGGGTCGGGGTTGACCGCGCAGTCGCCGTACACGAGGACCTTGTCGGCCAGGCACATGAAGAACACGGACGACACGATCGAGGCTCCCCCAGAGGGGGCACCCCCAGGCTTGGTCTTGATGATCTCGAAGGCGGGGCGGATGGTGGCGGCCGTGGAGTGCACCGACCCCGAGACCATGCCGTCCGCGAGGCCCTCCTGCACCATCAGCGTGCCGAAGTAGTTGACGTCCGAGACGACGTCGTACGCCAGCTCCACGGTGACGCCCTTGTGGGCGCGCAGCGCCGCGTACCGCTCGGCGAAGGCGTCCCGCAGCTCCGAGGTCTGCGGGTCGACGAGCTCGGCGCCGCCGAGGTCGATGCCCAGGTCGGCGGCCTTCTTGCGGATCTGGTCGCCGGGGCCGAGCAGGGTGAGGTCGCACACGCCGCGGCGCAGCAGCACCTCGGCCGCGTGCAGCACCCGCTCCTCGGTGCCCTCGGGCAGCACCACACGGCGGCGGTCGGCGCGGGCCCGCTCCAGCAGCTTGTGCTCGAACATCATCGGCGTGACGCGGTCGCTGCTCGGCGCCGACACCCGCTTCAGCAGCTCGGCGCTGTCCACGTGCCGTTCGAACAGGCCGAGGGCGACCTCCGCCTTGCGGGGCGTGACCGCGCTCAGCTTGCCCTCCATGGCGAACAGCTCGAAGGCGGTGTCGAAGGAGCCCGAGGAAACGGCCACCACGGGGGTGCCGGGGGCGAGCCGCGCGGCCAGGGTGAGGACCTCGTCGCTGGGCCGTTCGTCGAGGGTGAGCAGCACACCGGCGATCGGCGGGGTGCCGGCGCTGTGCGCGGCCAGCGCGCCGACGACCAGGTCGGCGCGGTCGCCGGGGGTGACGACCAGGCAGCCGGGGGTCAGCGCGTTCAGGAAGGTCGACAGCGTGGCGCCGCCGAAGACGAAGTCCAGCGCGTCACGGGCGAGCCCCGAGTCGTCGCCGAGGAGCACCTTGCCGCCGAGCGCGTGGGTGATCTGGGCGACGGTCGGCGCGGACAGGGCGGGCTCGTCGGGGAGCACGTAGGCCGGGACGGGCAGCCGGGAGGCGAGCCCCTCCGCGATCCGGGACCGGTCGGCCTGGTCGACCCGGTTGGTGACGACGGCGACGACGTCGCAGCCGAGCGCCTCGTACGCGCGGTGCGCGTTGCGGGTCTCGGCCAGCACGGAGTCGGCGGTCTGGCGGCGCCCGCCGACCACGGGTATCACCGAGGCGCCGAACTCGTTGGCGAGGCGCGCGTTGAGGGCCAGCTCGTCCGGGAACTGGGTGTCGGCGAAGTCGGTGCCGAGGACGAGCACCACGTCGTAGTCGCGGGCCACCCGGTGGAACCGGTCCACGAGCGTCGACACCAGCTCGTCGGTGCCCTGCTCGGCCTGGAGCACGGACGCCTCGTGGTAGGCCATGCCGTAGACGGTGGCCGGGTCCTGGGAGAGCCGGTACCGGGCCCGCAGCAGCTCGAACAGGCGGTCGGGAGTGTGGTGGACGAGCGGGCGGAACACGCCCACCCGGTCGACCTGGCTGGTCAGGAGCTCCATGACTCCCAGCTCCACGACCTGGCGGCCGTCGCCGCGGTCGATCCCGGTCACGTACACGCTGCGCGTCACGCGTGGTTCTCCGTTCCGATTCTCGGGGGTGTCACCGTGTCTCGGGGTACCCCCGTCTCTCGGGGACCCCATGGGGGCTCGCGGGCACTTGCGGCATCTCGCGTCGGCGTCTCGCGTCGTTGCGGATACCGCCCGCCGTGACGGGCGGGAACCCTCTTGACAATACCCCGCAGGATGGATAAGGAGCTCGTCAGGATGTGCGAGTGACGATGTGCCGCGGCCGTGCCAGGGGGTACACGAGGGGCGGAAACGCCAGTGCCCGGCGCGGCGTGAAACAATCGGATCGGCGCACCAGTAGCACCAGTACCCGCCGTGGACCCCGGTCACCGGCCACCGACGAGCACCGAGCAGGAGACACAGCACGATGCGTATCGGAGTTCTCACCGCAGGCGGCGACTGCCCGGGGCTGAACGCAGTGATCCGGTCGGTCGTGCACCGCGCGGTCACGCAGTACGGCGACGAGGTCATCGGTTTCGAGGACGGCTACGCCGGCCTGCTGGACGGCCGCTACCGCATGCTCGACCTCGACGCCGTCAGCGGCATCCTGGCGCGCGGCGGCACCATCCTCGGCTCCTCCCGGCTGGAACGGGACCGGCTGCGCGAGGCGTGCGTGAACGCCAGCGACATGGTCCGCGAGTTCGGCATCGACGCCCTCGTCCCGATCGGCGGCGAGGGCACCCTCACCGCGGCCCGGATGCTCAGCGACGCGGGCCTGCCGGTGGTCGGCGTCCCGAAGACGATCGACAACGACATCTCCTCCACGGACCGCACCTTCGGCTTCGACACGGCGGTCGGCGTCGCCACCGAGGCCATGGACCGCCTGAAGACCACCGCCGAGTCGCACCAGCGCGTGATGGTCGTCGAGGTCATGGGCCGGCACGCGGGCTGGATCGCGCTGGAGTCCGGCATGGCGGCCGGCGCCCACGGCATCTGCCTGCCCGAGCGCCCCTTCGACCCGGCCGACCTGGTGAAGATGGTCGAGGAGCGCTTCTCCCGCGGCAAGAAGTTCGCGGTGATCTGCGTGGCCGAGGGCGCCCACCCCGCCGAGGGCACCATGAACTACGGCAAGGGCGCCATCGACCAGTTCGGCCACGAGCGCTTCCAGGGCATCGGCACGGCCCTCGCGTACGAGCTGGAGCGGCGCCTGGGGAAGGAATCCAAGCCCGTCATCCTCGGCCACGTCCAGCGGGGCGGCACGCCGACCGCGTACGACCGGGTGCTCGCCACCCGCTTCGGCTGGCACGCGGTGGAGGCCGCGCACCGGGGCGAGTTCGGCCGGATGACCGCGCTGCGCGGCACGGACATCGTGATGGTGCCGCTCGCGGAGGCGGTCACGGAGCTGAAGACGGTACCGAAGGACCGGATGGACGAGGCCGAGTCGGTCTTCTAGACGTTCCCCCGCCCCGCTCGTACGTTCCTCTACCCGCCCGCCTCCTCGGTCCCGACCGTTGACCAGAAACGTTCGACTATGTGATCGAGGAAGGCGTGTCCGGCCGTGCCCGCGTCCGCGGACGCCGTGCCGTCGGCCCAGGACAGGCTCGCGGCCATCTGCCTCCGGTACGTGGTGTGCAGCTCCTCGAGGACGCTCTCGAGGAGCCGCCGGTCCAGCGGCAGCAGCTTGGCCAGCGGGCGCACCTGTGCGTGCCAGTGCGTGGTCACGGCGGTGCGCAGCAGCTCGGCGAGCTTCTCCTCCCGGCCGGTGACGGTGACGAGGTCGGGCAGGGAGAGGGCGAGCAGGGCGGCGAGGGCCGAGGTCTGGCGCCGGGTGCCGGTCCACCGGCCGGACTCCTCCATGCGCTGGTAGGAGGGGAGATCCAGGCCGACGCCGCGGGCCACGGCCGCGGGGGTCAGTCCCCGGGCGAGGCGGTGCTCGCGCAGGGTGCGCGGGGTGCCGAGGAGTTCCCCGACGGAGCACCACAACATGCCCGCGAGGGCGGTCAGCTCGGGGCCGGTGGGTGCGATGTCGCCGCGTTCCCAGGCCATGACGAGGTCCGGGGCGACGTAGGGGAGTCCGTACGAGGAGCGCATGCCGTACGCGACATGCTCGACCTCCATGCCGAGCCCGGCACGGAGCCGCCGGGCGGCCAGGGGGTCGAAGGGCAGTGCGGGAAGGGTGGGCTGTGTCTCGTGCTGCGCTGGTGGTCGGTGCACGCGGGACAACGTAGGGGTGTGGGACGTGCGGTGACTACGATCCGTTCGGCCACAATTACGGATTGTAGGAAAGTACGGTAGGTGAGGGGGGCTCTACTTAGGGTTGCCCCGCCTCACCCCTTGACCGCCCCGCCCAGCGCGAAGCCCCCGCCCAGCTTCCGGGCCACCAGCACGTACAGGACCAGCACCGGCGTGGAGTAGATCACCGAGAACGCGGCCAGCTGCCCGTACACCACCGTCCCCCGGTTGCCGAAGAACTCGTTGATGCTCACGGCGGCGGGCATCTGGTCCGGGGTCAGCAGCAGCATGAAGGGGACGAAGAAGTTCCCCCACATCAGCACGAACGAGAAGACCGTCACCACGGCGACCCCGGGCCCCATCAGGGGCAGCACGATCCGCAGCAGGGACTGCAGCGACGACGCGCCGTCCGTCCACGCGGCCTCCTCCAGCTCCTTGGGCACGCCGTCCATGAAGTTCTTCATCAGCCAGATGGCGAACGGGAGCTGGGACGCGGCGAAGAAGAAGACGGTGCCCTGCATGGTGTCGATCAGGTTCACCTGCACGAACAGGGCGTACACCGGGACCATGATCGCCGTTATCGGCAGGCTCGTCGCGAACAGGATCGTGAGGAGGAACGGCCGGTTGAGGCGGGATCTGAACCGGGACAGGGGATAGGCCGCGAGCGCCGCGCAGACGACCGTCAGGGCGGTGCCCCCGCCGCACAGGATCAGGCTGTTGAGGAGGGGGGTGAAGGTGATGTCGGGGGTCAGGACCGCGTCGAAGTTGTCGAGGGTGACGCCGCTCGGTGCCTTCAGCCGCAGGTCCGCGTCGGTGTCCAGGGAGGAGAGCACCACCCAGGCCAGGGGCAGCGCGAACGCGGCGGCCAGCGCCAGCAGGCCCGCGTCCGCCGCCAGCCGGCTGTGCGTGCGACGGGCACGGAACGTACGGGTACGGGGCATCGGCTCTCAGACCTCCGTCCGCAGCAGCCGCAGATAGAGCAGCGAGAACAGCGAGCCGACCACGAGCAGCAGCAGCGCCACGGCCGTGCCGTACCCGATCATGCTCTTCTGGAAGGCCTGCTCGTACATGAAGAGGGGGAGGGTCTGGCTGCGGTTTCCCGGGCCGCCCCGCGTCATCACCCAGATCAGACCGAAGACGGACAGCGTCTGGAGGGTGTTGAGCATCAGGTTCGTGCCGATCGAGCGGCGGATCATCGGCAGGGTGATGTGCCAGAGCCGTCTCGCGCCGCTCGCGCCGTCGACCTCCGCCGCCTCCGTGATCTCCTGGGGGATCTCCGCCAGCGCCGCCGAGTAGACCAGCATCGAGAACGCCGTGCCCCGCCAGACGTTGGCGAACGACACGGCCAGGATCGGCAGGGTGAACAGCCAGTTCTGGGACGGCAGATGGAGCCACTCCAGGATGGCGTTCAAGGTGCCCTCGCGGCGGAAGAAGGCGTACAGCAGGAAACCCGCGACGACCTCCGGCAGCACCCAGGCCGTGACGACGATGCCGCCGACCAGGGTGCGCACGGGCTTCGAGGCGCGCCGCATCAGCATGGCCAGGGCGAGCCCCAGGGTGTTCTGGCCGAGGAGCGACGACACGACCGTGAAGACCAGCGTCAGCCACACCGCGTTGCGGAACGCCTCGTCCCCGAAGGCCGTACGGAAGTTCTCGAAGCCGACGAACGACTCGCTCGCCTGGCCGGTGAGCTGGAGATCGGTGAAGGCGATGTACGCGCAGTACGCGATGGGGCCGGCGAGGAAGAGGACCAGCAGGACGACGGCGGGGGTGACCGGAAGGGCTCGGGTGAGGGAGCGGAGGACGGGGTGGGGACGGGGGTGGCGCGGAGGGCGGCGGGGTGCGGGGGCCGGTGGCCCGGGGGCGGCCGACCGGCCCCGCTCGGGCAGGGGCGTGGTCGTCATGAGCGGGGGTTCACTTCTCGATCACCTGGTCGTCCGTGGCCGCCCTGAGTTCCTCGTCGTAGCCCTTCGCGGCCTCCGCCACGGACAGGTCGCCCGTCGTGACGCCCTCCATGGCCTCCTGTATGGCGGTGGAGACCTTCGGGTACGCCGGGTAGGCGGGCCGGTAGTGGGTGGCGGGGACCAGACCGGTGAAGAACTCGATGCCGGGCTGCGCCTTCAGGTACGCGGGGTCCTCGGCGACGTCCTCGCGGACCGCGATGCCCGCGTTGGCGGCGTACCACTTCTGGGCGTTCGCCTTCGTCTGCATCACCTTGATGAACTCGAAGGCCAGGTCGGGGTTGGCCGCCTTGGCCGGGATCGCCCAGGTCCAGCCGCCGGACATGCTCACCTTGCCCGGGGCCTGGCCGTGCTGGGTGGGCATGGCCGCGAGACCGAGCTCCTCCGACCAGGTCGGCCACTCGTGGCCGGCGCCCTTCCCCCAGTCCTGCGGCAGCCAGGAGCCGTCGAGCGCGATGGCGAGCCTGCCCTCCGGGAGGAGTTCGCCGCGGACATGGGTCTGGATGTTGGGGTCGAGGGCGTCGGAGACGTCCGGGCCGAGCTTCTCCTCGTAGACGGTCTCGACGAACGCGAGCGCGTCCCTGAACCCCTTGCTGCCCGCTATCCACTTCTTCGACGTCTCGTCGTACAGCGGGTCCGTGCGGCCGTCGTTCGTGCCGTACAGGAGCATCTGGAAGGTCTGCATGGTGGCGGCCTCGCCGGCGGGCTTCCCGGTGTAGACGTTCAGGGGGATGACGCCGGGGACCTTCTTCTTGACCGTGCGGGCGGCGGAGAGGACGTCGTCCCAGTCCTTCGGCTGCCAGTCGGCCGGCAGTCCGGCCTTCGCGAAGATCCCCTTGCTGAACCAGAGCCCGCGGGTGTCGGTGCCGTCCGGCACGCCGTACGTCTTGCCGTCCTCCGCCCGGGCCGCTGTCTTCGCGGTGCCGATGAAGCGGTCCCAGTCCTTCCAGGAGTCCAGGTACGCGTCGAGGGGCTTGAGATATCCGCTGGTGATGTCGGAGTTGATGAGGAAGGTGTCCTCGTAGACCAGGTCCGGTGCCGTCCTCGGGGAGCGCAGCATCTGCTGGACCTTGGTGTAGTACTCCGAGTCCGGGGCCTTGATGGGGACCAGCTCGACCTTCTTGCCCGGGTTGGCCTTCTCGAACTGCTTCTTCATCTCGGCGAGATAGGTGTCCATCACCCGCACGGAGTTGTCCGTGGACTGTTTGAAGGAGACCTTCACGGTGTCCGGGTCGCTCCCGGAACCGCTGCCGCAGGCGGACAGCGCCGCGGAGGCGAGGAGACCGAGGACCGCACACGCGGTGGTGAGCGGGTGGCGGGGCGGAGCGGCGGTGCGGGAGCGGGCGGCGGTGGGGCGCACGGGCTCGACCTCCTTGTGGCTCACGTCGTCGTGGCCGGAGTTGTCTGCCCAGTGAACGTACGAGGGGTGGTCCAGTCCGGTCAATGCGTCTGCGGCCGTTCGGGCGCGGACGGTTCCTTCCGGTGGTGTTGGCAGGGGCGAAGGGAACAGTGGGGCGCGTCAGTGCGCCCGTACCCACCGGTACTGGAGCTCCGGCCGGCCCACCTGCCCGTACTGCGGACTGCGTGCCGCCCGTCCCGCGTCCACCAGGTGTTCCAGGTAACGGCGCGCCGTGATGCGGGAGATGCCCACCGCCTCGGCGACCCCGGCGGCGGTCAGGCCCTCGGTGCGGTCGCGCAGGGCCGCGGTGACCCGCTCCAGGGTGGGGGCGCTCAGGCCCTTGGGCAGCGCCGCCGGGTTCGGGGCCCGGAGCGTGGCGAGCGCGCGGTCCACCTCGTCCTGGCTGCTCGCCTCGCCGGCCGCCGCGTGGAACTCGGCGTACCGGACGAGACGGTCCCGCAGCGTTGCGAAGGTGAAGGGCTTCAGGACGTACTGGACGACTCCGAGCGACACCCCCTCGCGTACGACCGCCAGGTCCCGTGCCGACGTCACCGCTATCACGTCCGCCTGGTAGCCGGCGGCGCGCAGGGTGCGGGCGAGCTGGAGACCGTGCACGTCCGGCAGGTGCAGATCCAGCAGGAGCAGGTCCACCGGGGCGCGGTCCAGGGCGCGGCGGGCCTCCGCCCCGGTGTGCGCCTTGCCGACCGCCGTGAAGCCGGGGACGCGGTCCACGTACATCATGTGTGCGTCGGCGGCGACGGGGTCGTCCTCCACGACGAGGACACGGATGGGTTCCGGCGTCGCGGGTCTCGGGTCGGTGGTCATGCGGCGCCTCCTGGTGCGGCGGACTGGGCGGAGACCTCCTCGCGGGCGCGGGCGGGGGCGGCCCCCACCGTAGGCAACGGCAGCCGCGCCTCGAACTCCGCCCCTCCCCCCTCGGCCTCCGCCACGGTCAGGGTGCCCTCGTGGCGGCGTACGGTCTGGCGTACGAGGGCGAGGCCCAGGCCGCGGCCGCCGGGGCCCGCAGGCTTGGTGGAGAAGCCGCGCTCGAAGACCGCCTCCGCGTGGGCCGGGTCGACGCCCGCGCCGGTGTCGGCGACTCGGAGGACCAGCTCCGTACCGTCTGTGTACGCCGTCACCGTCACCCGTGCGTCGGTCGTGCCCTGGGCCGCGTCGACCGCGTTGTCGATCAGGTTGCCGAGGACGGTGACCAGGTCGCGGGCCGACAGCGACTGCGGGAGCAGGCCGTCGTCGAGGCGGCTGTCCGCCGAGACGACCAGCTCGACGCCCCGCTCGTTCGCCTGGGCCGCCTTGCCGAGCAGCAGGGCGGCCAGGACCGGCTCGCTCACCGCCGCGACCACCTGGTCGGTGAGGGCCTGGGCGAGTTCCAGTTCCGCCGTCGCGAACTCGACGGCCTCGTCCGCGCGGCCCAGTTCGATGAGGGAGACGACGGTGTGCAGCCGGTTCGCCGCCTCGTGCGCCTGCGAGCGCAGGGCCTGGGTGAAGCCGCGCTCGGAGTCCAGCTCGCCCATCAGCGACTGGAGCTCGGTGACGTCCCGCAGGGTGATCACCGTGCCGCGGCGGTGGCCGCCGGTCACCGGGGACGTGTTCACGACCAGGACGCGGGTGGCCGTCAGGTGCACCTCGTCCACCCGCGGCTCGGAGGCCAGCAGCGCGCCGGTGAGCGGGGCGGGCAGACCCAGGTCGGCGACCGAACGGCCCACCGCCGCATCGGTCAGACCGAGCAGCTCCCGCGCGCCGTCGTTGATCAGCGCCACCCGGTACTGCCCGTCCAGCATCACCAGGCCCTCGCGCACCGCGTGCAGCGCGGCCTGGTGGTAGTCGTGCATGTTGCTGAGCTCGGTGGCGTTCATGTTGTGGGTGTGGCGGCGCAGCCGGGCGTTGACCACGTACGTGCCGAGGGCACCCAGGGCCAGGGCGCCGGCCGCGACGCCCAGCAGCGCGGCGAGCTGCTCCCGCACCCGGGCGCTGATCGCCTCCACCTTGATGCCCGCACTGACCAGCCCGACGATCCGGTCGCCGTCCCGCACGGGCGCGACCGCGCGGACGGACGGGCCGAGGGTGCCCGTGTACGTCTCGGTGAAGGCCTTACCCCGGACCGCCGGCTCGATGTGCCCGAGGAAACGCTCGCCGATCCGGTCCGGGTCGGGGTGGGTCCAGCGGATGCCCTCCGGACTCATGATCGTGACGAAGTCCACGTCGGTGTCGTGCTGCACCTGGGTCGCGTACGGCTGGAGGGTGCTCGTGGGGTCGCCGGCGCGGACGGCCTCGCGCACGGAGGGCGCGTCGGCGACCGCGCGGGCCACGGCCGTCGCCTGCCGGCCCGCCGCCTCCTCGGCCTGGTTGCGGTCGCTGACGTACGAGAAGAGCGCGTACCCGGCGACGACGACCGCGAGCAGCACGGCCTGCACGGCGAAGAGCTGGCCGGCCAGGCTGCGGGGGCGCAGGACGCGGGGGAGGCGCATGCCAACAGTCTGCCTCCGGTCATCAGCGTGAACTAAATGAACGGAAGGGTGA
Organism: Streptomyces poonensis; assembly: GCF_014650915.1. Lineage (GTDB taxonomy): Bacteria > Actinomycetota > Actinomycetes > Streptomycetales > Streptomycetaceae > Streptomyces > Streptomyces poonensis. Next base: position 271,583 of record NZ_BMVW01000001.1, on the reverse strand, counting down.
CCGGGCTCACAGGCCGGGAGATAGTCACCCAGTCACCCCCCAACCCCCAGGGAGCCGCTGCCGTGCGCGGTGCCGGTCTCCCGCCCCGCGGAACCCGTTCCCCGACCCATCGGGAACCCGTTCCCGACTCCGGGAGTCCGCTCCCACCCCCCGTGACCCCCCCCCCGGGAGCAGGCCGCTCCCGGAACGCCCGGACGTGAGCCGCACGCCGGAAGAGCCGAGAGCCGACGACGTCGTCGAGGAGGGCAGCCGTGGCCAGCACATCGAAGACGGGAACCAGCGCACCCGCCGCCAAGCGGGACCGCACCCATTACCTGTACATAGCCGTGATCGCCGCGGTGGTCCTCGGCATCGCCGTGGGCCTCATCGCCCCCGACTTCGCGGTCGAGCTGAAGCCCATCGGCACGGGCTTCGTGAACCTGATCAAGATGATGATCTCGCCGATCATCTTCTGCACGATCGTGCTCGGCATCGGTTCCGTGCGGAAGGCCGCCAAGGTCGGCGCCGTCGGCGGTCTCGCGCTGGTCTACTTCCTGATCATGTCGGTCGTGGCCCTCGCCATCGGCCTCGTCGTCGGCAACATCCTGGACCCGGGTACGGGCCTCGCGGTCACCGACGCGATCAAGGAGACCGGCCAGGCGCAGGTCTCGCCGGAGGCCAAGGACACCACCGAGTTCCTGCTCGGCATCATCCCGACCACGATCGTCTCCGCCTTCGTCTCGGGCGAGGTGCTGCAGGCGCTGCTCATCGCGCTGCTCGCCGGTTTCGCCCTGCAGGCCATGGGCGACGCCGGGCAGCCGATCCTGCGCGGCATCGAGCACATCCAGCGGCTCGTCTTCCGTATCCTCGCCATGATCATGTGGCTGGCCCCGGTCGGTGCCTTCGGCGCCATCGCCGCCGTCACCGGCTCCGCCGGCATCGACGCCCTGAAGAGCCTCGCCGTGCTGATGATCGGCTTCTACATCACCTGTGTGCTCTTCGTCTTCGTCATCCTCGGCGCGATGCTGCGGATCGTCGCCGGGATCAACGTCTGGTCGCTGTTCAAGTACCTGGGCCGTGAGTTCCTGCTGATCCTGTCCACCTCCTCCTCCGAGTCCGCGCTGCCGCGCCTCATCGCGAAGCTGGAGCACCTGGGCGTCAGCAAGCCGGTGGTCGGCATCACCGTCCCGACCGGTTACTCCTTCAACCTCGACGGCACCATGATCTACATGACCATGGCGTCCCTGTTCATCGCCGACGCCATGGGCACGCCGATGTCGATCGGCGAGCAGATCCCGCTGCTGCTCTTCCTGCTGGTCGCCTCCAAGGGCGCGGCCGGTGTCACCGGCGCGGGTCTCGCGACCCTGGCCGGCGGCCTCCAGTCGCACAAGCCGGCCCTGGTGGACGGCATCGGCCTCATCGTCGGCATCGACCGCTTCATGAGCGAGGCCCGCGCCCTGACCAACTTCGCGGGCAACGCCGTGGCCACCGTCCTGATCGGCACCTGGACCAAGGAGATCGACAAGGAGCGGGTCGACCGGGTGCTCGCCGGCGAGATCCCGTTCGACGAGAAGACGCTCCTCGACGACGGGCACGGCGGGCACGGCTCCTCGGCCGACCCGGAGTCGGCTCCGGCTCCGGCCGCCGAGCAGGGCGGCGAGAAGGAGCTGGCCAAGGCCTAGCCGTCCGCACCGGCACGGGACGCGGCCCCGGCCGCGCCCCCATGGCGCCGAGCGGCTGAGTGCATCCCCCGTCACTCAGCCGCTCGGCCTTCCCCCGGCCCGGCCGGGCGGGACCTCCCCTTCCCGCCCGGCCGGGCCTCCCCCTTCTCCGCTCTCCGCTCGGATGTTTGCCTTGACGTCGGCGTCAAGGATTAGCGTCGACGCATGCGAATCGGCGAGCTGGCGTCGCGGGGCGGTACGACCACGAGGGCGGTGCGGTACTACGAGTCGCGGGGGCTGCTGCCCGCGCGGCGGGCCGGCAACGGCTACCGCACGTACGACGAGGACGACCTGAGGCTGCTGCGGCAGATCCGGACGTTGCAGGACTTCGGGTTCGACCTGGAGGAGACGCGGCCTTTCGTGGAGTGCCTGCGGGCCGGGCACCCGGAGGGCGACTCCTGCCCGGCCTCGCTCGCGGTCTACCGGCGCAAGCTCGGTGAGCTCGACGCGCTGATCGGCGACCTGACGGCCGTACGCGCGCGGGTCGCCGAGCAGCTCGTGCGGGCCGAGCGGGCGCGCGACATGCTGGCCGCCGAGGCGGGCGCTCCGGACGGCCCGGAGCCCGGATGCGAACTGGGAGGGTGGCAGCGGTGAGTACTGCGACAGGCGTGCCGGAAGTGACCGACGCGGACTTCGAGGCCGAGGTGATGCGCTCGGAGCTGCCCGTGCTCGTGGAGTTCACCGCCGACTGGTGCCCGCCGTGCCGGCAGATGGCGCCGGTGCTGAGCGCCCTTGCCGCGGAGCAGAGGGAACGGCTGAAGGTCGTGCAGCTGAACGTGGATGCCAATCCGGCCACCACGAATGCGTTCAAGGTTCTGTCGATGCCGACCTTCATGGTCTTCAAGGCCGGTGAGCCCGTGAAGTCCATGGTGGGCGCGCGGGCCAAGAGGCGGCTGCTGGAGGAGCTCTCCGACGTGCTGTGACCTCGGCAGACCAGAAGAAATCCCCCGAGCAATTGCGCTCGGGGGATTTCTCTGCGTATATTCGATGATTCGCGACCCGAGGTTATTTGAGTCGCGAAGAAGTCCAGTGGCCACATCATATCCGGGCGGGAGTCGAATTGTCAAACAGGGGCTCGCACACAGAATTTCCCGACGGTGAATTGCGCAGTGAGCAGGAATTCATCGACGGGTTGTACGCGCGCGTGGACGCCCTGCGCGAGGACACCGAGACATCCGTCTCGGAAGCGCTCGCCCAGGGGAGTACCCCGATGCAGGCACGGCTGGAGCGGGACATCACCGTCGCCGAGCGCTCCCGGCAGCTCGCCGCGCTGAACGCCGTGGACGGCTCGCTCTGCTTCGGCCGTATCGACATGTCCCCCAAGCTCTCGGATCCTCCCCCACTCTCGGCTTCGCTCGAGCGGGGGGACCCCCATGAGCAGGGGGGACCCCCACCCGGCACCAGCCACCACATCGGCCGCATCGGGCTGCGCGCCGACGACGCCGACCGCACTCCGATCCTGATCGACTGGCGGGCCGACGTCGCCCGCCCCTTCTACCTGGCCACCGGCCACACCCCGATGGGGCTGCGCCGCCGCCGGCACCTCACCACCGAGGGCCGCCGGGTCACCGCCCTGCACGACGAGATCCTCGACCTCGGCGACGAGACCCGCACCGGCCACGAGGACCCCACCGGCGACGCCGTGCTGCTGGCCGCCCTCAACTCGGCCCGCACCGGCCGCATGAGCGACATCGTGCAGACCATCCAGGCGGAACAGGACCGCATCATCCGCGCTCCGCACCGCGGCGTCCTGGTCGTCGAGGGCGGGCCCGGCACCGGCAAGACCGCCGTCGCCCTGCACCGCGCGGCCTACCTCCTCTACGAGCACCGCGACCTGCTCGCCCGGCGCGCCGTCCTGATCGTCGGCCCCAACCCCGCCTTCCTCGGCTACATCGGCGAGGTCCTGCCCTCGCTCGGCGAGACGGGCGTGCTGCTCGCGACGGTGGGCGAGCTGTTCCCGGGTGTGCGGGCCACCGCCAAGGACACCCCCGAGGCCGCCCGTGTGAAGGGCCGCGCCGACATGGCGGACGTGCTCGCGGACGTCGTACGGGACCGGCAGGCGCTCCCCGACCCGGTGATCGCCATCGAGCACGACCGCGAGGTGCTCATGCTCGACGACGACCTGGTCCGGGTCGCCCGTGAGCGCACCCGCGCGGCCGACCTCCCGCACAACGTGGCGCGCGAGCACTTCGAGGGCCACATCCTCAACACGCTCACCGACCTGATGGCCGAGCGCATCGGCACCGACCCCTACGACGGGTCGAACCTGCTCGACCCCAGCGACATCACCCAGATCCGCGACGAGCTCGCCGAGAACGACGAGGTGTGGGCGGCGATCGACCAGCTGTGGCCGCTGCTCACCCCGCACCGCGTGGTGGCCGACTTCCTCGCCGAGCCCGACGGGTACGTGTCCCCGGAGGACGCCGACGCGATCCGCCGTCCGGTGACTCGCGCGTGGACCACGGGGGACGTGCCCCTGCTGGACGAGGCCGCCGAGCTCCTGGGCCGGGACGAGCGGACGGCGCGGGCGGCCGCGGAACTGGAACGCGAGGAGCAGATCGCCTACGCCCAGGGCGTCCTCGACGTGTCGTACGCCTCCCGTACCTACGAGTTCGACGACAAGGAGGAGGACGACCCCGAGGCGTCGGAGGTGCTGTCCGCGCACGACATCATCGACGCCGAGCGGTTCGCCGAACGGCAGGAGGAGGAGGACCACCGCAGTGCCGCCGAACGTGCGGCGGCCGACCGCACCTGGGCGTTCGGGCACATCATCGTCGACGAGGCGCAGGAGCTGTCGCCGATGGCGTGGCGGCTGCTGATGCGGCGCTCCCCGACCCGCTCGATGACCCTCGTCGGCGACCCGGCCCAGACCGCCGAGGAGGCGGGGGTCGGCGCCTGGTCGGACATCCTCGCCCCGTACGTCGAGGACCGCTTCGAGCGCACGCGCCTGGGCGTCAACTACCGGACGCCCGCCGAGATCATGGAGCTCGCGGCGGGTGTCGTCCGGGCGGAACACCCGGACTTCGAGCCGCCGAGCTCGGTGCGCTCCACGGGCGTACGGCCCTGGGCCCGCCGGGCGGCGGCCGATCTGCCCGCCGAGGTGGCGAAGGCGGTCGCCGAGCTCACCCCGTCCCCCAAGCTCTCGGCTTCGCTCGAGCAGGGAGGTGCCCCCATGGGACGCCTTGCCGTGATCGCACCTCGCGACCTGCACCGGTCGCTCGCCGCCCGGCTGGACGGCGTCACGGCGGGCGCCGAGCCGGACCTCACCCGGACGGTCGTGCTGCTGGACCCCCGGCAGGCCAAGGGGCTGGAGTTCGACTCGGTGCTGGTCGTGGAGCCGGGCCGGTTCGGCACGAGCGACCTGTACGTGGCCCTCACCCGGGCGACGCAGGCGCTCGGCATCGTCCACACGGAGGAACTGCCGCCGGCCCTGGCGCCCGCGGCGGAGCACGACTGACCGCCGGCGGGCACCTCGTAGGGGCGCGGCGAGACGCGCCACGCCCCTACGCCGCCGCTACGCCGGCCGCAGCCAGACCGTCGCCAGCGGCGGCAGTGTCAGCCGGATACTGGCCGGACGCCCGTGCCACGGCTGGGCCTCCGGCTTGATCGGGTGCGGGGTGCGGACGTCGCTGCCGCCGTAGTCCGCCGCGTCCGTGTCGAGGACCTCCTGCCAGGCGGGGACGTCGTCCGGGACACCGAGGCGGTACTCGTGCCGGACGACCGGGGAGAAGTTCGAGACCGCCAGCAGCGGTGAGCCGTCGGAGCCGAAGCGCAGGAACGCGAGCACGTTGTCCTCCGCCGCGTCCCCCACCACCCAGGAGAACCCGGAGGGTTCGGTGTCGAGCTCCCAGAGCGCCGGGGTGTCGCGGTACAGGGTGTTGAGGTCGCGCACCAGGTCACGGACGCCGCGGTGGTCGGGTTCCGCCCCGTACGCGGGATCCAGCAGCCACCAGTCGGGGCCGTGGCCCTCCGACCACTCGGCGCCCTGCGCGAACTCCTGGCCCATGAACAGGAGCTGCTTGCCGGGGTGGGCCCACATGAAGCCGAGGTAGGCCCGGTGGTTGGCGCGCTGCTGCCACCAGTCGCCGGGCATCTTCGACACCAGCGAGCGCTTGCCGTGGACGACCTCGTCGTGGGAGATGGGCAGAACGTAGTTCTCGCTGTAGGCGTACACCATCGAGAAGGTCATCTCGTTGTGGTGGTACTTGCGGTGGACCGGGTCCTTGCTCATGTAGGTGAGCGAGTCGTGCATCCAGCCCATGTTCCACTTCAGCCCGAAGCCCAGCCCCCCGAAGCCGCCCGGGCCGATGTGGTGCGTGGCCCGCGTGACGCCGTCCCAGGCCGTGGACTCCTCGGCGATGGTGACCACGCCCGGCACCCGGCGGTACAGCGTGGCGTTCATCTCCTGCAGGAACGCCACCGCGTCCAGGTTCTCCCGGCCGCCGTGCTCGTTCGGCGTCCACTGGCCGTCCTCACGGCTGTAGTCCAGGTACAGCATCGAGGCGACGGCGTCGACCCGCAGCCCGTCGATGTGGAACTCCTCGCACCAGTACACGGCATTGGCCACCAGGAAGTTCCGCACCTCCCGCCGCCCGTAGTCGAACTCCAGCGTTCCCCAGTCGGGGTGCGCGGCCCGCAGTGGGTCCTCGTGCTCGTACAGCGGACGGCCGTCGAACTCCGCCAGCGCCCAGTCGTCCTTGGGGAAGTGCGCGGGCACCCAGTCCATGATCACGCCGATGCCGGCCCGGTGCAGGGCGTCGATGAGGTACTTGAAGTCGTCCGGGGTGCCGAGCCGGGCGGTGGGCGCGTAGAAGCCGGTGACCTGGTAGCCCCAGGAGCCGCCGAAGGGGTGCTCGGCGACCGGCATCAGCTCCACATGGGTGAAGCCGAGGTCCTTGACGTACGCGGGGAGCTGCTCGGCGAGCTGACGGTACGTCAGGCCCGGACGCCAGGACGGCAGGTGCACCTCGTACACCGAGAACGGTGCCTCGTGGGCCGGCCGGTCCGCCCGGTGCGCCAGCCACTCCGCGTCACCCCACTCGTGGCGCGAGGCGTGCACGACGGAGGACGTGTTCGGCGGGGCCTCGGTACGGCGGGCCATCGGGTCGGCCCGCAGGGTCGTCGTACCGTCCGGCCGGACGATCTCGAACTTGTACAGCTCGCCCTCGTCTATCGACGGCACGAACAGCTCCCACACGCCCGACGAACCGAGCGAACGCATGGGGAAGCCGGTTCCGTCCCAGAAGTTGAAGGTGCCGGCCAGCCGCACACCGCGCGCGTTCGGCGCCCATACGGTGAAGGCGGTGCCGGTCACGCCCTGGTGCACCATCGGCCGGGCACCGAGCGCCTCCCACAGCCGCTCGTGCCGCCCCTCACCGATGAGGTGCAGGTCGAACTCCCCGATGGCCGGCAGGAAGCGGTACGCGTCCTCGGTGTCCTGCACCGTCCCCTCGTACGCGATCAGCAGCCGGTACGACTCCGGCACCGCCGTGAGCGGCAGCACGGCCGAGAAGAATCCGTCGCCGTCGTCGTGCAGCTCGGCCCGCAGCTCGTCCGTGACGACGGTGACCCCGAGGGCGTACGGGCGGAAGGCCCGGAACACCACGCCGCCCGGCGCGGGGTGCGCGCCCAGCACGGAGTGCGGGTCGTGGTGCGTGCCGTGGAGCAGCCGCTCCCGGTCGCCCCCGTCGACGGCGGGGGAGAACGGGGTGCGCGGCTCGGGAACGCGGGGGGCCGCCGGCCCGGGGGCCTCGCCGGACCCGGCCCGGGGACCGGGGATCGGCGCGACGGGAGCGGCGACGGGGCCGCCCTGTCCCGGGACCGTGGGGGGCTCGGCGCCCGTAGAGCCGTGCTCCGCGACCGCGGTCCCGGGCACCGCGGGCTCCACCGAGCCCACCGTGTCGGCCGCCACCTCGCCGGCGGCCACCTTCTTCGCAGCGGTCTTCTTCGGCGCCGCCTTCTTCGCGGTGGCCTTCTTGGCGACGGCCTTCTTCGCCGCGGTCTTCTTCATGACGGCCTTCTTCGCCGCGGTCTTCTCGGCGGCGGTCTCCGTGGTGCCGACGGCCCGCGCCGCACCCGTGGTCTCCTCCACGGCCGCAGCGGCGGCGGCCTTCGTGGCGGCTGTCTTCCTGGGAGCCGTTTTCCTGGCCGCCTTCTCCGGCGCGTCGGCGGTCTTCTTCGCCCCCGCCTTCTTCGCTGTGGCCTTCTTCGCCCCCGTCTTCTTCGCCCCCGTCTTCTTCGCGGTGGCCTTCTTGGCGACGGCCTTCTCGGCGACCGTCTTCCCGGCAGCGGCCGCCGCCGCGGCCGTGCCCTCGGCCGTCTGGTGCTCGTGCTCGTTCGTGGTGGCGCCCTTCTGCTGCGTGCTGTCGTCGGACGGGGGGCGGGGGGTCACAGGTACGGCCTCCTCGGCAGGGCAAGGACGGTGCGGTGGGCAGGGGATGGTCAGACGGGGTCCTCGTCGGCGGCCAGCCGGCGTATCGCCGCCATCGGTACGGGGAGCCAGTCGGGGCGGTGCCGTGCCTCGTACACGACCTCGTACACCGCCTTGTCCGTCTCGCAGGCGCGCAGCAGCACGGGATCCGTCCGCGGATCGCGCCCGGAGACCTCCGCGTATCCGGTGCAGTAGGCGGCCCGGCAGCCGGTCGCCCAGTCCGCGGCCGTCGCGGTGGAATCGTCATCGGCACGCAAGGGGACCACCGGCCGGGGCACCGAGTGGGCCGCGTAGTCGAAGGAGCGCAGCATGCCCGCGACGTCCCGGGCGATCGGCTGCGGCATCCGGCGCTCGGCGAGCGGCTTCGACGGCTCGCCCTCGAAGTCTATGAGCGACCAGGCGCCGCCCGGTGCGCGCAGGCACTGGCCCAGGTGCAGATCGCCGTGCACGCGCTGGGCCGTCCAGGTGCGCCCCTCCGCCGCCAGGTCGGCCAGCGCCTCGAACGCCGTGCGCAGCGCCGGAGCGTACAACTGCAGCGCCGGCACCGCCTGGGCGGCGAGCTCCAGCCGCTCCGTCATGCCGTCCACCATCAGCTGCACCTGGGTGGGCCCGAGGGTGACCGTGGGGAGGACCCGTGCCAGCGCCGTGTGCACCTCGGCCGTGGCCCGCCCGAGCGCGCGCGCCTCCGCGGTGAAGTCCTGGCCCTTGGCCAGCTCCCGCAGGGCCAGCTCCCAGCCGTCGGCCGCACCCTTGAGATACGGCTGCAGGACGCCCAGGACGTACGACTCGCGGTCCGGTCCGAGGTCCGCCAGCAGCCAGCCCGCGGGTGCCGGAACCCTGGGGCAGCCCTCGCGGGCCAGCGCCAGCGGCAGCTCCAGATCCGGGTTGGTGCCGGACACGATCCGCCGCAGCAGTTTGAGGATGAACGTATCCCCGTACACGATCGAGGAGTTGGACTGTTCCGCGGTCACCCTGCGCGGGACCGGTCCGGAGGGGATGTCCTGGCGCATGTCGCGTTCGAAGCGCAGCTCGCCGATGTGGGCCCGGGTGCGCAGCGCCTCGAGGAGCACCTCGGCCGGCCGGATGTCGTACAGCGCCTCGTACACGGTCCGTCCGGCCAGCGGGCCCTTGTCCAGGTGCCCGATCAGCGCGGGCGCGAGCCGGGGCGGCAGGGCCTCGCGCACCCCGATCAGCAGCTGGTAGCAGTCACCGGGGTGCGGTAAGGCACCCTGGGTCGGCAGGACCGGCTGGTGGGCCCGCACCAGCAGATGGAGCAGTCCCAGCTTGGAGCGCACGGGGAGCAGTTCGGTCGCCGAGACCAGCGTGAACCCGGTCACCGGGCGGCCCTTGCCGGCGAACCAGCGCTGCCGCGGCAGCCACTCGCGCAACAGCGGATCCAGCGACGCGAGCAGACCGGGACCGGCGGTACTCGCGGCGGCCTTGGCACCCGGGCCGGCCGTCGCTGAGGGGTGCACGGAGTGGGTGGCGGCTTCCGACATGGCGTCGTGTCCTTTCCCCGGTGACCCGGAAGACCAGAAGACCAGGGGAGTCGGGGTGTTACTGATGCGTGCCCCGGGCGGGACGGGCAAAACCGCCCCGCCCGGGAACCGTGCGGTGTCTACGCGGTGTCCTGGTGCCTACGCGGTGTCCTTGCGCAGCCGGAACCAGTAGAAGCCGTGGCCCGCGAGGGTGAGCAGGTACGGCAGTTCGCCGATGGCGGGGAAGCGGACCCCGCCGATGAGCTCGACGGGGTGGCGGCCGTCGAAGGCGCGCAGGTCGAGTTCGGTGGGCTGGGCGAAGCGGGAGAAGTTGTTCACGCAGAGCACCAGGTCGTCCTTGTACTCGCGCAGGAACGCCAGGACCGCCGGGTTGGACGAGGCGAGCTCGGTGTAGGAGCCGAGGCCGAAGGCGGGGTTCTGCTTGCGGATCTCGATCATGCGGCGGGTCCAGTGCAGCAGGGACGAGGGGCTGCTCATGGACGCTTCGACGTTGGTGACCTGGTAGCCGTAGACCGGGTCCATGATCGTGGGCAGGTAGAGCCGTCCCGGGTCGCAGGAGGAGAAGCCGGCGTTGCGGTCCGGGGTCCACTGCATGGGGGTGCGCACGGCGTCGCGGTCGCCGAGCCAGATGTTGTCGCCCATGCCGATCTCGTCGCCGTAGTACAGGATCGGGGAGCCGGGCAGGGACAGCAGCAGCGCGGTGAACAGCTCGATCTGGTTGCGGTCGTTGTCCAGCAGCGGGGCGAGGCGGCGGCGGATGCCGATGTTGGCGCGCATGCGCGGGTCCTTGGCGTACTCCGCGTACATGTAGTCGCGCTCTTCGTCGGTGACCATTTCGAGCGTGAGCTCGTCGTGGTTGCGCAGGAAGATGCCCCACTGGCAGTTGGAGGGGATGGCGGGGGTCTTGGCGAGGATCTCGGAGACGGGGTAGCGGGACTCGCGGCGCACGGCCATGAAGATGCGGGGCATGACCGGGAAGTGGAAGGCCATGTGGCACTCGTCGCCGCCGGAGCGGAAGTCGCCGAAGTAGTCGACCACGTCCTCGGGCCACTGGTTGGCCTCGGCCAGCAGCACCGTGTCCGGGTAGTGGGCGTCGATCTCCTTGCGGACGCGCTTGAGGAACTCATGCGTTGCCGGAAGGTTTTCGCAGTTCGTTCCCTCCTCCTGGTAGAGGTACGGCACGGCGTCCAGCCGGAAGCCGTCGATGCCCAGGTCAAGCCAGAAGCGCAGGGCGGAGATCATCTCTTCCTGCACGGCCGGGTTCTCGTAGTTGAGGTCCGGCTGGTGGGCGAAGAAGCGGTGCCAGAAGTACTGCTTGCGGACCGGGTCGAAGGTCCAGTTGGACACCTCGGTGTCGACGAAGATGATCCGGGCGTCCTGGTACTGCTTGTCGTCGTCGGCCCAGACGTAGTAGTCGCCGTAGGGGCCGTCCGGGTCCTTGCGGGACTCCTGGAACCACGGGTGCTGGTCGCTGGTGTGGTTCATGACGAAGTCGATGATCACGCGCATGCCCCGCTGGTGGGCGGCGTCGACGAACTCCACGAAGTCGGCCAGGTCGCCGAACTCCGGCAGGACCGCGGTGTAGTCGGAGACGTCGTAGCCGCCGTCGCGCAGCGGGGACTTGAAGAAGGGCGGGAGCCACAGGCAGTCCACGCCCAGCCACTGCAGATAGTCCAGTTTGGCGGTCAGGCCCTTCAGGTCGCCGACACCGTCGCCGTTGCTGTCCTGGAAGGTGCGCACCAGCACCTCGTAGAAGACGGCGCGTTTGAACCACTCCGGGTCACGGTCCTGGGCCGGGGTGTCTTCGAACTTGTCCGAGACGGGCTCGTTGACGATCATTTTGCGGGTGACCCTCCGATCTGCGGGTTGGACGGTCGCAGGACGGTCAGTACGTGCGCGGGGGCGCGGCCCGGCTCGAGGCGCACGTAGTTGTTCCTGCCCCAGTGGTAGGTCTCGCCGGTGAGCTCGTCGCGCACCGGCACGGACTCGTGCCAGTCCAGGCCGAGTTGCGGCATGTCCAACGAGACGGTTGCCTCCTGGGTGTGGTGGGGGTCGAGGTTGGCGACCACCACGACCGTGTTCGAACCCGCACGCTTGGAGTAGACGATCACCGCGTCCTGGTCGGCGTGGTGAAAGTGCAGGTCCCGCAACTGCCGCAGCGCCGGACTGCTCCGGCGGATCTCGTTCAGCCTGCGCAGCAACGGTGCGATGCTGCGGCCCTCGCGTTCGGCGGTGTCCCAGTCGCGGGGGCGGAGCTGGTACTTCTCGCTGTTGAGGTACTCCTCGCTGCCGGGTTTGGCCGGGGTGTTCTCGCACAGTTCGTAGCCGGAGTACACGCCCCAGGCGGGGGAGAGGGTGGCGGCGAGGACGGCGCGGACCTCGAAGGCGGGCCGGCCGCCGTGCTGGAGGTAGGCGTGCAGGATGTCGGGGGTGTTGACGAAGAAGTTGGGCCGCATGTAGGCGGCGGCCCGGCCGGTCAGCTCGGTGAGGTACTCGGTCAGCTCCTGCTTGGTGTTGCGCCAGGTGAAGTAGGTGTAGGACTGCTGGAAGCCGACGGCGGCCAGGGTGTGCATCATGGCCGGGCGGGTGAACGCCTCGGCCAGGAAGAGCACGTCCGGGTCGGTGGCGTTGATGTCGCCCAGCACCCGCTCCCAGAACACCACCGGCTTGGTGTGCGGGTTGTCCACCCTGAAGATCCGCACGCCGTGCGCCATCCAGTGCCGCAGGATCCGCAGCGTCTCCGCGACCAGCCCGTCGAAGTCGGCGTCGAAGGCGAGCGGATAGATGTCCTGGTACTTCTTGGGCGGGTTCTCGGCGTAGGCGATGGAGCCGTCCGGGCGGTGGTGGAACCACTCGGGGTGCTTCTCCACCCAGGGATGGTCCGGGGAGCACTGCAGCGCGAAGTCCAGGGCCACCTCCAGGCCCAGCTCGCCCGCCCGGTGCACGAAGTGGTCGAAGTCCTCCAGGGTGCCCAGCTGGGGGTGGATCGCGTCGTGGCCGCCCTCGGCGGAGCCGATGGCCCAGGGCACGCCGACGTCGTCGGGGCCGGCGGCCAGGGTGTTGTTCGGGCCCTTGCGCCAGGTGTGGCCGATGGGTTGGACGGGGGGCAGGTAGACCACGTCGAAGCCCATCGCCGCGATGGCGTCCAGCCGGCGGGCGGCGGTGCGGAAGGTGCCGTGGGGCCGGTCGGGGGTGCCCTCGGAGCGCGGGAAGAACTCGTACCAGGCGCCGTACAGGGCGCGTTCCCGCTCCACCCGCAGCGCCAGCTCGGGCGAGGCGGTGACCAGCTCGCGCAGCGGGTACCGCGCCAGCACCGCGTCCACCTCCGGCGTCAACGCCGCGGCGAGCCGGGCGGCCACCGGGCGTCCGGCGTCCCGCAGCGCGGCCACCGCGGCGCGCAGGACCTTCCGCTCGGGCCCGCGCTTCGGCACGCCCTCGGCGGCCCGCTCGTGCAGCAGCGCGCCCTCCTCCAGGACGAGTTCCGTGTCGATCCCCGCGGGGATCTTGATCCGCGCATGGTGCCGCCAGGTGGTGACCGGGTCGCCCCAGGCCTCCACCCGGTACGTCCACCGGCCCTCGGCCGGCAGGGAGACGGTGGCGCCCCAGCGGTCGGTGCCGGGCGCGAGTTCCCGCATCGGCGTCCACGGACCCGTACGCCCCTCGGGGTCCGTCAGCACGACGTTCGCGGCGACCGCGTCGTGCCCTTCCCGGAACACCGTCGCGGAGATCTCGAACTCCTCGCCCACCACCGCTTTCGCCGGACGGCGCCCGTGATGGACCGCCGGCCGGACGTCGAGGACGGGTATCCGGCCGATCAGGGGGAGGTCCGGCGCCGCGGCGGGCGGGCCGGCACTCGCCCGGGGCACACGCGGCCCCGGGGTGGTGCTGGTCGTCGGAGGTGCTGACGAGTGGTGCGTGGCGGGCATGACCGCTCCTGTCCGCGTCAACGTCGTAGGCGGATGAGGGTGGGGGGGAGGTGGGGCCTGGGGGGCGTACCGGAGGAGCCTTCCCACCTTACGCGGGTGGGCATTCCGGCACTTTGTTAACTACTCGCGCGTATGTCTACACATAAGACCGGCCTCGTCCGTGCGGACGAGACCGGTTTCGCCTACCCCGTTATGTGCGGAAATCTCCTGGTGTTACGGCCTGTTCACCTGAAGCAGCCGATCCGGCGATCCGAGGCCGCGCCCCGTTACCTTTTCGGCGACGGCGGCGTTCGCGAGGCCCTCGCTCACCTCGTCCGGGCCGTCGCCCGGGTGGTCGGCGAGATAGAGCGCGGCGGCGCCCGTGACGTGCGGCGTCGCCATCGACGTACCGTCGTGGGTGGCCTTGGCGGTATCACTTGTGTTCCACGCGGACGTGATCGACACACCCGGCGCGAACACATCGAGGGACGGGCCCCAGTTGGAGAAGGACGCGCGCCGGTCGCGGCGGTCGGTGGCGCCGACCGTGATCGCCTCCTTGACACGGGCGGGGGAGTAGAGACCGGCCGCGAGGTTGTCGTTTCCGGCCGCCACCGCGTAGGTGACGCCGGACGCGATCGAGGTGCGCACGGCCGCGTCGAGCTGCTCGTTGGCGAAGCCGCCGAGGCTGAGATTGGCCACCGCGGGCTTGTGCGCGTTCTTCGTCACCCAGTCGATGCCGGCGATGACCTGGGCGGTGGTGCCCGAGCCGGCGTCGTCGAGCACGCGGACGGCGACGACCCGCGCCTTCTTGGCGACGCCGTACGTGGTGCCCGCGACGATGCCCGCGACGTGGGTGCCGTGCCCGTTGCCGTCCTGGGCGACCGCGTCGTTCTCGACGAAGTCCCAGCCGCTGCTCGCCCGGCCGCCGAAGTCCTGGTGGCTGGTCCGTACGCCGGTGTCGATGACGTACGCGGTGACGCCCTCGCCCTCCGGCTCCGGCGCGGTGTAGCTCTCGTCGAGGGGCAGGTCCGGCTGGTCGATCCGGTCCAGGCCCCACGACGGCGGCTTCTTCTGGGTGTCGTCGTACGCCACCCGGGTGTCCTGTACGACGGACGCGACGCGCGGGTCCGCCGCGAGCTTCCGGGCCTGCCGCTCGCCGGTACGGACGGAGTAGCCGTTCAGGACCGAGCTGTAGATGTGGCCTATTTTCGCTCCGTATGTCTCGGCGACGCCCTGGCCGGCCGCCGAACGGGCCGTCGTCCCGCCCTTGAGCGTCACTATGTAGCTCCCGCTCACGGAACCGGGTTCGCCGGCGCCGAGTATGCGCCCCTGGGGCGCGGCGTACGCCGGGAGAGTGATGGCCGAAAGCGCCGCGGCCGTGACGAGCGCCGTCAGGCCCCCCGCCCAGCGCGGACGCCGGTTTCCGGTCTTGGTCATGTGGTGAGTTCCCCTCCTCAACTCGGCGTACTTCGGCCGCCGTTGGGTGGACACGGGCGAAAAAGGCCGGTACGCCACTGCGCAGCCTCTCGTGCGCTGTGAGGGCCCACAAGGCCGGGCGGCGGGGCGGAATCGGTCATATCGCAGGTGAAAGCCGTGTGAAGGTTGCGGCGACATCAGGACGAAATGCGCGCCGGAAAGCTGGCCGACCCGGAGTGCGGGGTACGCATGCGCCGTGTTGTGGAGGCACCCTCGCCGCTACGGTCGGGGGTGACGACGAAGGGGCGCACAGCGGTGTGGGTCCCTCGGCCGCGCACGTCCTCCATGAAGGTGGAAGCTTAAGTGAAGGCGATTCGCAGGTTCACCGTACGACCCGTCCTCCCCGCAGCCCTTCACCCGCTCAGCGAACTGGCACGCAATCTGCGCTGGTCCTGGCACGCGGAGACCCGTGATCTCTTCCAGTCCGTGGACCCCGAGCGCTGGGCCGCGTCCGGCGGCGACCCGGTCCGGCTCCTGGGCAGCGTTCCGGCCGACCGCCTCGAGGAACTCGCCGGGGACCGGCGTTTCCTGCGGCGCCTGGCCGCCGCGACCGACGACCTGCGCGACTACATGCGCGGGGACCGCTGGTACCAGGCGCAGTCCGGCGGTCTCCCGGCCGCCGTCGCGTACTTCTCGCCCGAGTTCGGCATCACCGCGGCCCTGCCCCAGTACTCCGGCGGTCTCGGCATCCTCGCCGGCGACCATCTGAAGGCGGCCAGCGACCTCGGCGTCCCGCTCATCGGCGTCGGCCTGCTCTACCGGCACGGCTACTTCCGCCAGTCGCTGTCGCGGGACGGCTGGCAGCAGGAGCACTACCCGGTCCTGGACCCCAACGAGCTGCCGCTGGTGCCGCTGCGGGAGACCGACGGCTCGACCGCACAGGTCTCCCTCGCCCTTCCCGGCGGGCGCAGTCTGCGGGCCCGGATCTGGCAGGCCCAGGTCGGCCGCGTACCGCTGCTGCTGCTCGACTCGGACGTGGAGGAGAACGACCTCGGCGAGCGGGGCGTCACCGACCGGCTGTACGGCGGCGGCAGCGAGCACCGGCTCCTGCAGGAGATGCTGCTCGGCATAGGAGGGGTGCGGGCGGTCCGGACGTACTGCCGGCTCACCGGCCACCCGGACCCCGAGGTCTTCCACACCAACGAGGGCCACGCCGGCTTCCTCGGCCTGGAGCGCATCGCCGAGCTGCACGACCAGGGGCTGGACTTCGACGCGGGCCTGGAGGCGGTGCGGGCGGGCACGGTCTTCACCACCCACACGCCCGTCCCCGCCGGCATCGACCGCTTCGACCGCGAACTGGTCGCCCGCCACTTCGGTCCCGACGGGGAGCTGCCCCGCATCGACGTGGAGCGGATCCTCCGGCTCGGCATGGAGACCTACCCCGGCGGCGAGCCGAACCTGTTCAACATGGCCGTGATGGGCCTGAGGCTCGGCCAGCGGGCGAACGGTGTGTCGCTGCTGCACGGCCAGGTCAGCCGGGAGATGTTCGCGGGCCTGTGGCCGGGCTTCGACGCCGACGAGGTCCCGATCACCTCCGTCACCAACGGCGTCCACGCCCCCACCTGGGTGGCCCCCGAGGTGTTCCGGCTGGGCGCGCGGCAGATCGGCGCGCAGCGCACCGAGGACGCGCTGACCGTCGGCGGCTCGGACCGCTGGGACTCCGTCGCCGACATCCCCGACCAGGAGATCTGGGAGCTGCGGCGGTCCCTGCGCGAACAGCTCGTGGACGAGGTGCGGCGGCGGCTGTACGCGTCGTGGCGGCAGCGCGGCGCGGGCACGGCCGAGCTCGGCTGGATCGACGGCGTGCTCGACCCGGACGTGCTGACCATCGGCTTCGCCCGCCGCGTCCCGTCGTACAAGCGCCTCACCCTGATGCTCCGCGACCGGGACCGGCTGATGGAGCTGCTGCTCCACCCCGAGCGGCCGGTGCAGATCGTGGTGGCGGGCAAGGCCCACCCGGCGGACGACGGCGGCAAGCGGCTGGTGCAGGAGCTGGTCCGGTTCGCCGACGACCCGCGCGTACGCCACCGGCTCGTCTTCCTGCCCGACTACGGCATGGCGATGGCCCAGAAGCTCTACCCGGGCTGCGACGTCTGGCTGAACAACCCGCTCCGGCCGCTGGAGGCGTGCGGGACCAGCGGGATGAAGGCGGCCCTCAACGGCTGTCTGAACCTGTCCGTCCTCGACGGCTGGTGGGACGAGTGGTTCCGGCCCGACTTCGGCTGGGCGATCCCCACGGCGGACGGCCAGGCCACCGACGAGGACCGCCGCGACGACCTGGAGGCCTCCGCCCTCTACGACCTGCTGGAGAAGCGGGTGGCGCCCCGCTTCTACGAGCGCGGCCAAGGCGGCCTGCCCGACCGCTGGATCGAGATGGTCCGCCAGACGCTCACCCACCTCGGCCCCAAGGTGCTGGCCGGCCGGATGGTCCGCGAGTACGTGGAGCGCCTGTACGCGCCCGCGGCCCGCTCCCACCGCGCGCTGACCCCGGACGCGGCCCGGGACCTGGCCGAGTGGAAGGCCCGGGTACGCGGCGCCTGGCACGACGTCACGGTCGACCACGTGGAGACGTCGGCGGTGACCACCACGGCCGAGCTGGGCACCACGCTGTCGCTGCGGGTGCTGGTGGGGCTCGGCGGGCTGGCCCCCGACGACGTCGAGGTGCAGGCCGTGTCGGGCCGGGTGGACGCGGAGGACCGCATCGCGGACGCGGAGTGCGTGCCGCTGAAGCCGACCGGCGGCCCGGACGTCGAGGGCCGGTGGGTGTACGAGGGCCCGCTGTCCCTGGACCGCACCGGCCCGTTCGGCTACACGGTCCGCGTGCTGCCGGCCCACCCGCTGCTGGCGTCGGCCGCGGAGCTCGGGCTGCTGGCCGTGCCGTCGGAGGAGACCGGAGAGGGAGCGGGCGTGCTGATGCGCTGATCCGTCGAGGTGGCGGCGCGGGCGCTACCGCCCGGCGGTGCGCCCCGTCACCTCCTCATCCGTCGGACGTCGCGCACAGCCTGCGCAGGACCGCCCCGCATCTGCGTGCGTACGCGTGCTGCAGTCCCCGGGTCGCCGCGCCGCCCGCGCGTGCGTACCACTTGGCCGCGCGGCTGAACGCCGTCACCGTCAGCCAGACCGTGCCGTCCCCCGTGCGGTCGACCACGAAGGCATCCTCGCCGCACTCCGGGTGGCCCGGGAGGGTGCCGTAGGCCCAGCCCCGGCGGCGGGGCTCGTCCACCGTCCACACCACGCGGCAGGGCGCCTTGATGACGCCTGCGAGGGTGACCGTGACATCGACTCCGGGCTTGGCCTCGGGGGCGCTTGCCTCGATGCCCACGCCGACCGCCCGGTGCAGCTCCCAGGTCATGACCGCCTGGGCCGCGCGCTCGAAGACCTCCGTGCCCTCCCCGATGCGGGTGCGCACGTGGAGGGGGTGGAAACCGGGCGGGCAGCCGCCGGTCCGGGTCGCGCCCACAGGGGCGTAGGTGAAGGGGCCGTCTGCGAGGGGGCCGTGCGACGAGCGGCCGTCCGTGGGGGGCATGAGGCCAAAGCCTAGGGCGGTACCCGGAGATGTGCTCCCTCCGGGTACCGCCCCGACGCCCTGCCGCGTCAACCGGCCGGTCAGGCCGTGACGTTCACCGCGGCCCAGGCGGTGTTCACCGCGTTGTACTCCGCGCTGCCGGAGCCGTACAGCGCCGCCGCCGCGTTCAGGGTGGCCGTACGGGCGCCCTTGTAGTTGGTGGTGGAGGTCATGTACGTGGTCAGCGCCTTGTACCAGATCTGGATGGCCTTGGTGCGGCCGATGCCGGTGACCGTGGAGCCGTTGGAGGTCGGCGAGTTGTAGGACACGCCGTTGACCGTCTTGGCGCCGCTGCCCTCGCTGAGCAGGTAGAAGAAGTGGTTCGCCGGGCCGGACGAGTAGTGGACGTCCATGCCGGCCAGGCTGGAGGACCAGTAGTCGGCCGACTTGCCGTCCTTGCTCGGCTTGTCCATGTACCGCAGCGGCGTGCCGTTGCCGTTGATGTCGATCTTCTCGCCGATGAGGTAGTCGCCCGGGTCGGCGGCGTTGCCGGCGTGGAACTCGACCGCCGCGGCCAGGATGTCGGAGGTGGCCTCGTTCAGGCCGCCCGACTCACCGCTGTAGTTCAGCCCGGCCGTGTTCGAGGTGACGCCGTGGGTCATCTCGTGGGCCGCCACGTCCAGCGAGGTCAGCGGCTTGACGTTGCCCGAGCCGTCGCCGTACGTCATGCAGAAGCAGCTGTCGGACCAGAAGGCGTTGACGTACGCGTTGCCGTAGTGGACGCGGGAGGGGGCGGCGACGCCGTTGTTGCGGATGCCGTTGCGGCCGAGCACGTTCTTGTAGAAGTCCCAGGTGGCCTGGGCGCCGTAGTGCGCGTCGACGGCGGCCGTCTGGTCGGTGGTCGCGCTGGAGGGGGTGCCCGTACCCCACACGTTGTCGGCGTCCGTGAAGAGCGTGCCCAGCGAGGAGGACGTGCTGCGTGCCTTGTTGTACGTCTTGTGGGCGCCGCGGGCGGAGTCGTTCAGCTGGTACGTCGAGCCGGACAGCGTGGTGTTGATGGTGACCGTGCCGTTGTACTGGCCGTGGCCCGTGGCGGTCTGGACGGCCTCCCACTCGTACAGCTTCTCGCCGGTGGCCGCGTCCGTGACGACGTGCAGCTCCTGCGGGGTGCCGTCGTGCTGGAAGCCGCCGACGACCGTCTCGTACGCGAGGACCGGCTCGCCGGTGGCGGCCCAGACGACCTTGCGCGGGGCTCTGTCCGCCGCGGACTCGGTGGAGCCCTCGGCCTTGGCGGCCTTCAGGGCCTGCTTCTCGGCGGCCGCCTTGGTGACGTCCGGGGTGAGGTCGGCGACCTTGACGGCCGCCTTGGTGGCCTTGGTGACGCCCGTGGTCGTGCCGGCCGCGTTCGCGTGGACGACCAGGTCGCCGCCGAGGACGGGGAGGCCCGCGTAGGTGCGCTCGTAGCGGGTGTGGGTGGTGCCGTCGGCGTCCTGGACGACGTCGCGGACGACGAGCTCTTCCTTTGCGCCGAGGCCTATCGCGTCGGCCGTCGTGGCGGCGTCGGCGTCGGCCTCCTTGATCAGGGCGGTGCGCGCGGCCGGGGTGAGGGCCAGCGGGAGGGCCGCCGCCTTCGCCGTGCCGGGTGACGGCTCGGGCTGGGCGGCGGCGCCGGTGGTGGTACCGGCGGCGAGGAGCGCTCCGGCGGCCACAGCGGTGGCGATGGCCAGGGTGGTGCGCTTGTGACGCGCGTAGAAGGGGGTCACACGAGCTCCTAGGTGGGGGAGCCGGGCAAGGGTGGGGTCCTTGTCCGGGAGTTGCTGTGAGGTGCGGTGCCGTGCGGCGGTGGGGGGAAGCGTGGCAGCTAGGACGCGTACATGTCAGGAGTCCGATGTGATGTTGGCCGAAAAGTGCCGCCGAGGTGAACGGTGTGGGCGTGTGAACCGCGTGCACCAGCTGGTCGGGCCGATGGTGGGGGCCGAGGAGGGGTGGTGGGCGGCGTTGTCCGGAAACGATGCGCCTGGTGTTCTGGAACGGGGCGACGCTGTCCGGGGGCGCTGTCTGGGTGGGGCGTCCGGCCGCGCCGTCCGGGCGGCCGCCCCGGCTACGGGGCCGCCGTACGGGAGGCCGCCGGACCGCCGTACGGCGCGGCTGCAAGGGGACCAAAGGGTACAGACGTCCCGCATCGATGCGGACGGGTGCGGCGCCCTGAGCGGCGAGCCGCGTGCGCGCCCCGGGCGCCGCGTCTGCCGCCCTCCTGGGCACCTGCCGGGAGTGTCACGCTCCACCTGTACCGGCACCGAGGCGAGCAGGGGAGCAAGCATGATCACCCGGCCCATCCGTCCGACGGAACCGGCCTCCGGGACACGCGTCCGCATCGGCACCCTCCCGCACCCCGGACGGGCGGCACTGCACCCCGGCCACGCCGCGGTGACCGCCGCCGAGCACGCCTGGCTGGTGCACTCCGTGCCGTTCACGGGCGAACTGCGCAAGGAAACGTTCCTCGCGGAGCGGATCCCCCGCCGGGCCTGCTGGAGCTACCCCACCGCCGAACCCGCCCGGCTCGGCTCCATCAGCCGCCTCCACACCTTGCTGTACGCCTTCGCGGACCCCGCGGCGCACGGATGGGAGGCCTACGACGACGTCCTGCGGACGCTCGACGGCACGGGCGACGACACCAGCCCGTTCGCCACCGCCTACCGGGACGCCCGGGCCGATCTGACCGGGTCGATGACCGCCGGGGTCCGCCGCCGGTACGCGCGTGCCCACCGGCGCTGGGCCGAGGCCCTCGTCATGGAGAACTCCCTGCGGGCCGGCGGCCACACCGCCCACCCCGACGTGTGCTTCCCGCTGCGCCGCATCGCGTGCGGCGGCGAGACGGCCCTGGTGCCCGTCGAGCACGGCCTCGGCATCGACCTGACGGAGCTGATGGAGCGGGACGCGGACCTGGCCGGTCTGTGGCGCGTCGCGGGCACGCACATGGCGCTGGTCGGCGACCTGTTCTCGCTGCGCAGGGAACTGTTGACCGGTGACGGCCCGAACCTGCCGCTGTCCCTGATGCGCCACCAGGGCCTGACGGTCCAGGGCGCCGTCGACGTCCTGCTGCGCCGTCTCGAGGACGCCGGCGACACGTACACACGCGCCTGCCGGACCCTGCGCGCCCGCCACCGGGACCACGGACTGAGCGGCGACCTGGACCGCTATCTGGAGGCGGTGGGCCGGCTGATCGCCGGCAACCTGGCCTGGCACTACGAGTCCCGCCGCCACCACGGCCCCGGCCACACCTGGGACGGCCGCCCGCCCACCGCGCTGGTCCTGCACCCGGACCGCACGGAGTTCGAGTACGACGCGTGACGGGAGCCGTCACGGCCGGGGCCGTCGCGGTGGCTCAGGCCAGGCTGTCCCGCCAGGCCCGGTGCAGCTCCGCGAACCGGCCGGTGCCCGCGATCAGTTCCGCCGGGCTGCCGTCCTCGACGATCCGCCCGTGCTCCATCACCAGCACCCGGTCGGCTATCTCCACGGTCGACAGCCGATGGGCGATGACGACCGCCGTACGCCCCTTCAGCACGGTCAGCATCGCGCGCTGCACGGCCCGCTCGCCGGGTATGTCCAGCGAACTGGTCGCCTCGTCGAGGATCAGCACGGCCGGGTCGGCCAGCAGCGCCCGCGCGAAAGCGACCAGTTGCCGCTGTCCTGCGGAGATGCGGCCGCCCCGCTTGCGCACGTCGGTGTCGTAGCCGTCGGGCAGCGCGGCGATGAACTCGTGCGCGCCGATCGCCCGTGCCGCCTCCTCGATCTCCTCGCGGGTCGCGTCGGGCCGGCCGATGGCGATGTTCTCGGCGACCGTGCCGGAGAACAGGAACGACTCCTGGGTGACCATGACCACGCCGCGCCGCAGCTCGCGCACCGGCAGGTCGCGCAGGTCGACGCCGTCGAGCAGGACCCGGCCGTCGGAGGGGTCGTAGAAGCGGGCGAGCAGCTTGGCCAGGGTGGACTTCCCGGCGCCGGTCGAGCCGACGACCGCGACGGTCTGCCCGGCCGGGAGGGTGAGGTCGAAGCGGGGCAGCACCTCGCCGCCGGTGCGGTAGGCGAAGCGGACGCCGTCGAAGACGGCCTCGCGGCCGGGGTGCGCGGACCTCGGGGCGGGCAGCTCCCGGGGCCGCTCGGGCTCCGGCACCGACGGCGTCTGGGCCAGCAGCCCCGCGATCTTCTCCAGCGAGGCCGCCGCCGACTGGTAGGAGTTCAGGAACATGCCGAGCCGGTCGATCGGGTCGTACAGCCGCCGCAGGTACAGCACGGCGGCCGCCAGCACGCCGAGTTCGAGCGAGCCCTCCGCCACCCGGTAGGCGCCCCACAGCACGATCCCCGCGACCGCGGTGTTGGCGACCAGACGGGAGCTGACCACGTAACGGGCCATCTCGAGGATCGCGTCGCCGTTCCTGCGCTCGTGACGGTGGTTGAGCGTCCCGAACTCGGCGTCGTTGGCCGCCTCGCGGCGGAAGGCGCGCACCGGGCGGATGCCGTTCATCGTCTCCACGAACTTCACGATGACGGCGGCGATGGCGGTCGAGCGCAGCCGGTACACCCGCACCGCGCGCCGCCGGTAGTTCCGTACCAGCAGGTAGAGCGGGACGAGGGAGACCACCGCGGTCGCGCCCAGGCCGAGGTCCAGCCAGAGCAGCAGCGCCGAGATGTAGACGAACGACAGGATGACGGTGACGAGTTCCTGGAGCCCCTCGTCCAGCAGTTCGCGCAGGGACTCCACGTCGGTGGTGGAGCGGGAGATGAGCCGGCCCGAGGTGTACCGCTCGTGGAAGTCGACGCTCAGCGCCTGCGCGTGGCGGAAGATCCGGCCGCGCAGGTCCAGCAGGACGTCCTGGCTGACCCGGCAGGAGACGCGGATGAACGCGTACTGGAGCCCGCCGGACGCCAGCGCGCACAGCAGATAGGCGACGGCCACCGCGATCAGCGGGCCGTGGTCGTCGCGTCCCAGCGCGGGTACGGCGCTGTCGATGGCGTACGCGACGAGCAGCGGGCCCGCCTGCACCGCCGCCTGCTGCACCAGCAGTACGGCCGTCGTGAGGGCGACGCGGGCCTTTCGCGGGGCCAGCAGGGAACGCAGCAGCGCGGCCGTGGCGCCCGGGGGCGTGGGCAGGACGTCGCGGTCGAAGGAGTCGCCGGTGCCGTGCGCCGGGGCGCCCTGCGCGCCGGTGACGTCCTGGTCGTCCTGGTCGTCGTGGGGTGTGGCCGGCGCTGGTGTCGTGGGCGCCGTCATCGGCGGGCCTCCTCGATGGCGTCGGTGGTGTCGGCGGTGGTGGCGTCCGTACCGGTGGCGTCCGTGCCGGCGGTGGCCGGTCCGTCGGCGCCGTGGTCCGCGCCCGACATCAGCCACGCGTACTCGGCGTTGGTGCGCAGCAGTTCGTGGTGGGTGCCGACGGCGGTGATGCGGCCGCCGGAGAGCAGGGCGACGCGGTCGGCGAGCAGCACCGTGGACGGGCGGTGGGCCACGATCAGGGCGGTCGTCTCCGCGAGCACCTGACGCAGGGCGGTCTCGACCGCGGCCTCGGTGTGTACGTCCAGGGCGGAGAGCGGGTCGTCGAGGACGAGGAAGCGCGGGCGGCCGACGACCGCCCGCGCCAGCGCGAGCCGCTGCCGCTGGCCGCCGGACAGGCTCAGCCCCTGCTCACCGACCTGGGTGCCGGTGCCCTCGGGCAGCTCGTGCGCGAAGCCGGCCTGGGCGACGGCCAGCGCCCGGTCCAGCTCCGCCCGGCCCGCGGCGCCGTCGGTGCCCATCAGCACGTTCTCGCCCACGCTGGCGGAGAACAGGGTCGGCTCCTCGAAGGCGACGGCGACCCTGGAGCGCAGCTCCTCGCGGGACATCGCCGTGATGTCCTCGCCGTCGAGCGTGATCCGGCCGGAGGTCACCTCGTGCAGGCGGGGGACGAGCGCGGTGAGCGTGGTCTTGCCGGTGCCGGTCGCGCCGACCAGGGCCATCGACTCGCCGTGCCGTATGTGCAGGTCGATGTGGTCGAGGACGGGAGGGGAGCCCTCCGGGGCGTCGGGGTAGCGGAACCGCACGGCGTGGAAGCGCAGGCCGTCGTCGGCGGGCCGGGCGCCGTTCCCGCGGGCCGGGGCCGGGGCGGAAGCCGTGTGCACCGCGCCCGACTCCCGCTCCGCGTCCATCACCTCGAAGTACCGCTGTGTCGCCGTCGCCGCCTCCTGCGTCATCGCGAGCAGGAAGCCGATGGAGTCGACGGGCCAGCGCAGGGCGAGGGCCGTGGACAGGAAGGCCACCAGGGTGCCCGCCGACAGGGCGCCGTCGGCCACCCGTACGGTGCCGAGCACGAGGGCCGCGCCGATGGCGAGCTCGGGCAGCGTGATGATCACGGCCCAGATCGTGGCGAGCAGCCGGGCCTTGTGCAGCTCCGTCCCGCGCAGCGTCCGCGCGAGCTCCCTGAAGGCCCGCGCCTGGCTGCGGTGCCGCCCGAAGCCCTTGATGATCCGGATCCCGAGGACGCTCTCCTCGACGACCGTCGTCAGATCGCCCACCTGGTCCTGGGCACGCCGCGCGACCTCGGCGTACCGCCGCTCGAAGACGACGCACGTGATGACCACGGGTATGGCGGGGCCCAGGATCACCAGTCCGAGGACCCAGTCCTGCAGCAGCATGATGACCACGCCGATAACGATCGTGACCCCGTTGACCAGCAGGAACGTCAGCGGGAAGGCGAGGAACATCCGCAGCAGCATCAGATCCGTGGTGCCGCGCGACAGCAGCTGTCCCGAGGCCCAGCGGTCGTGGAAGGCGATGGGGACCCGCTGGAGATGCCGGTACAGGTCCGCCCGCATCTCCGCCTCGACCCCGGCGAGGGGCCGCGCCACCAGCCACCGCCGCAGCCCGAACAGCCCCGCCTCGGCGAGCCCGAGCAGCAGCAGGTACAGCGCCCCGAGCCACACGCCCTGCGGGTCGCGCTCGGCGACCGGCCCGTCCACCAGCCACTTCAGGACCAGCGGGATGACGAGGCCCATACAGGACGCGAGCACCGCCACGACGGCGGCGACGAGCAGTCTGGCGCGTACGGGCCGTACGTACGGCCACAGGCGCAGCAGGGTCCGGACGGTGGAAGGGTCGTCGGCGGTTGCGGGTGTCGTGGGCATCAACGGCGAGCCTACGGACCGGCACTGACACTGCCCACCGAGTTTTGACCCGACCTGGCTCGGCCGATGGACCTACGACCTGCGTGTTCGGTCCTCTCCCAGCGGATCGGCCGACTTCGGCGCCGCGTCCCCGGCTTCACCGCGCCCGCAGCAGCAGTACCGTCCGCCCCGGCACGCCGATCGCCGTACCCGCCCGGTGGACCTTTCCCGGTGCCTCCCGCTGGTCCTCGCGCGAGGTGTCGACGACCACCTCGTACTCCTGGGCCCACGGCGGCCCGGGCAGGACGAACCGCACCGGCCGGTGACCGGCGTGCAGTACGGCCAGGAAGCTGTCGTCCAGCACCTGCGCGCCCTGCTCGTCCCGTCCCGGTATGTCGCGGCCGGAGAGGTACATGCCGAGCGTGGCGGCCGGCGCGTACCAGTCCCCTTCCGTCATCTCCGCGCCCCGGGCCGTGAACCACGCCAGGTCCCGCAGCCCGTCCGCGGAGTGGGCCCGCCCGGAGAAGAACGCCCGCCGGCGCAGCACCGGGTGCGCGTGCCGCAGCGCGATCAGCCGGGACGTCAGCTCGAACAGCGCCTTCCAGCCCGGCTCCTCCAGCAGGGTCCAGTCCACCCAGCCGATCTCGTTGTCCTGGCAGTAGGCGTTGTTGTTGCCCCGCTGGGTGCGGCCCATCTCGTCGCCCGCGACCAGCATCGGCACGCCCGTCGACAGCAGCAGCGTGGTCAGCAGGTTGCGCAGCTGCCGCCGCCGCAGCGCCCGCACGCGCGCGTCGTCCGTCTCGCCCTCCGCGCCGCAGTTCCAGGAGCGGTTGTCGTCGGTGCCGTCCCGGTTGCCCTCGCCGTTGGCCTCGTTGTGCTTGCGCTCGTAACTCACCAGGTCCCGCAGCGTGAACCCGTCGTGCGCGGTGACGAAGTTGACGGACGCGTACGGGCGCCGGCCGCCCCACGCGTACAGGTCGCTCGACCCCGACAGGCGGTACCCCAGGTCCCGTACGTCCGGCAGCGCGCCCCGCCAGAAGTCCCGTACGGCATCGCGGTAGTGGTCGTTCCACTCCGTCCACAGCGGCGGGAACGCACCCACCTGGTAGCCGCCGGAGCCCACGTCCCACGGCTCCGCGATCAGCTTCACCCGCCGCAGCACCGGGTCCTGCGCGATGACCGCGAGGAACGGGGAGAGCATGTCCACGTCGTGCATGGAGCGGGCCAGCGCGGCGGCCAGGTCGAAACGGAAGCCGTCCACGCCCATCTCCGTCACCCAGTACCGCAGCGAGTCCGTGATCAGACGCAGGACATGCGGGTGCACCACGTGCAGGGTGTTGCCGCAGCCGGTGTAGTCCGCGTACCGCCGGGCGTCGTCCTGGAGGCGGTAGTAGGCGCGGTTGTCGATCCCGCGCAGCGACAGCATGGGCCCGAACTCGTTGGCCTCGGCGGTGTGGTTGTAGACCACGTCGAGGATCACCTCGATGCCGGCCGCGTGCAGCGCGCGCACCATCCGCCTGAACTCGCCGACCTGCCGGCCGGCCGTCCCCGACGCCGCGTACGCCGCGTGCGGGGCGAAGTACCCGATCGAGTTGTAGCCCCAGTGGTTGCGCAGGCCGCGCCGCAGCAGATGGTCCTCGTGGGCGAACTGGTGCACCGGCAGCAGCTCCACCGCCGTCACACCCAGCTTCACCAGGTGCTCGATCGCGGCCGGGTGCGCCAGCCCGGCGTAGGTGCCGCGCAGCTCCTCCGGGATGCCGGGGTGCAGCTTGGTGAAGCCGCGCACGTGCAGCTCGTAGATGACCGAGTCCGCCCACGGTGTCTTCGGCCGGCGGTCGTCGATCCATTCGTCGTCGGGTGCGTCGTCGTGGACGACGACGCCCTTCGGCACGTACGGCGCCGAGTCCCGGTCGTCGCGCACGGTGTCCGCCACATGCTGCTCGGGCCAGTCCCGCACATGGCCGTACACCTCCGGCGGGAGGGCGAACTCGCCGTCCACCGCGCGCGCGTACGGGTCGAGGAGCAGCTTCGCCGGGTTCCAGCGGGCGCCGGTCCACGGGTCCCAGCGGCCGTGCACGCGGTAGCCGTACCGCTGGCCCGGCAGCACTCCTGGCACGAAGCCGTGCCAGATCTCGTGCGTGAGTTCGGTCAGCGGCAGCCGCCGCTCCACGCCCTCCGCGGAGAACAGGCACAGCTCCACCGCCTCCGCCCCGCCCGCCCACAGCGCGAAGTTGGTGCCCGCGACGCCGTCCGCGCCGACCCGGAACCGCGCCCCGAGCGGCGTGGACGCGCCCGGCCGGACGGACACCGGGGCCGCCGGGCGCTGCGTGACGTCCGCTTCGGCGCCGGACGCGGAGTCCGGCGCGCCGACCGCGCGCGCGTCCGGTACGCGGCCCTCCTGGACCGCCTCCTGCTCGGGTGGGCTCGACACCTGACGGCCTCCTGCGGCTCGGCGGCACGGCACGGACACTACGGCGGAGGGACACGGACACAAGGGCGGACGGCGGTGGTCCGGTGCGGCTCGCGGACGCGGCCCGCCGTCATGTCGTCCTCCCCAGTGTTCTGCCCAGGGCGTGGCTCGCACTCACGTTTCCCCGGGGCACACGCCGTCGTTGGGCCGCACGTGAAGCATCTGCACACGCGCGCGGGGCGCGCAGGGGCCGCGCTGGCCGCCGTACTGACATGGGCGGGCCTGGTCGCCGGGGCCGTCGGCTGCACGCCGGACGGGCCCGCTTGGAGGCCCGGAGGGCCGGGGCACAGCATCCGTGTCACACCGGAGGACGGCAGCAAGGGCGTCCGCGCCGGCGCGCGCTTCGAGGTGCGGGTGCCGGACGGCCGGCTGGAGTCCGTCAAGGTCGTCAAGTCCCAGGACGCTCAGGAGACACCTGTTCCGGGGAGCCTCTCCGGGGACGGGGCGTCCTGGCGGCCCACCGGCTCCGGACGGCTGGCGCTCGCGGCCCGGTACACCGTGGACGCGGTCGCGCGCGACGGACGCGGGCGCCGCTCGGCGCGGCACACCACCTTCACGACGTACGTGCCCGGCAAGCGCTTCGTCGCCTATGTCGTGCCCGAACACCGGTCCACCGTCGGCACCGGCATGATCGTCTCCCTGGAGTTCAACCGGGACATCGAGAACCGGGCGGCCGTCGAGCGGGCCGTCCGGGTCACCGCGCGGCCCGCCGTGGACGTCCGGCCGCACTGGTTCGGCAGGAACCGCGTGGACTTCCGGCCCGCCCGCTACTGGCGGCCCGGCACCCGGGTCACGGTCGGCCTGCGGCTGCGCGACGTCGAGGGCGCGCCCGGCGTGTACGGCCTGCAGCACAGGACGCTGTCGTTCACCGTCGGCCGCCACCAGACGAGCCTCGTCGACGCGGCGGCCCACACCATGAGGGTGCGCCGCGGCGACGCACTCCTCGCCACCCTGCCCATCACGGCCGGGGCGCCGAGGACGACCACCTACAACGGGAAGATGGTCGTCACCGAGCTGCTCGAGGTGACCCGGATGAACGGTGCCACGGTCGGCTTCAAGCGGGCCGACGGCAAGGGCGAGTACGACATCCCGGACGTCCCCCACGCCATGCGGCTCACCGCCTCCGGCACCTTCCTGCACGGCAACTACTGGGCCCGGGACGCCTTCGGCAACACCAATGTCAGCCACGGCTGCGTCGGGCTGCTCGATGTGAAGGGCGGCAGCTCCCACACCCCGGCGGGCTGGTTCTTCGACCGCAGCCTCGTCGGGGACGTCGTCGAAGTCGTCAACAGCAATGACAAAAAGGTCGCTCCAGACAACGGGCTCGGAGGGTGGAACATGGGATGGAAGCAGTGGAAAGCGGGCGGCGCGGTGATGTAGCCCGATATAGCGTCGACATACGGGTACGCATCACAGGGGGCGGCGCTCGCCGTGTGACGCGTCCCGCGGCGCCGGACCTGGTACGGAACGGTGACGAACGGGAGGGGCCGACGGCCCCGGTCCAGTGGTTAATGTTTGTGTGAACGCGCTGTGAAACGCGTTGGGGTGCGGGCCTGACCAGGCCGTGCGAGGGGAGACACGAACGTGAACGGGCGACCGATATGGGGAGCGTCGCTTGACGCACGGGCACCGGGGGGCCGGGGGGTACGGGGGCGCGGAGTCCTGGCGTCGCTCCTGGGCGTGCTGCTGCTCGCGGTGACCGCGTGCTCCGGGGGCGACGACAAGAAGCCCGCCGCCGACAGGACCTCGAAGGCTGTCGTGACGATAGCCCCGGCGAACGGCGCCGACGACGTGGACACCACCGGCGCCCTCAAGGTCACCGCGGCCGAGGGGAAGCTGACCGAGGTCGGGGTCAAGGACGCCAAGGGCAACGCGATAGAGGGGCGGATCACGGACGGGGGCACCGCCTGGACGCCGGCGGGCCACCTCAAGTCGGCCACCACGTACACCGTGCATGCCGTGGCGAAGGACGCGGAGGGCCGTGCGGCCACCCGGAAGTCCACCTTCACCACCCTGAAGCCGAAGAAGACCTTCGAGGGCACCTTCACCCCCGGGGACGGTGCCACGGTCGGCGTCGGCATGCCCTTCTCGCTGACCTTCGACCAGGGTGTCACCGAGCCCGAGGACATCGAGAAGGCGATAACGATCAAGACCGAGCCGGCCGTCGAGGTGGTCGGCCACTGGTTCGGCGACAACCGCATCGACTACCGGCCCGAGCAGTACTGGAAGCCCGGGACGAAGGTGACCGTCGACCTGAACCTCGACGGTGTGAAGGGCGGGTCCGGCGTCTACGGGAAGCAGACGGAGCGCGTCTCCTTCACGATCGGCCGCAGCCAGATATCCACCGTCGACGTCCAGACCAAGGAGATGGTCGTGAAGCGTGACGGCGCGGTCCTCAAGACCGTTCCCGTCACCACGGGCGCACCGGGCTACGACACCTGGAACGGCCAGATGGTCATCAGCGAGCGTCTCGAGGTGACCCGGATGAACGGCGAGACGGTCGGCTACGCCGGCCAGTACGACATCCCGGACGTCCCGCACGCCATGCGCCTGACCACCTCCGGCACCTTCCTGCACGGCAACTACTGGAGCGGCGCCTTCGGCAGCTACAACGCCAGCCACGGCTGCATAGGCCTGCGCGACGTGCGCGGCGGCTACGACGACACGACCGCGGCGGCCTGGTTCTTCGACAACTCGATGATCGGCGACGTGGTGGTAGTGAAGAACTCCAACGACCAGATCGTCGCGCCCGACAACGGGCTCAACGGCTGGAACATGTCGTGGGAGGAATGGAAGAAGTGACGGCGCGCTCCACGGAGTGACCGTGCCCGGCCCCGGTGCGCCGCTGTGACGCAGCGCACCGGGGCCGGTGTCGTTAGTGCCCGTTAACCTGCCCCCATGACTGTGCATCTCGAAGTCTCCGAAGGCGTCGGGACCCTGCGTCTCGACCGGCCCCCGATGAACGCGCTGGACATCGCCACGCAGGACCGTCTCAAGGAACTCGCCGAGGAGGCCGCGCGCCGCGACGACGTGCGCGCGGTGGTGGTCCACGGCACGGAGAAGGTGTTCGCGGCCGGCGCCGACATCAAGGAGATGCAGGCCATGGACCACGCGGCGATGGTCGCCCGTGCCAGGGCCCTGCAGGACTCCTTCAGCGCCGTGGCCCGTATCCCCAAGCCGGTCGTCGCGGCCATCACCGGCTATGCGCTCGGCGGCGGCTGCGAACTGGCGCTGTGCGCGGACTACCGCATCGCCGCGGCGAACGCCAAGCTCGGGCAGCCGGAGATCAAGCTGGGCCTGATCCCGGGTGCGGGCGGCACCCAGCGGCTGGCGCGGCTGATCGGCCCGTCGAAGGCCAAGGACCTCATCTTCACGGGCCGCGTCGTCGGCGCCGACGAGGCGCTCGCCCTCGGCCTGGTCGACCGGGTCGTACCGGCCGAGGAGACGTACGCCCGGGCACACGCGTGGGCGGCCGAGCTCGCGCGCGGGCCCGCGATCGCGCTGCGCGCGGCCAAGGAGGCGATCGACGCCGGCCTGGAGACGGATCTGGAGACCGGTCTGACGATCGAACGGAACTGGTTCGCGGGGCTGTTCGCGACGGAGGACCGTGAGCGCGGTATGCGGAGCTTCATCGAGGAGGGCCCGGGCAAGGCGAAATTCGTCTGATGATGCGTCCGGTGGTGGTCCCGCAAGCGGTTCGGGGGGAGGCGAATGTCACCCCCGAAGGGGAGTCGCGGGCTTGCAGTTGACACTGTGTCTGACATGCGTCCCCCGAATGAGGGGTTTACGGGACCCTTAAGCCAGCCTTAAGGGTCCATGGCGTCGAGGGCTTCCCGGTCCTTCGGCCTCGCCGGATCGCCGCAGCTCACCGGTGCTCTTATGGGATGTTTTCTGCCTCGGGCATATGCCGGAAGTGCCCCTCGGAATGTCAGGTTCCGGGGGGTCTATTCCTCCGGAACGGCCCCGAACGGTGCTCCGGGCGGCCATGATGGGGTCATGGCGGGGCTGGAGGGTATCGAACAGTCGCGGCAGCACGGACGTGCGACCGCGGCGCGCTGGTCGCCTGCGGTCGAGGACGAACAGGCGCTGAAGGCCCTGGAACTGCTCGGCAATCCCACGGAGGCCGAGATCCCGCTGCCGTCCCGGCCCGAGTCCGCGGCCACCGCGCGACGGCTCGCCCAGGTGGTGATGCTGCGCCAGTGGGGCCTCACGCCCAAGATGACCGAGGACGCGGTCCTGCTCGTCTCCGAACTCGTCGGCAACGCCGTCCGCCACACCGGCGCCCGTGTCTTCGGCCTCCGGATGCACCACCGCCGCGGCTGGATCCGGGTCGAGGTCCGCGACCCCTCCCGCGGCCTGCCCTGTCTGATGCCGGTCCAGGAGACGGACATCAGCGGCCGCGGCCTCTTCCTCGTCGACAAGCTCTCCGACCGCTGGGGCGTCGATCTGCTCCCCCGCGGCAAGACCACATGGTTCGAGATGCGCGTGGCCGACCGCTAGCCGCCCTGCCCCACCCCGCCCCACCGCACCGGCGGACGGACCGGCCGCGGGCCGCGGCACCCGCCAACCGCCCGGCACGGACAGCGCGCCGATCGCCGGACGGTGCCGCCGAACCCCCTTGAATGGAACGCGTGACCTCGATCGCGCCACGCCCCACCCCCACCCTCGCCTCCCCCCTCACCCTCACCCGCACACCCGCCCGAGGGCGCAGCCTCCTCCGGCGCGCCCTGATCGCCGCCACCGCCCTGACCACCCTCGCCGCCTGCGGCACCGGGACCGCCGGCCGCGCCGGGGAGACCCGGACCGCCGGGGCCGTTCCCGGGTCCGGGCGGCCGCAGGCCGGCCAGGGCCTGCGCGGGATGCCCCCGGTCCTCGATCCCGCGGACGTCTACGCCGCCGACCGCCCGAACAGGCTCTCCCGGGTAGTGAAGGACTTCCCGTCCCGCGTCTACGTCCCCAACTCCGAGTCCGACACCGTCTCCGTCATCGACCCGAAGACGTACAAGGTCGTCGAGACGATCCGGGTCGGCCGCCAGCCCCAGCACGTCGTGCCCTCCTGGGACCTGAAGACCCTGTGGGTCAACAACAACCGCGGCCACACCCTCACCCCCATCGACCCGAGCACGGGCCGCGCGGGCAAGCCGGTCGAGGTGCACGACCCGTACAACCTCTACTTCACCCCGCACGGCAGGTACGCCGTCGTGATGGCCTCCCTCGACCGCGAACTCGTCTTCCGCGACCCGCACACGATGGAGCGGATCAGGACCGAGCCGGTCGGCTGCTACGGCGTCAACCACGCCGACTTCTCGGCCGACGGCAGGTACTTCGTCGTCTCCTGCGAGTTCAGCGGCGAACTGCTCAAGGTCGACACCGAGCGGATGCGGGTCGTCGGCCGGCAGAAGCTGCCCCTGGAGGGCGCCATGCCGCAGGACGTGAAGCTCTCCCCGGACGGGAAGCGGTTCTACATCGCCGACATGACGGCCCACGGGATGTGGGTCCTGGACGGCGAGAAGTTCTCCGTGCCGGAGCTCCTGCCCACCGGCAAGGGCTGCCACGGGCTGTACATCAGCCGCGACTCCCGCGAGATGTACATCTCCAACCGCGGCGAGGGCAGCGTCTCCGTCTTCGACTTCCGCCGCAACCGGCTCACCAAGAAGTGGCGTCTGCCCGACGGGGGCAGCCCCGACATGGGCGGCGTCTCCGCCGACGGCAAGGTGCTGTGGCTGTCCGGCCGCTACGACGCCGAGGTCTACGCCATCGACACCCGCACCGGGAAGCAACTGGCCCGTATCCCCGTCGGCAGCGGCCCGCACGGCCTCGCGGTCTATCCGCAGCCGGGCCGCTACTCGCTCGGCCACACGGGGGTCTTCCGCTAGGGCGGCGGCGCGCGGCCCGCCCCCTCCGCCGGGCCGCGCGCCAGTGCCGGTCACGACCCCCGCTCACCCTGCCCTCCCCGCTCGGGCCTTGAGTCTCCACCCACTGGAAGCCCCACACTCACCCATGTGATCGACGACGGCACCGGACTCCTCACCATCGGCGAGCTGGCCCGCGCGACGGGCCTGACCGTGCGCACCATCCGCTACTGGTCCGACGAGGGCGCCCTGCCCCCGGTGGCCCGCTCCGCGGGCGGCTACCGCCTGTACGACGCGGCCTCCGTGGCCCGCCTGGAGCTGATCCGCACCCTGCGGGAACTGGGCCTCGGCCTGGACGACGTCCGCGCGGTGCTGGCCGGTGACCGCACGGTGGCCGAGGTCGCGGCCGCGCATGTGACGGCGCTGGAGGCGCAGATCAGGTCGCTGAAGGTGACCCGCGCGGTGCTGTCGACCGTGGCGCGACGCGGCTCGACCGCAGAGGAGACGACACTGATGAACAAGCTGGCGCGGCTGTCCGCCGCCGAGCGGAGCCGGATCATCCAGGAGTTCGTGGACGAGATGTTCCAGGGGCTCGACACCGCCGACCCGGTGATCCGGGAGCGGATGCGGAACACGGCCGTGGACCTGCCGGACGACCCCACGCCGGAGCAGGTGGACGCCTGGGTGGAGCTGGCCGAACTGCTCCAGGACCCGGAGTTCCGGGCGCAGATGCGCAGGGCCGCCGAGTTCAACGCGACGGGCGGCGGCCAGGCGCCCGCCGGGGCGTCCCTGTGGTTCGCGCGGCGGCTGGTGCGGCTGGGCGCCGAGGCACGGGAGCGGGGCATCGACCCCGGCTCACCGGAGGCGGACCGCGTCCTGCGCGACCTCATCGGCGACGCCGACCCCGCGGCGGTACTGGAGCGGATGCTGGCGCACACCACCGACCGGGTCGCCCGGTACCGCGAACTGCTGGCGGTGGTGAAGGGCGCCGGGCCCGAGGCGGCGCACCGGGAGGAGTTCGCATGGGTGGTCGCCGCACTCCGGTCTCGGGCGGGCGGTTAGTCTGACCTGCGTCAGAACGACGGACATGCACGACGCAGCGCGAGACGAGGGGCGGACCGGTGGCGGACATCGAGGAAGCACGCAAGCAGTTCCAGCGGATCGACACGGACGGTGACGGTTTCATCACCCCCGCCGAGTTCAAGACGGCCCTGGCCCAGCAGGGCGACTGGAACGTCACCGAGTCGGTGGCCGAGGCCCTCATAGCCTCCCGCGACCTCGACGGCGACAAGCTGCTGTCGTTCGACGAGTTCTGGGCCCACCTGAACAAGTGAGCCATGTCCGAAGGGGCGCCCTCGCGGGACGCGGGGGCGCCCCTTCGGAATACCCGGCCGGTGACGGGAGTTGGAGCCACCCGTCGGCACGCAACGCCATCCATCCCCGAAAGGGTCAGTCATGAAGATCGGCATCATCGGCGCGGGCAACATCGGCGGCAACCTCACCCGGCGGCTCACCGCCCTCGGCCACGACGTCTCCGTCGCCAACTCCCGGGGCCCGCACACCCTCACCGCCCTGGCGGAGGAGACGGGTGCGACCCCCGTCACCGTCGAGGAGGCGGCGCGCGGAGCCGAGGTCGTCGTCGTCACGATCCCGCTGAAGGCGGTCGCCGGCCTGCCCTCCGGCCTCCTGGACGGGGCGGCGGACGACGTGGCCGTGATCGACACCAACAACTACTACCCGCGGGAGCGGGACGGGCGGATCGCCGCGATCGAGGACGAGGGACTGACGGAGAGCCGGTACGTCGCCCGGCAGATCGGCCACACGGTCGTCAAGGCGTTCAACGGCACCTACGCCCAGGACATCCTGGACCGCCACCGCCCCGCCGGCGCCCCCGACCGCCTGGCCCTCCCGGTGGCCGGCGACGACGAGGCGGCGAAGGCCCGCGTCCGTGCCCTGATCGACGAACTCGGTTTCGACACCGTCGACGCCGGCACCCTCGACGAGTCCTGGCGTCAGCAGCCGGACACACCGGTCTACGGCCTCCGGGAGGGCGTCGAGGCCGTCACCAAGGCGCTGGCGGAGGCGTCACCGGAACGCACGCCGCAGTTCAAGGGGTAGCCCCGGCCCAGTCCCGCAGGGCCGCCTCGCTGGAGAAGTTCCCGACGTTCTTGTCCACCGGATCGTCCGTGTACTGGTGGAAGAGCCACTTCGCCTGGATTCTGGGCTTGCCGGCGCGCCCGTAGTCGGCGATCCAGAGGCCGTCACCGGCGTACGACGTCG
The DNA here is from genome assembly GCF_014650915.1 of Streptomyces poonensis. Classification (GTDB taxonomy): domain Bacteria; phylum Actinomycetota; class Actinomycetes; order Streptomycetales; family Streptomycetaceae; genus Streptomyces; species Streptomyces poonensis. The sequence goes on along the minus strand of NZ_BMVW01000001.1, from coordinate 235,332 downwards.
TGTCCACGTTCAACCAGAAGTTGCGGTTGCAGTAGAGCACGACCTTGTGGCGCGGCCGGAGTTTCTTCACCTCGCGGATGAAGCGGTCCTTCTCCGCGTTGCTCGCGTGGGTGCCGCTGCCCGTCGTCTCCCAGTCGACCGCGAGGACGTCCCCGGACCGTTCGGGGGCCTTGGCGACGAAGTACTTCGCCTGGGCGGTGATGTTGCCGGGCCACAGGAAGTGGTAGAAGCCGACGACGCAACCGCCGTCCCGGGCGTTCTTCGTCTGGGCGGCGAGCTTCGGATTGACGTAACTCCGGCCTTCCGTCGCCTTGACGAAGACGAAGTGCAGGCCGTCGGTGTCGTAGGAGTGGGACTGGTACGAGCTGACGTCTATGCCGCGGAGCATGTGAGGGGACTCCTTCTGCGCTGGGGGGATGTGTACGTTGTCCTACGCATGAGGGGTCCCGAATCATTCGAAGTCGTGGGGCGGTACCGCGTCAGCACTCGATGATGTTCACCGCGATCCTCCCGCGGGCAGGGGTGTGTGCGACCGAGCCCGTGCAGGTTCCCCCACTACCGCCCGGTCGGTACCGGCCGTGCTCACCGGCCCGTGCCTGTGGGCTCCTCGCTGAGACGCTGTTGAAGGAGCGCGTGCCGGAATCGGTAGACGCCGCCGACCTGCCGTAGGACCCCGTGGGCCCGCGCGTCCTCGAGGAACGACAGGAGATCCAGGGGCAGTCGTCGGCGCATGGCCAGCCATACCCGGACCAGGAGAAACTGTGCCCAGGCGCTGCCGGTCAGGGCAATCGCTCCTGCCAGCAGACAGGTGGCGGCCAGTACGGCGAGCGCTGTCCGCAGGGCGGCCTGGACGTCTCCGCTCCGCGCCGCCAGGAGTCCCATGGTCGTTGCCATGAGCAGGCCGTACACAAGGCCGGCGAGCAGGGCCCCACCCAGGGCGTGTGCCCGGTCGTTGCGCAGCACATCGACGGGTCCGGGCTGTTCGGTGGCGACGGCTGGTGCGTCCCACGCCCACAGCGCCGCCAGGCCCGTCAGCCCTCCGGCCAGGGCGAGGGCACCTCCCGTCGCGGCAGCGTGCAGAAGCCCCGTCCCGAACCCCTCGACCGCCCAGACGCCTGCCAGGACGAGTGCCCCCACCACCACTGCCGGACCCGCACCGAAGGACAGCACGCCGGTCCTGAAGCGACGGTGTACCGGTGTACGGCGCGTGCCGGAGCGCACGCGCACGAAGACGGGCGGGGGCGGCGGTTTGGCCATGGTCGCACTGATGCCCGTCACCAGCAGACCGGTGAGCCCGAGTACCGGGCCGAAGACGAAACCGAGGCTCAGGAAGGTGGTCAGCGCGGCGACGGCCGCGTTCTCGCACCGAAGTGCCCAGCGCGGGACCGCCCGGTACAGCTCCCACCATGCGAGCTCCTGGGTGTGCAGAGCCGTGAGGTGCCGGGCCAGGAAGCGCAGCCGCGGCAGGACCGCCGGCGGTGGGTCGGGACCGTATGCCGTGGGGAGGAAAGCGTCCAGCAGATGCTGTTCGATCTGCTCTCGGGTGGCGAAGCGGCGTTCGTCGAGCAGTTCCGCCGGGTCGGCGCCGGTCTCGCCGTAGGCGGTCCGGGCCAGCGAGACCATCAGCGGGGTGGACAGGGCCGACGCCAGGCGTCCGTGGGGCTCCTCGGCCAGACGCGTGACCACGTCCCGCCAGATGCCGTCCCGTCCCGGGCGGACGGCCAGACGCAGATAGGCGCACGTCTCACTGACCGACAGGTGCTGGAGCTCGATGACGGCGGCACCGGTCAGCGGACGCCCGGCCAGTGCCGCCTCGTACTCGTCGGCCCGGCTGGTGACCACCAGGGGCTCGTTGTCCGCGAGGGAGCGGTTGAGCTGCGCGATGGCGGCGGTGCGGAGGGACGGGGCCAGTTCGTCCAGTCCGTCGAGCACGGGCATGACACGGCGCGTGTCCGTCATCCGCTGGGCCAGCGTCGATGTCCGGTCGGCCCGGGCACGGAGGTAGGGATGATCCCGGCTCAGAAGTTCCGCGAGCCACTCGCGGTAGGCGTATGCGCGCGGGTTCCAGGTGTGCAGTGGCGCGAGCACCGGCACAGCGTGACCGGGCTGCCACTGCTCCAGCAGCCGCCGGGCCAGGCGTACCGCGAACACCGTCTTGCCGGCACCCGGGCCGCCGAGCACGACCAGGCGTTGCGATGGGATGCGGGCGAAGACGTGTGCCGCGTCGTCCGCCGCATCGGTCAGGGAGCCCGAGAGATCGAGGTCCTCGGCCGCACTGCTGTCACGGCGGACGACCTCCGCATGGTCCGCCACCGGCCGGGCGGTGTTCGTCCAGCGCACCCGCAGTGGGCGGGGATCCTGCAAGCGCCGGTCGGACTCCTCGGACAGGTACCGTGTCAGCAGGTCCTCGCGCAACTGCTCATCGGGCGCGGGGCTGGTGGGCGGCTCCGGATGCCGCCGGTACACGGCCCAGGTGAACAGCGGCGTCAGCAGGGCGACCAGCGACCCGGTGACGGCCAGCACGTCCTTCAAGCCGCTCAGGGAGTACACCCACCAGACCCGGACGGCGACCGCCAGGAGGACGGCGGTCGCGGCACCGGCCACGGTCCAGCGCACCTGCGCCGCTCTCCGCGGACCCATACCTCATGATCCTGCGCGGAGCCCGGCCCTACAAGGGCCGCAAGGACGCGAGCCGTACGGCGCACCGGCCGACAGCGCGGGAGGAAGTGACGATGCTGAGGGTGCGCGAGCGCGGGGCCGCTAGCACTCGATGATGTTCACCGCCAGCCCGCCCCGCGCCGTCTCCTTGTACTTCACCGACATGTCCGCGCCCGTGTCCCTCATCGTCTTGATGACCTTGTCCAGGGACACCTTGTGGGAGCCGTCGCCGCGCATCGCCATGCGGGCCGCCGTGACCGCCTTGACCGCGGCCATGCCGTTGCGCTCGATGCACGGGATCTGGACCAGGCCGCCGACGGGGTCGCAGGTGAGGCCGAGGTTGTGCTCCATGCCGATCTCGGCGGCGTTCTCGACCTGCTCGGGGGTGCCGCCCAGGACCTCGGCCAGGGCGCCAGCCGCCATCGAGCAGGCCGAGCCGACCTCGCCCTGGCAGCCGACCTCCGCGCCCGATATGGAGGCGTTCTCCTTGAAGAGCATGCCGATGGCGCCGGCGGCCAGCAGAAAGCGGACCACGCCGTCCTCGTCCGCGCCCGGCACGAAGTTCATGTAGTAGTGCAGGACCGCGGGGATGATGCCCGCGGCGCCGTTGGTCGGGGCCGTCACCACCCGGCCGCCCGCCGCGTTCTCCTCGTTCACGGCCATCGCGTACAGGGTGATCCACTCCATGGACCGGGCCAGCGGGTCGCCCTCCGCCTTCAGCTGGCGTGCCGTGACGGCCGCGCGGCGGCGGACCTTCAGGCCGCCCGGCAGGATGCCCTCGCGCGACATGCCGCGGGCCACGCACTCCCGCATCACCCGCCAGATCTCCAGCAGCCCGGCCCGCACCTCCTCCTCGGTGCGCCAGGCGCGCTCGTTCTCCAGCATGAGGGAGGAGATCGACAGGCCCGTCTCCTTCGTCAGGCGCAGCAGCTCGTCGCCCGTGCGGAAGGGGTACTTGAGGACCGCGTCGTCGAGCTTGATGCGGTCCGCGCCCACCGCGTCCTCGTCGACGACGAAGCCGCCGCCCACCGAGTAGTACGTCTTCGTCAGCAGCTCGGCGCCCGCCGCGTCGTACGCCCACAGGGTCATGCCGTTGGCGTGGTACGGGAGCGTCTTGCGGCGGTGCAGGACGAGGTCGTCGTCGTGGGCGAAGGCGATGTCGTGGTCGCCCAGCAGGGCGAGCCGGCCCGACTCCTTGATCCGCTCCACCCGCTCGTCCGCCGTCTCCACGTCCACCGTGCGCGGCGAGGCGCCCGTGAGGCCCAGCAGGACGGCCTTGGGGGTGCCGTGGCCGTGGCCGGTCGCGCCCAGGGAGCCGTACAGCTCCGCGCGGACCCTGGCCGTTGCGGCCAGCAGCCCGTCGTTCCGCAGCCGGCGGGCGAACATACGGGCGGCGCGCATCGGGCCGACCGTGTGCGAGCTCGACGGGCCGATGCCGACCGAGAACAGGTCGAAGACCGAGATGGCCACGGGGACTCCTCATGCGGGGGTGGTGCGAGAAGGGGAGGGGCGCCGTGCTTCCTTGTGAGTCGTCACGGCGCCCCGGAGTAAACAGGTGAAACAGGCAGAACTGAGGTGCTACTTGCCCAGCTCGGGGTAGAGCGGGTGCTTCTCCGCGAGCGCGGTCACCCGGGCCCGCAGCGCCTGCGCGTCGTACGACGGCTTCAGGGCCTCGGCGATCACGTCCGCGACCTCGGCGAAGTCCTCGGCCGTGAAGCCGCGGGTGGCGAGGGCGGGCGTGCCGATCCGCAGACCCGAGGTCACCATCGGCGGGCGCGGGTCGTTCGGGACGGCGTTGCGGTTGACCGTGATGCCGACCTCGTGGAGGCGGTCCTCGGCCTGCTGCCCGTCCAGCTCGCTGTCGCGCAGGTCGACCAGGACGAGGTGGACGTCCGTGCCGCCGGAGAGGACGTTGACCCCGGCCTCGCGGGCGTCCGGCGCGGTGAGCCGCTCGGCGAGGAGACGGGCACCCTCGACCGTACGGCGCTGGCGCTCCTTGAACTCCTCCGAGGCCGCGACCTTGAAGGAGACCGCCTTCGCCGCGATCACGTGCTCCAGGGGGCCGCCCTGGAAGCCCGGGAAGACGGAGGAGTTCAGCTTCTTCGCGAAGTCCTTCCTGGCCAGGATGATGCCGCCGCGCGGGCCGCCCAGCGTCTTGTGGGTGGTGGAGGTGACGACGTCGGCGTACTCGACCGGGTTCGGGTGGAGACCGGCGGCGACCAGGCCCGCGAAGTGCGCCATGTCCACCCACAGGTACGCCTCGACCTCGTCGGCGATCCGGCGGAACTCGGCGAAGTCCAGCTGCCGCGGGTACGCCGACCAGCCCGCGATGATCACCTTGGGCCGGTGCTCCTTGGCGAGCCGCTCGACCTCGGCCATGTCGACCAGGCCGGCGTCGTCCACGTGGTACGCGACCACGTTGAACTGCTTGCCGGAGAAGTTCAGCCGCATGCCGTGGGTCAGGTGACCGCCGTGCGCCAGGTCCAGGCCGAGGATCGTGTCGCCGGGCTGGGCCAGCGCGAACAGGGCGGCCTGGTTGGCGGAGGCGCCGGAGTGCGGCTGCACGTTGGCGTACTCGGCGCCGAACAGGTCCTTGACCCGGTCGATGGCGATCTGCTCGGTGACGTCGACGTGCTCGCAGCCGCCGTAGTAGCGGCGGCCGGGGTAGCCCTCGGCGTACTTGTTGGTCAGCACGGAGCCCTGGGCCTCCATGACCGCGACCGGAGCGAAGTTCTCCGAGGCGATCATCTCCAGGGTGGACTGCTGGCGGCGCAGCTCGGCGTCGACGGCGGCGGCGACGTCCGGGTCCAGCTCGTGCAGGGGCGTGTTCAGAAGCGACATGGTGTCGGTACGACCTCTCAGCCGGCGGAGAATGCGGCGTACTCGTCGGCGGAGAGCAGGTCCTTCGGCTCCTCCGCGACGCGTACCTTGAACAGCCAGCCGCCCTCGAAGGGGGCGGAGTTCACCAGCGAGGGGTCGCCCACCACGTCCTCGTTGACCTCGGTGACCTCACCGGTCACCGGGGCGTAGAGATCGCTGACGGACTTGGTGGACTCCAGCTCGCCGCAGGTCTCGCCCGCGGTCACCGTGGAGCCCACCTCAGGGAGCTGGGCGTAGACGACATCGCCGAGCGCGTTGGCCGCGAACTCGGTGATGCCGACCGTCGCGACGCCGTCCTCGGCGACCGACAGCCACTCGTGCTCCTTGCTGTAGCGCAGCTGCTGGGGGTTGCTCATGGCTTGAATTCTCCTGTACGCGCGGGGGTGGTGCGGAATGAGGAACTGCGGAAAACGCTGGTGAGCAGGGGAAATGTGCCCGGTGTCACGTGGACGCGGGTGTGCCCCTCGTCACGTTCTACTTCTGGCGCCGGTAGAACGGCAGTGCGACCACCTCGTACGGCTCGTGGCTGCCCCGGATGTCCACGCCGACGCCCGGGGTGCCGGGGGCGGCGTGCGCGGCGTCGACGTACGCCATCGCGATCGGCCGGCCGAGGGTGGGGGAGGGCGCCCCGGAGGTGACCTCGCCGATCACCTGGCCGTCCGCGACGACCGCGTACCCCGCGCGCGGGACCCGGCGGCCCTCGGCGACCAGGCCGACGAGCACGCGCGGGGGGTTCTGCTCGGCCCGGGCGGCGGCCTCGGCGAGCGCCGCGCGGCCCACGAAGTCCGCCTCCTTGCCGAACTTCACGACCCGGCCGAGACCGGCGTCGAACGGGGTGAGCTCGGTGGACAGCTCGTGCCCGTACAGCGGCATGCCCGCCTCCAGGCGCAGCGTGTCCCGGCAGGACAGCCCGCACGGCACCAGACCGGCGGCGGAGCCCGCCTCGGTGAGGGCCTGCCACAGCTGCTCCGCGTCGGCGGGCGCCACGAACAGCTCGAAGCCGTCCTCGCCGGTGTACCCGGTGCGCGCGATCAGCGCCGGGACGCCCGCGACCGTGCCGGGCAGGCCGGCGTAGTACTTCAGGCCGTCCAGGTCGGCGTCGGTCAGGCTCTTCACGATCGCCGGGGACTCCGGGCCCTGCACGGCGAGCAGCGCGTACGCGTCACGGTCGTCGCGCACCTCGGCGTCGAAGCCCGCGGACCGCTCGACGAGGGCGTCCAGCACCACCTGGGCGTTGGAGGCGTTGGCGACGATCATGTAATCGGTCTCGTGCAGCCGGTAGACGATCAGGTCGTCGAGGATGCCGCCGTCCTCGCGGCAGATCATGGTGTAGCGGGCCCGGCCGGTCTTCACCGCGCCGATGTCGCCGACCAGGGCGTGGTCCAGCAGGGCGGCGGCCTGCGGCCCGGTCACCGTGATCTCGCCCATGTGCGAGAGGTCGAACAGGCCGGCCCGGGTGCGCACGGCGAGGTGCTCGTCGCGCTCGGAGCCGTAGCGCAGGGGCATGTCCCAGCCTGCGAAGTCGGTCATGGTGGCGCCGAGCGCGCGATGCACGGCATCGAGCGCGGTACGGCGGAGGGGGCTGCTGGTCATCGGTGTGCTCCCAGTGCGACGGGGTCCCCACGCGCGGGAGCCGAATCCGGGCGCGGGGAGGGCGAGGAACGTTCCTCCCCATCTGTCATCGGAACCTGAGAGGTTCGCCCCGACCGCCGGCGGCTGCCGGCCGCGGTCGTGGCTTGCACCTTGGGTGGAGCCGTCGCGACGCGGCGGCCCGCTTTTCAGATGTGCCTCGCCCGCGCGGTGACTGTGCCTGAGAGATTCAAGGGAGGGACTTGCTCCTTCGGCGCCCCAGTGGCAGCAATGGCCGACCGGGAACTCTCCCGCGCGGATTCAAACGGCCAGTATGCAGTTGTGGCGGGCACATCATTACACGCATCGGCGCGCCACGGCAGAGGGGTCCCACCCGGCCGGAAGGCCGCACCTGCACAGTCCCCGGACAGGCTCCGCAGAAGGACACAGCGTTCTGTAGCAGGGCTGTGGCAGGACGGAAACGGAAAGACAAGACACCGGGCATTACCTTCTCTTTACACTCGACGGGGATGGGACTCCATACCCATGGGGAGGACGATCACGGTGAACAGGACCACGGCGTACGCCACGACCTCCGGCCTGACGCTGCCCGAGCGGCAGCCGGCCGCCCGGGCCCGTGAGGCGTGCGGCCCCCTCGCCCCGGCGGTCGTCCGCGACCTGAGGGAACGCTCGGGCCGCAGTCCCCACGGGCTCACCTTCGGCTCCCACGACCTCGTCGTCGTGACCGGACTCCCCGGCAGCGGCAAGTCGACCCTGATGCGGCGCGCTGTGCGCGGCCCGCGCGTCGACTCCCAGGACACCCGTGACCGCTTCGACGCCCGGCTGTCCCGCTTCCTCCCCTACGCCGTCTACCGGCCCCTCGTGCGCCTCGCCCACTACGCGGGGCTGCACCGCGCCCTGCGCTCGGGCGGCGGAGTCGTCGTCCACGACTGCGGAACGCAGGCCTGGGTGCGTGGCTGGCTGGCCCGCGAGGCCCGCCGCCGGGGCGGCACCCTGCACCTGCTGTTCCTGGACGTCACTTCCGAGGAGGCGCGTGACGGCCAGCGCGAGCGCGGGCGCGGGGTCTCCCCGTACGCCTTCGCCCGGCACCGCGCGGCGACGTCCCGGCTGCTGCGCACGGTGGAGAAGGGGCACCTGCCGGACGGCTGCGGCTCGGTGGTGCTGCTGGACCGGGCGGCGGCGGACGTGCTGTCCGGGATCGACTTCACGCAGTCCGGGTGACCGGCTTCACGTGCTCCGGGTGTCCCGATCGGCTCGATCGCCCGCCCGGCCGTACCGGCGAGGCCCGGAGCCCATTAGGGTTTTTCGGACTTGAGGCACTTGAGGCAGCGGTACGAGCACGCGGTAGGCGGTAGGCGGCAGATGGACACCCCGGCGGACTTCCCAGCGGACTTCCCGGCACAGGCGCACCCCCAGGCGCACGGCGGATGGCCCGGCAACGAACTGGAGGAGGTGCTCTCGGCCGGTCTCGGACAGCCGAGCGCGGTCGGCCGGATCCTCGAGGTCCTCGCCCGCAGCTTCCTGTGGATCCCGCTGCCCGAGGGCGGCAGCCCGGACAGCGCCACCCTCGACCTGCCCACGATGGAGCTGGCGGGCCAGGCGTACGTGCCGGTCTTCAGCTCCGAGGAACAGTTCCGCCGGGTCGTCGGCACCCACATGTCGTACACGATCGCGCCCGCGGTCGAGTTCGCCCGCGGGCTGCCCCCGCAGCTCGGCATCGCGGTGAACCCGGACGGCGTGGTCGGCCTGCCGCTGCCGCCGGCCGCCGTGGCCGAGCTGTGCCGGGCCGGGCGGACCCCGCTGGACGGGGCGCCGAGCGGGGCGCGGGTGCGGCTGTTCGAACCGGACTGGCAGGACGACCCCGTGGACTTCCTCGCCGCGGCCTCGGCCGAGTTCGCGGCGACCGGCGCCGTGCTCTCCGCCCGCCGCTGCCTGGCCGCGGTCGAGACCGCCGACCCGGTGATGTTCATCGGTGTCGAACTGGTCTCCTGGGAGGCCGATCGCGCCGTCCCGCTCGACGCGCTGGGCCGCGCACTGGGCCGCAGCGCGGTGAAGTACCCGGTCAACATGGTCTTCCTCGACGTGGCCCAGGACCCGGTGGGCGACTGGCTGCGCGAGCGGGTGCGGCCCTTCTACCAGCACGGGTACTGATCGCGCCCACGGGCCGGTGACCTGGGGCCATCGGCCGGGTGGCTCCCACGACGCGCGTCAAGTCGCTGTCGGTATCGGCGATTACCCTGGTTTCATGGCTCGGTGGGACGAGGCCGTACGCCGGGGCCGGGGAACCGGGGACCGTTCCCGGGCGAGGCAGAATGGCCCGGCCGGGGTGTCGACGACGACCCGGCACGGCGCCGGACGCGTCACCTCGGCCGTGTCCGGTGGGTTTCTACGTGATGGTGTGGCGAAGGGGCGGTAGAGGGTGAGCGCGTCGGGCACGGCCGCGGCCGGGCAGGTCGAGCACATGCTGCGCCAGGTGACGCCCGGGCGTTACGACGCCTACGAGGCGCTTCTGCGCGCCCTCGCGACCCCCGCCTCCGGCCAGGTCTGGATGCTGCTCTGGCACGGCCAGGCCGGCTCCCCGGATGCCCAGTACGGGAACATGGAGGTGGAGGGCCACAGCTACGCACCCTGTGTCACCTCCGCCCAGGAGCTCTCGGCCAGTGGCTGGAACCGCTCCTACGAGGTGGTCGACGGCCTCGACGTCGCCCGCACCCTCTACCCCGACCACTACGGCCTGTGGCTCAATCCGCACGCACCGGGCGGCGGCGTCGGCATCCCCTGGCTGGATCTGCGCCGTATCGCCACGGGCCTGGACCGCCAGCCCGCGGGCCCGCTGCGGCTCAGCGAGCCCGGCATAGAGATCCCGCAGTTCTACGCCCTGCTCACGCAGAACGCCCACCGCACCCCCGCGGTCCGCTCGCTGCGCCGCGCCTGGGTGCAGCCCGCGCTCGGCGCGCCGTATCTGGCCATCGGCCTCGATGTGTACGACACCTCGCCGCCCGCCGTCGACTCGGTGCGCGCGATGATGCAGCAGTCCGTCGGCGCCGTCCCGGACGGGCTGCCCGTCTCGACGGTCGCGATGTCCGACAGTTACGACCCGGTGGCGATGTGGCTGCGCGCCAAGGCCCGCCCCTTCTACGACCGCGAGGCCCACGCCGCCCCGGCCCAGGCCCCGGCGGGCGGCGGGTACGGATATCCGGGCGCGTACTGAGCGCCGAGGCGCACATCGGGCGCCTTCTCAGCCACTGACACGCCTTCACAGAGCCCCCACAGAGATGTGGGGGCTTTGGTGATGTGATGTCCGTATCTACGCGGGTAAAAGTGCGCCGCTACCTCTTACGTACCAACTGCCCCCTGTTCGCCGGTCGTTGAACGGCGTCCGGATAACGGATGACCCAGGACAGCATCACGGTTAGGCATCCATTCACCGTCACATCTGGCAACAGATCGGCGAAGCGTTGAAGACTCCGGCACCAGGGGCGTTCGCCCCTGTGTACGACGGACTGATCATGCCGCCACGAGCGGCAAGTGCGGGCCGGTCACCGCCGGTTGAGAGGGGTCCCTGCCTGATGACGGCACCATTGCACGAGCCGACCGCGGAAGCGGCCCCGAGCGCTGCCGCCGACCCCGCCGAGGCCGGCGCGAGAAAGGTGGAGGGCCGGTCCCTCAAGCAGATCGCCTGGGGCCGTCTCAAACAGGACAAGATCGCGCTGGCCGGTGGCATCACCGTGCTCGTCCTCGCCCTCGTCGCCGTGTTCGCCCCGCTCATCGTCGGTCTGCTCGGGCACCCGCCGAACGAGTTCCACCAGGAGGAGCTGGACCCGCTCACCAACCTGCCGCAGGGCGCGTTCGGCGGTATGAGCAGCGACTTCCTCTTCGGCGTCGAACCCAACAAGGGCCGCGACGTCTTCAGCCGCATCGTCTACGGGGCCCGGATCTCCCTCCTCGTGGCCTTCCTCGCGGCCGTGGTCGCGGTGATCCTCGGCACCCTGTTCGGCATCCTCGCCGGTTACTTCGGCGGCTGGGTCGACGCGGTGATCAGCCGCACCATGGACGTGCTGCTTTCCTTCCCCCAGCTGCTCTTCATCATCTCCCTGGTCTCGGTGCTCCCCGACGACCTGCTGGGCCTGACCGGCTCGGGGGTGCGGATCGGCGTCCTGGTCCTGGTCATCGGCTTCTTCGGCTGGCCGTACGTGGGACGTATCGTCCGCGGTCAGACCCTGAGCCTGCGGGAACGCGAGTACATCGAGGCCGCCCGCAGCCTCGGCGGCGGCCGGCGGTACATCCTCTTCAAGGAGCTGCTGCCCAACCTGGTCGCCCCGATCCTCGTCTACGCGACGCTGATGATCCCGACCAACATCCTCACGGAGGCGGCGCTCAGCTTCCTCGGCGCCGGTGTGCGGCCGCCGACCGCCTCCTGGGGCGGCATGCTCCGCGACGCCCTGGAGACCTACGAGCACGACCCGATGTTCATGGTCTTCCCCGGCGCCACGATCTTCATCACCGTACTGGCCTTCAACCTCTTCGGAGACGGGCTGCGCGACGCGTTGGACCCCAAGGGGACGCGCTGACACACGACTTGCCCCTGCCGCAGGCGTCAGGTGGCTGACCCTATGGTTCCCCGGCGTGAGACCGGGACCGCGAATCCCGGAGGTTAGGAAAAAGATGCGCACAGGTTCCCCCAAGCGACGGCTCGCTGCCGGTGCGGCCCTCGTGGTCGCCGCGTTGGTGACCACCACGGCGTGCGGCGGCGGCGGTGACGACGGCGACAAGAACGAGGACGGTGCGGGCTACAACGCCGCACTGGACAAGGTTGTCAACGCGTCCACCAAGAAGGGCGGGACGCTGAAGTTCGTCGGCAAGCAGGACTTCGATTCCCTGGACCCGCAGCGCTCGTACTACGGCATGACCTGGGACTTCATGCGGTTCTTCACCCGCACCCTGGTCACCTATGACACCAAGCCGGGCGCCGCGTCCAACAAGCTGGTCGGCGACCTGGCCACCGGCCCCGCCGAGGTCTCCGCCGACGGCAAGACCTACACGTACAAGCTGCGTGACGGCCTGACCTGGGAGGACGGCTCCAAGCTGACCTCCAAGGACATCAAGTACGGCATCGAGCGGATCTGGGCCACCGACGTCATCACCGGCGGCCCGGCCTACATCAAGCAGACGCTCGACCCGAAGGGCGAGTACGAGGGCCCGTACAAGGACAAGTCCAAGGACAAGCTGGGCCTGAAGGCGATCGAGACGCCGGACGACCAGACCATCGTCTTCAAGCTGCCCAAGCCCAACGGTGACTTCGAGCAGTTCCTGGCCATGCCCACCGGCGCGCCGGTGAAGCAGAGCGAGGACACCGCCGCCAAGTACGCCACGCGCCCGTTCTCCTCCGGCCCGTACAAGATCGAGTCGCGCAAGGCCAACAAGAGCCTGGTGCTGGTCCGCAACGACGCCTGGAAGAAGGAGTCGGACCCGCTGCGCCCGGCCCTCCCGGACAAGATCACCGTGACGATCTCCGCCAACCTGGAGGAGAACGACAAGCGGCTGATGGAGGGCGACTACGACCTCGACGTCAACGGCACCGGCATGACCCAGTCGGGCCGTGTCTCCGCCGTGCAGGACCACGAGAGCAACGTCGACAACATCCAGACGTCGTTCGTCCGCTACGTGGCCCTGGTCCACACGGCCAAGCCGCTGGACGACGTCAACTGCCGCAAGGCCGTCTTCTACGCGACCGACTTCGCGGGCCTGCAGCAGACCCGCGGCGGCGAGGTGGCCGGCGGCGAGATCGCCAACTCGGTCTTCCCGAAGTCGATCCCGGGCTACACCGACTACGACCCGTACGGCGTCCTCGCCCGCAAGGGCAAGCCGGACGTCGCCAAGGCCAAGGCCGCGCTGAAGGACTGCGGCCAGCCCAACGGCTTCTCCACCAAGATCACCGCGCGTACGAACAACCCGGGTGAGGTCGACGCCGCCGAGGCCCTGCAGGAGCAGCTCGGCAAGGTCGGCATCAAGATCGAGGTCGACCCGATCGACGGCGCCCAGTCCTCCAGCATCACCGGCTCGCCGAAGGTCGTGAAGGAGCGCGGCTACGGCATGGTCATGAGCGGCTGGGGCCCGGACTTCCCGACCGGCCAGGGCTACGCGCAGCCGCTGTTCGACAGCCGCTTCATCTTCGAGAACGGCAACTACAACGAGTCGGAGATCAAGGACAAGCAGATCGACGGGCTCTTCGACGACGCGATCGCCTCGACCGACCCCGCCGAGGCCAAGACGGCGTACGAGCAGATGAACAAGCGCCTGATCGACAACGCCGACTGGATGCCGTTCATCTACGAGAAGAACATCTCCTGGCGCAGCTCGCGGCTGACCAACGTCTACTCGTCCGCCGCCTACAACGGCCGCTACGACTACGTCTCGCTCGGAGTGGCGAAGTAACCGCTCAAGCGACCGCAGACCGTACACCGTACGGCGTACGCCGTGCGCCGTGCCCGTCGTAATCCCGCCGCCGAATCCCGCCAGTCCGAAGGGCAGGTGATGGCCCCGGGCGGCGGCCGGGCCCTCCCACGAGGAGGTCCCGGCCGCCGCCGGGCCGCGCACAGTGCTTGCTTATCTCATCCGGCGCCTGCTCGCCGTCGTCATCATGGTGCTGGTCGTCCTGCTCGCGACCTTCACCGTCTTCTACATGCTGCCCAAGTGGGCGGGACAGGACATCGCCGTCCTCTTCGCCGGCAAGGCCACGGGTGCCGAGCAGGTCGAGGGCATCCGCACCAAGCTGGGCCTCGACGAACCGCTGCTCGTGCAGTTCTGGGAGTTCGTCAAGGGCATCCCGATGGGACGCACGTTCGCCAACGGCAACGACGTCACCGAGTGCCCGGCCCCCTGCTTCGGCTACTCCTTCGTCACGGAGGAGCCGGTGTGGGACACCCTCAAGGACGCGATGCCCGTCACCCTCGCGCTCGCCGCCGGAGCCTGTGTCCTGTGGCTGGCCGCGGGTGTCGCCACCGGTGTGGTCTCCGCGCTCAAGCGGGGCTCCGTCTGGGACCGCGGCGCCATGATCGCCGCGCTCGGCGGCGTCTCCCTGCCGATCTTCTTCACCGGCATGGTGGCGATGGGCATCTTCGTGCACAGCCTGGGCTGGGTCCACGTCGAGGACAGCCTGAGCACGGACGACTCCATCGGTGTCTGGTTCGAGACCCTGCTGCTGCCGTGGATCGTGCTCGCCCTCCTCAACGCGGCGATGTACGCCCGCCTCACCCGCGCCACCATGCTGGACGTGCTCGGCGAGGACTACATCCGCACCGCCCGCGCCAAGGGCCTCGGTGAGCGCGTCGTCATCACCCAGCACGCCCTGCGGTCCGCGATGACCCCGATCCTCACCGTGTTCGGCCTCGACATCGGTGTGCTGCTCGGCGGCGCCGTCCTGACCGAGTCCACCTTCAACCTGCCCGGCCTCGGCCTCGCCGCCGTCCAGGCCATCAGCAGCAAGGACCTCCCGGTGATCCTGGGCGTGACCTTGTTCGCGGCCCTCGCGATCGCCGTGGCCAACCTCGTGGTGGACCTTTTGTACGCTGTCATCGACCCGCGAGTGAGGCTGGGATGACCGAATCGATCAAGACCGGAGCGGCGGTCGGAGAACCCGTCGCCGCTTCGCCCGCCCCCACCGCCTTCCTCGAGGTACGGGACCTCAGAGTCCACTTCCCGACCGACGACGGCCTGGTGAAGTCCGTGGACGGGCTCAGCTTCTCGCTGGAGAAGGGGAAGACCCTCGGCATCGTGGGCGAGTCCGGCTCCGGCAAGTCGGTGACCTCGCTCGGCATCATGGGCCTGCACACCGCCGGCCAGTACGGCAAGCGCAAGGCGCAGATCTCCGGCGAGATCTGGCTGGACGGCACCGAGCTGCTCTCCGCCGACCCCGACCACGTGCGCAGGCTGCGCGGCCGCGAGATGGCGATGATCTTCCAGGATCCGCTGTCCGCGCTGCACCCGTACTACACGATCGGCCGGCAGATCGTGGAGGCGTACCGCGTCCACCACGACGTGGACAAGAAGACCGCACGCCGGCGGGCGATCGAGATGCTCGACCGGGTCGGCATCCCCCAGCCGGACAAGCGGGTCGACAACTACCCGCACGAGTTCTCCGGCGGTATGCGCCAGCGCGCGATGATCGCGATGTCGCTGGTCAACAACCCCGAGCTGCTGATCGCGGACGAGCCGACCACCGCCCTCGACGTGACCGTCCAGGCGCAGATCCTCGACCTCATCCGCGACCTCCAGAAGGAGTTCGGTTCCGCGGTCATCATCATCACCCACGACCTGGGCGTCGTCGCCGAGCTCTCCGACGACATCCTGGTGATGTACGGCGGCCGCTGCGTCGAGCGCGGACCGGCCGAGAAGGTCTTCTACGAGCCCCGCCACCCCTACACCTGGGGCCTGCTCGGCTCGATGCCGCGTCTCGACCGCGACCAGCAGGAACGCCTCATCCCGGTCAAGGGCTCCCCGCCCTCCCTGATCAACGTCCCGTCCGGCTGCGCCTTCAACCCGCGCTGCCCGTACGCCGACGTCCCCAAGGACAACATCACCCGCACGGTCCGTCCCGAGCTGACCGAGGTCGGCGGCCGGCACTGGGCCGCCTGCCATATGACGCAGGAGCAGCGGGAGCGGATCTGGACCGAAGAGATTGCGCCGAAGCTGTGAGCGAGTACGCGGAGGACAGAGCAGTGAGTGCCGCTGCGCAGAGCGACGGTGCGACCACCGGCAAGGAGCGGGGGGCGACCCTCACGAAGGACGCCGCTCCCGGCGAGATCCTGCTGAAGGTCACCGGCCTGCAGAAACACTTCCCGATCCGCAAGGGCCTGTTCCAGCGGCAGACCGGCGCGGTCCGCGCCGTCGACGGCATCGACTTCGAGGTCCGGGCCGGTGAGACCCTCGGTGTGGTCGGCGAGTCCGGCTGCGGCAAGTCCACGATGGGCCGGCTGATCACCCGGCTGCTGGAGCCGACCGCCGGCACGGTCGAGTTCGAGGGCCGGGACATCACGCACCTCGGTGTGAGCGCGATGCGCCCGCTGCGCCGCGACGTCCAGATGATCTTCCAGGACCCGTACTCGTCGCTGAACCCGCGGCATACCATCGGCACGATCGTCGGTGCCCCCTTCAGGCTCCAGGGCGTCACGCCCGAGGGCGGCGTGAGGAAAGAGGTGCAGCGGCTGCTGTCGGTGGTCGGTCTCAACCCCGAGCACTACAACCGCTACCCGCACGAGTTCTCCGGCGGCCAGCGCCAGCGCATCGGCATCGCCCGCGCGCTCGCGCTCAACCCGAAGCTGGTGGTCGCGGACGAGCCGGTCTCCGCGCTGGACGTGTCGATCCAGGCCCAGGTGGTGAACCTGCTGGACGACCTCCAGGAGGAGCTCGGCCTGACCTACGTGATCATCGCGCACGACCTGTCCGTGGTCCGCCATGTCTCGGACCGTATCGCGGTGATGTACCTCGGCAAGATCGTGGAGCTGGCCGACCGCGACTCGCTCTACAAGGCGCCGATGCACCCGTACACCAAGGCGCTGATGTCGGCGGTGCCGATCCCGGACCCCAAGCGGCGCACCGCGAAGAGCGAGCGCATCCTGCTCAAGGGCGACGTGCCCTCGCCCATCGCGCCGCCGAGCGGCTGCCGCTTCCACACCCGGTGCTGGAAGGCGACGGAGATCTGCAGGACCACGGAGCCGCCGCTGCTGGAGCTGAGGCCGGGCCAGCGGGTCGCCTGCCATCACCCGGAGAACTTCGAGGACCAGGCCCCGCAGGACACCGTGCTGCTGACCGCCGCCAAGGAGGCGGCGGAGCTGGTGGCCGACGAGGTGCTGGCGGAGTCGGCGGAGACGTCGGCGGCGCTGGCGGCGGAGGCTTCGAGTACGGCTTCGGAGGAGGCCGCGGAGGCTTCGGGTACGGCTCCGGAGGAGACCGCGGAGGCTTCGGGCACGGCTCCGGAGGAGACCGTGGTGAAGAAGACCGCTCCGGAATCGGACGACAAGTGATGTCACAAGTGATGTCACAAGTGATGTCGCAGGTGTGACGGAACCCCCACCTTGGTTTACAAGGTGGGGGTTTGCCGTGAGTGAAAATAGGAAGGGTGTTCCAGTCACTCTTCAGCCCCTCGGTGCAGCATGCGATCGACCTGATCGGCATCTTCGTGTTCGCCATCTCCGGCGCGCTGCTGGCCGTGCGCAAGAACTTCGACGTGTTCGGCATCGCCGTTCTCGCCGAGGTCACCGCGCTGGGCGGAGGGCTGTTCCGGGACCTGATCATCGGAGCCGTACCGCCCGCCGCCTTCACCGACCTCGGCTACTTCCTCACCCCGCTGCTCGCCGCCCTGCTCGTGTTCTTCCTCCACCCCGAGGTGGAGCGCCTCGAGAGCTGGGTGAACGTCTTCGACGCGGCGGGCCTCGGGCTGTTCTGCGTCGCGGGCACGACGAAGGCGTACGAGTACGGGCTCGGCCTGACCGCCTCGGCCACCCTCGGCCTCGCCACGGCGGTCGGCGGCGGTGTGCTGCGGGACGTGCTCGCCAACGAGGTGCCCTCACTGCTGCGCTGGGACCGCGATCTGTACGCGGTGCCCGCCATGGTGGGCGCCACCATGGTCGCCGTGTGCATCCGCTGCGACATGCTCAACCCCGTGACCTCCGCGCTCGCCGTCATCACGGCGTTCGTGCTGCGGCTGCTCGCGATGCGCTACCACTGGCGGGCGCCGCGGGCGTGGAACCGGAGGTCGACGGTGGTGGAGGTGCGGGAGGGTGCGCAGCCGTAAGCCTGCTCGTCTCCCGTGACAGCCCATAAAGCTACTGCTTAGTAATTTTCTGTTGTACGGTACTGCCATGGTTCAGGCATCCCAGGCGACCATCGGAAACAGCGAGTTCGACCGCGACACCGCCCTCACGCGGCGCGACGAAGGCGTGTACGACATCGACCTGTCCGCCGGGTGGACGATCATCAGCGCCGTCAACGGCGGCTACCTCCTCGCCGTCCTCGGCCGCGCCCTCGCGGACGCCCTGCCGCACTCCGACCCGTTCACGATCACCGCGCACTACCTGACCGCGTCCCACCCGGGTCCCGCGGTGGTCCGTACGGACGTCGTCCGCACCGGCCGCACCCTCTCCACCGGCCAGGCGTCCCTCTTCCAGTACGACGAGGACGGCCGCGAGGTCGAGCGCATCCGCGTGCTCGCCTCGTACGGCGACCTGGACGCCCTGCCCGACGACGTCCGTACTTCGGCCGTGCCGCCCGCCATTCCGCCGATCGAGCAGTGCTTCGGCCCCGAGGACGGGCCCGCCCCGGTCTCCGGGAGCTCCGCGATCGCCGACCGGCTGATGCTCAAGCTCGACCCGTCGACGCTCGGCTGGGCGCTCGGGTCGCCCTCCGGGAAGGGCGAGATGCGGGCGTGGTTCGGCCTCGCGGACGGCCGCGACTCCGACCCCCTGTCCCTGCTGCTCGCGGTGGACGCGCTGCCGCCGACCGCCTTCGAGCTGGGCCTGTCCGGCTGGGTGCCGACGGTCGAGCTCACGGTGCACATACGGTGCCGCCCGGCGCCCGGCCCGCTGCGGGTGTCGATCACCACGCGCAACCTCGCCGGCGGCTTCCTGGAGGAGGACGCCGAGGTCTGGGACAGCGCGGACCGGCTGGTCGCCCAGTCGCGGCAGCTGGCGCGGGTGCGGCTGGGCTGAGCGGCGCGGGTGTGCGGCCGGGCCGGGACGTGCGGGCACGCGGCTCGGCCGGGCGCCGCGCACATCCGTCGGCGGTACGGTCGCCAGGCCGGCCGGCGGTACGCGAGCGGGGGCGCCATGTCGGCCGAGGGCGGCCCGGAGCGCCCCCGTAGAATCGGGCCACCATGGCATACCTCGACCACGCGGCGACCACCCCCATGCTTCCCGAGGCAGCGGCGGCGCTGACCGACCGGCTCGGCACCACCGGCAATGCCTCCTCGCTGCACGCGGCCGGCCGCAGGGCCCGCCGTACCGTCGAGGAGGCCCGCGAGACCCTCGCCGAGGCGCTCGGCGCCCGCCCCAGCGAGGTGGTGTTCACCTCCGGCGGCACCGAGGCCGACAACCTCGCCGTGAAGGGCCTGTACTGGTCCCGGCGCGCCGCCGACCCCGCCCGCACCCGCGTCCTCGCGAGCCCCGTCGAGCACCACGCCGTCCTGGACGCCGTGCACTGGCTCGGCGAGCACGAGGGCGCCACCGTCGAGTACCTGCCCGTGGACGCCCACGGCCGGGTCCACCCCGAGGCCCTGCGCGCGGCCATCGCCCGCGACCCCGACGACGTCGCCCTGGCCACGGTCATGTGGGCCAACAACGAGATCGGCACGGTGATGCCGGTCCGCGCCCTCGCCGACGTGGCCGCCGAGTTCGGCGTTCCGCTGCACGCCGACGCCGTCCAGGCGTTCGGGCAGCTCCCCGTCGACTTCGGCGCCTCGGGGCTCGCCGCGATGACGGTCACCGCACACAAGATCGGCGGACCGTACGGCATCGGCGCGCTGCTGCTCGGCCGTGAGTACAGCCCCGTACCGGTCCTGCACGGCGGCGGCCAGGAACGCAACGTCCGCTCCGGCACCCTCGACGTCCCCGCCGTCGCCTCCTTCGCCGTCGCCGGACGCCTCGCCGCCGAACGGCGCGAGTGGTTCGCGCGGGAGATCGGCACCCTGCGCGACGAGCTGGTCGACGCGGTCCGTACGGCCGTCCCGGACGCGCTTCTCGGCGGCGACCCGTCCCCGGAGGGCCGGCTGCCGGCCAACGCCCACTTCATGTTCCCCGGCTGCGAGGGCGACTCCCTCCTGCTGCTGCTGGACGCCCAGGGCATCGAGTGCTCGACCGGCTCCGCGTGCTCGGCGGGCATCGCCCAGCCCAGCCATGTCCTGCTGGCCACCGGCACCGACCCGGACCTGGCCCGCGGCACGCTCCGCTTCTCCCTCGGCCACACCTCGACGCGGGAGGACGTGGAGGCGGTGGCGAAGGCGATCGGCCCGGCGGTGGAACGGGCGCGGACGGCAGGGCTGACCTGAGGGCGCTGCCGTGTGATGCCTGTCGTGGGATGTCCTACCGTGTGATGCCCTGGGCCTCCGTCGTGCGCGCCTCCCGTACCAGCCGCAGGTACCGGTCCCAGTCGAAGTGCGGGCCGGGGCAGGTGTGGTCCGAACCGGGCACCTCCACGTGCCCGATGATGTGCTCACGGTCGACCGGGATGTCGTACCGCGCGCATATTCGCGCTGTGAGCTGGGCGGACGCCGAGTACATCTCGTCCGTGAAGGCCGCCGGATCCTCCACGAAGCCCGCGTGCTCGATGCCGATGCTGCGTTCGTTGTAGTCGCGGTTGCCCGCGTGGTACGCGACGTCCAGCTCGCGGATCATCTGGGTGATGTGACCGTCCTTGCGGACGATGTAGTGCGCGGCCGCACGGTGCGCCGGGTTCTGGAACACCTGCACGGCGCTGTCGAAGCTGCCCTGGGTGATGTGGATGACCACCATGTCTATGGAGTAGTCGTCGGGCCGGTCCGCGGCCCGGTAGTTGGCCGGGGAGGCCGCCACCCAGCTGGCCTCCGTGAAATCGACGTCGCCCTCCGTACGCGGCTTCTGCGCACCCGGCGCCTGCCAGTACAGGCGGACCAGGTCCTCGCGCGCGAGGACGACCGCACCGGCGGCCGCCGCCCCGCCGATGAGCAGGGTGCGCCGCCCGACCCGCCGGCCGCCGTTCTTCGGAGCTCCTCTTTCCCCCACGTGGTCCACAACGGATATGCGCGGCCTCCGGTTCCCGGCGCCCCGTACTCTTGAAGGGTTATGACTGAGACCACGCAGCGCACCCGCCCCCTCCGCGTCCTCGCCGCCATGTCGGGCGGGGTGGACTCCGCCGTCGCCGCCGCCCGCGCCGCGGAAGCGGGTCACGACGTGACCGGCGTGCACCTCGCGCTGTCCGCGAACCCGCAGTCGTTCCGCACCGGGGCGCGCGGCTGCTGCACCATCGAGGACTCGCGCGACGCCCGCCGCGCCGCCGACGTGATCGGCATCCCGTTCTACGTGTGGGACCTCGCCGAGCGCTTCCGCGAGGACGTGGTGGAGGACTTCGTCGCCGAGTACGAGGCCGGGCGCACCCCGAACCC
The DNA here is from genome assembly GCF_014650915.1 of Streptomyces poonensis. GTDB lineage: Bacteria > Actinomycetota > Actinomycetes > Streptomycetales > Streptomycetaceae > Streptomyces > Streptomyces poonensis. The sequence goes on along the minus strand of NZ_BMVW01000001.1, from coordinate 214,073 downwards.
GTGCCTGCGCTGCAACGAGAAGATCAAGTTCGCCGCGCTGCTCGACAAGGCGCTGGCCCTGGGCTTCGACGCGGTGTGCACCGGCCACTACGCGCAGGTCGTCACGCTGCCCGACGGCACGCGCGAGCTGCACCGCGCCTCCGACATGGCCAAGGACCAGTCGTACGTCCTCGGCGTGCTGGACGACAAGCAGCTCGCCCACGCGATGTTCCCGCTCGGCGACACGGTCACCACCAAGGAGGAGATCCGCGCGGAGGCCGAGCGCCGGGGCCTCGCGGTCGCCAAGAAGCCCGACTCCCACGACATCTGCTTCATCGCCGACGGCGACACCCAGGGCTTCCTGGCCCGCCGCCTCGGCAAGTCCGAGGGCGACATCGTCGACGAGTCCGGCACCAAGATCGGCACCCACGAGGGCGCGTACGGCTACACGATCGGCCAGCGCAAGGGCCTCCGCATCGGCACCCCGGCCCGCGACGGCAAGCCGCGGTACGTCCTCGACATCTCTCCGGTGGACAACACGGTGACGGTCGGCCCGGCCGCGTCGCTGGACGTGACCGCCCTGACCGCGATCAAGCCTCGTTGGTGCGGTACGGCGCCCTCGGGTCCGGGCACCTACACGGCCCAGCTCCGTGCCCATGGGGGCGAGACGGAGGTCACGGCGGAGGTCGTGGACGGGGAGCTGCGGGTGTCCTTCGCGGAGCCGGTGCGAGGGGTGGCCCCCGGGCAGGCGATCGTGCTGTACGACGGCACGCGCGTGGTGGGGTCGGCGACGATCGCGGCTACGGTGCGGGCGACGGCGGCCGTCTGACAGCTCCGTTCGGAGGCTCGGCGCTTGTCGGCACCGGCCCGGATTGGACTTTCGGCAGTGTTCGACGGCTCCCGACACCCGTAGCGTCGCCTCCGTGGACGGCTCGATGATCTGTGGTGAGACCGGGACCGGGACCGGGACCGCTGTTCCGCGGTGGGCACGTGATCCCGGAACCCTGCTGACGGCGGCTGCCGCGGTGGCCGCCTGTCTGAGCGCGGTGACTCTGTGGTGGGCGATACCGGCTGCCGTGGCGGCCTTCCTGGCAGGGCGGCGGCCCGGAAGGACGGCGCCGACCGCGCTCGTTCTGGTCGCCCTTCTCGCGGTCGGCGTGGTGGCGTTGTCCGTCGTGCCCGCCTTGCTGCCCCTGGCCGGCCGGTTCGTGACCGCGGTGGTCGGCGCCGCGATGCTGCCCTGGTTCGCGGGCCGGTTCTGGTGCCAGTACCAGCAGCTCGTCCGGGCCGGCTGGGAGCGCGCCGAGCACCTGCGGCGCGAGCAGCAGCTGATCGCCGAGCAGGCCCGGCTGCGCGAGCGGGCGCGTATCGCCCAGGACATGCATGACGTACTCGGCCATGACCTCAGCCTGATCGCCCTGTCGGCCGGCGCGCTGAAGCTCGCACCGGGCCTCGAGGAGGAGCACCGCAAGGCCGCGGGCGACATCAGGGCCAGGGCCGCCGCCGCGGTGGAGCGTCTCGGCGAGGTGATCGGTGTGCTGCGCGAGGGGACCGGCGACGCGGCTGCGGCCACGGGGCGACCCAGCCTCACGGATCTGGTTGCCGAGGCTTCCGCGGCCGGTCTCGCGGTGGAGTCGCGCATCGACGGCACGGCGGACGACCTGCCGCCGGTGGCCGAGCGGGCGGCCCACCGGGTCGTGCAGGAGGCGCTGACCAACGTCGCCAAGCACGCACCTGGTGCGACAGCGACGGTTCAGGTGACACACACGGACCGGGAGACGAAGGTCGTGGTGGAGAACGGACCGCCGTCGTCCGCGTCCGGCCTGCGGCCCTGGTCCCGGTCCCGGTCCCGATCCGGGTCCGGGTCCGGGTCCGGGAGCGGGTCCGGGAGCGGGGGACACGGCCTCGTCGGACTCGAAGAACGTGTGCGGTTGGCCGGCGGCCGGTTCGACCACGGGCCGCGTGACGGTGGCTACGCGGTCGTCGCGACGATCCCGCACACACCCTCGTCCCTGCCGGCGCCCTCCGTGGCCGGGGTCCCCCTGGCCGGTCGTGAGTTGCCGCGGGAACACCGCCGCGCTCGGCGGCGGGTCAGCCGGACCCTGGTCGCCGCGGTCATGGTTCCGCTGGTGACGGGAGCGTTGCTGAGCGGAGTACTCACCGTCCTGGAGATGCGCTCGGCGGCACACTCGGTCCTGGACCCGCGCGACCACGACCGCCTGCGCGTGGGGCAGGATCGTTCCGAGGTGGAGCGTTTCCTGCCGGACCGGCAGACGAACCACCGTCCGACGACTGCCGAGCCGACAGGAGACGGCACCACGTGCGAGTACTACGCGCTCACGGCGAACCGGTTCGACGACCGGTCCGGCGACGCATACCGGCTCTGCTTCCGCAAGGACACCCTGGTGTCCCTCGACACGCTCACCGGGTGAGCGCCCGATGATCCGGGTACTGATCGCCGACGACGAGCCGATGATCCGTGCGGGAGTGCGTGCCGTACTCGCGACGGATCCGGACATCGAAGTCGTCGCCGAGGCCGCCGACGGTCACGAGGCCGTGGAACTGGTCCGCCGCCACCGCCCCTCGGTGGCCGTCCTCGACATCCGCATGCCGGGCATCAGCGGGATCGACGCGGCGGCGGAGATCCGGGGCACGGTGCCGGGTACGAGCGTCATCATGCTGACGACGTTCGGCGAGGACGACTACATCCTCCAGGCGCTCGGCGGTGGCGCGGCAGGCTTCCTGATCAAGTCGGGCGAGCCGGAGGAACTGATCACCGGGGTCCGTGCGGTGGCGGACGGCGCCGCCTACCTGTCACCGAAGGTCGCGGCCCGGGTCATCGCCCACCTCGCCGCGACGGGCGCGGGCACCCTGGCCGGCCGGCGTTCGGCCGCCCGCGACCGGATCGCCGCCCTCACCGCCCGCGAACGGGAAGTGCTGGCCTTCCTCGGCAGCGGTCTGTCCAACGGGCAGATCGCCCGGCGGCTGCATGTGGTGGAGGGGACGGTGAAGGCCCATGTGAGTTCCATCCTGGCGAGGCTCGGCGTGGACAACCGGGCTGCCGCCGCGGTCATGGCCCACGAGGCCGGGATGGTCCCCGCGCAGCCTCCCCAGCCGTGACACCACCCACTGGGCCGACGGCAGCAGCGCGATGACAAGGGCCGCCACCACGGCGCCGCCGAGCGTCGCGCCGGCGAGCACATCGTGCGGATAGTGGACCCCGACCAGCACGCGCAGCAGCGCGGCGGCCACGGCCAGCGGCAGCGTGAACGCGGCGAGCCGGGGCCGCAGCAGGGCCAGTCCGACCGCCAGGCCGGCGGCCAGAGTGGCGTGGTTGCTCGGGAAGGACCAGTCTCCCGACGCGGGACATTCCGTGACGATCTCGGCTCCTGTGCGCAGCGCACGGCACGGCCGCTCCTCGTCCACCACCAGCTTCAGCGCCTCGCTCACCGCGTAGGCCGCCACGGTGCCGAGACCGGTCAGCACGGTTCCGGCGACCGCTCGTGTGTCTGCGCGGCGGACCGCTGACCACCACGTCCAGAGCAGCACCAGCCCGAGGATCACCAAGGTGCCTTCGGTGGCCGCTTCCAGCAGATGCCCCAGCCAGGACGGCGCATCCGCCACCACCCCGGTCACCGACCGGTACCCGGACACCGAGGCCCCATCGGTGACCTCGACCGCATCGGCCTCCCCCAGCCCGCCGGGGGAGAGCCACGTGACGACTCCCGCCCCCAGACCGAGCACGCCCAACGCACCGAGCAGCCGACCGGCCCGGCTCTTCTCTCGTGGTTCTCGTTCCATGAGGTCCGAACGTAGAAGCGGGAGAACTCCCGAACCCGAGCCGAACGGCAACACCGGACCCTGACGATCGTCGGGGTTGACAGCCACGGGCACCTTCGGTCCGCGTCACCGGACACTGAGTCGTGCCCGGCCATCGGGCATACCCACTCTTGATCCCGGTACGTTCAGGCTCTGCGGGTCAGGCCACCGGACGGATCCGATCGCCGGCCTTTTCCCGGAGCGCGGCTTCCAGCCGGTCGCGGGCCTCGGTCTGGGCGGCGATCCGTTCGTTGAGGACGGCCAGCCGATCCAGCGCGACCCGCAGGCCCTTGTCCGAAGGCGGTGCGGCAGCCACATCGCCGTCCAGGCAGGGCAGGAACACGCGCACGTCGTCCAGGGTGAGCCCGGCGGCCAGCAGGTAGCGGATGTTGCGGACCCGCACCACGGCTCGCTCGTCGTAGACGCGGTAGCCGTTGGCGGCCCGCTCGGAGGAGATCAGCCCCGCCTGCTCGTAGTGCCGCAGCGCACGGGCGGTCGTCCCGGTCGCCCCGGCCAGCTCACCGATCCGCACCCGCTCCACCTCCCGGGCCACTCCTATCACGCCACGACCGCTCCGCCGTCGACCGGGAGCACCACACCGGTGACGAACGAGGCAGCCGGTGCGGCGAGTTGGTTGATCGCCCAGGCCACCTCCTCGGGGCGGCCGATCCGGGCCAGCGGTGTGTGCGCCAACTGCCACTCCCGCACCGCGGCCATCCGCTCCGGCGTCAGACCCTGGTGCTCGCCGATGGGGGTGTCGATCGCACCAGGGGCGACCGCCACCACCCGGATTCCCCGGGGTGCCAGCTCGACCGCCCAACTACGCGTCAGTAGTTCCAAAGCGGTCTTGGTCGCCGCGTAGACCGAGCTGCCGGGCCAGGCCCGCTGCCCCACCGACGTACTGACATTGACGATCACGCCGCTCGACGCCGCCAGGAACGGCAGCGCCGCCTGGGACAGCAGGACGGGGGCCACGAGGTTGGTGGCGAGCTGGGCCGCGATCGTCTCCGGCGTCAGCGTGCCGAGGGCGCCGCCGCGCACGACACCGGCGTTGTTCACCAGCACGTCCAGTCGGCCGTGTGCCTCCACCACGGCCCGGACGATACGTTCGGGCCCGCCCTCGGCGGTGATGTCGGCGGGCAGTGGCGTGATCCGGTCGTGTCCGGCCGCGGTCTCCGTGAGCGGTTCGCTCCGCCGTCCGATCGCGACCACGTGGGCGCCCTCGGCGGCGAAGGCCCGGGCAGTGGCCCGGCCGATGCCGGTGCCGGCTCCGGTCACCGCGACGATCCTGCTGTTGTTCTGTCCGGTGCTGTTCATGCCGGTCATCGTGCAACCCTGCCGCCGGCGGCAAGGTCAACGTCTCACCGGGGCCGTAGCACGGTGAGCTCTCCCCTCAACTATTCATGAGGTCCGCGCGGGGACACGGCTCCCGTCCTCAGGCCGCGTACGAGTGACAGCAGTGGGCCCTGTCCGGTGGTCAGGATGTCGGCCGGGGCGTCGCTCTCGCGGAGGGCTGCTCCGGCCGGTGTCGCGGCCACTTCGACGCAGTTGTTGCCTCCGTCCCCGGAGAAGGACGACTTGAGCCGGCGGAGCTCGGGCGCGTTGTGCATTCCACAACTCCTTGGCGATCCGATGGATGAACTCCACCGACTTGTTCGCAGTCAACGCCGCCTGCTCGACCAGGTCCAGTCGCAGGCGGAAGTTGTCCAGCTGGGTGGGCGAGTCGAAGAACAGGGCTCCTGCTGGCGAGTCCATCTGCGCCGTGTCCAAGTGAGGATCGGCGCCGACGGCGTACAGGATGTCGTCCCCCAACATGGGGAAGCCGCCGTTGGCGAAGGGGATGACCCACACTCTCGGGAACGATGGCCGGCATCCTGCGCGACCTCGCCGCTCTCGACGGACGGACACCTGAAGCGTTGGCCATTGAATGGGCCGCCGGAAAGCTGATCATTCCCGAGGGAACGGTGGGTGACGCAGTCGACGACTGGGGTCTCTTCGACGGGCCGCCGGACCTCGCGAGTCGTGCGCACGAGCACCTGCGGGGCAGGAACGCCGCGTGACCGGCTCAGTCAGTCTCGCAGTGGCCGACACTAGCGTCCTCCTCGCCGCTTTCAACCGACGTGATGACCGGCACAGGGAAGGCATCGAAGCCTTCGGCACGGCCAGGCTCCTGGTTCTGTCCCCACTCGTTCTCACTCGGTCTTGCCGAACTCGATTACTTGCTTTCACCAGCAGGCATCGGAGAAAGAGGCCGTGGAGGCCGTGTCCCGCCTGCGTGCTCTGGTCGGGGCCGGGTACGCGCGCGTACCCGGCGTGGACGGTCAGCTTCTCGGTGAGGCGGAGGAGATCCAGCGCGATTACCTGGGGCAGGCGATCGGTCTGACCGACGCCGTCAACGCGTGCCTGGCCTGGCGTCTCCAGCAGCCGACGGTTCTGTCCTTCGACAACCACTACCGGATCATCGCGCCGCGGCGGCCGGGCGAACGGCCGCTGGATGTACGGCCGTGACCAGTGCCTCTCCCTCCGCGAGGCGCCCGGAGCCGGTCGATCACACCACCTCGGTGTCGTAGAAGCACAGGTGCCCCTTGAGCTCCGCGACCTCCGGCTTCGGCTCGGGATACGCCCACACCAGGTCCGCCGCGTCCGGCAGCGACCAGTAGGACGCCGTGCCCTTGAACGGGCAGTGCGTGTGGGTGTCCGACGGGGTCAGCAGGTCCATGCGGACATCCTCTTCGGGGATGTAGTAGCGCACGGGACAGCCCGTCTCGCGCAGGAGCAGAGGGCGGGTGCTGTCGGCGAGCACCGTGCCGTCGTGCACCACGCGTACGTGCTCCGTGGCCCGCTCGATCGTGATCTCGTGTCCGTGCCGGTTTCCGTGTCCAGTGGCCATGAGGAGGACAGCGCCGGATCGGCCGGGGTTCTTCCCGCCCCGTACCGTAGACGCATGAACATCTGCGTCTTTCTCTCCGCCGCCGACCTCGACGAGCGTTACACCGGCCCCGCGCGCGAGCTCGCGGAGCTCATCGGCAAGGGCGGGCACTCCCTCGTGTGGGGCGGTTCCAACGTCGGGCTCATGAAGGTCGTCGCGGACGGGGTGGAGGAGGCGGGCGGGCGCCTGGTGGGCGTCTCCGTCGAGTTCCTGTCGAACCGGGTGCGGCCGGGGGTCGACGAGATGGTCGTCGCGAAGGATCTCGCCGAGCGCAAGCGGCTGCTCCTGGAGAAGGCCGACGCGGTGATCGTCATGGTCGGCGGCACCGGCACGCTCGACGAGGCCACCGAGATCCTGGAGCTGAAGAAGCACGGGCACACGGAGAAGCCGGTGGTGCTGCTGAACACGGCCGGGTTCTACGACGGCCTCAAGGAGCAGTTCCGGAGGATGGAGGACGAGGGCTTCCTGCCGCGTCCCCTCACCGAGCTCGTCTTCTTCGCCGAGGAGCCGGTGGGTGCGCTGGCCTATCTGGAGGAGTCGCTCGGCGTGCAGTGACGCGCCACGGGTGGCCGAAGCCGGGCGGAGCCTGGCGCTGCCTTGCGGTGCCTGGCGATGCCTGGCGGTGTCGCCCCTGGGAACGCCCTTTCCCATCGGTGATGCGAGCATGGCGGACATGGCTACACATGTGATCACCGGAGCCGGTTCCGGCATCGGCGCGGCCGTCGCCCGCCGCCTCCACGCGCGCGGGGACGAGATCTGGCTGCACGCGCGCGACGCGGGCCGCGCCAAGGAGCTGGCGGCCGAGTTCCCCGGTGCGAAGACCCTGGTGGGCGACCTGGCGGACCCGGACAGGCTCTCCTGGGCCTTCTCGCACCAGACGCTCCCGGACCGCGTGGACTCCTTGATCCACAGCGCGGGCGTCATCGAGCTCGGGCACATCGGGGATCTGACCCCGAAGGCCTGGCACCAGCAGCTGAACGTCAACCTGATCGCGCCGGCCGAGGTCACCCGCCACTTCCTGCCCCAGCTGCGCGCCGCCCGCGGCCAGGTCGTCTTCGTCAACTCGGGCTCCGGGCTGCGCGCCTTCGGCGAGTGGGGCGCGTACGCCGCCTCCAAGCACGGTCTGAAGGCCCTCGCCGACTCGCTGCGGCACGAGGAGCACGGGAACGGCGTCCGGGTCACCTCGATCTACCCGGGGCGTACGGCCAGCCCGATGCAGGCCAAGGTGCATCAGCAGGAGGGCAAGGAGTACGACCCCTCCGAGTGGATCGATCCCGAGTCGGTCGCCACGACCGTCCTGATGTCCCTGGATCTGCCCAGGGACGCCGAGGTGAACGACCTGTCGGTGCGTCCGGGGCGCTGACTGACACGGCCCTGCGTCCGTATCGCGCCGGGGACGTCGAGACGGCGCCCCCGGCGTTACGTACGCTTCCGGGGTGAGTTCCAAGGCGAATGAGAACAGCGGGTTCCGGTTCGGGCCCGCCACCGGCGTCGGGTCCATGCCCGGCGGGGACGCGCGCGAGGCCGCCAAGACCGTGACCGGCACCTTCGAGGGGCCGGAGAGCGGGATGCCGTACCTGCCCGAGCTGCCCGCGCGCGGGCCCGGCGCCGACATGATCGGGCGGACCGCGGGGATGCTCGTCGAGCTGTACGCGCGCGTCGAGCCCAGCGGATGGCGGCTCGGGGACCGGCCGGGCCGGGACACCAAGCGGGCCCGCTCGTGGCTCGGTGAGGACCTCGACGCGCTGGAGGAGTTCACCCAGGGGTACGAGGGGCCCCTGAAGGTGCAGGCCGTCGGGCCCTGGACCCTTGCCGCCGCCCTGGAGCTGCGGAACGGCGAGGCCGCCCTGTCCGACCCCGGCGCCTGCCGCGACCTCGCCGCCTCGCTCGCCGAAGGGCTGCGCCTGCACCTCGCCGAGGTGCGGCGGCGCGTGCCCGGTGCGCAGGTGGCCCTCCAGCTCGACGAACCCTCCCTCACCGCCGTCCTGCGCGGCCAGGTGCGCACCGCGAGCGGCTACCGCACGCACCGCGCCGTGGACCGGCAGATCGTCGAGGCCACCCTCCGGGACGTCGTCGGGGTGCATGACGGCGGTCCCGTCGTGGTCCACTCCTGTGCGCCGGACGTGCCGTTCGCGCTGCTGCGCCGGGCGGGCGCCACCGCGATCTCCTTCGACTTCTCCCTGCTCACCGAACGTGACGACGAGGTGATCGGGGAAGCCGTGGAGTCGGGCACCCGGCTCCTCGCCGGTGTCGTGCCGGGCACGGACGGCCGATTGTCAGACCCTGCAGGTAGCGTCATGGGAGTCAGGACGCTGTGGCGCAGGCTGGGGCTGCATCCGGGGCTTCTCGCGGACGCGGTCGCGGTCACTCCGTCGTGCGGACTCGCGGGAGCCTCCCCCGAGTACGCGCGGCAGGCGCTCGCCCACTGCGTCCGGGCGGCGAGATCCCTCGCGGACAACCCAGAGTAACGGGAGGACAACACGGTGGCCGGCGACAAGCAAGCGGAGTCCACAGCGGTACCCGCCGAGGCGCGGCAGCGGCACGCACAGCTCGCCGAGCAGGTCGAGGAGCACCGCTTCCGGTACTACGTGAAGGACGCCCCCGTCGTCAGCGACGCGGAGTTCGACGACCTCCTGCGCTCCCTGGAGGCGCTGGAGGAGGAGTACCCGGAGCTGCGCACGCCCGACTCGCCGACCCAGAAGGTCGCCGGGTCGTACCAGACGGAGTTCACCGCGGTACAGCACCGCGAACGCATGCTGTCGCTCGACAACACCTTCAACGAGGACGAGCTGGCCGCCTGGGTCGACCGCATCGCCAGGGAACTGGGCTCGCAGGAGTACCACTTCCTGTGCGAGCTCAAGGTCGACGGCCTCGCGGTCAACCTCACCTACGAGCAGGGCCGCCTCACGCGCGCGGCGACCCGCGGCGACGGCCGCACCGGTGAGGACATCACACCCAACGTCCGTACGATCGCGGAGATCCCCGATCGGCTGAAGGGCGACCGCGTCCCCGACCTCGTGGAGATCCGCGGCGAGGTCTACTTCCCGATGGAGAAGTTCGAGGAGCTCAACGCGCGTCTGGTGGAGGCCGGCGACAAGCCCTTCGCCAACCCGCGCAACGCGGCGGCCGGTTCGCTGCGCCAGAAGGACCCGCGCGTCACCGCCACCCGACCGCTGCACATGGTCGTTCACGGCATCGGCGCGCTGGAGGGCTTCGAGGGCCTCAGCCGCCTCTCCCAGGCGTACGAGCTGCTGCACGACTGGGGCCTGCCCACCGCCCGGCACAACCGCGTGGTGGACGACCTCGCCGGCGTGCACGAGTTCATCACGTACTTCGGGGAGCACCGCCACTCCGTGGAGCACGAGATCGACGGGGCCGTGATCAAGCTCGACGAGATCCGCCTCCAGGGCCGGCTCGGGTCCACGGCCCGCGCGCCACGGTGGGCGATCGCCTACAAGTACGCCCCCGAAGAGGTCAACACCAAGCTTGTCGACATCAAGGTGGCCGTCGGCCGCACCGGTCGCGTCACGCCGTACGCCCAGGTCGAACCGGTCACGGTGGCCGGTTCCGAGGTGGAGTTCGCCACGCTGCACAACCAGGACGTGGTCAAGGCCAAGGGCGTCCTCATCGGCGACACGGTGGTGCTGCGCAAGGCCGGTGACGTCATCCCGGAGATCCTCGGTCCGGTGGCCGACCTGCGCGACGGCAGCGAGCGTGCCTTCGTGATGCCTTCGGAGTGCCCCGAGTGCGGCACGCCGCTGCGGCCCATGAAGGAGGGCGACGTCGACCTGCGCTGCCCCAACGCCCGTGCGTGCCCTGCCCAGTTGCGGGGTCGGCTGTCCTACCTCGCGGGCCGGGAGTGCCTCGACATCGAGCACTTCGGCGACGTGGCGGCGGCCGCGCTCACTCGTCCCCTGGAGCCCGCGGACCCGCCGCTCGTCGACGAGGGCGACCTGTTCGACCTGACTGTGGAGAAGCTGCTCCCCATCAAGGCGTACGTCCTGGACCCCGACAGCGGCCTGCCCAAGCGCGATCCCAAGACGGGTGAGGAGAAGATCGCCACGGTCTTCGCCAACCAGAAGGGCGAGCCGAAGAAGAACGCGCTGGCCCTGCTGGCGAACATCGAGGCGGCCAAGGACCGTCCGCTCGCGCGCTTCCTCAACGGGCTCTCCATCCGTCACGTCGGTCCCGTCGCCGCCGAGGCGCTCGCCCGTGAGTTCCGTTCCATCGACCGCATCGAGCAGGCGAGCGAGGAGGAGCTGGCGGGCACGGACGGCGTCGGGCCGATCATCGCCGCCGCCCTCAAGCAGTGGTTCGCCGAGGAGTGGCACCGAGAGATCGTCCGCAAGTGGAAGGCCGCCGGGGTGTCCTTGGAGGACGAGGGCTCCGGCGAGGACGAGGGCCCGCGTCTGCTGGAAGGGCTCACCGTCGTCGTCACCGGCACGCTGGAGCACCACACACGGGACGGGGCGAAGGAGGCCCTGCAGAGCCGGGGAGCAAAAGTGACCGGTTCCGTTTCAAAAAAGACTGCATTCGTTGTTGTCGGTGACAATCCTGGATCGAAATATGACAAGGCGATGCAGCTCAAGGTGCCTGTGCTGAACGAGGAGGGCTTCGCGGTCCTGCTCGAACAGGGGCCGGAAGCAGCCGCGGAAGTCGCACTTCCGACCGAGGAGTAGCGGTTGAAGGCCACCCGATCGGCGCATACCAGATGCATACGGGTGGCCGGGTCGCATTCGGGCAACCGTCGGCGACCGCTGCCCGTGGAAGCCTTCTGCGGCCTAGTGTTGAGATGTGCGCCTGCCGTGCCCAGACGCGTGGTGGGTTTTCAGACGCGGTGCCGTTGAAGGTCTGTCGGGAGCAACGGGCCGCGCTGCGTGGGCACCGCCGGCTGTGAGAGGGACGGGAATGGAACCGACCGAGAGCGCCGCCCCGGACTCACGGCTGCGCCTGCGCCGGCTGTCCGGGGCATGGCTGAGCGGCCGACGGGCGGGGGCAGGGCGGCCGTCCGCGCGCGTGGACGCGGACGCGCCCGGCGCCGGGTGGGACGCGTCCGCCGCACGCGACGCCACACTTCGCGGCGTCGAGGGCGGCGGTTCCACCGGCCGCGACGCCGGCCGCGGCGGTTCCACGGGCCACGACGCCGAACGCAGCGGTCTCGTGGGCCATGACACCGAAGACACCGAACGGCAGCTGTCCTGGCCCGCGTTGCCCGCCGCCGCCGTCGGCCTGGCCGGCGCGGTCCTGGGCGCCGGGTTCTACCGGGCGTTCAGCGGTCAGCACGCCCTCTTCCCGTCCGGCACGGCGGGCTGGTCGCTGGCCGTGCTGGCCGGCGTCGTCGTCGGGCACCTCGTCGCCCTGGGCCGCTCCCGCCTGTGGGGCGGTACCGGTTCCGGCGCCGCCCTCGTCCTCGCCGTCCTGCTGCTGTACGGGTGGGTGCCGGCCGGAATGGTCAGCCTCACCGTCGTCGTCCTGGTCGGCGTCGCCCGCCGGGGCCACTGGCGGCAGGGCGTGCTGCACGGCGCGGTGGACATCCTCGGTATCGGCGCGGGAGCCCTGGTGCTCGGCGCGTTCGGCCGCGTCCCCTCCGTCGAGTCGCCCTGGGACGCCGAGACCTGGAACCTCTACGCGGCGCCCCAGGTGATGCTGGTCGCCGCCGCCTACCTCCTGGTCACCCGCGGTCTGCTCTGGTACCTGCACGCGCCGCGCGGCGGCGGGGTGCCCACGATCGCCCGCACGGCGCTGGTCCGGCAGGGACTCCTCGCCGTCGCGCTGCTCGGTATCGCACCGCTCATCTGTGTGGTGGCCGTGGCGCGGCCCGTTCTGCTGCCCCTGTTCGCCATCCCCCTGATCGCACTCGACTCCACACTGCACTTCGCCCGTGTCCGGGCCGAGGAACAGCTGCGCGATCCGCTCACCGGGCTGCCGAACCGGCAGTGGCTGCTGGAGCGGACCTGGACGGCGCTCGACGACGCGGAGCGGATCGGTGCGCGGTCGGCCCTGATGCTGATCGACATGGACCGTTTCCGGTCCGTCAACGACACTCTCGGGCATCTCGCGGGCGACCGGCTGCTGCTTCAGATCGCCGACCGGCTGCGGCTGGCCCTGCCGCGCGGAGCGGAGGCCGCGCGCCTGGGCGGCGACGAGTTCGCCGTGCTGCTGCCGGTCGCGGACTCCACGACGTCCGCCAGCCGGGTCGCCCGCAACCTCGTCTCCGCGCTCGGCTCCCCGCTGGACCTCGACGGGCTCACGCTCGTCCTGGAGGCCAGCGCCGGGCTCGCCGTCTTCCCCGACCACGCGCTCGACGCCGAAGGGCTGCTGCGGCGCGCGGACGTGGCGATGTACCAGGCCAAGCGGGACCGTACGGGCGTGGAGGTGTACGAGTCCAAGCGCGACTCGAACACCCCCGACCGCCTCGGCCTGCTGGGCGACCTCCGGCGTGCGCTCGACGCGCAGGAGGTGGAGCTCCACTACCAGCCGAAGGTCCGCTTCGACGGGCAGGTGGCCGGTCTGGAGGCGCTCGTGCGATGGGTGCACCCCGAGCGGGGCAAGGTGCCGCCGGACGAGTTCATAGCGATAGCCGAGTCGTCCGGGCTGATGCCGCACCTGACCGAGTACGTGCTGGAGACGGCCCTCGGCCAGGTCGCCAAGTGGCGGGCCCAGGGACTGCACGTACCGGTCGCGGTGAACGTGTCGCCGCGCGACGTGCACACCCCCGGCTTCGCGGGCGCGGTCGCCGGACGACTCGCACGGCACGGCGTCCCCGCGGGCGCCCTGCAGTTGGAGATAACCGAGCACGTGCTCCTGGAGGACCCGCAGCGGGCCGCCGACACCCTGGCCGGGCTGACCGGGCACGGCGTGAAGATGTCCCTGGACGACTTCGGCACGGGCTACTCCTCCCTGGTCCACCTGCGACGGCTCCCGGTGAGCGAGCTGAAGATCGACCGCTCCTTCGTGGCCCGGCTCGCCGTCGACACCGAGGACGCGGAGATCGTCCGCTGCACCGTCGACCTCGCCCACTCCCTGGGCCTGCTGGTGGTCGCCGAGGGCGTCGAGGACGACGAGACCTGGGAGCGGCTGCGTGACCTCGGGTGCGACGCGGTCCAGGGCTGGCTGGTGGCCGCCGCGATGCCGCCCGAGGAGACGACGGCGTGGCTGCGGGCCCGGGGGTCGCGGGGCTGGCAGCGCCCCGCCGCGGCCCTCCCGGCCGCGGCGACCGACGAGTAGACCCCGGCCGTCCCCCCATCCGGTCCCGCCAAATGCGTGCGGGCCGACCGGGGCGCGGACGCCCTCCCTTCTCAGTCCGTCCCCGTCTCCGCCCCTGCCCCCATTCCGGCCGTGAAGTGCCCGATCAGCAGCGCCAGCCGCTGCTCATGCGCCTCCTCCGGCAGCCGTCCGCTGCGCATCAGCGTGACCAGGCCGTGCAGGCCCGCCCAGTACGTCTCGGTCAGCAGCCCCACATCGTCCCCCCGCGCCGCGATGGGCTCCACCGCCTGGACCAGCTCCCCGAACGCCTCCTGCAAGGCCGCCGGTGCCTCCGGGGTGGCGAACGGGAGATCCACGGCATGCGTGAACATCGCGTCGTACAGGGCCGGCCGCCGCCGCCCGAACGTCGTGTACGCCTCGCCGACCGCCGCGAGCGCCTCGCGCACACCCTTCGCCGCCGTACGGGCCGTTCGCATCTCCTGAGCCAGATCCGCGCACCCCTGCACCGCGACGGCCGCCATGATCGCGCCCTTGCCCTTGAAGTGGCTGTAGAGGACCGGCTGGCTGTACTCGATCTCGGCGGCCAGGCGCCGTGTCGTCACCGCGTCCCAGCCCTCGGCCTCCGCCAGCTCGCGCGCGGCCGTGACGATCAGCCGCTCCCGTTCCGCTCGTTCGCGCTCCCGGCGCGTCTGGATCGACATGCCAGGAATCCTAGCAGTGCTAGCCAATCTGTCGACGCTCTGCTAGCTTCGCTCGTGACCCTAGCGCTGCTAGCAAGGAGAGATGACGTGACTGTCACCGCGTACACCCTGGCTGTCGTGCTCGACCTGTTCTGCGTGTTTCTCGGGTACCGGTTCCTGTTCCAGCCGGCCTCGGCCGCCGCCGGGTACGGCGTCCCGGCCAGGCCGGACGGCGACGCCGGCGCCTATCTCTCGATCAAAGGCCTGAGAGACGGCGCCTTCGGTGTCATGGGACTGGTGCTGCTGGTCTTCGCGGGCGCCCGTGCCGAGGCCTGGTTCATGCTCGCCGTGGCGCTCGTGCCACTGTTCGACACGGTGATAGTGCTGCGTCATGGAGGGACGAAGGCGGTCGCTTTCGGGATTCACTTCGCCACGGCGGTGATCGTCCTGATCAGCGCCGGGCTGCTCTTCGCCGTCTGAGCGCGCTCACATCCGGCAACACCACACCACAACACCACGCAGGGAGTCCGAAGATGTCGCTGTTCGTGCCGCAGTTCGACGAGTCCGTGGTCGTGCGAGACGCGGAGGCAGAAGTCGTCGGCGGAGCCCCCGTCGCCATCAAGCTGCTGGCCGACAGCAACGCCACCGGCGGCGCGCTGTCCACCGTGCGCGCCACCCTCACCGACGGCGCCGACGGTGCCCGCCCCCACCTGCACAAGGGTTCCGCCGAGATGTTCTACGTGCTCGACGGCGCCGCCGAGGTGCTCTCCGGTGAGGAGGTCCTCACCGCCGGACCCGGCGACCTCGTCGTCGTGCCGCCGAACATGCCCCATGCCTTCGCCGCCGTACCCGGCAGCGACGCCGACATCCTGATCGTGATCACTCCCGGCGTCGAGCGCTTCGAGTACTTCCGCCACCTCCAGCGCATCCGTCTCGGCGAGGCCACCCCGGAGAGCCTCAAGGAGGTGCAGGAGCTGTACGACAACCACTTCCTGGTGAGCCCGGCCTGGGAAGCCCGCCGCTGAGGGGCGCGGCGGGCCGGCGGCGGCCCGAGGGAAACCGTTTCACGGGCACAGGGCCCCGCCCCATAGGATTGAGCCCAAACCACACACACTCACCCCAGAGGATCGCTGCATGCCTGGCATCACGCGCGAGGAGGTCGTCCACCTCGCCCGGCTGGCGCGTCTGGAGCTGAAGCCCGAAGAGGTCGACCACTTCGCAGGCCAGCTCGACGACATCATCGGCGCGGTCGCCCGCGTCAGCGAGGTCGCCGACCAAGACGTACCGCCGACCTCCCACCCGCTGCCGCTGACGAACGTCATGCGCGCGGACGAGGTCCGTCCGTCGCTCACCCCCGAGCAGGCGCTCTCCGGCGCCCCGGCCCAGGAGCAGCAGCGTTTCAAGGTGCCGCAGATCCTGGGGGAGGACTGATCACGTCATGACCGACAGCATCATCAAGCTCACGGCCGCCGAGACCGCCGCGAAGATCGCCTCCGGCGAGCTGACGGCCGTCCAGGTCACCGAGGCCCACCTGGCCCGTATCGAGGCCGTCGACGAGAAGGTGCACGCCTTCCTGCACGTCGACCGCGAGGGCGCCCTGGCGCAGGCCCGCGCCGTCGACGAGAAGCGGGAGCGCGGCGAGAAGCTCGGCCCGCTCGCCGGCGTCCCCCTCGCCCTCAAGGACATCTTCACGACCGCCGGGGTGCCCACCACCGTCGGTTCCAAGATGCTCGAGGGCTGGATCCCGCCGTACGACGCGACGCTCACCAAGAAGCTCAAGGACGCCGACGTCGTCATCCTCGGCAAGACCAACATGGACGAGTTCGCCATGGGGTCCTCCACCGAGAACAGCGCCTACGGACCGACCGGCAACCCCTGGGACCTCACCCGCATCCCCGGCGGCTCCGGTGGTGGCTCCTCCGCCGCCCTCGCCTCCTTCCAGGCCCCGCTCGCGATCGGCACGGACACCGGCGGTTCCATCCGCCAGCCCGCCGCCGTCACCGGCACGGTCGGCGTGAAGCCGACGTACGGCGGTGTGTCGCGGTACGGCATGGTCGCCTTCTCGTCCTCCCTCGACCAGGGCGGCCCCTGCGCCCGTACGGTCCTGGACGCGGCCCTCCTCCACGAGGTCATCGCCGGTCACGACCCGCTCGACTCCACCTCCATCGACGCCCCGGTCCCGCCGGTCGTCGAGGCGGCCCGCAACGGCTCGGTGGCCGGGATGCGCGTCGGCGTGGTCAAGCAGTTCCGCGGCGAGGGCTACCAGGCCGGCGTCGTCCAGCGCTTCGACGAGTCCGTCGAGCTGCTGAAGGAGCTGGGCGCGGAGATCGTCGAGCTGGACTGCCCGTCCTTCGACCTGGCGCTGTCCGCGTACTACCTGATCGCGCCGTCCGAGTGCTCCTCCAACCTCGCCCGCTTCGACGGCCTGCGCTACGGCCTCCGTACCGGCGACGACGGCACGCACTCCGCCGAGGAGGTCACCTCCCTCACCCGTGAGGCGGGCTTCGGCGACGAGGTCAAGCGCCGCATCATGCTCGGCACGTACGCGCTCAGCTCCGGCTACTACGACGCGTACTACGGCTCCGCCCAGAAGGTCCGCACGCTCATCACGCGCGACTTCGAGAAGGCCTTCGAGCAGGTCGACGTGATCGTCTCGCCGACCACGCCCACCACCGCCTTCCCGATCGGCGAGCGCGCCGACGACCCGATGGCGATGTACCTCGCGGACCTGTGCACCATCCCGACCAACCTGGCCGGCAACGCCGCCATGTCCCTGCCCTGCGGCCTCGCGCCGGAGGACGGGCTGCCGGTGGGCCTGCAGATCATCGCCCCGGCGATGCAGGACGACCGCCTTTACAAGGTGGGTGCCGCTGTCGAGGCCGCGTTCGTGGAAAAGTGGGGGCACCCGCTGCTCGAGGAGGCTCCGTCGCTGTGAGTGCACTGTCCAAGGTCAAGGGCTTCAAGACGTCCAAGTCCGGTCTGTACGTGTCGATGGCCACGTCGGCGTTCGGCATGATCGGTGCGGCCAAGCAGATCAAGAAGGCCCGCTCCGAGAACGACACGCTGCGGCTGATCGACGCCGTCGTCACCGGCGCCGCGGTCGTCACCAACCTCGCCATCCTCTACCGCGAGCTGAAGCGCCTCGGCGACGACGACGTCCTGCTGGGCTGAGAGGGAATTTCCACCGTGACCACCACGACCGACACCGACCTGGTGTCGTACGAGGACGCGCTGGCGTCGTACGACCCCGTCATGGGCCTCGAGGTCCATGTCGAACTCGGCACCCACACCAAGATGTTCTGCGGCTGCTCGACCGCGCTCGGCGCCGAGGCGAACAGCCAGACCTGCCCGGTCTGCCTCGGCCTGCCCGGCGCGCTCCCGGTCGTCAACGCGACCGGCGTCGAGTCCGCCGTCAAGATCGGCCTCGCGCTGAACTGCGAGATCGCCGAATGGTGCCGCTTCGCCCGGAAGAACTACTTCTATCCGGACATGCCGAAGAACTTCCAGACCTCCCAGTACGACGAGCCGATCGCCTTCGACGGCTACCTCGACGTACAGCTGGAGGACGGCGAGACCTTCCGCGTGGAGATCGAGCGCGCCCACATGGAGGAGGACACCGGCAAGTCGACGCACGTCGGCGGCGCCACCGGCCGTATCCACGGCGCGTCCCACTCCCTGCTCGACTACAACCGCGCGGGAATCCCGCTCATCGAGATCGTCACCAAGCCGATCGTCGGTGCCGGGGAGCGTGCGCCGGAGGTGGCGCGGGCGTACGTGCGTGAGCTGCGCGAGCTGATCCGTGCGCTCGGTGTCTCCGAGGCCCGTATGGAGATGGGCCAGATGCGCTGCGACGTGAACCTGTCGCTGATGCCGAAGGGCAGCGAGAAGTTCGGCACGCGGAGCGAGACGAAGAACGTCAACTCGCTGCGCAGCGTCGAGCGCGCCGCGCGCTTCGAGATCCAGCGCCACGCCGCCGTGCTGAACGGCGGCGGGACGATCATCCAGGAGACGCGCCACTTCCACGAGGACACCGGGTCCACGACCTCGGGCCGCGTGAAGGAGGAGGCCGAGGACTACCGGTACTTCCCGGAGCCCGACCTGGTGCCCGTCGCCCCGGCCCGCGAGTGGGTCGAGGAACTGCGCGCCGCCCTGCCCGAGCTGCCGCTCGTCCGCCGCAACCGGCTGCGCGAGGAGTGGGGCATCTCCGGCACGGACATGCAGGCCATCCTCAACGCCGGTGCGCTGGACCTGATCGTCGCCACGATCGACGCGGGCGCCGACGCGGCCTCCGCCCGCAAGTGGTGGATGGGCGAACTCGCCCGCTCCGCCAACGAGTCGGGCAAGGGCCTGGACGAGCTGTCCATCACCCCGGAGCAGGTCGCGCGCGTCACCGCGCTCGTGTCCTCCGGCGACCTGAACGACAAGCTGGCCCGCCAGGTCATCGAGGGCGTTCTCGCGGGCGAGGGCACCCCGGACGAGGTCGTCGACAAGCGCGGCCTCAAGGTCGTCTCCGACGAGGGCGCGCTGACCGCCGCCGTCGACGAGGCCATCGCCGGGAACCCGGGCGTCGCGGACAAGATCCGCGGCGGCAAGGTCGCGGCAGCCGGCGCCCTGGTGGGTGCCGTCATGAAGGCCACCCGGGGTCAGGCCGACGCGGCCCGCGTCAAGGAGCTGATCCTGGAGAAGCTGGGCGTCAGCGAGGGCTGAGCATCAGCGGGGGTTGAGCACCCCGTAGCGCACGTCCCCGAGGGCGGTACACCGACTGCGGTGTACCGCCCTCGGCTGTTACCCCACTTGTGAGGAACATCATGAAAGCCGCAAAGGATCTCTTTCTGCTGCAAGAGTGACTGCGGACCACATACGAGATTCGACAACGGACTCTCCCCGGTCAAAGATCCGCACTTCACCCCAGGGAGCACGTCCGTGGCAGCTCTCGCGCGCTGGTGCGTCCGGCACCGCCTCGCCACCGTCCTGCTGTGGCTGCTGACGTTCGCGGGCGCCGCCGCCGGCGCCACGGCCGCGGGGTCGGCGTACTCGAACGACTACGCGACCTCCGGCACCGAATCCAGCCGCGCCGCCGCACTCCTCCAGCAGGGCTTCCCCCGTCTCGCGGGCGACAGCGGCACCGTCGTCTGGCACACCGACCGGGGCACGGTGCGCGCGGCCGACGTGGAACGGGCCATGACCCGCACCCTCGACGAGATCGCCGCCCTGCCCGGCGTCGCGTCCGTGACCGGTCCGTACGACGCCGGCCGGGACGGCCGCGGCGGCGACGGCGGCCGGATCAGCGCCGACGGCCGCACCGCGTACGCGGCGGTCACCTTCGCCGGCCAGGCCGATGACCTGGACGAAACGGTCGCCCGGCGCGTCATGGACACCGTCGCGGCGGCCGGGACCGACGGGCTCCAGGTTGAGTGGGGCGGCCGGGTCTCCGGGCCCACCGAGCGGGCGGGCGGGCACCTCGCCGAGGTGGTGGGCGTGCTCGTGGCCGCCGTCGTGCTGTTCCTCGCCTTCGGCTCGCTCGCCGCCTCGCTGCTGCCCATCGCGACCGCGCTGGTCGGTGTCGGAACCGCGTACGCGGGCACCGTGCTGCTCGGGCACGCCATGACCGTCGCCGACTTCGCGCCCATGCTCGGCATGCTGATCGGGCTGGGCGTCGGCATCGACTACGCCCTGTTCATCGTGACCCGGCACCGCAAGGGCCTCAAGCGCGGGACACCCGTGACCGAGGCCGTGGCCGGCGCCGTCGCCACCACGGGACGGGCCGTCGTGTTCGCCGGCGCCACGGTCTGCATCGCCCTGCTCGGGATGCTCGTGCTGCGGCTCGGCTTCCTGAACGGGGTCGCGGTCGCCGCCTCGCTCACCGTGGTCCTCACCGTCGCCGCCTCCGTGACGCTGCTGCCGGCTCTCCTGTCGTACATCGGCCCGCGCGCCCTCAGCCGGCGCGAGCGGCGCCGGCTGGCCGAGCACGGTCCCGAGCCCGAGGTGCCCACCGGGCTCGCCGCCCGCTGGTCCGCCTTCGTGGAACGGCACCCCAAGAAGCTCGGCGCGCTCGGGCTCGCCGTCATGGCCCTGCTGGCGCTCCCCGCGTTCTCGCTCCACCTGGGCACCTCCGACCAGGGCAACGATCCGAGGTCCTCGACCACGCGCCAGGCGTACGACCTGCTCGCGGAGGGTTTCGGGCCCGGGGTGAACGGTCCGCTCACCCTCGTCACCGAGGTCGGTGACGGCGCGGACAGGCCCGCCCTCGACCGTCTCGGCGCCACCCTCCGGACCACCGAGGGCGTCGCGTCGGTGACCCCGGTGACGTACTCCGCCGACGGCTCCGTCGCCTTCCTCACCGTCGTCCCGGAGTCCTCCCCGCAGTCGCGGGCGACCAGCGCCCTCGTGGAACGGCTGCGCACCGAGGTGCTGCCGCGCGCGGAGACGGGCACCGCGCTCGACGTCCAGGTCGGCGGGGTCACCGCCGGGCACGACGACTTCGCGGACGTCGTCGTGGACAAACTGCCGCCGTTCGTCGCCGTGGTGATCGGGCTCGGCTGCGTGCTGCTCCTGCTCGCCTTCCGGTCCGTCGGGATACCGGTGAAGGCCGCCGCGATGAACGTGGCCGCCGTCGCCGCCGCGTTCGGCGTCGTCGTCGCGGTCTTCCAGTGGGGCTGGGGCAGCGAGCTGCTGGGTCTCGGCAGCGCCGGGCCGATCGAGCCGTTCCTGCCCGTGATCATGGTGTCGGTGCTGTTCGGGCTGTCCATGGACTACCAGGTCTTCCTGGTCGGCCGGATGTACGAGGAGTGGCTGGCGACCGGCGACAACCGGCGGGCCGTGCGCGTGGGCCTCGCCGAGACGAGCCGGGTGATCAACTCCGCCGCCGTGATCATGATCTCGGTGTTCCTCGCCTTCGTGCTCACCGGCGACCGGGTGATCGCCATGTTCGGCATCGCGCTCGCCGCCGCCGTCGCCCTCGACGCCTTCGTGCTCCGTACGCTCCTCGTGCCCGCCCTGATGCATCTGCTCGGCGGCGCCAACTGGTGGCTGCCCCGCGGGCTGGACCGCCGGCTGCCGCGCATCAGCATCGAACCGCCCGAGTGCCGCGTAGCGGGGGACACACCGCGGGGCGCGCGGGAAAAGCCGAGCGCCGCCGGAATCTCCCGTGCCAGCATTCCGGGACGTGCCGGGGAGACCTCCCCGGCCGGTGTACTGCTGAAGGAGCGGCAACACGATGTACGCGATATCCCTGGGTGACGACGGCGCCGAACTGCGTTCCCTGGAGCCCTGGCACGCCGAGGAGTTCCTCGCGCACCTAGACCGCGGGCGCGAGTTCATCCAGACACACATCCCGTTCGGGGCCAACGCCATCGATGCCGACTCGGCGCGGGAGCTCCTCCAGGCGTACGCCGACAAGCGCGCCGCCGACACCGGCAGCCTGCACGGCATCTGGCTGGACGGGAAGCTCGTCGGCGGGGTGCTGATCCGGGTCTTCGACGCCGTGCACGGGAACTGCGAGGTCGGCTGCTGGCTCGAACCGGCCGCCACGGGACGCGGACTGATCACCAGAGCCATGCGGGTCCTCATCGACTGGGTGGTCGAGGAGCGCGGCGTCCACCGCGTGGAGTGGCAGGCGTCGTCCGCCAACGAGCCCAGCATCGCCGTGGCGCGGCGGCTGGGCATGACCCGTGACGGCGTGCTGCGGCAGAGTAATTCCTACCGGGGCGTGCGCCAGGACATGGAGGTGTGGTCGGTGCTCGCACCGGAGTGGCGTGCCGCACGCGCGCGCGGCGCCCACAAGGATCATTAAGGGACTTCTCAGACGACGTCCGTACGGTGCGAGGCATGGGAACGAAGACAGTGGACGACAAGGACACCGGCGCCGACGCCGGCACCGGGGCGAAGAGCGACGAGGCGGAGCGGGACGTCACCCGGACGACCGGGGAGGAGAGCCCGGAGAACCCCGCCGGGACCCCGGACGAGGAGGCGTCGGCCGCCGCCGATCAGGACGCCGTCGGCGAGGAGTCCGCCGACGCGGATCCCGCAGGCCTGGAGGCTGCCGACCAGGAGGGGGCGCCGGCCCGCAAGGACGCCTCCGCCGGGGTCGGCCAGGGTGCCGCGGCCGTCGTCTCCGCCGGACTCGGGCTCATCTCCCTGAGCGGCAGCTGGCTCGGTACGGTCGCGCAGGCGCGTGAGTCGCTGTTCGGCCAGCTGGAGACCGCGGCCGACGCGAGCGTCGGCACCCAGATCCAGGAGGTCTACGGCGACTCCTGGAACGCCAACGCCCTGGTCGCCGGTGTGTTCGCGCTGGTCGCGCTGATCGTCGGCGTGGTCGTGCTGGTCCGGCCCGCGTTCGGCGCCCCGGACCGGTCGCAGGCGCCGTGGATCAAGTCGGTCGCCTGGGCGGGTGTCTCGCTCGGCGTCATCGGCCTGGTGCTCGCCGCGCTGAAGTACACCGACATCCTGCTCTCGATGCCGACGGGCTGATCCCGTGGCGGGAGGCCGACCCATGCCGATGAGGTGATGCCTCATCGGGAGTACTCGGGAGTGCCGGGGGCCTTAGACGGGCCGTGCGCGTCGTACGGCCCGGCTAAGGCCCCTCGCGCGCGGGAGATGCGGAAGTCTCCCGATGTGACGGAACCCCCTGGGAGACGAAGGTGGAGACAGCGCACCGAACGGTGCCGAGAGTCCAGCCGGATCTCCACGAGGGGGAAGAGATGTTCGTGTACGAGGAACTGCACCGGATCCGTTCCGCTGAGCTCATCCGCGAGGCCGAGAACCACCGGCTCGCCCGTGAGGCCCGCCGTGCCGCCCGGGAGACGCCCGGGACACGGGGTGTCCCCAGGTGGCCGTACACGCCCCGGCCCCGCCGGCAACGGTTCGCGCGCGCGGCGTGAACCGCCTTGTCCGCCCGTCGTCGGCCGGTGACGGAATGTCAGTGCCGTGTGCGATGCTCGGCGGCGTGGAGATCAGATCCGTCAGTCCGGTGTTCGTCGGCCGCGCCGACGAACTGCAGGTGCTGCACGATGCCCTCAGCCGGGCCGCCGGCAGCGGCACCGCACGGGCGGCAGGCGCCGGCGGGGAACCGCAGGCGCTGCTGCTCGGCGGCGAGGCCGGGGTGGGCAAGACCCGGCTGATCGAGGAGTTCGCCACCGCCGCGGTCCGCGAGGGCGCGGTCGTCGCGGTCGGCGGCTGCGTCGAGATCGGTGCCGACGGGCTGCCGTTCGCGCCGTTCTCCACGGCCCTGCGGAGCCTGCGCGCACAGCTGCCGGACGAGGTGACCGCGGCGGCCGCCGGGCAGGAGGAGGAACTGGCCCGGCTCCTGCCGGAGCTGGGCGAGACGCCCCGCGGGCGGCACGACGAGGAGGGCACCGCCCGGCTGTTCGAGCTCACCGCCCGCCTCCTGGAGCGCGTCGCCGCGGACCGCACGGTCGTCGTCGTCCTGGAGGACCTGCACTGGGCCGACGCCTCCACCCGCCACCTGCTCGCCTATCTGTTCCGCACCCTGCGCACCGGCCGCCTGGTCGTCGTCGCCACCTACCGCGCCGACGACATCCACCGCCGTCACCCGCTGCGGCCGCTGCTCGCCGAGCTCGACCGCCTCCGCACGGTGCGCCGGATCGAACTGCGCCGCTTCCACCGCCCCGAGGTCGCCCGCCAGATCGCCGGCATCCTCGCCGCCGAACCCGCCCCGGACCAGGTGGACGAGATCTTCACCCGCTCCGACGGCAACGCCTTCTTCGTCGAGGAGCTCGCCGTCGCCGCCCGCGACGGCTGCCGCACCGGCCTCACCGACACTCTCCGGGACCTGCTCCTCGTCCGCGTCGAGGCCCTGCCCGAGGACGCCCAGCGGATCGCCCGGATCGTCGCCGAGGGCGGCTCCACCGTCGAGTACGGGCTGCTCGCGGCGGTGGCCGGGCTGCCCGAGGAGGACCTCATCGAGGCGCTGCGGGCCGCCGTCGGCGCCAACATCCTCAGGGCCGCGCCCGGAGGCCATGGCTACCGCTTCCGCCACTCGCTGGTCCGCGAGGCCGTCGGCGACGATCTGCTGCCCGGTGAGCGCTCCCGGCTCAACCGGCGCTACGCCGAAGCCCTGGAGGCCGACCCGGCGCTCGTCACCGCCGACGTCCGCGCCACCCGCCTGGCCAGCTACTGGTACCACGCCCACGACGCCGCCAAGGCCCTGCCCGCCGTGCTCGCGGCCTCCGCGCAGGCCCGCGGCCGGCACGCCTACGCCGAGCAACTGCGGCTCCTGGAGCGGGCGATGGAACTGTGGGAGGCCGCTCCTGACGCCGTACGGTCCGCGCTGCGCCCCACCGACTACGTCGAGGCCGGCCCGCTGTCCCCGCGCCTGCGCTATATCGACCTCATGGCCGAGGCGGCCGTCGCGGGGCGGCTGTGCGGCGAACGGGAACGCGCCCTGAAGATCACCAAGCGGGCGCTGCGGCTGCTGGAGGAGCACGGCACCTCCCCGGGTACGCGACCGGGTCCACCGGGTCAGGGCAGCGGGGACCCCCTGCAGGCGGCCTGGTTCCAGGTGCAGCGCTCCCGTCTGACCCATGGCCTCGGGCGGAGCGACGGCTGGGCCGAGCTGGCCGCCGCGCAGGAACTGGTGCGCGGGCTGCCGCCGTCCGAGGTGCACGCCGAGGTGCTGTCCATGACCGCGGGCTGGTCCATGGTGCACGCACCCGGCCCCGAGGCGCTGCTCGACGCCCAGCGCGCCGTCGAGTACGCGCGCATGGTGGGCGCCGAGGACATCGAGCTCAACGCACGTCTCACGCTCGGCAGCCTGATGATCGACGCCGGCGACGTCGAGGAGGGGCTCGCCGAGATGTACGCGGTCAAGGACGAGGCGGTCAAGCGGTCCCTCACCGCCATCGTCGGCCGCAGCCATGTGAACCTGCCGTCGTGCCTGGACGCCGTGGGCCGTGCCCGGGAGGCCGCCGAGGTACTGCGGGAGGGGCTGGAACACACGCGGCGGCTGGGCCTGCCGGAGACCGAGGCCTTCGTCTGGAACAACCTCGCCGAGTCGCTGATCGCGCTCGGCCGCTGGGACGAGGCCGCCGCGGCCGCGACGAAGGGGACGACGCTCGCCCGGAGCGCCAAGCCGCGCGGCAGCGGCCGTCTCCACCTCGCCTCTCTCGCGCTCGCCCGCGGCGACACCGGCGAGGCCGCCCGCCTCCTC
Organism: Streptomyces poonensis; assembly: GCF_014650915.1. Lineage (GTDB taxonomy): Bacteria > Actinomycetota > Actinomycetes > Streptomycetales > Streptomycetaceae > Streptomyces > Streptomyces poonensis. Next base: position 188,293 of record NZ_BMVW01000001.1, on the reverse strand, counting down.
GCCGACGCCCGCGGCCACTACGGCACCCATGACCTCGTGCCGCAGTACGACATACCGCTGGCCGTCCTGACCGTCGGCGTGGCCGCCGCCGAGGGCCGCATCCTGGACGCGCGCGCCGCGCTCGCACGCGCCCTCGACACCGGTTTCCCGCCCGGCACCCAGCGCTACGCCTGGCCCCTGCTGCTCACCGCCGTCACCGCGGAGGCCGACGCCCGCGGGCTGCCGGTCGCCGACCAGGGCCGGGCCGAGGTCCTCGGACGCGTGGCCACCCTCCTCAGGAAGCTGCCCACGGGCGCGCCCGTGTGGCGGGCCCACGAGGCATGGGTACGCGCCGAACTGCTCCGCGCCGAGGGCGAGCCCGCGCCAGATGCATGGTCCGAGGTGGTCACCGCCTTCGAGGCGCTGGAGCGGCCGTACGATCTCGCCCGGGTCCGGCATCGCTTCGCCGAGTCGCTGCTGGCGCGCGGCGCCGACGAGGAGAGTCGTGACCGGGCGACGGAACTGCTCAGGCTGTCCGCTGCCGTCGCCGGTCACCTCGGTGCCCGGCCGCTCGCCGACGCGGTGGCCCGGCTCGCCCGGCGGGCCCGGCTGACCCTGGCGCACCCGGCGGAGGACGCCGCCCGCGCCGCGGCCGACGCCGACCCTGCCGTGGCCCTCGGCCTGACCGGCCGGGAACGCGACGTCCTCCGTCTGGTCGCCGTGGGGCGCAGCAACCGCCAGATAGCCGAGGAGCTCTTCATCTCGCCGAAGACGGCCAGCGTCCACGTCTCCCACATCCTCGCCAAGCTGGGAGTCTCGGGACGCGGAGAGGCGGCCGCGGTGGCGCACCGGCTGCGGCTGTTCCCGGAAGGGTCCGGTGAGCCCGCCGGGGCGGGATGATGGGAGGGACCCGTCACGCCGCAGGGAGGTCCGTACCGGGACCCGTGCCGACCGCACTCTGACCGACGACATACGGCCCGCGGCGCGCGGGCAGGGGCCGGACGGCCGGCCCGGGGAGGTGCCCGTGTTCAACGTCTTCGAGGACCTGTTCGCACCCGGACGCAAACACACCAGCGATGAGCGGAACCGGCTCGAGATGACCCGGGAGGACGTCGGCGACAGCGACCCCGGTCGCGGCCCGATAGACCTGGACTCGGGCAAGGCGGTCATACGGCCGCCCGCCCGGCCGCACGAGGAGACCGAGCCCGGTGAGCCGGACGGGAGCGGCGGTCCGGAGCCGGGCGGGGACTGAGGCGGTCCGGAGGGGTGCGGGCTGAGGCGGTCTGGGGCGGGGCGCGGACCGAGCGGCAGCCCGAGCGGCAGCCCGGGCGGACAGGGCGCGGACCGACGCGGCCCGCAGCAGGGGCCCGGGCCGCGCCCGCCCCTACTTCACCTCCAGCTCCAGGATCTTGTCGTCCCCGCTCTCCGGCGACCCCCGGCCGTCCGTCTCGCTCGTCGTCAGCCAGAGCCTGTCGCCGCCCGCGGAGACGACCGTACGGAGGCGGCCGTACTTCTCCGTGAGGAAGGCCTGGGGGTCGGCGGAGGCCTCGGTGCCCTTCAGGGGGATGCGCCACAGTCGCTCGCCGCGCAGACCCGCCATCCACACGGACCCCTCCGCGAAGGCGATGCCGCTGGGGGAGGCGTCCGCCACGCGCCACTGGGCCACCGGGTCGACGTAACCCTTCTCGCCCTCCTTGCCCTCGACGTCCGGCCAGCCGTAGTTGCCGCCCGGCTCGATGTGGTTCAGCTCGTCCCACGTGTCCTGGCCGAACTCCGAGGCCCACAGCCGCTGTTCGTCGTCCCACGCGAGGCCCTGGACGTTGCGGTGGCCGTAGGAGTAGACGGGCGAGTCGTCGAAGGGGTTGCCCGGCGCGGGCTCGCCCTCCGGGGTCATACGCAGGATCTTGCCGCCGAGCGACTTCTTGTCCTGCGCCAGTTCTCCCTCGTAGCGCTCACCGGTGGTGGCGTACAGCATCTTGTCGGGGCCGAAGGCCAGCCGGCCGCCGTTGTGGTTGGTGCCCTTGGGGATGCCGCGCAGAATCGTGTCGGGGGCGCCCAGCTGCTCGCCCGCCGGCTTCTCGGGGTCGTACAGCATGCGCACGACGCGGTTGTCCGACTCCGACGTGAAGTACGCGTAGACCATGTGGTCCGAGGCGTAGTCGGGGGAGACGGCGATACCCAGCAGGCCGCCCTCGCCGGCGGGGGAGACGCCCGGAACCTCGCCGAGCTCCGTCTTCTTGCCGCTCTTCTCGTCGACCAGGGTGATCGTGCCCTCGTCCCGGGACGAGACCAGCAGGCCGCCTCCGGGCAGCGGTGCCAGTCCCCACGGCGAGTCCAGGCCCTCGGCGACGGTGCGGACGACCTTCACCGAGCCCTTCGCGGGCGGTGCGTCCTCCGTGGCCCGTCCCGACGGCGAGGCCCCGCTCCTCGTACCGCTCGGAGCCGCGCTCGTGCCACCGCCCGGTTCCTCGCCGTCGTCGGAGGAACAACCGGCCGTCACCAGAAGCACGGCCGTGGCCAGGACGGCCGTCACTGCTCTGCGTTGCACGATCACAATCCCTTCGCCGCCGCGGAACTCCCTGACTGTTCTTACTCCGCAGGTGCCCCGCAGGTTCCCCGGCCGACGCATCAAGAGCGGTTCCCCTGCGAACGGATCACGTCGTACGGCCCCCGTCCACCGGTCCCGCCGTCAGTCCCACGACCCCTGCGCCGCCGGCAGTTCCGCCACCTCCGCGAGATCCTCGGCGGTCAGGCGCAGCCCGTGCGCGGCGGCGTTCTCCGCCACCCGGTGCTCGTGTCGGGTACCGGGCACGGGCACCACATGGGGGCTCTGGGCGAGGACCCAGGCCAGGGCCACCTGGGCGGGGGTCACGGAGGGGCCGTGGCGGCGGGCCACCCTCCGCAGACCCGCGACGATCGGCTGGTTCGCCGCCATCATCTCGGCGGTGAAACGCGGATGGCGGGCGCGCATGTCGTCCGGTTCGAAACCCGCGCCCGGTCTCAGCGTGCCGGTGAGGAAGCCGTTGCCCAGGGGCATCGCCGCGAGGAATCCCACGCCACGGGCCCCGCACCAGGGAAGGAGCGCGTCGAGGGCCTCCGGGGACCAGACCGACAGTTCGGCCTGCACGGCACTCACCGGGAACACCTGCTGGACGCGCTCCAGCTGACGGATCGTCGCGTCGTACAGATGTGCGCCGGGGCGGCGGCCGGCGTGCGCGCCCACCGCGCACAGCCCCAGTGCCCTCACCTTCCCCGCCCGGACGAGCTCCGCCATCGCGCCCCACGTCTCCTCCACCGGGACCTCCGGATCCGCGCGGTGGAGCTGGTACAGGTCGATGACATCGGTCTGGAGGCGGCGCAGCGAGGCATCGCAGGCGCGCTTCACATAGCCGGGACGGCCATTGGCCACGATGTGCTGCTCGCCCACCAGCAGGCCGACCTTCGTGGACACGAACGCCTCCGCGCGGCGCTCCCTCAGTGCCCGGCCCACCAGCAGCTCATTGGTGAACGGGCCGTACATGTCGGCGGTGTCCAGGAGCGTCGCCCCGACGTCGAGCGCCCGGTGCACCGCGCGCAGCGACTCGGCGCCCCGTCGGCCCGACCCGGAGTACGCCCAGCTCATCGGCATGCACCCCAGTCCTATAGCCCCCGCTTCGAGCGCCGCCGCGCCGATCCTCCTGCGCTCCACCTGGCCGTACCCTCCCTCTCCTGGCACCCCAAACTAACCAATGCGGCCACAGCGGATTCGCCTAGCCTCCTGGGCATGACTGGTGATGTGTGGCTGCCGTTCCGCGTGGACGAGTTCGAGGGGCTGCCCGAAGGGCCCGAGTACCGCTACTGGAACGGTGAGCAGGAGTTCCCCGGAGACCCGGCCGACTGCGCCTTCTATGTGGTGCCGTACATGAAACCCCCCGCGACCTCGCAGCGGCCCCTGCTTGGCATGACCTCCGTGCAGGTCGTGCAGACGCTCTCCGCCGGCGTCGACCATGTGGAGCCGGGACTCAAGCACCTGCGCCCCGGCGTACGGTTGTGCAACGCGCGCGGGGTACATGAGGCGAGCACGGCCGAGCTCACCCTCACACTCATCCTCGCTTCCCTGCGCGGCGTTCCCGACTTCGTGCGCGGGCAGGACCGGGAGGAGTGGCGGAGCGGATTCCGTCCGGCCCTGGCCGACAAAACCGTCCTCATCGTGGGATACGGGTCCATAGGCGCCGCCATCGAGGACCGGCTCGTCCCCTTCGAGGTCGAGCGGGTGGCGCGCGTCGCGCGCTCTGCGCGTACCACGGCGCGCGGACCGGTGCATCCACTCACCGAACTGCCCTCGCTGCTGCCCGAAGCGGACGTCGTCGTCCTGTCGACGCCCCTGACGGACAGCACGCGTGGCCTGGTCAACGCCGATTTCCTGGCCCGGATGAAGGACGGGGCGCTGCTCGTCAACGTCGCCCGCGGCCCCGTCGTCGACACCAAGGCGCTCCTCGCGGAGCTGGAGAGCGGCCGCGTCACGGCGGCCCTGGACGTCACCGATCCCGAGCCGCTGCCGGCGGGACACCCCTTGTGGCATGCGCCAGGAGTGCTGATCAGCCCGCATGTCGGCGGTCCGACGTCGGCGTTCCTGCCGCGCGCGAAGCGTCTCCTGGTGGACCAGTTGAACCGGTTCGTGAACCGTGAGCCGTTGCGGAACGTGGTCCTTACGACGAGTCGTTAGGCACTACGAGCACTCCGCTTCGGGCACCCTCCGCAGTCCGTCGGACGCGGGCGGTGTCCGCGGCCCGTCGGCCGTCACGGAGCGTAGAGAAGCTATGTCCCTGAGTGACGAGACTGGTGTATCGTCCCGACAGGGGCTGCGCCGCGCACCGTTCGGCGCCGGGGATGGACATGAGACTGCGAGGGGGGCGACGGGCGATGTACGGCCTATGGACGAGCGATCCGACGCGGCGGAGCCGTCAGCGGCGACCCTGGCTGGCCGCGACGCGCAGACGCGGCCACAGCGGTCACGGCCATCACGGCCATCACGGTCATCAGAGCCGGCACGGCCATCCTGGTCATCACGGACAGCATGGACACCACCGCCGGCACGGCAGCCGCCGAAAGCACCCCCACCCGCATCCGCGTCCGGCGCATCGGGACCAGTGGGACCAGCAGGACCGGCGGGACACGGGGGCGGTCCGTACCGGGGAGCTCCGGTGAGCGCCCGCCCGTCCTCCGCGACCACGCTCCACCCGACGCTGCGGACCCGGTTGCTGCCCGGTCCGCTGCTGTCCGGCGGTCCGGTGGCGGACGGCGGCCAGAGCGGGACGGGCCTGCGTGCGCAGCTCCTGCTGGCCCTGGTGTGCGCGGGCTACGCCATCGGCTCCGCACTCGGCTGGGGATCCCGGCAACTCGCGCTCGTCATGGGCGACTTCGGACTCGGTGCCGCCGCGGCCGCCGCGGCCGTGTCCTGCTTCTGCTACGCGCGCCGCAGCCGCAGCCGCTTTCGGCCCGCCTGGCTGCTGTTCGCGCTCTCCTCCACGATGGCGGCCCTCGGCAACCTGGTCTGGGGCTGGTACGAAGTCGTGCTGGGCCGTACCGTGCCCGACCCGAGCTACGCCGACCTGTTCTTCCTCTGCTTCGCGCCGCCCGCCATCGTCGGGCTCCTCGTGCTCGCCAAGCGGCCCGTGACCAAGAACGGCTGGGTCTGCCTGGCGCTGGACGCCTGGCTGATCGGCGGCTCGCTGATGACCCTGTCGTGGAGCCTGGCCCTCGCCAGGACCGCACGGCAGGAGGACGGCGACGTCGCGCACGCGGCGCTCTCCCTCGCCTACCCGCTCCTCGACATCGCCCTGGTCAGCATGGTGCTCGCGCTGCACTTCCGGCGCTCGGCGGTCAACCGCTCGGCGGTCAACACCGCGGTCGCCGCCCTCGCCCTCACCGTCATGTGCGACGCCCTGTTCACCTCGCCCCTGCTCCACGACAGCTACCGCTCCGGACAGCTGCTGGACGCGGGCTGGTTCGCGGGTTCGCTGCTCCTCGCGTACGCCCCCTGGGTCGGCCAGCGGCCGGGACAGCCGGACGACGACGAGCACGCGCGCGTGGCACATGAACAGCCCCCGGGCCGCGGCCACGACACCCCACCCGCACCCCGGCACGACGGCTTCCGCGGCGGACCCGCGGCCCTCCCGGGCCCGGACCCCGGCCGCTATCCGGCCGCGCGCCCCATCGCCGGACCGCTGACCGCGCTCACCCCGTACCTGGCCGCCGCCGTCTGCACCCTGGGCATCCTCTGCAACGTCCTCGACGGCCGCAGCGTCGACCGGGTCGTCCTGATCACCGCCTGCACCGTCGTGCTCGCCCTCGTGGTACGCCAGGGCATCATGCTCCTCGACAACATCGCCCTCACCCAGGAGCTGGCCCAGAAGGAGAACCACTTCCGCTCCCTGGTGCAGGGGTCCAGCGACGTCATCATGATCGCCGCGCCCAACGGCATCCTCCGGTACGTCAGTCCGGCCGCCGCGGGGGTGTACGGGCGGCCCGCGGAGGAGCTCGTCGGCAACGAACTCGCCGCTCTCATCCACCCGGAGGACCTGGGCTGCGTGGTGCACGAGCTACGCCGTTTCCTCGCCGCCGGTCCCCACGACGAACCCACCACCCGCATCGAGTGCCGCTTCCGCTCGGGCGGTGGGGGCACCTCCCGCTCGAGCGAAACCGAGAGCGGGGGAGGCTGGCTCAATGTCGAGTCCACCGTCAACCGCCATCAGGGCGGTCTCATCTTCAACAGCCGGGACGTGACCGAGAGAGTGCGCCTCCAGGCCCAGCTCCAGCACAGCGCCGAACACGACCCGCTGACCGACCTGCCCAACCGCGCGCTGTTCACCCGGCGTGTGCAGCAGGCGCTGTCCGGCCGCCGCGCCTCCGACCGCGGCGCCGCCCTGCGCGGCACGGCCGTCCTCTTCATCGACCTCGACGGCTTCAAGGCCGTCAACGACACGATCGGACACCAGGCCGGGGACGAGCTGCTCGTCCAGGCCGCCCGCAGACTCCAGGAGGCCGTCCGGCAGGGCGACACCGCCGCCCGGCTGGGCGGTGACGAGTTCGCGGCCCTGATCACCGGGGACGGCAGCAATGACCGCGCCGCGCGCGAGCAGCACATCGTCGAGCTCGCCGACCGGCTCCGCGTCACCCTCTCGCAGCCGTACACCATCGACGGCAACGATGTCCGGGTGGCCGCGTCCATCGGGGTCGCCTTCGCCGAGCCGGGCCTCGGCGCGGGAGAGCTGCTGCGCAACGCCGACCTCGCCATGTACCGCGCCAAGGCCGCCGGCAAGGGGCGCGTCGAGCTGTACGTCCCGCAGATGCAGCAGGACGTCGTCCGCAAGGCCGAGCTGGCCGGACGGCTGCGCGCGGCCCTGCACGACGGTGAGTTCTCCCTGCTGCACCAGCCCGTGGTGGCACTGGACAGCGGCCGGATCACCTCGGTCGAGGCGCAGGCCCGCTGGCGCTCGTCCCAGGGGGCGCTCTTCACGCCCGCCGACTTCCTGCAGGCGTCCGAGGACAGCAAGGACGGCGACAGAACCGCCGAACTGGACCGCTGGCTCCTCCAGGAGGCCGTCGCGCAGGCCGCCGAGCGCAGCGCCGGCGGTCTCGATGTCCCCGTGAGCGTACGGATGAGTGCCCGCCGGCTGCTGGACCGCTCCCTGCCGCTCGGCTCCGTCGAGGCGCTGCTGACCCGGCACGGTCTCTCCTCGGGCGCGCTGGTCGTCGAGCTGTCCGACACGGAGCCACGGTCCGGTCTGGACGAGCTGGAGCGCCGGCTGAACGCGCTCCGCAGACTCGGCGTACGGATCGCTCTCGACGGCTTCGGCAGCGGTCACGCGGCCGTTACGGCGCTGTGGCGGCTCCCCGTCGACGTGCTCAAGCTCGACCGGAGCCTGGTCGAGGGGATCGTCGAGTCCCCCCGACTGCACAAGATCACAAGTGGACTGCTCCGCATCGCGAACGACCTCGGCATGCAGTCCCTGGCCTCCGGAGTGGACCGGCCCGAACAGGTCGTCGCCCTGCGCGCGATGGGCTGCAGCCATGGGCAGGGCGCCGCCTTCTCGCCCCCGCTCGACGAGTACCGGCTGCGACGGGCCCTGTCGTCCGGGCACTACCCGGTGCCCCACGGCCCCGCGGAACCCGCCCTCGCGGGCGGCGGCGTGGGGATGTACCCGACGGGCGTCCCCGCCGTCTACGGAAGCGGTACGGCGCTACGCTCACATAATGAGACGCCCGTCCCACCCACTTGACACGTGGTGCGTGCCGGGGGGAGGGTCAGTGCCATGCGCACCCGAATTCTCGTACTTGGACAGCGCGTCGGCTGAGCTGGGACCCACCGGATGGACAACCGGAATCCCCAGCGACCACACCCGGCGCGCCCCCCTCGCTTGCCTCACGGCACGAGGGGTTTTTTGTTGCACAGGCGTCAGTCGCACAGCAGTCAAACTTCGCAAAAACCCTCGCAAAAAACCTCAGCATCGAGAAGAGAATGCCGATGACCGAGCAGGCCACCGGGGCCCATCCTCCGCAGCCGCGGCCCCGATCCGGAGGACCCCAGTCCGTGACCGTCGAGCACGTCACGGGTGCGCAGTCCCTCATCCGCTCGCTTGAGGAGGTCGGCGCCGACACGGTATTCGGCATTCCCGGAGGCGCCATCCTCCCGGCGTACGACCCGCTGATGGACTCCCGGCGGGTGCGCCACGTGCTGGTCCGCCACGAGCAGGGCGCGGGGCACGCCGCCGAGGGCTACGCGCTGGCCACCGGCAAGGTCGGCGTCTGCATGGCGACATCGGGCCCGGGCGCGACCAACCTCGTCACGCCGATCGCCAATGCCCACATGGACTCCGTGCCGCTGGTCGCGATCACCGGGCAGGTCGCCTCCGCGTCGATCGGCACGGACGCCTTCCAGGAGGCGGACATCGTCGGCATCACCATGCCGATCACCAAGCACAACTGGCTGGTCACCAAGGCGGAGGACATCCCGCGGGTGATCGCGCAGGCCTTCCACGTCGCCTCCACCGGCCGCCCCGGCCCGGTCCTGGTCGACATCTCCAAGGACGCCCTCCAGGCACAGACCACCTTCTCCTGGCCGCCGGTCATGGACCTGCCCGGCTACCGCCCGGTGACCAAGCCGCACGCCAAGCAGATCCGCGAGGCCGCCAAGCTGATCACCGGTGCCAAGCGGCCCGTCCTGTACGTCGGCGGCGGCGTCCTCAAGTCGCAGGCCACCGCCGAGCTGAAGGTCCTCGCGGAGCTCACCGGAGCGCCCGTCACCACCACCCTGATGGCGCTCGGCGCCTTCCCCGACAGCCACCCGCTGCACGTGGGCATGCCGGGCATGCACGGTTCGGTCACCGCCGTCACCGCGCTGCAGAAGGCCGACCTGATCGTCGCCCTCGGCGCCCGCTTCGACGACCGCGTCACCGGCAAGCTGGACAGCTTCGCCCCGCACGCCAAGATCGTCCACGCCGACATCGACCCGGCCGAGATCGGTAAGAACCGCGCCGCCGACGTGCCGATCGTCGGTGACGCCCGCGAGGTCATCGCCGACCTGGTCCAGGCCGTCCAGAAGGAGCACGCCGAGGGCCACCGCGGCGACTACAGCGCCTGGTGGAAGGACCTGAACCGGTGGCGTGAGACGTACCCGCTCGGCTACGACCAGCCGGCCGACGGCTCGCTCTCCCCGCAAGCGGTCATCGAGCGCATCGGGCAGCTCGCCCCGGCCGACACGATCTTCACCGCGGGCGTCGGCCAGCACCAGATGTGGGCCGCGCACTTCATCCAGTACGACAAGCCCGCCACCTGGCTGAACTCCGGCGGCGCCGGAACCATGGGCTACTCGCTCCCGGCCGCCATGGGTGCCAAGGCCGGCGCCCCCGACCGCACCGTCTGGGCGATCGACGGCGACGGCTGCTTCCAGATGACCAATCAGGAGCTCACCACCTGCGCCCTGAACAACATCCCGATCAAGGTCGCCGTCATCAACAACGGCGCCCTCGGGATGGTCCGCCAGTGGCAGACCCTCTTCTACAACCAGCGCTACTCCAACACCGTGCTGCACTCCGGTCCGGACACGGCCGGCAAGGAGCCCAACAAGGGCACCCGCGTCCCCGACTTCGTGAAGCTCGCGGAGGCCATGGGCTGCTACGCGCTGCGCTGCGAGTCGCCCGACGAGCTGGACAAGGTCATCGAAGAGGCCAACGCCATCAACGACCGCCCGGTCGTCATCGACTTCATCGTCCACGAGGACGCGATGGTCTGGCCGATGGTCGCCGCCGGCACCTCCAACGACACGATCATGGCCGCCAGGGACGTCCGCCCCGACTTCGGCGACGGCCAGGACGACTGAAGACGACGGACAGGAAAGAGCACTCCGACATGTCCAAGCACACGCTCTCCGTCCTGGTGGAGAACACGCCGGGCATCCTCGCCCGGATCGCCGCCCTCTTCTCCCGCCGCGGCTTCAACATCGACTCCCTCGCGGTCGGCGTCACCGAGCACCCCGAGATTTCCCGCATCACGATCGTGGTGAACGTGATCGAGGACCTCCCGCTCGAGCAGGTCACCAAGCAGCTCAACAAGCTGGTCAACGTCCTCAAGATCGTCGAGCTGGAGCCGGGCTCCGCCGTGCAGCGCGAACTCGTCCTGGTGAAGGTGCGCGCCGACAACGAGACGCGCTCCCAGATCGTCGAGATCGTCCAGCTGTTCCGCGCCAAGACCGTCGACGTCTCCCCGGAGGCCGTCACCATCGAGGCCACCGGCTCCAGCGACAAGCTGGAGGCCATGCTGAAGATGCTGGAGCCGTTCGGCATCAAGGAACTGGTCCAGTCCGGCACGATCGCGATCGGCCGAGGAGCCCGCTCCATCACCGACCGGTCGCTGCGCGCGCTCGATCGATCCGCATAAGGCCGGAAACGGGCGGGTCGGCAGCCTGCCGCCCGCCCGTATTCCGAGACCCCGAGACTTCCCCTCCCCCCACCGGCATACGGTGGGACGCACCACCCGTACACAAGGAGAGAACCCACAGTGGCCGAGCTGTTCTACGACGCCGACGCAGACCTTTCCATCATCCAGGGCCGCAAGGTCGCGGTCATCGGGTACGGCAGCCAGGGCCACGCCCACGCGCTGTCGCTCCGTGACTCGGGTGTCGACGTCCGGGTCGGTCTGCACGAGGGCTCCAAGTCCAAGGCCAAGGCCGAGGAGCAGGGCCTGCGCGTGGTGAGCCCGTCGGAGGCCGCCGCCGAGGCCGACGTCATCATGATCCTGGTCCCGGACCCGATCCAGGCCCAGGTCTACGAGGAGCACATCAAGGACAACCTGAAGGACGGCGACGCCCTGTTCTTCGGCCACGGCCTGAACATCCGCTACGGCTTCATCAAGCCCCCGGCGGGCGTGGACGTCTGCATGGTCGCCCCCAAGGGCCCGGGCCACCTGGTCCGCCGCCAGTACGAGGAGGGCCGCGGCGTTCCCTGCATCGCCGCCGTCGAGCAGGACGCGACCGGCAACGGCTTCGCGCTGGCGCTGTCGTACGCCAAGGGCATCGGCGGCACCCGCGCCGGCGTCATCAAGACGACCTTCACCGAGGAGACCGAGACCGACCTCTTCGGCGAGCAGGCCGTCCTCTGCGGCGGTACGGCCGCGCTGGTCAAGGCGGGCTTCGAGACGCTGACCGAGGCCGGTTACCAGCCGGAGATCGCGTACTTCGAGTGCCTCCACGAGCTGAAGCTGATCGTGGACCTCATGTACGAGGGCGGCCTGGAGAAGATGCGCTGGTCGATCTCCGAGACCGCCGAGTGGGGCGACTACGTCACCGGCCCGCGGATCATCACCGACGCCACCAAGGCCGAGATGAAGAAGGTCCTCGCCGAGATCCAGGACGGCACGTTCGCCAAGAACTGGATGGACGAGTACCACGGCGGTCTGAAGAAGTACAACGAGTACAAGCAGCAGGACTCCGAGCACCTCCTGGAGACCACCGGCAAGGAGCTGCGCAAGCTCATGAGCTGGGTGAACGAAGAGGCGTGAGCCGTACGGCGGCAGGGCCGGAGCAGTAGCTCCGGCCCTTCGTCGCAACTCCGGGCGACGCCCCGACCACGGTGTTGTCCAGCCCGTCCACCCACGGACGGGTGATCCTTCCGCAGGGGCGCAAGACGACGCCCGCGGCGCCACTACACTGCTGCACTACATACGCGTCAGGCCCACAGCGTCGTGCGTCTTCCACGCGGCCACCACTCCCTCCGCCAGCGGCCGTCGGGACGGCCGTCCGCAATGGACTTGTGAGGACTCACGTGAGCTCGAAACCAGTCGTACTCATCGCTGAAGAGCTGTCGCCCGCCACGGTGGACGCGCTCGGGCCGGACTTCGAGATCCGGCACTGCAACGGAGCCGACCGCGCCGAACTGCTCCCGGCCATCGCCGACGTGGACGCGATCCTGATCCGCTCGGCCACCAAGGTCGACGCCGAGGCGATCGCCGCCGCGAAGAAGCTGAAGGTCGTCGCGCGAGCCGGCGTCGGCCTGGACAACGTCGACGTCTCCGCCGCCACCAAGGCCGGCGTGATGGTCGTCAACGCCCCCACCTCGAACATCGTCACCGCCGCCGAGCTGGCCTGCGGCCTGATCCTCGCCACCGCGCGCAACATCCCGCAGGCGAACACCGCCCTGAAGAACGGCGAGTGGAAGCGCAGCAAGTACACCGGTGTCGAGCTCGCCGAGAAGACCCTCGGCGTCGTCGGCCTCGGCCGCATCGGCGCGCTGGTCGCGCAGCGCATGTCGGCGTTCGGCATGAAGGTCGTGGCGTACGACCCGTATGTGCAGCCCGCGCGGGCCGCGCAGATGGGTGTGAAGGTGCTGTCGCTGGACGAGCTGCTCGAGGTCTCCGACTTCATCACCGTCCACCTCCCGAAGACCCCCGAGACGCTCGGCCTCATCGGCGACGACGCGCTGCACAAGGTCAAGCCGAACGTGCGCATCGTCAACGCCGCGCGCGGCGGGATCGTCGACGAGGAGGCGCTGTACTCGGCGCTCAAGGAGGGCCGCGTCGCCGGCGCCGGCCTCGACGTGTACGCGAAGGAGCCCTGCACCGACTCCCCGCTCTTCGAGCTGGACCAGGTCGTGTGCACCCCGCACCTCGGCGCGTCCACCGACGAGGCGCAGGAGAAGGCGGGCATCGCCGTCGCCAAGTCCGTCCGTCTCGCGCTCGCCGGTGAGCTGGTCCCGGACGCGGTGAACGTCCAGGGCGGCGTCATCGCCGAGGACGTCAAGCCGGGCCTGCCCCTCGCGGAGCGCCTCGGCCGGATCTTCACCGCGCTCGCGGGCGAGGTCGCGGTCCGCCTCGACGTCGAGGTGTACGGCGAGATCACCCAGCACGACGTGAAGGTGCTGGAGCTGTCCGCGCTGAAGGGCGTGTTCGAGGACGTCGTCGACGAGACGGTGTCGTACGTGAACGCCCCGCTGTTCGCGCAGGAGCGCGGTGTCGAGGTGCGCCTGACCACGTCGAGCGAGTCCTCCGACCACCGTAACGTCGTCACCGTGCGCGGCACGCTCGCCGACGGCGAGGAGGTCTCGGTCTCCGGCACGCTGGCGGGCCCGAAGCACCACCAGAAGCTGGTCGCGGTCGGCGACTACGACGTGGACCTGGCCCTCGCCGACCACATGGTGGTCCTGCGCTACGCCGACCGGCCCGGTGTGGTCGGCACCGTCGGCCGGATCTTCGGCGAGGCCGGCATCAACATCGCCGGTATGCAGGTCGCCCGCTCCGCCGCCGGCGGCGAGGCGCTGGCCGTCCTCACGGTGGACGACACGGTGCCGCAGCCGGTGCTGACGGAGGTCGCCGAGGAGATCGGCGCGACGTCGGCGCGGTCGGTGAACCTCGTCTGAGGTTCTCGTCCGCATCTCGTACGGCGCCGGGGCCCGGCCACCATCAGGTGGCCGGGCCCCGGCGCGTGCGGCGAACCGGTCGGCGCTCAAGCGAGTGACGCGGGCTCCGGTCCGGCGAGTCCTTCCGCACCGGGTCCTGCGCTCCGGCGTCCTGTCCGCCGCAGTCCTCTTCTCCGCAGCCCTTCTCCCCACAGTCCTCCCGCACCCGTACTCTCCGCAGCGTCGCCGCCGCCGTGACCGCCGCTCCCAGCAGCACCGCCACCGCGGCCAGCGCCGCGCCCCGCATACCGTCCGTGAACGCCTCCCGGGCCACGGTCACCAGGACGTCGCCCGCCGCGGCCGGCATCTCCCGGGCCACCGCCAGCGCGCCGCCGAGGGTCTCGTGGGCCGGGGCGGGCGCCGAGGCGGGGATCGCGTGGTGGTAGACCGCGGTGCCGATGGAGCCGAGGACCGCCATGCCGAGCGCGCCGCCGAACTCCTGACCGGTCTCCAGGACCGACGACGCCGTGCCCGCCTTCTCGACCGGCGCCGCACTCAGGGCCATGTCCGTCATCTGGGACATCACCGTCACGACGCCCGACGCGAGGATGCCCGCTCCCGCGAGGACCAGCCACAGGGAGTCCGTACCGGCGAGGGCGAGCAGCGCGTAACCGCAGGCCGCGGTGGTGAAGCCCGCGGTCACGACGTACGCGCGGTGCACACCCCGCTGCACCAGATGGGCGGCCAGCGGTGCCACGGCGCCGATGAGCACGGAGGGGAGGAGCGACCACAGCGCGGACTCCAGCGCGCTCTTGCCGAGCACGGACTGCAGGTACTGGGTGGTGAAGTAGGCCGAGCCCATCATCGCGAAGGACGCGATCAGGTTGAGGGCGACCGCGGGTGAGAAGCCCCGGCCGCGGAACAGGTCCACGGGGATCATCGGGGACGCCGATGTGCGCTGGCGGTGCACGAACAGGGCGGCGAAGAGCAGGCCCACCGTCACCGACAGGACGTACCGCACGTTCCAGCCCTCGGACGGGATCTCCTTCAGGCCGTAGATCACCGGGAGGACCGCCGCCATCGACAGCGGCACGCTCAGCACGTCGAAGCGGCCGGGACGCGGGTTCCGCGACTCGGGGAGCAGGACGGGGCCGAGGACCAGCAGCAGTGCCATCGCGGGCAGGTTGACGAGGAAGACCGAGCCCCACCAGAAGTACTCGACGAGGACGCCGCTCAGCACGGAGCCGAGAGCCACGCCTCCCGTCATCACGGCCGACCAGACGCCGATCGCCTGCGCCCGCTGGGCGGGGTCCCGGAACATCGTGCGGACCAGCGCCATCGTCGACGGCATCAGGGTGGCCCCGCCGATGCCGAGGACCGCGCGGGCCGCGATCAGGGTCTCGGCGCTGTGCGCGTACGCGGCCACCAGCGACGCCGCGCCGAACGCGGCCGCGCCGATCAGCAGCAGCCGGCGGCGGCCGATGCGGTCGCCGAGCGCGCCCATCGTCATCAGCAGTCCGGCCAGCACGAACGCATAGATGTCGAAGATCCACAGCTGCTGGGTGCCGCTCGGTTCCAGGTCGGCGCTGATGGCGGGGACCGCGAAGTAGAGGACGGACACGTCCATCGACACCAGCAGCAGCGGAAGCATCAGCACCGAGAGGGCGGTCCATTCGCGGCGCCCGGCGCGGTGGGAGCCAGGCGAACTCACGTCCGTGGCCGTGGGGTTGATGGGGTTCGTCGTCATGGCAGTGACTGTACGAGCGTCATAAACGCGTGTCTAGTACGAGTGTGTAAGTCGCGCGTCTTAGACACTTGTATAGGACGGCTGTACGTGTGGCGTTACGCTGACCCGCATGGGACACCGTGAGGATCTGCTCGAAGGCGCCAAGCGCTGCCTGCTGGAGAAGGGCTTCGCGCGGACCACCGCGCGCGACATCGTGAAGGCGTCGGGCACGAACCTGGCGTCGATCGGCTACCACTACGGCTCGAAGGACGCACTGCTGGCCCAGGCGTACGTGGCGATGGTCGGGGAGCTCTCGCAATCCTTCGACGGAGAAGGCGAGGGGGCGCCCGAGCTCACCTCCGAGCCCGGGACCGTCGAGCGGTTCCATGAAGTGTGGTCGAACGTCATCGCGACCATGAAGGAGCCCGATCCGCAGTGGCGCCTCAGCATGGAGATGCTGGTCATGGGCGACCAGCTGCCCGAGGTGCGCGACCACCTGGCGCTCGCCCAGCGGGAGGGCGACCGGGGGCTCGTCACCATGTTCATGGGCGGACGGGAGGAGGACGTCCCGGAGGAGACCGTGGACACCCTCGGCCGCTTCTACACGACCCTGCTGATCGGCCTCATCGCGCAGTGGACCTTCGACTCCAAGAGCGCGCCCGACGCGGACGCGCTCACCGAGGGGCTGCGCCAGGTACTGGCGGCGGCCCGGCCGGAGGAGTGAGCCTCACCTTCGGCCCTACAGCCGCGCCGCCTTCAGGGCCATGTGCAGCAGCAGCCGGTCCTCGCCGTTGTCCAGGTCCAGTCCGGTGAGCTGCTCCACGCGGGAGAGCCGGTAGTACAGGGTCTGCCGGTGGATGCCCAGCTCCGTCGCCGTGCGCCCCGCCTGGCCCGCGCGGTCGAGGAACACTTCGGCCGTGCGGGCGAGTTCGTGGTGGGCGGGGGACAGCAGGGGCCGTACGGCGGGGTCCTGGGCCGTCTCGGGGGGCAGGGCGGTGAGGAGGCGGTACGGGCCGACGGCGGCCCACTCGGCGACCGGTCCGAGCCGGGGGTCGGCCAGCGCGGCGCGGGCGGCTGCCGCTGCCTCCTGCCAGGCGGTGCCGAGTTCCGAGAGCCCGGTACGGGGGTTCGCTACACCGGCCGCCGTCCGCTCGCCGTCCGCACGCCCGCCGCTCGTACGCCCACCGCCCGCACGCCCGCCGTTCCGGCGTCCGGCGCCCGCGCGCTCCAGCAGCCGGGCCGCCGCCGTGTGCGCCGGCTGCGGCACGTCCGCCGAGCGCAGCCGCACCAGCAGCGCCAGACCCTGCCCGGAGCCACCCGGACCGCTCCCGTCCCACGGCACCGTGCACAGGGCGACCGCCCCCGGCACCGTACGGACCGAGGGGGCGCCCGCCGGGTCGGCGGACGGCCACGGGGCCACGCACACCACCGTGTGGACGCCGTCCGCGCGGGGGCCGAGCGCCGTGCGGAACTCCGTGAGCGCCGCCTCCCGCTGCCAGCCGGGCCCGGCGGTGAGGACCGCGCGCAGCTCCCGGGTCAGGTCCGCGCCCGCCTGGGCCTCGTCCGCGAGGAGCGCGCCGATCCGCGAGGCGACCTCCATGGCGGCGTCGAGCTGGGCGCCGGTGGGGCCCGGGTCGCCGTCCTCCAGCAGCCACACATAGCCGAGGACGACTCCCCGGTGACGTACGGGAAGGCAGATGCGGCCGCGGTACACGCCCGCCTCCGGGGAGGGCGGGATCCGCACCGGAGCCGTCGCCCGGGTGATGCCGAAGCCCTCGAACCACTCCCGCACCGCCGCCGTCGAACGCCGCGTCAGGATCGAGCGGGTGCGCACCGGGTCGAGCGCCGACTCGTCGAGGTCGCCCTCGCTGTCGTACGCGCCGAAGGCGATCAGCTCGAAGTCGCGGTTCTCCAGCGTGGCCGGTGCGCCCAGCAGCCCGGAGATCTCGTCGACCAGCTCCTGGTAGTCGCCCCGGCCCGCTCCCCGCGCTCTGAAAACGTCCGTCACCCGGTCATTCTCCCGCATCACCGTCCGCTCTTCATACATCTGTCTGAGATCCAGCGCACGGATGCGTGACAGCTGTCGATGGCCGACGATCGGGGGGATCCTTAGGTTTCACGGTGGTTCTCCGTGCCGTACCCGAATCGTCGGGTTCACGGCCTTTTGCTGGATGTTGTGGAGGTGCCCCGTGCTGGGTCCCGTGATTCTTGCCGCGTCGCGCAGCGACCGGATGCGCCGTCTGATCTCGGCGGCGCCGGTGACCAAGCCCGTCGTCGACCGGTTCATCCCCGGTGAGACCGTCGGCGACATCGTCCCCGTCATCCGCGACCTCACGGGCAAGGGCCTCGAGGTCACCATGGACGTCGTCGGCGAGGACATCACCGCTCCCGAGCAGGCGACCGCGGCCCGCGACGCCTACCTGGAGCTGATCGGCCGGCTCAAGGAGCTGGAGCTGGGCGAGCGCGCCGAGATGTCGGTGAAGCTGTCGATGTTCGGGCAGGCGCTGCCCGGCGGTCACGAGCTCGCCCTCGCCAATGTCCGCCCGGTCGTCGAGGCCGCCGCCGAGATCGGCACCACGGTCACGCTGGACGCCGAGGACCACACCACCCTCGACTCGATGTTCGCCATCCACGAGGAGCTGCGGAAGGACTTCCCGCAGACCGGCTGTGTGATCCAGGCGTACCTCTTCCGCACCGAGGACGACGCCCGCCGCCTCGCCGCCGCCGGCAGCCGCGTCCGCCTGGTGAAGGGCGCGTACAAGGAGCCCGCCTCCGTCGCGTACCAGCAGAAGCACGAGATCGACAAGGCGTACGTCCGCATCCTGAAGGTCCTGATGGAGGGCGAGGGCTACCCGATGATCGGGTCCCACGACCCGCGCCTGATCACCATCTCCCAGGAGCTGGCCCGGCGCGCCGGACGCAAGCTCGACGAGTACGAGTTCCAGATGCTGTACGGCATCCGCGGCGACGAGCACCTGCGGCTGGCCGCCGAGGGCCACCGCATGCGCGTCTACACCGCCTACGGCACCGACTGGTACGGCTACTTCATGCGACGCCTCGCCGAGAAGCCGGCCAACCTGCAGTTCTTCCTCCGCTCGATGGTCAGCAAGGGCTGAGCCCGACCCTCACCGCTCAGTTAAGGAGTCACGGAAACATGGACGCCGTCACCCAGGTCCCCACCCCCGTCAACGAGCCGGTGCACGGCTACGCCCCCGGCTCGCCCGAGCGCGCCCGCCTGGAGGCCAAGCTCAAGGAGCTGGCCGAGAACCCGATCGACCTGCCCTGCACCATCGGCGGCGAGAAGCGGATGGGCGGTGGCGAGCGCTTCGACGTCGTGCAGCCGCACCACCACAAGGCCCGCCTCGGCACCTACGCCAACGCCACGCAGCAGGACGCCCAGGACGCCATCGACGCCGCCCTCGCCGCCGCCCCGGCCTGGCGCGCGATGGCCTTCGACGACCGCGCCGCGATCATCCTGCGCGCCGCCGAGCTGCTCTCCGGCCCCTGGCGCGAGACGCTGGCCGCCTCCACCATGCTCGGCCAGTCGAAGACCGCCCAGCAGGCCGAGATCGACACCCCGTGCGAGCTGGCCGACTTCTGGCGCTTCAACGTCCACTACGCCCGCCAGATCCTGGCCGAGCAGCCCCCGGCCAACGCGCCGGGCGTGTGGAACCGCATGGACCACCGCCCGCTCGAGGGCTTCGTCTACGCGATCACGCCGTTCAACTTCACGGCCATCGCCGCCAACCTGCCGACCGCGCCCGCGCTCATGGGCAACGTCGTCGTGTGGAAGCCGTCCCCGACGCAGACCCACGCCGCCGTGCTGATGATGCAGCTGCTGGAGGAGGCGGGCCTGCCCAAGGGCGTCATCAACCTCGTCACCGGCGACGGCATCGCGGTCTCCGAGGTCGCCCTGAACCACCGCGACCTGGCCGGCATCCACTTCACCGGTTCGACCAAGACCTTCCAGTACCTGTGGAAGACGGTCGGCAACAACATCGAGAAGTACCGCTCCTACCCGCGTCTGGTCGGCGAGACCGGCGGTAAGGACTTCGTCGTCGCCCACCCGAGCGCCGACCGCGCGGTGCTGAAGACCGCCCTGACCCGCGGTGCCTTCGAGTACCAGGGCCAGAAGTGCAGCGCCACCTCCCGCGCCTACATCCCGGCCTCCATCTGGAACTCCGGCTTCAAGGAGGAGTTCGCGGCCGAGGTCGACGGCATCGCCATGGGTGACGTCACCGACCTGTCGAACTTCATCGGCGCCGTCATCGACGAGCGCTCGTTCGCCAAGAACAAGGCCGCGATCGACCGTGCCAAGGACGACGCGTCCTGCACGATCGTCGCCGGCGGCACGTACGACGACTCGGTGGGCTGGTTCGTCCGCCCGACCGTCATCGAGTGCACCGACCCGGAGAACGAGGTCTTCACCACCGAGTACTTCGGCCCGATCCTCGCCGTGTACGTCTACGAGGACGAGAAGTACGACGAGATGCTGACCCAGATGGAGTCGGTGTCCGACTACGCGCTCACCGGCTCGGTCATCGCGAACGACCGCGCGGCGGCGGCGTACACGATGGAGAAGCTGCGCTACGCGGCCGGCAACTTCTACATCAACGACAAGTCGACCGGCGCCGTGGTCGGCCAGCAGCCCTTCGGCGGCGGCCGTGCCTCGGGCACCAACGACAAGGCCGGCGCCCCGCAGAACCTGATGCGCTGGACGCTGACCCGTGCCATCAAGGAGACGCTGGTCGCGCCGACCGACTACGCGTACCCGCACATGGGCTGACGTTCCGCCGTACCGCACGGGCCAGGTCTTCCTCCGGTTCTTCCGGAAGGACCTGGCCCGTCCGCGTGTCCGCCCGCGCAGACTGTCCGTATGACGCGGACGCGGACAGTCACGGAGCAGGTGACCGCCGACGACGGAGCGCGGCTGTGGGCGAGCAGAACCGGGACGGACCGGGGGACGCCGCTGGTGCTGTGCCACGGCGGCCCGGGGCTGTGGGACATGTTCGGGGACTTGGCGGCACTGCTGTCCGACCGGGCCTTGGTGCACCGCTGGGACCAGCGCGGCTGCGGGCGCTCGGAGCCGTGTGCCGGGCCGTGGACGACCGAGCGGTTCGTGGCCGACCTGGACGCCGTGCGCGCGCACTTCGGGCTGGAGCGGATGGTGCTGCTCGGTCATTCGTTCGGTGGCTGGCTGGCGCTGCACTACGCGCTGGCCCACCCCGGGCGGGTCGACGCCCTCGTCTACGTGGCCGGAACGGGCATCGGGCCGGTCGACGACTGGCACGGCGTCTACCGGGAGAACTTCCTCGTCCGCCTCGGCGAGCAACCCGAACGGCTCGCCCGCTGGCGCGAGCTGGAGGGCCGTACGGGACTGTCCGGGCGGGAGGAGCGGGAGCGCGCCGTCCTGCGGTGGTCCACCGACTTCGCGGACGGGGAGCGGGCCCTGGAGCACGCCGGGCGCCTGGCCGACCCCTGGTTCCCCGTCAACCTCGAGTGCAACGCGGCCCTCGGCGCCGACCAGAAGCGCACCTCTGGCTCCCCGGAGCTGTACGCCGCCTGCCGGGCGCTCGACCTCCCGGTGCTCGTCGTCGACGGGGCCCGGGACATCCGGCCGCGCCCGGCGGTGGACTCGCTGGCGGAGGTCCTCCCGCGGGTGCGCCGGGTGGTGCTGCCCGGCGCCGG
The DNA here is from genome assembly GCF_014650915.1 of Streptomyces poonensis. Classification (GTDB taxonomy): domain Bacteria; phylum Actinomycetota; class Actinomycetes; order Streptomycetales; family Streptomycetaceae; genus Streptomyces; species Streptomyces poonensis. Next base: position 167,032 of record NZ_BMVW01000001.1, on the reverse strand, counting down.
GCACTACCCGTGGGTGGAGGATCCGGCGGGGTTCCGGGAGGCGGTCGGGACGGTGCCGCAGCGTGGTGCGGTCCCGATGCGCGCCCGCGCGTCCGGCGGTGACGCGGACAGGCCCATGTGACTCAGTGCACTGTCTCAGATAGTAGGAAGCCCGAGTATTTGTGCAGACAGGCACTTCCACGTCACCTATGTTTGTAGGAGTCGAACGTCTCGCTGGATCAAGCGCATGACGGTCGCGAGCCGGAAGCCCCCGGGCAGGCAATCCCTGCCGCGCAGCTCCCCGCCCTTCGGGGCACCGCCCGCGCCCTCAAGGGGCAGCGGGGGAGGCTCGTCATCCTCTTCTGCCGTATCCGCCGTATCCGCCGTATCTGCCGTGCTCCCGGATCTCCCCGAAGGAGTCGATGCCCCATGGCCGAGACGACCGTCCGCCGCCGCGTCCGCCACACCTCCCGCGCGAGCGAGTCCGACCGCAAGAACGCCGCCGCCGCCCTCCAGCGAGCCCTCGACCGCAGGGACAACGGCGGCGAGACCGGCCACTGAGAGCCCGGTCCCGCCGCGCGTCACCCACCGGTGCCCCGCCGCACCTCGAAGTGGTCGATCCGCGTCCCGTCCTGGGCCAGCGCCGTCACCTCCAGCCGTGCCGCGGGTCCCGTCTCCGCGGCCACGGACAGGAACGAGAAGCCGGTGTAGCGCACCCGCGACCACTCCACCGTCTCCGGGGCGCGGTCACCCGACTTCGTCCAGCGGTACGACCGGACGGACTCGAGGTCGTCGGTCCTTCCCTCGTAGCTGTCCCCGACGCCCTCGGGGAAGCTGTACAGGGCCTTGCCGGCGCCGCCCGCGGTGACGTACACGGTCCCGTCCCGGGTCGGGTCGGTCGAGGCGCCGACCGGCACCCGCCTGCCCACCTCGCCGTCCCGGATGGCGTCGGTGCGCTCGTAGACGTGGTTGTGCCCGTTGATCACCAGGTCCACCTGGTGCTGCGCGAACAGGGGCAGCCAGGCGTCGCGCACACCGCCGTCGGAGGCGTGCGCCGCCGTCGTCGAGTACGCGCAGTGGTGGAAGAAGACGACGACGAACTCGACCGCCTCGTCCCGGCGCAGCTCGCCCAGCCGCCGGTCCAGCCACCGCGTCTGCCGTCCGTCCGAGTGGCCGAGGTTGGCGGTGATCTCGTACGACACGTCGTTGGCGTCCAGGGCGACGACGCCGACGTTGCCGTAGACGAACGAGTAGACGCCCGGCGCGCGGCGCGGGTCGTAGCCGTTCTCCGGCAGGGACCAGCGCGCCGACTGGCCGCCGTAGCCGTTCGGCGAGTACCAGGCCTCCATGTCGTGGTTGCCGGTCGTCACCATCCACGGCACGGTCTTCGCGACCGACTCGGTCTGCGCGAGGAACTGGTCCCACACGCGCGCGTCGTACACGTCCGACTCCTCGCCGCGGCCGTTGCTGTCGGCGTAGCAGATGTCGCCCGCGTGCAGGTGGAAGGCGGGGCCCCGGCCCAGGATCACCTGGTCGTTGGCGAGCGCGTCGTAGCTGACGCCCTGGTCGCCGAAGGCGGTGAAGACGAAGGGCTCGGGCCGCGCGGGAGCCGTACGGAAGGTCCCCAGCGTCTCCAGGCGCTCGGCCGGGTCGAAGCCCTCGTGGCCGACGCCGTAGTAGTAGACCGTGCCGGGCCGGAGGCGGTCGAGGGCCGCGTGCAGGTAGTACTGGTCGACCGCGGGCAGTTTCCCGGACAGTGACGGGGTGTGCAGCTCCCGGACCTCGGCCTCGATCCTCCGGCTCAGCTCCCACGGCTTCGTGCCCACGCGCACGTACGGCTTCCGCACCGCGAAGGGCACCTGCCAGGAGATCCGCATCTGGGTCCGCGGGTCGGCGCCGAAGGCCAGCCGGCGCCCGAACGGGACGACGAACGGGCCGGGCACCCGGCCGGTCGCCGCCGCGGGGGAGCGGGTCGCGGCGGCCGGGCCCGCGGCGCTCCCGGAACCGCCCGGGCCGCCGGATCCGGACGCTCCCGAGCAGCCGGTCAGCAGCCCGCCGGCCGCGGTCCCCGCCGTCAGCAGCGCGGCGCGCCGCGACGGCCCCGACCGCCCCGACCGGGAAAGCCCCTCCCGGGACAGCTTCGTGCGCAGGTACTCGTACTGTTCCGGCATACTGAGCCGCCGGGCGAGCCGCTCGGGAATGCCGACGTTCGGGACGGGGAGGCCGGGCGGTCCCCCGGGGGAAGACACAGTCATGCAACGGAACTTCCCAGCGGGGCCCGACTCCAGGCGGACATGCGGGTGAATGCGCGGCAACGGATGGACGCGAGGGTGACGCCCCGCCTCCCGTACGGCTCGTACGGCGCGTATGGCTCGTCCAGATCGCGGACACCCCGTGTCATCCCCTGGGACAAGGAGTACGGTGCCGTCATGGCTCGCAGCATCGATCTCGCAGTGATTCCCGGTGACGGCATCGGCCAGGAAGTCGTGGCCCAGGGACTGAAGGTCCTCTCCGCCGTCCTCCCGCAGGATGTGAAGCTGGAGACCAAGGAGTACGACTTCGGCGCCCGGCGCTACCACGCCACCGGTGAGACCCTCACCGACGCCGACCTGGAGCAGCTCAAGCAGCACGACGCCATCCTGCTCGGCGCGATCGGCGACCCGTCGGTGCCGTCCGGCGTCCTGGAGCGCGGCTTCCTGCTCAAGCTCCGCTTCGCCTTCGACCACCACGTGAACCTGCGCCCGTCGAAGCTGCTCCCGGGCGTCGAGACCCCGCTGGCCGGCCAGCCGGAGATCGACTTCGTCGTGGTCCGCGAGGGCACCGAGGGCCCGTACACCGGCAACGGCGGCACCATCCGCAAGGGCACCGAGCACGAGGTCGCCACCGAGGTCTCCGTGAACACGGCCTTCGGCGTCGAGCGCGTGGTCCGGGACGCCTTCGCCCGCGCCCAGGCCCGCCCCCGCAAGAAGCTCGCGCTGATCCACAAGAACAACGTGCTGACCTTCGCGGGCCACCTGTGGACCAACATCTTCAACAAGGTGGCCGCGGAGTACCCCGAGGTCACCACCGAGTACATGCACGTGGACGCGGCGACGATCTACCTCGTCACGCAGCCCGAGCGCTTCGACGTGATCGTCACCGACAACCTCTTCGGCGACATCGTCACCGACCTCGCCGCGGCCGTCTCCGGCGGCATCGGCGTCGCCGCGAGCGGCAACATCAACCCCTCCGGCGAATTCCCGTCGATGTTCGAGCCGGTCCACGGCTCGGCCCCGGACATCGCCGGCCAGGGCAAGGCCGACCCCACCGCCACGGTCCTCTCCGTCGCCCTGCTGCTGCGCCACCTCGGCTACGAGGACGAGGCCGCCCGGATCGAGGACGCCGTCGCCGCGGACCTCGCCGGCCGCGTCGGCAAGCCCGCCCGTTCGACGGACGAGATCGGCGACGCCCTCGCCGTACGAGTAGCCGGCTGACCCGCGCTTCTCACCCTCTTCCCCCTCGAAGCCGCCGGGTCGCATTTCTCGCACCCGGCGGCTTTTCGGTGCCCTCGCCGGGTGACACCATCAATCTCCCTGGGCCACCCCAAGGGCCGTGTTCACGCCGTCTCTCCTCCGGGCTCCCGCTTCGCTCCGGGAGGGAGGACCATCAATGGTCCACCTCTTGCGATAATCGGACGTGGAGCCGCGGATTGAGGGAATGCTCGGACTTCCTAGTACTGACCACTGGCGGTACGGGCGTGAGCGCGGCCCGTCACGACGACCGGTGAAGGACAAGCACTCATGACGACGCCCACGATCGAACTCAAGCCCTCGGCCCACCCGCTCTCCGACGCGGAGCGCGCGGCGATCCTGGCCGATCCCGGGTTCGGCCGCCACTTCACCGACCACATGGTGACGATTAAGTGGACCGAGGGGCGCGGCTGGCACGACGGCCAGCTCGTGCCGTACGGTCCGCTCTCCATCGACCCGGCGACGAACGTCCTGCACTACGCGCAGGAGATCTTCGAGGGTCTCAAGGCGTACCGGCAGCCCGACGGCACCGTCGCCACCTTCCGCCCCGAGAAGAACGCCGAGCGCTTCCAGCGCTCCGCCCGCCGGCTCGCCATGCCCGAGCTGCCCGTCGAGACCTTCATCGAGGCCTGTGACGTCCTCGTGCAGCAGGACGAGGCGTGGGTGCCCGCGCACGGCGGCGAGGAGTCCCTGTACCTGCGCCCGTTCCTGTTCGCGACGGAGGTCGGCCTCGGGGTGCGGCCGGCCAACGAGTACCTGTTCGTCGTGATCGCCTCCCCGGCGGGCGCCTACTTCCCGGGCGGCGTGAAGCCGGTCTCCATCTGGGTCTCCGAGGACCGGGTGCGCGCCGTCCCGGGCGGCATGGGCGACGCCAAGACGGGCGGCAACTACGCGGCCTCCCTGCTCGCCCAGGCCGAGGCCGCCGAGAAGGGCTGCGACCAGGTCTGCTACCTCGACGCCGTCGAGCACAAGTGGGTCGAGGAACTCGGCGGGATGAACCTGTACTTCGTCTACGGCGACCGCATCGTCACCCCGACCCTCACCGGCTCCATCCTGGAGGGCGTCACCCGCGACTCGCTGCTCACCGTCGCCCGTGACCTCGGCTACACCGCCGAGGAGGGCCGCGTCTCCGTCGACCAGTGGCAGCAGGACGCCGCGAACGGCACCCTGACGGAGGTCTTCGCCTGCGGCACGGCCGCCGTCATCACCCCGGTCGGCACGGTCAAGCGCGCCGGCGCCGAGTGGCAGCAGTCGGGCGGCGAGCCCGGCGAGGTCACCCTCCGGCTCCGCGACAAGCTCCTCGACATCCAGCGGGGCACCGCGGAGGACGGGCACGGCTGGATGCGCCGGCTCGCCTAGGGATCGTCGTCACCGTCGGGGCCGTCCCGGGCTTCTCGTCCGGGGCGGCCCCGACGCGTCCTCCACGGAAGTCACAGACGTTCCGAAATGCGCCCGGCGCCGTACGGCCCCCGGTGAGGTGGTCGTACGGCGTCCGGAACGCGGCATGTGCCGCTCGCATGATGAGACGGGCGGTGAACGCGGGGACGGACTGTGCCAGACTCGGCCCGTGCTCTCGTTCGCCATGATTATTGGCAGCAGGCGCGCCGGTCCGCAGTGACCGTCCGGTACGACCAGGTACGGGCGGACACCGTCGTCTCGACCCGCGCGCAGACCTCTCGCACCCGCGAGGGGTTTTTCGTTTTCCTGGCCCACCGTCAGCCGGGAGAAGAGCGCGAGGGATCATTGGGGGACGGCGGAGCCGGTCATTCCGGTTAGACCGAGACCCGCTACGGGATCCATGACAGGAGCCGAGAAAACCATGACCGAAACCAGCGAGCTCGACGATTCGTTCCACGTCTTCGACACCACCCTGCGCGACGGTGCGCAGCGCGAGGGCATCAACCTCACGGTCGCGGACAAGCTGGCCATCGCACGGCACCTGGACGACTTCGGCGTGGGCTTCATCGAGGGGGGCTGGCCCGGCGCCAACCCGCGCGACACCGAGTTCTTCGCCCGCGCCCAGCAGGAGATCCGCTTCCGGCACGCCCAGCTGGTCGCGTTCGGCAGCACCCGCCGCGCCGGCGGCAAGGCGAGCGAGGACCCGCAGGTCAAGGCGCTCCTCGACTCCGGCGCACCAGTGATCACCCTGGTCGCCAAGTCCCACGACCGGCATGTCGAGCTGGCCCTGCGCACCACGCTCGACGAGAACCTGGAGATGATCCGGGACACCGTCGCCCACCTGGTCGCCGAGGGCCGCCGGGTCTTCGTCGACTGCGAGCACTTCTTCGACGGCTACCGCGCCAACCCCGAGTACGCCAAGGCGGTGGTACGGACCGCCGCCGAGGCCGGCGCCGATGTCGTGGTGCTCTGCGACACCAACGGCGGCATGCTGCCCGCCCAGGTCCAGGCCGTGGTCGCGACCGTCCTCGCCGACACGGGCGCCCGCCTCGGCATCCACGCCCAGGACGACACCGGCTGCGCCGTCGCCAACACCCTCGCCGCCGTCGACGCGGGCGCCACCCACGTCCAGTGCACCGCCAACGGCTACGGCGAGCGCGTCGGCAACTCCAACCTCTTCCCGGTGGTCGCCGCCCTGGAGCTGAAGTACGGCAAGAAGGTGCTGCCCGAGGGCCGGCTGCGCGAGATGACCCGGATCTCGCATGCCATCGCCGAGGTGGTCAACCTCACCCCGTCCACGCACCAGCCCTACGTAGGCCTCTCCGCCTTCGCGCACAAGGCCGGACTGCACGCCTCCGCGATCAAGGTCGACCCGGACCTGTACCAGCACATCGACCCGGTGCAGGTCGGCAACACCATGCGCATGCTGGTCTCCGACATGGCGGGCCGCGCCTCGGTCGAGCTCAAGGGCAAGGAACTCGGCGTCGACCTGGGCGGCGACCGCGAACTCGTCGGCCGGGTCGTGGAGCGGGTCAAGGAGCGCGAGCTCAAGGGCTACACCTACGAGGCCGCCGACGCCTCCTTCGAGCTGCTGCTGCGCGCGGAGGTGGCGGGCCGGCCGCTCAGCTACTTCCGCACCGAGTCCTGGCGCGCCATCGTCGAGGACCGCCCCGACGGCAGCCACGCCAACGAGGCCACGGTCAAGCTGTGGGCCAAGAGCGAGCGCATCGTCGCCACGGCGGAGGGCAACGGCCCGGTCAACGCCCTCGACTGCGCCCTGCGCGTCGCCCTGGAGAAGATCTACCCGCAGCTCGCCAAGCTGGAGCTGGTCGACTACAAGGTCCGCATCCTGGAGGGCAGGCACGGCACCCAGTCCACCACTCGGGTGCTGATCTCCACCTCCGACGGCGTGGGCGAGTGGTCCACGGTGGGCGTCGCCGACAACGTGATCGCCGCGTCCTGGCAGGCGCTGGAGGACGCGTACACGTACGGGCTGCTGCGGGCCGGTGTGGAGCCCGCGGAGTAGGACGGGCGGCGCGCCTTTCGTACGGCTGCTGTGCGGTGCGCCCTTCGTACGGGCCCCGGCGTGTCGCTCGCACGCGCCGGGGCCCCTCCCTGACGGGGCCCGTGCTCCAGAACCTCGTGTCGAACTTCGTGCCGCCGCACTAATCCGGCGCACTAATCCGGCGCACGATTCGTCCTGTTGTGCGCCTGGCGAGGTAGCGTCGAAGTATGAGGGCTGCACTGCTGCGAACTCTCGTCCGACTGCTGATCGCGCCGCTCGCCGCGGCGCTGGCGGTGCTCTCGGTCACCGCGGTCGGTGCCCCCGGCGCGCAGGCGGCCACCGACCTCTCCACGGTCGCCGAGGCCCTGCGCAAGGACCCGGTCTATGTCGATCCGGCCGCCTCCGGCCAGCTCTCCCAGGCTGACGCCGAGGCGCTCGCGGACAAGATCAGGGACGCGGACAAGCCGGTCTTCGTGGCGGTCCTGCCCGCGGACCAGCCGACGCAGAACATCTTCCGCAACCTGCGGACCGAGACGGGCATCACCGGCCTGTACGGCATCCGGCTCGGGGACCGGTTCGCCGCCGCGGCCGACAGCAGCGTGCTCTCCCGCCAGGGTGTGGACAACCTGGTGGCGGCGGTCCAGCAGTCGGGCGACGCCAAGGCCCAGCTGAACGACTTCGTCGACGACGCGCTGCGCAGCGACCTCGGCGGCACGGCCCCGAACACCTGGAACGGCGCCTCGACCGACGCCGGCGTGAACGTGGGCGCGCTGGCCACCGTGGGCGGGCTGCTCGCGGCGGGCGGCGTCGGCGCCTACGCGCTGGTGCGGCGCAACCGCCGCCAGCGGGAGGAGGAGCAGCGGGCCGCCCTGGAGAAGCTGCGCGTGGTGGTGGACGAGGACATCACGGCGTTCGGCGAGGAACTCGACCGGCTCGACTTCCGTCCGGGCGAGCCCGGCGCCGACGACGCCATGCGCGCGGACTACGCACGGGCCCTGGACACCTATGAGCAGGCCAAGTCCCTGATGGCCGCCGCCCGGCGGCCCGAGGACGTACGCGCGGTCACCCAGGCGCTGGAGGACGGTCGCTTCTCGCTCGCCGTACTGGCCGCGCGCCGTGAGGGCCGGCCGCTGCCCGAACGCCGGGCTCCCTGCTTCTTCGACCCGCGCCACGGCCCGTCGGTGGCCGACGCCGTCTGGACGCCGGAGGGCGGCGCCCCACGCGAGGTGCCGGTCTGCGCGGCGGACCGGGCGCGCCTGGCCGAGGGCCGGGACCCGATGGTCCGTGAGGTGGACACGGGCTGGGGCCGTCGCCCGTACTGGGAGGCGGGCCCGGCGTACGGCCCCTGGGCGGGCGGTTACTTCGGCGGCGGCATCCTGCCCGGCCTGCTGGTCGGCACCCTGCTCGGCAGCATGATGGCCACCCCGTCGTACGCGGCCGACTACGGCGCCGGGTACGGCGACTTCGGCGGCGGCTTCGAGGGCGGTGATGTCTCGGGCGCGGACTTCGACACCGGCGACTTCACGGGTGGCTTCGGCGGCGGGGACTTCGGCGGGGGCGGGGACTTCGGGGGCGGCGGCAACGACTTCGGCGGCGGGTTCTGAGGCGCCCGCCCTCCGGCGGAGAACGCGGAACGGAGGACGGGCGCGCCCGGCGGGCCTGGGACGGGTGCGGCCCCCCGCGGGCTCAGCCCGCGTTCCTGATCGCCGAGATGTCGAAGACCAGCTTGATCTTGTCCGAGACGAGGACACCACCGGTCTCCAGGGCCGCGTTCCAGGTCAGGCCCCACTCGGAGCGCAGGAGTTCCGCCTTGCCCTCGAAGCCGACGCGCTCGTTGCCGAACGGGTCCCTGGCGGAGCCGTTGAACTCCAGGTCGATCGTCAGCGGCTTCGTCGTACCGAGGATGGTGAGGTCACCGGTGATGCGGTAGTCGTCGCCGCCGAGGGCCTCCGCCCCGGTCGAGCGGAACGTCATCGTCGGGAACTCGTCCGTCCGGAAGAAGTCCGCGCTCTTCAGGTGCCCGTCGCGGTCGGCGGAACCCGTGTCGATGCTGTCCATGGTGATGTCGAGGGACGCCGTGGACCTCGACGGGTCGGTGCCGTCCAGGTGCAGCGTCCCAGAGAAGTCCTGGAAGCCGCCCTTCACGTTGGTGACCATGGCGTGCCGGGCCACGAAACCGATCGTCGTGTGGGCGGGGTCGATCGTGTAGTCGCCGGTCAGCGCGGCCAGGTCGGGGCTGACCGGGGCGGCCGGGGTCGCGGTGGCGGTGTTCGCGGCGGCGGAGTTCTTGCGGCCGAAGATACCCATGGTGTGCTCCTTGGGGGGGCGGGGGCTGGGGACGAACCGGCGGTTCGTTCAATGTTCAATTAACTGAACACGGCCCACCGTAGACCTATTCCTGTTCAACTTTCAACTTTCTTGGCTGGGCCGGTCGAGTCGGTTGAACCGGTGGGGCAGGTGGTACTCGCCGCCCCATGTACTCGGTCGCGGTCCTGGTCGAGCTGGTGCGCGGCGCCACGGCGGGAGGCCACGTCAAGTGCTGGGAGCGCTTCGCGGAGAGCGCCGCCAGGCTCCCCGAGGCCGTGTCCGGCGTCCAGGGACCGGACCTGACCGTGTACTTCCTCGGAGAACGCGAACAGGCGGAGGCCCTGTCGCCGCGCGTCCGGTTCGTCACGCTGCGGCCGGTGCTCAGTACCGCCCCGCTGGTATCGGCCGACGGCGCGGAGGACGCCACCGACCTGGCCCCCTGGCACCCACGCCTCGCCGCCCTGCTCCCGCGCCACGATGTCTGGCACCTCACCCACAGCTTCGCCTTCGCCTCCACGGCGGCCCTCCTCGCGCGGCACACGGCCCGCGGGGGCGCCCGCCGGCCGCGGGTCGTGGGCTCCGTGCACACGGACGTCCCGGCACTGGCCTCGGTGTACACCGGATACCTGGCCGGGCGCCGGATGCCGGAGTGGGCGGCCGACTGGGCCGGGGACCGGGCGGGGGCCTGGATGCGGCGGCGGCGCGACCGGCTGCTGCGGCGGTGCGAGCGGGTCCTGGTACCCACCCCCGCGGGCCGCGACGAGCTCGCCCGGACGCTCGGCGCGGACCGGGTCGCGCTGCTGCGGCGCGGCACCGACCACCGGCGCTTCCGGCCCGACGGCACGGCCCGCGCCTGGCTCGCCCAGGAGTACGGGGTGCCGGCGGACCGGCCGCTGGTCCTGTTCGCCGGGCGGCTGGACGCCTCCAAGGGGGTGCCGCTGCTGGCCGAGAGCGCACGGCTGCTGCGGCTGAGGGGGCGGAGCGCCCACGTGGTCATGGCGGGTGCGGGGGCGGAGGCGGGCAGGATCCGGCGGACCCTCGGCGCGGACGTCACCCTGCTCGGCACGCTTCCCCAGGACCGCCTGGCCCGGGTGTACGCGGGGTGTGACGTCCTCGCCTTCCCGTCCCGCACCGAGACCTGCGGCAACGTCGTCGCCGAGGCGATGGCGAGCGGGCTCGCGGTCGTCCTCCCCGAGGGTGCGAACACCACCCAGTGGCTCGACGCGCCCGGCCGGGACGGCATCGTGGTGCCCTCCGACGACGTACGGTCCTGGGCGGACGCCCTGTGCGAGCTGGTCGACCGGCCCCCGCTGCTCGACGCGGTACGCGCCCGGGCGGCGGCCACCGCCCGCGCCACTCACCCCTCCTGGGACCGTGTGCTCGCCGAGGACCTGCTGCCCGTCTGGAGCCCGCCGTCGCCCTCCGCCCGCACGACCGCCGCCGCATGAGCGGGCACGGTGCCGAAGCCGGGCACGGAGGCATACCGCCGGGGCGGACCGTCAGAGCGGACCGTCCGGACCACGCCCGTGCAGCGCGGCGATCAGCGGTGACGAGTCCAGGACGGCGATCCCGGCGGCCGCCAGGGCCAGGCCCGCCGCCGTGACCGCGCCGACGGGCCAGCCCGTGCGGACGGTCTCCCCGAAGACGGCCGTGCCCACGGTCACGGCCACCAGTGGCTCCACCGCGTCGAGCACCGTCATGCTCGCCGCCAGCGGCCCCTGCTGGAAGGCGCTCTGGATCAGCAGCAGACCGCCCACGCTCGCGACGACCAGCGCATACGTCTGCCAGGCGGCGAGCGCGTAGGGGAGCCCGTGCCGGAGCCGGTCCACCGTCGCGGCCAGCAGCACCGACTGCACGCCCATGACCGCGCCGGCCGCCAGCGCCACCGCCGACGCCCGCCACGGGCCGGACACGAGCCGCGCGACCGTCAGCGCGCAGCACACCAGGACACCGGTCCCGCCCAGGACCAGCAGCCAGGAGAGCGGGCCCACCGCTCCCGGACGGCCGCCGTGCGGACGGGCGGAGACCAGTGCCAGAACCAGCCCGACGGCGACCGCGCACGTGCCGCACCACTCCCTCGGGCCCAGCCGCATCCGGTGCAGCCGCGCGGACAACGGCACGGCGAAGACCAGCTCCGCGACGATCAGCGGCTGCACCAGGCTGAGCGGCCCGAAGGCCAGGGCCAGGGACTGGAAGCCGTACGCGAGCACGGCCAGCGCGATGCCGCGCCGCCACAGCGGATCCCGGGCCAGCCGGCCCAGCAGACGCGGTGAGAGCGCCTCCTCGTCCGGCCGGGCGGCGGCGGCCCGCTGCTGCAGCACCCCGGCGACGGCGAAGCAGACACCCGCGGCGAGCGAGGCGAGGACGGCGATCGGCACGGGGGTCCTGTTCCCGGCGGCGGCCCGGGGCCCCGGCCGTTCCCACCAATGGCCGCACAACTGGCGCCAGGGCCTCCAAGGCGGGGTGTCCTGGAAGCCGGACCGCGTCGGGGGCAGCCGGCGCGGGGCCGGGGACAGCCGGCCGGGACCACCCGGCGCGGGGAGGAGGACGCTCCCGTGACACCCACCGGGACCACCCGCGAGGGCCGGCCGGGCGCCGCCCCGCCCGCACCCCGGGACCGGCGCGTGGTCCTCGTCACCGGCGCGTCCTCCGGCATCGGCGCCGCCACGGCGCGGCGGTTCGCCGCGGGCGGCTGGCAGCTGCTGCTGAGCGGCCGGGACCGGGGCCGGCTGGCGGAGACGGCCGCGGGCACGTCGGCCGTCGTCCTGCCCGCCGACCTCGCTGCCCCGGACGGTCCGCGGCTGCTCGCCGAGTCCGCGCTGGACGCGGCCGGCCGGATCGACGTCCTCGTCGCCGGGGCGGGCATCGGCTGGGCCGGCCCCTTCGTGGCCATGCCGCACTCCGCCATCGACCAGGTGCTGGCCCTGGACCTCAACGCCACGCTGCACCTCGTACGGGCGGTGCTGCCCTCGATGGTGGCGGCGGGCCGGGGGCGGGTCGTCCTCGTCGGATCGATCGCGGGCGGCGTCGGCGTACGGGACGAGGCGGTGTACTCGGCGGCCAAGGCCGGGGTGGCCGCGTTCGCGGAGGCGCTGCGGCAGGAACTGCGCGGCACCGGGGTCGGGGTGACCCTTGTGGTGCCCGGGCCCGTGGACACGCCTTTCTTCGACCGGCGCGGCGCCCCTTACACGCGGACCCGGCCGCGGCTCACGCCGCCCGCCCGGGTCGCCGGCGCGGTCTGGGACGCGGTCGGCCGCGGACGCGACGACGTCTTCGTACCGTCCTGGCTGGCCCTGCCCGGCCGGGTGCGCGGCGTCTCTCCCGCGCTGTACCGGCGGCTGCTGCACCGCTTCGGCTGACGCCCCGTTCCCCTGGGGCGCTTCCGGTGGTAGAGGGCTTGACCATGACTCCCGAGCGCCGTGTGCCTCCGCCCCGTACGCACCGGGCCCTTCCGGCCCTCACCCGCCGTGCCGTCCTCCTCGCGGCGGCCCTGGTGCCGGCCGTCACCGGAGCGTCCGGCCCGCCCGGAGCCCTCTCCGCGCACGCCGCCGCCGACGACCCGTACGCCACCCTCCGGCGCCGCTGGCTCACCCTCGCGCTCGGCGCCGGCTACGACCCGGCGGCCGAACCGTACGCCTCCCGCCTGCGCGGGACCGGCGACCTCGCCCGCGAGTACCGCGCCGCCATGGCCCCCACGCCCACCTCCCTCTGGCCCGGCCACCCCTTCGACCCGCCCTCCGGCATCACCTGGAGCTACAGCCGTCTGTGGACGATGACCCAGGCGTACGTCCAGCAGGGCACCGGACTCACCGCCGACGCCGGTCTCCTCGCGGACGTCAGCCGCGGGCTCGACCACCTCTCCGCGACCGTCTACCACCCCTCCACCACCCGCTACGGCAACTGGTGGGAGTGGCAGATCGGCAGCCCCCGCCTCCTCATGGACATCACGGCCGCCCTCCACGACCACCTGACGGACGATCAGCGGGCGGCGGTGTGCGCGGCCGTCGACCACTTCATCCCGGACGCGATGCTCCGCGACTACTCGGGCACCTCCACCGGCGCCAACCGCGTCGACCTCTGCCGCTCCGTCGCCCTGCGCGGCATCCTCGGCCGTGCCCCCGAGAAGATCGCGCTGGCCCGGGACGCCCTCTCCCCGGTGTTCCCGTACGTCACCGAAGGAGACGGGCTGTACGCCGACGGCTCGTTCGTCCAGCACACGTGGGTCGCGTACTCGGGGACGTACGGACAGGTCCTGCTCGACGGCCTCGGACGGCTCTTCGCGCTGCTCGCCGGGTCGGACTGGGAGGTCACCGACCCGAACCGGCAGATCGTCCTCGACAGCGTGGAGCGCGCCTACGCGCCGCTGATCCACGACGGCCTGGTGATGGACAGCGTCAACGGGCGGGCCATCAGCCGCGGCCTCCTCAAGGGCGACGACCAGGGGATCATGCGTAGCGACCACGTCCACGGGCAGGGGATCATCGCCGCGATCGCGGTGCTCGCCCAGGCCGCCGACGCCGCCGAGCGCGAGCGCTGGTACGGGCGGATCAAGGGGTGGATCGAGCGGGACACGGTGTCACCGGTCCTCACGGCCCGGCAGTTCGGCGTCGCGGAGCTCGCCCGGCTGCACGCCGTCGCCGGCTCCGCGGTGCCGCCCGCCGCCGACCCCGTCGGCCACCACCTGTTCGCCGCCATGGACCGCGCCGTCCACCGCCGCCCCGGGTTCGCCCTGAACATCGCCATGGCGTCCGGCCGGATCGCCCACTACGAGTGCGGCAACGGCGAGAACCCGCGCGGCTGGCACACCGGCGCGGGGATGACGCTGTGGTGGCCGGCGGGGGAGCCGAGCGACCAGTACACGAACTGGTACTGGCCCACCGTCGACTGGTACCGCCTGCCCGGCACGACCGTCTCCACCCAGCGGCTCGCCGACAAGGAGGGCGGCGAGTGGGGCGCGCCCAAGCCCGACGTGCGCTGGGTCGGCGGGACCACGGACGGCGAGTACGCGGCGATCGGCCAGCACCTGAGGGGCCTGGGCTCCACGCTCGAGGCCCGCAAGTCCTGGTTCTGTCTCGCGGACTCCGTCGTCTGCCTGGGCGCGGGCATCAGCTGCGCGGACGGTGTGCCGGTCGAGACGGTGGTCGACAACCGCAACCTCGGCGAGGGCGGCGAGCAGGAGTTCACCGTCCGGCGCGGCTGGGCCCACCTGGCGGGCCACGGCGGGTGGATCCTCCCCTCCGGCGGCGACCTGCGCACACTCCGTGAGGACCGAACCGGCTCCTGGTCCGGCATCAACACCGGCGGGACGACCGAGCGCCGCACCCGCCGCTGGCAGACCCTCTGGCTGGACCACGGCACGGACCCGGAGGCCGCGTCCTACGTGTACGTCCTGATGCCCGGCGCCCCACGCGACCGCGTCGCCGCCCGCGCGGCCGACCGCGACTGGCTGGCCGTCCTCGCCAACGACGCCCGCCGCCAGGCCGTGCACGTCCGCCCGCTCGGCCTCACGGCCGTGAACTTCTGGGCGCCCGGCACGGCGGGCCCGCTGACCGCCACGGCGCCCGCGAGCGTGCTCGTCCGGAGCCGGGGCCGTACCGCCACCCTCTGTGTGAGCGAACCGCCACGTACGGGTGAGACACTGGAGGTCGTCTGGCACCGTCCCGTACGCGCCGTCGTACGGGCCGACCCGTCGGTCGAGGTGATCGCGACGGGACGGCGGCTGCGGGTGCGCGTCACTCCGGAGGAGGTATGCGCGACCCATCGATGTGAGGTGTCTCTCGGCTGACCACTTTGTGTGACCCCGACAATCCGGACCCTCTCTGAGCAGTCGGATCGGCTGCATCCGACAATGGTTCTGTTCAGTGCTACCAGGAAAACGGGCCGGAGACTGTACGGAGTCGACGGCCCGCTTTCGGTAGTCCGCTTCGTAGAGTCACTACATGACCGTTTTGGATGAGGCGCCGGGCGAACCGACGGATGCCCGTGGGCGTGTGGCCGAACTCCACGAGATCCGTGCGCGGGCGCTGGCCGGGCCGAGCGAGAAGGCCACCGCGGCGCAGCACGCCAAGGGCAAGCTCACCGCGCGGGAGCGGATCGAGCTGCTGCTGGACCCGGGCTCCTTCCAGGAGGTCGAGCAGCTGCGCCGGCACCGGGCCACCGGGTTCGGGCTGGAGGCCAAGAAGCCGTACACGGACGGTGTGATCACCGGCTGGGGCACGGTGGAGGGCCGCACGGTCTTCGTCTACGCCCATGACTTCCGGATCTTCGGCGGTGCGCTGGGCGAGGCCCACGCCACCAAGATCCACAAGATCATGGACATGGCCATCGCGGCCGGCGCCCCGCTGGTCTCCCTGAACGACGGCGCGGGCGCCCGCATCCAGGAGGGCGTCTCGGCCCTCGCCGGCTACGGCGGCATCTTCCAGCGCAACACCAAGGCCTCCGGCGTCATCCCGCAGATCAGCGTGATGCTGGGCCCGTGCGCGGGCGGCGCGGCCTACAGCCCCGCCCTGACGGACTTCGTGTTCATGGTCCGCGACACCTCGCAGATGTTCATCACCGGCCCGGACGTGGTCAAGGCCGTCACCGGCGAGGAGATCACCCAGAACGGCCTCGGCGGCGCGGACGTGCACGCCGAGACCTCGGGCGTGTGCCACTTCGCGTACGACGACGAGGAGACGTGCATCGCCGAGGTGCGCTACCTCCTCTCCCTCCTCCCGCAGAACAACCGCGAGAACCCGCCCCGGACGGAGTCCGCCGACCCCGCCGACCGCCGCTCCGACGTCCTGCTGGACCTGGTCCCGGCGGACGGCAACCGGCCCTACGACATGGCCAAGGTGATCGAGGAGCTCGTCGACGACGGCGAGTACCTGGAGGTCCACGAGCGCTGGGCCCGCAACATCATCTGCGCCCTGGCCCGCCTCGACGGCCAGGTGGTCGGCATCGTCGCCAACCAGCCGCAGACCCTGGCCGGCGTGCTGGACATCGAGGCGTCCGAGAAGGCCGCCCGCTTCGTCCAGATGTGCGACGCCTTCAACATCCCGATCGTCACCTTCCTGGACGTGCCCGGCTTCCTGCCCGGCGTCGACCAGGAGCACGGCGGCATCATCCGGCACGGCGCCAAGCTGCTGTACGCCTACTGCAACGCCACCGTGCCCCGGATCTCCCTGATCCTGCGCAAGGCCTACGGCGGTGCCTACATCGTCATGGACTCCCAGTCCATCGGCGCCGACCTGACCTACGCCTGGCCCACCAACGAGATCGCGGTGATGGGCGCGGAGGGCGCCGCCAACGTCATCTTCCGGCGGCAGATCGCCGACGCCGAGGACCCCGAGGCGATGCGCACCCGCATGGTCAAGGAGTACAAGTCCGAGCTGATGCACCCCTACTACGCGGCCGAGCGCGGCCTCGTGGACGACGTCATCGACCCGGCCGGCACCCGCGAGGTCCTGATCAGGTCCCTGGCCATGCTCCAGACCAAGCACGCCGACCTGCCCTCCCGCAAGCACGGCAACCCCCCGCAGTAACGCGGCGGTTCCCCCGCGGTAGCTCCGCGGCAACCTCATTCACGGAGACTCGAGCCTCATGAACATCCCTGACATCCGCGTCGAGAGGGGCCACGCAGGGCCCGAGGAGGTCGCCGCCATCACGGCCGTCCTGATGGCCCGCGCGGCGGCCCGCCCCACCGAGACGGCCCCGGCCCACCGCGGCCGCGACCGGGCCGGCTGGCGCCGTCTGGAACGCGAGTCCGGCTTCCGGGCCCCGCACAGCTGGCGCTGAGCCCGTACGACCCCGTGAAGGGGCCCACCCGGCCGGGTGGGCCCCTTTGGCACGTGCAGCGGCACACGAAAGGGGGAGCCCTCTCCGGTTCGGAGAGGGCTCCCCCTCTGGTCGTGCTGTGCGGCGGTGCTAGCGCAGCCGCGCCATCAGCGCGTGCTCCACCAGGGTGATCAGCGCGCTCTTCGCGTCCGCGCGGTGGCGGGCGTCGGTGGTGATGATGGGGGTGTCGGGGCCGATCTGGAGGGCTTCGCGGACCTCGTCGGGCTGGTAGGGCTGCTGGCCGTCGAAGCCGTTGAGGGCGATGACGAAGGGCAGGCCGCTGTTCTCGAAGTAGTCGACGGCCGGGAAGCAGTCGGCGAGGCGGCGGGTGTCGACGAGGACGATGGCGCCGATGGCGCCGCGGACCAGGTCGTCCCACATGAACCAGAAGCGGTCCTGGCCGGGGGTGCCGAACAGGTACAGGATGAGGTCCTGGTCCAGGGTGATGCGGCCGAAGTCCATGGCCACCGTGGTGGTGGTCTTGTCCCCGGTGTGGGTGAGGTCGTCGATGCCCGCCGAAGCAGACGTCATGACGGCCTCTGTGCGCAGCGGGTTGATCTCCGAGACGGCGCCGACGAACGTGGTCTTGCCCACGCCGAAGCCGCCGGCCACCACGATCTTCGCGGAGGTGGTGGAGCGACTCTGAGAAACCGGCCCTCCGCTAGAGCTTGCGAAGTCCACTGAGCACCCTTTCGAGCAGTGTCACGTCTGGCTGGCCACCGGCGTTCTCGTCGCCGCCGGGCTGATGGATGGCGACCAGGCCCGCCTCCGCCAAGTCGGCGACGAGGATCCTGGCCACGCCGAGGGGAATGGTCAGCAGCGCCGAGATCTCGGCGACCGACTTGATCTCTCGGCAGAGGTTGCAGATCCGCTGATGCTCGGGCAGTTGCCCCTGCATCTGGTGCGGCTGCGCGGTGGTGTGCACCAGCGCCTCGATGGCGAGCTGGTAGCGCGGCCTGGTGCGGCCGCCCGTCATGGCGTACGGGCGCACCAGGGGGTTCGACGCCCCGGAGGGCGACGGCTCAGGGGTGCGGCGTTGCGGCTGCACGGGCTGGATGCGCGGTGCCTGCGGCTGGTCGTACGGCGACTGCCCCGGCCCCTGGGGGCCCGGGTGCGCGTACGGCTGCCGGTGCTGGCTGGGTGCGGAGGGGAAGTTGTACCGGTTCTGCTCACCCTGGCCCTGACCCTGGCCAGGGCCGTAGGACCAGTTGCCCGAAGACGAACCGCCTGGGGGTGTTGCCACTTTTCTCCTCCTCCGACTGTGCCGGGCATCCATCACTGTGGAAGCCGCGTCCCGAAACCTTACGGCCACGGGACGCGAAAACGCACCGTCTGTCTGTTAGTTGAGAAGGCTCCCTTGGAGCTCCGCACGCAGATCGGGGGTCAGGACCGTACCGGCACGGTCCACCAGGAGCGCCATTTCGTACCCGATGAGGCCGATGTCCGCTTCCGGGTGAGCGAGGACCGCGAGCGACGAACCGTCGGAGATGGACATGATGAAGAGGAACCCTCGCTCCATCTCCACAACCGTCTGGTTCACGCTGCCGCCCTCGAAGATCCGGGAGGCGCCCGCGGTCAGCGAGGTCAGTCCGGAGGCGACGGCCGCGAGCTGGTCGGCGCGGTCGCGGGGGAAGCCTTCGGACATCGCCAGAAGGAGTCCGTCGGCGGAGACCACCACCGTGTGGGACACCCCCGGGGTGTTGTCCACGAAGTTGGTGATCAACCAGTTCAGGTTCTGTGCCGCCTGGCTCATCGGGCTCACACTAACGCTCCTGGTTGTAGGTGCTGTCAGGACCGAAGCCCTGGCCGTTCGTTTCACTGCCTGAGTTGCGTCCCCGCTGGACTCCCCGGCGCAGGTTGCTCAGCCTGCCCCGGACATCCTCGGGGGCGCGGGAGACCTGTGGGCCTCCCTGGGGGGTCGATGCGGCGGCCCCCTCGACCAGATTGGCCTTGGGCACCCGCCGCGGCAGGCCGGACGAGGTCACTCCGCCCGCCTTGGGCTTACGGAGCTGCGAGGCCTGCTGCCACCGCTCGTCGTTGGCGGAACGCCACTCGCCGTCCGCCCCCGTGGCCGCCGGGTCCTGCGACCCTTGCTGCCGGCCGGCGCCGTTCGCGGGGGAGCCGCGGCGCGGCAGCCCGGAGTCGGTCAGCTCGTGGACGGTGGAGGGAGCCGGTCCCGGACGGTCGAAGCCTACGCGGTCCGCCTCGTTCACGTCAGCGGCCTGCGAAGATTCCGGTTCCGGAGCGTACTCGGACGGGTAGCCGCCCTGGTAGCCGTCCTGCTGCGGCCAGTCGTCCCGGTAGGAGGCCTCCTGGAAGGCGGGGAACGACTCGGTCGGAGCGGCGTGCGTGCCGGTCGCCTCGTCCTGGGCCGGCTCCGCATAGGAGGGCCCGGGATAGGCGCTGGTCGCGGGGAAGGACTCGCCCTGCGGCACGGCGCCGTTCGGCGGGAAGTAGGAGTCGTCGTACGCGGGCTGCTGCGGCTCGCCGTACGCCGTCTGCTGGTCGTAGCCCGCCTGCCGGCCGGGGTAAGGCGTCTGGCCGGTGTCGTACGCCTGCTGGGCCGCCTCGAAGCCGTCGCCGTACGCAGGGGCCTCGGGGGTGTCCTGGTGCGCCTGGCCCGCCTGGTTCGCCTGGTTCTCGACAGGGTGGCCGTGCTGTGCCTGGGCCTCCAGGGCCGCGCGGCGGTTCTCGCGCATCAGGGAGCGGCCGACCGGGTCCAGCCCGCGGAGGTCGTTCGGGACCTCGGAGTAGCGGCTGTCGTCGAAGCCGAGCTCCGCGGCCGTCCGCAGCTGGTCCGAGGGCGCCTGGTACGTCTGCTGCTCCGGGATGATCTGCGAGACCGTGAACTCGTCCGCCTGCGGCTGCTGCTCGCCACCGCCACCGTGGGTGATGGCGTCCGGGAGCATGACCAGCGAGGTGGTGCCCGCCTGCTCGCCGGAGGGGCGCAGCTGGACGCGGATGCCGTGCCGGTCGGAGAGCCGGCCGACCACGAACAGGCCCATGCGCTGCGAGATCGCGGCGTCGACGGTCGGCGGGTTGGCCAGCTTGTGGTTGATGTCCGCGAAGTCCTCGGCGGTCAGGCCGATGCCCTTGTCGTGGATCTCGACCATGATCCGGCCGTCGGGCAGCCGGGTCGCGGTGACGCGGACCTTGGTCTGCGGCGAGGAGAACGTGGTGGCGTTCTCCAGCAGCTCGGCCAGCAGGTGCACGAGGTCGGTCACGGCGCGGCCGTGGATCTCGGCCTCGGGGACACCGGACAGCTCGATGCGCTCGTACTGCTCCACCTCGGAGGAGGCGGCGCGCAGCACGTCGATCAGCGGCACCGGCTGGTCCCAGCGGCGGCCGGGCTCCTCGCCCGCGAGGACGAGGAGGTTCTCGCCGTTGCGGCGCATACGGGTCGCGAGGTGGTCCAGCCGGAAGAGGTTCTCCAGCTGGTCCGGGTCGGCCTCGTTGTTCTCCAGGTCGGTGATGAGGGTCAGCTGGCCCTCGATCAGCGACTGGTTGCGGCGCGAGAGGTTGGTGAAGATGGCGTTGATGTTGCCCCGCAGCAGGGCCTGCTCGGCGGCGAGCCGGACGGCCTCGCGGTGCACCTGGTCGAAGGCGCGGGCGACCTCGCCGATCTCGTCCGTGGTGTGGATCGGGATGGGCTCGACACGGGTGTTCACGCGGCCCGGGTCGGTGCGCGAGAGCTGGTCGACCAGTGCCGGCAGACGCTGCTCGGCGACACCGAAGGCGGCGGAGCGGAGCTGGCGCATCGAGCGGCTCATCTGGCGGGCCATGCGCCCGGCGATGATGAACGCGGCGAGCAGGGCGAGCACCACGATCGCGGCGGTGATGAAGGCGTCCGTCTTGGCGTCGTCGGCGATGGACGCGGCCTCGGCCACGGCCGCGTCGGCCATGTCTGACTCGATCGCGCCGTAGGCGTCGAACTTCAGGGTGTTGACCGCCCACCAGTTCTCCGGCGTGATGCCCTTCGCGGCGAGCGCGGCACGGGCGTCGGGCTGGGTCGAGTCCAGGCCCGCGAGCGCGGCGACCATGTCCGTGGGGTCGGCCGGCGGGGCCACGTAGTCCTCGCCCGCGGCGTCGGCCTCCGCCTTGGCCTTCTTGGCCAGCTCCGCGGCCTCGGCCTTGACGTCGGCGGTCTCCTCGTCGAGCCGCTGCGCGTCGGCCTCGGTGCCGCCTCCGAGGAACTCCTCCATGGCGATGCGCTCGAGGTAGGCGTACGAGGCGAGGGCGGTGCGCTGGCTGGCCAGGCTGCCGGCGCCGGGACCGGGCTCGACCAGCAGGTGCATGCCGATCGAGCGCTCCAGCGACAGCGCGGCCTTGGTGAGCGAGATCGCGTAGACCGCACGGCCGTAGCTGGTGATGTTGCCGGTGCCGAGACCGAGCTCGTTGGCGAACTCCATCAGGGGGTGGGCTACCTCGGTGTAACCCTCCTCGGTCTGCACCCCGGTGAGCTTGGAGGTGTACGCGTTCGCGCGCAGCTTCTCCAGGTTGGGCTCGACATTCTTGAAGATCTTCAGACGGCGCTCCAGGCCGTCCTTCTGCGGCATGCTCCTCGTGGCGGCGTCGAAGGCATCGGCGGCCTCGTCGCTGGCCGCGCGGGCCTTGGTGACCGTCTCGTCGTCCTGGCCCTTGCCCTGCAGCAGGGGAGCGGCGGTGAGGTCGCGCTCGTTGTAGAGGGCGTTCGCGTAGACGAGGGAGGCCTGCACGAGACGGGCGGTGTTCTCCGCGTCCTCGGCCTCCTGCCAGGTGTCGATCGAGCTCTTCACCTGGAAGCCGCCCATGACCAGGCCCACGAGCACGGGTATGAGCAGGATCGCGTTCAGCCGGGTCGGCACCCGCCAGTTGCGCGGCGAGAGACGGTTTCCGCTGCCGCCGGGAGCGGCCGCGGCCGGCGTCTCGGGGCCGGACACTTGTGCGGGTGCCGCCCCGCGCGGCGGCGGGGTGAAGTTGCCCCGCGCCGACGGCTCGGGACTGTTCTTGCTTCGCCTCACTCGACCAACAACCTCTCGGCGCCGGCACCTACGTCGTGCCGCGTGGGTGACTCCAGGCCCTAGTACGTCTTTGACTATTGGGCAGTTCAGGCATTCCAGCACGTCAGCCTGCGCTCTTCCAAACACCGGAAAGCGCTGATTGCACGTGATGTAAGTCCCGAATAAAACGGTCATAAAGAGCGAGCCGCGGCAAAAGACGGGAGCTTTGTGAGCGGAGTGGCACCGTCCGATCGCGACGCGTGGCCGTACCACCGCATATCTCTGTCGAAACGTTATGAACACCGATGCCGACCGTGTCAAACGACACAGTCGGCATCCGTGTAACTACGGCAACTTCCGTACGGCACTGACGACTTGGATGCTGGATCCGGACGGGGCAAGCCGGTGCAACGGTGCGTACGGGACGGCGGGGATGTCCGGGACGTCTTACCGCAATCGTGCCATGAGCGCGTGCTCCACCAGCGTGATCAGCGCGCTCTTCGCGTCCGCGCGGTGGCGGGCGTCGGTGGTGATGATGGGGGTGTCGGGGCCGATCTGCAGGGCTTCGCGGACCTCTTCGGGCTGGTAGGGCTGCTGGCCGTCGAAGCCGTTGAGAGCCACGACGAAGGGCAGGCCGCTGTTCTCGAAGTAGTCGACGGCCGGGAAGCAGTCGGCCAGCCGACGGGTGTCGACGAGGACGACGGCGCCGATGGCGCCGCGGACCAGGTCGTCCCACATGAACCAGAAGCGGTCCTGGCCGGGGGTGCCGAACAGATACAGGATGAGGTCCTGGTCCAGGGTGATGCGGCCGAAGTCCATGGCCACCGTGGTGGTGGTCTTGTCCCCGGTGTGGGTGAGGTCGTCGATGCCCGCCGAAGCAGACGTCATGACGGCCTCCGTGCGCAGCGGGTTGATCTCCGAGACGGCGCCGACGAACGTGGTCTTGCCCACGCCGAAGCCGCCGGCCACCACGATCTTCGCGGAGGTGGTCGACCTCCCCGCGTCAGAGGTTGCGAAGTCCACTGAGCACCCTTTCGAGCAGTGTCACGTCCGGCGCGCCGCCGTTGCTCTCGTCGCCACCGGGCTGGTGGATCGCGACGAGTCCGGCCTCCGCCAGGTCCGCGACGAGGATCCGTGCCACACCGAGCGGCATGGACAGCAGGGCCGACACCTCGGCCACCGACTTCACCTCACGGCACAGGTGGCAGATGCGCTGGTGCTCGGGGAGCAGCCCCATGAGCGCCGCGGGGTCGGCCGTCGTGCTGATCAGCGCCTCGATGGCGAGCTGGTAGCGCGGCCGGGTCCGGCCGCCGGTCATCGCGTACGGCCGTACCAGCGGCTGGTCGCCCTCGTCGCCGTACGGCTCGGCGTACGGATCATGATGAGCGGTGGGCGGGGTCATGGATCCTCCGGGCGGGACAGCAGGGTCAGTCGTGCCGTCTGACGGGGCCGGTGGGGGGACGGGGGCGGCCGGACGGTGTGGGGTCGTGGGACGAGCTGGAGCTAGTGCAGCAGGCTGCCCTGCAGTTCGGCACGCAGGTCGGGCGTGAGCACGGCGCCCGCGCGGTCGACGAGCAGTGCCATCTCGTAGCCGATGAGGCCGATGTCGCCGTCCGGGTGGGCCAGGACCGCGAGCGACGAACCGTCGGAGATGGACATCAGGAAGAGGAAGCCGCGCTCCATCTCCACGACCGTCTGGGCCACGTTCCCGCCCTCGAAGATCCGGGAGGCCCCGGCCGTGAGCGAGGTGAGGCCCGAGGCGACGGCCGCGAGCTGGTCGGCGCGGTCGCGCGGGAAGCCTTCGGACATCGCCAGAAGGAGTCCGTCGGCGGACACGACGACGGTGTGGGACACCCCGGGGGTGTTGTCCACGAAGTTGGTGATCAACCAGTTGAGATTCTGTGCCGCCTGGCTCATCTGGCTCAACTAACGCTCCTGCTGGTGAGTGGGGCTCGGGTAACTGCCGGTCTGGCCGGTACCGGCCTGGCGACCCTGCGCGATGCCCCGACGGAGATTGGTCAGCCGGCCGCGCACGTCGTCTGGCGCGCGCGAGACCTGCGGACCGGTGTGGTGCTGTTGCTGCTGAGCCGTGCCCGGCACGAGGTTCGCGCGCGGTACCCGGCGCGGCAGGCCGGACGTGGTGATCCCGCCTGCCGACGGCTGACGGACGCGCTCGGCCTGGCGGACGAGCTCGTCGTTGGGGGAGGTGCGCCAGCCCGCCGAGGCCTGGCCGGCCGGGTGCGGGTCGGCCGCGGGGGCCGGCGGCTGCGCCGCGCCATTGGCCTGCCCGGCGTCACCGCGAACGGCATCGGCCTGGCCATGGCCGTTGTTGCTCTGCCCGGCGTCCGCCGCGCGGCCGTTCTGGCGGAACCAGTTGGTCTCCAGGGTGTCGTACAGCGGCGTCCGGCCGTCGCCCGGACCCGCCGCGGGCGGCAGGGCCTCGGGAGCCTGCGGCCGCGCGGACCGCTGCTGCATCGGCGGACGCTGCCGGTCCGGCCGGCCGGGCGCGCCGAAGTCGGCGCCGCCGTTCGGCTGCGGCCGCTCGAACTGGCCCGTGGCGGACGGGTCCTGGTGGTTCCCGTAGCCCGCGGTGGACGGGTCCTGATGGTTCCCGTAGCCCGCGGCGGCGAACTGACCGGTGCCGTTCGGGCTCTGGGCGGGCGCGGGGTACTGGCCGGTGTCCTGCGGGCTGCCCTGGCCGGGCGCGGCGAACTGGCCGGTCTCCTGCGGATTGCCCTGAGCGGCTGCCGGGTACTGGCCGGTGTCCTGCGGGCTGCCCTGGCCGGGCGCGGGGTAGCGGCTCTGTGCCGGGGACGCGCCGGGATCGCCGAAGATGTCCGAACGGCGGAACTGCCCGTCGTCGCCCTGCTGCGGCAGCCCGGCGTGCGGCGCCCCGGCCCCGGGACGCGGGAACTCGCCGGTGCCGGCGGCACCCCGGTCGTTGCCCACGTGCGGCATCTCGGTGGTCGCGCCCGGGCCCTGGCGGTCGTCGATCCGCGGCATCTGCGCGGTGGCGTCGGGCTCCTCGTGGCCGCGGGGGGCGTCCAGCGAGGCGCGCTGCACCGGCGGCTGCGCGTTCTCGTCGCTCCAGCTCGGCGTCCGCGGCTGCGCGCTGCCGCCGGGCAGCTCGGCGCGCGGACCACCGCGCCCCGGCAACTGCGGCCGACGCCTGCCGGAACGTTCCTGGCGCTGCTTCGGGGCGCCGGCCCCGGACGTACGGTCCCCGGCGGGGGCGCTGTCACCGAAGCCGCCCCGGCCACCCTGGGCGCGACCGCCCTGGCCCGGACCGCCCTGGCGCTGCCCGCCGAAGCCGCCCTCGCCGAGGGAACCGCCCTGGCGCAGTCCGGAGCCGCCGCCGGCGAAGCCGCCCTGGCGCCCGGAGTCGTCGAAGTTCTGCGGCGCGCCGGTCCCGGCGGCCGTCATGTCCTGCGGGGCGCCCGGCGCCTGACCGCCGAACGCACCGGCACCGGCACCCGCCGGCCGGCCCTGCGGCGGGACGGCGGGTCCGCCCTGCGGACCGCGCGGCCCGCCCGGACGCCCGCCCTGGTCGCTGCCGGGCAGCGCGGCGCGCGGCCCCTGGCCGGCGCCCACCTGCCCGCGCTGCGGAGCGCCGGCGAGACGGTTGCCACCCGGAGCGCCGCCACCGGGCAGCCCGCCTCCGCGGCGCGCGGCGGCGGCACCGGCCGCGGCCTGCGCGGCGGCCGGACCACCGGAGGGGCCGCCGGGACCGCCCTGGCCCGGCTTGCCCGGAGCGGGCTTCCGGCCGCCCTGGGCGACATCGACGGGGAGCATGACCAGCGCGGTCGTACCGCCGGAGTCCGACGGGCGCAGCTGGATGCGGATGCCGTGGCGCTGCGAGAGGCGGCCGACCACGAACAGACCCATGCGGCGGGAGACGGAGACGTCCACGGTGGGCGGCGCGGCGAGCCGCTCGTTGATGGCCGCGAGGTCCTCGGGGGACAGGCCGATACCGGTGTCGTGGATCTCGATCAGCACCCGCCCGTCGGGCAGGGCGTGACCGGTGACCTTGACCTTGGTCTGCGGGGAGGAGAAGGAGGTCGCGTTCTCCAGCAGCTCGGCGAGCAGGTGCACGAGGTCGTTGACGACGCGGCCGGCGACCTCGGTGGCCGGCACCGAGGCCAGCTCGATGCGCTCGTACTGCTCCACCTCGGAGGCGGCGGCGCGGAGCACGTCGACCAGCGGGACCGGACGGGTCCAGCGGCGGCCGGGCTCCTCGCCCGCGAGGACGAGGAGGTTCTCGCCGTTCCGGCGCATACGGGTCGCGAGGTGGTCCAGCTTGAACAGCGAGGACAGCTGGTCCGGGTCGGCCTCGCGGGACTCCAGCTCGGAGATGAGCGACAGCTGGCGCTGGATCAGACCCTGGGAGCGGCGCGAGAGGTTGGTGAACATCGCGTTGACGTTGCCCCGCAGCAGGGCCTGCTCGGCGGCGAGGCGGACCGCCTCGCGGTGCACGTCGTCGAAGGCCGCGGCCACCTGGCCGATCTCGTCCCGGGAGTGCAGACCGACCGACTCCACGGAGGTGTCGACGTCCTGCGGGTCCGACTCGGACAGCTGCTTGACCAGCTCGGGCAGCCGGTCCGCCGCGACCTTGGTCGCGGTGTCCTGCAGCCGGCGCAGCGAGCGGATCATGGAGCGGGCCACGACGAACGCGCCGACCAGCGAGATGCCGAGGACCAGCAGGATCAGCGCACCGGAGATGATCGCGTCGCGCTCGGACTCGCTGCGCAGCTGGCGGGCGGTCTGCTCCATCTCGTCGAGGAGCGTGCCCTCGATGTTCTTCATCTGCTGGATCTTGACCGACTCGGCGTCGATCCAGTCCTTGTAGGAGCGCTTCTCCTGCGAACGCAGACCGGTCTCGGTACTGAGGACGCGGTCGGCGTAGAGGTCGACCGCCTTGATGGTCGCGTTGCCGTCGCTGATGGGCCGCATCAGCTCCTCGGCCGCGTCCTGGCCGTAGATGGTGCCGAAGCTGTTGAGCTCGGAGTCCTCGCTGGTGAGCGCGGAGAGACCGTACTGCCGGTCGCTCTCGGAGAGCTCGCCGAAGGAGGTCTTGTTCGCCGGCAGCGCGGAGGCGATGATCGCGCGCTGCACCGAGGCGTACTCCTTGGCGGTGGAGAACGCGGCGAGCGCGCGCGTGCGCTGGATCATCTCCGGGTTGCTGGTGGCCTCCGCCATGTCCTGGGAGAGGTTGAGCAGCTGGTTGATGAGCCGGTGGTACGCCTCGACGGTGAGCGTGGCGTTCTTCTCGTTCTCGTAGGCGCTGCTGCGGATGTCGTTGAGCTGGATCAGCTCTCTCGCGACGCCGACGAGGCTCTCCTTGACGCCGGTGAGCCGGCCGTCCTGGGC
Source organism: Streptomyces poonensis (assembly GCF_014650915.1). Classification (GTDB taxonomy): domain Bacteria; phylum Actinomycetota; class Actinomycetes; order Streptomycetales; family Streptomycetaceae; genus Streptomyces; species Streptomyces poonensis. The sequence goes on along the minus strand of NZ_BMVW01000001.1, from coordinate 139,673 downwards.
GGCGTCGTTGATCTCCTGGCTGGCCTTGAGGAACTGCTTGCGGGCGGTGTCCGTCTTGTCGCGGACGCCCTTGACCGTGTAGTCGTCCGCCGACGCGCCGTGCGCGAGGGGACCGGCCGACAGGTCGCGCTCCGACTGGAGGGCGGCGGCGAGCTCGGTCGCCTGCTTGGTCATCTCCGTCAGCAGCCGCATGTTGTCGAGCTGCTGGATGTCCTCGACGCTGTCGCTGATGCGCATCGCGCCGAGCGTGGTCGCGGCGACGACGGGGAGCGCGAGCAGCGACACCAGACGGGTCGAGATGCGCCAGTTGCGCAGGGCCATGCGTGAGCCGGTGCCGTTCTTCGGCCCGGCGGACGGCGTCGTGCCCCCGGACGCCCCGGAACGCTCGCCGCTGTCGCCCGCCTCGGCCGCGCCCGGGGCCTGGGCGTGCTGGGGCGAGGAACCGCGGTCGGTCCCGCCGGTCGGCTCCGGGTCCGCCGAAGCGCTGCCATCCCTCTTGAAACGTCCCTGCACTAGCGTCGCAACCTCTGGACCAGGCGCCCCTCCGTGTGAACGGCGAGACGGTGTCGGCGTGTCGGGAGCGCCCTGAATGCGCCACCCGTGGTGGTCGTGAGTGACCGGCGCTGCCTCCCCCTTCCCGCCGCTGCTCGGCGCTGCGTTGCGCCCCTCGCGCGCCGGCTGTTCCCCGCGGCGGTCCGTGGAATTCCAGCACAGTGCCGGATCTCCAACAAGGCCAATGGGTCACCCTGGGCTCATCGTGACACGACGTACAGAATGCGTCACCAGGTGTGGAAGGTGATCCTGTGCATAACGGGCGTATACCCACGAGGTGACCAGGGTGGCAACGTGTCCCAGTCGCCATGATCAGGAGCGGAATGCTCCCTTCAGAGGAGCAATGTCCGTTACGCCGGGATGGCTTGAGGGTCGGAATTGACCGAAATGCTCACTAGTAAGTGAGGAAACTCACACAGTGATCATGTCATCTTCACGAGTTGCCCCGGGAATTGGATGTTTAGCCTGACGCTTTACAGGGATGGCGAATCCGACAACCCGCGCTTCCTGGGCGGCTCGTGAGCCCGTCCGGCGCCCACACCCACGAGGTCACGTACAGCAGTGAAGACGACGACGATGTTCCGCGCCATAGCCAACCCGCGGCGCACGACCCTGGCCCACCTCACCGACGCCGACGAGCTGGCGCCGAAGCAGTTGGAGCACTCCGTCGACCTCCCCTCCCGGACCGCCAACCCGCGGCGGACCGTCCTCATGGAGCTCCCGGTCCAGGCCTTCGCGGCCGAGTAGTACGGCTCCGGGCCGCCGTCCGCTCGCACCGGCGGCGCCCGCCCGCCCGCTCGGCCGGACGCCCGGACGGTGCCGTCCTACCGGAAATCGACGGCTGCCGGTCACGCACCGACGGCTAACGGTCACGCACCGACCACAATCGGTCGCATACGACTCCGCAGGGCGCCCCGACGTCACCCGAGACGTCCAGGGCGCCCTTCGTCATGCGCAGGCCGGCCGCCCGGCGGCCGGGCGGCCGTAATGCGCGGGGCCGCCACCCTGTGCCGCGTTAGCCTGGAGCGTCAGACTCCAGCCGGCTCAAGTGAGGGGCGCAGGGATCCCGTGCGCATTGCCAGATTCTCCATCGACGGGAACGTCGCGTTCGGCGCGGTCGAGGGCGACCGGCCCGACGAACTCGTGCTCGACATCATCAAGGGCATCCCCTTCGCGGAGTACGAGCTCTCGGGCACCAAGGTCCCGCTGAGCAAGGTCCGGCTGCTGCCGCCCGTGCTGCCCAACAAGGTCGTGGCCTTCGGCCGCAACTACGCGGACCACGCCAAGGAGCTCGGCAACGAGGTGCCCGACGCCCCGTTCGCCTTCTTCAAGCCCTCCACCTCGGTGATCGGCCCCGGCGACGACATCCAGTACCCGGCCTTCTCCGAGGACCTGCACCACGAGGCCGAGCTGGCCGTGGTCATCGGCCGCATGTGCCGCGAGGTCCCGCGCGAGCGCGTCAAGGACGTGATCTTCGGTTACACCTGCGCCAACGACATCACCGCGCGGGACGTCCAGAAGCGCGAGAAGCAGTGGGCGAGGGCCAAGGGCTTCGACACGTCCTGCCCGCTCGGCCCCTGGGTGGAGACGGAGCTGGATGCGAGCGACCTCACGATCCAGTGCACGGTCAACGGCGCGCAGCGTCAGCTGGGCCGGACCAGCGAGATGATCAACTCCATCGAGGACCTGATCGTCAACATCACCGAGGCCATGACGCTGCTTCCCGGCGACGTGATCCTCACGGGCACCCCGGCAGGGGTCGGCCCCCTGGCTGTCGGCGACGAGGTCGCCGTCACCATCGAAGGCATCGGCACTCTCACCAACAAGGTAGTCAAGCGTGGCTAGCGCACCCGTCCGCGTACGTTTCTGTCCGTCGCCCACCGGCAACCCCCACGTGGGCCTGGTCCGCACCGCCCTGTTCAACTGGGCGTTCGCCCGGCACCACCAGGGCACTCTCGTCTTCCGCATCGAGGACACCGACGCGGCGCGCGACTCGGAGGAGTCGTACCAGCAGCTGCTGGACTCGATGCGCTGGCTGGGCTTCGACTGGCAGGAGGGCCCCGAGGTCGGCGGCCCGCACGCCCCGTACCGCCAGTCGCAGCGCATGGACCTCTACAAGGAGGTCGCCGACAAGCTCCTCGACGCCGGCCACGCCTACCGCTGCTACTGCACCACCACCGAGCTGGAGGAGCGCCGCGAGGCCGCCCGCGCCGCCGGCAAGCCGTCCGGCTACGACGGCCACTGCCGCGAGCTGAGCGCCGAGCAGGTCGCCCAGTACGAGGCGGAGGGCCGCGAGCCGATCGTCCGCTTCCGGATGCCCGACGAGACGATCACCTTCACGGACCTGGTCCGCGGCGAGATCACGTACACCCCGGAGAACGTCCCGGACTACGGCATCGTCCGCGCGAACGGCGCCCCGCTGTACACGCTGGTCAACCCGGTCGACGACGCCCTGATGGAGATCACCCACGTCCTGCGCGGCGAGGACCTGCTCTCCTCCACCCCGCGCCAGATCGCGCTCTACCGGGCGCTGATCGAGCTGGGGATCGCCAAGGAGATCCCGGCCTTCGGCCACCTCCCGTACGTGATGGGCGAGGGCAACAAGAAGCTCTCCAAGCGCGACCCGCAGTCGTCGCTGAACCTCTACCGCGAGCGCGGCTTCCTGCCCGAGGGTCTGCTCAACTACCTCTCCCTGCTGGGCTGGTCGCTCTCCGCGGACCGGGACGTCTTCTCCATCGAGGAGATGGTCGCGGCCTTCGACGTCGCGGACGTCAACCCGAACCCGGCCCGCTTCGACCTGAAGAAGGCCGAGGCGATCAACGCCGACCACATCCGCATGCTCGACGTGAAGGACTTCACCGAGCGCTGCCGGCCGTGGCTCCAGCAGCCGGTCGCCCCGTGGGCGCCGGAGGACTTCGACGAGACCAAGTGGCAGACCATCGCGCCGCACGCGCAGTCCCGCCTGAAGGTCCTCGCCGAGATCACGGACAACGTCGACTTCCTGTTCCTGCCGGAGCCGGTCTTCGACGAGGCGTCCTGGACCAAGGCCATGAAGGAGGGCTCGGACGCCCTGCTGCGCACGGCCCGCGAGAAGCTGGACGCGGCCGACTGGAGCTCCCCCGAGTCCCTGAAGGAGGCCGTGCTGGCGGCCGGCGAGGCCCACGGCCTGAAGCTCGGCAAGGCCCAGGCCCCGGTCCGCGTGGCGGTCACCGGCCGCACCGTCGGCCTGCCCCTCTTCGAGTCCCTGCAGATCCTGGGCAAGGAGAAGTCGCTGGCCCGCGTCGACGCGGCCCTGGCGAAGCTGACGGCGTAAGCACGCGCGCGTGAGGGGCGGTGGCCACAACGGCCGCCGCCCCTCACGCGCGCCCGCCTGTCAGTGGGTCCCACTAGCGTTCCGGCTCACCCGGCGCGCAAGGTCCCCGCGCGCCTGACCCGGAAGGCGCCGTCATGCCGATGTCCCCCCGCGACCACACCTGGATGTTCACCCCCGGCAGCACGTTCACCGGCAGGCACGGGACCACCGGCGTGATCCACGTGTCCGACGGCGGAGTGCTGGACCTTCCCACCGGACGGGTCGCCGCGTGCGACCCCTTCATGTACCTGGGCACGGGGGACGCCGAGCCCTTCACGGTGGCGGTCGAGCCCGGCCGCTACCGCGTCGAGGCGGCCGTGGCGGCCCTCACCTGGCCCGGCGACTCCCCGACCGACGAGCCCGACCTGCGGGTGGCCGCCGCCCGCCTCGTCATCCGCGACGAGCCCGCCACCGCCTGGGAAATGGCCCTCTCCTCCGATCAGGACCCTGCCGCGCTCGGCGCGGAGGAGTTCCACGGCTACGGCGTCGACTCCGGCACCGGCTGCTTCTACGACGCCTCGGCCGACGAGGCCTTCCCCGACGCCCACGAGGACGAAGGGCCCCTGTGGAGGGCCTTCGACAGCAGCCACCGGTCCCCGGGCCCGTACCTGGTCACGTCCTCCACCACCGGGCACACCCTGGCCGCCTTCGAATCCGGCTGGGGCGACGGTGCCTACCCCACCTGGATCGGCCGCTCGTCCGCGGGCGAGGTCACCTGCTTCCTCACGGACTTCTTCGTGGCCCCGGGCCCGTCCGGAACCACCGGGAGCCCCGCCTGACGGGCGGCAATCGGCGGACGGGCCCCACACCCCCGCGCTACCGTCGGATCATGGACATACGGGCCGTGGTCTGGGACGTCGACGACACCCTCTTCGACTACACGAGTGCCGACCGGGCCGGCATGCGCGGGCACCTGGCCGCCGAGGGCCTGCTCGACGGGTACGACACCGTGGAGCAGGCCCTCGCGCGCTGGCGGCAGATCACCGACGAGCAGTGGGCGCGGTTCGCGGCGGGCGAGGCCACCTTCGAGGAGCAGCGCCGCGACCGGGTACGGGCCTTCGTGGGGGAGCCGGCCCTGACGGACGCGGAGGCCGACGCCTGGTTCCAGCGGTACCTCGGGCACTACGAGAGCGCCTGGGCGCTCTTCCCGGACGTCCTGCCCGTCCTGGAGGCCCTCGCCACCAGCCACCGGCACGCCGTGCTCTCCAACAGCAGCCTCCTCGTCCAGGACCGCAAGCTGCGCGTCCTCGGCGTCCATGACCGCTTCGAGGCCATCCTCTGCGCCGCGGACCTCGGTTTCTCCAAGCCGGACCCCCAGGCCTTCCACGCCGCCTGCGAGGCGCTCGCCCTGCCCCCGCACCAGGTCGCGTACGTCGGCGACCACCCGGACATCGACGGACGGGGGGCCGCCGAGGCCGGGCTGTTCTCGGTCTGGATCGACCGTACGGGCGTGTACACGCCGGACGTGCCGCCGGTCGGACCACACCGGATCGCCTCGCTGGCCGAACTGCCGACGATCCTTGGCGCGGATACCCGTTTTGGAGCCCCGTCCTCCTTCGGGTAATGTTCTTTCTGCGCCGCCGGGGAGCGGGCCGAAAGGCCGGAGACCCGGAAGCGTGAAACTAGAACAAGATCCCCACAGGGGCTTGCGTTCCAGTGGCCTATGGTGTAATTGGCAGCACGACTGATTCTGGTTCAGTTAGTCTTGGTTCGAGTCCAGGTAGGCCAGCCAGCAGATGTACCAGCATCTGCACCCGCGGATCACATCCGCAAGCCCCCGTTGTGTAGCGGCCTAGCACGCTGCCCTCTCAAGGCAGTAGCGCCGGTTCGAATCCGGTCGGGGGTACTGGTTCCGATCACCTCGGAACTGCTAGGGCCCCCGTTGTGTAGCGGCCTAGCACGCCGCCCTCTCAAGGCGGTAGCGCCGGTTCGAATCCGGTCGGGGGTACTGACTGGTCTAAACCACATTGGTCTATGGTGTAATTGGCAGCACGACTGATTCTGGTTCAGTTAGTCTTGGTTCGAGTCCAGGTAGACCAGCTCGGATCTGCGGAAACGTATGATCCAACGCCCCCGTTGTGTAGCGGCCTAGCACGCCGCCCTCTCAAGGCGGTAGCGCCGGTTCGAATCCGGTCGGGGGTACACACCGGAAGGACCCTCCCTCGGGAGGGTCCTTCGCTTTGTCCCCCTTCCCTCCCGGTCACCTCCCGCCGAACCGGCGGCGCGACCCCTCCGCCTCCGCGAGCCGGCGCAGGCTGAGCGGCACCGGTCCGTACAGCACGGTGGGCGGGCCGCCTTCAACCGGCGGCTGCGCGAGGGAAAGGGGAAGGTCGGCTTCTGGCACGAGACGTACGTCGTGCCGGCGGGGAGTCACGAGTCGGTGTACGTGAACATGCCCGAGTACGGCCTGGGCGGAGCCACCGGCGTCGTGCCCATGGGCCGGCGCGGCGACCGCGCAGCCGATCGGCCCGGCGTGAGCCCGGCGTGACATGGACGACACGGGAGAAATGAGAAGCGCCCCTCCGAGGAGGGGCGCGTGCGTCGGGGAGGGGCCGCCGCGGCGTTGAGGCGACCGTCCCCGAGGTGTACGGAAGACGCGTGGGTGAAGGTGCGGGACCGGCGTCAGCCGGTGCGGCGCAAGGCCTCCGAGAGGCGTGCGGCGGCGTCGATGACGGCCTGGGCGTGCATCCGGCCCGGGTGGCGCGTCAGGCGCTCGATGGGACCGGAGACCGAGACGGCGGCGACCACACGGTTGGAAGGGCCGCGTACGGGTGCGGACACGGACGCGACGCCCGGCTCGCGCTCGCCGATGGACTGGGCCCAGCCCCGGCGCCGTACGCCCGACAGGGCCGTCGCCGTGAAGCGGGCCCCCTGCAGACCGCGGTGCAGCCGCTCGGGCTCCTCCCAGGCCATCAGGATCTGTGCGGAGGAGCCCGCCTTCATCGTCAGCGTCGAGCCGACCGGGACCGTGTCCCGCAGGCCGGACAGACGCTCCGCCGCGGCGACGCAGATGCGCATGTCGCCCTGGCGGCGGTAGAGCTGCGCGCTCTCGCCCGTGACATCGCGGAGGTGGGTCAGCACCGGGCCCGCCGTGGCGAGCAGCCGGTCCTCACCCGCCGCCGCGGCCAGCTCGGCCAGCCGCGGGCCGAGAATGAAACGGCCCTGCATGTCGCGCGCCACCATGCGGTGGTGCTCCAGCGCCACGGCCAGCCGGTGGGCCGTGGGTCGTGCCAGTCCGGTGGCGCCGACCAGGCCCGCGAGGGTGGCCGGACCGGACTCCAGAGCGCTCAGGACAAGGGCTGCCTTGTCCAGAACGCCGACGCCGCTACTGTTGTCCATGCAACGATACTCGCGTCTCACTCTGTGAAACGCAAGTTCAATTTTCGGTGGAACACGCCACTCTTGAAGTCACAGCGGCCCGAGGACCGAACGGGCATGGCGGCACACGCCCGGAAACGGACGACTCGACCGAACGGGGCCGGACCGGCCCCAGGGGGACGGGCGCTGCCACCCCAAGATCTCTAGTTGGGCCGGCGCGGACAGGCCGGCCGGAGGGAAAGCGATGGGTAGGACACTCGCGGAGAAGGTCTGGGACGACCACGTCGTCCGGCGCGCCGAGGGCGAGCCCGACCTCCTCTTCATCGATCTGCACCTGCTGCATGAGGTGACCAGCCCCCAGGCCTTCGACGGTCTGCGCAAGAGCGGCCGGAAGGTGCGGCGGCTCGACCTCACCATCGCGACCGAGGACCACAACACCCCGACCCTCGACATCGACAAGCCGATCGCCGACCCGGTCTCCCGCGCCCAGCTGGAGACGCTGCGCAGGAACTGCGCCGAGTTCGGGGTGCGCCTGCACCCGCTCGGCGACGTCGAGCAGGGAGTCGTGCACGTGGTCGGCCCCCAGCTGGGCCTGACCCAGCCCGGTACGACGGTGGTGTGCGGCGACTCCCACACCTCCACGCACGGCGCCTTCGGCGCGCTGGCCTTCGGTATCGGCACCTCGCAGGTGGAGCACGTGCTGGCCACCCAGACGCTGCCGATGGCCCGCCCGAAGACCATGGCCATCACGGTCGACGGCGAGCTGCCCGAGGGCGTGACCGCCAAGGACCTGATCCTGGCGATCATCGCGCGGATCGGCACCGGCGGCGGCCAGGGCTACATCCTGGAGTACCGCGGCTCGGCCATCGAGAAGCTCTCGATGGAGGCCCGGATGACCATCTGCAACATGTCGATCGAGGCCGGTGCCCGCGCGGGCATGATCGCCCCCGACGAGACCACCTTCGCCTACCTCAAGGGCCGCCCGCACGCCCCCGAGGGCGCCGACTGGGACGCCGCGGTGGAGTACTGGAAGACCCTGCGCACCGACGAGGACGCGGTCTTCGACGCCGAGGTCGTCATCGACGCAGCCTCGCTGTCGCCGTTCGTCACCTGGGGCACCAACCCCGGCCAGGGCGCCCCGCTGTCCGCCGCCGTCCCCGACCCGGCCTCCTACGAGGACGCCTCGGAGCGTCTCGCCGCCGAAAAGGCCCTGGAGTACATGGGGTTGGAGGCCGGACAGCCGCTCAGGTCCATCAAGGTGGACACCGTCTTCGTGGGCTCCTGCACCAACGGCCGCATCGAGGACCTGCGCGCCGCGGCCTCGATCGTGAAGGACCGCAAAGTCGCCGACGGGGTACGCATGCTGGTCGTGCCCGGCTCCGCGCGGGTCGGTCTGCAGGCGGTCGAGGAGGGCCTGGACGTGGTCTTCAAGGAGGCCGGCGCCGAATGGCGGCACGCGGGCTGCTCCATGTGCCTCGGCATGAACCCCGACCAGCTGTCCCCCGGTGAGCGCTCGGCGTCCACCTCCAACCGCAACTTCGAGGGCCGGCAGGGCAAGGGCGGCCGCACCCACCTGGTCTCCCCGCAGGTCGCCGCCGCCACCGCCGTACTGGGCCATCTGGCCTCCCCGGCCGACCTCGCCGACGCCGACACCCCCGCGCCCGCTGGAGTCTGATCAGTCATGGAAGCATTCACCACCCACACCGGCCGGGCCGTCCCGCTGCGCCGCAGCAACGTCGACACCGACCAGATCATCCCCGCCCACTGGCTCAAGAAGGTGACCAGGGACGGTTTCGAGGACGGGCTGTTCGAGGCCTGGCGCAAGGACCCCGAGTTCGTGCTCAACCGGCCCGAGCGGCAGGGCGCCTCGGTGCTCGTCGCCGGCCCCGACTTCGGCACCGGCTCCTCCCGTGAGCACGCGGTCTGGGCGCTGCAGAACTACGGCTTCAAGACCGTCATCTCCTCCCGCTTCGCGGACATCTTCCGCGGTAACTCACTCAAGAACGGCCTGCTCACGGTCGTCCTGGAGCAGCAGACCGTGGACGCCCTGTGGGAGCTCACCGAGGCGGACCCCGAGGCCGAGGTGACGGTCGACCTCGAGGCCCGCGAGGTGCGCGCCGAGGGCATCACGGCCGCCTTCGAGCTGGACGAGAACTCCCGCTGGCGGCTGCTGAACGGCCTCGACGACATCTCCATCACGCTCCGGAACGAGGACGACATCGCCGCGTACGAGGCCAAGCGGCCCTCGTACAAGCCGAGGACGCTCCGGGTCTGAACACGGGCCGGTGCCGGGCCGGTGCCGGGCTGATGCCGGACCGGTGACTGACCGGCGACGCCCCGGGAAGAAGACCCCGGCGGCTGCGGCACAAGGATGATTTCCAGCCACCGCAAACCCCTCTGTACCCCCAATCGTGGACGGTTGGGGGTACAGCCATGTCCGGCCCCGGAAACGGCGTGTCGACGGCTGGGAATTTCGTCAACTGCCCTGGTTGGGCGGGTGCTTGTACGGGTACTCGAGTCCCGGTGCCACAGTGAACAGAGGTGCCTGAGATGCCTCTGGGAGAGGGCAGTTGCCCCCTGCGCAGGCGACAACTCGCCCCAGATGGCACAATCTGTGCATGGAACACGACGGCCAACTCGAGCTCTATACGGCGGTCGCGGACCAACTCAAGGAAGCGCACTCAAGAGTGCGCGCATCGCAAGTCCCGGAGGGCGTACGGATGGCGCTGACCCGGAAGCTGCTGGTCATTACGGCCGCGGCCAAGCACGATCTCGCCGGTGCGGCAAGGCGTCTGGAGAGCTTCATGACGGACCTCGACGAGGGGCGATTCCCCGAGGAGGACCGCTGAGGAACTCCGCGGCGGTTCGAGTCCGTTGCGGCACAAGGGTGATTAGCCCGTTTCGTGTTTGATTTGCGGTATATATCTGCCTAACGTGCGAAAAAGCTTGAACACATTCGTTCTGGCGATGTCTCCGAAGGGGAAGACGTGAACAAGGCGCAGCTCGTAGAAGCGATTGCGGACAAGCTCGGCGGGCGCCAGCAGGCCGCCGACGCTGTGGACGCCGTTCTGGACGCCATCGTCCGCGCGGTCGTCGCCGGACAGCGGGTCTCGGTCACCGGTTTCGGTTCGTTCGAGAAGGTCGACCGCCCCGCCCGGTACGCGCGCAACCCGCAGACCGGTGAGCGTGTTCGGGTCAAGAAGACCTCCGTGCCGCGTTTCCGTGCGGGCCAGGGCTTCAAGGACCTGGTGGGCGGTTCGAAGAAGCTCCCGAAGAACGACGTGGCGGTGCGGAAGGCCCCCAAGGGCAGCCTGACCGGCGGAGCTTCGGCGACGGTCAAGAAGGCCGCGACCAAGAAGACCGCCGCCAAGAAGGCCACCACCACGGCTGCGAAGAAGGCCACACCGGCGAAGAAGACGACGGCCGCCGCCACGAAGAAGACCACGGCGAAGAAGGCCACACCGGCGAAGAAGGCGACGCCGGCGACCGCGAAGAAGACCACGGCGAAGAAGGCCACACCGGCGAAGACGACGCCGGCCGCCGCGAAGAAGGCCCCGGCGAAGAAGACCACCGCGAAGAAGGCTCCCGCCAAGAAGACGACGGCACGCAAGACCGCCGCCAAGAAGACCACCGCCCGCAGCAGGTAAGCAGGGGCGCAGGGCACTCACGCGCCGGGCCGGACTCCTCGGGATTCCGGCCCGCGGCGTGTCCGCAGGGTTTTTCGGGAATTCCTGAGAAACTCTGCAGTCGCACTTACCGGACCCGCATCAGATCATTTCCCGCGGTATTCGCGGCACTCTTCGGCCCGGCCGGCGCGGCCGTCGCGCGCGGGACCGTTCAACACGCCCGCGGCACGCGCTGAAAGATCTTTCCGGCCATACACAGGGCTGCCGAGCGCGCCGGCGGGCACCCGTGAGTCCCGCACCGCGCGGCGGCCGGCAGCTCAGAACGTCTGCAGCGTGATCAGGGTGATCCGGCGGGACGCCCCGTCACCCTCGGTCTCGATGCGCACCCGCTGCCCGGGCCGCAGCAGCCGCAGTCCGCCCGCGTCGAACGCCGGCGCGTCGAAGGACACCGGGGTGCCGTCGTCGAGCAGCACCTGCCCGCTGCGGGTCTCGGGGTCGTACGTGTACGCGGTCGCCTGCATGGCCGCAGCCTACTGTTCCGGTATCAGCAGCCGCGCGGCCACCGCCGCCGTACGCGGGCCCACGCCCAGCGCCAGCGCCGCCCGCAGGTCCTCGCCGGTGTCCACGTCCCGGCGTACGGAGGCCACCGCGTCGGAGAGCAGTTCCACGGCGCCCGATGCGTGGTGGCGGGCACGGGAACGCCCGCCGAACGCCGGCCGCAGTTCAGCACCGGGAGCCGCCGCCAGAAGGGTCGTGCCGACGGCTGCCGCGTCCGCGAGAAAAGCGCGCGGGAATTCCGCGGCCGCGTCGAGAACCCGGGCCAGTTCCGCGGGGCGCAGCGCCGGCAGATCGGCGTTCAGGGCCGCGACCGCGCAGTCCGGCCGGGTGGCGCGGACGACGTCGGCCCCGTGCACCAGCGCCGCGTTCAGGCCCGCCCCGGGCGAGTCCGGGACGATGCGCGCCCCGAGCCGGGCCAGCTCCCGGCCCGCCAGCGCGTCGTCCGTGACGACCGCCACATCCCGTACCGCCGTGCACTCCAGCGCGGCCGCCACCGTGTCCTGGGCGAAGGCGAGCGCGAGACCGGGGCGCAGCCCGTCGCCGGCCGCCGCCGAAAGCCTGCTCTTGGCCCGAGCCAGGGGCTTCAGGGGTACCACCAGGGTCCACCGCACGAGCGCTCCGTCCCTCCCTTGTCGGGGCCATTGTGACCCGGACGCCCCGCCGCGACGTGACCTGGGCACCCTGGCGGTTCCCCCACCGGGGCGTACGGTGTCCTCGACAGACCGTCGGCGCGGGGCCACACTTGTGCGGCTTCCGGGCCGCCGGCCCCACATTTCTAGAGGAAGGTGTCCGCGTGCCCCGCCGCAGAATCGGCTTCTGGTATCGCTTCGCAGCGGTCATCTGCAAACCGCCGCTGCTGGTGCTGCTCAAGCGGGACTGGCGCGGAATGGAGAACATTCCGGCCGACGGCGGATTCATCACCGTGGTGAACCACAATTCCCACGTGGACCCCCTGGCGTACGCGCATTTCCAGTACAACACCGGGCGCGTTCCGCGATTCCTCGCGAAGAGCGGGCTTTTCAAGAAGGGATTCGTGGGCGCCGCGATGCGCGGCACCGGGCAGATCCCCGTCTACCGCGAGAGCACCGACGCGCTCAGCGCCTTCCGGGCCGCGATCGACGCCGTGGAGCGCGGCGAGTGCGTGGCGTTCTACCCCGAGGGCACCCTCACCCGCGACCCCGACGGCTGGCCCATGACCGGCAAGACGGGCGCGGCACGTGTCGCCCTGCAGACCCGGTGCCCGGTGATCCCGGTGGCCCAGTGGGGTGCCAACCTGCTGCTGCCGCCGTACGCCAAGAAGCCCAGCATCCGTCCCCGGAAGACGCACCAGGTGCTGGTGGGCCCGCCGGTGGACCTCTCGCGCTTCTACGGCAAGGAGATGACCCCGGACCTGCTGAAGGAGGCGACCGAGGTGATCATGGCCGCCATCACCGCGCAGCTGGAGACCATCCGCGGTGAGAAGGCGCCCGCGACGCCGTACGACCCGAAGCAGGTCCGTATCGAGCAGCGGCGCCGGGCCGCCGAGGCGGCGCGGAACGGCGGGGGCGGCCGCGCCGAGCGGTACGCGGGCGGCGGCCGGACCGCCGCCGGGATGGACGGGCAGGACAGGGGCCCACGGGCACAGGAAGAGGGGCGGGGCGCGTGAGCAAGCCGGTCAAGGCGGCCGTCTTCGGCACCGGTTCGTGGGGTACGGCGTTCGCGATGGTGCTCGCCGACGCGGGATGCGACGTCACCCTGTGGGCGCGGCGGGCCGAGCTCGTCGAGGCGGTCAACTCCACCCGGACGAACCCCGACTACCTGCCCGGCGCCGAGCTGCCGCGCACCGTGCGGGCGACCACGGACCCGGCCGAGGCCGCCGCCGGCGCCGACTTCACCGTGCTCGCCGTCCCCTCGCAGACCCTGCGGGGCAACCTGGCCGAGTGGGCGCCGCTGCTGGCCGAGGACACCGTGCTGGTGTCGCTGATGAAGGGCGTCGAACTCGGCTCGGCCATGCGGATGAGCGAGGTGATCGAGGACGTCGCCAAGGTCGGCCAGGAGCGTGTCGCCGTGGTCACCGGCCCCAACCTCGCCCGTGAGATCGCCTCCCGGATGCCGGCCGCCGCCGTCGTGGCCTGCACGGACGAGGCCGTCGCACAGCGGCTCCAGGCCGCCTGCCACACGTCGTACTTCCGCCCGTACACCAACACCGACGTGGTCGGCTGCGAGCTCGGCGGCGCCGTCAAGAACGTCATCGGCCTCGCCGTCGGCATCGCGGACGGCATGGGCCTCGGCGACAACGCCAAGGGCTCGCTCATCACCCGCGGGCTCGCCGAGACCACCCGGCTCGGCCTCGCCATGGGAGCCGACCCGCTGACGTTCTCCGGGCTCGCCGGCCTCGGCGACCTGGTGGCCACCTGCTCCTCGCCGCTGTCGCGCAACCACACCTTCGGCACCAACCTCGGCAAGGGCATGACCCTGCAGGAGACCATCGCGGTCACCAGGCAGACCGCCGAGGGCGTCAAGTCCTGCACCTCCGTACGGGACTTGGCCCGCCGGTACGGCGTCGACATGCCCATCACGGAGACCGTCGTCGAGATCGTCCACGAGGGCAAGCCGCCGGTCGTCGCGGTCAAGGAACTGATGTCGCGCAGCGCCAAGCCCGAGCGGCACTGACCGGCGCCGGGCGCCCGGGAACCGGCCGGGCGCCCGCATGACGCTCGGCGACGGAGCGTACGACACCGGGTGACGAGGGCGTACGGCGCCGGACGACGGGAGCGTACGGCGCCGGGCGACGACCGGGGACGCGCGGCCGACCGGCCCGATGTGGCGCTGACTCGGCCTTTACCAACAGGTACTCTCAACGCGATATGAGCACCGAGAACCTCCCCCAGAGCCCCGGGCAGCCGCCCCGCAAGCCGCGCGTGGCCGTCGTCTTCGGCGGCCGCAGCTCCGAGCACGGGATCTCCGTGGTCACGGCCGGCGCCGTCCTGCGCGCCATCGACCGGACGAAGTACGACGTCCTGCCGATCGGCATCACCCAGGACGGCCGCTGGGCGCTCACGGCCGATGAACCGGACCGGATGGCGATCGTCGACCGGCGCCAGCCCACGGTCGAACAGCTCACCGAGGAGGGCGAGGGCGGGGTGATCCTCCCCGTCGACCCGGCGAACCGCGAGGTCGTCTACAGCGAGCCCGGCGCGGTACCGAAGGCGCTCGGCGAGGTCGACGTCGTCCTCCCCGTGCTGCACGGCCCGTACGGCGAGGACGGCACCCTCCAGGGCCTGCTGGAACTGTCCGGTGTCCCGTACGTCGGCTCGGGCGTCCTCGCCTCGGCCGTCGGCCAGGACAAGGAGTACATGAAGCGCGTGTTCACCTCGTTCGGGCTGAAGGTCGGTCCGTACGTGGTGATCCGGCCCCGCGAGTGGGAGCGGGACCAGTCCGCCGCCCGCAAGAAGATCGTCGACTTCGCGGGCGACCACGGCTGGCCCCTGTTCGTGAAGCCCGCGCGCGCGGGGTCCTCGATCGGCATCACCAAGGTCGACTCCCTCGCCGGTCTCGACGACGCGATAGAGGAGGCCCGGCGGCACGACCCGAAGGTCATCGTCGAGGCCGCGGTGCGCGGCCGGGAGATCGAGTGCGGGGTGCTGGAGTTCGAGGACGGCCCGCGCGCGAGCGTGCCCGCGGAGATCCCGCCGCCGGACGCTCACGCGTACTACGACTTCGAGGCCAAGTACATCGACTCCACCCCCGGCGTCGTGCCCGCCCCGCTGACGCCCGAGGAGACCGCCGAGGTCCAGCGGCTCGCGGTCGAGGCCTTCGAGGCCGCCTCCTGCGAGGGACTGGTCCGTGCGGACTTCTTCCTCGCCGAGGACGGCGACTTCGTCATCAACGAGATCAACACCATGCCCGGGTTCACGCCGATCTCCATGTACCCGAAGATGTGGCAGGCGAGCGGGATCGGCTACCCGGAGCTGGTGGACCGGCTGATCCAGGCCGCGCTGCGCCGGTCGACGGGGCTGCGGTAGCGCTTGCGCGGAACGTACGGTGTCGGCGGCCGCGGGTCCCCCGTGGCCGGCCGCGGTGCTCCGGCGCCCGCGCCCCGTGACGGGGCGCGGGTCAGTCGGCGATGCCCTCCGGGATCGTCTTCTTCACCGGCGCGGCGAAGTCGACGAGCGGACCGGCGCCCGTGGCGGCCTGCTCCTTGCTGAACCGCACCTCGACGTACGCCTGCCGCAGACCCGTGGTGAAGACGTAGCCGCCGTCGTCCTGCTCCTGCACGAGCCAGGCCACGCCGTTCACCTCGCTCGTGGACGCCTTGGGGTCGAGCATCTCGGCGGGCCGCGGCACGCCGCAGCGCAGTATGATCGCCGAGCCTCCCCAGGCCGCGGTCAGCGCGGATCGCGGCTCCGGATCCTCCCGGACGAGACCGTCCAGCTTCCGCGGCAGCGCCTTGTCCAGGTCCTGGCACAGCTCGGTGGCCTTCGCGCCCGGGCTGGGAACCGCGACCGAGGCGCTGTCGTCCGCCGAGGAGCAGCCCGCCGTGGCGAGCAGCAGCACCAGAGCGGACAGACCGGTACGCCGATGACGCAAGATGTTCACCGGCCAAGGGTAGACGGGGGCTAGAGGTGCACGACCGGGCAGGTCAGGGTGCGGGTGATGCCGTCCACTTGCTGGACCTTCGCGACCACCATGCGGCCGAGGTCGTCGACCGTGTCGGCCTGCGCGCGCACGATCACGTCATAGGGACCCGTCACGTCCTCGGCCTGGACGACCCCAGGAATTTTACTGATCGTGTCGGCTACGGTCGACGCCTTGCCGACCTCTGTCTGGATCAGGATGTACGCCTGTACCACGGAACCTCCAGGGCGGCCACGAGGATCATGTGGGGGAAAGGGACGCCACGGTATCGCGTGGCAGCTCGCCGGGGGGAGACCCGGGAGGGCCGTGGCGTACACACGCGTACACACCGGGGCACACGCACGACGGAAGCCGGCGGTCGGCCCGACCGCGACGCACCGAGAACCACGAGGGCCCGCGACGGGGAGTGGGCGGCCAGAGAAGGGGACGTACGACGATGAAGGGCACCGTGGGCGAGCTCGGCGAGTTCGGGCTCATCAGGGAGCTCACCTCGCGGCTCACCACCACCCCGGCGGTCCGGGTCGGCCCCGGCGACGACGCCGCCGTGGTGGCCGCGCCCGACCGCAGGGTCGTGGCGAGCACCGACATCCTGCTGGAGGGGCGGCACTTCCGCCGCGACTGGTCCACGGCCTACGACGTGGGGCGCAAGGCGGCGGCGCAGAACCTCGCGGACATCGCCGCCATGGGCGCCGTGCCGACCGCGTTGCTGCTCGGCCTGGTCGTCCCCGCCGAACTGTCGGCCACCTGGCCGACCGAGCTGATGGACGGACTGCGCGACGAGTGCCAGGTCGCCGGGGCGGCCGTGGTCGGCGGGGACGTGGTGCGCGGCGACACGATCACGGTGTCGATCACCGCGCTCGGCGACCTGCGCAACCACGAGCCGGTGACCAGGGCGGGCGCCCGGCCCGGCGACGTGGTGGCCGTGATCGGCTGGCTCGGCTGGTCCGCCGCCGGGTACACGGTGCTGTCGCGCGGGTTCCGCTCGCCGCGCGCCTTCGTGGAGGCCCACAGACGGCCGGAGCCGCCGTACCACGCGGGCCCCGCCGCGGCCGGACTCGGCGCCACCGCGATGTGCGACGTGAGCGACGGGCTGATCGCCGACCTGGGACACATCGCCGAGGCCAGCAAGGTGCGCATCGACATCCGCTCGGGCGCGATCGACATCCCGTCCCAGATGTACGACATCGGGCAGGCCGTCGGCGTCGACCCCATGCAGTGGGTGCTGACCGGGGGAGAGGACCACGCCATCGTGGCGACCTTCCCGCCGGACGTGAAGCTGCCGGCCCGCTGGAAGGTGATCGGCGAGGTGCTCCACCCCTCGGCGCTGCCCCAGGTGACGGTCGACGGGGCATCCTGGACGCACCAGGGCGGCTGGGACCATTTCGGGGACATCGAGTCATGACAGCGGGAGGGCTGCAGAGGATGACGGACGACATGACCGCACCGCCGCGCGTGCTCACGGTCGCCGGATCCGACTCCGGCGGAGGAGCCGGCATCCAGGCAGACCTGAAGACGATGCTCGCGCTCGGCACCCACGGGATGAGCGTGCTCACGGCCGTCACGGCGCAGAACTCCCGCGGTGTGCAGGGCGCCTGGGAACTGCCCGTGGAGGCCGTCCGGGCGCAGTACCGCAGCGTCGTCGACGACATCGGGGTGCAGGCCGTCAAGACCGGCATGCTCGCCTCGGCCGAGCTGGTCGAGACGGTGGCCGAGCTGCTGGCGGGCACGGACGCGCCGGTCGTCGTCGATCCGGTGGGCGTCTCCAAGCACGGCGACTCGCTGCTGGCGTCGTCCGCGCTGGACTCCGTACGGACCAAGCTGCTGCCGGTGGCGACGGTCGCCACCCCGAACCTCGACGAGGTCGCCCAGCTCACGGGCGTCCGGGTCACGTCGGAGGGCGAGCTGCGGCGGGCGGCGGCGGCCGTGCTGGAGTACGGCCCGCAGTGGGCGCTGATCAAGGGCGGCCATCTGGCCGGTGACGCCGTCGACCTGCTGACCGACGGCTCCGAGGAGCACTGGCTGCGCGCTCCCCGCCACGACAACCGGCACACCCACGGCACGGGCTGCACGCTGGCCTCGGCGGTGGCCTGCGGGCTGGCCAAGGGGCAGAGCGTGCCGGAGGCGGTCACGGCGGCCAAGGAGTACGTGACGGGCGCCATCGCGGCCGGGTTCGCCCTCGGCGGGGGGATCGGGCCGGTGGATCACGGGTGGGCCCTCACCCCGGGCACCCCGGGTACTCCGGCAGCTTGATGGCGGTCGCCGACTTCTCGGTGAGCCGCTTGAAGAAGGCCGCCAGCGGGCGGGAGGCGAGCAGCCGGTACATCCGGTCACGGCTGCGGATCCGCCGCTCGGTGGGCGGCGCGAAGAACGGGCCCGCGTTGCCGGAGGTCTTCTGGCAGCCCTTGGCGAAGTCCCGGATCCGCGCCTCGTACGCGGCGAACGCCGTGCGGTGGTCCCCGCCCGCCAGGGCGAGCTCGCCGGCCAGCACATAGGCCGCGACGACCGCCACGCCGGTCCCCATCCCGCCCATCGTGGCTCCGTACCCCGCGTCCCCGAGCAGCGCCACCCGCCCCTTGGTGAGCCGGTCGACGTGAATCTGGGCGATCGCGTCGAAGTACAGGTCGCCGGCCGCCTCCAGCGCCTGCAGAACGTTCGGTCCCTCCCAGCCCGTCCCCGCGAACCGCTCGGCGAGGATCCGTTTCTGCCCGGCGACGTCCCGACGGTCGTACGACAGCCGCTCGGAACGGAAGACCAGCAGCGCGCCCGCGCGGTCCGGGTCGCCGTCGGAGTTGCCGAGGGCGATCGCGCGGCCGGGCTCGCTGTAGACCCGGCCGGAGCGGTCCAGGCCCAGATGGTTCGGAACGTCGAAGCCGGCCACGTAGTGGTCGAAGAAGCGCAGGTAGCGGGACTCGTCACCGAAGACCAGCGAGCGGGTGTTCGAGTGGAGGCCGTCCGCGCCGATCACCAGGTCGAAGCGGCGGGCGGGGCCCTTCTCGAAGGTGACGCCGACGCCGTCGGGCGTGTCGTCGAGCGCGGTGATCGAGTCGCCGAACACGTACTCGACGCGGTCCCTGGTGCGCTCGTACATGATCCGCGAGAGGTCGCCGCGGAGGATCTCCACGTCGCCGCTCATCATCTCCGACGGCAGGTCCACCTTCGGGGAGCCGTCCGCGGCGACGACGATCTGGCGGCCCATACGGGTCTGGCGGGCGTGGATCTCGTCCCAGATCCCCATCTCGGTGAGCACCCTGCGGTGGACGTGCCCCCGGAAGTCGACGGCGAAGCCGCCCCCGCGCAGTTCCGGCGCCTTCTCGACGACGGTGACCCGGGCGCCGTACCGGAGGAGGTTCAGCGCGAGGGCCGGACCGGCGACACTGGCGCCGGAGATCAGGACGGTGAGGTGGCCGAGGCGGTGCGTCGTGTTCGTCATGCACGGCAGCCTGGGCCCGGGCGCTGACCGTCCCCCTACCGTTCGCTGACCGCCGCCGACCGCAGGGCGCGGCCCTGTGAGCACGCCTTGTCGTAGGCCTCGGGCGACAGTCGCGCGCGTACGTCCTCCACTGTGCGTACGACGTCGCGGTCGCCCCCGGCCGGGGCGCCCCGCAGGCCCTCGGCGGCGCCGAGCAGTTCGGCCGCCCGCTCGGGGTGCGGGGCGACGGAGGCCAGGGCCTCGGCGACGGCCGCCAGGGCCAGGGTGTCGGGGACCTCCAGGGCGTGGGCGCGGGCCTGGGCGAACCAGTCCCGGGCCTGGTCGAGGTCGCCCTCGGCCGCCGCCGTGCGGCCGAGGCCGATGAGGATCAGGACCGTCTCGCCGACGCTGAACCAGTTCGCGGCACAAGCCTCCAGGGCGCTCTCGTAGTGCACGCGCGCGTGGGCGGTGTCTTCGGCGCCGGACAGCCGGGCCGCGTCGCCCAGGCCGCGCCGGGCCGCCGCCACCTTGTCAGGGGCCCCCGCCGCACGGGCCAGGTCCGCGGCGTGTGTGAAGTCCGCCACCGCTTCCTCGGTGTCACCGCGGTACAGCAGCACGGTGGCCCGGGAACGCAGCAGGTCCGCGGTCTCCTCGGGGGCGTCCAGCTCCCGGACGTGCGCCAGCCCTTCGTCGAGCAGCTCCAGGGCGCGGTCGTACGCGCCGCGCCGGCCCGCGAAACCGCCCAGCGGATCCAGGCAGTTGGCCATGCCCCAGCGGTCACCGGTCGCCCGGAAGCCTGTCAGCGCGCGCGTGAAGGCCGCCTCGGCGGCCACGGCGTCGCCCGTGAACTGCGCCTGGTAGGCGTGCCCCAGATCCAGCAGCGCACGGCTCCACGGCTCCGCACCGATCTGGCGGACGAGCAGTTCGTCGTCCACCGCGTACAGCGGGCCGCTCGCCAGCGACCACAGGACCATCGTGAACGGCAGCCGCAGCGGTTCGGTCAGGGACTGCAGGAGCGCGGACCCGCGCGCGACGCGGTCGGCCTCGCCCGGGTCGTCACCGCGGCCCGTGACGGTGTTCATCAGGCACAGGGCGTACTCCTCGGTCAGCCCCGGGGGCGGAGTGCCGCCGACCGCCGCCAGCAGGGCACGCGCCACGGGCACCTGCTCACCGTGCGGCGCGCGCAGCCGCCAGTACCAGGACAGGGCGGCCATCAGCCGCAGGGCGTCCCCCGGAGCGGTGGCGACGAGGTGGCGCAGGGCGGCGTCCAGGTTGTCCCGCTCGGCGTCCAGGCGGGCCAGCCAGGGCAGCTGCCCGCCGCCCCGCAGGTACGGTTCCGCTTGCTCGGCCAGCCGGAGGAAGTACCCGGCGTGGGCGTCCCGCAGCCGGTCGTCGTCCGCGCGCTGCCCGGCGGCGAACGCCCGGATGGTCTCCAGCATGCGGTAGCGGCCCTCGGACACCTCCAAGAAGGACTTCTCCACCAGTGAGGCCAACAGGTCCTCCGGGTACGGGGTCGCGCACACCGCCTCGACCGCCTCCAGGGTGGCCCCGCCCGGGAAGACCGTCAGCCGGGCCGCGAGCTTCCGCTCCTCGCCGTCCAGCAGCTCCCAGCTCCACTCCACGACGGCACGCAGGGTGCGGTGGCGGGGCGCCTTGGAGCGGTCGCCGCGGGAGAGGAGGCGGAACCGGTCGTCCAGGCGGTCGGCCAGCTCGTCGGGGGTGAGGGTGCGCAGCCGGGCCGCCGCGAGCTCGATGGCGAGGGGCAGCCCGTCGAGAGCCGAGCAGATGTCGCCCACGCGCGCGTGACCGGCGAAACCGGGGCGTACCGCCCGGGTCCGGTCCAGGAAGAGCCGGACCGCGGGCTCCGGCGGGAGCGGCGGCACCGGGACCAGGACCTCGCCGGTGATCCCCAGGGACTCACGGCTGGTGGCGAGGACGCGCACCCCGGGGCAGGCCCCGAGGAGCAGCGCGGTGGTGCGGGCGGCGTCCTCGACGACGTGCTCGCAGTTGTCGAGGACGAGGAGGAGTTCGCGGTCCTCCAAAGCGGCCAGCAGCCGTTCGGTGCCGTCGGCGGCCGGGCTGCGGAAACCCTCGCGCACGCCGAGCGCGGTGAGGACGGCGTACGGGATCCGGGTGCCGTCGGTGACCGGCGCCAGCTCGACGAAACAGACGTCGGCGTGCGTCGTCGCGGTGCCCGCCGCCTCGACGGCGAGCCGGGTCTTGCCCGCTCCGCCGGGGCCGGTGAGCGTGACCAGGCGCGAGCCGTCGAGCGCCGAGGTGATCCGGCCCAGCTCGGCCTCCCGGCCCACGAAACGGGTGAGCTGGACCGGCAGGCGGCTCCGGCCGGGGCCCTTGCCCCGGAGCAGCTCCAGGTGCAGCGCGGACAGCTCGGGCGACGGATCGGCGCCCAGCTCGTCCGCGAGCCTGCGCCGGGCGTCCTCGAACACCGTGAGCGCTTCGGCGGGCCGCCCGCTCGCGTGCAGGGCCCGCATCAGCTGCCCGTACAGCCGCTCGCTCAGCGGGTGCCCGGACAGCAGCGCCCGCAGCTCCGGTACGAGTCCGGCGCCGCCGCCGAGCGCCAGGTCCGCGTCGATGCGGTCCTGTACGGCGGTGAGCCCGAGCTCCTCCAGCCGCTCCCGCTCGGCGCGCGCGTCCGGGAGGTCGGGGAGGGCCGGACCGCGCCGGAGGGCGAGTGCGTCCCGGAGCACGGCCGCGGCCTGCCGGTGGTCTCCGGCGGCGAGAGCGGCGTGCCCGGCCGCGGACAGCTGTTCGAACTGATGAGCGTCGACCGAGTCGGGAGGGGTGGCGATGCGGTAGCCGGTCGCCGTGGCCTCGATCTCCGTGTGCGGGGTCAGGCGTCTGCGCAGGCGGGAGATCTGGGACTGGAGGGCGTTGGCGGCTCCGGCGGGCGGCTCGGTGCCGTACAGGCCGTCGATGAGGTGCTCCACGGAGACCGTGCGGCCCGCGTCGAGGAGCAGGAGGGTGAGCAGGGCGCGGGGGCGGGGACCTCCGGGGTCGACGGGGGTGCCGTCGTCGGTGCGTACCTCCAGTGGGCCCAGGATGCCGAAGCGCATGAGCCCAGCTTGTCAGGGCGTGCGCACTTCTTGTCAGGTACAGCAAAAAGCCGGCCCACCATCAGGTGGACCGGCCCTGCAGCGAACCGACGTGGCCGCGCGCTTAGCTGTGCGTCAGCGCGAGACCTTGCCGGCCTTGATGCACGAGGTGCAGGCGTTCACGCGCTTCGGCGTCCCGCCGACCACGGTACGCACACGCTGGATGTTCGGGTTCCAGCGACGGGACGTACGGCGGTGCGAGTGCGAGATGTTGTTGCCGAAGCCCGGCCCCTTGCCGCAGACGTCGCAGTTGGCAGCCACGGGTCACTCCAAAGACTTCAGATGCACTTACGGTTAATCCCGGCATGCCGGGATCGAGATCTAGATCTGAGGGATCGGATCTGAGTGGCGTTGCCAGGGGAACGGCCCGATCGGATCGGGCAACCGGAGCAGCATACAACGGCTGCTCCCGCACAACGAAACTACCACGGTGAACCGGGCGGCCGCCCGCGGCCCCGTTCCCCGGCCCCGGTCCGCACCGTGTCTTCCACATTTTGTTTCGGCCCTCTTCCGGCGGACACCTGACAGGGGTCTACGCTGCGTCCAGTCCAGCAGCTCAAGGAGGCGCAGGTGCCGCAGGTGCCGCAGACATTCCTCGATGCTCTCGCGGTGCGCACCTGGTGCGGGCTCGCGCTGGAGGCGCTGGGGCGGGCCCGCGAGGAGATCGACGCGATCAACGTCTATCCGGTGGCCGACGGGGACACCGGGACGAACCTCTACCTGACCGTGGAGTCGGCCGTCGCGGCGGTCGAGGCGGTGTTCGCGGGGCACGGGACCGCGGGCGGGGGAGTGCCGGACGGCACGACCGGCCCGGATGTGACGCAGCCCACGCTCGCCGAGGCCGTACGGGCCATGGCGCACGGCGCGCTGATCGGGGCCCGGGGCAACTCCGGAACGATCCTGGCGCAGCTGCTGCGCGGCATGGCGCAGGTGCTGACGGCCGACGGTGAGAACCCTCACATCGACGGCCCCGCCCTGCGGACGGCCCTCCGTCAGGCGGCCGACTCCGCGCGCGAGGCGGTCGCCCACCCCGTGGAGGGCACGGTCCTCACGGTGGCCTCCGCCGCGGCCGACGCCGCGGAGGCGGCGAACGGGGCCGAGGACGGCTGCGGGGCGGTCGCGCGGGCGGCCTACGAGGGGGCACGGGCGGCGCTCGCGGCCACCCCTGGGCAGCTGTCCGTGCTGGAGCGCGCGGGCGTCGTCGACGCGGGGGGACGGGGACTGGTGGCGGTCCTGGCGGCGCTGGTGCAGACGTTCACCGGGGAGGTGCCGAGGCCGGTGACCTCGTCCGGCCCGGGACCCGTGGACACCGACGCTCACGCGCGCGTGGTGGCGGCGGGAGCCGTGGCGGAGCCGCGGCATGAGATGTGCGAGGACGGCGGCCCCCAGGGGGGCGGTCCCGCCTACGAGGTGATCTACCTGCTGGAGGCGGACGACACGGCCGTGGCCCGGCTGCGGGAGCGGCTCGACGCGCTGGGCGACTCGCTGGTCGTGGTCGGCGGGGACGGGCTGTGGAACGTCCACGTGCACGTCGACGACGCCGGGGCCGCCGTGGAGGCGGGCGTGGAGGCCGGGCGCCCGTACCGCATCGCGATCACGCACTTCGCGGCCGGGGACGCGCATGTGGCGGGCGCCGCACGGGCGCCGCGGGAGCGGGCCGCTCGGGCGGTCGTGGCGGTCGTGCCGGGGGAGGGGCTGGCCGCGCTGTACGCGGAGGCCGGGGCCACCGCGGTGCCGGCCCGCCCGGGGGAGCCCCCCGCGAGCGGGGAACTCGTCGAGGCCGTACGGCGTGCCCACGCGCGCGAGGTGGTGATCCTGCCGAACGACGCGGAGCTGCGGCACACGGCGGCCGCCGCCGCGGAGCAGGTGCGCGCGGAGGGCGTGCGCGTCGCGCTCATCCCGACCCGTTCGGCGGTGCAGGGCATCGCCGCGCTCGCCGTCCACGAGCCGGGCCGCCGCTTCGACGAGGACGTCGTCGCCATGACGTCCGCCGCGGGCGCCACCCGCCACGCGGAGGTCGTCGTCGCCGAGCGCCAGTCCTGGACGTCGGTGGGCATCTGCCAGGCCGGTGACGTGCTGGGGCTGATCGACGACGACGTTGCCGTCATCGGCTCCGACGTCACGGCCACCGCCGAGACGGTTCTCGACCGCATGCTCGCCGCCGGCGGCGAGATGGTCACCCTGGTTCTGGGCGACGGGGTGCCGGAGACGGTGGCGGACCGTCTGGAGGCCCGGGTGCGGGAGTCGTACCTTGCGGTGGACACGGTGGTGTACCGGGGCGGGCGGCAGGGAGCGTTGCTGCTGATCGGGGTGGAGTAGCCGCCGGGGGCGCTCGTTCGAGAGACGGGCACCCCCAGCGGCAGGTCATGCCTCCGCCTGCCCCTCCATCAGCTTCAGCAGCCGCTCGGCCTCCGCCCGCCGGGCCTGCGCGACGGCGTCGTCGCGGTCCCCGTACGCGGACAGCACCGCACGCGCGCGTGCCGACGCCTCGGCGGGCCGGCGCAGGTCCGCCTCCAGCCGGCCGGCCGCGAGCTCGGCTCCGGTGCGCGGGTCGCGGGCGACCTCGCCGAGGGAGCCGTACGCGTCGATCGCCCGCGCCATGTGGGCCAGGGCCTCCTCGAACACCGGCCGGACCTCGGCGGGGGCCGCGTCGTCCGGCAGTGAGCGGGCGACCAGGTCGCCGAACTGGCGGTGCGACTGGCCGAGCTCGGCGAGCAGCTGCTGCCGCATGCTCTCGGCCTCCCCGGGCTCCGCGCCCTCCTCGGATGCCACGGTCTCCGGCTCGTCCACGGCCCGCAGGGCGGCCTCGCACTCCCGTACCGCCTCCGCCATCAGCTCCCGCGCCCGGTCGAGGCCGCCCTCGCCCTGCGCCGCGAGCCACGCCCGCGCACGCAGGGTGCGCACCAGGCCGGGGACGTTGCCGAGGTCGCGCCACAGGTCGCCCGCGCGTGTGTAGGCGCGGTCGGCCTCGGCGGGCAGTTCCGCGTTGCCGAGGGCCTCCGCGGCGAGGTGGGCGAGCATGGCGTGGTCGCGCTGCTCGGGCCAGTGCCGGGCGATGTCGGCGGCCCGCAGCCACCGCTCGGCGGCCTCCCTGTGCTCCCCGAGCTCGGTCAGGCACTCGCCGAGCCACCACTGCGTCTGCACGATCGTCCCGTCGCCGTGCGTCACCGCGGTCAGGTCGGGCAGCGCCGACTCCAGCACCTCCGCGGCCTCGGCCCACCGCCCCTGCCGCAGCAGGAAGCCACCGAGCTGGTGCCGCGCCCACGCGCCCAGGGCCGCTCCCTCGCCCGCCTCGTCGGCCCAGTGCGCGGCCTCCAGGGCGTGCTCCGCCGCCGGCCCGAACCGCCCGGTGACGCCGAGCACCTCGGCCAGCTGGAGGTGGAGCTGGGCGTGGCCCGCCGGTTCCAGGAACGGCCCGCCGTGCTCCAGCGCGTCCCGGGCCGCACGCTCGGCGGTCTCCAGGTCCCCGAGGTGCCGTGCGGCCCGGGTGAGCCGCGCCTCCTGCTCCACCGCGAACCAGGGCAGCCCGGCCGCCAGGTACGTCCGCACGGACTCGGCGATCAGCTCCGCCGCGGCCGCCACGTCCCCGGTGCGCGCGGCCAGCTCCCCGAGCATGCCCCGCGCCTCGGCGACCCGCGAGGCCAGCCGTACGTCGGCGGTGTGCGGCTCGGCGAGGGCCAGCAGCTCTCGCACGGCCTCCTCGGCGGCGGCTACGGCGCCCTCGCCGTCGGCCGCCCCGTCCTCCCCGGCGTCGTCCAGCCGCTGCATCAGGATGCGCGCCCGGGCCATCAGCACGGACGCCGTCTGCCGTACGCCCGTGCCGTCCCCGGCGAACAGCGCGAGGATCCGCTCGTAGGGCTCGGAGATCAGCTCCAGGGCCGCCCCGGTGTCACCCGTGAAGGCCCGGACGGACGCCCCGCGCGCGCGTGCCGCCAGCGCCTCCCCCGGATCGCCGGCCTCCTCGTACAGCTCGGCCGCGCGCGCGAAGAGGGCGAGCCCCTCGGGGCCGCGGCCCATCGCCTCGTGGTCGGCGATCTCCGCGCGGTCGTACGCGGCCAGGTCCGCGCCCTCGGCCCGCGCGGCCCGTGCCACCGCGGCCCAGGCCTCGACGGCGTCCGGGTGGAGCACCCCGGAGAGCTGCCGTGCCTCGGAGAGCAGCGCGGGCAGATCCGGGGCGGCATCCGGTGCCGTGGATCCCGTGGACTCCACGGGCGCCGGCGGCCTCGGCGCCGGGACCGGCACCCGCGCGGACGAGCGCACACCGAGCGGCAGCCGGTCCACCAGCGGCCGCCGGGCCATGCGCTCCTCGGCGCGCGCGCCCACGTACGACGTGCCGTTGCGCTCGTCGAAGCGCGCGGCCAGCCTCCGCGCCTCCTCGCGCGCGTGGTCGGCCAGTTCCCGTGCCGTCCAGGCGCGGCCGGGAGGGCCGGGCACCGTCTGCCCGCCCAGCCCGAGCTCCACCAGGCGGTCCATCAGGAGGGCCACCACGGCCATGAAGTTCAGCTTGCTGCGGGGGTCCCCGCCGTCGGTGAAGTACGTGGGGCGCTGGGCGAGCAGCTCCAGCCCGCGAGCCTCGTTGCCGGTCAGCGCGCAGAACTCCAGGTGGTCCGCGTAGGCGCTGCGCATGCTCTCCATGGCCCGCACGAGCCGGAAGCCGCGCAGATGGTGGGCGCGGGCCTCGTCCGGGCGGCCCAGGCGCAGCAGCGGCAGCAGGGAGGACGCCAGCACCGTGTGCGGCTCGTGGGCGCACGTGTACTCGCCCTCCAGCACCGGCGCCCACAGCCGCAGCGCCTCGGCGTCGTCGCCGCGCCGCACCTGCCACCAGCCCTGCCCGTGCAGCTCGCAGGCGTGGCAGTCGGCCATGCTGTCCCGGTCGGCCGCCAGCCACGCGGCGTACGCCCGCTCGGCCCGCCCGATGTCGCCGATGTGCGCGGCCACGCTGAACTCGGCGCTGCGCACGGCCCGTTCGGAGTGCCCGGCGAGCCGGTAGCGGCGCTCCATCTCGCCGAGCCACTTCTCGATCGAGGCGAGCGGGATGTGCGGCTGGTTCAGCATGCCGGCCGACATCCACTTGAAGACCCAGTGCAGGGAGTGGGTCTCGTACTCGTCGAAGTCCTCGGGGCGCTCGTCCCACATGCGCAGCAGACGCGCGAAGGGGACGAACATCTTGTCCTTCTCGGAGCTGTAGTTGTAGACCTTCAGCTGGTGCCCGAGCGCCTCTATCACGGCGAGCGGAATGCCCAGCTTCTCGGCCTGGGCGAGCAGGTGCTCCGCGCGCGCGTTACGGGCCGGGCCCTCCGGCTGCTCGTAGTTCTCCGCCATCGCCCCGCGCAGCTCGTCGAAGTCGGCGATACCGCCCATCTCGCTGATCCCGCTCATCGGCGGCCGTCCTCCCCGGACTCGGTGTGGGTGGCCCATTCCAGGAGGCCGATGAACGCCCGGTTCAGCAGCGCGGAGTCCGCGGGCCGCAGCGGGCGCTGCGCCATCAGCAGGGCCTGTCCGTACAGGGACTCCGTGGCGGTGCCGATCAGCTCCGGATCCTTGAGGGAACCGATCCTGCGGATCAGCGGGTTGAGGTGGTTGAGCACCAGCCGCGCGCGGGGGGCGCTGCCCCGCAGCGAACCGAGGATGCCCGCCCACAGGTCGTCGGCCTGCTCCTCCGCCTCGGCGCGTGCCTGCTCGTGCCGGGCCGCCCGGTCGTCCAGATGCAGCGCGGGCACCGAGAGCGGATGGAAGGCCCGCAGGACGACGTCGCAGCCCAGCGGGTCGAGCGCGGCCCGCGCGGCGGACAGGAAACCCGTCAGCGCCAGCTCCTCCGCCGGGTCCACGGCGTCCAGGTGCGCGGTCACCGTGTCGGCGTCCAGCTCGGCGACCACCGTCCCCGGACGCACCGACGGCAGCGCCTCGACCAGCTCGCTGTCGTACGTGTAACCGCCGTTGATCACGCCGACGCCCTGCGCGGACGCGATGGGCGCGACCTGCCGGTACTCCTCGACGGTCCGCGTGAAGTGCACCATCGGGTGCCGCTGCGCGAACTCCTCCAGGGACAGCCGCCCGTCCGTCGTCTCGAAGGGCAGCCACGGCAGCATCGTGCGCAGCATCTCCGCGTCGTGCCGCGCCAGCGACTTCACGCCCAGGTGGTGCACCGACAGGAACGCCGCGAGCCGCTCCGGATCGCCCGCCGCGAGCCCGGTCAGCCAGGACCGGATCCGCTCGCCGAGGGCTTCCCGTACGGCCACCAGGGTCTCGTCCTCGTACAGCGACTCGCGCGAGGCGGTGGGCCGCAGGCTGTCGGTGTCGAGGACGCAGCGCACGAAGAACGCCCAGTCCGGCAGCAGCTGCTCGGCCCGCTCGGTGAGCAGCATCCCCTTCAGGTGCACCCGGTGGCCCGCGCGCTGGGCGGGGCTCACCGCGGACGGCAGCACATAGGCCACGCCCCGGACCCCGGCGAGCGGCACGTCCAGGTCGATCGAGTCCAGTGGGGTGAAGCCGAACAGGTCGTGACAGTGCCGCGCGAGGGCCACCCGCCGCGCGGTGGGCGAGGGATGGGCGCGGTCCCAGGGCGCCGGCAGAGCGGTGACCGCCTCCTCGCCCACGCGCACGTCGTACGGCAGCAGTGAGCCGAAGTCCCGCGCCAGCGCGAGGACCCGCCCGCGCGCGAGCCAGTCGGCCGCCCCGGGCCGCGCCACCAGATGCACGGTCGTACCCGGCTCCGTACGGGCGTCCTGGCCGAGCGTGCGCACGGTGTACGAACCGTCGTCGCTCGCCGTCCACTCCACGGGCGGCGCGTCGGGCGTACGGGCGCTGCGGCTGACGACCCGGATGCGCTCGGCGACCACGAAACACGCCAGCAACCCGATGCCGAACTGCCCCAGGAACTCCGAGCGCGCCGACTCCAGCCCGTCGGCCCGCTTGGAGCTGCGGCCGATGGTGGCGAGCAGGCTGTGGACGTCCGCCTCGGTGAGCCCGATGCCGGAGTCCTCCACGCGCAGCGCGCCGTCCTCCGCGTACAGCCGTACGGTGGCGGGCGCGCCGGGCTGCTCCGCGCGCCGGGCGGTGATCGCGTCCACGGCGTTCTGGAGCAGTTCGCGCAGGTAGACCTTGGGACTGGAGTAGAGGTGATGGGAGAGCAGGTCCACCAGACCGCGCAGGTCGACCTGGAACGTGTGGGGTGACTGTGGTGCCTGGGATGACTGTGAGGTCTGGGAATCCATCGTCACGGCGCCGTGGGCTGGGGGACGGTCGACGGCGCGGGGTCGGGCGGGCCGGTGGGGCGGTGACCGCGGGGGATGGCCGTAAGGGCGTCATCCTAGGCCGCGAACTACCCGCCTGACCAGCGGATTCCCCGGACGTATACGGCATTGTCAGTGCCGTGGTGTGCAATGGATCTCGTGCCCGCACTGGAAGAACCACTGAAGAAGGTGCTCGGCCCCGCCACCGCGAAGGTGATGGCCGAGCACCTCGGCCTGCACACCGTCGGCGACCTACTCCACCACTATCCCCGCAGGTACGAGGAGCGCGGCCGGCTCACCCACCTCGCCGACCTGCCCATGGACGAGCACGTCACGGTGGTCGCCCAGGTCGCCGACGCCCGCCTGCACACGTTCGCCTCGGCCAAGGCCCCACGGGGCAAGGGCCAGCGCCTCGAAGTCACCATCACGGACGGCAGCGGCCGCCTCCAGCTCGTCTTCTTCGGCAACGGCGTGCACAAACCCCACAAGGAGCTCCTCCCCGGCACCCGCGCCCTCTTCGCCGGCAAGGTCTCCGTCTTCAACCGCCGCCTCCAGCTCGCCCACCCGGCGTACGAGCTGCTGCGCGGCGGCACGGAGGACGCCGCCGAGACGGTCGACAGCTGGGCGGGCGCCCTGATCCCGATCTACCCGGCCACCGCCAAGCTGGAGTCCTGGAAGCTCGCCAAGGCCGTCCAGACGGTCCTGCCGAGCGCCCAGGAGGCGATCGACCCGCTGCCGGACTCCCTCCGCGAGGGCCGGGGCATGGTCTCGCTGCCCGAGGCCCTGCTGAAGATCCACCGCCCGCACACCAAGGCGGACGTCGAGGACGCCCGCACCCGCCTGAAGTGGGATGAGGCCTTCGTCCTCCAGGTAGCCCTGGCCCGCCGCCGCCACGCCGACGCCCAGCTCCCGGCCGTCGCCCGCAGGCCCGCCCCCGACGGCCTCCTCACGGCCTTCGACGCCAAGCTGCCCTTCACGCTCACGGAGGGCCAGCGGAAGGTCTCGGCGGAGATCTTCGGCGACCTGGCGACCGAGCACCCGATGCACCGGCTGCTGCAGGGGGAGGTCGGTTCGGGGAAGACCATGGTCGCCCTCCGCGCCATGCTCGCCGTCGTCGACGCGGGCGGCCAGGCGGCCATGCTCGCGCCCACCGAGGTGCTCGCCCAGCAGCACCACCGGTCGGTCACCGAGATGATGGGCGAGCTGGCCGAGGGAGGCATGCTCGGCGGGAGCGAACACGCCACCAAGGTCGTGCTGCTCACCGGTTCCATGGGCGCCGCCGCCCGCCGCCAGGCGCTGCTGGATCTCGTCACCGGCGAGGCCGGCATCGTCATCGGCACGCACGCGCTGATCGAGGACAAGGTGCAGTTCCACGACCTCGGCCTGGTCGTGGTGGACGAACAGCACCGCTTCGGCGTCGAGCAGCGCGACGCCCTGCGCGGCAAGGGGCACTCCCAGGGGGAAAGGCGGACGCCGCACCTGCTGGTCATGACCGCCACGCCCATCCCGCGCACGGTCGCCATGACCGTCTTCGGCGACCTGGAGACCTCCGTCCTCGACCAGCTGCCCGCCGGCCGCTCGCCGATCGCCAGCCATGTCGTCCCGGCCGCCGACAAACCGCACTTCCTCGCGCGCGCGTGGGAGCGGGTGCGGGAGGAAGTGGGGAACGGCCATCAGGCGTATGTGGTCTGTCCCCGTATCGGGGACGAGGAGGACGACCCGAAAAAGAAGAAGTCGCCACCGGAAGGGGATGCGGACAAGCGCCCGCCCCTCGCCGTCCTCGACGTGGCCGACCAGCTCTCCAAGGGCCCCCTCCAAGGCCTGAGGGTCGAGGTCCTGCACGGACGCATGCAGCCCGACGACAAGGACGCCGTGATGCGCCGCTTCGCCGCGGGCGAGACGGACGTCCTGGTGGCGACCACCGTCATCGAGGTCGGCGTCAACGTCCCGAACGCCACCGCGATGGTGATCATGGACGCCGACCGGTTCGGTGTCTCGCAGCTGCACCAGCTGCGCGGCCGGGTCGGCCGCGGCTCCGCCGCCGGTCTCTGTCTGCTGGTCACCGAGATGCCCGAGGCGAGTGCGGCCCGTCAGCGCCTCAACGCGGTCGCGTCCACCCTCGACGGCTTCGAGCTCTCCCGCATCGACCTCGAGCAGCGCCGCGAGGGCGACGTCCTCGGCCAGGCCCAGTCCGGCGCCCGTACCTCGCTGCGCATGCTCGCCGTCATCGAGGACGAGGAGGTCATCGCCGAGGCCCGCGAGGAGGCCGCGGCCGTGGTCGCCGCCGACCCGGACCTGACGCGCCTTCCCGGCCTGCGCACGGCCCTGGACGCCCTGCTGGACGAGGAGCGCGAGCAGTACCTCGACAAGGGATGACAAGGGGTGACGGCGCCCTCCCACGGCACCGGCTGCCAGACTGGGACGGACAGGGCCCCACGCCACACCACACGGACAAGGACCGAGAAGATGACCCGCGTGATCGCCGGCCTGGCCGGCGGGCGCCGTCTGGCCGTCCCGCCAGGCAGCGGCACCCGCCCCACCTCCGACCGGGCGCGCGAGGGCCTCTTCTCCACCTGGGAGTCCCTGCTCGGCGGCCCCCTCGACGGCGAGCGCGTCCTCGACCTCTACGCGGGCTCCGGCGCCGTCGGCCTGGAGGCGCTCAGCCGGGGCGCCGGCCACGCCCTGCTCGTCGAGGCCGACGCCCGCGCCGCCCGCACGGTCCGCGAGAACGTCCGCACCATCGGCCTCCCCGGCGCCGAGGTCAGAGCGGGCAAAGCGGAGCAGATCATCCAGACCCCGGCGCCGGCGACGCCGTACGACATCGTCTTCCTCGACCCGCCGTACGCGGTCCCGGACGACGATCTCCGGGAGATTCTGCTCACACTCCGCACCGGGGGCTGGCTCGCGGCGGACGCCCTGGTCACCGTGGAGCGCAGCACCAGGGGCGGTGAATTCCGGTGGCCGGAGGGGTTCGAGGCACTCCGGGCCCGTCGCTACGGCGAGGGAACGCTTTGGTACGGTCGCGCCGCCTCTACGTGCGAAGACGCACGATGACCGGACCGGAGAGCGAGGGACCTCAGTTGCGCCGCGCCGTCTGTCCCGGGTCGTTCGACCCGATCACCAACGGACACCTCGACATCATCGCCCGCGCCGCGAAGCTGTACGACGTCGTCCACGTCGCGGTGATGATCAACAAGTCCAAGAAGGGCCTGTTCGAGATCGACCAGCGGATCGAGCTGATCCGCCAGGTCACCGCCGAGTACGGGAACGTACAGGTCGAGGCCTTCCACGGCCTCCTCGTCGACTTCTGCAAGCAGCGCGACATTCCGGCCATCGTCAAGGGCCTGCGCGCGGTCAGCGACTTCGACTACGAGCTCCAGATGGCCCAGATGAACAACGGCCTCTCGGGTGTGGAGACCCTCTTCGTCCCCACCAACCCGACCTACAGCTTCCTGTCGTCCTCCCTGGTCAAGGAGGTCGCGGCCTGGGGCGGCGATGTCTCCCACCTGGTGCCCCCGGTGGTCCTGGAAGCCCTGGGCGAGCGCTTCGGCCGGGACTGAGTCCCGGCAAGGGGCCATCCGGTGCCGGGCGGGGCGCGAGTGGCCGTACAGTCGACCCGTCCGTCTCCAACACATCTGCAGAGAGTGGCGAGCACACGGTGGACGTGCAGAAGAAGCTCGACGAGATCGTCACGGTCGTCTCCGGCGCCCGGGGCATGCCCATGTCGGCCTCGTGCGTGGTCAACCGCGCCGAACTGCTCTCGTTGCTCGAAGAGGTGCGCGCGGCCCTGCCCGGCTCCCTCGCCGAGGCGCAGGAACTGATCGGCGACCGCGAACACATGGTCGAGCGGGCCCGCCAGGAGGCCGAGCGGATCATCGAGAGCGCGCACGCCCAGCGCGGCTCCCTGATCTCCGACACCGAGGTCGCCCGCCGCTCGCAGGCCGAGGCCGACCGCATCCTCGACGAGGCCCGCCGGGAGGCGGAGGAGGTCCGCGCGGAGGCCGACGACTACGTCGACTCCAAGCTCGCCAACTTCGAGGTCGTCCTCACCAAGACCCTCGGCTCCGTCGGCCGCGGCCGCGAGAAGCTCCTGGGCACCGGCCCCGGCATAGACGAGAACGGGTACGAGGACGAGGACGCCCCCGAGCGCAGCCACGACCCCGAGACCCTGCGCCGCGACGCCGACGCGTACGTGGACGCCAAGCTCGGCGCCTTCGAGGC
The DNA here is from genome assembly GCF_014650915.1 of Streptomyces poonensis. GTDB lineage: Bacteria > Actinomycetota > Actinomycetes > Streptomycetales > Streptomycetaceae > Streptomyces > Streptomyces poonensis. The sequence goes on along the minus strand of NZ_BMVW01000001.1, from coordinate 105,675 downwards.
GGTCCTCGCCAAGACGCTGGAGGCCGTGGGCCGGGGCCGGGAGAAGCTGCACGGCCGCATCGCCACCGACGACCTCGGCGCCCTCGCCCTGAACGACGACGGCACCCCGAAGCAGCACACCAGCGACGCCGACTACCTGGCCGACCTCGCCGCGCTCGCCGCCGCCCCCGCGCCCGCCCGGACCCCGGACACGCCCCGAGCCCCGGACGCGCTCCGGACCCCGGAGCTCCCCGCCCAGGAGCAGTACGCCCAGCACCAGCAGGACGCCTACGCGTACCAGCAGCAGGAGCAGTACGGGGACCAGTTCGGCTACCAGCAGCAGTACACGGGGCAGGCCGACCCGTACGGCTACCAGCAGGCCGACCCGTACGCGGCGTACCCGCAGCAGCCGGCGTACGACCCGAGCCGGACCCCGCAGGGGGACCAGGCCCACCAGGGACAGGCCCACCAGGGACAGGCTCACCAGGGACAGGAGCACCAGGGCTACGCGCTCGACGAGACGAGCCTCTTCGACACCAGCATGATCAGTGCCGAGCAGCTGCGTCAGTACGAGCAGGGCCGCGGCGGCCAGTGACCACGGTCCGCCGGCCGCTGTCCTGACCGGCCGGCCCGCACCGGATTGGGCCGAGAGCGAAAGGTCCAGTATCCTGTCTCTTCGGTCGCGCGTGCGTTCACGCTGCCTGCGAAGACACCCGCGATCGAGCGCTGCCCGGGACACCGGGGCAGCGGTACTTCACCGAGCTGCGAAGACCGAGAGCAGGAATGGCCCTGAACGCCCGCCTTGACCACCGCAATCCCCTCGTGTTCGACACACACGAGCTGGGGCGGCGTCCTGGTGCGCTGCAGCGCCTGGCCCGCACGGTCGACGCCCCCAAGGATCTCGGTATCCAGGACGTCATCGGAGTGCCTGAGGGCGCCCCGGTGGAGCTCGAACTCCGCCTTGAGTCGGTCATGGAAGGGGTGCTTGTCACAGGCACCGCCCGTGCACGGGCCGAGGGGGAGTGCGTAAGGTGTCTGGAGCCGCTCGGGCTGGAGCTCGAAGCGGACTTCCAGGAGATGTTCTCGTACCCTGACGCCGACGACCGGGGCCGCGTGAAGGCGGAACCGGCCGACGACGCCGAGGGATCCGCAGAAGACGAGGACAGGCTCTTTCTCGAGGACGGCCTGTTCGACCTCGAAACCGTGCTGCGCGATGCGGTGGTGCTCGCACTGCCGATGCAGCCGGTGTGCCAGGACGACTGCCCCGGCCTGTGCTCCGAGTGCGGAGCCCGGCTCGCGGACGACCCGGACCACCACCATGACGCCGTCGACATCCGTTGGGCGGCTTTGCAGGGACTCGCCGGTTCACTCGAAGACGGCGAGAAGGACGAGATGAGCGGCGCCGAAGCGGGCGTCGACGAGAAGCAGGAGAAGTAGCCGTGGCTGTTCCGAAGCGGAAGATGTCGCGCAGCAACACGCGCCACCGCCGGTCGCAGTGGAAGGCTGCGGTCCCCACCCTGGTTGCGTGCGAGCGCTGCCACGAGCCCAAGCAGCAGCACATCGCGTGCCCGTCGTGCGGCACCTACAACAAGCGCCAGGTCCTCGAAGTCTGAGTGGCTGGTGAGAGGTCTGATGTCTGACGCCAAGGCGGACTCCAGCGCCAGGAAGAGGGCGGACAACACAGCCTCGTCCCACACGATTCTGGAAGGGCGGCTCGGCTACCAGGTCGAGTCCGCCCTTCTGGTGCGTGCGCTGACCCACCGTTCCTACGCGTACGAGAACGGCGGTCTGCCCACCAACGAGCGCCTGGAGTTCCTCGGGGACTCCGTGCTCGGTCTGGTGGTCACGGACACGCTGTACCGCACCCACCCCGACCTGCCCGAGGGCCAGCTGGCCAAGCTGCGGGCCGCGGTGGTCAACTCGCGTGCGCTGGCGGAGGTGGGCCGCGGGCTCGAACTCGGCTCCTTCATCCGGCTCGGCCGGGGCGAGGAAGGCACGGGCGGCCGGGACAAGGCGTCGATCCTCGCCGACACCCTCGAAGCGGTGATCGGCGCGGTCTATCTCGACCAGGGGCTCGACGCGGCCTCCGAACTGGTGCACCGCCTGTTCGACCCGCTGATCGAGAAGTCGTCGAACCTCGGTGCCGGCCTGGACTGGAAGACCAGTCTCCAGGAGCTCACCGCGACCGAAGGGCTCGGCGTGCCCGAGTACCTGGTCACGGAGACCGGCCCCGACCACGAGAAGACCTTTACTGCTGCCGCCCGCGTCGGAGGCGTCTCGTACGGCACCGGCACCGGCCGCAGCAAGAAGGAAGCGGAGCAGCAGGCGGCCGAGTCCGCCTGGCGTGCGATCCGCTCCGCGGCGGACGAGCGCGCGAAAGCGGCCGCGGAGGCCGCCGAACGCGCCGAAGGCACCGCGGACGCCCCCTCGGGCGCCGCGAAGGCCTGACCCGCACTGCGCGGAGCCCCCGCCGGACCGGTCGTCCGGCGGGGGCTCCGGCGTACGCCCGGTGAGTGCCGTGGCGGTGCCGCTCCAGCCGGTCACCGAAGGGCGGGCCACCGAAGGGCGCTCCCGCGCGCACGCCCGGTCGTTCCCTCACCCCACTCACCCCCCACCTGTCCGAGGAGTCCCCGTGCCCGAACTGCCCGAGGTAGAGGTCGTACGGCGCGGACTGGAACGCTGGGTGGCCCATCGGACCGTCGCCGACGTCGAGGTCCTGCACCCGCGCGCGATCCGCCGCCACCTGGCCGGCGCCGATGACTTCGCGCACCGTCTCAAGGGCCGCCGCATCGGCGAGCCGAGCCGGCGCGGCAAGTACCTGTGGCTGCCGGTCGAGGACTCGGGTGCCGCCGTGCTCGCCCACCTCGGGATGAGCGGCCAGCTGCTGGTGCAGCCGCACACCGCGCCCGACGAGAAGCACCTGCGCATCCGCGTGCGCTTCACCGACACGCTGACATCAGCGGCTACCGCCGCGGGCGACACCGAGCTTCGCTTCGTCGACCAGCGCACCTTCGGCGGCCTGTCGCTGCACGACACGACCCCCGACGGGCTGCCCGACGTCATCGCGCACATCGCCCGCGACCCCCTCGACCCGCTCTTCGACGACGAGGCGTTCCACCGGGCGCTGCGCCGCAAGCGGACGACCATCAAGCGGGCCCTGCTGGACCAGTCCCTGATCAGCGGTGTCGGCAACATCTACGCGGACGAGGCGCTGTGGCGCGCCCGTATCCACTATGAGCGACCGACCGCGAACTTCACCCGGCCGCGCACCCTGGAACTCTTGGGCCACGCGCGGGACGTGATGAACGCGGCCCTGGCCGTGGGCGGCACCAGCTTCGACAGCCTGTATGTGAACGTCAACGGAGAGTCGGGCTACTTCGACCGCTCGCTCGACGCGTACGGACGCGAGGGGCTGCCCTGCCGCAGGTGCGCCACACCGATGCGGCGGCGGGCGTGGATGAACCGGTCAAGCTACTACTGCCCGCGCTGTCAGCGGCCGCCGCGCGTCTCGTCGTAACGCTCCCTGGCCCGCAGTACGTCGTCCATGCGGTCCTCCACGCAGCGGATCAGGGACAGCAGACGCTCTGCGACCTCGTGGCCCAGCGGGGTGAGCGTGTAGTCGACGCGGGGCGGGTTGGTGGGCCGGGCCTCACGGTGCACCAGGCCGTCGCGCTCCAGGGCGTGCAGAGTCTGGGAGAGCATCTTCTCGCTCACGCCGTCGACGCGGCGGCGCAGCGCGTTGAACCGGAAAGAGCCCTCGTGCAGCGCGCCCAGCGTCAGGGCGCCCCAGCGGCCGGTCACGTGCTCCAGGGTGCCGCGGGAGGGGCAGTGCCTGGCGAACACGTCGAACGGGAGCGGATCGCCGAGTGGACCGTCGTTACTCCCGGCACCCTCCGGGCGGGCGGCCGCCTGCGCTGTGCTGTCCATATGGTGAGAGTACTGCGGCACAGCGCTTGCCAGAAGTTTGCGCTAACCGCCGGTTAGCGCCATGCCATACAGAGGTGTCCGCCTAGTACCCGAAGTCCTGCGTCCACCACGGCCCGCCCTCACCCATGTGCACCCCGACGCCGAGGGTCTTGAAGTCGCAGTTCAGTATGTTCGCGCGGTGGCCGGGGCTGTTCATCCAGGCCTCCATCACGGCCTCGGCCGTGGCCTGGCCGCGGGCGATGTTCTCGCCGCCCAGGTCGGTTATGCCGAGTGCCGCCGCACGGTCCCAGGGGCTGTCGCCGTCGGGGTCGGTGTGGTCGAAGAAGTCGCGCGCGGCCATGTCCTCGCTGAACGCGGAGGCGAGCTGCGACAGCGCGCTGTTCGCCGCCACCGGGCTGCAGCCCGCCGTGGCCCGCTCCTCGTTGACCAGCTTGAGCACCTCGGCCGCGGCCTGCTGTTCCGCGGACGTGTCGACCGGGACGGTCTTCTCCGGCTTCTTGGACTTCTCCGGCTTGCCCGTCGCCTTCTCGGAGGGCTTCTCGGTCTTCTCCTTCTCCTCGGTCTCCGGGGCCTCGGACGACGGCTCGTCGGACGGCTCCGAGGAGGGAGTGGTCTGCGAGGGGGAGGAAGGGGAAGCGGACGGCGACGCCTCGCGCTCGCCGTCGCGGCTGCTCGCGGACTCGTCCTCACGGTCGTCGGCGGAGCCCCGGGAGCCGCCCTGCGGGGTCTCCAGACCCGACGGCGAGGTGGCCGGCTGGACCGTGTCGTCGGCGGTGCCGCCACCGCTGACCGTGTACGTGTCGCCGCCGGGCAGTACGCCGGTGGTCACCGCGACAGTGCCCAGGGCGACGGCCGCGGAGACTCCCAGCAGGCCGGTGCGCACGGGCGTGACGGCCTTCTTCTGCTTACGGTGCGAGCGCCGTCCGCGCGGCTCGGGCTCGGCCTCCAGGACGGGGGCGAAGCCGTACAGGTTCTCCGGGCCGTACTCCTGGGCGGGGGCGTCGCCGGTGTGCACGGTCCCGGTGGCGCGGCCCGTGGCGGCGCGGCCGGCGGCGGAGCGTCGGTGGCGTCCCATGTCCTGGCCTTCCTCGACCTTACGGTCAATGTCTTTCACTGAACTCACACGAATGAGTGAGTTTCATATGAGATTCATTGCGTCCGGACGGTACAGCATGACGCAGGGGGAGGGAGTGATCCCCGAGACATTGGCCCGTTAACGTGCAGCCATGAACGAAGATGTACGGCTGGTCGCCTGGGTACGCGGACACGTCCAGGGCGTGGGTTTCCGCTGGTTCACGCGGGCCAGGGCGCTGGAGACCGGCGGCCTGAGTGGTTTTGCTCTCAATTTGGCGGACGGCCGCGTCCAGGTGGTCGCGGAGGGCCCGCGCGAGAGCTGCGAGGCGCTGCTCGACTGGCTCCAGGGTGACGACACGCCCGGGCGCGTGGACGGGGTCACGGAGATCTGGGACACACCCCGCGGCGGATACGAAGGCTTCGCCATCCGGTGAACGACGGCGACGCGCCCGGCGGGGCGGAGGGGGCGGAACATGCCCCCGGCATCCGCCCGAAGTGAAAAGCGCCTGGTGGTTGCCAAGAAGCGCGTGTCGTGGCAGGCTCCGCGGTGAAGAACGATCTCCCCGGTCCCAGGGGCCCCGCAGGAGACGCAGCGCCGCCTGTTCCGGCCGCGCGCGCCCGGGTTGCCCGTCAATGCGGGGCGTGATCGTGTTGACCGTCAAACTTTTTGGTGAGACGCTGAAAGCCCCGCGCACCTTGGCTGTTTGGCATGGATGAACGGCAGCAAACTCAAGAGTGCCAAGCACCCCGGGTGCGATTCCCTCACGACCCACACCGCTTCGGTCGGTCACTCAGTGCGGAGGACCATCCATCATGGCAAAGGCGCTTCTCGGTTACGTCGGCGGCTCCGACCCGCGACTCCTCGCCGAGATGCGACGGCTCCAGCAGCGTGTACAGGACCTGGAATCGGAGCTCGTACGAATCCAGGCGGAGAACGACGCGCTGACGGCTGCCGCTTCTCACGACTCGCTTGTCGAGAGCATCGACGCACACCAGGCGGAGCCTGCGCTCACCTGACCACTGCATGGCACAACGACAGCAGTGGTTGGGCGGCTCGATTCAACCGCTAAGTTGTTGTCAGATCTGCAAGGGACGCCTCTTCGGCGTCCCTTCCTCTTTGTCCCCGCGTGTCCTTCGCCCTTTCGTCTGATGTGCCCTGCACGTTCCTGCGCGAAACCGAGTGTTCAGGGACTGATACCCGACGCGTAAACGTGCGACGCGTGGCGTGTGCCGTGCGGAGCCGCCGCCGTTCGAGAAGCCGGAAGGTAAAGTCCGACGGCGTGCACCTCAAGGCCCTGACCCTGCGCGGCTTCAAATCGTTCGCGTCGGCGACCACGCTGCGCTTCGAGCCGGGCATCACTTGCGTCGTCGGCCCGAACGGCTCGGGCAAGTCCAATGTCGTGGACGCCCTGAGCTGGGTCATGGGCGAGCAGGGGGCCAAGTCGCTGCGCGGCGGCAAGATGGAGGACGTCATCTTCGCCGGCACCACCGGGCGCCCGCCGCTCGGCCGCGCCGAGGTGTCCCTGACCATCGACAACTCCGACGGGGCCCTCCCCATCGAGTACGCCGAGGTCACCATTACGCGGATCATGTTCCGTGGCGGCAGCAGCGAGTACCAGATCAACGGCGACACCTGCCGTCTCCTCGACATCCAGGAACTGCTCTCCGACTCCGGCATCGGCCGCGAGATGCACGTCATCGTCGGCCAGGGCCAGCTCGACTCCGTGCTGCACGCCGACCCGATGGGCCGCCGCGCCTTCATCGAGGAGGCGGCCGGCGTCCTCAAGCACCGCAAGCGCAAGGAGAAGGCGCTGCGCAAGCTGGACGCGATGCAGGCCAACCTCGCCCGCGTCCAGGACCTCACCGACGAGCTCCGCCGCCAGCTCAAACCGCTCGGCCGGCAGGCCGCCGTCGCGCGCCGGGCCGCCGTCATCCAGGCCGACCTCCGCGACGCCCGGCTGCGCCTCCTCGCCGACGACCTCGTACGGCTGCGTACGGCGCTCCAGGCGGAGATCGCCGACGAGGCCGCGCTGAAGGAGCGCAAGGAGACCGCCGAGGCGGAGCTGCGGAAGGCGCTCCAGCGGGAGGCGCAGCTGGAGGACGAGGTACGGCGGCTGGCCCCGCGTCTGCAGCGGGCCCAGCAGACCTGGTACGGACTCTCCCAGCTCGCCGAGCGGGTGCGCGGCACGATCTCGCTGGCCGAGGCCCGGGTGAAGAGCGCCACCTCCGCGCCCCCCGAGGAGCGGCGCGGCCGCGACCCGGAGGACCTGGAGCGCGAGGCCGCCCGCGTCCGCGAGCAGGAGGCCGAGCTCGAAGCGATGCTGGAGGCGGCGCAGCACGCCCTGGAGGACACCGTCGCCCACCGGGCCGAGCTGGAGCGCGAGCTCGCCGCCGAGGAACGCCGGCTGAAGGACGTCGCCCGCGCCATCGCCGACCGCCGCGAGGGGCTCGCCCGCCTCACCGGGCAGGTGGGCGCGGCCCGCTCCCGCGCCGCCTCCGCCCAGGCCGAGATCGACCGCCTCGCCGCCGCCCGCGACGAGGCGCAGGAACGTGCCGTCACGGCCCAGGAGGAGTACGAGGCGCTGCAGGCGGAGGTCGACGGCCTGGACGCCGGGGACGCGGAACTGGCCGAGCGGCACGAGGCGGCCAGGGCAGAGCTCGCCGAGGCCGAGTCCGCCCTGACCGCGGCCCGCGAGGCGGTCACCGCGGCGGAGCGCAGGCGGGCCGCCACCCAGGCCCGCCACGAGGCCCTGGCCTCGGGGCTGCGCCGCAAGGACGGCACGGGCGCGCTGCTGGGTGCGAAGGACCGCCTCGGCGGACTGCTCGGCCCGGCCGCCGAGCTGCTGACGGTGACGCCCGGCCACGAGGTCCCGCTCGCCGCGGCCCTCGGTGCGGCGGCCGACGCCGTCGCGGTGACGACACCGTCGTCCGCCGCCGAAGCGATTCGCCTGTTGCGCAAGCAGGACGCCGGACGGGCCGCCCTGCTGCTCGCGGGCGCCCCCGACGACGTACCCGCGCAACCGCCCGTGGACGGGGTGCACTACGCCGCCGACCTCGTGCGGGGTCCGTCGGAACTGATGCCCGCCGTACGGCGGTTGCTGCGCGGAATCGTCGTCGTCGGCACCCTGGAGGACGCCGAGGACCTCGTCTACGCGCGGCCCGAGCTCACCGCCGTCACCGCCGAGGGCGATGTGCTCGGCGCGCACTTCGCGCACGGCGGGTCCGCCGGGGCACCCAGTCTGCTGGAGGTGCAGGCCTCCGTGGACGAGGCGGCGGCCGAGCTGGAGGAGCTCGCCGTGCGCTGCGCGGAGCTGACCGAGGCGCAGGCCCGGGCCGGCGAGCTGCGCGGGGAGCGGGCCGCGCTGGTCGAGGAGCTGGGGGAGCGTCGGCGCGCGGCCGAGCGGGAGAAGTCGGCCGTGGCCCAGCGGCTCGGGCGGCTGGCCGGGCAGGCCCGTGGCGCCGCCGGGGAGGCCGAGCGCGGCACGGCGGCGGCCGCCCGCGCCCAGGAGGCCCTCGACCGGGCGGTGGCGGAGGCCGAGGAACTGGCCGAACGGCTCGCCGTCGCCGAGGAGATCCCGGTGGAGGAAGAACCCGACACCTCCGTACGGGACCGGCTCGCCGCCGACGGCGCCAACGCGCGGCAGACGGAGATGGAGGCCCGGCTCCAGGTGCGTACGCACGAGGAGCGCGTCAAAGGGCTCGTGGGGCGGGCCGACTCCCTGGACCGGGCCGCGCGCGCCGAACGCGAGGCGCGGGCGCGCGCCGAGCAGCGCAGGGCGCGTCTGAGGCACGAGGCGGCCGTCGCGCAGGCCGTGGCGTCCGGCGCCCGACAGCTGCTCGCCCATGTCGAGGTCTCGCTCGTCCGCGCCGACGAGGAGCGCACCGCCGCCGAGGCCGCCAAGGCCCGGCGGGAGCAGGAGCTCGACCTGGCCCGCACCGAGGGCCGGAACCTCAAGGCCGAGCTGGACAAGCTCACCGACTCCGTCCACCGGGGCGAGGTGCTCGGCGCCGAGAAGCGGCTGCGGATAGAGCAGCTGGAGACCAAGGCGCTGGAGGAGCACGGCGTCGAGCCGGCCGGGCTGGTCGCCGAGTACGGCCCCGACCAGCCCGTACCGCCCTCGCCGCCCGCCGACGGCGAGGAACTGCCCGAGGACCCGGAGCACCCGCGCAACCGGCCGAAGCCCTTCGTCCGCGCCGAGCAGGAGAAGCGGCTCAAGGCCGCCGAGCGGGCGTACCAGCAGCTCGGCAAGGTCAATCCGCTCGCGTTGGAGGAGTTCGCGGCGCTGGAGGAGCGCCACAAGTTCCTCAGCGAGCAGCTGGAGGACCTGAAGAAGACGCGTGCCGATCTGCTCCAGGTGGTGAAGGAGGTCGACGAGCGCGTCGAGCAGGTCTTCACCGAGGCGTACCGGGACACGGCCCGGGAGTTCGAGGGGGTGTTCGGCCGGCTGTTCCCGGGAGGTGAGGGGCGCCTGGTTCTCACCGATCCCGACAACATGCTCACCACGGGCGTCGACGTGGAGGCGCGGCCGCCGGGCAAGAAGGTCAAGCGGCTGTCGCTGCTGTCCGGCGGGGAGCGGTCGCTGACCGCTGTCGCGCTGCTCGTGTCGATCTTCAAGGCGCGGCCCAGCCCGTTCTATGTGATGGACGAGGTCGAGGCCGCGCTCGACGACACCAATCTGCAGCGGCTGATCCGGATCATGCAGGAGCTGCAGGAGGCCTCGCAGCTGATCGTGATCACCCACCAGAAGCGCACGATGGAGGTTGCCGACGCGCTGTACGGCGTCTCCATGCAGGGCGACGGGGTCTCGAAGGTCATCAGCCAGCGGCTGCGCTGACGCCGGTTCCGGCTGTACGGCGTCGTACGGCGTCTCTTCTTTCGACTCTTTCGACCAAGTCTCGGTCTGGGCACGGTTGCCCGTGCATCTGAGGGGCACACGGGGCTGGCAAGAGAGCTGTGTGATCCCTATCTCTTCAAGACTTGAACACAATGTCTTCGTAAGTCGTCGAGATAGTCACATCCACAACCTCTTGACTTCGAAACTTGAAGGCATAGTCTCTGCAACGTTGCTTTTACCTTCAGGTGTCGCCAACTCCGTCACCCGAAGGGCTCACCCCACCCCGGCAGCGTTGCCGGTGGCCCGAGGAGTTCACGTGACCAGCACAGCGCAGGCACCCCAGTCAGGAGCCCGGGGCGCACACCCCGAACATCTCTCCCACGTCATCTTCATCGCGGCGGCGGCGGCGATGGGCGGCTTCCTCTTCGGTTACGACAGCTCCGTGATCAACGGCGCCGTCGAAGCCATCCGGGACCGCTACGACATCGGCTCCGCGGCGCTGGCCCAGGTCGTCGCCATCGCGCTGATCGGCTCCGCCATCGGCGCCGCCACCGCGGGCCGTATCGCCGACCGCATCGGCCGCATCCGCTGCATGCAGATCGCCGCCGTGCTGTTCACCATCAGCGCCGTCGGCTCCGCACTCCCCTTCGCCCTGTGGGACCTGGCCTTCTGGCGGATCGTCGGCGGCTTCGCCATCGGTATGGCCTCCGTGATCGGCCCGGCCTACATCGCCGAGGTGGCCCCCGCCGCGTACCGCGGCCGGCTCGGCTCCTTCCAGCAGGCCGCGATCGTCGTCGGCATCGCCGTCTCCCAGCTGGTCAACTGGGGCATCCTGAACGCCGCCGGCGGCGACCAGCGCGGCAAGCTGATGGGCCTCGAGGCCTGGCAGGTCATGCTCGGTGTCATGGTCATCCCGGCCATCCTGTACGGGCTGCTGTCCTTCGCGATCCCCGAGTCGCCGCGCTTCCTGATCTCCGTCGGCCGCGTCGAGCGCGCCCGTGAGGTGCTCGCCGAGGTCGAGGGCAAGAACGTCGACCTGGACGCCCGGGTCGACGAGATCAAGAGCCACATGCAGAGCGAGCACAAGTCCACCTTCAAGGACCTGCTCGGCGGCACCTTCTTCTTCAAGCCGATCGTCTGGATCGGTATCGGACTGTCGGTCTTCCAGCAGTTCGTCGGCATCAACGTCGCGTTCTACTACTCGTCGACGCTGTGGCAGTCGGTCGGTGTCGACCCGACGGACTCGTTCCTGTACTCGTTCACGACGTCGATCATCAACATCGTGGGCACCATCATCGCGATGATCTTCGTGGACCGCATCGGCCGCAGGCCGCTCGCGATCATCGGTTCGGTCGGCATGGTGATCGGCCTGGCGCTGGAGGCCTGGGCGTTCAGCTACGACCTGGTCGACGGCAAGCTGCCCGCCACGCAGGGCTGGGTCGCCCTGGTCGCCGCCCACGTGTTCGTCCTCTTCTTCGCCCTGTCCTGGGGTGTGGTCGTCTGGGTCATGCTCGGCGAGATGTTCCCGAACAGGATCCGCGCCGCCGCCCTGGGCGTGGCCGCCTCCGCGCAGTGGATCGCCAACTGGGCCATCACCGCGAGCTTCCCGTCGCTGGCCGACTGGAACCTCTCCGTGACCTACATGATCTACACGATCTTCGCCGCGCTCTCCATCCCCTTCGTGCTCAAGTTCGTGAAGGAGACGAAGGGCAAGGCACTGGAGGAGATGGGCTGACGCCCGTCCACCGAGCCCGAGGAGACGGGCCAAGTCCCCGCTGCCCCTCTCCTCGCACCGTCCGCCGCCCCGCCCCGGCACCGACCGGGCCGGGGCGGCGGCCTTTTCGGTTCACGGTCCGGGTGCCGCCGTGTGCTCGCTGCGCCGCGGGTCACCGACGGACCGGACTCCGGCCGGGCCACGGCGGTCCTTACCCTCTCCTGGCAGGAGCCACAGACCGTTCCGGCACCTGTGTGCCGGGGGTGGAGCGGCAGCCCCGGCATGCGCCAGCGCCCGGTGCGCCGTGAACAGAGCACGCCCACCGCCGTCACCGTCGCCGGTGACGGCGATGTCCTCGTCCGGCCGCAGCGCGACGTGGGGCGACCGATCCGTGCCGACCGCGTGACCATGCTGTGCGCGCCCGCCGCCCGGCCTGTATACGGGTACGCGGCGTCGCGTGCCGCAGGACATCCGCCGAGCCCCCCGGGCGTGTCCGCGCAGGCGAACGACGACCGGCAGCCGGTCCCCCGGTGCCCCGACCCGTGCCACTCCCCGGAGAGGCCGGCCCGGCGGGCCCTGACCCCGCGCGTACAACGAACAGCCGAGCGGGCGGCCACGCCATACTGGGGCTGTTATGGAAATCGTCATCCTTGCTGTAGTCATCGCCGTGGTCGTGCTCGGCGCGCTCAGCGGGCTCGTCATCGGCAGCCGCAGAAAGAAGCAGCTGCCCCCGCCGCCGCCCGCCGCGCCCGACATCACCGCCCCTCCGGCCGAGCCGCACGTCGGCGAAGAGGCCGAGACGCCGCGCGACGAAGCGCGCAGAACCATCGAGGAGGTGGACCTCCCCGACGCCACGGCGACGGCACCCGTCGCCGTGGAGGAGCCGCCCGCCCCCGTCATCGAGATCCCCGAACCGACCGCCGGCCGTCTGGTACGGCTGCGCACCCGGCTCTCCCGGTCGCAGAACGCGCTCGGCAAGGGTCTCCTCACGCTGCTCTCCCGGGAGCACCTCGACGAGGACACCTGGGAGGAGATCGAGGACACCCTCCTCACCGCCGACGTCGGCGTGCAGCCCACCCAGGAACTGGTCGAGCGGCTGCGCGAGCGGGTGAAGGTGCTCGGCACCCGTACGCCCGAGGAACTGCGCGGACTGCTGCGCGAGGAGCTGCTGACCCTGGTCGGCACCGACTCGGACCGCGCCGTGCGCACCGAGCCCGACACCGGCAAGCCGGGCATCGTGATGGTCGTCGGCGTCAACGGCACCGGCAAGACCACCACCACCGGCAAGCTCGCCCGTGTCCTCGTGGCCGACGGCCGCAGCGTCGTGCTCGGCGCCGCCGACACCTTCCGCGCCGCCGCCGCCGACCAGCTCCAGACCTGGGGCGAGCGCGTCGGCGCCCACACCGTACGGGGCCCCGAGGGCGGCGACCCCGCCTCCGTCGCCTTCGACGCGGTCAAGGAGGGCAAGGAGATCGGCGCCGACGTCGTGCTCATCGACACGGCGGGCCGGCTGCACACCAAGACCGGTCTCATGGACGAGCTGGGCAAGGTCAAGCGGGTCGTGGAGAAGCACGCGCCGCTGGACGAGGTGCTGCTCGTGCTCGACGCCACCACCGGGCAGAACGGCCTCATCCAGGCCCGGGTCTTCGCCGAGGTCGTCGACATCACCGGCATCGTGCTGACCAAGCTCGACGGCACCGCCAAGGGCGGCATCGTGGTCGCCGTGCAGCGCGAGCTGGGCGTGCCGGTCAAGCTGGTCGGTCTGGGAGAGGGCGCCGACGACCTGGCGCCGTTCGAGCCGGAAGCGTTCGTGGATGCGCTTATCGGAGACTGACCGCGCGCGTCGAGGAGCGCCCGTCCCCCCACGCAGTCGGGGACGGGCGCTTCGCTGTGTACGGCGCGCCGCGCTGTGTGTGCGGCACGAGGCCTGTGCCGATGAGTTCGGCGGCGGCGCCATCGGTACGGCGGCGCCACGGATACCGGCTACGCGCGCGACCGGTGCGCCACGTACGCCAGGGTGCCCAGCAGCAGGCGGGCCGCCGGGGGTTTCGTGGCCGAGTCCAGGGCGGGGGAGCGGAGCCAGCGCGCGGGACCCAGGCCGCCGCGGTCCGAGGGCGGGGCCGTGACGTACGTGCCCGGGCCCAGGCCGCGCAGGTCGAGGGCGGACGGGTCGTCCCAGCCCATGCGGTACAGCAACTGGTCGATCTCGGCCGCGGCGCCCGGGGCGACGAGGAACTGGGCGCGGCCCTCCGGGGTGGCGATCACCGGGCCCAGCGGCAGGCCCATGCGCTCCAGCCGGACCAGTGCCCGGCGCCCGGCGGCCTCCGCCACCTCGATCACATCGAACGCGCGGCCCACCGGCAGCATGATCGAGGCGCCCGGGACCTCCTGCCATGCCTCCGTCACCTCGTCGAGCGTGGCACCCGCGGGCACCGGGGAGGCGAAGCCGAGGGGATGGGCCCCAGGTGCGTCGCAGTTCGCCCGGCCGCACGAGCACACCCCCGTCGCCGCTCGTGCGCCGGGCACGACGTCCCATCCCCACAGTCCGGTGAACTCCGCCACGGCGGTGCAGTCCGACGAGCGGCCGCGTCGGCGAGAGCCGGATCGCATCTCCCGGATGCCGACGATCGTGAAGCCCATACCCCCTCCAACGGATCCGGCGCGCCGATGGTTACGCAGCGGAGATGAATAGTGACGCAGAGTCTTCTTCCCGTCGAAAACGCTCGTTCGCCTGGCGCTCGGTCGTAGTCCGGGTGGTGCGGCGCAGTGCGCGCGCCTCTGAGTGCGTCGCTCCGTCCGCTCCCCGGCTGTCATGCGTCCAGTGAATCGTGCGGAGGCGATCGTGAGTTCATTCGAAGGGGTGGCGAATGGTGGCGTTTCCGGAACCGCCATGGCTGGAGGGGTGATCGTAGGATTACTTTGAGCACTCGAGTCCTGGGGACGCATGCACTCACGGGTATGCCGGAGGCAAGTCGAGTTCCCGTTCGGGGGGTGAGAACCACCGGACGCGAGACAGTGGGGACCGGCATTCTGGTAGGCCTGGGCGCACACGGCGCACAAGTGGTTTCAGGGATGGGGGCGTTCCAGTGGGCGGCAACGGCGGAAGCGGATCACACGCCACACACGCTGACAAGCGCCCCAACGAGCTCCTGGGCTCGTGGTTCGTGCGCAGCGGCTGGTCCAAGGGCGAGCTCGCCCGGCAGGTGAACCGCCGGGCCCGCCAACTGGGGGCCAATCACATCTCCACCGACACGTCCCGCGTGCGCCGCTGGCTCGACGGCGAGAACCCTCGCGAGCCGATCCCGCGCATCCTGTCCGAGCTGTTCTCCGAGCGGTTCGGCTGTGTGGTCGCCGTCGAGGACCTGGGACTGCGCGCCGCCCACCAGTCACCGTCCACCTCCGGGGTCGACCTGCCCTGGACGGGCCCGCAGACCGTGGCGCTGATCGGCGAGTTCTCGCGCAGCGACCTGATGCTGGCGCGGCGCGGCTTCCTCGGGAGCTCGCTGGCGCTCTCGGCGGGGCCGTCCCTCATCGAGCCGATGCAGCGCTGGCTCGTGCCCTCACCGCCCGTACCGCGCGAGGACCGCGAGACCGCATCCGCCTCGCGCCGTCCCGGCAAGCTGTCCAAGCCCGAGCTGGACCTGCTGGAGTCGACCACCGTGATGTTCCGCCAGTGGGACGCCCAGTGCGGCGGCGGCCTGCGCCGCAAGGCGGTCGTGGGTCAGCTGCACGAGGTGACGGACCTGCTCCAGGAGCCCCAGCCGGAGGCCACCACCCGGCGGCTGTTCAAGGTCGCCGCCGAGCTGGCCGAGCTGGCGGGCTGGATGAGCTACGACATCGGACTCCAGCCCACCGCCCAGAAGTACTTCGTGCTCGCCCTGCACGCCGCCAAGGAGGCCGGCGACCGCCCCCTCGGCTCGTACGTCCTGTCCAGCATGAGCCGGCAGATGATCCACCTCGGCCGGCCCGACGACGCGCTGGAACTCATCCACCTCGCGCAGTACGGCAGCCGCGACTGCGCGAGTCCGCGCACCCAGTCCATGCTGTATGCGATGGAGGCCCGCGCCTACGCCAACATGGGCCAGCCCGGCAAGTGCAAGCGGGCCGTCCGGATGGCCGAGGACACCTTCGCCGACGCCGCGGACTGGGACGAGCCGGAGCCCGACTGGATCCGCTTCTTCTCCGAGGCCGAGCTGTACGGGGAGAACTCCCACTCCTTCCGTGACCTCGCCTATGTGGCGGGCCGCAGCCCCACGTACGCCTCCCTGGCCGAGCCCCTGATGCGCCGGGCCGTCGAGCTGTTCGCCCAGGACGCCGAACACCAGCGGTCGTACGCGCTCAACCTCATCGGCATGGCCACCGTGCACCTGCTGCAGCGCGAGCCCGAGCAGAGCACCGTCCTCGCCCGGCAGGCCATGGCAGAGGCCAAAAAAGTACGTTCCGAGCGGGTCAACACCCGTATCCGGAAGACCGTCGACACAGCCGTGCGCGACTTCGGCGATCTGGCCGACGTGTCGGAGCTCACCGACCAGCTCGCCGTTCACCTGCCCGAGACCGCCGAAGCGGTCTGAACCGGTCCCCGGACCCGAGACCCCGGCCGCGGCCGGCCATCCCGACTACCCGACTCGGCTCCCCCATCGCCAGGTCATCGGATGGCCGCCGCGGCCGGACCCTGTCGTACAGGGCCCCGGGCTCCTCGCCGCCCCTGCCCCGACCGGCCCTGCGCCGGGGCACGGGAACCGGTGACGACGGGCGCTCCACCGAAGGTTGCGCCACGATAACGATCGACGCCGCCCGCATCCGGCGGTTCATCGACGCGTAACAGACAGGGCGCCTTCGTCACTGCGGCGAAACATCGAGGGGCGTCGACCGAAACGGCGCTGCGACAGTCTCGTGGCTCATAACCGGCCCACCCCTCCATCCGGCTCGAGGCTTCGCCCGCACGGGGCCGTACCAACGACGAGGAGACGCCGATGGCACCAGCCATCACCCTGGCCGCAGACACGCCGACCCTGTCTGCCGCCAATACGGGATTCATGCTCATCTGCTCCGCCCTGGTGATGCTCATGACGCCGGGCCTGGCCTTCTTCTACGGAGGCATGGTCCGCGTCAAGAGCACCCTGAACATGCTGATGATGAGCTTCATCAGCCTCGGCATCGTCACCGTCCTGTGGGTGCTGTACGGCTTCTCCCTCGCCTTCGGTACCGACTCCGGCGGCCTCATCGGCTGGTCCTCGGACTACGTCGGGCTCAGCGGGATCGGCATCACGGAGCTCTGGGACGGCTACACCATCCCCGTCTACGTCTTCGCCGTCTTCCAGCTGATGTTCGCGGTCCTCACGCCCGCCCTGATCAGCGGCGCCCTCGCGGACCGGGTGAAGTTCACCGCCTGGGCGCTGTTCATCGCGCTGTGGGCGACCGTCGTGTACTTCCCCGTCGCCCACTGGGTCTGGGGCGCCGGCGGCTGGGCCTTCGAACTCGGCGTCATCGACTTCGCCGGCGGAACGGCCGTCCACATCAACGCGGGTGCCGCGGCGCTCGCCGTCATCCTGGTCATCGGCAAGCGCGTCGGCTTCAAGAAGGACCCGATGCGCCCGCACAGCCTCCCGCTGGTGATGCTCGGCGCCGGTCTGCTGTGGTTCGGCTGGTTCGGCTTCAACGCCGGTTCGTGGCTCGGCAACGACGACGGCGTCGGCGCGCTGATGTTCGTCAACACCCAGGTCGCCACCGCCTCCGCGGTCCTCGCCTGGCTCGCCTACGAGAAGATCCGCCACGGCGCGTTCACCACCCTCGGTGCCGCCTCCGGCGCCGTCGCGGGCCTCGTCGCCATCACCCCGGCCGGCGGTGCGGTCTCCCCGCTCGGCGCGATCGCCGTCGGCGCCATCGCCGGTGTGCTGTGCGCCATGGCCGTCGGCCTGAAGTACCGGTTCAACTACGACGACTCCCTCGACGTCGTCGGCGTCCACATGGTCGGCGGAATCGTCGGCTCCCTGCTCATCGGCTTCTTCGCCACCGGCGGCGGCCAGTCCGACGTGGCCGGCCTCTTCTACGGCGGCGGCCTCGACCAGTTCTGGAAGCAGTGCGCCGGTGTCGCCGGTGTCCTCGCCTACTCCCTCATCGCCTCCGCGGTCCTCGCCTTCCTGATCGACAAGACGCTCGGGATGCGGGTCAGCGAGGACGACGAGATCACGGGCATCGACCAGACCGAGCACGCCGAGACCGCGTACGACTTCAGCGGAGCGGGCGGCGGCACGGCCCGCACGGCGGTCCCGGCCCCGGTCGTGGACGCCGAGAGCAAGAAGGCCGGGAGCGAAAAGGCCGGGAGCGACAAGGCCGCGAGCAAGAAGGTGGACGCATGAAGCTCATCACCGCCGTCGTGAAGCCGCACCGGCTCGACGAGATCAAGGAAGCCCTCCAGGCCTTCGGAGTCCACGGCCTGACCGTCACCGAGGCCAGCGGCTACGGCCGGCAGCGCGGACACACCGAGGTCTACCGCGGCGCCGAGTACACGGTCGACCTCGTCCCCAAGATCCGCATCGAGGTTCTGGTCGAGGACGACGACGCCGAACAGCTGATCGACGTCGTGGTCAAGGCGGCCCGTACCGGCAAGATCGGTGACGGCAAGGTCTGGGCGGTCCCGGTCGAGACAGCCGTCCGGGTGCGGACCGGCGAGCGCGGTCCGGACGCGCTCTGAGCAGGACGTCCGAGAGAGACGGGAGTCGCCGGGTGACGAGTACGGACACGACGAAGGAAACAGAGGACTCGGGACCCGGCGGTTACGCGGCGGCCCGGCTGCGCCTCCTCACCGAGGGGGCGCGGTCCGGGCCGCCGCGCCGTACCGCCCTCTCCGGGCTCACGGACGACTGGCTGGCGGGCCTCTTCGACGCCGGCGCCGCGGGACCGCGCGGCGTCTCCCTGGTCGCCGTCGGCGGTTACGGGCGCGGCGAGCTCTCCCCACGCAGCGACCTCGACCTGCTGCTCCTGCACGACGGCGGCGACCCGGCCGCGGTCGCCGCCCTCGCCGACCGCATCTGGTATCCGGTGTGGGACCTGGGCCTCGCCCTCGACCACTCCGTGCGCACCCCCGCCGAGGCCCGCAGGACCGCCGCCGACGACCTCAAGGTGCAGCTCGGCCTGCTGGACGCCCGGCACCTCGCGGGCGACCTCGGTCTCACCGCCGGCCTGCGCACGGCCGTCCTGGCCGACTGGCGCAACCAGGCCCCCAAACGCCTCCCCCAGCTCCAGGAGCTGTGCGCCGAACGCGCCGAGCGACAGGGCGAGTTGCAGTACCTGCTGGAACCCGACCTCAAGGAGGCCCGCGGCGGCCTCAGAGACGCCACGGCCCTGCGCGCCGTCGCCGCCTCCTGGCTCGCCGACGCCCCCCGCGAGGGACTCGCCGACGCCCGGCGCCGCCTCCTCGACGTACGCGACGCCCTCCACCTCGCCACCGGCCGCGCCACCGACCGGCTCGCCCTCCAGGAACAGGACCAGGTCGCCGCCGAACTCGGCCTCCTCGACGCCGACACCCTGCTGCGCCAGGTGTACGAGGCCGCCCGCGTCATCTCGTACGCCAGCGACGTGACCTGGCGCGAGGTGGGACGGGTGCTGCGGTCGCGCGCCGCGCGGCCGCGACTGCGCGCCCTGATCGGGGGCGGCAAACCGGTCCCCGAGCGTTCCCCGCTCGCCGAGGGCGTCGTCGAGCAGGACGGCGAGGTGGTGCTCGCCCGCACCGCACGCCCGGAGCGCGACCCGGTGCTCCCCCTGCGCGCGGCCGCCGCGGCCGCCCAGGCGGGCCTGCCGCTCTCCCTGCACGCGGTGCGCCGGATCGCGGCCGCCGCCCGCCCGCTGCCCACGCCCTGGCCCGCCGAGGCCCGCGAACAGCTGGTCACCCTGCTCGGCTCGGGCCGGCCCACGGTGGAGGTCTGGGAGGCGCTGGAGGCCGAGGGCCTGATCACCCGGCTGCTGCCCGACTGGGAGCGGGTGCGCTGCCGCCCCCAGCGCAACGCCGTGCACCTGTGGACCGTCGACCGCCATCTGATCGAGACGGCGGTACGGGCCTCCGAGCTCACCCGCCGCGTCCACCGCCCCGACCTCCTCCTGGTGGCGGCCCTGCTGCACGACATCGGCAAGGGCTGGCCGGGCGACCACTCCGCCGCCGGCGAGATCATCGCCAAGGACGTGGCCGCCCGGATCGGCTTCGACCGCGACGACGTGACCGTGCTCGCCACGCTCGTCCGCCACCATCTGCTCCTCGTCGAGACGGCGACCCGCCGCGACCTGGACGATCCGGCGACGGTCCGCTCCGTCGCCGAGGCGGTCGGCTCGCAGGGCACCCTGGAGCTGCTGCACGCCCTCACCGAGGCGGACGCCCTGGCCACCGGCCCGGCCGCCTGGTCCTCCTGGCGCGCCTCGCTCGTGGCCGACCTGGTCAAGCGGGTCTCCGCCGTACTCTCCGGCGACGTCCCCGAGGACCCCGAGGCCACCGCGCCCACGGCCGAGCAGGAACGGCTCGCCGTCGAGGCGTTCCGCACCGGCGGTCCCGTACTGGCCCTGCGCGCGCAGACCGACCCGCCCGGGGAGGACGAGGAGGAGCCGTCCGGCGAACCGGAGCCCCTCGGTGTCGAACTGCTCATCGCGGTACCGGACCAGCCGGGCGTCCTGCCCGTGGTGGCCGGCGTCCTGGCCGTGCACCGGCTCACCGTCCGCACGGCCGAACTGAGGGCCCATGACCTGCCGGACCCCGTCGACAGCTCCGTACTGCTCCTGAACTGGCGGGTGGCCGCCGAGTACGGCTCCCTGCCCCGGGCCGACCGGCTGCGCGCCGACCTCGTCCGGGCGCTGGACGGATCGCTGGACATCGCCGGGCGCCTGGCCGAGCGCGACGCGGCGTATCCGCGGCGCCGGGGCGTCGTGGCCCCGCCGCCCCGGGTGACGGTCGCCCCGGCCGCCTCCCGGCACGCCACGGTCATCGAGGTCCGCGCCCAGGACCGGCCCGGACTGCTGCACCGCATCGGGCGGGCGCTGGAGGAGGCGGAGGTACGGGTGCGCAGTGCGCATGTGTCGACGCTGGGGGCGAACGCGGTGGACGCCTTCTACGTCACCGGCCACGAGGGCGTGCCGCTGCCGGGGGAGGAGGCCGCGGCGGTGGCGCGGAGGCTGGAGGAGATGTTGCGGGGGTGACCTCGGGGCCACCGCCAGGTGTTGGCCGGATCCCGTCCCGTCGGGTGTGGCGGCCGTCCCCGTCCGCTGAACGCAGCGGGCGGGGACGAATTGCTTGCGGGGCCGGATACCCTGGAGGGCAGCCCAAAACGCCCCCGACTCCGAGGACCGACGTCGCCGTGTTCGATACCCTCTCCGATCGCCTCTCAGCGACCTTCAAGAACCTGCGCGGCAAGGGACGCTTGAGCGAGGCGGACGTCGACGCCACGGCCCGCGAGATCCGTATCGCGCTGCTCGAGGCCGACGTCGCCCTCCCGGTGGTCCGCGCGTTCATCAAGAACGTGAAGGAGCGGGCGCTCGGCTCCGAGGTCTCCAAGGCCCTCAACCCGGCCCAGCAGGTCCTCAAGATCGTCAACGACGAGCTCGTCACCATCCTCGGCGGCGAGACCCGACGCCTGCGCTTCGCCAAGCAGCCCCCGACCGTGATCATGCTCGCGGGTCTCCAGGGTGCCGGTAAGACCACCCTCGCGGGCAAGCTCGGCAGGTGGCTCAAGGAGCAGGGCCACTCCCCGCTGCTGGTCGCCGCCGACCTCCAGCGCCCCAACGCGGTGAACCAGCTCAGCGTGGTCGCCGAGCGCGCGGGTGTCGCCGTCTACGCGCCCGAGCCGGGCAACGGCGTCGGCGACCCGGTCAAGGTCGCCAAGGACTCCATCGAGTACGCGAAGTCCCGGGTGCACGACATCGTCATCGTGGACACCGCCGGCCGCCTCGGCATCGACCAGGAGATGATGCAGCAGGCCGCGGACATCCGTGACGCGGTCAGCCCGGACGAGATCCTGTTCGTCGTCGACGCGATGATCGGTCAGGACGCGGTCAACACGGCCGAGGCGTTCCGTGACGGTGTCGGCTTCGACGGTGTGGTGCTGTCCAAGCTCGACGGTGACGCCCGCGGTGGTGCCGCTCTGTCGATCCGCCACATGACCGGCAAGCCGATCATGTTCGCGTCGAACGGTGAGAAGCTCGACGACTTCGACGCCTTCCACCCGGACCGGATGGCCTCCCGCATCCTCGACATGGGTGACCTGCTCACCCTGATCGAGCAGGCGGAGAAGACGTTCAGCCAGGAAGAGGCCGAGAAGATGGCCTCCAAGCTGGCGTCCAAGAAGGGCCAGGACTTCACCCTGGACGACTTCCTGGCCCAGATGGAGCAGGTCAGGAAGATGGGCTCCATCTCCAAGCTGCTCGGCATGCTCCCGGGCATGGGCCAGATCAAGGAGCAGATCAACAACATCGACGAGCGTGACGTCGACCGTACGGCGGCCATCATCAAGTCGATGACTCCCGCCGAGCGCACGGACCCGACGATCATCAACGGCTCGCGGCGGGCCCGTATCGCCAAGGGCTCCGGTGTCGAGGTCAGCGCCGTGAAGAACCTGGTGGAGCGGTTCTTCGAGGCCCGCAAGATGATGTCCCGCATGGCGCAGGGCGGCGGTATGCCGGGCATGCCCGGGATCCCGGGCATGGGTGGCGGTCCCGGCCGCACCAAGAAGCAGCCGAAGAAGGCCAAGGGCAAGCAGCGCTCCGGCAACCCGATGAAGCGCAAGCAGCAGGAGCAGGAGGAGGCCGCCCGCCGTGCCGCCGCCGCCCAGGGCGGTGCTCCCGGTGGCGCGTTCGGCCTGCCGGGCCAGCAGGGCGGTCAGGACTTCGAACTGCCGGACGAGTTCAAGAAGTTCATGGGCTGATGCCCGCGGCCCGGACATGACGGGCCCGGTACGACGCCGGGGACGCTCCCCGGCGTCGTACGCACGCATGGCGCCCGTACGTGTCCCGGTACGGGCGGCCGGGACCGTTTCCGTGACGCGACGCGTGGCGGAGTCCGGCCCCGGGAGGGGGCTCGGGAAGCCGTGGAATTCAGGGCGTCCGCGCGATCAGGTACCGGAACACGTTCGGCATCCACACCGTGCCGTCGCGCCGCTTGTGGGTGTGCAGGGCCTCGGCCAGCTCCTTGTCGACCTGGGCCTGGTCCGTGGCCGTGATGGCGGCGTCGAAGAACCCCGTCGACAGCAGCCCCCGTACGGCGCTGTCCAGGTCCGCGTAGCCGAACGGGCACGCCACCCGTCCGGAGCCGTCGGGACGCAGGCCGGCGCGCTGGGCGACCTCCTCGAGGTCGTCCCGGAGGGCGGGGCGCCAGCCCCGGGTGCTGCGCAGCGGGTCGGCGAGCTTCGTGGCGACGCGGAGCACCGAGGACGCGACGCACCGCTCCGGCGGGCCCCAGCCCACCAGGACCACCGGCGTTCCCCGTGCGGCGAGCGGAGTCGCCGCGGCGAGCAGTTCGCCCAGCCCTTCCGAGTCCCCGGCCACACAGCCGATCGGCTCGAAGGCGGTGACGAGGTTGTACGGGAGTTCGCCGGGTGCCTCGGCCAGGTTCTCCAGGGCGCCGTCGAAGATCCGCGCGTCCGCCCGCGCGCGCGTGCCCCATGTCTCCGGCAGCAGCCGCTCCCGCGCGAGCGCCACCCGTTCCGGGGACGACGCGTCGACACCGGTGACCACGGCCCCGCGGGACGCCGCCATCAGCAGCGCGAGCCCTGATCCGCAGCCGAGCCCGAGCAGGCGTGTACCGGACCCCACCTCCAGCCGTTCATAGACGGCCTCGTAGAGGGGAACGAGCATCCGCTCCTGGATTTCGGCCCAGTCACGCGCGCGTGCACACCGGTCCACGCGGGGCGTCGCCCCCGCGCGAGGTAAGTGCTGCCGCACGAGCGTAGGTGTCATATCGAAAGCGCCCCAATCGGCCGAGAGTTGCCACTGTGTCCGGTTCCGCAGCCCCCCGTGCAGTGCGCTCGCACTTCCCCCGTATGCCAGGAAACTCCGTGCCCGTCGCGGAGTCCAGGGGCTGTGGGGTGAGGTTTGCGAAGTGCCTGCTATGGGTTCGACGGTAGTGAGAATTCACATTCCGGCAACGTGGACCCGTACCATCGCGCCATGCCGGGGACCCGTCGCCCCACCCGGCCGACGGCCCGACGGCTTTCCGGGGCGGGTCGGTGCCGGGGGCCGATGGTGCACCAGGTAACGTCGCCGTCGTGGCGCGTACCGGCCGACACGACCCGTTCCGCCGCGAGTGCGGCCGAAACGCCTCTTGCGCAGCCGGCCCTTCCGGTCGCCCCCGCGCGCGGGCGCCGCGTACGCGCCGGGCGTACGTACTGCTACGTACCCCCTTGGGCGGAGCTGTGAGGCTTCTCCGCAGATCAGCGCACCCGCCCTCGTCAGGACGCATCAGCGGCAACTGACGGGTACGTGCAAATTATTTGAGATGCCCCGGAATAGGAACACAGCGGGACTCAGGCTCGTTGTCATTACGTGAGCACGACACCACCTGTACTCGCCGCAGAGCTGGCGCAGGCGTGGGCCGACATTCAGCGGCACCACCCCGAGCTGCCGGATCTAGCCGCCCCTGAGTCCCTGATCGGGGAGTCGTCGTCCGCGTGCGGGCACGAGCTCTCCTTCGAACGACTGCTTCACGAGGCAGTCCACGGCATCGCCGCCGCGCGCGGGGTGCGTGACACGTCCCGCGCCGGCCGGTACCACAACCGCAGATTCCTCGCGATCGCCGAGGAGCTGGGCCTGGACCACCCCGAGGAACCGCATCCCAGCAGCGGCTTTTCACTGGTCACGCTCAACCCCGAGGCGAAGCGGCGCTACCGCCCGACGATCGAGCGGCTCCAGCGTGCGCTGAAGGCGCACACCGCCGCGACCGCCGCCGACACCGCCCGTTCGTTCCGCGGCCCGGCCGCCCGGCACGGCTCCTCCGGGGGCGGAGTCCGGGTGAAGGCGGTCTGCGACTGCGGACGCAACGTCCGCGTCGTCCCGTCCGTGCTGGCGCAGGCGCCGATCGTGTGCGGGGGGTGCGGCAAGCCGTTCCGCATCCCCGAGGTGGTCGGCGCGGCGGCGGGCTGAGCGCGGCGGGGCCGGTACCGACGGCTGCTCGTGGCAGCCGTACGCGGCCGCGACACCCGGGGAACGGTCCCCGCGCGCGACGCACGGCGGTACGGGCACCCGGCGAGCCGGGTGCCCGTCAGGCATGGGTGGGCGCACCCGCGGCGGGAGCCGGCCGCCGGGATGTGGCACAATGGCTAGCTGTACTCGACAGCCGCACAGGATCCCTCTCTCCTCCGGCTGACGCGTCCATCGGGCACTCGGGTACCGCAACCCCACGCGGCGCATCCGCCGTGCCCAACCACGTCAAGACCAGGAGACACCACTCCCGTGGCAGTCAAGATCAAGCTGAAGCGTCTGGGCAAGATCCGTTCGCCTCACTACCGCATCGTCGTCGCCGACTCCCGCACCCGCCGTGACGGCCGGGCCATCGAGGAGATCGGCAAGTACCACCCGACGTACAACCCGTCGGTGATGGAGGTCGACGCCGAGCGCGTGGCGTACTGGCTCGGTGTCGGCGCCCAGCCGACCGAGCCCGTGCTCGCCATCCTCAAGAAGACCGGCGACTGGCAGAAGTTCAAGGGCGAGCCCGCCCCGGCGCCGCTGCTCGTGGCCGAGCCGAAGTCGACCCGTCCGTCCTTCGAGGCGCTCGGCGGCGACGACGAGGGCAAGGGTGAGGCCATCACCCAGAAGAAGAAGGCCGACAAGAAGGACGAGGCCGCCGCCGAGTCCGCGGCTGAGTCGACCGAGGCCTGAGCATGCTCGAGGAGGCTCTCGAGCACCTCGTGAAGGGCATCGTCGACAACCCTGACGATGTGCAGGTCGCCTCGCGCAACCTGCGCCGCGGGCGTGTACTGGAGGTCCGGGTCCACCCCGACGACCTCGGCAAGGTGATCGGCCGCAACGGCCGCACCGCACGCGCCCTGCGCACCGTCGTGGGCGCCATCGGCGGTCGCGGTGTCCGTGTCGACCTCGTCGACGTGGATCACGTCCGCTGACGCAAACACCGCACCGGCTCGGGCCGGGGAGGGCCACTGGGCCGTCCCCGGCCCGTGGTCGTAGATCAGGAGAATCGAGCAAGTGCAGCTGGTAGTCGCTCGCATCGGCCGTGCCCATGGAATCAAGGGCGAGGTCACCGTCGAGGTACGCACCGACGAGCCCGAACTGCGGCTCGCGCCCGGCGCCGTCCTGGCCACCGACCCGGCCGCGGCCGGACCGCTGACCATCGAGACCGGCCGCGTCCACAGCGGCCGTCTCCTGCTGCGCTTCGAGGGGGTGCGCGACCGCAACGGCGCCGAGGCGCTGCGCAACATCCTCCTGATCGCCGAGGTCGACCCGGAGGAACTCCCCGAGGGCGAGGACGAGTACTACGACCACCAGCTGATGGACCTCGACGTGGTGACCGTGGACGGCAGGGAGGTCGGCCGGATCACGGAGATCTCCCACCTGCCCTCGCAGGACCTGTTCGTGGTGGAGCGTCCGGACGGCAGCGAGGTCTACGTGCCGTTCGTCGAGGAGATCGTCACGGAGATCGACCTCGCGGAGCAGCGCGCGGTGATCGACCCGCCGCCCGGTCTGATCGACGACCGCGCGGAGATCGCCTCGTCCCGCGACTCCTCGGAGGCCTCGGGGGACGAGGCGTGATGCGGCTCGACGTCGTCACGATCTTCCCCGAGTACCTGGAACCCCTGAACGTCTCGCTCGTCGGCAAGGCACGCGTGCGCGGGCAGCTGAATGTGCACGTGCACGATCTGCGCGCCTGGACGTACGACCGGCACAACACGGTCGACGACACCCCCTACGGCGGCGGCCCCGGCATGGTCATGAAGACCGACCCCTGGGGCGACGCGCTGGACTCCGTCCTCGCTGACGGCTACGAGACGGGCTCCCACACGCCGGTGCTGGTCGTGCCCACACCCAGCGGCCGCCCCTTCACCCAGGAACTCGCCGTCGAACTCTCCGAGCGGCCGTGGCTGATCTTCACCCCGGCCCGCTACGAGGGCATCGACCGCCGGGTCATCGACGAGTACGCCACCCGTATGCCCGTGTACGAGGTGTCCATCGGCGACTACGTCCTCGCCGGCGGCGAGGCGGCCGTACTGGTCGTCACGGAAGCCGTGGCGCGCCTGCTGCCGGGCGTCCTCGGCAACGCCGAGTCCCACCGGGACGACTCCTTCGCGCCCGGCGCCATGGCCAATCTGCTGGAGGGGCCGGTCTACACCAAGCCGCCCGAGTGGCGCGGGCGCGGTATCCCCGACGTGCTGCTCAGCGGCCATCACGGGAAGATCGCGCGCTGGCGCCGGGACCAGGCCCTGATGCGTACGACCCTCCATCGGCCCGACCTGATCGAGCGCTGCGATCCCAAGGCGTTCGACAAGAAGGACCGCGAGATGCTTTCTATCCTGGGCTGGGCACCGGACCCCGAGGGGGAGCCGCACAGCCGATTTTGGCGCAGGCCAGAGGGCGTGGAAGAATAGACCGCTGTTGTGCGTCCGTCCGGTGTGCGCCCCTGCCGCAGGGGGAAACGACGCCCGACCCGACTCGCACGACACTCTCATCGAACATCTAGTTCCCGTTGATGACCTGTGGCATCAGCGAAGAAAGCAGACGAAATGTCTCACCTGCTCGACTCCGTCGACTCCGCGTCGCTGCGCGACGACATCCCGGCCTTCCGCCCGGGTGACACCGTCAACGTCCACGTCCGCGTCATCGAGGGCAACCGCTCCCGTGTGCAGCAGTTCAAGGGCGTCGTGATCCGCCGCCAGGGCGCTGGTGTCCGCGAGACCTTCACGGTCCGCAAGGTCTCCTTCTCCGTCGGCGTCGAGCGCACCTTCCCGGTGCACACCCCGATCGTCGAGAAGATCGAGCTCGTCACCCGCGGTGACGTGCGTCGCGCCAAGCTGTACTACCTGCGCGAGCTGCGCGGCAAGGCGGCGAAGATCAAGGAGAAGCGCGAGAACTGAGCGCACGCTCAGGTGTCCCGGCCGGGCCGGATAGCATGCGGCTCCGATGGACACCGAAGCACAGCACGTGGAGCGCGACCGCTCCTTCCGCACCCCTGAGGCCGAGGCCGGCCCGGACGACTCCGGGCCGGTGACGGCCGGTCCCGAGCAGGACCCGGGCAGTGCCGAGACCATCTCGGACGGCCCCGGGACCGGCTCGGACGCCCCCGAGGGCTTCTCGGAGGCATCCGAGGAGCCCTCGGGACCGGGGACGCGTGAGGGACGGTCGCGTTTCTCGTGGGTGGACCGGGTCGCCGACTGGGTCCCGGGCGGGCGGATCACCCTGACCGCCCTGGTCTGCCTGCTGTTCCTGCTGCTGTTCAGCACCTTCGTGCTCCAGCCGTTCCAGATTCCCAGCGGTTCCATGGAGAGCCGATTGAGGATCGGGGACCGCGTCCTCGTAAATAAGTTGGCGTACCGTTTCGGTTCTGAGCCGCAGCGTGGAGACGTCGTCGTGTTCGACGGCACCGGCCGCTTCGGGGACGCCGACTACGTCAAGCGTGTCGTCGGCGTGGGGGGAGACCACGTGGTCTGCTGCGACAGGGAGGGGAAGCTCGAGGTGAACGGCCGGTCGGTCGACGAGTCGGCGTTTCTGTATCCGGGGGACAGCCCGTCGGACGTGCCCTTCGACGTGGTCGTGCCGGACGGGACCCTGTTCGTCCTCGGCGACCACCGCAGCGCCTCCAGCGACTCCCGCGACCATCTGGGGTCGCCCGGCGGCGGCATGATCCCCGTGGACCGGGTCATCGGCAGGGCCGACTGGATCGCCTGGCCCCTCGGCCGCTGGACCGGAATCGACCGTCCCGACGCCTACGCGCGCGTGCCCGCCCCGGGCGGTGCCCATGGGTAGTCGCGGCAAGCCGCGGGGGAGCGCGAGCGGCCCCGCCGACAACCTGCTGCCCACCGGCTCCCGCCGGGCCGGTGGCGCCGCCCGACCCAGCCGCGTCGAACGGCGCAAGCTCGCCCGCAAGATCAAACGACGACGGCGCCGCTCGGCTCTGAAGGAGATCCCGCTCCTCGTCGGTGTCGCCGTCCTCATAGCCCTGGTCCTGAAGACGTTTCTCGTCCAGGCTTTCGTGATCCCGTCGGGCTCGATGGAGAACACCATCCAGATCGGCGACCGGGTCCTGGTCGACAAGCTCACCCCGTGGTTCGGCTCCAAGCCGCAGCGCGGGGACGTCGTCGTGTTCAAGGACCCCGGCGGCTGGCTCCAGGGCGACCAGACGACGGCCCCCCAGGACGACCCCGTCGTGGTCAAGCAGGTCAAGGAGGGCCTGCAGTTCATCGGGCTGCTTCCCTCCGACGACGAACAGGACCTGATCAAACGGGTCGTCGCGGTCGGCGGCGACACCGTCAAATGCTGCGACGCCCAAGGACGCGTCACCGTCAACGGCACGCCCTTGGACGAGTCCTACGTCCACTCCGACAACGTACCGTCGGAGATCAAGTTCGAGGTGACGGTGCCCCAGGGCCGCCTCTGGGTCATGGGCGACCACCGCGCCAACTCCGCCGACTCCCGCTACCACCGCGCCGACGAGTACAACGGCACCGTCTCCGAGGAGGCCGTCGTCGGCCGCGCCGTCTACATCGGCTGGCCGATCGGTCACTGGAGCGGCCTGGAGCAGCGGGACACGTTCGCGACCGTGCCCGACGGGTCGGCTACCGCCCTGGGCACGTCGCATAGGGTGGCCTCCGCGGATCCGAACGAATTGATCCCGCTCCCGACCCCTGCGGAACTCCCGCTCGTTATGGGAGTGGTGGGCCTGCTCCGGATGCGGCGCGGGCGGCGGTACGGAGTGAGGAGTGGATGTGGGGGACGTGGCGGTCGGCGCACGGTCCGGACAGGATGGCCCCGAGGAGCGGCCGGAGCGGCCCGACGCAGCGGCTTCCCCGGCCGCGAAGGACGGCGTGAGTTCCGGGAGCGCGGAAGGCCCCGGTGGCCAGGGCGTCTCCCCCGGCTCCGGGAAAAACCCCCCGGGGGGTACGGACACCCCGGACACCATGGACACCCCGGGCGACGGGGAGGCGGAGGAACCCGGTAAGAAGCCGCGCTCCTTCTGGAAGGAGCTGCCGCTCCTGATCGGTATCGCACTCGTTCTCGCGCTGCTGATCAAGACGTTCCTGGTGCAGGCGTTCTCCATCCCCTCGGACTCCATGCAGAACACCCTCCAGCAGGGCGACCGGGTCCTGGTCGACAAGCTCACCCCGTGGTTCGGCTCCGAGCCGGAGCGCGGCGAGGTCGTCGTCTTCAACGACCCCGACGGATGGCTGGCCGGCGAGCCCACGCCCCAGCCCAACCCCGTGCAGCGGGTGCTCAGCTGGATCGGCCTGATGCCGTCCGCCGAGGAGAAGGACCTGATCAAGCGGGTCGTCGGGGTCGCGGGCGATACCGTCGAGTGCAACGGCACGGGTCCGCTGAAGGTCAACGGCAAGGCGCTCGACGAGTCGTACGTCTACCCGGGCAACACTCCGTGCACCGTGGACGACCAGGGTGGTCAGTTCAAGGTGACGGTGCCCGAAGGCAAAATCTGGGTCATGGGTGACCACCGGCAGAACTCGCTGGACTCCCGCTACCACCAGAGCGACAAGAACGAGGGCTTCGTGCCCGTGGACAACGTCGTGGGCCGTGCCATCGTGATCGCCTGGCCGCCCACTCGCTGGGCCACGCTGCCGGTTCCCGACACCTTCGACCAGGATCTGAGCGCCGCCGCCCCCGGTGCGCTGGGTCTCGCGGGCGCGGTGCCGCTGGTGTTCTGGCGTCGGCGCCGCCTCCTCACCGCCGCCGGCGGGAGGGTTTCTGGCAGCGGTACCGCCGGGTAGGGTGCCGTCCCGGATCTCCGATCTTCCACGCCCCCGGTACGAGGCGGGGGAGGTCGATCCTCCGAGACCGGGGAGCACTGGGATGAGCGGGACGACACACCGTGACGACGAGGGCCGCGGACGGCTCGGCAGCGTGCTGTCGGGGCTGGCCGTGGCCCTCGGCTGTGTGCTCTTCCTCGGCGGTTTCGGGTGGGCCGCACTCGTCTACCGGCCGTACACCGTCCCGACCGACTCCATGGCCCCCACCATCGCGGCCGGGGACCGGATCCTGGCCGAGCACGTCGACGACGCCGACATCCGGCGTGGCGACGTCGTGGTCTTCAAGGAGAAGAGCTGGGGCGACACGCCCATGGTCAAGCGGGTCGTCGCGGTCGGCGGTGACACGGTGGCGTGCTGCACGAAGGGCCAGCTGACCGTCAACGGCAAGCAGATCGAAGAACCGTATCTCCCCTCGGGTCAGGCCGCCGAGGTGATGGGCATCCCGGAGATCACGGTCCCCGAGGGGCGGCTGTTCCTCCTGGGTGACGAGCGCAGAGGCTCCCTGGACTCCACGGCACACCTCACGGAGGCCGGCAGCGGCACGGTGCCGCGCACCGCCGTGGACGCGCGCGTCGACGCCGTCGTGTGGCCCATGGACGGCATGCTGGCCCGCCCCGCCGGCTTCGAGGTTCTCGGCCCGCTGTCCTCTCCCGGGCCGCTGCGACCGGTCACGGTGGCGATCGTGGTCGGCGCGGTGCTCGTGCTGGGCGGCGGAGCGTACGGATCGATCGCGGGGCGCCTGGGCGGGCGGGCCCGCGCGACCCGGAAGGAGTCCGCCAGTGTCCGTTGAGGTGCCGTACGAGGGTGGGGGCGGCGACGGTCGGCCCGGGGCCGAGCAGGCGGCCGCCGAACTGGAGGCGTCCAGGGACGGTGTGCGCAAGGTGGCCCGGGTGGTGCTCCTCGACCCGCGGGAGCGCATTCTGCTGCTGCACGGGCACGAGCCGGACGATCCGGCGGACGACTGGTGGTTCACCCCCGGCGGCGGACTGGAGGGCGACGAGACACGGGAGGAGGCCGCCCTGCGGGAGCTCGCCGAGGAGACCGGCATCACCGACGTCGAGCTCGGCCCCGTGCTGTGGCGGCGGAAGTGCTCCTTCCCGTTCGCGGGACGCCGCTGGAACCAGGACGAGTGGTACTACCTGGCCCGTACCAGCCAGACCGTGACCGAGGCCGCCGGGCTGACCGACCTGGAGCGCCGCAGCGTCGTGGGATCGCGCTGGTGGACGTGTCAGGAACTGACCCGGTCACATGAGACGGTGTATCCAACCAGACTCGCCGAGCTGCTGCGCAGGCTGCTCGACGACGGTCCTCCGGCCAGGCCCGAGATCCTCGACACGGAAATCGTCTAGGGGCTCACGGGGCTGACGCACAATAGGGGGACGCACGGCTGAAGGGGAACATGCCATGAGCGCCGAGGACCTCGAAAAGTACGAGACCGAGATGGAGCTCAAGCTCTACCGGGAGTACCGAGATGTCGTCGGGCTGTTCAAATACGTGATCGAGACCGAGCGGCGTTTCTATCTGACCAACGACTATGAGATGCAGGTGCACTCGGTCCAGGGAGAGGTGTTCTTCGAGGTGTCGATGGCGGACGCCTGGGTGTGGGACATGTACCGACCGGCCCGGTTCGTCAAGCAGGTGCGCGTCCTCACGTTCAAGGACGTGAACATTGAGGAGCTCAACAAGAGCGATTTGGAGCTGCCGGGCGGCTGACCGGCTGACGCGGGGAGGCCCTCTTCACCCGAATGGGTGAGCGAGTTTTCCCCAACCCCTGACGTGTCCACCAAGATCCCACGGTGGGCCGATCAGCCCTCAGTGTTGGCGCCGGAGGTGGTGCCGACATGAACACGTCCCAGGCACGCGGTGCACTCGGCAGGTACGGCGAGGAGCTGGCCGCACGACGGCTGGCCGAGGCGGGGATGACGGTCCTGGAGCGCAACTGGCGCTGCGGACGGACCGGCGAGATCGACATCGTGGCGCGTGACGGTGACGCGCTGGTCGTCTGCGAGGTCAAGACCCGCAGGGCGGGATCGTTCGAACACCCCATGGCCGCGGTGACGCCCGCCAAGGCGGAACGTCTGCGCGGCCTGGCCGAACGCTGGCTGCAGGAACACGGAGCAGCGCCACCGGGAGGCGTCCGTGTCGACGTCGTCGGGGTGTCGCTCCCCGACCGCGGCGCGCCCGTCGTGGAACACGTCAGGGGGGCGGCCTGATGGGGTTCGCCCGTACATGCTCGGTGGCGCTCGTGGGCGTCGAGGGCGTGCTCGTGGAGGTCCAGGCCGACCTGGAGCCGGGCATCGCGGCCTTCACCCTGGTGGGGCTGCCCGACAAGAGCCTGACCGAGAGCAGGGACCGGGTGCGGGCGGCGGTGGTGAACTCCGGCGCCGAGTGGCCCCAGAAGAAGCTGACCGTGGGGCTCAGCCCCGCGTCGGTGCCCAAGGCGGGCAGCGGATTCGATCTCGCCGTGGCGTGCGCCGTCCTCGGTGCCGCCGAGCGGATCGATCCGAAGGTGCTCGCCGACATCGTGATGATCGGGGAGCTGGGGCTCGACGGCCGGGTGCGGCCGGTGCGCGGCATCCTGCCCGCCGTGCTGGCCGCCGCGGACGCGGGCTACGAGCAGGTGGTGGTCCCGGAGTGCGCCGCGGCGGAGGCCGCGCTGGTGCCCGGTGTCTCCGTGCTGGGCGTACGGAGCCTGCGCCAGCTCATCGCCGTACTCACGGACGAACCGGTACCCGACGAGGAGCCGGACGACGGCCGCCCGGACCCGCTGATGGCGGGCCTGCGCATGCCCGGTGTGGGTGCCGCCACGGGCATGCACAGCGCGGGCGCCGCACAGCACGACCACGGACACGACCTCGCCGACGTCGTCGGCCAGCTCCCGGCCCGGACCGCCGTGGAGGTCGCCGCGGCCGGCGGGCACCATCTGCTGCTGCAGGGGCCGCCGGGCGCGGGCAAGACCATGCTCGCCGAGCGTCTCCCGGCCGTCCTGCCGTCGCTCACCCGTCAGGAGTCGCTGGAGGTCACGGCGGTCCACTCGGTGGCGGGCCTGCTGCCCGCGGGCAAGCCGCTGGTCGACACGCCGCCGTACTGCGCCCCCCACCACTCGGCCACCATGCAGGCGCTCGTCGGCGGGGGGCAGGGCATCGCACGGCCGGGAGCGGTGTCCCTCGCTCATCGTGGAGTGCTCTTCCTGGACGAGGCGCCCGAGTTCAGCGGCCAGGTGCTGGACGCGCTGCGGCAGCCCCTGGAGAGCGGGCATGTGGTGATCGCCCGCAGTGCGGGTGTGGTGCGCTTCCCGGCGCGGTTCCTGATGGTGCTCGCCGCCAATCCGTGCCCGTGTGGCCGGTTCTCGCTGAAGGAGGAGCTGTGCGAGTGCCCGCCCGCGTCCGTCCGCCGCTATCAGGCGCGGCTCTCCGGTCCTCTGCTCGACCGCGTCGATCTCAGGGTGGAGGTCGACCGTGTCACGCGCGCGCAGCTGACGGAGCGCGGTGCGCGCGGTGAGCCCACGGCGGTGGTCGCCGACCGGATCCGGGTGGCCAGGGAGCGGGCGGCGCTGCGGCTGGCCGGCACCCCCTGGCGGACCAACAGCGAGATCCCCGGCCGGGAGCTGCGCAGTCGGTGGCACGCGGCACCCGGCGCGATGGACGAGGCCGAACGCGGCCTGGAACGCGGGGTGCTGACCGCACGCGGACTGGACCGGGTGCTGAGGGTCGCCTGGACCGTCGCGGACCTCGTGGGGCACGACCGCCCCGACAGCGTGGACGTCGCGCTCGCCCTGCAACTGCGGACCGGGGTCCCGCGCGGGGTGCCGATGGCGATCGGGGCGCTGTCATGAGCCGTGCGGCCGGCACGGGCGAGGAGGAGCCGGGGGACGAGGGCCCCGCATCCCACCGCGTTCCCACCGGCGAGCGGCTCGACCGGATCTTCCTCGCCCGGGTCGTCGAACCGGGGGACGAACTCGGCGGGCGGTGGCTGCGGGAGCTCGGTGCCCGCGCGGTGGTGCGACGGCTCACCAGGGACGACGGGCCGCTGCCCGGGGCGTCGGAGAGGCGGTGGGCCGGTCTGCGGGCCCGAGCCCGGCGGGCCGATCCGGAGCAGGACCTGGCACAGGCGGGGCAGGCCGGCGCACGGTTCGTCTGTCCCGGGGACGGGGAGTGGCCCGGGCAGCTGGACGACCTGGGGGACACGCGGCCCATCGGGCTGTGGGTGCGGGGGCGGGCGAACCTGCGGATGTGGGCCCTGCGGTCCGTCGCCGTCGTCGGGGCCAGGGCCTGCACCGAGTACGGGGCCCACATGGCGGCGGTGCTGGGAGCGGGCCTGGCCGAACGGGGCTGGGTCGTCGTGTCCGGCGGGGCCTACGGGGTGGACGCGGCCGCCCACCGCGGGGCTCTGGGCGCCGGCGGCGCCACCGTCGCCGTACTGGCCTGCGGGGTGGACCGGTCCTATCCCCGTGGGCACACCGAGCTGATCGGCAGGATCGCGGAGCAGGGACTCGTGGTGGGGGAGCTGCCGCCGGGGGAGCACCCCACGCCCAGCAGGTTCATCCTGAGGAACCGGGTCATCGCCGCGCTCACCCGCGGCACCGTGGTCGTCGAGGCCGCGTACCGCAGCGGCGCACTCGCCACGGCCCGCGCGGCACAGCGGCTGGGACGCTTCACGATGGGCGTGCCCGGACCGGCGACCAGCGGGCTGTCGGCGGGTGTGCACGAACTGCTGCGCGGCGACGCGGTGCTGGTCACCGACGCCGCCGAGATCGCCGAACTGGTCGGTGAGATGGGTGAGTTGGCGCCCGACCGGCGGGGCCCGGTGCTGCCCCGGGACCTGCTCGACCCCGAGGCCCGCCACGTGCTCGCAGCGGTCCCCGCCCGCCGGACCGCGGCGGCCGGGGAGATCGCCCGCGGCGCCGGCACGACGCTGGACGACGCGGTCGGGAGACTGTACGAACTCCGCTCGCTCGGCTACGTCGAACGACACGGCGACGGCTGGAAGTTGACACGCCAGGCCATGATCTCCGTCTCATCGGATCGGGGGAGGTGCTGACCGGGCGTGTTCGGCCGTCCGGGCGACCGCTCCGACAGCCCGGCGGCTCGCGGGAGTTGACGCTTCACGGGGGTCGCGCAACGCGAGGGGCGTGAGCCTGCGGGGCGCCCGCCGGAACGAATCTGCGCACGGGGGTTCCCGTCCTCTTCGCGCACCGCGACGCTCCAGTCACGCTACGCTCACGTGAATCCCCACGCAGGCGGCAACTCGGCACCACCCCGACACCTCGCGCAGGCATCACCAGTTCACGGCAGAACGGCACAAGGCGACGAATGCCCCAGCACACCTCCGGGTCCGATCGGGCGGCAGTTCCCCCCGCCGCCCGCGTCGACGTGCGCCCTCCGGCCCCCGCGACGCTCGACGAGCTGTGGCGCTCCTACAAGGCGACGGGTGACGAGCGGCTGCGCGAGCAGCTGATCCTGCACTACTCGCCCCTGGTCAAGTACGTCGCGGGCCGGGTGAGCGTCGGTCTGCCGGCCAATGTCGAACAGGCCGACTTCGTGTCGTCCGGAGTGTTCGGGCTGATTGACGCGATCGAGAAGTTCGACATCGACCGCGAGATCAAGTTCGAGACGTACGCGATCACCCGGATCCGGGGCGCGATGATCGACGAGCTGCGGGCGCTCGACTGGATCCCGCGCTCCGTGCGGCAGAAGGCGCGCAACGTCGAGCGGGCCTACGCGACCCTGGAGGCGCGGCTGCGGCGCACCCCGTCCGAGAGCGAGGTCGCCGCCGAGATGGGCATCGCGGTGGACGAACTCCACGCCGTGTTCAGCCAGCTGTCGCTGGCGAACGTCGTGGCGCTGGAGGAGCTGCTGCACGTCGGCGGCGAGGGCGGCGACCGGATGAGCCTGATGGACACCCTGGAGGACACCGCCGCGGACAACCCCGTGGAGGTCGCCGAGGACCGGGAACTGCGGCGGTTCCTGGCGCGGGCGATCAACACGCTCCCCGAGCGCGAGAAGACCGTCGTCACGTTGTACTACTACGAGGGCCTCACGCTCGCGGAGATCGGCAATGTGCTCGGGGTGACCGAGAGCCGGGTCAGTCAGATCCACACGAAATCCGTGCTCCAGCTACGCGCGAAGCTGGCGAGTTTCGGCCGTTGATCCGGCCCGGCACCGGTCCGTCGGACCGGGCGGCTCCCGCCGCCGGTGAACCGTCCGTAAAGTGGTTGACGTGCCAAGGATTCGAGCGGCCTCTGTGGCCGAGCACCGTTCGATGCAGCGCGCCGCCCTGCTGGACGCTGCGCGCTCCCTCCTGTCCGAGGGCGGGACGGAGGCGTTGACGTTCCCGGCGCTCGCCGAGCGCACGGGACTGGCGCGGTCGTCCGTCTACGAGTACTTCCGCTCGCGGGCCGCCGTGGTCGAGGAACTCTGCGAGGTCGACTTCCCCGTCTGGGCGGCGGAGGTCGAGGCGGCCATGGCGGCGGCGGACACCCCCGAGGGCAAGGTCGAGGCATACGTACGGCAGCAGCTGGCCCTGGTGGGGGACCGGCGGCACCGGGCCGTCGTCGCGATCTCGGCGAGCGAGCTGGACGCGGGTGCCCGGGAGAAGATCCGCGCGGCCCACGGCGGTCTCGTCGCCATGATCGTCGAGGCGCTGGTGGCCATGGAGCACGCGCAGCCCCGGCTGGCCGCGATGCTGCTCCAGGGCGTGGTCGACGCGGCCGTGCGGCGCATCGAGCTCGGCGCGGCGGAGGACCCCGGGGCGATCACCGACGCGGCGGTGGCGATGGCCCTGCGGGGGGTCCTGGGCTGAGCCCGGGCGGTCGGGTCTGGTCGGTCAGTCCGGGCGGTCGGGTCTGGTCGGTCGGTCAGGGCAGTCAGGTCCGGCCGGTCAGGTCCGGCCGGTCCGCGTGCACGTCGGCCGGAGTCACGCCCGACGTGCCGGTTCCGGCACCCCGGCCACCGGCAGCAACCGGGACGGCCCCACGCGCAGGAGCCACGGCGGGAGCAGGGACAGCGGGTCCAGGTAGGCGTCGGCTCTCAGCAGACCCCAGTGGAGGCAGGGCGACGGGCAGTGGGACGAGACCGGTTCCAGCGTGCCCAGAACGTCACCGGCCGCCACCTCGTCGCCCTTCTCCACCGACGCCCGGACCGGTTCGAAGGTCGTCCGCAGCGGCGGCTCGCCCGTCCTCGTCAGCTCGACCGACACCACCCCGCGCCCCGCGACCCGGCCCGCGAACGCCACCCGGCCCGGTACGGCGCTGCGTACCCGGGCGCCCGGGACCGCCGCGAGATCCACCCCCCGGTGCCCCCGGCCGTACGGCGTCGCCGGCGGCTCCCAGCCCCGTACGACCCGAGGCCGCGGGCCCCCGGCGCCCACGGGCCAGGCACGGCCGACGGCGGGCACCACCGCATCGTTCCCCGGCGGTCCAGGAGGCACGGGCTCCGCCGGACCGGCCGCCTCCGCCCTCCCCACCACCTCCACGGCCCGGACCCGTGCACCACCGGCCTCACCCCCGCCCGCCCGGTCCGTCACCCCCGGCGGGAACACCCCGAGGACCACGACGGCCATGCCCAGCAGCAGGCCCGGCACCCTCTGCGCCGCTCGCACACATCGTTTCGCTCGCATGCGACAACGGTGGCGCGGACGGACCGATCACGGCCGCGATCTGTGGAGTACCGGCCCTTTGTGGATATCGGCGTCACCCGGTGCCTCGCGGGTCCCGTACACTTCTGATGGCGACCCGGGCCACCGGGTCGACTTCGCACGCCCCGGTACGAGGCCGCTTTCGTGGCCCGTATCCGCGCCCCTCGGTCCTTATGTGGCTCGGCGCACCGCGGGCGTCAGGCGCGAGTGCCGTCCGGCACCCGCGGCACAACCGAGAAACCCAAGGAGAACGGCCATGGCCGTCGTCACGATGCGGGAGCTGCTGGAGAGCGGCGTCCACTTCGGTCACCAGACCCGTCGCTGGAACCCGAAGATGAAGCGCTTCATCTTCACCGAGCGCAACGGCATCTACATCATCGACCTGCTCCAGTCGCTGTCGTACATCGACCGCGCCTACGAGTTCGTCAAGGAGACCGTCGCCCACGGCGGCACGGTCATGTTCGTCGGCACGAAGAAGCAGGCGCAGGAGGCCATCGCCGAGCAGGCCACGCGCGTCGGCATGCCCTACGTCAACCAGCGCTGGCTGGGCGGCATGCTCACCAACTTCTCGACCGTCTACAAGCGTCTGCAGCGCCTGAAGGAGCTCGAGCAGATCGACTTCGAGGACGTCGCGTCCTCCGGTCTGACCAAGAAGGAGCTCCTGGTCCTCTCGCGTGAGAAGGCCAAGCTGGAGAAGACCCTCGGTGGTATCCGCGAGATGCAGAAGGTGCCCAGCGCCGTCTGGATCGTGGACACCAAGAAGGAGCACATCGCGGTCGGCGAGGCCCGGAAGCTGAACATCCCGGTCGTCGCCATCCTCGACACCAACTGCGACCCCGACGAGGTCGACTACAAGATCCCGGGCAACGACGACGCCATCCGCTCCGTCACCCTGCTCACCCGCGTGATCGCCGACGCCGTCGCCGAGGGCCTCATCGCCCGCTCCGGCGCCGGTAAGGGCGAGGGCGAGAAGGCCCAGGGCGAGCCGCTCGCCGAGTGGGAGCGCGACCTGCTCAAGGGCGAGAAGAAGGCGGACGCCGAGGCTGCCGCCCCGGCCGCCGAGGCCGAGCAGCCGGCCGAGGCCCCGGCCGCCGAGGCTCCGGCCGCCGACGCCGAGCAGGCCTGACCCTCAGAGTGCTGACGGCGGGAGCGGTGACACGGTCCCCATCGCCACGATGGCATGGGAGGTTCCGCTCATCGCTCCCGCCGTTCACCTGTAGGTCGGCGGAGTGTCAGGGATCCACGGCTTCCTGTGGATCCCAGACCCCGTAGATCTCCGATCTTCCAGACTTCGAGAAAGACTCACAGACTCATGGCGAACTACACCGCCGCCGACGTCAAGAAGCTCCGCGAGCTCACCGGCGCCGGCATGATGGACTGCAAGAAGGCGCTGGACGAGGCCGAGGGCAACGTCGAGAAGGCCGTCGAGGCGCTTCGGATCAAGGGCCAGAAGGGCGTCGCCAAGCGCGAGGGCCGCTCCGCCGAGAACGGCGCCGTGGTCTCCGTCCTCGCCGACGACAACTCCTCCGGCGTCATCGTCGAGCTGAAGTGCGAGACGGACTTCGTCGCCAAGGGCGAGAAGTTCCAGGCCGTGGCCCAGGCCATCGCCGAGCACGTCGCCAAGACCTCCCCGGCCGACATCGAGGCGCTGCTCGCCTCCGAGATCGAGGCCGGCAAGACCGTCCAGGCGTTCGTGGACGAGGCCAACGCCAACCTCGGCGAGAAGATCGTCCTGGACCGCTTCGCGCAGTTCGCGGACGGTTTCGTGACCGCGTACATGCACCGCACCATGCCCGACCTGCCCCCGCAGATCGGTGTCCTCGTCGAGCTCGACAAGCCGAACGCCGAGGTCGCCAAGGGCGTCGCCCAGCACATCGCCGCCTTCGCGCCGAAGTACCTCTCCAAGGAGGACGTCCCGGCCGAGGTCGTCGAGACCGAGCGCCGTGTCGCCGAGGAGACCACCCGCGCCGAGGGCAAGCCCGAGGCCGCCCTGCCGAAGATCGTCGAGGGTCGTCTCAACGGCTTCTTCAAGGACGCCACGCTGCTCGGTCAGCCGTACGCGCTCGACAACAAGAAATCCGTTCAGAAGGTGCTGGACGAGGCCGGTGTCACCCTGAAGCGCTTCTCGCGCATCAAGGTCGGCATCTGAGTCCGGACCGCGATCGACGCACGACCCTCGGGGGAACCCCGCTAGGGTCGTCGACAGCAGTCGTCCGCACCGTTCGCGTATGCCGCGGCGCACGCGCGCGTGGCGGACGACAGCAGATCTGACGAGGAGGCCATTGCCGCGTATGGGATGCGAACCACACCCCATCGGCAATGGCCTTCTTCGTATGTGCGACACGTAAAAGAGGCGAGATTCCCATGACCACCAAGGCCCAGAAGAGCGACGACGGCAAAGTGAGCGGCCGGTTTCTGCTGAAGCTGTCCGGAGAGGCCTTCTCCGGCGGCGGGGGCCTGGGCGTCGACCCCGACGTGGTGCACGCCATCGCCCGCGAGATCGCGGCCGTCGTCCGGGACGGCGCGCAGATCGCGGTCGTCATCGGCGGCGGCAACTTCTTCCGCGGCGCCGAACTCCAGCAGCGCGGCATGGACCGGGCCCGCTCGGACTACATGGGCATGCTCGGCACGGTGATGAACTGCCTCGCGCTCCAGGACTTCCTGGAGAAGGAGGGCATCGACAGCCGCGTGCAGACCGCCATCACGATGGGCCAGGTCGCCGAGCCCTACATCCCGCTGCGCGCCGTCCGCCACCTGGAGAAGGGCCGTGTGGTCATCTTCGGTGCCGGTATGGGCATGCCGTACTTCTCCACCGACACCACCGCCGCCCAGCGCGCCCTGGAGATCGACGCCGAGGCACTGCTGATGGGCAAGAACGGTGTGGACGGCGTCTACGACTCCGACCCCAAGACCAACCCGGAAGCGGTCAAGTTCGACTCCCTCGGCTACGGCGAGGTCATCACCCGCGAACTCAAGGTCGCCGACGCCACCGCGATCACCCTGTGCCGGGACAACAGGCTGCCGATCCTCGTGTTCGAGCTTCTGGCGGAGGGCAATATCGCTCGGGCCGTCAAGGGTGAGAAGATCGGCACTCTCGTGGGCGACCAGGGCGGCCGGGCCTGACCGACTGGCCCCCTGCCCGGGGGACGGACCCTGACCGGGGGATGGACAATGTCCTGCCGGTCGGGAACCGTGCAGGAATAAGACGCGACGCAGCCGGCCGCCGACCCTGAACCTCAGAACAGCAGCCGGGCCTACTCAAGACACGCAGGAGCAAGTGGTGATCGAAGAGACCCTCCTCGAAGCCGAGGAGAAGATGGAGAAGGCCGTCGTGGTCGCCAAGGAGGACTTCGCCGCGATCCGCACCGGCCGTGCGCACCCGGCGATGTTCAACAAGATCGTGGCCGACTACTACGGTGCGCTGACGCCGATCAACCAGCTGGCCTCGTTCTCGGTGCCGGAGCCGCGCATGGCCGTCGTGACCCCGTTCGACAAGAGCGCGCTGCGCAATATCGAGCAGGCGATCCGTGACTCCGACCTGGGCGTCAACCCCAGCAACGACGGCAACATCATCCGTGTGGTGTTCCCCGAGCTCACCGAGGAGCGCCGTCGCGACTACATCAAGGTCGCCAAGACCAAGGCCGAGGACGCCAAGGTGTCCATCCGCTCGGTCCGCCGCAAGGCCAAGGACGCCATCGACAAGCTGGTCAAGGACGGCGAGGTCGGCGAGGACGAGGGCCGCCGCGCGGAGAAGGAACTCGACGACACCACCGCGAAGTACGTCGCCCAGGTGGACGAGCTCCTCAAGCACAAGGAAGCCGAGCTGCTCGAGGTCTGATGAACGACTCTTCCTGGGGGGCCCCGCCACACGCCGGGTACTGGGGGCCGTCCGACCGAGGACCTGTTCAGGGGGCTGCCCCGGCGGGTCCCGCGTACGATGCGCATGACGCCCAGCAGACTCGGCCCATGCCCATCGTGCCCGACGTCCCCGCG
This sequence comes from Streptomyces poonensis, assembly GCF_014650915.1. GTDB lineage: Bacteria > Actinomycetota > Actinomycetes > Streptomycetales > Streptomycetaceae > Streptomyces > Streptomyces poonensis. Next base: position 63,565 of record NZ_BMVW01000001.1, on the reverse strand, counting down.
CATGGCGGGAACCAGGATGACGACCGGGGGGCCGCCCGGCTGGGTGGCCCCCTGTTCCGTGACGACACGCCGCAGGCGCAGCCCCAGCCCCACAGGGCGGCGCCGCAGGAGCCGGAGCCCATGCCGCCCGACGCCCCGCAGCCCGCCCCGCAGAAGAAGAGCGCGGGCCGGGACCTGGGCGCCGCGATAGGGGTCGGGCTGGGACTCGGTGCGGTGATCGTCGCGTCGTTGTTCGTCGTCAAGGCCGTGTTCGTCGGTGTCATAGCGGTCGCCGTGGTGGTGGGCCTGTGGGAGCTGACGACGCGTCTCCAGGAGCGCAAGGGCATCAAGGCGCCCCTGGTACCGCTCGCGGTGGGCGGTGCGGCGATGGTCGTCGCCGGGTACGTACGGGGCCCGGACGGCGCCTGGGTGGCGATGGCGCTCACCGCGCTCGCGGTTCTCGTCTGGCGTATGACGGAGACTCCGGAGGGCTACCTCAAGGACGTCACGGCCGGGCTCTTCGCCGCCTTCTACGTACCGTTCCTGGCCACCTTCGTCGCCCTGATGCTCACCGCGGACGACGGCCCGTGGCGGGTCCTGGTCTTCCTGCTGCTGACGGTCGTCAGCGACACGGGCGCGTACGCGGTCGGCTGGCGCTTCGGCCGGCGCAAGCTCGCCCCGCGCATCAGCCCGGGCAAGACCCGCGAGGGCCTGCTCGGCGCGATCGCTTTCGCCATGGTCGCGGGCGCGCTGTCCATGCAGTTCCTGATCGACGGCGGCACCTGGTGGCAGGGCCTGCTCCTCGGCCTCGCGGTCGCGGCCAGCGCCACGCTCGGCGACCTCGGCGAGTCCATGATCAAGCGTGACCTGGGCATCAAGGACATGGGCACCCTGCTGCCGGGCCACGGCGGAATCATGGACCGCCTCGACTCACTGCTGCCCACGGCTCCGGTGGTGTGGCTGCTGCTGGTGGCCTTCGTGGGGGCGGGCTGACCCGTTTAGCAGGCGTCTGACCTGCGCTTTTGTGCGTGAGGGTCGGGTGAGGGGCTCGTTGTCCACAGGGCGGCGGGCCCTTCCGCGTTCGTCTGCGACACTGGTAAGGCCATGCCTAAGCCCGGAGAACTCACTTTCGTCGCGCCGCGCGGAGCCAAGAAGCCGCCGCGGCATCTCGCTGACCTCACGCCCGCCGAGCGCAAGGAGGCGGTCGCCGCGGTCGGCGAGAAGCCGTTCCGTGCGAAGCAGCTGTCACAGCACTACTTCGCGCGGTACGCGCACGACCCGGAGCAGTGGACCGACATCCCCGCCTCCTCCCGCGCCAAGCTCCAGGAGGCACTGCTTCCCGAGCTGATGACGGTCGTCCGCCATCTGTCGACCGACCAGGAGACCACCCGCAAGACCCTCTGGCGGCTCTTCGACGGCACGCTCGTCGAGTCCGTGCTGATGCGCTACCCGGACCGGGTCACCATGTGCATCAGCTCGCAGGCCGGCTGCGGGATGAACTGCCCGTTCTGCGCGACCGGCCAGGCCGGGCTCGACCGGAACCTGTCGACCGCCGAGATCGTGCACCAGATCGTGGACGGGATGCGGGCGCTCAGGGACGGCGAGATCCCCGGTGGTCCGGCGCGGCTCAGCAACATCGTCTTCATGGGCATGGGTGAGCCGCTCGCCAACTACAAGCGGGTCGTGGGCGCCATTCGCGCGCTGACCGATCCTGAGCCGGACGGGCTCGGGCTGTCGCAGCGCGGTATCACCGTGTCCACCGTCGGACTGGTCCCGGCCATCCACCGCTTCTCCGACGAGGGCTTCAAGTGCCGCCTCGCCATCTCGCTGCACGCCCCGGACGACGAGCTGCGTGACACGCTCGTCCCCGTGAACACGCGGTGGAAGGTGCGCGAGGTGCTGGACGCCGGGTTCGAGTACGCGGCCAGGTCCGGGCGGCGGCTGTCCATCGAGTACGCGCTGATCCGGGACATCAACGACCAGGCGTGGCGCGGTGACCGCCTCGGCCGGCTGCTCAAGGGCAAGCCCGTGCACGTCAACCTCATTCCGCTGAACCCGACGCCCGGGTCCAAGTGGACCGCCTCGCGGCCCGAGGACGAGAAGGCGTTCGCGGAGGCCATCGCCGCCCACGGGGTGCCGGTGACCATCCGGGACACCCGCGGGCAGGAGATCGACGGCGCGTGCGGCCAGCTGGCGGCCACCGAGCGGTAGGCAGCAGTCACTACCAGCCATTGTCCGGTCAAGGGGTACGCTGACCGGCGTACACACATCTTCATATTCCGACAGGGGAGCGCCACAGCGCTGAGAGTGCGGGAGCGACCGCAGACCCTCTGAACCTCGCCCAGGTCATTCTGGGTAGGGAGATCGGTCACCACTCGAGCTGTTGCGCCCTGCCCGGGAACCCGCGAGGTCCCCGGGCAGGGCCGCGTCTCTTCCTGGTCACCCCCAGGAGGAAGAATTCAGTGAGCATCACCACCAGGACGTGCACGGCCGTCGTCGTCGGCCTGGGTCTCGTCACGACGCTGGCCGCGTGCGGGTCGTCCGGTTCCGGCGAAGGTGACGGCGGGAGCGGTGGCGGTTCCAAGACCGTCACGCTCGTCACCCATGACTCCTTCGTCGCCTCCGAGGGCGTGCTGAAGGAGTTCGAGAAGGAGTCCGGGTACGAGGTCAAGGTGCTGAAGGACGGTGACGCCGGGCAGGCCGTCAACAAGGCCGTCCTGACCAAGGACAACCCGCAGGGCGACGTCTTCTTCGGTGTCGACAACACCCTGCTGTCGCGGGCCCTCGACAACGGGGTCTTCCAGCCGTACGAGGCGAAGGACGCGGAGTCCGTTCTGTCCGAGTACCGTGCCGATCAGGACAAGCACCGGGTCACGGCCATCGACACGGGCGACATCTGTGTCAACTACGACAAGGCGTACTTCAGCGAGCACGAGCTCGATCCGCCGGTTTCCTTCGACGATCTCGTCAAGCCCGCGTACAAGGACCTCCTCGTCACCTCGAACGCTTCCACCTCCTCGCCGGGTCTCGGCTTCCTCCTCGGCACCGCCGCGCAGTACGGGGACGAGAGGTGGCAGGACTACTGGAAGAAGCTCAAGGCCAACGGCGTGAAGGTCGTCGACGGCTGGGAGCAGGCCTACAACGAGGAGTTCTCCGGGTCCGCCGGCGGGAAGAAGGCCGGGGGCGACCGGCCGCTCGTCGTCTCGTACGCCAGCTCGCCGCCCGCCGAGGCGATCTTCTCCGACCCGCAGCCGAAGACCGCGCCGACCGGCGTCGCGACCGGCACCTGCTTCCGGCAGGTCGAGTACGCGGGGCTGCTGAGCAACGCGGCGAACCCCGAGGGCGGCAAGGCGCTGCTGGACTTCATGATCGGCAAGACCTTCCAGGAGGACATGCCGATGAACATGTTCGTCGACCCCGTACGGGAGGGCGCGCAGCTGCCGGAGGACTACCGGAAGTACAGCGTCGAGGTCGACGACCCGGAGACCATGGCACCGGACGTGATCGCCGAGCATCGTGACGAGTGGGTCAAGGCGTGGACGTCGCTCGTACTGAAGTGAGGTCCCGGGCCGCGAGAGCGGTCTCGCGTTCGAGCGCGGTCCGGCTGGGGCTCATGGTCCTGCCGGTCGCGTTCTTCGCGCTCTTCTTCGCCTACCCCGTCGCCGCGATCGTCGCGCGCGGGCTGCATGTCGACGGGGTCTGGCAGTTCGGGCGGATCGGGGACGTGCTGGCGGAGTCCGGTGTCCGGCATGTGCTGTGGTTCACCGTCTGGCAGGCGCTCGCCTCCACGGCCCTCACGCTGCTGATCGCGCTGCCCGGCGCGTATGTCTTCGCGCGCTTCGAGTTCAGGGGCAAGCAGGTGCTGCGGGCGGTCGTCACCGTGCCGTTCGTGCTGCCGACCGTCGTCGTCGGGACCGCCTTCCTGGCACTGCTGGGGCGCGGCGGACTGCTCGACGAGTTGTGGGGCGTACGGCTCGACACCACCGTCTGGGCCATCCTGCTCGCCCATGTGTTCTTCAACTACGCGGTCGTCGTCCGTACCGTCGGCGGGCTCTGGTCGCAGCTCGACCCGCGCCAGGAGGAGGCCGCGCGGATGCTCGGCGCCTCCCGGTTCGCGGCCTGGCGGAAAGTGACCCTGCCCGCGCTCGCCCCGGCGGTGGCGGCGGCCGCGCTCATGGTCTTTCTCTTCACCTTCACGTCGTTCGGTGTGGTGCAGATCCTCGGCGGGCCCACGTTCGCCACGCTGGAGGTGGAGATCTACCGGCAGACCTCGGAGATCTTCGACCTCTCCACGGCCGCCGTGCTGACGCTCGTGCAGTTCGCGGCCGTCGGCGCGATCCTCGCCGTGCACGCCTGGACCGTACGGCGGCGGGAGACCGCGCTGCGACTGGTGGACGCCTCGGTGACCGCGCGGCGGCCGCGTGGCGCGGGGCAGTGGGCGTTGCTCGCCGGGGTCCTCGGCACCGTGGTCCTGCTGGTGGTGCTGCCGCTCGCCGTGCTCGTCGAGCGTTCGTTCGGCGCGCCCGGCTTCGGCTACTACGAGGCCCTGACGAACGACGACGGTGGGATCTTCCTGGTGGCGCCGATCGAGGCGGTCGGCAATTCGCTGCGGTACGCGCTGGCCGCCACCGCCATCGCGGTGGTGATCGGTGGGCTCGCCGCCACGGCCCTGGCCCGCCGGGGCGCGGGCCGGCTGGTCCGCGGGTTCGACGCGCTGCTCATGCTGCCGCTCGGCGTGTCGGCGGTGACCGTCGGATTCGGGTTCCTGATCGCGCTGGACGAGCCGCCGCTGGATCTGCGCAGCTCGTGGATCCTCGTGCCGCTCGCGCAGGCGCTGGTGGGCGTCCCCTTCGTCATACGGACCATGCTGCCGGTGCTGCGGGCCGTGGACACGCGGCTGCGGGAGGCGGCGGCCGTGCTCGGGGCGTCGCCGTGGCGGGTGTGGCGGGAGGTGGATCTGCCACTGGTGCGGCGGGCGCTGCTGATCGCGGCCGGGTTCGCCTTCGCGGTGTCGCTCGGTGAGTTCGGGGCGACCGTGTTCATCGCGCGGCCCGACAACCCGACGCTGCCGGTGGCCGTGGCACGGCTGCTCGGGCGGCCCGGTGATCTCAACTATGGGCAGGCGATGGCCCTGTCGACGATTCTGATGGTGGTGTGCGCGGTGGCGCTGCTGGTGCTGGAGCGGCTGCGGGTTCCGTCTCGTGCAGGTGCGACGGGAGAGTTCTAGATGACGCAGAGTCGGCAGAGTCCGCAGAGCCCGCAGAGTCTGCTGAGCCTCGAGCGCGCGACCGTACGGTTCGACGGGCGGCCCGTGCTCGACGCCGTGGACCTGGGCGTCGCCGAGGGCGAGATCGTGTGTGTGCTCGGGCCGAGCGGCAGCGGCAAGTCGACGCTGCTGCGGGCGGTGGCCGGGCTGCAGCCCCTCGACTCCGGGAGCTTGTCGCTCGACGGGCGCGACCAGGCGCGGGTGCCGGCGCACCGGCGCGGGGTCGGCCTGATGTTCCAGGACCACCAGCTGTTCCCGCAGCGGGACGTGGACGGCAATGTGGCGTTCGGGCTACGCATGCACGGCTTCCCGCGCGCGGAACAGGACGACCGCGTACGGGACTTGCTGGAGCTCGTTGGGCTGCCGGGCGCCGCACGGAGGGGCGTCGCGTCCCTCTCCGGGGGCGAGCAGCAGCGGGTGGCGCTGGCGCGGGCGCTCGCTCCCCGGCCCCGGCTGCTGATGCTGGACGAGCCGCTCGGCCAGCTCGACCGGTCGCTGCGGGAGCGGCTGGTCGTGGAGCTGAGGGAGTTGTTCGGGCGGCTCGGTACCACCGTGCTGGCCGTCACGCACGATCAGGGAGAGGCGTTCGCGCTCGCCGACCGGGTCGTGGTGATGCGGGACGGGCGGATCGCCCAGTCCGGTACGCCCCTCGAGGTGTGGCAGCGGCCGGTCGACGAGTTCGTGGCGCGCTTCCTCGGCTTCGACAACGTGGTCGCGGCGACCGTCAGCGGTCAGGTCGCCGACACGCCCTGGGGCAAGGTGCCCGTGCCCGAGGGATCGGCCCAGGGCCCGTGCGCGCTGCTGGTGCGGCCGGCGGGCGTACGGGTCGTGGCGGCCGGGGAGGGGCTGCGCTGCACCGTGGCCGCGCGGACGTTCCGGGGCACCCATGTCGCCGTCCATCTGAGTACGGAGGGCGCGCCGCGACTGGAGGCGGCGTGCGCGCTGCGGGAAGCGCCGGAGCCTGGGGACGAGATCGGAGTTGTCTTCGACGCGGCGGAAGTTGTTGTGCTCCGTCGCTGAAGTTGTCGTACTGGGTAGCTGAAAATGTCGTACTCGGGGGCCTTCGGCCGCCTAAGGTGCGGATCATGACGATAAGCAGGCAAGCGCGTCATGATCTCTACGGTGATGAGATCGAGAAGCAGGTACGGCAGCTCAGGGACGTCGTGACCTCCGGCGCCGATCTGTCGGCGACCGTACCGACCTGTCCCGACTGGTCTCTGGAGCAGCTGGTACGGCACACCGGCGGCGCACTGCGCTGGGTGGACCGCATCCTGCGTGTCCGGGCGCTGCAGCAGGTGCCCGAGTCGGAGGTGCCGGGGTTCGAGGGGCCGGTGGAGCGGGGTGAGCCCGCCGTGCTGGACGCATGGCTGGCGGAGACCGGCGAGCTGGTCGTCGAGTCGCTGCGGGAGGCGGGGCCCGACGCGACGGTGTGGACCTGGGGGTGGGAGCAGAGCGCGGGCTTCTGGGCCCGGCGGATGACCCATGAGATCACGGTCCACCGGGCGGACGCGACGCTCGCCGCGGGGCTGCCGTACGAGGTGGCGCCGGACATCGCCGCCGACGCCATCGACGAGTGGCTGCAGATCGTCGAGTACGTCCAGAGCGTGATGCAGCACCACGCGGCGAACGAGCTGCGCGGGCCGGGGCGCAGCATCCACCTGCACGCGACCGACGCGCCCCGGGAGCTGGATGCCGAGTGGGTCGTCGAGCTCACCGAGAAGGGCGTGGCCTGGCGGCGGGGGCACGAGAAGGCGGACGTCGCGCTGCGCGGGCCGCTCACCGAGGTGCTGCTCGCCTTCTACCGCCGGGTTCCGCTCGACAGCGGGGAGCTGGAGGTGCTGGGGGAGCGGGAACTGCTGGAGTTCTGGCTGGAGCGGGCCACGTTCGGCTGAGGGCCTGCCGCGTTCGGCTGACAACCTGCCGCGTTCGGCTGTGGGCCCGCTGGGTTCGGCTGTGGGCCCGCTGCCGTGACCGGCCCGGGCTCCATCCATACGGATCACGGATCACGGATCACGGATCACGGATCACGGATCACGGATCACGGATCACGGAGACGGATCACGGTGACGCGATGGCCCGTCCCCCGGTGGGAGGGACGGGCCACAACGGCCGCAGTACCGAGTACGGCAGAGGCCGCCGTACGGCGCACGGCCTGCGTACGGACCAGGCTCATGCGCCGGTCATACGTCAGCCCCGAGAGGCTCCCCGACGGCGCATGGCGAAGTACACGGCGCCGCCGCCGATCAGAACGAGGACCGCGGCGATTCCGGCGATCACCGGAGTGCTGGAGCCGGCGCCGGTCTCGGCGAGGTTCGACTGGCCCGCGGGTCCGGGGACGTTGCCGCTGTCCCCGGGCGCCGCGGGTGCGGTGCTCTCGGACGCCGACGGCACCGGGCTCTCGGCGGGAGCGGACGAGTCGCCGGACGGTGCGGCGGAGGACTCGTCGGAGGGCTCGTCGGCGGGCTCCTCCGACGGCTTCGGGGCCTCGTCGGCCGGCGGCGGGTTGTCGGAGGCCGTGCATGCCTCGGCGGGCGTGATCAGCGGCTCGAGGTCCTCGTTGACGTAGCTCCCGGCCGTGATGTGGATGCGGTACTCGGCGTTCGGCTTCCAGTCCTCGGGGAACGTGACGGTGACGCCTTCGGCGGTCGAGTTCTCGATCCTCTTCGTGCCGACGAGCCGCTCGTCCGCTCCCTTGTTCTCCAGGTGGACGGTGACCTCGGCGGGGACGCCCGTCGGGTCCACGTCGGTGACGCTGATGACGCCCTTGCCGTCGGCGTCGCACTCGGCCGTGGCCGAGAAGTCACGGATGCTGCAGGCCATGGCGTTGCCCGCGACGCCGAGCAGCAGCGCGGCGGAGGCGGAGGCAACACCCAGGTATCGCACCGGTCGTGCGATGCGCGGAGATATGGACACGATTGCCCTTCACGGGAAAAGCGGGGGGTTGGACGGGAACACAGCCGACTGTGGCAGCGGTGTCCTCATGTGGCTCACAGGTCTATAAGCGCTCCATAAGCACTGTCAATGCGAACCCGCGTCCCCGCGATGTGCTTTGCCCGCTTATTAACTCCCCGGAAGTTTGGGCGTGTTGAGTGGTGGCGGACGGCGCTCCGTGTGCGCGGCGCCGTCCGCCACCGGGGCGCGGCTCAGCCCTGGACGGCAGCCGGGTCCATCCACATGACCTCCCAGGTGTGGCCGTCCGGGTCGTCGAAGGAGCGGCCGTACATGGTGCCGTAGTCCTGGACCCGGCCGGAGTCCGTACCGCCCGTGGCGATCGCCTTGTCGCACAGCTCGTCGACCTTCTCGCGGCTCTCGGCGCTCAGACACAGCAGGACCTCGCTGGTCTTCGTGGAGTCCGCGATCTCCTTCCCGGTGAACTCGGCGTAGCGCTGCTTGGTGAGGAGCATCGCGATGATCGTGTCGCTGATCACGACGCAGGCGCAGTTGTCGTCCGTGAACTGGGGGTTGGTCGTGTAGCCGAGCTCCGAGAAGAACTTCTTCGAGGTGTCGAGGTCGTTCACGGCCAGGTTCACGAAGATCATCTGCTGGTACATGCGTGGTCTCTCCCGTCGGTGGTGATCCTTTCGTGGGGGTAGACCGAGGTGCCTCGCGGAACTCATCGGCGGAAGCGAAACTTTTTTCGTACGCCGCTTTCGTGTGCTGCTTTCGTACGCCGTTCAGGGGCGCAGCGGAGCGGCCGTCAGTGCCGCGATCACCCAGGTCAGCGGGCCGAAGAGGGCGAGCAGGGCGCCGACTCGGAGCAGGGCGGCGGTGCGGAGCATCGTGGCGGGCGCCCCGAGCCGTACGAGGGCGGCGGTGGTGCCCGCGCGGGCATCCCTCGCCTCGGTCGCGACGATGGCCAGCGTCATGACGGTGCAGCCGACCATCACCAGACCGCCCAGCGTGGTGAACGGGCCGATGGAGTGGCGCGCGCCGGAGTACAGGGTCGCCATGGTGAAGACGCCGCAGGCCACCGCGCACAGCACGCCGAGCGGACGTCCGATCCGCCGTGCCTCCTCCTGCAGTACGCGCCCCGCGAGCAACCGCAGCGCACCCGGCCGTACGGCCTGCAGCAGCCGGCCGCACAGGTGGGTCAGCCCCGGTCCCGCGAGGACCAGCCCGAGGGTGGTGAGCAGCCAGCCGGCGAGCGCCCCTGCGGAGCTGTGCGCGAAGCCGCCGGGAAGCAGGAGCGCGGGGGCGGACCCGGAACTGCTCGCGTACGCCTCGATCGCGAGGCCGACGGCCAGGACGGCGACGCCCCAGGGGAGGCCGCCGGGGGCGGGTTGAGGCGCGGCGCAGGTGTACGGGTCCGGTTCCCACGCGGGGGCACCGGTGGCGGTGAGCGCCGGTTCGCAGGTGTCCAGCACGGTGGACAGGGCGTGCGAGCCGTTGCCGCCGCGGCGGACGCCAGCACGGATGAGCCTGCGGCCGCCGAGCCGTCCGGGCTGCGTACGGCGCACGCCGCCGGGACCTTCCGCCGTCCGTGTTCCGCTGCCGCCGGCCTGTCGTGCTCCGTCGGCACCGGCCTGCCGTGATGCGTCGGCACCGGTCCCTCGCGGGGCCAGCAGTCCGCGGCCTTCTGCCAGCGTCGCCCACCACGGTCCCGGGCCGGCGGGGCGCAGCGCCAGCGCGACCGTCACGGCCAGGACCGCCGGCACCACCGACAGCAGCGTCAGGGCGGCCGGCAGCGGCAGCGGCAGGCCCGGGGCCAGGGCGCGGGCGGCATCGCCGGTGAAGGGCGGGCGCTCCGGCTCGCCGCGCAGATGGAGGAAGAGGAACAGGGCGAACAGTGAGCCGATGACGCCGGACAGCGCCGTCGTCATCGCGGAGAGGGCCATCAGACGGCGCGGGCCGAGGCCGATCGCCGACAGTCCGGGACGGGGGCGCGTCGCCGGGTCCGTACGCGCGACCGTCACCGCGCAGTACGCCGTGGCCGCGAGGGGCCCCGCGCACCATGCGAGCCGCAGAACGGACCTGGCGGGTGTCTCGGGGTGGGTGATCGCATGGCCCAGGACGCACAGCAGGAGGAAGGCCGTGCCGCCCGAGGCGGCCGTGACCAGGAGGCGCCGCAGATGGACGGCCGGCCGGGCGCCGCGGGCTAGACGGAGAGCGAGCACGCGGCGCGGCCCTCCGCCTCGGGGGGGTGGGGAAGGTGCACGGTGTTCACCCGCCGCCCGTCCAGCAGCGTCACCGTACGGTCGGCGAGCTCGGCGGTGTCCGCGTCGTGCGTGGCGAGGACGACCGTGATGCCGTGCGAGCGGGCCGCCGTGGTGAGGGTGCGCAGGACGTGGGCGCGCTCGGCGCGGTGCAGCGGGGCGGTCGGCTCGTCCGCGAACAGTACGGTGGGGGCGCCGACCAGGGCGCGTGCCACGACCACGCGCTGGCGCTCGGAGTGCAGCAGGGCGTACGGGCGCTTGCGGGCGCAGCCGCCGATGTCCAGCCGCTCCAGCCACTCCAGGGCGGTCTTCTTGGCGGCGCGCCGGCCGGTGCCGCGCAGCATCAGCGGCAGGGCCGCGTTCTCCCAGGCGGTCAGTTCCGGAACGAGGACCGGCTCGGGGTCGATCCAGCCGAAGCGGTCGCGGCGCAGCCGCTCGCGGGTGAGGGGGCCCATGGTGTGGACCGGTGTGCTGTTGAACCACACCTCGCCCTCCTGTGGGCGGAACTGCCCCGACAGGCAGCGCAGGAGCGTGGTCTTGCCGCTGCCGCGCGGGCCGCTGACGGCGAGGATCTCTCCCTCGCGGACGCCGATCGAGACGCCGCGCAGCGCGGGCGAGCCGTTGTGCGCATGGGTGAGGGCGCGTGCCCAGAGCACGTCGCTGTCCGGCTGGGCCACCATGGGCGTACACCTCGGTTCGGATCAGGATGCCGTGGGGAGTCCCCCGGACGGGGGAACGAAGGCGGGGCCGATCGGTTACAGGCACGCTAGGTAGTCGCCGGAGCCGGGCCGGACAGTACGCGGCCCCGGACCGCCGTTTCTCACTCGAACGGAGGACACCGGGGCCGGTGTTGATCATCAAATGCGGAAGATCATCCCCGTTTCCGGGGCGGGCGCGGACCGATGATCATCCTCGTACGGTGCGCGCGGACGGGTCGCGCTCACAGCTTCGTCCACGCCTCCGTCAGCGTCGCCCGCAGGATCTGCTCGATCTCGTCGAACGTCCCCTGGTCGGAGATCAGCGGCGGTGCGAGCTGGACGACCGGGTCGCCCCGGTCGTCCGCACGGCAGTAGAGGCCGTTGTCGAAGAGCGCCTTGGAGAGGAAGCCGTACAGGATGCGCTCGGTCTCCTCCGCGTCGAACGTCTCCTTGGTGGCCTTGTCCTTGACCAGCTCGACCCCGTAGAAGAAGCCGTTGCCGCGGACGTCGCCGACGATCGGCAGGTCGTGCAGCTTCTCCAGGGTGGCGCGGAAGGCGTCCTCGTGGTCCAGGACGTGCTGGTTCAGGCCCTCGCGCTCGAACAGGTCGAGGTTGGCGAGGGCGACGGCCGCGGAGACCGGGTGGCCGCCGAAGGTGTAGCCGTGCAGGAAGGTGTTGCCGCCCCGGTAGAACGGCTCGGCGATCCGGTCGGAGATCACGCAGGCGCCGATCGGGGAGTAGCCCGAGGTCATGCCCTTGGCACAGGTGATCATGTCCGGTACGTAGCCGAACTTGTCGCAGGCGAACATCGTGCCCAGCCGTCCGAAGGCGCAGATCACCTCGTCCGACACGAGCAGCACGTCGTACTGGTCGCAGATCTCCCGCACCCGCTGGAAGTAGCCGGGCGGGGGCGGGAAGCAGCCGCCGGCGTTCTGCACCGGCTCCAGGAAGACGGCCGCGACCGTGTCCGGGCCCTCGAAGAGGATCTGCTGCTCGATCTGGTCGGCGGCCCAGCGGCCGAACGCCTCCGGGTCGTCGCCGTGGATCGGGGCGCGGTAGATGTTGGTGTTCGGGACCTTGTGCGCGCCGGGCACCAGCGGTTCGAACGGGGCCTTGAGAGCGGGGAGTCCGGTGATGGACAGGGCGCCCTGCGGGGTGCCGTGGTAGGCGACGGCCCGGGAGATGACCTTGTGCTTGGTCGGCTTGCCGGTGAGCTTGAAGTACTGCTTGGCGAGCTTCCAGGCGGTCTCGACGGCCTCGCCGCCGCCGGTGGTGAAGAAGACCTTGTTCAGATCGCCGGGCGCGTGGTGCGCGAGGCGCTCGGCCAGCTCGATCGCCTTCGGGTGGGCGTAGGACCACACCGGGAAGAAGGCCAGCTCCTGCGCCTGCTTGGCCGCCGTCTCCGCCAGCTCGGTGCGGCCGTGGCCGGCCTGCACCACGAACAGCCCGGCGAGGCCGTCGAGGTAGCGCTTGCCGTTCGCGTCGTAGATGTGCGTGCCCTCGCCGCGGACGATGGTGGGGACGGGGGAGTGCTCGTACGAGGACATGCGGGTGAAGTGCATCCACAGGTGGTCGTACGCGGTCCGGCTGAGATCCTTCTGTTCCGTCTGTTCCGTCTGTTCCTTCTGGCTGGCGGTGCTCACGGTTATCGGGTTCCCCACATGTAGGTCTGCTTCTTGAGCTTCAGGTAGACGAAGCTCTCGGTGGAGCGCACTCCCGGGACGGCCCGGATGCGTTTGTTGATGACCTCCAGCAGGTGGTCGTCGTCCTCGCAGACGATCTCCACCATCAGGTCGAACGATCCCGCGGTCATCACCACGTACTCGCACTCGTCCATGCCAGCCAGCGCGTCGGCCACGGACTCCACGTCGCCCTCGACGTTGACACCGACCATCGCCTGGCGCCGGAAGCCCACGGTGAGCGGGTCGGTGACGGCGACGATCTGCATCACGCCCTGGTCGAGCAGCTTCTGGACGCGCTGGCGCACGGCTGCCTCGGACAGGCCGACGGCCTTGCCGATCGCGGCGTACGGGCGCCGGCCGTCCTCCTGGAGCTGCTCGATGATGGCGAGGGAGACGGCATCCAGGTGCGGGGTGCCGTGTCTGGACTCGCGGGCGTCCCTGGAGTCCTTCGGGTCTGCGCTTCGACTGGCCACGAACTCACTGTGCATGAGGACTCGACAGTCATGCAAGGCCGAATCGATGAAATTCGTTGTCGGTGGGCGCGGAGCGTGCGGATTTCGCAGCATCCGTGGGGTGGGGGGTGTTGAAAACGTCGGGCCGCGGATTAGTGTGGTGTCTCAAGGACTGGACACCTGAACCTGGAGGGCCGGCAGTGAGCAGCGAGCTGCGTCGTCTGCGCAACCACATCGACGGCGAATTCCGTGACGCCGCCGACGGACGGACCACCGAGGTGGTCAACCCCTCGACCGGCGAGGCGTACGCCACGGCGCCGCTGTCCGGCCGGGCGGACGTCGACGCCGCCATGGAGGCCGCCGCGCGGGCCTTCCCGGGCTGGCGCGACACGACCCCCGCGGAGCGCCAGAAGGCCCTGCTGAAGATCGCGGACGCCTTCGAGGAGCGGGCCGAGGAGCTCATCGCGGCCGAGGTGGAGAACACGGGCAAGCCCGTCGGGCTCACCCGCACCGAGGAGATCCCGCCGATGGTCGACCAGATCCGCTTCTTCGCGGGCGCCGCCCGCATGCTGGAGGGGCGCTCGGCCGGCGAGTACATGGAGGGCATGACCTCGATCGTCCGCCGTGAGCCGGTCGGTGTCTGCGCTCAGGTCGCGCCGTGGAACTACCCGATGATGATGGCCGTGTGGAAGTTCGCCCCGGCGATCGCGGCGGGCAACACGGTCGTGCTGAAGCCGTCGGACACCACCCCCGCGTCGACGGTCCTCATCGCGGAGATCATCGGCTCGATCCTCCCGAAGGGCGTCTTCAACGTCGTGACGGGTGACCGGGAGACCGGCCGCCTGATGGTCGAGCACCCGATCCCCGCGATGGCGTCCATCACCGGTTCCGTACGCGCCGGCATGCAGGTCGCCGAGTCCGCGGCCAAGGACGTCAAGCGCGTCCACCTGGAGCTCGGCGGCAAGGCGCCGGTCGTCGTCTTCGAGGACACCGACATCGCCAAGGCCGTCGAGGACATCTCGGTCGCCGGCTTCTTCAACGCGGGCCAGGACTGTACGGCCGCGACCCGCGTCCTCGTCCAGAGTTCCGTGCACGACGAGTTCGTGGCCGCGCTCGCCAAGGCCGCCGCCGAGACGAAGACCGGCGCCCCGGACGACGAGGACGTGCTGTTCGGCCCGCTCAACAACCCCAACCAGCTGAAGCAGGTCTCCGGCTTCATCGAGCGGCTGCCCGCCCACGCCAAGGTCGAGGCCGGCGGTCACCGGGTGGGTGAGAAGGGCTACTTCTACGCCCCGACCGTCGTCTCCGGGCTGAAGCAGGACGACGAGATCGTGCAGAACGAGGTGTTCGGGCCGGTCATCACCGTCCAGTCCTTCACGGACGAGGCGCAGGCCGTCGAGTGGGCCAACGGCGTCGAGTACGCGCTCGCCTCCTCGGTCTGGACGAAGGACCACGCGCGCGCGATGCGCATGTCCAAGGCGCTCGACTTCGGCTGCGTGTGGATCAACACCCACATCCCGCTGGTCGCGGAGATGCCGCACGGCGGCTTCAAGAAGTCCGGGTACGGCAAGGACCTGTCGGCGTACGGGTTCGACGACTACACGCGGATCAAGCACGTGATGACGTCGCTGGACGCGTAGTCCGTCTGACGCGTAGTCCGCCTGACGCCTGCGCGCGTGCGGCCCCGGACGGGAACCCTCCCGCCCGGGGCCGCGGTGTTCGACGCGGGCACATCTCTTGCTGTCGCCCCATGCCGTCCCCGCCGTCCCGGTTTTTGAACATGTTCAACGGCGGGCGTACGCTGCCGTCATGAGCGACAGAGCCGCCCTGCTCAGGGGCATTCGCGTCTGGCTGGCCTTCTTCGTCGTCTGTCTGGTGCTCAGCGGCGCCACCGCCTTCCCGCTGGTGCACGAACTCCGCTGGGCCGAGGAGCTGTTGCGGTCCCTGTCCGTGCCCGAGCACCTGCCGGGGCTCATGGAATGGATCGAGCGCGTACGGCGGGGCCTCGACGAAGCCGACGCCGAGTACCCGTTCCTCCTGTACGGCACGGACTGGCTCGCCTTCGCCCACCTCGTGATCGCGGTCGCCTTCTACGGCCCCTACCGCGATCCCGTCCGCAACATCTGGGTCATCGAGTTCGGCATGATCGCCTGCGTCGGCATCCTCCCGCTCGCCCTGATCTGCGGGCCGATCCGGGGGATCCCCTTCTGGTGGAGCGTGATCGACATGGCGTTCGGGGTCTTCGGGATCATCCCGCTGTACCTCGTACGGAAGAAGATCAAGCGGCTGGAGGCGCTCGGCGGCCCGGGCGCCGTGCCGGTGGCCACGGCCGCGTGAGGGCCGACCGGGGGTTGCGCCCGGCAGCCGGACGGCCGGGAGCCGGTCAGCGGGGCTTTCGCAGCGCGCACAGCGCGTCGATGCGGTTCGTGGTGATCGAGTCGACGCCGGCGTCGAGCAGTCGCCGCATCGACCGCCGGGTGTCGGGCGTCCACACCGACAACAGGTACCCGTCCCGGTGGACGCGGGCGGCGAGCTGCGATGTCACCAGGCCGAAGCGGTAGTTGAGCCAGCGCGGGCGTACGGCGGTGAGGAGTACCGGGCGGGGCGGGGCGAGGGTCGTCCAGGTCAGGGCGATCTCCGCGTCCGGGGCGGCGGCGCGCACCGCGAGCATGGCGGCGGGGCCCGCGCAGTAGTACACACGGTCCTCGGCGCCGCACTCCCGTACGACGTCCACGACGCGTCGTACCGCGCCGGGATCGGCCCCGCCCGGCAGGTCGAGCATCAGCCGGCCTTCTCCGGTGTTCCCCGCGGCTCCGGCGTCCCCGGCGGCGAGCAGGGCGTCGGCCAGGGTCGGCACGCCCCCGCCGGTGAGGCCGTGCACCTCGGCCGAGGAGAGGGCGGCCAGCGGAAGGTCCCGCCCCCACAGCCGTTTCAGTGTCGCGTCGTGAAGCAGCACGGGGACGCCGTCCCGGGTCAGCCGGACGTCCACCTCCACCGCGTCCGCGCCCGCCCGGAACGCGGAGCGCAGCGAGTCGACCGTGTTCTCGCGGGCACGGTACGGGTGGCCGCGGTGGGCCACGGCGGTCACGGTGCGCATGGCGCCCCTTCTGCCGGCTCGGTCGGTGACTCGGCGCTCTCGCGGTCCGCGCGGTGCGGCGGCCGGATCAGGGCGTGGACCAGGCCGAGGTGTACGCGTCGATCTCGTCCAGGATGCGGGCCTTGCCGGCCGGGTCCAGGAAGGAGGCCTCCACCGCGGTCCTGGCGAGGGCCGCCACGCCCTGCTCGTCGAGCTCGAGGAGGCGGGCGGCGACCGCGTACTCGTTGTTGAGGTCGGTGCCGAACATCGGCGGGTCGTCGGAGTTGATCGTGACCAGGACCCCGGCCCGCACGAACTCCTTGATGGGGTGCTCGTCGAGGGTGCGGACCGCGCGCGTGGCGATGTTGGAGGTCGGGCAGACCTCCAGCGGGATGCGGTGCTCGGCGAGGTGGGCGAGGAGCTTCGGGTCGCGTGCGGAGCTGGTGCCGTGGCCGATGCGCTCGGCGCGCAGCTCGGTCAGCGCGTCCCAGACCGTCTCCGGGCCGGTGGTCTCGCCCGCGTGCGGCACGGAGCGCAGTCCGGCCGCGATCGCCCGGTCGAAGTACGGCTTGAACTGCGGCCGCGGTACGCCGATCTCCGGCCCGCCGAGTCCGAAGGAGACCAGGCCCTCCGGGCGCAGCCGGTCGTCGGTGGCGAGCCGGACGGTCTCCTCCGCCGAAGTGAGCCCGGCCTCGCCGGGGATGTCGAAGCACCAGCGCAGTACGGTGCCGAACTCCGCCTCGGCCGCCTTGCGGGCGTCCTCGATCGCGTCCATGAAGGCGCGCTCGTCGATACCGCGGCGGGTGGAGGAGTACGGGGTGATCGTCAGCTCGGCGTAGCGCACCTGCTGCCGGGCGAGGTCCCGCGCCACTTCGTACGTCAGCAGCCGGACGTCCTCCGGGGTGCGGATGAGGTCGACCACGGACAGGTACACCTCGATGAAGTGGGCGAAGTCCGTGAACGTGAAGTAGTCGACGAGGGCCTCGGGGTCGGTCGGCACCTTGGAGTCGGGATGCCGGGCGGCCAGCTCCGAGACGATACGAGGGGAGGCGGAGCCGACGTGGTGCACGTGCAGTTCGGCCTTGGGCAGCCCGGCGATGAACTCCCGCAGTCCGGGGCGGACGGCGGCGTCGGGGCCGGTGGGTCCGGGGGGCGTCCCGGGTGCGGTGAGGCCGGAGGGGGCGGCGGGGCCGTCGGGTGCTGCGTGGTGGTCGGTCATGGTTCCTCCCCGGGAACGGGGTCCCCGGACCGGGCGGGGCCGGGGGACGCGGGTGATCGGCTGATCGGTGGCTCAGGGATCATCGTAGGCGGCGTCCCGTGCGAGGGAAGCGTGGGCCGTAGCATGACGGAACGTTTCGACAGAGGGGGGCCCACGCATGTCCGACGAGGCACAGACGCCCGGGATGCCGGACGGTCCGGGATCGGCATCGGATCCGTGGGCTGCCCCGCGGGACGGTGAACCGACGGCCGGCACCGCCACTGCTGCCACAGCTGGCACCACCAGCACCGCTGCCACCGTCGGTGCCAGTGCCGAGCTGAGGGACGCCGCTTCCCAGGAGGGCACCGAGCAGCGAGACGCTGCTCCCGACGACGGTGCCGAGCCGCTGAACCCCGCTTTTGGCAACGGCGCCGAGCCGCTGAACGCCGCTCTTGGCAACAGCGCCGACAAGGGCGCTGTCTCCTGGGGTGGTGCCGACAAGGACGCTGTCTCCCGGGGTGGCGCCGAGGCGAGAGACACCGCCGTCGGCGGCAGAGCCGAGCCGGAGGATGCCGTGCCCCCGGCACAGCGCCGGCCGGAGGGCGCGACCGCCCCCGAGCCGAAGGTCGGTCTGGGCAAGCCCTCCGCTCCGGACCCCTGGGCGCCCCCTGCCGACGACGCCGCCCCGGCGGGCATGCCGCAGCCGCCCTCCGTGCACGACTCCGTGTACGACCAGCGGCCGGTCACCCCGATACCGGCCGCGGGCGGCCCCGCCCACGGCGCCGGCACTCCGGTGAGCCCGGCGTCCCCGTCCCAGCCGTGGACCGGCCCGTTCCCGCCCGCGCAGTACGCGCCCCACCCCGCGCCCGCCGCGGGCGGACCGGTCCCGCCGCCCCCCATCGGCCCGGACGGTCCGGGCCGGGAGCTGTACGGCTACCCGCAGCACCCGGGGCACTTCGGCCCCTCGGGCCACGGCGGCCACCCCTACGCCCCGCCGTACCCCGGTGCCGCCGGCGGCTACGGCTGGTCCGGTGGGTCGTTCGGGCCGAGCAACGGCATGGGGACCACATCCCTCGTGCTCGGCATCATCGCGTCGGCGGTCTTCTGCATGTGGCCGCTGGCCATCGTGCTGGGCGTGCTCGCACTGATCTTCGGTGTGATCGCACGCGGCAAGGCCCGCCGGGGCGAGGCGACCAATCCGGGCCAGGCGCTGGCCGGGATCATCTGCGGAGTGGCCGGGATCGTGCTCGGCGTGAGCCTGTTCGTCCTCATCCTCGTGATGGCCGACGACAGCGACTCCTCGGACACGGACTCCTTCGACGACGGCTATTCCACGTCACTCATCGTCTCCCACGCCTCCCTCACCTCGCAGACCTCCCTGACCCCCCACGCCGGCTAGGAGCCGCTCGACCCGTCCGTCCGAAGCCGTTCCCTCGCCTCCATCAGGGCGAAGCCCAGGAGGTTGGGACCGCGCCACCGTTCGGGATCCGAGGCGCGCTCGTCGTCCGAGGCCAGTCCGATGCCCCACACCCGGTCCAACGGGCTGGCCTCGACGAGTACGCGGTCCCCCGTGGACAGCAGGAACTCCCGCAGGTCCGCATGGGCGCGGAACTTGTGCACGCTGCCTTCGACGACGATCCGGAACCGCTCCCGCTCCCATAGGGCGTCGTCGAAGCCGCGTACCAGCCGCCCCGCCTTCTTCGCTCCGGCCGGATGCCCCGCGGCCAGCGCCTGTCGCTCCGCCTCGGCGTCCCCGAACAGCCGGGCCTTCGACGCCATCATCCAGTGCTCGGCCGTCGCGTACTCCACGCCGCCCACCGTGAACGGCGACGGCCACCACTGGCTCAGACAGCTCGCGCCGATCCGGCCGTCGGGCCGTGACCGGTGCCCCCAGAAGTGCAGGTACTTGACCCTCGCCCCCGTGCGGACCTCCCTGGTCAGGGCGTCCCAAGAATCGATCTTCGCCATGCCCGCGAGTCTGGCACGCCCCACTGACATCCCGGCCGTCCTTTTCCGTGCCGACGCACCACCTCGTCGACAGATTCCGTTGCGTAATCAAAAGGAAACAACGGAATCCCTTGTTGGAGAGCTGTCTCTCTGTCAGGATCGGCACCCACATCGAGCTGGAGCTACGCCCGGCCCCCAGGGGACACGGAGGAGAGCGACATGCAGAACCCGGGCACCGCCGACCCGGATCGACTCCCGGATTCCGACAGACTTCCGGCTTCCGACAGACTCTCGGCTTCCGACGGACCCCAGGCTTCCGACGGACTTCCCGCTTCCCGCCGGCTTCCGGTTTCCGGCCAGGTTTCGTCCCGGACCCGTTTCCCGGTCCAGGACCGCTTCCCCGCCCGGGACCGCTTCGCGCGCGGCGCCCAGTACATCGCGGGCCGCCCGGCCCGGGGCACCTCCGGCCGGACGCACACCCTCGTCGATCCGGCCACCGGCCGCGAGGTCTGCACCTACGAACTGGCCGGCATCGAAGACGTCGACGCGGCCGTCGCCGCCGCGGGCGCGGCGTTCCCCGGGTGGGCCGGGACCACCCCGGGTGAGCGTTCCGACGTGCTCCGCCGCTTCGCCGCCGTGCTCGCCGAACGGGCCGAGGAGTTCGCGCGCGCGGAGTCGCTCCAGTGCGGCAAGCCCCTGAAGCTGACCCGGGAGTTCGACGTCCCCGGGACCATCGACAACACGGCCTTCTTCGCCGGTGCCGCCCGGCACCTCCAGGGGCAGTCCGCCGGCGAGTACTCGGGCGACCACACCTCGTACGTACGCCGGGAGCCCATCGGTGTGGTGGGTTCGATCGCGCCCTGGAACTACCCGCTCCAGATGGCCGCCTGGAAGATCCTCCCGGCCGTCGCCGCGGGCAACACCATCGTGCTGAAGCCCGCCGAGCTCACTCCGCTGACCTCACTCCTGTTCGCCGAGGCCGCCACCGAGGCGGGCGTCCCGGACGGCGTGATCAACATCGTCAGCGGCACCGGTGCGGAGGCGGGCGAGCACCTCGTCGCCCATCCCGGCGTGGCGATGACCTCCTTCACCGGGTCCACCGCCGTCGGCCGGCGCGTCGCGGAGCTCGCCACCGCGGGCGTCAAGCGCATCCACCTGGAACTCGGCGGCAAGGCGCCCTTCGTCGTCTTCGACGACGCCGACCTGGAGGCCGCCGTCCACGGCGCGGTCGCGGGCGCGCTGATCAACACCGGGCAGGACTGCACGGCCGCCACGCGCGCGTATGTGCAGCGGCCCCTCTACGAGGAGTTCGTGGCGCGGACGGCCGCCCTCATGGAGAGCGTCCGTCTCGGCGACCCGTTCGCCCCCGGCACCGACCTCGGCCCGCTCGTCTCGCACGCCCACCGGGACCGCGTCGCCGCCTTCGTCGACCGGGCGCGTGCCTACGCGCGCGTGGTGACCGGCGGCGAGGCTCCCCAGGGGGAGCTCGGGAGTGGTGCGTACTACCGGCCCACCCTCATCGTCGACGCGGCCCAGGACAGCGAGATCGTCCAGTGCGAGATCTTCGGTCCGGTTCTCGTGGCGCTGCCCTTCGACACCGACGACGAGGGCATCCGGCTGGCCAACGACACCCCGTACGGTCTCGCCGCCTCCGCCTGGACCCGTGACGTCTACCGGGCGAACCGCGCCACCCGCGAGATCAGGGCGGGGTGCGTGTGGGTGAACGACCACATCCCGATCATCAGCGAGATGCCCCACGGCGGATACCGGGCCTCCGGCTTCGGCAAGGACATGTCATTGTACTCGTTCGAGGAGTATATGCAGATCAAGCATGTCATGTTCGACAATACGGCGGTCGCCCGGAAGGACTGGCACCGCACCGTCTTCGGGGACCGACAGTGACCCTCGGCGGCTGACCCCGGCCGCACCTCCTGACATCCTCCCGAAAGGGCACCACGCGCATGGAGCAGTACCAGCCCGACCGCCCGTCCCCGGCTCTACGGGCCGCCGCGCGGCGCAGTCTCAGCGGCGGCAGGGCCGCCCTGGCCCGCCGTTCGCTGCTGCGCGCGTCCGCGGGCGGCGCGCTCGCGCTCGGCGGCCTCGGCACGCTCGGTGCCTGCGGGATCCCCCCGGCGGGCCGGAGCCGGGGCGGCGAGAGAGCCGAGGACCGCTCGGCGAAGGAGAAGACCGTCGCCTTCTCCAACTGGACCGAGTACATGGACGTCGACGACAGCGGCAAACGGCACCCGACGCTGGAGGCGTTCACCCGGCGCACCGGCATCGAGGTCGAGTACACCGAGGACATCAACGACAACAACGAGTTCTTCGGCAAGATCAAGCCGCAGCTCGCCGCGGGCCAGGACACCGGCCGGGACATCATCGTGCTCACCGACTGGCTGGCCGCCCGGCTGATCCGGCTGGGCTGGGTGCAGAAACTGGACCCGGCCAACCTGCCCCACGCGTACACGAACCTGTCCGCCCAGTTCCGCAATCCCGACTGGGACCCCGGCCATGCCTACTCGTATCCCTGGCAGGCCGTCTCGACCGTCGTCGCGTACAACCGCAAGGCACTCGACGGCATCGAGGTGACCTCGGTCTCCGATCTCCTCGACAACCCGAGGCTGAAGGGCCGTGTCGGCTTCCTGGCGGAGATGCGCGACACCGTCGGCATGGTGCTGCAGGACATGGGCAAGGAGGCGGCGGCGTTCACCGGGGACGACTACGACGCGGCCCTGGCCCGCATCCAGAAAGCCGTGGACCGGGGCCAGATACGCCGCTTCACCGGCAACGACTACACCGCCGACCTCAACAGCGGCGACCTCGCGGCCTGTCTCGCCTGGGCCGGTGACGTCGTCCAGCTCCAGGCGGACAACCCGGACGTCGGCCACATCGTTCCCGACAGCGGCTGCATCACGTCGACCGACGTCCTGCTGATCCCGAACAAGGCCCGCCACAAGACGAACGCCGAACGGCTCATCGACTACTACTACGAGCCGGAGCCGGCCGCCGAACTCGCCGCCTACATCAACTACGTCTGTCCCGTGGACGGGGTGAAGGCCGAGCTGGAGAAGATCGACGCGGACGCGGCGAACAACCCGCTGATCATCCCCGACCGGGACCTGGCCGCGAAGTCCTTCGCCTTCCGCTCGCTGACCAGCGAGGAAGAGACGGCGTACGAAGAGAAGTTCGCGAAGCTCACAGGGGCGTGACGACGGTGACGAAGAAGACCACGAACACCATGACAACCACCAGAACCGCGACGGACCACAGCGGTGACGTCCGCCTCTCGGGGATCACCAAGACGTACGGCTCCTTCACCGCCGTGCACCCGCTCGACCTGACCGTCCCCGAGGGCTCGTTCTTCGCCCTCCTGGGCGCCTCGGGCTGCGGCAAGACGACGACCCTCCGCATGATCGCGGGACTGGAGGAGCCCACCGCGGGCACCGTGTCCCTCGGGGGCCAGGACGTGTCGCACCTGCCGCCGTACAAGCGGCCGGTGAACACCGTCTTCCAGTCCTACGCCCTCTTCCCGCACCTCGACGTCTTCGAGAACGTCGCCTTCGGGCTGCGCCGGCGCGGCATCAGGTCGGTCAGGAAGCAGGTCGAGGAGATGCTGGAGCTCGTCCAGCTCGGCGAGCACGCCCGGAAGAAGCCGCACCAGCTCTCCGGCGGCCAGCAGCAGCGCGTCGCGGTCGCCCGCGCGCTGATCAACCACCCGAGGGTGCTGCTCCTCGACGAGCCCCTCGGCGCCCTCGACCTCAAGCTGCGCCGCCAGATGCAGCTGGAACTCAAGCGCATCCAGACGGAGGTCGGCATCACGTTCATCCATGTCACGCACGACCAGGAGGAGGCCATGACGATGGCCGACACGGTCGCCGTGATGAACGCGGGCCGTGTCGAGCAGCTCGGCCCGCCCGCCGAGCTGTACGAGAACCCGAGGACCACGTTCGTCGCCAACTTCCTGGGCACCTCCAACCTCCTCGAGGCCGAGGTCGACGCGGCGAGCGGGGACGACATCGTCCTCAGGGCGGGCGTGTCCACGCTGGTGCTGCCCCGGGCGCGATGCTCCGCGCCCGCCACGGCCGGCGGCAAGGTCCTCGCCGGTGTCCGCCCGGAGAAGATATCCCTCGTGCACGCGGACGACTCCGGCGAGGTTCCCGCGGGCCGCAACCGCATCACGGGGAGGATCGCCGCCACCAGCTTCACCGGCGTCTCCACGCAGTACGTCGTCGACAGCCCGGTCTGCCCCCGGTTCGAGGTGTACGCGCAGAACGTCGACCGCGACCCCCGGCTCGTCCCGGGCGCCGAGGTGGTTCTGCACTGGAACCCGGCGCACACCTTCGGCCTGGACGCGGCGCAGGACATCGACGCGGGCGTCGGGACGGCGGAGGAAGAGGCCCTCGCATGACGACGACGCTCACCGAGGCGCCACCGCCTGTCGCGTCCACCGCACAGCAAAGGACGCCCCCACGCGCGCGGGGCCGCCTCACCCCGTACTGGCTGCTCCTGCCCGGTGTCCTGTGGCTGCTGGTCTTCTTCCTGATGCCGATGGTCTACCAGGCCTCCACGTCCGTGCAGACGGGCTCCCTGGAGGAGGGCTACCAGGTCACCTGGCACTTCGCGACCTACTGGGACGCCCTGTCCGAGTACTGGCCGCAGTTCGTGCGCTCGGTGCTGTACGCGGGCTCCGCGACGGTGCTGTGCCTGCTGCTGGGCTATCCGCTGGCGTACCTGATCGCGTTCCGCGCGGGCCGCTGGCGCACCCTGGTCCTCATCCTGGTGATCGCACCGTTCTTCACCAGCTTCCTGATCCGTACGCTCGCCTGGAAGACGATCCTCGCGGACGGCGGCCCGGTCGTCGGCGCGCTGAACACGCTGCACGTCCTCGACGTCACCAGCTGGCTCGGCATGACCGCCGGGGACCGGGTGCTCGCCACCCCGCTCGCGGTGGTCTGCGGCCTCACGTACAACTTCCTGCCGTTCATGATCCTGCCGCTCTACACCTCCCTCGAGCGCATCGACGGGCGGCTGCACGAGGCGGCCGGCGATCTGTACGCGACGCCGTTCACGACCTTCCGCAAGGTCACGCTGCCGCTGTCGATGCCGGGTGTCGTCTCCGGCACGCTGCTGACCTTCATCCCGGCGAGCGGCGACTACATCAACGCCGATCTTCTCGGCTCCACGGACACCCGCATGATCGGCAATGTGATCCAGACGCAGTTCCTGCGGATTCTCGACTACCCGACCGCCGCGGCTCTCTCGTTCCTCCTCATGGCCGCGATTCTCCTCGTGGTGACGCTCTACATCCGCAAGTCGGGGACGGAGGATCTGGTCTGAATGGGCTCTGCAACGACTTCCGCAATGACTACCGGAACGACTCCCGTAACGGCCTTCGCGCGCTTCGCACGCTGGTTCAGACGCCGTCTCGTCGTCTTCGCAGGCCTGCTCACGCTCGGATATCTGCTGCTGCCGAACGTCGTCGTGACCGTCTTCTCCTTCAACGACCCGAAGGGCCGCTTCAACTACGCGTGGCAGGGCTTCTCCGCCGACGCCTGGCGCGACCCGTGCGGGGTCTCCGGCCTGTGCGGCTCGCTCGCGGTCAGCCTGCAGATCGCGGCGTGGGCGACGCTCGGCACAACGGTCCTCGGCACGATGATCGCCTTCGCGCTGGCGCGCCACCGTTTCCGCGCGCGTGGGGCGGTCAACTCGCTGATCTTCCTCCCGATGGCGATGCCCGAGGTCGTCATGGCCGCCTCCCTGCTGACCCTGTTCCTCAACATGGGCGCTCAGCTGGGGTTCTGGACGATCCTGATCGCCCACGTCATGTTCTGCCTCAGCTTCGTGGTCGTGGCCGTCAAGGCGCGGGTCATGTCGATGGACCCGAGACTGGAGGAGGCCGCGCAGGACCTCTACGCCGGTCCCGTGCAGACCTTCGTACGGGTCACTCTGCCGATCGCGGCCCCGGGTATCGCCGCGGGCGCGCTGCTCGCGTTCGCGCTCTCCTTCGACGATTTCATCATCACCAATTTCACCGCGGGCTCCACCGTCACCTTCCCCATGTTCGTCTGGGGCTCGGCGCAGCGCGGAACGCCCGTACAGATCAATGTCATCGGCACGGCCATGTTCGTCGTCGCCGTCGTGTTCGTCCTGGCCGGAACGGCCGTTGCGAACCGTCGAAAGAAACAACAGGAATAGCAAGAGACAGAACCGACACCCGTCGTGTGAGACAGAAGCTCTGTAGGGAGTTGAAATCATGGCCCCTGGTGCCATGACCCGGTGGACGAAATCCCTTTCCGAGGCCCAGCCGGTCGCGTACTGGCTGGACGACCCCGGCAGGCCCCGCCCCGAGCCCGCGCTCACCGCGGCCGAGATCTGCGACCTGCTGGTCGTCGGCGGTGGCTACAGCGGACTGTGGACCGCGCTCCTGGCCAAGGAGCGCGACCCGGGCCAGGACGTCGTGCTCGTCGAGGCGCGGGAGGCGGGCTGGGCCGCCTCCGGCCGCAACGGAGGGTTCTGCGCCGCCTCTCTCACCCACGGCCCGGCCAACGGCCTCACCCGCTGGCCGGACGAGATCCACACACTCCAGGAGCTCGGCGCCCGCAACCTCGACGAGATCGAGGCGACCGTGGCCCGCCACTCGCTCGACTGTGACTTCGAGCGCACCGGCGAGATCGACATCGCCACCGCACCGCACCAGGCCGGCGAGCTGCGCGCGGCGTACGACGAGATGGAGCGCCGCGGTCTCACGGACGGTCTTGAGTTCCTGGACGCGGGCGCGGTGCGCGAGCAGGTCGACTCACCGACGTTCCTGGCCGGTCTGCACGACCGCCGGGGCGTGGCCCTGCTCAACCCGGCCCGGCTCGCCTGGGGCCTCAAGCGCGCATGCCTGCGCCTCGGCGTGCGGGTGTACGAGCGCACGCCCGCGCTGACCCTGCGGCCGTACGGCGCGGGCATGGCCGTCCGCACCCCCTACGGGTCGGTCCGCGCCCGCCGCGTGGCGCTCGGCACGAACGTCTTCCCCAACCTGGTCAGGCGCGTACGGTCCTACACCGTCCCCGTCTACGACTACGCACTGATGACCGAGCCGCTCACCGCCGACCGACTGGCGTCGATCGGCTGGCGGAACCGGCAGGGGCTCGCCGACAGCGCCAACCAGTTCCACTACTTCCGGCTCACCGCCGACAACCGCGTCCTGTGGGGCGGCTACGACGCCGTGTACCCGTACGGCGGCCGGGTGCGCGCCGAGTACGACGACCGGCCCGAGACGTACGCCAAGCTCGCCGGGCACTTCTTCACCTGCTTCCCGCAGCTGGAGGGCGTCCGTTTCACCCATGCGTGGGGCGGCGCGATCGACACCTGCTCGCGCTTCTCGGCCTTCTTCGGCACGGCCCACCAGGGGCGGGTCGCGTACGCGGCGGGCTACACGGGACTCGGCGTGGGCGCGACGCGGTTCGGCGCGAACGTCATGCTCGACCTGCTGGCGGGTCTGCGTACGGAGCGCACCGAGCTGGAGATGGTCCGCAGGAAGCCCCTGCCGTTCCCGCCCGAGCCGTTCGCGTGGACCGGGATCGCGCTCACCAAGTGGTCCCTGGCGCGGGCCGACGCCCACGGCGGGCGCCGCAACCTGTGGCTGAGGACCATGGACCGGCTGGGCCTGGGCTTCGACAGCTGAGCCGGGGACGCGAGGCCGGCGGTTCCTCCTGCCGGCCTCGCCCGGCGCTCGGCCCGGGGGGCGGCGGCTACTCCCGCCGGGTGCCGCCGCCCCGGGCGCGGGCGGTGAGGAACACCGCGAGCCCGGCCAGCAGCAGCGCGCACAGGCACCAGCTCGCCACCACGTCCAGGGGCCAGTGGTAGCCGTGGCGGACCAGCCCGAAACCGGTGCCGGCGTTCAGTGCCGCAGACAGCGCGAGCGCTGTGACGCGCGCGGACACGGCGCGCAGCCAGGGCCACAGCACGAGGGCCGCCCCGCCGTACGCGACGGCGGCGGTCGCCGTGTGACCGGAGGGATAGAAGCCCGTCTCCGGGCTCATCGGCGGTGGACCCGGGCGGTCGACCAGCTCTTTGAGGGGGACGACCAGGAGCGGGACGGCCGCCATGAGGAGGGCCGCGGCCACGGGCGGGAGCCACCAGCGGGCCGTACCCCTTCTGCGGGCGAGGAGGGCCACGACGACGAGCACCACGGCCAGCACCGGGACGGCCACCGGCACGCTGCCGAGGTCCGCGAGGAACTGGGAGACGTCGTCGGGGTGTACCAGACGGCCGCCGATCCGCTCGTCCGCGCGGGCGAGGGGGCCGTGGGCGGCCACCTGCCAGGTGATCAGGGCGAGGAGCAGGGCGGGCGGGACGGTGCGGAGGACCGTCGTCCGGCTGTGGGAGGGAGACGCCGGCCGCCCCGGACCAGGGGGGGTTGTTCCGGGACGGCCGGCCTGACCGGTGTGCCGCGCGCCCCGGGGGGTCTGGGGCGGGCGGCCGTCCGATCGGTGAGGAGATCCGGAGCCGGAAGCTCCGGGTGTGTGCGCGACGGCACGACCAGGGCGAGGTTGGGGAGACCGCGGCCTGGTCTCGCCCGCGGTTTCCCGTGGGCGGGGTGTATCTCTCATCTGGCTAGAACCTACGGCAGGGGAGGAAGTGACGACAGACGGATTCGCGTCCCGACATCCACCTTGCACACCTTCTTCACGCCTCCGACCCTCGCCGCCCCCCGCACCGGAACCCGGGGCGGGGCGGCGAGGGTCGGGCACGGGGATCCGGTACGGGCGGGCTCAGATGCGGGTGAACGCCTGCTCGATGATGTCGAGGCCCTCGTTGAGGAGATCCTCGCCGATGACGAGCGGGGGCAGGAAGCGGAGCACGTTGCCGTAGGTGCCGCAGGTCAGGACCAGCAGGCCCTCCTGGTGGCAGGCCTTGGCGAGCGCGGCGGTCGCCTCCGGGGCCGGCTCCTTCGTCGCGCGGTCCTTGACCAGCTCGATGGCGATCATGGCGCCCCGGCCGCGGACGTCGCCGATGACGTCGAACTTCTCCTGCATCGCGGTGAGGCGGGCCTTCATCACGGCCTCGATGTTCTTCGCCTTCGCGTTGAGGTCGAGCTCCTTCATCGTCTCGATCGCGCCGAGCGCGCCCGCGCAGGCCACCGGGTTGCCGCCGTAGGTACCGCCGAGGCCGCCCGCGTGCGCGGCGTCCATGATCTCGGCGCGGCCCGTCACGGCGGCGAGCGGCAGACCGCCCGCGATGCCCTTGGCCGTGGTGATCAGGTCCGGGACGATGCCCTCGTCCTCGCAGGCGAACCACTGGCCCGTACGGCAGAACCCGGACTGGATCTCGTCCGCGACGAACACGATGCCGTGGTCGGAGGCGAACTGGCGGATCGCGGGCAGGAAGCCCTTCGCGGGCTCGATGAAGCCGCCCTCGCCGAGCACCGGCTCGATGATGATCGCGGCCACGTTCTCCGCGCCGATCTGCTTGGTGATCTGGTCGATGGCCTGCGCGGCGGCCTCGGGGCCCGCGTTCTCGGCGCCGGTCAGCCAGCGGTAGCCGTACGCCAGCGGCACCCGGTAGACCTCGGGCGCGAAGGGGCCGAAGCCGTGCTTGTACGGCATGTTCTTGGCGGTCAGCGCCATGGTGAGGTTGGTGCGGCCGTGGTAGCCGTGGTCGAAGACGACGACCGCCGTGCGCTTGGTGTACGCGCGGGCGATCTTGACGGCATTCTCCACGGCCTCGGCGCCCGAGTTGAACAGGGCGGACTTCTTGGCGTGGTCGCCCGGCGTCAGCTCGGCCAGCGCCTCGGCGACGGCGACGTAGCCCTCGTACGGCGTGACCATGAAACACGTGTGGGTGAAGTCCTGGAGCTGCGCGGAGGCCCGGCGTACGACGGCCTCGGCGGAGGCGCCGACGCTGGTCACCGCGATGCCGCTGCCGAAGTCGATCAGCCGGTTGCCGTCGACGTCCTCGAGGATCGCGCCGCCCGCGCGCGTGACGAAGACCGGCAGCGTGGAGCCCACGCCCTGCGCGACCACGGCGGTGCGGCGGGCCTGAAGCTCCTGCGACTTCGGGCCGGGGATGGCGGTGACGACGCGGCGCTCCTGCGGAAGTGCGGTCATGAGAGCTCCCTGATGATCTTGCGTGTGGCGGTCGGCGGTGCCGTCGACGTGTGCTTGTCTGCTTTTCCCGCAGGCTAGGGCCGGGGATCGCGGCTGGGCATGCTCCATGTGGGCGTTGTCAGGGGGCCGGATTGTCCGTGGTGGACATGGCGGAGGGCCGCCCTGGCCACGGTGTCCTGAGGCCGGCCCGCCGGGACGTCCCGGCGGGCAGCCGACCCCTTACCGCCGCCCCGGCCGCGTAAACGGTGAACTCCCCTTGCGGGGGCGTTAGATTGGCTCGCTGACGGTGGACGGAACGGCTGGTCAGGGGGCAAGGGCGATGGACAGCGACGGAACGCAGGATGTGCGGGGTACGCATGCGAATCCTGTGCCGCGCCCGGCGGGGCCTCCGGTGGTGCCGCCACGTCCCACGACGCCACCCACGTCGGCCGTGGCCGACTGGCTCGATGAACGCCGCCCCGCGGCGCGGCCCGGCATCTGGCGCTTCGGATACCGGCCGCCGAAAGAAGAGCGCTCGGCGGATCGGCTCGCGCCCGTCACCGTCGTCGGCATGGTGATCCCCCTCGCCGTCGGGCTGATCATCTGGTCGTTCTGGTCCCGGGGCGCCGTCCCGTACCAGTTCATCCCCCTGCGGATGCTCACCCCGGACGACTGGTGGTGGGGCGGCTCCATGGACGCCGTGGAGGAGGCCGGCCTGTTCGGTAACGAGGCACTGTTCGTCTACCAGCACGTGGGGTTCGTCCTCATCTTCTTCGCCATGGGCCGGCTCGGCAGCTGGGGCCGTGCCTTCCGGTACTTCTTCGAACGGCGATGGCCACAGCCCAGGCGCGCCCTGACCGCTGCCCTGGGCGCGCTGGTCGTGCTGGCCCTGGTGTTCCCGGACGCCTTCCCGGGAGCCTTCTGGGATCCCGTCCCGGTGCTCGACACGATCTTCAAGCTCGTCGTCGTGCTCTCCGGGGGATACCACCTGTTCACATCCGTGCTGTTCGTCTACAGCCTCTACGCCGTCATCGTCCTGCTCATCCTCTGGCCCTTCGCCCGGGTCGGCGGCTGGCTGCCGTACGCGAAGGAGAGACTCGCCTCCCGTGGCCGGCCGGAGACCCCCGAGCACGCCCCGGAGCGGCCGCGCGCCCAGTGGCCGGAGCTGCGGGAGGCCGGGCAGTACGAGGCGGCGGAGCTGCTGACCGGCGAGGTGGCCGCCGGGCGCATGAACGACGTGGACTGCGTCCGCGTTCGCCGGGCGTGGACGACGGGACAGCCCGACTTCCGGGAGACCGTGCTGCGCCAGGGCGGCGCCGCCTGGACCCACCCTTCCGGCGCCCGCGACCTGCCCCGGCGCACCGCGCGCCACGATCTGCTCGTCGGACAGGTGCGCATCGGCCGCTGGGTGGCCGCCGAGCGCACCCCGCTCACCCATCGCGGCGCGGGCGCCGCGCTCGGTCCGGAGGTGCTGGCCACCTCGCTGCTGGCGGTCGGCCCCTCCGGCGCGGGCAAGACCCGCGCGCTGGTGGAACCGCTGACGGAGGCACTGGCGCTCCAGGCGCTGACCGGCGGCTGCGCGGTCGTCGTGGTGTCCTCGCCCGGCGGCGCCCCGCCGGCCCCCGACTCCGCCTTCGACGTGATCGTCCGGATCGGCGACCCGTCGTCCGTGCACGACCTGGACCCGTACGCCGACTGCGACGACTCCGACGAGGCCGCCGCGATCCTCGCCGAGGCGCTGGTCGGCGACCTGGACACGGTGAGCGGACAGGGCGCCGCCACCGCGCTGGCCCAGCTGCTCGGCGCCTACCGGGCCGCGCACGGCCGCTTTCCCGGGCTGCCCGAGCTGCGGGAGCTGCTGGAGGGCGATCCGGGGGCGCTGGGCGAGTTGCGGGCCGCGGTGGCCGGGGACGAGGTGATGCGCCGGGAACTGGAGGCGCGCGTGCGTCAGACCGGCGCGCCGGGCGACCCGGGCCGGGCGCTCGCCGACCGGCTGGCGCTGCTGAACCGGCCGGTGTTCGCGAAGTTCTTCGGCAGCGGCGGGACGCACCGCGCATTCTCCCTCCGGGCCGTCGCCCACCACCCCCTCCGGGTGCGCATCGACCTCCCTGAGCACGGTCACGAGGAGGCCGGGCGGCTGATCACCCGGCTCGTCCTCGCCCAGTTCCACGCCGTCGTACGGGAGGGGAGGCGCGCCCACTTCGCCTGTCTGGTCCTGGACGACGCGACGGGGGCGGTGACCACCGGCTCGGTGCGCCGGATCCAACGGCTGCGCTCGCAGAACGCGGGCGTGGTGCTGGCCCTGCGCACGATCGCCGACGTGCCGGAGGCACTGCACGGCCCGCTGTACGGGGCGGTGGGCTGCCGGATGGCGTTCTCCGGGATCACCACCTGGGACGGCAGCCGGTTCGCGCAGGCCTGGGGCACGGAGTGGGTGGAGACCACGGAGGTCGCCAAGCACACCGTGTTCGCCGACCAGCCGATGACCCGGGCCATCCACGCCCTGCGCAAGGCGGTGACGGGCGAGGCGGTGACCACGGACGCGGTGACCACGCGGCAGGTGGAGCGGGAGCGGTGGTCGGCGTCGCAGCTGGCGCACGAGGTGCCGCCGGGGCACGCGGTGCTGTCGCTCACGGACGTGCGGGGCGAGCACGCGCCGCCGCTGCTGGTGGATCTGCGGGACGGGACGGAGCGGCAGCGGTAGCGGTCGTCACCGCGTGACCGTACGGGCGGGCCGGACCGGCATAGGCTGTTCGTACCTCTCGGCCAGAAGAACGTGAAGGTCGGCCAGAACAACGCGAAGGCCCCATGCCCCCGACGCTCGCCTCCCTCGTCCACCACTCCGCGCTCAAGCTGACCGTCCGCGCCGGCGCCGACCGGCTGGACGTCCCCGTCCGCTGGGCCCATGTGAGCGAGCTCGCCGACCCCGTGCCGTACATGGAGGGCGGGGAGCTGCTGCTGACCACCGCGCTGAAGCTGGACGCGGAGGATCCGCAGGCGATGCGCAGGTATGTGAGACGGCTGGCGGGCGCCGGTGTGGTCGGGCTCGGGTTCGCCGTCGGGCTGAACTACGACGAGGTGCCCCGGGCGCTCGCCGACGCGGCGGAGACGGAGGGGCTGCCGCTGCTGGAGGTACCGCGGCGCACGCCGTTCCTGGCGATCAGCAAGGCCGTCTCCGCCGCCATCGCCGCCGACCAGTACCGGGCCGTGACCGCCGGGTTCGCGGCACAGCGCGAGCTCACCAGACAGGCGCTGGCCGGCGGCCCCGAAGGGCTGCTCGGCGCGCTCGCCGCGCAGGTCGACGGGTGGGCCGCGCTGTACGACGCCGCCGGTGCCGTGGTCGCGGCGGCGCCCGAGTGGGCCGGGCGGCGGGCCGCGCGGCTCACCGCGGACGTCGAGCGGCTGCGGGAGCGCCCGGCGCCGGCGAGCGCGGTCGTCGGGGGCTGGGGCGCGGACGGCGGGAGCGGCGCGGAGAGCGGGGACGGCGCCGGGGGCGGGGGCGACCGGATCGAGCTGCACTCCCTCGGGACCGGGCGGCGGGCCCGGGGTGCGCTGGCCGTGGGGACGGCCGCGGCGCCCGGCACCGCCGAACGGTACGCCGTCCACTCGGCCGTCGCCCTGCTGACGCTGACGACGGAGCGGTCGCGGTCGCTGCACGCGGCCGAGCAGCGGATCGGGGCGGCGGTGCTGCGCATGCTGCTCGCGGGGGAGCCGGATCACGCGCGCGCGGTGGCGGGGGATCTGTACGGGGATCTGCTGGACGCGCCGTTCCGGCTGGTCGTCGCGGAGCCGGCCACCGGAGCGCCCATGGCGCCCATGGCGCCCAAAGTGCCCGGAGTGCCGGGAGCAACCGGAGCGGACCGGGCGGACGGGGAGGTGCTGGGCCGGCTGGCGGATGCCGTGGAGGCCGCGGTGGCGCGGGCGGGCGAGCCGGTGCTGATGGTGCCCGACGGGAAGCGGCTGGTGATCGTGGCCGTGGACGGGGGTGTCGCGGTGGGCGCCTGCGAGGAGTTCGCGCTGCGGGGCCCGGGGGTGCGCGGCGGCGGAACGGGCGGCCGCGGTTCGGGTGGCGGCGGAACGGCGGAGGAGGACCAGCTGGTCGCCGGGTTGTCCGGCCCGGCCGGCCCGGTCGGCGCGGCGACCGCGTATCAGCAGGCCGAGCAGGCGCTGTCGGTGGCCCGGCGGCGGGGGCGGGCGCTGGTGGAGCACGACGAGGTCGCGGCCGGGTCGGTGCTCCCGCTGCTGGCCGACGACGCGGTGCGGGCCTTCGCGGACGGGCTGCTGCGGGCGCTGCGCGAGCACGACGCGACCGGGCGGGGGAACCTGGTCGCCTCGCTGCGGGCGTGGCTGTCGCGGCACGGGCAGTGGGACGCGGCCGCCGCGGACCTCGGGGTGCACCGGCACACGCTGCGGTACCGGATGCGGCGGGTGGAGGAGATCCTGGGCCGGTCGCTGGACGATCCGGATGTGCGGATGGAGTTGTGGCTGGCGCTGAAGGCCTCGGCGGGGGCGGGGGAGGCGTAGGGCGGGTACGCGCGTGGGGCGACGAAGTGGCGCGTTCGCGACCTGCAGTGCTACGCGGCGGACAAACGACCCGCCGGGCGGGGCCACCTACCGTGGTGCCCGAGAAGAACATCCGAAACGCACAGCACCCAAGCGCGGAAGGGCCGGACCATGACTTCCACCCACGCCTTCTGGCTCGCCGGCCGTCAGGCCACCGGCGAGACCGGCTTCGACGTCACCTCCCCGTGGGACGGACGGCTCGTCGGCAAGGTCAGTGTGCCGACCGAGGCGCAGGTCGAGGAGGCGGTGGCCGCCGCGTACGCCGTACGGGACGAGCTCGCGGCCACGCCCGCGCACGTACGCGCCGCGGCACTCGACCACGTCTCGCGGCGCCTCGCCGAGCGGACCGAGGAGATAGCCCGGCTGATCTCCGCAGAGAACGGCAAGCCGATCAAGTGGGCGCGCGGTGAGGTCGGGCGCGCCGTGTCGGTGTTCCGGTTCGCGGCCGAGGAGGCCCGGCGGTTCAACGGCGGCGACGCCCAGCGGCTCGACACCGACGCGGGCGGCCAGGGCCGGCTGGCGCTCACCCGCCGCTTCCCCAAGGGCGTCGTGCTGGGCATCGCGCCCTTCAACTTCCCGCTCAACCTGTGCGCCCACAAGGTCGCCCCGGCGATCGCGGCCGCCGCGCCGATCATCCTGAAGCCGGCCCCGGCCACCCCGCTCTCCGGGCTGGTCATCGGCGAACTGCTCGCCGAGACCGACCTGCCCGCCGGGTCCTGGAGCATCCTCCCGGTCGCCAACGACCGCATGCCCGCCCTCGTCCAGGACGAGCGGCTGCCGGTCATCTCCTTCACCGGCTCCGAGAAGGTCGGTTACGCGATCATGGACTCGGTGCCGCGCAAGCACTGCACCCTGGAGCTCGGCGGCAACGGCGCGGCCGTCGTCCTCGCCGACTGGGCGAGCGACGCCGACCTCGACCGGGCCGCCACCCGCATCGCCACCTTCTCCAACTACCAGGGCGGCCAGTCCTGCATCTCCGTGCAGCGCGTGATCGCCGACGCCGCGGTGTACGACCGGCTGCTGCCCCGTATCGTCGCCGCCGTCGAGGCGCAGGTCACCGGCGACCCGAACGACGACGCGACCGACGTCGGGCCGCTCGTCAGCGAAGACGCCGCGAAGCGGGTCGAGTCCTGGGTCGACGAGGCCGTCGCCGCGGGCGCGAAGCTGCTGACCGGCGGCGAGCGGGACGGCGCCTCGTACGCCCCGACCGTGCTGGCCGAGCTGCCCGCCGACGTGACCCTTGCCTGCGAGGAGGTCTTCGGGCCGGTGCTCTCCGTGCAGAAGGCGGACGGGGAGGCCGAGGCGTTCGCCGCCGTCAACGACTCCAAGTACGGCCTGCAGGCCGGTGTGTTCACGCACGACCTCCAGGCCGCCTTCCGGGCGCACCGCGCGCTGGAGGTCGGCGGCGTGGTCATCGGCGACGTGCCGTCCTACCGGGCCGACCAGATGCCGTACGGCGGGGTCAAGCAGTCCGGTGTCGGGCGCGAGGGCGTGCGGTTCGCGATGGAGGACTACACGTACGAGCGGGTGCTGGTGCTCACGGACATCGACCTCTGAGCCGGTATCCGGTCCGTTCCGGCGAAGGGGCCCGGCACCGCGCGGAGCGGTGCCGGGCCCCTTGCCGTGTCGGCCTGCTCCGGACCCTCAACCGGAGAAGCCGACGTGCGCGAGCCGCAGCGGGCCGCGCAGCCTGAGGTGGACGTCGTGCACACCGGCGGCCTCGATGCCGGCGCTCAGTGTGCGGTAGTCGTACGGGCCCGAGGTGCCGGGGGTGAGGGGCAGCACCGCGAGGACCGGACCGCCGTTGAGGGAGAACTCGATCTCGCCCTCGCCCGCCGCCTCGACCGTGACCCGCGTGACGCCGGCGCCGAAGTCGCAGTCGTGGAAGAGCAGTTCACCCGTGCCGCCCGTGCCGGCCCCGGCGGGGGTGACCGCGTCGCCCGACGTCTTCGTACGGTCGACGATCTCCGTGCCGCGCTGGTCGTCGAAGTCGGCGGCGTCGAGACCGTGGGCGCGGACCGGGCGGGGCGCGGCCGGCTCGCCCTTCAGGTCGACCGTGGTGGTCAGCCGGACGTCCTCGCTCGACGCGCCGACGAGGAGCTCGTGCGCGCCGGGCTGCACACGGTGCCGGCCCAGCGTCACGTCCCAGAAGGCGAAGGCCGTGCGGGGGACGTGGAAGGCGAGCTCGGCGGAGGCGCCGGGCGCGAGGGTGACGCGGCGGTGGGCGGCCAGTTCGCGGCGGGGGCGCGGCACCGACGGGTCCACGGCGCGGAAGTAGAGCTGGGCCACCTCGTCGGCCGTCCGGTCGCCGGTGTTGGTGACGGTGAAGGTCACCGTGACCCCGTCGTCGTCCGTACGGCAGCTCAGGCCGCCGTAGGCGAACCCGCTGTACGACAGCCCGTGCCCGAACGGGAACAGCGGCGTCCCCTCGAAGTACAGGTAGGTCTGGCGGCTGCCGATGACGTCGTAGTCGAGGAGGCCGGGCAGATCGGCGTCGGCGGCGTACCAGGTCTGCGGGAGACGGCCCGCGGGGGAGACGTCGCCGGCGAGGACGCGCGCCAGGGCGGTGCCGGCGGCCTGGCCGCCGTGCGCGGTCCACAGCAGCGCGGGCAGATCCGTGTGGTCGACCGCGTACGGGTACGCCGAGGTCAGGACGAGGACCGTGCGCGGGTTGGCCGCGCGGGCGGCGCGCAGCAGGCGCTCCTGGTGCTCGGGCAGGCGCAGGGTGGTGCGGTCCTCCGTCTCGCGCCCGTTGATGTGCGGGTCGTTGCCCGCGACGACCACGACGACGTCGGCCCCGGCGGCGGCCCGGCTGACGGCCTCCTCGCCGGGTTCGGTGACGGCGAGTTCGAAGACCTCCGGATCCGCCTCGTTCCGCGCGGCAACCTTCACGCCGTCGGCGGCGACAGAGACGTAGCCACCCGTCCCCGTGTGCTTGAGGAGGTGACCGTTGTCATGGGGTTCCAGGCGGAACGTCTCCTGGATGACCCAGCCTCCGGGCTGGTCCGCGGAGGCGCGTACGTAACCGTCGTCGGCGACCGAGAGGTAACGGCCGTCCGGGGCACGGAAGGTGAGGACGCCGCCGCCCCAGTCGACCAGCGCCAGCTCGGTGCCGTCCGCGTCGGCGGTCAGCGGCGGGAGGTCCGTGCGGCCCGCGAGCAGCGCGGGGTCGAGGGCGCCCTCCGCGCCGCGTACCTCGTCCTCGGCGCCGGTGGCCTCCGGGACGGTGAGGTACGTGCCCGCGGAGGTCCGCAGCCGGACCCGGTCCACCCCCTCGGCGAACGTGACGTGGTCGGCGCCGAACCGCTCGTACAGGCCCTCCAGCGGGGTGGAGCGGTGGATCAGCGTGCCGCTGTACCAGTCGAGCTTGCACTCGTCGGCGAGGAGTCCGACGACGGCGACGCGGGTGCCTTCGGCGAGGGGCAGCAGGCCGCCCTCGTTCTTCAGCAGGACGACGGCCTGCTCGGCGGCCTCCTGGGCGAGGGCGCGGTGGTCCGGTGTGTCGAAGTCCTCGACGCCGGCGTACGGGTCCGCCGCGGGGTCGAACTCGCCCAGCCTGAAGCGCACGGACAGCTGGCGGCGGACGGCCCGGTCGATGTCGTCCTCGGTCAGCAGGCCCTGTTCGAGGGCGCCCCGGACCCGGGCGGCGATCTTCGAGCCGTCGGTGCCGTGGTCGGTGAAGCTGTCGACGCCGGCGCGCAGCGCGGCCGCGGTGCCCTCCTCGTGGGTGTCGAAGTAGTGCTCCGAGTCGACGAGGTTCGAGGGCGCGCCCGCGTCCGAGCAGACGAAGAGGTCCTCGTCGGTCCAGGTGCGCAGGTGCTCCTCCAGATAGGGGGAGACGTGGTTCGGGCGGCCGTTGACCAGGTTGTACGCGGGCATCACACCGGCCACCGCACCGGCCTCGACCGTCTCGCGGAAGGCGCGCAGGTCGTACTCGTGCAGCACGCGCGGGCGGACCGAGGAGGAGGTCAGGTCCCGCTCGGTCTCGTTGTTGTGGGCGAGCCAGTGCTTGAGGACCGGGGCCGTCCGCCAATAAGTCGGATGACTGCCGCGCAGACCGTGCGTGTACGCGGTCGCGATGGCCGACGTCAGCTTCGGGTCCTCGGAGTAGCCCTCCTCGTTCCGGCCCCACAGCGGGTGGCGCAGCAGATTCACCGTGGGCGCCCAGACGTTGAGGCCCACGCGGTCGTCGCGGGCGCGCATGGCGCGGACCTCGGTGGAGACCGCTTCGCCGACCCGCCGGACGAGGTCCTCGTCCCAGGTCGCGCCCAGGCCGACGGCCTGCGGGAACACCGTCGCCGGGCCCATCCACGCCACCCCGTGCAGAGCCTCCTGACCGGTGCGGAACGCGGCGACGCCGAGGCGCTCGACGGCGGGGGCGAACTGGTGCAGGAACGCGATGCGTTCATCGAGGGTCAGCCGCCCCAGGAGATCGTCGATGCGCTTCGTGAGCGGCAGCTGAGGGTCACGGAAAGGCAGCGCGGATGGCGTCTGTGCGGTCACTTGGGGATCCCTTTGCGGTGGAGCGACAAGGCGCTTTCGAAGCGCTTCGATGCTCATTCGGCTCAGGGGTGGGTGTCAAGAGACCAAGGTGCAACAGATCCGTTTCCTCCTCGTCATATCGGGTGCCGGAGCAGGCATGGGAAGGGTCCGTTCCGCTCCCGCAGACCTCCGAGGAATTGTGCGATCGACTCTTGTGCACCCCCAGCGGTTCACTTAACCTCGCAGCAACATCGAAGCGCTTCGACGACGGAGGGCGCGCTTCGCGTGCTCACAGCCCTCCGATGTCCACCGCTTCAGCACAGCCAGTCCCACTCAAGACACCGCAGCCGACGGCCTCCCCGCCGGGTGTCCTGGTGTGCGCCATGAAGGGTTGACGCAATGACGCCGAACACCGCCACCTCCGGTCCCAGCCGGAGAAGCTTCCTCGCCAACTCGGCGGTCGCCGCCGCAGCGGTGGCGGGCGGGATGCCGCTGCTCGCCGCCTGCGGTGGCTCGGACAGCGGTTCGCGCGACGGCACCACCTCGGGCAAGGACGCCAAGAAGATCCTTCCGGCGTACGTGGCCAGCAACGTGGTCACCCCGGACATCCCCAGCAAGAACGGTTCCTCGGTCGGTTTCACCAGCAAGCTCGACCTGGCCGGCCTCAAGACCTCGGTGCCGAAGAAGCTCGGCAAGGGCAGCGAGGTCACCATCATGTCGCCGTTCTGGGGCTCCCCGCCCAAGACGGACAACGCCTACTACAGGGCGATGAACGACCTCATCGGCGTGGACGTGGCCTGGCAGAACCAGGACGGCAACACCTACGAGCAGAAGCTCGGCGCGGTGCTCGCCTCCAGCGATGTGCCGGACGTGGTGGTCGTCCCCGGCTGGAACATGAGCGGCAAGATCCCCAGCGCCATCATCAGCAAGTTCGCCGACCTCGGCCCCTACCTGTCCGGTGACGCGGTCAAGGACTACCCCAACCTCGCGGCCGTCCCGACCGACGCCTGGCAGCGCTCCATCTTCGGCGGGAAGCTGCGCGGCCTGCCGATGCCGGCCTCGTACGTCCCCAACATCGTGCCCCTGTACCGGCAGGACATCTTCGACAAGGAGGGGTACGAGGTCCCCACGTCCTGCGCCGAGTTCATGGCGCTGGCCAAGGACATCACCAACGCCAAGGCCAAGCGCTGGGCCTGCATGGACATGAAGTGGGTCTCCTTCAACGCCTTCGGCGTGCTCTCGGGCAGCGAGAAGCCGCTCGGCTGGAACCTCGTCGACGGCAAGCTGGTCAACCGTATCGAGACCGAGGAGTTCCTCGAAGCGCTGGAGTGGGCCCGCAAGCTCTTCGCCGCCGGAGTCGTCCACCCCGACGCCGAGATGGGCAAGAACGCCCCGGACCCGGGCCCGAAGTTCGCCAAGGGCGAGTTCATCATCTACGCCCAGGACATCTCGCAGTGGTGGAGCCGCGCCGCCGAACAGGCCGTCCAGAACCCCGAGTTCAAGATCTGGGGAATGGACCTCTTCGGCCACGACGGCGGTGACCCGGTGCTGTGGGCCACCCAGCCCGCCAACATCTTCGCCTTCGTCAACAAGAAGGCCTCCGAGGCGGTCATCCGCGACGTGCTCGCCGTCGCCAACGTCACCGCGGCGCCGTACGGCACCAAGGAGTACATGATGACCAACTACGGCGTCGAAGGCACCCACTACACCGTCAAGGACGGCCTCCCCACCAAGACCGACCAGGGCAACATCGACGTGATGAACGCCTACGTGATGGTCGCCAGCCCCGCCTCGACCCTCGCCCACCCCGACTTCCCCGATGTCACCAAGGGACAGGTCGAGTGGCAGCAGCGGATGGGCGCCTTCACGAAGAAGTCCCCCTTCTACGGCATGCAGATCGTCGAGCCCAGCCGCTACACCAACCTCTCCAACGACTTCGAGCAGTTGGAGGACGACATCACCCGCGGCCGCAAGAAGATCAGCGACATGCAGCAGGCCGTCTCGGACTGGAAGAGCAAGGGCGGCGACAAGCTGCGCGACTGGTACCAGAAGATCCTCGACGAGAACGGCTCGGCGGCGAGCTGACCCGGTACCCAGGCAAGGAGAACGGCCGTGTCGAACAGCACGGTGCCTCGGAGCAGGGCCGAGGCCGAGACGACGGAGAAGACCCCGGTGGCGTCCGGCGGCGCCACCGGCCCCCGGAGCAAGCCCTCCGGGAAGCTGAGCCTGAAGCTCAGATGGAGACGCGACCGCGTCCTGCTGCTGATGACGCTGCCCGCGGTGGCCCTGGTCCTGCTCTTCAACTACGTGCCGATCCTCGGCAACGTGGTCGCCTTCCAGGACTACGACCCGTACATCAGCGACAACGGCGTGGTGTCGATCCTGAACAGCCCCTGGGTGGGCGTGGAGAACTTCCAGCGGATCTTCGAGGACTCCGCCTTCTGGCAGGCGGTCCAGAACACCCTGGTGCTGTTCTTCCTCCAGCTCGTGCTGTTCTTCCCGGTGCCGATCCTGCTCGCGCTGCTCATCAACAGCGTGATCAGGCCCCGGGTGCGGGCGATCGCGCAGGCCGTCCTCTACCTGCCGCACTTCTTCTCCTGGGTGCTGGTCATCGCCGTGTTCCAGCAGCTCCTCGGCGGTGCCGGGCTGCTCTCGCAGCTGCTGCGCGACCACGGGTACGACGGCCTCGACGTCATGACCGACCCGAACACCTTCAAGTTCCTGGTCACGGCGCAGGCGGTGTGGAAGGACGCCGGCTGGGGGATCATCGTCTTCCTCGCCGCGCTGGCCTCGGTCAGCCCCGACCTGTACGAGGCCGCCGCGATGGACGGCGCCGGACGCTGGCGCCGGATGTGGCACGTCACCCTGCCCGCTCTGCGGCCGGTGATCGCGCTGCTGCTGGTGCTGCGCGTCGGTGACGCCCTGACCGTCGGCTTCGAGCAGATCCTGCTGCAACGCGAGGCGGTGGGCCCCGGCGCCTCGGAAGTGCTCGACACCTTCGTGTGGTGGAACGGCGTCCGCAACCAGGACTTCGGCTACGCGGCCGCCGCCGGACTCATCAAGGGCGTCATCAGCATCGGTCTCGTCCTGGCCGCGAACAAGGTGGCCCATCTGATGGGCGAGCAGGGGGTGTACAAGAAGTGACCGCAGTGATCGACAAGCCCGCGACCGAGCCGTCCCGGTGGGCCGCCCCGCCCCGCCCCGTGTGGGAGGAGAAGCCCAGCCACACCGGCCTGGCGGCCAAGGGCCTCGTGCTGGCCCTCGCCTGCCTGGCCATCCTGTTCCCGCTGTGGATCGTCATCGTCACCAGCCTCTCCTCACGCAAGACCATCGACGAGGCCGGCGGCCTGGTGATGATCCCCAAGGACATCACCTTCGTCGCCTACCAGGAACTGCTCAGCGGCGGCCAGGTCACCCGCGCCGCGATCATCAGCATCGTGATCACCCTCGTCGGCACACTGTTCTCGATGACGGTGTCCGTGCTCTGCGCGTACGGCCTGTCCCGCACCGGCTCGCTGGGCCACCGCTGGATCCTGATGACCCTGCTGGCCACCATGTTCTTCAGCGCCGGTCTCATCCCGACCTATCTGCTGGTGCAGTCGCTCGGCCTGACGGACAGCTATCTCGCGCTGATCCTCCCGAGCGCGATCAGCGTCTTCAACATCCTGGTGCTGCGCGGCTTCTTCCAGGGCATCTCGCAGGAGCTGATCGACAGTGCCCGCATCGACGGCGCCGGCGACTTCCGCATCCTGTGGCAGATCGTCATGCCGCTGTCCCGCGCGGTGATCGCCGTGATCACCCTGTTCTACGCGGTGGGCTACTGGAGCGCCTGGTTCAACGCCTCCCTGTACCTCAACGACCAGGACATGATGCCGCTCCAGAACGTCATGATCCAGCTGGTGCAGAAGCAGGAGGCGCCGGTCGGGCTCGGCCAGGCCATCAAGACCGGACAGCTGTCGGGTCTCGCGGTGCAGATGGCCGTGATGGTCATGGCGCTGCTGCCGGTGGCCGTCCTGTCGCCCTTCGTCCAGAAGCACTTCAAGAAGGGCATGCTCACCGGCGCGGTCAAGGGCTGACGGCAGGACCGACGTCCTGCCCGACCCACGTCCCGCCGCGCCCCGAGCCCCACGCCCCCGCCGTGGCCGGCCGTGCCTGTCCCCGGCCGGCCACGGCGGGCCCAGGTCTCCGGGCACACCCTCCCGCTCCTCTCCTTCTTCCTCCCCCTCCCTCTCCCTCCAGAACGAGGTAAGCCATGCCCACGCCCCAGCCAGGCAGACGTACCGTTCTCGCCGGGACCACGGCCGCCGCCGCCCTCACCGCCGTGCCCGCGCTCGGCACCCGGGCCCTCGCCGCCGGGAGCACGTCCGGGAGCACATCCGGGAGCGCGACCGGGACGGCATCCGGGAGCGCGGCCGAGGGCGTGACGTACCGCTGGCGCAATGTCGTCATCGGCGGTACCGGCTTCATCACCGGTGTGCTGTTCCACCCGTCCGTGCGCGGGCTCGCCTACGCCCGTACCGACATCGGCGGCGCCTACCGCTGGGACGACCGCGCCGCCCGCTGGACCCCGCTGACCGACCACATCGGCTGGGACGACTGGAACCTCCTCGGCGTGGAGGCCATGGCGGTCGACCCCGCCCACCCGGACCGGCTGTACCTCGCCGTCGGCACCTACACCCAGTCGTACGCGAGCAACGGCGCCGTCCTGCGCTCCGACGACCGCGGCGCCACCTGGACCCGGACCGACCTGGACGTGAAGCTCGGCGCCAACGAGGACGGCCGGGGCGCGGGCGAGCGGCTGCTCGTCGACCCGCGCGACAGCGACACCCTCTGGCTGGGCACCCGTCACGACGGACTGCTCAAGTCCACCGACCGGGGCGCCACCTGGGCACCCGCCGACGGCTTCCCCGCCGAGGCGAGCGCGTCCGGGCAGGGCGTCACCCTCCTCGTCGCGGCCGGCCGCACCGTCTACGCCGGCTGGGGCGACGGCGGCGCGGGCGGTGACGGCTCGGCGGGCGTCGCCAACCTGTACCGCACGCCCGACGGCACCACCTGGGAGGCCGTACCCGGGCAGCCCTCCGGCAAGGCCGCCAAGGTTCCGATCCGCGCCGCGTACGACCGGCACACCCGCGAGCTGTACGTGACGTACGCCGACGCGCCCGGACCCAACGGCCAGTCCGACGGCAGCGTGCACAAGCTGCGCACCAGCGGTGGCAAGTGGAGCGAGGTCACCCCGGTGCGGCCGGGTGGGACGACGGCCGACGGCTCGGCCGACACCTTCGGCTACGGCGGCGTCGCCGTCGACGCCCGCCGTCCCGGCACCGTCGTCGTCTCCACCAACAACCGCTGGGCCGCGATCGACACCGTGTTCCGCTCCACGGACGGCGGCCGCACCTGGACGTCCCTCAAGGACTCCGCCGTGTTCGACGTGTCCGAGACTCCCTTCCTCAAGTGGGGCGAGGACAAGCCCAAGTTCGGCTGGTGGATCCAGGCGCTCGCCCTCGACCCGTACGACTCGAAGCACCTCGTGTACGGCACCGGCGCCACCCTCTACGGCACCCGGGACCTCAAGCGCTGGGCGCCGCAGATCCGGGGCCTGGAGGAGACGTCCGTGCGCCAGCTGATCTCGCCCCCGGTCGGGGAGGCACACCTGATCAGCGGACTCGGGGACATCGGCGTGATGTACCACGAGAGGCTCACGGCGTCCCCGTCGCGCGGCATGGCGGCGAACCCCGTGT
This sequence comes from Streptomyces poonensis, assembly GCF_014650915.1. GTDB lineage: Bacteria > Actinomycetota > Actinomycetes > Streptomycetales > Streptomycetaceae > Streptomyces > Streptomyces poonensis. The sequence continues at coordinate 19,255 of NZ_BMVW01000001.1, read as the reverse complement.
TCGGGACGGCGACGGGACTCGCGCAGGCCGCGGCCAGGCCGTCGTACGTCGTCCGCAGCGGCTGGGGCGACCACGGCAACGGCGCGTATTCGAACGACGGTGGGCGGACCTGGGCGCCCTTCGCGGCCCAGCCCTCCATCGCCAAGGACGCACCGGGACCGATCGCCACCAACGCCGACGGCAGCGCGCTGCTGTGGTCCTTCGTGCACTGGGACGGCACGAAGTACGCGGCACACCGCTCGACGGACAACGGCGCCACCTGGTCCGAGGTCACCTCCTTCCCGAAGGGCGCCACGCCGGTCGCCGACCCGGCCGACCCGACGCTCTTCTACGCGTACGACACCGACACAGGAACGCTATACGCCAGCACTGACAGTGGCCGTTCCTTCACCGCGCGTGCGGGCGGACTGCCCTCCGGGGACAGCCAGTTCAAGGTGGTCGCGGCGCCGGGACGCTCCGGCGACCTGTGGCTGAGCACCAAGTGGAACGGGCTCTACCGGTCCACCGACGGCGGCGCGACCTTCGCCAAGGTGGAGAGCTGCTGGGCCTCGTACACCGTCGGGTTCGGCAAGGCGGCCCGCGGTGCCGACTACCCGGCGATCTACCAGGTGGGGTCCACCGAGAGCATCACCGCCGTCTACCGCTCCGACGACGAGGCCAAGACCTGGGTGCGGATCAACGACGACGCCCACCAGTGGGGCTGGACCGGTGAGGTCATCGTCGGCGACCCGCGCGTGTACGGCCGGGTGTACCTCGCCACCAACGGGCGCGGCATCCAGTACGGGGAGCCGGTCTGATGCCCGAACCCCGTCCCGGTCCCGGTCTCGGCGACGTCACCCGCGGCCGCATTCTCTTCGGCGGCGACTACAACCCCGAGCAGTGGCCCGAGGAGACCTGGCACGACGACGTCCGGCTGATGAAGGACGCGGGCGTCAACTCGGTCACCGTCGGCGTCTTCTCCTGGGCCCGGCTGGAACCGCGGCCCGGCGAGTACGACTTCGGCTGGCTGGACCGGCTGCTGGGTCTGCTGCACGACAACGGCGTCGGCGTCGTCCTCGCCACCCCCACCGCCTCGCCCCCGCCCTGGCTGGGCCGGCTGTACCCGGACACCCTGCCCGTCGACGAGGACGGCCGCATCGAGTGGTGGGGCGGCCGCCAGCACTTCTCGCACTCCAGCGCCACCTACCGTCACCACGCCGCCGCGATCACCGAGGCCCTGGCCGCCCGCTACGGCGGCCACCCCGCCCTCACCCTCTGGCACATCAACAACGAGTACTGCACCTACGACTACGGCGACGAGGCCGCCGCCCGTTTCCGCGGCTGGCTGCGGGACCGGTACGGCACGCTCGACGCCCTCAACACGGCCTGGGGGACGGCCTTCTGGAGCCAGGGCTACGGCGCCTGGGAGGAGATACTTCCGCCCCGCCGCGCCCACTACCTGAAGAACCCGACCCAGGTCCTGGACTTCCGCCGCTTCACCTCCGACATGCTCCTGGAGTGTTACACCGCCGAGCGGGACATCGTCCGCCGGCACACCCCGCACATCCCGGTGACCACCAACTTCATGCCGCTGTGGTTCGGGCAGGACGCGTGGCGCTGGGCGGGGGAGGAGGACGTCGTCTCCGTCGACCTCTACCCCGACCCGCGCGACCCGTACGGCGCCCAGGAGGGGGCCCTCGTCCAGGACATGACCCGCTCCCAAGCCCGCGGCGGCCCGTGGATGGTCATGGAACAGGCGACCGGCTCCGTCGGCTGGCGGGACGTGGACCAGCCGAAACCGCGCGGCCTCAACCGCCTGTGGTCGCTGCAGGCCGTGGCCCGCGGCGCGGACGCCGTCTGCTACTTCCAGTGGCGGCAGTCCCGGCAGGGCGCGGAGAAGTTCCACTCCGCGATGGTCGGCCACGCGGGCGAGCACGGCCGCGCCTTCCAGGAGGTCAAGCAGCTCGGCGCCGACCTGGCCACCCTCGCTCCCCGGGTGTCCGGCACCGGGATCGAGGCCGACGTCGCCGTCCTGCACGACTGGCACTCCTGGTGGGCCGGCACCCAGGAGGCCCGCCCCTTCGACCGGGCCGACCTGCCCGTCGTCCTGCGCGCCTGGCACCGCGCCCTGTGGGAGGCGCACCTCACCACCGACTTCGCCCACCCCGAGCACGACCTGTCCCGCTACCGGCTGGTGGTCGTTCCGCAGCTGTACCTGCTCACGGACACCGCGATCGACAATCTCCTGGCCTACGTCCGCGGCGGCGGCACCCTGGTCTGCGGCTTCCTGACCGGTGTCGCCGACGAGGACGACCGGGTACGGCCCGGCGGCATGGACGCCCGGCTGCGCGAGCTGTTCGGCATCCGCACCCTGCACGAGTGGTGGCCGCTGCCCGCCGGGGAGACCGTCCAGTGCGACGGCTTCCGCGGCACCCTGTGGTCGGAGGAGCTGGAGGCCGACGGCACCGCCGGCGAGACCGTCCCCTACAAGGGCGGGGAACTGGACGGGCTGCCCGCCGTGCTGGGCAAGGGCCGCGCCTGGTACCTCTCGACCCTCCCCGAGCCCGAGGCGCTGCGCGACCTGCTGGCCGGGATCGCGGACGGGGCGGGCGTACGGCCCGTGCTCGACGGGCTGCCCGCACAGGTGGAAGCGGTCCGCCGGGGTGACGCCCTCTTCCTGCTCAACCACGGACGGGACGAGATCGCGGTCGACGTGCCCGGCACGCACCGCGATCTGCTGACGGGCGCCACGGTCGGCGGATCGGTCGTGCTCGGCCGGTACGGCGTCGCGGTGCTGACCTCAGCAGCGTCAGGAGCGTCATGAGCGTCGTCGGCGGGGCTTCACCGCACGGCACCTGGGAGCCACAGCCCGCGGAGCGCTGGGAGGACGCCTTCCTGAGCGGTAACGGCCGCCATGGCGTCATGGTGTTCGGTGAGCCGAACGATGACCGGGTCATCGTCACCCATCACACCCTCGTCCGCCCCAACGGCGGTGAGCGCGCCAGGCCGCCGGAGCTCGCGGCACGGCTCCCCGAACTCCAGGACCGGCTGCTCACCGGGGAGCCGGACGCCGCCGAGGACTTCACGGACGGGCGCGGCCTGCAGTGGGTGCAGCCGTTCCACCCCGCCTTCCGGATACGACTGCGCCGGCCGTCGTCCGCCGACTCGCGCCGGGACCGCCGTTCCCCCGAGCCGCGCCGGTACCTCCGTTCCGACGACCCGCGCCGGTACCGCCGTGCCGTCGACTTCACCACGGGGGTCGTGGAGGCGGTCTTCGAAGGCTGGAGCAGCAGGGTCTTCGTGTCCCGCGCGGACGACGTGATCGTCCAGCGCATCACGGCCGAGGAGCTGGAGATCACTCTCGACCACCAGCTGCCGGGCGCGCCCCCGAAACTCGCCGTCGGCCACGGTGCCGTCCTCACCGCCGAGGGCGCGTTGCTCAGCCTGCGCGCCCGCTACCCGGACAGCGACCGGGCGTACACCGGGGTGACCCTCGTGGCCGTCACGGGCGGCCGCGCCACGCTCACCCCGCCGGGTGTGCGGATCGAGGGCGCGGCCTCCGTACTGCTGCTGACCCGCGTCGTACGGCACACCGGTGAGCTGGACGTGACGGCCCACGGCCGGGAGCTGTGCGAGCTGCTGCCGGATGCCGATGAGCCGGACTCGGCCGAGGACCCGGACCCGTACACCCATCTCCTCACCCGCCACACCGCCCTCCACCGCACCGCCTACACCCGCGTCACCCTCGACCTCGCCGCCGACCCCGCCGAACGCGCCCTCCCCGGCAGCGAGCTGCTCAAGCGGCCGGACAGCCGCGCCCTGCTGGAACGGCTGCACGCGGCCGGCCGCTATCACCTGCTCTCCGCCTCCGGCATGCTCCCGCCGCGGCTGACGGGCCTGTGGACCGGCGACTGGGACACGGCCTGGTCCGGTGCCTTCACCACCAACGCCAACCTCAACCTCCAGACCGCGTCGGCGGCAGCGGCGGCCCTCCCCGAGGTCACCGAGGCGCACGCCCAACTCATCCACCACCAGCTCCCCGACTGGCGCGAGAACGCCCGCGCGATCTTCGGCGCCCGCGGGATCGTCGCCCCTTCCCACACCGACGGCGAGAACGGGCACACGTACCACTTCAGCCGCGAGTACCCCCTCCACCTGTGGACCGCGGGCGCCGACTGGCTGCTCAAGCCGCTCGTCGACCACGACGAGACGCGCGGCGAGCGCGATCCGCGGACCGGGGCCGCCCTGGCCGAAGTCGCCCTGTTCTACGAGGACTTCCTCACCCGCACCGACGCGGACGGTCACCTCCTCGTCCTTCCCTCCTACTCCCCGGAGAACCGCCCCGCCAACGCGAGCTGGGGCGCGATCAACGCGGCGATGGACCTCTCCGCCGCCCGCCACGCGCTGCGCACCGCCGCCGCGTACCACCCGGGCACCGCCGACGCCGACCGCTGGCGGGCCCTCGCCGACCGGCTCCCGCCCCACCGGGTCAACGCCGACGGCGCCCTCGCCGAGTGGGCCCGGCCCGGCCTCGACGACACGTACGACCACCGGCACCTCAGCCATCTGTACGGTGTCTGGCCGCTCGACGAGATCACCCCGTACGACACCCCGGAGCTCGCCGCGGCCGCGTACCGCGCGCTCGAACTCCGCGGCGCCGAGAACGACTCCGCGCACGGCCATCTGCACCACGCCCTCGTCGCCGCGCGGCTCGGCGACGGGACACGGGTGCGGGCCGCCCTCGCCCACGTCCTGACCGGCGACTACTTCCACGTCTCCCTGATGAGCGCGCACTACCCCCACCGCGACGTCTACAACGCGGACGCCGCCCACGCCCTGCCCGCCGTGCTGATCGAGATGCTGATCCACTCCACCCCCGACCGGCTCGTCCTGCTGCCCGCGCTGCCTGACGCGTACCCCGAGGGCCGGCTGAGCGGCGTCCGCACGCGGTTCGGCGCCGAGGTGGACCTGGAGTGGGGGCCTGAGGGCGCCCTCCGATCGGTCATCCGCCCCACCCGCACCCACCGCATCGAACTCCGGACTCCCTCCGGCGCGCGCCCGCTCGACCTGCGTGCCGAGGAGGACTGCGTCCTCGACCTGGGGCCGCAGTAGACCCCCGTCATCCCCCCACCCATGGAAGGAACGCACCCCATGGCAACACGCACCCCCAGCAGGACCAGCGCCCTCGGCAAGGTCGCCAAGGCCCTGCTCGCCCCCGCCCTCGCGCTCGGCGCCACCGTCGGCCTCGCCTCCGCCCCCGCACAGGCCGCCGTCTGGAACACCTGCGACCAGTGGGGCAACACCACGCTGAACGGCTACACCCTCTACAACAACATCTGGGGCTCCGGCGCCGGCAGCCAGTGCACCTGGGCCAACTCCGGCACCAACTGGGGCGTCTGGGCCAACCACCCCAACACCGGCGGCATCAAGTCCTACCCCAACTCCAAGAAGGTGATCAACAAGTCGATCACCTCGCTCTCCTCGCTCACCAGCAGCTACAACGTCACCGTCCCGTCGTCCGGCGCATACAACACGTCGTACGACATCTGGGACACCGACTACGACCACGAGATCATGCTGTGGGTCAACTACAACGGCGCCGTCGGCCCGCTCGGCACCTCGCAGGGCACCGTCACCCTCGGCGGCCACACCTGGAACGTCTACAAGGGCGACAACGGCGCCAACCAGGTCTATTCGTTCCTGCGTACGTCCGACTCCACCTCCGGCACCGTCAACATCCTCCCGATCCTGAAGTGGATCAAGGACACCAAGGGCTGGATCGGCAACGAGACCATCGGCGACGTGCAGTTCGGCTACGAGATCACCTCGTCGTCCGGCGGGCTGGACTTCCGGACCGACAACCTGACGGTCTCCTCCAGCTGAGACCTCAGAGACGGGCGAGACGGATCAGCAGCACTGCGGGTGTGCGCGGCAGCGACACCCGCAGTGCCTCCCCGTCCCAGACCGTCGCCGACGGCGGCCGGAGCCGACGGGTGCGGGATCTCCGTACGAACTCCCTGGCCCGCCGCATGCGCTATGGGCAGCCGGAGTACGGACTCCCCGCCCCGACGCCACACCTGCACGTATGGGGGGCCGCCCGGCCCTCGCATTCCCAGTGCCGGCCACTCGTCCGTCCACCCCGGCAGGCCGGCGGCCGTAATGGCAGGGCCCGTGCAAGGTCGCCACGGACCGCCTTGTACGTACGGACCGCGTCCCGCACGAGCCCTCGTCCTCACTTCAGGCGGCACCGGCACCCCGTCCGCCCCTTCCGTCCCCTGGTCGGCGTCGTACGAGGCCACGCTGGCGGACACCAGTGGAAAGCCCTCGTACGACTACTCCTCGTCGGCCGGGGTGGGCGATCGTGCCCTCGTGCTGCGCCGTGGTGACGAGGCGACGTTCCACGTCTACGCCCCGCGCGACGGCTACCGGGATTGATTCGCAGCGAACCGGCCTTCAGGCCGGTGGTGAAGCGAATCTGATGGTGGCGACGCGGAGCGTCGCGGATTCAGGTCCGGCGGGACCGGGCAGTGCTCACACCGGCCGGTTCTGCTGTTCGATGTACTGCTCGACCACGGAGAGCGGGGCGCCGCCGACGGTTCCGGCGAAGTAGGACCCGAACCACAGCTTGTTGGCGCGCCAGTAGCGGCTCACCAAGTCGGGGAACTCCTGGCGCAGGCGGCGGGAGGAGACACCCTTGGTCACGAAGACCAAGTGGACATGCATCACGAAAGCACAGTGCCTACCAGTGCTGGTCTTATGCATCTCGCCCATAACCCAAGTACGTAGCGTGAGGGTCGAGCAACTTCGGTACAGCTTCCGCCTGTACCCGGACACCGGCCAGCAGACCGCATTGGCGAAGGCGTTCGGGTGCGCCCGTGTCGTGTTCAACGACGCGGTCCGCACCCGCGAGGACGCCCGTCACCACCGGTCACTCGGCGACGGGCAGCCGCGCCCCGTCCCGCAGGAACAGCGGAATCCGGTCCAGCGGAGCCTTGACCGTCACCGCCCGGCCGCCCTCGTACGTCTCGCCCGTCCAGGCGTCCGTCCAGGTGGCGCCCGCCGGGAGGTACGTCGTGCGGGCCGTGGCGCCCGTGGTCAGCACCGGGGCGACGAGCAGATCCGCACCGAAGAGGTACGCGTCGTCGACCGACCAGGCCGCATGGTCGTCCGGGAACTCCAGGAACAGCGGGCGCATCACCGGCAAGCCCTCCTCGTGGGCCTCCCGCATGACATCCAGCACGTACGGCTTCAGCCGCTCGCGGAGCCGCAGGTACCGCTCCAGGATCGCGCCGGCCTCCTCGCCGTACGACCACACCTCGTTCGGGCCGCCGGTCATGTCGGGGCCGAGCGGCATGCCCGGGTCGCGGAAGCCGTGCAGCCGCATCAGCGGGGAGAGCGCGCCGAACTGGAACCAGCGGATCATGACCTCGCGGTAGGCGGGGTCGTCCGGGTCGCCGCCGTGGAAGCCGCCGATGTCGGTGTTCCACCAGGGGATGCCGGACAGGGCGGTGTTCAGACCGGCCGCGATCTGGCGGCGCAGGGTCGCGAAGTCGGTGCCGATGTCGCCGGACCAGAGGGCGGCGCCGTAGCGCTGGCTGCCCGCCCACGCCGAGCGGTTGAGGGTGACCACCTCGTCCTCGCCGGAGGCGAGCATGCCCTCGTAGAAGGTGCGGGCGTTCTCCAGCGGGTAGATGTTGCCGACCTCCAGGCCGGGGCCCGCCCAGTAGCGCAGGTTCTCGGCGAAGCCCGGCTTCAGCTCCGGCTCGCAGGCGTCCAGCCAGAACGCCTTGATGCCGTACGGCTCCAGGTAGTTCTCCTTGATCCGCGACCACACGAACTCCCGCGCCTCGGGGTTCGTGGCGTCGTAGAAGGCGACCTGGACGGTGGAGGCGACCTCCTTGTCCGGCCAGTCGGCGTGCGCCATCGGGCCGTACTGGGTGCCGATGAAGTAGCCGCGCTGCTCCATGACCGGGTGGTTTTCGGAGAGCGGCGACACCGACGGCCACACGCTCACCACCAGCTTGATGCCGAGTTCGTCCAGCTCCCGGACCATGGCCGCCGGGTCGGGCCACTCCTTGGGATCGAACTTCCACTCGCCGAGGTGCGTCCAGTGGAAGAAGTCGCACACGATGGCGTCGATGGGCAGGCCGCGCCGCTTGTACTCGCGCGCGACGGCGAGGAGTTCGTCCTGGGTGCGGTAGCGCAGCTTGCACTGCCAGAAGCCGGCCGCCCAGTCGGGCAGCATCGGGGTGCGGCCGGTCACCGCGCTGTAGCGGCGCTGGGTGTCGGCCGGGGTGCCCGCCGTGATCCAGTAGTCGATCTGGCGGGCCGAGTCCGCGACCCAGCGGGTGCCGTTGCCGGCCAGCTCGACGCGGCCGACGGCCGGGTTGTTCCAGAGCAGTGTGTAGCCGCGGCTGGAGGTGAGCACCGGGATGCCGACCTCGGCGTTGCGCTGGACCAGGTCGAGGACCAGGCCCTTCTGGTCGAACCGCCCGTGCTGGTGCTGGCCGAGGCCGTACAGCTTCTCGTCGTCGTACGCGGCGAAGCGCTGCTCCAGGCGGTGGTACCCGTTGCCGACCGCGGTGTACAGGCGCGGGCCGGGCCACCAGAAGTGGGCGCGCTCCTCGGCGAGCAGCTCGGTCGCGTCCGCGGTGCGCAGGAAGCGGACCATGCCCTCGGCGTCGACCTCGACGGTCAGCGCGCCGACGGTCAGCTGCCCGTGCCCGTCCTCGATCTTGACGGTGCTCTCGGTGCTCGGCGGTACGTCGAGCAGGGCGCCGGGCAGTCCGTCGAGGACCGGTCCGCCGAGCCGCGCCCGGACCCGGACCGCGTCCGGCCCCCACGGTTCCATGCGCACGGTCTCCTGCCGCCCGCTCCACTCCAGGGCACCGTCCCGCTCACGGAACGTGCCGACGGTGGGGGAGGACTGCGCGAGGCTGACCGCGCCCGACGGGGCCGGCTGGGTCTGGTTTTCGGCAGGCTGATGCACGACGGGTGCTCCTGGAGGAGTACGGACAGGGGTGTGCGGGAGGGGGTGGGGGGTGCCCGCGAGGTCGCAGAACTGTTCGGACTGTTCGGGAGGTGCGCCGGAGGTGCGTCGAGGGTCAGGAGCCGCTCGGCGCCGGACCCGTGCTCGCCCGTACCGTCAGTTCCGGGGCGAGCAGCACGACGTCGTCCTCGCCGCGTCCGTCCAGCTTGGCGACCAGGTGCTCCACCGCGCGCCGGCCCATCTCCTGCGCGGGGATGGCGACCGAGGTGAGCCGTACCGACGCCTGGGTGGCGACCTGGTCCGGGCAGACAGCGATCACGGACACGTCCTCGGGCACGGCGCGCCCCTGCTGGCGCAGCAGGGCGAGCAGCGGCTCGACCGCGTTCTCGTTCTGCACCACGAAGCCAGTGGTGCCGGGACGTTCGTCGAAGATCCGGGAGAGGGTCACGGCCATCGCGTCGTATCCGCCCTCGCAGGGACGGTGCAGTACGCGCAGCCCCATCTCCCTCGCGCGCGACCGCAGTCCGTCGAGCGTGCGCTCGGCGAACCCGGTGTGCCGCTCGTAGACGGCGGGCGCCTCGCCGATGACGGCGATGTCGCGGTGCCCGAGCGCCGCCAGATGCTCGGCGCACAGCGCGCCCGTCGCACCGAAGTCGAGATCGACGCAGGTCAGCCCGGTGGTGTCGGCGGGCAGCCCGATGAGTACCGACGGCTGGTCCGTCCGCCGGAGCAGCGGCAGCCGTTCGTCGTCGAGCTCGACGTCCATCAGGATCATCGCGTCGGCGAGTCCGCTGCCGGTGACCCGGCGCACGGCGTCGGGGCCTTCCTCGCCGGTGAGCAGCAGGACGTCGTACCCGTGGGTGCGGGCCGTGGTGGCGACCGCGATGGCGATCTCCATCATCACGGGCACATACATGTCGGTGCGGAGCGGGACCATCAGAGCGATGATGTTGGACTTGCTGCTCGCCAGGGCCCGGGCGCCCGCGTTCGGGTGGTAGCCGAGCTCCTGGATGCTCCGTTCGACCCGCTGCCGGGTGCCCACGGAGATGGACCGCTTGCCGCTGAGGACATAGCTCACCGTGCTCGCCGAGACTCCGGCGTGCTGGGCGACCTCGGCGAGGGTGACCATCCGGCTCTCCAAGCAGTGTGTGAAGCGCTTCGACGATGCGCTCTCATGGACGGGGACGAGTGAGGGTGGCTCGACAGTAGCTCGACGGTGAGTGGGTGTCCATAGGCTGTCGAAGCGCTTCGACAGGACTTTGCGAGACGCAGACGATCCGGACGGAGTGGACGCGTCCTTCCCGGTGGGGACGCCCGGTCCGGGAAGAGTGTTCCCCGTTCGGGACGGGTCCGGTCCGGGGGCGGGTTCCCGTCCGGGACGAGCCCCCGGTCCAAGCATGGGGTCGGGTCCTTCCCTCTCACCAGCGCAACCGTCCGAGCGGCCGCAGGAGGACCGTCACCTCGGTCCGTACAGCAGCAGTCACTGACTCCGCATCAGCCCCCGGACAGCGGCCGGGCCGACGGTGCCCATTGGGCCGATCGCTGCGCGAGGACTGGTGGGCGTGCCCGGAATCGGGTACATACGATCGAGTAGCACCGGTCAGTAACGTAACCGGCCCAAGATCCCTATTCGCGGCGAGGTGAGCCTCATGTCCGCAAGCCCAACCCAACCCCGAGTCACCGAACGTGAGGCACGCCAGGTGGCGGAGGCCGCCCGGGAGCAGGACTGGCGCAAGCCCAGCTTCGCCAAGGAGCTGTTCCTCGGCCGCTTCCGGCTCGACCTGATCCACCCGCACCCGATGCCCGCCGACGAGGACGCCCAGCGCGGCGAGCAGTTCCTCGCCAAACTGCGCGACTTCTGTGAGACGAAGGTCGACCCGGTCCTCATCGAGCGCGAGGCACGGATCCCCGACTCCGTGATCGACGGGCTCAAGGAGCTCGGCGCCCTCGGGATGAAGATCGACACCAAGTACGGCGGCCTCGGCCTCACCCAGGTGTACTACAACAAGGCGCTCGCCCTGGTCGGCTCCGTGAGCCCCGCGATCGGCGCCCTGCTCTCCGCGCACCAGTCGATCGGCGTACCGCAGCCGCTGAAGATGTTCGGCACCCAGCAGCAGAAGGACACCTTCCTGCCGCGCTGCGCCCGTACCGACATCACCGCCTTCCTGCTCACGGAGCCGGACGTGGGCTCCGACCCGGCCCGCCTCGCCACCACCGCCGTACCGGACGGGGACGACTACGTCCTGGACGGGGTGAAGCTCTGGACCACCAACGGAGTCGTCGCCGACCTGCTCGTGGTCATGGCACGGGTGCCGAGGTCCGAGGGGCACAAAGGCGGCATCACCGCGTTCGTCGTCGAGGCGGCCTCCGAGGGCATCACCGTGGAGAACCGCAACGCCTTCATGGGCCTGCGCGGCCTGGAGAACGGCGTGACCCGCTTCCACCAGGTGCGCGTCCCGGCGGCCAACCGCATCGGTCCGGAGGGCTCCGGACTCAAGATCGCCCTGACCACGCTCAACACCGGACGTCTCTCACTGCCCGCCGTGTGCGCCGGCACGAGCAAGTGGTGCCTGAAGATCGCCCGCGAGTGGTCGGGGGCGCGCGAGCAGTGGGGCAAGCCGGTCGCGCTGCACGAGGCGGTCGGCTCGAAGATCTCCTTCATGGCGGCCACCACCTTCGCCCTGGAGGCAGTGGTCGACCTGTCGTCGCAGATGGCGGACGAGAACCGCAACGACATCCGCATCGAGGCCGCCCTCGCCAAGCTGTACGGCTCCGAGATGTCCTGGCTGATCGCCGACGAACTGGTCCAGATCCGCGGCGGCCGCGGCTACGAGACCGCCGAGTCCCTGCGGGCCCGCGGCGAACGGGGCGTCCCCGCCGAGCAGATGCTGCGCGACCTGCGCATCAACCGCATCTTCGAGGGCTCCACGGAGATCATGCACCTGCTGATCGCCCGCGAGGCCGTCGACGCCCACCTGTCCGTGGCCGGCGACCTCATCGACCCGGACAAGTCCCTGGCCGACAAGGCGAAGGCGGGTGCCAACGCGGGCGTGTTCTACGCCAAGTGGCTGCCCAAGCTGGTCGCGGGCCCGGGCCGGCTCCCGCGCGCGTACGGAGACTTCCACCCGGAGGGCCATGTCGACCTCTCCGGGCACCTGCGCCATGTGGAGCGCAGCGCCCGCAAGCTCGCCCGCTCCACCTTCTACGCCATGTCCCGCTGGCAGGGCCGGATGGAGACCAAGCAGGGCTTCCTGGGCCGGATCGTCGACATCGGCGCCGAGCTGTTCGCGATGAGCGCGGCCTGTGTGCGCGCCGAGCACCTGCGCGCCACCGGCGACCACGGCCGCGAGGCCTACCAGCTCGCCGACGTCTTCTGCCGTCAGTCCCGCATCCGCGTCGACGAACTGTTCGCCCGCCTGTGGACCAACACCGACGACATCGACCGCAAGGTCGTCAAGGGTGTTCTGTCCGGTACGTACACATGGCTGGAACAGGGCGTCATCGACCCGTCCGGCGACGGGCCGTGGATCGCCGACGCGACCCCGGGTCCGAGTGAACGGGAGAACGTCCACCGCCCCATCCGCTGAACACCTCGCATTTCACTGATTTCCCATTCCTCACGCTGATGCACTGTCGTCCCCGTTGCCGTTCAGCTGCTTGCCGCACGAAAGTGATGCGTCAACAATGGGCAAAAGGGTGAACGGGGACGACAGATGCGCCAAGAAACAGAGGCCGGGAACGGACGGACATTGTCCGTCCGGCTCAGGTATGCCCGCCGCGAGGCATGGCGCCATCTTCAGGAGGCGGAGCGCCTACGGGCTCTGCGCACGGTGCGCGACGACGTGCTTCCGCTCGCCGGAGAACTCCGCCGCACGGCCCCCGCGGCCTTCGAGTCCCACCGCGACGCCCTCGCCGTCCTGCTCAACGAATGCGCGCTCGCCGTCGTCGACGAGGAACCGAGGCCGCCCGTGGCCGGGTTCGGCGCACTCCGGGTGCGCCGGATCGACCCGCGCGACGTGGACGCCCTGCTGGACGCGGGACGGCCGGGGGAGCGGCCGGTGATCCAGCAGCTCTTCCGCAGCGCGCTGGACGTGGTCGGGGACCCCGTCCTGCGCGAGGTGATCACGGCCAATCAGCAGGGCGTCCACATCCTCCAGCGGGCCAACCGCTGGATCGGACTGCTCACGGACGCGATGGAACAGGAGACGTCGCCGGGATTCGATCCCGGCCCCCTGGAACCCGCGTCCGATCCCCCGGGACGCGCATCAGCGACGACCCCGGAACCGGAATTCGGAATGCCCTCGGAACGGGAACTCGGAACAACCCCAGGATAGGGCCCGGGGCACAGGAAAAACTCCCCGGAAAAGATCGCGCACTTCTCTCTCATGGTTCATGGGGGTCCGGAATATGCCCGCTCTCGGCCTCACCACCGTCACCAGCAGGATCATGCGCGCCGGAGAGGGCAGGACCCTGCGCCGGCTGCGGTACGTCGCGCAGCAGGTCGCCTCCGTCGAGGAGGACCTCACCGGCCTGACCGACGCCGAACTCCGCGCTCTCACCGACGAGTACAAACAGCGCCACGCCGACGGCGAGAGCCTCGACGACCTGCTGCCGGAGGCCTTCGCCACCATGCGCGAGGCGGCCCGCCGCACCCTCGGCATGCGCCACTTCGACGTGCAGGTCATGGGCGGCGCCGCCCTCCACCTCGGCAACATCGCCGAGATGCAGACCGGTGAGGGAAAGACCCTGGTCGCCACCCTGCCCGTCTACCTCAACGCCCTCACCGGCAAGGGCGTCCACCTCGTCACCGTCAACGACTACCTCGCCCGCCGCGACGCCGCGTGGATGGGCCGGGCGTACGAGTTCCTCGGCCTGACCGTCGGCGTCGTCGGCACCGGCTCCACCCCCGAGGAGCGCCGCGCCGCGTACGCCTGCGACATCACGTACGGCACCAACACCGAGTTCGGCTTCGACTACCTCCGCGACAACATGGCCTGGTCGCGGGACGAACTCGTCCAGCGCGGCCACCACTTCGCGATCGTCGACGAGGCCGACTCCATCCTCATCGACGAGGCCCGCACCCCGCTGATCATCTCCGGCCCCGCCGACCAGGCCACCCACTGGTACGAGGCGTTCGCCCGGCTGGTGCGCCCCATGAAGGGCGTCCGGATCCAGGAGGAACGCTTCGTCCGGCCGCAGGACAAGGAGCGGCTGGCACAGCTGCGGGAGCGGTACGACTACGAGTACGACCCCCGGAAGCGCACGGTGGCCGTCCTGGACCGCGGGGTGGAGCACATACAGGACCAGCTCGGCATAGAGAGCCTCTACGAGTCCGACCACACCCCGCTCATCGGCCACCTCAACAACGCCCTGAGGGCCAAGGAGCTGTTCCACCGGGACAAGGAGTACGTCATCGTCGACGGCGAGGTCGTGATCGTCGACGAGCACACGGGCCGTATCCTCCCCGGCCGCCGCTACAACGAGGGCCTGCACCAGGCGATCGAGGCGAAGGAGGGCGTCCGGGTCAAGGACGAGAACCAGACCCTGGCCACCATCACCCTCCAGAACTTCTTCCGCCTCTACGACCGGCTCTCCGGCATGACCGGCACGGCGATGACCGAGGCCGCCGAGTTCCAGCAGATCTACGGGCTCGGCGTCGTCCCGATCCCGACCAACAGGCCGATGATCCGCGAGGACCGGCCCGACCTGGTCTACCGCACCGAGGACGCCAAGTTCGCGGCCGTCGTCGACGACATCGAGGCACGGCACGCCAAGGGACAGCCCGTCCTCGTCGGCACCACCACCGTCGAGGTGTCCGAGACGCTCTCCGCGCTGCTGCGCGGGCGGCGCATCCCGCACGAGGTGCTCAACGCCAAGAACCACCGGCGCGAGGCGATCGTCGTCGCCCAGGCCGGCCGCAGGGGCGCCGTCACCGTGGCCACCAACATGGCCGGCCGCGGCACCGACATCATGCTCGGCGGCAACCCCGAGGCACTCGCCCTCGCCGCCTCCGCCGGGCTTCCCGAGGACGCCGGCGAGGAGGAGCACCGGGCGGTCCTCGACCGGATCACCGACCGGGTCGCGGCCGAACGCGCCGAGGTCACCGAGCTCGGCGGCCTCTACGTCCTCGGTACCGAACGGCACGACGCCCGCCGCATCGACAACCAGCTGCGCGGCCGCTCCGGCCGCCAGGGCGACCCCGGCGAGTCCCGCTTCTACCTCTCCCTCCAGGACAACCTGATGCGGCTCTTCCAGTCCCAGCTGGTGGACCGTGTGATGGAGGGGGCGGGCCTGCCCGACGACGTCCCCATCGAGAACAAGGTCGTCACCCGCGCCGTCGCCTCCGCCCAGGCCCAGCTGGAGCGGACGCACTTCGAGTCCCGCAAGGAGGTCCTGAAGTTCGACGAGGTCCTCAACCGGCAGCGCACCCTCATCTACGCCGAGCGCCGCCGGGTCCTGGACGGCGAGGACATGCGTGAGCAGATCCTGCACTTCATGGACGACACCGTCGAGGCGTACGTCACGTCGGAGACGGAGGAGGGCTTCCCGGAGGAGTGGGACCTGGACCGCCTGTGGTCCGCGCTGGAACAGCTCTACCCGGTCCGGGTCACCCTCGACGACCTCGACGAGGAGGCGGGCGGCCGCGCCGGCCTCACCCCCCAGCACCTGGTCGAGGCCCTCACCGAGGACATCCACGCCCGCTACGCGGACCGCGAGGCGGCACTCGGCACGGAGACGCTGCGCGTGCTGGAACGCCGGGTGGTGCTCTCCGTCCTGGACCGCAAGTGGCGCGAGCACCTGTACGAGATGGACTACCTGCGTGACGGCATCGGCCTGCGCTTCACCCTCGGCCGGGAACCGATCGTCGAGTACGAGCGGGAGGGCTTCGACATGTTCGTCGCCATGACCGACGCCATCAAGGAGGAGTCCGTCGGGTTCGTCTTCAACCTCGACCCCACCTCCGAGGGCCTCGCCCCGAGCCGCCCCCAGGACGCCCCGCTCCACTTCAGCGCCCCGACCATGGACACGGCGGAGGGCGTCGTCGAGGGCGACTTCACCCCGTCCGACGCCTCACCGGACGCCTCACCACGCACCCCGCAGGACGCCCCACCGGCCGCCGGTCCCCGCCCGCCGAAGGCGAAGCGCCGCCGCAAGCGCTGACGACAGGCCCGGCACGCGGCAGCCGGGAGGCACTCAGGAGACACACAGCAGGCGCCCGGGAAGCGCCAGGGGCGCGCGGCCTGCCATGCCCCTGTCCTGCCGGGGCCGCCGTACGGCCACAATGGGGTCATGAGCGACAGTCCTGCCCCCCTCGCCGACCCACACATCGCCTTCGACCCCGTCACCGGGGCCCGGAACGTCGTGATCCTCGGATCGACCGGGTCGATCGGCACTCAGGCCATAGATCTCGTGCTGCGCAACCCGGACCGGTTCCGGGTCACCGGGCTCTCCGCCGCCGGGGGGAGGGTGGAGCTGCTGGCCGGGCAGGCGCACCGGCTGCGCGTGCGGACGGTCGCCGTCGCCCGCGAGGACGTCGTGCCCGCGCTGCGGGAGGCCCTGAGCGCCGTGTACGGCCCGGGGGAGCGGCTCCCGGAGATCCTCGCGGGCCCGGACGCCGCCACGGAGCTCGCCGCCTCCCCCGGCCACACCGTGCTCAACGGCATCACCGGCTCCATCGGCCTCGCCCCCACCCTCGCCGCCCTGGAGGCGGGCCGCACCCTCGCGCTCGCCAACAAGGAGTCGCTCATCGTCGGCGGCCCGCTGGTGAAGGCGCTGGCGAAGCCGGGCCAGATCATCCCGGTCGACTCCGAGCACGCCGCCCTGTTCCAGGCGCTCGCCGCCGGCACCCGGTCCGATGTGCGCAAGCTCGTCGTCACGGCCTCCGGAGGACCGTTCCGGGGCCGTACGAAGGCGGAGCTGGCGGACGTCACCCCCGCCGACGCCCTCGCCCACCCGACCTGGGCCATGGGCCCGGTGATCACCGTGAACTCGGCGACGCTCGTCAACAAGGGCCTCGAGGTGATCGAGGCGCACCTCCTCTACGACATTCCCTTCGACCGCATTGAGGTCGTCGTGCACCCGCAGTCGTATGTCCACTCGATGGTGGAGTTCACGGACGGATCGACACTGGCCCAGGCGACGCCCCCGGACATGCGCGGGCCCATCGCCATCGGTCTCGGCTGGCCGGAGCGCGTCCCGGACGCGGCCCCCGCCTTCGACTGGACCAAGGCGTCCACCTGGGAGTTCTTCCCGCTGGACGACGACGCCTTCCCGTCGGTGGGGCTCGCCCGGCACGTGGGACAGCTCGCGGGCACGGCGCCGGCGGTGTTCAATGCGGCCAACGAGGAGTGTGTGGACGCGTTCCTGAACGGCGCCCTGCCGTTCAACTCGATCATGGAAACCGTGACCCGGGTCGTCGAGGAGCACGGCACACCCGTCACGGGAACTTCCCTGACCGCGGCGGACGTCCTCGAAGCGGAGACCTGGGCACGCGCCCGGGCCCGGGAACTGACCAAGACGACCCAGCCGGGCGAGCGGACCCCATCGGGCCGGCCGCCGGCCGGGCCGACCCAGCGGACGACCGCGGAGGCCCGTGCATGACGACCCTGATGACCATCCTCGGCATAGTCGTCTTCGTACTCGGGCTGCTGATCTCGATCGCCTGGCACGAACTCGGCCACCTGTCGTTCGCCAAGCTCTTCGGCGTCCGCGTGCCCCAGTACATGGTGGGCTTCGGACCCACCCTCTGGTCGCGCAAGAAGGGCGAGACCGAGTACGGCGTCAAGGCGGTCCCGCTCGGCGGCTACATCCGCATGATCGGCATGTTCCCGCCCGGCCCCGACGGCCGCATAGAGGCCCGTTCGACATCCCCCTTCCGCGGAATGATCGAGGACGCCCGGGCGGCCGCGTTCGAGGAACTGCAGCCCGGCGACGAGAAGCGCCTCTTCTACACGCGCAAGCCGTGGAAGCGCGTGATCGTGATGTTCGCGGGCCCCTTCGCGAACCTCGTCCTCGCCGTCGTGCTCTTCGTCGGCGTGATGATGACGTTCGGCACGAACACGCAGACCACCCAGGTCAACGCGGTTTCCGACTGCGTCATCCAGGCCAGCGAGAACCGCGCGACCTGTGAGAAGGGCGACAAGGACGCCCCCGCCAAAGCCGCCGGCCTCAAGGCGAAGGACAAGATCGTCGCCTTCGACGGCGAGCCCGTGAAGGACTGGTCCTCCCTCCAGGCCGACATCCGCGCCAACCCCGGCAAGGAGGTCACCCTCACCGTCGAGCGCGACGGCAGGCAGCTCGACCTCACCGCCACCCTCATAAAGAACCAGGTCGCCAAGACCGACGGCGACGGCGGCTATGTCGAGGGCGAGTACGTGACCGCCGGCTTCCTCGGCTTCACCCCCGTCACCGACGTGGTGCCCCAGTCCTTCGGGCAGTCCGTGGACCGCATGGGCGACATGATCGAGAACGGCGTGGAATCGCTGGTCGCCCTGCCCGGCAAGATCCCCGCCCTGTGGGACGCGGCCTTCGGCGACGGCCCGCGCGAGGCCGACTCGCCCATGGGCGTGGTCGGCGCGGCCCGTGTCGGCGGCGAGATCGCCGCCATGGACATCCCGCCCACCCAGCGGCTCGCGACCTTCTTGATGCTGGTCGCGGGCTTCAACCTCTCCCTCTTCCTGTTCAACATGCTCCCGCTGCTCCCGCTGGACGGCGGGCACATCGCGGGCGCGGTGTGGGAGTCGATCCGCCGGAACCTGGCCAAGGTGCTGCGCCGGCCGGACCCGGGCCCCTTCGACGTGGCGAAGCTGATGCCCGTCGCGTACGTCGTGGCCGGTGTCTTCGTCTGCTTCACGATCCTGGTGCTGATCGCGGACGTGGTGAATCCGGTGCGCATCTCATAGTCGGGGCTCCGGAAGACCGCGGTCACCGCGTGTTCACGACGGCCGGGCACCTTGGGTGCCCGGCCGTCGCCGTGCGGTGACGCACGGTCGC
The DNA here is from genome assembly GCF_014650915.1 of Streptomyces poonensis. Taxonomy (GTDB): domain Bacteria; phylum Actinomycetota; class Actinomycetes; order Streptomycetales; family Streptomycetaceae; genus Streptomyces; species Streptomyces poonensis. The sequence goes on along the minus strand of NZ_BMVW01000001.1, from coordinate 294 downwards.
CCCCTCGGGTGGGTTCACAGCCCGTGATGTGCTGGGGCTCGGACCGGTGACGTAATCTCGGAGCCCGGGGCCCGCTGTTCTCCGGGACCGACCTTGATGACAACTTGGGGTTGCACAGCAGATGACTGCGATTTCTCTCGGCATGCCGTCCGTTCCGATCAAGATCGCCGAGCGTCGGAAGAGCCGGCAGATCATGGTCGGCTCCGTGGCGGTGGGCGGGGACGCGCCCGTCTCGGTCCAGTCGATGACGACGACGCGTACGTCGGACATCGGCGCGACGCTGCAGCAGATCGC